>JBNJMT010000001.1:0-4800000 GCA_050936435.1 Spirillospora sp. CA-253888
GGCCCTGCGTCGGATCGCCGCATACAGCTCGATCTTCGACTTCTCGGGCACCAGCGCTCCCTCACGCTCGGTAGCACCTCGATAGTCGCACTGCAACCGAGCAAGCGCTGTCAAAACTCACCAACACAGCATCGACCGGTCAGCCACCGCTCTCACAGCTGACCAACAAACGCTGTCGAGGATCACCTACATAGCCACGGGGGCGATGAGCGGCAGGGTGACGGTTCGGGTGATGCCGTAGGCGGGGCAGGTGTCCCGGCTGCGGCACTCGACGCGGGTCACGGGTGGCGCGGGGTGGTTGGTGGTCGCGGCCTTCACTCGCGCTCTCAGGTCGTCGGTCACGTCGCCTCCCGAGCGGGCGGGGTGAGTTCGGTGGGTGTTGTGCCGAGCGCTGCGGCGATGGCTTCCAGCGTCTCGGGCAGGGGCTGCTGGCGGTCGGCTTCGATGTTGTTGAGGGTTTCGCGTCCGATGCGGGCGAGCTCAGACAGCTCGTTCAGGCCGTAGCCAGCGTCAACACGGCGGGCGCGGATGCGGGCGCCGAGGCTGGGGGGCTGGCCGGTGAGGGCCGTGGTGAGTTCGCGGGCGGCGCGCATGCGCTGGCGGTCGGTGCGCCAGCGGTCGGCGAGCGCTTGGACGCGGGCGAGCGCGGCGCTGTCCTGCTCGGCGCGGGCGAGGACGCGGGCGTGCTCGGCGTCGGCCTCAGGGCAGCCGCATGATGCGGCACGCCGCTCGATCTCCAGCTCGACCACGGGCTCGATGGCGTCGAGGATGTCGCCCGTCCCGAAGATCGGGGTGTTGTCGATGGCGTCGCGCAGCCGCTCGCGCAGGTCGTCGGTCATGTGTCGCCTCGCCCGGCGGTGATGAACCCGGGGGACGCGGTAGCCCACGCGATCGAGTCCTGCCCGTACTCCCCTGCCAGGTTGGCGAGCACTGCCCATAGGGACGTCTCTTCGCCGGGGTCGATCTCGAAGCAGACGCACGCGTTCTGGAACGGTGCGGTGGGGGCGGAGTACCACTCGCCGTGGATGACCTCGACGTGCATCCGGATCGCGGCTACGAACGCGCGCTGGTAGTCGCTCCACTGCTGCTGGGTGAGCTTGTCGTCCGAGTTGCCGATGGACGCGTACACGGTGGTCACGTTGTCTCCTCGGTGAACAAGATCTTCGCGGCGGTGTAGGGGTCGGACAGGTCGGTGAGGGTGGCGAGGCGGGCCAGGGTCAACGCCTCCTCGTCCTCCCACGCCGCGCGCTCTGGTCGGACGGGATGCTGCGCGGGCTCCGGCGGCCGGTCAGGGACCCGGTAGGGCACACCGGCCTGACGACGAGCCGCCGCCAGCAGGAGGCCCGCCCGGTCGACGTTGGTCTCGAAGCCGCTAAGGTCGACGGCGACCGTGACCTCCACCTCGCCGGGCACGTTGTCGGAGGTCACGGCTCCTCCCCGGCGAGGGCGGCTCGGAGGTCGTCGGCTCTGGCGTGGAGCCGCCGCCAGAGCTCCTGCTGTGCCTCGCTGTGACACTGTCCGGGCGGGGCGTACTCAGCCCAGTTCTGGAGCATCGCCTCCTGGGCGTTGAGAAGCGGCTGAACAGCGGGCAGGACGGAGCGGAGCACGACGGCCACGATGCGTTCCACGTCCCCGTCGCACACTGCGCAGCCGCCGCGACGGCGGTGCTGACCGTGCGCGATCCACGGCATGCCCTCGATCCACACGGCGGTGTTGAGCGCATGCACGGCACGCTCAGCCCAGTCCACGGGCACCGAGACGGCAGGCGGCTCAGGAGGAGGTGCGGGGGTAGGCGTCGGCTTGCGGCGCCGCAGGAACTCGATCACGTGTCACCTCGTTCGGGCCGATCGGCGTCGGTCCACATGTCCGCTGGCAGCAGGCCCCACATCACCTCGCGCGGGGCGGTGGCGACCTTGGCGGCGGTGTCGAAGATGCGGGCTTCGGCTTCCAGTTCGGCGGCGATGTGGGCGGGTGCTCGGGTGGCGTAGTCACGGCGGCCCGCCGCGGCGCGCTGGAGATCGGCTGCGACCTTGGCGCGGACGGGTTCCTCGATCCGCCGCGCCAACGCGTCACGGTCGTCGGCCTGCTGCTCGACGTCGAGACGCTGGGCAGGGTCGCCGAACAGTTCGACGAACCAGGCATGGCGGGCCTCGGTCAGGACGGCGGTGAGGACGGCGCGCGCCACGTCCGGCGCTTCGCCCTCGATGCGGGTCTCGCCCGCGACCAGGCCGGACCAGTTGATGGGGTGGGCCCGGTAGCAGTCGGCGGCCGCGCGGCCGCAGGACCCGTCGCAGTCGTGGGCGTGGTCGCGGAGCGCTCGGGCGGCGGCCTCGACCAGCGCGTCGGGCACGTCGGCGGGGTTCACGAGTCACCTCGCGCGAGGACGTCGGCGGGCGTGCTGCCGTTGACGGTCAGGTGCGGCGCGGCTTCCTCCGCCAGGCGCAGCGCCGTGTCCAGATCGAACCGGTGCGTGGCGATCCATTCGTCGGTGCGCTCGGACGGGCGCATCTCCCAGTCCCAGGTGCCGTCGCTGCTCAGGCACGGGGCGGGTTCGCCGGGCTGGACGACAGCCCACCGGTCGTCGCCCCGCCACTCGACGTGGATGACGAAGTGGCGACGCCACTCGTGATCGTCTGGGAGGGCGCACACGGCGTAGCGGGTGGCGCGCACGGTCGGCTCGGGGCGCATCACTGGACGGCCAGCTTGTTGATCAGCGCGAGCAGCTCCGGGAGGTCGCGGGTCCGGATGGACTCACCGCGGATCCGCAACGCCGAGGGCTGGGTGCCGCCGTAGGTGAGGCAGATGCGCGTCACCTCCGACAGACGCGGGTCATCGCTGGCGGGGGTGGTGGGCTGGTTGGTCATGTCGTCTCCTTGTTGATCTTGTTGTTGTGCTGGGCGGGATCCGATGCCCGCAGGCGGGTGACCTGCGACAACACCTGGGCGGATGATCTTGCAGCGGTCACGGCGACGCAGCCTCGTCCCGCTGCTGCTCGTCGCGGATCAGCTGGTTGATGCACGTCGCGCGGATCCGCTTCGCGTCCCGGGCGATCAACCGCACGCCCCGGCGAGTGAGCGGAACGGCAGGCCGCTTGACGCCGGTCACGCCATGCAGACCCGTCCACTCCTGATCGTCGGGATGCAGGTACACGTGGTAGCGGACATGCGGCGCACGACCCTCACGACACAGGGCGCGGTAGGTGCGGCACGCCCGCCGGTACCGGAGCCAGCGCTGGATGAGCTCGGTCATGGGGTGGTCTCCTCGGCGATGGCGGTGAGGGTGGTGCGCATCAACTCCGGCACCCTGCGCTGCTGCTCAGCCGACAGGTCGAGGCCGTTGAGGATCTGGTCGATCACCTGGATGTACGTCGCGCCGACCTGCTCCATCACCCGCACCACGCGCTCGCTGACGCCGGCGTCGATCGCGGCCTTCGCCACGGACGCGAGGTGACGGCGCTCCTGCTGGTACAGCTGGACCCACGTGTGCGGCTGCGCCTTGCGCTTGACTTCCAGCCCGCCGCCGCCGTTGTCGGTGATGGGCCGGTCGATCTCCTCGACCACGCCCCACACGACCTCGCCGGTGTCCAGCGCGGCGACCATCTGCCCGAGCCAGGCGACGTGCCCGGCGGTGCGCTGGACCTCTTCGAGGAGGGCGGTGCCGGGGTCGACGTCACGCGGCAACCCGAACGTCGCCACGGCGGCGGCTGCTTCGGCTTCCTGCTTGCGCCGCTCGGCGGCCGCGACGACTTGAGGGGCGTGGCCTCCGTGGCGGGGGCAGACCGCGACGCCGTTCTTGGGCCAGCGCATGCAAGGGTCGCCTTGCTTGTTGTGGCCTGAGCAGCGTGGATGGGGTTGCCCGCACCGCTTGCAGTCGTTGGGGTCGGCGGTCACCGCTTGCCCCCGAGCAAGGTGTCGAGTGCGGTCTTGATCGCGGTGATGGTGTTCTCGGCGCGCTGGCGTGCGTCCGTCTGTTCGGCCAGTCGGGCTTCGGTCTGGCGGAGCCTGTCGGCGAGGTCGGTGTTGGCGCGGCGGAGGTCGGTGATCTCCTGCTGCGCTCGGCTGAACGCGGCTGCTGCTTCGTCGCTGGTGGTGAGGGGCATGGCGAGGATCTGCGCGAGCGCTTGGGCTTCGTCGAGGCGGAGGTGGCGCTCGCCGTGCTCGGTGCGGGCGACGGTGCTGTGGTGCCAGTCGAAGCCTGCGCCGACCATGCGCTCGGCGAGCCTGCGCTGGGCGATGCCGAGTTCGGTACGGCGGGCGGTGAGCCGCTGCACGAAGTCGCTGGTCACTGCTGCTCCTTGGCGAGGAGGCGTCCGGTGGCGCGCTGTCCGCAGGTGGGGCAGTGCTCGGTCGGGACGCCGGGTGGGAGGGGCTGGTTGGCGAGGGTGCGTCGGTGTGCGGCGGCTGCCCGGTTGGCTCCGGTCTCGGTGTCGTACACGCCGTCGCCTGGGCCGATGCCGTGGAGGCCGGTGCCGCAGCGTTCGTCGTGGCAGGAGGCGTCCCAGAGGCCGTCGTCGCGGCGGACGACGAACACCTTGTCGCTGGTCATGAGGCGGGTTCTCCGGTGGCGGGCCAGTGGCCGTCGTTGCGTTCGTGGGTGCGGCGGTCGAGGAGTTGTTCGAGCCAGGTGATGCGGCGGTTGATGCGGTCGCGTGCGGCGCGTTCGCGGGTGAGGTGGGCGGTGATGGCGTCGGGTGAGGCGTGCTGCTCGAAGGTGGGGTTGCGGTAGTAGTCGCTGGTCACGGCTGCTCCGGGTTGGTGCGGGCGGGCTTGTGCTGGCAGGGGCACGCGCGGATCTGCTTGCCGTGGTCGTGGCAGATGTCGGCGAGGTGGCCGAAAGTCAGGGGCCAGGGGTCGCCGTAGCCGACGGTGACGAGTTCGCGGTTGTCGGCTGCGGCGGCGCACGCGGGGCAGATCACGGGGTCTCCTGCTGCTGGTTGTGGGCGTTGACGGCGGCGCAGATGTGGGCGGCGAGTTCGGGGGTGTCGACGCAGCCGATGAACACGCCGTCGGGGTGGTCGGCGGTGGGGTGGATGTAGAGGTTGCGGGGGATCTTGCGGCCGGTCCGCCAGTACCCGGCGGGGTCGGGGGCGGGGGTGAGGAACGGGGTGGGGTCGGTCACTGGTCGTGCTCCGGGGTGGCGGGGGTGACGGTGAAGCCTTCGGCGGCGAGGTCGTTGAGGCGCTCGTCCGGGGTGGGCTCCTGTCGCCGGTGGTCAGCGGTGATCGGGAGCTCAACGACGACGCAGCCGGTACCTCGGGCAACGTGGTCGGCGCGTTCGGGTTCGTCGACGAAGACGACGCTGAGGTGGCCGCGGTCGGGGTTGACGAGGGCTTGCACGCAGGGCTCGGGTTCGTCGTCGTCGGTGAGGGTGAAGGCGCGGACGTCGGCGGATTCGACGGGGATCGGGGGGAGGTCGTTGTTCCAGGTGGGCGCGTCCTTGAGGGCGTTAAGGATGTCGGTGAGGACGTCGGTGGTGCCCCTGTCGGTGGGGATGGTGAGGGTGACGTTGACGCGGCGGGCGGTGTCGGTCATCGGTTCGGGCATCACAGGACCTTCTTGATCTCGCCGTCGTAGCTGCGGACCGGGATGGGGCAGCGGCAGTTCCCAGCGCAGGGGTGTCCGCAGGTGTGGCAGCGCGTGCAGTACGGGCTGCTGCCGCAGTCGCAGCAGTGTTCGGGGGTCGCTTGGCCGGATCCGTTGCAGGTGGTGCAGGTGTAGCCGCCGCCGTCGGTGCCGTCGCCGTGGCAGTCGGTGCATTCCTCGGGGCCGTCGGCGCAGATGTGGCAGGGCTCGATCTCGGCGGGGGTTGGGGTGGGGTCGGTCATGGTGGGGTCTCCTGTCTTGCGGGGCTGTGTGGGCTTGTGGGGCGCTGGCGCGGGGCGGGTGTTACCGGGCTAGGGGCTGACGCTGTTCGCGTCTCTGTCGGGGCGTGAGGGGCTTGTGAGGGGTGGCAGGCGGCCACCACAGGCCGGGAACCTCCGCGTCGGGGGTGAGGCGGGTGCGTCGTGCGGCTCCGGCGGCGAGGAGTTCACGCCACTCGCGGGCGGCGTCGGACTCGGCCATGAAGGGTTCCTGTCGCGTGGCTGATGTGGACGGTGAGGCGTTGGCTCGGGGCGGGGCTACACGGGGGCGGGCCTACGGGCCCCCGCCCTTGTACGGCCCTCTCAGCGCCGCACGCAGGTCCCTCGGCTCCTCGCCGTGGGCGAGGATCAACGCGACCGCGATGAGGATGCGGGGCCAGTGCCAGTTCGGGGTCTGCCACGCCTCAGCGATCGCGGCCTGCAGCTCGGTGCGGTCGATGTCGGGGCGGGTCGCCTCGGCCAGGTCGAGGAGCCTCTCGGTCGCGGGCTGCGCGGTCGGGGTGGTCACGGCTGCTCCCTCGCCTCGTGGTCGATGGCGTCGAGGACGCGCTGCCCGGCTTCGGCGAACAGCACGCGGCCGACGGATTCGGTGACGGTGGCGGGCATGGCGTCGACCCACTGCTGGGCGAGGGCGCGGATGCGGGCCAGGGCGGCGACGGCTGCGTCACGTTCGGCTGCGCGGCGGTACAGGTCCTCGATGCGGTCCCAGCCGCGCCGGAACTCGGGGTCCTGCATCCACCTCTCGTGCTCGCGTTTGCCGTGCTCGATGATGAGCCGCTGCTCGCGCTCGGGGAGATCGTCGAAGGCCATCAGGGCTCCTTAGAGGTCGTGGCTGCAGTGGGGGCAGGCGGTGATCTGGTCGGCGCGGATCGTCAGCGCGCGGAGCAGGCCGGCCACGGTCGCCGCGCGGCGGGCGAACATGCGGACCCAGATGCGCCGGTGGTCACGCCGCACCGCACGCGGGGACGGCCAGGCGTGGCCGCACTCCAGGCAGTTCAGCCACCCGTCGGGCTCGTCTGTGTGGTGGATGTGGCAGTGCACGCGCTCGCACTCGTCGGTCACCTCGTGAGGGGTGGTCACAGCGCCCTCCCGCGAGGCACGACGCGGACGCTGGCCTGCCGGGTAGGGGCTGCTTGCATGAGCCGCTGAAGAACGATCAGCTCCTGTCGCCGCACCTCGGCGTGCCGACGAGCCGTCTCGGCATTCCAACCGGAGACGGCCGTGCCTTCACCGAGCCGGGCGTTGATCTGTTCGACGGCTCTTCCGACTGTGAGCAGAGACGCAGCGCGCTCGTCGGACACGTCGATGCCCTGTTCGATCCATGAGCGCAGGGCGTCGCGGTCGTGGACTCGGACGAACGCGTCATCCCTGCTGATCCAGCCTTTCAACTCGAAGCGGCGGCAGGCGCGGTTGATGGCGGTGCTGATGGTCTGCTTGGGGATGCGGCCATCGGTCATCGGCGCGGGCTGCTGGGGGCAGAGGGCTCTGATCGTGGATCGGCGGACGGTGTCCAGGTCGAGCGTCACGAGCGCCAGGGCGACCAGGTCGCTGATCCCGCGCCGGCCGGGGCCGTCCGGGAAGTCGCCGCGCACGACGCTCTCCTGCCTGGACTTCTGATCGAGGCAGTTGCGGGTGATGTCTGCGATCTGCCGGGTGACGTACTCGGGGGTGGGGACGTCGCGGTTGAGCCACGCATGCAGGCCCTGATGGTCGAGCGTTTCCACCCGGTCGTCCTTGCGGCGCACGTAGCCGAAGCGCTCAAGACCAGCGATGGCGTGGCGGAGGTTGGTGCTGCTCGGCTCCACGCCCACGTTCGCCAGGTGGCGGCGGATGGTTGAGCGGGCCACCATGTCGCGGCCCATCGCCGTCAGGACGGTGGCGACCAGGTCGCTGGTGGTGCGCTTGGTGTGGCGGTAGGCGGCGTTCACTTGGACTCCTGCTCGTCGGCGTGGGCGAGGACGGTGGCGGCGGAGGTGATGCACGCGCGCAGCCGGGCGATCTCGCCGCGCAGCACATCTTCCGAGGAGGGCCGATCACCGACGACGGCGATGCCGAGGAGGTCGGCGACCGCGAGCGCTTCGTCGTACAGCAGGGGCCGCTGTGCGGCTTCGGTCTTGGCGACGGTGGTCTGCCGCCAGGTGTGTCCGCGGCGGCGCATCAGGTCGGCGAAGGCGGCCTGGCTGATGCCGAGGGCCTTGCGCCGGTCGCGGGCGCGGCGGACGAAGTCAGCGGCGGTCATGACGCTTCGCTGCCGGCGGCGTCGCGGGCGTGGGCTTCGGCGACGATCTCGACGAGCGCTGCGCGGCGGGGTGAGTTGTTGTGGCGCTGGTCGGCGATCTCGGGCGGGACGAACCCGTTCCACTGGTCGGGGCGGGCATACCCGATGGGGTCCTCACACAGGCGGGCGGCGAGGTCGGGGTAGGTGAGGACGGCGTCGCGGGCGGAGCGGCGGGTGCCGGGCTGGATCGTCTGGCGGGCTCGCCGGTATTCGGCGTTGGGCAGGTTCACGGCGCGCAGGTGCGCGGGCTGGGGGTTCACCGGTCCTCCTCCACCGCTGTGTAGGCGGCGTAGTGGGTGCAGGCGGGTTCGTGGGTGCCGATCTCGCAGCCGCTCGGGCAGCCGGTGCGGGCGAGCCGGCGCGCGGTGGCGGCGGCGGCGGCGGGGCTGAGGGTTTCGGCGAGGTCGGCCGGGAGCGCCGCAGTCTGGGTGTGGTCGGCGAGTTCGGCGGCGCGGACGGTGAGGGTGTCGCGGTCGGTGTGCTCGCCGAGGTCTGCGGTAGCGCGGGCGTAGGCGTGGGCTTGGGCGTCGGGGGTGAGGGTGAGCAGGAGCCCGTAGGCGTCGGTGACGCGGCGCCGCTCGGCACGCTCGGCGTCCGCGGCTTCCATGCGGCGGGCGCGTTCGGCGGCTTCGGCTTCGCGGAGCTGGGCGCGTTCGGTCTCCCAGTCGGCGCGGAGCTGCGCGTACCCGGCGGGGACCTGCGTGCCGGGGCGGGGCGCGTCGATCGCGCGGAACGGCGGCGGCTGGTCTTCGTCGCCGATGCGGCGCTGGATCTCGCGGAGCGCCCGCCGGTGGTCGGCTTCGGTGGCGGGCTCGGCTCCGTGGAGCGCGTTGTGCTGGGCGAGGGTCCCGGCGGCGTCGAGGCGGGCGCCGCGGATGGCTTTGCGGTGGGTGCGGACGTGGTGGGGCTGCATCCACTTGTTGCCGGTCTCGCCGGGCTCGGGGGTGCCGTAGTAGCGGGCGACGGCGTTGAGGGTGTCTTCGTCGAGGGGGACGTCGTGGAGGGCGGCGGCCCAGGCTTTGGCGGCTGCGGCGGAGGGCTTGCGGTTGTCGAAGGCGGCGCAGTGCAGCAGCAGTTCGGCGGCATCGGTGGGGGTCATCGGATCTCCCGTTGGGGGCGGGCGTGGAGTTCTTCGGCGCGGGCTTGTTCGGCGCGGAGCTGGTCGATGAGGTCGGCGTGGCCGGCGAGGTTGGTGTCGGTGCCGCCGTTGCGGACGGTGGCCGGGCCCCGCGGGGTGGCGCCGGGGGGCGGCTGGTTGGGCAGGCTCTTCCAGCCAGCGAGGAAGTAGCGGGCCGAGGAGATGGGGCGGCTGGCGGACGCGGCGGCGCGGGCGGCGTGGTCGGCCATGGCGGGCACGCCCTTGGCGCGGATGTAGACGAGGATCTGGGCCCAGTCGTCGCCGCGCATGTCCCAGCGCAGTCCGGGGAGGCCGGCGTGGTGGATGGCGTGGACGAGCGGGCGGGCGTCGTCGGGGATGCCGTCGGAGATGCCGACGGGGGCGTCGTCGTGCGCGCGCGGCTGGCTTGTTGGTTGTTCTGACGGTTGGTCTGTCTGGTGGTTAATGACGGTTAGGGCGGCACTGCGTGCGTGACGTCCGGACGCAGAGTGCGTGACATCGCCTTTGTCACGGACGGAAAGTGCGTGACGTCCGGACGCAGAATCCGTGACATCAGCTTCGTCACGCACTCTGCGTCCGTGACCAGCGTCCGATTCGCCCTCAGAAGTCGAGTTCCCGGCCGGGTCTGTCACGCACTCTGCGTCCGTGACGGTCACGTCGTCTGAATGCGTGACACCCTTCGCCCGGGACTTGCGCTTCCGCTCCGCCGCGGCCGCCCGCTCCGCCTCCTCCTCGGCCTCGATCTGCTTCCAGTCCGAGTCGGGCCGCTGCAACTCCAGAGCCAGCCGCCACCGCGTCCGGCCGTCCACCACTCCGTCCTTGGCGATCAGCTCGCCCGCCTCCAGCCGGCGCAGCGCGCGCTGGACGGTGCGGCGGTCGTAGCCGGTGCGGTACTGGATGCGAGCCAGGGAGGGGTGGGCGTTGCGGCCGTGCCTATTGGCGTGCTCGGCGAGTGCGGCCAGGACGTGCCGCGCAGTGGTGTCGGGCCGTCCGTGGACGGTCCGGAGCATGGGCGCGTTGTCCATCGCCCATGTGATCGCCTCGACGCTCAACGATGATCCGCCTTGCCAGTGGTTCGGGTGGGGGGCTGGGGTTCGCGGAGGTGCTACATGTGCAGGCCCTCCCCCAATTCAAGGGAGGCCGGTGTCATGACACCACTATACTCCGGTGTCATGACACCGGGCCAAGTTGTTACCCTGGGAGGTGTCATGACGAGAGGGACCTGATGCCGAACGTGGAGAAAACGCCGCGCCAGACCATCCGCATCGACAGCGGACTCTGGGACGAGTTCGGCGACCTCGTCGGCGGCCGCAACCGCTCCCGCGTCATCCGCGAGTTCATCGCCTGGTACGTCCGCCGCCCCAAGGCCACGCTTCCCAAGCGGCCCGTAGTCGAGCGACCGTCCATGCCCGCTTGCCCCATTGATGCCGGTCCCGTCGCCAGCCGCGGTCCACTCAGCCGCGAACTTGCCCAATCCAGCGAAAGGCGCAGCGAACCCGCCGCCTCTCGCGACGAGCACAGCGAGCTCCTCTTCCTGGTCAAGGCGACGAAGCAGAAGATCCGAGATCAGGAACGGGAGCTTTTCCGGCTTCTTCAAGAGCTCGGCGCATACGCTGACGCTTCCGACCCCGACTTGACGCCCATACCTGACATGCCTGAGGACGACCCCGCCCCTCTTCGTCTCAACAGCCTCGGTTTCTTCGAAGGACCTGCCTGACCTCTCCGCTCCCCCGCCGCTGTTCATGCGGTCTGCTTCCGCTGCGGCGGGGTGAAGCGGCCGGCGTCCAGGAGTTTGCGGGCGGTGGCGCCCGACACGTGCAGCTGGAGCGCGACCTCGCTGGCGCCTTTGCCGCGCGCGACCAGCCGCGTCACGGCGGCGGCGCGTTCGGGCCAGGTCAACATCTCGTCTTCGCCGCGGACGGCGCGCTCGACGGCGACGTCGTCGATGCACACCAGGTTGGCGAGGACGACGGCCAGGCCGCGGAGCTCGTACGGGGTGAGGTCGGCGAGCAGCGCGGCGATGCGGTCGGCCTCGCGGTAGTGGACCGCGGCTGCGAGCGCGGGCGCGGTGCCGGCGGCGAGGCGCTGGGCGAGGGCTTCGGGGTGTTCGATCACGGAGGTGGTCATGTCTCCTCCTGGGTGGGGTCGGGGATGGTCTGGGTTCCGTGGCAGGTGGGGCAGACGTCGGCGTCCACGCCGTCGTCCTCGCGGGTGGGGTAGCCGCGGCCGCGGCAGGTTGGGCAGGTCATGCGGGCCTTGCTTTCGCGAGGGCGATGCGGCGGCGGGTCGCGCGTTCGGGTTCGGTGAGTCCGCCGCACACTCCGCCGGGGTCGATCCGCTCGGGGAGGGAGAGGGCCCAGGAGCGGCACTGGGGCATGACGGGGCAGGTGAAGCAGAGGCGTTTGGCGGCGAGGGTGTCGGTGTTGGTGCGGGCGGTCATGAGTGCGGCCTGGCCTTTGCAGGCGGCTTTGTTGCGCCAGTCGGACAGGGCGTCGGGGTCGGTGTGGACGCGGCGGGTCACGGCTCCTCCGGGAGGGGGTGTTCGCCGCCGCCCTTGCAGGGCTGGTCTCCGTAGCGGTCGTGGTGGTGGAGGTGGCCGTTGCTGTTGAGTCGGCGGCGGCGGAGGCAGGTGGGGCAGCGTCCGGTTTTGGTGGCGCGGCGGTCGCTGGGTGCGAGGCCGAGCGCTTGGAGGATCTCCAGCGCGGCGGCGACGTCGCGGGCGTGCTCGGGCCGGTCGCATTCGCCGGGGCAGTCGTGGCGGTTGTGGATGCGGCGGACGTCGTCGCGGACCTTGGCCTCGGCCTGCGGGTCGCGGACGATGGGGGTGTTGAGCAGGTGCTGGGCGCGGACCTGCGCGGGGTCGGCCTGCACGGCGGGCCGGGGGTTGGCCATGCGGGCCAGGGTGGTGAGCCGCTGCGCGTCGGCTCGGACAGCAGCCCGGGTCATGACGCCACCCCCGCGGGCATGGGCTGGCCGTAGCCGGCGGCGCGGAGCACCGTGCACAGGTCGGCGAGCAGGAGGCGGACGGGGATGTCGTCGTGGCGGGCGGAGCCGAGCAGGGCGCTGGCGGGCACGATCGCCCACCACCGTCCGGCGTGCGCTTCGCCGACGCCGACGCGGCGGATGACCAGGACACCGATGGCGGCGCCGGCGTTGAGGCGTTCGGTCTCGGTCTCGGCGAGCCAGTTGGTGACCTCGGTGTCGCTGACCTGGCGGTTGCGGTATTTGACTTCCCAGCAGATGCCGGGGGTGCCGGTGATGTCGCCGCAGTCGGCGGAGCCGCGGAGGGCGCGGCGTTCGGCTGCGGGCCAGCCGTTGGTTTGGAGGTAGCGGACGACGCCGCGTTCGGCGTCGGTGCCTTTGTCTTTGGGGCGGCGGCTCATCGCGTGGCCTCCTGTTCGGCGAGGTGGACGAGGTCGAGCTGCACGGGGATGGCGAGCTGCACAGCCGCGGCCGCCCGGGCGGGGTTTCGGCTGGTCAGGTGGGTGTGGAGGGCTTGGCCGATGTGGCGGGTGAACGCGGGCGGGATCGCCTCGCGGAGTTCGTCGCGGACCATCCACCCGATGCCCATGGCGGCGCGTGCCTGGGCGACGCCGGAGAAGTTCCCGACGACGTGCATGCGGTGGCCGGGCACGGGGGGCCGGCCCATCTTGACCAGCGGCTCGGTGTGCTGGCGGTGTGCGGGCTGGGTGATGCCGGGCCAGTGCCCGAACTCGAACAGCCGCTCGCGGTACACGTTCAGGCCGGGGAACATGCACCCGCACAGCTCGACGGGGTCGTGTAGTGGGGCGCCGACGACGTTCTCGATGACGTAGGGCAGGCCGAGCGCGGTGAGCCGGTCGCGGACGGGTTCGATGAGGTCGGGGTGGGTGCGGCCCTGGATGCGCTGGGCGAGGCTGAACGCCTGGCACGGCGGGGACGCGGCGACCGCGTCGAACTGCGTCATGAATGCCTGGTCGGCGAGTACTTCGAGGGCGTCGGCCTGGATGAAGGTGAAGGGGTAGCGGGGCTGGGGGTCGATGTCGACGCCGGTGACGTCGAACCCGGCCTGGTGGTAGCCCATGGATGCGCCGCCGGCTTTGCTGCACAGGTCCAGCAGCCGGAGCCGGTGGGCGGCCGCCCCCGGCGTCACACCGGGGGCGGCCTTGTCCGCTGCGCGAGCGGTGCGCTCGTCCGCGGCGGGCGTGGGGGTGGAGGTCACTGTGGCCTCCGGGGGTGGGCGCCGTAGCTGCGCTGGTCGGCGTCGCCGCGGTCGTCGTAGAGGGGCGCGCGCCAGGCGGCGACGGCGAGGACGGCGGCGGTGAGGGCGGGGAGGGTGAAGAAGCCCGCGAGGTACCAGGTGAGGGCGTTCACGGCTCGTCCTCCTCGTCGGGTCCGGGGCGGCTGCATTCGACGCCGACGCAGGCCAGCAGCAGGGCGAGGAGGCCGTAGCTGGGGAAGGGGCTGACCAGCAGCGCGTACAGGTCCATCAGCCCTCCCCCTCTGCGAGGTGGGCGAGGCGGGCCTGCAGCCGCTGGATCTCTCGGTCGGCTTCGGCGAGGTTGCCTTCGGCGACGATGAGCGCGGCGGTCTTGGTCCCGACCTCCTCGCTCAGCTGCTCGGCTTTGGCCTTCAGTTCGGCGATCTGCGCGGTGTAGCCAGCGGCGCGGTCGCGGCCCGCGATGTTGGCCTGGCGGAGCTGGTCGACCTCGGCGGCGTGCTCGGCGCGGAGCCGCTTGCCTTCCTCCGCCTTCGCGTCGAGGGCGGAGCGGATGTCGCGGATCTGCTCGGGCATCAGCGTCCCGATGAGCTGGTCGCCGAGCTTGTGGAGCGCGCCGATGGGGTCGGTGGCGGCCTTCTTGTAGACGGTCTCGATGAGGTTGCCGAGGCGGTCCACGGAGTCACCGAGTTCCTCGACGGCGTCCTGGAACTGATCGCGCTGGGCCTCGGCTTGGCCGCGTGCGGCCTCGTGGCTGCATTCGGTGGGGTCGCCGTCACACGAGCAGCGGGCAGACCAGAGCCAGTCGTTCTCGGTGAGGAGGAGGGCGGTGTCGCACGGCCAGCACGGGCGGGTGTCATGGGTGTCGACGCAGTGCTCGGTCTGGGTGTCGCTGCTCGGTTCGATGCAGCAGCGCTGGCACACCGAGTGCTGGTAGCCGTCCTCGCAGACCCAGCCGATGCCGTCGATCTCGAAGGGTTCGCCGTGGTGTTCGGCGGGGGTGTGGCCGCACGGCTGGTAGAGGCGCGACTCGCGGTGGTCGGTGCGGATCTCGGTGAGGCGTTCGGCGGGCAGGGGCTCACGCATCGCTGCCTCCGCCGGTGGGTCCGGGGCAGTCGCTGCTGCAGCGCACGAGCCGGTCGCCGTCCCACACCACGCCCGGCTCGCCGCGCAGGTAGTCGCGGGCCTGGTCGATGCCGGTGAAGTGGATGGTCCCGTCGGCGTCCTCGTCGAGGACGTACTCGCAGGAGGCGCACTCCACGACCACGCACGCGCCGTCGAGGCGAACGACTTCCGGGCGAGCGCCGGTGCGGGCGATCCGCGCTGCTTCCTCGCGGGCCTGCTGCTCGTGCGGGTAATGCTGCTCGTCCTCGCCAACCTGATGGCCGGGAAGGAGCACGGTCCAGCAGATCATCACGCGGCCTCCGTCCGGTTGCGTCGGGTCCATCGGGTCCAGGTGTCACGCATCCGGTCCGCCGCCGTCCGAGCCGGGGCGAAAGGGCGCGCCGTCCGGCGCACCTCCGGCGGGCAGGTCGGCGCGGGTGGTGAGGGGGCCGGCCTGGTAGACGTGGGCGTCGTCGCGGGTGCGGTCCTCGTCGTCCTCGGCGCGGTCCTGCTCGGCCATCCACGCGGGCCCCTTGGGCGGGGTCGGCGGGACGACGGGCGGCGCAGCGGGCAGGGGCTGGGAGGTCTCGGTCAGCGACGTGGGCAGCGGCGGGACGGTGCGGGGGTCGATGCCCTCGCGCTGGCACCAGTCCAGCCAGGACCGCTGCGCGCCGTCGGCGTCGCGCTGGTGCCTGGTCTTGCCCAGCCCGGCCTCGCGCAGGTCGTTGGAGATGGCGCGCTCCTGGGCGGCCAGGTCGTTGAGCTGCGTTTCGGCCTTGGCGCGGGCTTCGGCGAGTTCGTTCTCGATGCGCTGGCGTTCGGTCTCGGCGTGCCGGCGGAAGCGGGTCAGCTCGTCGGAGAGGGCGTTCTCCCTGACGGTGTAGGCGGTGACCTCGCTGGCGTGGACGGCGGCGGCGCGGCGCAGCAGGTCGGCGTAGTCGGGGATCTCGGGCGTGGTCTGCTCGGTCATCGGGTCGTCTCCTGGGCGTGCGTGGTGGGGTAGCTGGTGAGCATCCGCGCCTGCTCGAACGGGGCGCGGGGTGCGAGGGTGAGCTGACCGGGCGGGTCCGGGACCGGGGCCGGTTCGGGGTCGCCGCCGTCGTCCTCGGGACGGAAGTAGATGCAGCGGACCTGCCGGTCCAGCGACATCGGCACGTCCTCGGTCCACTCCGCCGGGGTGCGGCCCTCGTACAGCACCGAGATCAGGACGCAGCCGGGGCCGGTGCCGTCGCGGAGGTCCTTGTCGTGGATGCAGCGGCGGCAGTTGCGGTCCATCCAGCACTCGCGCTCGGTGCCGTTGGAGAACGGGCCGCCTTCGCGGGAGGTGGCCAGGGCCTGCTCGTAGGTGGGGAGACTCACCGCTGCGCCTCCTCACCGGTCGTGGGGTGGTTGATGGCGCGGGCCAGCGCGAGGGCTGCCTGCCGCTGGGCGTAGTGGTCGTCGCCGTCCTCACACCCGCACGCCGTCGTCGCCTCCAGCAGCGCGGCCAGCGGTCCGGCGATCGCCGGGGACATGAGCACGAGCCAGGCGTTGACCTGCTCCAGGTGTGGCGCGAACGTCTCGATCAGCACCGTCGGCTCGTCCGGGTCGTCCACCACGACCGGGCTCCGGGTGCGCAGGGTGGATCCGGTGGTGTATCGGTCGCGGCCGTTGACGACGGCATTGCGGGCGGTGTCACGCAGCAGCGCAGCGGCGGCGCGCAGTTCGTTGGCCGGGGTGAGGGCGCTCATCGGGTGGCCTCCTTGGCGAGTTCCTCGGCGAGGAGCGCGCGGTAGACGGTGTCGTGGGTCCGTGACAGGTGCGCGCGGGCACGCTGCCTCGCCCGCGCTTTGGCTGCGACGTCGAGCGGCTGCTGCTCCTTGGCCTGCTCGCTGGCGTACAGCGGCGCGAAGTCGCCGGGGTAGGTGCGGGCGAGGGTGGCGAGGGCGCGGATCCGCGCCCGCTGGTACTCCGCCTGCGTCCCCGCCTTGAGCGGGGCGGCCATCACGCCGCTCCCCTCTGGGCGATCTCGATCTCGACGTGCTGCTCCGGGGTGAGCAGCAGCCGGCCGGACGCGCGGCCGTTCGGTTCGTGGCCGGGCAGGTCGTCGGCGGGCGCGGTGTAGTCGATGCGCAGCCGCCCGCACCCGCACGGCACCGGCAGCCGGTCGACCAGCAGGCGGACCTGGCGTTCGGGGTGGTCGGGGTGGGTGGTGATCAGGTGGCCCGGCCGCAGGCGGCGGGCTGAGATGATGGTCATGACCACATCTCTCCTTTGAGCAGGGGGTTTGTCGGTCGTTTCACCCGCCGCCCGGGTCGCACCCCGGGCGGCGGTCTCGTTCATGGCGCACCCATAGGCGGCCAGCAGGTGGCGGGCGGCGGCGTCGATCTCGGCCGCCCAGTCGGTGCACACGTGGGCGGGCATCACCGGTCCGCTCCCTTGCGCAGCGCGGCCAGCAGTTCGTCCGTGCCCGGGTGCACGCACACGTCCTTCCGGGGCGGCACCAGGTCCATGACGCGGGGCATACGGCCCTCACAGCCCCGCAGCAGGCACGGCGGCTCCCACCCGATCTGCCCGGCGCCGACGACCTGCGAGCGGGTCAGGCGCTTCGTGATGCGGCCGCACCGGTCACAGCGCCGCGCATCACACGGCACCTCACCCCGCAGCACCCGCAGAACCTCACGCACCTGGGCCAGGAAGGTCACGCGATCACCTCCTGCTGCGGCTCGTACGGCAGCACCGGCCAGTGCCCCGTGACCTTCTCGGCCTTGGCGTTCAGCTCGATCTGCTCGTCCACGTCCCGCTTGGTCGCGGCGATCCGGCGCAGGTAGGCGGCGAAGCTGCGGTCCTGCTCGCGCTTGGCCTCGACCTGGAACGCGTGCAGCTCGTCCAGCCCCATGCCGGCGATCCGCGGGTGACGCTGCGCGATCCGCCACGCCACCCGCGCCGCCGCCACCGCGTCGAACGACGCGTCGTGCGCGCCATCGAGCCGCACCCCGTAGTGCTCGCAGCACGCCGTCAGCGTGCGGCTGCCCTTGCGGTACTGATCGACGGCCTTGTCCAGCACGAACGGATCGATCACCCGCATCCCCGCGGGGTCGATCGAGCCGATGCGGTGGCGCCGCAGCTCGCGGTCGATGACCGTCAGATCGAAGCTGGCATTGAATGCCACGATCGGGACGCCGGCGGCGGTCGCTTCACCGAGCCGGGTGGCGATCTCCTTGACGCCGCGGGCGGGGTCGATGCCCTCAGCCTCCGCGCGTGCCGTGTCGTAGCCGTGGATCTTGGCGGCCTCAACCGGAATCGGCCGCACTGGCTTGAGGACCCACGAGGTGACGTCCGGTGCGGTGCGGCCGGACCCGTCGATGATCGCGACGCAGGCGGTGACGATCCGCGCCTCATGCGGGTCCGGGCCGTCGGTCTCGGTGTCGAGGGCACACAGCGTGCCCAGGTGCCAGGTCACTGGAACCTCCGGCGACGGTCGTCCCGCACCTGCCAGGGGGCGCGGTAGACCTGGTGGGTCTGCCGGGCGATCTCGCAGCCAGTGCACTGGCACTGCGTGAAGGTGTCGCCGTCGAGCGCGAACGTGTTGTGACCTTGCAGGACGGTGTTGAAGACCCGTTGGGTCATGTCACGTTCGGACCGGAACTCGCTGGCGTCCTCGGCCAGGAGCGCCTCACGGCACATGCACGCGAGGTGGTGTTCGGTGCACTGGCTGTACCGCGGGTCGAGGGTGTTGTCAGGCAGGTCGACCACGAGTTCCTCGCGGTCCTGGAAACGGATCTTCCGCTCGGCCATCAGGCACCGCCCCCGGGCTTGCGGACCTGCGGCCACCCGTCGACTTCCTCAGCGAGCAGGCCCTCGACCTCGGCGTCGTGCTGCGCCGCAGCCTCCGCATCCGGGTCCGGCTCCGACTCCTCGACCGGGGGCGTCTCCCCCAAGACCTCAGCGCGCGTCACCGGCGCCGACACCACCGGCTCCGGCCGGCCATCGTCGGACAACTCCTCGGCCGCATACGGCGCCGCGTACAGCACGTCGCTCGCGATCAGCCGGCAGATCTCGCCGGTCGCGCGGGCGATCAGCATCGTGGTCGGCTGCTTCTTCCACTCGCCCTTGCCCACCAGCTGGAGCTGCGCCGCGCGGTCGGTCGTCCACGTCACGGTCTGCCAGGTGGCGCTGCCCTTGCGGCGGCCCCGCATGACGCAGTGCTTGTCGTCGGACTCCACCAGCTCGATCTCGTGGCCGTTGGACTGGACCAGTCCGCGCATCGCGTGGGCGCGCAGCGCCGGGATGCCCTGGATCACGTCCATCGCGCGCAGCGCCGCCATCGGCGGCAGCCCCAGCTCCTGGCCGGTGAGGATGCAGGCGGTCAGGTCATCGGGCTTGTTCCGCATGGTCGTGGGGACGAACGAGGTCCCGGCCAGCTTGACCGCGATCTGGTACGCCTGGTTGGCGTCGATGGCCCACTGCGCCAGCGCGCTCATCTGCGGCGCGGCTTCCGGCTGGGCCGGCGCCGCGGTGGTGGGGGTGGTGTCCTTGCGGATGTCGATCTCGGTCACGAGTAGTCCTCCAGGGCGTTGGCCGCCCACGGCGGCAGGGAGACGTGCACGACGTCGTCGGAGTAGCCCGGCCAGTGGCCGGTCTCGGTGCACGTGAGGTAGGTGTGGATCGCCTTGCGGTTCAGCGCGTGGCCCAGCGCGAGGGCGTCGTTGTCCAGCTCGATCACGGACACGACGTAGGGCGGCGTCTTCTCCTGGACGATGAACACGAACGCCGAGTCGCGGCCGCCCAGGTCCAGTGCCTGGATCGCGTCCAGGTACCACGCCGCCTGGCAGTGGTAGCCGTGCTCGTGCGCAGCCCGCGACCACTTGCCCGGCTCAGCGGACACCGCGGTGTTGTGGGTGGGGATCATCGCCTCGGTGCACAGGTACGTGCGGTCTGGTGAGTCAACGGCGATGCACTGCGTCGGGATCGTGGGCACCTGCTCGACCGAAACGATCACGCGGCGGCGGGACTTCAGGTCGCGGCGTACCTGGACCGCGTCTGCCTTGCGCGACAGCGCGAAGGGGACGAAGCCGCGAGTCGGCGTGAAGGTCACGCGATAGGCATCGACGGTCAGCCCGAAGCCGCGGCCCGTCACCGAGTGCAGGATGGCCCGCTGGCCCAGGCTGCACGCCAGTTCACGAACAGCGAGCGCCAGCTCCTTGTTCGTGCTGGTGAACACGGCTTGCTGCCGGGTCTGGTTCCAGCTTCCGTCGGTGTCCATCAGACCGCGCAGCAGGTCCAGCCGCTGCGATGCCGACGCCCTTAGATAGGCGTCTGGGATCCGCCGGTGCCCCAGCAGCCCCGCCTTCCGAAGCTGGGATTGCAGGCCGTAGACCGAGCGCGTAGGGCACTTGTTGGTCTTGCCGTGTGGGGCGCTGTAGGTGTAGCCGCACTTGGCGATCAGGGCGAACAGTTCATCGTCCGGCTTGCTGATCCTTCCGCTGCCGACCGAGCCGTCGCCCAGCCAGCAGCCGTACACGTACGGGTGGACGGGGAGTTCTGCGTCTGCGAGCTGCAACGCGCCGGCCACCTGTACGCGGTGATGGCACTGGCCGTACAGCTTGAGCGTCGAGCGGATCTGCTCGGTGCTGACGACCGCGGTTGAAGTCCGGTTCCGCTTGCCTCCCCGGCCACTGGTCGTGATCCACAGGTGTTCGTCGTCGCAGACGACTGACGAACCGTCGTCGAAGGTCACCCGGTAGCAGGTCCTCAGATGCACGTCGGACTTGTGCGTGACGGTGCAGGGTCGTCCCGAGGCGTCAAAGACCTGGTCGCCGACTTGGAGATCGCGGATCGTGGTCCACCCCGTGGGGGTCGGGATCGGGGTGTCGAGTGCCAGGCCCTTGTAGTCCGGGATGATCACGCGGCGGGTGCCGGTGCGTTCGCGGTGCCAGTCCAGCCGGGCACGCCGAGCCACGTTCGTCTCAGCGTCGGCCCAGAACAGCGACTTCTCCGCCTGGCCTTTGGCCAGCAGCGCCGCGGCGACCTCGTGCCGCTTGAGCGCCGCCGCCATGTCGCGGACCCGGTCCAGTTCGTGGGGCAGCAGCGGCACCTTGCCGGCCGCGTGCGCTGCGTTCCGCTGGGTCTGGGCGGCTTTGGTGCGGTAGTCCTCGGCGTCGATCTTGACGACGGCGGACTCGTCGCCTTCGAGAACGAGGGCGTGGGCGGCCTGCCCGAAGTCCAGCGCCTTCGTGGTCGTCCGGGAGTCGGGCTGGTCCTTGTAGTGGCGGAACAGCGCCGGGCACGACGGCGGCAGCAGCCTGCGCGCCTCGCTCGACGACAGCGACCCGCCCGGCACAGGGTCGGCGTGGTAGGTCTCGGCGGGCATCGACTCGTACACGCCCGGCCGCGTCACCTGGAACGCCTCAGCGGTAGCGGTCACCAGGGCTCGCCTTCCTCGTCGTCGTAGGTGGGGTAGGGCCGGCCGGGTAGCGGGCGAGCGCGTCGTCCAGGCGTGCGAGGACGGTGTCCAGGTCCACGGGTTTGCCAGCGTGGGTGAGTTCGCGCAGGTAGGTGATACAGCCGACGAGGAGGTCGGTGCGTGCGGTGAGGACCTCGTGCCGAGCGGCGCGGGCGTCGGCGTCCCGGGCGGCGGGGATGTGGATGGCGTTGAGTACGGCGTCGATAACCGCACGCGCGTCAGTGCTCAAGCTGGCGGTCACTGTGTCCACCGCCCGTCCTGGTTGCGGTGGGTGGTGCCGTCGTGGCCGTGCTCGATCAGCAGCCGGAGCGCGCCGAGCCGGGTCAGGCCGCCGTGTGCGTGCTCGGCCAGCAGGTCGATGGCGGCGACGGCGTCGATGATCCCGTCGTCCATGCACGCCCCGATCAGCGCAGCCTTCTCGGTCAAGCTCATGACGCGCCGCCTTCGGTGTCCCACGTGCGGATCTCCTCCGCCGTGGCGCGCCGCTGCAGGGTGATGCAGGTGCGTGCCTTCCAGTCCGGGGCGCACGCCGGGCACACGTCGGAGGTGCCGCGCATCGGTTTGCCGGTCGTGCGGCTGACCAGCGTCGGGAACCGCCATCCGTCGTTGTACGCGGCGGCGCGGGCCTCTGTGTCGCTGGCGACGCCGGTCGGTGCGCCGTAGATGGCCTGGCAGCCGTCGCACTCCAGCACCACACGGACGACCTGCACGATCCCCATCAGGCGTCACCGCCTTCGTCTTCGAGGTGTTCCTCGATCACCTCAGCGGCCTCACGGACCATCGCCGCCGGCTCGTCCTGGCCCAGCGTGTCCAGGAGCGCAGCCAAACCCGGCGCGTGAGCGATCTCGACCTCGGTGACCCGGCACTCCAGCGGAGCACGCAAGTTCACGACCGCGATCGACGGCTGCTCGGTGGTGTACTGCTGCACCATCACCTCGATGCGGCGCCGGTCCTCGCCGACCATGCCGGTGTGGCGGGTGCCGAACAGGCCGTGGTCGGCGGTGCACCAGGGCGGGCACGGGGTCGTGGGGCTCATCGGGTGTCTCCCATCGGGGCGCCCATCACCTGGGCGAACAGGTCCTCGACCGCGTCGACCGCGTCGAGTTCGACCTTGTTTTCGTCCTGCCACCAGGCCAGGGCGACCTCGTTCTTCTCGACCTGCCGGAGCCAGGACCACGCGTCGATCAGGGAGGTGAGGGTGCGCGTGTCGGTGCCGGCGGTCGCGGTCAGCCGTGCCTCGTCGATGTCGTCGCGGGTCTGCACGAACCTGTCGAGGGCGACGGCCAGCTCGTGCTGGTAGGTCTCGGCGGGCGTGGCGTCCGGGCCGGGCGGGTTCAGCCAGCGGGCGGTCAACGCGCCCGGCTCCACCAACAACGCGGTCATGAGCGAGCCCCCTCGCGGATCGCAGCGGCCAGCGTCATCGCGGCCACCAGCTCCGGGCACACCCACTCCTCGCCGCACGTGCACATCGCGACCCACTCCTCGGTTTCGGGGACGTGGCGGTGGCGGTGCACGATCAGCGACAGCAGCGACGCCAGCGCGTCATCGGTCGGGGTGTAGGGGCGGCGTGCCTCGACCGCACGGATCGCGGCGTTGATCTCACCGGCCGGAGCGCCCGGCTTCAGCAGCGCGGTCACGAGGCGCTCCTCTCAGGAAGCGCAGCGATCCGCTGCAACACCTCGGCCACATCGCCCTCACCGAGATGTCCAAGAACGTCGTCGGTGATCGGCGTGGAGTAGGTGAGGCCGTACTGCTCGCCCTCCCAGACCAGGACGCCCAACTCCCACAGCCCCTGGTCACCGCCGTAGGAGAAGGAGTGCTGGACGACCGAAGCGCCATAGCCGTTGGGGAACCGGTAGAGCGCCTGCGTACCGCCGTGCTGAGACTTGACGGAGATCGGCTTGAGGATGCTCATCGGCCCGCCTCCCGCAGCTCACGGGCACACGACCGCAGCGCAGCAACCACCTGCTCGGCCGTCCGGCCGGGCTCGTCGTTCCACTCCGCGACCGCGTTCACGTACGCGGTGAACCCCGCCCAGCCCCGGTCGTCCGCCTCACGCACCCCGGCGTCCACCCGCAACGCCAACGTCCTCAGCGCCGCCAGCCGGCTAGCGTCGTCGTGCTCCTCGTCATCCGGTGCCAGACCGGACGCGGTGTTGATCGCGCCCGCCGCGCACTTGCGGCACTCCCCCGGCGGCGTGTCCCCGAAGGGGATGAACCAGTCCTCACGCGCCCATCCGTCACGCACGACCAGGTCAGCGGCCGCGTCGAGGATCTGCGACGGCAACAGCGCGGTCATGACGAACCACCCCGCGTGCCCACCACTTTGGCGACCGCTTCGCGGACGCTCTCCCGCACGGCCACGCCCTCGTCAGCGATCGGCAGGCCAGACAGCCGCAGCGCCTCGACCAGGACGAACGCGTGCGAGCCCGCCTCCGCGATGTGCAGCGCGTCGGTCTCGCGTTCACGGTCGAGCGCCCAGTACGCGATCAGCGCTTCCTCGATGACCTGCCGGAGGCGCTCCGGCTCCATGCAGGCGTGGACGGCCTGCAGCCGCTCGTTCTCCTCCTGCGCCTGGCGCAGCTCGAACTCGGTGCGGCCGAGCTCGGCGCCGAGGTTGTCCATCGCGGGCAGCAGCCGGTCATGCGCGGTCTCGGCGTGGTCCGCGCGAGCCCGCTGCCAGTCGACCTCGGCCAGCAGGGCGGTGACGTCGTTGTCGGCCTCGTGGAGCGCGACGTTCAGGGCGCCGGGTGACGCAGCGTCGTAAATCGTCAGCCGGAAACCCTCACCAGCGCGGGCCAGCGCCCAGCGCTGCTGGATCTCGGCGAGCTGCTCGTCGCTCATCGGCCCGCTCATGCCGCGCTCCCGTCCTGCTTGTCCTCGCGGCGGACCAGGGACAGCGGCCCGGCCTGCGTCAAGACCGCGCTCGGCTCGAACCACGCGAACCGCGTCGGCTGATGCGGCACCAACCGCACCTCGCGCTCATCCAGCAGCGCGAACCACAGCGACCCGTTGCGGTCCCGCCACAGGTCGCCGGGCACCGGCGGCCACGCAGCCGGAGCAACCCGGGTGATAGCGGCCTGCGGCGGCATGTCGAACGCGTCGCCGCGCTCGTCGAGGATCGTGACCGCGCCGCGCGGGTCCTGGCCTGCGTAGCGGACGCCCTTGACGACGACGTCCACGACCTCGTCCGGCTGGAAGTCGCTCATGCCGCACCTCCGACCGGCAGCACGAACACCTGCCGTGCGCCCTCCGGCTCGGCCAGCGCAGGCGACGTCAGCATCCGCAGCAGAACCACCACCACCGACGGCTCGTCGTCCCTCACCGCGTCCCGCAGCGCCTTGAACCCGATCTGCCGGGCCTGGTCGTCGGTGATCGTGGACGCTTCCGCGACCCGATCCCCCACCTCACGGCCCTGCAACGACTGCGCCGCAGCGATCACCAAAGCCGTCATCCGCTCCTGCCGCGACCACGCCCCGCTCATCGGCCCGCCCCCGCGTCCTCGGCCGCGTCCGCCAGCCGCACCAGGAACGCCGCCAACACGCGCGCCTCCTCGGGCGACAGCGACGTCTCCACCTGCGTCCCGCACACCGGCCGCGGGCAGTCCGCGAACACCACGACCTCGGGCCCGTACGCGTCCACCAGCCCGGACAGCGGGTGGCCCTCCGGCAGCCCCTCCAGCGGCGGGGGGTTGTTACGCTCGTTCATGCTCTGCTCCTCTTCGGGTTCCTCATGGGGTGGAGCTGGGTCGTCGGCCGTAGCAGCGGCCGGCGGCCCGATCAGTAGGTCTGCTGGGTGTTCTCGCGCTTCCATTCGCGGACGTCGTCCCAGTCGTAGCGAGGGAACTTTCCGACCCGGATCCAGCGCGGGCCGGTGCTCTTGTAGCGCCAGTCCTTGAGCGTGTCCTCGGGGACCCGCAGGTACGCCGACACCTCAGCTGGCGTAGCCAGGCACTCGGTCGGCTTGGTCGCCTTGGCGGCCATCACTCGCCACCGTCCTTGCGGACGCGCTCCTCATGCAGGAAGCGCAGAGCGTCCAGGAAGTCGTATGAGCCGGTCAGTGCGGCGCAGCGCTTGGCGTTGCGGCGGCCGCGCCTCACCCACTCATCAGGGATCTGGATCGCCCCGGCCTGCTTGCCGCCCATCTGCCGCTTCAGCTCGGCGGACAGGACGTCAGAGGGGATGTCCATCAGCAGCGCCATGCCGGCTGCGTTGATGACCGGGGTGCCGTTGAGCACGGTGATGTAGTCGTCGACATCGAAGGGCTTCATCACTCGCCTCCGGTGATCGCGAAGAGGAAGCCGTCGTCGCCGTCGTTGGAGGGCAGGCCCTCGCGGACGAGCACGGCTTTGAAGTCCAGCTCGGGCTGGCCGGGGCGGACGCGGGTGTTCTCGCGGCGCTTGTCGCCGTGGATGCCGGTGAAGTGGAAGTACAGGTAGGGCTTGCCCTTGGCGGCGGGGTGGCGGTGCTGGGCGCCGTGGCGGATGGTGCCGTCCGGGCGGGTGCCGCCCTTGCCGCGCTGGTCGATCAGGTAGCCCTTGCTGTACAGGTGCTCGAAGAACTCGCGTTCGCGGACCTCGGAGAAGTACTTCTTGTGGAAGACCCGCAGGGTGAGGCCCTGTGCGCCTTCGATCTCCCGGACGGTTCCCTCAGCGGCGGCGGCGCGCTGCTCGAAGTGGTCCGCGCGGGCGGCTTCCTTGATCCGCTCCAGTTCGGCTTCGCGGGCGAGGTCGATCAGCTCCAGTCGAGACATCTCGCGGCCGGTGGTCGGGGCGGCCTCGGCGTCGAGGAGATAGGTGCGGACCTGCCGGGCAACTTCGGAGTCTCGCAGGAGCTGCCCGACGTTGAGGATCGCGCGGCGTGAGAACACCGCCAGTTCCTTGGCCCGTGAGGGAATCCCACAGAGGTCCTTGAAGGACCTCAGTTCCTCGCCCTCCAGGACACGGCGTCCGTTGGCTGCGAGTTCGTCGGCGTTGTCCTTGGCAAGACTCTTGATCGCTTCGACGCCGACCTCGTAGTAGGTCGCGATCATCTCGGTCGTGACGTGTGCGCCATCGGGCAGGAGGCTCAGGGCCTTGACCTTGTCGAGCGCTTCGGTGCGGTCCGCGTACTGATTGCGGAGTGCCCGGGATTCGGTGAGGGCGACCTCTTGGATGGCGGTCATGCCTGCACCTCCTCGGGCTCGTCGTCGGGTTGGGGGGTGGGGTGGGTGGCGTGCTGGTCGAGGTAGTTCTGGAGGGCTTCTTCGCTGATGCGCACCGTGCTGTTGGGGCCGCCGGGGGCCTTGTGCGCTGTGATCAGGCCGCGCTTGATGTAGCGGTCGACGGTGCTTTCGTGGACGCGTAGCCGCTCCGCCACTTCTGCTCTCGTGAGGAGCATGAATCTCCTTGCCGATCAGTGCTGCTTAGTGATGCTCAGACCATACATCTCTAAGCAACAGTCGGCAAGTGTCAGCAACGGTGCGATCGGAAACTCGGCGGCAGGAACTGGACGCCCTGCTGCAACGTGCTACAAGTGACGGCATGAGTGAGCAGCAGTCAGCACCAGCGCGCGCCCTCTACGAGCGCGTAGAGGAGATCCGTCTAACGCGCGGATGGTCGAAGGTCCGACTCGCCCGAGAGCTGCAGATGAACCGGGGCACGATCGAGAACTGGCGGACTCAGCCACGCAGCCCGCAGACGACCACCGTCAAGGAGGTCGCCGACCGGCTCGGCATCCCCTACCGCGAGGCTCTGTCGCTCGCCGGCATCGTGGCGGCCGAGGTGTCTGCGGCCCTGCCCAGCCTTGAGGTGAGCGCGTCAACTGACGACGACATCCCCGAAGAGCTTCGTCAGCGGGAGGGGGAGGGCGGGTTCGCGTACCTGGACCGGGTCTACAAGGAGTGGCGGGAGGATCGTGACATGAACAATCCGGAGGATCGTCTGCGTGCGCGTGTGATCCTCGGGGCGCTTGAGAATGTTCGTGAGCGTGATGCGGGCTAACTGACTCGTTATTAACTTTCGGTGACTGTGTAGTTGATTGATCTCTTGACTGGGTTTCGGTCGCCCGCTTTGGATGTTCAAATCTAAAATCTTCGATCCTGAACTACCTGCGCCCGAAGATCGAAACCGCCTGACCTGGTAGTACTGCTGCCACAGTGAGTGAGATTTCCTGTAAACAGCAGAAAAGCCACATGTGACTAGTGACGGATCAGCACCCTCAGCCACATAATTAGGGCTTCGGTGCCGATGGCCTCGCCCTCCCTGAAGCACGGCCATCAGCCCGGAGACAAGTTCACACCTGTGGTGTCGTTACGGTCGCGGACCCTGCGCGCACGAACATGACCGGCCGGATACGACGCCCGCCCCCCGCCCGTACCGAAGGGGTCAGCCAGACGTGTCCATCGACTACCGCGCGCACCCGCACACCGGGCCGAACGAGACCGCCCGCAACCGCCTCTACCTCGCCCCCACCCCCAACACCCCCACCACCAGCGACGACCCCCTGACCTACTACAAGGTCAAATACAACACCGCCCGCATCTGCGTGGGCGCCCTCGTCCTGGTCACCGCGACCATCCTCATGCTGGAGCTGCTGGCCGACACCAGCGACCGCACCTGGAACTCCGGCCTGGCCTTGATGGTCGTCACCGGCGTGGCCATCATCTACGCCAGCCTGCTGCGCGACCGCATGGTCGTGCTGCGCCGCGACGAGGAGCGCTACGCAGAGCTCGCCCGCCTGGCCCGCGAGGCACGCGCCGCAGCCCGCGACGCCGTGACCGCCCAGGAGCGGACCGAGGAGCGCTTCGCCGAGGTCACCGCCGAGCACGAACAGCTGCGGCAGCTCCTGACCGCGTTGCAGGATGGGCCTGAGCGGACGGCGACCCAGATCGCCGCCCACCTGGTGACCGACCTCACCGAGCGCCGCAACGCCCGCTGACCCTGACCCCTGTCAGCGCGCCCGCCGCCCCGGCTACCCGGCCGGCCGGAGCAGCACCCCCTTATCCACCAGTAGCCCCGCTCCCCGCGCGGGGCTCTTGCATGTGGAGACCGTGTGATCTACGACCTGTGGCATGCGAAGGAACCGCGTATCGACGCCGAGACCGGCGAGCCGGTCCCGCCCTGTGCGCACAGCAAGGACGACGATGTGCTCTACCCCAGCCTCGTGCACGGTAAGGGCAAGCGCTGGCAGGTCCGGTGGCGTGACCTCGACGGCAAGCAGTGCAAGCGCAACTTCGACCGCAAGGTCGGGAAGAACCCCAACGTCCACGCTGAGGCGTACGACAAGCTCATCCAGGGTGAGCTGGCCACCGGCGCCTACATCGATCCGAGCCTGGGAGAGATCAGGCTCAGCGCCTTCGCTCAGCAGTGGCGCAAGGACAAGGTCGGGGACCCGGCCACCCTGGAGGTCATCGACCAGCACCTCGCCCACATCTACGACGCCGACACCGGCCCGGACGGCAAGCGCCCGCCGAACCCTTCCCCGATCGGGGAGGTGGAGCTGAGGCATCTGGAGAAGCGCCCCAGCTTGATCCAGACCTGGGTGAAGTTCCTCCAAGAGAAGGAGCTTTCGCCGCAGTACATCAAGCTGATCGCGGGCACCCTATCGTCGATCTTCAAGACGGCGGTGGGTGACGGCCGAATGCGCAGCAATCCCTTCGACTCTGATGCCGTGACGCTGCCCACTATTCCCGTTCACCAGGCCCGTCCATGGACCCCGGAAATGGTGAATGCAGCTCGCACTGAGGTGGACCATCGACATAAAAGCCCCGCGATCGTGGACCTCGCGGTCGGGGCCGGCGTCCGGCAAGCCGAGGTATTCGCCGTCGCACTCGAAGACATCGCCTTCCCCGGCAACCCCGGGGTGCATGACAGCGAAGCGTTCGCCGACGCGCTGCGCGCCACCAAGTCCTCCGGTGTCAAGTGCCAGCTCAAGGTACGGCGTCAGATCAAAAGGGTCAGAGCAGATGACGGGACGTACCACCTGATCTACTGCCTGCCCAAGGGAGGCAAGGAGCGCAGCGTTCCCCTCTCGGCCACGCTGGCGGTCCGGGTCGCCGAGCAGATCAAGAAGCGGCCCCCCGTACAGGTGGCCCTCCCCTGGGGCAAGATCGACGGTAAGCCGCGGACGTTCACGCTGCTGTTCGTCAAGAGCGACGGGCTGCCCTGGTACCGCCAGACCTTCGCGCACACCTGGCGCAGGGTCCGCGAGGTGGCCGGGGCGCCGCCGCCCCCGGATGAGAACGGCCGCTTCCACGGGCTGCGGCATACCTATGCTTCGACGGTGCTTGCCGCCGGCGCTGATATCCGGAAACTGGCGGCGTGGCTGGGGCACAAGGATCCGGGGTTCACTCTGCGGACCTACATTCACCTCATGCCCGACGCGGGGGATGTGGGGCGCAAGGCCATCGACGCGTTCTTCGAAGGCGGCTCGTAGCTCTGTGCCCTCGATGTGCCTTCGGGTGATCGTCTGCTAGTTCAGGAGGGCTGTATATGCAGGTGAAGCGGGACCTTGATGATTTGTCGTGCCCTTGTCGAACATCTGGAGCATCGGCAGCGGGTCGGCCATGCCGCCGTACACGCCGCTGAGCGAGATCGTCCCGCCGCGCCGCACGATGTCGATCGCGAGGGTGAGGGCCGCGAGCCGGTCCACGCCCGCCTTCTGCATCAGCGGCGCGGCGGCGCGGTCCGGCAGCAGCCCGGCCAGCGTCTGGGCGAGCTTGCCGACCGGGGAGCCGTGCGCCTCCATGCCGACCGCGTCGATGACCGAGTCGGTGCCCCGGCCGCCGGTGAGCTGCCGGATCGCGTCGGGCACGTCGCCGGTGACCGACAGGTCCAGCACCTCGACGCCGTGGCGGCGGGCCATGGCGAGGCGCTCGGGCACCAGGTCCACGCCGATGACGCGATGGCCGAGGTGGCGGGCGATGCGGGCGCTCATCTGCCCGATCGGGCCGAGGCCGAGCACGGTGACCGAGCCGCCCTCGGGGATCTGCGCGTAGTCCACCGCCTGCCAGGCGGTGGGCAGCACGTCCGACAGGTACACCAGGCGCTCGTCCGGCAGCCCCTCCGGGACCTTGATCGGCCCGAACTGCGCCTGCGGGACCCGCAGGTACTCGGCCTGCCCGCCGGGCACCTCGCCGTAGAGCTTGGTGTAGCCGAACAGCGCCGCGCCCATGCCGTGCTCGCGGACCTGCGTCGTCTCGCACTGCGCGTACAGCCGCATCCCGCACGTGTGGCAGTGGCCGCAGGAGATGTTGAACGGGATCACCACGCGGTCGCCGGGCGCGATGTGGGTCACCTCCGGGCCCACCTCCTCCACGACGCCCATGGCCTCGTGACCGAGGACGTCGCCCTCGCCCATGAACGGGCCGAGCACCTCGTACAGGTGCAGGTCCGAACCGCAGATCGCGGTCGTGGTGACCTTGACGACCGCGTCGGTGGGCTCCTTGACCGCGGGGTCGGGGACGGTGTCCACGCGGACGTCGCGCTTGCCGTGCCAGGTGACGGCCTTCATCGTTCTCCTCTTTCCGGGGACGGGTCGCGGGGGGCCGGGCCGGTCACGACGGCGGGGCCGGGATCGGGCGGGCCGCCAGCGCGGCCGCGGCGGCGACCAGGTTGGACGCCATGGTGCGGCCGGTCTTGGCGGCCCAGTCGCGGCCGCGCTCGGCCTCCAGGTAGCTGGGGCCCGGGCCGGGGCCCTGGTTCCAGTACGTCCAGGCCTGCCCGGGGACGGTGTAGCCGAAGTCGGCGAGGGCGCCGTTGATCTCGCTGATGACGTGGTGGGCGCCGTCCTCGTTGCCGGTGACGACCACGCCCGCGACCCGGTTGTAGGCGACCGGGCGGCCCTCGTCGTCGGTCTCCGACATCATCGCGTCCATGCGCTCGATGACCCGCTGCGCGACCGACGACGGGTGCCCGGCCCAGGTGGGGGACGCCATCACCAGGATCTCCGACCGCAGCAGCAGGTCGTGCACGCGGGGCCACGGGTCGCCGGGCCCGAGGTCGGTCTCCACGCCGGGCGGGATGTCCAGGTCGACCGCGCGGACCGTCTCCACCTGGACGTCCCTCGCGCGCAGCGCCTCGGCCACCACCTCCGCCAGCGCCTCGGTGTTGGAGGTCTCCGGCGAACGCTTCAGCGTGCAGTTGATGACCACGGCCCGCATGGGCGGCTCCTCGCGACGGTGGGTGGCGGCGGCCGGAACCGGCCGCCCATGACCCTTTTCGCCCTACCCACCTCCTTCGAGGGAAACGTGGGGCTCTGCACGGACTTGGCGCAACGTTTAACCGCGCGTGGAAGGGGAGGGAGGGAGCTCGGGGATCAACCTGGGAGACCGACCGAGGAGATCTCCATGGCCACTTCCACCGCGTTCCGCGCCCGAGGGGGGCTCGCCCTGCCGGCGACGGTCCTCGGCGTCGGGATGGGCGGGTTCGTGGACGGCATCCTGCTGCACCAGGTCCTGCAGTGGCACCACATGCTGAGCAGCACGGGCCGCGACCACATCGGCCTGCGCGAGTACCCGGTCACCACCGTGCCGGGCCTGGAGATGAACACCCTGTGGGACGGCTTCTTCCACGTGTTCACCTGGCTGGCGGTGCTCACCGGGCTCGCGATGCTGTACGCGCGGATGAACCGGACCGGCAGGCCGGTGTGGCGCTCCCGCGAGCTGTGGGGGTGGCTGGCGGTCGGCTGGGGGCTGTTCAACGTGGTGGAGGGGCTGATCGACCACCAGATCCTCGGCATCCACCACGTGCGCGGCGGCCCGCACCAGCTCTGGTGGGACATCGGCTTCCTGCTGCTGGGCGCGGTCCTGATCGTCGGCGGCTGGCTGTTCCAGCGCGGCGGCGCCCGCGCCGAAGGCTAGGCCGGTCCCATGCCCCTCGCCCTCCAGGTCCCCCTCGCCCACGGCGCGCACGGCGGCGCCGGCCTCCCCCTCCCCCTGGTCGCGGTCGGCCTGGTCCTGGCCTGCTACCTCGTCGCCGCCGCGCGGCTGTGGCGGCGGGGCGGGCGGCGCTGGAGCCCGTGGCGGACCGGCGCGTTCGCGCTCGGCTGCGCGCTGCTGGCCCTCGCCTTCGCCCCGCCGCTGGCCGCCGAGGCCCACGAGGACTTCCGCGGCCACATGCTCCAGCACCTGCTCATCGGCATGTACGCGCCGCTCGGCCTCGTGCTGGGCGCGCCGGTGACGCTGGCGCTGCGGACGTTCGGAGGCGGCGGCGGGCGGCGCCTGGTGCGCCTGCTCAGCCTGCCGCCGGTGCGCGCGCTCACCCACCCGGTCACCGCCCTGCTGCTCAGCGCGGGCGGCCTGTACGTGCTCTACGGCACGCCGCTGTACCGGGCCACCACCGAGAACCCGCCGCTCCACGAGCTGGTGCACCTGCACTTCCTGGTGTCCGGCTGCGCGTTCGCCTGGGCGGTCGCCGGGCCCGACCCCGCGCCGCACCGCCCGTCGGTGCCGTTCCGGCTGGTGGTGCTCGGCGCCGCGATCGCCGCGCACGCCACGCTGGCGCAGCTGCTGTACGCCGGGCTGCTGGACGTGGACGCCCCGGCGGCGCAGCTGCGGGGCGGCGCCGAGCTCATGTACTACGGCGGGGACTTCGCCGAGATTTTGCTGGCGCTGGCCCTGCTGGCGACCTGGAAACCCCGCCGTACCGCCCTCGCAGCGCCCTGACCTGCGGTCTTGCCCGGCCCCTCCCCTAGCCTGGAGGGCATGGGGGGACATCGGAGGCTGCCGCGCGCCTACCGCGGGGGCGAGCTGCTGGAGTGGTTCGTCCTCGCCGGGATCAGCACCGTCCTGCTGACCCGCGGCTATCTGGAGGTGACCGGCTACCCGCAGATCGGCGGCGGCGGGCTGCACATCTCGCACGTGCTGTGGGGCGGCCTGCTGATGCTGGTCGCGCTGGTGCTGGCGCTGCTGTACGACGGCCGCCGCGCCCGCCGCTGGGTGGCGCTGCTCGGCGGCGTCGGCTACGGGCTGTTCGTGGACGAGGTCGGCAAGTTCATCACCAGCGACAACGACTACTTCTACCAGCCGGCCGGCGCGGTCATCTACCTGTCGTTCGTGGTGCTGGCGGTGGTGCGGCTGCTGGTGGCCCGGCACGCGGGCCACGAGCCGCCGCCGTCCTCGCACCACGGCGTGTCCGCGCCGGTGCGGTGGGCCCGCCGCGCCACCGACGTCGCCGCCCGGCAGCTCCGGCGCCGCTGGGTGGTGGTGCTCATCGCGCTGGTGTTCGTCGCGCAGGCCGTGCCCGGCGTCACGGTGGTGGTGTCCTACCTGGCGCGGGTCACCGACCCGCCCGCGCTGATCGCGTCGCTGGACACCGTCTCGGAGGTCACCTCGATCGGCACGGCGGTGTCGGCGCTGGTGTCGGCGGGGTTCGCGGCGGCGGCCGCGTTCGCGCCGCGCGACCGGCCGGAGGTGCTGCTGGAGCGGCTGCGCTGGGCGGTGCTGGTGGACATGCTGCTCACGCGGATGTTCGGCTTCTCCTACGGGCAGTTCGCCTCGACGGCGTGGCTGGCGTTCGACCTGGTGCTGTACGGCCTGGTCGCGCGCGAGCTGCGGCGCGAGCGGGAGGACTGACCGGGCGGGGCCCCGGCCGCCTCGGCGATCATGCGTACGATCAGTGGCATGAGCGAGAACATCGAGGTCGCGCCCGAGAACAGCGGCGACGGGGGCGGCGCGCCTGTCCGCTGGGGCATCCTGGGCACCGGCGGCATCGCCGCGGTGTTCACCGAGGACCTGCTGCGGCTGCCCGGCCACACCGTCGCCGCGGTGGGGTCGCGGTCGGCCGGGACCGCCGAGGCGTTCGCCGGGCGCTACGGGATCGGGCGGGCGCACGGCTCGTACGCCGACCTCGCCGCCGACGACGGGGTGGACGTCGTCTACGTCGCCACGCCCCACCCCATGCACTACGAGCCCGCCAAACTGTGCCTGGAGGCCGGGCAGGGGGTGCTGGTGGAGAAGCCGTTCACCACCTCGGCCGCCGACGCCGAGTCCCTGGCCGACGTCGCCCGCGGCAAGGGCGTGTTCGCGATGGAGGGCATGTGGACGCGGTTCAACCCGCTGGTCCGCCGCCTGCACGGCCTGGTCGCCGACGGCGCGATCGGCGAGGTCACCGCCGTGTACGCCGACTTCTCCATCGCGCCCGCCTTCGACCCGCACAGTCGGCTGTGGGACGCCGACCTGGGCGGCGGCGCGCTGCTGGACCTCGGCTGCTACGTGCTGTCGTTCACCTGGCCGCTGCTCGGCCCGCCCGACACCGTGCAGGCCACCGCCTCCCCCGCGCCCACCGGCGTGGACGCCAACACCGGCATCCTGCTCGGCTACCGGGGCGGCGGGATCGCGCTGCTGCACTGCGGCCTGATGGGCGACTCGCCGCACGCGGCCACCGTCGTGGGCACCAAGGGCCGCATCGAGATCGCCGCGCCCTTCTTCCGCCCCACCTCGATGACGCTGGTGCGGCCGGGCGCCGAGCCGGAGACGATGACCGCCGAGCTGGTGGGGCACGGCTACACCTACCAGGCCGAGGAGGTGGCCCGCTGCCTGCGCGCCGGGCTGACCGAGTCGCCGCTGATGCCCCTGGAGGAGTCGGTGGCGGTGATGCGGGTCATCGACACCGTGCGGGAGCGTCTCCGGCAGCGGTGACCCCCCTCGGGAAGGCGAACGCCCGGACGCCGCGCGGCGGCGTCCGGGCGTCGGCCCCGCCGGGTCAGTCCACGTCCACCCAGCCGTAGGTGCGCTCGACGGCCTTGCGCCAGCCCGCGTACCCCTCCTCGCGCTTGGCCTCGTCCCAGCTCGGCTGCCAGCGCTTGTCCTCGTTCCAGTTCCGGCGCAGCTCGTCGGTGTTGCTCCAGAACCCGACGGCGAGGCCCGCCGCGTACGCCGCGCCCAGCGCGGTGGTCTCGGCCACCACCGGGCGGGACACCGGGACGCCGAGGATGTCGGCCTGCATCTGCATGCACAGCTCGTTGGCCGTCACGCCGCCGTCCACCTTCAGCACGTCCAGCGAGACGCCCGAGTCCTCGCGCATCGCCTCCACCACGTCGCGCGACTGGTAGCAGATCGACTCCAGGGTCGCCCGCGCCAGGTGCGCGTTGGTGTTGTAGCGCGACAGGCCCACGATCGCGCCGCGCGCGTCGCTGCGCCAGTACGGCGCGAACAGGCCGGAGAAGGCGGGCACGAAGTACATGCCGCCGTTGTCCTCCACCTGCGCCGCCAGCGCCTCGCTCTGCGCCGCGCCCGAGATGATGCCGAGCTGGTCGCGCAGCCACTGCACCGCCGAGCCGGTGACCGCGATCGAGCCCTCCAGCGCGTACACCGGGGCCTGGTCGCCGAACTTGTAGCAGACGGTGGTGAGCATCCCGGCCTTGGAGCGCACCAGGTCGCCGCCGGTGTTCAGCAGCAGGAAGTTGCCGGTGCCGTAGGTGTTCTTGGCCTCGCCGGGCGCGAAGCACACCTGGCCCACGGTGGCGGCCTGCTGGTCGCCGAGGATGCCGCTGAGCGGCACCTCGCCGCCGAGCGGGCCGTACTCGCGGGTCACGCCGTAGGGGTCGGGCGCCGAGGACGGCCTGATCTCCGGCAGCATCGCGCGCGGGATGCCGAAGAACGACAGCAGCTGGTCGTCCCAGTCCAGGGTCTCCAGGTCCATCAGCATGGTGCGGCTGGCGTTGGTGGGGTCGGTGACGTGCACGCCGCCGTCGGTGCCGCCGGTGAGGTTCCACAGGACCCAGGTGTCGATGTTGCCGAAGACCGCCTCGCCGCTCTCGGCGGCCGCGCGGACGCCGTCCACGTTCTCCAGGATCCACTGGATCTTGCCGCCGGAGAAGTAGGTGGCGGGCGGCAGCCCGGCCCGGTGCCGGATCGTCTCGCCCCGGCCGTCGCGCTCCAGCGCCGAGGCGATGCGGTCGGTGCGGGTGTCCTGCCACACGATCGCGTTGTAGTAGGGGCGGCCGGTGCGGCGGTTCCACACCACGGTGGTCTCGCGCTGGTTGGTGATGCCGAACGCGGCCAGGTCGGAGCTGCTCAGGTTCGCCTGGTTGAGGGTGGTCTCGACGACCGCGCGGGTGCGCTCCCAGATCTCGGTGGGGTTGTGCTCGACCCAGCCAGCCCGCGGCAGGATCTGCTGGTGCTCCAGCTGGTGGCGGGCGATCTCGTTGCCGCCGTGGTCGAAGATCATGAATCGGGTGCTGGTGGTGCCCTGGTCCAGCGCTCCGACGAAGTCGGCCATCCGACTCTCGCTTTCTGCTTCGGTGAGGGGGCTTGCCGCTCGGGGGGTCCGATCAGGGTCGCACGTCGTACTCGGGCTTGTGCTCGTCCTCGCGGGGGGCCGGCTCGGGCTCGGGCGGCAGGTTGCGGCCGATGAGCAGGTCGTAGAGGAAGGCGCCCACCACGCCGCCGATCAGGGGTCCGACGATCGGCACCCAGAAGTACAGGTCGCCGTACTGGTCGCGCCAGGCGCCGCCGTAGCCGGTGAGGAACTGGGCGAGGCGCGGCCCGAAGTCGCGGGCGGGGTTGATCGCGTACCCGGCGTCGGTCCCCCACGCCATGCCGATCGCGACGACCAGCAGGCCGATGGCGACGGGGGCGAGGTTGGCCAGCGGCGGCCGGTTGCGCGCGTCGGTGAGGGCCAGCACCACGAACAGCAGGATCGCGGTGCCGATGATCTGGTCGCGGAACGCGCCCCACGTGCTCACCGGCAGCGTGCCGTTGCCGGGCAGGGTGGAGAACACGCCCTGGGTCTTGATGGTGTGGCCGGGATCGGCCTTGGCGAGGACCTCGGTGTAGTTCCACCGCACGATCAGCGCGGCGACGAACGCGCCGAGGGTCTGCGCCAGCACGTACGGGGCGACCTTGGACCACGGGAAGCGCTTGGTCACCGCGAGCGCGACCGTCACCGCGGGGTTGATGTGGCCGCCGCTGATGGCGGCCGAGACGTAGACGCCGAGGACGACGGCGATGCCCCAGGCCCAGGCGATGCTGTCGTGGTCGCCGAGGGCGTTCTGGGCGCCGATGTTGCCGGCGGTCACCTGGGCCACCACGCCGACGCCGAACAGGATGAGGATCAGCGTCCCGGCGAACTCGGCGGACATCTCCCGGGCCAGCGATGGAAATCTCAGTCTTTCCGCCATTTCTCCTCCTCGAGGACGGCGTGACATGAGACACAACTGACGAGACGGTAAGTAGAGGGTCGAAAGCGGGTCAACCTGCAAGTGCTGACAACATCGCGCCGGCCGCGCTGGCACGGCGCGCGCGCTTCGGACGGGCGGGGTCCGGGTAGTGGTGGAGGGCGCCACCGGCGGGCAAAGGGCGGGTCCGGAGCCGGTCGCGGCGGGGGTGTCGGCGGCCTCGCCCGCGTCCGCGCGGCGAGGATTCCGCCGTGGGCGAGCGGCGCGGGGAACGGGACCGGGGGCGGTACGGCCGCCTGCCGGCGAGCGTGACGCCCGCGGCGGGCGCGGAGGTGATGGCGACCGGCATCGTGTCGGTCGGCCTGCACCTGGCCGGCTGGGAGTGGCCGTCGCGGGCGCTGCTGGTGGTGGCGGTGGCGTTGTGGGCGCCGCTCGGCGCGCTGTTCGCCGCCCGCCTGTCGCGCGACCGGCGGCGCTGGACGGGCGAGGCGGACACCCCGGCCGCGCTGACCGCCGTCGCGGGCACGGCCGTCCTGGGGGTGCGGCTGTCGCTGCTCGGCTGGAACACGGTCGCGCTGGCGCTGCTGGTCGCGGCCGCGGTGCTGTGGCTCGTCCTGCTGCCCGCCGTGCTGCGCCATCTGAGGGCGCGGCTGCCGGGGGCGGCCTACCTGGTGTGCGTGTCCACGCAGTCGCTGGCGGTGCTGGGCGCGACGCTGGCGGTGACGCTGCCGGCCGCGTGGCCGGTCCCGCCCGCCGTCTGCCTGCTGCTGCTGGGGCTCGGCCTGTACGCGTTCGTGCTGGCGCACTTCGACTTCGGGCAGTTGCGGACGGGCGCGGGCGACCACTGGGTGGCGGGCGGCGCGATCGCGATCTCGGCGCTGGCGGCGGCCAAACTGGCGGCGGCGACCGCTCCGGCGGGCGGCCTCCACGCCCTCCACGGCGCGCTGCGGGCCGCCGCGCTCGTGCTGGTCGGGATCGCGCTGGCCTGGTACGCGGTGCTGGTGTTCTGCGAGGTGCGCTGGCCCCGGCCCCGCTACGACGTCCGCCGCTGGTCCACGGTGTTCCCGCTGGGCATGACGGCGGTGGCGGCGATGACGGCCGGCGCCGTGGCCGCCGTCCCGGCGCTCGCCGCCGTGGGCGCGGCGCTGCTGTGGCCCGCCGTGGCGGTGTGGGCGCTGGTCGCCGCCGGGACCGTGCGGGCGGCGGTCCGGGCGGTCAGCGGCGGGTGACCGGCTGCCAGCCGCGCGCCGGGTCACGGGTGGCGGGGCCGCGGCCGTCGCGGCTCCGGTAGACGATGTAGGGGCGAAAGGCGTACCGCCACGGCGCGGAGAAGGCGTGCACCAGGCGGGTGAACGGGAACAGCGCGACCAGCAGGAACCCGAACACCGTGTGGAACCCGTACAGCCACGGGATACCGCTCATCAGGTCCGGGTCGGGCCGCAGCAGGAAGATCCCCCGGAACCAGGGCGCGACGGTCTGCCGGTAGTCGTAGCCGCCGCGCACGCCGTTCTCGATGACGGTGACCGCGCAGCCCAGCAGCAGCGAGCCGCCCAGCAGCGCGTACATCAGCTTGTCGTTGCGGGTGGTGGCCGAGAAGACCGGGCCGGTGGCGCGGCGCCGGTAGATGAGGATCGCCATCCCGGCCAGCGCCGCCAGGCCGGCGGCGGCCCCGGCCCACAGCGACACCGCGTGGTAGGCGCCCTCGGAGACCCCCGCCGCCGCGGTCCAGCTCTCGGGGATCAGCAGGCCCATGACGTGGCCGAGGATGACGAACAGCAGGCCGAAGTGGAACAGCGGGCTGCCGATGCGCAGCAGGCGGCTCTCGTACAGCTCCGAGGACCGGGTGGTCCAGCCGAACTGGTCGTAGCGGTACCGCCAGACGGTCCCCACGATCAGGATCGCGATGGCCGCGTAGGGCAGGGCCACCCACAGCAGCAGGTTCATCGGGTCGCTCCCAGCGTGAACGGCTCCAGGCCGACGTTCTCGGCGGGCGGCCCGGAGCGGGCCATCCGCTGCGCCTCGGCCCGGTCGCGCGGCGACGGGCCGGGCAGGGTCGCGCAGACCGCCTCGACGGGCGCGGCGTAGGGCGAGCCCCGGTCCGCCAGGGCCATGCGCAGCAGTTCGAGGCCGGGGCGGTGGTCGGCCAGCAGGTCCGCGCCGCCGTGCAGCGCGGCGAACTCCAGCACCACGGGCAGGAAGTCGGGCAGCTCGCGGCTGTCCAGCTCGACCCCGGCGTCCCGGTAGCGCCGCTTGAGCGCGGCCAGCGACCCGCCGCGCCGCCGGGTGTCGCCGTCGCGGTAGTAGGTCAGGTAGAGGCAGCAGCGGCGGCGCAGGTCGAAGGTCTCGACGTAGTGCTCGGCCAGCGCTCCCGGCGGTGTCGCGTCGAGGTGGTCGAGGAAGGCGGTGAGGCGTTCGGCGGCCGGTCCCGGTCCCAGCCCGGCCACGGCCTCGCGCAGCATCGCGCGCCGCCCGTACAGGCCGGGGCCGGGGTAGGCGAGCAGGAGCGAGGCGGCCTGCCACACGACGGGGCTCACCGGTCCCCCTCCGCGTCGCGCGCGGGGAACATGCCGTCGGGGCGGCCCTTGCCGTCCCAGTTGAGCAGGTTGACGCGGCCGCGGCGGTCGTCGGGGCTGACCAGCGCGCCGCTGGTCTGGCGCTCCCTGAGGGCGTGGAAGCTCTCCACGGACGCGGGCGCGGGCTTGCGCGACGCCTCCCCGAACGGGCCGTCGCCCTCGGGCTCCCCGTAGTCGACGGGGCACACCGTCTCCTCCAGCGCGGCGGCCTCGGCCGCGGCCTGGGTGGGGATGACGTACCGCTCGTCGTACTTGGCGATCGCGAGCAGCCGGTACATCTCCTCCATCTCGCGGGCGCCCATCCCGACGGCGGCGGCCTTGCCGGGGTCGCCGGGGTCGCCGAGGTTGATGTCGCGCATGTAGGAGCGCATCGCGGCCAGCTTCCGCAGCACCCGCGCGACCGGCTCGGTGTCCCCGGCGGTGAACAGCTCGGCCAGGTACTCCACCGGGATGCGCAGGGCGTCGATCGCGCCGAACAGGTTCCCGGCGTCCTCGCCGTCGTGCCCGGATCCGCGCAGCGCCTCCACCACCGGCGACAGCGGCGGGATGTACCAGACCATCGGCATGGTGCGGTACTCCGGGTGCAGCGGCAGCGCCACGCGGTGGCGGCTGATCAGGGCGTGCACCGGGGAGCGTTCCGCGGCCTCCACCCAGCTCTCGGGCACCCCGTCGCGGCGGGCCGCCTTCCGCACCTCGGGGTCGGCGGGGTCGAGGAACACCCCGAGCTGCGCCTCGTAGAGGGCGGTGTCGTCCTCGACGCTCGCGGCCTCGGCGACGCGGTCGGCGTCGTAGAGCAGCACGCCGATGTAGCGCAGGCGTCCGACGCAGGTCTCGGAGCAGACGGTGGGCAGGCCGACCTCGACGCGCGGGTAGCAGAAGGTGCACTTCTCGGCCTTGCCGGTCTTGTGGTTGAAGTAGATCTTCTTGTAGGGGCAGCCGGTGACGCACATGCGCCAGCCGCGGCACTTGTCCTGGTCGACCAGGACGATGCCGTCCTCGGCCCGCTTGTAGATCGCGCCGGAGGGGCAGGCGGCCATGCAGGTGGGGTTCAGGCAGTGCTCGCAGATGCGCGGCAGGTAGAACATGAACGCGCGCTCGAAGTCCAGCCGCACGGTGTCGGAGATCTTCTCCACGACCGGGTCGCGGCGGCCGAGCTCGGGGCCGCCGCCGAGGTCGTCGTCCCAGTTGGCGCTCCACTCCACCTTCATCGGCTCGCCGCTGATCAGCGAGTGGGGGCGGGCGACCGGCACGTCGTCGCCCAGCGGCGCGGTGGTGAGCGTCTCGTAGTCGTAGGTCCAGGGCTCGTAGTAGTCCCGGATGTTCGGCATGACCGGGTTGGCGAAGATCGACAGCAGCCGGCGGGCGCGGCCGCCCGAGCGGGGCCGCAGCCGTCCCCGACGGTCCAGGACCCAGCCGCCCCTCCAGCGGTCCTGGTCCTCGTAGCGGCGCGGGTAGCCCTGGCCGGGGCGGGTCTCGACGTTGTTGAACCACACGTACTCGGTGCCCGACCGGTTGGTCCACGCCTGCTTGCAGGTGACCGAGCAGGTGTGGCAGCCGATGCACTTGTCCAGGTTCATCACCATGGCGAGCTGGGCCATGACCCTCATCGGTAGGTCACCTCCTGGGAGCGGCGGCGGATCACGGTGATCTCGTCGCGCTGGTTGCCGGTCGGGCCGAGGTAGTTGAACCCGAACGACAGCTGCGCGTAGCCGCCGATCAGGTGCGACGGCTTCACCAGCAGCCGGGTCAGCGAGTTGTGGATGCCGCCGCGCCGCCCGGTGCGCTCGGTCCTCGGCATGTCGATCAGCCGCTCCTGGGCGTGGTGGTAGTAGACGGTGCCCTCGGGCATCCGGTGCGAGACGATCGCGCGGGCGTCGACCACGCCGTTGCGGTTGACCATCTCGACCCAGTCGTTGTCGGCCACGCCCAGGCGCTCGGCGTCGGGCACGCTGATCCAGACCGACGGGCCGCCGCGCGCCAGCGTCAGCATGAACAGGTTGTCCTGGTACTCGGAGTGGATCGACCACTTGGAGTGCGGCGTCAGGTACCGGACGGCCAGCCCCAGCTCGCCGTGCTCGCCCACCTGCGGCTCGCCGAACAGCGCGTGCATGTTCAGCGGCGGCCGGAACACCGGCAGCTGCTCGCCCAGCTCGGCCATCCACTCGTGGTCGAGGTAGAAGTGCATCCGGCCGGTCAGGGTGTGCCAGGGCTTGCCGTGCTCGACGTTGATGGTGAACGGCGAGTAGCGCCGGTCGGGCGCCTCGATGCCCGACCACTCCGGCGACGGCCCGACCGAGGTCGGGCGGGCCTGGGTGTCGGCGAACACGATGCGCCGCTCGCGGCCCTCCTCGATCAGCGCGTCGTAGGACACGCCGGTGCGCTCGGCGAGCTGCGCGAAGCCCTGCGCGGCCAGGCGGCCGTTGCTGGTGCCCGACAGCGCGAGGATCGTCTCGCACCACTTGACGTCGGTGTCCAGCAGCGGGTTGCCCTCGGTGTCGGTCCCGGCGCGCTCGCGCAGCCACTCGACCTCCCGGTCGGGGTGGAACGCCACGCCCTTGACCGGCAGGCCCGCCCCGGCGGCCTTGGGGCCGAGCGCCGCCATGCGGGCGCCGACGGCCCGGTAGTCGCGCTCGACGACGGTGTAGGCGGGCGAGGTGCCGCCCGCCGCGCCGTAGGGCGCGCCGCGCTCGCCCGGGGTGTCGTGCTGCAGCGGGGAGGCGACCAGGTCGTGCCGCAGGCCGAGGTGGGCGATCGCCAGCTCGCTGAAGCGGCGGGCGATCGCCTGGAAGGCGTCCAGGTCGGTGCGCGCCTCCCAGGGCGGGTCCACCGCCGGGTTGAAGGCGTGCACGAACGGGTGCATGTCGGTGGACGACAGGTCGTGCTTCTCGTACCAGGTCGCGGCGGGCAGCACGATGTCCGACATCAGGGTGGTGGAGGTCATCCGGAAGTCCAGCGACAGCAGCAGGTCGAGCTTGCCGGTCGGGGCCTGTTCGCGCCAGGCGACCTCGGCGGGCCGCCCCTCGGGCGGCGTCTCGGCGGCCTGGAGGCCGGAGTCGGTGCCGAGCAGGTGCTTCAGGAAGTACTCGTCGCCCTTGGCTGAGGAGCCCAGCAGGTTGGCGCGCCACACGGTCAGCACGCGCGGCCAGTTCTGCGGCGCGTCCGGGTCGGAGGCGGCGAAGCCCAGCCGTCCGGCGGCCAGCTCGCCCGCGACGTACTCCCCGGGCTCCCTGCCCTGGGCGGCGGCCTCGTCGGCCAGGTCCAGCGGGTTGCGGTCGAAGGCGGGCGCGAACGGCATCCAGCCGAGCCGCGCCGACCGCGCGACCAGGTCGGCGGTGTGCCGCCCCTCGAACAGCCCCCGCCCGAGCGGCGAGGCGAGCGCGTCGGCGCGGTAGCCGTCGTAGCGGAACTGGTCGGTGTGCAGGTACCAGTAGGGCGTCGCGGGGATCTGACGGGCGGGCCGCGTCCAGTCCAGGCCGAACGCGAGCTGCGCCCAGCCGGTGAACGGGCGGACCTTCTCCTGCCCGACGTAGTGCGCCCAGCCGCCGCCGTTGACGCCCTGGCAGCCGGTCAGCATCAGCAGCGCCAGGAAGGTCCGGTAGATGGTGTCGGAGTGGAACCAGTGGTTGGTCCCCGCGCCCATGATGATCATGCAGCGGCCGCCGGAGCGCTCGGCGGTGGCGGCGAACTCGCGGGCCAGCCGCACGGCCGTCGCGGCCGGGACCGAGGTGATCTCCTCCTGCCAGGCCGGGGTGCCGGGCGCGGCGGCGTCGTCGTAGGAGGCGGGCCACTCCCCGGGCAGGCCGGGCCGGGCGACGCCGTACTGGGCGAGCATCAGGTCGAAGACGGTGGTGACCAGGCGGCCGCCGACCCGGACGGCGGGCGCCCCGCGCCGCAGGACGCCCGCGGAGCCGTCGGGCGCGTCGAAGCGGGGTAGCAGCACCTCCACGTCCTGCGGGGCGCTCCCCTCCCCGGCGGCGTGCCCGACCGCGTCCCGGACGCTGAGCAGCGGATCGACGTCGCCGAGGTCGAGGTTCCAGCGGCCCTTGCCCGCCTCGCCCCAGCGGAAGCCGAGCGAGCCGCCGGGCACGACCGGCCCGCCGGTGGCCGAGTCGAGCAGGACGGTCTTCCAGGCCGCGTCCTCGCCCCGCTCGCCGAGGTCGGCGGCGGTGAGGAAGCGGCCCGGCGCGTACGCGCCGTCGCGCTCGTCCAGGGTGACCAGGAACGGAAGGTCGGTGAAGCGCTTGACGTAGGAGGCGAACGCCGGGACCCGGCGGTCGGCGAAGTTCTCCTTCAGCACCACGTGGCCCATGGCCATGCCGAGCGCGCCGTCGGTGCCCGGGTGCGGCGCGACCCACTCGTCGGCGAACTTGGTCGCGTCGGAGTAGTCGGGCGACATGACCACGACCTTCTGGCCCCGGTAGCGGGCCTCGGCCATCCAGTGCGCGTCGGGGGTGCGGGTGACCGGGACGTTGGAGCCCCAGAGCATGAGGTAGGCCGCGTCCCACCAGTCGGCCGACTCGGGCACGTCGGTCTGGTCGCCGAACACCTGCGGGCTCGCCACCGGCAGGTCGGCGTACCAGTCGTAGAACGACAACATCGCCCCGCCCAGCAGCGACACGAACCGCGACCCGGCCGCGTGCGAGACCATCGACATCGCCGGGATCGGCGAGAACCCGGCGATCCGGTCGGGCCCGAACTCCCTGATCGTGTGCACGTGCGCGGCGGCGACCATCTCGACCGCCTCCTCCCAGTCCACCCGGACCAGGCCGCCCTTGCCGCGCGCCGACTGGTAGCGGCGGCGCTTGTCGGGCTCGGTGGTGATCTCGGCCCACGCCTCGACGGGGTCGCCGAGGCGGGCGCGGGCCTCGCGGTACATCTCGACCAGCTTGCCGCGCGCGTACGGGTAGCGGACGCGGGTGGGCGAGTAGGTGTACCAGGAGAACGCCGCGCCGCGCGGGCAGCCGCGCGGCTCGTACTCGGGCCGGTCCGGGCCCACGCTCGGATAGTCGGTCTCCTGGGTCTCCCAGGTGATGATGCCGTCCTTGACGTACACCTTCCACGAGCACGACCCGGTGCAGTTCACCCCGTGCGTGGACCGCACCACCTTGTCGTGGCTCCACCGGTCCCGGTAGAACGCGTCGCCCTCCCGGCCCCCCTCCAGGAAGACCGCCCGCCGGTCGCGCGAGACCGCGCCCCCGGCGAAGAACCTCCCCGTGCGCAGCAGCGCGTCGCTCATCAGACCCCCCGAAGTGATCGCGCCGGTGATCATTCCCACACGCTGGGTAGATAAGCGGTGACTCGGTGTCGATGTTCGGGAGGGCGGATGGGCGGGGGAACGGCGGGCGGGGTCGCCGGCCGGGGCGCGGGGTTCAACCTCGCGCTGGCGACCTGGACGTTCGCGATCAACTTCTGGGCCTGGAACCTGATCGGGCCGCTGTCGGCCGACTACGCGCGCGACCTGCGGCTGTCGCCGTTCCAGACCTCGATGCTGGTGGCGATCCCGGTGCTGGTGGGGTCGGTCGGACGCATCCCGGTGGGCGCGCTCACCGACCGGTACGGCGGGCGGCCGATGTTCGCGGCGGTCAGCTTCCTGTCGATCCTGCCGGTGCTGTTCGTGGCGTTCTTCGGCGGGTCCTACGGGGCGATGCTGTTCGGCGGGTTCGTGCTGGGCGTCGCGGGCACCGCGTTCGCGATCGGGGTCCCGTTCTGCAACGCCTGGTACGACAGGTCGCGGCGCGGGTTCGCCACCGGCGTGTTCGGCGCGGGCATGGGCGGCACGGCGCTGTCGGCGTTCTTCACCCCGCGCCTGGCCGACACGGTCGGCCGCGTCCCGGCCCACCTGGTGATCGCGCTGGCGCTGGCGGCGACCGGCGTGCTGGTGCTGGCGGCCGCGCGGGAGGCGCCGGGCTGGCGGCCGTCGGCCGAGCCGGTGCTGCCGCGGCTGCGGGACGCGCTGCGGATCAGGACCACCTGGGGGGCGTCGCTGCTGTACGCGCTGGCGTTCGGCGGGTTCGTGGCGTTCTCCACCTACCTGCCCGCCTATCTGAAGAACGTCTACGACTTCGACGCGATCGACGCCGGGATGCGCACGGCCGGGTTCTCGGTGGCGGCGGTGGTCGCGCGGCCGCTCGGCGGGGTGCTGTCGGACCGGTTCGGGCCGCGCGCGGTGCTGATGGGCTCGTTCGGGCTCACGGCGGTGATGGCGCTGGTGGTGGCGCTGGAGCCGGCGCCCGAGCTGGGCGCGGGCCTGTCGTTCGGGCTGCTGGCGTTCGCGCTCGGGCTCGGCACCGGCGGCGTGTTCGCGCTGATCGGGCGGCAGGTCCCGCAGGACAAGGTCGGCAGCGTCACCGGCCTGGTCGGCGCGGCCGGCGGCCTCGGCGGCTACTTCCCGCCGCTGCTGATGGGCGCGGTCTACGGCGCGGCCGGCTCCTACTTCCTCGGGCTGCTGCTGCTCGCGTGCGCGGCGCTGGCGGCGCTGCTGTTCACGGCGCTGGCGTTCCGGCCGCGCGCGTCCGGCGGGACGGGCGCGGGCGGCGGCGGTGAGCGGGCGGCGTCGTCGAGCGGCGTCTCAGGGCGCGCGCGGGGGTGAGGCGGGCGGGCGGCCGATCAGGCCGCCGAGCCTGCCCTCCAGCAGCACCAGCAGCTCGGCGAGCAGCCCGGCCAGCTCGCCGCGCCGCGAGCCGTCCAGGCCCGCCAGCAGCGCCGCCTCGTAGTCGAGCTGCTCCAGCAGCAGCCGGTCGATCAGCTCGCGGCCCGCGGGCGTCAGCGACAGGTGCTGGACGCGCCGGTCGCGGTCGTCGGTGCGGCGCTCGACCAGGCCGCGCTCGGCGAGGGCCCGCACGCGCTTGGTGACGGCCGCCCCGGAGGAGAAGGTCTCGCGGGCGAGGCGGCCCGGCGTGACGCCGGGGCCGAGGCGGCGCAGGGTGTTGAGGGCGTCGAACTCGGCGCGGACCAGGCCCGCGCCCGCGAGCGGGGCGTCCTCGGCCTGCTGGAGCAGCGCGGCGCACCGGTTGATCCGGCCGATGACCGCCATCGGCGCGGTGTCCAGCCCCGGGTCGATCGCGCGCCACTGCCGCATGATCTCGGCGACCACGTCCTCGGGGCCCGCCCCGTCCGCCTGGTTCACGTCCCGCCGCCTCCTCCGCTCGACACCGGACGTGCGAGATCGTACGCGGGCGCGGGGGCCGGTCCGGCCAGGACGCGGTGGCCCTCGCGCTCGGCGCGCTCGACGCGGTCCTCGGGCAGGGCGCGCTGCCACCACTCCCCCGCCGCCACGTCGGCGGCCTCGCGCAGGTCCGCCAGCGCGTTGGCGAGCCGGTCGCGCGCCCACGCGGCCTCCAGCGGGTCGGCGGCCGCGCCCTGGCGGGCGAGGCGTTCGGCGACGCCGGTGGCGGCGGTGAGGCGGTCCAGGGCGGCGTCGATGCGGCCGGTGGCGCGGCGGTTGGTGACCAGCGCGCAGCTCAGCAGCCCGGCGGCGATGCCGAGGCAGGTGTCCAGCAGGCGCTCGGTGGCCAGCGCGCGGGCCGGCTGGTAACCAGCGAACTCCACCATCGCCAGCGCCATCGGGGTGACGAACACGCTGCCCAGCCAGTAGTTGCGGGCCATGGTCGCCTCGGCGGCGATCTGGCAGGCCAGCACGGTCGCGAGCAGGGCGAGCGCGCCGAGCCGGGTGATCGGCAGCAGCGCGGTGAACAGCACCAGGCCGAGCAGGTTGCCGAGGCCGCGCTGCAGCGCCCGGCCCCAGGTGAGGCTGGTGTTGGCCTGGAAGATCGCGGCGGCGGTGACCACCGCCCAGTACGGGCGGCCGACGCCCAGCAGCATCGACGCCCAGCCGGCCGCCGCGCCGCCGAGGGCGACGCGCGCGCCGATCGGCAGCAGCGGCGATCCGGGGCCCATCCCGGCCAGCAGGGCGCGCGCGCCGCGCGGGGCGTGCGGCCAGGGGCGCCGGTGGCGCGCGGCGGCGGCCCGCCGGTCGGCGGCGACGCCCCTCAGCTCGCCGGTCTCGGCCGCGCGCGGCTCGGGAACGGGCAGCGCGCCGCCCCGGCGCAGCCGCCGGCCCCAGCGGGCGAGCTGCTCGGGGTCGTCGTTCTCGCCCGCCGGCCCGCCCGCCATGACCGACTCGGCGCGCACGACCAGCAGCTCCAGCCCGGCCCGCCCGGGGGCGCGCTCGGTGACCTGGAACAGGGTGTGCCAGGCCGCGTTGACCGCGGCCGCAGCGGCGTGCCGGGCGGCCGGGCCGGGGTCGGCGGCCTGCCGCGCCGCCGCCTCCAGGGCGCGGGCGACGGCGATGCGCTGCGGGCCGTCGGGGCGGACGAGCGCGGGGGCCATGCACACCAGCCACGCCAGCGCGCCGCCCAGCAGGACCAGGGCCAGGTGCGGGGCGACGTCGGCGGGGCGCTGCGGCAGGAACGCGCAGCTCGCCGCGATGAAGGTGAAGATCAGGTTGCCGGGCGGGCCGATCCGGGCGGCGTCGCACACGACCTTGTGCGCGCCCGCCAGCAGCGCCGCGACCAGCACCCGCACGGCGGTGGAGTCGGTGGCGGCGGCGGTGCACAGCCCGACGGCGACGCTCGCCGCCATCCCCAGCACCACCCACAGCAGGGTGCGGGCGCGGGCGGCGTAGGGCTGGCCGTGCGCGTACAGGGCGCACAGCGAGCCGCCCGACACGTAGAGGGCGAGGTCCAGGCGGCCCGCCGCCAGCAGCGCCAGGCTGGGGATCGCGGTGGCGACGGCGACGCTCAGGGCAGGTTTATGCCAGATGTCCGAAGAGCGGCCGAGGCGGAGGACGCCCCGCAGCGGCAGCGGCCGTACGCGGGCGCCCCGCCGGTCGCCGTTCGTCCGTTCCCGTCCCTGTCCTCGTCCCGTTGCGCTGCTCACCGTAAAAGGTTAGCAAGTATTTCACTTGTAAAACAAATAGAAGGGGTCCGCCGGAACACCGCCGCGACGTGGGGCGGAGCCTCCAGGCCGCGCCGGGCGGCGCTCCCGGGGAACAAAGGGGTGCCCGCCGCAAGTTAGGCTTACCTAAGTAATTGATCGGAGACGTCGATCGGAGGGCGTATGGCGACGGAGCCGGCGCGCAAGGGCCCCAAGCTCAACACGGCGACGGTGCTGCGCACCGAACGCCTCACGCCGCACATGATCCGGGTGGTGCTCGGCGGACCGGAGCTCGCCGGTTTCACCGCGGGCGAGTACACCGACCACTACGTGAAGCTGCTGTTCCCCCAGCCCGGGGTGGACTACCCCGAGCCGTTCGACATGGCGGTGATCCGCGCCGAGCTGCCGCGCGAGCAGTGGCCGACCACGCGCACCTACACCGTGCGCGCCTGGGACCCCGACACCGGCGAGCTGACGCTCGACTTCGTGTACCACGGGGACCAGGGCCTCGCCGGGCCGTGGGCCGCGGCCGCCCGGCCCGGCGACGTGCTGCGCTTCCTCGGGCCGGGCGGCGGCTACGCGCCCGACCCCGAGGCCGACTGGCACCTGCTCGCCGGGGACGAGAGCGCGCTGCCCGCCATCGCGGCCTCGCTGGAGCGCATCCCCGACGGCGCGCCCGCCCGCGTGTTCGTCGAGGTCGAGGGGCCCGCCGAGGAGCAGGACCTCAAGACGCCCGGCGACGCCGAGATCGTGTGGCTGCACCGCGACGGCGGGAAGGTCGGCGAGGCGCTGGCGCGGGCCGTGCGGGAGCTGGAGTTCCCGGCCGGGCGCGTGCACGCGTTCGTGCACGGCGAGGCCGGGTTCGTCAAGGAGCTGCGCCGCCACCTGCGGGTCGAGCGCGGCCTGCCGCTGGAGCGGCTGTCGATCTCCGGCTACTGGCGGCTGGGGCGCGACGAGGACGGCTGGCAGTCCTCCAAGCGCGAGTGGAACGCCCAGGTCGAGGCCGAGGAGGCCGCGGTCCTGACGTCCTGACGGGTCCGCGCGGCCGGCCCGGGCCACCGGCCGGGCCGCGCGGGCGGGTCAGGCCGTCGCCTCGGTGGCGTCGGGGTCGTCGTCGGCGAACCCCGGCAGCCACCGCACGGCCTCGGCCCGGTAGGCCCCCTCGGCCTCCAGCTGGCACAGCACTCCCCCGCACCCGCTCAGCGCGCGGCTGACCGCCAGGTACTGCGGCGGCAGCCGCAACTGCCGGGCCAGCGCGCCCGGCCGCATGTCGGTGGCGATGCCGATGCCGCGGGTGGTCTCCTGCCGCAGCCACTCGCGGCTGTAGCGGAAGCGCTCGGTCATGAACGGCGTGGCGTGCGGGGTGACGATCGCGGCGATCTCCTCGGGGTCGACCTCGCCCCCGGGCGCCAGGAAGCCCTCCTCGCGCAGGGCCGCCACCATCTCCTCGCCGCTGCCCAGCGTGCCGATGCGCAGCAGCCGCCCGATCGACCACTGCAGCTCGGTCGGAACGCGGGCCGCGCCGCCGAAGTCCATGACGCCGAGCCGCCCGTCGTCCAGCAGCCGGAAGTTGCCCGGGTGCGGGTCGATGTGGATCATCTGGCAGCGCGCCGGGCCCGACAGGATGAACCGGAACAGCAGCAGCCCGGCGCGGTCGCGCCGCTCCTGGTCGTCCCCGGCGATCACCTTGGCCAGCGGCGTGCCCGCCAGCCACTCGGTGACCAGCACGTTGCCCGACTGCGCGACCACCGCCGGGACCACGAAGTCGGGGTCGCCGGCGTACGCCTCGTGGAAGGCGGTCTGCGCGCGGGCCTCGTCCTCGTAGTCCAGCTCCTTCTCCAGCCGCCGCTTGAGGTCGGCGATCACCGGCTTGACCTCGATGCCGGGGAACAGCGGGGTGATCAGGCGGCTCAGCCGGGAGATCTGGTTGAAGTCGCTCATCAGCGCCTTGCCCGCGCCCGGGTACTGCACCTTGACCGCGACGGTGCGGCCGTCGTGCCAGACGGCCTTGTGCACCTGTCCGATCGAGGCGGCCGCGGCCGGCCGCTCGTCGAACTCGGCGAACCGGTCGCGCCAGTCGGCGCCGAGGCCCTCGGCCAGCACCCGGTGGGTGGTGGCGGCCGGCATCGGCGGCGCGGACTCCTGCAGCTTGGTGAGGCTCGCGCGGAACGGCCCGGCCAGCTCCTCCGGCAGCCCCGCCTCGAAGATCGACATGAGCTGGCCGACCTTCATCGCGCCGCCCTTGAGCTCGCCCAGCACCGAGAAGAGCTGGTCGGCGGTGCGGCGCTGCACCTCCAGCGCCACCGCCTCGGCGGGCTTGCCGATGGTGCGCTTGCCGAGGCCGAGCGCGGTGCGCCCGGCGAAACCGAGGGGCAGGGACGCCAGCTTGGCGGTCCGGGTCACCGCCCGGCGGGGGATGTCGCTCACGGCGTGTCGGTCCCAACTGTCGAAGGTGGGGGCGGGGCGGGCCCGCGATGAGCGAACCCTCTCATGTGAACGCGGCTTTCGTCACGGTCTGTTCCTTCCCACCGTGACGCCGCCGGAACGGCCCCCGGCCGCTCGGTCGCAGGCCCGTCCCTCCCCCGGCCCGGCGCTCAACGGCCCGGCCGCACCAGCGGGAACGCGATGGTGTCGCGGATGGAGCGGCCGGTCAGCGCGATCAGCAGCCGGTCGACGCCCATGCCCATGCCGCCCGCGGGCGGCATGCCGTACTCCAGCGCGCTCAGGAAGTCCTCGTCCAGCTCCATCGCCTCGGGGTCGCCGCCCGCCGCCAGCAGCGACTGCTCGGTCAGCCGCCGCCGCTGGAGCACCGGGTCGATCAGCTCGGAGTAGGCGGTGCCCAGCTCCATCCCGAACACGATCAGGTCCCACTTCTCGGCCAGCCGCGGATCCGCGCGGTGCGGGCGGGTCAAGGGGGAGGTCTCGGCGGGGAAGTCGCGCACGAACGTCGGGACGGTCAGATGGTCCTCGACCAGCGCCTCGTACAGCTCCTGGACGATGCGGCCCTGGCCCCACTCGGGCTCGGCCTCGATCCCGGCGACCGCCGCGCGCCGCACGACCTCGTCCCTCGGGGTGCCGGGCGTGACCTCCTCGCCCAGCGCGTGCGAGACCGACCCGTACACGGTGATCTCCCGCCACGGCCCGGCCAGGTCGTGCTCCACGCCGTCGCGGACCACCACCGTGCCGCCGAGCGCGGCGCGGGTCCCGGCCAGCACCAGCTCGCGGGTCAGCTCGGCCATGGTGTCGTAGTCGCCGTAGGGCTCGTACGCCTCCAGCATCGTGAACTCGGGGTTGTGGGTCGCGTCCACGCCCTCGTTGCGGAAGTCGCGGCCCATCTCGAAGACCTTGCCGAGGCCGCCGACCAGCAGCCGCTTCAGGTACAGCTCGGGCGCGATCCGCAGGTACAGCCGCATGTTGTAGGCGTTGATGCGGGTGGTGAAGGGCCGGGCGGAGGCGCCGCCGTGGACCGGCTGCAGGATGGGGGTCTCGACCTCCAGGTAGCCGCGCCCGCGCAGCACGGCGCGGACGGCGTCGACCGCGTCGCCGCGCATCCGCAGCATCGCGCGCGCCTCGTCGTTGACGATCAGGTCCACGGTGCGGCGGCGCACCCGCGTCTCGGGGTCGGTGAGGCCCGAGCGCTTGTCGGGCAGCGGGTGCAGGCACTTGGCGGTGAGCGTCCAGGAGTCGGCCAGCACCGACAGCTCGCCGCGCCGGGAGGTGACGACCTCGCCGGCGACGCCGACCTGGTCGCCCAGGTCGATCATGGCCTTCCAGTCCGCCAGGGCGCGGTCGCCCAGCGCGTCGGCGGTCAGCATCACCTGGAGGTCGCCGGTCTCGTCGCGCAGCGTCACGAAGACGAGGCGGCCGTGCTCGCGGGCCAGCATGACGCGCCCGGCGAGGGCGGCGCGGTCGCCGGTGCGGGCGTCCGGCGGCAGGGCCGGGTACCGCGCGCGCAGCCCCGCGACCAGGTCGGTGCGGCCGAAGCCGAGCGGGTAGGGGTCCACGCCCGCCGCGCGGATGCGCTCCAGCTTGGCGTGCCGGACGCGCTCCTGCTCCGACAGGCGGCGGCGCGGGGCGCGGGCGGCGTCGGCGGCGTCCTCGATCTCCCTGATCTTCTCCACCAGGCCGGGCGGCGGGGCGGCTCCGGCGGCCGCGTCGAGCCTGCGCCGGCCGAGGCTCGGCAGGAAGCCCTCGGCGCGGGCGTAGGCGAGGCCGAGGCGGATCAGGCCGCCGCCCTGGGGGAAGCAGATGTAGCGGGGCACCCATTCGGGGTGGTACTTGGCGTTGGCCAGGTACAGCGACTCCAGCTGCCAGAAGCGGGAGGCCAGCGACAGCGCCCGGTAGGCCAGCCGGACGATGGGGCCGGCGCCGATCTGCGAGCCGCGCTCGAACACCGACCGCAGCATCGCGAAGTTGAGCGAGATGCGGCGCGCGCCGACGGCGGCGGCCTTCTCCACCAGCTTGGCGACCATGTACTCGTTGAGGCCGTTCTCGGCGGCGCGGTCGCGGCGCATCAGGTCCAGCGACAGGCCGGTACGTCCCCAGGGCACGAAGCTGAGCAGCCCCCGCAGCTCGCCCTTGGCGTCGAACGCCTCCACCATCACGCAGCGCCCGTCGGTGGGGTCGCCGAGCCGGCCCAGCGCCATCGAGAAGCCGCGCTCGGTCTCGCCCTCGCGCCACTGGTCGGCGCGCTGCACGATCCCGGCCATCTCGGCGGGCGGGATCTGGGCGTGGCGGCGGATGCGCACGGTGTACCCGGCGCGCTCGACGCGCCGCACGGCCTGCCGCACCTGGCGCATCTCGCGGCCGTCCAGGTTGAAGTCGGCCACGTCGATGATCGCCTCGTCGCCCAGTTCGAGGACGTTCAGGCCGTGCGCGCGGTACTCGACGGCGGCGCGCTCCCCCACGCTGACCGCGCCGGGGGTCCAGGCGTGCGCCCGGCACTCGGCGAGCCACGCCTCGATCGCCTGCCCCCACGACTCGGGGTCGCCGAGCGGGTCGCCGCTCGCCAGGCACACCGAGCCCTGCGCGCGGTAGGCGATGCCCGCCCGGCCGTTGGGCGACAGCAGCAGGTCCTTGTCGCGGCGCAGCGCGAAGTAGCCGAGCGAGTCCTGGTCGCCGTAACCGGCCAGCAGCCGCCGGGCGTCCAGCTCCTCGCGCTCGCTGAGCACCGCGTCCCGGCGGGCGGGCCGGAACAGCGCCCACATGGTGAGCAGCAGCAGGCCGGTGCCGAGCACGCCGAGGATGAGGTCCACCCAGCCGGGCACGTCCACGTCCACGGTGCTGCCGGTGACGCCCGCGCCGAGGAGGGTCTGGAGCACCACGTAGGCCGGCTGGGTCCAGGCGGCGCCCCGGGGGTCGGAGTCGGTCAGGTGGACCAGCGTGGTCCCGAGCACGCCGCTGACCACCAGCAGCGCGCCGAACACGACCGCCGCGAGCCGCCGGTTGGCTCGGTCGGGCAGCGCGGTGAACCGGCCGCGCGCCGCGATCAGCAGCACCAGCGCCGCTCCGTACCCGGCCGTGGCGACCCAGTCGCCCGCGCCGAGCGTGTAGGCGTCCTCGTCGGGCCCGGTGCCGGGGTCGATCAGCCCGCCCAGCAGGACCAGCAGCGACAGCGCGAAGAACAGGGCCAGCAGCGCCAGCGTGATCCGCCAGGCCGACTTCTTGCGCCGCCGCAGCCCGGTGGCCAGCAGCAGCATCATCACGCCCCACGGCAGGCTGGGCAGCCAGCCGAAGTAGCCGATCCAGCGCAGCACCCAGTAGTCCAGCAGCCGCTCGATCCAGTCGGCCGACAGCCAGGCGAGGATCGACACGATCCCCGCCACCCGCAGGTACCAGGAGAGCACTCCCGGGACGGCCCGGACCATCGTTGTGACGCGCACCTGTCCCCCGACCGACGCTTCGCTCGTGCGGCCCCGCCCAGGCCGTGGAAAGGAGCCTACCCGTGCGTTGATCGGCTTTAACTGACCCCGGGGGCGGTGCGGACGCGCGCCGGAGCGGCCGGGTCGGGCCCGCCGGGCGCGGCCGGGCGCCCCGCCGCCGGCCGCCGCGCAGGCGGGCGCAGCACCAGCAGGACGGCGGTGAGCAGCGCGCCGACCACGATGCCGTCCAGCCAGTAGTGGTTGGCGGTGCCCACCACGACCGCGACGGTGAGCACCGGGTGGGCCAGCCACAACCAGCGCCACCGCGTGCGGGTGGCGCTGATGAGGCCGATCGCCACGATCAGCGCCCAGCCGATGTGCAGCGACGGCATCGCGGCGTACTGGTTGGCGACGGTGTCGGTCTGCGGCGCCCCGTAGACGGCGGGCCCGAACCGGGCGCCGGTGTCGATCAGGCCGGTGAACGCCGGCATCCGGGGCGGGGCGAGCGGGACCAGCAGGTGCAGCGCCAGCCCGGCCGTGGTGAGCGCGACGACCGTCCGGCGGGCCCAGCGGTAGTGGCCGGGCCGCCGCCAGTACATCCACAGCAGGAAGGCGGCGGTGGCCGGGAAGTGCACGTAGGCGTAGTAGGAGTTGGCGGCGTGCACCAGGGCCTGGCTGTTCAGCAGGGCGTGCTGGACGCCGGTCTCGGCGGGCAGGCCCAGCCGGCGTTCCAGGTCCCAGACCAGGCGGGCGTTGCCGTACGCCTCGCCGACCCGTCCGGTCGCCGCCAGCCGGCCCAGCTTGTAGGCGGTGAACAGCACGGCGATCAGCAGCAACTCGCGGATGGGGCGGGGCCGCGCGGCGGTGGGGAGCGTGGCGGGGAGGGCGGCGGGGACCGGGGGCCGGGCGGGAGGGTTCATGAGGGTCTCTTCACGGGGTCCGGGCCGCCCTCCGGAGGGAGGGCGGCCCGGGAGCGGGGGTCAGGTGCGGGCGGACTGCGGCGCGTGCTCGTCCGCCGGCGCCGGTCCGCCGTCCTCGCGGCCCTCGCCGTCGAGGACCCGGCGCAGCTTCTCGCCCTCGACGTCCACGTTGGGCAGCGCGCGGGACAGCCAGCGCGGCAGCCACCAGGCGGCGCGGCCGGCCAGCGCCATGACGGCCGGGACCAGCGTCATGCGGACCACGAACGCGTCGAAGGCGACGCCCGCGGCCAGCGCGAACCCGATCATCTTGATCATCGAGTCGCCGGAGGCGACGAAGCCCGCGAACACCGCGATCATGATGACGGCGGCGGCCGACACCACCCGGGCGCCGTGCCGGAAGCCGATCACCACGGCCTCGCCCGGCGCGGCCCCGTGCACGAACTCCTCGCGCATCCGCGTCACCAGGAACACCTGGTAGTCCATGGCCAGGCCGAACACCACGCCGATCAGCAGGATCGGCAGCATGCTCATGATCGGCCCGGTCTGCTCCACGCCGAACAGGCCGGCGAGCCAGCCCCACTGGAAGACCGCCACGACCGCGCCGAAGGTGGCCGCGACCGTGAGCAGGAAGCCCAGCGTCGCCTTCAGCGGCACCAGCACCGAGCGGAACACCAGCATCAGCAGGATCAGCGCCAGGCCGACCACCACCAGCAGGTAGGGCAGCAGGGCGTCGCCGAGCTTGGCCGACACGTCGATGTTCATGGCGGTGGACCCGGTGACCATGGCGTGCGCGCCGGTGGCGTCGGTGAGGCCCGCGCCGTGGTCGCGGATCGCCGACACCAGGTCCTCGGTGGCCTTGTCGCTGGGCCCGCTCTTCGGCACGACGGTCAGCAGCGCGGTGTCCCCGGCCGGGTTGGGCGTCGGCGGCGTCACCGCGGCCACGTCCTTCAGGCCGCGCAGCTCGCCGGCGAACCGCTGCGCGGCGGCCTGCGCGTTGCCGCCGTCGGCGCTGTCCACCACGACCATCAGCGGGCCGTTGAAGCCGGGGCCGAAGCCCTCGGCGAGCATGTCGTAGGCCTTGCGCTGGGTGCTGGAGGGGGAGGCGATCTCGTCGCCGGGCAGGCCCAGCCGCAGGTCCAGGGCGGGCGCGGCGACCACGCCGAGCGCGGCCACCGCCGCCAGCAGCACCGGCAGCGGGTGCTTGACGATCACGCGGGCCCAGCGCTCGCCGAGCGGCGCCCGGCCCTTGGGCGGCCCGCCGCGCAGGCCCGGCAGGCGGCCGCCGAGCACGCGGCGCCCGGCGAAGCCGAGCAGCGCGGGCAGCAGGCTGAGCGCGATCAGCACGGCGACGGCGACGGCGAACGCGGCGGCGAGGCCCATCTCGGTGAGGATCGGGATGTCCACCACCATCAGACCGACCAGCGCGATGACGACGGTCAGCCCGGCGAACACCACCGCCGACCCGGCGGTGCCGACCGCGCGCCCGGCGGCGTCGGGCCCGTCGCGGCCCTCCTCCAGCTCGTGCCGGTAGCGCGAGACGATGAACAGCGCGTAGTCGATGGCGACCGCGAGGCCCAGCATCAGCGCCAGCGTGGAGGTCATCGAGCTCATCTCGAACAGGCCGGTCGCCGCGGTGATCGCCGACATCGCGATGGCCACGCCCAGGATCGCGTTCAGCAGCGGCAGCCCGGCGGCCACCAGCGAGCCGAAGGTGATGATCAGCACGACGGCCGCGACCGCCACGCCGATGATCTCGGTGGCGCTCTGCTCGGGCATGGTCTGGGTGGCGGTGCCGCCCATCTCCACCGTCAGCCCGGCCGCGCGGCCCGGCTCGGCGGAGTCCGCCAGCGCGTCGCGGGCCTGCTCGGTGATGTCGATCGGCGACACCTTGTAGGTCACCTGGGCGTAGGCGAAGCGCCCGTCGGGCGAGACCGCCTTGGCCTGGTAGGGGTCGACGACCCCGGCGACCTGCGGGGCGCCCTTCAGCGTCGCGACGGTCTTCTCGACCGCGGCCTTGGCGGCGGGGTCGGTGACCTTGCCGCCCTGGGGCGCGCCGAACACCACGCGGGCGGTCGCGCCCTCGGCGTTGGCCTGCGGCATCCGCTCCTGGAGGAGGTCGATCGCCTTCTGTGCCTCGGTGCCGGGGATGGAGAAGTCGTTGGCGGTGGGCCCCTTCAGCGTGGCCGCGCCGACGCCGAACAGGACCAGCAGCCCCACCCAGATCAGGGCGACGAGCCTGCGCCGCCGGTAGGAGAACCGGCCGAGCCGGTAGAGGAAGGTGGCCAAGAGAGATCCCCTCGAATGGTCACTCGGACGTGCTGGACTCGCCCGCGGCGGGCTGGCCGCGGGCCTTTCAGGGGGTGGGGGTGGGGTTCGGGGGGCGCGCCGCTCGGGGCGCGCCGGTCAGGGGCCGGGCAGCCCGGCGCGGAGCCGGGCGAACGCCTCGTCCACCAGGTCGGCGAGGTCGGCGCCGGTGCGGCCGGAGGCCCACAGGTCGGTGGCGGTGCGCATGGCGTTGCCCACCGACCCGGCCAGCAGGTGCGGGTACAGGTCGCGGTCGGCGTCGGTGCCGGTGCGCGCGGCGATGACCTCGCTGATCCGCCGCTCCATCTCGCCCAGCCCCGACAGGTGCTGGGCGAACAGGGCGGGGTGGTCGCGGACCAGGCGCAGCAGGGCGCCGGTCTCCTCGCGGGTCTCGGGCCGCAGCAGCAGCTCGCGCACCGCCAGCCGCAACGACTCCCAGACCGGCTCGTCGGCGGGCCGGGCGCGCAACCCGTCGATCAGCGACTCGGCCCCGTCGGTGAGGCAGGCGACGATCGCCTCCTCCTTGCCCGGGAAGTAGTTGTGGAAGGTCCGCGGCGACACCTCGGCGGCGTCGGCGATGGCCTCCACGGTGACGCCGTCCGGGCCGCGCTCGACCGCGAGCAGCATCGCCGCGCGGCTGAGGGCCGCGCGGGTGGCGGCCTTCTTGCGCTCGCGCAGGGTGGGTTCCACGGACATGTCCCCCACCGTAGAACAAACTTGCACGACGGGCAAAATTTCACAGCACGCCATTTTGCGTGATGTGCATCTCGTGACGGGGGTCTCATCCCGGAACGGGGATCTCGTCCCGGGACCGGGACCCCCGCCACGACGGCCGTGGCCCGGTCGGCGCTAGCGCACCCCCGCCCCCGCCCCGGCGCCGCCCGCGGGCAGCACGTCGGGCAGCCCGAACAGCTCGAACAGGCGGGTGTCGAAGAACGCCGCCACCCGCGACACGCGCCCGTCGACCACGTCGAGCACCTCGATCTGGAACGGCCGGTGCACGCCCTCGGCGTCGGCGCGGTACATCGCGAACGCGGGCTGGCCGTTGGCCGCGACCGGCACCATCCGCAGCTCGCCCGGCGAGGGGGCGCACTGGGCGCCGATGAGCCGCACGATGTGGTCGATGCCCTGGAACCACTGCGGGAACGGGGGCATCTCCCAGACCGCGTCCTGCTTGAACAGCTCGACCAGCCCGGCGATGTCGGCGTCCTCGAACGCCTTGGCGTAGCGCTCCAGCAGCTCGCGCTGGGCGGGGTCGGTGGGCTCGACCAGCTTCTCGGGCTCGGGTGCGACCTGCTCCAGCTGGGCGCGGGCCCGCTGCAGCGCGCTGTTGATCGAGGCGACCGAGGTCTCGAACAGCTCGGCGACCTCGGCGGCCTTCCACTTCAGGACGTCGCGCAGGATCAGCACGACGCGCTGGTTGGCCGGCAGGTGCTGCAGGGCGGCGACGAACGCCAGCCGGGTGGTCTCGCGGGCGGCGACGATGGTGGCGGGGTCGGCCGCGTCGGCCCCCAGCACCGCGTCGGGCACCGGCTCCAGCCACGGCACCTCGGGCGCGGCGACGACGGGGGTCTCCGGCTCCCCGCTGGGCGCGCCGAGGCCGGAGGGCAGCGGCCGCTTGCCGCGCTGCTCGATGGCCGTCAGGCACACGTTGGTGGCGATGCGGTAGAGCCAGGTCCGCAACGAGGAGCGCCCCTCGAAGTCGCCGTAGGAGCGCCAGGCGCGCAGCCAGGTCTCCTGCACCAGGTCCTCGGCGTCGTGGATGGAGCCGAGCATCCGGTAGCAGTGCGCCAGCAGCTCCCGGCGGTAGGGGTCGATGAGACGCTGGAAGTCCTGATCCAGGTCGATCGTGCTGTTCGCCATGGGCGGTCACCTTCGGTCGACGGCGCGGAGAACTGGGCCTGGTCCGACGGTAGGCGATGCCCCCGACAGAATGGGGGCGAACGGCCGCGGAGGTCGCGCCCGTGACCACGGGCGGCCAACGGGGGCGTCACGCACCGGCGTCTCCGCAGCGTGCGGGCGCCGTCCGGCGGCGGTGACGCGATGGGCGCGCCGCGAACCGGGTTGATCGCCCCCTTCCGGGTAATGGCGCCCGCATGACGGTGTACGGGCTCCACGCCTCCCACGAACAGGTCCACCCCCGACGCCTGCTGGACGCCGTGGTGCGCGCCGAGCAGGCCGGCTTCTCCGCCGCGATGTGCTCGGACCACTTCTCCCCCTGGAGCGCCCGGCAGGGCGAGTCCGGGTTCGCCTGGTCCTGGCTGGGCGCGGCGCTCCAGGCCACCGGCCTGCCGTTCGGCGTGGTCAACGCGCCGGGCCAGCGCTACCACCCGGCGATCGTCGCGCAGGCGATCGGGACGCTGGGCGCGATGTACCCGGGCCGCTTCTGGGCCGCGCTGGGCACCGGCGAGGCCAGCAACGAGCACATCACCGGCGCGCGCTGGCCGCGCAAGGACGTGCGCTCGGCGCGGCTGCTGGAGTGCGTGCAGGTGATCCGGGCGCTGCTCGCCGGCGAGGAGGTCAGCCACGACGGCCTGGTGACCGTGGACCGGGCGCGGCTGTGGACGCTGCCCGAGACGCCGCCCGCGCTGGTCGGCGCGGCGGTGAGCGTGGAGACGGCCCGGTGGTGCGCGCAGTGGGCGGACGGCCTGATCACCGTGAACGCCCCGGCCGAGCGCCTGCGCGAGATGGTCGGCGCCTACCGCGAGGCGGGCGGGCGCGGTCCGCTCACCCTCCAGGTGCACCTGAGCTGGGCGCCGAGCGAGGACGAGGCCGTCCGCATCGCGCACGAACAGTGGCGCAGCAACGTGTTCGCGCCCCCGGTGTGCTGGGACCTGGAGATGACCGACCACTTCGACGAGGTGTCCCGGGACGTCACACCGGAGAAGGTCGCCGAGGTCGTCAACGTCTCGGCCGACCTCGGCCGCCACGCCGCCCGGCTGCGCGAGTACGCCGAGCTGGGCTTCGACAACGTGATGCTGCACCACGTCGGCCGGGAGCAGGACGCGTTCATCGACGCGTTCGGCGCCGAGGTCCTCCCCCAACTGAAGGACGTGACCGCATGAGGCTCAGCCGCACCGCCGACCTGTGGTGGAAGAACGCCGTCGTCTACTGCCTGGACGTGGAGACCTACCAGGACGCGCGCGGCGAGGGCTGCGGCGACTTCCGCGGCCTCACCCAGCGCGTGGACCACCTGGACCGGCTCGGCGTCACCTGCATATGGCTGATGCCGTTCTACCCCTCGCCCGACCGCGACGACGGCTACGACATCACCGACTTCTACGGCGTCGACCCCCGGCTCGGCACGCTCGGCGACTTCGTGGAGTTCCTGCGCACCGCCCGCGACCGGGGGATGCGGGTCATCGCCGACCTGGTGGTGAACCACACCTCTGACCAACACCCCTGGTTCCAGAGCGCCCGCGAGAGCCGCGAGTCGCCCTACCGCGACTGGTACGTGTGGGCGGACGAGCCGCCCGAGGACGGGCCGAAGGGCCTGGTGTTCCCCGACAAGGAGAAGAGCATCTGGACCTTCGAGGAGAAGACCGGGCAGTACTACCAGCACCGCTTCTACAAGCACCAGCCCGACCTGAACATCGCCAACCCGGCGGTGCGCGACGAGATCGCGCGGATCATGGGGTTCTGGATGGAGCTGGGGCTGTCGGGGTTCCGGGTGGACGCGGTGCCGTTCATGCTGGAGACCGACGGGCAGGCCGACGCCGACGGGCTGCCCGACCCGCACGACTACCTCGCCGACCTGCGCGCGTTCATGGACCGCCGCGACGGGCAGGCGGTGCTGCTCGGCGAGGTGAACCTGCCCTACGCCGACACGATGGAGTTCTTCGGCGACGAGGCCCCCGAGCTGACCATGTGCTTCGACTTCATCGGGATGCAGCGCATGTACCTGGCGCTGGCGCGCGGCGACGCCCGGCCGCTGGCCGACGCGCTGCGCGAGCGGCCCGCGCCGCCCAAGGACGGGCACTGGGCCACCTTCGTCCGCAACCACGACGAGCTGACGCTCGACAAACTGGACGACGGCGAGCGGCAGGAGGTGTTCGACGCGTTCGGGCCCAAGGAGGAGATGCAGCTCTACGGGCGCGGGCTGCGGCGGCGGCTGCCGCCGATGCTGGAGGGCGACGCGCGGCGGATCAGGATGGTCTACGGCCTGCTGTTCTCGCTGCCGGGCACGCCGGTGCTGTTCTACGGCGAGGAGATCGGCATGGGCGAGGACCTGGCGGAGGAGGGCCGCAACGCGGTGCGCACCCCGATGCAGTGGAGCCCCGGGCCCGGCGGCGGGTTCTCGACCGCCGACCCCGAGCGCTTCCCCGCCCGGCCGGTCCCCGGCGAGTACGGGCCCGACCGCGTCAACGTGGCCGCGCAGCGCGGCGACCCCGACTCGCTGCTGTCGTGGATCAGCCTGCTGGTGGAGCGCTACCGCGAGACGCCGGAGCTGGCGTGGGGCGAGCTGACGCCGCTCGACACCGCCGCCGACGCGGTGCTGGCGCAGCTGCACACCGCCGGCGACGGCGCCGTGGTCACGCTGCACAACTTCGCCGACGAGGAAATCGAGGTGACGGTGCGGCTCGGCGACCCCTACGCTCGGGCCGGACTGACCGATCTGCTGTCGGACGGCCCGGCCGGCGCGGACGCCACCGCCTCCCCCGGCGGCGAGGCGACCCTGCGCCTGGCCCCCTACGGCTGCCGCTGGCTGCGCGTCGAATGAATTTTCGATCGCGGCGATGAGTTCTCGCCCGGCGCGCGGTCGGTACCGGTACAGGCCCGACGACCGACCGCATGCTGGAGAGGACCCCGATGGAGATCGACGCCGCGCCCGGGCGCGCCGCCCCCGGACCGCGCGCCGGGCGCCGGGAGTGGACGGGCCTCGCCGTCCTGACCCTGCCCACGCTGCTGCTCGCGCTGGACATGAGCGTGCTGTACCTGGCGCTGCCCACGCTCAGCGCCGACCTCGGGGCCACCGCCACCGAGCAGCTGTGGATCACCGACGTCTACGGGTTCATGATCGCCGGCTTCCTGGTCATCATGGGCACCCTCGGCGACCGGATCGGCCGCCGCCGGCTGCTGCTGGCCGGCGCGGCCGCCTTCGCCGCCGTGTCGGTGCTGGCCGCCTACGCCGCCGACCCGGCCCAGCTGATCGCCGCCCGCGCCCTGCTGGGGATCGCGGGCGCGACGCTGATGCCCTCCACGCTCGCGCTGATCAGCAACATGTTCGCCGACCCCCGGCAGCGGGGCGTGGCGATCGCGGTGTGGATGAGCGCGTTCATGGGCGGCAACGCGGTGGGCCCGCTGGTCGGCGGCGCACTGCTGGAGCACTTCTGGTGGGGGTCGGTGTTCCTGCTGGGCGTGCCGGTGATGGCGCTGCTGCTGGCGACCGCGCCCTTCCTGCTGCCGGAGTACCGCCCGGCCGGGCGCGGGCGGCTCGACCTGCCCAGCGTGGCGCTGTCGCTGGCGGCGATCCTGCCGTTCGTGTACGGGCTGAAGGAGACCGCCAAGGACGGCGTCGGCGCCGGGCCCGCGCTGGCCCTGGTGCTGGGCCTGGCGGCGGGCGCGCTGTTCGTCCGGCGGCAGCGGCGGCTGCCCGACCCGCTGCTGGACCTCGGGCTGTTCGGCGACCGCGGGTTCCGCGCGGGGCTGCTGGTCATGGTGCTGGGCTGCATGGCCATGGGCGGGGTCTTCCTGCTCATCAGCCTGTACCTGCAGCTGGTCGCGGGTCTGACGCCGTTCGAGGCGGGCCTGTGGCTGATCCCCAGCACGATCGCGATGGTGGCCGGCTCCATGCTGGCCCCCGCCCTCGGCCGGCGGCTGCCGCCGGTGTACCTGGTGGCGGGCGGCCTGCTGATCGCGGCCGCGGGGCTGGTGCCGCTCACCCTGGTCGGCGGGGAGTCCGACTTCGGCCTGCTGATCTTCGGGCACGTGGTGGTGTCCTTCGGCGTCGGCCCGCTCGGGCAGGTCTGCACCGACCTGGTGCTGGGCTCGGCGCCGCCGGAGCGGGCCGGGTCGGCGTCGGCGATGTCGGAGACCAGCGCCGAGTTCGGCATCGCGTTCGGCGTCGCGGCGCTGGGCAGCCTCGCCGCCGCCGTCTACCAGAGCGACCTGGACCTGCCGACCGGCCTGTCGCCCGGCGACGCCGACAAGGCGCGCGAGGGGCTGGCGGGCGCGGCGGAGGTGGCCGCGCGGCTGCCCTCGGCGGCGGGCGCCGACCTGCTGGAGGCCGGGCGGGCGGCGTTCTCCACCGGCCTGAACACGACGGCCGCGGTGAGCGCGGCGCTCATGTTCGCCATGGCCGTCCTCGCCGTCGCCGTGCTGCGGAAGGTGCGCCCCGCCGAGGCCGCGCCCGCCGAGGAGGAGGCGGCGCCCGCGCTCTCCGGGCGCTGACCTCCCGCGCGGGCACCGGCGCCGCCGAACTGTCAGTGCCGACTGCCATGCTGGCCGGGTGGCCCCACCCCTCAAAGAGATGATCAACGCGCGGTCCGTGCGCCTGCTGGCCGACGGCGTCACCGCCGCCCTGCCCGCCTTCCCCCGCGACCGCTTCACCGCCGCCGCCGTGACCGGCCTGGACGGCCTGGAGCTGAAGGACCGCGTCCGGCACGTGTCGGGGGCGCTGCGCGACGCCCTGCCCGAGGACGTGCCGGAGGCCGCCGCCGTGCTGGCGGCGGCGGCCGGGCACGTCCGGCTCGACCTGTGGAGCGGCTGGCCCGCCACCGACTACCTCGGCGTCCACGCGCTGGACCACCTCGACGAGGCGATGGCCGCGCTGGCGGCGATCACCCCGTTCGCGACCGCCGAGTACGCGGTGCGCCCGCACCTGGTGCGGCACCGCGACGCCGCGCTGGCCGTCATGCGCGGCTGGGCGGACTCGCCCGACGAGCACCTGCGGCGGCTGGCGTCGGAGGGCACCCGGCCCCGGCTGCCGTGGGGCTCGCGGGTGCGGTGGCTGATGGAGCCCGGCCCGGCGCTGCCGATCCTGGACCGGCTGCGCGACGACCCCAGCGAGTACGTGCGCCGCTCGGTCGCCAACCACGTCAACGACATCGCCAAGGACCACCCCGGCGTCGCCCTGGAGCTGCTGGGCCGGTGGCGGGACGAGGGCGGCGAGCACGTCGGGCGGGTCGTGCGGCACGCGGTGCGCGGCCTGCTGCGCGAGGGGCACCCGGGCGCGCTGGCGCTGGTCGGCGCCGAGCCCGGCAACGGGACGGTCGAGTCGCTCGCGCTGGACGGCGACCGGGTCGCGGTCGGCGGCAGGCTGCCGTTCACGGTGGTGCTGCGCGCCGAGCGGCCCGGCCCGCTGGTGCTCAAGTACGCGGTCGTGCGCCCCGGCTCGCGGCGGGTGTTCCACCTGGCCGAGCGGGTCGCCGCCGAGCCCGGCGAGACCATCTCCGTCACCCGGTCCCACTCGTTCAGGCCGGTCACCACGCGGGTCGAGCCGCCCGGCCCGCGCGAGCTGGAGATCGTGGTCAACGGGCGGGTGCGCGCCGCCGCGCCGTTCGTGCTGGCGGAGTGACCCCGGCGCCGCTCACAGGCCGCCGGTCACAGGCCGCCGGTGCGGTGGGCGGCGCGGCCCATCACGCGCTCGACCACGCCGGGCACCGCCAGGTCGAGCAGGTGCCCGGCGGTCCCGGCCGGGTGGCTGACGCGGGCCGGGCGGTGCACGATCGCGTGCGCGATCAGGCGCGCGCCCGACCGCGCCGACATGGCGGGGAAGGCGCGGTAGACGCGGGTGGGCGCGATCATCTCGGTGCGCACCAGCGGCATGTGCACGGTCGTCCACACCACGCCGTCGCGGCGGGTCTCGGGCGCGGCCGAGCGGGCGAAGGCGTCCAGCGCCGCCTTGGAGGCCAGGTACCCGGCGAACAGCGGCTGCGCGCCGACCTGCACGCCGAGGGTGGAGACGTTGACGACGTGGCCCTCGCGGCGCTCGCGCATGTGCGCCACGACCGGCACGGTGAGGCGCAGCGCGCCGAAGTAGTTGAGCTCCATCAGCCGCTCGGCGTCGCGCAGCGGGTCGGCGCTGCCGGCCAGGTCGCGGCGGATGGAGTGCCCGGCGTTGTTGACCAGCACGTCCACGCCGCCCAGCCCCTCGGTGGCGTACCCGGCCAGCGTCTCGACCTGCCCGGCGTCGGTGAGGTCGCAGGGGTAGGGGTGGGCGGTGCCGCCGCGCGCCTCGACCTCGGCGGCCAGGTCCTTCAGCAGCGCGCCGCGGCGGGCGACCAGCACCAGCTCGGCGCCCGCCCCGGCCAGCAGCAGCGCGGTCGCGCGGCCGATCCCGGCCGACGCGCCGGTCAGCAGGACGCGCCTGCCCTCGACGGCGTCGCGCAGGGTGCGGCCGGGGGCGCGCACGCGGTCGAGCTGGCGGCGGGGGTCGAGCTCCTCGCCGGCCCGCCAGATCAGGTCTCCCAGGTTCATCGGCTTCTTCCTCCTCGCGGTGGAGCACGGCGACGCGGAGCGGTTCCCGGCGCGGGGGCCGCCGGCCGGCCCGTGCGCCGGCCCCGGGGGCGGATGCTCTACCCGCTATCCGGACATGTACCCGTTTCCGGCCGACGGGCGGGCGCCAGAGACCGGCGGGCGTTCTGTCACCGCCGCGTGGGAGGGTGGCCCGAAACGATCGTTTCGCGGGAGGGCGCGTGACCGAGGCGCACAGGCACGAGGGCGTCAGCGATCCGAGGCTGGAGGCCGAGGGCGAGCTGGGGATGGCGCGGCTCGCCCTCGACGACGGCGAGCTGCGGCACGCCGCCGACCACGTCGCCCGCGCCCTGGTGCACGCCCCCGCGCTGCCCGAGGCGCACGAGCTGCTGGCGCTGCTGGCCGGCCGTCCCGAGGGCGGCCCGGAGCTGTTCCCGCTGGAGCAGCCGGTCTTCCTCGGCACGGTCGTCGCCCGCGCGCACGTGCTGGCGGCCCGGGGCGAGCACGGTGAGGCGCTGTCGCTGCTGGTGTCGGCGCAGTGCCACGAGCCGGGCGGGGCGTGGGCGGACGTGCCGTGGATGCACGACCCCTCGGTCGCCGCCCGCCTCGACCCCGACGACCTCGCGCTGCGCGTGGTGCGGCTGGTCACCGGCCTGAGCGACCCGGTGCCCGAGGAGCTGCGGCCCCCACTGCTGCCCTACGCGGAGCTGCTGCGCGCGGCCGTCGCGGCCGCCCCCGGGCACGCCGGCCTGCTGTGGACCGGCTCGATGCTGCTGCGCCGGATCGCCGACCCGGCCGAGGCGGTCGACCTCGCCTCGCGCGCCGAGGCGATCGAGCCGTCCTTCAACGCCGCGATGGCGCTCGGCTACGCCCACCGCGCCGCGCGGCGGTGGGACCTGGCCGAGCAGGCGTGGCGGCGCGCCCTGGCGTTCGACCCGGGCAACACCGCGCTGCTCACCGACATCGGCGAGCTGATGGCCTCCGCCGGGCGCCCCGACGAGGCGATGTCGTGGCTGGAGCGCGCCCTGGAGCTGGACCCCGACGACCCCAGCGCGTTCCCCACCGCCTGCGGGATGCGCTTCGACCGCGACGGCGATCCGGCCCACCTGGTGGCGCTGGCCGACCACCTGCGCGCCCGCCCGGACAACGGGCACGCCGACCGGGTCCTCGCCGCCGCCTCCCAGCGCCACCACTGGCTGGGACACGTGCCGAGGCCGTCCGAGGCCGTGGTCAACGTGCTGCGGCAGCTGCTCGCCGACGGCGGCGGCGCGGCGGGCGCCTCGCTCGCGCTGTCGGCGCCGGAGCCGCCGAGCGCGCTGCTGGCGTTCGGCCGGGCGCTGCCCGGGTCCACCGTCGAGATCACCGCGGTCCCCGAGCCCGACCCGCGCCGCACCGTCCCCGAGGTGTTCGGGGAGGGGCCGGTCCGCGCGGTGCGCCACCGGGTGTGGGAGTACGACGGCACGACCGCGCGCCCGGCCGTCCCGCCGCCCTCGCCCGGGGCGCTGCGCGCCGTCCGGGCCATGGCCGGGCACCGGTGGCGGCACCTGCCGGGCGCCTACGACGACGCGGTGCGGCTGGCCGACACCGACCTGGACGACCTGCTCGGCGTCCTCGTCCACCCGCCCGAGCAGCCCGAGCCCGACCCCGCGACGCTGCCGGAGTGGATCCGCTCGGCGCAGGCGTGGGCGTGCCTCGGCATCGCCCACCACCGCCCCGACCAGCCGTGGGAGGGGTCGCGGCGGCGCGCGGTCCTGGTCGACCTGGCCTACGGCCCCGAGGACTGGACCGGCGAGGCGGCGCTGCTGGCGCTGGTCGCGGTGGCCTGGACGCACCCCGAGGCCCGCGAGGACGTGGCCGCGCTGGTGGCCTGGCGGTTCCTGGCCGCGGTGCGCGCCGCCCGCGACCGGGCGGTGACGGTCCTGGACTCGCTCGCCCTGCTGGTGCGCGCCGCCCCGCACGTGCACCCCGACGTGCGCGACCTGGCCGGGGAGGTGCTGGGGGCGACCGGCGGCTGAGGTTTCCGCGCGTCCCCTTCCGCCGAGGTCACCGGCCTGCCAAGCTGTCAGGCACAGCTCGACGATGGTGTTCGGAGGACGAGACACCGTGATCTCGAGACCGGACGGCGGCCCCCGCGTGGTCGTCGGGGTCGACGACTCCGCCGGGGCGCGCTGCGCCCTGTCCTGGGCGATCGGCGAGGCCCGGCTGCGGCGGCTGCCGCTGCTGGTGGTGCACGCCGCCCCGCTCCCCCCGCACGTGTCGGCCGCCGGCCAGCTCGGCTGCGGCATCACCGAGGCCCTGCGCGGCGCCGGCGCCGAGCTCGTCACCCGGCTGCTGGCCGAGACCGCCGGCGGCGAGCCGGCCGGGGTCGAGACCGCCACGCTGGCGCTGGTCGGCGAGCCCGGCGCGGCCCTGGTGCGGCTCGCGCGCGACGACGACATCCTGGTGGTCGGGCACGGCTCGCGGAGCCTGCTGTCGCGGCTGGTCCGGCCGTCGGTGCGGCTGCACTGCGCGCGCCGGACCCGCGCCACGTTCGTGTGCGTGCGGCCGCCCGCGCTCGACTCGCTGCTGCGCTCGCTCAACGCCCGGGACCGGCCTCCCGATCGGTACCGGTCGCGCCGCCGCGACCGCGATTAGCGCCCCGCGCCCCGGCCGTGCGAGGGTTCCGGCATGCGCAAATACGTGATCATCGGCGCCCAGGGCAGCGGCAAGGGCACCCAGTCGCTGCTGCTGGCCCGGGACCTGGACCTGGTGCACATCAACGTCGGCGACATCTTCCGCTGGCACGTGCAGAGCCGCACCAAGCTCGGCGCGCAGGTCCGCCGCACCATGTCGGCGGGCGAGCTGGTGGGCGACGACGTGGTGGAGGGCGTGGTCCGCGAGCGGCTGGAGCAGCACGACTGGAACTACGGCTTCGTCATCGACGGCTTCCCCCGCAACCCGCGCCAGGCGGAGTTCTTCCTGGAGGGCTACGACATCGACGGCGTGATCCACCTGGACCTGCCCGACGGCGAGGTGCGCCGCCGGGTGCTGGCCCGCCGCCTGTGCTCGCGCTGCGGCATGGACTACAACCTGATCGCGCACCGCCCGGCCGACGAGAGCCGCTGCGACGTGTGCGGCGGCGAGCTGGTGAGCCGCGAGGACGACACCGAGGACGCGCTGGCCGAGCGGCTGCGCCTCTACCACGAGAAGACCGACCCCATCATCGAGCTGTTCCGGCGGAAGGAGTACGTGTTCACCATCGACGCGCGCCCCGACCCGGACACGATCCAGCGGACGATCCGCGAGCGCCTGGGCCTGCCCGCCTACGAGCCCGCGGACCGGTGACGGCCGGGATCCGCCTCCCCTCCCCCGTCCAGGAGGTGCACGACGGCAGGCTCACCGCCGCGGGCGTGAGCCTGTCGCTCAAGCGGGACGACCTGATCCACCCGGACCTGCCGGGCAACAAGTGGCGCAAGCTCAAGCACAACCTCAGGGCGGCCGCCGACCAGGGCCACGACACGCTCCTGACGTTCGGCGGCGCGTACTCCAACCACCTGCGCGCCACCGCCGCCGCGGGCCCCCTGTTCGGCTTCTCGACCGTCGGGATCGTGCGGGGCGAGGAGCACCTGCCCCTGAACGGGGTGCTGGAGTTCGCGACGGCCCAGGGCATGAGGCTCGCCTATATGGACCGCACGACCTACCGCCGCAAGACCGACCCCGAGGTGATCGCGGCGCTGCGCGAGACGTGGGGCGACTTCTACCTGCTGCCCGAGGGCGGGAGCAACGCCCTGGCCGTGCGCGGCTGCGCCGAGCTGGGGGCGGAGATCGGCCCGTCCCACGACGTGGTGTGCTGCGCGGTCGGGACCGGCGGCACGCTGGCGGGCCTGGCCGCCGGCCTGGCCCCGCACCAGCGCGCGCTGGGCTTCGCCGTCCTGAAGGGCGGCGGGTTCCTGAACGGCGACGTCGAGCGCCTCCAAGACGAGGCCTACGGCGGGCGGCGCGGCGACTGGAGCATCGAGACCGCCTTCCACCACGGCGGCTACGCCCGCCGCACCCCGGAGCTGGACGCCTTCGCCACCGACTTCGCCGACCGCCACGGCATCGCCCTCGACCGGATCTACGTGGCCAAGATGCTGCACGGCGTCTTCACCCTCGTCGCCCGGGGCGCGTTCGCGCCCGGAACGCGGCTTTCGGCGGTCGTCACCGGCTGACTAGCCTGGCCGCCATGGGCGGCGGACACGCACACTACGTGATCATGGACGGGGACGGCCACCGGGTCTGGTCCCGCCGTCGCGGCGCGTACGACATCTTCCGCGACCTCACCCTGGGCCCGGAGCGCATGGTCTCCTTCATCCGCGCCCAGGACGGCGGGACCCCCGACGACTGGATGAACTCGGTCTGGTGGGAAGGGGCGGTGCTGCTCGACCTGCGCCGGCGGCTGCTGCTCGTGCACACGAACCAGGAGATGCCGGGGCTGCCCTGCGACACCTCGATCCCTCACATCCGCGCCTGGCTGGGCCTGGTCGGCTCCCGCTGGCCGGGCTGGCGCGTGACGTGGGCGGCGCGCTGGAGCCGTCCGCCCGCTGAGCGACTACCGGGGGTGCTCCCAGTCCGCCAGGCGTAGGGCCAGGTACAGGTCCACCCGGTCGGGGAAGCGGCTGAGGTCGCGGCCCGTCAGCTCTTCCACGCGCCGCATCCGGTAGCGGACGGTGTTGACGTGCACGTGCAGGTCGGCGGCGCAGCGCTGCCACGAGCCCGAGTGCGACAGGAACGCCGACAACGTCTCCAGCAGGCGGGCCCCGTGGCGGGCGTCGTAGTCCTCCAGTGCGCCGATCAGGCCCTGGCGGAAGCGCTGCCGGACGCCGCGCGGCATCGCCGCTATCAGCAGGTCCACCGAGTCGATGTCGTCGCCGCAGGTCACCTCGGCCGGGGCGGGTCCGAGGGCGGCCAGGCGGCGGGCGTTGCGGGCCTCCTGGAGGGCTTCGCGGGGGCCGAGGCCGCTGGAGGCCGTCCCGCTCACGCCCGCGGCCAGGCGGCGGCCCGGCAGGGCGGAGGCCAGGAGGCGCGCGGAGGTCTTCAGGCGGGCCGGCAGGTCGGGGCGCGCGGGGACCAGCGCGAGGGTCTCGTCCTGCCACGCGGTGACGGCCGCCGGGCCCGTCTCGCGGATCAGGAACTCCGCGACGGCCGGGCCGTCGGCCCCGGTGACCGCGACCGACAGGGCCGTGAGGGGGCCGGTGAGGGCGAGGTCGGCCAGCAGGTCGGCCAGCTCGCGGGGCGAGCGGTCGTCGGCGAGCAGGCCGCCGATCAGGCGGGCGGCCGGGGCGCTGCGGGTCTGGGCGCGCTCGGTCTCGCGGGCGGCGTGCAGGTCCACCGCGGCCGCGAGGTCGGCCGCGATCGGGGCCAGGTCGAGGTCGGCGGCGGTCTCCACGGCCAGGAAGCGGGGCCTCGGGACGGGGGTCAGCGGGCACAGCGCGTAGACCCGGCCCGCCGCGCGCGCCCGGCGGGGCTGGCAGCCCGACCGGTGGAACAGGGCCGTCAGGGTCTCGGGGACGCCGGCGGGCAGGTCCGCCAGCGACGCGACGGTGCGGCCCGCCGAGCTGAGGATCCAGCAGGGGCGGTTCAGCTCCTCGGCCACCAGCGCCAGCGGCGCGGTCAGGGTGCCGCCGGCGGCCACCGCCGCCAGCAGCGCGCCGCGCCGACCCGTCCGGTCGGCGGGGCCGCCCCAGCGGTCGGTCATCACGCGGCGCGTCAGGGCCGCGAAGGACACCTCGGCCGGCACCTCCAGCAGGGGCATCCGGTGCCGCGCGCAGGCCTCCACCACGTCCTGCGGGACGCCGCCGAGGGCCGCGGCGCCCGCCGCCACGCCGACCGCGCCCCGGGCGGCGACGGCGGCCACGAACTCCTCCGAGTCCGCGGGCCGCCGCCGCCACATCAGCCCCGTCAGCACCAGCTCGCCGCCCGCCAGGTAGCGGCCCGGGTCGCGCAGGTCGGTGGTGAACACCCAGCGCACGGTCCGGTCCAGCAGCTCGGCGCCGGTGAGCACGCGCAGGCCCAGGCCCTCAGCGGCGGTCAGCCTGCGCAGTGTCGGGCCGGGCACCGGGGTCACCCGTTCGCGGGCTCGCCGGACCACCAGCGCGAGGCCGCCAGGCGGACCGCGTCGATGATCTTCTCGTAGCCGGTGCAGCGGCACAGGTTCCCGGCCAGGGCCTCGCGGATCTCCTCGTCGGTGGGGGCGTAGCCGCGCCGGACCAGGTCGTGCGCGGCGACCACGAAGCCGGGGGTGCAGAAGCCGCACTGCACCGCCCCGGCCTCCACGAACGCCTGCTGGACGAGGTCCAGCTCGCCGTCGTCGCCGAGGCCCTCGACGGTCACCACCTGGCGTTCGTTCGCCTGGCCCGCCGGGACCAGGCACGCGCAGGCCGGCACGCCGTCCAGGTAGACGGTGCAGGATCCGCACTCCCCCTGCTCGCAGGCGTTCTTGCTGCCGGGCAGGCCGAGGCGCTCGCGCAGCACGAACAGCAGGCTCTCCTGCGCCTGCACGTCGTCGGCGCACCGCCTCTCACCGTTCACATGGCATGACAGCCGCATCCGCTGGTCTCCTTCCGAAGGTCGGCCCACGCCCAGGTGAGCGTGCGGCGGGCGACGACCGACAGCGCGTGCCGCCGGTAGGCGGCGGTGCCGCGCACGTCGTCGATGGGGTCGGTGGCGGCGGCCACGCGCGCGCCGAACTCGCGCGCCAGGGAGTCGGGCAGCGGGGCCCGGGAGTCCCAGTGGCCGCCGGCGGCCAGCTCGCCGTTCAGGAACTCCTCGGCGGCGGTGGCGCGGCGCGGGGTCGGCGCGGCCGAGCCGATGCCGACCGTCCGGTTCTCCACGTCCATGGCCAGCGCGAACGAGCACACGGCGATCACCATGGCGTTCCGGGTGCCGATCTTGGAGAACTGCTGCGGGCCGCGCGCGACCGGGACCAGGACGGCGGCGATCAGCTCGTCGGGGGCCAGGGCGTTGCGCTTCACGCCGGTGAAGAACTCGGTGACCGGGATGCGCCGCACCCCGCGCACCGAGGCGGCCTCCACGACCGCGTCGCAGGCCAGCAGCGGCGGGTGCGCGTCCCCGGCGGGCGAGGCCGACCCCAGGTTGCCGCCGACCGAGCCGCGGTTGCGGATCTGCGGCGAGCCGACGGTGCGGGCGGCCGCGGCGAGGCCGGGCAGCGGGTCGCCCAGCCGCTGGATGATCTTCGTGTAGGGCTCGGCGGCGCCGAGCCGGAGGTGGTCGCCCTCGCGCTCCCAGCCGGTCAGCTCGGGCACGCGCGTGAGGTCCAGCAGCGCGGGCGGGCGGCCGCGGTCGAAGTTCAGCTCCACCATCACGTCGGTGCCGCCGGCGACCGGCACCGCGTCGGGCCGGCCGGCCCGAACGGCGAGGGCTTCGGCCCAGCTCGTCGGCTGGAGGTAGTCCATGCGCGTCATTCCTTTCCGATGCGGTCGAGCCCCGTGCCGTCGAGGAGGGCGGCGGCGCGGTCGCGGGCGGCGGCGCCCAGTTCGATGGGCGCGCCGTCGAAGCCGGGGCCGCGGGTGGCGTCCAGGCCCATCCGGGAGGTGGTGCCGTCGCTGCCGGAGGAGGGGTCGAGCGGGCTCCCGGGCAGCCCGTCCACGGTGAACAGGTCGCGGTGCGGCTGGAAGTGGGTGGCGAGCGCCCACAGCACGGCCGCGTCGTCGGTGACGTCCACGTCGTCGTCCACCGCGATCACGGTCTTGAGGTAGGGGTCCCAGCCGAGCAGGCCGAGCATCACCTGCCGGGCCTGGCCGGGGCGGCGCTGGCGCAGCGCCACGTAGGCGTGGAAGTGGGTGCCGGAGTTGGGGTAGTGCAGCGCGGTCACGTCGGGGAAGCGGGTGGTGAGCTGCTCGGCCATCTCCGACTCGCGCGGGATGCGGGCGAGGTTCAGGTGCTCGGCGGAGTTGCCCGCGACCACGTCCAGCAGGACCGGGTCGCGGCGGCGGCAGATCGCCTCCACCCGCAGCACGTTGTTGGTGGAGCGGTCGGAGGAGTAGCCGGAGAACTCCCCGAACGGCCCCTCGGGCGCGTGGTCGGCGGGGTCGATGACGCCCTCGATCACGTAGTCGGCGGTGGCCGGGACGCGGATGCCGTGCCGGGGCGTGCGCACGGTCTCCAGCGGCGCGCCGAACAGGCCGCCCGCGATGTCGCGCTCGTCCACGTCCGCCCCGACGCGGGCGGAGGCGGCCAGCATGAACAGCGGGTGCCCGCCGACCACCATCGCCACCGGCAGCGGCCGCCCCAGCTCGCGGGCCCGGTTCAGCAGCCGCCACAGGTCGCCGCGCGAGTGCAGGCTGAGCGCCAGCTCGCGGGGCGAGTGCGGGGTGGCGCGGTGGTAGCTCATGTTGCCGGCGCCGCCGTCGGGGTCCTCGGCGACCACGATGCCGCTGGTGATGTAGCGGCCGCGGTCGGAGGCGAAGTGCCGGATCATGGGGACGGCGGCCAGGTCGGCCTGGTCGCCGGTCAGCACCTCGTCCAGGACGGGGCCGTGGTCCAGCACGCGGGGCGGGCGGGCGCGGCGGGCCCGTTCCTGGTAGGCGGCGTGCAGCCCGGCCGGGTCGGTGCCGAACAGCGCGGCGACGCGGGCGCGAGAGGCGAACACGTTGGTGACCAGCTCCACGCCCAGCCCGGCGACCTTCGGGCAGCGGATCAGGTCGTGGCGGCCGCGCGCGGCCAGCTCGAACGCCAGCGCGGTCACCTCCTCCTCGGCCGAGATCTCGGCGTCCACGGTGAGCACGTCGGCTCCCCCGTAGCCCGCCAGATAGGCGTGCAGGTCCTGGGACTGGGCGGTCACGGGGTCTCCTCGGCGGGTCCGGTCCAGCGGCGGAACAGGTGGTGCTCGATCCCGAACTGGTCGAGCACCTTGCCGACCAGGTGGTCGACCAGGTCGTCGATGCTGCGCGGGCCGGTGTAGAAGCCGGGCACCGGCGGCAGCACCACCGCGCCGGCCTCGGTCGCGGCGGTCATGTTGCGCAGGTGGATCAGGCTGAGCGGCGTCTCGCGGGTGACCAGCACCAGCCGGCGCCGCTCCTTCAGGGCGACGTCGGCGGCGCGGCTCAGCAGGTCGTCGGTGTAGCCGTTGGCGATGGCGGCCAGGGTCTTCATCGAGCACGGCACCACGGCCATGCCCAGGGTGGGGAACGAGCCGGACGACACGGCCGCGGCCAGGTCGCGGGAGTCGTGCACCACGTCGGCCAGCGCGCACACCTCGGCCGGATCGCGCCCGGCCTCCAGCTCGATGGTGCGGCGGGCGCCCGCCGACACCACCAGGTGCGTCTCGACGGTGCCGAGCTTGCGCAGCGCCTCCAGCATCGCGATGCCGTACTGCGGGGCGCTCGACCCCGAGATCCCGACGACCAGCCGCGGTCGTGTCGTGGCCATCAGTGCGCGACCTCCTCGGGCCGCTCCCAGCGGAGCAGCGGCAGATGGTGGAACAGCAGGTTGAGCAGCACGGCGGTGACCGTCCCGACCGCGACGCCGCTGTTGAGGAACAGCTGCGCCCACTGCGGGAACTGGCCGTAGGCGCCCGGCAGGGCCATCGGGACCAGCCCGACGCCCAGCGACACCGCGACGATCACGAGGTTGGCGGTGTCGCGGCGCGCGTTCGCCAGCATCCGCAGCCCCACGACCGCGACGGTGGCGAACATCGCCAGCGTCGCGCCGCCCAGCACGGGCTTGGGCACCGCGGCCACCACCCGGCCGAACACCGGGAACACGCTCATCAGCACGAGGATCACCCCGGCCGCCGCGGTGACCCAGCGGCTGCGGACCTTGGTGAGGGTGACGACCCCGATGTTCTGGGTGAAGGTGATGTAGACGAACGACTGGAAGACCCCGCCGAGCGCGGTGACCGCGCCGTCGGCGCGCAGCGCGGCGGCGATCTCGCGCCGCGAGGCGGGCTTGTCGACCGCCTCCCCCACCGCCAGGACCTGCCCGGCGGTCTCCACCATCAGCACGAACTGGATCAGCACCAGCGACAGGCAGGCCACCAGGTCGAACGAGGGCGCCCCGAAGTGGAACGGCTCGGGGAACCCGACCAGCGCCCCGTCCCCGACCCCGCCGAAGTCGGCGTGCCCGGCGAACGCCGCCCCGACCGTCACTCCGATCAGTGCGATCAGGATCGCCAGCTGCGACATCAGCGGCGGCAGGAACCGGTACAGCAGCACCACCACCAGCAGCGTCACCGCGCCCAGCACGATGCCGGACACCGCGCCGAAGCCCGGGTCGCCGGGCTTGCCGCCGAACACCATGCGGGCCCCGGCCGGGATCAGCGTGATGCCGATGAGCGTGATGGTGGTGCCGACCACCACCGGCGGGAAGAAGCGCAGCAGCCGGCCGAACACCGGCGCGAACGCCACCATCACCAGCCCGGCGATCAGCACCGAGCCGTACATGACCGCGAGGCCGTACTCGGTGCCGATCAGCACCATCGGCACCACGCCGTTGTAGGCGGCGCCGATCACCAGCGGCAGCCGGGCGCCGACCCGCCAGACCCCGGCCGACTGCAGGAGGGTGCCGACCCCGCACAGCAGCAGGTCGGCGGCGACCAGGGCGACGACGTCGCGCGCGGGCAGGCCGAGGCCCGCGGCGAGGATGAGCGGCACGGCGATGGTGCTGGCGTACATGACCAGCACGTGCTGGGCGCCGAGGGGGATCAGCCGGCCGGGACGCGGGACGGCGTCGACCGGGTGCTTGTCCACTGGATGTTCGGAAACGGACAGGTCTTCTTCTCTGCCAGGCGTCTCGTGCACGCCGGCCACCTCCAGGCGCGGTGCCCGATCCCCCGGGACGCGCTCCCCGCGCTCGTCCCGGAGGTCCCCGTGGGAAACCCCCGATGGTCCCCGATCGCCCCGGCCGGGCTCCCCCGCCCGGCCGGGGCCGCCGTCACCGCGGGCTCCCGCCCGCGGTCACAGGCCCGTGCTGCCGGCCCGTCAGGACGAGGCGGGGACGGGGTCGACCGTCGCGTAGGTGTCCAGGAGGCGCGCCTGGGCCTCCTCCTGGGTGCGCGGCGGCGGGGTCGGCTTCAGCCCGAGGAGCTTGGCCATGTTGTTGCCGAGGTAGCCCTCCAGGTGCCCCTCCGACAGGTTCATGCCCTGCGGCGGCGGGCCGCACAGCACCTCCAGCTCGCGCGCCCACATGCCGGGCTCGTTCGGCGGGGAGTCGGTGCCGAACACCAGCTGGTGCTTCTCCATCTGCTGGGCGAACTCCACGATCCGCGACTGCAGCAGCCAGCCCGACTCGCCGTAGACGTTGGGGCTGTCGAGGATCATGTAGAGCGCCTCGAAGCAGTACACGCCGCCGGTCTGCACGCCGAAGTGGGCGAGGATGAAGTTGACGTCCCGGAACTCCCGGATGATCGGGTAGAACTGCGTCGGGATCGAGTACGGGCCGTCGCCGGTGTGGATGAGCACCACCACGCCGAGCTCGTCGCAGACCCGCAGCACCGGCCGCAGCCAGTCCAGGGCCCGGTCGGGACGGTAAGCGTGCATGTTGGCATGCAGCTTGACCATCTTGTAGCCGTACTCCTTGACGTGGAACTCCAGCTCCTTGGCGCCGTTCTCGGGGCCGAAGCGCGGGTTGTACATGAAGTTCCCGATGAACCGGTCGGGGTAGCGCTGCACGAGCTCGGTGATGTAGCTCATGTAGTCGCGGATGCCCTCGCGGCCGCCGCGCATCCCGTCCTGCCAGACGCTGTTGCCGGGCGGGGGCATGATGCAGCCGTAGTCGATCCGGCGCGGCTTGCCGTTGATCATGTACGGGCCGTCCATCATCGCCAGCGTGCGCTCGCCGGTGAACGGGTCGCCGTCGTGCCGCCAGGCCTGGTCGACGATGTTGGTGGGGTGCATGTGGGTGTCGATGATCAAGGTGCTGACCTTTCTTGCCACGATCGGACACCGGCACGGGGCTGTACCGGTGCGCTGTGGCCGGCCACGGTCCGCGCGGACCGTACCTACGCCAGGCCGGGGGTGCTCACCTCCTCGGCGGGCTCCGGCCCGGCCATCTGGTCGGGCCGGACGGGGACGCGGGGCAGCTCCGGCCCGGCCATCTGGTCGGGCCGGACGGGGACGCGGGGCAGCTCCAGCCCGGTCGCGTCGCGCAGCGCGTTCGCGATCGCCGGGGTGGAGGAGAGGGTGGGCGGCTCACCGACGCCGTTCAGGCCGTAGGGCGAGTCGGGGTGCGGCAGCTCCAGCAGCTCGATCCGCACCGGCGGCATGTCGAGCGTGGTGGGGATCAGGTAGTCGGTGAACGAGGGGTTGCGCACCACCCCGTCCACCACCTGGACCTCCTCCATCAGCGCGAGGCCGAGCCCCTGGGCGGTGCCGCCCTCGATCTGGCCCTCGACGGCCTGCGGGTTGATCGCGGTGCCGACGTCCTCGGTGGTCGCCATCTCCAGCACGCGCACCAGGCCGAGCTCGGTGTCGACCTCGACGACGGCGCGGTGGGCGGCGAACGCGAACGCGATGTGCGCGTCGCCCTGCCCGGTCTCGGGGTCGATCCGCCGGGTGGGCCGGTGGTGGTACTCGTAGGTCTCGGCGACCTCCTCCCCCGCCAGCAGCTCCACCAGCGGGACGGCGGTCGCGCCGTCGGCGCGCACCACCGATCCGCCTTCGAGGGCGAGCCCGTCGGGGTCGGCGGCCAGCAGGTCGGCGGCGCGTTCCAGGACGCGGCGGCGCACGGCCCGGCAGGCGCCCTGCACGGCGCCGGCGGTCATCCAGGTCTGGCGGGAGGCCGAGGAGGAGCCGGAGTCGCCGATCAGGGTGTCGGCGTTGCGGACCTCGACGTCGGCGATCCCCAGCTCGGTGCGGGCGACCTGCGCCTGCACGGTCACCACGCCCTGCCCGCACTCGGCGGAGGCGGTGTAGACCTCGGCGTGCGGGCGGCCGTCGCGGACGGCGAGGGTGACGCGGGCGGTGCAGACGTCGTCCACGCCGCCGGAGTAGCCGATGGCCTTGACGCCGACGGCGTAGCCGACGCCGCGCTTCAGCGACTCGCCGCGCGTGGTGTTGCCGAGGCCGCCGGGCCAGGAGCGCGGGTCGCGGTGGTGGCCGGGGTCGGGCGGCAGCGGCATCGCCTTCAGCCGCTCCAGCAGCTCGGCGACCGGGGCGGGGCCGTCCACCTCCTGGCCGGTCGGCAGGACCGTGCCGGTGGTCATGGCGTTGCGGACGCGCAGGTCCACCGGGTCGATCCCCAGCTCGCGGGCCAGCTTGTCCATGTTGGACTCGACGGCGTAGGCGGACTGGACCGCGCCGAAGCCGCGCATCGCGCCGCAGGGCGGGTTGTTGGTGAACACCGCGTAGCCGTCGATGTCGGCGTTCGGCACCTCGTAGGCGCCGGCGGCGAAGTAGCAGGCGTTGGCGATGACGATCTGCGAGGTGGAGGTGTAGGCGCCGCCGTCCAGCAGCAGCCGCGCGCTCAGGTAGACGATGTCGCCGTCGCGGGTCGCGCCGTGCTCCACCCGGATCTTGGCGGGGTGGCGGTGCACGTGCCCGAAGAACGACTCCTCGCGGTTGTAGACCATCTTCACCGGGCGGCCGGTGCGCAGCGCGAGCAGGCAGGCGTGGATGTGCACCGACAGGTCCTCGCGGCCGCCGAACGCGCCGCCGACCCCGGCCATGGTGAGCCGGACCTTCTCCTTGGGCAGGCCGAGGGAGGCGGCGACCTGCCGCTGGTCCTCGTGCAGCCACTGGGCGGACACGTACAGGTCCACGCCGCCCTCGCCGTCGGGCACCGCGAGGCCGGACTCGGGTCCGAGGAACGCCTGGTCCTGCATCCCGACCTCGTACTCGCCGGACACGACGACCTCGGCGCGGGCGCGGGCGGCGGCCACGTCGCCGTGCCGGATCTTCACGTGCCGCACCAGGTTGCCGCCAGGGTGGACGTCGGGGGCGGCCGGGTCGAGGGCGAACTCGGGGTCGGTCAGCGGCGGCAGCACCTCGTACTCCACCGCGACGCGCTCCAGCGCCCGGCGGGCGGCCTCGGGGTGGTCGGCGGCCACGATCGCGACCGGCTCGCCCTGGTGGCGGACCACCCGGTGGGCCAGCACCGGCTGGTCGGAGACCTTCATGCCGTAGGTCCTGCTGCCGGTCACGTCCTCGTGGGTGAGCACGGCGCGCACGCCGGGCACCTCCAGGGCCGGGGCGGTGTCCAGCCGGACGATCCGGGCGCGCGGGTGGGGGCTGCGCAGCGTCGCGCCCCACAACATGCCCTCGCGGTGCAGGTCGGAGGAGTACTCGAAGGCGCCGCGGACCTTGGGCACGCCGTCGGGGCGGCGGGCGCTGGCGCCGACTCCGTCCGGCGTCCGGGCGCGGTCCCGGCGTCCGGTGGTCTGCCCGGTGGTCACAGTGCTCACGCGGGTCGTCCTTCCTCCGCGCCGAAGGCGCGCTCAAGGGGGGTGGGAGGAGAGGTCGGAGAGATGCGGAGGGGAAGGGAGGGCCGGGTCAGGGGGCGGGGCGGCCGGCCGACTGGGCGAGGCGGACGCGCAGTCGCGCCACGTGGTTGCGGGCGGCGCGCTCGGCGGCGTCGGGGTCGCCCGCCGCCATGGCCTCGTAGATCTGGCGGTGCTCGGTCAGGGCGAGCCGGGGCGCGTGCGGGTGCCGCCACAGCGAGTGCAGGCCGAGGTGGGCGCGGCCCTGGAGCTGGTCGAGGATGTCGATGAGGTGCCCGTTGCCGGACAGGTTGCGGATGGCCTGGTGGAAGCGCATGTCCTGGCGGATGTGCGCGCCCTCGCCGCCGCCCTCGGCGACGACCTGCTCGTGCTCGGCGAGGATGGCCTCCAGCTCGGCCAGCGCGGGGACGTCCAGGCGCTCGGTCGCCAGCCGGGCGGCGAGCCCCTCCAAGGATTCGCGCACCACGTAGAGCTGGCGGAGGTCCTCCACGTCCACGCTGCTGACCTCCGCGCCCCGGTGCGGGACGTGGGTGGCCAGGCCGTCGTGGATGAGCCGCTGCACCGCCTCGCGCACGGGGCTGCGGCTGAGGTTCATCTGGTCGGCGAGGGCGGGCACGCTCAGCGCGGTGCCGGGGGTGAGCCGGCTCTCCAGGATCGCCGACCGCAGCTCCTCGTAGGCCCGTTCGGCCAGGAGGCTGCCGGGGGCGATGCGGTTCACCGCGCCGTACGTGGTGGTCATGTCCACTCCCTCGTCTTGGACCACATATTACATGCAATCACCCTCGCCCTCTAGAGGATGGCGAGGGTGATTGCATGTAATTTCGGGGTTTAGGGAACGAGCAGGGCGGGATCGGGCGCGGCGGCGACCGCGCGGGCGATGAGGTCCTTCTCGTCCACCCTGGTGCTGCGGCCGTCGGCGATCAGCACCTCCCCGTCCACCAGCACGCTGTCGACGGTGCGCGAGCTGCCGGTGGTGAGCAGCGTCGCGCCGGGGTCGAGCACCGGCACGCACGCCAGGTCGCGGTCGAAGCGCAGCAGCACCAGGTCGGCCTGCACGCCCGGCAGCACGCCGTCGGGCCGCTCCTCCAGGCCGAGCACGGCGTTGGCGCCGCTGGTGGCCAGGCCCAGCATGTCGGCGAAGCCGAGCAGGTCGGACCGGCCGCGCACCGCCCGCTGCAGGTAGGCGCCCATGCGCATGGTCTCCAGCGCGTCCTGGGTGTCGTTGCTGGCCGCGCCGTCCACGCCGAGGCCGACGCGGACGCCGGCCTCCAGCATCTCGGGCACCGGCGCGACGCCGCTGCCCAGGCGCATGTTGCTGAGCGGGTTGTAGGAGACGCCGACGCCGCGGTCCGCCAGCACGCGGCGGCCCTCGGCGTCCAGCTTGCAGCAGTGCACCGCCAGCAGCCGGTCCCACAGGAAGCCGGACTCCTCCAGGTAATCGACCGCGCCGACGCCCGCGTGCTCGCGGCACATGTCCTCGTCGGTGGCGGTCTCCAGCAGGTGGATGCTGGCGCTCATGCCGCGCTCCTCGGCGAACGCGCGGACGCGGCGCAGGCCGTCGGGGGTGAGCGAGCGCGGGTTGGGCACCGCGACGCCGAGGGCGATCCGGCCGCCCGCGGTGCGCTCGGCCAGCTCGTCCACGTGGTCGAACACCTCGCCCAGCGGCTCCATCAGGCGCGGCTCGAAGCCCCACTTGCGGGTGGCGTCGGGGCGGTCGGCCACGCCCCGGCAGACCACGGCGCGGACGCCGGTGTCCTCCAGGGCCCGCAGGATCGCGTCGTGCACGGCGCGGGAGGGGTGCGGCCACATGTGCTCCACCAGCGCGGTGGTGCCGCTGCGCAGCGCCTCCAGCGAGGCGGCGGCCGCGGCGACGTACGCCTGCTCGGGGGTGAGGGCGACGGTGCCCTCGGCGACGTAGCGCAGCCAGCGGATCAGCGGCTCGCCCTCGGCGATGCCGCGCATGACGGCCTGGTGCAGGTGGGTGTGGGTGTTGACCAGGCCGGGGATCAGGTGGCCGCCGCTGCCGTCCAGGACGTCTCCGGCGGCGGGCCGGGAGCCGTGCGGGACGACCTCGGCGACCCGGCCGCCGCGCAGGTGCACGTCCTGCCCGGCCGCCCAGCGGCCCCGGGTCCACACGGTCACGTCGCGGATCATCGCGGGGGTGGTGCTCATCGATGCGCCTTCTCTCTGTGCGGTGCGGCCTTGCGTCATGCGACCTCGGGCTCGGGTTCGGGCTTGGCGTCGGTCTCGGGGGCGGACGCGGCGGCCGCCCGGCGGTGGGTCTCGTTGAGCAGCAGGTTCAGCAGGAACGCCGTGATGCCGCCCGCGGCGATGCCGCTGCTCAGCACGGTCTGCGCGAACGCGGGGAACCGGTCGTAGACGTGGGGCGCGCCGACCGGCATGAAGCCCATGCCGAACGAGACCGCGACCACCAGCATGTTGCGGGTGTCGGCGAGGTCGGCCTGGGCGAGGATGCGCAGGCCGACGGCGCCGACCACGCCGAACATCACCACGCCGACGCCGCCGAGCACCGGGCCGGGCAGCGCGGCCACCACCGCGCCGAGCTTGGGCACCAGGCCGAGCACCACCAGGATCACGCCGGACCCGGCCACCACCCAGCGGCTGAGCACCCGGGTCATGCTGACCAGGCCGACGTTCTCGCCGAAGGTGACGATGGTGAAGGAGTTGAACGTCCCGGCGAACGCGGTGGCCGCGCCGTCGGCGCGCAGCGCGCGGGCCACCTCCGGCGGCCCGACCTCGCGGCCGGCGATCTGGCCCATGGCCAGGGTGTCGCCGGCCGACTCGACCATGTTGACCAGCTGCACGATGATCATGGGCAGGATCGCCGAGAGCACGAACACCGGCGCGCCGAAGTCGAACGGGGTGACCAGCCCGACCACGTCGGCGTCGCCGACGCCGCCGAAGTCGACCAGGCCCATCGGGATCGCGACCAGGGTGCCGATGACCAGGGCCAGCAGCACGCCGAGGCGGGCGACGACCGGGGGCGCGAACCGTTCCAGCCCCAGGATGAACAGGATGGTGCCGCCCGCCAGCGCGATGTTGGCGAGGGCGGCGCCGCTCTGCATCGCGTCGGGGTCGTGGTGGGCGACCAGGTTGGCGGTGGAGGGCACCAGGCTGAAGCCGATGATGGCGATGATGGTGCCGGTGACCAGCGGCGGGAAGAAGCGCAGCAGCCTGCTGAAGTAGGGCGCGGCCAGGAACGTCAGCACGCCGGCGACGATGGTCGCGCCGAACACCGCGGGCAGGCCGCCGTCCTTGCCGACGATGATGGCCGGGCCGATGCCGGTGAAGGTGGAGCCCATCACGATGGGCAGCCGCACCCCGACCTTCCAGAAGCCGATGGTCTGCAGCAGCGTGGCGACGCCGCTGACGAACAGGTTGGCGGTGATCAGGGCGGCGATCTTGTCGCCGGACAGGCCCAGCCCCGAGCCGATCAGCAGGGGGACGGTGACCATGCCGGAGTAGGCGATGAGGACGTGCTGCACGCTGAGCGGGGCCAGCGTGCGCAGCCGCGGGACGGCGTCCACGGCGTCGGGGCCGGGGGCGTTGACGGCGGCGGTGGTCGGGGCGTCGGTGGGGCCGGTGGAGTCGGGGTCCTGGGCGCCGGGGTCGTCCGGGGCCCGGTTGCGGATCGAGGACAATGTGTCTCCCTCCTCTCCCGCGTGCCGCGGGAGATGCCATCCGTCCGCGCTGTCCCTTACGGCTCCGGCACACCAACACATTGCATGTAATGTGAGCGGAGCCACAACCCCCGAGTGGTCTTGCAACGTTCCGTCGAATCGCCTATAAGGACGGTGTCCTGGCTCCGTTCGGCGGGATGTTCGGCTCAGTACAGCAAGCCGGGGAAGGGCGTCCTAGTGTCGACGGCTACGAAGCCGGGCCCGGTGACGATCACCGTTTTGTAGGAATCCGCCAAGTGAGCGGCTCGGTTGCGTCACAGGACCCATGGCGTGGCGGAGCCGCCCGGCGCGCGGTGCGGCCGGGCGGGACGCGGGGCGGAGGCGGAGGGGTTACGGCTTTCGGGCCAGGCCGGCGAAGGCGTCCACTTCCTTGGGCTCGCCCACGGCCTGCTCGTGCCGCCAGCGCGAGCACGACACCACTCCGGGCTCGGCCAGTTCCCAGCCGTCGAAGTAGCGGGTGATCTCGGCGGGGCTGCGCAGGATGACCGGCGGGCGGCCGCCCGACTCGTTCCACAGCCGGGCGCTGCGCTCGGCGGTCTCGCCGTGGACCGCGCTGGTCGGGTGGTTGATCGCCAGCCAGCTGCCGGGCGGCGCGGCGTCCTTCAGCGTCTCGACGATGGCGTGGGAGTCGCCCTCGATGTGGTGCAGGATGCCCACCAGCATGATCGCGACCGGCCGGGTGAGGTCCAGCCGGTCGCGGGCGCGGGCGAGGATCGCCTCCGGCTCGTGCAGGTCGGCGTCGACGTAGTCGCACGAGCCCTCGGGGCTGCTGGTCAGCAGCGCGCGGGCGTGCACCAGCACCAGCGGGTCGTGGTCGACGTACACGATGCGGGCGTCGGGGGCGATCCGCTGCGCGACCTCGTGGGTGTTGTCGGCGGTCGGCAGGCCCGTGCCGATGTCGAGGAACTGGCGCACGCCCTGTTCCCCGGCCAGGTGGCGTACGGCCCGGCCGAGGAACGCGCGGTCGGCGCGCGCCTGCTCCAGCATCCGCGGGTTGGCCTCCAGGACCGCCTCGGCGGCGGCCCGGTCGGCCGGGTAGTTGTCCTTGCCGCCCAGCAGGTAGTTCCACACCCGGGCGGAGTGGGGGACGTGGCTGCGCAGCGTGTCGCCGGAGGGCGTGCCCTGTTCGCTCACATCTGGGATCTTATGACCCGCGTCTAGGGCCCCGCCGGGAGGTCCACCAGACCGGCGAGCGCGGCGCGGTGCCGGTCGGGCGTGCCGAGCGCCAGCGCGCCGCTCTTGGCCCGCTTCAGGTACAGGTGCGCGGGGTGCTCCCAGGTGAACCCGATGCCGCCGTGCATCTGGACGCACTCCTCGGCCGCCCTCACGGCCACGGCCGAGCAGTGCGCCTGCGCGACGGCCACCGCGACCGGCAGGTCGGGGTCGCCGGCGGCGGCGCAGTCGGCGGCGTACCGGGCGACGGCGCGCGCCTGCGTGATCGCGGTCCACAGGTCGGCGAGCCGGTGCTTGAGCCCCTGGTAGGAGCCGACCGGGCGGCCGAACTGGTAGCGGGTCTTCAGATAGGCGACGGTGGTCTCCAGGCAGCGTTCGGCCAGGCCGAGCTGCTCGGACGCCAGCATCGCCGCGCCGACGGCGAGTGCCTGGCGCAGCGCGCCGTCGCCCTCGGCGATCCGCCGGGCGGGGGCGGCGTCGAAGGCGACGTCGCACAGCCGCCGGGTCATGTCCAGCGACACCACCGGCGTCAGGCGCGCGTCGGCGGCCTCGACGGCGTAGAGGCCGCCGGACGCCCGGACCAGCAGCACCTCGGCGGCGGCCGCGTCGGCGACGCTGGTGACGGTGCCGGTGAGCGTTCCGTCGTCGGCGCGCACCCCGTCGGGCAGCGGGCCGGCGGGGGCGGTGGTGAACGGCACCGCGAGCAGGGCCGTCCGGCCGCCCCGCAGCAGCTCGCCGTCTCCGGCCGCCTGGAGGGCGGCGACGCCGAGCACGGCGCCGGTCAGGAACGGCACGGGCGCGACGGCGCGGCCCAGCTCCTCCATCACCACGGCGGTCTCGCGCCAGGAGGCGCCCGCCCCGCCCAGCTCCTCGGGCACCGGGAGGGCGGTGACGCCCATGTCGGTGAGCGCGCGCCACAGCGCGGCGTCGTGCGCCTCGTCCTTCTCGGTCGCGGCGAGCACGTCGGCCCAGGCCGCCTTGTCGTCCAGCAGCTCGCGGACGCCGGCGCGCAGGTCGTTCTCGATCTCGCTGTACAGCAGGTCGCTCACTTGGGCAGGTCCTTCCACGGCACGTCCTTGTCCACCCGGATCTCGCCGGGCAGGCCGAGGACCCGTTCGGCGATGATGTTGCGCAGGATCTCGGAGGTGCCGCCCTCGATGGAGTTGCCCTTGGCGCGCAGGTAGCGGTAGCCGGGCGAGCGGCGGGTGAAGTCCACCTCCGAGGGGCGGCGCATGGTCCAGTCGTCGTAGCGCAGGCCGTCCTCGCCGAGCATCTCCAGCTCCAGGCCGGAGATCTGCTGGTTGAGGGTGGCGAAGGCGAGCTTGGCGGCCGAGCCCTCGGGGCCGGGCTGCCCGGCGGTGAGCTGCTGGCGCAGCCGCTCGCCGGTGAGGCGGGCGGCCTCGGCCTCCACCCACGAGCGCAGCAGCGCGTCGTGCAGGCCGGGGGTGCGCAGCTCGGGCCGGTCGCGCCACAGCCGCGCGACCACGCCGATCATGCCGCCCTCGCGCGGGGTGGCCGCGCCGCCGATGGCGACGCGCTCGTTCATCAGCGTGGTGGTGGAGACCTGCCAGCCCTGTCCGACCTCGCCGAGCCGGTGCTCGTCGGGGATGCGCACGTCGGTCAGGAAGACCTCGTTGAACTCGGCCTCACCGGTGATCTGGCGCAGCGGCCGCACCTCGACGCCGGGCGCGGTCATGTCGCACACGAAGTAGGTCATGCCGCGGTGCTTGGGCGCCTCGGGGTCGGTGCGGGTGACCAGGATCGCCCAGCGCGCCTCGTGCGCCATGGACGTCCAGACCTTCTGCCCGTTGACGGTCCAGTGGTCGCCGTCGCGCACCGCGCGGGTGCCGAGCGCGGCGAGGTCGGAGCCCGCGCCGGGCTCGGAGAACAGCTGGCACCAGATCTCCTCGGCCGTCCACAGCGGGCGCAGGAAGCGGCGCTTCTGCTCCTCGGTGCCGAAGGCGAGGATGGTCGGGGCGGCCATGCCGAGCCCGATGCCGTTGCGCTCGGGCTGGTTGGTCGGCGCCCCGGCGGCGGCGAACGCCCGGTCCACCTCCTGCTGGAGGGCGCGCGGCGCGCCGAGGCCGCCCAGCCCCTCGGGGTAGTGCACCCAGGCGAGCCCGGCGTCGAAGCGGGCGCGCAGGAACTCCAGGGGTTCCGTCGCGGCCGGGTCGTGCCCGGCCAGGAACTCGCCGACCCGCCTGCGCAGCTCGTCGGCGTCGGGTGGTGCGGTGCTCACGGGGACCTCCGGGAAACGGGTGCCACGGACCTGCCGACTCGGACATACCAACCGGTCGGTATGTGCTCCACCTTAGAAAGCGCCCACTGACGAGGTCAACCGTGCTGTGACCGCTCACAGGGAGCGGTCACAGCACGGGTCCGCGGCGGCCGGGGGTCAGCCGACGATGCGCAGGTAGTGCGCCCACAGGCCGGCCCAGGGGCCGTAGCGCCCGCCGATCTTCTGGATCTGCGCCTGCGACAGCGGCTGCCCGTAGACGCGCGAGGCCGGCTCCACCAGCTGCTTCTCGACCGGGGTCTCGTCGGTGCGGCCGAGGCCCCGGATCATGATGAACGTCGCCGACCACGGGCCGACGCCCGGCAGGTCCAGCAGCACCTTCTTGGCCTGCCGGTAGGGCGCGGTGCGCAGGAAGTCCTCGTCCACCTCCAGCCAGGCGCGCAGCGCGTCGGCGAGGAAGCGGCCCTTGCGCTGGTTGCCGATCAGCTCGGCGACCCGGCCCGGCGGCAGCGCGGCGAGCTGCTCGACGTCGGGGAAGGCGGTGTAGGGCACGCCGTCCACGGTGTGGACGGCGCCGACGTCGGCGGCCAGGGCGCGGCGGCCCCGGACCGTCATCGTGTGGGTGTTGCGCTGGGTCAGGATCGACCAGACCATGGCCTCCAGCGGCGTGGTGAACCGCGCCTGGTGGTAGCCGTGCAGGCGCTCGGCGATCGGCGCGAAGTCGGGGTCGTCGCGGGCGATCTCGTAGAAGCCGGCCAGGTCGTCCTCCAGGCCCAGCGAGAGGGTGATCCGGTCGGCGGCCTCCTCGACCGCGTCGGGCTCCAGCGGGCCGTCGGCGTGCAGCTCGCAGCGGACGGCCGCGTCCCCTTCGGCGGTGACGCGCGCGACGACGGTGCGGCCCCCGGCGCGCAGGGCGCGGGTGAGGGCGCCGCCGCCGACGCGCTGGGCGTCGGCCGACGGCGTGAACCCCTCCAGGAACCACAGCGTGGCCCCGAAGTCGAACGGCGGGACGGCGGGCAGGACGAGGGTCTCGCTCATGCGGCCAGCTCGGCGGGCAGGTCGTCGCGGTGGACGACGGCGAGCGAGGTGACCGCGCGGGTCAGCACCACGTACAGGCGGGCGAGGCCGCGCGGTTCGGCGGCGGCGATGGCGGCCGGTTCAACGATGATCACGTGGTCGTACTCCAGTCCCTTGGCGAGGGTGGCGGGGACGACCAGCAGCCGCCCGGACCCGTCGGAGTCGGGGCCGAGCACGGTGTGGTCGAGGCCCGCCGCGGTCAGTGCGGCGGCGTGGGCGGGCACGTCGGCGTCGGCGGCGATCAGGCCGATCGAGCCCTCGCGCGCCAGCGCGGCCCGGGCGGCCTCGGCCACGCCCGCGGCCAGGTCCCCCGCGCGGGTCACGGTGAGTGCGCCCGCCCCGGCGCGCAGCGAGCGCGGGGCCGCGAGCTCGGGGGCGACGTGCGGCAGCAGGCGGGCGGCGTAGTCCAGGACGGCGCCGGGCACGCGGAAGCCGAGCGTCAGCTCGGTGACCTCGCCCTTCTGGCCCAGGTGCTCCAGGACCTCGGTCCAGGAGCGGGCCGACCAGGGCGTGGTGCCCTGCGCGATGTCGCCGAGGACGGTAGCCGAGCCGTTGGCGCAGCGGCGACCGAGGGCGCGCAGCTGCATGGCCGACAGGTCCTGGGCCTCGTCCACGACCAGGTGGCCGAGCGAGGGGGTCCGGTCGACGAGGTCGGTCAGCTCGTCCAGCAGGGCGCGGTCGGCGGAGGTCCACTTGGCCGAGCGGTGCGAGCGCGGCGGCTTGGCCCACAGCAGCGCCGCCTGCTCGTCCTCCTCCAGCACGCCCTTGGCGGCCGTCCGCAGGAAGTCGGCGTCCGACAGCAGCCGGAACAGCACCTGCTCGGCGGTCAGCTTGGGCCAGACCTGGTCCACCACCTGCTTGACCGGCCGGGAGCGGGCCACCCGGTCCTGGTCGCGGTCGTCGACGGCGTAGCCGCGCTGCTCCATCCGCACCAGGATCTGGTGGGCCAGGCGCTGGGCGAACATCTCGCGGCCGTTGCCGTAGCGGGCGGTGCCGCGCAGGGCGGCGGCGATCTCGCGCACCTCGTGGTCGGCGAGGCGGAAGCGGGCGGCGCCCTGGGTGACGACCAGGCCCTCTTCCGGCTTGTTGATGTGCCGCCACAGCGCCTTGCGCAGGACGTCGGCCATGCGGGCCTCGCCCTTGAGCGCGGCGGTGGCGGCGGGCTCGGCGGTGGCGGGCGCGCCGAGCAGGTCCTCGATGGTGGCCTGGTCCACGCGGACCTCGCCCAGGGCGGGCAGCACCGCCGAGATGTAGGCGAGGAAGGCGCGGTTGGGGCCGACGATCAGCACCCCGGAGCGGGCCAGCCGCTCGCGGTGGGTGAACAGCAGGTAGGCGGCGCGGTGCAGGCCCACGGCGGTCTTGCCGGTGCCCGGGGCGCCCTGCACGCAGACGGTGTGCGGCAGGTCGGCCCGCACGATCTCGTCCTGCTCGGGCTGGATCGTGGCGACGATGTCGCGCATCGGGCCGGTGCGGGGCCGCTCGATCTCGGCGGTGAGGATGGCCGAGGGGCCGAGCGCGCGGCCGTCGAGCGGCTCGTCCTCGAACGCGGTCAGCGCGCCGCCCTGGAAGCCGAACCGGCGGCGGCGCCGCCAGCCCATCGGGTCGGCCGGGCCCGCCTGGTAGAACGCCCGCGACACCGGGGCGCGCCAGTCCAGCACCAGCGGGCGGCCCTCGAGCCCGTCGTGCACGTGGCGGCGGCCCACGTACATGGTGGGCGGCAGGTCGTCGGCCTCGACGGCGGCGCGGCCCCGGTCGTGGTCCATGCGGCCGAAGAACAGCGGGGTGTCGGGGTGGTCGGCCAGCGCCGCGACGCGCTGGTCCAGCAGCGACTCCAGGAACTGGCGCGAGACCCAGTCGGCGGCGGCGTCGGCCGACATGCCCTCGGCGTGCTCGCGCATCCGGCGCAGGGCGTCCCGGGACTCGGCGAGGTGCGCCTGCTCGGCGGCGAGAACGGCGGCGGGGTCGGGTGCGGGATCGGTCGGGGAGTCGGACTCCTCTGGGACGGGGGCGGACATGCGGAACGGACCTCCGGTCTCGGGTGGCGAAACCGACCAGCTTACCCGCCCGTCCCCGCCGCTCAGCCGTCAGGAGGATTCGCGATGGACGATCTCGGCGGTGCTGTTGAGCAGCGTGACCGCCGGATCCCGCTCCCGCCGGACGATCAGCTCGTGCAGCCGCGCGGCCACCCGCGCGGCCGACCGGTCGCCGATCACCCGGACCGAGGTCAGCCGGGGCCGCAGCAGCCGCCCGAGCGGCAGGTCGTCGGCCCCGACCACCGCCACGTCGCCGGGCACCTCCAGCCCGGCGTCCTGGAGCACCCGCATCAGCAGCATCGCGTAGTCGTCGTTGTAGGCGAAGATCCCGTCGGGCCGCTCCCCCGCGTCCCAGCCCGCCACGATCCCGGCCGCGCCCGCCTCGTCGAACGGCAGGTCCACGCGCTCGACGGCCAGGCCGTGCGCGGCGGCGGCGCGCACCGCGCCCTCCAGCCGGGGCACGGCGAAACGGGCCAGCTCGGGCTCGGCGGGCACCACCGCGGCGAGCCGCCGCCGGCCCCGTTCGACCAGGTGCCCGACCGCGCACTCCCCGATGGCGTAGTCGTCGAAGACCATGGTCGGGGCCAGCGGGGACGGCTCGGTCCCCAGGGCGACGACGGTGGCGACCCCGGCCGAGTGGAGCTGGCGCACCGCCGCCCGGGTGAGGCGGTCGGCGAACACCACCACCGCCGCCGGGCGCCACTGCGCCCACTCGCGCGCGGCGGCCACGCCCCGGCCTCGGGTGTCGCCGTGCAGCACCAGCGTGTGGCCGTGGTCGCGCAGCCGGTGGCCCAGCTCGCCGAAGAAGCGGGCGGCCAGGTGGCCGGCCGGGATGTCGGGGAGCGGGAACAGCACCACGTCGCTGCGGCCCCTGCGCAGGGTGCGGGCCGAGGCGTGCGGGGTGTAGCCGAGCTGCTCGGCGGCCCGGCGGACCCGGGCCCGGGTCTCCTCGCTGATCTTGACGCCGGGCGCGTCGTTCAGCACGTAGGAGACCGTCGCCTGCGAGACCCCGGCCAGCCGCGCCACGTCGGTGCTGGTCGCCGGGCGGTCGGCGGGCGGCTGGTCGGTCATGGTCGGCAGTCTCCCGCAGGACGGCGTCGACAGGGTCGGAAAAGTGGTGCTATACAGAGCTTATACGTATAAGTGATGCGCATCACCGGCCATCGCCGGACGCCTCGTTCCCCCCGTCGAGGAGCAACGCCATGCCGACCTCCATGCCGATCCCGATCGCCGGACTTCGTCACCGGCCCACCGCCCGGAGCCCGCGATGACCGCCGGCACCGCGCCCGTCACCCCGCCCGCCGTACCACCGGACCTGGGCGGCAGGCGCGGGCAGCGGCGGCTGATGCCGCTGCTGCTGACCGGCAACCTGCTGCTGTTCTCGGTCTACGGGGGCGTGGCGAGCATCCTGCTGCCGCTGCAGGTGGAGCACATCGACGCCGCCGACAAGGTCGCCAACCTCGGCCTCGTCACCGGCGTCGGCGCGGTCTTCGCCACGCTGCTGAACCCGATCGGCGGCGCGCTGTCGGACCGCACGCGGTCCCGGTTCGGCCGCCGCAACCCCTACCTGCTCGGCGGCGCGATGCTCGCGCTGGCCTTCCTGGCCCTCATGGGCACTGCGGACACGATCGCGATGCTGGTCGTGGGCTGGTGCCTCGCCCAGGGCATGGGCAACGTCTACCAGGCCGCCGTCACCGCGATCATCCCCGACCGGGTCCCCGAGGAGCGGCGCGGCGTGGCCTCGGCCATGATGGGCGCGGGCCTGCAGCTGGGGATGCTGGTGGGCGTCCTGGTCGCCGGCCGGTTCACCGGGGCGATCGAGCTGGGCTACGTCACGCTGGGCGCGCTGCTGGTCGCCGGCGCCGTCGCGATGGTCGCCCTGACCCACGACCCGCGCGGTGACGAGCTGCCCGCCGACGCCGTCGGCCGCTCCTCACTGGCGGAGGACCTGGCCTCGTTCCTGTCGGCGCTGAAGCACCGCGACTTCCTGTGGGTGTTCCTGGGCCGCGCCCTGATGATCCTCGGCTACTTCAGCGTGATCGGCTACCTGCTGTACATGCTGGAGGACCACATCGGCCTGCCCGGCGGCCTCAAGGGCGCCGACGCGGTGGCCCTGCTGCTGGCCGTCACCACCGTGGCCTCGGTGGTCTCCACGGTGATCGGCGGGCCGCTGTCGGACCGGCTGCGGCGGCGCAAGGTGTTCGTGTTCGTGTCCAGCGTCGGCACCGCGGTCTCGATGCTGCTGCCGCTGCTGTGGCCGGGCTGGACCACGATGATCGTCTTCGCGGCGGTCAGCGGCCTGTTCTTCGGCGTCTACATGGCCGTGGACACCGTCATGGTCACCCTGGTGCTGCCCGCGCGACGGGACGCCGCCCGCGACATGGGCGTGCTCAACATCGCCAACGCCGGGCCCCAGATCATCGCCCCGTTCGTGGCCTCGGTCATCATCGGCCACCTGGGCGGCTACCCCTCGCTGTACCTGTTCGCGGCGGTGGCGTCGCTGCTCGGCGCGCTGGCGATCCTGCCGGTCAAGAGCGTGCGCTAGACCCCGTCCCCCGCAAGAGAACCCTCACGGAACACCGCAAGGAAGTGACTCCCCCATGAAGCTCAAGGTCCACCAGCTCGGCGAGGGCGGCAGGACCGCCGTCCTGGTCCACGGCATCATGTCCTCGCACGGCACCTGGGTGCGGGTGGCCCCGCTGCTCGCCGAGCGCGGCTACCGGGTGCTGATGCCGGACCTGCGCGGCCACGGCGACAGCCCGCACGCCGAGGAGTACACGCCCGAACTGTTCGCCGCCGACCTGGTGGAGTCCCTGCCCGCCGGCGCCGACGTGATCGTCGGGCACTCGCTGGGCGGGCTGGCGCTGTCGCTGGCCGTGGCCGACCTGCGCCCGGCCCGCGCCGTCTACAGCGACCCGGCCTGGAAGATCGGCGGCGACGCCGAGGCGGCCGTGCCGATCGAGCGGTTCGCGCGGTTCACCAAGGTCGCCACCGCCGACCAGATCCGGCGGATGGCGCCCCGGTGGGTCGATGTGGACGTGGCCTCCGAGCTGGACGGCTTCGCCCGGTGGGACGTGAACGCCGCCGGCTGGCTCGGCGCCGCGCACGACCGCGTCCCGGACGCGCCGGCCGTGCCGTCGCTGGTGGTGGCCGCCGACGACAAGCGGCTGGTGCCGGACGGCCTGGCCGGCGAGCTGCGCGCCAAGGGCTTCGAGGTGAAGGTCGTGCCCGGCACCGGGCACGTGGTCCACCGCGATGATCTGGACGGCTTCATGGCCGCGCTCGACGGCTGGATCTGACGGGCGGGGGCGGGCCGAGGCGGCCCCGGGCGTCCCCGGGGCCGCCTCGGCCTTTCGCCCGTCCCTGGCGGCCGCGGCGGGTCAGGGCACCGATCTGATGCGCCGCACCAGCACCGTCCCGGCGAGCGCGAACAGCGCCGCGACCGCGTACAGCGTCGTGTACCCGCCGAACCCGGCCACGATCGGCGCGGCGATCGCGGGCGCGATCACCTGCGGCAGCGACGCGGCGATGTTGATGACGCCGAGGTCCTTGCCCCGGTCGGCGGCGTCGGGGAGCACCTCGGTCATCAGCGCGAAGTCCACCGAGGTGAAGATCCCGAAGCCGATGCCCAGCACCAGCGCGGCCACGATCGCGCCGGGCCAGGTCTGCCAGACCGCCAGCAGGGCGGTCGCGACGGTCATGACGTAGCCCGACCAGACCACGAAGGGGCGGCGGCGGCCGATCCGGTCGGACCAGGCGCCCGCCACCACCACGCTCGCCAGCAGCGTCACGGCGTTCACCGCGGTGAGGATCAGCACGCCGGTCTCGGCGCCGTCGCCGTAGCCGACCGCGTCCTGTAGGTAGTACAGCAGGTACATCATCACGATGGCGTTGCTGAGCTGGATCAGGAAGCGGGTCAGCCACGCCCAGCCGAAGTCGGGGTGGCGGCGCGGGTCGATCCAGAAGCCCGCCAGGAAGCCCTTCCAGGAGAAGGGCGGCCGTTCGGCGAGCCGCACGTCGCGCCGCGCCAGCAGGTAGGGCACGACGGCCACCAGCATGAACGCCGCGCACGCCAGGTAGCCCGCGGTGAGGCCGCCCGCCACGGTGCCGAGGGCGGTGCCCGCCAGCACTCCCCCGATCTGCGCCACGCCGAGCCAGCCGCCGACCACCCCGCGCTGCCGCCAGGGCACCTGGTCGGGGACGGCGGCGGTCAGCGCGGCGTAGGAGGCGTTCAGCGCGACCTGCACCAGGCACCAGCCGGCGACCATGACCGGGACGTTCGGCGCGAGGGCCAGCACCGCCAGCCCGGCGGCGCCGCCGAGGGCGCCGAGCAGCACCCACGGCGCGCGCATCCCGTGCCGGGAGGTGGTGCGGTCGGAGATCGCGCCGAAGACCGGGTTGGCGACCAGGGAGAACACCGCGCCGATCCCGGTCGTCCACGCCAGCGCGGTGGCCTTGTGGCCGGGCGCGAGGTCCTCGGCCTGGAGCGCCAGCAGCACCTGGAGCGGTCCGAACCAGCCCGCCCACACGCCGAGGTTGGCCAGGGTGAGGGCGCCGACCCAGCGGCCCGGCGCCCGCTCCCCCGACTCCCGCGCGTCGGCGGTCGCCGCGGTCATCAGCCGGTCTGCCGGGACGCCGCGATCATGTCGCGGTACCAGTGGTAGGAGTCCTTGGGCGTGCGCTCCAGGGTCTCGTAGTCCACGTGCACGAGGCCGAACCGCTGCCGGTAGCCCTCGGCCCACTCGAAGTTGTCCATCAGCGACCACACGAAGTAGCCGCGCACGTCCACGCCGGCCTCGATGGCCTCGCGGACGGCGCGCAGGTGGCCGTCCAGGAACTCGACGCGGCGGGTGTCGGCGACGCGGCCGGAGGCGTCGGGGCCGTCGCCGTAGGAGCAGCCGTTCTCGGTGATGAGGATCGGCGGGAGGCTCGCGCCGTAGCGCTTGTCGAGGGCCACCAGGACCTCGCGCAGGCCGTCGGGGACGACCGGCCAGTCGAAGTCGGTGCGCGGCGGGCCCTCGATCTCCTTGATGCCGAACGGCAGGTCGTCGGGCAGCTCGATGCCGCCGAAGGCGTCCTGGCCGGACGGGTCGGGCGCGCCGACCAGCGTCGGGTTGTAGTAGTTGACGCCGTACCAGTCCAGCGGCGCGGAGATGGTCGCGAGGTCCTCGGCGACCGGGCCGGGCATGGCCTCGGCGAAGCCCTCGGGGTAGCGGCCGGTGAGGATGGGGTCGGCGAACAGCCGGTTCATGAGGGTGTCGTAGAGGTCGGCGCCCATCCGCGCGGCGTCGTCGTCCCCGGCGGTCCACACCGGCGTGTGCGAGGCGGCGAGGCCGATGTTGTCCGCCCCCGCCGCGCGCAGCGCCTGGACGGCCTTGCCGTGCGCGAGCAGCAGGTGGTGGGCGACCGGCAGCGCGTCGAACATCAGCGCCTTGCCGGGGGCGTGCTCGCCGAGCGCGTGGCCGAGCAGGGTCAGCTCGGCGGGCTCGTTGATGGTGATCCACATGGGCACGCGGTCGGCCAGCCGCTCGGCGACGACCGCGGTGTACTCGGCGAAGCGGTCGGCGGTGTCGCGCGACAGCCAGCCGCCGGCCTCCTCCAGGGCCTGCGGGGTGTCCCAGTGGAACAGGGTGGGCGCGGGCTTGACGCCGTTGGCGCACAGCTCGTCCACCAGGCGGTCGTAGAAGTCGAGCCCGGCCTGGTTGACCTCGCCGGAGCCGGTGGGCAGCACGCGGGTCCAGGCGATCGAGAAGCGGTAGGCGTCCACGCCGAGGCCCGCCAGCAGCGCGACGTCCTCGCGGTAGCGGTCGTAGTGGCCGGTGGCGGTGGCGGCGTCGGAGCCGTCGCGGACGGTGCCGGGCCGCGCGGTGAAGGCGTCCCAGGCCGAGACGCCGCGGCCGTCGCGGTCGGTGGCGCCCTCGATCTGGTAGGCGGAGGTGGAGGTGCCCCACACGAAGCCGGGCGGGAAGGGGGGAAGGGCCACGGGTGCCTCTCTTTGCCACGAAAACATGAACAAGTTTCGTGAATTTATCCCGCGCCCGGTGCGCCGAACAAGGATGCGGGCGAGGTTTCTGAAGATTCAGCCGCCGTGCGGCAGTCGCCGACGCCCGCTCGCGGCCCCGTCCCGCCGACCGGCCGCCCATCAGGGGGTAAACGTCCCCGCCCGCACCCGTCCGGATGGGATTTCCAGTTTTTAGCGCGCGGCATCCAGGGTTTGCGCGGGCGCCCCGCCGGACGTGTTGCCCCCCTCCTTGCACCGGCGCACGCTGCTGCCCGGCGGCACCGCCGGGGGCAGGCCGCCGTCCCCGACCCAAGGAGCGAGATGAAGAACCGACGGATGCGGGCCGTCCCGGCGGCCCTCGGCGCGGCGCTGGCCGCCGCCGCGACCCTGCCCGCCTTCACCCTGCCCGCCTTGGCGGCCCCGGTCGCCCCGGCCGCCGCGAGCGCGACCGCCCCCGACCTCGGCCAAGCCGTGGACGCCGCGATGCAAGACCGGCTCGCCGCGCGGGCCAAGGGCTCCTACGGAGTGGCGGCCGGCGCCGCGCTGCGGACGCTGGTCGAGGCGCAGCGCTGGTCGCCCGACCGGACCTGGGCGTTCGGCAGCGGCGCGTTCCAGATCCCCGAGGGCGTGGAGACCGCGCCGGTGACCGCGCTGTTCGTGGCGCGGCTGGAGGGCCGGACCTGGCGCGTCGGCCTCCAGGGCGCGCCGGAGTTCGCGGCGCTCGCGCACGCCGCGCCGGCGACGGTCGTGCGCGAGGACGAGCGGGGCCCGTTCGCGCGGACCGCCACCGCCAAGGCCCCGGCCGCGCTGTCGGCCGACACCGGCCTGTCGCTGCCCTGGCGGCAGGGCACCGGCTGGGGCCACTGGGGCGTGCACGGCAACAGCGGCCAGTCGCGCCCCTACAACTCGATCGACTTCTTCGGCGGCGACGGCAACGTGCTGGCCTCCCGCGCCGGGACGATGTACCGGCACTGCACCAGCGGCGGCCGCTGGCCCTACATCACCGTGATGCACGACAACGGCTACACCACCGGCTACTACCACCTGCGCGACGCCACGGCCAAGGCCAGCGGCAGCCCCGTCAGGCTCGGCGAGTACCTGGGCCGCATCGCCGAGGAGCTGCCCTGCGGCGGGTCGGCCAACGGCGACCACACGCACTGGACGCTGTGGGGCGGCGACGGCAACACCCCCGTGCCGGTGCAGGGCAAGACGATCGGCGGCTGGACCTGGTACGAGGGCGCGTCGGCCTACACCGGCTACGCCCAGCGCGGCACCACCCGCATCTACCGCAACGCCTGCTGCAATCTCGTCAACCACGGCGGCGGCGGTGAGCCCGGCAGGGTCTTCGAGAACACCGCCAATGTGGACGTCCCCGACCAGGGCACCGCCGAGTCCTCCATCACCGTGTCCGGCATGACCGGGAACGCGCCCAGGACGCTGAGCGTGTTCCAGGACGTGCACCACACCTGGCGCGGCGACCTGCGGATCGACCTGGTCGGACCCAGCGGCCGCACCTACCGGCTGCGCGAGCCGGACGCCGACGACGACGGGGACGTCGTGCACGAGACCGACACCGTGGACGCCTCCGCCGAGCCCGCCAACGGCGTGTGGCGGCTGCGCGTCGCCGACACCGGCGTCAACGACTCCGGCTACATCGACGCCTGGAGCCTGACCTTCTGACGGCGGCGGCGGGCCTCCGGCGGCGCCGGCGGCGCCGGCGGCCGCGGACCCCTCGACGGGGTGCGCGGCCGCCGGTAGCTTCGTGATCACCAGCCGTCAGGAGGCCCCGCCGATGGCGTCCACGAAGCGCGCGCCCCGCCCGGGGGACACCGCCCTCCCCCACCCGCGCCCCCATCCGCAGCCCGACGCGTTCGCCGAGGCCTTGCGCGCCGCCATCCGGGCCCGCGGCCTCAGCCTGGAGCGGCTGCACGCCCGGCTGGGCGAGCGCGGCATCAAGGTCAGCCCGGCCAGCCTCAGCAACTGGCAGCGCGGCCGCTGCCGCCCCGAGCGCGCCCGGTCGCTGCGCGCGGTGCGGGCGCTGGAGCAGATCCTGGACGTGCCGCCGGGGTCGCTGGTGGCGCTGCTCGGCCCGCCCCGGCCGCGCGGCCGCTGGGTGCGGCACGTGCCCGGCGCGCTGCCCTACCGGGAGGTGTGCCGCGTGCACGGCAGCGTGGACCGGCTGCTGGCCCAGATCGGCGGCCCCGGCGACGGCGGGCTGGAGTGGCTGAGCTGCCACGAGCGGTTCCGGGTGGGCGCCGACCGCCGCGAGGTCGGGGTGCACACCCGGCTGGTGCTGCGCGCCCGGACGGACGGGGTGGACCGGCACGTCGCGCTGCACCACAACGAGCGCGGGCTGCTGCCGGACGTGCGGCGCGGCGCGTTCTGCCGCCTGGGACGGGTGCGCGCCGACCCCGGCGAGGGCGTGACGGCGGTGGAGCTGCTGTTCGACCGGCCGCTGGCGCGCGGCGAGACGTGCGTGGTGGAGTACGAGTTCGGGTACCGCGACGGCGGGCCGCTGTCCACCTACTACCAGCGGTGGTTCCGGTTCCCGGCGCACGAGTACCTGCTGCAGGTGCACTTCGACCCGGCGGCGCTGCCCGCCCGCTGCTACCGCGAGTGGCAGCCGAACGTGGCCACGCCGCCCGCCGCCGTCGCGGAGCTGAGGGTCAGCGCCTGGGACACCGTGCACCTGGCCGAGGTGGAGGTGCGGCCGGGCGTGCACGGCATCCGCTGGGAGTGGGACTAGGGCGGGCGGGCCCGCGCCGTCACGCGGCGGCGCGGGCCCCTCGCCTTCCGGTCACTTGTGCCGCGCGACCTCGTAGGCGGCGCAGCCGATCAGTTCCAGCGACACCTGGAGCCGCTGGAGGCTGATGTTGCCGGCGACGGTGTCCTCGGGGGTGTGGTAGACGGGTTCGAGCTGGCTGGGGGCCTCCCCGCCGCGCCAGCTGAAGTTGCCCGCCGCGATGCCGCGCTCGTAGAACGCCTCGTGGTCGCTGGAGCCGCGCGCGACCGGGCCCTTGGTCTGGCCGGTGTAGCCGAGCCGCTCGGCGGCGGCGGTGACGGCGGCGGTGGTGGTGTTGACCGCGCCGTCCACCGACAGCAGCCAGTAGGTGCCCGCCGGCGGGTGGCTGGTGGCGACCATGTCGTTCTGGAAGCAGCCGCTGATCCGCGCCACCTCCGCGTCGTCGAGCTGCTTGACGTAGTGGCGGGCGCCGACCAGGCCGAGCTCCTCCGCGCCCCACAGGTAGATGCGCAGGTCCTGCTGGGTGGGCAGGCGGCGCAGCGCGCGGGCCAGCTCCAGGCACAGCACGGTGCCGCTGCCGTCGTCGTTGCCGCCGGGCGAGCCGGGCACGCTGTCGTAGTGCGCGCTGATGATGACGGCCTTGCGGCCGGGGTTCGGCAGCGTCGCCTTGCGCTCGGCCAGCACGTTGTAGGAGGTGAGGCCGGTGTGCTTGGTGACCTTGACCGACAGCCGCTTCAGGCCCTTGCGGATCTCGGCGCCGTGGTACTCGGCGAGGCCGAGCACCGGGACGCCGACGGTCTCGCTGAGCGTGGGCACGAAGGAGGCGGCCTTGCGCTCGGGGTAGGTCGTGGACCGCACGTTCACGATCATGACGAGGGCCGCGCCGCGCCCGGCGGCGGCCTTGGCCTGCGCGGTCTCCTGCCCGGCGACGCGCGTGAACAGCGCGATCCGGCCGTCCAGGTCCTCGGTGACGGTGGTGGCGGCGCCCAGGTCCACGATCTCGGCCTTGACCGAGCCGGTGCCGCCCTGGAGGGAGGCCGCGCTCTGCCAGTGCACGTTGTCGCGGCCCCACATCTCGGCCAGCACCTTGTCGGGGACCGGGAACGGCTGGAGCCGCACCTTGTAGCCGAGGTTCCGCAGCTCGCGCTGGATGTACCAGGCGGCGCGGTGCTCGGAGTCGGTGCCGGCGATGCGCCAGCCGATCTCGTCGCTGAGCACCTTCAGGTGGCGCAGCGCGCGGCGCGCGTCCACCCGGGCGACCACGGCCTTGTCGCCGGGGGTCAGGGACGGGGCGCGGAGCGCGCCGGGGCGCTGCCGGGTCGCGGCCGCGGCGGTGCCGGGCAGCAGGCCGACGGTGGCGAAGCCGGTGAACGCGGCGGCACCGGCAAGAAGATCACGGCGTTTGACCTCGGACATGCGTCTCCTCGGGGAGTCGGGCAGCCGTCCGGTCCGGTCCCGGCCCGGATCGCGGGCCCCGGGTCGGCGCCGGCCGCTGCGAGGGGTCAGGGGAACGCCCTGTTCGCCGCGAACTTACGAAATGCCCCATTCGCCGACAAGATCGCACATCGTCGCGCAACCTAAACGTGATCAAGCGAGATCGGGAACGTGACCCGGCCGGGGCCGGGTCCGCCCGCCCCGGGGCGGCGGCCGCCGGCGTCGTTGCCCGGCGCGCGGGGCGCCAGTATCGTGTGGCGACGTCAGTGATCTAGATCACATGGGCTGCGTCATCGCGCACCGGGAGGCGGGTGGGCCATGTCCGGCGGGGAGACGGTCCCGGAGGGGCTGCGGGCGTCGGGGGTGACGGTCCGGTTCGGCGGGGTCACCGCCGTGGACGGCGCGGCGCTGGCCGCGCCCCCGGCCACCGTCACCGGCCTGGTCGGCCCCACCGGGGCGGGCAAGACCACGCTGTGCGACGTGATCTGCGGGCTGCGCCGCCCGGCGGGCGGCGTGGTGCGGCTGGACGGCGCCGACCTGACCGGTGTCCCGGCCCGGCGGCGCGCCCGCGACGGGATGGCCCGCACCTTCCACGAGCCCTCGCTCCACCGGGCGCTGACGGTGCGCGACAACGTGCGCGCCGCCGCGCTGCTCCACGCGATGGCCGGGCCGGTCGCTGGCCGGACGGCGCGCGACCGGTGGGCGCGGCGCCGGGCGGCGGGGCGGCGCGCGGGCGAGGTCGCCGACCGGCTGCTGGCCCGGGTCGGGATCGCCGGGTACGCCGCCGACCGGGCCGGGACGGTGCCGCCGGGCGTGGCGCGGCTGGCCGAGCTCGCGCGTGCGCTGGCGTCGGGACCGCGCCTGCTGCTGCTGGACGGGCCCTGGGAGGAGCTGCCCGAGCCCGCGGCGCGGTCGCTGGAGGTGCTGCTGCGGGACCTGGCGGCCGAGGGGCTGGCGGTGCTGCTGGCCGAGGACGACCTGGAGGCGGTCGTCGGCGTGTGCGACGTGCTGTACGCGCTGGACGCCGGGCGCGTGATCGCCTCCGGGCCGCCCGCCGAGGTGCGCGCCGACCCCCGCGTGCGGGCCGCCTACGGACGGCCGGCGGCCGCGCGCCGATAATGGTGGGGCCCCGACCCCTCACCGGAGGACCCATGGACACCCCGCGGCGCCCCGTGCGCGAGACCCTGCTGGACGCGGCCGCGGAACTGCTGGTCGAACGCGGCTACCGGGCGGTCCGGATGCGGGACGTCGCCGCGGCGGCGGGCGTGTCGCGGCAGACCCTCTACAACGAGTTCGGCGACAAGTGGGGCCTCGCGCGCGCGGTGGTGCTGCGCGACAACGAGCGCTACCTCGACGGCATCGACCGGGTGCTGTCGCAGCACCGCGACCTGCGCTCGGCGGTGGAGGCGGCGGTGCTGTTCACGCTGGAGCTGTCGGCCGACGACCCGCTGAAGAAGACGGTGCTGACCGGCGCGGGCGGCGAGGAGCTGCTGCCGCTGCTGACCACCCAGGCCCAGCCGGTGGTGTTCAGCGCCAGCGAGCGCATCCTCGACCACGCGATGGCGCAGTGGCCGCACCTGGACCGCGACCGGCTGGCCGAGGTCGCCGACGCGGCGGTGCGGCTGACGATGAGCCACATCGTGCTGCCCGCCGGGCCGCCCGAGCACGTGGCGCGGTTCATCGCGCGGATGGTGACGCGCTACCTGGACGCGCCCGCCCCGGAGCGCGGCCGCCCGGACGCGTGAGAGCACGCCCCTCCCGGAAAACCGGGTGACCCGCCCGCACCGGTGCCGCTAGGGTCGGAACCCACCTCGCGGCTGCTGAACCGGAGGTCGCGGCAGGGCCGATCGCCCGCCGCATCACGCCCGGCCTGTCCGGGCCCGTTCCCCTGCGCGCCTTCACGCGCGCCCATCAGCAGCCCGAAGGATCCGTACGCATCATGCGCGCCCGCCAAGACCACCGCCTCGTCCGCGTGGACGAGCACTGGCTCCGCCTGCCCAACCGCTGGGACATCCCCGTCGAGGTGTGCGCGGGGCCCGACGTCCCCCTCGAACCCGCCGCCGTGGACGAGGTGCTCGCCCTGCTGGAGACCGCCGACACGCTGGAGCGGCTGTCCCGGGGCGGCCCGCCCGCCCGCATCACCCGCGTCGCCCTCACCCCCGACTTCCACAAGGGCGCGGGCGTCCCGATCGGCACCGTCGTCGAGACCGAGCACGCCCTGCTCCCCCAGGCCGTGGGCAACGACGTCAACTGCGGGATGCGCCTGGAGGTCACCTCGCTGAGCGCCGACCGCGTCCGGCCGGGCCTGGACCGCCTCGAACGGCGGCTCCGACACCTGTTCTTCGAGGGCGGCCGCCGGATCGCGCTCACCCCCGCCCAGCGCGAGGGGCTGCTGCGCGACGGCCTGCCGGGCCTGCTGCTCACCGGCGCCACGCCCTGGCGGGGGCTGGCGCCGACCGACGCCGACGACGCCGTCGACCGCGCGCACGCCTCGGGCTTCCCCACCGGGGGCGCCGAGGCGTTCGCCGACTGGATCGGCAGCGCCGGGGGCGCGAGCCACGACAGCGTCATCGGCGGGATAGGCGGCGGCAACCACTTCGTGGAGCTGCAGTACGTCGAGGCCGTCCACGACGCCGCCGCGGCCCACGCGTGGGGCCTGGCGCCCGGCACGGTCGTGCTGATGGCGCACAGCGGCTCGCTGTCGCTGGGCCACCAGGCCAACGGCACGGCCGTGGACCTGCTGCGCGCGGGATGGCCCGCCGGAACGCCGCACCCGCGCAACGGGATCATGCCGTTCCTGCTGGACGAGCGCTCCGAGCGGGCGCGGCGGCGCTACCTGGACGCGTTCGGCAACGCCGCCAACTTCGCGCTGGGCAACCGCTTCTTCCTGGCCCTGACCATGCGGGCCGGGCTGGAGGCCGAGTACGGCGAGCTGTCGTCGCGGGCGCTGTACGACGCGCCGCACAACCTGTTCTGGCAGGACGGCGACCGGGTGGTGCACCGCAAGGGCGCCACGCCCGCGGGCGGGCACGCCGAGATGGCGGGCGGCCCGTACGGCATGTGGGGCGAGCCGGTCATCGTGCCGGGGTCGATGGGCGCGGCCAGCTTCGTGCTGCGCGGACACGGCGAGCCCCGCACGCTGGCCAGCGCGTGCCACGGGGCGGGCCGCCGGGTGCCGCGCGGCGCGTCGGCGCGCGGGAACGACGCCGAGCTGGACGCCTTCCTGCGCGAGTTCCGGGTGGTGACGCCGCTGGACCACCGCGACCCGGTGACGGCCCGGCGCGCGGACGTCATGGCGGCCTGGCGGCGCGACCTGAAGCAGGAGGCGCCGTGGGCCTACAAGGACATCGGCCCGGTGGTGGCGGGCCTGCGCGCGGGCGGGGTGGCGACGCCGGTGGCGGAGCTGCGCCCGCTGCTGACGGTCAAGGGCTGACACCGGTGTCAGTGGACACTTACAGCGTCGGCTACCGTGGTCGCCGAACGACGTTCTGGAGGAGGCGCGAGTGGACTTCGACCTGCCCGAGACCGCGATCGCGGTGCGCGAGGGCGTGCAGGCGATCGCCGGGAAGTACGACCAGGCCTACTGGGACCGGTGCGACGCCGAGAAGCGCTGGCCCGAGGAGGTCTGGCGGGAGCTGGTCCAGGGCGGCTGGCACAGCCTGGCGATCCCCGAGGAGTACGGCGGCGCGGGCCAGGGCCTGCTGGAGCTGTCGGTGGCGCTGGAGAGCCTGGCGGCCGGCGGCGCGGGCGGCGCGGCCTCGTTCCTGTACCTGCTGACCCCGGCGTTCGGCGGCCTGACGATCGCCCGGCACGGCACCGAGGCGCAGAAGCGGGAGTTCCTGCCCGCGATCGCCGCCGGGGAGCTGGAGACCGCCTTCGCGATCACCGAGCCCGACGCCGGCAGCAACGCCATGAACATCACCACCCAGGCCCGCCGGGACGGCGACCACTACGTGGTGACCGGCCAGAAGATCTGGATCTCCGGGGTGGAGCGCGCCGACTTCCTGGTGCTGGTGACCCGCACGATCCCGGCGGCCGAGGCGAAGCCCCGCACCAACGGCTTCACGGTGCTGCTGGTGGACGTCAAGCAGGCCGTCGCCGACGGCACCCTGGACTTCCAGCCGATCCCCAAGCTGGGCACCAACACGGTGGCCTCCAGCATGGTCTTCCTGGACCAGGTGCGCGTCCCCGCCGAACGCGTGCTGGGCGAAGTGGACCGGGGCTTCGCGGTGCTGTGGGACATCCTGAACCCCGAGCGCATCCTGGCCGCCGCCAGCGGCGTCGGCTTCGGAGAGCTGGTCCTGCGGATCGCCTGCGACTACGCCCGCGACCGCGCGCCCTTCGGCACCCCGATCGGCGCGAACCAGGCCGTCGCCTTCCCCCTCGCCAAGATCAAGGCGCAGGTGGAGCTGGCCCGCCTGATGACCTACAAGGCCGCCTGGCTGTGGGACCGGGGCCGCCCCTGCGGCTCGGAGGCCAACATCGCCAAGCTGACCGCCGCCGACGCCGCCTGGCAGGCCGCCGACCGCGCCTTCCAGACGCACGGCGGCATGGCCTACTCGCTGGAGTACCCGGTGGCCCGCATGTTCCGCGACGCGCGCATAGCGAAGAACATCCCGGTGGCGGAGGAGCTGGTCCTGGCGCACATAGCCCAGCACGAACTGGGCCTGCCCAAGTCCTACTGACCCACGTGGCGCCGCCCAACCACCCACGGTGTGGCGCCGCCCGCCCGCCCGCGGAGCGGGCGGGCGGCGCCATGTTCCTTCTGTGTTAGCGGGATGTTAGATAACCGCCCCTCCCCCTAGACGGTGACCCCGTTCACATACAGGCTCCCACCTGCAACGACTCTGCAGGAGGTTCCCCCGTGACGACGGTCAGCAAGCCCGCGCGCACACCCTGGAAGGCGGTGCTCGGCGGCTCGGTCGGCAACATGGTCGAGTGGTACGACTGGTTCGTCTACGCCAGCTTCGCCACCTACTTCGCCGCCTCGTTCTTCCCCAAGGGCAACCCCACCGCGCAACTGCTCAACACCGCCGGGATCTTCGCGGTCGGGTTCTTCATGCGGCCCATCGGCGGCTACCTGCTCGGGCGCTTCGCCGACCGGCGGGGCCGCAAGGCCGCGCTCACCCTCACCGTGACGCTGATGTCGGCCAGCGCGCTGCTCATCGCCGTCGCGCCCACCTACGAGTCGGTCGGGTACTTCGGCGCGGTCGTGCTGCTGGTGGCGCGGCTGCTGCAGGGCATCTCGGTCGGCGGCGAGTACGCCGCCAGCGCCACCTACCTGACCGAGGCGACGCCGCCGGGCAGGCGCGGGTTCGCCTCCAGCTTCCAGTACGTGTCGATGACGGCGGGGCAGTTGGTGGGCCTGGGACTGCAGATCGTCCTCCAGCAGACGATGTCGGAGGAGGCGCTGAAGTCCTACGGCTGGCGCATCCCGTTCATCGTGGGCGCGCTCGCCGCCGCCGTGGTGTTCTACCTGCGGCGCTCGCTGATGGAGACCGAGGCCTACGACGAGGTCACCCGGGACGGCGCCGCGAACGAGGCCGCCGAGCGCGGCACGCTGCGCGCGCTGCTGCGGCACCGCAAGGAGTTCGTGCTGGTCATCGCCCTGACGATGGGCGGCACGCTGGCGTACTACACCTACACGACCTACCTGACCAAGTACCTGTCCAACACCGCCGGGCTGCCCAAGACCACCGCGTCGGTGGTGAGCTTCTGCGCGCTGTTCGTGTTCATGCTGATCCAGCCGCTGGCCGGGGCGCTGTCGGACCGCATCGGCCGCCGCCCGCTGCTGATCATGTTCGGGTTCGGCGCGACGCTCGGCACCGTGCCGCTGATGACGGCGCTGTCGAAGGTGGACGGCTTCGCCGGGGCGCTGGTGCTGTCGCTGATCGGGCTGGTCATCGTGACCGGCTACACCTCGATCAACGCGGTGGTGAAGGCCGAGCTGTTCCCCACGCACGTGCGGGCGCTCGGCGTGGCGCTGCCGTACGCGATCGCCAACGCCCTGTTCGGCGGCACCGCCGAGTACGTGGCGCTGTGGTTCAAGAAGGGCGGCATCGAGTCCGGCTTCTACTGGTACGTGGCCGGGTGCGCGGCGGTGTCGCTGGTGGTGTACCTGTTCATGCGCGAGACCAGGGACTCGGCGCTGTCGGGCCGGGAGAAAGCGGCCGGGCCGGTCCCGGCGCGCGTCTAACCTGGCGGCCATGCGCGTTCTGCTGGTCGAGGACGACGAGCGGCTGGCGGCCGCCCTCACCACCGCCCTGTCCCGGCACGGCCACCAGGTCGTCCGGGCGGGGCTGGCCGTGGACGCCCTCCGCCTGGCGGGGGGCGTCGACTTCGTGCTGCTGGACCTCGGATTGCCCGACCTGGACGGGCTGGAGGCGCTGCGGCGGCTGCGCCGGGTGTCGGCGGTCCCGGTCATCGTGGTGACCGCCCGCACCCAGGAGCGCGACGTGCTGCGCGGCCTGCGCTCGGGCGCCGACGACTACCTGGTCAAGCCGTTCCGCACCGCCGAGCTGATGGCGCGGATGGAGGCGGTGCAGCGGCGCGGCACCCGGCCGCTGCCGGTCCGCGACCAGGTCGTCGAGGTCGGCGACGTCCGCATCGACCTGGAGGCGCGGCAGGTCACCGTCGCGGGGGCGCCGGTCGCGCTGACCCGCCGGGAGTTCGACGTGCTGGCGCTGCTGGCGCGCGAGCCCGGCGTGGTGCGGGGCCGGGAGGAGATCCTGGACGCGGTGTGGGGCGACCCGCTGCTGTCGGCGTCGCGGTCACTGGACGTGCACGTGGCGGGGCTGCGCGCCAAGACCGGGCGGCCGGGCCTGGTCGAGACGCTGCGCGGCACCGGCTACCGGCTCGGCGGCGCGGGGTGAGCCGCGGGTGAGGCTGCGGCTGGTCGTGGTGTTCACCACCCTGATCGCCCTGGTGATCGCGGGGCTGGCGGTGCCGCTCGGGCTGGCCTACGCCTCGCACCGCTCGGGGCGGCTGCTGCTGGACCGCCGCGCCGACGCCACCCGGTTCGCCGAGCTCGCCGACCAGGCCGCCCGCGACGGCGACCGCACCACGCTGGCCGCCGAGATCGCCCGCTACGCCGAGCTGTACGGCGCGGGCGTGCGGGTCCTGGACCGCGACGGCGTGACGGTCGCCTCCAGCGGCCTGCTGGACGCCGACCGCCGCGAGGCGGTGAGCGCGGCGCTGTCGGGCCGCACCACCGAGGCGCTGCCGCCGCTGACGCCGTTCGGGCCGCGCTCGGTGCTGCTGGCCGAGCCGTCCGGGCGCGACGCGCAGGTGTCGGGCGTGGTGCTGCTGCAGGCCCCCACCGCGCGGGCGCGCCGCGACGTGGCGCTCGTGTGGGCCGCGCTGGCGCTGGGCGCGCTGGCGGCGCTGGCCTGCTCGGTGCTGGTGGCGCGGAGGCTCGCCCGCTGGATCCTGCGGCCGGTCACCGAGCTGGACCGCACCACTCGGGCGCTGGCCGGGGGCCGGCTGGAGGCGCGGGCCGCGCCGAGCGTGGGCCCGGCCGAGCTGCGGCGGCTGGAGGAGCGCTTCAACGCGATGGCCGACGCGGTGTCGGGGGCGATGGAGCGCCAGCGCGCGTTCGTCGCCGACGCCTCGCACGAGCTGCGCACCCCGCTGACGGTGCTGTCGCTGCGGCTGGAGAACCTGCAGCCGCACCTGGACGGGGCGGGCGCGGCCGAGTACGAGGAGGCGTTCGCCGAGGTGGACCGGCTCGCCGGGCTGGTGGAGGACCTGCTGGCGCTGGCCCGGGTGGAGGCGGGCGCGGCCGTCGCGGACGTGGAGGTGGTGGCCGAGCTGCGGCCCCGCCTGGCGGGCTGGCGCGAGGTGTACGCGGCCAAGGGGCTGACGCTGGCCGCCGACCTGCCCGCGGAGCTGCGGGCCAGGGCGGTGCCGGACGCGGTCGCGCGGATCGCCGACATCGCCCTGGACAACGCGGGCAAGTTCGTGCCGGAGGGCGGCACGGTCTCGGTCGTGCTGGACGGGCCGGTGCTGCGCGTCGCCGACGACGGCCCCGGCCTGCCCGACGGCGAGCGCGACCGGGCGCTGGGCCGGTTCTGGCGGTCGTCGGCGCACGCCGCGCTGCCCGGCAGCGGCCTGGGCCTCGCCATCGCCGCCGAGCTGGCCCGCGCCTGCGGCGCGACGCTGGAGCTGCGCCCCAACCGGCCGCGCGGCCTGGTGGTGGAGCTGCGGCTGGACGTTCAGCCGTAGACCGAGCGGTAGTAGCGCGCCGCGCCGGGGTGCAGCGGCATCGCGCCGGTGCCGATGGCGTAGCGGCGGTCGAGGCGGCCGCCCGGCGCGTCGGGGGCCTGCAGCCGCTCGCGGCTGGCGAACAGCGTCGCGGTGACCGCGTGCGCGTCCGCGTCGGGCAGCGCCTCGCGGCACACCAGGTGGCTGGCGGTGCCGACGGTGGCGACCGGCTCGTTGGAGCCGTAGGAGCGGGCGGGCACCGTGGCCGGCTCGTACACCGGGCCGTGCGCGCGGCGCAGCGCTGCCACCTGCGCGCCGAGCGGCACCAGGCGGACGGGGGCGGCGCGGGCGAGGGCGTCCAGCGCCGGGGTGGGCACCCCGCCCGACCAGAAGAACGCGGCGATCCGCCCGGCGCGCAGCGCCGCGATCGAGGCGTCCAGGCCGAGCCGGACGGCGCGGTAGGCCGCCGGGGCGCGGCGGCCGCCAGCACCCGTCCGGCGGTGACGGCGGTGCCCGAGCCCTCCGCGCCGATCGACACCGGCAGCCCCGCGAGGTCGGCCGGGGCGCGCACCCGGGAGGCGTCGGGCACGACCAGGTGCAGGTAGTTGAGGTAGACGCGGGCCAGCGCGGCGACCGGCTGGCCGACGCGCACCGCGTCGTCGGCGCTGTCGGCCAGCGCGAAGCCGACGTCGGCGCGGCCGGCGGTGAGCAGGGCGAGGTTGGCGACGCTGGCCGCGGTCTCGATCACCTCGACCGGGCGGCCCGCGCGGCGCAGCTCGGCCGCCAGCCGGTCGCCGAGCGCGCCGTAGGGGCCGCCCGACGGGCCGGTGGCCAGCCGCAGCGGGGCCGCGCGGTCGCCGCCCGCGGCGCAGCCCGCGGCGGCACCGGCGGTGAGCAGCAGGAAGGCGCGGCGGGGCAGGGGCACACGCGCACGGTACCGGGTGGGTTGCCCAGATCACACCCAGGGTCGAGCATGGAGACGTTGATCCACATCTCGACGAGGAGAACGCCCATGCCCAGGCCCTACGCCAGCGCCGTGCTCGACGCCCCCGCCGACCGGGTGTGGCAGTACCTGCGCGACTTCGGCAACCTGGCCGAGTGGATGCCCGGCGTGGAGACCGGGATCATCGAGGACGGCGGGCCGGCCGACCGGGCGGGCTGCGTGCGGCGGATCATCGGCCCCGGCCGCTCGGTGTTCCGCGAGCGGCTGGTCGCGCTGGACGACGGCGACCGCTCCTACGCCTACGAGATCCTGGAGTGCCCGCTGCCGATCCGGAACGCGCGCGGGCGGCTGCGGGTCGCGCCGGTCACCGACACCGGGCAGGCGTTCGTGGAGTGGTGGGGCGAGTTCTCGGCCGACGCCGCCGACGAGGAGGCCATGGAGAAGACGCTGCGCAGCGCGATCTACGCCCCCGGGCTGCAGGCGCTGCGCAGGCGCTTCGGCTGAGCGGCCGGCCGCACGGCCGACCGAACGGCTAGGTGAACTTGGGCGGCCGCTTCTCGCGCAGCGCGGCCACCCCCTCGCGCGCGTCGGGCCCGGTGAAGCCGAGGAACTCCAGCGCCAGCGACGCGTCGAAGGACGGCCCGGCCATGCGCAGCCAGTTGTTCAGGGCGTGCTTGGTGAACCGGATCGCCTCGGCCGCGCCCTCGGCGAGCCGCACCGCGACCTCCAGGGCCCGCTCGTGCACCCGGTCGTCGTCCACGCACAGGCCGACCAGGCCGATGCGCTCGGCCTCCTCGCCGGTCAGGGCCTCGCACAGCAGCAGGTGGTACTTGGCCTTGGCCATCCCGCACAGCAGCGGCCACACGATCGCGGCGTGGTCGCCCGCCGCCACGCCGAGCCGGGTGTGCCCGTCGATGATCTTGGCGGTGCGACCGGCCACCGACACGTCGGCCAGCAGCGCCACCGCGAGGCCCGCGCCGACCGCCGGGCCCTGGATCGCGCTGACGACCGGCTTGGAGCAGTCGATCACGTTGTGCACGATCGCGCGGGCCTCGCGCAGCACCCGCGAGCGCACCGCGTGGTCGTCCATCATCTCCTCGATCATGGCCAGGTCGCCGCCCGCCGAGAACGCGGCGCCCTCGCCGCGCACCAGCACCGCGCGCACCTCGTCGTCGGCGTCGGCGTCGCGCCAGATCTCGGCCAGCTCCCGGTGCCCCACGCTGTCCACGGCGTTGAGCCGGCCGGGCGCCGACAGCGTCACGCGCAGCACGCGCGGCGCGGCCCAGTCGAGCTTCAGCCGCTCGTAGGAGTCGTACCTGGGGTCTCCGGTGTCGTTCACGCCGCGTCGTCCTCCCGGGTGGGGCCGGCCGCCGGGCGGCCGGTCGCCTCGTCGAATGCCGACCGCAATCGTTGCACAGCGAACTTCTGGGCCTCGATCCCGGCGTCGAACACCTCCGGCATCAGGAAGAACGAGTGCACCACCCCGTCGTAGCGGCGCAGCTCCACCGGCACGCCGGCCTCGGCCAGGCGCCGCGCGTACGCCTCGCCCTCGTCGCGCAGGATGTCGCACTCGGCGGTGAGGACGGTGGCGGGCGCGGCCCCGGCCAGGTCGGGCGCGCGCAGCGGCGCCAGCCGTGGGTCGGACGGGTCGGCGGTGCCCCGGTACAGCTCCATGAAGCGGGCCATCGCGCCGGCGTCCAGGCCGTAGCCGTCGCCGTAGGCGGCCCAGCTCGGGGTGGAGCGGGCGGTGTCGGTGACGGGGTAGACCAGCAGCTGGTGCGCCAGCCGGACGCCGCGCTCGCGCGCAAGCAGCGCCGCAACGGCCGCCAGGTTGCCGCCCGCGCTGTCGCCCGCCACGGCGACGGCGCGGGGGTCGGCGCCGAAGCGGTCGGCCTCGCGCACGACGGCGGCGGTGGCGGCCCAGGCGTCTTCGACCGCCGCCGGGAACGGGTGCTCGGGGGCCAGGCGGTACTCCACGTTCACCACCGTGCAGTGCGCCCGCGCGGCCAGCTCGCGGCAGACGCCCTCCACGTTGCGCATCCCGCCCACGACCCAGCCGCCGCCGTGGAAGTAGACCAGCGCGGGCAGCGGCCGCCCGCCGGGCGGCTCGGGCCGGTAGACCCGCACCGGGACCGGGCCCGCCGCGCCCCGCACGGTCGTGTCGGCGACGTGGGGCAGCTCGCGGTGCTCCACCGGGAACTCCAGGTCGAGCTGCGCGCGCATCTGCCCGATCGAGGGCTCGGGCGTGTCCATCGCCGTCCAGGCGCGCAGTTCCTCCAGGAACCGCTCGGTCTGCGGGTGCAGGGGCATGGGCGACCTCCGGAGGGCTCGGAAAGATCTCTCCGGGCCGATTCCCCGCCGGGCGGGGATCAATCCGTGGCGGCCGTCACCGGCCCGCGGCCTCGGCCACCAGCGCCTCGAACAGCCGCGGGTCGTCGCCCTCCTCGGGGTGCCACTGCACGCCCAGCCCGAACCGGTGGCCGGGCAGCTCGACCGCCTCGACCACCTGGTCGTCGGCCCAGGCCACCGCGGCCAGGCCCTTGCCGAGCCGGCCCACCGCCTGGTGGTGGTAGGTCGGCACGTCGGCGGCGTCGCCCAGCATCTTGCCGAGGGCGCTGGTGGGGCTGATCCGCACCCGGTGGGTGCCGACCATCCCCACCTCGGGGCGGTGCCCCTGGTGGCCGACCGCCTCGGGCAGGTGCTGGATCAGGCCGCCGCCGCGCACCACGTTCAGCACCTGCATGCCGCGGCAGATCGCCAGGAACGGCAGGTCGGCCTCGATCGCCGCGCGGGCCAGGGCCAGCTCGTAGCGGTCGCGCCGGGGCTGCGGCGGGCCGGTCTCGGGGTGCCGGTCCTCGCCGTACAGCTGCGGGTCGAGGTCGCCGCCGCCGGCCAGCACCAGGCCGTCCAGCCGGTCCACCAGCGCCTCCAGCCCGCGCAGGCTCCCGGCCGGCGGCAGCAGCACCGGCACGCCCCCGGCGCGCTCGATCGAGCGCGGGTAGGGCGCCGGGAGCAGCGCGGCCTCCCGGACCCAGGTGCTCCAGCGCGCCGGTTCGAGGTAGGTCGTGACGCCGATGAGCGGCTGTCTCATGCGTGTTCCCCTCCGGCGGGCGCCGCCGAGGGCACACGTCCCGGGTTTTCGGTCAGCCCCGCCGCTGTCCGGTTACCGGTCAGTTTGCCGCAGGGCCCCGCGCTCCGCAGGCCGAAACCGAGAGCCGTTCCCGGCCGTCCCCCCACCGCCCGCCGCCTCTCCCGCGCCCCGCCGCCCCGCCGGACGCCGGGACCCCTCGATGATCACCCGTACCGGGCCGTGCGGGAACTTTCCTCCGGGGTTGAGATTCCTCTCCCGCCTTGACAGTGCACTATCCCGACGGGGACAAGAAAGGTCAATGCCGCCACCGGACGGCCGTCCCCAATACCGATCAGTATCCTTCCTCCGCACAAGGAAAAGCCGATTACGGAGAATCATAAGGTGATTACCCTTCGCAGAGTTGCGGATGGGATGCGGCGAAACGGTTGAGTACCAGCGTCTTTCGGTGCGAGAATCTCAGCGAGCCGGGCAGCCCGAGGGCGCTGGAGTCGCCGGGGGACGTCGGGGACCGGCCTAATAATTGCCAGGGGGGCGAGTTCGGCCGATGTCCTTGGAACCCCGAATCATCAAAGAGAGCTTCGTTCAAATCGAGCCCGACGGCGAAAAGGCGGTCGCCTATTTCTACGGCCGGCTGTTCGCCGAGAATCCCCGCCTGCGGGCCCTGTTCCCACCCGCCATGGACCTGCAGCGCGACCGCCTGTTCCACGCGCTCACCAAGATCGTCTGGAGTCTGGACAGCCCTGGATCGCTGGCCGACTACCTGGGCCGGCTCGGCCGCGACCACCGCAAGTACGGCGTGCTGCGCGAGCACTACCCGGCCGTCGGCGCGGCCCTCATCGCCACCCTGCGCAAATTCGCCGGTCCGGAATGGACGGCCGAGACCGAGGCGGCCTGGACCGCCGCCTACCGGCGCGCGGCCGAGCTGATGGCGACCGCCGCCGAGCAGGACGCCGTCCACGCGCCGCCCTGGTGGGTCGCCGAGGTGGTCGCGCACGAGCGCCGCTCCCACGACCTCGCGGTGCTCACCCTGCGGCCCGACCGGCCGCTGCCGTTCACCGCCGGCCAGTACCTGACGGTGCAGACCGCGCGCTGGCCGCGGGTGTGGCGGCCCTACTCCATCGCCAACGCGCCCCGCGCCGACGGGCTGCTGCGGCTGCACGTGCGGGCGGTGCCGGGCGGCTGGGTCAGCGGCGCGCTGGTCCGCCACACCGCCACCGGCGACACCCTGCTGCTCGGGCCCGCGCTCGGCTCGACGCGCCTCGACCCCGACGGCGACCGCGACCTGCTGCTGGTGGCCGGGGGCACCGGGCTCGCGCCGATGAAGGCGCTGGCCGAGCAGGTGCTGGTGACGGGCGGGCGCCGCGCCGTCACCCTGCTGGTGGGCGCGCGCACCGAGCGCGACCTGTACGACCTGCCGGAGCTTCGGCTGCTGGAGTCCGGTTGCCCCCGGCTGCGGGTGGTCCCGGTGGTGTCGGACGACCCCGGCTTCGACGGGGCGCGGGGCACGCCGCCGGAGGCGGTCGCCCGCTTCGGCGAGTGGGACGGGCACGACGTCTACGTCTGCGGCCCCGCCGAGATGGTCCGCGCGACGGTGGCCGAACTGCAGCGCCGGGGCGTACCGCTCACCCGCGTCCACCACGACCTGCTGGAGGCCGAGGGCATCGCGGCCCACCTGGCCGGGGCCTGCCCCGCCCACGCCCCCGCCGGCCCGGCGACGCCCCGCCCGGCGCCCGGCGGCTGAGAGACCGGCCCCGGCCTGCGCGCGGTCGGGCCGGGGCCGCCCCTCTCCCCCTTGCTCCGCCCTCCGGCGCACGGACGAACGAAGCGCCGCACCGGTGGCGGCAGATCCTGCCCAGGAAGTACTTGTTTACTGGCAGGTTCTTCTAGAGACATGAGTGTTCCTCGCCTTCTATAGATCATTAAGGCGGTTTCCACCGTTCCAAAGCCGGGCGGTGGGCCGGCCCGCTTCCCGCGCACACCGCCCCCACCCCGTCCACGCATGATCAGGAGTGCGCTTGAACAGCACGATCCGACGCGTCGCCACGGCGGCGCTGACCCTCCCCCTCGGACTGGGCCTGGCCGCGCTCGCCGCCCCGGCGGCCTCGGCCGCCCCCGGCAAGCCGGCCGCCAAGCCGAACCCCGTGCAGCAGCTGGCCGCCAAGGCCAAGGTGCGCAGCATGAAGTCGGCCGACGCCGCCGAGCTGCCGCCGGTGAACTGGCGCGACTGCCCCGGGGTGATCCCTCCGGGGGTGAACCCGGCCGAGGCCTACTGCATGCTGCTCATCACCAACGCCGGCGAGATCACCATGGGCAAGATCCAGCAGCCCATCTCCGGCACGATGACGATCACCCTGCTGAGCTACAACGACCCGAAGACCAAGGCCGAGGTCACCCAGCTGGTCAAGGCCCGCTCGCCCAAGATGCGCGTGCCCGGCGGGGCGCTCGGCATCCCGGGCAGCGACGACGTGGTGCCGCTGCTGCGCCTGGACGCCCAGACCGAGGTGGACAAGGTCGACCTCGACCTCCTCAACATGCGCGTCGGCCTGGACATGCGCGTCAAGGTGCACAACCCGCTGCTCGGCAACAACTGCTACATCGGCAGCAAGCAGACCCCGATCAGCCTGCGACTGGCGATCGACCCGACCAGGCTGGAGTACATCAACACCCAGCCTCCGCTGATGAAGGCCCACTCCGCCGACGACACCTTCGCGGTGCCGGCGGCCAAGGGCTGCGGCCTGGTCGACCCGATCGTCAACTGGCGCGCCGGCCTGCCCTCCAAGGCCGGCGCCAACAAGGCGCAGCTGACCAGCTACCTGGTCGGCAAGTCCTACCAGGAGATCGCCGCCGCCCGCCGCTGACCCGCGGCACCCGCACGGCGGGGCGGGCCGTCCTCCGGGCGGCCCGCCCTTCGCGTTCCCCCCGCCCTCACCAGCCCGCGCGCCCGCGCAGGAACTCCGAGGTCGCCGCGTCGGCGGGGTAGAACGACTCGATCGCCAGCTCCGCCACGGTGATGTCCACCGGCGTCCCGAAGGTGGCGATGGTGCTGAAGAACGACAGGTCCCGCCCGTCCACCCGGATGCGCAGCGGCACGAACACCTCGTTGCCGGTCGGCTGCGCGAACACCTCGGGCACCGGCCCGGCCGCCGGGTAGTCGCGCAACTCCCGGTACAGGGCGGTGAGCGAGGCGTCGGCGGTGAGCGCCACGTGCCGCCGCACCCGGTCGATCATGTGCGCGCGCCACTCCCCCAGGTTGAGGATGTTCCGGGCCATGCCGTCGGGGTGCATGCTGAGCCGCAGCACGTTCAGCGGCGGCTCCAGCAGCTTCTCGGGCGCGCCCTCCATGAACAGCCCGGCCGCGCCGTTGGCGTCGATGAGGTTCCAGAACCGGTCCACCACCACCGCCGGATAGGGCTCGTGCCCGTCCAGCACCTGGCGCAGCGCGGCGCGCACCGCGTCCATGCGCGGCTCCTCCATCGGCGTCTCGGCGTACATCGGCGCGTACCCCGCCGACACCAGCAGCAGGTTGCGGTCGCGCAGCGGGACCTCCAGATGGTCGGCCAGCCGCAGCACCATGTCCCGGCTGGGCGCCGAGCGGCCGGTCTCCACGAAGCTGAGGTGGCGGGTGGACACCTCCGCCTCGGAGGCCAGCTCCAGCTGGCTGAGGCGGCGGCGCTGCCGCCAGGCCCGCAGTTGCTCGCCGATCGGCCGGACATCGCTGAGTGAGGTCGTCATCGCGGTCACGTCGAGGACGCTACCGGGACGGACGTCACGGCGACGATTACCTCGGACGTCATGCCCCGAACCCCCTGCACGGCGGCGCGCTCATGGCGCTGGCCGACAGCCTCGGCGCGACCTGCGCCTTCGCCAACCTCCCCGACGGCGCCTCCACCACCACGCTGGAGTCCAAGACCAACTTCTTCCACGCGGTGCGCGCCGGGCACGTGCGCGGCACCGCCCGGCCGCTGCACGTCGGCCGCACCTCGATCGTGGTGCAGACCGACCTGTACGACGCCGAGGGCCGCCGCGTCGCCCAGGTCACCCAGACACGGGCCGTGCTGAACCGCTGACGACGTGTTTCCAGCGAACGACGGACAACGTCCGAACACCTGTGCGAACATGACGGCGGGGACACCCATCTCACCAGGGAGACGTCATGGACGACGTGGTGCTCGTCATCGGAACGCGCAAGGGCCTGGTCACCGCCCGCAGCCGCGGCGGCCGCGCCGCCTGGGAGACCGATCCGCTCGCCTTCACCTCCACCCCGGTCACCGCCATCGCGGCCGACCCCGCCGACGGCCGCGTCCTCGCCGCCGTCGACAGCCCGTTCTGGGGCGTGTCCCTGGTCGAGTCCACCGACCGGGGCCGCACCTGGAGCGAGCCGACCGGGAAGGCCGAGGACGCGCCGATCGCGTTCCCGCCCTCGGCCGGGGCCTCGCTCGCGGGGATCTGGCAGCTGGCGTTCTCGCCCACCGAGCCGGGCGTGGTGTACGCGGGCGTCGAGCCCGCCGCGCTGTTCCGCTCCGAGGACGGCGGCCGCACGTTCGCGCTGGTCGAGGGCCTGTGGGACCACCCGCACCGGCCGCTGTGGCACCCGGGCGGCGGCGGGCTGTGCCTGCACACGGTCCTGCCCCACCCCGCCGACCCGGCCGTGCTCACCGTCGCGATCTCCACCGGCGGCGTCTACCGCAGCACCGACGGCGGCGCGACCTGGCAGGCCCGCAACCGGGGCATCGAGACCCCCTTCCTGCCCGAGGACCCCTACCCCGAGTTCGGCCAGTGCGTGCACAAGGTCGACCTGCACCCCGACCGGCCCGAGCGGCTGTTCCTCCAGCACCACGGCGGCGTCTACCGCAGCGACGACGACGCCGCGTCCTGGACCCGCATCGACGGCGGCCTGCCCGCCGACTTCGGCTTCCCCCTCGCGGTGCACCCGCACCGGCCCGACACCGTCTACGTGCTGCCCCTGCACGCCGACGCCGACCGCACCCCGGCCGGGCACCGCTACCAGGTCTGCCGCTCCGACGACGCGGGCGCGACCTGGCGGCCGCTCACCAAGGGCCTGCCCGACGCGCCCTGCTACGCCACCGTGCTGCGCGACGCGTTCTGCACCGACGCCGCCGACCCGGCCGGGGTCTACTTCGGCACGCGCGACGGCTGCGTCTACGCCAGCCGCGACGAGGGCGAGACGTGGACCGAGGTCGCCCGCCACCTGCCGGACGTGCTGTGCGTGCGGGCGGTGGCGGTGTGACCGGCCCTCCCGCCGGCGCCATGACCGTCACCGTCCGGCTGCCCGGGGCGCTGCGCGAGGCGGCGGGCGCCGCGGGCGCGGCCGGCGCGGTGCCCGTCGAGGTCGCCAGCGGGGGCACGGTCGGCGACCTGCTGGACGCGCTGGCCGCCGCCCTCCCGGCGGTGGGGCGGCGGGTCCGCGACGAGCGCGGCGCGCTGCGCCCGCACGTCAACGTGTTCGTCGGCGCCGACAACGTCCGCGACCTGGCGCTGCTCGCCACGCCCCTGGCCGACGGCGCCGAGGTGCACATCCTGCCCGCGGTTTCCGGCGGCTGACCCGCCCCGCTCCTTTACATTGTAGATTTTTTGTCGGCGGCCAGGTGCTCCCCGAAGAACGCCAGGATGCGCCGCCAGCCGTCGGCGGCGTGCTCGCGTCCCTCGCCCATCCCGAGGGTGACCTTGGCGACCAGGCTGAGCGGCCGCGGCACCGAGGTGTCGGTGAGGAAGCTGTGCCCGGCCTCGGGGTACTCCTTCACGTCGTGCGGCACGTCCAGCACCGTCAGCGCGTGCTCCAGGCGGCGCGCCGCGCGGGGCAGCGTACGGTCGCGGCCGCCGTAGTTCGCCACGATCGGGCAGGCGCCCTCCAGCACCCGCTCGGCGTGGCGCGGCAGGATGCCGTAGTTGACGGCGGCGGCCTGGAAGTCCTGCTCGGCGGCCGCGACCAGCGCGAACCCGCCGCCCATGCAGAAGCCGACCACGCCCACGCGGCCGGTGCAGTCCGCGCGACCGGCGACCCAGGCGCGGGCCGCCTCGATGTGGGCGAAGCTCGGGCCGCGCCGCGCCAGCAGGTCGCGCGTCGCCTTGCGGACGCAGCGGTACCAGGGCGCGCCCTCGTACAGGTCGGGCAGGACGGCCAGGTAGCCCTCGCGGGCGAACCGGTCGGCCTGGGCGCGCATGTCGGCGTTGGCGCCGAGCGCCTCGAAGATGATGACCACGGCGGGCCACGGCCCCTCGCCCTCGGGCACCGCGAGGTAGGCGGGCAGCCGCCGGGGTCCACTGGAGATCGTGATGTCGGCCATGCCTCCCCACCCTGGCCCAGCGCCGCCGGGAAGCCCAGCCCCGCCCGCACGGGGTGACGGGCCTCACGCCCGGACGGGCCGAACCTGCGATGATCGGGCCATGGACCTGGGACTGGCGGGCAAGCGGGCGCTGATCACCGGCGGCAGCGCCGGCATCGGCCTGGCCATCGCGCGCGCCCTGGCCGCCGAGGGCGCGGCCGTGGCGATCTGCGCCCGCGACCGCGACCGGCTGGCGGAGGCGGCCGCCGGGCTGGGCGGCGTCGGCGTGGTCGCCGACGTCACCGACCCCGACGCGCTCGGCCGCGCGGTGGACGAGAGCGCCGAGCGGCTGGGCGGGCTCGACCTGCTGGTGGCCAACGCGGGCGGGTCGGCCGGGGGCGGGCTGCTGGAGTCCACCCCGCAGGACTGGGCGCGCACCTTCGAGCTGAACGTGCTGCACGCCGCGCACGCGGTGCGCTGCGCGGTCCCCCACCTGCCGCCCGGCGGCAGCGTGCTGATCATCTCCTCGATCACCGGCTGGAAGGCCGGCCCCAAGTCCTCCTACGCCGCCGCCAAGGCCGCCGAGATCCACCTGGCCGCCGTGCTGGCGCAGGAGCTGGCGGGCCGGGGCGTCCGGGTGAACGCGCTGAGCCCCGGCTCGGTGCTGTTCGAGGGCGGCGGCTGGGACCGGTTCCGCACCGCCCGTCCCGAGCGGTTCGCCGCGTTCGAGCGCGAGGACTTCCCCGCCGGGCGCCTGGTGACGGCGGAGGAGGTCGCCGACACCGCCTGCTTCCTGCTGTCGCCGAGGGCGAGCGGGATCAACGGCGCGAACGTGCCGGTGGACGGCGCCCAGGACCACCCGAGCGCCGCCCGCCTGTTCTGAGACGCGGGCCCGAGGGCCGCCCTACGGGCAGACGCGGCCGTTCGCCTCGAAGGCGGCGTGGGTCAGCGGCATCAGCGCCGCCCACTGCTCCTCCATCTTCTCGGCGACCATCTCGATCTCGCGCTGCGGGAAGGAGGGGAACGTCGAGTCCTCGCGCTTGGTGCGCAGGGACAGGAAGTTCATCAGCGCCCGCGCGTTGCAGGTGGCGTACATCGAGGAGTACAGCGCGACCGGCAGCACGCCGCGCGCGACCTCGCGGGCCACGCCCGCCTCCAGCATCTCGGTGTAGGCGGCGTACGCCCGGCGGCAGCTCTCCTCGGTGGCCTCGGTGACGAGCTTGTGCTGCTCGGGGGTGCCCTCCACGAACACGTACTTGCCGGGGCGGCCCTCCTGCACCAGCTTGCGCTCGGGGCCGGGGACGTAGAACACCGGCTCCAGCTTCCGGTAGCGGCCGCTCTCCTCGTTGAACGAAAAGGTGCGGTGCCGCATGTATTCGCGGAACACGAAGATCGGGGCCTGCACGTAGAAGGTCATCGAGGAGTGCTCGAACGGGGTGCCGTGCCGGTCGCGCATCAGGTAGTTGATCAGGCCCTTGGAGCGCTCGGGGTCGGCCTCGATCTCGGCCAGCGAGCTCTCCCCCTTGGTGGAGACCCGGGCCGCCCACAGCACGTCGGCGTCGGAGGCCGCCGACTTGATCAGCTCGACCGTCACATCGCTGCGGAACTCCGGCTCGTACGCCCCGTCCGTCGTGTCGCCCATCTGCGGCCCTCCCCGTCGTCGTCCCTCTCGGCCTCCGCCAGGGTAGTGGGCGCGGCGCACGGGGGCGGTCCGACCAGCGGCGTAATGTGCGTCTCAGAGTGACACTCATGAAACTTTGCACCAGACTGGACCCGTTCGTCCGCTCGGAGAGTTCGGAGAGGTCATGTCGCGGTCCATCCCGGTCCGAGGTCCCCACCGCCCGCGCCCGATCCGGTTCCTGGGGCTGCACGAGACCGCCGGCTGGGCGCTCAAGGTGTACGGGATCACCTCCGAGGGCGAGCGGCCCCCGGCCGAGGCGGTCGAGGCCGCGCTGAAGCTGGCGCCGGAGGCGTTCCCCTCCCCCGCCGTGGCGGGCGGCGGCGAGCCCGAGCGGTACGGGCTCGGTTTCGTGGTCGTGCACCGGGGCGGCGACTCCTGCTTCGCCCTCTACGACTGGTGGGCCGGGGAGAACGAACTGCACCAGCGCCTGTACTCCGCGCCGCTGGACGATCCCGGCGCGTTCGCGCCGCATCCGCATCCGGCGGTGTTCTGCGTCTGGGAGGGCGCGGTCCACGACCACGAGCGGCGGGCCTGGCTGCGGCACGTGCTCGCCGGGCCGGAGGGTCCGGACGTGGCGGGCTACCTCGACGACCGTCTGGAGGCCGACGTCTGATGCCGACCGAGCTGAAGGTGCTGGGGGCCTGCCCGCTGGACTGCCCCGACGGCTGCTCGTGGGTGGTCTCGGTCCGGGACGGCGAGGCGGTGGGCCTGCGCGGCAACCCCGACCACCCCTACACGCGCGGCGCGCTGTGCACCAAGGTCAACCGGTGGCTGGAGCACTCGGCGCAGGAGGACCGGATCCGGTACCCGATGCGCCGGGTCGGCGCCAAGGGCGAGGGCCGGTTCGAGCGCGTCACCTGGGACGAGGCGCTGGACGAGATCGCCGCGCGGCTGGAGGGCGTGGTCGCCGAGCACGGCGGCGAGGCGGTCTGGCCGTACTGGGGCACCGGGACGCTCGGCTACCTCCAGGGGCTGGAGGGGCAGCCGGGCCGGCGGTTCTTCAACGTGCTGGGGGCCTGCGAGCACGACGCCAACATCTGCTCCTCGGCGGGCAGCGCCGGGCTGGAGTACACGGTCGGGTCGTCGGCGGGCATGGACCCCGAGGACCTGGCGCACGCCCGGCTGATCCTGCTGTGGGGCACCAACCCGCTCACCAGCGGGCACCACGTGTGGAAGTTCGTGCAGGCCGCCCGGAAGGCGGGCGCGCACGTGGTGGCGATCGACCCGGTGCGGACGCGGACGGCGCAGCAGGCCGACGAGCACCTGGCCCCGCTGCCGGGCACCGACGCGGCGCTGGCCCTCGGCCTGCTGCACGTGGTCGTCGGCCTGGGGGCGCAGGACGAGGACTTCCTGCGCGACCACACGCTGGGCTGGGAGGGGTTCCGCAAGCGGATCGCGCAGTTCCCGCCCGGCCGCGTCGCGGAGATCACCGGGATTCCGGCCGAGCGGATCGTGGCGCTCGGCGAACGGGTCGCGCGCACCCGGCCCACCGCCATCCGTGCGACGCAGGGCCTCCAGCGCAACGCGGGAGGCGGCACGACGCTGCGCACCCTGGCGTGCATCCCGGGCGTGACCGGCGACTGGGCGCGACGGGGCGGCGGCCTGACGTTCTCCACCTCCGCCCACATGAAGCTGGACCGGGCCGCGCTCTACCGCGACGACCTGCGCGCCGCGCCGGTGCGGACGATGTCGATGAGCCGCCTCGGCGAGGGGCTGCTGGAGGCGGACGGGCCGCCGGTCAAGGCGCTGTTCGTGATGGCCGCCAATCCGGTGGGCAGCACCCCGCACCAGAACAAGGTGCGGCGCGGGCTCGCGCGCGAGGACCTGTTCACCGTGGTGATCGAGCAGTTCCCGACCGACACCACCGACTACGCCGACATCGTGCTGCCCGCCACCAAGCAGCACGAGCACGCCGACCTCAACGACGGCTACGGCCACCTGTACCTGGCGTGGAACGAGCCCGCCGTCGCGCCGCCCGGTGAGTGCCTGCCCGCCACCGAGACCTTCCGGCGGCTGGCGCGGCGCATGCGGCTGGCCGAGCCCGCGCTGTACGACTCCGACGAGAGCCTCGCCGAGCAGGCCCTGGACTCCGGCGACCCGTGGCTGGCGGGGATCACCCTGGAGCGGCTGCGCAAGGAGGGGTTCGTGCGGCTGGCGGTGCCCGATCCGTTCCTGCCGTACGCCGAGCGGTTCCCCACGCCTTCGGGCCGGCTGGAGTTCCGGTCGGAGCGGGCCGCCCGCGAGGGCCGCGACCCGCTGCCCGGCTACGTCCCGCCCGTCGAGGTGGCCGATCCCGAACGGGCCGCGCGCTACCCGCTGGCCCTGATCTCGGCGGCCCCGCACCACTTCCTCAACACCGTGTTCGGGAGCAATCCCGAGCTGCGCCGCCGGTCGGGCGGCCCGGTACTGCGGCTGCACCCCGACGACGCGGCCGCGCGCGGGCTGGCCGACGGGCAGCGGGTGCGCGCCCACAACGACCGGGGCGCGTTCGAGGGGGTGCTGGAGATCAGCGACGTGGTGCGGCCGGGCGTGGCGGCGACCACCAAGGGGCACTGGGCCAAGTTCTCCGGCGGCGCCAACGCCAACGCCGTCGTGGACGAGCGCGACACCGACCTCGGCGGCGGCCCGGTCTTCCACGACACGCGCGTGGAGGTGACGGCCGCGCCGGGCGGGTGACCGGCGCGGCCGTCCGCTCAGTGCGCGGCGGCCACCGCGTCGATCTCGTCCAGGATCGGGCGCCGCCCCGCCTCGTCCAGCGACGAGGCCAGCACCGCGTTGCGCGCCACGGCGGCCAGGTCGTCGCGGCCGAGCCCCAGCACCTGCGCCGCGACCTGGTACTCGCGGGTCAGCGTCGTGTTGAACATCGGCGGGTCGTCGCTGTTGAGGGTCACGTACAGCCCCTCCTCCAGCAGCCGGGGCAGCGGGTGCTCGGCCAGGGAGGCGACCTGCCCGGTGCACACGTTGGAGGTCGGGCACACCTCCAGCGGGATCTGCGTCTCGCGCAGGTGGGCGACCAGGCGCGGGTCGGCCAGGCAGTTGTTGCCGTGCCCGATGCGCTCGGCGCCGTAGTGCTCCAGCGCCTCCCAGATCGTCTCCGGGCCGGTCATCTCCCCGGCGTGCGGCAGGCTGCGCAGCCCGGCGGCGCGGGCGGCCCGGAACGCGTCGCGGAAGGCGTCGCGGTGCTTGACGCGCACGTCCTCGCTGCCGCCGATCCCGAACCCGACCAGCGCCTGCGGCGGGTGCTCCAGGGCGTGCTCCAGCGTGCCGCGCGCGGCGTCCTCGCCGAACTCGGCGGGGATGTCGAAGATGTAGGCGATCTCGATGCCGTACGCGGCGCGGGCCTCCACCACGGCGCGGTCCAGCGCCTCGGTGACGGCGGGCATGGACATCCCGACGCGCTGGTGGCTGTAGGGCGTGACGGTCAGCTCCACGTAGCGGGCCTTCTGCGCGGCCAGGTCGCGGCCGATGCCGACCACGAGCGTCGCCACGTCCTCGGGGTCGCGCACCAGGTCCGACACCGCCAGGTACACCTCGGCGAAGTGCGGGAAGTCGCGGAAGACGTAGAAGTCGCGCAGCGCGGCCTCGTCGGTGGGGACCGGGCCGCCGGGGTGCCGGCGGGCCAGTTCCAGCACGGTGGGGACCGAGGCCGAGCCCACCAGGTGGACGTGCAGCTCGACCTTGGGCAGGGCGTCGATGAACGCCGTCAGGGAAGGGGAAAGGGTCGTCACGCCGGGGACGCTAGCAACGCCTCGACCTCGGCGAACAGGCCGAGGGCGGGTATCTCACACAAGAATGTCAGGATGGTGCGATGCGCGCGTCCCGCCTCATCTCGATGGTCCTGCTGCTCCAGTCGCGGGAGACCATGACCGCCGCCGAGCTGGCGCGCGAGCTGGAGGTGTCCGAGCGCACGGTGTACCGGGACGTGGAGGCGCTGTCGGCGGCCGGGGTGCCGGTCTACGCCGAGCAGGGCCGGCACGGCGGGTACCGGCTGGTCGGCGGGTACCGGACGCGGCTGACCGGGCTGAGCCGGGAGGAGGCCGAGGCGCTGTTCCTGGCGGGGCTGCCGGGTCCGGCCGGCGACATGGGGCTGGCCGACGCGGTCGCCGCGGCCGAGCTGAAGGTGCTGGCGGCGCTGCCGTCGTCGCTGCGGGACGCGCCGGTGCGCGCGGGCCAGCGGTTCCACCTGGACGCGCCGGGATGGTTCGGCGAGGCCGGGCCGCCGCCGCTGCTGCGCGACCTGGCACGGGCGGTGTGGCGCGACGAGGTCGTGGAGCTGCGCTACCGCAAGGGGCGCGATCGCGAGGTCGTGCGGGTGGTCGAGCCCTACGGGCTGGTGCTCAAGAACGGCACCTGGTACCTGGTGGCCCGCGTGGAGGGCGGCGCCCGCACCTACCGGGCGGACCGGGTCGCGGAGGTCGCCCCCACGGGGGCGGTGTTCGAGCGGGACGAGGGGTTCGACCTGCCCGGCCACTGGGCCGAGCAGGCCGGACGGTTCCTGCGGTCGATGCTGCGGGAGGAGGTCACGGTGCGGCTGAGCCCGGCCGGGATGCGCGCGCTGCGGCACGTGGCCGAGCCGTACGCGGCCGGGCGGGCCGCCGAGGCGGCCGGGGAGCCCGACGCGGAGGGGTGGACGCTCACCACCCTCCCGGTCGAGTCCCCGGACGTCGCGCTCGCGCAGTTGCTGCGGCTGGGCGCGGAGGTCGAGGTCGTGGCGCCGCGCGGGCTGCGCGAGCGCCACGCCGCGACCGCCCGCCGGATGGCCGCCCGCTACCGGGACGCGCCCGCGTGACCGGGGGCGGGCGTCATGGGTTGAAGATGCTCACGCCGCCGGGGCCGACCAGGAAGCCGAGGACGATGAGGACGATCCCCCACAGCAGGTCGCGCCGGGCGATGATCACGTAGATCCCGGCGATGATCATGATGACGGCGATGAGCCAGAGAATCGTAGCCATGGCGGCAAGATCCCCGACGCCGACCAGCACAAACGCCGATCCGTCCATAAGTGTCCGGAATCACCCTTTTTGGATGACACTAATGGGATGGCCTGCGCGTTCACGATGCCGCAGGCCATCCGCCCGTCCCTTATCCCTTCACCGCCTATCCCTTCGCCGCCGTCGGCGCGCCCTTCCGGCACAGCTCCAGCACGTTCGCCACGATGCGGTGCCCCGCGCCGCCCTCCGCCGTCAGGATCGACTCCGGGTGGAACTGCACCGCCCAGCGCCGCCGCTCCGGGTCCTCGATCGCCATCACCACCTCGCCGGTCCGCGCGGTGACGTCGAACCCCTTCACCTGCTCGGGGGTCGCGTGCAGGGAGTGGTACCGGGCGGCGGTGAACTCCTCGGGCAGGCCCGCCAGCAGCTCACCGCCGCCCACCCGGACCCGGCCGGGCTTGCCGTGCGCGGGCTCGGGCAGCAGCCCCAGCTCGCCCCCGGCGTGCTCGACCATGGCCTGCAGGCCGAGGCACACGCCGAACACCGGCAGCTCCCGGGCGTCCAGGGCGTCCAGCAGCGCGTCGGCGGCGAAGTCGACCGGGCGGCCGGGGCCGGGCGACAGCACCACCAGGTCGGGCGCCTGCTCGTCCAGCATCCGCACCGGGAAGCCGTGCCGCAGCGTCACCACCTCGGCCCCCTCCTGCCGGAAGTAGTCGGCCAGGGTGTTGACGAAGGAGTCCTCGTGGTCGACCAGCAGCACCTTCAGGCCCTCGCCGGGCCCGGGCGCGGCCGCTCCGGCGACGTCCGCGCCGCCCGCCGCGGCCTCGGTGGCGGCCTCGGTGGCGGCCTCGCCCTCGGAGGCGGCGAGCGCGCCCAGCAGCGCGCTGGCCTTCAGGTGCGTCTCGCGCTCCTCCTCGTCGGGGTCGGAGTCGTACAGCAGCGTCGCGCCCGCCCGGACGGTCGCGATCCCGTCGCGGATCTGCGCGGTGCGCAGCGTGAGCCCGGTGTTCATCGAGCCGTCGAAGCCGACGCAGCCGACCGCGCCGCCGTACCAGCGGCGCGGCGCGTCCTCGTGGTCCTCGATGAACTGCATCGCCCACGTCTTGGGCGCGCCGGTGACGGTCACCGCCCACATGTGGGTGAGGAACGCGTCCAGCGCGTCGAAGCCGGGCCGCAGCCGCCCCTCGATGTGGTCGACGGTGTGGATCAGCCGCGAGTACAGCTCGATCTGGCGGCGGCCCAGCACCTTGACGCTGCCGGGCACGCACACCCGCGACTTGTCGTTGCGGTCCACGTCGGTGCACATCGTCAGCTCGGACTCGTCCTTGGCCGAGGTGAGGATGGTGCGGATCTGCTCGGCGTCCTCCAGCGCGTCCCCGCCGCGCCGGATCGTGCCCGCGATCGGGCAGGTCTCCACCCGGTCCCCGCTCACCCGCACGAACATCTCCGGCGAGGCCCCGACCAGGTACTCGCCCTCGCCCAGGTTGAACATGAACTCGTAGGGCGCGGGGTTGGTCTCGCGCAGCCGCTCGAAGAAGGCCGCCGGCGAGGTGCAGCGCCCGTACATGGCGTGGCCCGGCGTCACCTCGAACAGGTCGCCGCGCACGAACCGCTCCTTGGCGTCGCGCACCATCTGCGCGTACACGCCCGGCGTGGGCTGCGGCGGCAGCTCGGCGGCGACCGGGACGGGCGTCGGCTCGGTGGCGCGCGGCAGCCCCGCCGTGCTCGCGCCGCCGACCTCGAACTCGTAGGACATGCGGTGGGAGGTCTCGCGCTTGCGGTCCACCACGACCATCTCGTCGGCTAGGTGCAGCACCAGGTCGCGCTGGTGGTCGGGGCGCTCCAGCCGGGTGCGCAGCGGCTCGAACTGCAGCGTCAGGTCGTAGCCGAACGCGCCGTACAGGCCGAGGTGCGGGTCGTCGCAGCGGAACAGGTCCACCACCGCGCGCAGCGCGGTGAAGACGGTGGGCTGGCGGCTGCGCTCCTCCTCGGGGAAGAACGCGTCGGTCGCCGGGACGTGCACGGCGAACCGGCCCGGCTCGTCGGCCACGACCTCGCCGGTGCCGCGCAGCACCGCCGCGAGCGCCGGCAGCAGCACCCGGCCCCGCCCGTTCAGCGCCTGCGCGGTGACGGTGCGGCCGCGCGCGACCAGCTCCAGGCAGGGGTCGAGATAGGCCATGTGCCAGCGGCTGTAGCGGCCGGGATACTCCATGCCGGAGCTGAGCACGCCTCCGCGCCGCTCCCCCACGGCGGCGACGAGGGCGTTGAGCACGTCGGACTTGCGCTCGGAATCGACCGGGGTGGCGGTACGGGTCACCCGTACACCACCGGCGGTGACGAACTCGGTGGTCAGCGGCTGGTGCGGGACGGTCTCCACCGTGGGTGGCCCCTCGTGGTCGGGCCCCATCCGGTCGGGAAACGCGAAACGACCGCCGGATGGGGGCGGTCGCCTGGATGTCGAACGTGCGAGAACCGGCGCCGCCTCAGCGGCGCCACCACCACTGGCGGGTTCCGGTTCGCATGGGGCGAGGGTACCGGGTCGCGGGGGTGCGGGCCAAGCGTACGGCCGCATCCCGCCAGGCGCGTCCCGGGCGCCGCGCCCGTGCCCGGCCCGGCGGGTCGCCGCGCGCGGGCTTCTGTTCGCGGCCCGTTCCTGTCAGGATGGGACGCAAGGGATCACTTGCACGCGATCGCGGGAGGACCGCCGTGGACCGGGTCAACACCGAGTTCGAGCTGCGCGGCGTCAACCACCTGGCCCTGGTCTGCCGGGACATGAAGGCGACGGTGGACTTCTACCAGGGCGTGCTGGGGATGCCGCTGATCAAGACCATCGAGCTGCCGATGGGCTGGGGCCAGCACTTCTTCTTCGACTGCGGCGGCGGCAACGCGCTGGCGTTCTTCTGGTTCCCCGACGCGCCCGAGGCGGTGCCGGGGGTGTCGGCGCCCAAGAACCTGCCCGACCGGGGCGAGCTGGTGTCGGCGGTCGGGTCGATGAACCACATCGCCTTCGACGTGCCGCCCGAGCGCATCGAGGAGTACCGCGACCGGCTCATCGCCAAGGGCGTGGACGTGGGCGTGCTGCTCAACCACGACGACAGCGAGTTCGGCGTCGCCAAGGACGTGCACGAGGGCGTGTTCGTGCGCTCGATCTACTTCCGCGACCCCGACGGGATCCTGGTGGAGTTCGCCGCCTGGACCCGCGCGCTGGACCGGCCCGAGGACGTGCGGCACGAGCCGCGCACCGCCGCCGACCGCACCGTGTGACCCCTGCTGACGCGCCGGCCGCCACCGGGCCGCTGACCTGCGCGTCCACATGTTGGAACGTTCCGGCGAAGTCGTGCCGTGTCCGAGATCCTCCCGTGATCGGAACGCCAGTAGGCTCACGCCACCCATCCCCGGAACGCGGATCGTCTCACCCTTCGGACGGTCCGTGCCCGGCCCACGCGATTAGGAGGATCCGTGGCCGAGCAAGACCCGCCGCCGGCGCCCCGCCGGACCGACCGCAGCCCATGGAACTGGCTGCTGGTCGTCCCGGTGATCCTGCCCCTGCTCACGCTGCTGTTCAACAAGGACGAGCCGCGCATCGCCGGGTTCCCGGCCTTCTACTGGATCCAGCTCTGCTTCATCCCGCTGGGCGTGGCCTGCACGGTCGTCGTCTACCGGATGACCCGGAAGAAGGGCTGACCCGTGTCGAGTGATCACCTCACCGAGCTCATCATCTTCGGCGTCCTGTTCCTGGTGGTCAGCGGCATGGGCTTCGTGGCCGCGCGGTGGCGCCGGCCCACGACCATGGACAGCCTGGACGAGTGGGGCCTCGGCGGCCGCAACTTCGGCAGCTGGATCACCTGGTTCCTGATCGGCGGCGACCTGTACACCGCCTACACCTTCGTCGCGGTCCCGGCGCTGGTGTTCGGCGCGGGCGCGGCCGGCTTCTACGCCGTGCCCTACACGATCGTGGTCTACCCGCTGGTGTTCCTGGTGCTGATCCGGCTGTGGTCGGTCTCCCACGTGCACGGCTTCGTGACCCCGGCCGACTTCGTGCGGGCCCGGTTCGGCTCGCCCACGCTGGCGCTGGCCGTCGCGATCACCGGCATCGTCGCGACCATGCCCTACATCGCGCTCCAGCTGGTCGGCATCGAGGCGGTGCTGAAGGCGATGGGCGTGCACGGCCACTGGCCGATCGTCATCGCGTTCGCGATCCTGGCGGCCTACACCTACCAGTCGGGGCTGCGCGCCCCCGCGCTGATCGCGTTCGTCAAGGACGTGCTGATCTACATCGTGATCATCGCGGCCGTGCTGTACATCCCGAGCAAGCTCGGCGGCTGGGGCGACATCTTCGACGCCGCCCAGGCCAAGTTCGACAAGACGCCCGCGCCGAGCGACGGCATCCTGCTGGACGGCACCAACCAGCTGAACTACGCGATGCTCGCCCTCGGCTCCGCGCTCGCGCTGTTCCTGTACCCGCACAGCATCACCGGCGTGCTGGCCAGCAAGGACCGCAACGTCATCAAGCGCAACATGGCGGCGCTGCCCGCCTACAGCTTCGTGCTGGGCCTGATCGCGCTGCTGGGCTTCATGGCCATCGCCGCGGGCGTCAAGCCGATCACCACCGACGGCAAGGTGGACACCAACACCGTGGTGCCGCTGCTGTTCGACCAGACCTTCCCGAGCTGGTTCACCGGCGTCGCCTACGCCGCCATCGGCATCGGCGCGCTGGTGCCCGCCGCGATCATGTCGATCGCCGCGGCGAACCTGTTCACCCGCAACATCTACCGCGAGTACTGGCGCAAGGAGGCCTCCGCGAAGGAGGAGGCGACCGTCAGCAAGCTGGTCTCGCTGGTCGTCAAGGTCGGCGCGGTCGCCTGCATCCTGCTGCTGGACCCCGAGTTCTCCATCGACCTGCAGCTCATCGGCGGCGTCATCATCCTGCAGACGCTGCCGGCGGTCGGCCTCGGCCTGGTGACCCGCTGGTTCCACCGCGGCGCGCTGCTGGTCGGCTGGGCGGGCGGCCTGGTCGCGGGCCTGTGGATGCTGTACGAGATCCCCAACGTGGCCAAGAAGAAGGAGCACTTCGGCGGCTCGGCCTTCAAGCTGAGCGAGCTGGGCTTCGACACCCAGATGACGGTGTACGTGGGCGTCCTGGCGCTGGCGGTCAACCTGGCCCTGGCGGTCGGCCTCACGCTGCTGCTGCGCGCCTCCAAGGTCGCCGACGGCGTGGACGCCACCCGCGAGGCGGACTACACCGCCGACGAGGGCGACCCGAAGGTGAAGGAGCTGGACCTGGCCTCCAGCACCTGATCCGCCGCGTTCCCTCCGAACCCGGCCTCCCTGCGCGGCGTCAGCCGTCCAGGTAGGCCGGGTTCGCCACCTCCAGCTTGTCGCGGGCGGCCTCCAGCAGCGCCGCCTTGAGCTCGTCGTAGCGGTCGTCCAGCCCGCCCGCCCTGATGGCGGCGGCGAGGGCGGCGTCGTCGGAGCAGCCGAAGGCGCGCACCCGGTCCCGGTGCCGCGCGGCCTGCTCCGGCCCGAGCGCCATCTCCCGCTCGGCGATCGCCAGCGAGTTGATCGCGACCAGGGCGTGGAAGCGGGTGCGCCCCTCCAGGGCGCCGAGCACGTCGCGCTCCAGGAACTCGCGGACGGCCGCGACCAGTTCGGCGGCGGACGGGGCGTCGTGCGGGGGGAGCCGGTGGCCCGGCGGACGGGCGGGCGGACGGACCGGTGGGCGGGCGGGCATCGCTTCTCCCCCTCGACTCGGACAGAATGCGATTCTAGACCGAGGAGGGATCATGAGCTTCGAGATGCCCGCGTCGGTGCGGCCGGTCCGCGACGCCGTCCACGCCTTCATGACCGAACGGGTCGAGCCCGCCGAACCGGTGCTGCGCGCCGGCGGCGAGGAGGCCGAGCGGCTGCTGCGCGACCTGCGGCGCCAGGCCAAGGACGAGGGCCTGTGGGCGCTCGGACACCCGAAGGAGCTGGGCGGCGGCGGGCTGCCCTTCCTGGACTACGTGTACGTCAACGAGGTGCAGGGCCGCAGCGAGTTCGGGCAGCTCGCGCTCGGCACGTTCACGTTGCAGGACTCGCTGATGCTGCACCGCTACGCCGGGGAAGCCCAGCGCAAGCGGTTCCTGGAGCCGCTGGTGCGGGCCGACATCTACCCGAGCTTCGCGATGACCGAGCCGGGCATATCCAGCTCGGATCCGACCCAGCTCACCACCACCGCGACGCTGGAGGGCGGCGAGTGGGTGATCCGCGGCCGCAAGTGGTTCACCACCCTGGCCGACCGGGCCGCCTACACCACCGTGATGTGCCGGACCGAGCCGGAGGGCACCTCCCCCTACCTGTCGTTCAGCATGATCCTGGTGCCGACCGACACCCCCGGCTACACCATCGTGCGCGACACCCCGGTGCTCGGCCTGGACGGCGGCCACTGCGAGGTGGTCTACGACGAGGTGCGGGTGCCGGAGGAGAACCTGCTCGGCCCGCGCGGCCACGGCTTCGTCATCGCCCAGGAACGGCTCGGGCCGGGCCGCATCTTCCACTGCATGCGGTTCCTCGGGCAGGCGCAGCGGGCGTTCGACCTGATGTGCGAGCGGCTGCACCGGCGCAGCGCGTTCGGCGAGCCGCTGTACAGGAAGCAACTCCTCCAGCAGCACGTGTTCGACTCCTACACCGAGATCCAGGCGGCCCGGCTGCTGACGCTGCAGGCCGCCCACAAGATCGATGAGGGGGACCAAGCCCGGGTGGAGATCGGGGCGATCAAGGTGGCGGCGGCGCGGATGCTGCACAACGTCATCGACCGCGCGATCCAGGTGCACGGGGCCGAGGGGCTGACCGAGGACACCCCGCTGGACCACATGTACCGGCACGCGCGGGCGGGCCGCATCTTCGACGGCCCGGACGAGGTGCACGTCACCACCACCGCGCGCCGCATCCTGAAGGAGTACGCCGAGGGCCGCAACTGGGAGTTCGGCCTGCGCTGAACGACCGCGCCGCGTACCGGCGGCCGGGCCTGTGGCCGGGCGGCGACACCGCCGCCCGGCCACAAGACTCGGCAAAGAAACCCCCCGTGCCCCCTTGATCGATGTGCGGCCAGGGAATCACGTTCCGCGAGGGACGACAGAGGCACACTCACGATCTCGGGGGGACAGGGTGCACACGAAAGCCGCCGTCCGCACAGGGCTGGTGACCGGGGCGCTGCTGACGGGCCTCGCCGCGTTCGGCCCGGCCGCGCACGCCGACGACCTCGACATCGACCCGTCGGCCGCCGCCCCCGGCCAGACCGTCACCGTCGCCGGGGGCTGCAAGGACACCGACCGGTACGTGGCCATCTCGGGCGCGGCGCAGGGCAAGGGCGTGGTCAACGACGGCTGGTTCAGCGTCTCGGCGACGGTCACCAAGTCCAAGACCGGCCGCTACCGGGTCGAGGCCAAGTGCATCACCTCCAACTACTCCCAGCAGGGCGCGCTCCGGGTGCAGCCGCGCGGCTCCTCCGGCGACCACGACCGGCAGCCGCACGGCTGGGCGACGACCGGCGGCGGCGGCACCCAGGGCCCGGACCTGCCGTGGACCGGCATGGGGCTCGCCATGGTGGCGGGCGCGGCCGGGATCGGCGGCGCGGCCATGCTGCGCGCGCGGGCCCGTGGGCGGGCCTAGCCGCGGCTTCCTGGTCGCGGGCGGCCTGGCGGTGCTGGGCGCGCTGGCGATGGGGCACGGCATGCGCGGCCACGACGCGCCGCACTACCGCGACCAGGGCGGGCCGCGCGCCCTGTGGGACATCCCGAACGGGCCGGAGCTGCCCGCCTCGCCTCCGGCCCGGCTCGAGATCCCCGGCATCGGGGTGAAGGCCAAGGTGATCCGGGTCGGGCAGAACAAGGACCGGACCGTGCAGGTGCCGCCGTTCACCCGGTCGGGCGACGCGGGCTGGTACGAGCACGGGCCCGCGCCCGGCAGCCGGGGGTCGGCGGTGCTGCTCGGCCACTACGACGACCTGGACGGCGAGGCGGTGTTCTTCCGGCTGCACAAGTTGAGGCCGGGCGCGCGCGTCACGGTCGTGCGGCAGGACCACAGCACGGCGAAGTTCCAGGTGGACGCCGTCGAGCAGGTCCCCAAGTGGGAGTTCCCGCGCAGCCGCGTGTACGGCGAGGTGCGCTACGCCGGGCTGCGGCTGGTGACGTGCGGCGGCGCCTACGACAAGCGCGACCACTCCTACCGCGACAACGTCATCGTCTACGCCCACCTGGTCAAGTAACGCGGCGCCGGGCAGGGGCGGCGGACGAGGTCAGGGCAGCATCCGCAGCAGGTCCCACTCGTTCTCGGCGACGCGCCGCCCGATCGCCGCCAGCTCCACCGACCGCTCGCCGCCGGTCAGGTGCCGCTGCGCCTGCATCACGCAGATCACGGCCCAGCGCGCCACCCCGAACATCTCCCACCAGTGCAGCGCGGCGCGGTCCACGGCCGTGCCGCTCGCGCGCTCGTAGGCGTCCACGAGCTGGTCGTAGGTGCCGAAGCCGCCGACCGGCGGCCCGGCGCCGAACCGCCACGCCTTCACGCACAGCCACCCCAGGTCCTCCATGGGGTCGCCGAGGTGGGCGAGCTCCCAGTCCAGGACGGCGCGCACGCCGTCGGGGCCGACGATGAGGTTGCCGTTGCGGAAGTCACCGTGCACGACGGTGGTGCGACGCGCGGGCGGCCGGTCGCGCTCCAGCCTCCGCAGCGCGAACTCCAGCGCCGGGTGGGGCTCCCCGGTCGCCTCCAGCACGGCCCGCCAGGTGTCGAACTGGTCGGTCCGGTCGAGACCGGGCACGGCCTCGACCGGGATGCGGTGCACCGCCGCCAGGATCTCGCCGCAGCGGGCGGCCAGCCCGGCGCGGGCCCCGGCCAGGGCGGGGTCGCGCAGGACGCGGCGCGGGATGGTCTCGCCCTCGACGCGTTCCATGACGACGAACTCCGCACCGAGCGGGCCGTCGCCGTCGCCGGCCGCGACCACCTCCGGGCTCGGCACCCCGGCGGCCCCGGCCGCGCGCATCAGCGCGGCCTCGCGCGCCAGCGGCACGCCCATGCCGCCGTCCGGCGCCGCCGCGCCCTGCGTGCCCAGCCGCAGGATCAGCGGGTGCTCCTCCCCCGCCGCCGTGACGGCCTCGAACGAGCAGGTCGTCCGGGACGAGCCGCCCTGGGCGCGGCGCGGCCCGCGCACCCGCACGCCGGGCCCGTAGCGCTCGGCGAGCACGTCGGCCAGCGGCCCGGCCATCCGGTCGAGGTCCATCCGCGCGCCCTCCCCTGCCGCCGATAAGCGATCACTTGCCATCCTGGCAGCGTCACCGCCCGCGTCGAATGTGACCTGTGTCATACAACCGGGCGGCGGTCCGGGGTGGTCCCGGGAGTGTGAACACCACCTCGAAGGCGGCCCCGGTCGAGCTGTCGGTCGTGATCCCCGTCTACGACGAGCGGGAGCGGCTGCCCGCGACGCTGGCGGCGGTCGGTGCCGCGCTGGAGCGCGGCGGGCCCCGCTGGGAGGTGCTGGTCTGCGACGACGGCTCCCGCGACGGCACCGCCGCGCTGGCGCGCGCCGCCGCCCGCCGCGATCCGCGCGTGCGGGTGCTGCGCTCGCCGGTCAACCGGGGCAAGGGGCACGCGGTGCGGCGCGGCGTGCTGGCCTCGCGCGGCCGCCTGGTGCTGGTGACCGACGCCGACCTCGCCACCCCCTCTCCGAACTGGCGCGGCTGCGCGCCGCGATCGGCCAGGGCTACGCCGCCGCGATCGGGTCGCGCGCCCGTCCCCAGCGCGCGGGGGGCGGGCGCGGCGCCGATCCGCGCCCCGCCCTGCGGCGGATCCCGGCGCGCTTCGGCGCGGTGGTGATCCGGCGGGCGGCGGTGCGCGGGTTCGCCGACACCCAGTGCGGGTTCAAGCTGTTCGACGGCGGGCGGGCGCGCTCGGCGTTCGCCCGCGCGCGGGTGGACGGGTGGGGCTTCGACGCGGAGGTCCTGCGGCTGTTCGCCGCGCGCGGCTGGCCGGTGGCCGAGGTCCCGGTGCGCTGGACCCACCGGCCCGGCTCCAAGCTGCGGCCCGCCGACTACCTACGGGTGCTCGGCGACGTCGCCGCGATCCGGCTGCGGTACGGCCCGCCGGGCCCGCCGCCGCCCGCGCCGTCCGGCGGGTCGTCGTCCGCGCTGCGGGTCCCGGCGTGAGGCCCGGCGTGGAGGCCGGGGTGAGGCCCGGCGCGAGGCACCACGCGAGTCGGCACGCGAGCCGGCACGCGAGCCGGCACGCGAAGCCCGGCGTGAAACTCCGCGTGCGGCCCGGGGCCGCCATCGCGGCGGGCTACCTGGTGGCCGCGGCGATCGTGCTGCGGAACCTGTGGGCCGACCCCGGCCGCCGCTACCTGGTGGACGGCGGCCAGGACCAGAACCAGTGGGAGTGGTTCTTCGCGGTGACCGCGCGCTCGGTGACGCGGCCGGACCACCCGCTGTTCACCACGCTGCAGAACTTCCCCGACGGCGTGAACCTCATGGGCAACACCGTCATGCTCGGCGCGTCGGTCCCGCTCGCGCCGGTGACCCTGCTGTTCGGGCCGAGCGCGACGTGGGCGCTGGTGCTCACGCTCGGCCTGGCGGGCACCGCGACCGGCTGGTACCTGCTGATGCGGCGGCGGCTGGGCGCCTCGCGGGCGGCGGCCGCGGTCGGCGGCGCGTTCTGCGGGTTCGCGCCGCCGATGGTCTCGCACGCCAACGCGCACCCCAACTTCGTGGTGCTGGTCCTGCTGCCGTTCATCGTCGGGCGGCTGGTCGCGCTGGCGCGGGGCGGCCGGGTGGTCCGCGACGGCGTGCTGCTCGGGCTGCTGGCGGCGTACCAGATCCACCTGGGCGAGGAGCCGCTGCTGCTGGCGGCGACGGGGCTGGCGATGTTCGCGGCCGTGTACGCGGTGGTCGATCCGGCGGCGGCGCGCGCGGCCGTGCGCCCGCTGGCCGCCGGGGCGGCGGTCGCGCTGGCGGTGTTCCTGCCGCTCAGCACCTACCCGCTGGTGTGGCAGTTCGCCGGGCCGCAGAGCTACGACGGCCTGCTGCACGGCCCGGCGGGCAACGACGTGGCGGTGCTGCCCGCGTTCGCCCGCCAGTCGCTGGGCGGCCACCCGGCGGCGCCCAGGCCGCTGGACGTCAGCACGACCGAGCAGAACGCGTTCTTCGGCTGGAGCGTGGTGGCGCTGGTCGTCGTGCTGGTCGCGTGGTCGTGGCGCGAGCCCCTGGTCCGGGCGCTGGCCGGGGTCGTCGCGGGCGCGACGCTGCTGTCGCTCGGCCCCGAGATCGTCGTCGGCGGCGAGCCCAGCGGCGTGCCCGGCCCGTGGCGGGTGATGGCGCGGCTGCCGCTGTACGAGTCGGTGCTGGAGTCGCGGCTGACGATGGTGTGCGTGCCCGCGATCGGGCTGCTGCTCGCGCTCGGGACCGACCGGCTGCGCGGCCGGGCGCCCGCGGGGCCGTGCGCCGCGCTGCTCGCGGTGGCGCTGCTGCCCGTCGTGCCCAAGCCGCTGCCCGCCGTCGACCGCGCCCCGACCCCCGCCTTCTTCACCGACGGGACCTGGCGGCGGTACGTGCCGCCGGGCCGCTCGGTGGTGCCGGTCCCGCCGCCCGACGCGGCCGACGCCACCGCGCTGCGCTGGCAGGCCGACGCGGGGCTCGGCTTCCCGGTCGCCGAGGGCTACTTCGTCGGCCCGTTCGGCCCCGACCGGCTCGGCGGGTACGGCGCGCCCCGCCGCCCGACCTCCGAGCTGCTGCGGCGGGTCCGCGACGGTGAGCGGCCCCCGATCGGCGACGCCGAGCGGGCCGACGCCCGCGCCGACCTCGCCCGCTGGCGCGCCGGGGCGGTGGTGCTCGGCCCGCACCCCCGGCGGGCCGAGCTGCGCGCGGCCGTGGAGGCGCTGCTGGGGCCGGGCCGCCTCGACGGCGGCGTCTGGATCTGGGAGGTGGAGCGGTGACCGTCCCGCACTTTACGATCGTCGCCGGAACCGGAGAGCGGACTGCGGTGCGGCCGGACGACGAGCGGGAGTACGTGGCCTACGTGAGCGGAGCCCTGCCGGGCCTGCGCCGGCTGGCGCACCTGCTGTGCGGCGACCCGCACCGCGCCGACGACCTGGTGCAGACCGCGCTCACCCGGCTCTACGTGCACTGGCGGCGCGCCCGCGCCGCCGACGACCTGGACCGCTACACCCGGCGCATCCTGGTGCGGTCGTTCCTGAACGAGCGGCGCCTCGCCTGGGCGCGGGTCCGCCTCACCGGCGCGCCCGCCGACGTCCCGCACCCGCCCGCCGCGGGTCCGCCGGACGTCGAGACCCGCGAGGAGGTGCGCGCCGCGCTGGAGCGGGTGCCGCCCCGCCAGCGCGCGGTGCTGGTGCTGCGGTTCCTGTGCGACCTGCCGGTGGCCGAGGCCGCCGAGGTGCTCGGCTGCTCGCCGGGCACCGTCAAGAGCCAGACCGCCCACGGCCTCGCCCGGCTGCGCACGCTGCTGGACGGCCCGGCGGAGAGGGGGTAGCGCGATGCGCGAGCGCGGACCGGACGACCGGCGACCGGACGAGCAGGAGCGGGAGGCCGCGCGGCTGCTGGGCGCGCTGCGCGGGTTCGAGCCGCCGGGCGCCCCGCCCCCCGACGCGCCCGGACGGGCGGTGCGGGCCGGGCGCCGCGCGGGTGCGGGCGCGGCGCGGCGCGGCGGCGGCGCTGTCGGCGGCGGCCGTCGCCGTCGCGGCGACCGTGCTGCCGGGGTCGCTGCCGTTCTCCGGCGGCGACGGGGGGCCGGTCACCGGGTCCGAGCGCTTCGCCCCGTCCCGGCCCGCCTTCCGGGTCGGGTCGGCGGGCGGCTTCACCCCGGCGTCCTACCAGGCGTCGCCCGGCGTGCAGCGGGTGCTGCTGCGGCCCGAGGACCCCAAGGGGCCGCTGCGCGGGACCGACGGCGTCGTGGAGATGTACCCCGCGGGGGACCTGCCGCCGGGCAGCGCCGGGAAGGCCCCCGCCGGGCGGGCCGCGCCGGACGTGCACGACCGGCCCGCCCGCTGGCTCGACGCACCGGTGGTGCGGCCCGGCGCGGTCGAGCTGGCGTGGGAGTGGAAGCCGGGGGCGTGGGGGTTCGTGTCCCTGAAGGGGCCGGGGGCCGACCGCGCCCGGACGCACCTGGTCGCGCTCGGCGTGGTGCCGGCCGGGACGCCGGGGATCCCCGCCGTCCCGCCCTCCACCGCGTCGCCGCGCGCGTCGGCGACCCCCACCGCCCCGTGAGGTCAGGCGCGGCCGTAGGAGTCCTCAAGGCGCTCGATGTCGTCCTCGTCGAACGTCCCGAACGCGATCTCCATCACCCGCACAGCCGGGCCGGCCGAGCTCAGCCGGTGGGTCTCCCCCGCCCGGATGAACACCCGCTCGCCCACCTCGGGCAGGATGCGGCGCCCGGCCACCTCGAACACCGCGCCGGGGTCGAGCGCGACCCACAGCTCGTCGCGGTCGCGGTGGCGCTGCAGGCTCAGCCGCTGCCCGGGGTCCACGTGGATCAGCTTGACGGTGGACGGCTCGTTCAGCGTGAAGCGCTCGAAGCCGCCCCAGGGGCGCCGGTCGGTCTCGACGGCCGGCTCGGGGCGCAGATCGGTCTGCACGGTCACCTCGGAATTCGTCATTCTCGGAACAACTCAAGGACGCGGCCCTCGGCGGCGGCCGCCGGGAGCCCGCCCAGGATCAGGTCGGCCAGGCTGTCGACCACGGCCTCGCGCGGCACCTCGTCGGCGTGGTCCAGCCACCAGTCGCCGGCGGTCTGCACCATGCCGACGACCGCGTGGCCCCACACGTAGGCGCGGGTGCGCTCGGCCGGGCCGTCCATCCCGGCATCGGCGATCATCACCTCGGCCAGCTCCCGGCTCACCCCGCGGATCATGGTGCTCATCGCGCTGTGCGTGGCCGCGTCCTCGGCGCTCGCGCGGTGCATCAGGAACCGGTAGAGGTTGAGGTTGGCCGAGATCGTGGCCAGGTAGGTGTCGATCGTGGAACGGGTGCGGGCGCGCACCGAGCCCGCCCGGGAGAACTCCTCCTGGATGCCCTCGACGAGCTTGCGGGTGTGCCGCTCGGCGAGCGCCTGGTACAGGCCGCTCTTGTCGCCGAAGTGGCGGTACAGGATCGGCTTGCTGATGCCCGCCTCGGCGGCGATGGCGGCCATCGACGCCTCGGGGCCCTCCCGCTGGATGACCCGGTCGGCGGCCTCCAGCAGGGCACGCCGCCGGCCGGGGTCGCGCCGCGATCCCGCCCGCGCCCCGTCGGCCCCCGTCCCCGCTCCCGTCATGATCCGCTCACCTTACGCCAGCGTCCGGCCCGGTCGGCCGCCAGGTGACCCGCCGGGCGGCCGGCCGGGCGGCGCGCGCCGCGCGACACACGAAACATTGAGTGATCAACTGCTTGCCCTCCGTGCACGTCCCGCCTAGTTTCGAGGTGATCTCCGCATTCCCCTGCAGAAACACGAGGTGAACCATGTCCGGGGAACCGGCCGATGTCCGCGTCCTGCAGCGCATAGAGCTGTGCGACACCGACGTCACTGGCCACTACCACCACTCCACGGTGATCCGCTGGGTGGAGTCCGCCGAGCAGACGCTGCTGCACCGGCTCGGCCTGGAGTACCTGCCGGTCATGCCGCGGGTGCAGTACGCGGCCAGCTACCGCCGCCGCCTGTGGCGGCACGAGGTCGTCGAGGTCGGCCTGCGCGTCAGCGAGGTCGGCCGCACCTCGCTGCGCTACCTGTTCGAGGTCACCGGCGGCGAGGGGCCGTCGGTGGACGGCTCGCTCACCGTGGTGAAGGTCGAGGCCGACAGCGGCCCGGCCCGGCCCTGGACCGACCAGGAGCGCAAGGTGCTGCTGGAGTCCGGGCCGCAGGAGGGCGAACTGCTGCGGCCCCCCACCCCGCGCGTCCCGGCGCGGCGCCTCGACCCGGTCGCGGCGCCGCCGGCGCGGCCCGGCGCCGACGCCTGGGGCATCGGCTTCGGCTGACCGCCCCGCCGCGGCGTCCCGGAGCGGCCCGCGGGCCGCTCCGGGACGCGCCCGCGCGGGCACGGGTCAGCGCACCGGCAGGCCGGTGACGGTGCGGCCGATGACCAGGCGCTGGATCTCGCTGGTGCCCTCGAAGATCGTGAAGATCTTGGAGTCGCGGTGCATGCGCTCCACCGGGTACTCGCGGGTGTAGCCGTTGCCGCCGAGGATCTGGATGGCCTCCTCGGTGACGCGCACCGCGGCCTCGGAGGCCATCAGCTTGGCCATCGAGCCCTCGGCGCTGGTGAAGTCCTTGCCGGTGCGGGCCATCCAGGCCGCGCGCCACACCATCAGGCGGGCGGCGTCGATCTGGCACTTCATGTCGGCCAGCTTGAAGGCGATGGCCTGGAAGTCGCCGATCTTCTTGCCGAACTGCTCGCGCTCGGTGGCGTACTGCAGCGCGTAGTCGTAGGCGGCGCGGGCGACGCCGAGGGCCATCGCGCCCACGGTCGGGCGGGTGGTCTCGAAGGTCTTCATCGCGGCCTGGCCCTTGGCGCTCTTGCCCTCGCGGACGCGGGCGATGCGCTCGTCGAACTTCTCCTTGCCGCCGATGATCAGGCCGCCGGGCACGCGCACGTTGTCGAGGATGACCTCGGCGGTGTGCGAGGCGCGGATGCCGTGCTTCTTGAACTTCTGGCCCTGCTTCAGGCCGGGGGTGTTCGGCGGGACGATGAAGCTGGCCTGGCCGCGGCTGCCGAGCTCGGGGTGGACCGAGGCGACCACGACGTGGATGTCGGCGATGCCGCCGTTGGTGGCCCAGGTCTTGGTGCCGTTCAGCACCCACTCGTCCTTGGCCTCGTCGTAGACGGCGCGGGCGCGGATGGAGCCCACGTCGCTGCCGGCGTCGGGCTCGGAGGCGCAGAACGCGCCGAGCTTGACGTCGTCGGCGGTGCCGAACATCTGCGGGACCCACTCGGCGACCTGGTCGGGGGTGCCGACCGCGGCGACCGAGGCGGCGGCGAGGCCGGTGCCCACGATCGACAGCGCGATGCCGGCGTCGCCCCAGAACAGCTCCTCGAAGGCCACCGGGATGCCGAGCCCGGTGGGCTCCAGCCACTGGGTGGCGAAGAAGTCCAGCGAGTAGATGCCGATCTTGGAGGCCTCCTGGATGAGCGGCCAGGGGGTCTCCTCGCGCTCGTCCCACTCCTCGGCGGCGGGGCGGATCACGTCGCGCGCGAACTCGTGCACCCACTTCTGGACCTCGCTGACGTCCTCGCTCAGCTCCAGCGAGAAGGTCGCCTGCTCGGTGCTCGTCATCGTTATTGACCCTTTCTCCAATATCCCGTGTTACCAACGGTAGCACCTTTGCGGGTTACCGCGGGTAACACAAGGGGTCCGCGGGAAAGGGGACGCGGTGAGCGGCGCTCCGCGACGCCTCAGGAGGTCAGTGAGCGGCGTGCCGCCGCGTAGCCGGGGACGCCCGCCATCGGCGGGCGCTCGCCCACGCCGATGTCGCTGACCAGCGCCTCGGCCGCGCCGTCGCCGCCCCGGCGGAACTGGGTGAGCGCGGTGGCCGGGGCCTCCAGCGGCATCATCCGGCCGTGCCGCTGGAGCCGGGACCAGGCGGTCAGCATGATCTGGGCGGACATCGCGCCCAGCGCCTCGGTGCTCTGGTGGGAGTGCACCCGGCGGCCGAGGTCCACCTGGGCGATCGCGTCGAGGCCCGCCTCCTCGTACACGTCCAGCAGCAGGCCGATCTCCACGCCGTAGCCGGTGACGAACGGCAGGCGCTCCAGCAGCTCGCGGCGGCCCGCGTACTCGCCGCCGAGCGGCTGCATCACCCCGGCCAGCCGGGGCCAGTGCAGGTTGAGCAGCGGGCGGGCGACCAGCTCGGTGACCCGGCCGCCGCCGCCCTCGACCGCGCCGCCGCCGGTCAGCAGCGGGCGGTCGTAGCAGCCCTTGACGTAGGCGACGGCGGGGTCGTCCAGCAGCGGGCCGAGCAGGCCGGTGACGTAGGAGGAGGTGAAGCCGCGCAGGTCGGCGTCCACGAAGACCAGCAGGTCGCCGGTGGTGGCGTGCAGGGACTTCCACAGGGCCTCGCCCTTGCCCGACATGCGGCCCTCGCCGGGCAGGACCTCGTCCTGGGCGACCACCTCGGCGCCGGCCGCGGCCGCGACGGCGGCGGTGCGGTCGGTGGAGCGGGAGTCGACCACCACGATCTCGTCCACCAGCGGGACGCGCTCGACCAGGTCGCGGCGGATGGCGCCGACGATCGCCCCGACGGTCTCCTCCTCGTCGCGCGCGGGCAGCACGACGCTGACGCGGGCCGCCCCCTTGGCGGCCAGCAGGGCGTGCGGCGGCCAGTCGGCCGCCGCGCTGGTACGGCGGCGCATCCACGACGCGACCTCAGGCAGCACGCGCTCTCCCCTCCCGTGCGGACGGCTGTTGCGGACCGGGGCCGCCGACGGCCCCGGTCTCCAGGAAACGCCATGCCAGCGCAGATCGTGCACCGGCGCGTCAGCCGACCCGAAGAGTTAACACCGGCACAACACGGCGGTCATTCCGCGGCGTGCCGGTCCAGGAAGGTGTAGACGTCCGACTCGTCCACGCCGGGGAACGCGCCGGGCGGCAGCACCGACAGCACGTGCGAGTGCGCGCGGGCCGACGGCCAGGCCATGCCCTCCCAGCGCTCGGCCAGCTCCTTGGGCGGGCGCTGGCAGCAGTCGCCGTCGGGGCAGGCCGAGCGGACGCGGTTGGTGGTCTCGCGGCCGCGGAACCAGCGCGAGTCCTCGAACCGCACGCCCAGCGTGATGGCGAAGTCGCGCTCGTGGGTGGGGTCGATGTGCGACAGGCACCAGTAGGTGCCCTTGGGGGTGTCGGTGTACTGGTAGTAGACCGAGAACCGGTCGGAGGCGTCGAACACGTGGCGGCCCGCCCACTCGCGGCACATCCGCTGGCCCTCGATCGCGCCGTCGGAGTCCTGGGGGAAGATCAGACCGTCGTTGGCGTAGGCCTTGTAGATGGTGCCGTTCTCGTCGTTCTTGGTGAAGTGCAGCTGCAGGCCCAGGTGCTGGGTGGCGACGTTGGTGAAGCGGTGCGCGGCCATCTCGTAGGAGACGGCGAACACGTCGGCGAGGTCCTCCACCGACAGCTCCCGGTCGGCCTTGGCCTCCTGGAGGAACGGCACCACCGCGCGCTCGGGCATCAGCATGGCCGCGCCGAAGTAGTTGGCCTCCACGCGCTGGCGCAGGAAGTCGGCGAAGTCGCGGGGCACGTCGTGGTCGAGCGCGATGTGGCCGAGGGTCTGCAGCAGGATCGTGCGGGGGGTGTGCATCCCGAGCTGCTCGCGCTCCAGGTAGATGCGCCGGTTGCGCAGGTCGGTGATGGAGCGCACCGACCGGGGCAGGTCCTGCACGTACTGCAGGCCGAAGCCGAAGTGGCTGACCAGCGTCATCAGCATGCCCTGGGAGACCGCGCCGCCCCGGTAGCCGACCGCGTCCAGCGTCTGGGCCGCCACGCGCTCGATCTCGCCGAAGTAGTTGCCGCGCTCGTGCATCCCGCGGCGCAGCTCGGCGTTGGCCTTGCGCGCCTCCTCGGGGCTCGCGGTGGGCTTGGTGCGGCTGCGCCGCAGCTCGCCGTAGAGCGCGAGGATGTGCTCGATGACCTCGTTCGGCATCCGCTTGCTGACCTTGAGGTGGGACAGGCCGAGGGTCTGGTAGAGCGGGTCGCGCTGCGCCTCCTCCAGCGCGATCTCCAGCTGCGCGCGCCGGCTGGGCGGCTGCTTGCGCAGCAGTTCCTCGACCGGGACCTCCAGCGCCGAGGCCAGCGACTGCAGCAGCGAGAGCTTCGGCTCGCGCCGGCCGTTCTCCAGCAGCGAGAGCTGGGAGGGGGCGCGCCCGACGCGTTCGCCCAGGTCGGACAGGGTCATGCCGCGGCTGCGCCGGAGATGACGCAGGCGCTGGCCGAAGGTGACGAGATCTACGTCACTCGTCAACATGAGGGGTTCTTCTGGCCGCAAGGTCGTCACGGCTTCATGGTAGCGGAATTTTCGCAGATCTTTCGTTACCCATGAGTTCACTAAGGGGTGGCAACCGGGGCATAGTCGTGGTCAAGCACCCAGGGGACGACACAGAAGGGCAAGATCATGAGCGACAGTCGCCTCAAGGGCGCAGCCGACGAGCTGCGGCGTCAGTGGGAGACCGACGAGCGCTGGAACGGCATCGAGCGGTCCTACTCCGCCGAGGACGTCGTCAAGCTGCGCGGCTCGGTCCAGGAGGAGCACACCCTCGCCCGCCTCGGCGCCGAGCGCCTGTGGAAGCTGCTGCACACCGAGGACTACGTCCACTCCCTCGGCGCGCTGACCGGCATGCAGGCCGTCCAGCAGGTCAAGGCCGGCCTCAAGGCCATCTACCTGTCGGGCTGGCAGGTCGCCGCCGACGCCAACCTGGCCGGCCAGACCTACCCCGACCAGAGCATCTACCCGGCCAACTCGGTGCCGCAGGTGGTCCGCCGCATCAACAACGCGCTGCTGCGCGCCGACCAGGTGGCCTGGAGCGAGGGCGGCGACGACACGCACTACCTCGCCCCGATCGTGGCCGACGCCGAGGCCGGCTTCGGCGGCGTGCTCAACGCCTTCGAGCTCATGAAGGGCATGATCGCCGCCGGTGCGGCGGGCGTGCACTGGGAGGACCAGCTGGCCTCCGAGAAGAAGTGCGGCCACCTGGGCGGCAAGGTCCTCATCCCGACCTCGCAGCACATCAAGACCCTGAACACCGCCCGCCTCGCGGCGGACATCTCCAACGTGCCGTCCCTGATCATCGCGCGGACCGACGCCGAGGCCGCGACCCTGATCACGACGGACGTGGACGAGCGCGACCGCGAGTTCATCACCGGCGAGCGCACCGCCGAGGGCTTCTACCGGGTCCGCAACGGCATCGAGCCCTGCATCGCCCGCGCCAAGGCCTACGCGCCCTACTCCGACCTCATCTGGATGGAGACCGGCACCCCGGACCTGGAGCAGGCCCGCAAGTTCGCCGAGGCCGTCAAGGCCGAGTACCCGGACCAGATGCTGGCCTACAACTGCTCGCCGTCGTTCAACTGGAAGAAGCACCTGGACGACGCGACCATCGCGAAGTTCCAGCGCGAGCTCGGCCACATGGGCTTCAAGTTCCAGTTCATCACGCTGGCCGGCTTCCACTCGCTGAACAGCGGCATGTTCGACCTGGCCTACGGCTACGCCCGCGAGGGCATGACCGCCTACGTCGAGCTGCAGGAGCGCGAGTTCGCCGCCGCCGACCGCGGCTTCACCGCCGTGAAGCACCAGCGCGAGGCCGGCACCGGCTACTTCGACCTGGTCAGCACCGCGATCGCGCCGGACTCGTCCACCACCGCGCTCAAGGGCTCCACCGAAGAGGGCCAGTTCCACTGAGTTCATTGAGCCCCGGCCCAAAGGGTTCGCCTAGCGGCTCCCCCTTTGACCGGTGCTCGGCGAGTGCCACATCGCTTCGCGATCCGTCCCGACCGGGTTCGCCTCCGGCTTCACCCGGCCGGGACGGTTAGTCACTCGCGCGACGGCTCAGGCCGTTGAAAGTCCCCGCCCTTCCTCTTCCCCTGATCCACAGGTGCATCGAGGATTTCCGGCCCCGGCCGGTGCTTGGAAGGCCCGTCGCGTCCTACACCCGCGACGGGCCTTCTGGCGTTCCCGGCCCCTTCCTCAGCCGCGCGGCTCCAGCGTCACCGCGACGGGCAGGTGGTCGGAGGCGGTGGTGGCGGGCGCGACGGCGTCCCGGCCGGTCAGGCCGGGGGTGACCAGGACGTGGTCGATCTGCTGGACCGGTGCGCCGGCCGGGCTCGTGTTCAGCGGGCGGGCGGCGGCGAGCGCGTCGGCCAGGCCCGCGTCCAGCAGCGTCCGCCAGGGGCGTTCGCCCGGCTGGAGGTTCAGGTCGCCCGCCAGCACGACCTCCCGCCGGTCGGCGGCGGCCTCGCGGGCGAACGCGGCCAGCCGCTCGACCTGGCCGAGGTCGTTCCAGTCCGGCGGGGGCTGCAGGTGGGTGGACACCACCGCGATGTCCCGGTCCCGCCAGCGCACGTCCACGCGCAGCGCCTGCGCGCCGGTCGGGCCGCCGCGCGGCAGGGGGAGGTTGGAGACGCGGGTGACGGGCAGGTCGGTCAGGACCGCGTCGCCCCACACCTCGTCGCCCGCCGGGGCCCACACCGCGCGCAGCCCGAGCCGTTCGGCCAGCAGGCGCAGGTTGTCGCGGCCGCCGTTCAGCATCCAGGCGCGGTCCACCTCGCTCAGCACCACGACGTGGGGGCGCAACGCGCGCAACGCCGCCGCCTGGTGCTCGACCGTCATCGTGCCGTCCATGCCGTAGCCCATGCGCACGTTGTAGGCCGCGACGCGGAGGCCCTCGGGCACGGGCGTCCACGCGGGCGCCGCCGGCCGCCACAGCGGGGCGGCCAGCACCGCGGCCACCGACACCGCGACCGCGGCCGGGACCCACGGGCCGAGTCCCGGCCCGTGCTCGGCGCGCACGGTCCGCGCGAGGGCCGGCACGGCCACCAGCAGCGCCGCGAGCACCGGCACCCACCGGTTGGGGACGCCCAGGTCGTAGGCCGAGTAGTAGGCGAACACCAGCAGCACGAACAGCAGCATCCCGCCCGCCATCGCCAGCCCCCGCCGCACCGGGCGGTCCGGTCCCGGCCGGGCCGCCGCCCAGCCCAGGCAGCCCGCCAGGGCGAGCTGGCCGAGCGCCTGCGCGCCGACCGTCCAGGCGGGCGAGACGCCGTGCACACCGTCCACCGTCGCGCGCCCGGCCGCGAAGCCGAGCGCCGAGACCGCCAGCAGCGCCGCCGGGACGGCCGGGTGCCGCGTCCAGCGGCGCGGCCGCGCCGCGACCGCCACCGACGCCGCCGCGCAGCCCGCGACCAGCGCCGCCGCGGCCCACCCCGGCCAGCCCGCGCTGGCCTGGGCGTGCGCGGTGTTGCCGGTGTACAGGCCCCACAGCAGGAACGCGGGGCCGGCCGCGAGCCACATGCGCGCGGCGCCCGGCTCGTCGTCGGTCCGCCGCCACAGGGCGAGGCCGAACAGCGTCAGCTGGACGAGCAGGACGAGCCACTGCAGCGGCCCGCCGCGCCACACCAGGTCGATCCCCTCCAGCGCCGCGTGCAGCCCGGTCGCCAGCGCCAGCCCCGCCACCAGCCCCGTCATCGCGGGTCCGGCGGCGCCCGCCTGCGCGGTCGCGGTGAGCCAGACCAGCCCGGCCAGCAGCCCGAGGCTCGCGGCGTACAGCTGCGGGTCGCCGCCGTCGGTGGCCTGGAGCGCGGCCCGCGCGACGGCCAGCGCCGCCCCGGCCCCGAGCGCCAGCCACCGCGCGGCCACCAGGCGGGCGAGCGGGACGGCCAGGAACGCGGCGGCGAACCACGACAGCGCGTAGGCGCCCATGACCTCGGCCGGGGTCTCCCCGGCGCTGCCGACCAGGGTGATCAGCGAGGGCAGGAAGACGCGCAGCACGTCGGCCAGCACCAGGATGCCCAGCAGCACGTCCCAGCGGATGCGTGCGATGCCCATGTGGTCTCCTTCACAAGAATGTGAAGGATTCTCAGGTATGTGACCCCGGCCACGCAAGGGCGTGAGACGCCCGAACACCGCCGGAGGTTTTCCCCGCGGCCGCTACCGGCTCCCCACATCGACAGCCGGGACATACCGGGTCAGGGTCGGCGGTGAATCTCGATCTCTCAACGGAGAGGATCCGACGATGGCGCTACGCCGCCCCCCGATCCTGCTGCCCCTCGCCGCGGCCGCCGCGTGCGCCGCCGCGCTCGCGGCCCCCGCCGACGCCGCGGCCGCCCGGTTCAGTCCGGGCTCGGCCGGGCTGGGCGACCCCTACTTCCCCGAACTCGGCAACGGCGGGTACGACGTCCGGCACTACGGGCTGGACACCTCCTACGACCCGGCCACCGACGTCCTCAAGGGCACCGCCGTCATCTCGGCGCGGGCCACCCAGAACCTGTCCCGGTTCAACCTCGACCTCTACAAGATGAACGTCCGGTCGGTGGAGGTGGACGGGCGCGGCGCGTCGTTCACCCGCACCGGCGAGCGCGAGCTGGTGATCACCCCGCGCCAGGGCCTGCGCAGGGACCGCGCGTTCACCGTGACCGTCCGGTACGACGGCGTGCCCGAGACGCTCGGCGGCCCGATCGTGTTCGGCCTGCCCTACGGCTTCATCCACACCCCCGACGGCGCGTCGGTCTCCTCCGAGCCCAACGGCGCCTCGACCTGGTTCCCGGCCAACGACCACCCGCGCGACAAGGCGCTGTTCACCCTCCGCACCACCGTGCCGAAGGGCCTGAAGGCGATCGCCAACGGGCACCTGCTCAAGCAGTGGAACGGCAAGGACACCACCACCTTCCTGTGGCACGAGGACCGCCCGATGGCGCCCTACCTGGCCACCAACTCCATCGGGCGCTTCAACGTCTCCACCACCCGCACCGGCAAGGGCATCCCGCAGCTGGACGCGGTCGACCCCGACGTCGCCGCCCACCCCGACGCGATCGCCACCCCGCGCCACACCACCCGCTCCACCGACGAGCTCGCCGACTACTTCGGCCGCTACCCGTTCACCACCACCGGCTCGATCGTGGAGAACAACAACGTCCCGCCGCTCAACACCGGCTACGCGCTGGAGACCCAGAGCCGCCCGATCTACCACCGGCCGCGCGCCGAGGGCGTGGTCGTGCACGAGATCGCGCACCAGTGGTTCGGCAACAGCGTCTCCACCCACCGGTGGAAGGACATCTGGCTGAACGAGGGCTGGGCGCGCTGGGTGGAGTGGTACTGGACCGAGAAGCACGGCGGCCAGTCGGCGCAGGTCTCCTTCCAGCAGACCTACGACGACCCGCCCGCCTCCCCGCCCGGCCGCCCGGCGTTCTGGGAGGTCGTGGTGGCCGACCCGACCCGCGACCAGATGTTCCACGGCGCGGTGTACTCGCGCGGCGGCCTGACGCTCCAGGCGCTGCGCCAGAAGATCGGGGACGAGCGGTTCCTGCGGCTGGCGCGGACCTGGGTCGCGCAGGAGAAGTACGGCACCGCCACGACCGAGGAGTTCATCGCGCTCGCCGAGAAGATCTCCGGGCGGCAGCTCGACGACTTCTTCCGCGTGTGGCTCTACACGCCGTCGAAGCCGACCTCCTGGTGACCCTCCGCCGACCCCGGTGACCTCTCCCCTCCTCCCGAGCCACGACCGGCCCCCGGTGCGCCCGCACGCGCCGGGGGCCGGCGTGTCAGGAGCCGTACCAGGCGACGGTCCTGTCCACATCCGGCAGCGCTCTCGACAATGCCGGGCAAGGCGGTCAATGTGGGCACGTTTTCGATCTCTCAACGGAGAGGATCCCGTGATGGGCCACCGCCGATCCCGATCCGGTGCCAGGTTCACCGGCAGCGCCCTACCCGCGGCGCTCGCCGCCGTGTGCGTGGTCGCCCTGGCCCCAGCCGCCACCGCGGCCGACAGGGGCCGCTACTCCCCCGGAGCGCCCGGCGTCGGCGACTCCTACTTCCCGAACCTCGGCAACGGCGGCTACGACGCGCTGCACTACTCGCTCGAACTCGCCTACGACCCCGAGTACGACCAGCTCGACGGCGTGGTGACGCTCACCGCCCGCGCCACCCAGGACCTGTCGTCGTTCAACCTCGACCTGTCGGGCATGGACGTCGAGCGCGTCAAGGTCGACCGGAACAAGGCCGACTTCAGGCGGCGCGGCACCGAGCTGGTCGTCACGCCGCGCAAGGGCGTCCGCAAGGGCAGGACGTTCAAGACGACCATCACCTACGGCGGCGTGCCGCAGACCATCGTGGGCTCCCCGATCGTGTTCGGCTCCCCCTACGGCTTCCTGCACACCCCCGACGGCGCGTTCGTCGGCGGCGAGCCCAACGGCGCCTCGACGTGGTTCCCGTCCAACGACCACCCGTCGGACAAGGCCACCTACGACTACACCATCAAGGTCCCGGCGGGCCTGGAGGCGGTCGCCAACGGCCGCCTGAAGAGCCGCTCGGTGCAGGACGCCTCCTTCAGCCGCCGCCGCGCGGCGACCAGGGCCAACGTGTTCACGTGGGTCGAGGACAGCCCGATGGCGACCTACCTGACCACCATGGACATCGGCAAGTGGAAGATCAAGACCGGCAGGACGCCGCTCGGCACGCCCAACTACACCGCGGTCGACCCGACGCTGACCGAGGCCCAGCCCGACGCGGTGGACTTCTTCTTCAACACCACCAACGAGGCCACCGACCTGTGGACCAGGACGTGGGGCCCCTACCCGTTCAACACCACCGGCGCGATCGCCGACGACGCCCGCTACAACGGCCAGCCGCTCGGCTTCTCCCTGGAGACCCAGGGCAAGCCGGTGTACTCGGCCGTCCGCGACACCGACACCATCGCGCACGAGCTGGCGCACCAGTGGTTCGGCGACAGCGTCACCCCGGCCCGCTGGAAGGACATCTGGCTGAACGAGAGCTTCGCCACCTGGTCGCACCAGTGGTGGGCCGAGCTGCACGGCGGCGCCAAGGTGTACGACGTCGCGCGGCGCACCTACGGCTCCCGCCCGTTCCCCGACCCGGCCGGGCGGCCGTTCTGGTCGGTGAAGATCGCCGACCCGCAGCGCGACACCATGTTCAACCAGCGCGTCTACTCCGGCGGCGCGATGGTGCTGCAGTTCCTGCGCGAGAGGATCGGCGACGAGAAGTTCTTCACGCTGCTGCGCACCTGGGCCGCCAGGTACCGGCACTCCAACGCGACCACCGAGCAGTTCACCGCGCTCGCCGAGCAGGTCGCGGGCCAGGACCTGGACCCCTTCTTCCAGACCTGGATCCACTCCACCGGCAAGCCCGCCCTGCCGTGACGCCCCGGATCGCCCGAAAGCAGGGCGAGCACCGTAAATGACATGCGCGGCGCGCCCCCTCCCCGCTACCTTGGCGATCACCAGGACGAGGAGGGGGCGCGCCGCCCATGGCCAGGCTCAACCAGATCATCGCCGTCGAGAAGGGCGTGAAGTCCCGCACGCAGCGGGAGCTCACCGACGCCTACCACGGCCTCCAGAAGCCCGCCCTGCTGTCGGGCCTGTCGCGCACCTACCGGCCGCGCGACGAGGAGGGCGAGACCCTCCCGCCCGAGTCCACCAAGGTCCAGCTGAAGGCCGAGGACGTGCTGCGCGAGGTCGCCGCGTCCCTGACCCGGCTGTTCGACGTGGTGGCCACCAAGGACTGGGCCAACCGCGCCGCGACCGCCGACGTGGTGGTGGACGGCCGCACGCTGCTGACCGGCGTGCCGGTGACCTACCTGCTGTTCCTGGAGAAGCAGCTCACCGACCTGCGCACGCTGGTGGACAAGCTGCCGGTGCTGGACGCCGGCGAGTCCTGGAGCTACGACGAGAGCCAGGACGTGTGGCGCACCGACCCGGTGGAGACCGCCCGCACCAAGAAGGTCCCGCGCAGCCACGTGCTGTACGAGGCGACCAAGGAGCATCCCGCCCAGGTGGAGATGTACACCGAGGACGTCATCGTGGGAACCTGGACGAAGGTGGCCTTCTCCGGCGCGATGCCCGCGCGGCGCGTGAACGAGCTGCGCGACCGGGTGGAACGCTTGCAGGCGGCGGTCAAGTTCGCCCGTGAGGAGGCCAACGCCGCGGAGGTGGAGGACGTCAAGACCGGGGACGCGGTGTTCGCGTACCTGTTCGGACGGGACAACTGAATCGAGGACTCCCCCGCTGGAGCGCGGGGGCGCGCCCCGGAAGCGGGGCGTGAAGCTGAGGATGAAGCTCAGTCTGACCAGTCGGCGACAGTTGGGGGTTCGAATCCCTCACCGGGCACTCGGGCCCGGGTGGCCCAATCGGTAGAGGCGGCCGCGTCAAGCTCAGGCTCTCGCTCCAGAATCAGCATTCTCCGCTCATCGCCGGATCGAGCGGGGACGGACGGCATCCGCCGCACGCGGGTTCGAATCCCGTCGGGACCTCTTCCATGGTCCCGTGGCTCAGTGGCTGAGCACGGCGAACTAAGGACTGATCCGTTCCCTTAAACGTCGCCGGCGTGCGCATGTGAGCGGAACACCAGGGCCCCGGGGCATGGGCATTCTCCGGGGCCCGCCGCTTTTCCGGGGCGCCCGTCCGGCGGGGCCCCGTCCCGTGTAAAAGTGCATGGACCGTGCCGGGGCGGTTGCCTATGCTCTCGGCAAGTGGGCGTTCTTCCTTGGGTGGCGTGGTACGCCTTCCGGCGGCACTCGGCCTACCCGCTCAGCGCGGCGGCCGAAGCCCTGTCCAACGTGGCGTTCGGCTTCATCCGCGCCTACATCCTCATCGCCCTGTGGCAGGCCCGGCCGTCGCTGGGCGGCTACGACACCGCCGACGCGGTCACCTTCTGCTTCCTCACCCAGGCGCTGATCGGCCCGGTGCAGATCTTCGGCGGCATGGAGCTGTCGGAGCGCATCCGGTCCGGCGCGGTGGCGGTGGACCTGCACCGGCCGGTGGACCTGCAAGGCTGGTGGCTGGCCGACGACCTGGCGCGGGCCGCCGCGACGCTGCTGCTGCGCGCCGGGCCGCCGCTACTGGCGGGGGCGCTGTTCTTCCCGCTGCGGCTGCCGGGCCCCGCGACGCTGGCGGCGTTCCTGGTCTCGGTGGCGCTGGCGGTGCTGGTGGGGTTCGGGCTGCGCTACCTGGTGGCGCTGGCGGTGTTCTGGGTGCACGACGACCGGGGGCTGAACGCGGTGCAGCTGGTGCTGGCGATGTTCTTCTCCGGCATGATCGTGCCGCTGGTGATCTTTCCGGGGGCGCTGGGCGAGATCGCCCGGACGCTGCCGTGGGCGGCGCTGATCCAGGTCCCGGCCGACGTGTTCCTGGGCAAGCGCACCGGGGCCGCCCTCGCCGGCGCGCTGGGGTTCCAGGCGGCCTGGGCGGCGGCGCTGCTGCTGGCCGGGCGCGCGCTGACCGCCGCCGCGCGCCGGAGGCTGGTGATCCACGGTGGCTGAGCACGGGACGGCCGGGCCCGCGGCGCGCGGCGGGCGGCCGGGCGAGGCGGTGCGGATCTACGCGCTGCTGGCCTGGACCTGGACGCGCGCGGCGGCGCAGTACCCGCTGTCGCTGGTGCTGCTGGCGCTCGGCACGGCGGCGGTCGGCGCGCTGGACCTCGCCGGGATCGGGGTGCTGTACGCCAACGCGCCGCGCATCGCGGGGTTCACCGTCGCCGAGGTGGTGTTCCTCTACGGAACGTCCGCCACGTCCTTTGCGATCTCGGATCTGCTGCTCGGCACCACCGAGCGGCTGGGGCGCCACATCCGCGAGGGTTCCCTGGACGCCATGCTGGTGCGGCCGGTCAGCCCGCTGGTGCAGCTCGCCAGCGAGGACTTCTCGCCGCGCCGGCTGGGCAAGCTGGTCCCGGCGCTGGGCGCGCTGGCGCTGTCGCTGCCCGCGCTGGAGGTGCACTGGACGGCGGGCCGGGCGGCGATGGTGCCCGCGATGGTGGTGACGGGCGCGGTGCTGTTCGGCGGGCTGTGGGTGCTGACGGCGGCGGTGCAGTTCGTGCTGATCGACGTGCACGCGGCCACCAAGGCGGTCACCTATGGCGGGGCGTTCCTCACCCAGTACCCGATGACGATGTTCGCCCGGGACTTCGTGCGCGGGATCACCTTCGTGGTCCCGCTGGCGTTCGTGAACTGGCAGCCCGCGCTGTACGTGCTGGACCGCCCCGACCCGCTCGGCCTGCCCGGGGCGCTGCGCTTCGCCGCGCCGGCGGCGGCCGCGGCGGTGTGCGCGGCGGCGGCGCTGGCGTGGCGGGCGGGGCTGCGACGCTACCGATCGACGGGGAGCTGAGGACGATGATCGAGGTCGAGGACGCCGTCAAGACCTTCACGGTGCGGCGGCGCGTCGGGCGGCTGCGGCGCGAGCGCACCGAGCGGCGCGCGGTGGACGGGGTGGGCTTCACCGTGGCGGCGGGCGAGTTCGTCGGCTACCTCGGGCCCAACGGCGCGGGCAAGAGCACCACGATCAAGATGCTGACCGGCATCCTGACGCCGACCTCGGGCCGGGTGCGGGTGGCGGGGCTGGACCCGGCCCGGCACCGCACCGCGCTCGCCCGACGTCTCGGCGTGGTGTTCGGACAGCGGACCACTCTCTGGTGGGACCTGCCGCTGCGCGACAGCCTCACGCTGATCCGGCACCTGTACCGGGTGGAGGCGGGGGCGCACCGGGCGCGGCTGGCGGAGCTGGCCGGGCTGCTGGAGCTGGGGCCGTTCCTGGACACCCCGGTGCGGCAGCTCAGCCTGGGGCAGCGGATGCGCGGCGACCTCGCCGCCGCGCTGCTCCACGACCCCGAGCTGCTGGTGCTGGACGAGCCGACGATCGGGCTGGACGTGGTGAGCAAGGCGACGGTGCGGGGGTTCCTGGAGCGGCTGAACGCCGAGCGCGGCACCACGATCCTGCTCACCACCCACGACCTCGGCGACATCGAGCGGCTCTGCGACCGGGTGCTGATCATCGATCGCGGGCGGCTGGCCTACGACGGCGGGCTGGCGCGGCTGCGCGCCACCGTGGACGCCGACCGGGTGCTGGTGGTGGACCTGGCCCGGCCGGGCCCGCCGGTGACGCCGCCCGCCTCGGTGCCCGGGGTGGTGGTGGAGCGGGTGGCCGGGCCGCGCCAGTGGCTGCGGCTGCCGCGCGCGGCGAACGCGGCGGCGGTGGTGGCGGCGATCGCCGAGCGCCACGAGGTGGTGGACATCAGCCTGGGCGAGGCCGACATCGAGGAGGTCCTGGCGGGGCTGTACCGGGGCGAGCGGGCCTACGCGCCGGTCCTCGGCCCGCCGGCGGCCCCGGACGGGGACGGCCCGGCGGGTTGACCGGCGGCCCGGGCGGCGGGCGGGCGGTCAGCGTCCTGCGGCCGCGGGGTACTCCGAGAGGACCGGTCCGTCGTCCCGGTCGCGGGACCGCCCCCAGCGGCGCGGGGCCCAGGCGGGCGTCAGCAGCGCGAAGCCCATCAGCGCGTACACGCCCGAGCCGAGCAGCATCCGCAGGCCGAAGTCCAGGTCCCCGGCGGGCGGCACCCGTCCCGGCAGCCCGAGGATCCGGCCGGGGTCGGCGAGGAAGGCCGCCGACAGGCCGAGCAGCGCCAGCGCCGGGACCAGCGACACCAGCGGCGAGGCCCACCGCGCCACGATGACCACGCCCATCACCAGGCCGACGGCCGCCAGCAGGGCGAACGCCCCGTAGATGCGGGTGCGGTCGGTGATCTGCTGGCCGGCGCCGTCGAAGGACTGGCCCGCCTGGACGTACCCCCAGGCGGCGCCGTACAGCAGCGCCGGGGTGAGCAGGACGCCCAGCAGGAGGCCGAACGCGTGGCGCATCGGCGCACCTCCCATGATCCGATGGTCGGTCTGCCGTCCATCACAGCACGCGCGCCCCGCCGCCGACCGAACATCACCACGATTAGCCGCTTACAGGTTCAATCCGGGCGCTACAGTGGAGCACTTTCCCAGCTCATGAATGTTCAGCGTCTGTGAACCTGGCATTCAGGTGGAACGTCCCACAAGGAAGATCACCTAATTGGCGGTGCCGCATCCGGCCGCCGCTCCCGAGGGGAACACCAGCATGATCCACGTGGACGACCGCACCGCGGCCCCCATCCCCGCGCCGGCGGGCGGCCGCCGGTCGTCCCTCGACCCGCTGACCCGCGTCATGGACCGGGTGAGCGACGGCGTCGTGATCGCCTTCGCCCTCTGGACGCTCGTCTACCACCTGGGCCTGCTGCTGAAGCCGCCGACGTGGGTGCTGCTGGCCGGGTGGGCGACCGCCGCCGCGGCGCTGACCGGGCTGTACCTGTACCTGCGTCCCGGGGACGCCCCGCGCCCGCGCGAGTTGCCGGCCCGGCTGTCGGGCGTGCCGCGCGCCGTGCCGGTCACGGCGGTCGTCACCGGCGTCGGCGCGGGCGTGTGCGCCGGCCTGACCCAGAACGGCGTGCCGTGGGCCCTGACCTGCGTCCTCGGCGTGGTCAGCGTGGCCGCCACCGCCTACGCGGTGCTCCGCGGCCGGATCGGCGACACCGGGCCGGACGAGCTCGCGGCGGCCGAGCGCGAGGAGGGCACCGCCGCGCGCTGGGGCTCCCCCGTCGCGCTGGTCACCGGCCTGGGCTTCGGGGTCGCCTCGCTGTTCCTGGTGAACCCCGACGGCGACGACACCTACTTCGTCTCCCGCTCGGTCGCCACCGCCGCCACCGGGGAGATCCCGCACGGCGACGTGATCTTCACCCGGCAGGCCACCGGGGAGATCGCGGGCGAGCCGCCGGTCGCCTCGGTGGAGGTGCTGGTCGGCGCGGTGGCGCGGGTGCTGGGCCTGCACGCCTCGTCCCTGCTGTGGTACATGGTGCTGCCCGGCGTGGTGTTCCTCGCGGTCTGGTCGATGTGGCGGCTGGCGCGGGCCTGGTCGGCGCGGCGCGCGCCGCTGTGCTTCGCGCTCGGCGCGCTCTACCTGCTGTGGTCGGGCCCCGGCGCCGCCTCGCTGGGCTCGTTCCACCTGCTGCGGATGTGGCAGGGCAAGGCGATGATGCTGTCGGTCCTGATCCCGCTGCTGTACGTGTACCTGACGCGCTGGATCGAGGGCCCCTCCCGGACGCGGCTGCTCCTGCTTGCGGCCACCGGCGTCACGGCGGTCGGCCTCACCTCCTCGGCGGCGTTCATCATCCCGCTGGCGGTGGCGGGCGCGGTCGGGCCGCTGCTGCTGACCCGCCGGTTCGGCCTCGCGGCGGGCGCGTGCGCGGCGCTGGCCTACCCGGTCCTGTCGGGCCTGACGGTGGTGCTGCTGCACGACAGCATCAGCGTGCTCGGCGACTTCCACGACGCCCCCACCACCTACGGGTGGATCATGCTGAGCGGGACGCTGGGCGTGCTGGCCGGGGCGGCGCTGTGGGCGGGGCCGTGGACGGCGCGGCCGGGCGCGCCGGCGCTGATCGTGGCCGGGATCGGCGCGGTCGCGATCGTGCTGCTGATCCCGGGCGTGCTGGAGATCATGCGGGACGCGACCGGCGCCGGGCAGGTGCTGTGGCGCACGTTGTGGATCGTCCCGATCCCGGTGCTGATCGGCCTGGCGGCCACGCTGCCCGCCCCCGCCGGATGGGGCCGCGCCGGCACGGTCGCCGTCGCCCTGGTCCCGACGGCCGCGATCGCGGTCGCGGTCCTCCTGGGCGGTACGCCGCTGTGGTCGCGGCTGACCGGCACCGTGGTGGAGGACCACCCCTCCTACAAGCTGGCGAAGACCGAGAAGGTCACCACGGCCGCCCTGCTGCGCACCGTGGAGCGCAGGGGCGTGCGCGAGGGCGTGCTGCTGATGCCGCAGTCGTTCATGCGGGTGACGCCGATGCTGACGACCGACGTCCAGGCGGCCAACCCCAACTCCCACTACCTGAAGATGCTGCCCGCGCCGCGCACGTTCATCGACGACCGGCTGATGCTGACCGAGATGGTGCGCTCGCCCGGCAGCCGCAAGCCGGACCCCGGGACGGCGCGGCAGGCGCTGGCCCGTACCAAGGTCGTGGCCGCCTGCGTCACCCCGCGTGACAGGCGCGGACTGCGGGTTCTCCAGCAGGCCGGCTACGGGAAGCGCACCAGGATCAAGGCTCTGACCTGCGTGTTCCCTCAGAACGGCTGATCAGCGGCGGGTGACCGGGCCCGCCCCCGGTGGCACGGTCCGTTTTGATGCCGATTGTGGGGGCATCGGCGAGACATTCGTTCCGACCCATGTTGGAGGGCAGGATGTCTACCGCCGTCATGGTCGTCGTCGCAATCGTCGTCATCGTCGCCGTGGCGGGCGCGGGCTACCTGGTGTGGACCCGGGCCCGCTCGCGGCGGCTGCGGCAGCGCTTCGGCTCCGAGTACGACCGCGCCGTGGAGCGCCACGGCGGCCGCGCCGCCGCCGAGAAGGAGCTGATGTCGCGCGAGCAGCGGCACCAGGAGCTGGAGCTGCGCGAGCTGGAGCCGGCCCGGCGCGAGCAGTACCGCGAGCAGTGGACGCGCGTCCAGGAGCAGTTCGTGGACGCGCCCGAGAGCGCGGTCGAGCAGGCCGACCGGCTGGTGACGGTGGTGATGGACGAGCGCGGCTACCCGACCGGGGGCTTCGACGAGAAGGTCACCCACCTGTCGGTCGAGCACGGCCGCACCCTGGACCACTACCGGCGCGGCCACGAGATCAGCGCCCGCGCGGCCGGCAAGGAGGCCACGACCGAGGAGCTGCGCCAGGCGATGGTGCACTACCGGGCGCTGTTCGAGGACCTGCTGCGGGTGCCCGCCGACGAGCGGAGCGCCGCGCCCTCCCCCGCCGGGACCGAGCACGCCGCCGGAACGCGCGGCGAGCACGAGGCCCCCGCCCCCGGGCGCTCCGGCGAGCGCCGCAACGACGAGCAGACCCCGAGGAGCTGACCGTGCGCCACCACGAGGAGAACCGACCCGCCGGCACCGACCCGGCCGCCGCCCGGCCGACCGTGCCCGGCGACACCCACGTCGCCGGCTCCGCCCCCGCCGGGCACCTGGGCGGCCCGCCCGCGCCCGGCGGCGCGGCCGAGGGAACCCGCCCCGAGGGGACCCGTCCCGAGGGCGGCCGCGAGGAGGTCGCCACCAGTTTCCCCGAGCCCCAGGCCGGCGCGCACGAGCGCGGCACGGGGCAGGGCGCGGCGCAGGGCACGGCGCAGGGCGCCGGCCAGGACGCCGACCGGCGTGGCGCGGTGCCCGACAACGGCGGCGAGCTCCGGCTGGAGCGCCTGCTGGAGGCCGGCGACGCCGCCCGCTTCCGGGAGCGCTGGCACGAGGTGCAGTCGGGGTTCGTGGACGACCCGCACGAGGCCGTCCAGCGCGCCGACGAGCTGTCGGCCGAGGTCGTCAACGCCCTCGGCCAGGCCCTGGCCAACCACAAGCGCTCCCTGGACGAGCGCTGGCGCACCGAGAAGGACGAGCGCCCCGACACCGAGCGGCTCCGCCTCGCGCTGCGCGGCTACCGCCACTTCCTGGACCGGATCCTGGAGTCCTGACCGCCGGTCCGACGCCGAACCGTCACGGCACCGCCCGCCGGGCACCCTCTCCCCGGCGGGCGGCCCCATGTCCGGCCCCGGTCGGCCGCGGAAAACGGCCGGGGCCGCTGCGCCGTCCGCGCCGCCGCATCCGCCGAAAGACTGGCCGGGCCCCGCGCGCGGGTGAATACTGAACGGCGTTCGGTATTCGCCTCGAAGTGGAGGACCAACGGTGCCCGAGTACACGATGACCATCGACGGCCGGGCGGTGGCCGCGCCCGGCACGTTCGGCGTGATCAACCCCGCGACCGGCGAGGTGGCCGAGCGGGCGCCCGACGCCTCGCGCGAGCAGCTCGACCAGGCGATGGCCGCCGCGCAGGCGGCCTTCCCCGCCTGGCGGTCCGACGAGGGCGCGCGCCGCAAGGCGCTGCACGCGGCGGCCGACCTGATGTTCGCCCGCTCGGAGGAGATCGGCCGGGTCCTCACGCTGGAGCAGGGCAAGCCGCTGCCCGAGGCGACGATGGAGGTCGTCGGCGCCGGGGTCTGGATCAAGTACTTCGCCGACCTGGAACTGCCGCGCGAGGTCATCCAGGACGACGAGCGCGCCTTCGTGGAGGTGGTGCGGCGGCCGATGGGCGTGGTCGCGGCCATCACGCCGTGGAACTACCCGCTGCTGCTGGCGATCTGGAAGCTGGCCCCGGCGCTGCTGGCGGGCAACACCATGGTGCTCAAGCCGTCCCCCTACACGCCGCTGTCCAGCCTGATGCTGGGCGAGGCGCTGCGCGAGGTGCTGCCGCCCGGGGTGTTCAACGTGGTCACCGGCGGCGACGAGCTCGGCGCGTGGATGACCTCCCACCCGGTCCCCCGCAAGATCAGCTTCACCGGCAGCGTCGCCACCGGCAAGCGCGTGGCCGCCTCCGCCGCCCCCGACCTCAAGCGCGTCACGCTGGAGCTCGGCGGCAACGACCCGGCGATCCTGCTGGACGACGCCGACCCCGCCGCGGTCGCCGACAAGCTGTTCGGCGCGGCGTTCCAGAACAACGGCCAGGTCTGCTCGGCGATCAAGCGGGTGTACGTGCCCGAGGCGCTGTACGCGGACGTGGTCGAGGCGCTGGCGGACCGGGCCCGCGCGGCGAAGGTCGGCGACGGCTTCGCCGAGGGCGTGCAGTACGGCCCGATCAACAACCGGCCGCAGTTCGAGCGGGTCGGCGAGCTGGTCGCCGAGGCCGTCGCGGGCGGGGCGCGCGCGGCGGCGGGCGGCAAGGCGGTGGACGGGCCCGGCTACTTCTTCGAGCCCACGATCCTCGCCGACGTCGCCGACGGTGCCCGCATCGTGGACGAGGAGCAGTTCGGCCCGGCGCTGCCGGTCATCGCCTACCGCGACCTGGACGAGGCCCTCGCCCGCGCCAACGGCACCCACTTCGGCCTGTCGGGCTCGGTGTGGAGCGGCGACCCCGAGCGCGCCGCCGAGGTCGCCGCGCGGCTCGACTGCGGCACCGCCTGGGCCAACACCCACCTGGCGCTCGCGCCGCACCAGCCGTTCGGCGGCTTCAAGTGGAGCGGCGTCGGCGTCGAGAACGGGCCGTGGGGCCTGTACGGCTTCACCGAGCTCCAGGTGCTGCACCGCGCCAAGGGCTGACCTGGGCCCGCTTCCTCCCGGCCGCGCCCGCACGCGGCCGGGAGGAAGTCTGCGGCGGGGGCAGGACTTCGAGGCCCGAAAGTGACACGTCCGCTACTGGCGGCCGCGCGGCGAAATGGGACACTCTCTGCGCGGGGCGTGAGCCGACGCATCGCCGACCGTGGAGGGGCCGGATGCACACGTGGGACGTCATGCGCCAGGACGACAACGGCGACGAGCACCACATGACCACCCACGACTCGCGGATCTCCGCGCTGGCCCAGGTGCTGGTGATGGAGAGCGGCGTCGTCCACAAGCAGATGTACTGGGTGGCCGGCCCGCCGGGCCCGGCCGTGCGCACCAACCGCGACCTGTACCTGCACTTCCTGCACCTCGGCCAGCAGGCGCGCTCGGCGTCGTGGTCGCTGTCGGCGTTCCTGCGCGCGCTGTGGAAGGTGAGCGCGCCGCTGAGCGCGCGCGCCGACCTCGAACCCGACGAGGTCGCGGCGATGTTCGCGGCCGCCGCGACCGTCCCGCCCGCCGAGTACGACCCCGCCTGGAGCGCGCGCGACCTGTCGCTGCCCGGCGACGAGCCCGAGGGGTACGCCGACTGGGAGCGGGTGCTGCTGTCGCAGATCGCCGACCTGGAGGACTTCCTGGCCGCCCCGCCCGGCCCGCGCGCCCGGTTCGGGGTGCGGGCCCCGCGCCCGCCCGGCACCGGGCGCCGCGCCACCCCGGTGACCTGGTACAACTTCGACCCGGCCACCTACCTGGAGTGCGCGGTCGCCGGCAGCCTGGGCGGCTGGGACGCCGCCGACGGCGCGCGGGTGCCGCTGCCGGGCGGCCCCGGCGAGCCGCCCGCCCGCTCCTACGTCCGCGAGATCGCCACGATGTCGTGGGCCGACCTGGCGCGCATCGCGGTGTGCGGCCAGATGTACGAGTAGGCGCACGGGCGGCGGCCCGGTCCTGTCGTACCCGGGTGCGACACTGCCCGCATGGACGACCGGCGCGTCGTGTTCGGCCACCGGGACGGCTGGCGGATGGCGACCGCACCGCCGCACCCGGCGCTGCGGCCGTTCCTGCGCTCCTACGACGGCTACCGCGAGGACGTCGCCGCCCCGTCCCGGGTGCGCACGCTGCCGTCCCGCACCACCGTGGTGATCGTCAACCTGGGTCCGCCGATGTACCTGGAGGTCCCCGGCGACCGGTCGGGCGGCGTCTCCTACGGCTCGTTCGCGACCGGCCTGTACGACGGCCCCGGCCTGTACGCGCACCCGGGCGGGCAGCGCGGCGTGCAGCTCGACCTGACCCCGCTGGGCGCCTACACGCTGCTCGGCGTGCCGCAGGGCGAGCTGGCCAACTCGGCCGCCTGCCTGACCGACCTGCTCGGCCCCGGCGCCGCCGCGCTGGTCGAGCGGCTCGACGCGGCCCCCTGCTGGGAGGCGCGCTTCGCGCTGCTGGACCGCTTCCTGCTGGACCGGCTGGAGCGCGGCCCCGTTCCCGATCCCGAGGTGGCGCGGGCGTGGGACCTGCTGAGCCGCGGCGCCGGCCGCGTCCCGGTGGCGGAGCTGGCGGCCGAGGTGGGCTGGAGCCGCCGCCATCTGGCCTGCCGGTTCCGCGCGCAGGTGGGGCTGTCGCCGAAGGTGACGGCACGGGTGCTGCGGTTCGACCGCGCGGTCGGCCTGCTCACCCGGGGCGCGCCACCTCGCGCGGAGCTGGCCCTGACCTGCGGCTACTACGACCAGGCCCACCTCAACCGCGAGTTCCGCGCCCTGGCGGGCTGCACCCCGACCGAACTGCTGGCCGAGCACGGGGAACGGCGGGTGACGATCTCCGCATGACGGCGGCCGGGATGACAACGAACGCTTCACGGCGATCGGGCTGGCGGCGATCCGGGTGATGGCGGCGGCCCGGGTGACGGCGCACCGAGTGGCGGCGGCTCAGGTGATGGCGGCTCGGGTGGCGACGGCTCGGATGACGGCGGCCCGGGTGATGGCGGCCCGGGTGATGGCGCCTCGGGTGACGGCTGCTCAGGTGGCGGCGCATCGAGTGGCGGCGGCTCGGGTGGCGGCGGTCTGCGTGACGGCGGAGTGTCGCGGGCGGGTCGCCGCGGGCAGGGGGTCGCCGGTGTCGTTCAGGAGATCCACGGCGCTGACCTGGGGATTCGCGGCCGGGCTCGCGGTCGGGGAGTGGAACGGCCCTGGTGGGCAATACCGGAGGCGGCAGGTGTCCGGGCGAGGCGAAGGGGAGGCGGCATGAAGCGGGCCGGACCGGTGGTGATCGGGCTGGGTCTGGTCGTCGCGGGGGTGGTGCTGACGTTCGTCGTCCACCGCACCGCCTGGGGCGTGGCCGCGCTGCTGGCCGGCGCGGTGCTGCTGATCGCCGGGATCGCGCGGCTGCGCCGTGCGCGCCGGGTGCCCGGCACGGCGCTGGAGTACCGCACCGGCAAGGGCCGGATCGCGGCGATGGTCGCGGCGGTCGTCTACATCGTGTCGCCGATCGACCTGGTGCCCGACTTCCTGCTGCCGCTCGGGATCGTGGACGACGCGAGCGCGCTCACCTGGCTGCTGTTCGCGCTCGGGCAGGAGTACACGCGGCGCTCGCGCCTCACCCGTGGCTGACGTCGCCGCCCAGGTTCATCACGATGATGCCGACGACCACGATGACCGCGCCGACGATGCCGAGCGGCCGCACCGGCTCGTCGAACAGCAGCGCCCCGCCCACGAACGCGCCCACGGTGCCGAGCGCCGACCAGATCGCGTAGACCGGGCCCACGTTCAACGAGGTCAGCGCCTTGGCCATGAAGAAGAACGAGACCAGGTAGCCGACCACCACCAGCGCCGACGGGCCGAACTTGGAGAACCCCTCAGAGGCCCGCATCGACAACGTCGCGGTCACTTCGCAGACGATGGCCAGGCCGAGCAGAACATAAGGCATGGATCAGATCATCGCACCCGGACCCCGCCCCGGTCCGGCGAACGGGACCGACGGTGGCGGAGCCACCACGCTCCGGCGACGACCAGGGCGAGGACCAGGACGAACGCCACGTCCGGCACGGCCCCGCCGAGGTCGCGGACCCGCTGCTCCAGCGCGACCTCGCGGTCGGCGTCCAGCGGGCCCGGCAGCGCCGCGGTGCCGTCGGTGGCCAGGAACAGCGCGCCGAGGGCGATGAACAGCGCGCCCGACAGCAGCGAGGTGGTGTGCAGCCTCAGCCGCCCCACCGCGACGGCGCGGCCGCGCAGCCAGCGGCGGCGGCCGAGGTCGAAGCGCTCCCAGAGCGCGGCCAGCGCGAACAGCGGCAGCGCCATGCCCAGCGCGTACATCGCCATGAGCAGCCCGCCGTAGACGGGGCCGCCGCCGACCGCCGCCACGGTGAGGATCGAGCCCAGGATCGGGCCCGCGCAGAACCCGGCCAGACCGTAGACGGTGCCGAGCAGGTACGCCGAGGTCAGCGAGGAGGGCCGCAGCCGCCCGGCGGCGGCCGACGCGCGGCGCGGCGCGAAGCCCAGGCCGATGACCTGCGCGATGCCCAGCGCGATCACCAGCAGGCCGCCGGCCGTGACCAGCTCCGCGCGGTGGCCGCTCAGCAGCCGCCCCGCCGCGCCGCTCGCCGCGCCGAGCGGGACCAGGGTGGTGGCGAGGCCCGCGGCGAAGACGCCCGTGCGGGCCAGCAGCCGGGCCGGGTCGGCGACCGAGTAGGCGAGGAACGCCGGCAGCAGCAGGGCGCTGCAGGGGCTGACCAGCGCCAGCGTCCCGCCGAGGAAGGCCGCCAGGTAGCCGACACCGCTCATCACGCGGCCGGGGCGATCGCCTCGAAGACCTTCGCGTCGGCGTCCCAGTCGGTGCCGGGGCGCGGCCAGTGCACGGCGATGTCGGTGACGCCGAGCTCGGCGTAGCGCCCGGCGAGGTCGGCGAACGCCTCGGGCGACTCCAGCCACGGCTCGCCGGTGAAGCCGGTCAGCAGCAGCCGCCGCACCTCGGCCGGGTCGCGGCCCTCGGCGGCGCACGCCTCCTCCAGCAGCGCGGTCTGGCGGCGCACCGTCTCCTGCGGGTCTCCGGTGCGGGGGTCGTTGGCGGTGGTGACCCAGCCCGCGCCCTGCCGGGCGGCCAGCCGCATCCCGCGCGGCCCCGTCGCGGCGATCATGAACGGGACGCGCGGCCGCTGCACGCAGCCGGGGTCGGTGCGCATCCCGCGGGCCGCGTAGTGGGCGCCCTCGTAGGTGGTCTCACCGCCGCGCAGGAGCCGGTCCATCAGATCGGCCCACTCCTCGAAGCGGTCGGCGCGCTCCCCCGGGCTCCACTCCGGGCCGCCCAGCAGGCCGCCGTCGGAGGTCGCCGACCTGCCGCCGGAGCCGATGCCGAGCGTGAGGCGGCCGCCGCTGATGTCGTCGATGGTCCTGGCGGCGTGCGCGGTGGGGACCGGGTGCCGGAAGTTCGGCGAGGTCACCAGGGTGCCCAGCCGGATCGTGGCGGTGGTCGCGGCCACCGCCGCCAGCGTCGTGTAGGCGTCGTGCCAGGGCGTGTGGCCCCGCCAGGCGGTGTGGTCGTACACCCACGCGGTGTCGAAGCCGAGCTCCTCGGCCCGCTCCCACAGCCGCCTGCTCTCGGGCCAGGACTGCACGGGCCACATCACGGCGCCGATGCGCGGTCCGGTCATCTGCTCTCCCCCTCGTCCGCGGTTCCGCCCCACTCCACCACATCATCCCGACAGCCAGCGCCGCAGCGCCCACCACCAGTGCGCGGCGTAGGGGACGGCGGGGCCGCCGCCGGGGTCGGTGAGGGAGCGGCCGGTGATCTCCTGGAGCCGCCGCAGCCGGTACTTGACGGTGTTGCCGTGCACGTGGAGGGCGGCGGCGGTGGGCTCGATGCGGCCGCCGCGGTCGAGGTAGGCGAGCGCGGTCTCGGCCAGCTCGCGGTGGAAGGGCTCGGCGGGGTCCAGGCCGTCCAGCAGCCCGGCGGCCAGCAGGCGGCCGAGCTCGGGGTCGGCCTCGGTGACGGTGAGCAGCGCGAGGTCGGTCAGCCGGCGCAGTCCGGTGAGGCCGGCGGCGGCGCCGGCGGCCAGGGCGCGGCGGCCCAGCGCGTAGCGGGCCGCGACCCCGGCGGGCGGCGCGGGCGGCGCGGCCACCAGCAGCGGGCCGTCCGGCGGCGGGTCGGGCAGCCGGACCACCAGCGCCGCCAGCCGCCCGTCGATCAGCCCGCACAGGCCCGGTCCGGCGGCGGTCAGCGCGGTCTCCAGGCGGCCCGCGACCGCCGGGTCGCTGACGTCGGAGACCACGCAGTGGTAGGCGGTGTCCGGGTCCAGCGGCGCGGGCACCGGGACCGGCTCGCCGTGCAGCAGCCGCCGCAACATCTGCAGGTCGCCCTCGCGGGTGGTGCGGGCCATCTCCAGCTCGGCGACGCGGTGGGCGTGCACCATGCGCCGCACCAGCACGGTGGTGATCGCGTCGATGCGGGTGACGCCCGCCAGCAGCGCGCCGTCCGGCACGCCCCGGCGGCGGCCCTCCTCGACCAGCGCGTGCACCAGATGGGTGCGGCCGGCCTGGAAGCCGTCCAGGAAGTCGGCGACCGGCACGCCCTGCCGGGCCCGGTCCGAGCCCAGCGACTCGGCCGCCGCCAGCGCGGCGGGGCCGGGCTCGCCGCCGTCGCGCAGCGCGGCCAGCACGCCCAGCACCAGGGCGTGGGTGTGCCGCCGGGTCTCCTCGGCGGGCAGCGCCGCGACCAGGTCGGACTGGGTGCGGGCGGCGACCACGGTCGTCTCCATCAGCGCCGCGTCCCCGCTCAGCGCGGTCAGCAGCGCCAGGAACGGCTCGTCGGCGGGCTGCTCCATCCGGCGTCCCCTCTCCCGCGCCCGGCAGGCGGTTGTCCGTCGCGGACAACCGGCCTCTCGTCGCTTGGATTCTGCCACCCTAGGCGGGCGTGCGGACGATGGGGTTTGGTGGTGGCGGACAACGATGAAAGGAGACGGCCGTGTCCGACGAAGAGAAGTTCCTGGACGGCCTCGCCACCGATCTGATCTTCCGGCTGCCGCCCTCCTTCGACAACGTCGAGGACGAGCGCCGGCACCGCAAGGAGCGCCTCACCGCGGCCCTGCGGATCTTCGGGAAGTTCGGCTTCGAGGAGGGGGTGGCCGGGCACATCACCGCCCGCGACCCCGAGCGCACCGACCACTTCTGGGTGAACCCGTTCGGCATGTCGTTCAAGCACATCCGGGTGAGCGACCTGATCCTGGTGAACCACGAGGGCAAGGTCGTCGAGGGCCGCTACCCGGTCAACGAGGCGGCCTTCGCCATCCACTCCCAGGTGCACCAGGCCCGGCCCGACGTGGTCGCCGCCGCGCACAGCCACTCCACCCACGGGCGCGCGATCTCCGCGCTCGGCCAGAAGCTGGAGCCGATCACCCAGGACGTGTGCGCCTTCTACCAGGACCACGGCCTGTTCGACGACTACACCGGCGTGGTCACCGACCTGGAGGAGGGCAAGCGCATCGCCGCCGCCCTCGGCGACTCCAAGGCCGTCATCCTGCGCAACCACGGCCTGCTGACGGTCGGCGACAGCGTGGACGCGGCCGCCTGGTGGTTCATCACCATGGAGCGCTCGTGCCAGGTGCAGCTGCTGGCCAAGGCCGCCGGGCAGGTGGTGCCGATCGAGCACGACAACGCCGTGCTCACCCACCAGCAGATCGGCAACGACCTGGTCGGCTGGATCAACTACCAGCCGCTGTACGACCAGATCACCCGCGAGCAGCCCGACCTGTTCGAGTAGCGGCGGGAGCGGGGCCGGGCGGCGCGCCGCCCGGCCCGTCCCCCTGCCCGCCTCCCCCGAAGGACCCGCGTGCAAGAGACGTTCGCGACCACCGTCCTGCTTCCGGCCGCCCTCGCCCTGATCATGTTCGGGCTGGGCCTGACGCTGACCCCGGCCGACTTCGCCCGGATCGCGCGCCGCCCGCGCGCGGTGCTGATCGCCCTGGTCTGCCAGGTCCTGCTGCTGCCGCTGGTGTGCTTCGCGCTGGTCAAGGCGTTCGCGCTGGCCCCGGAGATGGCGGTGGGGATGATGCTGCTGGCCGCGGCGCCCGGCGGCACGGCCGCGAACCTGTTCAGCCACCTGGCGGGCGGGGACGTGGCCCTCAACATCACGCTGACCGCCGTCAACTCGGTGCTGGCGCTGTTCACGCTGCCGCTGGTGGTGGGCTTCGCGCTGGAGCACTTCATGGCGGGCGGCGAGGTCGGGATGCAGACCGGCAAGGTCGTGCAGGTGATCGGCCTGGTGCTGGTGCCCGCCGCGCTCGGCATGGCGGTGCGGCACCGGGCGGCGGGCTTCGCCGCGCGGATGGACCGGCCGGTCAAGGGCATGTCGATCGCGGTGCTGGTGGCGATGACGGTGGGCGTGGCCTACCAGGAGCGCGCCCGGCTGCTGGACAGCCTGGCCGAGGTGGGCCTGATCACCACGCTGTTCTGCGCGCTGAGCCTGGCCACCGGCTACTGGGCGTCGCGGCTGCTGCGGGTGGAGCCGCGGCAGGCGATCGCCTCGGCGATGGAGATCGGCCTGCACAACGTCACGCTCGCCATCACCGTCGCGCTGAGCGTGCTGGGCAACGCGGCGATGGCGGTGCCGCCGGCGGTCTACACGCTGCCGATGTACGGGCTCGCGGCGCTGACCGCGGTGGCCTTCGTGCGGCGCGCCCGCGCCGGGGAGGGCGCTCCGGACGGTGAGCGCGCCGCCGGCGCGACCGCGTGATCCCCGGGGAAACCCGCCCCGGCCCCAGATGTTGCGAACCCGCCGGTATCACCTCTCTCACCTGCGGGAAAGCCGGATCCGCGGCTTTGCCCCCAAGAGCCTTTCCTCGCCCCGGCCGACACTCTAGACTCCATGCCGCCACCGATCGACTACTGTGCGTGTCCACCGGTGGCGGAGCGGGGCCGGGCGACCGGCGGGCGGCCGGGAACGGGGGAGGACGCGGTGAACACGCCGGCGCGGGAGGCCGCCGACCAGCTGGTCCGGCTCACACGGCTCGTGGTGCGGGCCGACGATCCGCCCGAGCCGCCGGCCGAGGTGGCCGCCGGGCAGCGCGACACCCGCGTCCTGCGGCACAACCAGGTCGAGCTGACCCCCGTCGAGCGGTACGTGCTGGGCCTGCTCGTGCAGGGCCGCTACACCGACCGGCTGGCCGAGCTGCTGGAGATGCCGCCGCGCGCGGTGGCCGACCACCTGCGCCGGCTCCTGCTCGACTTCGACGCGCCCGCCCCCGCGGCGCCGCCGGAGCCGGCCCCGGGGCCCGGCCGCGCCGGGCGGCGCGGCACCTTCACGCTGCTGGTCGCGCCGATCGCCACCAGCCTGCTGGTCGGCGGCGCGGCCGCCGCGCTGGCGCTGCAGGGGCCGCGGGCCGACCTGGGGCCGCAGGCCCGGCACGCGCCCGCCGCCGACGCGCTGAGCCCGCTGGCGGCCTTCGGCGTCACGCCGCCGCGCGGCCAGAGCGGCGGCTACTCGCAGCTGCGGCTGCCGGTCCGCCCCGAGTCCGGCGGCCGCGACCTGCCCGCCGGGCTCGCGACGGCCACCTCGTTCTGGGACCGGGCCACCGCGCGCGGCGCGCGCATGTCCTACGACACGATCGCCAGCCCGTACTGGCCGCTCGGCACCCGGGTGCGGGTCACCTACGGCGGCAAGAGCACGGTCGGCGTGGTCGAGGACTTCGGACCCGCCGCGTGGGCCGTCGCCCAGCACGAGATACCGGCCATCATCGACCTGTCGGAGAAGATGATGGCCGACCTGACCGGGCACCGGGTGCACGCGGTCAAGGTGCGCTTCCAGGTGCTCGGGTGGGGGCGCGGCGACGTCTACCGGCTGTCGGGGCCGGGCTACGGGCTGGCGTTCGGCCGCCGCTGAGCCCCGGTCAGGGCGCCCCGCCCTCGGCCGGCTCCTCCGCCGCCTTCTCCTCCGCCGGCTCGGGCGCCGTCTCGGGCTCGGTGAGCGGCAGCCGCACCTGGAAGCGGGTGTCGCCCGGCCGGGACTCCACCCGGATGTCGCCGCCGTGCCGGTCGGCCACGATCCGCCAGGAGATGTCCAGGCCGAGGCCGGTGCCCTCGCCGACCGGCTTGGTGGTGAAGAACGGCGTGAAGATCCGGCTCAGGTCGTCCTCGGGAACGCCCCCGCCGGTGTCGCGGATCTCGACGACCGCCGTGCCGTTCTCGCGCCGGGTGCGCACCGTCAGGGTGCCCTCGCCTCCCATGGCGTACAGGGCGTTGACGATGAGGTTGGTCCACACCTGGTTCAGCTCGGCGGCGTACACCGGCGCCGGCGGCAGGTCCGGGTCGTAATCGGTGACCACCCGCACCCTCTCGCCGATCTTGCGGCGCAGCATGGTGAGCGTGCTGTCCAGCAGGTCGCGCAGGTCGGCGCGCTGGTAGGGGGCCCGGTCGAGCTGGGAGTACTGCCGGGCCGAGTCCAGCAGCGCGGTGATGCGGCCGACGGCCTCGGTGATCTCGGCCTGCAGCTCGGCGGCCTCCAGCACCTCCGCCAGCCAGCGCACCGCGGCCGGCAGCCGGTCCCCGGCGACCCGCGCGACCTCCTCGGCCTCGGCGAGGCCGACGCCCGCGCCGACCAGGGACGGCGCCAGGTCCCAGGCGTCGTCCAGGCCGTGCTCCTCCAGCCAGTCGCCCAGCTCGTCCTCGGCGTCGCTGGTCTCCAGCGGGCCGCGCGCGACCGGCGGCCTGGGGACGGCGCGCATCCGCTCGCGCAGCGACACCAGCTCGCCGATGCGCTCGCAGTCCACGCCGTCGGCGGCCAGGTCGGCGAGCCGCCGCTGCGCGCGCAGCATCCGGTCGCCCAGCTCGGCGGTGGCGCGGGAGGCGGCGGCGGCCGGGTTGTTCAGCTCGTGGGTGAGCCCGGCGGTGATGGTGCCGAGCGCGGTCAGCCGCTCGCGCTGGTCCAGCACGCGGCGGGCGGTGTTCATGCCGAAGAAGACCCCCTCCAGCAGGTGGGTCGCCATCGGGAACCACTTGCGGACCGCCATGCCGAACTTGCGGGCGGGCAGCGCGAACACCCGGGTGGGCCGCGTCGCGCGCATCGTGTGCTGGTACCGCTGCTCGATGCGGTCGCCGATGTAGGCTTGGACCGCGCCGCCGTACACGCCGGGCTGGTCCGACCGGGTCGTCTCGACCTGGTGGCCCTGCATCAGGGTCAGCAGCGCGACCTCGCCCTCCAGCAGGACGAAGAAGGACTCGGCCGGGTCGCCCTGCTCGCAGATGTCGGCGCCCTCGGGGTAGGCGCGCACCGCGCCGTACTCGGTCAGCCACTCCAGCCGGTCCTGCGACAGGTCCTCGAACAGGAACAGCCCGCGCAGCTCGTCGGTGGTGATCTGATTCACGGGCGCTCCAGGTACCGGTGCACCATGGCGACCGCCATCGCGCCGTCGCCGACCGCCGAGGCGACCCGCTTGATCGAGTCGGCCCGCACATCGCCCGCCGCGAACACCCCGGGCAGGCTGGTCTCCAGGAAGTAGGGGGCGCGCGCCGGGCGGGGCCCGTCGCGGTCGGCCGGGCGCAGGTCGGGGCCGGTGAGCAGGTAGCCGTGCGCGTCGCGCTCGACCACGCCCTCCAGCCAGTCGGTGCGCGGCTCGGCGCCGATGAACACGAACAGCCAGTGCGCGGCGACCTCGCGCTCGCCGTCCGGGCCGCGCAGGGTGAGCCGCTCCAGGTGGTCGCTGCCGGACCCGCCGGCGACCGTGGTGTGCGGGTGGACCTCGATGTTGCCGATGGCGGCGATCTGGTCGATGAGGTAGGACGACATCGACTTCCGCAGCCCGTCCGAGCGCACCAGGACGTGCACCCGCGAGGCGACCTTGGACAGGTTCACCGCCGCCTGGCCGGCCGAGTTGGCGCCGCCGACGACGTAGACCTCGTCGCCGGCGCAGGCGGGCGTCTCGGCGGGGGCGGCGCCGTAGTAGACGCCGCGGCCGGCGAACTCCTCCACGCCCGGCGCCTCCAGCCTGCGGTAGGACACCCCGGTCGCCAGGATCACCGCGTGCGCGGCGATCTCGCCGCCGTCGGCCCGCCGCACCACGCGGGCCCCGCCGCGCTCCTCCAGCCCGACGACCTCGCCGGTGGTGGTCAGCTCGGCGCCGAACTTCTCGGCCTGCCGGCGGGCCCGGTCGGCCAGCTGCGCGCCCGACACCCCGTCGGGGAAGCCGAGGTAGTTCTCGATCCGCGAGCTCTGCCCGGCCTGGCCGCCGGAGGCGTGCCGCTCGATCAGCACGGTGCGCAGCCCCTCGGAGGCGCCGTACACCGCCGCGCCGAGCCCGGCGGGCCCGCCGCCGATCACGACCAGGTCGTAGAAGTCGGCGACCGGCGTGGTGGACAGGCCCACCGCCGACGCCAGCTCGGCGTCCGAGGGCGCGGGCAGCGTGCCGCCGTCGGCGGTGACCACCAGCGGCAGCTCCGCCGACCCGGCCGCCTTCAGCAGCTCGACGCCCTCGGCGGAGGTGTCCAGCACCCACGTGTAGGGGACCTGGTTGCGGGCCAGGAAGTCGCGCACCTCGTAGGAGCGCGAGGACCAGCGGTGCCCCACCACGCGCAGCTCCTGGGGGCGCCACCGCTCGGCGCGCCGCCAGGCGTCCAGCTGCTCGTCCAGCACCGGGTAGAGCTTCTCCTCCGGCGGGTTCCACGGCTTGAGCAGGTAGTGGTCCAGGTCGACCACGTTGATGGCGCGGATCGCGGCGTCGGTGTCGGCGTAGGCGGTCAGCAGGACGCGCCGGGCGTTCGGGTACAGGTCCATGGCCTGCTCCAGGAACTCCACGCCGTTCATCTCGGGCATCCGGTGGTCGGCCAGCAGCACCGCGACCTCGTCGCCGCGCAGCTTCAGCTCGCGCAGCGCCTCCAGGGCCTGCCGCCCGGACTCGGCGCGCACGATCCGGTGGTCCTCGGCGTACCGGCGGCGCAGGTCGCGCGCCACCGCCCGGGACACCCCCGGATCGTCGTCCACGGTCATGATCACGGCTTTGGCCAACGCTGTCCCCTTCCCCACCGGGCCAGCGTACGGCCTGCGGCGATCACCGCGCATCGCCGGACCTGACGCCGAGCGCCCCGCCCCTCATCAGGGATGATCGGACCATGACTCTGCGTGTTGCACTCATCGGATACGGCACCGGGGGCTCGGTGTTCCACGCCCCGCTGATCTCCTCGGCGCCGGAGCTGCGCCTGGCGGCGGTGGTGACCGGCAACCCCGAGCGGCAGGAGGCCGTGCGGGCCCGCCACCCCGACGCCAAGGTGCTCGACAGCGCCGACCGGCTGTGGGAGACGACCGGCGCCTACGACCTGGTCGTGGTGACGGCGCCCAACCGCCAGCACGTCCCGCTGGCCCGCACCGCGCTCACCACGGGCCTGCCGGTGGTCCTGGACAAGCCGGTGGCGGCCACCGCGGCCGACGCCCGCTCGCTGGCGGCGCTCAGCGCGGTGCGGGGCCTGCCGGTGTTCCCGTTCCACAACCGGCGCTGGGACGGCGACTTCCGCACGGTGGCGGGCCTCGCCCGCGCGGGCCGTCTCGGCGAGGTCCAGCGCTTCGAGTCCCGCTTCGAGCGCTGGCGGCCCCGGATCAAGGCGGGCTGGAAGGAGAGCGCCGACCCGCGCGACGCCGGGGGCATCCTCTACGACCTGGGATCCCACCTCATCGACCAGGCGGTCCTGCTGTTCGGCCGCCCCGAGACCGTCTACGCCGAGATCGACGTCCGCCGCGCCGGGGCCGCCGCGCCCGACGACGTGTTCGTCGCGCTGGCCCACCCGGGCGGCGTCCGCTCGCACCTGTGGATGAGCGCGACCGCGGCCGCGCTGGGCCCGCGCTTCCGCGTGCTGGGCAGCGAGGCCGGGTACACCGTGCACGGCATGGACGGCCAGGAGGACGCCCTGCGCGAGGGCCGCACCCCCGCCGACCCGGACTGGGGCGAGATGCCGCCGGAGTCCTACGGCCTGCTGGGCGTCCCCGGCGACGAGCGCCCCGAGCCGACGCTGCCGGGCGCCTACCAGGACTTCTACGCCGGGGTGGCCCGCGCCCTGCGCGGCGGAGGCCCGCCGCCGGTCACGCTGGCCGACGCGATCGCGGGCCTGGAGGTCATCGAGGCGGCCCAGCGCTCGGCCGGCGAGGGGCGGGTCGTCGGGCTCCACGCGCCGGGCCGCTGACGCCGGCCGCCGCCGACCGCGGGCCGGGCTACAGGACCGACACGTGGACGTGGTCGTAGTGGTTCTGGGTGATGCTGCCGCGGTCCGACATCGTCTTCCAGCCGCCGCTGCCGCGCATGTCGTAGATGCGCTGCCGCCAGATGATGTACTTGATGCCCAGGCTGGAGGCGTTGCTGATCAGGTACTGGGACACCGCGTTGCCGTGCGCGGTGGCCGAGCCGCTGGGCATCCTGCCGCCGCTGCTCTCCATGAAGTCGCAGGCGCGGCCCGAGCCGTGGTCCTGGGGGTCGCCGGGCCGGGCGCAGCCGATGGCGGGGAACGGGCCGAACTTGCCGTCCACCGCCAGCAGCACCGTGCGCATCCGGGAGGTCATCGAGTTGCCGATGATGGGCGACTTGGTGCCGCTCACCCCGTCGGGGCGGCCCGAGCCGCCGCCCGCCGACCCGCCCGAACCGGGCGGGGCCTCGGGCTTGTACTTGACCAGGAGCTTCTTGACCCGGGCGCGCTGGCTCTCCAGGTCCTCGATCTCCTTCTTGACCTCGGCGAGCTTCTTCTCGGCGTTCTTCTGCGACTGGTCGGCCTTGGTCGACAGGGTGCGCAGGTCCGCGATGCGCATGCTGTTGTTGCGGGCCAGGTGCTCGACCATGGAGGCGGCGCGGATCGCGCTGCCCGGGTCGTCGGCGGTGACCATGGGGATGGTGTCCATGCTGCCGGTCATGTAGCTGCTGGCGGCCATCCGGCCCACCTCGGCGCGGGCCCGGTCGTACTCGGCGGTCAGCCGGTCGGCGTCGGCGTCGGCGCGGAGGGCGGCCTTCTTGGCCTCCTCAAGGGAGATCAGCTCGCCGCGGTACTCCTTGGCCAGGGCGTCCGCGCGCTTCTTGAGCTTGGCGTACTCCTTCTTGGTGTCCTTCTTCGGCTCCATCGGCAGGGCCGCCGCGCCGGACGCGTGGGGGAACAGGGCCGTGCCCGCCAGGACGAGCGCTACCGCCGCGCCGCGGCCGCGGGCCGAGCGCAGCCGGGTGAAGCGTCGTTTCCGGTCGTGGGCCGCCACTGAACACTCCTTAAACACCATCCCGAAGATTGGCGGCACGCTACCACAATCGGCCATTTCGTCACTCATGGTTGATAAAATACGCAGAGTCACGCGAGCACTACTCATTGGCGGTATTAGCGGCAAAACGAAGGCCGGACCGCGCGTGCGCGGTCCGGCCCGTTCGCCTCCCCCGGCCTTGTGCGGCCCGGCTCCGGCCTGCTCAGCGCAGGCCGACCAGCTCCTCCCAGCGCGGCACGCGCAGCTCGGCGCGCAGCCGCAGCCCGGCCTCCTCCGGCGTCCGGTTCCCTTTTCTGTTATTGCATTTCCCACACGCCAGGACGGTGTTCTCCCAGGTGTCGCCGCCGCCGCGCGACTGCGGATGCACGTGGTCGATGGTGTGGCCGCGCCCGCCGCAGTAGCCGCACAGGCCGCGGTCGCGCAGGTAGACGCCGCGCTTGCTCCACGGCGGGCGCCGGCCGTGCCGCCAGCGCATCGCCACGTAGCGGACCAGCCGCAGCACCCTCGGCACCGGGTAGCGGCCGATGGTGCGGCCCTCCTCGGCCTCCTCGACGACCGCCACCTCGCGCACCAGCATGCGGATGGCGTGCCGCAGGTCCACTTTCTGTAACGGCTCGTACGATGCGTTCAGAACGAGCACGTGCATCGGGTCACCTCCTGCCCGTCACGCCCGCTCCCCCGCCAGGATTCGAACCTGGATTTCCGCATTAACGGTGCGGCGTTCGGCCCTTGAACCACGAAGGAATGGCCGGGGAATTCCCCGGCGTCCGGTATTTCCGGAAGGCATCCTCAGAGTGCCGATCACGCGGGGCGGTCGGCAAGGCATTTTCAGGCCGCCGCGCGGGCGGCCGGGGCAGGCGGAACGGGCGGCGCCCGCGGGTCAGCCGGGCAGGTCGGCGGCCGCCGCCTGGTACTCGCGCGACTCGCGCTGCCGCCGGAAGCCCAGCTCCTCGTTGACCGCCAGCATGTGCGCGTTGTCCCCGGCGTTGTCGGTCTCGATCTCGCGGACCTCGGGGCGCTCGGCGCGCAGCCACTCCAGCATCGCGGCCTTCACCCAGATGCCGAGCCGCCGCCCCCGGTGCTCGGGCACCACGGCGGTGTCGTACTGGGCGGCGCGCTCGCCGCCCTCGGCGGGCACCACGATCTCGGTGAAGCCGGCGATGCCGCCGTCGCGGACGGCGGCGATGGTGTACAGGTCGTCGCCGCGCTTGGCGACCATCTCGGCCATCTCGCGCACCCGGTGGGCGTCCCAGGGCGCGCCCTCGTACTCGGCGAGGTCGGCCATGGCGTCCTTGGCGCGGGCCAGCGCCTCGGCGTGCTCGTCGGGCACCACGCCGCGCCAGCGGACCAGGTCGTAGCCGGCGGGCCCGGCGGCCAGCAGCCCGGCCACGCGCGCGGGCGGCACGTCGGCGAGGTCCAGCAGCAGCCCGCGCAGCGTCAGCACGCACTGGAAGCCGTGCGACTCCAGGAACGGCACCGCCGGGGTCCCGGCGAGCACCTGGGCGATCACGCTGGAGCGGCCGTCGGCGCGCAGCCCGGCGGCCGCCACCCGCAGCAGGCCGCGGCCGAGGCCGCGCCGCCGCAGCTCGGGCCGTACCCGGATGTCGATCTCGGCGGGGCGGTCGGCGCCGGGCTCGCCCGGCAGCCGCAGCGCCGCCACCGCCGCGAACCCGCCGGAACGATCGTCGGCACGGCCGTCGTCGCCTGCCCGGCCCGCGCCGGGGACCGCCCACAACCGCTGGCGGCCGCCCTGCTCGGGGCCCAGCAGCCAGGCGGTGGTCTGCTCCAGGTCGGGCGCGGGGTCACCGGCCAGGTCGGCCGCCTGATCGGCGGCGTGCACCGCCGCCAGCACGGCGTGCCACTGCCGGATCTGCGCGTCCGTCGGGTCGTCCAGCGCGATGACGTCCATCAGGACTTTGTACCGGATGCGGGTGCGCCGCGACCGGGACCCGGCCTTATCGATCTCGGGCAATCCGCGGACGGGGTCAGCGGGTGAAGGCCGCCAGGATGCGTTCGGCGGCCAGCGCCGGGGTGAGCGTCCCCGCCGCGACCTGCGCCTCCAGCTCCGGGGCCAGCTCCCGGACGGCCGGGTGGGCGCCGAGTTCGGCCAGCAGCCGGTCGCGCACCATCCGGCGGGTCCAGCCGACCTGCTGGCGCCGCCGCCGCTCGTCCAGTTCGCCGGATTCGCGCAGTCGGTCCTGATGGTCCACCAGCCGCCGCCACACCTCGTCGAGCCCGGTGCCCTCGCGCGCGCTGCACGTCAGCACCGGCGTGTCCCGGACGCGCTCGTCGCTGCGCAGCAGCCGCAGCGCCCCGGCCAGCTCGCGGGCGGCCTTCTCGGCCTCCCGTTGGTGCGGGCCGTCGGCCTTGTTGACCGCGATCACGTCGGCCAGCTCCAGCACGCCCTTCTTGATGCCCTGGAGCTGGTCGCCGGTGCGGGCCAGGGTGAGGAACAGGAACGAGTCCACCATCTCGGCCACGGTGGTCTCCGACTGCCCGACGCCCACCGTCTCCACCAGCACCACGTCGTACCCGGCCGCCTCCATGACGACCATCGCCTCGCGGGTGGCCTTGGCGACGCCGCCGAGGGTGCCCGCGGTCGGCGAGGGCCGGATGAAGGCGTTCGGGTCGACCGCGAGGCGCTGCATCCGGGTCTTGTCGCCCAGGATGCTGCCCCCGGTGCGGGTGGAGGAGGGGTCCACCGCCAGCACCGCCACCTTGTGCCCGGCGCCGGTCAGGTCGCTGCCGAGCGCGTCGATGAAGGTGGACTTGCCGACGCCCGGCACGCCGGTGATGCCGACCCTGCGCGCGCCGCCGGTGTGCGGGGTCAGCTCCACCAGCAGGCGCTGCGCCAGCTCGGCGTGGTCGGGGCGGGACGACTCCACGAGCGTGATCGCGCGCGCGATCCACGCCCGGGAGCCCTCCCGCACCCCCTCGACGTAGTCCTCCAGGGCGGGCCTACTCATGCCCCAGCTTCTTCGCGAGGTCCTCCAGCAGCCCCAGGGCGGCCTCGGCCAGCACGGTGCCGGGCGGGAAGATCGCGGCGGCCCCGGCCGCGCGCAGCTCGGCGAAGTCCTGCGGCGGGATGACGCCGCCGACCACGATCATGATGTCGTCGCGGCCCAGCTCGGCCAGCTCGGCGCGCAGCGCGGGCACCAGCGTCAGGTGCCCGGCCGCCAGCGAGTTGACTCCGACCACGTGCACGTCGGCCTCGACCGCCTGCAGCGCGACCTCGGCCGGGGTCTGGAACAGCGGGCCCACGTCCACGTCGAAGCCGAGGTCGGCGAAGCCGGTGGCGATCACCTTCTGGCCGCGGTCGTGGCCGTCCTGGCCCATCTTGGCGACCAGGATGCGCGGGCGGCGGCCCTCGGCGTCCTCGAACGCGGCGGTCGCCGCGCGGGCCCGCTCGATGACGCTCACCTCACCCGCCTCCTCGCGGTACACGCCCGAGATGGTACGGATCTGCGCGGCGTGCCGCCCGTAGGTGCGCTCCAGCGCGTCGGAGATCTCCCCGACGGTGGCCTTGGCGCGGGCGGCGTCGATGGCGAGCGCCAGCAGGTTCTGCTCCAGGCCGGGGCCGCGCGTGCCGTTCTCGGCGGCCTCGGCCGCCTTGCTGAGGGCGTTGAGGGCGGACTGCACGTCGGCCTCGTCGCGCTCCTCCCGCAGCCGCCGCAGCTTCTCGATCTGCTGGGCGCGCACCGAGGCGTTGTCGACCTTGAGGACCTCGATGTCCTCCTCGACGTCGGGCCGGTACTTGTTGACGCCGATGACGGGCTGGCGGCCGGAGTCGATGCGGGCCTGGGTGCGGGCCGCGGCCTCCTCGATGCGCAGCTTGGGCAGGCCCTCGTCGATGGCCTTGGCCATGCCGCCGGCCTCCTCGACCTCGGCGATGTGGCCCCAGGCGCGGCGGGCCAGGTCGTAGGTGAGGCGCTCGACGTAGTCGCTGCCGCCCCACGGGTCGATGGTGCGGGTGGTGCCCGACTCCTGCTGGAGCAGCAGCTGGGTGTTGCGGGCGATGCGGGCCGAGAAGTCGGTCGGCAGCGCCAGGGCCTCGTCCAGCGCGTTGGTGTGCAGCGACTGGGTGTGGCCCTGCGTGGCGGCCATGGCCTCGATGCAGGTGCGCGCGACGTTGTTGAACACGTCCTGCGCGGTCAGCGACCAGCCGGAGGTCTGCGAGTGGGTGCGCAGGCTGAGCGACTTGGCGTTCTGCGGGTCGAACTGCTTGACCAGCTTCGCCCACAGCAGGCGCGCCGCGCGCAGCTTGGCGACCTCCATGAAGAAGTTCATGCCGATCGCCCAGAAGAACGACAGCCGGGGCGCGAACGCGTCGATGTCGAGGCCCGCCTCGCGGCCCGCCCGGATGTACTCCACGCCGTCGGCCAGGGTGTAGGCCAGCTCCAGGTCGGCGGTGGCCCCGGCCTCCTGGATGTGGTAGCCGGAGATCGAGATGGAGTTGTACTTGGGCATCCGCTGCGAGGTGAACGCGAAGATGTCGGAGATGATCCGCATCGACGGGCCCGGCGGGTAGATGTAGGTGTTGCGGACCATGAACTCCTTGAGGATGTCGTTCTGGATGGTGCCCGCGAGCCGCTCGGGCGCCACCCCCTGCTCCTCGGCGGCGGCGATGTAGAGCGCCAGGACCGGCAGCACCGCGCCGTTCATGGTCATCGACACGCTCATCCTGTCCAGCGGGATGCCGTCGAACAGCTGGCGCATGTCGTAGATGGAGTCGATGGCGACCCCGGCCATGCCGACGTCCCCGGCCACGCGCGGGTGGTCGGAGTCGTAGCCGCGGTGGGTGGCCAGGTCGAAGGCGACCGACAGGCCCTTCTGCCCGGCGGCCAGGTTGCGCCGGTAGAAGGCGTTGGACTCCTCGGCGGTGGAGAATCCGGCGTACTGCCGGACCGTCCACGGCTGGGTGGCGTACATGGCCGGGTAGGGGCCGCGCAGGTAGGGCGCGATGCCCGGCAGGGTGTCCAGGAAGTCCAGGCCGTCGAGGTCGGCGCCGGTGTAGAGCGGCTTGACGGCGATGCCCTCGGGGGTGTCCCAGGTCTGCGCCTCGGGGGCCTGCCCGGTGGCCTCGGCGACGGCGGCGCGCCACCGCTCGGCGGCCGGCCCGGCGGGGGCGGCCGGGCCGAGGCCGATCTCGGAGAAGTCGGGGATCATCGGTTCACTCCCAGATCGCTGAGGGTGGTCTCCAGGACCGCGACCGCGTCGCAGCCCGCGTGGACGTGCGCGTCCACCCCGTCGTGGTCGCCCTTGCCCGCCAGCCACACCTTCACGGCCCCGGCCTCCTTGAGGGCGCGGGCGGCGGAGGCGGCCTGCTCGGCGTACACCTTGTCGCCGGAGCACAGGCACGCGACCGTCGCCCCGGAGGCGGCGAAGTCCTCCGGCGGCCCGCTGACGGTCTCGATCCCGCCCGCCTGGAACAGGTTGGCGGCGAAGGAGGCGCGGGCGGTGTGCACGGCGACGGGGCCGAGCGTGGCCAGGTACACCTTGGGGCGGGCGCCGGTGGCCTCGGCGTGCGCGTCGGAGCGGTCGCGCAGCGCCTCGAAGTCCTGGGCGTAGCGGACGACGGGCAGCCCGCCGCCCGGCCGTTCGGGCGCGGGCGCGCGCTCGGGCAGCCGCTCGGCCAGGTTGGGGAACTCGCTGACCCCGGTGAGCGGGGCCTTGCGGCGCGCGATGTCCTTGCGGCGGCGCTCCCAGGTGGCGGCGAGGCGCCCGGCGATCAGGCCGGACTCCAGCGCGGCGGCCGCTCCCCCGGCCTTCTCGATCTCGGTGAACCAGGTCCAGGCGGCGTTCGCCAGGTCCTCGGTGACGCGCTCGACGTACCAGGAGCCGCCCGCCGGGTCCACCACGCGCGCCAGGCTCGACTCCTCCAGCAGCAGCGTGTGGGTGTTGCGGGCGATGCGGCGCGCGAAGTCGTCGGGCAGGCCGAGGCGGGCGTCGAACGGCTGGACGGTGACCGCGTCCGCGCCGCCGACCCCGGCGGCGAAGCAGGCGACGGTGGTGCGCAGCATGTTCACCCACGGGTCGCGGCGCGTCATCATCGCCGAGGAGGTGACGGCGTGCACCTGCGCGACGGTGCCCTCGGCCGCCCCGCCGACCTCGGCCACCCGCGTCCACAGGCGGCGCAGGGCGCGCAGCTTGGCGATGGACAGGAACTGGTCGGCGTTGACGGCGAGGCGGAACTCGATCTGCGCGAACGCCTCGTCCACGCTCAGCCCGGCCTCGGTCAGGGCCCGCAGGTAGGCGACGCCGGTGGCGACGGCCGCGCCGAGCTCGTCGGCGTCGCCGCCGCCCGCGTCGTGGTGGACGGTGCCGTCCACGGTGAGGGCGCGCAGCCTGGGGAACTCGCGGGCGACCCGGACGGCCAGCTCGGCGGCGGGCCCGACCGGGACGGCGGCGCCGGTGCGGGCGGCCAGGCCCAGCGGGTCGGCGCCCAGGTTCCCGGCGGCCTCGGCCGCCTTGCCCTGCTCGGTGACCAGCGCGAGGAACGCCTCGGCGGCCTCGGCGGTCCGCTCCCCGGCGTCCAGCACGACCGGCGCGAGGTCGAGGAGGACCCCGCGCAGCGCCTCGCCGAGGGAGGCGACGGGCAGGCCGCCCGCGCCCAGCGCCAGCCACACCGAGGTCGCGCCGTTCTCCAGGTCGGCGAGGACGGCCTCCCGGGTGACGGCCGGGTCGGGGTGCGCGTGCCGCTGCCGGACGTCCCAGCCCGCCAGGCCCTCCCCCTCGGGCCGCACCTCGCGGACGCGGGGGGCGAGCCCCGGGCGGCCGGGCACGGGGGCGGCCGCGGCGTCGGCGGCGGTGTACAGGGCGGCGATCGGCACGCCGTCGTAGGACGTGCGGGTCAGCAGGCCCTCGACCTCGGCCAGGGGGGTCTCCTCGGTCGCCGCGCCGGACTTGCGCAGCACCCCCTTCACCATCTCCCGCCACCGGTCGCGCTCGGCCGGGGGGAAGGCGGCGGCCAGTTCGAGTTCTTCGGGTGACACCGTCATGGCAGGGATGGTAAGCGGACGGGTACCCGCCGCCCGTGACCGGGGTCCCCGGCCGTCCCGATTATGACGCACGCCACACCACCGCGACCCGAATCGTCCCTGTTGCCAGGTTACCGCCCTGACCTCCGGGAACAGGGACGCCATGAACCTTGATCCGCTTCCCGGCGACCTCTACCAGATGCAGGACCTGCTGTCCCCGGCCGAGCAGGAGATCCTGGGCCGCGTCCGGGACTTCCTGTCCACCGAGGTCGCGCCGATCGCCGACGACTGCTGGGCGCGGGCGGAGTTCCCGTTCCACCTGATCGAGAAGTTCGGCGCGCTGAACGTGGCGGGGCTCGGCTACGAGGAGTGCCCCGGCGAGGTGCCCAGCAGCATGCTGACGGGGTTCCTGGCGCTGGAGATGGCGCGGGCCGACCCGTCGATCTCCACCTTCTTCGGCGTGCACACCGGGCTGGCGATGGGCAGCATCGGCGCGTGCGGCTCCCCCGAGCAGCGCGAGCGGTGGCTGCCCGCGATGGGGCGGATGGAGAAGATCGGGGCGTTCGCGCTGACCGAGCCGCACGGCGGGTCGGACGTGGCGCTGGGACTGCGCACCACCGCGCGCCGCGACGGCGACGAGTGGGTGCTGAACGGCGCCAAGCGCTGGATCGGCAACGGCACCTTCGCCGACCTCGTGGTGGTGTGGGCCCGCGACGAGGCCGACGACAAGGTCAAGGGCTTCGTGGTGGAGAAGGGCACGCCCGGCTTCGCCGCGACCCGCATCGAGAACAAGATCGCGCTGCGCACCGTGCAGAACGCCGACATCGTGCTCACCGACTGCCGGGTGCCCGAGGGGAACCGGCTGGCCGAGGCGGGCGGGTTCCGCGACACCGCCGGGATCCTGCGCCGCACCCGCAGCGGCGTGGCCTGGCAGGCGGTCGGGGTGATGCTGGCCGCCTACGAGATCGCCCGCGACTACGCGGTGGACCGCGAGCAGTTCGGCCGCCCCATCGCCAAGTTCCAGCTCGTGCAGGACCTGCTGGTGCGGATGCTCGGCAACGCGACCGCCTCGCTCGGCATGGTGGCGCGGCTCGCCCAGCTCCAGGACGCCGGGCAGTACCGCGACGAGCACTCGGCGCTGGCCAAGGCGTACTGCACCAGCCGGATGCGCGAGACCGTCGGGTGGGGCCGGGAGCTGATGGCGGGCAACGGCATCGTGCTCGACTACGGGATCGGTCGGTTCGTGGCCGACGCCGAGGCGCTGTACTCCTACGAGGGCACCCGCGAGATCAACACGCTGATCGTCGGGCGCGCGGCGACCGGCCACGGCGCGTTCGTCTGAGGGCCCCGAACGCCTGGTGGGGCGGGGTGTTCGCTAGGGTTCTGCGTCGTCCGCCCCACCGAGTCGAATGAGGAACGCGCACATGTCGAGCAGCAGCCACGCCGGCCGTCCCAAGTCCTGGATCGCGGTCGCCGTGATCTTCGCCGGCTTCGCGGTGAGCGGGGTGGCGCTGTGCCTGGGCCCGAGCTGGCCGATGTTCTGGGCCGGGGCGGGGATCATGGCCGTCGGCGCGGTGGTGGCCTTCCTCGTGGACGTCATGAGCGACGTCGTGCTCGCCGAGAAGGTCGTGCCCGCCGAGCGGCGCGAGGTCGCGCTGGCCGACGAGCGCGGCTGACGCCCGCCCCCGCCGCGCAACGAGCGGGGTCAGCGCCCCCGGTCCGAGCCGTTGGGCGGGCCTTTGCGCGGGTCTCCCAGGTAGAAGAGCCCGGCCAGGACCAGCACCGCGAGGAAGACCGCGACCATCGCGATCCCGGCGGGGAAGGTCACGTCCGGCATCCGGATCACCTCTTTCACCGTGTCGTGCCACGGTTCGGTCAGATGCCGCATGCCCGCTGCGCGGCGGGGCAAAAGTTCTCCGAGGCCGCGCGGTGGTGTGAAACCGCTCACCGACGTACCGTCGAGGTGCCGCGGCCGTTCAGGCGCCTTCGACCAGGCGGACCCGACCAGAGGTGGTGGGATGCCCCTCAGATTCGGCATCGAGGAGGAGTACTTCGTCGTCGATCCGGTCTCCCGCCGGATCGTCCCGTGCGCGGACCGGGTGGTGCGGCGCGCGGCGGCCGTGCTCGGCGACCGGGTCTCGACCGAACTGGTCTGCTTCCTCGCCGAGGCCAAGACCCCGCCCTGCGACGACCTCGACAAGCTCACCGAGCAGATCCGCGCGATGCGGGCGGCGATGGCGGCGGCGGGCGCGGCCGAGGGGGTGCGGCTGGTCGCGACCGGCACGCCGGTGCTGGGCCGGACCCGGCCCGCCCCGATCACCGCCGGCGCCCGCTACGCCGACAGCCTGGCGACCTACCGGGGGCTGGACGACGAGCAGTGCATCTGCTCGTGCCACGTGCACGTGGAGATGCCCGACCTCGACCGCGCCGTGCAGGTCAGCAACCACCTGCGGCCGTGGCTGCCGACGCTGCTGGCGCTGGCGGCCAACTCGCCCTACTGGGCGGGCCGCGACACCGGGCACGCCTGCTGGCGCGCGCTGGCGTGGGCGCGCTGGCCGGTGGCCGGTCCCCCGCCGTTCTTCCGGTCGGCCGAGCACTACGAGGAGCTGGTGGGCGCGCTGCTGGAGTGCGGGGCGCTGATGGACTCGGCCACGGTGTTCTGGGACGTGCGGCCCTCGGCGCGGCTGCCCACCGTGGAGGTCCGGCTCGGCGACGTGGCCCTCACCGCCGAGGACGCCGCGCTGTTCGCCGCGCTGGTCCGGGCGCTGGTGCAGACCGCCGCCGCCGACATCGACGAGGGCCGCGAGGCGCCCGACCCCGCGCCCGAGATGCTGCGCGCGGCGTACTGGCTGGCGGCGCGCGACGGGCTCGGCGGCGACGGGATGGACCCGCGCACCGGGCGGCCCGCCCGGTTCCGCGACCTCGCCGCCGACCTGCTGGCGCACGCGCGGCCCGCGCTCGCCGACAACGGCGACCTGGAGGCGGCGACCGGCGGCCTGCGGCGGCTCCTGGCGGGCGGCACCGGCGCCGAGCGGCAGCGCACCGCCTACCGCCGCCGGGGCCTGCTGACCGACGTCGTGGACGAGGCGGCCCTGAGCACGGCCGGAAAGGCGTAGGCTGCCAGGGACGTCGGCGCGTGACAGGCACGCGCGGTGGGTGCGAGGCGAGGACGGTGGACCCCATGACCGACCGAGCCGGGACGCTACGGTTGCGCCCCCACCCTTCACGGGTCGGGCTCCGCGTCGAGGGTGAGATCAACGTCACCACGCGCGAGGTCTGGGCCAGAGCGCTGGAACCCCTGGTGAGCAGCGGCACCGATGTCGAACTGGACCTGGGGGGCCTTGTTTTCGTGGATGTCGGAGGGGTAGCGGTCCTGGTGACCGCGGCTGAACGACTCTCGGGGGGCAGAAGGATGATCCTGCGCGAGCCTCCCCGTCCGCTCATCCGTACGCTCGACGTGATGTTCCCGCAGACCCCCGCCATCGAGGTGACGACCTGATGAAGTCCCGGTCGGACCACATGGTGCAGGACCCGTTCGTGCACCCGGCGCTCTTCTACGACGGCGACCAGGAGTACCTGGACGGCACGGTCGCGTTCCTGCGCGCGGGGCTGGCGGCGGGCGAGCCCGCCGCGGTCGCGGTGCCCGGCCCCCGGCTCGCGCTGCTGCGCGAGGCGCTGGGCGCCGACGCCGCCCGCATCACCTGGCTGGACATGACCCGGGCGGGCCGCAACCCCGGCCGCATCATCCCCGGCGTGCTGCGCGAGTTCGCCGACCGGCACGGCGACGGGGTGCACGTGCGCATCATCGGCGAGCCGATCTGGCCGGGCCGCAGCGAGCTGGAGTACCCGGCCTGCGCCCAGCACGAGGCGCTGATCAACCTGGCGTTCGCCGGGCGCCGGGTGACGATCCTGTGCCCCTACGACGTGGCGGGCCTCGCCCCGGAGGTGCTGGCGGACGCCCGGGTCACCCACCCCACGCTGATCGACCGGCACGGCGAGCGCAAGAGCGACGCCTACGCCCCCGAGTACGTGATCAGCAGCTACAACCGGGCGCTGCCGGTGCCGGCGGACGCGGCCACGATGACCTTCGACCTGGACGCCCTGCCGGAGGTGCGGCGCTTCGCCTGCGAGCGGGCCGGCCGGCTGGGGCTGGACCCGGTGCGCGTCGGCGACCTGGAGCTCGCGGTCAACGAGCTGGCCGCCAACTCGGTCGTGCACGGCCGCGGCACCGGGACCGTGCGGATCTGGAGCGCGGACGGGCAGGTGGTCTGCGAGGTCCGCGACGACGGGCTGATGACCGACCCGCTGGCCGGGCGCATCCCGGTGCGGCTGGGCACCAACGGCGGCCGGGGCCTGATCATGGTCAACCACATCGCCGACCTGGTACGGCTGCACACCGGGCCGGAGGGCACGGCCGTGCGCATCTACCTGAACCTGTGACCGCCGGCCCGGCCGCCGGGCTATTGGACGGATGGTCTACCCTGCTGCTCGTCAGTTACCGGCAGGTAACCCGTTCCTTACCCTGAGGCGGTCTTCGTTGGGCAACAGCATCAACTTCGCGGGCCAGGTCGTCGTCGTGACCGGCGCCGCGCGCGGGCTGGGCGCGCTGCTGGCGCGCGGGGCGGCGTCGGGGGGCGCGCGGGTGGCGCTGCTCGGCCTGGAGCCGGGCGAGCTGGCCGCCGCGGCGGCCGCGTGCGGCCCGGCCGCGCGCTGGTGGGAGGTGGACGTCACCGACGACGCCGCCCTGGCCCGCGCCGCCGCCGAGATCGTCGAGCACTACGGCCGGGTGGACGTGGTGGTCGCCAACGCCGGGATCGCCACCGGCGGCCCGGTGGAGTACTCCGACCCCCGCACCTTCAACAAGGTCGTCGAGGTCAACCTGCTGGGCAGCGTCAACACCGCCCGCGCGTTCCTGCCCGCGCTGAAGCGGAGCAGGGGCCACTTCTTCCAGGTGGCGTCGCTGGCGGCGCTGTGCTCGGCGCCGATGATGGCCGCCTACTGCGCCAGCAAGGCGGGCGTGGAGGCGTTCGCGCACAGCCTGCGCGCCGAGACCGTCCACCACGGCGTGACCGTCGGCATCGGCTACCTGAGCTGGACCGACACCGACATGGTGCGCGGGGCCGACGCCAACGACGCGCTGCGCACCATGCGCGCCGGGCTCCCGTTCCCGACCAACCGGACCTACCCGCTGCGGCCGACCGCGGCGCGGCTGCTGGCCGGGATGGCCGCGCGCCGCCCGCACGTGTACGGGCAGGCGTGGCTGCCCGCCCTCCAGGTCGCGCGCGCCGCGATCCCGGCCTCCATCACCCGGCACGCCCGCCGCGTGATGGCCGGGCACGAGGCGCACTGGCTCGCCGACGGCGCCCGCAACGACCTGGTCGGCGCGGGCGGCGCGGCGGCGGCGCGCACCGGCGGCTGAGCGCGCCCCGCGCGTCTGACGGCCGTGGCGGCAAGACACCACCGCCCAGTGATCATGGCTTGGCAAAGCCCGGTTCGCCGCGGCCCGCGCGCGGATAGGTAGCCCCTGCGGCGTCCGCCGGGTGGACGCCGCGGGCGGGCCGCCGACCGGCCCTCCCCCCGACCCGCCGTCTCGGGGTCCGGGGAGGCCGTCCATGGGGCCGTGGTCCGTCACCGCGCCGCGCGCGCACCCGAAGCCGGCGATCTCCCTCGCGTCCCTCCAGGACCGGACCCGAAGGGAGATCACACCATGACCACGCGCGAGGAGCAGCGGCGCTGGGAGGCGCTCAGCCCGTTCGAGCTCAAGGACGAGCTGATCAGCCTGGCCGACGACAACACCAGGCTGGCCGCCGTCACCATGCTGAACGCCGGGCGCGGCAATCCCAACTGGATCGCCACCGTGCCGCGCGAGGCGTTCTGGCTGCTCGGCCGGTTCGCCACCGGCGAGGCCCGCCGCGACTGGGACGAGTGGGAGGGCCTCGCCGGGATGCCGCGGAGCGACGGCATCGCCGACCGCCTCACCGCCTTCCTCGCCGACCACCGCGGCGAGGAAGGCGCGGACCTGCTGGCCTCCTCGGTGGAGTACGGGGTCTCCCGGCTCGGCTTCGAGGCCGACGCCTGGGTGGGCGAGCTGGCCGACGCGGTCATCGGCGACCACTACCCCGTGCCGCCCCGGATGCTGACCCACGTCGAGCGGGTCGTGGGCCGCTACCTGGTCCAGGAGATGCACGCCGGGCGGGAGCCGGAGGCCCCCTTCGACCTGTTCGCCACCGAGGGCGGCACCGCCGCGATGTGCTACCTGTTCGACTCGCTCCAGGTCAACGGGCTGCTGGGCGCGGGCGACACCGTCGCCATCATGACGCCGATCTTCACGCCCTACCTGGAGATCCCCAAGCTGGACCGCTACGCCTTCGACGTGCTGGAGCTGAAGGCCGACCGCACCGACCGGGAGGGCGTGCGCACCTGGCAGTACGCCGACGCCGAGATCGACAAGCTGCGCGACCCCGCGGTGAGGGCGCTGTTCCTGGTCAACCCGTCCAACCCGCCGTCGGTCATGCTGGCGCCCGGGACGCTGGACCGCATCGCCGGGATCGTCCGGACCGACAACCCGGACCTCGCCATCATCACCGACGACGTGTACGGCACCTTCGTCGACGGCTTCCGCTCGCTGATGGCCGCCGCGCCGCGCAACACCCTCGGCGTCTACTCCTTCAGCAAGTACTTCGGCTGCACCGGCTGGCGCCTCGGCGTCGTCTCGCTCAGCCGCGACAACGTCTTCGACGAGCGGCTCGCGCGGCTGCCCGACGCCGACAAGGAGCGCCTCCGACGGCGCTACGGCCCGCTGTCGCTGCAGCCGGACGAGATCCGCTTCATCGACCGGCTGGTGGCCGACTCCCGGGACGTCGCGCTCAACCACACCGCGGGCCTGTCCACGCCGCAGCAGGCGCAGATGGCGCTGTTCGCGCTGTCGGCCCTGCTGGACGAGGAGGGCGAGTACAAGCGGACCTGCCGGACCGTCATCGCGCGGCGGCTGCACTCGCTGGTCAAGGGCATGGGCGTGCCGCTCCCCCACGACGAGCACGCCGCCCACTACTACGTCGAGCTCGACATCCTCGGCTACGTCGAGCGCCATTACGACAAGGGCTTCGCCGAGTGGCTCAAGGCCAACTTCGAGCCGGTCGACCCGGTGTTCCGCCTCGCCGAGAAGGGCTCGGTCGTGCTGCTGAACGGCGGCGGCTTCGACGGGCCCGAGTGGAGCGTCCGGGTCAGCCTCGCCAACCTGCGCAACGACGCCTACGAGCGGATCGGCACCGGGCTGCGGCAGGTCGTCGAGGGCTACAAGGCCGAGTACGACGCCTCCCGGACCGGCTGAGGGGGCCGGGGTGGACTGGCTGAAGCACCTGCTGAAGGACGTGCCGGAGCTGGCGCTGTTCCTGTGCCTGGCGCTGGGCTTCGCGCTCGGCAAGGTGCGGTTCTGGAAGATCTCGCTGGGCGGGGTGGCCGGCACCCTGATCGTGGCGATCTTCGTGGGGATGCTGGAGGTCACGCTGCACGACCAGGTGAAGAACATCGCGTTCGCGATCTTCATCTTCACCCTGGGGTTCATGGCGGGGCCCTCGTTCTTCGCGCACCTGAACAGGGGCAGCCTGCGCTACGGCGTCTTCACCGCCGTCGAGGTGGTGGCCATCCTCGCGGTCACCACCGCCGCCGTCCTGCTGCTGGACCTGGACGTGGGCACCGCCGCCGGGCTGCTGGCGGGCGGCGCGACCGAGTCGGCCGTGCTCGGCACCGCCACCGAGGCGATCGGCAAGCTGGACCTGCCGCCCGCGCAGATCGCCACGCTGCAGGCCAACGTCGGCACCGCCTACTCCATCTCCTACATCTGCGGCCTCATCACGATCGTGCTGTTCACCAGCCAGATCGCCCCGGCGATCATGCGCGTCGACCTGCGCGCCGAGGCCGCCAAGCTGTGGGAGCGGCTCGGCGGCGGGGGCGACGACGACGCGCCCCGGTCGCTGCCGAACCTGGTCGGCCGGGTGCACCGCGTCTCGGCCACCACGGCCGGGGCCACCGTCGCCGACCTGGAGCGCCTGCTGGGCGGCGGCGCCACCGTCGAGCGCCTGCGGCACGCGGGCAAGGTCGTCGCCCCCTCGCCCGGCACCCTGCTGGCCGCCGGGGACCTGGTCGCGCTGTACGGCCCGCGCGAGGCGCTGGCCGGGGCCGACGCCCGCATCGGCCCGGAGGTCGGCGACACCGCCGGACTGGACCGCGACCTCGACGTCGCCGACGTGCAGCTCGCCAAGGGCCCCCTCACCGGCAGGACGCTGCGGGAGCTGCGGCGGGAGGTGTCCCCGGCCGACCGGCGCGGGGTGTTCCTCACCCGGGCCTCCCGCTCCGACCAGGACCTGCCGCTCCAGCCCGGCACCACGCTGAACTCCGGCGACGTGGTGCGGCTGACCGGCGACGCCGGGGCGGTGGAGACCGCCGCCCGCAAGCTGGGCTTCCGGCTCGACCACAGCGTCAAGGCCGACATCGTGTACATCTCGATCGGCGTCATCCTCGGCATGCTCGTCGGCAGGATCGTGCTGCCGCTCGGCGACGTGCCGCTGTCGCTCGGCACCGGCGGCGGCTGCCTGCTCACCGGCCTGCTGTTCGGCTGGCTGCACGCCAGGCACCCCAAGCACGGCCAGTACGACCCGGCCGCGGCGGGCGTCATCAAGGACCTGGGCCTCGCCACCTTCATCTGCGCGGTGGGACTGTCGTCGGGCCCGCAGGCGGTCAGGTTGATCGGGCACTACGGCTTCGCGCTGCCGGTCGCCGGCGTCCTGATGACGCTGATCCCGGCGTCGATCTCGCTGCTGGTGGCGTGGAAGGCGATGAAGCTGCCCGCGCCGCTCGCGCTCGGCTCGATCGCCGGGCAGCAGTGCTCGACGCCGGCCATCACCGCGATCCAGCAGGCCGCCGGCAACAGCACGCCGATGCTGGCTTACACCATCGTCTACGCCCTGTCCAACGTCGTGCTGCCGCTGCTGGGGCCGGTGGCGGTGGCCCTGGCTCGCGCCCTGACCTGACCGCGCGGCCGCTCCCGCCGCACCGCCCCGGCCCCGGCCGGGTATCGATTGCGGGCCATTCTCCGGCGCCGGCGCTTCGCCGCCCGGGCGGCCGGTATTGTTCGATCATTGTGTCGGTCCCTGGCGGTGCGGACCGTGGCGTGCGGGAGCGGGAACGGATGTGACCGGGGCGGATGTGGCCGGGACGGGCGGGGCGCCGGTGACGGCGGCCGCGGAACCGGCCGGCGAGGACCGGCCGCAGACGCTGCTGCTGGTGGAGGACGACGCCGGCGACGCGCTGCTGATCGAGGAGTTCCTGGCCGACAGCGGCCTGCACGCGCGGCTGACCTGGGTGCGGTCGCTCACCCAGGCCCGCGAGCTGCTGACCGACGGCGAGTCGCCCGGCTGCGTGCTGCTGGACCTGCACCTGCCCGACGCGCAGGGCCTGGACGGGCTGCGCGAGATGCTGGCGGCCGCGCCCAGCGCCGCGGTGATCGTGCTGACCGGCCTGTCGGAGGAGCGCGCGGGCCTCGCGGCGGTATCGGTCGGCGCGCAGGACTACCTGGTCAAGGGCCAGCTCGAACCGCGCTGGCTCGGCCGCGCCATCCGCTACGCCGTGCAGCGCAAGCAGGTCGCGCTGTCGGCGGCGGCGCTGCAGGCCGGGCGGCTGCGCGCCGAGGAGAACGCGCGGCTGGAGCGCGGCCTGCTGCCCCGGCCGCTGGTGTCGGACGGGCGGCTGAACGTGGTGACCCGCTACCGGCCGGGGCGGGTGCACTCGCTGCTGGGCGGCGACTTCTTCGACGTGGTGGAGACCGCCGACGGCGCGGTGCACGCGGTGATCGGCGACGTGGCCGGACACGGCGCGGCCGAGGCCGCGATGGGGGTGTGCCTGCGGGTGGCGTGGCGGTCGTTCGTGCTGGCCGGGCTGAGCGGGGCGCGGCTGGTCGGGATGCTGGAGGAGCTGCTGCTGGCCGAGCGCGACGACAGCGAGGCGTTCGTCACCCTCACCAGCGTCACCGTGGCGCCCGACCGCGGCCGGGCGCTGATCGTGCGGGCCGGGCACCCGGGCCTGCTGAGCTACGACACGGCGGGCCGGGTGCGGCTGGTCGAGCCGCCCGGCGGCATCGCGCTCGGCATGATGCCCGGCCTCGGCGGCTGGCCCGAGGAGCCGGTGCCGCTGCCCCCGGGCGGCGGCCTGGTGCTGTTCACCGACGGGCTGTTCGAGGGCCAGACCGGCCCGGACGGGGAGCGCCTCGACCTGACCGGGCTGGTGGAGCTGGCGCGGGAGGCCGCCGGGCCGGGCCTGGACGCCGAACGCTTCGTGGACGCCCTCATCTCCGGCGCGGAGGCGGCCTCGGCCGACCACGGCGGGCTCGACGACGACGTCGCGGTGCTGCACCTGGGCTGGCGCGCCCCCTGACCGGCCGCGTCCCGGCCGTCAGTCCGACCGGCCGTCGGCGGCGCGCGCGAACTCCAGCAGCCCGTGCAGCAGCCGGTCGCGGCCGTCGGGCGTCATCCGGGCCAGCACCTGGTGCAGGTCGCGGCGGCGGCGGGCCGACAGCTCGTGCAGCGACCGCTCCCCCAGCGCGGTGAGCCGCAGCGTGATCTGGCGCCGGTCGGCGTCGCTGCCGCGCCGGGCCAGCAGCCCGGCGGCCTCCAGCCGGTCGCACAGTCGGCTGGCCGAGGAGGGGATCACGTCCAGCTCCCGGGCCAGGTCGCGCAGGTTCAGCTCGGTGCGGTGCTCGATCGCCTCCATCGCGCGCAGCTGGGAGGGCGGGATGTGCTGGACGGCGTCCTGCGCGCGGCGCCAGACCGCGATGAGGGCGCGCGCCGCCCCCTCCAGGGCGGTGATCGTGTCGTTGACCTTGCCGTTCTCCCTGCTGGATTCGGTCACGTCGTTCGGTCCCTACGTGGCTGTGGCGGGTGCGCCGGACGCGGAGCGCGGCCGGCGGTGAACCGTTGGTGCCCGATCCGGCGGTGACGATGCGTGTTCGGACCGGACCATCCGATCTTCCCCGAGATGTCCGGCGGGCGCACCGTCGCCCCGCGGGCCCTCCGGTCCCGCCTCAGGAACCGGGCCGCACGGGGACGGGCGCGTCGCTGGGCGTGGAGACGGATGTGGAGACGGGCGCAGGGGCCGGAGCATCGGTGGGCGGGTCGTCGGACGCATCGGCGAGCGCGTCGGCGGACGCGTCGTCGGGCCCGGTGCGGGAGCCGTACAGCAGTTCGGCCAGCAGGCGCGTCCACCGGGGGCCGATCCGGTCCAGCCCGTAGGCGGCCGAGGTCCGCAGCGCCTGCTCCCCGAGCCGGTCGCGCAGCGCGGGGTCCTCGATCAGGCTGCGCAGCGCGGCCGTCATCGCCGCCACCTCCCCGGCGGGGACCAGCAGCCCGTCCTCGCCCGGCGTGATCATCTCGGCCGGGCCGGTCGGGCAGTCGAAGGCCACCACCGGCAGGCCCTTGCCCATCGCCTCCAGGATCACCATCGGCATGCCCTCGAAGCGCGAGGACAGGACGTAGACCGAGGCCCGCTCCATCTCCCCGCCGAGGTCGGAGGTGCGCCGCCGCAGCTCCACCCGGCCGGCCAGTCCCAGCTCGTCGACCTGCGCGGCCAGCCGGCCGCGCCGGACCCCCTCGCCGAACACCCGCAGCGTCCAGTCCGGGTGCTCGGCCGCCAGCGGCTCGAACGCCCGGATCAGCATGTCGAAGCCCTTCTGGCGGGTGAGCCGCCCGGCCGCCAGCAGCACCCGTCCGGTGCGCGGCGAGGGGCCGCCGCCGAGTTCGGGCAGCGCGTTGGGGATCTGCTCGATGCGCACCGCCGAGCCCGCCAGCGCCTCGGCGTACCGGTCGCGGGTGTGCGCGGTCAGCACCGTCAGCGCGGTCAGCCGCCGGTAGGAGCGGACGATCTGGGCGCGCAGGGCGGGCCGGTAGGAGCCGAGGTTCATGTGGTCCTGGCCGACGGTGACCACGCCGCGCGGGGCCAGTTCCGCGATCAGCAGGTTGAGCGAGGGCCGGGTGCCGATGAGCACCTGCGGCGGGTCGCGCCACAGCGCGCACAGCATCGTGAGGTCGGTGTAGAGGGTCACGTGCCGGAACGCCGCGTCGTCCACCGGCACCAGCAGGCTCGGCAGCCGGGTCAGCAGCCGCAGCGCGCGGTTGCGGGGCGGGGCGGCGGCGTCGGTCGCGCAGGTCACCGTCACCCCCTCGGGCAGCGGGAAGAACGGCCGGGGGCGGCGCCGCAGCACGCTGACGATCTCCACCTCGTGGTCGCGGGCCAGATGGCCGCTGAGGTTCAGCACGGTGCGGATCGTGCCGCCGGTGCCGTGCGCGTGCTGCAGCAGGATCCGTACGCGCGGCCGCTCGCCGGGCCGTGGCGCGGGGCCGCGCCGCAGCCGGGCCAACGGCCGCAGCGTCAGCAGTAGGATGCGGCGCAGTGCGTAGTGCGCGGGTCGCAGCGCGGCGCGCCGGACCCGTACCTTCATGGGCGGTCTCATGCGGTCCCCTGTCCGAGGGTTCGTCCTGTCGTGCTGGTTGTTCCCCCTTCCGCGTGATCTGACGACGGCGCGGCCCGATCGGGCCGCGCCGTGGTCGGATCACCGGAACGGGACAGCGCGGGACGCGATGATTCCGGCGGTGTGAAGGTGTCGGTGCCCCTGCGGCGGGGTCAGCCGGTGGTGACGCTGCGGTCGAGGGCGCTGCCCTTGACCCACTGGCTCCACGGCATCTGGTAGTAGCTCCAGCCGTTGTTCCACTCCAGGTCGCGCTTGGTGCCGGTGATGACGACCGGGTCGCCGCGGTGGGTCCGGTCGTAGTACCACTTGGCCACCGGAGGCGGCATGTTCACGCAGCCGTGGCTGGCGTTGGTGCGGCCGAAGGCCCAGTAGCGGTCGGGGCTGGCGTGCAGGTACTCGCCGGAGTTGGAGATGCGGACCGCGTGCGGCAGCTTCAGGTCGTAGTACTCGGGGTCCTTCTTGTCGGTGACCCCCATCCACGCCGAGGTCATGCGCTCCACCAGGTGCTTGCTCATGGTCAGGTGGATGCCGCTGGTGGTGAGGTAGGTGTCGATGCCGTTGCGGACCCGGCCGCCCTTGCCGGCGCTGATGCCCCAGCGCTTCTTCTGCTTGCCGTTGAGCTTGAAGACGGCCTTCTTGGTCTTGGTGTTGACCGTGGTGATCTGGGAGTCGCCGATCCGGAAGGAGCGGGTGTAGTCCTTGACGCCGTAGGTCCTCTTGCCCGACTTCACCCCGGCGAGGCGCGCCTTGAACGACACCTGCTGGTTGGGCTGCCAGTACTGGCCGTTCCTGGTGCGGAAGATCACCGTGGTGTCGCTGGTCCAGTACCAGGCGCCGGTGGCGGGCTTGGTGGACTTGACCTCCAGCACCTGCTCGACGGCCTTGCGGTCGCCGACCGGCCGGTTGAAGGTCACCATGATCGGCATACCGACGCCGACCTTCTCGCCGGCGCTCGGGGTGATGTCGGCGATGCCGAGCTGGTTGGCCGCCTTGAGGGTGGTGAAGCTGGCGGTCACCGTGGTGGTCTTGCCCTGCGGGCTCTTGGCGACGGCGTTGACCTGGTACTGCGAGCCGGGCAGCAGGGTGCGCGACTTCCAGCCGGTCTTGTCGGGCGTCAGCGCGCCGTCCACCGGCTTGCCCTTGCGGGTGAGGGTGACCTGCTCCAGCGTGCCGCCGGCGGCGGTGACCTGGACGCCGGCCTCGGGCTTGGCCTTGCCCTCGCCGTTGCCGGGCGTGACCGTCACCTGCGGTGCCCCGGCCTCGTCCTTGCCTCCGACGGTGACGCCCCCGCCCTTCTCCTCGCCGGAGCATCCCGCGGCGAGCAGCAGCACGACGACCCCCGCCACACCCGTGCCCGCTCGAACGCCCGTGGAAAGCCGTCGCTGCACCGTCAACCTCCAGACCCCGCCGTCTACCAGGGAGACATTAGCGACAAAAGTCGTTGTTGATGTCACGAGCCGGGTTTTTGCCGGACGTCCGAGATCAAAGTGTTGCAAGATCCCCCCAAACGGCCGCGGGCCCGCCGCTCCGGGAGGGAGCGACGGGCCCGCGAAGCGTCCGTGACCTGCCCGCGGCGCGCCCGCCGGGGACCGGCGCGCTACCCGGCGGGGGTGCTCGCCGGGTCGGTCGTGGGGGTGCTCGCCGGGTCGGTGGCGGGGGCGCCTCCGGCGGTGCCGGCGTCGGGGGCCCCGGTGGCGCCCGTGGCGGCGCTCTCACCGTTGAGGGCGCTGCCCTTCTTCCACTTCTCGAACGACATCTGCCAGAAGCCCCAGCCGTTGTTCCACTCGACGTCGCGGCTGGTGCCGGTCAGCTTCAGCACGTCGCCGCGCTGCATGATGTCGTAGTACCACTTGGCGTTGGAGGGGCTGAGGTTCAGGCAGCCGTGGCTCACGTTGGAGTTGCCCTGCGCGCCCACCGACCACGGCGCGGAGTGGGTGTACTCGCCGCTGTTGGAGAAGCGGACCGCGTGGTTGACCACGGTCTTGTAGTAGCCGGGGTCGCCCTCCTTGCGGCCGGGCGAGACCATCGTGACCGGGCTGCCCTTCTCCATCAGCAGGTGCACGCCGCTGGTGGTGGTGAACTCCCGGGTCTGCCCGTTGCCCGCGCTGAAGGGGATGGTGCGCAGCTTCTTGCCGTCGCGCCGCACCGTCATCCGGTGCTCGCTGATGTCGCCGGTGGTGATCTGCGCGGCGCCGATGTTCAGCGTCGCCTCGGCGTCCTTGACGCCGTACACGCCGTTGCCCGCGTTGACCCCGGCGAGCGCGGCGTTGAACCGCACCTTCTGGTGCGCCTTCCAGTAGGTCTTGGTCCGGTAGATGACCTGCTGGGAGTCGATCCACCGCCAGGCGCCCTCGACCGGGTGGTCGGGGGTGACCTTCAGCGCCCGCTCGACGGCGGCCCGGTCGGCGACCGGGCGGTTGAAGCGCAGCATGATCGGCATCCCGACGCCGACCTCCTCGCCCTTCAGGTTCGGCGTGACGTCCAGCACCGACAGCGTCTTGGCCGGCTTCAGGGTCGTGAAGGTGCTGGTGGCCGAGCTCGTCTTGCCGTCGTTGCGGGCCTGCGCGGTGACGGTGTAGGAGGTCCCGGGCGTCAGCGTGCGGTCCGAGCGCCAGGTCTTCTTGTCCGGGGACATCTTCCCGGTGATGGTGGCGCCCTTGCCCTGGACGGTGACGGCGTCGAGGGCGCCCTCCGACACCTTCACCTCGATGACGCCGTCCGGCTTCACCTTGCCGGTGCCGTTGCCGGGCGTGATGGTCACCGCGCCGGCCTTGGTGGACGACAGCTCCCCCGAGCCCTTCTCGCCGCCCCCGCCGGAGCACCCGGAGACCAGCACCAGCACCGCACCGGCGCCGCCGGTCATCGCGACGCCCATCCGTCCCTTAAAGCTCACTAAGACTCCCAAATCCCCTGATTCACCCCGTGCGCTGTGAATCTATCCGAGATTAAGAGACGGCCCAAAAGACGAAAAAGTTGGCAGAGAGTCGGAGAAATCACGCCATGGTGGGGTCGAGAGGGTCCAGCGGCAGGTCAGCGCGGGGTCGATCCGGAGGTCAGGCGGAAGGCTCGGCGGGCGCACCCCTCCGGGAAGGGATGCGGAAGGGCGCGAGAGGGCGCGAGAGGACGCGAAGGGCGCGGGAGCCTCAGGCGGCGGCCGGAACTGCGCCCACGGGCTGGCCGAGGTGCTCGCCCGCCTGCTGCCCGGAGTGCTGGTTGACGTGCTGCAGGCAGCGCCGGAAGCCCCACACCGAGACCGCCACCGCCACCGCGCCCAGCGCGGCGACCAGTCCGGTGCGGACCCACAGGTACACGCCGATCGACTGGCTGAACAGCATCCAGAGGCTGATGGCGGCGTTGACGAAGAACACCAGCGACCACAGCAGCGAGATCCGCAGGAAGAAGCGCCGCACCCGCTCGTGCCGCAGGAACGCCTCGGGCATCGGCACCATGTCGGTGGCCACCTTCTGGGCCAGCGGCCGGCCCAGCGGCACCGACGCCAGGAACGTCATCGCCACCAGCAGCGTGCCGAGGGTCGGCTGCAGGAAGTAGACGACCGCGCTGTGGGTGACGGCGGCCAGCCCCGCGCGCACGGTGACGCCCAGCGCGGCCAGCAGCAGCATCGCCGACACCGCGTGCCCGCGCAGCCGCCGCCACAGGATCCCGCCGTACACCCAGGTGACGGCGGCCGCCAGGCCTCCGTTCAGGCCGAGCAGGGCGAAGGCGGCGTAGAAGACGGCGACCGGGGCGATGACGCCCTCGACGAAACGCGGCAGCGCGTGCCGGAGCATCGCCGTCAGCCGCGGCATCTCGAAGGCGCAGTGCTCGACGGCACCGGGCTCGACGGCACGGGGCCCGTCGGCGGGCGCGGTCGTCGTCAGCGGTGTCGGCGCGGGCAGGGTGGCCGTTCGATCCATCGTGTGCGATGCCCCCGTAGCGGTGTCCTCCCCGGCGGCCCTGGCGGCCCGGGAGTGGGTCGGAACCCGCACCACGGTACGTGAAGATCCACGGGCGTCCACCCGGTTCGCACATGACCGCATTCCGCCCCTTGACCTTATTGGATGAATCGTTGAATAGTTCGGGGGACGGTCGGACGAGGAGGCGCGCATGGCCCAGCCACAACCACCGCAGCCGGACGGCGGCGGACCGCAGGACATGCTCGGCGCGGTGAGCACGCCCGCCGAGCTGGGACGACTGCTGGACGCCGAGGGCGTGGACGACGCGGTGATCGAGCAGTTCGCCGCCGAGATCGGGGTGACCGCGGTGCTCGACCGGATCTTCGGCCTCATGGGCACCCGGTTCGTGCCCGAGAAGGCCGGCGGGGACGGCGGCGTCGTGCAGTGGGACATCAAGACCCCGGAGGGGCGGCACTCCTACCATCTGGTGATCGCCGACGGGCGGGCCGAGGGCGCGCCCGGCGCGGCCGACAGACCGAAGGTCACCCTCGGGATGTCGCTGCCGAACCTGCTGCGGCTGTGCGCCGGGAAGCTGAACGGCGTCACCGCGGTGATGACCGGCAAGATCAAGATCTCCGGCGACATGATGTTCGCCGCCAAGATGCAGGGCTGGTTCGACTACAGCTAGCCCGCGCGGCGGGTCGCGCGGCGGGTCCGGGCGGCCCGGACGGGCCGCCCGGTTCAGCCCTCGGGCGGCGCGGGCCAGACCTCCTGGGCGGCGGCGTAGATCGCCCGCAGCGTCACCGCCACCGCCGGGCGCCGCACGCTGGCGGCGCGCGTGACCGCGTACACCTCTCGCCCCGGCGCGTCGCCGGGCAGCGGGCGCACCGCCACGCCCCGGTCGCCGGCGGCCAGCGTCAGCGCGGGCACCGCCGTGATGCCGATCCCCCGGGCCACCAGGCTGAGGATCGTGTGCAGCCCCTCGAACTCCCACGGCACCGGGCGCGCGCCGCCGACCGCGTCCAGCAGGCTCTCCACCGCCCGCCGGGACGGCTCGCCCTCCGGGGCCGCCATCCACGGCTCCTCGCGGAGCTCGCGCAGGTCCACCGGCCGCCGCGGGTCCGCCAGCCGGTGCCCGGAGGGCACCGCCAGCACCACCGGGTCGTGGCGCAGCCGGAAGAACTCCAGCGCGGCGGGCGCCTTGCCGGGCAGCTTGCCGGTCCAGTCGTCCACCAGCGCGATGTCGACCTCGCCGCTGCGCACCTGGCGGACCCCGTCGCCCGGCCGGGTCTGGCGCAGCACGAAGGCCAGCCCCGGATGGTCGGCCAGGCTGCGGGCCAGCGCGGGGGCGAAGGCGACGGCGGCGGTCGGGAAGGCGGTGACCACCACCCGTCCGGAGGGGGCGCCGGCCTGCTCCGACAGCTCGGCCTCGGCCGCCTCCACCAGGGTGAGGATCTCCTCGGCGCGCTCGGCCAGGCGGTGTCCGGCGTCGGTCAGCTCCGCGCTGCGGGCGGTGCGGTCCAGCAGCGGGACGCCCGCCTCGCGCTCCAGCGCGGCCAGCTGCTGGGAGACCGCCGAGGGCGTGTAGCCGAGGGACGCGGCGGTGGCGGCGATGCTGCCGCGGCGGGCGAATTCGGCGAGCAGGCGCAGCCGGCGCACTTCGAGCATAAGAAAAGCTTACGGACAGCATCGCTGAGACTCGCTTGTGATGATGCTTTTCCTGGGCAAACAATAAGGCGAACCCGGCCGGGTCACTCAGAGGGTGCGTTCGATCACCCACGGCTATCGACTCTTCTTCGCTTTCGATCTCCTTCAGGAGTGCTTTTCACCATGCCCTCAGCAGCACTGCCCGCTGACGACGCGCCCGCCGACGACACGCCCGACGACACGCCTCCCGCGGACCGGCCCCGCCCCGCCGCTCCGCCCGCCCGGCCCGTGACCGCCGCCGTCCGGCAGGTCCCCCTCTCCCCCACGCTGGCGGTCAACGAGGCCCTGGGCCGCAAGCGGCGCGCCGGGGTGCCGGTACTGCCGCTCGGCTTCGGCGAGGCCGGCGTCCCGATCCACCCCGCCCTCGTCCGCGAGCTGGCCGCCGCCGCGGACCGCGGCGGCTACGGCCCCGTCGCCGGATCGGCGCCGCTGCGCGCGGCCGCCGCCGGGTACTGGGACCGCCGCGGCCTGCCCACCGACCCGGGCCTGGTGGTGTGCGGGCCCGGCAGCAAGGCGCTGCTGTTCGGGCTGCTGCTGGCGCTGGAGGGGGACGTGGCCGTCCCCTCGCCGAGCTGGGTGAGCTACGCCGCCCAGATCACGCTGGCGGGCGTGCGGCCGGTGCACGTGGCCACTCCCCCGGGCGAGGGCGGCGTGCCCAGTCCCGCCCTGCTGGCCGACGCGGCGGTGCGGGCCCGCGCCGCGGGCCGTCCCATCAAGGCGGTCGTGGTGACGCTGCCCGACAACCCCACCGGCACGCTGGCCGGGGCCGAGACGGTGCGACGGTTGTGCGAGGTGGCCCGCGACCACGACCTGGTGATCATCTCGGACGAGATCTACCGCGACCTGGTGCACGACCCGGCGCGCACGGTGCACTCCCCCGCCCGGTACGCGCCCGAGCGCACGGTGGTCACCACCGCGCTGAGCAAGCACCTGGCGGCGGGCGGCTGGCGGCTGGGGGTGGCGCGGCTGCCGGACGGGCCGTTCGGGCGCGCGCTGCGCGCGAGCCTGCTGGGCCTCGCCAGCGAGATCTGGTCGGCGGCCCCGGCGCCGATGCAGCACGCGGCCGCCTACGCCTTCTCCGAGCCACCCGAGCTGGTCGAGCACGTGGACCGCAGCCGCCGCCTGCACGCCGCCGTCACCGGCGCGGTGGCCGACCGCTTCGCCGCCGCCGGGGCGCGCGTCCGCCGCCCCGAGGCCGCCTTCTACGTCTACCCCGACCTCGACCCGCTGCGCGGCCGGCTGCGCGCCGAGCACGGCGTCGTCACGGGCGCCGATCTGACCGACCTGCTTTTGGAACGTTACGGAATGGGCGCGCTGCCCGCCTCCGCCTTCGGCGAGCCCGCCGAGGCGCTGCGGATGCGGATCGCGCCGAGCCTGCTGTACGGGGCCGACGACGAGCAGCGGCTGACCGCGCTGGCCGCACCCGACCCGGCGGCGCTGCCCTGGATCGCGCGGGCGCTGGACCGGCTGTCGGAGATCCTGGCCGATCTCGCCGGCCCGTCCGGGGACGGCGGCGCGTTCGCGCGGTCCGCTTCCGGTCAGCGGACGGTCTCGGCGGCGACCGCCTCCTGACCGCTCCGGGCCGCCTGGAGACGGGGGTTTTCCGGGGGTCACGGCTCTCGTTCGGGGAACGCCGTCTCGCGGATGTCCACGGGCCCCGGCCGGTTATTCACCGGCCGGGGCCCGCCGCCGCGGGATCGGCGGAAAGTGCGCGGAGCGGCAATGCAATGCCGCTCGTTGTCGTCCGGCGACAGTTTCCGATGGCGCCTATCATCGGTGACCCATCGGTCATAGAGCCGTAGCCGGGAGTCGAACCCGGTTTCACAGGGTGGAAGCCTGTTGTCTCACCGCCAAGACCTCTACGGCGTGCGCGCCGGGCAGGTGTCCGCACTCCGTCGTGCGGGCGGCCGGCGCCGCGTGGACCCGCAGGGAATCGAACCCTGATCTTCTCCTTGCAAGGGAGAGGTGTTCCCTTTACACCACAAGCCCGTCGTTCCTTTTGCAGGGGCGGTAGGAGTCGAACCTACTTTTCACTGGTTTTGGAGACCAGTCGCCTAACCGGTGGCTCACCCCTTCGCGCTTTCGTTCTCTTCGATGCACATCAGCATGCGCCGGTTCATGATCGGACGCAAAGTGTTTTTCGCGGGCCGCCGATCGGGGCGCGCGGCCCCGGGGCGGGACATCTCACAGCGGCTCCGCGCGGCTCCGGCGCGTGATCGTCGACACGCCCCGCGCACCCGGCGCCACCTGCGGCGGGCCCGGCGGCGGGCGGGCGGCCGCCGCGGCTCCCCGGAGACATCCCGCAATGTCCTGGTCCGGGTCCTATAAAGGTGGTGTAAGGTCCAACGGCGCACGGGCAAACGGCACAAAGCACCCAAGTGCAGGCCAAGAGCGGTCGTGTCACGCTTCCCCGTGGTAAACCCAGAAGAACGTCATGTCACCGATGTGATGGAACACGAAGGCGAGGGGGCCCGCCATGAGGCATGCACGGGACGGGGCTGCCGCGGCGATGAACGCCGCCTCCCGGATTCTCGTCGCGCGCGGCAAGAACGAGCCTCAGGAGCTCGACAACCCGGACGTGTCCTGGGGCCAGCGGGCCCGCGACGGGGTGTGGGCCCCGACCAAGGACGGCCAGCGCATCCACATCGGCATCGACGTGGCCGCCGGCGACACCGTCCACCAGGTGCTGCGCCCCACCCTGCGCGTGCTGGTCGGGGTGGACGTCGACACCGACATCGTCGCGCAGACCACCGCGGCCGGGATCCGGCTGCTGACGGTCATCCACGGTCCGGACGCGCCCACCGAGTTCCGCTTCCCGGTGTCGCTCGCCGACGGTCTCGCGCTGGAGGCCATGCCCTCGGGCGGCTACGACGTGGTGCACCTGCGCTACGGCGCGACCGTGGGCCGCTTCTACAACCCGTGGGCGTGCGACTCCATGTTCCGCCAGGTGAAGGCCGACTACGCCCTGGAGGGCCAGACGGTCACCATGCGGGTCCAGCACGAGGGCGCGTTCTACCCGGTCGTCGCCGACCCGCACTACTCGCGCTGACCCGTCCGGGGCACGGTCCCGGCGGTCCCGGGAAGGGACACTTCCCGCACCCGGCGGACCGTTGGGCGCTCCCGGCCCTGCCGGAGGCGTCCGGCGTCATAGGGTGAGGGCGGACCGCCCCCGACGGCCGCCGGCGGCGTCCGGCGCCGGCCCGCGCGGCCGCGCCGGTCCACCGGGCCGCCGAGACTGGAGTCACCAGTGATCTTCACGCATGACGCCGAGCACGCGCTGGGCACCGTCGTCGATCTGATCAACACCGGCCCGGCGGCCTGCGGCGCCGAGCGCATGGGCGACCTGGCCGCGCTGCGGTCGTTCGTCGAGCGCAACGCCTTCAGCGACGTGCGCGAGCTGACGGCCGCGGACCTGGCGCGGGTGCGGGGGCTGCGCGAGCGGTTCCACGCGGTGTTCCTGGCCACCGACGTGCCGGCGGCGGTGGCGCTGGTCAACGAGATCGTCGCCGAGGTGCGCACCACCCCGCACCTGACCGACCACGACGGCTACGACTGGCACGTGCACTTCTTCGCGCCGGGCGCGCCGATGGGCGAGCACCTGGCCGCCGACTGCGGCATGGCGCTGGCGTACGTGGTGGCGTCCGGCGAGCTGGACCGGCTGCGCACCTGCGCCGCGCCGGACTGCGCGCGGGTGCTGGTGGACCTGTCGCGCAACCGGTGCCGCCGCTACTGCGACAGCCGCACCTGCGGCAACCGGATGCACGTGGCGGCCTACCGGGCCCGCCGGCGCGAGGCCGACCCCGGCGGTGTTTCCTGAAGTCCCGGCCCAGGGGGCTCGCCTGGCGGCTCGCACCCCTGACCGTGACTTGGCGAGTGCCACATCGCTTCGCGATCTGTCCCCGGCGGGGCTCGCCTCCGGCTTCGCCCCGCCGGGGACAGTCAGTCACTCGCGCGGCGCTTCAGGGCCCAGCGCCCGCACGGCCGCCAGCGCGCGGCGCGCCCCGGCCACGTCGTGGACGCGGAACACCCGCGCCCCCAGCCACGCCGACACCCCCAGCACCGCCATCGTGCCGACGCCGCGCTTCTCCACGGGCTGTCCGAGGGTCTCGCCGATGAAGTCCTTGTTGGAGACCGCCACCAGCACCGGCCAGCCGGTCGCGGCCAGCTCGCCGAGCCGCCGGGTGATCTCCAGCGAGTGCCGGGTGTTCTTGCCGAAGTCGTGCGCGGGGTCGATCAGCACCCCCTCACGGGGCACCCCCAGCGCCACCGCGCGCTCGGCCTCGGCCACCACGTGCCCGACCACGTCGGCGACCACGTCGGCGTAGGCGGTGCGGTGCGGCCGGGTGCGCGGCGCGAGGCCGCCCGCGTGCGCGCAGACCAGGCCGATGCCGTGCGCGGCGGCGACGGCGGCCAGCTCGGGGTCGGGGCCGCCCCAGGTGTCGTTGAGCAGGTCGGCGCCCGCCTCGGCGACGGCCGCGCCGACCTCGGCGCGCCAGGTGTCCACGCTGATCACCACGCGGGGGTGCCGGTCGCGCACGGCCGCGACCAGGTCCACCACCCGGCGCAGCTCCTCGGCCACGTCCACCTCGTCGCCGGGCCCGGCCTTGACGCCGCCGATGTCGACGATGTCGGCCCCCTCGGCGACCGCGCGGTCCACCGCGGCGAGCGCCGCGCCGAAGCCGTAGGTCGCGCCCCGGTCGAAGAAGGAGTCGGGGGTGCGGTTCACCACCGCCATGATCGCGAAGCGGCCGAGGTCGCGCCCGTTCAGCCGCAGCGGCGGCGGTGGTGACACGTCCGGGTCGGTGGGCTGGTCAGCGGGCTGGTCAGCGGGGTCGTCCATGATGCCCCCACAGTCGCACACCGCCGCCGTCCGCCGCCACGCGCGCCTCCCGCGCCGCTCACGGAACGATGAAGTCGAAGCAAATTCGGTTCAAACACGCCCCTCCCTCGTCAGTAGCGCGTTCGGGTCGCTAACCTCATGTTTCACGCTCATCACGGGCACGTTCCCGGGGGCACTGCCATCTGACCTATTCAGCCTTGGAGGAACCGCTGTCCAGGCGAGCACTCATCACCGGCATCACCGGGCAGGACGGCTCCTACCTGGCCGAGCACCTGCTGGAGCAGGGGTACGAGGTCTGGGGGCTGGTCCGCGGTCAGGCCAATCCGCACGTGGCGCGGCTGCGCAAGCACATCGGCGACGTGCAGATCACGACCGGCGACCTGCTGGACCAGGGCAGCCTGATCTCGGCGGTGGAGCGCGTGCAGCCCGACGAGGTGTACAACCTCGGCGCGATCTCCTACGTGCCGATGTCGTGGCAGCAGGCCGAGCTGACCGCCGAGGTCACCGGCATGGGCGTGCTGCGGACGCTGGAGGCCATCCGGGTGGTGTCGGGGATCAGCGCCTCGCGCAGCACCCCGGCCCGCGAGCAGATCCGCTTCTACCAGGCGTCGTCGTCGGAGATGTTCGGCATGGTGCGGGAGACGCCGCAGAACGAGAAGACCCCGTTCCACCCGCGCAGCCCGTACGGGGTGGCCAAGACCTACGGCCACTACATCACCCAGAACTACCGCGAGTCCTACGGGATGTTCGCCGTCAGCGGCATCCTGTTCAACCACGAGTCGCCGCGCCGGGGCGCGGAGTTCGTGACCCGCAAGGTGACCCTGGGCGCGGCCCGCATCAAGCTGGGGCTGGCCTCGGAGCTGCGGATGGGCAACCTGGACGCCCGGCGCGACTGGGGCTACGCGGGCGACTACGCGCGCGCCATGCGGATGATGCTGGCGCAGGAGTCCCCCGAGGACTACGTCATCGGCACCGGCCAGACCCAGTCGGTGCGCGAGCTGGTGGAGTTCGCCTTCCGCAGCGTCGGGCTGGAGTGGGAGGACCACGTGGTCCTGGACGACCGCTACACCCGGCCCGCCGAGGTGGACCTGCTGTGCGCCGACCCCAAGAAGGCGCGCGAGCAGCTCGGCTGGGAGCCGCAGGTCACCTTCGAGGAGCTGGTGACCATGATGGTGGAGTCGGACCTGAGGCTGCTGTCGGAGTCGGCGCGGCCCGAGGACGAGCCGTTCAGCCCCGACCACTGGTGATCGCCTGAGCCGGGCCGTGGGACGATGCTGGCATGACCAGGTGTGAGCATGTGAAGGACCTGCCGGCCGTCGCGCCGGACCCGGTCACCCCGCAGGGCTGCCAGGAGTGCCTGGAGGAGGGCTCGCGCTGGGTGCACCTGCGGCTGTGCCTGACCTGCGGGCACGTGGGGTGCTGCGACTCCTCGCCGAAGCGCCACGCCACCGCCCACTTCCACAAGGAGGGGCACCCGATCGTCCGCTCGTTCGAGCCGGGCGAGGACTGGCGCTGGTGCTTCGTCGACGAACTGATCGTCTGATGGCCGGGGCCCGCCTCGGCACCGCGCCCGGCCGCTGGATCCTGCTGGCCACCGTGCTCGGTTCGAGCGTGGCGATGCTCGACTCCACGGTGGTCAACGTGGCGCTGCCGCGGCTGGCCGAGGACCTGGACGCCGACATGGCGGGCCTGCAGTGGACGGTCAACGCCTACACGCTGACGCTGGCGGGCTTCATCCTGCTGGGCGGCTCGCTGGGCGACCGGTACGGCCGCCGCCGGGTGTTCGTGGCGGGCGTGGTGTGGTTCGCGGTGGCGTCGGCGCTGTGCGGGGCCGCGCAGAACGTGGAGACGCTGGTGGCCGCCCGCGCGCTGCAGGGCGTCGGCGGCGCGCTGCTGACGCCGGGCTCGCTGGCGATCATCCAGGCGTCGTTCGCCCGCGACGACCGGCCGCGCGCGGTCGGGGCCTGGTCGGGGCTCGGCGGCGTGGCGGGCGCGGTCGGGCCGTTCGCCGGGGGATGGCTGGTGGAGGCGGCGGGCTGGCGGTGGGTCTTCCTGCTGAACCTGCCGCTGGCGGCGGTCGTGGTGCTGGTGGCGGTGCGGCACGTGCCCGAGAGCGTCGATCCGGACGCGCACGGGCGCTTCGACGTGACGGGCGCGGTGCTGGCGGCACTGGCGCTGGCCGGGACCACCTACGCGCTCACCGAGGCCCCCAACGGGGTGACGGGCGCGGTGGTGCTGTCGGCGCTGGTCGGCGTGGGGTCGGCGGTGCTGTTCGTGGCCGTGGAGCGCGCGCTGGGACGGTCGGCGCGCGCGGGCGGGCGGCGGCCGCAGCCGATGCTGCCGCTGGAGCTGTTCGCGTCCCGGCAGTTCACCGCCGTCAACGTCATCACGTTCGTGGTGTACGGCGGGATGGGCGTGATGTTCTTCCTGTTCGTGCTGAACCTCCAGGTCGTGTCGGGGTTCTCGCCGATCGCGGCGGGCACGGCGCTGCTGCCGGTGACGGCGCTGATGCTGCTGCTGTCGTCGCGGGCGGGCGCGCTGGCGCAGCGGATCGGGCCGCGCTGGCCGATGACGGCCGGGCTGCTGGTGGCGGCCGTGGGGATGCTGATGGCCTCGCGGGTCGGCGCGCACGCCTCCTACGTGGGGCAGGTGCTGCCCGCGGCGGTGGTGTTCGGGCTGGGCCTGTCGGCGATGGTGGCGCCGCTGACGGCGACCGTGCTGGCCAGCGCCGACGAGCGGCACGCCGGGGTGGCCAGCGGCGTCAACAACGCGGTGGCGCGGGCGGCGGGGCTGCTGGCGGTGGCGGCGATCCCGCCGCTGGCCGGGCTGACCGGCGACGCGTTCAAGGACCCGGGGCTGTTCTCGGGCGGGTTCCGCGACGCGATGGTGGTCTGCGCCGGGCTGCTGGCGGCGGGGGCGGTGCTGAGCCTGCTGACGGTGCGCGACGACGTGCTGAAGGCCGCGCCGCCCGAGTGCGAGCCGCAGCGCCACTCGCACTGCGCGGTGGACGCGCCGCCGCTGGAACCGTCCCGCGACGGCGCGCCCGGGGAGGGGCGTCCGGGGGTCAGCGCGGCAGGCTGAACCCGGCGGCCGGGTGGGACCAGTCGCCGTCCAGCGGCGTCAACAACGCGGTGGCGCGGGCGGCGGGGCTGCTGGCGGTGGCGGCGATCCCGCCGCTGGCCGGGCTGACCGGCGACGCGTTCAAGGACCCGGGGCTGTTCTCGGGCGGGTTCCGCGACGCGATGGTGGTCTGCGCCGGGCTGCTGGCGGCGGGGGCGGTGCTGAGCCTGCTGACGGTGCGCGACGACGTGCTGAAGGCCGCGCCGCCCGAGTGCGAGCCGCAGCGCCACTCGCACTGCGCGGTGGACGCGCCGCCGCTGGAACCGTCCCGCGACGGCGCGCCCGGGGAGGGGCGTCCGGGGGTCAGCGCGGCAGGCTGAACCCGGCGGCCGGGTGGGACCAGTCGCCGTCCAGCGGCGTCACGCTGACGTGGTCGGCCGCCAGCGCGGTGGTGTCGGTGTTGCGGACGGGCTCGGCGGTGCCGTCGGGGCGGCCGCCGATGACGTAGGAGCCGTCGCCCGCCGGGGTGTAGGTGAGGGCGAAGAAGGCGGTCCTGCCGACGCGGGTGAGCCGGGTGCCCTCGGGCGCGCCCTCGGTGATCGGGTAGTTGACGTTGAGGGCGACGCCGGACGGCAGGAGCGCGCCGCTCCCGGCGGCGCGGCGCAGCCTGGCGAGCAGGTCGGCCAGGTACCGGGCGGTGGCGGGGAACGCCCTGGCGGTGGCCTCGGGGCCCGCCTCCAGGTCGTACTCGGTGCTGACCGCGATCGAGGGCACCCTGTGCTCCAGCCCGGTGACGGCGGCGCCGACGGTGCCGGAGTGGTTGACCAGCGAGCCGGTGTTCTGCCCGAAGTTGGCGCCGGAGACGATCAGGTCGGGCCTGCGGTCCTTGAACACCACCGCCATCCCGAAGAAGACGCTGTCGGCGGGGGTGCCGCCGACCGACCACACGCCCGGCGACTCCTGCCGGGCGGTGAGGCGCGCGCCGATCGTGGCGGTCATGCCCGCGCCCTTGCCGCTCTGGTCGGTGGCGGGGGCGACCACCGTGACGCGGTGCCCGGCGGCGGTGAGCGCCTGCCGGACCGCGGCCAGGCCGGGCGCGGCGAACCCGTCGTCGTTGGTGAGGAGGATCTCCAGCGGGCGGGGCGCGCGCCCCTTCCCGGCGGGGGCGGGGGCGGTCGATGCGGCCGGGGCGGCCGGGGCGGCGGCCGAGGACGGCGCGGCCGGGACGAGGGCGGGAAGGGCGGTGAGGGCGAGGACGGCCAACGGCCGGATACCGGCGAGTCTCATCTGTCCACCTCTGCACGGTTCGCCAGGAGCGTCCTGGCGGTGGGGGCTGCTGCCCTGCAAATCTCGGGTCCGATTCCGGCTATGTCCAAGACCGGAACGGTTCGTTGTCATACGGTCAGGGCATGAATCTGCGGCAGCTGCGCTATGTCGTGGCCACCGCCGACCACGGCACGATGACGTCGGCGGCCCAGGCGCTCTACGTCGCCCAGCCCGCGCTGTCGCGGGCCGTGCGGGAGCTGGAGCGCGAGCTCGGGGTGGAGCTGTTCGCCCGGTCGGGGCGCGGGGTGGTGCTCACCGCCGTCGGCGAGCAGGTGGTCCGGCAGGCGCGGGTCGCGCTGGACGCGGTGGACGCGATCGAGGGCCTGTCGGTGGCGCGCGCCAACGGGCGCGGCGCCGAGCTGCGCATCGCCACCACCTCCTCGCTGGAGCCGGAGCTGACCGGCCGGCTGATCCCCCGCTTCGCCCGCGACCAGCCCGCGGTGCGGGTCCGGGTGATCCGCTGCGACGGCCGCGACCAGGTGGCCGCCGCCATCCGGGCCGGCCGCGCCGACCTCGCGCTGACCGACCTGCCGGTGCCCGGCGACCTGTCGGCGCACCCGTTCGAGCAGCGCGAGGTGGTGCTGATCTCGCCGCCGGGGCTGAAGGTGCGCGAGCCGGTGCCGCTCACCGCGCTGGACGGGATGCGCCTGGTGCTGCCCGCGCGCGGCAGCGCCCGCCGCGCCGAGCTCGACACGATGCTGGAGCGCATCGGCGCCCGCCCGGTGGCGGCGGTGGAGTCCGACGAGCGCGGCTCGTGGCTGGGCTGGGTGCGCGCGGGCATGGGCTCGCTGCTGTGGTACCGCAACCAGCTCGACGACACCGAGGGGCTGGCGGTGCGCTCGTTCATGCCGCCGATCACCCGCATGATCGGGCTGGTGCACGCGCACCGGCAGCTGCCCCCGGTCGCGCGCGACTTCCTCGCCTTCGCCAAGGAGACCGCCAAGGAGGCGCGCGGCCGCGACCACCTGTGAGGGGCGGGCGGCGGAGCACCCGCCGCGCCGTGGCATGATCTGCCGGTGGGAACGACGCACGCTCTGTGGTTGCTGGCGGTACCGGTGCTCGCGCTGGCGGTGGCCGCGCTCGCCCGAAGGTTCGGCGTGGCCGCGCCGCTGGCGCTCGTCATCGCCGGGATGGCCGTCTCGTTCGTGCCGGGGGTGCCCGAGTTCGAGCTGGACCCCGAGTTCGTGCTGTACGCGTTCCTGCCGCCGCTGCTGTTCTCGGCGGCCTGGGAGAGCTCCTACTACAGCCTGCGCGACAACGTGCGGCCGATCGGCCTGCTGTCGGTCGGGCTGGTGCTGTTCACCACGTTCGCGGTCGGCGGGGTCGCCTACCTGCTGGTGCCGGACCTGCCGCTGGCGGCGGCCCTGGTGCTCGGCGCCATCGTCGCGCCGCCGGACGCGGTGGCGGCGGTCAGCGTGGCGCAGCGGCTGGGGCTGCCCCGGCGGCTGGTGACGATCCTGGTGGGCGAGAGCCTGTTCAACGACGCGACCGCGCTGACGGCGTTCCGGGTGGCGCTCGCGGCCGCGGTGGGCGCCGGGTTCACCTTCGCCGACGGCGTCGGGCGCTTCCTGTTCGCGGCGCTGGCGGGCGCGGTGGTCGGGCTGCTGCTCGGGCCGCCGCTGCACTGGCTGCGGACCCGCCTGAACGACCCGCTGGTGGAGAACGGGGTGGCCCTGGTCGCGCCGTTCGCCGCCTACCTGATCGCCGAGTCGGTGCACGCCTCCGGGGTGATCGCGGTGGTGGTGAGCGGGCTGTACCTGGGGCACCGCTTCACCGAGTCCCCGGCGGTGACCCGGCTGATCGGCCACTCGTTCTGGAAGGTCCTGATCTTTCTGCTGGAGTCGGTGGTGTTCCTGCTGATCGGCCTGCAACTGCCGCCGGTGGTGGACGGATTGTCGGGGCACGGCTGGGGCAGCCTGGCGTGGTGGGCGCTGGCGGTGTTCGCGGTCACGGTCGCCGCGCGCTTCGTGTGGGTGTTCCCCACCTCCTACCTGCCGCTGGCGCCCGCCTCGCGGCGGCGCGACGACGGGCTGGACTGGCGCGGCCGGGTGGTGCTGAGCTGGGCCGGGATGCGCGGGGTGGTGTCGCTGGCGGCGGCGTTCGCGATCCCGTTCGTCGCCGACGACGGCACGGCCTTCCCCGGCCGCGACGTGGTGCTGTTCCTGACCTTCACCACCGTGCTCGGCACGTTGCTGGTGCAGGGGCTGACCTTCCCCGCCCTGATCCGGTGGCTGCGCATCGGCGGCGACCGCGAGGTCTACGAGGACACGGTCGCCGAGGCGGGGGCGCAGCACGAGGCGGCCAAGGCGGCCCTGGAGCGGCTGGAGGAGCTGACCGCCGACCGCGCGGAGCTGCTGGACCCCGAGGTGGTGGAGCGGCTGCGCGGCCAGGCCGAGCGCCGGCAGCTGCACGCCTGGGAGCGGCTCGGCGGCGGCACCGGGCACGACGGCGCCGAGGTGCCGAGCGCCACCTACCGGCGGCTGCGTCTGGAGATGCTGGCCGCCGAGCGCCGCACCTTCGTCCGGCTGCGCGACGAGCGGCGCATCGACGACGAGGTGCTGAACCGGGTGCTGCACGAGCTGGACCTGGAGGAGGTCTCCCTGAGCCGCGAATGAGCGGGCCCAGGGAGGACGCCGACCCCGCCAGGTGCCCGGGGGCCGGTCAGGAGCCGTTGGGGGGCTTGTCGGGCAGCTCGACGGCGTAGGACTCCTTGACCACGTCCAGGTGGTGCCAGGACTCGCGGACGGTGGCGCCGGGCACCGCGCGGATGGCGTCCAGCACCGCCACCAGCTCGGCGCGAGATGCGGCCTCGGCCTGCCCGACGATGTCGTAGCGGCCGAAGCCGGTGGCCAGGTAGCGCACGCCCTCCTGCTCGGCGACCGCCTCGGCGACCCGGCGCAGCGCGCCGGTCACCGTCAGCCCGAACCCGCCCAGCTCGGCGGCGCCGAGCGCGTGCGGGTCGGCCAGGCCGGTGACCTGGATGACGCCCGAGCGCATCAGCCGCACCACGCGGGCGCGGGTGGCGGCCTGCGACAGCCCGATGATGTGCGCGAGCCGGGTGTAGGGGGCGCGGCCGTCGCGCTGCAGCTCCTGCAGCAGCCGCCAGTCGATGTCGTCGAGGGTGACCTCGCCGAGCGGGCGCACCACCGCGTGGGTGTCGCGCACGGTGGACACCGACCGGAACACCTCGGCCGAGCGCACGCCCGGCACCGAGCGGATGTGGTCCACCTCGGCGGCGAGCGCCGCGTCGTCGCGGGTGCGCACCTGGGCGACCAGCGCGTGGGGGCCGGCGGTCAGCGCGGTGAAGCTGACGGCGGGGCGCTCGGCCACGGCGGCGGCGACCTCGCGGGCCGAGCCGTCCACCGTCACCGAGACGTGCCCGATGGCCTCGGCCCCGACGACGGCGGCGTGCACGATCCCGACGACGCGCACCACCCCGGTCTCGAGAAGGTTCTGCACGCGCGCCCGCACGGCCGTGCGGGAAAGCCCGACGCGATCGGCGAGCGCCTGGAAGGTCGCCCGGCCATCCCGCTGGAGCTCGCGGACGAGCACAGCATCGACCGCATCCAGCACGGCTGTCCTCCTCGACATGCGATAAAAGATCGTTTTAACGGCAACTGCAAGATCATTCCATTTCCGGGCGGTATCCCGTCAAATATTGATCTTGCTCGTGTTCGGCGCCCTCCACCGCCGTCGAAGCGTCGGCGTACGGCCCGGGGGCTGCCGATTGGGGGGCTCTGCGAAGCGGTACGGGAGCACAACGCGGTCCGGGTCACCGGGCCGGGCGGGGGGCGGGCGGGCGCGGAGGGCCGCGCGGCGACGTGGCGATGATCACTTTCGTCCGCGGCGGGGTGTTGGGCGGGGCGCGGGAGGCGGTATCCGGCGGGCCGGAACGGGCCGTCCCGGCGGCGCACGGCCGACACCGGGCCTGCGAGGGTGACCTGCATCCGCTACTCCCGGTGTTCTGCTGTGTGACGCCTCTACGGGGGGCCGGCCGTCCGCATGAGGCACATGTAAGAAAAGTGCATCGGGGGCGCAGCAACGTCAAGAGGTAACTTTACAGAGAGCTAAACCTGGCGGGTGAGGACTTCTCGACTCCCCGCCCTCCCGCGAGGGCGTCGGCGCAGGTGGGCCCCCGCGGACCGGCGCGAAAGGCCGCGCGGCGGCCGGTCGCGGCGGGTCCGATCTCCGTCGCGGTCCGTGCTTGGCCGGAGCACCGGGGGGTATGGATCACAATGTACGGTGGCCCAGCCACTCTCATCCGCGATTGGTGTGTTAGACAGCCGTGCGCCTGCTGAACGGTGAGCACTCAGCTCACGATCTCACCTACAACGACGTCTTCATGGTCCCCCGCCGCTCGTCGGTCGGGTCCCGGCTGGAGGTGGACCTGTCCACCGTCGACGGGAGCGGGACCACCGTCCCCCTGGTCGTGGCGAACATGACGGCGGTCTCGGGCCGCCGGATGGCCGAGACCGTCGCCCGCCGGGGCGGGATCGCGGTGATCCCGCAGGACATCCCCGTCGACGTCGTCTCCGACGTCATCGGCTGGGTCAAGTCCCGCGACCTGGTGGTGGACACCCCGATCACCCTCGACCCGGCCAGCACCGCGGCCGAGGCCCTGGCGCTGCTGCCCAAGCGCGCCCACGGCGCGGTCATCGTCGTCGAGGACGACCGGCCGGTCGGCGTGGTCACCGAGGCCGACTGCCACGGGGTGGACCGCTTCGCCCAGCTGCGCGACATCATGTCCCGCGACCTGGTGACGCTGCCGGCCGGGGTCGACCCGCGCGAGGCGTTCAACCGGCTGCACGAGCGCGGCCACCGGCTCGCCCCGGTGGTGGACGCCGGCGGCCGCCTGACCGGCGTCCTCACCCGCACCGGCGCGCTGCGCGCCACCCTGTACCAGCCCGCCGTGGACGGCGACGGGCGGCTGCGCGTGGCGGCCGCGGTCGGCGTCAACGGCGACGTGGCGGGCAAGGCCAAGGCGCTGCTGGAGGCCGGGGCCGACCTGCTGGTGGTCGACACCGCGCACGGCCACCAGGAGAAGATGATCAGCGCGCTGGCCGCGGTGCGCGGCCTGGACCCGCGGGTGCCGATCGTGGCGGGCAACGTGGTGACCGCCGAGGGCACCCGCGACCTGATCGAGGCCGGGGCCGACATCGTCAAGGTCGGCGTGGGCCCGGGCGCGATGTGCACCACCCGCATGATGACCGGCGTGGGCCGCCCGCAGTTCTCGGCGGTGCTGGAGTGCGCCGCCGAGGCGCGCCGCCTGGGCAAGCACGTCTGGGCCGACGGCGGGGTGCGCCACCCGCGCGACGTGGCGCTGGCGCTGGCCGCCGGCGCCGCCAACGTGATGGTGGGCTCCTGGTTCGCCGGGACCTACGAGTCCCCCGGCGACCTGCAGCGCGCCGCCGACGGCCGGCTGTACAAGGAGAGCTTCGGCATGGCCTCGGCGCGCGCGGTGCGCCTGCGCACCGCCGAGGACTCCCCCTTCGACCGCGCCCGCAAGGCGCTGTTCGAGGAGGGCATCTCCACCTCCCGCATGTTCCTGGACCCGCAGCGCCCGGGAGTGGAGGACCTGGTGGACTCGATCGTGGCGGGCCTGCGCAGCTCGTGCACCTACGCGGGCGCGCGCAGCCTGGAGGAGTTCCACGAGCGCGCCACCGTGGGCGTGCAGGGCTCGGCGGGTTATGCCGAAGGTATGCCGCTGGCCACCAGCTGGTAGAGCGCGGGTAGCCGACCTGCCGGGTTGTCGCCACGCGCCGTGGCGGAACCGGGACCGGCAGCGCTGTGACCTGCACTGTTTCCTCCGGGGGCGGATGATGATCACCGTCCCCGGAGGGGGCGCAGATGGACGGGGACAACGCGCGCGGCGGGCCGGCGACGGCCTGGGACGGACCGGGCCCGCACGGCCCTCGCGGCCTCGGTGATCCCGGCGGCCCGCCGCCGTCCTCCCCGGGCCCGTACGGCCCCGGAGGCCCGCGCCGCCGCCCCGCCGGCCCCGGGCTGGGCGAGGCGCTGCTGCTGACCGCGCTGTCGGCGGTCATGCCGGGCCTGGCGCACCTGCGCGTCGAGCAGGACGCGCACCGGGAGCGCGCTGCTGACCGCGCACGCGCTCGGGCTGGCCGCGCTGGGCGTTGCGGCCGGGCGCGCCCGCGACGTCGTGCCCGAGCTGGCGGTGCGACCGGGCTGGCTGGAGGCGCTGATCGCGGGCTGCGCGGTGGCGGCGGCCGCTTGGGCGCTGCTGATCGTCCGCTCGTACGCGCTGCTGCGCCCTGTCCGCGCGCCGCTGCGGTCCCGCGCGGCGGGCGGCGCGGCCGTCGCGGTGCTGTGCCTGCTCGCGACCGTCCCGCCACTGGCGGTCGCCCGTTACGGGCAGCTCCAGAAGGACCTGATCGACAGCGTCTTCGCCGAGGGGTCCACGGCCCTCGCGCCGCGGCCCGCCGGGACGGCCGGCCCCGCGGCCGCCCCGCCCCCTCCGCCCGCCGACCCGTGGCGGCGGCTGCGCCGCCTGGACGTGCTGCTGCTGGGGGCCGACGCCGACACCGGCCGCCCCGGCGTCCGTACCGACAGCATGACGCTGGCCAGCATCGACACCCGCACCGGCGACACCGTCCTGCTGAGCCTGCCGCGCAACCTGCAGCGGGTGCCGGTGTGGTCGGGCCGCCGCCCGGTGCGGTTCCCCGCCCGGGAGCTGCTCAACGCCGTCTACCAGCACGGCGTCGAGCACCCGGGGGCGCTGGAGGGCCCGCGCGTGCGCAACCCCGGGGCCGAGCTGCTGAAGCGGACCGCCGGGCACATCCTCGGCCGCCCGGTCCCCTACTACGTCATGGTCGACATGCGCAGCTTCCGGCAGATCGTGGACGCGATGGGCGGGGTTCGGATCTGCGTGGACCGGGCCGTGCCGGTGCCCCGCCAGCAGGTGCGGGCCGGAGTGCTGCGGCCCGGCTGCCGGGAGCTGACCGGCCGCGAGGCGCTGTGGTACGGCCGTTCGCGGACCGGCGCCAGCGACTACGCCCGGATGGGCCGGCAGAAGTGCCTCATGTGGGCGATCGCCGAGCAGGCCGAGCCGCTGACGGTGCTGCGCGGTTTCCAGCGACTTTCGACGATCTTCAAGGACTCGGTGAGCACCGATCTGCCGCGCGGGCTGCTGCCGGACCTGGTGGCGCTGTCGGGGAAGATCAGGAAGGCGCAGGTCACGAGCCTGCAGTTCGTGCCGCCGCTGGTCGACACCGGTTCCCCCGACTACCGGGAGATCCGGCGGCTGGCCGCCCGGGCGGTGGCCGGGGAGGCGTCGGCTGGCCCGGAAAGGGGTAGGTTGCTTACCCTGAACAAAAGCTGCACCTGACGACAGCACGGCCCGTATTCGGTCAACTACCACGCAACCCTTCACCGGTTTTGCGCGTCCTTAATGTAGTCCGGAGGCTGGAATCACTGTGCGTGGGGGATCGGAGCGTACATGGCGAGTCGATCGGCCGGGCGTGCCCGAAAGCGGGACGCCGACCGGGCGTCCAACGACGCCCGGGGCCTGACCCGCGCCCTGGCCCTGACGCTGGCGTCCGCGCTGGTGTGGGGCGTCGCGCACCTGTGGAGCGGCCGCCGCTGGGCGGGCGGGCTGCTGCTGGGCGCGTTCGCGCTGCTCGGCGTCGCGGGCGTGGTGGCCGGCACGGTCTTCCAAACCGACCTCCGCCAGCTCGCGGTGCGACCGGACTGGCTCTCGGGCGTCGCGATCGGCATCCTGGTGCTGGGCCTGGTGTGGATCACCGTGGTGATCCGTTCCTACCAGGTGGTCCAGCCCGCCTCGCTGCCGGTCGGCCCGCGCACGGCGGGCGCGGCGGCCGTGGCGGTGCTGTGCTTCGCGGTGGCGGTCCCGGCGGCCTGGTCGGCGCACCGCACCTACCTCGCCCAGGACGCGCTGAGCAGCATCTTCCGGGCCGGCGGCGCGGGCGGCCGGACGGTGGACGCCGAGGACCCCTGGAACGGCCAGTCCCGCGTCAACGTGCTGCTGCTGGGCGGCGACGCGGCCGCCAACCGCGAGGGCGTGCGCACCGACAGCATGACGCTGGCCAGCGTCGACACCCGCACCGGCGACACGGTGCTGCTGAGCCTGCCGCGCAACCTGGAGCGCTTCCAGATGCCGCCCGGCCCGGCCCGCGACCGGTTCCCCTACGGCTTCACCGGCGACGGCGCCGGCACGCCGGGGCTGCTGAACGAGGTGTACCAGTACGCCGAGGAGCACCCCGACCTGATGCCGGGGGTGCCCAAGGACGCCCGCGGCCCCGAGATGATCAAGAAGACGGTCAGCGGCATCCTCGGCCAGCGGGTCGACTACTACATCCTGGTCGACATGTTCGGCTTCGCCGACATCATCGACGCCATGGGCGGCGTCCGGGTGAAGATCACCGAGCCGATCCCCTACGGCCTCCAGGGCGCGGTGCTGCAGCCCGGCGACCGGGTGCTGAAGGGCAAGGAGGCGCTCTGGTACGGGCGCTCGCGCACCAACAGCGACGACTACACCCGGATGGGCCGCCAGAAGTGCCTGCTGCGGGCCATCGCCAAGCAGGCCGACCCCAAGACCGTGCTGACCAAGTTCGACAAGCTGGCGGCCGCCGCCAAGCGGGCCATCTCCACCGACATCCCGCAGGAGCTGCTGCCGGCGCTGATGTCGCTGTCGGAGAAGGTCAAGGGCGGGGCCCGGATCAACAGCCTGCAGTTCGTGCCCCCGCTGATCAGCACCGGCGACCCCGACTTCGCCGAGATCCGGCGGCTGGCGGCCAACGCGGTGCTCAAGCAGGAGACCGCGGCCGCCTCGCCGTCGGCCTCCCCGACCGCCAAGCGCACCGAGGCCACGGGCCGGGCGCGGGGCGGTACGGCCTCCCCGACGTCCCGCGGCTCCCAGGCGCCCCGCACCGACGCCAAGCCGGTGTCGCTGGACGCGACCTGCCCCTCCTGAGCTCCGGGGGTCGCCCCGTGGACCGCGTGCACCACTACCGCCGGGCGGTGAACCTGCTCAACCTGTCCACGCCGCTCGGCCTGCTGCTGAGGGCGGTGGGGACGCGCGGCCGGGACCGGGCGCGGACGCCCGGCGGCCTGCTGGTGGCGGGCGGGTACCGGCTGCCGCTGCCGGACGCGCCCGCCTTCACGGTGGGCGATGTGATCCTGGTGCGCGGCGCCGCGGCCGACCTGCTGGCGCGGCCGGCGCTGCTGCGACACGAGGCCCGGCACTCGGTCCAGTACGCGTTCTGTCTGGGTCCGGTCATGATCGGCGCATATCTGGTGTGCGCGGGATTGTCGATGGCACTGAGCGGTGATCACGCTTCCTACAACCCGTTCGAGCGGCTGGCCGGGTTGGAGGACGGCGGCTACCGCAGGCGGCCGCTGCGGTTCGGCCGCATCCGGCCCAGAACCTGAGGGCCCGACGCCCCGTCCTAACAGACGACGCCGCAACAGCGCAGGGGGCGATGACGATGGCGCGGACCCGCACCGAAGGAAACGACACGGGGCTGACCGCTCTGGAGGAGCTCGGCGCGGAACTGGCGCGCCGGGGCCGCCGCACGATGATCCTCACCGGGGGGCCGCGGCCGCGGCTGGAGGTGCTGGAGCGGCCCGGGGCCGCCCCGTGCGCCCCGGCGGCCGATTCGGCGGCGTGCGCGGTGGTGTGCGCGGCGGGCGCGGGCGGCCGGGCGTGGTTCTGGTGGGCGTGGGCCGACCGGATCGCCCCGGCGGACCAGGCGGCGCGGGCCGCCGAGCTGGTGGACCGCGCGCTGGAGGCGCACGCCGCCTGAGGCGCGGCCCGCCGCGCCGTGCCGCCGCACCTGCCGCCGCACCTGCCACCGCCGACCGGCTTCCCCGGTCCCCGAAGGGGGGATCATGGAAGGGAACGGCGATGAGCGGGACGAGCGGAAAGGCGGGCACCGATGCCCCAGATCCACGGATGCGACGCCTTCCGTGTGGCGATGCCGCGCGGGCGGCGGCCCGAGAGCGTCCTGGTCCGCGTCACCGCGGGTGAGAGCTCCGGGTGGGGCGAGGTCGCGGTGACCGAGGAGTCCGGCGCGGGCCCCGGCGCGGGGGCCACCGCGTGGGCCGACGTCACCGAGCGGATGGGGCCGGCGCTGATCGGCCTGGACTGGGACCGTCCCGAGGACGTGTCGGCGGTGGCCGAGCTGGGCGGCCGGGCGGCCGCGGCGGCGGTGGACGTGGCGTGCTGGGACCTGTGGTGCCGGACGCGGGGGCTGCCGCTGGCGCACGCGCTGGGCGGCACCCGCACCTCGCTGGTGACCGGGACGCGGATCTCGCCCGAGCCGATCCTGGAGACGGTGGTGGGCCGGGTCAACCGGGCGGTGGGCGCGGGGCACACGCGGGTGACGGTGCGGGTGCGGCCGGGCTGGGACATCGAGCCGGTGCGGGTGATCAGGCAGGCGTACCCGGCGCTCGCGATCGTGGCGGACGCGGCCCACTCCTACACCGAGTCGCCCGAGCACCTGGCGGTGCTGGAGGGGCTGGACGCCTACGGGCTGCTGGCGATCGAGCGGCCGTTCCCGGGCGGCGACCTAGCCGCGCACGCCCGGCTGCAGCGGCAGATCGGCACGGCGGTGGCCCCGGCGGCCGGCGACCTGGACACGCTGGAGGCGGCGATCGCGATGGAGGCGGGCCGGGTGCTGAACCTGCGGACCGACCGGTTCGGGGGGCTGACGGCCGCGCGCGCCGCGCACGACCGCGCGTACGCGGCGGGCTGGGACATCTGGTGCACCGGGACGGGCGCGTTCGGCATCGGCCAGGCCGCGGCGGTGGCGCTGGCGGCGATGCCGGGGGTGACGCTGCCCTCGGACGTGACCGACCCGGCGGGCGGGCCGGTGTTCGTGACGCCGCCGGTGCGCTCGTCGGGCGGGGTGGTGGGCGTGCCGCTGACGCAGCCGGGCCTCGGCCACGAGGTGGACGAGGCGCGCATCGAGCGGCTGGCGACGCGCCGGATGCGGCTGCCGGTATGAGGCCGGGGACGGTGTGGGTGGTGGCGGGCCCGCCGGGCGGCGGCAAGACCACGGTGGCGGACCTGCTGCTGGAGAGGCTGGACCCGGTCCCGGCGCTGCTGGACAAGGACACGATGTACGGCGCGTTCGTGGCGGCGACGCTGCGGACCTACGGGCGCGCGCCGGGCGAGCGCGAGGGCCCGTGGTACGACGAGCACGTCAAGCGGCACGAGTACGCGGGGATGACGGCGACGGCGCGCGAGATCCGCTCGCACGGCTGCCCGGTGCTGCTGAGCGGCCCGTTCACCAGGCAGATCCGCTCGCCCGAGCGGTGGGCGGAGTGGGTGGGGGCGCTGGGCGGCCCGGAGGTGCGCCTGGTGTGGATCAGGACGGACGCGGAGACCCTGCGCGCCCGGCTGAAGGAGCGCGGGTCGCCGCGCGACGCGGGCAAGCTGGCGCACTTCGCGGCGTTCCTGGCGCGGATGCGCCCGGAGGAGCCGCCGCCGGTCCCCCACATCGAGATCGACAACCGCCTGGCCGCGCCGCCGCCGGCGGTCCAGCTCGACGCGGCCCTGGGCTGACGGCCCGGTGAAGGGCGGTGGGAGCCCGCGAGGGCGGGCTCCCACCACCGCCCGCCGCGCCTCCTAGTAGGACTTGGGCAGCCCCAGCGAGTGCTGGGCGACGAAGTTGAGGATCATCTCGCGGCTGACCGGCGCGATGCGCATCAGGCGGACCACGCCCGCCAGCATCCCGACGCCGTACTCGCTGGTCAGGCCGTTGCCGCCGTGGGTCTGAATGGCCTGGTCCACGCAGTGGATCGCGGCCTCGGCGGTGGCGTACTTGGCCATGTTGGCGGCCTCGCCCGCGCCCATGTCGTCGCCGGAGTCGTACAGCCAGGCGGCCTTCTGCGCCATGAGCCGGGCCAGCTCCAGCTCGACCTTGCCCTGGGCGAGGGGGTGGGCGACGCCCTGGTGCGCGGCGATGGGGGTCTTGAAGACCTGGCGGTCCTTGGCGTAGGCGACGGCCTTGCCGAGGGCGAGGCGGCCGATGCCCGCGCCCATGGCCGAGGCCATGATGCGCTCGGGGTTGAGGCCGGCGAACAGCTGGAGCAGGCCGCCGTCCTCGTCGCCGATCAGCGCGTCGTACGGGAGGCGCACGTCGTCGAGGTGGCAGACGAACTGCTTCTCCGGCGACACGATCTCCATGTCGATCGGCGTCCAGGTGAAGCCGGGGACGTCGGTCGGCACGATGAACAGCGAGGGCCGCAGGTTGCCCTTCTGGTCGGAGCTGCGCGACACGAACAGCACCGCGTCGGCCTCGTCCACGCCCGAGATGAAGGTCTTCTGGCCGTTGAGGACCCAGCCGTCGCCGTCGCGGCGGGCGGTGGTGGTGATGCGGTGGGAGTTGGAGCCGGCGTCGGGCTCGGTGATGGCGAAGGCCATCTTGACCGAGCCGTCGGCGAAGCCCGGCAGCCACTTGCGCTTCTGCTCCTCGGTGCCGGAGCGGGCGATGATGGTGGCGCAGATGGCCGGGGACACCACCATCAGCAGCAGCGGGCACCCGGCGGCGGCCAGCTCCTCGCAGACCGCGGCGAGGTCGCCGATGCCGCCCCCGCCGCCGCCGTACTCCTCGGGCACGTTGACGCCGAGGTAGCCGAGCTTGCCGGCCTCGGCCCACAGCTCGTCGGTCTTCTCGCCGGCCTTGGCCTTGCGGATGTAGTAGTCGGCGCCGTACTTGGCGCCGAGCTCGGCGACGGCGGCGCGCAGCGCCTGCCGCTCCTCGGACTCGATGAAGCTCACTGCGGGGTCCCTTCGGAGATCACAGCGAGGACCGCTCCGGCCTCGACCTGCTGTCCTGCGCTGACGTTGAGTTCGGCGACGGTGCCGGCGGCGGGGGCGGCGATGCGGTGCTCCATCTTCATCGCCTCCAGCACCACCAGCGTCTGGCCCTCGGCGACGGCCGCGCCGGGCTCGGCCTCCACGCGCACGACGGTGCCGGGCATGGGGGCCAGCAGCGATCCGGGCGCGACCAGGTCGCTGGGGTCGGCGAAGCGCGGCACGGCGCGCAGCGCGACCGGGCCGAGCGCGGAGTCCACGTGGACTCGGTCGCCCGCGGTGCGCACGGCGAAGGCACGGCGGACGCCCGCCACGTCGAGCGTGACGGCTCCGGGGGCGGCCTCGGCCAGGGCGACGCCGTCGTGCCCTTCGGCGACCAGGCCGTCGCGGGTGAGGCGGTAGGCGACCTCGACCGTCCCGGACGGCGCCTCGTAGGACTTGCGCTGCGGCTGGGAGGGCACGTTGCGCCAGCCGGACGGCAGCCCGCCCTGGACGGGCGCGGCGGCGCGGTTGGCGGCGGCGTTGGCGAGGGCGGCGGCCAGCGCCGACAGCCGCACGGCCTCCTCGTCGGCGAGCGGCGCGGCGAGGGCGTCCAGGCCGACCTGGTCGAGGTAGCCGGTGTGGGTGTCGCCGGCCAGGAACGCGGGCTCGGCCATGATGCGGGCGAGCAGGTCCCGGTTGGTGGTGACGCCGTGGACGCGGGCGCCGGTGAGCGCGGCGCGCAGCCGCCGGGCGGCGGCGGCGCGGGTGGGGCCGTGGGCGATGAGCTTGGCGAGCATCGGGTCGTAGTGGACGCCGACCTCGCCGCCGCTCGCCACGCCGCTGTCCAGGCGCAGCCCGTACCCGTCGGGGTTGGCGAAGGCGGCGTCGACGCCGGGGACCTCGAAGGTGTGCAGGGTGCCGCTGCCGGGGCGCCAGTCGGCGGCGGGGTCCTCGGCGTACAGCCGCACCTCGATGGCGTGGCCGCGCGGGGCGGGCGGCCCCCCGGCGGGCAGCGGCAGGCCCTCGGCGACCTCGATCTGGAGGCGGACCAGGTCCAGCCCGTACACCGCCTCGGTGACCGGGTGCTCGACCTGGAGGCGGGTGTTGACCTCCAGGAAGAAGAAGCGGCCGTCGGCGGCGAGCATGAACTCGACGGTGCCGGCGCCGGTGTAGCCGATGGCGGTGGCGGCGTCCACGGCCGCCGCGCACAGCTCGGCGCGCAGCGCGTCGCCGACGGCCGGGGACGGCGCCTCCTCCACGATCTTCTGGTGGCGACGCTGGATGGAGCACTCGCGCTCCCCCAGGGCCCAGACGACGCCGTGCGCGTCGGCGAGGACCTGCACCTCGATGTGGCGGGCGTTCTCCAGCAGCGGCTCGCAGAACACCGCCGGGTCGCCGAACGCGGACTGGGCCTCGCGGCGGGCGGCGGCGACGGCGTCGGGCAGGTCGGCGAGGGCGCGCACCACGCGCATCCCCCGGCCGCCGCCCCCGGCCGACGCCTTCACCAGGATCGGCAGGTCGGCCTCGGTGACCGCGTCCGGGTCCAGCTCGGGCAGCACCGGGACGCCGGCCGCGGCCATCAGCTTCTTGGCCTCGATCTTGGAGCCCATGGCGGCGATCGCGGCGGGCGGCGGGCCGACCCAGGTGAGCCCGGCGTCCTGGACGGCGCGCGCGAAGTCGGCGTTCTCCGACAGGAACCCGTAGCCGGGGTGGACCGCGTCGGCCCCGGCGGCGCGCGCGGCGGCGATCACCAGGTCGCCGCGCAGGTAGGTGTCGGCGGGCGCGTCGCCCGGCAGCCGCACCGCCGCGTCGGCCTCGGCGGCGTGCGGGGCGGCCGCGTCGGCGTCGGAGAACACCGCGACGGTGCCGACGCCGAGGTCGCGGCAGGTGCGGAAGACGCGGCGGGCGATCTCGCCGCGGTTGGCCACCAGCAAAGAGTTGATCATCAGCTCACATCCGGAAGACGCCGAAGCCGTCGGCTCCGCGCACGGGCGCGTTGTGGACCACCGACAGGCACAGGCCGAGGACGGTGCGGGTGTCGCGGGGGTCGATGACGCCGTCGTCGTACAGCCGCCCGGACAGGAAGAACGGCAGCGACTCGGCCTCGATCTGGGTCTCGACCATCTCGCGCATGGCCTTGTCCTGCGCCTCGTCGTAGACCTGGCCCCGGGCCTCGGTGGCCTGGCGGGCGACGATGGACAGCACCCCGGCGAGCTGCTGCGGCCCCATGACGGCGGACTTGGCGCTCGGCCAGGTGAACAGGAAGCGGGGGTCGTAGGCGCGGCCGCACATGCCGTAGTTCCCGGCGCCGTAGGAGGCGCCCATGACCAGCGTGATGTGCGGGACCTTGCTGTTGGCCACCGCATTGATCATCAGCGCGCCGTGCTTGATGATGCCGGACTGCTCGTACTCCTTGCCGACCATGTAGCCGGTGGTGTTGTGCAGGAACAGCAGCGGGGTGTCGGCCTGGTTGGCGAGCTGGATGAACTGGGCGGCCTTCTGCGCCTCGTCGCCGAACAGCACGCCCTGCGCGTTGGCGAGGATTCCGATGGGGTAGCCGTGCAGGCGGGCCCAGCCGGTGACCAGGCTCGGCCCGTACAGCGGCTTGAACTCGTCGAACTCCGAGGCGTCCACGACGCGGGCGATGACCTCGCGCGGGTCGAACGGGGTCTTCAGGTCCTCGGGGACGATCCCGGCCAGCTCCTCGGCGTCGTACAGCGGCTCGCGGACCGGGGCGGGCGCGGGGCCGAGCCTGCGGTGGTTGAGCCGCTTGACGATCTGGCGGCCCAGGCGCAGCGCGTCGTGCTCGTCCACGGCCATGTAGTCGGCGAGGCCGGAGGCGCGGGCGTGCATCTCGGCGCCGCCCAGCTCCTCGTCGTCGGCCTCCTCGCCGGTCGCCATCTTCACCAGCGGCGGCCCGCCCAGGAACACCTTGGCGCGCTCCTTGACCATGACGACGTGGTCGCACATGCCGGGGATGTAGGCGCCGCCCGCGGTGGAGTTGCCGAACACCAGCGCGATGGTGGGGATGCCGGCGGCCGACAGCCGGGTGAGGTCGCGGAACATGCGCCCGCCCGGGATGAAGATCTCCTTCTGGGTGGGCAGGTCGGCGCCGCCGGACTCGACCAGGTTGATGACCGGCAGCCGGTTCTCCAGCGCGATGTCGGAGGCGCGGAAGCTCTTCTTCACCGTCCACGGGTTGCTGGAGCCGCCGCGCACCGTCGGGTCGTTGGCGACGATCATGCATTCGACGCCCTCGACGACGCCGATGCCGGTGACGACGCTGGCGCCGACGGGGAAGTCGCTGCCCCAGGCGGCCAGCGGGCTCAGCTCCAGGAACGGCGAGTCGGGGTCGAGCAGCAGCTCGATGCGCTCGCGGGCCAGCAGCTTGCCGCGCTTGCGGTGCCGGGTCACGTACTTCTCGCCGCCGCCGGCCAGGGCCTTGGCGTGCTCGGCGTCCAGGTCGGCGAGCTTGGCCAGCATGGCCGCGCGCCGCTCCCGGTACTCCGGGCCGTGCGGGTCGAGGGTGCTCTTGAAGGTCAAAGGACTGCCTCCGGGATGTCGACGAGGCGGGACCGCAGCCACTCGCCGAGGGCCTTGCCCTGCGGGTCGAACCGGGTCGAGGCGGATACGCCCTCCTGCAGCAGCCCTTCGACGACGAAGTTGACCGCGCGGAGGTGGGGCAGGACGTGCCGGGTGACGGCGTGCTCGCGGGTCTCGGGGAGGAGTCCGGCGAGGCGTTCGGTGGTGAGGAAGCCCTGGAGCCAGGCCCACTGGGCGTCGGTGCGGGCCCAGACGCCGATGTTGGCGTCGCCGCCCTTGTCGCCGCTGCGGGCGCCGGCGACGCGGCCGAGCGGGACGCGGGCGGTGGGGCCGGAGTCGTCCGCGGCGGGCGGGGGCCGGTGCTCCTGCTCCCCGCCGGGGATCTCGGCGGTGACGGCGGCGGCCGCGATGACGCGCCGCTCCCCGTCAGGCAGCACCGCCACGTGCTCGACGTCCCCGTTGGGCACGAACGCCGGCCGGTACACCCCGTAAGGGCTCCCCTTCCCCGGCGGCGACGTCATGGTGAAGCCCGGGTAGCCCGCCAGCGCCAGCTCCACCACGGCCCCGCTGAACGCCCGCCCCACCTTGTCCGGGTCCGGGTCGAGCACCGCGCACCGCAGCAGCGCCGTCGCCTCCCCCTGCGTGGCGGGGTCGGGCAGGGGCGAGCCGACCAGCGTCCATTCCACGCGCGCCGGGCGGCGGTCCCCGAAGGCCGCCTCCAGCTGCGCCTTGGCGAACTCCGCCTTGGCCTCGATGTCGAGGCCGGTCAGCACGAAGGTCATCTCGTTGCGGTGGCCGCCCAGGTGGTTCAGGCACAGCTTGGTCGTGGGGGGCGGGGGCGTGCCGCGCGCGCCGGTGACGGCGACGCGGTCGGGGCCGTCCTGGCGCAGCCGGACGGTGTCGAAGCGGGCCGTCACGTCCGGGCCCGGGTAGGCGGGGGCGCCGATCTCGTACAGCAGCTGGGCGGTGACGGTCTCGGTGGTCACGGCGCCGCCGGTGCCCTCGTGCTTGGTGACGACGCCGGAGCCGTCGGCGTGGACCTCGGCGAGCGGGAAGCCCAGCGGCTTTACGTTGTAGATTTCTTGGAAGAACGCGTAGTTGCCGCCGGTCGCCTGCGCCCCGCACTCCAGCACGTGCCCGAGCACCGTGGCGCCCGCGAGCGCGTCCCAGTCGTCGCGCGCCCACCCGAAGTGCGCCGCCGCCGGGCCGACCACCAGCGAGGCGTCGGTGACGCGGCCGGTCACCACGATGTCGGCGCCCGCGCGCAGGCACTCGGCGATCCCCCACGCGCCCAGGTAGGCGTTGGCGGTGAGGGGCGCGCCGTACCGGGGGTCGGCCAGGCCGAGCTCCGCGGCGCGCGGCAGCAGGTCGTCGCCCTCCACGTGCGCGACCCGGACCTGGACGCCCAGGCGGTCGGCGAGCTCGCGCAGCCGGTCGGCGAGGCCGCGCGGGTTGAGGCCGCCCGCGTTGGCGACGATGCGGGTGCCGCGCTCGACCGCCAGGCCGAGCGTGTCCTCCATCTGCCGCAGGAACGTGGTGGCGTACCCGCCGCCGGGGTCCTTCATCTTGCCGCGGCCCAGGATCAGCATGGTCAGCTCGGCGAGGTAGTCGCCGGTGAGGACGTCCAGCGGGCCGCCCTCCAGCATCTCCCGGACCGCGGTGAACCGGTCGCCGTAGAAGCCCGAGGCGTTACCGATCCGCAGCGGTTGGCTCATGGCTGAACCCTGTCAGGCGCCCATGAAAAAATCAATCGCGCTTGATTGTTTTGTGGCGAGCACGTTTGGTTGACTGGGACGCCACCGACCCGAGGACGCCATGACCTTCCCGACCACCGCGCGGACGACCCCGTGACCGCCCCCCAGGCCGTCCCCCGCGAGCCGCGGCAGGACCGCAGCCGCGCGACCCGGCGGCGGCTGCTGGAGGCCGCCGTCGAGTGCCTGGCGTCGGTCGGCTGGGCGAGCACGACGGTCACGGTGGTCGCCGAGCGGGCCGGGGTGTCGCGGGGCGCGGCCCAGCACCACTTCCGCACCCGCGAGGAGCTGGTGACCGCGGCCGTCGAGTACGGCGCCGAGGTCCGCATGGACCAGATGCGCGCGCGCCTGAACGCGCTGGCCGACCGGCGCCCCGACGTGCTGGAGGTCGTCAGCCTCCTCGGCGAGATGTACACCAGCCCGCTGTTCCGCGCGGCCCTTCAGCTGTGGGTCGCCGCCAGCTCCGACGAGGCGCTGCGCGCCCAGGTGCTGCCGCTGGAGGCGCGCGTCGGCCGGGAGGCGCACCGGCTCACGGTCGAGGCGCTGGGCGCGGACGAGTCGGTCTCCGGCGTCCGCGAGACCGTGCAGGCCACCCTCGACCTGGTGCGCGGCCTGGGACTGGCGGACCTGCTCACCGACGACTCGGCCCGCCGCGCCCGCCTGCTCCGCCAGTGGGCGGTCACCCTGGATCTGGCCCTGCGCGAGCGGGACGGCCCCTGATCTGCGCCGGCGTCAGGGGCAGGTGCCGATGCGCCTGGCCCAGGAGACCGGGATGTGCTGCTCGTCATGGTGCCGCCGCGCGAGGTGCCTGTGGTGGAAGCTCTCCACGCACACCGTCTTTCTGGAGCCGTCCCTGTAGCCCACCTCGACCCGGGCGTTGGTCGCGCTGCAGTTCCTCCAGTAGTAGTGGCGGTAGGGATGCTCGTCCGCGAAGACCAGCCCGCAGCCCGTGGGCACCGGGTCGGCCGCCGCGGCCGGCGTCGCGGCCCCGGTGGAGAGCACGGCCGAGGCCAGGAGGACGGTCATGGCGGTGACGCCTGATCTGCGGCGGATCATGGTGCTGCCTCCGTGAGGTGAGGGCCGGACGCCTTCCGGCGGCCCGGACCGGCATGGGTCCCCTCACGGTCGGTCATGGGGGAGGCGGGGTCCATGACGTGGCGTGACGTCGCCAGTGATTGAAGCGTGAAGAACCGCCGCGCCCGAACGCCGTCCGGTCTCTGCGCCACCGCCCGGTCACCGAGCGCGTTCCGATTCCCCTGAACTCCTTGTACCGCCTCCCCGCGTGGGCAAGGGTGGGCACGTGTGAGAGACGACGCCTTCTTCCGCCTGCACGTCCGTGTCACGCGCTACGCGCAGGAGCGGGATCCGCGCGTCCTCCTCGATCCGGCCGGGCTCGCCGACGCCGACGCGCTGCTCGCCCAGGTCGACCTCGCCGCCCACCTCCCCCTCCGGGACAACGAGCTGGGATACGACCCCCTCGAACTGCTCGGCGTGTTCCACATGCTGCGCTACTCCGAGCTGCCCGAGGACCGCTGCCTGGACGCGCTGCAGGAGGCCGCCCGCTGCTACCTCCCCCTCTACCGCCACGATCCCGAGCTGGTCCCGGCCATGGTGCGCAGCGTGGTCGCCGACCTGGCCGGGCGGCACGACGGGAGCCCGCACGACCCGCTCGGCGCGCTCCGCGACGACGCGGTGCGCGGCGTGGACCGGGCGGTCCTCGCCGGGGACCGGGCCGCGCTCGGCGCCGAGCTCGACAAGCTGCGGGTCTACCTGGACCGGACCGGCCCCGAGGACCCGCACCGCCCGGCGGCGCTGTGCGCCTCGGCGATGGGGCTGGCGGTCCGCGGCGACCTCGACGCCGCGCTGGGGGCGGCCCGCGACGCCGTCCGCGCCTCGGCCGACGGCTCCGCGGACCGGTACCGGGCCATCGGCGTCACCGCCTCGGTCCTGATCGACCACCACCGCCGCGACCGCGACGACCGCCACCTCGCCGAAGCCGACGCGCTGCTCGCGCCCGCCTTGCGGGACCTGCCCGCCGGCCGCCCCGAACGCCTCAAGCTCGACGTCGCGCACGGCGAGGTGCTCCAGGCACGGCACGAGGCCACCGGCGACCCGGCCCACCTGGACCGGGCCGTCGCCAGCTTCGGCCGGGCCGCGCGGACGCCGGGCGCGTCCGCCTTCGACGTGTCGTACGCGGCGGGCCGCCTCGGCGTCGCGCACGTCGCCCGGTTCGCGGTCACCGGCGACCCCGCGGACCTGGCCGAGGCCGCCCGCGCCGACGCCCTGCTCTCCCCCGACGCCCCCGAACGCGCCGACGTCGTCTGGCAGGTGGTCACGGCCCTCCAGGCGGAGTTCATGCGGACCGACCGGCTCGCCTGCCTCGACACCGCCGTCGCCTGCCTGCGCCGGGCACTGGACTCCGCCGCCGACCGCCGGGCCGCGTTCCTGAGCGCGCTGTCGATGCTGCTGGTCGACAGGTTCGACCACGGCGCCGACCCCGCCGACCTGGACGCCGCCGTGGAGTGCGCGCGCCTGGCGCTGCGCGGCCCCCTCGCCGACGAGGCGCAGCGCCCGCTGTACCTGGGGAACCTAGTGTCGGCGCTGCGGCGGCGGGCCGAGACGTTCGGCGACCTCGCTCCCCTGGACGAGGCCGTCCAGGTGGCCGAGCACGCCCTGGCCCTCATGGCGGACGGCCCCGGGCCCCGCACGTTCGCGGGAGTGGTGCACGCCGACCTGAGCGCCGCCCTCGCCCAGCGCCACACGCTCCGCGGCGACCCGGCCGACCTGGAGCGGGCCGTCGAGCTCGGCCGCAGGGCGCTGGGGGAGCTGCCCGCCGACCACCCGGCGCGGGCGACGCACCTGTCCAACCTGGGCGACGCGCTGCGGACCCGCCACACGGTCCTGGGCGAGCGCGCCGACCTGGACGAGGCGATCACCCTCACCCGCCAGGCGGTCGCGGCGTCCCGCCCCAGCACGGTGCACCGGTCGTGGCGGCTGCACAACCTCGCCGTCGCGCTGCGCAACCGGTACGAGCTGTCGGGCGCGCGGGGCGACCTGGACGCCGCGATCGACTGCTGGCGCGAAGCGCGGGCGTCGGGCTCGGCGGACGCCCTGCACATGGGCCTCGTCCTGATGGGCATGGCGACCGGCCTGCTGCGGCGCCACGAGCTCCCGTCGCGCCGCGGCGGCCCGCCGCCGCGGGCCGCGCGGACCGACCTCGACGAGGCCATCGCGCTCACCCGGCAGGCCATCGACACCGGCGTGCTGCCGGAGCCGGCGCACCTCGGCGGGATGCTGATGCGCCGCCACGAGCAGGCCGCCGGCCCGGACGACCTGGACGCCGCCGTCGAGGCGTCCCGCGCGGCGGTCGAGTCGGCCCCCGCCGACTCCCCCTCCCGGTCCACCCTGCGGCTGGCGCACGCCCAGATCCTCGCCGCACGCTTCGAGCGCGACGCCGACCCCGCCGATCTGGACGCCGCCATCGCCCTGACCGACGGCCTGGCCGATCTCGCGCGCCCCGGCGACCTCCGCCGCGCCCCCTACCTGCGGGCGACCGCCGACCTGCACTGGCGGCGCCACCGGCTGACCCGCGACGGGACCGACCGGGCCGCGGCCCTCTCCGCGTGGCGGACGGCGGCGCGGGCGGCGACCGCTCCCGCCGCCGCCCGCATCACCGCCGCCCGCTCCTGGGGCTCGGCGCTGCTCGACGCCCCCGGGCCCCCGGCCTGAGAGGAGGCCCTGGAGGCCTTCGCCCTGGCCGTCGAGCTGCTGCCGCTCGCGGTGTGGCACGGCCTGGACCGCGCCGGGCAGGAGGAGGCGGCCCTCCAGTGGCCGCTGCTGGCGGCGCAGGCCGCGTCCTGCGCCCTGGCCGCCGGACGCCCGCGCACCGCCCTCGAACTGCTGGAGCAGGGCCGCGCCCTGATGTGGAGCCAGGTCCTGCAGACCCGAGGCGGCTTCTCGGCCCTCCACCGCGACGCCCCGGAGCTGGCCGCCCGGCTCGACGCCTGCCGCGCCGAGCTGGACACCGCGGCCGACACCACCGGCCTCCTCGCCCGGGAACTGCTGGGCGTGTCCCTTCCCGGCCCGGCCGGCCGGGGCGAGGAGGTGGAGCGCCGCATGAACGCCGCCCGCCGCTGGGCCGACACCCTCGCCGAGGTCCGCCGCCTGCCCGGTCACGAGGGCTTCCTGCGCCCCCTCCCCTACGACGGGCTGCGGCCCGCAGGCGACCGGGGCCCGGTCTGCGTCGTCAACGTCAGCACGATCCGCTCCGACGCGATCGTCATCGACCGCGGCGAGCTGCGCGTGGTCCCGCTGCCCGCGCTGACCGTCGATTCGCTCGCCGCCCGCACGGACGCGTTCGTCGGCGCGATCGGCGGCCCCGACGCCGCCGCCGCGCTGAGCGCCGTCCTGGAATGGCTCTGGGACGACCTGGCCGAGCCCGTCCTGTCCGCCCTCGGCATCGACGGCTCCCAGTCCCCGCCGCCCCGCGTCTGGTGGTGCCCCACCGGCCCGCTGACCCTGCTGCCCGTCCATGCCGCCGGATACCACGGCGCCCGCCGGCGGCCCGAACACGGCAGCGCCCCCGCCGTCGCCGAACGCGCCGTCTCCTCCTACACCCCCACCCTGGCGGCGCTCCTGCGCAGCCGGAGGGCGCCGGACCGGACGGCCCGGCCGGTGCGGCTGCTCGCGGTCGGCCTGGCCGCCGCCCCTCCCTACATGGCCGGCCGGTCCCCGCTGCCGCACGTGCCCGAGGAGATCGAGGCGGTCGCGGGCCGGTTCGCCGGCCGCAGCACCGTCCGCACCGAGGAGGGGGCCACGCGCGACGCGGTGCTGGAGCTGCTGCCCCGGCACGCGTGGGCGCACCTGGCCTGCCACGGCCGGCAGGACCCGGAACGGCCCGCGCTCGGCGGCCTCTTCCTGTACGACGCGCCGCTGCGCATCGGCGACATCGGGGCGCTGGACCACGACGGGGCCGAGCTGGCGTACCTGTCGGCGTGCGACACCGCGGTGGGCGGCGCGTACCTGTCCGACGAGGCCGTCCACACCGCCGCGGCGTTCCATCACGCCGGGTACCGGCACGTCGTGGCCACGCTGTGGTCGCTGCGCGACGGCACCGCCGCCGAGGTGGCCGACCGCTTCTACCAGGGCCTCACCCGCGAAGGCGGCCCGGACGCCGGCCGCTCCGCGACCGCGCTGCACGACGCCGTCCGGGAACTCGCCGAACGGCACCCCGACGACCCGCTGCGCTGGGCCACGTTCCTGCACATCGGCCCGTGACGCGCTACCCCGCGCCGTCCCCGCCCGCGACGGGCGGCCCGGCGATCGGCGTGACCGCCCAGCCCCCGGCGTCGCCGTCCCATTCCACCAGCGTCCAGCCCCGCTCGGCCGCGACCACGACGCCCGAGATGGTGAGCGCCTGCTCGGGCGTCATCCGCGCGGGCACGCGCAGCACGATCAGCCGCTCGGGGTCGACCAGGGTGACGGTGCCCGACTCGGCGATCTCGGCCTCCGCGCGGGCCCGCTCCTCCCGCGACAGCAGACCGCGGATCTTGTCGTAGACCTCCTCGCCCGCCCTGCCCACCATGGCCTGCACGAACGGCAGCAGCACCGAGGCCGATAACGTGCCCAGCAGGAACTCGGCCATCCCGCGCTCGACGTCCCGCCCCGGCTCCGGGGCCGGGCCGGCCCCCTCGTCCCGCAGTCCCCACATCGACCGGACCTCCCGTGTGACGGCGGCGTAGTACGGCACCATTTCACTAGACTCCCGGCGCCCGGTCCGCGTTCCCTCTCATCCGATCCCGCGGAGCATGGCGGCGCCGTCGAGCCGGCGGGCGCCCAGAGCGGCCACCAGCCGCCCCACGACGGGCAGTTCCAGCGGCAGCAGCGACGTCGCCGGATAGGCCAGGCGGCGGTCGCCCCGCCGCAACGCGCGCACGGTCGCCGCCGCCACCGCCTCGGGCCGGACCGGCGGCAGGACGCGGGGCGGCGTGCCGCGCCACGGCAGCAGGCCGGTGTCGCGGAGCGCGGTGTCGGTCGATCCCGGCACGACCTCCAGCACACCGACCGGGGTCTCCCGCAGCTCGTTCCGCAGGGAGCGCGTCGCCTGCGCGAGCGCGGCCTTGCCTGCGGCGTAGTAGCCCAGGAAGGGCAGCGGCACCGCCTGAACCGTCGAGGTGACGTTGACGACCGTGCCGCGCCCGGCCTGGAGCATGGACGGCAGGAGGGCGGCCGTGAGCGCGACCGGCGCCCAGAAGTTGGTCTCGAAGGCGGCACGGACCTCGTCGGCGTCCCCGAGCCGCGCCTGCGCCTCGACCGTCCCGACCCCGGCGTTGTTGACCAGGACGTCGACCCCGCCGAGCCCGTCCAGTGCCGTGGCCGCCAGCGCCGCCGCCGCGCCGCGTTCGGACAGGTCGGCGGGCAGCACCAGCGGCACCGGACGCCCGGACGCGCCGATGAGGTCCGCCAGCTCGCGGAGCCGTGCCTCACGTCGCGCGGTGACCGCCAGCCGCGCGCCGCGCTCGGCCAGGGCCACCGCCAGGGCGCGCCCGATACCGCTGGACGCCCCGGTGACCAGGATGCGCGAGCCGTCCAGCCGGACACCGCGCGAGCGGAGATGGGATCGCATCACGACCTCCTTGACTGATTATCAATCAGTCTCGCACGCTATGATCGCGTACGGCAGCCCGTCAATCCCCGTCCCCCGTCAGGACCCATGAGCACCGACACCCCGGACCGCCGGACGCGCCTCCTCCAGGCCGCCGCCGAACTGTTCACCGAACACCCCTACGACGCGGTCACCACGACCCAGATCGCCCGCCGGGCGGGGGTGGCCTACGGCCTCATCGCCCACCACTTCGCCAACAAGCGCGGGCTGTACGTGGCGACCGTCCAGGCCGCCGCCGACCACCTGCGCAGCGTCCGGGACGCGCCACCTGAGGGCGGGGCGCCCCAGGAACTGCTGCACAACGCGCTCGACCGGCACATCGCTTACATCGACGACAACGCGGCCGGCTTTCTAGCCCTCATGCACGGGAGCAACGGAGCCGACCCCGAAGTGCGGGCCATCATCGAGGAACTGCGCTGGGAAGGCGCACGGCGCATCCTGGACGCCCTGGGCGTGGCCGACCCGGCACCGCCGCTGCTGCGCACGACCATGCACGGCTGGGTGGGCTTCCTGGACGAGGCCATCATCGACCGGCTGAGGCATGGCGACGTCCCGCGCGGACACTTGGTGGCCCTGGCCGCCGGGACACTGGCGACCGCTCTACGCACCGCCACGACGCTGGATCCCGAGAGCGGGATCAGCACAGAGGTGCTCAACGCACTTCCCTGACGATGGCGCTGCGGCTGCCCAGTGCGCCGCTGCACTGCTTCCGCGTCCGGTTCAGCGGAACTCGTGGACCACCTGGATCTCTCCGACGATGTGGTCGTTGAACTCGTCGAGCTCCTCGGCGGGAACCCACAGTTCGAGGATGGTCCGCCCGCCGGCCTGCTGAACGGGGTAGCGGGCCAGGAAGTCGGTCTCGACCTCGAAGCAAGTGACGAAGCCTGCCCCGTCATGCTTGACGTTCCAGTCCCGCGCGATCCTGATCGCGTAGTCCTCGTTCAGTACGGGATAGAAGATGGGCTGCTCGGGGAGACGAGGCGGCCAGGCGCGCCAACCCGACTCCCGCACCAACTCCAACTCCTTGGGCCCGGTCGGGCGCCACAGCGTTGTGGTCGGAGGCCGGTCGATCAGGCTGGTCACGGTGGCCACCTTCTGCTTTACATTTGCGCAAGATACGGCTGACGACGAAGCGCACGGTACCGCCCGCGAAGATCATGAAGCAATGCGCTATAAGACCGGCATAGAAATGAGAAAGGCCCCGCCATCACTGGCGGGGCCTTTCTGCAATATGAGTCCGGCGGTGACCTACTCTCCCACACAGTCTCCCGTGCAGTACCATCGGCGCTGAAGGGCTTAACTTCCGGGTTCGGGATGGGACCGGGTGTTTCCCCTTCGCCATAACCACCGAACGACCAACTCACCAGACCACCCTCACGGGCGCGGGAAGATCATCGTCCGAGCAAATCAGGCTCGGTATTGTGTTGTGTAGCGGTTCCCGTTTGTTTTCTGGGAACCACACAGGGACGCGAGTGTCTCTTGCAGCGATCAGTTTGAACGTCGTGTGTGTTCAAGCCACTCGGCCTATTAGTACCGGTCAACTCCACACGTTACCGCGCTTCCATTTCCGGCCTATCAACCCAATGGTCTGTTGGGGGCCTTACCCCACACAAGGTGGGAGGGAGAACTCATCTTGAGGCAGGCTTCCCGCTTAGATGCTTTCAGCGGTTATCCCTACCGAACGTAGCCAACCAGCCGTGCCCCTGGCGGGACAACTGGCACACCAGAGGTTCGTCCGTCCCGGTCCTCTCGTACTAGGGACAGATCCTCTCAATTCTCCTACGCGCGCAGCGGATAGGGACCGAACTGTCTCGCGACGTTCTAAACCCAGCTCGCGTGCCGCTTTAATGGGCGAACAGCCCAACCCTTGGGACCTACTCCAGCCCCAGGATGCGACGAGCCGACATCGAGGTGCCAAACCATCCCGTCGATATGGACTCTTGGGGAAGATCAGCCTGTTATCCCCGGGGTACCTTTTAGCCGTTGAGCGACACCACTTCCACACGTAGGTGCCGGATCACTAGGCCCTGCTTTCGCACCTGCTCGACATGTCTGTCTCACAGTCAAGCTCCCTTGTGCCCTTGCACTCGCCACCTGATTGCCAACCAGGCTGAGGGAACCTTTGGGCGCCTCCGTTACTCTTTGGGAGGCAACCGCCCCAGTTAAACTACCCACCAGGCACTGTCCCCCACCCGGATACACGGGTGCGGGTTAGACGCTCAAAACGACCAGAGTGGTATTTCACCAATGACTCCACCGACACTGGCGTGCCGGCTTCACAGTCTCCCACCTATCCTACACAAGACGCTTCAGGCGCCAATGCCAAGCTATAGTGAAGGTCCCGGGGTCTTTCCGTCCTGCTGCGCGAAACGAGCATCTTTACTCGTAGTGCAATTTCGCCGGGCCTGTGGTTGAGACAGCGGGGAAGTCGTTACGCCATTCGTGCAGGTCGGAACTTACCCGACAAGGAATTTCGCTACCTTAGGATGGTTATAGTTACCACCGCCGTTTACCGGCGCTTAGATTCTCAGCTTCGACAGGCAAAACCTGTCTAACCGGTCCTCTTAACGTTCCGGCACCGGGCAGGCGTCAGTCCGTATACAGCGTCTTACGACTTCGCACGGACCTGTGTTTTTAGTAAACAGTCGCTTCCCCCTGGCCTCTGCGGCCACCCCCAGCTCAGAGAGTAAATCTCGTCACCAGGCGTGGTCCCCCTTCTCCCAAAGTTACGGGGGCAATTTGCCGAGTTCCTTAACCACAGTTCACCCGATCGCCTTGGTATTCTCTACCTGACCACCTGAGTCGGTTTGGGGTACGGGCCGCCGGTACACTCACTAGAGGCTTTTCTCGGCAGCATGGGATCACTCACTTCACCTAAAACGGCTCGGCATCACATCTCACCCTTAACGAGGAACGGATTTGCCTATTCCTCGGGCTACATGCTTACCCCAGGACAACCATCGCCTGGGCTGAGCTACCCTCCTGCGTCACCCCATCGCTCACCTACTACCACCTCGGGTCCCATGCTCCCCAACACCAGATCCGCCCGAAGGCTTCACTGGGTGGTTCGGATGGTCAGCATCAGTGGATTCAGCGTTGGCGCGTACCAGCGGGTACGGGAATATCAACCCGTTGTCCATCGACTACGCCTGTCGGCCTCGCCTTAGGTCCCGACTTACCCTGGGCGGATTAGCCTGCCCCAGGAACCCTTGGTCATCCGGCGCACACGTTTCTCACGTGTGATTCGCTACTCATGCCTGCATTCTCACTCCTCCAGCCTCCACCACTCGATCACTCGGCGGCTTCGCCGGCTGAAGGACGCTCCCCTACCCATCCCAGCTTGCGCTGGAATGCCACGGCTTCGGCGGTGTGCTTGAGCCCCGCTACATTGTCGGCGCGGAATCACTTGACCAGTGAGCTATTACGCACTCTTTCAAGGATGGCTGCTTCTAAGCCAACCTCCTGGTTGTCACGGCAACTCCACATCCTTTACCACTTAGCACACGCTTAGGGGCCTTAGCCGATGATCTGGGCTGTTTCCCTCTCGACTACGAAGCTTATCCCCCGCAGTCTCACTGCCACGCTCTCACTTACCGGCATTCGGAGTTTGGCTGACGTCAGTAACCTTGTAGGGCCCATCGGCCATCCAGTAGCTCTACCTCCGGCAAGAAACACGCGACGCTGCACCTAAATGCATTTCGGGGAGAACCAGCTATCACGGAGTTTGATTGGCCTTTCACCCCTAACCACAGGTCATCCCCCAGGTTTTCAACCCTGGTGGGTTCGGGCCTCCACACCGTCTTACCGGCGCTTCACCCTGCCCATGGCTAGATCACTCCGCTTCGGGTCTACAGCATGCGACTAAAAACGCCCTCTTCAGACTCGCTTTCGCTACGGCTACCCGCCACCGGTTAACCTCGCCACACACCATAACTCGCAGGCTCATTCTTCAAAAGGCACGCCATCACGAAACAAGAAGACAAGTCTCCCTGTAGGACGCTCTGACGGCTTGTAGGCACACGGTTTCAGGTACTATTTCACGACCCCTCACCGGGGCACTTTTCACCTTTCCCTCACGGTACTGGTCCGCTATCGGTCATCAGGAAGTATTCAGCCTTACCACGTGGTCGTGGCAGATTCACACGGGATTTCACGGGCCCCGTGCTACTCGGGAACACACCCAAGAGACAACGCAGTTTCGTCTACCGGACTCTCACCGTCTGCGGTCGGCCTTCCCATGCCGTTCGACTACCACGCTGTTTTGTAACTCTTCGACCCAGCGGCAGCTGGATCAGGATGGTCCCACAACCCCGCACACGCAACGCCTGCCGGCTATCACACGCGCACGGTTTAGGCTCTTCCGCTTTCGCTCACCACTACTCACGGAATCACTATTGTTTTCTCTTCCTGCGGGTACTGAGATGTTTCACTTCCCCGCGTTCCCACCAACCGCCCTATACATTCAGACGGCGGCGACACCCCATGACGGGTGCCAGGTTTCCCCATTCGGAAATCCCCGGATCAAAGTCTGGTTGCCGACTCCCCGAGGCATATCGCAGGCTCCCACGTCCTTCATCGGCTCCTGATGCCAAGGCATCCACCGTGTGCCCTTAAAAACTTGAACACACAAAACGATCAAACAAATCGCAACAGAGATGAGAACACCGGCCAAAGACCGACCGGCATAAGCGTTCTCATCAGAGATGCTCGCGTCCACTGTGTAGTTCTCAAAAAACAACCGGGCCCACCAGACCGGCCACGACTCGCGCCGCGCCGACACCTGGTCCCGCGATCCAGAAGAAACAACCCAGCCCCATCACACCCACCAAGAAGGCGTGGCGTTCAGGGGCTGAAGGGTCCGTTCCCTCAGGACCCAACAGCGTGTCCAGCTCCCCACCCACCCGAAACCGCCGTTCCCACTCCCCTTACAGGGCGGTACTTGCCGGCTCACGCAGGTGGTGAGCTGAGTAGCCAGTGCTCCACATCTATGAGCAGCCATCCGACAGGCATTCGCTGTCGAAGACGGCCACCGATTCCTTCCCTCCGAAGAGGCGAGGGAACCAGTTGTGCTCCTTAGAAAGGAGGTGATCCAGCCGCACCTTCCGGTACGGCTACCTTGTTACGACTTCGTCCCAATCGCCGGCCCCACCTTCGACCGCTCCCCCCCTTGCGGGTTGGGCCACGGGCTTCGGGTGTTGCCGACTTTCGTGACGTGACGGGCGGTGTGTACAAGGCCCGGGAACGTATTCACCGCAGCGTTGCTGATCTGCGATTACTAGCGACTCCGACTTCATGGGGTCGAGTTGCAGACCCCAATCCGAACTGAGACCGGCTTTAAGGGATTCGCTCCACCTCGCGGTATCGCTGCCCTCTGTACCGGCCATTGTAGCATGTTTGCAGCCCAAGACATAAGGGGCATGATGACTTGACGTCATCCCCACCTTCCTCCGAGTTGACCCCGGCGGTCTCCCATGAGTCCCCACCACTACGTGCTGGCAACATGGAACGAGGGTTGCGCTCGTTGCGGGACTTAACCCAACATCTCACGACACGAGCTGACGACAGCCATGCACCACCTGTCACCGGCCCAAAAGGACCCCGCATCTCTGCGAGTTTTCCGGCGATGTCAAGCCTTGGTAAGGTTCTTCGCGTTGCGTCGAATTAAGCAACATGCTCCGCCGCTTGTGCGGGCCCCCGTCAATTCCTTTGAGTTTTAGCCTTGCGGCCGTACTCCCCAGGCGGGGCGCTTAATGCGTTAGCTACGGCGCGGAATCCGTGGAAGGACCCCACACCTAGCGCCCAACGTTTACGGCGTGGACTACCAGGGTATCTAATCCTGTTCGCTCCCCACGCTTTCGCTCCTCAGCGTCAGTACAGGCCCAGAGCACCGCCTTCGCCACCGGTGTTCCTCCCGATATCTGCGCATTTCACCGCTACACCGGGAATTCCATGCTCCCCTACCTGCCTCTAGTCTGCCCGTATCGGATGCAGACCCACAGTTAAGCTGTGGGCTTTCACAACCGACGCGACAAACCGCCTACGAGCTCTTTACGCCCAATAATTCCGGACAACGCTTGCGCCCTACGTATTACCGCGGCTGCTGGCACGTAGTTAGCCGGCGCTTCTTCTGCAGGTACCGTCACGTTAGCTTCGTCCCTGCTGAAAGAGGTTTACAACCCGAAGGCCGTCATCCCTCACGCGGCGTCGCTGCGTCAGGCTTTCGCCCATTGCGCAATATTCCCCACTGCTGCCTCCCGTAGGAGTCTGGGCCGTGTCTCAGTCCCAGTGTGACCGGTCGCCCTCTCAGGCCGGTTACCCGTCGTCGCCTTGGTAGGCCATCACCCCACCAACAAGCTGATAGGCCGCGAGCCCATCCCCAACCGAAAAACTTTCCACCATCACAAGATGCCTTGAATGGTCGTATCCGGTATTAGACCCAGTTTCCCGGGCTTATCCCAGAGTCAGGGGCAGGTTGCTCACGTGTTACTCACCCGTTCGCCGCTCGAGTACCCCCGAAGGGGCCTTTCCGCTCGACTTGCATGTGTTAAGCACGCCGCCAGCGTTCGTCCTGAGCCAGGATCAAACTCTCCATTAAGGTCCAACGACGATCTCGGGGGCGAACCCGTGACCGCCAAACCTTGGAAATGAATCCCGGCAAATGCGACCCCGAAGGGCCGACTTGCCTCAAAGAAATCCCCACCGACACCCGAAAGCGCCGGCACGGGGCGATCAGACCGTAGTCCGATCTATAAAGGCACTGGCTTTTAACACGCTGTTGAGTTCTCAAGAAACGGACACCCACCGCGCTCGACCCGCTACTCGCGGGCCTCGCTCCGGGGCAACCCTTCAAGCTTATCCGTTTCGCCCATTTTGTCAACTTCTGGGCGATTCGGATCCTCTCGCAGCCCTGTCGCGCGACATCGTCGCGTTCCTGGCTTCGGGAGTCCCCCAGGGCCGGCCGCCTGTCGGCGTCCCGCTCCCCCGTGGGGCAGGTAGAACATTAGGTCGCTTGAGCGACACCGTCAAATCAGAGGTTTAGTCCGACAGAACCGCAGGTCAACGCCGGTTTAACAGCTGTGTCGGCCCGGATGACCACCCTTCCCGTGACCCCAATGTGACGTGGATCTACCGAAGCTTTTCCCCCAGCAGGCCGAACGCCCGCCCGGGAAGGTCCCGGACGGGCGTTCGAGCGGCCTCACGCCTGCGGCGGCGCTCCCGTTCAGGGAGCGACGACCTCCACGCCGCCGATGTTGCGCTTGCCCCGGCGCAGCACCAGGAAGCGGCCGTGCAGCAGGTCCGCCGCCGTCGGCGCCGCCTCCTCCGACTCCACCTTGGCGTTGTTCAGGTACGCGCCGCCCTGGGCGATCGTGCGGCGTGCCTCCGACTTGCTCTTGCACAGGCCCGACGCCGCCAGCAGGTCGGCCACCGTCGGCAGCTCGCCGGGCGCCACCTCGGCGCGCGGGACCTCGGCGAGGGCGGCGCGCAGGGTGCGCTCGTCCAGCTCGCGCAGCTCTCCCTGGCCGAACAGCGCCCGGGAGGCGGCGATCACGGCGGCGGTCTCGTCCGCGCCGTGGACCAGCGTGGTGACCTCCTCGGCGAGCGCGCGCTGCGGGATCCGGGCGGCGGGACGCTCGGCGCCCTGCTTGAGCAGGTCCTCGATCTCCTCGCGGGAGCGGAAGCTGAAGACCTTCAGCAGCTTCTCCACGTCTCGGTCGTCGGCGTTGATCCAGAACTGGAAGAACGCGTACGGCGAGGTCAGCTCGGGGTCGAGCCAGTAGGTCTCGCCGCCGGCGGTCTTGCCGAACTTGGTGCCGTCGGCCTTGGTGAGCAGCGGGGTGGTCAGCGCGTGCGCCGAGCCGCCCTCCACCCGGCGGATCAGGTCCACGCCCGCGGTCAGGTTGCCCCACTGGTCGCTGCCGCCGGTCTGCAGGCGGCAGCCGTGCCGGCGGTACAGCTCCAGGTAGTCCATGGACTGCAGCAGGACGTAGCTGAACTCGGTGTAACTCATCCCGGTGGTGTCCAGCCGCGACTTGACGGTGTCGCGGGCCAGCATCTTGTTGACCGGGAAGTGCTTGCCGATGTCGCGCAGGAACTCGATGGCCGACATGGGGCCGGTCCAGTCGAGGTTGCTGACCATGGTGGCGCCGGTCGGGCCGTCGTTGAAGTCCAGGAAACGCGAGACCTGGCCCCGGATGCGCTCGACCCAGGCCGCGACGGTGTCCTCGGAGTTCAGGACCCGCTCGGCGCTCTTGCCGCTGGGGTCGCCGATCAGTCCGGTGGCGCCGCCGACCAGGCCGAGCGGGCGGTGGCCGGCCTGCTGGAAGCGGCGCAGGGTCAGGATCTGGATCAGGTTGCCCAGGTGCAGCGAGGGGGCGGTCGGGTCGAAGCCGCAATACAGCGTGACCGGCCCCGCGGCGAGCATCGCCCGCAGTTCGTCCAGGTCAGTGGACTGCGCGATCTGGTCGCGCCACGCGAGATCATCCAGGATGTCGGTCACGTTCTCCCTCGTCTCCGACGTGCGTTCGGTACGTCCATCAGCATGTCCGATGGACCACCGATCACGGTAACGGGTTTCGGGGCCCCGCCGCTGGTCGGGGCGGTGGATGGCGCCGGTCACCGGCCGCCGAGGAACCAGCGGGCGGGGACGAAGGCCTGGTGGCCGCTCGCGAAGTGCACCCGCACGCCTTCGGGGCGCCACTCGGCGGCGGTGATGCGGGGCTTTCCGCCGCCCAGGTCGATGCCGTCGATCTGGACCAGGTGGCCGTAGTGGGGGCTCCCGCTGCGGGTGATCCACAACTCGTAGGGGCGGTGGCGGCGCAGCAGGAGGGTGTCGACCTCCAGCAGCCTCGCGCTGTAGGTGCTCTCGTCGGGGTAGATGCTCGGGGCGGGTTGCCCGGCCGTGCTGATCGTCGTGGTGTCGCGCACCGTTCCGTCCACGGCGACGATCAGGGTGGTGGCCAGCACGCCCAGGGCGAGTCCGGCGGTGAGCGGGCCTCGCCTGCGGCGTTCAGCCATGGGTCGTCTTGCGCTTGCGCGGGACGTGGAGGCGGTACGGGGAGACGCTGGGCTCGCCCTCGGTCCAGAAGCGCCAGGGGGTGTCCTTGGCGGCGCTGACGCCGGTGCGCGGGCCGGTCCGGACCAGGGCGGGGTCGGCGGGTTCGCCCGGCAGGGCGCGCAGCGGCGAGGCGGGGTCGCAGACGTCCAGGCCGTTGTGCTCGCGGACGATGCCGAGCGCCTGGCACAGCCGCGCGGGGCCGCGGGCCAGATCGCGGACCGAGGAGCGGGGGCGGCGTTCGCGGGCCAGGTCCTCCCCCACGACGATCTCTCCGGCGCGGAGCAGGACGGCCGAGGACATGCCGTCGGGGCCGCAGACCAGGTTCACGCAGAAGTGCATCCCGTAGGTGAAGTACACGTAGGCGTGGCCCGGCGGTCCCCACATGACGTCGTTGCGGGGGGTGCGGCCCCGGTAGGAGTGCGAGGCGGGGTCCAGTGGCCCGGCGTACGCCTCGACCTCGGTGAGGCGGACCGCGACCTCGCCCTCGGGCGTGGTGTGGCTGAGGACGCGTCCCAGCAGCGCGGGCGCGACCTGTTCCACGGGCTGGTCGAAGAAGTCGCGGGGCAGCAGCGCGTCCATGTCCTCACCTGATCGTCGAAAGGTCCCGGCCGGGCGGTCACGTTACCGCCCGGCCGGGACCGGATGCGCCTCGGCGGCCTCAGGCGTCGGAGCCCGCGGCCCAGGCGGCGTGCTCGTCGACCTGGGCGCGCAGGGCGGCGAGCTGCTCGCGGACGCGGTCGGGGGCGGTGCCGCCGAACGCCTTGCGGGAGGCCAGCGCGCCGGGGACGTTCAGGACCTCGCGCACGTCGGGCGTCAGGTGCGGCGACACCTTGGCCAGCTCGTCGTCGGTGAGGTCGTCGAAGTCCTTGTCGTTGACCTGGCACCACACCACCAGGTGGCCGACGACCTCGTGCGCGTCGCGGAACGCCACGCCGCGCCGCACCAGCAGCTCGGCGAGGTCGGTGGCGAGCGCGAAGCCCTGCGGGGCCAGCTCCTCCAGCTTCTCGGTGTTGACGCGCATGGTGGCGATGAGGCCGGACATGGCGGGCAGCACCAGCAGGAGGGTCTCGACGGCGTCGAAGGCGCCCTCCTTGTCCTCCTGGAGGTCGCGGTTGTAGGTGAGCGGCAGGCCCTTGAGGGTGGTCAGCAGGCCGACCAGGTGGCCGATGAGGCGGCCGGCCTTGCCGCGCGCCAGCTCGGCGACGTCGGGGTTCTTCTTCTGCGGCATGATCGACGACCCGGTGGCGTAGGTGTCGTCCATCTCGATCCAGCGGAACTCCTGGGAGGCCCACAGGACGATCTCCTCGCCCAGGCGCGACAGGTGCACGCCGATGAGCGCGGCCGCGAACAGGAACTCGGCGACGAAGTCGCGGTCGCTGACGGCGTCCATGGAGTTGGGCGCTGCGGCGTCGAAGCCGAGCTCGGCGGCGGTGGCCTGCGGGTCCAGCGGCAGCGAGGAGCCGGCGAGGGCGCCGGAGCCGAGCGGGGACACCGAGGTGCGCTTGTCCCAGTCGCGCAGCCGGTCGATGTCGCGGGTGAGCGGCTGGACGTGCGCGAGGAGCTGGTGGGAGAACAGCACGGGCTGGGCGTGCTGCAGGTGGGTCATGCCGGGCGCGGCGACGCCGAGGTTGTGCTCGGCCTGCGCGATGAGGGCGGTCTCCAGCTCCACCAGGCGACTGACGATCTGGCGGGCGTGGTCGCGCAGGTACAGCCGCAGGTCGGTGGCGACCTGGTCGTTGCGGCTGCGGCCGGCGCGCAGCTTGCCGCCGAGGGCGCCGAGGCGCTCCAGCAGGCCGCGCTCCAGGGCGGTGTGCACGTCCTCGTCGGCGACGGTCGGCCGGAACTCGCCCGAACGGCACGCCTCCTCCAGGTCGTCCAGGGCGCCGATCATGCGTTCCAGCTCGTCGTCGGTCAGCAGCCCCGCCCGGTTGAGGACGCGGGCGTGCGCGCGCGAGCCCATCAGGTCGTAGGGGGCGAGCCGCCAGTCGAACTGGACGCTCACCGAGAGCCGCGCGAGCGCGTCCGACGGGCCGCCTTCGAACCGGCCGCCCCACAGACGCGTCGGTGCCTTGGTCACGGAAATCCTCTTCTTCCCACCGCGTTGTTGTCTGGTCTCCTGCACGGATACACCGTGCGCCCGGGTCCTGCCAAACCCCGCGCCGTGGCCGGAGAGAACGGAGAGGCCCGTTCCCCCCGGCCGCCGGGCGTCAGGCCTGGGCGCGGTCGCGCTTGGCCGCGATCTTGCTGGGCAGGCTCCACAGCTCGACGAAGCCCTTGGCGAGGCTCTGGTCGAAGGTGTCGCCGGTGTCGTAGGTGGCGAGGTCGTAGCTGTAGAGGGAGGCGTCGCTGCGCCGTCCGGTCACCACGGCCGTGCCGCCGTGCAGGGTCATGCGCACGTCGCCCGACACGTGCTTCTGGGCGTCGTCGATGAAGGCGTCCAGGGAGTCCTTGAGGGGGGAGAACCAGAGGCCGTCGTAGACGAGCTCGCCCCAGCGCTGGTCGACCGAGCGCTTGAAGCGAGCGAGGTCGCGCTCGACGGTGACGTTCTCCAGCTCCATGTGCGCGGCGATCAGCGCGATGGCGGCGGGGGCCTCGTAGACCTCGCGGCTCTTGATGCCGACCAGGCGGTCCTCGACCATGTCGATGCGGCCCACGCCCTGGGCGCCGGCGCGCCGGTTCATCTCGTCGATGACCTGGAACGGGGTGAGGGCGCGGCCGTCGAGGGCGACCGGGACGCCGGCCCGGAAGGTGACGACGACCTCGTCGGCCTCGCGGGGCTGCGCGGGGTCGCTGGTGTAGTCGTACAGGTCCTCGACGGGGCCGTTCCAGATGTCCTCCAGGAACCCGGTCTCCACGGCCCGGCCCCACAGGTTCTGGTCGATGGAGTAGGGCGACTTGGCCGACACCTCGATCGGCAGGCCCTTCTCCTCGGCGAAGGCGATGGCCTTGTCGCGGGTCCAGGCGTAGTCGCGGGCCGGGGCGATGACCTTCAGCTCCGGGTGCAGCGCCGACAGCCCGGCCTCGAAGCGGACCTGGTCGTTGCCCTTGCCGGTGCAGCCGTGGGAGACCACGGTGCCGCCGAACTCCTCGGCCGCGGCGACCAGGTGCTTGACGATCAGGGGCCGGGACAGGCCCGACACCAGCGGGTAGCGGTCCATGTAGAGGGCGTTGGCGCGCAGCGCCGGGACGCAGAAGTCGCGGGCGAACTCCTCCTTGGCGTCCACCACGACGGACTCGACCGCGCCGCAGGCCAGGGCCCGCTTGCGGATGGTGTCCATGTCCTCGCCGCCCTGACCGAGGTCGAGCGCCACGGCGATGACCTCCCCGCCGGTCTGCTCGGCGAGGTAGGGGATGGCGACCGAGGTGTCCAGGCCGCCGGAGTACGCGAGTACGACGCGCTCGCTCATGTTCGTGTGTCTCCTGTGGGGAAGTCTCTGCGGAAGTGGTGCCGTACGGGCTGCGCGGGGCGGTGGTGCGGCCCTGCGCGGAGTCGGGGGCCGGGGCGCGGCTGGCCCCTAGCTTCGTCGTTCCCGGCCGGCGGCCAGCTTGAGGAGGGCCTGCGCGAGGTCCTCCCCTCCGTCAGGGTGGCGGGAGATGACCAGGATGGAGTCGTCGCCCGCGACGGTGCCGAGGATGGTGGGCCATTCGGCGTGGTCGATGGCCGAGGCGAGGTACTGCGCGGCCCCGGGCGGGGTGCGCACGATGACCAGGTTGGCCGACGCCTCCGCCGAGACCAGCAGTTCGGCGGCCAGCCGGGTGAGGCGGCCGTCGAAGGTCTCGGTGGTGCCGGTGCGGGCGCGGCGGATGCGCTCGCCGCCCTCGCCGGGCACGGCGTAGATCAGGCTGCCGTCCTCGGCGCGGAGCTTGACCGCGCCGATCTCCACCAGGTCCCGGGACAGGGTGGCCTGGGTGACCTCCACGCCGGCGTCCAGCAGGAGCTTGGCGAGCTCCCCCTGCGAGTGCACCGGGTGGCGGGTCAGCAGCTCGATCACCCGGGCGTGCCGGGCGGCCTTGGTCATCGGGGTGGTCATCGGGCGGACTTCTCCAACAGCCATGTCAGCAGGGCCTTCTGGGCGTGCAGGCGGTTCTCCGCCTCGTCCCAGACGCGGCTTTGCGGGCCGTCGAGGACCGCCGCGGCGATCTCCTTGCCGCGGTAGGCGGGCAGGCAGTGCAGCACGACCGCGTCCGGCGCGGCGAGCGCGAGCAGCGCCTCGTCCACAGCGTAGGGCTCGTAGAGCGCGATGTCCTTGCCCTCCTGCCCCATCGACACCCACGTGTCGGTGGCGAGGACGTCGGCTCCGGCGGCGGCGCCCTTGGCGTCGGCGGTGACGGTGACCGATCCGCCGGTCTGGGCGGCGATCCGCTCGGCGCGGGCGACGACCTCGGGGTCGGGCGGCAGGGTGTCGGGCGCGGCGATCCGCACGTGCATCCCGGCGGTGGCGCAGCCCAGCAGGTAGGAGTGGGCCATGTTGTTGGCGCCGTCGCCGAAGTAGGCGAGGGTGACGCCGGCGAGGTCGCCCTTGGCCTCGGCGACGGTCTGCAGGTCGGCGAGGATCTGGCAGGGGTGGAACCGGTCGGTGAGGGCGTTGACGACCGGGACGGCGGTCCCGGCGGCCATCTCCTCGATGCGCTCCTGCCCGGCGGTGCGCCACACGATCGCGCTGACCTGGCGCTCCAGCACGCGGGCGGTGTCGGCGATGGTCTCGCCGCGGCCGAGCTGGCTGCCGCCGGCGTCCATGACCAGGGCGTGGCCGCCGAGTTCGGCGACGCCGACGGCGAAGGAGATGCGGGTGCGGGTGGAGGGCTTGTCGAACAGCACCGCGACGGTCTCGGGGCCCTCCAGGGGCCTGCGGGAGAACCGGTCGGCCTTGAGGGCGGCGGCGAGGGCGAGGACCTCGGCCTGCTCGGCGGGGGTGAGGTCGTCGTCGCGGAGGAAGTGCCGGACCATCGTTCAGTTCTCCTTCGCGGCGTCGAGGGCGGTGTCGAGCACGGCGGGCAGGGCGTCCACGAAGGTCCGCGCCTGCTCGGCGGTGAGGGTGAGCGGCGGGGCGAGGCGGACCGCGTCGGGCTGGACGGCGTTCACCAGGAACCCGGCGGCGCGGGCGGCGGCCTCCACGGCGGGCGCGGCGGCCTCGGTGAGCACGATCGCCCGCCACAGGCCGCGGCCGCGCACGCCCGCCAGCAGCGGGTGGTCGACGGCGGCGATCCCGGCGGCGAGGGCGTCGCCGACCCGCGTGGCGTTGGCGAGCAGGCCGTCCTTGTCGACGGTGGAGATCACCGCGAGGGCGGCGGCGGCCGCGACCGGGTTGCCGCCGAAGGTGCTGCCGTGGTCGCCCTTGGCGAAGATGGCGGCGTGCTCGCCGAACGCCAGGCACGCGCCGATCGGCAGGCCGCCGCCCAGGCCCTTGGCGAGGGTGAGGACGTCGGGGCGGGCGTCCTCGTGCTGGAAGGCGAACCAGGTGCCGGTGCGGCCGATGCCGGACTGGATCTCGTCGGCGACGAACAGCGCGCCGGCGGCGTCGCAGATGCGGCGGGCGGCGGCGAAGTAGCCGTCCGGCGGCGGGACGACGCCGGCCTCGCCCTGGGTCGGCTCCAGGAACACCGCGGCGCAGTCCTCGGTGACGGCGGCCTCCAGCGCGGCGGCGTCGCCGTAGGGGACGAAGCGGACGTCGATGGCGAACGGGCCGAACGGCTCGCGGATCGCCTTCTTGCCGGTCAGCGACAGCGCGCCCATGCTGCGGCCGTGGAAGCCGTTGTCGGTGGCGACGAAGTAGGTGCGGCCGTGGGTCTTGCCGTACTTGATGGCGAGCTTCAGCGCGCACTCGTTGGCCTCGGTGCCGCTGCTGGTCAGGAACACCTTGGCGTCGCCGCCGGCCAGTTCCACCAGCGTCTCGGCGAGCCGCACCTCGGGCTCGTGCAGGAACAGGTTGGAGGTGTGGGCGAGGGTGGCGGCCTGCGCCGCGACCGCCTCGGCGAGGGCGGGGTGGCCGTGGCCGAGGGAGGTGACGGCGATGCCCGCGATCAGGTCGAGGTAGGCGTTGCCGTCCACGTCCCAGACGGTCGCGCCCTCGCCGCGCGCCAGCGCCAGCGGCGGCACGCCGTAGTTGGGCATGAACGCGGCCTCGTACCGCGCCCTCAGGTCGTCGTTGTCGCTCGTGTTGCTCATGGGGTGGGGGCTCCCGCGGGGGTGGGCAGGACCATCGTTCCGATGCCCTCGTCGGTGAAGATCTCCAGCAGCAGCGAGTGCGGGACCCGGCCGTCCAGCACGTGCGCCTGCGGCACGCCGCCGCGCACCGCGTGCAGGCAGGCCTCCATCTTGGGGACCATGCCGGCCGACAGCTCGGGCAGCAGCGCGGCCAGCTCGTCGGTGGTGAGGCCGTCGATGACGTCGTCGCTGTCGGGCCAGTCGGCGTACAGGCCCTCCACGTCGGTGAGCACCACCAGCTTGGTGGCGTCCAGCGCGACGGCGAGGGCCGCGGCGGCGGTGTCGGCGTTGACGTTGTAGATCTCGCCGTCGTCGCCGCGCGCGATGCTGGAAACCACCGGCACGCGGTCGTCGTCCAGCAGCGCGCGCACCGCGCCGACCTGCACCTCGACGATCTCGCCGACCTGGCCGATGTCGACCGGCTCGCCGTCCACCAGCGCGGGCTTGCGCTCGGCGGTGAACAGATTGGCGTCCTCGCCGGACATGCCGACCGCGAACGGGCCGTGCCGGTTGATCAGCCCGACGACGTCGCGCTGCACCTGGCCGGTCAGCACCATCCGCACCACCTCCATGGCCTCGGGCGTGGTGACCCGGAGCCCGGCGGTGAAGGCGGACTCGATCCCGGCCCGCTCCAGCGCGGCGTTGATCTGCGGGCCGCCGCCGTGCACCACGACCGGCTTCAGCCCGGCGTAGCGCAGGAACACGATGTCCTCGGCGAACGAGTGCCGCAGCGCCTCGTCGGTCATGGCGTGGCCGCCGTACTTGATCACGACGGTGGTGCCGTGGAAGCGCTCCAGCCACGGCAGGGCCTTGATGAGGGTCTCGGCCTTGTCCAGTACCCCGGCGCGGTTCTTGCGCATCCGCGCGCCGCTGACGACCGCGCTCACGTCGAGTACGCCGAGTTCTCGTGGACGTAGTCCGCGGTCAGGTCGGTGGTCCACAGCGTGGCGCTGTGCGGGCCGGCCGACAGGTCCACGGTGATGGTGACGTCGCGGGGCCGCAGGTCGACCTTGTCGCGGTCGTCGCCGACCGAGCCGTTGCGGCACACCCACACGCCGTTGATGGCGACGTTGAGGTGGTCGGGCTCGAAGACGGCGTCGGTGGTGCCGACCGCCGACAGCACCCGGCCCCAGTTGGGGTCCTCGCCGTGGATGGCGCACTTGAGCAGGTTGTTGCGGGCGATGGAGCGGCCGACGGTGACCGCGTCGGCCACGCTGTCGGCGCCGACGACCTCGATGGTGATGGCCTTGGAGGCGCCCTCGGCGTCGACCAGCAGCTGCCGGGTGAGGTCGTTGCAGACCTCGGTGAGCAGGGCGGTGAACTCGGCCTCGTCGGGGGCGGTGCCGGTGGCGCCGGAGGCCATCAGCAGCACGGTGTCGTTGGTGGACATGCAGCCGTCGGCGTCGAGGCGGTCGAAGCTGACGCCGGTGGCGGCGCGCAGCGCGCGGTCCAGGGCCTCGGCGGGCAGGTCGGCGTCGGTGGTGATGACGCACAGCATGGTCGCCAGCGACGGGGCCAGCATCCCGGCGCCCTTGGCCATGCCGCCGATCATGTAGCCGCTCTCCCCCTGCCGGAAGGCGATCTTGGCGACGGTGTCGGTGGTGCGGATGGCGTCGGCGGCGGCGAGGCCGCCGTCGCCGCGGGTGAGCTCGGCCGCGGCCGCGTCCACCCCGGCCAGCAGCGGGTCCATCGGCAGCCGCTCGCCGATCAGGCCGGTGGAGCAGACCGCGATCTCGCCGGCCGAGGTGGCGAGCGCGGCGGCGGTCCGTTCGGCGGTGGCGTGGGTGTCCTGGAAGCCGGCGGGGCCGGTGCAGGCGTTGGCGCCGCCGGAGTTCAGCACGACCGCGTGCACGCGGCCGCCCTTGAGCACCTGCTCCGACCACAGCACCGGCGCGGCCTTGACGCGGTTGGCGGTGAAGACCGCCGCCGCCGCGCGGGAGGGCCCGTCGTTGACGACCAGCGCGAGGTCGCGGGCGCCGCTGTCCTTCAGGCCGGCGACGATTCCGGCGGCCCGGAAGCCTTGGGGGGCGGTGACGCTCAAGGGGAGACTCCGATCGTGGTGAGACCGAGCGTTTCGGGCAGGCCGAGGGCGAGGTTGGCGCTCTGCACCGCGGCGCCCCCGGTGCCCTTGGTGAGGTTGTCGATGGCGGCCACGACGACGACGCGGCCGGCGTGCTCGTCGAGGGCGACCTGGAGCAGGGCGGTGTTGGCGCCCAGCGTCATCGAGGTCGCGGGCCACCGCCCCTCGGGCAGCAGGCCGACGAACGGCTCGCCGTCGTAGGCGGCGGCGTAGGCGTCGCGCAGCGCGGCGGCGGTGAGGCCGGGGGCGGCCTTGGCGGTGCAGGTCGCCAGGATGCCGCGGCTCATCGGGGCCAGCGTCGGGGTGAACGACACCGTGACCGGGGCGCCCGCGACGGCGCTGAGGTTCTGGATCATCTCGGGGGTGTGCCGGTGCACGCCGCCGACGCCGTAGGCGCTGACCGAGCCCATGACCTCGCTGCCCAGCAGGTGGGGCTTGGCGGCGCGGCCCGCGCCGGAGGTGCCGGAGGCGGCGACCACGACCACGTCGGGCTCGACCAGCCCGGCGGCGAACGCCGGGAACAGCGCCAGCGTGACGGCGGTCGGGTAGCAGCCGGGCACCGCGATGCGCCGGGCGCCGCGCAGCTCCTCGCGCCGACCGGGCAGCTCGGGCAGGCCGTAGGGCCAGGTGCCGGCGTGCGGCGAGCCGTAGAAGCGCTCCCAGTCGGCGGCGTCGGCGAGCCGGAAGTCGGCCCCGCAGTCGACCACCAGCGTGTCGTCGCCCAGCTGCTCGGCCAGGGGGCCGGACTGGCCGTGCGGCAGCGCCAGGAAGACGACGTCGTGGCCGGACAGGGTGTCCGGGGTGGTCTCGGCCAGGACGCGCCCGGCCAGGGATCGCAGGTGCGGCTGGTGCTCGCCCAGCTCGCTGCCGGCGTTGCCGCCCGCGGTGAGCTCGCCGATCTCGAACTCGGGGTGGCCCGCCAGGATGCGCAGGATCTCGCCGCCCGCGTATCCGCTGGCGCCCGCTACCGCCGCTCGGATTCCCATGATCACTCAGCCCTTCTCCGGCAATGAGCAAGAGTATGCATGACAGTGGATGAATATTCAAAGGGGCGACAGCAAGTTCTCACTATCTGGACGGCGACACCTGGATGAATATTAGTTAGATAGCTAAGGATTTGACACCTAAAGATCAGGTGACTAAGAAGGTGGCCATGGAGAACGGGGACGCGCAGGGCGGGTTCGGCTTCGACGCGTTGAGCGCGGCGCTGGGACCGATCGAGGAGTGGCCGGTCGGCCGGCTGTTCGCGGCGGCGGCCCAGCGCTCGGGCGCGGCCTACGCCAAGCTGGTGGACGAGGCCGGGACCGGCACCAGCACCAGCGGCTTCCTGCTGCTGCGGCTGCTGATGGGCCGGGACGGCCAGCGCCCCGGCGAGCTGGCGCGCCAGCTCATGGTGACCCCGGCCACGGTCACCACCGTGGCCGACACCCTGGAGCGCAACGGGCACGTCGAGCGCCGGCGCGACACCGACGACCGCCGGGTGGTGCGGCTGCACATCACGCCGAAGGGCGTCGACCTGGTCGACCGCACCGCCGCGCGGATGCTGCCGCACCTGCGCGACCTGTACGGGTTCGTGCCCGCGGAGGACGAGCCGGCCGTGCGGCGGTTCCTGCTCGGGGTGATCGAGCGCTACAACGCCCTGCTGGCCCAGGACGGGCCGCTCATGCGGTCCGCCACCGGGGCGGAGCGGACCGCCCCCTCCCCCGCCGCGTCCGCCGATCCGTCCGCCACCGTGTCCGCCGCCGCCTCGACGGCCGAGGAGGACCTGCTCAACGACCTGCTGCCCGACGAGATACCCGACGAGCTGCTGACCGAGACCACCGACGCCTCTTCCGAAGGAGAGCGCGCATGACCGCACCTCCCCCCGACCCCGTCCCCGAACCCGCCGTCCGCACGGTGGACCTGCACAAGACCTACACCTCCCCGCGCGGCGACGTGCCCGCCGTCCAGGGCCTGGACCTCGCCGTGGCCCCCGGCGAGTTCTTCGGCCTGCTCGGCCCCAACGGGGCCGGGAAGTCCACCACCATCGGGATGCTGACCACCCTGGTGGTGCCCACCTCCGGCCGCGCCGAGGTGTGCGGTTTCGACGTCGCGGCCCGTCCGGTCGAGGTCAAGCGGCGCATCGGGGTCGCCTCGCAGAACAACACCCTGGACAACGAGCTCACCGGGGCCGAGAACCTGGAGTTCCGGGGCCGCTTCTTCGGGCTCACCGCCAAGGAGGCCCGGCGCCGCGCCGACGAGCTGCTGGAGATGTTCGGCATGGGCGACCGGCGCGACGGCAAGCCGTTCGAGCTGTCGGGCGGCCAGGCCCGCCGCCTGATGATCTGCCGGGCGCTGATGCACCGCCCCGAGGTGCTGTTCCTGGACGAGCCCACCGCCGGGCTCGACCCGCAGACCCGCGTGAACCTGTGGGAGGTGCTGCGCGACCTGCAGAAGCAGGGCCAGACAATCCTGCTGACCACCCACTACATGGAGGAGGCCGAGGCCCTGTGCGACCGGGTCGCGGTCGTGGACCACGGGAAGCTGCTGGCCAGCGGCACCGTGGCCGAGCTGAAGGCCACCGCCGGGGCCGACACCGTGATCACCGTGGGCTATGACGGCCCGGTGCCCGAGGGCGTGGCCGCGCTGCGCGAACGCACCGGCGTCGAGCGGGTCGAGGTGACCGACGGGCAGGTCCGCGTGTTCGCCCGCGCCCCCGAGGGCGTGCTCGGCGAGCTGGTCGCCGCCGGATCGGCGGCCGGGATCGGCGTCACCGACGCCTCCCAGCTCCGCCCGAGCCTGGAGACCGTCTTCCTCACCCTGACCGGACGGGAGTACAGGGAATGACCACCACCGACCCGACCTCCGGCGTCGACGGCGCCGTCGACGCGCCGTCCGGGCCGCCCGCGCGGCTCGGACGGCCCACGCTGGCGCGCACGTTCGCGGCGATGATGGCCCGCGAGGTGCGGGTCATGCGCAAGAACTTCCTGTCCACGTTCCTGCGCGTGGTCATCCAGCCGGTGCTGTTCGTGTTCGTGTTCGCCTACGTGCTGCCGAAGATCGGCACCGGCGGGGCGATGTTCGCCCGGCAGGGCTCCGGCCCCACCTTCGCGACCATCCTGGTGCCCGGCCTCATCGCCTCCTCGATCGTGATGCAGGGCATGATGGCGGTGATCTTCCCGCTGATGATGGAGCTGTCCTGGCAGCGCTCGATCACCGACCGGGCGCTCGCGCCGGTGCCGGTGCCGCTGCTGGCGGTCCAGAAGATCGTGGCGGCCGCGCTGCAGGCGCTGATCGGCGGGCTGCTGGTGTTCCCGGCGGTGCTGCTGATCCACGCCGAGGGACAGGCCCCCAGCGTCCACATCGACAACTGGCCGCTGCTCATCCTGATGATGGTGTTCGGGTCGCTGCTGTCGGCGGCGGGCGGCCTGCTGCTCGGCACCCTCATGGACCCGCAGAAGATGCAGGTGCTGTTCGCGCTGGTGCTGCTGCCCATGACGATGCTGGGCTGCGTGTACTACCCGTGGGCCGCGATGGACGGCGTGCGCTGGCTCCAGATCGTGGTGCTGGCCAACCCGATGGTGTACGTCAGCGAGGGGCTGCGCGCCGCGCTGACCCCGCAGATCGAGCACATGCCGTTCTGGGCCTACGGGTCGGTGCTGATCCTCGGCACCCTCCTGGTGGGCTGGTGGGCGACCCGCACCTTCACCAAGCGCGTGCTCACCTGAGCACGCCCCGGCGGGGCCCGCGCGCCCGCCCGGCGGCCGCCGGGCGGGCGCCCGCGCCGTTCACATCGGCTCGATCTCGGTCAGGCCCGTGTCCCGGTCGATCCGCAACCAGCGGGTGACGCCGATGGAGCGCAGGAACGGCAGATCGTGGCTCACCACGACCAGCGCGCCCTGGTAGGCGTCCAGGGCCTGGCCGAGCTGGCGGGCGCTCGCCATGTCGAGGTTGTTGGTCGGCTCGTCCATCAGCAGCAGCTGCGGGGCGGGCTCGGCCAGCAGCAGCGACGCGAGCACCGCGCGGAACCGCTCCCCGCCCGACAGCGTCCCGGCCGGGCGGTCGGCCCGCTCGCCCCGGAACAGGAACCGGGCGAGCCAGGAGCGGACGGCGGTCACCGACGCCGACGGGGCCTGGGCGCGCACGTTGTCCACCACGCTGAGCCCCTCGTCCAGCACGTCCAGCCGCTGCGGCAGGTAGCGGACCGGCACCGCCGCCTCCTCGGCGAGCCGCTTCAGCAGCGTGGTCTTGCCCCCGCCGTTCGGGCCGACCAGCGCGATCCGCTCGGGACCCCGCACGATCAGCTCCTCCAGCGCGGCGGACACCGGGCCGTCCTCGACGCCCTCCTCCGCCTCGGGCCCGGGCGCCGGCTCGGGCACCGGCAGGCCGCCGACCGCCAGCACGGTCCGGCCCGCCGGGACCACGGTGGCGGGCAGCTCGATGCGGATCTCGGCGTCCTCGCGGACCAGCCCCTCGGCCTCGTTCAGCCGCTGCCGGGCGCTCTCGATCCGCTCCTCGTGCAGGCCGCGGTGCTTGCCCGCCGAGACCTGGGCGGCGCGCTTGCGGGCGCCGATCAGGATCTTGGGCAGGCTCCCGCTCTCCTGGACCTTGCGGCCCTGCCGGGCGCGCCGGGCCAGCTTGGTCTGGGCCTCGGCCAGCTCGCGCCGCTGCTTGCGCAGGTCGGCACCGGCGGTGCGCACCGCCTGCTCGGCGGCCTCGCGCTCCACCTCCAGCAGCTCCTCGTAGGCCGACAGGTTGCCGCCGAACGAGCGCACGCCCCCCTCGCGCAGGTCGGCGATCGCGTCCACCAGGTCCAGCAGCTCGCGGTCGTGGCTGACCACCAGCAGCACGCCCGGCCACGCGGCCACCGCCTCGTACAGGCGGCCGCGCGCCGCCAGGTCGAGGTTGTTGGTGGGCTCGTCCAGCAGCAGCACGTCGGGCCGGGCCAGGAACAGCGCGGTCAGCCCGACCATCACGGTCTCACCCCCCGACAGGGTCGCGACGGTGCGGTCCAGGTCGAGGTGGCCGAGACCGAGGCGGGCCAGCTCGGCGCGGGCGCGCTCCTCCACGTCCCAGTCGTCGCCGACCGCGGCGAAGTTCTCCTCGGTGGCCTCGCCGCGCTCGATGGCGAGCAGCGCGGTGCGCGCCGGCGTGATGCCGAGCAGGTCGGCGACGGTGCCGGCGGTGCCGAGCGGCAGGTTCTGGGGCAGGTAGCCGACCCGGCCCTCGACCGTGACGGTGCCCGAGGCCGGGGACAGCTCCCCCGCGATCAGCTTGAGCAGGGTGGACTTGCCCGCCCCGTTGAGGCCGATCAGCCCGGTGCGGCCGGAGCCGAACACGGCGTTCAGCCCGTCCAGCACGACGGTGCCGTCGGACCAGGCGAAGGAGAGGTCGGAACACACGATGGAATATGACAAGACGGGACCTCCATGACGCGTCGGAATGCACAGGGACACGTTGGAGACACCGCGGAACGCGCAGCGCGCCGGAAGGCATGAAAAAGCCCGGCGAACGAAGGGGTCCACACTGAGGTCACGTGCGCGAGCCGAAGAAGGGCTACAGCGCGGCGTCTCGACCTCAGTTCTTCAAAGGACTCCCCAACCGGGCGACAATGTGACCCGATCATTCTACCCGCGCCTTTGACATATCTCAAGTGCCGTGCGCCCGATTTCTGGGAGTGCGGTGAAGTCCGGCGTACGGTTCCCGCGCGTCGAACAATGGACGGGCCGACCAAGGGAGCCCGCCGATGCATCACCAGCCCCCGCCCGTTCCCCCGCCGTGGGCCGTCCGGATTCGCGCCGAGCGCGAAACGCGCGGCTGGAGCAAACGCGGCATGGCCCGCAGGCTCTTGCAGGTCATGGGGGCTCCTGTTCAGGAGCGCCGGATCTGCTCGCTGACCCGGCAGTTGCAGGCCTGGGAAGCCGGCAAGCACTTCCCGCGCGACTGGACCACGTGGTTCGCGCGGGCTTTCGACATCGACGAGGCCGAACTGTTCGGCGTGGCCAAGGACGAGCCGACGTTCGGCCAGATCCTCACCCGTTTCATGGCCTGGCGCGGCGTGCACCTGCGCGAACTCGCCGGGACCGTCGGCTGCGGCGCGACCGAACTCGCGATGATCACGCACGGCCTCCGGGCCCCGTCGTCCCTGCTGGCCGAGCGCCTGGACGCCGCCCTCGACGCCGAGGGCGACCTGATCGTCCACGCCCCCGAGCCGGGCTCCGGGCCCGCCGCCCCCGTTTCGCCCGCTCCCCCGGCGGTTAGCTTGGAAGAGACCGTCCATCCTGACGATGGAGACGACATGGAGCGTCGGCGACTGCTGCTGGCCGCCCTCGGCCTGGGCGCCGGAACCCTCGGCGCCACCGGTGAGCCCGTCCGGCAGCTGCTCGCCGGAGTTCTGGACGGCGAGCCGCGCACCCTGGAGGAATGGCACCTGGCCTACCTGGACCACCGGCACGGGCTGGCACGGCGGCCGCCTGCGCAAGTGCGCGACGGGCTTCTTGTCGATCTGGTCTCGGTCCAGCGGCAGATGAGCACGGCAGGACAGCGTGACCTCCCCGAACTGGAACGGGTCGTGGCCGCCCTGGCGACGGTGCTGGCCAACGCCCTCACCCGGCTCGGCGAGGACGGGGCCGCCATCCGCTGGTGGCGCACGGCGAAGGCGGCAGCCGACCGTTCGGAGGATCTGGACCTGCGCCTCATGGTGCGCGCGGAGGAGGCAGGGTGCGGTCTCTACGGACAGCGCCCTCCTGGCATGATCCTGCACTTCGTCGAGCAGGCCGAGCGTCTCGCCGACGGTCACGCCCGCAGCGGCCTGGTGATGTCCGGCTGCCACCGGGCCAAAGCACTGGCGCTCGAAGACCGGCGCGAGGAGGCCCGCCGTGCGCTGACCGACGTCACGGAGCTGTTGTCCGGCCCGATCCCGGCGACGGAGCACGGCTACTGCGAACAGATCCTTGTCAGCTCGTTCCACTTCGCGCAGAGCTGGGTGTACGCCCGCACCGGCGACGAGGGCCCGGCGGCCGAGGCACGCGCCCGGGTCCTGAAGACGCCCGGGCTCGACTACCAGTACCGGACCAACATCGGTCTGCACGAGGCCCAGTGCGCCCTGGTCAACGGCGACATCGACGCCGGTGCCCGCCGGGCGGCCGAGATCCTGGCCGAGCTGCCCGTCCAGCAGCGCAGTCATGTCATCTCGGAAACAGGACGGGCGGTACTTCGGATCGTGCCGCCCGAACAGCGTCGGCGGAACAGCGTGCAGCAACTTCGCGAAGTGCTGACACCTCCGCCCGCACTCGGCTCGGGAGCCTGAGACGGCGAACGGCCCGTCCCCCGGAGCGATCCGGGGCACGGGCCGTTCGGCCGTGTCCGCGTTACGCGCCGCGCAGGGCCGCGCCCGTGCGCTCGGCCGCCGCCGCCACCGCCGCGTCGCGCGCCGCGCCCGCCTCCTCGGCGGTCAGCGTGCGGTCGGGCGCGCGGAAGCGCAGCGTGTAGGCCAGGGACTTGCGGCCCTCGCCCACCTGCTCGCCGGTGTAGACGTCGAACAGCCGCACCGACTCCAGCAGCTCGCCCGCGCCGTCGCGCAGCGCCGTCTCCACCTGCGCGGCCGGCACCGAGCCGTCCACCACCAGCGCCACGTCCTGCGTCGCCACCGGGTAGGTGGACACCGGCGGCGCGACGACGGTGCCGGGGCCGTCCAGCAGGTCGAGCTCCAGCTCCATCGCGCAGGTGCGCGGCGGCAGCCCGTACGCCTTGATGGTGCGCGGGTGCAGCTCGCCGGCGTGGCCGATCAGGGTGTCGCCCGCGTACAGCGCCGCGCAGCGGCCCGGGTGCCACGGCTCGTGCCGGTCGGCCTCGATCCGCGGCTCCACGCCCGCCTCGCGCGCCACGACGCGCGCGGCTTCGACCGCGTCGGCCCAGGTCGCCGGGCGGCCCTTGCCCCACCAGCCGGACGGCTCGAACTCCCCGGACAGCACCACGCCGACCCGGCGCGGCTGGTCGGGCAGCGCGGCGTCCAGCGAGGCGATCTCCTCGGCCGACGGGCCGTGCTCCACCGAGAGCCGGGGCGCGCGCGAGGGCGCGTCGGGACGCGGCCGGAACACCAGGCCCGTCTCGAACAGCGCCACGTCGCCGAAGCCGCGGCCCACATTGCGGGCCAGGGACTTCAGCAGCCCCGGCAGCAACGTGGTGCGCAGCAGCGGCTCGTCCTCCGACATCGGGTTGGCGAGCCGCAGCGCCCGGCGGCGCGGGTCGCCCTCAGGCAGCAGCAGCGCGTCGGCGTCCTTCTCGGCGGTGAACGGGTAGTTCAGCACCTCGACGTAACCGGCGCCCGCCAGCGCGCGGCCGACCCGGCGGTGCAGCCGCTGGCGCGGGGTGAGGCCCCGGCCCGCGGCCGGGCGCGGCGCGCGGGAGGGGATGTTCTCGTAGCCCTCCAGCCGGATGACCTCTTCGGCCAGGTCGTTGGGGTCGCCCAGGTCGGGACGCCACGACGGCGGCGTCACGGTCAGGACGTCCTCGCCCTCGACCGTGCAGCCGACCTGCTCCAGCCGCTTCACCACGGTGGCGCGGTCGTAGTCGACGCCCGCGACCCCGCCCGGGTGGCCGGCGGCCATCGTGACCGTGCGGGCCTCGACGGGGGCCTCGGCGCAGGTGACGCCCGGCAGGATCTCGGCGCCGCCCAGCTCGGCCAGCATCCGCGCCGCCCGGTAGGAGGCGTACAGCGGCAGCTCGCGGTCCACGCCGCGCTCGAACCGGTAGGACGCCTCGCTGTGCAGCTTGTGCCGCCGCACCATGCGGGCCACGCCGACCTCGTCGAAGTGCGCCGCCTCGATCACCATGTCGGCGGACTTCTCGTCGATCTCGGTGGCCAGGCCGCCCATCGTGCCCGCCATCGAGATCGGGCCCGACTCGTCGGTGATGAGGACGTCCTCAGGGTCCAGCGTGCGCTTGACGTGGTCGAGGGTCTCCAGCCTCTCGCCCGCCGCCGCGCGCCGCACCGTGATCGGTCCGGTCAGCTTGGCGCGGTCGAAGGCGTGCAGGGGCTGGCCGAGCTCCAGCATCACGTAGTTGGTGACGTCCACCGCCAGCGACACCGGCCGCATCCCGGCGCGGAACAGGCGCACCTGCATCCACAGCGGGGTGCGCGCGGACGGGTCGAAGCCGCGCACCTCGCGCAGCACGAACCGGTCGCAGGCGGTCGGGTCGGCGATGGCCGCCGGATAGGACCCGCCGGAGTCGCCGGGCAGCTCGACGTCGGCGGGGTCCCTGAACGGAACGCCGTAGGCGGTGGCCGCCTCGCGGGCGATGCCGCGGATCGACAGCGCGTAGCCGCGGTCGGGCGTGACGGCGATGTCCAGCACGTCGTCGCGCAGGCCGAGCAGCTCGATCGCGTCGTCGCCCGGGACGGTGTCGGGCGGCAGCACCAGGATGCCGCTGTGGTCGTCACCGATGCCCAGCTCGGTCACCGAGCAGATCATGCCCGCCGACATGCGCCCGTAGGTCTTGCGCGCGCCGATCTGGAAGCCGCCGGGCAGCACGCCGCCCGGCAGGATCACCACGACGTGGTCGCCGACGGCGAAGTTGGTCGCGCCGCAGACGATCTCCTGCGGCTCGCCGGTGCCGTTGGCCTGCCCGACGTCGACCGTGCAGTGGCGGATCGGCTTCTTGAAGCCGGTCAGCTCCTCGATGGTCAGCACCTCGCCGACCACCAGCGGGCCGGTGATGTCGACGCCCGCCTGCTCGACGGTCTCGACCTCCAGCCCGGCGTCGATCAGCTCGGCGGCCAGCGCGCGGCCGGTCACCTCGGCCGGCAGCTCGACGTACTCGCGCAGCCAGGAAAGCGGGGCCCGCATCAGATCTCCGTCCCGAACGGAAGGGTGAACCGCACGTCGCCCTCCACCATGTCGTGCATGTCCTCGACGCCGTGGCGGAACATCAGCGTCCGCTCCACGCCCAGGCCGAACGCCCAGCCGCTGTAGCGCTCGGGGTCCACGCCCGCCGCCACCAGCACCCGCGGGTTGACCATGCCGCAGCCGCCCAGCTCGATCCAGCCCTCCGAGGAGCAGGTGCGGCACGGCTCGGCGCCCGGCTCCACCGACGCGCCGTGGCACACGAAGCACTGCATGTCGACCTCGGCCGACGGCTCGGTGAAGGGGAAGTACGACGGCCGGAACCGCGTCCTCAGCCCCTCGCCGAACATCCCGGCCACGAACGCGTCGATGCCGCCGCGCAGGTCGGCCATCGTCAGGCCCTCGTCCACCGCGAGCCCTTCGAGCTGGTGGAACACCGGGCTGTGCGTGGCGTCCAGCTCGTCGGTGCGGTAGGTGCGCCCGGGCACCACCACGTACACCGGCAGCTCGCGCGACAGCAGCGAGCGCACCTGCACCGGCGAGGTGTGGGTGCGCAGCACCAGGTCGCTCTCCTCGGCCTCCACGAAGAAGGTGTCCTGCATGGAGCGGGCCGGGTGGTCGGGCTTGAAGTTCAGCGCGTCGAAGTTGAACCAGCCCGCCTCGACCTCGGGCCCTTCGGCGATCTCGAAGCCCATGGACACGAACACGTCGGCCATGCGCTCCTGGATCGTGGTCAGCGGGTGGCGGGCGCCGCGCGGCGCGCGGTCCCAGGGGAGGGTGACGTCGACGGTCTCCTCCACCAGGACGCGCTGGTCGCGCTCCTCCTCCAGCTCGGCCTGGCGGGCCTTCAGCGCCTGGGCCACCGCGCCGCGCGCGGCGCCGATGCGCTTGCCGGCCTCGGCGCGGGCCTGCGGCGGCAGCGCGCCGATCTCCCGGTTGGCGAGCGCCAGCGGGGACCGGTCGCCGGCGTGCGCCAGGCGGACCTGCTTGAGGTCGTCGAGGCCGGTGGCGGCCGCGATGGCCGCCAGGGCCCGGTCGCGGGCCCCGTCGAGCTCTTCGGGCTGCAACGCGGACACCTCGACGGGGTCGTAGGAACTATTGGGTGCAGACATGGTGGTGTGACAACTCCGGTCGGCGTGGGACGTCCGCAGTCTAGTGCGCGGACGGTGAGGTTCCGGAACAGCGTGCGCGTGCCGCGCCGCCCGCTCGGGGCCCGTCGGGACGGCGCCTCGCTCAGGAGGCGGCGTAGTCCGGGGCGCCGGCGGGCAGGGTAAATCGGAACTCGGCGCCGCCCCCGGGGGCGCGCTGCACGGTGATGGTGCCGCCGTGCGCCTCGACCAGGCCCTTCACGATGTACAGGCCGAGGCCCGTACCGCCGCGCCGGTTGCCGCCGGGACCGCGCCAGAACTGCCGGAACACGCGCTGGGCGGCCTCGGGCGGAATGCCCTCGCCCTCGTCGCGTACCGACACCGCGGCCCCCTCCTTGTGCGCGTCCGGCTCCACCACGATCGTGACAGTACCAGCGCCGTGGCGCACCGCGTTTTCGACGAGGTTGCCGAGGATCTGGTCGACCTTGTCGGGGTCCAGCCACATCTCCGGCAGCTCGCCGCGCGCCTCGAAGCGGAACCGGTCCTCGGGGTCGCCCGCCGCGACCCGGCCCGCGATGACCTTGCGGGTCTCCTCGGCGAGGTCCACCACCTGGCGGCGCATCTCCAGCCGGCCGGCCTCGATGCGCGACACGTCCAGCAGCTCGGTGATCAGCCGGGTGACGCGGTCGGCGTCGGCGTTGACGGTCTCCAGCATGACGCGCTTCTGGTCGTCGTTGAAGCGGTGCCACTTGGCCAGCAGCGTGGCGGTGAAGCCCTTGACGCTGGTCAGCGGGGAGCGCAGCTCGTGCGCGACGGTGGAGACGAGGTCGGCGCGGTCGCGCTCCAGGCGGGCGCGGTGGGCGGCGTCGCGCAGCGACACCGTGAACCGCTCGACCCGTCCCCGGTCGTCGCGCCGGTATCCGGCGGTGACCAGCAGCTCGGTGCCGGTGGGCAGGTAGAGGGGGCGTTCGGGGTGGCGGGTGCGGGTGGCGAGGCCCGCGTAGGGGGCCAGGCACTTCCACCAGTCGCGGCCCTCGGCGTCGTGCAGCGGCAGCACGTCGCGGAAGTCGCGGCCAAGCGCGGCGGCGGCGGGCACCCCGGTCATGCGGGAGGCGGCGGCGTTGAACAGCACCACGCGCGCCGCGCCGTCGGCCACCAGCAGGCCGTCGGGCAGGTCGTCGGCCAGGCCGGCGGCGGCCGGCTCACCGGGCAGGTCGCCGGGCGGGCCGGTGCGGCCGCCCTCTCCCGGGTCCGCGGGCACGCGTTGCGGCACGTGCGGGGATTCCTCTCCGCCCACAACGGCCTCCAGAACACCGGTGAATACGCGGCCTGTCGAGAACAGACTCTATCCGGAGTCGGCCGCCTTGCGGGACCCGGCGAAGCCCCGGCGGCAAGGCTTTTGTGGCCTCGGCGGCGGATCGGCCGGGGTCAGCGGCGCGGGGAGGGGCCGGTGGCACCCTGCGCGCCGGCGGGACCGCCCTCGACGGGGAACAGCCGGTGCAGCCCGGTGATGCGCAGCAGCCGCAGCTGGGCCGGGCGCACCCGCGACAGCCGGATCCGGCCGCCCCGCTCGGAAAGGTGGTTGTGCACCGCGACCAGGGCCCCCAGGCCGGTCGCGTCGCAGAACGGCACCCCGGCGAAGTCCACCACCAGCGTGCGGAACCCGGTGTCGTGCAGCTCGATCAGCCGGGCGCGCAGCACGTCGGCGGTGCGCAGGTCGATCTCGCCGGTCACCGCGGCCACCGCGGTCTCGCCCGAGGCGCGCGCCACGGTCACCCGCAGCTCGGGCGCCTCGCCCCAGCCGGGGCCGGCCCAGGCGCGCCCCTCGCGCGCCGGCGCCGCGTCCCGGGCGGGCGCGGCCCCGCACCGCACCGCCGCCGGCCTGCGGCTCGTCCTGCGGACCGCCGTGTTGTCGTCGGTCATCACGTTCGCCCCCACTTCGCACGGCCTCATCGCCGCCCTCGTCACCACGGTAGGCACTCGACGGGACGCGTGAATCCGCCGCCGGGTCGGTATCCCGCTCCTCCTTCGGAACGAGCCGGACCCGGTCGGCGGTCCCCCCGCACGCCTCCCGTCCGGGTCCATGCTTCCAGCTCAGAGCCTCGGAAAAGGCCCTGAGCGCGGCCGATTGCGGCCAGCCGGGCAAAGGTGACGCACAGTGACCCCGGCCAGCTCAGACTGACAGTGCGAGTCAGTCGCGTCAGGCCGCGCGTCGGGGCCCGGACCGGGGCGGCGCGAGGAGGCCGCACGGCGGTACGGGCACAGCCCGGCGGACCACCGCCACGATGCGTGACCGGGATTCGGGCCGGGATTCAGGCCGGGCGCTGGGCCCGGGCCGAGGCGTAGAGGCAGACCGCCGCCGCGGTCGCCAGGTTGAGGCTCTCGGCATGGCCGTAGATGGGGACGCGCACCACGTCGTCCACGTGCTGCAGGATCTCCTCGGGCAGGCCCCACGCCTCGTTGCCGAAGACCCAGGCGGTGGGCCGGGCCAGGATGCCGTCGTCGATGGCCTCGTCCAGGGTGCGCTTGCCCGCGCCGTCGGCGGCGAGGACGGTGAGGCCGGTGCGCTTCAGCTCCGGGATCAGGGTGTCGAAGCGGGGGCCGACCACCACCGGCAGGTGGAACAGGCTGCCCGCCGAGGCGCGCACGCACTTGCCGTTGTAGGGGTCGACCGAGGCGTCGGTGAACACCACCGAGTCGGATCCCGCGGCGTCGGCGGTGCGCAGGACGGTGCCCGCGTTGCCGGGGTCGCGCACGTGCGCGAGGACGGTCACCAGGCGCGGGGTGGTGGCGAGCGCGTCGTCGAGGGAGACGTCGATGAACTCGCAGACCGCCAGCAGGCCCTGGGGGGTGACGGTCTGGGCCAGCTCGGCCATGACCTCGCCGCTGACCCGCAGCACCGGGACGCCCGCCTGCTCGGCCGCCTGGATCAGGTCGGCGTGGCGGGTCTCGGCCTCGGCGGTGGCGAACAGCTCGGCGAGGCCGCCGGGGATGCGCAGCGCCTCCCGCACCGCCTGCGGGCCCTCGGCCAGGAAGCGGCGCTCGCGGCGCCGGAAAGCACGTTTGGCGAGCCGTCGAGCCGCCTTCACCCGTGGTGATCGGACAGAGGTCAGCTCGCGGCCCGCCATACGCAGTTACTCGCTATCTACAGCTACGGTCGCCGTCAGGCGGCCTGGCTGCCCTCGGCGGGCAGCGCGTCCTGGGCCAGCTTCACCAGGGCGGTGAAGGCGGCGGCGTCGTTGACGGCCAGCTCGGCCAGCATACGGCGGTCCACCTCGATCTCAGCGGCCTTCAGGCCCTGGATGAAGCGGTTGTAGGTGATGCCGTTGGCGCGGGCCGCGGCGTTGATGCGCTGGATCCACAGCCGGCGGAACTGCCCCTTGCGGTCCTTGCGGTCCCGGAAGGCGTAGGTCATGGAGTGGAGCTGCTGCTCCTTGGCCTTGCGGTAAAGACGCGACCGCTGGCCGCGGTAGCCGCTCGACCGCTCCAGGACGACCCGACGCTTCTTGGCGGCGTTGACCGCCCGCTTCACGCGTGCCACGTGTTGGACTCCTTCGTGGGGGCCGGGGCGCTCGGCTCCGGCCGGTCGTACAGATGGTGGGTCTTGCGGCGCTTACTTGCGCAGCAGCTTCTTGATGTTCTTGGCGTCGGCCGGGGCCACGACGGCCGGGCCGTCCAGGCGGCGGGTGCGCTTGGTCGGCTTGTGCTCGAGCAGGTGGTTCTTGTTGGCGCGGCGGCGCATCACCTTGCCGGAGCCGGTCAGCTTGAACCGCTTCTTGGCACCGCTGTGGGTCTTGGTCTTCGGCATGGTCGCCGTCGTCTCCCTCTACTCTCAGACCTCCGCGCGGCGGCACGGAGGCGCGCCTGATCGGGCGCGATCTACGGGTCACGTGGACCGCGCCTCGGTCAGGCTCAATGTACGTGCGTCTCGACCCCGCCGGAGCGGGACCGTCAGGATCGGAGCCGGCCCCGCGGCCGGCCCCGGTGGCCCGGCCGGGCCGTCAGGCGGTGCCGGCGTCCGAGACCTGCTCGGCGGCCTGCTGGGCGCGCTCGGCGCGCTCGGCCTTGGCCTCGGCCTTGGCTTCCGCCTTCTTCTTGTGCGGACCGATCACCATGATCATGTTGCGGCCGTCCTGCTTGGGCCGCGACTCCACGAAGCCGAGGTCCTCGACGTCGTCGGCGAGCCGCTGCAGCAGCCGGAAGCCGAGCTCGGGCCGCGACTGCTCGCGCCCGCGGAACATGATCGTCACCTTGACCTTGTCCCCGGCCTTGAGGAACCGGACCACGTGACCCTTCTTGGTCTCGTAGTCGTGCGGGTCGATCTTGGGCCGGAGCTTGATCTCCTTGATGACCGTGTGCGCCTGGTTCTTCCGCGCTTCACGCGCCTTCATCGCGGACTCGTACTTGAACTTGCCGTAGTCCATGAGCTTGGCGACGGGCGGGCGCGCGGTGGGCGCCACCTCGACCAGGTCGAGGTCCGACTCACGCGCGAGTTCAAGGGCCTTGGCGATGGGAACGATGCCCACCTGTTCGCCGTTCGGGCCGACGAGCCGGACCTCGGGCACGCGAATGCGGTCGTTGATACGCGGTTCGGCGCTGATGGGACCTCCTTGGGGCCGTTCCTTGAGCTGTGGGACCGGTCGTACCCCTGGGCCTTCACGCGAAAAGCCCCGCACGACTCGCATGCGGGGCCACCTTCGGTCGCCGCGGCGCCCAATGGCGACGCGGACGACGGCGTTCCGGGCGACAACGGCCTGGACGCCGGACCGAGACCCACCGGCTCACAAGCCGGTCAGGTGGGAGGTGGCCTCCGCTTGAGCGCCCGGGTCGGTCGCCTTGCGGGCGTCCGTACCGGGCCGGTCAGCTCCCAAGGCTATCACCTGCGGGCCGGTGCGGCGAACCATCGCCGGGGACGGGCCGCCGCGCCGTCAGCCCTCGGTCAGGACGATCACCCGGTCGCCCTCGGCGAAGGTCAGCGGCCGGTCCTTGTCGGGGTTCAGCACCACGCCGAAGGAGGGCGGCGTCTGGGCCCGCGCGCCGATCCGGTAGCCGATGGCGATGTCGCCCCGGCGGCGGGCCGACTCCACGACGGTGTGGAAGGTCATCTCCACGCCCGGCACCACGTAGTCCCCGGCGGGCTTGAGGTAGACCTCGGCGCCGCTCGGGTCGAACAGGTCGCCGAACACCTCGGCCAGGTGCCGGTTCTCCGACAGCTGCACCATCAGCAGGCTGAGCAGCTTGTCGCTGACGATGAAGTCGTCGGCCCGGGTGACCTGGGCGAGCCTGCGGTTGCGGTCGTCGCTCATCTCGCTGACGATCGGGTACCGGCGGCCGGTCTCGGCCTGCATCTGCCGCAGGTGCAGCAGGGTGATCAGCACGCGGCTGTCGGCGTCCTGGGCGTCGCCCTCGTCGTGGCACAGGACGATCACGTTGCCGTAGGAGGCGATGTCGAGGCCCTCCAGCGCCGCGCGGGTGCCGGTGTCACCCAGGGTGAAGCCGGTGTCCAGGTTGGCGAGGGCGGGTCGCAGCAGCTCCAGTTCGGCCTTGGCGTCGGGGTCGCCGGCCACCACCTCCAGCCGGGAGCCGGGGACGACGTGGCCGTCGAGCTGGCGCGCGATGCTCGCGGCGCGGCGGTTCCAGCCGAGCATCAGCGTGCGCGAGGGCCGCGGCCCCGCGTCGGGCACCGGGGCGACGCCCTCCTCCACGATCGCGCCGTCCCAGGGACCGGTGATCACGGTGTCGTCGTCGGCGGAGATCGCGATGATCTGGTCGCCCTCGGCGATCACCCCGTCCAGGTCGGGCCGGATCCGCACGGTGCCGTCCGCCCGGCGCAGGCCGATGACCGAGGAGGCGGGGTAGGCGTGCAGGGCCTCGCCGAGGGTCCGGCCGGTCAGGGCGGGCTCGGCGGTCATGTAGATCTCGTCGCCGGCGAAGTCGAGCAGGTCCTGGTAGACCACCGACAGGCCGGACTGGCGCGAGGTCTGCACGATGAGGCGGGCGGCGATGTCGTCGGCGTCGACCAGCACCACCTCGGCGCCGCCGGCGAGCTGGGCGGCGGCGCGGTTGCGGGCGTCCTTGACCGAGGCGACGATGTGGTAGGGCTCGGGGCGCCGGGTGGGGCTGTTGGTGATGGCCAGCAGCGTCTTGGTGACGTGCGCGTCGGGGGCCTCGCCGGACGGGCCGAGCACGATGACCGACCGCGCGGTCTGCGGGCTGACGATGTCGAGGTCGCCGGGGTCGACGGGGCTTCCGGTGCGGCACACCACGCGGGTGCGGCCGGTGCGGCCGACCACCCGGCGGATCTCCTCCTCCATCTCCACCCGGTCCCGGTCGGCCAGGACCGCCACGCAGCCGCCGCCCTGGCTGGCGTTGGCGGCGGCCAGCTCGGAGATCATCGGGAACACCTGGTCGGACCAGCCGAGCAGGACGGTGTGGCCCTTCTCCACCACCTGGGAGCGGCCCTTGCGCAGGTCGGCGATCTTGTTGTCCACGCCGTTGGTGAGCAGGCTGATCAGTGCGCTGGCGAAGAACAGCCCGGCCAGCGCCAGCGCGATCGCCAGGGCCCGGTAGGCCCAGCCGCCGTGGGTGGCGTCGCCGAGCTTGAAGGTGTCGACGGTGTTCTTCCAGATCTCGGCCGCGGCGCCGGGCAGGCCGGCCTGGCGCCGGTCGTCCACCATGACGATCAGCGCGCTCAGCACGACCACCAGGGCGGCCGACACCAGCGCCAGCCAGCCGACCAGGGCGGGGGTGCCCCGGGACATCGTGTTGTCGAACCAGTAGCGCGACCGCTGGCGCAGCGTCGGGCTCTTCAATGGGTCTCCCCCCGGGGCGGGCGCGCCGCCACGGCTGTGGCGGCTCGGGATCGACACTTCGCAGGACCGGCGCCCGGGGCCGGCTTCGGAACCGGCGCCCGGAGCGGGCGACGCCGCGGCCTCCGGGCCCGACCGCGCCTCCCCCGCCTCGCTGGGCCGCTGCTGTCCCATACCCGGACGGGCCGCGCGCAGCCCTTGCCGTTTGCTATATAACGATGAGCGGTATATACCGTTCACATGAGCAGGCAGATGCAGGAGCCCACCTTCCTGATCCTCACCGCGCTGGCGGGCGGCTCCCGGCACGGCTACGGGATCATCACCGACGTCGAGCGCATCTCCGACGGCCGCGTCCGGCTGCGCGCGGGCACCCTGTACGCCGCGCTGGACCGCCTCCAGACCGACGGCCTCATCACCGCCGAGCGCGAGGAGGTCGTGGACGGCCGGCTGCGCCGCTACTACGCGCTGACCGACACCGGGGCCGAACGCCTGGCCGCCGAGGCCGAACGCCTGCGCGCCCGCGCCGAGATCGCCGCGCGCCGCCTCGCGGCCCTGCCCCGCCTCCGCGGCGACGGCTCCCCCGCCTGATCCCGCCCGACCGACCCGCCCGACCTGTCCGACCGAGGAGAGGACCTCCCCCCTTGCGCACCCTCGAAGACCGCTACCGGCGGCTGCTGCGCTGGTACCCGGCCGAGCACCGCCGCCACCACGAGGACGAGATGCTCGGCGTGCTGCTGGCCACCGCCGAGCCGGGCCGCTCCCGGCCTCCGTTCAGCGAGGCCACCGACCTGATCTGCGGTGGGCTGTGGCTGCGGTTCCGCTACACCCCCGAGCGGCTGCGGCGCGCGGGCTGGCCGGACGCCGCCGCGCTGACCGCGCTGCTGGCGCCCCTGCTGCTGCTCGCGCTGACCCTGCGCTACGCGCTGGACGACGTGCTGGACGGATCGCCGCGGGAGCCGGAGACCCGCCCGCCGTGGCACCTGACCGCCGAGATGACCGGCTCCGCCCTGGCCTGGCTCGGCACCGGGGCGGCGGCACTGCTGGCGCTGGCGGGGCTGCGGCGCGCGACCGCCGTGGTGGCGACCGCCACCGCCGTGCTCCAGATGGCGTCCCAGCCGTGGGAGTCGGGCGCCGACTTCGTCATCGTCACGCTGCGGGCGATGGCGCCGGGACTGCTCCTGCTGCTGGTCGCCGCCGCCGCGCTGGTGTCGCCCGGTCCGCGCAGGGCAGCGCGGGTGCTGGGCCGGGGCGGCGTCGGCGCGGCGGCGCTGGCCGTCCTGGCACTCAACCTGCTGGGCTCACGGCCGCTGGCCTCGCACCTGGCATGGGCGACCGGGCCGCTGCTGGCCGCGACGGCGGTCGCGGGCGCGGCCGCCGGGATCATGCTGCTGCGCACCGCCGCCGGGCGGCGCGCGGCGGTCGTGCTGGCCGTCCCCCTGGCGGCCCCGCTGCTGATGCTCGGCTGGCGCGCCGCGCTGCTGTTCGGCTGAGCGGCGGCGGGTGACGGGGTTGTGCCCGTCGGGCCCGGGTCCGGGGCCGTCCCGGTTGTTACCGTAGGGTCAGGACGGCCCCCTCGGGCCGGTGCCACGGAGAGATCCCGCGATGCCCGCTCCCAGGACCGCCCCCATGGCCGCGCCGCCGGCGCCGCGGCTGGAGTTCGCGCAGAAGGCGTTCATCTGCGACCGCGACCGGCTGCTGCTGGTGCGCAAGACCGCCGCCGACCCGCACCACCCGGGCCGCTGGGAGGTGCCGGGCGGGCGGCTGGAGGCGGCCGCCGACCTCGATCTGGACGACCACATCCGGCGCGAGGTGTGGGAGGAGGTCGGGCTGAAGGTCGATCCGGGGCCGCCGTTCCACCTGTGGCAGTGGTTCATGCCCGACGGCCGGGACCGGGTGCGGGTGGTCGCGGCCGCGCGGGAGTGCCGGCCGCTGTCGCTGGACGTCAGCCTGGTCCACCAGACCGCCTCCGACCATCTGGCCGACCCCACCTGGGTGCCGTTCGCCGAGGTCGCCGGCTTCGAGCTGATCCCCAGCCTGCGGCCGGTGCTGCGGGCGTTCCTGCGGATGCGGGCGGTCCGCTGATGGACGGCCGCTGATGGAACGGGCCCGCGCCGCTCGCCCCCCGGTGGCGTGGCCGGGCCTGGAGGGGGTCGCCGACCGGCGCTTCGCGCTGGTGGTGCTGGGCGACGTGCGGATCGAGGTGCGCGCGGCGCTGCCGGAGCTTCGGTTCACCGAGCTGACCGCCGACCGGCTCACCTACGCGCCCGCCCGCGTGCTGGTCGCCGGGACCGCCGTCAACCTGGCCCGGCGCGCCACCGCCTACTTCGGACGCGTCGCGGTAGTCGGCAAGATCGGCGACGACGACTTCACCGCGCCGATCCGGCGCGAGCTGCGCCGCCTCGGCGTGCGGGACCTGCTGCACGCCGAGCCGGGCGCGGCCAACGCCGTGTCGGTGATGCTGCGCGACCGCGCCACCGGGGAGGGGCCGGGGGTGCGGCTGCTGGTCGCCGAGGAGCACGCGCCGAGCCGCCGCCTGGCGGCCGCCGACGTGCGGCGCGCCGCCGGGGAGATCCGCCGGGCCGACGTGCTGTGCACCGACGGGTACGCGCTGCTGTCGCCGATCTCGGCGGGGGCGCTGCGGCTGGCGGCGGGGATCGCCCGCCGGGCCGGGACGCTGGTGGTCTTCGACGTGGTCCCCCACGATGTGGACTCCCGGCCGCTCGCCGCCGGGCTGGCGCAGACGCTGTGCCTGGCCGACGTCGTCATCGGCGAGGTCCCGACGCTGGCGCGGCTGCTGGGCCTGGCCGTCCCCGGGGACGCGGCCGGCGTGCGGGCGCTGCTGCCCGCCCTGGACGGGCTCGTGCCCGGCCGCCCGCTGTGGCTGCTGCGGTACGGGCCCGGCTCGATGGAGCACGCGGTCGCCTACCGGAGCGGCGAGCTGGCGCTGGAGTACGACACCGGATACGGGCGGGGCGTGGAACGGGCCGGGTTCGGCGACCGCCTCGCGGCGGCCGAGCTCTACTGGTGGCTGTCGGCCCGTTCGGGCTCCTGACCCTCGGCCGCCCGGCGCATCGCCGCCAGCGTGCGGCCGAACCGCGCCCGGCTGTCGGGCAGCCCGAAGCTCTCCTGCCAGCGCCAGGCCGCCGGGGCGCGCCCGTCCAGCGCCAGCGCCGCCGCCCGGCGCAGGAACTGGCTCGGCACCCCGTCGCCGGGGTGGACGGTGGCCATCCCGTCCTCCTCGACCAGCAGATAGGAGCGCCCGGCCCGAAAGCGGGCGCGCAGCGCGTCGTGGGAGCCCTCCTCTCCGGGCAGCCCCAGCCCTTCCAGCACCGCCCGCATCCCGGTGACCGACGGCAGCAGGTGCCAGTGCGCGTGGTCGATGCACGCCCCTCCGCCCTGCGGGGTGCCCGGGCCGTGCTCGAACAACGCCAGGCGCGGGCTCCCGTAGGCCGTCTCGTACAGCAGCGCGACGCGGTCGCGCCAGCGGCGGGCCCGCGCCCACAGGGCGTCGTCGAACTCCGCCGCGCACACCAGGTGCTCGTCCGACACCAGCAGCAGGTGCCCCTCGGCGAGCGGCGCGAGGTCCGGCATCAGGAACAGGCCGCCCTCCGCCGCCAGCACGGACGCCGCGCCCGGCAGGTCCGCCATGGCGTTCAGCCGGAACCGCAGCGGCGGGCACAGCACGCAGTCGGGCTCGGAGGGTTCGATCACCGCGCCTCCCCAGGGGGTCGTCACAGAACGTGCCCGGCGGCGGGCCCCGGTGATCTGTACACGGGCGGTCAGATCGGCGGTACCGGAAGGTTGCGGAAACTGGCGGAACGGGCACATACCCAGGGAAAGGTCTGCATGGTGAACCCCCAGCACGCTCCCCCGGCCCCCGCCCTCGACATGGCCGCGCTCACCGCCCGTCTCGACGAGGCGCTGGAGGTGCTGCGCGAGACCTACGCGCCCGACCTCGCCGCGGGGGGCGGCTGGTACCACGAGCTGTCGCGCCCCGAGCCGGGCGCGACGGCGACCGCGCTGGGGCTGCTGGCCTTCACCGAGACCGGGCGCCCGTTCGAGCACTTCGACGACGGCCTCGCCTTCCTGACCGCCCGGCAGGAGACCTCGGCCGACCCGCTGCGCGACGGCGGCTGGGCGACCAAGACCAGCCTGGGCATCCCGGTCGTGGAGGCCACCGCCTGGATCGTGCGGTTCCTGGCCGGCGCCCGCTGCGACCTGCGCACCGAGGCGCCCGACCTGCGGCGCGGGCACGCCTGGCTGCTGCGCAACCAGAACCCCGACGGCGGCTGGGGCTCGCTGCTGGGCTGCCCGTCGCGGGTGTGGCTCACCTGCCTGGCGCTGCGCGCGCTGGTGCGGCTCGACCCGCACGACGACGCGGTGCGGCGCGGCGTGGAGTGGCTGACGGCCGACCGCACCGCCAACCGGCCCGCGTGGGGGCCCACGCCCGCCGCCGCGCCGACCGTCACGCACACCGCCTTCGTACTGGTGACGCTGGCCGAGGCCGACCCCGAGCGCAACGACGAGCGGCTGCTGGCGGCCTACGACTGGCTGCGCGCGCGGACGGACCCCACCGACGGGCACACCTGGATCGAGACCTACGACGTGGCGCCGTTCGGGCCCGGCGTCGAGCCGGTCTGGCGGCTGGCGCTGTGGCACCACGGCCTGCCGATCGCGCTGGCGGCGCTGCTGCGCGACCCGCGCGGGGTGCCCGGCCCGCTGGTCGGCCGGATGCTGCAGGCCCTGGTCGACGGCATGGTCACCGACCCGCGCCGCAACGGCCGCCCCGGCGACGGCCGCTCGTCGTTGTGGACGCTGTGGTGGCGGATGGAGGGGCTGCTGGCGGCGGCCCGCGCCCCGCTGGCGCGCGGCCGGGACCTGCTGCACTGGCTGCCGGACGCCATCGTGGTGCAGCAGGCGCACGCCCGCGACCTGCCCCTGGCGGACCTGCTGCCGGGACGGCGCGGCCGCGCGCCCGTCCGGCTGCTGCTGCGCCGGCACTGGGCGGCGCTCGCCCTCGGCGTGGTCGCCGTGGCCAGCATGGGCGGGGTGGCGACCAGGACGTGGGGGTGGCGCGACTTCTGGCTCAGCGTGATCCTGCCGATGGTCCTGACCACCGTGCACGAGGCGATGAAGCGCCGCCGGACGCAGGTCCCGCCGTCGCCCCCGCCCGTCCCCCCGCCGACGCCGCACTGAGCGCGCGCCGGGCGGCTCAGGAGGCCGCGCGGCGGGCCAGCTCGGCCTCCCCGGCCGCCCGCATCGCCGCCACCGGCACGTCGTCGCGGCCGGTCATCAGCGCGACCTGCCGCACCGCCTGGTGCAGCAGCATCTCGAAGCCGCCGACCACCGTGCCGCCCGCCGCCAGGACGGCCGCCGCCAGCGTCGTCGGCCACGGCGCGTACACCACGTCGAACAGCGCCGCCCCCGAGCCCGCGACCGTTCCGGCGAACGCGTCGGCGGCCGTGCCCGGCAGCGTGGACACCACCAGCTCCACCGGCGGCGCCTCGGGCACCCGGTCGAGCGTGCCGACCGGCACCTTCAGCCCGAACCGCTCCCCCACCGCCACCGTCCCGGCGGCCCGCGCGGGCTCGCGCACCGCGAGCCCCACCTCGGTCAGGCCGAGCCGCGCCAGCGCCGCCAGCGCCGAGGCTGCCGTCGCGCCCCCGCCCAGCACCAGCGCCGAGGCGGGCGCGGCCAGGCCCGCCTCCGTCAGCGCCGTCACGATGCCGTGCACGTCGGTGTTGTCTGCGTGGCGCCGCCCGTCGCGCAGCACGATCGTGTTGGCGCCGCCGACCGCGACCGCCAGGTCCGACACCGTGTCGGCCAGGTCCAGCGCGACCCGCTTGAGCGGCATCGTCAGCGACAGGCCCGCCCAGGAGGCGTCCAGGCCGTCCAGGAAACCGGCCAGGCCCGCCTCGCCGCACTCGTGCGCGGTGTAGGACCAGTCGTCCAGCCCCAGCGCGGCGTACGCCGCCCGGTGCAGCACCGGCGACAGCGAGTGGGCGATCGGCGACCCCAGCACCGCGGCCCGTGAAGTCATACTGTTCTCACCTGGTCACTCATCGTAGTTGTGATGTGAACGTTCCCGGGACCGGCCGCTCGACCTTCGAACGCCGATCGGCGCGGCGGACCGGGTCCGCCGCGCCGATCGGGCGCCGTGCTCGCGAGCCTCCGGGTCAGTTGCCCGGGTTCTTGCGCTGCCACTCCAGGAACTCGGCCTTGATCCGCTCGAACTCCTCGTTCGTCACCGCGAACTTGGTGATCTTCCGGGTGGGGTCGGTGGCGACGAAGTACATCCACCTGCCGCTGGCCGGCTTCAGCACCGCCTTGATCGCAGCCTCGCCGGGGTTGCTGATCGGCCCCGGTGTCAGCCCCTTGATCAGGTAGGTGTTGTAGGGGTGCTTGATCTCGGTCTGCCGGTAGCGCACGTCCAGCGTGCGCTTGTTCAGGAAGTACAGCACCGAGGTGTCGAACGCCAGCGGCCACCCCTCCTTGAAGCGGTTGAACATCACCCGTGAGATCTTGGGCAGGTCGTCGGGCTTGCCGCCCTCGGCCTGGATGAGGCTCGCCATGGTGACCACCTCCTCGGGCCGCATGTCGACCTCCCGCGCGGCATTGACCAGGTCCAGCCGCTCGGCCTCCTGGTTGAAGCGTGCCACCATCTGCTTCAGGATCTGCGCGGCCGTGGCCTTCGGGTTCAGGTCGTAGCGGCCCGGGAACAGGTAGCCCTCGACATGGTTGATGGCGTTGGCGGGCGGCTTGGCGTAGGACGGCAGTCCGAGCGCCTTGTAGTTGCGCGAGGCCGCCAGGAAGTTCTTGGCCGGGATGCCCGTCTGCTTGGACAGCTTGGCGAACACCTCGGTGGCCCGCAGCCCCTCGGGGATGGTGATCTGGCTGCCCGAGCGCGACTTGGGGTCCAGCAGGTGCGCCATCGCCGCCTTGGACGACATCCGCAGCCGCATCTGGTAGTAGCCCGGCTCGATCTTCCCGGCGTCGGGCTCGCCGCTGTAGACCTTCATGAAGGCCCGCACGCTCTTGATCACGTCGTGCTTCTGCAGGGTGGCGGCGATGGTGTAGCCGCCGTCGCCCTCCTTGACCTGCACCGTGACGTGCCCGGCGCCCTGGCCGCTGTAGTCGGGCGGGTTCATCCGGTTGTCGAGGAAGGCGTAGCCCAGCACGCCGCCGGTGCCCACCACCGCGACCAGGATGGCCAGCGCGAAGAACACCACGCCGTTGTTCTTGCGTTTGCGCTTGCGCTGCCGGTTGCGCGCGACGCGCTGCCCGCGCCGGGTCGGCGACTCGCCGCCCGGTCGGCCGTCGCGGCCGTGGGGATCTGAGAAAAGGTCCAAATCGTTCATGCGCTTCCCCGGACGTTCTCGCCTGGGGGACGTCCCGTCAACCGTTCCCCGTCCAGCGCCGCCTGGAGCAGGACCGCCGCGGCGGCCTGATCGACGACCCTGCGACGGGCCTGGCCGTGGACTCCCCCGGCGCGCAGGCCGCTCTCGGCCGTGACGGTGGTGAGCCTTTCGTCGTACAGCCGGACCGACGTCTCCGGGGGAAGCCGGTCGGCCAGCCAGTTCGCGAACCTGCGCGCGGTCGCCGCCGCCGGGCCCTCGCGGCCCGACAGCGAGGTGGGCAGGCCCACGATCACCTCGACGGCCTCGTGCTCGGCGACGAGCTCGACGAGACGGTCGATGTCCCCCTTGCCGCTCTTCACGGTCTCCAGGGGGGAGGCGAGGATCCCGCCGGGATCGCTGCGGGCCACGCCGATGCGGACGCTGCCCACATCGACCCCGAGCCGGATCCCCTGCCTCATTTTCCCGCTCCGCTCATGGCGGGCCTGTCGCTCACGCGGCCCCTACGGCTCGTTCGACGGCGGCCAGCGCGTCGCCGATCGCCTCGGCGTTCGCACCTCCGCCCTGGGCGAGGTCGTCCTTGCCGCCTCCGCCGCCGCCGAGGGTCTTGGCGGCCACGCCGACGAGCCGGCCGGCCTTCAGGCCGCGCTCGCGGGCGCCTTCGGTGACGGCGATGACCACGACGGGACGGTCCTTGGGCACGCCCGCCACCATCACCACGGCGGGGCGGGCCTGCAGCCGGCCGCGCACGTCCACCGCGAGCTTGCGCAGGTCGTCGGCGCCGGTGCCGTCGGGGGCGCGGTGCGCCACGAACGCCACGCCGCCCACGTCCTTGGCGCCCTCGGCGAGCGACCCGGCGATGGCGAGGACCTGCTGGGAGCGCAGCCGCTCCAGCTCCCTCTCGGCCTCGCGCAGCCGGGAGACCACGCCGGCGACGCGCTCGGGCAGCTCCTCCTTGCGGGTCTTCATCTGCTCGGCGAGCTGGGCGACCAGGACGTTCTCCTTGGCCAGGAACCGGAAGGCGTCGATGCCCACCAGCGCCTCCACCCGGCGGACCCCGGCGCCGATGGACGACTCGCCCAGCACCTTGACCAGGCCGAGCTGGCCCGAGCTCGCGACGTGGGTGCCGCCGCACAGCTCGCGGGAGTACTCGCCGATCTCCACGACGCGGACCTCGTCGCCGTACTTCTCGCCGAACAGCGCGAGCGCGCCCATGGCGCGGGCCTCGTCGATGGAGGTGTGGAAGGCCCGCACGTCCAGGTCGTTGATCAGGACCTCGTTGACCTCGTCCTCGACGTCGCGCAGCACGCTGACCGGGACGGCCCCCGAGGCGGTGAAGTCGAAGCGGAAGCGGCCGGGCGAGTTCTCCGAGCCGGCCTGGGCGGCCGACTCGCCGAGCGCCCGGCGGAACCCGGCGTGCACCATGTGGGTGGCCGAGTGCGAGCGGGAGATGGCGCGCCGCCGCTCCACGTCGATCTCGGCGTAGGCGGTGTCGCCGACCTGCGCCTCGCCCTCGCGGACCCGGCCCCGGTGCACCACCAGGCCGGGCAGCGGCGACTGCACGTCCTCGACCACCACGACCGCGCCGTTGCCGAGCCGGATCAGGCCCTGGTCGGCGAGCTGGCCGCCGCCCTCGGCGTAGAACGGGGTGCGGTCCAGCACGACCTCGACCTCGGCGCCCTCGCCGGCCGCCTGGACGTTGGCGCCGTTGACCAGCAGGCCGGCCAGCCGCGCCTCGCCGACCACGTTGTTGTAGCCGATGAAGTCGACCTTGCCGCCGGAGGCGTTGAGCAGCTCGTCCAGGACCGAGACGTCCAGGTTGCCGGTCTTCTTCTCCTGGGCGTCCTTCTTGGCGCGGTCGCGCTGCTCCTTCATCAGCCGGCGGAACCCGGTCTCGTCGACCTCCAAGCCCTGCTCGCGGGCCATCTCCAGGGTGAGGTCGATGGGGAAGCCGTAGGTGTCGTGCAGCTTGAACGCCTGGTCGCCCGCCAGCGCCGTGCCGCCCGCCCGCTTGGCCTCGGCGACCGCGGTGTCGAAGATCGTGGTGCCGGTGCGCAGGGTCGCCAGGAACGACTCCTCCTCGGCGTCGATCACGGTGTGGATGTTGGCGGCGGTGCGCACCAGGTCGGTGTACTGCTCGCCCATCGCCGAGATCGCGGCGTCGGTCAGCTCGTGCATGAGCCCGGCCTCCTGCCCGCCGAGCAGCCGCAGGTTGCGGATGGAGCGGCGCAGGATGCGGCGCAGCACGTAGCCGCGGCCCTCGTTGCCGGGGCGGATGCCGTCGGCGACCATCATGGTGCCGCTGCGGACGTGGTCGGCGATCACGCGCAGCGACACGTCGTTCTTCAGGTCGCGGCCGTAGCGGGTGCCGGTGAGCTGGGCGGCGCGGTCCAGGACCTTCCACAGGGTGTCGGTCTCGTAGATGTTGTCGACGCCCTGGAGGATCGCGGCCATGCGCTCCAGGCCCATGCCGGTGTCGATGTTCTTGGCCGGCAGGTCGCCCGCGACGTCGAAGTCCACCTTGGAGCGGACGGCGCTGAGCTGCTTCTGCATGAAGACGAGGTTCCAGACCTCCAGGTACCGGTCCTCGTCGGCCACCGGGCCGCCCTCGTCGCCGTGCTCGGGCCCGCGGTCGTAGTAGATCTCCGAGCAGGGGCCGCCGGGGCCGGGCACGCCCATGTGCCAGTAGTTGTCGGCCAGCCCGCGGCGCTGGATGCGGCCCTCGGGCACCCCGACCTTGGTGTGCCAGATGTCGTGGGCCTCGTCGTCGTCGTGGTAGACGGTGACCCACAGCTTCTCTTCGGGGAACCCGAAGCCGCCGTCGGCCTCGGAGCGGGTGAGCAGCTCCCAGGCGAACGGGATCGCCTGCTCCTTGAAGTAGTCCCCGATGGAGAAGTTGCCCAGCATCTGGAAGAACGTGGCGTGCCGGGTGGTCTTGCCGACCTCCTCGATGTCCGGCGTGCGCACGCACTTCTGCGCGCTGGTCATCCGGGACGCCGGCGGCGTCCGCTGGCCGAGGAAGTAGGGCTTGAACGGCACCATCCCGGCGGGGACCAGCAGCAGGGTCGGGTCCTCGGCGATCAGGCTGGCCGAGGGCATCACGGTGTGCCCGTGCTGCTCGAAGAACTTGAGGAAGCGGCGCGCGACCTCTGCCGACTCCATGATCAGTGGCCATCCTTGTCGTCGTCGATGATGGTGTAGCGGCCCTTCAGGACCCGGCGCCGGGTGCCGTCGGGCTCGGGCGGGGCCTGGTCCATGCGGACCGCCTCGCGGAGCTCGGCCTCGCGCGCGTGCATCTCCACGCGCACGTCGGCGGCGAAGTCGCGCAGCCGGAAACCGGTGGACCGGCCGGCGGTCACCGCGCGGGCGGCGACGCCCTCCGGGGACCACGTGCGCACCACGCGCTCCACCTTCCGCTTGACGCGGTGGGTGGCGTAGACGCCGGCGCCGGCGCCCACCGAGAGCCAGAACAATCTTCTCACCTGCGCCCCTTACCTCCGGACCGGGCCGCCAGCTGGGGGCGGTCGCCACCGGCCGGACCGCCGCCCGAGCCGCCGTCGTCGCGGTTGCCGAGGGCCTTGCGCACCCCGTAGGAGAAGGCCGCGGCCTTGACCAGCGGCCCGCCGACCACCGAGGTCATCACGGTGGTCACCGCCGACACGTTCTGGGTGACGGCGCCGACCTGCTTGGTGATCACGTCGGTGCGGCCGAGCTGCTCGTTGGCGCGCCGGACGGTGCGGGTCATGTCCTCCATCAGGGGGCCGGCCTGGTCCCCGATGTCGCGCACCATCGCGCTGGCCTCGCCGAGCAGGCGGGCGAGTTTGAGAAGGGTGTAGGCGAGGAAGGAGACCAGCACGGCCCAGAACACGGCCACGATGAGACCTGCGAGCTGTCCACCAGTAAGCATCAGGGCTTCCGTTCGCTGTCGGCTGCTGTGTGTCGGCTGCTGGGTCCGCGCGGACCGGGCGGTCCGTACCGTGGTGACAGACCTTACCGCGAGCACCGGCCCCGGCCGTGCGGGGCGCGGGGGCCCGGGCGCGGCCCGGGATCTCCTCGGGCAGGCTACCGGGGCGCGGCCGCCGATGGCGGGACCATCGGGCCGCCCGTCGCGCGGTCAGCCCCGCCGGTCGCCGGGGTCGCCGCGCAGCACCGAGCGGATGCGGGCCAGCACCTCCGAGAACCGGCCCTCGGCGCCGTGCCGGGTGGGCTTGTAGTACTCCCGCCCGTGGACCTGGTCGGGAGCGTACTGCTGGCGGACCACGCCGCCGGGGTGGTCGTGGGCGTACTTGTACCCCTCGCCGTGCCCGATGCGCGCCGCGCCCTTGTAGTGCGCGTCGCGCAGGTGGCCGGGCACCGGGCCGGCCAGGCCCTTGCGCACGTCGCCCAGCGCGCCGTCCACGGCCATGATCACCGCGTTGGACTTGGGGGCCAGCGACAGGTGGATGACGGCCTGGGCCAGGTTGATGCGGGCCTCGGGCAGGCCGACGAACTCCACCGCCTGGGCGGCGGCGACCGCGGTCTGCAGCGCGGTGGGGTCGGCCATGCCGATGTCCTCGCTGGCGTGCACGATCAGCCGCCGGGCGATGAAGCGGGGGTCCTCGCCCGCCTCGATCATGCGGGCCAGGTAGTGCAGCGCGGCGTCGGCGTCGCTGCCGCGGATGCTCTTGATGAAGGCGCTGATGACGTCGTAGTGCTGGTCGCCCTCGCGGTCGTAGCGGACCGCGGCGCGGTCGACGGCGCGCTCCAGCACGTCGGCGTCGACGGTCTCGCCGCCCGCCACCACCAGGGCGGCGGCCTCCAGGTAGGTCAGGGCGCGGCGGGCGTCGCCGCCGGCCAGCCGGATCAGGTGGTCCTCGGCGGCCGGGTCGAGGGCGACCGCGCCGGCCAGGCCGCGCTCCTCGGTCAGGGCGCGGCGGATCACCTCGCGCAGGTCGTCCTCGCCGAGCGGCTCCAGGGTGAGCAGCAGCGAGCGCGACAGCAGCGGGCTGATCACCGAGAAGAAGGGGTTCTCGGTGGTGGCGCCGATGAAGGAGACCCAGCGGTTCTCCACGGCGGGGAGCAGGGCGTCCTGCTGGGCCTTGTTGAAGCGGTGGACCTCGTCGACGAACAGCACGGTCTGCCGGCCGGACATGCCGAGCTCGCGGCGGGCCAGGTCGATCTCGGCGCGGACCCGCTTGACGCCGTCGCTGACCGCCGAGACCTCCACGAAGCGGCGCTCGGTGACCCGGCTGACCACGGTGGCCAGGGTGGTCTTGCCGGTGCCGGGCGGACCCCACAGCACCAGGGACATGGGGGCGTCGCGGTCGACCAGCTGCCGGATGGGGGTGCCGGGGCCGAGCAGGTGGGACTGGCCGACGACCTCGTCCAGGCCGCGGGGGCGCATCCGCACCGCCAGGGGCTGCTCGGCGCCGCCCGGGGACGTCCCGGCGGTCGTGCGCCCGGCGGCCCGCGCCGCGCCGTCCGCTCCGGTGCCCGTTCCGGCGGGCGCGTCGCGATCGTCGTGGCGTTCCTGCGCCGGGTCGTCGAAGAGGCCCTCCGGCTGGCCCGGTCCCACACTGGTCACGCTCCGACACTATCCCGCCGGGCCGACATTTCCGGCCGCGCCGGGGACGGCGGGCGCTCCAGCCGGGCGGTCACCGCCAGGGCCGCCGCGACCACCGCGACGCCGACGACGCCGTCCAGCCAGTAGTGGTTGGCCGTCAGCACGACCACCAGCAGCGTCACCACCGGGTGCAATACCGCCAGGTAGCGCCACCGGGTGCGGCCGTAGCGGATGATCCCCCACGCCACCAGCACCGCCCAGCCCACGTGCAGCGAGGGCATCGCGGCGAACTGGTTGGCCATGCCCTCGCCGGGGTCGGTGGCGTAGGCGCTGGGCCCGTAGACGTTCATCAGGTCCACCATGCCGGGCCCGGACAGCAGCCGGGGCGGGGCCAGCGGGTACAGGGCGTGGCCCGCCAGCGCCAGGGCCGCCGACAGCGGCACGGCGGCGCGGATGCGGGGCCAGGCCCGGCGGTGGCGCAGGTAGACCCAGGCCATGAACAGGATCGAGGCGGGGAAGTGGACCCGTACGTAGTAGTGGTTGGCGGGCCGCACCCAGCCGTCCCATTCCAGGGCGGCGCGCTGGAGGGCGGCCTCGTCGGGCAGGCGCAGCGCGCGCTCCGCGTCCCACAGCCGCCGTGCGTGCTCGAAGGCGGCGTCGGGACGGCCGTCCACCAGGTGCCGCGCGTACCCGTAGGCCCCCAGCAGGGCGGCCATCAGCGCCGCTTGGAAGGCCGCCGCCGCGAGCACCTTGACCGCCCGGACACGTCTCGGGGTCGCCAGGGTGCTCCACATGTGTCCATCCTCGGCGGTAATCTTGCGGAAAGCCTGGTCCGTGAGGATGGTCCGCGTTCCACCGCGAGACCGAGCCGGACCGGGAACCCCCGTCCGGGCCGCGGCGTTGCTCCCGGATGACCGGGACGGCGCGCGCGCCGTCCCCTGGGCGACGGGAACCGAGCGGCGGAACGAGGAGGTGACGGCGGGGCCATGACGGGCATCGGCACGACGAGCGCGGCGGTACGGCGCTCCCGGCGGCAGCGCCGCGGGCTCGCCGGCCTGTTCATCGCCCTGTTCCTGGTGGGCGGGCTGGTCTTCAGCTACGGCCTGGGGCACGCCCCGGCGCTGCGGCTGTGCACCGCGCACGACACCGGGATCCCCTCCGCTCCGACCGCGCCCGCCCTGCCCGCCGGTTCCGCCTCGGCCTCCGGCACCGCCTCGGCGCCCGGCGCCACCGCGGACGCGACGGGCCATCCGGCGGTGCTCCGCGACCTGCCCGCGCACCTGGTGCCGCGGGCCTGGGCCGTACTGGACGCGCCCGTCGACCGGGCGCCCCTCGTTCCCGCGCACGCCTGCCTGTGCCTGGCGGTACTGCTGTCGCTGATGGTGCTGGCGCTGGCCGCGCCCTTCCGCCGCACGCTGCTGCGGCTGCCGCCCCGGCTCGGCTGGCTCGCCGGGCCCCCGCTCGGGACGGTGGCCGCGCCGCCGTCCCTCAGCGCCCTGCAGGTGCTCAGGCTGTGATGGACCGGCCGTTCCGGCCGAACACCTCCGTCATTACCTAAAAGCACCCACAAGGGGATAAGAATGTCTAAGAGTGCTCGTAACCGTGCTCAGCAGCGCAACGTCCTGACCCAGCGCCAGGTGCCCTGGGGCGGCATCGTCTTCTTCGGCGTCATCGGCCTGGTCGCCGTGGTCGCCATCGGCTTCGCCTTCATGCAGTCGCGGCCGTCCTCGGCCGACGGCGGCTCGATCGCCGGCCTGGTGCAGAAGGACGGGCTGAGCCGCGACCACGTCACCACCGCCGTCACCTACGACACCACCCCGCCGATGGGCGGCGCGCACGACCAGATGTGGCAGAACTGCGACGCCCGCGTCTACGACCGGCCTCTGCGCAACGAGAACGCCGTGCACTCGCTGGAGCACGGCGCGGTGTGGATCACCTACCGGCCCGGCCTGGACGCCGCCCAGGTGGAGGCGCTGGGCAAGAAGGTCAAGGCGACCGACTACTCGCTGATGAGCCCCTACCCGGGCCTGGACGCCCCGATCGCGCTGTCGGCGTGGGGCAAGCAGGTCAAGGTGCAGGACGCCAACGACCCCCGCATCGACGCGTTCCTGCGCGCCTACGTGAAGGGCCCGCAGACCCCCGAGCCGGGCGCGGCCTGCACCGGCGCCAAGGACACGCCGTGACGCAGGAGCCCTCGGCGTCCGCCCCGGACACCGCGGCGCAGGACGCGGCCCTGGACGCGGCCGAGGCCACGGGCCCGGACGCGGCCGGCCGCCGCCCGGCACCGCGCGGGCGGCGGGTCACCGTCGTCCTCGCGGTGCTGGCCCTGGCGGCCGCCGCGGTCTTCGCCGGGATGACCGCGCTGCGGTCGGGCGAGCCCCTGCCCGACGGGCCCGAGGCCGGGTTCGCGCGGGACATGAGCACCCACCACTCCCAGGCGGTGCGGATGTCGTTCATCGTCCGCGACCGCACCCGGGACGAGGCCGTGCGGACGCTGGCGTTCGACATCGCCACCACCCAGCAGTCGCAGATCGGCATGATGACCGCCTGGCTGGACCGCTGGGGGGCGCCCAAGACCGACCCGGCGGGGACGATGCGCTGGATGTCTGGGCACCCCGGCCATCCCGGCGGGGCCGCCGCCGCGAGCGGGGCCTTCACGATGCCCGGCATGGCCACCCGCGAGCAGATCGCCGAGCTGGAGCGGCTGTCGGGGCGGGAGGCCGAGGTGCGCTTCCTGCAGCTGATGACCGTGCACCACCGGGCCGGCGTCCAGATGGCGCAGGCCGCCCTGACGCTGTCGGGCGACGAGCAGGTGCGCCGGCTGGCCCGGACCATGGTGGAGGGGCAGCGCTCGGAGATCGACCTGATGGCCATGCTGCTGCGCCAGCGCGGCGCGGCCGCCGCCTGAGGGCGCCCGGCGGCCCGCGATCGATCTTTCCCATAGCGCTTGACAGCGCGGGCCGATCGCGGGTCACTGGGCGCCATGGCTCAGGAACTCAGCGGGTACCGGCGGGCGCTTGATCTGTTCGAGAGCAGGGTGGCGGGCGTCCCCGCGGACGCCTGGGACGCGCCGTCGCCCTGCGCCGGATGGACCGCCCTGGAGGTGACCGGGCACGTCGTCGGCGGGCTGTACGCCGTGCTGGCGCTGGCCACCGGCGAGCCGGAGCCCGACGTGGCCTCCGACCCGGCCCGCTTCTGCGCCGGGGACCCGCCGACGGCCTGGCGGGCGGCCCGCAAGGAGTGCGCCGCCGCCCTCACCCCGGCCGCGCTGCGCCGCCCCGTCCCCTTCGGGGAGCTGGGCGAGCTGCCGCTCGGCGACTGCCTGGGCGGCTACATCCTGGAGCCCCTGGTGCACGCCTGGGACCTGGCGCGGGCCACCGGGCAGCCCGCCCGGCTGGACCCCGACCTGGTGCACCACGCGTTCGCGACCGCGCAGGTGGTGGCCGCCGCGCTGCGCGCCGACGGACGGCTCGGGCCCGCGCTGCCTGCGCCGCCCGGCTCCGGCGAGCAGACCCGGCTCCTGGCCTTCCTCGGCCGTAGCACGTAGTTGTTTTAAGTCCCGGCCCAGGGGGCTCGCCTGGCGGCAGTGTTTCCTGAAGCCCCGGCCCAGGGGTACTCGCCTGGCGGCTCGCACCCCTGACCGTTGCTTTGCGAGTGCCACATCGCTTCGCGATCTGTCCCGGCGGGGCTCACCTTCGGCGTTGCCCCGCCGGAACAGTTAGGCACTCGCGTGACGGCTGAGCCTGCGGTCAAGAAAACCCCGAGGGGCACGCTCAAGAGAACTCGGTCAGGAGAACTCGGCCAGGGTGCGCTCGGCCTCCTCCAGCCACGCGCGGCGCGCCGTCAGCGCCTCCTCGGCGTCGCGGACGTCCTTGTCGCGGCCGGCGGCCTTGGCCTTGTCGAGCCGCTTCTCCAGCTGCTCGATCGAGCTGCGCAGCTGCGCCACGGTGGCCTCGGCGCGGGCGCGGGCCTCGGGGTTGGTGCGCCGCCACTCCTGCTCCTCGGCGCCCCGGACCGTCTCCTCGATCTTGCGGAGCCGGCCCTCCAGCCGGTCGCGCTGGTCGCGCGGCACCATGCCGGCCGCCTCCCAGCGCTCCTGGATCGAGCGCAGCGCCTGGCGGGCGGCGCGCACGTCGCGCACCGGCAGCAGCCGCTCGGCCTCGGCCAGGATCTGCTCCTTGACCTCGGCGTTGCCCTGGAACTCGGCGTCGCGCTCGGCGAAGGCGGCGCTGCGCGCGGCGAAGAAGGTGTCCTGGGCGCCCTTGAAGCGGGCCCACAGGTCCTCCTCCACGTCCCGGGAGGCGCGGCCGGCCACCTTCCAGCGGCGCATCAGGTCGCGGTAGGCGGCAGCGGTGTCGCCCCAGTCGGTGGAGCCCGACATCGCCTCGGCCTCGGCGACCAGGCGCTCCTTGTCCTTGCGGGCCTCCTCGCGCTGGTCGTCCAGGGTCGCGAAGTAGGCCTTGCGGCGCTTGGTGAAGGCGTTGCGGGCCGACGACAGCCGCTTCCACAGCGCGGTCTCGGTGGGCCGGTCGATGCGGTCGGCGGCCTTCCACTCCTCGACCAGCTGGCGCAGGCGCTCGCCGCCGTTCTTCCAGTGGGTCTCCTCGGCCGCGATGCGCTCGGCCTCGGCGACGATGCGCTCCTTGACCTCGCGCGCCTCGTGCCGGGCGTGCTCGCGCTGGGCCTTGACCTCCTCGCGGCGGCGGCCGACCAGCTCGGTCAGCACGTCCAGCCGCCGGAGCAGGGCGTCCAGGTCGCCGACCGCGTGGGCGTCGGCGACCTGCTCGCGCAGCCGCGCGACGCTCTGCTGGGCCTGCTGCGGCTGCAGGTCGGTGGTCTTGACCCGCTGTTCGAGCAGCCCGATCTCGGTGGCCAGCGAGTCGTACTTGCGCTTGAAGTAGGCGAGGGCCTCCTCCGGAGCGCCCGCCTGCCAGGACCCCACGACGCGTTCACCGTCCGACGTCTTCACGTAGACGGTGCCGTCTTCGTCCACCCGGCCCCAAGGATCGGTCGCGCTGGACACGCTTGCCTCCTGTATCGCGGATCCGGTCGTGCTCACACCCACCGGATCCTCCACACCTTAGTATCCCGTTCGCCTATTTCCCGGCGATCGCGACGTCCCGGATCGTGACCTTCTTCTTCGGCTCGCCGGTCCCGTCCTGGCCCGCCTTGGCGATGCCCGCCTTGGCGACGGCCTCCAGCGTGTCGAGCCCCGAGGTGATCTTGCCGAAGACCGTGTAGTTCGGGGGGAGCTGCGAGTCGCCGTACACCAGGAAGAACTGGCTGCCGTTGGTGCCGCCCCCGGTCGGGGACTCGCCCGCGTTGGCCATCGCCAGCGTGCCCTTGCCGTAGGTGGCGCCCTCGGTGTTCTCGTTGTCGAACTGGTACCCCGGGCCGCCGCTGCCGGTGCCGGTGGGGTCGCCGCACTGCAGCATCCGCAGGCCCGCGCTGGTGGACAGCCGGTGGCAGTGGCTCTTGTTCCAGAAGTCCTTCTTGGCCAGGAACGCGAACGAGTTGACCGCGCAGGGGGCCTTGGCGCCGTCCAGCGACAGGCCGATGTCGCCCTGGCTGGTCTTGATCGTGGCCTTGACGGTGCCCTTGTGGACGGGCTTGACCGGCGGGGTGCCGAGGTCCTTGGGCGCGCCCGCCTCGCCGGCGGCCTTGGTGTAGGCGCACTCGCCCGGCTTGGCCTTGGGCTTGGCCTGCGGGGACGCCGAGGTGTCGGCGGCGGCGTCGGAGCCCTTGTCATCGCCCTTGCCCACCGCGGCGGCGACGCCCGCTCCGGCACCGGCGATCACCGCGACCGCGGCCACCGAGCCGACGATCTTCAGGCGGCGGGCGCGGGCGGCCTCGGCCTTCCGGCGCTGCTCCTGGCGCTCATAGCGCTGCCGTGCCAACTGCTTCTTGCGGTCCTTGCCCGCCACGTGCCCGCCTCTCCGCTGTGATCAGGTGAACGTGCAGCGCATAGTAGCGGTCCCCAGGGGTCCGCGCGCCGCCCGGCCCGACGCGCCCGGCCGTTCGGCCGCGAGCGGTCCGCGCGCCGCCGACACGGCGATCGGGCATCTCGTTCGCGGTGGCCGCGGCCGCGCCGGTACCCTCGGAGCATCGCGCGCGCCGGGGACGCCCGGCCGCAGGACGCGAGACTCTCCGAGATGGCCTTGTAGGAAGGACGACCGTGCTCGTCGCCGGGTTCCCCGCTGGTTCCTTCGCCGCCAACTGCTACGTGGTGGCGCCCGCCGCGGGCGAGGAGTGCGTGATCATCGATCCGGGCCAGGACGCCGAGGCCGGGATCGAGGAGATCCTGCGCGAGCACCGGCTGAAGCCGGTCGCGGTGCTGCTCACCCACGGCCATATCGACCACGTGTGGTCGGTGGCGCCGGTGTGCGGGGCCAAGGACGTCCCGGCCTACATCCACCCCGACGACCGCGACCTGCTGACCGATCCCGCCAAGGGGCTGTCGCTGCAGGCGGGCCAGCAGCTGTTCGGCGGGCTCACGCTGGCCGAGCCCGACGACGTGCGGGAGATGAGCGACGGCCAGGCGATCGAGCTGGCGGGCCTCAGCTTCACCGTCGACCACGCGCCGGGCCATACGCCGGGGTCGGTGACCTTCCGCACGCCCCCGAGCGGCGACGTGCCCGACGTGATGTTCACCGGGGACCTGCTGTTCGCGGGGTCGATCGGCCGCACCGACCTGCCGGGCGGCTCCTACGAGCAGATCCTGGCCAGCCTGGCGCGGGTGTGCCTGGCGATGCCGGACCAGACCGCCGTGCTGCCCGGCCACGGACCGCAGACCACCATCGGCCGCGAGCGCGGCACCAACCCCTTCCTCGCGGACCTGGTTCCGCAGGACGGGCCCAACAAGGGATTCTGAGCCTAAAAGATCATGAGTTCGAGCTTTCAGGCCCCCAAGGGGGTCAAGGAGTACGCGCCGCCGCAGGCGGACCTGTTCTACGCGATCCGCGAGGCGTTCGCCGAGCAGGCCCGGCTGGCCGGATACGGCTACCTGGAGCTGGCGGTCTTCGAGGACACCAACCTGTTCAGGCGCGGGGTGGGCGAGTCCACCGACGTGGTCTCCAAGGAGATGTACACCTTCGAGGACCGCGGCGGCCGGTCGCTGACGCTGCGCCCGGAGTTCACCGCCACCGTGCTGCGCTCGGTGCTGGAGCACAACCTGCACAAGCAGGGCGGGCTCCCGGTGAAGGTGTGGACCAGCGGCCCGGCCTTCCGCGCCGAGCAGCCGCAGGCCGGCCGGTACCGGCAGTTCTACCAGCTCGACCTGGAGGCGATCGGCAGCGAGGACCCCCAGGTCGACGCCGAGACCATCGCCATCGCGGCGAACTGGTACAAGAGCCTCGGCCTGACCCAGGTGCGGCTGCTGCTGAACTCGCTGGGCTGCGCCGAGTGCCGTCCGGCCTACCGGACCCTGCTGCAGGAGTTCCTGCGCGGCCTGGACCTGGACGAGGCCACCCGCGCCCGCATCGAGATCAATCCGCTGCGGGTGCTGGACGACAAGCGCCCCAAGGTCCGCGAGCAGCTCGCCGGCGCCCCGCTGATGGCCGACCACCTGTGCGGCGCCTGCAAGGCCCACCACGACCGGGTCCGCGAGCTGCTGGCCGGCCTCGGCATCGCGTGGGAGGACACCCCCACGCTGGTGCGCGGGCTGGACTACTACACCCGCACCACCTACGAGTTCGACCACCCGCTGCTGGGCGCCCAGTCGGGCATCGGCGGCGGCGGCCGCTACGACGGGCTGTCGGAGGACATCGGCGGCCCGGCCCTGCCGGGCATCGGCTTCGGCCTGGGCCTCGACCGCACCGTCCTGGCCCTGGAGGCCGAGGGCGCGGCGTTCGCCGCCAAGCCCCGCTGCCAGGCGTTCGGGGTGGCGCTGGGCGAGGCCGCCGAGCGCCGGATCTTCTCGCTGGTGGCGGAGCTGCGCGCGGCCGGGATCGCCGCCGACATGGCCTTCGGCGGCAAGAAGCTGAAGGGCGCCATGAAGGACGCCGACCGGTCCGGCGCGCGGTACGCCGTCATCCTGGGCGACCGCGACCTCGCCGCCGGGGAGGCCCAGGTCAAGGATCTGGGCAGCGGCGACCAGGACGCCGTCCCGCTCACCGAACTCACCGCCACGTTGAAGGAAAGGCTTTCACGATGATCCGCTCGCACGAGGCGGGGACGCTCCGCAGGGAGCACGCCGGTCAGCAGGTGACGCTGGCCGGCTGGGTGGCGCGCCGCCGCGACCACGGGGGCGTCACCTTCATCGACCTGCGCGACGCCTCCGGCTCCGCCCAGGTCGTCTTCCGCGAGGAGGACACCGCCCACGACCTGCGCGCCGAGTACTGCGTCAAGATCACCGGCGAGGTCCGGGTGCGCCCGGCGGGCAACGAGAACCCCGAGCTGCCCACCGGCGAGATCGAGGTGGCCGCCACCGAGATCGAGGTGCTGTCGGAGTCGGCGCCGCTGCCGTTCCCCATCGAGGGCGACGTCAACGTCAACGAGGAGATCCGGCTCCGGTACCGGTACCTCGACATGCGCCGCGAGCCGGTCGCCAAGGCGATGCGCATCCGTTCCAAGGGCGCCCAGATCGTCAACCGGGTGCTGGACGAGCACGGTTTCGTCAACGTCGAGACCCCGACGCTGACCCGCTCCACGCCCGAGGGCGCCCGCGACTTCCTGGTCCCGGTGCGGCTGAAGCCGGGCCACTGGTACGCGCTGCCGCAGTCGCCCCAGCTGTTCAAGCAGCTGCTGATGGTCGGCGGGCTGGAGCGGTACTACCAGATCGCCCGCTGCTACCGCGACGAGGACTTCCGCGCCGACCGGCAGCCGGAGTTCACCCAGATCGACGTCGAGATGTCGTTCGCCGAGCAGGACGACGTGCTCAAGGTCGGCGAGGACCTCGTGCGGGCGCTGTGGAAGGAGATCGCCGACCACGAGATCGGCGAGATCCCCCACATCACCTACGCCGACGCCATGGCGCGCTACGGCTCCGACAAGCCCGACCTGCGGTTCGGCAACGAGCTGACCGACATGACCGAGTACTTCGCGGGCACCTCGTTCCGGGTGTTCCAGGCCCCCTACGTGGGCGCGGTGGTCATGCCGGGCGGTGCCTCCCAGACCCGCAAGGAGCTGGACGGCTGGCAGGACTGGGCCAAGGCGCGCGGCGCGCGCGGCCTCGCCTACGTCCTGGTCCAGGAGGACGGCACGCTGGGCGGCCCGGTCGCCAAGAACCTGTCCGACGAGGAGAAGGCCGGGCTGGCCGACAAGGTCGGCGCCAAGCCGGGCGACGCGGTGTTCTTCGGCGCGGGCAAGCCGCACGCCACCCGCGAGCTGCTGGGCGCGGCCCGGCTGGAGATCGGCCGCCGCTGCGGGCTGATCGACACCGGCGCCTGGGCGTTCTGCTGGGTCGTGGACGCGCCGGTGTTCGAGCCGGTCGAGAACGACAAGGGCGAGCAGATCGGCTGGACGGCGGTGCACCACCCGTTCACCGCGCCCAAGCCCGAGTACGCCGACACCTTCGTGTCCGACCCGGGCTCGGCCCTCGCCAACGCCTACGACATCGTCTGCAACGGCAACGAGATCGGCGGCGGCTCGATCCGTATCCACCGCGCCGAGATGCAGCAGCGGGTGTTCGACGTGCTGGGGCTGTCCAAGCAGGAGGCCGAGTCGCAGTTCGGGTTCCTGCTGGAGGCGTTCAAGTTCGGCCCGCCGCCGCACGGCGGCATCGCCTTCGGCTGGGACCGCACGGTCATGCTGCTGGCCGGCGAGGACTCGATCCGCGACGTGATCGCCTTCCCCAAGGCCGCCTCGGGCTACGACCCGCTGACGGCCGCGCCGACCACGATCACCGAGCAGCAGCGCAAGGAGGCCGGGATCGACGTGATCCCGGAGGACGAGGAGGCCGGGGAGCCCGCCTCCGCCTGATCCCCTGAGCACGGAGGAAGGGCCGGTCCGTTCGGACCGGCCCTTCCTCCGTTGCGCGGGTCAGCGGTTGGTGCCGCTGGTGACGCGGTAGACGTCGTACACGCCGTCGATGGAGCGCACGGCCTTCAGGACGTGGCCGAGGTGCTTGGGGTCGCCCATCTCGAAGGTGAAGCGGCTGACCGCGACCCGGTCGCGGGTGGTGGTCACCGACGCCGACAGGATGTTGACGTGCTGGTCCGACAGCACCCGCGTGACGTCCGACAGCAGCCGCGGCCGGTCCAGCGCCTCGACCTGGATCGCCACCAGGAACACCGAGTCCTCGCCCGGCGACCACTTGACGTCGATCAGCCGGTCGGGCTGCTCCTTGAGCTGGGCCACGTTGGCGCAGTCGGCGCGGTGCACCGAGACGCCGTGGCCGCGGGTGACGAACCCGACGATGTCGTCGCCGGGCACCGGCGTGCAGCAGCGCGACAGCCGCACCCACACGTCGGGGTCGCCCGCCACCACCACGCCGGGGTCGGCCGAGGGGCGGCTGCGCTTGCGCCGCGTCGGCAGCGCGATCTCGGCGAGGTCCTCCTCGGCGCTCTCCACGCCGCCGAGCGCGTCCACCAGCCGCTGAACGACCGTCTGCGCGGAGACCTGGTTCTCCCCGACCGCCGCGTACAGCGACGACACGTCCGGGTAGCGCATGTCGCGGGCCAGCGCCAGCAGCGCCTCCCCCGACATCATGCGCTGCAGCGGCATGTTCTGCTTGCGCATCGCGCGCGCGATGGCGTCCTTGCCGGACTCGATCGCGGTGTCGCGGCGCTCCTTGGAGAACCAGTGCCGGATCTTGTTGCGGGCGCGGGCGCTCTTGACGAAGTTCAGCCAGTCGCGGCTCGGCCCGGCGTCCGGCGACTTGGAGGTGAAGATCTCCACCGCGTCGCCGTTGTCGAGGGTGGACTCCAGCGGCACCAGCCGCCCGTTGACCCGGGCGCCGATCGTGCGGTGCCCGACCTCGGTGTGGATCGCGTAGGCGAAGTCGACCGGGGTCGCGCCCTGCGGCAGCGCCATCACGTCGCCCTTGGGCGTGAAGACGAACACCTCCGACACCGACAGGTCGAAGCGCAGCGACTCCAGGAACTCGGCCGGGTCGGCGGTCTCCTTCTGCCAGTCCAGCAACTGCCGCAGCCACTGCATGTCCCCCGCCTTGCGCCCGGCGAGGGTCTCCTCCTTGTACTTCCAGTGCGCGGCCACCCCGTACTCGGCCCGCCGGTGCATGCCCCAGGTGCGGATCTGCAGCTCCACCGGCTTGCCCTCGGGGCCGATCACGGTGGTGTGCAGCGACTGGTACATGTTGAACTTCGGCATCGCGATGTAGTCCTTGAACCGGCCGGGGACCGGGTTCCACCGCGCGTGGATCGTGCCGAGGGCGGCGTAGCAGTCGCGGACGCTGTCCACCAGGACCCGGATGCCGACCAGGTCGTAGATGTCGTCGAAGGACACGTCCCGCGCGATCATCTTCTGGTAGATCGAGTAGTAGTGCTTGGGCCGGCCGGTGACGGTGGCCTTGATCCGCGACTCGCGCAGGTCGGCCGACACGTTCTCGATCACTTCCTGGAGGAAGATGTCGCGGCGCGGGGCCCGCTCGGTGACCAGCCGGGCGATCTCGTCGAAGCGCTTGGGGTAGAGGGTGGCGAACGCCAGGTCCTCCAGCTCCCACTTCAGGGTGTTCATGCCCAGGCGGTGGGCCAGCGGCGCGAACACCTCCAGGGTCTCGCGGGCCTTCTTCTCCTGCTTGTGCCGCGGCATGTAGCGCAGCGTGCGCATGTTGTGCAGCCGGTCGGCGAGCTTGATCACCAGGACGCGGATGTCGCGCGACATCGCCACGACCATCTTGCGCACGGTCTCGGCCTCGGCGGCGTCGCCGTACTTGACCTTGTCGAGCTTGGTGACGCCGTCCACCAGGGCGGCGATCTCGTCGCCGAAGTCGGCGCGCAGCTCCTCCAGGGTGTAGTCGGTGTCCTCGACGGTGTCGTGCAGCAGCGCCGCGCAGAGGGTCTCGGTGTTCATGCCGAGCTCGCCGAGGATGGTCGCCACGGCCAGCGGGTGGGTGATGTAGGGGTCGCCGCTCTTGCGCTTCTGGTGGCGGTGGTAGTGCGCGGCCACGTCGTAGGCGCGCTCGATGAGCCGCAGATCCGCCTTGGGGTGGGTGTTGCGGACCGTCTTGATCAGTGGTTCGAGTACCGGGTTCATGGTAGGTCCGCGCTGGGCCCCCAGCCGGGCGAGCCTGCGGCGCACCCGGGCGGCGGACGGTGGGATGGTGGCCGGAGTCGGCCGGGCGGGGTCGGCGGCCTTCGGCGGCTCCTGCCCGGCGGGCGGCGGAGTCTCGGCGGCCGTCGGCCGGTCGGCGGGGGCCGGGACGTCGGCGGGCGCGGCGGCGTCCGTGCCCTCCGCCGCGTCCCGGTCGGGCGCGGCGGGCGGTGCGGCGGGCGGCGCGGCACGGCGCGCCGTCTCGTGCGACGGCGGCGCGGCTCCGGTCACCGCGTCGGTCGATACCACCTCACCGGGCACCCAGCCTCCCCAGACCATGTCGGGCGCCGCCCTGTCCGCCCTGCGGGAGCGCCCGTCCCCACCGGACTATGAACAACGCCAGTCTATCCGGCGCCTATTTCGTACTAGACCGTAACCAGCGAATGGACGTCCAAATCACCCAGTTTGCTCCGGCCGTCCAGGAACGACAGCTCGACCAGCACCGACAGCCCCACCACCTCGCCGCCGCCGCGCCGCACCAGGTCGACGGCGGCACGGGCCGTCCCGCCGGTGGCCAGCACGTCGTCCACGATCAGGACCCGGTCACCGGGGGCGAAGGCGTCGGTGTGCATCTCGATCGTCTCGGTCCCGTACTCGAGATCATAGTTCTCCTGGTAGGTCGCCGCGGGCAGCTTCCCCTTTTTCCGCACCGGGACGAACCCCGCGCCGAAGTGGTAGGCGACCGGCGCGGCCAGGATGAACCCGCGCGCCTCGATCCCGACGATCTTGTCGACGGTGCCGCGGCCGTGGTGGTTGACGATGGTGTCCACCGCCCCGGCGAAGGCCACGTGGTCGGCCAGCAGCGGCGTGATGTCCTTGAACAGCACCCCGGGCTTGGGGTAGTCGGGGATGTCGCGGATCCGGTCGTTGATCAGCTTGTCGAGGTCCATCGGCGGTTCCCCCCAGGGTCGATGACAGGTGACAGATGACAGGCGACGGCCGCGCCCACGCGGGGTGGACGCGGCCGTCATCCTGGACGTGCTGCGCAGCCGGCGGCGCGCCGGGCTACTTGCCCCGGCGCTGGGTGCGGGTGCCGCGCTTGGGCTGCTGGCGCGGCCCCTGCTGGACGACCTTGCGGACCGTCACGCCCGCCGGGACGCCGCCGTCCTCGGCGGAGTCGTCCGGCTCGTCGTCGGCCGCGGCGCCGTCCACCGCCTTGGCGGCCTTGGCCTGCCGCTTGGCGCTGGCCTCGCGGCGGGCGAGGTTCTGGCGCAGCTGGACGTACTTCGGCTCGCGCTCCTTGAGCTGCACCAGCAGCGGCGTGGCGACGCAGATCGAGGAGTAGGTGCCGACGATCATGCCGACGAACAGCGACAGCGACAGGTCCTTCAGCGTGCCCGCGCCGAACAGCGTGGTGCCGATGAACAGGATCGCCGCGACCGGCAGGATCGCCACCAGCGAGGTGTTCAGCGACCGGACCAGCGTGGACGACAGCGCCTCGTTGGCGGCCTCGCTGTAGGTGATCTTGGAGGTCGTGGTGAGCGGCTTGGTGACCTCCTTGATCATGTCGAAGACCACCACCGCGTCGTACAGCGAGTACCCCAGGATCGTCAGGAAGCCCAGCAGCGTGGCCGGGGTGACCTCGAAGCCGGACCAGGCGTAGATGCCGGCGGTGATGACCAGGTCGTGCACCAGCGCGACCACCGCCGCCACGGCCATCCGCCACTCGAAGGCGACCGACAGGTAGGCGATGATCAGGACCATGAAGACGATCAGGGCCTGCCATGCCTTGCTCTGGATCTCACCGCCCCACGAGGCCCCCACCACCTGGGTGCTGACCTTGTCGGCCGGCACCTGCAGCTCCTTGGAGATGTTCTGCTTGACCTCGGTGACCTTCTGCGAGGGCAGGCTCTCGGTGGTGACGCGCCAGTCGTCGCCGGCCTTCTGCACGATGGCCTGGTGGGTGCCCGCCCCGGTGACCGCGGCGCGCACCTGCTCGATCGAGTGGTTGGACGCGCCGAAGGTGAACACCGACCCGCCCTTGAACTCCACGCCGAAGTTCAGGCCCTGGACCACCAGGCCCGCGATGGAGAACACCAGCAGCAGACCGGAGATGGAGTACCAGAGCTTGGGCTTGCCGACGATGTCGGCGCTGACCTCGCCCCGGTAGACCCGGGAGACAACCGCTCGGAACGCCATGGTCAGGCCTCCTGCTTGCTGGTGCGGACGGCCGGTTCGGGGGACGCCTTGTGCAGGCGCCGGGGGTCCAGGCCGGACATCGGGTGGCCTCTGCCGAAGAACTGCGTCCGCGACAGCAGCGCCACCAGCGGCTTGGTGAAGAAGAACACCACCACCACGTCGATCAGCGTGGTGAGGCCCATCGCGAACGCGAAGCCCGCGACCCCGCCGACGGCCAGGAAGTACAGCACCAGCGCCGCCAGGAAGGTGACCGCGTCGGCGACCAGGATGGTGCGCCGGGCCCGCTTCCAGGCCACCTCCACCGAGGGCCGCAGCTTGCGCCCGGCCCGCAGCTCGTCGCGCACCCGCTCGAAGTAGACGATGAACGAGTCGGCGGTGATGCCGATCGACACGATCAGGCCGATGATGTGCGGCAGCGAGAGCCGGAAGCCCATGTTCTGGCCCAGGATCACCACCGACAGGTAGGTGATGGACGCCGCCACCATCAGGCTCAGCACCGCCACGATGCCGAGGCCCCGGTAGTAGAACAGGCAGTACAGCACCACCAGCACCAGACCGATGCCGCCGGCGATCAGGCCGCCGCGCAGCTGGTCGGAGCCCAGCGTGGACGACACCTCGTCGATGGAGCTCTGAGTGAACTCCAGCGGCAGCGCGCCGTACTTCAGCACGTTGGCCAGGTCACTGGCGTAGCTCTGGGTGAAGCTGTCCACCGGGCCGTTGATCTGGGCGTTGCCGCCGGTGATCGCGCCGGTCTCGATGGTGGGCGCGGAGACGACCTTGCCGTCCAGCACGATCGCCACCTGCGAGCGCGGGGTGCCCTGCCCCTGCGTCTGGAACGCCTTGTAGGCGTCGGTGGTGACCTCGCCGAACTCGCGGGCGCCCTGCGACTTGAACTTCAGGCTGACCCACCAGCTGCTGATGCCGTTGGTGGGGTCCGGCGGCATCGCCGAGGCGTCGGAGACCTGCTCGCCGAGCACCCGGACCGGGCCGAGGATGTACTTGCTGACCTGGCCGCGCTCCTCGTTCTGGTCGCAGACCGCCACCCACTTGCGGTTCGGGTCGTTGGCCCCGGGGACGAGCTTGTCGTCCCTGTAGCAGTTCAGCTCCTCGAACTGCTTGATCACGGCTTTGTCGTCGATGCCGGAGTAGTCGGCGCCCGCCTGCTGCACCGGCGGCACCTGGAGCTGCGGCGTCCCCGACGGGGACGGGGACGCCGAGCCCGACGGTTTGGGCGTCGGCGCGGCCAGCGCCTCGCTGAGCGCCCGCCCGCGCGGCGTGGCCGAGCCGGACGGAGTGGCCGAAGGGGACGGCGAGGCGCTCTTGTCCTTGCCCTTGTCCTTCTTGGCGTCCTTGCCGGTGCTGCTCGGCGTGGGCGACGGCGCGGCGCTCTGGGGCCTGCCGTCGGCCGCCGCGAACACCTGCCGGAACTGCAGCTTCGCCGTGGTCCCGATGAGCTGGACGACGCCGTCCTGGCCCTGGCCGGGGACGTTGACGACGATGTTGCTGCCGCCCTGCTTGGCGACCTCCGCGTCGGACACGCCGAGACCGTTGACGCGCTGCGTCATGATCTTCACGGCCTGGTCCATCTGCGTGGCCGGCGGGGTCTTGCCGCTCTCGGTCTTGGCCGTCAGCGTGACGGTCGTGCCGCCGGCCAGGTCGAGGCCGAGCTTGGGGGTCAGCTGGCCCTGCAGGACCATCACGCCGGTCAGGACCGCCAGCACCGCGAACAACGCGAGGAGGGTGCGCCCTGGCCGGGGAACATTGCTACGAGACGGAGCCACTGGTCGTCATACTTCCCGTCTGGGTGTCGAGGGCGTCCGGCCTCAGGCCGACGGCTTCTCCGCGGCCTTGGCGGAGGTGGCCTTCCCGGCCTCGTCGGCGTGCTCGACCGCGTCGTCCTTGTCCTTGGACAGGTCGATGGAGGCGGCGGGCTTGGCGTCCTCGCCGTCCAGCTCCTCGTCCTCGACCTCGTCGGCCGGCTCGTCCTTGACGACGGTCATCACGGCCTGCTTGAGGAAGCGCGCCTGAACCCCGGGGGCGATCTCCAGCAGCAGCCCGCCGTCCTCGTCCACCTCGACCACGGTGGCGTGCATGCCCGCGGTGGTGATCACCTTCGTGCCGGGCTCGATGGCGTTCTGCATCGCCAGCTGCTCCTTGCGCCGCTTGCTCTGCGGGCGGATCAGCAGGAAGTAGAACACCAGGGGCACCGCGAGCAGCAGCAGGAGGTTGAAGGCACCGCTGCCGCCCGAGTTCTGTGCCGCAATAATCATGTCGCTGCCCATCACGAGGGCGTCCTTCCGATGTGGTTTTGCCCAGCCGGTCGCCGATACGGCCTCATCCAGAATCCGTCGGCTGGGAGACGGGACCGAGTCCCGGAGTCTAGAGAGTACGCCAGACCCCGGCAACGCCGCGACGAGCGACGCTGCCGGGAAGTTCCCAAGCCGTTACCGGAAGATCACCTATTGCGGTCCGGCCTGCTCGCCGTCCACCTCGAACAGCGTTCCGGCGAGCGGCGCGGTGGGCGGCGGGGTCAGGCCGAGGTGCGCCCAGGCGGCCGGGGTCGCGATCCGGCCGCGCGGGGTGCGGGCCAGCAGGCCCTGCCGCACCAGGAACGGCTCGGCGACCACCTCGACGGTCTCGGGCTCCTCCCCCACCGACACCGCCAGCGTGGACAGCCCGACCGGCCCCCCGCCGAACTTGCGCAGCAGCGAGCCGAGGACGGCGCGGTCGAGGCGGTCCAGGCCGCGCTCGTCCACCTCGTACAGGCTGAGCGCCGAGCGGGCCAGCTCAAGGTCGACCACGCCGTCGGCGCGGACCTCGGCGTAGTCGCGGACGCGGCGCAGCAGCCGGTTGGCGATGCGGGGCGTGCCGCGGGACCGGCCCGCGACCTCGGCGGCGCCGTCGTCGGTGATCTGCACGTCCAGCAGCCGCGCGGACCGCTTGACGATCACCTCCAGCTCGGCCGGGCCGTAGAAGTCCATGTGCGCCACGAACCCGAACCGGTCGCGCAGCGGGCCGGGCAGCATCCCGGCCCGGGTGGTGGCCCCGACCAGCGTGAACGGGGCGATGTCGAGCGGGATGGCGGTCGCGCCGGGCCCCTTGCCCACCACGACGTCGACCCGGAAGTCCTCCATCGCCATGTAGAGCATCTCCTCGGCGGGCCGCGCCATCCGGTGGATCTCGTCCAGGAACAGCACCTCCCCCTCGGCGAGGGTGGACAGGATGGCCGCCAGGTCCCCGGCCCGCTCGATGGCGGGCCCGGAGGAGATGCGCAGCGGCTGCCCCAGCTCCGCCGCGATGATCATCGCGAGGGTCGTCTTGCCGAGCCCCGGCCCGCCCGACAGCAGCACGTGGTCGGGGGTGCGGCCGCGCCGCAGCGCGCTGTGCAGCACCAGCGACAGCTGCTCGCGCACCCGGTCCTGGCCGATGAAGTCGGCGAGCTGCTTGGGCCGGAGCGCCGCCTCGATGACCTGCTCGTCGACCCCCTCGGCCTCGGCCGACACCAGACGCTCGTCGTGCTCTCCGAAATCGCTCACTTGCTCAGTTTCTTCAGGGCGGCCTTCAGCAGGACCGGAACGGGCGGGGTGTCGGCGCCGTCGAGGTCGGCGGCGACCGCGTCCACGGCGGCGTCGGCGTCGCGGGCCGACCAGCCCAGGTTGATCAGGCCGGCCTGCACCTGGTCGCGCCAGGCGGCGGCCCGGGCGGGGGCGCGGGCGCCGGGGGTCTCGCCGACCGGGCCGCCGAGGCGGTCCTTCAGCTCCAGCACGATGCGCTGGGCGCCCTTCTTGCCGATGCCGGGCACCTTGGTGAGGGCGTTCAGGTCCTCGGCGGCGACGGCGTGCCGCAGGGCGTTCGGGCTGTGCACCGCCAGCATGGCCAGCGCGAGGCGGGGGCCGACGCCGCTGGCGGTCTGGAGCAGCTCGAACACCTGGCGCTCGTCGTCGTCGGCGAAGCCGAACAGGGTCATGGAGTCCTCGCGCACCACCAGCGAGGTGGGCACCCGCGCCTGGTCGCCGACGCGCAGCCCGGCGAGGGTGGCCGGGGTGCACTGCACCGCGTACCCGACGCCGTGCACGTCGATGACGGCACCGTCGGGGCCGGCGGCGGCCACCTGGCCGCTGACGAAGGCGATCACTGCGCGTTTCCTCCTCGGTTCCGGGCGGCGGCCTGGGCGGCCGCGATGCGCGCCGCGTTGCGCTGGGCGTGGGTGCCCTGGGCCGCGCCGGGGCGGGCGGCGGCCAGGCGTGCCTGCGCGCCGCCGCGCCACACGTGGCAGATGGCGAGGGCGAGCGCGTCGGCGGCGTCGGCGGGCTTCGGCGCGGTCTCCAGCCGCAGCAGCCGGGTGACCATGGCGGTGACCTGCGCCTTGTCGGCGCGGCCGTTGCCGGTGACGGCGGCCTTGGCCTCGCTGGGGGTGTGCATGGCCACCGGCAGGCCGCGCCGGGCGGCCGCCACCAAGGCGATCCCGGCGGCCTGGGCGGTGCCCATGACGGTGCGCACGTTGTGCTGGGCGAACACCCGTTCGACGGCGATGGCGTCGGGCCGCCACTCGTCGATCAGCGCCTCCAGGCCCCGCTCGACGCCGAGCAGGCGCAGCGCGATGTCGTCGTCGGAGCTGGTGCGCACCACGCTGACGTGCACCAGGCTCAGCGGCTTGCCCGGCGCGCCCTCGACCACGCCGACCCCGCACCGGGTGAGGCCGGGGTCCACGCCCATCACCCGCACGGCCACCCCTTTTCGATCATTTGTTCGGCTTCCGACACGCTACCGAACGCCGGGGACATCGTCGCGCACGACGTGCCGGGGTCAGAAGTAGTCCAGCGAGAACGGCTGCGCCGCGAACACCGCGCCGAGGGGCCCGGCGTCGCCCTCGACCAGGCCCGCGCGGCGCAGCGTCGCGACCGGGACGCCCGCGTACAGGGCCGCCAGGCCGCGCGCGCCGAGGCGCACCGCGGCGGGGTCGTCGGCGGCGGGCTCCAGCCGTCCCCGGCCGTTCTCGACGACCAGCCGCCAGGTGCGGGAGTTGTCCTTGATCTGTAGGTCCTCCACCGTCAGCCGCACGTCGGCCGACACGCCCTCGGGGTAGCCGCGGGCCTCGACGGCGGCGGGGGCGTCCACCAGGCGGAGCATCCACTGGGCGCGCTCCAGCGGCTCCACCGACCGCTCCCCCAGCAGCCACAGCAGCGGGTCGGCGGGGGCCAGGAAGGCGGTGACGTGCTCGGCGACCGACGATCCGGACCCGACGATGGCGGCCAGGGCGCGCAGCGTCGCCTCCGAGCCCGCCACGATCTTCTCCACGCGCAGCGCCTCGCCCCGGCCGTCGGCCCAGCGGTAGGCCAGGAGGCCGTCCTCGGCCAGGTAGGCGAACAGGTCCTCGTCGGCGAGCTTGTACCGCCACATGTCCACGGTCCAGTCCACCGGTCCCGCGTCCCGGGCCTCGCCGTGGACGCGGCGCAGCACCGCCGCGACCTCGGCGGCGTCCCGCGGGGCGGCCCGGCGGACCGGGACCGGCCCGGCGCCCAGGGTCCGCAGCGCCTCGGCGCGCAGGCGCACGCCGTGGTAGCCGCCCGCGTGCTCCCAGCCCAGGGAGCGGTAGATGTGGGTGGTGGCCGGGTAGAGCATCGACACCGCGTGGCCCTTGTCGGCGCACAGCTCCAGCGCGGCGGTGACGATCCGCCGCCCGACCCCGCGCCCGCGCGCCTCGGGGGCGACGGTGACGCCCGCGATGCCGCCCATCGGGACGGCCCTGCCGTGCCACCACTGGCGGAAGTCGAGCAAGCGGGCGGTGCCGAGCAGGCGGTCGCCGTCGAAGGCGCCCAGCAGGCGGCCTTCGGGCAGCGACAGGCCGATCCTGAGCCGCCAGTCGTCGCGGTCGGCGGCGGGGACGGGTCCGAAAGCGCGGATGCTGCTGTCCAGGGCGGCGTCGAGGTCGTCGGCGCCGAGCGGGCGAATCTCCATGATCCAGACCTTAGGCCACCAGGAACGCCGACGCCGCCGTCCCTCGGTGAGGGGCGGCGGCGTCCAGCGTGCGCGGCGGTCAGGCGTCGATGGCCGCCATCACCTCGTCGCTGACGTCGAAGTTGGCGTAGACCTCCTGGACGTCGTCGGAGTCCTCCAGCGCGTCCAGCAGGCGGAACACCTTCCTGGCGTTCTCCTCGTCCAGCGGCACCGTCATGGTCGGCAGGAACTTGCTCTCGGCCGAGTCGTAGTCGATGCCGGCGTCCTGGAGGGCCTTGCGGACCGCCAGCAGGTCGCCGGCCTCGGAGACGACCTCGAACTCGTCGCCGATGTCGTTGACCTCCTCGGCGCCGGCCTCCAGGACCGCCATCATGACGTCGTCCTCGGTGGTGCCCGCCTTGGGCACCAGGACGACGCCCCTGCGGTTGAACATGTAGGAGACCGAGCCCGGGTCGGCGAGCGAGCCGCCGTTGCGGGTCAGCGCGACGCGCACCTCGGAGGCGGCGCGGTTGCGGTTGTCGGTGAGGCACTCGATGAGCACCGCGACCCCGCCCGGCGCGTAGCCCTCGTAGGTGATGTTCTGCCAGTCGGCGCCGCCGGCCTCTTCACCGGCGCCGCGCTTGCGCGCGCGCTCGATGTTGTCGTTGGGCACCGAGCTCTTCTTCGCCTTGTAGATGGCGTCGTAGAGGGTCGGGTTCGCCTCGGGGTCACCGCCGCCGGTGCGCGCCGCGACCTCGATGTTCTTGATCAGCTTGGCGAAGAGCTTGCCCCGCTTGGCGTCGAGGGCGGCCTTCTTGTGCTTGGTCGTCGCCCATTTGGAATGGCCGGACATCTGTCAATCCTCCTGGTCCATCGCCCGGCGCACCAGATCGGCGAAGTAGTGGTGCACGCGGAAGTCGCCCGTCAGCTCCGGATGGAAGGAGGTCGCCATGAGGCGGCCCTGACGGACGGCGACGATCCTACCGACGTTCGGGCCGCCGTCGGCACGTCCGAGCACCTCGACCCCGTCGCCGACGCTCTCCACCCAGGGAGCGCGGATGAAAACGGCGTGGTACGGCGTGTCCCCCATGCCGGTCAGCGGCACCTCGGCCTCGAAGGAGTCCACCTGGCGGCCGAAGGCGTTGCGGCGCACGGTCATGTCGATGCCGCCGACGGTCTCCTGGCCGGGCACGCCGTCCCGGATGCGGTCGGCCAGCATGATCATGCCGGCGCAGGAGCCGTAGGCGGGCAGGCCCGCCTCGATGCGCTTGCGCAGCGGCTCCAGCAGGTCGAACGCGCGGGCCAGCTTCCACATGGCCGTGGACTCGCCGCCGGGGATGACCAGCCCGTCGATCTGTTCCAGCTCCTCGGGGCGGCGCACCTTCAGCGTGCGCGCCCCGGCGCCCTCCAGCGCCCTGGAGTGTTCGCGCACGTCGCCCTGGAGGGCGAGGACGCCGATCGTCGGCACAGCAGTCACCAATGATCCTTCCGGAAAGGGGGAGATAAGGCCGTTGACAACCCTAGATGTTGGTAACAACGCCTTTGAACAGCGGCATTCTTCCCCTGCGGGGCCGTCAGGCGGTCGGGCGCGGGCTGACGGTGGGCCGGGCGGTGCGGGCCTCGGCGACCGGATCCGGCCTCAGCAGGGCGGCGGCCTTCTCGTAGGGCACGGTCATCGCCGCGGCCGCGCAGGACATGGACGCGTCGGGCAGCTCGACCCCGATGGTCACGTGCCGGGGGTAGAAGGTCCAGCTCAGCGTGGTCTTGGCCGGATCGGCGGGCACGGCGTCGGCGAGCCTGATCGGGTGGTCGGCCAGGCACCCCCGCTTGTCCTCGGCCTCGATGGCCGCGCCGAGCCGCCGCAGCCCGGCCGGGGTGAGGATCTCGGGACGGAACACCTCGCGGACGCCCAGGCCGCGGCCGGTGGTGAGGTCCACCAGGGCGGAGACGCCCCCGCTGATGACCTTGCCCTGGTTCTCGGGTCGGCTGCGGTCGACCTCGAAGGCGTAGGAGTAGGAGAGCGACAGCAGGCGCGGGGTGTGCAGGGTGACCTCGGCATCGGCGGCCAGCACGTCGCCGGTCGGGCCGTTGTCGGCGCGGGCCTCGGCCAGCCCGAGCAGCGAGCCCTTGAGCACCAGCAGCGCCGCCTCGGGCGCGAGGGCGCCGTGCTCGGCCGGGACGCGCTTGAGCGCGACGCCGTCCACGGCCTCCATCACGATCGCCGCGCCGTCCCCGGTCTCCACCAGCCGGTACAGCCGCGCCACGTGCGGGTCGCGGATGCGGCCGAGCAGGACCGCCTCCTGCCGGAAGCGCAGGGCGGCGGGGTCATCGGCGCCCCGGCGGGTCAGGTACTTGATGGCGACCGGCGTGCCCGAGCCCTCGTGCCGGGCCAGCACGACCCGGCCCTGCGCGCCGGCGCCCAGCTCGCGCACCTCGGTGAAGCCTCGACCCGCCAAGCGCCCATCGCGCCCTCCCCGCCCTCATGATCGTCTGGGACGGGCAGGAGTATCGCCCATGGGGGCCGGGCGCGTCAGCCCATCTTGAAGCGCCGCAGCGGCAGCTCCAGCGGCAGGAAGCCGTCGTCGCCGCGGTCGGTGATGCCGCGGCCGAACATGCACGAGCCGGCCAGCGCCAGGCCGAACTCCTCGGGGTCGAACGGCAGCGGCACGTCGGCGGCCCCGCCGTCGATGGCGCGCCAGAACGGCCGCTCGGCCGGCAGCCGGGCCCCCTGGTCCACCACCACGCCGTCCTCGGCGGTGACGAACACGTCGCGGCGCAGCTCGCCGGACTCGTACCAGCGGAACCAGCAGCCGGCGATCACGCTGTGCAGCACCAGCACGCCGCAGCCGGCGCCCGGCAGCGCGGCGGCGGTGGTGTCGGCGACGCGGCGGGCGTCGTCGTCCTGGCGGAACAGCCGCCGGTCGCACACCAGCAGGGCGCGGTCGTAGGCGCCGACGAACAGCTCGTCCTCGTAGGGCCACAGGGCGAAGTCCAGGACGGTGTCGCCGGTCTCGGTGAGGGCGGCGCCGGGGTACAGGTCGTGCGCCAGGGCCGCCGCGGCCGCGGGGTCGGGTTTCAGGCCCGGCCGGAACACCTCGGCGGGGTCGCCCGCGCTCGCGCAGGCCAGTGCGACCGACCACCCCATGCTCGTTCCCCTCCCGATCGGCCGCCGCCCCGGGGCTCGCACCCCTCCGGCCGCGCCGCCAGCGTAATCCCTGGGCCGGGACGGTGTGGAGGGGGCCGGAAAAGTAACCGCCCGGTCATCTGACCGGGCGGCTGCCTTCGTGTCCGGCCCGCTGTCAAGCGCGGGCCGGGTTCAGCGGACGGTCACCAGCCGCGGCCGGCGAACTTCTGGTCCTCGCCGAGGGAGGCGACGTTGATGCCGACCATGGCCTCGCCGAGCCCGCGCGAGACCTTGGCGATCACGTCGGGGTCGTCGTGGAAGGTGGTGGCCTTGACGATGGCCTCGGCGCGCTGGGCCGGGTTGCCGGACTTGAAGATGCCCGAGCCGACGAACACGCCCTCGGCGCCCAGCTGCATCATCATGGCGGCGTCGGCCGGGGTGGCGATGCCGCCCGCGGTGAACAGCACCACCGGCAGCTTGCCCTTCTCGGCGACCTCCTTGACCAGCTCGTAGGGGGCCTGCAGCTCCTTGGCGGCCACGTAGAGCTCGTCGGCGGGCAGGCCCTGCAGCCGCCGGATCTCGTTGCGGATCTTGCGCATGTGGGTGGTGGCGTTGGAGACGTCGCCGGTGCCGGCCTCGCCCTTGGAGCGGATCATGGCCGCGCCCTCGGTGATGCGGCGCAGCGCCTCGCCCAGGTTGACCGCACCGCACACGAAGGGGACGGTGAAGGCCCACTTGTCGATGTGGTTGTCGTAGTCGGCCGGGGTCAGCACCTCGGACTCGTCGATGTAGTCGACGCCGAGCGACTGCAGGACCTGGGCCTCGACGAAGTGGCCGATGCGGGCCTTGGCCATGACCGGGATCGAGACCTCCTCGATGATCCCCTGGATCATGTCGGGGTCGCTCATCCGGGAGATGCCGCCCTCGGCGCGGATGTCGGCGGGCACGCGCTCCAGGGCCATGACGGCCACGGCGCCTGCGTCTTCGGCGATCCGAGCCTGCTCGGGGGTGACGACGTCCATGATCACGCCGCCCTTGAGCATCTCCGCCATGCCGCGCTTGACGCGGGCGGTGCCCGTCGCGGGCGCGGTGTTCTCGGTGGCGGCACTGGGAGTGGACACGGGCATTCCTCACGTGACGGACGACAAGTCGTCTTCCATGATATTGCCTGCTAGGGCCGTGCCCGGACCCGGCAGAGTGTCAGGGGCTCGCGCCGCCTCCTTACGGTGTGACGGGCGCCTCACGGCCGGGCCCCGGTCAGGGCGTCCTGGGCTTGCCGTCGTTCACCAGCACGATCCAGACCTGCCCCCGCGCGAAGGTCATCGGCTTGCCGTCGGCGGTGGTGAAGGTGGTCCCCTTATCGTCGGAGGGCCGCGACCACCTGGCGTCGTAGGCCCTGCCGTCGCGCAGCACGGTGGCGCGGCCGGTGCCGGTCGTGTGGATCAGCGGCGTGTAGTTGTTGAGGAAGTCGTGGAACCTCGAACGGGTGGTCTTGGCGTACTGCACCACCACGGTCGCGCCGCCCAGCACCCCGCCCTCGGCGGCGGTGTTGGTGCGGCCGCCGAACGTCGACAGCCAGCGCCTCTGCTTGGCCGACCAGGTGAAGCCCATGGTCGCGGCGGGCCACCGGGCGGTGAACGACCGGGTCGGCCTCCCCCCGGCCGGCGCGGGCCCGAAGCGGAAGCCGATGTCGCGCGGCCCGGCGGCCTTGGGGGCCTTCTTGAGCAGGTTCCTGGGGTCGGCGTACAGGTTGTACGGGATGGGCTTGGGGCCCGCGCGGAAATAGGCGGCGCCCGCGTTCTCCTGGGAGATGTCGTACACCGTCGCGCGGCGGATGTACTTCTTCATCTTGCTCTGCACGCCGGAGAAGGCGAAGGCGGGCCGGCCGAACTGCGGCAGCAGGTGCAGGTCGGAGATGCGGGCGCTGCGGACCGGGCCGACGCGCTTGGGCAGCCGGGAGGAGTAGACCGCCATCAGGCGGGTCTCGCCGCCCTCGACCTGCTCGACGTAGACGATGTCGGCGGCCGACACCCCGCTCTGCGGCAGCGCCGGGCGGGTGTTCTCGATCTTGACGGCGAGCACCGGGTTGCGCAGGCCGGTGCGGCCGCCGGTGAACGGATGGGTGGTCGGCGCTGGGGTGCCGGACGCCTCCGGGGCGCCCGCGGTGCCGCTGGGCGGCGCGGCCTTGGCCGGGCCCTTGTCGTCCGAGCAGGCGGCCAGGGATCCGGCCAGCACGACGGCCGTCCCCACGACGGCGCCCGCCTGCACGACCGTCCGACCTGGGACGAACCCGCTCCTCGCTGACCGCACGATCCACGCCTCCTCGCTCGCGACCCTGCCGAGGGTAACGAAAGGAAATCAGGCGTTTGTCCGATTCGGCGACTCGGGTGGGAAATGTCGCAGTCGCCGGAAGGGCCGCGTCACCAGCGCGGCGGGTCGTCGTCGATCTCGAAGAAGTCCGGCAGCGGGGCCTTCCCGGCCAGCGGCAGCACCCGGATCAGCAGCTTGCGGCGGGCGATCCGGGCGGCCGCGACCGCGTCGTTGTAGAAGCTGCGCGCGTACACCACCTTGGCCGCCGCGGCGCCCAGCTCCTCCAGCACGGCCTTGCCCTCGCCCCGGTCGTCCTGCTGGACGACCGAAGCGAGCAGGGTCGCGGCGAAGTCGGGCTGGTCCACCACCGCGCGCAGCGCCCGCGACAGGTCGCTCTCGGCGAACTCGCGGTTGTCGGCGTCGGCGGTGCGGGCCTCGTGCGCGGCGGTGGCCAGCACCAGGCTGGTGGCCGGGTCCAGCAGCCGGGAGGCCGCCAGCTCCAGCGCGACCGCCGCGCGGCGCACCAGGGCGGCGTCCAGCGCGGCGCGGGCGGTCTCCACCCGCACGTGCAGCCGGTCCAGCCGGGTGGCGCGCCAGGAGACGTAGACGCCGACCAGGAAGACGACGGCGATCCAGAACAGGACGTCGATGAACCAGTCGGGGAACACCGCTCCCCCTACGCGCCGCGGCCGGAGACGACGACCCCGGCACCGTCGGGCGCGACGGTCTCGTAGACGCGCAGCACGTCGCGGGCCACCGCCGACCAGTCGTAGGCGCGCACGGCGGTGCGGGCCTCGGTCGACAGCTGCTTGCGGCGCGCGGGGTCGTCCAGCAGCTCCTCGGCTGCCGCCGCCAGCGCCTCGTGGTCGCCGACCGGGAACAGCGCCCCGGCGCGGCCGCCCAGCAGCACCCGGTCGAACGCCTCGATGTCGCTGGCGAGGATCGGCGCGCCCGCGCTCATCGCCTCGGCCAGCACGATGCCGAAGCTCTCGCCGCCCAGGTTGGGCGCCACGAACACGTCCACCGAGTGGTAGGCGCGGACCTTGTCCTCCTCGCTGACCATGCCCAGCACCACGACCCGGTCGCGCAGCTCGGGCGCGACGCGGGACACCACCTCGTCGGCGTCGCCGGGCCCGGCCAGCAGCAGCCGCAGGCCCGGCCTGCGGCGGCCGAGGACGTCGAAGGCGCGCAGCAGCACCTGCAGCCCCTTGCGCGGCTCGTCCATCCGGCCCAGGAAGCCGAGCGCGCCGCCCTCGCCCCGGCCCGCCTGCTCGCCGGGCCAGCCCGGCAGCGGGTCGGCCATGGCGTAGCGCTCGGTGGCGACGCCGTTGGGGATCAGCACCGCGTCGCCGCCCAGGTGCTCCACCAGCGTCTTGCGGGCCGCCTCCGACACCGCGATCCGCCCGGTGATCTTCTCCAGGGCGCTCATGAGGATCGGGGCGGTGACCGACACCACGCGCGACTTCTCGTAGGAGGCGTGGAAGGTGCCGACGATCGGGCCGTCGGCCGCCCAGCAGGCGAGCAGGCCCAGCGACGGCGCGGCGGGCTCATGGACGTGCAGGACGTCGAAGTCGCCCTCGTTGATCCAGCGCTTGACCCGGGCCGCCGACAGGAACCCGAACGCCAGCCGCGCCACCGAGCCGTTGTAGGGCACCGGGACCGCGCGGCCCGCCGAGACCGCGTACGGCGGCAGCTCGGCGTCGTCGTCGGCCGGGGTGATCACCGACACGTGGTGGCCGAACCCGGTCAGGGCCTCGGCCAGGTCGCGGACGTGCTGCTGGACGCCGCCGGGCACGTTCCAGGTGTAGGGGCAGACGATGCCGACCCTCACCGCGGGGCCCCCGCCCCGCCCGGCAGGTCGGCCACCCAGACCTTCTGCAGCATGTGCCAGTCCTCGGGGTGCGCGGCGATGCCCTCCTGGAAGGCGCGCGCCAGCTCCTGGGTCATGGCCTGGATCTTCTCCTGTCTGACGCCCTCGTCAGGCACCGGAATCTCCTCGTGGACACGTGCCGCCCAGTACTCGCCTTCGTACCACAAGGTGACCGGGAACAGGGCGGCGCCGGTCCGCGTCGCCAGGGCCGCCGACACCGCCGGCATCTTGGCGGTCTCGCCGAAGAACTCCACCTCGACGCCGCTGTCGGTGAGGTCGCGGTCCACCACCAGGCACACCGGCCGCCCGGCGCGCAGCCGCTGGGCCAGCCGCCCGAACGCCGAGGCGCCCCGGTGCGGCAGCACCTCCATGCCCAGGCCCTCGCGGAACTCCACGAACCGGTCGAACAGCGACTCGGGCTTCAGGCGCTCGGCGACGGTGGTGAACGGGTAGCCGCAGTGCACCAGCCACGCGCCGGCCTGCTCGTAGTTGCCCATGTGCGGCAGCGCCAGGATCGCGCCCCGGCCCGAGTCCAGGGTGGCGAACAGCTTCTCGTGCCCGGTGACCCGCATCCGGCCGACGATGCGGTCGCGGTCGTACTCGGGCAGCCGGAAGACCTCCAGCCAGTAGCGGAAGTAGGAGCGCAGCACCTTCTTGCTGAGGACGCGCACCTCGTCGTCCACGGCGTCCTTGCCGGTGACGCGCAGCAGGTTGCGCTCCAGCTGCTTCACGCCGTGCCCGTGGCGCTGCCAGGTGCGGTCGGCCAGGGCGGTGAACGCCAGCCGGGCGGCCCGCTCGGGCGTCTTGCGGACCACCGTCCAGCCCAGGGCGTAGGCGGCGTCCATCACCTCGTCGCGCGCCGCGGAGGCGGAGATCATGCGCGGTTCTCCCGGGTCGCGGCGGCCTCGGCCAGCGCCTGCCTGCGGACGACCGCGAAGCGCTGCCCCACCGTGACGGTGCTGAGCACCGCCAGGAGCCACAGCGCCACGGTCAGGATGAACGGCACGCCCAGCCCGTCGAACCCGGCCGCCACCAGGACGATCACCAGGCGCTCCGAGCGCTCGGCGATGCCCACGTTGCAGGTGTAGCCGAGCCCCTCGGCGCGGGCCTTGGCGTAGGACACCACCACGCCCGCGACCAGGCAGTACAGCGCGACGCCGGCCAGGGCGTGCTGCCCGTCCCGGTACAGGCCGATCATGAGGCCGGAGAAGATGGCGGCGTCGGCGACCCGGTCCATCGTGGAGTCCAGGAACGCGCCCCAGGTCGAGCCCTTGCCGGTGACCCGCGCCACCGCGCCGTCCAGCATGTCGAACAGCACGAACACCGTGATGACCATCGTGCCCCAGAAGAACTCGCCGCGGGGGAACAGCGCCAGCGCGCCGGCGACCACGCCGGCGGTGCCGATGACGGTGATGGCGTTGGGCGTGACCCCGGTCCGCGCGACCGCCTGTCCGATGGGGGTCAGGACGCGGCCCAGGGCGGGCCGCAGTTTGTTGAGCATCGCCGTCCGTTCTCGTGGTGTGGGGTGGCCCTCGTGATGTCGGGGTGGCAGAGCCCGCGGGCCGCGCAGCGCGCCCATCGTAGTGGGAGCCGCACGCCCCGGGGGCGCAGGCGCCGCGCCGGCCGGCCCGCGGCCGCTCCGGGGCCTTCGCCGGATCCGGGCCCTTGTGATCTGCGCCGTGCCGGTAAAGGGTGTGGAGACGGGTGTGACGTCGGTCACGCGCGTCGCGGGCAGGGCGCCGCACTCGGACGTCAGGGCCGGGCCGCAGACGGCCGGGCCCCAGCCGCACGCGGGCCCCGGTGCGGGGGCTCGTCCGAGGAGGTAGTCATGACCGACAGGGGAGGCCACCCGGGAGGCTCCGGCAGGGCACCGGAGGCCGGCCGGCCCGACGGGGTGCGCAACGTCGCGCTGGTCGGCCATTCGGGGGCGGGCAAGACCACGCTGGTGGAGGCGCTGCTGGCGGCCACCGGCACCGTGCAGCGGCGGGGCCGCGTGGAGGACGGCAGCACCGTCAGCGACTACGACGACATCGAGGTGCGCCAGCAGCGCTCGGTGAACCTGGCGGTGGCCCCGCTGGTGTTCGGCGACGTCAAGGTCAACCTCATCGACACCCCCGGCTACGCCGACTTCGTGGGCGACCTGCGGGCCGGGCTGCGCGCGGCCGACGCGGCGCTGTTCGTGGTGTCGGCGGTGGACGGCATCGACGGGCTCACCCGGATGCTCTGGGAGGAGTGCGCGGCGGTGCGGATGCCGCGCGCGGTGGTCATCACCAAGGTCGACCAGCAGCGCGGCGACTTCGACGAGGTCCTGGCCACCTGCCAGGACGCCTTCGGCGAGAGCGTGCTGCCCTGCTACTTCCCCATCTCCTCCGGCGGCGGCCTGCGCGGCCTGATCGGGCTGCTCACCCAGCGGTGCTTCGACTACTCCTCCGGCACGCGGGTCGAGTGCGACCCCGACCCCGAGTTCCTGGACCGGATCGCCGACCAGCGCGCCGCGCTGATCGAGGGGATCATCCAGGAGAGCGAGGACGAGACGCTGATGGAGCGCTACCTGGCCGGGGCCGACATCGACGTCAAGGCGCTGATCGAGGACCTGGAGACCGCGGTGGCGCGCGGCGGCTTCTACCCGGTGCTGGCCACCTCGGTGCCGCACGGCGACCACCCCGGCCCGGTGGTCGGGATGGCCGAGCTGCTGGAGGTGGTCACCCAGGCGTTCCCCAGCCCGCTGGAGCACCCGGTCCCGCCGGTCGTCCCCGTCGCGGGCGGCCCGCCCCGGCAGCTCGCCTGCGACCCCGACGGCCCGCTGGTCGCCGAGGTGGTCAAGACCGCCTCGGACCCCTACGTGGGGCGCATCTCGCTGGTGCGGGTGTTCTCCGGGACGCTGCGGCCCGACACCGTGGTGCACGTCTCCGGGCACGGCATGGCCGACCGGGGCCACGAGGACCACGACGTGGACGAGCGCGTGGGCGCGCTCACCTCGCCGCTCGGCAAGGCGCAGCGCCCGGTGGCCTCGTGCGCGGCCGGGGACGTCTGCGCGGTCGCCAAGCTGAGCCGCGCCGAGCCCGGCGACACCCTGTCCGACCCCGGCGCGCCGCTGCTGATGGCGCCGTGGAAGATGCCCGACCCGCTGCTGCCGGTGGCGATCCGCGCCCGCTCCAAGGCCGACGAGGACAAGCTCGGCCAGGCGCTGGCGCGGCTGGTGGCCGAGGACCCCACGCTGCGGCTGGAGAACAACTCCGAGACCCGCCAGCTGGTGCTGTGGTGCATGGGCGAGGCGCACGCCGACGTGCTGATCGACCGGCTGTCGGCCCGCTACGGCGTGGAGGTCGAGCGGGTGGGGCTGCGGGTGCCGCTGCGCGAGACCTTCGGCGGCGCCGCGCGGGGCCTCGGCCGGCACGTCAAGCAGAGCGGCGGGCACGGCCAGTACGGCATCTGCCACATCGACGTGGAGCCGCTGCCGTCCGGCACGGGCTTCGAGTTCGCGGACAAGATCGTCGGCGGGGTGGTGCCGCGGCAGTTCATCCCGTCGGTGGAGAAGGGCGTGCGCCAGCAGATGGCGCGCGGCGTGGCGGCCGGGTACCCGCTGGTCGACATCAGGGTCACCCTGCACGACGGCAAGGCGCACTCGGTGGACTCCTCCGACATGGCCTTCCAGGCCGCCGGGGCGCTGGCGCTCAAGGACGCGGCGGCCAAGGTGCCGATGCTGCTGCTGGAGCCGGTGGACGAGGTGTCGGTGCTGGTCGCCGACGAGTACGTGGGCCCGGTGATGTCGGACCTCACCTCCCGGCGCGGCCGGGTGCTGGGCACCGAGTCGGTGCCCGGCGGCCGCACGCTGATCCGGGCGGAGGTCCCGCAGCTGGAGATCGTCCGCTACGCCGTGGACCTGCGCTCGCTGTCGCAGGGCACCGGCACCTTCGACCGGTCGTTCCTGCGCTACGAGCCGCTGCCGTCGCACCTGGCCGACAGGGTCGCCGCCGAGGAGAAGCCGGACTGAGCACCGCCTCCGGGACGGACCGGGCCGCCCGGTCCGTCCCGCTCAGGGGGGATCCCGCCTCCTCCCCGTGGATGATCGAAGCGGTCGCGCCGCTGTGCGATTCTGGGCGATCTATGAACGACACGGGGGACGAACGCGACCGGCGCGACGCCGAAGGACGCGGCGAGCGGCACGATGACCGGCACGACGAGCGGCACGACGAGCGGCACGACGGGCCGTCCGGCGAGGGCGGCGGGGGCGCCCGGCGGGGACGCCGCGGCTTCCTCAAGGGCGCCGGGCTCGCCGCGGGCGGCGCGGCCGCCGGGGCGGTCGGCGGCGCGCTGCTGGCCAACGGCGGGCAGCAGTCGCTGCTGGCCGCGACGGGCCGCGACCTGACGCCCGACTCGGCGATGGCGGTGCCGGTGGCCGGGCCGTGGACACCGCGCCGCGGCGGCCACGTGGACATCGTGTACTCGGTGGACACCGCCCGGAAGCTGGTCGCGCTCACCTTCGACGACGGCCCGATGCCCAACTGGACCCCGATGGTCCACGACGTGCTGGACGCCGAGAAGGTCAAGGCGACCTTCTTCTTCGTCGGGCGCCGCCTGGTCGAGAACGCCGGGCTGGTCAAGGACCGGATGGCCCGGCACGAGGCCGCCAACCACACCTGGGCCCACAAGAACCTGTCCCGCATGACCCACGACGAGGCCCTGTCGGCGATCGGCCGGGCGCACCAGGCCATCGGGAGCGTGCTGGGCCGCGAGGCGCGGCTGCTGCGGCCGCCGTTCGGGCACTTCGGCGGCACCACCGTCAGCGCCGCCGGGCACTTCGGCTACGACATGGCGCTGTGGTCGATCAAGATGCTGGAGAAGACCTACGAGAAGAATCCGCCGAAGCTGGTGGACTACATCGTGGGCAACACCCAGCAGGGCGGGATCGTGCTGGCGCACGACACCGGCAACCCTGACCGGCTGGTGGCGCTGCGGAACCTGGTGCCGATGATCCGGGGGCTGCGTGCCAAGGGGTTCGAGTTCGTGACGGTGTCGGAGCTGCGCGAGGCGGGCCGCTAGGTCCTGCCGTCCCCGGCGTCGCGGGGCGGGATCGCGCACGCCGCGGTGCCGCCCGGCAGCCGGTAGCGGTTGTTGGCGATCAGCCGGTAGACGCCGTGCGCGATCCACCGCGCCGGCGGCAGCCGCACCAGCGCGCCGAGCGGCCACCAGCGGCCCCCGGCGTCCATCAGCAGCCGCGACACCGCCTGCGCGCCGCCCGCGACCCGGCCGGTGCGGCCGATCCACACCACCTCGTACCCGGCCCGGTCGGCGGTGGTGCCGAGCGCGGCCAGATCGGCCGTCTGGTAGGCGACGATCTCGGCCTCGGTCGGGATGTGCCGCTCCAGGAACCGCACCGAGGCGGTGCAGAACCCGCAGTCCCCGTCGTACAGCAGCACCGGCCGCACCCGCGCCACGCCGCTCACCCCCGGGGCCAGGAGTCGGCGATGATCTGCCGGGTGTCGCGCAGCAGCTGCGGCAGCACCTTGGTGTGGCCGACCACCGGCATGAAGTTGGTGTCGCCGCCCCAGCGGGGCACCACGTGCTGGTGCAGGTGCGCGGCGATGCCCGCCCCGGCGACCATGCCGAGGTTCATGCCGACGTTGAAGCCCTGCGCGCCGCTGGCCTTGCGCAGCGCCGCCAGCGCCTGGCGGGTCAGCTCGGCCAGCTCGGTGTACTCCCCGGCGTCGAGCTCGGTGTAGTCGGCCACGTGCCGGTAGGGCACCACCATCAGGTGCCCGGAGTTGTAGGGATAGAGGTTCAGCACCGCGAACACCGACCGGCCGCGGGCCACGACGAGCCCCTCCTCGTCGGTCATCCGGGGGATCTCGCAGAAGGGGCAGCCGTCGCCGGCCCCGGAGCCGGAGGGCTTGTTCTCCCCCTTGATGTAGGCCATGCGGTGCGGGGTCCACAGCCGCTGGAAGTTGTCGGGCGCCCCGGCGCCGCCCCGCTCCTCCTCGACCTGCGGGACGGTGGCGCTCCAGCCCTCCGGGTCGGGCGCACCAGTGCGCGCCTCCTGCACCACGGGCTCCTCCGGCTCTACGCTCAAGGCGGCGCTCTCCTTAGTCATCACGGCCTGACCAGCAGCATAGAGAGCCGTGCCCGGCGCCCCGCAGCCGGGATGCCCCGGCGGGCGGCCGCCGGCACCGTCGATGGCGCGGTCCGCCTGGCGTTCCCGGTACCGCTCGGCCACCATGGACACCGCCCGCGGACCGTCGCACGATCATGGGAGCCGACCGATGAGCGACCTCGACCAAGGCCCTTCCGGGAGCGGCGGGGAGCCCGGCCGCTCCGAGGTCCGCTCGATGCCCTTCTTCCCGGGCCCGCCCGGCTCCGCGGGCGCGCCCCCGCCGCTCGGCGGAACGTCCGGCGGCGTCCCCGGCGGAGCGCTCGGCACGCCGTCCGGCGGGACGCCCCTGGCCGCGCCCACCGCCCCGCCCTCCACCGTGCCGCCCTCCACCGTGCCGCCCTCCACCGTGCCGCCCGCATCGCACGTTCCCGTGCAGGGTGGCCGCCACGCCCAGGAGCGCATCCTGCCCGAGCCGCCCCCGCCGAGCGCTCCCGGTCCGTCCGGCGACCTGCCGGCGGGCTCCCCGTCGCTCCCCGGCGCCCCGGCCGGCGGGTACGAGCGCGGCGGGGCCGGCGACGCGGTGCAGGGCCGCATCACCATCGAGGACGACGTGGTCGAGAGGATCGCCGCGCTGGCCGCCCTGGAGGTCGGCGGCGTGGCCGCGCTGGGCGGCCGCGCCGAGGCGGGCGCGGCCCTGGGCGCCGCCCAGGGCGCGCGGCCGGGGGTGCGCGTGCACGCCCGCGAGCACGAAATGGCGCTGGATCTGGTGCTCACAGTCGAGTACGGCAGCGTGATCATGGACGTGGCGCGGGCCGTCAAGGCCAACGTGGCCCGGGTGGTGGGCCTGATGCTGGGCACCTACGTGGCCTCGGTCAACGTGGTGGTGGAGGACGTGCGGGCGCCCGGCGGCTCGGAAATCGTGTCCGCGCGGACGCATGGACCGCGCTGAGACGGCGATAACGGGGCCGTGGCGGAACTGTGGCTGTCCATCCATCTGGCCGGCCCGCTGGCGGTGGTCCTGGTCGGCGGGGAACTGGACCTCGCGACCGCTCCGGCGCTGCGGGAGCAGCTGCTCATCGCGCTCTGCCACTTCGGTCCCCTGCTCGCGGTGGACCTGTCCCGGGTGACGTTCATGGACTCCAGCGGGCTCGCCGTGCTGATCGAGTACTGGAGGCGGGCGCAGAAGGCCGGGGGCGGGCTGTCGCTGGTGGGGCCGCGCGGCATCGTGGCGCGCAAGCTGGAGATCACCGGGCTGGACCAGCGGCTGGCGGTGCACCCCGACATCCCGGCGGCGCGCGACGCGGCGCAGTGTTTCTGAAGTCTCGGCCCAGGGCCGCTCGCCTGGCGGCTCGCGCCCCTGACCGTGCCTTGGCGAGTGCCACATCGCTTCGCGATCTGTCCCCGGCGGGGCTCGCCTTCGGCTTCGCCCCGCCGGGACAGTCAGGCACTCGCGTGACGGCTCAGGTCTTTGAGACAGGTCCTCGTCCGGCGGCCTGGGCAGGCTCCGGCCCTTGTACCAGGCGGTTTCGGGGGCTTCTGGTGTCAGGCTCCGGGGCGGGCGTAGCAGGTCTCGGTGGAGATGCCCACCGACATCGTGGTGATCTTCACGTAGCGGATCTGCGCGGGCGGGACGCCCTGGAAGGTGAAGGTGTGCGGGCGGCCGCCCTTGACGGTGGCCTGCTGGCTCTTGGGGGCGCCGCTGCGCAGCACCACCTCGGCGCGGACCGCGCCGCTGCCCGACACGTTCACCGACACCTCCAGCTTGCCCGCGGGGGTGGGCCGGTAGGTGGAGGTCCCGGCCGGGCACCAGGTGAGGCCGACGCCGCCGCCGGTGCCGGGCAGGGGCGGGCCGTCGCCGTTCCCGCCCTGCCCCCGGCCGGGGCTCTGCGGGCTGGGGCGGCCGTCGGGGTAGACCTGGCCGCCCTGGTTCTGCTGGGGCAGCGGGTTGGTGGGGGCGGCCGTCGGGGCCGTGCCGCCGGGGACGCCCTGCCGCCCGGCGGGCTGCGAGGCGGTGCCGCCGGGCGTGCGGCCCGCGACCGGTCCGGTGCCGCCGCCCTGGTCGAACAGCGGCATCAGCAGCACCGCGAGGGCGGCGGCCACGAGCAGCGCGGCGCCGCCGTAGCCGGCGACCCGGGCCCCGGTCGAGCGGGTTCCGCGGGCCGGCTTGGTGGACTTCATCCGCTCTTCTCCCCCGTCGTGGCAAGTGACCGTTGAGGCTACCAATTCCGCACGGGGCGCGGAGCGGACCGGCCGGCCGGGGTCAGTCGTCGCCGCGCAGCGCCTCGTCCACGCAGGCGAACATCTCCGCGACCGCCGGATCGGCCGCGTCGCACACCCGGCAGTAGGTGACCGGGATCGCCGCCACGCCGATGGTGTCGGCGTCCAGCGGCACGGCCGCGGTGACGACCTCGCGGCCGCCGCACGACGGGCAGGACCGCGGGCCCCGCGCGTCCGCCCGCGCGATGAGCCGGGCCACTTCCTGGATGTAGCGGTCGTCCATGACGGGGCGGCCCTTCGGAGGAGGGGTTCGGCTACGGCGAGTCTGCCCCACGCCGCCGCCCGCCGCCCGGCGGACCGCGGAAATCGGCCCTCTCGGCGGCGGCCGGATCAGGCCGTTCCGATGGTCCACCGCGCCGTGGCCCGCCGGGCGGTCAGGTGGTACCGGCGCCGAGGACGCGCCGCGCCAGTCCGGCGAGCCGCCGCGCGGTCTCCTCGGGCGGGTGCAGCGGCGCGACCAGGTGGCTGACCGTCAGCCGCATCAGCGACTCCACCAGCAGGTCCTTCACCTCGCCGGGCACCTGCGGCCAGGTCGCGTCGGCGTAGCCGCGCACCGCGCCGACCGCCTCGGCCAGCAGCGGTTCGGCGTCGCGGGTCGCCAGCGTCAGCAGGTCGTCGTCGGCGTACCGCCCGGCCGCCAGGACGCTCTTCAGCAGCGGACGGCGGGCGCCCTCGGCCAGGGCGAACAGCACCGCCGCCTCCACCGCCGCCGGGACGTCGTCGCCGCAGCGGTCCATCCGCTCCTGGAGGCCGCACAGGAAGAGGTCCACCTCGCGTTCGGCGAGGGCGCGGCCGAGGCCGACCTTGGTGCCGAACTCGTTGTAGACGGTCTGCCTGCTGGCCCCGGCGGCGCGGGCGACCTGGGCGAGGCGCAGGCTCCCCCAGTCGCCGTGCTCGACCAGGGTGCGGGCGGCGTCCAGCAGGCGGTCCCGGATCATGGCGGGATGCTATCCCGGCCGGACCTTTCGACACTTCGACGGAAACGTCCAGCCCCGGCACATCCGCCATGATCGGATTTGTCACGGAACGCACAAGAGGCCGCCGGGCGGGGTGCCGCATATTGCCTGGGGTGACGACCTTCAGAAGATCGACCCGCACGGCCGCCGCCGCGGGGGCGCTCGCCGCCGCGAGCGCACTGCTGACCGGCACCGCCGAGGCCGCCGACACCGCCTGGGTCAAGAAGCCCGCACCGCTGATGTGGCCGGGCGCGACCTTCGAGCACGCCGCCGCCGTCTCGGCCTCCGAGGTCTGGGCCGTGGGCGGGCAGGGAACGCACAGCGAGCGGTCGTCCCCCTTCTGCCTCGGGGGGCCGCCGCTCTGCGAGACCTGGACCACCCGCAACCCGGCGATGCAGCGGTGGAACGGCCTGTACTGGCGCACCCACAACCCGCCCGGCTTCACCGGCCGGGGCGCGATGACGCGGGTGGCGGTGCGGTCGGCCTCCGACGTGTGGGCCGGCGGCTACCGCGAGGACGGCCGGGGCCGGCCCGCCTCCTCCTATGTCGCGCGGTGGAACGGCTCGGCGTGGATCGAGGTGGCTCCCCCGGCGGGCCAGCCCGGCATCTCCGACCTGGACGTGGACGGCTCGGGCGTCTGGGCCACCGGCGGCGGCCAGGTGTTCCGCTGGAACGGGAGCGGCTGGATCAGGCAGGACCCGCCCGTGGAGGCCGCCTCGCTGCACGTGCTCGCCGACGACGACGTGTGGGCGGCGGGCAGGGACAAGGCCACCGGAAAGCCCGGCGTGGCGCGCTGGAACGGCTCGTCCTGGCGGCTCGCGCCCGCGCCGGGCGGCGCGGCGGGCGAGACCGTCGCGGACGCGGCGGCGCGCTCGGCCGAGGACGTGTGGCTCGGGCTCGGCAAGTACCCGCAGCAGGCGACCGCGCTGGTCCGCTGGGACGGCGCCGCCTGGTCCCCGGTCGCGCTGCCCTCGTGGGTGACGACCCTGACGCGCGTGCTGCCCACCGGCGGCGGCGGGGCGCTGGCCGTGGTGGAGGGGGTGCAGGGCGGCACCGACGGCCGCCAGCACCTGATCCGCTACGACGGCTCGGCCTGGCACGTCGTGCCCGTCGCGCCCACGGCCCCGAACGTGAACGGCGCGACCCTCCGGTCGCTGGTGCAGATGCCCGGCACCGTCTGGGGCGTGGGCACCGAGGGCCTGCGGGCGGCGGTCGTCGCCCCTGGGTGACGGGGGGCCCGAACGGCCGGGGGCCGTGACCCGAGCCGAAGCTCGGAGCACGGCCCCCGGCCGTTCGCTTCGCCGGGCCGTCAGACCTGCACGCGCGCCTCGACCGCCTTGACGATCTCCTCGACCGCCTCCTCGATCGGGACGCCGTTCTTCTGCTCGCCGTTGCGGTAGCGGAACGACACCGCGTCGCTCTCGACGTCGTCGTCGCCGGCCAGCAGCATGTACGGCACCTTCTGCTTCTGCGCGTTGCGGATCTTCTTCTGCATCCGGTCGGAGGAGGCGTCCACCTCCACGCGGATGCCGCGCTCCTTCAGCCGCGCGGCGACCGCCTCCAGGTGCGGCACGTGCGCGTCGCCGATCGGGATGCCCACCACCTGCACCGGGGCGAGCCACGGCGGCATGGCGCCGGCGTAGTGCTCCAGCAGCACGCCGAAGAACCGCTCGATCGACCCGAACAGCGCGCGGTGGATCATGACCGGCTGCTGCCGCGAGCCGTCGGCGGCCTGGTACTCCAGCCCGAACCGCTTGGGCTGGTTGAAGTCCACCTGGATGGTGGACAGCTGCCAGGTGCGGCCGATGGCGTCGCGGGCCTGGACCGAGATCTTCGGGCCGTAGAAGGCCGCGCCGCCCGGGTCGGGCACCAGGTCGAGGCCGGACTCCTCGGCGGCCTCGCGCAGCGCGGCGGTGGCCTCCTCCCAGTCGGCGTCGTCGCCGATGAACTTCGGCGAGTCGTCGCGGGTGGACAGCTCCAGGTAGAACTCGTTGAGGCCGTAGTCGCGCAGCAGGTTCAGCACGAAGGTCAGGAGGTTCTTCAGCTCCTGGCCCATCTGCTCCTTGGTGGTGTAGATGTGCGCGTCGTCCTGGGTCATGCCGCGGACGCGGGTGAGGCCGTGCACCACGCCCGACTTCTCGAACCGGTAGACGCTACCGAACTCGAACAGCCGCAGCGGCAGCTCGCGGTAGGACCGCCCGCGCGCGTCGAAGATCAGGTTGTGCATCGGGCAGTTCATCGGCTTGAGGTAGTAGTCGGCCCCGTCCACCTCCATGGGCGGGAACATGTCGTCCTTGTACCAGCCGAGGTGCCCGGAGGTCTCGAACAGCTGGCCCTTGGTGATGTGGGGGGTGTTGACGAACTCGTACCCCTCCTCCTCGTGCCGCCGCCGCGAGTAGTCCTCCATGACCTTGCGGACGACGCCGCCCTTGGGGTGGAAGACGGCGAGGCCGCTGCCGATCTGGCTGGGGAAGGAGAACAGGTCCAGCTCCGCGCCGAGCTTGCGGTGGTCGCGCTTCTCGGCCTCCTCCAGGAACCTCAGGTACTCGTCCTGCTTCTCGCGCGACTCCCAGGCGGTGCCGTAGATGCGCTGGAGCTGCGGGTTCTTCTCGCTGCCGCGCCAGTAGGCGCCGCCGGAGCGCATCAGCTTGAACGCCGGGATCACGCGGGTGGACGGCAGGTGCGGGCCGCGGCACAGGTCCTTCCACCGCAGGTCGCCGGACTTGGCGTCCAGGTTGTCGTAGATGGTGAGGCCGCCCTCGCCGACCTCGACGTCGGCACCGTCCTCGCTGCCGGCCGCGCCCTTGAGGCCGATCAGCTCCAGCTTGTAGGGCTCGCCGGCCAGCTCCTCGCGGGCGTCCTCGTCGGAGACCGGGCGGCGGGCGAAGGTCTGCCCCTGCTTGACGATCTCGCGCATCTTCTTCTCGATGCGCTTCAGGTCGTCGGGGGTGAACGGCTCGGCCACGTCGAAGTCGTAGTAGAAGCCGTTCTCGACCGGCGGGCCGATGCCGAGCTTGGCCTCGGGGAACAGCTCCTGGACGGCCTGGGCCATCACGTGCGCGGCCGAGTGCCGCATGATGGCGCGGCCGTCGGCCGAGCCGATCTCGACGGGCTCGACGGCGTCGCCCTCGGCCAGCGGGTGCGCGAGGTCGCGCAGCTCGCCGTTGACCCGGGCGGCGATCACGGTGCGGCCGTCCGCCTGGAGGGCCTGTCCGGCGGTCGCGCCGGCGGGCACCACTCGCTCGTCTCCGTCGAGGGTGACGCTCAGCTCAGACACGGTGGACACGGGTACTCCTCGCGATGGTGGGACGGACGGCGCCGGCCGGGGCGCCTGCTGGTCAGATGCTAGCGAGTCGGCGGGGGTGGATTCCGCGCCTGCCTGCATGGGTGCTCCTCGGGTCGGGCGGAGCGGCCCGGGAACGGCCCGGAACGCGGTGAGGCCCCGGGATCGCTCCCGGGGCCTCACCGCGCGTCGACGTGTCTAGGGCGTGCGGTGGTCGCGCCGGGGCGTGCCCGGCGTCGTCGTCTCCACTACAGCGGCCATGCCCCCATGCTAGCGCACCCTCATGATCATGCGGTGGCCGACGACGGGTCCAGCTTGTCCATGTCCTCCAGCTCGCGGCCCTTGGTCTCGGGGACCTCCTTGAGCACGAACACGAACGCCAGCGCGGCGAACACCGCGTACAGGCCGTAGGCGATGCCGAGGCCGAGCGAGGACAGGCCGGGGAAGCTGACGGTGATGACCCAGTTGGCGATCCACTGGGCGGCGGCGGCCACCGCGAGCGCCGAGGTGCGGATCCAGTTGTTGAACATCTCGCCCAGCATCACCCACACCACCGGGCCCCAGGTGGCGCCGAAGGCGAACACGTAGAGGTTGGCGGCGATCAGCGCGGCCGGCCCGGCGACGTCGCCGAGCTGGGGCTTGCCGTCCACCACGGCGGCGGTGGCGAAGCAGACCGTCATCACGGTGAGCGTGATCGTCATGCCGGCGGCCCCGGCCAGCAGCAGCTTCTTGCGGCCGATCTTGTCCACCAGGGCGATGGCCAGCAGCGTGGTGACCACGTTGGTGACCGAGGTGATCACCGAGGTGATCATGGCGTCGTCCTCGCTGAAGCCCACCGACTGCCACAGCGTGGAGGAGTAGTAGAAGATCACGTTGATGCCGACGAACTGCTGGAACACCGACAGCAGGATGCCGACCCAGACGATCTTCTTCAGCCCGAAGGTGTTCCCCTTCAGGTCCGACAACCGCACCCGGCGCTCGGTCCGGAGCGACTTGACGATCTCGCCGATCTTCAGGTCCACGTCGCCGCCGCGGCCCATCACCTTGGCCAGCACCTGCCGGGCGCGCGCGATCTCGCGCTTCTTCACCAGGTAGCGGGGCGACTCGGGGATGGTGGAGGACACCACCCCGTAGACCACCGCGGGCACGATGGCGCTGGCGAACATCCACCGCCAGGCGCTGCCGCCCCAGGGGAACTCGCCGCCCGCGCCGCCGTCGGACACCCGCGCGATGATGTAGTTGACCACCAGGGCGGCGAAGATGCCCAGCACGATCGCCAGCTGCTGGAGCGAGCCGAGCCGCCCGCGCAGCTCGGCGGGCGCGATCTCGGCGATGTAGGCCGGGGCGATCACCGAGGCGGCGCCCACGGCCAGGCCGCCCACCAGCCGCCAGAACGTCAGGTCCCAGGCGTTGAAGGCGAGCGCCGAGCCCAGCGAGCTGACCACGAACAGCAGCGCGGCGACCTGCATCACGCGGATCCGGCCGAACCGGTCGGCCAGCGGGCCGGCGAACCAGGCGCCCACCGCGCAGCCCAGCAGGGCCGAGGACACCACGAACCCGACCACCACCGAGTTCAGCGAGAACTGGGCCTTCAGCGCGTCCACGGTGCCGTTGATCACGGACGTGTCGTAGCCGAACAGGAACCCGCCCAGGGCCGCGGCGCCCGCCAGCAGGGCGGCGGTCGCGGCCGAGTGCGAGGGCTCCGATCGCGGCTGCGCCGCCCTGTCCTCACCCTCTGTAGTCATGCACTGGGATCTTCCCCGGAAAGCGGACCTTATGCGGGAAGCCGGTGCTCAGGACGGGTGGCGCCGGTCAGTCGCGGACCGCGACGCCGATCAGGTGCGGGGCGGCGGGATTGGGCACCCGCGTTTCGGGAAAGGTGAAGCGCCGCTCCCGCACGACGGTGAAGCCGGCCCCGGCGATCCACTCCCCCGTCGGCCGCGACACCCGGCAGCCCGCCGCCAGGTGCCGCCACACGAGGTCCGCGTAGCGCTGGTAGCGCGCCATGCCGGGCGTGTCGCCCCGCACGTGCTCGTAGTAGCGCAGCTCCCCGCCCGGCCGCAGCACCCGGCGCAGCTCGGCGAGGACCCGGATCGGGTCGCGGACCGAGCACAGCACCAGCGAGGCGATCGCCACGTCGAAGGAGGCGTCGTCGAGGTCCAGCTCCTCGGCCCGGCCCGCCCGCACCAGCACCGGGACGGGCGCGCGGACGGCGGCCCCCTCGGCGCGGGCGCGCAGCGTCGGCTCGGGCTCCAGCGCCACCGCCTCGGTGACGCCGGGCGGGTAGTGCGCGAAGTTGGCGCCGTGACCGGCGCCGATCTCCAGGACGCGGCCGGTCGCGCCCTTCAGCAGCTCGGCGCGGTGGTCGGCCCCGCCGGCGCGGGCGGTGGCGGCGTCCATCCGGGGATAGAGCCGGGCGAAGATCGGATGCTTCAGGTCACCGGTCATTCCCGCAGTGTCCGCCGCCGCCGCCAAGGGATCAACCCGTGCCGCGGCGGCGCAGCTCGGGCAGCACCCCCTCGCCGAACCAGTACGCCTCCTCCAGGTGCGGGTAGCCCGACAGGACGAACTCCTCGATGCCGAGGGCCGCGTACTCCTCGATCCGGTCGGCGACCTCGGCGTGGCTGCCGACCAGGGCGGTGCCCGCGCCGCCGCGCACCAGGCCCACCCCGGCCCACAGGTTGGGGTAGATCTCCAGGTCGCGGGCCGCGCCGCCGGAACCGCCGGAGCGGAAGTCCTCGTGCAGGGCGCGCATCCGCCGCTGGCCCACCGAGTCGCTGGCCGCCAGGGCCCGCTGCGCCTGACTGATGTGGGCGGGGTCGACGCCGTCCAGCAGGCGGCGCGCCTCGGCCCAGGCCGCCTCGGAGGTGTCGCGGCTGACGGTGTGCAGCCGGATGCCGAAGCGCGGCGTCCGGCCCTCGGCCTCGGCGAGGCCCCTGATCCAGGCGATCTTCTCGGCCACCTGCTCCGGCGGCTCGCCCCAGGTGAGGTAGGCGTCCACGTGCCGGGCGGCGACCGGCCCGGCGGCGGCCGAGGAGCCGCCGAAGTAGATCTGCGGGAGCGGGTCCGGCGGCCGCGCGACCGTCGCGCCCTCCACGTGGTAGTGCTCGCCCTTGAAGTCGAACGGCTCGCCGCTCCAGGCGCCGCGCACGATCTCCAGGAACTCGCCGGTGCGCGCGTAGCGCTCGCCGTGCTCCAGGTGGTCGCCGAAGCGGCGCTGCTCGGCGGCCTCGCCGCCGGTGACCACGTTCAGCAGCAGCCGCCCGCCGGAGATCCGCTGGTAGGTGGCGGCCATCTGGGCGGCCAGCGTCGGGGAGACGAAGCCGGGCCGGAAGGCGACCAGGAACTTCAGCCGGGAGGTCTCGCGCAGCAGCGCGGCGGTGACCAGCCAGGCGTCCTCGCACCAGGTGCCGGTCGGGGTCAGCACCGCCTCAAAGCCGAGCTGCTCGGCCGAGCGGGCGACCTGGGCCAGGTAGTCGATGTCGGGCGGCCGCACCCGGTCGGCGGTGCCGGGCCGGGCCTGCGGGCGGCCGACCCCGGCCGGGACGCTGTGCCCGCCGCCGACCAGCGCGCGGCTGTCGCCGGTGGTGGGCAGGAACCAGTGGAAGCGCGGGGCCATCACTTCACCTCGATGTCGTTGAACCGGCGGTCCACGTGGTCGGCCATGGTCACCCTGGTCGGGATGAGCTTCTCGGCCAGGAAGGCGTCGGCCAGTGCCTGCTCGGCGGCGACCAGCGTGTCGTCCACCTTGATCAGCTTGGCCGCGCGGCGCCTGGCGGCGACCTCGGCGATCGGCGGCGGCAGCCCGGTGTCCTTGGCCCACACCCGCGCCCACTCCTTCACGTGGACGGCCGACCAGACCAGGGCGCGGCGCTGGCGGGTGAGGTAGTCGCGCAGCGCGGCCTCCTTGGCCCGGTCGTCCAGGGTCTTCTTCCCGGCCACGATGACCTGGTAGCCGTTGGTGTAGCCGACGCCGTCCACCAGCAGGCGCCCGCCCGCCTGGGCCTCGCCCTGGGCGGTGTAGGGGTCCCAGACCGCCCAGGCGTCCAGCTTGCCGGTGCTGAGCGCCGCCAGCGCGTCCGGCGGGGCCAGGTACTGCGGCCGGACGTCCTTGAAGCCGAGCCCGGCCTTCTTCAGCACCGTCAGCAGGTGGTAGTGGGAGGAGCTGCCCTTGGCGACCGCGATCCGCCTGCCCTTGAGGTCGGCGGGCGTGCGGATCGATGAGCCCTTGGCCGCCAGGATCGCCTGCCCGGTGAGCCCGATGTCGGCGGCCGCGACGATCTTCAGTTTCGCCCCGGCCGCCGCGGCGAACACCGGCGGCGCGTTGCCGACCGCGCCCGCGTCCACGGCCCCGGCGTTGACGGCCTCCAGCAGCGGCGGGCCGGAGGTGAACTGCTTGAACTCCACCTTGTAGGGCACGCCCGACAGCTCGCCGGCCGCGCCGAGCAGCGCCTGCTGGCCGCCCTTCTGGTCGCCGAGACGCAGGGTGACCTTGGACAGGTCGATCTTCCCGTCCGGGCCGATGGCGGCGTTCTGGGCGGCCGCGCCGCCGCCGCACGCGGCCGCGAGGGCGGCGGTCGCGGTGAGGGCCAGGGCGGCGGCGAGCGCGCGGCGGCGCGCCCGGCGGGGACTCGCGGTGATCATGCCGTTCCTTCGGGGGTGACGCCGAGGCGCTCCAGCAGGGTCGCGCGCAGGGCGGTGAGGTCGGGGTGGTCGCGGTGCCGGGGGCGGGGCGCCGCCACCCGGGACTGGTGGGCGATGCGGCCGTCCTCCAGCACCAGGACGCGGTCGGCCAGCAGCAGCGCCTCGTCCACGTCGTGGGTGACCAGCAGGACGCCGGGGCCGTGCCGGTCCCACAGGTCGAGGACCAGGCGGTGCATGGTGATGCGGGTGAGCGCGTCCAGCGCGCTGAACGGCTCGTCCAGCAGCAGCAGGCCGGGCTCGCGCACCAGGGCGCGGGCCAGCGAGGCGCGCTGGGCCTCACCGCCCGACAGGGTGAGCGGCCACGCGCCGCCGCGCTCGGCCAGGCCGACCTCGGTCAGGGCCCGGTCGGCGGCGGCGCCGGGGTCGGCGGCCCGCAGGCCCAGGGCGACGTTGGCCCGGACCCGCTTCCAGGGGATCAGGCGCGGCTCCTGGAAGGCGACCGCGACGGTGCCGGAGACCTCCAGGCCGCCGGTGGTGCCCTGGTCGAGCCCGGCGAGGGCGCGCAGGAGCGTGGACTTGCCCGAGCCGCTGCGGCCCAGCAGCGCGACGAACTCGCCGCGTTGGATGGTGAGGTCGACGCCGTCCAGGACGGTGCGGTCGCCGAACCGGCGCGTCAGCCCGGTCACCAGGGCGGCGGGCGCGCCGGCCGCGGGGCGCGCGGTCACACCGGGAAGCCCGTGCGCCATGTCAGCGCCCTCCTCTCCAGCAGCCGGACGAAGGCGTCGGTGAGCAGGCCGAGCGCGGCGTACACCACCAGGCCGAGCACCACGACGTCGGTGCGCAGGAACTCCCGCGCGTTGTTGATCATGAAGCCGAGCCCGGCGTCGGCGTTGACCTGCTCGGCCACGATCAGGGCCAGCCAGGCCACGCCGAGGCTCTGCCGGAGTCCCACCAGGGCCTGCGGCAGCGCGCCGGGCAGCACGACGTGCCGCACCAGCGCGGGCCTGCTCAGCCGGAGGACTTGGGCGACCTCGGCGAGCCTGCCGTCCACGCCGCGGATGCCGGCGAAGGTGTTGAGGTAGAGCGGGAAGGCCACGCCGAGCGCGACCAGCGCCACCTTCGGCGTCTCGCCGATCCCGAACCACAGGATGAACAGCGGGATCAGCCCGAACAGCGGCAGCGCGCGCAGCATCTGCAGCGGCGGGTCGAGGGCGTGCTCGCCGACGCGGCTGAGCCCGGCCGCGACCGCGAGGCCGATCCCGGCGGCCGCGCCGAGCAGGAAGCCGAGCCCGGCGCGCTGCACCGACACGCCGATGGCGGAGGTGAGGGTGCCGTCGCGCAGCAGCTCCAGGCCGGTGGCGGCGATCTCGGTGGGGGCGGCCAGCAGCCGTTCGGGCAGCAGGCCGGTGGCGGCGGCCAGCTGCCACAGCGCCAGCAGCACCAGCGGGCTGACCAGGCGGGCCAGGGCGGCGCGCGGCAGCAGGGCGGCGGGGCGGAACGGGCGCCCGCGGGCGTGCGGGGGCGCCAGTTCGAGGGAGGAGGTGGACACGGTGAACCCTTCACAGGCGACTGGCGTTCAATCTGGCGCATATTCCCTATCAAGTCAATCGGAAATACCAGTTAAGTAGGACACGACACCGCCCCCTACCTGGGCGGGCGGTAGCGATCTCCCTCTCCGGGGGCACGCCGCCGGGGCCCCGCGCGTCCTAGGCTCGGCTCAAATGAACGCTCCAGACCCCGCACCGACCCCGCTCGACCGCCTGCGCGACGGCGTGCACGCCGCCGTCGTGCCGCGCTCCGGCGAGTCCGGCGGCTACCTGCTGCCGGCCCAGCCGTGGCTGATGTACTCCACGCTGGCCGTGATGGTGGCGCTGACCATCGGCTTCACCGCCGGGTCCATCGCCATCCTCATCCACGCCGCCCACGTCAGCGCCACCTTCGCCTGGCCGCTCGGTGCCGCCATGGCGGCACCGCTGCTGTTCGCGGTGCGCTGGCCGCTGTCGGCGTGGCGGGTCTCGGCGGCGGGGTTCCTCGCCACCGTCCCCGTCGTGGGCGGCGAGGGCTTCTGGCCGTGGCCGGTGACCGCCTTCCTCGCGCTGCTGATCATCCTGTTCTTCGTGGGGGCCTCCACGCCGCGCACGACGCTGGTCGGCGTGGGGACCGTCACCGTCGGGACGCTGGGCCTCGCCGTCCTGACCGGGATGCCGAGCTGGTTCGCGATGATCCTGGGCGCGCTCGCGGTGATGGTGCTGGTGTTCGGCGACGCGGTCGGCGGCCGCTACAGCCTGGCCGCGATCGTCGCCCAGCAGGCCGAGCAGCTGCGCCAGGACCTCGCCCGGCAGGCGGTGCTGGAGGAGCGCGCCCGCATCGCCCGCGAGCTGCACGACGTGGTGGCCCACCACATGTCGGTGATCGCGATGCAGGCCGAGGCCGCCCCCTACAAGATCCCCGACCTGCCGGACGCGGCCCGGCAGACCTTCGGGGTGGTCCGCGACGCCGCCCGCGAGGCGCTGATCGAGACCCGCCGGGTGGTCGGGCTGCTGCGCTCGGACGACGAGGGCGCCGAGCGCGCCCCGCAGCCGGGCCTGGAGCGGCTGGAGGAGCTGGTGGCCGCCGCGCGCGGCAACGGCACCCGGGTCTCCTCCGCCGTGGTCGGGGTGCCCCGGGAGGTGCCGGTCGGCGTGGACCTGTCGGCCTACCGGATCGTGCAGGAGTCGCTGAGCAACGCCGCCCGCTACGCGCCCGGCTCGGACGTGGCGGTGGAGCTGCGGTACGGCGCCTCCGCGCTCACCGTCACGGTGACCGACGACGGGGCGCGCACCCCGCCGGAGGAGTCGCCCGGGGGCGGGCACGGCCTGGTCGGGATGCGCGAGCGGGTGTCGATGCTGGGCGGCGCGCTGGACGCCGGCCCGCACGGCGACGGCTGGCGCGTCAGCGCCGAGCTGCCCTACGGCGACACCGACTGACCCGCGCGTACCGGCCCGCGCGCACCGACCCGCACGGAGATCGCGCACCGGGGTGAAGGCCCGCGTACAGTTCCTCTCGTGACGATTCGGGTGCTGATCGCCGACGACCAGGTGATGATCCGCGACGGGCTGGCGGCGCTGCTGTCCTCCGATCCGGGGATCGAGGTGATCGGGCAGGCCGGCAACGGCCGCGAGGCCGTGGAGCTGGCGCGGGAGCTGGACCCCGACGTCATCGTGATGGACATCCGGATGCCGGAGATGGACGGGCTGGCCGCCACCGCCGAGCTGGTCGGCGACGCGGCCGCCGCCGGGACCGATCCGGCCGACGTGCGGCCCAAGGTGCTGGTGCTGACCACCTTCGACCTGGACGAGTACGTCTACGAGGCGCTCGGCGCGGGCGCCAGCGGCTTCCTGCTCAAGGACGCCTCGGCCGCCGACCTGGTGCAGGGGGTGCGGGTGGTGGCCGGCGGCGACGCGCTGCTGGCCCCCTCCATCACCCGCCGGCTGATCGGCGACTTCGCGCGCCGCCGCCGGCACCAGCGGCCGAGCCCCGGCGCGACCTCCTCGCTCACCCCGCGCGAGCTGGACGTGCTGCGGCTCATCGCGCGCGGGCTGTCCAACGCCGAGATCGCGGGCGAGCTGGTGCTGGCCGAGCAGACCGTCAAGACCCACGTCGGGCACGTGCTGACCAAGCTCGGGCTGCGCGACCGCACGCAGGCGGTCGTGTTCGCCTACGAGAACGGCCTGGTCGGCTGACCCGTCCCCGGGCGGCGGACCTGCCGCCCGGGAACGTTCCCGGTCAGCGGGACGGGTCGAGCACCAGCTTGCCGGTGGTGCGGCGGGCGCGCAGCTCCTCGTGCGCCTTGCGCACCTCGCCGAGGCCGTACTCGCCGCCGGCGACCACGCGCAGGTCGCCGCGGGCGGCCAGGCCGAACAACTCGTCCAGCGCGCCGCGCATCACGTCGCCCGGCAGCTGGAACACGTGCGCCAGCCACATCCCGGCGACGGTGGTGGAGTACTTCATGAGGTTGGCGGGCTGCACCGGCTTCGGGGGCTTGCGCGAGGCCATGCCGTAGAAGGCCAGGCGGCCGAAGGGAGCCAGCGCCTGCAGGCTCTGGTCGGTGACGGTGCCGCCGGTCATCTCCAGCACCACGTCCACGCGGCGGCCGCCGTTGGCCTCGATGAGGGCCGACTTCATGTCGGGCTCGTTGGCGTCGATCGCGACGTCGGCGCCCAGCTCCAGCGCCAGGTCGCGCTTGTCCTGCGAGGAGGCGGTCGCGATGACCCGGCCCGCGCCCCACGCCTTGGCGAGCTGCACCGCCAGGGTGCCCACGCCCCCGGCGGCGGCGTGCACCACGACCGACTCGCCGGCCGCGAGGTGCACGCTGCGGCGCAGCAGCAGCCACGCCGACGCGCCCTGCACGACCATGCCGAGGGCGGTCACGTCGTCGATGCCGTCGGGCACCTCCCAGGCCAGCGCCTCCGGCGCCACGGCCTTCTCGGCGTAGCCGCCGGTGCCCAGCAGCGCGACCACGCGGCGGCCGTCGGCGGTGCGGCCGACCGCCTCGCCGCCGGGGACCAGGGGCAGCTCGGCCTTGGCCAGGTAGCTGTTCTCGGCCTGGTGGGTGTCGGCGTAGTTGATGCCGGCGCGGGAGACGTCGATGAGCACCTGGCCGGGGCCGGCGACCGGGTCGGGCAGCTCGGTCGCGGTGAGGACCTCGGGGCCGCCGAACTCGGTGATCTGGATCGCGCGCATGTCTCTCTTCTCCGTTACGGGGTTCTGGGGGGCGGTCAGCGGGGGCCGGGGACGCCGCGGAAGGTGAAGGGCCCGGACTCGCGGCCGGGCACCACGAACCACGCCTCTCCGGTGCCGTCCCCGTTCAGGATGCCCAAGAACGCCTCCACCACGTCGGCGACCTGGAGAATCGGGAAGTTCGTCGACTCCAGGTGCTCCTTCAGCGGGACGAGGATGTCGGTGTCGGCGAAGGAGGGGCACAGGGCGTTGACGCGCACGCCCTCCCCCGCGTACGCGGGGCCGAGGGCGCGGACCAGGCCGACCACCGCCGCCTTGTTGGCCCCGTAGATCGGGTCGAAGGGGGTGGCGGTGAGCCCGGCCATGCTGGCGGTGGCGATGATGTCGCCGCCGCCGCGGGCGCGCAGGGCGGGCAGCGCGGCGTGCACGCCGTAGACGACGCCGTCCAGGTTGATGCCCATGGCGCGGCGGTACTTGTCGGGGTCGAAGTCGGCGTCCAGGCCGCAGCCGCTGGCGACCCCGGCGTTGAGGAACGCGAGGTCCAGCCCGCCGAAGCCGTCCACGGCCGCCGCGACGGCCCGCGCGCTGTCGCCGGGCTCGCGCACGTCGCAGCGCACGAACGCGCCCTCCAGTTCGCCCGCCAGCGCCGTGCCGCGCTCGGCGTCGACGTCGGCGAGCACGAGGCGCCAACCCTCCTCGGCCAGCCGCCGCGCCACCGCCGCGCCGATGCCGTTGGACCCACCGGTGATCAAAGCGACCTTGCCCGCGGTCATGGACCCTCCCCATCGCAAGTAACTGACGAGTCAGTTACTGTAGTCGAATGGACTTCGGTTTGAGCGAGCGGGCCCGCGATTACCACGGGCGCCTCCAGGAATTCATGGACTCCCACGTCTACCCGGCCGAGCCGGTCTACGCCGAGCAGCGGCGCGAGCTGCGCGCCCGGGGCGAGGAGCACACCGTCCCACCGGTCGTGGAGGACCTCAAGGCCGAGGCCCGGCGGCGCGGCCTGTGGAACCTGTTCCTGCCCGACGCGACCGACCCGGCGCACGGCCTGACCGTCACCGACTACGCGTCGCTGGCCGAGATCACCGGCCGCTCCCCGCACCTGGCCCCCGAGGCCACCAACTGCGCGGCCCCCGACACCGGCAACATGGAGGTGCTGCACCTGTTCGGCAGCGCCGAGCAGAAGAAGCGCTGGCTGGAGCCGCTGCTGGACGGCGAGATCCGCTCGGCGTTCGCGATGACCGAGCCGGAGGTCGCCTCCTCCGACGCCACCAACATCGCCACCAGCATCGTGCGCGACGGCGACCACTACGTGATCAACGGCCGCAAGTGGTGGATCAGCGGCTCGGCCGACCCGCGCTGCAAGATCATGATCGTGATGGGCAAGACCGACCCCGAGGGCCACCCCTACCTGCAGCAGTCGATGGTGCTGGTGCCGATGGACGCCCCCGGCGTGGAGATCGTCCGGCCGCTGCCCGTGTTCGGCTACTCCGACCAGCACGGCCACTGCGAGATCCGCTTCACCGACGTGCGCGTGCCGGTGGAGAACCTGATCGGCGAGGAGGGCGGCGGCTTCGCCATCGCCCAGGCGCGCCTCGGGCCCGGCCGCATCCACCACTGCATGCGGGCCATCGGCATGGCCGAGCGGGCGCTGGAGCTGATGTGCCGGCGGGCGGTGGACCGCGTCGCGTTCGGCAAGCCGCTGGCCGCCCAGGGCGTGGTCCGGCAGCAGATCGCCGAGTCGCGCATGGCGATCGAGCAGGCCCGGCTGCTCACCCTCAAGACCGCCTGGCTGATCGACAAGCACGGCGTGAAGGCCGCCCGCTCCGAGGTCGCCGCGATCAAGGTCGTCGCGCCCCGGGTCGCGCTGGAGGTCGTGGACCGCGCCATCCAGGTGCACGGCGGCGCCGGCGTGTCCGACGACACCCCGCTGGCCCAGATGTGGGCGGGCCTCCGCACCCTGCGGCTGGCCGACGGGCCCGACGAGGTGCACGTGCGCTCGGTGGCGCGCGCCGAACTGGGTAAGTTCACCGGTTGATGACGAACACCACGGGGGACGCGGGGCCGGGCGCGCGGCGGCGGATGCCGTACGCCCGGCGCCGCGAGCAACTGCTCCAGGTCGCGCTGACCGAGTTCGGGCGGCGCGGCTACCACCTGACGCAGATGGAGCACGTCGCGGGCGCCGCCCAGGTCTCCAAGGCGCTGCTGTACCAGCACTTCGCCTCCAAGGAGGAGCTGTTCGCCGAGGTCACCGCGAGCATCGTGACCGAGCTGACCGGCCGCCTGAACGCGGCGGTGCTGGCCGAGCAGAGCTCGGTGGACGGGATCCGGGCCATGGTGCGGGTCCTGTTCGACTACGCGACCGCCGAGCCCGACGCGTGGAACCTGGTGGTGCGGCACCTGGACAAGGCCGAGGTGGGCCTGGAGCTGCGCGACCTGCGCGACCGCCTCGGCGTCGCGTTCGCCGACCTGCTGCTGCGCCGCCGCCGCCGGGACCCGGCGCTGACCCCGGCCGAGCTCGCCGTCAACGAGCACCGGGCGCGCCTGCTGGTGCCGCTGATGTACGGATCGATGTTGTCGATGGTGTCGTGGTGGCTGGAGCACCCCGACACCCTGCGTGAGAAGGCCGAGCAGATGGCGGTCGAGTTCATCTGGCTCGGCCTGGACCGGCTGCGCTCGGGCGAGCGCCTCGGCAAAGACTCGACCATGGCCCCTGAGCCCCGCTGACCTGCGAGATCGTCCCGGTTAGGCTCCACCGGCGTGACGGCGGACCGGCAGGAGCCCATCAGTGACGAGTACGCCGCGATGGAGGCGGCCCTGCGCGGCGGCCAGACGCCCGGCGTCGGCGGCCAGGCGTACGCGACCATGGACCTGGCGCTGCGCGTCGGGGAGCTGATGCTGGCGGGCGGCGAGACCGCCGAGGCCGTGGACCTCGCGGTGTCGCGGCTCTCCCGGGCCTACGGGCTGCCCCACCCCGAGGTGAACGTGACGCTGGCGGCCGTCGGGATCTCCTACCTCCCCCGGGGCGGCCGGCCGCCGGTCACCGCCGAGCGGCGGGTGCGCCGGCGGCTGGCGAACTACACCCGCCTGGTGGCGGTGCACCGCCTGGTGCGCGACGCGACCGCCAAGAAGCTGACCCTCCAGCAGGCGAAGTTCGCGCTGAGCGACATCATCGGGCGGTCCACGGCCTATCCGAACTGGGCGCTGGCGGTCGCCCTGTCGTGCCTCGGCGCGGCGGGCGCGGTGCTGGTGGGCGGCGGGGCGGTGGCGGCGTCGGCGGCGTTCCTGGCGACGCTGCTGGGCGACCGCACGGGCGCGTGGCTCGGGCGGCGCGGGATCGCGGACTTCTTCCAGATGGCCCTCGCCGCCGCGATCGGGACCCTGGTGACGGTGCTGCTGCTGTCGGTGGACGCGCCGGTGCGGTCCGGCACGGTGATCATCGGGGTGGTGATCGCCCTGATCCCCGGGCGTGCGCTGGTGGTGTCGATGCAGGACGGGATCGCCGGTGACCTGGTGACGGGCACCACCCGCCTGGTGGAGGTCCTGTTCATCATCACCGCGATCCTGAGCGGCATCGGCTCGGTGACCTACGTGGCGGCCCGCCTCGGCGTGCCGATCTCGCTGCAGAACCTGCCCTCGGCGCCGTCGTCGGTGGCGGCGGCCCAGACGCTGGGCGCGGCCGCGATCGCGCTGGCGTTCGCGGTCTACCACCTGGTGACCCGCGACCACCTGCTGGTGATCGCCCTGGGCGGGATCCTGAGCTGGGGGACCTACGTGGAGCTGCGGGAGCTGGCCCTGCCCGCCGCGCCCGCCACCTTCGTGGCGGCGACGGTGATCGGGGCGCTGGGCACGGCCCTGGCCAGGTTCCGCGACGTGCCCGCGCTGGTCCTGGTGACGCCGTGCGTGGCGCCGCTGATGCCCGGGACCCTGATGTACCGGGGGATGCTGGAGCTGACCAGCGGCAACACGGGCAAGGGCGGGCTGGTGCTGGCCGAGTCGCTGGCGACGGCGCTGGCGATCGGGGCGGGGGTCTACATCGGGGCGGAGCTGCTGCGGGTGTTCCGCCCGGCCCGGCGGGTGCTGCGCCCGGCGTCGCGCCGCGTCCGGATGTGAACTCCGAACTCGGTCGGCGGAAGTGGACGCTGGGAAACGCGAACGGCGGCCGGAAGCAAAAGCTTCCGACCGCCGTGACGTCGAGCGCCGGTCCTGGGACCCGGCTCAAGAACCTCAGCCGCCGCGCGAGTGCCCGAACTGGCGTGGTGCAGCGATGCCGGAGGCGAGCTTCACCGCGCCAGATCGCGAAGCGATTGGCACTCGCAAAGACACGGTCGGGGGCGAGCCGCCAGGCGAGCCCCCGGGCCGGGGCTTCAAGTTACAGAGGGTAGACGCCCTCGGCCTGCGGGCCCTTCTGGCCCTGCGTGATCTCGAAGCCGACGCGCTGGTTCTCCTCGAGGCTGCGGTAGCCCTGGGTGGCGATGGCCGAGTAGTGGACGAACACGTCCGGGCCGCCACCGTCGGGGGCGATGAAGCCGAAGCCCTTTTCGGCGTTGAACCACTTCACGGTGCCTTCAGCCATGATCTTCTCCTTAGGGGTGATACTTCACCGGCCACCACTTCGGCGACCGGGCTGCGCGCGGACCTTGTTCTCGCATCCGCCGGTCACCCGGAGAAGCAAAAACGCCCGCTGTCACGAAACTTCCGCGGGCGCTTAATTAAACAAAACGTACGAGGAAACACGACTGCAACACGTCAACTCTACCCCACCGGTCGCGTCCCGCAACAGCTTCCGCGGGGCGTGTCCGGGTCACCTTTCCGGCAAAGGTGATCTACCTCGGCAAACCGCCCTGACCCCCGGCGGCGCCGGGGGTCAGGGGGTTCCGGGGACCTCCCCGGGGGGCTCGGCCGGGCCGGCCGCTACAGGGTGCTGTTGCGGAACGGCGTCTTCGGCGCGCCCAGGTTGGGCTTGCCGATCAGCTTCTTGGCGCTCACCGCGTAGATGCCGTCGTTGGTGAACACCCAGACGATCTTGCGGTCCCACTCCACGTAGGTGCCGTGGGTCTGGTTGCCCAGGGCCCAGTCCGGGACGCGCGGGCTGTAGCCCTGCGGCACGAACTGGCCGACGATCTTCGGGCGCCGGATGTCGCGCGTGTCGTAGAACTGCACTCCGGCGTTGTAGAAGCCGTAGGCCAGCAGGCCGTTCGGCGGGGTGCCGGGCGAGGTGTAGTAGCCGCTCCGCTTGGGGCCGAAGCTGCCGCCGCGCTGGCAGTAGTCGGTGTAGCCCGCGCCCTTCGGCGGGGTGGGCCGGGGCAGGGCGCCCACGATGCGCGGGCTGGCCGGGTTCCGGACGTCGACCTGGAAGACCTCCTTGTACGGCTCGTGGCAGTCCTCGCCCAGCGGGTAGCCGCTGACGTAGACCATGCCGGTCCTGGCGTACTGGGAGACGTCCACGTTGTCGGCCTCGGTGCCGCCCACCGACTGGGGCAGGTCGATGTGCGAGACCGTCTTCATCTGGGCCGGGTTCGAGATGTCCAGCACCGAGAAGCCGAAGCCGCCCTGGGCCGCGAAGGCGTACCTGCCGCCCTCCTCGACCGGCTTGGGGATGAACAGCGGCATCCGCGCGCCCATCCAGGAGGTCTGGTTGCCGCAGCGCGGGTTCTTCCGGTACGCGGCCTCCTCGCCCTTCACCTGGCCGGGCAGGTGCCACTCGCCGAGCTTGCGCGGGTGGGCCGGGTCCGACATGTCCCAGGACTGGTAGCCGGCCGAGTACAGGTGCGTCGGGACCTCGTTGTTGCCCCACGAGTCGCGCGGCGCGGTCGCGATGAACATGTACTTGTCGCCGGTGTAGTACGGCACGTCCAGCGAGCCCGAGCCCTGCTGGGGCCTGCTCATGTCGCTGTTGAGGGGGTCGCGCTGGGTCGCGTCGGTGCTGACGGTGGCCAGCAGCTTCCAGTCCTTCTTGCGGGGGCCGTCCAGGCGGTAGACCTTGAAGCCCTTGAAGGCGATCTTCTTGCGCAGCGCGGCGACGCCGGCGGGGTTGTTGAACTTGCTCTTGTCGACGCCGTCGCCGAGCTCGTCCACCTGGCGCTTGGCCTCGAAGCTCTGCACCATGACGTAGGCGTTGAGCCGCTTGTTCCACTGGATGGTGGAGGCGCCCCACATGTCGTGCGGGGCCCAGGAGGCGTTGCCCTTGCTCTCGTCGCCGTCCACGTCGTTGCGCGACAGCTTCTCGACGATCTTCACCTTGCGGACGTCGGTGACGTCGTAGACGCGGCCCTCGCTGCGGTCGTACTGGAACAGATAGCGCCGGCCGTTGAAATCGACGATGTTCTGCCAGGAGTGGAAGTAGTCGGGGGTGAATTCCTCGCCCCGATAAGAGGCCTCCAGTTTCACCGGGCCGGAGGAGTGCGACTTGGGGTCGTAGCCCTTGGTCTTGGGGAACAGGTCCTGCGCGCCGCCCGGGAAGGCGTGCCGCTCCTCGCCGGCCGGGGTCAGCGCCGGGTGGCGGAACGTGCCGTCCAACTGCATCCCGAAGCTGCCGGGGTCGGGCTCGGACGGGCGCCGGTCCCCGCAGACGGTCGGGATGTAGGGGTCCTTCGGCGTCGCGGCCTGCGCCCCGGCGCTCGCGGCCAGGGGGACGGCGACGGCTGCCGCCGATCCCGCGGCCAGGACCGACAGACGGATTCTCCTCATGCGGATGTGCCCTTTCGTCTTCCCCCGAGCTATCACCCGTATTCGGGTAGGGAAATCATCGGGGCGCGGGGGCACGGCCGCTAATACCAGTCTGCTCTTGCGCTATATCCGTTCGGTTATCCGGGAAATGGAACGGCTCCCCTCCGGGGAGGGGAGCCGCGGCACCCGGGTCAGCTCCGGGTGAGATCGGCCAGGGCCTCGGCGGCCCGGTGGCAGTCGTGGAAGGTGCAGTACAGCGGCACCGGCGCGAAGCGGATCACGTCCGGCTCGCGCGCGTCGGCGATCACTCCGTGCGTCTCGGCGAGCCGCCGGACCATCTCGCCCGCGTCCGCGACCCGCACCGACAGCTGCGTGCCGCGCTGCTGCGGATCGGGCGGGGTGATCACCTCGAGGCCGGGGATCTCCGCGAAGCGCCCGGCCAGGTAGGCCGTCAGGCGCTCGCTCTTGGAGCGCAGGTCCGTCATGCCCACCCGGTCGAAGATCTCCAGCGAGACCAGCACCGGGGCCAGCGCCAGGATCGGCGGGTTGGACAGCTGCCAGGCGTCCGCCGAGGCGGGCGGATCGATCTCCGGGGCCATCCTGAAGCGGGTCGCCGGGTCGGTGCCCCACCAGCCCGACAGCTTGGGCACCGAGGCGTCGCGCACGTGCCGCTCGTGCACGAAGCAGCCCGCGACGGCGCCGGGGCCGCTGTTCAGGTACTTGTAGGTGCACCAGGCCGCGAAGTCCACGTCCCAGTCGTGCAGCCGCAGCGGAACGTTCCCGGCCGCGTGCGCGAGGTCCCAGCCCACGACCGCCCCGGCCGCGCGCCCGGCCTTGGTGATGGCCGGCATGTCCATCAGCTGGCCGGTCAGGTAGTTGACCCCGCCCAGCATCAGCAGCGCGACGGTGTGGCCCTCGCGCTCCAGGAACGCGACGACGTCCTCGGTGCGCAGGTTGTCCTCGCCCTCGCGGGGCGTCAGGCGCACCACGGTCTCCACCGGGTCCAGGCCGTGGTGGACGGCCTGGCTGGCGACCGCGTAGGAGTCGGAGGGGAACGCGGTGTCCTCGATGACGATCTTCGTCCGCTCGCCGCGCGGGCGGTAGAAGCTCGCCATCATCAGGTGCAGGTTCACCGTGAGGGTGTTCATCGCCACGACCTCGTGCGGCAGCGCGCCGACCAGGCGGGCGGCGGGCTCGCGCAGCAGCTCGTGGTAGTCCACCCAGGGGCGGCGGGCCTGGGTGTGGCCCTCCACGGCGTAGGTCGCCCAGTCCTGGAGCTCCTCGGTCAGCCGCGCGGCGGTCGCGCGCGGCTGGAGGCCGAGGGAGTTGCCGGCGAAGTAGGCCGCCTCCTCGTGGGAGCCGCCCGGGGCCGGCGGCACCAGGAACTCGCCGCGCAGCGTGGGGAGGGGGTCGGCCTCGTCCAGGCGGCGGGCTTCCCGCTCCCGGCTGTCCTGCTCTGTGCTCACTTCTTCTTTCCTTCGACCAGGTCCAGCGCGATGTCCACGATCATGTCCTCCTGGCCGCCGACCATGCCGCGCCGGCCGACCTCCATGAGGATCTCGCGGGTGTCCAGGCCGTAGCGGCGCGAGGCGTCCTCGGCGTGCCGCAGGAAGCTGGAGTACACGCCCGCGTAGCCGAGGGTCAGGGTCTCGCGGTCCACCTGGACCGGCCGGTCCTGGAGGGGCCGCACGATGTCGTCGGCGGCGTCCATGAGCTTCAGGACGTCGCTGCCGTGCTTCCAGCCCATCAGGTCGGCGACGCCGACGAACGCCTCCAGCGGGCAGTTGCCCGCGCCCGCGCCCATCCCGGCGAGGGAGGCGTCCACGCGGCGCACCCCGTTCTCGACGGCCACGACGGAGTTGGCGACGCCGAGGCCCAGGTTGTGGTGGGCGTGGATGCCGATCTCGGTCTCGGCGTCCAGCACCTCGCGGTAGGCGCGGACGCGGTCGCGCACGCCGTCCATGGTGAGGCGGCCGCCGGAGTCGGTCACGTACACGCAGTGCGCGCCGTAGGACTCCATCAGCTTGGCCTGGCCCGCGAGCGTCTCGGGGTCGGCCATGTGCGACATCATCAGGAACCCGGCCACGTCCATGCCGAGCTCGCGCGCGGTGGCGATGTGCTGGGCGGAGATGTCGGCCTCGGTGCAGTGCGTCGCGACGCGGACCGAGCGGACGCCGAGCTCGTAGGCGCGCTTCAGCTCGGCGATGGTGCCGATGCCCGGCAGCAGGAGCGTGGTGAGGACGGAGTTCTCCATCACCTCGGCCGCCGCGGCGATCCACTCCTCGTCCAGGTGCGCGCCGGGGCCGTAGTTGACGCTGGAGCCGGCGAGGCCGTCGCCGTGCGCGACCTCGATGGCGTCCACGCCCGCCGCGTCGAGCGCCTTGGCGATCTCGCGGACCTGGTCGACGGTGTAGCGGTGCCGGATGGCGTGCATCCCGTCCCGCAGGGTCACGTCCTGCACGTACAGCTCGTGGCTCTTCCCACTGGTCATCGGGCCGCCAGCCTTTCTGCAACGCGGAGCGCCGCCGACGTCATGATGTCGAGGTTGCCCGCGTAGGCGGGCAGGTAGTGGGCCGCGCCCTCGACCTCCAGGAACACCGACACGAGGTTGCCCGCTCCCCCGGCCAGCGCCGCCAGCGGGTCGTCGCCGGCGACCGGGCGGATCTGCACCTGCTGCTTGAGCCGGTAGCCGGGCACGTAGGCGGCCACCTCGGCGACCATCTTGTCCACCGAGGCGCGCACCTGGTCGTGGTCGCAGTCGCCGACCACGCAGTACACGGTGTCCCGCATGATCAGCGGGGGCTCGGCCGGGTTCAGCACGATGATCGCCTTGCCCCGGGCCGCGCCGCCGACCTCCTCCAGCGCGCGGGAGGTCGTCTCGGTGAACTCGTCGATGTTGGCCCGGGTGCCGGGCCCGGCCGACTTGGAGGCGATGGAGGCCACGATCTCGGCGTAGCGCACCGGCGTCACCCGCGACACCGCCGCCACGATCGGCACGGTGGCCTGGCCGCCGCACGTCACCATGTTGACGTTGCCGGCGTCCAGGTGCTCCTCCAGGTTGACCGGCGGCACCACGTACGGGCCGATCGCGGCCGGGGTGAGGTCCACCAGCTTCTTGCCGTGGGGCTCCAGCACCTTGGCGTTGTGCCGGTGCGCCTTGGCGGAGGTGGCGTCCAGCACCACGCTCACGTCGGCGAACTCCGGCATGGCGACCAGGCCCTCGACGCCCTCGTGGGTGGTGGCGACGCCGAACCGGCGGGCCCTGGCCAGGCCGTCGGAGTCGGGGTCGATCCCGGCCATGACGGCCATTTCGAGGGACTTCGAGGTCCGGATCACCTTGATCATCAGGTCGGTGCCGATGTTGCCCGATCCGATGATCGCGACGCGCTGCGCGTCCGGCATGGCCGTCCCTCCCTTCCGTCGTTCACTGAATTTCCGAAATTGTCACTGATGAGACTGATGTCCGCGGCGCCCGAGCAGAACGCCGCGAACGCCGCGGCGGCGCGGCGGCCGAGCCGGATGGTGTCCGGACCGCTCCCGGTGAGCGGCGCGACCCGCCGGTCGTGCAGGGTGCCCAGGTAGAACGGCACGTCCACCAGGTGCGCGGCGCCCAGCGCGACGCCCGCGCGCACCAGCGGCGAGCGGTGCGTGAAGCGGTGCCGGCGGACCGGCGCGCCGTGCTCGCGGTGCCAGCGCGCCAGTTCGGCGGCGGGCCGGTCGAACACCACCTCAGTGCGCACCGCGGCCCGCGACAGGTTCTCCGGGTCCAGCGCCGCGAACAGCCGCATCTCCTCGGCCGTCGTGGTCACCAGCAGCGGCACCCGCGCCGCCGTGCCCGACCGCACCGCGTCCATGGGGTGGCGGGGCAGGAACTCCCCGTCCACCACCGGCGCGATGGGCAGCACGCCCTCCACCGGCGGCCGCGTCAGCAGCGCGTCGGCCTCGGCGTCCAGCACCGCGCGCAGCGGCGCCGAGCGCGGCAGCGCCCGGCCGAGCGCGCGCCGGAACGCGCCGGTCAGGGCGCGCGCCTTCTGCGGCGTCGCGAACCCGTAGGGCAGCGGGCTCAGCGCGGCGGCGCGGGCGAACAGGCCCTGCGCCGCCGGGGCGGCCATCAGCGCGAGCACGCTGGTGCCGCCCGCCGAGTTCCCGGCCAGGGTGACCTGGGCGGGGTCGCCGCCGAACGCCGCGATGTTGTCGCGCACCCACTCCAGCGCCGCGACCTGGTCGCGCAGGCCGAGGTTGGCGGGGATGTGGTCGTCGTGACCGAAGCCGAGGACGCCGAGCCGGTAGTTGACCGTGACCACGACCAGGCCGTGGTCGCGGGCCAGCACGTCGCCCCGGTACATCGGCTGCGCGCCCGATCCGAACACGAACGCGCCGCCGTGCAGGAACACCAGCACCGGCCGCGGCCCCTCCCCCGGTTCGGGGAGGGCGGGCGTCCACACGTTCAGCGTCAGGCAGTTCTCCCGGCCCGCCGCCGGGTCGATCTCCAGGCCCGGCACCCACGCCATGCGTCCCGGGCGCTGCGCGGCGGGCGGCCCGAACGTGCGCATGTCGCGCACGCCGTTCCACGGCACCGGCGGCGCGGGCTCGGTGAACCGGCGCGCGGGCGCGGCGTAGGGGACGCCCCGGAAGACGGTGACGCCGTCCTCCCGGCCGCCGCGCACGCCGCCCGCGCGGGTCCGCACCGTGGTCGCGCCGGGCGTGGTCACGGGACGTTCCCCGCGACGGGGACGGGGGCGGGCGCGGACGCGAAGAACGCCTCGGCGTTGCCGCCGAGCAGCAGCGCCCGCTGCGCCTCGTCCAGCTCCGGGCAGTTCCGGATGGTGGCGCCCGGGTCCTTCTCCCCCAGCGGGAACGGGTAGTCGGTGCCCAGCATGACCCGCTCGGGGCCCATGACCTCCACCAGCAGCCGCAGCGCGCGCGGGTCGAACACGGCCGAGTCCACGTAGAAGCGGTCGGTGTACTCCGACGGCGGGCGGGGCGAGTCGGCGCGCACGATGTCGCGGTTGCGCCAGGCGTTGTCGGCGCGGCCCAGCAGGAACGCGAAGCTGCCGCCGCCGTGGCAGAAGCACAGCCGCAGCGACTCCGGCAGCCGCTCGAACGAGCCCGCCAGCATCATGCCGAGGATGCCGAGCTGGGTCTCGGCGGGCATCCCCACCAGCCACGGCAGCATGTGGCCGCGCATCCGCTCGGTGGCCATCATGTCCCACGGGTGGGCCAGCACCGGCATCCCGATCTCCGCGCAGTGCGCGAGGAACGCCTCGATGCCCGGGTCGTCGAGGTTGCGGTCGCCGACGTGGTTGCCGATGTGCACGCCCCGGTGCCCGGCGGCGGCCGCGCGGGTGACGGTCTCGCAGGCCAGCGCGGTGTCCTGGAGCGGCACCTGGCACAGCGGCAGCAGCCGGTCGGGCGCGTCGGCGCAGTAGGCCAGGATGCGCTCGTTGACCAGGTCGCACCAGTCGGCGGCGCGGGCGGGCTCGGCGGCGTAGCCGAACATCAGCGGGGTCGAGGACACCGCCTGGACGTCGACGCCGAGGGCGTCCATGTCGGCGACGCGGCGGGCGGGGTCCCACAGTCCCGCGTCGACCGGGCGGTACTCCTGGTCGCCGCTCATCATCATGCCGGTGCCGTCGCCGTGGACGCGCAGCCACGGCTCGCCCGCGCCGGCGAGCGTGCGGCCCTCGGCGCGGGTGAGCTGGGGGAACACATGGGCGTGAACGTCGAAGACAGTCACTGGGTCCTCCGTTCGCGGGCGCGCCGCCGCCGCACCGCCACGCCGCCCGCCATGGGGCGCGGTGGAGGGGGGAACGGGCGGGCGGCGCGCCGTGCGAGGGGTGGGTCAGGCGCGGGGCGCGGTGGTCGGGATCATGTCGTCGGGCCACTGCCTGCCCGGGTGGACCGCGCCGCAGTCGGCACAGGTGCGGTCGCTCTCGCTGTCGTAGAACGCCTGGAAGACCGGCGGCAGGTCGTCCACGATCGAGCGGACCTGCAGCTCGGTGCGGTGCACCAGGTGGTGGCACTCCATGCAGTACCACTCGAACGACTCCAGCTCGCCCTCGGCGCGCGGGATCTCCACCACCAGGCCGATCGAGCCCTCCTCGGGGCGCTGCGGCGAGTGGCGCACGTGCGGCGGCAGCAGGAAGACGTCGCCCTCGTTGATCTGCACGTCGACCGGGGGCTTGCCCTCCTCCTCCATGACGCGCAGGACCATGTTGCCCTTGAGCTGGTAGAAGAACTCCTCGCGCGGGTCGTCGTGGAAGTCGGTGCGGCGGTTGGGGCCGCCGACCACCATCACGATCAGCCCGGCGTCGTCGAACACCTGCACGTTGCCGACCGGCGGCTTGAGCAGGTCGCGGTGCTCGTCGATCCACCTGTCGAAGTTGAAGGGCTGTCCGTGGACCAGTTTCGGAAGGGTCATGCCGTGGCCTCCTTGCCGGGCGGGATGTGGGCGACGCAGGAGATCTCGATCAGCAGGTGCGGGTGCGGCAGCTGGTGCACCGCCACCGTCGTGCGGGCCGGACCTGTCTCGTCGAAGTAGCTTCCGTAGACCTCGTTGTAGCCGCCGAAGTCGTTCATGTTCACCAGGTAGGTGGTGATGGTGACGACGTCGGACAGGTCGCCGCCGGCGGCGCGCAGGATGTCGCGGATGTTCTCGATGACCGCGCGCGTCTGCTCGCGGATGTCGAGGTCGGTGACGCCCATCGGGTCGGCGCTCGCGCCGGCGAAGGTGCCGTCGGGCCGCCGCGAGCTGGTGCCGGACACGAACACCAGGTCGCCGGCGCGCTTGAGGTGCGGGAACCGGCCGCGCGGCTTGGCCTTGCCCTCGACCAGGATCGCGTCGCTCATCGGGTCACCACCTCGGCCGCGCCGAGGCCCGCGCCGGTGACGCGGACGTGGGCGCCCCTGGGCAACGGGATCGCGGCGGTCGCGGCCCCGGCCAGCACGATGTCGCCGGGCCGCAGCGGCGTCCCGGCCGCGCGGGCCAGGCGCTCGGCGGCGCGCAGCGACCGGATCGGGTCGCCGAGGATGGCGGCCGACGAGCCGGTCTGGGCGACCCGGCCGTCGATCTCCACGATCAGGCCGACGTTGGCGACGTCCCGCGGGTCGTGCCAGGGGCCGAACCCGAACCCGGCCGCCGAGGCGTTGTCGGCGACCACGTCGGACAGGGTGAACTTGAAGCCCTCGTAGCGCGAGTCGAGGATCTCGTAGCCGACCGCGACCTTGTGGCCGCCGCCGGGCTCGATCCGGAAGACGATCTCCGGCTCGATGCGCGGGTGGATGAGGGTGGAGGTGTCCACGTCGGTCTCGACCAGCATCGCGTCGGTGAGCAGGCCCCAGATGAGGTCGTCCACGCCCATCTGGACCATCTTGGCGCGGCTGGTGAAGCCCATCTTGACGCCGATCAGGCGCTCGCCGCGCTCCTCGCGGCGGGCGATGACCGCGCGCTGGATCTCATAGGCGGTCTCGACGTCGAACGGCGCGATGTCGGTGAGCCGGCCGATCGCGCGGCGGTCTCGGACGGCGTGGTCCAGGATCTCGGCGAACTTCGCCACGTCGGTCATGAGTCCTCCTTCGCGAACGCGACGCGCACGTCGCCGAGCCCGTCGATGCGGGCCTCCAGGACGTCGCCGGGCGCCGCCTGGACCATCGGGCCGAGCGCGCCGGTCAGCACGGTGTCGCCCGCGCGCAGCGGGCGGCCCACGCGGACCAGGGTGTCGGCCAGCCACAGCGCGGCGTTCAGCGGGTGGCCGAGGCAGGCCGCGCCGGTGCCGGTGGACACCTGCTCGCCGCGCCGCTCCAGCACCATGCCGCAGGCGCGCAGGTCCACGTCGGCGAGGGCGACGGGCCGGTTGCCCAGCACGTACATGCCGCAGGAGGCGTTGTCGGCGACGGTGTCGGCGAGGGTGATGTCCCAGTCGCGGATGCGGCTGCCGACGACCTCGACGGCCGGGAGCGCGAACGCGGTGGCGCGGATCAGGTCGGCGACGGTGTGCCGCTCGTGGGTCAGGTCGTGCTCCAGCACGAGCGCGACCTCGGCCTCGACCTTGGCCTGCAGCACGGCCCCGGCCGGGATCTCCGCGCCGTCGGGCACGGCCATGTCGGCGAACAGCATCCCGAAGTCGGGGCTGTCCACGCCGAGCTGGGACTGCACCGCGGCGGAGGTCAGGCCGATCTTGCGGCCGGCCAGCCGGCGGCCCTCGGCGAGCCAGCGCTCGGTGATGCGGTCCTGCACCGCGTAGGCGGCGTCGGCCGAGGTGACCAGGTCGCGCACCGGGGCGCAGGGCTCGCCGGTGGCGTAGGCGGCCAGGATGCGGTCGGCCGCCTGGTCGAGTGGTGAGATGACTGTCTCGGTCAAGGGTTCGCTCTCAGATCTGGATGCAGACGTTGACGGGCTCGGAGAAGAAGTCCAGGGAGTACTCTCCGCCCTCGCGGCCGATCCCGGAAGCCTTGACCCCGCCGAAGGGGGTCCGCAGGTCGCGCAGGTTCCAGCAGTTGACCCACACGATGCCGGTCTCGATGCGCGGAGCCACCCGGTGGGCGCGCGACAGGTCGCGGGTCCACACGGTGGCGGCCAGGCCGTAGACGCTGTCGTTGGCCAGCGCGACGGCCTCCTCCTCGGTGTCGAACGGCGCGACGTGGCAGATCGGCCCGAAGACCTCCTCGCGGACGGTGCGCGCGGTCTCCGGCAGCCCGGTCAGCACGGTCGGCTCCACGTAGAAGCCGTTGTCGCGCCCGTCGCCGAAGGACGGGGCGCCGCCCCCGGCGACCACCGTGGCGCCCTCCTCGACGGCCAGGCGGTAGTACGACAGCACCTTGTCGCGGTGCTGCGCGGAGATCATGGGGCCGTAGCCGTCCAGCTTGCGGGCCCGCTCGCCGAGCGCGGCGACGAACTCCTCGAAGATCGGGCGCTCCACGTAGACGCGCTCGGTGCACAGGCAGATCTGGCCCGAGTGGGTGAAGGCCGAGCGCACGGTGCCGTCCACGGCCGCCTCGAAGTCGGCGTCGGCGAACACCAGCGCGGGGTTCTTGCCGCCGAGCTCGAAGGAGACCGGGGTGACGTTGGGGGCGGCGTTGCGCATGATCGCCGAGCCGGTGGCCGACTCGCCGGTGAAGGCGATGGCGTCCACGCCCGGGTGGCCGGTGAGGAACGAGCCGGCGGCGTCGGAGCCGTGCCCGTGCACCAGGTTGAACACGCCCTCGGGCAGCCCGGCCTGGTCGATGACCGAGGCCAGCAGGGTCGCGGTGGAGGGGGTCTCCTCCGACGGCTTGGCGACCACGGCGTTGCCGGCCGCCAGCGCGGGCGCGACCTTCCAGGTCAGCAGCAGCAGCGGCAGGTTCCACGGCGAGATGATCGCCACCACGCCCAGCGGGCGGCGCACCGAGTAGTTCAGGGCCTGCCCGGTGCCGACGCTCCAGCCCGGGACGCTGGTGGTGTAGGCGCGCTCGGGGCGCCCGTACAGCAGGTCGGCGTAGGCGCGGAAGTTGCCGATGGCGCGCGGGATGTCCACGGTGGCGGCCAGCTCGCGCGGCTTGCCGGTGTCGGCGACCTCGGCGTCCACGAACTCGTCGAAGCGGGTCTGGATGCCGTCGGCGATCCGGCGCATCGCCGCGGCGCGCTCTTCGACACCGGTGGCGGCCCAGCCGCCGTCCAGCGCGGCGCGCGCGGCGCGGACGGCCTCGTCCACGATCTCGCGGGTGGCCTCGGGCACCTGCCCGACCACCGACCCGTCGGCCGGGTCGATCAGGGGGAAGGTCTCCCCGGTGGTCCGGAAGGTCCCGGCCACGTAGTGCGCGGGTGCGCTCCGCCCCATCTGTGGTCCTCTCTCGACGGTCGGTCCGGTCAGCAGCATCATGCCCCCGGCCGATATGCCTGTCTAATACCGATTACCACGGGAGCTATCACCATCGCGGGATAACGGGAAAGGCGGATGATCTTTCTTGCCCGCGGGGCTGGCGACGGGCCCGTCCGGCTGGCAGATTCGGTGCGGGCGGCGGGCGGAGGCCCCGGCCGGACCGGCGGACGCGGAGGACGATCATGACCGATGCGGTCTCGGGCACCGACGAGGTGTTCGGCGAGGACTGGATGCACTTCTTCGGCGGCCTGCTCGACTCCAACAGCGACCAGGAGGCCGCCTTCGTGGAGCGGCTGCTGGAGCTGGAGCCGGGCCGGGAGGTCCTCGACCTCGGGTGCGGCTACGGCCGGATCGCCAACCACCTGGCCGCCGGCGGGTGCCGGGTGACCGGCCTGGACGCCCAGCCGTCGCTGCTGGAGCGGGCCCGGCGCGACGCCGCCGACCGGGGCCTGGCCGTCGACTACGTGCGGGGCGACATGCGGGACCTGCCGTGGACCGAGCGGTTCGACGCGGTGCTGTGCTGGTTCACCTCGTTCGGCTACTTCGACGACGACGGCAACCGGCGGGTGCTCGCCGAGGCGGCCCGCGCGCTGCGGCCGGGCGGGCGGTTCCTGGTCGAGACGATGAGTCGCGACTGGATGCTCGCCCGCTTCCAGCACGCCAGCGTGGTCGAGCGGGACGGCGACCGCGTCGTCGACCGGCACCGCTACGAGCCGCTGACCGGGCGGCTGGTGACCGAGCGGACGCTGATCCGTGGCGGCCGGATGCGCGAGACCGGCTACTTCGTGCGCCTGTTCACCTTCACCGAGCTGCGCGACTGGCTGCTGGCCGCCGGGTTCGCCGAGGTGCGGGGCGTGGACGAGATGGGCGAGCCGTTCGGGCCCGACAGCAACCGGATGATCGTGATCGCCACCCGCTGACCGGCGCGGCCGGATCGGCGCTCAAGCCGGCGTTCAGACCGGGTCGAGGTAGCCGGCGGCCTGAAGGGTGAACATCTCGGCGTACCGGCCGCCCCTCGCCATGAGCTCGTCGTGGGTGCCGTGCTCGGCGACCCGGCCGTCCGCCATGACGTAGATGTGGTCGGCCGTCCGCACCGTCGAGAAGCGGTGCGAGACCAGCAGCACCGTCCGCCCGGCGAGCAGGGCGCGCAGCCGCTCGAACAGCTCGTGCTCGGCGCGGGCGTCCAGGGTCGCGGTGGGCTCGTCCAGGATGACGAACGGCGCGTCGCGGAAGAAGGCGCGCGCCAGCGCGACCCGCTGCCACTGGCCGCCCGACAGGTCCACCCCGCCGACGAACTCGGGCCCCAGCAGGGTCCGGTAGCCGTCGGGCAGGTCGGCCAGCAGGTCGTGCGCCCCGGCCGCGACGGCGGCCCGCTCGACCGCCTCCTGGTCCCCGGCGTCCTCCCAGCGGCCCATCGCGACGTTGTCGGCGGCCGGCAGCAGGTAGCGCTCGAAGTCCTGGAACAGCACCGCGATCTGGCGGCGTAGCTCATCGGGGTCGACGCCCGCGACGTCCACGCCGTCGTAGCGGATGCTCCCCGACTGGGGCCGGTACAGGTGCGACAGCAGCTTGGACAGGGTGGTCTTGCCCGAGCCGTTCTCGCCGACGAGCGCCACCACCTGCCCGGCGCGGATCTCCAGATCGACGCCGCGCAGCGCGGGCCGGTCGGCCGAGGGATAGGTGAAGGCGAGGTCCTCCACGGTGAGCCGCCGGAAGGGCGGCGGCGCGGGCTCGGTCGCGGCGGGCCGCTCCACCGGCGCCAGGAACGACTGCAGGTCGTGCACGAAGGGCGCGGCCTCGAACAGCTGGTCGGTGCCCGCCGCGGCGGTCCGCAGCCGGGAGGCCAGCAGCAGCACGGCCGCGACCGCGGCTCCGGCGTCGGCCATCGCCATGCCGCCGGACGCCGCGTAGAAGATCACCGGGCCGAGCACCGCGCCGAGCGTGAGCCCGCTGGCCGCGCGGGCCAGCAGGGTGATGCGCAGCCGCCCGCGCGCGGTGCGCCGGATCTCCTCCAGGCGCTCCTCGGTGCGGCGCTCCCAGCGGCCGCGCAGGTAGGGGGCGAGGCCGAAGGCGCGCACCTCCTTGGCGGGGCGGCGGCCGGTCAGGACCTCCAGCAGGTAGCTGCGCTCGCGCTCGGCGGGGGTGAGCCGGAACAGCGCGTCGAACAGCAGCTGCCCGCTCTTCAGGCCGGCCAGCCACAGCGGCACGGCGGCCAGCAGCGTGGCGGGGACCAGCAGCGGCTCGATCGCCGCCAGCGCCAGCGCGATCCCGACGGTGCTGAGCAGCGCGCTGCTGAGCGCGCCGATGCCCTGGGCGAGCTGGTGGGGCCGGATGCGGGCGCTCATCGAGGCGCGTTCGAGCCGGTTGTGGAACTCGGGGCGCTCGAACTCGGCGAGGTCGACGGCGCAGGCGACGTCGAGGATGCGCCCCATGGCGTAGCGGTTGAGCAGTTCGCTGAGGACGTCGTCCCGGGCGGTGGCCACGGCGGTGGCGAGGCCCACCAGGCCGATCAGCAGGAGGGTGACCGCCGCCTGCGCGAGCACGGCGCCCATGTCGGTCACGCCGCCCGGCGCCAGGATGCGGTCCAGCAGCTCCCGGCCGCCCAGGATGGGCAGCACCAGGCCCAGGCCGCCGACGGCCTGGAGGACGGTGACGAAGGAGAACTCGCGGGGCGCGGCGGCCGCGGCGAGCCTGACCGCGCCCGCCAGCAGGGCCGGGAGCCGCCGCGCCTGGACGCGCGGCGGCTCCGTCAGCCCGGTGGCGGTGACCGGCGGGGGCGGCGCGCCGTCCCCGCGGTCATCACTGTGGGCGTTCATCTAGTAGCCGACCTGCTCCACCTCGCCGCGCCGGAACGGGCCTCCCCGCATCAGCAGGTCGGCGATGCGGTCCGACATCGGCAGGCCGAGGTCGTTCTGCATCCACATGAACTGGCCGCTGGGGTTGGCCTCCAGGAAGACGTGCTCGCCCTCCGGGGTGACGATGAAGTCCACGGCGGCGTAGACCGTCCCGAGCTCCTCCATCAGGGACTGCGTCCGCTTGACGACCTCCTCCGGGAGCGGCCGGTAGTCGCCGTACTTCATCTGCTGGGTCTCGGCCCGCCAGTCCACCTGGGTCGCCGCGTCGCCCTGCGAGTCCACCGTCACCGCGAAGTAGGTGTTGCCGATCACGGTGAGCCGGACCTCGTAGGCCTTCTCGATGTACTCCTGGAACTGGCAGATGGTGTGCCGGACCCGGGGCGCGTTGTCGTGGATCTCCTCGCCCAGCACGGTGGTGAGCAGACCCGACGGGTAGGCGCCCGGGTAGTGGATCACGCCGCCGGTCAGCGACTTGTAGACGAGCCGGTGGCCCTGGTCGGCCAGCCGGACGACCTCGTCGGGGTCGTTGGTCAGCAGCGTCCTCGGGACCCTCATCCCGAGCCGCTTGGCGAGCTTCAGCTGGTAGGGCTTCAGCTCGGCCACCGAGTCCACGTCCGGACGGTTCATCCACAGGCAGTCGGTGCCGCGCAGGATGCCGCCGACGCCGTGCAGGCCCTCGTACCGGGCGAACTCCTGCTCGGCCTCGCCCATCTCGTCGCCGAACTCGAACGCCGTCGGCCGCCGGTACCACACCCCCGACAGCCGGGACAGGTCCACCTCGCGGTCCCGGTAGCGCATGAGCTCGCGCTCGCCGCCGAAGTCGGAGGTGGTGAAGGTCAGATCGCGCGGGAAGTAGCTGGTGTCCACGCGGGCGACCCGGGCGCCCTTCGCCGTGAGGCTCCGGACGACCGGATCGACCGTGGGGTCGAAGTCCTGAGTGAGGATCAGGACCTCAGCCTGGGTGTCTGCCATCTATCAGGCGCAGTGGTCGTCGATGTACTTGTCGCCGCCGTAGATGCCGGTCTTGGTCCAGGAGGTGTAGCCGGCGGTGATGTCGTACCCGTCGGGGCCCTTCCAGGTCTGCGACTCGGGGTCGTAGTGGCCGGCCTGCGGGTCGGCGCCGGGGCCCTCGCCGGTCCACGGGGCGGTGTAGGCGTAGCCGAAGGGACGCTCGTCGCCCTCGTTCGAGGCCATCGCCTCCAGGTCGACCTCGGCGTGGTCGGGGGACAGGAAGGCGCGGGTGGTGCGCAGGGGGTGCCTGGTGAGCACGCTGGGCATGGTGGTGCCTTTCTTGTGCGGGGTCGTCCCCCGCACGGAGTTCTCCCGTGCGGGGCGCGGTCCAGGGGTCTGCCAGGGGGTCAGGCCGAGGTGGGCTGGGTGATGCCGACGATTCCTGGCACCTCGTCGGAGAAGACCCAGACCATGTTCTCGGCGTCGTAGTGACCGGTGGCCAGCCTCACCTCGGTGTCCGGTTCGAACTCGCTGACGAGCTCGTACAGGTAGGCGAGCGGGGCCGACCGGGCGCCACGGGTGCGCGCGCGTGACTCGACGGGGCCGGCCTTGATGACGATCTCGTTGCCGTCGAGCTCTGGACGGTCGAGCCGCAGGAAGGTCGGCCAGCGAAGGGACGTGGACGTGGTGGGTTCCGGATCCCGGGTCATGCGGTGGGCCCTCCCGAAGATCATCGGTAACCCTCTCGAGCAAGGTGTCACGGGGGCCCGGCATGGACAAGTCCAAGATCATGACCGTATCCGGCCACCCGCGCCTCTTGATCATTCGGCGCGGCCGGCACTCTGCCAGCTCACGGCGCCGGCGGCGGGCGCCCGGACGGGCCGCAAAGGGGCCCGGCGGGGGCTCAGAAGCGTTCCCGCGCCCTTCCTGACCCGGCCGAGACATGCCTGTACTGTCGCTGTCAACCAACGAGATATGACGAATCTGTGATAATAAGGCGCCATGCGCGCGATCGACCTGCTCAACGGACGGCTCAAGCTGCGGCACCTGGTGCTGGTGGTGGCCATCGCCGACCAGGGCAGCGTGCTGCGCGCCGCCGAGCACCTGCACCTCGCCCAGCCCGCCGTCACGCGCAGCCTGCGCGAGGTCGAGCACATCCTGGGCGTGGAGCTGTTCACCCGGGGGCCGCGCGGGGTCACCCCGACCCTGTTCGGGGAGGCGTTCGTCGAGCACGCCCGCGCGGTGCTGGCCGAGCTGCGCCGGGCCGGGGAGCGCATCACCGGGCTCGCCGACGCCGACGTCGGCACCGTCACCATCGGCACCCTGCTCGCCGGGTCGAACGTGCTGCTGCCGCGCGCCATCGCCACGCTGAAGCGGGACCGGCCCGGCATCACCGTGATCGTCCAGGAGGCCACCTTCGACGCGCAGGTGCCCCGGCTGCTGGACGGCGAGATCGATCTGATCCTGGGCCGCCTCAACCCGATCCAGGAGCTGCGCGGGCTGCGCCAGATCACCCTCTACAGCGAGCCGGTGCGGCTGGTGGCGCGCCGCGACCACCCGGCCCGCGCGTGCGCCGGGCTCACGCTGGCCGACCTGCGGGACTACCCCTGGGTGCTGCCGCTGGAGCGCACCGCGCTGCGGCACGAGCTGGAGCAGCTGTTCCGGGCCGAGGGGCTGACGCTGCCGAGCAACCTGGTGGAGTGCACCTCGATCCTGACCGTGCGCACCCTGGTCCGCGACACCGACATGATCGCGGCGCTGCCGGACCTGGTGGCCCGCACCGACGAGGAGATCGCGCCGCTGCCGGTGGCGCTGGAGCCGGTGCGCCGCCAGGTCGGGGTCACCCTGCCCGACCAGCGGTCGCTGACGCCGTCGGCGCGCCTGATGCTGGACCACCTCCGGCACCAGGCGACCGAGCTGATGGCCGGCTAAAGCCCGTCGAACAGGCCGAGCAGCGCCCGGCTCACCGCGCTGTCGGGGTCGTTCAGGTCGAGGACCACATCGAAGTGGTCGCGGTCCGGGACGACCATCGGCTCGCCCGGGCCCCAGTGCGCCCGGAAGCGGCGGGTCTGCTCCAGGAACCCGGCGCCGTCGTGCTCGGCGACCGCGATGACGGCCGGGAAGCGGCGCTCGCCAGGAAGCAGCAGCGGGCTGAGCGCGGCGGCGCGCGGCAGGTCCAGCCCGACCGTCTCGTTGACGTAGACGCGCGTGATCGGGCGCAGGTCGAACAGGCCGCTGAACGGCATCGCGGCCTTCACCACGTCGGCGGGCAGGCCCAGGTCCTCCTGCCAGCCGCCGACCATGGTCATCCCGGTCAGGTGGCCGCCGGCCGAGCTGCCGCCGACCACGATGCGGTCGGGGTCGAGGCCGTGCTCGCGGCCGTGCCGCCACACCCACGCGATCGACGCGCGGACCTGGCGGACGATCTCCTCCAGCGTGGCGGCCGGGGCGAGGGTGTAGTCGGGCACGACGGTGGCGACGCCCCGCTCGTGCAGCATCCGCGCCATGAACGCCGACTCGTGCCGCGACAGCGCCATCCAGTAGCCGCCGTGCACGAACACGAAGACCGGCCGCAGCCCCTCCCCGGTCCCCCACACGTCCAGCTTCTCGCCGCTCGCCTCGTCGTAGACGACGCCGGGGCTGCCGGGCAGGCCGGCGACGGCCCTGTCGGACTCGGCGCGGTAGCGCTCCATGTGCCGGGCGAAGAGCTCCGGCCCCGCCTTGCGCCGCACGTTGTAGGCGACGTCCAGTTCCTCGTCCGACAGCTCCGCGCCGGGAAAACCGCTGCTCATGACCTTCATTCTCCCAGGCTGGCGCCACCGCGACGGGCCGGGCAAATACCGGCCGCGCGGGGAGATATCACCGGACGGTCATAGCGGCGCGGACCGCCCGGCCGTCCGGTCGGGCCGCCTACCCCTTCTTCTTCTTGGCCTTCGCCTTCCCCTTGGGGGGCTTGCCGGCCGGCTTCGCAGCGGCCTTGGCGGCGGGCTCGGCGGCCGCCTTGCCGGGCTTGGCGGTCTTGCCGGACTTGGCAGGCTTGGCGTCCTTTACAGCCTTTGCGGGCTTTGCCGGTTCGGCGGACTTCTTCGCCGTTTTCCCGGCGGCCTTCTTGCCCTTCTTCGGCTTCTCGGACGCCTTCTCGGGCAGGGTTTCGGTGACGGTCTCCGCGACCGTCGCGACCGCCGGGACCGCGCCCTGGGCGACGCGGTTCTTGAAGGTCTGCCCGATCCGGAAGCGGGCGGCGTCCCCGGCGGGCACCTCGATGGGCTGGCCGGTGCGCGGGTTGCGCGCCTGGCGGGCGGGGCGGGCGACCCGGTCGAAGGTGCCGAAGCCGGTCACCAGCACCCGGCCCCCGTCCGCGACGGTCTCCATGATGGCGTCGAAGACGGCGTCCACGTGCCGGCGCGCGGCGGCCGGGTCGCTGCCCGCGCGGGCCGCGACGGTCTCGATGAGTTCGGTTCTGTTCATACGGAATTCCTCCGACCGGTCCCGCTTTGTGTTGCGGCAAGGCTAAACCAGCGGACGTTTCCCGGGGAGGGGAAAGGCCGCACGAATAAATCGTGTTCCGGCGCCGGCGGGCGGCCGGTCAGGAGTTCAGGTAGGCGAGCACCGCCAGCACGCGGCGGTGGCCGCTGTCGCTGGGCGGCAGGTCCAGCTTGGCGAAGACCGCGCCGATGTGCTTGCTGACCGAGCGCTCGGTGATGACCAGGTCCTTGGCGATCGTGGCGTTGTCCAGGCCCTGCGCCATCAGCGACAGCACCTCGCGCTCGCGCGGGGTGAGGGCCTCCAGGGGGTCGCGGCGGGTGGTCATGAGCTGCGACACCACCTCCGGGTCCAGCGCGGTGCCGCCGGACGCCACGCGCTGCAGGGCGTCCAGGAACTCCCCGACCCGGCTGACCCGGTCCTTCAGCAGGTAGCCGATGCCGCTCGCGCCGCCCGCCAGCAGCTCGGCGGCGTAGGTCTCCTCCACGTACTGCGACAGCACCAGGATCGGCAGCCCGGGGATCTCCCTGCGGGCCCGGATCGCGGCGCGCAGGCCCTCGTCGCGGAAGCCGGGCGGCAGCCGGACGTCCAGGATCGCGGCGTCGGGGCGGTGCTCCAGCAGCGCGGGCAGCACCTCCGGGCCGCTGCCCGCGACGGCGGCGACCTCGTGGCCGTCGCTGGTCAGCAGCAGCACCAGGCCCTCGCGCAGCAGGACGTTGTCCTCGGCGATCACGATCCGCACGGCAGCTCCACCCTCAGGGTCGTTCCCCTCCCGACGGGGCTGTCGACGCCGGTGGTGCCGTCCATGGCCGCCACCCGGCGACGGATGCCGGCCAGGCCGGTGCCCCGGGCGGGGTCGGCCCCGCCGCGTCCATCGTCCCGCACCGCGACGACCAGCCTGTCCCCCTCCCGCCGGACCGCCACCTCGGCGCGGGAGGCGCCGCTGTGCTTGGCGATGTTGGTGAGGGCCTCGGCGACCACGAAGTAGGCGGCGGCCTCCACGGCGGCGGGGGCGCGTCCCCGGTCGGCGGGCAGGTCCAGGGCGACCGGGATGGGCTGCGCGGCGGCCAGGGCGCGGACCGCGCCGTGCAGGCCCCGGTCCGACAGGATCGGCGGGTAGATGCCGCGGATCACCCCGCGGAGCTGGGTGAGGGCGTCCTCGATGCCCTCGCGCGCCTCCAGGAACAGCTTGCGGGAGGCGTCGGGGTCGTCGTCGAAGCGGCGGTCGGCGAGCCCGAGCCGCAGCGCCGCCGCGACGAGCTGGGCCTGGGTGCCGTCGTGCAGGTCGCGCTCGATGCGGCGCAGCTCGGCCCCGTGCGCCTCCAGCGCCCCGGCGCGGGTCTCGGTGAGCCGCTCGACGCGCTCGCTGAGGCTGACGCGCCGGGTCGGCCGCAGGAGCACGTCGGCGAGGCGGGCCTGCCAGTAGGGAAAGCGCGGCACCAGCAGCAGCAGCGCCGTCAGGTTGACCCCGGCCTGGAGGAACGGCAGGGTCAGCGCCTGGCCCCAGGTGTACAGGGGCACGAACGCCGACTGCGAGCCGGGCGGGGCCGCCCACCACCACAGCGGCATCGACAGCGTGAACAGGATGGACGGCACCAGCGTGACCGCCACCACGCCCGCGAGCAGGCCGGTGATCCCGTGCAGGCTCATCCAGAGGGCGTCGCGCCAGGTCGTCGGGGACCGCAGCAGGGCCAGGGCCTGCTCGACCGTGCCGCCCCGCGGCTCGGGGTAGGGCTCGGGTATCCCGTGGCCCAGCAGGCGGGCGGCGCGGCGGCGCTCGGCGTTGGCCAGCGCCCGCATCGGCCGCACCATCTGCGGCAGCCACGGCAGCATCACCACCGTCAGGGACAGCATGATCGCCAGAGGCAGCAGGCACAGGCCGAGCAGCGCCGGCAGGGCGGTGCGCAGGCCGGCCGCGCAGTAGACGATCGCGTCGGCGACGCGTTTCAGAAGCGGTCTCATCTCACCGAGCACGTTAGGTCACCGCGGGAGCGGTGGCGCCGGGGCCTGCACCCCGGTCGTGGTGTAGCGGGCTACACCATCGTTTCGGGAGATCGCGCCAATGTGCCGGACCCCTTGCCGTACCTAGGTTCGACCAGGTGAGCAGGGCTTTTGCAGGAGGGGTCGATGACGGTGTTGACGGCTGAGCGGACGGCGTGCGCGGTGCGGCTGGAAGAGGTGAGCAGGACCTACGGGAAGGTGCGGGCGCTGGACGGGGTGTCCTGGGCGTTCCCGCGCGGCGGGTTCACCGCCGTGATGGGGCCGTCGGGGTCGGGCAAGAGCACGTTCCTGCAGTGCGCGTCGGGGCTGGACCGGCCCACCGGGGGCACGGTGCGGATCGGCGACGTCGACCTCGGCGGGCTCAGCGAGACCAAGCGGACCCGGCTGCGCCGCGACCGCATCGGCTTCGTGTTCCAGGCGTTCAACCTGATCCCGTCGATGGACGTCGAGCAGAACATCACGCTGCCGCTCCGGCTCGCCGGGCGGAGGACCGACCGGGAGTGGCTGGCCGAGGTGGTGGGCCGGGTCGGGCTCGGCGACCGGCTGCGGCACCGCCCCGCCGAGCTGTCGGGCGGCCAGCAGCAGCGGGCGGCGATCGCCCGCGCCCTGATCACCCAGCCCGAGGTGGTGTTCGCCGACGAGCCGACCGGCGCGCTCGACCCGCGCACCGCGCGCGAGGTGCTACGGCTGCTGCGCGAGACCGTCGACCGGACCGGGCAGACGCTGCTCCTGGTGACCCACGACCCGGTGGCGGCCTCGTGGGCGGACTCGGTGGTGTTCCTGAGCGCGGGCCGGATCGTGGACGAGCTGGTCTCGCCCTCCCCCGCCGCCGTCTCGGCCCGCTGGGAGTCGCTGTGAGGATGCCCAAGGGGATTTTCGTCGGGGTCTTCACGGCGCTGCTGTTCGCGGCGGTGCTGGTCGGCTCGTGCGGGGTGCTGCTGGAGTCGGCGCTGCGGGCGCACGCGCCGGTCGAGCGCTACGGCGCGGCGGCCGCGGTCGTCACCGGGCCGCAGCGCGTCGAGACGCACGTCAAGCTGCTCGGGTCGCCGCCGGAGCGGCAGAGCCGCCCGCTGGCCGAGCCCGCGCGGGTCCCGGTCGCGGCGGCCGAGCGGCTGCGCGCGGTGCCCGGCGTGCGGGCGGTGGTCGCGGACGTGTCGTTCCCCGTCCTGACCGGCGCGGGTGCGACGGTCACCGGGCACGGCTGGGACTCGGCCGCCCTGCGCCCCTACGCGCTGAGCGCCGGGCGCGCCCCGCAGGGGCCCGGCGAGGTCGTGCTCAGCGCCGCGACCGGCGCGAAGGTCGGCGGCGCGGTGCCGCTCCAGATCGACGGCGGGCCGCGGCCCTACCGGGTCACGGGCCTGGTCGGGGACGGGCCGGCGGCGGCGTTCTTCGCGCCGGGGACCGCCGCGGCGCTGAGCGGCCGCCCCGGCCACGCCGACGCCCTCGCGGTGCTCGCCGACCGGGGCGTGGACGCCGCCGCCCTCCGGCAGGCCCTCGGGCGGGAGTGGCCGGGGCTGCACGTCGCCACCGGCGACGCGCGCGGCGACGCCGAGGACCGCGCGGTGGCCGCCGCCCGGCCGGAGATGATCGAGCTGTCGGCCGCGCTCGGCGGCGTCGCGATCATGACGGCGCTGATCGTGATCGGCGGCCTCATCGCGCTGTCGGTCCGCGAGCGCGCCCGCGAGCTGGCGCTGCTGCGCGCCATCGGGGCCACCCCCGGGCAGGTGCGCGGCCAGATGGTCCGGCAGGCGCTCGCGATGGCCGTCCCCGCCGGAGTGCTGGGCGGCGCGCTGTCGCTGGCGGCCGGGGCCGGGCTGCACGCCGCGATGGCCGCCGAGGGCGTGCTCCCGGACGGCTTCGGGCTGTCGATCAGCCCGCTGCCCGCGCTGGCGGCGCTCGGCGCCACCGTGCTCGCCGCGACCCTCACCGGTCTGCTGGCCTCGCTGCGCCTCGCCCGCATCCGGCCCGCGCAGGCGCTCGGCGAGGCGTCCCTGGAGCCGGCCGGCCTGCCGCGCTGGCGGCGGATCACGGGCCTGGTGTTCCTGTTCGTCGGCCTGAACGCGCTCGGCGTCTCGATGGCCGCCGCCGGGCAGGCCGCGGCCGCCTCGGTCTCCGGCCTGGTGCTGACGCTGATCGTGGCGACGGCGCTGCTCGGGCCGCTGCTGGCCCGGCTCGGCGGCCGCGTGCTCGGCCCGCTGGTGGCCCGCCTGTCGCCGGTGGCGGGAGGGCTGGCCCGGCACACCGGCTCCGCCGCCGCGCTGCGCGCCGGTTCGGTGATCACGCCGGTGGCGCTGGCGGTGGCGTTCGCCGGGGTGCAGCTGTTCGCCCAGACCACGATGGTCCGCGCGACCGAGGTGCAGGCCGCCGCCGGGACCCGCGCCGACCAGGTGCTGCTGCCCGCCGGCCCCGGCCTGCCGTCCGGCGCGGCCGAGGCCGTGCGCGCCGTCCCGGGCGTGCGGGCCGCGACCCCGGTCAAGCGCACCACCGCGATCATGGCGGTGCGCGAGATGGGCGAGGAGCGGCTGCGGACGCTGGAGGCGCGGGGCGTCACCCCCGACGCGGCGCGCACCATGGACCCCGACGTCGTCTCCGGGCGGCTGGACGGCCTGACCGGCACGACGGTCGCGCTCAGCCGGGACGTCGCGGCCGGCGTCCGCGTCGGCTCCAGCGTCACGCTCTGGCTCGGCGACGGGACGCGGGTCAGGCCCAAGGTCGTCGCGGTCTACGCGCGCGGCATGGGGTTCGGCGACGTGCTGCTGCCCCACGGCCTGGCCGTCGCGCACTCCGCCTCGTCGCTGGACGACCAGGTCCTGGTGGAGGGCACCGCCGACCTGCGCGGCGTCGCCGCCGCGTACGCGGGGGTCCGCGTCCTGCCGGCCGGGGCGCTGGCCGCCCGGCAGTCGGAGGCGCTGCGGCTGCAGGGCTTCGTGTCGCTGGTGGTCGTCGCCGCCATCGCCGGGTTCATCGTGATCGGCCTGGTCACCACCCTGGCGCTGGCGACCGGGGCGCGGCGGCGGGAGTTCGCGCTGCTGCGGCAGGTCGGCGCGACCCGGCGGCAGGTGCTGCGCATGGTGCGGCTGGAGGCCGTGGTCGTGCTCGGCACCGGCCTGGTGACCGGGGCGCTCATCGCCGGGGTGACGCTGCTGGCGTTCGCGACGGCGGTGACCGGGCTGCCGCTGCCCTCGGTCCCGCCGCTCCCGGCCGCGGCCCTGCTGGTGGCGGTGGCGGGCTCCGGGGCGGCCGCGATGCTGCTGCCCGCCCGCGCGCTGCTGCGCCGGCGCTCGCCCGGCCGGGCCTGACGCCCTCCGGCGCCGACCGGTACCAGATCGTGATCGGGACAGGGGGACCGAACCTCGCGGCCGGTCCCCCGGGTGCCCCGGACGCCGTTAACATCTCCGGAGTGCCAAGATCCTTGTTGGCATGATCTGTACCGGAACGGCGTGAAATGGATGACCTCGACCTTCGCCCGCACCTGCCGGGCAACCTGCCGCAGCTGTTCGCCGACGACGGCCCGCACCGGGTGCTGTCGGTGCCGCTGCCGGCGGGGGACGTGGTCTGGCCGGATCCGGGCTTCCCGCAGCGCCAGCTGACCCTGCGCCCGGCGTTCTGGGTGAGCGAGGAGCCGGTCCAGGGCGAGCTGTGGGCGCGGCTGCGGGCCGAGCACGAGCGCTCGGGGCTGTGGCCGCTGCTGCTGGACGACTCCGACCAGCCGTGGGCGGCCGGGCAGGTCGCGCCCGAGCCGGTCGACGAGATCGACAACTACGCGCCGATCGCGTTCATGTCCGAGGTGTGGCACGACTGGGCCGAGCAGGCCGCCGACGCCGACGCCGAGGAGCTGGCGCCGTTCGGGCGGCAGTGCCCCGGCCCGGCGCCGCGCGGCGCGCTGATGGACGACCCGGGCGCGGTCGCCGACCGGTACGCCCGCTCCATCTCCCCGCGCGGCCTGTCGCTCGGCCTGGTGGCGGTGGAGCGCGGGGCCGACGCCCTCACCGCCGTGGGCTGGCAGGGCGCGCTCAACCACAACGAGTGGACGGCGCCGCTCTCGGCGGTGGTGCGCGGCTGGGAGGACCGGTTCGGCGCGCGCGTGGTCGGGCTCGGCTTCAACACCCTGGAGCTGAGCGTGGCCGCGCCGCCGGTCACCGCCAAGCACGCGCTCCAGGTCGCCGCCGAGCACTGGGCGTTCTGCCCCGACATCCTGTTCCAGGGGCCCGGCACCCTCGCCGGGTACGCCGAGGAGATCCGCGGCAAGACCTGGTGGTCGTTCTGGTGGGACTGAGGGTCCGCTAGCCGGCGGCGCGGACCATCCGCAGCGCCAGGTGCGCGTAGAGCGCGCCGATCTCCTCGGGCGTGCTGGGGCCCTCGGGCCGGTACCAGCGGCACACGTCGATGGCCAGCGACGCCAGCGCGCGGGCGGTCCCGGCCACGTCGGCGACGTCGAACTCCCCCGCCGCGGTCCCGGCCTGCACCTCGTCGTGGACCAGGGCCCGCACCCGGCGGCGGTGGGCGGCGATGCGCTCGGCGTGCTCGCCGGTGAGCGCGCCCAGCTCGTTCTGGATGACGCGGGCCTCCCTGTGGTGGCGGGCGTGCCAGGAGGCGAACGCGTACACCAGCGCCCGCACGCGCGGCGCGTGGCCCTCCACCCCGGCCAGCGCCCCGACGAGCGTCCGCTCGACCGACTCGTGCACCAGGACCGCGATCCGGAACAGCAGGTCGGCCTTGGTCGGGTAGTGGACGTACAGCGCGCCCGCGCTCATCCCCGCGCCCGTCGTGATCCGCCGGGTCGAGGTGCCGTGGTAGCCCAGCTCGGCGAACGCGTCCACGGCGGCCAGCAGCAGCCGCCGGGCCGCCTCGGGCGTGCCGCCCGCCGTGAGGTCCGCCCACATGTCCTCGGTCACCCGATGATCCTAAGCGATCGCTCAGTACACTGATCCGGCACTTCACCACACAGCGGGAGGAACGACCATGCGCCGAACCGTTTTCGAGCCGGACCACGAGCTGTTCCGGGAGTCCGTCCGGGAGTTCGTCGAGCGCACGCTGCTGCCGCTGGACGAGGACATCCGCAGTGAGCGGATGCTCAGGCGCGAGGTGTGGCTGGAGGCGGGCCGCCAGGGCTTCCTCGGCATGCAGGTGCCCGAGGAGTACGGCGGCCAGGACGCCGGGGACTTCCGCTTCAACGCCGTCATCGGCGAGGAGCTGGCCCGCGTCGCGGCCGCCTACAACTCCATCGTCGCCATCCACACCGACATCTGCGCCCCCTACCTGCTGGAGCTGGCCACCGAGGAGGCCAAGGCCAAGTGGCTGCCGGGCTTCTGCACCGGCGAGCTGATCACCGCGATCGGGATGACCGAGCCATCGGGCGGCTCGGACCTCGCGGCGCTGAAGACCACCGCGGTCCGTGACGGCGACGCCTGGGTGGTCAACGGCTCCAAGACCTTCATCACCAACGGCGGCCACGCCGACCTCGTCATCGTGGCGGCCAAGACCGACCCCGCCAAGGGGGCCAAGGGCATCACGCTGTTCGGCGTGGAGGCCGGGACGCCCGGCTTCACCCGGGGCACCAAGCTGGACAAGGTCGGCCAGCCCGAGGCCGACACCTCCGAGCTGTTCTTCGAGAACGTGCGCGTGCCCGACTCCCACGTCATCGGGGAGCTCGGCCGGGGCTTCGTCCACATGATGGAGCGGCTGCCGCAGGAGCGGCTGTCGTGCGCGATCGCCAACGTCGCGCACGCGCGCGGCGTGCTGGAGGAGACCGTCGCCTACGTCAAGGAGCGGCAGGCGTTCGGGCAGCCGATCGGGGCGTTCCAGCACAACAAGTTCCTGGTCGCCGAGCTGATCACCAAGCTGGACGTGGCGCAGGCGTTCGTGGACCAGTGCCTGGCCGCGCACGTGGCCGGCGAGCTGGACACCGCCGACGCCTCCAAGGCCAAGTGGTGGACCTCGGAGGTGCAGAACCAGATCATCGACGGCTGCGTGCAGCTGTTCGGCGGCTACGGCTACATGCGCGAGTACCGGGTGGCCCGCGCCTGGATGGACGCCCGCGTCACCAAGATCTGGGCCGGCTCCAACGAGATCATGAAGGAGATCATCGGCCGCTCCGCCGGCCTGTAGCCGCCGAGGTCACGGGTTTCCCGCCGCCGTGCCGGGTTAGGTAGCAGGCGAAGCCGAGCCGCACGGAGGCGGGGAGCGCGACCATGGCAGAGTTCACGTCGGTACCGCTCACGCCCGAGACCTGGCAGGACTTCGAGAAGGTCATGGGCCCGAACGGCGGCGCGCGCGGATGCTGGTGCATGCACTGGCGGCTCTCCTTCAAGGAGTGGGAGGTCGGCCGGGGCGACGGCAACCGGGACGCGCTGCGCGACCGCGCGAGGAGCGACCCTCCCCCGGGCCTCGTCTGCTACGCGGACGGCGAGCCCGTGGGCTGGGTGGGCCTCGGGGACCGCTCCGAGTACCCCCGGCTCGGGCGCTCGCCGGTCACCAAGCCCCTCGACGACGCGCCCGCCTGGGTGATCACCTGCCTGTACGTGCGCCGCGGCCACCGGCGGCGGGGGCTGCAGGCGAAGATGATCGCCGCCGCGTGCGACTTCGCCGCCGGGCACGACCAGAAGATCGTCGAGGGGTTCCCCGTCGAGCCCGCGCCGGGCCGGGCGGCGGGCCCCGACAACGCCATGACCGGCATCGCGTCGGCGTTCCGCGAGGCCGGGTTCACGGAGGTGGAGCGCCGCCGGAAGGACCGCCCCGCGATGCGCCGGACCCTCGGCTAGGGCGGGCACGCCCCGCTCTGCTCCTCCCCCGCCGATTCCGCGGGCGCCCCCGCCTGGCCAGTGTCCGCGGTGCTGTCTAAGATCTGGGGGCCTAGGCAAAGATCGGCGGAGGGCGGGGGCCAGGTGCGCAGGCACGGGGCGGGCAGTGACGGCCGGGGCGTCCTGCGCTGGGGCCGCACGGCGCCCGCCGTGATCGCCGGGGCGGCGGTGCTCACCGTCGCCGGGAACGTGGCCGTCCTGGTCACCTGGCACACCGGCGGGGGCGAGGCGGGCCCGGGGCGGGCCGACCCCGGCACGCTCGTGTCGGTCTCCCAGCAGGACGCCGCCCGGCAGCAGCCCGGCGCGGTCGCGCCGCTCGGCCGCCGGCTCACCCCGCACCTGCTGATCGCCGGGTCCGGCGCGCTGCCGCCGCAGGCGGTGGAGCGCGCCCGGCGCCTGAAGGGCGTGGCCGGGGTCGCGGTGGTGGACGCCGCGCAGGCCCAGGTCGCCGGGCGCCGGGTCGGCCTGCTGGGCGTGGACCCCTCCTCGTTCCGGGCGTTCGCGCCGCGCCAGACCGCCGAGTCCGACCAGCTCTGGCAGACGGTGGCGACCGGCGGGCTCGCGGTGTCGTTCGAGCTGAGCCAGGACGGGTCGCTGCCGCTCGGCGAGGTCGTCCCGGCCGGCCGGAGCAACGCGCCGGGCCAGGTCCGCGTCGGCGCCTACGCCTCGATGGGCATCGGCGACGTGGACGCGGTGGTCTCCCGCCAGCAGGCCCGCGCCCTCGGGATGCCGCAGGGCAACGCGCTGGTGCTGAGCGCGCCCAAGACCGACGCCAAGAAGCTCGGCAAGCAGCTGAAGAAGATCCTGCCGCGCGGCACCAAGATCGCCTACCTGGGGGCGCAGCCGGAGCGGCGCAGGACCACCCCGCGCCAGCAGCCGCAGGTCACCGGGCGCCCCGACAACGTGACCCAGCCGCGCTCGATCATCACCGGCAACATGATGACGCCGACGATGCGGTCGGTGGTGGTGGAGCTGAACACCATGTTCGGCCCGTTCCCGGTGATCGGCTGCTACCGGAGCACCGGCGACCCGCAGGACCACGGCAAGGGCCGGGCCTGCGACTTCATGGAGAGCACCGCGGGCCGGATGCCCTCGACCAGCGCGCAGCGCCACGGCGACCAGGTCGCCCAGTACGCCATCAGCAACGCGCAGCGCCTGGGCATCTCCTACGTGATCTGGAAGCAGCACATCTGGAACGTCCGGGGCGGCGGCTGGCGCTCGATGAGCGACCGGGGCAGCCTCACCCAGAACCACTACGACCACGTGCACATCTCGGTGCTGCGCTAGGGCGTGTCGTCAAAGTGCCTGCGTGTTGGTCGGTGGGTGTGGATGATGTGGGGTGTGGTTCGTCGTCATGAGTTGACCGATGCTGAGTGGCAGGTGTTGGAGCCGTTGCTGCCCAGGCGGGTGATGGGGCGTCCGCGGGTTGATGACCGGCGGGTGCTGAACGGGATCGTGTTCAAGTTCCGTTCGGGGGTGGCTTGGCGGGACGTGCCGGAGCGCTATGGGTCGTGGCGGTCGCTGCATACGCGTTTTCGGCGGTGGGCGGCTGATGGCACCTTCACCGCGATGCTGCAGGCGGTGCAGGCGCGGGCGGACGCGGCCGGGGACATCGACTGGCTGGTGTCGGTGGACTCCACCATCGTGCGCGCCCACCAGCACGCGGCCGGGGCGAAAAAGGGGGCGGCGGGCGCTCGGCCGCTCCCGCGGCGGGCTGACCAGCAAGCTCCACCTGGCCTGTGACGGGCGGGGCCGGCCGCTGGCGCTGGTGGTGACCGGCGGGAACGTCAACGACTGCACGCAGTTCACGCACCTGATGGCGGCCATCCGCGTGCCCCGCCTGGGTCCCGGCCGCCCCCGGACGCGCCCTGACCATGTGGTCGGCGACAAGGGCTATAGCAGCCGCGCGATCCGCGCCTGGCTGCGCCGCCGCGGCATCGGCCACACGACCCCCGAACGCAAAGACCAGATCCGCAACCGCCAGCGCCGCGGCAGCCGAGGCGGCCGCCCGCCCGTCTTCGACCAGCAGACCTACCGGCGGCGCAACGTCGTGGAACGCTGCTTCAACCAGCTCAAGCAATGGCGCGGCATCGCCACCCGCTACTGCAAGACCGCCACCAGCTACCAGGCCGCTGTCACCCTCGCCGCCCTGCTTCTATGGCTATGACACTTTGACGACACGCCCTAGACCGCGCCGGACCGGCGCCGGGCTACGGCAGCTCCTGCTCGCACCACACGGCCTTGCCGCCCCCGGTGCGGCGCACGCCCCAGCGCGCGGCGAGGCGGCTCACCACGTGCAGGCCGCGACCCGACTCGGCGAAGGCGTCCTCCCCGTCGACGCCGCGGACGCGCGGGCGGCCGTCGGAGGCGTCGAACACCTCGCACACCAGGCCGCCCTCGCGGACCAGGCGCAGCGTGACGCGGCCCCCGGCGTGCCGGATCGCGTTGGTGACCAGCTCCGAGGCCATCAGCACGGTCGAGTCGGCCAGCTCGTCCAGCTTCCAGTCGCTCAGCCGCTCGCGGATCAGGCCGCGGGCCCGGCGCACGGCGGCGGGGTCGGCGGGCAGCTCCCAGGACACGTGGTCGTCGGCGGGGATGCGGCGCAGCCGGGCCAGCAGCATCGCGATGTCGTCGCGGTGCTGGTCGTCGAAGACGCCGTCCATGGCGGCCTGGCACAGCTCCTCCAGCGACCGCGGGCCCGGCGCGGCGGGCGCGCCGGTGCGGTCGAAGGTGGCGCGCAGCCGGTCCAGGCCGTCGTCGATGTCGCGGGCGCGGTTCTCCACCAGGCCGTCGGTGTAGAGGAACAGCAGGGAGTCGTCCTCGACGGTGAAGGAGCGGCTGACGACCGGGCGGCCGTCGCCGATGCCGAGCGGCGGCGCGGGCGGCACGTCCACGTACACCGCCTCGCCGCCGGGCGGGGCCAGCAGCGGCGGCAGGTGCCCGGCGCTGGCGACCTCGCAGCGGCCGCTGACCGCGTCGTAGACGACGTAGGCGCAGGTGGCGAAGTGCGGCTCGCGTTCGCCCAGCGTGCGCATCAGCGAGTCCAGGCGCTCCAGCGCCTCGGCGGGCGGCAGCTCCAGCCCGGCCAGGGTGTGGATCGCGGTGCGCAGGCGGCCCATGGTGACCGCGGCGCGCACGCCGTGCCCGGCGACGTCGCCGACCACCAGCGCGACCCGCGCGCCGGGCAGCGCGATCGACTCGTACCAGTCGCCGCCGACCTCGATCAGGCGGCTGCCGGGCAGGTAGCGGTGGTGCACCGCGACCGGGGAGGGCGCCGACAGGCCGGTGGGCAGCAGGCTGCGCTGCAGGGTGAGGGCGGTGGCGCGCTCGCGGCCGTAGCGGCGGGCGCTCTCGATGAAGATGGCGGCGCGGGCGGCGAACCCGGTGCCGATCTCGACGTCGTAGGCGTCGAACGGGCGGTGCGCGGGGTCGCGCAGGCACACGAACAGGCCGAGCACGCCGCGGTCGGCGCCGGTGATCGGCAGCAGCAGCATCGAGGTGCCCTTGAGCAGGTCGGCGACCGGGGGCCGCCGCCAGGCCGCGGCGAGGCGGGCGGCCTGCTCGCCGTCCATCGACACCAGCACGGGCTCGCCGGTGCGCAGGCACTGGGCGAACGGGGTGCGCTCGGGATAGGTCAGGGTCTCGCCGGTCGGGAAGGTCGCGTCCCAGGCGGGGTCGCCGTCGTCGAAGCCGATCGCCATGCGGCGCAGCACCGGCGAGCCCCCGGCCGGGGGCTCGTCGGCGTCCACCAGGCTCTCCAGCAGCAGCAGGGCGCCGGAGTTGCAGAAGTGCGGGACCAGGACGTCCATCAGCCCGCGCGCCAGCAGGTCGAGGTCGAGGGTCGCGCCGATGCGCGGCAGGGCGTCGTCCAGCAGCGCGCGCCGGATGACGGCCGGGTCGAGGAAGCGGTCGGCCAGCGGCACCGGCACCCGGACCACCGCGAGCGCGGCGAGGTCCGGGTCGCCGCCGTTCATCGGGTGCAGGGTGACGACCGCGTCGTGCACGCCGCCGCGGCGGGTCTCGACCGGCAGCACGGCGGTGCGCTCGCGGCCCTGCCGCACGACCTCGGTGAGGGGCTCCCTGGCGCCGGCGATCAGCTCGTCCACCTGCGCGCCCAGCAGTCCGTCCGCGTCCGCGCCGAGCACCGCGGCGGCGTTGCGGTCGAACTGGAGCACCTTCCCCGACGAATCCATGCCGAGAATGAGAATTCGGGTGGACGACTCCATCGCTCGATTATGGGACACCGGGCGGTCGCGCGGAGACCGATCGCGCAGGGCGGTGCCGCCGATTTCCCGGGCCCCGATTCGGGCTGTCGGCAATTGCCGCGCGGCGCCCGTTTCAAGGGGCCGTGCCGGAGCCGCCCAGATACTCCTCCCAGGTCCGGCCGCCGGCCCTGTTCCCGGGCGCCAGGTGCACGCCGTCGCGGAAGGCGCGGGCGGCCGCGCCGGGCAGCCGGACCGGCAGCGGCCGCCGCTTGAGGCCGCGCGCGGCCAGGTAGGCGCGGGCGAGGTCCTCGGTGGTGCGGACCTCGGGGCCGCCCATGTCGGCGACCCGTCCGGCGGGCGCGGCGAGGGCGAGTTCGGCCAGGCGGGCGGCGACCTCGGCGACGTCGATCGGCTGGAAACGGGTCCCGGCCGGGACCGGCGTCAGCGCGGGCGCCTTGGACAGCAGGCCCAGCGCCGTGGCCAGCAGGTCGTGGAACTGCGTCGTGCGCAGAATCGTGTGGGGCAGGCCCGAATTCTCGATGATCTGCTCGGTCTGGAATTTCGTTCGGTAATAGCCGAAGGGGTGCCGGTCCACGCCGACGATCGAGATGTGGACCAGGTGCGGCGCGCCCTGGCGGCGCGCCTCCTCCACCAGGCGCTCGGTGGCGGCCACGTCGTTCTTGAAGCGGCGCGGGTCGCTGGCGCAGTGCACGATCGTCCCGGCGCCCTTCACCGCCTCGGCGACGCCCGCCCCGGTGGCCAGGTCGCCCTGGTGCCAGGTGACGCCCTCGGTCCGGCGGGGGCGGCGGCTGAGGCCGTGCACCTCGGCGCCGGGTCCGGTGAGCAGCGGGACGAGCGCGCGGCCGAGGGTGCCGGTCGCTCCGGTCACGAGAATCATGGTTCCTCCCAGGTTCACCGAGAAGGACCGGACGGGCCGCCCGAACGTGACAACGACCGGAGTTTTTCCGGATTGACGACCGTGTGGAAGGCCACCGCCTCGCCGCCGGACCAGGCCGGCACCAGCACGAAGGCCGCCTCCCCGGCCATGCGGCCGACGACCGCCGGCGCGCCGTTGACCTCGGCGACGGCGATCTCGTCGAGCACCGCCACGCGGGAGGCGAGGCCCAGCAGGTAGCGGGCGACCTTCTCCCGGCCCCGGACCGGCCTGCGGGCCGAGCTGACCTTGCCGCCGCCGTCGGACCAGGCGACCACGTCCTCGGCGAGCAGGCGCTCCAGCCCCGCCACGTCGCCGCCGGCCGCCGCCTCCAGGAAGCGTTCGACCAGGCGGCGCGCCTCGTCCCGGCCCGGGGCGAAGCGCCGCTCCCCCACGTGCCGCCGGGCGCGCCGGTACAGCTGGCGGCTGGCGGGTTCGCTGACGTCCAGGATCGCGGCGATCTCCGCGTGCGGGTAGGCGAACGCCTCGCGCAGCACGAACACCGCGCGTTCGGACGGGGTCAGCGCCTCCATCAGGGCGAGCAGCGCCAGCGACACCGACTCGCGCTGCGCGACGGTCTCCAGCGGCCCCAGCACCGCCGGGTCGGCGGGCTCGGGGAGCCAGGGACCCGGATAGGTCTCGCGGCGGGCGCGCGCCGAGGTCAGCCGGTTCAGGCACAGGTTGGTGACCACGCGGGTCAGCCAGGCGCGCGGGTCCTCGACGCCGTCCGCGCCGCTCCAGCGCAGGTAGGCGTCCTGGACGGCGTCCTCGGCCTCCTGCACCTCGCCGAGCATCCGGTAGGCGAGGCCCAGCAGCCGGGGCCGCTGCTCCTCGAAGTCCTCGACCGCCCCGCCCATCAGGCCCCTCCCCGCGCGCGGCCGATCACGGCCTGCCGAAGACCTGCGGCGGCGGGGCCGGGGTGGCGAAGTCCTCGCCGTCGCGCAGGGGCGCGCCCCCGGCGATGAACGCCGTCAGCTCGTCGCCTTCCAGCAGCCGGGCCCGCGCGAAGCCGCCCGCCGCGCGCCGGTTCAGCTCGGCGACCGGCAGCGGCGCCCGGGACGCGGCCACGATGAGGTTGCCGAACCGGCGGCCCCGCAGCACCCCGGGGTCGCCCAGCAGCAGCGTGTGCCGGAACACCGAGCGCACCGTGGCGGCGTAGCGGCGCGCGAACGGCAGCCGGAACCCGTCGGCGATGTTGGCCAGGTAGACGCCGCCGGGCCGCAGCGCCCGCGCGGCCTCCGCGGTGAACTCGGCGGTGACCAGGTCCGCCGGGATCGCGGCCTCGGCGAAGGCGTCCAGGACCACCAGGTCGTCGGCGGCGTCGGGCACCGCCGCGAGGCCGGTGCGCCCGTCGGTCACGCGGATCTTCAGCCCCGGCACGCCCTTGACCGGCAGCCGCTCGCGCACCAGCCGCACCAGCTCGCCGTCCGGCTCCAGCACCACCTGCCGCGAGCCGGGCCGGGTCGCGGCGATGTAGCGCGGCAGCGTGCACCCGGCGCCGCCGATGTGGACCGCGTCGAAGGGCTCCTTGTCGGGCCCGAGGCAGTCCACCACGTCGCCCATCAGCTTCATGTACTCGAAGTCGAGGTGGGTGGGGTCCGTCAGGTCCACGTACGACTGCGGGACCCCGCCCACGCACAGCACCCAGCCGCCGTCGCGGTCGGTGTCGCGCAGCAGCTCGGCCTCGCCGCCGGCGACCCGGTGCCGCTCCGGCTCGCGCCCGGACGCCCTTCCCTTGCGTGCCATGGCCCCACTCTACGGACCGCCCGGGCACGGCGATCAGCCGCTGCCCGCCCGGGCGTCCTCGCCGGCGAAGTGGCAGGCGCTCGGGTGCGCCGAGCCGGGGCGCGGCCGCAGCTCGGGCACCCGCTCGGCGCAGAGGTCGGCGGCCTTCGGGCAGCGGGTGCGGAAGCGGCAGCCCGAGGGCGGGTCCAGCGGCGACGGCGGCTCGCCCTCCAGCATGATCGGCGACGCCCGGTGGGCGGGGTCGGGCACCGGGACCGCCGACAGCAGGGCCTGGGTGTAGGGGTGGGTGGGGTGGTCGTAGATGTCGGCCACCGCGCCGGTCTCCACGACGCGGCCCAGGTACATGACCGCGACGCGGTCGGCGACGTGCCGGACCACCGCCAGGTCGTGGGCGATGAACACGTAGGCGAGGCCCAGCTCGCTCCGCAGGTCGTTCAGCAGCCCCATCACCTGGGCCTGCACCGACACGTCCAGCGCCGACACCGGCTCGTCGCACACCAGCGCCTCCGGGCGCAGCGCGAGCGCGCGGGCGATGCCGACGCGCTGCCGCTGCCCGCCGGAGAACTGGTGCGGGTACCGGTCGATGTGGCCCGCGTCGAGGCCGACCAGCTCCAGCAGCTCCTCGACGCGGGCGCGGCGCCCGGCCCTGGGCACGAGCCCGGAGTGGATCTCGTACGGCTCCCGCACGATGTCGCCGACCGTCATGCGGGGGTTGAGGGAGGTGTAGGGGTCCTGCCACACCATCTGGACGCGGGCGCGCAGCTCCCGCAGCTCGCGGCGGCCCATCGCGAAGACGTCGCGGCCGTCGAACCGCACGGTCCCGGCGGTGGGCCGCTCGGCCGCCAGCAGCAGCTTGGCGAGGGTGGACTTGCCGCACCCGGACTCGCCGACCACGCCCAGCGCCTCGCCGCGGCGCAGCTCCAGGTCCACCCCGTCCACGGCCTTGACCAGCCCGACGGCGCGCTTGAGGACCACGCCCCGGGTCACCGGGTAGTGCTTGGCCAGGCCCTCCACCTGGAGGATCGGCGGGGCGCCGTCGTCCGGCGCTCCCTCAGCGCGCGGTCGGTCGGCCGCCATGGTGCACCTCCTCGGCGAAGTGGCAGGCCGCGGCGTGCCCGGGGGCGACCTCGACCAGCGGGGGGACCTCGATCCCGCAGACCCGCTCGGCGCGCGGGCAGCGCGGGTGGAACGGGCAGCCGGGCGGCAGCGCGGCCGGGTCGGGCGGCGCGCCCCTGATCGGGCTGATCCTCCCGCCGCCGCGGTCGACGCGCGGCACCGACGCCAGCAGTCCGGCGGTGTAGGGGTGCGCGGGGCGGGCGTAGAGGTCGGCCGCGGGCGCCTGCTCGGCGACCGCCCCGGCGTACATGACCACGATGCGGTCGGCGATCCCGGCGACCACGCCGAGGTCGTGGGTGATGAGGACGAGGCCCGTCCGCAGCTCGTCCTGGAGGTCGGCCAGCAGCCGCATGATCTGCGCCTGCACGGTGACGTCCAGCGCGGTGGTGGGCTCGTCGGCGATCAGCACGTCCGGCTCCAGCGCCAGCGCCATCGCGATCATCACGCGCTGCCGCATCCCGCCGGAGAACCGGTGCGGGTACTCGCCCAGCCGCTGCCGCGCCGAGGGGATGCGCACCCGCTCCATCAGCTCGACCGCCCGCTCGCGGGCCTCCCGGCGGCGCATCCCGCGGTGCGCGCGGAACATCTCGCCGAGCTGGTCGCCGACGGTGAACACCGGGTTCAGCGCGCTCAGCGCGTCCTGGAAGATCATGGAGATGCGGTCGCCCCGGTAGGCGCGCCGCCGGTGCTCGGGCAGGTCCAGCAGCTCTTCGCCGCGCAGCCGCACCGACCCGCCGGTGACGCGGGCGGGCGGGGAGTCCAGGATGCCGAGCACCGCCTGGGCCGCCACGCTCTTGCCCGACCCCGACTCGCCGAGGATCGCCAGCGTCTCGCCCTCCTCCAGGGTGTAGGACAGGCCGTTGACGGCCCGCACCCTCCGGCCGCGCACCTCGAACTCCACGCTGAGGTCGGCAACCTCCAGCAGCGGCGCGTCCTTGTTCACGTCCGTGCCCACGTCCATGCCCACGTCCATGGTCACCGCAGTTTCGGGTCGAGGGCGTCGCGCACCGCGTCGCCCAGCAGCAGGAAGCTCAGCACCGTCAGCGACAGGAACACGGCCGGGAACGCCAGCAGGTGCGGGTGGTCGATGACGTAGGACTGGGCCTGGTTGAGCTGCAGGCCCCACGACACCTCGGGGTACTGCAGGCCGACGCCGAGGAAGTCCAGGGTGGCCTCCCCGGCGATCACGTTGCCGACGTTGAGGGTGGCCACCACGATCACCGGGGCCAGCGCGTTGGGCAGGATGTGCCGGCCCATGATCCGCCGGTCGGAGGCGCCCAGCAGCCGCGCGGCCTGCACGTAGTCGGCGTCGCGCACCGCGATCACCTGGCCGCGCATGATGCGGATCATCGTGGTCCAGCCGAGCAGCACCAGCACCAGCGTCATCGCGCCGACGCCGTGCCCGGGGAAGGCGACCAGGATCACCGTGGCGCCCAGCACGAACGGCAGCCCGAAGAACACGTCGGTGAGCCGCGCGATCAGCGCGTCCACCGGGCCGCCGTAGTACCCGGCGAGCATTCCGAGCGCCACCGCGATCGCGAACGCGAACAGCGTGACCACCACGCCGATCAGCAGCGTGGGGCGCGCGCCGTGCACCACGTGCGCGTAGTAGTCGCAGCCGGCCAGATCGGTGCCGAACCAGTGCCCGCCGGACGGGCCGAGCTTGGCGATGTTGGGGTCGCAGCCCTCGTTCTCGCCCCGTCCGGTGAACAGGCCCGGCGCGGCCGCCATCGTGCCGACCAGCAGCAGCACCGCGACCGGCGCCCAGAACAGGGCGCGCCGCCGCAGGTCGTACCAGGCGTCGTGCCACAGCGACGCCGCCCGGCCGGTGACCAGGCCGCCCGCCTCGGCGACGGCCTCGGCGGGCACGGCGGCCGTCGAGGGCCGGGGCGGGCCGGCCTCGGCCGGTCCCGCCGGATCATCGATCTTCATGCGCGCTCCGCCGTCACTCGTACCTGATCCGCGGGTCCAGCAGCCCGTACAGCAGGTCCACCACCAGGTTGACCAGCAGGAACACCAGCACCAGCAGGGTGACCGCGCCGACCACCACCGGGCCCTCCTTCAGCTGGATGGACTGGAACACCTGCTGGCCGACGCCGGGCAGGTTGAAGATGCCCTCGGTGACGATCGCGCCGCCCATCAGCGAGCCGAAGTCCACCCCGAGGTAGGTGACCACCGGGATCAGCGAGTTGCGCAGCGCGTGCCGCCCCACCACCCGCGTCCTGGACAGTCCCTTGGCGCGGGCGGTGCGCACGTAGTCGGCGCGCAGGTTCTCGGCCAGGCCGGCGCGGGTCAGCCGCGCCACGTACGACAGGCCGAGCGAGCCCAGCACGATCCCGGGCAGCAGGTAGCTCACCGGCCAGCCCTCGTCGGTGCCGGCCGACGGCAGGATCGGCCAGTGCACGCCGAACGCGAGCTGCGCGGTGTAGCCCAGCACGAACACCGGCACCGCGATCAGCAGCGTGGTGCCGCCCAGCACCAGGGTGTCGGCGAGCCGGCCGCGCCGCAGCCCCGCCCACACCCCGAGCGCGATGCCGAGCACCAGCTCGAACAGCCAGGCGGTGACGGCGAGCTTGGCCGTCACCGCCCAGCGCCCGCCGAGCATCTCCGACACCTTCTGGCCGGTGTAGTTCTCGCCGAGGTCGCCGGTCACGAGGCCGCCCAGGTACTTGGCGTACTGCACCAGCAGCGGGTCGTCCAGGTGGTAGCGGGCCCGCAGCGACGCCGCCACCGACTCGGGCACGGGCTTGTCGCCGGCCAGCGCCTGGATCGGGTCGCCCGGCAGCGCGAACACCATGCAGTAGATCAGCAGCGTGGTGCCGAAGAAGACGGGGACGGCCTGCAGCAGCCGCCGCAGCGCGTAGCGCCACACCGCGGGCTACTTGACCGTCACTTCGTGGACCAGCAGGCCGGACGCGTACGGCGTGATGGTCACGTTGTCCACCTTCGCCGACCGGCCGCCCTGCCCGGCCCAGGTCCACAGCGGCGTCTGCGGCAGGTCGCGCAGCGCCACGTCCTCGGCCCGGTTGTAGAGCTTCAGCGCCTCCTGCGGGTCGGGCGCGCTGTTGGCCCTGGTGATCAGGCCGTCGAACTCCGGGCTCTTCCAGCCCATCCGGTTGCCCGCGCCGCCCCACATGTTCTGCAGGTAGTTCTGGGCGCTGGGATAGTCGGCCTCCCAGTTCTGCCGGTAGGGGCCCTTCTCCTGCTTCTTCGCCAGGATCGAGAAGTAGTCGGAGGCGGGGATGATGCGCAGCTGCACGTCGGCGACGCCGAGGTTCTGCTTGAGGGAGTTGGCGACGATCTGCATCCACTGCGCGTAGCTGGGCTGGGCGTTGGACAGGTACAGCTCCATCGTCCCCTTGAAGCCGCCCGCCTTGTCGAACAGCTCCTTGGCCCGGGCCGGGTTGTAGGTGCACGCCTCGCCGCAGGCGCCCTGCCGGTGCCCGGGGATGATCGACGGCAGCAGCGAGTCGGCCACCAGGTAGTCGCCGTTGTAGACGGCCTTGTTGATGCCCTGCCGGTCGATCGCCATCGAGATCGCCTTGCGCAGGTCCGGGCTGGCGAACCGCTTGTCGAACAGGGGGAAGCCCAGGTAGTCGGTGGTGCCGGTCTTGCGCGGCAGGAAGCGGTTGCCGAGCAGGCGCTTGGCCTCGGGCACCTTGGCGGCCGGGATGGTCTGCATCACGTCCACGCGCCCGGCGCGCAGGTCGGTGTAGGTGGTGTCGGCACTGGAGTAGCTCTTCCAGACCACGCCCTTGTTGCGCGGCTTGCGCTGGCCGGTGTAGCCGGGGAACGGCACCAGCTTGATCTGCTTGTTGCGCTCCCACTTGCCGCTGACCTGGTAGGGGCCGTTGCCGATCGGCTTGTCCTCGTAGGCCTTGAGGTCGGCGAGCCCCGCCTTGGGGATCGGCGCGAAGGCGGGGTAGGTCAGCAGCAGCGGGAACTGGTTGAACGGGCTCTTCAGCGTGACCTTGAGGGTGGTGTCGTCCACCACTTCCAGGCCCGACAGCGCCTTGGTCTTGGGGGTCGCCTTCCCGTCCTCGGGGTTGATCTCGTCGTAGCCCTGGAACTGGGAGAAGTAGTCGTTCGCCTCATAGGCGTTGGGCCCATATGCTGCGTTGTTCCAGGCGTCGGCGAAGCTCCCGGCGGTCACCGGTTCCCCGTTGTGGAACTTCTGCCCCGGCCTGATCTTGATCGTCCAGACCTTCTGATCGGTGGTGGTCAGCGACTCGGCGGCCTGGTTGACCGGCTTGCCGTCCCGGCTCAGCCCCACCAGGTTCTCGAACAGCCCGCTCAGCACGTCGAAGGCGTAGCTGCTGGTGGTGTTGCCCGGGACCAGGTGGTCGGGCTCGGGGTGGCCCACGACGAACGTCCCGTCCGATCCGCTCCCGTCCCCGCCGCCTCCGCAGCCGGTCGCCGCGACGGCCACCGCCAGCATCAGCGCCGACAGCCCGGCGGCCCCTTTGAGGTTGGTCATGGTCCTCCCTCAGTCGGCACCGGGCGACGCGACCCGGCGCGTTGCTGGGAGCGTCATACCCCACGTCCCCCGCGCGGCCCGCCCCTGATCTATTCGTCACCGGATCGAGATCCTGGGCGCGTCGCTCCGGGCGTTGACCGAGGTCAGCGCATAGACAAAACGCAGGAACCCTACGGAAGGCAGGTTCATGACCCAGGCTCCACCGCAGGAAAGCGGCCTCCTGACCGGCCCCGCGACCGGCCCGGCGACCGGCGGTCCGACGGCCGCCGCCGAGGTCGCGCGCATCTGCTCGGACCTCCTGCGCATCGACACCACCAACGAGGGCGAGGGGAAGGGACGCCCCGAACGCCCCGCCGCCGAGCACATCGCGGTGCTGCTGGACGAGGTGGGCGTCGACCCCGTCATCGTCGAGTCGGCGCCCGGCCGCGCCAACGTGCTGGCGCGCGTCCCGGGGACCGACCCGGACGCGCCCGCGTTCCTGGTCCACGGGCACATGGACGTGGTGCCGGCCGACCCCGGCGAGTGGAGCGTGCACCCGTTCTCGGGCGAGGTCCGCGACGGGTACCTGTGGGGGCGCGGCGCGGTGGACATGAAGGGCACCCTGGCGATGACGCTGGCGACCGTGCGCCAGCGGCTGCGCGAGGGGCGGCGCACGCGCGGCGACCTGGTGCTGGCGTTCCTGGCCGACGAGGAGTGCACCGGCGACTACGGCTCGCGGCACGTGGTGGGCGAGCACGCCGACTTCTTCACCGGCGTGGAGGAGGCGATCAGCGAGTCGGGCGGGTTCAGCGTCACCGCCGCGCCCGGCACGCGCGTCTACCCGATCGCCACCGGCGAGCGCGGCTCGGCGTGGATGCGGCTGACCGCGCGCGGCGTCGCCGGGCACGGCTCCAAGCCCGCCGCCGACAACGCCGTCGCCGAGCTGTGCCACGCGATCTCCCGCCTGGCCTCCTACCAGTGGCCGGTCCGGTTGACGCCGGGCGTGCGGCGGCTGCTGGACGGCCTCGGCGAGGCGCTCGGCGCCCCCATCGACCACGACCGGCTGGACGAGGAGGCCCGGCGGCTCGGCCTGGTCGGCCGCCTGTTCGCCGGGACGATCCGCAACTCGGCGAACCCGACGCGGCTGGACGCCGGGTACAAGGTCAACGTCATCCCGGGCTCGGCGTACGCGCAGGTGGACGGCCGGGTGCTGCCGGGCCTCGGCGAGGAGTTCTTCGCCACCGTCGACCGGCTGCTCGGCCCGAAGATCACCCGCGAGTTCATCAACCACGAGCAGGCCATCGCCGCCGACGCCGACGGCCCCACGTTCGCGGCGCTGGCGGACGCGCTGCGCGCCGAGGACGAGGCGGCGCACCCGGTGCCGTACGTGATGTCGGGCGGCACCGATGCCAAGGCGTTCGCCCGGATCGGCATCCGCAGCTTCGGGTTCGCGCCGCTGCTGCTCGGCCCGGAGCTGGACTACCAGGCGATGTTCCACGGCGTGGACGAGCGGGTCCCGGTGGCGGGGCTGGAGTTCGGCACCCGCGTGCTCGACCGCTTCCTCGACACCCGCTGACGCCTCCGCCCCGCCCGCCGCGCGGCCGTCCGCGACACCGGCCGCGCGGCGGGCCCCGTGCGGCTCACCCCCGGGTCACTCGGCGACCTTGGTCCGCCCGGCCCACTCGAAGACCGGCAGCCGCCCTTCGGGGGTGTCGTGGTGCCGGGAGGTGATCCGGAAATGCTCGTAGCCGCCGCGGAAGGGCAGCTTCACCTCGACACCGGGCGGAGTGATCCGGGTGATGCGCTGGGGCAGATCGCGGGGCCCGCCCTCGAGGAAGGCCATCAACGGGGTATCCATGTCCGGATGGTCACACGGCCCGGGTCGCGCGGCCTATCCCCCGGCGGCGGTATCGTCCGCACCCGCGGGCCAGGGTCGGAGGCGCCGGGCGGCCGGGGCGGCTCACTCGCTGGTGACCGCGCGCAGCACGTCCACCCGCGCGGCGCGGCGGCCCGGCAGCACCGCCGACACCACGCCGACGAGCCCGGCCGCCAGCACCAGCAGCAGCAGGGTGCCGACCGGCAGGGCGAACTCGGTGACGCCCTCCTCGTCCAGCGCGCCGACCAGCATCCAGCCGAAGCCGGTCCCGACCGCCAGGCCGAGGACCGCGCCCAGCACCGAGATGATCACGGCCTCCCAGCGGATCATGGCGCGGAGCTGGCGGCGGGTCATGCCGAGCGCGCGCAGCAGGCCCAGCTCGCGGACGCGCTCCAGCACCGACAGCGCCAGGGTGTTGATGATGCCGATGAAGGCGATCACCACGGCGAGCGCCAGCAGCACGTAGAACATGATGAGGACCTGGTCGATCTGGTCGGCCTGCTGGCGCTTGTACTCGGTCTGGTCGCGCACCTCCACGCCGGAGAACGCGGCGGCCTCGCGGTCCACGGCGGCGCGGGCGGCGGCCGGGTCGGCGCCGGGGCGGGCCTTGACATAGCCGAACAGGTCGAGCTGGTCGGCGTAGTGCCGCTGGTAGTCGCGCAGCGCCAGCAGCATCCCGCCGTTGAGCTCGTTGTCCTTGTAGACGGCGCGGACCGTCAGCCGGTCGTCGCCGCCCACCGGGAAGCGCAGCGTGACGGTGTCGCCGGCCTTCCAGCCGCGCTCCTCGGCCACGTCCTCGCGCACCGCGAGGCCCCCGCCCGACAGCGCGGCCAGGCTGCCCTGGGTGGTCTCGGTGCGGACGGCGCGCGTGTAGGCGGCCGGGTCCACCCCCATGACCGCCCCCGAGCGGCCGTCGGCGAACTTGACCGCGCCGAAGCGCACCCCGGCCGCCGCCTCGATCTCCGGCCGGCCGGCCAGCCGCCGCATCAGCTCGGGGCTGAACCCGGACATGCCGGCGGACGGGCCGGTCAGGTAGAAGTCGGCCGCGACCGTGCGGTCCAGGGTGCCGCTCACCGACTCCTTCAGCGAGGCGGCGAAGATCGTCACCAGGCTCACCAGCGCCAGCCCGATCATCAGGGCGGCGGCGGTGGCGGCGGTGCGGCGCGGGATGCGCATGGCGTTGCGCCGCGCCAGCCGGCCCGGCTCGCCCGCCCAGCGGGCGAACGGCCAGCCCAGCAGCCGCGACAGCGGCCGCGCCACCAGCGGGCTCAGCACCGCCACGCCCAGGAAGACCGCGACCGCGCCGCCGCCGACCACCGCCAGCGCGTTGTCCACCTCGGTGAACAGCCCGACCAGCAGCAGCGCCACGCCCGCGAGCGCCAGCAGCGCGCCCAGCACGACGCGCACCGGGCCCACCCGGGTCGGGGCCGCCATGGTCGCCTCCTGGACGGCGGCGACCGGCGGCACGCGGGTGGCGCGCAGCGCCGGGGCCAGCGACGCCGCCAGCGTCACCACCACCCCGACCAGCAGCGCCACCACCACCGTGCGGGGCCGGACCTGCAGCGAGGTGGTGGGCAGGTCGCCGCCGAACGCCGCGAACAGCTCGCGCAGCCCGAGCGCGATCAGGATGCCCACGCCGATGCCCACCAGCGACGCCACCAGCCCGACCAGCAGCGCCTCGGCCAGCACCGACCGCAGCAGCTGGGCGCGCGAGGCGCCCATGCAGCGCAGCAGCGCCAGCTCGCGGGCGCGCTGCGCCAGGATGATCGAGAAGGTGTTGACGATGATGAACGAGCCGACGAACAGCGCCACGAACGCGAACGCCAGCAGCGCGGTGTTGATGACGTTGACGAACTCGCCGACCGCCGCGGCGGTCTCCTCGGCGTACTCCTCGCTGGTCTGCACCTTGAAGCCGCCGCCGAGCGCCGCGGCGATCCGGTCGCGCAGCGCCTCGGGGGCCACGCCGGGCGCGGCGACCACGTCGACCTCGTCGTAGACGCCGCGCCGGTTCAGCACCTGCTGCGCGGTGGCCAGGTCGAAGGCGGCCATGCTCGCGCCCGCGAAGTTGTCGGCGCCGCCGAACCCGAAGACCCCCGAGATCGTGAAGTCGCGCGGCGGCCCCTGCTGCAGCAGCACCCGCACCCGGTCGCCGACCTTGAAGCCCTGCTTGCCGGCGGTGCCCGCGTCCATCGCGACCTCGCCGGGCCCGTTCGGGTACCGGCCGGAGCGCAGCGTGGTGCCGCTCTGCAGCTCGGGCGTCGCGGGCACCGACAGCCCCAGCGCGGGCGCGCCGCCGGTGGCGACGGGCTTGCCGTTCCTGCCGACGAACTGGGCGTAGCCGCTGACGGTGCCCTCGGCGGCGCGCACGCCCGGCACCGCCGCGACGCGGTCGCGGACGGCGGCGGGCACCGGCTGGGGCTGCTCGAAGCCCTGGCTGCTGAAGGACTCCTTCGCCCGCACCGCCACGTCCAGGCCCTCGGTGACCTGGTCGAACAGGCGGCTGAAGGTCTTGTCGATGGTGTCGGTGAGCACGTAGGTGCCCGCCACGAAGCCCACGCCCAGCACCACCGCGAGGCCGGTGAGGGCGAGGCGCAGCTTGTGGGCGAGCAGGCTCTTGAGCGTGAACCGCCACATGGTCAGTCCCCGAGCCGCTTGAGGTAGTCCAGCACCTTCTCGGCGGTGGGGGCGGTCATCTCGTCCACGATGCGGCCGTCGGCCAGGAACAGCACCCGGTCGGAGCGGGCGGCCGCGCCCGGGTCGTGGGTGACCATGACGATGGTCTGGCCGTAGTCGTCCACCGAGCGGCGCATGAAGCCCAGCAGCTCGGCGCTGGTGCGCGAGTCGAGGTTGCCGGTCGGCTCGTCGGCGAACACGATCGTGGGCCGCGACAGCAGCGCGCGGGCCACCGCGACCCGCTGCTGCTCGCCGCCCGACAGCTCGGTGGGCCGGTGCCGCAGCCGCTTGGCCAGGCCGAACTCCCCGGTGACCTTCTCGAACCACGACCGGTCGGGCTTGTCGCCCGCGATGGCCAGCGGGAGCTCCACGTTCTCGGCGGCCGTCAGCGTGGGCACCAGGTTGAACGCCTGGAACACGAACCCGACGCGCTGCCGCCGCAGCAGCGTCAGCCTCCGGTCCGACAGGCCGGTCAGCTCCGTGTCGCCGATCCACACCTCGCCGGAGGTCACCCGGTCCAGCCCGGCCAGGCAGTGCAGCAGGGTGGACTTGCCCGAGCCCGACGGCCCCATGACGGCGGTGAAGCGCCCGGCGGGGAACCCGACCGTCACCCCGTCCAGGGCGCGGACCTCGGTCTCGCCGGAGCCGTAGACCTTCCGCATGTCGACGCCGCGGGCCGCGATCTCACCGCCGGGGGCCGCAGCCCGCCCGTCCGGATCCGCCGGGGCCTCCCCGGCCTCCCCCGGGACTCCGCCGGGGGCGTTGGTCCGTTCCTCGCTCATGGGAACCTCGCCGTCGCAGGGACATCTCCGACTCTCACCCGGCACGGCCGCCGGGGCAAGGCCCTATCGCGGGCGGCGGCGCGAGTGACCGCGAAAGGCCGCCGCCGGGCTTCCGCCGGGGCGCACCCGCCGCGCCGTCAATCCCCGGCGGGTGCGCCCGCCCTGCCCGTCCGGCCAGGCTGACCGCACCCGTGCGGGAGACGGCCCGCGGGTAGGGGTCCGGGGTGACCGGGGTCCCGACCCGCCACCCCGCTACTAATCGGAATATCCAGATGAAGTAGGTTCTGCCCGGATCTGCTCGACAACGGAGGGGGCACACGGTGGCGGTACCGGTCATGGAGCAACCCGAGGACTGGACCGAGCCCGGCGCCCATCCGGTCGCGCCCGGGGTGCACCGCATCCCGCTGGCGCTGCCGATCCCGTCGCTGCACGCGGTCAACGTCTACGTGATCGAGGACGCGGGCGGTCCGGTCGTGGTGGACTCCGGCTGGTCGATGCCCGACAGCCGCAAGGCCCTGGCCGACGCGCTGCGCACGCTGGGGCACCGGCTGGAGGACGTGGCGCAGTTCCTGGTCACCCACGCGCACTGGGACCACTACTCGCAGGCCCTGGAGCTGCGCGAGTCGTTCGGCACCCGGGTGCGGATCGGGCGCGGCGAGCGGCCCTCCATCGAGGCGTTCAGCGTGTCCGCCGGGCTGCACCCGCGCCAGGCCGAGCTGCTGCGCCGCTGCGGGGCGCCCGACATCGCCGACCAGATCGCCGGCGCGGGCGTGAGCGCCGAGGACCGGCGGATGCCGCACACCATGCCCGACGCCTGGCTGGACGACGGTGAGCGGATCGAGCTGGAGCGGCGCGGCCTGGACGTGTTCGAGACCCCCGGCCACACCCGCGGCCACATCGTGCTGCGCGACGCCGCCGCCGGGCTGCTGTTCTCCGGCGACCACGTGCTGCCGCACATCTCGCCGTCGATCGGGCTGGAGACCGAGCCCGAGCCCAAGCCGCTGCGCAGCTACCTGGCGTCGTTGCGGCTGGTCCGCGCCATGCCCGACACGCTGCTGCTGCCCGCGCACGGCGGGGTCACCCCCAGCGCGCACACCCGGATCGACCAGCTGCTGGAGCACCACGAGCAGCGGCTGAACGTCGCCGCCGGGCAGGTGCGGGCCGGGCACGGCACCGCCTACGAGGTCGCGCGGGCCATGCCGTGGACGCGCCGCCAGAAGAAGCTGGACGACCTGGACGTGTTCAGCCAGATGCTGGCCGTCCTGGAGATCGACGCGCATCTGGACGTGCTGACCGACCAGGGCGTGCTGGACGCGCACGAGGAGGCGGGGGTCCGCACCTACGCGCTCCGCGCCTGACCCCGGGCGCCCCGTCCCGGGGGCCCCGCTTCGGGGCCCCGTTTCAGGGGCCGCCGGGCCAGCCCTCGCCCGGCAGCACCAGGCCGGGATCGCGGCCCAGGAAGGCCAGCAGCCGGTCGCCCGCCGGCGCGTCCTCGGGCGGTGCCGTCTCCGGCGCGAACAGCCGGTCGCGGTTCTCCTCGGTGACCAGCGCCGGGGCCAGCCGCAGCAGCCGCGCGGCCAGCGACGGCGGGATCGCCCGCCGCTCCCCCAGCGCCCGCGCCACGTCCCAGCCGTGCACGGCGATCTCGATCGCGCCGGTCCCGGCGACCACCCCGGCGCGCAGCGCGCAGCCGCCCACGGTGACCAGCCGGTCCTGGCGGCCCGCCGCCGTCCACGCCCCGACCAGCCGTCCGGCGGCCGCCCGGCACCCGGCCGCCGGGTCGTCCCACGGCGGCGGCGCGGCGCCGGCGGGCGGCCCGACCGTTCCGGCGTCCACCGCCTCGTGCAGCGCGGCCAGCGAGTCGGAGAAGTGCGCCAGCAGCATCCCCAGGTCCCAGCCCGTGCAGGGCGTCGGCCGCGCCAGCGCGCCGGGCGTGACCGGCTGCAGCGCGACCAGCGCGTAGGCGATCGACCGTTCCAGCAGCTCGGCGCCGTAGCGTTGCAGCGCGGCCGCCTCGGCCGGGTTCATCGTCATGGGCGCTCCCTTCCCCGGTACCGACCGGGGGTGCGTCCGAAACTCATCGCGGGGCACCGGGGGCGGCTCGGGGGGCGGCTCAGGGGCGCAGGCCCGCCGTCAGCTCGCGCATACAGCGCACGCCCAGGTCGGCGGGCGAGCCGGGCCCGTCGGCCGGGGCGTCGCCGGCCGCCCAGGTCTCGACCGCGACGCGGATGGCGGCGGTCGCGGCGGCCGCGGCCAGGCGGACCTCCAGCGCGTCGGCGGCGCGGCCGGTGAGCCCGGCCAGCACCGGGGCCAGGCGCTCCTCGGAGTCCTGGTTGACCTTCAGCCACACCGCGTGCAGGGCCGGGTCCCCGGCGGCGGCGCGCAGCAGTCCCCGGGTGCGCGCGAGGGCGTCGGCCGCCTCCCGGTCGGGGGCCTCCAGGGCCAGCCGGGCCGCGCGCTCCAGCGCCTCGGGCAGCGACAGGTCCGGCGGGGTGTCGGCGAGCAGCCGCAGCCAGCGCTCGGCGCCGTCGGCCAGCAGCGGCGCCACCGCGTCCTGCTTGGTGCGGAAGTAGCGGTAGAAGGTGCGCGGCGCGACCCCGGCGCGGCGGGCGATCTCCTCGGCCGTGGTGCCGTCGGCGCCCTGCTCGGCGAACAGCGCCGCCGCCGCGTCGGCGATCTCCAGCACGGTGGCCGCCTTGCGGCGCTCGGTCAGCGTGCCCTGCCGCCCGCCTTGCCGCCCTTCCTGCCGCCCGCCCGGGCGCTCCCCGTGCCGTTCCCCCGCGTCCATGCCCCGATCTTAGGCATAGAACAGCCTCTTGGCACGTTGTGCCACTTAGGCATAACCTGCCAACCAGGAGGAATCATGAATCGTTTCGAAGGACGCCGGATCATCATCACCGGGGCCGGATCGGGCATCGGGCAGGCGACCGTGCTGCGCATCCTGGCCGAGGGCGGGCGTGTCGCCGCCTTCGACGTGAACGCCGAGGGCCTCGCGGCCACCGCCGAGCGCGCCGCCGCCGGGGACCGGCTCACCACCGCCGTGCTGGACGTCTCCGACGAGGGCGCGGTACGCGAGGGCGTCGCCGCGGCCGTCGCCGCGCTGGGCGGCCTGGACGTGCTGGTCAACGCGGCCGGCATCCTGCGGTCGGCGCACACCCACGAGACGACGCTGGAGTTCTGGAACACCGTGCTCGCGGTGAACCTCACCGGCACGTTCCTGATGACCCGCGAGGCGCTTCCGGCGCTGCTGGAGTCCGGGCGCGGCGTGGTGGTCAACTTCAGCTCGACCTCGGCGGGTTTCGCCCATCCCTACATGGCCGCCTACGCCGCCTCCAAGGGCGGGATCCAGTCGTTCACCCACGTGCTGGCCAGCGAGTACGCCAAGCAGGGGCTGCGCGCGGTCGCGGTGGCGCCCGGGTCGATCAGCAGCGGCATGACCACCGGGCGCGGGCCCGGCCTGCCCGAGGACGCGGACATGAGCCTGTTCGTCAAGCTCGCCCCGGCCATCGGCCAGGGGTTCGCGGGGCCGGAGACGGTCGCGGGCGTGGTCGCGATGCTGGCCTCCGACGACGGCGCGTTCGTCACCGGCACCGAGCTGCGCATCGACGGCGGCACCCACATGTGATCCCCGGCGGTCCGGCCCCAGGTCACAGGCCCGGGGCCGGCCCTCGCCCGGCGCCGGGAACGGAGGGGCGGCGGCCCCGACACCGATGTCCGCCGCCCTCCGCGCCCGCCAGGATCAGGGTGTTCACGGATGGTCGCGGCGCCCACGACCGTGATGTCGTTCTCCGCATGAGCACCCCTCCCGTGTCCGCCGCCGGCCGGCTGCTGCTGGCCGCCGCGGCCGGGGCGGCGCTCGCCGCCCTGTCGGGCTCCACGCCCGCCGCGGCCCGCCCCGGCGCCCTGACGCTGCTGGCGACCGTCCAGAGCGCCCACGCGCTGCTGCCCGCCGACCACTCCCGCCCCGCCAACGCCCCCATCACGCAGAGCGTCACGGGCAACTACGGCGCCCCGCACTGGCGGGCCGCAGGCGCGGGAACCATCCGCGTCCGGGAGACCACGGGCCTCCCCTCCCCCGGCCCCGACCGCTGACCCGGACGCCGCGCCCCCTCGCCGGGTTTGCGCAGCGATGGCGCGCGGCGGGGATTGCCGTGCCCCGACCATGATCACGATGGTGGGGGGAGGTGCGATGGCACGGCGCGACCGCCGCTCGCGAGTCGACGTGGAGCTGATGGGCGAGCGGCTCAAGGAGCGGATCTACGCCACCATCACGATGGTGTCGGTGACCATCGGCCTGTCGTTCGCGGACGCCGCCGACGCCGGGGGCGCCGCGCTGACGGTGGGCGCGACGGCGCTGGGGCTGTGGCTGGCCGCGCTGGTCGCCGACCAGCAGTCCTACCGGACCCTGCACCGGCACGGGCCCTCGGCCGCCGAGACGCGCGAGGCCCTCTACGTCAGCAGCCCGCTGCTGCTGTCGGCGGTCGGGCCGCTGCTGCTGATCGGCACCGCCGCCCTGGGCCTGCTCGACCTGCGCACGGCCCTGCTGGTGGCGGCGGCCGGCGACGTGCTCACGCTGTTCTTCTGGGGCTACGTCAGCGGCCGGCGCATGGGCGGCGGCCCGGCCGCCTCGCTGGTCGCGGGGGCCGTGGACATGGTCATCGGCCTCACCGTCGCCTATGTGAAGTTCAGCTCGGGCCACTGACCGGGCGGCGGCGCCCCGGCCCCGGGCGGGCGGACCCGGCCGATTAGGCTGGAGCGCCCGCCCCCGGCGAAAGGAACCCCCCATGGCAGCGCCCACCGAGGTCCCCGGGACCGTGGAGATCACTTCGGCCGAGGCGCTGCGCGAGCTGCTGGGCGAGGTCAAGCCCCGGGCGATCCAGAAGGAGCGGGTGCGGCTGCACGCGCGGGACCGGGAGTGGCTGGCGGCCTCCCCGTTCTGCCTCGTCGCCACCAGCGACGCCGAGGGCAACTGCGACGTGTCGCCCAAGGGCGACCCGGCCGGGTTCGTGAAGGTGCTGGACGACACCACGCTGGCCGTCCCCGAGCGGCCCGGCAACCGGCGCGGCGACGGATACCTCAACATCCTGTCCAACCCGCACGTCGGGCTGGTGTCCTTCGTCCCCGGGCGCGGCGAGACGCTGCGCATCAACGGCCGGGCCCGGCTGGTGCGCGAGGCGCCGTTCTTCGACGACATGGTGGTCAGGGGGCACCGCCCGATCCTGGCGACCGTCGTCGAGATCGAGCAGATCTTCTTCCACTGCGGCAAGGCGCTGCTGCGGTCGGAGCTGTGGCGGCCCGAGACCTGGGACCCCGACGCGCTGCCGTCGCACGCCCAGATCACCAAGGACGTGATCCCCGCCGAGACGGCGAGCGTGGCGGAGCTGGAGCACTACTACGGCCAGAGCTACCGGGAGCGGCTCTACAACGGGTGACGGCCCGCCCGGCGCGCGGAGCCGCGCGGGCGGGGCGAGGGGTGGGCGCCGCAACGTTCCAACGGCGCCCGCCCGGTCGGTTCGTCAGCCGCTCTTGCGGCGGAACTGGCGCTGGTGGTCGGCCCGCGCGTGCGCGCCCCGCACCTTGCCGTTCCTGCCCGCGCCCTCTCCGTGCTTGTCGGAGTCGGCGCTCTGCTTGCGCTCCAGGGCCTCCCGGAACTTGCGCTTCACGTCGTCCTCGGAACCTTCGTGCTCTCCGGCGGGCGAGTCGGCCATAGGGTCCTCCAGCTGTCGTTGTGCTCCCTCCTAGCCTCGCACGTCTGCCCCGGGGACACGATCCGGGGACATTTACCCCCCGGTCCGGCCGTTCCGGGGCGGTTTCCCCTAAAGTTCGTGATCGATGGAGCCGCAGACGCCGCCGGCCGACCCCGCGCCGGCCCACCCCCCGCTGGCCGACCTCGCCGTCGAGCCGTTGCTGACCGCCGACTACGAGGCCCGCCCGGCCCTGCACTACCAGCGCCTGCGCGCCGCGTACGGCCCGGTGGCGCCGGTGGACGTGCTGGGCGTGCCGGCCTGGCTGGTCATCGGCTACCCGCAGGTGCTGGAGGTGCTGCGCGACACGCGCGGCGTCTGGAGCAAGCGCCTGGACTCCTGGCGGGCCCGCAACGAGGGCCGCGTCCCGGCCGACTGGCCGCTGATGCCGGCCTTCGAGGTGGACTGCTCGGTGTTCCGCGACGGCGGGGAGTCCACCCGGCTGCGCGGCGCCTGGAGCGCGGGCCTGCAGCCGTTCCAGGACCGCACCCGGCCGCAGGCCCGCGCGCTGGAGGCGGCCGTGCGCGGCTACGCCGACGACCTGATCACCGCGATGACCGAGGGCGGCGGCCCGTCGGGCACCGCCGACCTGGCCGCCCAGTACGCCCGGCCGCTGCCGCTCATGGTGATCAACCGGCTGCTGGGGTTCGGCACCGAGCGCGGCGAGGAACTGCTGGTCGACATGTGGCGGCTGCTGGACGCCGGCCCCGACGCCGGCGAGGCGGCCGGCCGGCTGGCCGCCGCGGTCGCCCAGGAGTGCGCGCTCAAGCGGACCGAGCCCGGCGAGGACCTGCCCTCGATGATGCTGGCCGCCTCGCCCGACCTCACCGTGGCGGAGCTGACCAGCGAGATGGTCATGATGATCGGGCTGATCGGCGACCACACCGCCACCCTGATCTGCGGAACCGCCGCCGAGGTGATCATGGGGGACGGCGGGGCGCGGGCCAGCCTGTCGGGCGGGATGATCCCCGAGGCGATCAACCGCGCCGCGATCGCCTCGCCGCCGATGGCCAACCTCACCTTCCGCTGGCCGCGCACCGACGTGCGGCTCGGCCGCTACACCATCGCCGCGGGCGACCCGGTGATGTTGTCGCCCGCCGCCGCGCACACCGACCCCGCCTTCACCGGCGGCCGCGCGCCCGACTCGATCTACAGCTCCCGCGCGCACCTGGCGTGGGGCGCGGGCCCGCACGCCTGCCTCGGCCGCGACCTGGCCACCACCATCACCACGATCGCGGTGGAGCGGCTGTCGGAGCGGTTCGCCGAGCTGGTGCCCGCGGTGCGCCCGGACGAGCTGCAGTGGCGCTCCTCCCCGCTGATGCGCGGGCTGCGGTCGCTGCCGGTCCACTACGAGCTGGCGGCCCTCCAGCCGCCGCCCCGGCCCCGCCCGGCGCCCGAGCCAGCCCCCGGGCCCGAGCAGCCGGTCTCGCTGGCCCGCCGCTTCCTGCGCGCCCTGCGCCGCATCCGCTGACCCCGGCCGGGTCAGCGTGCGGCCTCCTCCCGGATGCGGTCCCAGGCCGCGCGGACGTGCCGCTCCGCCGTGGCGGGCCCGCCGATGGCCATGCGCATCACGACCCGGCCGCCGACCCTGGTGTGGGTGAGGTAGAGGTCGCCGGAGGCGTTCAGGCGCTCCATCAGCGCCAGTGTCGCGGCGTCGGCCTCCTCGTCGGGCAGGCCCTCCCAGCGCGGCCGGAAGCACACCAGCCCGAACGGGTGGTGGTCGCGCACCTCGAACGCCGGATCGGCCCCGATCCACCCCGCCAGCTTCTGGGCGAGGCCGACGCCGGTGCGGACGTGCTCGCGCAGCCCCTCGGCGCCGTACCAGCGGATCACCGACCACAGCTTCAGCGCCCGGAAGCGCCGGCCCAGCGGGATCTGCCAGTCCCGGTAGTCGATGACCTCCCCGGAGGAGCTGGCCCGGTTGCGCAGGAACTCCGGCAGGATCGACAGCGCCTCGGTCATCGGCCCGGGGTCGGCGAGCCACATCAGGGTGCAGTCGAAGTTGGTGAGCAGCCACTTGTGCGGGTTGGTGGCGTAGGAGTCGGCCAGCTCCAGCCCGTCGTTGACCCAGCGCAGCTCCGGGCAGACCGCCGCGACGCCCGCGTAGGCGGCGTCCACGTGCAGCCACACGCCGCGCCTGCGGCACACCTCGCCGATCGCGCGGACGGGGTCCACGGCCGTGGTGGAGGTGGTGCCGACCGTGGCGCACACCAGCACCGGGGTCGCGCCCGCCGCCTCGTCCTCGGCCAGCAGGGCCTCCAGATGCTCCGGGTCCATCGCCAGGGTGGCGGGGTCGACGTCCACCACCCGCACGTTCCGCGCGCCGATGCCGGTGATGCGGGCGGCCTTCTCCAGCGCCGAGTGGGTCTGGGAGCTGATGTACAGGGTGTGGCGGCCGTCCAGCCCCTCGCGGGCGGGCCGCCCGCCGGTCGCCCGGTACAGCGCGGCCAGGATCGCCACCAGGCAGGCGCTGGAGGCCGAGTCCTGGACGACGCCGTGGCCCCGGAACGCGTCCGGCAGGCCGAGCAGCTCGGCCGTCCAGTCGGCCACCCGCGTCTCCAGCTCGGTGCACGCCGGGCTGGTGGCCCACAACATGCCCTGCACGCCGAGCCCGGACGACAGCAGGTCGCCCAGGATCGCCGGGCCGCTGGCGTTGGCCGGGAAGTAGGCGAAGAACGAGGGGTGCTGCCAGTGCGTGACGCCCGGCATGACGACCCGCTCCATGTCGGCGAGGACCGCCTCGAAGCCCTCGCCGCGCTCCGGCGGGCGCTCGGGCAGCGCCGCCAGCACGTCGCCGGGCCGCGCCTGGGACAGCACCGGGTGCGCCTCGACCTTCTCCTGGTAGTCGGCGATCCAGTCGATGACCTGCTTGCCGTACCGGCGGAACTCCTCCGGCGTCATGTGCCCGGCCACTGCGCCCCCTCACGCTCGTCGTGAGGGGATGCTAATCCGGTCAGGACGTGAAATGAGCCCGCATCACGGACAATCTGTGCTGTACCTGGTCATCTGTGGGCGTTCCATGCTGGGCGAGGTAGGTCAGCAGCGCGTCCCGGTCGGGATGGGCCTCGGCCAGGACGCGGGCACGCGTCTCGGCGACGCCGGCGGCGAACAGCAGCTCGGTCGGCAGCACGCCCAGGGTGTCGAAGCTGGTGGACTTGGCGTGCCACAGCAGGTGGACGTCGTCCGCGTCGCGCTGCTCGGCCACCAGGAGGGCCGCCATCGCGATGCTGGGGCTGGACCCCCACGCGTGCCGGTGCCAGGCGGCCTCCTGCACCAGCAGGAACCGCAGGAAGCCCGGCATCTTGTGCCCGGTGGCGCGCAGCAGCGCCTCCAGCACGGCCCGGCGGTCGCCGGAGGCGGCGTCGTAGGGCAGGCCGTGCCCGTCCTCGCGGCCGTCGAAGGCCAGCAGCTCCCAGTTCTCCTGGTGCCGCTGCCACCAGGCGACGTCGGCGGTCGACTCCATCAGCGGCTCCCCAGGGAGACCAGTTCCACCGTCCACACGCCCACCATGACCTCCACCAGGATCAGCTGGATCTCCAGTGTGGAACGTCCCTCCCGCGCCGTCCAGAGCGGCATCGCGACGTAGAAGGCGCACTCCCGGTCATCGCCGGTGCCCAGCTCGGCCGCCTCCAGGACGTCGAAGGCCGCGTCCGGGGGCATGATCAGCGCCTGCCCGTGCCGGCGCACCGCCTCGGCCATCGCCGGGGCGGCCAGCCGCCGCCCCTCGGTCAGGACGTCCAGTTCCTCGTAGGCCCCGGCGGCCAGGAGCCCCACCACGGTCCGGACCACGCCCACGGCGTCCTGCGGCAGCATCGGGCCTCCCGGCCGGGTCCTTCCCCCAGATCAGCGGCCCAACCAGCCTGTTTAGCCGCCCTGGAACGGGAACGATCTCAGTGACCGCTCAAGGAGGAGACATGGCCGACAAGAGCAACAAGCACGGTCCGCAGCTCGACGACCAGCTCGCGCACGAGACCGAGGGCATGACACGCGGTGGCCATCCCACACACGCCGAGGAATGGAAGGAGACCGAGCCCGTGTCCGACAGCACCGCCTGGGACCCCACGGCGCCCGCCGATCCCACCACGATCACCAGCAGCCGCCAGGAGGGTTCGCCTCCCGGGATGAGCCCGGCCGACGTGGAGGAGCGCAGCGCGCTCGCCCGGACGCTGACCGGCGTCCGCTGGCCCGCCACGGCCGAGGACATCCGCGCGCACGTCTCCGACGGGGACGTCCCGGAGGGCGCGGTCGCCGCGCTGGAGACGCTGCCCGACCGGGAGTACACCAACCTCGCCGACGTGGCCCAGGAGCTGGGCTACGGCAAGGAGGAGCACCGCTTCTGAACCAAGCCTCGTGAAGCGGGCTCCGTGCACCAGGCCTGTGCATCAGACCCGTGCACCAGAACCTGTGCACCGGAGCCCGTGAACCGGGCTCTGCGAGCCGGGCCCTGCGGACCAGGCCCCGCGGACCAGGCCCTGCGAGCGCGTCCCGCCGTCGCGGGTCAGCGCTCGCGGGCCTGGCGCTCGCGGCCGTGCCGTTCGTGGGCGGGCCGCTCGGCGGGCGGCCCGCACCACAGCGTCAGCGCGTCCCGGATCTCGGTGGCGCGCCGGTCCGGCGCGGTCTCGTCGGTGGCCCAGGCGATGTACCCGTCGGGGCGCACCAGCGCGGTCGTGCGGGTCGCGCCGCCCGCCAGCCCGTACCGCACCCGGTCGGCCCAGCGCTTGGTCGCCAGGTAGGTCACCGCCGGGTCGTTGGCGGCCACCACCAGCACGAACTTCCCGTCCCGCAGCGCCTCGTACAGCCGCCCGGGTGACCCGGCCAGCCGGACGTCGGGCGCGCGGCGGCCGGTCAGGCGGTGCGCGCCGCGCGGCGCGGGGTAGGCGATGTCGAGGCCCGACACCGCCCCCGCCAGCCGCCGCGCCACCGGCGGTGCGCCCAGCGCGGCCCGTGCCATGACGGCGCGCAGCGCCCGCAGCGCGCGCGGTTCCAGCAGGGCGCCCCGGATCGCCGCGCCGCTGCCGCGCAGGACCGCCCGGCCGACCGGGTGGCGCTCGTCGTGGTAGCTGTCGAGAAGGCCGGGCGGCGCCTCGCCGCGCAGTGCGGCGGCCAGCTTCCAGCCGAGGTTGGCGGCGTCCTGCAGCCCGGTGTTCATGCCCTGGCCGCCCGCCGGGGAGTGCACGTGCGCGGCGTCCCCGGCCAGGAAGACCCGCCCGACGCGGTAGTGCGGGACCTGCCGCTCGTCGCTGTGGAAGCGCGAGGTCCAGCGCGGGTCGTGCATCCCGTGGTCGGTGCCCAGGGCGCGGCGGACGGTGGCGCGGACCTCCTCGAACTCCACGGGCTCGGAGTCGGGGACCTGGTGCGCGCGGTTCCAGGCGACCGCCCGGTACCAGCCGTCGCCGAAGGGCACCAGCAGCGCGAACGCGTCGCCGGTGGCGCCCAGCGTGAGCGCCTCGCGCGGCGCGTCGGCCAGCCGCACGTCCGCCAGCATCACCGACCGGACCACCGCCCCGCCGGGGAACGGCAGGCCGAGCGCCCGCCGCACGGTGCTGCGCACGCCGTCGCAGCCCACCGCGTACGCGGCGCGCAGGGCGCGCGCGGTCCCGTCGGCCGCCCGCACCCGCAGGGTGACGCCGGCGGGGTCCTGCTCTAGGCCGGTGACCTCCGTGCCGCGCAGGATCTCCGCGCCCGTCGCCGCGGCGCGCTCCTCCAGCACCCGTTCGGTCTCGTACTGCGGGGTGACCAGCACGTACCGGTGCCGCGAGGGCAGCCGCGACAGGTCCAGCACCGCCTCGCCGAACAGCCGCAATGTCCGCACGCGCTCGCCGGTGCGCAGCAGCGCCTCGGCCACGCCGCGCTGGTCGAGCAGCTCCAGGGTGCGGGCGTGCACGGCGAACGCGCGGGTCAGGCCGGACCCCTCGGCGCGGCGTTCCAGCACCGTGCACGGCACCCCGGCGGCCGCCAGGTCGCCCGCCAGCAGCAGCCCCGCCGGGCCCGCGCCCACGATCACCACGTTCCCGGTCTCCGCCATCGCGGCGATCCCCTCTCGACCCGAGCGGTCCGGGCGACGACCCGGCCGCCGACCACCCTGCCCAGCCGGCCGGGGGTCCGAACGCGCGTGGCCGCACCGGGCCGCGGCCCGGTGCGGGCGGGCCCGGCGTCAGCCGCGGGGGCTCACCAGGCCGAGGTGGATGCTGTAGCGGTCGGCGCGGTAGGTGGCCAGCGCGACCTCCACGCAGGCGCCCCGGCTGAAGGTGCGCTGGCGCAGGAAGAACACCGCGTCGCCGGGCGCGACGCCCAGCAGGCCCGCGTCGGCGTCGCCGACCGGCCCGGCCTCGATGGTCTGCTCGCCGGCGTCCATGACGATCCCGTACTCGCGCTCCAGCGCCTCGAACAGCGGGCTGCCGGGCTCGCGCAGCTCCAGCAGGCGCGGCGCGGCCGAGGCGAGGATGTGCGAGCGCTCCACCGCCATCGGCTCGCCGTCGGCCAGGCGCAGCCGCTCCAGCAGGTGCACCGGCGTGCCGCGGTCGACCCCCATCAGCCCGGCGAGCGCCGCGTCGGCCTCGATCGTGCGGGCGGCCAGGTCGCGCGAGCCGGGCCGCAGGCCGCGGGCGCGCATGTCCTCGGTGAACGACACCAGCTCCTTGGGCATCTGGACCTTGGGCCGGGCCACGAACATGCCCTTGCCGGGGATGCGGCGCAGCCGGTCCTCGGCCACCAGCTGGTCCACCGCCTGGCGGACGGTCATCCGCGACACCCCGAAGCGGCGGCACAGCTCGCGCTCGGAGGGCATGGGCGCGTCCACCGGCAGCCGCCCCTGCTCGATCATGTCGAGCAGGATCGCCCGGAGCTGGAGGTACTTCGGGAGCGGAGCGGCGGGATCGATCACTCCTCATACATATCCGATACCGCCGCGTGCCCGCCCGTTTCGCCCCGAACCTGACCGCCCCCGGACGTCCGTTCCCCGGCCGCCTCAGGGGCCGGGCGGGCCGGCCCCCTCCCCCGCCGCGCGCGGACCGGCCAGGCCGTGCAGCAGCAGGTCGGTGAGGGCGTCCACGATCTCGTCGTCGGACGCGCCCGGCCCGTTGTCGCCCGCCGTCAGCACCGCGTAGCCGAACATCGAGATCATCGCGCCGATCGCGGCCCCGACCAGCGCGGGGTCGCCGGGCAGCGGGTGGCCGCGCTCGCGCAGCCACTCCAGATGGTCGCGGAAGGTCCCGGTCTCGGTGGCCAGGGCCTGCCACAGCAGGCCCGAGCCGGGATCGGCCGAGACGGCCGACTGGAACCGCGCCACCACGACCGGCAGGTGGTCGCGGTAGACGTGCCAGGCGACCGCCAGGTGCTCGCGGAGCTGGGCGCGGTCGGACAGGTCGTGGTCGCGGGGGTGCCGGTGCGCGCCGATCTCGTCGTCGGCCTGCGCGCCCATGTCGGCCATCAGCGCCTGCAGCAGCTCCTCCTTGCCCGCGAAGTGGTCGTAGAACGAGCCGGTGGCGCGGCCGGCGGCGGCCGTGATGTCGGTGATCTTGGTGTTGAGGTAGCCGCGCTCCAGGAACAGCCGGCGGGCCGCCTCCTTCAACGCCTCCTGGGTCTCGGCCGCCCGCGCCTTCCGTACGCCCACCCGCGCTCCTCCCACCCGCTCGCTTGACCGATGCCGTCGCCGCCATGATACTGAACGCCAATTCGCCGAATACAGATTCGGTGAATCATGATTCAGGGAGTGTTCATGCAGGTCATCGTGGTGGGCGGCGGCGTGGCCGGGGCGGCGGGCGCGATCGCGCTGCGCCGGATCGGCGCGGAGGTGACGGTGTACGAGGCGTACGCCGACCCGGCGGGGCGGGTGGGCTCGTTCGTCAGCCTGGCCGCCAACGGGCTGCGCGGCCTGGCGGCGCTGGGCTGCCTGGAGGCGGTGCAGGCGGCCGGGTTCGCGGTCCCCCGGCAGCGCATGTGGTCGGCGTCCGGGCGGTTGATGGGCCAGACCCCGCGCGGGCGGACGGGCGACGACCCGCTGCACAGCGTCACGCTGGCCCGCGGCCGCCTGGTGGAGGAGCTGCGCGCCGAGGCCGAGCGCGCGGGCGCGCGGATCGTGACCGGGGAACGGCTGGAGCACGCCGACACCCGGGACGGCCGGGTGACCGCCGGGTTCGCGAGCGGCCGCACGGCCTCGGCGGACCTGCTGGTCGGCGCGGACGGCATCTGGTCGGCGACCCGCCGCTGCCTGGACCCGGGCGCGCCCGAGCCCGCCTACGCGGGGCTGTACACCGCCTCCGGCGTCGCGGCGGGCGTCCCCGAGGTGGCGCCGGGCACCTTCGAGATGGTGTTCGGGCGCAACGGCGCGTTCGTGTCGATCGGCGCACCGGACGGGCGGGTGTGGTGGGCCGCGCAGGTGGCCTCCCCCGCCGAGCCCGACCTGGACGCGGTCGACCTCGACCTGCTCGCCGGGCTGTACCGGCGGGAGGAGGTGCCGTCCAAGGTCCTGCGGGCCGCCACCGAGCTGCACCGGCCGACGCTGCACCACGTCCTGCCGCCGGTCGCGGTCTGGTGCGGCGGGCGCACGGTGCTGGCCGGCGACGCCTCGCACCCGGTGGGCGCGGGCCAGGGCGCGTCGATGGCGATCGAGGACGCGGCGGTGCTGGCGCACCACCTGGCGCGCGCGGGCGGCACGGCCGCCTCCGTCCCGGCCGCGCTCGCCGCCTACGAGCGCGACCGGAGGGCGCGCGTGGCCAAGCTGGTGAAGATGGCGGCGGCCAACCGCGACGCCAAGGTCGCGGGCCCGGTCGGCCGCCGCGTGCGCGACCTGGTGATGCCGGTGGTGCTGCGCCACTTCTACGAGCGCTCCACCGCCTGGCTGTACCGGGAGGCGCCCGAGGTCAGCCTCGGCGCCTGACCGCCGCCGGTGTCAGCGGCTGCGCAGGTTGAGGCCGAGGGCGCGGAACTGCTCGACGGGCCGGTGGTAGCCGCGCTCGATGTGGTGGACGCCGCGCAGCGTGGAGGGCCCCTCGGCGACGGCGGCGGCCAGCACCGCCGAGAACCCGGCGCGGATGTCGGGCATGGTGACGTCGCCGCCGCGCAGCTTGGTCACCCCGCGCACGACCGCCGAGTGCTTGGCGGCGGTGTCGTGGTAGCGGCAGGCGGGCCCGCCGAGGCAGGTCTCGTACACCTCGATCTCGGCGCCCATGCTCTGCAGCGCCGGGACGTAGGCGAGCCGGTTCTCGTACACCGTCTCGTGCAGCACCGACATGCCGTCGGCCTGGGTGAACAGCACCATCAGCGGCGTCTGCCAGTCGGTGGCGAAGCCGGGGTGGGTGTCGGTCTGCACCGCGGCCGGGCGCAGCCCGTGCGGCGCCGACGCCATGATCCAGTCATCGGTGATCTCGAACTGGGCGCCCATCCGGGCCAGCGTGGTGATCGGGGTGACCAGCCGGTCCTGCGGGCAGCCGTGCACCCGCACCTCGCCGCCGGTGACCAGCCCGGCCACCAGGTAGGAGAACGCCTCGATGCGGTCGCCGGCCAGCCGGGTCTGCGCGCCGCCGAGCCGGTCCACGCCCTCCACCACGATGCGGCGGTCGGGGCTGAAGGAGATGCCGGCGCCCATGCGCTGCAGGAACAGCGCCAGCTCGATGATCTCGGGCTCGGTGGCGGCGTTGCGGATGACGGTCTTGCCCTTGGCCAGCACGGCGGCCAGCAGCACCGTCTCGGTGGCGCCGACGCTGGGGTAGGGCAGCTCGATGCGGGTGCCGACCAGGCGCTCGGCCTTGGCGTGGATGCCGTCGTCGGCGATCTCCACCTCGGCGCCGAACGCGCGCAGCGCGTCCACGTGGAAGTCGACCGGGCGGCGGCCGATCGGGTCGCCGCCCACCAGCGGCACGAACGCCTCCCCGGCCAGGTGCAGCAGCGGCCCCAGCATCAGGATGGGGATGCGGTTGAGGCCGGTGAACGCCTTGGCCACACTCGGGTCGGTGACCGGGCCCGGCACGATCGTGATCTCGCCGCCGGAGCGCTCGACGGTCATGCCGACGTGCTCCAGCATCGCCGCGGTGATGCCGACCTCGCCGACGTCGGGCGCGTTGCGGATGGTGCTCGGCTCGGCGCCCAGCATGGCGGCCACCATGTGCTTGCTGACCGCGTTCTTGGCTCCCCGCACGGTCACGTCGCCGCGCAGCGGGCCCGACGGCTCGATCTCCCACAGCTTCTCGGTCATCCGAGCAGCTTATGGCGGTCCGTGCCGTTCACCAACCTGGGCGGCGACCCGCGCAAACGGTTTGGCCACGCGCGGCGGGGACGCTACTGTGGTTGATCATGTCCTCGCCCGAAGCGTCAAGAGGCTGACCACCGGCCCTCGCCCGGTGGTCTGCGGCCAGCCGAAGTGAGCCCGCGCGCGTTCAGCGCCGTCCGGGCGTTCCGGCTGTCGCCCTGATCTCAGCGTCGGCCGCGCCGCGGACGCTTCGAGCACGTTCCCCTTCCCTCCCGCGGTGGGGAACGCCGCTGTGATCCCTCGACGCGTCCCCACCTGTCCTTTCACTCGTGGGGAGTCCTTCCTTGCCTTTCGCCGTCTACGTCCTGGGCCTCGCCGTGTTCGCCCAGGGCACTTCCGAGTTCATGCTGGCCGGGCTGGTCCCGGCCGTCGCCGCCGACCTGGGGGTGAGCGTCCCGCAGGCGGGCCTGCTGACCGCGATGTTCGCGGTCGGCATGGCGGTCGGCGCGCCCGCGCTGGCCGTGCTCACGCTGCGCCTGCCGAGGCGGCGCGCGCTGGTGTGGTCGCTGGCGGTCTTCACCGCCTGCCACGTGGCCGGGGCGCTCGCCCCCGGCTACGGGGTGCTGCTGGCCACGCGGATCGTCGCCGCGCTGGCCTGCGCCGCGTTCTGGGCCGTCGCCGCGGGCGCGGCGGTCTCGATGGTCGCGCCCGGCGCGCGGGCCCGCGCGATGTCGATCGTGGTGGGCGGCGTGACCGTCGCCTGCGTGGCGGGCGTGCCCGCCGGGGCGCTGCTCGGCGGCCTGTGGGGCTGGCGGTCGGCGTTCTGGGCGGTCGCGGCGGTGTCGGCGCTGTCGATCGTCGCGCTGCTGGCGACGCTGCCGGCGAGCCGTCCCGAGCCGCCCGCGACCGGGGTCCGGACCGAGCTGCGGGCGCTGGTCCGGCGGCCGCTGCTGGTCGCCTACGCCCTGAACGCGCTGGTGCAGGGCGCCACGTTCTGCACCTTCACCTACCTGGCGCCGCTGGTCACCGAGGTGACCGGCCTGGGCGAGGGCTGGGTGCCGGGGATGCTGGTGCTGTTCGGCGCCGGCGCGATGGTCGGCATCACGGTCGGCGGCCGGGTCGCCGATGCCCGCCCCGCCCTGGTGCTCGCGGTGGGGACGACGGCGCTGACCTGCGGGTGGGCGCTGCTGGCGGTGACGGCCGCGCACCCGGTGCCGGTGTTCGCGCTGGTGTTCGCGCTGGGGATGCTGGCGTTCGGGACGGGCCCGGCGCTGATGGCGCGGACGTTCGCCCTGGCGGACGGCGCGCCGACGCTGACGGGCGGTTTCACCACGGCGGCGTTCAACGTCGGCAACACCGCCGGGCCGTGGCTGGGCGGCGTGGTCATCGACGCGGGGCTCGGCTTCCGCGCCCCGGTGTGGACGAGCGCGCTGCTGATGGCGGTCGCCGTGGCCGTGACGGCGGGGACCCTCCTCCGGCGCCCCGCGACGAAGGCGGCCGAGGTCCCCGAAAAGGTCGGCTGATCCGCCCCGCCCCGCTCGCCCGCCCGGCGAGCGGGGCGGGCGCGGTCAGGAGCGTCGGCCGCCGTCCTCGGCGGCCGGGACGCGGGCGTCGCGCTCGCCCTCCTCGAAGACCCGCGCCGCCGGACCGATGATCTTGGGGTCGGGGACGCCCACGGCGCGGGCGTCCTTGCCCGGGTAGTCGAACAGGCTCAGCACGTACCGCATGGCCTCCAGGCGCGCCCGCTTCTTGTCGTTGCTCTTCACCACCGTCCAGGGCGCGTCCAGGGTGTCGGTGTGGGCGAACATCATCTCCTTGGCCTCGGTGTAGGCGTCCCACTTGTCCAGCGAGGCCAGGTCCACGGGGCTGAGCTTCCAGCGCCGCACCGGGTCGGTCTGCCGCATCATGAAGCGGTGGAGCTGCTCGCCGCGCGACACCGAGAACCAGAACTTCACCAGGTGGATGCCGTCGCGCACCAGCAGCCGCTCGAACTCGGGGGCCTGGTGCATGAACTCCACGTACTGGCGGGGCGTGGCGAACCCCATCACGCGCTCCACGCCCGCGCGGTTGTACCAGGATCGGTCGAACAGCACGATCTCCCCGGCGCAGGGCAGGTGCTCCACGTAGCGCTGGAAGTACCACTGGGTCTGCTCGCGCCCGGTCGGGGTGCCGAGGGCGACCACGCGCGCGCCGCGGGGGTTGAGGTGCTCGGTGAAGCGCTTGATGGTGCCGCCCTTGCCGGCGGCGTCGCGGCCCTCGAACAGGACGACCAGGCGCTGCCCGGAGGACTTCACCCAGGACTGGAGCTTCAGCAGCTCGATCTGGAGGGCGCGCTTCTCCTTCTCGTAGACGGCCCGCTTCAGCTTGCGCTCGTAGGGGTAGCCCTCGCGCCAGGCGTCGCCGTTGAGGCTGCCGTCGAGCAGGACGGCCTTCCCGGTCTCCGCGGCGATGAGCTTACGCGCGGCGGCGTCGCGCTCCGCGGACGTCCCGCGGGAGCCGTTCCGCTTGTGCGCCCTGCGTCCCTGGCTCTTCATGGGGTCCCGCCTCCTGCGTGTCGGCCCTTCCACTTCGCAGGCTATAGGCCCGTCCCGGGCCGCCCGGAGCCCGGACCCCGGCGGCGGTGGTCACAGCCGCCAGCGCCGCACCGTCACGCCGTCGCGGTCGAGGGTCAGCCAGGTCCCGTCGCCCAGGACGTTGACGCCGGGCTGGACGTCCGGCAGGGCGACCCGGCCCAGCGGGCGCAGCCCGTCCCTGCTCAGCAGCGTGACCCGGTACTCCTCCAGGTCCTCGGCAGCCAGGATCCGCCCGTCGTCCAGGAAGCCGGGCATGAGGTCCCAGGAGGCGTCGGCACCGGTGACGCAGGGGAAGTCGGCGGGCCCGCCCGGCCGGGGCGGGAACGGCTCCAGCGTCAGCTCGTCCATGGCGTCGTCGAGGGTGAGCAGGTGCCGCCCGTCCGGCGCGACCGCGACGACGAGGGTGGTGCCGCCGGGCCGCTCGATCTCCAGCAGCTCCAGGCCGGCGGGCCCCAGCCGTCCCGCGACGCATCCCTCGCCGCCGAGGTTGAACAGCACGTGCTCGCCGTCGGGGTGCAGGAAGTGCTCGGATCCGTGCTCGGAGCACTCCAGCGGCCGCTCGGCGAGCGGCCGCCCGTCCCGGGCGTCGATGACCAGCCAGGCGCTGACCGCGTCCGGGTCCTCCTCGGGGGCGTCCTCGGCGCGGACCGGCCCGCCGACGTGCGCCCAGACCCGCGCGCCGTCCGCGGTGACCTCGAGGGAGCCGCGTCCCACCCGGTCGGGCCAGCAGACGTGCGGGATCTCCCAGAGGGTCCACCCGGCCGCGTCGACCGCCCGGACCCGGTCCGGCCCGCCGAACACCGCGAAGCGCAGGTCGGGGCTGACCGCACTGGTCTCGTACTCGAAGTCCGGCCAGGGCCGGGGGAAGGCGGCCCGCCGGACGAGCCCGCCCTCGGGCACCGGCTCGTAGGCCACGACGTCCGCCTCGCCGCGCACGAGCCCCAGCCGCAGGCCGGGCCAGTGCCGGACGCCGGCCGGGTCGGTGACGAGCCTTCCGGCGTCGGGCGCGGTGAGCCGCCCGATCTCCACGGGCGTGAAGGTGCGCACGGTGGCCGCTACCGGGCCGCCGGGGCGGTGAGGCCCGCGGTGACGAAGGAGATGACGGTCGCGGCCGGGGGCGGCGGGACCGCGCTCCCACCGGTGGGGGCCAGCGGGCGGCCGTAGATCTCCAGCAGCAGCGTGAAGGCGAGCCGCCACCGGTCGGCGACCTCGTCCACCGGCAGGTCGGGCCGGGCGCGGCCGAGCATCGCCTCGAACGGCACCGGCCCGAACCACGGCGAGGCCACCGGCATCCGCCAGGCGGGCAGCGTCATCCGGGCCAGCAGGTGGCACAACATCCGGCCCTTGGCGGTGCGGGCCAGCTCCTCGAACGGCTCCACGATCGCCGCGACCAGCTCGGCGACCTCGAACGGCGCGCCGTCGACCTGCGAGCGCTTGGAGAGCAGCTCCAGCCGCTCGGCCCACAGCGGCGCCAGCTCCTGCTCCAGCAGCGCCGACACCAGCCCGTCCCGCGACCCGAAGTGGTAGTGCACCGCGCCCGGGTTCAGGCCCGCCTCGGCGTTGATCGCGCGCACCGACACCTGGTCGGGGCTGCGGGCCAGGAACAGGCGCTCGGCGGCGGCCAGCAGGCGGTCACGGGTGGGCGGGGAGTCGTCGGCCATGGACGCCATTGCACCACACGTGATGGAATCGGCTTCCAATCACTGATTGGACGATGTCAGAGACGTTCGACGGGAGCCCCCCATGCCCACCCCCGACGTGTTCGCCCCGGCCCGGCTCGGTCCCCTGACCCTGCGCAACCGCGTCATCAAGGCCGCCACCTTCGAAGGCATGAGCAAAGGCGCGCTGGCCACCGACGACCTGATCGAGTTCCACCGCCGGCACGCCGCGGGCGGGGTCGGCATGACCACCGTGGCCTACTGCGCCGTGGCGCCGGAGGGCCGCACCCAGCGCAGCCAGATCTGGATGCGCCCCGAAGCGCTGCCGAGCCTGCGCTGCCTCACCGACGCCGTGCACGCCGAGGGCGCGGCCGCCTCGGCGCAGATCGGGCACGCGGGCCCGGTCGCCAACGGGAGGTCCAACCGCCTGCCGGCACTGGCCCCGTCCGCCTCGTTCAACCCCCAGAGCCTGCAGCGGGTCCGCCGGGCGACCAGGGCCGACATCGAGCGGATCACCAGGGCCCACGCGGACGCGGCGCTGCTGGCCGTGGAGGCGGGCTTCGACGCGGTGGAGATCCACCTCGGCCACAACTACTTCGCCAGCTCGTTCCTCAGCCCTAAGATCAACAAGCGGCGCGACGAGTACGGCGGCTCCCTGGAGAACCGCGCCAAGGTGGCCCTGGGCGCGGTGCGCGCCGTCCGCGACGCGGTGGGCGACCGCATCGCGATCCTGGCGAAGCTCAACATGGACGACGGGGTGCCGGGCGGCCTCTGGCTGGACGAGAGCCTTCAGGTCGCCCGCTGGCTGGAACGCGACGGCGGCGTGGACGCGCTGGAGCTGACCGCAGGCAGCTCGCTGCTGAACCCCATGTACCTGTTCCGGGGCGACGCGCCGGTGCGCGAGTTCGCCGCCACCTTCCCCCAGCCGCAGCGCCTGGGCATCCAGCTGGTCGGCAAGCGGTTCATCCGCGCCTACCCGTACCAGGAGGCGTACCTGCTGGAGAGCGCCCGGCAGTTCCGGGCGGCGCTGGACCTGCCCTTGGTGCTGCTGGGCGGCGTCTCCCAGCGAGAGACGATGGACCTGGCGATGGCCGAGGGCTTCGAGTTCGTGGCCATGGCGCGCGCCCTGCTACGGGAGCCCGACCTGCTCAACCGCCTTCAGGCCGAGCCCGCCACGCGCTCGTTGTGCGTCCACTGCAACAAGTGCATGCCGACCATCTTCCGCGGCACCCACTGCGTACTGGCCTGACCTCACTCTTCGGTCCGCTCGTGACCGTGCGCGCCGCCGCGGAAGGTGAAGACGGTCCGCTCGCCGCCGTGCACGTCGCGGAAGTACCCGCCGCGTTCGGAGTCCTCGGCGTACGGCGCGAGCAGATCGAGGACGGTGACGAGCCCGCCCAGATCGTCGTCGAGCCAGTGGTTGCGGCTGGACAGCTCCCAGCCGTCAGGCTCCCCTCCGGCCGCACGGTCGCCGGACCGGCGCCGGAGGGAGGCGAACTCCTCCCCCGGAAGGAAACCGCCCGGATCCGGGGCGAGCAGTGGATAGACGTGCTCTTCCTCATCGAGGTCGGCCGGGCGCTCGGCGTCCAGCCCCAGATGCCAGCGCAGGGCCGCCAGCACCGGATCCGGGGTGTCGGCGCGAAGGAGGCAGGTGAAGACGACTTCGTAGTGGAGGCTCACGAAGCGCAGTGTGCACGATCACCGAGCGCGGACACATCGCAGCACCGGCTTGGCGAAAAGCCGCGAGGCCACCGGGCGTCGTTCAGGGTCGTCGAGCGGCGCCCCGTCAAGGCCGCCGGGAGCGAGACATGGCCGGGGCGCCCCGCCCTTGCTCCCGTAGTACGTCGCGCGGTGGCACCCGGCACCAAGCGGTCGGCGGCCTGCGCGCGCTAATCGTCGAGAGGCCGGGCGGAATTCATGGGCCAGAGCCGCTCGGTAACGGCCATCCAGGTCGCGAAGGCCACGCAGCCGCTCTCGAAGGAGATGAGCCTCCCGTCCCACTGCGCGCCCGGCTCATCCGCCCGGGCAGAGGTGCGCAACAGCACGAGCCCGCCGGCCAGGTTCGCCAACCCCCAGACCAAGTTGACTGCAGGCCCGGACCTGCGTCCCGCCAGCGGCGTGAGATGACGATGCCCGGTGACGGCGGTGGCGAGGTGGGGAGCACTGTTGCTCACCAACATGCCCGCCACGAACGAGCGGACGACGGGTGACGATCGCATGGGGTTCCTTTCCAGCCGCGCAGTGCAAACCTGTGTCAGTCGGCTCCGGTGCCGACCACACGGTGCGGCGTCAGGCGGATCACGATGCGCACCACCTCCGGCGGGAGGTCGAGATACTCCTGGCCCTTGCCGGGTCCCTCGTACTGCTCGGCCAACTCGACGGCCAGCTTCCGCCCCTCGTCCTCGGAGACCGTGGCGGTGCCACGGACCTCGATGTACTGAAGCGGGTCGTTCTTGTCGAACACCGTCAGGCTGGCGCGCGGATCACGGCGCAGGTTGGTGTCCTTGCGACGTCCCGCCGCCGAGGAGATGAGCAGATCGTCACCGTCCCGGCCGACCCACACGACCGAGGTCTGCGGGCTACCGTCGGGATTCAACGTGGCGAGAACGGCGGGGTTGTTGCCGTCAATGAGCCAGCGGGCGGTGGCGCCTAGTGCAATGGTCATGCCCTGAGGCTAACCGGCACCCGGAAAATGAGAAAGGCCCCGCCATCACTGGCGGGGCCTTTCTGCAATATGAGTCCGGCGGTGTCCTACTCTCCCACACAGTCTCCCGTGCAGTACCATCGGCGCTGAAGGGCTTAACTTCCGGGTTCGGGATGGGACCGGGTGTTTCCCCTTCGCCATAACCACCGAACGATCAACGCACAGCCGTCGAAACGGCCGGCAAGCTCATCGTCCGAGCGACTCAAGGCTCGGTATTGTGTTGTGTAGCGGTTCCCGTTTGTTTTCTGGGAACCACACAGGGACGCGAGTGTCTCTTGCAGCGATTGGTTTGAACGTCGTGTGTGTTCAAGCCACTCGGCCTATTAGTACCGGTCAACTCCACACGTTACCGCGCTTCCATTTCCGGCCTATCAACCCAATGGTCTGTTGGGGGCCTTACCCACCCGAAAGTGGAGGGAGAACTCATCTTGAGGCAGGCTTCCCGCTTAGATGCTTTCAGCGGTTATCCCTACCGAACGTAGCCAACCAGCCGTGCCCCTGGCGGGACAACTGGCACACCAGAGGTTCGTCCGTCCCGGTCCTCTCGTACTAGGGACAGATCCTCTCAATTCTCCTACGCGCGCAGCGGATAGGGACCGAACTGTCTCGCGACGTTCTAAACCCAGCTCGCGTGCCGCTTTAATGGGCGAACAGCCCAACCCTTGGGACCTACTCCAGCCCCAGGATGCGACGAGCCGACATCGAGGTGCCAAACCATCCCGTCGATATGGACTCTTGGGGAAGATCAGCCTGTTATCCCCGGGGTACCTTTTAGCCGTTGAGCGACACCACTTCCACACGTAGGTGCCGGATCACTAGGCCCTGCTTTCGCACCTGCTCGACATGTCTGTCTCACAGTCAAGCTCCCTTGTGCCCTTGCACTCGCCACCTGATTGCCAACCAGGCTGAGGGAACCTTTGGGCGCCTCCGTTACTCTTTGGGAGGCAACCGCCCCAGTTAAACTACCCACCAGGCACTGTCCCCCACCCGGATACACGGGTGCGGGTTAGACGCTCAAAACGACCAGAGTGGTATTTCACCAATGACTCCACCGACACTGGCGTGCCGGCTTCACAGTCTCCCACCTATCCTACACAAGACGCTTCAGGCGCCAATGCCAAGCTATAGTGAAGGTCCCGGGGTCTTTCCGTCCTGCTGCGCGAAACGAGCATCTTTACTCGTAGTGCAATTTCGCCGGGCCTGTGGTTGAGACAGCGGGGAAGTCGTTACGCCATTCGTGCAGGTCGGAACTTACCCGACAAGGAATTTCGCTACCTTAGGATGGTTATAGTTACCACCGCCGTTTACCGGCGCTTAGATTCTCAGCTTCGACCCTTGCAGGTCTAACCGGTCCTCTTAACGTTCCGGCACCGGGCAGGCGTCAGTCCGTATACAGCGTCTTACGACTTCGCACGGACCTGTGTTTTTAGTAAACAGTCGCTTCCCCCTGGCCTCTGCGACCACCCCCAGCTCAGAGAGTAAATCTCGTCACCAGGCGTGGTCCCCCTTCTCCCAAAGTTACGGGGGCAATTTGCCGAGTTCCTTAACCACAGTTCACCCGATCGCCTTGGTATTCTCTACCTGACCACCTGAGTCGGTTTGGGGTACGGGCCGCCGGTACACTCACTAGAGGCTTTTCTCGGCAGCATGGGATCACTCACTTCACCTAAAACGGCTCGGCATCACATCTCACCCTATGTGAGCCGCGGATTTGCCTACGGCTCGGGCTACATGCTTACCCCAGGACAACCATCGCCTGGGCTGAGCTACCCTCCTGCGTCACCCCATCGCTCACCTACTACCACCTCGGGTCCCATGCTCCCCGACATCCACTAGACCCGAAGGTCATCGCGGAGCGGTTCGGATGGTCAGCATCAGTGGATTCAGCGTTGGCGCGTACCAGCGGGTACGGGAATATCAACCCGTTGTCCATCGACTACGCCTGTCGGCCTCGCCTTAGGTCCCGACTTACCCTGGGCGGATTAGCCTGCCCCAGGAACCCTTGGTCATCCGGCGCACACGTTTCTCACGTGTGATTCGCTACTCATGCCTGCATTCTCACTCCTCCAGCCTCCACCACTCGATCACTCGGCGGCTTCGCCGGCTGAAGGACGCTCCCCTACCCATCCATGCGTTACACATGAATGCCACGGCTTCGGCGGTGTGCTTGAGCCCCGCTACATTGTCGGCGCGGAATCACTTGACCAGTGAGCTATTACGCACTCTTTCAAGGATGGCTGCTTCTAAGCCAACCTCCTGGTTGTCACGGCAACTCCACATCCTTTACCACTTAGCACACGCTTAGGGGCCTTAGCCGATGATCTGGGCTGTTTCCCTCTCGACTACGAAGCTTATCCCCCGCAGTCTCACTGCCACGCTCTCACTTACCGGCATTCGGAGTTTGGCTGACGTCAGTAACCTTGTAGGGCCCATCGGCCATCCAGTAGCTCTACCTCCGGCAAGAAACACGCGACGCTGCACCTAAATGCATTTCGGGGAGAACCAGCTATCACGGAGTTTGATTGGCCTTTCACCCCTAACCACAGGTCATCCCCCAGGTTTTCAACCCTGGTGGGTTCGGGCCTCCACACCGTCTTACCGGCGCTTCACCCTGCCCATGGCTAGATCACTCCGCTTCGGGTCTACAGCATGCGACTAAAAACGCCCTCTTCAGACTCGCTTTCGCTACGGCTACCCGCCACCGGTTAACCTCGCCACACACCATAACTCGCAGGCTCATTCTTCAAAAGGCACGCCATCACGAAACAAGAAGACAAGTCTCCCTGTAGGACGCTCTGACGGCTTGTAGGCACACGGTTTCAGGTACTATTTCACGACCCCTCACCGGGGCACTTTTCACCTTTCCCTCACGGTACTGGTCCGCTATCGGTCATCAGGAAGTATTCAGCCTTACCACGTGGTCGTGGCAGATTCACACGGGATTTCACGGGCCCCGTGCTACTCGGGAACACACCCAAGAGACAACGCAGTTTCGTCTACCGGACTCTCACCGTCTACGGTCGGCCTTCCCATGCCGTTCGACTACCACGCTGTTTTGTAACTCTTCGCTGGATCGGCAGATCCAGCAGGATGGTCCCACAACCCCGCACACGCAACGCCTGCCGGCTATCACACGCGCACGGTTTAGGCTCTTCCGCTTTCGCTCACCACTACTCACGGAATCACTATTGTTTTCTCTTCCTGCGGGTACTGAGATGTTTCACTTCCCCGCGTTCCCACCAACCGCCCTATACATTCAGACGGCGGCGACACCCCATGACGGGTGCCAGGTTTCCCCATTCGGAAATCCCCGGATCAAAGTCTGGTTGCCGACTCCCCGAGGCATATCGCAGGCTCCCACGTCCTTCATCGGCTCCTGATGCCAAGGCATCCACCGTGTGCCCTTAAAAACTTGAACACACAAAACGATCAAACAAATCGCAACAGAGATGAGAACACCGGCCAAAGACCGACCGGCATAAGCGTTCTCATCAGAGATGCTCGCGTCCACTGTGTAGTTCTCAAAAAACAACCGGGCCCACCGGCACCCACAGACGCCTACGCGCCTGGAGCCACCGGCCCCGCAATCCAGAAGAAACAACCCAGCCCCATCACACCCACCACAACAGTGAACGATCAGGGGCTGAAGGGTCCGTTCCCTCAGGACCCAACAGCGTGTCCAGCTCCCCACCCACCCGAAACCGCCGTTCCCACTCCCCTTACGGGGCGGTACTTGCCGGCTCACGCAGGTGGTGAGCTGAGTAGCCAGTGCTCCACATCTATGAGCAGCCATCCGACAGGCATTCGCTGTCGAAGACGGCCACCGATTCCTTCCCTTCGAAGAGGCGAGGGAACCAGTTGTGCTCCTTAGAAAGGAGGTGATCCAGCCGCACCTTCCGGTACGGCTACCTTGTTACGACTTCGTCCCAATCGCCGGCCCCACCTTCGACCGCTCCCCCCCTTGCGGGTTGGGCCACGGGCTTCGGGTGTTGCCGACTTTCGTGACGTGACGGGCGGTGTGTACAAGGCCCGGGAACGTATTCACCGCAGCGTTGCTGATCTGCGATTACTAGCGACTCCGACTTCATGGGGTCGAGTTGCAGACCCCAATCCGAACTGAGACCGGCTTTAAGGGATTCGCTCCACCTCGCGGTATCGCTGCCCTCTGTACCGGCCATTGTAGCATGTTTGCAGCCCAAGACATAAGGGGCATGATGACTTGACGTCATCCCCACCTTCCTCCGAGTTGACCCCGGCGGTCTCCCATGAGTCCCCAACCACCCGAAGGTGTTGCTGGCAACATGGAACGAGGGTTGCGCTCGTTGCGGGACTTAACCCAACATCTCACGACACGAGCTGACGACAGCCATGCACCACCTGTCACCGGCCCAAAAGGACCCCGCATCTCTGCGAGTTTTCCGGCGATGTCAAGCCTTGGTAAGGTTCTTCGCGTTGCGTCGAATTAAGCAACATGCTCCGCCGCTTGTGCGGGCCCCCGTCAATTCCTTTGAGTTTTAGCCTTGCGGCCGTACTCCCCAGGCGGGGCGCTTAATGCGTTAGCTACGGCGCGGAATCCGTGGAAGGACCCCACACCTAGCGCCCAACGTTTACGGCGTGGACTACCAGGGTATCTAATCCTGTTCGCTCCCCACGCTTTCGCTCCTCAGCGTCAGTACAGGCCCAGAGCACCGCCTTCGCCACCGGTGTTCCTCCCGATATCTGCGCATTTCACCGCTACACCGGGAATTCCATGCTCCCCTACCTGCCTCTAGTCTGCCCGTATCGGATGCAGACCCACAGTTAAGCTGTGGGCTTTCACAACCGACGCGACAAACCGCCTACGAGCTCTTTACGCCCAATAATTCCGGACAACGCTTGCGCCCTACGTATTACCGCGGCTGCTGGCACGTAGTTAGCCGGCGCTTCTTCTGCAGGTACCGTCACGTTAGCTTCGTCCCTGCTGAAAGAGGTTTACAACCCGAAGGCCGTCATCCCTCACGCGGCGTCGCTGCGTCAGGCTTTCGCCCATTGCGCAATATTCCCCACTGCTGCCTCCCGTAGGAGTCTGGGCCGTGTCTCAGTCCCAGTGTGACCGGTCGCCCTCTCAGGCCGGTTACCCGTCGTCGCCTTGGTAGGCCATCACCCCACCAACAAGCTGATAGGCCGCGAGCCCATCCCCAACCGAAAAACTTTCCACCACCAGACCATGCGATCGGTGGTCGTATCCGGTATTAGACCCAGTTTCCCGGGCTTATCCCAGAGTCAGGGGCAGGTTGCTCACGTGTTACTCACCCGTTCGCCGCTCGAGTACCCCCGAAGGGGCCTTTCCGCTCGACTTGCATGTGTTAAGCACGCCGCCAGCGTTCGTCCTGAGCCAGGATCAAACTCTCCATTAAGGTCCATGCGACGACCACAGGGGCGAACCCGTGACCGCCAAACCTTGGAAATGAATCCCGGCAAATGCGGCCCCGAAGGGCCGACTTGCCTCAAAGAAATCCCCACCGACATCTCACGATGCCGGCACGGGGCGACCAGGCACATTGGCCTGGTCTATAAAGGCACTGGCTTTTAACACGCTGTTGAGTTCTCAAGAAACGGACACCCACCGCGCTCGATCCGCTTTCGCGTCTCTCACCCCGGGGCGACTCATTTACTTTATCAGTTCCGGCCGGTCTGTCAATTTCGGCTTTTCCCTGATTCGCTCTCCCGGTTCCCGCTTTCGCGTTCCCCGTTCGGGCGATGGCTATTTCATCAGATCCGCTCGATTTGTCAAAACCGGGCTTTTCCGACCCACCCCACGCCCTACCGGCACGACAATGCACAGCACAGCCGCGTCAGCGAGAGCTAGAAGGTGGTTTCCCCGGGGCCGGCCACCGCACGCGCAGCGTCCTGCATCCCTCTGGGGACAAGGAGAGAACATATGCGGTCGCGGCGGCGCCGTCAAATCGGCTGGTCCGGTGGGCGCGGCATGGGTCTTTCGTGGTGTTGTGTGCGCTCCTCCGGGTATCCGGTGGGCTCAGGTCGGAGACGGGAGAGGGAGTCTGCATGACGGATGAGCGCGCGTTGGTGCTGGGCGGCGGCGGTGTTGCCGGGATCGCATGGACGACCGGGGTACTGGCCGGTCTCGCCGACGCCGGCAGTGACGTGACCGACGCCGACGTCGTCATCGGCAGCTCCGCGGGCGCCACCGTCGCCGCGCAGGCGACCAGTGGTGTTCCCCTGGGGGAGCTGCTCCGGCGGCAGGTCGATCCCGATGCGCAGAACCGGGAGCTGGTCCCCTCCGATTCCTCCGGTACGAAGGTCCTGGAGACCATGTTCGGGCTCGCCCAGGAGACCGAGGACCGTGCCGAGCTGCGCCGGCGCATCGGTGAGCTCGCCCTCGGAGCCGACACGGTCTCGGAGGAGGAGCGCCGGAAGGTCATCGAGGAGCGGCTGCCCGTGCACCAGTGGCCCGACCGGCGGCTCGTCATCACCGCGGTCGCCGCCCTGGCCGGTACCCCTGCGGTCTTCGACCGCGAGTCCGGGGTGCAACTGGTGGACGCGGTCGCGGCCAGTTGCGCGGTCCCGGGCGTCTGGCCTCCGGTCACGATCGGCGAGACGCGGTTCATCGACGGCAGTGTCCGGTCGATCAGCAACGCCGACCTCGCCTCCGGCAACGCCCGTGTGGTGGTGATCGCTCCGGTGGCCGATCCGGGTCTCGGAACCGAGGTCGCGCAGTTGGTCGAGGAGGGGTCGCTGGTCCAGGTCGTCACGCCGGACGAGGCGTCGGTGGCGGCCTTCGGCGCCGACCCGCTCGATCCCTCGACGCGCACCCCGGCGGCCAAGGCCGGGTACGCCCAGGGGCGCGGGGCCGCGGCCGCCGTCGGGGCCGTGTGGCGTTCCGCCTGACGAGCAGCGGGCCGCCGCCCCGGTGGGGGGCGGCGGCCCGGTGCTTCGGTCAGCCCTTGGCGGGGGTGACCGGGTCGATGGCCGGGATCTCCGGGTCCTCGGCCGGGCGCCTGCGGGTGAGGACGTTGAAGACCAGGTTCAGCACGATCGCGGTCAGGCTGCCCAGCAGGATGCCGCTGTTGAGGATGGCGGCCACGTCGCGCGGCATGTTCTCGCCGAAGGCCGGGACGGTGGCGGGCAGGAACGCGACGCCGACGCTGACGCCCACGATCAGGGCGTTGCGCTCGTCCCGCAGGTCGGCCTTGGACAGGGTCTGGATGCCGACGACCGCCACCATGCCGAACATCGCCACGGCCGCGCCGCCCAGCACGTCGGGCGGGATCGCCGCCACGTAGGCGGCGGCCTTGGGGAACAGGCCCAGGATCATCATGATCACGCCGGCGGCGACGACCACGAAGCGGCTGCGCACCCCGGTCAGCCGCACCAGGCCCACGTTCTGCGCGAAGCAGGTGTAGGGGAAGGCGTTCAGCGTCCCGCCCAGGAACGTGGAGACGCCGTCGGCGCGCAGCGCGCGGGCGATGTCGTCGTCGGTGACCTCCTTGCCGACGATCTCGCCGGTGGCCTTGGCGTCGCCGACGGTCTCCACGACGGTGACCATCATGACCAGGCACATGGCGATGATCGCGCCGATCTGGAAGGTCGGCATCCCGTAGTGGAAGGGGGTGGTGATGCCGAGCCAGTCGGACTTGCCGACCTGGTCGAAGCTCGTGTCCCCGAGCGCGAACGACACCGCCGTGCCGCCCACCAGGCCGAGCAGGATCGCGATGCTGCTGAGGAAGGGGCGGCGCAGCCGGTACAGCGCCAGGATGAACAGCAGCGTCCCGCCCGCGTACATCAGGTGCTTCCAGCTGCCGAAGTCCTTGGTGACGGTCTTGGCCGCCGCTCCCCCGGCCGCGTCGGTGATCGCGTTGGGCAGCAGCATGAGGCCCATGACGGTCAGCACGGTGCCGGTCACCACGGGCGGGAAGAAGCGCACCAGGCGGCCCAGGAACGGGGCGGCCAGGAACGTGACGACGCCCGCGGTGATCACGCCGCCGTAGATGGCCAGCAGGGCGGCGGTGCCGTTCTCGGCGCCCTGGCCGATCGCGATCATGGGGGCGACGGCGGTGAAGGTGACGCCCTGCACGATGGGCAGCCGCACGCCGATCTTCCAGAAGCCCAGGGCCTGGATGATGGAGGCGATGCCGCAGGTGAACAGGTCGGCGTTGATCAGGTAGACGAGCTGTTCGGGGGACAGCCCGATGGCGCTCGCCACGAGGATCGGCACGATGACCGCCCCGGCGTAGAACGCGAGGACGTGCTGGAATCCGTAGAGCGCCAGCCGGGGTAGCGGCAGGACCTCGTCGACGGGGTGAACGCGGGGTGTTTCTTCAGACATGCCTGCCTTGCCTTTCAGGTAGGTAAATGACATGCGGTCAGTCGGCAAGTAGACCCGGGGTCAGCGGCCGGTTCCATTGGGCGGCGCGCCGAAGAAGCGGCGGTCCTCCCGAGGTCGGTTCGGAGCTTCGTCCAAGGTCTGGGCGCCGGGGTCGGGAGGGACGAGGTGGTGCGGCGCTCCCGGGCGTTCGCGGGAGCGGCGGCCGGTCTCGGGGGGCCGACCGTGACGCTGGCCACCTACCTGGACGGGGCCGTTTTCGCGATTCGCGGCGGCCGGGCGGGGCGCTGGGGCCGGGTCGCGCGCGGTGCGCTGTCTTGGGACGGGACCGTCGCTGGTCCGGAAGGGCTGGAGGCTAGGGAAGGCGGGGTGCAGGAGGCGACGGCCGGCGGCGATGGCCTGCTGGTCGTCGTGCTTCCGGCCGAGCTCCGGCACGGGCCGCCGGGTGCCTTGGGGGTCTTCGGCGCGCGGCACGTCTGCGCGCCCGTGGTGTTCCCGGCGCGTTCGGGGCCATGGCGGCGGGTGGCGGAGCCGACCGGTCGCGATCGGGGCGACCTGTCCTAATACGTCGACTTCCACCTAACCCTGCGCATCGCCGATGGGGACGGCGCGGCGCGCGTCCCGTGACCTGTTGTCCTGGGGAAATGTAGCCGTTCGCCCTGATAGGACCCGCAGGCGGGGTGGCCGGTCAGGCGGGGTCGGTGAAGGCGGGCGGTCGCTTTTCGAAGGAGGCGCGGACGGCTTCGGTCTGGTTGGGCGAGCCGCGGAGCTCCGCCAGGGCGCGAGACTCCTCAAGGAACTGGCCGGCGAGGTCTCCCCCGTCGGCGGCGCGGTTGAGCAGGCGCTTGGCGGCGCGGACCGCGTCGGGGCTGTTGGCGGCGATCTCGCGGGCCAGCTCCAGGGCGGCGGCGCGGGGGTCGTCGGCGGTGCGGGTGGCGAGGCCGATCCGGACGGCCTCCTCCCCGGTGACCGTGCGGCCGGTGAAGGTGAGCTCCTTGGCCACGTCCTCGCCCACCAGGCGGACCAGGGCGGCGGTGCCGGTCATGTCGGGGACCAGGCCCCAGCGGATCTCCAGCACCGACAGCCTCGCGTCGGGCGCGACGACGCGCAGGTCCGCGCCGAGCGCGATTTGAAGGCCGCCGCCCAGGGCGTGGCCGCGGACGGCGGCGATCACCGGCTGCGGCAGCTCGCGCCACACGTGCACGGCCTGCTGGCCGAGGTTGGTGATGCGGCCGGGCTCGCGTTCGAGGACGTCGGCCATCAGCCGCCGGAGCCGGTCGCCGCCGGCCGCGGCGGTCGTGTCGCCCGCCATCGCGGCGAAGTTGGCGAAGTCCAGGCCCGCGCAGAACGAGCGGCCCTCCCCCGACAGCACGACCGCCCGCACCGCGGGGTCGGCGGCCAGGACGTCGCCGGTCTCGGCGAGGCCCTCGAAGGTCGCCATGTCCAGGGCGTTCAGCTTGTCGGGCCGGTTGAGGCGCACGTCGGCGACGCCGTCCTCGACGCGCACGGTGACGCGGTCGGTCATGGCCGTTCCTCTCCGTAGAGGCCGCGCCGCCACAGCGCCGCCAGGGTCGCGACGGCCTCGTCGTCGGTGATGGCCGTGCCGGGGCCGTCGCCGCCCTGGGCCAGCCACACGAAGCAGAAGTGCTCGAACATCGCGGCGATGGCCGAGGCGGTCAGCGCCGGGTCGAGCCCGGCGGCGTGCCCGTCGTCCTGGGCCTGCCGGACGGTGCGCTCGATGATGCGCACGCCGATCTGCCGGCTGCGCCGCCAGCGCTCGGCGAACTCCTCGTCCACCATGGCGAGCTGGAAGACGCCGACCAGCACGCCGAGGTGCTCCTTGTAGGCGTCCCAGTAGGCGCGGGCGGCGCGGTCGAAGAAGGCGGCGCTGCCGTCGGGCGCGTCGGGCGAGTGCAGCAGCACCTCGTGGGAGAAGCCGTCGGCGAGCGCGGCGAGCAGGTGCTCCTTGTTGTCGAAGTAGCGGTAGAAGGCGGCGGTGGACTTGCCCGCGGCGGCCGCGATGTCCTGCACGGTGATGCGCAGGAAGCCGCGCTCGGCGATCAGGCGGCGGGCGGCGTCCTCGAACGCGGCGCGGGTCGCGCGGCCCTTGGGACTGGGCGGCGCGGGCGGGACGGCGGTGGGGGCGTCCGTCGCGGTTTCGGGTGACATCGCGGTTTCAGGTGACATAGCGCGTCTCATCATCCCAGTACGGCTCGCGCACCAGCCGCCGCAGGACCTTGCCGGAGGGGTTGCGGGGCAGCTCGGCGACGAAGTCCACCGAGGTGGGGGCCTTGTAGCGGGCGAGGTGGGCGCGCGCGTAGGCGATCACCTCGGCGGCGGTGGTCTCGCCGACCACGACGGCCTTGACGGTCTCGCCCCACCTGGGGTCGGGGACGCCGACGACGCACACGTCGCGGACGCCGGGGCAGGCGGCCAGCACGTTCTCGACCTCGGCGGCGTAGACGTTCTCGCCGCCGGTCACGATCATGTCCTTGATCCGGTCGGTCAGGTACAGGTACCCGGCCTCGTCCACGTGCCCGGCGTCGCCGGTGCGCAGCCAGCCGCCGGGCCGCAGCAGCTCGGCGGTGGCGGCCTCGTCGCGCCAGTAGCCGGGGGTGGTCTGGTCGGCGCGGACCTGGATCTCACCGGACGCGCCGGGCGGCAGCCCGGTGTCGCCGCCGGGCTCGGTCACGCGCAGCTCGACGCCGTCGTAGGGGCGGCCCGCCGAGCGCAGGCGCGCGCCCTCGCGGTGCTCGGCCTCGTCGAGGCGGGTGACCGGGCCGATGGTCTCGGTCATGCCGTAGACCTGCACGAACCCGGCGGACGGGAACGCGGCCATGGCGCGGCGCAGCAGCGTCTCGGTGATGGGCGAGGCCCCGTAGACGATCGTGCGGAGGTCGGGCAGGTCGGGGATGCCGGGGTGGTCGAGCAGGAGGCCCAGCACGGCCGGGACCAGCAGGGCGGCGGTGACCCTGTGCTCGGCGAGCGCGGCCAGGACCGTGCCGGGGTCGGCCTGGGCCAGCAGCACCAGGTGCGCGCCGTGGAAGCCGGGCACCCACACCCAGCCCGCCCCGGCCGCGTGGAAGACCGGCGCGCAGTTGAGCAGGACCGAGTCGCGGTCCACGTAGGGGTAGGCGCCGGGCCGCCGCAGGTGGTGGAGGACGGCCTCGTTGGTGGCCATGACGCCCTTGGGCGCGCCGGTGGTGCCGGAGGTGTAGCAGAGCATCGCCAGGTCGTCGGGTTCGGGCGCGAGGTCGATCGGCTCGGCGGGGGCGGCGGCGGGCCAGCCGTCGGCGACGATCAGCTTGACGGCGGGGTCGCCCGCTTCGAGGAAGGCGTCGTAGGCCAGGCGGGCGTGCTCGGGCGCGGCGACGAGCACGGCGGGGCGCGCGTCGGCGAGGACGGCGGCCAGGTCGCGCGCCGGGAGCCGCCGGTTGAGGCCGACCGAGGCGGCGCGCAGCCGGGAGGCGCCGTACATGACGGCGGCGAAGGCGATGGCGTTGGGCCCGAGGTGGGCGACGCGGTCGCCGGGGCCGACGCCGTGGGCGCGCAGCGAGTGCGCGGCGCGGTCGGCGAGGGCGTCCAGCTCGGCGTAGGTGAAGGTGCCCTCGGCGGTGGTGGCGGCGGGGGCGTCGGGGCGCGCGGCGGCTTCGGCGCGCAGCCTGGTCGCGAACGAGTAGCTCTGCTCCACGCCGCGACCGTAACCCCGGACGCCCCTCTTGCCCAGACCTAATAGTGACGTTACTTTCACAAACATCGGCGAGGCAGCGGGAGGCACGTGTGAAGACCGGAGCCCAGTACCGGGAGTCGTTGCGCGACGGGCGGCGGCTGTTCCTGGACGGCCGCAGGGTGGACGACCTGGAGGCCGAGCCGCTGCTGGCGGCGGGGGTCGCCGAGGTCGCGGCCGGCTACGACCGCTACCACCGGCCCGAGCCGGACGCGGTCGGCCCCTGGTTCGCCTTCCCGACCTCCCCCGAGGACCTGCGCGTCCAGCTGCACGAGCTGCTGACCTGGGACATGACCACGGTGACGACCGCGCAGGGGCTCCAGGCGCTGCTGACGGCCGCCGCCCGGATGCGCGCCGACCATCCCGAGTACGCCGCGCGCATCGAGGCGTACTACGAGTGGTGCAAGCGCGAGGACGTGCGCGGCGTCCAGGCCATCACCGACGCCAAGGGGCACCGCAAGCTGCCGCCCTCGCAGCAGGACGACCCCGACCTGTACACGCGGATCGTGGCGCGGCGGCCGGACGGGATCGTGATCCGGGGCGCCAAGCTGCACATCACGGCGGCGGCCACCTCGCACGAGCTGGTGGTGATGCCGACCAAGCGCATGAAGCCCGGCGAGGAGGACTGGGCGGTGGCGTGCGCGGTCCCGGCCAACGCGCCCGGCGTCACGATCATCAACACGACCTACGCGCCGCGCGGCGCGGCCGCCGGCGAGGACGAGCGGTACTGGCCGCACTCCAGCCACCACAACATGCCCGAGGGGTTCATCGTCTTCGACGACGTGTTCGTGCCGCACGAGCGGGTGTTCCTCGCCGGGGAGACCGCGCACTCGGCGACGTTCGCGCACGCGCTCGGCCTGTGGGAGCGCCTCGGCGGCACCGCGCACCTGGCCGAGATCGGCGACATCCTGGCCGGGTTCGCGCAGCTCATCGCGGAGGCGAACGGGCTGGAGCGCGTCTCCCACGTCCGGGAGAAGATCAGCGAGATGATCATGTACGCGACGCTGGTGCGGGCCGGGCTGGAGGCGGCGATCTCCAACGCGGAGAAGAGCCCGGAGGGCTGGATGTTCCCGGCCGAGCTGTACACCAACGCCGCCAAGCACTTCGGCGCGGCCGAGTTCAGCCGCATGGTGCGGCACCTGCACGACATCGGCGGCGGCGCGATCCTCACCGCGCCCGGCCCCGGCGACCTGGACGGCGCCGAGACCGGCGACTACGTGCGCAAGTACATGCGCACGATGGAGGGGGTGGACGCCGAGTACCGGATGCGGCTGTTCCACGCCATCCGCGACTACACCGCCGACACCTTCGGGGGGTGGCAGCACGTGACGATGCTCCAGTCGGGCGGCGGCCTGTACGCGCAGCGCATGGTGTCGGCCAAGCACTACGACATGGCCGCCGCCAAGCGCATGGCGTTGCGGATCGCGGGGCTGGAGCCGTGACGGACGCGTTCGCGCGGCGGGCGCGCGCGTTCCTGGACGCGCACCTGCCGCCGCGCGCGCCGCGTACGGCCACCGACCGGGTCGCGCTGCTGGAGGAGATCGACCCGGAGCGGGAGGCGGAGACGCTGCGCGCGGCCAAGCGCTGGCAGGCGCTGCTGTACGACGCCGGGTACGCCGAGCTCGACGGCGAGCGCGCGCGGGAGTTCGCGGCGCTGCTGGCCGGGTACGAGGCGCCCGACCTCCAGCCGCTGCTGGTCGGGCTGCACATCGTCGCGCCCGCGATCCGGGAGCACGGCTCGGCGGAGCTGAAGGCGCGGTACCTGCCCCGGCTGCTGCGCGGCGAGCTGACCGCCTGCCAGCTGTTCTCCGAGCCGGACGCGGGCTCGGACCTGGCGGCCGTGCGCACGCGCGCGGTGCGCGAGGGCGACGACTGGATCGTCACCGGGCAGAAGGTGTGGAGCTCGGGCGCCCACCACGCCGACCTCGGCGAGGCGCTGGTGCGCACCGACCCGGACGCGCCCAAGCACGCGGGGCTGACGCTGCTGCTGGTGGACATGCGCGCGCCGGGCGTGGAGGTGCGGCCGCTGCGGCAGATGACCGGCGGCGCGTCGTTCAACGAGGTGTTCCTGACCGGGGTGCGGGTGCCCGACGCCGACCGGATCGGGCCGCTGAACGGCGGCTGGCGGGCGGCCATCACGAGCCTGTCCAGCGAGCGGGCCGCGCTCGGCGGCGCGGTGGACCCCGTACCGCCCGACCTGGTGGAGCGCCTGGCCGAGCAGGCGCGGCGGCGCGGCCTCGCCGGCGACCCGGAGGTGCGGCGGCGGCTGGGGCGGCTGCGCGCGGCGCTGGCGGTTGCGCGGCTGACCGGGCGGCGCGCCGACCTCGACCCGGCGGCGGCCGCGTCGATCTCCAAGCTGCTGGTCAACCGGGCGGTGGCGCAGGCCGTCGAGACCGCCTCGGCCGTGCTGGGCCCGTCGCTGGCCGCCGACACCGGCGACGGCGGCTACGCGTGGGCCGAGTTCGTGCTCGGCTCCCCCGCGCTGCGCATCGCCGGGGGCACCGACGAGATCCAGCGCTCGATCCTGGCCGAGCGCCATCTGGGACTGCCGAGGGACCCGCGATGAACGAGCTGCGCGAACTGGTCCGCGCGTTCTGCGCCGACACCCTGCCGATGAGCGCGGTCCGCGAGCGGCTGGGCGGCGGCTGCGATCCGGCGCTGTGGCGGCGGTTCGCCGGGGAGCTGGGGCTGGCCGGGCTGGCGGTGCCCGAGGAGTACGGCGGGGCCGGGCAGACGCTGGCCGAGGTCGGGGACGTGCAGGCCGAGCTGGGGCGGGCGCTGGCGGGGCTGCCGTTCCTGTCGAGCGCCGTGCTGGCGACGTACGCGCTGCTGGGGTGCGACGAGGAGGGCGCGCGCCGGACGTGGCTGCCCCGGCTGGCGTCGGGCGAGGCGACCGGGACCCTGGTCACCGGCGACCTGCGGGTGTCGGGCGGGCGGTTGTCGGGGACGGCGGCGCCGGTACCGGACGGCGCGACCGCCGACCTGCTGCTGGTCGTGGCGGGCGACGGCCTCTACCTGGCCGAGGAGGCGGGGCGAGTCCGGCTGGAGTCGTTGGACGCGACCAGGCCGCTGGCCTCGCTCACGTTCGAGGGCGTCGAGGCGCGGCGGATCGGCGGCGTCCCCTCCCCGGCCCCGGCGCACGCCGCGCTGGCGGCGGAGATGGCGGGCGGCGCGCGCCGGGCCATGGAGATGGCGGTGGAGTACGCCAAGGTGCGCGAGCAGTTCGGCCGTCCGATCGGGGCGTACCAGGCGGTCAAGCACGCGTGCGCGGAGATGCTGGTGGACGTGGAGGCCGCCGCGTCCCTGGCCGGGTGGGCGTGCGCCGAGCCCGGCGCGGAGTCCGCGAGCACGGCCAAGGCGTACTGCGGGGACGCGTTCGTGCGGGTGGCGACCGAGTGCGTCCAGGTCCACGGCGGGATCGGCTTCACCTGGGAGCACGACGCGCACCTGTACTTCAAACGCGCGCACGCCTCCCGGGCGCTGCTGGGCACCTCCGGGGAGCACTACGAGCGGATCGGGTGAGCGGCCTCCGGGCCGTCCAGGCGGTGGCGGAGCCAGGCCAGGGCCCGCTCGCCCATCTCGCGCTGGAAGGCGCGCAGGGTCGGCAGGCCGGGCGGGGGCGGCTGCCGTGACTGCCACACCAGGTAGCCGGTGATCGCGGTCAGGACCGCGTCCGCGGCCCCGGGGTCGGCGCCGGCGGCCAGGGGGTGGGCGGCGAACAGCTCCTGCGGGGGCGGGCCGTCCTCGACGGCGATGCCCGACAGCAGCAGCACCAGGTCGAACCAGGGCGCGGCCGCGCACGCCCACGGCCAGTCCACGATGACGACGCGGTCGGGGGTCAGCAGCACGTTGTCGGCGCGCAGGTCGGCGTGGGCGAGGGTGGTGCCGGAGGACGCCGCGGGCCAGTCGGCCTCGCGGCGCGCCAGGTCGGCGAGGCGGTCGCGCGCCCACGGGTCGAGGTCGCGGGGACCGGGCTCGGCGGCCAGCCGCCGCCAGCCGCGGAAGTCGTCGGCGAAGCGGTCGGCGGCGGTGGGGAGGGCGAGGGGCGCGGGGGTCATGGCGTCGGCCAGCCCGGTCAGCGCGTCCAGGACGCGGGCCAGCTCGCCGCCGCGCCAGGGCTGGTGGGGGTGGCGCCCGTCGATGTCCTCGAACAGCAGCGTGATCCAGCCGTCGCGGTCCAGCGAGCCCAGGAAGCGCGGGACGGGGGCGGCCTCGGGGAGCGCGGCCGCGACGCGGGCCTCGGCGCGGTGCAGGCGCGGGGTGTCGGGGTTGAGCTCGGCGTGCACGGACTTGACGAAGGCGCGGCGGCCGTCGTCCAGGAGCAGCCGCGCCGCCACGCCCGGGGAGAAGCCGCCGCGCTGGGTGGCCGCCGAGATGACCCGGCCTCCCAGCATCGTCTCGACGGCGGCGCGCAGGTGCGCGGGCGCGGCCCACCAGCTGAGCCGGGACGACTCGGTCATACCGCAATCATTCCACGCGGCGGGGGTCAGGTCACCGGCACGATCTCGGCCCGCGCGAGCGCGCCGTCCTCGACGTCGAGCAGGGCGATGGTGCCGTGCGGCTGGCGGCGGCGGTCGGTGGGCGAGCCGGGGTTGAGGATGCGCCGGCCGTCGCCGGACTCGTCCCAGGGGATGTGGGAGTGGCCGAACACCACCAGGTCGGCGTCGGGGAACCAGCGGCCCATCCGGGCGAGGCGGCCCTTGGCCTGGCCGCTGTCGTGGACCATCGCGACCTTCAGCCCGGCGAGTTCCAGCTCCAGGCGCTCGGGGGCGCCCCAGGCGGCGACGTCGGGGCCGTCGTTGTTGCCCAGCACGGCGTGGACCGGCGCGTACTGCGCCAGCTCCTCCAGCACGTCGGCGGTGCACACGTCGCCCGCGTGCAGGATCGCGTCGGCGCCGCGCAGGTGCCGGGCGACCTCCGGCGGGCAGGACTTCCAGCGCCGGGGCGCGTGCGTGTCCGACAGCACCACCACTCTCATGTCCCCCATTGTCGCCGACGCCCCGCGCGCCGGCGGGCGGCCCCCTCGCCCGACCGTGCCCGCCTGACCATGCCCGCCTGACCATGCCCGCCTGACCATGCCCGCCTGACCATGCCCGCCTGACCATGATCGGCCGTTTCGGGCCGCCGCCCGCCCCGCCTGCCTAGGCTGCGCGGTGCGCCCCCGGAAGGAGCACGATGCCGCACCCGCCCGAGATCGACACGACCCGCCCGCACTCGGCCCGCGTCTACGACTACTGGCTGGGCGGCAAGGACAACTACGCGGTGGACCGCGAGGTCGCCGAGGCGGTGCTGCGCGTGATGCCGACCATGCGCCTGGTCGCCCGCGCCAACCGCGCCTTCCTGGGCCGGGCCGTGCGCCACCTGGTGCGCGAGGCGGGCGTGACGCAGTTCCTGGACGTCGGCACCGGCCTGCCCGCCGCGGACAACACCCACCAGGTCGCGCAGGCGGCGGACCCGAGGAGCCGGGTCCTGTACGTGGACAACGACCCCCTCGTGCTGACCCACGCCCGCGCCCTGCTGAGCGGCGCGCCCGAGGGCCGTACCGGCTTCGTCCTGGCCGACCTGCGCGACCCGGACTCGATCCTGGGCGCGCCGGAACTGCGCGCCACGCTGGACCCGGACCGCCCGGTGGCCCTGATGCTGGTCGGCGTGCTGATGCTGCTCGGCGACGGGGAGGACCCGTACGGAGTGGTGGCGACGCTGCTGGACGCCCTGCCGTCCGGCAGCCACCTGGTGATCAGCCACCCGACCGCCGACCACAACGCCGAGGCGATGACGGGCAACGCCGACGTGGCCCGGGACTCCGGCGTCACCCTGGTCCCCCGCTCCCACGCGGAGGTCCTGCGCTTCTTCGACGGCCTGGACCTGCTGGCCCCCGGCCTGGTGCTGGCCCCCGGCCTGGTGCTGGGCCCGCTGTGGCGCCCGGACGGCGAGCCGTCCCCGAACCCGGAGGCGGCCAACTTCTACGCGGGCGTGGCCCGCAAACCCTGACGGCCGACCGCCTCCAGGTCGCGCTCGGGCGACCCGGCGCCGGGCCTGGCACGGACGCCGGGACGGCCATTCACGCCATTCCCCGCGGCGGCAATCATGAAAGCCCCCTGCGGCGACGCCGCGTGCCGGTCAACGGTCCCCGCGCTCCCCGGCGGCAGCGCCAGGACCTGCGACGGGCGCCCCAGGAGAGGATCTTTCTCCGTGAGGGAAATGCCCCTATGCGTGAAGGATCTTCACCTTCTGGGGAAGAGCGGTCCGATGCCTTCGCCGGGAAAACCGGCCGGACGGCACGGGCCCCGGCAGAGGGTTCCGACCCGTTCGAGCGCGCCGTCGCGCGGCAGGCCGCCCTCCAGGTACATCAGGCACGAATTTGTCGGCGGCCGTCAGCACTTCCGCGTCCGTACGCCGCACGTTGGCGGGCCTTGCCGGCGCCCATCGCGGCGGAGGCGCCCGCGTTCTTCATCGCGAACGTACCGCCGACCAGAGGTGGCGCGCCTGGGCGGCCGTGCACGGGGCGGGCGCGGCGGAATGGTTCAGGGCCCTCTGGGCGGGCGCCGCCCGGGGCGCGGAAGCGTCCGGCCGCGCCGTTGCGCATCACTGGCGCGAGAATCCGTTTAGCGCCATTGGTGAGGGAATAAGGGTTGTCGTTCGCCCCAAGAAAGGACGACCGACATGCGCCGCATCTCCTCCGCGCTGAACGCGATCATCTCGACCCTCGTCAACGTCATCACGCTGCCGTTCCGTGTCCTCGGCCGGCTGCTGGGCGGTGGCGGCCGGCGCCGCACCGCCCGGTGAACCGCGCGGTGAAATGGCCCGCCGATCCCGAGGGGGTCGGCGGGCCTTTCGGTGCCCCGCCCGGCCCCCTCCGATAAACCCTCCGAAAAAAGGTGAAGAAGGTCACAGCGGCGCCCGCCGGGACCTCCCCGCCCCACCCGGACCGGCCGCATCGGACCAACGACCGGCCCGAATCCGCTACGGTCAAGGTCGCCGCGTCGGCAAGGGGAAGGAAGTCACAGCACACATGGCCGAGAAGGTCATTCGCGTAGACGACATCGACGGCTCCGAGGGGAGCGACGTCATCAGACGGGACTTCGACGTCCTGGGGCGCACGTTCGCGATCGATCTGAGCGACGACAACCACAAGCGCCTGCTGGAGACGTTGGAGTCGCTGGACACGTTCGTCGAGCACGCGACCGAGGTCAAGGCCGCACGCAAGGGCCGCAAGACCGGCAGCGCGGTGAAGCTCAAGGGCTACACCAACGCGGACGTCCGGGAATGGGCGGCGGCCAACAACGTGGAAGTCACCGAACGTGGCAAGATCTCCGATGAGGTCTATGCTGCGTTCATCGAAGCTCATCCGGACGCCAAGCCGGACGCATAGCAAAGAAGGTCCCCGCATGGCACAGAAGGTCGAAGTCCTTCTCGTGGACGACATCGACGGCGGAGAAGCGGACGAGACGGTCACCTTCTCCCTCGATGGAATCACTTATGAGATCGACCTGAGCAAGCAGAACGCCGCCAAGCTCCGCAAGGAGTTCGAGCCGTTCGTCTCCAGCGCGCGCAAGGCCCGCAAGTCCGGCGCCCGGCCCGCCAAGGCCGGAACCCGGACGGCCGGCAACCGCGAGCGCTCGGCCGAGATCCGTGAATGGGCCAAGCGCCAGGGCATCAAGGTCAACGAGCGCGGCCGCATTCCCGCGACGGTCATCGAGCAGTACGAGGCCGCCCACTAGTTCGGGGCGGTCCCCTACCCACGGCGAAGGGGCCGGGCGGAGTTCCGCCCGGCCCCTTCGTCATGTCCGGAGAACGCAATACGCGGGTTTCGCGAACGCGGCGGCCTTTCCGCGCCGCCTTTGTTGACGCACCGCCAACAAGGGCGGCAGGATCGGGCGTACCACGACCCCCGGCCCGGGAGGCCGCCGTGCCGTCCACCCCACCTCCCGCCCCGCTGCGCGAGCGGCTCGGCGACCGCGAGGCGCTGCGCCGCGTCGCCGCCGAACCGCTGGTCGGCCTCGGCGCGGGCCGCGCCCTGCTGATGCAGCTCGCCCACCCGGAGGTCGCGCGCGGCGTGGCCGAGCACAGCGACTTCGCCGGACGCCCGCTGGCCCGCCTGTTCGGCACCCTCGACTTCCTGCTCATCGTCACCTTCGGCACGCCCGACGAGGTGGAGCGCTTCGCCGCGCGCATCCGGGGCCTGCACCGGCGCATCAGGGGCGAGGGCTACTCGGGCGCCGACCCCGCGCTCCAGGCGTGGGTGAACGCGACCCTCATCGACTCGGCGCTGCACGTCTACCGGCACGTCATGCGGCCCGGCGCCGACGAGCCCGACCTGTCGGACGACTACCACCGGCAGGCGCGGCTCGTCGCCGAGGTGCTCGACGTCCCGCCCGGCCTGCAGCCCGCCGGCCTGGCGGACTTCCGCGCCTACGTGGACGGCATGACCTCCTCGCTGGAGGTCTCCGACACCGCCCGCGAGGTGGCGCGCGCGGTGCTGTGGCCGGCGCGGCTGCGCTGGCCGGCCCCGGCGCTGTGGGTGTTCCGCCTGGTCACGACCGCGTTGTTGCCGCCGCCGCTGCGCGAGCAGTACGGGCTGCCCTGGGGCCGCGGCCGGGCGCGGCTCGCCGACCTGGTCCTGCGGGCCGCGACCGACCTGTACCACTTCACGCCCGGCTTCTTGCGGCGGCCGCCGCGCCGCCTGCTGGTGCGCCTGGCGACCCATCGGGTGAACGCGGCGATGCGGCACAGCAGGCGGCGCGGCGGATGAGCCGCTGACGACCGACTCCTGGAGGAACCATGCTCGGCGTCCTGGTGGACCTGCCGTGGTCGTACGCGGCCGGGGCCGGGGTGGCGCTGGCCGCCGCCCACCAGCTGCGCGGGGCGCGCGGGAACGCGCTCACCGAATGGTCCGAGCGCCCGGAACGTCCGCCGCGCCCCGGCGGGGACACCCCGCCGGGACGCGCGCCGAAGGCCGAAGGGGCGACGGCGGGGCGGCACTTCGTCCTCGCGATGCTCTATAGCGCCCTGGTCTTCGTGCCGGCGAGCCTGTTCATCGCGCACCGGTATCCCGAGTGGGCGACGGCGCAGCGCTCCGCGGCGCTGTCCGGCGGCGCCCTGCTCAAGCTGGCGGGGGCCGAACTCGCCCTGACCGCGCTGGGCTTCCTGCTGACCAGGACGCTCCTGGTGGCGGGCCGGATCAGGTGGGCGGTGCTCCAGACGATGCTGCCGTGCCTGGCCATGGCGCTGATCCTCGTGCACGACTGGCGGAGGTTCCTGTCCGTCGATCGCGCCGACCTCGCGACGTTCCCCGACCACGTGCGCCTGCACGCCCCCGGCCCGCTGCTGGCGCACGCGGCCGACTTCCTGACCTCCGGGCTCGCCGTGGCGCTGTACGCCACCGGCGCCGTCACGGTGGGGGCGCTGGCGCTCGTCATGGGGGTGCTGCACCAGTTCGGCCTGACCGACGCCGGGGTGCACGGCCCCGGCCTGCTCGGCGCGGCGTTCGTCGGCGCGGTCACCGTGGCGGGGACCGTCGCGGTCGCGGTCGTGCTGGACCTGCTGTACGCCTGGGCGGGCTGGGCCGGTCCGCTGGTCGCCGCGCCGCTGCTGTGGATCGCGGTGGCGCCGCGCGGCTCCTACGCGACCGTCGTCGTCAACGATCTCGCGCTGCCCGCCGAGCGCGCCGCCGACGATTCCGAGGCCGGGGCTGGCACAATCGCGCCGTGACCACCCCCGAACAGCGCGACACCGGCTGCCAGTGCCTGTGCCTGAGCACGCACCCCGAGCACCGCGACGCCTGCACGCACACCGGCCAGCTCATCGTCACGGTGCAGGCCGCCCGCGCGGGACGGACCTACCCGGTCCGGGTCCCGGCGTGCCTGCCCTGCGCGACGCTGCTGGAAGAGGTCCCGCACCCGGTCTGACCCACGGCGCGGGCCGCGCTCCGAGCGGGGCCCGGGACGGCCGTGCGCAACACGCGGCCGCCCCGGGACGGGCAACATCAGTTCCGCTCGACCCCGTTCCAGAAGCCGCACTTGTGGTCGGCGGCGAAGTCGCCGATGACCGTGGACGCCGGCGGCGCGTAGGAGATCATGCGCCGGTCCGAGGGGGTGTGGCGCGGCCAGGTGCGCGCGTCGGCGGGCACGTGGGCGGTCGCGAACGACGTCCAGTGCCGCCGCATGGTGGCGGCGAGCCGCTGCTGGTCGGGCGACAGCGTCCCCGGCCGGACGGCGTTGCCCACCTTGAACAGGTACTGCAGCTCCGAGGCGTGGTAGGCGCCGTAGGGGAAGGACACCGGGCCGAGGTAGAGCTGCGGCGGGTTCGGGTCGCCGAACTCGTAGGCGTACAGCGGCACGCGCCCGGCGAGCCGCGCGTCGACCTCCAGGGCGGGGCACGCGAAGTTGGCGTCGGTCGCCACCGCGGAGAGCGCGCTCGCGGGGCTCGGGTAGGCGCTGAGCGGGTACTCCTTGGCGACGCGCGCGGCGGCCTCGGCCGACACGAACGCCATGTCCTGGATGCCGCGCACGTAGCCGTCGGCGGTCACCCGCCGGCCCGCGAGGTCGTAGTTGGCGGCGATGAAGTAGGTGGACTCGTCGCGGGTGGTGCCGTTCATGACGGGCACGCGGTGGAAGGCGCCCCGCTCGAACGCCTCGTCCAGCGACCTGGGCAGCACCCGGCCGTCCACCGTGGGCAGCGCGGAGCCGCCCTGCTTCGCGAGGATCTCCGTGACCGGCAGCGAGCGCAGGCAGGCGGCGGACTGGTCGGCGCACCCGGCGGCGGTGGCGAACGCGGCGCCCTGCCGCTCGGCGGCGGCGCGGGTCGGCAGCTTCAGCGCGTACGCGCCGCTCTGGTTGATCGCGGCGGAGAACAGCCCGGCGGACCCGGGCGAGGCCAGGTGCGACAGGACGCTGAGGCCGCCCGCCGACTCCCCGAAGATCGTGACCTGGCCGGGCCGGCCGCCGAACCCGGCGATGTTGCTCCGCACCCAGCGCAGCGCGGCCTGCTGGTCCATCAGGCCGTAGTTGCCCGCGCCCAGGCCGGGGTGGGCGAGGAAGCCGAGCGCGCCGAGCCGGTAGTTGACCGTGACGACGACGACGCCGTTCTTCGTCATCTCGGTGGGGTCGTACACGCTGCCGGTCCCGGCGGCCAGCGAGCCGCCGTGCAGGTAGACCATCACCGGGTGGCGCTTCCTGCCGCGCGCGGCCCCGGGCGGCGTGTACACGTTCAGGTAGAGGCAGTCCTCGGAGGTGGGGAGGGCGGTCTGCTGGACGCAGCGCACCGGTGCCCGCGTCGCCTCGCGCACGCCCTTCCAGCGGGGCGCGGGCCGCGGCGGCCGCCAGCGCAGCGGCCCGACGGGCGGCGCGGCGAACGGGACGCCGAGGAAGCGGTCGGCTCCGGCCTCGGTGCTCCCGCGCAGCGTTCCGTTCTGCGTGCGGGCGGTCGGGGCCGGGGACGCGGCGGCGGGGGCCTGGAGGGCGGTGCTCAGGCAGAGCGCGGCCAATGAGGCGGTGGCGGCGCGCCGGAGACGGTGGGGCACGGGCATGGGGTCGTTCCTTCCGGGGGGAGGGCCGGGGCGGCGGCGCACCGCCGCCCCGGCCGGGAGGAGGGGGTCGGGAGGGGCGTCAGGAAGTGAGGCCCTTGCGGGTGTCGATGACCTCGCCGAACAGGTTCCAGCGCTCCCCCGAGAACTTCATGAGCTGGAGCGACTCGATCGGGTAGCCGTCCTGCGGCGTGGTGCTCATGGTCACGCCGGGCAGCAGCAGGTCGGCGGGCACGCTCTGCAGGTTGCGGGCGGCGTCCATGAGCCCTTCGCGCGTCGGGCACTTCATCGCGCCGAGCACCTTGGCGAAGGACGCGGCGGCCGCCCAGCCCTGGGTGTAGTACGGGGTCTGCGGGTCGAGGCCGGGGGCGTACTTCTTCAGCTTCTCCTTGTACAGCCTCATCTCGGCGTCGTCGGTCCACTGCGGGTCGGAGGGGTCCTTGAAGAACGACGCCGACACCACGTTCTGCACGTTCTTGAACCCGACCGGCTTCAGGACGGTCGGCGAGGACGACACGTTGTTGATGATGTGCAGGGGGTTCCAGTCGGTGTCGCGGGCGTCGGCGGCCAGCGCCTGCGAGCCGAACTTGGGCGTGGTGATGTCGAGGAACACCTCCGCGTCGGAGGAGGACAGGTTCCGCATCTGCGGGTCCACGCTGGGGTCGGTCGCCTCGTAGGTCTGCTCGGCGACGATCTTCACGCCGCTGCCCTTGATCGCCTCGGTGAAGCCCTCGCGCAGGTCCTTGCCGAAGTCGTCGTTCTGGTAGAGCACCGCGACCTTGGCGTTGGGCTTCTCGGCCTTCAGGTACTGGCCGTACAGGCGGCCCTCGGACAGGTAGCTGGGCTGCCAGCCGATCGTCCAGGGGTGCTTGCGGGCGTCGGCGCCGAACTTGGAGCCGCCGCTGGAGACGAACACGTGCGGGATCTTGCGCTGGTTCGCGTACTCCATGACGGCCGAGGAGGTGGGCGTGCCCAGCGTCTGGAACAGCGCGAACACCTGCTGCTGCTCGGCCAGGCGGCGCGCCTCCTCCACCGACTTCGGCGGCTGGTAGGCGTCGTCGCGGTAGGTGTAGTCGATCTTCCGGCCGCCGACGCCGCCCTTCTCGGCGTTGAGGTAGTCGAAGTAGGCCTTGGAGCCCTTGGGGATCTCGCCGTAGGCCGACGACGGGCCCGACAGCGGGTAGATGCCGCCGAGCTTGACGGTCGTGGCGGTGATGCCGGTGGTCTGCTGGCCCTTGCAGGCGCCCTCGGCGGCGGTGCCGCCCTCCTCGCCGCGGCCGCCGCACGCGCCCGCCGCGAGCAGCGTCGCCAGGACCGCGGCCGAGGCGCGGATGGTCAGGTTGTGCATCGTCGTCACTTCTTCCGTGGGGTGGTGGAGGGCAGGGCGGGGGCGAGCCGGGCGAGCGCGCGGCCGGCGCGGCCGGCCAGGCCCGCGAGGCCGGTCGGCGCGACGTACATGATGAGGATGATGAGCAGGCCGAACACCACGCCGGGCGCGGCCTGGTTGAGGCCCTGGGCGAAGGTCGGCACGTACAGCACGAACGCGCCGCCGAGCAGCGGTCCCCAGGTCGAGCCGAGGCCGCCGACGACGATGCCCGCCAGCAGCGTGATGGACAGCGTGGAGGTGAAGGAGTCGGGCGACACGAACGCGATCGCCCAGGTGTTGACGCAGCCCGCGGCCCCGGCGAGCATCGCGCTCCAGGCGAACGACAGCGACTTGTACCACGACACCCGCACGCCCATCGTCTCGGCGGCCGCCTCGTTGTCGCGTATGGCGCGCAGCGCCCGGCCGACCCGCGAGCGCAGCAGGCCGAGCACCAGCAGCGCGAGCACCGCGCCCGTGGCGAGGGCCAGGAAGTACAGCCACTGGTCGTCGGCGAGCCCGGTCCAGGCGGGCGGCGCCGGCTTGGGCAGGGTGAGCCCCATCGCGCCGCCGGTCAGCGACCCGAACCGCTTGAGCAGCGGCCCGAGGAACACCGCGATGGCGAGGGTGACCAGCGCGAGGTAGGGGCCGCGCAGGCGCAGCGCCGGGACACCGAGCGCGAGCCCCAGCACGAACGTCACCAGCAGCGCCGCCGGGAGGGTGGCGAGGTGCGGGACGTCCCAGCGGTGCAGCATGATCGCGGAGGTGTAGGCGCCGAGCGCGAAGAACGCGCCGTGGCCGAGCGAGATCTGCCCGGTGTGGCCGATGAGCAGGTTGAGGCCCATCAGCGCGATCGCGTACGCCAGCACCATCGTGAGCTGGAAGACGCGGAACGGCGCGAGCTGGAACGGGGCCGCGCACGCCAGCAGGACCAGCAGCGCGACGACCGCGCCGTGCCGTCCGGCGACCAAGCCGGTCATGCGCGCTCCACCGCCGCCCGCCCGAACAGGCCCTGCGGCCGGAACACCAGCACCACCAGGATGATCGCCAGCGGTACGCCGATCTTCAGGTCGGAGCCGATCGCGCCGACGTAGGCGCCGGCCAGGGTCTCGGCCACGCCGACGACCAGTCCGCCGAGGACCGCGCCGACGGGGCTGTCGAAGCCGCCGAGGGTGGCGGCCGCGAAGGCGTAGATGAGGACACCGCCCATCATGTTGGGGTCGAGGAACAGCACCGGCGCGACCAGCACGCCGGAGACCGCGCCGACGGTGGCGGCGAGGCCCCAGCCGAGGGCGAGCATCCAGCTCACCCGGATGCCCGACAGCCGGGCCGACTCGGGGTCGGCGGCCACCGCCCGCATCCCGAGGCCGATCTTGGTGAAGCGGAACAGCAGGTACAGCAGCCCCATCACCGCCGCGACCACGGCGAGCACGCCGAGGGTCCGGTGGTCGAGGGCGACGCCGCCGGCGCGGAGCGCGCCGCCGGGGAACGGGCTCGGGAAGTCCTTGACCAGGTAGGACCAGATCCAGCCGGCGGCCGCGTTGACCAGGATGAACAGGCCGAGCGTGACGATGACGACGGTCAGTTCGGGCGCGCCCTCGACCGGGCGGATCACCACGCGCTCGATCAGCATCCCGCCGGCGAAGGAGATCGCCAGGGTGAGCGCGAGCGCCGCCCAGAACGGCAGGCCGCCCTGGACGAACTGCCAGGCGACGAAGGTGGAGAACATGGCCAGCTCGCCCTGGGCGAAGTTGACGATGCCGGTGAAGCGGAAGATCAGGACGAGGGCGAGCGCGAGGCTGGCGTAGATCGCGCCCGCGCCCAGGCCCTCGACCAGCTGCTGGAGGAGGTCGGTCATGCCCGGCTCCCGATGCCGAGGTAGGTGCGCGCGACCTGCTCGTCGGCGCGGATCTCGGCCGCCGGCCCCGACAGCGCGATGCGGCCGGTCTCCAGCACGTGCGCGCGGTGGGCGAACTCAAGGGTGAGGTGGGCGTTCTGCTCGACCAGGATCACGGTCGTGCGCTCCTGTCGGTTGATGTCGGCGACGATCTGGAACAGCTCGCGGGTGACCAGCGGGGCGAGGCCGAGCGACGGCTCGTCCAGCAGGATCAGGCGGGGCCGCATCATCAGCGCGCGGCCGAGCGCGACCATCTGCTGCTCGCCGCCGCTGAGGCTGCCGGCGGCCTGGGCGCGGCGCTCCTTCAGCACGGGGAAGAAGCCGTAGACGCGCTCGATGTCGGCGGCGACGCCCGCGCGGTCGCGGCGGACGTAGGCGCCGACGCGCAGGTTCTCCTCGACGGTGAGCGCCCCGAACGTGCCGCGCCCCTCGGGGACGTGCGCGACGCCCATGCGGGCGACGGCCTCGGGCCTGCGGCGGGGCGGCTCGGCGCCGCCCAGCGTGATCCGCCCCTTGGTGCGGATCATGCCGCACAGTGCGCGCAGCAGCGTGGTCTTGCCCGCGCCGTTGGGGCCGAGGACCGCGCAGATCTCGCCCTCGTGGACGGTGAGGTCGACGCCGTGCAGGACCTGGCCGTCGCCGTACCCGGCGTGCAGGCCGGACACCTCCAGGAACGCGCTCATGCGGCCGTCCCCAGGTAGGCGCGCAGCACGGCGGGGTCGCGCTGCACCTCCGCGGGCGTCCCGTCGGCGATCTTGCGGCCGAACTCCAGGCACACCACGCGGTCGCAGGTGCCCATGACGAAGCCCATGTGGTGCTCGACGACGATGACGGTGAGGTCGAGGTCGGCGCGCAGGGCGCGCAGCACCTCGGCGAACTCGTCCACCTCGCCGTGGCTGAGGCCGTTGCAGGGCTCGTCCAGCAGCAGCAGGCGCGGCTCGGCCGCCAGCGCCCTGGCCAGCTCGATCCGCTTGAGGGTGCCGAACGGCAGCCCGGCGGCGGGGCGGTCCGCGACGCCGGTGAGGCCGAGGCGCTCCAGGACCCCGTCGGCCTCGGCGCGCAGCCGCGCCTCCTCGCGGCGCACGGCCGGCAGGCCGAGCGCCGCCGACCAGAAGCCGGCGCGGGCCCGGGTGTGCGCGCCGACCAGGACGTTGTCGCGCACCGACATGCCCGGGAACAGGCCGAGGTTCTGGAAGGTGCGGGCGATGCCGAGCCCGGCGATGGCGTGCGGAGCGGCGGCCAGCAGGTCGGTCCCGGCGTAGGAGACGGTGCCCTCGTCGGCGGTGTAGCGGCGGGTGAGGCAGTTGAACAGGGTCGTCTTCCCGGCGCCGTTCGGGCCGATCAGGCCGACCATGCGGCCGGTCTCGACGGTGAAGCCGACCTTGTCGAGGGCGGTGATGCCGCCGAAGCGGACGGTGAGGTCGGCGACCTCCAGCAGGACGCCGCCGGGCGGCGGCGCCGGGTCTGGGCGGGGGTCTGATCGCATGGTGGTTCCTTGTCGGGGTGGGGGCTGGTCGGTGGTGGCAGGGGCGGGGCCGGGGCGGGTCAGCCGAGCACGCGGGCGATCCACGAGACGAGGTCGGCCTGGGCCTCCTCGCGGTTGGTCTCGTGCAGCAGCTCGTGGCGGGCGCCGGGGTAGACGCGGTAGGTGATGTCGGTGAGGCCGGCGTTGCGGTAGCGGCCGACCAGCAGGTCCGACAGGCCGAGCCCGGCGTTCAGCGGGTCGCGGTCGCCGACCATGACGTACAGCGGCAGGCCGGGCGGGACCGGGGCGGGGTCGGCGAGGCGGTCGGCCGAGGCGTACATGTCGCGCAGGCCGTCGGCGTCCAGCGCGAAGCCGCAGCGGGGGTCGGCGATGTACTCGTCGACCTCGGCCTCGTCGCGGCTCAGCCAGTCGTAGTCGGTGCGGCCGGGCCGGAACGGCGCGTTGTAGAAGGCGAGCCGGTCGCCGCCGTCGCCGATCACGCGGATCAGGCCGTCCAGCGCGGCGGTGCCCGACAGGACCGCGCCGTCCAGCAGGTCGCCGTGGTCGAGCAGGTACTGCTGGGTCGCGAACGAGCCCATGCTGTGGCCGACCAGGACGACCGGCAGGTCGGGGTGGCGGGTGCGGAGCCGTTCGGTGAGCACGACCATGTCGGCGACCAGCAGGTTCCAGCCGTCGGGGCCGAGGCGGCCGGGCTCGCCCTTCATCGTCTGGCCGTGGCCGCGGTGGTCGTTGGCGTAGACGTCGTAGCCCCGGCCGGCGAGGGCGGTGGCGAGGGCGGCGTAGCGCCCGGCGTGCTCGCCCATGCCGTGCGCGATCTGGACCAGGCCGCGCGTGCGGCCGCGCGCGGGCCAGTGGTGGACGTGCACGTCCAGCCCGTCCGCGCCGGTGAAGGTGAACATCAGCCCGCCCCCAGCAGCTCGCGGACCCGCGCCTGCACCTCGGGGGTGTCCAGGCCGCGCAGCGTCAGGGTGGTGCGGCGGCGCAGCACGTCGTCGGCGGTGACCGCCCACTCGTGGTCGCGGGCGTAGACGACCTGGGCCCAGATGTCGGGGCCGTCGGGGTGGATCGGCGCGCCGAGCGCGGGGTCGTCGCGGACCAGGTCGGCGATGTCGAACGCGAGCGTGCCGTAGTGGGTGGCGAGGTGCGCGGCCACCGCGGGCTCCATCGGCGCGGACACCAGCCGGTGCGCGACCGCGCCGGGCGCGGCGAGGCCGGGCAGCGGCACGGTCTTCAGCACCTCCGACCCCACGCCGAGCCGGTCCAGGACCACGCGGCCGATGTGCCGGTAGGTGGTCCACTTGCCGCCCGCGACCGACAACATGCCGCCGCGCCCCTCGGTGAGGACGGTCTCGCGCCGCGCCGTCGCCACGTCGCCCGGCCCGCCGGGCAGCACGCGCAGCCCCGCGAAGGCGTAGGTGATGTCGGCGGCGTCCAGGCGCTCGATCGCGGTCCCGGCCTCGCCGAGGATCTGCGCCACGTCGGCGTCGGTGACCGCGACGTCGCCGGGCTCGCCCTCGTAGGGCTCGTCGGTGGTGCCGAGCAGCAGGTGGTCCTCCCACGGGATCGCGAACGACACCCGGTGCCGGTCGACCGGGACGGTGACCCCGGCGCGCCACGGCTCGTGCCGCCGCAGCACCAGGTGGGCGCCCTTGGACAGCCGGACGCTGGGGGCCGCGCCCGGGTCCTCCATCGCGCGCAGCCGGTCCACCCAGGGGCCGGTCGCGTTCAGCACCAGCCGGGCGGTGATGGCGAAGTCGGCGCCGTCCAGCGGGTCGCGCAGCTCGGCGCCGACCACCCGGCCGGCCGAGGTGCGCAGGCCCACCACGGCGGCGTGGTTCAGCACGGTCGCCCCGGCGGCGACCGCCGCGCGCACCGTCATGATCGCCAGGCGGCTGTCGTTCATCTGGTGGTCGGTGTAGACCGCGGCCGCGCGCAGCCCCTCGGTGCGCAGCGCCGGGACCTGCTCCAGCGCGTGCGCCCGCGACACCACGCGGCCGAGCCCGTCGCCGAACGCCGACAGCGCCGAGTACAGGAACACGCCCGCGCCGAGCTTGGCCGCGCCGTGCGGGCCGTCGTTGTAGACCGGCACCAGGAAGCGGCGCGGGCTGACCAGGTGGGGCGCGATGTCGGCGGCCAGGCTGCGGCGCTCGCGGTGGTTCTCGGCGACCAGGCGGACGTTGCCGGTCTGCAGGTAGCGCAGGCCGCCGTGCACCAGCTTGGTGGAGGCGCTGGAGGTCGCCCCCGCGAAGTCGCCCGCGTCGACCAGCGCGACGCGCAGTCCGGCCTGCGCGGCGGTCCAGGCGGCGGCGATGCCGACGATGCCGCCGCCGATGACCAGCAGGTCGAAGCTGCCCCGGCCGAGCTCGGCCCTGGCCCGCGCCCGTGCGGCGCCGGTGGTGGTGGCGTTCATCGTGGGATCCCCCGCCCGTCGGTCGTGTTCTCGATCACTCGGTGCACTCCCCCTCCTCGAAGGTGCTGTGACAGTACATGATTCGACAATGCCGAACAAGAGTGGAGTCGGCTGGTTTCATCTGCGTGCTTCGGCGCGCTTTGAGGCGCCTGGTTGCTCATTTGCGGTCAATCTGTTCGACAATCACGAATGAAGTCTTGCTAGGGCCGACCGGAGCGCCTACAGTCCCCGGCACCGTCGCGAAGCACGCGGCGTCCCCCGACCGGAGGTCCCACCCCATGCGCATCCCCCAGCGGAGATCCCTCGCCGTCCTCCCGGCGGCCCTCGCCCTCGCCGCCGCCGGATCGACCGCCGCCTGCGCGGCCGGCACGTCCGACGGGGCCGTCCAGGCGCGGCGGGTCGCCGCGGCCGCCTCGTTCGAGCGCGGGCCCGCGCCCACCGAGCAGAGCGTCACCGGCGCGCTCGGGCCGTTCTCCTACTCGCGCGTCACCGTGACCGACGCCGCGTCCACCGGCTTCGGCGGCGGCACGATCTACTACCCCGACGACCTCAGCCAGGGCACCTTCGGCGGCATCGCCGTCTCCCCCGGCTACACCGCGCGCGAGTCCTCGATCGCCTGGCTCGGGCCGCGGCTCGCCTCGCAGGGCTTCGTGGTCATCACGATCACCACCGACGGCCTGTACGACCAGCCGACCTCGCGCGGCCGCCAGCTGCTGGCCGCGCTCGACCACCTGCGGACCAAGGCCCCGGCCGAGGTCGCCCGCCGGCTCGACCCGCAGCGGCTCGCGGTGGCGGGCCACTCGATGGGCGGCGGCGGCGCGCTGTACGCGGCGTGGTCGCGGCCCGCCCTGAAGGCGTCGATCCCGCTGGCGCCCTACCAGACGATCAAGGACTGGTCGGGCACCCGGGTGCCCACGATGATCATCGGTGGGACGCGCGACACGGTGACGCCGGTCGGGCAGCACGCCGAGCGGTTCTACACCTCCATGACGGCCGCGCCCGAGCGCTCCTACGCCGAGGTCGCCGACGCCGACCACGTCGCCTTCACCCGGGAGGACCCGGTCGTCGGGGGCCTCGCCGTCGCGTGGGCGAAGCGGTTCGTGGACGGTGACGCCCGCTACGAGCCGTTCCTGTGCCCGGCGCCCCTCGGGACCGCGCGGCTGACCGAGTACCGCAACTCCTGCCCGACCGGGTGACCGGCGCCCCGGGCCGCCTCCGGGGAGGGCGGCCCGGGGACCGGCCCGGCTCAGTACTCGTCGTCCTCATCGATCCAGCCCTTCGACAGCTCGACGGCCTTGCGGTACTTGCGGAGCATCCGGTCGCGGAGCGCGGGGTCCATGCGCGGCGTCCACTCGGCGGCGCGCTGCCAGCCGGCGCGCAGCGCGTCCAGGTCGGGCCAGACCCCGGCGACCAGCCCGGCGGCGTGCGCAGCGCCGAGGCAGGTGGTCTCGGAGACGAAGGGGCGCTGCACGGGGACGTCCAGCATGTCGGCGATGGTCTGCATGAGCAGGTTGTTGGCGGTCATGCCGCCGTCCACGCGCAGCGAGTTCAGCTCCATGCCCGCGTCCCGGACCATCGCCTCGACCACGTCCCGGGTCTGGAACGCGGTCGCCTCCAGCACGCAGCGCGCCAGGTGCCCCTTGCCCGCGAACCCGGTGAGCCCGACGACCACGCCGCGCGCGTCGGGGCTCCAGTGCGGGGCGAACAGGCCGGAGAAGGCGGGCACCAGGTAGACGCCGCCGTTGTCGGGGACCGACAGGGCGAGCGTCTCGATCTCGGCGGCGGTGCCGATCAGGCCGATGCGGTCGCGCAGCCACTGGGTGAGCGAGCCGGTGTTGGCGATCGAGCCCTCCAGCGCGTACACCGGGGCGTCGGAGCCGAGCCGGTAGCCGACCGTGGTGATCAGGCCGTTGCGGGAGACGACCTGCTGCTCCCCGGTGTTCAGCAGCAGGAAGCCGCCGGTGCCGTAGGTGGCCTTGGCGTCGCCGACCGAGAAGCAGGTCTGGCCGAACAGCGCGGCCTGCTGGTCGCCGAGCGCGGCGGCGATCGGCACCCCCTCCAGCACGCCGCGCGCGGTCCCGTACACCTCGGCGGAGGAGCGGATCTCCGGCAGCAGCGAGCGGGGGACGTCGAGGGCGGCGAGCATGGCGTCGTCCCAGTCGAGGGTCGCCAGGTTCATGAGCATGGTGCGGCTGGCGTTGGTGACGTCGGTGACGTGGACCGCGCCGCCGGTGAGGTTCCAGATGACCCAGGTGTCCATCGTCCCGAACAGCAGCTCGCCGCGCTCGGCGCGCTCGCGGACGCCGGGCACCTCGTCCAGCAGCCAGCGGATCTTGGGTCCGGAGAAGTAGGAGGCCAGCGGCAGCCCGGTGTCCTTGGCGAACCGGTCGCGGCCCCCGTCGGCGGCCAGCCGCGCGCACAGCGCCTCGGTGCGGGTGTCCTGCCAGACCAGGGCGTGGTGGACCGGGCGGCCGGTCGCGCGGTCCCACAGCACCGTGGTCTCGCGCTGGTTGGTGATGCCCACGGCGGCGAGGTCGGCCGCGCGCAGCCCGGCCTTGGCGAGCGCGCCCGCCACGACCTCCTGCACCCGGGCCCAGATCTGCGCGGCGTCGTGCTCCACCCAGCCGGGCCGGGGGAAGATCTGCCCGTGCTCGCGCTGGTCGACCGCCAGCAGCCGGCTGTCGGAGTCGAGGATGATGCAGCGGGTGGACGTCGTGCCCTGGTCGATCGCCGCCACGAAGCGTTTCGGCATGCGGTCCTCCGGTGCTCGGGGTGGGCGGGGTGGTGGTGGCAAGGTTCGTGGGAGGCCCGGGGAAGCACCATCCGCTGAACTACGTAGACCCCTGCGTATCTCCGGCGCCGATCGGCTGATCAAGAGCGTGTCCGGCGCCCGGCTCCGCGGCCCGGCCGGGCGCGATACATTCGGTATTGTCGAACCGGTTTCGGAACGGAGTGGTGATGCCAGGGCCTATCCAGTCGCTCGAACGGGCGGCGGCGATCCTGCGACTGCTGGCGGGCGGCGAACGGCAGCTCGCGCTGTCGGACGTCGCGGTGACGCTGGGCCTGGCCAAGGGCACGGTGCACGGCATCCTGCGCACCCTCCAGCAGGAGGGCTTCGTCGAGCAGGACCCCGACACCGGCCGCTACCAGCTGGGGGCCGAGCTGCTGCGGCTCGGCAACAGCTACCTGGACGTGCACGAGCTGCGGGCGCGGTCGCTGATGTGGGCCGACGACCTGGCGCGGGTGACCGGCGAGAGCGTGCGGATCGGCGTGCTGCACCAGGGCGGCGTCCTGGTGGTGCACCACGTGTTCCGGCCCGACGACAGCCGCCAGGTGCTGGAGGTCGGCTCGATGCTGCCGCTGCACGCGACCGCGCTCGGCAAGGTGCTGCTGGCGTTCGACCCGGTGGCGCGCGGCGAGCTGGACCCCGACCCCAAGCGCTTCACCCCGCGCACCCTGACCGGCCCGGCCGACCTGGAGGCCGAGTTCGAGCGGATCCGGGGGCAGGGCTGGGCCGGGGAACTGGAGGAGGCGGTGGACGGCGTCGCGGGGCTGGCCGCGCCCATCCGCGACCGGCGCGGCAGCCCGATGGGCGCGGTGGGCATCGGGGGCGCGGTGGAGCGGCTGGCCGACGACGGCCGGTTCCCCGGGCGCCTGGTGGCGGCCGTGCGCGACGCCGCCCGCTCGATCAGCCGCGACCTGGGCGCGACCGCCTTCTAGGTCGGCATTGTCGAACATCCTGGCCTCCCGCTCCCCCGGCGTGAAAGGTTCGTCCCCGTGTTCGCCGAGATAGCGGGCGCGGGGTACGCGGGCCCGCCCCGGCCGCCGACCAGCTACGTGGGCCGCCGCCGGGAGGCCGGCCAGGTGCGCGCGGCGCTGGGCGAGGCGCGGCTGGTGACGCTGACGGGGCCGGGCGGGGTGGGCAAGACGCGGCTGGCCGCCGCGGTGGCGCTCGACACGGCGGCGCGCTTCCCCGACGGGACGGCCTTCGTCGAGCTCGCCGAGCTGCGCGACGGCGCCCTGCTGCCCGACCTGCTGGCCGAGCGCCTGGGGCTGCAGGACCGCTCAGGCCGCCCGACCGACAGCGTCGTGCTGGACCACCTGCGCGACCGCCGGCTGCTGCTCGTCCTGGACAACTGCGAGCACCTGGTGGCCGCCTGCGCCGGCTTCGCCGCGGCGGTCATGGCGCGCTGCCCGGACGTCGTCGTCCTGGCGACCAGCCGGCAGTCGCTGGGCACGCCGGGCGAGCGTCTGCTGTGGGTGCCGCCGCTCCCGGTCCCGCCGGCCGACCGCCACCCTTTGGAGCTGGCCCAGTACGACAGCGTGCGGCTGCTGGCCGACCGGGCGGCGGCGGTCCTGCCGTCCTTCGAGATCACCGCGGCCAACGGCACGGCCCTGGCGGAGATCTGCCGCCGCCTGGACGGGGTGCCCCTGGCGATCGAGCTGGCCGCAGCCCGGCTGCGCTCGTTGTCCCCCCGCCAGCTCGCCGACCGCCTGAACCACCGCCTCCCCCTGCTGACCGGGGCGCCGCGCACCGCCCCCGACCGGCAGCGCACCCTGCGGGCGACGATCGACTGGAGCCACGACCTGTGCTCTCCCGCCGAGCGGCTGCTGTGGGCGCGCTGCTCGGTCTTCGCGGGCTCGTTCGACCTGGGCGCGGCCGAGCGGGTCTGCGCGGACGGCGACCTGCCCGCCGCCGCCGTGCTGGACGCCGTCGAGGGCCTGCTGGACAAGTCGGTCCTCATCCGCGACGAGCAGGGCGAGACCGTCCGCTACCGGATGCTGGAGAGCATCCGCGAGTACGGCCAGGAGCGGCTGGGCGGGGCCGCCGCGACGCCCCGCCGCCACCGCGACTGGATCGACGGCCTCACCGCCGCGGCCGACGCCGAGTGGGCCACCGAGCACCAGCTCGCCTGGATGGCGCGCCTGCGCCTGGAGCACGCCAACCTGCGCGCCGCGCTCGACTGGTCCCTGAACGAGCCGGGCGAGGCGGAGACCGCCCTGCGCATGGCCTCCCGCCTGCACGAGTACTGGACGCTGCGGGGCTCCTGCATGGAGGCCCGCCAGTGGCTGGACCGGGCCCTGGCCGCCACCGCCCCCGACCACCCGGACCGCCCCCGGGCCCTGGCGTCCTGCGCGCTGCACGCCCTGTTCCAGTCCGACGTCGCGACGGCCCTGGCCCGCCTGGACGAGGCCGACCCCCTGGGCGGCGACGCCCTGACGCTCGCCCACCGCGACTACGTGCGGGCGCTCCTGGAGATGATCCGCATCCGCCCGGAGAGCACGGAGCTGGCGGACCGCGCCGCGGCGGCGTTCCGGGCGCACGGCGAGGTGCGCTGGGAGCTGCACCCCCTGTTCATCCACGGCGTCTGCGCGGGCTACCGGGGCGACATGGAGGCGGGCCGCGCGTCCCTGCGGCGGATGCTGGCCCTGTGCGAGGAACGGGGCGAGTGGCACTACCGGGCGATGGCGCTGTTCGGCCTGGCGTTCATCGAGGTGGACCACGGGGACCTCGCCGTCGCCGCGGAGGCGGCGGGCTCCTGCTACGCGATCGGCCGCCGCCTGGACAGCGAGTTCAAGGACGCCTACCACCTGGACACCCTGGCGTGGGTGGCCGACGAGCAGGGCGACCACGAGCGCGCGGCGACGCTGTTCGGTGCGGCGGCGCGCGCGTGGGAGGCGATCGGCGCGTCCCCCGAGATCGCCGTGGCGCTCCCGCACAAGCGCCACAAGTCGAGCACCCGCCAGGCCCTGGGCGCGCAGCGCTTCACCCGCGCCTTCACCTCGGGCCGCACGATGACCGCACCGCAGCTGGCCCGCTACGTCGAGGGCGCCGCCGCGCCCGAGGCCGATCCCCGCACCGCCCTGACCAGGCGCGAGTGGGAGGTGGCCGAGCTGGTGGCGGAGGGACTGTCCAACCGGGGCATCGCGGCCCGCCTGGTGATCTCTCCCCGCACGGCCGACACCCACGTCCAGAACATCCTGAGCAAGCTGGGCTTCCGGAACCGGGCCCAGATAGCCGCCTGGGCGTCCACCCGCCGCCCGGAGGAGGCGCAGTGGCCCCGAACGCCCTGACCGGGCGGTCACGTCCAGCGGAGTGGTGTACGAGTTGATCTCCGCGTGATCCTGTTTCTGCAGGTTAAGCAGTGAGCTCTCGCTGGTCGTTCCCGGGGTCGGGTGCGGTGTCCTCGGTGACGCGCAGGCGGTCTTTGGCCAGGAACTCCAGGCCCATGTAGCGGCGAGTCTCGGCTCACTCATCGGTCTGTTCCGTCAAGACCGCCCCGGCCAACCGGGCGATCGCGGCCCGATCCGGGAAGATCCCGACCACGTCAGTGCAGCGTCGGATCTCCTTGTTCAGCCGTTCTTGCAGGTTATTGGACCAGATCTGCCGCGGGAAGCCGGTGAAGGCCGGCAGATCCGGCCAGGTCCGCCGTCGTCGGCGTCGTCGGGGCCGCGGGCCTGGGACGGCTGCTCAGCGAACGCCTGGCGTCCTTCGACTTCCCGTGGTCACCGGCGTCCTGCTGGCGTCGCTGCTGGTCAGCCTCGCCGTCGAACTCCTCGGACGCCGCATGCGCCGCACCCTGCGCCCCTGGCCCCCCGGCCCCGTCAGTCGGGGTCGGCCGCGACGTCGCAGACGAGGACTCCTTCGAGAGGTTCCGCGATCTGCTCGCGCAGTCGTGACGAGTCCAGGCGGTGGGAGCCCGGCGCCACCGGGTTGATGGTGATCGCGGCCAGCCTCGAAGGGCGCAGGACTTCGATCGACACTCCTCGGCGGGCGAACCAGGTCGCCGTCCGGTGGGCGAGGAAGACCCGCGTGCCGTCCTCGGCCACCAGGGAGACCGGGCGTCCCCGGGCGGCCCGGTGGACCTGGACGACCAGGTCCTCGCACAGGGCGCCCCTGATGATCAGCCGGCACGGCGCGTCGGGGCCCGTGAACAGCCTTGTCACCAGGTGCGGCGCCTGGGCCAGGGTCAGGCTCCGGTCCAACGCGATCAGTGCGCCCGAGTCCAGGACGGCGATGCTGCCAGCCGCGCCCTCCGCCGCCGCCCTGGTCCGCGGGTCCGCCGTCCGCGCCAGGCCGAAGAGCTCCGCGGCGTCCAGCGTGCGGGCGACGACCTCCTCCTGGGACGGGTGCAGGGCCGCGCCCGTCGCCAGGACCACGGCGTCGGCGACCGCCGGGGCGGCCGCCGCGCGTCGGTTGATCGCCCCGTCGATCAGGACGTTGTCCGCCCCGAGCCCTAGCATCGCCTCGCACACCCGGGCCGTATCCGCCGACGAGCTCGGGCCGGCGATCTCCACGGCGCCCCCGGCGGGCAGCCGGCAGATCACCGCCCGGCCCAGCGGAGTGCCCACCCCGGTGCGCAGGAGGATCTCGTACTCGACGCCCCGCCGCCGCAGCAGCGGCTCGGTCGTGGCGACCAGGCCGCCGGGCGGGACCGGGACGCGCGGCTTGGCGACCCGCGGGTCGATGACGTCGTGGTCCTCGCCGTCCCTGCCGACCGAGGTCACGCCGGTCACCCGCCCCCGGCGCCCGAACTCCTCCAGCAGCGCCACCAGCGTCCTGGTCTTGCCGGTGTTCTTCGCCATGCCGACAATCGCGATCCGTGGCACGTCCGCCAGCTCGCCGGCGAGCCGCGGGGCGCTCACCCCGCGTCCCGCCGGGCCGCGAGCTCCCGGACGATGAACGTGCCGAGATGGTCGGGGTAGGTGCCCCGGGAGAACCCGGCGTCGAAGCCGAGCTCCTTGGCCAGCTCGTGGGAGATCCGCGGGCCGCCGCAGATCAGCAGCGCCCGCTCCCGGATGCCCTCGGCCTCGGCAAGCTCCACGAGCTCGGTCAGGTTGTGCAGGTGCAGGTTCTGCTGCGTGACGGTCTGGGAGACCAGGATGGCGTCCGCGTCCACGGCGAGCGCCTCCGCCACCAGGCGGGCGTTGGGCACCTGGCTGCCGAGGTTGCGGACAGTGAAGCCCCGGTAGGCCTCCAGCCCGTGCCTGCCGTCGAAGCCCTTGGCGTTGAGCATCGCGTCGATCCCCACGCTGTGGGTGTCGGTGCCCGTACTGGCCCCGACGACGGCGAGCCTCCGCCCGAACCGGTCGTCGATGAACCGCTCGATCTCGGGTTCGGTCATGAAGGCGATGTCGAAGGTCCCCTCGCGGAGCCGTTCGAAGTCGACGCTCTCGCGGCACCTTCCGTAGACAACGAAGTAGGTGTACCCCTCGCAGAGGGGCTGGTAGTGGGTCACCTCCGCCTCGTCCAGGGACATCTTCCCGGCCAGTTCGAGCGCGGCCGCCTTGGCCGACAGGGCGTAGGGGACGGGGAGGGTGAACGTCAGCTGCACCATCCCGTCGTTCAGGCCGTCCCCGTAGGGGCGGACGGCCGTCGGCGTGCTAACCGGCCTCGGCATCGGACGTGACCTCCATGAGCTCCGCGAACGGGTTGACGTAGCCGGGCTCCCGCTCGATGATCCCCTCGGACCCGCGGCCCTCGTCGATCCGGCGCGAGACGTTGCCGAAGTAGCCCTCCTCGATGGCGGCGAACAGGCCGATGTCGGCGATGTCCAGGAGCAGCCGGTGGGCCTGCTCCAGGACCCGCGCCGCCCGCGTCCGGATGATCCCGCCGGGCCTGAACTCGATCTCGTCGGCCAGGCCGCGCGCGGTGTTGAACACGTAGTGGACGTTCTCCAGCCCGTGCACCCGGTCGTGGATGTGCGGGGTGAAGATGCCCTCGGTCGGCACGCCGATGGTCTGGATCCGCTGGCCGGTGGCGATGGTGACCAGGTTGAACATGCCGTCGACGGCCTGGGTCCGCAGCGGGTTGCCGTTCATGTGCACGGTGGGCGGCATGTACTTCACCGGGCAGTCGGGGAACAGCTCCCGGGTGAGCTGGGCCTGCGCCCACTCGTAGAGCAGGCCGTCGGTCACGTCGGGGTGGATCTCGTAGGCGTTGCCCACGGCGATCTGCTCCGGCGGGACGCCCGACTCCCGCGCCAGCCGGTAGTTGATGAACTGCGAGGCCACGACCGCGGGCGCCGCCTCGAGCGCGTCGGACGTGCGCAGGTAGTTGTCCTCCCCCGTGTTGATGACGACGCCGAAGTAGCCGTTGACGCGGCGGGAGAAGCGCTGGTCGACCAGGGTCCGCAGCGGGTTGATGTCGCGGTAGAGGATCCCGTACAAGGCGTCGTTGACCATGTTGTCCAGGCCCTCGATCGCGCCCATCGCGGCGATCTCGGGCATGCACAGGCCGGAGCAGAAGCTGGATAGCTTGACGTAGCGCCCGTTGGCGGACGACCAGCGGTCCAGCGCCTCGCGCATGATCGCGAAGTTGGCCTGGGTGGCGAAGGTCCCGCCGTAGCCCTCGGTGGTCGGACCGTGGGGGACGTAGTCCAGCAGGCTCTGCGCGGTGGACCGGATGACGGCGATGATGTCCCCGCCGGCCTCCATCACCGCCTCCGCGTGGACGGCGTCCTCGTACACGTTCCCAGTCGCCGTGAGCACGTAGATCTCGGGGTATCCGGGGGGCCGCTCCGTGCCGGACAGGCGCTCGCGCAGGGCCGCCCGCTCCGTCCAGGAGCCCCGGATGCGGGCGAGGGCCTCACGCGCGTGCGTCTCGGCGGCCTCCCTGAGCCGCTCCGGCTCCGCCTCTGGCAGGGAGCACAGGTCCAGCTCCCCGGCGGCGACCAGCTTGGCGATCTCCGTCGGGGCCCAGCCGGTGGCGACGACGGCGTTGCCCAGCCAGTGGGCCAGGCCGCGGCCGAGCCCGCCGCGCTCGTGCACCCGGTCGACGAGCACGTTCGGCAGCGGGACGTCGACGGCGTCGACGCCGTCCACGCCGAGCAGCCGCGCAACGGCGCGCTCCACCGACACGGTGGTCAGGCCCGCGGTGCGGGCCTCCACCTGGCGCGCGATCTCCCGTGCCGCCTCCCGGCACGACTCGACCAGCGCCCTGTCCAGATCGAGCTTCGATCTCATCCGGTTCCCTCCACGGGTTGGGTCCCCTCTCGCTCCGTCATTCGCCGCACCAGACCGGCTCGCGCTTCTCGGCGAAGGCGCGCGGCCCCTCCACGGCGTCCCGGCTGCGCATGCGCCGCTCCTCCCAGGCGTACCGGGTAGCGAACGCCTGTTCGAGCGGCAGGTCGAGCGACCGCATCGCGGCCTCCTTGATCGCCCGGACGGCCAGCGGCGCGGCGCGGACGAGCGCGCCGGTCCACTCGGCGACGCACGCGTCCAGCCGCCCGGCCGGGACGCACTCGTTGACCAGGCCGTACCGGTGCGCCTCGGCCGCGCCCATCCGCCGCCCGGTGAGCAGGAGGCCCATCGCCGGTTTGAGCGGGAGCTGCCGGGCCAGCCGGAAGACGCCACCCGCGCCCGGCACCAGGCCCAGCGTCACCTCGGGCAGGCCGAATACGGCGTCGTCGGCGGCGAGGACGAGGTCGCAGGCCAGCGCCAGCTCGAAGCCGCCGCCCAGCGCGTAGCCGCGGACCCGCGCGATGACCGGGGTGGACATCTCGAACCGCTCGGTGAGCCGTGGCCAGCCCGGCTGGCCACGGCTGCCGAAGGTGGACGGCCGGGGGCCGTCCCGGTCGAGCGCGGCGCGCTCCTTGAGGTCCTGCCCGACGGAGAAGGCGCGGTCGCCCGCGCCGGTCAGCACGGCCACGCGGACGTCGCGGTCGGCCTCCACCTCGTCCCAGACCTCCGCGAGCTCCTCGTGCGTGCGCAGGTCCATCGCGTTGAGGACGCCGGGACGGTCGATCGTCACGTGGGCGACGTGGTCCTTCTTCTCGTACCGCACCCGGTTCACCGCGCGAACCGCCCCGCCTTGTCGACGACGTCGTCGGCGTACAGCCGCAGCGACTGCTGGAGCGCGAACTCGGCCATGTACGCGCGGAACGCCTCCTCCGGCTCCTCGGCCAGATTGAGCATCAGCCGGTTGGCGCCGACGGCCGGGCCGCGCATGCGTTCGACGCCCGCGGCGAGCGCGGCGTCGAGGCGGTCGGGTTCGGCGACCTCGTCGATCAGGGCCCTGGCCTCCGGTTCACCGGCGAACAGCCGCCTGCCGCCCAGCACGACCTGGCGCGCCAGCCGGGGGCCGGCGTGCCGGCTGAGCCGGAGTCCCGCGGCGCCGGGCACGATGCCCTCCCGCGCGGCGGGCAGGCTGAGGTAGGCGTCGGACGCCGCCAGCACGTGGTCGAAAACCAGGAGCACCTGCGCGCCGCCGCCGATGGCGAAGGAGTCGACCACGGCGATCCACGGCTTTCCCTCCGCCGGGGTGTGCCACGATCCGGTGCGCACCCCGCGGACGATCTTGTTGAGGTAGCCCAGCTCGCGCCGCAGCAGGAAGCCGACCAGGGTGATCTCGCCCGCGTGCAGGCTCTTGAGGTTGATGCCCGCGCTGAACACCCGGCGGCCTCGGTAGCGGGGATGGGTCATCTCCCCGCCGCGCAGCACCGCCACCCGGACGGCCGGGTCGAGCAGCACCAGGTCCACGGCCGTCTCCATGTCGTCGACCTGGACCTCGTCCTCGGCGTTGAGGCAGTCGTCGCGATGCATCGTCAGGTACGCCACGTCCTCGCGGCGTTCCAGGAGCACCGACGCGGTGTCGACCCGTCCCGTCCGCCGGAACTCGTCGAGCAGGCCGAGCGCGCGGGGGGTGGGACGCAGCAGCGCACCGACCAGGTGCGGTCCCGCCACCGGGGACCGCAAGACGGCGCGCAGGAGGATGCCCTGGTCGATCTCGTGGCCCTCCTTGTCGGCCTGGGGACGGGCGCGCTCCTCCGCCAGCGCCGCCTCGCCGGGGACCAGGCCCGGATAGGCCGACGCGGCGGCGGCGACCAGTTCCGCGAGGTCGAGTTCGGCGGTGAGCCCACCGGTGAGCCGCCGGTAGACCTCCTCGCAGTGCGCGGCCAGGAACCTCGTCCGAATCGCGCGCGCCTCGTCCTTCGCGGCCTCGGCCTCGGCCCTCTCGCCCGCCGACCGGGCGGCGGGACGGGGCAGCGGCGCCAGGACCTTCCGGACCCGCTCCGCCGCCTCGGCCACCTCCAGCGCCGTGGTCATGACGCGCCCCCGGCCGGTGCCGGGACCGCCGCCGCGCGCTCCCGGACCCGCCGCAGCGACCGGTCGCAGGCGGCCAGGTGCGGGCCGATGGCGTCCTCGAAGGTCGAGGTGAGCGCGTCCGACATCAGCCGCCGCCGGATCGCCACCTCCCGGCCGGAGGCGTCCCCGGCCAGGTCCGCGCCGAGCCGCACGGCCGTTTCGGGGCTCTCGGCGACCTCGTCCACGATGCCCAACGCCAGGGCCCACGCCGTGTCGATCGGGCGTCCGAACAGCACCGCCCCGCGCACGGCGGCGCCTCCCTGCCTGGCCAGGCGGAACAGCGCCATGCCCGGCCAGGTCGCCTCCCCGTCCGTCGAGACCAGCAGCCGCGTGCCGGCGACGGCGATCCGCAGGTCGGCCGCCAGGAACGCGTCCAGTGCGGCCCCTCCGCAGTCGCCCGAGGCCACCGCGACGGTGACCGCGGGCAGCCGCTCCAGCCGGCGCAGCGCCCACTCCCAGCGGGAGACCGCGCCGACCTCGATCCCCGCGGTCCAGCCCGGCGCGGGCGCGCCGGAGACCCGCAGGATCAGCGGTCCGGACGCGCCGTCGTCCTCGGCCCGGTCGCACCGCGCGGCCAGCTCCGCGAGGGCATGCGCGGACGGCATGGCCGTGCCGTCGACGTCCAGCGTCCGCCCTGCGCTCACCATCGGATCAGCGCCGTCTCGATCGTCGTCCCCGGTCCCATCGTCATCATCACTCCGTAATCGCCCGGCCGGGCCGCGCCCTCGCCGATGAGTCGCTCGTAGGAGAACAGGAAGGAGCCGCTCGACACGTTGCCGTGGTCGCGCAGCACTCCTGTCGTGTGCCGGAGGTCGTGCCTGGTCAGGCCGAGATTGATGGCCACCGCGTCGATGACCTTCTTGCCGCCGGAATGCACCAGCCAGTGGGCGATGTCGCTGCGGCGCAGACCCGCCCCCGCCAGCAGGCGGTCGACGACGCCCTGGGCGTGCGCGCCCACTACGTAGGGGATCTGCGGGTCGAGGTAGAAGCTGAACCGGCCCTGATCGCGGTCCCAGTCGTAGCGCATCGCGGCGGCGGCCTCCGGGATCACGGTCCCGGCGAATCCCAGGAACCCGGGCCCCTCGCCGTCGCCGGGCTCCGTGCCCGACATGAGCGCGACCGCCGCGGCGCCGTCGCCGAAGAGGCTGTTCACCACGGCCGTGCGCATGCTCCCGTCCATCGCGTACGCGGCCGAGCAGACCTCGACGCACAGCACGGCCGCCAGCTCGCCGGGGTGCGCCCGCGACCATCCGGCGACGACGTTGAGCGCGTTGAGCCCCGCGTTGCAGCCCATGCCGACGATGTCGATGCGGCTGCAGCCCGTCCCGATGCCCAGCTCGCCGATGAGCAGCGCGCTCAGGCCGGGGGTGAGGAAGCCGGTGGTCGTCACCACGCACAGGTGCCGCAGGTCGAGGACGTCGGCGCCGGCCTGCTTGAGGCACAGCCGCAGCGCCTCGGCGCCCATCTCCAGGGCCACGGCCTTGTGCTTGTCGAGGAGGTCGCCCTGCGGCTCGGAACGGCGCGTCCCGTCCTCGCCGAGCGGCGGCAGGACGAGGTCGCGGCGGTCGATGGCGCTGTTGAGGAACAGCGACGTCACCTTCGGCTCGGTGACGCCCAGAGCCTCCAGGACCTCGTGCTGGGTGTAGGAGGTGCCGGACACGGCGGTGCCGACACCCGCGATCCGGGCCTGTGTCGTCATCGGAACGTCCACCCCCACATCCGCGGCCTGCTGCGCGCCGGGCGCTTCGGTGCACCGGTCATCTGACTGCTCCCTCCTGGTGGGCGATCTCCGAGTCGATGAAGCGGGCGAGGCGGGCGGTGCCCTCCTCGATCTCCGCCGGGGTCAGGTAGCTGATGGACAGGCGGAGGGCGCGGTCGCCGCCCTCGTGCGGGTGGAAGTCGGCCATCGGCGTCCACAGCAGCCCGTGCTCGCGCGCGGAGCGCTCCAGCGCGGCGCCGTCGGCGCGGAAGGGCACCCGGACGCTCAGGAAGAACCCGCCCTCGGGGCGGTTCCAGTCGACGCCCCGGGCCGCGCGCCACTCGGCCGGCATCCGCCGGTCGAGCCATCGCAGCGTCAGCCGCATCGCCTCGCCGTAGTGGGCGGCGGCCGCGGCGTTCAGCGCGGAGATCCGCCCGCCCGAGGCCAGCAGCGCCCCGGCGACGGCAGCCTGGCCGAGCGACGAGGTGTTGACGGTCACCATGCTCTTGATCTTGGCCAGCTCGGCGGCGAGCAGGCCCGCGCCCGCGACCCCCTGGTCGGCGACGACGAAACCGGTGCGCGCGCCGGGGAAGACCGTCTTGGAGAACGACCCGAGATGGATCACCGTGGCCGCGGTGTCGAGGCTCTTGAGCAGCGGCAGCGGCCGTCCCGGGCTGACCAGCCGGTACGGGCTGTCCTCCAGGATCAGCAGGTCGTCCCGTTCCGCCAGGTCCAGCAGCGCGTGCCGGGACGCCAGGTCCAGGGTGGTGCCCGAGGGGTTGGCGTGGTCGGGCACCACGTACAGGGCCCGCGGCCGGAGTCCCGCGGCCCGTGCGCTCCGGACGGCGGCGCGCACGTCGTCGACGGCGAGGCCGTCCGCGCGCTCCTCGACCGGCTCCACCGCGATGTTCAGCAGCCGGGCGGCGCCGATGATGCCCACGTAGCACGGGCAGGAGACCAGGAGCACGTCCTCGGGGGCGCTGAACAGCGCGCGCAGCACCAGCAGCATCCCCTCCTGGGCCCCGACCGTGACCACGATGGACTCGGGCGGGACGCGGACGTCCTCGTCCACCCGCAGCGCATGGGCGATCAGTTCGCGGATCTGCCCGGCGGTCGGCCCGTACTGGTAGAGCGCGGTCCTGATCTGCTCGGGCGTGCTCCCCTCGTCCGCGAGGTGGCCGAGGTAGCGGCGGATGTGCGCGAAGAGTTGCTCGACGTCGAAGAAGCCGTCGTAGGGGCGGCCGGGGGCGAAGGAGAGCGCGCCGGGGTACCGGAGCGTGATCTCGTTGAGGAAGTTCATGGTGTCCAGCACGGGGTCGGACACGCTGCCGTGCAGGTCGCTCTTCCTGAGCATGGTCGGCTTCCCGTCCTCAGTTCGCCGGGTTCCGGCGCCGCGCACGGACGTCGTGGAGGCCGGTGCCGGCCAGGGCCGGCTGCTGCGTGACGGCGACCTCGAACCCGTGCCGCTCCAGCAGGCCGGTGACGTCCGCCAGGCGGCCGTCCTCGTCGTGCACCTCGGCGACGACGTTCCTGACCAGGGGCCAGTGCGCGGGCTCGACACCGGCCAGGACCAGGTGCTCGGCCCGCTCGACGTCGATCTTCAGCAGGCCGATCTCGCGCAGCCCGTGCGCCCGGATGAGGTCGGAGACGGTCACCGTGTCGACCTTCATCCGCACCCCGTCGCGGTGCAGGTCGCGGACCATGTCGTCCACGAACTCCTCGGCGATGCCGGAGTTGCGCAGGAAGACGCGGGTGGTGGCGTCGTCGGCGGCGGGGTCGGCGAACAGGCCGGAGTTGCCGGTGGAGTTGGGGTAGAAGGTGAACTCGTCCTGGCCCGTCCGGTCGGAGACCGCGCCGCGCAGTGCGACCGCCCCCGGCAGGTGGCGCGCGAGGTTCTCCTCCAGGCAGGCGTGGGTGACCGGCGCGGGCTCGACCGCGACGACCCGGAGGCCGGGGACGGCCAGGCCGAGCATCAGCGACACCACGCCGATGTTGGCGCCGACGTCGATGACGGCGTCGCCGGGTTCCAGCATGTCCAGGGCCGAGGTGTAGAGGCCGCCGTCCGCGGTCGCCTCGGTCCACAGCGCGGTGGCCTCGGCCGAGCTGACGCAACGGATGCGGGTGCCGCCGGGCAGCTCGACCTCGGCGGCGTCCCGTTCCCGCAGGTCACCGGCTCCTGCGAGCGGCGCGCCGCCGGGGTCGAGCGCGGCGGCGACCGCCGACCACACCTCGGCCAGGACCTCGGGACGGCCGAACTCGCCGTGCTCGCGGTCCATCCGGATCTCGGTGATCCGCCCGGTCACGTGGGGCTCCCAGGTCGCGGTGCCGGAGAACCCGTCCGGCTTGCCCGCGGTGGCGACGACCAGCACCGCGTCCCCGTCGTAGGAGCCGGGCTCGTGGGCGTCCCCGATCACGGTGTTGTTCGCGTGGACGCCGGCGAGCAGGCGCAGCTCCTCTTCGGAGATCGCGGCCCGTAGGCCCGCCTCCTGGCGGATCTCGCGCAGCCGCTCGGGCGCGGGCTCCGCGCGTGGCACGTCCGGTGCGCCTGGTTCATCCTCAGCGCCGGGCGTGCCGACCACCGGGTAGGCGTCCAGGATCACCAGGGCCGCGACCTCCTCGCCCGCGGCGCGCAGCCGGACCGCGACCTCGTGCGCGAGCACCCCGCCGAAGGACCAGCCGAGCAGGTGGTACGGGCCCTCGGGCCGCACGCTGCGGATCGCCTCCACGTGGGCGGCCGCCGTCTCCGCGACCGAACCCGCGAGCGGGGCCCGCCCGTCCAGACCCGGAACCTGGAGCCCGTACAGCGGGACGCCGTCGGCCAGGACGCGAGCCAGCGGCGTGTAGCACCAGCTCAGCCCGGCCGCGGGCGGGAGCGCGAAGAACGGCGGGCAGTCACCGCGGGTCTTGATCGGCAGCAGCACGTCCAGGCCGTCCCGCACCGCCGCCGGGTCCATGCGCCGGACCAGCTCGGCGACGGTCGGCGCGGAGAACAGGGTCCGGACCGGCACCGACACCCCGCGCTCGGCCATCTGCTCCACCAGGGTCACCGCCAGCAGCGAGTGCCCTCCCAGCTCGAAGAAGTTGTCGTCGACGCCCACGGGGCCGCGGCCCAGGGTCTCGGCGAACGCCTCGCACAGCAGGGTTTCCAGAACGGTGGCGGGCGCGCGCCCGGCGGACGGGGCGTCCCCGGACGTCTCGGGCGCCGGTGCGGGCAGGGCCCGGCGGTCCAGCTTCCCGTGCGGGGTCAGCGGGACCGCATCGATGGGCACGACCGCCGAGGGGACCATGTGGCCGGGCAGCCGCGCGGCGGCGTGCTCCCGGAGTCGGCGGTTCAGGCCGGCGGCGTCCCCGGCGTCCCCGGCGCCCCCGGCCTCGGCGTCCGCGACGACATAGGCGACGAGCCGGACGTCCCCCGGCGCGTCCTCCCTGGCGATGACCACGGCCTGCGCGACCTCGGGCGCCGACTCCAGGCATGCCTGGACCTCGGCCGGCTCGATCCGGAACCCGCGCACCTTGACCTGGTCGTCGGCCCGGCCCGCGTAGGCGAGCCCGCCGCCGGACGTCCACCGCGCCCGGTCGCCCGTGCGGTACATCCGCACGCCGGGTTCGAACGGGCAGGCCGTGAACCGCTCGGCGGTCAGCCCGGCGCGGCCGGTGTAGCCGCGGGCCAGTCCGGGGCCGGTGACGTACAGCTCGCCGGTGACGCCGGGAGGGACGAGCCGGAGCGCGTCGTCCAGCACGTAGGCGCGGGCGCCGGTGACGGCCCTGCCGATCACCGGTGCGCCGTCCGGGTCCAGCGGCGGGGACATGGTGGCGCACACCGTGGTCTCGGTGGGCCCGTAGGCGTTGACCAGGCGGCGCCCGGCGGCCCACCTGCGCACCTGCGCGGCGTCGAGGGCCTCGCCCGCCGACACCACGGTCCGCAGGGACGGCACGTCGCCGGGTTCCAGGAGCCGCAGCACCGCCGGGGGTAGCGTGGCGTGCGTGACGCCGTGCCGCGTGATGGTCCCGGCCAGCCCGGCGCCCGGCAGCAGTTCGTCCGCACCGGGAAGCACGAGCGTGGCCCCGGAGCACAGCGTCACCCAGGTCTCCGCGACGGCGGCGTCGAACCCGACCGACGCGAACGCCAGGACCCGGCTCCCCTCTCCCAGTGCGAACCGCTCGGCTTGAGCGGCGACCAGCGAGGCGATGCCCGCGTGCGTGACGGCCACGCCCTTGGGCCGTCCGGTGGAACCGGACGTGAAGACCATGTACGCCAGCCCGTCCGGCTCCACGCTGAACGGCGCGACGGGCGCGACCGGTGCGACGGGAGCGGCCGCGTCCGGACGAGGGACGTCTTCCAGGGCCACGGGCAGTACGCCCCGGATCGGCAGGTCGCCCAGGGTCTCCTCGGTCGCCAGCAGGACGGCCGCGCGGCTCTCGCGGAGCATGTGGGTGATGCGTTCGGCGGGCTGGGCGGGGTCGATCGGGAGGTAGGCGGCCCCGGCCTTCATGATGCCGAGCGCGGCGGCGACCTGGTCGGTGCCGCGGCCGTGGACCAGCGCGACCACCGACTCCCGGCCGACGCCGAGCCCGCCGAGGTGGGCGGCGAGGGCGGTGGCGCGCGCGTCGAGCTCGGCGAAGGACGTCTCCGGGCCGTCCTCCGCGAGGGCGGCCGCGTGCGGGGTCTGGGCGGCACGGGCGGCGAACAGGTCCGGGAGCGTCGCGGGCGCCACGGCCCCGGTGTCGTTCCACTCCCCCGCGACCCGCGCCCGCTCGTGCGGCTCCAGCAGGTCGACGGCGCTCAGGCGGGTACCGGGCTCGGCCGTCACCAGGCGCAGGATCCGCGTCCAGCGGCGCGCGAGGTCCTCAACCGTTCCGGGGTCGAACACGTCGGCGGCGCCGGTGATCCAGCCGTCCAGGCCCACCGGCCGGCCGTGCCCGTCGTAGACCTCCCCGACCGACACGTCCAGGTCGAACTTCGCGACGGGCGCCATGTCATGGTCGGCGTCGGCGACGGGCGGCGCGACCCGCGCGCCGGGCAGCGTGAGCTCCGCCCGCCCGGTGTTCTGCATGGTGAGCATCACCTGGAACAGCGGGTGCCGGGCCAGCGACCGGGCGGGGGCCAGCTCCTCCACCAGGCGCTCGAACGGCACGTCCTGGTTGGCGTAGGCGTCCAGGTCGGCCTCGCGCACGCGGGCGAGGATCTCGGTGAAGGGCGGATCGCCCGCGAGGTCGGTGCGCAGCACCAGGTTGTTGATGAAGAAGCCGATCAGGTCGTCGAGGGTCTCGTCGGTGCGCCCGGCCACCCCGGCGCCGATCGGGACGTCGGTCCCGGCGCCGAGCTTGGACAGCAGCATCGCGAGGGTGGCCTGGAGGACCATGTATACGGTGACGTCGCACTCACGGGCCAGCTCCGCCAGCGCGGCGTGCAGGTCGGCGGGGACCTCGAACGGCACGCTGTGCCCGCGGTGCGTGGCGACGGCGGGACGCGGGCGGTCGAACGGCAGTTCCAGCTCCTCGGGCAGTCCCGCCAGCGCCTCGCGCCAGTACGCCACCTGCGCGGCGAGCAGGCCGTCCGGCTCGTCCATCGTGCCCAGCATGTCCCGCTGCCACAGCGTGTAGTCCGCGTACTGGACGGGCAGCGGATCCCAGCCGGGCGCAGCGCCGTCCCTGCGGTCGGCGTAGGCGCGGGCGACGTCGCGGGCCAGCGGCACCGCCGACCAGCCGTCCCCGGCGATGTGGTGGACGACGATCACCAGGGTGTGGCCGTCGCCCGATTCGAACAGCCAGGCCCGGACCGGAACGTCGCGGGCCAGGTCGAAGACGTGCTCGGCCGCGCGGCCGACCTCCGCGGCGAGGGCGGCGGCGGGGACGCGCCGCACCTCCAGGCCCCAGTCCAGGTCGCCGGGGTCGAGCACGACCTGGTAGGGCTCTCCGTCGTCGGCCCGGTACACCGTGCGCAGCACCTCGTGGCGGTCGACGACGTCGCGCAGCGCCAGCCCGAGCGCCTCGACGTCCAGGCCGCCCGCCAGGGACAGCACCACGGGGATGTTGTAGGTCGCGCCGGGACCTTCGAGGCGCTGGATGAACCACAGCCGCCGCTGCGCGAACGACAGGGGCACCCGGTCCGGGCGCTCGCCGGCGACCAGTCCGGGCCGGCGGCCGTCGGCGCGGTGGGCGGCGACGCGGGCGGCGAGCCCGGCCGGGGTCGGGGCCTCGAACAGCTCGCGGATGCCCAGTTCCACGCCGAGTACGGCGCGCACCCGGGACAGCAGCCTGGTGGCCAGGAGGGAGTGCCCGCCCAGGTCGAAGAAGTCCCCGTCGACCCCGACCCGGTCCACGCCCAGGACCTGCGCGAAGACGCCGCACAGCAGCTCCGCGCGCGGGTCGGTGGCGGGACGTCCGCCGCCGCCGGGCCCCGCGTACTCGGGGACGGGCAGCGCCCGGCGGTCCAGCTTGCGGTTCGTGGTGAGGGGCAGCGCGTCCAGGACGACGACGGCGGCGGGGACGAGGTGGTCGGGCAGCCGTTCGGCGGCGAACCGCCGCAGCAGGTCGGGCAGGTCCAGGTCGCGGGTGGCCTCGTCGTCCACGGGCGCGGCGGCGGGGACGGCGTAGGCGACCAGGCGCCGGTCGCCGGGGACGTCCTCGCGGACGACCACCGCGACCTGGCCTACCCGCGGGTGGCCGGCCAGCACGGCCTCGACCTCGCCGGGCTCGATCCGGAAACCGCGGATCTTGACCTGGTCGTCGGCCCGGCCGGCGAACTCCAGCAGGCCGTCCGCCGTCCACCGCACAAGGTCCCCGGTCCGGTACATGCGGGCCCCGCCGGGCGTGAACGGGTCGGCGACGAACCGCTGCGCGCTGAGGCCGGGGCGGCCGAGGTAGCCGCGCGCGACGCCGGCGCCGCCGACGTACAGCTCGCCCGTCGTGCCCGGCGGGACGGGCTCCAGGCGGTCGTCGAGCACGTAGGCGCGGGTGTTGACGATCGGGGCGCCGATCACCGGCGGGTCGCCGGGCCGCAGCGGCGCGGACATGGTGGCCACGATGGAGGTCTCGGTGGGCCCGTAGGCGTTCACGAACCGGCGGCCGGGCGCCCAGCGCCCGACCAGGTCCGGGCCCATGGCCTCGCCGCCGGACAGCAGCGTCGACACGGTGGGCAGGTCGCCGGGGTCGAGCACGCCGAGGACGGTCGGCGGCAGCAGCACGTGGGTCACGCGGTGCCGGGCGGCCACCTCGGCCAGGCCCGCGCCGGGCAGCAGCTCGTCGGCCGGGGCGACGACGAGCGCGGCGCCCGAGCACAGCGCCATCAGCAGCTCCCAGGTGGCGGCGTCGAAGCCGACGGACGCGAACTGCAGGACGCGGCTGTTCCCGTCGACGGCCGTGCCCCGCTCGGCGACCAGGTTGACGGCGCCCGCGTGCTGCACCAGCACCGCCTTGGGCGTGCCGGTGGACCCGGAGGTGTAGACGACGTACGCCAGGTTGGCGGGCGCCGGGACGGCGAGCGGCGGGCCGGCCGCCGCCTCCGGGGCGTCCAGGACGGCGCGGACGCGCGGGTCGTCCAGGGCGACGGTGAGGATGCGCCGGACCGGCAGTTCCTCCAGCGTGTCCTCGGTGCACACCAGTGCGGCGGCGCGGCTATCGGTGAGCATGAACATGACCCGGGACGCGGGCTGCGCGGGGTCGATCGGCAGGTACGCGGCCCCCGCTTTCCAGATCGCCAGCAGCGACACCACCAGGTCGGGCCCGCGGTCCAGCAGCACCGCCACCACCGACTCCGGGCCGATGCCGAGCCGGGCGAGGTGGCTCGCCAGCCGGGCGGCGCGCGCGTCCAGCCCGGCGTAGGAGATCTCGCCGTCCGCGCTGATGACGGCCGGGGCGTCCGGGGTCCGCGCCGTACGGGCGGCGATCAGCTCGGGGACGGTCGCGGGCGGCACGTCGGCCGCGGTGTCGTTCCAGTCGCGCAGGACCAGGGCCCGCCCGGCGCCGCCGAGCACGTCGACGGTGTCGAGCCCGGCCTCGGGCTCGCCCTCCAGGAGGGCGAGCAGGCTCACGGCGGCCGTGGTGAGCAGCCGCGCGATCAGTTCGGGATCGGCGGGGGCGACCGCGTCGACGACGGCCAGGAAGCCGCGGTCGCCCATGTCGTCGATGGAGACCGCGATGGGGAAGTTGGTGAGGTCCTCCTGGAACACCGACCGGATGCCGTCCACCTCGGGGTCGGGGTCCGCCCCGGCGTCGGCCTCGTTGCCGTGCCGGTAGTTGAACAGGGTGGTGAACAGCGGCAGGTCGCCGGCGATCCCGCTGGCCTGCCGGACCTGCGACAGCGGGGCGTGCTCGTGCTCCATCAGGGCCGCGAGCTGGGCGCGCATCGCCAGGACGGCCGCGCGCGCCGCGGTCCCGCGCGTCGCGACCCGGACGGGGAGGGTGTTGATGAACAGCCCGACAGCCCGGTCGGCGCCCGCGCCGGCGTTCATCCGGCCGAACAGGACCGTCCCGAACACCACGTCGTCGCGTCCCGACAGCGCGGCCAGGACCCGCGCCCAGGCCACGTGCCAGAAGGTGGCGGGGCTGATGCCCAGCCCGCGGGCGGCGGCGCGGATCCGCGCGGCGGCGTCCTCGTCGACGGCCCGCTCGGCGCGCCGCAGCCCGGACCCGTCGTGCCTGGTGTCCAGGAGGCCGAACGGGGCGGTGGGCTCGGTGACGTCGCCGAGCAGCGCGGTGAAGTAGCGCTCGTGGTCGCCCCGGCGCAGCGTCTCCCGCGACTGGACGACGAAGTCGCGGAACGGCGGGGCCTGCGGAAGGTCGCCGCCGCGCCCGGTGAGGAAGGCGCGGATCTCCTCGATGAGGACGCCCATCCCCATCTGGTCCTGGATCATGTGGTGGACGCGCAGCAGCCCCAGCCATCCCGTGCCGTCCGGGACCGCCGCGACGTGCGCGTCCATGAGCGGGGCGCGCCCGACGTCCATGGTGAGCCCGCCCGCGGCGAGCAGGTCACCGACCGGGTCCGTACTCCCGGCGGGGAGTTCCACCTCGTGGATCGGCAGGCGCGCGCGCCGCTGGACGACCTGGACGGGCTCGCGGATGCCCTCCCAGATGACGGCGGTGCGGTAGATGTCGTGCCGGTCGATGACCTGCTGCAGCGCGTCCATGAACCGGTCGAGGCGGTCCCGGCCGTCGAACTCCAGCATGATCGGGTACAGGTAGACGTCGCGCTCGCGGTCGCCGGCCACGATGTGGTGGAAGAGGATACCCTCCTGGAGCGGGGCCAGAGGATAGACGTCGGCGATGTTGGCGGCGCCGCCCTCGACGACCGCCACGACCCGCTCGGTCTCGGCGTCCGACAGGTCGGCCAGCGGCACCATGTCCGCGGTGATCTCGGTCGCTCCGGCGGGGACGGGGTTGGGCGGGACGGGCACCCGCGGCGGCGCGGCGACGGCCGCGAGCCCGGCGGGCGTCGGCGCCTCGAACAGGGCGCGCACCGACACCGCCAGGCCCCCCACGCGCAGCCGCTCCACCAGCCGGATCGCCAGCAGGGAGTGGCCGCCGAGGGCGAAGAAGTCGTCCCCGGCGCCCACCGCGTCCAGGCCGAGGACCTCGGCGAACGCGGCGCACAGGATCTCCTCGCGCAGGGTCGCCGGGCCGCGCCCGGCGGCGGTGGCGGGGCCGGGTTCGGGCAGCGCGGCGCGGTCCAGCTTGCCGTTGGCGGTGAGCGGCAGCTCGTCCAGCACGATGATCGCCGGGGGCACCAGGTGGCCCGGCAGCCGCGTCGCCGCGAACGCGCGGAGCTCGACGGCGTCGGCCGCCTCGCCCGCGACGTAGCCGACGAGGCGGGTCCCGCCGGGGCCGTCCTGCCGGGCCACCACGGCGGCCTGGGCGACGCCGGGGTGGTCCAGGAGGGTCGCCTCGATCTCGCCGGGCTCGATCCGGAAGCCGCGGACCTTGACCTGGTCGTCGGCGCGGCCGAGGAACACCAGCTCGCCGTCCGGCGTCCAGCGGGCCAGGTCGCCGGTGCGGTAGAGCCGCTCGCCCGAGCCGGACGGGTCGGCGACGAACCGCTCCGCCGTCAGGCCGGGGCGCCCGACGTAGCCGCGGGCCACCCCGGCCCCGCCGATGTACAGCTCGCCGGCCACGCCGGACGGGACAGGCTCCAGGCGGTCGCTGAGGACGAGCAGGCGGGCGCCCGCGATGGGCCGCCCGATCGGCACCGGCCCGTCAATTCGCCGCGCGGCGGTCAGCTCGTACGCGCAGCACCCGACGACCGTCTCGGTCGGCCCGTACTCGTTCACCACCACCGAGTCCGGGACGCGGTCCAGCCAGGCGGCCGCCTCGGCGCCGAACAGCGCCTCACCGCCGACCACGACGCGGCCCGCCGCGCCCGCCAGCTCCCGCTCGTCCAGCGTCGCGGCCAGCAGCGCCAGATGCGCCGGGACGATCTTCACCAGATCGAAGCCGCCGGCGGCGCGCACCAGCCGGGCCAGGTCCTCGGGCCCGCCCTCCTCGCCGACCACGATCGTCGCTCCGGACGCCAGCGGCACCAGCACGCTGGTGACGGTCAGGTCGAAGGCCAGCGACGAGTGCAGCGGCACCCGGCTTCCGGGGCCGAGGCCGTAGGCGCCGGACGCCCAGGTCACGTAGTTGGTGAGGCCGCCGTGGCTGACGCCGACGCCCTTCGGGCGGCCGGTCGAGCCGGACGTGTAGATGACGTACGCCAGTTCGGCCGGGTCGACCGGCACGGGGTCGAGGGAGGCGGCGGTGTCCGGGTCGTTGCTGTCCGGGTCGTTGCCGCTGACCGCCAGCACGGGCACGTCCGACCAGCCGGCCGCCCCGTCCGCGAGGTCGGGCGAGGTGAGGACGCAGGCCGCCCCGGAGTCGGCCGCCATGAACCGCACGCGCTCGGCCGGGTAGGACGGGTCGATCGGCACGTAGGCCGCGCCCGCCCGCAGCACGGCGAGCAGTGCCACGACCACGTCGGTTCCGCGTCCCATCAGGACCGCGACGACGCTCCCACGTCCGGCTCCGGCGGCGGTCAGGCGGCGGGCCAGGCGCCCGCTGCGCGCGTCCAGCTCCGCGTAGGTGAGCCGGGCGTCGCCGTCGACGACCGCGTCGCCGTCCGGGTTCCGCGCGGCGCGGGCGGCGAACAGCTCCGTGATCGTCGGGACGGTCCGCGCGGGCGCGGCGCGGGTCCCCGCGGCCAGGACGCGGGTCCGCTCGGCCTCGTCGAGCACCTCCACGTCGGTGAGCGGGACGTCGGTGCCGGACGACTTCTCCAGGACCAGCAGCAGGCCGTCGATCGTCGTGTGCAGGAGGCGGCCCACCTGGTGCGGATCGGCGGGGGCGACCGCGTCGACGGTCAGGCCGAACCCGTCCTCGCCGAGGTCCTCCACCGACACGACGAGGGGGTAGTTGGTCCGCTCCTCCTCGTGGAGGGTCCGGATCCCGGCGGTGGCGTCCTCTGCGCGGGCGTCCTCAGCGCGGGCGGGCGGGCGCCCGTTGTGCCGGTAGTTGAGCAGGGCGGTAAACAGCGGCGCGTCCCCGGTGATGCCGCTGGCCCGCCCGGCCAGCGCCAGCGGCGCGTGCTCGTGCTCCAGGAGCGCGGCGAGCTGCGCGTGGGTCTCCCGGACGGCGACGACCGCGCCGGTCCGGTCGGTCCGGACCCGCACGGGCAGCGTGTTGATGAACAGGCCGAGCGCGCGGTCGGCGCCCGCCCCGGCGTTCATCCGGCCGAACAGCACCGTGCCGAACACCACGTCGTCGCGTCCCGACAGCACCGACAGCATCCGGGCGTACGCGACGTGCATCAGCGTGGCGGGACTGACGCCCAGCCTGCGGGCGACCTCGTGGATCCGGCTGCCGGTCTCCTCCGCGACCGGCAGGTAGACGCGCTGGACGGCGGTTCCGTCGCCGCGCACGTCGAGCAGCCCGTAGGGCGCCGTCGTCTCGGTGACGTCGCCGAGCAGCTCGGCGAAGAACTCCTCGTGCCCGCCGTGGAGCAGGCTGTGCCGCGCCTCCGCGACGAAGTCGCGGAACGGCACCGGCTCCGGCAGGTGGTCGGCACGGCCGGCGAGGACGGCCTGGATCTCCTCCAGGAGCACGTCCATGCCGGTGTGGTCCTGGACGAGGTGGTGCGAGCGCACCAGCGCCAGCCAGCGCCCGCCGGTCGGGGCGGCGGCGAGGTGGACATCGGTCAGCGGCGCGCGGGTGAGGTCCATCCGCAGGCCGACGGCGCCGAGCAGGGCTGCGGCGGGGTCGGCCGCGCCGGGGTCGAGGGCGATCTCCCGGACGGGCAGCGGCGCGTGCCGCCGGACGACCTGGACCGGCGCGGCGAGCCCCTCCCAGGCGAACGCGGTGCGCAGCACGTCGTGCCGGTCGATGACGTACTGGAGGGCCTCCAGGAACGCGTCGAGGCGGTCGCGGGAGTCGAATTCGAGGACGAACGGCGTCAGGTACACGTCCGTCTCGTCCTCGGCTGTCATCAGGTGGTGGAAGAGGATGCCCTCCTGAAGCGGGGCGAGGGGGTAGACGTCGGCGATGTTGGCGGCGCCGCCCTCGACCGCGGCGGCGACCCGCAGCACCTCGTCCTCGGACAGGTCGACCATCGGCAGCATGTCCGGGGTGAGCGCGGTCGCGCCGTCCGGGATCAGGTTCGCGGGGACGGGCACCGGCGCGGGCGCAGCCGCCGCCGCCAGGCCCGCCGCGGTCGGCGTCTCGAACAGCGCGCGCACGGAGATCGCGACCCCGGCGGCGCGCAGCCGCTCCACCAGGCTCACCACCAGCAGCGAGTGGCCGCCGAGGCGGAAGAAGTCGTCGTCCACGCCCACCGCGTCCAGGCCGAGGACCTCGGCGAACGCGGCGCACAGGGTCTCCTCGCGGGGGCCGCGCGGGGGGCGTCCCGCCACGGTCGCGTAGGCGGGGGCGGGCAGCGCGGCCCGGTCCAGCTTCCCGGCGGTGGTCAGCGGGAGCCGTTCCAGGGGGACGATCGCCGCCGGCACCAGGTGGCCGGGCAGGCGCTCGGCGGCGTGGTCGAGCATCGCGTCGGGGCCGACGCCGCCGACGACGTAGCCGACCAGGCGCGGGTCGCCTGGGCGGTCCTCGCGGACGACCACGGCCGCCTGCGCGACGCCGGGATGGGCGGTGAGGGCGGCCTCAACCTCGCCGGGCTCGACACGGAAGCCGCGGATCTTGACCTGGTCGTCGGTGCGGCCGAGGAACTCCATCCCGCCCTCGGACCGCCACCGCACCCGGTCGCCCGTGCGGTACATCCGCTCGCCCGGCGCGCCGAACGGGTCGGCGACGAACCGCTCGGCGGTCAGGCCGGGACGGTTCAGGTAGCCGCGCGCCAGCCCGGCTCCCGCCAGGTACAGCTCCCCCGCGACGCCGACGGGCACGGGGCACAGCCACTGGTCGAGCACGCGCGCCCGCGTGTTGCCGATGGGCCCGCCGACCATCGGGACGGCGGCGGCGATGTCGGCGCGGAGCGCGTCGACGCTGTACTCGGTGGGGCCGTAGAGGGGGACGACGGAGACCTCGTCCTGGTCGCGCAGCTCGTCCCACAGGCTTTGCGGGACGGCCTCGCCGCCGAGGAGGACGAGGGCCGGGCGGTGCTCCCCGCGCAGCAGGCCCGCGTCCAGCAGGGCCCGCCCGTAGGAGGGCGTCACGTCGAGGACGTCGACGCGTTCACGGACGCAGTAGTCCACGACCGCGGCCGCGTCGCGCCGGTCGAACCCGTCGGCGATGTGCAGTTCGTGTCCCACGAACAGCCAGAGCAGCTGCTCCCAGGAGGAGTCGAAGGCCAGCGAGGCGGTCAGCAGCGCGCGGGCCGGGCGGCCGAGCGCGGCGGCGGCCGGTTCGATGAGCGTGCCCAGGTGGTCGTGGCAGAGGTTGGCCAGCCCTCCGTGGGTGACGACCACGCCCTTGGGGCGGCCGGTCGACCCCGAGGTGAAGATCACGTACGCGGGGTGTTCCGCCGCGACCGGCACGCGCACCGGCCCGGCCGGCTCGCCGCACTCCTCGATCCGGAGCACCGGCACGCCCGCCTCCGGAACGAGGGGGGCCGCGGTCCCGGTGGTCAGCACGCAGGCGGGCCGGGCGTCCTCCAGCATCAGCCGGAGCCGTTCGGCCGGGTACTCCAGGTCCAGCGGCAGGTAGGCCGCGCCCGCCTTGAGCACACCGAGGATGGCGGCCACCGCGTCCGCCGAGCGGGGCATCGCCAGCGCCACGACCGACTCCGGGCCCGCGCCCATGGCCGCCAGCCGGGCGGCCACCGCGTCCGCACGGGCGTCCAGCTCGGCGAACGTCAGCCGCGACGCGCCGGACACGACCGCCACCGCGTCCGGCGACCGCTCGACCTGTGCCGCGAAGACGTCCGTGACCGTCCCGGACGGGAAGTCGGCGGCGCTGTCGTTCCACTCGTGCAGGACGCGGGACCGCTCCCCCGGCTCCAGGACGTCCACCGCGCTCAGCGTCACCGACGGGTCGGTCACCACGGCGCTCAGCACGCGCGCCCAGCGGGCCGCCAGCCCTTCGGCCGTCGCGCGTTCGAACAGGTCGGCGGACGCGGCGAACACGCCTTGGACGCCCGCCGGGCGCCCGTCGCCGTCGAACGTCTCCGCCAGCGACACGTCCAGGTCGAACTCCGAGGACGTCCACGCCTCCTCGGTGTCCGGGGCGCCGACGCCGACGCCGGGAAGGTCCAGGGCCGCGCCACCGGTGTTCTGGAGCGTCAGGACGGTCTGGAACAGCGGATGGCGGGCCAGCGAGCGCGGCGGCGCCAGTTCCTCCACGAGCCGTTCGAACGGGACGTCCTGATGGGCGAAGGCGTCCAGGCCGGTCTCCCTGACCCGGCCGAGCAGCTCCCGGAAGGACGGGTCGCCGCTCAGGTCCGTGCGCATGACGAGCGTGTTGACGAAGAACCCGACCAGGTCGTCCAGGTTCTCGTCCGTACGGCCCGCGATGGCCGCGCCGATCGGGACGTCGGTTCCCGCGCCCATCCGCGCCAGCAGGGTCGCGAGCGCGCCCTGGAGCACCATGAACACCGTGACGCCCTCGTCCCGCGCCACCTCGGCCAGCCGGGCGTGCACCTCCGCCGGGATCTCCACGGGGACGGCGTGGGCGCGCCCGCCCCCGGCGGCCGGGCGCGGCCGGTCCGCGGGCAGGTCGAGTTCGTCGGGGACGCCGTCGAGGGCGCCGCGCCAGTACTCCACCTGGCGGGCCAGGAGGCTGTCCGCGTCGTCGGCGTCGCCGAGCAGATCCCGCTGCCACAGCGCGTAGTCGGCGTACTGCACCGGCAGCGGCTCCCACTCCGGAGCCAGGCCCCGGACGCGGGCCGCGTAGGCGGACGACAGGTCCCGGCCGAGCGGGCCCAGCGACCAGCCGTCGCCCGCGATGTGGTGCACCACCACGACCAGGACGTGCTCGGAAGGCCCGGCCGACAGCAGCCGCGCCCGGACGGGGATCTCCGCGCCCAGGTCGAACACGTGCTCCGCCGCCCGTGCCACCGCGCCGTCGAGGTCCCCGGCGTCCACCTGCTCGGCGTGCAGCTCGAAGCCGGTGTCGGCGGGGTCGAGGATCCGCTGGTACGGGTGGCCGTCCTCGACGCCGATCACGGTCCGGAGCACCTCGTGACGCCCGACGACGTCGCCGAACGCCGCCGCCAGCGCGGCCGCGTCCACCGCGCCGGCCAGCCGCAGGACGATCGGGACGGTGTAGCCGGTGCCGGGCCCCTCCAGCCGGTCGAGGAACCACAGCCGCCGCTGCGCGAACGACAGCGGCACGCGGGCGGGGCGCTCGGCCGGCGCCAGCGGCGGGCGGGCCCGGCCGCCGCGCCCGCGGGTGAGGCGTGCGGCCAGCCCGGCCGGGGTCGGCGTCTCGAACAGCGCGCGGATCTCCAGCTCGACGCCGAGCACCGCGCGCACCCGCGACACCAGCCGGGTCGCCAGCAGGGAGTGCCCGCCGAGGTCGAAGAAGCCGTCCTGCGGCCCGACCGGTTCCACCCCCAGGACCTGCGCGAACAGCCCGCAGAAGAGCTCCTCCTCGGGTGTCGCTCCGGGGCGCGCGTCCCGTCCCGCGCCGGTGCCGCCGGGAGCGGGCAGCGCGGCGCGGTCCAGCTTGCCGTTGGCGGTCAGCGGCAGCTCGTCCAGGAGCACGACCGCCGACGGGACCATGTGGTCGGGCAGCCGCGCGGCGGCGAACTCCCGCAGCTCGCCGGGCTCCGCGCCGCCGTCCTGGACGACCGCGTACGCCAGCAGCCGGCCGTCGGCGGCGACCACGGCGGTCTGCGCGATGCCGGGATGCGCCAGCAGGGCGGCCCGGACCTCGCCCGGCTCGATCCGGAACCCGCGGACCTTCAGCTGCTCGTCCGAGCGGCCCGCGAACACCAGGTGCCCGCCGGAGGTCCAGCGGACGACGTCGCCGGTGCGGTACATGCGCTCGCCCGCGCGGAACCGGTCCGCCGTGAACCGTTCCGCCGTGAGGGCGGGACGTCCCGCGTACCCCCGCGCCAGGCCCTCGCCCGCCACGTACAGTTCGCCCGGCACGCCGTGCGGGACGGGCTCCAGGCGGTCGTCCAGCACGTACACGCGGGTGCCGGCGATCGGGCCGCCGATGACCGGTTCGCCTCCGGGCTCCAGCGGCGGCGACATCGTGGCGCACACGGTCGTCTCGGTCGGCCCGTAGGCGTTGACCAGCCGCCGGCCTGCGGCCCATCTGCCCAGCTGGGCGGCGTCCAGCGCCTCCCCGGCCGACACGAGCGTCCGGACGGGGCCCAGGTCGTCCTCGCCGAGCACGGCCAGGACGGCGGGCGGCAGGGTGACATGGCTGATCTCGTGGCGGGCGATCGTCGCGGCCAGCGCGGCCCCGGGCAGCAGGTCGTCGGCGTCCGCGACCACGAGCGCGGCGCCGGAGCACAGGGTCACCCAGGTCTCGGCGCCCGCGGCGTCGAAGCCGGGAGGAGCGAACTGCAGGACGCGGTCGCCGCCGCCGATCGCGAACCGTTCGGCCTGCGCGGCGACCAGGGAGGCCACGCCCCGGTGCGGCACCGCCACGCCCTTGGGCCGCCCGGTCGAACCGGAGGTGTAAATCACGTAGGCGAGCGCGTCCGGGGAGCCGCCCCCGTGGACGGGCCCGCTCGCCTCGACGGCGGCGCTCACCCGCGGGTCGTCCAGCGCCCTGGCCAGGACGCCGCGCACGGGCAGCCCGTCCAAAACGTCCTCGGTCGACAGCAGCACCGCGGCCCGGCTGTCGGCGAGCATGTAGGCGATCCGGGCGGCGGGCTGCGCGGGGTCGATCGGCAGGTACGCGGCGCCGGCCTTGGCGACGGCCAGCTGTGCCTCGACCAGGTCGCGGCCGCGCCCGGTCGCGACCGCGACCACCGACTCGGCGCCAACGCCCAGGCCGGACAGGTATCCGGCGAGCCGGGCGGCGCGCGCGTCCAGCTCGGCGTAGGTGAGCGACGATCCGCCGGAGACGAGGGCCGCCGCGCCGGGGGTCCGCGCCGCCTGCGCCTCGAACAGGGCCGCGATCGTCCGGGCTGGGGCGCCGGGGGCGCCGTCGCCCCAGCCGTCCAGCAGGCGCCCGCGCCGCTCCGGGGTCAGGACGGCGACGCCGTCGAGCGGGGCGTCGTCCTCCAGGGCCGCCAGGAGACCGGCGACGGCGGTGTCCAGCAGGCCGGTGACGACCTCCGGGTCGCCCGGCGCGAGGGCGTCCACGGTCAGGACGAACCCGTCGTCGCCCAGGTCGTCGACCGTCACGGCCAGGGGGTAGTTGGTGAGGTCGACGACGAACTCGGTGCTGATCCCGCCCAGGCGCTCCTCGCTCGCGCCGACGAACCGCGCGTCGTCGCCGTGCCGGTAGTTGAGGAAGGACGTGAACAGCGGGGCGTCGCCGGGGATGCCGCTGGCGCGCTGGGCCTCGGCGAGGGGCGCGTGCTCGTGCTCCAGGAGCGCGGCGAGCTGGTCGCGCATCGCGTGGACGGCCTCCCGCGCGCCCGAGCCGTCCAGCCGCACCCGGACGGGCAGGGTGTTCATGAACAGGCCGAGCGCCCGGTCGGCTCCCGGCCCGGCGTTCAAGCGGCCGAACAGCACCGTCCCGAACACCACGTCGTCACTGCCCGCGAGCACCGACAGGACCCGCGCCCACGCCACGTGCCACACGGTGGCCGGGCTGACGCCCAGGTCACGGGAGGCCGCGCGGACCCGCGCGGCGACGTCCGGTGCGACGGGCAGTTCGGCGCGCTCGACGGCGGACCCGTCGCCGCGCACGTCCAGCAGGCCGAACGGGGCGGTCGGCTCGGTGACGTCGCCCAGCAGCGCGGCGAAGTAGTCCTCGTGGTCGCCGCGGTCCAGGCTCTCCCTGGCCTGGACGACGAACTCGCGGAACGGCACGGCCGCGGGGAGGGCGTCACCGCGTCCCAGCAGGAACTCGCGGATCTCCGCCAGGAGCGTGTCCATGCCGACGTGGTCCTGGATCATGTGGTGCACGCGGAGCATGCCGAACCACCGGGGCCCGCCGTCCGGCGCCGCCGCGATGTGCGCGTCGATCAGCGGGGCGCGGGTCAGGTCCATCCGGGACCCGCCCGCCGCCAGCAGACCGGGTGCCGGGTCCGCGCCCGCCAGGTCGACCTCCCGGATCCGCAGCCGCGCGTCGCGCTGGACGACCTGCACGGGTTCGCGCAGGCCCTCCCAGACGATCGCGGTGCGGTAGATGTCGTGCCGGTCGATCGCCCGTTGCAGGGCGTCCAGGAAGCCGTCGAGGCGTTCCCGCGAGTCGAACCCGAGGACGAAGGACGCGGCGTACACGTCGCGTTCGCCGGTGGAGGCCAGCAGGTGGTGGAACAGGATGCCTTCCTGGAGCGGCGCCAGCGGGTACACGTCCGCGACGTTCGCGGCGCCCCCGTCCACGGCCGCCACGACCCGTTCCACCTCGGCGCCGGTGAGGTCGACCAGCGGCAGCATGGCCGGGGTGAGCTCCGTCGCGCCGTCCGGAATCAAGTTCGGTGCCACCGGCGCCGTTCGGGGCCCGCCCGCCGGCGTGCCGGTGAGGCGCGCGGCGAGTCCGGCCGGGGTCGGCGTCTCGAACAGGCCGCGGACCTCCAGTTCGAGTCCGGCCGCCGTGCGGAGGCGGGCCAGCAGCCGGATCGCGAGCAGGGAGTGCCCGCCCAGCGCGAAGAAGCCCTCGTCGGGTCCGACCCGGTCGCGCCCCAGGATCTCGGCGAACATCGCGCAGAAGACCGCCTCCTCGGGGGTCGGCTCCCGGTCCGGCGCGACCGGGCCCGCCCTGTCCGGGGCGGGGAGGGCGTCGCGGTCGACCTTGCCGTTGACGGTCAGCGGGAGCCGGTCCAGGACGACGATCGCCGCCGGGACGAGGTACTCGGGCAGCCGCGCGGCGGCGTGCTCGCGCAGCGCGTCCGGGCCGGGGCCGCCGACGACGTAGCCGACCAGGCTCGGGTCGCCGGTGGCGTCCTCGCGGACGACCACGACGGCCTGCGCGACGCCTGGGTGCGCGGCCAGGACGGCCTCGGCCTCGCCCGGTTCGACCCGGAAGCCGCGGATCTTGACCTGGTCGTCGGTGCGGCCGAGGAAGACCAGCTGCCCGTCGACGTTCCAGCGGGCCCGGTCGCCCGTCCGGTACATGCGCTCGCCTGACGCGAACGGGCACGCCACGAACCGCCCGGCCGTCACCCCCGGCTGCCCGACATAGCCGCGGGCCAGCCCGGCGCCGGCGATGTACAGCTCGCCGGCCACGCCCGCGGGCACCGGCCGGAGGCCGCCGTCGAGGACGTAGAGCCGCGTGTTGGCGATGGGCCGGCCGATCGGCACCGCGTCGCCGACGGCCTCCCCCGCGCGGACCTCGAACACCGAGCAGCCCACGACCGTCTCGGTGGGCCCGTACTCGTTGATCACGACGGCGTCCGGGGCGCCCGCCAGCAGCGCCGCCACGTCCGGGCCCTTGAGCGCCTCGCCGCCGACGATCCAGCGCCCTGCGGCCCGCGCCGACTCCCCGAGCGCCGCCAGATGCGCGGGGACGACCTTGACGAAGTCGAGGCCGCCCTGCCGCCCCAGCACCGCCGCGAGGCCCTCGGCGCCGCCCTCCGCGCTGACCGTGATCGGCGCTCCGCACACCAGCGGCACCCACACGCTGGTCACCGTCAGGTCGAACGCCAGGGACGAGTGCAGCACCGCGCCGCCGTCCCCGACCTCGTAGTACCCGGCCGCCCAGGTCACGTAGTTGGCCAGCCCGCCGTGCGTGACCGCCACGCCCTTGGGGCGCCCAGTCGACCCCGACGTGTAGATCACGTAGGCGGCCTCCGCCGGATCGGGCGGTCCGGGCAGGTCCGCCTCGGCCGGGCCCGCGTCGTCCAGCGAGCGCAGGAGGCACCCGGCGCCCGAGTCGGCCAGGACGAACTCCACCCGCTCGGCCGGATACGCCGGATCGAGCGGCAGGTACGCGGCGCCCGCCTTCAGCACCGCCAGCATCGCCACCACCGCGTCGGCGCCGCGCGGCATCAGCAGCCCGACCACGCCGCCCCGGCCGACCCCCGCACCGGCCAGGCGGCGCGCCACCGCCGTCGACCGCGCGTCCAGCTCCGCGAAGGTGACCCGCTCGCCGCCGTCCACGACCGCGACCGCGTCCGGCGTCTCCGCCACCTGCGCGGCGAACAGGCCGGTCACCGACATCAGGGGCGGCTCGGCGGCCGTGTCGTTCCACTCCTCCAGGAGCAGCGTGCGCTCCCGGTCGTCCATCACCTCGATCGCACCGACCCGCGCGGCCGGGTCCGCCACGGCCTCCGCGACGACCCGCACCCAGCGGTCGGCGAGCGCCTCGACCGTGGCGGGCTCGAACAGGTCGGCGGCGCCGACCAGGGTGCCGCGCAGCCCGCCGGGGCGCCCCTCCCCGTCGAACGCCTCGTCGACGGTGAGCTCCAGGGCGAACTTCGCCCACACGGCCATCCGCTCCACCAGGTCGACCACGGAGCCGCCGGTGCCGACCGACGGCAGGTCGAGCCTGGCCCGCCGCGTGTTCTGGACCGACAGCATCACCTGGAACAGCGGGTGCCGCGCCGCCGACCGTTCGGGCGCCAGCTCCTCCACGAGCCGCTCGAACGGCACGTCCTGGTGGGCGAAGGCGTCCAGGGCGCCCTCCCGCACCCGGCCCAGCAGTTCCCGGAACGTCGGGTCGCCGCTCAGGTCGGTGCGCATGACGAGCGTGTTGACGAAGAACCCGGCCAGGTCGTCCAGGTTCTCGTCCGTACGGCCCGCGACGGCGGCGCCGATCGGGATGTCGGTTCCCGCGCCGAGCCGGGACAGCAGGGTCGCGAGCGCGGCCTGCAGGACCATGAACACCGTGACGCCCTCAGCCCGCGCCACCTCCAGCAGCCGCGCGTGCACCTCCGCCGGGATCTCCAGCGACGCGACATGGCCGGCGGACCCGGCATCGGGGACCCGCCGGTGGTCCACCGGCAGGTCGAGCTCCTCGGGGATGCCCGCGAGCGCGTCCCGCCAGTACGCGACCTGGCCGGACAGGACGCTGCCGGGGTCGTCCGCCTCGCCCAGCACCTCGCGCTGCCACAGCGCGTAGTCCGCGTACTGCACCGGCAGCGGCTCCCAGGCCGGGGCGCGGCCGTCCAGCCGGGCAGTGTAGGCGGCGGACAGGTCGCGGCCCAGCCGTTCCATGGACCAGCCGTCGCCCGCGATGTGGTGCACCACCACGACCAGGACCTGCTCGTCCCCGCCGGCCGAGAACAGCCCGGCCCGGATGGGGATCTCCCGCGCGAGGTCGAAGGCGTGCCCGGCGGCCGCCACCGCCGCCTCCGCGAGCCGGTCGGCGGGCACCTTCTCGCGAGAGAGTTCCCAGGTCAGCTCGTCCAGGTCGAGGATCCGCTGGTAGGGCTCGCCGTCCTCCTCGACCGCGACCACCGTCCGCAGCACCTCGTGCCGTTCGATCACGTCGCGGAACGCGGCCTCCAGCGCGGCGGCGTCCAGGGCGCCCGTCAGCCGCAGCAGGAACGGAATGGTGTAGGTGCCCGCGCCGGGCCCCTCCAGCCGGTCCAGGAACCACAGGCGCCGCTGCGCGAACGACAGCGGCACGCGCGGGGGGCGGACGCCCGGTGCCAGCGGGGCGCGGGGCGGGCCCGTCCGCTCGGCCATGAGCCGGGCGGCGAGCCCGGCGGGCGTCGGCGACTCGAACAGCGCCCGGATCTCCAGGTCGAGGCCGAGCGTGGCGCGCAGCCGCGACAGCAGCCGGACGCCCAGCAGCGAGTGCCCGCCCAGCTGGAAGAAGCTGTCGTGCGGCCCGACCGCGTCCACGTCCAGGACCTGCGCGAACATGCCGCAGAAGAGTTCTTCCTGGGGTGTTGGCGGCCGGTCCGGCCGGGCCGTCCCGGTCCGGCCGGGGGCGGGGAGCGCGGCGCGGTCGAGCTTGCCGTTGGCGGTCAGCGGCAGCTCGTCCAGGGTGATGACTGTGGAGGGGACCATGTAGTCCGGCAGGCGTTCGGCGACGAACAGCCGCAGCGCCTCGGGGTCGGCGGCGTCCCCGGCGGCCACGTAGCCCACCAGAACCTGCTCGTGGACGACGACCGACGCCTGCGCAACGTCCGGGTGGTCGGCCAGGACCGCCTCGATCTCGGCGGGCTCGATCCGGAACCCTCGGACCTTCACCTGGTCATCGGTCCGCCCCACGAAGACCAGTTGGCCGTCGGCGTTCCAGCGGACGCGGTCACCCGTGCGATACATCCGCCCCTCCGCGAAGGGACATGCGACGAACCGTTCCGCTGTCAGGGCGGGCTGCCCGACATAGCCACGGGCCAACCCGGCACCGGCGATGTACAACTCGCCCGTCACCCCGACCGGCACGGGGCTCAAGGCATCGTCCAGAACGAACAACCAGGTGTTGTCGATCGGCCGTCCGATCGGCACCGCGCCATCGATCGGGTCGCCGGCGCGTACTTCGAAGACCGAGCAGCCCACGACGGTCTCGGTCGGCCCGTACTCGTTGATCACCACCGCGCCGGGGGCGTGTTCCAACAGGGCCGCCACGTCCGGGCCTTTCAGCGCCTCACCCCCGACGATCCAGCGACGGCCCGCCCTGGCCTGCTCCCCGAGCACCGCCAGATGGGCGGGGACGACCTTCACCAGGTCGTATCCGGCATCGGTGTCGAGCACCTGGGCCAGCCCGTCCACGCCGCCCTCGACGCTGACCGTGATCGGCCCGCCGGTGACCAGCGGCAGCAGAACACCGGTCACCGTCAGGTCGAACGCCAACGACGAATGCAGCACCGCACCACCGGCACCGACCTGATAGGCCTCCGCCGCCCACATCACGTAATTCGCCAGGCCGCCGTGCGTGACCGCCACGCCCTTGGGACGCCCCGTCGACCCCGACGTATAGATCACATACGCCAACTCCGCCGGATCCACGGACACGGGCTCAGGCACGACCCCAGGGCCCAGATCGTCCACCGCGACGACAGGGATGCGGCCCGCCGGAAGGCCCTCCAGCAACTCATCGCTACTGACCAGCGCCACTGCACCGCTATCGGCCAGCATGAAACCGACCCGCTCCACCGGATACCCCGGATCAACCGGCAGATACGCCGCACCCAACCTCCAAGCGGCCAGAATCGCCGCCACCGCATCAACACCTCTAGGCAGGCACAGAGCGACCACCGAACCGCGCCCCACACCCAAGACCCCCAGCGCTCCGGCGATCCGGGCGGCACGCGCGTCCAGCTCCGCATAGCTCACCTCGGCGCCGCCCCCGATCACCGCCACCGCGTCCGGCGTCCGCGACACCTGCGCCGCGACCAGATCCGGCACCACCGACACCACCTCGGCCACCCGAGCGCCGTTCCACTCCACCAGCACCCGCGACCGCTCGACCTCGTCCAGCACGTCCACGTCGCGGAGCCGCAGTTCCGGGTCGGCGGCCATGGCCGCGAGCACCCGCGCCAGCCGCCCGCCCATCGCCTCGACCGACCGGGGGTCGAACAGGTCCGCCGCTCCCGTGACGGAGCCCCGGATCCCGGCGGGGGCGCCGTGGGCGTCGAAGGTCTCGGCGGCGTCCACGTCCAGGTCGTACTTCACCGTCGGGTCGGCGCGGAGCCCGGCGGTGACGTCGACGGGCTCGCCCGCGCGCACGCCCCCCAGGTCGAGGGCGGCCGGGCCGGTGTTCTGCATGGCGAGCAGCACCTGGAAGAGCGGGTGGCGGCCCAGCGAGCGGTCCGGCGCGAGCGCCTCGACCAGCCGGTCGAACGGGACGTCCTGGTGCTCCAGGGCGCGCAGGCTGCGTTCCCGCACGCGCCCGAGGACCTCCCGGAAGGTGGGGTCGCCCGTGAGGTCGGTGCGAATCACCAGGTTGTTCACGAAGCTGCCGATCATGTCGGCCATGGCCGCGTCGGTGCGCCCGGCGACGGCTGCGCCGATCGGCACGTCGGTCCCGGCGCCCAGGCGCGACAGGAGCACGGCGAGGGCCGCCTGGACGACCATGAAGACGGTCGCGCCCTCGGCACGGGCGAAGTCCGCGAGCACACGGTGCACTTCGGCCGGGACCTCGAACGGGGCGACGTGCCCCCGGTGGCCCGCGACGGGCGGCCGGGGCCGGTCCACCGGCAGCTCCAGCTCCACCGGGATCCCGTCGAGCGCGGTGCGCCAGTACGCGAGCTGGGCCGACTGCAGGCTCTCCGGGTCGTCGGGGTCGCCGAGCAGTTCGCGCTGCCAGAGGGTGTAGTCGGCGTACTGGATCGCCAGGGGCTCCCAGTCGGGCACCCGTCCCGCGGCACGGGCGGTGTACGCGACGGAGATGTCGCGTCCGAGCGGGCCCAGCGACCAGCCGTCCAGCGCGACGTGGTGGATCACCAGGACCAGGACGTGCGCGTCCCCGGACTCCAGCAGCGACGCCCGGACCGGGATCTCCGCGGCGAGGTCGAAGGCGTGACCGGCGGCGGCCGCGACCAGGTCGGCCAGCTCGTCCGCCGCCGCGGGGCCGTGCCGCTCCAGCCGCCAGTCCACCTCGCCCGGTTCCAGGATCCGCTGGTAGGGCTCGCCGTCGGCGGCCGACGGGTACACGGTGCGCAGCACCTCGTGCCGGTCGATGACGTCGCGAAGCGCGGCGGCCAGCGCGCCGGCGTCCAGGTCGCCGGACAGGTGCAGGACCACCGGGCTGTTGTAGGTCGGCGAGGGACCTTCCGCCTGACCGAGGAACCACAGCCGACGCTGGGCGGAGGACAAGGGAATCATCGTTACTCCTGCGTTCCGCGCATCGGCCGCAGGCGCGGCCGGGCTGATGATCGTTCCTTCACATGCGGTGCCAGCCGGGCCACCGTGGGCGCTTCGAAGACCGTCCGGATGGCGACCTCCGCCCCGACCAGGTCGCGGAGCCGAGCGACGAGCTGGGTGACGAGCAGGGAGTGGCCGCCGAGGGCGAAGAAGTCGTCGTCGAGTCCGACGCTCTCCACGCCGAGCACTTCGGCGAACGCGGCGCACAGGATCTCCTCCTGAGCGGTGGACGGTCCCCTGCCGGAACCGGTCGCGGGGGCGGGCGCGGGGAGCGCGGAGCGGTCGAGCTTGCCGTTTGGGGTGAGGGGGATCGCGTCCAGCGGGACGATCGCCGAGGGCACCATGTAGTCGGGCAGGCGTGCGGCGGTGTAGTCCCGCACCTGGTCGGGTTCGGCCTGGCCGACGATGTAGGCGACCAGGCGGGGATCGCCGGGGGTGTCGTCGCGGACGACGACAGCGGCCTGGGTGATGTGGGGGTGTGCGGTCAAAGTGGACTGCACCTCGCCCGGTTCGACCCGGAACCCTCGGATCTTCACCTGGTCATCGGTCCGCCCCACGAAGACCAGTTGGCCGTCGGCGTTCCAGCGGACGCGGTCACCCGTGCGATACATCCGCCCCTCCGCGAAGGGGCATGCGACGAACCGTTCCGCTGTCAGGGCGGGCTGCCCGACATAGCCACGGGCCAACCCGGCACCGGCGATGTACAACTCGCCCGTCACCCCGACCGGCACGGGGCTCAAGGCATCGTCCAGAACGAACAACCGGGTGTTGTCGATCGGCCGTCCGATCAGCGGGACGGGGCTCTCGTCGATGAAGCCGCCGGAGGTGTCCACGGAATACTCGGTGGGGCCGTAGTAGGGGCCCACCCGGACATCCTCGTGGTCGCGCAGATCGTCCCAGAGCGCCTGCGGCACCGCCTCCCCACCCAGCATGATCAGCGCCGGTCGGTGCGTGCCGTTCAGCAGGCCGGCGTCGAGCAGGGCTCTGGCGTAGGAGGGGGTCAGGTCCAGGACGTCGATGCGGTGGCGGGTGCAGTAGTCAACGACGGCGCTGGTGTCGCGGCGGTCGTACTCGTCCAGGATGTGCAGCTCATGCCCGGCCACCAGCCACAGCAGCAACTCCCACGAGGAGTCGAACGACAACGACGCCGTCAGCAGCGCCCGCGCCCGCCGCCCCGACACCACCGACCCGATCAACGTCCGGAGATGATCGTTGTAGAGGTTGGCCAGGCCCGCGTGGGTGACGACGACGCCCTTGGGACGCCCCGTCGAACCCGACGTATAGATCACGTAGGCGGGATGTGCTGCCGGCACTGCTGCGGGAAGTGGTGGGCCCTCGCCGTCCTGAATGCCGTCCAGGCTGGTCAGCACACATGCCGGAGAGGCGTCCTCCAGCATGAACTCCAGACGTTCCGGCGGCAGATCGACCTCCAGCGGCAGATAGGCCGCGCCCGCCTTCAACACGCCCAGGATCGCCGCGACCGCGTCCACCGAACGCGGCAACCGCACACCCACCACCGACTCCGGCCCCACACCGTCATCCACCAGGCGACGCGCCACCCCATCAGCACGCGCGTTCAACTCGGCGAACGTCGCCTGCGCCCCACCCGCGACCACCGCCACCGCGCCCGGATTCCTCGCCGCCTGCTCGGTGAAGGCCTCCACCACCGACACCAGAGGCACATCACGCGCGGTGTCGTTCCACTCCACCAGCACCCGCGACCGCTCACCCGGCGCCAGCACCTCCACCGCGCTCAGACGCGCCGTGACATCACCGATCAGCGTTTCCAGCAGGCGCAGCCACCGCTCGGCGATCCGCTCGACCGACGCGCGCTCGAACAGGTCCGCGCTCGCGACGAGGACTCCGCGGAGCCCGGCGGGGCGCCCGTCCTCGCCGAACGTCTCCTCCAGGGAGATGTCCAGGTCGAACTCCGACGCGGACCAGGGCCCCGCCGCGTCCTGCCCGCCGAGGTCGACGCCGTGCAGTTCCAGCGCGGCCTGGGCGGTGTTCTGGACGTTGAGCACGACCTGGAAGAGGGGGTGGCGTGCCAGCGACCGCGCCGGGGCCAGCTCCTCCACCAGCCGCTCGAACGGCACGTCCTGGTGGGCGAACGCCTCCAGGTCGGTGTCTCGAACCCGCTCCAGCACCTCGCGGAAGGTCGGGTCGCCGCTCAGGTCGGTGCGCATGACCAGGGTGTTGACGAAGAACCCGACCAGGTCGTCCAGGCCCTCGTCGGTGCGTCCGGCCAGCGTGGCGCCGATCGGGATGTCGGTTCCGGCGCCCAGCCGCGACAGCAGCACGGCCAGCGTGGCCTGCAAGGCCATGAACACCGTGACGCCCTCGGCGCGTGCCGTCTCCAGCAGCCGCGCGTGCACCTCGGCGGGGAGGTGCAGCGGGACGGCGTGGCCGCGGTTCCCGCCGACGGCCGGGCGGGGGTGGTCGGCCGGCAGGCCCAGTTCCTCCGGAATGTCCTTGAGAGTCTTCCGCCAGAACGCGACCTGCTGGGCGAGGAGGCTTTCCGGGTCGTCGGGTTCGCCGAGCAGCTCCCGCTGCCACAACGCGTAATCGGCGTACTGCACCGGCAACGGCTCCCACTCCGGAACACCGCCCCGCACCCGCGCCGCATAAGCCGCCGACAGATCCCGCCCCAGCGGACCCATCGACCAGCCGTCACCCGCGATGTGATGCACCAGCACCGTCAGGACCTGATCGTCGGCAGTGCCGGTCACCCACGCCCGGATCGGGATCTCCCGCGCCAGATCGAACATCTGCGCACCGGAGACCGGCTCCCCGCGCCCCAGCTCCCACTCGAACTCGTCCGGGCCGAGAACCCGCTGGTAGGGACGCCCGTCCTCGGCACCGTACACGGTGCGCAGCACCTCGTGCCGCGTGATCACGTCGCGGAACGCCGCCTCCAGGGCGCCCACATCCAGCCCGCCCGACAGCCGGACCACGGTCGGGATCGTGTACGCCCCGCTCGGCCCCTCCAACTGATCCAGGAACCACAACCGCCGCTGCGCGAACGACAGCGGCAACCGCTCCGGCCGCTCCCCCGCCGACAGGGCCGACCGCGCCGGTCGCGTACTCGCGCCGGAGGCGAGGTGTCCGGCCAGGCGCGCCACGGTCGGCGCTTCGAACAGGGTGCGGACCTTCACCTCGATGCCGAGGGCCACGCGCAACCGCGACACCAGGCGCGTCGCCAGCAGGGAGTGGCCTCCGAGGTCGAAGAAGTCGTCGTCGACGCCGATCGCGTCCAGGCCGAGGACCTCGGCGAACGCCGCGCACAGCAGCTCCTCGCCGGGGGTGGAGGGCCCGCGGCCGGTCCGGGACGGCCGGTCGGGTGCCGGCAGGGCGTCGCGGTCGAGCTTTCCGGTGGTGGTGAGGGGAATGGTGTCCAGGACGACGATGGCGGTGGGGACCATGTAGTCGGGCAGGCGTGCGGCGGTGTAGTCCCGCACCTGGTCGGGTTCGGCCTGGCCGACGATGTAGGCGACCAGGCGGGGATCGCCGGGGGTGTCGTCGCGGACGACGACAGCGGCCTGGGTGATGTGGGGGTGTGCGGTCAAAGTGGACTGCACCTCGCCCGGTTCGACCCGGAACCCTCGGATCTTCACCTGGTCATCGGTCCGCCCCACGAAGACCAGTTGGCCGTCGGCGTTCCAGCGGACGCGGTCACCCGTGCGATACATCCGCCCCTCCGCGAAGGGGCATGCGACGAACCGTTCCGCTGTCAGGGCGGGCTGCCCGACATAGCCACGGGCCAACCCGGCACCGGCGATGTACAACTCGCCCGTCACCCCGACCGGCACGGGGCTCAAGGCATCGTCCAGAACGAACAACCGGGTGTTGTCGATCGGCCGTCCGATCAGCGGGACGGGGCTCTCGTCGATGAAGCCGCCGGAGGTGTCCACGGAATACTCGGTGGGGCCGTAGTAGGGGCCCACCCGGACATCCTCGTGGTCGCGCAGATCGTCCCAGAGCGCCTGCGGCACCGCCTCCCCACCCAGCATGATCAGCGCCGGTCGGTGCGTGCCGTTCAGCAGGCCGGCGTCGAGCAGGGCTCTGGCGTAGGAGGGGGTCAGGTCCAGGACGTCGATGCGGTGGCGGGTGCAGTAGTCAACGACGGCGCTGGTGTCGCGGCGGTCGTACTCGTCCAGGATGTGCAGCTCATGCCCGGCCACCAGCCACAGCAGCAACTCCCACGAGGAGTCGAACGACAACGACGCCGTCAGCAGCGCCCGCGCCCGCCGCCCCGACACCACCGACCCGATCAACGTCCGGAGATGATCGTTGTAGAGGTTGGCCAGGCCCGCGTGGGTGACGACGACGCCCTTGGGACGCCCCGTCGAACCCGACGTATAGATCACGTAGGCGGGATGTGCTGCCGGCACTGCTGCGGGAAGTGGTGGGCCCTCGCCGTCCTGAATGCCGTCCAGGCTGGTCAGCACACATGCCGGAGAGGCGTCCTCCAGCATGAACTCCAGACGTTCCGGCGGCAGATCGACCTCCAGCGGCAGATAGGCCGCGCCCGCCTTCAACACGCCCAGGATCGCCGCGACCGCGTCCACCGAACGCGGCAACCGCACACCCACCACCGACTCCGGCCCCACACCGTCATCCACCAGGCGACGCGCCACCCCATCAGCACGCGCGTTCAACTCGGCGAACGTCGCCTGCGCCCCACCCGCGACCACCGCCACCGCGCCCGGATTCCTCGCCGCCTGCTCGGTGAAGGCCTCCACCACCGACACCAGAGGCACATCACGCGCGGTGTCGTTCCACTCCACCAGCACCCGCGACCGCTCACCCGGCGCCAGCACCTCCACCGCGCTCAGACGCGCCGTGACATCACCGATCAGCGTTTCCAGCAGGCGCAGCCACCGCTCGGCGATCCGCTCGACCGACGCGCGCTCGAACAGGTCCGCGCTCGCGACGAGGACTCCGCGGAGCCCGGCGGGGCGCCCGTCCTCGCCGAACGTCTCGCCCATGGTCACGTCCAGGTCGAACTCCGAGCCGGTGAGGAGGCTCGGCGTCCCCTGTCCGGTGGCGGCGATGCCAGGGAGGGCCAGGACAGCCCGTCCCGTGTTCTGGACGTTGAGCACGACCTGGAAGAGGGGGTGGCGTGCCAGCGACCGCGCCGGGGCCAGCTCCTCCACCAGCCGCTCGAACGGCACGTCCTGGTGGGCGAACGCCTCCAGGTCGGTGTCTCGAACCCGCTCCAGCACCTCGCGGAAGGTCGGGTCGCCGCTCAGGTCGGTGCGCATGACCAGGGTGTTGACGAAGAACCCGACCAGGTCGTCCAAGCCCTCGTCCATGCGCCCCGCGACCGTGGCGCCGATCGGAATGTCGGTGCCCGCGCCGAGCCGGGACAGCAGGGTCGCGAGCGCGGCCTGCAGGACCATGAACACCGTGACGCCCTCGGCGCGTGCCGTCTCCAGCAGCCGCGCGTGCACCTCGGCGGGCACGTCCAGCACGACGGTGTGCCCCTGGTTCCCGCCGACGGCCGGGCGGGGGTGGTCGGCCGGTAGCTCCAGCTCCTCGGGGATGCCGGCCAGCGCGTCGCGCCAGAACGCGACCTGCTGGGCGAGGAGGCTTTCCGGGTCGTCGGGTTCGCCGAGCAGCTCCCGCTGCCACAACGCGTAATCGGCGTACTGCACCGGCAACGGCTCCCACTCCGGAACACCGCCCCGCACCCGCGCCGCATAAGCCGCCGACAGATCCCGCCCCAGCGGACCCATCGACCAGCCGTCACCCGCGATGTGATGCACCACCACGACCAGCACATGAGCGTCACCGTCGCCGTCGCCGGCCGGGAAGATCCACGCTCGGATGGGGACGTCGCGTTTCAGGTCGAACACGGGCCCGTCCGGTGCCGGTTCCTCCCGCAGCAGTGTCCAGTCGACCTCGTCCGGTTCGAGGATCCGCTGGTAGGGCTCGCCGTCGTCCGCCCCGTACACGGTCCGAAGCACCTCGTGCCGCGTGATCACGTCGCGGAACGCCGCCTCCAGGGCGCCCACATCCAGCCCGCCCGACAGCCGGACCACGGTCGGGATCGTGTACGCCCCGCTCGGCCCCTCCAACTGATCCAGGAACCACAACCGCCGCTGCGCGAACGACAGCGGCAACCGCTCCGGCCGCTCCCCCGCCGACAGGGCCGACCGCGCCGACCGTCCACCGTCGGCGCCGAGGCCGGAGAGCCGGGCCGCCAGCCCCGCCACCGTGGACGTCTCGAAGAGCGCGCGGACGGTCAGTTCGATCCCGAGCACCGCCCGGATCCGCGACACCAGCCGCGTCGCCAGCAGCGAGTGCCCGCCCAGGTCGAAGAACCCCTCGTTCCGACCGACCCGGTCCAGTTCCAGGATCTCCGCGAACATCCCCGCGAGGATCTCTTCGAGCGGGGCGGAGCCGAAGTCGCTCTCCTCCGCCGACCGGTGCAGGGCGGGATCGGGCAGCGCCGCACGGTCCAGCTTGCCGTTGGCGGTCAGCGGCAGCTCGTCCAGCACCACGACCGCCGACGGCACCATGTGGTCCGGCAACCGCTCCGCGGCGAAGGCCCGCAGCGTCTCGGGCTCGGCCTCGCCCACCGTGTAGGCGGCCAGCGTCCCCGCCCGGACGACGACCGACGCCTGCGCAACGTCCGGGTGGTCGGCCAGGACCGCCTCGATCTCGGCGGGCTCGATCCGGAACCCTCGGACCTTCACCTGGTCATCGGTCCGCCCCACGAAGACCAGTTGGCCGTCGGCGTTCCAGCGGACGCGGTCACCCGTGCGATACATCCGCCCCTCCGCGAAGGGACATGCGACGAACCGTTCCGCTGTCAGGGCGGGCTGCCCGACATAGCCACGGGCCAACCCGGCACCGGCGATGTACAACTCGCCCGTCACCCCGACCGGCACGGGGCTCAAGGCATCGTCCAGAACGAACAACCAGGTGTTGTCGATCGGCCGTCCGATCGGCACCGCGCCATCGATCGGGTCGCCGGCGCGTACTTCGAAGACCGAGCAGCCCACGACGGTCTCGGTCGGCCCGTACTCGTTGATCACCACCGCGCCGGGGGCGTGTTCCAACAGGGCCGCCACGTCCGGGCCTTTCAGCGCCTCACCCCCGACGATCCAGCGACGGCCCGCCCTGGCCTGCTCCCCGAGCACCGCCAGATGGGCGGGGACGACCTTCACCAGGTCGTATCCGGCATCGGTGTCGAGCACCTGGGCCAGCCCGTCCACGCCGCCCTCGACGCTGACCGTGATCGGCCCGCCGGTGACCAGCGGCAGCAGAACACCGGTCACCGTCAGGTCGAACGCCAACGACGAATGCAGCACCGCACCACCGGCACCGACCTGATAGGCCTCCGCCGCCCACATCACGTAATTCGCCAGGCCGCCGTGCGTGACCGCCACGCCCTTGGGACGCCCCGTCGACCCCGACGTATAGATCACATACGCCAACTCCGCCGGATCCACGGACACGGGCTCAGGCACGACCCCAGGGCCCAGATCGTCCACCGCGACGACAGGGATGCGGCCCGCCGGAAGGCCCTCCAGCAACTCATCGCTACTGACCAGCGCCACTGCACCGCTATCGGCCAGCATGAAACCGACCCGCTCCACCGGATACCCCGGATCAACCGGCAGATACGCCGCACCCAACCTCCAAGCGGCCAGAATCGCCGCCACCGCATCAACACCTCTAGGCAGGCACAGAGCGACCACCGAACCGCGCCCCACACCCAAGACCCCCAGCGCTCCGGCGATCCGGGCGGCACGCGCGTCCAGCTCCGCATAGCTCACCTCGGCGCCGCCCCCGATCACCGCCACCGCGTCCGGCGTCCGCGACACCTGCGCCGCGACCAGATCCGGCACCACCGACACCACCTCGGCCACCCGAGCGCCGTTCCACTCCACCAGCACCCGCGACCGCTCGACCTCGTCCAGGACGGGCAACGAGTCGAGCGGGACGTCGGGGGCTCCGTCGGCGGCGGCCTCCAGCGCGCCGAGGAGGTTCTCGATCGCGGTGTGGGTGAGGCGCGCGACGGTGTCCGGGGCTCCCGGTGCGACGGCGTCCACGGTGAGGACCAGGCCGTCGGGTCCGAGCTCGTCCACGGCCATGGCCAGCGGGAAGTTGGTGAGGTCGACGCTGAGGACGGTCCGGACGCCCTCGGGGACCGCGGGCCGTCCCGTTCCGTGGCCGCCACTGTGGCGGTAGTTGAAGAAGGACGTGAAGAGGGGCGCGTCGCCGCCGATGCCGCTGGCGCGCTGCGCGACGGCCAAGGGGGCGTGCTCGTGCTCCAGGAGGGCGGCGAGCTGGGACCGCATCGCGCGGACGGCGGCGAGTGCGCCGGTGCCGGCGGTGCGCACCCGGACGGGCAGGGTGTTCATGAACAGGCCGGCGGCGCGGTCGGCGCCCGCTCCGGCGTTCATCCGGCCGAACAGCACGGTGCCGAAGACGACATCGTCGCGTCCGGCGAGCACCGACAGCACCCGCGCCCACGCCACGTGCAGGATCGTGGCCGGGCTGGCGCCCAGGCGCGCGGCCAGGGCGCGGACCCGCGTGACCACCTCGGGGTCGACGGGGAGCCCGGCGCGCCGCACCCCGCTCCCGTCCCGGCGGACGTCCAGGAGGCCGAACGGGGCGGTGGGCTCGGTGACGTCGCCGAGCAGTTCGGCGAAGTGGCGTTCGTGCGCGCCGTCGCGGAGGCTCGCGCGGGCCTGGACGACGAAGTCGCGGAACGGGGCGGCCGGGGCGAGCCGCGCGCCCCCGCCCTCCAGGATGGCACGGACCTCCCCCAGCATCACCTCCATGGCCGTGTGGTCCTGGATGATGTGGTGCAGCCGGATCAGGGCGAGCATCCGGTCCGTGCCGGGCAGGGCCGCGACGGTGGCGTCGATCAGCGGGGCCCGCGTGATGTCGAGGGTGAGGCCGCCGGCGTCGAGCAGGGCGGCGGCGGGGTCGGCCGTGCCGGGGTCGAGGACCGTCTCCCTCACGGGCAGCGGGGCACGGCGCTGTACGACCTGGACGGGCTCGGGCACGCCCTCCCAGACGATGGCGGTGCGGTAGATGTCGTGCCGGTCGATCACCTGCTGGAGGGCGCCGAGGAACGCGCCGAGCCGCTCCCGGGAGTCGAACTCCAGCACGAACGGCACGGTGTAGACGTCGCGTTCGCCGTCGCCCGCCATCAGATGGTGGAAGAGGATGCCCTCCTGGAGGGGGGCGAGCGGGTAGACGTCGGCGATGTTGGCGGCGCCGCCGTCGACGGCCGCCGCGACCCGCGCGACCTCGGCGGCGGACAAGTCCACCAGCGGCAGCAGGTCCGGCGTGATCTCGGTCGCGCCGTCCGGGATCCGGTTCGCCGGGACGGGTACCGGTTCCCGCCCGGCCGTTCCCGCCAGGTCCGCGACCGTCGGCGACTCGAACAGGGCCCGCACCGACACCGCCACCCCGGACGCCCGCAGGCGCTCCACCAGCCTCACGGCCAGCAGCGAGTGGCCGCCGAGGGCGAAGAAGTCGTCGTCGAGTCCGACGCTCTCCACGCCGAGCACTTCGGCGAACGCGGCGCACAGGATCTCCTCCTGAGCGGTGGACGGTCCCCTGCCGGAACCGGTCGCGGGGGCGGGCGCGGGGAGCGCGGAGCGGTCGAGCTTGCCGTTTGGGGTGAGGGGGATCGCGTCCAGCGGGACGATCGCCGAGGGCACCATGTACTCCGGCAGCCGCCGGGCCAGTTCGTCCCGTAGTTCCCCGGTGGGGGCTTCGCCCACCACGTAGGCGACCAGGCGCGGTTCGCCGGGCGCGTCTTCCCGAGTCACGACGGCGGCTTCGGTGACGCCGGGCAGGTTCGCCAGGACGGCCCGCACCTCGCCGGGCTCGATCCGGAACCCGCGGATCTTGACCTGGTCGTCGGCGCGTCCCGCGAAGATCAGCTGGCCGTCGGCCGTCCACCGGGCCCGGTCGCCCGTCCAGTACATGCGCTCGCCGGGCGCGAACGGGTTCGCCACGAAGCGTTCCGCGGTCAGGCCGGGTCGCCCGATGTAGCCGCGGGCCAGGCCGACGCCGGCGATGTAGAGGTCGCCGGTGACGCATGGAGGGACGGGGTTGAGGTGTTCGTCGACGACGTAGAGGCGGGTGTTGGCGATCGGCGCCCCGAACGGGACCGGACCCGCGTCCTGGTCCGAGGGTTGCAGGGCGGCGGTCGCGGCGACCATCACGGTCGCCTCGGTGGGACCATAGGTGTTGATCAACGCGCGGTCACGTGCCCAGCGCCGGGCCTGCGGGACGCTGATCGCCTCGGCCCCCACCAGCAGCGTTTCGATCCCGGCGAACTCCTCGGGATCCAGAACGCCCAGCAGGCTCGGCACCACACTGGTCGACCGCACACCCCGCGCCCGAACCAGCTCGCGCAGCAGCCGGGGCTCGTTCCGCTCCGCCGCACCCGCGACCACCAGCGTGCCGCCCGAGCCCAGGGTCACCGCCATGTCCAGGACCGACGCATCGAAGCTGAACGAAGCGAACTGCAACACCGACGACCCCGGACCCGCCATCACCGGCCCGAACACCGACACCAGATTCGCCAAACCCGCGTGCGGCACGGCAACGGCCTTGGGCACGCCGGTCGAACCGGAGGTGTAGATGACGTAAGCGAGTGCCGCGGGAGCCACCGGGACGGCCCGATGCTCCGCGTCCGGCTCGGACGCGTCCGCCGGCTCGGCCGCCTCCGCGACGTCCTGCGGGCCGATCCGCACGGCGATCCCGCTGTCGTCGATCAGGAAGCGGATGCGCTCGTCGCCCAGGTCGGGGTCGATGGGGACGTAGGCGGCACCGGCCTTCCAGACCGCCAGCACCGCGACCACCATCTCCACACCGCGCGGCAAGCACAGCCCGACCAGCGACTCCGCCCCCATACCCGCCGCGACCAGACGGCCCGCGAGCCGTCCCGCCCAGGCGTCGAGCTCCGCATACGACAACGCGGTGCCCTCGCACACCACCGCCACCGCGTCCGGGCACTCCAGCACCCGCGCTTCGAACAACTCCGCCACCGAAGCCCACGGAACATCGCGGACGGCACCGTTCCACTCCGACAGCAGCCGCGACCGCTCACCCGGCTCCAGCACCTCGACCGCACTCAACCGCACCGACGGATCGGCGACGACCCCTTCAAGGACGCGCATCCAGCGGGTCAGGAGGTTCTCGACCGTGGCGCGGTCGAACAGGTCGGCGTTCGCGACAAGGCCACCGCTCAGCCCCGCGGGACGTCCCTGGCGGTCGTGGTTCTCGACGACGGACAGGTCGAGGTCGAACCTGGCGGCGCGCGTGCCGAACGCTCCCGCGGGCACGTCCTCGGTCTCCACTCCGGGGAGGTCGAGGACGGCACGGTCGGCGTTCTGGACGGTCAACATCACCTGGAACAGCGGATGCCGCGCCAGCGACCGCGCCGGAGCCAACTCCTCCACCAACCGCTCGAACGGCACATCCTGACGCGCATACGCCTCAAGATCAGCCTCACGAACCCGGCCCAGCACTTCGCGGAACGACGGATCACCACCGACATCCGTCCGCATCACCAGCGTGTTCACGAAGAACCCGACCAGATCGTCCAAGCCCTCGTCCGTACGACCCGCCACCGCCGCACCGATCGGAACATCGGAACCGGCACCCAACCGCGACAGCAGCACCGCCAACGCGGCCTGCACCACCATGAACACCGTCACGCCCTCAGCACGCGCCACCTCCACCAACCGCGCATGCACCTCGGCCGGGATCTGGACGGGCACCCGGTGGCCGTTCCCGCTCGCGATGGCGGGCCGGACGTGGTCGGCCGGTAGCTCCAGCTCCTCGGGGCTGCCGGCCAGCGCGTCGCGCCAGAACGCGACCTGCTGGGCGAGGAGGCTTTCCGGGTCGTCGGGTTCGCCGAGCAGTTCCCGCTGCCACAACGCGTAATCGGCGTACTGCACCGGCAACGGCTCCCACTCCGGAACACCGCCCCGCACCCGCGCCGCATAAGCCGCCGACAGATCCCGCCCCAGCGGACCCATCGACCAGCCGTCACCCGCGATGTGATGCACCACCACGACCAGCACATGAGCGTCACCGTCGCCGTCGCCGGCCGGGAAGATCCACGCTCGGATGGGGACGTCGCGTTTCAGGTCGAACACGGGCCCGTCCGGTGCCGGTTCCTCCCGCAGCAGTGTCCAGTCGACCTCGTCCGGTTCGAGGATCCGCTGGTAGGGCTCGCCGTCGTCCGCCCCGTACACGGTCCGAAGCACCTCGTGGCGCCCGATCACGTCGCGGAACGCCGCCTCCAGGGCGCCGAGGTCCGGTTCGCCGGTCAGCCGGAGAGTGACGGGGATGTTGGTGGTACTGCTCGGGCCGTCCAGCCGGTCCAGGAACCACAGCCGGCGCTGGGCGAAGGACAACGGCACCCGATCAGGCCGCTCCCGACGAGCCAGCCCCACCCGGGCCGCGCCCCCACCCCCTTCCACCAACCGGCCAGCCAAACCCGCCACCGTCGGACACTCGAACAACGCCCGAATCTCCAACTCCACACCCAAAACCGCACGCACCCGCGACACCACCCGCGTCGCCAGCAACGAATGCCCACCCAACTCAAAGAAACCCTCGTCCACCCCCACACGCCCCACACCCAAAACCTCCGCAAACACCCCACACAACACCTCCTCCACCACACCCGAAGGACCACGCCCAACACCCCCGGCACGAACCGGCACAGGCAACGCGGCACGATCGAGCTTGCCGTTGGCAGTTAGAGGAATCGCGTCCAGCGGGACGATCGCCGAGGGCACCATGTACTCCGGCAGCCGCCGGGCCAGTTCGTCCCGTAGTTCCCCGGTGGGGGCTTCGCCCACCACGTAGGCGACCAGGCGCGGTTCGCCGGGCGCGTCTTCCCGAGTCACGACGGCGGCTTCGGTGACGCCGGGCAGGTTCGCCAGGACGGCCCGCACCTCGCCGGGCTCGATCCGGAACCCGCGGATCTTGACCTGGTCGTCGGCGCGTCCCGCGAAGATCAGCTGGCCGTCGGCCGTCCACCGGGCCCGGTCGCCCGTCCAGTACATGCGCTCGCCGGGCGCGAACGGGTTCGCCACGAAGCGTTCCGCGGTCAGGCCGGGTCGCCCGATGTAGCCGCGGGCCAGGCCGACGCCGGCGATGTAGAGGTCGCCGGTGACGCATGGAGGGACGGGGTTGAGGTGTTCGTCGACGACGTAGAGGCGGGTGTTGGCGATCGGCGCCCCGAACGGGACCGGACCCGCGTCCTGGTCCGAGGGTTGCAGGGCGGCGGTCGCGGCGACCATCACGGTCGCCTCGGTGGGACCATAGGTGTTGATCAACGCGCGGTCACGTGCCCAGCGCCGGGCCTGCGGGACGCTGATCGCCTCGGCCCCCACCAGCAGCGTTTCGATCCCGGCGAACTCCTCGGGATCCAGAACGCCCAGCAGGCTCGGCACCACACTGGTCGACCGCACACCCCGCGCCCGAACCAGCTCGCGCAGCAGCCGGGGCTCGTTCCGCTCCGCCGCACCCGCGACCACCAGCGTGCCGCCCGAGCCCAGGGTCACCGCCATGTCCAGGACCGACGCATCGAAGCTGAACGAAGCGAACTGCAACACCGACGACCCCGGACCCGCCATCACCGGCCCGAACACCGACACCAGATTCGCCAAACCCGCGTGCGGCACGGCAACGGCCTTGGGCACGCCGGTCGAACCGGAGGTGTAGATGACGTAAGCGAGTGCCGCGGGAGCCACCGGGACGGCCCGATGCTCCGCGTCCGGCTCGGACGCGTCCGCCGGCTCGGCCGCCTCCGCGACGTCCTGCGGGCCGATCCGCACGGCGATCCCGCTGTCGTCGATCAGGAAGCGGATGCGCTCGTCGCCCAGGTCGGGGTCGATGGGGACGTAGGCGGCACCGGCCTTCCAGACCGCCAGCACCGCGACCACCATCTCCACACCGCGCGGCAAGCACAGCCCGACCAGCGACTCCGCCCCCATACCCGCCGCGACCAGACGGCCCGCGAGCCGTCCCGCCCAGGCGTCGAGCTCCGCATACGACAACGCGGTGCCCTCGCACACCACCGCCACCGCGTCCGGGCACTCCAGCACCCGCGCTTCGAACAACTCCGCCACCGAAGCCCACGGAACATCGCGGACGGCACCGTTCCACTCCGACAGCAGCCGCGACCGCTCACCCGGCTCCAGCACCTCGACCGCACTCAACCGCACCGACGGATCGGCGACGACCCCTTCAAGGACGCGCATCCAGCGGGCCGCAAGCCGCTCCACGGACGCCGCGTCGAACAGGTCGTCGGTTCCGATGAGCAGGCCGCGCAGTCCGGCGGGGTTCCGATCCTCGTCGAACCGTTCCGACAGCGCCACGTCGAGGTCGCATTTCGCCGTGACGGTCCAGCCGGTGCCGTCCGGCTCTCCGACCTCGATGCCGGGGAGGTCGAGGACGGCACGGTCGGCGTTCTGGACGGTCAACATCACCTGGAACAGCGGATGCCGCGCCAGCGACCGCGCCGGAGCCAACTCCTCCACCAACCGCTCGAACGGCACATCCTGACGCGCATACGCCTCAAGATCAGCCTCACGAACCCGGCCCAGCACTTCGCGGAACGACGGATCACCACCGACATCCGTCCGCATCACCAGCGTGTTCACGAAGAACCCGACCAGATCGTCCAAGCCCTCGTCCGTACGACCCGCCACCGCCGCACCGATCGGAACATCGGAACCGGCACCCAACCGCGACAGCAGCACCGCCAACGCGGCCTGCACCACCATGAACACCGTCACGCCCTCAGCACGCGCCACCTCCACCAACCGCGCATGCACCTCGGCGGGCAGGGTGAGGGGGACGGCGTGGCCCCGGTGTCCGGCGATCGCCGGGCGCCTGCGGTCGGCCGGTAGCTCCAGCTCCTCGGGGATGCCGGCCAGCGCGTCGCGCCAGAACGCGACCTGCTGGGCGAGGAGGCTTTCCGGGTCGTCGGGTTCGCCGAGCAGCTCCCGCTGCCACAACGCGTAATCGGCGTACTGCACCGGCAACGGCTCCCACTCCGGAACACCGCCCCGCACCCGCGCCGCGTACGCCGCCGACAGGTCCCGCCCCAGCGGACCCATCGACCAGCCGTCACCCGCGATGTGATGCACCACCACGACCAGCAGGTGCTCCCGGGGCGTGGTGGAGATCAGGGTGGCGCGGATCGAGATCTCCGCCGCCAGGTCGAAGGTCTGTTCCGCGGCCTCGGCCGTCGCCTGCGCCGCCGTGACGGGTGACGCCTGGACGGTCCGCAGGTTCCAGGTCAGGGCGTCCGGTTCGAGGATCCGCTGGTAGGGCTCGCCGTCGTCCGCCCCGTACACGGTCCGAAGCACCTCGTGGCGCCCGATCACGTCGCGGAACGCCGCCTCCAGGGCGGCGGTGTCGAGGTCGCCCGACAGCCTCAGAACGGTCTGGGCGTTGTACGCGGCGTTCGCCTGTCCCATCTGGGCGAGGAACCACAGCCGGCGCTGGGCGAAGGACAACGGCACCCGATCAGGCCGCTCCCGACGAGCCAGCCCCACCCGGGCCGCGCCCCCACCTCCTTCCACCAACCGGCCAGCCAAACCCGCCACCGTCGGACACTCGAACAACGCCCGAATCTCCAACTCCACACCCAAAACCGCACGCACCCGCGACACCACCCGCGTCGCCAGCAACGAATGCCCACCCAACTCAAAGAAACCCTCGTCCACCCCCACACGCCCCACACCCAAAACCTCCGCAAACACCCCACACAACACCTCCTCCACCACACCCGAAGGACCACGCCCAACACCCCCGGCACGAACCGGCACAGGCAACGCGGCACGATCGAGCTTGCCGTTGGCAGTTAGAGGAATCGCGTCCAGCGGGACGATCGCCGAGGGCACCATGTACTCCGGCAGCCGTTCCGCCGCCTGCCGCCGGACGTCCTGGGCATCGGCCTCGCCCACCACGTAGGCCACCAGGCGCGGCTCGCCGGGCGCGTCCTCGTGGGTGATCACGGCCGCCTGGTCGACGCCCGGCAGGCTCGCGAGCACCGCCCGCACCTCGCCCGGCTCGATCCGGAACCCGCGGATCTTGACCTGGTCGTCCACCCGCCCGGCGAACACCAGCCCGCCGTCGGCGTCCCGCCGGACCCGGTCCCCGGTGCGGTACATGCGCTCACCCGTCGCGAACGGGCACGCCACGAACCGCTCGGCCGTCAGGTCCGGCCGGCCCAGGTAGCCGCGGGCGAGCCCGGCGCCCGCCACGTACAGCTCGCCGGTGACCCCCGCCGGGACGGGTTCCAGCCGGCCGTCCAGGACGTAGGCGCGGGTGTCGAGGATCGGCCCGCCGATGCCGGGCACGTCTCCGGGCTCCAGCGGCGGCGACATCGTGGCGCACACGGTCGTCTCGGTCGGGCCGTAGGCGTTGACGAGACGGCGGCCCGCGGCCCACCGGGCGGCGAGGTCCGCGTCGAGCGCCTCGCCCGCCGACACCAGGGTGCGGAGGGCGGGCACGTCCTCCTCGTCCAGGACGCGGAGGACGGACGGCGGCAGGGTGGCGTGGGTGACCCGGTGCCGGGTGAGGACGTCCACAAGGCCCGGTCCGGGGAGCAGTTCGTCCGCGGGCGCCACGACCAGGGCGGCGCCGGTGCACAGCGCCATCACCAGCTCCCAGGAGGCCGCGTCGAACCCCGGTGAGGCGAACTGCAGCACGCGGCCGCCCGCGCCGGCGCCGAGCCGTTCCCGCTGGGACGCAACGAGGGCGGCGACCCCGGCGTGGGAGAGCGCGACGCCCTTCGGCCTGCCGGTCGAGCCCGAGGTGTAGATCACGTACGCCAGCCCGGCCGGGGACGGGGGCGAGGCCGGATGCGGCGGCGCGGCGGCGGACGCTGCGGCGAGGGCCGGGGCGTCCACCGCCAGCGCGAGCATGCCCCGCCGGAGCGGCAGCTCGTCCAGGACGTCCTCGGTGCCCAGCACCGCCACGGCCCGGCTGTCGGCCAGCATGTAGGCGATCCGGTCGGCGGGGTAGCGCGTGTCGACGGGCAGGTAGGCCGCGCCCGCCTTGAGCACGGCGAGCAGCGTGACGACCAGGTCCACGCCCCGGTCGAGGACGACCGCGACGACCGATTCGGCGCCGACGCCCCGGGCGCGCAGGTGCGCGGCGAGCCGGTCCGCGCGCTCGTCCAGCTCGGCGTAGGTCAGCTCGGCGCCGTCGGAGACCAGCGCGACCGCCTTGGGTGCGGCCTCGACCCGCGCGCGGAACAGCTCCGGTACGGTCAGCGCCGCCACTCCGGCCGAGGTGGCGTTCAGGTCCGCGATCTGCCGGGTCCGCTCGGCGGCGTCCAGGACGCCGACCGTGGTCAGCGGCACGTCCCGTTCCAGGGCGTTCAGGAGGTTCCCGGCGGCGGTGTGCAGGAGCCGGTTGACCAGGCGGGGATCGGCCGGGGCGACCGCGTCGGCGCTGAGGGCGAAGCCTCCGTCGGCCAGGTCGTCGACCGACACCGCCAGCGGGAAGTTGCTGCGGTCCCTGGTCGCCAGGGACCGGATCCCGGCCAGCCCCTCCGCCCTGGACGGGGCCTGCGGGTCATGCCCCGGAACACGGCCGCCGTGCCGGTAGTTGAGGAAGGACGTGAACAGCGGGGCGTCGCCGGGGATGCCGCTGGCGCGCTGGGCCTCGGCGAGGGGCGCGTGCTCGTGCTCCAGGAGCGCGGCGAGCTGGTCGCGCATCGCGTGGACGGCCTCCCGCGCGCCCGAGCCGTCCAGCCGCACCCGGACGGGCAGGGTGTTCATGAACAGGCCGAGCGCCCGGTCGGCTCCCGGCCCGGCGTTCAAGCGGCCGAACAGCACCGTCCCGAACACCACGTCGTCACTGCCCGCGAGCACCGACAGGACCCGCGCCCACGCCACGTGCCACACGGTGGCCGGGCTGACGCCCAGGTCACGGGAGGCCGCGCGGACCCGCGCGGCGACGTCCGGTGCGACGGGCAGTTCGGCGCGCTCGACGGCGGACCCGTCGCCGCGCACGTCCAGCAGGCCGAACGGGGCGGTCGGCTCGGTGACGTCGCCCAGCAGGTCCGCGAAGTGGCGCTCGTACTCCCTCCGCCGCAGGCTCTCGCGGGACTGGGCGACGAAGTCGCGGAACGGCAGCGCCGGGGGCAGCCGGTCGCCGGTTCCGTCCAGAAAGGCGCGGACCTCGTCCAGCAGCAGGTCCATGCCGGTGTGGTCCTGGATCATGTGGTGCACCCGGAGCATGCCCAACCACCTGCCGCCGCCGTCCGGCGCGGCCGCGATGTGCGCGTCGATCAGCGGGGCGCGGGTCAGGTCCATCCGCGACCCGCCCGCCGCCAGCAGCCCCGTGACCGGGCCGGCGCCCGCCAGGTCGACCTCCCGGATCCGCAGCCGCGCGTCGCGCTGGACGACCTGCACGGGTTCGTGCAGGCCCTCCCAGACGATCGCGGTGCGGTAGATGTCGTGGCGGGCGATGACCTGATCGAGCGCGCCGAGGAAGGCGTCCAGCCGGGCGCGGGTGTCGAACTCCAGGACGAACGGCGTGACGTAGACGTCGCGCTCGTCGTCGGCGGCCATCAGGTGGTGGAACAGGATGCCTTCCTGGAGCGGCGCCAGCGGATACACGTCCGCGACGTTCGCGGCGCCCCCGTCCACGGCCGCCACGACCCGTTCCACCTCGGCGCCGGACAGGTCGGCCATGGGAAGCATGGCCGGGGTGAGGGCCGTCGCGCCGTCCGGGATCAGGTTCGGCGGGACCCGCACCGGCTCCCGGCCGATCGCCCCGGCGAGGCCTTCTGCGGTCGGCGTCTCGAACAGGGCGCGGATCCCCACGGGGACGCCCCGCACCCGCAGCCACTCCACCAGCGTCACGGCCAGCAACGAATGCCCGCCCAACTCGAAGAAGTCGTCGTCCGCCCCGACCGCGTCGAGCCCCAGGACGGCGGCGAACCCCTCGCACAGCAGTTCCTCGCGGGCCGTGCGCGGCCCCCGCCCCGCTGCCGCGGACCGGCCGGGACGTGGGAGGGCGGCCCGGTCGAGCTTGCCGTTGCCGGTCAGCGGCAGCGCGTCGAGCACCATGAGCGCGGCCGGCACCAGGGGGCCGGGGAGCCGCTGGGTCGCGAACTTGCGCACCAGTTCGGCCAGTTCACCGTCCTGCGCGCCGTCCCGGTCCACCGGCACCACGTAGGCGACGAGCTGGGCTCCCCCGCCTCCGTCGGCGGCCCCGTCCGCGACCACCGCGGCGCGCGCCACGCGGGGGTGGGCGAGCAGCCCGGCCTCGATCTCGGCCGGCTCCACCCGGAAGCCGTTGACCTTCAGCTGGTCGTCGGCGCGCCCGGCGAAGACGAGCCGCCCGCCGGCCGTCCACCGGACCAGGTCGCCCGTCCGGTACATCCGCCCGCCCCGGCCGTAGGGGCAGGCGACGAACCGTTCGGCGGTGAGTCCGGGCCGGTTCACGTAGCCTCGGGCCAGAGCCGCCCCGGCGACGTACAGCTCGCCGGTCACGCCGGGCGGGACCGGTGCCAGCCGGTCGTCCAGCACGTACACGGCGCTGCCGGCGATCGGGGTGCCGATCGGTACGGCGCCGCGGGCCACGTCGTCCGGCGTCAGCCGGGACGTGGTGACGCCGATCGTCGTCTCGGTCGGGCCGTAGTGGTTGTGGACGGGCCGGTCCCCCGCCGCCCGCAGCACCTGGCCGAGCCAGCCGGGCGCCGCGGCCTCGCCGCCGAGCACCAGCGATCCGGCCGGGAGCACGCCCTCCACCCCGGCCGCGCCGCCGGAGAGCGCGGCGAGGTGGGAGGGGACGGCCTTCACATGGTCGATCCGGTGTTCGGCCAGATATGCGGGGAGCGCGGCGGCGTCGACGGCCGTGTCAGCGTCCACCACGTGCAGGATCCCGCCGGTCGCGAGGCTGCCGAACACAGAGGTGTTGCCCAGGTCGGTCACCGGGGACTGGAGCACCGCGTACCGGGCGCCCGGCGCGCCGAAGCCCACCCGCTCCGGCACCGAGGCGGTGTAGGCGGCCAGGGATCCGTGCGTGACCGCGACGCCCTTCGGCTCGCCCGTGGACCCCGACGTGTAGATCACGTACGCCAGTTCCGCGGCGCGCGGGGCCGCAGGCGGGACGGCCGGCGGGAACGGCGCGGCGGCGGACACCGCCGGATCGTCGACGGCCAGGATCGGCAGCCGTCCAGCGGGCAGCTCCTCCAGCAGCTCCTCGGTGCCGGCCACCAGAACGGTGCCGCTGTCGGCGAGCATGTACCTGATCCGCTCCACCGGGAACGCCGGGTCGATCGGCAGGTAGGCCGCGCCGGCCTTCCAGACCGCGAGGATCGCCGCGATCATGTCCGTGCCGCGTGGCAGGCACAGCGCCACCACCGAGCCGGTCCCGGCGCCGCGCGCCCGCAAGGCGGCGGCGAGGCGGCCCGACCTGTCGTCCAGCTCCCCGTAGGACAGGGCCGTTCCCGCATGGACCACGGCGGGCGCCTCGGGCGTCCGCGCCGCCCATGCGCCGAAGGACTCCAGGACCGTCGCCAGAGTCCCACCTGCTGGGTGCGCCTGCGTGCCGCTCCATTCGTGCAGGATCCGGGTGCGTTCGGTGCCGTCCAGGACGTTCACGGCGGCGATCGGGGCGTGCGGGGCCGCCGTGACCTCGTCCAGCACGCGCATCCAGCGGGCGGCCAGCGCGGCGACGGAGTCAGGGTCGAACAGCCCCGCCGAGCCGGTGAGGCTGCCGCGCAGACCGGCCGCGCCGCCGTGCTCGTCGAGGACCTGGGAGACCATGACGTCCAGGTCGAACTTCGCTCCGGTCCGCGAACCCGGCACGACCTCGGCCGCCACGCCCGGAAGATCCAGGACGGCGTCGAGGGTGTCCTGCATCGAGAGGACGACCTGGAACAGGGGGTGGCGCGCCAGGGATCGGGCGGGCGCCAGTTCCTCCACGAGGCGTTCGAAAGGGACGTCCTGGTGGGCGAGGGCGTTGAGGCTGGTCTCACGAACCCTTGCCAGGACGTCGGCGAAGGTGGGATCCCCGGACAGGTCGGTGCGCACCACCAGGGTGTTGACGAAACAGCCGACCAGATCGTCCAAGGCGTCATCGGTACGGCCCGCGACCGCCGAACCGATCGGGATGTCGGTGCCCGCACCCAGCCGCGACAGCAGCACGGCGAGCACGGCCTGCAAGGCCATGAAAATCGTCACACCCTCGGCGCGCGCCACTTCCACCAGCCGCGCATGCACCTCGGCCGGAACCTCGATCGGAACACTGTGACCCCGATGGCCCGCCACCGCCGGACGCGGACGATCGGCTGGAAGGCTCAATTCCTCCGGAAGCCCGTCCAAGACCTCCCGCCAGTACTCGACCTGCCGCGAGACCAGGCTCGCCGGGTCGTCCGCATCCCCCAGCAACTCCCGCTGCCACAACGTGTAATCGACGTACTGGACCGGCAACGCCTCCCAGCCCGGCGCCTCCCCGCTCGCCCTCGCGGCGTACGCGACCGAGACGTCGTGGGCGAGGGGCGCCAGCGACCAGCCGTCCCCCGCCGCGTGGTGGACCACGACGACCAGCACATGCTCTTCGGGGCCGACCTCGAAAAGAGAGGCGCGGATGGGCGGTTCGGAAGCCAGGTCGAACACGTACCCGGCCGCCTCGGCCACCGCCCCGGACACCTTCCCGTGCTGTGCCGTGACCTCCAGCCGCCAGTCCAGCTCGTCCGGGTCCAGGATCCGCTGGCACGGCTCACCGTCCACGACGGCGAACACCGTACGGAGCACCTCGTGCCGGACGAGCACGTCACGGAACGCCGCCGCGAGGGCCTCCGTGTCCAGCGGGCCGCTCAGCCGCAGGACGTTGGGGGCGTTGTAGGTGGAGCCGCCCCCCTCCATCTGCTCCAGGAACCAGAGACGATGCTGGGAGAACGAGAGCGGCAGCCGCTCCGGCCTGGAACGGACGGTCAGCGGTGTCCGCGCGGTCGCGGCGGAGTCGAGAGTCGCGGCGAGTCCGGCGACGGTGGGCGTCTGGAAGACGGCCCGCATGTCGACCTCGACGCCCAGGGTGGTACGGACGCGCGAGACCAGCCGGGTGGCGAGCAGCGAATGGCCGCCCAGATCGAAGAAGCCGTCGTCCACCCCGACCGACTCGCACCCCAGAAGCTCGGCGAAGATCCCGCAGAGGATCTCCTCCTGCGGGGTCGCCGGGGGCCGTCCCGTTCGGGTGCCGCCGCCGAACTCGGGGCCGGGCAGCGCGCCGCGGTCGAGTTTGCCGTTGGCGGTCAGCGGCAACTCCTCCAGCACGACGACGGACGCGGGAACCATGTACTCGGGCAGCCGGGTCGCGGCGAACCGGCGCAGCTCTTGCGGTTCGACCTGGCCGGTGACGTAGGCGACCAGCGCCCCGTCTCGGACGATCACCACGGCCTGGGCGACGTCGGGGTGGACGGCCAGCGCGGCCTGGATCTCGCCGGGTTCGATCCGGAAACCCCGGATCTTGACCTGGTCGTCCACCCGGCCGGCGAACACCAGATCCCCGTCCGAAGTCCATCGCGCCAGATCACCCGTCCGGTACATCCGCTCCGCCGGCGCATACGGGCACGCCACGAACCGTTCGGCCGTCAACCCCGGCCGCGCCGCATACCCCTGCGCCAACTGAACGCCCACCAGGTACAGCTCACCCGTCACCCCAGGTGGGACGAGCGCCAGCCCGTCGTCCAGCACGTAGGCACGAGTATTGGCCACCGGCCTTCCGATCGGCACCACGCCGGAATGCTCGGGATGGCAGGGCCAGGCGGTGACGTCCACCGCCGCCTCTGTTGGCCCGTACAAGTTGTGCAACTCCACGCCGGGGAACAGCGCAAAGAAACGTTGCACCGACTCGGCGGGCAGGGCCTCGCCGCTGCACACGACCTGCCGCAGGCTCGGCAAACCCGCCACGTCCGGCTCGGCCAGGAACGCGTCCAGCATCGACGGCACGAAATGCGCCACGTTCACCCGCCGCTCGCGCACCAAACCCGCGATATACACCGGATCACGGTGACCGCCCGGCCTGGCCACCACCAGCGCCGCACCCGACACCAGCGGAGCGAACAACTCCCACACCGACACATCGAAAACAACCGGAGTCTTATGCAGAACACGAACACCCGGACCGAACCCGTACCGGCCACACATCCACAACAACCGGTTCACAACACTGCGATGCGAAACAACAACACCCTTCGGACGACCCGTCGAACCCGACGTATAAATCACATACGCCGCACCATCGACGTGAATCCGACGCTCCGCTCCCCCAGCTCCGCCCGCCAGGCCAGCCACCACGCCCGGATCGTCAAGAACCAGGGCCGGGGCCGCATCCTCCAGCAGCATCGCCACCCGCTCCGCCGGGTAATCCGGATCGATCGGCAGGTACGCCCCGCCCGCCTTCAACACACCCAGCAGCGCCACCACCAACTCCACACCACGGTCCAACACCACCGCGACAACAGAGCCGGAATGCACTCCGGAGGCCGCCATGTATTCGGCCACCCGATCCGCACGGTCATTCAATTCCGCATAGGTCAGTTCGACGTCTTCGAATACCAAGGCGGTCGCATTCGGGGTCTTCCGTGTCTGCGCCTCGAACAGGTCCGGCAACGACACCTCCGGCATATCTGCCACGGTGTCGTTCCACCCGCTCAAAACACGAGAACGCTCCGCACCCGACAACACCTCGACCGAACCCACACGCGCACCCGGATCAGCAACAAGCTCACCCAGAACCCGCAACCAACGCTCGGCGAACCCCGCAACCGTCCCCGCATCGAACACATCAGCAGAACCGATCAACCCGCCGTGCAGGCCCTGCCCGTCGGGCGTCTCCGAGAGGATCAGTTCGAGGTCGAACCGGGCCGCCGGGCGCATACCGGTGACCTGCTCGGCCCGTATCTCTCCAAGGTCGAGGCCGGCCTGGGCGGTGTTCTGCAGGTTCAGCATCACCTGGAACAGCGGATGCCGCGCCAGGGATCGGGCGGGCGCCAGTTCCTCCACGAGGCGTTCGAAAGGGACGTCCTGGTGGGCGAGGGCGTTGAGGCTGGTCTCACGAACCCTTGCCAGGACGTCGGCGAAGGTGGGATCCCCGGACAGGTCGGTGCGCACCACCAGGGTGTTGACGAAACAGCCGACCAGATCGTCCAAGGCGTCATCGGTACGGCCCGCGACCGCCGAACCGATCGGGATGTCGGTGCCCGCACCCAGCCGCGACAGCAGCACGGCGAGCACGGCCTGCAAGGCCATGAAAATCGTCACACCCTCGGCGCGCGCCACTTCCACCAGCCGCGCATGCACCTCGGCCGGAACCTCGATCGGAACACTGTGACCCCGATGGCCCGCCACCGCCGGACGCGGACGATCGGCTGGAAGGCTCAATTCCTCCGGAAGCCCGTCCAAGACCTCCCGCCAGTACTCGACCTGCCGCGAGACCAGGCTCGCCGGGTCGTCCGCATCCCCCAGCAACTCCCGCTGCCACAACGTGTAATCGACGTACTGGACCGGCAACGCCTCCCAGCCCGGCGCCTCCCCGCTCGCCCTCGCGGCATACGCCTCCGACAGATCACGCCCGAACGGACCCCACGACCAACCATCACCCGCGATGTGATGCACCACCACGACCAGGAGGCACTCGTCCGAGGTGTTCGAGATGTACAGCCACGCCCGGACGGGGATCTCCGCCATCAACTCGAACGGGTACTCCCCCGCGCGCCGGACAATGTCGGAGACGTCATCCGGGAAGTCGCCGGGCAGCGTCTCGACGCACAGGTCCCAGTCCAGTTCCTCAGGGCGGAGCACTCGCTGATGGGGCTCGCCGTCCGCCTCGGGGAAGACGGTGCGCAGCACGTGATGGCGCTCGATGACGTCGCGTAACGCCGAGGAGAGTGCCTCGACGTCCGGCCTTGCGGACAGCCTCAGGGCCGCCGGGATGGTGTGGGCCGGGTTCGGCCCGTCCAGGCGCGCCAGGAACCACAACCGCCGCTGCGCGTACGACAACGGGATCATCAGTCCTCCTCGGAACGAGCCATACGCCGCAGCGCCGGTCTCGTGGGAGTGGTCAGCGGTGTCCGCGCGGTCGCGGCGGAGTCGAGAGTCGCGGCGAGTCCGGCGACGGTGGGCGTCTGGAAGACGGCCCGCATGTCGACCTCGACGCCCAGGGTGGTACGGACGCGCGAGACCAGCCGGGTGGCGAGCAGCGAATGGCCGCCCAGATCGAAGAAGCCGTCGTCCACCCCGACCGACTCGCACCCCAGAAGCTCGGCGAAGATCCCGCAGAGGATCTCCTCCTGCGGGGTCGCCGGGGGCCGTCCCGTTCGGGTGCCGCCGCCGAACTCGGGGCCGGGCAGCGCGCCGCGGTCGAGTTTGCCGTTGGCGGTCAGCGGCAACTCCTCCAGCACGACGACGGACGCGGGAACCATGTACTCGGGCAGCCGGGTCGCGGCGAACCGGCGCAGCTCTTGCGGTTCGACCTGGCCGGTGACGTAGGCGACCAGCGCCCCGTCTCGGACGATCACCACGGCCTGGGCGACGTCGGGGTGGACGGCCAGCGCGGCCTGGATCTCGCCGGGTTCGATCCGGAAACCCCGGATCTTGACCTGGTCGTCCACCCGGCCGGCGAACACCAGATCCCCGTCCGAAGTCCATCGCGCCAGATCACCCGTCCGGTACATCCGCTCCGCCGGCGCATACGGGCACGCCACGAACCGTTCGGCCGTCAACCCCGGCCGCGCCGCATACCCCTGCGCCAACTGAACGCCCACCAGGTACAGCTCACCCGTCACCCCAGGTGGGACGAGCGCCAGCCCGTCGTCCAGCACGTAGGCACGAGTATTGGCCACCGGCCTTCCGATCGGCACCACGCCGGAATGCTCGGGATGGCAGGGCCAGGCGGTGACGTCCACCGCCGCCTCTGTTGGCCCGTACAAGTTGTGCAACTCCACGCCGGGGAACAGCGCAAAGAAACGTTGCACCGACTCGGCGGGCAGGGCCTCGCCGCTGCACACGACCTGCCGCAGGCTCGGCAAACCCGCCACGTCCGGCTCGGCCAGGAACGCGTCCAGCATCGACGGCACGAAATGCGCCACGTTCACCCGCCGCTCGCGCACCAAACCCGCGATATACACCGGATCACGGTGACCGCCCGGCCTGGCCACCACCAGCGCCGCACCCGACACCAGCGGAGCGAACAACTCCCACACCGACACATCGAAAACAACCGGAGTCTTATGCAGAACACGAACACCCGGACCGAACCCGTACCGGCCACACATCCACAACAACCGGTTCACAACACTGCGATGCGAAACAACAACACCCTTCGGACGACCCGTCGAACCCGACGTATAAATCACATACGCCGCACCATCGACGTGAATCCGACGCTCCGCTCCCCCAGCTCCGCCCGCCAGGCCAGCCACCACGCCCGGATCGTCAAGAACCAGGGCCGGGGCCGCATCCTCCAGCAGCATCGCCACCCGCTCCGCCGGGTAATCCGGATCGATCGGCAGGTACGCCCCGCCCGCCTTCAACACACCCAGCAGCGCCACCACCAACTCCACACCACGGTCCAACACCACCGCGACAACAGAGCCGGAATGCACTCCGGAGGCCGCCATGTATTCGGCCACCCGATCCGCACGGTCATTCAATTCCGCATAGGTCAGTTCGACGTCTTCGAATACCAAGGCGGTCGCATTCGGGGTCTTCCGTGTCTGCGCCTCGAACAGGTCCGGCAACGACACCTCCGGCATATCTGCCACGGTGTCGTTCCACCCGCTCAAAACACGAGAACGCTCCGCACCCGACAACACCTCGACCGAACCCACACGCGCACCCGGATCAGCAACAAGCTCACCCAGAACCCGCAACCAACGCTCGGCGAACCCCGCAACCGTCCCCGCATCGAACACATCAGCAGAACCGATCAACCCGCCGTGCAGGCCCTGCCCGTCGGGCGTCTCCGAGAGGATCAGTTCGAGGTCGAACCGGGCCGCCGGGCGCATACCGGTGACCTGCTCGGCCCGTATCTCTCCAAGGTCGAGGCCGGCCTGGGCGGTGTTCTGCAGGTTCAGCATCACCTGGAACAGCGGATGCCGCGCCAGGGATCGGGCGGGCGCCAGTTCCTCCACGAGGCGTTCGAAAGGGACGTCCTGGTGGGCGAGGGCGTTGAGGCTGGTCTCACGAACCCTTGCCAGGACGTCGGCGAAGGTGGGATCCCCGGACAGGTCGGTGCGCACCACCAGGGTGTTGACGAAACAGCCGACCAGATCGTCCAAGGCGTCATCGGTACGGCCCGCGACCGCCGAACCGATCGGGATGTCGGTGCCCGCACCCAGCCGCGACAGCAGCACGGCGAGCACGGCCTGCAAGGCCATGAAAATCGTCACACCCTCGGCGCGCGCCACTTCCACCAGCCGCGCATGCACCTCGGCCGGAACCTCGATCGGAACACTGTGACCCCGATGGCCCGCCACCGCCGGACGCGGACGATCGGCTGGAAGGCTCAATTCCTCCGGAAGCCCGTCCAAGACCTCCCGCCAGTACTCGACCTGCCGCGAGACCAGGCTCGCCGGGTCGTCCGCATCCCCCAGCAACTCCCGCTGCCACAACGTGTAATCGACGTACTGGACCGGCAACGCCTCCCAGCCCGGCGCCTCCCCGCTCGCCCTCGCGGCATACGCCTCCGACAGATCACGCCCGAACGGACCCCACGACCAACCATCACCCGCGATGTGATGCACCACCACGACCAGGAGGTGCTCGCGGGGTCCCGTCTCCAGCAGGAGCATCCGGATGGGCGGTTCGGATGCCAGGTCGAATGCGTACCCGGCCGCCTCGGCCACCGCCTCCGGCACGTCTCCGGACGGAGACGAGACCTCCAGGTGCCAGTCCGACACGTCCGGGTCCAGGATCCGCTGGCACGGCTCACCGTCCACAACGGCGAACACCGTACGGAGCACCTCGTGCCGGACGAGCACGTCGCGGGCGGCCTCGGCGAGCGCTTCCCGGTCCAGGTCGCCGGACAGGCGGGTGACGATCGGGATGTTGTAGGCGGCGCTCGGGCCCTCCAGCCGGTCCAGGAACCACAGGCGCCGCTGCGAGAAGGACGGCGGCAGCGGGTCCGGGCGTTCCCGGCGGGTGAGGGCGGTCCTGGCCCGGCCGGCGGCGGGCAGCCCGGCCGACAGGCCGGCGACGGTGGGCGTCTCGAACAGGGCCCGGACGTTCAGTTCCACGCCCAGGACGGTGCGGATCCGCGAGACGAGGCGGGTCGCCAGCAGGGAGTGCCCGCCCAGATCGAAGAAGCCGTCGTCCACGCCCACCGTCTGGTGGCCGAGGACGTCGGCGAACAGGCCGCAGAGGATCTCCTCCTGCGGGGTCGCCGGGGGCCGTCCCGTTCGGGTGCCGCCGCCGAACTCGGGGCCGGGCAGCGCGCCGCGGTCGAGCTTGCCGTTGGCGGTCAGCGGCAGCGCGTCGAGCGCCACGACCGCGGCCGGGACCATATGCTCGGGCAGTCTCGTCCCGGCGAAGGCACGCACCGCCTCGATGTCGATGCCGGTACCGCCGGTGACGTAGGCGACCAGCGCCCCGTCTCGGACGATCACGGCGGCCTGCGCCACGGCCGGGTGCGCGGCCAGCGCGGCCTGGATCTCGCCCGGCTCGATCCGGAACCCGCGCACCTTGACCTGGTCGTCCGCGCGGCCCTCGAACACCAGCCGGCCGTCGACGGTCCAGCGGGCCAGATCACCCGTCCGGTACATCCGCGCCCCGGCGCCCGGGCCGAACGGGCACGCCACGAACCGTTCGCCCGTCGTCCCCGGCGCGTTCACGTAGCCGCGGGCCAGCCCGTCGCCGGCGATGTAGAGCTCGCCGCGGACGCCGGGCGGGACCGGGCGCAGCGCGCGGTCCAGGACGTAGGCCCTCGCGCCGTCGACGGGCGTGCCGATCGGCAGGACGCCGCGTGCGGCGTCCCGCGCGGTCAGGGGCCCGGTCGTCACCCCGATCGTCGTCTCGGTCGGGCCGTAGTGGTTGAAAACGGCGCGGTCCCCGGCGGCGGCGAGCAGGTCGCCGACCCAGGCGGGCGCGGCGGGCTCCCCGCCGAGTACCAGGGACCGGGCGGGGAGGACGTTCGCGGGCCCGGCGTGCGCGGTGAGGGCGGCCAGGTGCGACGGGACGGCCTTGATGTGGTCGATGCCCCGCTCCGCGAGGTAGGCGGCGACCGCGGCGGGGTCGAGGGCGGTGTCGGCGTCCAGGACGTGGAGTTCGCCGCCGGTGGCCAGCGAGCAGAACAGCACCGTGTTGCCCAGGTCGGTCACCGGCGCCTGGAGCAGCGCGTACCGGGCGCCCTCGGCGCCCATTCCGAGCCGCGTGGGAACGGACGCGACATAGCGGGCGAGGGCGCCGTGGGTGACGCCGACGCCCTTCGGCCTGCCCGTGGAGCCGGAGGTGTAGATGACGTACGCGAGCCGGTCGCGTTCCACCTCGGTGGACGGGACGGGCGGGCCGCCGGAGTCGGGAGGGGGCGGCGCCGACAGCTCGTCCGCCGGGAGGATCCGCACCCGCACGGCGGGGAGGTCGTCCACGATCTCGTCGGGGGCGACCAGCAGGGCGACGCGGGAGTCGTCGAGCATGAACGCGGTCCGCCCGACCGGTTGCCGCGGGTCGATGGGGAGGTAGGCGGCGCCGGCCCTCCAGACCCCCAGGATCGCGATGATCATCTCGGGTCCGCGCGGGAGGCAGAGCCCGACCACGGCGTCCGGGCCGATGCCCGAGCCGGTGAGGCGGTGCGCCAGCCGGTCGGCGCGAGCACGCAGGTCGCGGTACGTCATCGGGACGCCCTCCGCCACCACCGCGACCGCGTCCGGGGTGCGGGCGGCCTGCGCCCAGAACAGTTCCGGTACGGACGGTGCCGGGGCCGCTGGCGCGGTGCCGTTCCACTCGTCCAGGACGAGGGCGCGTTCGGCGGCTCCGAGCACGTCCACCTCGCTCACCCGGACGCCCGGGTCGCCGGCCACCACGCGCAACACCCTGAGGAGGCGTCCGGTGAGCGCGTCCGCCGTGGCCGGGTCGAACAGGTCGGCCGAGGCGGTCACCGAACCGGTCAGCCCGGCCGCGCGGCCCGCCGCGTCGAGGTTCTCGGTGACCATCACGTCCAGGTCGAACTTCGCGCCCGGCCGCGCGCCGGGCACGGGCGCGACGGTCAGGCCCGGCAGGTCCGGCAGGGCGTCCAGGCCGTTCTGCATGGTCAGCACGACCTGGAACAGCGGGTGGCGAGCCATGGACCGCGCCGGCGCCAGCTCCTCCACCAGGCGCTCGAACGGGACGTCGGCGTTGACGAACGCGCCCAGCGTCGCCTCCCGGACCCGTCCGAGGAGTTCGGCGAAGGACGGGTCGCCGCTCAGATCGCTGCGGATGACCAGCGTATTGACGAAGCAGCCGACCAGGTCGTCAAGGGCCTCGTCGGCGCGGCCCGCGACGGCCGACCCGATCGGCACGTCGTCCCCGGCGCCGGAGCGGGAGAGCAGCACGGCCAGGGCGGCGTGCAGGACCATGAAGACGGTGACGCCCTCGGCGCGGGCGAGTTCCAGCAGCCGGGCGTGCAGGTCCGCCGGAACGTCCAGCGGGACCTCGTGCCCGCGGTGCGCGGCGACCGCGGGGCGGGGGCGGTCGGCGGGCAGCACCAGCTCCCTTGGCACCCCGGCCAGCGCGTCCCGCCAGTAGGCGACCTGCCGCGACACCAGGCTGCCGGGGTCGTCATCGTCTCCCAGCAGGTCCCGCTGCCAGAGCGCGTAGTCGGCGTACTGCACCGGCAGGGGCTGCCAATCCGGCGCGCGTCCCTGCACCCGCGCCGCGTACGCGGCGGACAGGTCGCGGGCCAGCGGGCCCATCGACCAGCCGTCCCCGGCGATGTGGTGGACGACCACGACCAGGACGTGCTCGGCGGGCCCGACCGCGAGCAGCGACACCCGCACCGCGGGCTCCGCCGAGAGGTCGAACGCGTACGCGGCGGCCCGCGCCACGGCCGCGCCGACGTCCGCCTCCGCCACCGGCTCGGGACGCGGGTGCCAGGCGACGTCGTCGACCGCCCTGACCTGCTGGTAGGGCAGGCCGTCCTCGGTCGGGAGCACGGTCCGCAGCACCTCGTGCCGCTCGAACACGTCCCGGAGCGCCAGGGCGAGGGCCCCGCGGTCCAGGTCGCCCGACAGGCGCAGCGCGATGGGGGCGTTGTAGGTGGTGCCGCGCCCTTCGAGCTGCTCCAGGAACCAGAGCCGGCGCTGCGCGAACGACAGCGGGACGCGCGGCGGGCGCTCCGCGCGGACGAGCGCGGGCCGTTCGCGCCGCGCGTCCGTCCCGGCCAGACGGGCGGCGAGCCCGGCGGGCGTCGGGGCGCCGAACACGTCCCGCATCTCCAGGTCGACGCCCAGGGCGGAGCGGACCCTCGAGATGACGCGGGTGGCGAGCAGGGAGTGCCCGCCGCGCTCGAAGAAGCCATCGTCGGGCCCGATGCCGTCCAGGCCGAGGACCTCGGCGAAGATCCCGCAGAGGAGCTCCTCCTGGGGCGTGGCCGCCCGCCCGGTCACGGCCTCGGGGTCGGGTTCCGGCAGCGCCCCGCGATCGATCTTCCCGCTCCGCGTCAGCGGGAACTCCGCCAGCACGACGACCTCCGAAGGCACCATGTACCCGGGCAGCCGCTCGGCGAGGAACTCCCGCAACGCCGCGGCCGACGCCTGCCCTCCACCGGCACCTTCGCCGTCCTCCGCCGGGTCGGGGGGTGTCGGGACGGCGTAGGCGACGAGCCGGCGGTCTCCGGAGGGGGTCTCGCGGGCCGTCACGGCGGCGCGCGCCACGGCGGGGTGGGCGGCCAGGACGCGTTCGATCTCGCCGGGTTCGATCCGGAAACCGCGGATCTTGAGCTGGTCGTCGGTGCGGCCGACGAACACCAGGCCGCCGTGCGCCGCCCGGCGGACGCGGTCGCCCGTGCGGTAAAGGCGCTCCCCCGACCCGTACGGATCGGCGACGAACCGCTCGGCGGTGAGCGCGGACCGTCCCGCGTAGCCGCGTGCCAGGCCGGTTCCCCCGACGTACAGCTCGCCCGTCCCCCCGGCTGGGACGGGTTCGAGGAAGTCGTCCAGGACGCGGACGCGAGTGCCGAGGATGGGCGTCCCGATGCTCGGGACGTCGCCGGGGCGCAGCGGAGCGGACATGGTCGCGCAGACGGTCGTCTCCGTCGGGCCGTAGGCGTTGATCAGCGTCCGGCCGGGGGCCAGCCGGTCCACGAGTTCGGGGCCGAGGGCCTCCCCCGCCGACACCAGCGTGCGCACGGCGCCCAGGTCCCGCGGCGCGAGCACGGCCAGGACCGCCGGGGGCAGCGTCGCATGCGTTACCCCGTGCCGGGCCAGGACCGCGGGCAGTCCGCCACCGGGGAGCAGTTCGTCCGCCGGGGCCACCACCAGCGCGGCGCCGGTGCACAGCGCCATGAGGATCTCCCAGGTCGCCGCGTCGAACCCGATCGAGGCGAACTGCAGCACCCGCGCCCCGTCGCCGGCGCCGAGCCGCGCGGCCTGGGCGGTGACCAGGGATGCCACGCCGGTGTGGGTGAGCGACACGCCCTTCGGCCTGCCGGTCGATCCGGAGGTGTAGATGACGTAGGCGAGGCCGGCCGGTTCGGGGCGGGCCGGCGGTCGTGTGTCCGGTTCGGCGGCGACGGCGGCGCGCACCCGCGGGTCGTCCAGCGCGACCGGCAGGACGCCGCGCACCGGCAGCGCGTCCAGGACGTCCTCGGTGGCGAGGAGGGCGGCGGCTCCGCTGTCGGCGAGCATGTACGCGACCCGGTCGGCCGGCTGGCCGGGATCGATCGGCAGGTACGCGGCCCCCGCCTTCAGCACGGCCAGCAGGGTCGTGACCAGCTCGACCCCGCGCTCCATGGCGACCGCGACGACCGTCTCCGGCCGCACCCCGAGCCGGCCCAGGTGGCGGGCCAGCCGGTTCGCTCGCGCGTCCAGCTCCCGGTACGACACCGGTCCGCCGTCGGAGACGACGGCGTCCGCACCGGGCACACGGTCGACCTGCCGATGGAACAGCGCGGCCACCGCCACGGGCGGCACGGCGGCAGTCAGGCGTTCAGGGAAGGCGGGGGCGGTGCGGAGGCGGGGGCGGCCGATCGGGTCTTCCGGACCGGCCGTCGTGATCCAGTCCAGGACGCGCCGGTAGTCGTCGAGGAGGACTGCCGCGGCCTGCCGGTCGCCGTCCACGTCCACGTCTATCTGGACGCCCGCTTCGATGGAGCGGTCGTAGACGCTGATCTGGCTGTGCCCGGTCGGGCCGTGGGAGAGGTTGCGGGCGCGGGCAGTGCCGTGGCCGAAGCGCATCGGGTAGCCGTAGTGTTGAACGTTGACGACCAGGTCCCAGGGCGTGTCACCGGTGCCGCGGCCCAGGTCCCGCGCCAGGTCCTCGTGCCGGTAGCGCTGGTGGCGCAGGCCCCGTGCCAGGGCCGCGCCGGTCCGCCGGACCACCTCGCCCAGGGGCGTGCCGGGACCGATCCGCACCCGGATCGGCAGCACGTTGGACGTCATGCCGGGGACGCCCTGCTCCCGGTGCCCCGTCCGGCCGAGGACGGGCACGCCGAGGACGATGTCCCGGGAGCCGGTGGCCCGGTGCCGGAGCACGGCCGCCGCCGCGATGACCAGGACGGGCAGCGCGGTTCGCAGGCTCCGGGCCGCGTGCCTGAGCGGGGCCGCGCCCTCCCGGCCGAGATCGGCGGTGGCGCGGACGGGCGTGCCCGCGCGGTGGCCGGCTCCCGTGCCCACGTCCCGTTCGGGCGGGTCGGCGAGGGCTTCGAGCCAGTACGCGCGGTCCCCGGCGAAGTCAGGCGAGGCCCGGTAGCGGCGTTCCGCCTCCACCAGCACCGCGAACGGCTCGGGCCGGTGGTCGTCCGGTTCCCGGCCGGCCAGCAGCGCGGCGTAGGCCCGGGACGCCCGCAGCGTGATCACCGCGCCGCCGTGGCCGTCCATGACGAGGTGGTGCGCCCGGTGATACCAGAGGACCCGCCCGCCTCCGAGGACCAGGACGGCGCACGCGAACAGCGGGCCCGCCAGCGGATCCACCAGCAAGCCCAGCTCCGCGCGCATCCACCGGTCGGCCGCCGCGCGCGGGTCGGGCTCCGCGCTGAGGTCCACCACCTGGACGGGGGTCGCGGCGTCGCCGTCGACGTACTGCCGGGGCTCCCCGCCGACCACGGCGAACCGGGTCCGGTAGGCGTCGACGCCGGTCAGCGCGTGCCGGACGGCCCGCACGACCAGGTCCACGTCCGGGTCTCCGTCGATCTCCACGTACTCGGCGACGTTGTAGACCCGGTCGTCCGGCGCGACCTGCTGGGCGTACCAGACGCCCAGCTGCGCCGACGTCAGCGGGCCCGGCCCTGTCTCGGTGGGGGACATCGGCGCTCAGCCCTGTTCCATCGCCTCGATCAGGCTCTTGGGCCGCATGTCGGTCCAGTGGGCGTCGATGTAGTCGAGGCATTCCTGCCGGCCCGCCTCGCCGAACACCGTGTTCCATCCGTCCGGGACGTCAATGAATGACGGCCACAGCGAATGCTGCCCCTCGTCGTTGACCAGAACCAGGAATGCGCCTTCGGGGTCGTCAAATGGATTAGGCATGGCGGTGCCCTCTCTTCAGAGAAATGGGATTCGTCCCGGCGATTTCCGGAGGCGAGTATCCGGGAGTCATCATCACCACCGGCGCGAGAACGCGTCAACCGGCCCGCCACGGCCGCGGCCGAGTGTCCAACTGCGGCATCGCCGAAGTTGAACGACCCGTCCCGCCGCTGGCCAAGCGCCCGGAGGCGGGAGCGTTGATCAGCACACCCGGCGGTGCGATAGTGCACCGGGGCCGCCGAGCGGATGGGAGCCCGGGCGCGCGGACGACGCGTGTCCCGTCATCGACACGAATGGCGTTCATTGACATGCCCCACGCGAGGACCAATGGAATCCGGCTCTGCTATGAGCGCGCCGGAGCCGGGGACCCAGTCCTTCTTGTCATGGGTTCCGGCGCGGCCGGCCGGGTCTGGACGGTGCATCAGACACTGGCGCTGCACGAGGCCGGATACGAGACCGTCATATTCGACAATCGCGGAATGGCTCCGTCCGACGCGCCGCCGGGGAGGTACACCCTGGAGGACATGGTCGCCGACACGGCCGGGCTGATCGAGTCGCTGGGCCTGACGCCCTGCCGGCTCGTCGGGTTCTCGCTGGGCGCGGTCATCGTCCAGGAGCTGGCGGTGCGGCGGCCCGAGCTGGTCCGCGGCGCGGTCCTCATGGCGACGCGGGCGCGGTCGGACGCACTGCGGCGGGCGCAGTCCCGTTCGGAACGGGCCATGGCGGACGCCGGGATCGCGCTGCCCCGGGTGTTCGACGCGGTGACCACGGCCGGCCGGATGCTCTCGCCCTCCACCCTCAACGACGACTCTGCCGCGTCCATGTGGCTGGACGTCCTGGAGCTCTCGGGCGGCGAGCAGGCGCCCGGCCAGGCCTGGGTGGACCTGGACACCGACCGGCGGGACGGGCTGCGCGGCGTCACCGCGCCCTGCCGGGTCATCGCGTTCTCCGACGACCTGATCTCCCCGCCGCACCTGGCCGCGGAGGTGGCCGAGGCCATCCCGCGCTGCGACCTGGTGGAGATCCCCGCGGCCGGGCACCTGGGGCTTCTGGAACGGCCCCAGGAGGTCAACCGCGCCATCATCGAATTCCTCGCCGCATGCTGAAGCCGACGAAGGGGTCCTGAGCCCATGACCATGATCAATACACCGGGCATGGGGCCCTCGCTCCGGCTGGACGACTCGATCGGCGATACCCGGGTCCGGCGCGGCACCGTGCGGCGCGCGCTGTCCTACGCGCGCGGGCAGCGGGCACCGGCCGTGCTCGCCCTGGTGGCGACCATCGTGGACGCCGTCATCATGACCGCGGGCCCGCTGGTGCTTGCGGCGGTCATCGACCAGGGCATCCGGCCCGGACGGCTGTCGGTGGTGCTGTGGCTGGCCGGGCTCATCGCCGTCCTGGCCGTGGTCGACGCCGTGGCCGTCTTCCTGCAGACCTGGTTCTCGGCGCGGGTCGGCGAGGGGATCACCTACGAGCTGCGGACCCGGTCGTTCGACCATGTCCAGCGGCAGCCCATGGCGTTCTTCACCCGCGCCCAGACCGGCGCGCTCATCAGCCGCCTGAACTCCGACATCAACGGGGCGCAGCAGGCGGTCACCACGCTGCTGACCCAGTCGGTCTCCACCGTGCTGACCATCGTGCTGGTCCTGGCTGCGATGTTCTACCTGACGTGGCAGATCACGCTGGCGGCGCTGGTGCTCATCCCGGTGTTCCTGCTGCCCGCGAAGATGGCGGGACGCGCGATCCAGCGGCTGGCCCGGCACGAGATGGAGCTCGAGGCCGAAATGAGCTCGATGATGGGCGAGCGGTTCAACGTGGGCGGCGCGCTGCTGGTCAAGCTGTACGGGCGCCCGGCCGAGGAGAGCGGGACGTTCGCGCGCACGGCCGGGCGGATCCGGAACGCGGCCGTCCTGTCCGCCGTGTACGCGCGGATCTTCTTCATCCTGGCGACCCTGCTCACCGCCGTCACGACCGCGCTCGTGTACGGGCTGGGCGGCTGGCTCGTCATCGACGGCGGCCTGGGCATCGGCACGCTGGTCGCCATGGTGGCGCTGCTGCTGCGCCTGTACGGGCCGATCAACCAGCTCTCCGGCATCCAGGCCGCGTACATGACCGCGGTGGTCAGCTTCGAGCGGGTCTTCGAGGTGCTCGACCTGGAGCCGCTCGTCCGGGAGCGGCCGGACGCGCGCCCGCTGCCGCGCCCGGGCGGCGAGGGGGGCGAGGGGTGCATCCCCGGCATCGAGTTCGACGCGGTCTCCTTCCGCTATCCCGGCGCCGACGAGGCGTCCCTGGCCTCGCTGGAGTCGGGCGGGGGCGGCGCGAGCGCGAACGGGAACGGCCGCCCGGCGGAGGGCGCCTGGACGCTGCGCGACCTGAGCTTCACGGTCCCGCCCGGCACCATGACGGCGCTGGTCGGCCCGTCCGGCGCGGGCAAGACCACCATCACCGGCCTGGTGCCCCGGCTCTACGACAGCGTGGAGGGCACCGTCCGGATCGGCGGCAGGGACGTGCGGGACCTGACGCTGGAGTCGCTGCGCGAGACCGTGGGGGTGGTCCCGCAGGACGCGCACCTTTTCCACGACACGCTCCGCGCGAACCTGCTGTTCGCGCGGCCCGGCGCGACGGAGGACGAGCTGGTGGAGGCGTGCGAGGCCGCGCGGATCTGGGAGGTCGTCGCCGCCCTCCCCGACGGGCTGGACACGATGGTGGGCGACCGCGGCCACCGGCTGTCGGGCGGTGAGAAGCAGCGGGTGGCGCTGGCCCGGCTGCTGCTGAAGTCACCGCCGGTCGTCGTCCTGGACGAGGCCACCGCGCATCTGGACTCCGAGTCCGAGGCGGCGATCCAGCAGGCGCTGGGCACGGCGCTGCGGGGCCGGACGTCGCTGGTGATCGCCCATCGGCTGTCCACCGTCCGGGACGCCGACCAGATCCTGGTCGTGGACGGCGGCCGACTGCGCGAGACCGGCACGCACGCAAGCCTGCTGGCGGCCGGCGGCCTGTACGCCGACCTCCACCGCACCCAGTTCGCCTCCGCGGACACCGCGCGCTGATCCCCACCCTCCCGCCACGGACAAGGCCGGGCGCCCCCACCAGCGGTGCGCCCGGCCTTGTCCGTTCCCCTAGCGTCCTGTCTATCTGTCGACCTATAGTGCTAGGAGTCTAATTAAACGGAGCGATCATGATCGACTTCTGGCTGGACAGCCGTTCCGGCGTCGCTCCCTACCTCCAGCTAGTCCAGCAGGTCCGGCACAACATGCGCCTGGGCACCCTGACCGAGGGAGACCAGTTGCCGACCGTGAAGGAAGTCGTGTCCAAGCTGGCGATCAATCCGAACACCGTGCTCAAGGCGTACCGGGAGCTCGAACGCGAGGGCCTGGTCACCGCCCGGCCCGGGGTCGGGACCTTCGTAGCCCGCACGTTCACCGGCGACTCGCTCGCCGCGCACGAGCGGCTCCGCGCGGGGCTGCGGAGCTGGCTCGACGAGGCCCTGGAGGCAGGTCTGGACTCCGACAGCATCGAAGCCCTGTTCGTCACCACGTTCCGCACCGTCATCGCCCCCCACAGCACCCATGAGGTGAAGAAGTGACATCAGCACTGAGGACCGAAGGGCTGGGCAAGCGCTACGGCGGGCATACCGCCCTCGTCGACTGCACCCTCGACGTCCCGCCCGGAAAGATCGTCGGCCTGGTCGGCCCGAACGGGGCGGGCAAGTCGACGCTGCTCTCCCTGACCTGCGGGCTCATCAGCCCCACCGAGGGCTCCATCGAGGTTCTCGGCGCCAAGCCCGCGGCGAGCGCGCGGCAGCTGGCCAGGGTGGGCTTCGTCGCGCAGGACACCCCCGTCTACGCCGGCCTGACCGTCGCCGACCACCTCACGCTCGGCGCCAAGCTCAACCCCGGCTGGGACCCCGCGCTGGCCAAGGGCCGGATCGACCAGCTCGGGCTGCCGCCCGAGCAACGGGCCGGCCAGCTATCGGGCGGCCAGCGCGCCCAGCTCGCGCTGGCCGTCGCCGCGGCCAAGCGCCCCGAACTGCTCATCCTCGACGAGCCGGTGGCCGCGCTGGACCCGCTGGCGCGCCGCACCTTCCTGCAGAACCTGATGGAGTTCGCCGTCGAGCTCGACACCAGCATCGTCCTGTCCTCGCACCTGCTGTCGGACCTCGAACGCGTCGCCGACTACCTGATCCTGCTGGCGGGCGGGCGCGTCCAGCTGGCCGGGGAGGTGGACGAGCTGCTGGCCACCCACTACCGGCTGACCGGCGCCCGCGGCGAGCTGGACTCCCTGCCGGACGGGATCGAGGTCGTCACGGCCGAGCACACCACCCGGCAGAGCACCCTGATGGTGCGCGCGTCCGGCCCCGTCCCGCACACCATCGCGAACGCGGAGCACGTCGATCTGGAAGACATGGCACTGGCCTACATGTCCCGGGCCCTCAACCGGGAGGCGGGTCTGCCCGCCGAGGGCATGCCGCCGAAGACCACGGAGGCGAACCGATGATCTGGCTGACCTGGCGGCAGTTCCGCGGGCAGGCGATGCTCGCCGCGGGCGCGGTGGCCGTCGTCGCGCTCTACACGCTCGTCTTGGGGCTGTCGGTCCGGGGCTTCCACGACGACAACATCGCCGGCTGCGCCGCCGCCGGCGACTGCGAGACGGCGATCCGGCAGTTCCAGAGCGAGTACCGCACCCAGCTCACGCTGGTCGGCGCGCTGCTCATCGGCGTCCCCGCCATCATCGGGGCGTTCTGGGGCGCGCCCCTGGTCGCCCGCGAACTGGAGGCGGGCACGCACCGCCTGGTGTGGAACCAGAGCATCACCCGCGTCCGGTGGCTGACCCCCAAGGTGTCGCTCATCGGCCTGGTCGCGCTGGCCGCCACCGGGCTGATCAGCCTCATGCTGACCTGGGCGGCGAGCCCGTACGACGCGGCCGTCGGCGACCGGTTCAGCAGCATGGTCTTCAACGCGCGCAACATCGCGCCGCTCGGCTACGCGCTGTTCGCGTTCGCGCTCGGCGTCACCGCCGGGCTCATGCTGCGGCGGACGGTGCCGGCCATGGCGCTGGCGCTGACCGCGTTCGCGGTCCTGCAGGTCGCCGTGCCGTTCCTGGTGCGTCCCAACCTCTTCCCGCCCCGGGAGTCGGCGATTGCGGTGAACGCCGCGTCGCTGCCGAGGGTGGGCGGCTTCCTCATCGAGAGCCCGCCCGACGCCACCGGTGAGCTCACCCCGGACTCGACCATGACCGTGCAGGACTACGCGCTCCCCGGAGCGCTGGTCCTGACCTCCTCCAGCCAGCTGCTCACCGCCTCGGGGAAGCCGGCCAACATCGACGCGAAGGTCCGGTCCTGCCTGGAGCCCGCCCGCCCCACGCTGACCGAGACCGGCGACTGCCTCGCCCAGCAGAAGCTGCACTTCAACGTCAGCTACCAGCCCGCGCAGCGCTACTGGATGTTCCAGTGGGTCGAGACCGGGCTGTTCACCCTGGCGGCACTGCTGCTGATCGGCTTCTGCAGGTGGCGGATCACCCGCCTGGACTGATCGGTCCGCAACGCCGGAACCGGCCGGTCGCGCGCGGCGCGACCGGCCGGTTCCGGTTTGCTCGGTACGAGTTCGAGAAGGATCCCGTCAGGGGCGTTCGAGGAGGCGGCGGGTCACCACCGCCACTCCTGCATGCCGAAGAGATGGCCGGCCTTGACGCCGTGGTCGGCGCACCAGGTGAGGAACTCGTCCACCTGCTTGAGCTGGTACGTGTCCTCGTTGTACGTGGTGGCCATGACATGGCCCAGCCAGCTCTCCTCCCCCATCGCGTAGATGTAGGCCTCCTCGGCACCGAGCTCCGTCATGATCGCGGCGGCCTGCTCGGCGTTGGAGCCCGAGAGCTTGCGCGAGTTGCTCATCTTGCGTGTGACGGGCTTGGTGAAGAGCGCCTGGTAGAGCCAGGTGAGGGGGGCGCCGTCGCACTCCATGCCCAAGAACGCGAAGTGCGCCGTGCCCAGGTGGTTGCGGATGTGCCGGTAGAGGACGGGGTCGATCCCGGAGGAGTCGGCGCCGACGAACGCCGTCCGACCCGCCAGCTCCACCCAGTAGGTCGACTTGCCACGGATGTCCAGGTCGCAATGCTCGCCGAGGAACGGCGTCGCCACGACCCTGCCGCCCGGGAAGGGCACCTCGTCGAAGTCGTCCACCTCGACGACCGGGAACCCCATGTGCCGGAGCATCAGGCCCATCGAGGGGTCCTCGAGGTTGCCGCGGGAGGGGCGCGGCAGGACGACGGCGCCGATCCGTCCCTTCATCTGGAGCAGGGTCTCCAGCACGATGTGGTCCTGGTGGCCGTGCGTGATCACGACCAGGTCGATGAAGTCGGGCAGGTCGTCCAGGGTGTACCGGTCACCGGCGTCGCTGTCGGCGCTGATGAACGGGTCGGTGACGATCGCGGCCTCGGGCGTCTGCAGGACCAGGCAGGCATGGCCGAAGTAGCGGATCCGCCCGCCGGAGTCGATGTGCCGGTCGGGCGACAGGCTCGGCTCGTCGGTCAGCAGCTCCGCCAATTGGGCCGCCTGCGCGTCGTCGAGCTCCAGGGCCTCGCGCAGCCGCGCCAGCGTCGTCGGCTTCACCCTGGCCTTGAACAGCTCCTCCAGACCGGGGTGCCGGAACGGGATCGCCAGTTCCAGGACGTCGGGAGAGGGCAGGCGCGGCGTGCTGAGGATGAAGGGCCGCTCCGTACCCGGCTCGATGGACAGCTGGACCGACTGGCGGGACTCGGCGAACGCCTCGCTCGCGTAGGCCAGCGGCTCGATGAACCGCAGCGCCGCCTGGTTGTCGGTGTCGTAGGCCAGCTCCACCAGCCCGCCCAGCTCCGGCGGGAGCTTGGGGTACAGCGGGGTGAGGTCGAAGCCGGTGGCGTTGGCCCGCAGCAGCTCCTGGGCCTCGGCCACCGCGTCGGCGAGCCGCAGCATGCCGGCCCGGTCCCGCTTGATCGTCTCCAGCAGCGCGCGCACCTCGCCAGCGCGGTCCTCCCCGATATTGACGAAGAAGCCGCCGCGCAGTTCCGGATTGTGGCTGGCCGAGATATGGACCTGCGGAGACTGGAGGTAGGACTCCAGCATCGGGACCTGGAGATAGGCCAGGTTCATCGCCGCCTGGATCGGGGCCACCGTGTGGAGCCAGGCGTAGAACCGGTCGACCAGTGGCTCGACAATGACCTTGGACCGCAGAAATACCGGGCTGTCCGCCATCCGTGCACTTCCCTTCCTTGGGGGTCTGAAGTCGCATGGCCGGGTATCCGGTAAATGGCGCTCCCGCCCATGCTGCGGTGCAAGTAGAGGACGCCGGCGCCCGGTCAGGCAACCACTCACGGAAAGAGTACGGTGAATATATCCATGACGGGGCGCGCACGGCGCGGTGCCCGGTCATGGAAAAAGGGACGCCCGGCGCGGCGGATTCCGTATTCGCTCTCCGCCGCGCGGGCGCGGGGAGCGTCCGCCGGTGATCACTCCCCCGGCTCGTCGAGCAGCTCCGCGAAGCCGCGCCACGCGTTCCCGTAATACCTGGCGAGATTCACGACCAGATTGCGGCAGTGCGCGGGCACGACATCGGCGAGCTCCATCAGGTCCTGCGACACCGCGGCGTTCTGCCGGAGCAGCCGGAGCAGGTGGCGGCCGTCCTCCTTGTGGCGCAGCGAGGGGTCCCGCAGCAGCTTCTCCAGCGTGCTGTCGGGGTTCATCGCCACCGCGTCCTTCTTGCGGACCAGCCCCAGCTGGGCGGCCTGCGCGCCGGGCGGGGCCTCGGCCGCCCTGGCCGTACGCAGCGCTTTGGACGGCATCGGCTCCTCGCCGGCGGCCAGCCGCTTGCGGACGTCGCCCGCCGTCGCCGGCGACACCCCGGCCAGCCGGGCCACCTCGCGCAGCGAGGCGTCGGGCCTCTCCGCCAGCACCTCGGCCACCCTGCGGCGGCCGTCCTCCCCATTGACCGGCCGGATCCTGCCATCACTGCCGATCCGGCTGTTCAACTGCGGCACGGCGGCGGTTGAACTGCGCCGGAGGGTCGCGACGGTCTTGGCCCCGAGACCCGACGCGCGCGCTATAGAACGGTCCGACATGTGGGGATGCGACATGATGATCCGCGCGGCGGCGGCCCGCCGGTCCGCCTGGGAGAGCGGCAGGCCGTGCACGACGTTCGCCTGGACGGCGCGCAGGAACGCCTCCTCCGGAGTCCCCTCGAACAGCTCCACCTCGATCGTCCGGCAACCCCTGAACATCGCGGCGAGCAGCCGGTGCATCCCGTCGACGACCCGCATCGTCTTGCGGTCGACCAGGATCGGCGGGAGCCCGCCCTCGACCTCCGACAGCGCGAGCACGTGCGACTGGGCGACCCCGTCCGAGCGCAGCGACTCCCCCGGCAGCAGTCTCTCTATGGGCAACGTCACGACCCCGGCATTCGCCGGAAGGTCGGTTTGCGGATCCTCCGTGGAAATATCCGTCGCCGCAGTTGAAAGGTCCAAAAGAGCCCCCTCTTTGATTGGACATCAATCCGGAAAACACTCGAGTTGCACTTCCCCCCCGACTTGCCTCTCCCCTTCCCATGTGTATACGGTGCGCACCTGTTCACTCACTCGACGTTCTCGAACCGGGCGAATGCGGTCGCCCGCACAACGGTTCCCGTGATACTGCCCAGCCTCATCGGCAGTTCAGACGGTGTCCAGTTCTGATTTCAGGGAGGCCACAATCGGTCAATCACTCTCCGTGTCGCACTTTGAACGTTTCGTGACATTTGTCAGAACGCGGCGGCCGAATATGGACAGCGCGATATTCACCCGTTCAATCTTTTGACAAGTCGCCCGCGACTTCCACATACTCGCGACCGCCGGGCAATGTAGGTGATCACTGGGCGCGGGGAATGGAAACGGCAGATGACCGAACGGCTCACCGCGAAGCGGAAAAGACACGCCGGCGAAGGGCAATGATCATGAGTCACGACCTGACCGACGCCCCCGACGCGGCGACCCTGCTCGGCGCCTGGGCGGCCGCCGGCCCGGACCGCGACGCGCTCGCCCACCTCCCCGGCGACGCGGACCTCGCGAACGGCCTGGTCCGCTGGTCCTACGCCGACCTCGACCGGGAGGCCCGCGTCCGCGCGGCCTGGCTCCGCGCGCACCTGCCGGCGGGCTCGCGGGTGCTGCTGCTCCATCCCAACGGGCTGGAGTTCGCCGCGGCCCTGTTCGGCTGCCTGTACGCCGGGATGATCGCCGTCCCGGCGCCGCTGCCGGGAGCGCACCGGCACCACCGGAGCCGGCTCGCGGCGATCGCGGCCGATTCGGGCGCCGCCGCCGTCCTGACGACGTCCGCGGACCTGCCCGACGTGCGGGCGTGGGCGGTGGAGCTCGGCGGGACGCGGTTGAACGTCGTCGCCGGAGACGTCCCCGGCCTCGCCGACCCGGCGGACGGGGAGCCTGTGCCGGCGGACCGGTCGACCACGGCGATGCTGCAGTACACCTCGGGATCCACCGGGGACCCGAAGGGCGTCGTGGTCCGGCACGACCACATCCTGTTCAACACGCTGCAGGGCACAGGAATGGCGGGCTGGCAAGGACGCGCGGGGGGCTGGCTGCCGCTGTACCACGACATGGGCCTCCACGTCCAGATCCTCTGGCCGCTGCTGCGCGGCGAGAGCAGCGTGCTGATGGACCCGGTCGCGTTCGTGCGGCGCCCGCTGCGCTGGCTGCAGCTGATCGACGTCCACGACGTCAACACGTCCTTCGCCCCTAATTTCGCCTTCGAACTCTGCACCCGGAAGGTCGGCGACGCCGAGGCCGCCGAGCTTGACCTGTCCCGCTGGCAGCTGGCCGGATGCGGCTCCGAACCGATCGACGCGCGGGTGCTCGAGGCGTTCGCGGCCCGGTTCCGCGCCTCGGGCTTCCGCCCGGAGGCGCTGGGTCCCGCCTACGGCATGGCGGAGGCGACCGTGTACATCTCCGGTGGCGCCGGCCGCCCGCCCCTGACCCGCCGGGTGGACGCGGCGGCGCTGGCCGGCGGCGAGTTCGTCCCCGCCGGCGGCGGGACGGCCGTGCGCGACGTCGTGAGCTGCGGCCCGCCCACCGCCGCCTGCGAGGTGCGCGTCGTCGACCCGAAGACCCGGACGGTGCTGCCCGAAGGACGGCTGGGCGAGATCTGGCTGCGCGGCCGCAGCATCTGCGACGGCTACTGGGAGCGGGACGACGGGACGTTCACCGCGGTCACCGACGGCGGGGAGGCCGGGTTCCTGCGCACCGGCGACCTCGGGTCGCTGTACGACGGCGAGATCTACGTGCACGGGCGGCTCAAGGAGATCTTCATCGTGCACGGGCGCAACATCTACCCGCAGGACGTCGAGCAGGAACTGCGCGCGCAGCATCCGGAGCTCGGCAAGGTCGGCGTCGTGTTCGCCGGCCCCGGCGGCGACTCCGGGCAGATCGTGGTCACGCACGAGGTGACGCGCGTCCCCTCCGACCGGTTCCCCGGCCTCGCGACCGAGATCCGGCGGACGGTGGGACGCGAGTTCGGCGTCCGCGTCGGCACCGTCGCGCTGCTCCGTCCCGGAAGCGTTCCGCGAACCACCAGCGGGAAGGTCCGCCGCTCGGCCATGCGGGACCTCTTCCACGAGGGCCGGCTGACCGCCCTGTACCAGGACGCACCGTGATCCCCCGGCCCGGCGTGAGAAGCCCGATGAGCGTCCCCCTGACCGACGAGCACCGCACCGAGCTGCGGGCCTGGCTGTGCGGCCGGCTGGCCGAGGAACTGGGGCTGCCGCCCGGCACCGTGGACCCCGCCGAGCCCATGTCGGCCTACGGCCTGGACTCGATCACGGCCGTCACCCTCCTCACCGAGGTCGAGGACAGGGTCGGCGCGGAGCTCGACCCGAACGCGGTGTGGGAGTTCCCGAGCGTGTCCGCCCTCGTCGACCTGGCCGTGGAGCGGCTGGAGGAGAACGGGGGCGCGGGCGGGTCCGGGTGAGGCCGGGGTCCATCTCCTCCTCCGGACGGAGGACGGAAAGGCTGCACTGGTTTATAACCGAGGAATGACGACATCCCGCCTGCCCCGCGAAGAACTCATGGCGGCTCTGGCCGCGCGCAAGGAACTGGGCCCGGATTACGACGAGGCTTTTCTCGAGGCCGTCGTCGAGAGGCTCGAGGAAAGCATGACCGCGCGTTCCCGGCCGGAACCAGCCCCGCCCGCGCGCCCGGACGCGGCGCGGTCCGGCCGCGTTGCCGGCATGTCGGCTGACCTCATGCTCGCCGTCATCTCCGTGGTCCTCGCCGTCCCGTTCTCCGCCGCGGCCACGCAGGGCGCGGGGAACACCGCGCTCTTCTTCGCCCTCGCCGCGATCGTGCTGGTCAATGCCGCGCACGCGTGGCGGGGCCGGCGCTGAGAAGGCGCCCGAATTCCCCGGCTCCGTAATTGTCCGTTCACCGTGCCCGCCCGGGGCGCCCTTGCCGTTCGGCTGCCCGCCTTGCGAGGATTTCAGCCTCCGCCGGCATCTGGCGAGGAAAGCCGGCATGCTCGGAGGGAATTCCATTGCGCGATTTCGTCGAAGCCCGGCCCCGCGGGGGCAGCGCCGCCCGCGTCCGCGAGAACGCGCACACCGCGGCGATCGAGTACTCGCTGGCGGGCCGCGTCCCGGACCCGGTCGCCTGGGCGCGCCGGTACGCGGACGCGCTGCGCGGCGAGGTGCGGGACCACGGGCTGGTCCTGCTGCGCGGGCTGCCCGTGGAGATCGAGGCGTTCGACGCGGTGGTGGCGGCGATCGGTGGAACGGCTCTGGAGTACACCGAGCGCTCCACACCGCGCAGCCGGGTGAGCGGGAATATCTACACCTCCACCGAGTACCCGCCGGACCAGGAGATCCCGCTGCACAACGAGAGCTCCTACGCGGACGCCTGGCCCGAGACGGTCTTCTTCTTCTGCCAGACCGCGCCCGCGACCGGCGGCGCGACGCCCGTCGCCGACAGCCGTGCGGTGCACCGCCTGATCCCCGGACCCGTCCGCGACGGGCTGGCCTCCGGTGTCCGCTACACGCGCACGTTCCGGGACGGCATGGGCCTCGGCTGGCGGGAGGCGTTCCAGACGAGCGACCGGCGGCGCGTGGAGGACCACTGCCGCGCCCACGGCCAGGAGTTCGCCTGGGACGGCGACGTCCTGCGCACCGCCCATGTCCGCCCGGCCGTCCAGCGCGACCCGCGTACCGGCGCCGACCTGTGGTTCAACCAGGCCCACCTGTTCCACGTGTCCGCCCTCGATCCCGAGATCCGGGAGGCGCTCCGCACCGTGTACGCGGAGGAGGACCTGCCCCGCAACGCCTACCGGGCCGATGGCTCGCCGATCCCCGACGGCGACCTCGACCGCGTCCGCGCCGCCTACGCCGAGGCCGCGCTCGCCCTACCGTGGGAGCCCGGCACGATCATGATCGTGAACAATCTGCTGATGGCGCACGGCCGCCGGCCCTACACCGGGGACCGCCGCATCCTGGTCGCGATGACCTGAGGCGGGACTTGATGTTCCGGGGGCCGGGAGCCTGGGTAGGGGCTCACGGTGCCTTCGTGATCCTGCGTCGCGTTCCGAACACGACCGTGCCGTTGGAGGTTGAAGGGGGCGGCATGCGAGCGTTCCTCCGTGACAACGGGCTGACGCTTTTCTTCCTGACGGCACTGGCCCTCGCGCTGGTGGGGCAGGCCCTCTCGGGGCCGGCGGTCCACAATGAGAAGCAGGTCGCGCAGGGGGCGCCGGAGAGCGGCCTGGGCGACTACCTCACCGGCTCGGAGTTCGCGGTGGACGTGACCGAGAACTGGCAGTCGGAGTACCTGCAGTTCTTCCTGTACATCTTCGTCACCGTCTGGCTGATCCAGCGCGGCTGCCGAGAACCATTTGATACCGCTGGTCGATGAGGGGCTGGGCAACAGTGCCCACCTCGTCGATCTGGGCGAGGGCCGGGCTCTGGCCGTGGACGCCACCCGCGACCTGCGGGCCGTGCACGCCGCCGCACGGCAGCGTGGTCTGGCCATCGCCTACGCGGCGGACACGCATCTACACGCCGACTTCCTGTCCGGCGCCGTCCAGCTGGCCACGACACCGGCGCCATGGTGCTGGCCTCCGCTGCCGGCCGCCGCGCCTTCCCGCACCGGGCGCTGACCGACGGTGACGAGGTCGACCTGGGAGGGCTGACGTTGCGGGCGCTGGCCACGCCCGGGCACACCGACGAGCACCTGCCCTTCCTGCTCCTGGACGGCGAAAGCGAACTGGGCGTGTTCACCAAGGGGCTCGCTGATCGTGGACTCCGCGGCGCGCACCGACCTGCTCGGCCCGGACCGCGCCGAGGACCTGGCCCGTGCCCAGTACCGCTCGCTGCGGCACTTGGCCACGCCGCCGCCCCAGACCGCGGTGTGGCCGACCCACGGGGCGGGCTCGTTCTGCTCGGCCCCGCCAGGTGCCGAGCGCACCACCACCATCGGCGCCCAGAAGCACGCCAACCCGCTGCTCAACGCACCCGACGAGGACCGGCTCTGGACGCCGCGCAGGTCAAGGCGCTGCTCGCCGACGGCGGACAGGTGGTGGACGTGCGGCCGGCGGCCGAGTTCGCAGCCGGTCACATCCCAGGGGCGCTATCGATCTCGCTGCGCGACCAGTTCGCCACCTGGTTGGGGCGGCTGCTGCCCGACACCGTCCCCCTCGTCTTCGTCACCGGCCCAGGCCAGGACCCGGAGGAGATCGTCTGGCCAGCGTACAAGATCGGTTACGAGCTCCTCGCTGGACACCTGGACAGCCGCATGCCCGCCTGGCTCGCCGCCGGACGCCCCCAGGTCACCACCGCGTTCGTCACCGCCGACCGGGCCCCGTCCAGGCCCTACGTGGACGTCCGCCAGCAGGCCGAGTACACCGCCGGGCACGTGCTCGGCGCGCTCAACCTCGAACTCGGCAGCCTCACCGACCGTGCCGCCGACGCTCCGGCAGGTGCGGTGGTGGCCTGCGGCCGCGGCGATCGCGCCATGACCGCCGCCAGCGTCCTGGAACGCGCCGGGCACACCGACATCACCGTCCTGGACGGCGGTCCGGCCGAGTACGCCAAGGCCCAGGGGCAGCAGCTGACCAAGGAGCCCGGCGGAGACGCCTCGTGAGCTCGGCCGCCGGGAAGACCTTGGTCGGCAGGCCCGTGCGGTTGGGGCTGCCGAGAACTGGCTGCAGTTCGCCCTGCTGGTCATCGTCAACGTCGCGGTCGGTGGCCTGGTCGGCCTGGAGCGCACCACCGTCCCGCTGATCGGCACCGAGGTCTTCGGGCTGACCAGCGACCTGGTGGTCTTCTCCTTCGTCATCGCGTTCAGGATCACCAATGCGGCCACCAACCTGGCGGCCGGGGCGTTGACCGCGCGGTTCCGCCGCAGCACCTACTGCTGGCCGGGTGGCTGATCGGCGTCCCGGTGCCGTTCGTGCTGGCCTGGGCGCCGTCCTGGTACTGGATCATCGCCGCCAACGTCCTGCTGGGCATCAACCAGGGACTGACCTGGTCGATGACGGTCAACATGAAGATCGACCTGGTCGGCCCCGCCCGCCGCGGCCTGGCCACCGGACTGAACGAGGCCGCCGGGTACGCCGCCGTCGGCGTCACCGCCCTGGCCACCGCTACCTGGCCACCGCCTACGGGCTGCGGCCCGCCCCCGAGCTCATCGGCGTCGTCTTCGTGGTCGCCGGGCTGCTCCTGTCGCTGATCGTGCGGGACACCGCCGCGCACATCGCCCTCGCACTGCCGCACTGGCCCCTGTTGGCAGGCCTCCTGTCGGCCGTGGCGCTCGGCATCGGCTCCGCCATGGTGTACGCGGCCTTGATCGCCGCCGTGTCCGACCACGCCCACCCCAGTTGGCGTCCCAACGCGCTGGGCACCTACCGGTTCTGGCGCGACGTCTGCTACGCCGCCGACGCCCTGGTCGCGGGCGTCCTCGCCGACACCCCTCGGTCTCAACGCCACCGTCGTCGCGGCCGCCGTCCTCACCGCCGCCTCCGGCCTGCTGGCCGCCCGCTGGATCACCGACCGCCCACACTGGACCCCACCACACAGCGCCCGGGCCGCAGGCTGCTCTACACCACTAACGGGATCGAGTCGCTGAACTACCAGCTGCGCAAGGTCACCAAGGCGCGCGGGCACCTCCCCACCGGCGACGCCGTGGTCAAGCTGCTGTGGCTGGCCATCGTCAACATCGAGGACAAACGCGCCCGCGAACGCACCGTCAAGCGCCACAACGGCGACAAGCACGCCTTCGCGCCCGCACGACTCGTCGAGGACAACGCGCCGCCGGGTGGCGCCAAGCGCTCAACGAACTCGCCGAGGCCTATCCAGGGCGCATCAGATAAAGCCGACTTCGCCTTCTACCTGCAAGGTCTTTCCACATCTCAAGTTACAAGCTCCACCGAGGAGGCGCGTGCTCTTCAGTGGCAGCACGTCGTCGCCTTCGACAAGGCACGCCAGGAATGGCGCTCTGTGGCGGTGACAGGGTGGGAGCACGACGAGTTCGCGGCGAACGCTCAAGCTCCCCCGTCGCTGCGTGGTCGCCCTGGCCGCGTACTGGGACAACCTGGCCGGCCGTGATGCCGCGCCGAAGGCGGAGGAGTCCGACCGCCTTGTCTTCGGGACGCGGAACGGCACGCAGATGAGCGCGGGCAACGTCCGGCGCGAGTTCCGGCGGGTCATCACCCGTGCCGAGCTGGTGGGCGCCGAGTGGACGCCCCGCGAGATGCGGCACAGCTTCGTGTCGGTGCTGTCGGACAGCGAGATGCCCGTTGAGCAGATCGCCCGGCTGGTGGGCCACAGCGGCAGCGACGTGACCGAGAAGGTGTACCGGCGGCAGATCCGGCCGGTGATCCAGGAGGGCGCAACCGCGATGGATCGCATCTTCCCTCTGGCCGACGACGGCCAGTCGTCAGGCAGTTAGTCAGGCAGCAACGCAAAAGGCCGGTCCCGCTACGGGACCGGCCTGTTTGACCAGGGTGGGCGATACTGGGTTCGAACCAGTGACCTCTTCGGTGTGAACGAAGCGCTCTCCCACTGAGCTAATCGCCCCGGTGGTCTGTCGTTCCCGCCTTGCGGCGTTCCCGACATCGAGAACTCTAGCGCATGTTGGGCGGTGTTCGCGCATCGTGCGTTCAGGCCGCCGCGTGGGCCGGGGTCATGTCTCGGCCGCCGGGGTGGCGGTGGCGCCAGATGAGGAAGACGGCGGTCGAGACCAGGGCCCAGGCGGACAGGGTCACGAAGGGCAGGGCGTGCTGGTGGTCGCCGAAGTAGATCGCCGTGTGCTGGGCGTTCACCGAGGCGCCCGGGGGCAGCCAGCGGCCGATGTAGCCCAGGGCCGAGGGCAGCAGGGGCCAGGAGACCGCGCCGCCCGAGGAGGGGTTGCCGAGCAGGACCATCAGGCCCCAGGTCGGGATCATGGCCCAGCGGCCGAACAGGGTGTTGAACATCGTGAAGACCATGCCGCTGGTGAACATGGTGAGGGCCAGGATGAACCATGATTCGGGCAGGGGGAGGTTCAGGACGCCGAGCAGCCAGTCGACGACCGCGACGATGGCCAGGGCGCCGAGGGCCGCGTAGGCGGCGGTGAACGCGATCCGCTCGCCGGCGTTCAGCTCCTTGGCGTGGACGCTCAGCTGGATCGCGCCCACGAAGCCGATGATCACGGCGGCCAGGGAGATGTAGAAGATCGCCAGGCCCTGGGGGTCGGTCTGCTGGAGGGGTTTGATGTCGCGGACCCTCAGGGTCGGGTCCGCCCGGTGGGCCGCCTGAGAGAGCAGGCGTGCGACCGAGGAACCTGCGGCCCCCGCCACGTCCAGGGTGCCGGCGGTCAGGATCGCGAACTCGCGCTGCTCCTCCAGGGCGTGGCGGGCCTGCGCGTAGGTCGGGTAGGTCTTCACCACGAGGGTGGCGTTCAGTTCGCGGTCCATGGCCCGGTACAGGTCGTGCGGCGGGTCGCCGGTGACCGCCATCGGGATGTGGCGGGGGGTCGGGTTGGCCAGCGCGTAGGTGTAGGAGCCGGCGAACAGTCCGGCGGCCGCGGCGAGGATGAACAGCAGCACGACCGCCGGGACGAACGGCGACCTGCGGAAGGCCGCCCACTGCTCACGGCCGGTGCGGCGGCGGGCGTGGGACGGCTTCTGCAGGTCGACAGGCATACCATCACGTTAAGTGATGGCTTTTCGCTTTGCGTATCAGGCCCAGGGGGTCCAGTCCTGGATGTTCCAGGGCAGGTGGAAGTCGTAGACGACCAGGTAGGCGATCACCGCGGCCCCGGCCAGCAGCCCGCCGAGGACGGCCAGGATCGCGTTGCGCCGCTTCTTGCGGGGGTCCAGGGCCTTCTCCTTGGCGCGCTCGGCCGCCTGTTTGGCGTGGTGCAGCGCGCGCTGGGCCCAGGCGAACTCGGTCGCCAGGATCGCCAGGCCCACGATGATGCCGAGGATGCCGGGGCCCGGGGCCACCATCATCACCAGGCCGCCCGCCAGGACGGTCACGCCGACGGTGAAGACGCCGAGGCGCCAGGCGGTGTTGAGCATGGGGTTGCGCCGGACGCGCTCGCGGAACCGGTTCAGCGGCCCGGGGTCTTCGGCCGGGGGTGTTTTCTCTTCATGGTTTATCGCCACGGAATTACCCTATGCCAGGAACGCTCCGGGATAGCTCAGGTTCGGCGGCAATATGGCCACGGCGATCCTTGCACAGGACGGGGCGCGGCGCCTGGCGATCGCAGTTTTCGATCTAGGTGTCGGCGGGCAATTGTCCGCTTCTGCCCAGGTCAGGGGGCACTTTTCGCTACGTGAGATAGATCACACACTGGCCCGGCGGCGGAATGTTCCCACAACTTCCCTCCGTTACGCGTCATAGATCGCGGGGACATCCGTGGGAGGGAGTGAAGCACCCACCGGAGCGCCCGCGCGCAAGCGGGACCGACGTCTGAAGGAATGGCCATGAACAGCAGTACCACCGTGTCCGCCGAACTGGGCCTCCGTCTCGTCGTCCCCGACCGCACGACCGTCCCCCTGCTCGCCGGTCTGGAGTACGCGGCCGACGACCCGTACGCCATCAGGATGGCCTTCTACGTGGGCGACGACGAGCCGGTTGAGTGGATCTTCGCTCGGGAGCTGCTCACCGTCGGGATCGTGCGACGGGTCGGGGACGGCGACGTGGAGGTCTGGCCCGCCGAGGGCGAGGACGACGACTCCCTCAACATCGCGCTGTCCTCGCCGTTCGGCGACGCGCTGTTCGAGGTGCCCCTCTCTCCGCTGGCCGACTTCCTGCACCGCACCTACCAGGCGGTGCCGGCCGGTCAGGAGGGCGAGTGCATCGACATCGACGCCGAACTGGAGACCCTGCTCTGGCAGTCGTGAGCCCTCACTCGCTCAGCCGCGCCAGGTGGCGCATCTTGTTCATCGCGTCCAGGGCGGCCACCTTGTAGGACTCGGCCAGCGTCGGATAGTTGAACACCGCGTTCACCAGGTAGTCGACGGTGCCGCCGCAGCCCATCACGGTCTGCCCGATGTGCACCAGTTCGGTGGCGCCGGTCCCGAAGACGTGCACGCCCAGCAGGCGGCGGTCCTCGGGGGACACCAGCAGCTTCAGCATCCCGTAGGAGTCGCCGATGATCTGGCCGCGCGCCAGCTCGCGGTAGCGCGACACCCCCACCTCGAAGGGCACCTTGGCCTCGGTCAGCTCGTCCTCGGTACGGCCGACGAAGCTGATCTCGGGGATGGTGTAGATCCCGATCGGCTGCAGTTCGTGGATCTCGGCGACCGGCTCACCACAGGCGTGGTGGGCCGCGAGCCGGCCCTGCTCCATGGAGGTGGCCGCCAGCGACGGGAAGCCGATCACGTCGCCGACGGCGTAGATGTGCGGCACCTCGGTCCGGTAGTCGGCGTCCACCTTGATCCGGCCCCGGTGGTCGGCGGCGAGGCCGGCGGCCTCCAGGCCGAGGTCGTCGGTCATGCCCTGGCGCCCGGCCGAGTACATGACGGTGTCGGCGGGGATGCGCTTGCCGCTCTGCAGGACCGTCATCGCGCCGCGCGCGTAGCGCTCCACCGAGGCGACGGTCTCGCGGAAGCGGAAGGTCACCGCGAGGTCGCGCAGGTGGTACTTGAGCGCCTCGACGACCTCCAGGTCGGCGAACTCCAGCATCCGGTCGCGCCGCTCCACCACGGTGACCTTGGTGCCGAGGGCGGCGAACATCGAGGCGTACTCGATGCCGATCACCCCGGCGCCGACCACCACCATGGTCTCGGGGATGCGCTCCAGGTGGATGATGCCGTCGGAGTCGATCACGGCCTGGTCGTCGAACTCCACGCTGTCGGGCCGGGCGGGCCGGGTGCCGGTGGCGATGATGATCTTGTCGGCGGTGACCTTCAGCTCGCGGTCGTCGCCGTTGGACACGCCCACCACGTGCGGCTCCAGGAAGCGGCCGTGGCCCGACAGCAGGGTGACGCGGTTGCGGGCGAGCTGGCTGCGGATCACGTCGACCTCGCGGCCGATGACGTGCTGGGTGCGCATCCCCAGATCGGCGACCGTGATGTCTTCTTTGACCCGATAACTCTGGCCGTACAGCTCCCGCTGGCTGAGGCCGGTGAGGTAGAGCACCGCCTCGCGCAGCGTCTTGGACGGGATCGTGCCGGTGTTGATGCACACCCCGCCGATCATGCTGCGGCGGTCCACGACGGCCGCCCGCCGGCCGAGCTTGGCGGCGGCGATCGCCGCGCGCTGCCCGCCGGGCCCCGACCCGAGCACCAGTACGTCGAAGTCGCTCACGACCTCCAGTGTGGCGGGGTGAGCGCGATCACATAAGACCTAACGGGGATCGATTCTCGCGAACGGGGCGGGCGGGCCGACCCTTGGCCGTTCCTTTAGTCCGCCGGAGATCGGGCAAGGGTAGGCCATGAACATGCTCGGTATCGATATCGGCGGATCGGGGATCAAGGGCGCCCCGGTGGACCTGGCGTCCGGGGAGTTCACCGCGGACCGGCTGCGCGTCGAGACGCCGCACCCGGCCACGCCCTCGGCGGTGGCGGCGGTGCTGGCGGAGATCACCGCGCACTTCGGCGGGGACGGACCGGTGGGGGTCACCTACCCCGGCGTGGTGATCGGCGGGGTGACGCTGTCGGCGGCCAACGTGGACAAGGCGTGGATCGGCACCGACGCCGCCGCGCTGTTCGCCGAGGCCACCGGGCGGACGGTCACCGTGCTGAACGACGCCGACGCCGCCGGGATCGCCGAGATGCGGCTGGGCGCCGGGCGCGGCCGCAAGGGCACGGTGGTGGTGCTGACGCTCGGCACCGGGATCGGCAGCGCGCTGTTCACCGACGGGGTGCTGGTGCCCAACACCGAGTTCGGGCACCTGGAGATCCGCGGCAAGGACGCCGAGCACCGCGCGTCCGCCAAGGTGCGCGAGGACCACGATCTGAGCTGGGACAAGTGGGCCGAGCGGCTGAGCGAGTACCTGGTCCACCTGGAGGCGCTGATCTCCCCCACGCTGATCATCGTGGGCGGCGGGGTGAGCAAGAAGGCCGACAAGTTCCTGCCCTTGATCGAGGGGGTGCGCGCGCCGATCGTGCCCGCCGCCCTGGTCAACCACGCCGGGATCGTGGGGGCGGCGATGGCCGCCGACGAGGCCGCCCGCCGCACCACCGTGAAGCTCTGACGCCCGCCGTTCAGGGGGCCGGGCGCAGGCGGACGGTCGCTATCTCCCACGGGCGCAGCGGCAGGGTCGTCTCGCCGTCCGCGACCGGCAGGACCTCGGTCGGGCGGCCCAGGACGTCGGCGCGGGCCGCCTCGACGAACGCGCCGCGCAGCACCGCGGCCGTCGGCTCCGGACGCTCGGCCACCACCCGCACCTCGATCAGGCCGTCCCGCTCGCGCAGGCTCGTCAGCACCACGCCCGGTCCGGACACCTCCAGCCCCGCGCGGGCGGGCGGCAGCGCGGCGTCGCGCGGGCCGTACCCGGGCGAGGTGAGCAGGTCGTACCGGTAGGACTCGGCCGCCTCCAGCACCTCGTCGCCCGGCCGGTCGCCCTCGTACGGCATGACGGCGAAGCTCATCGTGTGCTCGCCCCGGCACTGCGCGCCCGGCGTGGCCAGCTGCGGCCCGGCGGGCTGGTCGCGGTAGGCGTTGCGGTCGCGGGACAGGTAGCCGACCGAGCGCAGGAGCGTCACCGCCAGCTCGCCGCCCGCCACCTCGTACTCGGCCGCGTGCTCCAGGAGCACCGCCAGGCCGCCCGCGGCCGCGAAGCCCGAGGCCGGGAAGGTCGGCAGGGGGCGTTCGCCGAAGCCGCCCTCGGCGGTCAGGCCCCGTTCCACCACCGCGAACTGGCCCTCGGCGAACGACGAGCGCGCCTCGCGCGGCAGCGGCAGGTGCAGCCGCACCCGGTGGTCGGCGCAGCGGTTGTCGAACGCGATCCCCAGCCGCAGGAACGGCTCGCCCGCCCGCAGCTCCACCCGGGTCGTGACCGCGACCTCCTCCTCGGCCGCCGTGCGGGCGTCGGCGAACGGGTCCCCGGCGGCCGGCCAGCGGTAGGTGCGCACCAGGTCGAACGCCGCCACCAGCGGGCCGTTCCACACCGGCTCCAGCCGCGCGGCGAGCGGCGCCTCGACCGGCCGGTCCCGGGCGGGCGGGGCGTGGTTGTAGGTGTCGCCGAGGTCGCCGCCGTCCACCAGGCGGGCCAGCCCCTCGATCACCCGGCCGCCCGGGGTGCGCAGGGCGAGCGTGCCGTCCCCGCGCGCCTCCACCCGCAGCAGGCCGTTGTCCAGGGCGCCCTCCTCGGCGCGGACGGGCGCGGTGATCTCGGGCGCGGGCGCCGCCGGGTCGGCCCGTACGGAGGTGACGCCCAGCGGCGGGGCCTCCACCAGCGCCGCCACCGTGTGCCGGGGGTCGGCCAGGATGCGCACCCGCCAGTCGCCCCGCGCGCCGCGCAGCGCCTCGGCCACGTCGGCGATGTCGAAGGGGCCCTCGGCGCGCCGGGTCACGTGGAAGGTGAGGGTCCGGCCGTCCACCGACCAGTCGCGCACCTCCTGGCCGAACAGCACCCGCCCGTACACGCGGCTCAGGACCGTCGGCAGGTCCGCGGCCGGGTGCACCGCGTCGTCCAGCACGGTCGGGGCCGACTCCAGCGCCTGGGCCGCCGCGACCGCGCCCGAGGCGTCCCGCAGCGCCGCCGGCGGGGTGTCGCCGGGCACGTCCAGCACCACCAGGCCCGCCCGCCGCGCCGGGGCGGGGTTGAACACCAGGTGACCTTCCACCGGCACCGCCGCCGCCAGGCCCGAGGTCACGAGGTCGCACACCGCCCGGCCGAGCTGCCCCGCCTCGGCCGTGCGCGCGGCGACCTGCTCGGCGGTCTCGTCGCTGCCGCAGCCGGTCACCGCGTCGTGGCAGCTCACCTCGATCAGGCGCCGCCAGGCCATGTCCAGGAAGCACTGGGCCGACCCCGACCACCACAGCGCGTCCAGGGGCTCGGCGTAGCGCTCCACGAGGCGTTCGGCACGGCCCATCGCCTGTTTCAGCGGCATCCGCGCCGACAGCACGCCGGGGAGGAGGTTGGCGCGGGCGTGTGAGCGCAGTTCGCCCTTAATGCGAGTAAGGCCCGTTGTGTCGGTGTCTTCGGCCGCGAAGAACCCCGCCAGGGTGTCCATCCGCATCGGCAGCCCGGACGCGTCGAGCCGGTCGGCCAGGTCCGGCGCGGGGGCGGCGTGGTCGGAGCCGTACATCGCCAGGACCGGGCCGCCGTCCGGCTGCCAGGCCCCCATGCGCTCGGCGAGGTCGGCCGCGCGGCGGGGCAGCAGCGCCGGGTCCTCGAACAGCGCGGCCGCGTTGCCGTAGCCGCCCTCGGGCAGGTAGCGGGTGCGCACGGCGCTGCCGTCCGGCGACTCCCACGCGAACACCGTCCCGGTCACGGCCCCGGGCACGCCCCGCCACACGCACGCGTGCACGATCCCGGCCTGGCGCAGGATCTGCGGCGTCTGCGCGCAGTGGCCGAACTGGTCGGGCAGGTAGCCGACGGGCATCGCCGCGCCCAGCTCGGCGGCGCGGCGCAGGCCCAGCTCCAGGTTGCGGACCATGGTCTCGCCCGAGCACAGGAACTCGTCGTGCAGGATCTGCCACGGCCCGACCGCGAGCCGTCCCGACCGCACGAGCGCGGCCAGCCGGTCGCGGCGCTCGGGGCGGATCTCCAGGTAGTCGTCCACGGCGGCCATCTGCCCGTCGAGGGTGAAGTGCCAGCGCGGGTCGGCCTCCATCCGGTCGAGCACCGCGTCCAGCAGCGCGACCAGGCGCAGCCGGAACCGCTGGAACGGCAGGTACCACTCGCGGTCCCAGTGGGTGTGGGGGACGACCACGATCGTCGGGGTGGTGTCAGGGGTCAGCCGCATAGGGCGATCACCTCGTTGCGGGCGCTCTCCAGGTGGTGGGCACCGGGCGCGGAGGGCAGCCGGGCCCGGTCGCCGCGCACCGCGTGGCGGCGGCCGTCGGGACGGACCAGCACGGTGCCGTCGGCGTCCAGCGCGAGCAGTTCGTCGTCCACCCGCAGCAGCACCGGCGCGTCGCGGCCCGCCGAGACCGCGACGCGTCCGGCCGCCATCGCGGCCAGCACGGCGTGGGGGCCGGAGTCCTCCGCGAGCACCCAGGTGGTCGGCTCGCCCAGCGTCTTGTGCTGGGCGGGGTCGTGGAAGTCGCTGCCGCCCAGCGGGACGACGTCCGGCCGCCACAGCCCCGCCCACGACAGCGGCGCGCCCCAGGTGCGGTCCCACCACGAGGAGTGCCACACCTCCACGAACCGGGGCCGCGCCTCGGGCGGCATCGGCCGCCGCCAGGCGCAGTCGCCGCTGAGCGGGTGGTTGACCGACATCAGGCCGCCGTGCGCGGCCCAGTCGGCGGACGGGCGGCGGAAGTCCACCCAGCCCACGTCGCCGAACACGTTGGCGTGCCCGAGGTCGGTGGTGACCTCCTGCCCCGGCACCAGCGCCACGCCCGAGCGCCGGGACGCGGCGGGCAGCTCGGCGTGGTGGCTGACGGTGTTGTGGTCGGTGACGGCCAGGAAGTCGAGCCCCTGCGCGGCCGCGAGCGCGGCCAGCTCGGGCACGGTCAGCGTCCCGTCGCTGTGCACGGTGTGGGCGTGCAGGTCGCCGGCCAGCCAGCGCGTCCCGGCGGGCGCGGGCAGGTCGCGGCGCGCCGGGCGGGACGCCGGGGGCGGCGGGTGCGCGACCGTCGCGGGCGGCGGCGCGGCGTCCGACGCGGTGACCGTGACCTCGTACGGCACGCCCTCGGGCGGGACTCGGTGCAGCCCGAGCCACACCTGCCACACCCCCGGTTCGAGCTCGCCGGGCAGGTAGCCGGGCGTCGCCCACCCCGCCGTGATCGTGTACTCGTCGCGCGCGCCGCCCGACCAGCCGCGGAACCCCTCCGGCCCCTCGCAGCCCAGGTCGATGACGCCGCCCTCGTGCGCGAGCCGCACGGTGATCGCGGCCGTGCCGGGCCGCACCTCGAACGGCAGCCCGCGCAGCGGCGCGGCCACCCGGTCCTCCAGCGTCCAGCGGCCCCGCAGCACGGTCTCCTCGGCCATCACACCGCCGCCTCGTCCGCGCCCGCCAGCTCCCCGTCGCGGAACAGCAGGGCGCGGCCGGGCCGGGGCCGGGCCCACAACCGCGCGCCGGGGTCGGGTTCGCGCCCTTCGCCGACGACCACGTGCACCAGCTCCCCCGCTCGGTCGGGCTCTCCCGTGTCGATGGTCACCAAGGACGTACTACCCATGTTCTCCACGACGGCGACACGCCCGTCGAACGCGCCTTCGACGGGTTCCGCCGAGCCCTCCAGGTACTCGGGCCGCACCCCGTACACCAGCTCGCCGCCGGTCACGCCGGGCGCGGGATGGGCCAGCACCGCTCCCCCGGCCTCGATCCCCTCCGCGGTGGCGCGCGCGGGCAGCAGGTTCATCGGCGTGGACCCGATGAACGAGGCCACGAACAGGTTGGCCGGCCGCCGGAACACCTCCGCCGGGGTGCCGACCTGCTCCACGCGGCCGTCGCGCATCACCGCCATCCGGTCGGCCATCGCCAGCGCCTCGGCCTGGTCGTGGGTGACGAGGACGGTGGTGACGCCGAGTTCGCGCTGCAGGCGCTTGAGGAACGTCCGCGCCTCCAGCCGCAGCCGGGCGTCCAGGTTGGACAGCGGCTCGTCCAGCAGGAACACCTTCGGCCGCGCCGCCATCGCCCGCGCCAGCGCCACGCGCTGCTGCTGGCCGCCCGACAGCTCCCCCGGGCGGCGCGACAGCAGCCCGTCCAGCCCCAGCTCGGCGGCCACCTCCCCGGCCGCCGCGTGCCGCTCGCCGCGCCCGACCTTCTTGATGCGCAGCGGGTAGGCGATGTTGTCGGCCACCGTCATGTGCGGGAACAGCGCGTAGTCCTGGAACACCATGCCCACGTCGCGGCGGCCGGGCGGCACGCGGGTCACGTCGGCGCCGCCGATGCGGACCGTCCCGGCGCTCGCGGTCTCCAGCCCGGCGACGGTGCGCAGCAGCGTGGTCTTGCCGCAGCCGGACGGCCCGAGCAGCGCGAAGAACTCGCCGTCGGCGATGTCGAGGTCCAGGCCGTCCACCGCCCGCACCCCGCCGGGGTAGTCCTTGGTCAGCCCGCGCAGCGCTATGCCCGCCATGGGTCGCCCCTCATCAGCGTTTGATCCCTCCGTGGAAGCGCATCCCGTAGCGGCGGCTGACCAGCAGGTACACGGCCACCACCGGCAGGGCGTACAGCAGCGAGAACGTCGAGATCAGCCGCAGGTCCGGCTGGCCCCCCTCGGTGTAGAAGGTGTAGACGGCCACCGCCGCCGGGGCCTTGTCGGGGTCGCGCAGCAGCAGGAACGGCATCAGGAAGTCGCCCCACACCTGCGCGGCCGTCCACACCGCGACGGTCGCGAGGCCCGGCCGGATCACCGGCGCGACCACGTGCCGCAGCACCTGGAGCGGGGTCGCGCCGAACACCCGGGCCGCCTCCTCGTAGGAGGGCGGGGAGGCGTCGGTGAAGTCCTTGAGGATGAAGATCGCGGTGGGCAGCAGCCCGCCGGTCAGCACCAGGACGACCCCGAGCCGCGAGTCGATCAGGTGCAGGTTGAAGGCCAGCAGGAACACCGGCACCATCGCCGCCGTCCCGGTGATGATCGACGACAGCAGGAGCAGCAGGTACAGCAGCGCGTCGCGGCCGGGCACCCGCACGCGGCTGAGCGCGTAGGCCGCCAGCGCCGCGCTCGTCACCACCAGCGCGGTGGTCCCGGCCGCCAGCAGCGCCGAGTTGCGCAGCGAGGCGAGCGCCTGGGGCCGGTCCAGCAGCTCGCGGAAGTTGCGCAGGGTGAACTCCGGCACCGACACGGCGATCTCGGGATCGGCGTCGAACGGGGCCGAGGCCAGCCACAGCAGCGGCAGCGCGAAGAACCCGAGCACCGCCGACAGGAACGTCGCGAACCCGATCCGCCCCAGCACCGCCCGCACCATCAGGCCGCCCCTTCCGCGCGGCGGCCCCGCTCGCGCAGCGCCCGCAGGTACAGCAGCGCGATCGCCAGGTTGATGAGGATCATGATGAGCGAGACGGCCGCGCCGAAGCCGAGCCGCCCGTCGCCGAGCGCGGTGCGGTAGACGTACACCGACAGGATCTCCGAGCGGTGGTCGGGGCCGCCGGCGGTGATGAGGAACGGCGTGAAGTCGTTGAAGGTCCACAGGCTGACCAGCAGCAGGCTCGTCAGCAGGTGCCCGCGGACGTGCGGCAGCACCGCGTCGCGCAGCGTCTGCCAGGTGGAGGCGCCCGCCAGCCGCGCGGTCTCCAGGTGCGAGGGCGGGACGTTCCCGAGCGCGGCGCCGTAGAGCATCATCGAGAACGCGGTGCCGCGCCAGATGTTGAACACGATGACGCACGCCATCGGGTGGTCCAGCAGCCACGCGGTGCCGGGCGTGCCCAGCAGCGCGTTCAGCGTCCCGGCGTCGCGGTCCAGCAGCGCGATCCACAGGAACGCGATCACCGAGCCCGGCAGGATCCACGCCAGCAGCACCAGACCCTCCACCAGCCGCCGCAGCGGACCGGTGCGGTCGCGCATCACCCACGCCAGCGCGAACCCCAGCACCGTCTGCCCAAGGACCGCCGACCCCAGCACGAACTGCGCCGTCAGCCACAGCGAACGGTGGAACCCCTCGTCGCCGAGCACGGCGGTGTAGTTGTCGGCCCCCACGAACTGCGGCCTGCTCGCCGCCACGCCGGTCAGCCGGTAATCGGTCGTCCCGAGATACAGCGTCCACAGCGCCGGGAACACCAGGAACACCGCGACCAGCACCAGCGCGGGCGCGACGAACGCCGCCGCCCGGGCCCGGCCGAGCCCGGCGGCGTCGTCGGCGTAGCCCTTAGTCCGCGGTGACGTTGCCGGCGCCACCGACGATCCCTTCCAGCTTCTTCGTGTACTGCGCCGCCGCCTCCTCGGGCGTGCGGCCCGACACCACGCTCGCCGTCGCCTCCTGCAGCGCGGTGGACACCTGCGGGTAGGCGGCGAGGCCCGGCCGGTAGGAGGTGATCGGCAGCACCTTCCCGGCGATGAAGCCGAGCAGCGGGTCGCCCGTGAGGATCTGCCGGTTGACGTCGGTCCGGGAGGTGATCTCGGGGGTCCCGGCGGTGCGCGCCCGGTGCATCTCGGGCGAGTTCATGAACGTCAGCAGCTCGAACGCCTGCTGCGGGAACTTCGTGCCGGGGTTGAGCACGGTCGTCGGCCCGCCGGACATGCTGACGAACGACTGGCCGCGCACTCCCTTGCCCGGCTCGACGGCGGGGATCAGCGCGTACCCCACGTCCTGGTCGCGGGTGGGCATCTTGGCGACGCCGGTCTTGGGGTTGACCACGTCACGCCAGAAGTAGTCGCTCTCGGCCAGGACGCCGATCCGCCCCTTGGCGAACTCGGCGAACGACTTGTCGCGCCCCTTGGCCTCCTGCTGCAGCTTGGGGTCGCCGAGCCCCTCCCGGTAGACGGTCGAGTACAGGCCGAGGACCTGCTTGAGCGCGGCCCCGCCGCCGGTCCACCTGCCGCCGGAGTAGATCTCGGCGCCCGCCCCGGCCAGCAGCGGCAGCACGCCCTGCATGGTGGTGGCCTCGCCGCTGGGGGTGCCCGCGTTCAGCTGGAGCGGGGTGACGCCGGGGACCTTCTTCAGCGCGCGCCCGGCGGCCAGCAGGTCGGCCCAACTCCTGGGCTGCCAGTCGGCCGGCAGCCCGGCCCGCGCGAACAGCCTCTTGTTGAAGAACAGCACGCGGCCGTCGGTGTTGGCGGGGATGCCGTAGCGCTTGCCCTCGAATGAGCCGAGCCCCTGGACGGCCTTGGGGATCTGCGCCCACCCGTCCCAGGCGTCGGCCTTGCCGCCGACGACCTCGTTCAGCGGCCTGATGTACCCGGCCTGGGCGAACTCGCCGACCCAGATGCCGTCGATATCGATGATGTCGGCGCCCGAGCGCGACTTGAGGTCCAGCGCCAGGCGGGTCTTGTACGGCTCGTCGTCCACGCCGGAGCCGCGGAAGGTCACCTTGGCGGTGACGCCCTTGGCCTTCTGCGCGGCGACGAACCGCGGGATCACCGTCCTGGTGATCCACTCGGCCTCGGCCGAGTTCTTGCCGCCCTCGACGGCGTTGCGGGTGACGACCAGGGTGACGTTCTTGGCGTCCGCGCCCCGGTCGGGATCGGAGGAGGGGCCGCCGCCGCATCCGGCCAGGGCCGCGCCCGCGAGCGCGAGCGCGGCCGGCCGGGCGGTCAGGTGGGCGGTCCGGGTCCGCAGTCGGGAGTGGTCCACGGTGACCTCCTAGGAGCGTCACCGCCAACGTGACCCACGAGACGGGGCCCGTAAAGACCTCCCGGGGTGAGGTCCGCGATCAGGGGTCCATCAGCTCGGCCGAGCGGGCCGCGAAGACCTCCATGGCCTTGGCGGTGACGGGGCCGGGCGCGGCCGGGAGCGCGGTCTGGTCTACCTTCGCGATGGGCTGCACGTTGCGGGTGGTGGAGGTCAGGAACGCCTCCTCGGCCCGGTACAGGTCCTCCAGCGGAACGTCGCGCTCCTCGGCGCCGAACCACTCCAGCACCAGCGCGCGGGTGACCCCGGCGAGGCAGCCCGAGGCCAGCGTGGGGGTGACCAGGCGCCCGTCGAGCACCAGGAACACGTTGCTGCCGGTGCCCTCGCACAGGTTGCCCGCGAGGTTGCCGAAGATCGCCTCGCCGCCGCCGCGCTCCTTGGCGTAGGCCAGCGCGAGCGCGTTGTCGGCGTAGGAGGTGGTCTTCAGGCCGCTGAGCGCGCCGCGCTCGTTGCGCGGCCACGGCACGACGGTGACGTCGCCGGTGGCCGGGAACGGGGCCTGCTCGGCGGCGGCGACCACGGCGGTGCCGCCGGTGCGGCCCCGGTCGGAGCCGAGCGGGCCGACGCCGCTGGTGTAGGTGATGCGGACCCGGGCCAGCGGCCACTTGGGCGCGGCGGCCAGCACCTCCAGCACGCCGTGCGCGATCGCGTCCTCGTCGGGGGCGGGGAGCCCGAGCCCGGCCGCCGAGCGGGCGAGTCTGCGCAGGTGCCGGGTGAGGGCGAACGGTTCGCCGCCGGTCGCCTTCACCGTCTCGAAGACGCCGTCGCCCACGATCACGCCGTGGTCGAAGACCGACACCGTCGCGTGTTCAGGGTCGAGCAGTTCGCCGTTGACCCACACCTTGCCCTGCGCCGCCGTCACCGGAAGCCACCTCCAAAAGCCGAGCCGCCTTCAGCTCGGTCTCGCGCCATTCGCGGAGCGGCTCGGACCCCCAGGTGATGCCGGCGCCCGCGCCGAACAGCAGCCGGCGGTGCTCGGCCCAGAACGTCCGGATGCCGACCGCCAGGGCGCCGCGCCGGGAGTCCGCGTCCACCCAGCCGATGGCCCCACAGTACGGGCCGCGCGGGACCGGTTCGAGTTCATCGAGCAAGGTCAGGGCGCTGGACTTGGGCGCGCCGGTGACCGAACCGGGAGGAAACGTCGCCGCCAGCAGCTCCGGCCACCCCTGCGCGGGCGCGAGCCGGGCGCGGACCGTCGAAACGAGGTGCACCAGGCCGGGGTGGGGCTCGACGTCGCACAGGTCGGGCACCACGACCGAGCCGGTGGCGGCGACGCGGCCGAGGTCGTTGCGGACCAGGTCAACGATCATGACGTTCTCGGCGTGGTCCTTGGGCAGCAGGTCGGCGGCGGTGCGGCCGGTGCCCTTGATGGGGCGGGACTCCACCACGGCCCCGTCGCGCGACAGGTACAGCTCCGGCGAGGCCGAGGCGACCTCGACGCCGGGCAGGCGCAGCGTCATGGCGTAGGGGGCGGGGTTGCCGCGCGCCAGGCGCGCGCCGAGGCCCGCGATGTCGGCGTGCCGTCCCAGGGGCGCGGACAGGATGCGGCACAGGTTGGCCTGGTAGACGATGCCGTCGGCGATGGCGTCGCGGATGCGATCGACGCCGCGCACGTAGGCGGCCTCGTCCAGTGAGGTGTCCCACTCCCCCGGGGCGCTCCAGGGGCCGCCCGGGTGCGGCGCGGGCCGCACGTCCTCGAACCGCGCGCAGGTGACCTTGCCCTCGTAGGTGACCAGGACGGCCCACCAGCCGCGCGAGTCCAGCGCGGCCGGGTCGCTGGTGACGTCGGCGAGGCCGGTGGCCAGCATCCCCCCGACGTGCGCGAACGCCTCGTTCATGGCGTCCAGTGTGCCGCCTGGCCGGGTCCGGTCAGGCCGCCGGGGCCGGAATGCAGCCGAACGCGTCGGCGAGGCCGCGCAGCCCCGCCTCGGTGAGGATCAGTCCGCGCTTCCCGCCGCCGCGCTCAAACCAGCCCAGCTCGATCATCCGGCCGGTCAGCGCCGCGCCCAGCGCCCCGCTGAGGTGGGGGGCGCGCTCGGTCCAGTCCAGGCACGGCGCGGCGAACCTGCGCCGCCCTTTGCGCAGGTCGGCGACCGGGACGCCGAGATCGCCCAGGACCTCCTCGCCCTTGGCGGTCACCGCGTACCGGTCGCCGTCCTCCTCGATCAGCCCCCGGTCCAGCAGCGCCGCGCACAGCGCGACCCCGGCCGCGCCCGCCAGATGGTCGTAGCAGGTGCGCGCGGCGCGCAGCCGCCGCGCCTCGCCGGACTGGCGCAGGCTGCGCACCGGGACCGGCGGGCTGACGCGCATCAGCGCCTCGACGGCCTCGGCGATCTCGGGCCCGGCCAGCCGGTAGTAGCGGTGCCGCCCCTGCCGGACGACCGCGACCAGGCCGCCGTCCAGCAGCCGTCCCAGGTGGGAGCTGGCGGTCTGCGCGCTGATCCCGGCGACCCGCGCCAGCTCCCCGGCGGCCAGCGGCCGGCCGTCCATCAGCGCGGTCAGCATCGCGGCGCGCGCCCGGTCGGCCAGCAGCGCGGCGACCGGCGCGAAATCCGCCCGGTAGGTGTCGGACATGCCCCGACCCTAGACGGCCGACGCTTCCAGCGCCGTCGAAGCGTCCGCGCGCCCGCCTGCCGCCCCGGCCCGCCCGCCGCCCGCCAGACCAGCGCAAACGTGCCGACTCGCCCCGCATCCCGGAATCCGGTTTGGCCACCCGGCGTTCTCACGCTAATGTTTTCCATGTCGCCGCGAGGGACCGCCCCGAAAGGGAGCGGGACAGCGCGGAGGGCACGCGGAAGTGGCTCAGTGGTAGAGCATCACCTTGCCAAGGTGAGGGTCGCGGGTTCAAATCCCGTCTTCCGCTCTGAGGGGCCTTATGGCTTTGCGGCGAAGGTCTCGCTCGGTGGAGTGGCCGAGAGGCGAGGCAACGGCCTGCAAAGCCGTGTACACGGGTTCAAATCCCGTCTCCACCTCAACGTGCGGATCCCCTCACGGGGCGACGTCACGGGCGATTAGCTCAGTGGGAGAGCGCTACCTTGACACGGTAGAGGTCACTGGTTCAATCCCAGTATCGCCCACCATCATGGGAAACCCCCAGGTCACCGACCTGGGGGTTTCGTCGTTTCGGCGCCGCACTGCGGCGGGGGCGCCCGTCACTCGGATTCGGGGGCGAACCAGCTTTCGTAGGTGCGCTCGGGGCCTAGGTCGGGTTCGGGTCGAATTTCGATTGTTGGGTCGTCTGGGACTTGGTCCAGTTCCAGTACGACGATCTCGTTCTCGCCCTCATGTAGGAGCGGGGCGGGCACGTACAGCGTCACCTGCGGGCCCTTGGACCAGTAGCGGCCCAGGTTGAAGCCGTTCACCCACACGTAGCCCTTGGTCCAGCCGGGGAGGGCCAGGAAGCCGTCATGCGCTTCGTCCACGTGCAGCGTGCCGCGCAGGAAGGACGGGCCGGGTGAGGCGGTCGCCCGTTCCCACGGCAGGGCCGTCACGTCGTCCAGCGGGACCGCGTGGGTCTCCCACCCGAACAGGTACTGCCGCTCGTGCAGCACCCCTCCGGTGACGCCCTTGCGCTCCCCCAGCAGCGGGCCGTAGTTGACCCGGCCCATCGCCTCCACGATCAGGGTCAGGTCCGTGCCCTGCGGCGGGACCGCCAGCGGCGTCGAGGTCACCGCGTCGCGTTCCAGCACGGCCACCGGCTCGCCGTCCACCAGGACGTGGGCGCGGTCGTGCAGGCCCTTGACGCGCAGCGGTAGCGGCTCGGCGCGCGGGCCGGGCACGCGGGTGCGGTGGACGGCGAGGCCGTGGGCCTGGCCGAGGTCCTCGAACGTGGGCGGGGTCGCGGTGCGGACCGGGCCGGGCGACAGCACGTCCAGGCAGTCCAGCAGGGCCAGGTGGTCGGTCAGGGCGACGGAGGTGGGCGGCAGGGTCTCGGCGGGCTCGGACGGCGGGGGCGGCGGCAGTTCGGTGAAGCGGCCGAGCACCTCCCGGTAGGCCCAGTACTTGGGGGTGAGCGCCCCGCTCTCGCTGATCGGGGCGTCGTAGTCGTAGGAGGTGACGGTGGGCTCGTAGTCGCCGTCCGCGTGGTCGCCGCCCGCGTTGGCCCCGGCCGTGAAGCCGAAGTTCGTGCCGCCGACCGCCATGTAGACGTTGACCGAGCCGCCCTGTTCGAGGATCTCGGTGAGGGTGGCGGCGGCGTCGGCGGCGTCCCGCGTGGTGTGCAGGTCGCCGTAGTGGTCGAACCAGCCGTTCCAGTACTCCATGCAGAACGGCGGGTCGTCCGGGCGGTGCCGGGCCAGGTCGGCGAACTGCTCGGCGGCGCGGCGGCCGAAGTTGGCGGTGGCCCGCACGCCGGGCAGCGTGCCGCCGGTCAGCATCAGGTCGCTGGCCCCGTCGGAGGTGAACAGCGGCACCTCGATCCCCCGGGCGCGCAGGCCCTCGGCCAGGTGGCGCAGGTAGGCCGGGTCGTGGCCGTAGGAGCCGTACTCGTTCTCCACCTGCACCATGATCACGTTGCCGCCGCGGGTGGCCTGGTGCCGGGCGACGCGCGGGACCAGCTCGTCGAAGAACCGGTCCACCGGCTCCAGGAAGCGCGGGTCGGCGCAGCGCAGCGGGCCGGGCAGCCAGGCGGGCAGGCCGCCGTTCTCCCACTCCGCGCAGATGTAGGGGCCGGGCCGGACGATCGCCGTCAGCCCGGCCGCCGCGGCGGCCGCCAGGAAGCCCTCCAGGTCGGCGAGGCCGGTGAAGTCGAACTCGCCGGGGCGGGGTTCGTGCAGGTTCCACGGGACGTAGGTCTCGACGGTCTCCAGCCCCATGGCCCGCAGCTTCGCCAGCCGGTCCGGCCACTGCCCGGGCAGCGTCCGGAAGTAGTGCATCCCGCCGCTGAGCACCCGCTGGTCGTTCACTGTGCCCCTTACTTGCCGATGCCGGCCGTCATGCCCTCGACGATGCGGCGGCCCAGCCACAGGTAGAGGACGATCATCGGGTAGACCAGGATGACGATCCCGGCGAACAGGCCGCCCCAGTCCGAGCTGTACTGCATGGTGCCGTACAGGTTGAGCAGCGCCACCGGCAGCGTGCGCTCGTCGGGCATCGGGGCGATCAGCATGGCCAGCAGCGTCTCGTTCCACAGCCCGATGACGTTGAGCACCAGCACCGTGACCACCGCGGGCCGGGCGCAGGGCAGCACGATCTGCACGAACGAGCGCAGCGCGCCCGCGCCGTCCATCTCGGCCGCCTCCTCCAGCTCGTGCGGCAGCGACCGCATGTAGCCGTACAGCACGTACACCGCGAACGGCAGCGACAGCACCACCTGGAACACCAGCAGCGTGATGCGGTTGTCCCACCAGCCGGTCACCCAGTCGATCATGAAGTTGGCGACCGACAGCTTCACCACCACGATCGGGATCACCACGGTCTGCAGCGGGATGCTGAGGCCGAGCGCGAAGTAGCCGGTCAGCGGGCGGGCGACCCGCCGGTCCGAGCGCGCCAGCGCGTAGGCGGCCGGCGCGGCGAGCGCCACGATCAGCGCCGCGCCCAGCAGCGTCAGCACGGCGCTGGTCAGCGCCGCGCTGGAGAAGCCCGCCGCCTTCCACGCCGAACCGTAGTTGCTCCACTGCGGGTCGGTGGGCAGGGAGAACGGCGACAGCCAGACCTGCCCCGACTCCTTGAGCGACTGGAGGCCCACCCAGGCCACCAGCGCGAGGTTGACCGCCACCCACAGCCACAGCGCGGCCGCGGTGGCGCGGGGGATCAGGACGTCGCCGAACAGGCGCCTCATGACAGCTCCACTCGTTCCCGCCGGGTGATCCGCCGGGTCAGCGCGATCAGGACGGCCGTGACGATCAGCACCACCACGCCCATCGCGGCGCCCGAGCCGAGGTCGGGCACGCCGCCGCTGGGGTTGACCTGGAGGTACTGCTGCACCGCGACCGTGCGGGCCTCCAGCGGCGGGCTCGCGGTGGTCCCGGCCGTGGTGAAGGCGATGACGATCTCGAACACCTTGAGGCTGTTGACCACCCACAGCACCGCCGCCACCGCGAACACGTCCCAGGTGAGCGGGAGGGTGATGTGCCAGAACTCCTCCCACTTGGTGGCGCCGACGAGCTTGGCGTCCTCGTAGATGTGGGCGGGGATCGAGTCGGCCGCCGACATCATCAGCGCGATGTAGAAGCCGGTGCTGGACCAGACCAGGCCGCCGATGACGCAGCGGAACACGAGGTCGGGTCCGAGCCACGGCTTGGGGTCCACGCCCACCCATCCGAGGGCGGTGTTGACCACGCCCTCGGGGTTGAGCAGGAATCCCACGGCCGCGCCGACCGCGATCAACGAGATGATCATGGGCAGGAACACCACCGCGCGGATGAAGCCCCGTCCCTTGATGTGCCGTAGCACCACCATCGCCAGGAAGGTGAAGCCGAACACCAGCAGGCCGCCGACGATCGCCATCGTGAAGGTCTGCACGAACGAGGAGCGGAACGCCTCGTCGCTCACCAGGGCGGTGTAGTTGCCGAGGCCCTTCCACGTCATCGGCGCGCCCGGCCCGGCCCACTTGTTGAGGCTGACCCAGAAGCCGAACAGCGACGGCAGCACGAACAGGGCCGTGTAGGCGATGAGCGCCGGCAGGAGGAAGGGCCAGAAGCCCCGCTCCCGCGCCGGGCGCAGCCGGCCGCGGCGGCGGCCGCCGCCCGCGGCCGGCGCCGGCGCCTTCTGGATCGATCCGGGGAGTGTCGCCGTGCCCATGCGATCAGCTCTTGCGGGCGATGTAGTCGGCGCTCATCTTCTTGCCCGCGGCGATGAAGCCCGCCGCGTCGAGCCGGCCGGAGACCAGCTTGTCCGACAGCGGCAGGAACCGGTCGTTCCACCACTGCTTGTCGATCGCCGCGCCGTCGTAGGTCTTGTGGGTGGCGGTGCTCGCCAGGACGGCCTTCTGCACGTTGGCGAGGTGGGCCGGGGCGGTGGTGTCGGCTCGCGAGGGGATGTTCAGCGCGACGTCGGCGATCTGCTGGTTGTACTTCTTCTGCAGGGCGAAGGCCAGGAACTTCTTGGCGGTCTCCTTGTTGCGGGCCTTGGCGCTGAGGGCCCAGCCCAGGGTGCCGACCTCGACGGAGTTCCTGCCGCCGACCGGGAGCTGGAAGGAGTCGACCTTGGCCGAGGCCGCCAGCTTGGCCTTGGTCTCCGACGCCAGCCAGGTGCCGTTGATGTTGAGGTCGTACCTGCCCTGCGCCCAGGCGTCCTGCGCGGCGGGGAACTTGGTGGCCATGAAGTCCTTCTGGAAGTAGCCGCCCTTGGCGAGCTGCTCGACCTTCTTGGCGGCGTCCAGGACCTCGGGCTTGTCCCAGGCGGCGGCGTCGGCCGACAGGGCCTTGAGGCTGCCGGCGCCGTTGGCGCGGACCAGGGCGCTGTAGAACCAGTAGACGTTGTAGAAGTTGATCGTGCCGTCCTGGCCGATCGGGACGCGGCCGTCCTTCTTGGCCTGGTCCAGGTAGGCGATGAACCCGTTCCAGTCGGCCGGGGCCTTGACCGGGTGCCTGGCGGCGTCGAACCAGACGGCCGTGGAGATCATCGTGTGCGGGACGACGGCGAACATGCCCTTGGTGGTGGTGGACGCCTGGACCGTCTGCTTGGGCAGCACGTCGGCGACGGTCTTGCCCTCGCCGGGGACCTGCTCCTTGAGGACGCCCTCCAGCGGCTCCACCAGGTTCTGGGCCTCCAGCGTCTCCACGTTGTCGGTGGAGCTGTCGAACAGGTCGGGTCCCTGGCCGGAGGCGATCTCGGTCGGCAGCGAGTTGTTGACGTTGCGGCCGGCGAACTTGGCGTCCACCTTGGTGCCGGTCTCCTTGGCGAAGTCGTCCAGGATGGTCTTGAAGACCTTCGCCTGCGGCTCGTCGGCGGCCCAGGAGGAGCGGTAGACCAGCTCCTTGGTGCCGCCGCCGTCGGCGTCGCCGCTGTTCTTCTTGCCGCACGCGCCGACGCTCAGGGCGAGGGCGCCGACGGTCAGGACGGCCGTCATCTTGCGCATGGCAGGGCCTTTCGTGGGTTGGGGGACCGGGCCGGAGGGGGTGTTCGAGGTGCTCATGGCAGGGCGACCACCGTCCCGGAGTGCCGGGCGCGCTCGGCGGCCCAGACGATCCGGTGGGTGGCCAGGCTCTCGTCCCCGCTGGTCAGGACGAGTCCGGGGTCGTCGGCGGCGATCGCGTCCACGAAGGCGTCCAGCAGCGCGGCGTCGCCGCCGCCGTGCCCGGCGGCCGCCGAGGCGTCGCCGCCGGACCGGGTGTCGATCTCCTCGACGGTGTCGGTCAGGAAGTCGTGCACGCGCAGCGTCACGCCGTCGCCCTCGATGGACCCGCGGCTGCCGAACACCCGGGTCTTGCGGTGCTCCAGCGCGGCGAAGGCGGTGACGGTGCAGGTGGCGGAGGTGCCGTCGGCGAACTCCATGGTGACGACCTGGGTGTCGACCACGTCGTTGTCGCAGGTGTAGGCGCAGCGCCCGTACGGCCCGTCGCGCAGCGCCGCCAGCACGCCCGCCTCGGTGTGGTCGGCGGTGACCGCCGACAGCGGCCAGAACTCCTTGAGCGGGTCGCCCAGGCAGTCCAGGTACAGGCGCTTGGCCGAGTAGGGGCAGTCGGGCTCGACGGCGCAGGTCAGGCAGCGGTCGGAGGCGCCCGCCGGCTGGTTGTCGGGCCGGAAGTGCACCAGGTCGCCGAAGGACGACACCCGCGTCGGCAGCGCGCCCTTGACGTGCGCGATCCAGTCGATGTCGTGGCAGGCTTTGGCCAGCAGCATCGGCGCCGACTCGGCCTCGCGCCGCCAGTTGCCCCGGACGAAGGAGTGCGCCTGGTGCCACCAGCCGGTCTGCTCCAGATGCTGGATGTTCATGACCTGGCCGATGCGGCCCCGGTCGATGAGCTCCTTGAGCGTGCGGCTGTAGGGGGTGTAGCGCATGACGTGGCAGACCGCGAGCAGCACGCCGTTGCGCGCGGCGGCCTCGGCGATGGCCGCGGCCTGCTCCTCGGTCGGCGCCATCGGCTTCTCCAGCAGCAGGTGGTAGCCGAGGTCGGCGGCCCGCACCGCGGGCTCCAGGTGCATGTGGTCCTGGGTGCTGACGACGGCGGCGTCGGCCAGCCGCTCGCGCGCCAGCAGGTCGCGCCAGTCGGCGAAGACGCGGTCGGCGGGGACGCCGTGCTCGGCGGCCATGGCCTCCCGGCGCCCCGCGTCGGGCTCGGCCACCGCCACCACGCGCGCCCGTCCGGTCTCCAGGGCGCGGCGGGCGTAGCTCTGCCCGCGCAGTCCCGCCCCGAGGACGGCGAGTGTGACCATGAAGGCCCCTTCCGGGGTGTCGGCGACTTGCTACTTACTAATGAAGGCTGTTTTTATTTGTAGGCGACAGTGCCTGTCAAGAGGAGAGACGGTGACGATTCACGGCGGCGACACCTCGCGGCTGCGCAGGATCAATCTGGTGACGACGCTGCGCGTGCTGCGCGGGCACGGGCCGCTCAGCCTCACCGACCTGGCCCGGAACGTGGGCCTGTCGCGCCCGACGGTGGAGAGCCTGGCCGAGGAGCTGCTGGCGGCGGGCTGGATCAGGGAGCTGCCGCCCGAGACCGGCCAGATGGGCCGCCCCGCCCGGCTGTTCGCCTTCCACGCGGCCGGCGGGCACGTGCTGGGCGTCGACATCGGGTCCTACAGCATCCGCGCCACCCTGGCCGACCTCGACGGCACGGTCGTGGCCGCCCACACCGAGCGCGTCACCGCAGGTGACGGCCGGTCCCGGCGGCTGGAGGCCGCCCGCGCGGCCATGGGCGCGGCGCTGCGCGCGGCGGACATGCCGGCCGACCGGGTCACGGCCGTCTGCATCGGCACGACCGGCGTGGTCTCGGCCGAGGGGGTGGTGCGGCTCAGCGTGGGCCTGCCCGAGTGGACGGGCGTGGACCTGGCCGCCGAGCTGGGCGCGGCGTTCGACTGCCCCGTGCTGGTGGAGAACGACTGCAACCTGGCCGCGCTCGCCGAGAGCTGGCTCGGCCGGGCCGCCGGCGTGGCCGACGTGGTGTTCGTGCTGTCGGGCGTGCGCACCGGCGCGGGCATGATGATCGACGGCAGGCTGCACCGGGGCCGCCGCGGCGCGGCCGGGGAGATCGGGGCGCTGCCGCTGGTCGGCTGGCACCGCGCGCCCTCGCACCTGAACGCCTACCCGCAACTGCCGCCCGGCACCCCGCCCGAGGAGGCGGCCTCCCAGGTGTTCGGCCTGGCCGGGCAGGGCGATCCGGCGGCCCGCTGGGCGGTCGAGCAGTACGCGCACGACCTGGCCGAGGGCATCGCGGCGCTGGTGCTGACCGTCGATCCGGAGCTGGTGGTGATCGGCGGCGGCGTGTCCCGGGCGGGCGAGGTGCTGCTGGAGCCGCTGCGCCGCCACCTGGACCCGCTGTGCCTGGAGCCGCCGGAGCTCGCGCTGTCGGTCCTGTCGGACCAGGCGGTGGTGCTGGGCGCGGTGCGGCACGCGCTGAACCGCGTGGACGCGCGGCTGTACGACGTGGACGGGCCGCTGCCGGAGCCGGTGCCCTGAGCCGCGCGCCGCGCCGCGCCCCTATTTACGAAAAGATCTTTGTGATGTAGAACATCCCGGACGCCGTGTCCGGTCGGCCCGGCGTGTCCCCCCTCCCGGCGCGGCCGCTCCCCCGGCGTGCCCGCCGGGCCTTCATGGAGGCCCCATGCACAGCAGACGCAGGACGCTCACCGCCGCCCTGGGCACGGCCCTGGCGCTGGCGGCGACCGCCCTCACCGGCCCGGCGGCCCGCGCGGCCGCGCCCGACTCCCCCGGTACGGCCCGCGCCGCGGGCACCACCTACTACGTGGACTCCACCGCCGGGAACGACGAGGCCGCCGGGACCTCGACGTCCGCCCCGTGGCGCACGCTCGCCCGGGTCAACCGGCAGGTCTTCCAGCCCGGCGACACCATCCGGCTGCTGGCCGGGCGCACCTGGACCGGCCAGCTCGCCCCCAAGGGGTCGGGCGCGGCGGGCAGCCCCGTCACCGTGACCTCCTACGGGACCGGCGCCAAGCCCGTCATCGCCGGGCAGGCGGCCGTGCCGTCGGCGGTGCTGCTGGAGAACGTCAGGCACTGGACCGTGGACGGCCTGGAGGTCACCAACGGCACCGGCTCCACCACCTGGCGCTCCGGGGTCGAGGTCCGGGCCAAGGACATCGGCGCCGTCCCCGGCATCACGCTGCGCAACCTGTACGTGCACAGGATCGACGGCGTCGCCCATGTGGGCAAGGGCAACATCGGCTCGGCCGGCGTCCTCGTCAACGTCCGGGGCAACAGCGTCCCGACGTACTTCACCGGCATGCTGATCGAGAACAACGAGATCGCCGACACCAAGGCGTACGGCATCACCACCTGGTCCACCTGGATGCAGCGCGAGGGCTGGAACTCCCTGTGGGGTGAGCTGAACATCCCCGCCGCCGAGCACGGCCCGTTCAAGGCCAGCACCGGGCTGGTGATCCGCGGCAACTACGTCCACGACGTGGGCTCGGGCGGCATCAACCCCAACCAGGTCGCCGACACCCTGATCGAGCGCAACACCGTCGCCCGCCCCACCTCCACCACCACCAACGTGGGCATCTGGTGGTCGGGCGCCGACCGCACCACCGTGCAGTTCAACGAGGTGTACGGGGCGCGCTTCGGCGGGCGCGGGCTGGACTGCACGGCCTTCGACGCCGACGCCTCCACCCACGACAGCCTGGTCCAGTACAACTACAGCCACGACAACGGCGGCGGCTTCTTCATCTCGGTGTCGCTGGGCACCGCCCCGGCCAGCGCGACGATCCGCTACAACGTCAGCCAGAACGACGGCAACGAGCTCTTCACCTTCTCCACCAACACCGACGGCGTGGACGTCTACAACAACACCGTCTTCGTGTCGCCGAAGCCGACCCGCCCCCTGTACAAGATGGTGCAGACCTACCACAACCCCAAGAACGTCTCCTTCCGCAACAACCTGTTCGTGAACCAGCCCTCCCTGGGCTACGACACCGCGGGCATCTCCTACCGCAACAACATGTACGCGGGCGGCCCGGTCCCGGCCGACCCCGCCGCCGTCACCGGCGCCCCGAAGCTCGCCGCGCCGGGCACCGCGACCTCCCTCGCCGACCTCGCCGGATACCGGCCGCTGGCGGGCTCCCCGCTGGTCGGCTCGGGTCTGGCCATCGCCGACAACGGCGGCCGCGACGTGCTGGGCGCGGCGCTCCCGGCGACCGTGGACATCGGCGCGGTGCAGAGCGCGCCCGGCACCGTGGGCGCGCCGATCGCCTCCACCGGCCTCGGCACCGGCCAGGGGTCGGTCGCCGCGATCGTGGACGGCTCCGACACCACGGCCTGGGGCAGCCCCGTCCCGGTGTCGCTGCCCGGCGACATCTCGGTGGACCTCCGCGCGACGCGCCGGGTCTCCTCGGTGACGCTGGCCACCTGGTTCGGCAAGGGCCAGGGCATCACCAAGGCCGACGTGCAGACCTGGAACGGCAGCGCGTGGGTGACGCGCGTCGCCGACGCCGCGCTGACCTGGTCGAGCAACACCAACACCGTCGAACGGCGCACGATCACGCTGCCGGCGCCGGTGGACACCGCCAAGGTCCGCCTGGTGGTGAAGGCGGGCAACACCCAGTGGGGCAACATCGCCCTGAACGAGCTGACGGTCGCCTGACCTGAAAGAGCGCCCGGTCCGGCCCCCGCACCACGCGGGCCGGGCCGTGGCCGTTCCCCGGCGGGCCCGTCAGCGGCGGAGGGCGCGCAGGATCACGAACTTCGGATTCGACGCCATCGTCCGGCAGTTGCCGAAGATCCGGCGCAGCTTCACGTGGTAGCCCAGGTGGCGGTTGCCCACCACCCACAGCTCGCCGCCCTTGACCAGCGCGTCGCGCGCTCCGGTGAACATGCGCCAGGCCGTCGCGTCGCCGATCGCCTGGTGGGTGTGGAAGGGCGGGTTGTTCAGGACCAGGTCCGCCGAGCGGGGCGGGACGCCGTCGAGGGCGTCGCCCGCCTGGAAGGACGCCCTGGCGGCCGTGCCGCCGGTCGCGTTCGCCGCGAAGGTCGCCTCGGCCGACGCGATCGCCTGGAAGGACTCGTCGGTGAACAGGACCTCGGCGCCTGGACGGGTCAGGGCCGCGGCCGTGCCCACCACGCCGTTGCCGCAGCCCAGGTCGATGATGCGCCCGTGGTCGCCGGTCGGCAGGTGCTGGAGCAGGAAGCGGGTGCCGATGTCCAGGTGGTCGGCGGAGAAGACGCCCGCGTGGTTGACGACGGGGCGGCCCGCCATCGGGCCCGCGTCCGGCGGCAGCGTGTAGGTCAGCGGCCACGGGCTCGGGCGGCGGGGCAGGGACGGGTCGGGCTCGCTGAAGATCAGCCGGGCCTTCTTCACCGCCAGTGAGGTGCGCGTCGGCCCGATGATCTCCTCGAACAGGCGCAGCGTGGAGGTGTGGATCTCCTTGGCCATGCCGGTGCCGACGACCGTGGTGCCCGCGTGCACGGCGGGGGCCAGGCGGCGGAGCTGGTCCTCCAGCAGCGCCAGGCTCTTGGGGACGCGGACCAGCAGCACGTCGACGCGCTCCGGCGGCGGGTCCTGGGTGGTGAGCAGGGTGGCCGAGCCGGTGCCGAGGGCCTTCAGGTTGAGGGCGGTCGCCTGGCGGCCCAGGAAGGAGTCGGTGATCTGGACAGGGCCGTGCGCGGCCAGCGCCGTGGTCAGCGCGCCCCAGCGGTCGCCGGAGATCACCACGGTGCCGGAGACGTCGGCCTCCTCGGCCAGGTGACGGAGCAGGTACTCGTCGGCCGCGTCCCAGGCCCGGAGCCGCTCGCGCGGGTCCTGCGGGTAGCGGGTGAGGCGGAAGGCGCCCTGCGGCGTCACCAGATCGTCCATGGTCCGCACAGGCTATCCGCAGGTGGGCGGTAGCGTTGTGCCCCTATGAGCGCCACTGTCGTCGTCAAGGACCTCGCCGCCGGGCACGGGGACCGTGCCCTGTTCTCCGGACTCGATCTCGTCGTCGCGCCGGAGGACGTCGTGGGGCTCGTCGGGTCCAACGGGGCCGGCAAGTCCACGTTGCTGAAGCTGCTGGCGGGGGTCGGGGCGCCCGAGGCGGGGAGCGTGCGGCTCAGCCCGCCGTCGGCCGTCGTGGGCTACCTGCCGCAGGAGCCCGAACGGCGCGACGGGGAGACCGTCGCCGCCTTCCTGGGCCGCCGCACCGGGGTCGCGCGGGCGCAGGAGCGGCTGGACGCCGCCACGCAGGGGCTGGTGGACGGCGCGGAGGGCGCCGACGACGCCTACGCCGAGGCGCTGGAGCGGTGGCTCGCGCTCGGCGGGGCCGACCTGGAGGAGCGGGCCGGGGAGGTCGCCGACGAGCTGGGGCTCGGCGTCGATCTCGCGCAGCCCATGACGTCGCTGTCGGGCGGCCAGGCCGCGCGGGCCGGGCTCGCGTCGCTGCTGCTCAGCCGGTACGACGTGTTCCTGCTGGACGAGCCCACCAACGACCTGGACCTCGACGGGTTGGAGCGGCTGGAGCGCTTCGTCTCCGGGCTGCGCGCCGGGGCCGTCGTGGTCAGCCACGACCGCGAGTTCCTGACCCGCACCGTGACGCGCGTGCTGGAGCTGGACCTCGCGCAGGGACAGATCAACCACTACGGCGGCGGCTACGAGTCCTACCTCGCCGAGCGCGAGATCGCCCGGCGGCACGCGCGCGCCGACTACGAGGAGTACGCCGACAAGCTGGGCGCGCTGCAGGAGCGCGGGCGGATGCAGCGCTCGTGGATGGACAAGGGCGTCAAGAACGCCCGCCGCAAGGCCGGGGACAACGACAAGATCGGCCGCAAGTTCCGGTCGGAGGCCAGCGAGAAGCAGGCGGCCAAGGCCCGGCAGACCGAGAGGGCGATCGAGCGCCTGGAGACGGTGGCCGAGCCGCGCAAGGAGTGGGAGCTGCGGATGGAGATCGCCGCCGCGCCGCGCTCGGGCGCGGTGGTGGCGACGCTGCGCGGCGCGGTGGTGCGGCGCGGGGCGTTCACGCTGGGGCCGGTCGATCTGGAGATCGGCTGGGCCGAGCGGGTCGCCATCACCGGCGCGAACGGTGCGGGCAAGACCACCCTGCTGGGCGCGCTGCTCGGGCGGGTCCCGCTGGACGAGGGCGACGGGGCGCTCGGGCCCGGCGTCGTGGTGGGCGAGGTGGACCAGGCGCGGGGGCTGTTCCTGGGCGGCGAGCCGCTGCTGGACGCCTTCAGCGCGGCGGCGGACCTGCTCCCGGCCGACGCGCGGACGCTGCTGGCCAAGTTCGGGCTGCGCGCCGACCACGTGCTGCGGCCCGCCGCGACGCTGTCGCCCGGCGAGCGCACCCGCGCCGCGCTGGCGCTGCTGCAGGCCAGGGGCGTCAACCTGCTGGTGCTGGACGAGCCCACCAACCACCTGGACCTGCCCGCCATCGAGCAGCTGGAGGCGGCGCTCGACTCCTACACCGGCACGCTGCTGCTGGTCACCCACGACCGGCGGATGCTGGAGGCGGTCCGCACCACCCGGCGGCTGCGCGTGGCCGCCGGGCGGGTCGCGGACTCGGCGCTCAGCTGATCGGGCTCAGCCGGGCAGTTGTGCGGCGACGCGGTCGGCCGCGCCCGTCCAGCCGTCGCGGCCCCACCAGGAGTCCGGGTCGGGCGGCGGGACGGCCGCGCACAGCCGCAGGCGGGTCGGCGCGTCGAGGGCGGCCAGCCGGCGGCGCGCGGCGTTGATCCCGGCGGCCTTGAGCTTCAGGGCCTTGCGCTGGTCGGCGGGCAGGTCGCTGCGCGCGGTGAGGCCCGGCAGGCCGCCGAACAGCAGCGTGGCGGCGGGCTGGGGCGCGTCGCCGAGGTCGAGGCGGGCGGCCTCTTCCTGGGCGTTCTTGCCCCAGCGCAGCGGGCCGCGCTCGGCGAGGGCCTCAAGGAACGCGGTCAGGCGCTCGGGGGTCGCCCAGCCGGGGTCGGCCGGGGCGCGGTGGGCGTACCAGGTCTCGCCGTCCCAGTCGTAGAGCGGGATCGCGCCGTCGCCGGGGTCGGTCCCGCACCGCCAGCCGCCGGTGAGCAGCGGCGTCTCGGCCCACTGCTCCAGGAACTCCACCAGCGCGGCCCGCTCATCGTCGGGGGTGGCCGGCGACGCGGCCCGGAGGGCGAGCGCGCCCAGATGCCCGGCCAGCAGCGCCCAGTGCACGGCGGGCGGGCCGGCGGTCTCGGCGTCCTCGCCGCGCATCCGGGCCACCGCCGCGCGCATGGACCGCACCGTGGAGATGCGGTCGTCGCCCCCGGCCGGGGCCAGGATGCCGAAGCACTCCAGCGCGCGCCGCAGCACCTCGTCGGAGGGGCTGCCCACGCTGACGGCCAGCTCGGGGTGCGCCTCGGCGGCCAGGGGCGCGAGGGCGGGATGGTCCAGGAGCTTCCGGGGGTCTCCGAACGCCGCGACCGCCTTCAGCAGCGCCTCGCGGCAGCGCGGGTCGGCGGCCGCGTGCGCCAGCGGGCGGCGCACGTCGGGCCTGCTGCGGAGCCAGGCGTCCAGGTCGGCCTCCGACACCGGATGCGACAGCGGGATGGCGTGCTCGCAGGCGACGTCCAGCGCGTTCAGCGCGCCGGGGCCGCGCAGGTCGATGCCGCGCTCGTCCTCGGTGAGGGCAGGCGCGAGGAAGGCCAGCAGGTCGAGGCAGACCGCGTACACCTCGACCCACCGCAGGTTGTCGCCGTAGTGGCGGTCGAGCCACTCCGAGGGCGAGGAGTCCGGCCACAGCACCCCGCCCAGCAGCCGTTCGGCGACCTGCGCGTCCTTCAGCAGGGAGGCGAGCACGCCGGTGCGGGCCAGCACGTGCAGCTGGTAGGGCTCGCCGAACAGGATGCGCAGGCTCACGTCGTCGGTCCGCGCCAGGTGGACGAACGCCTTGCGCCGCGCCTTGAGCGTGGCGTCGGGGATGAGGAACACCTCGCCGTGGTGGCGCGCGTGGAAGCCGAGGTCGAGGGCGTCCTGCTCGACGCCGGTCCGGCCCGCCGCCTCGGCGAACTCGCGCAGCTCCTTGAACGGCGTCCGGCCCCACGACCGGCGCAGCGCCACCTCGCGGAACGCGTCGTGCGCGGCCTCGGGGCCGTCGCGCCGGGCCAGCTCGGCGCAGCATTCGGCGAGGTCGGCGTGGTCGTCGCGGGCCAGCGCGTACCAGAGGTCGAGGTCGGCGAGCAGGCCGGCGGGGCGGCAGGCGTCCCGGGACTCGGCGCGGCACTGCTTGGTGCCCTCGCACTGGTCGTCCCAGTGGTGGCGGAGGGGGAAGAAGACGCGCTCGGACGCCTCCCACCAGAACGCGGGGGCGTGCCCGGCGGGCAGGCTCGTCTCGGCGTAGCGGCGCAGGTCGCGCAGTGCCCGCTTGGGGTCGTTCAGGGCGGTGCGGCGCGCCTCGTTCAGCGCCCGGTGGCCGTCGAGGGCGACCTTGGAGGCGGGGTCGTGGACGGCGGCCCAGGCGGGGTAGCCGAGCAGCGCGGCGCGCGTGGCGGCGGCGACCGGCGGGCCGACCTCGGGCGGGGCGCAGCCGACGTCGGCGGCGGCCAGGTCCATGCCGACCGCGTCGGTGTCGGTCAGCAGCGCGATGACGCGCCGCTCCCCCAGCTCGGGGTGCCGGTAGACGCGGACGCGCACGGCCTGCTCGGCGGGGTGGCCGGGCGCGTCGACCCGGTCGGCGGTCCCGGGACCGACCGGGGCCAGGCCCACCCGGAGCCGCAGGTGCCGCTCCCAGTCGAACTCCGCCTGCCGCTGGTAGTTGTTGTTGCTGATGGCGGGATAGGTGCTGGAGAGCTGGGCGATGGGGTCCTGGTAGCCCAGTTCGGCGGCGAGCTTGGCGGCCGCCTCGGGGATCCCCCGGTTGCGCGTCCACGTCAGGTGGGAGGTCGCGGCGTGCGCGACGCCGCCGGGCGTGTGGACCTCCGCGCCGTCCGCGACGATCTCCTTCAGCGGCGCGGCGGGCAGGCCCGGCGCGGTCACGATCGTGCCGCGCAGCGTCGCCTGCCAGGCCGGGTCGGGCCACAGCTCGCGCAGCAGCGCCACGGGCACGGGCCAGCAGTCGTGCATCCAGCGCTGGGCCAGCCTGCGGCAGGAGATCTCGTGGTCGGTCAGCCAGTCGGCGACGGGGCGGGAGGGAGCCATGGGGCCATCCTGGCAAAGGCCACCGACAGGAAGGCTCCGGGGGCGCGACCCCGGAGCCCCCGCCGGGTCAGCGCGCCGGCAGGACGCGGCCGGTGACCTCGCCGAAGCCGATGCGGGCGCCGCCCGCGCCGGGCGCGGTGGCGGTGATGGTCACCTCGTCGCCGTCCTCCAGGAAGGCGCGCGTGCCGCCGTCGGGCAGGGTGAACGGCTCCTTGCCGCCCCAGCTCAGCTCCATCAGCGAGCCGCGCTGGTCGGGCTCGGGGCCGCTGACGGTGCCGGAGGCGTACAGGTCGCCGGTGCGCAGCGAGGCGCCGTTGACGGTCATGTGCGCCAGCATCTGCGCGGGGGTCCAGTACATGGCCGAGAACGGCGGGCGCGCGACGAGGTGGCCGTTCAGCCGCACCTCCAGCGCCAGGTCCAGGCCCCACTTGTCGGTGTCGGCGAGGTAGGGCAGCAGGGTGTGGTCGCGCGGGGGCGGGGCGACGCGCGCGGTCTCCAGCGCCTCCAGCGGCACGATCCACGGGGAGACCGAGGTGGCGAAGGACTTGCCGAGGAACGGGCCGAGCGGCACGTACTCCCACGCCTGGAGGTCGCGCGAGGACCAGTCGTTGACCAGGCAGACGCCGAAGACGTGCTCGGCGAAGTCGTCCAGGGAGACCGGCTCGCCGAGGCGGGAGCCGGTGCCGACGACGAAGCCGACCTCGGCCTCGATGTCCAGGCGGCGCGAGGGCCCGAACGTCGGCGACTCCTGGTCGGGGGCCTTGCGCTGCCCCTGCGGCCGCACGACGGGGGTGCCGGACGGCACGACGGTGCCCGAGCGGCCGTGGTAGCCGATCGGCAGGTGCTTCCAGTTGGGGGTGAGCGGGTCGGAGCCGGGCCGGAACATCCTGCCGATGTTGGCGGCGTGGTGCTCGCTGGCGTAGAAGTCCACGTAGTCGCCCACCTCGAACGGCAGGCGCGTCTCCACCTCGGCGAGGGGCACGAGGTGCGGTTCGACGGCGGCGCGGTGGGCCTCGTCGGTCAGCAGCTCGGTCAGGCGGGCGCGCACGGCGCTCCAGCGGGCGCGGCCCTGGGCCATGAAGCCGTTGAGGGCGGGGGCGGCGAACACCTCGTCGTCCAGCGCGGCGGCGAGGTCCAGCACGTGGTCGCCGACGCGGACGCCGCAGCGGGGCGCGTCGCCGCCGCGCGCGTACACCCCGTACGGGAGGTTCGCCACGCCGAAGGGGGTGTCGGCGGGAAGGTCGAGCCAGGTCATCAGATTCGGTTTCCTTCGATCAGGCCGAGGGCCAGCAGGTCGTTGACGGGGTCGGCGATGCTGCACGTGCCGACGCCCTGGAAGACGCGGCGCACGGCGGCGAGCCGGGCGGCGTCCAGGGCGGGGGCCGGGGAGCGGTCGGCCAGCAGCGCGGCGAGGTCGGCGGGCCCGGCGCCGTCGAGGGCGGCGCCGGTGGCGAGCAGCACGTTGAGGAAGCCGTGCTGCTCCAGGTCGCCGTCGGTGTGGCGGACGGCGTGGTGCAGCCCGGCGGTGCACTTGAAGTACAGGCCCCGCGCGACGGCGCCGTGGATCAGGTGGGCCAGCTCCTCCTCGGAGGGGTGCGCCTCGGGGGTGAGGCCGCCGGTGCGGAACTTCGCGCCGTAGCGGGTGCCGGCCAGCGCGTCCAGGACGTCCTCGCGCCGGTCGTCGCGCGGGATCTCCACGAAGCCGGTCACCTCGCCGGGGTGCAGGGCGGCGTCCACGGCCGACAGCAGTTCGGCGGCCGTGACGCCCTCGGGGACGGCGACCTCCACCGTCTCGATGTCGTAGCCCGGCTTGGGCACCAGGCGCGCCACCGCCTGCTCCAGCGCGCCCGGCCCCTGCGGGAAGGTCACCGACAGGGTGACCGGCTCGCCGCCGGGCAGGTCGGGCAGGTCGCCGAGGCGCGCGGCCGGGACCACGAAGAACGAGACCAGCTCCCGGTACCAGGCCCGCCGGTGCTCCAGGTGCGCCGGGACGGCCTTGTCCAGCGGCAGGTCGCCGGGCGGGAACATGGCGGCGTCGTGCAGGAAGCCGCGGAGGTCCGCGGGGGTCAGGGCGCCGGTCACGCGGGCCCCCGGCCCGCCCACGTCCACGCGTAGCCCGAGTCCTCGGCGGCGTGCCCGCCCTCGCCGATCTCCAGCGGCCGGAAGGTGTCGACCATGACCGCCAGCTCGTCGAAGAACTCGACGCCGACGCTGCGCTCGTAGGCGCCGGGCTGCGGGCCGTGCGCGTGGCCGCCGGGGTGCAGCGAGATCGAGCCCTGCCCGATGCCCGAGCCCTTGCGGGCCTCGTAGTCGCCGCCGCAGTAGAACATGACCTCGTCGGAGTCCACGTTGGAGTGGTAGTAGGGCACCGGGATCGACAGCGGGTGGTAGTCCACCTTGCGCGGCACGAAGTTGCAGACGACGAAGTTGCGGCCCTCGAACACCTGGTGCACGGGCGGCGGCTGGTGGACGCGGCCGGTGATGGGCTCGAAGTCGGAGATGTTGAAGGTGTAGGGGTACAGGCAGCCGTCCCAGCCGACCACGTCGAACGGGTGGTGCGGGTAGACGTAGCGGGTGCCGACGACCCCGGTGCGGTCGCGGTGCTTGACCAGCACCTCCACGTCGGTGCCCTCGGCGAGGACCGGCTCGGCCGGGCCGTGCAGGTCGCGCTCGCAGAACGGGGCGTGCTCCAGGAGCTGGCCGTACTTCGACAGGTACCGCTTGGCCGGGGCGATGTGCGACTCGGCCTCGATGAAGTAGGCGCGCAGCGGCTGGTCGCCCTGGGGGATCCAGCGGTGGGTGGTGGCGCGCGGCAGGATCACGTAGTCGCCCTGGCGGACCGGCAGCGTCCCGAACACGGTCTCGACGGTGCCCTCGCCGGACTCGATGTAGACGCACTCGTCGCCGATGCCGTTGCGGTACAGCGGGGACGTCTCGCCCGCGGCGACGTAGGAGATGCGCACGTCGCCGTTGCCGAGGACCAGGCGGCGGCCGGTGACCGCGTCCAGGCCCTTCCACTCCTGGTCGGCGAACAGGTCGTGCAGCTTCAGGTGGCGGGGCTTCAGCGGATGGTTCGGGGTGGTGGTCTGGTCGGGGAGCTCCCAGGCGGTCGCGTCCACGATCGCCGAGGGGATGTGCCGGTGGTAGAGCAGGGAGGAGTCGCTGGAGAAGCCCTCCTCCCCCATCAGCTCCTCGTAGTAGAGGCCGCCGTCGGGGGTGCGGTGCTGGGTGTGGCGCTTGGGCGGGACGTCACCGACGCGCTGGTAGTACGCCATCGTCGTCTGCCTTCCTGGTCGGACCGGTCGGTTCGGGATCGCCGAGGGCGCGGGCCGGGACCCGTGCCGGATCGGGGAGGTCCGGGTCCGTGCGGACCGCGGCGATGTGGGCGCCGGGACGGACCACCGGGATCTCTTCGGATCGTACGTCGGCGGTCGCCGGCGCCCCGGCGCCGGGCAGGGCCGCACCTCCACCAATCAAAGCTTTTACTAATCGATGGCCGTCACCGTAACCCAGGCCGCATCCGGACGGAAGACCTCCGGCGGCCCTAGGCTGGTGCCATGCCCGACAGCCCCGAGGACCTCGACTATCTGTCGTTCGCGGACTTCGCCATCGCCCGCACCACCGCGGAGCTGCCCGGCGTGGACGCCGACGCGATGCGCCTGGGGCTGACGCTGCACCGCCTGGCCAGCGCCCTGGTCTACGACTGGGAGTCCACCGTGCACCGGCCGCGCGGCTGGAGCTTCGGCGGCTTCCGGGTGCTGTTCGTGCTGTGGCTCGCCGGACCGCTGGAGGCCAAGAGCGCCGCGCGGCTGTCGGGCATGAGCCGCGCGGCGGTGTCGGCGCTGGTCAACACCCTGGAGCGGGACGGGCTGGTGACGCGGCGGCAGGCCGAGCACGACCGGCGCGCGGTGCTGCTGGAGCTGACCGAGGCCGGGCACGGCGCGATCACCGGGGCCTACGAGGAGCACAACCGGCGCGAGCGGATCTGGGCCGAGTCGCTCAGCCGCTCCGAGCTCGCCGTCCTGACCGGCCTGCTGGAGAAGCTCATGACCGGGCCCGCGGCGGCCGAGGTCAAGAAGCGCTACTGAGGCGCGGGCACCGCCCGCCCCTCCCCCGTCCGGACCTCGGCGGGCGGCGCGGGCGGGCGCGCACCGGCGCGGACGGCCCCGACCCCGGCGGCCACCACGCACGCGATCCCGGCCACCGCCGCCGGTCCCGGCAGCTGGCCGAGGACGACGATGCCGACCAGCAGCGCGATCGCGGGCTCCAGGCTCATCAGGGTGCCGAACGCGGTGGCCGTGAGCCGCCGCAGGGCCAGGAACTCCAGGCTGAACGGGATGATCGGGTGCAGGAAGGCCAGGCCGAGCCCCGCGAGGACCAGCGGCCAGGTCACCTCGCCGAGCGAGGTCGGCGCGGCGAACAGCGTGGTCACCAGCGCCGCCACCGCCATCGAGACCGCCAGCCCCTGCAGCCCGGTGACCCGGTCGCCGACCCGCTGGGTCAGCAGGATGTAGGCGGCCCAGCAGACCGCGGCGGCCAGGGCGAAGGCGATGCCGAGCGGGTCGTTGGCGGCGTGCCAGGGCTCGGTGAGCAGCACGACGCCCACCGCCGCCAGCACCGTCCAGATCTTGCGCCCGCCCCGGGCCCCGTACATCGACAGGGCGAGCGGGCCGAGGAACTCCAGCGCGCTGGCGGTGCCGAGCGGGATGCGCGCGGCCGCCGACATGAACAGCACCATCATCCCGGCGGTGGCCGCGCCCAGCAGCGCGCACATCGCCAGGTCCGCCGGGCGGAAGCGCGACAGCCGGGGGCGGACGATGAGGAGCAGCAGCAGGCCGGCCCACACCAGCCGCAGCCAGGTGGTGCCGAGCGGGCCGAGCCGGTCGAGCAGGTGCACCGACAGGCCGAGGCCGAGCTGGACGCACCACATGGAGGCGACGGCCATCGTGGCCCCGCCGCCGGCCCCGTCGCGGAAACGCGCGGGGACGAGGGAGAACGCGGGAGTGGAGGAGTTCACCGGCACAGTGAACGTGCTGCCGACCGTTTCTGTCCACGTGTCGATCGTTGATGATCCGTTCAGGAATCATGAACAATGCGGGGATGGAGACCAGGAGGCTGGAGCTGCTGGCCGAGCTGGCCCGGCTGGGGTCGATGCGCGCTGTGGCCGATGTCACCGGCACGACCACCTCGACGGTGTCGCAGCAGATCGCCGCCCTGTCGCGGGAGATGGGCGTCGCGCTCGTCGAGCCCGTCGGGCGGAACGTGCGGCTGACGCCGATGGGCCGGCGGCTGGCCGAGCACGCGGTGACGATCCTCGGCGCGGTCCGGGCGGCGCGGCTCGACCTGAGCCCGCAGGCCGAGCCCAACGGCACGGTCCGGGTCGCGGGCTTCGCCTCCGCCGTCCGGGGCCACCTGCTGCCGGTCGTCACCGACCTCGCGGCGGACCGCGCGCGGGTGCGGCTCCTGATCCGCGAGCACGAGCCGGACGAGTCCCTGGCGCTGCTGGCGGGCGACCAGGTGGACCTCGCCCTGGTCTACGACTTCAACCTGGCCCCCGTCACCTTCGACCCGGCCCTGGAGGTCGTGCCGCTGTGGACGGTGCGCTGGGGCCTCGGCGTCCCCGCCCGCCACCCGTCGGTCGGGGACGACACCCTGCGGGTCTTCACCCGCTTCGCCGACCACGACTGGATCGTCAACTCGCGCAACACCGCCGACGAGACGGTCATCCGCACCCTGGGGTCGATGGCCGGGTTCACGCCCCGGCCGTCCCACCAGGCCGACAGCCTCGACCTCGTACAGGACATGATCATGGCGGGACTGGGCGTGGGCCTGCTGCCCGCCGCCCACCCGGTCCGGCCCGGCGTCGCCGTACTGCCCCTGGGCTCCCCGCCGGTCGAGCAGAGGGCCTACGCGGTCGCCCGGCCGGGCCACCTGGACTGGCCGCCCCTGGCCCTGGTGACCCGCCTCCTGGCGGACCGTCGTGTTGATTAAAGTCCCGGCCTTGTTTCTTGAAGCCCCGGCCCAGGGCCGCTCGCCTGGCGGCTCGCACCCCTGACCGTGCCTTGGCGAGTGCCACATCGCTTCGCGATCTGTCCCCGCCGGGGCTCGCCTTCGGCTTCGCCCCGCCGGGGACAGTTAGTCACTCGCGCGACGCTTGAGGTCTTTGAGACAGGCCCTAGGCCAGCGCGCGGTAGCGGGCTCTGGTCTCCGTGAAACGGTCCGTTCCCGGTTGACCGGCGAGAAACCTCACGGCGCGCAGCCGCCGGGCTTAGTCGGGCCGTCCGGCGGACGCCGCGCACGGGTGCCCGCAACCGGTTATCGGCGGGAGGCTCAGCGGCCCGTGGAGTCGAGCTCGGCGCGGACCGCGCTCAAGAACGCGGCTCCGGCGGCCCGGGACAGCACGATGACGTGCCCTCCGTCCCCGGCCTTGGAATCGCGCAGGAGAAAATGAGAGCCATCGGCCGCGACCTCGACACAATCCGTCCCGCCGCTGGCCGACGCCTTGCGCCAGCGTAGTTCGCGGGTTGCGACCATTGGACCTCCTCGACAGGCACCAGGAGGATGGCCCAGTCACGCGACGTGCTCCCCTCCAACTTTCCGCTCGAATTTAGCATCGCCTGCGGCGTCACACTGGGAAGGGGGTGCGATGGGAGCACGTGTCGGGCGGTTCCCGCCTCCGATCTTCCTCCATCACCGAAATACCTTTTGCCGGATCTTGCAGTGATGTCGGAACATTGTCCGTTAACTGCCTGATCACTCCATAGAGGCGATGACGTCCTCGATGAAGTCCACTGTCTGGTCCGGGGGAAGGGCGAGCTTGCGGAGGTTCTCGAACGCCGCCCGGTAATCGGTGACTCGGGGATCGCGTTCGGCCACCGCCACATCGGTACTGCCGTCGCGTTCCAGGTACAACATGTCGCCGAGCCGGGGATCGGCGAACTCCAGATGGTTGAACTCCCCCATCAGACCGAAGTGGGCGCCCTGAGAGAAGGGGATCACCTGCACGGTGATGTTGGGACGCGCCAGCATGTCGAGAATGTGCCGCAACTGCCGCGGCATGATGTCGGGATCGACCTGGCCGCCCACCCTGCGCCGCAGCACGCCCTCGTCCAGCAGGACGACCAGTTCGGGCGGGTCGGCGCGGCCAAGCAGCTCCTCCTGGCGCCGCATCCGCACCTCGACCACCACGTCGCGCTCGGCCTCGGTCTTCACGAACTCGATGGTCACCGCGTTGGCGTAGTCCTCGATCTGGAGCAGGCCGGGCACCAGCAGCCCCTGGAAGATGCGCAGGATCGACGCGCCGGACTCGTACCCGATGTACTGGAGGTAGGCCGCGCTCATCTCCCGGCGGTAGAGCGCCCACCAGCCGCGCCTGCGCGCGTCCCGCGCCACCTGGATGAGGGTGGCGACCTGCGGGTCGCCGTCCTGGATGCCGTACTGCCGCAGCAGCGCCTGGAGGTCGGTGGTGGAGATGCCGACCGTGCCGCCCTCGATGCGGATCAGCTTCGAGGTGGACCAGTCCAGTGCGGCGGCGACCTGTTCCTGAGTCATGCCCTTCTCGGTGCGCAACCGCTGCAGTTCGCTGGTCAAGATCGCGCGCTGGACCACCGGGCCGTACTCGGAAGGAGCCACTATGCCGTCCCTTTTACTCGACGAGCAAAGATCACTTCTGACTCTCGCCGTGGGGCGCAACTCCGCCGTTGGCCGCCCTTCGATGTGCACAGGGTAAAACAGCGAGGTGGCACTTTGCCAGAGCCGTTCGCAGCGACTTGGCAATCTGCCACCAGGCAACCCGCGAGTCCCCGTCCGTCACCTGGCCAGTGTCCTCGTGGACGGCTCACCTGACCCACGCTTTTCCGCCGCACCGGCGGTCACGGCGGTTACGGCGCATTCGCACTTTGCCAGGTACCCGCCCGCCAGACGGCAGCACGCATGGTTCCCTGATGCCAGTTACCCGCCTGTGATGGGATGAATGGTTGCCTGCCACTGTGCCGGACGGCAAAATCGCGGAAAGCAAACGGCTGCGCGCCAATCAGCCGAACACAAAGGGGTTCGAAAACGTATCGGATAATCGGAGCAACGGCGCAGACGCCGCCCGCTGTCCGACCGGAAAGGCCCTGATGTGACATGACGATGCAGCCCGCCGACCTGCCGCCGGCGGTGTGGTCGCCCCCTCCCGCCCCGTCCGTTCCGGCGTTCCCCGCACCCACGCGCGAGGGCGTCCGGACCCACACCTCGATGATGGCGGTCGACATCGCCTCGTTCGGCTCCCGGCAGCGGGACGAGCGCGTCCAGTGCGAGCTCCGCCACCGGATGTACGCGCTCCTGCAGAGCGCGTTCGCGATGACGTGCCTTCCCTGGGAGGCGGCCCACCGCGAGGACCGGGGCGACGGCGCCCTGATCATCCTGCCGCGCCAGGTGCCGACGTACCTGCTGCTGGACCCGCTCGCGCACCACCTGAACGCGCTGCTGCGGCGCGGCAACCTCTGGTACACCGAGCCGCTGCGGATGCGGCTGCGCCTCGCGGTGCACGCCGGATACGTGCACCGCGACGCCTACGGCGTGGTGGGCAGGTCCGTCAACCACCTGTTCCGGCTGCTGGACTCGGCGGCGCTGCGCGCCATGCTGGACGGGTCCGGCGGCGACCTCGGCATGATCGTGTCCGACGAGCTGTTCGGCGATGTGGCCGACTACAGCGGCCTGACCGACACCGGGCGCTACCGCGCGGTGGACGTCGTCTGCAAGGAGACCAGGGCTCGGGGGTGGGTCTGGCTCACCCCGGGGGAAGCCGCCCCCGGTCTGCACGTCGCCTCATGAGGACGGGTCGGCCTCACCTCCTCGCGGTGAGGCCCGAGCCGCCGCGACCCACGGGGTGAGCAACGCGTCCATCCGGATCGCCGCCAACGCCGGATGGGTGCAGGGCGCGAGCAGGGTTCCGGTGCTGGACCGGAACCACCACACCGCGTCCACGCCGCGCACCGCCACGACGCTGTCGCCTATGCACGGCACGTCGGCGGCGTAGACGCGCAACATCGGCGGCACATCGCCGTAACGGGGTTCGGCGACCCATCCCATGCACCGCACCGCGCGGGCCAGCCGGTCGAGCCGGCGCCGCGTCCACCAGACGTCCCGCCCCCACAGGACGAACGCCGATCTCACCGGCCCAGGATCTCGGCGAGCCGCCGCGCGGCCTCGTGAGCGTCGTCGGGCTCGGCGACGTCCTCGGCGTCGGCGAAGACCTCGCCGCCGGGGTGGTGACGGAACTGCCAGCGCGGCTCGTCGCCCTGCGACTGCTCGCAGGTGACCGCGAGGGTGAGGCCCATCTGGGCGGGGTCCCAGCAGCGCAGCAGGGACGGCCGCAGGGTGTACTCGACGATGCGGGCGCGCAGCCCGGCGTCGTCCAGCGCACCGGCGAGGGCGAGGAGCTTGATCCGCCTGGTCGAGCGGGCTTTGTCGGCTGGCAGCGAGGGAGCGCGGTCGAAGACGCGGGGCACGTCGACATCCATCGCCGACCTCCTTGAGTAGTGGGTTCGAGACTTTCCGTGATCCGCCCACAACTCTGGTTCGGCCGGTCTATCGTCCGGAAGAGGGTGACCTTCTACCGACCCTGCGTAGCCCCCGGGAGCAAAGATGCTTCGTGAGCAGGACGACCAGCCCGAAATCGATCCGTACTCAAGCCCGTTCGCGCTCTACGCGCACAAGATGCGCCGCTATCGCGATCGTGACGGCCTGACTCAGACCGAGGTAGCGCTTCACTGCGTTGTCTCGCCCAAGCTGATCTCGGCGATCGAGAACATGCGCCGCCTGCCGAACGAGGATGTGAGCAAGCGGCTGGACGGGCTGCACAGGACGGACTTCTTCGAGGACCAGTACCACCAGATCCTTCGCATGCCGAAGATGCCAAGTGGCTTCAGAGAGTATGTGGCCCAAGAAGAGCAGGCTGACTCCATCCGCATCTACGAACCGCTGTTCATCCCCGGGCTTCTTCAGACGGAAGCCTTCATGCGGGCGAACTTCAAGACGTTGAACGGCCCTGACGACATCGATCATGCGGTGGCCATCCGGCTCGGACGTCAGGACATCCTTGAACGCGACAGGCCGCCGTACGTAGCTTTCCTGATCAAGGAGTCAGCGCTGCGTGAGCCTGTGGCGGATCGTGCAGTGATGCTCGATCAGTACGCTCACATCCTCGAAATGGGACGGCGGCCGAACATCACTGTGCAGGTCGTTCCCAGTGGAGCGCCTTTCCACGTCCCAGGATCCTTCATCGTCCTCGACTTCGCTGAAGGAGGAGGCTGCTGTTTCGTCGAGGCAGCCCTGAGGCGCGGTTACCTGTTTGCGGCCCCCTCAGAACTCCACGATGTGAGAGTACTGTTCGATCTAGGTCGGAGTGTGGCTTTGCCAGTCTCCGCCACCGAACGGTTCATCATGTCGCTCATGGAGGATCCGTGAACCAGCCCACTCCGCAGTGGCGCAAGTCCAGCCGATCCAGTTCAGAGGGTGGGTCCTGCGTCGAAGTCGCCGCCCTCTGGCGCAAGTCCAGCCACTCCAACGCTCAGGGCGGGTCCTGCGTCGAAGTGGCCGTACTCGCCCCCGAGATCGGCCTGCGCGACTCCAAGGACCCCGAAGGTCCCCACCTGCACATCACCCGTGACGCGTTCGCCGCCTTCCTCGCCCGCGTCAGGGACGTCTCCCCCGCCTAGCCCCAGCAGGATCGGCCGTTGAGGTTGCAGTAGGACGGGGCGCCGGGGTAGCCGCGCGCCTCGAAGCCCACCGTGACGCTGTCTCCGGGGGCCAGCGTGCCCCCGGAGCCGCTCAGGCGGTTGTAGCCGTGGTCGCTGTAGGCCGATCCGCTGTTGCTCCACGCCGCCGTGATCTCGGCTCCCGAGAAGTAGGCCGACAGCCGCCAGCTGGAGACGGGGCTCGATCCCCGGTTCACCACCGTGAGCGAGCCGATGTAGCCCGAGCCCCAGCTGTGGCTCGTGGAGTAGAACGCCCGCAGGGCGGAGCGGTCGCCCGACGGCCGCCTGTCACCGTCGTGCCTGCCGCCGCCGTCGTGCCTGTCGTCGTCCCGATCGTCGCGTCCGCCGTCACGGTCGCGGTCGCGCCCGCCGTCGCGTCCGCCGCCGCGCGACGGGGTCGCGGACGGGCTGGGGGACGCGCCCGGTGAGGTGCCCTTGGACGGGCTCGTGGACGGGCTCGCGCTCGGTGACGCCGTCCCGGTCGGCTTGGACGAGGACGCCGCGTTGACCTCGCGCGGCGGCACCTCCACCTCGCGCGTCGAAGTCTCGCCCGCCGGGTCGCCGCTCGTGGCCGGCGTGACCGCGCAGCCGTCGGCGCAGTCGGAAGCCGCCTTCGGACCGTTCCCGTCGTCGCCGCCCGCCTGCAGCGTGAGGGCGGTCGCGCCGACCAGCAGCATTCCCCCGCCCACCACGGCCAGCACGACGGGCCTGCGCACCACCCGCTCGCCCAAGCTCGGCTTGGGGCGGCGGCGCCGTCCTCCTCGCGGGCGCGAGGAGTCGTCGGGACCGTGTTCGGCCGTCTCGTTCAACTGGCTACCTCGTTCAACGCGAAAAGCCCGCTCGACCTGCGGGGCGAATCTAGCAGCCGGAGAGCATTCATGAGGACTTTTCGTCTTTTTGAGGGGCGTTGCTCAGCACATCCCCACAGAACGCGCGGGGTCCGCCCGGCGCATCCGGCAGGATCACACGGCGGTGTGCGCCGGACTTCCCCGTCCACAGCGCGAAGAAGATCTCCGGTTCCGGGCAATCAGCGCCGACCACTTCCCAGAGAGGCGCCGGATGTATGACCGCAACCCATGCTCCACCCCCACGCATGGCTGAGGAGGCGACCGATGCGTCGATCATCCAGCGCGCCCGGCACGAGCCGGAGCTGTTCTCGGTGATCTTCGATCGGTACTTCGCCGCGATCCACCGGTACGCGGCCGCCCGGGTCGGCCCGAGCGCCGCCGACGACGTCGCGGCCGAGACCTTCCTGATCGCCTTCGACCAGCGGGACCGCTACGACCCGGCCTGGCCCGGAGCGCGGGCCTGGCTGTACGGGATCGCCACCAACCTGATCGGCCGGCACCGCCGCGGCGAGATCCGGCTCTACCGCGCGCTGAGCCGTTCGGCGGTGCGGGAGGAGACCGGCGACCACGACGACCGGGTCGCCGAGCAGGTGAGCGCCGAACGGGTGAGTCCCGAGCTGGCACGCGGCCTGGCGCGGCTGTCCAAGGGCGACCGCGACGCGCTGATGCTCGTCGTGTGCGCCCAGTTCAGCTATGCCGAGGTGGCGCATGCCCTCGACATCCCGGTCGGAACCGTCGGCTCCCGCATCAGCCGGGCGCGGCGCAAACTCCGCAAGACCCTGGGCCCCGAGGCACGAGAGGCGATGAACCATGGATGACCTGCGGCCCTTGCGCGACCGGCACGACGCGCTGCCGGACCCGGCCCCGGAGACCGTCACCTGGGCCCGCGACCGGCTGACCGCCCACATGCGGCAGGCACCGGCCGGGAACAGGGCGCGGTTCCGACGCCCGGCCCGAGGGATCAGGCTCGGTCTGGGCCTGGTCGGCGCGGCCACGGCGGCGGCGCTGGTGGTGACGCTGACGGGCGGAGGCGCCGACGAGGAGCGGCCCGACAGCCCGGCGGCCGCCCAACTGCGCCCGGTCGCCAACGCCCGGGACCTGGCCAGCAACGCGGCGATCAAGGCGGCCGCCACGAGCGCCCCCGCGTTCGGGCCCCGGCAGTGGGCGTACATGAAGAGCGTCAGCGCCCAGACCGCCGTGGACGGCGGCCCGTACCTGCGGGGAAAGCCGAAGAAGACCCATGTCAACGAGGTGTGGTCCCGGCTCGACGACTGGGGCTACGCCGACTACCGCGACGGGAAGCTGGCCCTCCACAAGGGCTCCGAGCGCGGCGTGGACTACCGCGACATCCTCAGCCTGCCGACCGACCCCGACCAGATCCTCGCCCGCGTCTACCAGCGGGTCGGGACCACCGGCTTGGGCCCCGGCTGGAGGACCGTCACCAAGACGGAGGAGGAGCGCCACGGCGAGGCGTTCATGTGGATCGAGTCGGCCATGCGCGACAGCGTGCTGCCGCCGAGGCTCCGCGCCGCCCTGTACGGCGCGATGGCCAAGATCCCCGGCGTCGGGTACGAGCCGCGCAGCCACGACCTGGCCGGTCGGCGCGGCGTCACCCTCTACCACCTCCAGGGCGGCTACCAGCGCGATGAGATCTTCATCGACCCGGACAGCTACGAGTACCTCGGCTCCCGCTCCATCGTCGTCAGGGACCAGAAAGTGGGGTCTCCCGAACTGGGCGAGAGCAGGGTGCGGAAGGGGGACGTCATCACCTGGGGCAGCGTGCTCAAGGCCGCCGTCGTCGACCGGCCCGGCCAGCGCTCCTGAACGCTCCGAGCGCGGCCGGGGTCTAGGGGCGCGGGACGGCCGCGGTCTCCATCAGCAGGAACCACTCGGGCAGGCTCCGGCGGAGCGCCTCGGGGCCCTGGAGGCTCAGGTCGCCCGAGCGCAGCGCGGCGGCCCAGGTCAGGTCGCCGCGCCAGACCCCGACCAGGGAGCGCAGCACGGCCGTCACGGTCACGGCGACCTCGTGGCCGGGGTCGAAGTCGCAGACGTCGGCCTCGTCGCGGTGGATGACCAGCCACCAGTCGCGGCTGCCCGCGGGCACCTCGGGGAAGCGGAACCACACCACGGTGCGCGACGGCGGCACGGCCCCGTGGTCGATGCGGCGGCGCATGTCCCACATCAGCAGGCGCGGGTCCAGGTCCCGGTCGCCGATCTCGCCCACCCAGCGGGTGCCCCACACCGCCAGGGCCTCCACCACCGGGCGCAGCTCGCGGCCGGGTCCGGTCAGCTCGTAGTGGACCTCGTTGCCGACCTCGCGCCGCTCGACCACGCCCGCGCGCACGAGCTGCTGGAGGCGCTTGGACAGCAGGGTGGGCGACATCCGCGGCACCCCGCGGCGCACCTCGTTGAAGTGGCGGCTCCCCGACAGCAGCTCGCGCACGATGAGCAGCGTCCAGCGCTCGTCCAGCAGCTCCATCGCCTTGGCCACGGGGCAGAACTGGTAGTACGACGACCCCATTGACGAAGGTTAGGCCAGCCTTGCCGCCCCGGCCAGTACAGATGTGGTACTAGGTGCCGAACCCCCGCGTTCCTAGCCTCGGTGGACGTACGGGGGACGAGATGACCGGAACGCGCCGGCGGGGGCCGGCGGCGGTCGCGGCGCGCACGGCGCGCCATCCGTCCTGCCGAGTCAACGGGACTCCGGAGGAGCAGTCATGCAGGAGAAGAACGAGGCGGACCGCGCGCTGAAGGACAAGCACCGCGCGATGTGGGCGGCGGGCGACTACGCCGCCGTGGCCAAAGAGGTGATCCCCGCGCTGGGTCCGGTGCTGGTGGAGGCGTGCGGGGTGGGGGCCGGGCAGCGCGTGCTGGACGTCGCGGCCGGATCCGGCAACGTCGCGATCCCGGCGGCGCTGGCCGGGGCCGACGTCGTCGCCTCCGACCTGACGCCGGAGCTGCTGGAGATCGGGCGCGTGGACGCCGCCGCGCAGGGGGCCGAGCTGGAGTGGCGGCAGGGCGACGCGGAGGCGCTGCCGTTCGGGGACGCCGAGTTCGACGCGGTGCTGTCCTGCGTCGGGGTCATGTTCGCCCCGCACCATCGCGAGGCCGCCGGCGAGCTGGTCCGGGTGTGCCGCCCCGGCGGGACGATCGGGCTGGTCAACTGGACGCCGCAGGGGTTCATCGGGCGGATGTTCACGGTGATGAAGCCGTACGCGCCGCCGCCCCCGCCCGGCGCGCAGCCGCCGCCGCTGTGGGGCGACCCCGACCACGTGCGCGACCTGCTCGGCGACCGCGTCGAGGGGCTGGAGGCGGTGCGGCGCTCGGTGCGCATCGACCGGTTCGGCAAGCCCGAGGAGTTCCGCGACTTCTTCAAGGCCCGCTACGGGCCGACCATCGCCGTCTACCGCAACATCGCGGGCGATCCCGACCGGGTCGCCGCGCTGGACGAGGAGCTGGCCGCCCTGGTCCGCGACCACGACCTCGGCGACGGCGCCATGGAGTGGGAGTACCTGCTGGTCACCGCCCGCAAGCGCGGTTGACGTGATGCGGGCCCCGCTTCCGGCGGGGCCCGCGTCAGGGCGCGGTGACGCCGTCGAGGACGGCGGCCACGGCCTGGCGCGCGAAGTCGCCGTCCACGGGCAGGCCCCGGAAGACCGCGCGCACCCAGACGGCCCCGGCCAGCAGGTCCATGAGCAGCATCGGGTCGGTGCCGGGCGGCAGCTCGCCGCGCTCGACGGCGCGGTCCACGACGGGGCGCTCGCGGGCCAGGCGGTCGGTGAAGAAGTCCTTGAACCGGGCGGCCAGGCCGGGGTCGCCGATGGCGGCCCCCAGGGCGGCGCAGGCGACGGTGCCGGACGGCTCGTCGGTGAGCAGGCCGACCAGCGAGCCGGTGATCGCCTCCAGGTCGCCGCGCAGGGTGCCGGTGTCGGGGACGGGCAGGTCCAGCAGCGGGGCGTCGACGAGCGCGGCGCCCAGCAGGGCGGACTTGGAGGGCCACCAGCGGTAGATCGTCGTCTTGTTGACGCCGGAGTCGTCGGCGATGCCCTCGACGGTCATCGCGTCGTAGCCGTCGCGGGCCAGCGCGCGCAGGGTGGCGTCGAAGATCTGCCGTTTGCGGCGGGGCCCGCGTGCGGTGGTCATGGCGCTGAGACTAAGGCAACACAACGTTGCGTTGCGATTCGTGCGGGGCGCGGGCTACGGTCAAAATGCAACGGAGCGTTGCATTTTGACCCAGGAGGCGCGGTGCACGGCGAAGCGGGCATTCAGCAGGGATCAGGCGCGGCGACGGTGGAGCGGCTGCGCGCGACCTTCCGCACCGGGCGGACCCGGCCGGTGGAGTGGCGGCGGCGGCAGTTGCGCGCGCTGCGCGACCTGGTCACCGAGCAGGAGGCGGCCTTCGCCGAGGCGCTGCGCGCCGACCTGGGCAAGAGCCCGGTCGAGGCGTACAGCTCCGAGCTGGGGTTCGTGGCCAACGAGGTCGACCACACGCTGCGGCACCTGGAACGGTGGCTGCGGCCCCGGCGCGTGCCGGTCCCGGCGGCGCTGTTGCCCGGACGGGCCCGCACGATGCTGGAGCCGCTGGGCGTCGTGCTGGTCATCGCCCCGTGGAACTACCCGGTCATGTTGTCGCTCGCGCCGATCGTCGGCGCGCTGGCGGCGGGCGACTGCGTCGTGCTCAAGCCGAGCGAGCTGGCCCCGGCCACCTCGGCGGCGCTGGCGCGGCTGCTGCCGGAGTACCTGGACGGCGACGCCGTCGCCGTGGTCGAGGGCGGGGTGCCCGAGACCACCGAGCTGCTGGAGCAGCGCTTCGACCACGTCTTCTACACCGGCAACGGCGCGGTGGGGCGCGTGGTGATGGCGGCGGCCGCGCGGCACCTGACGCCGGTCACGCTGGAGCTGGGCGGCAAGTCGCCGGTGCTGGTGGAGGCCGGGACGGACCTGGCGACCGCCGCGCGGCGCATCGCGTGGGGCAAGTTCTTCAACGCCGGACAGAGCTGCACCGCGCCCGACTACGTGCTCGCGATCGGCGGCACCGCGCCGGAGCTGGAGCGGCACCTGGCGGCGGCGGTCGAGGAGATGTACGGGGCCGACCCGCAGAGCAGCCCCGACTACGGACGCATCGTCAACGAGCGCCACTTCGACCGGCTGGCGGCGCTGCTGGACGGCGGGCGCGTGGTCACCGGCGGGCGGACCGACCGGGCGTCCCGCTACATCGCGCCGACCGTGCTGGCCGACGTCGCGCCGGACGCGCCGGTGATGCGCGAGGAGATCTTCGGGCCGGTGCTGCCGATCCTGCGGGTGCCCGACCTGGACGCGGCGCTCGCGTTCGTCAACGAGCGCGACAAGCCGCTGGCGCTGTACGCGTTCACCGGCAGCGAGGAGACGCGGCGGCGGGTGCTGACCGAGACGTCCTCGGGCGCGGTCGGCTTCGGGCTGCCGAACGCGCACCTGACCGTGCCGGGCCTGCCGTTCGGCGGGGTCGGCGAGAGCGGGATGGGCGCCTACCACGGGCGGCACTCGATCGAGACGTTCAGCCACGCCAAGGCCGTGCTGGACAAGCCGCTCGCGCCGGACACGGTGCGCACGGTCTACCCGCCGTTCGGCAAGGTCAAGGAGCGGCTGATCCGCCGCTTCATGTGACACCCTCTCCGCATGGCGGGCGCGCGGGAGTGGGACCCCGAGGTCTTCGTGGACGAGGCGGAGGCGGCGGCGCTGTTCGGCGGGCGGTTCGAGCGGGTGCGGCCGCTGGCGACCGGGTGGGACAACACCGTCTTCCTGGCCGACGGCGCGTGGGTCCTGCGCTTCCCCCGGCGGCGGATCGCGGTCGCCGGGGTGGAGCGCGAGATCGCCGCGCTGCCCCGGCTGGCCGGGCGGCTGCCGCTGCCGGTCCCGGTGCCGGAGGTGGTCGGCGAGCCGTCGGAGCGGTTCCCGTGGCCGTTCTGGGCGGCGCGGATCGTGCCGGGGCGCGAGCTGGTGGACGCGGGTCTGCCGGACGGCGCGCGCGGGCCGCTCGCCGCCGACGCCGGGGCGTTCCTGCGGGCCCTGCACGGCTCGGCGATCGACGTGGAACTGCCGCACGACCCGTTCAAGCGCGGTGACCCCGGCGTCCGGGCGCCGATGGCCCGGGAGCGGCTGGCGCGGCTGGAGGGCTGGGGCCCGGTCGCGGCGGTGACGGACCTGCTGGCCGAGGGCGAGAGGGCGGGCGCGGGCGACGGGCCGCCGGTGATCGTGCACGGGGACCTGCACGTCCGGCACCTGCTGGTGCGGCCGGACGGGCGCGCCGGCGGCGTCATCGACTGGGGCGACCTGTGCCTGGCCGACCCGGCGGTCGACCTGTCGCTCGCCTACGCCGCGTTCGCGGGCGACGACCGGGCGGCCTTCCTGGACGCCTACGGGCCGGTCTCCCCCGGCACCGAACTGCGGGCGCGGGTGCTGGCGGTCTTCCTGAGCGCCGCGCTCGCCGAGTACGCCCAGGACACCGGGCGGTCCGCGCTGCACGCCGAAACGATCAACGGGCTGCGGCGGGCGGCGGGCTGAACTCGGTTCGATCACGGCCCTTCCCGCGGCCGCGCATCGGCGCCAAGATAGATCATCCGCACGCCTGAGGAGACGCCCCCGACATGCCCGCCCGTCAGCCCGCCGCGAGCGGCGGCCCGAGCCCGCACGCGGCCCGGATGTGGAACTACTGGATGGGCGGCCGCGACAACTACGCCTCCGACCGCGTCGCCGGCGACGCCGTGGCGGGCGTCTACCCCGGCATCGTCACCATGGCCAAGCAGTCGCGCCGCTTCCTGGTCCGGGCCGTGCGGTACGCCGCGCAGGAGGGCGTGCGGCAGTTCCTGGACATCGGCACCGGCCTGCCCGCCGCGCAGAACACCCACCAGGTCGCCCAGAGCGTCGCGCCGGAGTCCCGCGTGGTGTACGTGGACAACGACGACCTGGTGCTCGCGCACGCGCGCGCCCTGATGACGCCGACCTCGGCGGCGGGGCGCACCGCCTTCCTCCAGGCCGACTACCACGATCCGGTGCGCGTGTTCGCCGAGGCCGCGCGCGTGCTGGACTTCTCCGAGCCGGTCGCGGTCATGTTCATGGGGGTGCTCGGCTACGAGGCCGACCACGCCACCGTGCGCTCGATCGTGCGGCGGACGATGGCGGCGGTGCCGGCCGGGAGCCTGCTGGTGCTGTGGGACGGCACCGACACCGGCGAGGCCGTCGTCCGCGGCTGCCGCCGCCTGACCGAGGCGGGCGGGATGCCCTACCACCTGCGCTCGCCCGAGCAGATCGCCGAGTACTTCGCGGGCCTGGAGATGGTGGAGCCCGGCCTGGTGCCCCTCACCGGATGGCGCCCCGACGAGGGCGACACCGACGAGCCGGTGGACGCCTACGGGGCGGTGGCCCGCAAGGGCCCCCGGGGCTAGGGGGAAGGGACCGGGCCCGGCCGGGTCACCAGCGCATGTGCACCTGCTCGGCCCAGCCGAGCAGGCCATCGACCCGGAGTTCGTCGCCGCCGTCGGGGCGGACGGTCCCCGAGTAGTGGCCGAAGCACTGGTGGGTGTCGTTGAGCAGGACGCCCGCGTTGATCCGCGCGGTGCGCTCGTGGAAGGGGGTGAAGACCAGGTCCACCTCGCCGGAGGCGGGCGCGGTGATCCGCCAGGGCTCGGTGAAGTCGCCGTACTCCCAGACCAGCTCTTCCCCGATCTTGCTGAGGCGGCCGTCCACGCACAGGGCGTTCTCGGTCATGCCGGTGCCGGCCGTCCACTTGCCGCCGAACTGGAGGCCGACGGTGCGGCCGTCGCTGCGGCCCGACGCCGCGCCCCAGTTCCACAGGGTGTCGTAGGGCCAGCGGCCCCGGCCGTGGTCGAGCGTTCCCCAGGCCCCGGCGAAGTCGTAGGAGGCGCCGCCGAGGGTGACGGTGCCGGACGCGGGGCGCGCGGTGTGCTTGGAGGTGTACTGGAAGCGGCGGGCGCTCCAGGGGATGACCACGCTGAGCGTCTCGTGGCCGGGCGGCGACTCCACCAGCAGGTCGGCCTTCAGGGGGCCTTCGGGGGTGTCGCAGGCGACGCGGAGGCGCGTGCCCTCGGGGTCGCGGAGGATGGCGGCGTTCACCCGTCCGCGCACGGTGATGTCGGCCCCGTCCAGGCTGTCGGGGAGCCGGACGCCCCGGCCGAGCGGCGCGACGGCGGTCCGCTCGATCTCGGTGCCGCCGTAGCGCAGGAAGTAGACCGAGGTGAGGGCCAGGTAGTCCAGATCGCTCACGGTGATCGCGATGAGGTGCTCGGGAGTGGTGAGGCACCAGTACTCCCAGCGCTTGCCGCGGCCCCAGCCGCGCAGGCCGCACCGGTGCAGCGGGGTGCGGGACCAGCCGACCGCCGCCGGGTCGAGCGTGCCGTCCGGCCTGCACAGGTCGATGGGTGAGGTGATCTCCCGCTCGTCGCTCGTCATGGGCGGATCCTAGGCGGACATGGGCCCGCTGGACGGGTCAGGGTGACGCCGGGCCGGGAAACGCGAGCCGCCCGCCGTTCCGGGGAACGGCGGGCGGCTCGTGCCGGCGGGCTCAGCGTCCGGCGAGCAGGTCCTCGAAGGGGACGGGCTCGTCGAACGGGTCGGGCTTCACGGCCGGGGCGGTGCCGCCGATGACGGCGGCGAGCTCGGCTCCGGCGCGGGCGGCGCGCTCGGTGAGGGCGTCCGTTCCCTCGGCGGTCCCGTTGCTGCCCCAGTCCTCCGACGCGGCGTACACGCCGGTCGGCACGACGTGGGCGCGCAGGTAGGCGAACATCGGGCGCATCGCGAAGTCGATGGCCAGGGAGTGGCGCGCGGTGCCGCCGGTCGCGCCGAGCAGCACCGGGACGCCCTCCAGCGTCCCCGGCTCCAGGACGTCGAAGAAGGACTTGAACAGGCCGCTGTAGGAGGCGTTGAAGACCGGGGTCACCGCGATCAGGCCGTCGGCGCGGCCGACCTTCTCCAGCACCTCGCGCAGCTTCCCGCCGGGGAAGCCGGTGAGCATGTTGTCCATCAGCTCGTGCGCGTGGTCGCGCAGGTCGACCGGCACGAGCTCGACCTCGGCGCCCTGCCCGCGCAGGGCGTCGGCGGCGGCGCCGGCGAGCCGGTCGGCCAGCAGCCGCGTGGACGACGGCTGGCCTAGCCCGGCGGAGACAACTGCGAGGGTGCGGGTGGTCATCGGGTCACCGCTTCCTTTCCGTCCTTGGCGGCGAGCAGGGAGGCGTGGGTGGGCGCGTCCGGGACGTGCGCGGGACGCCCGATCGCGAACTCCTTGCGCAGCACCGGCACGACCTCCTCGCCGAGGATGTCGAGCTGCTCCAGCACGGTCTTCAGCGGCAGGCCGGCGTGGTCCATCAGGAAGAGCTGGCGCTGGTAGTCGCCGAAGTGGTCGCGGAACTTCAGGGTGCGCTCGATGACCTGCTCGGGGCTGCCGACCGTCAGCGGGGTCTCGGCCATGAACTCCTCCATCGACGGGCCGTGCCCGTAGACGGGGGCGTTGTCGAAGTAGGGGCGGAACTCGCGGATCGCGTCCTGGGAGTTCTTGCGCATGAACACCTGGCCGCCGAGCCCCACGATCGCCTGGTCGGCGCTGCCGTGGCCGTAGTGCTCGAAGCGGCGGCGGTACAGGTCGATCAGCCGCTGGTAGTGCTCCTTGGGCCAGAAGATGTTGTTGGCGAAGAAGCCGTCGCCGTAGTAGGCGGCCTGCTCGGCGATCTCCGGGCTGCGGATCGAGCCGTGCCACACGAACGGCGGGACGCCGTCCAGCGGGCGGGGCGTGGCGGTGAACGACTGGAGCGGGGTGCGGAAGCGGCCCTCCCAGTCGACCACGTCCTGCCGCCACAGCTTGTGCAGCAGCGCGTAGTTCTCCACGGCGAGCGCGATGCCGTCACGGATGTCCTTGCCGAACCAGGGGTAGACCGGGCCGGTGTTGCCACGGCCCATCACCAGGTCCACCCGGCCGTCGGCCAGGTGCTGGAGCATCGCGTAGTCCTCGGCGATCTTCACCGGGTCGTTGGTGGTGATCAGCGTGGTCGCGGTGGACAGCACCAGCCTGTCGGTCTTGGCCGCGATGTAGCCGAGCATGGTGGTCGGCGAGGACGGCACGAACGGCGGGTTGTGGTGCTCGCCGGTCGCGAAGACGTCCAGCCCGACCTCCTCGGCCTTGCGGGCGATGGCGACCATGGCCTTGATCCGCTCGGCCTCCGAGGGGGTCCGGCCGGTGGTCGGGTCGGGCGTGACGTCGCCGACACTGAAGATCCCGAACTGCATGAGACCCGCCTCCATGTTGATAGAAGTTTCAACTACCCTACCGAACATGGAGGACCAAAGGTCTATTCCGGCTCCCGATCCGGGTCGCCCCGGCCCTGGGGGGCCGGGGCGGGCCGTGGGGTTGCTACTTGTCCTTGACGTTGCGCAGGGCGTCCCTGGTCCGGTCCATGATCGCCGCCATGGGGCCGACCAGCATGTTCTTGGTGGCGCTCTCGGTGCCGGGGTGCGGGTGGGTGGGGGCGGTCGCCTCGGCGGCCTTGACGGCGGCGGCCATCGCCTTCAACTGGGCGTCGCTGAACTCGTCCTGGAGCCGGTCGAACTCGTACCGCTCCTCGGCGCGGGCGTGGGTCAGCACCGCGATGCGGAGCTTGTCGAGCTTGGGGAGGAAGTCGGGGTCGTCGGTGTCCATGCCGTCCAGCTCCGACAGCACCTCCTTGGCCTCCCGCTCCTCGGCCAGCCGGTCGTCGATCATCCCGTCGCCGCCCGGCAGCGCGCGGGCTCGGGGGTGGACGATCTCCTCCTCGGCGGTCTCGTGCACCGCCAGCAGCTTCACCAGTTCCCGGAACGCGTCGCGGCGCTCGTCCCCCGCGGAGACCATCACCAGGCCGAACAGGTCTCTGATCTGCCCGTGCTGCTGCCGCAGGAGGTCGATGACGTTGTCGACGGGCGCTTCGGCGCTGGGACTCTTCATGGCGGGCCTCTCCGTGGCGTGGTCCTGGATCGTGGGACCGTCCCCCTACCCGGGCGGGACCACGTAAACCGGGTCGCACCAGGAGTTGACTTTGTGGACAGAAAGTTATGAAGTATGTACATAAAGTAACGATCAAACTTCTCGGACCCGATGTGCACAACCCCCCATTCCGGGTAGGGCGCCTGTCCCACAACCAGCTTTTGCGGAAGGCGATCTGCATGTCGTTCAACCCACTGGAACACCGCGGGATCCCGCTGGAGCGCCAGCTTCGCAACTGGAGCGAACTCGACGTCACCCCCGTCGACCCCGACCGCAGCGATCCCTACACCAAGTGCCGCATCATCACGATGAACGGCATCGAGGTGGAGGCGATCATGTTCAGCCACCACTTCAACCGGGTCTGCCCCGACCGCGAGGTCAAGGAGCAGCTCGCCCGGGTCCGCTACATCGAGCAGCAGCAGCAGAAGGTCGTCAACTGGCTGCTGCCCGGCCAGGCGTCGGTCCTGGAGACCACGCTCTCCTACGAGCAGGTCGCGGTGGACCTCACCGCCTGGATCGCGCGGATGGAGCCCGACCCCTACCTCAGGCAGGCCTACGAGTTCGGCGTGCTGGAGGACTTCGACCACCTGTACCGGTACGCCAACCTGTACGAGATGATCGAGCACCGCAAGGCCGAGAAGATCGTGGACGGCCTCACCGAGGTCATGCCCGGCCGGCCCACCATCGTCGAGCACCGCGACCCGGTCGACAACCTGCGCGATCCCTACGACCGCACCAAGGCCGACCCGATCTCCAAGCTGCACGCCTTGACGGTCATGTCGTCCGAGCAGCAGACGATGAACTACTACATGAACGTCGGCCCGCTCTACATGGAGCCGATCGCCCGCCAGCTCTACCAGGAGATCGGGCTCATCGAGGAGGAGCACGTCACCCACTACGAGTCCCTGGTGGACCCGGGAGAGACCTGGTGGGAGCGGCTCGTCAACCACGAGTACAACGAGTGCTACATGTACCACTCGTTCATGGAGACCGAGAGCGACCCCCGGGTGAAGGCCATCTGGGAGCTGCACCTCAACATGGAGCTGGAGCACCTGCGGATCGCCTGCGACCTGATGCGCCGCCACGACGGCCGCGACCCCGAGAGCGTCCTGGCGCCCGAGCTGCCGCCGTCGGTCACCTTCGAGCCCAACAAGGACTACCTGCGCCACCTGCTCGCCACGCAGATCGACCTGACCACCCTCGGCGCCGGGTACGTGCGCGAGGCGCACGAGCGGTTCGAGAAGATGCAGGAGGCGGTCAACAACGGCACCAAGCCCCCGTCGGAGCGCGTCATCGACATGCACCGCGAGAAGTTCGGCGAGGAGTACCGGCTGCAGACCGAGGGGCCGCACCCGGTCGAGAGCCTGCGCGAGGCCGCCGACGGCAAGTGAGCACGTCCGGTTCGGTCCGGCCCTGCTCCCGCCCGGCCGAGCCCGTGATCGCGCTCCCGCCCGCCTGAGCCGACGATCGCGTCATCGCCCGGTTTCCCGATCCGTGCCGGGAGGCCGGGCGGCGCGGGCACCGTCTAGGCGCCCCGCTCCTCCAGCTCCACCCGGCGGCCCAGCGCGTCCAGCAGCCAGGTGTGGACCGTGCCGAGAAGCACGGGGTCCCCGGCGACCTCGGCGTGCAGCCGCCAGTACCGGTCCACGCGCGGGTCCTGGTCCAGCCGCAGCTCGGTGTGCAGCTCGCGCCGGAAGGCCGGGGTGTCCGAGCCGCCCCGTACGGCGGCGTGCGTCTCCACGAAGCGGGTCAGCGCCGGGCCCGGTCCGGGCGCCCCTCCCCCGGCCACGATCGGCGCGGCCAGCGCGCACGCCTCGCCGACGCCCTCCATCAGCTGGCCCTCGTCGGAGATGACGGCGGCGTTGACCCGGCCGCGCGCCCGCATCCGCCGCCGCAGCGACCGGTCGGCGGCGATCGCGACCATCCCCGCGTAGGCGACGACCTGCGCCGGAGTGGGGTCGGCGGGCGGTTCGGGGACGCTCAGGTACACGAAGCCGTCGGCGTAGCGGTCGTCCAGTTCGGCCACGATCAGCGACCGCCAGAACCCCTCCAGCACGTCGCGGGCGGCGGGGCCGCTCTCGACGGTCGCCAGCAGTTCCAGGCGGGCGGCGCGGTCGGCGGGCGGGGCGTCCTCCACCGCGCGCAGCGACGCGCGGCGCCACGCCATCGCCGCCAGCTCCACGTCCAGCGCGGCGCGCTCGGCGGCGACCGCCTCGGCCAGCGACCGTTCCTCGGTCAGCACGGCGGCGATGGCGGGCAGCCCGAGGCCGAGCGTGCGCAGCCGCCGCACCAGCCGCAGCCGGTCCACCGCCGAGGGGTCGAAGCGGCGGTGCCCGCCGGTGCTGCGCCGCACCGGCAGCAGCCCCTCGTCGCAGTAGAAGCGGACGGTGCGCACCGGCACCCCGGCGAGGGCCGCGAGATCGCCGATGCCCAGCGTCGCCCCGCCGGACGTGTCGCCCGTCACAGTCACTTGAACCTCCACCCGGGTGGAACTCCTACGGTACGGGCATCCGCACCGGCCCACCCGAAAGGGGACGACGATGACCGTTCCGAGCACGGCCCGCCTCGCCGAGTGGCTGCACGAGCAGACCTCCGGCTTCGCCAGGACCGTGGGCGGCGCCGACCTGGCCGCCCCGGTCCCGACCTGCCCCGGCTGGACGCTGCGCGACCTCGCCTCGCACGTCGGCCGCTCCCAGCGCTGGGCCGCCGAGATGGTGGAGCGGGGCGTGACCGACGGCCCCCTCCCCCAGGACGAGGTGGACGTCCCCGAGGCGCCGGGCGAGCGCGCCGGCTGGCTGACGGACGGCGCGGAACGGCTCATCGAGGCCGTCGAGCGCAACGGCGGCCAGGCGATGTTGTGGTCGTTCCTCGGTCCGCGCCCCGCCTCGTTCTGGCTGCGCCGGATGCTGCACGACACCGTCGTGCACCGCGCCGACGCCGTCCTCGGCGTGGGCGGGCCGTACGAGCTGGAGCCCGACCTGGCCGCCGACGCCGTCACCGAGGGGCTGGACCTCATCACCTCGCCGCTGACGGCCTCGCTCAACCCGGCGCTCGCCGAGCTGAAGGGCGAGGGCGAGACGCTCTGCTTCCTGCCCGCCGAGAAGGACCTGCCCGGCTGGCTGCTGACCCGCACGCCCGGCGGCGTCGTCTGCGACCGCTCCCGCGCGGCGGGCCAGGTCACCGTGCGCGGCCCCGCCACCGACCTGCTGCTGGTGCTGACCCGGCGGATCGGCCCGGACGACCCGCACGTGAAGGTCGCCGGAGACCGGCCGCTCCTGGACCACTGGCTGGCCCGCACCGCCTTCGGCTGAGAGGATGGCCGGCCCCCGATCCCGACCGAAGGACCGCCACGTGATGAGCGCGCACGTCCTGGCCGCCGGCGGCGGCACGCGTCCGGAGTGGGCGCCCGACCCCCGGCGGGACGGCCTGCGCGGCTTCGCCCGGATCGAGGACGACCGCGCGGGCTCCCACCCGGGCGTCCCGCACATCCGCGCGCTGGGCACCATGTGGCGGTTCGACGTCCATCACCCCCGCGATGTGGACACCTATCCCGACCGGCAGCGCCAGGAGGTCGCCGGGATGCGCGTCGGGGGCCGGGAGCGCCGCGCCGCCGAGGGCGAGACCTGGCGGTTCGCCTGGTCGTGGTACCTGACCGGGGCGCTGCGGGCCACGACCTCGTTCACGCACGTGCACCAGCAGTTCGCGGTCGGCGCGGGCCCGGTGCTGGCGATCTCGCTGCGGCGGCGCGGCGGACGCGACACGATCGAGCTGAACGCCCTGCACGCCGGGGTGCTGGTCGGTTCGGGCGAGCTCGCGCCGCTGCGCGGCCGCTGGAGCACGGTGGAGCTGGAGATCCGGTACGCGGCCGAGGGCCGGGTGCGCTGGCGCGTCACCGACGACGCCGGGCGGACGGTGGCCGACGCCGCGCGCGACGGGCTGGCGACCTGGCACGGCGCCGCCGGGGTCGCGCCCAAGTGGGGCATCTACCGCTCGCTGAAGGACTCCGCGCGGCTGACGGACGCGCACCTGCTGCTGAAGGACGTGCGCGCCCACCGGCGGTGAGGGCGTACTAGGGTCGCCGGCATGGTCATCCCGATCGAACCTCCCGCCGAGCCGCCCGGCACCCTCACCGATCCGCGCGCGCTGCTGTCGGGCTACCTCGACTTCTACCGGGACGCGCTGCTGCGCAAGCTCGACGGCGTGCCGGAGGAGCGGCTGCGGGAGAGCGCGCTGCCGTCCGGCTGGACCCCGCTGGAGCTGTTCAAGCACCTCACCCATGTCGAGATCCGGTGGCTCCAGTGGGGCTTCTCGGCCGAGCCCGTCGCCGAGCCGTGGGGCGACCGGGGCCCGGACGACCGCTGGCACGTGCCGGAGCGGGAGACCTTCGCCGAGCTGCGCGCGGCGTTCCTGGCGGCCTGCGAGCGCTCGCGGGAGATCGTGGCGGGCGCGGACCTCGACGCCTTCGCGGCGCACGGCGGGCGGTTCACCGGGCCGGAGGCGCCGCCGTCGCTGATCTGGATCCTGTTCCACGTGCTGCAGGAGTACGCCCGGCACCTCGGGCACCTGGACGTCGTCCGCGAGCTGATGGACGGCACTGTCGGCGAGTAGCCCGGAGTAGCGTGCGACCAGGACCCCCCGAGGAGGAGACCCATGTCGCTGCGCGACGACGCCGCCGAGCTGCAGGACGACCTGGTCAGGCTCCGCCGGTCCCTGCACCGCGAACCCGAGCTCGGCCTCGACCTGCCCCGCACCCAGGAGAAGGTGCTCGCGGCGCTGGACGGGCTGCCCCTGGAGATCGGCACCGGCGAGCGGCTCAGCTCGGTCACCGCCGTGCTGCGCGGCGCGCGGCCCGGCCCGACGGTGCTGCTGCGCGGCGACATGGACGCGCTGCCGGTCACCGAGCGCGGCGACGCCGACCTGGTCTCGCGCGTCGAGGGACGGATGCACGCCTGCGGCCACGACCTGCACACCGCCATGCTGGTGGGCGCGGCCCGGCTGCTGGCCGCGCGGCGCGACGCCCTCGCCGGCAACGTCGTCCTCATGTTCCAGCCCGGCGAGGAGGGCGCGGGCGGGGCCCGCATCATGCTGGAGGAGGGCCTGCTGGAGGCGTCCGGGGACCGGCCGGTCGCCGCCTACGCGCTGCACGTGCTGTCGGCGGGCCTGCCGAGCGGCCTGGCGGTCACCCGGGGCGGGCCCATCATGGCCGCCGCCGACCGGCTGCGGGTGACGGTCGTCGGGGCGGGCGGGCACGGCTCGCTGCCGCACCTGGCCCGCGACCCGCTGCCGGCCGCCTGCGAGATGGTCACCGCGCTGCAGACCATGGTGACCCGCGCCTTCGACCCGTTCGACCCGGTGGTGCTGACCATCGGGACCTTCCACGCCGGGACCGGCGACAACGTCATCTCCGACCGGGCCCGCTTCACCGGCACCGTGCGGTCGTTCTCGGAGATCGCGCACCTGCGGCTGAAGGACCGGGCGGTGGAGCTGGTCCGCGGCATCGCCGCCGCGCACGGCCTGGAGGCGGAGGTGGAGTACGTCCAGGACTACCCCGTCACCGTCAACGACGACGCCGAGGCCGCGTTCGCGGGCGACACCGTGCGGGAGGTGTACGGGGAGGAGCGGTTCCTCACCGCGCCGCAGCCGCTGCCCGCCTCCGAAGACTTCTCGTTCGTGTGCCAGGAGGTGCCCTCCGCGTTCGTCGCGCTCGGCGCGTGCCCGCCCGACCGCGATCCGGGGACGGCCCCCTACAACCACGCCCCCGACGCCGCGTTCGACGAGGGGGTGCTCGCCGACGGGGCCGCGCTCTACGCCGAGCTGGCCGTGCGCCGGCTCGCGGCGGCCGCGCCCTCCACCACGATCCGCGCGACCAGCCCCTCGTAGACGAACACCGCCGCGCGGGTCTGGCTGGGCCGGGCCGCCCAGACCTCGCCGACCGCTCCGGGCGCCGCGCCGCCCAGCGCCTCGGTCAGCGCCCGTACCGCGCCGGGCTCGCTGCCGCTCACCCCGCAGGGGCCCAGGCGCTGCCCGCCCCGGATGTCCTCTTGGACCTCCCAAGCGAAGCAGGTCCTGCCGCCCGCCTCCCGCTCCCGTGCCGATGCCGTGCCGTCCATGGTCCGAAGGTAGGGACGGGCGCGGCGGACCGCATACGTAGGACTGCCCATCTTGCCTACCTATCTCGGCGCGGGGCGGGCGGCCGCGTCAGTGGAGGCGGGCGTACCAGGCGGCGATCTGGGTGCGCGAGGAGTAGTCGAGCTTGCCGAGGATGTGCTCGACGTGCGAGTCCACGGTGCGCTTGGCGATGACGAGCCGGTCGGCGATCTCCCGGTTGGACAGGCCCTCGGCCACCAGCCCGGCGATCTCCAGCTCGCGCGGGGTCAGCTCGCGGCGGGCCTGCGCGCGGTCGCCGGGGTCGTCGGCGCGGGACGGCTCGGCGCGGGACGGCCCGGTGCGGGGCGCGGCGGCCCCGGGCCCGGACGCCTCGCCGAGCGCCACCGCCACGGCCCGGTCCATCTCCAGCAGGGCGCCGGCCCGCAGGGCCGCCACCGCGTCCTCCGCGCCGATCTTGTCGTGGGCCGTCTGCTCGTACAGCTCCCGCAGCGTCGAGTGCAGCGGCCCGAACAGCGTGGTGCCGGTGAACTCGCGCAGCCGGTCGGCCACCCCGAACAGCCGCATCCCCGGGGCCGCCTCGCCCAGCGTGATCAGCGCGGCGCCGACCATGTCCAGGGCCAGCGCGATGCCCATCCGGTCGCCGAGGTCGCGCTTGATGCGCAGCCCGTCGCGCAGCCAGGGCAGCGCCTGCTCGGCGTCGCCGCCCAGCACGAGCGCCATGCCGTGCACGCACTGGGCGTAGGAGCGGCACCACAGCTCGCCCGCCGCCTCGGTGACCTCGACGGCCTCGGCCGCGTGGCGTGCCGCCCCGGCCGTGTCGCCGCCCAGCGCGCAGGCGGTCGACAGGAACACCGTCGTGATCGGCACCAGGACGTCGTCGGTGCCGGCGTCGCAGTGCAGGTCGGCCGACTCGACGAGCAGCCGGACGGCCTCGTCGGCGCGGCCCGCGTACAGGGCCGCCACGCCCTGCGCCTCGCGGACGTAGGCCAGGCCGCACCGGTCGCCGCCGGCCAGGGCGCGCTCCTCGGCGGGCGCCAGGCACTCGGCGGCGCCGGACAGGTCGTTCTGCAGGACGGCCAGCAGCCCGGCCAGCGCCATCGGCTCGGCGGAGACCCGCTCGCGCAGGCCGCGGCCGTCGAGGACGCGCGTGATCCAGTGCCGCGCCTCGCCGATCATGCCGCCGAGCGCCAGGACGCGGCCGAGCGCCAGGGCCGTCTCGACGAGCAGGTCGGCGGGGGCGGTGCGGATGCCGTGGTCGAGCAGCGCGATCACGTTGGCGTGCTCGTGGCGGAACCAGTGGCCCCAGCGGGGCTGGGCGTCGGTGCCGAGCTCGGCGTGGGCGCGGCGCAGGCGCGCGGCGTACCAGCCGAACGCGCGGTCGCGCATCGCGGTGGTCTCGCCCAGCTCCTCCAGCCGCTCGGCCCCGTACTCGCGGAGGGTGTCGAGCATCCGGTAGCGGGCGGTGCCGTCGCGGTCGACGCGCAGCACGATGGACTTGGCGACCAGCTCCGACAGGTCGTCCAGCACGGCCGACAGGTCGTCGCCGCCGCAGACCTCCTCGGCGGCCTCCAGGGCGAAGTCCCCGGCGAACACCGACAGCCGCGCCCACAGCAGCCGCTCCTGCGGCGTGCACAGCTCGTGGCTCCAGTCGATGGCGGCGCGCAGCGTCTGGTGGCGCGGCAGGGCGGTGCGGCGGCCGCGCACGTTCAGGATGCGGCGGTCCAGGCGCTCGACCAGCTGCTCGACCGCGAGGGCGCGCAGCTGCACCGCGGCCAGCTCGATGGCGAGCGGGATGCCGTCCAGGCGGTGGCACAGCAGCGCGACCGAGGCCCGGTTGGCGTCGGTGATCCGCCAGCCGGGCGACACCGCGGCGGCGCGCTCGGCGAACAGCTCCACCGCCTCGCAGGGCAGGGCCGGGTCGTAGCCGGCCTCCTCGGGGCGGGCGAGCGGCGCCACGACCAGGGTGTGCTCGCCGGTGACGTCCAGCGGCTGGCGGCTGGTGACCAGCATCCGCAGGCCGGGCGCGGCGCGCAGCAGCACCTCGGCCAGCAGGGCGCAGGCGTCCACCAGGTGCTCGCAGGTGTCCAGCACCAGCAGCACGCGCTGCTCGGCCAGCACCAGGGCGAGGCCGTCCAGCGCGGCGGCGGGCTCCAGGTCGAGGACGCCCAGCTCCTCGGCGACCTTCTGGGCGAGCAGGCCCGGCTCGCGCAGCGACGACAGGTCCACGAAGCAGACGCCGTCGTCCATGGCCGCCTCCAGGGCGGCGGCCGCGCGCACGGCGAGCCGGGTCTTGCCGACGCCGCCGGGACCCATCAGGGTCACCAGGCGGCACCGCCCGAACAGGCTGCGGATCTCGGCGAGTTCGGTGCGGCGGCCCACGAAACTGGTGAGCTCCGCCGGCAGCCGGCCCGATCGCCGTTCCATGCTGATGAGCGACACCACCACCGCCTCGTGGTCGCCTCCGCCGCCCGGCGCCGCTGCGCCGTGGGGGATACGTCGGTCAGCATCGTACTCTTTCTTGGACCGTTCGCGACTGGATCATTACACAGCGCAGGGGCCGCTGTCAGGATCTCAGCGGGCGGGGGCGGGGACGGGGGCGGGGGCCGGCAGCGTTCCGCCGAGCGCGCCGCGCAGCGTGCGGACCCCGGCCACCGCCCACGCGGCGACCAGCAGCAGGTAGAGGGCGACCGACAGGGCCGCCAGGGCGGCCAGGCCGGTGTGCCGGGCGAGGGCGGCCGCGCCGGTGACGCAGGTGCCGACGGGGAAGGTGTAGGCCCACCAGGTCATGGCGAAGGGCATCCCGCCGCGCAGCGCCCGCACGTTCGCCGCCAGGGCCAGCGCCAGCCACACCATCGCGAACCCCATGACCGGGACGCCGTACAGCACCGCGAACGCGCGCAGGGCGTCGGCGTGGGCGGGCGCGACGGCCGCGGCGTCGGCGAGCTGGCCGGCGGCGGTGGTGGACTGCCCGAGCGGCCCGAGCACCAGGAAGAGCGTCGGGGTGAGGGCTGGTGCGAGGGGCTTGTGGTGCACCAGGCGCGACCAGATGCCCGGCAGCAGCACGAGCGTCGCCAGCAGGCTGAGCCCGAACAGCGCGTAGCAGCCGTACAGCATGGTCAGGCGCGGCTGGCCGGGCGGCAGGTGCGGGATCAGGGCGGGGCCGAGCGCCGCCGAGACCATCGGGGCCACCACGGGCAGCAGCCAGGTGGGGGCGGCGCTGCCCGGCGGGAGGTCGTGCCGGGTGATCATCAGGTACGGGACGCCGGCGGCGACCGCCAGGGCGTACAGGGTCCCGGCCGTCCACAGCGCGGCGTCCAGCATGACGGCGGTGTGCTCGCCGAGCACGCCGGCGCCCACGGTGAGGGTGCCGTAGCCGACCGCGAGCAGGGCCATCGGCGGGCAGCCGTAGAAGACGGCGACCGCCGGGTCGGCCAGGTGGAGGCGGGCCACGTCCCGGTGCCGGACCAGGTGGACGGCGCGGGCCGCGCAGACCAGGGCCAGCAGCGCCAGCGACAGCGCCCAGACCGCCACCGCGAAGGCGCGCTGGCCGGGCACCTGGACCGGCAGCGCGTGCGCGCCGGTCGCCACGATGGCGGTGCCCATGACGCAGGCGTGCCAGTTGGGGCCCAGCGAGCGGAACGGTGCGGAGATCGTCATATCTCCACCGTGCACCGGTCTGATCGGGATCAGTAGAGGTCATCGGCCTATGAGGGCATAAGCTGGGGTTATGAGCGTCGCGCGGCGGGTGCCGGATCTGGCGGCCCTGGAGCTGCTGCTCGCGGTCGTGCGGCTGGGCAGCGTCGGCCGCGCGGCGGCCGAGCTGGGCGTCACCCAGCCCGCCGCCAGCGCCCGCATCCGCTCGATGGAGGCCCAGCTCGGCGTGGCGCTGCTGGAGCGCTCGCCGCGCGGGTCGCGGCCCACCGAGGCCGGGACGCTGGTGGCCGGGTGGGCGCAGCAGGTGATCGACGCCGCGCGGGCGCTGGAGGCCGGGATCGGCGCGCTGCGCGAGGACCGCGACGCGCGGCTGCGGGTGGTGGCGAGCCTGACGGTCGCCGAGTACCTGGTGCCGAACTGGCTGCTCGCCCTGCGCGCCGCGCATCCGCAGGTGGCGGTGACGCTGCGCACCGCCAACTCCACGGGGGTCGCCGAGGTGGTGCGCAGCGGGGCGGCCGACCTCGGCTTCGTGGAGGGCGTGCGCACCCCGTCGGGGCTGAACGGGACGGTGGTGGCGGCCGACCGGCTGGTCGTGGTGGTGGCGCCGGGCCACCGCTGGGCGCGGCGGCGCGGCGGCGTGGGGGTCGAGGAGCTGGCGGGCACGCCGCTGATCCTGCGCGAGGAGGGCTCGGGCACCCGCGAGGTGCTGGACCGGGCGCTGGCCGCGCACGGCGGGGCGGCGGCGCCGCTGCTGCAGCTCGGCTCGACGACCGCGCTGAAGGCGGCGGCGCTGTCGGGCGCGGGGCCGGTGGTGCTGAGCGAGCTGGCGGTGGCCGACGAGGTGGCGGGCGGGCGCCTGGTGGTGGTCCCGGTGCCGGACCTGGACCTGCGCCGTCCGCTGCGCGCGGTCTGGCCCGCGGGCCGCCGCCCGGCCGGCCCCGCGCGCGACCTGCTGGCCCTCGCCCGCGTCCAATGAAACCCCGGCCCTGGGCGCTCGCCTGGCGGCTCGCGCCCTGACCGTGTCTTGGCGCGTGCCCTGTCGCTTCGCGGTCCGGCCCGTCGCGGTCGGCCTCGCCCGGCCGGGCCGGTCAGGCGTTCGCGCGGTGGCCGGGCCTCTGCTCACGCCTCCGCGCGGCGGGTCAGCCCCCGGCGGGCCCGTCCTCCAGGACGGCCTGGATCTCCAGCTGGATCGCGATCGTGTCGCCGAGCATCATCTTGTCGCCCTGCAGCGGGACGTTGAACTCGATGCCGAAGTCGCGGCGGCTGATGGCGGTGGTCGCGGTGAAGCCGGCGCGGGTGCCGCCCCAGGGGTCGGGGCCGACGCCGTGGAACTCGGCCAGCAGCCGGACCGGGCGGCCGGTGTCCTTGACGGTCAGGATGCCGTCCACGTGGTAGCGGGGCTGGCGGGCGCGGCGGCCGACGGCGGCGCGCTCCACGCCGGTGGAGGCGAAGCTCATGACGGGATGGCGGTCGACGTCCAGGAAGTCGGCCGAGCGCACGTGCGCGTCCCGCTCGGCGCTGCGGGTGTCCAGCGAGGCCATCTCGATCTCGGCGCGCGCCGACGAGGCGAGCAGGTCCTCCCCCACCTCGATGTCCCCGCCGAACGCGGCGAAGCTGCCGCGCACCGTGGTCATCAGATGCCGGATGGTGAAGGTGATCTCCGAGTGGACCGGGTCGACGACCCATCGACCGGCGACCAGATCCGGCAGCTCGCGCGCCAGAGCCACAATTCCCCCAAATAGCTCATACGTCTCAGGTGCGCAGAATCTACCCCAGACTTCACCGGGCCCGGCGGGCCGCGGGGGCGGATCGGCGGTCCGGGAAGATCGTCAAGGGCGCGGCCGGCCCGGAACGTCTCGACTCCGGCCCGATCGGGAAGGATGCGTACATGATCGGAGAACACGTCCTGGTCGGATACGCGCCGGACGCGGGCGGCCGCGAGGCGCTGGCGCTGGCGGGCGCGATCGTCGGGCACACCGGCGGCCGCCTCACGGTCGGCGTGGTCCACCCGCCCGACCGGGTGGCCGCGGCCGGCGAGGCCCACACCCTGCTGGAGCAGGCCGGCGCCCTGCTGGAGGAGCGACTGGAAGGCGTCGCGGCCGCGTTCGCCGTCCAGGAGAGCCGCAGCGTCGGCCGGGGCCTGTCGTCGCTGGCGGGCAAGGTCGGCGCGGACCTGATCGTGGTGGGCTCGCCGCCCGGCGGGGCGCGCGGCCGCATCGGCGTCAGCTCGACCTCCGACAACCTGCTGCACTCGGCCACCGAGGCGGTGATGCTGGCCCCGACGGACTACGCGCCCCCACCGCAGGGACTAGAGCGGATCACCGTCATGTACGTGCAGCGCCCGCAGGCCGACGAGGCCGTCACCCGCGCCGCGATCGCCGCGATCACGCTGGGGGTGCCGCTGCGGCTGCTCACCCTGGCGATCGGCGACGCGCCCCGCGGGCGGCTGCGCGACGACCTGGCGCTGGCGATCCGGCTGGCCCAGGACTCCTCCGGGCTCCCCGCCGAGGAGGTGTCGGCGGAGCTGGCCGAGGGCGACGACGTGGCCGACGCGCTGGGCGACGCCGACTGGCTGGAGGGGGAGATCCTGGTGTGCGCCAGCAGCGAGGACGCCGCCGCGCACCGGGTCTTCCTGGGCGAGGTCGCGCTCAAGGTGCTTCGTGCCGCGCCATGCCCTGTGACCGTTTTGCCCCGTGGTTACACATAACTACCGTTAACCCCCTCCGACCACCGCCCCCATAGTCCGTATCGACCACTTCATCCGGAAGCTCTTGCCGCCGGGTTTTTACCTCGGCTACATTTCCTCGAGATCGGAACGTGACCTTGATCGGTGACTTTCCGGGCGGTCAGGCGTCCCTGGCCCGCAACACCACGCCCGCCACCGCGGGCTCAGGGGAGCTTACGGAGCGACATGCAGACGGACCCGGTAGGCAAGAAGCTGCTGGAGATCGCCAAGGACCAGCTCGGCTACACCGAGAAGGGCGACGGCTACACCAAGTTCGGCGACTGGTACGGCGAGAACGTCGACCGCGACAACGACAGCTACTTCAAGACCGCGCCCTGGTGCGACATGTTCCTGGCCTGGGCCGCCTTCAAGGCCGGGGTCGAGGAGCAGGCCGGGCAGTTCGCCTCCACCGTCCTGCACGCCGAGTGGTTCGACAAGCAGGACGCCTTCGGCGCCGAGCCGGTCCCCGGCGCGCTGGTGTTCTTCGACTGGAACGGCTCCAACGACATCGACCGGATCGACCACGTCGGGCTGGTCGAGCGGGTGGACGGCAAGAAGATCCACACCATCGAGGCCAACGCCGACGGCTACAAGCTGATGCGCAAGGTCCGGCACATGGACCAGATCGCCGGCTTCGGCTACCCCGGCAAGATCAAGGTCGAGCCGCGCACCGAGCAGAAGTACACCCCCAAGCACGCCGCCCCCGCCCCGGTCGAGGCGGTCACGGGCCAGCCCCCCGTCCAGGCCGTCCGCACCCAGCAGGACAGCTCCCCCCACCCCCAGCCGGTCGTGCCCCACCAGGAGGTCGTGCTCGGCGGCCTGCTGGCGTTCGTGCTGTGCGGCACCGTCGCGCTGGCCGCCGGGAAGGCCGCGGCCGCCAAGGCGCCCACCGCGCCGCCCATCCGGGTCCGCAAGCGCGGCAAGCACCACCGCCCCGCCGTCCCGGTCGAGCTGCCCGCCGACCTCACCCCGGCCGACCTGGACGAGGCCGACTCCCACACCACGGTCATGCCCGCGCTGTCGCTGGCCGCCGCCCACCAGGCCGAGGACCGCGAGTTCTGGGGCCGCATCGCCCACCTGAAGGAGGACGAGGAGCTGGCCTTCTGGGACGACCTGCACGCCGAGTCCACGCTGACTTCGGCGAACGCCGCCGCGCCGGCCCCGGAGCCGGCCCGTTCGGCGCACGCGGTGCCCCACGTTTTCGCGAGTGGTCCCAACATCCGTTAGAGTTGGTCCTGCAAGCGCGGGGCACGCCCCGGGCAGGCGGAAGTGGCTCAGTGGTAGAGCATCACCTTGCCAAGGTGAGGGTCGCGGGTTCGAATCCCGTCTTCCGCTCCACCGCACAAACGGCCCCCTCCTTCGGGATGGGGCCGTTTCGCGTTCCCGGACCCGACCCGGCCGCCGGCCGCGCGCCAACCCTCACCCCTACCCGCCGACGTGCACAACCACTCCCGGATTCCGCTAGAGTTATCCCTGCGAGCCGGGGGAAACCCCGCAGCCGCAAGCGGAAGTGGCTCAGTGGTAGAGCATCACCTTGCCAAGGTGAGGGTCGCGGGTTCAAATCCCGTCTTCCGCTCGCTGGTGGAGTGGCCGAGAGGCGAGGCAACGGCCTGCAAAGCCGTGTACACGGGTTCAAATCCCGTCTCCACCTCCACGTGAGAACCCCAGCCAGGGGCACGTCACGGGCGATTAGCTCAGTGGGAGAGCGCTACCTTGACACGGTAGAGGTCACTGGTTCAATCCCAGTATCGCCCACCACCTCGGGAAACCCTCCAAGCCTTACGGCTTGGGGGGTTTCGTCGTTTCCGGCGCCCCGGCCCTTGCTATTGTTCATAAAGAATTCGGGACGGCAGTGGAGCGGGCACAGGGAGGCCGGGATGGGCGCCGAGCGCGCACGGCTCAAACGCGCCGAGCAGGCGGCGGAGAAGATCGCCGCGCTGGTGGCGGGCGCCGAGCCCGGGACCCGGCTCGGCACCCGGGAGGAGCTGCGCGCCGCCTGCGGGGTCTCGGTCGGCACGATGAACGAGACGCTGCGGCTGCTGCAGGCGCGCGGACTGGTGACCCTGCGGCCGGGCCCCGGCGGCGGGATCTTCGCCGCCCGGCAGTCGCCGATGGTGCGCCTGGGCAACTCCATGCTCGCCCTGGACGCCGCCGAGACCGACGTGGCCGACGCCATCCGCGTCCGCGACGCGCTGGACCCGCTGCTGATCGAGGACGCGCTGTGGCACGCCTCCCCCGCCGACATCGCCGAGATGCGCGGGCACCTCGCGGAGATGGAGCGGGCCGCCGACGAGACCGACGCGGTCGCGTTCGTGCACGCCAACTGGCGGCTGCACGCGCGCATCGCCGCGACCAGCCCCAACTCGCTGCTGCGCACCTTCTACAGCAACCTGCTCGACCTGATCGAGACGCACACGCTGTCGGTGCGGCCGGTGGAGGAGCAGCCGCTGCCCTCCTACATCCGGCAGCGCTACCGCCTGCACGCCGACCTCATCGACGCGCTGGACCGGCGCGACCGGGAGGCGGCCATGCGCCTGATCGCCGAGCACTCCACCGTCGGCGCCCCCCAAGAGGTGTAGCCGCTGTTCGTGCGGGGGGTCAGAGGGCGGTTATGCTCGCTGAGCCTTAGGCGGATGGGAGCATATGAACACCTTTGTCGCTTTGGACGTCGGCGGGACCTCGATGAAGGGCGGCCTGGTGGCCGCCGACGGCGCCCTGGTCGCCGCCGAGGCCCGGCCCACCGGCCGCGAGCGCGGCCCGGACGCGGTGGTCGAGGAGATCCTCGCGTTCGCCGAGCACCTGGCCGCCGGGGCCGCCGGCGGCGCTCCCGTCGCGGCGGGCATCGCGGTGCCCGGCATCGTGGACGAGGCGACCGGCACCGCCGTCTACGCCGCCAACCTCGGCTGGCGGGACGTGCCGCTGCGCGACCTGCTCGCCGCCCGCCTCGGGATGCCGGTCGGCGTCGGGCACGACGTGCGCACCGGCGGGCTCGGCGAGGCCGCCTACGGGGCGGGCCGGGGGCGCGGCGACTTCCTGTTCGTGCCGCTGGGCACCGGGATCGCCGCCGCCGTGGTGATCGGCGACTCCCCCTATCCCGGCGCCACCGGCGCGGGCGGCGAGATCGGGCACATGGTGGTGCGGCCCGGCGGCGAGCCGTGCCCGTGCGGGCAGCGCGGCTGCCTGGAGGTCTACGCCTCGGCCGCCGCCCTCCCCCGCCGCTACGGCGACACCGGCCTGCGCACCGAGGAGGTGCTGGCGCGCGCCGAGGCCGGGGACCCCACGGCGCTGCGGGTCTGGCACGAGGCCCTGGACGCGCTGGCCGACGCCCTGACGGCGGCGACCATGCTGCTGGACCCGGCGGTGGTGGTGCTGGGCGGCGGGCTGGCCGAGAGCGGCGACCGGCTGCTGGTCCCGCTGACCGCGCGGCTGGCCGACCGCTTCACCTTCCGCGCCCCGCCGCCCCTGGTGCGGGCCGCCCTCGGGCACCGGGCCGGGATGTTCGGCGCCTCGATCCTGGCCGAACGGGCCTGGGAGACGAGCCGCGCCCCCGTGTGAGCGGCGGGCCCGTGCGGGCGGGGCTTCTGGGTCACGTGACCCTGTAGCGCCGTGTGACCCGCACGGCCGTCCCCGCCCCATTACCGTGGCGGCATGAACGTGCTGCTGGCCATGGCCACCGGGGCGGTGCCGACCGGCCTGGCGGCGCTGGCGCTGCACGCGCGGGGCCGGCGGCCTCTCGGCGGCCCCGCCGACCGCGCCACCTTCGCGACGCTGCACACCGCCTCGCTGGCCGCGCCGCCGCTGCGCGCCGGGCTGACCGAGCAGGGCGCGCAGAAGGCGGCCCGGCACCTGCGCGCCCTACTGGGCACCGCCGCGGTCGCGATCACCGCCGGGGACCGGCTGCTGGCCTGGGACGGCGCGGGCGGCCACCACGCCGACGGTGCGGCCGCGCACGCCGCCGGGCCCGCCGCCGACGGCCGCACCGCCGTGCTGGGGCCGGACGCGGTCGGCTGCGGCCGGGCCGACTGCCGGATCCGGCGCGCGGTGATCGTTCCGCTCACCACCGACGAGCGGGTGGTGGGCGCGCTGGCCGCCTACGGCGAGGGCGTCCCGGCCGGGCTCATCCAGGCCGTGGAGCAGGTCGGGCGGTGGGTGGACGCCCAGCTGGAGCTGGCCGACCTCGACCGGTCCCGGACCCGGCTGATGGAGGCCGAGGTGCGGGCGCTGCGGGCGCAGATCTCGCCGCACTTCGTCTACAACTCGCTGACCACCATCGCCTCGTTCGTGCGCACCGACCCCGAGCGGGCCCGCGAGCTGCTGCTGGACTTCGCCGACTTCACCCGCTACTCCTTCCGGCGGCACGGCGACTTCACCACCCTGGCCGAGGAACTGCGCTCCATCGACCGCTACCTGCTGCTGCAACGGGCGCGGTTCGGCGACGGGCGGCTGCGGGTGACCGCGCGGATCGCGCCGGAGGTGCTGCCGGTGGCGGTGCCGTTCCTGTGCCTGCAGCCGCTGGTGGAGAACGCGGTCCGGCACGGCCTCCAGGACGGCGCGGGCTCGGGCCGCGTCAGCATCGTCGCCGCCGACGCCGGGTCCGAGTGCGCGATCAGCGTGGAGGACGACGGGGTCGGCATGGACCCCGAGCGGCTGCGCCTGGTGCTGTCGGGCGACGGCGAGGCCGAGGAGTCCGGGGAGTCGTCGGCCGGGATCGGCCTGGCCAACGTGGACCTGCGGCTCCGGCAGGTGTACGGCGACGACTACGGCCTCGCGGTGGAGACCGCGCCCGGCGCGGGCACCAAGGTGACGCTGCGGCTGCCCAAGTTCCGGCCGGGCGTGACGGCCTCCTGACGCCGCCCCGGTGTGACCGTTCGGTCGCTGTGGGTTGACGCTGACCGCCGCTGTCGGCACCCTGTAAGGCGTCTGTGATGTGGATCACAAGGAGGCGCGATGGGCGGGCCCGCGGGTTTCGGCGCCGGAGGGCGGCCGGTGGGCGCCGCCGGGCCGCCGCCGCGGGTGCTGGTGACCAGCCCGCGCACCCGCGCGCCCCGGCGGCGCGCGCCGTCGGTCGCCCGGGAGATCGACGAGCAGACCGGGCTGGGCGAGGTGTACATGCGCTCGCTGATGCGCGCCCAGCTGCGGCTGGCGCTGCTGGTGTGCGCGGTGGCGGCGGCCGCGATCGGCGGGCTGCCGCTGCTGTTCGCGGCGGCGCCGCGGGTGCGGTCGCTCGCGCCGCTGGGCGTGCCGCTGGCGTGGCTGGTGCTGGCCGGGGCGATGTACCCGGCGTTCGTGGCGGGCGGCTGGTGGTACGTGCGGCACGCCGAGCGCAACGAGCGCGACTTCGCCGAGCTGGTGACCGGGACGGCGCCGGTCGCCGGTGACCGGGACGCCGTCCGGTGACCGCCTCGTCCGGGATGGCGGCGGTGTCGCTGGTGCTGGTCGCCACGCTGGTGCTGGGCACGCTCGGGCCTCGGCTGTCGCGCACCACCTCCGACTTCTACGTGGCCTCGCGCACGGTGTCGCCGCTGCGCAACGCCTCGGCGATCGGCGGGGAGTACCTGTCGGCGGCCTCGTTCCTCGGCATCGCCGGGCTGATCCTGGCGCACGGGGCCGACATGTTGTGGCTGCCGGTCGGGTGGACCGGCGGCTACCTGGTGCTGCTGGTGCTGGTCGCCGCGCCGCTGCGCCGGTCGGGGGCCTACACGCTGCCCGACTTCGCCGAGGCGCGGCTGGAGTCGGCGGCGGTGCGGCGGGTCACCAGCGCGCTGGTGGTGCTGATCGGCTGGCTGTACCTGATGCCGCAACTGCAGAGCGCCGGGCTGGTGCTGCGCACCGTGGCGGGCATCCCGGTGTGGGCGGGCGCGGTGCTGGTCACGGCGGTGGTGGCGGTCAGCGTGCTGGCGGGCGGGATGCGCAGCATCACGTTGGTGCAGGCGTTCCAGTACTGGCTGAAGCTGACCGCGCTGGCGGTGCCGCTGGTGTTCCTGCTGCTGGCCTGGCGCTACGACGACGCGCCGGGCCTCGTCCGGGACGCGCCGCCGGCGTTCGCCGAGCGCACCACCGTCACGGTCGGCGCCGCGGTGACGGTGCGGGTGCAGCGGCCCGCCGTGGTCACCGTCACCGGGCGGCTGGACGGCGCGGACCTGCGCAGCCGGACCCTCACCCTGACCGCCGGGACGCACCGCATCGGCAAGGACGCCGTCGTGGCCTTCCCCGCGGGCGCGGCGGTGCCGCACGTGGCCGACCTGCCCGCGCGCACCGGCCGGGAGTGGGCGCGGCCGCTGTCGGGCCGCGACAACCCGCTGTACGGCACCTACTCGCTGATCCTCGCCACGTTCCTCGGCACGATGGGGCTGCCGCACGTGCTGGTGCGCTTCTACACCAACCCCGACGGGCGCGCCGCGCGCCGCACGACCGCGATCGTGCTGTCGCTGCTCGGCGCGTTCTACCTGATGCCCGCCCTGTACGGGGTGCTCGGCCGGATGTACACCCCCGAGCTGCTGATGACCGGCCGCACCGACGCGGTGGTGCTGACCCTGCCGGGGCGGCTGGTGGGCGGGGCGACCGGGGACCTGCTGACGGCGCTGGTCACCGGCGGCGCGGTGGCGGCGTTCCTGTCCACCTCCTCCGGTCTCGCGGTGTCGGTGGCCGGGGTGATCGGCCAGGACATCCTGCGCGGCGGGGTGCGGTCGTTCCGGCTGGCGGCCGTGCTGGCGCTGGCGGTGCCGCTGGTGCTGGCGCTGGCCGCGCGGGCGCTGGCGGTGGCCGACGTGGTGGGGCTCGCGTTCGCGGTGGCGGCCTCGACGTTCTGCCCGCTGCTGGTGCTCGGCATCTGGTGGCGGCGGCTCACGGTGGCCGGGGCGCTGGCCGGGCTGGTCACCGGCGGGGCGACCGCGGGCGGGGCGGTGCTGTGGACGATCGTCGGCGGCACGCCGGACGGGACGGCGGGCGCGCTGCTGGCCCAGCCCGCGGCGTGGTCGGTGCCGATCGCGTTCGCGGTGATGGCGGGGGTGTCGCTGCTGACGCCGCGCGGCGTCCCGGCGGGCACGGCGCGGACGATGGTGCGGCTGCACGTCCCCGAGTCGCTGGACGTGGACCGGGGCACCTGGCGGCCCAAGGAAGGCTGAACGGGCGGCGGGGCGCCAGCGCCCCGCCGCCCGTCACGGGCTCTCAACGGGTCAGGAGCGGGCCCGCGCGGCCGTCTCGGCGGCCTTGGCCCTGGCCTTCGCGGCACCGGCCCTGCCCTTGGCGGCGCCGGCCTTGCCCGCCTTGCGCCCGGCCTTGCCGGCCTTCGCCGTGGCGGTGCCGAGAACGGGCCCGGCCGTCGCCTTGGCGCTGGTGGCGGCGGTGCCGAGCCGCGCCTTGGCGAGCTCCCAGCGCGTGGCCTTGGCGCGGGCGTGCCGGCGCCACAGCACGACCGCGACCAGCCCGGCCGCCACTCCGGCGACACCGGCGCCCGACCACGCCTTCTTGCCGGTCACCTTCTCGGTCACGTTCTCGGGCATCCTCGCGACCACCCGGTCCTTGACGCCGTGGCCGTCCAGGTTGTCGCGCGTCCGCTCGCTGTCCTCGTGCACCCGCGCCGGAGTGGTCTCCGGGTCGCCCTGGGGCGTGCCCAGCCCGATGGTGTCGGCGTGCGGAACCTTCTCCGTGGTCATCTCTGCCCTTCCCTAGCGTCTGCGTCGCACCAGGGCCCCTACCCGTGACGCGCGGGCCAAACGAGACCCGTGTCTCTGTCGCGTTCCGTGCGGCCTCTTCGCCGCCGGAAAAGAGCTACGTTTCCGTCAGACCCCGCCGGTAGCGTCAGGAACCCGCGTCACCCCTGATCCACCGAGGAGTCACGTGTCATCGTTGTCCGTCCCGGCCGGGGCGAAGCCGTTCGACTCGTTCGCCGAAGCCGAGCAGACGGCCTGGGCGCTCGCCAGGCGGTACGCGGTGCCGCGCCGGATGATCGAGCAGGCCGCCGAGCGGCGGGCGGCCGGCGACTGGCGCGGGGCGTGCGCCGCCGCCGACGTGGACGTGGAGATCGACCCCGCCCACCTCACCCCCGACCTGGAAGACGACCTGCGGCATCTCGCCCCCGACCTGCTGCGCTGGCACCTGCCGCGCTTCGCGTCCGAGTCGTGCCTCATCGTGCCGCACCGCGCGCTGCTGCTCGGCGAGTACGGCGGGCGGACGCTGCACGTGCTCACTCCCCCGTCGCGCGAGGCCCCGCAGCGGCTGCGGCTGCGCCTCGGCACGCCGCCGGGCGACGGCCCGCCCGGCAGCCACGCCGTCGTCGCGGCCGAGGACTGGGCCGGGCACCGCTGCCTGTGGGACGCCCGGCACACCGCCGGGCTGCGCACCCGCTACGGCGGCGACCGGGTGCCCGGCTTCCGTGCCGACGGCGCGCCGCTGACCGGGCGCGAGCTGCCGGACGGCGCCCCCGGCCGTGACGATCCGGTCGTGTTCGCCGAGTGGGTCCGGAGCCTCCAGGAGCGCGGTGAGTTCGAGGCCGCTCTCGGCGCCGTGGGCCTGGCGGAGGTGTGCGCGGAGCCGGGGACGAGCGACCGGGACTGGGCGCAGCTGCTGGGGGCGATGCGGGCGGACCTGACGCTGCTGGCGCGGGAGATCGCCAGGCTCCGCGAGGCCGGCGTGCCGGGGGCGGTGCTGTGGACGCACGCCAAGCCCCGCCTCACGCTGACCCTGGACGACCTGCGGCTGCACCGCGAAGCGCCGCCGGGCGCCGAGGGCGCGCCCTGCGTCCCGCTGGCGGCCTGGCAGCGGCATCCCGACCTGGCGCTGCTGCACGACGGGCGGCTCGCGCCCGAGGACCTGCACCCCCTGGTCCGGGACGCGCTGTTCCCCGAGCGTCCCCCGGCCGAACGCCCGGTCGGCCCGCCCGATCCCACCGCGCCCGAGCCGCTGCGGGTCCGGTGCCAGGGCGAGAAGCACCTGGTCGTGCTGCGCAAGGGACGGCTGGAGGTGCCGCACACCCCCGAGGAGCAGCGGCGCGAGGAGGCGCTGCGCGCGCTGGGCGGCGCGGTCTCGGGCTGCACCGCCGTCGTGCTCGCCTGGAAGGACGGGTGGGGCTGGCTGCCGCGCGAGCTGCGCGAACAGGTGCGCGACCTGTTCCTGCGCGCGCAGCACGGCGACACCGCCGGCGTGCTGTGGCTGCTGGACGCCGGGGTGGACGCGCACGTGCGCGGCACGCGCAGGCGCACCCTGCTGCACCACGCGCACCTGCTGGACCACCGGGCGCTGCTCCCCCGGCTGCTGGAGGCCGGGCTGGACATCGACGTGCCGGACGCCGACGGGCGCACCGCGCTGCAGGTCATGGTGCGCGAGCACGGATCGGCCGACGCGGTGCGCGCGCTGGTCGAGGCGGGCGCCAACACCCGCGTCACCGAGGCCGACGGCCGTCCGCTGTCAGAGTGGGCGCGGCGGCTCGGCCGCACCGACCTGGACTTCCTGCCGTGAAGAGCGAGGAGCTGGAGGGGTGGTCGCGCACCCGCCGGTACGCGGTGCCGCGCCGGATGATCGAGCAGGCCGCCGAGCGGCGGGCGGCCGGCGACTGGCGCGGCGCGTGCGCCGCCGCCGACGTGGACGTGGAGATCGACCCCGCCCACCTCACTCCCGACCTGGAAGACGACCTGCGCCACCTCGCCTTCCTGCGCGACCGGGTGGCCCGCGAGCACCCCGAGATCGGCTCCGACGTGCCCGACCAGGATGAGAGCGACGCATGACCACTCCCGCGCACGACCCCCTCGCCGCCGCCGACGAGCTGAACCGCGCCGCCCGCGCCTGGCGGACCGAGCCCGCCCGCAGCACCCAGCTGGAGGCGCTGGCGCTCGCGGTCACCGCGAACCTGCCGGTGCTGCTGTGGGGCGAGCCCGGCATCGGCAAGTCGGCGGGCATGGAGCGGCTGGCGGCCGGGCTGCGGGCGCCGCTGGAGACCGTGATCGCCAGCGTGCACGAGCCGTCCGACTTCGCCGGGCTGCCGGTGATCGGCGACGACCCCGCCGCCACCGGCGTGCCGATGGCCCCGCCGGACTGGGCGGTGCGGCTCGCGGCGGCCGGGCGCGGGCTGGTGTTCTTCGACGAGCTGTCGTCCGCGCCGCCCGCCGTGCAGGCCGCGCTGCTGCGGGTGGTGCTGGAGCGGCGGGTGGGCAGCCTGACGCTGCCCGAGCCGGTCCGGGTCGTGGCGGCGGCCAACCCGCCCTCCAGCGCCGCCGACGGCTGGCACCTCAGCCCGCCGCTCGCCAACCGGTTCGTGCACCTGCGCTGGACGCACGACCCGCGCACGGTCGCGCGCGGCATGGCCGGGACCTGGCCCGAGCCCGGGTTCCCGGTGGTCGATCCGGGCCGCGTCGGCACGGCCGTCGCCAGGGCGCGCGGCGCGGTGTCGGGGTTCCTCACCGCCCGGCCCGGCCTGGTGCACCACCTGCCCGGCGACGCCGAGGCGCGCGGCGGGGCCTGGCCGTCGCCCCGGTCGTGGGAGATGGCGCTGCGGCTGCTGGCCGCCGGGTACGCCACCGGCGCGGCCTCCGAGGCGGTCGCGGCGGCGGTGGTCGGCGCGGTCGGCGACGGCGCGGGCCTGGAGCTGCTGGCCTACCTGGAGGAGCTGGACCTGCCCGACCCCGACCGGGTGCTGGCCGACCCGGGCCGGTTCGCGCTGCCCGACCGGGGCGACCGGCAGCTCGCGTTCCTGACGGCGGTGGTGTCGGCCGTCCAGTCCCGGCCGTCGCGGCGGCGCTGGGAGGCGGGCTGGGAGGTGCTGGCCAAGGCCGTGGACGCGGGCGTGCCCGACGTGGCGGCCCGCGCCGCCGCCGACCTCGCGGCGATGCGGGACCTGGACTGGCCGGTGCCGAGCGGCGTCGACGCGTTCGTGGAGCTGCTGCAGCTGTCCGGCTCGCTGCGGGACTGAGCCCGTGGACCGGACCAAGCTGCTGGCGGCCCGCTACCGGGCCGCCACCGACCGCCCCTACCTGGCGGCGGCGCTGTACGCGCTGACGGTCGTGCCGACCTCGCGGGTGCCGACCATGGGCGTGGACCGGCACTGGCGCTGCTACGTGTCGCCGGAGTTCGTGGACCGCACCCCGGTGCCGGAGCTCGCGGGGGTGTGGATCCACGAGGTCGCGCACCTGCTGCGCGACCACCACGGCCGCGCCGGGCGGCTCCCGGCCGCCCTCCAGCGCGACCACGCGCGACTCAACATCGCCCAGGACTGCGAGATCAACGACGACCTGCTCGCCGACGGGCTGCGGCTGCCCGCGGGCCGGATGGAGCCGGGCCTGTTCGGGCTGCCGGGCGGGCGGCTGTTCGAGGAGTACGTCGCGGGCGTCCCGCCGCAGCCCGCCCCGCACGACTGCGGGTCCGGCGCGCACGGGCGCCCCGGCGACTGGGAGCTGGACGGCCCCGGCGGCCCTGCCGAGGTCGGCGAGGTGGAGGCCGAGGCCCTGCGCCGCACCACCGCCGAGGCGATGCGCGCGCACCGGCGCGCCCGGGGCACGCTGCCGGGCGGCTGGGAGCGGTGGGCCGAGGAGGTGCTGGAGCCGACCGTGGACTGGCGCCGGGTGCTGGCGGGCGCGGTGCGCGAGGCGGTCGCGTGGGCGGGCGGCGCGGTGGACTACACCTACCGGCGGCCCTCGCGCCGCACCCCGGCGCTGCGCGGGGTCGTGCTGCCGAGCCTGCGGCGGCCGCTGCCGCACGTGGCGATCGTGATCGACACCTCGGGGTCGGTGGGCGCCGACGACCTGGCGGCGGCGCTGGGCGAGGTGACCGGGGTGCTGCGCGAGGTCGGCGTCGGGTCGCGGCGGGTGGCCGTGCTGGCCTGCGACGCCGACGTGCAGGCGGTGTCGCGGGTGAGCTCGGTGGAGCAGGTCGAGCTGGGCGGGGGCGGCGGCACCGACATGCGGACCGGGATCGCCGCGGCGCTGGCCGCCCGCGAGCGGCCCGGCGTGGTCATCGTGCTCACCGACGGGTGGACGCCGTGGCCCGCCGAGCCGGTGGCGTGCCGGCTCATCGCGGCGCTGGTCGGCCGGCCGGACGGCCCCGAGCCGCCCGCGCCGCCCGCCTGGGCGGAGTCGGTGCGCGTCGGTTGAGCCGATCCCCGGTGCGGGGGCGGGCGCGCCGGTACGCTGCTGTTGATCTTGACGCCCGCGGAGGTCCCCCCATGAACCAGCCGTCCGAACGCCCCGTCCCGCCCGGCATCGACACCAGCGTCCCGCACCCGGCCCGCGTCTGGGACTACTGGCTGGGCGGCAAGGACCACTTCGCCGCCGACCGCGCCGCCGGGGAGGACCTGCTGGCCGCCATGCCCGACTGGGTGGAGGTGGCGCGCGCCGACCGGCAGTTCCTGGCCCGCGCGGTCCGCTACCTGGTGCGGGAGGCGGGCATCCGGCAGTTCCTGGACATCGGCACCGGTATCCCGACCGCCGACAACACCCACGAGGTCGCCCAGGCGCTGGCCCCCGACAGCCGCATCGTCTACGTCGACCACGACCCGATCGTGCTGGTGCACGCCCGCGCGCTGCTGACCAGCACGCCCGAGGGCGCCACCGACTACATCGACGCCGACCTGCGCGACCCCGGCGCCATCCTGGAGCAGGCCGCCAAGACGCTGGACTTCTCGCGGCCCGTCGCGGTGACGCTGCTCGCCATCCTGGAGTTCCTGCCCGACGACGCCGAGGCGCGGCCGATCATCGACCGGCTGCTGGCGGCGCTGCCGTCCGGCAGCCACCTGGTGATCGCGCAGCCGGTGCACAGCCCCGCCATCGACGAGGCGGCCCGGCGCTGGAACGCCTCCGGCGGCGCGCAGGTGTCGGCCCGCAGCCCCGAGCGGCTCGCCGCGTTCTTCACCGGCCTGGAGCTGGTCGAGCCGGGCCTGGTGCCGCTGCCGAAGTGGCGGCCGGACGAGCGGACCTCCTACACCGACCGCGACATCCCGAGCTACGGCGCGGTCGGCCGCAAGCCCTGATCCGTACGGCGCCCGACACCGGGTACCGCTACTCATCCGCAGTCGAGTAGTCCGGCGGATGCCTGGGGCCTCCGCTCCGCGCGACGCTGGGCCGCATGGACGGACTGTACGCGCTCAAGCCCTGGTACGCGGCCCGTCTCAGGGGCGTCCGTGCCGCGCTGGCGCGTCGCGGGACCTCTCCCGGCGCGGTCACCACCGCCGGGGTGGCGGCCGGCGCGGGCGCAGGCGTCGCGCTGGCCGCCCTGTCCCCCCGGCGGGCCCGCCCGGGGCGCGCCGGTCCACGACCTCCAGGCCGCCCGGGACGCGGTCTGCGCGCTGAGCGGCGCGGAACCGGCGGCCGGACGTTCCGGGCGGGCGGCGCTCACCTGAGCTCCAGGGTGGTGAGCAGGCGGATCTGCGCGTCCAGCCAGGCGTCGGCGGCGCGTTGCGGGTCGTCGCCCTCCAGCGCGGCGCCGAACGCGCGCAGCGACGCGGCCGCCGCGCGCAGCCCGACCTCGGCCAGGCGCTCGGCGGCGCGCTCGACGGCGGCCGGGGTGCCGCCGGGCAGGTGGCGCAGGCCCCGGTGGGCGGCGTCGGCGCAGACCGACAGCGCCTCGGCCAGGGCGGCGGCCAGCGGCTCGGGCGCGGGGTCGCCGCGCATGTCCAGGGCGGCGCCGCCGTCGCCGGGGGCCAGGTCGGGCAGCACCACGCCGCCGGAGGACAGCACCGCGATCGGGTCGATGAGCAGGCCGCCCCGGGTACGGCGGACGGTGCCCGACAGCAGGCGCGGGCCGTCGCGCAGCGCGTCGGCCAGCGCGTCCAGCGAGCCGGGCGCGTACGGGTTGTAGGGGGCCGACACGACGGCGGTCGTGCCGGACCCGTCGGCGATGACGGCCTCCAGTCGCTGGCCGCCGGGGTCGTAGCCGAGCGAGCGCACCTCGGCGACCGGGACGACGCGGACCAGCTCGGCGGCGACGCGGGGCCGGATCAGGCGCGGCGGCAGCGCGGCCACCTCGGCGTCCAGGGCCGCCAGGTCGCGGGCCAGCAGGGTGCCCGGCAGGTGCTCCCAGGCGTCGCCGAGCGGGGTGACGGTCGTCCTGGCGACCCGGCCGGGGGCGAGGCGCACGTTGCGCCCGGGGCCGCGCGAGGCGGTCTCCGACACCACGTTGGCGCCGGCGAACGCGCGCAGGCCCGCCCCGGCGATCCGGCGCCCGGCCAGGTCGTGGCCGGTCAGCGGCTGGTCCTCGGTGGTCTTCCAGGTGCGGCCGAGCACCAGCACGACCCCGGCGGCCGGGTGGGCGAGGTAGACGTCGGCGGTGCGCAGCTCGGCGGTGCCGCCGATCCGGCAGCCGAGGGCGGCGAGCCGGACGCGGCGCAGCGGCGTGTCGGCGCTCTCGTCGGTGCCGAGGACCTGGGAGCGGGGGCTCCCGCTCTCGTGCAGGGAGGCGCGGTGGCGGGCGTGGACCTCGGTCAGCAGGGCCGCGAAGTGCTCGGGGTCGTACCGGGCGTCGCGCCGGGCGTAGCCGTCGAGCTGCTCGGCGGCCTCCTCCAGCGCGGCGGCGGGCCAGTACAGGTCGCGCGAGGCCAGGGCACGGGCGGTGCGGCGCAGCGCGACGCCGAGGACGGGCCCGGCGTGCATCGCGCCGTCCAGCAGGAGCTGCCCGGCCAGCTCCAGCGCGTCCTCCATGCCGGTGGCCGAGGCCGCGCCGCCGGGGCCGCCGACGTCCACGCGCACGTCGGCGGCGGTGAGGCCGCGCTCGTCGGCGGCGCGGAACGCCCACACCGCCAGCACGGTCATCTCGCCGCGGCTCGGCGCGGCGGCGTCGGTGTGCACGTAGCCGAGCTCGTCCGGCACCAGGAACCGCACCGTGCAGGTCGCGAGCTCCACCGACGCGACCGGGTCGGCCGGGGTGGGCCGGTGGACGCGGGCGGAGTAGCCGGTGCGCAGCGAGCGGCGCGCGGCCGCGAGGGGGCGCTCGCCGAGCACCTCGGCGAGGGCGTCGTCGCCGAAGGACCCCGGCGACCAGTCGGTGAACTCGGGGGCGTCGGGCCCGGCCTCCTCCTGCGGCGCCTCGCGCTGGTAGGCCAGGACGACGCCGAGGCGGTGGCGGCACACGCCCTGGGCGGCGCAGGTGCAGGTCGCCGCCTCCAGCCCGGCCCCGGCGGGCAGGACGGTGCGCGTGCCGTCGGCGAACACGCCCGTCACGGTGCCGTCGGAGACCTCCAGCTCGGGCGCGTTGCCCGCGTCCAGGTCCTTGGCGGCGCGCTTGACCAGGCCCCGGTTGGCGAGCGCGGCCAGCGAGTCGGGGGTGAGGGCCAGCAGGTCCGCGCGCGTCACCGGCCGATCCTCTCGGCGACGAAGTCGGCCAGCATCCCCGGCGTCATCGCGCCCACGTGCGCGCCGGCGTCCGTCCAGCGGCGGGCCATGTCGCGGTCGTAGTCGGGGTTGGCCTCCTCGTCCAGGGCCGCCAGCCCCAGCACGTGCGTGCCCTGCTCGCACAGCCTGCGCACCGACCGCACCAGCGCGTGCTCGTCGCCGCCCTCGTAGAAGTCGGTGACGACCGCGACGATGGTGCGGCGCGGGTTCTCCACCAGCGACGCGCCGTAGGCGACCGCCCTGGCGATGTCGGTGCCGCCGCCGAGCTGCACCCGCATCAGCAGCTCGACCGGGTCGGTGACGTCGGAGGTGAGGTCCACCACGGCGGTGTCGAACGCCACCAGGTGCGTCTTCAGGCCGGGCAGCCCCCACAGGCACGCGGCGGTGACGGCCGAGTGGATCACCGATCCGGCCATCGACCCCGACTGGTCCACCAGCAGGACCAGCTGCCACTGCTCCAGCCGCCGCGCGGTGCGCGACAGGAACCTCGGGTGCTCGATGTAGACGCGGCGCTCGTCGGGCCGGTAGTGGGCGAGGTTGGCGCGCACGGTGCCCTTGAAGTCGAAGTCCCGGGCGACCTTGAAGCGGCTGGGCCGGCGCGAGCGGGTGCCGTGGAAGGAGCGCCGGATCTCGACCTTGAGCTTGTCCATCAGCTCGCGCACCACCGCCTCCACGATGCGCCGCGCCATCGCCAGCACCTCGGGGTTCATCAGGTGCTTGGTGCGCAGGACCGCGCGCAGCAGCGCCGGGTCGGGCTCGACCCGCTCCAGCACGGCGGGGTCGGTGACGATCTCGTGGATCTCGTAGCGCTCGACGGCGTCGCGCTCCAGCCGCTCGATCGTCTCCTTGGGGAACAGCCGGTGCACCGCGTCCAGCCAGTCCACCGCGTGCACGACCGACGGCCCGTCGCCGCCCTCGCGGCTGTCGGGGCGGCCCTGGGCGCCGCCGCCGCGCCGCACGCCGCGCCGCGCGAGGTCGGGGTCGCGCCCGTACAGCCAGTCCAGCGCGGCGTCGCGCTGGGCGGCGTCGCCGGACAGGCCGCCGGTGCGGCGTTCGGCGGGCGCGCCCAGGATGAGGCGCCAGCGTTCCAGGTCCGGGGTGGTCATGCCGGTCCCTCCGGGAGCAGTCCCTCGGCGGCCAGCAGCACGCCGGCCCTGTGTTCCAGCGCCGCGGCGTCGGCCAGCAGCGCCGGGTCGGCGGTGGTGCGCAGCAGCGCGCGGGCCGAGCCCCGCAGTCCGCGCCGCTCCAGCACGCCGCGCGCGATGGCCTCGCGCTCGCGCGGCGGGAAGAACTCGAACGCCTGCCGCAGGGCGGGCAGGGCGACCAGGAAGTCGGTCTCGGCCAGCCCGGCGATCAGCTCGTCGAGCACGGCGAGCACCGACGGCTCCGCCCCCTCCCCCTCGGTGCCCGCGTCCTCCGTGCCCGCTCCCTCAGTGCCCGCCCCCTCGGTGGCGATCACCTCGTCGCGGGCCAGCGCGAACAGCCCGGCCAGCCAGTCGCCGAGCACGCCGGGCGCCGACATGCCGCGCACCGCGCGCGCGGCGTCGCCGGTGCGGCCCAGCGACCAGGCCAGCCCGAACGCCGCGCCGCGCAGGTCGGGCGGCGCGTCGCCGGCGGCGGCGACGCGTCCGGCGACGGCGAGCGCGGCCTCGCGGTCCAGGCCGAGGGGCCCGGCCGCGTGCCGGAGCGCGTCGCGGGTGGCGGCGAGGGCGTACAGGCGTTCCAGGTCGGCGGAGGCGGGGCCGCCCCGGATGCCCTCGGCCAGCCACAGCACGCGCTGCACGGCGCCCTCGATCACGGTGGCGAACAGCGGGCTCCCGGCGGTGCCGAGCAGCCGGTCGTGCCGCCACAGGCCGAGGACGGTGGCGAGGACGTGGCCGAGGTCGCCCAGGTCGGACGCGCCCGCCAGGCCCGCGCGCAGCGTCCCGACGATCTGCCCCGACAGGGCCGCGCAGCCGCACAGCGCCGCGTCGAACAGCACGGCGGCCAGCACGCGGACCTGCGACCCGGCGGCGACGAGGCGCTCGTCCAGGGCGGCGGCCGCCGCGTCGGCGAGGGAGGCGCCGTAGGCCCCGGCCTCGATGAGCGCGGGCAGCCGGTCGTCGGAGGGGGCCAGCGTCCAGCGCTCCTCCATGACGGGGTCGCCGCCGGTGGCGGGCCCGGAGTCGCGCTCGAAGCCGGGCACGCGCAGCACCCGCAGCCGGTGCAGGACGCGGCTGCGGGCCAGGCCGCGCTCGGTGGCCAGCTTCAGGGTGACCTGGCCGGCCTTGTCCAGGCCGTGGCGCTCCAGCTCGGCGGTGGCGTCGTGGACCAGGGGCGGCGCGGGCGTGCCGGGGGCGAGGCGGCCCACGCGGTCGCCGCTGAGGGCCCCGACCATCTCCACCACGGCCGGGTGCGCGCCGGCCGCGAGCGGGCCGCGGCCGGTCCACGGCAGCGGCTGGTCCAGGTCGTCGGCGACCAGCGCGGCGACCAGGCCGTCCAGCAGGTCGGTGCGGGCGGGGGCGCGGTGGCCGCGCAGCCGCGCCAGGCCCTCGGTGAGGGTGCGGGCGGCGATCAGGTCGGCGGTGGACACGACCTGCTTGCGCCGGCGCAGCCGCGTCACGACGATCTCGGTGAGGGCGTCGGCGGCGGCCTCGGGCCCGCTCTCCCACAGCCGCTGGTAGTACTCGGGCGAGGGCATCCCCGACTGGTAGCCGGTGAAGGCGTCCAGGCGCTTGAACGAGTAGGGCACCAGGTAGCTGCCGCCGCTCGCGCCGTCCGGCGGGGACGGCACCTCGGGCCAGCCCTCCCCCGCGCCCCCTTCCGCGCCCTCGGCGACCAGCCGCTGGAGGGCCGGGCGGTGGAAGCCGCCGGTGACCACCACGACGGGCCGGTCCCCCGCGTCGGCGACGGCGGCCCTGATCCAGCGCGCCATGTACGCCTCGCGGGCGGTGTCGTCCGCGCCCGCGTCGGCCTCGCCGCGCACCAGGTCGAAGTAGGCGGCCAGGCGGTCGGCGAGGCCGTCGTCGTCCTCGATCTCGACCAGGTGGTCCCACAGCGCGTCGGTGTTGTCGACCGAGAACCTGCGGCACAGCCGCGCGGTGACCTCGGCGTAGCGCTCCTCGGCGTCGGTGTAGCGGTTGCGGCGGTCCGCGAGCGCCGGGTGCCAGGCGGGCAGGTCGATGAACCGGACCTGCGCCCCGGCCGCGCGCCCCTCGGTGATCGCGACCCACTCCGGGGAGTACGCGCACAGGGGCGACCAGGAGGAGTGCAGCCGGTCGGCCTCCCGATGGTGGCTGTAGATCGCCACCGGCAGGTCGTGGCCGAGCAGCAGCTCGTCCAGCCGGTCGCTGAAGTCGGCCGGGCCCTCCACCAGCACGTGCGCGGGCCGCAGTTCGGCGATGGTGCGCCGCACCAGCCGCGCGCACGCCGGGCTGTGGTGCCGGACGCCGACGAAGGTGACCGTCACCGGCCCGGCAGCAGGTGGCGGGCGGCGTGCAGCGCCTTCCACTGCGGTCCGGAGCGGCGCGCGGCCTGCTGCTCCAGGTAGCGGCGCAGCCGGGTCAGGTCGTCGGCGCTGTCCTTGGCGGCGGTCCCGGCCAGGCACTCCACGATGTCGGCGGCGCTGCCGGCCTCGCCGCGCAGGAACCAGCCGCGCACCCCGACCGCGTGCGCGACCGACACGGCCTCGGCGGTGCTCATCACCGTGGACGGCCGGTCCATCGCCTGCCCGTCGGACGCCTTGCCCGAGCGCAGCTCGCGGAAGGTGGTGACCAGGACCTCCAGCACGTCGCGGCGCGGCGGCACCTGCACGCCCGAGCGCTCCAGCAGCGCGGCGGCCTCGGCCTCCACCAGGTCCAGCTCGGTGGCGAAGTCGGCGATGGGGAAGACGGTCTCGAAGTTGAAGCGGCGCTTGAGGGCTGCGCTCATCTCGTTGACGCCGCGGTCGCGGGTGTTGGCGGTGGCGATGACGTTGAAGCCCTCGCGCGCGAACACCATCGCGTCGGGGCCGGTCAGCTCCGGCACCGCCAGCACGCGGTCCGACAGCGGCGACAGCAGCGAGTCCTGCACCTCCAGCGGGCAGCGGGTGATCTCCTCGAACCGCACGACCTTGCCCTCGGCCATGCCGCGCAGCAGCGGCGCGGGCACCAGGGACCGGGTGGAGGGGCCCTCGGCGACCAGCATCGCGTAGTTCCAGGAGTACTTGATCTGGTCCTCGGTGGTGGCCGCGCCGCCCTGGATGGTGAGGCCGGAGTCGCCCGACACCGCGGCCGCGACCAGCTCCGACAGCAGCGACTTGGCGGTGCCGGGCTCGCCGACCAGCATCAGGCCGCGGCTGGTGGCCAGGGTGACCAGCGACCGGTCGATCAGCGAGGGGTCGCCGACGAACTTGCGGCGCACCTCCAGCTCGTCGTCGCCGACGATGAAGCGGCGCGCGGCCGCCAGGCTCAGCGCCCAGCCGGGCGGGCGGGGCGCGGTGTCGGCCTCGCGCAGCCGTTCCAGCTCGTCGGCGAACCGCACCTCGGCGGGCGGGCGCTGCACCATCTGCTCGGTCATCGGGGTTCTTTCTCGGTCGGGGCGTGGGTCGGGGTCGTGGATCGGGGGCGTGGCGGTCAGCGGGCGGTGCCGGTCAGGGCGGTGAGCTCGTCCAGCACCTCGGAGGCGGTGACCGGGTCGAGCACGCCGAAGGGCGGCGGGTCCTCCCGGCTCGGCAGGTCGGGGTCGCCCGTGGCGAGCACGACGCCCCCGATCCGCTGCTCGGGCTCCTCCTCGATGTAGCCGACGATGATGCCGGGGTCGAGGTCGATCACCAGCCGGCGGCCGCCGGGCAGGTCGCGGGAGATCCAGCCCTGCCACCCGCCGTCCTGCGGGGCGCCGCGCCGCCAGCCCCGGCCCTCCAGGCCGAGGACGGCGCCGGTGGGGACGGTGACGCCCTCGAAGCGCGCCAGCCGCGTGTCCGCCCGCTCCTGCTCGGTGAGGGTGTGGACGGGGCGGCCGAGCTGCGGGAACGGCTGCAGGATCTCGTAGTCGGCGAACAGCTCGCCCCACGCCTTGACCCCTTCGCCGAGGTCGAGCGGATGGGCGATGCCGATCTCGGCGTCGGCGGGGATCGTGAAGGCGTCGTCGTCCACGTCGGCGAAGGTGCGGTCCTCGGCGATGCGGAACGGCGTGCCCCGCTCGCCTTCCCAGGCCAGCCACACCAGGCGGCGGACCAGGTGCCACGCCAGGGGGTGGGCGACGAGCAGCTCCTGGAACTCGGCGGCCGTCCAGCGCCGCCGCCGCACCATGGCCGACTCCAGCCGCCGGATCTGGTCGGCGGCGACGGCCCGGACGTCCTTCTTCAGCGCCGCGAAGCGCTTGTAGGAGGCGGTGGCGAGGTCCTGGTCGTCCTTGGCGCCGGGCTTGGGCAGGTCCTTGCGGAGCTTGCCGTCCTCGTCCAGCACGTAGGGCTTGAGCTGCTCGTCGAAGCCCACGGTGAAGCGGCGCGGCCCGTAGTCGAGGACGAGGCCGCTGTTCGCGTCCAGGCCGAAGTCGGGCACCAGGCGGTCGGCCAGCCGCTCGGCGGTGAGGCCGAGGGTCTCGGCGACCTCGGTGATCTTCTCCTGGGCGCGGGCCCTGAGGGCCTTGAACTTCACCTTCTGCGCGATGCCGTGCAGGTGCGTCAGCGCGAGGTCGGTGCCGATGGCGGCCAGCACGTCCAGGCCCGCGACGGCGCGTTTGTGGCCGCCCTCACCGGGCCAGGCGCGGATCTGCGGGGCGAGGACGCGCACGGTCTCGTCGTCGCCGGTCAGCGCGAGCTGCGTCAGCGCCCAGCCGTCCTTGGACGGGCAGTCCGCGCCGAGCCACCGGCCGAACAGTGCCCGGCCGAACTCCGCTAGCGACGCCGGGTCGCACAACCCGCGCACCACGGCCAGGCCCGCGTACTCGTCGCCGGGCTCGGACATGGCGAGCATCGTGATCACGTGCCGGGTCGCGGACGCCGGCAGGGCGAGGGGCCGGTCGCGCAGCAGGACCTGGGGCAGCAGGGCGGGATCGGCCCACGCGCCCGGTTTGGGAACGCGGGCGGGCAGCCGGTCCAGCGGGTCGGCGGCCAGCAGCGCCCCGATCACCGCGGCGGCATCGTCGCCGTACTCGGCGGCGGTGGCCTTGACGACGGCGTCGGCGCCGAGGTCGGCGGCGAGCAGCAGCAGCGCGCCCTCGGCACTGCGGCGTCCCTGCCCCGGCCCGCCCAGCGCGTCGGGGACCAGCAGCGGCACGGCGGCCACGCCGTGCCGGGCGAACCACTCGTGCGCCAGCGACCGCGCCGCCCTGAGCCGGGCCAGCCAGTCGGCCATCAGCCGGGCGACCTCGACGGCGCGGTAGGGCGCCAGCACCTCGCCGCCCCTCGCCGGGTGCGCGCGGGCCATCCGCAGCAGCAGCGGCAGCGCGTCGGCCCCGAACCGGGCGGCGACGCCGGGCAGCCAGCCCTGAAGCAGCCACAGGCCCTTGGGCGTCCAGGTCTCCAGCAGCGGGCGGACCAGGTCCTCGGGGGCGTTGAACAGGACCCGGCTCTGCGTGTTCCGGCTCTCCAGGGGCGTGCCGAGCGTGGCGACCTCGGCCGCCCAGTCGACGTCGGGAGGGACCGGAGCCTGGTAGGGCGGCTCGGCCCACGTCTCGCGCTCGCCGTCGGCCCAGGCCGGAACCACGCCGGCGGGCGGGACGAGGCCGGGGAGCACGACGGGCTTCGCCGCCGATCGGCGGCGCGTCCACGGCGGCGAGACCAGCAGGCCGGGCAGGTCGGCTTCGGCGGCCTCCGGACCGCGCGCCGTCGCCGCCCGGACGGCTTCGACCGCCCGGCGGGCGTGCTCGGGGAGGCCGGGCAGCATCTCGGCGACCAGGGCGGGACGGGCCAGCATGTGCGCGGTCAGCAGGTCGTTGAGCACGGTCGCGCGCCTGCCGTTCCCCCTGCCGCCGGTGCCGGCGTCGGCGGCCAGCAGGCGCAGCGCGCGGGCGGGGAAGCGCTCGGCGACGGCCTGGAGCGTGGTCTGGACGTGCTTCTCGTCGGCCCGCTCCAGCAGGAGACCGAACGCCTCGTCGCTCGGCAGCATCGCCAGCGCGTCCAGCAGCATTCCGCGCTCGTCGGCCCCGGTGTAGGGGCTGCGCAGCGCCGCCGCCGCATGGGGGGCGAAGGCCGTGCCGAGACCTTCCACGGCGCTGGCCAGCACGTCGATCTGCAGCTCGTACTGGCCGAACCTCCCGGCGGCGGCCAGCGCGGCGGCCTGCTCGGGCGTGCTCGCCGAGCACCAGAGCATCCACTGCAGGAGTCCTTCGTGGTGCCCGCCCGCCGCTTCGGCGCAGCACTCGTCCAGCCAGTCACGCCGGTCGGCCAGCAGGTAGGAGACGACGGCCCGCCGGAGCGGGGTGTCGCGCATCCCGGCCAGGCGTTCGGCGGCGGCCCGGTACTCCTCCTCCCCGGCGCCGGCCACCAGGGCGCGGACCCGCCGGGCCGCGCTCCGCGACAACCACCAGCCGCCCAGCCGGTCGCCGGGGTCGACGTGCCGCAGCGAGAAGGGATCCCGGTTCCGCAGCCAGGTCCTGCCGCGCCAGACCTGCGCGATCCCGGCCATCTCGACCAGCGCGGCGGCGGCGAACACCGGGCCGTGCCCGGCGGCCCACGCATCGCAGCACCGCTCGATCCCCGCGGTGCGGGCCTCGGCGCCGTCGTCCCATCCGGCGAGGAGCACCGCCAGGCCCGCCGCGCCCACGGGGTCGGGGTCGCCCGCGAGGTACGCCCGGGTCCGGGCGACCAGGCCCGGGTCGCCGTCGGCGCGTCCGAGCACCCTGCCGATGTGCTCGTGCTCGGCGCGGACCGTGGCCTCCAGCGCCGCGACGGCCGAGGCGTCGATCTCGACCGGGGCGGCCTGCACGCCGCCCCGGCGCGGGTGCAGGTGAGCGCGCCAGGCCGCCGGGAGCACCAGGGCGTTCTCGTCGGTCATGCCCGCTCCTTGAGGGTGGCGAGGTCGGCCAGCAGCTCGCTCGCGGCGACCGGGTCCAGGTCGGCGAAGGTGTGCGGGGGGTCGTCCGTGCGCCAGTAGCGGCCGGGGTCGTCGGTGAGCCGGACGCGCTCGATCCGCTGCTCCTCGTGCTCGGCGACGTAGCCGACGATGAGACCGGGGTACAGGTCGGCCACCAGGTGCAGGCCGCCGGGCAGCGGCTTGAAGACGAACGGCTCGCCCCCGGCGTCCTGCGGCTCGGTGCGCCGCCAGCCGCGCCGCAGCAGGGCGAGGACGTCGCCGACCGGGACGGTGACGCCCTCGAAGTAGTCGAGGCGCTTCCCGGCGCGCTCGGTCTCGGTGAGGGCGTGGACGGGTCGGCCGAGCTGCGGGAACGGCTGCAGGATCTCGTAGTCGGCGAACACCTCCGCCCACGCCTTGGCGGCGCCGCCCAGGTGGAGGGGGTGTGCGACGCCGACCCGGGCGTCGTCGGGCAGCGTGAACGCGTCGTCGTCCGCGTCGGCGAAGGTGCGGTCCTCGGCGACCCGGAACGGGACCGCCCGCTCTCCCTCCCACGCCAGCCACACCAGGCGGCGCGCGACGTGCCACATCAGCGGGTGCCCGACGAGGTGGGCGCGGAACTCCTCCGGCGTCCAGCGGCGGCCTTCGACCATGGCGGTCTCCAACCGCTCGATCTGCAGGGCGGCGGCGGTCCGCACGTCCTTCTTCAGCGCGGCGAAGCGCTTGTAGGAGGCGGTGGCGAGCTCTTCGTCGTCCTTGGCCCCGGGCTTGGGCAGGGCCTTGCGGAGCTTGCCGGCCTCGTCGGTGACGAACGGCTTGAGCTGTTCGTCGAAGCCCACGTGGAAGCGGCGCGGCCCGTAGTCCAGGACCATGCCGCCGTCGGCGTCGAGGCCGAAGTCGGGCACCAGGCGGTCGGCGAGCTGGTCGGCGGTCAGCTCCAGGTTGGCGGCGACCTGCTCGATCTTCTCCTGGGCGCGGGCTTTCAGGCCCTTGAACTTCACCTTCTGCGCGATGCCGTGCAGGTGCATCAGCGCCACGTCGGTGCCGATCTCGGCCAGCACGTCCAGGCCGGTGACGGCCTTGGCGTGGCCGCCGTCACCGGGCCAGGCCCGGATCATCGGCGTGAGGCCGCGCACGGTCTCGTCGTCGCCGAGCAGGGCGAGCTGCGTGAAAGCCCAGCTCTCCGCGGAGGGCGCGCCGTTGGCCTCCCACTCGCGGAACAGCGCCCAGCCGAACGCCGCCAGCGACGCCGGATCGCACAGCTCCCGCACGGTCTCGACGCCGCCATAGGGCTCACCCGGCTTCGACAGCGCCAGCATCATGATCAGGTGCTGGACGGCGTCGAGCGGCAGGGCCGTCTCGCGGCCGCGCAGCAGCACCTGCGGGAACAGCGCGGGCGCGGCCCATTCGCCCGGTTCCGGGAGCTTCTTGGGCAGGATCTCCAGCGGGTCGGCCGCCAGCACCGACGCGATGGCGTCGGCGACCCGGTCGTCGTACCGCTCGCGGGTGGCGGCCACGACCGCGTCGCCTCCGGTGCGGGCGGCGATCAGGCGCAGCGCTGCCTCGGCGGCGGCGCGCGTCTTGCCCGCCTTGCCGAGCGCGTCGGGGACCAGGAACGGTGCGGCGGCCGTGCCGTGCCGCTCGAACCAGGCGATCGCGCTGCGGCGGGCCGTCCTGCTCCGGGTCAGGACGTCGGCCATCAGCACGGCGGCCTCGACGTCCAGGAAGGGCAGGAGCAGCGTGCCGCACCCTGCCGGGTTGCCGGCGGCCGCCCGCAGCGCCAGGTGGCGGGCGTCCCGTTCGTAGCGGGACGCCACGACCTTCATCCAGCCGATGTCGTCGCGGTCCCAGTAGCGGAGGACGTCCCATTCCCGCAGCAGCGGGCGGAACAGCTCCACCGGCCCCTGGGCGAACAGGGCGATCTGCTTGCGGGTGACCGACCAGTCGGGCCTGGTCTTCCCGGCGGGGGCGAACGCCTCGGCGTGCTCCTGCCAGTCGGGGTCGGGGCCGAAGCGCAGACCCTCCGGGGCGATGTCGCTGCTCCCCCACGCTTCGCGCTCGCCGTGCGCCCATGCCATGCGGAGTTCGGCGGGCGGGGTCAGGCCGGTGACGACGACGGGCCGCGCCGTCTTGCGCGCCCGCGTCCACGGCGGGGACACCAGCGGCACGGGGAGGTCTTCGGGGGCGGCGTCGGGCACGGCGGGGCCGGTGTCCAGAGCGGCGCGCACCTTGTCGGGCAGCCCGTCCAGCGGCACGCCGGGATTCGCCCGGACGACGGCCGTCAGGATCCGGAGCGCGGCCGGGTCGTCGGCGGCCGGGCCCAGCAGGCGCACCGCCCGGTGCGGGAAACGACGGACCGCCGCCAGCAGCGCGGGCCGGGCGTGCTTGTCGTCGCGCCGGTCGATCAGCGCCTGCAACGCCTCGTCGGTCGGGACGAGCGAGATCGCCTCGAACACCCGGCGGCGCTCGGCGGCGTCGAGGTAGGACTTGTCCACGGTCGTGACCAGCGTGGGGAGGGCGTCCGCGCCGCAGCCGTCCAGGATGCTGCCGAGGACGGCCAGGGTGCACTCGCTCCAGCCCAGCGCGGCGCGGCCGCCGAGCGCGGCGAGGTGCTCGGCGGTGCCCAGGGAGGTCAGGAGCAGCCCGCGCGCCATCGGGCGCTCCCCGTGATCCACGCTGAGCGTGCACGCTTCGGCGACCCAGTCGTGGCGGGACGGGACCAGGTAGGCGGACGCCCATTTCCGGACCTTGTCCGCCCGCCGGTCCGCCATGAGCGCCACGGCCTCCGTGTGCTCGGCGTCGCCCGCGGCGGCCAGCAGCAGCCGCATCCGCCGCAGCGCCCCGCCCGCCTCGGCGTTGGCGTTCGCCTTCCGTTCGGCGCGGAGCCCCTGGTCCTGGACGACGACGACGGCGACCGCCTCCAGCAGGGCGCTCGCCGCGAACGGCAGGCCGTGCTCGGCGGCCCAGGCGTCGGCGAACATGTTCAGCTCGGCGGCCGTGGTCCCCGTCGCCTTCAGCGTCACCCGCGTGACGGCCACCGCCACCAGGGCGGCGCCCAGCGGGTCGGGTTCGCCCGCCAGGTGCCGCCGGGCGGCCTCGACCAGGTCCGGGTCGGCGGACCGCATCCCGTCGAGGGATTCGCGGGAGGTCTCGATCAGCTTCCGGACCTTCGCTCCGGCGCGCGCGTCGGTCTTCGCCGGGGCCGCCGGCCGCGCGCCGCCGCGCCGGTGGTGGAGCTGGCGGCGCCAGGAGTCGGGCAGGACCAGGGCGTCCTCGTCCGCCGGGGAGAGGGGCTGATCGTTCATGGGGATCAACTTAGGGGAGCCTTCCGACAAATCCGGCCTCGATCGGTGAACCCGGTCAAGCGGTCAGCGTGGCGAGGTCGGCGAGCGCCTCGGAGACGGTGACCGGGTCCAGTTCGGCGAAGGTGTGCCGCGGCTCGGCGCCCCGCCAGTGGAGGCCGAGGCGGTCGGTGAGCCAGGCGGACTCGATCGTCTGCTCGGCGTACTCGGCGACCATGCCGACGATGATGCCGGGGTTCAGCGAGAGCTCCAGGCGGAGGCCGCCGGGCAGCGGCTTGGAGATCCACGGCTCGATGCCGGCGTCCTGCGGCACGGCGCGCTCCCAGCCGTACCGCTCCAGGCTGAGGAGCCTGCCGACGGGCACGGAGATCCCCTCGAAGCGTTCGAGGCGGCCGGAGGCGCGCTCGGCGCCGGTGAGGGTGTGGACGGGGCGGCCGAGCTGCGGGAACGGCTGCAGGATCTCGTAGTCGGCGAACACCTCCGCCCACGCCTTGGCCGTGTCGCCCAGGTGGAGGGGGTGCGCGATGCCGATCTCCGCGTGCTCCGGGAGGGGGAACGCGTCGTCGTCCACGTCGGCGAAGGTGCGGTCCTCGGCGATGCGGAACGGGACGCCCCGCTCCCCCTCCCACGCCAGCCACACCAGGCGGCGCGCGATGTGCCACACCAGCGGGTGCCCCACGAAGTAGGTCCGGAACTCCTCCGGCGTCCAGCGGCGGCCCGCGGTCATGGCGCTCTCCAGCCGCCGGATCTGCGCGGTGGCCGAGGTGCGCACGTCCTTCTTCAGCGCGGCGAAGCGCTTGTAGGAGGCGGTGGCGAGCTCTTCGTCGTCTTTCGCGCCGGGCTTGGGCAGGGCCTTGCGGAGCTTGCCGGTCTCGTCCAGCACGTAGGGCTTGAGCTGTTCGTCGAAACCGACCGTGAAACGGCGCGGCCCGTAGTCCAGGACCATGCCGCCGTCGGCGTCCAGCCCGAAGTCCGGCACCAGGCGGTCGGCCAGTTGGTCGGCGGTCAGCTCCAGCTTGGCCGCGATCTGCTCGATCTTCTCCTGAGCGCGGGCTTTCAGGCCCTTGAACTTCACCTTCTGCGCGATGCCGTGCAGGTGCATCAGCGCCACGTCGGTGCCGATCGCCGCGAGCACGTCCAGGCCGGTGACGGCCTTGGCGTGCCCGCCGTCGCCCGGCCAGGCCCGGATCATCGGCGTGAGGCCGCGCACCGCCTCGTCGTCGCCGAGCAGGCCGAGCTGCGTGAACGCCCAGTTCTCCTTGGCGGAGGCCCCGCACGCGTCCCACTCGCGGAACAGCGCCCAGCCGAACGCCGCCAGCGACGCCGGGTCGCACAGCTCGCGCACGATCTCGACGCCGCCATAGGGCTCACCCGGCTTCGACAGCGCCAGCATCATGACCAGGTGGCCGGTCGCCTCGGCGGGCAGGGCGCGTTCCCGGTCGCGCAGCAGCACCTGGGGCAGCACGGACGGCGCGGCCCACTCGTCGATCTCCGGCAGCTTGGCGGGCAGGATCTCCAGCGGGTCGACGGCCAGCGCCGCCGCGACGGCTTCGGCGGCCTCGGCGCCGTACCCGGCGCGCGCCGCCGCCACGACCTCGCCGGTCCCGGCCCGGTCGGCGATCAAGCGCAGCGCGGCCTCGGCGGCGGTGCGCCGCCTGCCCTTCTTGCCCACGGCGTCGGGGACCAGCAGGGGAACGGCGGCCGGGCCGTGCCGCTCGAACCAGGCGGTCGCCGTCCTGCGGGCCGTCTTGAGCCGGACGAGCGCGTCGGCCATGAGGGCGGCGGTCTCGGCGTCGCGGTAGGGCAGCAGGAGCACGCCGCAGCTTCCGGCGTTGGCGACGGCCCCCTTCAGCGCCAGGTGGTAGGCGTCCTCCTCGTAGCGGGCGACGAGGGCCTTCGCCCAGAGGTTGTCGCCCTCGTCCCAGTACTCGTGCCCGGACCACTCCCGCATGAGCGGGCGGAACAGCTCCTCCGGCCCCTGGAGCAGCATGGCCGCCGCGCGGTAGAGCCAGGAGCCGCGGGCGGTGGCGAACTCCTTGAGCGCCGCCTGCCAGTCGGTGTCGGGGGCGAAGGGCTCGACCCAGCGCGACAGGTCGCCGCTCCCCCACTCGTCGCGTTCGCCGGGAGCCCAGACCATGCGCCGGTCGGCGGGCGGGGTCAGGCCGGTGACCACGACGGGCCGCACCGTCTTGCGCTCGCGGGTCCACGGCGGGGAGACCAGCAGCGCGGGAAGGTCTTCGGGGACGGCGTCGGGCACGGCGGGGCCGGTGTCCAGAGCAGCCCGGACCTTGTCGGGCAGCCCGTCCAGCGGCACGCCGGGATTCGCCCGGACGACGGCCGTCAGGATCTGGAGCGCGGCCGGGTCGTCGGCGGCCGGGCCCAGCAGGCGCACCGCCCGGCGCGGGAAGCGACGGGCCGCCGCCAGCAGCGCGGGCCGCGCGTGCTTGTCGTCGCGCCGGTCGATCAGCGCCCGCAACGCCTCGTCGGTCGGGACGAGCGAGACCGCCTCGAACACCCGGCGGCGCTCGGCCGCCTCCAGGTAGGCGTCGTCGGCGGTGGCGAGCAGCAGCGGCAGCGCCGCCGCGCCGACCGAGTCCAGCAGGGTCGCGAGGATGGTCAGGGTGCACTCGCCCCAGCCCAGCGCGCCGGCGGCGCACGGCGTGTCCAGGTGCTCGGGCGCGCCCAGGGAGGTCAGGAGCAGCGGCCGGGCCACGTGGTAGTTGCCCTGGACGGTCGTCTCGGCGCACGCCTCGGCCACCCAGTCGTGCCGGGACGGGACCAGGTAGGCGACCACCACCCGCCGGAACAGGTTCGTGCGGTGCCCGGCGAGCGCTTCCTCGACCGCCGCGTGCTCGGCGTCGTCCACGGTCGCGAGCAGTTGCCGCATCCGCCGCAGCGCGCCGCCCGCCTGGTAGTTCTCGTTGACGCCGCTCCGGACGCGGGGGCCCGCGTGCGACCACTCGCCCCGGCTCCGGTCGGGGAGGACGTTGACGGCCTCCACCAGCGCGCACGCCGCGAACGGCACGCCGTGCTCGGCGATCCAGGCGTCCGCGAACGTGTTCAGCTCGGCGGTCGTCGGCAGGCCGTGCCCCGGCCCGGCCGGGGCGGCCGAGGCCGCGGCCACCGTCGCGGCCACCGCCGCGCCCAGCGGGTCGGGCCCGCCCGCCAGGTACCGCCGGGCGGCCTCGGCCATCTCGGGCTTCTTCGAGGCCAGGGCGGTCTTCGAGGTGAGGGCGGCGAGGTGGGGCCGGGCGCGTTCCATCAGCTCCCGGGCCGCCCGCGCCGCCGACGCGCCGACCTTCACCTCGGCCGGGGGCGTCCCCGCGCCGCGCCTGGGCTGCACCTGGCGGCGCCAGGAGTCGGGCAGGACCAGGGCGTCCTCGTCGGCCGGGGAGAGGAGCTGATCGTTCATGGGCCTCAACTTAGGGGAGTTTTCCGACGTTACAGACGTGCGCGGGTGAACGGGGTCAGTCGGTCAGCGTGCCGAGCTCGGTGAGGATCTCGGAGGCGAGGACCGGGTCCAGGTCGCCGAACACGGCCGTCCCGGGCAGGGTGACCGCGCCGAGGGTCTGGTCGGGGGACTCCCCCGACCAGCCGAGGTGGACGCCGGGGTCCAGGGCGAGGATCAGGCGGCGGCCGCCGGGCAGGCGGCGGACCATCTCGACCTGCGTCCCGGAGCCGATGTCGCCGTCGCGTTCCCAGCCGAAGCGCTCCAGGCCGAGGACCCGGCCCGCCGGGACGGTGCGGCCCGCGAGGCGTTCGAGGCGGCGCGCGGCGCGCTCGGCGCCGGTGAGGGCGTGCACGGGGCGGCCGAGCTGCGGGAACGGCTGCAGGATCTCGTAGTCCGCGAACACCTCGCCCCACGCCTTGACCCCCTCGCCGAGGTCGAGCGGGTGGGCGATGCCGATCTCGGCGTCGGCGGGGAGGGCGAACGCGTCGTCCGCCACGTCGGCGAACGTGCGGTCCTCGGCGACGCGGAACGCCTCCCCGTCCGCCAGCCACACCAGGCGGCGCGCGATGTGCCAGGTCAGCGGGTGCCCCACGAAGTACGTCCGGAACTCCTCCGGCGTCCAGCGGCGGCGCTCGACCATCGCCGCCTCCAGGTGGCGGAGCCGGTCGGCGGCGATCGTGCGCACGTCCTTCTTGAGCGCGGCGAAGCGCTGGTGGGAGGCGGTGGCGAGGTCGGCGTCGTCCTTGGCGCCGGGCTTGGGCAGCGCCTTGCGCGGCTTGCCGGTGTCGTCCCGGACGAACGGCCTGAGCCGCTCGTCGAAGCCGACCGTGAAGCGGCGCGGCCCGTAGTCCAGGACCAGGCCGCCGTTCTCGTCCAGGCCGAAGTCGGGCACCAGGCGATCGGCGAGCCGTTCGGGGGTGAGGCCGAGCCGTTCGGCGACCTCCTGCACCTTCTCCCGGGCCCGGGTCCTGAGCCCCTTGAACTTCGCCTTCCGCGCGATGCCGTCCAGGTGCATCAGCGCCAGGTCGGTGCCGATCGCGGCCAGCACGTCCAGGCCGTTGACGGCCTGCTTCTGGCCGCCGTCGCCCGGCCAGGCGCGGATCCGGCGGGCGAGGACGCGCACGGTCTCGTCGTCGCCGGTCAGCGCGAGCTGCGTCAGCGCCCAGCCGTCCTTGGACGGCGCGTCGGACGCCAGCCAGCGGTCGAACAGCGCGCGCCCGAACGCGGCCAGCGACGCCGGATCGCACGCCTCGCGCACCACCTCCACGCCCGCGTACGGATCGTCCGGCGCCGACATCGCCAGGATCGCGATCAGGTGGCGGGTCGCGTCGGCGGGCAGGGCGAGGGGCCGGTCGCGCAGCAGGACCTGGGGCAGCAGGGCGGGATCGGCCCACGCGCCCGGCTTGGGAACGCGGGCGGGCAGCCGGTCCAGCGGGTCGGCGGCCAGCAGCGCCCCGATCGCGGCGGCGGCCTCGTCGCCGTACTCGGCGGCGACGGCGATCACGGCGTCGTGGCCGAAGACAGCGGCCAGGCTCGTCAGAGCCGCCTCGGCGTCGCGCCGTTCCCGGCCCGGCACGCCCAGCGCATCGGGAACGAGCAGGCGCGCGGCGGCGAGGCCGTGCCGGTCGAACCAGCGCGACGCGAGGGGCCGCATCGACTTCAGGCGCGCCCGCCACCCCGCCATCAGGCGGGCGACCTCGGGGTTGCGGAACGGCAGCAGCGGCCCGCCCGCCCTGGCCGGGCTCATGGCCACGACCCGCAGCAGCAGGGGCAGGGCGTCGGTCCCGAACCGGGCGGCGACCGGAGGCAGCCAGCCCTCCGTCCACCGCACGCGCTCCGGCGTCCAGGACGCCAGCATCGGGCGGGCCAGTTCCTCGGGCGCGTTCATCAGGACCCGCGCCCCCTGCCACCACCAGCCCGTCGCGTCGGAGGCGGCCTCGGCGGCCTCCTCCGCCCAGTCGGTGCCGGACTCGTCGTGCTCGGCGGCGGGGGCCAGCCAGCGGTCGCGTTCGCCGTCCGCCCAGACGGCCTCCGGCTCGGCGGGCGCGACGAGGCCGTCCAGCACGACGGGCTCGGCCGCCTTCCGCCTGCGCGTCCAGGGCGGGGACACCAGGACGCCGGGCAGGTGCTCGGCGGCGGCCTCCGGTCCCCGCGCGGAGGCGTCCAGGACCTTCTGCACGACGGCGCGCGCCTGACCCGAGAGGTCGGGAAGCCGTTCGGCGACGAGGTCGGGGCGGGTGAGGGCGAGCTCGGTGAGCGCGACGGCGGCGGCGTCGGTCATGCGCGCGGCGGGCAGCAGCCGCATCGCGCGTTCGGGCTGCCGTTCGGCGGCGGCCAGCAGGGCCGACCGGGCGTGCTTGGTGTCGGCGCGTTCCATCAGCCGCACGAACGCCTCGTCGGAGGGCAGCGCGGCCAGCGCGCCGAGCAGGGTCCTGCGGCCGCCGGTGTCCCAGTAGGGGAGGTTCAGTGCCGCGACCAGGTGCGGGACGAGCGCGTCCCCGATCCCCTCGTAGATCGTGGCCAGCACGTCGCGCTCGATCTCGTGGTCGCCCAGGTCCGCCCAGGACGCCAGGGCGTCGGCCTGCGCGGCGGTGCCGACCGAGCACCAGAGCATCCAGGACACCCGGCCCACCAGGAAACGCGGGCCGAGCAGCATGTCGAGCGGCACGTCGCAGCACTCGTCCGCCCAGTCCCGCCGCTCGGGCAGCAGGTAGGAGACCACGACGCGGCGCAGCGGGGTGTCGCGCGTCGCGGCGAGGCGCTCCGCCAGCGCGCGGCGGTCCGCCTCCGCGGCGTTGGTCACCAGGGTGCGGAGGCGGCGCGGCACATCGCGCGCCGTCCACAGCGCGGCGAGATGCTCCTTCTTGGCAGGCCGCACCAGCGCGCACCTGCCCTCACCCGGGTCGGAGCTCCAGGTCAGCCATTCGGTGTCGACCTCGATCCACTCCAGCAGCGCGCGGACGGCGAACTCCGGGCCGTGCTCGACGAGCCAGGCGTCCCCGGCGCACCGCAGCGCGTCGGCCCGCGTCATGCCGCCGGTCTTGGCCAGGACCGCCGCCAGCCCGGCCGCGCCCAGCGGGTCGGCGTCCCCCGCCAGGTGCCGCCGGACGGCGTCGGCCGACTCGCGATCGGTGCGGGCGTCGGCGAGCGCCGCGTCGACGAACCCCCGCGACGCGGCGATCCGGGCCCGCATCTCGTCGGCCGCCGCCGGGTCGGGCGGGCCCGGGGCGAAGGCGAGGCCGCCGGGGCGCGGGTGCAGGCGGCCGCGCCAGGCCGGAGGCAGGCCGGCGGCCGGGGACGGGACGGACGGATCGGGGCTCACCGGGCTCACGTTAATGACCGGCTCCGACGGTCTCGGTGAGATCGGCCAGCATCTCGCTGGCCGCGACCGGGCCGAGGTCGCCGAACCGGCGGCCGCGCTCCAGCACGACCCGGCCGATCCGCTGGTCGCCCGCGCCGTCGACGTAGCCGACCGGGATGCCGGGGTCGAGCACGACGACGACCTCGTGCCCGCCGGGCAGCACGCGGGAGACCGTCTCCTGGACGCCCGCGTCCATCGGGGCGCCGCGCCGCCAGCCGCGCCGCTCCAGGCCGAGGATGCGGCCGACCGGGACCGTCACGCCCGTGAAGCGGCCGAGGTCGCCGGACGCCCGCTCGGCGTCGGTGAGGGCGTGGACGGGCCGCCCGAGCTGCGGGAACGGCTGCAGGATCTCGTAGTCGGCGAACACCTCCGCCCACGCCGCGGCGGCGTCGCCCAGGTGGACGGGGTGCGCGACGCCGATCCGCGCGTCCTCGGGCAGGTCGAACGCCTCGTCCGCCGCGTCGGCGAACGTGCCGTCCTCGGCGACGCGGAACGCCTTCCCGTCCGCCAGCCACACCAGGCGGCGCACCAGGTGCCGCAGCAGCGGGTGCCCGGCCAGGTGCTCGCGGAACTCGGCCGCCGTCCAGCGGCGGCCTTCGACCATGGCGGCCTCCAGCCGCTCGATCTGCGTGGCGGCGACGGTCCGCACGTCCTTCTTCAACGCCGCGAAGCGCTCGTAGGAGGCGGCGGCGCGGGCCCGGTCGTCCTTGGCGCCCGGTTTGGGCAGGGTCTTGCGCGGCCTGCCCTCCTGGTCGGTGACGAACGGCTTGAGCCGCTCGTCGAAGCCCACGTGGAAGCGGCGCGGCCCGTAGTCGAGCGCCAGCCCGCCGGAGGCGTCCAGGCCGAGGCGCGGCACCAGCCGGTCGGCGAGCTCCCCGGCGGTGAGGCCCCGCTTGTCCGCGATCTCCTCGACCTTCTCCCCGGCCCGGTCCTGGAGCGCGGAGTACCTCGCCTTCTGCGCGATGCCGTGCAGGTGCATCAGCGCCACGTCGGTGCCGATCTCCGCCAGCACGTCCAGCCCGGCGGCGGCCTTGGCGTGGCCGCCCTCGCCGGGCCAGGCGCGGACGACCGGGACGAGGGCCCGCACGGTGCCGTCGTCGCCGGTCGCGCCGAGCTGGGCCAGCGCCCAGCCGTGCTTGGCGGGCGCGCCCGCCTCGCGCCAGCGCTCGAACAGCGCCCACCCGAACGCGGCGAGCGACCCGGGCTCGCAGGCTTCGCGGACGGCGCGCGTCTCCGGGCGCGCGCCGCCCGTCCCGGTCATGGCGAGCAGGGTGACCAGGTGGCCGACGGCGGCGGCGGGCAGCTCCCGCCCGCTCCCCGCAGCCGGACCGGCGGCAGCAGCGCCGCGGCGGCCCAGCCGGGAACGGCCGGGACGACGACGGGCATCGCGTCGCCCGCCGCGAGCAGGTCGCCGACGGCCGCGGCCGCCGCGTCGTCGTACTCGCGCGCGATCTCCACGACCGCGCCGGCGCCGAGCCGTCCGGCCAGGTGCCGCAGCGCGCTCTCGGCGTTGCGGCGGGCCTTGCCCGCCCTGCCGAGCGCGTCGGGGACCAGCAGGCGGACCGCGACCGGGCCGTGCCGGTCGAGCCAGCGTTCGGCGTTGGCGCGCCCCGACTTCAGCCGCACCAGGTGGTCGGCCATCGCGCGGGCGACCTCGACCCCGGTGAACGGCAGCAGGAACCCGCCGCACACGCCCGGGTTGCGCCCGGCCGACCGCAGCAGCGCCGGGAGCGCGGCCGTCCCGTACTTCGCCGCGATCGGGCGCAGGTAGCGTTCGGCGTCGGCGTGGTGGTAGCCGCGCCAGGTGGGCAGCAGGTCCCGGACCACCTCCTCGGGCCCTTCGAGCATGAGTTCCAGGGGGCTGACCTGGAGGGTGCCCGCCTCGTAGTCGCGGGCCAGGCGCTTCCAGTCGATGCGGGGGTCGCGCAGGAAGCGGCGGCGGGGCTGCTGGACGGCCCATTCCTCGCGCTGCCCGTCGGCCCAGGTCACGGCGGTGTCGGCGGGCGGGACGAGGTCGGTGCGGACGGCGGACTTGCCGCCGGCCGGCTTGCGCGTCCAGGGCGGGGAGACCAGGACCTCGGGCGTGCCTTCGGGCATCGCGGCGTCGGCGTCGGCGGCGTCGGCGTCGGCGGAAGCAGGCGCCTGGGGCACGGCCAGCAGGTTCGCGGCGGACCTCGAACCGGCGGACGCCGCCTCGGCCAGCATCCGCGCCGCGCGCTGCGGGAAGCGCTTCATCGCCGTCTGGGCGGCGGCCAGCGCGTGCCGGTCGTCGAGGCGGTCGCGCAGGACGGCGAACGCGTCGTCGGTGGGGATCACGGCCAGCGCGCCGCAGATCGTCTTGCGGACGGCGGCCGCCCGGCGCGCGTCCAGCGTCTCGGCCAGCAGCGGCACCATGGCCGCGCCGACGCCCTCGACCGCGCCGGCGAGGACGTCGAGGCGGCACTCGCCACCGGTCAGCGCGCCGAAGCCCGCGAGGTCCGCGAGCTGGCCGGCCGACCCGACCGAGCACAGCAGCGGCGCCCGCAGCCAGACCGCCTCGGCCTCGGCGCAGCACGCGGCGACCAGCTCCTGCCGCGTCGGCAGCAGGTAGGCGACGGCCACGCGTTGCGCCAGGGTCCGGGGCAGCGCCGCGATCCGATCGCCGATCCCGGCGTACTCCTCGTCGGACGCGGCCGCCAGCAGCGCGCGCACGCGCCGCCCGCCGCGCAGGCCGTTGGCGAGGTGCAGGACGTACTGGCCGTCCTCGGCGGGCCGGATCGGGTAGCCCGGCCCCGGACCGGCGCTCCCGAAACGGCCGGTGACGGTCCCGGCCAGCTCCACGAACGCGGCGGCGGCGAAGGCCGGGCCGTGCCCGGTGATCCAGGCGTCGGCGACCATCTCGTAGTCGCCGCCGTCGTGGAAGTTCGAGGAATGGGCGAGGACCGCCGCGAACGCCGCCGCGCCGACGGGGTCGGCCGCTCCGTCGTCCAGATGGGCGCGGAGCCGGGCCACCAGGGCGGGGTCGCTGGCGGGATCGCCGCAGACCGCCTCGATCAGCCCGGCCTTCTGGGCGGCCCAGGCGCGCAGCCGTTCCGGCGCATCGGCGTCGGGCTTGAGCTTGGCGGCGGGCATACCGCCCCGGCGCGGGTGCAGGCGGCCGCGCCACGACGCCGGGAGGGAGAGGGCGTTCTCGTCGGTCATCGGGGCTCCGTGAGGAAGGTCAGGTCGAGCAGCAGTTCGGAGGCGGTCGCCGGGTCCAGGTCGCCGAAGCGGTCGGGGCCGTGCAGCCGGACCGTCCGCAGCGTCTGCTCGGGATCGCCCTCCAGATGGCCGTAGTAGACGCCGGGCGTGAACCCGATCTCGATGCGGGCGCCGCCGCCCACCGCGCGGTCCAGGGTGCGGTCCCTGCCGTCCTGGTCCACGTGGCCGCGCGTCCAGCCGCGCCGCCGCAACCGCAGCAGGTCGATGGCGGACACGGTGGCGCCCTCGAAGCGCGCCAGCCGGTCGCCCCCGCGTTCCCCCTCGGTGAGGGCGCGGGCGGGCCGGTCGAGTTGCGGGAACGGTTGCAGGATCTCGTAGTCCTCGAACAGCTTCGCCCACTCCGCGCGAGCGTCGCCGAGGTGCGCCGGGTGCGCGACCGAGATCTCGGCGGCGGTGGGGACGGCCAGCTCGTCGTCCGCGACGTCGGCGTAGGAGCGGTCCTCGGCGACCCGGAACGGCACGTCGCCCGCGAGCCACACCAGCCGCCGCGCGAAGTGCCACATCAGCGGGTGCTCCACCAGGTGGGCGCGGAACTCCTCCGGCGACCAGCGCCGCCGCGTCACCATGGCCCTCTCCAGCCGCTCGATCTGGTCGGCCGCGACCGCCTTGACCTCCTTCCTGAGTTCGGCGAACAGGGCGTGCGCGGCGGGCGCGAGCACCGGGTCGTCCTTGGCGCCGGGCTTGGGGAGGGTCCGGCGCGGCCGGCCGTCCTCGGTCGTCACGAACGGCCGCAGCTGCTCGTCGAACCCGACGCGGAAGCGGCGCGGCCCGTAGTCGAGCGCCATGCTCCCCTCGGCGTCCAGGCCGAAGTCGGGGACGATGCGGTCTTCGAGCTGCTCCTGCGACAGCCCCCGCCCCGCCGCGATCTCCCTGACCTTCTCCCGGGCGCTGCCGCGCAGGCCGGAGAACTTGGCCTTGCGCGCGATCGCGTGCAGGTGCATCAGCGCCACGTCGGTGCCGATCCCGGCCAGGACCTCGGTCCCGGCCACGGCCCTGGCGTGCCCGGACCGTCCCGGCCACTCGCGGATCAGGGGGGCGAGGCGGCGCACGATCCGGTCGTCGCCGAGCGGGCCGAGCGCGGTCAGCGCCCATGCCTGCTTGGTCGGGCTCCCGGCCGTCTGCCACTGCTGGAACAGCGCCCACGCGAACTCGGCCAGGGAGTCGGGATCGCACGCCTCGGCGACGATCGCGACGCCGGCGTAGGGCTCGTCCGGCTTCGACAGGGCCAGCATGGTCAGCAGGTGCGCCGTCTCGCGTTCGGGCAGCGCACCGGAGCGGTCGCGGAGCAGCACTTGCGGGAGCTGATGCGGCTCGGCCCAGGCGGGGAGGCGCGGCATCCGGGCCGGGAGGACGTCCAAGGGGTCGGTCGCGAGCAGCGTCCCGATCGCGGCGGCGGCCTCGTCGCCGAACGGGCGCGCGGCCGCCGCGACCGCCTCGTTCCCGTGCGCGGCGGCCAGCAGGCGCAGCGCCTCCCCGGCGTTGCGCCGCGCCGGGCCGGGCTCTCCGGCGGCGTCGGGCACCAGCAGGGGGACCGCCGCCAGGCCGTGCCGGGCGAACCACTTGCGGGCGGTGATGCGCGCCGACTTCAGCCGCACCAGCCAGTCGGCCATCAGCTCGGCGATCTCAGCACTGTGGAACGGCATCAGGTAGCGGCCCTGGGTGCCGGGCCGCTCGCGGGCCATCGTCAGCACCAGCGGCAACGTGTCCATCCCGAACCGGGCCACCACCGGCCGCAGCCAGTCGCGGGCCGATTCGACCGGGTGCTCGACGTCCTCGCCGAGCAGCGGCCGGACCAGATCCTCCGGTGCGTCCAGCAGCACGTGCTCCCGGCCCCACGCGCTGAGCTCGTCCTGCCGGTATTGGGCGACCAGGCCAGGCCAGTCGGTGTCCGAGGGCGGGTCGTAGATCGGCCCCCGGGCCTGCGCCCAGGCGTCCCGCTCGCCCGGGGCCCATGCCAGCTCGGTGCCGCCGGGCGGGGTCAGGCCGGTGACGACGACCGGCTCGGTCTTCTTGCGCCTGCGCGTCCACGGCGGCTCGGTCAGCAGCGGCGGCAGCGCCTCCGGCGGCGCGTCGGGCGCCCGGCCCCGCAGGACGGGCAGGGACGCCACCAGATTGCGCTCCTTGTCCGGCAGGTCGTCCACGGGCAGGTCGGGGTGGTCGCGCAGGTGCGCGTTCAACAGGTCGGCGGCGGTCCCGGCATGCTTTCCCGATCCGGCCGCCGTCGCCGCCAGCAGCCGCAGCGCGCGGACGGGCGTCCGCCGCGACGCCTCCACCAGCACGGGCCGGACGAAGCGATGGCCGATCCGGTCCAGCAGGACGGCGAACGCCTCGTCGGCGGGCAGCAGCGCCAGCGCCGCGAGGATGTCGTCGCGCTGTTCCCGCAACCCCGGCCCCAGGTACTGGCCCAGCGCGCCGGACAGCACCGGCGCGGCGGCGGGGCCGAGCCCCTCCAGCACCGAACCGAGCACGCCCCACGTCCAGCCGCGCCGGCCCGGGATGCCCTTGTCCCCGAGCGCGGTGACCTGGTCGGCCGTCCCCAGCGAGCTGAGCAGCATCCAGCCCGCCTCCATCCGCAGGTCGTGGGCCGGGGGCACGGCGCACGCCTCGTCCACCCAGTCCCGCCGGGACGGCACCAGGTAGGCGGCCACCACCCGCTGCGCCGGGGAGGACCGGTGCGCGGCCAGCCGGTCGGCCGCCGCGCGGTGCTCCTCCTCGGACGCGGCCGCCATCAGCACGCGCAACGGCCGCGCCATCTCCTCGCGCGCCCACCAGTTCCACACCCGGTGCTCGCCGGGCGCCACCCGCCGGAGCCGGTTGACCTCGTCGCCGTAGCCACCGTGATGCGGACGGCGGCCCGGCCAGATGTCGCTCAGCTCCGCGTAGGCGCAGACGGCGAACGGCAGGCCGTGCGCAGCGATCCAGGCGTGCACGATCCGCGCCCCCACGTAACCGGGCTTCACCGCCTCCGCGATCGAGGCGACCACCGCCGCGCCGACCGGGTCGGGTTCGCCGGCCAGGTGGGCGCGGGCACGCTCGACGAGGTCCGGATCGGCACCGGCGTCGGCGAGCCGCTTCTCGACCTCCGGCACGGTCCTGCGCGCCCGCGAAGTGGCCGACTGGACGAGGTCGTGCCCGATCTCCACGGCGGGCACGGACAGGCCGCCGCGCCGGGGGTGCAGCTCGGCGAGCCACTCCTCGGGCAGGACCAGGGTGTTCTCGTCGTTCACGCGTTCTCCGTCAGGGTGGTCAGGTCCAGCAGCAGCTCGGAGGCCGTCACCGGGTCCAGGTCGCCGAACGTTCCGACCGCGCGCACCTCGCCGTGGCGGCCGGGGGCGGAGGCCAGCCACACGTGCTCAAGGCGCTGGTCGGGGTCGTCCTCGTCGAAGCCGTAGTGGACGCCGGGCCCGAACTCGATCACCAGGTAGCGGTCGGCGGCGAGCCGGCGGGAGATCCAGTACTCCCGCCCGTTGCGCTGCTCCTCGCCGCGCCGCCAGCCGCGCCGCTGCAGCCGCAGCAGCGTCCGCACGGGCACGGTCACACCCTCGAACCGCTTCAGCCGGTTCGCCTCGCGCTCCTCCTCCGGCGCCCGGAAGCCGCGCCGGACGAGCTGCTCGAACGGCTGGAGGATCTCGTAGTCGGCGAACACCTCCGCCCACGCCGCCTGCCCGTCCCCCAGGTGCACCGGATGGGCCACGCCGACGCGCGCGGTCTCCGGGACCGTCAGGACGCCGTCGTCGACGTCGGCGAAGGTGCGGTCCTCGGCCAGCCGGAACGTCGCGGTCTTCCCGCCGTCCTCCGCGAGCCACACCAGCCGCCGCACCAGGTGCCACATCAGCGGGTGCGCCACGTACAGCTCGCGGAACTCGGCCACCGACCAGCGCCGACCGGTCAGCATGGCCCGCTCCAGCCGCTTGGTCTGGTCGGCCGCGACCGTCCGCACGCCCTTCCTCAGCTCGCCGAACGCCCGGTGGGCCGCCGACGCGAGCTCCTCGTCGTCCTTGACGCCGGGCTTGGGCAGGGCCGCGCGCGGCACGCCGTCCTCAGTCGTCACGGACGGCCGCAGCTGCTCGTCGAGCGTCACGCGGAAGCGGCGCGGCCCGTAGTCCAGCAGCAGGCCGGTGCCCGGGGCCAGCCCGAAGTCGGGGATGAGGCGGTCGGCGAGCTGGTCGGGCGTCAGCCCGCGCTCGGCGGCGATCCGCTCCGTCCGTTCCCGCGCCCGCGTCTGCAGGCCCTGGAAGCGCGCCTTCTCCGCGATCTCGTGCAGCCGCCGCAGCGCCTCCCGGGTGCCGATCGCCGCCAGCACCTCCACTCCGGCCGTGGCCTTGCGGTGGCCGCCCGCGCCGGGCCACTCGTCCACGATCGGGACCAGGTGCCGCACGGTCTCGTCGTCGCCGGTCAGCCCGAGCTGGGTCAGCGCCCAGAGCTCTTTGGCGGGCTCGCCCGCCTTGCGCCAGCGCTCGAACAGCGTCCGGCCGAACGCGGTCAGCGCCGCCGGGTCGCACGCCTCGCGGATGACGTCGATGCCCGCGTACCCGCTCTCCAGGTCGGTCATCGCCAGGATCTTCAACACGTGCGCGGTCGCGGTGTCCGGGAGCGCGTGCCCGCGGTCGCGCAGCAGGATCTGCGGCAGCAGCACCGGCGACGCCCAGTCCGGCAGGCGCGGGGCCGGGCCGGGAAGGCTCTCCAGCGGGTCCGCCGTCACCAGCGCCTCGATCGCGGCGACGGCGGCGTCCCCGAACGGGCGGGCCGCCTCCACCACGGCCTCGGCCCCGTGCCGGGCGGCGAGGAACCGGAGCGCGCCCTCGGCGGCGCGCCGCTCCCCGGCCGGCTCGCCCAGCGCGGCGGGCACCAGGAACGGGACGGCGGCGGCGCCGTGCCGCTCCAGCCAGGCGCGGCCCAGCGGCCGCATCCGGTGGAGCCGCGTGAGCCAGTCGGCCGTCAGCAGCGCGACTTCGGCGTCCAGGTACGGCAGCAGGATCCCGCCGAGTTCGCTCGGCTGGTCGCGGACGGCCCGCAGCGCCAGGGGAAGCGCGTCGAGCCCGAACCGGGCCACCAGCCGCCGGGCCGGACGCGGCCACCACCGGTAGCGGGGCTCCCAGCCGGCCAGCAGCGGGCGCACCAGCTCGTCGGGCGCGAAGGCCAGCGCGTTCTCGCCGCCGAACGCGACCTCCTCGGCCGCCCGCAGCCGAGCGATCATCGTGGGCCAGTCCGGGTCGGCCAGCTCCGCGACCACGGCCCATTCCCTGGCGTCGGACCACTCCTCGACATCGTGCGGACCGGTCCACTCCGCCTGCTCCCCGGGCGCCCAGGCGACCCGGGCCTCGGGCGGCGCGAGGCCCGCAACCACGGGGGGCCGGGCGGCCTTGCGCCCGCGCGCCCACGGCGGGTCCACCAGCAGCGGCGGCAGCGCCTCCGGCGGCGCCTCGGGGACGCGGGAGCGCGCCGCGCCCACCGCCTCCACGGCGGCGCGGGCCGCCTGCGACAGCTCCGGCCCGGCCTCCAGGTCCGGGCGGGCCGCCAGATGCAGCGCCAGCAGCTCGGCGGCGGATCCAGCGGAGGCGCCGGAGGCGGCGGGCACGCCCGCCGCCTCGGCCAGCAGCCGCAGCGCCCGCGCCGGGAACCGCTTCATCATCGCCAGCAGCGCGGCCCGGACGTGCTTGGCGCCGTCCCGCTCCAGCATCCCGAGGAACGCCTCGTCGGTCGGGATCATGCCGAGGGCGCGCAGCACCGCCTTGCGCCCCGCGCCGAGGTCGGCCCCCTCGTCCAGGTAGTCGAGCAGCGCCGGGGCGAGCGCCGCGCCGACGCCCTCCAGCAGGGTGGCCAGCACCTCCGGCGGCGCACCGGGAGGGACCGTCTCGGGTCCGGGCCGGTCGCCCGGACCGAGCGCGCAGGCGAGCAGCCACCCCGGAGGCCGCCCCGGAGGCGGGGCGCCGTCGCGGGGCACGGCCTCCAGCAGGTCGCGCCGGGTCGGGGCGAGGTAGGCGGCGACGAACCGCTGGCACCGGGTGCGGGCCCGCGCGGCGAGCAGGTCGGCGATGCGCTCGTACTCCCGCTCCCCGGCCGCCGCCGTCCGGGCCCGCAGGCGGTGCGCCGGGGACCCCGCCTCGCACGACAGCCCGAAATGACCCCCGTCCTCCCGGTGCTCGGCCAGCAGCAGCTTCTCGTGCCGCCCGCCGAGGCCCCGGACCGGCCGGAACTCCACCTGCACCTCGTCGGCCACCAGGAACGCGTGGACCGCGAACTCCAGCCCGTGCTCGGCCTCCCACAGGTCCACCAGCGCCGACGGCTCCCAGAGCTCTTCCCAGCCGCTCCACAGCCGGCCCTCCAGGAAGATCCGGGCCGCCGCCACCGCGCCCTCGGGATCGGGCTCGCCGCGCAGGTAGGCCCGCGTCCGCCCGGCCAGCCCCGCGTCCGAGCCCGCCCGACCGATGATCTTCTCGATCTCGGGGACCGCCCCGGCGCGCCGCTCCCGCAGCGTCTCCATCGCCCCGGCGTCGGGCTCCGGCGCGGGCACCGGCAGGCCGCCCCGGCGCGGGTGCAGTTTCCGGCGCCAGGCGGGGGTCAGGACCAGGGCATCTTCCAGAGAAGGGTCCGAAACGGTCATGGCGCCACACCGTACGGGAGAAGAACGACAAATCCCGGCGTGATCACCGAACTGGCGGGTAGGTGCCGTGGCCCCGGACGGCTTTTCGAGGAGCTGCACATGCGCATCAGGAAATCGGTCGTGGTCATCACCGGCGCGTCCAGCGGCATCGGCCGCGCCACCGCGCTGGCGTTCGCCCGCAAGGGCGCGCGCGTGGTGCTGGCGGCGCGCCGCAAGGACGCGCTGGAGGCGGCCGCCCAGGAATGCGAGGCGGCGGGCGGCGAGGCGCTGGCCGTCCCGGCCGACACCGCCGACTACGCGGCGGTGGAGGAGGTCGCTCGGCAGGCCGTCGCGCGGTTCGGCCGCATCGACGTGTGGGTCAACAACGCCTCGGTCGGGCTGTTCGCGCCCTTCGAGCAGGCGCCGCTGGAGGACTTCCGGCGGGTGCTGGACGTCAACGTCATGGGGTACGTGCACGGCGCCCGCGTCGCGCTGCCGCACCTGCGCGAGCGGGGCCGGGGCGTGCTGGTGAACGTCTCCTCCCTCACCGCCTTCTCCCCCCAGCCCTACTCCACCGCCTACGTGATGTCCAAGGCCGCCGTCACCGCGCTCGGCGCGAGCCTGCGCCAGCAGCTGCGGCTGACCGGCGACCACAAGAGGATCCACGTCTGCACGGTGCAGCCCGCCACCATCGACACCCCGTTCTTCGACCACGTGGCCAACCACACCGGCCGCAAGGTCCTGGCGATGCCGCCGGTGTACCCGCCCGAGCGGGTCGCCTCGGCGATCGTGGACCTGGTCAAGGACCCCGAGCCCGAGGTGACGGTCGGCCCCGCCGGGCGCGCGGTGCGCGCCCAGGCCAAGATGAGCGCGCAGACGCTGGAGAAGGTGATGGCCCGGCAGGTGGACAAGGCCCACCTGTCCCGGCAGGAGCCCGCCCCCGCGATGTCGGGCAACCTCTACACCCCCTCGGCGGGCACCGGACGGGTGCACGGCGGCCACCACGGCAAGCGCCGCAGCGCCGTCCGCCGCCTGGCGCTGGTGGCCGCGGGAGGCGCGGCCGTGGCCGTGGCCGCCCGGCGCGGCGCGCTGCCGACGCCGGACCTCACCGCGCTCAGCACCGCGCTCAACGACACCGTTCGCGAGAGGGGACGCGCATGGACCAGGACGGCCTGACCTTCGTCGGCAACGCCACCACGATCATCCGCTACGGCGGGTTCACGCTGCTGACCGATCCCAACTTCCTGCACCGCGGCCAGTACGCCAAGCTCGGCTACGGGCTGCGCAGCAGGCGCCTGAAGGACCCGGCCGTCAGGCCGGAGGCCCTGCCCGAGCTGGACGGCGTGGTGCTGTCCCACCTGCACGGCGACCACTGGGACGAGGTGGCCGAGCGCCACCTGTCCCGCGACCTGCCGGTGCTGACCACCCCGGCCGCCGCCCGCGCCCTGCGCGGGCGGGGCTTCGCGGCGGCCGACGGCCTGACGACCTGGCGGCACCGCGAGCTGGTCAAGGGCGACCGCAAGGTCCGCGTCACCGCCCTGCCCGGACGGCACGGTCCCGCCCCGATGTACCGGCTGCTGCCGCCGGTGATGGGGTCGCTGCTGGAGTTCGGCCCGGTCGACGGCGAGCCGGACCTGCGGATTTACATCAGCGGCGACACCCTGGTCTACGACGGCCTGACCGAGATCCGCCGCCGCCACCCCGACATCGACCTCGGGGTGGTGCACCTCGGCGGCACCCGCCTGCTGGGCCTGGTGACGGTGACCATGGACGGCGGGCAGGGCGCCCGGTGGCTGGAGCTGGCCGGCTGCGACCAGGTCGTCCCGGTGCACTTCGACGACTACGCCGTGTTCAAGTCGCCGCTGTCGGACTTCGAGGCCGAGGTCGCGCGGCGCGGCCTCGCCGACCGGATCCGCAAGGTCGAGCGCGGCGGCCACCTCGCGCTCCAGCCCGCCCACTGAGGGGACACCATGCTCGACAGGATCGTTTCGGCGCCGTTCCAGGCGGTCGCGCGGCTGCGGCACGCGCGGACGTTCCATCCGCGCGGCCGTACCTACGCCGGCACGCTGCGCGTCACCTCCGCGCTCGGCCCGCTGGAGGCCGAGCGGACCTACGAGGTGGTCGTGCGCCTGTCCAAGGCCGTCCCCACCCCCGGCGCGCTGCCCGACGTCCTCGGCATCGCGCTCCGGGTGCCGGTCGGCGCCGACCGGGTGGACCTGCTGTTCGCCTCGACCGGGCGGCCGCCGGTGCTGCGGCACATGCTGACGCTCCGCACGTCCTACACGCGGGGCGCCTTCACCACGCTGCTCCCCTACGAGGTGGACGGCGGCGAACGCGTGCTGGGGCTGCTGCCGACCACCCGGCGCGACGTGCGGACCGGGGAGCGGGAACTGGACGCCGAGGTGACCGTCGCGCCGCTGACGTTCGCGCTGGCCGCCGCACCGCTGACCGGGGCGTGGCAGACCAAGGGCGTGCTGGAGGTGCGGCAGCCGCCGGTCCGGGAAGTGCCCGACGCCTTCGATCCCCAGCTCAACAACGTTCCCGGGCTGCGGCCGACCGGGCCGTTCCAGACGGTGCGGCGCTGGGCCTACGCGGGTTCACGGCGTGGCCGGGGGGAGCCCGCGCCGCGGAAGGCGGGCCCTCCCCGGACCGGACCCGAGACCGGGAACGTGCCCGGTGGCCGGGTCGCGTCCCACCGCTGACCCGGGCACCCGTCAGGCGGCGGGGCGGATGACGGCGCGCACGCAGCCGTCGGTCTTGTTCTTGAACATGTCGTAGGCGCGCGGCCCCTCGTCCAGCGGGAACCGGTGGGTGGCGAGGTGCCGCGTGCCGATCTCGCCCTTGGCGATGCGGTCCAGCAGCATCGGGATGTAGCGCTGGCCGTGCATCTGCGCGCCGCGCAGCGTCAGGCCCTTGTTCATCAGGGCCCCGAGCGGGAACTTGTCCACCGCCCCGCCGAACACCCCGAGCACGAACACCGACCCGCCCTTGCGGCAGGCGTAGACGGCCTCGCGCACGGCCGTCGGCCGGTCGGTCTGCATCCGCAACTGCTGCTTGACCTGGTCGTACAGGTACTCCGGCCCGGTGCTGTGCGCCTCCATGCCGACCGCCTCGATGCACACGTCCGGGCCGCGCCCGCCGGTCAGCTCGCGCAGCTCGGCGCCGACGTCGGTGGCGGAGTAGTCCAGGGTCTCGGCGCCGATGTGCTCGCGGGTCATCTCCAGCCGCTCGGCGTACCGGTCGATGACGACCACGCGCTCGGCCCCCAGCAGCATCGACGCGCGGGCGGCCATCTGCCCGACCGCGCCCGCGCCCCAGACCGCGACCACGTCGCCGGGGCCGACGCCGCCGAGGTCGGCGCCCATCCACCCGGTGGGCACCGAGTCGGAGGCGAACAGGGCGCTGACGTCGTCCACCTCCTCGGGCACCGGGAAGGCGCCGTAGTCGGCGAACGGCACCCGCACGTACTCGGCGTGGCTGCCGCGCAGGCCGCCCATCGCGTGGGAGTAGCCGAACACCGCGCCCGGGTCGTAGCCCCACATCGCCTGGGTGATCCCGGGGTTGGTGTTGCTGTTGTCGCACAGCGACCACAGGTCGTTGGCGCAGTACCAGCAGCGGCCGCAGCCCACGAACGAGCACACCACGACCCGGTCGCCGACCCTGTGGCGGCGCACGGCGGGCCCCACCTCCACGACCTCGCCGATGAACTCGTGGCCCAGCACGTCCCCGGCGTGCATCGCCGGGACGTAGCCGCCGATCAGGTGCAGGTCGCTGCCGCAGGTGGTGCCGGCGGTGACCTTGACGATGACGTCCTGGTCGTTGTGGATCCCGGGATCGGGCACCTGCTCGACCGACAGCTTGTTGACGCCCTCCCAGCACAGTGCCTTCACAGTCGCCCCTCCCCACCCGCGCGGCGGGTCGCCAGCTCGATGATCTTCCCGCCCGGCGCCGCCCGGCCGGTCGCCGGGCCGTCGGCCCACATGACCTCGCCGGTCTCGATCAGCGACTTGGTCTCGCGCAGCGCCCGGCGCACGGCCTGGCGGGGATCGTCGCCGGCCAGCCGGGCGGCCGGCCCGGACGGGCCGGGCTCCAGCGGGCGCGCGGCGAGCTCGGTGCCCCGGCCGCCGGGCGCGGGGGCGATCCGCACCTCGATCCCGTCGCCCAGCCGGGCCAGCGGGACGGGCAGGTCGCCCTCCGACAGCGCCTCGGGCGGGCACTGGACGGTCACCACGAGCCAGCGGCCGTCGTCCCGCCCGGCGGCGGAGGCGCGGGCCAGCAGGCGGCGGGCCACGACGGCGCCGAGGCCCGTGGCCACGGCCGCACCGGCCACGGTGCGTTTCATGGGTCCTCCCCAGGGTTCCGATAGCGCACGGTCAGGTGCGGCATGGCCCTACCCCAGGCCAGGACCGGTATGCCGATCGGCGGCCGCCGCTTCGACGCGCCCCCGCCCGGGAAAGGATCATGACGATGGGGGGACTTGCGGTGACAGAGGGTGACGGAGTGACGATGGGGGTCGAGGAGGAGTTCCTGCTCCTCGACCCGGTGACCGGCCGGAGCGCGCCGCGCGCGGCCGAGGTGATGGCGCGGGCCGGGGCGCCGCGCGCCCCGGGCGCGGTCTTCCAGGCCGAGCTGCTGGCCGCGCAGGTGGAGGCCGCCACCGGCGTGTGCACCGGCCTGGACGAGCTGCGCCGCCAGCTCCTGGAGGACCGGGCGCAGCTCGCGGCCGCGGCCCGCGCCGAGGGCCTGCAGATGGTGTCCACCGGGACGCCCGTGCTGCCCGCGACCGACCCGCCGTTCGCGTCCGGCGAGCGGTACGCGCGGATCGCCGGGCTGTACGCCGGGATCGTCGCGAACTACGAGGTGTGCGGCTGCCACGTGCACATCGGCGTCGCCGACCGGGACACCGGGGCGGCGGTGCTGGACCATCTGCGGCTCTGGACGCCCATGCTGCTGGCGCTGTCGGCGAACTCGCCGTTCGACCGGGGCCGCGACTCGGGGTTCGCGAGCTGGCGGATGCTGGAGCAGGCCCGCTTCCCCGGCTCGGGCGTGACGCCGTGGTTCGGGTCGGCCGACGCCTACGACCGGGAGGCCGCCCGCCTGCTGGAGTGCGGCGTGCTGGCCGACCGGACGATGACGTTCTGGCTGGCCCGGCTGTCGCCGCACCTGCCGACCGTGGAGGTCCGCGCGGCCGACGCGGCGGTCACCGCCGACGAGGCGGTGCTCCAGGCCGCGCTCGTCCGCGGGCTGGTCCGCGCCGCGCTGGACGACCTGGCGGCGGGCCGGACCGCGCCGCGCGTGCGCGACCAGGTCTGCGCGGCGGCGGTGTGGACGGCCGCCCGGTACGGGACGGCGGGCCCGGCCGTCGACCCGGTGGAAGAGCGGCTGGTCCCGGCCGACGTCCGCCTGGCGGCGCTGCTGGAGCGGATCCGCCCGGCCCTCGCCGCGGCCGGCGACCTCGCCGAGGTGCAGGGCCTGCTGGCCCGCCTCGCCGAGCACGGCACCGGCGCCGACCGCCAGCGCCGCGCCGCCGCGCGCGGCCCGCGCGCGACGATCGAAATGCTGGTCCGGCAGGCATGGCCCACGTCAGGGCGGGTAATCGGGACGCACGGCCGATCCCGGGAGAAAGCATGACCGCAAGCATGATCGCCTCAGTCGACCCGGACGCGCGGGCGCCGCGCCTGCCCGCGCCGCGCGGCCCCCTGTCGGAGGCGGTGCTGACGGCGCTGGTCCGGCCCCCGCTGGGGGACGCGTCCTCGCCGATGCTGACCGCGGCCCGCGAGGCGGGCCGCCGCTCGTCGATCGACGCGTTCGGCGAGGACCTCCAGCTCGCCCTGTACCTGTGCTACGAGCTGCACTACCGGGGGTTCGCGGGGGTGGACCCGGACTGGGAGTGGGACCCCGAGCTGCTGCGGCTGCGCGGGTCGATGGAGCGCCACTTCCTGCGCGCGCTGCGCGACCAGACGCCGGGCGGCTCCGACGTGGACGCCGCCGTCGACGGGCTGCTGACCGAGCCCGCCGACGCCTCCGGCGTCTCCCACCACCTGCGCGACCGCGGCGAGTGGTGGCAGATGCGCGAGTACGCGGCCCACCGGTCGATCTACCACCTCAAGGAGGCCGACCCGCAGGCGTGGGTGATCCCCCGGCTCCGGGGCCGCGCCAAGGCGGCGCTGGTGGCGGTGGAGTTCGACGAGTTCGGCGGCGGCCGCGCCGAGGCGATGCACTCGCGGCTGTTCGCCGACCTGATGGAGGAGCTGGGCCTCGACGCGGGCTACGGGCGCTACCTGGACCAGGTGCCGGGCCTGATGCTGGCGGTCGTCAACATGATGTCGCTGTTCGGGCTGCACCGGGCGCTGCGCGGGGCGATGGTCGGGCACTTCGCCACCGTGGAGATCACCTCCGCGCCGGGCTCGGCCCGGCTGGCGCGCGCCCTGGAGCGCCTCGGCGCGGGCCCGCGCGCCACCCGCTTCTACGTCGAGCACGTCGAGGCCGACGCGGTGCACGAGCAGGTGCTGCGCCGCGACGTCATCGGCGACCTGCTGGAGCACGAGCCGGAGCTGGCCGCCGACGTGGTGCTGGGCGTGCAGGCGACCGAACTGCTGGAGGACCGCCTGGCCGACCACCTGCTGGCGTGCTGGCGAACGGGCCGGACCTCCCTGCGCCGCCCCCTGCCCAGCGCCCCGCCCCCGACCCGCTGACGGGGCGCAGACCGGGCGGGAACCGCGTCCTGGGGCCTGTGGCAACGACCTCAAGCGTCGCGCGAGTGCCTAACTGTCCCCGGCGGGGCGAAGCCGAAGGCGAGCCCCGCCGGGGACAGATCGCGAAGCGATGTGGCACTCGCCCAAGGCACGGTCAGGGGCGCGAGCCGCTAGGCGAGTGCCCCTGGGCCGGGCCTTCAAAAAAAAAGCGCCGTCTAGCGCCCGCCCTCCTCCCGGTCGCGCTCGCGCGGCCGGGTCTTGCGGCGGTGGCTGGTGTCGCAGAACGGGTAGCGCTTGCTGCGGCGGCAGGCGCACAGCGCCACCATGAAGCGGTCGGAGGACGCCGTCGTCCCGTCCGGCAGCTCCACCTCTACCGGTCCCTCCACCAGGACGGGCCCTCCCGGCTCCACCACCACGCGGCGGGGCTCACGGCCGGGACTCGACGCGGTCTGCACGGATCACCACCAGTTCCTCGTGACGCTGTCCGGGCTCGATCAGCCCGAGCCTCCGCAGGTCGGCCGCCCGGCCGCGCATCACCGGCCCGAACGGCTCGGCGCGGCGCGCCACCACCGACGCCTTCAGCCCGTGCCCGCGCAGCGCCGACAGCGTGGCCTCCACGCCGCTCAGCGCCGAGTGCACCATCATCAGCATCCCGCCCTCCGCCAGGTGGCGCGGCGCGCGTTCGCAGATCCGGTCCAGCAGCGCGCGGCCGTCGCCGCCGGCGTCCCACGCGCGGGCCTTGCCGTGCCTGGGCGGCGGGCCGCCCGGGGCGGGGACGTAGGGCGGGTTCGACACGATCACGTCGAACCGCTCCCCCTCGAACGGGCCGAGCAGGTCCCCGCGCACGACCTGAACGCGCAGCCCCCGCAGACGCGCGTTCAGCCGGGCGGCGAAGACCGCCCGCGCCGACACGTCCACCGCCGTGACGCGGGCCGCGCCGTGGCGTGCGGCGGCCATCGCCACCGCTCCGGTGCCGGTGCAGACGTCCAGCACCCGCGCGCCGGGCCGTACTCCGGCCCGGCGCAGCTCCTCAGCCAACAGATACGTGTCGCCCTGGGGCCGATAAACCCCCGGCGGTCTCAGCAACAACACCCCACGCGGGTACCCCGACAGAACGCGCCGAACCCCTTTTCACGCGACGATTAAGGCGTCGCCGCGCGGGCACGAGACCCGGCATGGCCGAGATCACCTCCTCCTACTGGATGGACACCGCGCCCGCCCCCGCGCCCGAGCGCCCGGCCGTCCTCCCGCGCGAGGCCGACGTGGTGGTGCTCGGCGGCGGCATCTCCGGGCTCACCACCGCCTACCTGCTCGCCCAGGCCGGTCGGTCGGTGGTCGTGCTGGAGGCCGACCGGATCGCCGCGGGCGTCAGCGGGCACACCACCGCCAAGGTGACCGCCCAGCACAACCTCGTCTACGCCGAGCTGGCGCGCCGCTTCGGCCGGGACGGGGCGCGCGCGTTCGGCCAGAGCCAGACCGCCGCGCTGGAGTGGATCGCCGCGCGCGTCGCCGAGCTGGACGTGGACTGCGACTTCCGGCGGCGCGACAACCACGTCTACGCCGAGGACCCCTCCTACCTGGACAAGCTGCGCCGCGAGGCCGACACCGCCGCCGAGCTGGGGCTGCCCGCCGACTTCACGACCGAGACCGAGCTGCCGTTCCCGGTCGCCGGGGCGGTGCGGTTCCGGGGCCAGGGCCAGTTCCACCCCCGGCGCTGGCTGCTGCGGCTCGCCGAGGAGATCACCCGCGCGGGCGGCACGATCGTGGAGGGCGTGCGGGCGCTGCGTCCGGGCCTCGCCGACGAGACCGTCGTGCACACCTCCGCCGGGGTGATCAAGGGCCGGGACGTGGTGGTGGCCACCCACTACCCGGTGTTCGACCGGGGCCTCTACTTCGCCCGCCTGGAGCCCAAGCGCTCGCTGCTGATGGCCGCGCCCGCGCCCGCGAGCGCGCCGCAGGGCATGTACATCGCCGCCGACACCGGTCACTCCCTGCGCACCACGCCCGGCCGCGAGGGCGAGCCCGGCGAGGTTCTGCTGCTGGGCGGCGAGGGCTACCACCCCGGCGAGCGGAGCGATGTCGCGGCCCGCTTCGACCGGCTCGCCCGCTGGGGCGCCGACCGCTTCGGCGTGCCGGGCTTCCCGCACCGCTGGGCCACCCAGGACAACGTCACCGCCGACCGGCTGCCTTACATCGGCCGCTACCACCCGCTGGCCCGGCACCTGTGGGTCGCCACCGGGTTCGCGCTGTGGGGCATGACCAACGGCACCCTGGCGGGTCTGCTGCTCAGCGACCTGATCACGGGCAAGGACAACCCGTGGGCCGCCCTGTACGACCCGGGCCGCCTCACGGTGCGCCAGTCCGCGCCGGGCGTGGCCAAGCTCGGAGCGAAGACCGGCCTGCACTACGCGGGCGACTACGCCCGCGCGTTCGCGCCCGGCGACCGCATCGCCGCCCTCGCCCCCGGCGAGGGCACCGTCACCCACGTCGGCCGCAAGCCGGTCGCCGCCTACCGCGCCCCGGACGGGACGGTGTCGGCGGTGTCGGCGGTGTGCACCCACCTGGGCTGCCTGGTGTCGTTCAACGACGCCGAGAAGAGCTGGGACTGCCCCTGCCACGGCTCCCGCTTCGGCACCGACGGGTCGGTCAGGCACGGCCCGGCCACCAAGCCGCTGCCGCCGGTGGAGCTGGACGACTAGCCCGCGCCGCGGTCAGCCCTGGTCGCGCATGTCCTCCTCGACCTTGGCGGCGGCCTTGCGCGCCGCGATCAGCACCGGGTCCCACACCGGGGAGAACGGCGGCGCGTAGCCGAGGTCCAGGCCGGTCATCTCCTCCACCGTCATGCCGTTCCACAGGGCGATGGCGAGGCCGTCGATGCGCTTGGCCGCGTTCTCCGCGCCGACGATCTGCGCGCCGAGCAGCCGCCCGGTGCGCCGCTCGAACAGCAGCTTGGTGTGCATCTCGGTCGCGCCCGGGTGGTACCCGGCGCGGGTGGTGGACTTCACCACCGCCTCCAGCGCGTCGAACCCGGCGTCGGCGGCCTCGCGGGCGTTCAGCCCGGTGCGGGCGACCTCCACGTGGCAGATCTTGGAGACGGCGGTGCCGACCACGCCGGGGAAGGTGGCGTAGCCGCCGCCGATGTTGGTCCCGGCGATGCGGCCCTGCTTGTTGGCGTGGGTGCCGAGGGCGATCGCGACGGGGGCGCCGGAGACGCGGTGCCGGTTCTCCACGCAGTCCCCGGCCGCCCACACGCCGGCGCTGCGGGTGCGCATCCGCCGGTCGGTGACGATGCCGCCGGTCGGCCCGGTCTCGATCCCGGCGGCCTCGGCGATCGCGGTGTTGGGCTTGACGCCCAGCCCGAGGATCACCAGGTCGGCGGGGAACGTGCGGGACCCGGTCCGCACGGCGGTGACCCGGCCGCCGTCGGTGTCGAAACCCTCCACCTTCTCGCCCAGGTGTAGGCGGACGCCGATGCCGCGGATGGCGTCGGCGACCAGCTCCCCCATGTCGGGGTCCAGCGTCCGCATCGGCTGCTCGGCCCCGTCCACCAGCGTGACGTCCAGGCCGCGCCGCACCAGGGCCTCGGCCATCTCCAGGCCGATGTAGCCGCCGCCGACCACCACGGCGCGCTCGGGCCGGCGCTCCTCGACCGCGCGTCGGATGGCGAGGCCGTCGTCCAGGACCTGCACGCCGTGCACGCCGTCGGCGTCGGCGCCGGGCAGCGGCGGCCGGACCGGCACCGCCCCGGTGGCGATCATGAGCTGGTCGTAGGGCTCCCAGCGCTCGCCGCCGCCGTCCAGGTCGCGCACCAGGACCCGGGCCCCGTCCAGGTCGATCTCGGTGGCCTCGTGCCGCAGTCGGAGGTCGATGCCCCGCTCGCGGAAGTGCTCGGGGGTGCGCGCCACCAGCTCGTCGGCGTCCTCCACCACCCCGCCCACGTAGTAGGGGATGCCGCAGGCCGAGTAGGAGGCGAAGTTGCCGCGCTCGACCACCGCGATCTCCAGGTCGGGGCGGGCGCGCCGGGCCTGGGAGGCGGCGCTCATCCCGGCCGCGTCGCCACCGATCACCAGCAACCGTTCGGGCATCGCGGCACCTCCACGCGTCGAAGATCATCGTCGTCGCCGAGCCTACCCAGCGGGCGCGTCACCATCCGTACACCCGGCGCGCGTTCCCCGCGGCCGCCAGGCCCGCCAGCCGCTCGGCGTCGGCGCGGGTCCAGGACCCGGCGTCGACCCCCTCCCGGAGGCAGGCCGCGAGGCTGCGCCGGAACAGCAGTGCCCCCAGGTGGTAGAACTCCGCCAGCCCGAACGCGTCGGAGGAGTGCAGCACCTTCCCGAACGGCGCCAGCTCCAGCAGCTCGGCGATCAGCACGGCCGACCGGTCCCCCAGGTTGTGGGCGGCCAGTCCCACGTCCACGAACACGTTCCCGAACACCTGCGCCAGGTAGCCGGCCTGGCGGTGGAAGGGGTAGTTGTGCAGCAGCAGGACCGGCACCCCGGACGGCTCCAGCGCCCGCAGCAGGCCGGTCAGCAGCAGCGGGTCGCCGCGCCGCAGGTCGGCGTCGGCGTCGCCGTACCCGACGTGGAACTGCACCGGCAGCCCGACGTCCACCGCGCACCACACCAGGAAGCGGTGCAGCACCTCGTCGTCGGCGCGGGGCGGCGCGCTGCGCCCGGCCATCGCGCGGTCGGCCTCGCGCAGCATCCGCCCGGCGGCCGCGGCGACCTGCGCGGCGGTGGGCCGCTCCCCCGACAGCTCCAGCCCCGCCCGATAGGCGGCCACCGACTTGGCCCCGGCCGCCGTGGCCGCCGCCGCGCCGAGCCGGGAGCGGACCTCGGAGGCGAACGCGCCCGCGCCGACGCCCCCGGCCACCGCGTCCTCCGCGATGCGCTCCAGCCGGACGATCTCGTGGGCGCGCGCCCCGGCCATCCGGCCCAGCTCGGCCGGCTCCAGCAAGGGCTCGGGCTGGAACCCGGTGTCCACGCACAGCGCCTCCAGGCCCGCCGCCGCCAGGAACCGCCGGTTGACCTCCGCCGCGCCCAGCTCGGCGCGGCGCGCCACGTAGTCGTCGGGGTCGGCGTGCGGCGGCAGGTCCAGCACCGGCGCGCACCAGCGCCGGACCGCGAGCCCGGCCCGGGTGTCGAACATGGAGCCGCCCAGCGGGCCGGGCGCGCCGCCCTCGGTGAGCAGCTTCTCGAAACCCGCCCGATCCAGGTCGCGGGGTGACACTCCGTGGCAGTGGTGATCGATCAGCCGTAGCGGCTCCAACACGTCCAACACGCCCATTCCTCCCGGATGAAACGGCCTGGCGGTCTCCCTACGATGCCCGTGCCGGACCCTTCCGAAAGATCCGTGCCACAACGCGCCGTCACCCTCGGGGAGCCAGATCGTGGACGAGCACGCCGCCCAGCCGCCGCACCTGACGCCGGCGCGCCGCGCCGCGCTCGCCGAGGCCGCCGCCGCGCAGGCCGAGGAGCTGATGGCCGAGGACGTGTCGGTGGTGGCGCTGACCTTCGTGGACACCGCCGGGATCGTCCGCGTCAAGGTGGTGCCGGTCGAGCGGCTCGGCCACGCGGCGGCGCTCGGCGTGGGCACCGCGCCCTGCTTCGACGCCTTCCTCCAGGACGACTCGATCATGCCCGCCCGCCACACCGGCGGCGCGGTCGGCGACCTGCGGCTGCACCCGGTGCTCGACCGGCTCACCCCGCTGCCGGCCCTGGCGGGCTGGGCGTGGGCCCCGGCCGACCGCTACGGCCAGGACGGCGCGCCGCACCTGCTGGACGGCCGCGCGCTGCTGCGCCGCGAGGCGGCCCGGCTGGCGGCGGAGGGATGGTCGGTGCGGGCCGCCTTCGAGGTGGAGTGGACCACCGACCCGGAGTTCGCGGGGCCCGCCTACGGCATGACGCGGCTGATCAACGCGGCCGGCTACCTGCGCGACGTGGTCGGGGCCCTCGCCGCCGCCGGGATCGCCACCGAGCAGATCCACCCCGAGTACTCGCCCTCCCAGTTCGAGGTGTCGGTCGCCGCCGACGACCCGGTGGGCGCGGCCGACACCACCGTGCTGGTGCGGCAGGTGATCCGGGCGGTGTCGCGGGCGCACGGCGTGGAGGCGAGCTTCGCGCCCCGGACCGGCGCGGAGGTCGGCAACGGCGGGCACGTGCACCTCAGCCTGTGGCGGGAGGGCCCGGACGGGCGGGCGAACGCGATGAGCGGTGGCGCGGGGCCGTGCGGGCTGACGGCCGAGGGCGAGGCGTTCGCCGCCGGGGTCCTGGCGCGGCTGCCCGCGCTGCTCGCGCTCGGCGCGCCCTCGGCGGTCAGCTACCTGCGGCTGGTCCCCTCGCACTGGGCGGGCGCGTTCGCCTGCTGGGGCAAGGAGAACCGGGAGGCGGCGATGCGGCTGGTCACCGGCCCCACCGGGACCGGCACCGCCGCCGACGCCGAGGCCGCCAACATCGAGGTCAAGTGCTTCGACGCGACCGCCAACCCCTACCTGCTGCTGGCCGGGGTGCTGGCGGCGGGACGGGCCGGGATTGCGGCCGGGGCCGTGCTGCCCGGACCGGTGACGACCGACCCGGCGCTGCTGGACCCCGCCGAGCGCGACCGGCTCGGCGCCGTCCGGCTGCCCGCGTCCCTGGAGGAGGCGCTGGCCGCGTTCGAGGCCGACCCGGTGCTGGCCGAGGCGCTGGGCGAGCCGCTGATCGACACGGTGGCGGCGGTGCGGCGCGGCGAGAGCGCGCTGTTCGCGGACGCCTCCCCCGAGCAGATCGTCGAGGCCGCCCGGCGCCACTTCTGACCGGCGTCCGCGAACGGCGCCACGGCCGCGGCCCCCGACCGGCTACCGTGTAGGGCGCGATGCACATCACCGGATACCGCAGCCACGGCGTGGCCGCCGCCGTGGCCCTGGTGAACGCCGTCACCGGCGCCGGCGGAGACGACGGCCCGGACGCGCTGCGCGAGGTCCTGCGCGCCAACGGCTTCTTCTGGCAGGACTTCCGGGACCACGACGCCGAGGCGTTCCGGGCCTGGGGGCGGGCGCTGCGGCCGTTCTTCGAGGCGACCGAGCTGGCCGAGGCGGTCGCGGTGCTGAACGACCTGATGCTGGAGACCCCCATGCACCCGCATCTGTCGGCGCACGACGACCTCGGGCTGCACCTGCACTACGCGCCGCCGACCGCCAAGCTGCCGCTGCGGTTCCGGGCCACCACCCTGATGAACCTGTCGGCCATGGTGTGCGAGCACGGGCTGGGGCGCAGCGGGGTGTGCGCCGCCGAGGGCTGCGACCGGGTCTACGCCGACACCTCGCGGGCGGGCCGCCGGCGGTTCTGCTCGGAGGCGTGCGCCAACCGCACCAACGTGGCGGCGTTCCGGGCCCGCAGGCGGAGCGGCGCGCAGCGCTGACGGTCCTGCCGACCTGCCGGTCGGCGGGCGCGCCCGGTCTGACACGTCCCGTGGATCCAACTTAGCTTTGACCAGGATTTGCCCAGATGGGGCATTTTCGCGGCCCGTTTCGCATTGAGTAGGAGATGTGCCCGCCCGCAGGCGGGCGGGCGCGCCATCGACGCTTCGATCCGCAGAGGTTCTCCAGGGATTCATGACGACTGCGCTCTTCCGTCCTGATCACCGGTCCGACCGGCTGCCGCTCCAGGTGGCGACCGAGGTCCAGTCCACCGCGTTCCGGATCGCCCGGCTGACGCTGACCGCCGTGGCCGCCTACCTGCTGGCGCTGTGGCTGCTGCCCGCGGGCGGCCCCGCGCCGCTGCTGGCGCCGCTGACCGCGCTGCTGGTGGTGCAGTACTCGGTCTACGAAACGATCAAATCCAGCGTGCTGCGGGTGGCGGCGGTCACCTCCGGTGTGCTGGTGGCGGTGCTGTTCGCCAACGGGGTGGGGTTCTCCTGGTGGAGCCTCGGCCTGACCATCCTGTCGGCGCTGGTCATCGGCACCGTGATGCGCCTGGGCGACCATGTGCTGGAGGTGCCGATCAGCGCGATGCTGATCTTCGCGCTGGGCGCCGCCAACGACGTCGCCGCCACCGACCGCATCGTGGAGACGCTGATCGGCTCGGGCACCGGGCTGCTGGCGACGTTCCTGGTGCCCTCGGTGCGGGTGCGGCCCGCCCAGGAGGCGGTGGAGGTCCTGGGCGACCGGCTCGCCGCCCTGGTCAAGGGCCTCGGCGACGACGTGCGGGGCGGCCTGGACGCGGGCGAGGCCGACCGCCGGGCGCAGCAGGCGGCCGACCTGTTCCGCGACATCGGCAGCACCGACCGGGCGCTCGGCGACGCCGAGGACAGCGTGCGCCTCAACCTCAACCCGCGGGCGGTCAAGCTGATCGACGCCGGGGTGGCGCTGCGCAACGGCGTGGAGACCATGGAGCACTTCACCCTGTCGCTGCGGGGCCTGACCCGGGCGCTGTCCGACTCCTCCCGGCTGTCGGAGGCCGAGCTGACGATGCTGGCCGACGGGCCGAGCAGGATGCTGGCCGAGACCCTGGACGAGCTGGCCGCCAGCATGGCGGTGTACGCGCGGCTGGTCCGCTCCGACCTCACCCGCGACGCCCGCACCGAGGGCGACGAGCAGAAGCTGGACTGGCACATCAGGAACGCCCGCGGGCACCGCGACCGCCTGGTGGGGGCGCTCAGCGAGAAGGCGGGCGCGGGCGGCACCTGGCCCCTGTACGGCGAGGTGCTGATGCACCTGGACCGGCTGATCGACCACCTGCGGGTCGAGCACCGGGCGCGCGCCCGCGAGAACTGGCGGCGCCGGCGCGGGGTGTCGCGGCACCTGCCCGCCCGCCCCGCCCGCGTGGTGGACGAGGCGAGCGGCCGCCTCCGCAGGGCCGCCGCTGCCGCCGCGCTGGCGGCCGAGCGCAACGCGGTGGAGGCCGATCTGGGCTCCCGGCGGCCCGCCGTCCGGCGGCCGGCGCACCCGCCGCGCAGACGCTCGCCGTGACGCGGGACCGGGCCCGCCCCTCGGGGAAGGGGGCGGACCCGGTGCCGGACCGGCGCGACGGTCAGCGGAAGGTCGTCTCCAGGACGTCGATGCCGCGCGCGTGGTCGGCGACGTAGACGTACTTGCCGTGGTAGTAGGACGCCCACGCCCGCGAGTCGTCGGCCCGGAAGTAGGCGATCTGCCGCGGGTTCGTGGGGTCGCGCACGTCGATGAAGCGGGTGCCCTGCGAGTAGAAGGACTGGGCGAGCACGCCGTTCCTGATGTCGAAGTAGTGCGCCGAGCAGTCGTCGGTGTCGTCCCGGCTGCCCTCCTGCCCCGCGACGCTCCAGGTGCCGAGGGTACGCAGCCGGAACTTGTTCTCGGGCGTGGAGCGCCAGCCCTCGCCCCGGTAGGAGCCCTTCAGCGAGGCGAACACCAGCAGGCCGTCGGCGGCGCAGCCTTCGTTGAAGGTCTCCTCGGTGACGATCAGGACCTGCCCGACGCCCCACTTGCGCGGGTCGGCGCCCTGGTTCCAGGTCCGGCCCACCGCGCGGAAGCTGTTGTGCATGAACGAGGAGTTGGTGGTGGCCTCGTCGATGCCGCCGCCCGCGTAGGGCACCGGGTCCCAGGCGGTGGCCGTCCGGAACCGCTTCTTCACCGGGTCCCAGTGGCGGCCCTGGGTGTGGTAACCGCGCACGCCGCCGCGGCCGGACGCCCAGGCGACCCCGGCCGCGTCCACCTGGATGTCGTGGGTGTAGTCGGTCTTGCCGTCGTTGCGGCCGGTGTCGATCGGGTCCTTGAACACCTTGGGCCGGCGCGGGTCGCGCACGTCGGTGACCCACACCGGGCGGCCGCCCCAGTCGGCCGGCATCCAGCTCGCCTTGGCCGGGCCGCCGGTCCACAGGTACCGGCAGTCGTTGACGCAGGAGGTGGTGTGCCCGGCCGGGACCTTGGTGTAGGCGATCTGCCGCAGGCTCTCGGGCTTGGCCACGTCGATCACGTAGACGCCCGACTCGCCGGTGTCGGTGTTGCCGCCGAACGCGCGCGGGTCGCGCGACAGGTAGATGATCTTGCGCTTGTGGTCGGCCTCGGTGTCCTCGCCCTGCCAGAAGCCGGGCAGGTCGAACGTGCCGACCAGCGGCGGGCTCTTGGGGTCGGCCGTCAGGTCGTAGGCCTTCAGCCCGAACCGCCCGCTGACGTACATGATCGTGCGCTTGTGCTCGCCGCGGCCGTAGTCCATGAACACCAGGGAGGTGGACTCCTTGGCGTCGGGCACGTTGCCGACCGGCCGCACGCCCTTGATCGCGTCCGACGCCTTGCCGGAGGTCCTGACGGCTGCAGCGGGACCGTGCGCGGCGTGGCCGCCCAGGTCGCGGCCCTCTCCCTGGGCCGCGGCGACGCGGCTCTGCTGGTCGCCGGGGTCGGGCGGGCACGCCCAGGCCGTGCCGGCGGTCAGCACGGCCGCCGCCGCGACCGCGGCCGGGGCGAGCAGCGCACGCCTGGTGGGTCTGCGGGGGGACATCATGCCTCCGTTGCGCCGAGGGTCTCGGGGGCCAGTGTGGGCAATCCGGACAAAGTGATCAAGGGGCGAGGAATCACAAAAAGCGGGCCGGGGAGCTGTGAGCTCCTGCCGGGCGTGCAGGTGGGGGCGGGCGTGGCCTTCCGGGGCGGGCGCGGGTGCCGTACGCTCACCGGCGTCGCCGGAACGTGATCGTCCAGCCCGGGAGGGGTCCGTTGAAGAGCGCCACCCGCACCGCCGCCCTGCTCGCCGGTGCCGTGGCGGTGCTGGTCGCGCCGGTCGCGGCGCTGCGGGCGTGGAGCGAGCCGGCCGACCCCCGGCTGTCGGTGGGCGCGGCGCGGGCGGCGACACTGCTGCCCGGCGACCTGCGCGACGCCACCGGCCGCATGATCGCGGGCGCGGTGTGGACCCGGCTGGTGGAGCACGACCCCGCCACCGGCGCGCCGGTGAACGCCGCCGCCGAGTCGGTGACCAGCCCCGACCGGAAGGTCTGGACGGTGCGGCTGAAGCCGGGCGGCCGCTTCCACGACGGCTCCCCCGTCACCGCCCGCTCGTTCACCGGGGCGTGGACGGCGATGCTGGAGGCGCGCTGGACCGGCGCGCGGCTGCTCACCGACGTGGCCCGGGTCGCGGACGGGGCCAAGGGCCTGAAGGTGACCGGCGACCTGGGCTTCGAGGTGCGGCTGGAGCGGCCGTTCACCGGTTTCCCGGCGCTGCTGGGCGATCCGGCGCTGTCCCCCCTGCCCGAGTCGGTGCTGGCGTCGCGCGACTGGGCGGGCTACGCCAGGCGCCCGATCGGCAACGGCCCGCTCCGGGTGGCCTCGGCCGACGGCCGCGAGACCGTGCTGGAGCGTCCCGGCGGCCAGACCGTGGTGGTGCGGACGGTCCCCGAGGCGGCCGAGCAGTACTCGGCCGTCGAGGCGGGCGACCTGGACGTGGCCACGCAGGTCCCGGCGAACCGGCACGAGTCCATGGACACCGACTTCCGCGACCGCCACCGCGCGGTGGCGGGCCGCACGATGGTCCAGCTCGCCTTCCCCGCGTGGGTGCGGCCGCTGGCCGACCCGGCGGTCCGCCAGGCGCTGTCCATGGCGATCGACCGGGCCGCCGTCGCCGAGGGTCCGCTCGGCCACCAGGCCACGCCCGCCAACGCGCTGGTGCCGCCAGGCGTGCTGCCGGGCCGGCGGGAGGGCCAGTGCCGCCTGTGCCTGCACGACGGGCGCGCGGCGGCCGCGCTCGCCGACTCCGGCGGGTTGAAGGACCCGCTCACCTTGTGGCACGAGCCGGCCGACGAGCCGTGGGTGAAGGCGGTCGCCGACCAGCTCCGGAAGACCTTGAAGATCGACGTCCGCACCAGGGCACTGCCCGCCGCCGACCTGGCGAAGGCCGTGCGCGACCGCGCGGTGGACGGGCCGTACGTCGTCCGCACCACCGCCGCCTACCCCGCCCCCGTCGCGGCGCTCGCGCCCCTGCTGGAGGCGGGCACCGGGTACCGCGACGACTACACCGCCGAGCAGATCGGCCAGGCCGAGCGCGCCGCCACCCCCGAGGAGGGGGTGACCCCGGCGCGGCTGGCCGAGTCCGCGCTGCTGCGCGACATGCCGGCGATGCCGCTGTGGACCCCGCACGACCACCTGGTGTGGTCGGAGCGGACCTCCGGGGTGGCCGCCGACGCGTTCGTCGGGCTGCGGCTGGACCGCCTGACCCGCAAGAAGTGACACCGGCGCCCGCCGCGCGCCGGCCTCCCCTTCGACAAAAATATATAGACCGGTCTACTATCAGAACTCGCCCACTCCGCCCCCCGGGAGGCATCCATGCGCGTCCATCACCTCAACTGCGGTTCGCTGGCGACGATCGAGCCGGTGGAAGGGGCCGGCGACCCGCGCGCGGTGGTCTGCCACTGCCTGCTGGTGGAGACCGACACCGCCGGGCTGGTCCTGGTGGACTCCGGGCTCGGCACCCACGACATCGCGCGCTCCGCCGAGCGCCTGGGAGCCGACTGGATCACCTACGCCGCGCCCGTCCTCGACCCGGCCGAGACCGCGCTGGCGCAGGTCGGGCGGCTAGGCTTCGACCCCGCCGACGTCCGGCACATCGTCGTCACCCACGCCCACAACGATCACATCGGCGGGATCGCCGACTTCCCCGGCGCGACCGTCCACGTGCACGAGGCCGAGTACGCGGGGGCCGCCGCGGCGGCGGGGTCCGAGCCGCGCACCTGGCGCACCTACGGCGACGACGGCGGCGAGTCGTGGCACGGGTTCGCGGGGGCACGGCAGGCCGAGGGGCTGCCGCCGCAGATCCTGCTCGTCCCGATCGGCGGGCACAGCCCCGGCCACCTCGGCGTCGCGGTGGACACCGGGGACCGCACGCTGCTGCACGCGGGCGACACCTACTTCCACCACGGCGAGGTGGACCGGCCCGACCCGGTCGTGCACCCGCTGTTGGAGCTGGTGCAGGAGGGCGGCGAGACCGACCGGGCGCGGCGGCTGGAGAACGTGGCCCGACTGCGCGCGCTCGTCCTGGACCCCGGCTCGGGGGTGGAGGTGTTCTCCGCACACGACCCGTGGGAGTTCGCCCGGTACGCGTGAAGCTCCCGCGCCCCCTCAAGCCGTGTTCGTCAGGCGGTGCGCCAGGGCGGTGTGGCGGCGGCCCGCGCCCATCGTGCGGACCGCCGCCGCCAGCGCGCGGCGCGACCCGACCAGCACCACCAGCTTCTTCGCGCGGGTGATGCCGGTGTAGAGCAGGTTGCGCTGCAGCATCATCCAGGAGGCGGTGGTCAGCGGGATGACGACCGCCGGGTACTCGCTGCCCTGGGAGCGGTGGATGGTGATGGCGTAGGCGTGGGCGAGCTCGTCCAGCTCGTCGAAGGCGTAGTCGAGGTCCTCGTCCTCGTCGGTGCGGACGGTGAGGCTCTGGTCCTCCAGGGAGACGGCGGTGACCACGCCGACCGTGCCGTTGAAGACCCCGGCCTCGCCCTTGTCGTAGTTGTTGCGGAGCTGGGTGACCTTGTCGCCGACGCGGAACACCCGGCCGCCGTAGCGGCGCTCGGGCCGCTTGTCGTCGTGCGGGGTGAGGCGCTCCTGGAGCAGGCCGTTCAGCGCGCCGGCCCCGGCCGCCCCCCGGTGCATGGGCGTCAGGACCTGCACGTCGCGGCGGGCGTCCAGGCCGAACTTGCGGGGGATGCGGTTGGCGACCACGTCCACGGTCGTCTCGGCGGCCTCCTCGGCCTCCTCGCACGGGAACAGGAAGAAGTCGGGGTAGCCGTGGGTGCGGGGGTGCTCGCCGCTGTTGACGCGGTGGGCGTTGACCACGATCCCGGACTGCTGCGCCTGCCGGAAGATCTTGGTGAGCCGGACCCGGGGGATCGTCTCGGCGTGCAGCAGGTCGGCCAGCACCTCGCCCGCACCGACGGAGGGGAGCTGGTCGACGTCGCCCACCAGCAGCAGGTGCGCGCCGCGCGGCACCGCGCGCACCAGCTTGTTGGCGAGGATGAGGTCGACCATGGAGCTCTCGTCCACCACGACCAGGTCGGCGTCGAGGGGGTCGTCGAGGTCGTACTTGGGGTCGCCGCCGGGCTGGAGCTGGAGCAGCCGGTGCACCGTGGAGGCCTCGTGGCCGGTCAGCTCGGCCAGGCGCTTGGCGGCGCGGCCGGTCGGCGCGACCAGCACGATCTTGGCCTTCTTGGCGGCGGCCAGCTCCACGATGGAGCGCACGGTGAAGCTCTTGCCGCAGCCGGGCCCGCCGGTCAGCACCGCGACCTTGCTGGTCAGCGCGAGCCGGACGGCCTGCTCCTGCTCGGGGGCGAGCTCCACGCCGGTGCGCGCCCGCAGCCAGGCGAGCGCCCTGTCCCAGTCGACGTCGGCGAACGCCTTGAGCCGGTCGTGCCCGGCCTCCAGCAGCTCGCGCAGCCCCCGGGCCAGCGCGTTCTCCGCCCGGTGGAAGGGCACCAGATAGACCGCCGGGATCGCCGCGGCGTCCTCGCCCGGGCCGGGCAGCCGCTCGCGGACCACGCCCTCCTCGGCCGCCAGGTCGTCCAGCGCCGGGCCGATCAGCTCGCGCGGCACGGCGAGGATCTTCTCGGCGGCGGTGATCAGGTTGGGCTCGGGCAGGAAGCAGTGCCCGCCGTCGGCGGCCTCCGACAGGGTGTACTGGAGGCCGGCCTTGATGCGCTCGGGGCTGTCGTGCGGGATGCCGACCGCCTGCGCGATGCTGTCGGCGGTCTTGAACCCGATGCCCCACACGTCGGCGGCCAGCCGGTAGGGCTCGCGGCGCACGGTGCCGATGGAGGCGTCGCCGTACTGCTTGTAGATGCGCACCGCCAGCGAGGTGGACACCCCGACGCCCTGGAGGAAGACCATCACCTCCTTGATGGCCTTCTGCTCCTCCCACGCCTCGGCGATGCGCCTGGTGCGCTTGCGGCCCAGGCCGCGCACCTCGACCAGGCGCTCGGGCTCCTCCTCGATGACGCGCAGGATCTCCACGCCGAAGTGCTCGACCATGCGGTCGGCCATCACCGGGCCGATCCCCTTAATCATCCCGGAGCCGAGGTAGCGGCGCAGGCCCTGCACTGTGGCGGGCAGCACGGTGGTGTAGGAGTGCACCTCGAACTGCTTGCCGTACTTGGGATGGGAGCGCCAGTGGCCGGTGAGCTTCAGGCTCTCGCCCGCTTGGGCGCCCAGCAGCGGGCCCACCACCGTCAGCAGGTCGGCGTCGCCGTAGCCGCCCCCGCCGCGGCCGGTGGCGACCCGCGCGACGGTGTAGCCGGTGTCCTCGTTGGCATAGGTGATCCGTTCCAGGACCGCCTCCAGCACCACCGGCCGAGGCGGATCGGGCGTCGCGCTCGTCACCCGCCCATGATGGCGGACCGCTCGGACACTCCGGGCACCGAACCCGGTTCTGTGGACGGCGGGGACCGGTGGCCGGATGCGGAAGCGGGGCTGGATCTCCCCGTGGTCGCGACGTACGTTCCGGGCGCACCAGTACCACGAGCCCCGGAGGTGTCCCGGGTGTACCGCTCCCGCATCCTGGCCCTGGCGGCAGGCGCCGCCACCGCCGCCTCGCTCGTCGCCCTGCCACCCGCCAACGCCGATCCGACCACCGGCACCGCGCCGATCGCGGGCTTCACCGCCGCCGGCGCCAAGTGGCAGCGCCAGTACGAGAAGGCGTTCAGCGCGATCCCGTCCGCGCGGAAGGCGCGCGCGCTCGACGCCGAACTGGCCGCCGAACCCGGCCTCGCCGCCACCACCGGCGATCGGAACCGCGTCGCGCGCATCGTGCGCGAGCTGCGCTCCTACGGCCTGAAACCCGAGGTCAAGACCTACTACACCTACCTGTCGTCGCCCAAGCGGATCAAGGTCGAGATGACCGCGCCCCGGCGGATCGACCTGCCGGTCAAGGAGAAGCGGCGGCCCTGGCAGAAGCACTTCGAGGACGTGATCCCCGCGCACAACGGGCTGTCGCCGTCCGGTGACGTGCGCGGCCAGGTCGTGTACGCCAACTACGGCCGCCCCGAGGACTTCGCGCTGCTGGACAAGCAGGGGATCTCGGTCAAGGGAAAGATCGTGCTGGCCCGGTACGGCGCGGTCTTCCGCGGCGTCAAGCCGCGCGAGGCCGCGCGACGCGGGGCCAAGGGCGTGCTGATCTACTCCGATCCCGCCGACGACGGCTTCACCCGCGGCAAGACCTACCCCGAGGGCCCCTGGCGCGCGCCCGACGGCATCCAGCGCGGCAGCATCGCCCAGATCATGTACGCCGCCGGCGACCCGCTCACGCCCGGCTGGCCCGCCACCAAGAACGCCAAGCGCATCAGGCCGGAGGACTCGGTGATGCTCAAGGGGCTGGTGCCGACCGCCCCGATCTCCTACGGCGCGGCCGAACCGCTCCTGCGGTCGCTCACCGGCGCGCAGGTTCCCAAGGAATGGCAGGGCGGCCTGAAGTTCCCCTACCGCTTCGGCCCCGGCGGCACCACCGTGCGCCTGAACCTGCAGAACGAGTTCAAGGTCAGGCCGATCTGGGACGTCATCGTCCGCATCCCGGGCAGCCACCGCCCCGACCAGGAGGTCATCGTCGGCGCCCACCACGACGCGTGGGCCTACGGCAGCGTGGACGACCTGTCGGGCACCGAGAACGTCCTGCAGATCGGCCGCGGCCTCGGCGCGCTGCTGAAGAAGGGCTGGCGGCCCAAGCGCACCATCACCCTCGCCACCTGGGACGGCGAGGAGTACGGCATCTACGGCTCCACCGAGTACGCCGAGGAGCGCGCCGAGCGGCTGCGCAAGGCCGTCGCCTACATCAACATGGACGGCGCGGGCGGCTCCCACTTCGGCACCGCCGCGACCCCCGCGCTCGACCAGTTCGTCATCGACGCCACCAAGGAGGTGCGCTGGCCCGGCACCGGCGGCACCCTCTACGAGGCGTGGAAGAAGCAGAACAACGGAAGAACGCCGATCGAGCGGATCGGCGGCGGCTCGGACTTCCAGCCGTTCTTCCAGCGCTACGGCGTCCCGGCCATGGACCTCGGGGCCTCCACCCCCGGCACGGCGGGCAGCTACCACTGCGCCTGCGACGACCACTACTGGACCTCGCGCTTCGGCGACCCCACGTTCGAGTACCACGCGGCCATGTCGCGCCTGAGCGGCATCGCGGCGCTGCGCATGGCCAACGCCGACGTCACCCCGATGCGCTACCGGTCCTACGCGGCCGAGACCGCGACCTACCTGGCCGACTTCACCGAGCAGCAGCGCCGGAGGTTCGGCCGGGTCGTGGTGGACGTGTCGCGCGACGTCCGCCAGGCGCAGGCGTGGCAGCGCGCCGCCGACGCGCTGCAGGCCCGCGCCGACGCGGCGCTGCGGGCCGGGGACGCCGGGGCGTTCCGCCGCCTCAACGACAAGATCATGCAGGCCGAGCGGGACCTGCTGACCCGCGCCGGGCTGCCGTACCGGTCCTGGTACCGCCACCAGATCTACGCGCCGGGCATCGACACCGGGTACGCCACCCAGCGGCTGCCCGCGCTGAACGACGCGCTGTTCGTCGGCGGCGACCCCGCGCTGGCCAGGGCCTATGAGGCCCGCCTGTACGAGAGCCTGCGCGCGGTCACCCGGACCCTGACCCCCGACGGCCGCCAGGGCTGAACGGATCGCGCCGCTCGGCGCCCGGCCCGGTGGGGCGGACCCACCGGGCCGGGCCCGGCGCCCGCGCGGCGGATCAGGGCGTCCGGCCAGGCACTAGGCTCGGCGGATGTGACCCCAGCCGCACCCGCCGTGTCCCGGGAACCCTTCGGCACGCTCGCCGACGGCTCCGCCGTCGACCGCTACACCCTCACCGGTCCGGGCATCCGCGTCCGCGTCCTGACCTTCGGCGGGATCGTGCAGACCCTGGAGGTCCCCGACCGCGACGGCGCGCCCGCCAACGTCGTGCTCGGCTTCGGCGACCTGGCCGGGTACGACCGGCCCGGCCCCTACTTCGGCGCGGTCATCGGCCGCTACGCCAACCGCATCGCGGGCGGCCGCTTCACCCTGGACGGCCGCGAGCACCGGGTGCCGGTCAACAACGGGCCCAACGCCATCCACGGCGGCGAGCGCGGCTTCGACAAGCGCGTCTGGGCCGCCGAGCCGCTGCCGGACGGCGTCCGCCTGTCCTACACCTCGGCCGACGGCGAGGAGGGCTACCCCGGCACGCTGCGCGCCACCGTCGCCTACACCCTGGTCGGCGACGGCACGCTGCGCGTCGAGTACACCGCGACGGCCGAGGCCGCCACGGTCGTCAACCTCACCAACCACGGCTACTTCAACCTGGCGGGCGAGGGCTCCGGCGACGTGCTGGACCACCGCGTGCGGATCGACGCCGACCACTACACGCCCGTGGACTCCGGCTCGATCCCGACCGGCGAGATCGCGCCGGTCGCGGGCACGCCGTTCGACTTCACCCGCCCGCGCGCCCTCGGCGAGCGCATCCGCGACGACCACCCCCAGCTGCTCATCGCGCACGGCTACGACCACAACTTCGTGCTGACCGACCGCGTCCCCGGCACGCCGACGCGCGCCGCGCGCGTGACCGAGCCGCGCAGCGGCCGCGTGCTGGAGGTCCGCACCACCGAGCCGGGCGTGCAGCTCTACACCGCCAACTTCCTGGACGGGAGCCTGGTCGGCACCGGCGGCCGCGCCTACCGGCAGGGCGACGCGTTCTGCCTGGAGACCCAGCACTTCCCCGACTCGCCCAACCGGCCGGAGTTCCCCTCAACGGTGCTGCGGCCGGGCCAGCGGTTCGCCTCCACGACCGAGTTCGCCTTCTCCGCCGAGCCCGCCGGCTGAACCGGCGCACCCGTCACCGCATCGCGGCCGCCATCGCCTCCAGGGTGCGGGCGGCCGAGTGCCGGGGCGTCCAGCCGAGCCCGCGGCGCGCCTTCCCGGTGTCCATGATCATGGGGTGCCGGGCGGCGTGGATCCACTCCACCTGGGCGGGCAGGTAGGGCAGCAGGCCCACCAGCCCGGCGGTCAGGCCGACCAGCCCGCCGGGCACCGGCACCGCGTACGCGCCGGTCGCGCGCGCCACGTCCGACACCGTGACCTCGCCGTCGCCCGCCAGGTTGTACGCGCCGGGCGGGCCGTCGCCGGCCACGCACGCGGCCAGCGCCGACGCCACGTCGTCGTGGTGCACGAGCTGGAAGGAGCGCCCGGGGTCGGGCAGCACCGGCTTCAGCCCCGGCACCAGGTTCAGCGCCTTGCGGATCGGCTCGGGCACGTGCGGGGCGACCTGCTCCCACGGCAGGCTGCGCAGCAGCACCGTCGCCTCGGGACCGGCGACGATGCTGGGGCGCAGCACGTACACCTCCAAGCCCGAGCCTTCGGTGACCTCGGCGAGCAGTTCCTCGCAGGCGGCCTTCTGCGCCGAGTAGTAGTGCTCGGCCGAGCCGCGCGCCGGGACCTCCTCGGTGATCGGGACCGGGGTGTCGGCGTGGTAGCCGTAAGCGGCGACCGAGGAGGTGTACACCAGGCGGCGCGGCCGCGCGGCGGCGGCCACGGCCTCGAACACGTTGCGGGTCCCGGCGAGGTTGACGCGCTCGCTCTCGCGGTGCGAGCCCATGATGACGAAGGCCAGGTGCACGACCACGTCGGCCTCGGCGACCAGGTCGTCCACGGCGGCGCGGTCCAGCACGTCGCCCTGCCGGTACTCGGTCTTCTCCCAGCCGCGCGAGGCGGGGTCGAAGGGGCGGCGCGCCATGCCCAGCACCCGCCCCACCCGGTCGTCGTCCTCCAGCGCGCGCACCGCGGCCGTGCCGATCTCGCCGGTCGGTCCGGTCACCGCGACCGTCAGTCCCATGGCGGTCTCCCGTCGAAGGCTCAGGGGGCCGATCGACTCGGGGGCATACCCGCCGAAACCTCGAGAACACCGGTCTCGGTCACCAGGGCCGACACCAGGGCGGCCGGGGTGACGTCGAAGGCGGGGTTGAACGCGCGCGCCCCCGGCGGCCCGACCGGCGCGCCGTCCCAGGTCAGGACCTCGCCGCCGGGGCGCTCCTCGATGGGGATCGCCGCGCCCGACGGCGTCGCCAGATCGACGGTGCTCCAGGGCGCGGCGACCACGAACGGGATCCCGGCCGCCCGGCACGCCAGCGCCACCCCGACCGAGCCGACCTTGTTGGCGGTGTCGCCGTTGGCGGCGACGCGGTCGGCGCCGATGACCGCGACGTCCACCAGGCCGCGCAGGATCGTGGACGCGGCCGCCGCGTCGGCCTGCACGAAGTAGGGGACGCCCGCCTGCTCCAGCTCCCACGCGGTGAGCCGCGACCCCTGGAGCAGCGGCCGGGTCTCGTCGGCGTAGACGACCTCCAGGCGGCCGCGGGCGTGCAGTTCGCGGACGACGCCCAGCGCCGTGCCCCATCCGGCGGTGGCCAGCGCCCCCGCGTTGCAATGGGTGAGGACGCGCACCCGCCGCCCCTCCCCCGCATGCGCGAGGATCCAGTCCGCGCCGTACGCGCCGATGGCGCGGTTGCCGCGCACGTCCTCCTCCAGCAGCGCCTGCGCTTCGGCCACGACGGCGTCCACGCCCTGGGGCGCCAGGGGCCGGACCCGGTCCACCCCGGCCGCAAGGTTGACCGCCGTCGGCCGCGCCTCCCGGACGCGGGCGATCGCGCCGTCCAGCGCGGCGGCGTCCCAGCCCTCGGCGGCGGCCTGGCGCAGCGCGATCGCGACGCCGAACGCGCCGGCGACGCCCAGCGCGGGCGCGCCCCGCACCGCCAGCCGCACGATCGCGTCCACCAGCGTGTCCACGTCGGCGACGTCCAGGTGCACCAGGCGGCCCGGCAGCGCGGTCTGGTCGATCAGCCGCAGCCCGGCCCCGGTCCACTCGATCGCCCGCGCCCCGTCGTCCGCCGTCATGGCGGCAGGATAGTCACTCGCCGCCGAACCGCCCGCCGGGCGGCACGTTCTTGGCCTCCGGCAGCTCCGACACGGTCACGAAGGTGTAGCCCTTGGCGGCGAGCCGCCGCAGGACGTCGGGCACCGCGTCCACGGTCGTCTTGTGGATGTCGTGCATCAGGATCACCGCGCCGGGGCGGGCGTGCCGCACCGCGCGGTCCGCGACGACCGCGGCGTCGCGGTCGCGCCAGTCCTCGGTGTCGACGCTCCACATGATCTGCCGGAGGCCCAGCGACCTCGCGACCCCGGCCACCGTCGCGTTGGTCGCGCCGTAGGGCGGGCGCAGCAGCGTCGGGGCCCGGCCGACGGTGGTGCGCACGACCTGCTGGGTGCGCTGCACGTCGGAGTTGACCTTCACCGCCGACAGGCGGCTCAGGTCGCGGTGGCTCTGGGTGTGGTTGCCGATCTCGTGCCCCTCGGCGGCCTCGCGGCGCAGCAGGTCGGCGTGGACGTCGGCGTTGTCGCCGACGACGAAGAAGGTGGCGCGCGCCTTGGCCGCGGCGAGGTCGTCCAGCAGCCGCGCGGTGTAGGGGCCGGGGCCGTCGTCGAAGGTCAGCGCGATGCACTTGGCCCGCGCGCAGTCGGCCTGGACGGGGGACGCGGGCGCGGTGAGCGTGGTCCCGGTGGCCGCGAGGCCGGACGTCCCGTCGAGCTCCAGCCTGGGGTGGGGGGCCTGCGCGGCGGCGCGGGCGCGCCGCCCGAAGTCCGACAGCAGCGGCTCGTAGGCGGCGCGGTCCAGCACGACCGCGACCCGGCCCGCCGAGCCCGGCGCGACGGCGTAGTCGCTGAACTCCACCACCAGGTCGCCGGTGTCGTTGAAGGCCAGCGACGGGAAGGTGGCGGCCTCGGCGGTCACCCGGCCCGGATCGCCCTTGCCCGCCAGCCGCCGCCTGACCTGCTCGACCAGTCCGCGCAGCCCCTGCCCGCCGTCCACCAGGTCGGCCGAGGACCGCACCAGGCCGGTCCGCCCGTCGTACCAGAGGGTGCGGCGCGACTCCCCCGCCGAGGCGCCCGTGAACTCCGACGCCACCAGCCGCACGCCCACCACGCTGCCGGACGCGGCGGCCAGCGACCACTTGATGTTGAGCTCGGGCACCGCGCCGCCGGGCCGCGCCTCGCGGTCGGGCAGGTTGTCCAGGAACGGCCGGACGCGCTCGTCCTCGGCGCGCGCGAGCGCCTCGCTCAGCGCGTCCGCGCCGGGGATCTTGGGATAGGCGGCGTACAGGTGCCGCCGCCCGTCCTGCTCGTTGCGGGTCACCGTGGTGAGGCCGGGCACCGCGCCGGGATCGACGACGTGCATCGCGGTCGCGTCGGAGACCGGCCGGACGTGCCGCTCGGGCGCCCCGCCGCAGCCCGCCGCCAGCGTCCCGGCGGCCAGCGCCGCCGCCGCGCGGAGCGCCCAGCCGTACCGCCCTGTCCGCGGTCCTCGCCGCCGCGCCCCCACGAACAAAGCTCGTACCCCCGCCGGTTCCCGTCGTCCTGAATGAGAGGCAGCGTATGCCCGGCTCTGTCGGGATTTGTCGCAACGGTTCGTTACTGCCAGAGTTTTTCCACGGAACGACAACCGCTTGGACGGTGCTTTACCTTCTCTTGACTCTGGCCCGCTCGGGCGGTCCTCTGACATCGTGAGAACCCGGTGAGACGCGCTCCGCCGTCCCGGCGGAGCGCCCCGGGGGCCGAGAGGTGAGCGTTGATGGAGAGCCCGCGTGTCCGGCCCGGGGTCGCGCCCCTGCGCGAGCTGCGGCCCACCGACCCCACCCGGGTCGGTCCGTACACCCTCCAGGGCCGCATCGGCGAGGGCGGCATGGGCGCGGTCTACCTGGGACGGGGCCCGGACGGGCATCCGGTCGCGGTCAAGATCGTGCGGCCCGAGCTGGCCGACGACCGCGCGTTCCTCGCCCGCTTCCACGACGAGGCGCGCAACGCCGAGCGGGTCGCCTCGTTCTGCACCGCGCAGGTGCTGCGGCACGGCGAGGACCTGGGGACGGCCTACCTCGTCACCGAGTACATCGACGGCCCCTCGCTGCTCCAGCACGTGTCCGACAACGGCCCGCTGTCGCCGGGGATGCTGCACGGCGTCGCGGTCGGCGTGGCGGCCGCGCTGGTCGCGATCCACTCGGCGGGCCTGGTGCACCGCGACCTCAAGCCCAGCAACGTGCTGCTGTCGATCACCGGCCCGCGCGTCATCGACTTCGGGATCGCCCGCGCGCTGGACGAGGCGAGCGGGCACACCCGCACCGGCCAGGTCGTCGGCACCCCCGGCTACATCGCGCCCGAGCAGATCACCACGCAGCAGGTCTCCCCGGCCGTGGACATCTTCGCCTGGGGCTGCCTGGTCGCCTACGCCGCCAACGGCCGCAACCCGTTCGGCCAGGGCTCCTTCCAGATCATGGTGGGCCGCGCCCTGCACGCCGAGCCCGAGCTGGGCGCGCTCACCGAACCGCTGGCCGGCCTCGTCCGCGAGGCGCTGAGCAAGGAGCCCGAACGCCGCCCCACCGCGCGCGGCCTGCTGCTGACCTTGGTCGGCGGCGGGGCGACCGAGTCCGACGTCAACACGACGCTGGGCGAGGCGTGGACGGCCCCGCCGGTGCTCCCGCCGAACCCGGGCGAGACCATCACCGACCCGGGAGCCCGCCGGGTGGCCCCACCCCTGGGAACGCCCGCACCACGACCGGACACGGACACACCGCCCACCCCAACAGAAGACCCCGCCCACGGCTCACGCCCAGCCGCGACGCCCAGCTCAGCACCAGAAGAGACACCAGACTCAACGCCCGAGTCAGCTCCCAGGGCCGCGCACGGGCCTGCGCCCGCTTTCGTGCCCTACCCCCCGCCCGGGCCCGCGCCCGAGGCAACGCCTCAGTCCGGGCCCTCGTCCGATCCGGCGCCCAGGGGCGAGCCGGGCACCGACCCCGCCGCGCGGCTGCCCACCGAGCCGTCCGGGCCGCCGCCCGCCGTGCCGGTGCCGGGCACCGATCCTGCCTCGACGTTCCCGCCCCAGCCCGTCCCCCTGCCCGTCGCGCCGCCCTCGCAGCGGCGGCCGCGCCGCTCCGGGCCGCTGGCGGCGGGGGCGGCGGCCGTCCTGGTCGCGGCCGCCGCGGGCGGCACCTACCTGTTCGTGCAGGCCAACGCCGGCGAGGGCGGCAAGCCCGAAGGCGGCGGCAGTTCCGCGCCGGCGGCCGCGCCGCCCACCGGGGCGGCGGCCGACAAGCCGCCCGCCGAGCCGATGCTCGTGCGGATCGACACCGCGGCGGGCTGGCCCAAGGAGTGCCACGGCGACATCGGCGTGTACACGCCCGGCTCGGCCGCGCCGACCACGCTGGTCCGCGGCGACACCTGCGACATCCTGCCCGAGCGCTCCCCCGACCGGTCGCAGATCGCCTTCACCCGCTCCCTCGACGGGAGGAGCGAGGCGTGGGTGACCGACGCCGAGGGCGGCAAGCCCCGGCGGGTCACCGACCAGATGGCCGGCGGGCGGGTGACCTGGTCGCCGGACGGCACGCTGCTGGCGTTCATGGGCCGGGTGGGCGGCGTCCGGCAGATCTTCACCGTGCCGGTGGACGGGAAGGGCTCCCCGCGCCAGCTCACCACCGACGACGCCGACAAGGACGACCCCATGTGGTCCTCCACCGGCCGCATCGCGTTCTGGAGCAAGCGCGACGGCGTCGAGCAGATCTACACCCTGGCGCCCGACAGCCCCGCCGACTGGACGCGCGTGACCAAGGACGACGTGCGATCGGTGGACCCCGAGTGGTCCCCCGACGGCGCGCAGATCGCCTACACGCGCGGCGCCAGTCCCAAGGCCGACATCTGGCTCGTCGGCGCCGACGGGCGCCGGCCCCACGCGCTGGTCAAGCGGTCCGGCCACGACATGGACCCCGCCTGGTCGGCCGACGGCAAGTGGGTCTGCTACGCGCACGGCCCGACCGAGACCCCGCAGATCCGCGCCGTGCGGGCGGCCGACGGCAAGGGCGACACCGTGCTCACCCCGAAGGGCCACACGCTGGGCCACCCCAACTGGTAGGTCAGCCGGTGATCATGTCCAGGCGGCGCAGGATCACGCCCTCGCGCAGCGCCCACGGGCAGACCTCCAGGTCCGGCAGGCCGAACAGGTCCATCGCGGCGTCGGCCACGATCGCCCCGGCCGGGAGCTGCGGCACGCGCCGTTCGGAGACCCCCGGCAGCGCGGCGCGGTCCTCGGGCGTCATCCGGGCCAGCTTCTCGGCCAGCTCGGTCAGGTCCCCGTGGTCGAGCGCGCGCTTGAGGAACGGCCCCTCCGACGAGGGCGCCGCCCCGGCGATCCGGGCGAGCTGCTTGAAGGTCTTGGACGTCGCCACCGCGTGATCGGGCACGCCGTAGCGGGCGACCTCGCCGACCCGCCGCGCGATCTCGGCGCGCACGTGCCGGCGCAGGTTGCGCACCTCCTCCGGCGGCACCGGGTCGGCGGTGAACCAGTCGCGGGTCAGCCGGCCCGCGCCGAGCGGCAGCGAGATCGCCACGTCCGGCTCCTCGTCGATGCCCGAGGCGATCTCCAGCGAGCCGCCGCCGATGTCGACCACCAGCAGCCGCCCCGACGACCAGCCGAACCAGCGGCGCACCGCCAGGAAGGTCAGCTTGGCCTCGTCGGCGCCCGACAGCACGCCGATGTCCACCCCCATGTCGGCGCGGATGCGGGCCAGGATCTCCTCGCCGTTGACGGCCTCGCGCACCGCCGAGGTGGCGAAGGCGACCAGGTCCTCCACGCCCTTGTCCTCGGCGACCTGCATGGCCTCCTCGACGAAGGCGCGCAGCTTGTGCTCGCCCTCGGCCGAGAGGCGGTCGTCGTCCTCCAGGTGGGCGGCCAGCTTCAGCTCCGCCTTGTGCGAGAACGCCGGCAGCGGGCGCGCGCCACGATGCGCGTCCACCACCAGCAGATGCACCGTGTTCGAACCCACGTCCAGCACTCCGAGTCGCATGGCCCAGACGCTACCGAACCGCGTACGGTCCTCGGCGCCCGGATCCCCTTGCCCGGAGGCCCTTCCTCAGCCGCCCTTGCCCTCGGCGAGGGTGTCCACGGCGACCGCCACGGCCAGCACCAGCGGCACGTCCGGGGTGTCGTCGGGGATCTCCACCTCGTAGGCGTCGCGGACGCGCACCCACTTGCGGGCGATCACCGCGACCCGGCCCGCGTCCCCCTCGACGGTGTACTGCTTGTGCAGGACGTTCCCGCTCACCGCCCACTCGCCGCCGCCCGCCAGCTCCACGGTGAAGCGGTCGCGCGGCAGGTTGATCAGGTGCTTGCGCACCACCGCCGCCTGCCGCCCGTCGCGCTCGACCGTCATGGCGTTGTGGATGCCGAGCATCTTGCGCCGGATCACCGCCAGCACCGCCCCGCCCGGGTCCTTCAGCTCGAAGGTCTGCCGGACGCCCAGCACCTTGCCGTCCACGAGGAAGGCCCGCTCGCCGGACTCGTCCTCGATCCAGGAGTCGTTGCCGATCCCCACGATCCGCTCGCGCACCTTGAATCTCATATCCCGCCCTACTTGCCCACTTTTGCCGTGTTCCGAACTCTCTACCGGCTGTCCGGTCCGGGCGCCAGCCCCCGCTACCGTGAGGGGCGTGACCCGAGCGAACGGTCCGGCGGCCCAATGGCGGGTGTCGCCCAAGCTGACCTTGCTGACCTGCGCCGCCGCCGTGCTGGTGACCGTCTGGGCGATCACCTCGATCGGCGACGGCCAGCGCCTGGTGATCACCTCCATCGGCGCGGCCGGGCTGATCGCGCTCGCGCTGCGCGACCTGCTCGCCCCGGTCCGGCTGGCCGCCGACGCCGACGGCCTGACGGTGGTGAGCGGCTACGCGCGGCGGGTGCGGGTGCCCTGGGAGCGGATCCAGGTCATCCGGGTGGACGAGCGCACCCGCTGGGGCGTCCGCTCCCGGCTGCTGGAGATCGACACCGGCGACGACGTCCACCTGCTCAGCGCCATGGACCTGGGCGCCGACGTGTGGGACGCCGCCGATGAGCTGTCCCGCCTGCGCCCGCCCGTCTGACGGCTCAGTACCCGGCCGGCCGCCGGGGGCCTGCATGCGGACCGAACCTACCCGGGCCCGGCACCGTTGGCTTTGCAGGTTAGGTAGACCTAACATCGAGCCGACGCCTCCGGCCGCCGCCGGTCCGCCGATCTGGGAACGGGGAACCCCGCACGATGCGAGACACCTTCTGGGGCATGCCGTTGTGGCTGGGCGTGGTGGTGGCCGTGGCGATCATCTTCGTGCGCGGCCAGGTGTACTACTGGATCGGCCGCGGCGTCGGGCCGCGGATCTACACCTCGCGGCTCGGCCGGAAGATCGGCGAGCACCGGCTGCGCCGGGTGGAGACGCTGGTGGCGCGGCGCGGCATGCTGGCGATCATCGGCGCGCACTGGGTGGCCGGGATCCGGCACGCGATCCCGATCTGCGCCGGGGTGATGCGGATGCCGCTGCCCCGCTTCATGATCGCCTCGATGGTCGGCGCGGTGCTGTGGACGCCGCCGTGGGTGGTCGGCGGGTACGCGGTCGTGTGGGGCTGGCTGGAGGTCTTCGGCCGGTCGCCGCTGGCCCTCGCCGGGCTGGTGGCGGCGGTGGTCGTGCTGGTCGGCGCGCTGGTGGCGCTCCGGCGCCGCCGCAGGGCGGCGCCGGAGCGGGTCCGCGAGAACGAGGATCAGCCGGGCAGCTCGTCCGCTCCGGTCGGGTAGGAGCTCTGCGCGCCCGGCCGCCGCACGGCCGCCGCGCCGACCCGCACCGCGAACCGGGCCGCGGTCTCCAGGTCGTCGCCGCGCGCCAGCCGCAGGCACAGCGCGGCGGTGAAGGCGTCCCCCGCGCCGGTGGTGTCCACCGCCTCCACCTTCGGCGACGGAACGGTCGCGGTACCGGTGCCGTCGGCCACCAGCGCGCCGTCGGCCCCCAGCGTGATCACGACCGAGCGGGGGCCGCGCTCCAGCAGCGCGGCCGCCAGCACGGCCGGGTCGTCGCCCGCCCCGTGCTCGGGCAGCAGGAACGCCGCCTCGTGCTCGTTGACCACCAGCGGGTCGCACGCCTCCAGCAGCTCGGCCGGGACGGGCGCGGCGGGCGACAGGTTCAGCACCACCCGGGCGCCCCCGGCGACCGCCGCGCGGGCGGCCGCCAGCACCGTCTCCTGCGGGACCTCCAGCTGGAACGACACCACCGCCGCGCCCGCGATCAGCTCCCGGGCCCCGGCCACGTCCTGCGGCGTGAGCCGGGCGTTGGCCCCCGGCGAGACGATGATGCTGTTGTCGCCGCCGGGGTCCACGGTGATCAGCGCGACGCCGGTCGGGCCGGGCGTGGTGGCCAGGTGGGCCAGGTCCACGCCCGCCTCGGCCAGCGAGGCGCGCAGCAGTTCCCCGTGCCCGTCGTCGCCGACGCGGCCGAGGATCGCGACCCGGCCGCCCAGCCGGGCGGCGGCGACCGCCTGGTTGGCGCCCTTGCCGCCCGGGTGGGTGGCGAGGTCGGAGCCCAGGACCGTCTCCCCCGCGGCGGGGCGGCGCTCCACGCCGACCACCAGGTCGGCGTTCACCGACCCCACCACGACGACCTCCTGCTGCGCGGACACCTGCTGGACTGGCACGGGGACTCCTGTCACGAGGTGGCGAACTCGGCGGCGTTCTGCCGGGTGGCCATCTTCACCGGCACCGCCTGCGTCGCGTCGATCTTTTCACCCTTGGCGGCCTTGACCGCGCTCTGCACCGCCATCTGGCCGAGCAGCCGGGGCTGCTGGGCGACGGTGGCGCTGAGCGTGCCCGCCTGGACGGCCTTGATGCCGTCGGGGGTGCCGTCGAAGCCGACGACCTTGACCTGCTGTCCGGCCTTGCCGCCCAGCGCCTTGACCGCGCCGAGCGCCATCTCGTCGTTCTCGGCGAACACGCCGGTCACGTCCGGGTTGGACTGCATGAGGTTGGTCATGACGTCCAGGCCCTTGGTGCGGTCGAAGTCGGCGGGCTGCTTGGCGACCACCTGGATGCCGGGGAACTTCTTGATCCCCTCGGCGAAGCCCTGGCCGCGCTCGCGGGAGGCCGAGGTCCCGGCCTGCCCCTGGATCCAGGCGACCTTGCCCTTGCCGCCCATGTCCTTGGCGAGCTGCTCGGCCGCCAGCCGGCCGCCCGCGACGTTGTCGGAGGCGATCATCTGGGCGACCTCGGCGCCGTTGACGCCGCGGTCGGCGGCGACCACCGGGATGTCGGCGCGCTCGGCCGCCTGGACGGCGGGCGCGGCGGCGTCGGAGTCCACCGGGTTGACAACGATCGCCTTCACGCCCTGACTGACGTAGTTCTGCACCTGGTTGACCTGCTGGGACGCGTCGTTCTGCGCGTCGCCCACCGTCAGCGCCACGCCCTGCTTCTTCGCCTCGTCCTCGGCGCCCTGCCGGAACTGCACGAAGAAGGGGTTGTTCAGGGTGGACACCGACAGGCCCATCTTCAGGCCGCCGCCGCCGGTCGCGCCGGTGGTGCCGGTCTTGTCGCCGGTGGAGGCCACGCCCACCGCGATCGCGGCCACGACCGCCACGACCGCGACGCCGCCGGCCCAGAAGGTGGCCGGGCGCATCCGCAGCCCGCGCCGCCGGACGGTGTCCAGCAGGACCGCCAGCGCGATGACCACGCCGATCACGACCTGCTGCCAGAACGCCGACACCGACAGCAGGTTCAGGCCGTTGCGCAGCACCGCCAGGATGAGCGCGCCGACCAGGGTGCCGAACGCCCTGCCCTTGCCGCCCGACAGGCTCGCGCCGCCGATGACGACCGCGGCGATCGCGTCCAGCTCGTAGCCGTTGGCGGCCTGCGGCTGCGCCGAGGCGAGGCGGCTGGCCAGCACGATGCCGGCGACGGCCGCGAACGCGCCCGACAGCGCGTAGGTGACCAGCTTCTGCCGGTTCACCCGGATGCCCGACAGCCGGGCGGCCTCCTCGTTGCCGCCGATCGCGTACATCGCGCGGCCGGAGTAGGTGCGGGCCAGGATCAGCGCGGTCAGCAGCCCCATCGCGATCATGATGAGGACCGGGACCGGCAGGTAGGAGCCGATGGTGTCGCCGAGGTGGGTGACCGCCGAGGGCAGCGCGATCGGGCTGCCGTCGGAGATCACCAGGGCCAGGCCGCGCGCCACGCCCAGCATCGCCAGCGTGGCGATGAACGGCGGGAGCTTCCCGTAGGCGATCAGCGCCCCGTTGACCAGGCCGGCGGCGATGCCGACCACGATCGCCAGCACCAGCGCCACCGGCCAGGGCACCCCGCCCTCGGTGGCGGTCCAGGCCAGCACCACCGCCGACAGCGCGGCGACCGCGCCGACCGACAGGTCGATCCCGGCGGTGACGATGACGAAGGTGACGCCGAAGGCCAGGATGGCGGTCACCGCCGCCTGCACCCCGACGTTCAGCAGGTTGGTCACCGTCAGGAAGTCGCCCGACAGCAGGGCCAGCGCGACCACCAGGACGACCAGGCCGACCAGCGCGCCGTTCTCGCCCAGCAGGCGCCGCGCGGTCCGCCCGGCACCGCCCTCGTTCTTGTGCGGCTGCTCGCGCAGCGTTTCCGTGGACATCACGATCCTTCCCCCGCGCCGGTGCCGTCGGCACCGGAGACGGCCAGCGCCATCACCGCGTCCTGTGTGGCCTCTTCGCCCTCCAGCGCGCCGGCCAGGCGGCCGCGCGCCATCACCAGCACCCGGTCGCTCATGCCCAGCACCTCGGGGAGGTCGCTGGAGATCATGAGCACCGCGTGCCCGGAGGCGGTGAGAGAGTTGATCAGCCGGTAGATCTCGACCTTGGCGCCGACGTCGATGCCGCGCGTCGGCTCGTCGAGGATCAGCACCTTGGCGTCGGCCAGCAGCCACTTGCCGATGACGATCTTCTGCTGGTTGCCGCCCGACAGCGTGCGGACCTCCTGGCGCAGGCCGCTCATCCGCACGTTCAGCTTCTCGGCGATGCCGGCGGCCTCGCGCCGCTGGCCCGCACGGTCCACCAGACCGCCCCTGACGGCCCTGTTCAGCGTCACCATGCCGAGGTTCTCGGCCACGTCCGCGCCGAGCACCAGGCCCTGGCCCTTGCGGTCCTCGGGGACCAGGCCGAGCCCGGCCTCCATCGCGGCGTGCACGTCGCCCCCGGGCAGCGCCTCGCCGGCGACGACGACCTCGCCGCTGTCGTAGGGGTCGGCGCCGAACACCGCGCGGGCCACCTCGGTGCGGCCCGCGCCGACCAGCCCGGCCAGCCCCACGACCTCACCGGCGCGCACCTCGAAGGACACGCCCTCGAAGACGCCCTCGCGGCCCAGGTCGCGGACCTTCAGCAGCGGCTCGCCCGCTTTGGAACGTTCCCGTGGGTACTGCTGCTCGATCGACCGGCCCACCATCAGGCGCACCAGTTCCTCTTCGGGGGTGTCGGCGGGCACCTGCGCCACCGACCTCCCGTCGCGCAGCACCGTCACCCGGTCGCCGACCTGGGGGATCTCCTCCAGGTGGTGGGTGATGAACACGATCGCCACGCCCTGGTCGCGCAGCGCGCGCACGATCGCGAACAGCCGCTCCACCTCGCCGGTGGTCAGCACCGCGGTCGGCTCGTCCATGATCAGCACGCGCGCGTCCAGGCTCAGCGCCTTGGCGATCTCCACCATCTGGGCGCGGGCGATGCCGAGGTCGCCCATCCGGCGGCCCGGCTCGACCTCCACCCCGACCCGCTTCAGCAGGTCGCGGGCGGCGGTGTCCATCGCGCGCCGGTCGACCAGCCCGAACCGGCGCGGCTGGCGCCCCAGGAACAGGTTCTCGGCCACCGTCAACTCCGGCACCAGGTTGAACTCCTGGTAGATGGTGGCGATGCCGAGCTTCTCCGCGTCCTCGGCCGAGTGGATCTCCACCGCGCGCCCGTCCACCTCGATCTCGCCCTCGTCGGGGCGGTGCGCGCCCGAGAGGGTCTTGATCAGGGTGCTCTTGCCCGCGCCGTTCTCGCCGAGCAGCACGTGCACCTCGCCGGGGCGCAGGTCGAAGTCCACCCCGTCCAGGGCGACCACGCCGGGGAAGCCCTTGCGCAGGCCGCGCACCCGCAGTATCGGCGGGGCCTGCCCGCCGCTTTCATCGGTGGCTGGGGTCATGTCAGCCGCTCCCTTCCGTTTCCCCGCAGGAACGCCGTACCAGCAGCCTCGCCTGGAGCGTCACGGGCGCCACCGGGCGGCCCGCGACGCGCTCGGCGAGCGCGCGCACGGCCCGGCGGCCCAGATCCTGGACGGGCTGGCCGATCGCGGTGATCGGCGGGTCGAGATGGGTGAACCAGGGCACGTCGTCGTAGGAGGCGAGGCCCACGTCCCCCGGGATCCGCAGCCCGCGGGCCCGGATCTCGTCCAGCGCGCCGAGGGCCATGAGGTTGTCCCCGGCGAAGATCACTTCGGGCGGCTCGGGCAGGTCCAGCAGCCGCGCCGCCCCGGCCCGGCCGCTGGCGGCCTGGAAGTCCCCGGCCTCCAGGTACTCCGGCCGCACCTCCAGCCCGTGCCGCACCAGCGCGGTGATGAACGCGTCGGTGCGCTCGCGGCCGGTCGACAGCAGCGCCGGCCCCGACACGAACGCGATCCGCCGGTGCCCCAGCCCCCGCAGGTGGGCCACCAGCGCGTCGATCGCGGCCGCGCCGTCGGCGCGCACCGCCGGGACCTCCAGGCCCGGCAGCGTGCGGTCCAGGAAGACCAGCGGCAGCCCGGCCGCCACGGTGTCGCGCACCAGCGGCGTGATCTCGGCGGTGGGGCACAGCAGCAGCCCGTCCACCCGCTGCTCCAGCAGCGTGCGCACGTAGTGGTCCTGCCGCTCGGGCCGCTCGTCGGCGTTGCCGATCACCACCGACAGGCCCAGCGTGCGGGCCTCGTCCTCCACGGCGCGGGCGAGCTCGGTGAAGAAGGGGTTGAGGATGTCCCCGATCACCAGGCCGATCGTGCGGGTGGCGTCGGTGCGCAGCGACCGGGCGACGGCGTTGGGCCGGTAGCCCAGCTCGTCCACCGCGGCCAGCACCCGGGCGCGCGCGCCGGGGCTCACCGCCGCGCTGTCGTTCAGCACGCGCGAGACGGTGGCCACCGAGACGCCCGCCAGCCTGGCCACGTCCTTCACGCTCGCCATCGTCACCTCCCCGCTCGACCGACGACTTCAATGTAAACGATTACAAGCGATGCTGTGTAAACGATTACACGATCCTCCGCATTCCGGCAAGACGCCCCGGCCACCTGCCCGTTCGCCCGCCCGGCCGGTGCGCGCCTTCCGCTACGGTGACCCGGGTGAACGAGGTGCGTGACTCCCGGGTGGGCCGCCGGGTCGGCGAGGCCGCCGAGGAGCTGATGCGGCGGTCCCGGTCGGTGTCGGCGGTGGAGGTGTTCGTCCGGCTGCGCTGGCTGAAGCAGGCCCAGGTGACCGAGTGGCGGCAGGGCCGGGTGGACCCGCTGGCGTCCGCGATGACCGTGCGGCCCGACCGGCTGGCCGCCGCCGCGCGGGCGCTGGGCGAATGGGCGTGCGAGCGCGGCCTGGAGCCGGTCGAGGCCGCCTACACCGCCGCGACCCGCGACCGCCGCCCGCTGCGCTTCACCGGGGACGGCGAGGGCTCCGGCGGCGACGCCGAGCGGGCGTTCCGCACGCACTGGGTCTCCCCCGACATGACCGCCGCGCAGCGCGCCCGGCTGGCCGCCAAGCTCGACCAGGCCCCCGACCTGGAGGTGCTGGTCCCGGCCGATCCGGGCTGGGGCTGCCCGTCCTGCCACCGCGCCGGCGGCTTCCAGCTGGTGGAGGACGGCGCGCCGCTGTGCCTGTCCTGCGCCGACCTGGACCACCTGGTGTTCCTGCCGTCCGGCGACGCGGCGCTGACCCGGCGCGCCAAGAAGGAGAGCCGCCTGTCGGTGGCGGTCGTGGAGCACAACCGCCGCCGCAAGCGGTACGAGCGGCGCGGCCTGCTGGTGGAGGAGGCGGCGCTGGAGCGCGCCGAGGAGCAGTGCCTGGCCGACGGGGAGCTGCGGGCGCGCCGCCGCGACCGCGACCGGGAGCGGCGCGCGACCCAGGACGTGGAGTTCCAGGAGGCGATGGCGGCGCAGGTCAGGCGACTGTTCCCGGGCTGCCCGGCCGACCGCGCCGAGGAGATCGCGCGGCACGCCGGGCAGCGCGGCAGCGGGCGGGTCGGCCGCACGGCGGCCGGGCGCGACCTGGAGCCGGAGGCCGTCACCCTCGCGGTGATCGCCTCGGTGCGGCACCGGGACACCGCCTACGACGACCTGCTGATGGCGGGGGTGCCGCGGACCGAGGCGCGCGCCCGCATCCGCGGCACCGTGGACGCCGTGCTGGCCCGCTGGCGGGCCTGACCAGGGCTACCCGGGCCACTCCTCGTCGCCGAGGAAGTCGGCGCGGGCCTCGACCGCGGTGTCGGGGTTGTCGCTCCAGACGCCGTCGATGCCGGTCTTGAAGAACAGCTCGTACTCCTTGAACGCCTGGCCGTAGTCGCCGGGCGCGGCGCCGACGCGCAGGTCGCGCGGCAGGAACTGGTTCTCGTTGCGGAAGGTGTAGACGATGACCTTCAGCCCGGCCTTGTGGGCGTCTTTGACCAGCGGGGTCGGCGTGCCGATGGTGCCGTCGGGCTTGTTGGGGATCACCCGGGTCTTCTCGGGGCCGACCAGGTCGGCGTAGGTGGAGATCTCCTTCAGTCCGGCCGGGGTGACCATGTCGTCGAAGGTCGGGCCCTTGCCCGCCGCGACGGTGTCGTAGGGCGCGCCGGAGGTGGAGATCGCCTGGAGCACCGGCACCTTCAGCCCCTTGTCCAGGATGCGCAGGCTGGTCGGCTCGAAGGACTGGACGATGGCGCGGCCGTCGCGGTGGTCCAGGCCGTTGCGGCGCAGCGTCCGGATCAGGGTCTCCTCCAGCGGCAGTCCGATCGACCGGAAGTAGGTCGGGTGCTTGGTCTCGGGGAAGACGCCGATGCGCCGGTCGTACTTGCGGCCGAGCCGCTTGGCGAGGTCGATGACCTCCTGGAGCGTCGGCACCTGGTAGCGGCCGTTGTAGAGGGTGTTGCGCCTGCGGACGTCGGGCAGCCGCTCGACGGCGCGCAGCGTCTTCAGCTCGGCGAGGGTGAAGTCCTCGGTGAACCAGCCGGTGACGGGCCTGCCGTCGATGTTCTTGGTGGTCCTGCGGCCGGCGAACTCGGGGCGGCTCGCCACGTCGGTGGTGCCGCCGATCTCGTTCTCGTGCCGGGCGACCAGTTGGCCGTCCTTGGTGGGGACGAGGTCGGGCTCGATGTAGTCGGCGTTCATCCGCACGGCCAGCTCGTAGGAGGCCAGCGTGTGCTCGGGCCGGTAGCCGGGCGCGCCGCGGTGGCCGACGACCAGGGGCCGGGCCCCGGGGCCGTGGTCCGGCGCGGCCTCGGCGGAACCGGTCAGGGCCAGCATCGGCAGCAGCACCGCGCCGGCCGCCAGCAGGGCGGCGCGCACGCGGAGGCGTCCTGTCTCGGGTGCACCGGCGAGCATGGGGGGCTCCTCTCCCGGCGGCCTCCCCGGCGCCCGTCGCCGGAAGATCACCGCCTCCGGAAGGTAACCGGCGGCGGGTGCCCCGGCCAGGGGATGTCCGATGGCGGCCCGGCCAACCTTGGACGGCGGACCGGTGAACGTGCCGCCGCCCCGATATCACTATGGGTGACTTGCCCTCTGCTGTGCGCGACTGCCCCCGTTAGAGTGGTTCCCATGAGCAGACGCATGGGATCGTGCCTGGTCACGCTGGCGCTGACGGTGCCGATGATGCTGCTGGGCTGCGGCTCGGCCTCGTCCGCGCCCGGTGAGGGCGGCGGGGGCGACGGCGGTCCGGGCCCGGCAGGGACGCCGGTCGAGCCAGGCGAGGTCTTCACGCTGGCGCCGGGCGGCTCGGCCCGGCTCGCGGGCGGCGCGGTGACGGTCACGTTCAAGGGGGTCGCGGGCGACAGCCGCTGCCCGACCGGCGCGCAGTGCGTCTGGGAGGGCGACGCGACGGTGACGGTCGCGGTGGCCGAGGGCGGCGGCGGCCCCGCCGGGCACGAGCTGCACACCACGCTCAAGCCCGCCGAGGTCGCCGTGGGCGGGTACACGCTGCGGCTGGTCGCGCTCAACCCCTACCCCAGGCAGGGCGCCCCCGTCGCCGCGCGCGATTACCGGGCCGACTTCACCCTGACCCGGAACTGACGCGACCGCGGCCCGGAGGGCGTCCGGGCCGCGGTCGATACGGGTCAGCGCACGTCAGCGCACGTCAGCGCACGTCAGCGCGCGTCAGCGCACGTCAGCGCACGTCGAAGGTGGCCGGGTCGGGCCCGAGCCGCGTCCCGCTGTCCAGCGCGGCGATCGCCGCCATGTCGTCGCCGGTCAGCTCGAAGTCGAACACGTCGAAGTTCTCGGCGATGCGCGACGGGGTGACCGACTTCGGGATGACGACGTTGCCGAGCTGCAGGTGCCAGCGCAGCACCACCTGCGCGGGCGACTTGCCGTGCGCCTTGGCGATCGGCGCGAGCGCCGGGTCCTCCAGCAGCCCCTTGCCCTGGCCGAGCGGGCTCCACGCCTCGGTGCGGATGCCGTGCTCCTGGTGGAACTCGCGCAGCCCGTTCTGCTGGAGATAGGGGTGCAGCTCGATCTGGTTGACGGCCGGGACGACCTCGGCCTCGTCGATGAGCCGCTGCAGCGCCTCGACGGTGAAGTTGGAGACGCCGATGGCGCGGATCCGGCCGTCGGCGTGCAGCTTCTCCATGGCCCGCCAGGTGTCGAGGTAGGTCCCGACCGTGGGCATGGGCCAGTGGATGAGGTACAGGTCGAGCCGGTCGAGGCCGAGCCGCTCCATGCTGGCGTCGAAGGCGCGCAGGGCCTGGTCGTACCCCTGGTCGCTGTTCCAGAGCTTGGTGGTCACGAACAGCTCGTCGCGCGGCACCCCCGAGGCGCGCACGGCGCGGCCGGTGCCCTCCTCGTTCTCGTAGACCGTCGCGGTGTCGATGCTGCGGTAGCCGGTCTCGATGGCGGTCCGCACCGCGCTCTCGGCCTCGTCGTCGGCCACCTGCCAGACACCGAAGCCGAGCTGCGGCATCGTGATCCCGTTGTTGAGCGTGACGTCGGGCGTCCTCACTGTCCCCCCTGGTCGTGAGTCGATGGCGGATGTTCTCGACAGATCTTGATCCTCCTGCCCAGGATATCGTTGCGAAACCTCTCATCTCGGGCAAGAAACGGCACCTCGGAGCATCTCCCACCGTTTACGATCATGAAAGGTCGCAACGCGAGGGAGCGGACATGCAGGGATCTGACGCGGCGGAGCGGGCGGGACGGGCCCCCTCCGGGGTCGATGTCAACACGCCGAGCCCCGCCCGGGGCTACGACTACCTCCTCGGCGGCAAGGACAACTACGCCGCCGACCGGGAGCTGGCCCAGACGATCCTGACCATCGCGCCCGACACCCGCGCGGTCGCCCGCGCCAACCGGGCGTTCCTGGTCCGCGCCGTCCGCACGCTGGCCGAGGCCGGGGTGCGCCAGTTCATCGACCTCGGCTCGGGCATCCCCACCTCGCCGAACGTGCACGAGGTGGCGCGGGCGGTGCACCCGGACGCGCGGGTCGCCTACGTGGACGTGGACCCGATCGCGGCCGCGCACGGCCGGGCGCTGCTGGCGACCGACCCGTCGCTGGCGGTGGTGCAGGGCGACGTCCGCGACCCGGCCGCGGTGCTGGCCGACCCCGGCATCGCGGACCTGATCGACTTCAGCGAGCCGGTCGGGGTGCTGATGGTGGCGCTGCTGCACGTGATCGCCGAGGACGCCGACCCCGACGCGGTCGTGGCGGCGTTCCGCGCGCCGCTCGCCCCCGGCAGCCACCTGGTGGTGTCGCAGTTCTCCACCGACAGCGACCCTGAGGCGATGGAGCACGCCTCCAAACCGGGGCCGATCCAGATCACCTTCCGGTCGCGCGAGCGCATCGCGGGCTGGTTCGACGGGCTGGAGCTGCTGGAGCCGGGCGTCACCGACGTCGCCGACTGGCGGCCCGACGGCGCCGCGCCCGCCGAGCAGGCGCGCAAGATGCGCATCGCCGCCGCCGTCGGCCGCCGCCCCTGATCCTCCGGCGGCGGGCCGGGGCCCGGTCTATCCTCGCCCCATGGCGCTTCCCCGGCCGTTCCCCCGCCCGCGCCGCCGCACGCTCGGCCGGATCGCGCTCGGCGGGGTCGCCGGCTACGCGCTGACCTGGCTCGCGGTCAGCGCGGCCATCCTGCTGGTGAGCGGGACGGTCCGGGCGTCGGAGCGGGCGCACCGGCCCGCCGCGTCCCTGCCGGGCGTCCACAACTTCGCCCGCGTGGACGGGCGCGTGTGGCGCGGCGCGGCCCCCACCGCCGCCGGATACCGCGCCCTCGCCGAGCGCGGCGTGCGCACGGTGGTGGACCTGCGCGCGGAGCGGGACGCGCGGGTGCCGCACGAGGTCGTCTCCCCGCTCGGGCTGACGGTGCTGCGGCTGCCGGTGCGCGACGGGCAGACGCCCACCGCCGCCCAGGTGGACCGCTTCCTGGCCGCGGTGCGCGCGGCCCCCGGCCCGGTGTTCGTGCACTGCGGCGCGGGCGTGGGCCGCACCGGCTCGATGGCGGCGGCCTACCTGGTGGCCACCGGGCAGGCCGACGCGGTCACCGCGACGCGGCGCAGCCTGGCGGTGGGGCCGCCGTCGCTGGAGCAGGTCGCCTTCATGCGCGGGCTGCGCGGCGGGTCGGCCGCCCGCCCGCCGGTCGCGCTGGTGGCGCTGAGCCGCGTCGCCGACTCGCCCCGGCGCCTGTGGTCGCGGCTGCGGCGCTGACGCGCCGTTCCGGCACCTTGGGGACGCTATTAGATGACGAGTACGGCACGGTTCGCCGTTGTCTGTTGACACTGGGGTCCCGACGGCGGTTGATAGCACTGGACCGAATCGTACGGAGGAGACAGGCCCGTGCGGCCGGCGCGCCCGGAAGGGGGCGTGTTGACCCGCCGTGGTCGTGGCGCCGTCGGTAAAGTGACGCCCGCGATTCTCACAGATCGCGACAATGATGGATGAACACGGCGTTCGACCGCCTGTCACTGTTGGGGTGTGGACATGGAGGGTCGTGCGGACGGCCGATTGGCCCGAACGCCGGAGAACGCCCCGCTGGTCGGGCGGCGGCAGGTGCTCCAGGAGGTGGAGCAGGCGCTGGACGCCACCGCCGCCGGGTCGTTCCGGTTCGTGGCGCTGGTCGGCGAGCCGGGCGCGGGCAAGTCCCGGGTGCTCGGCGAGCTGGCGGCCGCCGCCGGGGCCCGCAAGCTGGCCGCGCTGGCCGGCCGGGGCGCCGAGTTCGAGCAGGAGATGCCGTTCGGCGCGGTGGTGGACGCGCTGGACGACCATCTGGAGGAGAACTTCCCCGACCTCGGCCCGGGCGCGGTGCGGTTGCTGGCCACGGTGTTCCCCGCGCTGGCGACGGGCCTGCCCGACCCCCTCGCCGCACCGCCCGGCACCACGCCGGTGGCCCGCTACCAGCTCTACCGCACCGTGCGGCACCTGCTGGAGGAGCTGGCCGCGCCGTCGGGGCTGGTGCTGATCCTGGACGACCTGCACTGGGCCGACGACGCCACCATCGAGCTGCTGGACCACCTGGTCCGCCACCCGCCGCGCGCCCGCGTGCTGATCGCGTGCGCCTACCGGCCCGCGCAGGCCGCCGCGCGGCTGGCCGGGCTGGTGCACGCCTCGGTGCAGGGCGGCTGCGGGCACCGGGTGCCGATCGAGCCGCTGACCGAGGCCGAGGTCGCCCAGCTGCTCGGGCCGCGCGTCAGCCGGACGCGCTGCCGCGAGCTGTTCGAGGCGAGCGGCGGCAACCCCTTCTACCTGGAGGCGCTGGCGCGCAGCACCGAGCCGTTCGCGGGCGGAGAGCAGCAGGGCGACCTGCCTCCCGCCGTCCGCGCCGCCCTGCAGCTGGAGCTGAGCGGGCTGTCGCCCAGCGCGCTGCTGGTGGCGCAGGGCGCGGCGGTCGCCGCCGACGAGTTCGCGCCGCTGCTGGCCGCCGCGGCCGCGGAGGTGTCGGAGGAGACCGCGCTCGCGGCGCTGGACGAGCTGGTCGCGCGCGACATCGTGCGGCCGACCGCCGAGCGCTTCCGCTTCCGCCACCCGCTGGTGCGGCACGCCGCCTACGGGTCGGCCGCCGCCGGGTGGCGGCTGGCCGCGCACGGCCGCATCTCGGCCTACCTGACCCGGATCGGCGCGCCCGCCGCCGCGCGCGCCCGGCACGTGGAGCGTTCGGGCCGCGTCGGCGACCGCGACGCCGTCGCGACGCTGGTGGAGGCCGCCCGCGCGTTCGCCGGGCAGGCCCCGGCCACCGCCGCGCACTGGCTGAAGGCCGCGCTGCGGCTGATGCCCGAGACCGGCGACGGCGCCCTCACCGGCTCCGGCGAGGCGGGCGCGCTGCCGTCCCGGCTGGAGCTGATGCTGGAGCTGGCGCAGGTGCAGTCGGTCGGCGGTCACCTGGCCGAGGGCCGCGAGACCGCCCGCAGCCTGCTGAAGCTGCTGCCCGCCGACGCCTACGAGCACCGCGGCCGCGCCGCCCGGTTCGCCGCGCTGATGGAGCGCCAGCTCGACCGGCCCAACGAGGCCCGCGCGCTGCTGCTGGACGAGCTGCGCCGGATGCCCGACCCGCGCTCGTCGGCCGCCGTGCCGCTGCGCATGAGGCTGATCGCCGAGCGCATGATGCGGCTGGACTTCCGCGCCGCGCAGGCCGTGCTGGACCTGATGCCCGACAACTCCGCCGACTGGGACCCCAGCCTGGAGGTGGCGGTCGCGGCGATGCGGCCCATGCCCGCCCTGGCGGCCGGGCGCGTGGAGGACTCGGTCCGCTACGACGAGGCGGGGGCCCGGCTGGTGGACGCCGCGCCCGACGAGTACCTGGCCGACTGGATGGACGCCATCGCCTGGCTGTGCTGGGCCGAGACGATGATGGCCCGGTTCCGGGGCGCGGCCGAGCGGTTCGGCCGCGCGGTGCGGGTCGCCCGCGCCACCGGCCAGCTCTACATCGTCACCAACCTGATGGCGGGCCTCGCCCGCTCCTACGGGACGCTGGGGCGCCTCGCCGACGCCGCGGCCGCCGCCGAGGAGGCGGTGGAGGAGGCGCGGCTGCTCAACTCCGGCCAGCAGCAGGTGTTCGCCCTCACCCAGCAGAGCCTGATCGCCGGCTGGTCGGGCGACGACGACACCGCGCTGCGCATCGCCGAGGAGGCGATCCAGCTCGGCGCGGGCGTCGGCGAGTGGTGGGGCTCGATGGCGCGCTACGCCCGCGCGGTGGCGCTGATCGGGCTGGGCCGCCACGACGAGGGCGCCCGGGCGGTCATGGACACCTGCGACAACTTCGTCGCCCCCACCCTGGACGCGCGCACCCTGCTGTCGTGCTGCGAGATGATGGCCTGCACCGAGGCGGCGCGCGGCCGCGGCCCGGCGGCGGTGGAGTGGGCCGACCGCACCGCGGCGTTCGTCCTGCCCGGCCTGACCGCCCACAACGCCCCCGCGCGGCTGGCCCGCGCGCACGCGCTGATGCACACCGACCCCGCCGCCGCGGCCGCCGAGGCGCTGAACGCGGCCGCCGACTTCGCCACCGAGGACCTGCGGCTGGACGTGGGCCGCAGTCACCTGCGCGCGGGCACCGCCTACGCCGAGGCGGGCGACCGCAAGGCCGCCCGCGAGCAGCTGAAGACGGCGGTGGCGGTGTTCGAGGAGTGCGGGGCCCGCGGCCTGCACGCCCAGGCGGTGCGCGAGCAGCGGCGGCTCGGGGTGCGGGTGCCGGCGGGCGGCGGCGGCCGCAGCGCCGACCCGGGCGGGCTGTCCAAGCGCGAACTGGAGGTCGCGGCGCTGGTGGCCGAGGGCTGCACCAACTCCCAGATCGCCGAGCGGCTGTTCGTCAGCGTCCGCACCGTCGAGACGCACCTGTCGCACATCTTCGCCAAGCTCGGCGTCACCTCGCGGGTCGGCGTCGTCGGCGCGCTGAACCGCGAGGCGGGCGACACCGTCCCCGACTGACCGTCGGATCCGCCCTCCTTCACCGGCGGCAGAACCGGCGCGCCCTCCGCGGCGTCTCACCCGAACAGGGCCCGATACCCGGACCATCGGCGACTAAACGACGATCGGGGTACGGGGTGCAAGTCAGGGTTTACCACGATGCCCGGGCACGCCCCGGGGCCGCATCATCAATGCGGACGAGAACGGAGGCGGGGACATGGAACGGACGATCGCGCGGTTCACCCTCGACGGCGTACGGGACGCCGACATCTCGGTGCACCCCTTCGCGACCGAGGACGGGCTCGGCCTCGAGCTGACCCGCTTCAGCCGCGGCGAGTCCGACGACGTGGTCCTGCTGGTGCACGGCCTCACCTCGGCCAGCGACGTGTTCATCATGCCCGAGCACCGCAACCTCGCCTCCCACCTGCTGGACAGCGGTTTCACCGACGTGTGGGCGCTGGACTTCCGCATGAGCGGCCGGTTCCCCTACGACACCGAGACCCACCGCTACACCCTGGACGACATCGCGCTGTACGACTTCCCAGCCGCGCTCGACGAGCTGCGCCGCCATATCGGGGGCCGGCGCATCCACGTCATCGCGCACTGCCTGGGGTCGGTGTCGTTCACCATGAGCCTGTTCGCCGGGAAGGTCACCGGGATCACCTCGCTGACCTGCAACAGCGTCTCGCTCACCCCGCGCGTCCCGGCGTTCTCCAAGCTGAAGCTCGCCTTCGGCCCGGCGTTCCTGGAGTACGTGGTGGGGCTGCCGTTCATCGACCCGCGTTTCGGGGACGCGCCGATGTTCACCCGCGGCTGGATGTTGTCGAAGGCGGTCTCGCTGTTCCACAACGAGTGCGGCGAGTCCGCCTGCCACCTGCAGAGCTTCCAGTGGGGCGCGGGGCGGCCGGCGATGTACGAGCACGAGAACCTGCTGCCGGTCACCCACAGGCGCATGGCCGACATCTGCTGCGCGTCGGGCCTGCACTACTACCGGCACGTCCGCAAGATGACCGAGGCGGGCAACGCGGTGAAGTACGACCGGCGCAACTCCGCGCACGCCGCCCTGCCCGACGACTACCTGCGCGACGGCGTCGAGGTCGAGACGCCGATCCTGCTGCTGGCGCCCGAGCGCAACAAGGTCTTCACCGACTCCAACCCCCACTTCCACAAGATCCTGGAGGAGCTGGCCCCCGGCCGGCACGAGCTGGCGACGCTGCCCGGCTACGGCCACCTGGACCCGCTCATCGGCAAGAACGCGCACGTGGACGTGTTCCCCAAGATCGTCGACTTCCTCAAGCGGCACAGCGGCTGACCCGCCACCACCTCGGCAGCACCTCGGCAGCACCTCGACAGAAGGAGCAGGAGCACAGCATGGAGCACTTCGACGCGATCGTCGTCGGGTCGGGATTCGGCGGCTCGGTGGCCGCCTACCGGCTCGCCGAGGCGGGGCGTTCGGTGGTGCTGCTGGAACGCGGCCGGGCCTTCGCCCCGGGCGACTTCCCCCGCTCCCCCGCCGAGATGGGCCGGGCGTTCTGGGACCCGGCGGCCGGGCTGCACGGCATGTTCGACGTGTGGCGCTTCGGCGGCTGCGACTCGGTGGTGTCGGCCGGCCTCGGCGGCGGCTCGCTGATCTACGCCAACGTGCTGCTGCGCAAGGACGAGCGCTGGTTCTGCCACGAGGAGATGCCGGGCGGCGGCTACGAGTCGTGGCCGGTGACCCGCGCCGACCTGGACCCGCACTACGACGCGGTCGAGCGGATGATCGGCGTCTCGCCCTACCCGATCGACCGCGCGCCGTTCGACGACACCCCCAAGACCCACGCCATGCAGGACGCGGCCGCCGAGCTCGGGCTGCACTGCACGCTGCCGCCGCTGGCGGTGGCGTTCGCGCCCTCCCCCGGCGCCGAGCCGGGCTACAGCCTGCCGATCGTGGACGCCGGGTACGGCAACCTGCACGGACGGCCCCGGCGCACCTGCCGGCTGTGCGGCGAGTGCAACATCGGCTGCAACGAGGGCTCCAAGAACAGCCTCGACCACAACTACCTGTCGGCGGCCCGCCACCACGGCGCCGACCTGCGCACCTCGCACGAGGTGAAGGCGGTCCGGCCGCGTCCGGGCGGCGGCTACGAGGTCGACTACCTGCACCACCGGGGCATCGACGAGCCGGGCGCGGCGCCGCCGCCGGCGCTGCGGACGATGAGCTGCGACCGCCTGGTGCTGGCGGCGGGCACCTACGGCACCACCTTCCTGCTGCTGAGGTCGCGCGCGGCGTTCCCGGGGCTGAGCGACGCGCTCGGCACCCGCTTCAGCGGCAACGGCGACCTGCTGACGTTCCTGCTCAAGGCCAAGGACCGCAACCGGGTCCGCGCCCTGGACGCCTCGCGCGGCCCGGTCATCACCACCGCGATCCGGCTGCCCGACGACCTCGACGGGACGCCCGGCGCGGGCCGCGGCGCCTACATCGAGGACGGCGGCTACCCGGGCTTCGTGGACTGGATGGTCCAGCCGCTCGACATGGGCGAGCAGATCGAGCGCGCGATGAACTTCCTGTGGAACCGCTTCACCGAGTTCTTCAAGGACGCGCCCGACACCAACCTGTCGGCGGAGCTCGCCGACCTGATCGGCGACGGCGCGCTGACCGCGAGCTCGCTGCCGCTGCTCGGCATGGGCCGCGACACCGCCGACGGCGTGCTGTCGCTCAAGGACGGCCGCCTGGCCGCACGGTGGAGCACGAAGACCAGCGAGCTGTACTTCGACCGGCTGCGCAGGACCATGCGGGCCATGGCCGACGTGCTCGGCGCCGACTACGCCGACAACCCGGTGTGGTTCCGCAAGCGCGTCATCACCGTCCACCCGCTGGGGGGCGCGCCCATGGCGGCGCACCCGGACGAGGGCGTCTGCGACGCCTTCGGAGAGGTGTTCGGGTTCCCCGGACTGCACATCGCCGACGGGGCGGCGATGCCGGGACCGGTGGGCCCGAACCCCTCGCTCACCATCGCCGCGATGGCCGACCGGATGAGCACGAGGATCCTGGAGGAGGCCGCGCCCGCGCGGCGCTCCTCCGCGGGGGCCGGGCCGGCGGGGGCCGGCCCGCAGCACGGCGCGGCGTACGGGCCGGAATCGGGGCTCTTCGACGGGACCGGGGGACCGTCCCCGGAGGAGACCGGCCCTACGTCGCTGTCGTTCACCGAGACGATGACCGGCCACCTGACCTTCGGCGCGACCGACCCGCGCGACGGCGAGCGGTCCGGCGACCGGGTGCCGGCGTCGTTCCGGCTGACCATCACCGCCGACGACGTGGAGCGCTTCCTCGCCGAGCCCGAGCACGCCGCGCGGGCCGAGGGGCACCTCGACCTCGCGGGCGAGCGGCGGCCGGTCGAGCGGGGCGTGTTCAACCTGTTCGCCCCGGCGGGGTCGGCCGACCGGCGCGTGATGCGCTACCGGCTGCGCTTCACCGACGGGCAGGGCCGCGCGCGCACGCTCGCCGGGGAGAAGAACGTCCTGCACGGCCCGCCCACGCGGATCTGGCCGGACACCTCCACCCTCTACGTGCGGCTGCTGGAGGGCCACCCGGACGAGGACGACCACGACGCGGAGGTGCTGGGCGCGGGCGTGCTGCACATCCAGCTCACCGACTTCGCGCGGCAGCTCACCACCTTCCGCACCGCGGGCCCGCGCGGCGCGGCGGCCCTGATCGACTTCGGCCGGTTCTTCGCCGGCGAACTGTGGGAGGTCTACGGCCCCGACCTCGGTTGAACGGGGCCCCAAGGACGCGCAAGGCCAAGAGAACTGCGGGGTGCTCTTGGCCTTGCGCCTTTTCCCGCGCCCTTCCCCCCGCCCTTCTCAGGCGAGCCGGGAGCGGTAGACGGCGCGGGCGGCGTCGATGAGGTCGATGTGGTCGGCGAGCTGCCGCCCGGTGTCCAGCCGGGCGTGCTCGCGGATCATCTTCTCCAGGCCGTCCAGGAAGTCCAGGCACCAGCGCACGTCGGCCGCGCGCGCCACCGAGGCGCCCGCGACGTCCAGGCGCACGGGGCTGGTGTGGGCGAACGCGCCCGAGTAGTGCAGGGTGCGCGGGTGGGCCGGGCCGGCGGCGACCGCGACGACGTAGGTGGGGTCGCCGACCGTCAGCTCGGCGGTGACCTCGCCGGGCGGGCCCTCGGCCAGCACGCCGTCGGCGGTGCGCAGCTGCACGGTCAGCACCTCGGGGCCGACGCTGCGCGCGGTGACGGTGACGGTGTCGCCCGCCGCGAGGTCCAGGACGTCGCCGGGGCCGTGCGCCCCGGACGGGCCGGCGACCTCCAGCTCCAGCCACGGGCCGGTGGTGGCGAAGGTGCGCCCGGCGCGGATCGCGTCGGCGAACGAGGCGGCGGTGAGCGGCCCCTCGACGCGGGCGTAGACGCGCTCCCAGCCGGGCGGGCTGGACTGGTTGCCGCGCCGCGTGAACGAGAACATCGCGTCGGTGCCCGCCGTCACCGCCAGGCGGCAGCCCGCGCCGAGCAGGTGCCGGTACACCGCCGCGGTCGCCTGCACCGAGGAGTGGTTCAGCACGTCGAGGCTGTCGACCAGGCCGAGCGCGGCCCCGGCGACCAGCTCGCGGGCCGAGCAGTTGCGCCCGGCGGTGAGCGCGGCGGCGGCCGGGGCGTCGTCGTCGATCGGGATGTGGAAGGGGTGGCTGTAGCCCATGACCGCGCCGAGCGCGCGCAGCTCGCGGCAGCCCTCGGCGTTGGGCGGCCAGTCCACGGTGTCGAGGAAGCCGGTGTGGTAGCGGCCGGGCGGGGCGGCGACGCCGAAGGCGTACAGGTGGCCGAGCAGGTCGTTGCGGTACTCGACGCCGAGGCGCGCGATGTGGGTGGCGTCGGACCAGGGCATGTCGCGCCCGGCCCAGTGCTCCAGGGCCTCGCGGTCGTAGACGCGCTCGGAGGCGACGTTCCCGGCGACGAGGTTGAGGACGTGCAGGTCCTCGCCGTGCTGGACCGCGGCGGCGTGCGCGGGCGTGCCGACCATGTCGCCGGACCAGTTCATGTGGACGTGCATGTCGCCGCCGTACCAGCCGCGCGCGGCGGCGTCGTACAGCCGGGACGGGGCCAGCTCGACGAGGGTCTCGGTCCCGGCCTCGGGGGTGAGGCGGCGCTCCTCGGTGCCGTACTCCATGCCCCGGGTGACGGTGACGGTGAGGGGCTCGGCGGGCACGTCCAGCACCAGGTCGTCGCCGTGGAAGTAGGGGACGCGGTGGGCGTCGATGCGGTGCGGCGCGTCCTCGGGGTACCAGCCCTGGCCGTTCTCGCCGCGCACGCTCCACCGGCAGGGGAACCCGGCGCGCAGCCGCAGCCGGGCCGCCGGGGCGGCGCGGGTGAGGGCGTCGAGGGGCACCGGGACGCGGTCCACGGCGACGCTGCCGGCGGAGGTGACCGGCACCAGCAGCGCGCCGCCCGCCGAGACGGCGTAGACCGTGCCGTCGACATGGGCGGTGACCGGCTGGTCGCGCGAGGAGTCCAGCAGCAGGTGGGTGCGGAACGGCGCGTCGCCGAGGACGACCTGGGTGGTCGCCTCCAGGGTCACTCCGTCGGGGGTGACGCGCAGGGCGGCGAGGTTGTCGGGGACCTCGCCCGCCAGGGTGTCGCGGACGACCTCGGCGATGTCCAGCTCGCGGATGTGGTCGTCGAACTGCTCGGGGGCGGCGTCGGGGTGGCGCTCCAGCACCTTCCGCAGGCAGGTCATGAAGTACTTGTGCTCGTCCATCAGGAACGCGCTGGTCTCGATCTGCCGCACGTAGGAGATGGGGTCCTCGCCCCAGGTGGGGCCGTGCCGGTCGAGCAGCGCGCGGTAGTCGTCCAGGGCCTGGCGGACCGCGGGCGGCAGCTCGATTTCCTCACACATGCGACTTCTCCCCGTTTGGTGGTGTCCGGGCCGCCGTCAGCGTGACACGGATCACCACGGCGGGGAAGCGCGCGATCGCGGTCGGTGGAGGGATCACCCTCCCGGTAGAACGAAGTTCTACCTATTTCGGCCGCTTTTCACCCGGTATGAAAGCGGGCGAGCAGGCCCTTCTTGGCAGTGGCGAACTCCTCCTCGGTGAGGATGCCGTCACGGTGCAGCTCGCCCAGCTCGCGCAGCTGCCGCATCAGCACGTCGGGATCGGCCTCCTCCTGGACGGCCGGGGCGGCGATCTCGGCGGGCGCGGACGGCCCGCCCGCCGGATGGGGCAGCCGCGCGAGGACGGCGGCGGCCAGCAGGGAGCTGGTGCCGCCCTCGCGCTGGATGCCCCACGCCAGGCAGCAGGGGTCCTCCTCCACCGACGGGTCGGGCTGCGCGCCGCGCACCCGGAACCGCAGGTACCCGTACCCCAGGCCGGACTGCGGCGCCCACTCCACGCCCTCCAGGTCCTGCAGCACGAAGGTGCGCACGCCGGTGCGCGTCTTGGCGGTGGAGGCCATCCAGTTCCACTCCAGGCGCACCCGCTCGCCGTCGAAGGAGGCGGTGCCGTCCCCGGCCGTCACGGTGATCGGGACCGGCGGCCCCGGCAGCAGGTACCGGTCGGCCGGCCCGTCGGGGACCTCCCACAGGAGGCGGTGGTTGCGCACGTCGTCCACGAAGTACTCGGCCGCGCCCACCCGGTCCTTGCCGACCGCGAGCCGGTAGGGGTCGGCGTCGGCCGCGAGGCTGCCGCCGACCGCCTGCGCGAACGGGTCGGCGCCGACCCGCAGCCGCAACCGCAGCCGCCCGCCCTTGCGCGCGGGCTCGAACGCCACGCCCGCGATCGCCTCCAGGGGGATCACCAGCTCGCCCAGCGCCCTGCGCAGCCGGTGCACCGTACGGTCGTCGCCGGGGACGATGCGCACGATCTCGCCGTCGAACGTCCACGTCCCGTCGCGGGTGGTGATTTCCGCCATGACGCGATGGTAGGTCCTGGAACGGCTCAGGCCCCGGCCTGTCCGTAGATGCGCTCGACGCGCAGGTGCAGCGCCACCCGCCCGTCGGCGACCATCGCGCGCCGGTAGTCGTCCCAGTCGGGGTGCTCCTCGCCGCGCACCGCGCGGTACAGGTCGATCAACTCCTCCACCACCGCGTCGTGCTCCTCGCGGGCCGGGCCGACGAGCTCGGCGGTGCCCTCGGCGACCGCCCACGACCAGCCGTCCGGCGCGCTGACGTGCAGGCTCGCGCGCGGGTCGCGGCGCAGGTTGCGGGTCTTGGCCCGGCCGTCGGTGACCGAGATACGGACCAGCGACCGCTCGGGGTCATAGGTGTAGTTGATGTTGGACAGCTGGGGGCGGCCGTCCTTCTTGAGCGTGGCCAGAACGCCCAGGTTCCGGTCCTGGACCAGCTTCGCCAACGCCGCGTCGTTCGCCATCGTCGCCCTTCCTCGCCGACACCCTCGTCGCGCCCGACGCTACTCCGTCCTCCCGCGTCCGCCGGTCCTAGGCGTGCAGCAGCGCGGGGAAGTCCAGCACACGGGCGCCCGAGGCGGGCCCGTCGCCGGACCCGTCGCCCGAACCGCCGCGGCCGCGCGGCCGCGCCGCGCCGCCGTCGGCGATGCGGCCGGTGAAGATGTGGCCGCGGAACACCGCGCCCTTGGCCGCGACCTCGACCGCCTCGAACCCGCCGGCGGGCAGGCTGACGAACCCCGTGCGCACCACGTCGTCGTAGAGGGTGTCCGACACGATGTAGACGAGGTCGCGGCCCGGGTCGTCGACCAGCAGGCGGCGCAGCGGGTCGGCGTCCAGCAGCCGCTGCACCACGATCGGCGCGTCGCCGGCCGGGCCGAACGGCCCCGCCGTCAGCGTGCCGTGGTGCAGCGCGAGGCGGACGCGCAGCCGGGGCGGCGGCTCGCCGCCCGCGCCGCCGCGCTCGGCCCGCTGGTTGGCCTCGCGCAGCGCGGTCGCCAGCCGCACCACGAACTCGCCCGCCACCAGGGCCGCCTCCACGCCCTCGGGCAGGGTGGCCAGCTCGCCGTCGCCGCCGACCTGCTTCAGCCAGCGGTCGCGGTCCAGCCCGACGCCCGCCGCCGCGCTCTGCAGGGCGGTGTCGAGCTGCCGCTGCGCGAGGAGCTGCTCGCGCGCGTTGCGCCTGCTGTAAGCCTGGATGTCCACGGCCAGCAGGAGCCGGTAGACCAGGGCCTTGTCACCGTTCACTCCCGTACGCCTCCGATCGCCGTCGGTCCTCTGGGCAAATCGGGCCGGAAGGCCCTCATTCGCTCCACATCCGGAGTGAGTGTTGCCTGAGCGGGAGGAGCCGCCACGGCGGCGCGGGTGGCCTCCTTCGTCTTCCTCGGGGGCGGGCGGTCGTGCCTTAGACGCTCCCCCGGCCCGCCTCGCCCCTGAAAGTAAGGCTTTTCTTGCCCTGAGGTAAGGCTGAACCCCGGTGCGCATGCGCCGCGTACTGCCTCCCGACGCGACGTCCAGCACGCCCGGGAGGGACCGGCCATGACAGTCCAGCGACGGATCGCCCTGTCCGGGGGCGCGGCGGCCTGCCTCGCGCTCACCGCGTGCGGGGCGTCCGGCGGCCCGGCCGCGCGCCCGGCCGCCGGGGGCGACCCGGCCGCCGCCGCGCCCGCGCCCCCGGCCGCGCCGACCGCGCTGCGCGCCGTCCCCACCGGCACGCTGGGCCGCATCGTGATCGACAGCGCCGGGCGCACCCTGTACCGCTTCGACCGCGACTCGGCCCGCCCGCCGACCGCGACCTGCGCCGGGGCCTGCGCGCGGATGTGGCCGCCGGTGGTGTGGCGCGAGGGGCTGCGCGCCACGGGCGTCGACCCCGCCCAGGTCGGCCGCGTCCGCCGGCCCGACGGGACCTGGCAGGTCACCGTGGCCGGCTGGCCGATGTACCGGTACGCCGGGGACGGCGCCCCCGGCGACACGACCGGGCAGGGCATGGGCGGCGCGTGGTCGGCCGTCACTCCGACGGGGGCCAGGGCGCGGCCGGCGCCGGGCGTCCCCGTCCCGCCCACCGGCGCGGGCACCCCCGCCCCCGCCGAGCCCGGCGGCGCCGCTCCGACCGCCCCCTCCATGCCAGACATGCCAAACATGCCCGGCATGAGCTACTGACCGGCCCCTCCGCCTCTTCCCCGCACCCCGCACCCCACAGCCGGAGTCCCCGAATGGCCCACAGATCCCCGACCGCCGCGTGCGGCCGCGCGCGGCCGCGCCCGGCGCGCCGCCGCCGAGTCCCCGGGCGGCCCCTGGAGCTGGTTCCGCGGCGGCCCGCGCCCGGTGGAGGCGGTGGACGACCAAATGATCATCACCGAGCTGTACCGCGTCTACGGCCGCCCGCTGCTGTCGCTGGTGCTGCGGCTGACCGGCGGCGACCGGCACTGGGCCGAGGACGTGGTGCAGGAGACCATGATCCGCGCCTGGCGCAGCGCGCACCGGCTGGACGCCGGGGCCGCCTCGCTGCTGCCGTGGCTGGCCACCGTGGCGCGCCGCGTCGTGATCGACGACCAGCGGCGCAGGAACGCCCGGCCGCAGGAGGCGGGCGACGGCCCGCTGGAGAACCTGCGCGCCCCCGACGGGTTGGAGGACCTGCTGCGCTCGGTCGTGGTGTCGGAAGCCCTGCTCGCGCTGTCCCCGGCACACCGCGAGATCCTGAACGAGACCTTTTTCCGGGACCGGTCGGTCAACGAGGCCGCCGCGTCCCTCGGCATCCCCGTGGGCACCGTGAAGTCCCGGGTCTACTACGCGCTCCGGGCGCTGCGCGTCGCCCTGGAGGAGAGGGGCGTGACGCCGTGAACGCGAGCACCGTGAACGCGGGCGGCGGCCACGTCGAGGTGGCCTCCTACGCCCTGGGGCTGCTGGAGGAGCACGACCGGGCCGCGTTCGAGCGGCACCTGCCCGGCTGCCCGGCCTGCCGGGGCGAGCTGGCGGGGATGCGCGAGCTGGCCGCGGTGCTGGACGGGATGCCGCTGATCGAGCCGGTCGTCCCGGCCGCCGGGCCCGATCCCGCGGTGGTGGACGACCTGCTGCGCCGCCGTGCCCGCCGGGAGCGGCGCGGCCGCGCCGGGCGGGCGCTGCTGGGCGTCGCGGCCGGGGCGGTGCTGCTGGCCGGGGCGCTCGGCGCGGGCGCCGCCCTGGGCGCCGACCGGGGCGAACAGGCCGAGCGAGCCGACCGCGCCGGCCGTTCCGGGACCGCCGCCCCGCCGACGTCCGACGACGCGGCATCGGTGTTCCGGACCGGGCGGCAGGTCGCCGCGACCGACGGGCGCACCGGCGTGGCGGGGCGGATCGCGTTCGAGTCCAAGGCGTGGGGCAGCCGGGTCGCGATGCGGCTCGGCCGGGTGCGCGGCCCGCTGGAGTGCGAGCTGGTGGCGGTGGACGGCAGGGGCCGCGCGCACGCGGTGGCCGGATGGGCGGTGCCCGCCAAGGGCTACGGGCTGCCCGGCTCGCCCGCGCCGCTGACGCTGCAGGGCGGCACGGCGCTGTCGCCGTCGCAGATCGCCCGGTTCGAGGTGCGGGCGCTCGGCGACGGCCGCACGCTGCTCAGCGTCCCCGCCTGACCGGTCGCCCGGCCCGCCCCCGTGGACGCCTACCGGCCGGTACGAGCGGTGCGGGCGCCGTCTACCCTGGAGCGGTGAGCACCACCCGATCAGCCCGCGAGCCCCGCCTGATGCTGCCCGCCCTCCGCGAGGTCTACCAGGCGTACGTGCGGGCCGCCGACGCGCTGCCGGCCCTGCCGTCGGCGCTCCAGGCCGAGGTGTGGGCCTCGGCGCAGCTCGGCTCGCTGGAGGCCGCCGCCCCGCACGCCGCGGGCCGCCGCGCCGCGCTGGCCGACCTGATCACCAGCCTGCGGGCGGCCGCGACGCCGGGGGCCCGGATCTTCCTGCGGGCGCTGGCGGCGATCGGGCCGCAGGAGGCCCGCGCGACCGCCGGCCGCGCCGCCGACGCCCTGGGCGGGGTCGCCGAGCCCGACTGGAGCGGCGCCCTCGGCGCGGTCCGGCCGGGCCTGGTCTACCTGGTCCAGGAGGGGCCGCTGGACGGCGACCGGCTGATCTGCGAGTTCCGCTACGAGGGCGGGACGGGGCTGCACGCGCTGGCGGTGCGGCTCACCTACGGCGACGCGCCCGGCGAGGTCGTCGTGGTGGGCGACGTCCCGGCGCTGATGACCGCCGCGCGGCAGGCCATGCAGGCCGAACTGTGCGTGGTGCAGCCCTACGACCCGGCGGCGGTCGGCGCGCGGCTGCGCGCGGCGCTGGGCGGCGCGCAGCCGATCCCCGAGGACTGCTACCCGGCGCTCGCGATCGCCCGCCAGCGCGTCGCGCTCCTGCCGGGCTCCTGACCGCTCACCGCTCCGGGTTCCGGTAGCGGCGCACCGCCAGCGGGAAGAACACCGCCGCCAGCAGCACCGGCCAGGCCACCGCCAACGGCAGCGCGTGCTCGGCGGCCCACGAGCCGCTGCCCGGCACGGGGTCGCCGAACAGCTCGCGGCAGGCGGTGACGGTGGCCGACAGCGGATTCCACTCGGCGATCGCGCCGAGCCAGTCCGGCAGCGTCGTGGGCACGACCAGCGCGCTGGACAGGAAGCTGACCGGCCACACCAGGATCTGCACCGTCACGAGCGACTCGGGCCCGGAGGCGACCAGGCCCAGGTAGGCGCCGATCGCGACCAGGGCGAGGCGCAGCAACAGCAGCAGCCCGAACGCCGCCAGCGCGCGGCCCGCCCCGTCGTGCCAGCGCCAGCCGACCAGCAGCCCGCACAGCGGCATGACGACCAGCGCGGCGACCGCCTGGAGCAGGTCGGCGGCGGCGCGCCCGGCCACCACCGCCGAGGGCGCCATCGGCATCGCGCGGAACCGGTCGGTGACGCCGCGCCGCTTGTCGGCGGCGACGGCCGCGAAGGTGTTCTCCACGCCGAAGAGCATGGCCATCGCGAACATGCCCGGCATGATGTAGGCGCGGTAGTCCCCGCCGCCGGGCACCTCGGTCTGCCCGCCGAACAGGTAGCCCATCATCAGCACCACCAGCACCGGGAACAGCAGGCCCCCGATGACCTGGCCGGGCTGGCGGGCCCAGTGCGCCAGCGCCCGCCCGGTGATCGCCCAGGTGTCGGCGGCGGCCCAGCGCAGCCGGGAGGCGGGCCCGGCGGGCGGCGGCGGGACGGGGATCGCGGTCGTCGGGGTCACGGGGCGGTCCTCCAGTTGCGTCGTCGGGGTCATACGGCCGCCTCCGCGTGCGGGGCGGGCTGGCCGTCCGGCGCCGGGTCCGCCGGGGGGCGGTCGCCGGTCAGGGCGAGGAACACCTCGTCGAGGGTGGGGCGGCGCAGCGCGATGTCGGCGACCTCGACGCCCGCCGCGTCCAGGGCGCGCACGGCCTCGGTGAGCGCGGCGGCCCGGCCCTCGACGGGCGCGCCGACGCGTGCGGCGGCCTCGTCGACCTCCGGTTCGCCTCCCGAGATCCGCGCCAGGGCCGCGGCGGCGGCGGGCAGGTCGGCGGGGTCGGCGACGGCCACGTCCACGCGGTCGCCGCCCACCCTCGACTTCAGCTCGTCGGGGCTGCCCTCGGCGATGACGCGGCCGTGGTCGATCACCGACAGGGAGTGGGCGAGCCGGTCGGCCTCCTCCAGGTACTGGGTGGTGAGCAGCACGGTCGTGCCGCCGTCGGCCAGCGCGCGGACCGCCTCCCACACCTCGGTGCGCGAGCGCGGGTCCAGGCCGGTGGTGGGCTCGTCCAGGAACAGCACCGGCGGGGCCAGGATCATCCCGGCGGCCAGGTCGAGCCGCCGGCGCATCCCGCCGGAGTAGCCGCGTACGGGCCGGTCGGCGGCCTCCTCCAGGCCGAACGCCGCCAGCAGTTCGGCCGCGCGCGCCCGCGCGACGCGCGCCCTCAGGTGGTAGAGCCGCCCGAACAGCACGAGGTTCTGCCGCCCGCTGAGCAGCTCGTCCACCGCCGGATGCTGGCCGACCAGCCCGATGCGGGTCCGCGCCCGCGCCGCGTCGCGCACCACGTCGTGCCCGGCGACCTCGGCGCGGCCGCCGTCGGGCCGGGTCAGGGTCGCGAGGACGCGGACGGTGGTGCTCTTGCCCGCCCCGTTGGGCCCGAGCAGCCCGTGCACCACCCCGGCCGGGACGGCCAGGTCGAGCCCGTCCAGGGCCGTGGTGCGGCCGAACCGGCGGCGCAGCCCGTCCGCGCGGACCATGTGCTCGCCCATGCCCCACCTCATCTCTGTACGTTGTATGGAGTTGATGCGCAGAAATTAACGTACTCTGTACAGAGTTTCAATCCGTAGGGCGTACGGACTTTCTGCGAGGATGGGGAACGTGAGCACCGAGCACACCGGCACCGGCGATCCCGTCCGCACCCTGGAGCTGCTGTGGGGCGTCCCGGACCGGCCCCGGCGCGGCCCCAAGCCGAAGCTGACCGTCCCTGAGATCGTCGTGCGGGCCGTCGAGATCGCCGACGCCGAGGGGCTGGAGGCGCTGTCGATCCGGCGCATCGCCGAGGCGCTCGACGTCGCGCCCATGTCGATCTACACCTACGTGCCGGGCAAGGCCGAGCTGGTCGACCTGATGCTGGACCACGCCTTCGGCGCGCTGCGCCCGCCCCCGGGCGGGGGCTGGCGCGAGCGGCTGGAGCACGTCGCGCGCGAGAACCTGCGCCTGTACCGGCGGCACCCGTGGCTGCTGGACGTCTCCACGACCCGGCCCGCGATGGGCCCGAACATGCTGGACAAGTACGAGACCGAGCTGGCGGCCGTCGAGGGCCTCGGCCTCACCGACCTGGAGATGGACGCGGTGGTCACCCTGGTCAACGGGTTCACCCAGGGCGCGGCGCGGATCTCGGCCGACGTCGCGCGGACCGAGCGGCGCACCGGGATGAGCGACCGCGAGTGGTGGGAGAAGGCCGGGCCCGCGCTGGCGCGGCTGGTCGACACCGACCGCTACCCGTTGGGCAGCCGGGTCGGCACGGCCGCCGGGCAGGCCCACGACGGCGCGGTCGGCCCCGAGCACGCCTTCGAGTTCGGCCTGGCCCGGGTGCTCGACGGCATCGAGACGCTGATCCGCTCCCGCGGTCTTTCTTGAAGCCCCGGCCCAGGCGGCTCGCCCCCTGACCGTCGCTTTGCGAGTGCCGCATCGCTCCGCGATCCGGCCGGCAGACGCTCGCGTACCGGCTGAGCCCCTTGGGCGGACGCCGCTTCGCTAGGAGCGGCGGTTGGTGCGGCGGGTCGCGACCGCCTGTGTGGGGTCCTCCGGCCAAGGATGGCGGGGGTAGCGGCCGCGCAGCTCGGCGCGGACGGCCCTGTAGCCCTCGCGCCAGAACGAGGCCAGGTCGGCGGTGACGGCCGCGGGCCGCCCGGCGGGCGACAGCAGGTGCACCACCAGCGGCACCCGCCCCCCGGCGAGGCGCGGCGCGGCGTCCCAGCCGAACAGCTCCTGGAGCTTGACCGCCAGCACCGGCCGCTCGCCCGAGTAGTCGACCCGCACCCTCGACCCGGACGGCACCTCGACGCGTTCGGGCGCCATCTCCTCCAGCTTCGACGCGCACTCCCACGGCAGCAGGCCGCGCAGCGCCGACACGACGTCGATCTTCGCCAGGTCGGCGCGCCGCCGGGCCCCGGAGGCCCACTCCCCCGCCCGCGCGGCCAGGGCCTCGTCGTCCACGGCGGGCCACGGGTCGCCCAGGGCGCGGTGGCAGAAGTCGAGCCGTTCGCGCAGTGCCACGGCGGCCGGGGTCCAGGTCAGCAGGGACGGGCCCGCCGCGCGCAGCCCGTCGGCCACGGCCGCCGCGACCAGGGCGGGGTCGGGGCGCTCCAGCGGCCGCGCGGACAGCTCGATCGCGCCGAGCCGCTCCACCCGCCGGGCCGCCACGTCCCCGTCGCGCCAGGCGACCTCCTCCTCCCGCCGCAGCAGGGGCGCGGCCGCCTCGCGGGCGATGTCCTCGTCGATGACCACGGCCTGCCGCACCCGCGCCGAGGCCGACCCGGCGGGCCGGTCGGCGGACGCGACCGCCAGCCATCCGGCGCGCGCGCCCGCGAGGGCCGACCCGTCGCGCAGCTCCGCGCCGGTGCCGGAGGCCATGAGGTAGCCACCGCCGCCGCGCGCCCGCGCCACCCGTTCGGGGAAGGCCAGGGCCACCACGCGTCCGACGGTGGCGTCGTCGGGACCGGTCGGGGCCTTCGGGCCCGTCCCGGCCGGGGCGAGGGCGTTGTGCAGGCGGCGCGCCTCGTCGCGCCAGCGGGCGGCGTGGGCGTCGGCGGGGCGGCCCTCGCGGCGCAGCGACCGCCAGATCGCGGTCAGGTCGTCGCCCGCGCCGGGCGGCGGCGGCTCCGACAGCAGCGCCACCACCTGCGCGGCGGTGCGGCCGCCGACCTCGCGGGCGCCGTCGATCAGGGCGCGGGCCAGCCGGGGGTGCACGCCGACGCGCGCCAGGGCTCGGCCCCGGTCGGTGACGCGGCCCGGGGCTTCGGGCGTGAGCGCGCCGAGCGCGGTCAGGGTGGCGCGGGCGGCCCGCAGGGCGGCGGGCGGCGGCGGGTCGAGCAGGGCCAGGCCGGACGCGTCGGGGTCGCCCCAGCAGGCGGCCTGCAGCGCGAAGGCGGTGAGGTCGGCCAGCTCGATCTCGGGGCGGGGGCGGGCGGCCAGCCGCTCGTGGTCGGCCTGGCTCCAGCAGCGGTAGACGGTGCCGGGCGCCTCGCGTCCGGCGCGTCCGGCGCGCTGCTCGGCGGCGGCGCGCGAGGCCCGGACGGTGGTCAGCGCGCCGAGCCCGCGGGCGTGGTCGGTGCGCGGCTCGCGGGCCAGGCCCGCGTCCACCACCACGCGCACGCCCGGCACGGTGAGGCTGGACTCGGCGACGGAGGTGGCCAGCACCACGCGGCGGCGGTCGCCCGGCGACAGCACCGCGTCCTGCACGGCCGCGCCCGCCTGGCCGTGCACCTGGAGGACCTCGGCGTCCGCTCCCGCCAGCGCCCCGGCGACGCGGGCGATCTCGCCGGCGCCGGGCAGGAAGCACAGGACGTCGCCGTCGCGTTCGGCCAGGGCGCGGCGGACGGTGGCGGCCACGTGGGCGAGCAGGGTCGGGTCGACGCGCATCCCGTGGGGCGGGGGCAGCGGCCGTTCCGGCGGGGCCCACACCACCGCCACCGGGTGCAGCGCGGCCTCGGTCTCCACGACCGGCGCGGGCTCCCCGTCCGGCCCGCCCAGCAGGCGGGCCCACGGCCCGGTGTCGGCGGTGGCCGAGGCGGCGACCAGGGCGAGGTCGGGCCGGAGCGCGGCCCGCACGTCCAGCAGGAACGCCAGGGCGGTGTCGGCGTCCAGGTGGCGCTCGTGGCACTCGTCCAGGATCACGGTGCCGACGCCGTCGAGCTCGGGGTCGTGCTGGAGCCGCTGGAGCAGCACGCCGGTGGTGACGACCTCGACCAGAGCGCCGGGCCGGTGCTCGCCGCGCACGGTGAGGCCGACGCGCCCGCCGACGCGCTCGTCCAGCAGCCAGGCCATGCGCCGGGCGGCGGCGCGGGCGGCCAGCCGCCGGGGCTCGACCACGACCACCTTGCCGTCCCGTACGGGCGCCGCGCCGGTCAGCCCGGCGAGGTCGAGCGGGACCAGGGTCGTCTTGCCGGTGCCGGGCGGCGCGGCCAGGACCGCCGGCCCCCGCTCGGTCAGGGCGGCGCGCAGCGCCGGGACGGCGTGCCGGACGGGCAGCCCGGTGGCCGCCGCCAGCCGATCGGAGTGCATCGTCCCAGTGTGCCGGGCCCGGCGGGGCGCCCGGCCCGCGCCGACGCCCCAGGGCCTCAGGTAATGTGATAAATACCACTCCGCGAAAGCGCGACCGATGCTTGCGGTGATAGTTGCACCGCGCATTTCGCGATTACCGCGAGAACGTTCTCAAGAGGGCATCAAGAACCGGCAAGAGAAGCTCCATCCAAAGGCGTCACCTGCGGTATGACTTCCGCTATCGGTGGCTTTCCGGTTTTACTTCCCTCACCCCACCCCGTGCGATGGCATTATCTCGGGTATGCCCATAATCAGCCTCGTCACCACTGGGCAGGGAGGGTACGGCGATGATCGGCAGCTCCATCTACCTCAGGGACCGTGCGGCGTTCACCGGGGGGTCGCCGCAGGCGGTCTATGAGGAACTCTGGCAGCGCGGACGAAAGGGCCGACTGCGCACCCGCGCCATTTTCGCGGTCCTGACGCTCGTGTTGTGCGGGATGGCCGTCAACGCCGTTTTCGGCGTCGTCATGGCCCTTGCGGTGGCGGCTGTGGACACCTACTTCCACTGGCACGGATATAACGCCTCCAGCGTCTGGCGCCGCGGCCTGCGCGGCGAGGAGCGCACCAACCGGTGGTTGCGCCACACCCTGGAACGCCGCGGTCACCGCGTGCTGCACCAGCGCGTCGTGCCGGGCCACGGCACCGTCGACCAGATCCTGTTCGGCCCGGGCGGGGTGTGGCTGATCCACAACGAGGCGTGGCACCCGGAGGCGGAGATCGCCCCCTACGGCGCCCGGCTGTTCATCGACGGCCGCACCCAGACGGCGCTGGTGAAGGGGCTGACCACGGCGGCGGCCGACATCGGGCGGCTGCTGGGCGAGCGCACCGGGCACGAGGTGACGGTGACCCCGGTGCTGGCGGTGCACGGCGGGCGGCTCGCGCGCGGGCCGTTCGAGGCCGACGGCATCGTGTTCGCACGGCCGCTGGCGCTGCTGCGCTGGATCCTCCGCAACCCGACCGCCGAGTACACCGCCGAGCAGGTCGAGGAGCTGATGCGCGCGGGCGTGAACACCCTGCCCATCGGCGGCCGGACCATGACGGCGGCCTGAGCCGGGCGGCGCCGCGCAGCCGCCCTTTCGACCGTCGCCCGTACGGGAACCGCGACCCCCGCCCGTACGGGCGTCGCCGTCGGTGCCCGCGGGCGCCGGACCGGGCCCTAGGCCGCGCGCTTCTCCTTGCGGGACACGTGCCACAGCCACCACAGCCCGATGACCGGCAGCACCAGCGGGACGAACCCGTACCCGCGCCCGTAGGACGACCAGACGGTGGCGTCGGGGAAGGCGGCGCGGTCGGCGAGGCTGAGGGTGCCGACGATCAGCACGCCGGCCAGCTCGACCGAGCAGGCCGCCACCGCGACCCGGCGCGAGGTGCGCCCGCCCATGGCCAGCGCGACGGTGGCCAGCACGTAGACCACCGCGGCCAGCGCCGACAGTGCGTAGGCGACCGGGGCCTCGTCGAAGCGGGTGGCGATCTGCACGCCCGCGCGGGCCCCGGCGGCCAGCGCGAAGATCGCGTAGACGGCGACCAGCATCCGGCCGGGGCCGCTGCCGGTGCGCGAGGCCGGGCCGTCCGCCGGCGCGCCCGGCGTGGCGGGGACGGGGCGCTCAGACAACGGTGCCCTCCCAGATCTGCCGCATCCGGACGATCATGACCGCGACCGACAGCGCGGCGACCACGATCACGCCCGGCCCCCAGCGCGAGCGCTCCAGCAGCCCCCAGCCGGCCCCGGCGGCCGGGATCAGCAGGACCGCCAGCAGGTAGCCGATGAAGGTCGCGCCGTCCTTGGGCCCCTCGTCGCCGCCGAGCTTCACGAACCCGACGACCGCCTGGACCACCAGCAGCACCTCCACCGCGCCGAGCCCGATCAGGTCGCCCCACCCCATGGGGCGGTTCCGGAAGGCGGTGACGGCGCTGAAGGCGGCGGCCAGCAGCGACACCACGATGATCACGGTGGACAGGGCGTTCGTCATAGGGCCCCCAGAGTACTACCGGCTGTAGTGCACGGCCCACCGGCGGGGCGTGGAATCATGCAGGCGTGGACACCCTCGAATGGCTGAACCTGACCAGGCACGGGGAGAGCACCGGCAACGTCGCCTACCACGCCTCCCACGGCCGCGGCGCCGAGGAGAGCGGCATCGCCGAGCGCGACGCCGACGTCCCGCTGTCGGAGCGGGGCCGCGAGCAGGCCGCCGCGCTCGGCCGCCGGCTGGCCCGGCTGCCCGAGGACGAGCGTCCCACCCTGGTGCTGGCCTCCCCCTACCTGCGCACCCAGGACACCGCCGTGATCGCCCTGGACCAGCTCCCCTACCGGCTGGAGGTCCACACCGACGAGCGGCTGCGCGACCGCGACCAGGGCGTGCTGGAGGGGCTCACGCACGTGGGCGTGGAGCGGCGCTTCCCCGAGGAGTGGGAGCGCAAGCAGCGCATCGGCAAGTTCTACTACCGGCCCCCGGGCGGGGAGTCGTGGACCGACCTGGCGCTGCGGCTGCGCAGCCTGTACCGGGACGTGCAGGCCGACGCGCCGGGCGGGCGGGTGCTGGTGGTCACCCACGACGCGATCGTGGTGGTGACGCGCTACCTGGTGGAGCGCCTGACCGAGCACGAGATCCTGGAGATCGAGAAGACGCCGGTCGCCAACTGCTCGCTCAGCCGGTGGCGGCAGGACGGCGGGCGGCTGCGCCCGGTCGTCTACAACGACCGCGACCATCTGGCCGGACCCGGCCGCTGAGCGCGTTCCGGCCGCTCGCCGCCTGGGCGACATGTCCGGATCACGAGTCGTTCACCCCGTGTTCGCCTACAGTTGGGGAGGCATCCCGCGTCAAGATCGATCCCCTCCGAGGAGCGTCATGGCCGTGTTCCCGCGTCTGGTCCGCCGCGTCGCCGAGGAGGCGGAGCGTCAACTGCGCGGTGGCCTGGGCCGCCTGGCCGAGATGCTCGCCGACCCGGGCCGCCCGGCCGAGTTCGACCGGCTGCTGGCGCTGGTGGACGCGCAGGGCGAGCGCGTGCGGCGGCTGGAGGAGGCCCTGCACGCGCAGGACGCGGGCCTGCGCGCACTGCGCGGCGAGCTGGACTCCCTGATCGTCCAGCTCAACGACCGGCTGCTGCCGCGCATCGACGAGCGCATGGACGATCTGGAGCGCGACCTCACCGCGTTCGCCACCGGCCTGGTGCGCACCGGCCGCGAGACCGCCGCGACCCGCGGCCAGCTGGAGATCTTCGAGCGGCGCCTCACCGACCTGCGCGAGCGCCAGGCCCGCACCGAGGGGCGGGCCGGGCTGTGGCGCGACCTACAGGCCAGCGTGGCGCGGCTGGGCGACGACATCGACGCGCTGCGCGCCCGCGCGGACGGCCGCCCGGCCGAGGCCGCCCCCCACGAGACCGCGTCTGGCGGGCCCCTGCCCGGCGAGTCCCTGGACGCCGCCCCCGGCGGGGCCGCCGCCGATCCCGTCCCCGGCGAAGCGCTCGCCTGACCGGCCCGGTCCGCCCCAGAATGTGGGCATGACCGAGAACCCGAGCATGACCGGCCGCGTCGTGGTCGTCGCCGGCTCCGGCGGCCCGGCCGGCCGCGCGGTGGTGGCCCGGCTGGCCGCGTCCGGCGCCCGCGTGATCGCCGCCGACCGCGTCGAGCAGCACTGGGACGACCCGCGGGTGTCCCCCGCCGTGGTGGACCTGCTCGACGAGGACGGCACCCGCGCCTGGGCGCAGGAGACCGCCGCCCGGCACGGCGGCGTGGACGGGCTGATCCACCTGGTGGGCGGCTGGCGCGGCGGCAAGCCGTTCGCCGAGACCGACCTCGCCGACTGGGCGGAGCTGCACGACCTGCTCGTCCGCACCCTCCAGCACACCACCCTGGCCTTCCAGCCGCACCTGGCCCGCAGCCCCCGCGCCCGCTTCGCGATCGTCTCGCAGCCCGCCGCGCGGCGCCCCTCCCAGGACGCGCCCGCGTACGCGGCGGCCAAGGCCGCGGCCGAAGCGTGGACGCTGGCCCTGGCGGACGCGCTGACGGGCGCCCGGGACGCGGCGGCTACGATTCTGGTCGTCCGGGCCCTGCTCACCGACGCGATGCGCGCCGAGCGGCCGGACGCGCCCCGCGCCGGTTTCACCCACGTCGACGACCTCGCCCTGGCCGTCGCCGGACTGTGGGACCGGCCCGCCGCCGAACTGAACGGAACGCGAGTTGACCTCACTCCCGCCTGAGCGCGGATTCGCCAGCGACAACCGGTCCGGCATCCACCCGGAGGTCCTGGCCGCCATCGCCGCCGCCAACACCGGGCACCAGCCCGCCTACGGCGACGACGACACCACCGCGCGGCTGCGCACGGTGTTCGCCGGCCACTTCGGCGAGCAGGCCGCCGTCTACCCTGTCTTCAACGGCACCGGCGCCAACGTGGTCGCGCTCCAGGCGATGTCGGACCGCTGGAGCTCGGTGATCTGCCCCGAGGGCGCGCACATCAACGTGGACGAGTGCGGCGCGGCCGAGCGCGTGGCCGGGCTCAAGCTGATCGCGGTGCCCGCCCCCGGCGGCAAGCTGACCCCCGAGGCGGTCCGGCGGCACGCGACGGGCTTCGGCGACCCGCACCACGCCCAGCCCCGGGTGGTGTCGATCTCGCAGAGCACCGAGACCGGCACCGTCTACACGGTCGAGGAGATCACCGCGATCACCGCCGCGGCGCACGAGCTCGGGATGCTGGTGCACATGGACGGCGCGCGGCTCGCCAACGCCGCCGCGGCCCTGGACCTGCCGCTGCGCGCCCTGACCACCGACGCCGGGGTGGACGTGCTGTCGTTCGGCGGCACCAAGAACGGCCTGATGCTGGGCGAGACCATCGTGGTGCTGAACCCCGGCGCCGTGCGCGGCATCGAGTACCTGCGCAAGGCCGGGATGCAGTTGGCGTCCAAGATGCGCTTCGTGTCCGCGCAGCTCATCGCGCTGCTGGAGGGCGACCTGTGGCTGCGCAACGCCCGCAACGCCAACGCCATGGCGCGGCTGCTGGCCGAGTCGGTGCGTGATCTGCCGGGTGTGGAGATCCAGCAGGAGGTGCAGGCCAACGCGGTGTTCGCGGTGCTGCCGCCCGGGGTCGCCGACCGGCTGCGCAAGCGGTTCGCGTTCTACACCTGGGACGAGCACGCCGGCTCGGTGCGCTGGGTGTGCTCGTTCGACACCACCGAGCAGGACGTGGCCGCGTTCGCCGCCGCGCTGGCGGAGGAACTGCCCCGCTGACGGATTGAGCGCCGCGCCGCCGGGCACGGGCGTGCCATGGAAACGGTCAGCGTGCGGTACATCGTCGACGACGTCGAGGCCGCGGCCGCCTTCTACACCGGGCGGCTCGGCTTCGAGGTCGTGTTCTCCCCGGGCCCCGGCTTCGCCATGCTCGCGCGCGGCGGCCTGCGGCTGCTGCTCAACGAGCCCAAGGGCCCCGGCGGCGCGGCGCAGCCCGGCGCCGACGGCCGGCCGCCCGAACCCGGCGGCTGGAACCGCATCCAGATCCGGGTCAGCGACCTCGCGCAGAAGATCGCCGAACTGGAGGGCGCCGGGGCCCGGTTCCGGGGCGAGATCGCGACGGGCCGGGGCGGGCGGCAGATCCTGGTGGAGGACCCCTCGGGCAATCCGGTGGAGCTGTTCGAGCCGTTCGGCGGCGACTGACCCAACCTAACGCCCGCTTGGTCGCTCCGGCTATCGTGGTGCCCGAACCTCGTTCGGCACCCCCTGGAGGCGACCCAGATGGCCAACCGCACCTTCGTCATCGGCGTGGGCATGACCAAGTTCGAGAAGCCGGGCTCCCGCGACTGGGAGTACCCCGACATGGCCAAGGAGGCGGTCGGCAAGGCGCTGGAGGACGCGGGCGTCGCCTACGACCGCGTCGAGCAGGCCTACGCCGGCTCCATGTACGGCTCGATGGGCCAGCGCGCCCTCTACGAGACCGGCATGACCGGCATCCCGGTGATGACGGTCGCCAACGCCTGCGCGACCGGCTCCAGCGCCCTGTTCCTGGCCCGCCAGTCGGTCCGCGGCGGCCTCGCCGACTGCGTGCTGGCGCTCGGCATGGAGAAGATGCAGAAGGGCTCGCTGGGCGCGGGCGTCGGCAAGTCCAAGGTCACCATCATCGACCACCACCTGAACGCGATGGTGGCGGGCCGCCCCTGGGAGATGGACAAGGCGCCGATGCCGCAGATGTTCGGCAACGCGGGCCGCGAGCACATGGAGAAGTACGGCTCCACCCCCGACCACTACGCCTGGATCGGCTGGAAGAACCACAAGCACTCGGCGAACAACCCCTACGCCCAGTTCCAGACCGAGTACTCGCTGGACGAGGTGAGGAACGCCCCCATGATCTTCGACCCGCTCACCAAGCTGCAGTGCTCGCCCACCTCCGACGGGGCCGCCGCCGCGATCGTGGCGAGCGAGCGCTTCGTGGACGAGCACTCGTTGTGGGAGCAGGCCGTCGAGATCGCCGGGCACCACATCGCGACCGACACCCCCGACAGCTTCGCCGACCACTCCTCGATCCAGGCGGTCGGCTTCGGGGTGTCGCGGCGCGCGGCGCGCAAGGCCATGGACGAGGCGCAGGTCGCCATCGAGGACGTGGACGTCATCGAGCTGCACGACTGCTTCTCGGCCAACGAGCTGATCACCTACGAGGCCCTCGGCATGGCCGAGGTCGGCGAGGCCCACAAGCTCGTCGAGGCCGAGGCCACCACCTACGGCGGCCGGTGGGTCGTCAACCCCTCGGGCGGCCTGATCTCCAAGGGGCACCCGCTCGGCGCGACGGGGATCGCCCAGTGCGCCGAGCTGACCTGGCAGCTGCGCGGCAAGGCCGACGCCCGCCAGGTCGAGGGCGCGCGCGTCGCCCTGCAGCACAACATCGGCCTGGGCAGCGCCTGCGCGGTGGCCGTGTACAAGCCCGCGTCCTGACGCCGTTCGCCTCGGGCCGCCGCGCTCCCGGCGCGGCGGCCCGGCGCGGACATAAGACAATCATTGACTCACGTCTCATCCCGGTTATTCTGGTAAGTACAGAATTACGGGAGGTGGCATGTCCGCTCCGCTGGAACCGGGCTGCCTGCTGTGGCGGTACGCCGGAGACCTGCGCTCTCTGCTCCCCGGCGCGGCCGCCGGCCTCATGCAGCTGCTGCACCCCGGCATCGGCGCGGGCGTGGGCGAGCACTCGGCGTTCTTCGACGCCCCCTTCGACCGCATCCACCGCTCGGTACCGCAGATCTGGGCGACCATCCTCGACCCCGACGGACCGGCCCGCGCCCGCCGGATCCGCGACCTGCACAAGGGCATCGGCGGCATGGACGAGCACCGGCGCCGCTACCACGCCCTGGAACCGGACACCTTCTGGTGGGCGCACGCCACCTTCACCTGGGAGATCTTCAAGGCCGCCGAGGTGTTCCACCCCGAAACCCTCACCGCCGAGGACCACGAACGCCTCTACGCCGAGACCGTGACCTGGTACTCCCGCTACGGCGTCAGCATGCGCCCGGTACCGCCCGACTACGCCGCTTTCCAGTCCAAGTTCTGGCACGTCTGCGCCAAGGAACTGGAGCTGACCCCGGCCGCGGCCCGCGCCCTCGACATCGCCAGGAACGGCTCGGACACGGTCTCCCTCATGCCGGTGGGCGGCGCGGTGGCCGAACGGGCGGGCCGCCTGGTGGCCGAGCGCCCCTTGCGCCTGCTGACGTTCGGCTGCCTGCCGCCGATCGTGCGCGAACGTTTCGACATCCCGTGGAGCCCCTTGGACCAGGCAAGCTTCAGCGCCCTGGCGCTGGCGAACCGGCAGGGGTACCGCGTGGTCCCCAGCGGCCTCAACCACTGGGCGCTGCGCAGCATGTTGCGCTACATCGGCGCGCAGACCCGCGACCAGCGCTATCGGCCCGCCGCCTGATCCTCCCGTCCGACCATTCGAGTGACCAGGCCACGCCCTTTACAAAGTAGATCATTAACATCCCGACCGCCGCCCGGACCGGGGCTGCCGCACGCTCCCTCCGCCCACCTGGGAAAATCCGGCCATGGGGAGAACCTTTGAAGACCTGGTGGAGGAGGCCGACGCCGTCTCGGTGGACGGCTGGGACTTCTCCTGGCTGGACGGCCGTGCCACCGAGGAGCGCCCGCCCTGGGGCTACCAGCGGCTGATGAGCGAGCGCCTCGCGTCCGCGACGGCTGCCCTGGACGTCCAGACGGGCGGCGGCGAGGTCCTGGCAGAGGCCGCGAAGCTGCCGCCGGCGATGGTCGCGACCGAGTCGTGGCCGCCGAACGTGGCCAAGGCGACGCGCCTGCTGCACCCGCGCGGCGCGATCGTGGTGGCCGATCCCGACGAGCCGCCGCTGCCGTTCGCGGACGCGGCGTTCGACCTGGTGACCAGCCGCCACCCGGCCACCGTCCGGTGGACGGAGATCTCCCGGGTGCTGCGGCCGGGCGGGGTCTACTTCGCCCAGCACGTGGGCCCGGCGACGGTGTTCGAGCTGGTGGAGTACTTCCTCGGCCCGCAGCCGGAGGCCCGGAAGGCGCGCCACCCCGACACCGAGACCGCCGAGGCCCGCGCGGTCGGCCTGGAGGTCGTCGACGTCCGCACCGCACGCCTGCGGATGGAGTTCTTCGACATCGGGGCGGTCGTGTACTTCCTGCGCAAGGTGATCTGGACGGTGCCCGGCTTCACGGTGGAGAAGTACCGCGACCGGCTGCGCGACCTGCACGAGCAGATCCAGGACGAGGGCCCGTTCGTGGCGCACTCGTCGCGCACCCTGATCGAGGCGCGCAAACCGGCCTGAGAAGCAGAGGACACCGCCATACAAAAACGACGCCGCGCAGAAGAAGGTGACGCAGAAGGCGGTGCCGCCGGTCCGCCGTCCCGGCGGCGTAGCCCTGCCCGCGCTGCCACTCCCCTCAAGCCTGTAGCAGCTCCCCTCAACCCTGCGCGGCTCCCTTCAAGGCTGTGGCGGTCGCCTCAGGTGAGCGAGACCAGCTCGCGGTACTCCTCGCTCCACAGGTCCTCGTCGGCGTCGGGGAGCAGCAGCACACGGTCGGGGCGCAGCGCGTCGATCGCGCTCTCCTCGTGCGTCACCATCACGACCGCTCCCCGGTAGGCGGCGACGGCGGCGAGCACCTCCGCGCGTGAAGCGGGGTCGAGGTTGTTGGTGGGCTCGTCCAGCAGCAGCACGTTGGCGCCCGAGCTCACCAGGCCCGCCAGCGCGAGCCGCGTCTTCTCGCCGCCCGACAGCACCCCGGCGGGCTTGTCCGCGTCGTCCCCGGTGAACAGGAACGACCCGAGGACGCCGCGCGCCTCGCCCGCCGTCAGGTGCGGCGCGGCGGCCGCAAGGTTCTCCCCCACCGTCAGCGCGGAGTCCAGGGTGTCGTGCTCCTGCCCGAAGTACCCCAGCCGCAGCCCGTGTCCGTGCACCACGCGTCCCGCGTCGGGCGCCAGCCGCCCCGCCAGGATCTTCAGCAATGTGGTCTTGCCCGCGCCGTTGAAGCCGAGCACGACCAGCCTGCTGCCCCGGTCGACGGCCAGGTCCACGCCCGACAGCACCCGCAGGTCACCGTAGGACTTGGTGAGGCCGAGGGCGCCCAGGGGTGTCCGCCCGGCCGGGGCGGGCTCGGGCAGGCTGATGCGGGCGACCTTCTCGGCGCGCCGCGCGGGCTCCAGTCCGGACAACATCCGGTCGGCCCGCCGGGCCATGTCCTTGGCCCGCACGGCGGTCGCGTTGTTGGCGCGCATCCTGTCGGCCTGGGCGTGCAGGGCGGCGGCCTTCCGCTCGGCGGCGGCGCGCTGTCGGGCACGCCGCCGTTCGGCCGCCTCCCGGTCCACGAGATAGGTGGCCCACCCGGTGTTGTGCACCTCCAGCGCGGCCCGCCCGGGGTCCAGATGCCACACGCGGTTGACGACGGCGTCCAGCAGCGCGGTGTCGTGGCTGATCAGCACCAGGCCGCCGGGATAGCCCAGCAGGAACGACCGGAGCCAGGCGACCGAGTCGCCGTCCAGGTGGTTGGTCGGCTCGTCCAGCAGGAGGGTGCCCCGCTCGGCGAACAGGACCCGGGCCAGCTCGACCCGACGCCGCTGCCCGCCCGACAGCTCCCCGACCGGCCGCCCGAGCACCCGCTCGGGCAGCCCGAGCCCGGCCGCGATGCGCGCGGCCTCGGCCTCGGCGGCGTACCCGCCCCGCGCCTGGAACTCGGCTTCGGCACGGACATACCGAGCCATGGCCCGCTCCGCCCCTCCCCCGCCTTCGGCCCCGCCCTTGGCTCCGGCCCCGCCCTCGCCTTTCGGCCTGGCCTCGGCTCCAGCCCTCACCCCACCTTCGGACCCAGCTTCGGCCCTGCCTTCCGCACCGGCTTCCGCCCTAGCCCCAGCTTCCGTTCCGGTCCCACCCCCAACTCCGGCCTTGATCCCAACTCCCGTGCCAACCTCGGACTCGGCTTTGGCCTTGTCTTCCGCGCCAGCTTCCGCCCCAGCCCCGGCTCCGGCCTTGGTCCCGGCTTCCACTCCGGCCTTGGTCCCAGCTTCTCCTCCGGCCTCGGACTCGGCTTTGGTCAGGGCTTCGGCACCGGCTTCGGCCATGGCCGTCTCGGCCGCTCGTAAGGCCCGGACGGTCTCGTCGAGGCCTCGGGCGGACAGGATGCGGTCGATGACGCTGACCGCCGGATCGGCCGCCGCCGGATCCTGTGGCAGGTAGCCGACAGGGCCGGTGCGGGTGACGTCTCCGCTGGCGGGTCGTTCCCGCCCGGCGAGGATCTTCAGAAGGGTGGTCTTCCCGGCGCCGTTGCGGCCGACCAGGCCGATGCGGTCGCCGGGTGCGACGTGGGCGGTGGCGCCCGAGAGGAGGGAACGGGCCCCGACGCGCACGTCGAGGTCACGGAAGGCAAGCATGGGATCTACGCTCCGGAACGGCTTCTGGACACACGGCTGGTACGAGACGTGGGTCGTGAGCTAGGAGATCCGGGGCATGGCCATGCCGTCGAGTTTAAGCACCGTCGGCGCGGAGCCGCATCCGAGTTATCCCGCCACCCCCTTCCACCTGCTCTTTCCTCCGGTGCGACGATGGCGGAGCCGCGCGAGGAACGTGGCGATGCGGTCCATGGTCGCGTCGTCGGGGTCCCAGCCGCGGTGGAGCAGAGTCGTGAGGAGCGCTTCGAGGTACGGGCCCGGCCGGGGCAGGACGTCCTTGCTGACGGGGATGACCTCCCAGCCCATCTCGCCTCTCAGCCAGCGGAGGCGCCCGCTGTCGCGCGCCCGCGCCCGGCGGCCGGAATGGTGGGGCTCGCCGTCGTACTCCAGGCCCACCCGGTATCGGGCGTAGCCCATGTCCACGTAGAGGGGCGTCCCGCACGGCCCCTGCACCGGCACCTGGGTCTGCGGCCGAGGGAAGCCGGCCTTCATGACGATCAGGCGCGTCCGGCTCTCCCCCGGGGACGCCGCGCCGCCGTCCCCGAGGGCCAGCAGCGTGCGCAGCCGCTTGTTGCCGCGGTATCCGGCCAGCGGCCGCGCCAGCGCCGTGAGCTCCTCCCTGCGGACCCCGCACCGCAGGAACCGGTCGAGCGCCGCCAGCGCCTCCGGCTCCGGCAGCCAGCGCGCGCAGTCCAGCGCCGTCCGGGGCAGGGAGGTCAGCGGCACCCCCGCCTCCCGAGTGACGTGCTCGTCGGGCAGCTCCACCCAGCGCGGATCGTGTCCCGGCGGCCCGGCCCCCGGCGGCAGGATCAGATCGACCTCCCGCTCCGCCTCCTGCTCTCCCCGAGCCGAGACGTCCATCCCCCACACCCAGGCGGCGGTGCCGCGCGCGACCACGGCCCCTTCGGGCACCAGCGGGCCGACGGCCAGAGCACGCGTCTCACGATCAGAGTCCTCTCGCAGGACCGGCGCAGTGAGACCGGCCCGACTTCCACTGCTCACGTTCGGTTCGCTCATGTCACCGATGGTGGTCGTCGCGAGCGGCCGGCGGAAGGTCCCGGCGAGACCTGTGGACAACTTCCTCGCCGCCCGCTCGCTGACGGACCCGCGTTCTAGGGTTCGGACCATGGCAGATTCCTACGAGCTCCTCCTGTCGGCCGAGCTGCCGCCGAGCCTGTCCGCGGCGGAGGTCGCCGAGCTGCGCTGGCACACCGGGGCCGGTCCCCGCCCCGACGTCCTGACCGTGGTGTCCGACTTCACCGAGGTCTTCGTCGACGACGACGGCCGGCCCGAGTACGAGGACCGTCCCCGTCCGCTCCTCGGCCCGCCGCAGCCCGCCTGGCGGATCGGCGGCGTCCGCCACGCCGCCCTCCTGGCCAGGGACGAGGGCGGCTGGGCCCTCAGCGCCCGGCAGGAGGTCCATCCCGACGAGTTCGACCGGTTCGGCGAGCTGCTGCGCTGGCTCCACGAGCACGCGACCGTGTTCGCCTGCCACAAGCGCTTCTACGAAGAGGAAACCTTCACGCCCGTCCACGGCGGCGGGCTCGCCCCCTAGGGCGTGTCGTCAAAGTGTCATAGCCATAGAAGCAGGGCGGCGAGGGTGACAGCGGCCTGGTAGCTGGTGGCGGTCTTGCAGTAGCGGGTGGCGATGCCGCGCCATTGCTTGAGCTGGTTGAAGCAGCGTTCCACGACGTTGCGCCGCCGGTAGGTCTGCTGGTCGAAGACGGGCGGGCGGCCGCCTCGGCTGCCGCGGCGCTGGCGGTTGCGGATCTGGTCTTTGCGTTCGGGGATCGTGTGGCCGATGCCGCGGCGGCGCAGCCAGGCGCGGATCGCGCGGCTGCTATAGCCCTTGTCGCCGACCACATGGTCAGGGCGCGTCCGGGGGCGGCCGGGACCCAGGCGGGGCACGCGGATGGCCGCCATCAGGCGCGTGAACTGCGTGCAGTCGTTGACGTTCCCGCCGGTCACCACCAGCGCCAGCGGCCGGCCCCGCCCGTCACAGGCCAGGTGGAGCTTGCTGGTCAGCCCGCCGCGGGAGCGGCCGAGCGCCCGCCGCCCCCTTTTTTCGCCCCGGCCGCGTGCTGGTGGGCGCGCACGATGGTGGAGTCCACCGACACCAGCCAGTCGATGTCCCCGGCCGCGTCCGCCCGCGCCTGCACCGCCTGCAGCATCGCGGTGAAGGTGCCATCAGCCGCCCACCGCCGGAAACGCGTATGCAGCGACCGCCACGACCCATAGCGCTCCGGCACGTCCCGCCAAGCCACCCCCGAACGGAACTTGAACACGATCCCGTTCAGCACCCGCCGGTCATCAACCCGCGGACGCCCCATCACCCGCCTGGGCAGCAACGGCTCCAACACCTGCCACTCAGCATCGGTCAACTCACGGGCGACGAACCACACCCCACATCATCCACACCCACCGACCAACACGCAGGCACTTTGACGACACGCCCTAGGAGATCGCACATGCTGATCGAGCACCGGGGCGAGCGCCCCGTCGTCCCCGCGTCCGCCTACGTCGCGCCCTCCGCCGTGCTGTGCGGCGCGGTCGTGCTCGGCCAGGGGGCGAGGATCCTGCACGGCGCGGTCCTCACCGCCGAGGACGGCGAGGTGCGCGTCGGCGCCCGCACCACGGTCATGGAGAACGCGGTGGTCAAAGGCCGCGCCCGGCATCCGGCGCGGCTCGGCGACGCCGTCCTGGTCGGCCCGCACGCCCACGTCAACGGCGCGACGGTCGAGGACGAGGTCTTCGTCGCGACCGGCGCCTCGCTCTTCCCCGGCGCGTCGGCGGGAGCCCGTTCCGAGCTGCGCATCAACAGCGTCCTGCACGTCAACTCGCGCCTGGCTCCGGACAGCGTCGTACCGATCGGCTGGATCGCCGCCGGAGACCCGGCCGAGCTGTTCTCCCCGGACCGGCACGACGAGCTCTGGGAGGTGCAGCGGCAACTCGACTTCCCCGGCACCGTCTACGGCGTGCCGCGCGGCACGCCGATGCGCGAGGTCATGGCGCGCCAGAGCGGCTTCTACGGCGCCCACCTGGACGACCGCGTCATCGACTGAGCAGGCCGCCCGGCGCCTTCAGCCCGCCAGCCGCGCGGAGACCCAGCTCCCGATCCGCTCGATGAGCTCGGGCGTGGCGGCGGCCTCCGCATGGCCGAAGCCGGGCTCGATCCACAGCTCGCGAGGCTCGCGCGCGGCCTCGAACAGCTGGCGGGCGTGCTCGGTCGGGAAGAACGCGTCGGCGTCGCCGTGCACGACCAGCAGCGGCACCGGCGCGATCCGCCCCACCACCTCGTGCGGGGCCTCCGGCACCGGGTCCCAGCCCTTGGCCGCGACGCGGGTGCGCCGCGCCAGGCGCACCGCCAGCCGCCCCGTCCGCCGCTCGATCGCCCAGTGGACGCGCCGCATCGGCACCGTGTCCCGGTAGTACCAGCGGGCCGGGGCGCTCACCGTCACCACGGCGTCCGCCGAGCCGTGCAGCGCGGCGTGCCGCACCGCCACCGCGCCGCCCATCGAGAACCCCACCACGGCGACGCTCCGGTACCCCCGGCGCCGGGCCGCCTCCACGGCCGCCTGGATGTCGAGCACCTCGCGGTCGCCGACCGTGGAGCGCCCGCCGGAGCGGCCGTGCCCGCGGAAGTCGAACGCGACCACCCCGCCGTGCCGGTTGAGCGTCTCGGCGATCCGGCGCAGCATGGGCTGCCGCCAGAAGCAGGTGAACCCGTGCGCCAGCACGAAGCACACCGCCTCGCGACCGTGCAGGTGCCCGGCGTCGAGCCGCACGTCATCGCGCGTGTAGAGGGTCAGGGTCTCCAGCGTCGCCACACCTCCATGGTCGCCGACCGTCCCGCTCCCGGAACCCGCCCGACCCGTCGGCCGGGTCAGTCCCGGCGGAACAGTTCGTAGAGGTTGCCGCCCGCGTCGGTGAAGTAGACGCCGCGCGCGCCCAGCGGGTGCGCCTCGTCCACGCGCCCGTTGGCGGGGTCGTCCGGAGCGTCGCCGTAGGCGGCCCCGCCCTCGCGGAGGCGGGTCAGGGCCGCGTCGAACGTGGCCCGGTCCACCTCGAACGCCAGGTGGACGCCCGTCGCGTCCGGCGCGGTCATGAAGTCGAGGGTGAGCTCGTCGTTCACCTTGACGGGCACGAAGTGCCGGACGTGGGGATGCGGACCCGTGTACGCCAGGCCCAGGACGCCGGCGAAGAAGCGGGCGGCCCCGGCGCCGTCGGGGGCGGGGACGATGGTGTGGTTCAGCGTGATCGTCATTCGGGCGTCCTCTCCTCGGTCGTCGCGCCGTGCAGGAAGACCTCCAGGACGTCCTCCAGGGCGGGGCGCCGCCGGGCCGGGGGCCTGGTCCAGGCGAACGCCAGGCCCATGAAGATCTCGGCGGTCTGCTCCGGGGGCAGGCGCAGGGCGTCGCGGTCGGGTTCGAACAGGGCCGCCAGCGCGTCGCGCGTCCGGTCCATCGCGGCGTCGCGGTCGGGGGCCGGGCCGGGCCTCCCGCGGGCCGGCCGGCCGTGGCCGGACGCCTGCAGGGCCATGATCACCTGGCCCGTGCGGGCCAGGTACGCCTCGATCGCCGCCACCGCGTCGGCCAGGCGCGCCCGCAGCGGCCGGGTCAGGGGGATCGCGGCGAGGTCCGCCAGCACGCGGTCCGGCCGCAGCGCCTCGGCGAGGCACGCCTCCAGCAGCTCCTGCTTGTCGGCGAAGACGCGGAAGACCGTCGCCTCGCCGATGCCGGCCGCGCCGGCCACCTGCGCCGTCGTCACGGCGGCCCCGCGCTCGGCCACCAGGGGCAGGGCCGCCCGGACGATCAGGGCGCGGCGTTCGTCCGGGGGCACGCCTTGGGCGCGGCGACGGGAGGGCGGCATGGACCGACCATACGGAGTGAGCGCTCACTCCGTCAAGAGCGCGACGGAGCGGCTGATAACGTTGCAGATCACGCGCGTCATGGAGCGAAGTCCGGTGCGAGCCCGGCGCTGTCCCGCAACTGTGTGCGCCCGCCCCGGCGGGCCGAGCCAGGTCGCCTCCGCGCGCCGACGACCATCGACCTCGCGGAAGGCCGACCCGTCCCGCCCCGGGCCGCGCGTCCTCCCGCGGCCAGGAGGACCCTCGTGAGATCCGTACGCGCCCTGGGCGCCGTCATCACGGCCGGCGTCATGACGCTCGCCGCCTGCGGCGGCGGCACGGAGGAGAAGCCCGCCGAGCGGGGCGTGACCGTCGAGGCGGGCAACGGGCGCGTGACCGTCCCCGCCACCCCCAAGCGCATCGTGTCGCTCGCGCCGACCCACACCGAGACCCTGTTCGCCATCGGCGCCGGGCCCCAGGTCGTCGCCGTGGACGAGTACTCCACCCACCCGGCCGAGGCCCCCAAGACCAAGCTGTCGGGCTTCAAGCCCAACGCCGAGGCCGTCATCGGCTACAAGCCCGACCTCGTGGTCGTCTCCAACGACCAGGACGGCATCGTCAAGGCCCTGGAGAAGGTCAGGATCCCGGTCCTGGTCGAGCCCGCGGCCGCCAGGCTCGACGACGCCTACGACCAGATCCTCGACCTCGGCAAGGCCACCGGCCGCACCGCGCAGGCCGAGAAGCTCACCGGCGAGATGCGCACCAAGATCCAGAAGGCGGTCCAGGACGCGTCGGCCGGCAAGGGCCTCAGCTACTACCACGAGCTCGACCAGCAGTCCCACACCGTGACCTCCAAGACCTTCATCGGGCAGGTCTACGGCCTGTTCGGGCTCCGCAACGTCGCCGACGCCGCCGACAAGACCGGCAGCGGCTACCCGCAGCTGTCCCGCGAGGCGCTGCTGAAGAGCGACCCCGACCTCGTCTTCCTCGCCGACACCAAGTGCTGCGGGCAGACCGCCGCCACCGTCGCCAAGCGGCCCGGCTGGTCGGGCCTGGGCGCCGTCAAGGGCGGGCACGTGGTCGAGCTCGACGACGACATCGCCTCCCGCTGGGGCCCGCGCCTGCCCGAGCTGGTCGCCGTCATCGGCGACGCGGTCCGCAAGAGCCGGTGACCTCCGTCCCCAACGGTCCGGCCCGGCTTCGGCCGGCGCAGCTCGCGGCGGCGCTGGCGGTCCTGGCCGCCGCGCTGCTGGCCGGGCTGCTGGTCGGCGCCGCCGACCTGCCGGCCGGCGGCATGGTCAAGGAGCTGCTGGACCGGCTGCCCTGGGTGCGCCTGGACTCGGGGCTGTCGCCGGTCGAGCGGAACGTGCTGTTCGAGCTGCGCATGCCCCGCGTCCTGATGGGCGCGCTGGTCGGCGGGATGCTGGCCATGGCCGGGGCCGGGTACCAGGGCGTGTTCCGCAACCCGCTCGCCGACCCCTACCTGCTGGGCGCGGCCTCCGGCGCGGGGGTCGGCGCGACGCTGGTGATCGTGGTGCTGCCCGGCGACCTGGCGTTCGGGGTGCCGCTGGCGGCGTTCGTCGGCGCGCTGGGCGGGGTCCTGCTCGCCTACGCGCTGGGCAACACGGCCGGGTCCGGCGCGGCGACGCTGGTGCTGGCCGGGGTCGCGGTCTCCACGTTCCTGGCCGCGGTGCAGACCTTCCTCCAGCAGCTGCGCACCGAGGAGCTGCAGCGCATCTACGCCTGGATCCTCGGCGGCGTCGGCACCGCCGACTGGAGCCAGCTCGCCGTCGTGGCCCCGTACGCGCTGGTCTCCAGCGCCGTGCTGCTGGCGCACGGGCGGCTGCTGGACGTGCTCGGCGTCGGCGACGAGGAGGCCACCTCGCTCGGGCTGTCGGCGGCGCGCGTCCGGCTCGTGGTGCTGGCCGCGGCGTCGCTGGCGACGGCGTGCGCGGTCGCGCTCAGCGGGCTGATCGGGTTCGTCGGGATCGTGGTGCCGCACGTCGTGCGGCGGCTCGCGGGCGGCTCCTACCGGGTGGTGCTGCCGCTGTCGCTGCTGGTCGGCGCCGCGTTCCTGGCGCTGGCCGACCTCGTCGCGCGCACGGTGGTGGCCCCCGGCGAGCTGCCGCTCGGCGTGGTGACGGCGTTCATCGGCGGCCCCTTCTTCGTGCTGGTGCTGCGCGCCTCCCGGAAGCAGGTGGACACGTGACGGTCGAGGTGGCGGGCCTGTCGGTCGAGCTGGACGGCCGGACGGTGCTCAGCGACGTGTCCCTGCGCGCCCCGGCCGGGTCGTGGACGGCCGTCATCGGCCCCAACGGCGCGGGCAAGTCCACGCTCCTGCGCGCGATCCTCGGCCTGCGCCCCGCGTGCGGCGAGATCTCCGTGGCGGGCGCCGACCCCCGCGCCCTCAAGCCGCGCCACCGCGCCCGGCTGGTCGCCTACGCCCCGCAGTCGCCGAACCTGCCCGCCGGCATGACCGTCCTCGACTACACCCTGCTGGGCCGCTCCCCCTACATCCCGCACCTCGGCCGCGAGAGCGCCCGCGACCGGGCCGTGGCGGGCGAGGCCCTGGAGCGCCTCGACCTCACCCGCCTCGCCGGCCGCGAGCTGGGCCGCCTGTCGGGCGGCGAGCGCCAGCGGGTCGTGCTCGCCCGCGCGCTGGCGCAGCAGACCTCGACGCTGCTGCTGGACGAGCCCACCACCGCCCTGGACATCGGCCACCAGCAGCAGGTCATGGAGCTGATCGACCGGCTGCGGACCGCCGACGGGCTCACGGTCGTCACCACGATCCACGACCTGACGCTCGCCGGGCAGTACGCCGACGGGCTGGTGCTGCTGTCGGGCGGCCGGGTCGCGGCCGCCGGGCCGCCCGCCGAGGTGCTGACCCGTTCTATGATCGCCGAGCACTTCGACGCGCGCGTGCACGTGTCCCCCGGTCCCGACGGCCGTCCCGTCCTGTCCCTGGAGCGCCCGTGAAGCCCGAACTGTCCTGGCGCGAGGAGGACGGCGTCCGCCTCGGCGCCACCGTCTGGCGCGCGGGCGACGGCGTGCGCGCGATCTCCTCGGCGATGGTCGGCGGCGGCATCGGCACCGCCCGCTGGGTCCTCAACGCCCAGGTCGCCGGGGTCTACGCCCGCCTCGACCCCGAGGCGCACCTGCGGGAGCTGGCCGCCGCCCACGGCCTGGACGGTCCGGGCGTCGGGATGCTGACGGCCGCCTCGGTGAGCCGCACCTTCGTGCGCTCCGACGGGGGCGTCCATGCCTCCGCCACGGTCGGCCTGCGCGTGCCGACCTGGGCCGCCGCGCCCGAGGGGGCGGCCGACCCCGAGCTCGCGCCGATCCACGCCTGGCGGCCCGGCACGGTCAACATCGTGGTCTCGGTCCCCGTGCCGCTCAGCGACGCCGCCCTGGTCAACGCCGTCATCACCGTCACCGAGGCCAAGACGCAGGCGCTGCTGGAGGCGGGCTACCCCGGGACCGGCACCGCCTCCGACGCCGTCTGCGTCGCCGCGCCCGAGGGCGCCGGGGCCGAGCCGTTCGCCGGGCCCCGCTCGGTGTGGGGCGCGCGCATCGCCCGCGCCGTCCACGCCGCCGTCCACGCCGGGGCCGTCGACTACACCGCGCTGCTCGAGGGCCGCGTCCCCGAACAGCGCTGAGCACCGGCCGCCGCGACGTCCCGGAACGTCGGGGCGGCCGGTGCGGGGCCAGCGCTGTGCGAGTGGCTCCACCTCCTTCCGGTCGGCGGTCGGAAAGGCCGCGTCACCCGGCGTGGGGAAGCCGGACGCCGTTCAGCGCGTGCAGCCCGGTCGGCGGCTCGGGCTCGGCGGCCGGCCGCGTCCCGGCCACCGGGCGGCCCCTGGCCTGGGTGAGGGCGTCCACGCGGCGGCGCGCCCGCTCGGCCTCCGCGCGCGCGGCGTCGCGTTCGGCGGTGAGGGCGTGCAGGGCCGCGCGCATCTCCTCGGCGGCGCGGGCCAGCCGCCAGTTCCGCTGCTCGCACTCGTGCAGGTGCGCCTGGACCTGGTCGCGGTCGGCGACGGCGCGGCCCCGCTCGGCCTCGGCGTCGCGCAGCGCGGCGCGCAGGTCGTCGTTGCCCTTGCGCGCCGCGGCGCCCTCGACGCGGCGCGCCTCGGCCAGCGTCTCGGTCTCCGACAGGCGCGCGTGCAGGGCGACCAGTTCGGCGCGGGCGGTCTCCAGCGCCGCCGCCAGCTCGCCCTCGCGGGCGGTGGCGCGGTCGCGCTCGTGCTCGGCGGCGGTCCGGGCGGCGGCGGCAGCCTCGGCGGCGGCGCGCGCGTCCTCGCCCTCGCGGCGGGCGGCGTCACGGTCGGCGGCGGCCGCGGCCGCGTCGGCGCGGGCCCGCTCGGCGTCCTGCCCGGCAGTGTCGGCACGCGCGCGGGCGGCGGCGGCCTCGCGCCAGGCGGCCTCGGCCTGCCGCTGGGACGCGTCGCGCTCGCGCTGCGCGACGGCGATCTGGGCGGTGGCCTCGGCGCGCGCGTCGGAGATCCTGCGCTCCACGCCCGCCACGCTCAGCTCGGCCGTGAGCGAGCGCGCGAGCCGGTCGGCGGCGTGCTCCAGGCGCTCCACCATCTCCCAGGTCCAGGCGACCTGCCCGGTCAGGCCGGGCGCCTGGCGCCCCCGGTCGCGGCGCTCGCGGGCGTCGCGCTCGCACGCGCCCTCACCGTCGCCGTCCCGGCAGTAGCGGACGGCGCGGGCGCCGCGCACCGGCTGCGGGACGGGCCGCCCGCAGCCCGCGCAGGGCCGCACCGCGACCGTGTCGCCGACCCGCGCCGCCCCGTCCTCGGCCGGGGCGGGGGTCTTGCCGTCACCTGGGGGAAGGGGGGCCACCTTCAGATCCGCCTGGTCCGTCATGTGCAGTGGTACGCGGGCGGGCACGGGCGCGTTCAACGGTCACGGCGGCCTCTTCGACCCTCTCCTTCTCAGGAGGCGCCTTCCCCCTCGGCGGCCCCCTCCTTCAGGTACGCGTCGCGCACGCGGCTGCGGCTCAGCTTGCCCGAGGGCGTGCGCGGCAGCGACTCCCGGAACTCGATCCGCCGCGGGTGCTTCATCTTGGCCAGCCGCCGCCCGCAGTGCTCCAGCAGGTCGGCGGCCAGCTCCGGGCCCGCGGCGGCGCCGGCGGCGGGCTCCACCAGCGCGACCGGCCGCTGCCCCCACTCGGCGTCGGGCACGCCGATGACCACCGCGTCGGCGACCGCCGGATGCTGCAGCAGCGCCGCCTCGATCTCGGCCGGGTAGAGGTTCACCCCGCCCGAGATGATCAGGTCGGTGCGCCGGTCGCTCATGTAGAGCCAGCCGTCGGCGTCCAGGTGCCCGAGGTCGCCGGGGGTGTACAGGTCGCCGCGCATGCTGGCGGCGGTCTTGGCCGGGTCGCCGTGGTACTCGAACGCGGTCTGCCCGCGCGCGTAGATCAGGCCGGTCTCGCCGGACGGCAGCTCGGCCCCGTCCGGCCCCAGGATCTTGATCTCGACGCCCGCCACGGCGCGCCCGACCGTGCCGGGACGCGCCAGCCACTCGTGCGGCCGCGCCACCACCACCGCGCCGCTCTCGGTGGACCCGTAGTACTCGGTCAGCACCGGCCCCCACCAGTCCATCATCCGCTGCTTGGTCTCGACCGGGACCGGCGCGGCGCTGTGGAAAACCTGCCGCAGCGACGACAGGTCGTGGCGGGCGCGGACCTCCTCGGGCAGCGCCAGCATCCGGTGGAACATCGTCGGCACCATGAAGGTGTTGGTCACCCGGTGCCGCTCGATGAGCGCCAGGGCCTCCTCCGGCTCGAAGCGCGGGCTCACCACGACCGCGTGCCCGAGGTTCAGCGCCATCATCGCGTGCATGCACGGCGCCGAGTGGTACAGCGGCCCGACCGCGAGGTGCACCTCGTCGCCGGGCTCCAGGCCGAGGTGGCGGCCGAGGGTCTGCGTCATGACCTGCGCCAGCACCTCCGGCGGCACGTCCAGCACGGGCCGCCGCACCCCCTTGGGGCGGCCGGTGGTGCCGGAGGTGTAGAGCATGATCGACCCCATCGTCCGGTCGGGCGGCGGCGCGGGGTCGGCGGCGGCGCAGAGCTCGTCCAGGTCCGCCCACCCGGGCGCGCCGTCCACCGCGATCCGGACCTCCGGCGCGACGCCCGCCTCGTCGGCCGCGGCGGCCACCACCCCGGCGTGCGCGCGCTCGCTCAGCACCGCGCGGGCCCCGCTGTCGGCCAGCACGTAGCCGATCTCCGGCACGGTCAGGTGCCGGCTGACCGGCACCAGGTAGACGCCGCTCTGCAGCGCGGCCAGCAGCGCCGTCAGGAACTCCGGCCGGTTGCCGAGCACGGTCGCGACGGCCTCGCCGCGGCGCACCCCGAGGCCGCGCAGCACGTGCGTCAGCCGGTTCACCCGCTCGTGCAGCGCGCCGTAGGACACCGGCCCGTCCGTCCCCGGGGGCCCGCCCAGGAACGCCGGGCGGCCCGGGTCGTGCGCCGCGATCTCGTAGAAGCCGACACCCTCGACGCCCATCCGGCGCTCCTCGCCTCGCTGAACCGCTCCATCCCATCTGACAGGCGATGCGGAGACGGCGACAAGCCGCAGCGCCGCGAAAAGGCGTCCGACCCCGGTCACCGCGTTCCCTGGCCGAAACGGCGCCGTTACGTATCATTGGTGCCGCGGATCCGGGGGGATCTTCGCGACCTACGGCGGCGAGAAACTGGATGAGCGGTCCGAACCAGGGCGGATCAGGACGGGGATCGGGGCACGGCGGGGGCGGGCGGTACGGCCGGGGGCGGCAGGGCGGGCACGGCGGTCCGCACGGCGGCCCCCGCGGGGCGCGCGGCGCCCGGCCCGACGCCTCCTCGACCGCCGCGCTGCTCGGCGGCGTGCTCGCCGTCATCGCGGCCGTCGTCAGCGTCCTCGGCGCCCGCCCCGAGTGGTTCCCGGTCGCGGTCGGCCTCGGCCTGGTGACGCTGGCGGCGATCGGCTGCTGGCTCCTGCTGCGCTACCTGCCGCCCGGCCTGTCGGCTCCCCCGGGCCGCCGGTTCACCGCGCTCACCGACGGCGCGAAGTGGCTGTCGGCCGGCGCGAGCGGCACCGCCCTCGCCTGCCTGGCCGCCCTGGCGGCCGCGGGCGCCCTCGGCGGGCCGGGCGGGCGGTGCGGCCCGCCCCTGGAGCTGCGCGCGGCCGTCGCCTCCGACGCCGTCGCCGCGCTGCGCCAGACCGCCGCCGAGTTCGTCGCCGGCACCGCCGCCGGGGGCTGCCCCCGCTACCGCGTCGAGGTCTCCGCCGAGCCCGGCCCCGCCCAGACGACGGTGGGCTTCACCAGTCCCTGGGAGCGGAACGAGACCCCCGTCGGCGCCCAGATGTTCGGCCCGCAGCCCGACCTGTGGATGCCCGCGACCCGGGGCGAGAAGGAGGCCGTCGCGTGGGGGTCCGACCCGAGGACCGGCGACGTCGCCGACGGGATCGCGTCCTCGCCGATGGTGATCGCGGCGTTCGGCGCCGAGCACCGGCGCGTCTACCTGCCCGACGCCCGGCCCAACACGCCCGCCCTGGTGGACGCCCTGGAGAAGGCGGGCGTCCGCACGATCGCCCGGCCGCTGCCGGAGAGCTCCGCCGCCGCCCTCGCGGTCACCGGGGCCCTGTACCGGGCGCGCCACCCGGCCTCCTACCGCGACACCGAGAAGTTCCTCAGCCCATCGGAGTGGATCGCCCCCGACGCGGCCTCGCTGCTGTGCCGCATTCGGGCACGGGCGGCCGAAAACGAGGACCCGCCGAAGGGCCTCGCCGTCGTCGTCCCCGAGCACCTGCTGAACGACTACCTGTGGGGGCGGCCGCTCGGCGACCGGTGCGCCGCCCAGCGGGACCGCGGCTGGCCCTACCCGCGCTGGCGGCTCTACCCGCTGTACGCCTCCGACCTGCCGTCGCTGACCTACCCGTCCTTCCAGATCAGGTGGGGCGGCCAGGACGACGCGCGGCGCGACGGCGCCGTCCGCGCCCTCCACCGCTGGCTGCGCGACCACCCGCTGACCGCGCAGGGGTTCCGCGACGCCGAGGGCCGGTTCCCGGCCACGCCCGGCGCCGACTACGTCCACCCCTACCTCAACGGCCTGGACCGCTGGACGGGCTCCGGCGTCGTGCAGCCCGCCGTCCTGCAGACCGAGGCCCCCCGTTCCGACGCGGCGCTGAAGGTCCTGCGCGAGAGCCGCGACCGGTTGTCGATCAGCCTCGCGGTGGACGTGTCGGGTTCGATGGGCGAGCCCGCCTCGGCGCAGCGGGGCGGCTCGCGGCTCGCCCGTGCGGCCGGGCTGCTGGAGAACGTGGTGACCCAGCTCAACGAGACCGACGACATGGCGCTGTTCGCCTTCTCCCGGGCCGGCGGGCGCACCGCCCCCCGCGAGGTCGTCACCCCCGACCGCGCCACCGCCGAGCAGCGCCGCAGGATGACCGACGGCCTGCGCGCGCAGGTCCCCTCCGGCAAGGACCTGTCCCTCGCCGCCGCCATCGCCGCCGCCCCGGTCGGCGCGGGCACCGGCCGGCTGGTCGTGGTGAGCGACGGGCAGAGCGGGCACGCGCTGTCGGCGGCCGACCGCCGCGCCCTGGCCGACCTGCGCGAACGCCTGCCCGGGCTGCGGCTCACGCTGGTGCCGACCGGCCCCACCGGCTGCGATGCCGCGCCGCTGCCGGAGATCACCGAGATCGTGGACGGGTCGTGCGCGCCGCTGACGGGCGAGCCCGACGCGGTGCAGGCCGCGCGGCTCCTGGCGGGGATGCGGTGACCCGGTGAGCACTTCCGACACCAGCGCCCCGCGCGGGCGGCGGACGTCCCGGCGCGCCGCGGCGGCGCTGCTGGGCGGGATCCTCGTGACGCTCCCGATCGGGGTGTGGGCCGCCGACCGCGAACCGCCCGGCTACCCCGCGATGGCCGCGCGCTGCGACGACCGCATCACCGTGGTCGGCGGCACCGACGCCAGCCTCAACGCCCAGCGGCAGAACCTGGTCCGCGCCTGGAACGACGGCGACCTCGGCGGCGCCGACCACGTGGACGCGCGGCTGGTGGAGGTGTCGCCGTCGGCCGACCAGCAGCGCTCGCAACTGTGGGCGAGGCTGGACGCCCCCGGCTGCGTCCCCGACGTCGCGATCCTGGACTCGCCGCTGACCGCCGAGTTCGCCGGCGCGGGGCTGCTCAAGAAGCTGTCGGACGTCCCGTCGTGGCCGCAGGCGCTGCGGCAGGGCTTCGAGGGCGACTTCTTCCCCGACGCCGTGGCGTCGGGGAAGTACCGGGGCGAGCCGTACGCGGTGCCGTTCAACCTGGACGTGGGGCTCATGTACCACCTCAGGGGCACCGCGCCGCCCCGCACCCAGGAGGAGATGCTCGGCCAGGGCTACATCGCGCAGTTCGCCGACTACGAGGGCCTGACCGTCAACATCCTGGAGTCGGTCTGGAACAACGGCGCGCCGCACGCCCTCACCGCCGGGCGGACCACCGGCCGCGCCGCCCTCGCCGGGCGCGTCTTCCCGGCGCTGCAGCGCCTCGCCGACAGCATGTCCCGGAAGGAGATCTCGGGCGGCCAGCAGCAGTTCCAGGAGGCCGAGAGCACCGAGGAGTTCGCCTCGGGCCGGCGCGGCGCCAAGGTGCTGCGCCACTGGACCAACGCCTACCGGTTCCTGGCCTCCGACCTGCGGATGCGGGAGGGTCCCCGCAACGGCGGGCTGCGCTTCCAGGTCGTCCCGCGCCCCGGCACGAGCGTGCTGGGCGGCCAGAACCTCGCGATCTCGGCGCGGTCCCGGCGCCCGGCCGCCGCGCTCAAGCTGATCGACTTCCTGACGCGCACCGAGGCGCAGCGGCGGCTGTTCTCCTGCGGCGGCTTCGCGCCCACCCGCCACTCGGCGTTCGGCCTGCCGCGCGCGCCGCTGGACAGGGCGGTGGTGCAGGAGCGGGACGTGGCGACCTGCTCGCAGCTGCCGCCGCTGGGCGGCGGGGACGAGCCGTCCGGCGAGTCCGACGACGTCACCGCCGCGCAGCTCACCGAGCTCGCCGACGCGACGGTGAAGGCGCTCGCGGCCGCCGAGCGCCGTCCGGAGTCCGAGCACTACAGCGCCTTCAGCTCGGTGCTGCGCTCGTGCCTGCACGGGCTGCTGTCGCTGGAGCAGCCGGGCGCGCCGCCCAAGCCGACCGCGGACTCGTTCGCCAAAGCGATCGAGGACTCCCTGAACGGCCGGATCACCCCCTGCTGAACGGGCTGCCCGCTCAAGCCGTGCGGATCAGGCCGTCAGGGCGGCGCGGGCCATGGTGTGCAGCAGGTCGGCCATCGCGGCGCGGTCCAGGCCGGACGCGCTGTGCGGGGTGGAGTTGAGCAGGCCGAGGCAGGCGTGCACGGCGGCGCGCAGGCGCTGCTCGGGCCGGTCGGGGTGCAGGCGGCGCAGCACCGCCACCCACTCCTCGACGTAGGCGCGCTGGAGGCGGCGGATCTCGTGCCGCTGCGGCTGGGGCACGTTGTCCAGCTCGCGCTCGTGCACGGTGATCAGCGCGGGGTTGTCGAGCGCGAAGGCGATCTGCCAGTGCAGCAGGGCGTCCAGCGCGCGGACGGGGTCGGGATCGGCGGCGCGGCGGGCCCCCTCGGCGCGCAGCCGGTCGCTGATGTCCAGCAGCATCTCGGCGAGCACGGCCTCCTTGCCGCGGAAGTGCCGGTACAGGGCGGGCCCGGTGAGGCCGACGGCGCGGCCGAGGTCGCCGATGGAGGTGCCGTGGTAGCCGCGGCGCGCGAACAGCTCGGCGGCCGCGCCCAGGATCTCGGCGCGGCGCGGGTTGGCGCCCACGGTCTCGGTCATGCCGGAGAGTGTAGACGAACGATGTTAACGAGCGTTAACATCGGCTTTGTTAATGAGCGTTAACTGTCGATGAGGACGGGTGATGACCGCACCTGAGCTGGGCACGCGCGCCGACCCGGTGAGCGCCGCCTTCAAGGAGAACGCGGCGCACAACCAGGCGCTGGCCGCCGAACTCCGCGACCGCGTGGACCGCGCCGGGCGGGGCGGCCCCGAGCGCGCCCGCGAGCGCCACCTCGCGCGCGGCAAGCTGCTGCCCCGCGACCGCGTGGACGCCCTGCTGGACCCCGGCTCGCCGTTCCTGGAGCTGTCACCGCTCGCGGCCGCCGGCATGTACGGCGACGAGGCGCCCGGCGCCGGGATCATCACCGGCGTGGGCCGCGTCTCCGGCCGCGAGTGCGTGGTGGTCGCCAACGACGCCACCGTCAAGGGCGGCACCTACTACCCCGTCACGGTCAAGAAGCACCTGCGCGCGCAGGAGGTGGCCCTGCACAACCGGCTGCCGTGCGTGTACCTGGTCGACTCCGGCGGCGCGTTCCTGCCGAAGCAGGACGAGGTGTTCCCCGACCGCGAGCACTTCGGCCGCATCTTCTACAACCAGGCCACCATGTCGGCGCGCGGCATCCCGCAGATCGCGGCGGTGCTCGGCTCGTGCACGGCGGGCGGCGCCTACGTCCCGGCGATGAGCGACGAGGCCGTCATCGTCCGGAACCAGGGCACGATCTTCCTCGGCGGGCCGCCGCTGGTGAAGGCCGCCACCGGCGAGGTCGTCACCGCCGAGGAGCTCGGCGGCGGCGAGCTGCACTCGCGCACCTCGGGCGTCACCGACCACCTGGCCGACGACGATCCGCACGCGCTCGCGATCGTCCGCAACATCGTGGCGACCCTCGGCCCGCGCGAGCCGCGCCCGTGGGAGACCGCGCCGCCGCAGGAGCCCGCGCTCGACCCCGGCGAGCTGTACGGCGTCGTGCCGCCCGACCCGCGCACCCCCTACGACGTGCGCGAGGTCATCGCGCGGATCGTGGACGGCTCCCGCTTCCAGGAGTTCAAGAAGGAGTACGGGACCACGCTGGTCACCGGCTTCGCGCGCATCCACGGGCACCCCGTCGGGATCATCGCCAACAACGGCATCCTGTTCGCCGAGTCCGCGCTGAAGGGCGCGCACTTCATCGAGCTGTGCGACCGCCGCAGCGTGCCGCTGGTGTTCCTGCAGAACATCACCGGCTTCATGGTGGGCCGCGAGTACGAGGCCGGCGGCATCGCCAAGCACGGCGCGAAGATGGTCACCGCCGTCTCCTGCGCCCGCGTGCCCAAGTTCACCGTGGTGATCGGCGGCTCGTTCGGCGCGGGCAACTACGCCATGTGCGGCCGGGCGTACTCGCCCCGCTTCCTGTGGATGTGGCCGAACGCGCGCGTCTCGGTCATGGGCGGCGAGCAGGCCGCCGCCGTGCTGGCGACCGTGCGCCGCGACCAGCTCGGCGACGCCTGGAGCACCGAGGAGGAAGAGGCGTTCAAGGACCCGATCCGCGCGCAGTACGAGGAGCAGGGCAACCCCTACTACTCCACCGCGCGCCTGTGGGACGACGGGGTGATCGACCCGGCCGACACGCGCCGCGTGCTGGGCCTGGGGCTGTCGGTGGCCGCCAACGCACCGCTGGAGCCGGTCGGCTACGGCGTCTTCCGGATGTGAGGGGCGAGATGTTCGAGAGCGTTCTGGTCGCCAACCGCGGCGAGATCGCGGTCCGGGTCTTCCGCACGCTGCGGCGGCTGGGGATCCGGTCGGTCGCCGTGCACAGCGACGCCGACGCCGGGGCCCGGCACGTGCGCGAGGCCGACGAGGCGGTGCGCGTCGCGTCCTACCTGGACATCGACGCGGTGGTCGCCGCCGCCCGCGCCACCGGCGCGCAGGCCGTCCACCCCGGGTACGGGTTCCTGGCCGAGAACACCGCCTTCGCCCGCGCCTGCGCCGACGCGGGGCTGGTGTTCGTCGGCCCGCCCGCCGAGGCGATCGAGGCGATGGGCGACAAGATCCGCGCCAAGCGCACCGTGGCGGCCGCGGGCGTCCCGGTCGTGCCGGGCCGCGACGAGCCGGGCCTGTCGGACGAGGAGCTCGCCATCGCCGCGCTGGAGGTGGGCCTGCCGGTGCTGCTGAAGCCGTCGGCGGGCGGCGGCGGCAAGGGGATGCGGCTGGTGCGCGACGCCGCCGAGCTGCCCGAGGCGATCGCGTCGGCCCGGCGCGAGGCGCGCGCCTCGTTCGGCGACGACACGCTGCTGGCCGAGCGGTTCGTGGCCAACCCCCGGCACATCGAGATCCAGGTCTTCGCCGACGCGCACGGCAACGCCGTCCACCTCGGCGAGCGCGAGTGCAGCCTGCAGCGCCGCCACCAGAAGATCGTGGAGGAGGCGCCGAGCCCGCTGCTGGACGAGGCCACCCGGCAGCGCATGGGCGCCAGCGCCGTCGCCGCCGCGCAGGCGGTCGGCTACGTCGGCGCGGGCACGGTCGAGTACATCGTGTCGGCCGACCGGCCCGGCGAGTACTTCTTCATGGAGATGAACACCCGCCTCCAGGTCGAGCACCCGGTCACCGAGATGGCGATCGCGATCGACGGGCGGTCCGGCCTGGACCTGGTCGAGCTGCAGCTGCGCGCCGCGGCCGGCGAGCCGCTGCCGTTCGACCAGCGGTCGGTGTCGTTCCACGGCCACGCCGTGGAGTGCCGTGTCTACGCCGAGGACCCCGCGCGCGGCTTCCTGCCGACCGGCGGCACCGTGCTCGCGCTGGCCGAGCCGTCCGGCGACCACGTGCGCGTGGACTCCGGACTGGACGAGGGCACCGAGGTCGGCGGCTCCTACGACCCGATGCTCGCCAAGGTGATCGCCTGGGGGCCCGACCGCGCCGGGGCGCTGCGCCGGATCGACCGGGCGCTCGCGGACTACCGGCTGCTCGGCGTGCCCACCAACGTGGCGTTCCTGCGGTCGCTGCTCAAGCACCCCGAGGTCGCGGCCGGGCGGCTGGACACCGGCCTGGTCGAACGCGTGCTGGACGAGCTGACCTCCGGCGCCGGGACGCCGCCGGAGGTCCTGGCGGCCGCCGCGCTGGAGCGCATGGCGTCGCTGGAGACCGCCGACCCCGACCCGTGGGAGATCCCGGACGGCTGGCGGCCCGGCGCGCCCGCCTGGACGCCGTGGATCATCACGCCGTCCGGCGGCGACCCCGTCGAGGTCCGCGTGCGGGGCCGCGCCCGCGACGCCGAGGCGGACATCGGCGGCACCGCCGTCCCCGCCGCGCTGACCGGGCACGGCGGCACGCTCACCCTCGCCTACGACGGCCGCGTGCTCACCTTCGCCGCCGCCCGCGACGGCGCCACGCTCTGGCTGGGCCGCGACGGCCGCACCTGGGCGCTGACCGAGCACGTCCGCGCCGAGGGCGGCGGCGCGGACGCCGCCACCGGCGACGGGGTGCTGCGCAGCCCGATGCCCGGCACGGTCCTGGCGGTCAAGGCCGCCGAGGGCGAGCGGGTCGCCGAGGGCCAGCCGCTGGTGGTCGTGGAGGCGATGAAGATGGAGCACACCGTCACCGCGCCGGTCGCGGGCGTGGTCGCCCGGCTGCCGGTGCGCGCCGGCGCGCAGGTCGCGCTGGACGCCGTGCTCGCCGTGATCGTGCCCGCGGCGAACGAGGAGGAATGATGCCCACCCCGCTGCCCGGCCTGCCCGACCGGGTCACGATCTACGAGGTCGGCCCGCGCGACGGCCTGCAGAACGAGAAGGCGGTCGTCCCGGTCGAGGTGAAGGCCGAGTTCGTGGCGCGCCTCGCCGCCGCCGGCCTGACCACGATCGAGACCACCAGCTTCGTGCACCCCAAGTGGGTGCCGCAGCTCGCCGACGCCGAGGAGCTGCTGAAGGCGCTGCCCGCCACCGGCGACCCGCGCCCCGTCCTGGTGCCCAACGAGCGCGGCCTGGACCGGGCGCTGGCCCTCGGCGTCAAGGAGATCGCCATCTTCGGCAGCGCCACCGAGACCTTCGCGCGCCGCAACCTCAACCGGACCGTGGACGAGTCGCTGGAGATGTTCGCGCCGGTCGTGGAGCGCGCCCGCGCCGAGGGGCTGTGGGTGCGCGCGTACGTGTCGATGGTGTGCGGCGACCCGTGGGAGGGCGAGGTCCCGGTCTCCCAGGTCGTGTCGGTCGCCACCCGCATGATGGCGATGGGCTGCGACCAGCTCAGCCTCGGCGACACCATCGGCGTCGGCACGCCCGGCCAGGTCACCGCCCTGATCGGGGCGCTGCGCGAGGCGGGCCTCGACGTCGGCGACCTCGCCGTCCACTTCCACGACACCTACGGCCAGGCGCTCGCCAACACCCTGGCCGCGCTGCGCGCGGGCGTCACGGTCGTGGACGCCTCCGCCGGCGGCCTCGGCGGCTGCCCGTACGCCGAGTCCGCGACCGGCAACCTCGCCACCGAGGACCTGGTGTGGATGCTGAACGGGCTCGGCGTCGAGACCGGCGTCGACCTCGCCCCGCTCGCCGCCGCCAGCCGGTGGATGGCGGCCCGGCTGGGCCGCCCCAGCCCGTCCCGCGTCGTCCAGGCCCTGTCCCCTGAGGAGTAACAATGATCGACTTCACGCTCACCGACGAGCAGGAGGAGCTGCGGCGCACCGTCGAGCGGTTCGCCCGCGAGACCGTCGCCCCGGTGATCGGCGACCTGTACGAGCGCGGCGAGTTCCCGTACGACATCGTCGCCGCGATGGGCAAGATGGGCCTGTTCGGGCTGCCGTTCCCCGAGGAGCACGGCGGCATGGGCGGCGACTACTTCACCTTGTGCCTGGCCTTGGAGGAGCTGGCGCGGGTGGACTCGTCCGTGGCCATCACCCTGGAGGCGGGCGTCTCCCTCGGCGCGATGCCGATCTACCGCTTCGGCTCCGACGCCCAGCGCGCCAAGTGGCTGCCGGTGCTGACCTCGGGCGAGAAGCTGGCGGCGTTCGGCCTGACCGAGCCGGGCGGCGGCTCCGACGTGCCCGGCGGGATGCGCACGACCGCGCGCCTGGACGGCGACCAGTGGGTGATCAACGGCTCCAAGTCGTTCATCACCAACTCCGGCACCGACATCACCGCGTTCGTGACCGTCACCGCCTTCACCGGCGAGAACGAGATCTCCACGATCATCGTCCCGAACGGCACCCCCGGCTTCACCGTGGGGAAGAAGTACTCCAAGGTGGGCTGGTCGGCCTCCGACACCCGCGAGCTGTCCTTCGACGACGTGCGCGTGCCCGCCGAGAACCTGGTCGGCGAGCGCGGCCGCGGCTACGCGCAGTTCCTGCGCATCCTGGACGAGGGCCGCATCGCGATCGCCGCGCTGTCGGTCGGCCTCGCCCAGGGCTGCGTGGACGAGTGCCTGCGCTACGTCAAGGAGCGCGAGGCGTTCGGCCGGGAGATCGGCCGCTACCAGGCGATCCAGTTCAAGGTCGCCGACATGGAGGTCCGGGCGCACACCGCGCGCCTCGCCTACTACGCGGCGGCGGCGAGGATGCTGGCGGGCGAGCCGTTCAAGAAGGAGGCGGCGATCGCCAAGCTGGTCGCCTCCAACGCGGCGATGGACAACGCCCGGGACGCCACGCAGATCTTCGGCGGCTACGGCTTCATGAACGAGTACGCGGTCGGCCGCTTCTATCGCGACGCCAAGATCCTGGAAGTCGGCGAGGGCACCTCGGAGGTCCAGCGGATGCTGATCGCCCGGGCCCTGGGCCTGCCCAACGGCTGACCCGCCCCGATCGGAAGAACGGCGCGGTCATTCCTTCCCGGGAATGGCCGCGCCGAAACCTTTTTCACCCCATAGCCGAACGCCCCATATAACCCCAGCTCACCAGCCGGTGAACATTTATCCATATTGACGGCCACCCCTTTCCAGGAAAGCATGTGAATGTAATCACAAGCTCTCCGGAAAGGGGACCCCCCACATGTCCGCCACCCTCGCGGCCGTCACCGGCGACCTCGGCTCCGTCGCCTACGGCCTCGCCGCCATCGGCCCCGGAATCGGCGTCGGGATCATCTTCGGCCAGGGCGTGCAGGCCATCGCCCGCCAGCCGGAACTGACCAACACCATCCGCCAGAACATGCTGCTCGGCTTCGCCCTGACCGAGGCCCTGGCCCTGATCGGCTTCGTCGTCCCGTTCGTCCACGACGGCACTTAGCGCGGCGAAAGAAAGGCCGTCCGGAAAACGCCGGACGGCCTTTTCCGCATTCCCCCGCCGCGGCCGCTCACATGCTCAGAAAACCCTGGACGTCCGAAGCGAAGCTCTTGTGCGTGAACGAGCCCACGTGCCCGGTCCTCGGATAGACGATCAGCGCCCCGCCCGGGATTCCCGTCGCCGTCCGCCGGAAGATCTCCACCGGGTAGGCCGCGTCCCGGTCGCCGCCGATCACCAGCGTCGGAATGTTGATCCCCGCCAGCCGGTCCCCCACGTCGAAGCCGTCCTCGGCCCGGATGAACCGGATCATGTCGGTCGGGTCCGCCGGCCGCATCAGCGGGTCCATCGCCCACATCAGCGGACGCATCAGCGCCCGCACCACCGGGGACGTGCTCGCGATCGCCGCCGAGTGGTGGAGCCCGCGCCGGCCCTTCTCGTACGCGTCGGCCCAGGCGAGCTGCGCCCGCTTCGCGTCCGGTCCCAGCGTGCACCCCGACGCCGCCACGACCAGCCGCCGCACGACCTCCGGATGGTCGGCCGCCAGCTGCAGCGCCACCGACCCGCCCGACGACACCCCGAGCACGTCCACCGGCCCGGTGAACCGGTCGGCCAGCGCCTCGGCGTGCTGCGTCGCGATGTCGGCCATCGTCGCGCCCTCGGCCAGCCCCGGCCCGCGCCCCACCAGGTGGACCCGGTAGTGCCGGGCAAGACCGGCCACGCCCTTCAGCTCCATCTTGCGCTGGAAGCCCTCGGCGTTGGCGTGCACGGGATGCAGCCCGCGCAGGAACACCAGCGGCCGCCCCTCCCCTACCGCGAGATAGGGCAGACCGTGCTTGAGGGCACCTTCTTGGACGTCCATGACGTGATCATGCCAGCCGGGTACGACGAAAAGGCGGGCCCGCGTCACGTGACCGGCCCCGCCCCCTCCCCCGCGACCGCCGTACGGACCGGCGGCGCGTCCGGACCCAGCGCGCGCCGGGCCGCCTCCCCCACGGCCCCGGCGCCGCGCTCGTCCACCAGCGCGATCACCGAGCCGCCGAAGCCGCCGCCGACCATGCGCGCCCCCAGCGCCCCGGCCGCCAGCGCCGCCTCGACGACGCGGTCGGCCTCCGGCCAGGAGACCTCGTAGTCGTCGCGCAAGGAGAGGTGGGACGCGGTCAGCAGCGCCCCCACCCCGCGCGGCGCGCCGGCGCCGAGCAGCTCCACCGTGCGCCGCACGCGCGCGTTCTCGGTCACCACGTGCCGGACGCGCCGGTCCAGCACCGCGTCCCCGGTCGGCGCCGGCGCGTCCAGGTCGCTCAGCAGCGCCACGCCCAGGATCTCGGCCGCGCGCTCGCACTCGCGCCGCCGGTCCCCGTAGCCGCCGGTCAGATGCGCGTGCGCCACCCCGGTGTCGATGATCAGCAGCCGCAGGCCGGCCGCCGCCAGGTCGAACGGCACCGGCGTGCGCGCCAGGTCGCGGGTGTCGATCAGCACCGCGTGCCCGGCCCGGCCGAACAGCGACGCGCTCTGGTCGAGGACGCCGGTGGGCGCGCCCACGAAGTCGTTCTCGGCGCGCTGCGCGACCCGCGCCAGTTCGGCGGCGTCCAGCCCGAGCCCGTACAGGTCGTTCAGCGCCCCGGCCACCGCGCACTCCAGCGCGGCCGACGACGACAGCCCCGCCCCCTCGGGCAGGTCGGACTCCAGCCGGATCGCCGCGCCGCCCACCGGGTGACCGTCCCGCCGCAGCGCCCAGACCACCCCGGCGGCGTAGGCGGCCCAGCCGCCCGGCGTCCCGGGCCGCAGCTCCTCCGGGCGCACGGTCACCGGACGGCCCGGGTAGCGGTCGCTGCGCAGCTCCAGCACGCCGTCGTCCCGCACGGCCGCCTCGGCGGTCACGCCCCACGGCACCGCGAACGGCAGCACCAGGCCGCCGTTGTAGTCGGTGTGCTCGCCGATCAGGTTGACCCGGCCCGGTGCCCGCCATGTGCGCTTCATTGGTCCCTAACAGTCGATATCGATCGATACTGATCGGAGATGATAAATTAGCGGTCACAAGGAGGGAACCGTGACCGACGGACCGACCCGCTTCGCCGCCGAGCGGCACGAGCGCATCCTGCGCCTGCTGCGCGAGCGCGGCGCCATGCCGCTGCGCGACCTCGCGGGCGCGCTGGACGCCTCCGAGGTGACCGTCCGCCGCGACCTGCGCGCCCTGGAGGAGCGCGGGCTGCTGGAGCGCAGCCGGGGCGGCGCGGTCCCGCTCGGCGGACTCGCCCGCGAGCCGAGCCGCCGGCACAAGAGCACGGTCGCGCTCGCCGAGAAGGACGCCATCGCCGCCCGCGCGGCGACCCTGGTCGCCCCCGGCGACGCCGTGGCGGTCGGGCCGGGCACCACCACCGAGCGGCTGGCGCGCCGGCTGGCGCGGGTCCCCGGCCTGACCGTGATCACCAATTCGCTGCCGGTCGCGACGGCGCTCGCCGACAGCCGCGACATCGAGGTCGTGCTGACCGGCGGCGCGCTGCGCGGCTCGATCCACGCGCTGGTCGGCGGCACGGCCGAGGGCTTCCTGGCGGGGGTGCGGGTGCGCCGCGCGTTCCTGTCGGGCAACGGCCTGACCGCCGCGCACGGGCTGTCCACCCCCAGCCTCGCCGTCGCCGGGACCGACCGCGCCCTGGCCGCCGCCGCCGAGGAGGTCGTGGTACTGGCCGACCACACCAAGGTCGGCGCGCGGGCGCTGTTCCAGACCGTTCCGGCCGGCCGCATCGCCCATCTCGTCACCGACCCCCGCGCCGCCCGCGCCGAGCTCGACGCGCTCGCCTCCGGCGGCACGACCGTCCACCTGCCCGACCCGAACAGCGAGCCCACATGAACCCCTCCGCCGCGCGCACCTCCGTCCGGCTCGCCGACGGCCGCGAGCTGGTCTACTTCGACGACCGGCCCGGCCTCGACCGCGCCGCGCCCGACAAGCGCGAACTGCCGCCCCACGCGCCGCGCCCCGAGGTGCGCCACGACGCGCTGCTGGACGAGTGGGTCGCCGTCGCCGCCCACCGGCAGACCCGCACCTTCCTCCCCGCCGCCGACGCCTGCCCGCTGTGCCCGGGGCGGCCCGACGGCGAGATCCCGGCCGACGGCTACCACGTCGTCGCGTTCGAGAACCGCTTCCCCTCCCTGGGCGGCCCTGCGGGCGGGCGCTGCGAGGTCGTGTGCTTCACCGACGACCACGACTCCACCTTCGCGGCGCTGCCGCCTGAGCGGCTGGCGACGGTCGCCCGCGCGTTCATCGACCGGACGCGCGGGCTGGGCGCGCTGGAAGGCGTCGAGGAGGTCTTCGTCTTCGAGAACCGGGGCACCGAGATCGGCGCGACCCTCCAGCACCCGCACGGCCAGATCTACGCCTTCCCCTACGTGACCCCCCGCACCCGCCAGGTGCTGCGCGCCGCCCGGAACGGCTGCGTGCTGTGCTGGACGGTGCCCGCCGAGGAGTCCGGCGAGCGCCTGGTCGCCGCCACCGAGAACTTCGTGGCCTACGTCCCCTACGCCGCGCGCTGGCCCGTCCAGGCGATCATCGCCCCGCGCCGGCACGTGCCCGACCTGCCCGCGCTCGGCGAGGAGCGGGCGGTGGAGCTGATGGGGCTGTACGCCGACGTGCTCGGCCGGTTCGGGCGGCTGTTCCCCGGCTCGGTGCCGTACATGGCGTGCTGGCACCAGGCCCCCGTCACCGCCGACCGGGACCGCGCGCACCTGTGGGTGGAGGTCTTCACGCCCCGCCGCACCGCCGACAAGCTGAAGTTCCTGGCCTCCGCCGAGTCGGGCGCGGGCGCGTTCATCACCGACGTGTCCCCCGAGGACGCCGCCGCGCGGCTGCGCGCCGCCGCCCCCTGACGAAGGTCCCCTCAGCGCAGGAACGCGCGCAGCATCGGCAGCAGCAGGTCGGTGCGCCGGGTCACCGCCATGTGGTCGGTGTCCGGCAGCACCGCCAGGCTGGCCTTGGGGATCAGCGCGCGCACCTCCTCGGCGTGGTCGACGCGCACGAAGTCCCTGTCGCCGATCAGCAGCAGGACGGGGACGGAGACGGCCCGCAGCCGGTCGGGCCCCCAGCCCTCGAACGCGAGGACGGCCTCCGACTGCCTGGCCGCGAACTCCCCGAAGTGCTCGGGGTCGGGCGCCAGGCGCCGGTAGGCGTCGTGCATGTCCTGGAAGTCGCGCTCGGCCGGCATCCGCCCCACGCCCGGCCGGGCGCCGGGGCCGCGCACCTCGGTGTGGAAGCCGTCCGGCGCGCAGGGGGCCGAGGCCATCACGACGCGGCCCACGCGCTCCGGGGCGTCGATCGCCATCTGGAGCGCCACCAGCCCGCCCAGGCTGAAGCCGAACACGTCGGCCCGCCCGACGCCGAGGTGGTCCAGCAGCGCGACCATGTCGCCGGCCAGGTTCTCCGGCGTGGGCGGCCGGTCGATGTCGGGGGTGCGGCCGTGCCCCTGCATCTCGACGGCGATCGCCCGGTGCCCGGCGGCCAGGCCGGGCAGCAGCGCGCCGAAGCTCAGGTCGATGGTGTGGAGGCCGCCGTGCAGCAACAGCAGCGGCCGCCCCTCACCGTGGGTCTCACCGTGGACCTCGTAGTACAGGCTCAGGCCGTTCACCGGCGCGCGGCCGCGGGCGGATACGCTCATGATCGGTCTCCCGGTCGGTCGTCCACTGGTCCGCGGGGAGGGACCGGGCACCGGTTCCGGACTCACCGGCGTCCGGGCGATGACTTCCGGAACCCCCGCGAGTCGGCATCTGGCCGGACACATCCTGATGTCACCTAGGTCACACCGGCTCGTCCCCAGGGGCAACCCGCGCCGGGTAAGTCAGCGGTGACGAGCTGGGCAGACCTTCCAGAAATGTCAGACGTGGCCGGAATACTCGGAGAACCCACCCCGTTTAATCGTTCGCGAAAGTGTCAGTCACTGCAGTATTTTGCTGCGGTATCCCCCCGACCTCCGGCCTGCGGCCGACGCTGCCCGCACGTGCCCTGACGATTGGAACAGACTTGACCGCTCCCGCCTCACCCAAGGCGAAGGACGGCCCACCCCCGGCGTCCGAAGGCGGCGGCCTGGATCGCGGCGTGCTCGCGGTGGCCATGGTCGTCGTCCTCGGCGCCATCATGTCCATCCTGGACGTGACGGTCGTCAACGTCGCCCTCAAGCACCTGGTCGAGGACTTCGACTCGACCCTGCCGACCATCCAGTGGGTGGCGACCGGCTACACCCTGGCGCTGGCGACCGTCATCCCGGTGACCGGCTGGGCCTCGGCCCGGTTCGGCACCAAGCGCCTGTACATGATCTCCATCGCGCTGTTCGTGGCCGGCTCGGCGCTGGCGGGCATGGCCTGGGACGACAAGTCCCTGATCGCCTTCCGCGTGCTGCAGGGCCTGGGCGGCGGCATGATCATGCCGGCCGGCATGACGATCCTGACCCAGGCGGCCGGGCCGCAGCGGGTCGGCCAGGTGATGAGCATCGTCGGCATCCCGATGCTGCTCGGCCCGATCGCCGGCCCCATCCTGGGCGGCTGGCTGGTGGACGACGTGTCCTGGCGCTGGATCTTCTACATCAACGTTCCGATCGGCGCGGTCGCGCTGGTGCTGGCGTTCAAGATCCTGAAGAAGGACGAGCCGAAGAAGGCCGAGCGCCTCGACTTCCTCGGCCTGATCCTGCTGTCGCCCGGTCTCGCCATGCTGATCTACGGCCTGGCCACCGGCGCGGAGAAGAACGACTTCGCCCGCGGCGACGTGCTCGGCACCACCATCGCCGGCGCGCTGCTCATCATCGCCTTCACCGTGCACGCGCTGCGCCGCGGCAACACCAGCCCGCTGATCGACCTGCGGCTGTTCAAGCGCCGCTCGGTCGCGGCCGCCTCCGGCACCATGGTGCTGTTCGCGTGCGCGTTCTTCGGCGCGATGCTGGTGCTGCCGCTGTACTTCCAGGCGGTGCGCGGCGAGACCGCGTTCGCCTCGGGCCTGCTGCTGGCCCCGCAGGGCCTCGGCGCGATGCTGACCATGCCGATCGGCGGCAAGCTCACCGACAAGCTCGGCCCGGGCAAGGTCGTGCTGGTGGGCCTGTCGATCGTGGTGCTGGGCGTGGCGGGCTTCGCCTTCCAGATCACCCCGGACGCCTCGTACTGGACCCTCGGCCTCGCGCTGTTCGTGATGGGCATGGGCATGGGCATGACCATGATGCCGACCATGTCGGCGGCCATGCAGACCCTCCAGCACGACGAGGTGCCGCGGGCCAGCACCGCGCTGAACATCATCCAGCAGGTCGCCGGCTCGGTCGGCACCGCCTTCATCGCGGTCCTGCTGACCTCCCAGATGAAGAACGAGGGCCTGCCGTCGAGCGGCATCGCCGCCGCGGCCGACCCGAACGCGCCCAAGCTGTCGCCCGAGCAGATCATGGTGGTCATCGAGAAGATGGCCAGCGCGTTCCAGACCACCTACTGGTGGTCGCTGGTGCTGCTGGCGTTCGCGTTCCTGCCGGCGCTGATGCTGCCGCGCAAGAAGCCGGAGGCACCGGTCGACGCCCCCATGCCGATGCACTAGGGGGATCGCGCCAGGGGATCGACCCGCAGTACGGACGCCCCGTCCCAGGACCGTCGAGGTCCCGGGGCGGGGCGTTCGCCTTGACGGGCCGCGGAACGCGCCAGGCCGCCCGGTGATGTCCGCAGCGCTCACGCGGGCGCCGAGCGGTGGTCCTTCCAGTACTCGTCCTTCAGCAGCCGTTTGTAGAGCTTTCCGGTGGGGTGGCGGGGCAGCTCGGCGCGGAAGTCCACCGAGCGCGGGCACTTGTAGTGCGCGAGGTGCTCGCGGCAGTGGGCGATCAGCTCGGCCTCCAGCCCCGGCCCGGCGCGGCCGGGGTCGGCGGGCTGGACGACGGCCTTGACCGCCTCGCCCATCTCGGCGTCGGGCACGCCGAGCACCGCGACGTCGGCGACGGCGGGATGCACGGCCAGCAGGTTCTCGACCTCCTGCGGGTAGATGTTCACCCCGCCGCTGATGATCATGTAGGAGCGGCGGTCGGTGAGGTAGAGGAAGCCGTCGGCGTCCACGTGGCCGACGTCGCCGAGGGTGGTCCAGCCGCGCCCCCACGGATCGCGGGCGGAGTCGGTCTTGGCCCGGTCGCCGTGGTACTCGAAGGTGGGGCCACCGCCGAAGTACAGCGTGCCGGAGGCGCCCGGCGGCAGCTCGTTACCGTCCTCGTCGCACACGTGGACCTCGCCGAGCAGCGGCCGCCCCACGGTGCCCTTGTGCGCCATCCAGTCGGCCGCGCCCGCGTAGACGAAGCAGTTGCCCTCGGTGCCCGCGTAGTACTCCTGGACGACCGGCCCCCACCACTCGATCATCTGCTCCTTCACCGGGACGGGGCAGGGCGCGGCGGCGTGCACGGCGTGCCGCAGGCTCGACACGTCGTAGCGGGCGCGGACCTCCGGCGGCAGCTTCAGCATCCGGATGAACATCGTCGGGACCCACTGGCTGTGGGTGACGCCGTACCGCTCGATCAGCGCCAGGGCCTGCTCGGCGTCGAACCGCTCCATCACCACGACGGTCGCGCCGAAGCGGTGGAAGTTCAGGCAGTAGCGCAGCGGCGCGGCGTGGTACAGCGGGGCGGGCGACAGGTACACCGAGTCGCCGTCGGGCTGGAACAGCAGCGAGATGAGCTGGTAGAGCGGGCCGGGCGTGCCCATCTCGACCAGCGGCAGCGGCGGTTTCACGCCCTTGGGGCGGCCGGTGGTGCCCGAGGAGTAGAGCATGTCCGAGCCCTCGCGCTCGTCGGCGATCGGGACCGGCGGCTGGGCGGCGACGCGCTCCTCGTAGGAGTCGAAGCCGGGCGCGGTGCCGTCGAGCATCAGGCGCAGGCCGACGTTCGGGGTGCGCTCGGCGACCGCGGCGGCGGTGTCCTTCAGCGCGGCGCTGCTGATGAAGACGCGGGCCTCGCAGTTGTCGACGATGTAGGCCAGCTCGTCGGGCCGGAGGCGGGAGCTGACGGCGGTGTAGTAGAGCCCGGACCGCTGCGCGGCCCAGGCGACGGCCAGGAAGAGCGGGTGGTTCTCCAGCATGAACGCGATGTGGTCGCCGGGGCGCAGTCCCTCGGAGCGGAGCAACTGCGCGAGCCGGTTGGACTCCTCGTTCAGCTCCCGGTAGGTGATGACGCGTCCGGAGCCCGCCATGATCACGGCGGGCTTGTCGGGCGTCTGCTCGGCGATCTGCCCCAGGTGCATGCCTTCGCACGCTACCGGGCCGGACCGCCGAATGGAACGGGATTCGGTTTACCTGTCGATCAGACCAGCATGTGGTCGAAGTCCCCATCCTTGGCGCCGCCGACGAAGGCCTCCACCTCGGCGCGCGTGTAGATCAGGATCGGCCCCTCCGGGTACCGGGAGTTGCGCACCGCGATGTCGCCGGTGGGCAGTTCGGCGAGCTCCACGCAGTTGCCGCTCGGATTGCTCCGCCGGCTCTTCTGCCAGACCAGGCGCTGCGGGCCGTGGTCGTGCGGCTCGTAGGCGTTCATCAAAAGCCCCCTTGAAGAGTGGTTCCGCCTCCCTGCCGGGAGGCCGCGATCTCACCCCGCTCCATGGCGATGGTACGAGATGCACGTGCATTCGTTCTTGCATTCGTTCATGCAGACGGTCTTGCATCTGCACGGCATGGGGAGCAAGATAGCGAACGCCCGCCCCCGTCCCGCCCGCTCGCCTTGGGGTTTGACAATGATCGTTGACCAGGCAGACGTCGTCGCAGCTCGCGCAGTGGCCCACGCGCAAGGCGGCCGACGGTACGTCACGCCGGACCACCGCCCCGATCACCCGCACCGCGCCGACGACCTGCCGGCCGCGGCGGGGCTTCCGCACGGCGGCCCGGCCGCGGGCGGCGGCGCGCCCGCCGACGGCGGCCCCGCGACCCGGCCGGGCCTGCGCGGCTGCTGGCCCGCACCGCACTCCGGCACGCCCCGCACGGCCCGGTGCGTGCTGCGCGCCGAGCCCGCCGCCCCCAAGCGGGCCCGCGACTTCACCGCCGCGACGCTGAGCGAGTGGGGCCTGCCCGAGCAGTCCGACGACGCGGTCATGGCGGTGTCGGAGCTGGTGACCAACGCGCTGCGGCACGGCCTGCGCGAGGCGCCGCACGGCCCCTCGGGCGGCCCGGTGCAGCTCGTGCTGCTCGGCCACCCGCGCCGCCTGGTGGTCATGGTGACCGACCCGGGCGACCGGGTGCCCGAGCCGGCGGCGCACGCGCCCGAGTGGTTCGGCGAGGGCGGCCGCGGGCTGCTGGTGGTCGGCGCCGTCAGCAGCGCCTGGGGCTGGGCGCCCTTGACGACCGGCGGTAAGGCCGTCTGGGCGGCCTTCGACCTGCGCCGCCCCTGGCGGGCCGAGGCCGGCGCCGCCTCCTGAGTCGCCCCCGTCACACGCCGCCGACGCCCGCGTCCGGTTACGGCAGCACCTGAGCCGAAAATCGGTCGTCCCAAATTAGGGAACGGAGGGGTCGGCGGCACCGCTCGGCGGCCCGGTCCGGGGGCGCCGCCGAGCACGGCGGCGCCCGCCCCGGCAGGGTGAGCGGCGGTGATGACCGGCGGCGACGCCTCGCGGGCGCGGCCGACCGGTGCCCGATGACGGCCGCGCCCCTACCCGCCGGGGGCGGTCCGGCGGGCGGGGGCGCGTTCGGGGTTCAGGACTGCTCGGCAGCCTCCGGCTCGGGCTGGGCCTCCAGCTCCGTCAGGAACGAGCGGGCCCAGCGGTCCACGTCGTGCTCCAGCACCCGCCGGCGCATCGCGCGCATCCGCTTGGACTGCTCGGCGGGCTCGGCGCGGATCGCCTTCAGCAGCGTCTCCTTGAGCCCGTCGATGTCGTAGGGGTTGACCAGGAACGCGCCGCGCCGCAGCTCCTCCGCCGCGCCCGCGAACTCGCTGAGCACCAGCGTGCCGCCCAGGTCCTCGCGGCAGGCCACGTACTCCTTGGCCACCAGGTTCATGCCGTCGCGCAGCGGCGTCACCACCATGACGTCGGCGGCCAGGTAGAGCGCGGCCAGCTCCTCGCGGTCGTAGGAGGTGTGCAGGTAGTGCACGACGGTGGTGCCGAGCTCGCTGTGCTCGCCGTTGATCCGGCCGACCTGCTGCTCGATCTGGTCGCGCAACAGCTGGTACTGCTCGACCCGCTCGCGGCTCGGCGTCGCGATCTGCGCGAAGACCGCCTCGCCGGGCTTGAGGTCGCCGTCGCCGAACAGCTCGCCGAACGCCTCCAGCCGCTGGGTGATGCCCTTGGTGTAGTCGAGCCGGTCCACGCCCAGCAGCACGGTGCCGCCGCCGAGGTCCTCGCGGATCTCCTTGGCGCGGGCGCGCACCTCGGGGCGCTCGATGAGGTCGTGCAGCTCCTCCACGTCCACCGAGATCGGGAACGCGCGGGCCCGGACGACCCGGTCCTCCCAGTAGACGTCCTGCTTGCTGTAGCGGGCCTCCAGCAGGCGGCGGCACAGGCGCACGAAGTTGGAGGCCGCGCCGGGCAGCTGGAAGCCGACCAGGTCCGCGCCGAGCAGCCCCTCCAGGATCTGCCGCCGCCACGGCAGCTGCCAGAACAGCTCCAGCGGCGGGAACGGGATGTGCAGGAAGAAGCCGATGCGCAGGTCGGGCCGCAGCTCGCGCAGCATCTTGGGCACCAGCTGGAGCTGGTAGTCCTGGATCCACACGACCGAGCCCTCGCCCGCGACGGCCGCGGTCACCTCGGCGAAGCGCTTGTTGACGCGCACGTAGGCGTCCCACATCGCGCGGTCGTACACGGGCGGGGCCACCACGTCGTGGTACAGCGGCCACAGGGTGGCGTTGGAGAAGCCCTCGTAGTACAGCTCCACGTCCTCGGAGGACTGGAAGACCGGCACCAGCGCCATGCCGTCCTCCTCGAACGGCTCCAGCTTCTCGTCGGCCTTGCCCGCCCACCCGATCCACGTGCCGTGCCGGCGCCTCATCAGCGGGGCGATCGCGCTGACCAGCCCGCCCGGGCTGCGGCGCCAGGACGGGGCGCCGTCCTCGCCGACCACCCGGTCCACCGGGAGCCGGTTGGCCACCACCACGAACTCGCTACCGTCCGACACCGACGACCTGCCTTCCGCGACCCTCGACATCGCGCCCGGCGCCGTGCGGCCGAGCGCGTGTCATCATTTTGCCCGTTTCATACCGGCGCGGGCGTTCGGCGCCCGCGCTCGGTGATCGTCCCGATGTCCTACCCGCTGAAACGCGCTCGATGCGGACCCATCGCGTCGCGTTCACCACATTTCACACGTTTGTCAGACAGCGGGGTCAGAGTTCATCTCGCCGGAACGTTCCAGGAGGTCAGGCGGGAGGGGGCGACGGCGCGCGCGGCCTCGGCGGTACACCGGGTCCTATAGCGGACGGGCCCGTCGAGCGTCCGGCGCGCCGCCGCGTCCGCGCGTTCGTCGTCGGGGACGCGAACGCGGACGCGGCGGCGGAGGGGGAGCCGGCTCAGACGCCCGCGGTCTCGCGCTCGGGCGCGGCGGTGCGGGAGCGGCCCCACAGCACGCCGTCGACCGAGAAGCGGCCCGCACCGGTGCAGGCGAGCAGCAGCGCCGTCGCGCCGAGGACCAGGACCAGCTCGTAGCCGCCCTCGGCGGCGAACAGGCCCTTGTCGATGTGCGCGAACCACAGCGCGCCCGCCATGTTGGCGGCCAGCAGCACCCCGGCGACCGGGACCAGCAGGCCCAGGATCAGCGCGATGCCGCCGAGCAGCTCGACCCAGGTGGCGAAGGCCGCCGCCACCGAGGGCAGCGGGATGCCCATGCCCTTGAACATCGCGGTGACGCCGGCGTGGCCGACGTCGGTGAGCTTCTGCCAGCCGTGCGCGACGAACACCACGCCGAGCGCGATGCGGCCGATCAGCAGTCCGGCGTCGGGCAGTTGGGGGAACCGGCGAGCGGGAGCCATGTCGTCTCCTCCTGGTGGATGGATAGTTCAAATCTGAACAACGGACGCTAGCAGGAGATAGTTCAAATCCGTACCAACTAGACTCGACGGCATGACCGAGCCCGACCCCCTGGAGCCCCGGGAACTGCAGGCCTGGATGGGCTTCCTGGCGGCGTCCCACCTGCTGGAACACGAGATCGAACGCCAGCTGAAGCGGGACGGCGGGCTGACCCATCCCGAGTTCGAGGTGCTGGTCAAGCTGGCCATGACCGAGGACCGGCGGCTCCGCATGTCGGACCTCGCCCGGCAGGTGATGGTGTCCAAGAGCCGGCTGACCTACCAGGTGACCCAGCTGGAGCGCGACGGGCTCGTGCGCCGCACGGCGTGCGAGAGCGACCGGCGCGCGGTGTGGGCGGAGCTGACGGACGCGGGGGCGGAGGCGCTCACGAAGGTGCGCCCCGGCCATCGCCGGGTCGTCCGGGAGAACCTGCTCGACCTGCTGACGCCCGCCGAGCTGGAGACGCTGGGGTCGGCGTTCGCCCGCGTCGCAGGACGGCTGCGCGACCGGTCCGCCCGCCCGGCGGCCGAGTCCGGCTGACACCGCCCGTCCGCGGGGCCCGCTCGCGGTGCCGCCGGCTACGCGCTCACAGGCGGGCCGGATGGGCGTTCTGGAAGGCCAGGCGCGCGTCGGCCCCGGCCGCGAGGCGCTCGCACGCCACGTCGTGCACCACCCGCAGGTGCGCGGCCAGCCGGGGCGGAGCGTTCAGCTCGACCAGGAGGCGGGCGGCGTCCGGGGCCCCGGCTCCTCCAGCGCGCCGAGCAGGAGGGCGGAGGGCATCTCAGCGCTGGGCGAGGGCGATGACCTCGGCCCCCGGCAGGGCGGCGAGGGCCTTGCCGGGCACCAGCAGCTTGGAGCGGCGCAGGCCGCTGCCGATGACGACGTGCGGGGCCGCCGCGACGGCCTCGTCCACCAGGATCGGCCAGTCCGCGGGCAGGCCCACGGGGGTGATGCCGCCGTACTCCATGCCGGTGCGGCCCGTGGCCTCGTCCATGGGCGCGAACGAGATCTTCCGCGCGCCCAGGTGCCGGCGGACGACGCCGTTGACGTCGGCGCGGTCGGTGGCCAGCACCATGCAGGCCGCGTAGGAGACCTCGCCGCCGCGCTTGGCGGCCACGACCACGCAGTTGGCGCTCGCTTCGAGCGGCACCTCGTAGCGCTCGCAGAACGCGGCGGTGTCGGCCAGCTCCGGGTCGATCGCGGCCGCGCGGGCGTCGGTCAGCTCGCCGACCGCCGCCGCGACCGGCGCGGCGAGCAGTTCCGTCCGCTCCCGCGCGGGTTCCCAGTCCAGGCTGCCGACCATGCGTGCACTCCCTCTCGTATCGCGTTCGCGCCCAACGATGCCATGCCCGGCGCACCCGCGCGCACGCGCGAGGGCGGGTCGGCGGCGGGTCAGGAGCCGAGGTAGCGCAGCACCGCCAGCACGCGGCGGCTGTACCCGGCGGCGTGCGACAGGTCGAGCTTGTCGAAGATCGCGTTGACGTGCTTCTCCACCGCGCTCTGCGACACGTGCAGGTTCGCGGCGATGGAGGCGTTGGTGTGGCCCTGCGCCATGTGGTCGAGCACGTCGCGCTCGCGCGGGGTGAGGCGGCTCAGCGGGTCGCCGTGGGAGCTGCGGTTCACCAGCTGCCGCACGACCTCGGGGTCGAAGGCGGCGCCGCCCGCGGCGATCCGGTCGAGCGCGTCCAGGAACTCGTCCACCTGCGCGACGCGGTCCTTCAGCAGGTAGCCGACGCCGGCGGTGTCGATGGAGATCAGCTCGGCGGCGTAGCGCTTCTCCACGTACTGCGACAGCACCAGCACCCCGACGCCCGGCTCGCGGCGGCGGATCTCCAGGGCGGCGCGCAGCCCCTCGTCGGTGTGGGTGGGCGGCATCCGCACGTCCACCACGACCACGTCGGGGGTCTGCTCGGCCACCGCCGCCAGCAGCGCCTCGCCGTCGCCGACCGCCGCCAGGACCTCGTGGCCCTCCTCGGCCAGCAGCCGCACCAGGCCCTCGCGCAGCAGCGTGGAGTCCTCGGCCAGGATCACCCGCACGGCAGCTCCGCCCTGATCTCGGTGGGCCCGCCGGGCGGGCTGGTCACGGTGAAGCCGCCGTCCAGCGCGGCCACCCGCCGGGCGAGCCCGGCGAGGCCGCCGCCGGCCGGGTCGGCCCCGCCGGAGCCGTCGTCGGTGATGCGCACGACGATCATCCTCTCGCGTCCGGCGACCGTGACGGTCACGCGGCCGGCCCGCGAGTGCTTGGCCGCGTTGGTGACGGCCTCGCAGACCACGAAGTAGGCGGCGGTCTCCACCGCGTGCGGCGGCCGCCCGGTCAGCCCGTAGTCGATCTCCACCGGCAGCGGGGAGCGCTCGGCGACCGTCTCCAGCGCGGCCCGCAGCCCGTCGCCGTCCAGCGCGGCCGGGTAGACGCGCCAGGCGACCTCGCGCAGCTCGGCCAGGGCGCGCTGCGACTCCTCGTGGGCCTGCCGCAGCAGTCCGCGGGCGCGCTCCCCGTCCCCGGCGCGGCGGGCGCGGCCGATCAGCATGCCGAGCGCGACCAGCCGCTGCTGGACGCCGTCGTGCAGGTCGCGCTCGATGCGGCGCCGCTCGTCGTCGACCGCCTCCACGACCTCGGCGCGGGTCACCGACAGCTGGGCGATGCGCCGCTCGTACTCCTCCAGCGGGCTCGGGCCCAGGCAGCGGTGCGCCACCCGCTTCTCCAGCTTCACCACGCCGATCAGGCCTTGCAGGGCGATGAAGCCCATGACCAGCCCGAAGGCGCCGGTGTAGGCCACGATCCAGGGCTCCGGGGGGATGCCGTCCATGTACTCCCCGGTGATCCACCAGCTCACCGCCAGGGCGGCCAGGGTGACCGCGCCGTACCCGGTCAGCAGCAGGATCACCCCGCCGAGCAGCCCCACCGGCGCCCGCAGCACCAGGTAGGCCAGCGCCCTGACCGGCCCGTGGGCGGTCTCCTCGGCGTAGCCGAAGAACGCGCCGAGCCGCCGCCGCTCCATCCGGCTCAGCGCGATCGCGCCGTCGGCGACCACCGCCGGCACGGCGCGCCGCCCGCGGGAGAAGGCCGCCGCGTACGCCATGAACAGCGCCGCCACCGCCAGCAGCGCCAGCTCGGCCGCGCCGGTGGCGGCGCCAAGCGCGAGGCCCACCGCGGCCCGCGCCATGCGCGTGGCCGGACCGCGGCGCCCGCCGGGTGCCGCGGTCTCGGATCGGGCAGGGTCAGCCGATCTGGTCACGTTCGAAGTCTCGCCGGTAGTACACCTGCTCCCGCACCGGTGCCTGGTGCGCGGGGCCGTGCGGCGGGACGGGGTGCGTCCGGCCCTCCGGCGCCCGGTGGGCCCCGGTCCGGTGGGCCCCGCCCTGGCCGGGCGCGGCGTACGCCGGGTCCTCCTGCGCCCCCTTGCGCCGCGCCTTCACGACGCGCAGGCCGATGAAGACCAGCGCCGCCAGCCCCACCACGGCCACGACGATCTTGGAGTAGACGCCCACGTACTCCTCGACCTTGTGCCAGTTGTCGCCGAGCCCGTACCCGGCCAGCACGAAGGCGGTGTTCCACAGGGCGCTGCCCAGCGTGGTGTACATCAGGAACGTGGTCAGCGGCATCCGCTCCACGCCCGCCGGGATCGAGATCAGGCTGCGGAAGATCGGGATCATGCGGCCGAAGAACACCGCCTTGGCGCCGTGCTTGAGGAACCACGCCTCGGTGCGGTCCAGGTCCTGCACCTTGACCAGCGGCAGCCGCTCCACCATGCGCCGCATGCGGTCCCGGCCGATCAGCGCGCCGATCCCGTACAGGGCGAGGGCCCCGACCACCGAACCGACCGTCGTCCAGATCAGGGCCGCGACCAGGCTCATCTTGCCCTGCGCGGCGGTGAAGCCCGCCAGCGGCAGGATCACCTCGCTCGGCAACGGCGGGAACAGGTTCTCCAGCGCGATCGCCAGGCCCGCCCCGGGCGCCCCCAACTTCTCCATCAGATCGGTGGCCCAGCCCACGATCCCGCCCGTCGGCGCCGCGCTCGTCAGTGTGATCATGCCCTAACGTTAGAAAGCCGGAGGCACCAGTACCAATGGAGCAAGCCGCCGACCTGTCCGGCCGCGCGCCGCAGCCTCGGCACTGCGGAAAACCGCACCCCGGCGAACGGGTCACGGATTCCCGCGCGAGGCTACCCGACCGGCTCGTCCTCCCGGGCCGGGGAGGAGTCCCGGCGGCGGTTCTCGCGCACGCGCCTGACGACGAAGACCACGATCGCGAGCACCATCAGGCCGAGCACGGCCTTGGAGTACATCCCGACGTAGCCCTCGACCGACTGCCAGTTGTCGCCGAGCGCGTACCCCGCCATCACGAAGGCGGTGTTCCACAGGGCGCTGCCCAGCGTCGTGTAGGTCAGGAACTTCACCAGCGGCATGCCCTCCACGCCCGCCGGGATCGAGATCAGGCTGCGGAACACCGGGATCATCCGGCCGAAGAACACGGCCTTGGAGCCGTGCTTTTCGAACCACTTCTCGCTCTTGTCCAGGTCATCGACCTTGACCAGCGGAATCCTGGCCACCACGCGCCGCATCCGGTCGCGTCCGATCGCCGAGCCCAGCCAGTACAGCAGCAGCGCGCCCAGCACCGAGCCGAGGGTCGTGCACACCAGCACGGCGACCAGGTTCATCTCGCCTTGCGCGGCCGTGAAGCCCGCCAGCGGCAGGACCACCTCGCTCGGCAGCGGCGGGAACAGGTTCTCCAGCGCGATCGCCAGGCCCGCGCCCGGCGCGCCCAGCTTCTCCATCAGGTCGGTGGCCCATCCGGCGATGCCGCCGGTGGGGCCGGGCTCCTGCGCCGCGAACACCGGCGTCGTGTACATCACGGGATCCACCACCTCCGAGACCCGGCCGATACCCGGAGGGCGGGCGATCGCACGTGACACATGTCACATCGATTTACGGTCCCCGCCCTTTCAGGCGCTCGGGCGTCCCCGGACCGGTTTGCGGCTCTGCGGGAGGCGGTCCACGAAGCGTCCCAACCGCTCGGCGGTGCCCTGCAGCGGGCTGACGGTCGCGTTGAGCGTCTCGATCGCGCCCTGCATCTGCGTGACGGTGTCGGCGAGCGGCCGCAGCCCCTCCACGGTCTCAGAGAGGGGGCCGACGGCCGAGCCGAGCTCCTCCAGCGCGGGCACCACCCTGGCCAGCTCGCGGAGCTCGCCGATGGAGGCGGCGAGCTCCTCCAGGGCGGGCGCGACGGCGGCCAGCCGCTCCAGGTCGCCGGCCACGTGCGGCAGGCTCTCGGCGGCGTCGGCGAGCCTGCCCAGCTCGCGGGCCGCCTCGCCGATCCGGTCCAGCGACGGGACCGCGTCCGACAGCGACTCCAGGCTGACGGCCGCCTCGGCGAGCCGCTCCAGCGCGTCGGTGAGGCGCGGGATCGCCACGACCGCCTTACCGACCGCGGCGGCGGTCGCCAGCGCGGCCGCCGACCCCGCGGCGGCGGCCCGCGCTCCGGCCCGCGCCCCGGCGGCCAGCAGGGTGAGCGGCGAGGGCACGCCCATGGCACCTCCAACGTCGACGGTGTCCCGATTGTGCAGGGCCGCCGGGTTCGGGACCAAGGCGGCACCGGGTTTCGGACATCGTGCCCCGCATGATCCTTTTTAAGATTCTTTTCTGATCGACTTTTCCGATAACAGCCCTTCCTATAGGTTCGCAGCGTTTTGTGAAGCGAATTCATGATCCGTTGTCCCCGCCGCCAGATCATGGAAGGACTCCCCGATGACCACGGCGACCGGCCCGGTCGGGGCCGCGCTCCCGGCCCTGCCGGCCGTGCTGGCCGTGACCGCACTGGCCGTGGCCTGGCTGCTGGCCGCCGCACGCCGCGGCCGGACGCGCCCCGGCCCCCAGAGCACGGCCCCGGAGCACCCCGCTCCGCACGACCTCGGCCAAGCGCACCTCGGCCCGGAGCACCCCGCCTCCCCGGAGGCCGCCCCGGAGCATCCCGCCCTTGAGCAGTCCGCCCTTGAGCAGTCCGGCCATGCGCATCCGGCCCCGGCGCGCCCGGCCCCCGCGCCGTCCGACTCCCCCGACCCCGACGCTTCGGGCCACCCCGAATCGCTGACCGCCGTCCTGGAACCGGAGGCGGAGGAGTACCTGGCCTGGCTCGCCGACCACCACTGGCCCGCCGACGAGTACCTGGAACTCGAGGAGCACTGGCGGCACGAGCTGGACCCGTTCGACACCCCCGACCCGGCCGACATCCCGCTGTGCCCCCGGTGCCGGCTGCGCCGCGAGGACGTGTGGCCCTGCCCCCGGTGCGGCCGCCTGCTGCACTCCTCCTGCGGGCACGGGATGCGCCGCCGCCGGGTCGACCGCCCCTACCCGACCCGGGCGACCGACTCCGAGGCCGTCGTGGCCGAATGGCTCTGCACCGGCTGCGCCTCGGTCGTGGGCCTGGACGTCGGCCACGACGACGAGCCGGGCGGCGGCCTCCTGCGCTGATCCGTCCCGCGGGGCGGGCCGGCGGCGCGCAACGCCATTCACATACGGCACTGTTCTTTTGATCTTTATCGCGATGCGCGACGGGGACGGGGACGGCGCCGTGCGGGCCGCCGCCGTTCCGTATCGCCGTCCGGTGAGGCCGGCGCTCACCTGAGGAAGGTAAAGACTTCCCCATATCGCGCCGGTTTCGGACGTTTGATCGTCGGCGTTCTCCCGTCCGGAACCCGGTGGGGGCGCCCGGAGCGGGCCCGGCGATCGTGCGGGAGAACCTGTTCCCGCCGCTGGCGGCCTTCACCGCCCCGCAGGGCAGGCGGCGGCCCACAGGCGCGGCGGGCCGCCGCCGTGGGGCGTGCTCGGCTCAGGCCGCCGCCAGGCGCGCCGGGCTGTAGGCGCGCGCGACCGTCGCCAGCGCCCAGCGCATCCGGGAGGCGTAGGTCTCGGGGTGGTCGCCGGCCTCCTGCGCCACCAGCGCCGCGCAGGCGCGGCGGTCGCCGCGGCAGGCGCTCAGCCGTTCGGCGACGGCGGCGCGGACCTGCTCGTCGGTGGGGCGGGCGGACGCCTGCAGTCGCGTGGTGAACAGGACCTGGGCCAGATCCGTGTTGCTCATCGGGGCCATGATGACCTCCCTCGCTGCGTGTCTTCCACGCTATCGGGGGGCACTGACATTTTCGGTGCCGCCATTTTCGGTGCCGCCGTCTTCGGTGCCGGCCTCGGCTCGCGCCAGCGCCACCGGTATCCCGTTGAGATGCGCCATCCCGGCCAGCGGTTCCAGGTCGCCGGGATCGGGTGAGGCCAGGGCGTTCACGTTCGCGCCGCCCGCGGCGTTCGCCACCCGCCAGCCGCCCTCGTGGTCCCAGCCGTGCGGCACCGCGACCGTGCCCGGCGTCATCTCGTCGGTGACCCGCACCGGCAGCTCCACCGAGCCGTGCGCCGAGGCGATGCGGCAGCGGTCGCCGTCGGCCAGGCCGTGGGCGGCGGCGTCCTCGGGGCTGATCCGCGCCGTGTGGGCCCGGCGCCCGCGCATCAGGGCGGGCGCGTTGTGCATCCACGAGTTGTGCGAGCGGATCTCGCGCAGCCCGATCAGGCGCAGCGGGAGGTCGGCCGGGGGCTCGGGGGCCGCCGACAGGCGCGCGATCTCGTCGGTGATCTCCTGGGGCGCCAGGTGCACCCGCTTGTCCCGGTGCAGGATGCGGCGCCGCAGCGTCCCGGTGCGCTGGTGCTCGGCGAGCACGACGCCGTGCGGGGCCTCGCGCAGCTTGCGCAGGCTGAGGCCGCCGCGCCGCAGCCCGTACCGGTCGCCGCGCGGTCCCGTCCGCAGCAGCGCGTCCACCAGGAGGCGGGGCGAGGGCCGCACGCCCAGCCGGTGCGCCAGCCGCTGCGGCCACAGCGCCCCGATGCCGAGGCCCATGCGCCGCGCCAGCTCGTCGATGATCTTCCATTCCTGGCGGGCCTCGCCGCGCGGCGCGACGACGGGCTCGGTCCAGGTCACGTACGGGGTGAGGTGGTTCTGCAGGAACGGCAGCGGGAAGTCCTCGCGCTCCAGGAACGTCGTCGCGGGCAGCACGTAGTCCGCCTTGCGGCCCGTCTCGGTGACGTAAAGGTCGATGCAGACCAGCAGGTCGAGCCGGTCCAGCGCCGCGTCCAGCGCGGCCGTCCCCGGGACGGTGCGCAGCGGGTTCCCCGCCGACACCACCAGCGCCCGCATCCGTCCCGGCCCCGGCGTCGTGATCTCCTCGGCCATGACGCCCGCCGGGAACGTGCCGAGCACGTCGGGGAACCCGCCGACCCGCGAGCGCGTCTTGCCGTAGGTCGCCAGCCCCGACAGGCGCAGCAGTTCGTCGGTCCGCATCGGCGCGGCCCCGAAGATCGCGCCGCCGGGCCGGTCCAGGTTCCCGGTCACCAGCGTCACCGCGTCGATGAGGAACGCGGTGAGCGTGCCGTACCGCCCCAGGCAGGTGCCCGTCCGCCCGTACACGACGGCCCGCTCGGCGGCCGCCAGGTCCCGCGCCAGCGCGCGGGCCGTGGCCGCCGGGACGCCGCTGCGCGCCTCGGTGCGTTCGGGCGGGAAACCGGCCGACAGCCTCCGCAGCGTCGCGGCGCCCGTCGCCTGGCGGGTGCAGGCGCGCTCGTCGACCAGCCGCTCCTCGAACAGCACGTTCAGCAGCGACAGCAGCAGCCACGCGTCGCCGTCGGGCGCGACCGGCAGGTGCTCGTGCGCGCGGGCGGTCTCGGTACGGCGCGGATCGGCCACCACCACGCGCCCGCCGCGCCGCACGATCGCCGACAGCTCCTCCCTGATGCGCGGCGCGGTGATCAGGCTGCCGTGCGACACCAGGGGGTTGGCGCCGAGCATGAGCAGCAGGTCGGTGCGCTTGAGGTCGGGGATCGGCACCAGCGCGGGCGAGCCGTACAGCAGCGCGCTCGCGACCAGCCGGTTGTTGACGTCCTGCGAGCCGGCCGAGTACAGGTGCGGCGAGCCGAGCGCGCGCATGAAGCCGTTGAGCCACAGCGGGTGGCTGTAGGAGAAGGTGGCGGGGTTGCCGAAGTACCAGCCGATCTCGTCGCCGCGCAGGCGGCGGAGGCGGCGCGCGATGTCGGCCAGCGCCTCGTCCCAGCCCACCTCGTCGAACCCGCCGTCCGGCCTGCGGCGCAGCGGGCGCAGGACCCGGTCAGGGTCGTTCTGGACCTCGGTCATCGCGATGCCCTTGGGGCAGGCGAACCCCGACGACAGCGGGTGGTCGCGGTCGGGCCGGAGTTCGAGCAGCTCCCCGTCGCGGACGGTGGCGGTCAGCCCGCAGAGGGGTTCACAGATGCGGCAGTAAGTGGTCGCTTGCGTCGTCCCCATGGGGGCGATTGTGCCTCATCCGGCGTCGTTGTAGCGGACCAGGTAGGCCGCGAAATCCGCCAGGTCGGCGTCCGACCAGTCGTCGAGCCGGTCCTGGAAAGCCTCCTGCCGCCGGCGCGTCGCGTCGGCCAGGGCCTCCCGGCCGCGCGCGGTGGGGCGCAGGATGCGCGCGGCGCCCTCCGCCTCGCGCTCGACCATGCCGAGCCGCTCCAGGGCCGCGATCTGGCGGCTGACGGTGGACTTGTCGAGCATGAAGTAGGCGGCCAGGTCGGCGGCGCGGCAGCCGCCCTTCTCCTGGATGTGCGCCAGCAGGCTGTAGGAGACCAGCGACAGGCCCGGATGCAGCCGCTCGGCGACCGCGCGCGCCCGGCGGGCGAACGCCGTCAGCTCCCAGCGGATGGTCTCGATGGACTGGTCGCGTCGGATCACCTCGGTCATGGTTGTATAGTACAACTAACAGAGAGTTGTATTTTACAACTTCGCCGAACGGAGGAGACCCGCCCCATGAGCGCATCCCGCGCCGCGCACGCGATCCCGCCGGGCGCACTCCGGCACCTGCTCGGCCACCTGGCCGTGCCCCTGCTGATGTGCCTGGGCATGGGCCTGGCGTACCTGGGCGCCTTCCACGCGCCCGAGCCGCACGAGCTGAAGGTCGCCGTCGTCGGCGAGGGGCCGCAGGCCCAGGTGCTCGCGCAGAGCCTGAAGGACAAGGCGGGCGACGCGCTGGACGTGCGCACCATCGGCTCGCGCGACGCCGCGGTGGCCGGGCTGCACGACCAGGAGATCTACGGCGCGTACGTGCCCGACGCCTCCTCCCCCGAGCTGCTGGTCGCCAAGGCGGGCTCGGAGACGACCGCGACCGCCGTGGAGGGCGTGTTCACCAGGGCCGCCGCCGCGCAGCACGCCCCGCTCAAGGTCACCGACGTCGCCCCGCTGGCCGAGGGCGACCCGACCGGGCAGGGGATCTTCTTCCTGCTGGTGGCGCTGAGCATCGGCTCCTACGGGTCGGTCGCGGTGATCGGCGGCGTCGGCGCGGTGCTGACGGTGCGGCTGCGCGCGCTGCTCGGCCTCGGCACCGCGCTGGTGGTCAGCCTGATCGGCGCCGCGCTGGCCGGGCCGGTGTTCCACCTGGTCGACCACGGCCTGGCCGGGGTGTGGGCGCTGGCCTGGCTCTACTCGGCGGGCATCCTGTGGATCGGCATCGGCCTGCACACCTTCCTGAAGCGGATGACGACGCTGACGGTGATGGTGCTGTTCGTGATGCTGAACTTCACCAGCTCGGGCGGCATCTTCAAGCCCGAGCTGCAGCCGGGGTTCTTCGCGGCGCTGCACGCGTTCTGGAACGGCGCGGGCTTCGTGGAGGGCGCGCGCGGCCTGGTCTACTTCGACGGCCTGGACGTCGGCCGCAACGTCCTGGTCCTCGCGCTGTGGGCCGTCGCCGGCCTGGTGGTCATGGCACTGGCCGCCGCCGCCGAGAAGCGGCGCGAGGCCCCCATGCCCGCCCCCGAACTGGAGCAGGAACTGGAAGAGGTCGTCGCGGCCTGACACCGCTCCGGAGCCGAGGCCGCCGCGCGTCCGCGCGGTGGCCTCGGCCTTTGCCCGGTCCCGTGCCAGGTACGGGAAAACTTCGCGGAATGACTCTTCCGGGCGTACGGCATGTCGCACCACACCCGATAGGTCCCTCTAGTAGCGTTCAGCTGCTTTACTCCTTACACAAGGAACTTTCACAAGGAACCGTACGCCCGGACCCGATCGCGGAAGGACGGCGTGGTGTGACCACTGTCCTCGTTCTCGCCTCACTGGCCGCCCTGTTCTGCTTGTGCCTGCCCCGCCTGCTACGCGCCCCGGCGACCCCGGTCCGCGACGAGGAGCCGACCGGACACCCCGAGTCGATGACCGCCGAACTCGATCCCGGCGACGAGGAGTACCTCGCCTGGCTCGCCGACGACCTGTGGCCCGACGACGAGTACCTGGACGCCGAACCGAGCCCCGACGGGGAGGAAGAGGCCGGCGGCAGCATGGCGCGCTGACCGTCGGGGGCAAGCCCTACGCTTCGGGACCATGGACTGGGTGCAGCGCGTCGTCGGCGTCAATCAGTACACGCGCGGCGGTGAGCGCGCGCCGCACAAGCCGCTGCTCATCCTGCACGCGCTGGGCCGCTTCCAGCACCAGGGGGCCGTGCCGCTGCCGTTCTCGGAAGTGGAGCGCGGACTCGGCGCCCTGCTGCGCGAGTTCGGGCCGCCGCGCAAGACGAGCCCGGCGTACCCGTTCCACCACCTGGTCTCCGACGGCCGGATCTGGGTGGTCGAGACGCCCGAGGGCGAGGGCAGCCCCGGCACGAACCTGCGCGACCTGCGCGCGCCGGGCGTGCGCGGGCGGCTGCATCCCGACCTCGCCAAGGCCCTGAGCGACGACCCCCGGTTGCTGCCGCAGCTCGTGCACGCGGTGCTGGACGCCAACTTCCCGCCGTCGATGCACGCCGACATCCTGGAGGAGACGGGCCTGGACGCGGGCCGGGTGACCGTCGTGCGCACGCTGCGCCCCCGCGACCCGGAGTTCCGCGCACGCGTCCTGGACGCCTACGACCACCGGTGCGCGTTCTGCGACTACAACGGCCGGCTCGGCGGACGGTCGGTCGGCGTCGACTCGGCGCACCTGCGCTGGCACGCCCACGGCGGCCCCGACGACCTGGGCAACGGCCTGTGCCTGTGCGCGTTGCACCACCGCCTGCTGGACCGGGGCGTGCTCGGCCTGACCGGGGAGCGCACGATCGCGGTCTCCGGCGCGTTCAGCGGTGAGGGCCCCGCGACCGCCGCTTTCGTGCACGGGCTGTCGGGACGGCCGGTCGCCGAGCCGCGCGGGTCCGCCGTCGAGGAGGCGCACATCGACTGGCACGCGCGGCAGGTGTTCCGGCGCCCGGCGGCCTGATCAGAGCGTCTTCGCCTTGCGCAGGGACGAGATGATCGCGGGCATGTAGCCCAGCGCGTGCCCGACGGCGGTCGGGTGGTAGGAGTCGGCGAGCGGCACGGTGACCGCGGTGATCCAGCCCTCCCCGGAGCACAGCTCGTGCCCGTCGAACTCGTCGCGCACGTCGGAGAAGACGAACCCGGCCCGCCCGGCGGCGGCGCCTATCACCTCGTTGAGCGCGTCGGCGGCCTGGTTGAGCGCGGTCCGCTTGGTGCCGTTGAGCCCCACGCAGGTGGCCGAGCGCGTGTACAGGCGCGGGTAGCCGAGCACGATGACGCGGGCGTTGGGCGCCTCCCTGCGGATCGCGCCGTAGACGCCGTCGAGGCGCGCCGGCAGCGAGTCGCGCATGAAGACGCGCGACCGGCCGACCGCCGTGGTGCAGGCGGTGGTCGACCGGAGGACGCAGGTCTCCATGACGCGGGCGAAGCCGGCGTCGTTGCCGCCCACCGTGATGGTCACCAGGGACGTTCCGGCTCCCAGCGGGGCGAGCTGGCCCGTGCGCACGCTCTCGGTCGTGGCCCCGGAGCAGGCGGCGAACGCCAGCGAGGTCTTGCGCGCCCGGGCCAGCAGGCGCGGGTAGGCGTTGGCGCTGCGGCGGCAGGCGCCCGCCTCGTAGTAACCGGCGCCGGCGCCGGAGGAGTAGGAGTCGCCGAGCGCGACGTACTCGGCCTCGTCCGCCCGCGCGGTACCGGTCACGATCATCGAGCCGCCGACCAGGGCGCCGACCAGGAACGTGCGCATCTACCACTCCGGAGACCAGACGGATGGGAACCGACCTGGTTATATCCCACGGCCGAACGTACGTCCCGCCGATATCCGGTGCCGTTGCGCTTTCTTTTTCCTAACCCGCCCTAACGCGAGTCATTCCTCACCCGCAGGCCACGGAGACATCGCCGTCAGGCGGATCCCACAATACTCCTGACTCTGCCGACGAATTTCGGTCAGCACCTTTCCAACGGCCTCAATCGGACATCTCTGGATGACCATCAGCAACAGGCGAACCTCTAACATCACGCCTCAAACCCCGTTGATCTTCCCGGAGGGCTCCCCGTGCCGACCCGTCCCCGCGCCTACGGCCCCGGCCACCCGTTCGCCGACCTGCCGGACGACGTCCTGCTGATCTCCCCGAGCCGGATGGTGCACGTCCCGGGCGCCTGCGACCACTACCCGCGCACGGCCGAGCAGGCGGCGCTGTGGGGCTGGATCAGCGACCCCGAACCGGGCCTGTGGCGGCGGATCGGCCCCTCCCACCCGGTCCGGGCGAACGGCGGGAACACGGACCTGACCTCGGAGAGGCGCTGCGCGACCTGCGTCAGCGCGACCTGAGGTCACCCCCTCGGATACCGCCGGGACCACGTGCCGCCCCCGGGCGCCCCACCGGTGAACTGCGCGGCGAAGTCGTCGGCCAGCGCGGCGATGACGCCGCGCCCCTCCACGTCCGCGACCCAGTCGGCCGGCAACCCGACATCACCGTCGCGCGCGCCGATGAGATTCCCGCAGATCGATCCGGTGGAGTCGCTGTCGCCGGAATGGTTGACCGACAACAACAGCGCACGCCGGGCGTCGGCCTCGACGAGCGCGCAGTAGACGCCCATCGCGAGCGCCTCTTCGGCCACCCACCCCTCCCCCAGCGTCTCCAACTTCTCCGCACTCGGGTCACCCGCCGCGGCCAGATCGAACGCTTTCCGCAATGCCGCAGCGGTGGGCCCGTGACCGGGGTATTCCTTCAGCCTTTCCAGGGTGCGCAGGACCGCGCCCTGCAAAGACTCCCGCGCCATCAGATAGGCGACGATCTCGGCGAAAGCCCCGGCGGCGAAATAACCGGTCGGGTCCCCATGGGTGATCCGCGCGCAGTCGGCCGCCAGCTCGAAGGCCGCCTTCGGCTCGACGGCCAGCCCGAACGGCGCGGACCGCATCACCGTCCCGCACCCCTTCGACCCGGGGTTGACCGGCCCCGGCCCGCCCTTGACCGCCTCGCCCACTCCGGGATGCACATGGGCCGCCAACCCCGACAGGCACGCGTTGCCCGGCGCGCGCTGGGCGTAGAGCCACGGCACCTTGCGCAGCCACCCGGTGCGCACGCCCTGCCCGTCGGACGCGGGCGGCTCGCCGTGCTTCTGGGTGTCGAGCCAGCGCAGGTAGGCCCGCCGAACGGCTTCGACCGGATCGCCGTCCCGCCCCCGGATCAGCCCCTCGACCGTGAACAGCGTCATCTGCGTGTCATCGGAGATCCGCGCCGGAGCCTCCGGGAACCGGGCGACACCCTGCGACCCGTGCTTCACCCGGATCTCGGCCAGCGTGGAGAACTCGACGGGATACCCCAGCGCGTCCCCGACCGCCCCGCCGAGCAGACACCCCCGGACCCGCGCCCGGTATTCGGCCTGCTCACTCCATGAACGCAGCATCTGCACCCTCACCCGCCTCGACCACGAAGATCCACAAGTACCAGACACCCGCCCCACCCTCCACCCGTGTACGGGATCAACCACCACAACTCCCGTTGACTTACGTCCTCATAACCCACTACGGTCTTCCGCATCGTCGTCCGCCAGCCCCGCCGAAACGGAGGCCAGTGCCCGACCCCCACCTCATCTGCGTCCACTGCGGCGTCCCCCTCCGGACCGCCGAGTTCGCCGCCCCGGATCCCACGATCGGCTACTGGCACGACCTGCGCCTGGAACCCTGGGACCATCCGCCGGAGCCGGGCCTGAGCACCGAGGAGCCCGCCGATCCCCCACCCGCCTGCGGCTTCTGCGCCGCCCCCGCGGCCTGGGCTTACCGCGGGGCCGGCGACGGCCGGAGCCTGACCGTCGAGGAGCACGGCGACACCGTCCGGGTCGTCCCGGACTTCGAGATCCCCCTCGACCAGGTGAACCTCCCCGGCCTCGACACCGCCCCGATCCTCCAGGACCTGCTGTTCATGGTCTGGCTGGCCTACGACCCCTGCTCGGTCATGGTGGCCGACAAGAACGCCGCCGCCCTGCTGGCCCGGGCCCTGCGGGACCGCCCGGCCCTGCACCCCTTACTGGAGCACCGCGCCCTCGGGACCATCAACACCTTCCTGGCCTTCGTCCGGACCGCCCCGGCCCCTCTCTGAGCGGCACGCACGGGCCGGCCCCTCCCCCCAAGGAACCACCGTGTCCGTCACCCCACTGTCCGACCGCGACCCGCGTGCCGTCGGAGGGCACCGCCTGCTCGGCCGGCTCGGCGAGGGCGGCCAGGGCACGGTGTACCTGGCCGAGACCGGGACCGGCGGCCAGGTGGCGATCAAAATGCTGCACGCGGCGGGCCGCGCCACCGCCGTCGCCCGGACCTGGCCGACGCGCGCACGGCACGCTGGACGGACGACGCGCCCTCCGCACTACCGGCACGACGGCCCGGAGCCTTCACCGTCCACGCCCTGAAGCACGACTCCGCGTCATCCCCTTCTGACGGAAAGACAACAAATCAATCTCAGTTGACAACCGCCGTCACCGCTCGCACGTCGGAATTGTCAGTGAACATCGGCATCATCCACCCCACCGATCACAGCACGGCAGGAGAGCACGTGACAGGCGACGCGCAGACCCGAGAGCGCATCGGACACCTGTACGACTACCTGGGCGCTCTGGCTCAGGAGGTCTACGCCAAGCCGGCCCGGCACATCGGCGACCACGAGACCGCCGTCTCCCCGGCCGAGGTTCCCGAGCATCCCTCGGTTCGGTTGGGCGCGTCCGCCGGAGACGCTTGGCTCCGTGTCGCCAAAACCCCCAAGCCGCTTCCCCCGGCGCTGCCCACCGAGGTGGCCGGCCTCCTCCGCGACGTCGACCGCAAGGACCCGCACTCCACGCCCCGACTGCCCGCCGGCCTGGCCGACCGCCTCGGCGAACCGACCGAGGACGATCCCGACCCGGTCGGTCGCGTCACCACCGTCTTCCGCACCTGGCTCAGGGACGTCTGGGAACCGTGGGCGCAGCAGGCCAGGCGGGCCCTGGCCGCACGCGGTCTCTACGAGACGCTGTTCCGGCTGCGGCAGCGGATGCGCGCCGACGGCTCCACCCATGAGCTGGTCTGGGGCCACGGCGTCCTGGGCTGGAAGTTCGCCGAGCACCGTGTCTGCCATCCGCTGCTCATCACCTCGATCAAGATCGATTTCAACGAGGAGACCGGCGAGCTGGCCCTGCTCCCCGACGGCCTGCCCGCCCTGGAGCTGGACTGCCTGCAAGGGCTCGGCGTGCCCGGCCTCGGAAGGTTGGCGCAGCTGGCGGAAGAACTGCGTGCGGAGCCGCCCGAGGTGTGGTCGGACGACCGTGTCCGTCCGCTCTACCGGAAGATCCTGGCTCCGCTCGGACTGGACGACCGGCTCGACGACGGCGACGACCTGCCCGACATCGGCCCCGCGCCGGTGGTGAGCGCGACGTGGCGTCTGGTGGTCCGCAAGCGGCGGGTGATGTTCCTGCGCTTCTTCGAGCAGCTCAAGAAGGGGGTCGCAGAGCGCGCCCTGCTTCCTGCCCCGATGGTGGCCCTGGCCGCCGGGGAAGAGGCGGCGCAGAGCGTGCTGGCCGCGGAGGGCGGCGACTGGTCTCCGGTCGCCGAACGGCTCCTGCTGCCGCTGGCCGCCAACGACGAGCAGGAGCAGATCGTCCGCAAGCTCGCCCAGCACAGCGGCGTGACCGTGCAGGGACCGCCCGGCACCGGCAAGAGCCACACGATCGCCAACCTCGTCTCCCACCTGGTCGCGCACGGCAAGCGCGTACTGGTGACCGCGCACAAGGACCAGGCGCTGGCGGTGCTGCGCGACAAGATCCCCGATGAGCTGCGCGACCTGTCGCTGGCGGTGCTGGGCTCGTCGTCGGCGGACCTGACCGCGCTGCAGCGCTCGGTCCAGGAGATCATCGCGACCGCGGACGACGTGGACGAGGCGCGGGAGGCGCGGACGATCGCCGCGTTGCGCAAGCGGCTCGACGCCGTCCAGGGCGAGGTGCTCCTGCTGCGCAAACGACTGCGCGAATCCCTCGAACGGGAGCGCGAGACGCTGGAGCTCGACGGCTACGACCGGCCTGCGGCGCAGGTCGCGTCCTGGCTCGCCGAGAACGAGGGACGGCTCGGCTTCGTCCCCGACGCGCTGCCGCTTTCGGCGAACTGCCCGCTGACGCCCCGGGAGCTCGGCGAGCTGTACGCGCTCGCCGACGAGATCGGCGCCGAGGACGCCCTGGCCGCCGTACAAGCGCTGCCGCCGGCCGGGGAGCTCCCCACCGGAGCCGAGCGCGCCGGGCAGGCCGCCGAAATGCGGCGGCTTGAGGAGATCCTGGCCCGCTATGGCGACTACGTCACCGATTTCGCCCGCCTCGACGCGTTCGGTGACGAGGCTTTGGCTCGGCTCGCCGAAGAGTGCGGACAGGCGGCCCATCGACTCGACGGCCTGAAGGAACCCTGGCTCGCCCAACTCGGCACCCAGGTCGCCCAAGATCCGCAGTGGCGCGCGTTGTGGTCGGGACACGCCCAGCGACTGCGGCAGGACGCGCACTACTGCGGGCAATTGCGCGCCACCATCGCCGGGTCGCGGTTCGAGCTTCCCGAAGGGTTCTCCCACCGGGAGACCGTCGGCCTCCTCCAGCAGCTCCGGCAGCGGTTCGCCGAGGGCAAGAAGGTCTCGTCGCTGACGCAGCGCTCGCTCAGCCAGTTCCTGAAGGCCGTCGGCATCGACGGCGAACGACCTCAGACCACGGCCGAGGTGGACAAGCTGCTGGCGTTCGTGGAGCTGCGGCGGTTGCGCGAACTGCTGACGCAGCTGTGGGCCGACGAGCTGGTGGCGGTGCTGTCGGCGCCGATGGCACCGCCCGCGTCAGGCGCCGTGGAGACCTGGATCGACGCGCGGGTGCAGCAGATCGACGCCGTGCTCGGCTGGGAACTGGACGCTTGGCCGCGCTTGCGCTCCCGGCTCCTTCAGGTGCTCGCCGCTGAGACGCTTCCGGTCCGGCCCGTGCCCGCCGACCTGCACCGCCTGACCGGTGTGCTCGCCGGGCTCCGGGCGCGCGCGGCGCAGCGGCGGCTGCAGGCCGACGCCGAGGCGCTCGCCTCGTATCTCGTCCGCGCCCGGACGGCTCCCGGAGCCGGCGCCTTGTGGCACGCCCTGGCCGGTGCCGCCGAAGCCTCCGACTGGGAGGGCTGGGACGCGGCGCTGGCCGAGACCGCCCGCTTGGCGGCTCTCCGTCCCCGGGTGGAACGCCTGACCGACCTGTACGACCGGCTGGCCACGGTCGCCCCGCAGTGGGCGCGGCGGATCCGGGAGACCGGCGGCGACCCCGCGGCCTGCGGCGCTCCGGCCGACCTCACGGGCCTGTGGCAGTGGCGGCGAGCCGAGACCTGGCTGCGCGCGATCATCGACGCCGGCGACCTCGCCCAGCTCCAGCACCGGCTCGACAACGCCCAGCAGGAGCAGCGCAGGCTGACCCTGGAGCTGACGCACCGGTCGGCGTGGCTGGCGATGAGGCGCAACCTCGGCCACACCCAGCGGCAGGCGCTGATGGGCTGGCTGCAGACCCTGCGCAAGATCGGCAAGGGCACCGGGGCGGGCGCCGGCAAGTGGCGGGCCGAGGCGCAGCGGCTCATGCCGGAGGCGATGGGCGCCGTGCCGGTCTGGATCATGCCGTACTACCGGGTCGCCGAGTCCTTCGACCCGATGGCCGCCCCGCCGTTCGACGTGGTGATCATCGACGAGAGCAGCCAGTGCGACGTGTTCGCGCTGGGGCTGCTGGGACTCGGCCACAAGGTGGTCGTGGTCGGCGACGACAAGCAGATCAGCCCCTCGGCCGTCGGTGTGCGGCGCGACCGGGTGGACGAGCTGATCCGCACGCACCTGCCGTCCTTCCCCAACGCCCTCCTGCTGGACATGGAGTCGAGCCTCTACGACGCCTCGGCCCGGCTGTTCCCGGGCGTGGTGCGGCTGCGCGAGCACTTCCGCTGCCTGCCCGGCATCATCGGCTTCTCGTCCCAGCACTACTACGGCGGCGAGATCCAGCCGCTGCGGGAGGAGGACGCGAACCGCCTGCCCGGCCCGGTCGTCCGCGCCGTCCACGTGCCCGACGGCGTCCGCCAGGACCTGAACATCGGCAACGTCAACCAGGCCGAGGCCGACGCGCTCATCGACCAGGTCGTCCAGTGCTGCGCCGACCCCGCCTACGAGGGCCGCAGCATGGGCGTCGTCTCCCTGCTGAGCAGCAGCCGCCAGGCCCAGTACATCGACCAGCGGCTGCTCGACAGGCTGGGGCCGGAGGAGTACGAGCGCCGCGGGCTGCGCTGCGGCGACGCCTACAGCTTCCAGGGCGACGAACGTGACGTCATGTTCATCAGCGTGGTGGCCGACGACAACCGCTCGCCCTTCACCACCCGCGCCTACGAGCAGCGCGTCAACGTCGCGGCCAGCCGTGCCCGCGACCAGATGTGGGTGTTCCACAGCGTCCAGCCGCACCGGCTCAATCCCGACGACCAGCGCGCCAAGCTGATCCACTACGCGACCGACGGCCAGCGCTCCCCGGCCCTGGCGAGCGATCTGGAGTCGCTCTGCGATTCCGACTTCGAGCGGCGCGTCCTGCGCCTCCTCCTGGCGCGCGGCTACAGGGTCACGCCCCAGCATCGGGTCGGCAACCTGCGCATCGACCTGGTGGTGCGCCGCGGCCGGCACAAACTGGCCATCGAATGCGACGGCGACAAGTACCACGGCGCCGACCGCTGGGAGGACGACCTGCGCCGGCAGACCATCCTGGAACGCCTGGGCTGGCGCTTCTGGCGGGTGCGCGGCAGCGCTTTCTACCGCGACCCCGACACCGCGATGTCGTCCCTGTGGCCCCTGCTGGACGAACTCGGCATCACTCCGGGCGACGACCCCGATGAGCTCCCGCGCCCGGTCGAGCACATCACCGCGCTCACCGTCGAGCCCACCTTCTCCCTCGCCCCGGAGCCCTCTCCGCACACCGATACCGACACCCTGACGCGAACGGAACCGCGAGCCCCCGAACGGACCACGGCCCCGCCCGTGCTCGACACCGAACCCCAACCGCCGTCGATGGACGAGTTCCTGGCGCTGCTGGGCCGTCCCAGCGAGCCGGTCGAGCCGCCCGTCGCCGCCGTCACCGCCGACGACGTCCGGTCCTGGGCCCGCGCCCAGGGCCGCACGGTCGGCTCACGCGGCCGCCTGGCCCGCTCGATCATCGACGACTACAACTGGGCCCACCCCGAAGCCCCCTACGTCTCCGAGAACTGACCCGCCGGGATCAGTCGGAGCGAAGCGCGGCCGACGAACGCGTTTCCGGTGCCCGGTCGAGATACCCCTTAAGGGTGTCCGTCCGGGCACCGGAGAGCGGCCGCAGTTCGTCCCGCAGCAGGTCCGCGTCGCGCGCGGGCAGGTGAAGCAGAGGCCTACGCAGATAGACGCTCCACGCCTTCGGGTTGGGGAAGGCCGCCATCCGCTCGACGAGCGGCTGGAGCTCCACACCGGTGCGGAACGGGGCGAGCTCGTCGATCCGCAGGTCGCAACCGCGCGGGAACTCCCGCCCGGCGATTTCCACCGGCCGGTCCAGCCCGGTCACCGCCGAGGCGACCACCGCCCTGCCGATGACGCGCCCACGATCACGCGTCGGGTTCCCGAACGCTCCGCGCGTGGCGTAGACGAACAGCTCATCCCCCACCGCCAGCCTGCTCTCCTCAGGGCGAAGCCGGCGCGGAAAGGCCATTCGCTGCTCGGACAGCACCCATGCGATGGCCCGTCGTTCGCCCAGGATCAGCAGGTAGGACTGTGCGCTCACGCCATCACCGTAGCGGAGAGGCGTCTCTCGGCCGACGCGTCGCCGTCCGTCTCGCCATGACCACCGCGCACGACCGCTAACGGCCAGATCCTTCCGATCAACAGGTGTCCGGCGGAGAACGGACAGTGAGGGAGGCGGTATGGAGGAACGAGCGATCGACAGTCGCAGTTACACCGTGGCCCAACTCTTCGGAGAAGAGGGCCGCTACCGGTTCGACTTCTACCAGCGGGAGTACGACCGGCAGCGGGCCCGACCACGATCGCAGCGAGACCACCCGGTACGCGCCCTACATCGGCATCCAGACATCGCTCAGCGAATCGGGCGAGCCCAGCACCGCCGTCTGCACCGTCCGGTTGTCGAGCACGACCGCTCCCCTCGACGGACGAAGCGCCCTGCCTTCATCCGCTGCCGATGACCTGCGCTTCGCGACCGGCCGACGAACGGCGGCGGGCGATTCATGATCATTTACCACAGGTCAGCGCTGTTTGAATAGGGGATGCGGCACCGGACCACACTCAGCGTCCCCCTCCCGAGTGGCGCCGGTGATGTTCGGCCAGCGTCGGGGTCGGCAGGGGCGGCCAGCGGGTGAGCGCCCCGGTATGCCGGTCCACCACGACAACGCCCTCGAAGCCGTCGGAGCGAACCGCGAACCCCGCGTCGAAATCCTCCACAGTGAGCGCGCATACCTGCCCGAACGTCTCGGCGAACCATCGGTCCGCGCGCCGCCTTGCTTCGGCTCGGTCAACGGGAGCAGAGCGCACCCGATAAGCGGTCAGGAGTTCGGCGACGGCGGCCACCGTGCGGCACTGGGGTCTGCCGCACCCCAGGCACATAGCCGCGCCGAACGGGTCATGGCCGGGACGGTGCACGCGCAGCACGGTCAGCAACACCGCGGCGAACGCCAGCGTCAACCCGCGCGCCTCGCGGACGAATGCCGCGTCCTGGGGAGCGAGTCCGTTAGCTGGCAGGAGGGCGGCGGCGACCCGGCCGTTGTCGGCGCGCATCGCCACGGCCATCGCGGTCTGGACTCGGTCGGTGGTCTGCCGGTGCAGCGCCGCCGGGCTCATGCCGCGCTGGTCCACGACATGTCCTTGTCGGTGAAGACGGCGGTGACGGTGCGGGCGTGCTCGTTGCCGAACCAACCCCAGCCCGCGGCAAGGGCGGACACCAGGCGCAGGCCGCGTCCGCACTCGGCGTGCTCGCCGGCGTCGGTCACGGCCGGGTCGGAGGAGCCGCCCTGGTCCTGGACGGCGACGGTCACCGTTCCGTCCATGTGGCCGATCTCGACGGTGAAGACCCCGCCGGGCCTGCCGGAGCGGGTGTGCCGCAGGGCGTTGACCACCAGTTCGTCCACTGACAGCAGCACATCGTCCAAGACGACGTGCTCGCCGAGCAGCAACGTGACAAACCGCCGCACGGCCGCCGCCTGTGCGGCCTCGCCGGGAAAGCTGCGCCGCCAGCGCAGTGGGGCAGTCTGCGCGGCGGCAGGGAACATCTCCAGAAACATCGGACACCTCGGGGAAGCCGGTGGAACGTCGTGACGTGCGCTCTCGCCGCCCGTCTGCGGCTCGTCGTCACAAGGCGTCGCGGCGCGTGCACGGGTGTCCGCCGTTCTCGGACGGGTGGCGGAGCGATTAGAGCGGACGCCCCGCGAACGGCCGTGCCACACACGTTCAGTACGCGGACGTTCGGCTGGCGAACGTGCGCGCCGCGAACGTCCAAATTTCGTCATCACCACGCTGACCTGCGAGTTCAGATCGGTAGCGACCGTAAGCGGCCAACTGATTGCCGATCTCGGCCTGTTGCCGAAAGTTGGAGGGCCAACACGTTCCGTAGCACGGTCCGATCAAGGGAGACCGGACATGCCCAGCCCCTTCGTCCGCCGCCGGCGTCTGGCCGCCGCCATCCGCAAGGTCCGTGAGGACCGCGACATGACCGCCGACGAGCTCGCCCGCCGCGTGTACCAGTCACGCGCACAGATCACCCGATTGGAGACGGGACAGTGTCGCCCTGACCTCGCCCATCTCATGGACATCCTCGATGTCCTGGAGATCACCGGCCGTCAGCGCAACCAGATCATCCGGCTGGCCCGGGACGCCGCCGAGCGCGGCTGGTGGGACTCGTACGGTGACACGATGGGGCCGAGGCAAAAGCTGTATGCCGATCTGGAGTCCGCTGCGGACACGATCCGCGAGTACAACCAGACGGCGATGCCCGGCGCTCTGCAAACCCCACAGTTCACACAGGCGCTCGTGGAACTCGACGCCTGCCAAGGAACCCTCAGCTACCGGCCTGAACGGATGACCGAGGCGCGAGCGCGCAGACAGGAGCACCTGCTCCAGCCTGACGGCCCCAGGTACGAAGCGGTGCTGGACGAGTGCATGATCCATCGCCTTGCCGTACCGCTCGGAGTGAAAGCGGGCCAACTCCGTCACTTGATCTCGGTCATCTCCGCCGGAGAGCGGATCATCATCCAGGTGCTGCCCAGTGATGTGACCATCCCCGGTGGGCTGCTCCCGAAGTCGTCCTTCTGCCTCTACACGTTTCCCGAGCGCGGCGATCCGCCGTTGGCAGTGGTGGACACCGTCACCACCGATCTCGTACTCGACCAGCGCAAGGACCTGACTCGGTACATCGCAATGTACGACCGTCTTCGCGAGGCGGCGTTGTCTCCCGCCGACAGCCTCTCCTTTCTCGGAGAGCTAGCAGACTCACTCTCCGAGCAGACAGGATCGGAGACATGAGCAAGCACTACACAAGCTGGCGCAAGTCGCGGCATAGCGACCCCGACGGCAACTGCGTCGAAGTGGGACGCGCCGTAGACGGCACGATCGGCGTTCGGGACTCCAAGGCCGACCTTGCCGTTCCACCGCTGGAACTCACCCGTTCGCAGTGGGCATCCGTTCTCGCCGAACTCCGCGCCCGGTAGCAACAGACGCATCCGGTCCACCCGCCATCAGGGGTGGACCGGAACCGCCGTCACATCACCGCAGGCCGCGGATCTGGCGGCCTGTCTCGGTGTCGGAGAACAGCAGGGCGGCGGCGACCCGGCCTCCGGCGTCCTTCGCGCCGCCGCCGAAGTTCAGCGAACCGGACGCGGTGGACTTCGCCGCCACGTTCTCCCAGTAGCGCGCCTCACGCTCCCAGCGCACGTCCGCGAGCAGGTCCGCAGCTCGCTGCTCGTCACACCGCCCCGGCTCCAACTGGTGGCCTCGTGCGCGGCGATGCCCAGACCCGCCACGACGGCGGGCGCGGAGACCGCCGACCGCGCGGCGAGGTACGGATAGAGGTCTTCGAGCAGGCCCGACAGCAGCGCGATGATCTCCCGCTCGACCTGCTCGGGCGTGCTCCCCTCGGGCAGGTCCTCCTCGCGGACGGTCGCCAAGGAGCGCCCGATGCCGCTGCAGCCGAAGAGGGTGGTGTCCACCAGCACCCGCAGTGCGGACAGGGTGATCAGCTCGGGGGCGGTCTTGGTGAGCCGCCGCTTGCGGCCTGGACGAACTGGGAGAAGGGGACCAGCGTTCCCTCGTGCTCGGTCTTGAACGAGGCGGCGACGTGGTGGCCGCGCAGGTGTGCACGGTGCTGTCGTACGCGCACGCGATCCCCGCCGTCCACCGCGACATCAAGCCGAGCAACATCATGGTGGCCGCCGACGGCACGGTGAAGCTGCTGGACTTCGGGATCACGGCCGTGCTGGACGGCGACGGAACCCGGATCACCGAGGCCGGCCTCCTCGTCGGCACGATGCCCTACATGGCCCCCGAGCAGATCAAGGGAGCGCAGGTCAGTCCGCGCACCGACCTGTACGCCCTCGGCTGTGTCCTGCACGAACTGCTGTCGGGGCGGGCGCTGGTCGGCGGCTCCCAGGCCCAGATGATGTACACGCACCTGCAGAAGGCCCCGCCGCCGCTGCGCGGACCCCGGCCGGATGTGCCCGAAGCGTTGGAAGCCTTGGTCCTGCACCTGTTGCAGAAGACCCCCGACCAGCGTCCCGCCGACGCCCAGGAGGTCTACGACCGGCTGGTGCCGTTCCTGCCCGACCGTGGTTCGACGGGCCTGGCCCCCGGCGAACAGGCTCCGGACGACGCGCCCGACCCGACGCGCCCCTACCGGATGCCGCTGGCCCCGCTGGCGCGCAGCGTTCCCGAGCCCCAGCCCGTTGCCGAGACGCGGGTGGAGCCGGTCTCGCTGACCGCTCCCACCGGCGTCCGGGACGCGATCCAGGTCGCGTTCGCCGAAGCGTACGACCTGCTGGACGCGCAGCGGTTCAGCCAGGCCGCCGAGGTGCTCCAGGCCGCTGTCGATCGGGCGGCGCCGGTCATCGGCCCGGAGAACGAGCGGGTGCTGGAGCTTCGGCAGACGCGGGCCGCCGCCCTGGTCCTCGCCGGGGACGTGCGCCGCGCCGCGCCGGAGTTCGATCGGCTCGCCGCGGCGTTCGCGCGTTCGCGCGGCCCGCTCGACGACAACGTGCTGGAGTGCCGCCGCCAGGCCGCCCACTGCCGGGCGCAGCTCGGAGAGTCCACGGTGGCGCTGCGCCAGTTCCGCGAGGTGCTGTCGGGCTACCGCGCCGTGCAGGGGGACGGCTCCCAGGACGTGTTGGGCCTGCGGCGGGACATCGCCATGCTGCTGCTGGCCGAGCAGCGGATCGAAGAGGTCGTCCCGCAGCTCCGGGAGCTGTACCAGGACATGGCCGTCCTGTACGGACCTCAGCATCCGGAGACGCGCGAGATCGGCGACCTGATCAGGCGGCTGGAGCAGGCCGAGGACGAGGAAGGCGGCTTCGCCGGGTGAGGGGCGGGCCCGGTCAGAGGCGGGCGACGACCTCGGCGTACAGGCGGACGGGGTCGGGTGCTGAGTCCGGCCGATTCACGAAGCCGGGCAGCGGCGGCAGGTCGCGTACGTGCGGCAGCAGTCCGGCGAATACCTCGGCCGCGCCAGCGGGGCGGTGGGCCGGGTCCTTGGCCAGCAGCGCCAGGACCAGTCCCGCGAGGGCGTCGGGGACGTCCGCGCGGGCCAGGGGCGGCGGTGGTTCGGTCAGGTGCCGCACGAACTCGTCCGCGGGCGTCCTGCTCTCGAAGACCCGGTGGCCCGCCAGCAGTTCGTACAGCACGCAACCGAGGCCGTAGAGGTCGCTGCGCGCGTCGGGACGGGTGTCCTCCTCGGCCAGTTCGGGAGCGCAGTAGAAGGCGGTGCCGGGAGTGGCCCCGCCCGTTGTGATCTTGGAGAGGTCGGTGTCGTCCCCGATGGCGGTGGCGACGCCGAAGTCCAGGACCGTGACGCGGCCTTCGCGCCCCAGCACGATGTTGGCGGGCTTGAGGTCGCGGTGGACGAGTCCGGCGGTGTGCGCCGCGGAGACGGCGGCGCACACCTGCGCGCCGATCGCGGCGACCCACGGCACCGGCACCCTGTCCGGGTGCCGTTCGGTGATCAGGTGTTGCAGCCCCGAGGCGTGGGGGACCAGCTCCATGACGAGGTAGAGGTCGCCGTCCTGGCTGCCGAAGTCGTGGATCGCGGGGATGCCGGGGTGGTTCAGCCGGGCGAGGATCTTGGCCTCCCGGCGGAAGCGCCGTTCGGCCTCCACGGGGTCGGACTGCAGGTCGCGGCGGATGACCTTGATCGCCACATTGCGGCCGAGCCGGGTGTCGCGGCCCTCCCAGATCTCCCCCATGCCACCGACACCGAGCGCGACTTCCTTCGTATAGCGGTCGCCGAAGTCCGACGCAGCCTCCCTTGCGGCGTTGTAGATCATGCTCCCCATTCCTGGCGGTAATCGGGGTGGTTCTCGTAGACGCTGGCGAGCAGCCGGACGGTCGTGCAGGGGTGGTCGGCCTCGTCGCAGATGGGGCAGCGGCCGATGCCGGCGGTGGTGCGGCCGTTGTCCAGCGCCTCACCCTCGCCCGAGGTGTGCAGCCGAATGATCTCGGTCCGGGCGGCGATGTCGGCCAGGGCCCGCGTCGGGTCCTGGCGGGCCATGAAGTTCATGAGTTCGACGTCCGCGTCCGACACCAGGCGGTGGACGTTCGCGGCGAAGTCCTCGGTGGCCTCGGCGGCGGCCCGCGCGAGGCGTTCCTCCTCGGCCAGGCGCTCGTAGAGGAATTCCACCGGGTCCTTCTCGCGCACCGGGCCGTCTTCCGTGCCGGGTTCGATGGGACGCACGCCCAGCGCGGGCGGGTGGCTCTTGCCCTCGGGCCTGACGAACTCCCCCAGGAACGCGACCCGCTGCCCCTTCTCCAGTTCGGTGCGACCGCCGACAAGCTGGCCGCGGGAGACGAACCAGCTGCGCTTCAGGTCGTCCTGTATGAAGCCGTACTCCTGCCCGGGATCCCACCGGTTGACGGTGCCGCGCCGGTAGCCGTCGGGGCCGACGCCGTCGCCGGGGTCGCCGGTCCGGGCGGCGCTCATGAGCGGGTAGGCCAGTGCGTAGCCGGGGCGCAATGCATCACCGATCAGCTCGGTCCAGGTGGGAGTGTGGTCGGCCGCGGCGGCCAGGGCACTGGAGCAGGCCAGGTCCCAGCGCTTTCCGGCGGCGTCGAAGAACGTCACGTCGATGGTGGGCAGCAGCACCTTCACCTTGAAGCGGTGCAGCCGCTGCACGAGCGGCACGAAGTCGGCGTCGCCGGTGATGAGCGCGACCACGTCCAGCGGCGCGGTCACCGCCTGCTGGAAGGTCTCCAGCGCCAGGTGGACGTCGGCGCCCTTCTCCTGCGCAACGTTCACCGTCACGTCGTGCCGCACGACGCCCTCGGCGTCCAGGACGGCGTCGAACGGGTTGGGCGCGTCCCCGCGCCGCCCCCGCACGAAGTGCTTCTGAGTGATGACGATGCTGTCGAGCGGTCGGCCGGTCTTCTGCGCCAGGTACCAGCGCAGCATGTCGTGCACGCCTTGTAGCGCCAGCCCCGACCGCCACGTGGAGTGGTTGGCGATGTAGCTGGACAGGTGGTGGAACCAGCCGCCGTCGTAGAAGACACCGACCCGCGTCTCGCCCGTGGGGGACGGCGGCCGGTCCCAGCCGCTCATGTCTTCCCATCCGGCACCCGCTGCGGGGTGGCGACGGCGGTGCGGAGCACCGAGTCCCCCTCGCGGACGAACTCCGGCGCGTCCACCGCGCGGATCATGTGGCCGTCGTGAGCGGTGGGCGTGCAGGTGCGTACCGTCCACTCGGCGTCGCGGGCCTCGATCCGCGCGCCGAGGGCGAACGGCGTCGCCTCCTGCCTGCCGATCTCCAACGCTGCTCCTTTGCTCCTCGTCCGGGGTGTTCCATCGTAGAACCGGTGGTCAGAGCCTGGGACCAGGTTGGCGAACGGCGCACGGGTCATCGGCCGGCGCCCTGTCCGCGGCTTGCGGCCCACAGGGGCTCCGGAGCAGACCGCTTTCCACCAAGGACATCCTGCCGGGATCATTTTCCCAGGTGTCGGCTGATGGTCCCGAGAATCAGGGCGGTGGTCCGCATGTCACCGGCCGGACGGAGATTCGCTGGCCGGTGTGGCCGTACCCGGTCGCAGGCTGGCGTCAACCAGTCCGTCGTTGATGAGGCGGGCCAGGTCCGTGCCCAGTTCGGCGGCGCGCCGCAGATTTGTCACAAAGGTGTCAAGACGTTGGAACACCTGCCCGTAACGGCGTTGGTCGTCGATGGCGAGCAGGGGGATCTCGGCTCGGCGGACGTCCACTCGGTAGCTCGACGAGAGTGTCGAGTAGTGGCGCAGGTTGAGGGAGCTGCGCAGAATGCCAGCCAGATAGTCGGGGTCGAGCAGGGCCGGGTCGGGGCGCAGGAGGAAGAGGTGGCGGCCTAGGACGGCGCCTGGCTCGGTGACGACCTGGGCGGCGGGGGTGCGGATCAGGGTGGGGACGACGACGTCGCCCTTGCGCAGGGTCGTGGGGTCGTCGTCGCCCGGGTCGTCCAGGACGCGGCTTGGCGGGCGGCCTGCCAGGACGTCCTCGGCCGTTAGGACGCGGGTCAGGTGCGGGGGCGCGTCCGGGGTCTCGGTGTCGGAGACGCGGAGTTTCGGGGCTGCCTGGTGGACGGTCAGCAGGCCCATGCGGGTCAGTTCGGCGATGGGGAGCAGGGGCGCGTCGAAGGGTTCGGCGGCTGCTTCCACTTCGGGGAGCAGGTCGGCCAGGCCCGCCAGGAGATCGAGGGTCTCGGTGCGGCGTTCGGTGACGCGTTCCACGGCGGGGGCCGCGACCGGCTGGGTGATGTGGCGGGCCGGGGTGAGGTCGACCTCCTCGTCCAGCAGGTCGATGATGCGGACGGCGCGGGCGCGGCCGGGTTCGTCCAGGTCGCCTTCGGGGTCGTCGCTGAAGCGGCGCCAGTCGGCGAGGGCCTGGGCGGTGTAGTCGGCGTTCGGGTCGCCGCCGGTGTCGGCCATCAGGACCTGGCTGGGCGGGCGTTCGGACGGGTCGGGGCGGCGCAGCACCCACAGGTTGAGGGGGACGGCCATGTTGGGGACGGCGCCGAGCGGCAGCGTGATGACGGCGCGAAGGGCGCCCCGGCGCAGGAGCTGGAGACGGATGCGGCGGCCCGCGCGGCGGTTGGCGGCGGCGGGCGGCATCAGCACGATCGCCGGAGCGCCGGGGCGGCAGTGCGACAGGGCGTGCTGGACCCAGGCCAGTTCGGGTTCGGTGCGCGGCGGGAGGCCGTACTCCCAGCGGGGGTCGGCGGTCAGGTCGTCGTAGCCCCAGTTGCGATCGTTGAACGGCGGGGCGGTGGCGACCAGGTCGGCTTCGACGCCGGGGAAGGCGTCGGCGCGCAGGGAGTCGCCGGCGTCGATCTCGGCGTCGGGGGTGCGCAGGGCCAGGCGGAGCGCGGTGAGGCGGGCCAGGTCCTGGTCGATCTCTTGGCCGAGGAGGCGTTGGGGGGCCAGGTCTTCGAGGGCGCCCAGCAGGAAGCCGCCCGAGCCGCAGGCGGGGTCAAGAACGGTCGCGGCGTCGAGGTCGGCCAGTCCCATCACCAGGCGGACGACTTCGGGCGGCGTCTCGTAGGAGCGGCGTTTGTGCAGGTCGAGGTAGCGCTCGCGGAGGAACTCGAAGGTCTGGCGGGGGCCGCGTTCGGCGGACAGGTCGGCCAGGCGGCGGACGACCGGGATGTGCTCGACGGCGAGGGAGTCGGGAAAGGGCCGGCCGCCGGGCAGGCCGTTGAGGACGTTGGCGACGGCGGCGGGCAGCGCTTCGGCGAGGCGGTCGTCCGGGAGGGGCGCGTGGGCGGCCCAGTCCTTGGGGCCGCGGTGCAGGTAGAGCAGGAACGCGCCGGCCAGGGTGAGGACGTCGGCCAGTTCGGCTTGGTCGGCTGCTCTGCGCAGTTCCTGCCACAGGTGCTCGTCGGCCGTGGACTCCTTGAGCTTGCCCTGGTCGCGCAGCCAGCCCTGGATCTCGGCGAGGGAGAAGGAGGGGCTGGTGGCGGTGCCGCCGACCGGTTGGGGGAAGTCGTCGTGCCGCTTGCGCCAGTTGCTGACGGCGGCCCGGCCGACGCCGGCCAGACGGGCGATGTCGGCGGCGGTCACCGTCGCGTCCTGTGCCATGCGGCCTCCTCGGCTCAGGCGCCGCCCGGCGGCGGCTCGGGATGTTCACGCTACACGTCCGGGCGTTCCTCAACCTATATCAGCCAAGTTGATTTAGTTCACAGCCTAGGCGTGATGTCTCCGCCTCCATGGCCTCTCACAGCGAAGGACGGCCGTCCCGCTCGGCCGATCCGTCGATCCCGCCGTCCGGCGGGCGGTCGCACAACGAGCGGGGCGAGCCCGAGCGAAGCATGAACGATCGACGTCGCTCGCCCTTGCCGCCGTCCGTCGCGTCTCCAGCGGAAGGGCGGCGACGTCGAGGACGTGACGGATCTCCACGGCCTGCTTGATCGACCTCTTCTCCCTCGGTCGGACGAGCGGCCTTCCGAGGAGAGCGGGAGCGGGATCTTCATCGCCGAGCCCAAGGCGCCTGTTCACATTCTGAGGCCGCATGTTGGTCTATTGTGTTCACAGATGCCATGTGCTTTGATGTGAACGTCGCGAGCCGCCGAACCCCCTGTGAACGGAGCTCACCATGACGACGATGCCCCTCCGCCACTTCGAGGCCGACCGACTGCTGTTGCCCGCCCCGCTGGCCGACCGCGCCCAGCGGATGCGTGCGGCCGCCACCCGTGCGCACAGCTGTCACTGCTGCGCGGTGACGCGGCACACGCTCGGTCTGTGCTTCGCAGCCGCCCGATACGGCGACCTGGAATGGGCCGAACTGCTGCTGATCGAGGCCGAGCACTACGTGGACCACGGAACGCACGCCACGGGCTGTCCCCACGTGCCGTACGCCCCTTGCAAGCGGGATCGGCTGTGCTCGCAGGGGCAGCTCGCCGAATGGGCCGCGCTGCCCGGCGATCTGGTCGCGGCCACCGACGCGAGCTGGAAGAAGGGCGCCTGGGGCATCGGCTACGTCACCAGTGACGGGCGATGGGGGGCGCGCGGTCGACGGTCGGCCCGCCCGGACCCGGACGGCCCGTCCCGCGTCCTGGTGAACGAACTGCGCGCGGTGGCCTTCCTGCTCGACGGCCTTGAAGCGGATCGGCCGCTGCTCCTGCTCATCGACAGCCTGTCCGCGCTGCGCCTGCTGCGGGCCTGGCAGAACGGCGACACCACGCCGGTGCCCGCCGAATTGCCGGAGCTGGCGGGCCTGGCCCAGCGCGTCCGCGACCGCCCCGGGCTGCGGGCCGAGCACGTCAAGGCGCACACCGGTCACCCCCTGAACGAGACCGCCGACTCGCTCGCCAAGATCGCGCGGCGGCGGGTCACCGAGAAGTTCGACGTCGTCCCGCGCGCCGAGGGTCTGGTGCGCGCCTTCCTCATCGACTGGCACGACCGCGCCGACGCGCACGGTCTGGCCGCCTGACCTCCAGGAGATCCCTGTGAACCCCAACCAGCCGTACGCCTCCCCCGTCCCGCCGCAGCCGGGCTACCCGATGCCGCCCGCCCGGAAGAAGGGCGGGGCGGCGAAGGGATGCCTGATCGCGTTCGCGGTGCTGGCGACGCTGTTCGTGATGATGGGCGCCTGCGCGGCCATCGTCGGTGGCGGCGCGGGCAAGACGACCGGCACGCCCTCCTCCGGCGCGTCGGCCAAGGCCGCCGAGGGCGGTGCCAAGGCGGCGCCCGGCGAGAAGCCGGCGGCGAAGAAGGCTCCGCCCAAGGTGACCAACGGCGTCGGGCGCGAGTACCGCGACGGCAAGTTCGCCTTCACCGTCACCAAGGTGAAGAAGGGCGTGCGGCGGGTCGGCAACGAGTACATCGGGCAGGACGCGCAGGGCCAGTTCGTGCTCGTCCACGTGAAGGTCGCCAACATCGGCGGGTCGGCCCGCACGTTCGCGAGCGCCAACCAGACGCTGTTCGACACCCAGGGCCGCAAGTTCGAGGCCGACGCCGGGGCAGCGCTGATGATGAACGACAACGCCCGGTCGCTGTTCGAGAACATCAACCCCGGGAACGCGGTGAACGGCGTTCTCGTCTTCGACGTGCCGCGCGGCGTGAAGCTGAAGGCGATCGAACTGCACGACTCGCTGTTCTCCGGCGGCGTCACCATCCCCCTCGGCAACCGCTGAGGCGGGCGGAGTGACGTCAGGGACCGGCCCGACCCTGCTTTTCGAATCCTTCCCTGAGACCAGTTTGCAGCGTTGTTGTGTTTTCTGTCAGAGACGCGGGTTAACCTGCGCTCAAGTCGGCGATGCCAGGAAAGGCGGCCCGGATGGTAACGGAATTTCCCATCCTGGATGAACCGGATGAAAATCCGCCCTCCGAGCCGCCCGCCGACGGGGATGCGACCGGCTGGGGCGCCGAGGATCCGGAATTCCCCAGCCGGGTCGCGGCCTTCCTCCGCTTCGCCCCCATCGTCGAGGCGGCGGAGGCCGCCCGACGCAAGGGGTGGCCGTCCGACACCTACGACATCGTCACCCTGGCGCTGGCCGCGGTCGATGCCGTGATCACTCGCCAGGGGCTCGAACTGGAGGCCACCCGGGCCGACGTGGTGACCACGCTGCGCGACCTGGCCGCACGCGCGGCACCCGACCGCCCCGCCGAGGAGCATCACGAGGTCGCCGTCTTCGTGGTGAACGCCCTGCTCAACCGCGCCGGACGGGAGGGGCCGTTCCGCTACCGCATCAGCGACTACACCGACCCCCACGGAGGGCACCACAAGCGCGAGGTCTCCTTCGTCCTGCTCACCGAGCACGACGACCCCACACGCGGCGAGAACGTGCTGCACGCCAGCGATGACGCCATCAACGCACTGCTCGGCGGCCTCTCGTTCGACGTGCAGGACGCTCAGGCGGCCAACGAGCTGGTCCTGGAGCGCCAGCTCGCGCGCAACGACTTCGGATCCGCCCGTATCACCGCCGAACAGGCCCGACTGCTGTCGGTCCGGCTGGCGAACGAACTCGACGACCTGCTCAAACGGACCCGGCGCGATCTCCGCACGGTCGAGGGGGAATGGCGGACCGCGATCCCGGACCGGCTCGCGCATTCGCGAACACATATTCGAGAGCGGATCGAAGCCGAACGTCGGCTTCTCGAGAGGGCACAGGACGCCCTTTCGGGCAGGGATCCCAGAATCGTCGATGCCGCCCTCCGCGTCGACCGGCTGCTGCGTGAATGCCGGCGTCGACACGAGGAACTCCACGCGCGCGTCATCAACGCGCGCACGGTTTTCCTGGAGGAACAGGAACGCCAGTCGTTCCGTCCCCCGGCGCTCATCAACGCACCCGATCCGCAGGAGCAGGTGCTGCTGCCGCTGCTCGAACTCCGTCGGGGCGACGCCCTGGAAGCACTGCTGCGGTTCACCACCGACATGTTCGGGCCGTACCCTCCCCGGCTCCCCCGGCTCTACCGCCTCGTCCACGATCTGTGGTCCCGTCCCGAACGCAGCGTCGGCACCGCCGGCATCGACGAGACCGACCTCACCCGCCCGAGCCCGCCGTTCATCCCGGAGGAGGTCATCGCGGTGGCCATCCGGGCGGTGGGACGGGTCGGGCTTCCCGCACGGCTGTCCACCCTGATCGACGCGTGTCTCCACGACACCGACGAACCTTGGCCGCTCCTCCGGTTGGAGGGCGCCGAAGTCGTCGCGCTCGCCGTCGACTGGGCCTACGCCCCCGGTGATCCGGAGGACGCCTCCCGCATGACCGACGACGTGATGGCCCGCATCCTCGGCCCCCGGACCGTCGTCGGCCTGGACGGTCGGCGGCTGGACCTGCCCGGCTGGGACGGCGACGACCTCATCGTCGCACCCGACGCGAACACGCTCGCCGCCCTGGCCCCTTCCCCACCCGACCACCACGAGCCTCACCCTGAGGACCTTCCATGAGCCTTGCGCAGACCGACTACACCGACATCGGCATCCTGATCGGGTTCGCGCTGCAGCCGGGCCGACGACCGGGACGCACCCCCGAATACCGGCGTGTCCTGGGCCGTTACCGGACCGAACGCGATCTGAAGGACGCCGTCGATGCGATCCTGCACGGCCTGGGCGCACGTCCCCTGTCCGACGGCGACTTCGGCCTCGTGCTGGGCGTGGAGCAGGAGTCGCCGCTGGCGTTCCGGATCTCCGACATGCCCCACGTCTCCGACGATCAGGGCAAGCTCCTGGTCGGCCTGGTCCTGGCGGGCCTGGTCGCCTTCGCCTATCCGAGCGCGGAGGAGATGGAGGACGACCGCGTCCGGCATGTGGTGGCGCGTGATCTGGACGGCTGGCTGCACGATCTGTGCGACCGGCTGCGGTCGCACGACGCGGCCGGCGAGAAGATCCCTGAGCAGGGCCTCGACGACGCCTGGCGGATCTACGCCGACATGGAGTCCGTCGCCCATGGCAATCAGGGCGCGGGCTCGGGGCGCTTGAAGAAGACCTGCACCCGGTACTGGGTGCACAACGTGCTGGGTTGGCTGAGCGCCCACCATCTGGCCCGCCTCGACCAGAGCGCCGCCGAGCCCGCGTGGACGCTGACCGAGCGCTTCCGCGTCCAGGCCAAGGAGATGGCGCTCGAACGTGCCTACACCTTCATCGCAGAGATCCAGCGCCGTCCCCATGCGGGGACCGCGGCGGAAGGCGGTTCCCCCACATGAGCTACCAGTTGACCGCGTTGCGGTTCCGCTCCATCGGCGAGCGCAGCGCCCGCTTCACCGATCTAACGCTCGACTTCACCGCTCCCGAGGACGGCGGACGCGTCCCGCACGACTCGGTGGTGTGGCTGCGCAACGGCGGAGGCAAGTCCAGCATCCTGTCGCTGTTCTACGCGATGCTGCTGCCAGGGGCGCGGGACTTCATGGGCCGTACGGTCCGGCGCTCGCTCACCGACTACGTGGACACCGGCGACACCTCGCACGTGATGGCGTTGTGGCATCCGCTGGGCACCTCCCGCTCCCTGCTCGGCGATGTCGACGGCGCGCTGGTCACCGGCGCTGTCCATGAATGGGACGGACTGCGCCGACCGGCCGACGCGGCCCAGGCGCGCGAACGCCTGAACACCCGCTTCTACGCCTTCCATCCGATGTCCGGCGTTCTGGACCTCGCCACCTTGCCGGTCCTGGACGATGAAGGCCGCTCCCGCAACCTCACCGACTTCATCGCCGTGTTGCGCGCCCTCGCCCAGTCGCACGACCGGCACACCCGGCTGGTCGAGACCGGCAAACAGGCCGAGTGGAGCCAGGCCCTGCAGGACCGGGGGCTCGACCCGGCGATCTTCCGCACCCAGAAGCAGATGAACCATGTCGAGGGCGGCGTCGAGGACCTCTTCAAGTTCCGGTCGGCGAAGGAGTTCGTGGACTTCCTGCTGGACCTGACCACCCAGCCCGAGGGTCCCGAGAGCGTCGCCGGCCGGCTGAGCACGGTGACCAGGCTTCTGGCCGCCAAGCCCCGCAAAATCACCGAACGCGACTTCTGCCAGGACGCCGCCGCGCATCTGGACCAGGTGGCCGCCCGGCACACCGAGTCGCATGAGGCGGCGAAGGCGTTCGACGAGCGCTTCGCCGAGGCGGCCACGCTCGCTTCTTCCTTCGCCGCGACGGTCAGCGCGGCCAAGCAGACCCAGCAGGACCTCGCCGACGAACGCAAGATCCTGGTCGAAGGGCTGTCCCGGATCTACTCCGAGCGCTCCAGCGCCACCGATCTCGCCTACCTGTACCGGCGTGCGCAGGCACGGTTGCTGGTCTCCGAAGCGGAGCAGGCCGAGCAGGACGCCGTGCGGAACGCAAGCCTGGCTCAAGCAGCCGTCCGGGGGTGGGAACTGGCCCAACGGCTCGCCGAGTTCCGCGATCTGTGCGCCGAACTCGACATGGCCGAGGTGGAAGCGGCCGCTGAGGAAGCGGAGATCGCGCCGCTGCGGGCCGAACTGGCTCGTCATTCGGCCGTCCTGCGCGCCAGGCTGAGCCGGCTGGCCGAAGCCTCTGGAGAGACGGCCGCGCAGGCCGAGCAGCGCTGCGCTGACGAGTTGGAGCAGGCCGAGGAACGCGAGGCGCTGGCTGAAAAGGCTCAGCAGGACAAGGACACGGCCGCCCGTGACGCGACGACCGCCGACACCAAACTCCAGGAACTGGCCAAGCGCAAGCGCCTCGGCGTCACCAAACGCTTCCTGCCCGCCGAGAACACCGACGCCACCGCCCACCGCGCCACGCTGGTAAACGTGCAGGGGGAACAGGACCAGACCTTCGCCGACCTCAGGGAGCGGGCCGAGGCACGACGACGACGGCGTGACGAGATCTCGGAACGGGAGGCCGGACTCACCACCGAACGCAACGACGCCTTGGGCGCACGTACCCGTGCCACCGAGCGCCGTGACAAGTTGCTCGCCGCCCAGGAACTGCTGAGCGGATCCGCGCGGTTGCGTGAGCTGGCCGAGGCCACCGAGGAGCAGCCGCTCGACCTGTGGGGCGAAGGCCCCGCGCTGGCGCGCCGGCTGGAGAACGCCGTGATCGCCGCCGACAACGAGCGGATCCGGCGACGCGCGGAACAGCACGCCGACCAGCGCACGATCGAGGCCCAGGAGCGCAACGCCCTCCTGCCGACCAGCCTGGACGCCGAACGGGTCGCGCAGATGCTGACCGAGGCCGGGATCCCGGCCCAGCCGGGCTGGGCCCACCTGCGTGACGTCCTGCCCGCCGACCGCCTGCTCACCGCGCTCGGCGACCCGCATCTGGCCCGGTTGGGCAGTGGCGTCATCGTCCCCACCGGCGCGGTGGAGGAGGCCGTCCGACTTCTGGAGGGACAGGCCGTCGTCACCACGTGCCTGGTGGGCGTCTTCTCGGCGCGTGACGCCGACGTCCTCGTACACGGCGAAGGTGAGCCCGGTGACGGCGTCCGCCCCGCCTGGGAGCGACTGGAGCCGGGCCTGGTCGACACCGACGCGGCGGAATCGGCCGTCGTGCACCTGAAGGAGCGGGCCAAGGCCGCCGTGCTGCTGGAGAAAGAGCTCCTCGCGCGGCGAGCCGCCGACCAGGACCTGCACGCCGCGTTGGAGGACTTCCTCAGCAAGTGCCCCCAGGGGCACCTGGAGTCCTTGAAGGACGAGATCGAGACGCTCGACGCCAGGTTGCGGGAGATCGACGAGACCAGGGCCGGGCATCGTGCCGAGGTCGCGTCGTTGCACGACGCCGACCGGCTCGATGAGGCGACCCGGGCTGCGTTGGAAGCCGAGCGGCGCACCCTGGAAAAGGCGCTCTCCTGGCTCGACGAACTTCTGCCTGTTCTGGCGCAGAGTCGGGAATGGCTGACCCAGAAGGAGGACGCCGAGCAACGTGCCGCTGACGCGAGCGCCCGTGTGAAGCGGCACCGGCAGGCGGCGCTCGACCACCGCAACGCCGCCAACGATCTCGCCAACACCGCGCGCCGAGAGGACGAGCGCGCGATGGGCCTTCGCGGTGAGGCCGCCGCCCTGTCGGTGGCCGGCTCCGATGCCGACGTGGCCGACGATCCCGGCGTCCCCCTGGACGCCTTGCGACGGCAGTGGGAGGGGGCGCAGCGCGGCCTGGAAGTACGTGCCGCGCAGTCGGTGCTGTTCGCCCGCGTTCAGCGGCTCACCGCCGAAGTCGCCAAGGCCAAGCGTGAACTCCAGCCGTTTCCGCCCGCCGATCATCGTTTGGCCGAGGAACTGTTGGCCTCTCCTCAGGGGCAGGAGCCCGGACTGCGAGCGACCGCGCTCGCGAAGGCCCGTGACGAGGAACGCACCTGCATCAGCGCATGCGGACGCGCCGCCAGCCAGGTCAGTGAACGCGAACGGGAACTCAGGGACGTCGAGCAACGGCACCGGGAGCCCCCTCGGCGGACCCTGCCCGTCGTTCCCACGACCTCCCGGCAGGCCCACGAGTTGGCGGAGGAGCAGGAGGGCATCGGCCAGCGGATGCACGAGCACATCAACGAGGCCGAGACCCGGATCGATGCCCTGGACGTCCAGATCACGGCCGCCCGGACTCGGGAAGAGGGGTTCACCACGCTGGTGTCCTTGCTTCCCGAGCCGGGTTCGGTGGCCGATCCCTTCGCAGGAGACCAGGTGAGCGCCACAAACGCGGCACGACGAGTGAACGAGCGCATCGACTCAGCCCGTGCGCGCCGTGAGGACGCCGACGGCCGGTTCGCCGACGCCATCGACGGCCTCCGCCAGGCGGCGACCGGCTATCCCGATGTCACCGGCCCGATCAAGGACCGGACCCTGCACGATCCGGCCCCCGTCCTCGGCCGCCAGGCGGACGACCTCGCGCGGCGGCTGCGGCTGCGTGCCCAGACGCTCACCGACGAACTCGACGCCATCGCCAAGGACCAGCTCATCATCAGCGAAGCCTTGGCCGATCTGGTGAAACAGGGCATGGACACGCTGCGGCGGGCCGAGCGCGCCTCCCACATGCCGACCGCACGGGGATCTTGGGCGGGCAAGAAGGTGCTGCGCATCGCCTTCGAGCAGCCCGCCGAGGCTGACCTGAGGGTCTACGCCGAACGCGTCATCGACCGCTTCATCTCCCAGGGCACCCGTCCCGAGGGAATGCCACTGCTCAAGGCGGCCCTGCACGAGTCGGCGGGTCCCCGGGGCTTCACCATCAAGGTGCTCAAACCGACGGACGACGCCGTCGCCACCACCGAGGACATCAGCCTGCTGGCCAAGTGGTCAGGCGGTGAGAAGCTGACGGTGTGCGTCGCGCTGTACTGCACCCTGGCCTCGTTGCGCGCGCTCGCGTCCGGGGCCGGCCGCCGGTCCGGCGGCGTACTGCTCCTGGACAACCCGATCGGCCGTGCCTCGTCCGCGCCGCTGGTGCGGATGCAACGGGACGTCGCCGCGGCCCACAAGGTGCAGCTCGTCTACACCACCGGTGTCAAGGATCCGGCGGCCGTCGTCCAGTTCCCCAACATCATCCGCCTGGACAACCGCGAGGGCGGTACACGCAGCCGCCGCTACATCGTCGCGGAGGGCCCCGGCCCCGGCGAGCCGACCGTGACCGGCACCCTCAGCGGAGTACGGACCGCCCATGCCGACCACCGGTGGAGCGTGGACGGCCGCACCGAGGACGACGCTTGACACCGGCTCTTACGACCGCCCTCGCCCGAGTGATAGCGACAAGTCACGGCAAGCGCGTCGATCTCGACGTGCTGCTCGTCCAGGCTCACGCCTTCGACCCCTCGCTGCTCGGCGACCCGCAGGGCACCGCCCGGTTGCGGGCGGCGCTCGACACGTTGGCCCAGAACGGGCACGTCACCTTTCCCGCCGAAGGTTCCCGGACGGGCTGGGATCGCAGGAGCAGTCCACCGCTGCCTTTGTGGGTCCTGCGCAGCACCGCTCCTCCGCCGGGACGTCCCAAGCCCGCACCGCGCGTCTGGCCGCACCTGCTTGAGGCCGCCGGACGCGTCGCCACCCGCCAGGACGAATACGACCTGCTGGAACGCATCGCCTGCTGGTTGCGGGATGACCACGAACGGGTCCCCGTCCCGGCGCAGGAGCGCTCCATCGAACTGTTCGGCGACGAGAAGGCGCTCGACCGGATGCTGAGCCGGAGGCTGTTCACCTCCGGTGCCCTCTCCCTGGAACTGCTGGCGTGCTTCCAGCCTCCGTTGCCATTCGTCTCCCAGCATGTCCACGGGGTGGGGCCGACCCGTCTGATGGTTCTGGAGAACCGGGCGACCTACACCTCGGTCCTGACCCTGCTGCGTGGGCTTCCCGTGGAGGGTCGCCCTGACGCCCATGTGGGTTGGGGCGCCGGTGAGCAGTTCAGCGGCAGCGTGCTGAGCGCGTCCGAACTGTGTCCGCCGCCGCAGGAGATCGTCTACTTCGGCGACCTGGACCTGGCGGGCCTGCGCATCGCCGCGACGGCGGCGGCAGTGGCGACCGCGGCCGGTCTGCCGGGCGTCCGTCCTGCGGCCTCTTGCTACTCCGCCCTGCTACGACACCAGGCCGACCGGCCCGACCGGAGCAACAAGGGAAACGGGCTGGACTACGCGTTGCTTTGCGAGTGGCTGCCGGAACCGCTGCGGGCTCCCGCCCAGGAGCTGCTCATACGCCGGGTCCGCCTGCCACAGGAGCTCCTCGGTCTGAAAGCCCTGCTGAGTGATCCCGCTTTGCTGCTCACCGATCTCACCTGACATGGCAGAACGACGTCGAAGAAGGACCGGGGCGGGCGGTCTTGAACCGTGACCTGGCGGCGAGAGGGCGTCACGACATCTTGAAAACGGTTTCAGCGTGCCATTCCAGGAAGTCCCGACGTGGACGGTCTGCGCGGTTGAGCGGTACGGCGACCGGTTCGCCCTCAAGGTCGTAGAGCCAGTCGCCATCGCCGAAGTCGGCGCGCAGGCGCGTGCTCACCCGGAGACGGTAGTTCGTGTCCACGCCCAGGTAGCCCCGGTCGAAGAGCGTGTGCACGTCCGAACGCAGGAGTAGGCCGTTGTCGAGCCGGTTCTCCCCTCCGTCCGGAAGAGGGAGGATGTGCGCCGCCTGGAGAGCCGGGCGGATGCGGGAGCCGGTGATGGCGCAGCGTCCCTGGTAGGCGTTCAGCACCACGGCTTTGAAGGCTTTCTGCCCCAAGCGTTGCGGGGTGAGGCGCGGGTCGCCGTAGACGGGACCGGAATGCCGCCACGACTGAGCGGCGTCGAAGTCCGCCCGTTGACCGAGCAGGCGGGTCAAAAGGTCCTGGAAATAGGGAGCCTCCGCGTGGGTGGCCAGGTCGAACCCCTTGCCCTGGACGATGCTGAGCTTGAAGTCCCGGGGTGGGGCGACCTGCAGTTCGGGCGGAAAGAAACGCACGTCCCGCAGGAGGACGCAGCCGATCTCGGGGTCCTCGTCAGGCCCGATGGGTCCGCGGTATCGGCCGATCGCTGTGCGCATCTGGGCGAGGCTGCCGGCTCCATTGCCCTCGCTGTAGAGCTCCCAGGCCTCCGACAGCGGCAGCAGCGCGAAGCCGCTGTAGAAACCGCCCCCGATGACGCGGTTCTCCGGGGAGCGGGATTTGAAGTAGAACGGCTCGCCCGCCGTCAGGACCCGGAACGTCTGCGGGGTGGAGGGACGCCAGAAGTTGACCTCGTTCAGTTCGGGGCGGGCGGCCAGAAAGGCCGCCCAGCCGCCGTCAGTCACCCCGACATATGCCTTCATGGGGTGAATTGTGCCGGGCGGCGCGCGCGAAGCCTAGATCATTTTCGGGAAGACGAGTGCGGGAGCCTTCTCCCTCCGACGGCCCCCGCGCTTTCGGGGAACGGGGCGTCCTGGGGGCCTCGCGCCCGGAGCCGGGGGCGTGTGGGGAGGATCACGGGGTGCGGGCTCGTGGGCCGCGCCAAGTGAGGGTGGCGCGGGGAGCCTTCCCCCCGGAGGTCCCCGCGCCGTGACGGCGCCGTAGCGCGCGTCGTTGGATTGAACGGTGACCGGCTCCGTTTTGTTCCAGGTCAGCGCTTGAATCGGCTGAGGAGCGCCTCCGCGGCCCCCACGGCGCCCGCCGTCAGGAGGGTCGCCCAGTCGAAGTAGTCCCGCCATAGCGTGATCTTGCCGTCGTGGACCTCGAAGGTGCCGCAGACCCAGAACCTCGCCTTCCAGGGGCCCGCCTCCAGGACGTCGGTCCGCTCGGTCAGGACCGTGGGGCCGTTGGCGGCGATGTTGTGGATCCGCGCCTCGAAGCCCGTGCCGTAGCGGGCCATCGTGCGCAGGGTCCGCTCCACGGCGAGCGCGCCGCGGGCCGGGGGCAGCGGCACGTTCTGGTAGACGATCTCGGGGGCCGCGTAGGTCAGGGCGCGGTCGACGTCCAGGTCCTCCAGCGCCTTCAGGAAATCGGTCACGGTCTGGATCTCGGTCATGGATCCTCCTCGATGCCCGGGATCACCACGCTAAGGGGATACGCCACAATCGGGCCATGCAGTTCGGCATTCTCGGCCCGCTCGAGGCACGCGTCCACGGTGAGTCCCGTCCGGTCGGCGGGCCGCGCGTCCGGGCGTTGCTGGCCCTGCTCCTGCTGGACGCGGGACGGGTCGTCACCTCGGAGCGGCTCATCGACGGGCTGTACGGCGAGGAGCCGCCGGACGGGGCCGCCAACGCCCTGCAGTCCCAGGTGTCGCGGTTGCGGCGCGGGTTGGGGGACGCCGGGCTCGTCGAGGGGCATCCGGCCGGCTACCGGCTGCTGGTCGAACGGGACGCCGTCGACGTCCACCGGTTCGAGCGGCTCGCGCGGGAGGGGCGGCAGGCCCTCGGCGGGGGCGAGCACGGGCGGGCCGCCGCCCTTCTGCGGGAGGCGCTGGGGCTGTGGCGGGGGGCCGCGCTCGCCGATGTCGGGGCGCCCTTCGCCGAGGGCCAGGTCGCCCGGCTGGAGGAGGCCCGGGCCGCCGCCGTCGAGGACCGGGCCGAGGCCGAGCTCGCCTTGGGGCAGTACGAGGGCGTGTTGGGCGAGCTGCGGGAGCTCGTCGACGCCCATCCGCTGCGGGAGCGGGCCCGGGGGCTGCTCATGCGGGCGCTCTACGCGGGCGGGAGGCAGGGCGAGGCGCTGGCCGTCTTCGAGGACGCGCGGCGGGTCCTGGCGGAGGAGCTGGGGGCCGATCCGTCGGGCGAACTGGCCGAGGTCCATCTCTCGATCCTGCGCGGGGAGGCTTCGGCCAAGGCCGCCGTCTCCAACCTGCCCGCCCAGCTCACCAGCTTCGTCGGGCGCGAGGAGGAGCTGAAGCGCGTCGGGCGGATGCTCGCCGAGGGGCGGCTGGTCACGCTGCTCGGGCCCGGCGGGGCGGGCAAGACGCGGCTCGCCATCGAGGCGGGGCTGCGGGAGGCCGGGGAGGTCTGCTTCGTCGATCTCTCCCCGCTCGGGGCGGGGTGGGAGCTGCCCCGGGCGCTGTTCGCGGCGCTGGGGCTGCGCGAGCACGGGCTGCAGGGGCCCGGGAGCGAGCCAACCGACCCCGTCGCGCGGCTGACCGCCGCCCTGGCGGGGCGGCCGCTGCTGCTGATCCTGGACAATTGTGAACATGTGATCGTGGACGCGGCGCGGCTCACGCACCGGCTGCTGGCCGCCTGCCCCGGGTTGCGCGTGCTGGCCACCAGCCGGGAGGCCCTGGGGATCACCGGGGAGAAGCTGCGGCCGCTGCCGCCCTTGCCGCTGCCGCCCGCGCGGACGCCCGCCTCCGATGTCCTGGGATATCCGGCCGTGCGGTTGTTCGCTGATCGCGCTTCGGCCGTGCGGCCGGATTTCGCGGTCACGGATGACAATGTGGGCGCCGTGCTGCGGATCTGCGGCGCCCTCGACGGGCTGCCGCTGGCCATCGAACTGGCGGCGGCGCGGCTCCGGTCGCTGCCCGTGACCGAGGTCGCCGCGCGGCTGGACGACCGCTTCCGGCTGCTGTCGCGCGGCAACCGCACCGCCGCGCCCCGCCACCAGACGCTGCGCGCGGTGGTCGAGTGGAGCTGGGACCTGCTGGACGCCGACGAGCGCGCCCTGGCGCGGCGGCTCACCGTCTTCTCCGGCGGCTGGACGCTGGAGACCGCGGCCCGCGTCTGCGGCATGGACCCCGTCGAGGTCGACGACCTGCTGATCGGCCTCACCGACAAGTCGCTGGTGCAGGTCGACGACGGCGGCCGCTACCGGATGCTGGAGACGGTCCGCGCGTTCGGCGCCGAACGGCTCGCCGAGGCCGGGGAGCAGGACCGGACGCAGCGCGCCCACGCCGGGTGCTTCCTGGACCTCGCGCAGGAGGCCGACCCCGAGCTGCGCCGCGCCGGGCAGCTCGACTGGATGGCGCGGCTGGGCACCGAGCACGGCAACCTCCAGGCCGCGCTGCGCTGGTTCGCCCGCGCCGATCCGGCGGGCGGGCTGCGGATGCTGGCGGCGATGTCGTGGTACGCGTGGCTGCGCGGGTTGCGCAGCGAGCTCGGCGAGCCCGCCGCGCAGGTGCTGCGCGCGGTCGGCACCGCCCCGCCCGCCGGGCTGGCCGAGGAGTACGTGGTGGCGGTCGTCAACGCGCGCGCCGCCGGGACGCTCGGTGAGATCGAGGAGCACCTGGCGGCGGCCGCCGCGGTCGCCGACGGGCTGAGCGGCCCGCCCCGGCTCCCGGCGATGCTGGTGCAGTGGGCCATGATCAATCCGATCCCGGACGCGGGCCGGGTCGCCGCGCAGCGCGAGCGGATGGTGATGCTCGGCGATCCGTGGCTGGAGGCGCTCGACCGGTTCAGCATGGCCTACCAGCGGTTGTTCATGGGCGAGCCGGAGCAGGCCGGGCCCGCGTTCGCGGAGGCGATCGAGGGGTTCCGGCGGCTGGGCGACCGGTGGGGCATCGCCAACACCCTGGACGCCCGCGCCCAGCTCGCCGAGCTGGACGGCGACCGCCGCACCTCGCTGGAGCTGGTCGAGGAGGCCCTCGTCCTGCTCGGCGAGCTGGGCGCGCTGGAGGACCAGAGCGACCTGCTGTGCCGCCGCGCCGAGATCCTGACGCGCGAGGGCCACCTGCCGGCGGCGCGCCGCGACTTCGAGCGGGCGGCCGAGCTGGCCGACCGGGCCGGCGTCCCGCAGAAGGTGCAGATGGCGTGGCGGGGGCTCGCCGACGTGGCGCGCCTGGACGGCGACGCGGCCGCCGCGCGGGCGCTGTACGAGAAGATCCTGGCCGGGCCGGTCGTCACATGGGGCTGGGACGGCGGGTCGCAGGGCCGCGCCCGCATCGGCCTCGGCTGGCTGGCGCTCGACGAGGGCAGGACCGCCGAGGCGCGGGCCCTGTTCCAGGGGGCGCTGGAGCACACCTACAACAATCCGCACTTCCCGGCGTCCGCCGACGCGGCGGAGGGCCTGGCGGGGGTCGCGCTGGCCGAGGGCGACGGGGAGCGGGCGGCGCTGCTGCTGGGGGCCGCCGAGGCGATCCGGGGCGCCTCCCTGCCCGACGCCCCCGACCGGCTGCGGATCTCCGGGAGGGTCCGCGAGCTGATCGGCGCGGAGGCCCTCGCGGCCGGCCACGCGCGCGGGGCGGCCCTGGCGCACGAGGAGGCCCTGGCGCTGGCGCGTTCCTGACCGCGCGGTGCGCGGCGGTCAGCGGACGGTGCGCGGACGGTCAGCGGCCGCCGCGAGGCTGCGGGGCATGAACGAAACGCCGGTATCCGACGCCCGCAAGTGGGGCACCTTCGCGGTCTGCGTCCTGATGGCGCTGGTCCCCGCCCTCGACATGACCGCGCTCAACCAGGCGGTCCCGCACCTGACCGCCGACCTTCGGCCCTCGGCCACCCAGATCCTGTGGATCGCCGACGCCTACGGCTTCGCGCTGGCCGGGCTGCTCATCACCATGGGCGGCATCGGCGACCGCGTCGGCCACCGGCGGATGCTGCTGACCGGCGCGGTGCTGTTCGCCGCCGCGTCCGCGCTGACCGCCTACGCCGGCACCGCCGAGCTGCTCATCGCCGCGCGGGCGCTGCTCGGCGTCGCCGGGGCCACGCTGATGCCGTCGGCGCTGTCGCTGATCCGCCACGTGTTCACCGACGCCCGCGAGCGCACCGCCGCGATCGGGATGTTCAGCGGCATGATCGGCCTGGCGGTGGGCCTCGGCCCGGTGGTGGGCGGCGCGCTGCTCGACCACTTCTGGTGGGGCTCGGTGTTCCTGGTCAACGTGCCGATCATGCTGGTGGTGCTGGCCGCCGGGCTGGCGGTGCTGCCGGAGTCGCGCGACCCCGCGCCGGGCCGGCTGGACCTGCCGAGCGTGCCGCTGTCGGCGGTCGGCATCGTCGGGCTGGTGTACGCGGTGAAGGAGGCCGCCGCGCACGGCCCGTGGCGGGCCGAGGTGGGCATCGCCGCACTGGCCGGCGCGGTGGGGCTGGCGCTGTTCGCGGTGCGGCAGCGCCGGGTCGCGCACCCGCTGATCGACGTGCGGCTGTTCGGGCGGATCGCGTTCACCGGGTCGGTCCTCACCAACATGTTCGCGATGTTCGCGCTGGTCGCCCAGTCGCTGATCTTCTCGCTGTACTTCCAGCTGGTGCTGGGCTGGTCGCCGCTGAAGTCGGGCCTGGCGGGGCTGCCGGCCGCGGTCGGCGCGATGGTCGGGGGCGCGCTGCTGGCGCCGCCGCTGATCCGGCTGGTCGGCCGGGCCCGCGCGGTGGGCGCCGGGCTGGCGCTGTCGGCCGTCGGCTACTGCGGCTACCTGGCGTTCGGCGTGGACGTGGACTACCTCCTGCTGGTCGTGGTGATGGTCGCGGGCGGCGTCGGCATGGGCGTGGCGATGACCGTCACCTCCGACACCGTGCTGGCGTCGGTGCCCAAGGACCGGTCGGGCGCGGCCTCGGCCATCTCCGAGACGGCCACCGAGCTGGGCGGGGCGCTGGGCCTCGCGGTCCTCGGCAGCGTGCTGAACGCCGTCTACCGCGACAGCGTCGTGGTCCCGGCCGGGGCGCCGGAGGCGGCGGCCCGCGACTCGCTGGGCTCGGCGCTGGAGGCCGCCGCCGCGCTGCCCCCGCAGGTCGGCGGGGCGCTCGTGTCGGCGGCGCGGCACGCCTACGTGGACGGGATGCACGCGGCGCTGGCGTGCAGCGCGGCGTTCGCCGCCCTGGTCGCGGTGGCGGCGCTGGTGACGCTGCGCTCGGTCCCCGCCGTGATCCCGGACGAGACCGAGGGCTCGGACGGGCCGCCGGTGCCTGCCCACCGCTGATCCGGCCACCCTCCCCTGTCCGGCCCGCCAGGTCCCCCTGGCGGGCCGGCCCGCGTCCGCCCCTAGAAAAAGTGATATCACTTTGCTAGATTGCTGACATACGGCGTGACCCCATAGCGCAGGAGGTGGGTTCGTGAACGAACCGACGATCGACGTGACCCCGCAGGTCGACATGCCCGACCCGCAGACCCGCGAGCGCCCGGCGCGCAACTCCAGCGGATGGCCCATGCTGCTGCTGGCCCTGGTGCTGCTGCTGGTCGGCGTCGCGGTGTTCTTCGTCGGCATCTCCGCCGGGGGCGTCGCGATCCCGATCGGGATCGTGGGCGGCGTCGTGGTGGCCCTGGTCGGGCTGGTGATCGCGGCCGGGCTCACCCCGGTGGCGCCCGGCGAGGCCCGGGTGGTGCAGTTGCTCGGCCGCTACACCGGAACCGTGCGCGAGGACGGCCTGCGCTGGGTCAACCCGATCACCGAGCGCCGCCGCATCTCCACCCGCATCCGCAACCACGAGACCGGGCTCGCCAAGGTCAACGACCTGGACGGCAACCCCATCGAGATCTCGGCGGTGGTGGTGTGGCAGGTCGAGGACACCGCGCGGGCGGTGTTCGAGGTGGACGACTTCGTGGAGTTCGTCGCCTTCCAGACCGAGGCGGCGGTGCGGCACATCGCCGGCAGCTTCCCCTACGACTCGGCCGAGCGCACCTCGCTGCGCGACAACGCCGACGAGATCACCGCGATGCTGTCCCAGGAGCTGTCGCTGCGGGTGACCGCCGCCGGAGTGAAGATCATCGAGTCCCGGATCACCCGGCTGGCCTACGCGCCCGAGATCGCCCAGGCGATGCTGCGCCGCCAGCAGGCCGGCGCCGTGGTCGCCGCGCGCCAGCGCATCGTGGAGGGGGCGGTGGGCATGGTGCAGCTCGCCCTGGACAAGCTGGACGAGGAGAACGTCGTCGACCTGGACGAGGAGCGCAAGGCCGCGATGGTGAGCAACCTGCTGGTGGTGCTGTGCGCCGACCGCGACGCCCAGCCGGTGGTGAACGCCGGCTCGCTGTACCAGTGACCCGCGAACGCAAGAAGATCCTGCTGCGCCTGGACCCGGCGGTGCACGACGCGCTGTCGCGGTGGGCGGGCGACGAGCTGCGCAGCACCAACGCGCAGATCGAGTTCCTGCTGCGCCGCGCGCTGGACGACGCCGGGCGGATGCCCGGCACCGCCGGCCGGATGCGGCGGCCGGGCCGGCCGCCCAAGGCGCGCACCGACGACACCGCCGACCGGCCGGCCGAGCCGGCCGCCGACCCCTCCGAGGAGTAGGCCATGGTGGACCTTCCCGACTCCCTCCCGGCCCGCATGTTCCTGCTGTCCTACGACGTGGGCAAAGGGCGCCTCACCGGCCGCACCACGCTCGGCTACCTGCTGCGCGCGGCCGCGCTGACCGAGCTGTACCTGGACGGCCGCCTGGTGGACGAGCGCGGCAGGCCCCGTCCGGGCACCTCCGGCGACGACCCCTACGGGGTGGTCGCGCAGATCGCGCTGTCCAAGCCGCGCCCCTGGAAGCACTGGGTGCGCAAGGGGCACCGGGCCATGCTGGTCACGGTGCGCGGCGAGCTGGCGGCGGGCGGATGGATCAGGGTCGAGCAGCGGCGCGCGCTCGGGCTGTTCCCGGTCCGGCGCGTCACCGTGCGCGACCCGCGCGTGGTGAAGGCGCTGTGGGGCGGCGCCTCCTCGGCGCTGCACGGCCGCCCCGTCGCGCACGTCAACAGCTACGACGCGGCGGCGGTCGCGCTGGCCGCGGCGGCGGAGCTGAAGACGGTGCTGCCGCGCGCCGAGCGGCGCCGCCACAAGCGGCGGATCGCCGAGCTGACCGCGCGGGCCGGGCCCGCCGCGCCCGCGATGCGCAAGGTGATCCAGGACGACCAGGCGGCCGCGGCCGGCTGAGCGGCCGCACCGTCGAGCCCGGGACCGGCCCCCGCCGGTCCCGGGCTTGACGGTCCCGGCGCGACGATCTAGAACCGGGTTCCGGGACCGTCTCCGCTCGGGAAGGGCGCCCATGACCGTGCGGCGGCCCGCCCGGCGGCCGGGCCCCTGGCGCGTGCTGTCGGTGGTGTGCCTGGGCTCGGTGCTGCTGGTGGTCAACATGACCACGCTGAACGTCGCCCTGCCGGTGGTGGTGCGGCACTTCGGGGCGGGGACGGCCGCGGCGGGCTGGATCGTGCTGTCGTTCGTGCTGGCGCAGACCTCGCTGCTGCTGGTGTTCGGGCGGGTCTCCGACGTGTTCGGACGGCGCGGCGCCTACCTGCTGGGGCTGGCGGTGTTCACGGCCGCGAGCCTGCTGGCGGGGTTCGCGCCGGACGTGGGGACGCTGATCGCGCTGCGCGTCGTGCAGGCGGCGGGCGGGGCGATGTTCCTGTCCGGCGGGACCGCGCTCATCGCGCACGCGTTCGGCCCCGAGCGGCTCACCCAGGGCCTCGGCGTCTACCTGGGCCTGCTCGGCGCGGCCCCGCTGCTCGGCCCGACGGTCGGCGGGTACCTCGCCGAGACGGCCGGGTGGCAGTGGGTGTTCTGGTTCAACGTCCCGTTCGGCGCGGTCGCGCTGGCGTGGGGCGCGGTCACACTCCCCCGGGTGCCGCGCGGTCCGCGCGAGAGCATCGACGTGCTCGGCGCGGCGCTGCTGCTCGGCGGGCTCGGCGGGCCGGTGCTGAGCCTGTCGGACGCGGGCGCGCACGGCTGGGGCGGCGCGCTGGTCGTGCCGGGCGCGGCGGCGGGCGCGGTGCTGCTCCCCGCGTTCGCGCTGCGGCAGCGGCGGGCCGCGCAGCCATTGGTCGACCCGGCGCTGTTCGGCGACCGGGGCTTCGCGCTGGGGACGGTCGCGGCGCTGTGCAACTCGGTCGGCCGGTTCGGCACGCTGCTGCTGCTCGCGCTGTTCCTCCAGGCGGGGTCGGGGATGAGCCCGGCGCAGGCGGGGGTGGCGGTGCTGCCGGGGCCGCTGGCGGGGATGGTGGCCGCGCCGGTCGGCGGGTTCCTGGGCCGGGCCCTGCGCCCCCGCACGCTCGCGCTGATCGGGTCGGGCCTGGTGGGCGCGGGCCTCGCGGTGATGCTCGCGGCGCTGGACGCCCGCACGCCCTACCTCGCCGTGGCGGCGTGCCTGGTGCTGGTGTCGGCGGGCAGCGGCGTGTTCGTCACCGGCAACACCGCCGCGATGCTGGCGGCGGTCCCGGCCGGGCGGCTCGGCGTCGCCAACGGGGCGCGGCTGACCGCGCACAACATCGGCAACGTGCTGAGCGCCGCGCTCGGCCTGACCGTCGCGGCCTCGGCGCTGGCCCGCGCCGACCGCCACCTGCTGTACGCGGGGGCGGCGGCGCGGCTGCCGGACGCGGCGCAGGCGGACCTGGCCGCCGGCTACCGGCGCGCGTTCGCCCTCCTGCTGCTGGCCTCGCTGGTCGCGACGGCCTGCTCGCTGGCGGGACGGCGAGCCGCCGGGCGACCGGACGCCCGGTGACCGCTACTCGACGACCAGCTCGACGGGGATGTTGCCGCGCGTCGCGTTGGAGTAGGGGCAGACCTGGTGGGCGCGCTCGACCAGCTCGCGGCCCGCCTCCCCTTCCAGCCCCTCGGGCAGCTCGACGCGCAGCACGACCGACAGCCCGAAGCCGGATTCCACGTCGCCGCCGATGCCGACCTCGGCGGTGACCGCGACGTCCCGCACGTCCTGCCCGGTCTTGCGGGCGACCGCGCCGAGCGCGCTGGCGAAGCAGGCGGCGTACCCGGCGGCGAACAGCTGCTCGGGGTTGGTGCCGTCGCCGCTGCCGCCCATCTCGCGCGGCGGGGCGAGCGCGAGGTCGAGCCGTCCGTCGGAGCTGACGGCGCGGCCCTCGCGGCCGTTGGCGGTGGCGGCGGCGGTGTACAGGGCGTCCATGGCGGATCCTCCAGATCAGTTGCGTGCAACTCAATATAACACAACTCAGTTGTGCGCAATTAAGTTGTAGTCTGGAACCATGGAGAGCCCGGACCGGAGGGACGACCCCGCCGAAGAACTGCTGCGCCTGGACCATCAGGTGTGCTTCGCGGTGCACGGCGCCGCCCGCGCCTTCGACGCGGTCTACCGGCCGCTGCTGCGCGAGCTCGGCCTGACCTACCCGCAGTACCTGGTGATGCTGGCGCTGTGGGAGCACGGCACGCTGACGGTGAAGGAGCTGGGGCTGGCGCTGCGCCTGGACTCCGGGACGCTGTCCCCGCTGCTCAAGCGGCTGGAGGGGGCCGGGTACGTGCGGCGCGAGCGCGACCGCCGCGACGAGCGCTCGGTCACCGTGTCGCCGACGGCGGCCGGCCAGGATCTGCGCGGGCGGGCCCTCGCGGTGCCCCGGGAGATCCTGGCGGCGACCGGGCTGGACGGGGCGCAACTGGCCGAGATGCGCGCGTCGCTGGCCCGCCTCACCGCCGCCCTGGACGCCGTCGCGCCGGGCGGCCGCTGACACCGGCCCCGCGCGGACGGCACGGGACGGGGCCGCCGGCGCCCGCGGCAAGTGCGGCGCCCTACAAGATCGGAAGGGCCGGTTTTGTCCGGCCGCCCAGCGCCCTCGTGATCATGCGGAACCTAGCCTTCCGGTGCATGGACCCCGAACGCCTGATCTACCCCCTGATGAAGTACGTCGTGCTGGGCCCGGCGCTGCGCGTCGCCTGCCGCCCGGAGGTGACCGGGCTGCACCACCTGCCCCGGACCGGGCCGGTGATCCTCGCGGCCAACCACCTGGCGTTCTGCGACTCGTTCGTGCTGCCGCTGGTGGTGCCCCGGCAGGTGTTCTTCCTCGGCAAGCACGAGTACTTCACCCGGCCGGGGACGTCCGGGCGGGCGATGGCCGCGTTCTTCCGGAGCGTCGGCGCGATCGCGGTGGACCGCTCGGGCGGGCGCGCCGCGCTCGCCGCGCTGGACGCCTCGGCGGCGGTGCTGGAGCGCGGCGAGGTGTTCGCGATCCACCCCGAGGGCACCCGCTCGCCGGACGGGCGGCTGTACCGGGGGCGCACCGGCGTGGCCCGGCTCGCGCTGCGGACCGGCGCGCCGGTCGTGCCGGTGGGCCTGGTCGGGACCGACCGGATCCAGCCGCGCGGGCGGCGGCTGCCCAGGCCGGGCCGGATCGAGGTGCGGCTCGGCGCGCCGATGCGGTTCGCCGGGCGCGGCCGCGAGAGCCACCGGGACGTCACGCGCGGCGTCACCGACGAGATCATGGCGGCGGTCCACGCCCTGTCGGGCCAGGAGTACGTGCCCTCCTACGCGCCCCGCCCGGATTCCCCCGCCCGGACGGCATAACACCACCGAAGTGGGTATGCCGGTGTTGTTCCGTGCGAGGGAGGACACCGGCATGACCGCACCGGCCGCACGCGGCCTGCTCCTCGGCCTGGTCTCGGCCTGCTGCTACGGGTTCTCGGGCCCGCTGGCCAGGATGCTCATCGACGCCGGACTCGACCCCCTCCAGGCGGTATGGCTGCGCCTGGGCACCGCCGCCGCCGTCCTGGTGGCGTTCGGGCTGGTCACGAGGCCCCGTGCGCTGGTGGTGCCGCGCGGGCAGCGCCGGTTCGCGGCCGTGTACGCGCTGGTGGGCTTCGCGGCCGTCCAGGCGCTCTACTACGCGACGGTGGCGCGGCTGCCGGTCGGGCTGGCCTCGCTGCTGGAGTACACCTCGCCGGTGATGGTCGTGGTGTGGCTGCGGGCGGCGCGCGGGGTGCGCGTCCCGGCCGTCGCCGCCGTGGGCGCGGTCTGCACGCTGGCCGGCCTGGCGTGCGTGGTCGAGGTCTGGCACGGGCTGCGCGCCGACGCGCTGGGCCTGCTGCTGGGGCTCGCCACGGCGGTGTGCGCGGCGGCCTACTTCCTGCTGACCCAGGACGCGGACGGGCGGCTCGCGCCGTTCACCGCCGTCACCTGGGGCCTGCTCGGCGCGACCCTCGCGCTGCTCCCGGCCGCCCGGCCGTGGGACCTGCCGTGGGAGGCGCTGGGCCGCGACGTGACCGCCGCCGGGCACCGCGTCCCCGCGCTGGCGGTGCTGGCCTGGCTGGCGCTGGTCGCCACGGTCGCCGCCTACTTCGCCAACCTCGCGGCGATCCGGCGGCTGTCGGCGGCGGTCGGCTCGTCGGTGTCGTCGGTGGAGGCGGTGGCCAGCGCGGTGCTGGCGTGGGCGCTGCTGGGCCAGGCGCTCGGCCCCGCGCAGATCGCCGGGGGCCTGGTGGTGCTGGCCGGGATCGTGCTGGCCCAGCGCGCCGTCGCCCGCCTGACGACCCCGGACGCGCCCGGCGCGAGGTCGGACGGCGGCGCCTCGCCGGGAACCCGGGCGCCGGTCGGGGCGTCCGATCGGTGACACCGGGAAACCGGATCATCGCGGCGGCCGCGCGTGGAGAAGTACCTCCACACGCGCGGGCGCACGGTGCACAGTGGTCCCGGTGTGCGCCCCGCTGACCGGGAGGTACGGTGCTCCGCGTCCTGTTCACGCCCGACGATCTGGCCGGAGTCCGCGTCGCGCCCGAGCCCGACTTCCTGTGGGAGGTCGCCGGCAGCGCGCAGGCGCTGCGGCGGCGCGACGGCGCGCGGGTGTTCGGGGAGTGGCGCAGGCGGGTGCGCCCGCGGCTGCCCGCCGATGCCCGGCCGCCGTGCCCGCCGCCGACCGGCGGCCACCCCGCCGACCTCCTCGCCGCCGCCCTCCTGTCCCCCGGCGGCCCCGGCGCCGCCCCGCCGGAGGCGCCGGTCGGGACGCCTGCGGACGCCTCGCGCGCGCTGCCGCACGCCGTCCTGGAGCGCACGGCCCCCGGGCGCCCGCCGTCGCCGTGGCTGCGGCGGCTGGCCGACGGCGACCCGGACGCGCTGCGGCTGCTGGACCGCTCGATGCGCGCCTACCACGCGGCGGCGGTCGCGCCGTTCTGGGGGCAGGTGCGCTCGCACGTGCACGCCGACCGGACGGTGCGGATGCGCGCGCTCCTCGACGGCGGCGTGCACGGGCTGCTGGCGTCGCTCGGACCCCGGATGCGCTGGCGGCCGCCGGTGCTGGAGGCCGACCACCCGGTCGAGCGCACGGTCCGGCTGGACGGCCGGGGCCTGCTGCTGCAGCCGGCGTTCTTCTGCTGGCCGACGCCGGTCGCCCTGGACGGCCCCGAACGGCCGCCGGTGCTGGTGTACCCGGTCGAGCACGAGGAGGGCTGGGCGGCCGCAGCCGAGGCGCGGGCGCGGCGGGGCGGCCGCGCCGACCCGCTGGGCGCGCTCATCGGCGGCACCCGCGCGGCGCTGCTGCGCGCGGCCTACACCGGCTGCACCACCGGGGAGCTGGCGCGGCTGCTGGAGGTCACCGCGCCGGCGGTGAGCCAGCACGCGTCGGTGCTGCGCGACGCGGGCCTGCTGTCGACGGTGCGCCGCGCCGGGTACTCCCTGCACACCACCACCGTGCAGGGGCGTGCGCTCCTGCGCTGTGTTTCTTGAAGCCCCGGCCCAGAGGGCTCGCCTGGCGGCTCGCCCTCTGACCGTTGCTTTGCGAGTGCCGCATCGCTTCGCGATCTGGCCCTGCGGGGCTCGCCTTCGGCCTTGCCCCGCAGGGCCAGGTCGGGCACTCGCCTGATGGTTGAGGTCGTTGGGGGGGCGATCTCTAGTTCACTCCTGGCGGGCGTTCGCCGAACTGCCAGCCCTCCGCCAGCCTCTCCTTGACGACCGGGAACTCCTGCATGTGCTCCTTCTGGGCGGGCGGCAGCCCGAACTGCGCCGGGACCAGCAGCACCACCACGGCCGCGGCGGCCGCCAGCCAGGCGAGGAAGACCGGCCCGCCGCCCAGCAGCAGGAACAGCGCCGCGGTCCCCAGCACCGCCAGGAGGCCGCCGCGCGCGCCGGCGGGGATGTGCGAGCGGTAGAGGTGCGACTTGCGGCACTCCGCGCAGCGCGGCACCTCCACCGTGCCGTGCTGCCAGGTGACGCGCGTGGCGCCGTACCCGTAGCCCGCCGGCTGGTGCTGAACGTTGCCGAACATGTTCCGCTTGAAGGTGTGGGCCTCCGAGGGCGGGCGCTCCCGGCAGAACCAGCACCGGCCGTACACGAGGTTGCCCTTGACGATCTCCAGGTTCTCCTCGACGCGCGAGCGCGTGGCGCCGGTGGCCGCGACCTCCCGGGCGCGCTCGGTGAGGCGTTCGGCGGTGTCCCAGTCGCCCGTCCGGTTGGCGTAGGCGATCATGCAGTTGAGCACCTGGTCGGCGATCCCGTCGCGCGCCCCGGCCGGCGCCGGGTGGCCGGGCTCCAGGGCGGCCTCCAGCAGCTCCAGCGGCGCGGCGGTGTCGGCCAGCAGCCGGTCGGCGACCCGGTCGGCGGACTCGGGCTCGGAGCGGGCGCGCTGCTCGGCGGTGTCGCCGAGGGCGCGGATGCGCGCGGCCTCCGGTTCCAGGAGGCGGCGCAGGGCGTCCTCGAACAGGTCCGGCGGCAGCGCCGACCCCTGCTGGGCCCGCAGGAGCGGCCGCAGGCCCTGCAGCAGCCGGACGGCGACGGTGCGGCGGCCGTCGCGCAGCGCGGCCGCCGCCAGCCGCGCGGTGAGCGACAGCAGCGCGGCGGGCAGTTCGGCGCGGAAGCGGCTGGCGGTGTCGAGCCGGAGGCGGGGATCGTTCAGGCGGTGCGCGCGGCCCTCCAGCAGCCGCCAGACCTCGTCGTCCTCCAGCAGCGCCCGCCAGCGGGTGAGGGAGCGCTGCCACAGCCTGCCGTCGAGCCCGTCGCCGTCGAGCGCGCGGGCGTGCAGCAGCACCGCCAGGTTGTGCGCGGCGGCGGGGCCGCCCCGCCCGGTCCAGATCCGCTCGGCCTCGTCCATGTCGCCGCGCCGCAGCGCCGCCATCGCCGGGTCGGGGCCTTCCTCGGCGGCCGGCCAGAACCAGAAGAACTCGTCCACCAGCCGCCGCACCGGGTCGCGCAGCCGCTGGACGGCCGCCTGCCGCTCGGCCGGCTCGGGGCGGCCCAGGAAGGGCAGGAGCGGCGGGGCGGCGCCGCCGTCGCCGGCCGCGCTGCCGCCGACCCGCTCCAGGACGCGGGCGCGCTCGTTGAGCCGCCGGACGTCGCGGGCGGTGGCGTCCACGCCCAGCCCGGTGACGGCGAAGGCGTTGGCCCGGTAGAGGTCGGGGCCCAGGTCGTCCAGGAGCCGGGGCAGGTCCATCGTCCCTCCTAGGCGGCGGAGATCCGGATGCTGACCGTGCGGGCGGCGCGGCCCCGGTCCGGCGGGGCCGCCGGGCCGAGGGCCGACACCGTGATGGCGGAGGTGGGGACGGCGGCGCGCTCGCGCAGCGCCTCGCGCACGACGGCGGCGCGGGCCTCGGCCAGCTCCATGTTCCCCGTGTAGGGGCCGCCGGGGCGGAGCGGCCGGGCGTCGGTGTGGCCGAGGACGGTGAGGCGGAGCCGCCCCGCGTGGGGCCTCATCCGGTCGGCGAGGCGGTCGAGCCGCGCGCGGCCGTCCCGCGTCAGCGCGGTGCCCTCGCCGAACAGGCCGCGGTCGAAGGTGACGGCGATCTCGCCGGGCGTCCGGCGCGCGCGCACGCCCGGCATCGTCATGTCCAGCCCGGCCAGCACGTCCTCGGCCGGAGGCGGGGAGGCGGGGGCCGTCACGATCGCCGCCGGGGCCTTCGCCTCGTCGCCGCCCGCGAGCAGCGCGGCGGCCGCCGCGCCGACCAGCAGCCCGGCCGCGCCGGCGGCCAGGACCGGCGGCCGCCGCCGCCCGGTCCGCATCCGGGCGATGCGGCGGCGGCCCTCGGCATAGGCCGCGTTCTCCGGTGACAGGCGTTGCGCCTGCGCCCAGCACTCGTCGGCGCGGGCGAGGTCGCCCTGCTGGGCGTGGACGCGGGCGCGCAGGTCCAGGTAGGCGGTGTCGGGCTCGCTGTCGCGGTACGCCTCGTCCAGCAGTTCCCCGGCCTCGGCGAGCCTGCCCCGCCGCGCCAGCTCGCGCGCCTGCGCCAGGGCCACCTCGCGGACCGCCGTGAGCGCCGCCATCAGTCGCGCCGCACCGTGCTGAACCGGTCGCCGAACGGGTCCGGCGGGGGCGGCGGCACCGGCAGCATGTCGCGCAGCCGCGCGTTGACCTGCCGCCGCCGGGCCTGGTCGCCGTCGCGGGCGGCGCGCTCCCCCTCGGCGACCAGGCGGCCGGCCTCGGCCTGGTCGCGCATCTCGCCGCGCATCGCGCTGAGGTCGTTGAAGGCCAGCTCCTGGAGCTGCCCGGTGTGCTCCAGCACGTCCATCACGAGGTCGCGCAGGTTCCCCAGGCGCTGGCGCAGCAGGTCGGCGTCGTGCGCGGCGATCGCGAGCCGCGCCGCCGCCTCGGTGTCGGCCAGGACGCGGTGGTGCTCGGCGGTGCCGCTGTGCCGGACCAGCTCGCCGGTGATCCCGATCAGCTCCTCGGCGTCGCCGACCAGGGCGGGCCACTCCAGGGCCTCCTCCAGCTCGTCCACCGCGGCCTTGAGGTCCAGCAGGCGCTTGCCGCAGGTGGTGGCGGCGTCGGGGTCGACGCGGGCGGCGGCCAGCCGGCCGTCCACGTCGGCGGCGATCCGCTCGCGGTCGATGCGGTCCAGCACCGCCAGCGCGGCCGGGTCGCCGACCTCCACGGCGCGCCCGCGCGCCTCGGACAGCCGCCGCTTCTCGGTGGCGGCCTCGGCGGCGAGGTCGGCGTGCTCGGGGACGGTCTCGGTGCGCAGGGTGACCGCGTGCTCGAACTCCTCGTCCAGGAACGGCACGTAGGCGCGCGCGACCACCAGCCGCGACTCGTCGATCTCCAGGGTGAGGTCGACCTCGCTGCCCTCGGGCACGTCGCGCGGCACCTGGCCGACGTCCACCTCCAGGCGGCCGATGCGCCGGTTGCGGTCGGCGTAGCGGTGCTCGCCCTCCAGCAGCGGGATGCGCAGCATCCCCTGCCCCTGGCCGCGGCTGATGCCGACGGTGGTGCGCAGCAGCACGCGGCGCCGGGCGGGCAGCGGGGTGCCGCGCTCCAGCAGCCACTCCACCTCGTTGCCGTCCAGGCCGACCCCGATCGAGTGGGTCAGCGGCGGCTGGGTGTCCACGACGCCCACGGTGTAGGTGAGGGTGGACGGCTCCACCGCCACGCGGGTGCCGGACGCGTCGGTCAGCTCGATGGCGAACACGTTGGCGCGGCCCCTGTCGGCCCACAGCGTGGTGGCGAAGGTGCCGTCGGGGCCCAGTTCGAGGCGGCCGCTGCGCCACGGCGGGCGGGAGCGCTCGTTGACGAACTCGATGGAGTGGCCGGCGGCGGCGCCGCTCACGCGGCCCCCGACGAACGGCTCGGTGTCGGGCCCGACCGGCTGGTACTCCAGCTCCACCGTGCGGGCCCCGGCCACCGAGGGCACGGCGGGCGCGGTGTACTCCACGCGCTGGGTCCCGGCGAAGATGGCCGCGCCGCGCGCCACCACCGTCACCGGCTCCTGGCTGTGGTCCAGCGCGATGCCGAGGCCCTCGCGCGGGTCGGCCAGGCGCTCGCGCAGGTAGGGCGACAGCGTGGGGCCGCCAACCAGCAGCAGCCGCTCCACGTCGCCGGGGCCGAGGCCCGCCTCGGCCAGCGCCTTGCGGCACAGGTTGATCGAGCGCACCAGGTAGGGCTCGGTGAGGCGCTCCACGTCGGCGCGGCGCAGCTCGTACTCGAACTCGAACGCCTGGCCGCGGTCGTCGGTGAGGTCCACCAGGACGTCGGCGCCGTCGTCGCGCGACAGCCGGATCTTGGCCTCCTCGGCGGCCAGCTTCAGCTTGTTGACCGCGCCGACCCAGCGCGGGTTGCCGCGCGCGAGGCCGGTGACCGGGCGCTGCGCGGCCACCGCCGGGATCAGCAGCTCCTCCACGATCTGCCAGTCGATGAGCTTGCCGCCCAGGAAGTTGTCGCCGCGGTGGTTGGCGACGGTGAACTCGCCGTCGCGGACGTTGACGACCGCGGCGTCGAAGGTGCCGCCGCCGAAGTCGTAGACCAGCCAGAACACGTTGTCGGCCTCGCTCTGGAAGCCGTAGGCGAGCGCGGCGGCGGTCGGCTCCTGCAGCAGCGGGGTCTGGGCGAGCCCGGCCAGCTCGCCGGCGCGGCGGGTGGCGTCGCAGGCGCTGAGGTCGAAGGCGGCGGGCACCGTGACCACCGCGGCGCGCAGCTCGTCGCCGGTGCGCTGGGCCACGTCGCTGCGCAGCGACTTCAGCACCTCGGCCGACAGCTCCTCCGGGCCCATCCGCCGCCCGGTGGCCTCGAAGACCTTGGGGGTGCCGGAGGTGCCCATGCGCAGCTTGAACTCCACGCAGGTGTTGCCGGGGTCGAGCTCGCTGCGCTCCTTGGCGGCGCGGCCGACGTAGCGGCGGTCGCGGCGGTCGATCCAGACCGCCGAGGGGGTGGTGTCGAAGCCGTCGTTGTTCTTGACGATGTCGGCGTCCACCCCGTTCAGCACGGCGATCGCGCTGTTGGTGGTGCCGAGGTCGATGCCGTAGTCGATGGTGGCCCTGCCGCTCATGCACGCCTCTCCGCCGCGTCCCGGTCGTCCCCGTCCATCGGCGTTCCGACGATCACCTCGCCCGGGCGCAGCAGCCGCCCGTCCAGGTAGACCGCGGGCCGCACCGCCTCGACGACCTGCTCGCGGCCGAGGCCCGGCGTGGGCTGGAACGCCACCACCTTGATGCGCAGGCCCGGGTCGAACGGCCGGCCCAGGTGGTCCTGGACCTCCACGCCCGCCGCGCCGAGCGCGTCCCAGGCCGCCTCCAGGTGGCGGCTCAGGGCGCGGGAGCCGTTGGGCGCGGCGTCGATGCGGTTGCCGAGCCGCCACAGGTGGACGGCGAGATCGGCGAGCGCGTCCTCCGGCGGCCCGGTGGCGCCGGAGGGTTCGGGCGCGCCGGCGGGCTCGGGCGTGCCGGGCCGGTCGGTGACCGCCTCCGCGGGCGCGCCGGGGTCGCCGCCCCGCGTCGCGGCGAGCGCGGCCAGCGCCTCGGCCGGCCAGTGCGGGGCCGCGATCCTGAACTCGCGCGGCTGCCGCCACTGCCGGAGGGCGGCGCCGGCCGAGGCCGGCATCGATGGTCTCGTCGTTCCACGCGGTGTTTCACGCACGCGCATCCCCGTACCGAAGAACTCCCCGTGCCGTCCCTCCCAGCATCGGCGTGCGCGCACCGTCCGGCAACGGTGCGAAGCAGGGCCTAAAACCCCCTGATCAGAAGGTCGCGGACGTGCGGCGCGGCCGGGAAAACCGGTCGCCCGCAAACGGGGGTGATCAGTAGCATCCCCGGCATGGAACGGGACGGGCGCCTCCTCAACGTGGTCGATGTGGAGGCCACCTGCTGGACCGGGCGGCCGCCGCCCGGCCAGACGAGCGAGATCATCGAGATCGGGCTGTGCGTGGTGGACCTGGCGGCGCGCGAGCGGGTGGCCAAGCACCGCGTGCTGGTGCGGCCGCGGCGTTCGGAGGTCAGCGCGTTCTGCACCGAGCTGACCGGCCTCACCCCGCAGGAGGTCGCGCGCGGGGTCACCTTCGACGAGGCGTGCGAGCTGCTGGTCGAGGCGCACGGCGCGCGGACGCGCGCCTGGGCGAGCTGGGGCGACTACGACCGCAAGCAGTTCGAGCGGCAGTGCGGCCCCGGCGGCCCCCGGTATCCCTTCGGTCGGCGGCACGCCAACGCCAAGAAGATCTTTACCGAGGCCCACGGCCTGCGGCGGCGGCCCGGCATGGCCCAGGCGCTGGAGCACGCCGGGCTGCCCCTGGAGGGGCGCCACCACAGCGGCCCCGACGACGCCTGGAACATCGGCGCCCTGGTGCTGGACCTCGCCGCGCGGGACGCCTGGCCGGACTGACCGAGACCCGCCTCACCAGGTCACCGAGGTTTGGCGCGCGTCGCGCGGGCAGTGATGACTGCAGAAGAGGACCATGTGAAGGCAGGCGTGTGAAGCCGGCCCTCGCCCGGCCGCGACGTTGGAGTTGATGTGGAGCTCAATCTCGATCTTCGGCTGCCCCGTGACGCGGCGAGCGTGCCCGCCGTCCGCCAGCTCCTGGACTCCGCGCTGGAGACGCTGGGCGTCGAGGAGTCCATCCGCGGCGACATCGAGCTGATGCTGAGCGAGGCGTGCGGCAACGTGATCCGGCACGCCGAGGCGGGCGACGACTACACGGTGCGCGTCACGATCGTGGACGAGCGCTGCGTCATCAAGGTGATCGACTCCGGCCGCGGCTTCGACGTGGAGGCGGTCCAGGGCCCCGATCCGGCCGCCGAGCACGGCCGCGGCATGATGATCATGCGGGCGCTCGCCGACGACGTGCGCTTCCGCAGCTTCCCCGAGAGCGGGGCGCTGGTGGCGCTGGAGAAGCACCTGCGCTACGGCGCGGGCTCGCTGGGCGGCAGGCTGTCGGAGGCGACCACGGAGCATCCCGGCTCCGACGGCGCCGGCGGCGTGCGGCCCATGAGCGGCGCCGATCCCGAGCTGGAGGAGTTCGCGGCCCGGCTGTTCGACATGGCACGCAACGGCGACCACGAGCGGCTGGTGTCGTACGTGGAGGCGGGCGTGCCCGCCAACCTCAACAACGAGAAGGGCGACACGCTGCTGATGCTGGCCGCCTACCACGGGCAGGCCGACACGGTGCGGGCGCTGGCGGCGGCGGGCGCCGACCCCGAGCGTCCCAACGACCGGGGGCAGCGGCCGCTGGCGGGCGCGGTGTTCAAGAAGGAGCCCGAGGTGGTGCGGGTGCTGCTGGAGCTCGGCGCCGATCCGTGGGCGGGCGAGCCGTCGGCCGCCGACACCGCCCGGATGTTCGGGCACGCCGACATGCTGGGCTGGTTCGAAGAGGCGGCGCGGCAGAAGAGCTGACCCGGCGGGGCGCTCCGGAGGGCGCCCGCCCGCGGACGGGCGGGCGCCGCCGTCAGCGGTCGAAGGCGATCTCGCTCGTCGCGGCCCGCCCGGCGCGGCCGTTCTCGTTCATCACGCGCAGCACCGGGAACGGGATGTCGATGCGCTCGCTGCGGAAGCGGCGGTGCAGCCGCTTCACGAACTCGTGCTTGATGCGGAACTGGTCACCGAACTCGCCGGTGCGCAGGATGACGGTGAAGCCGATGCCCGAGTCGCCGAAGGTGTGGAAGCGCACCAGCACCTCGGCGTCGGCCACGCCGCCCTCGACCTCGGCCATGACCTCCTGGCCGACCTCGATCACGACCTTCTCCACCTTCTCCAGGTCGCTGTCGTAGGCGACGCTGGCCTGGATGAGCAGGCCCATGTCCTGGGCGGGCCGGTGGTAGTTGGTGAGGATGGTGTCGGAGAAGCGCTGGTTCGGGATGACCTCGATGTTGTCCGACAGCGTGCGGATCGAGGTGTTGCGCCAGTTGATGTCGACGACGTAGCCCTCCTGGCCGCTGGCCAGCCGGATGTAGTCGCCGGGCTCGATGGTCTTGGACGCCAGCACGTGCACGCCCGCGAACAGGTTGGCCAGGGTGTCCTGGAGGGCGAGCGCGACCGCCAGGCCGCCGACGCCGAGGGCGCCCAGCAGCGGGGTGATCGACACCCCGAGGCTCTGCAGCATGACCAGCAGGCCGATGCCCAGCACCAGCACCCGGGTGATGTTGGCGAAGATGGTGACGTTGGCCGCCACGCCCTGGCGGGCCATCGCGACCGAGGTGACGATGCCCGCGATCAGCCGGGCCAGCGCCAGCGACACGATGATGATCGTGATCGCGGTCAGCACCTTGCGGGTGTAGTTCAGCGCGTCGTGGTTGGGCACCAGGATCTCGGCCGCGATCCACGCCCCGCCCAGCAGCGACATCGGCACCGCCAGGTCGTGCAGCAGCTTGGCCGCGAGGTCGTCCCAGGCCCACCGGGTGTCCCCCGCGCGCCGGTTCAGCCGACCGGCCACCATCCGGGAGGCCACGGCGACGACGATCGCGATCGCCATGACGACGGACGCGGCGATGGCCTGGCCCCAGTTCCACCACACGGGCATGACGTCGAACACTCCTCGAGGCAGGGGTCTTGTTGGTCCGGGTTCTGCCCGATCGTAGTGAACCGCCGCACTCGCCGGGACGCGAAGCGAACGCCCGGGACGAGGGGGGATACGATCAACGGGATGGTAGGTACGGGGTTGATGCGCCGGCTGGGAGTCACGGCGCTCGGACTGCGGAACGGCCCCCACCAGGTGACGGTGCGGCGCGATCTGGAGGTGCCCGCGGCCGACGGGGTCGTGCTGCTCGCCGACCACTACGCGCCGGTCGGCGTGGAGCGCGCGCCGACGATCCTGGTGCGGTCGCCGTACGGGCGGCGCGGGCCGTTCGGGCTGATGTGCGGGCAGGCGTTCGCCTCGCACGGGTTCCAGGCCGTGGTGCAGAGCGTGCGCGGCGGGTTCGGGTCCGGCGGGGTGTTCGAGCCGCTGGACGAGCGCGACGACGGCCTCGCCACGATCGAGTGGCTGAAGCGGCAGCCGTGGTTCGGCGGTACGTTCGCGATGCACGGGCCGAGCTACCTCGGCTACGTGCAGTGGGCGGTCGCCGCCGAGGCCGGGCCGGAGCTGAAGGCGCTGTCGATGCAGGTCACCGCCTCGCAGTTCCGCGACGCCATCAACGTCGGCGGCACGTTCGCGCTGGAGTCCACGCTGATCTGGGTGGACCTGACCGCGCGGATGAAGCACCCGCTGTCGGGACTGACGACCGGCATCATGTCGCCGCGCCGGGCCCGCCGCGCGGCGCTGTCGGGCCGGCCGCTGGCGGAGCTGGACGTGCTGGCGACCGGCGCGCAGCAGAAGTTCTTCCAGGACCTGCTGGTCAGCGGGCCCGACACCCCGTTCTGGGACCGCCGCGACTTCAGCCCCACCGTGTCGGAGGTCGCCGCGCCGGTGAACATGACCGGCGGCTGGTACGACATCTTCCTGCCGTGGCAGCTCAAGGACTACGCGGCGCTGCGCGCGGCGGGCCGCCGCCCCCACCTGACGATCGGCCCGTGGTTCCACGCCGACCAGCGGATGATGCGCGGGTCGATCGGCGAGGCGCTGTCGTGGTTCCGCGCGCACCTGCTGGACGACCCGTCCGAGCTGCGCGAGCAGCCGGTCCGGCTGTACGTGACCGGCGCGGAGGAGTGGCGGGAGTTCCCCGACTGGCCGGTGCCCGGGATGCGCGAGCAGCGCTGGAACCTGCAGCCGGACGGCGGCCTGTCCCCCGCGGAGCCGCCGGAGTCCGGGCCCGACCGCTACCGCTACGACCCGGCGCACCCGACGCCGTTCCTGGGCGGCCCGACGCTGCTGGGCGAGACCCATCCGTCCACCGACCAGCGCAAACTGGAGCGCCGCAAGGACGTGCTGACCTTCACCTCGGCCGAGCTGGCCGAGCCGCTGGAGGCGGTCGGGCCGGTCGCGGCGGAGCTGTTCGTGCGCTCCGACCGCGAGCACACCGACTTCGTGGTGCGGTTGTGCGACGTGGCGCCGGACGGCACGTCGCTGAACCTGTGCGAGGGGATGCGCCGCCTGGTGCCGGGCGTGGACGACCCCGACGAGGACGGCGTGCGCCGGGTGGCGGTGGAACTGTGGCCCGTCGGACACCGTTTCCAGACCGGCCACCGCGTCCGGGTGCAGGTGTGCAGCGGGGCCTACCCGCGCGTCGCCCGCAACCCGGGCACCGGCGAGCCGATCGGCACCGCGTCCCGGCTGCTCACCGCCGACCAGGAGGTCTTCCACGCGCCCGGCCGCGCGTCGTCGGTCTCGCTGCCGGTGCTGGAGGGCTAGGGCGTCACCGCGCGCGCGAGCGCAGGGCCTCCAGCGCCTTGTCGGCGTGCGCGTTCATCCGCACCTCGCTCTTGACGACCTCCAGCACGCGGCGGTCGGTGCCGATGACGAAGGTCTGCCGCTTGGTCGGCATCAGCGCGATGCCGCGCTTGACGCCGAACAGCGCGCGGACCTTCCCGTCGGGGTCCGACAGCAGCGGGTAGCCGAGGCCGTGCCGGTCGGCGAACTCCTTCTGCTTGTCCACCGCGTCGGCGCTGATCCCGACCGGGTGCGCGCCGACCTCGGCCAGCTCGGCGACCAGGTCGCGGAAGTGGCACGCCTCGGCCGTGCAGCCGGGCGTCATCGCGGCCGGGTAGAAGAAGAGCACGACCGGGCCCTTCTCCAGCAGGCCGCTCAGCGTGCGCGGCGTCCCGGTCTCGTCGGGCAGCTCGAAGTCCTGGACCACATCACCGACGTTCATGGGCCCGACGCTAGCAGCGCGGTGATCGCGGCGGTCGTCCAGGCTCCGCGCGCGCCGGGGCGGGCGGCCAGGTAGGCGGCGGCGCGGCCGGCGTCCCAGCCGTGGGCCTCGCGGAGGCCGTGGCCGAGCATGGCCAGGTAGGGGGCGGCCGGCGCGTTGAGGGCGGCGCCGGCGGCGCCCTCGGGGGCGGTGAAGGTCAGCATCGGCCGCCCGCCGTCCTCGCCGACCTTGAGGACGGTCTCGTAGCGGCCGGGGCCGAGGCGCTGGCGGCCGGTGCGCAGCACCTCCGACAGGTCGGGGTCGGCGCCGGTCGCGCGCCGCATCTCCTGCGCCATCACGTCGCAGAACTGCTGCCGCGTCAGCAGGTAGGCGCGGGCGGCGGCGCGGCCCGGCAGCGCCGGGTCGTAGAACGCCATGCCGCCGCCCCAGGTGAGCGACTCCAGCGCGAAGTAGATCCCGCCGGGCACGGTGACCGGCCGCTCGGCGCGGGCGGGGCGGGTGTCGCGGCAGCCGGTGTAGCGGCGCGCGCCGCCGGCCGGGGTGCCGCCGGCCAGGTAGCAGGCGAAGCGCTCGCGGTACAGGTTGGAGCCGTAGGCGACGTACCAGAGGTCCGCGTCCGTGGTCATGGACCTCAGGATCGGGTCGGGTCGGCGACGGTGGCCAGGAACAGCGGCTCGCCGGTGCGCGTGTCGCGGACCAGCAGCAGGTAGGGCCGGTCGAACACGACCTTGGCCGACGGCGCCGGCGGGGCGGCCGTCGCGCCGACGCCCGCGCCGGTCGCGGCGGCGGCCTCGGTGCCCTTCTCGTCCATGACGAGCGACGCGGCGTGCCGGACGAACGCCAGCTGCGCCGCCTTCGGCGAGATGCCGGTCAGGTCGGCGCCGCCGGAGAAGGCCACGCCCATCCCGAGGCCGGTCAGCAACGGCTTGAGGTCGGCGCGCGAGCGCAGCTCCACCTTCGGGACGGTCAGGTCGAGCAGCGCGAGCCGGAGCGCGCCGGTGAGGCGGCCGAGCGCGGCGGCGTCCACGCGCGGGCAGGCGGTGGCCTTGTCGGGAAGGAGGGCGGTCATCGACAGGCGGCCGCCGCGGTAGGGCATGTCCACCGCCGTCCAGCCGGGGACGCGGGCGAGGCCGTACCGGCCGGTCCGGTTCATGGTGGCGGCCTGGACGGTGCGGGCGTCGGCGGTGGTGAAGGGGGTCCGGCCGGTGTCGCTCCGCTTGAACTCGGTCTCCCAGCGCGCCTTGAGGTAGACGGCGTCGGTGAGGATCCAGCCCAGCCTCTTGGTCACCGACCCCTCCGGCAGCAGGTCGGAGATCCGGCCCTTGGTGGACTTCTCCACGGCCTCGTTGACGGTGCGGCGCGCGCCGTCGGGGTCGCCCTGGATGTCCAGCATGTTGAGGCCCGCGCCGTAGGCGGTCGCGACCCGGTCCAGGTAGTCCTTGCTCGGCGGGTTCCGCTCGTCGGACCACACCTGGTCGGTGACGTGCAGCGCGACGTCGCCGCCGTTGATCCCCTTCATCGCGCGGTCGCGCGCGTGCAGGCCGGGCAGCGGGTCGCCGGCGGGCAGGGCCAGGGTGCGGGCCATCGCCTCGGCGGTCGCGCCCCGCGCGCCCAGGTGGACCATCCCGAGCCCGCTCGCCACGCTGCTGGGCGACAGCACCACGTTCGCGCGGGGGTCCTTCTTGCACCACGCGTTCATCAGGCCGAGGCCGAAGGCGGTGTCGGCGCGGGCGAACGGGCGCGGGTCGGCCGGGGCGACCCGTGCGGCGCTACCCCGCACGGTGTGAATTTCTTGCCCCTGCGCGGAGCCGCACGCGGAGAGCGCTCCGAGGGGCGCCGCCACGGTCAGGGAGGCGGCGATGAGCCTGGTCGTCGTGGGTTTCCCGCGCAGCGAAGGCATGTCGCTTCGACGCCGGCGGGGCCCTTCCGGTTCCCCGCGGAGGCTTGCCGGGACGGCATGTCTGTGTGACCCCCGACACACGGATGTTTGCGGTGATCACGCATCGGGGATACGTTCAACGCAACCGCCGCACGAATCGGTGGGGACTGAACTCCCCCCGCCGCTCCCCTCCCCTGAGAGGGATTCACGCCGGCGGGACTGCCACGAAGGTGTCTAAGACGCAGATACCTCCAGGTCACTCATGCCCTGAGCCCGGAGGATCATCATGCGCCGCCCCCTGAACATCGCTTTCGTCTCCACCGCCGACCTCGACGGCGACAGCGTGCACGCGATTCACGTCCGGGAACTCGCCAAGGCCCTGGCCCGCCCCGCCACCGAAGGCGCCGAGGGCAACCAGGTCACCGTCTACACCCGCCGCACCGACGCCGCCGCCCGCGGCCGCCACCGCCTCGCCCCCGGCGCCGCCGTCGTGCAGCTGGAGGCCGGGCCCGTCCGCCCGCTGGACGACGACGAGGCGCTGGAGCACGTCCGCGACCTCGCCGACGCGCTGCGCCGCCGCTGGAGCGGCGCGCACCGCCCCGACGTGGTGCACGCCCACGGCTGGATCGGCGGGCTGGCCGCCTGCGCCGTCGCCCGCGAGATGGAGATCCCCTTCGTCGCCAGCTACCACGGCCTCGCCGCCGGCGAGCGTCGCCTCGGCCACCAGGTGCACCCGGCCCGGATGCGGCTGGAGCGCGCGATCGGCTGCGGCGCCGACCTGGTGCTGGCCGCCCACACCGGCGAGCGCAACGCGCTGGTGCGCATGGGCGTGCCGCGCCCGCACGTCGGTGTGCTGCCCTACGGCGTGGACGGCGACCTGTTCGCCCAGGTCGGCCCGGCCATGCCGCGCGGCGACCGGGCCCGCCTGGTCACCGTCAGCCGCGATCTGGAGGACGGCGGCGTCGCCACCGCCATCCGCGCCCTGGCCCACGTCCCCGACGCCGAGCTGGCCGTCGCGGGCGGCCCGGCGCGCGAGGAGCTGGAGAACGACCCGGCGGTGCACCGGCTGCGGATCCTGGCCAAGGAGCTGCACGTGGCCGACCGCGTGATCTTCCTGGGCCGGCTGCCCCGCAAGTCGCTGCCCAAGCTGCTGCGCACCGCCCGCCTGGTGCTGTCGCTGGCGCCCTTCCAGCCGTCGTCGATGGTGCCGCTGGAGGCCATGTCCTGCGGCGTCCCGGTGGTCGCGACCCCGTCGGGCGGCAACGCCGACAGCGTGCTGGACGGCATCACCGGCCTGCACGTGCCGGCCGACCGGCCCACCCTGATCGGCCGCACGCTGCGCAAGCTGCTGGCCGAGGAGACGACGCTGCACGGCTGGGCGATCGCCGCCGCCGACCGCGCCGGGTCGCGCTACTCCTGGACCCGGATCGCCGCCGAGACCCTGCGCGCCTACGACCGGGTGCTGCCGGTCCCGGTGGTCGAGGAGGAGCCCGCGCCCGAGGCCGCCGCCGACGACGCCGTGGAGGCCGTGCAGGAGAACGAGCTGGCCGCCGCCCTGGCGAGCTGACCCGCGCCCCGGGACGTCCCCGGTCGCGCACGGGCCCCCGATCCGTACGGATCAGGGGGCCCGTGCGCGTTCGGGGACCCGTGCGCGTTCGGGGACCCGTGCGCGTTCGGGGACCCGTGCGCGTTCGGGGGCCGGGCGCTCGGGACGGGTGCCGCCCCTCGGGGGGCGGGTTCACCAGCGGGTTCGGGAGGTTCGTCCTGAATGCGATACTCGGAGCGTGGGGGACGTGGGACGGTACGAGGGCACGCCGCGCGGCACGCTGATCGGGCGGGGCGCCGAGTTCGGCATGCTCACCGCCGTGCTGGACAAGGCCGACGGCGGCTCGGCCGGGGTGGCGCTGGTCAGCGGCGACGCCGGGGTGGGCAAGTCCCACCTGACCGGCGCGCTGGCCGCGGCCGCCCGCGAGCGCGGCTGGACCGTGCTGGCCGGGCAGTGCGCCGAGCTGGGCGAGAGCATCCCCTACCTGCCGCTCGCCGACGCGCTGTGGAGCGGCGTGCGCGACCCCGCCGCCGGGCCGGTGCGCGCCGCGCTGGAGTCGCGGCCGGTGCTCGGCCGGCTGCTGCCCGACGCGGGCGGGGCGGCCGACGGGGTGTCGGAGCTGGGCCAGCAGCAGCTGTTCGGCGCGGTCCTCGGCCTGCTGGGCGAGCTCGGCGCCGACCGGCCGGTGCTGCTGGTCCTGGAGGACCTGCACTGGGCCGACCGCTCCACCCGCCACCTGCTGACCTTCCTGTCCCGGGTGCTGCAGCGCGAGCGGGTGTGCCTGGTCGGCACCTACCGCTCCGACGACCTGCACCGGCGGCACCCGCTGCGGCCGGTGGTCGCCGAGCTGCTGCGGCTGCCGAACGTGACGGCGGTGGACCTGCGGCCGTTCGGGCCGGGCGAGACCGCCGAGTACCTGGCGTTCCTGGACGGCGGCCGCACGCCCCCGGCCGACGAGGCCGCGCGGGTGCACCAGCGGTCGGAGGGCAACCCGTTCTACGCCGCCGAGCTGCACGCGGCCGCCCGCAGCGGCGAGGAGCTGCCCGCCGGGCTCGCCGACCTGCTGCTGGCGCGGATGGAGCGGCTGTCCGACCGCGCCCAGCGGGTGGTGCGGGTCGCGGCGGTGGCGGGCCGCCGCATCAACGACGAGCTGGTGCGCCGGGTGTCGGGCCTGGACGAGGACGCGGTGGGCGAGGCGCTGCGCGAGATCGTCTCGCACCAGCTGCTGGTGCCCGACGGCGCCGAGGGCTACCGGTTCCGGCACGCGCTGCTGGCCGAGGCCGTCTACGCCGACCTGCTGCCGGGCGAGCGCACCCGGCTGCACGCGGCGTTCGCGGCGCTGCTGGCCGAGCCGCCCGCCCGCGACCTGCCGCGCGCGGCCGCCGAGCGCGCCCACCACAGCATGGCGGCGCACGACCTGCCGGTGGCGTTCGCCGCGTCGGTGCGGGCCGGGCGCGAGGCCGACGAGATGGCCGCGCCCGACGAGGCCCTGGAGCACTACGACCGGGCGCTGGAGTTGTGGGACGCGGTGCCGGGCGCCGACGAGGTCGCCGGGACCGACCGCGTCCGGCTGTCGCTGGCGGCGGCGCGGGCGGCCGCCCGGGCGGGCGGGCGGCGGATGGCCGTCACCCGGCTGCGCCGCCTGCTGGCCGTGGCCGATCCGGCGGACGTGCGGCTCGGGGTGCAGATCCGCGAGCACCTGGCGTCGTCGCTGACCGAGATCGACGAGGACGCCGAGTCGCTGGCGGTCGCCCGCGAGGCGATCGCGATGCTGCCCGCCGACCCGCCGACGCCCGAGCGGGCCGGGGCGATGGCGGTCTACCTGCGCACGCTGGTGTTCCACCGCGACCACGCGGCGGTCCCCGCGCTGGCCGAGGAGGCCCTCGCGATCGCCCGCGCGGCCGGGGCCGCCGACGCCGAGGCCAGCGTCCTGGTCACGCTGGGCTTCTACCGGGAGGCGCTGGACGCCGACTCCGAGGTCGGCGCGCTGTACGCGCGGGCCCGGGACCTGGCGGTCGGCGCGGGCAACCACCCGGTGGCGCTGCGCGCGTTCTTCCAGTGCGCGCGCACGGCCCTCGACCGCGGCGAGCTGGCCGAGGCGGCGCGGGCCGCCAGCGAGGGCGTGCGGTACGCGCTGGCCAACGGCGTGGAGTGGAGCACCTACGGCACCTCGCTGCGCAACATGGAGTACCTGGTCCACTACATGGCCGGCGACTGGGAGCGGGCGGAGCGGCTGGCCGACGGGTTCGCGGTGCAGGTGGTGCGCATCTCCGAGGCACTGGTGTCGGTCTACGTGCTGTTCACCGAGATCGCCAAGGGCGGCGCCGCCGCCGAGGAGCGGCTGCGCTGGCTGGAGCCGCTGTGGGACGGCGACCTCCTGCTGACGTACATGGCGCGCGGGCTGGCCGCCGAGCGGGAGATCTGGCGGGGCGGCACGGACGCGGCGCTGGAGCACGTGCGCGCCGCCCTGAGGTCGCAGGAGCCCTACGGGGCGGGCTCGATCCGGGTGGCCGCCACGGGCCTGTGGGCGCTCGCCGACCGGGCGGCCGAGGGCGGGGCGGTCGACCGGGCGGTCGCCGACATGTTCCTCGACCGGGCCCGCGCCGCGGCCTCCACCCACCCCAACGGCGCGCCCCGCGCCTGGCTCGGCCTGGAGGGGCACGCCTGGCTGGCCCGCGTCGAGGCCGAGTACGGGCGGCTGACCGGCGACAACGACCCCGAGCGGTGGCGGCGCGCGGCCGAGCTGTTCACCTTCGGCGACCCCGAGGGCGGGTTCGTGTACGAGGTGGCGCGCTCGCGCTGGCGGCTCGCCGAGGCGCTGGTGGAGCGCGGCGACCGCGAGGGCGCGGCCGAGGCGTGGCGGCTCGCCGTCGCGACCGCCGAGCGGCTGGGCGCCGCCCCCTGCTGGCGGCGCTGCGCGACCTGGGCGCCCGCGCGCGGCTGGACGCCGGCCGTCCCGGGGGCGCGGAGGCGGGGCCGCTGGCCGCGCTCACCGCCCGCGAGCGCGAGGTGCTGAAGCTGGTCGCCGAGGGTCTGGGCAACAAGGAGATCGCGGCGGCGCTGTACATCTCGCCCAAGACCGCCAGCGTGCACGTCTCCAACATCATGGCCAAGCTGGAGGTCACCGGCCGCACCCAGGCCGCGGCGGTCGCGCACCGCGCGGGGCTGCTCAGCGCAGCAGACCCCGGCCCGGGGTCAGCGGCAGGTCCAGGGCGGTGAGCAGGCCAGCCGGTGCCTGCACGACGGCGGGCACGGCGTTGACCAGGCGCATCGCGGTGGCCTTCAGCCCGGCGGTGTTGTGGTCGCCGTCCTCGCCGAGCAGCTGCAGGTCCAGGGTGTAGTTGGGCTCGCCGGTCACCTTCACCCGGTAGCAGCCGGCCCCGGCGGGCTGCGGCCAGTCGGGCGCGAGGTCGTCGCGCAGCCGGGTGACGTGCTCCAGCACCACGGCGGGGCGGCCGCCGAGCATGCCGCGGACCTCGAAGCGCAGCGCGGCGGCGGTGCCCTTCTCGATCGTGCCGGAGGCGACCTGGAAGGTCTCGGGGGCCGGCAGGCGGGTGTGGTGCTCGACGACCTCGTCCAGCTCGGCGCCGAGCCCGGCGGCGATCTGGCGGACCACGCTGCCCCACGCCATGGTGAGCACGCCGGGCTGCAGCAGCATGGGGACCTCGTCCAGCGGCCCGCCGAACCCCATGATGTCGAACAGCACGGTGCCCTGGTCGTAGGTGGCGTAGTTGAGGACCTCCATGCAGCGGACCTCGTCGATCCGCTCGCTGATGCCGGTGAGCGCCAGCGGCAGCACGTCGTTGGCGAAGCCGGGGTCGATGCCGTTGACGAAGATCGAGGCGCCGCCCTCCTCGGCGGCCGCGCGGACCGGGTCGGACATCTCCGGCGGGACGACGCCGTCGGGGAACTGGAGGAAGACCGGGCTGCTGGACACCACGTTGGCGCCCGAGCGCAGGATGCGGCACAGGTCGTCGACGGCCTCCATGATGCGCACGTCGGCCATGGCGGTGTAGACGACGCAGTCGGGCCGCAGCGCCAGCGCCTCGGCCTCGTCGCCGGTGGCGGCCACGCCGAGGGAGCGGCCGAGCCCGGCCAGCTCGCCGGCGTCGCGGCCCACCTTGTCGGGGTTGGACACCCACACGCCGGCCAGTTCGAGGTCGGGGTGGGCGTCGATCCCGGCCAGGGTGTTGCGGCCGACGTTGCCGGTGCTCCATTGGACGACGCGGTAGGGCATCTGGGTCTCCCTGGGTGGGGCGCGGGGCGGCGGCCTACAGGTCGGGCAGGCCGAGGTCGAAGTTGGGGGTGTCGATGCCGCCGTCCAGGCGCAGCACCGTGCCGGTGGTGTAGCCGGCGGCCGGGGAGGCGAGGTAGAGGACGGCGGCGGCGACCTCCTCGGGGTCGCCGATGCGGCCGAGCGGGGTGGCCGCCTCCATCTGGGCGCGCAGCTCGTCGCTGGACATGACGATGTCGAGCGCGGAGGTGGCGACCGAGCCGACCGCGATGGCGTTGACGCGGACGCGGGGCGCCAGGTCGGCGGCGGCCAGCCGGGTGTAGTGCGCGAGGGCGGCCTTGGCGCTGCCGTAGGCGGCGTAGCCGCGGCCGGGGATGCGGCCCATCACCGAGGAGATGTTGACGACCGCGCCGCAGTGCTCCAGCAGGTGCGGGACGGCGGCGCGGGTGAGGGCGTGCGCGTTGCTCACGTTGAACTGGAACGCGTTCTCGAGGTGGTGCGGCTCGGTGTCCATGAACGGCCGGGGCAGCGCGCCGCCGACGTTGTTGACCACGATGTCCAGCCGCCCGAACGCCTCGGCGGCGCGCTCGGCGAGCCCGGCGGCGGCGCCGGGGTCCGACAGGTCGGCCGGGACGACCAGGGCCCGCCGGCCCGCCGCCTCCACCTCGGCCGCCACCTTGCGCAACTGCTCCTCGGTGCGCGCCGACAGCACCACGTCGGCGCCCGCCTGGGCCAGCGCCACGGCGGTCGCGGCGCCGATGCCCCGCCCCGCCCCGGTGACCACGGCCACCCGGTCGTCGATGCGGAACCGGTCCCAGATCATCGCTCCACCTCCATCGTGCCGCCAGCGTAGACACAAGTAGAACGTGTTTCAATATCTTCTGTCAGCGGAAGCGGGGAATCACCGCGGTGCCCATCAGCTCGATGGTGCGCATGACGGCCTCGTGCGGGATCTTGTACGGGTTGACCAGGCACAGCAGCAGGTCCACGCCCGCCTCCTCGAAGCGGCGGGCGGCCGCGTGGCACTGGTCGGGGGTGCCGCACACCACGGCGCCGGAGTCCAGCAGGTGGTCCATCGACAGCAGGTCGAGCAGGCCGCCGTCGTCGGTCCGCTTCAGGTCGGCGGCGTACCCGTAGTCGCCCAGGCCGCGCTCCTTCTCGGCCATCCACTCGGCGACGGTGGCGATCTGGCGCGCGCCGGTGCGCGGGTACCACTCGAACGACTCGCGCGCGGTCTCCACGGCGCGGGCGGCGTCGGTGTCGCACAGCGCCATGGTGAAGGTCGCGGTGGTGTCGAAGACCCGCGCGCCGATCGGGTCGGCGCAGCCCCGCACGGCCGACCGGTAGATGTCGATCTTCCGCTTGACCTCCTCGGGCGGCACGCCGACCGCGAACGAGCACAGGCCGAGGCCGAGCGAGCCGACCTCGCGGTGCCCGTCGTCGCTGGAGGTCGCGCCCCACAGCGGCGGGTGCGGCCTCTGGAGCGGCTTGGGCAGCACGCGCCGGCGGGGCATCCGCCAGAACTCGCCGTCGTGGGCGTACTCGTCGTTGGTCCAGCACCCGACCGTGCACTCGATGGCCTCGCGCCACATCGCGCGCGTCTGGTGCGGATCGATGCCGAAGCCCTCCAGTTCGGCGCGGGTCGCCGACCGGCCGGTGGCGAAGTCCACGCGTCCGCCGGAGATCAGGTCCAGCACGGCGGCGGACTCGGCCGACCGCACCGGGTGGTTGTAGGGCTTGGGCATCAGCCGGACGCCGTAGCCGAGGCGCATCCGGGAGGTGCGGGCGGCGATCGCGCCGTAGAGCACCTCGGGGTTGGAGCAGTGCGAGAACTCCTCCAGGAAGTGGTGCTCGACGGTCCAGAACGCGTCCCAGCCGTACCTCTCCCCCGCGATCGCCTGTTCGAGGGTCTGGTCGTAGGCGCGTTTCTCGCTCTCGGCGTCCCACGGGCGGGCCACCGGGATCTCGTAGAAGAGCGCGAACCTCATCCACCACCGCCTAGCAAGTGCTTGCTTCACGACGCGGTCACCGTGCGCGCGGCGGGGCGCGGTGTCAACCCCCGGGGCCGGTCCCGGGCAACGTTCCCGGCGGGATGGCGCGGACGCGGGACACGGGGCGCGTCCTGAGGTACACCGGAGGAACGCACCCTGACGCGCCGGAGGTGGTGCCGCGATGTCCCGTCGTCGAGCCCGGCCGCGCGGCCCCCGCCGCGCCGCGTGCCCCAGCGGGAAGGTGCGGTTCCGCGACCGCATCGCCGCGACCCTCGCGCTGGCCACCATCCAGCACGACGACCGCCCCGGCCGCTCCAAGATCGAGGCGCGCGTCTACCGCTGCCCCTCGTGCGCGGGCTGGCACCTGACCTCCGTCCGGCCGGTCCGGCGCTGAGCGGTCAGGCCAGCAGGTCGAAGGAGGTGCCGGCGCCCGCCTCGACGGCGGCGCGGTAGGCCGTCCACGCCAGCGCCAGGTCCTGCCAGGGCAGGCCGACCGGCGCGTAGACGGTGATCTCGCGCTCGCGGACGCGGCCGGGCACCTGGCCGCGCAGCAGGTCGCGCAGCGTTCCGGCGGCGTGCTTGACCTCCAGCCCGGCGGCGGCGAGCACGCCCATCTCCAGCGACAGGGCCACGTCGTCCACCACCACGCGCGCGGCCTGCACCAGGTCGGGGGCCAGCTCGCACTTGCCGGGCTCGTCGGCGCCCAGCGAGGTCACGTGCGCGCCGGGGACGATGTCGGCCGCGTGCAGCAGCGGACGGCGCGCCCAGGTCGCGACCACGATGATGTCGGCGCCCTGCGCGGCCACGCGCGGTTCGGCGGCGACCGAGGCGGGCACCTTCAGCCGCGCGCCGTGGCGCTCGGCGAAGTCGGTGGCGCGCCGGGGGTCCAGGTCGCACACCGTCAGCTCGCGGGCGGCGCGCAGCTGGGACAGGCCCAGCATCACCAGCTCGGCCTGCGCGCCCGCGCCGATCACCGCGACCTTGGCGGCGGCGCGCCGGGCCAGCGCGTGGGTGCCGAGCGCGGCGGCGAGGCCGGTGCGCCAGGCGGTCACCGTGCCCGAGTCCAGCAGCGCCAGCAGCTCGCCGGTCTCCAGGTCGTGCAGGCACACCACGCCGCGCAGCGCGGGCCGCGAGCCGGGGAACTTGGCGTTCACCTTCACGGTGTAGGCCGGCACGCCCTCGATCAGCCCGGGGATCAGCGCGGTGGCGCTGCCCTGGCCGGGCAGCGGCGTGACGACGCGCCGCGCCGCCACCTCGCCCGCCTCGGCGGTGAAGCCGCGGCGCAGCGCGGCCAGGCAGTCGGCCGGGTTCAGCAGGGACTGCAGGTCGGAGCGGTTCAGCAGCAGAGTCACCGGCCCATTGTCCCGTCGTGTCCGGCTCGGGGTCGAGACGCTACTGCGGGCGGCGACGCTCGGAGACCAGCTCGTCCCACTCGGTGACCCAGTTGCGGCCGTCGTCGTCGATGAACGAACCGGGCGGCGCCTTCACCTGGTGCCGCCGCAGCCACTCCCCCGGCCGCCGCATCGACGGCCGCACCCGCCCGTCGCTCGGCATGAGCTGCGGCGGGATCGGCGCGGGCATGGCCTGCAGCCCCTGTCCCTCGCTGTCCAGGTCGGCCTGGTCCTTCTCCTCGGCCATCCCGATCGGGCCCTGGCGGCGGGCGTTGAAGAACTGGTTGACCGCCGGGTGGGTGCTGGACAGCACCATCTCGCGCGGCCCGAACATCACCAGGCCGCGCCGGAACAGCAGCCCGAGGTTGTCGGGCAGGACCCGGGCGGTGCCGATGTCGTGGGTGACGATGAGGAAGGTCGCGCCCAGCTCGCAGTTGAGGTCCACGAACAGCTGGTTGAGGTAGGCGGTGCGGACCGGGTCCAGGCCCGAGTCGGGCTCGTCGGCCAGGATGATCTCCGGGTCGAGCACCAGCGCGCGGGCCAGCCCGGCGCGCTTCTTCATCCCGCCGGAGATCTCGCCCGGGAGCTTGTCCTCGGCCCCGGTGAGGCCGACCATCTCCATCTTCTCCTGGACGATCCTGCGGATCTCGCCCTCGCCCTTCTTGGTGTGCTCGCGCAGCGGGAAGGCGATGTTGTCGTAGATGCTCATGGAGCCGAACAGGGCGCCGTCCTGGAAGAGCACGCCGAACTTGCGGCGCATCTCGTAGAGCTCGTTCTCGCGCAGCCGGGGCACGTCGCCGTCGCCGACGAACACGTGCCCGCGGTCGGGCCGCAGCAGCCCGATGAGGTTCTTGAGGAAGACCGACTTGCCGGTGCCCGACGGCCCCAGCAGCGCGGAGATCTCACCGGCGGGGATCGTGAAGCTCACGTCCTCCCAGATGACCTGCCGCCCGAACGACTTCTTGAGCCCGTCCACCCGGATCTCGATGCCCATGGCGACTCCCAGGACGGGTGAACCGGGCACGGGGGTTCCGCGGCTGTTCTCCGGCCCCCGCCGCCTCCGACGATACGTCCGCCCACCCGGCCCGGACAGACCCGTTCCCGGACCGATATTGGACATACGGTCCAGCGACGGGCGGCCGGCGCATCGTTGCCCGGTCACGGAAGGCCGCCTCCCACTCCTCGGCGATCGACTGCCACCCGTCGCGCTGCGCGTTCTCGATCCTGCTCACCTTGGAGGGAGAGCATCCCGACTCCGCGGCCACATCCATCAGGCTCAGGCGATGGGAGTCGCGGAGTTCTCGCAGCCGTTTGGCCAGTTCGCGGCGTCTGACGAGCGGCTGACCGACACGCGCCATGGCCCCTGCGCTCCTCGACACATCCGTTCTGCGGCAAGCAACCCATTGGCGATCGCCGTTATGTGATCCCTTTGGAGTCAGGGCCGAAAGCGGACTTCACTCTCGGAACGTCGAGCGGACATGGCCGCCTTCACGCCCCGGACGCACAACTGGGCCGGTGTTGCCCCACCGGCCCAGTCACATCACATCCGCTTCAGCTCAACGAAAAGGAATGTGTGTCATGCTCCACATTAGCCCGCCGCCGACCCGGCGGCGAGGGTCCTCCGCTCCCTCGGAGCGCCTGCTCCGTACGCTGCGCCGGATCTGCCGCCGGCTGTTCGACGTCCACGACGTGCAGGCCCGGCTCATGGGCCTGGAGGTGACCGAGAGCCCGACCGGTCTGCGCCGCCGGTACCGCGACCCCCGCTTCGACCTGCTCGCCGACTGCCCGGTGCACCGGGGGCCGGCCGGGACGGCCTGCGGCTTCTGCGGCGCGCGGTTCTTCCGGGAGTGGCGGTGACGGCCCGCGAGCGCGCCGGGCGCCGGCTGGCGGACGGGCTGTTCACGCGCGCCCGCCCGATGCCTTGGACGGTCGTGTGGCGCTGGCGCTACGAGCTGCTCCTGGCGGTCGCGGTCGCCGGAATCGTGACGGTCGTGGCCGCCGGGTACTGGGGCGTCGCCCTGGCGGCGGCGGTGCTGCCGCTCCTTGCGCTGCGGCCCGGCGTCCGGGCCTGGACTCTGGCGTGGTGCCGGGTCGTCGTCACCCAGCACCGGGTGCGGACGGCCTGCGCCCAGACCGGGGTGCACACCCTTCGGGGGCGCCTGCCCGCGCTGGTGTGGACCAGGCGCACCCCGTTCGGGGAGCGCGTGCTGCTGTGGTGCCCGGCAGGGGTCTCGGTGCACGACTTCGCGGCGGTGCGGGAGGAGTTCGCGGCGGCCTGCTGGGCGGCGGAGGTGCGGGCCGAGGCCGACCGCGCGCACCGGCAGCTGGTGCGGCTGGAGGTGGTGCGGCGTCCGGTCGTGCGGCACGGCGGGCAGGGGCGGGACGCCGTTCCCGTCGGGTGAACGGGGGCGCCGGCCGGTCCCCTCGCGGGGCCGGCCGGCTCCCGGTCACGGGGACGGCGGCACCTCCAGGGCCCGCATGATCTCGGCGGTCACGTCGGCCTGCCGGGGCGTCAGGTAGAAGTGGTCGCCGGGGAAGGTCCGCAGCGCGAAGCGGCCCTCGGTGAGCTCGGCCCAGCGCGCGGCGCGGGCCTCGTCCACGTGCGGGTCGGCGTCGCCGATCAGCGCGGTGAGCGGGGCCCTCAGCCGGGGCGCGGCGGTGTGGGCGTAGTCCTCGATCAGCTTGAAGTCGTTGCGGATGTAGGGCAGGACCAGCTCGCGCAGCTCGGGGTTCTGCAGCGCCTCGGCGTCGGCGCCGCCGAGCTTCACCATCGCGTCCACCACGCCGTCGTCGTCGCGGTCGGAGACGCGCTCGTCGTCGCCGCGGTCGTGCGGCGGGCGCGCGCCGGAGGCGAACACGTGCACGGGCGCATGGCCGCGCTCCTGGAGCAGGCGGGCGACCTCGTAGGCCAGCACCGCGCCCATGCTGTGCCCGAACAGCGCGAACGGCCGGTCGGTGAGCGGCGCCATGGCCCCGGCGATCAGGCGGACGAGCTGCCCGGCGTCGGTGACCAGCGGGTCGCGCATCCGGTCGGCGCGGCCGGGGTACTGCACCGCGTGCACCTCGACGGCCGGGCTGATCTCCTTGGCCCAGGTCCGGTAGAACACCGCCGACCCGCCCGCGTGCGGCAGGCAGAACAGGCGCATCGACGCCCAGGGGCGCGTCTCGGCGCAGCGGAACCAGGTCATGGGATCAGCTCCTGTTCGGACGGCTCGCGGACGGCCGGACGGGGGTCGCAGGGCAGCGGCCACGGCGCGAGGCGCGGGTCGGGCACGGTCTTGGGCGCGGTCGTCTCCAGCGCGACCCGGAAGCCGCGGCGGCGGTAGTTGGCCAGCGCGTTGGGGTGGTCCAGGGTGCTGGTGCGCAGCCACACGCGGGTGGCCGGGCCGGTGTGCTCGGCCCAGGTCGCGCCGCGCTGCCAGGCGCGGCGCACGCACTGCTCGACCAGGTGCCCGCCGTTGCCGTGGCCGACGAACGCGGGCGTGAGGCCGACCAGGTGGATCTCGGTGTCGCCGCCCGGCTGCGCCTCGATCTCGAAGAAGCCGGCCACGGTGCCCTCGGCCAGCACCAGCCAGGTGCCGAGCTCGGGCCGCGACACCCAGGCGTCCCAGTCGGCGTAGGACCAGCCGAACCGGTCGGTCCAGCACACGCGCGCGCCGACGGCCGCGTACAGCGCCCGGTTGACGTCGGGCGAGGGCACGCGGGCCGGGGAGAAGGCCATCTCGACGGCCGGGGCCGGCGCGGGCCGCAGGTCGGCGGGGTCGCGCATCTCCATGGCCCACTCGGTGACGGCGGGGATCTCGGCTCCGCCGGTCACGCCGTCAGTCACCCATCGCCCTGACGAGGCTCTTGGGGCGCATGTCGGTCCAGTTGGCCTCGATGTACTCCACGCACGCGGCGCGGGTGTCCTCGGCCTTGGCGACGGTCCAGCCGGCGGGGACCTCGGCGAACGACGGCCACAGCGAGTACTGGCCCTCGTCGTTGACGAGCACGGAGTAGGCGCCTTCGGGGTCCTCGAACGGGTTGGTCATCGGGGGTCCTTCCCACGGGGGCGAAACGGAGGGATAAGTCAGATTAGCGGCGTAGGGAGTGGAGTTTGTCCAGCTTGGCGGCCAGCACCGCGCCCATCTCGGCGACGGCGGCCGGCTCCATCAGGTGGTGGTGCTCCACGTCCAGGGGGTAGTCCTCGATCTCGCCGTCCACCAGGCGGCCCCAGTTGGCGCGGGCGGTCGGCGTGTCGGGGGTGCGGCCCTGGAGCGCGGTGAAGAAGACGACGTCGCCGCGGAAGGGGCCGGGGCGGTACTCCTCGGCCTGGCGGACGCCGTTCTCGTAGTTGCGGTAGACGTTGACGAGGTCGTTCTCGTCCAGGGTGGCCAGGGCGTCGCCGCGCTCGGCGAGCACCGCCATGATCTGCTCCATGTTCGGGTTGCCGCCCGCGTCGAGCATGGTGGCGTCCACGCCGATGCCCTGGAGCAGTTCGGGCAGCACCTCGCGCTTCTCGGAGTCCAGGTCGAGGCTGTTGTAGGAGTCGATCATCGTCAGCAGCGCCACCTGCTCGCCGTCGGCCTGGAGCCGGGTCGCGATCTGGTAGGCGACCAGGCCGCCGAGCGACCAGCCGGCCAGGTGGTAGGGGCCGTGCGGCTGGACGGTCCGGATCAGCGCGAGGTAGTCCTCGGCCATCTCCTCGACCGAGCCGGGCAGCTCGTCCTGGGTGAACGCGCGCGCCTGGAGCCCGTAGATGGGCTGGTCGGGGCCGAGGTGCCGCTGGAACTGGAAGTAGGGCCAGGCCAGTCCCCCGGCCGGGTGCACGAAGAACAGCGGCGGCCGCGTCCCGGTGGCGCGGATCGGCAGCAGCACCTCGAACCCGGCGCTCGCGGGCACCTCGCCGAGGCGGGTCAGCCCCTCGACGGTCTGGTGGGTGAACACGTCGCGCGGGGTGAGCTCCACGCCGTGCTGCCGCGCCCGGGTGACGAGCTTGAGCGCGGTGATGCTGTCGCCGCCCAGGTCGAAGAAGCCGGCGTCGGCGCCGACCCGCTCCAGGCCCAGCACCTCGGCGAACAGCCCGCAGAGGAGTTCCTCCTCGGGGGTGGCGGGGTCGCGGCCGAGGGCGGCCTCGGCGAAGTCGGGGGCGGGCAGCGCGCGGCGGTCGAGCTTGCCGGTGGGGCCGGTGGGCAGGGTGTCGAGCCGCACGAACGCGGCGGGCACCATGTACTCGGGCAGCCGCCCGGCGACGTGGCGGCGGAGCGCGGCGGGATCGAACCCGGCGGCCGGGACGATGTAGGCGGCCAGCCGCTTGACGCCCGGCGAGTCCTCGCGGACGATCACGGCGACGTTGGCGACGGCCGGGTGGTCGGCCAGGGCCGCCTCGATCTCGCCCAGCTCGATGCGGAAGCCGCGGATCTTCACCTGGAAGTCCGCGCGGTCCACGTATTCGAGCGTGCCCTTTTCCCCCGACCGACCTACCCCGACCGACCTCCCGGCTCCCCGCCAGCGCAGCAGGTCGCCCGTGCGGTACATGCGGTCGCCGGGCGCGCCGAACGGGTCGGCCACGAAGCGCTCGGCCGTCAGGACGGGCCGGTCCAGGTAGCCGCGCCCCATGCCCGCGCCCGCGATGTACGCCTCGCCGGTGACGCCGGGCGGGACGGGCCGCAGGTTCTCGTCCAGCAGGTAGACGCGCATGTCGTCGATGGGGCTGCCCAGCACCGGCAGGGTCTCGCCGCCCGCCAGGGGCGCGCGCATCCCGAGGATGGTGGTGTAGGTGGTGCACTCGGTGGGGCCGTAGACGTTGCCGACCTCGGTGCCGGGGCAGGCGTCCAGGACCTTGCGCATCGCGGCGACCGAGCCCGCCTCGCCGCCGGTCAGCACCTCCTTCAGGTGCGCGAACGCCTGGGGGCGCTCCTCGGCGACCAGGTTGAACAGGGTCGTGGTGATGAACAGGCCGGTGACGTCCTCCTCGGTCACGACCCGCTCCAGGGAGGCGGCGTCCAGGCGCCCGGGGGGCGCGACGACCAGGGTGCCGCCGTGCAGGAGCGGCATCCAGATCTCGTAGGTGGAGGCGTCGAAGGCGTGCGGGGAGTGCATCAGCACGCGGTCGTGGGCGCCGTTGCGCATGGCGGCGTCGTCGGCGAGGTCCACCACGTCGCGGTGGCGCACCATGACGCCCTTGGGCAGGCCGGTGGAGCCGGAGGTGAACAGGACGTAGGCGACCTGGTCGGGGTGCACGGTAACGGCGGGCGGCCCGGCGGGGGGCTCGGGCACGTCGCCGTCCAGGACGATGACGTCGGCGGTCGTGTCCAGGCCCTCCGCCCGCGCGGCGGTGCCGGGGTCCACCAGCAGGACGGGCGCCTTGACCTCGTTCACGGCCCACTCGACGCGGTCGGGCGGGTAGCTGAGGTGGATCGGCGCGTAGACGCCGCCCGCCTTGACGATCGCGAGGGTCGCCACGACCACCTCGACCGAGCGGTCCAGCAGCGTGGCCACGCGGGTCTCGGGACCGACGCCGCGCGCGGCGAGCAGGGCGGCCAGGCGGTCGGCGCGGGCGTCCAGCTCGGCGTAGGTGATCGACTCGCCGTCCGCGCGGACCGCGACGGCGTCGGGCGCGGCGGCGACCCGCTCGGCGAAGCGCCCGGTGATGGTGCCGGGGGCCCGGTCGGCGCGGCCGGTGACGGGGCCCTGCCAGGCGTCCAGGACGAGGGCGCGCTCGTCGTCGTCCAGCACGTCGATGCGGCCCAGCGGCTCGTCGGGGCGGTGCGCGACGGCCTCCAGCACGCGGACCAGCCGGCCGGCGAGGCGTTCGGCGTCGGCTGCGCCGTAGAGGTCGGTGCGGTAGTCGAGCCGCAGCGACAGGCCCTTGCCGGGGACGGCGGCAAGCGCGAGCGGGTAGTGGGTGGCGTCGTAGCCGTCGTGCGGCCGGATCTCCAGGCCGCCGAGGTCGGCGCCCGCCGCGTCCGGGTCGAACGGGTAGTTCTCCAGCACGGTCATCGTGTCGAAGAGCGTGCCTCTGTGTTGGCCAGCACGGGCGGTCAGGCGCTGGATGTCGGTGAGGCCGAGGTGGTGGTGGGCCATCAGGTCGGCCTGCTCGCCCTGGAGCCGGGTCAGGGCCCGCGCGACGGTGTCGCCGGGGCGGACGCGGACGCGGACCGGCAGCGTGTTGATGAACAGGCCGATCATCTGCTCGACGCCGGGCAGCTCGGGCGGGCGGCCCGACACCGCCGCGCCGAACACCACGTCGGTGCGGCCGGTGAGGCGGCCGAGCAGGACGCCCCAGGCGAGCTGGAGGACGGTGTTGAGGGTGACGCCGTGCGCGCGGGCGCGGGCGTTGAGCGCGGCGGTCAGGTCCTCGTCCAGCGTCAGGCGGACCCGGCCCGGTTCCGCGTTGTCGGGCGCTCCGGCGTCCGGCGCGACGAGGGTCGGCTCGTCCACGCCGTCGAGCGCGCGCCGCCAGGCGTCCTCGGCGGCGGCGCGGTCCTGCCCGGCGACCCAGGCCAGGTAGTTCTTGTACGGGGTGACGCGCGGCATCCCGGCGTCGTCGCCGCGCGTCAGGTACAGCGCGAACAGCTCGGTCTGCAGGATCGGCGTGGACCAGCCGTCCAGCAGGATGTGATGGTTGGTGAACACCATGCGGTGCCGGCCCTCGCCCAGCCTGATCAGCACGAAGCGCAGCAGCGGCGGCTTGGCCATGTCGAACGGCGCGGCGCGCTCGCGGTCGGCGATCGCGGCGGCCTCGGCCTCGCGTTCGGCCTCGGGCAGGGCGGACAGGTCCGCCTCCTCCCAGGGCAGCCTGACCTGGCGGTGCACGACCTGGACGGGCGTGCCCTCCTTGCGCTGGCGGAAGCCCGAGCGCAGGTTGGCGTGGCGGCGCAGCAGCGTGGCGGCGGCGGCGCGGAGCGCGGCGGTGTCCAGCGGGCCGTCGAGGTCGAAGACGAGCTGCGCGGTGTAGACGTCCTGGCCGGTGTCGTACAGGGCGTGGAAGAACAGGCCCTGCTGGAGGGGCGACAGCGGCAGGATGTCCTCAAGCTGCGACTGCTTCTTCGGCTGCGGCGCCCGGGGCGCGGCCTGCTGCTCGGTCATAGGTCGGTCTCCCATTCGCCGTCCAGCTCGGCGGCCAGCTCGTCGATCTCGTCCTGGTCGACGTCCACCAGCGACAGGTCGGAGGGGGTGAACCCGCCGACCGGGCCGTCGCCGGCCGGTTCGGTGACGTGCGCGACCAGGCCGCGCAGCGCGGTGAACCAGCGTTCGGCGAGGTCGGCGACCTCGTCCTCGGTGAACAGGGCCCCGGCCCAGGTCCAGGTGGCGGTCAGCTCGGGCCCGGACGGCAGGTCGCGGGTGTGGGCGTTGACCTCCAGCGCGTGCACCAGGCTGAGCGCGTCGTCCTGGCCGCCCGCGAGCGCGGTGTCGGGGGCCGGGGACCAGTCGGCGGCCTCCTGCGCGGCGGCGCGGCCGAGGTAGTTGAACGCGAGCTGCGGGTGCGGCAGGCCGCCGAGCCGTTCGGCGGCGGCCGGGTCCAGGTAGCGCTGGAGGCCGTGGCCGATGCCGTTGTCGGGGATCTCGCGGAGCTGCTCCTTGATCCGCTTCAGCGCGGTGCCGACCGCCGGGCCGCCGCCGGCGGCCTCGGCCCAGTCCACGCCGCCGGCGTCCAGCCGGACCGGGTGGATCGCGGTGAACCAGCCGACGGTGCGCGACAGGTCCACGCCCGGGACGATCTCCTCGCGGCCGTGGCCCTCCAGGTCCACCAGCACGGCGGTCTCGTCGGCGACGCCGCGGGCGCGCCGCCACTCGGCGACGGCGAGGGCGAGGCCCGTGAGCAGCACGTCGTTGACGCGGCCGTGGAACGCGGCGGGCACGTCGGTCAGCAGCGGGCCCGTCACGTCGGCGGGCAGCGTGACGGTGCGGTGCCGCGCGGTGCCGAAGGTGTCGGCGGCCGGGTCCAGGGCGCGCGAGCCCAGCACCGGGTCGGGGGTCCGGAGCGTGTCGGCCCACAGTGGCAGCTGGGCGCGGATCTCCGCGCCGGTGGCCTCGGCGGTGAGGCGCTGCGCCCAGCGGCGGAACGAGGTGTTCACCGGCTCCGGTTCGCCGCCGCCCCACGCGGTGACCAGGTCGGGCAGCAGGATGCGCCAGGAGACGCCGTCCACGACCAGGTGGTGCAGGGTCAGCAGCAGCCGGCCGGAGGCGTCCGGTCCGGCGTCGAACCACACGAGCTGCGCCATGATCCCGGCTTCGGGGTCCAGGCGGCGGCGCGCGGCCAGGGACTCGGCGGCCAGGACGGCGTCGTCGACCCCCTCGACGCGGCGGACCAGGCCCGCGGCGTCCACCGCGCCGGGCTCGGCGATCTCGAAGCGCCAGTCGGGCGCGGACCGGTCGAGTCGCAGGCGGAGCATGTCGTGGTGGTCCAGGACGGTCTGGAGCGCGGCGGTGAGCCGGTCGAGGCCGAGGCCGGGCGGGACCTGGAGCAGCATCCGCTGGCTGTAGTCGTCCACCGGGCCGGTCAGCTCCTGGAACCAGCGCATGATCGGGGTGGCGGGGACCACGCCGACGCCGGTGCCGGGCGGCTCGGCCTCGACGCGCTCGTCCTCGCCGACGGGGCGGGCGACGGCGGCCAGCTCCTCGACGGTCTGGTGCTGGAACACCTCGCGCGGCGAGATGACCAGGCCCGACTGGCGGGCGCGGGACACCAGCTGGATCGCGATGATCGAGTCACCGCCCAGGTCGAAGAACCCGTCGTCCACGCCCACCCGCTCCAAGCCCAGGACCTCGGCGAACAGCGCGGCCAGGGTCTCCTCCTCCGGGGTGCGCGGGGCGCGGCCGGAGACCTTCGCGGAGAAGTCGGGGTCCGGGAGGGCCTTGCGGTCGAGCTTGCCGTTGGAGGTCAGCGGGAGCGCGCCGAGGGCGGTCACGGTCGCGGGGACCATGTAGTCCGGGAGCGTCTCGTTGACGAAGCGGCGCAGCCCGGCCGGGTCGATCTCGGCGCCCTCGGCTGGGACGGCGTAGGCGAGCATCCGCTGGTCGCGGACGATGACGGCCACGTCGGCGACGGACGGGTGGCGCGAGAGGGCCGACTCGACCTCGCCCAGCTCGATGCGGAAGCCGCGGAGCTGGACCTGCTGGTCGGCGCGGCCCAGGTACTCCAGCTCGCCGCTGTTTCGCCAACGCGCGAGGTCGCCGGTGCGGTACATGCGGGTGCCCGGCTTGCCGTGCGGGTCGGCGACGAAGCGCTCAGCGGTGAGGGCGGCCCGGTTGAGGTAGCCGCGCGCCAGGCCGTCCCCGGCCACGTACAGCTCGCCGACCACGCCGGGCGGGACGGGCTGGAGCCGGTCGTCCAGCACGTAAACCTTCAGGTCGGGGATGCCGACGCCGATGATGCTGCCGGGGGCGGTGGCCGCGTAGGCGCGGTCGAGCGCGATGTACGACACGTGCACCGTGGTCTCGGTGATGCCGTACATGTTGACCAGGCGCGGGGCGTCGTCGGCGTGCCGGGAGTACCAGTCGTCCAAGCGGCCCAGCTCCAGGGCCTCGCCGCCGAACACGACGTGGCGCAGGGCCAGGTCCAGGCCGGGGTTGTCCCGGTCGGCGGCCATGAGCTGGTAGAAGGCGGAGGGGGTCTGGTTGAGGACCGTGACCTGCTCGTCGGCGAGCAGCCTGAGGAAGTCCTCGGGCGAGCGCGAGGTCAGGTACGGGACGACGACCAGGCGGCCGCCGTACAGCAGCGGCCCCCACAGCTCCCACACCGAGAAGTCGAAGGCGTAGGAGTGGAACAGCGTCCACACGTCGTCGGAGCCGAAGTCGAACCACTGCTCGGTGGACTTCAGCAGGCGGACGACGTTCTGGTGCGGGACCACCACGCCCTTGGGCCTGCCGGTCGAGCCCGAGGTGTAGATCACGTACGCCGGGTGCTCGGGCCGCAGCGGCCGGACGCGGTCCGCGTCGGTGGGGGCGGTGCCGGTGCCCCCGAGGGCTTCGGCCTCCTCCAGGAGGAGGCGCGGCAGCGTGTCGGGCAGCGTCCCGGCGGCCTCCGCGACGGTGATCGCCAGGGCGGGCCGGGCGTCCTCCAGCATGTAGGCGATGCGGTCGGCCGGGTAGTCCGGGTCGATCGGCACGTACGCCGCGCCCGCCTTCAGCACGGCGAGGACCGCCACGACCAGCTCGGCCGAGCGCGGCAGCGCCAGCGCCACGAACCGTTCGGGGCCGACGCCCCGCTCGATGAGCCGGTGGGCGAGGCGGTTGGCGCGTGCCTCCAGCTCGCCGTAGCCGAGGGTGGCGCCCTCGAAGGTGACGGCCGGGGCGTCGGGCCGGGCCGCGGCCTGCGCCTCGAACAGCGCCGGGATCGTGGTGCGCTCGGCGGCGCCGATCGCGGTGCCGCCCGCCCACTTGCGCAGCAGCGTGCGGCGTTCGGCGCGTTCCAGGATCTCGGCGGTGCCGATCGGCTCGTCCGGCGCGTCCACCAGCTCGCGCAGCAGCCGCTCGAAGCGGGCGGCGATCGCGGCGGCGGTGCCGGCGTCGAACAGGTCCAGCGCGTACTCCAGGCCCGCCTCGATCCCGGCGGGGCGGCCCCGGTCGTCCTGGCGCTCCTCCAGGTGCAGCGACAGGTCGTACTTGGCCGTGCCGGAGCCCAGCGGCTCGGAGCCGCCGGACAGGCCGTCGAGGCCGAGCTTGGCCTCGGGGTTGTTCTGGAACGACAGCGCCACCTGGAACAGCGGGTGCCGCGCCATCGAGCGGGCCGGGTTCAGCACCTCCACCAGGCGCTCGAACGGCAGGTCCTGGTGGGCGTAGGCGGCGAGGTCGGCCTCCTTGACGCGCGCGACCAGCTCGCGGAACGACGGGTCGCCGGAGGTGTCGGTGCGCAGCACGAGCATGTTGACGAACATGCCGACCAGGTCGTCCAGGGCCTCGTCGGTGCGGCCCGCGATCGGCGCGCCGATCGGGACGTCGGTGCCGGCGCCGAGGCGCGTCAGCAGCGCCGCGTAGGCGGCCTGCATGACCATGAACAGGCTCGCGCCGGTCTCGCGGGCCAGCGCCAGCAGCGCGGCGTGCAGGCCGGCGTCCAACTCGAACGCCAGGGTGTCGCCGCGGTGGGTCTGCTCGGCGGGGCGGGGCCGGTCGGTGGGCAGTTCGAGCTGGTCGGGCAGCCCGGCGAGGGCGTCCTTCCAGTAGGCGATCTGCTGGGAGACCAGGCTGGCGGGATCGTCCTCGGAGCCGAGCAGTTCGCGCTGCCAGAGCGCGTAGTCGGCGTACTGGACCGGCAGCGGCGCCCAGTCGGGGGCCCTGCCCTCGGCGCGGGCGGCGTAGGCGAGGATCACGTCGCGGGCCAGCGGCGCCATCGACCAGCCGTCGCAGGCGATGTGGTGCAGGACCAGCAGCAGGACGTGGCGCTCTTCGCCGAGGTCGAACAGCCGCACGCGTATCGGCGGCTCCACCGACAGGTCGAAGCCCGTCCCGGCGGCGGCCGCCAGCTCCATCGGCAGGCGCGCCTCGTCGGTCGCGGTGACGGCGAGGCGGGGCGCGGCGGTGGCGGCGTCCAGGACGAGCTGGCGCGCGGTGCCGCCGTCGTCGGGGAAGATCGTGCGCAGCGTCTCGTGGCGCTCGACGACGTCGGCGACCGCGGCCTGGAGCGCGTCGCGGTCGAGCGCGCCGTCCAGCCGCAGCGCGGCGGGCATGTTGAAGGTCGCGCTCGGCCCCTCGAAGCGGTTGAGGAACCACAGGCGCTGCTGCGCGTACGACAGCGGCACGGTCCCGGGCCGGTCGGCGCGCGCCAGCGGCGGCCGCGCCGCGCCCGTCGTTTCGGCGAGGCGCCCGGCGAGGCCCGCGACCGTCGGGGCCTCGAACAGCGCCCGCACCGGCAGCTCCACGCCCAGCGCGGAGCGGATCCTGCTGATCAGGCGGGTGGCGGTGAGCGAGTCGCCGCCGAGGTCGAAGAAGCCGTCGTCCACGCCGACCCGGGCGACGCCCAGGATCTCGGCGAACAGCCCGCACAGGATCTCCTCCTGCGGCGAGCGCGGCGCGCGGCTGACGGTGGCGGCGGCGTCGGGCGCGGGCAGGGCCGCGCGGTCCAGCTTGCCGTTGACCGTGAGGGGCAGCGCCTCCAGCGGCGTGATCGAGGGGACCATGTAGTCGGGCAGGCGCTCGGCGGCGTACCGCCGCAGGGCCGCCGCGTCCACGGTCGCCGGGGCGACGTAGGCGGCGAGGCGGCCCTCGTGCACGACCACGGCGGCGTGCGCGACGCCCTCGTGCCGGGCGAGCACGCTCTCGATCTCGCCGAGCTCGACGCGGTAGCCGCGGATCTTGACCTGGTCGTCCACCCGGCCCACGTACTCGATGACGCCGTCGGCGGTCCGGCGGACCAGGTCGCCGGTGCGGTACATGCGGTCGCCGGGGGCGCCGTAGGGGTCGGCCACGAACCGCTCGGCGGTCAGCGCCGGGCGGCCCAGGTAGCCGCGCGCGAGCTGGACGCCCGCGAGGTACAGCTCGCCGGGGACGCCGGGCGGGACGGGCTGGAGCGCGGCGTCCAGCACGTAGGCGCGGGTGTTGCGGTACGGCGTGCCGATCGCGGGCCGCTCGGCGTCGGCGACGCGGTGGTTCATGGTGTCCACCGTGGACTCGGTGGGCCCGTAGAAGTTGCGGACGGTCACGCCTTCGAGGGCGCGCAGCTCGTCCCACAGCGCGTCGCCGACCGCCTCGCCGCCCAGCAGGAGCTGGGCGGGGCGGTGCCCGGCGGTGAGCAGGCCCGCCTCGCGCAGCGACCGGAAGTGCGAGGGGGTGGTGTTGACCAGGTCGATGCGGGCGGCGTCGATGTAGCGGGCGAACGCGGCGACGTCGCGGCGCGTGTCGTCGTCGATGAGGTGCAGCTCGTGGCCGTGCAGCATCCACAGCAGGCCCTGCCAGGAGGTGTCGAACGAGAACGACGCCAGGTGCGCGAACCGCAGCCGCCGTCCCCCCGCCTCGGCGACGGCGGGCTCGAAGAACGCGTCGCGGTGCGCCTCGTAGTAGTTGAGCACGCCGACGTGCGGGACCACCACGCCCTTGGGGCGGCCGGTGGAGCCGGAGGTGTAGATGACGTAGGCGGCGCTGTCGGAGGTCACCGGGCGCACGCGGTCGGCGTCGGTCGGGTCGTGCGCGGGGCGGCCCGAGGCGTCCGGCAGCGCGTCCCGGACGACGAGGGCGGGGGCGGCGTCCTCCAGCATGTAGGCGATGCGGTCGGCCGGGTACTCGGGGTCCACCGGCACGTACGCCGCGCCCGCCTTGTGCACGGCGAGGATCGCCACGACGAACGCGGGGGTGCGGGGCAGCACGAGCGCGACGCGGTCCTCGGCGCCGACGCCGCGCGCGATCAGCTCGTGGGCGAGGCGGTTGGCGCGCCCGTTCAGCTCGGCGTAGGTGAGGCGCTCCTCCCCCGCGACGAGCGCGACGGCGTCGGGGGTGCGGGCGGCCTGCGCCTCGAACAGGTCGGCCAGGGTGCCGGTGGGGACGTCGGCGGCGGTGTCGTTCCAGGCCGCGAGCTGGGCGCGGCCGTCGTCGCCTGCGAGGTCCACGCCGCCGATGGGCTGCCCGGAGTCCTCGGCGAACGCCTCCAGGAAGCGGCGGACGCGGGCCAGCAGCGCCTCCGCGGTCGCCGCGTCGTACACGTCGGTGCGGTGGTGCAGCCGCAGCGACAGCTCGTCGCCGGGCAGCGCGACCAGCGACAGCGGGAAGTGGGTGGCGTCGTAGGAGTCGAACCCGGTGATGCGGACGCCGTTGAGGGAGCCGTCCATCGACGCGGGGTCGAACGGGTAGTTCTCCAGCACCGTCATGGTGTCGAAGAGCGCGCCGCCGTGGCCCGAGACCCGCTGGATGTCGGTGAGGCCGAGGTGGTGGTGCGGCAGCAGCTCGGTCTGCTCGTCCTGGAGCCGCTCCATCAGCGAGCCGAGGGACTCGCCGGGGCCGAACCGGACGCGGATCGGCAGGGTGTTGATGAACAGGCCGATCATCTGCTCGACGCCGGGCAGCTCGGGCGGGCGGCCCGAGACCGTCGCGCCGAACACCACGTCGTCGCGGCCCAGCAGGCGGGCGAGCGTGAGGCCCCACGCGCCCTGCAGCACGGTGGACAGGGTCGCGCCGTGGCGGCGCGCGGCGCGGCCGAGCCTCTTGGTCGTGCGCGCGTCGAGGGTGATCAGGGCGCGGGCGGGCGGCGCGGGCTTGCGGTCGGCGGCCTCGGGGGCGACGAGGCTGGGCTCGTCCACGCCGTCCAGCGCGTGCCGCCAGGCGTCCTCGGCGGCGGCGCGGTCCTGCTTGGACAGCCACGCCAGGTAGTTCTTGTACGGGGTGACGCGCGGGAACCCGGCGTCGTGGCCGCCCTGGACGTAGAGCAGGAACAGCTCGGTCGCCAGGATCGGCGTGGACCAGCCGTCCAGCAGGATGTGGTGGTTGGTGAGGATCAGCCGGTGCCGCTCGGGGCCCAGCCGCACCAGCACGAACCGCAGCAGCGGCGGCGCGGTCACGTCGAAGCGGCGGGCGCGCTCGGCCGCCACGATGGCGTCGGCCTCGGCCTCGTCGGCCGCCTCGACCTCCTCCCACGGCAGCTCCACGGCGCGCGGGACCACCTGCACCGGGCGCGACAGGTCCTCGTGCCAGAACGCGGCGCGCAGGTTGCCGTGGCGGCGCAGCAGCGTGTCGGCCGAGGCCCGCAGGGCCGCCGTGTCGAGCGGCCCGTCCAGGTCGAGGGAGATCTGGGCGGTGTAGACGTCGGCGTCCCCGGCGTCGAACAGCGCGTGGAAGAAGAACCCCTGCTGCAGCGGTGACAGCGGCAGGATGTCCTCGAGGTCCCCCCGGTTCAAGACTTGTTCCTCCACGCGTCCTGCAGCTTGTCGATCTCGTTCTGGTCCAGCTCCACCAGCAGGTCGGACGGGGTGAACCCGCCCGCCGCGGCGTCGTCACCGGCGGCCACGTGGGCGACCAGGCCGCCCAGCGCGGCGAACCACGCTTCGGCGAGCGCGGCCACCTCGTCCCCGGACAGCAGCCCGTCGGGCCAGGTCCAGGTGGCCGACAGCACCGGGCCGCCGGCGAGGTCGCGGGTGATGGCGTTGACCTCCAGGACGTGCGCCATCGGCATCCGCGGGTCCTCCCCGGCCGGGGGCTCCTCGGGGGCCAGCTCCCAGTCACCGCCGCTGTCGCCGGGCGCGACGCGGCCCAGGTAGTTGAACGCGATCTGCGCGGGCGGCAGGTCGGCCAGCTCCTCGGCGGCGTCCTCGTCCAGGTGGCGCAGCAGGCCGTAGCCGATCCCGTTGTCGGGGACGGCGCGCAGCTGCTCCTTGACCTTCTTCAGCGCCGCGCCCGCCGCCGGGCCGCCCTCGCGGACCTCGGTCCAGTCGGCCGTCCCGGCGTCCAGGCGGACCGGGTGGATGGAGGTGAACCAGCCGACGGTGCGCGACAGGTCCACGCCCGGGACCACGTCCTCGCGGCCGTGCCCCTCCAGGTCGATCAGGACGCTCGTGCCGCGCCCGCCCCGCCCCTTGCGCCAGTGCGCGACGGCCAGGGTGAGGCCGGTGAGCAGGACGTCGTTGGCGCGGCCGTGGAACGCGGCGGGCACGTCGGTCAGCAGCGGCGCGGTGACGTCGGCGGGCAGCTCCAGGGTGAGCGACCGGGCGCGGGCGGCGATGTCCACGCGCGGGTCCAGGGCCCGGGGCGCGAGCTTGGCGTCGGGGCCGTCCACGATGTCGAGCCAGGTGTCCAGCTCCTCGGCGCGCGCCGGGTCGGACGCGGCGGCGGTGAGGCGCTGCGCCCAGCGGCGGAAGGAGGTGCCGACCGGCTGCGGCTCGCCGCCCGCCCAGGCGGTGACCAGGTCCGGGAGCAGGATGCGCCAGGACACGCCGTCCACGACCAGGTGGTGCAGGACCACCAGCAGGCGGCCCTGGTCGGGGCCCGCGTCGAACCAGACGAGCTGCGCCATCGTCCCGGCGACCGGGTCGAGGCGGTCGCGGGCGGCGGCGGCCTGCTCGGCGAGGACGGCGGTGCGCTTGTCGGCGTCCAGGCCCGCGACGTCCACGCGGGTGACCAGGCCGTCGGCGGGCACCTCCCCGGCGGGGCGGACGACCGGCTGCCAGTGCCCGCCGTCCACGTCCAGGCGCATCCGCAGGACGTCGTGGTGGTCCAGGACGGTCTGGAGCGCGGCGGTGAGGCGGTCCATGCCGAGGTCGGCGGGGGCGCGCAGCACGGTCGCCTGGTGGAACCCGGCGATCAGCTCCGCGTCACCGCCGGCGCGGTCGCGCAGCCAGGCGATGATCGGGGTGACGGGGACCGGGCCGGTGCCGGTGCCGGGGGCCTCGACCTCCGGTTCCTCGCCCTCGCCGACGGGGCGGGCGACGGCGGCCAGCTCCTCGACGGTCTGGTGCTGGAACACCTCGCGCGGCGAGATCACCAGGCCCGACTGGCGGGCACGGGACACCAGCTGGATCGCGATGATCGAGTCACCGCCCAGATCGAAGAACCCGTCATCGACGCCCACCCGCTCCAGGCCCAGGACCTCGGCGAACAGCGCGGCCAGGGTCTCCTCTTCGGGCGTGCCGGGCAGGCGGGTGGAGACCTGTGCGGTGAGGTCGGGCGCGGGCAGGGCCTTGCGGTCGAGCTTGCCGTTCACGGTCAGCGGCAGCGCGTCCAGGACCGCGACGGTCGCGGGGACCATGTGGCCGGGCAGGTCGCGGGCGGCGAAGCGGCGCAGCTCGGCCGGGTCGATCTCGGCGCCCTCGGCGGGCACGGCGTAGGCGACCAGGCGCTTGTCGCCAGGCCGGTCCTCGCGGACGACCACCGCCACGTCCGCGACGGAGCCGTGCCGGGACAGGACCGCCTCGATCTCGCCCAGCTCGATGCGGAAGCCGCGGAGCTGGACCTGCTGGTCGGCGCGGCCCAGGTACTCGATCCGGCCGTCTTCCAGCCAGCGGCCGGTGTCGCCGGTGCGGTACATCCGGGTGCCGGGCGCGCCGAACGGGTCGGCGACGAAGCGCTCGGCGGTCAGCGCGGCGCGGTTGAGGTAGCCGCGCGCGAGGCCCGCGCCCGCCACGTACAGCTCGCCGACCACGCCGGGCGGGACGGGCTGCAGGTGCTCGTCCAGGACGTACAGGCGCAGGTCGGGGATGCCGACGCCGATGACGCTGCCGGGCGCCTCGGCCGCGTAGGCGCGGTCCAGGGCGATGTACGACACGTGCACCGTGGTCTCGGTGATGCCGTACATGTTGACCAGGCGCGGGGCGTCGTCGGCGTGGCGGCTGTACCAGTCGTCCAGGCGGCCCAGCTCCAAGGCCTCGCCGCCGAACACGACGTAGCGCAGGGCAAGGTCCAGGTCGGGGTTGTCCCGGTCGGCGGCCATGAGCTGGTAGAACGCCGACGGCGTCTGGTTGAGGACCGTCACCCGCTCCTCGGCGAGCAGCCTGAGGAAGTCCTCGGGCGAGCGCGAGGACAGGTACGGGACCACGACCAGCCGGCCGCCGTGGAGGAGTGAGCCCCACAGCTCCCAGACGGTGAAGTCGAACGCGTAGGAGTGGAACAGCGTCCACACGTCGTCCGGCCCGAAGCCGAACCAGTGCTCGGTGGAGCCGAGCAGCCGCGTCACGTTCTGGTGCGGGACCACGACGCCCTTGGGCCTGCCGGTCGAGCCCGAGGTATAGATCACGTACGCCGGGTGCTCGGGGTCGAGGGGCCGCACCCGGTCGGCGTCGGTGAGGTCGGTCTCCAGGTAGCCGCTGTGCTCGGCCTCGTCCAGCAGGATGCGCGGCATCCCCTCGGGCAGCGCGCCGCCCGCCTCGGCGGTGGTGATCGCGGCGGTGGGCCGCGCGTCCTCCAGCATGTGGGCGATGCGGTCGGCCGGGTAGTCGGGGTCGATCGGCAGGTAGGCCGCGCCCGCCTTCAATACCGCGAGGATCGCCACCACCAGCTCGGCCGAGCGCGGCAGCGCGAGCGCCACGAGCTGTTCGGGGCCGACCTCGCGCGCGGCCAGGTAGCGGGCCAGCCGGTTGGCCTCGTCGTTGACCTCGGCGTAGGTGAGGGTGCGGCCCTCGAAGGTGACGGCCGGGGCGTCGGGCCGGGCCGCGGCCTGCGCCTCGAACAGCGCCGGGATCGTGGCGCGCTCGCCGGCGCCGGGGGCGAGCGCGGTGCCGCCCGCCCACTCGTCCAGGATCGTGGCGCGCTCGCCGGCGTCGAGGACGTCCACGGCGCCGATGCGGGCGTCGGGGTCGGCCAGCAGCCCGGTCAGGAACCGCTCGAAGCGGGCGATGAGGGTCTCGACGGTGGCCGCGTCGTACAGGTCGAGCGCGTACTCGACCTCGCCGTCCAGCCCCTGCCCGTCCTCGGTGAGGACCATCAGCAGGTCGAAGCGGGCGACCGCGGCGCGCAGCGGTTCGGCCTCGGCGGTGAAGCCGGGCAGCTCCAGCCTGGCCTTGGGGTTGTTCTGGAAGGTGAGGCCGACCTGGAACAGCGGGTGGCGGCCGAGGTGGCGCGGCGGGTTGAGGACCTCGACCAGGCGCTCGAACGGCACGTCCTGGTGGGCGTAGGCGGCGAGGTCGGTCTCCTTGACCCGCGCGACCAGGTCCCGGAACGTGGGGTCGCCGGAGGTGTCGGTGCGGAAGACCAGCATGTTGACGAACATGCCGACCAGGTCGTCCAGCGCCTCGTCGGTGCGGCCCGCGACCGGCGACCCGATCGGGACGTCGGTGCCGGCGCCGAGGCGGGTCAGCAGCGCGGCGAACGCGGCCTGCGCGACCATGAACGGGCTCGCGCCCGTCTCGCGGGCCAGCGCCAGCAGCGCGGCGTGCACGTCGGCGCCCAGGCGGAAGCGGGCGGTGCCGCCCCGGTAGGTCGCCTCGGCGGGGCGCGGCCGGTCGGTCGGCAGCTCCAGCTCCTCGGGGAGCCCGGCCAGGGCGTCCTTCCAGTAGGCGATCTGCCGCGAGATCAGGCTCTCGGGGTCGTCCTCGGAGCCGAACAGCTCCTGCTGCCAGAGCGTGTAGTCGGCGTACTGGACCGGCAGCGGCGCCCAGTCGGGCGCGCCGCCGCCGACGCGCGCGGCGTAGGCGGTGATGAGGTCCCGGGCGAGCGGCGCGAGCGACCAGCCGTCGGTGGCGATGTGGTGCATCAGCAGCAGCACCACGTGCTCGTCCTCGGCCAGCCGGTACAGGTGGGCGCGCAGGGGCGGCTCGGCGGAGATGTCGAAGGCATGCCCTGCAGCCGTGCCGAGCCGGGTCGGCAGCTCGGCGGCGGTGGTCTCGGCGACCTGCAGCTCGGGGCGCGCGGCGGCCGGGTCCAGGACGTGCTGGCGCGGCACGCCGCCGCTGTCGGGCAGGATCGTGCGCAGCGCCTCGTGCCGGGCGACCAGGTCGCCGAGCGCGGCCTGGAGCGCGTCGCGGTCGAGCGCGCCGCGGACGCGCAGCGCCAGCGGCATGTTGTAGGTGGCGCTCGGCCCCTCGAAGCGGTTGAGGAACCACAGGCGCTGCTGCGCGTAGGAGAGCGGGACCGCGTCGGGGCGCTCGCGCGGCTCCAGCGCCAGCCGCCCGGCCTCGCCGCCGGACTCGCCGAGCAGCGCGGCGAGGGCCGCGACGGTCGGGGCCTCGAACAGCGCGCGGACGGGCAGCTCGGTCTCCAGGGCGCGGCGGACGCGGCTGACGACGCGCATCGCGATGAGCGAGTTGCCGCCGAGCTCGAAGAAGTCGTCGTCGATGCCGACGCGGTCCAGGCCGAGCAGGTCGGCGAAGACGGCGGCGATGGCGCGCTCGCGGTCGTCGCGCGGGGCACGGTAGGCGGCCGCGGCGCCGCCGGCCAGCTCGGGCTTGGGCAGCGCCTTGGTGTCCACCTTGCCGTTGGGGGTGAGCGGCAGCGCGTCCAGCAGGACGACGGCGGCGGGCACCATCGACTCGGGCAGGTGGGCGCGCACGTGGGCGCGCAGCGCCTCGGGGTCGAGGTCCTGGCCGGGCTGCGCGACGACGTAGGCGACCAGGCGCTTGACGGCGGCCCGCGCGGGGTCGGCGGCGGGCACCGGGGTGGGGACGGTCGCGGCGCGCTCCTCGGCGCCGGGCAGGTCCAGGCCGGACACGGTCACGGCCGCGCCGGTGGCGACGGCGGCCTCCAGGACGCGCCGGTACCAGTCGGCGAACCGCTCGACGGTCTCGCGGTCGAACAGGTCCAGGGCGTACTCGATGACGCCGCCCAGGCCGCCGGAGCCGTCGCGCGGCTCCTCCAGCAGGAACTCCAGGTCGAACTTGGCGACGCCGGCGTCCACCGGCTCGACCGCGACCGACAGGCCGGGCAGCTCGACGGCGGCCTCGGGGTTGTTCTGCAGGGTCAGCATGACCTGGAACAGCGGGTGCCGGGTCAGGGAGCGGGCCGGGTTCAGCACCTCGACCAGGCGCTCGAACGGCACGTCCTGGTGGGCGTAGGCGGCGAGGTCGGTCTCGCGGACGCGGGCCAGCAGCTCGGCGAACGCGGGGTCGCCGGCGGTGTCGGTGCGCAGGACCAGGGTGTTGACGAACACGCCGACCAGGTCGTCCAGGGCCTCGTCGGTGCGGCCCGCGATCGGGGAGCCGATCGGGACGTCGGTGCCGGCGCCGAGGCGGGTCAGCAGCGCGGCGAGCGCGGCCTGCAGCACCATGAACAGGCTGACCTGGTGGTCGCGGGCCAGCGCGGTCAGGCCCTGGTGCAGCTCGGGCGGGAGCGTGAACCCGACCTGGCCGCCCCGGTAGGAGGCGCGCTCGGGACGGGGGCGGTCGGTGGGCAGCGGCGTCTGGTCGGGCAGCCCGGCCAGGGCCTGCTTCCAGTGGGCGATCTGCTGGGAGACCAGGCTGGCGGGGTCGTCCTCGGAGCCGAGCAGCTCGCGCTGCCAGAGCGCGTAGTCGGCGTACTGGACGGGCAGCGGCTCCCATTCGGGGGCGTGGCCGTCGCGGCGGGCGAGGTAGGCGGTGATGACGTCGCGGGCCAGCGGCGCGAGCGACCAGCCGTCCCCGGCGATGTGGTGCATGACGAGCAGCAGCAGGTGCTCGTCCTCCCCCACCCGGTAGAGGTGGGCGCGCAGCGGCGGCTCGCCGGCGAGGTCGAACCCGCGCGTGGCGTCCGCGAACAGCGCGCCGTGCAGGTCACCGGCCACGACCTCGCCGACGGCCAGGTGCGGCTCGGCCCGCTCGGGCGGCAGGACCTTCTGGACGGGCGCGCCGTCGGCGTCCTCGAACAGGGTGCGCAGCGGCTCGTGCCGGGCGGTGACGTCGTGCAGCGCGGCGCGCATCGCGTCCACGTCGAGCGCGCCGGTGATCCGCAGCGGGATCGGCATGTTGTAGGTCGCGGTGCGGCCTTCGAGCTGGTTGAGGAACCACAGGCGCTCCTGCGCGAACGACACCGGCAGCGGGTCGGGGCGCTCGGCGGCGGCGCGCAGCGCGGGGCGCGCCGCGTCCTCGTCCTGCTGGGCGGCGGCGATGTGCTCGGCCAGTCCGGCGACCGTCGGGGCCTCGAACAACGCGCGCACCGCCAGCTCGACCTCCAGCGCGGCGCGGGCCCGCGACACCACGCGGGTCGCCTTGAGGGAGTCGCCGCCGAGGTCGAAGAAGTCGTCGTGCACGCCGACCCGGGGCAGGCCCAGCACCTCGGCGAAGATCCCGCACAGGATCTCCTCGCGGGCGTCGCGCGGGGCGCGGCCGGTGTCGGAGACGGTGAACACCGGCGCGGGCAGCGCGCCGCGGTCCAGCTTGCCCGAGGGGTTCAGCGGCATCGCGTCCAGCACCATGACCGCGGCCGGGATCATGTACTCCGGCAGCGTGCGGCCGAGGTGCTCCTTGACCTCGGCCGGGTCGGGGTCGGCGGACCCGGCCGGGACGACGTAGGCGACCAGCGCGGTGTCGCCCACGGCGTCCGGGCGGGCGACCACGGCGCTCTGGGCGACGCCGGGGTGGTCGGCGAGGGCGGCCTCGATCTCGCCCAGCTCGATGCGGAACCCGCGCACCTTGACCTGGTGGTCGGTGCGGCCGAGGTACTCCAGCTCGCCGCGCCCGTTCCAGCGCACCAGGTCGCCGGTGCGGTACATCCGCTCCCCCGGCGTGCCGAACGGGCAGGCCACGAACCGGTCGGCGGTGATGTCGGGGCGGCGCAGGTAGCCGCGGGCCAGGCCGCCGCCCGCGATGTACAGCTCGCCGGGCACCCCGACCGGGACCGGGTTGAGGGCGTCGTCCAGCACGTACAGGCGGGCGTTGCGCATCGGGCCGCCGAGCGGGGCGCGGGCGGCGGGGTCGCCGTCGTCGAACCAGTCGGTGACGATGACGGTGGTCTCGGTCGGGCCGTAGATGTTGGAGATGCGCGCGCCGGGGACCATGGCCCGCAGGTCGCGCAGCAGCTGCGGCGACAGCGCCTCGCCGCCCAGCGTGACCTCCTCGGCCGCGAGCTTCAGGCCGCCGCGCGCCAGCATCGCCGCCACCGCCGAGGGCACGCCCGCCAGCAGGGTGCCCTCCCAGCCGCCGCGCTCGGCGATCTCCAGCAGGTCGCGCACCACCTCGATGCGGCCGCCGACCGTCAGCGGGATCATCCACTCGATGATCGACACGTCGAAGTTGAGCGAGCTGGCGAACAGCGTGCGGGCGAAGCGCTCGGCCGGGAAGTCGGCGAGGAACGAGGCGCGGAAGTCCACCGCGTTGGCGTGCCGGATCACCACGCCCTTGGGGCGGCCGGTCGAGCCGGAGGTGTAGATGACGTAGGCGGGGTGCTCGGGGTGCAGCGGCGCCCGGCGCTCGGCGTCGGTGAGGTCGGCCCCGCCGTAGGGGGCGAGGTCCAGGGCGTCCAGTTCGACGCGCGGGGTGCCGCCGGGCAGCGCCGCACCGGTGGTGGTGATGACGCAGGCGGGGGCGGCGTCGGCCAGCATGTAGGCGACGCGGTCGGGCGGGTAGGCGAGGTCGATCGGCTGGTAGGCCGCGCCCGCCTTCATCGCGGCGAGGGCCGCCACGACCAGGTCGGCGCCGCGCGGCAGGGCGAGGCCGACGAAGTCCTCGGGGCCGACGCCGCGCTCGACCAGGTGGCGGGCCAGGCGGTTGGCGCGGGCGTTCAGCTCGGCGTAGGTCAGCTCGGCGCCGTCCGCCAGCACGGCGGGCGCGTCGGGGGTGCGGGCGGTCTGCTCCTCGAACAGCGCCGGGACGGTGGTCTGCCCGACCTCCAGGGCGGTGTCGTTCCACTCGGTGACGACCCTGGCGCGCTCGGCGTCGTCGAGCAGCTCGACCGCGCGCAGCGGGGTGGCGGGGTCGACCTCGCCGAGGGTGCGCAGGAAGCGCAGGTAGCGGTCCTGGTGCCGGGCGACCTCGTCCTCGGTGTACAGGTCGGGGTGCGCCTCGAAGTCGACGCGGATGCCGTTGCCGTCGAAGTTGTCGTAGATGTTGATGGCGAGGTCTTCGATCGGCCCGATGGTGATGGCGTGCATCCGGGCCGGGATGCCGGCGAAGTCCAGCCGGTAGTCGAAGGCCATGATGTTGATGACCGGGCCGTGCAGGCGGTGCCGCTCGCCCAGCAGCTTCAGGTCGCGCAGCAGGTCCTCGCGGCGGTAGCGCTGGTGGCGCAGGGCGCGGGCGCTCGCGCGGGTGACCGAGCGGACCAGCTCCTCCACCGTCATGTCCGGCGCGACCCGCACGCGCAGCGGCAGGATCGACGACATCATCGCCGGGGTCTGCAGCGCGAGCTGGCTGGTGCGGCCGGTCACGGCGAGGCCGAGGATGACGTCCTCGGTGCCGGTCATGCGGGCGACGTAGGCGGCGGTCGCGGCGATCGCCAGGCCCTGGGTGGCGGTGCGCAGCCGCCGCGACCCGGCCGCGAGCGCGGCGGTCTGCTCGGGCGGCACGACCGCGACGCGGCTGATGAAGTCGGCGGTCGGGGCGGCCAGGTCGTCCGACAGGCCCGCGGCCATGGGCTTGTCGGCGAACCGCTCGGTCCAGTAGGCGCGGTCGCGCTCGAACCTCTCCGACTCGCGGTAGGCGGCCTCTTCGGCGAGCAGCTCGCGGTAGTCGCCGAGGCGGCCCGGCTCGTACTCGCCGCCGTTCGCCAGCGTGGTGTAGATCTCGGCGGCGCGGCGACTGATGAGCGAGCCGCAGAAGCCGTCCTGCGCGATGTGGTGGGCGCGGATGAACCACCAGTACAGGTCGGGCGCCAGCCGCAGCATCGCGGTGATGATGAGGCTGTCGGCGTCGAGCGGGAGCGGCTCGCGCATGCGCGCGTCCATCCACGCGCGCGCGGCCGCGCGCGGGTCGTCCTCCGCGCTGAGATCGACCAGCGGAATGGGCTTGGCGGCGTCGGGGACCAGTTCCTGGTACGCCATTCCGTCGCGCTCGACGAGCCGGACGTGCATGGCCTCGGCCTCGTGCGCCGCGATCCGTCCCACCCGGTCGAACAGCTCGTGGTCGAGCGGGCCCTCGAACTCGATGTACTGCGCGATATGGATCGGTGTTTCCGGCGCCAGCTGCTGCGCGTACCAGACGCTCTGCTGAGCGGCGGAGAGAGGAACGTACTCGGTGGACGACATCAAGCAGCACTTTCCCGGTCGGAGGGGGTTTTCTTTACGCCCGAGATCGTGGCCGACGTTTCGGCCAGGGGGCAGGAGAAAGGAGCGTGAGCTCCAAAACGTCGGGCCGTCCCCGTCTCCCCTTTCCCCCAAGCCCTGTCGCGCCGATCGCGTCGCACCATCGCGATCGGCCGGTGCGTTCGGTCGCCCGGGCCGTCCACCGGCGGGGCCGCGGCACCTTCGTTTTCCGCCCCCCGGCGGCGGACCGTCCGGCGGCCCACGTCTCTACTCAGGAGTAGCGAAGGCACAGTTAACCAGCCTGTCACAGGCCTCGCAATCCCCCCGAAAGTAGAACTTGACCTCACGAATTACTCACGGGGGTGACAAAGAATCGGGGGGTCGGCGGCGGTCCGGGACCCCCGGACGCTCATCCGGTGACAACGGTTGACGACCGATCCCGGCCATCGTGATCACGTTGCGTGATCAGGCGGGGTACTCGTGCACCACGACCGCGGCGGCGGCGACGCCCGGGTGGCGCTGCAGCACCGCCTCGATCTCGCCCAGCTCCATCCGCACCCCGGAGATCTTCACCTGCCGGTCGACCCGGCCGAGGTACTGCAGGGTCGGGCGCTGGTCCCCGCCCGCGCCGGGCGGCAGCAGCCGCACCGCGTCGCCGGTGCGGTAGAGGCGGCCGGTCGGGGTGGCCTCGAAGGGATCCTGGTAGAAGGCGTCGCGGGTGCGCCCGGGGTCGCCGAGGTAGCCGCGGCCGACGCAGACGCCGCCGACGAACAGCTCGCCGGTCTCCTCCAGGTCGCAGGCGCTCCAGGTGTCGTCGTCCTCGCGGCGCAGCACGTACAGCCGGCTGTTGACGACCGGGACGCCGATCGGCAGCCGCAGCAGCTCCAGGTCCCCGGCGGTCACGGTGTGGTGGGTCACGTCGTCGGAGCACTCGGTGGGGCCGTAGGCGTTGAGCAGCCGGGCGTGCGGCATCGCCGCCAGCCAGCGGCGCGACAGCTCGGTGGGCAGCTCCTCGCCGGTGGCGATCATCCAGCGCAGCGCGGCCAGCGAGCCGGCCGGGGCGTCGGCGAGGTCGTCCAGCAGGTGGCGGACCATGGTGGGGACCAGCTCGACGATGGAGATGCCCTGCTCGTCCACCGCGCGCGCGAAGGCGACCGGGTCGTGGCCGACCTCGTCGCCGATGACGTCCACCCGGCCGCCGATGAGCAGGGGGCAGAGCATCTGCCAGACCGAGATGTCGAAGCCCAGGGGCGCGGTCTGCGCGACGACGTCGGCGCCGGTCAGCTCCAGGTCGATGATCTTGGCGTACAGGTGGTTGATCATGCCCTGGTGCTCGACGACCGCGCCCTTCGGCTTGCCCGTCGACCCCGAGGTGAACAGCACGTACCGGGGCTGGTCCAGCGACTCCAGCCGCGCGGCGCCCTCCCAGGGCTCGCATCCGGCGGCCTCCTGGACGCGCACGACCCGGCACCCGGCCTCGGCGGCGCCCTCCAGCAGCGCCGGTGCCGAGGCGCCCTCGTCCACGGTGACCAGCAGCGACGCGCCGGCCTGCGCCAGCACGTCGCGCACGCGCCCGGCGGGCCAGGTCTCGTCGGCGGGCACGTAGAGCGCGCCGACGAGCTCGATCGCGAGGAAGGCGGCCACGACGCTCGCGCACCGGGCGCCGCCGACGCCGACGACCTCCCCGGGCCGTACGCCCTCGCGCTCCAGCAGCGCGGCGATGCGCCGGGCCTCCAGGGCCAGCTCGGCGTAGGAGAGCGAGCGGCCGGCGTCGGTCACGGCGGGCCGGTCCCGCTCGGCGGCGATGCGCTCGACCCGGGTGATGACGGGGTCGGCCAGATCGACCTCGCGGGAGGAGGTCATGCCGTGCCGGGCGGTCAGCTCGCGGGCCCGCTCGATCTCGGCGGGCGGCACGGCGAGCACCGGCAGACCGTCCCGGGCCAGCAGTCGTTCGCCGACGGGTCCGCGAGCATTCATCTTAACTCTCCGTGATGTAGAACTTCTCCACCGTCATCACCAAAACAAGCGGGCGCTCAGCTTATGACGGGAAGCCCACCGGATTGGCGCATTAGACCCTACTCATGGGTAAGTAGGGGGTTGCGAGGTGACATGCCCGAAGGTACGGTGATGCTCCGCCACGGTTCGGTCAGAACCTCGCGGCGACTTCGGGGGACGATGGGGGAACGGCCAGAAATTGTTTTCTGGATTTTCATCGCACGGGGTGACCGAGGACCAAAAGTCCACGCGCCCCGCCCCGGCCGACCGCAATCCCCCGACCCCATCAATTGTCATTCATTCAAGGGTGGCAGCGTGCCCATCATAACCTCGCCGCAGGATTTCAATGTCGATGATCTCTACATCGACCTGAGGCCGGTCATCGACCGTCCCCTCTATCTCAAGTGCGAGGGTTTCAATTTCGCCGGCTCGGTGAAACTCAAGGCGGCCGCCGCGATGGTCGCCGCCGCCGAGCGCGACGGCACGCTGACCCCCGACTCGATCATCATCGAGTCCTCCTCGGGCAACCTCGGCATCGCCCTCAGCATCATCGCCGCCAGCAAGGGCTACCGGTTCGTGTGCGTGACCGACCCGCGCTGCAACCCCGCGTCGGTGCGGGTGATGCGGGCCCTCGGCGCCGAGGTGCGGGTCATCTCCCACCAGGACGCCAACGGCGGATTCCTGGAAAGCCGCATCCGCTACGTGCGGGGCCTGTGCGAATCGGGCGGCGGCTATGTGTGGCTCAACCAGTACGGCAACGGCAACAACTGGATGGCCCACTACGGCGGCACCGCGCCCGCGATCGACAAGCAGTTCCCCGACCTCGAAGTGCTGTTCGTCGGCGCGGGCACCACCGGAACGCTCATGGGCTGCGCGCGCTACTTCCGCGAAAGGGGACGCCCCGTCACGATCGTCGCGATCGACGCGGTCGGCTCGGTGACCTTCGGCGGCATCCCCGAGCGCCGCATGGTGCCGGGCCTCGGCACGAGCACGCGCCCCGAGCTGGTGGACGAGTCGTTCATCGACGACGTGGTGCACGTGCCGGAGACCGACACGATCCGGACCGTGCACGCCCTGGCGGCCCGCGGCTTCCTGTTCGGCGGCTCGACCGGCACCGTCGTGTCGGGCGCCTCGCGCTGGCTGGCCGACAGGCACCCGGGCGAGGAGCCGGTCGCCGTCGCGATCGCCCCCGACCTCGGCGAGCGCTACCTCGACTCGATCTACGAGGAGAGCTGGCTGCGCGAGAACTTCGCCGACCTGGTGTCGGAGCTGTCGCTGCCCGGCGCCGATATCCTCGGCGTCTGATCAACCACCCCTCGTCCCACGGAGCCTGACACCATGCCCCAGCCCTCGTTCGCCGTGATCTCCGGAGCCCAGGTCCACGAGGCCGTCACCGGTCGCGAGGAGCAGGTCACCGCCATGATCGAAGCCGCCTACCGGCTGCACGGCGAGGGCCGCACGGTCAACCCCGACTCCTACTTCCTGCGCTTCCCCGACCAGCCCGCCAACCGGATCATCGCGCTGCCGGCCTCCGTCGAGGGCGAGGTGGACGTGCACGGCATCAAGTGGATCAGCAGCTTCCCCGGCAACGTCGCCAACGGCATCCCGCGCGCCTCGGCCGTGCTGATCCTGAACGACACCGAGACCGGCTACCCGTTCGCGTGCCTGGAGAGCTCGATCATCTCGGCGGCCCGCACCGCGGCGTCGGCGGCCCTGGCGGCCGCGCGCCTGGCCGACGCGCGCGGCGCCCGCCCGCGCAGCGTGGGCTTCTTCGGCGTGGGCCTGATCGCCCGCTACATCCACACCTATCTGGCGGGCAACGGCTTCGAGTTCGACGAGCTGCACGTGCACGACCTGTCGCGCGAGCACGCGGAAGGCTTCCAGGGCTACCTGGAGCGCACGGAGAAGGGCCGGATCACCATCCACGACAGCGCCGAGGACCTGGTGCGCTCGTCGGACCTGATCGTTTTCGCGACGGTGGCGGGCGAGCCGCACGTGACGGACCCGGCGTGGTTCGCGCACAACCCGCTGGTCCTGCACGTGTCCCTGCGCGACCTGTCCCCCGAGATCATCCTGGACTCCTACAACGTCGTGGACGACGTCGAGCACTGCATGAAGGCGAACACGTCCCCGCACCTGGCGGAGCAGAAGGTGGGCAACCGCGACTTCGTGGCGGGCACGCTGTACGACGTGCTGGAGGGGAAGACGAAGCCGCCGGCGGACAAGCCGGTGGTGTTCTCGCCGTTCGGCCTGGGGGTGCTGGACCTGGCGGTGGCGCGCTACGTGTACGACCACGTGGCGGCGTCGGGGGACTTGCAGGAGATCGCGGGCTTCTTCCACGAGATGAAGCGCTACGGCTGAGCGATAAGCGCCCCAAACCCCACACCCGGCACGTAACCAACAACTTCAGCCCCGTGCCCATACGTGCCCGGCAACCGCAGCCGTCACGGCGGGGGCGCAGGGGGCGGAGCCCCAGCAAGCTTGTTGAAAGCACGGCGGGCGGAGCCCGGCCTTTGTGGGGGTGCGGGGGCGGAGCCCCTGCCGTATGAAGCAAGCACTGCGGCGAAGCCGTCCGTTGCGGGGTGTGGGGCAGCGCCCCGCCGGGGGACGTAGGGGGCTGGCCCCCTGCCCGGACGACGCACGCACGGCGCGAGCCCCGGCGAGCGCCGGGCGGGCGGCGCCCGGATGTGGGGGTTTGGGGGGACGTCCCCCCAAGGCAAACACAGCCGCTTTCGCCGAGGACGAGGCACCGACTCAATCTGTGGGGGTCTACACAGACCCACCCACCCCAACCCCGCGCGGGTTTGCCCACATACCTAGCAACCCCAGCCACGCGCGGGGTTGAGGTAAGAACCCCCGCCAAGCCCAGCCCGCAAAGTGCCGCCCGGCGCAAGCCAGGCTTAAGACTGCGCCTGCCGTGGTCGTGCCCGGCTTGCTAGCGCAAGCCGGGCACGACCACGGCAGGCGGTAAAAAACGGGCCCACACGGTGGTGGGCCGCGTGGCGGGCCGCGCGAATGCTCTCCCAGGACTGATACGGAAGCGTCCTCAAGGGGAATGGCCTCTGCATGACCGAAGAACGTGGTGATGTGCAAGCCCTGACCGACTTCGAGCTAGTCGTCTACGAAGCCGTCGCCGAGATCGACAAGGATGGCGGGGCCGCCGACATCGACGCTCTCAAGGCGCAGATCGACCGGCCCGAGGAGGACCTTTGGGCCGCCCTGAGCAGGCTGGTGTCGGCGGGGCACCTGCACTCGACGGCCAAGGGCTACGTCCTCGGACCGCACGACTGGTCGGCCTGATCAGGCAAGCCTGACCGGCGCGCCTCACCAGCAAACTTGCTCAGGCGAACCTGCTCAGACGAACTCGCCCGTGTCCAGCTCGAACGCCAGCGGTTCGGGCAGGGCGAGTCTGCCCCCGAACGCGATGGTCACCGCTGTCCTGTAGGTCTCCCCTTCTGGCTCGCTGAAGAGGGTCGCGGCCTTCTCGTCCCTGTCGACCAGCAGGTAGAGAGGGATGTCGGCACGCGCGTAGGAGCGGCGCTTCTTCAAGCGGTCCCGTTCCGGCCGCGAGGATGTGACTTCCAAGGCCAGCAAGACGCCGTCGGCCGGCATCCACGAGGGGGCTCCCCGGAACAGGCGCAGTTCGGCGGGGGCGAACGTGCCGTCCGGGATGACGTGATTGTCGGGAACGCCGTCCGGTCCCGGCGTGATCAAGCCTTTGTTCCCCGAGAAGTCGACGTCGATCGCCGCCTTCCGGAGTACCTGCTTGGCGATCAGGCTGATGATGTCCTCATGGTCACCCAAAGGGGGCGGGGTCACGACAATCTCTCCGTCGATCAGCTCGGCGCGGAAGCCCTCCGGTGTGGCGAGGGCGAGGAAACCTTCCAAGAGGAAGTCCTCCTGCGCGTACTGGTCATGAGCCATGACAGTCATGCCCTGCTCCTTCCTCGTCGCGACGAGAATAGACGCAGAGTGTCACCTTTCGCCTACAGATCGCGTTCTTCGGAGATGCCTCCTCAAGAGTACGGCGCGCGACGCTGAAGGACGACGACCGGGATGGCGGCGCAGCACGCAGTTCGGCATAATGGCCTACCAAGCAAGCGTCAGGTTAGGAGGCCCCGGATGCAGCTCGTCGCCACCGAGGAGCAGGAGGAACTGCGCGCGGCCCTGCGGCGGTTCTTCGCCGAGCGCTCGTCCGGCGCGGACGTCCGGCGGCTCATGGCCTCCCGCGACGGGTACGACCCCAAGGTCTGGGAGCTCATGGCCGGGCAGCTCGGTCTGCAGGGCATGGCCGTTCCCGAGGAGTACGGCGGGGCCGGGTTCGGGGTCCGCGAGCTGGGGGTCGTCTTCGAGGAGATGGGGCGCGCCCTCGTCTGCTCCCCCTACCTCGCCACCGTCATGGCCGCCGCCGCCCTCGTCGCCTCCGACGACGAGGCCGCCAAGCGCGACCTGCTCCCGGGGATCGCCGGCGGGGACGTCATCGCCACCCTCGCCTGGGGCGAGGACGGGCACTGGGATCTCGACGACATCTCCACGCGGGCCGTGCGCGACGGGGACGGGTGGGTTCTCGACGGCACCAAGTCGTTCGTGCTGGACGGCCACACCGCCGACCTCCTGCTCATCGCCGCGCGCATCGACGAGCAGACCACCGCCCGCCCCGACGAACGGATCGCGCTCTTCGCCGTCGACGCAACGGCCCCCGGACTCTCCCGCGACCCCCTCCCCACCCTGGACCAGACCCGCAAGCTCGCCCGCCTCCACCTCGCCCGCGTCCCCGCCCGCCTCGTCGGCGACCAGGCGGCCCTGGTGCGCGGAACGGACGTCGGCGTCGTCGCCCTCGCCGCCGAGCAGGTCGGCGGCGCGCAGCGCGTCCTCGACATGACCGTCGAGTACGTCAAGGTCCGCAAGCAGTTCGGCCGCGCCATCGGCGGCTTCCAGGCGATCAAGCACCGCTGCGCCGACATGTTCGTCCAGGTCGAGTCCGCCCGCTCTGCCGTGCTCCAGGCCGCGCTCGTCGCCGACGAGAGTCCCGAGGAGCTGCCCGCCGCCGCCGCGCTCGCCAAGTCCTACTGCTCGGACGCCTATTTCCACGTCGCCGGGGAGGGCATCCAGCTCCACGGCGGCATCGGCTTCACCTGGGAGCACGACGCCCACCTCTACTTCAAGCGCGCCAAGTCCTCCCAGGAGCTCTTCGGCGCCCCCGGCGAGCACCGGCGGCGGCTCGCCGCGCTCGTCGGCCTCTAGCCGTCGGCCCTCCGCTAGACCTCCGCTAGACCTCCGCTAGACCTCCGCCACCGAGAAGTCGTCGAACACCGCCTCGGTGTTCGGCGCGTCCGGCTGCGGGCGGCTCACCAGCAGCCCCGAGATCCCCGACGTCTCCTGAACGGGCAGCGCCTCGGTCACGGCGTACTCCGCCGTCTTCCGGCCGTCGATCCACAGCGCCAGGCGGTCCCGCGAGCACAGCGCCTGCAAGCGCACGGCGCGCGACGCGAGCGGGGCCGTCGTACGGTCGGCCAGGACCGCCGACCAGCCCGCCGAGTTCCGCACGATCCTCGCCCGGCCGTCGCGGGCCACCTGGAACTCGTAGGAGACGAGGCCGCCCTCGGTCGACTTGCCCCAGCAGAACACCCCCACCGCGCTCTGCCCCGCGCCGTTCCGGACCCGTGCCGTCACGCTGACCAGCTGGCGCTGCGGCAGCAGCGGCAGCGAGCTCGACCACGCCGTGTACGCGAGGTACTTCCCGGACGTCGCGAGGTTGTAGGCCCCGTCCTTGTAGTAGGAGTGCCGCACGTTCGTCCATCCCGACCTCGGGTTGCCGAAGTCGTCGGCCGGGACGGCGTAGCGCGCCACCGGCGGCGGCACCGTCAGCGGGGGCGCCCCGGCCTCTCCCGCGCTCGTCCACGTGTACGCCACCGCGCCCGCCAGGCCGGCCAGCACCAGCGCCAGCGACATCCGGCGCGACGGCCTCCCGCGCGACGGCCTCCCGCGCGACGGCGCGCGCCGCTTGCGCGCGGCCGCCAGGTGCTCGACCACCAGCTCGGTGTCGGCGTGCGGCCGTCCCAGCAGCTCGGTCAGGACCTGCTCGGCGGTCGGGCGGTTGGCCGGGTTCTTGGCCAGGGCGCGGGCGACGACGCGGCGCAGCGAGTCGCCGAGGCCGTCCAGCTGCGGCGGCTCGTGCAGGATGCGGTGCATCACCTGCGCGATGTTCTCGCCGGTGAACGGCCCCTGCCCGGTCGCCGCGAACACCACCACGCAGCCCCAGCAGAACATGTCCGACGCCGGTGTCACCGGCTCGTGCCGCAGCACCTCCGGCGCCATGTAGGCGGGCGTGCCCATCGCCGTCCCGGTCCGGGTGAGCTGGGTGTCGACCTCCACCGAGCGCGCCACCCCGAAGTCGATCACGCGCGGGCCGAGCGGGGACAGCAGCACGTTGGCCGGTTTCAGGTCGCGGTGCACGATCCCGCCCGCGTGGATGGCCGACAGCGCCGTCGCCACGCCCACCGCCAGGGCCTCCACGTCCCCGTCGCGCAGCGGGCCGTCGGCGCGCACCGCCTCGACCAGGTTGGGGCCGGGCACGTACTCGGTCACCACGTAGAGGGGGTCCTCGGTCACGTGCGCGTCCAGGACGGCGGCGGTGCAGAAGCGCCGCACCCGCCGCGCCGCCTCGGCCTCGCGCCGGAACCGCGCCCGGAACGCCTCGTCGTGCGCGAGGTCGGGGTTGATGACCTTCACCGCGACGCGCCGCCCGGTGGTGTCCTCGGCCAGATAGACCGTTCCCATCCCGCCCTGGCCGAGCTTGCCGAGCAGGCGGTACGGGCCGAGGTGCGGGGGGTCGCCCGCCGTCAGCGGGCGCGGCGGAGGATGCTCCGACATGGTCACGACGGTCGGCCTCCGGGAAGGGGAACCTCAAGGAAACGACACGGTGGGGCGTTCGGGCAAGAGGCGGCCGAAGCCGGTCACGCGGCACAATGTCGGAATGACTGCGGTGGATCGGGCGAGCGGGTCGATGTTCGGGCTGGCGTACGGGGACGCGCTCGGCGCCCCCACAGAATTCCTCACGATGAAGCAGATCCGCAAGCGGTTCGGCTTCGACGGCCCCCGGGACCTGGGCGCGGGCCCGGGCACGGCCCTGGTCACCGACGACACGCAGATGGGGCTGGCGGTCGCCGAGGCCCTGCTCGACGCGCTCGGCAACCCGCCGTTCACGCCCGACCTGATCGTGCCGATGTGGCGGCGGCGCTTCATCGACTGGATGCACAGCCCCGACAACAACCGCGCGCCCGGCGCGACCTGCATGCGGGCGGTGGCCGGGCTGGACGCGGGCGTCGCCTGGGTGAACGCCACACAGGCGAACTCCAAGGGGTGCGGCGCGAACATGCGCGTCACGCCCGTCGGGCTCGCGCCCGGCCTGTCGGACGAGCAGCGCGCCGGCGCCGCCCAGTTGCAGGCCGCCATGACGCACGGGCACCCCACGGGCCTGGCCGCCAGCGATCTGACGGCGTTCACGGTGCGGTGGCTGCGCGAGGGCATGGACCCGCGCGACCTGCCCGGCGCGCTCCGGCAACGCTGCCATGAGCAGCGCGCGGTCTACCACGAGCGCTGGCTCGGCTCCCTGTGGCGGCGGTCCGGGGACGGGAGCCCGGAGGCGTTCATCGCGCGCGGCTGGGACGAGTGCCTGGGCGTGCTCGACCGCCTGGACGCCGCGCTGGCCCACCCGCGGCGGGAGAGCGACCCCTGCGAGAGCACCGGGGCCGGGTGGATCGCCGAGGAGGCGTTCGCCACGGGGCTGCTCTGTTTCCTCTATTTCCCCGACGACCCCGTCAGCGCGATCTGGCGCGGCGCGGCCAGCTCCGGCGACTCCGACTCGATCGCTTGCCTCGCCGGGGCCTTCGCCGGGGCGCACCTGGGGATGGCCGCCTGGCCCGCCGAGTGGGCCGGACGCATCGAGTACGCCGACCGGCTACGGCGCGTCGGCACCGCCTGGGACTGAACCGCCCGGGGCTGGGCCGCCCGGGAGCGACGCCGCCCAGCCCGTCCACCCGTCGATCACGATCTCGATGACCGGGCCGTCCGGCCGCCGCTCCCGGTACTGCGGGTAGCGGGTCGCCAGCAGGTCGATCGGCCCGGCGGTCCGGTCAGGCCCGTCGACGACGTGCGCGTGGCCGTCCACGCGCACCCACCACAGGCGCGTCCAGTCGTCCTCGTAGTGGTCGGCCAGCAGCGCCACGCGCGGGTTGGCGCGGATGTTGGCCAGCCGCCTCAGGTCGCGGCTCGCCTTGGGCTTGTGGTCCACCGCGATGTAGAGGCTGCCGCGCGCCGCGGCGAAGGTCACCGGGACCAGGTGCGGGCGGCCCCGCCCGTCGGCGGTGGCCAGCCGGGCGACCGGGACCGACAGCAGCCGGTCCCGGGCCTCCTGCGGCGGCAGCCTGGGCATGTCGGCAGCCTGTCACGATCCCGCGCGGACGGCCACGCCGGCCTCGGCGGAACCGTCCGGGGCAGGGGCCGCGCCCGAGCCGGGCTTGGGGCGCAGCGCCCCGGCGGTCAGCGTCATCAGCACCGCCATCAGGGTGACCACCGCGAACGCGGCCGGGTAGGACAGGCCGTCGGCGATCCAGCCGGTGACGGCGGGCGCGGTCAGCCCGGACAGGTAGGTGATGGTCGCGACCCCGGCGACGCCCTCCCCCGGCGTCGGCCCGGCGCTCCCGGCGGCGGCGAACACCAGCGGCACGATCGTGGCGACGCCCAGGCCGATCAGCGCGAACCCCGCAACGGCCAGGGCCGGGGTGCGGGCGACGACGACCAGCACGCCGCCGGCCACGGCCACGACCCCGCCGGCGCGCACCACCGGCACCGGCCCGAGGCGGGCCACCAGGCGGTCGCCCGCCAGCCGCATCACCGCCATGCACAGCACCAGCAGCGTGAACGCGGCGGCGGCCACGCCCGGCCCCGCGTCGGTCACCTCGGTCAGGTAGACCGCCGCCCAGTTGGCGCTGGCCCCCTCGGTGAAGGTGCCGCAGAACCCGACCAGCCCGATGGCGGCGATGGCGCGGGAGGGCAGCGCGTAGCGGCGCGGCGGCGGACCGGCGGACGCGGCGGGGTCGTCGGCCAGCAGCCCGCGCCCGGCGAGCACGCCGACCAGCAGCAGCGCGGCGCCGAGGGCGGCCAGGTGCAGGCGGGCGTCCACGCGGGAGTGGGCGGCCAGGACGCCGGCGCCGCCCGCGAGCAGGCTGCCCACGCACCACATCCCGTGCAGGCCGGAGATGATCGGCTTGCGCACGTGCCGCTCGACGGCCACGCCGTGCGCGTTCATCACCACGTCGCTCATCCCGGCGGTCGCGCCGAACATCAGCATCACCACCACCAGCACGGGCAGGGCCGGCGCGAGGGCGGGCAGCGTCAGCAGCACGCACCACAGGCAGATCAGGAGCCGCGTCGCGGCGCGGCTGCCGATCCGGTAGGCGAGGCGGCCGGCCATCGGCATGCCGGCGAACGCGCCGATGGACGGGCACAGCAGCACCATCCCCAGCACGCCGGGGCTCAGGTCAAGCCGGTCCTGGATCCAGGGGAGGCGCGTGGCGAGGGTGCCGGAGACCGCGCCGTGCACGGCGAACACGGCGGCGATGGAGTGGTGGGGGTTCAACCGTCGAGCCTTCGGGCGACGGGCGGACGAGCGTTGGGAGGACATGGCCGCTTAAATTAACAGGAAGGGTTCCTGATGAAAAGAGCATCAGGCAGGGTTCCTGTCTAAAATGGCCGCCGTGAAGACCGCCACCCCCACCCTGGCCCGTGCGATCAACGACCGGCTGGCCCTGGACCTGCTGCTGGAGCGGGGGCCGCTGACCGCGCCGCAGCTGCGCACGCTGACCGGGCTGTCGCGGCCCACGGTGTCCGACCTCGTCGAGCGGCTGCGCGCCGGCGGGCTGATCGAGGTGACCGGCGAGACCGGCGGCGACCGGCGCGGCCCCAACGCGCGGCTGTACGGGATCGTGGCCGGCCGCGCCCACCTGGCCGGGGTGGACGTGCGGCGCGACGCCGTGCACGTGGCGGTCGCCGACATCGCGGGCACGCGGGTGGCGGAGCTGTCGCGCGCGCTCCCCGCGTCGCCCGATCTCGCCGCGTTCATCGCCGACGCCGTCGAGGAGGCGGCGGGCGGGCGCGCGCTGCACACGGTGGTGGCGGGCGCGCCCGGCCTGGTCCACCCGGTGACGGGCCGTTCCACCTGCAGCGGCGTGCCGGGCTGGCGCCCCGACCTGCGCGACGCGCTCGGCGCGCGGACGGGCGTGCCGGTGGCGCTGGAGAACGAGGTCAACCTCGCCACCGTCGCCGAGCACCGGACGGGCGCGGCGGTCGGCCGCGCCGACTTCGTGCTGCTGTGGCTGGACGACGGGATCGGCGCGGGCGTCGTGCTGGACGGGCGGCTGCGGCGCGGCGCGTCCGGCGGCGCGGGCGAGATCGGGCTGCTGCGCTTCTACGACACCGACTTCTGCGACATGGTCGAGACCGGCCGCATCAACGGCCTGCCCGCCGAGACGGTCGCCGACCGGATCGTGGAGGGGGTGTTCTCGATGGTCGCGGTGCTGGACCCGGGCCTGGTGGTGCTCGGCGGCCGCACCGGGAGCGAGGGCGGGGACGGGCTGGCGGCGCTGGTCGCCGAGCGCCTGGACGCGCTGTCGCCCGCCCCCACCGAGGTGCGGGCGAGCGTGGTCGAGGGCGACGCGATCCTGAGCGGCGCGGTGCTGACCGCCCTCGACCTCACCCGCGACGCGATCTACGGCTGACCGCGGCCGCGACCGCCGCGCGCCACAGCCCCACGGCCGCGATCGCGGTCACGGTCGCCGTCAGTCGCGGAACTCCGGCGGCCGGTTCTCCTTGCGCGCCTGGATCGCCTCCTCGAAGTTGCGCGTGGTCAGCCGCACGAACAGCTGCGCCAGCCCCTCGTGGTCCATGTGCGAGGCGAGGCTCCCCGCGTCCAGGCCCGACCACAACATCCGCTTGGTCAGCTCGACGCCGGGCCGGCTGAACGCCGCGATGCGCTCGGCCAGCTCGTAGGCGGTCTCCAGCAGCTTGTCGCCGGGCACCGTGCGCGACACCAGGCCGATGCGCTCGGCCTCGGCGGCGTCCACGTCGCGCCCCGACAGCATGATCTCGAACGCCCGGGAGGCGCCGATCGCGCGCGGCAGCAGGTAGCTCAGCCCGAGCTCGCTCGCGGTCAGCCCGTTGTTGATCCCGGCGGCCCGGAAGTAGGCGGTGTCGGCGGCCAGCCGGATGTCGGTGGCCAGGCCCAGGCACAGCCCGCCGCCGATCGCCGGGCCGTTGATCGCGCCGATCACCGGCTGGTGCAGCCCGCGCAGCGCGGTGATCACCTTGTCCAGCAGCTCCATCGAGCGCAGCGCGATGGTGGAGACCGTCAGGCCCTCGATGCCGGGGATGCGGCCGGGCGACTCCAGGTCGGCGCCCGAGCAGAAGCCGCGCCCGGCGCCGGTCACCACCACGACGCGGGTGTCGTTGTCGCGGCCGACCTCCTCCAGCGCCTCGCGGAAGGGCACCATGACGTCGAAGGCCATGGCGTTCATGCGCTCGGGCCGGTTGAGGGTGATCAGCGTGACGTGCGGCCGGGGCTTGTCGATCAGGACGAAGGACATGGGCGGGACATCCTCTCGGTCAACCTAGCAAGCGCTAGGTTACACATCCCGGCCGTCCCGGCGCGGCCACCGCGGCGGGTTCAGCGACCGCTCCACCACCCGCGCGAGCTGCTCCTCGCTCAGCACGCGCGGCTCCCCGATCATCTTGGCCCGCACGTACACCCCGCACAGCCACTCCAGCAGGCGCGCGTGCTCGTACGCCTCCTCCAGGTCGCCGCCGATCGTGACGCCGCCGTGGTTGGCCAGCAGCGCCGCGCGCATCCCGCCCGCCATCGCCGCCCGCACGTTGGCCGCGAGCTCCGGGGTGCCGTAGGTGGCGTACTCGGCGACGCGCACCACCCCGCCGAGCAGCAGCGTGGCGTAGTGGACCGGCGGCAGCTCGTCCATCGTCGTGGCGACCACCGTCCCGTAGGTGGAGTGGGTGTGCACGATCGCGGCCGCGTCGGTCTCGGCGTACAGCGCCAGGTGCATCGGGGTCTCCGAGGACGGGTCGCGCTCGCCGTCCACCAGGCGGCCCGCCACGTCCACCACCGGGCAGTCCCCCGGGGCCATGCGGTCGAGCATGACCCCGCCCGGCGTGACGGCCACCAGGTCGCCGACGCGCACGCTGACGTTGCCCGCCGCGCCGACCACCATCCCGGCCGCCGCCAGCCGCCGGCCGGTCTCGCAGAGCGCCGCGCGCTCGCGTCCCAGAATCATGTGAAACCTCTTCACTTCCGTCGGCCCGTGGGGCGTACGCTACGGCCCTCGCGATCAGCAAGGGAGAACCGCAGTGTCCCCCACCGTGCCCTCCGGCGTGCCCCCTCGCCCGACCGTCGTCACCCTCGGCGCCCACATCGTGGACGTGCTGGCCCGCCCGGTGGAGGCCGTCCCGCCCGGCCAGGACACCGTGGTGGTGGACCAGGTCCGCGTCACCGCCGCCGGGACCGCCGCGGGCACCGCCGTCACCCTCGCCAGGCTCGGCAACCGGGTCGTGTCGGTCGGCGCGATCGGCGACGACGCCCTGGGCGACCTGCTGGTGGCGATGATGACCCGGCACGGCGTGGACGTCTCCGGGCTGGTGCGCCGCGCCACCGAGCAGACCAGCGCGTCGATCCTGCCGATCCGCGCCGACGGCGGCCGCCCGTCCTTCCACGTGCCCGGCGCGAACCTGACGCTGGCGGCCGACGCCGTCGACCCCGGCCTGCTGGCCGCCGCCGACGCGGTGCACCTGGGCGGGCCCGACGTGGCGTTCGGCCTGAACGACCCGGCGTTCCTGGCCGCCCTGGACGCCGCCCGCCCCGCCGGGACGGTCGTCACCATGGACCTGCTGTCCAACCTGCCCGACCTGGTCGCCGCGACCGACGCGTTCCTGCCGCACGTGGACCACTTCCTGCCCAACGAGGAGCAGGCCCGCGCCATGACCGGCGAGGACGACCCCGAGCGCGCCGCCCGCGCGCTGCTCGCCCGGGGTCCGAAGGCCGTGCTGGTCACCCTCGGCGCGGAGGGCAGCCTGGTGGCCTCGGCCGAGGGCGTGCGCCACGTGCCGCCGCTGAAGGTCGAGGTCGTGGACACCACCGGCTGCGGGGACGCCTACTGCGCCGGGTTCCTCACCGGTCTGCTGCGCGGGCGCGACCTGCCGGAGGCCGCCCGCTGGGGCACCGCCGCCGCCGCGACCGTCGCGCAGGGGCTGGGCTCGGACGCCTGCCTGACCGACCTGGACGGGGTGCTGGCGCTGCTCGACGCGGAGTGAGCGCAGAACGCGCCCGAACGAGGGACATGGCCCCCGATGCGACCGCGCCGCCGCATCTGAGGGCCATGTCCATCAAAGTAGACGCTTGAGAAGTCTTTCCGGTTTCCCCCTTGTTAAGAACTACGTACTAGATCATGGTCGGCGCGCCGGCGAGCACCGCCTCGGCCGCCCCCGCCAGCTGCGCGAGCCGGCACACCTCGGTGCGGTGGAACGGCGGCGCGCCGGTGCGCGCGACCACCAGCACCAGGTCGCCGGTCACCGGGCTGATCGCGTACTGGGTGCCGTCCGGCGCGGTGAACGCGCGCGGCCGCACCGGCTCCAGCTCCGGCAGCTCGACCCCGGCCGCGCCGGGCGCGCTGACGTGCGCCGCGGCCGTCCCCTCGGGGCCGCTTTCGGCCAGCGCCGCCCAGTCCGCGCTGAGCAGGGCCGGGACGGCGTCGGCCAGCGTCAGCGCGCCGCGCTCCGGATCGGCGGCGAGCTGGCCGATCAGCGCGGCGTCGGGGCAGGCGCCCTGCGGCTCGACCGTCGGCCAGACGCCGACGATGTCCACCCCCGGCACCGAGCCGAGGCCGCCGCAGAGCCGGTCGATCCCGGCCCCGGCCGACCAGACGACCGTGAAGTCGTCCAGCGCACGGCCGTTGTCGCGCTCCAGCACGCTCATCTGGACCACGTCGGCGCCCGCGGCGCCCAGGATGCGCGCCACCTGTCCCAGCGAGCCGGGACGGTCCGGCAGCCGGACCCGAATCCGCAGCAGCATCGTCACCTTCTGCACCCCCTGTGTCGTCCGCGCCGTTCGCGACGTTCGCCCCAGCGTCACCCGAGCGCGTTTCGGACGTGTTGCCCATACGTCTCATCACCGAGAAGTCTGCGCCCGGCTTGGCAAAGACACGACCGGGGAAGGTCAACGACGGAGCTACCTTTGGCAATCACGGGCCATTAAGGTGACTGAACGTGTCGAACGACCGGGAGCGCCCAGTCAGCAGGGGCCCCGCGGCTGAGCCCGGGGCTCGTCCCGCCGCGCCCGGAACGGCGCGCGAACCCGCCGGGGAGCGGCCCGCCCCGCCCGAGGGCGAGCGCCCCGGCGACCGGGCCGAAGACCGGGCCGCCGAGCAAACCGGAGAGCGGGCCGACCGGCCGGAGGCGGCCGGGCTGGCCGAGGCGCTGGCCGCCCTCACCGAGCGCCTGGACCGCGAGCACGAGCGCGCCGCGCACCGCGAGGCCATCATCGACCGGCTGCACGAGGAGAACCAGCGGCTGCGCCGCGACGAGCTCCAGTCCGCCCTGGAGCCGGTCCGCACCGCGCTGTACCGGCTGCACGACCAGGTGCGGCGCGCGGCCGCCGACTGGGCCGCCGAGCCGCCCGCGCCCGAGCGCGCGGCCGCGCTGCTGGAGTCGGTCGCCGGCGACGTGCTGGACGCGCTGGCGGGCACCGGCGTGGAGCGGTTCCGCGTCGAGCCGGGCGTGCCCTACGACGCGTCCCGGCACCGGCCGGTGGACGTGGAGACCGTCACCGACCCCGCACTGGCGCACACCGTCCGCGCCGTGCACACCGAGGGTTTCGAGCGGGCGGGGCGCGTGGTGCGCAAGGCGGGCGTCTGCGTCGGCAAGCCCGCGCCGGACGGTGGGGCCGGCACCGGGGCGAACGCCGCGCCGGACGCGCACGACGGGTCAACGGCTGGGTCAAGTCGCCTGCGCGCGGGCGAGCGGAGCGAGACGATGAACGAGCGATGACCACCCCCCGCTGAGGGACCGAGGGACTGAGGGACCAAGGGACATGGCTGTCTACGGGATCGACCTGGGAACCACCTACTCCTGCATTGCCTCCATCGACGATGTGGGACGCCCAGCGGTCCTGCGCAACCTGGAGGGCACCGACACCACCCCGTCGGTGGTGTACTTCGAGAGCGGCGACAACGTGGTGGTCGGCGCGACCGCCAAGGACACCGCCGTGCTCGAACCCGACCACGTGGTCAGCCTGGTCAAGCGGGACATGGGCCGGGAGGTGGCGCGCAGCATCCACGGGTTCGACTACACCCCCGAGGAGCTGTCGGCGTTCATCCTGCTCAAGCTCGCGACCGACGCGCGCACCACCACCGGCGAGGAGACCCGCGACGTGGTGATCACGGTGCCGGCCTACTTCGGCGCGGCCGAGCGCGACGCCACCCGCAAGGCGGGCCGGATCGCCGGGCTGAACGTGATCGACATCGTGTCCGAGCCGATCGCGGCCGCCATCACCTACGGCGTGCTGAACCCCGAGGCCGACCGCACCATCCTGGTCTACGACCTGGGCGGCGGCACCTTCGACACCACCGTGATCGCGCTGCGCGGCGGGCACATCGAGGTGGTGTGCACCGACGGCGACCACGAGCTCGGCGGCGCCGACTGGGACGCGCGGCTGGTGGAGTACCTGGCCGAGCGGTTCCGCGCCGAGCACCCGGACGCGGGCGACCCGCTGGACGACAAGCAGACCGAGCAGCAGCTGCGGCGCGACGCCGAGGACGCCAAGAAGGCCCTCACCACCCGCACCGCGCACACCGTCCGGGTGATGCACGACGGGCGCGCCGCCGCGATCGAGGTGACGCGGGAGAAGCTGGAGGAGCTGACCCGCGACCTGCTGGACCGCACCGTGGAGATCACCGGCCGGACCCTGGCCACCGCCGCCGACAAGGGCGTGCACGACTACGACGACCTGGTGCTGGTGGGCGGCTCCACCAAGATGCCGGTGGTGGCGGCGCGGCTGGAGACCGAGCTCGGGCTGCGGCCCCGGCTGCAGGACCCCGACCTCGCGGTGGCCAAGGGCGCGGCGCTGTACGCGTTCGAGGAGACCTACCGGCGGCTGGTGCGCGAGGGCGCGACCGAGCGGGCGGCCGAGATGGCGAGCCGCGCGGGCCTGTCGGCCGAGCAGCAGGAGGCGATCGCGGGGCGGCGCATCCGCACCGTGGCCTCGCACGCCTTCGGGATCGTGGTGGTGGACCGGGAGACCGGCGCCGAGCACGTGGCGCACCTGGTGCACGCCAACGACGAGCTCCCGGCCGCCAAGACCGAGAACTTCTTCACCGTGCACGACGACCAGGCCTCGGCGGACGTGCGGGTGATGGAGCAGGCCGGCAGCGTGGAGTCGGCCGAGCTGATCGACAACACCGAGATCGCGACCGGCGAGGTGCGGGTGCCGCGCGGCAAGAAGGCGGGCTGGCCGATCGCGGTGACGTTCGCGCTGGACGCCTCGGGCCTGCTGAACGTGACGGCCGTCGAGGAGGAGACCGGCGACACCCTCGAACTGAAGGTGGACGTGGGCGGCATGTCCGAGGAGGAGGTCGAGAGGTCCCGCAAGGCGCTGTCCCGCGTCCAGGTGAGTTGACGACCCCTTGAGCTTCGACGAGGACTACCAGCGGGCGGTGCTGGAGCCGGCGCGCGCGGCCGGCGACCGGCCGCCCGATGACCTGCGCCTGCGCTACGCGCTGGAGGACCCGCTCACCCCCGAGCGGGTCGCGGCGCGGGTCAAGCTGGTGCGGCAGTGCTGGCGGCGGGCGCGCGGCCAGCTGAAGTACCGGGGGCTGATCGACCGGCTGGAGGCCGGGCACCGGGAGCTGGCGCCGCTGTTCCAGGCGGCCGAGCGCGGCGACCTGCGGCCGCTGACCGAGCGGCTGCGCGGCGGGCGGGCGCGCGACGAGCGCCGCGCCGCCGCCGCGCGGGCGCGCCTGGCCGACGCGGCGGGGCCGCTGAAGATGGTCACGCCCGCCGAGCTGGCGGGCATCGCGCGGGCCGCCGGGGTGCCGCGCGACGAGCTGGCGGGGACGGCGGCGGCCGACGGCATCGAGGTCGCCGAGCCGGTCGCGCTCCCGGCCGCCGCGCCGTACGCGGCCTACCGCAAGGTGCGCGAGTCGCTGGACGTGCTGGGCGAGCGGCATCTGGCCTCGTTCGTGTTCGGCGCGGCGCTGACGGGCCCGATGCGGGTGCTGGACGGTTTCGCCGCGCCCGGCGTGACGCTGGACGCCGGGGCGGTGGCGGCGGCGGGCGCGCAGTGGGCGCGGCGCAGCCGCGACACCAGCACCACCCACGCCGACACCGTGCTGGCGGCGCTGCGTTCGGGCACCGACCCGGCCGAGCTGGTCCGCTACGACATCGTCGAGCGGCTGCGCGAGCGCCTGCGGCAGCGCGCCTCCGAGCGGGCGCTGCTGCGGCACGCCGCCGAGGACCTGGGCGTGGCGTCCGGGGACGCGCGCCGCCTGGTGTTCGCGGTGCTGCGCGAGACCGGGCAGGGCGGCGGCGGGCCGGCCGGGCGGCTGCGGACCCTGCTGGACGCGGGCGAGGTGCGCGCGGCCGCCGAGCTGGCCGACGCCGCGCAGCAGGACGGCGCCCTGCCGGAGGAGGCGGCGGTGCTGGCCGCCGAGGCGCGGCGCCGGGTCGCGACCGCGCTGCGGCTGCGCGAGGCGGCGCTCGCCGAGCCCGACCCCGACCGGGCGTGGCGGCTGCTGGCCGACGCGCTGGAGCTGGCCGGCGACCTGCCGGGCGCGGCCGAGCACCAGCGGCGGCTGCCGCCGCTGCCGGTCCCGGCGGTGCGCGCCGACGTGGAGCGCGGCGAGGACGACGGCGCGGTGCGGCTGTCGTGGGAGCCGTCGCCGTCCACGGCCGGTGAGGTGCTGCACCACGTGGTGCGGCGGCGCGGGCGGCCGCCGCGCGGCGCGGCCGACGGCGAGCCGCTGCCGGGCCCGCGCGACGACCGGCCGCCGGTGAACGTGCCCCTGTACTACGGCGTGGTCGCGGTGCGCGGCGAGGCCGCCGCTCCCCCGGCGGTGGCCGGGCCGGTGGTGGTGCGGCCCGAGCCGCGCGGCGTGGAGGTCCTGCCCGGCGACGGGGTGGTCACCGGCCGGTGGCGGCTGCCGCGCGAGGCCGCGCGCGTCATGGTCGTGCGCGACGGGCGCACGGTCGCGGCCGGGCGCGAGGGCTTCCAGGAGCGCGTCGCCAACGGCGTGACCCACCACTACCGGGTCTGCGCGGTCTACCTGGACGAGTCCGGCCGCGAGGTCGTGACGCCGGGCGTGCGGCGCTCGGTCACCCCGAGCGCGCCGCCCGAGCCGGTGTACGAGCTGTCGGCCGACCCCGACCCGGCCGACCCGGGGCTGCTGCGGGTGCGGTTCGAGCAGCCCGCGCACGGCACCGTCGAGCTGGTGCTGACCGACGGCCCGCCGCCGTGGCCGCGCAGCGCGCTGGTCCCGGTGGAGGAGGTGCGCGCGGCCGGGCGGCGGCTGACGGCGTCCCCGCTGGACGGCGGGCTGGCGGTGCGGCCGGGCACCGGCGGGTGGCTGCTGGCGGTGACGGTCGCCGAGGGGCGGGCCGCGATCGGCGGGTACGTGCGGCACGTCAACCTGCCGCCGCCGCGCCGCCTGGTCGCCGAGCGGCGCGGCGGGCAGGTGCACGTCGGCTTCGACTGGCCGCCGCAGGTCGCCGAGGTGGAGCTGGCCTACCGGATCGGGCAGGAGCACATCACCAGCGGCCACATCGAGGCCACCCTGGAGCGATTGTCGAACCTGGTGGAGGTCGGCCGGGCCGAGCCCGAGGGGCCGGACGCCGGCCGCCCCGAGCGCCTGGTGGTGACCCGCGCCGCCTACGACACCCAGGGCGGGGTGCGGCTGGAGGTGCCCGAGGACGAGGCCGTGGAGATCTCGGTGGCGGCTGCCGGGTCGGTCGGCGGGACGCGCGTCACCGGCCCCCCGGTGACCGCCGAGGTCGCCGCGCGCACCCTGGTCCGCTACGACCTGGAGCGCGGCGGCCCGCCCTGGCGGCGGCACCTGACGATCCGGCTGTCGGCGCCGCGCCCGCTGCGGGTCGCGCGGATCGAGCTGGTGCTGCGCGCCGGGCGGGTGATGCCGCACCGCGCGGGCGACGGCGAGACCGTCGGGTCCTGGACGCAGGTGCCGGTGCCGGGCGAGCTGTCGCTGCCGATGCCGGCGGCGTCCGGGCCGTACTGGCTGCGCTGCTTCGCCGAGGATGATGAGGTGGAACTCGGCGATCCCCCCGTCCGGCGCCTGCGGACGGCCCGGTGAGCCGCCCCATGGACCGGCCGACGAGACCCCCGCGGAGGTACCGGTGTCCCTGCCGTCACGGGCGGGCCTGCGGATGAGCCCGCCCCGGGTGGGTCTGCCCGGCTGGCCGGGGCTGCCCGCGCCGCCGGAGATCACCTGCCCGTACTGCTTCGCCGAGCTGGCCGCCGCGCGCGTCCCGTTCCGCTGCCGGGGGCGGGCGGGCCGCCGGTCGGGCTGCGCGCCGGTGCTGGACCGCGAGCTGGCCGACTACACCGGCTCCACCGCGGGCGCGTCGCTGCCGCCGGTGTTCGACGCCCCGGCGCGGCGCGGCCGGGGCGAGGGCCGCGCGGTGTGCCCCGACTGCGGGCAGGCGACCGGCAACCGGGTCTGCCCCGAGTGCCACAACCCGCTGCCGTCGGCCTACTGCGACTCCCCCGGCCGCATCGTGGCGCTGGTCGGCGCGAAGAACGCGGGCAAGAGCACCTACATCGCGGTGCTGCTGCACGAGCTGATGAACCGGGTCGGCACCGAGCTGGACACCTCCCTGGTGGCCTGCGACGACCGCACCATCGAGCGCTACAAGCGCGACTTCGCCCGGCCGCTGCTGGAGGAGCGGCGGCTGCTGCCGACCACCGCCAGCGCCGCGACCGCGCCGCGCGAGCCGCTGGTCTACCTGCTGACCCGCAGCCGCCGCACCCGGTTCGCGCGCGAGCGCACCGACTCGCTGGCGCTGGTGCTGTTCGACACCGCGGGCGAGGACCTGCGCAGCCGCGAGGTGCGCGACCTGCACCTGCGGTACCTGGAGGCGGCCGACGCGATCATCTTCCTGGTGGACCCGCTGGAGCTGCCCGGCGCGGACGCGGCCGTGGCGGCGGCGGGCGGCGACCGGGCGCCCGGCGACGACCCCGACAGCGAGCCGATCAACATCATCGCGCGGGTCACCGAGGCGCTGCGGCAGCGGCACGGCACCCGGCCCGGCGAGCGCCTGCCGGTGCCGGTCGCGGTCGCCCTCACCAAGATCGACGTGCTGCGCCCGGCGCTGCTGCGGCAGTCGGCGCTGCACCGCTCGCGCTCGGGAAGCGGCGTGCTGGACCTGGACGACCGCGAGGCGGTGCACGAGCAGGTCCGGTCGCTGCTGCACGAGTGGCAGGCCGGGCAGCTCGACACCTACCTCGGCCAGCAGTACGCCGACTACGCGCTGTTCGGGCTGTCGGCGCTGGGCGGCACGCCCGAGGGCGGCCGGGTCGGCGCGGGCGGCGTGCGGCCCTACCGGGCCGAGGACCCGCTGCTGTGGCTGCTGCACCGGTTCGGGATGCTGGACGGGTCCCGCGGCAAGGGCGGGTGAGGCGATGGCCTGGCAGCTCCACTACACCTCCGCGCGGCGCGGGCCGACCGGCCGGGCGGGGTTCCAGTTCGTCGCCGAGACGCCGGGGCTGCCGGACGGGGCGCGGGCGGCGGTGACGCCGTACCTGGCGTACCGGCCGCCGCCGGGAGCGCCGCCCGAGCCGGGCGACGGCGAGCTGGAGCGGTTCCCGGTGGCGCTGCTGTACGACCGGATCACCGTGCACGAGCACGTGCGGCCGCTGCTGCTGCGCTGCCGCTACCTGGGCCGCGACTACTCGGGCCGGTACGGCAACTTCTTCGCGCACGCGCTGGTCGCCGACGCCGAGGAGCTGGAGGGCCTGCGCCCGGCCGAGCTGTGGCGGGCGGCGCTGTGGGCCGACCGTCCCGCCCCCGGCGCGGACCTGCCGGAGCTGGAGGACCTGACCCCCGACGCCGCGCTCGCGCCCGACGCGCTCGCCGGATGGCTGGCCGGCCTGCCGGACGGCTACCCCCTGCTCGCGCACCTGGTGGACGCGGTGACGGGGGTGCTGGGCCGGGGCCACGGGCGGGTGGTGCTGGTGTCGGGCGACATCGAGCGCGTGGCCCGGTGGATCGCGGTGCTGTCGTACTCGCTGCCGGTCGCGGCGGCGGCGCGGATGTCGTTCGTGACCTACAGCGCCGACCCGGACGGCGCGGCGCAGCGCGTGGTGGGCACGACGCCGGACGTGTGGGCGACGGCGCACCGCGCGGGCGCGCACGCGTTCGCGCTGGACGAGGCGCCGCCGCCCGGGGCGGGCGCCGCGAGCCGGTTCGCGCGCACGGTCGCCGGATGCTGGCGCGACGCCGACTTCGCGGGCCTGGACGCGCTGGGCGAGCTGGCCCTGCTCGACGCCGAGCCCGACCACGCGGGCCCCGCCGCGCTCGATCCCGCCGCGCTCGACCGGGCGGCGGCGCTGCTGGCGCTGTGCCGGGGCGAGGCCGCGGTGACCACGGCCGAGGAGGCGGGCGCGGCGCGGCTGCTGGCCCGCAACGGCGTGGCGATCCCCGACTGGGTGTGGCGCGACCTGGTGCCGGGGGTGCCCGCGATGGGCTTCGACCTGGCGGTGGCGGTGCACGGCCGGGCGCGGGAGGCGGGCGCACCCGACGTGGCCGCGCAGTGCGCGCTGCGCGCGGCCGTCCTGGCGGTCGCCGACGCCGAGGCGCGCCCGCTGCTGGCCCGGCACGCGCACCTGCTGGCCGACCTGCCGGCCGACGCCCGCGCCCGGCTGGCCGAGGAGACGTCGGCGGCCTTGCGGGCCGCGCCGTCCCTGGCCGAGATCGCGCAGATCACCGCGGTGGCCGCACGCGCGGGGATCACGCCCGTCCCCGGCGAGGTGACCGCGGCGGCGATGGCGCGCGTCCGGCCCGGCGACGCGACCCTGGACCACGACCTCGCCGCCGCGCTGTCGATCTGCTCCGGCGAGGCACGCGCCCGGCTGATGGAGGGCGTGCTGCGCGGCCTGGCGGCGGCCGACGCCGCAACGCGCACGACTTTGCTGACCGACAGGGCCTGCGACCTGCTCGCCGCAGACGTGCTCACAACAGAGCAGCCCGCAACGGCCCAGTCCGCAGCAGACTCGGCGGCAAGCCCGCGCACAACGCCCCCATCCGCATCGGCCCCTTACTCGACGGCCCCACGCCCGGCGGACCCCCGCTCAGCGGACCCGTCCCCGACTGCTCAAGGCCCAACAGACTCACGACCGACAGATCCAAGCTCAGCGGCTCCAGGCTCGGCGTACTCACGTCCAGCGCCCTCGCACCCGACGGGCCCACCTTCCACCACGCCGACCGACGACCCTCCGGCAGGCGCCGCGGCGCTCATGGCGTTCCCTGAGGTCGCGCTGCCGGTGCTGGCCTCGGCCGGGCGGCGGCACCGGGGCCGGCGCGTCCTCGTCACCGGCGTGCTGCTGGACCTGCCGGTCTCCCCCGCCGACCTCGACCCCGCGCTCGGCGGGGTGTGGGCCGCGCCGCCCGGCGCCGCCGAATGCCTGAGTCTGCTGGACGCGCACGCCGACCGGCTCGCCGAGCACCCCGCGCTGGCCGCGCTGCCGTCGCGGGCGTTCGGGTGGCTGCGCGCCGACGCGCTCACCGAGCCGTCCACGCTGCGGCTGGCCGCCCGCGTGCAGGCCCTCCTGCCCGACGGCCCGGCCGCGCGCGACGCCGCCGTCGTGCGCGCCTACTCCGACGCCCTGGCCGCCGACGAGCCCGAGCACGTCGCGCGGGCGATCGCCACCATCTGCGACGGCGGCGCCGCGACCCTGGCCGAGGAGGCGCTCGACGGGGCCGCCCGGCGCCTGGCCCGGCGCAGCCCCGCCTTCCGCGCGGCGGTCCTGGCCGCCGCGCCCGCGCCCGTGCGGGCCCGGCTCGGCGCGTGCTGGACCGCCGACCTGCACGACCGACCGCACCGCGCCGACCACGGCCGCCGCCACGAGCTGGTCGAGGTGGTGCTGCGCCTGCGTCGCCGGGGCGTCGCCGAGCCGGGGCTGGACGCCTGGGCGCGCGCCGCCGCCACCCGCCGCTTCGCCGCCCGGCGGCTGGAGGCCCACCTGTCCGGCGAGCCCGGCCTGCGCGCCGAGCTGCGCGACCTGCTCGACCAGGACCCGGGGAGGTGAGGCGGTGCACCCCCTCGTCGCGCTCCTGCTGATCGTGGTGTGGCTGGCCGCCATGTGGCTGGGGTTCTGGGTGCTGTTCCCGGTGCTGTTCCCGGCCGCGCTGCTCACCGCCGGGGCCGCGGCCGCCGGGCTGTACCTGCTGCACGCCGCGCGCACCCTGGTCCCGGCCGCCCGCACCGGCCCCTCGCCGGTCGCCCGGCCGGAGGTGTCCTACCGGCACTATCTGCTCGGCCAGGTCTGGCAGGACTGGTGGGCCATCACCAGCACGGTCGCGCCGCGCGTGTGGACGACGGCCCGTTCGGTGCTGTCCCGGCTCACCGGCACGCTGCTGCTGAGCGGGCCGTGGGGGCTGTTCACCTTCCCGGTGTGGCTGGCGCTGTGCGCGGGCATCGCCGCCGCCGCGCCGCCCGCCGCCGTGCTGTGGGCGGCGCTGACGCTGCTGTACGGGGCGGTCGCGGCGGTCGGGCTGGGGGTGTGGCTGGTGTGCGTGCTGCTGCTGGCCGCCGTGGAGCGGGTCTTCATGGCGTACGGCCGCATCCTGCAGACCTGCCCGCACCCGTTCTGCTACGAGCGCATCGGGCTGCCGGTCTACGCCTGCCCCAACTGCGACGTCCGGCACCCCGGCCTGGCCCCGGGGCGTTCGGGCGCGTTCCGGCACGTGTGCCGGTGCGGGACGCGGCTGCCGACGACGGTGCCGCTCGGCCGGTTCCGGCTGGCGGCGTACTGCCCGCACTGCGACAGGCGGCTGCCCGAGCGCATTGGGCGGGTGCGGGTGGAGCCGCTGCCGATCGTGGGCGGCCCGGCCGCCGGCAAGACCACGTTCATGGTGCTGGGCATCCGCGCCCTGCACGCGCGGGCGCGCGGCGCGCGGGGGCGGCTGGCGTTCGTGGAGGAACGGCACGCGCAGGCGTACGCCGCCATGATCCGCGAGTTCGGGCAGGGCGGGCGGCCCGCCAAGACCGGCCCCGAGCTGCCGCTGGCGACCATGCTGGACGTGGAGCTGCCCGAGGGCGGGAAGAAGGGCCGCACCACGCGCCGCATCCTGTACCTGTTCGACCCGGCGGGCGAGCACTACACCGGCGCGACCGAGGTGGAGTCGCTGCGCTACCTCGACCACGGGGAGGCGCTGCTGTTCGTGCTGGACCCGTTCGCGCTGCCGCAGATCCGGCACGCGCTGACCGCCGCCGAGCGCGAGCTGGTGGACCGGGCGGCGGCCCCCTCCGAGGAGGACCCCGCCGACACCCTGCAGCGGGTGCTGAACGAGCTGCGCACCCGTCCCGACCAGGGGCGGCAGAAGCGCGTCGCGGTCGTGGTCACCAAGCTCGACCTGCTGGAGCGCACCGAGATCGGCCGGGCCCTCGCCGAGGGCGAGGAGCTGCGCGCGTGGCTGGGCCGGGTCGGCCTCGGCAACACCGTGCGCACCCTGGACCAGGTCGCGGGGCGGGTCCGCTACCTCGGCTCGGGCCTGGGCACCGACCCGGCCGCCGTCGCCGACCTGCTGAGCTGGGCGTGCGGGCTGCCGTCGTCGGGCGCCGACCTCGACGCCGCCCCCGCCGACTCCCCCGACCCCGGCCACGAGGTGCCGGGCACCGCGCCGCTGCGCGCGCCGTGGCGGGCGCGGGGCCGCGACGGCGCCCGCGTCCCGGCCGGCTACCAGGCGGGGCGGTGGGCGGTGCTGGCCGGGCTGTCGGCGCTGACGGTCACCGCGCTGGTGCTGGCGGCGCTGGCGCTGGCGGAGCTGTCGGCGGCGTCGGTGGTGACCGCCGACCGGCTCCCGTTCTGACCGGAAAGTCGATCTCGGCCGGTCAGGGCCGGTAAGCCGGGGATCGATGCCGTTATGCGCGTGCCCCGAACCCGGGCCGGGGCACCGGCGTCCCACGACGCAAGAGGGGACCAGACCCCGCTCGACGATGGGGGCGACCGATGCCCGAGCAGGACCCGCAGACGCCCGGCCGCGACCGGCCCGTGCCGGGACCCGCGGCCCGGCCCGGCGACGGCCCGCCGCACCCCGGACCGCAGCCCGCCGTCCCTCCGCACCCCGGACAACCGCCTGCCGGAGGGGCGTCCGCCGGACCGCCGCAGTCCGGCCAACCACACCAGGGCCAGCCGCACCCAGGTCAGCCTCACGCAGGTCAGCCTCACGGCGCGGAGCAGGTGCCCTGGCGTTCGGAGGAGGCGCATTCCGGTGAGCCCGGCGGTGCGGAGCGGCCCGCCTCAGGCGGCTTCCTGGAGCCGGAGATGTCGCGGCGCGCGATGCTGCTGCTCGGCGGCGGCGCCAGCGTGGCGGTGGCGTCGGTGCTGGGCCTGACCCTGCTGATCGGCGGCACCAAGGCGAGCCCCGCGCCCCGCGACGGCGGGTTCGCCGCCTCGCAGGAGTCGGCGCCGCCCGCCGCCCGGCAGCCCACGACCGGGCCAGCCCCGACCGCCTCGGCGACCGCCACGCCGTCCGGCGCCCCGACGACCCCCGCCGCGACCGTGCCGCAGGTCGCCGGGCTCGGCTCGATGACGGCGGTGGGACGGCTGGCGAACCGGCGCATCCCGCTGGGCGCGCTGATCCGCGTGCCGTCCTCGCAGGCCACCGGCCTGGTGCTGCGCAGCCATCCCCCGGCGGGCACGCCGCTGCCGCCCGGCGGCGCGGTCACCCTGTACGTGTCGGCGGGCCAGGGCGGCGCGGTCACCGGCACCCGCGTCACCGTGCCCTACTTCATCGGGCAGACCGAGCAGCAGGCGCGCACCTCGGCCGCCGGGCTCGGCCTCCAGGTGGTGGTGCGGGGCACCGGCGGCGCGGTCACCGGGCAGGGCTTCGTGCCGGGCGCACGCCTACTGCGCGGCTCGACCGTGACGCTCACCCTGGGCTGATCGGCCCAGAGTGTGACGCACTCCACTTCCTGACGTGGCAGATAACGGACCGTCATCTCGTTGAGGAGTTCGGGCCCCGGACCGGGTCCGCTCCCGACAGAGAGGTGACGAGATGACCACGTCCGCGACCGAGGAGACCCTCGCGCTGGGCCGGGCGGCCCAGGACCTGCTGTTCCGCGAGGCCCGCACCGCCAACACCTTCACCTCCGAGCCGGTCGGCGAGGACGCCCTGCGCGCCATCTACGAGCTGGTCAAGTGGGCCCCCACCGCGATGAACACCCAGCCGCTGCGGCTGGTGGCGGTGCGCTCGCCCGAGGCGCGCGAGCGGCTGGTGGCGCACATGGCCGAGGGCAACAAGGCCAAGACGGCCTCGGCCCCGCTGACGCTGATCGTCACCGCCGACTCCGACTTCCACGAGCACCTGCCGACGATCTTCCCGCACAAGCCGGACGCCCGCGAGCGGATGGCCGCGAACCCCGGCCGCGCGCAGATGGCGTTCTTCAACGCCACCATCCAGCTCGGCTACCTGATCCTCGGCATCCGCGCGGCGGGCCTGGCCGCCGGCCCGATGGCCGGGTACGACGCCGAGGGCGTCAAGAAGGAGTTCCTGGGCGACTCCAACCAGCAGGTCGTGGCCGTGGTGAACGTGGGCCGTCCCGGACCGGACGCCTGGTTCCCGCGCAGCCCCCGGCTGGAGTACGAGCAGGTCGTCACCGAGGTCTGAGCGACCCCCGGCCCTTCCCCCCTCGCTTGCGCGCGTCGCCGCGTCCCGTCCGGCGCGGCGACGCGCTTCGCCACGTTCAGGAGTCCCCCATGCCCGAGGCGGCATCCCGGCCCGGCGCCGTGCCCGACGTCCCGTCCGACGAACGCTCCGCCGCGGCGCCCGCCGCGCCCGACCGGCGGCTGCGCCTGATCGTGGTGCTGGGGGCGCTGACCGCGATCGCGCCCCTGTCGATCGACATGTACCTGCCCGCGCTGCCCCGGCTCACCGCCGACCTCGGCACCGGCCCGGCGCAGGCGCAGCTCACCCTGACCGCGTGCGTGGTCGGCCTCGCGGCCGGGCAGGCGGTGGCGGGCCCGCTCAGCGACGCGCTGGGCCGCCGCCGGCCGCTGCTGGTCGGGCTGGCGCTGTACGTGCTGGCGTCGCTGCTGTGCGTGTTCGCGCCGACGATCGAGACGTTCGTCGCGCTGCGGCTGGTGCAGGGCGCGGCGGGCGCGGCGGGGATCGTCATCGCCCGCGCGATCGTGCGCGACCTCTACGACGGCACCGCCGCCGCCAAGTTCTTCTCCCTGCTCATGCTGGTCAACGGGCTGGCCCCGATCCTCGCCCCGGTGCTGGGCGCCCAGCTGCTGCGGCTGACGCCCTGGCCCGGGGTGTTCGCCGTCCTGGCCGGGATCGGCGTGGCCCTGCTGCTGGCGTCCCTGGCGTGGCTGGGCGAGACGCTGCCGCCCGACCGGCGCGAGACCGGCGGCGTGCGCTCCACCCTCGCGACCTTCGGGGCGCTGCTGCGCGACCGCGTGTTCGTGGGGTACGCGCTGGCGCTGGGCCTGGCGTTCGCCGCGATGTTCTCCTACATCTCCGCCTCGCCGTTCGTGCTCCAGGACCTGTACCACCTGTCGCCGCAGACGTTCGGCGTCGTGTTCGGCGTCAACGCGCTGGGCATCGTGGCGGTCGGGCAGCTCAGCGGCTGGCTGACCGGCCGGGTGGAGCTGCGGCGGCTGCTGGCGGCCGGGCTGGCGGTCGTGACGCTGGGCGGCGTGGGGCTGCTGGTCGCCGTGCTGGCGGGCGCGGGCCTGCCGGGCGTGCTGCCCGCGCTGTTCCTGGTGGTGGCGGGGCAGGGCCTGGTCCTGCCGAACGCGACGGCGCTGGCGCTGTCGGGCCGCCCGCCGCGCGTGGCCGGGAGCGCCTCGGCGCTGATGGGCGTGACGCAGTTCGCGCTGGGCGGGGCGGTCGGGCCGCTGACCGGGCTCGGGGGGCGCGGCACCGCGCTGCCGATGGCGATCGCCATCGCCGCCTCGGCGGCGGCCGCGGCGCTGGCGGTCGCGGTCACCTCCCGCGCGAGGGTTGCGTCAGAGGACTGACCGGCCTACCGTCAGGACATGATCGTCCGCATCGGCTACGCCCCGGCCGCGACCGCCCCCGACCCCGCCGCGCTGGCCGCCCTCGCGCGCGGGCTGGAACGCGAGGGCTTCGACTCGTTGTGGGTCACCGAGAAGGCCACCGGGCCCGGCGGCGACCCCAACGTCACCCTCGCCTACGCCGCCGCCCTGACCTCCCGGATCAAGCTCGGCCACGCGGTGATGACGCTGCCGGGCCGCTCCCCGGCGCTGGTCGCGCAGGAGCTGGCGACGCTGGACCGGCTGGCGGGCGGGCGGCTGCTGCCGGCGTTCGGGCTCGGGCAGCGCGACCCGGGCGAGCAGCAGGCGTTCGGGGTGCGGCGCGAGGAGCGCGCGGCGATCTTCGAGGAGGCGCTGCCGCTGCTGCGCCGCCTGTGGGCCGAGGACGAGGTCACCCACCACGGCGAACGGTTCCGCTACGACGGGCTGCGCGTCCGCCCGAAACCCGCCAAGCGCGGCTTCGACGTGTGGATGGGCGGGGCGTCCGACACCGAGCTGCGGCGCGCGGGACGGCTGTCGGACGGCTGGCTGGCGGCGTTCTCCACCCCCGCCGAGGGCGAACAGGGCCGCCTCACCGTGCAGCGCGCCGCCGCCGAGGCGGGACGCGAGGTCGAGGAGGAGCACTTCGGCGCGGTGGTCCCCTACCGGCGCGGGCCGCTGCCCGAACGCGCCGAGGCGCACTTCGCGCGGGCCCGCCGCGTACGGGGCCCGGCGCCGCTGGACGAGGTGGTGCCCGACCTGGACGGCCTGGCCGCCCACCTGAAGCGGATGATCGAGGCGGGGCTGTCGAAGTTCGTGCTGGCCCCGATCGCGCCGCCGGCCGACTGGGACGCCGAACTGGCCGAGGTGGGCCGGGCGGTGCTGCCGCTCCAGACCCGCCGCTAGCGCGGACGGAGCCCGGCCAGCACGAACGCGGCGACCTCGTCGGCGATGCTCTCGGGGGACTTGGGCCCGTCGGCCCGGTACCACTGGGGCATCTGGTTGACCATGCCGAGCGCCACCAGCGTCACCGTCTCGGCCGAGGCGTCGGCGGCGAACACCCCGGCGGCCTGCGCGTCGGCCACCACCTTGCGGAAGGCGACGTGGTAGCGGCGGCGGTCGGCGCGCACCGCGTGCATCCGCGCGTCGCCCAGCCGGTGCATCTCCCGGCCGAACACCTTGGCCTCGTCGATGTGCTCGGCGGTGCTGCGCACCAGCGCGGCGATGACCTCCCGGACGGTCTGCGCCGGCGGCAGCCCGGCGGCCAGGATCCGGTCCAGGTCGGCGAGCTGGCGGGTGATCAGCGAGTGGTAGATCTCGTAGAGCAGGTCGTCCTTGGAGTCGAAGTAGTGGTAGAGCGCGCCCTTGGTGACCGCGGCGGCCGCCACGACCTGCTGGACCGAGGTGCCGTCGAAGCCGCGCTCGGCGAACAGCCGCACCGCCGCGTCCAGGATGCGCCGCTCCACCGCGCTGCCGCGCGCCGTGCCGCCCCGCACCGCTCCGCCGCCTGCCACCGCTCCCGGAACCTCCCATTGACGCGTGCGCCGCCGCACAAATAGCTTGCCAGAAAACCGACCGGTCGGTATGCGCAGAGGAGCCCCCGATGCCCGCAGTCGAAACGGCCCGCGGCCCCGTAGACGTCTCGGCGCTCGGCCGGACGCTCATGCACGAGCACGTGTTCTTCCTGAACACCGAGTACGTCGAGAACTACGGTACGGCGGGCTGGTGGGACGAGGAGGAGCGGGTCGCCGACGCCGTCGCCAAGCTCCGCTCGCTCGCCGGGCGGGGCGTCACCACGATCGCCGACCCGACCGTGTGGGGCCTCGGCCGCTACATCCCCCGCATCCGGCGGATCGCCGAGCAGGTGCCCGACCTCAACATCATCGTGGCGACCGGCCTGTACACCTACGACGTGCTGCCGTTCCAGCTCCACTACCGGGGACCGGGCACGCTGCTGGGCGGGCCGGAGCCGATGGTCGCCGACTTCGTGCGCGACCTGACCGAGGGCATCGCCGGGACCGGCGTCAAGGCGGCCTTCCTCAAGTGCGCCATCGACGCGCCCGGTCTCACCCCCGGCGTCGAGCGCGTCATGCGGGCGGTCGCCGCCGCCCACCGCGAGACGGGCGCCCCGGTGACCGTGCACACCCACAGCCCGACCGGGTCGGGCCGCGTGGTCGTGGACCTGCTCGCCAAGGAGGGCGTGGACCTGTCGAAGGTCGTGCTCGGGCACGCCGGCGACAGCAACGACCTGGACTACCTGATGGAGCTGGCCGACACCGGCGCGATCCTGGGCATGGACCGCTTCGGCCTGGACCTGCTGAACCCGACCGCCGACCGGGTCTCGACGATCGTGGCGCTGTGCGAGCGCGGCTACGGCGACCGGATGGTGCTGGCGCACGACGCGTCCTGCTACAACGACTGGTTCGGCCCCGCCCCCGAGTTGCAGCGCGACGTGGCGCCGAACTGGCACTATGAGCACATCAGCGATGACGTGCTGCCCGCGCTGCGAGAGCGGGGCGTGACCGAGGCCCAGATCGACCAGATGCTCGTCGACAACCCGCGCCGTTACTTCTCGCGCGAGTCGTGAACCGCGGATCGAACTCGCCGGGCTGCCTGGTGGTGGCGGCGGCGCTGGCGATCCTGGCCGCCGTCGTGCTGGGCCGTCCCCTGCTGGAGGACGCCCCCGAGACGGCCGAACCCGTCGCCACCGAGCCGCCGGTCGCGCGGAACACCGCCAAGCCGAGCGGCCGCCGCCCCGGCGTGGTGAACATCGAGAGCGAGCAGGGCCTGAACGGCACGCTGTCGGCCGGGACGGGGATCGTGTTCACCCCCGGCGGCCTGGTGCTGACCAACAACCACGTCATCCAGGGCTCGACCGCGATCACCGGCACCGACACCGACAACCGCCGCTCCTACCGGGCGACGGTGGTCGGCTACGACAAGACCGGCGATCTGGCGGTGATCCGGTTGGAGAAGGCGTCCGGCCTGAAGACGGCGGTCTTCGGCGACTCCTCCCGGGTGCGCCCGGGCGACCCGGTGACGGCGGTGGGGAACGCGGGCGGCAAGGGCGGCACCCCGTCGGTGGTGACCGGCGCGGTGACGGCGCTGGACCAGGTGGTGACGGCCCGCGACCAGAGCGACGGCACCACCGAGCGCCTGACCGGCCTGATCGAGACCAGTACCCCGATCAGGCCCGGCGACTCGGGCGGCCCCCTGCTGAACACCGGCGGCCAGGTGATCGGCATCAACACCGCCGCGTCCGGCGACTACAAGATGGAGACGCGCGGGGCCCGCCGCGGCTACGCGATCCCCTCGTCCCGCGCGCTGGCGGTGGCCCGCCAGATCGAGCGGGGCGAGTCGTCCCCGACCGTGCACATCGGCCGCACGGCGCTGCTGGGCGTCCGGGTGCGCTCGGCGGGGAGCACGACGGGCGCCCTGGTGGCGGAGGTGGTCCCGGGCGCCCCGGCGGCCGGGACGGGGATACGGCGCGGCTCGGTGATCGTGGCACTGGGAGGCGCCCTGGTGGACTCCCCGGAGAAGCTGACGGAGCTGATGCTGGCGCACCATCCCGGCGACGTCGTGCGGCTGGAGTGGATCGAACCGCACAACGGCCCGCGGCGCGCGGCCGAGGTGACCTTGACGGAGGGCCCGCCGCAATGACGCGTCGAGGAGGCCCGCCGTGCCGGAGGCCCTGTGGCGGCGGGGCCCTCGGGTGGAGGGTCCGCCGCGGTGACGGATGATCCGGCCAGTACAGTACGTGAATGGCGAACCTAAGGGAGCAGATCCTCACCGAGCTCGGTGTCAAGGCGACCATCGACCCCAAGCAGGAGATCCGGCAACGGGTCGACTTCCTCAAGGACTACCTGCGCTCGACCCCGACCAAGGGCTACGTGCTGGGCATCAGCGGCGGCCAGGACAGCACGCTGGCCGGCAAGCTGAGCCAGCTCGCCTGCGAGGAGCTGCGCGCGGAGGGCAACGAGGCCGCCTTCGTCGCGGTGCGGCTGCCCTACGGCGTACAGGCCGACGAGCACGACGCGCAGATCGCGCTGGAGTTCATCCGCCCCGACCGGACGACCGTCGTGAACGTCAAGCCGAGCGTGGACGCGGTCAACGCCGAGACGTCGCGCGGCCTGCGGGAACTGCCGGGCGAGGACGCCGAGGTGCGCGACTTCGTACGCGGCAACATCAAGGCCCGCGAGCGCATGGTGATCCAGTACTCGCTCGCCGGCCAGCTGAACCTGCTGGTCGTGGGCACCGACCACGCGGCCGAGGCGGTGACGGGCTTCTTCACGAAGCACGGCGACGGCGGCGTGGACGTCACCCCGCTGACCGGCCTGACCAAGCGCCAGGGCGCGGCCCTGCTGCAGGAGCTGGGCGCACCGCCGAGCACCTGGCAGAAGGTGCCCACCGCGGACCTGGAGGACGACCGCCCCGCCCTGCCGGACGAGGAGGCGCTCGGTCTGAAGTACAGCGAGATCGACGACTACCTGGAAGGCGCGGACGTCACGCCGGAGGTGGCGTCCAGGCTGGAGGCGCTCTACCGGGCGACCCGGCACAAGAGGACGGTGCCGGTCAGTCCGCTCGACAGTTGGTGGAAGAGCTAAGCGTCCGCCCGGCAGCAAGAGAGAGGCCCCCGAACGCACCCCCAGGGACGCATCTGCAGCAGCGCTCCAGGGGGTGCCGGGGGGACGGAGCCCCCATGCCGGGCCGCCAGGGGCGGAGCCCCCGCTTGTTCGGGGGTGCGGGGGCGGAGCCCCTGCCGTGTGAAGCAAGCACTGCGGCGAAGCCGTCCGTTGCGGGGTGTGGGGCAGCGCCCCGCCGGGGGACGTAGGGGGCAGGCCCCCTGCCCGGGTCTCGCCCGCCCGGAGCGAGCGCCAGCGAGTGAGGACGGGTGAGCCCCGGATGTGGGGGTTTGGGGGGCCGGCCCCCCAAGGCAAACACAGCCGCTTTCGCCGAGGGTGAGGCACCGACTAAATCCGTGGGGGTCTACACAGGGCCGCCCAGCCCGGCCACGCGGGGGTTTGCCCGCTCACCCAACAACCCCGACCCCGCACGGGGTTAGGTGCACATCCACGCCAGCCTGAGCCACACGGGGGGTTTCCCGCTCGACCAACGACCTCAGCCCCGTGCCCGTACGTGACCAGGGACCTCAGCCGTCGCGGCGGGGGTGCAGGGGGCGGAGCCCCTTGCCCAGGGGCTGCGGGGGACGGAGTCCCAGCGGCATTTAAAAAGCACGCAAGCGCGAAGCGCTTTCAATTCGGGGGGTGTGGGGGGCTTGCCCCCTGCCGGGGTCGTAGGGGCGGGCCCCTGCCCGGACGACGCACGCTCGGCGCGAGTCCTGCGAGCGCCGGGCGGGCGGCGCCCGGATGTGGGGGTTTGGGGGGCCGGCCCCCCAAGGCAAACACAGCCGCTTTCGCCGCAGCCAAGGCACCGACTCAATCTGTGGGGGTCTACACGGGCCCACCCAGCCGCACCCCGCGCGGGTTTGCCCGCCTGCCCAACGATCCCAGCCCCGCGCGGGGCCGGGGTTGCTGGTCGGGCGCGGGCGCGGGGCTGAGGTTGTTGGCCGGGTGCGCAAAACCCCCGCGCGGCTGGGGCCGGTGCGCGCGTGTACCTAACCCCGCGCGGGGCCGGGGTTGTTGGGTGCGTAGGCAAACCCGCGCGGGGTCAGGCTGAGCGGTCTGGTGTAGACCCCCACAGATACCGTCGGTGCAGCGACCTCGGCGAAAGCGGCGTGTCATTGTGGGGGGACGACCCCCCACACCCCCCGATGCCGGGGCTCACCCGTCCTCACTCGCTGGCGCTCGCTCCGGGCGGGCGAGACCCGGGCAGGGGCCGGCCCCTACAACCCCGGCAGGGGGCAAGCCCCCCACACCCCCCAAAAACGGAAGCGCTACGCGCCGCCCTGCTTTTTAAATGCCGCTGGGACTCCGTCCCCCGCACCCCCTGGGCAAGGGGCTCCGCCCCCTGCACCCCCGCCCCGGTGGCTGGGCTCGGCGGTCCCGTACCGGGCACGGGGCTGGGGTTGCCGGTCACGTGTTGGGCACGGGGCCAGGCTCGTTGCTCGGGTGCGGAGCGCGGGCTCAGGTCGCTGGTCGCTGGTCCGGTGCGGAATACAGGCTCAAGCTGCCGGTCAAGTGCAGAACACAAGCCATCTGATCCGGCATTGAACCCGACCCTCATCCCCCTCCCCCACCCCACTCCACCGGCAGCGCCACCAACCCCCGCCCCACCAAGCTCTTCCGATGCACCGGCGCCGTCCCCTCCGCCAGCCGCAGATCCGGCATCCGCTCCGTCAGCCGCTCAAACGCGATCTGCATCTTCAGCCGGCTCAGCGCCGCCCCCACGCAGTGGTGCACCCCATACCCGAACACCATGTGGTCCCGAGCGTTCGCCCGCCGGATGTCGAACCGCTCCGGCTCCGGGAACACCGTCTCGTCATGCCCCGCCGAGTCCGCGTGCAGCAGCACCTGCACGCCCGCCGGGATCGTGCGGCCGTGCAGCGTCACGTCGGCCGTCGTCGTCCGGAAGCTGCCCAGGCTCGCCCCGTCGATCCGCAGGCTCTCCTCGATCATGCCGGGGATCAGGGTCCGGTCGGCCACGATCTCCTCCCACGCCCCGCGCTCGCGCATCAGGCGGTGGACGGCGTTGGACAGGCCGTTGGGGACGGTGTCGTTGCCGCCCAGCAGCAGCGCGCTGATCGTCTCCACCACCTCGCGGTGCGACAGCCCCTCGGGACCCGTGTCGATCAGGCCGGCCATCAGCGACGCGAAGTCCTCGCGCGGTTCGGCGCGGCGATCGCTGACCAGGCGGTCCACGTAGTCCAGGTACTTCAGGAAGTCCTGCGCCAGCTCCAGTTGCCGGTCCGGCGGCTGCGGCGACAGGAACAGCTGGAACCACGACAGCACGTACTGCTTCACCTGGTGCTCGTCCTCCGGCGGCACCCCGATGAACGCCGCCGACAGCCGCGCCGACGGCAGGTGCGCGATCTCCGCGACGAAGTCGGCCGCCCCCTTCGGCTCCACCGCGTCCAGCACGCCGTCCATCTCGCCGCGGAACCGGTCGCCCAGCCGCTCCACCGCGCGCGGGGTGAACGCGCGGGAGATCGCGCGGCGCATCCGGGTGTGCTTGGGCGGGTCCACGTTGGCGGCGAAGTCGTCCAGGAACGACCGGTGCTCGCCCAGCACCTCCTTCACCTGGTCGGTGAGCGTGCGGGAGATCGTCAGGGAGCCGACGCTGGAGTACACGCGGTGGTCGCGGTAGGCGGCGCGCACGTCGTCGTAGCGGGTCAGCACCCACATCCGCAGGTGCTCGCTCCAGAACACCGGGTCCTCGCGGCGCAGCCGCCGCAGGAACGGGTAGGGGTTCGCGACGTGCCAGTCCGACGAGACGTCGAAGTCGGCGGCGGTCTCCGGGGTGGTCACCGTGGGCCTCCGGTCAGGATGCGGCGGGGGTTCTCGACGAGCATCTGGTCGATCTGCGCCTCGGTGACCCCGGCGGCGCGCAGGGCGGGCAGCACGTCCCGCGAGATGTGCAGCAGGTGGTAGTTCGGGTGGCGCTCGCGGACGACCTCGGGCTCGAAGCGGTCGTTGAAGCAGTAGGAGTCGTGGGAGAGCACCATGCGGTCGGCGTAGCCGCGCTCGCACAGCGCCACGACGGTCGCCACGCGGTCCTCGAACGAGCAGAACTCGATGCCGAAGCGGTCCATGCCCAGGTACGAGCCCGCGGCGATGAGCTCCTCCAGGTAGGCCAGGTCCGTGGAGTCGCCCGCGTGGCCGATCACCACGCGGGACAGGTCCACGCCTTCTTCGGCCAGCAGTTTCTGCTGGTCGAGGCCGTTCCGGGTGGACGACTCGCTGTGCGTCGTGATGGGCACTCCGGTCTCGCGGTGCGCCTGCGCCACCGCCCGTATCACCCGTTCGACGCCCGGGGTGATGCCCTGGCGCCCGGTCGCGCACTTGAGCATCCCCGCCTTGACGCCGGTCCGCCCGATCCCCTCGGTGATGTCGCGGACGAAGAACTCCGCCAGCCGGTCGGGGCCGCCGAACAGGCTCCCCGGGCCCCGGTTGGCGAAGTACGCCGGGAGCGCGTCGTAGGTGTACAGGCCCGTCGCCGCGACGATGTTCACCTCGGTCTGCTCGGCCACCCGCCGCACCGCCGGGACGTACCGGCCCAGGCCGATCACCGTCAGGTCCACGATCGTGTCGATCCCGGCGGCCTTCAGGTCGTTCAGCTTCCCGGCCGCCTCCCGCGCGCGTTCCTCCAGGTCCCAGCCTTCGGGGATGTCGGGCCAGTTCCACAGGATCTCCGGGCTCAGCCCGAACACGTGCTCGTGCATCAGCGTCGCGCCCGCGTCGGCGATCGCGCCGCGCATCGTCTGGATCGTCATGGGGCGGGCACCACCGGGAACAGCGGGTGGTCGAACGGCCGGTTCACGGTCAGGCCCAGCTCGTCGGTCTGCCCGTAGGGCGCGCCCGTGTAGAGCGTCCCGGCGTCGAAGTAGGTCGCGGTGAACGACAGCCGGGGGCGGTCGCGGCGGTTGGCCGGGGCCCCGTGGATCACCAGGCTGTGGTGCACGGTGGCGTCGCCGGGCGCCAGGTCCGCCGGTTCCGACAGCTCCAGGGTCTCCAGCCAGGGGTGCTGGCTGAGGGCGTCGTCGTCCTCGCGCACGAAGCTGCGCCCCAGCGGCCCGTACAGGTGCGAACGCTCGTAGAAGCGAAGCGCGCCCATGTCCGCGGGCACGTCGTCCAGCGCCAGCCAGACCGTCAGCATCGACGCGCGGTCCATCGGCATCCACGGGAAGTCCTGGTGGAACACCGTGGCCCCGTGCCCGTCGTCCCCGGCGGGCTCCTTCACCAGCAGGTTCGTCACCTGCAGCCGCACCGCGTCCACGCCGACCAGCAGCCGCGTCACGTTGTGCGCCAGCGTCGGCGACAGCGCCAGCGCGGCGAACGCGTCGTCGTGCCGGGCGATGTCGCGGTCCTGGCCGAACGCCTGGTCCACGAAGGAGTTACGGAACCCCCGCCGCCGCTCGCCCAGGCGTTCCAGCGCGCGTTCGCGCAGGTCGGCCACGAAGTCCGCGCCCACCAGCGCGGGCAGCCGCGCCCAGCCCCGCGCGCGGAAGTGCGCGATCTCGTCGTCGGTCACCGTGCGGACGGGAGCCTGCAACACCGGAACGCCCATGGCCGTGACGGTAACGCCGCACCCCTGGCCTGAGCAAGCGCTTGGTATACAGTGCCGTCCATGCGCCCCTTCCGCTTCGGCGCGGTGCTGCGCACCGCCGGTTCGGCCGCCGAGTGGGCCGCCAAGGCACGCCGCCTGGAGGACTCCGGCTTCGACGCCCTGCTCGTGCCCGACCACCTGGTGGGGCCGCGCTTCGCGCCGCTCGCCGCGATGACGGCGGCCGCCTGCGCCACCACCCGGCTCAGGGTCGGCACGCTGGTGCTGGCCAACGACTTCCGCCACCCGGCCGTGCTCGCCAAGGAGGCCGCCACGCTGGACGTGCTGTCGGACGGCCGGCTGGAGTTCGGCCTCGGCACCGGCTGGATGGCCCACGACTACGACCGCGCCGGGCTCGCGCTCGACCCGCCCGGCGTCCGCGTGGACCGGCTCGCCGAGGCGATCGACGTCCTCAAGGGGCTGTGGCGCGGCGGCCCGTTCAGCCACGACGGCGAGCACTACCGCATCGACGGCCTGGAGCAGGAGCCCCTCCCCCTGCAGCGCCCCGGCCCCCGCCTGATGCTGGGCGGCGGCGGACCGCGCATGTTGCGGCTGGCCGCCCGCGAGGCCGACATCGTCAACCTCACCCTGCGGGTCCGCGCCGACGGCTCGGGGCCCGACACCGGCGACGGCGGCCCGGACGCGTTCCGCCGCAAGATCGACGTGCTGCGGGAGGCGGCCGGGGACCGGTTCGGCGACCTGGAGCTCGGCACCTCCGTCCTGCGCGTGGGCGCGGCCCGCGACACCGCCGCCTGGAGCGCGGCCGCCCCCGACGCCCAGCTCGACACCCCGCAGGTCCTGGCCGGCGACGCCAAGGAGATGGCCGACCGGCTGCTGCGCTGGCGCGACGAGCTGGGGCTGACCTACTTCGTGCTCCACCACGAGGCCGACCTGGACGCGTTCGCGCCGGTGGTGGCCGACGTCGCCGACCGATGACCACATTTCGCAGTCGGCCGATCGCCATGGGTGCGACCGGCGTAGGATGCGGACGTCCCCCCGAACCCGACGGACGCCCGAGGCAGCGGTGGCGAGTCCTGAAACACGGCCGGGCAACCTACCGGCGGAGACGACCAGTTTCGTCGGCCGCCGGGAGGAGCTTGCCGAGATCAGCCGGTGCCTGTCCCGCTCGCGGCTGATCACGCTCCAGGGGCCGGGCGGGGTCGGCAAGACCCGGCTGGCGCTGCGCGCCGCCACCGCCGCGCGCCACCGCTTCCCCGACGGGGTGTGGCTGGTGGAGCTGTCGGCGCTGCGCGCGCCCGAGCTGCTGGCCCGCACCGTCGCCGAGACGCTGCGGCTGCCGGGCCTGACCGCGGGCGACGCGGTGGACCTGCTGGCCGACCACCTCGCCGACCGGCGGCTGCTGCTGGTGCTCGACACCTGCGAGCACCTGGTGCACGCCTGCGCGATGCTCGCCGAGACGCTGCTGACGGCCGCGCCCGGCCTGCACGTGCTGGCCACCAGCCGCGAGGCGCTCGGCATCGTCGGCGAGCACACCGTGTTCGTCGCGCCGCTGGAGGTGCCGCGCCCCGGCGACCCGGCCGCCGCCTCCTGCGACGCGGTGGCGCTGTTCGCCGACCGCGCCACCGCCTGCCACCCCGGCTTCACCGTCGCGCGCGACAACCGCGCCGCCGTCGGGCAGCTGTGCCGCCGGCTGGAGGGCATCCCGCTGGCGCTGGAGCTGGCGGCGGTGCGGCTGCGGGCCATGCCGGTGGAGGAGATCGTCGAGCATCTGGACGACCGGTTCCGGCTGCTGGGCCCGGCCCGCACCGGCGAGCGGCGGCACCAGACGCTGCGCACCGCGATCGCCTGGAGCCACGACCTGTGCCTGCCGCCCGAGCGCATGTTGTGGGCGCGGCTGTCGGTGTTCCCCGGCGACTTCGACCTCGCGGCCGCCGAGCGGGTCTGCACCGACGCGCACCTGCCGGTGGAGGAGCTGCTGGAGGTCCTCACCATGCTGGTGGACAAGTCCATCGTGCGGTTCGACCGCGAGGGCCCCCGCTACCGGATGCTCGACACCCTGCGCGAGTACGGGGCCGAGATGCTCGACCGCAGCGGCGAGCGCGACCTGCTGCGGCGGCGGCACCGCGACCACTACACCGCGCTGGCCGAGCAGGCCCGCCGCCAGCGCCTCGGCGACCGGCAGCTGCACTGGATCGGGCGGCTGCGCGAGGAGGCGGGCAACCTGCGGGCCGCGCTGGAGTGGTCGCTCGGCACCCCCGGCCAGGAGACCGGCGGCCAGCGGCTGGCGGTGCTGCTCTGCGACCACTGGTTCATCACCAGCCGCTACGGCGAGGGCCGCGAGTGGCACCGGCGCGCGCTGGAAGCCGCCTCCCCCGACGCCCCCGGGCGCGGCATGGCGGTGTACGGGGCCGGGCTGTTCGCGGTGCTGCAGGGCGACCCCGACGCGGCCGTGCCGCTGCTGGAGGAGGCGCTGCGGATCGCCGACGCCACCGGCGACCTGGCGCTGCGCGGGCACGTCCGCCAGGAGCAGGGCCGCGTCCACCTCGCCGCGGGCGACCTGGACGGCGCGCTGGACCGCTACCAGGAGGCCCAGGACCTGTACGACCGGGTCGGCCACCCCAACGCCCCCGCCATGATGATCTACAGCGACCTCGCCTCGGTGCACATGCTGCGCGACGACCTGACCGCCGCGATCGCGGTGGCCGGCAGGGGGATGCGCCTGTGCGAGGAGACCGGGGAGCGCTGGTGCCGGGGCTCGGCGGTCTGGGTGCGCGGCGCCGCGCACTGGATGGCGGGCGCGACCGGCGAGGCGGTCGCCGCCGTCCGGGAGATCCTGCCGGTCTCGGCGGCCTACGACGACCTGGCGGGCATGGCGATGTGCCTGGACCTGCTGATGGCGTGCGCGGTGACGGCGGGCCGGTACGAGCGGGCCGCGACGCTGGCGGGCGCCGCCGGCGCCCTGTGGGAGCGGGTGGGCGCGCCGCTGCACCGGGGCCCGCACTACGCGGCGGTGCGCGACCAGGAGGTCCGGACCGCCCGGCGCCGGCTCGGCGCCGAGCGGATGGCGGAGCTGCTGGCGCAGGGCGCGCGGCTCCCTGCGGAGGAGGCGGTCGCGTTCGGCCTGGACGACCGGCGCGACCGCTGACCTCCCGCGCGTCCCTCCGCGCGTTCCCACAGCGCGGCCGCGGCGCGGGTCCGCGGATCGGTCCTGCGGGGTGGCCTCAACGTCACAGCTCGGCCTAGACCACCGTCACCCACAGTGATCATGTGTGCCGGGACCGTACGATCCGGTCATGAGAATCTCTGCGGCGCCGGGAGCGGCCGGTGCCCTGCCCGCCGAGACCACCGCCTTCATCGGGCGGCGGCGCGAGCTGGCCGAGCTGGGGCGGGCCCTGGAGCGGTCCCGGCTGGTCACGGTGTGCGGGGTGGGCGGCGTCGGCAAGACCCGGCTGGCGCTGCGCGCGGCGGCCGGGCTGCGCGCCGCGTTCCCCGACGGGGTGTGGCTGGTGGAGCTGTCGGCGCTGCGCGCGCCCGAGCTGCTGGCCCGCACCGTGGCCGCCACGCTGCGGCTGCCCGACCGCGCCACCGGCGACCCGGTGGACCTGCTGGCCGGGCACCTGGCCGGGCGGCGGCTGCTGCTGGTGCTGGACACCTGCGAGCACCTCATCGACGCCTGCGCGGTGCTCGCGGAGGTGCTGGTGCGGGCCGCGCCGCGGCTGCAGGTGCTGGCCACCAGCCGCGAGCTGCTGGACGTGCTGGGCGAGCACACCCTCACGCTGGAGCCGATGGAGGCGCCCGACCCCGACGCCGCGCCGGACGCCGCCGACTGCGAGGCGGTCGCGCTGTTCGCCGACCGGGCCGCCGCGACCTCGCCGGGCTTCCGCGTCACCCCCGGCAACCGGGAGGCGGTGGCGCGGATCTGCCACCGGCTGGAGGGCATCCCGCTGGCGATCGAGCTGGCCGCCGGGCGGCTGCGCACGATGCCGCTCGAACGCATCCTGGACCGGCTGAACGGCCCCGCGCCGGAGGCGTCCTTCTCCCGGCACCGCACGCTGCGCGCGGCCGTCGCCTGGAGCCACGAGCTGTGCGGCCCGGCCGAGCGCGCGCTGTGGGCGCGGCTGTCGGTGTTCCCCGGCGACTTCGACGCGGCCGCCGCCACGGCGGTGTGCGCCGACCCCGGCGGCGGTCGCCTGCCGGCCGCCGCCCTGCCCGGCCTCCTGCGGCGCCTGGCCGACAAGTCCGTGCTGCGCCACGATCCGGCCACCCGCCGCTACCGCATGCCCGACGCCCTGCGCGAGTTCGGCGCCGACCTGCCGCACGAGCGCGACGGGCTGCACCGTCGCCACCACCGCCGCGTCGCCGCCCTGGCCGAGCGCGCCGCCGAGGCGGCGCTGTCGGACCGCCAGCTGCACTGGTGCCGCCGCCTGCACGCCGAGGACGCCGACCTCCGCGTGGCTCTCCAGTGGGCGCTGACCACGCCCGGCGAGCAGGAGGCGGGGCTCCTGCTGGCGGTCCGGCTGCGCCACTACTGGTACTCCACCGGCCGCTTCGGCGAGGGCCGCGACTGGTACCGCAGGGCGCTGGAGGCGACCGGCGGCGACGCCCCGGGCCGCGGCTGGGCGCTGTACGGGGCGGGCATGTTCGCCGTCCTCCAGGGCGACACCGCCGCCGGCGACGCGCTGCTGGCCGAGGCGTTCGCGGCGGCCGCGGCGGGCGGCGACCTCGCGCTGCGCGCGCACGTGGTCCACGAGCAGGGCCGTTCGCGGTTCCACCAGGGCGACCTGGCGGGCGCGCTGGCCCGCTACCGGCGGGCGCGGCGCCTGTACGCCCGGCTCGGCCACCGCACCCCCGAGTCGCTGACGGTGCTGGCCGACCTCGCGGCGGTGGAGGCGCTGCACGGCGCGACCCGCGCGGCGCTCGCCCGGTGCGAGGAGGGGCTGCGGCGCAGCGACGCGACCGGGGAGCAGTGGGCGCGCGCGTTCGCGCTGTGGACGCGCGGGGCCGTGCGCTGGCTGGACGGCGATCTGGAGCGCGCGGTCGCCGACGCGCGGGAGAGCCTGCGGATCAAGGCCGCGTTCGACGACCTGATGGGCATCACCATGGCCCTGGACGTGCTGATGGTGTGCGCGTCGGCCGCGGGCGACCCCGGCCGCGCGGCCGTGCTGGCGGGCGTCACCGACCGGCTGTGGGAGACGCTGCGCGCGCCCGTGCGGCGCGGCCCGCACTACTCCGGGTTGCGCGCCGCCGGGATCGGGGCGGCCCGCGCGGCGCTGGGCGACGGCGCCATGGACGCCGCGCTGCGCCGGGGCCGCGCCCTGCCGGTCGCCGAGGCCGTCCTGTTCGGGCTGGCGGACGTCCGGCCGCCCGGCGACGCCTTCGGGCCGGCGGACGTCCCGCCCTCCGGGGACGCGTTCGCGCCGCTGAAGTGCGAAAGTGGAGGCGAACACAGGTGAACGGCCGGCCCCGGGCCGGCGAGATTGGGTGGACGATGAGCAGCCGAGAGGCCCCCCGCGCCGACTACGACGACTCCGCACTGCAGGTCGGCAAGCCGAAGGAGTGGGCGGCCGGGGTCCCCGGCGTCGCGGCCGCGCTGCGCGACTCCTACGAGCAGATGGGCGTGCGGCGCACGGCCCTGACGCTGCTCCACGTCAACCAGACCAAGGGCTTCGACTGCCCCGGCTGCGCGTGGCCGGAGGGCAGGCGGCGGCACACCGCCGAGTTCTGCGAGAACGGCGCCAAGGCCGTCGCCGAGGAGGCCACCACCCGGCGCGTGACGCGGGAGTTCTTCGCGGCCCACAGCGTGGACGAGCTGGGCGAACGCTCGGACATGTGGCTGGGGCAGCAGGGCCGCCTCACCGAGCCGATGATCCTGCGGGCCGGGTCGCGGCACTACGAGCCGGTGTCGTGGGACGAGGCGTTCGACCTGGTCGCGACCGAGCTGAACGCGCTGGACTCCCCCGACCGGGCGGCCTTCTACACCTCCGGCCGTACCGGCAACGAGGCGGCGTTCGCCTACCAGCTGTTCGTGCGCGCGTTCGGCACCAACAACCTGCCCGACTGCTCCAACATGTGCCACGAGTCGTCGGGGTCGGCGCTGACCGAGACCATCGGCGTCGGCAAGGGCTCGGTGCTGCTGGAGGACCTGCACGAGGCCGACCTGATCTTCGTGGTGGGGCAGAACCCCGGCACCAACCACCCGCGCATGTTGTCGGCGCTGGAGGAGGCCAAGAAGGCCGGGACCCGCATCGTGGCGGTCAACCCGCTGCCCGAGGCCGGGCTGATGCGCTTCAAGAACCCGCAGCGGCCCTCCGGCGTGGTCGGGAGGGGCACCGCGCTGGCCGACCGGTTCCTGCAGATCCGGCTGAACGGCGACCTCGCGCTGTTCCAGGCGCTGAACCGGATGCTCCTGGAGTCCGACGACCCGGGCGCGATCGACCGGGAGTTCCTGGACGAGCACACCGCCGGGTTCGAGGCGTTCGAGGAGCACTCCCGGACGCTGGACTGGGAGCGGGTGCTGGAGGCCACCGGCCTCACCCGGGGCGAGATCGCCGCCGTGCTCGGCGACGTGCTCGCCGCCAGGAGCATCGTGGTGTGCTGGGCGATGGGCCTCACCCAGCACCGCAACTCGGTGCCGACCATCCGCGAGATCGTCAACTTCCTGCTGCTGCGCGGCAACATCGGCCGCCCCGGCGCGGGCGTGTGCCCGGTGCGCGGCCACTCCAACGTGCAGGGCGACCGCACCATGGGCATCTTCGAGCGGCCCCGGCCCGAGTTCCTGGACGCGCTGGCCGCCGAGTTCGGGTTCGAGCCGCCCCGCGAGCACGGCCTGGACGTGGTCGACACCATCCGCGCCATGCGCGACGGCGAGATCGGGGTGTTCGTCGGCATGGGCGGCAACTTCATCCGCGCCACCCCCGACTCGGCCGTCACCGAGGCCGCGATGCGCCGCTGCCGCCTGACCGTGCAGGTGTCCACCAAGCTCAACCGCTCGCACGCGGTGACCGGCGCGCAGGCGCTGATCCTGCCGACGCTCGGCCGCACCGACCGCGACGCGCAGGCGTCCGGCGACCAGTTCGTGACGGTCGAGGACTCCATGGGCATGGTGCACGCCTCGCGCGGCCGCCTCGCCCCGGCCTCCCCCGCGCTGAGGTCGGAGGTCGCGATCGTGTGCGGGCTGGCCCGCGCCACGCTCAAGGACTCGCCCGCCGACTGGTCGGCGATGGAGGACGACTACGACGTCATCCGCGACCACGTGTCGCGCGTGGTGCCCGGCTTCGCCGACTTCAACGCGCGCGTCCGCGAGCCCGGCGGGTTCACCCTGCCGCACGCGCCGCGCGACGAGCGCCGCTTCCCCACCGCCACCGGCAAGGCCAACCTGACGGTCAACCCGCTGGAGGTGCTGCGGGTGCCCGAGGGCCGGCTGCTGCTCCAGACCGTGCGCAGCCACGACCAGTACAACACCACCGTCTACGGCATGGACGACCGGTACCGGGGCGTCAAGGCGGGCCGCCGCGTGGTGTTCGTCAACCCCGACGACCTGGCCGCCCTCGGCCTGGCCGACGGCGGCACCGTGGACCTGGTGTCGGAGTGGGAGGACGGGGTCGAGCGGCGCGCGCCGGGGTTCCGGCTGGTGTCGTACCCGACCGCGCGCGGGTGCGCGGCGGCCTACTTCCCCGAGACGAACGTCCTGGTCCCGCTGGACAGCACCGCCCAGGTCAGCAACACCCCGACCTCCAAGTCGATCGTGGTGCGGCTGGAACCGGCCCTCTAGCGCCCGCCGGACGGGGGCGCCGAAGCGTCGCCGGGACGTTACGATGCGTTCATCGGTGGACACCGAACGGGCGGAGCGTCTGGTGACGGTACTGGCGGCCGAAGGCAGGACGGGCAACCTGCCCGCCGAGGTGACCCGGTTCGTCGGGCGCGCCAGGGAGCTGGCCGAGGCCGGCGACCTGGTGGGGCGCGAGCGGCTGGTCACCGTGTGCGGGCCCGGCGGCGTCGGCAAGACCCGGCTCGCGCTGCGCCTGGCCGCCGACCTGCGGCCCGCCTTCGCCGACGGCGCCTGGCTGGTGGAGCTGTCGGCGCTGCGCGAGCCGCGCCTGCTGCCCCGGCTGGTGGCCGAGTCGCTGGGCCTGTGCGACCAGACCACGCGCGACGCGGTGCAGTCGCTGGAGGACTACCTGTCCGACAAGCACCTGCTGCTGGTGCTGGACACCTGCGAGCACCTGGTGGACGCCTGCGCGATGCTCGCCGAGCTGCTGCTGCGCGCCGCGCCCCGGCTGCACCTGCTGGTCACCGGGCGCCAGCCCCTGGACGTGCTGGGTGAGCACACCTACGCCCTGGTGCCGCTGGAGGTGGGGGACGCCGCGTCCGGCGGCGGCGAGTCGGTCGCGCTGTTCGCCGACCGCGCCGCCGCGAGCGCGCCCGGCTTCGAGGTCACCGCCGACAACCGGGCGCAGGTCGCGCGGTTGTGCCACCGGCTGGAGGGCATCCCGCTGGCGATCGAGCTGGCCGCGGTCCGGCTGCGCACCATGTCGCTGGACCAGATCGCCACCCGGCTCGACGACCGGTTCCGGGCGCTCGGCACCGCCCGCACCCGGCACGCGCGGCACCAGACGCTGCACGCGGCGGTGAGCTGGAGCCACGAGCTGTGCACGCCCGAGGAGCGGCTGCTGTGGGCGCGGCTGTCGGTGTTCCCCGGCGACTTCGACCCGGCCGCCGCCGAGGCGGTCTGCACCGGCGGCCCGGCGGGCGACGACGTGCTCGACCTGCTGGGCGCGCTGGTGGACAAGTCGATCCTGCTGCGCGACCGCGGCACCGGCCGCTACCGGATGCTCGACACCCTGCGCGAGTTCGGCGCGGGGCTGCTGGACGGGCCCGCCGCCGCCGGGCTGCGCGACCGGCACCTGCGCCACTACCTGGAGCTCGCCGAGCAGGCCGAGCGGGGCATCGCCGGGCCCGACCAGACGGCGCTGGTGGCGCGGCTGGGCGCCGAGCGGCACCACCTGCGGGTCGCGCTCGACCACGCCTTCGCCACCCCCGGCGCCGAGCGCGACGCGCTGCGGATGATCCGGCTGCTGTACATGCCGTGGGTGATCCTGGGCCTGTTCGGCGAGGCCCGGGGCTGGACGCGGCGGGCGCTGTCGCTGGAGGCCCCCGTCGGCGCCGAGCGGTGCTGGGTGCTGTACTCGGCCGTCGTGCTCGCCGCGCTGCAGGGCGACGGCGACGCGGCGCCGCCGCTGCTGGCCGAGCTGGAGCGCGCCGCCCCGGGCTGCGCCGACGCCGAGCTGCACGCGCACGTCCCGCAGGCCCGCGCCCTGGTGCACTTCTTCACCGGCGACATGGAGGCGGCCGCCGGGCAGTTCGAGGAGGCCGTGGCGGCCCGGCGCGCCATCGGCTGCGACCACCCGCGCACGCTGGTGAGCTACCCGATGCTGGCGGGGGCCTACGGGCTGCTCGGCCGGCCCGAGCGGGCCATGGCCGTGGCCGACGAGGGCCTGCGCGAGACCACGCGGGTCGGCGACTCCTGGAACGGCTCGTCCCTGATGTACAGCCGGGGCCTGGTGCGCTGGACGGCGGGCGACGCCGCCGGGGCGATGGCGGACGTCCTGGAGTCGCTGCGGCTCAAGGACGGGGCGTCCGACGCCATCGGCCACGCCATCACGCTCGACCTGATCGCCGTGTGCGCGGCCGACCTGGACGCCCCGGACCGGGCCGCCGCGCTGCTCGGCTTCACCGGCCGCCTGTGGGACCGCCTCCGCGTGCCCATGCTGGGCCCGGTGTACGCCGCCCTCCGGCAGAACTGCCTCGACTCACTGCGCGAGCGGCTCGGCGAGGAGCGGCTCGCCGACGGACTGCGGCACGGCGCGGCGCGGACGCTCGCCGAGGCGACGGCCCTGGCGCTCGGGGAGGCGGCCCCGGGCGGCGCCGGACCGGCCGCCGGCGGCCGCGGGCCCCGCCCGCTGACCCCGCGCGAGCGGGAGATCGCCGCCCTGGTCGCCGAGGGGCTGTCCAACCGGCAGATCGCCGAGCGGCTGGTCATCGCCAAGCGCACCGTCGACTCCCACGTCGAGCACATCCTCGCCAAGCTGGGGGTCGCCTCCCGCACGCAGATCGCGGTCTGGGCGGAGCGGCACGGCCACACGTCCGGCCACACGTCCGGCGGCGGGTCCGGCAGCGGGTCCGACGGCGCATCTGACGGCACACCTGACAGTGCGCCTGACAGCGCGGCCGGGCCGGCGCCCGGGTGAGGTAACGGACTGCAGGAAATTCCGGCATCGCCGCAACTGCCCCGTCCTGCGCGGCGGGCCGTCATACGATGGGCGCGCGTTCCCGTTCCGACACGAGGTGATCGTGACCTCTCTGGCTGACCGACCGCGCGGCGGCAACCTGCCCGCCGAGGTGACCAGGTTCATCGGCCGCCGCCAGGAGCTGGCCGAGGCCCGGCAGGCCCTGTCGCGGTCCCGGCTGGTCACCCTCACCGGCGTGGGCGGGGTCGGCAAGACGCGGCTGGCGGTGCGGCTCGCGGCCGAGCTGCACCGCTCGTTCCCCGACGGCGCGTGGCTGGTGGAGCTGTCGGCGCTGCGCGAGCCCGAGCTGCTGCCGCGCACCGTCGCCGACGCGCTGCAGCTGCCCGGCCAGTCGGCCGGCAGCCAGGTGGAGCGGCTGGCCGACCACCTGTCGGACAAGGACCTGCTGCTGGTGCTGGACACCTGCGAGCACCTCATCGAGGACTGCACCGCGCTGGTGGAGGCGCTGCTGCGCACCGCGCCGCGGCTGCGGGTGCTGGCCACCAGCCGCGAGCCGCTGGACGTGATGGGCGAGCACAACCTGGTGATCTCGCCGCTGCCGGTGCCGGTCCGCGGCGACCGGTCCGGCGAGGGCGACGCGGTGGCGCTGTTCGCCGACCGCGCCGAGGCGATGGTGCCGGGGTTCGCGCTGACCGACGACAACCGCGACACCGTGACGCGGTTGTGCCGCCGCCTGGACGGCATCCCGCTGGCGATCGAGCTGGCCGCCGTCCGGCTGCGCACCATGTCGGTCGACCAGCTGCTGGCCCGCATCGACGACCGGTTCAAGCTGCTCGGCACCGCCCGCGCGGGCCGCAACCGGCACCGCACGCTGCGCGCGGCGATCGAGTGGAGCCACGAGCTGTGCACGCCCGAGGAGCGGCTGCTGTGGGCGCGGCTGTCGGTGTTCCCCGGCGACTTCGACCTCGCCGCCGCCGAGGCGGTGTGCGCCGGGCCCGGCCTGGAGCCGGACGACCTGCTGGAGGTGCTGAGCCGCCTGGTGGAGAAGTCGGTGGTGCTGTGCGAGCGCGACGGCAGCCGCTACCGGATGCTCGACACCATCCGCGAGTACGGGGCCGAGCGCCTGGCCGAGCTCGGCGACGGCGCCGAGCTGCGCCGCCGCCACCGCGACCACTACCTGGCGCTGGCCGAGCAGTCGCGGGCGGCGGCGCTGGGCCGCGCGCAGCTCGACTGGCTGATCCGGCTGCGCGCCGAGAACGCCAACCTGCGCGTGGCGCTGGAGTACTCGCTGTCGGTGTCCGGCGAGGAGGCGACGGGCCTGCACCTGGTGGTGGTGCTCCAGCACTACTGGATGTGCCTCGGGCTGTTCGGTGAGGCGCGGCGCTGGCACGAGCGGGCGGGCGCCGTCGCGGCCGAGGGCGGGCCGGAGAGCGCGTGGCTCGGCTGCTTCGCCGGCATGGTCGCGGTGCAGCAGGGCGAGGCCGGGCTCAGCCGGACGCTGATCGAGCCCGCGCTCGCCTCCGCCGACCCCGACCTGCGGGCGCACGCGGTGCACGTGCAGGGGCTGATCGCGCTGTTCGAGGGCGACCTCGCGCAGGCGCAGGCGCGGCTGGAGGAGGCCCGCGCGGCGTTCGACGCGGGCGGCTACCGCGACCCGCTGGCGCTGCTGACCGGCCCGCACCTGTCGTCGGTGCTGCTGCTGCAGAGCAAGAACGACCAGGCGCTGGAGCTGGCGGAGCTGACGGTGCGCTCGGGCGAGGCGACCGGCGAGCAGTGGAACCGCTCGTTCGCGCTGTATGCGCGGGGCGCGGCGCTGTGGTGGCTCGGCGAGCACGCCGAGGCGGTGCGCGACCTGCTGGCCTGCCTGGAGATCAAGGAGCGGCTCGGCGACCAGCTCGGCATCACCCTGGCGCTGGACCTGCTGACGCCCGCGCCGGTGGTGCGCGGCGAGTACGAGCAGGCGGCGATGCTGCTGGGCGCGACCGAGCGGATGTGGCGGGCGCTGGGCGCGGCGCTGCAGTACGGGCCGCACTACATGAAGCGGCGCGCCATGTCGGAGAAGGCCGTGCGCAAGCGGATGGCCGACGACCGGTTCGAGGCCGCCAAGCGGCGCGGCACGGAGATGACGATCGCGCAGGCGATCGGGCTGGCGCGCGGCGAGGCGCCGCCGCCGATCCCCGAGCACGCCCGCGAGCCGCTGAACGTCCGCGAGCGGCAGGTCGCGACGCTGGTCGGCGAGGGGCTGTCCAACCGGGAGATCGCCGACCGGCTGGTGCTGGCCAAGCGCACCGTCGACTCCCACATCGCGCACATCCTGGCCAAGCTCGGCATCTCCTCGCGCGCCGAGATCGCGGCGTGGAGCAGGCGGACGCTGGGCGGCGCGGCCCGCTGAGCGGAGATCGTGCGCTCCGGTCCCGCCGGCGCCGGCGGGACCGGTGTTCCGGTCAGCCGGTTCGGCGCGGGGCGAGCTTGCTGCCGGGGTAGGGGCTGAGCAGCGTCTCGCGCCAGGGGCCGTCCAGGTAGGTCCGGGCCCGCTTGCGCCAGCTCAGCAGCCGGTGGTCGGGCTCGGCCTCGTCGTCCATGCCGAGCGCGGCGTCGCGGGCGCGCTGGACCTCCAGGTGGGAGTCGATGTCGGTGCCCCACAGGGTGACGACCTCGGTGTCGCAGAGCTGCACCTCGTAGGCGCCGACCAGGCGGTGCCCGTGGTCGGCCATGATCTGGGCGCGCTCCTCCCGCACCGCCTCCAGGTAGTCCAGCGCCGCGCCGGGGCGCACCTGGGCGCTCTCGAACAGGTACAGCGGCGCGGCGTAGCGCTCGGCGACCAGGTCGGCCAGCACCGGCGAGCCGGGCGCGGCGGCCAGCGGGCGGGAGAACGCGCCGTGCCGCAGGTCGTCGATGTCGGACAGGAACAGGTTGGCCTGCACGTCGTCGTAGATCTCCAGCATCTGCCGCCAGCCGCCGTCCCAGCCGCCGTGGCAGTCCCACAGCGTCACCACCTTGAACTGCGGGTGGCCGCTGATGCCGACGGCGTAGAAGGCGCCGACCAGGTCGATCTCGCGGGACCGGATGGACAGGCCCGCGGTGAGCTCGGCGTCGCCGGCGGCGCGCCGGTCGTCCTCCTGCTTGTAGGCGGTGAGCCAGCGCAGGTACTCCAGCGGCCTGCGCGAGTTCATCGGGTGGAACTCGACCTCTTCGAGCAGGTGGACGGCACGGCGCACGACGCCTCCCAGGAGCCACTTAGCCAAGCGGACGCTTGCTCGGGACACTAGCGCCCGGCGGGCGCTCCCGCCAGGGGCGGCCGGCGGTCGCGCCACGGCCGCGCCTCCTCCAGCGCCCGGCACGCGGCCATGACCAGCGCGTCGCCGTGGCGCGGGCCGACGATCTGGAGGCCGGCGGGCAGGCCGCCGGGCGTCCACCCGCACGGCAGGCTCGCGGCGGGCTGCTGGGTCATGTTGAACGGGTAGGTGAACGGCGTCCACGACGTCCAGCGCTCGCCGGGCCGCCCGCCGGGCGTCTCCCGGCCCGCCTCGAACGCGGTGATCGGCAGCGTCGGGGTGACGAGCAGGTCGTACCGCTCGTGGAAGCGGCCCATCACCCGGCCCAGCTCGACCCGGCGCGCCGTGGCGTCCAGGTAGTCGCCCGCGGACAGGTGCGCGCCGACCTCGCCGACCTCGCGCAGGCCGGGGTCCAGCCGGGCGCGCCGCTCGGCGTCCAGGTGCTCCACGACCTTGGCCGCGCCCGCGAACCACAGCGCCTCGAACTCCGCGACCGGGTCGGCGAACCCCGGGTCGGCCTGCTCGACCTCGGCCCCCAGCCCGGCCAGCGCCGCGACGGTCTGCTCCACCAGCGCCGCCACCTCCGGATCGACCCGCGCGTAGCCGAGGGCGGGGCTGTAGGCGACGCGCAGGCCCGCCAGGTCGCGCGGGGCGGCCCCGGCGAAGGGCACGGCGGGCGGCGGCAGCGCCGACCAGTCCCGGGAGTCGAAGCCGGAGGCCACGTCCAGCAGCAGCGCGGCGTCGGCCACGCTGCGCGCCATCGGTCCCACGTGCGACAGCGTGCCGAACGGGCTGGCCGGGTGGTGCGGGACCAGCCCGTAGGTGGGCTTGAGGGTGAAGATCCCGGTGAACGCGGCCGGGATGCGCACCGAGCCGCCGCCGTCGGTGCCCAGCGCGAGCGGCGCCATCCCCGCCGCGACGGCCGCCGCCGCGCCGCCGCTGGACCCGCCGGGCGTGCGCGCGGGGTCCCACGGGTTGCGCGTGACGCCGGTGAGCGGGCCGTCGGTGACGCCCTTCCAGGCGAACTCGGGGGTGGTGGTCTTGCCGACCGGCACCGCGCCGTGCTCGCGCAGCCGCGCGACGCCGGGCGCGTCCTCGTCCCAGGGCCGGCGCGGGTCGATGGTGGTGGAGCCGCGCAGGGTGGGCCAGCCCTCGGTGAGCAGCACGTCCTTGATGGAGACCGGGACGCCGTCGAGCAGGCCCATCGGCTCGCCGCGCCGCCAGCGCGCGGCGGAGGCGCGGGCGGCCTCCAGCGCGCGGTCGGCGTCCACCAGGCAGAACGCGTTGAGGCGCGGGTCGGCGGCGTCGATGCGGGCGAGCACCGCCCTTACCGCCTCGACCGGGGACAGGGTCCGGTCGCGGTAGCGGTCCAGCAGCTGGGTCGCGGTCAGGTCGGCGGGATCGGTCGCACCGGTCATGGCACCCCTTCGCGGACGTAGCCGAGCCGCTTGTCCACGACGTTGCGCAGCGGCCGGCGGTGGAGGCGGCGGTCGAGGTTGTCGGCGAACAGGGCGACCAGCGCCTCGCGCCATCCGGCCGCGTCCCCGGCCATGTGCGGGGAGACGACGACGTTCGGCATCCCCCACAGCGGCGACGAGGCGGGCAGCGGCTCGTCCTCGAACACGTCCAGCGCGGCGCCCGCGATCCGGCCGGCGCGCAGCGCCGCGACCAGGTCGTCCTGCACCACCAGCGGGCCGCGCCCCACGTTGATCAGGCGGGCGGACGGGCGCATCCGGGCGAGGGCGGCGGCGTCGATCATCCCGCGCGTGCGGGCGGTGAGCGGCGCGGCGAGCACGACGTGGTCGGCGTGCGCGAGCGCGGCGTGCAGGTCGCCCATCGCCAGCACCGCGCCGAGGTCGGGGTCGGCGGGCCGGGCGGTGCGGCCGAGGCCGGTGACGCGCAGCCCGGCGGCGGTCAGCGCGCGGCCGACGGCGCGGCCGATGGGGCCGGTGCCGACGACCAGCGCGCGGGCCCCGGCCAGCCGCTCGGTCTCGCGGTGCCGCCAGGCGCGCCCGGACTGGAGGCGCAGCGTGGTGTGCAGGTCCTTGGCGAAGCACAGCACCAGGCCGAGCACGTACTCGGCGATCGGCTCGTCGAACACGCCGCGCGAGTTGGTGACGACCGTGGGGCCGTCCACCAGGGCGGGGAACAGCAGCCGGTCCACTCCGGCGCCGGCGATGTGCACCCAGTCGGGGCCGCCCGCCTCCGGCCAGGCGCCCGCCAGCGCCTCGGACCAGAAGTCCCACACGAACAGCACGTCGGCGGACGGGAGCGCCTCGGCCAGCCCGGATTCGCGCACGTACCGGACGCGGGCGAGGCGCTCGACGGCGGCCATGTCCGGGGGCGGGTCCGCGCCCCGCAGCACCAGGACGTCGAGGCCGGGCGGAGGGCTCATGCGCACCTGCTCATCATGGGCTCCGTGCGGCCCTTCCACACGTTCTCGATCGTCACTTTCCGGAGTCCCGGGTCGACGGCAATGCAACGTGGAGGGCATTGACACGCTAGGAAGCGCTCGTAGGATTGTCAACAATCAGCACGATGAGAACGTGCCGACCACGACGTGTCGCACGACCGCCGCAACGGTTCCACCGGCCAGGGCGGGGCCCGGGTCGCTCGGTCGCCAGAGTCCCGCCGGGTGAGCGACGCTCTCGCCCACCCCCGTCCATGGGGAGGTCCTGCACATGCCCAGGCTGATGACCGTCACGCTGGAGCGCCGGGGCGTCTCCTGCGTGGCCGAGCTGCTGGACAAGGACGCGCCGCGCACCTGCGCGGCCGTGTGGGCGGCGCTGCCGCTGGCGGGCGACGCCTACCACGCCAAGTACGCGCGCAACGAGGTCTACACGATGGTCGAGCGCTTCGCCGCCGAGGAGGTCGGCCTGGAGAACCCGACCGTCACCCCGATCCCGGGCGACGTCGTCTACTTCTCCTTCCCCGGCGGGATGCTCGACCGGGCGTTCAAGGAGGAGAAGGGCCTCGGCGGCCTGCCCGGCGTCATCGACCTCGCGCTCTTCTACGGGCGCAACAACCTGCTGCTCAACGGGGACGTCGGCTGGGTGCCCGGCAACGTCTACGCCACCGTCGTGGACGGCCTCGCGCCGATGGCCGAGGCGTGCCACGACGTGTGGCGGTCGGGCGCGGTCGGCGAGCGCCTGGTCTACCAGCGGCACGGGCGCTGAGCGGCGGGCCGGCGATGGCATTCGACCCCACGCTGGTCGTCGGACCGGAACTGCTCGCCCAGACGGGGATCGGCGTGGTCGCGCCGTTCGACTTCGCGCTGGACCGCGAGCTGTGGCGCTGGACGCCCGACGACGTGTCGCTGTTCCTGACCCGGCTGCCGTACGTGCCGGTGCCGGTGACCGTGGAGATGGCGAGCGCGCTGTCGGACCGCTCGATCGTGCGGCAGGCGGTGCGCGACGTGCTGGCCCCCGAACCCCTCGCGGTCGCCTACGCCTGCGCGTCGGGCAGCTTCGTCGGCGGCGCGGCGGGCGAGCTGGACCTCTACGACGCGATGCTGGCGGCCGGGGCCCCGGCGGCGGCCACGACCTCCGGCGCGCTGGTGGAGTCGCTGCGGCTGCTGGACGTGCGGCGCGTCGCGGTGGTCACCCCCTACATCGACGACGTCACCGAGCGGCTGGTCTCCTTCCTCGGCGAGTACGGCGTCACGGTGGCGTCCTCGGTCGGCATGGGGCTGCTCAGCCGCATCTGGAAGGTCGGCTACCGGGAGATCGTGGCGGCGGTCTCCGCGGTGGACCGGCCCGAGGCCGAGGCGGTGTTCGTCAGCTGCACCAACGTGCCGACCTACGACATCATCGCGCCGCTGGAGGCCATGCTCGGCAAGCCGGTGCTCACCGCCAACCAGGTCACCATGTGCGCGGCGCTGCGCGCGATGGGCTCGCCGGCCGCCGGGCCGGGGCAGTGGCTGGTGCGGCACATCCGCCCCACGGCCGCGTGAGCGCCGGGCGGCGGGCGGCGGGCCCGGCGGACCGGGCGTCCGGCTCCGGCGCGGCCGCTACGATTGTCGACAATCTGCCGTGCAGCGAGCGCCGGGAGGCAAGGTGGAACGGAACGCGGACGGCGCGGGCGGCCCCCCGGCCGGCCCGTCGGTGGGCTTCCTCTACCCGGGTCACAGCGCCGAGGACGACTATCCCGCGATCGAGGCGATGCTCGGCGACGTGGCGCTGCCCGTCGTGCACACCGCCATGCGCGAGGACGCGCACCGCATGGACGCGCTGCTGGACATCGGCGGCGCGGACGTGCTCGGCGAGGGCGCGCGGCGGCTCCGGGCGCTGGGCGTGGACGCGGCGGTGTGGGCGTGCACCAGCGGCGGCTTCGTGTTCGGGTGGGACGGCGCGGCCGCGCAGGCCGCCGGGATCGCCGAGGAGGCGGGCGTGCCCGCCTCCAGCACCTCGTTCGCGTTCGTCAACGCCGTCCACCGCCTGGGCGCGCGGCGCGTCGCGGTCGCGGCGACCTACCCCGCGGACGTGGCCGAGAGCTTCGCGGCGTTCCTCGGCCACACCGGGATCGAGGTGGTCGCGCTGGGGTGCCGGGGCATCGTGACCGCCGCCGAGGTCGGCACGCTGCCCCCGGGCGAGGTGCTGGAGCTCGTCGCCGCCGGCGACCATCCGGACGCCGACGCCGTGCTCGTCCCCGACACCGCCCTGCACACCGCGCGCCTGCTGGAGGAGCTGGAACGCCGGCTCGCCAAGCCGGTGCTCACCGCCAACCAGGTCAGCGTCTGGGAGGGCCTGCGCCTGGCGGGCGGCGGCCGCCCGCGCGCCGGCCTCGGCGGGCTGTTCGCCGCCGGATGGAGTCAGGAAGAAGGACATGGGCCGCTTGGGTGAGCTGGAACCGGTCCCCCGCCGCTCGACCGTGGAGATCGTCTCCGCCGAGCTGCGCGCCGCGATCCTGTACGGGTCGCTGGCGCCGGGGACCCAGCTCGGCGAGGCCGAGCTGGCGGCGCGGCTCGGCATCAGCCGGGGCCCGCTGCGCGAGGCCATGCAGCGCCTGGTGCAGGAGGGCCTGCTGCACAGCGCGCCGCACCGGGGGCTGTTCGTCGTCACGCTCGACCACGGCGACGTCGAGGACGTCTACCGGGCGCGGCTCGCCGTCGAGCGCGAGGCGTGCCGGCTGGTGATGGCCCGCAACCGGGGCGAGGCCGTGGCGCGGCTGACCGAGGCGCTGGAGGGGCTGGTCACCGCCGCGCGCGAGCGCGACCGGGTGGCGATGAGCGACGCCGACCAGGCGTTCCACGGGGTGCTGGTCAGCGCCTCGGGCAGCCCCCGGCTGGAGCGCATGGCGCAGACGCTGCTGGTGGAGACCCGCATGTGCCTGAACGCGCTCCAGGACACCTACCCCGAGCCGGAGGAGCTGGTCGAGGAGCACCGGCGCCTGGTGGACGCCATCGCCGACGGGGCCGAGGAGCGGCTGCTGCTGCTCATCGAGGAGCACATGACCGACTCGGTGGAGCGGCTGCGCCCCGCGCCCTGACGCCGGGCGGCGGCCCCCGCGCGGGGCCCGGCGCGGTCCCCCGCGCAGGGCCCCTGGACAGCGCCCGCCGCGCGTGATGCCATGACGGCAGATTGTCGACAATCTCCCCCTGGAGGGGCGCATGGCGAAGCTGTCCCCGGTGCTCAGGCAGGCCACCCCCGTACTGGCCGAGCGCGGTGAGGGGGTGTACCTGTTCGACACCTCCGGCCGCCGGCACCTGGACTTCACCGCCGGGATCGGGGTGACCGGCACCGGGCACTGCCATCCCCGGGTGGTGGCGGCCGTGCAGCAGCAGGCGGCCCGGCTGATCCACGGCCAGTACACCACCGTGCTGCACCGGCCGCTGCTGCGGCTGGCCGAGCGCCTGGGCGCGGTGCTGCCCGCCGCCCTGGACTCGGTGTTCTTCCTCAACAGCGGGAGCGAGGCGGTGGAGGCGTCGATCCGGCTGGCGCGGCACGCCACCGGGCGGCAGAACATCGTGGTGTTCCACGGCTCCTTCCACGGCCGCACGATGGGCGCGGCCGCCGCGACCACGGCGGGCACCAAGTTCCGGTCCGGGATCGGGCCGCTGATGCCGGGCGTGGCGGTGGCGCCGTTCCCGCAGGCCTACCGGTACGGGTGGAGCGAGGCCGAGGCGACCCGCTTCGCGCTGCGCGAGCTGGACTACCTGCTGGCGACGGTCAGCGCGCCGCAGGAGACGGCGGCGTTCCTGGTCGAGCCCGTGCTCGGCGAGGGCGGCTACGTCCCGGCGCCGCCCGGCTTCCTGCAGGGGTTGCGCGAGCGGGCCGACCGGCACGGCGTCCTGCTGGTCGCCGACGAGGTGCAGACAGGGTTCGGGCGCACCGGCCGGTTCTGGGGCCACCAGCACTCGGGCGCGGTGCCCGACGTCCTGGTCACCGCCAAGGGCCTGGCCAGCGGCCTGCCGCTGTCGGCGATCGCGGCGCCCGCCGCGCTGATGGAGCGTGCGTGGCCGGGCTCGCAGGGCGGCACCTACGGCGGCAACGCGATCGCGTGCGCCGCCGCGCTGGCGACGCTGGAGGTGATCCAGGACGAGGGCCTGGTCGCCAACGCCGCCGAGACGGGCGCGCGCCTGCACGAGGGGCTGCGCAAGGTCGCCGCCGAGCACCCCGTGATCGGCGACGTGCGCGGCCGGGGGCTGATGCAGGCCGCCGAGTTCACCGGCCCGGACGGCGGGCCGGACACCGCGACGGCCCAGCGCGCGCACCGGGCGGCCGTCGAGCGCGGGCTGCTGCTGCTGACCTGCGGTCCGCACGGGAACATCGTCCGGATGATCCCGCCGCTGGTGGTGAACGCGGCGCAGATCGACGAGGCCCTGGACCTGTGGGCCGCCGCCGTGGCCGAGGCGACGGCCGCCTGAGGGGCGAGCGGAAGCGGGGCGACCAGCGCGAGGCGGCGAGGCGAGGCGCGAGGCGGTCGGGCGCGGGACCGCTAGCGGCAACCGTCGCGTGAGGCGGGCGCCGTCCGCACCGTGGTCGGCGTCGCCTCGGGCGGCGTGGCGCCGGGCGGGACGACCGGGGCTGGCGTGGGCGTCGGGGTGGGCCCGGCGCCGCGCCCCGTCCCGGGCCGCTCGTACAGGCGGACGTCGCTGCGCTGGACGCGCCCGGGGCGCAGCGAGATGTCACGGGCGACGGCGCGGTTGCCGTGGCGGTCGGTCACCCGCACGGTGAAGGGGCCGCCGCCCAGGCCGGACGACGTCCAGTGGTTGTCGGCGCTGCGACCCAGCTCCCGCCACCGGCCGCCGTCGCGCGCCTCGACGCGGGCCAGCGGGTTGCCGTGCCCGATGACCAGCAGGCCGAGCCAGGCCGCCGACGACCCGGGCTTGACGCGGAACGCCAGGCGCCCCGCCTCCTCCGGGTCGCGGAGCAGCCCGTACCGGACCGGGGCCACGCCCTTGCCGGTGCCGCCCGCGATCCGGCGGAACGCCGCCTCGCTGAGGTCGAGGCGGCCCGGCCCGCAGCCCCGGCACCGGTCCACGACCAGGGCGCGCACGGTGTCGCGCGGCCCCTCGATCTCCAGGTACGCGCCGCACAGCCCCGCGTCCTCGAACTCGCGCGCCGGGAGCGACGCGTACAGCCCGCCCGGCGGCAGCGGGCCGAGCGAGCACAGCACCTCCGACCAGTCGTCGTGGAACACCGCCGTGCCCTCGCCGGTGGAGTCGGGCGAGGGGTCGCGCCCGTCCGGCTGCCGGGCCGCGTGCCCGTCCGCCCGTCCGGACGACGGCGGGACGGCTCCGCAGGCGGTGTCCTGGAGACGGAACGCGCCGAGCACGAGCGCCGCCATCGCGACGATCGACAGGATCGCCCACAACCAGCGCGGGCTCGGCCCCCGTCGCGGCGTCGCGTGCATCGCGCCCTCCCCCGAGGCGGCCGGCGACCCGGCCTCACTAGGTAATCAGCCGTGCACGCCGAGTGTTACCGCGAGGTCGCGGGCCGGTGCGCCGGTGACCGGAGGCGGCCGCGGCTGTTAGATTCCGAATCTCATTCTGATCTTGGGAGGACATCCGCGATGAGCAGCCCTTCGACGAGCCCCTGGAACACCTCCGAGCGCGCGGCGCTGCGCGAGCTGGTCCGCGACTTCACCACCCGGGAGATCGTCCCGTTCCTGCCGGCGTGGGAGGAGGCGGGCGAGCTGCCCCGCGAGCTGCACCGCAAGGCCGCCGCGGCGGGGCTGCTCGGCGCGGGCTTCCCGGAGGAGGCGGGCGGGTCGGGCGGCGACCCGATCGACGCGCTGATCGTGGCCGAGGAGCTGATCCAGGCGGGCGGGTCCGGCGGCGTGGTGGCCTCGCTGTTCACGCACGGGATCGCGCTGCCGCACCTCGTGGCGGCCGGGGACAAGGAGCTGGTCGACCGGTTCGCGCGGCCGGTGCTGGCGGGCGAGATGATCGGGGCGCTCGGCATCACCGAGCCCGACACCGGGTCGGACGTGGCGGGCCTTCGCACCACCGCCGTCCGCGACGGCGACCACTACGTGGTCAACGGGGCCAAGATGTTCATCACCTCGGGCGTGCGCGCCGACTTCGTCACGCTGGCGGTGCGGACCGGCGGGCCCGGCTTCGGCGGCGTCTCGCTGCTGGTGGTGGAGAAGGGCACGCCGGGCTTCACGGTGTCGCGGGCGCTGAGCAAGATGGGCTGGCTGTGCTCCGACACCGCCGAGCTGTCGTTCACCGACGCGCGGGTGCCGGTCGCCAACCTGGTCGGGGCCGAGAACAGCGGCTTCCTGCAGATCGTGCAGAACTTCGTGACCGAGCGGCTGTCGCTGGCGGTGCAGGCGTACGCGACCGCGCAGCGCTGCCTGGACCTCACCATGGAGTACGTGCGGGTCCGCGAGACCTTCGGGCGGCCGCTGTCGTCGCGCCAGCTCGTGCGGCACAAGCTGGCCGAGATGGCGCGGCAGGTGGACGTGGCGCGCGCCTACACCCGGCAGGTCGCCGAGCGGTACGTCGCGGGCGAGGACGTGCTGACCGAGACCGCCTACGCCAAGAACACCGCCGTCTACGCCGTCGAGCACGTGGTGCACGAGGCGGTGCAGCTGCACGGCGGGATGGGCTACATGCGCGAGTCGGAGGTGGAGCGGCACTACCGCGACGCGCGCATCCTCGGCATCGGCGGCGGCACCAACGAGATCATGAACGAGATCGTCGCCAAGCGCCTGGGCCTGTGAGGGCGCCGGCGGTCTCCGGGCGCCGTGCCCGGAGACCGCCGGCGGGGCGGCTCACGCCTGCGCGACCGCGCCGCTCTCGATCAGCTCGTCGGCGTCGTCGAAGCCGAGCGCGGCGAGCACCTCGCGGGACTGGCCGCCGGGCAGCACCGGCACGCCGTCGGTCTCCCCCGGCGTGCGGGAGAAGCGCGGCGCGGGCGCGGGCTGGCGGTGCCCCGCGCCCTCCACGAACACCTCGCGCGCGGTGTTGTAGGGGTGCTCGGCGGCCTCGGTCATCGACAGCACCGGGGCCACGCAGGCGTCGCCGGGCAGGAACACCTCGGCCCACTCGTCGCGGGTGCGCGCCTTGAACGCGGCGGCGAAGCGGTCGCGCAGGTCGGGCCAGCGGTCGCGGTCGTGCTGGCCGGGCAGGTCGGCGTCGGCGAGGCCGAGCTTCTGCAGGAACTCGGCGTAGAACTGCGGCTCCAGCGCGCCCACCGCGACGTGCTTGCCGTCGGCGGTCTCGTACACGTCGTACCAGGGCGCGCCCGAGTCGAGCATGTTGACGCCGCGCTCGTCGCGCCACATGCCCCCGGCCATGAAGCCGTGGATGAAGGTGGACAGGTGCGCGGTGCCGTCCACGATGGCGGCGTCCACGACCTGGCCCTTCCCGCTGACCTTGGACTCCAGCAGCGCGGCCAGCACGCCGACCACCAGGTACATGCTGCCGCCCGCGAAGTCGCCCAGCAGGTTCATCGGGATCTGCGGCGGCCCCCCGGCGCGGCCGATGGCGTGCAGCGCGCCGGTGATGGCGATGTAGCCCACGTCGTGCCCGGCGCTCTGCGACAGCGGCCCCTGCTGGCCCCAGCCGGTCATGCGGCCGTAGACGAGCCTGGGGTTGCGGGCCAGGCAGTCGTCGGGGCCGAGGCCGAGGCGCTCGGTGACGCCCGGCCGGAAGCCCTCCAGCAGCACGTCGGACTTCTCGACCATGCGCAGCACCAGTTCCCTGCCGCGCTCGCTCTTCAGGTCGACGGCGATGGAGCGCTTGCCGCGGTTGGTGAAGTCGGTGCCGCCGGTCGCGCCGCCGCCCTTCAGGGCGGCGGCCGCGCGGTCCACCCGGATGACCTCCGCGCCCAGGTCGGCCAGGAGCATGGCGGCGAACGGGCCGGGCCCGATCCCGGCCAGCTCGATCACCCGTACCCCCGCCAGCGGTCCGTTGCCCATATCGCGTTCCCTTTCGCCGCTACCCGTGCGAATCTCGTTCGGTGCCCCCAGTGTGCCCGATGCGAGTAAGCGGCGACTGACTCGGGGGGGTGCCGATCAGCCGGGATCGGCCTGGAAGACCGGCACGGGCCGCCGCTCGTGGTCGGCCGCGCTCAGGGCGACCTTCCCGTCGGGGGCCTGCCCGGCGACCGGGCCCCGCGCCTGCAGCAGGCCGTCGCGGACCGACGGGCGGCCCTCGAACGGCCCGTCGGCGGTGAGGACGGTGACCCGGCGGCTGGCGGCGGCCAGGTAGTGCCAGCGGCCCTTGGGCGAGCGCCACCAGGCTCCGCTCGCCACGTCGCGCCGGAGCCGCGAGCAGTCCCAGGTGTCGTCGCGGCGGCCGGTCGCCAGCGCCCGGCCGCGCCCGTCCAGCAGCGTCGCGTGGGTGGTGCTGCGGCCGCCGCCGTAGGCGTAGCGGGTGCACACCCAGCGGCCCTTGCCGCCCTCGTCGGGCAGGTCGCCGCGCCAGAACTCCCACGCGGTCGCCGACTCCACGTCGCCGCGCCCCCGCAGGTCCGGCGCGGCGGGCGCGGACGGCGCGCAGCCGAGCCGTCCCCACAGCACGAAGCCCTCGGGCGCGGCCTCGGGCGCGGCGTCGACCTGGTGCGGGCCCAGGCGGCGCACCTGCGCGGGCGGCGGCGGCTGGTAGAGCAGGTTGGCCGAGTGGAGGCCGCCCAGGTCGGCCATGGTGTACGGGCGGCCGTGCGCGATCTCGGGCTGCCGCAGCTCGAACACCGGGCCGCGCCAGCAGCCGCCGGGCCCGGAGGCCGGCGCCGCGGGCACCGGGCCGGTGACCCCGTCGCTGATCGGGACCTCCTTCCAGCGGGCCCGGCCGCCGAGGCGGGCGACCCGGAACCCGGTCACCCACGGCGGCAGCAGGTAGCGTCCGGCGGCCAGCTTCAGCGGGCTGGCCCCGCCGGGCAGCGCGCGGCCTTCGGGGAAGACCTCCAGGGTGCGGCCGCCGGGCCCGGCGGTGTAGCGGGCGACCCGGTCGGCGTCGTGCAGGAGCACGATCCGGCGGTCGCCGATCCTCCCGGCGTACAGCAGTTGCGGGGCACGGGCGGGCGGGGCGGTGCCGACGCCGCCGGACGCAGCCGCTTCGACGCCGCCGTTCCAGGCGCGCAGCGCCTCGCGGGCGAGGCCGCGATCACCGGCCAGGTCGCCGCGCGCCGACCAGGCGTCCAGGTCCAGGCTGGTGGTGCGCCGCCAGGCCCCGGCCGGGACGGTCGTCACCCGGTCGGTGCGTTCGGCGGCGTTGAAGGCCAGGCCGGAGACGCCGACCCCGTCCAGGCCGCCCGACAGCGCGACGGCTGTCCCGGCCGCCGCCAGGGCGGCGATCGCGGCGACGATCCGGGCGCGGCGGCCTGGGCGGCCGTGCAGCCGGGCGTGCAGGCGCGCGACGGTCGGGTCGAGGGCGGGCCGGGCCAGCAGCCGGTCGCGGGTCTCGGGCGGGACGCGCCCGTCCACGGCGGCGGCCTCGCTCAGCGCGGTGGCGGGGTCGGCCGCGCCGAGGGCGGCGAGGCGTTCGCGCACCGCGTCCTCGGGCAGCCCTTCCAGGTGCCGCAGCGCGTAGGCGGCGCGGGCCTGCGGCGACAGCGCCGCCAGCGCGGCGGTGAAGGCGAGGTCGTCGGCGCCGGGCGCGGCGGGCCTCGCGCGCAGCCAGGGGCCGAGCCGGGCCGCGCCGCCGATCGCGAGGCGGCGCGGGCGTTCGGGGTGCCGAACGGCCCGCTGCAGCACCCGGTCGCGCATCCGGGCGTAGACCTCCTCGGTCTCGCCGGGGCCGCCGTGCCGGGCCCGGTCGACGATCCGGTGCGCGGCGACGAGCCGGTCGTGCGGGTCGAGCGTGCCGGGCAGAACGAGATACGCCATCCGGACAAGCCGACGATATCGCCTATTCAACACGGAATGGGGGCTGACTTTCTCCGGCACGGAGTTTCCTCCAGGAAACGGGGGGCGCCATAACCACCACCGATGGTCGCTCGAAATGAGCGGCCGCGCCGCCGCAATGCGCACAACGGCAGGGAATGGCGCCTGCGTTTCCGGAAGGATCAGCCGATATGGGTCATCCGATACGGGCGGACAGCGTCACCGGCGCGTCCGGCCGCCGCCCCTCCACCGCCGAGCGGGCCACCAGCAGCCGCCCCTTGGTCTCGGCTCCGCGCACCGGTCCCTCGGCGTGCGGCACCAGGCCGCGCGCGGCGGCGGCCAGGAAGTACCAGCGCACCTCCTGGGCCTGGGCCTGCCCTTGGGCGTGGGACCGGGCCTGGGCGTGGGCCGCCGCCGGGACCTGCCACCAGGTGCCCGCGACCGGGCGGCGGTCGTCGCACCAGCCGGTGGTGCGCTCGTGCCGTTCGTCCAGCAGCGTGGACTGCGCGGTGGTGCCGCCTCCGGCGAAGGCCAGGCGCGTGCACGCCCAGTCGGCGCGCGCGCCGCCATGGGGCAGCCTGCCGGACCAGAAGTCCCAGGCCATCGCCTCGATGACGGGCCGGGCGGGCTGCGGCAGCAGGCAGCCGAGCCGCTCCCAGAACCGGACCCCGGCGGGATCGAGGCGGCCGGTGCGCGCCCGGGAGGCCGGCTCCGGCTCCGCCCCGGAGGTGTCCGTGCGGTGGGTCGGCGGGCGGTAGGCCAGCACGACCGGGCGGGGCCCGCCCAGGTCGCCCAGGGTCCGCTGGCCCGCGGGCCCCCGCACGTCCAGGACGGGGCCGCGCCCGCAGCGGGTGCGCGCGGCGACCGGCGCGGTGACGCCGTCGCGCACCTCGACGCGGTCGCCGCCGGGCACCGCGGCCCCGGTGTCCCAGGGCGACAGCAGGTAGCGGCCGCCGCCGAGCGCCAGCGGCGCGTTCGCCTCGGTCCCGGCGGTGCGCACCTCCAGCGCGCCGCCCGGCTCGGTGTAGCGCGCGATGCGGCCGCCGCGCCGCAGGGCCGCGACGGGCGCGCCGTCGATGCGCCCGGCGTACAGCAGTTGCGCCTCCCCGCTCATGTGCCCGTTCCGGCCGTCGATGCGCGCCGCCCAGGCGTCCAGGGCGCGGGCGGTGAACGCCTTGTCGCCGACCAGGTCGCCGCGCGCGGGCCAGGCGTCCAGCCGGTGGGGCCCGCGGGTCCAGGCGTCGGGCGGCGCCGTGACCAGGCGCAGGTGCCCGGCGGCGGCCGGGCGGCTGCCGCCCAGCAGCGAGCCGCCGTTCTCGGTGACCACCAGCATGCCCACCAGCGCGGCGGTGAGGGCGGTGGCCGCCACGACCGGCGCCACCGGGCGGCGGCGCACCGGGCGCAGCAGCGCGGCGGGCGGCGGGCCGGGCGGGGGCGCCTCGGCGACCGGCACGGCCTCGGCCGCCGCGATCACCGCCCAGCGGTCGCGCACCCGCAGCGACACCAGCTCGTCGTGCACCAGGTAGCGCGGCATCCCGGCCACGCGCAGCAGCGCCCACGCGACGCGGACCGGCGGGTCCAGCCGGGCGAGCGCGGCGGCCTGGCGCGCGGGGCGGGCGGCGGCGCGGACAGCGCGCGCAGCCACGGCCCGAGGCCGGTCCGCAGCCGCCGGGACGGCCGCATCGCCTTGCGCAGCACGCGGGTGCGGCGGTGCTCGGGCCGGCCGCCGGTGCCGGCGACGATCCGGCGCGCCAGCGCCAGCCGATAGGTGCGCTGCCCCTGTCCCGGAAGCACGAAATACGCCAACCAGACAAGGTCGCACTGGCGCCGCGGCGTCGCGGACTCCGCTCTCACCTCTGCCGGCATCGCCGTTTCTCCCTCTGCACCCACGGGTTCCCGTCCATTGCAGGCCCGAGGCTAAACAGCGCGGCGCGGCATCGGCGTCCAATTGAACGAACGCTTAACCAGGAGGGCGGGCCATTTCCGCCTTTCCCGTATCAGAGGGGCGGCGCGGCGACCCTTTCGCTGAACGAGCCGTGGAATCCCATGGGAATGTGGTGGCGCAGCCGCAGCGTCGCGACCGGCTCGGCCGCCACGTCCCGCGCGTCCAGCACCAGCAGCCGGGACCGGTGCTCGCCGGGGTCGTAGGCGAGGGTGAGCAGCCAGCCGTCGCCCTCGGCGGCGCCGGGCTCGCGCGGCACGAACACCGGTTCGCCGAAGCCGTGGCCGGGCGGCAGCTCGTGGGCGGCGTGCGCGCCGGTCGCGTGGTCGAAGCGGTGGACGCCGATGCCGGCGGCGGTACGCCCGGCGTAGTAGGTGTACCGGTGCGGGCGGCCCACCCGCCGCACGTCGGCGTGCGGCAGCTCCATCGGGCCGCTGCGGACCTCCTCGCCGGTGACGCGCCCGGACGGGGTGATCCGGTAGCGCATCAGCCCGCAGCCCCACGGGAAGTCCCGGGTGCGGAAGTCGCGGAAGGCGGTGGACACCTGCGCCCAGTCGGCGAAGCGGACGAACTCCACCACCACGTCCGAGCCGTCCTCGAAGGCGTTCACGATGTGGAAGCCCAGCAGCGCCGGGTGCTCGACGACCCGCGCCCTGCCGCCGTAGCGGGGCGCGACGACGAAGCAGGTCGGCCGGTGCGGCCGGTAGTCCAGGCCGTCGGCGATCGACCCGGTGCCCAGCAGGATCTGCCGCACGCGCGGGATCACCGGGTTGACGACGAAGACCATGTGGCGGCGGGTGAGCGCGAAGTCGTGGTTCCAGGGGCTGTAGGGCAGCGGCACGCGCGGCAGGTGGTGCAGGCGGCCCCGGGTGTCCACGCGGTAGCGGCGCAGGCTCCGGGCCCGCGTGAAGTCCATGCCGAAGTTGAACAGCTCGCCGGTGTCGGGGCAGCGCGACGGGTGCGCCGAGAACGCCGACATCACCTTCAGCCGCCCGTCGAAGGAGTGCTCCCCCAGCGTCTCCAGGCTGTCGGGGTCGAGCCGGAACGGCCGTCCGCCCTCCCACAGCGCCAGCAACCGGCCGCCGTGCAGCACCACCCCGGTGTTGGCGACGTTGGCGGGCGGGCGCAGCATGTTGCCGAGCGCGCCGCCGGGCCGCTGTGTGCCCAGCCCGCGCAGGCCCGTCCGGCCCGTGCGCTCGCCGTGGCGGTAGTGGCGGGTGCGCACGTACCGGTTGCGGTAGCGGACGCGGCCGCCCGCGAAGGAGAACATCGACACCATGCCGTCGCCGTCGAAGATGTGGTCGAGCATCGACTCGCCGACCTGCCAGCGGCCCGGGCCGTTGCGGTACAGCGTGCCGGTGAGGCCCTCGGGCAGGGCGCCCTCGATCTCGTCGATCTCGTAGTCGTGCTCGTCGGCCGGCCCGTCGTAGATCCGGTGCCACGGCTCGGCGCCGCGCGGGTCGGGGGGCCGGGGACCGCTCTCGGCCGTTGCCGTCACGGGACGCTCCTTGCTCGGCGGGACGCCCGGCGCCGTGCCCGGCGCGGGCCCGCGTGGGCTCGGTGGGGTGCTCGCGCCCGCAGCGTGCCACAGCGCGCGCTAGTAGTTCAAGAGCTAACGACTAGCGGATCGGCGGGCAAAGAGCTGATCAAAACAGGCCGTTCCACCCCTTTACGGCACCGTGGCGGAGGGTAGGAGCCGCGCATGACCGACGCGCTTCCCGCCCTGCCGTACGACGCCTGGACGGCCACCAAGGACACCCTGCACCTGTGGACCCAGATCGTCGGGAAGATCCAGCTCGCCTCCACCGCCCCGCGCAACCACTGGTGGCACACCACGTTGAAGGTGGACGAGCGCGGCTACAGCACCGGCCCGATGCTGCACGACGGCGTGCACTTCCGGATCGGCTTCGACCTGGTGGACCACGAGCTGTGGGTGCGCACCGGCGACCGCGACGAGGCGATCCCGCTGCGGGACGGGCTTTCGGTGTCAGGGTTCTACTACGAGCTGGAGGCGCTGCTGCGCGAGCTGGGCGTGCACGTGAAGATCAAGGCCGAGCCGTTCGGGGTGCCGATGACCACCCCGTTCGCCGACGACACCGAGCACGCCTCCTACGACCGCGCGCGGGTCGAGGACTACCGCCGGGCGCTGACCTGGGCGAACGGGGTCTTCGACGAGTTCCAGGGCTGGTTCACCGGCAAGAGCAGCCCGGTGCAGCTGTTCTGGCACAGCTTCGACCTGGCGACCGCGCGGTTCTCCGGGCGGCGCGCGCCGGACATGCCGGACGCCGACCCGGTGACGCGGGAGGCCTACAGCCACGAGGTGATCAGCTTCGGCTGGTGGCCCGGCGACCCGGCCACCCCCGAGCCGACCTTCTACTCCTACACCCACCCCGAGCCGGACGCGCTGACGCGGCAGCCGCTCAAGCCGCCGACGGCGCGGTGGGCGCCGACCGGGGCGACGCACCAGGCGCGGCTGCGATGGGCCGACGTGCTGGCGTCCCCGCAGCCGCGCGACGCGGTGCTGGACTTCCTGCAGAGCGCCTACGCGGCCGGGGCGAAGACGGCGGACTGGCCGTACGACCAGTTGGACTCGTCGTTCTGCCCCGCCCGGGGGCACGTGCGCCCGGAGGGCGCCGCCTCCGGCTGACCGGCGGCGCGCCGCCGGTCAGCCGAGCGGCACCTCCAGGGTGGAGGGCGCCTGCACGGCGAGGGTCCGGCCGAAGCGCCCGGCGTCGGCGTAGAGCGGGTCCTTGGTGTCGACCACGAGCATCAGCCGGTGCCCGGCCGGGACGTCGAACGCGGTGGCCTGGAGGTCCACCGACACCTTGTGCGGCTTGCCGGGCGTGCCGCGCAGCAGGCTGTAGGCCTCGTTGGTGATGAGGCGCGCGCTGCCCTTGGCGTCCACGTCGTACAGGTACGCCACGAGCGTGCCGGTCTTGCCGGACGGGGTGACGGTGAGGTTCAGGCGCGGCGCGCCGCGCAGCCTCCGCGCGGCGGTCAGGACCGGGGTGGACCAGACGGCGGCGGCGCGGCGCGAGATGCGGCGCTGGTCGATCCGGTTGGGCAGGCCGAACGTCTGGAGGCCGCCGCTGACGATGACGATCCCCGCGGTGGCGCCGCTGTCCTGGCCGGTGCGCAGCGTGCGCCGCCAGCCCGCCGGGGTCACCGCGCCGAGCACGCCGTCGCCGGAGGCGGCCGGGGCGCCGAGGCCGAGGCGCTCGACGCTCCGGGTCATCGACGGCACGTCGCGGTGGCCCTCGACCTTGCGGCTCCAGGCGACCTCGGCGGCGACCTGCGGCTCGCGGTCGATGCCGTTGCGGACGCCGCGCAGGTGGCGGTCGAACCAGCGGTGCACGTCGTCCCACTGCCGGCTGGGGACGCCGAGGATGCCGGTGGCGTGCGCGGTGGCGTGGTCGCCGACCGACAGGTTGAGCCGCTTGGGGCCGGTGAGGGCGTTGAAGTGCTTGATCACCTGGTTCGGCGCGAACAGCGTCTCGCCGTAGGCGTTGCTGATCAGGATGGGCACCCGGCGCGCGTTCAGCTGCGCCCGGTAGTTGCCCGGCGAGCGGACCGCGCCCCACTTGACGAGCCGGGGGACGTTGCGGTTGGCCGCGAAGTCGTTCATGATCCGGTCGGTCTCGGGGCTGAGCCGGCCGGTGATGCGCCCGGTGAGCGAGAGCATCGTGAACGCCGCCATGTGCCGGGTCTCGTTGGCGTACAGCGACTCCACGAGGTCGGCCCAGGTGTCCATGGCGACGACGGCGGCCACGCGCCGGTCGTGCGCGGCGACGAGCTGGGAGATGCCCGAGCCGTAGGAGATGCCCGCCAGCCCGATCCTGGAGCGGTCCACCGGGGTGTTGGCGATCAGCCAGTCGATCGCCCTGGAGCCGTCGGCGCGGTCGTTGGGCCCGGCCACGTCGATGCCGCCGCCGGAGTTGAAGAACCCGCGCGTGGTGTAGCTGAGGACGATGTAGCCCTTCTCCGCCAGCCTGGCGGCCTGGGCGATGTACTCGTGGTCCTCCAGCGTCCAGCTGGAGATGAAGACCACGGCCGGGTGCGGACCCTTGCCGCGCGGCACGAAGACGTTGCCGTCCAGCCGCACCCCGCCGACGCTCGGGATCATGACCTCCCGGTAGTCGTAGGCCGCCTTGACCGCGGGGGCGGGGGCCGCCTGCGCGGCGGGGACGGTGAGCGCCGCGCCGCCGACCGCTCCCGCGAGCACGATCGCCGCCGACGTGAATCTGGACACAGGCCCCTCCCGAGCACACCCACCCGAAACCCCTGGTTTCGGCCCGCCGGTGACCAGCAAGCGGTTACTGGCGAGTAGAACGGCGTTCAGTGTGACAGAGGTGATCACTTGTGTCAGCGTGACGCACGTCACCGGCCGCCCGCCCCGGCCTCCGGAGCGAACGCGAACGTTATCCGGCACGTCCTACTCTGTGACCTCACCGAACGACGAACCGGGGTGGACGTGGAAACCGCAAGCATCGGCCAGATGTGGGACCGCCTGACCGGCACGCAGCCGGACCCGCCCTGGTGGCTGGTGATCCTGGTCGCCCTGGTGGCGCTCGCCGCCGTCCTGCACGGCCCGACCTGGCGCGTGGCGCGCAACGTGGTGACGATCGCCCACGAGGGCGGGCACGCCCTGGTCGCCCTGCTGACCGGCCGCAAGCTGGACGGCATCAAGCTGCACTCCGACACCTCGGGCGTCACCGTCTCGCGCGGCAAGCCGCACGGCCCCGGCATGGTGCTCACCGCGATGGCCGGCTACCTGACCCCGCCGCTGCTCGGCCTGCTGTTCGCCGCCCTGCTCGCCTTCGACCGGATCACGCTGCTGCTGTGGTTCTCGCTGGCCCTGCTGGCGGCCATGCTCATCATGATCCGCAACGCCTACGGCGCGCTGTCGGTGCTGGTGACCGGCGCGATCGTGTTCGGCGTCTCCTGGTTCGCCGGCCCCACGCTCCAAGCGGCCTTCGCCTACCTGGCCGCCTGCTTCCTGCTGCTGGCCGGCACCCGGCCGGTGATCGAGCTGCAGCGGATGCGGTCGCGCCGGATGGCCCCGACCTCCGACGCCGACCAGCTCGCGCACCTGACCGGCGTGCCGGGCCTGACGTGGGTGGCGCTGTTCACCGTCGTCGCCCTGGGCTCGCTGGCGCTCGGCGCCCTGCTGCTGACCCCCGACACGCCGCCCCTGCCGAACGTCTAGAGGTGCCACCGCCGCAGGTGCGCGAGCGCCGGTCAGGCCCGCGGTCGTCCCCGCCCGCCTCGACGGGCAGCTGGACCGAGCCCTCCGGCTCGAAGTGCGCGAGCCGCGCGTTCAGGAGGGCGGCCTTCTCCTCGGCGCCGTCCACGATCCGCACGTCGCAGGCGAGCTGCACCGTCGCGTAGTACGACGTGGGCACCGCGCGCCCGGCGTCCCAAGGATGAACCGGCATGGCGCAACGGTAGCGGGACCGGTTGAGGCCACCCGCTCCCCCTTCGTCCGGAACGGGGCCACGATGGTGCATGGCCTTCAAGAAGCTGGACCGCGCCAAGTACCACCTGAAGCGCAAGGCGCGCCTGCGCAAGACGCGCCGCCGCCACCGCCCGACGAGAGGCAAGGGCAAGGGCCGCTGACCCGGACCCGGCGTGCGTGAGCGCGTCCGGGATCTGGTGGTAGCTGATGGTCTGGGGGACGGTCGTGCGTTCGCTGCCGTGCGCCCGCTGAATGTCCGACCCGGTCGGTAGTTTCGGGGGTGTGAGCGAGCGGGAGCACGAGCCCGGGCCGGTCCCGGACGCGGCGGCGCGGCGCGAGCGGCGGGTCGAGGACGGCGTCGCCGAGCTGGACCAGTGGTTGCGCGACCAGGTCGCGCACGGGCTGGCGCGCGCCGAGAAGGCCCCCTACCGCGTCTGGGACGAGGTCGCGCGGCGGCTGGTGGACGCGCAGGCCGGCGGGCTCGCCGGGCAGGTGCGGGCGCTCGCGGCGGTCCCGGCGCGCGACGGGTGGCCGGGGCTGCTGCTGGAGGAGTACGCGCTGCTCCGGCTGCTGGTGCGCGCCTACCAGCGGCGCGACGGGCTGCCCGAGGGGCTGCGCGGGACGGTGCGGGCGCGGGTCGGGTTCACGATGACGCAGGAGCAGGTCCTGGCCGAGGGCGAACGGGTCCGCGACCGGTGGTGGGTCGTCGGCGCGCGCGACTCCGCGCAGGAGCAGCTCACCACCCGGCGCGTGTGGTTGAAGGGGCGCGCCAGCGGGCGGTTCGCGCTGGTGCTGTCGTTCGCGGCGTCGGGGCGGCCGCTGGACGCGTCGCTGCCGGTGGGCGCGGAGATCGACGCCGAGCTCGCCTTCTATCCCGGCGCCCGGCCGCTGCGCGCGCTGGTCGCCGAGCGCTCGGACGCGGCGCCGCCGGGCGTGCCGGACGGCGGCACGGTCCGGGCGCTGCTCGACCAGTACGCGGCCGCCCTCGCCGACGACCCCTGGCTCGACCGCTGGCCCGCCGTGCTGGGCGGGGTCCGGATCGCGCGCGACGGCGGGCTGCTCGCGGTGGACGCCAGCCGGCGACGCCCTGCCGCTGCGCACCTCGGCGCCGTGGCGGCTGCTCGCGGTGTCGGGCGGCGCGCCGGTCACGCTGTCCGGGGAGTGGTCGCCGCGCGGCCTGCGGGCGCTGGCGGCCTGGCACGAGGACGAGGCGGTGATCCTGTGAGCCTGTGGGACGAGCACGTCGGCGCCGCCCTGCTCGGCACCGAGCGCCGCCCGGCGCCGCCGCTGCCGGGGGCGCCTGCCGGCGGCGACCCGGCGGCCCGGCTGCTCGACCAGGCGGCCGTGCTGACCGTCCGGCGCCGCGCCGGGCGCACGCCGGTGCGGCTGCGGCGGTCCCGCCGGTCGCGCCCGCCCCCGCCGAGGACCTCCCCGCCGTCCCGGCCGCGGCGGCCCGGCGGCTGGCGCGCATCCTCACCGGCGAGCAGATCCGCGTGCTGCCCGAGTGGCTGGAGGCCGCCGCCCGCAACGGCTTCCGCGTCCCGCCCCGGCTGCTGCCCGAGCTGCTGGAGAAGGGCCGCAGCGACCGGATGTTGCGGCCCTCGATCGTCCGGGCCGCCGGGCGGCGCGGCGTCTGGCTCGCCCTGCAGAACACCGACTGGGCCTACCTGATCGGCGCGGGCGACGACCCCGGCGACGGCGACGGCGTCTGGCAGACCGGCACCCGCAACCAGCGCGTCGCCCACCTGACGCGGCTACGCGGCGCCGACCCGGCCGCCGCCCGCGAGCTCCTGCTCGGCACGTGGGCGCACGAGCCCGCGCCCGACCGGGCGGCGTTCCTGGCCACCTTCGCGCACGGCCTGTCCCCCGACGACGAGCCGTTCCTGGAGGCGGCGCTGGCCGACCGCGGCAAGGACGTCCGGCAGCTCGCCTCCGACCTGCTGGCCCGGCTGCCCGGCTCGGCCTACGGGCGGCGCATGGCCGAGCGCGCCCGGCGGTGCCTGCGCGCCGAGGTCCGCACCGTGCAGCGCCGCCGCCGCACCTGCCTGGTGGTGGAGCCGCCCCACGACCACGACGAGGAGCTGGCCCGCGACGGCGTCCCGTTCCATCCCAGCGGCTCGTTCGCGCCCGGCGAGTCGGGCCCCGTCGGCACGCGCGCGGCGTGGCTGCGCGAGATCCTGGCCCGCACCCCCCTGTCCACCTGGACCGACCTGTTCGGCCTGGCGCCGGTCGAGGTCGTCTGCCTGCCGGTCGCCGACCCCGGCGGCGCGCGCGACGTCCACATCGGCTGGGCCCGCGCGGCGCTGCGCCAGCGCGACACCGCCTGGGCGCGCGCCCTGCTCGGCGGCGGCGTGATGGTGGACGAGCCCGAGGCGCTCGCCGAGCTGCTCGCCGTGCTGCCCGAGGCCGAGCGCGACCCGGCCGCCGCCGACCTCATCGGCTGGGCCGAGGGGCGGCCCGAGCTGCTGCGCGTGCTGGAACGGGTGCCCGGCCCGTGGACCGGCGCGCTCGCCGAGGCGGTCGTGGCGGCCCTGACCACCGCCGCGCGCCGCCCCGCCCGCCGCCACGAGCACGCCCTGACCCAGCTGTGCCGCCTGGCCGACCAGCGGCTCGACCCGCGCGCCGCGCCCCGCCTGGCGGCGCTGGCGGCCGACCCCGCGACCGGCGCCGCCGGTCCGGCGCTGGCCGCCCTGGTCGGGACCCTGCGCTTTCGCGACGAGATGCTGAAGGAGCTCCACCAGTGACCACCGACGCCGTGCTCCGGCCCCACGCCGAGCAGCAGTACGCGGACGAGCTGGCCCGCCTCGCCGAGCACGACGAGCGCCCGCGCCCGCCCGGCTGGCGGCTGTCGCCGTGGGCGGTCACCACCTACCTGCTGGGCGGCGGGCTGCCCGACGGCACCGCGATCACCCCCAAGTACATCGGGCCGCGCCGCCTGATCGAGGTGGCGGTCGCGACGCTGGCCACCGACCGGGCGCTGCTGCTGCTCGGCGTGCCCGGCACCGCCAAGACCTGGGTGTCGGAGCACCTGGCCGCGGCCGTCAGCGGCGACTCCACGCTGCTGGTGCAGGGCACCGCCGGGACGCCCGAGGAGGCGCTCCGCTACGGCTGGAACTACGCCCGCCTGCTCGCCGAGGGCCCGTCGGAGGCGGCGCTGGTGGAGAGCCCGCTGATGCGCGCGATGCGGCGCGGCGCGGTGGCGCGCGTGGAGGAGCTGACCCGCATGCCCGGCGACGTGCAGGACGCGCTGATCACCATCCTGTCGGAGAAGACGCTGCCGGTCCCGGAGCTGACCACCGAGGTGCAGGCCCGCAAGGGCTTCACCGTGATCGCCACGGCCAACGACCGCGACCGGGGCGTCAACGAGCTGTCCAGCGCGCTGCGCCGCCGCTTCAACACCGTGGTGCTGCCGCTGCCGGCGACCGTCGACGACGAGGTCGACATCGTGGCCCGCCGCGTCGCCCGGCTCGGCGCGGCGCTGGAGCTTCCCGAGGCGCCCGCCGGTCTGGCCGAGATCCGGCGGGTGGTCACGGTGTTCCGGGAGCTGCGCTCGGGCCTGTCCAGCGACGGCCGCACCCGGCTGAAGTCGCCGAGCGGCACGCTCGGCACCGCCGAGGCCATCTCGGTGATCACCAGCGGGCTGGCGCTGGCCGCGCACTTCGGCGACGGGGTGCTGCGCGCCGCCGACGTGGCGGGCGGCATCGTCGGCGCGGTCGTGCAGGACCCGGTGGCCGACCGGGTCGTCTGGCAGGAGTACCTGGAGACCGTGGTCCGCGACCGGCCCGAGTGGCGCGACTTCTACCGCGCCTGCCGGGAGGTCTCGTGACGGGAGGCCGCGCGGGGAGCGGCGGGGAGGCCCGCGCCGAGGGCGGCGCCGGAGCCCGTGTCGAGGCCCGTGTCGAGGCCCGTGTCGAGGCCCGTGTCGAGGTCTATGGCGTCCGGCACCACGGGCCGGGCTCGGCGCGCGCGCTGCGGCGCGCGCTGGAGGAGTTCAAGCCGGACGCGGTGCTGGTGGAGGGCCCGCCGGAGGCCGACGACCTGCTGGAGCTCGCGGGCGACCCCGCCATGGTCCCGCCGGTGGCGCTGCTGGCCTACTCCCCCGGCCACGACGCGGCCGGGGCGGGGCGGCGCGCGGCGTTCTGGCCGTTCGCCGACTTCAGCCCCGAATGGCAGGCGATCCGCTACGCGGTGGGGGCGGACGTGCCGGTGCGGTTCTGCGACCTGCCCGCCGCCAACCAGTTCGTGGCCGCCTCCACCGACGAGGACGACGGCCCCGACACCGGCGAGGACGTGCGGCTCGACCCGCTCGGCGCGCTGGCCGAGGCCGCCGGATACGACGACGCCGAACGCTGGTGGGACGACGTCGTCGAGCACCGCTCCGGCGAGGACTCCCCCTTCCCCGCGATCGCCGAGGCCATGGCCGAGCTGCGGGCCGCGCTCCCGGTCCCCGCCGCCGGCGGCTACCGCCGCCGCGAGGAGCAGCGCGAGGCGTACATGCGCCGCACGCTGCGCCGCGCCCTCAAGGAGGGCCACGAGCGGGTGGCGGTGGTCTGCGGCGCCTGGCACGTCCCGGCCCTGCTGGAGCGGGTCCCGGCCGCCGCCGACGACCAGGCGCTGCGCGGCCTGCCCAAGACGCGCGTGGCGATGACGTGGGTGCCCTGGACGCACGGCCGCCTCGCGGACCGGTCGGGGTACGGCGCGGGCGTGCGCTCGCCGGGCTGGTACCACCACCTGTTCACCGCGCCCGACCGGCCGGTCGAGCGGTGGCTCACCGGCGCGGCGCGGCTGCTGCGCGGCGAGGACCTGCACGTGTCGTCGGCGCACGTCATCGAGGCGGTGCGGCTGGCCGACGCCCTGGCGGCCCTGCGCGGCCGCCCCCTGGCCGGGCTGGAGGAGGTCACCGAGGCGACCCGCGCGGTGCTGTGCGAGGGCTCGGACCTGCCGCTGGAGCTGGTCCACCGGCGCATGGTGGTCGGCGAGCGCCTCGGCGCGGTGCCGGCCCGCACGCCGATGGTGCCGCTCCAGCGCGACCTGCACGCCGAGCAGCGCCGCCTGCGCCTGAAGGCCGTCCCCGACCCCAAGGACCAGGACCTCGACCTGCGCAAGCCCACCGACCTCGACCGCAGCCGCCTGCTGCACCGGCTGCGGCTGCTCCAGGTGGACTGGGGCGTCCCGAAGGAGGAGGGGCGCTCCCGGGGCACCTTCCGGGAGACGTGGACGCTGGCGTGGCGGCCGGAGTTCGACGTGGAGCTGATCGAGGCGAGCGCGTGGGGCACCACGGTGCGCGACGCGGCGGCCGCACGCGCGCGGGCGACGGCCGCCGAGGCGGGCCCGCTGCCCGAGCTGACCGCGCTCGCCGAGCACTGCCTGATGGCCGACCTGCCCGGGGCCCTGCCCGAGGTGACCCGCGCGCTGGCCGACCGCGCCGCGACCGACACCGACGTGGCGCACCTGATGGAGGCGCTGCCCGCGCTGGTGCGGGCGCTGCGGTACGGGGACGTGCGCGGCACGGCCACGGGCCCGCTGCGCGAGGTGGTGGACGCCCTGGCCGTGCGGATCCGCGTGGGCCTGCCCCCGGCGGCCGCGGCCCTGGACGACGACGCGGCCGCGGCCCTGCTCGACCGCGTCGACGCCGTGCACGCCGCCCTGGCCCTGCTGGCCGACCCCGATCATCTGGACGCCTGGCAGCGCACGCTCGCCGCCCTGCTCGACCGCCCCGGCCTGCACGGCCGCCTGGAGGGCCGCCTGACGCGCCTGCTGCTGGACGCGGACCGCCTGCCCGACGCCGCCGACCGGATGGCCCGCGCGATCTCGGCCGGCGCCGCGCCGGCCCGCGCGGCCGCGTGGGTGGAGGGCTTCCTCGCGGGCGGCGCGCTGATCCTGACGCATGACGACGAGCTGCTGCGGCTGGTGGACGCGTGGATCGCGGACCTGCCGCCCGAGTCGTTCACCGCGGTGCTGCCGCTGCTGCGCCGCACGTTCGGCGGCTACACGGCGGCGGAGCGCCGCGCCATCGGCGAGCGCGTCCGCTTCGCGGCGCGCCCGCCCGGCGAGACCCCCGACCCCGACCGCGCCGCCCCCGCCACGGCGACGGCCCTGCGCATCCTCGGCTGGGAGGCCCCATGACCCCCGACCACGAGCCGGCGCCGCACGACGCCGAGCGCCTGCGCCGCTGGCGGCTCGTGCTGGGCGGCGGCGGGTCCGGCCCCGCCCTGACCGGCGACGACGCGCGCATGGACGCGGCCCTCGAAAAGCTCTACGGCACCGGCGAGGGCCGCTCCCGCCCCGGCCCCCGCAGCGCCGGCCTGGGCGACTCGGCCCCCTCGGTCGCGCGCTGGCTGGGCGACATCCGCGCCTACTTCCCCTCCCCCGTCGTCCAGGTCATGCAGAAGGACGCCCTGGAGCGCCTCAACCTCACCCGCCTCCTGCTGGAGCCCGAGCTGCTGGACGCCGTCGAGCCCGACGTCCACCTGGTCGGCACCCTGCTGTCGCTCACCCGCGTGCTGCCCGACCGGGCCCGCGAGTCGGCCCGCGCGGTCGTGCGCAAGGTCGTCGCCGACCTGGAGGAGCGCCTCGCCCGCCGCACCCGCTCGACGGTCGGCGGCGCGCTCGACCGCGCCGCCCGGGGCCGCCGCCCGCGCCGCCCCGCCGAGGTCGACTGGGACCGCACCGTCCGCGCCAACCTGCACCACTACCTGCCCGCCCACCGCACGCTGGTCCCCGAACGGATGATCGCCCACGCGCGGCGGCGCGACGCGGTCGAGCGCGAGGTGATCCTCGCCCTGGACCAGAGCGGCTCGATGGCCTCCTCGGTCGTGCACGCGGGCGTGCTGGGCGCGGCGCTCGCCGCGCTGCCGTCGCTGCGCACGCGCCTGGTGGCCTTCGACACCGCCGTCACCGACCTGACCGAGCACCTGCACGACCCGGTCGAGCTGCTGTTCGGCACCCAGCTCGGCGGCGGCACCGACGTCAACCGGGCCCTCGCCTACTGCCAGGGCCTGGTCACCCGGCCGGCCGACACCGTCCTGGTGCTGGTGTCGGACCTGTTCGAGGGCGGCCGGCGCGAGGAGATGCTGCAGCGCGCGGCCGCGCTGACCGCCGCCGGGGTGCGCATGGTGGCGCTGCTCGCGCTGTCGGACGAGGGCGCCCCGGCCCATGACCACGACAACGCCGCCGCCCTGGCCGCGCTGGGCGTCCCGGCGTTCGCCTGCACGCCCGACGCCTTCCCCGACCTGATGGCCGCCGCCATCGAGGGCCGCGACCTGACCGGCCCGTCCGATCCCGCCGGCCCGGCCCGCCCGGGGTGACCCGCCCTCAGCGCGCCGGCGCGCGCACGCGCATCCCCCAGGCCAGCAGCAGCACCACCGGCACCGTCAGCCCGGCCTGCAACGCGAGGTCCGGGGTCCGCACCACGACGACCAGGCTCCACGCGCCCCAGACCACGACCCGCAGCACGCGCACGACCAGCACCGTCCACACCGCCGGGCGGCTGCCGCGCCAGGCCAGCACCACGCCCACCAGCGTGATCACCGCCAGCACCACCAGCGACGCCCCGGTGAGCAGCATCCGCCGCCCGCCCGGCCCGTCGCTGAGGTCGGGGCTGGCCACGACGGCGGCGACGCCGACCACGTCGAAGGACGCCAGCAGCCCCGCCAGGACCAGGCCCGCCGTCAGCGCCCGCGATCGCCGCGCCCGGCCGGGGCCCTCGGGCGGTGCGTGGTGGGCGGAGGCGTCCGGCCGCATCGAGGGGTCCTGCCCGTAGGGTCCCGGCCCGTGAGGCCCGCGCTCGTACGGCCCTTGCCCGTACGCTTCCGCTCCGTGCGCGCCCGCCCCGTACGCTTCCGGCCCGTACGCCTCCTGCGGCCCCGGCCGCGTGGGCGCATGTGCCGAACGCGGCGCGTCCCCCGCCCCGGGGATGCGCTCCTCCACCGGCACTGCGCCCTGCGCGGGGACCTGCCCCTCGCCCGGCGCGTAGGGAACGGCCCGCCACGACGGCGTCGTCCCTTCGGACAGCGCGTAGGAACCCCGCCCCTCGCCCCGCGTCAGCGGATCGGACGCCTCCCCGGGCTCCGCCGCCGGACGCTGCCCGAGATGCCCCGACGGCACCGGCGGCGGGTCCGCCGCGCGCCCCGCCGTCACCGCCGACCGCCCGGACCCCGGATCCGTGTAAGGGGCGGTCCCCCGCCGCTCGTAAGCCGGGTCGGCCGGCCCCGGAGACCCGTCCGGCGGCACCGGCTCGGTCGCGTCGTCCGCCCCGGCCAGCGGCCCCTGCGCCGTCCCCTGCACCGGCGGCGCGGCCTCCGGCGGCGGGGCCGTTCGCCTGACCGACTGCCCTTGGTCCCCCAGCAGCCACATCAGGACCTGCTCGGCGAGCGGCCGGGAGTGCGGGTCCTTGGCCAGGCACGCCGCCGCGATCTCGGCGAGCTGCGGCGGCAGCGGGTCCAGGTCCGGCGTCTCGTGCAGGATCCGGTACATCACGGCGGGCAGCGGGCCCCCGGCGAACGGGTCGCGCCCCGTCGCCGCGTACAGCAGCGTCGCCGCCCAGGCGAACAGGTCGGCCGCCGGGCCCACCGACGTGCCGGTGAACTGCTCGGGCGCCATGTACGCGGGCGTCCCCACGACCTGGCTGGTCACCGTGGAGCCCGCGTCCAGCGCGCGGGCGATCCCGAAGTCGATGACGCGCGGCCCGTCCGGCCCCATCAGCACGTTCTGCGGCTTGAAGTCGCGGTGCACGATCCCGGCCCCGTGGATCGCGGTCAGCGCGGTGACCGAGGTGACCGCGAGGCGGTCCAGGTCGGCGCCGACGCGCGGGCCCCGGTCGCGGACCAGCTCGCGCAGCGACGGGCCCGGGACGAGCTCGCTGACGATGTAGGGCTGGTCGCCGTCCATGTCGGCGTCCAGGATCTGCGCGGTGCAGAAGCCCGCCACCCGCCGCAGCAGCGCCAGCTCCCGGACGAAGCGGGCGCGGGCGTGCCGGTCGCCCAGCAACCGGGTGTGCAGCAGCTTGATCGCGACCGGCGGGCCGCCGTCGTCCGGGCGGGCCTGGTAGACCACGCCCTGGCCGCCGGTGCCGAGCCGGCCGGTCACCTCGTACCCGCCCAGGCGCCGCGGATCGGCCTGCCCCAGGGGCAGCGGGTTCACCATGTGCATCCCCCGTGTGCCGCCGGGGCCTCGCCGGGCGGCGGTAACGAAATTACGAATATTCGACGGGGCACAAAATGCTCTGCCGTGGCGTCAAAGAGTATAGGTTAGGTCGGCCGCTAGGGGGAGATGGCACATGCGTGAGATCAATTCCCGAATTAACGGGGCCAGAGTTCTGATGGCGCCGTTCGTGGCCCTGGTGATGATCGCCGCCGCTTTGTCCGGCTGCGGGGAGGCCGGGGCGACGATCGCGCGTTTGACCGTGGGGGCGCCGGGGCCCGACCCGTACACGGTGATGCTGGGCTCGGACAGCTCGCAGATCAAGCCGAGCCCCCAGGCGGGCGGCGCCCGGCCCGGCGACCAGCCCGGCCTGTACGGCGGCACCCGCAAGACCGCGGGCTGCGATCCGCAGCGCCTGGTCGCGTTCTTGCAGGCCAACCCGGACAAGGCGCGCGCCTGGGCGAGCGTGCACAAGATCTCGCCCACCGACATCGCGGGCTTCGTGGACAAGCTGACGCCGGTGCTGGTGCGCACCGACACGCTGGTGACCAACCACGGCTACCGGGAGGGCAAGGCCACCAGCGCGCCGGCGGTGCTGCAGGCCGGGACCGGGGTCATGGTCGATCAATTCGGTGTGCCGCTGGTGAAGTGCAATTGCGGCAATCCGCTCACCGCGCCGGACAAAAAGATCTCCGTGCGGAACTCCTCCTACTCCGGACCCTCCTGGCAGGGATTCAGCGAACGCCGGGTCACGGTGATCATTCCGCGTGATCCCGACAAGGGACCCATTTCCACCTTCGTTCTCGTGGCCCCGGACGGCACCATCGGCTTCAGCCGTCCCGCCGCCACCACCGGCGAGGCCGACGGCCCGGCGCACCCGCCGCCGCCCGCCGAGAGCGCCGCGCCCGGCCAGTCCCCCAGCGGCGCGCCGGGCAGCGGGCAGCCCGCGCCCGGGAGCGGCCCGGCGACGCCGGGCACCGACCCGGCGCCGTCGCCGTCCAATGCGCCGACGAGCGCGCCCGTGCCCGCACCGCCCGCCACGAGCGAGCCGACCTCCGGCGGCGGCAGCGGGGGCGGTGGGGGCGGCGGCGAGCCCGCGCCGCAGCCCGCGGCCCCGACCGAGCCCGCCGCCAACCCGGTGACGCCCGAGCCGAACAGCGAGGCCTCGTCCCCGCCGCAGCCCACCTCCATGGCCCCGCCGGAGCCGCAGCCGCCCGCCGGGCGGCCCGCCCCGCAGGAGCCCGTCTCCACCTGACCGGCACCCACTGCCGGCACCCACTGACCAGCACCCACTGACCAGCACCGACACCCGGACGCCGGGGCCCGCGCGGGCCCCGGCGTCCGCGCGTTCCCGGACATGCATTACATTTGCTCATATGAACAGTGCTTCAGATGTCGAGGCCGCCGACGGGTGCGTGACCCGCATGGTCGATCCTGAGAAGGTCGCCATGGTGACGGCGGCGCTGCCGGCTCCCGAGTCCATCGCCGAGCTCGCCCAGGTCTTCGGCCTGCTGTCGGATCCGGGGCGGCTGCGCGTCATCACGGCACTGCTCGAAGGGGGCGAGATGTGCGTGTGCGACATCGCCGCGTCCTGCGGCGCGTCGGAGTCGGCGGTCTCCCACGCGCTGCGGCTGCTGCGCGCGGGCCGGGTGGTGCGGGTGCGCCGCGCCGGACGGATGGCCTACTACCGGCTGGACGACTCGCACGTGCGGATGCTGCTGGACCTCGCCCTCACCCATTTCGGCCACCAGGAGGAAGCTCGATGAGGGAGGCACCGGAGGCCGGCGACGGTCACGGCGGTGGGCCCGGCGGCGGTGGCGCCGGCGGGCAGGGGAACGGCAAGGGACAGGGCCACGGACACGGCCACGGGCACGGGCACGGCGTGTCGGCGAGCGCCGACCGGCGCTACCTGACCGCCGCGCTGGCGCTGATCCTGGTCTACATGTCCGGCGAGGTCGTCATCGGCGTCATCGCCAAGTCGCTGGCGCTGATCACCGACGCGGCGCACATGCTGACCGACGCCGTCGCGATCGTCCTGGCGCTGATCGCGATGCGGATCGCCGCGCGCCCGCCCAAGGGCGGCTACACCTACGGCCTGCGCCGCGCGGAGATCCTGTCGGCGCAGCTCAACGGCCTGACGCTGCTGCTGCTGGCGGCCTGGTTCGTCTACGAGGGCATCGAGCGGCTGGTCCACCCGCCCGACGTCAACGGCCAGCTGGTGTTCTGGACGTCGCTGGCCGGGGTCGCGGTGAACATCGCGGCGACCTGGCTGATCAGCAGGGCCAACCGGTCCAGCCTGAACGTCGAGGGCGCCTTCCAGCACATCCTCAACGACCTGTACGCGTTCATCTCCACCACCATCGCGGGCCTCGTGGTGTGGACGACCGGCTTCGCGCGGGCCGACGCGATCGCCTCGCTGGTGGTGGCGGCGCTGATGCTGAAGGCGGGGTACGGCCTGCTGCGCGACGCCGGGCGCGTGCTGATGGAGGCGGCCCCGGCCGGGATCGACCCGACCGAGCTGGGCGCGCGCCTCGCCGAGCGCCCCTGCGTCCAGGAGGTCCACGACCTGCACGTGTGGGAGGTCAGCTCCGGCTACCCGGCCCTGTCGGCGCACGTGCTGGTGGAGCCGAAGGGCGACTGCCACGCGGTGCGCCGCGACCTGCAGCAGGTGCTGCGCGCCTCCTACGGCATCACCCACACCACGCTGGAGGTCGACCACGTGGACGACCGCTTCCACTGCGAGGACCCGCACGGCCCGCGCCACGTGCCCGCCGACGCCGACGAGCCGCACGAGCACGTCGGCCAGGCCGGCTGCGAGCACTGACCCGGCCCCGCGCCGCCTCCCTACCGCAGGTCGAACAGTCCGGCGGCCGCCTCCCAGCACACCGCGCGCAGCCACGCGTCCCCGAACCCCAGCGCCGCCAGCGCCTCCAGCTGGTGCGCGTAGGGGTAGGGGATGTTGGGGAAGTCGGTGCCGAGCAGGACGCGCCCCGCCAGCCCCAGGTCGCGCAGGCGGGGCAGCAGCTCCTCGGGGAAGTCGCCCAGGGAGCCGCCCGCGAAGCCGGTGAACGACATCGTGGTGTCGAGGTGGACGCGCTCGTACCGGTCGGCCAGCGCGAAGAACCCCTCGAACTCGGGCGCGCCCAGATGGGCGATGACCGCGGTGAGCCGGGGGTGGCGGGCCAGCACCTCGCCGAACGGGCCGGGGCCGGTGAAGCCGTTGGCGACCGGCCCGGACCCGGCGTGCACGATCACCGGCGTCCCGGCGTCGGCGAGCGCGCCCCACACCGCGTCCAGGTCGGGGTCGCGCGGGTCGAAGCCGCCGACCTGCAAGTGCGCCTTGAACAGGCGCGCGCCGTCGTCCAGGGCGCGCCGCACGTAGCCGGCCGCCTCGGGCTCGGCGAAGAACGTGGCGGTGCGCAGCGTCCCGGGCACCCGCCGCGCGAAGCCGCCCAGCCACTGGTTGAGCGAGTCGGCCATGCCGGCCCGGTGCGGGTAGGCCAGCGACGAGAACGCGCGCACGCCCATCTCCCGCAGCAGCGCGATCCGCTTCTCCTCCGGCTCGCGGTAGCGGATCGGCCACTCGCGCCCGATCAGCGGCCCGGGCTCGGCGAAGTACTCCCACACCGCGTTCATCAGGCGCGGCGGCATGAAGTGCACGTGCACGTCGATGAGGCCGGGCAGGCCGAGCGCGCGCCAGAAGGCGGGGACGTCGGCGTCCGCGGCGGGGCCGGGAACAGAACGCGATTCAGTCACCCTCGGACCCTAGCCCCGGCGGCGCGCTCAGGTGATCTCGGCGAGCAGCAGGGGCAGGGCCGCGTGCAGCTCGCGCCCCCAGTAGGGCCAGCCGTGCCTGCCCCGGTAGAAGTGCGTGGCCGCCGGGATGCCCAGCCTGGCCAGCTTCTCGGCGAACGCCTGCCCCGTCCGGTGCGCCAGCGCCTCCACCGCGTCGGGCCCCGGGGCCGGGAGCGGGTCGTAGGGACCCGGCGTCCCGTCGCCGCCGCTGAGGTACAGCCGCACGCCCGCCAGCCGGTCGGCCAGGTCGTAGGGGTTGTGGTGCCGCCACACCACCCGCTGCTCGCACGGGTCGCCCCACAGCGCGCGCCAGTCGGCCGCCGGGCGGCCCACCGCCACCGACAGCTCGACGAGGTCGGGGCCGTCCAGCGCGGCCGGGTCGCGGTGCAGCAGGTCCAGCGTGCCGCTGAAGGAGGCCGCCGCCCGAAACAGGCCGCGGTGACGGGCCGCATACGCCAGCGCGCCCGTGCCGCCCAGTCCGTTCCCCGCGATGGCGCGCGCGGCTCCGGCGCGGTATCCGCGTTCGAGAATCTGCCGCAACTCGGCGAGATGGAAGGTCTCCCACTTCGGCGGTCCGCCCGCGCCGTGATTCCACCAGTCGCTGTAGTTCGCGCCGCCCCCGTCGGGCAGGACGATGATGACGTCCAGTCCCTCGGTGCGGCGTTCCAGATCGGTGTTGTCGGTCCACGCGGTGTGCCCCCCGCCGCCGGCGCCGTGCAGCAGCCACAGGACCGGCCAGGTGCGGTCCGCGCCCGGTGACCAGCCGGGCGGCAGCAGCAGCCGCACGTGCGCGACGCCGGGCAGGACGGACGAGCGGACCGCCAGGTCCAGGACGCGGGCGCTGCGCCGGCGCTCCCCGACCACCGCGGCGCCGCCGCCCGCGGGCGCCGATGCGGGGCCGGCGCCGCCCGGGGCGATGGTCGCCACGAACCCCGCGATTCCCGTAATGATTCCCGCCCCGATCACCACTCTCCGCCACATATTCACACCCCGGCTTTTCTGTACTCCCTTTTAGGGAATGTCCCCACTTTCCGGGACGTTTCAACGCAGAGTAACCGTTTTATAAAATATGTGGGCGGAGTTGCGGTCACGACCGCCCCGGGGCGGCCCGGAGACCGCCCGGTAGGGTGGCCGCGATGGAGGGAGACCGATCTTCGCGATGCGCAGCAAATCCGAACTTCAGGCGGTGATCCGGGAGCCGGGCCGCGGCCGCGCGGTCCTGGTCGTGAACTCCCGGTCCCGGCGGGGCCGGCGCCTGTACGTCGAGGCGCGGCGGCTGCTGCGCGAGGCGGGCATGGAGTTCGACGAGATCGTCCCGGTGACCGACCCGGAGCGGCTGCCCGAGCTGTTCGCCGACGTGCTGGCCAAGGACCCCGACCTGGTCGTGGTGGGCGGCGGCGACGGCACGATCGCCGAGGCCGTCGGCAACCTGGCGCACCGCGACGTGGCGCTGGGCGTGCTGCCGCTCGGCACCACCAACAACTTCGCGCGCAGCCTGGAGCTCCCCCTGGACCTGCCCGGCGCGGTGGCGGTGCTGCGCGAGGGCAAGGTCGCCGACGTGGACGTGGGCTGGTTCGAGAGCACCGGCGACCCCGCCGACGCCTCCGGCGACAGGGAGCACATCTTCGCCAACATGGTGAGCCTGGGCCTGTCGGTGCGCGTCGCCGAACGCGTCCCCCACCGGCTCAAGGCCGTGCTGGGCCGCGCCGCCTACGGGCTGACGGCCGCGTGGCTGCTGCCGCGGCACCCGCCGTTCCGCGCCGAGGTGGAGATCGACGGCGAGACGCACGAGATGACCACCCACCAGCTCAACATCGCCAACGGCGCGCACCACAGCGGCCAGCGGATCGCGCGTGACGCCAGCCCCGACGACCGGCTGCTGGCGGTGTACCGGCTGGGCGACCGGCACCGGCTGGGGCTGGCGGCGGCGACGGCGCGGCACGTGCTGACCGGGCAGTGGCGGTCGCTGGCCGACGACGCGTTCCTGACCACCGACCGGGTGCGGGTGACGACCGACCCGCCGATGGCGGTGGACGTGGACGGCGAGATCCGGGGGCGCACGCCGGTGACGATCAAGCTGCGGGGCAACGCGCTGCGGGTGATCGTCCCGCAGTCGTTCGTGGACACCTGACGTCCTACGCCACGCCGCGCGCGGCCAGCAGCTCCTTGAGCCGGTCGTGCGGCAGGCCGGGCGAGCGGTGCCCGTCGCGCCCGATCATGGTGTCGGCGGCCAGCAGGGCGTTCAGCACCGCCTCCTCGACCCCCTGCACGACCGCCTCGTAGAAGGGGTCGATGCGGTTCCACTGGAGGAAGCGCAACGTCTCGTAGCCCGCCTCTCCCACCGGGAAACCGCTGGTCAGGGCGCCGGCGTTGGCGGTGGAGAAGGCGAGGAAGATGTCGCCGGACGAGTGGTGCCCGATGGTGCCGGTCCGCGCCAGCCCCAGCGGGACGCGCCGCGCGAGGGCGGTGCACTGGCCGGGCAGCAGGGGCGCGTCGGTCCCCACGATCACGATGACCGAGCCCGCCCCCGACGGCGCGAGCCACCCGGGGTCCGACATCGGATCGTCGTCGGCCATGTCGCGCCCGACCGGGACGCCGCAGACGGTCAACTCCCGGCGCGAACCGAAGTTGGCCTGCACGAACACGCCGACGGTGTAGGAGTCGCCGGCGTACTCCACCGCGCGCGAGGCCGTCCCGCTGCCGCCCTTGAAGCCGTAGCAGTTCATGCCGGTGCCGCCGCCGACCGACCCCTCGGCGACCGGGCCGCCCGCGGCGGCGTCCAGCGCGGCGACGGCGTGCCCGGGCCGGACGTGGCCGCCGTCGATGTCGTTGAGGTAGCCGTCCCAGGTCTCGGCGACCACGGGCAGCGCCCATTCGTCGCGCCCGGGCCGCTCGCGCCGCGCCCAGTCGATCGCGCCCTGGTGGCAGGGGCCGATGGCGTGCGTGTTGGTGATCAGCACCGGACCGGTCAGCGCGCCGATCTCGGCGATCCAGTGGGAGCCGGTCATCTCGCCGTTGCCGTTGAGGGAGTACAGGCCGGCGGCGCACGCGTGGGCGAGCCCGGCATGACCGCGCGGCAGCAGGGCGGTGACGCCGGTGCGGACCGGCCCCGTCCCGACGCGGAGCGGCCCGTCCCCCTCGACGAGGGTGGTGTACCCGACCTCGACGCCGGGCACATCGGTGATCGCGTTGTAGGGCCCGGGAACGCCGGGCAGGGGCAGCCCGAGGGCACGCGCGCGGGTCATGGGGCTCCTCTCGTGGTGGTGCGCGGGCGGTCATCGGCGGGGCCGGACGAGGCTCTGATGGCGCGCCCTCATGATCGCATCCGAGCCCGCAGCGACGGCACCCACGCGCGGGGGCCGTGTCGATCGGGCGGCCGGGCCAATCGGATGGCCGGGGGCCGGGCGGCCAGGGCCGGGCGGTCGGGTCGGCGGGGTAGTCCAGGCGATCCAGGCAGGCGGGTGGCCAGGGTGACCAGGTGACGGAGGTGGCCGGAGCAACCGGAGTAGCTGGAGTGACCACGGCGGCTGGCGGTCAGCTTGGTACGCGTGCTCCCGTCGCCGTCACCAGGTACCACTCCGCCCCGTGGTCCCATAGGTCGTGTCCGGCCGAGTCCGTCGGCGCCAGATCCTTCCTGTACCGGTACAGCGGCTGTCCCGCGTAGGTCACCTGCTCCTTCCCGTCCGCTCTTTCGACGCTGCCCAGCAGGTCCTGCCGGGCGCCCGCCCCCGCCTTCGGCGGGCCTTCGGTCAGGTACGGCGGCCACATGTCCTGGCAGTCGTCCGCGCATCGCGGGCGCCCCTCCCCCTCCCGCTCGAACAGGTACAGCGCGCGGCCCAGCCCGTCCACCAGCGCCGGGCCCTGGCCCGTCGTCCCGACCTGCACCAGCGCCCGGCCGCCCTGGAAGACCGGGAGCGTCTTGCCGGGCGTCGCCATGTCCTCCTGGTCGGGGTCCCCCGAGCAGCCCGCCGCCGCCATGACCAGCACGATCGTCCCCGCCACCAGCCGCTTGCGCATCGCGCCTCCGCACGTCGTCACAGGTCCGCGCCCGTTCCGGTTCACGACCCCGCCGAACCGGGCAGGCATAGGCCCATGGACGCACAGGAACCTCCGGCCGCCAACCCCTTCGACATCTTCGACAGCGAGGCCGCCCGGCTCGACGCGCACTTCGCCGGACTGTCCGGCGACGACTGGGAACGCCCCTCGCGCTGCGACGGCTGGTCGGTGCGCGACGTCCTCGCCCATCTGGCGGGCGAGGAGCTGTACAACCACGCCTGCCTCGACGACGACCTGGACGGCCTGTTCGCGCGCCTGGAGAAGGAGGGCGTCACCGACCTCGCCGGGTTCAACGACTGGTGCGTCCGTACGCGCCGGGACCTCCCGGTCGCCGACGTCCTCGACGAGTGGCGGCGCGCCAACGGCGACACCCGCGCCCGGATGCGGGAGCTCGGCGCCGACGCCATGCTCGCCACGATGGCCGGGCCCTACCCGGTCGGGCTGCAGACCTTCCACTACTGCGTCGAGTACGCCACGCACGCCGACGACGTGGGCGCGCTGGTCGACCCCGGCGAGCAGCCGGGACGGGCCGCCTGGCGGGCCGAGTTCGGGGCCTTCACGCTCGCCGAGAACGACGCGCCGGTGCGGGCCGTGCAGGTGCCGGGCGGCTACCGGGTGAGCTTGGAGGGCGAGTCCGCCGAGCTCACGGCCGCCGAGTTCGCCGATGCCACGGTGGGGCGCCTGCCCGCCGAACATTCCTTGCCGCCGGCCCTGCGCTCCGCGCTGGTCTGCCTCGCCTGATCAGCCTTCTTTTCGCTTCAGGGCCGGCGTGTCCTGTCTGCTTTCGAGGCGGTGCGCTTCGTGCGTGGGCTTGTCCAAGGTCTGGCTGAGGGCTCGTCCAGGGCTGTTGAAGGGGTCCGTCCGAGGGTTGTTGGAGGGTCCGTCCGAGGCTTCTCCTTGGCGCCCGCCCCGTGTCCGGCGAGGCGAGGCAGGTGTGGGTCTGGTGCCGGGCGGTGGTGTCGCCTACCGTCGTCGCATGGACGCCGACTGGAGATCGTTCGTGGTCCTCGACACCGTCCCCCTCCCGGCGGTGCCCTGATGGTCCTGGGACATCTCGGGCTGAACGTGCCCGACCTCGCCGCCGCCAAGAAGCACTACGACACCGTCATGCCCGCGCTCGGCTTCGAGGAGTTCATCAGCGCTCCCGACGAGTTCGCCTACCGTCCCGCCAACGGCAAGCGCGGCACCTACGTCTTCTTCTACCCGGCCCGCCGCGACACCGGCTACGACCGGGAGGCGACCGGCCTCCAGCACCTCGCGTTCATGGTCGCGACCCGAACCGCCGTCCACGAGGTCCGCGACCTGGTGGCGGGGCTGGGCTGCGAGATCCTGCACGAGCCCCAGGAGTTCCCGCAATACGCGCCGCCCTACTACGCCACCTTCTGGCGCGACCCGTTCGGCTTCATGCTGGAGGCGGTCTGCCACTACGACCGCGACTGAAGCACCGCCAGGTCCTCCGGCGTCAGCCGCACGTCCCGCGCGCCCATGTTCTCCTCCAGGTGCGCCGGCGAGCTGGTGCCCGGGATTGCCAGCATCACCGGTGACAGCGCCAGCAGTCCCGCCAGCAGCGTCTGCGCGGCGGACGCGCCGTGCCGCGCGGCCACCCGCCCGACGCGGTCGTCGTCGGGCAGCCCGAATCCGCCCAGCGGGAAGTAGGGCGCGTAGGCGATCCCGTTCTCCTCGCACGCCCGCAACATCTCGGTGTCGGCGGGCTGGGTGATGTCGAAGCGGTTCTGCACCGCCGCGACCGGCGCGATCGAACGGGCCTCCGCCAGCTGCTCAACGCTGACGTGGCTGACGCCCAGGTGCCGGATCATCCCCTCCTCGCGCAGCCCGGCCAGCACCTCGAAGCGCTCGGCGATCGACCGGCCGCCGGGCTCGTCCAGGCCGCCGACCCGAAGGTAGACCAGGTGCAGGCTGTCGCGACCCAGCTCGCGCAGGTTCCGCTCCACCTCGGCGCGCAGGTCGCCCGCGGCCAGCTCGCCGGTGGGGACCAGGTCGTCCGGCCCCTTGTACGGGCCGACCTTGGTGGCGATGACCAGGCCGTCGTCGTAGGGGTGCAGCGCCTCCCGGATCATGTCGTTGGCCGCCAGGCCGCCGTGGTCGTAGAACGCGGCGGTGTCGATGTGGTCCACGCCCAGCTCGACCGCGCGCCGCAGCACCTTGAGACCGGTGTCGCGGTCGTTGGGCTCGCCGCCGATCCGCGAAACCGGAAGCCGCATCGCGCCGAATCCCATGCGGCCGACCGCCAGGTCCCCGCCGAGCCGGAAGGTGTCGTGTTCGTTGTTCTTCACCATGCCTTCACCCTGCCGCCGGGGCCGGCGTGGGCCGAGCCGGTGGCAGCTTGCTGCCAATTGACCGGAAAGCCGCCCGCTGGGGAGACTGGCGGTGATGAACCCCGACCAGAACATCGTGCTGCGCGGCGAGCGCGAACTGGCCGAACGCGCCGGACCACTGTTCGCCGAGGCCAGCAAGGCGTTCGTGTGCGCGGCCACCGATCTGAACACCTGGGCGCTGCCCGGCGTCCGCGAGCAGATCGCCGCCACCCGCCGCACCTCGGCGGCCTGGCCCTCCCCGTGCAAGCTCTACACCCCGCGCGCCCTCGCCGACGAGGAGTCCGAACGGCACCTGGTCGAACTGACGGCGCTCGGCGCGCGCGTCCGCATCTGCCAGGCCCCGATCCCGTACGAGACGATCGTCATCGACGACCGCGTGGCGATCCTGGCCGGTCCGCCGACGCGGGGCGTGCGCGAGTACACCGTGGTCCGCACGCCGGGCGTGGTCGCCGGGGTGCTGTCGCTGTACTGGGCGACCTGGGAGAACTCCACCGACCTCGCCGACTACCGGCGCACCCGGCCGCCTGCCCTCTCGGAGCAGAGCCGCGAGATCCTGCGGATGCTGGCCGGCGGCCTGAAGGACGAACGGGCCGCGCCGCGCCTCGGCCTGTCGCTGCGCACCTACCGCCGCCGGGTCGCCGAGATCCTGACTTTGCTGGACGCCGACTCCCGCTTCCAGGCGGGGCTGCGCGCCCATGAGTTCGGCCTGATCAACTGACTTGTCGGCCGGCACGGGCGGCGGGCACGACTGGCTGCGGTAGGACGAGCAGGGCGCGGCGGACGCAGCAGGGCGCGGCGGGGGACGCGGCAGAGCACCGGGGGGATGCGGCGGGACGCGGCGGGGCACGGCAGGCACAGCTGGCTACGGCGGGACGCTGCGAGACGTGGCCGGCCACGGCGAACCCCAGCGAGGCCCGGCGGAACGCAGCGGACGCAGCGGACGCAGCGGACTGGCGGAACACGGCGGAATCCAGCGGGAGCTAGCAGGACATGGGAACGTGACTGGCCGCCGCAAAAGCGGTCAGATGCGTCCGGCCGGTCGGATGCCTCTGCCCGTTGTAGCGTGCCACCTCGTTCCGCTGCGTCGACGGCGCCGCGTGTCACCGACCGTCGGCGGTCGCCAACGCCACCGCCAACGCCGCGTCCGTCGCCCTCGCCCTCGCCCTCGCCCTCGCCCTCGCCCTCGCCCTCGCCCTCGCCCTCGCCCTCGCCGACACCGTCGCCGTTAGGCGATCTTGGTGAGGGCCTGCTCGATGTCGGCCCACAAGTCGTCAGGGTGCTCGATCCCCACCGAGAACCGCACAGTGCCCTCTGTAATGCCGGCGGCCGCGAGCGTCTCCGCGTCCAGCTGGTTGTGCGAAGTGGACGCCGGATGCATCGCCAACGTCCGCACATCGCCCAGCGACGGCGCGAGCGACACCAGCCGCAACGCCTCCACCAGCACCCGCCCCGCCTCGCGTCCCCCTGCCAGCTCGAACGAGAGCACCCCGCCGGCCCCGCCGTCCAGCAACCGCCCGGCCAGCTCGTGCTGTGGATGGCTGGGCAGCCCCGGGTAGCCGACGTGCGTCACGGCCGGGTGCCGCGCGAGCCGTTCGGCGAGCGCCTGCGCGTTCTCGCACTGCCGCCGCAACCGCAGCGGCAACGTCGCCAGCCCCCGCAGCAGCAGGTGCGCCGAATGCGGGTCGAGCACCGAGCCGAGGTCCAGCATGTGCTTCCAGACCCGCCCGTGCAGGTCGGCGTCGGCGAACACCGCCACCCCCGCCACCACGTCGGCGTGCCCGCCCAGATACTTGGTCGCCGAGTGCACCACCACGTCCGCACCGTGCTCCAGCGGGCGGCACAGCAGGGGCGTCGCGAACGTGTTGTCCACGACCACCGTCACGCCCACCTCCCGCGCGACGGCCGCCAGCGCGGGCAGGTCGGAGACCTGGGTGGTGGGGTTGGCGATGGTCTCCAGCATCAGCAGCCGCGTCTCGGGCCGCAGCGCGGCGCGCACCTCCTCGGCGTCGGTGCCGCTGACGTGGTCGACGGTGACGCCCCAGCGTTCGGCCAGGTCGGCCAGCAGCGACATCGTTCCGCCGTACAGGCAGCGCTGCGCGATGACGTGGTCGCCGGACTTCAGCAGTCCCAGCAGGACGCCGCTGACCGCGCCCATCCCCGACCCGGCCGCGACCCCCGCCACGCCGCCCTCCAGCTCGGTGACGGCCTGGACGAACGCCTGCACGGTCGGGTTGCCGTACCGGCTGTAGAAGTAGCCCGTGCTCTCCGGCGACCCATGGAAGGCGTCGGCCAGGGCGTCGGCGTCCTCGAAGGTGAACACGTGCGTCTGGTAGACGGGCGTGCCGACGGGGCGGCTCGTGCGGGGCACGTCCACTACCGGCGGATGGACGGCGCGGCTGTCGGGGTGCAGATTCTCCATGGCTCCAGCCTGTCGCCGCCCCTTCCGCCCGAATAGGGCCAATCGGGGCTAATGGCCTGCTGCCGTGCGTTCGAGGACCACGACGCGGACCTCGCGGACGGCCCCTGCATCCTGCGCGGATAAAGATCAGGACGGAAGAGGGCACTTCGGAGCGACCGAGACGCCCTCGGCACCAGGCCGCTGCGATGATGGCCCCGATGGACGGACGGATCATTCTCGGCATCGACGACCTGCGTCCCCTCCCCGGCGCCACCAGGATCGCGCGCACCAGCCGCGAGGGCGTTCTGCTGCTGAAGGAGCACCGCGACCTGGACATCGACGAACTGTGGCTCGACCACGACCTGGGCGAGGACGACGATATCCTGCCGGTCGTGACGCTGCTGGAGGAGGCGGCGTTCCAAGGTCGCCCGTTCCGGATCGGGACGATCTACGTCCACAGCGCCAACCCGATCGGGGCGGAGACGGTGGTGCGGGCGCTGAGTCGCTGGAACTACCGGGTGCGCCGGACGACCGCGTAGACCGTGCCGCCGCTCCCGGACGAGAGAGCGGCGACACGGCGGCGCAACAACGCAGCGACGTGCAGCCATACGGCGGCGCAGATCAGCCCGAGATCTCGACGACCGCCCGCCGCGGCGCCCCACCCGTGGCGCAGGCGAGCAGATAGTGGGCCAGGTCCGCCCGGGAGACGGACGTCGCCTTCGCCACGTGGCCGTTCTCCGCCACCCGGTAGTCGCCGGTCAACGGCCCGTCGGTCAGCATGGGCGGCCGTACCACAGTCCAGTCCAAGTCGGCGGCGGCCAGTAGCCGTTCCATCCGCGCCATGTCGGCGTATCCGTGCCGGTAGAGACGCTGGATCACGAACCGAGTGACGAGCCGCTGCCCCGGCGGCGTGTCCGGCGCGATCTCCAGGCCCGCCGACGACAGGCACAGAACGCGGCGCACGCCGCCGTCGCGCATGGCGTTGAGGATGTTCGCGGTGCCCTCGGAGTAGACGGTGGTGGGATGCCGGCGGTCGGTGCTCCCCAGGCAGGACAGCACGACGTCGTGACCTGCGACGGCGGCACGCCAGGACTGCGGCGCGAGCACGTCGCCGGTCACGGCCGCCACGCCGCGCGCCGTGACGCGGGCGGGATCGCGCACCACGACGGTGACGTCATGCCCGGCGGCGACCGCCTGCTCGACCACCTGGCGGCCGGTGCCGCCGGTCGCCCCGAAGACCATGAGCTTCACGAGGAGCCCGCCATGGCGTGGACGACGGCGGCGGCGATCTCGCTCTGGCCTGCGATGGTGAGGTGGACGCCGTCCTCCTGAAGGTGCTTCGGGGCGGAGACGGCGGGCCGCGCGTCGACGGTGGCCTCGGGCCGGTTGAGGAGGTGGTCGGCGATGGCGTCGATGTCCTTGTTGCTCCATCCGATCCCGGCCCGCTGGAAGTGCGGGTACGCGGCGACGCGCGCTTCGTCCACGGGACTGGGCGTGATCCAGACCCACGGCACCGGTCCGAGCTGCTGCGCGGCTTCTTGCGCGGCCTTGTGCGTGGGCTCCTGCAAGAGTCCTTGCGCGAGCCCGTGCAACAGCCCCAGGTTGCGTTCGGTCTCAGCCAGCCCGACCAACGTCGGGGCGTCGGGAGCGAGCCGTTGCGCATCGTTGCCTCCCAACATGCAGAACACCAGGTCCGGTCGCTGGAATCGCAGAGCGGGCACCTGGGCGAGGGCCTGGGTGGTGGTGCAACCGGGAACGGCCAGATTGGTGAACCGCACCGCGTCGTCCGGACGGCGCAGCGCCACGGCGTGCCGCAGGATCTCGAACCACGACAACCGGTCGGCGGTCGTGCTCTCGCCGATGGCGACGACGTGGGAGACCCCGGCCAGGGCAGCCGGTCCACCTCGTCGGCGAAGCCCGGCCGCACGAGCAGTGCCTCGGCGGCCTGTCGGACCTGGCGGTCGAAGCCGTCGAGCAGTTCGCGGTAGGCGGCGAGGTCGAGACCGAACAACCCGGCGATGCGGGATTCGTCCGCACCCGCCAGGTAAGGCAGCAGGGTGCCGGGCCGCTGGGATCGCACCAGTCTTTCGATCATCAGAAGGCCTCCGTTCGGGCACGGGCGAGCAGGAAACCGGTGGCGACCAGCCAGATCAGCCCGGTGAAGCGGGCGATGGGCAGCAGGAACGCCGCACCGGAGAGCACCAGGGTGAGGGCGGACGCGAGCGCGATGCCGCTGATGATCAACCCCACGACGGCGAGCCATCGAGGCAGCAGGCCGCCGCGCGCCCCGGCCGCTACCGCGAGTCCTCCGACCAGCAGTCCGAGTGGCACGACGTGCCCGGGACCGCCGGTGACGAACGCCAGATCCTGGAAGGCGCGCACCAGCCCCTCGTCGGCGACGACCTCGGGCCGTGACAGGACCCAGGAGGCCATCGCCGAGCAGGCCAGAAAGGCGGCGGCGAGCAGTCCACCCGCCTGGGCGACCAGCGGGGCGGCCCCCGTGACACCGGACCGCCGCAGGCGCTCGGTACTGACGACGGCGAACGCGGTCAGCGGTACCACCGCGACAAACTGGAGCAACGCACCGGTCGCAACGACGCTCCGGTGGTCGCGGAAGTAGGGCACGATGTCCGCCGCCGAGCCGAGCGGCGAGGGGAAGGGGCGCCCCCGGCGAGCACGACGCCGAGGACGAGCCCCGCGATGAACAAGGCCGCGAATGCGGCGGCGAGCAGCCCCGGCAGAGGAGTGGCGGCGTTGCGAGCGGGAGCGCTGCTCATCGGCACACCTGCTCTGCGACGAGGCCATCGGCGGCTTCGCTCACCGCTTCGCGAGCTCTGGACCAGGTGTTTCGCATGCTAAATCACTTCTCTTTAGAGAAAGGTTCACTGCAGTGAACTGTTCTGCATGGAGTACAGTATGCGCCGTGACCGAGCCCCGCAACCAGCCGATGGGCGCCTCGTTCCTGCTCGCCCAGCTCGGCGCGCACGCCGCGGGCCGCTTCGCCGCCCGCATCGCCGACCTCGGCCTGACCCCCGCCGACGTCGGCCTGCTGCGGATGATCGCCGCCCGTCCCGGCCGCAGCCAGCAGTCCCTAGCCGCCGATCTAGGCGTGGTGCCGAGCCGCGTCACGGCCATGATCGACCCACTGGACCGCGCCGGCCTGGTGGAACGCCGCCGCTCCGCCGAGGACCGCCGCAACTACGAACTGCACCTGACCCCAGAGGCCGGACGCGTCATGGGGGAGATCAGGAAGGTCGCGATGGCGCACGAGGCGGACATCACCTCGGCTCTGGACGCCGACCAGCGTGAACAGCTCATCGCGCTACTGGAGCTGATCGCCGCGAAGCAGGAGCTGTCGCCGGGCGTGCATCCGGGCTACCGCCGGCTTTGAGGCGGCTGTGGCTGGGGCTGTGGCTGTGGCTAACGTAGATGTGCAGCACGAGGGAATGGCTGGAAACGGAAGCTCCTCCGCCGACTCATAGCAAGATGCGAAGGGCTAGAAATGAGAAAGGCCCCGCCATCACTGGCGGGGCCTTTCTGCAATATGAGTCCGGCGGTGTCCTACTCTCCCACACAGTCTCCCGTGCAGTACCATCGGCGCTGAAGGGCTTAACTTCCGGGTTCGGGATGGGACCGGGTGTTTCCCCTTCGCCATAACCACCGAACGATCAACGCACAACCCGCAAAGCGGGCCGGCAAGCTCATCGTCCGAGCAATCAGGCTCGGTATTATATTGTGTAGCGGTTCCCGTTTGTTTTCTGGGAACCACACAGGGACGCGAACAACTCACAGCAGCGATCAGTTTGAACGTCGTGTGTGTTCAAGCCACTCGGCCTATTAGTACCGGTCAACTCCACACGTTACCGCGCTTCCATTTCCGGCCTATCAACCCAATGGTCTGTTGGGGGCCTTACCCACCCGAAAGTGGAGGGAGAACTCATCTTGAGGCAGGCTTCCCGCTTAGATGCTTTCAGCGGTTATCCCTACCGAACGTAGCCAACCAGCCGTGCCCCTGGCGGGACAACTGGCACACCAGAGGTTCGTCCGTCCCGGTCCTCTCGTACTAGGGACAGATCCTCTCAATTCTCCTACGCGCGCAGCGGATAGGGACCGAACTGTCTCGCGACGTTCTAAACCCAGCTCGCGTGCCGCTTTAATGGGCGAACAGCCCAACCCTTGGGACCTACTCCAGCCCCAGGATGCGACGAGCCGACATCGAGGTGCCAAACCATCCCGTCGATATGGACTCTTGGGGAAGATCAGCCTGTTATCCCCGGGGTACCTTTTAGCCGTTGAGCGACACCACTTCCACACGTAGGTGCCGGATCACTAGGCCCTGCTTTCGCACCTGCTCGACATGTCTGTCTCACAGTCAAGCTCCCTTGTGCCCTTGCACTCGCCACCTGATTGCCAACCAGGCTGAGGGAACCTTTGGGCGCCTCCGTTACTCTTTGGGAGGCAACCGCCCCAGTTAAACTACCCACCAGGCACTGTCCCCCACCCGGATACACGGGTGCGGGTTAGACGCTCAAAACGACCAGAGTGGTATTTCACCAATGACTCCACCGACACTGGCGTGCCGGCTTCACAGTCTCCCACCTATCCTACACAAGACGCTTCAGGCGCCAATGCCAAGCTATAGTGAAGGTCCCGGGGTCTTTCCGTCCTGCTGCGCGAAACGAGCATCTTTACTCGTAGTGCAATTTCGCCGGGCCTGTGGTTGAGACAGCGGGGAAGTCGTTACGCCATTCGTGCAGGTCGGAACTTACCCGACAAGGAATTTCGCTACCTTAGGATGGTTATAGTTACCACCGCCGTTTACCGGCGCTTAGATTCTCAGCTTCGACCCTTGCAGGTCTAACCGGTCCTCTTAACGTTCCGGCACCGGGCAGGCGTCAGTCCGTATACAGCGTCTTACGACTTCGCACGGACCTGTGTTTTTAGTAAACAGTCGCTTCCCCCTGGCCTCTGCGACCACCCCCAGCTCAGAGAGTAAATCTCGTCACCAGGCGTGGTCCCCCTTCTCCCAAAGTTACGGGGGCAATTTGCCGAGTTCCTTAACCACAGTTCACCCGATCGCCTTGGTATTCTCTACCTGACCACCTGAGTCGGTTTGGGGTACGGGCCGCCGGTACACTCACTAGAGGCTTTTCTCGGCAGCATGGGATCACTCACTTCACCTAAAACGGCTCGGCATCACATCTCACCCTTAACGAGGAACGGATTTGCCTATTCCTCGGGCTACATGCTTACCCCAGGACAACCATCGCCTGGGCTGAGCTACCCTCCTGCGTCACCCCATCGCTCACCTACTACCACCTCGGGTCCCATGCTCCCCAACACCAGATCCGCCCGAAGGCTTCACTGGGTGGTTCGGATGGTCAGCATCAGTGGATTCAGCGTTGGCGCGTACCAGCGGGTACGGGAATATCAACCCGTTGTCCATCGACTACGCCTGTCGGCCTCGCCTTAGGTCCCGACTTACCCTGGGCGGATTAGCCTGCCCCAGGAACCCTTGGTCATCCGGCGCACACGTTTCTCACGTGTGATTCGCTACTCATGCCTGCATTCTCACTCCTCCAGCCTCCACCACTCGATCACTCGGCGGCTTCGCCGGCTGAAGGACGCTCCCCTACCCATCCCAGCTTGCGCTGGAATGCCACGGCTTCGGCGGTGTGCTTGAGCCCCGCTACATTGTCGGCGCGGAATCACTTGACCAGTGAGCTATTACGCACTCTTTCAAGGATGGCTGCTTCTAAGCCAACCTCCTGGTTGTCACGGCAACTCCACATCCTTTACCACTTAGCACACGCTTAGGGGCCTTAGCCGATGATCTGGGCTGTTTCCCTCTCGACTACGAAGCTTATCCCCCGCAGTCTCACTGCCACGCTCTCACTTACCGGCATTCGGAGTTTGGCTGACGTCAGTAACCTTGTAGGGCCCATCGGCCATCCAGTAGCTCTACCTCCGGCAAGAAACACGCGACGCTGCACCTAAATGCATTTCGGGGAGAACCAGCTATCACGGAGTTTGATTGGCCTTTCACCCCTAACCACAGGTCATCCCCCAGGTTTTCAACCCTGGTGGGTTCGGGCCTCCACACCGTCTTACCGGCGCTTCACCCTGCCCATGGCTAGATCACTCCGCTTCGGGTCTACAGCATGCGACTAAAAACGCCCTCTTCAGACTCGCTTTCGCTACGGCTACCCGCCACCGGTTAACCTCGCCACACACCATAACTCGCAGGCTCATTCTTCAAAAGGCACGCCATCACGAACAACACCCCGAAGAGTGCTGAGGACGCTCTGACGGCTTGTAGGCACACGGTTTCAGGTACTATTTCACGACCCCTCACCGGGGCACTTTTCACCTTTCCCTCACGGTACTGGTCCGCTATCGGTCATCAGGAAGTATTCAGCCTTACCACGTGGTCGTGGCAGATTCACACGGGATTTCACGGGCCCCGTGCTACTCGGGAACACACCCAAGAGACAACGCAGTTTCGTCTACCGGACTCTCACCGTCTACGGTCGGCCTTCCCATGCCGTTCGACTACCACGCTGTTTTGTAACTCTTCGCTGGATCGGCAGATCCAGCAGGATGGTCCCACAACCCCGCACACGCAACGCCTGCCGGCTATCACACGCGCACGGTTTAGGCTCTTCCGCTTTCGCTCACCACTACTCACGGAATCACTATTGTTTTCTCTTCCTGCGGGTACTGAGATGTTTCACTTCCCCGCGTTCCCACCAACCGCCCTATACATTCAGACGGCGGCGACACCCCATGACGGGTGCCAGGTTTCCCCATTCGGAAATCCCCGGATCAAAGTCTGGTTGCCGACTCCCCGAGGCATATCGCAGGCTCCCACGTCCTTCATCGGCTCCTGATGCCAAGGCATCCACCGTGTGCCCTTAAAAACTTGAACACACAAAACGATCAAACAAATCGCAACAGAGATGAGAACACCGGCCAAAGACCGACCGGCATAAGCGTTCTCATCAGAGATGCTCGCGTCCACTGTGTAGTTCTCAAAAAACAACCGGGCCCACCAGACCGGCCACGACTCGCGCCGCGCCGACACCTGGTCCCGCGATCCAGAAGAAACAACCCAGCCCCATCACACCCACCAAGAAGGCGTGGCGTTCAGGGGCTGAAGGGTCCGTTCCCTCAGGACCCAACAGCGTGTCCACCAGCTCCTTGATCCCAGACCGTCGTTCCCACTCTGTCCCGGAGGACAGCGGTACTTGCCGGGCGGCACCAAGTCTCTGGTGAGTAGCCAGTGCTCCACATCTATGAGCAGCCGCCTGACGAACATTCGCCGTCAATGGCAGCCACCGACCTTCCTGTTCGGTGAAGAACCAGGCAGGCCAGTTGTGCTCCTTAGAAAGGAGGTGATCCAGCCGCACCTTCCGGTACGGCTACCTTGTTACGACTTCGTCCCAATCGCCGGCCCCACCTTCGACCGCTCCCCCCCTTGCGGGTTGGGCCACGGGCTTCGGGTGTTGCCGACTTTCGTGACGTGACGGGCGGTGTGTACAAGGCCCGGGAACGTATTCACCGCAGCGTTGCTGATCTGCGATTACTAGCGACTCCGACTTCATGGGGTCGAGTTGCAGACCCCAATCCGAACTGAGACCGGCTTTAAGGGATTCGCTCCACCTCGCGGTATCGCTGCCCTCTGTACCGGCCATTGTAGCATGTTTGCAGCCCAAGACATAAGGGGCATGATGACTTGACGTCATCCCCACCTTCCTCCGAGTTGACCCCGGCGGTCTCCCATGAGTCCCCAACCACCCGAAGGTGTTGCTGGCAACATGGAACGAGGGTTGCGCTCGTTGCGGGACTTAACCCAACATCTCACGACACGAGCTGACGACAGCCATGCACCACCTGTCACCGGCCCAAAAGGACCCCGCATCTCTGCGAGTTTTCCGGCGATGTCAAGCCTTGGTAAGGTTCTTCGCGTTGCGTCGAATTAAGCAACATGCTCCGCCGCTTGTGCGGGCCCCCGTCAATTCCTTTGAGTTTTAGCCTTGCGGCCGTACTCCCCAGGCGGGGCGCTTAATGCGTTAGCTACGGCGCGGAATCCGTGGAAGGACCCCACACCTAGCGCCCAACGTTTACGGCGTGGACTACCAGGGTATCTAATCCTGTTCGCTCCCCACGCTTTCGCTCCTCAGCGTCAGTACAGGCCCAGAGCACCGCCTTCGCCACCGGTGTTCCTCCCGATATCTGCGCATTTCACCGCTACACCGGGAATTCCATGCTCCCCTACCTGCCTCTAGTCTGCCCGTATCGGATGCAGACCCACAGTTAAGCTGTGGGCTTTCACAACCGACGCGACAAACCGCCTACGAGCTCTTTACGCCCAATAATTCCGGACAACGCTTGCGCCCTACGTATTACCGCGGCTGCTGGCACGTAGTTAGCCGGCGCTTCTTCTGCAGGTACCGTCACGTTAGCTTCGTCCCTGCTGAAAGAGGTTTACAACCCGAAGGCCGTCATCCCTCACGCGGCGTCGCTGCGTCAGGCTTTCGCCCATTGCGCAATATTCCCCACTGCTGCCTCCCGTAGGAGTCTGGGCCGTGTCTCAGTCCCAGTGTGACCGGTCGCCCTCTCAGGCCGGTTACCCGTCGTCGCCTTGGTAGGCCATCACCCCACCAACAAGCTGATAGGCCGCGAGCCCATCCCCAACCGAAAAACTTTCCACCATCACAAGATGCCTTGAATGGTCGTATCCGGTATTAGACCCAGTTTCCCGGGCTTATCCCAGAGTCAGGGGCAGGTTGCTCACGTGTTACTCACCCGTTCGCCGCTCGAGTACCCCCGAAGGGGCCTTTCCGCTCGACTTGCATGTGTTAAGCACGCCGCCAGCGTTCGTCCTGAGCCAGGATCAAACTCTCCATTAAGGTCCAAACGACAGCCACAGGGGCGAACCCGTGACCGCCAAACCTTGGAAATGAATCCCGGCAAATGCGGCCCCGAAGGGCCGACTTGCCTCAAAGAAATCCCCACCGACATCTCACGATGCCGGCACGGGGCGACCAGGCACATTGACCTGGCCTATAAAGGCACTGGCTTTTAACACGCTGTTGAGTTCTCAAGAAACGGACACCCACCGCGCTCGATCCGCTTTCGCGTCTCTCGCCCCGGGGCGACTCATTTACTTTATCAGTTCCGGCCGGTCTGTCAATTTCGGCTTTTCCCTGATTCGCTCTCCCGGTTCCCGCTTTCGCGTTCCCCGTTCGGGCGATGGCTATTTCATCAGATCCGCTCGATTTGTCAAAACCGGGCTTTTCCGACCCACCCCACGCCCGACCGGCACGACAATGCACAGCACAGCCGCGTCAGCGAGAGCTAGAAGGTGGTTTCCCCGGGGCCGGCCACCGCACGCGCAGCGTCCTGCATCCCTCTGGGGACAAGGAGAGAACATATGCGGTCACGGCGACGCCGTCAAATCGACGGCCCGGCCTCCCGCACACCAGTTGGCCGCTCCTCCGCGAGCAACCAGTCCAGCGTCGCCGGGGTCGCGTCGAAGTGGCCCGCGTGGCCCGCGTCCGCCTGGACGATCAGGTCCGCCGTCGGCATCCGCGCCGCCAGCCAGCGGGCGTGCGCCACCGGCACCACCGAGTCCAACTGCCCGTGCCACATACGTACCGGCACCTTGATGTCCGCCGGGTCGAAGCCCCACGGCGTTCCGAACAACGCGACGACGTCGTCGATCCATCCGTCCAGTCCCGGCCGCACCGCGTCGGCATAGGCCGCGCCCAACATCTCTTGCACTTCCGGACGGCTCAGAACCGCCTGCTCGACGGCCGGCAGTGCTGGCGGTCCCGCAGAGTCACCGGACGCCAGGCGCTCGGCCACCGATTCGCGGCCCGCCGCAGCCGCGGCCGCGCTCCCTCGATTGCCTTCCATCATGTCCGCCGTCCAGTCCAGCCCCTCGGCGTCGCGCGGTGCCAGGGCCGCCAGGGACGCCACCCGCTTCACCCGTTCCGGGTACAGCGCCGCGAACGCCAGCGCGTGCGGGCCTCCGCCGGAGACTCCGAACAGCGAGAACCGTTCGATCCCCAGCGCGTCGGCGACCGCCGCCACGTCCTCGGCGCCGTCCACCACGCGCCGTCCCCGCCTGGGCGTCGAGTGGCCGAAGCCCGGCCGGTCAAAGGTGATCAGGCGAACGCCCTTGCTGATGAACAGGTCAGGGTCCGGATGCCGGGCAAGCCGTCCCATCGGGCTTCCGTGCAGGTAGAACAGCGGCGTTCCTGTCGGGTCGCCCCACTCCTCCACTGCGAGCGTGCGGCCGTCCCCGGTGATCACTTTGCGCATGATGGGCAACTTAGCCGTCTGGGAGCTGTTCTGCTGCTTTCGGAGGCTTGTCCTTGAGTTGAGTTCAACTTACTTTCGATGCATGGCAAGCCTCTCGCCGCGCGGCGCGGCGGCCCGGCGCAGGATTCTGGAGGCGGCCGCCGACGAGTTGGCCGCCACGGGGGACGTCGAGGTCGCCGCCGTCGCGCGCCGCGCGGGCGTCAGCGTCGGCCTCCCCTACCGCTACTTCGGCACGCGCCGCGGCCTGCTCGGCTCGGTCGTCGCCGAGTTCTACGACCGGCTCGACCAGGCCGTGCTGTTCCGCAAGTTTCCGGGGTCCACCTGGAGTGAGCGTGAACGCGCCCGCGTCCGCGCCTGGGTCGATCACCTCTACGCCGATCCCCTCTCCCCTGCCGTCCTCGGCGGGCTGGGCGGCAGTGCCGAAACCGCCGGGATCGAACGTGAGCGACTCGGGCGTGCCATCGAACTGGGCGCGCGCAACATCGCCGCAGGGCAGCGGGACGGTGACCTGCCCTCCGGCCGCGATCCCGAACTGCTGGTGACGGCAGTGCTCGGCGGCGTCCACACGGCCGTCGCCCTCGCTCTCGCCCGCACTCCCCGACCTGACGCCGAGCTGGTCGCCGAGGAGATGTGGGCCTTCGTCGCCGGGGCCGCCGGCATCACCGACGCTTAGGAGGCTGGGATGACCGAAGTCCATCGCCTGACCGATCTGGCCGGAGATCTGGCCGGGACGCACCACGCCACCGGTGGGGGCGACCACGGTGTCGACCCCGCGCTGGTCGAAGCCGATCTCGCCGCGCTCGACCGTGACGGTTACGTCGTCCTCGACGGTCTCCTCGATGATGCTGAGTGTGAACGGCTGCGTGCCGCGTTCACGCCGCTGCTCGGGCAGGACGGCCGCAACGCCTTCGAGGGGCACCGCACCCAGCGCGTCTACAGCCTGCTTTCCAAGACCCGCGCCGCCGACCGTCTCGTGGACCACCCCCGCGTGCTCGCCCTCCTGGACCGCCTCCTGCTGCCCAACCACCTGCTGTCGCAGCTCCAGGTCATCAACATCCGGCCCGGTGAGGACGCCCAGCTCCTGCATCCCGACGACGGGTTCTACCCGGTGCCCCGCCCCCGCGCCGCGCTCTCGGTCGCGACGATCTGGGCCATCGACGCGTTCACCACCGACAACGGCGCGACGGTCGTCGTCCCCGGCAGCCACCGCTGGCCGGACGGCCGGGTGCCTGCGGAGGACGACCCCCGCGCGGCCGCGGTCATGCCCGCCGGGTCGTGCGTGCTGTTCCTCGGAACGTTGTGGCACGGCGGCGGCGCCAACCGCAGCGGCCGTGACCGTATGGCGCTGACCGCCCAGTACTGCGAACCCTGGTTGCGGACGCAGGAGGCGTTCACGCTGTCCACGGGCCTGGACGTCGTGCGCGAGGTCTCGGAGGACATCCGCCGGATGCTCGGGTACAGCATCCACCCGCCGTTCATGGGCGCGGTCGACGGAATGCATCCCAAGCGGCTGCTCGTCGGGGAATGAGGTCCGGTCGGCCTTGCGGGTGCGTTAAGGTCCGGCCGGATAAGGACCCCAACCCCGAAAGGCGGTCATGCGCCGTTCACTGCTGGTCGTCGCCGGTGCCGGGATGTTGCTGCTCACCGGGTGCGGCGGCGATGACAAGCCCGCCCCGGCCAAGTCCCCGGCGGCCGCGCCGCAGGGCGCGTCCTCTGCGCCGCAGGGCGTACCCGCTGCGTCCGGGCCGGTCGTGACGGGCGGCGGGCAACTGCCCTACAGCGTGCAGGGGGTCGCGGTGAAGCTCGCCCCGACCGCGCCCAGCGGCACCCAGGCCGATCCCGGCCAGGCGTTCGCGGTCGTGACCGTCGAGGTCAAGCCGAACGCCTCGGACCGCACCACTTCGGCGTTCTTCCTGGACGCCGATCTGGCGCTGTTCCAGAACGGCAAGCGCCGCATCGACCTGGACGACGGCGACACCCCCGTCCCCTACGTGTCGAGGAAGGGCGGCGCGCCCATCACGCCCGGCGAGGGACGGCTCCAGCCGGGCGTCGTCTACACCACCGCGATCGGCGCGGCGGTGCCGCAGGCCACCTCGCTCGACACGTTGTCGCTCTGCGCGGTGGACGGGGAGACGGACGAGGCGATTTCGGGGCAGTGCCTTCCGTTGAAGGGGCTCCCGAAGGGCTAGGAGCCCTCCGGGCGCTGGATGTCGGCCGCTAGGGCTTGTCTCAAAGGCCTCAGGCGTCGCGCGAGTGACTGACTGTCTCGGTGGGGCGATGCCGGAGGCGAGCTCTGCCAGGGCAGATCGCGAAGCAATGTTGCACTCGCCAAGGCACGGTCAGGGTGCGAGCCGCCAGGCGAGTGCTGTGGGCCGGGATGTTGAAACACTGCCTAACCGCGCGCAGGTTGAGGTCGTTGGTCAGGTCGGCAAACCCGTGCGGGCCGGGGCCAGGGGTGCTGGTCACGTGCAGAGCGTGGACTGAGGTGGCTGGTCGGGCGCGGGGTTGAGGTTGTTGGCCGGGTGCGCAAAACCCCCGCGCGGCTCAGGTAGGCGCGGATGTGCACCCGACCCCGCGCGGGATTGGGGTTGTTGGGTGCGTGGGCAAGCCCCCGCGGGGCTGGGGCTGGGGCTGGGGCGCGCGTGCACCAACCCCGCGCGGGGCTGGGGTTGTTGGTTGCGTGGGCAAACCCGCGCGGGGTTGAGCTGGGTGGGTCCGTGTAGACCCCCACAGATACCGTCGGTGCAGCGACCTCGGCGAAAGCGGCGTGTCATTGTGGGTGGACGACCCCCCACACCCCCCGGTGCCGGGGCTCACCCGTCCTCACTCGCTGGCGCTCGCTCCGGGCGGGCGAGACCCGGGCAGGGGCCCGCCCCTACAACCCCGGCAGGGGGCAAGCCCCCCACACCCCCCAACAAACGACGGCTGCGCCGCCCTGCTTGCTTCACACGGCAGGGGCTCCGCCCCCGCGCCCCCGCCGTGGCGGCTGGGCTTCGTGGTCCCGTCCTGGGCGCGGGGCTCAGATTGTTGGTTGGGTGCGGCTCGCACGTCGAAGTCGGTGCACAGACGTCGGACACGGGGCAATCCCGGCGTCCTGTTCAGATGACCTGCTGGTCATCTACGCTCGGGGCGTCGATGGCAGAACGAGATTCGGGACGGCACATGGGCGCGGCGCACAGTGTGGTGATCATCGGAAGCGGGTTCGGTGGCATCGGCATGGCGATCCGGCTGAAGCAGGCCGGGATCCATGACGTGGTGATCCTGGAGAAGGCCGGCGGGCTCGGCGGCACCTGGCGCGACAACACCTATCCCGGCGCGGCCTGCGACGTCCCCTCCCACCTCTACTCGTTCTCGTTCGAGCCCAAGACCGACTGGAGCCGCCGCTTCCCGCCGCAGCCGGAGATCCTGGAGTACCTGTGGCACTGCGCCCGCAAGTACGAGGTGCTGCCGCACGTCCGGTTCGGTACCGAGGTCACCGAGGCACGGTTCGACGAGGGCGCCGCCCTGTGGCGCGTCTCCACCACCGACGGCGAGTTGTCCGCGCGCATCCTGGTCTCCGCGTGCGGGCAGCTCAACCGGCCCGCGCTGCCGCAGATCGAGGGGCTCGGCTCCTTCGCCGGGCCCAGTTTCCACTCGGCGCGCTGGGACCACGGGGTGGAGCTGGCGGGCCGGCGCGTGGCGGTGATCGGGACGGGGGCGAGCGCGGTCCAGATCGTTCCCGAGGTCGCCCGGGTCGCCGGGCGGCTGACGGTGTTCCAGCGGTCGGCGCCCTACGTCATCCAGAAGGCGGACCGGCCCTACCGCGAGTGGGAGAAGGCCGTGCTGGCGGCGGTGCCCGGTGCGCACGGGCTGAGCCGCGCCAAGATCTACGCGCTGTACGAGTCGCGGGCGCTCGGCTTCGTGAAGTACCCGAAGCTGATGGAGGTGATGGCCCGGCAGTTCCGCAGGAACATGCACGGGCAGGTCCCCGACCCGGGGCTGCGGGCCAGGCTGGAGCCCGACTACCCGATGGGCTGCAAGCGCATCCTGATCTCCAATGACTACTATCCGGCGCTGACCAGGCCGAACGTCGAGCTGGTGACCGAGCGGATCGAGCGGATCACGCCCGGGGGCGTCGTCACCGGGGACGGTGTCGAGCATCCCGCCGACGTGCTGGTGCACGCGACCGGTTTCCAGTCCACCGGCTTCCTGGCCCCCATGAAGGTCACCGGTCGCGGCGGGCGGGAGCTGAACGAGCGCTGGCGCGACGGCGCCGAGGCCCATCTCGGCATCACCGTCAGCGGGTTCCCCAACCTGTTCCTGCTCTACGGGCCGTACACCAACCTCGGCCACAACAGCATCATCTACATGCTGGAGTCGCAGTTCCGGTACGTCATGGGGTGCGTCGAGGCCATCCGCCGCAACCGGTTCGACTGGATCGACGTGCGGTCCGACGTGCAGGACGCGTTCGGCCGCGAGATGCAGGACCGCCTCCGCGACACCGTGTGGGAGGCCGGTTGCGACAGCTGGTACATGACCTCCGGCGGCAAGGTCGTCAACAACTGGCCCGGGTTCACCTTCGCCTACCGCAGGGCGACCCGGCGGCCCGACCCCCGGGACTTCGTCGTGCGCAGGCCGGCCTAGTCTTTGCCGTCGGCCGCCCGTAGCGATGCCCGGGAAGGGGCATTCCTTCCTCTATCAGGCGTTTCCTCTGCGCCGGGCAGGTGAAGCGCGCGCGGGGGGGCTTCCATGGGACTCGCTTCTTACCATCTGGAGTACGGCGGCTACCTGTTCGCCGGTGACAGCGCCGACTACGCCTTCGGGACCGGGGACTTCACCGTCGAGGCGTGGGTGCGGACCCTGGCCGGCGGTGCCGTCTTCGGCAAGCAGGGCATGGACGGCGGCGGGTTCTGGCTGGTGGCGCGGCCGGATGGGACGATCGGGTTCGCCACCTGCGACGGTCCCGGGGTCTTCGGGTTCGACAGCGTCGCGACGGCGGTGTGCGACGGCGTGTGGCACCACGTGGCGGCGGTGCGCCAGGGCGCGGTCCTCGTCCTCTATCTCGACGGTGTCCAGGTGGAGGGGAGCACCGGCGGTGGCGCGCGGCCGCCGGTGAACGTGGACAACCCCCAGCGGGTGACGCTCGGCAGCGTGGACCGGCCCGAGGAGCGGTATCGGGAGTTCACCGGATCTTTGGCCGAGGTGCGGCTGTGGAACCGTGCCCGTTCCGCAGGGGAGATCGCCGCGGCGCTCGGCACCGTGCCGCCGCCCGGTACCGCCGGCCTGGTCGGCTACTGGCCGCTGGAGGGCGGTCAGCCGCTCGATTTCACGGCCGGTCGCAACAACGCCCATCCCGAGGGCGTGGTGCGGCCCTCCACCGACGCGCCTCCGGTGGGTCCGGGCAACGCGCCGCCCATGCTCTTCCTGTTCGGCGGCGCCTACGACACCGAACGCGGGCAGGACCGGTCCCCCGCCGCGCCGCTGCGGCTGACCGGCGCCGGCTACGTCGTCCAGGGCGACCAGGTGCTGACCGGCGCGGTGATCGCCGGGAACACCGTCACCTGGGCCGCCGAGGGGAATCCGACGCGGGGGAGCGTCACCTTCGCACTCTCGGGCGGTTCGCGGCCGGGGTACTGCTTCCTGGGCCGGTACCAGCCGGACGGCGGCGCGTCGGTCGAGTACCGCGGCGTGCTCCGGCCCCGGCACACCGACTGCGGAATGCTCCTCCACATCGCCTCCGGGCAGATCCTCTACACGCCGGACTGCCGTCCCGGGGCCCCGGTCACCCTGGCTCCCAAGGCGCCCGGGGTGCACGACGACTACTGCCTCTACGACGGCTCCCAGATCGTGCAGATGCTCTCCGGCCTGGCGATCAGCGTCCAGGGGGACCTCGTCCGGGGAGCGGGGGTCGTCCTGGACGAGCCGGGCGGGCAGTCCTGGACGTTCGGCGATGACGGTCTGATCCGGCCGGTCGGCGCCCCCTCCCTCGCGCTGGCGGTGGACCACGAACTGGACCCGGCCCGCCTCGTGCTGGACGACGCCCGCCGGGGCCACGCGTCCCAGCAGTTCGTCACGCTGTCCAACGCCCAGTTCCTCTGGAGCGGCAGGCAGCCCCGGGTCCTGGCGGCCGCGGGCGACGGCTACACGCGGGTGCGCGCCGCTCTGAAGACCGACGACGCCCCTGCCGAGTTGTGGTTCCGCGTGCGTTCCGCCCTGGTCAACGCCGCGAACGGCGCGGCGCTGGCGGTCAGCGGGCGGGCCGCGCCCGGCGCGGCCCTGGCGCTGGCCCGGCTCGATCCCGCCGGTTCCGCCCAGTCCTTCGTCTTCGACCAGGGCCGCCTGCTGCACGCCTCCTCCCATCTGCCGGTGGTGATGGGCCGGGACGGGGCGGCGGTGCTGGGGCGCAGCGATGAACGCGGGCCCGAGTCCGAGTGGACGATGGCCCCCTATCAGCCGGCCGAACGACGGACCGTCGCCGCGTCGGCGGCCAAGACCGTCGACTACCTCGTCCGCGTCTACACCAGCGACGCCCTGCTCAGCGGCACCGACGACAAGGTCGAGATCGCGCTGGTGGGCGACACGATGAGCAGCAAGTACGTCGAGCTGAAGAAGTCGCGGACCCACTCCGACCCGTTCGAGAGCGGGAACATGGACGAGTTCAAGGTCACGCTGGCCGGCGTCGGCGTGGTCCAGGGGATCAACGTCCGGTACGGGGCCGACAACTGGTTCTGGAACGACACCTGGGTGGTGGACGACATCCAGGTCTACGACCCCTCGGTCGCCGCGACCTACCACAACACCCCCGAGGGCGGCGGCGGCCGGATGGTGATGCCGTCCCAGAGCTACATCCCACTGCCCTACCCCGCGCAGAACGGCGCCGACTCCATGATGCACGTCGGGAAGGCCCCGACCCAGGACCAGGTGACCAGGGGCTGGTTCGACCACACGTGGAACCGGGTGACGGGCGCGCACCTGACCACCTACTTCGACAACGCCGGCGGGCACGGGGGGCCGGGCACCGTGGAGGACGTGATCACCGCGCACTGCTCGCTGCACGCGGCCGTGCGGATGGCGACCGGCCGCCCCATCGACCCCCAGCACCCCTACCAGGAGGTCTACGGCCACAACGACGTCAACGGCGTGCAGACGAGCGGGGTGCGCGCCAGCGGCTTCCGCAACTGGGACGGCCAGTGCCACCAGATGACCAACCGGCTGCTGTACGTGTGCGAGCCGATGGTGACCCTCGACGACGCACCGGACGACAAGAAGCCGGCGGGCTACGGCCTCGCGGTGCTGGTGTTCGGCCGCTACGGCATGGGGTTCGAGGCGTGGTGCAAGGCCGCCGGGTTCCGGGCGCCGTTCGAGACCGGCGCGTCGCTGTTCGACTTCGTGCACCGCAACGTCAGGAACGTGAACGACGCCGTCAAGATCACCTACCACGCGCTCAACCTCCAGGCCGAGGTCACCGCCGACCCGCAGGGCGTGGACGGGCCTGCGGCGCACAAGTTCTTCGCCGCCGTCAAGCAGGAGGGCATCAGCAACAGGACGATGTCGGAGGTGGTCAACCTGCCCGAGGACAAGATCGTCGAAGAGCAGCGGGCCGGGCTCTAGGCTCGGACCATGCCGACTGCTCTCATCACCGGCGCCACCGCGGGGATCGGTGCCGCCTTCGCCCGCCGCCTGGCCGCCGACGGATTCGACCTCGTCCTGCTCGCCCGCGACGCCGAGCGCCTGGACGCCACCGCCCGCGAGCTGAGCGCCACCTACGCCGTGCGCGCCGAGACGCTGGTGGCCGACCTCGCCACCGACGAGGGGATCGCCGCCGCCGAAGCCCGCCTCGCCGAGGGCGTGGACCTGCTGGTCAACAACGCCGGGTTCGGCAACAAGGGCACCTTCCTCGACGTCCCGGCCGCCGACGAGACCACCATGCTGAAGGTGCACTGCGAGGCCGTCCTGCGGCTCACCCACGCGGCGCTGCCCGGGATGCTGGAGCGCGGGCGGGGCGGCGTCGTCAACGTGTCGTCGGTGGCGGCGTTCGCCACGCGCGGCACCTACGGCGCGTCCAAGGCGTGGGTCGTGAGCTTCAGCCAGGGCGTCGCGCAGGACATCGCGGGCCGCGCGGGCGGGGCGCGCGTGCGCGTGATGGCGCTGTGCCCGGGGTTCGTGCGCACCGAGTTCCACGAGCGCGCCAAGATGGACGTGTCGGGCATCCCGGAGTTCATGTGGCTCGACCGGGACGCCGTCGTGGACGCGGCCCTGCGCGACCTGCGGCGCGGCGCGGTCGTCAGCGTCCCCGGCGCGCAGTACAAGGCGATCGTGGGGCTCAGCAGGCTGGTGCCGCGGGACCTGGTCGGGAAGCTGTCGTCGCGCACCGGCCGCCGCTACGACTGATCCGCCAGGGGGCCTTTCGGCGCGGTGACGGTCTTGTCACCCGGCGGTCCGGCACGGCAGGGTTACTGCCCACCGGCGACGGTCTACCGAGAGGCCCCTCCCCGATGGCTCGCGACCTGGGCTACGCCGCCCTCGCACTGCTGGCGACCAGCGCCTACTACACCGCGTTCCTGGTGTTCCGCGCGGCCGGGGCGCGGATGCCGCCGCTGCGCGGCAGCCGCCCGTTCCACGTGGCGCGGCACATGCTGACCGACCCGGTGTGGCTGCTCGGCGGGGTGATCCTGTTCGTCGGGCTGGCCTACCAGGTGGTGGCGTTCTCGGCGGTGTCGCTGGCGGTCGCGCAGCCGGTGTTCGCGCTCAGCCTGGTGCTGCTGGTCGGGTACGCGGTGCTGGTGCTGGGCGAGCGGCTCAGCCCGCGCGAGTGGGCCAGCGTCGCGCTGTTCGTGCTGGCCACGGTGCTGATCGGGCTGTCGGCCGACGGGGCGGGGCGGCCCACCGCCGACGCCACCCTGGTCGGGACGCTGCGGGACCCGTGGCTGATGCTGGGCGTGATGGCCCCGGCGTTCGTGGTGGCGGGGCTGGTGTGGCTGGTCGGCGACCGGCGCGCGGGCGGCCGGCACGCCCGCAAGCTGGCCGGGGTCGCCTACGGGATCGGCGCGGGCGCCTGCGCCGGGCTCGCCGAGGCCGGGATCCGCGGCATGTCGATCGTCTACGACGGCACCCGCAGCGTGCAGGCGGTGCTGGAGTCGCCCTACCCGTACCTGACGGTCGGGATGGCGGCGATCGCGCTCGGCCAGCTCCAGGTGGCGCTGCAGCGCTGCCGGGTGGCGGTCGTGGCGACGGTGCTGACCGTGATCGGCCGGACGTACCTGGTGGTGAGCAGCATGGTGCTGTTCGGTGACACCTGGCCGCGCGAGACGCTGCCGTTCGTGCTGCGCACCGGCGGTTTCGCGCTGGCGCTGGCGGCGCTCGCGGCCTTCCCCCGCTACGAGCGCGACGCCGACCACGGCGTGGAGGGCTCGGGGTCGCGCGTTGCCCCGACCCGCTGACAGCGGGGATGCTGGGGGGCGACGGGGAGGAGCGGCCATGCGGGTGCTGGTCACGGGTGCGGCGGGGTACGTGGGGTACGCGGTGGGGCGGCGGCTGCTCGCCGCCGGGCACCGGGTGACGGGGCTGGTGCGCGATCCGGGGCGACCGCTGCCGCGCGGCGTGCGGCCGATCATCGGCGACCTGCTCGACGCCGAGGGGCTGGCGGCGGTGCTGGACGGGCCCTACGACGCGGTGTGCCATCTGGCGGCGCTGACGCGGGTGCGCGAGTCGTTCGCCGACCCGCTGGGGTTCTTCACCGTGAACGTGCAGGGCACCGTCAACCTGCTGCGGGCGCTGCCGCCGGTGCGCAAGGACGGGTCCGCGACGCCGCCCACGCGCGTGGTGTACGGCTCGACGGCCGCGGTGTACGGCGCGCCCGACCTGCAGCCCATCCCCGAGACGCAGCCGCCCGCGCCGACCAGCCCGTACGGGTCCTCCAAGCTCGCCGCCGAGGAGGTCGTCCGCTCCTACGCGCGCACCGGCGCGATCGGCGCGGTGGTGCTGCGCACCTTCAACGTCGCCGGGTCGGTGGACGGCCGGCCCGACCCCGACCCGACCCGGCTGATCCCGCGCGCCCTGGCGGTGGCGGCCGGGCGGGCGCCGCACCTGGAGGTCAACGGCGACGGCGGGGCGGTGCGCGAGTACCTGCACGTGGACGACCTGGCCGCCGCGCACGTGGCCGCGGTCGAGGCCGTTCGGCCCGGGCAGGAGCGCGTCTACAACGTGGGCGGCGGCGCGGCCGCGTCGGTGGCCGAGGTGGTCGCGGCCGTGGCGGAGGTCACCGGACGGCCCGTGCCGGTGGTGCACCGGCCGCCGCAGCCCGAGCCGCCGCTGCTGCTGAGCGACGCCGCCGCGATCGGCCGCGACCTCGGCTGGCGGCCGGCCCGCTCGGCGCTGCGGGAGATCATCGCCGACTCGTGGGCCGCCCTGGGTCCGGCGGGCGGATAAACTCCCAGCGTGTCCGAGTCCAAGTTCGAAGTCCAGATGCTGCACGACCGCGTCATGATCCGTAGCGACAAGGACGCGGGCGAGCGCCGCAGCTCCGGCGGGATCGTCATCCCCGCCACCGTGGAGCAGAACAACCGGCTCCACTGGGGCGAGGTCTGCGGGGTCGGCCACCACGTGCGCACCGTCAAGGTCGGCGACCGGGTGCTGTTCCACCCCGAGGACCAGTACGAGGTGGAGATCCAGGGCGAGAACTACCTGGTCATGCGCGAGCGCGACCTGCACGCCATCGCCTCCGAGCGCCCCGAGCACGGCACCGGCCTGTACCTGTAGCGCGGAACCTTGATCATCGCCCGGCCGTTGACGGGGTGACGGGCCGGGCGCCCCTCGCCCGGCCGTTCGAACCGAGGAGCCGCGCATGGCGAGCCGCGTCCCGCACGACCGTTCCGGGCAGCTCAAGCAGATCGAGAGCGGGCTGCTGCCCGGCGAGCAGATCGTGGCCGTCTACGACGCGATCGGCGCCGGCACCGGCTTCATCGGCCTCACCGACCGGCGGGTGATCGTGCAGGACACCTCGTTCGTCGGCAAGAAGGTCGCGCTGACCAGCATCCCCTACAACAAGATCACCTCGGTGAGCGTGCTGAGCAACAAGTCGTGGGCCGGGGGCTACTTCTCCACCGGGTCGATCGCGGTGCACGTGGGCACCCAGACCTACGTGGTGGAGTTCCGCGGCGACCACAAGAGCCACCACGTGCACGACGTCATCCTCCAGCACATCTCGTGAACATCAGGTGACCCGTAGGTCACTCCTGCACTAGGGTGGGCCGTCCTCTCGACCCCGTACAGCCGAGGGACCGCCCCCATGCCCCACCGCCACACCTCCGAGGCGGCCAGCGCCCGGATCTACGACTTCGCCCTGGGCGGCAAGGACAACTACGCCGCCGACCGCGAGGCCGCCGTGCAGGCCTACCGGGAGCTGCCCGCCGCGCGGCTGCTGCCCCGCGAGAACCGCAAGTTCATGCGCCGCGCCGTGCGCGCCATGCTGGACGCCGGGGTGCGGCAGTTCCTGGACCTGGGCTGCGGGCTGCCGGGCCGGGGCAACGTGCACGAGGTCGCGCTGGCCGCCGATCCGGGGTGCCGCACCGTCTACGTGGACCACGACCCGGTCGCGGTGGTGCACTACCAGGCGCTGCTGGGGCCGGTGCCGGGCGCGACGGCGGTCTGCGCCGACGTGCGCGAGCCCGCCGCGATCCTCGCCGATCCCGAGGTCACCGCGCTGCTGGACCTGTCGCGGCCGGTGGGCGTGCTGCTGATCGCGACGCTGGGCCTGGTCGGCGACGACGCGGTGGCGCTGCGGACGGTGCGGGCGTTCCGCGACGCGCTGCCGCCGGGCGGGCACCTGGCGCTCTGCGACTTCACCGACGAGGCGCTCACGCCCCGGGACCTGGAGGTCAACCGGGAGCTGATGCGCGCCTCGGGCGTGCGGGTCGACTTCCGGTCCCGGGAGGTGCTGGCCTCCTGCTTCGACGGGCTGGAGCCGCTGCCGCCCGGCCTGGTCCCGGCCGCCGACTGGCGTCCGGACCGGCCGCACCCGCCCGCCACCGGGTGGCTGCTGGCGGGCGTGGCGCGCAAGCCCTGACGCGCGCCCCGACGCGGCGGCGCGGGCTCGCGGGGCCCCGATCCCGGAAGACATGAAAATTACTCTTGAGTAGGTAGTGACGCGCTTCACATTCCAGATAGAACATGTTCTCACTCAACGAGAGTGAGGAGCATCACATGGGCGGTCCCATCCGAGGTGACACCGGCTTTACCGGCCTGTCACGCCGCAGTTTCATCGTTGGAACAGGTTCTATCCTGGGAGTCGCGGCGCTCGGCGGCCGCGCCACCGCGTCCGTGACCGAGTCGATCCCGTCCGGGGCGCGCGTCCCGGTCCTGGTGATCGGCACCGGCTACGGCGGCTCGGTCGCCGCGCTGCGGCTCGCCCAGGCGGGCGTCGACGTCCACATGGTCGAGATGGGCATGGCCTGGGACACCCCGGGCTCCGACGGCAAGATCTTCGCCAACACCACCAGTCCCGACAGCCGGTCGTTCTGGCTGCGCACCAGGACCAAGCAGCCGCTCAGCAACTTCCTCGGCTTCCCGATCGACCGCTCCATCTCCCGCTACACCGGCATCCTGGACGCCGAGGAGTTCAGCGGGATCACCGTCTACCAGGGCCGCGGCGTCGGCGGCGGCTCGCTGGTGAACGGCGGCATGGCGGTCACCCCGCGGCGGGAGAACTTCGCCGCCGTCCTCCCCTCGGTCGACGCCGAGGAGATGTACCGCACCTACTATCCGCGCGCCAACGCCGAGCTCGGGGCGAGCACCATCGACCCGGCCTGGTTCGAGACCGCCGCCTGCTACCAGTACACGCGCGTCGGCCGCAAGCACGCCCAGCGGTCCGGCTTCCCGTTCCTGTTCGTGCCCACCGTGTACGACTGGGACCACATGAAGCGGGAGGCCGCCGGGACCGCGCCCAAGTCCGCGCTCGCCGGGGAGATCCTCTACGGCAACAACCACGGCAAGAGGTCGCTGCAGCAGACCTACCTCGCCAAGTGCCGGGCGACCGGCCGGGTCACCATCTCCCCGCTGCACCAGGTCACCTCGGTCACCCCGGCGGCGGGCGGCGGCTACACCGTCGCGATCGACCAGCTCACCACCACCGGCGGCGTCGCGGCGACCAAGACCGTGACCGCCGACCGGGTGTTCTTCGCCGCGGGCAGCGTCGGCACCAGCAAGCTGCTGGTGAAGCTGAAGGCCACCGGCGCGCTGCCGAACCTCAACGACGAGATCGGCAGGGGCTGGGGCGACAACGGCAACGTCATGTGCGGCCGCGCCAACCACATGTGGGACGCGACCGGGAGCCTGCAGTCGTCCATCCCGACCGGCGGCATCGACAACTGGGCCGCCGGCGGTGCGTTCGCCGAGGTCGCGCCGCTACCGACCGGGATCGAGACCTACGCCTCGTTCTACCTGTCGATCACCAAGAACCCGAACCGCGCCCGGTTCTCCTGGAACGCCGCGGCCGGGCGGGCGGAGCTGGACTGGCAGAGCGCCTGGAAGCAGCCCTCCATCGACATGGCCAAGACGATCTTCGACAAGATCAACCGCAAGGAGGGCACGATCTACCGGACCGACCTGTTCGGCACCTCCAAGGTCTGGGGCGACCACCTCACCTACCACCCGCTCGGCGGCGCCGTGCTGAACCGCGCCACCGACAACCACGGCCGCCTGCACGGCCACCCGGGCCTGTACGTCATCGACGGCGCCCTGATCCCTGGCAACACCAGCGTCAACCCGTTCGTGTCCATCACGGCGCTCGCCGAACGGAACATCGAGAAGATCATCGCCTCCGACCTGTAACGACGGTCCGACGGGCAGCCGGCCACGGGCGCGTGTGGCCGGCCGCGGCGCCCCGCCGCCCCTCTCCCCCCTCCGCTCCCCTCCCCACCGCTCCCCAGCCCCTCCGTGACGACACCGGAGCCTGGGGCCGCCACGCGGGGTCCTCGTTCGTTCATGGCCCGCACGACTTTGGTCGGTGGACGGCGCGCCCTGTGGCCGTCGCGGGCCCACCGCGCGGCGGGCGAGGCTGCGAGACGTGAAGACCTTGAAACGGGACCGCTGGGCGCGGCGTGCGGCCGCCCTCGGCCTGGTCGTGCTGTCGCCGCTGTTCGCCGAGTCGCTGTCGGGCTATGACAACACCACCGGAGACCCGCTGGCGCTGCTGGGCGGGCTGCTCATCCTGGGGCCGCTGTACGGGTGCGTCGCGCTGCTCATCCGGGAGGCCGCGCGGCGGCTGGGGATCGGATGGCCCGGCATCGCGGCGATGGCGGCGGCGGCCGGGATCGTGCAGGCCGGCGTCGTCGACCAGAGCATGTTCGCGATGAGCTACCGCGAGGTGCCCTACTGGGACGAGATGCTGCGGCCGACGCTGATCGAGCCGCTGGGGCTCTCGCCGTACATGGCGGCCTCGTTCGTCGTCGGGCACATCGTGTGGAGCTTCTGCGCGCCGATCGTGCTGGCCGAGGCGCTGGCGGGCGGGCGGGGCCGGGAGCCGTGGCTGCGGTGGCCCGGGCTGCTGGCGGCGGGGCTGCTGTACCTGGCGGCGGCCGCGCTGATCCTGGACGACCACCTGAAGCACGCCAGCGACATGGCGTCGGGGCGGCAGGTCGCCTCGGCGGCCGGGGTGGCGCTGGCGCTGCTCGCCGGGGCCCTGGTGTTCGGGCGGCGGCAGGCGGCGCGGCGCGACTTCGCGGTGCCGGGCCCCTGGGTCGTCGGGGCGGCCGCGCTGGGATGCGCGGCCGCGTTCAACCTGATGCCGTCCTCGTGGGCGGGCTTCGCCGGATGCGTCGCGCTGCTGGTGGCGGCGGCGGGGGCCTGGTGGGGCGGGCGGTCGTCGCGGTGGGGTCGGCGGCACGTGATCGCGCTGGCGGGCGGGGCGGTGCTGGCCATGGCGGCCACGGCGTTCTTCGTCACGCCGCTCGGGGACGTGGGCGCGGTGCGGCAGTACGCGCACAACACGATCGCGCTGCTGGGCGCGGCGGCGCTGATCTGGTGGGCGGCGCGGCGGCCGGACGTCGGAACCGCCCGCTACCCTGCGGCTCCATGACCTTCGCCGCCCTGGACGGGCTCGACGACGTCGACTGGACCTCGGTGCACCACGCCTACGGGGAGGCCGGCGACGTGCCGCGCCTGCTGCGGGAGGCGGTCGGGCCGGACGAGGAGGCCGCCCGCGAGGCGCTGGAGGAGCTGGCGTCCAGCATCACCCACCAGGGCACCCTCTACACCGCGACGCCGGTGGCCGTGCCGTTCCTGATCGCGCTGGCGGGCGGGCCGGACGTGCCGCGGCGGCGCAGGATCCTCTGGCAGCTGTGCATGATCGCCGAGAGCGAGGACGCCGGGCCCGAGGTGCTGGAGGCGGTGCGCGGGGCCCTGGAGGCGGGCGCGGAGCGGCTGGTGGCGCTGCTGGACGATCCGGACGTGGACGTACGGCAGGCGGCCGGATTCGTGGTGGGGCACCTGCCCGCCGGGCACGTCCCGCTCGACGCGCTGCGGCGGCGCGAGGCCGAGGACGACGGGTCGGTGGCCGCGGGCCTGCTGGCCGCCGCCGAAGCGGGGGAGGTCCTGGTGGCCGCGCGGACGGCAGCCGCGCACGGGATGCCGCTGGACGGCCTCGTCCCCGCGCTGCGCGAGATCGCCCGCCTCGACGTCGAGGGCTTCGAGGCGCGGGAGGAGCGGATCGAGGCCGTCGGCTTCCTGCTGGACGCCACCGGCGAGACCGGGGTCCCGCTGCTGGCCGCCGGGCAGGTGCTCGCGCGCGGCCGGCAGGTCGCCGAACGCGCCGCCGCGCTGGCCGGACGGCTCGGCCCGGCGGCCGCGGAGCTGGCGCCCGCGCTGCGCGAGCAGGCCCGTGACCCCTACTTCGGGTTCGGGGCGGCGCTCGCCCTCCGCCGGATCGACGGGAGCACCGGGCCGCTGCTGGACGCGGTGCGCGCCCGGCTGGAGCGGCTCGGGCCCGGCCCCTGGCTGCCGGAGGCGGTCGAGGCGCTCGGCGCGGCCGCCGCCGGCCTGCTGCCCGAGCTGGACGCGCTGGCCGAGGGCGACCGGAGCGCCGTGGGCACCGGCACCGCCGGCACGATGATCGAGGCGGACGACCGGCTGCGGGAGATGCTCGCCGGGGTCAGGTCCAGACTCGCGCCTTAGAGCCGTTGCGGCCCTTGGTCAGGCGGAGCTGGGCCGGGATGCGGGCGCGCAGCTCGGCGACGTGGCTGACGATGCCGACCGCGCGGCCGCCGTCGCGCAGGCCGTCCAGCACGTCCATCACCTCGTCCAGGGACTGCTCGTCCAGGGTGCCGAAGCCCTCGTCCACGAACAGCGTGTTGATCTCCGCGCCGCCCGCCTCGGCGGTCACCACGTCGGCGAGGCCGAGGGCCAGGGCGAGCGAGGTGATGAACGACTCGCCGCCCGACAGGGTCGCCGGGTCGCGGTCCTGGCCGGTCCAGGCGTCCACCACGCGCAGGCCGAGGCCGCCCGCGCCCTTCTTGCGGACCCCGGCGGCCTTGTCGATGGTGTGCTCCAGCTCGTACCGGCCCGCCGACATGCGCGCGAGGCGCTCGTTGGCGGCGGCGACGACCTGCTCCAGGCGGGCCGCCAGCACGTAGGCCGACAGCGACATCGACAGGCGGTTGGCCGTCGACTTGCCGGAGGCGAGGCCCGCCAGTCGCTCGGCGACGCGGTGCGCCTCGGCGGCCGGGCGCCAGGCGGCCACGGCCGCGTCCAGCCCGGCGCGCAGCTCGGTGAGGCGGTCGCGGCGGCGGCGCGCCTGGGCGGCGGCGGACGCGGCGGCGGTGCGGGCGGCCTCGGCCAGCTCCAGCGCGCCCCGCAGCGCGTCCAGGTCGGGCGCGGGCTCGGCGGACGCGGCGGCCAGGTCGCGGTCGCCGAGCAGCTCGCGGACGACCGCGTCCTCCCGGTCGAACCAGCGCACCTTGTCGCGCAGCGGCCCCTGGTCCTCGTCGTCCAGTTCGGCGGCCAGGGCCTCCTCGGCGGAGCGGAACGCCTGCTCGTCGAGCTGGGCGGCCTCGGCCTCGCGGGACTCGGCGAGGGTCCGCGCGGCGGCCGCGGCGGTCTTGGTGGCCTCGACGGCCTCCTGCAGCGCGTCGGCCTCCCTGGTGAGGCGGGCGACGCGGTCGTCCAGGGACGGGTCGTCGCCGCGCGCCCGGTCCAGCTCGGCGGTGAGGCGGCGCTGCTCGGCGGCCAGCTCGCCGTCGCGGGCCCGGATCTCGGTCAGGCGGCGGACGATCTCGTCGTGGTCGGCGCGGGTGCGCTCCAGCTCCTGCTCGGCCCGCTGGTGGGCGGTCTCCAGGCGGGCGGCCTCGTCGGCGCGGGCCTCGGCGGCGGCGAGCGCGGAGCGGGCGGCGTCGAGGTCGTCGGTGAGGGCCTCGACGGCGGTGTCGCCGGTGGTGGCGAGCAGGTGCTCGTGCTCGGTGCGCAGCCTGGTGACCTCGGTCTCGGCCTTCTCGCGCTCCCGCTGGGCGCGGTCGGCCTCGGTCTGGGCGCGGTCCACCTCGTCCTCGTCGGGGACGATCGCGAGCGTGGACAGCGGCTCTGGGTGCTCGCGGGAGCCGCAGACCAGGCACGGCTCGCCCGCGACCAGTTCGGCGGCCAGGACGGCGGCCATGCCGTCCAGGCGCTCCTGGCGCAGGGTCTGGGCGCGGTCGACGGCCTCCTGAGCGGTGTCGACGGCGGCGCGGCGCGCGTCCTCGGCCTGGCCGAGGAGCTCCTGGACGGTCTCGCGGCGGCGGCCCGCGGTCAGGCGGCGTTCGGCCTCGGCGACGGCGGCGCGCGCGCCGGGCTGGGCGGCGGCCGCGAGGCGGGCCTCCTCCAGCTCCTGGGCACGCTGCCTGACCTGGTCGGGCAGGGCGGCGAGGCGGGCGGCGAGGTCGTCGCGGCGGGGCTCCAGGGCGGCGCGCTCCTCGGTGAGGGAGGCGCGGTCGGCGTCGTGGCGGCGCAGGCGCTCGGCGTCGGCGCGGCGGCCCTCCAGCGCGGCGATCTCGTCGCGGCGGTCGCGTTCGGCCTTGACCAGCACGTCCTCGGCGGCGCCGGGCGCGACCAGGGCGTTGACCAGGGAGCGGGTGTAGTCGGCGTAGCGGTGCGCGCGTTCGGCGTTCTCGGCGTAGTGGCGCGTCTGCCGGATGAGGCCCGCGACGCGCCCGGCGCGTTCGGCGGCCTCCAGGCGCGAGGAGATCCGCATCTTCTCCTCGGCGCGCTCGGCCAGCACGTCGCGGCGGCGCAGCGCGTCGGCGTACCGGTCCTGCCGGTCGGCCAGGGCGCGGCCGCGCTCCAGGGCGGCCTTGGCGGCGTCCAGGCCGGCGGCGACCTCGCCGCTCAGCGCGTCGGCCTGCGCCAGGACGTCCTCGTGGTGGCCCGCGAGCTCGGCGGCCCAGGCGGGCAGGAACCCGATCCCGGCGTCCTCGGGCAGGGCGGCCCCGCCGGTCTCGGCGACCCGGCCCGCGACGGCCTCGGCGCGGCGGCTCAGCTCCTCGGCCTCGCGGTGGGCCTCGGCGCGGTGGTCGGCGAGCCACTTCTCGACGCGGGCGAAGACCTCGGCGGCGAACAGCCGCTCCAGCACCTTGCGGCGCTCGTCGGCGTCGGCGCGCAGGAACCCGGCGAACGCGCCCTGCGGCAGCATCGCCACCTGGCAGAACTGGTCCTTGCTCATCCCCAGCAGCCGGCCGACCAGGTCGCCCGCCTCGTCGATGCGGGTGCTGAGGCCGGTCCAGTCGCCGTCGTGCTCCTCCAGCAGGACCTTGGCGTTCTCGGTGGTGGTGCCGGTGCCGCGCAGCTTGGGCCGCTCCCAGGCGGGCGACCGGGTGATCCGCAGGCGGCGGCCGCGCAGCGTGGCCTCCAGCACCACGCGCGGCGCGAGGCCGGGCGCGGCGTGGTCGCTGCGCAGGCCCTTGGCGTCGTTGCGGACGCCGGGCACCGCGCCGTAGAGGGCGAAGCAGACCGCGTCCAGCACGCTGGTCTTGCCCGCGCCGGTCTGGCCCTGGATGAGGAACAGCCCGGCGTCCGACAGCGCCTCGAAGTCGATCTCCTCGGTCCCCGAGAACGGGCCGAACGCGGTGACCTCCAGCCGGTGCAGCCTCACGCCCGGGCCTCCTTGACGCGGCAGTGCTCGAACGCGCGGCGCAGCAGGTCGTGCTCGGCGTCCTCGGCGGGCCCGTCGGTGACCTCGGCCACGAAGTCGCCCGCCACCTCCAGCTCCGAGCGGCCCTTGACGCGCTCGGTCCAGGTGCGGGCGTCCTCGCCGGGGCCCTCCTCGGGCTCGAAGGCGAGGACCAGGGTGTGCGGGAAGCGGCGGCGCAGGCGCTCCATCGCGGCGGACGGGCGGCGCGCGTCGGTCAGGGTCACCTGGAGCCAGCGGTCCTCGACGGCCTCGTGGCGCGGGTCCGACAGCAGGTCCTCCAGGCGGCCCCGCAGGCGGGCGAGGCGGCGCGGCACCGGGGCCTCCACGAACGCGGCCTCCATGCCGCCGTCGTGCAGGTCGACCAGCCAGGAGCCCTTGAGGTGGCGCTCCTCGGAGAAGGAGTAGGCGAGCGGCGAGCCCGAGTAGCGGACCCGGTCGGTGAGCGCCTGCCGCCCGTGCAGGTGGCCGAGCGCCACGTAGTCGATGCCGTCGAACACCGAGACCGGGACGTGGGAGGAGCCGCCGACCGAGATGTCGCGCTCGCTGTCGCTGGTCTCGGGGGCGGCGCCGCCGCCGGTGACGAACGCGTGCGACAGCACCACCGAGCGCGCGCGGCCGGCCGCGTCGGCGCGGACGCGGCGCATCGCCTCGGTGAGCGCGGCGGCGTGGCTGCGCTCGTCCAGCTCCCAGTCGTGGCGCAGCAGCTCGGGCTCCAGGTAGGGGACGCCGTAGATCGCGGTGTCGTCGATCACGACGGGCTCGCCGACCCGCGCGAAGTCGGTGCGCAGGTGGACCCCGGAGTCGTCCATCAGCGCCGAGCCGAAGCCGAGCCGGTGCATGGAGTCGTGGTTGCCGGCGATCAGGACGACGCGGGCGCCCAGCGCCTTCAGCCGCGCCAGCGCCTGGTCGCAGAGCCGGACCGCGTCGACCGAGGGCAGCGCGCGGTCGTAGACGTCGCCGGAGACCAGCACGCAGTCCACCCGCTCCGCCCGGACGGTCTCGACCAGGTGGTCCACGAAGGCGGCCTGGGCCTGGAGGAGGTCCTCGCGGTGGAAGGATCTGCCGAGATGCCAGTCGGAGGTGTGGAGGAATCGCATGTCGCCCCATACCTTAGGCACCACCTGGGGCGCATACGGCCCAGAAACGCCGACCCGCCCCAAACGATCTCCGATGTGCGGGGTCGGGGCGCCGCGAGGGCGTACCGTGGTCCTCCCCTGACCAGCCGGGAGCCGACCATGCCGTCCAGCGCGCCTCCGCCTCGCCTCGAAGAGGTCGCCGACCGCGTCCACGCCTACATCCAGCCGGACGGCACCTGGTGCCTGAACAACGCCGGCTTCCTGGTCGGGCCGGAGGCGGTGACGGTGATCGACACCGCGGCGACCGAGGCGCGGGCGCGGGCGCTGCGCGAGGCGATCGCCTCGGTGACGCCGCTGCCGGCCCGCACGGTCGTCAACACCCACTTCCACGGCGACCACACCTACGGCAACGGGGTGTTCGCCGGGGAGGCGGTGTTCGTCGCGCACGAGAACTGCGCCGCCGAGATGGCCGAGCAGGGGCTGCTGCTGACCCAGCTGTGGACCGAGGTGGAGTGGGGCGACGTCCGGCCGGTGCCGCCGTCGATCACCTTCACCGACCGGCTGACGCTGCACGCGGGCGACACGGCCGTCGAGCTGATCCACCCCGGCCCGGCGCACACCACCGGCGACGCGGTGGCGTGGCTGCCCGAGGCGCGGGTGCTGTTCGCCGGGGACCTGATCTTCAACGGGGGCACGCCGTTCGTGCTGATGGGCTCGGTCGCCGGATCGCTGGCCGCACTCGCCGGGCTGCGCGCCCTGGGCCCGGAGCGGATCGTGCCCGGCCACGGCCCGGTCTGCGGCCCCGACGTCATCGACCGGACCGAGGGCTACCTGCGCTGGCTCCAGGAGTTGGCCCGCGACGGCATCGCGGCGGGCCTGCCGCCGCTGGCGGTCGCGCGCGAGGCCGACCTCGGCCCCTACCGCGAGTGGACCGACCCCGAGCGCCTGGTCGGCAACCTGCACCGCGCCTACTCCGAGGCCCGGGGCGAGCCGCTGGGCGCGCCGGTGGAGTTCCTGGCGGCGATGCTGGAGATGGCCGAGTACAACGACGGCCGGATCCCGACCTGCCTGGCCTGAGGCCCGATCCTTCTATCGGCCGGCCGTAACCCGGGAGGTCACGGCCGTCGCGCGGCCGGAGGGGGAGGAACCGGGACGTTAGCTCCTAGCGCCCTGGCCCCGATGTCGTGTCCCTTACAGTGACTCCGTGACCGAGCGCCCCTATGTGCTGCTGAGCTGCGCCATGTCGGTGGACGGCTATATCGACGACGCCTCCCCCGAGCGGCTGCGGCTGTCCAGTCCCGCCGACTTCGACCGCGTGGACGACGTGCGCGCCTCCTGCGACGCGATCCTGGTGGGGGCCGGGACGGTCCGCAACGACGACCCCAAGCTGCTGGTCAAGTCCGAGGCCCGGCGCGCCAAGCGCGTCGCGCGCGGCAAGTCGCCCGACCTCACCAAGGTGACGGTGACCTCCGGCGGGGACCTCGACCCCGGGTCGCGCTTCTTCACCACCGGCGAGGCGCCCAAGCTCGTCTACTCCGCCTCCCCCGCCGCGCAGGACCTGGCGGCGCGGCTCGACGGGCGCGCCGAGGTGATCGACGCCGGCGACCCGGTGTCCTTCCCCGCCATGCTCGACGACCTGGGCGTGCGCGGGGTGCGCCGGCTCATGGTCGAGGGCGGCGGCGGCGTCCACACCCGCTTCCTGACCTCGGGCCTGGCGGACGAGCTGCAGCTGGTGGTCGCGCCGTTCTTCATCGGCGACCCGTCGGCGCCCCGGTTCGCGGGGCCGGGGGTGTTCCCGCAGGCGCCGGGGCGGCCCATGCGGCTGGAGGAGATCACCCGCATCGGCAACCTGGCGCTGCTGCGCTACCTGGTCGGCGGCGAGCGTGGCTGAGCGGCGCGCGGGCGACCGCGCCTGGCTGGAGCTCGCCTGCGACCTGGCCGCCCTCTGCCCGCCGTCCGCCACGGCGTTCTCGGTCGGCGCGGTGGTCGTGGACGGCGACGGCCGCGAGCTGGCCCGGGGGCACTCCCGGGAGGGCGACCCGCACGACCACGCCGAGGAGGCGGCCCTCGCCAAGATCAAGGGGCTGGACCTCGGCGGCGCGACGGTCTACTCGTCGCTGGAGCCCTGCGGGCGGCGCAAGTCGCGGTCGCACACGTGCGCGGCGCTGATCCTGGCCGCGGGCGTGCGGCGGGTGGTGTTCGCCTGGACCGAGCCGTCGCTGTTCGTGGAGGGCACGGGCGCCGAGCTGCTGCGCGCCCACGGCGTCGAGGTGGTGCAGCTGCCGGAGCTGGCCGACCGCGCCCGGCTGCCCAACGCCCACCTGCTCTAGGCGTCGACGGGCCTGCGGCGCAGCTCGGCGACCGTGCCGAGCGCGAAGTCCAGGTAGCCGCGCAGCGTCTCGGGGTCGTCCAGGTCGAGCGGGCCGCGGATCAGGATCAGCGACACCGCGACGCGGAAGATCGCGTCGATCAGCAGCGGCAGGTCCACCGGCGGGATGCGCCCGGCGTCCACGTGCTCCTGGGCGAGCGGGGCCAGCAGCGTCGAGATGCGCCGGATGGTGGCCTCGGCGTTGACGGTGAACACCGGCAGGATGATCTCGGGGATGTCGCGCAGCGCCGCCTGCAGCAGCGGGTGGCGGCGGCCGTAGCCGACCACGAACACCAGCACCTCGACCAGGCTGTCGCTGCTCCAGTCGGTGTCGCGCAGCCGGGGGATCAGCTCCTGCGCGAACACGGTGATCTCGCGGCGGACCAGCGCCTCGCGGATGTCGTCGACGTTGCCGCCGTACTTGTAGAGGGTGGGGCGGGAGATCCCGGCGCGGCGCGCGATCGCCGACAGCAGCCGGCCGTTGGCGAAGCCGCCCTCCACCAGGCACTCGGCGGCGGCGTCCAGGATCAGGTCGCGGATCTGCTCGGGCGAGCGGCCCGCGGCGCCCCTGCGTTCCCGTACGGGTCGGGGAGCGCGCTCCGGTGCGCCGGTTGCCGGTTCGGTCACGGGATCCCTTGGTGTCTTGCCGCGCTCCCCGGCCGGTGGCAGGGGTGATGTAGCGCACCCCACTATAAGCCCCGCCGACCTTGACCAAGGGAGCGCTTACTTTTTACAGTTCAGGGAGCAATCGTAAATCTGCCCGCGTTGCGGCGACGCGGGACTCCCCCAGAGGTGGCTGCGCATGATCATCGACCAGGAGTACCGGGACGTGCTGCGGACCCTGTCGGAGGGCTCGGTCAACCGGCGCTTCGACCCCTACCTCGACATCGACTGGGACTCGCCCGAGTACCGGATCGACCCCAAGGACCCGCGCTGGATCCTGCCCGACGACTGCGACCCGCTCGGCGCGCACCCCTGGTACCAGGCGCTGCCCGAGGAGCGGAAGATCGAGATCGGCCTGTGGCGGGTGGCCAACATCCAGAAGGTCGGCCTGCAGTTCGAGAGCGTCCTGATCCGCGGCATGATGCAGTACGCGATGCGCCTGCCGAACGGGACGCCGGAGTTCCGCTACTGCCTCCACGAGATGACCGAGGAGTGCAACCACATCCAGATGTTCCAGGAGCTGGTGAACCGCACCGGCCAGGACGTCCCCGGCATGCGGGCCGACTACCGGGCCACCTCCCACTTCTGGCACCTGGGCGCCTACCTCCCGGTGATCTTCTTCATCGGCATCCTGGCCGGCGAGGAGCCGATCGACCACTTCCAGAAGGACGTGGTGCGGCGCGGCGACGACCGGCCGGCGGCGCTGCTGCGCACGATGCAGATCCACATCGCCGAGGAGGCGCGGCACATCTCGTTCGCGCACCGCTTCCTGCGCGAGCACGTCAAGCGGCAGAGCAGGCCGGGCAAGGCCGTCACCTCGATCGCCTACCCGGTGATCATGCGCTGGCTGGCCGGGGCGATCATGGCGCCGCCGCGCGACATGGCCAAGAAGTTCGGCATCCCCCGCCAGGTGATGCGCGAGGCGTTCTGGGACAGCCCCAAGTCCCAGGAGCTGATGCGCAACTACTTCGGCGACGTGCGGATGCTCGCCGAGGAGATCGGCCTGATGAACCCCGCCTCGCGCGCGCTGTGGAAGAAGCTCGGCATCGACGGCGAGCCCTCGCGCTACCGCGGCGAGCCGCACCGCACCGCCCGCCCCGCGGCCTGACCCTCCCCTGCGCGCGAGAGAACGAGAGAGAACACGCCCATGACCCACGTGGTCACGCAGTCCTGCTGCAACGACGCCTCCTGCGTCTACGCCTGCCCGGTGAACTGCATCCACCCCACCCCGGACGAGCCGGACTTCGCCACCGCGGAGATGCTGTACATCGACCCGCGCGCGTGCGTCGACTGCGGGGCCTGCGTGACCGCGTGCCCGGTCGGGGCGATCAAGCCGCACAGCCGGCTCGGCGAGGGCCAGCTGCCGTTCCTGGAGATCAACTCCGACTTCTACGGCCCGGGGCCCGTCGGCGACCTGCCGATCCTGGCCAGGGTCGCGCCGCCGCTGGCGGTCCGGGCGCGGCCCGAGCCGCCGCGGGTGGCGATCGTCGGGTCCGGGCCCGCCGCGATGTACGCCGCCGACGAGGTGCTGACCGTCCCCGGCGCGCGCGTGGACGTCTACGAGAAGCTGCCGGTGCCCTACGGCCTGGCCCGCACCGGCGTCGCGCCCGACCACCAGCAGACCCGGCAGGTCACCGCCCAGTTCGACACGATCGCGGCGCAGCCCGGCTTCCACCTGCACACCGGCGTCGAGATCGGCGAGGACGTCACGCACGAGGAGCTGCTGCGGCACCACCACGCGGTGGTGTATGCGGTCGGCGCGTCCGCCGACCGCCGCCTGCCGGTGGCGGGCGCCGAGCGCGCGGTCTCGGCCACCGAGTTCGTCGCCTGGTACAACGGCCACCCCGACCACGCGCACCGGACGTTCGACCTGTCGCACCGCCGCGCCGTGGTGATCGGGAACGGCAACGTCGCGCTCGACGTCGCCCGCGTCCTGGCCTCCGACCCCGAGGCGCTGGCGGCCACCGACATCTCCCCCGCCGCGCTGGCGGCGCTGCGCGCGAGCCGGATCGAGGAGGTCGTGGTGGTCGGGCGGCGCGGCCCGGCGCACTCGGCGTTCACCCTGCCCGAGCTGGTCGGGCTGGCGAACGCGCCGGGCCTCGCGGTGTCGGTCCCCGAGGCCGACCTCGACGTCACCGGCGCCGACGAGACCTCCCACACCGTGCGGCACAAGCTGCGGCTGCTGCGCGAGCTGGCCGCCCGCGACACCTCCGGCGCGCGCCGCCGCATCACGCTGCGGTACCTGCTGGCCCCCGAGCGCGTCACCGGGGAGGGCGTGGACTTCGCGCGCAACGCCCTGGAGGCCGGCGCGGGCGGGGTGCGGGCGGTGCCGACCGGCGGGACCGAGCACGTCGAGGCCGGGCTGGTGCTCGCCTCCATCGGCTACCGGGCGCTGCCGGTGCCGGGGCTGCCGTTCGACGAGGCGACCGCCACCGTCCCCAACGTCGGCGGGCGCGTGACCGGCGCCGACGCCGCCTACGTCACCGGCTGGATCAAGCGCGGACCGACCGGTTTCATCGGCACCAACAAGGCGTGCGCCCGCGAGACCGTCGCGGCCCTCGTCGAGGACTACAACGAGGGCCGGCTCGCCGACCCGGCGGCCGGCACCGCGGCCCTGGAGGAGCTGCTGCGCTCGCGCCGCCCCGACGCGGTCGCGCTGATCGGGTCGCGCTGACCGGATCCCTCTGATCGACCGTCCCCGGCCCGGGGACCCCGCGGCGGGGTCCCCGGGCCGGGCCGCGTCAGGAGAAGTCGGGGGCGCCCGGGGGCGGCCCCTCGATCTTGTTGAAGCCGCGCACGCCCGCGACCAGCGGCGCGCCGTCCCAGAGCCGTCCGGCCTCCTCGCCGCGCGGGATGCGCGACAGCACCGGCCCGAAGAACGCGACGCGCTCGCCGCCCGGCGGGGTCACGGCCACGATCGGGCTGCCGACGTGCCGCCCGACCAGGTCCACGCCCTCGAAGGTGGAGGCGCGCACGCGGTCGTCCAGTTCCTCGGAGCCCGCGGCCTCCGCGAGCCCCCTCGGCAGGTCCGCGTCGGCGAGGGCGTCGGCGAAGGTGTCCTCGTCCCAGTCGCCCCGGTGGATCCGCTCGCCGAACGCGGTGTAGAAGCGGCCCAGCGCCTCCTGGCCGTGCTCCAGGTCGACGGCCGTCGCGACACGGGCGGGCAGCCACAGGAATCCCTCGGTGTCGCCCTCGGGGTCCTCCTCCTTGCCCTCGTTCAGCGCGGCGAGGCTCAGCAGGTGCCAGCGCACCTCGATGGGCCGCACCCGCGCGGCCTCCAGCAGCCAGCGCGAGGTGATCCAGGTGTAGGGGCAGACGGGGTCGAACCAGAGGTCGCAGAGCGCGGTGCCGGTCGGCGCGATATCGGTCGGCGCGGTGTCGGTCATGTCCCCGTCCTACCCGGAGATCGCGTGAGACCGCAGTCTCATCGGCTCTTGCCAATCCCCGGGGCCGCCGTGCCATGCTGTGCCCAAGCAAGCATTCGGTCAAGGGGAGGCACACCAGCATGCGCCAGCACGATCGGTTCTTCATCGGCGGCGAGTGGACCGCGCCGGCCGGCACCGGCACCATCGACGTCATCTCCCCGCACACCGAGGAGGTCATCGGGCGGGTCCCCGAGGGCACCGAGGCCGACATCGACGCCGCGGTCGCCGCCGCGCGGCGCGCGTTCGACCAGGGTCCCTGGCCGCGCATGACCCCGGCCGAGCGCGCCGAGAAGCTGGGCCGGCTGTCGGCGATCTACGCCGAGCGCCAGCAGGAGATGGCCGACCTGGTCACCGCCGAGATGGGCTCGCCGATCCTGTTCTCGATCTTCGGGCAGGCGGCGCTGCCGCAGATGGTGCTGCAGTACTACGTGGACCTCGCCGCCTCCTACACCTTCGAGGAGGAGCGGCCCGGGATGCTCGGGCCGGTCACCGTCACGCGCGAGCCGGTCGGCGTGGTCGCGGCGATCTACCCGTGGAACGTCCCGCAGTTCACGCTGATGCTCAAGCTGGCCCCCGCGCTGATCGCCGGGTGCACGGTGGTGGCCAAGCCCTCCCCCGAGACCCCGCTGGACGGCTACCTGCTGGCCGAGTGGATCAAGGAGGCGGGCATCCCGGACGGCGTGGTCAACATCGTGCCGGCCGGGCGCGAGGTCGGCGCGTACCTGGTGGCGCACCGCGATGTGGACAAGGTCGCCTTCACCGGCTCCACCGACGCCGGGCGCAAGATCGGCGCGGTCTGCGGGCAGCAGCTCAAGCCGGTCACCCTGGAGCTCGGCGGCAAGTCGGCGGCGATCATCCTGGAGGACGCCGACCTCGCCGCCACCATCGAGGGCTTCAAGATGGCCTCGCTGATGAACAACGGCGAGGCGTGCGCCGCCCAGACCCGCATCCTGGCCCCGCGCAGCCGCTACACCGAGGTCGCCGACGCGCTGGCGGCCATGGTCGCGGGCCTGAACGTCGGCGACCCGGCCGACTACGGCACCGAGATCGGGCCGCTGGTGGCGCGCCGCCAGCAGGAGCGCGTGGAGAACTACATCCGCGTCGGCCAGGACGAGGGCGCCAAGCTCATCGCCGGCGGCCTGGACCGCCCGCACGACCGGGGCTGGTACGTCGCGCCGACGGTGTTCGGCGAGGTCTCCAACGACATGCGCATCGCCCGCGAGGAGATCTTCGGCCCGGTGCTGGCGCTGATCCCCTACGACGGCGAGGACGACGCCGTCCGCATCGCCAACGACAGCGACTACGGCCTGGGCGGCTCGGTGTGGACGGCCGACGTGGACCACGGCGTGGAGGTCGCCCGCCGCGTCCGCACCGGGAGCTGCGGCGTCAACCTGTACGTGCTGGACCCCAACACCCCGTTCGGCGGCTACAAGGACAGCGGCCTCGGCCGCGAGCTGGGCCCCGAGGGCCTGGCGGCCTACCTGGAGCACAAGGCGATCCCCCGCCCCTCCTGAGCGCCGCCCGCCCTGTCCACCGCGCCCACCGCGCCGCCTTCCAGAGGACGCGGTGGGCACGGCGGATCGGCCGCGCGGCCGGACCCGTCCCCGTACGGTTCGGCCGCGCGGACGCTCATCCCAGCGGCACGGCCTCCCAGCCGTGCCGCGCCCGGCACTCCCGGACGACCTCCGGGTCGGGGTAGCCGGTGACCAGCAGCCGGACCCCCGGGACCGGCGGCGCGACGCCGTCGCGGAGCAGGGCGCGCAGCTTGGCGGGGGTGACCACCGCCATGGTGGCGCGGTGCCGCCCGATCGCCGCCAGCAGCGGCGCCACGCCCGGCTCGGGCACCCCGACCAGGGTCGCGCCGCGGATCAGGCACAGGTCGACCAGGCCGAGCCGGGTCGGGATCGCGCAGTCCTCGCCGGCGCACACCAGCACGTCGCCGGCGCCCACGCCGGCCTTCACGCCCAGCCGGTGCAGGTCGGCCAGCCGGTCGGCATGGGTGATCTTCTCCGGGGGCGCGCACAGCCGCAGCGCCAGGTCGTGCAGCGGGTCGGAGGCCGCCCCCGCCGGGCCTCCCGCCTCCACCAGGCGCGCGAACGGCGTGGCGTCGGGCACGTCGCCGAACGCGAACACCTGCCGCACGTACGACCGCTCGGTGGCCGCCAGCGAGACCGCGGCCGTCTCCGAGCAGGTCAGCAGCAGCCGCGCCCCCGACTCGATCATCATCGCGGCCAGCTCGGCGACCGACGCGCCGCGCGGCAGCGGCGCGGGGACCGCCCCGGCGGCGCTGACCGCGTGCACCGCCAGCGCCAGGTCGCACACGCCGGTCAGGTGCAGCGCGGCGGTGTCGCCGGGCCGCACGCCGTGCCGCCGCAGCCCCGCCGCGGCCGCCGGGACCGCCGTGGCGAAACCGCCGTAGCCGAGCCGCCGCCCCGGATCCACCAGGGCCGGGCGGTCGGCGTACCGGGCCGCGTTCTCCCAGGCCGCTTCGGTGACGACCCGGGTGGCGGTGGTGCCGGCGAAGGCGGGCCGGCCGTGGTCGCCGTCGGACATGGGACGACGGTATGGCCCGCCGTCCGATGCCGGCATCCGCAGATGTGTGTAGGCCGGTGTGTAGTTCATGGCGCCAGCCGGGCGCGTTCGAGCAGGGCGCGGCGCTGGACGCGGCCGCCGGGCGAGCGCGGGATCAGATCGACCAGGTGCACCGACGAGACCCTCCTGTAGGGCGGGACGTTCGCGTTGACGTGGGCGAGCAGGTCGGCGGCCGACACCGGGCCGGCCGGCACCACGAAGGCGTGCGGCACCAGGCCGAGCTCGGGATCGGGGGCCGGCACCACGGCCGCGTCGCGGACCGACGGGTGCGCGGCCAGCACCGCCTCGGGCTCGGGGGGCGGCTCGGGGCGGCCCTCGCCGAGGCGGCCGAGGATGTAGACGCGGCCGTGCTCGTCGGCGAACGCCGAGTCGCCGGTCGGCAGCCAGCGCGAGGTGCCGGGCAGGGGCTCGGTGCGGTGGGCCGGGCCGCCGAGCAGCGACCCGGCCGGCACCTGGGTGGGCACCCGGACGCACAGCTCGCCGGGCTGGTAGGCGGGCTGGTCGGCGCCGGTGCCCGGGTCGACCACGCGCCAGGCGACGCCGGGCAGGCCGCGGCCGACCGAGTCGAGGGTGCCCTCCTCGGCGGCGCGCAGGTTGAGGTGGGTGACCCCGGCGGCCTCGGCCAGGCCGTAGGCCTGGCGGACCGGGCAGTCCAGCCGCAGGGCGCAGGCGCGGGCGGCCTCGGCGCTCAGCGGCCCGCCGGTGCTGATCACCGCGCGCAGCGAGCGCAGCCGGTAGCGGCCCACCGCGCGGTCGTAGGCCAGGGTCTCCACCATGTCGGGCGGCAGCAGCGCGACGGTGACGCGGTGGTCCTGGATGACGCGCAGCAGGTCGTGGCGCCCGGCGCCGGGCCGGGCGACGACGGTCGCGCCGAGCCGCAGCGCGGGGTTGAGCACGCCGTTCAGGCCGAGCACGTCGGCGAACGGCACCGCCGACAGCACGGTGTCGGACGCGCCGATCATGCCGGCGTCGGCGACGCGCACCAGCCCCGCGACGACCTCGGCGTGGCTGAGCGGCACCACGCGGGGCGCCGCGCCGGCGCCGCGCGTGCAGGTGAGCAGCGCGGCGTGCCCGGCCGGGTCGATGGGGACGTCGGGCGCCGCGCCGCCGGTCATCAGGCTCGTGAACGGCGCCACGTCGGGTTCGGCGCCGAAGCAGTAGACGCGGGTGACCCGCGGGGCGGCGCGCAGGGCGTGCCGCGCGATGTCCAGCAGCACCGGCCAGGTGATCAGGGCCGTGGCGCCGGCCGCCTCCAGCAGCCGGGCCATGTCGGCGGCCGGGGTGGTCACGCGCACCGGCAGCGGCACCGCGCCCGCCGCGATGACCGCGTGCAGGGCGATGGCGAACTCGGGGGTGTCGGGCACGTGCACCGCGACGACGGTGCCGGGGCCGATGCCCTCCCGCGCCATGCCGGCCGCGGCGGATCCCACCGCCGCGGCCAGCTCGGCGTGCGTCGGCCCCCGGCCGGAGGTGGCGTCCACCACCGCCGCCCGGCCCCCTCGGCCCGGATCGTCGGCCGCCGCGAAGACCGCCCTGGACACGGTGACCACCGGCTGGACGGGCAACGGGTCCGCAGTGCTGCAGATCATGCCGTCACGCTACGGCCGCGACGGATGGAGCACATGCTCCGGACTGTGCAGACGGGGTCGTATTCGCGGCGGCGGGCGCGGCGTGCGCATGTGTACACATCACCGCGTTCCCGGGTTGCGGCGGACCGTAAATCGTCGTTATCGACGCTGCTCTTCGCCCAGGTGCTCCACCGCCCACGCCGCGACCTGGGCGCGCGAGGCGAAGCCGAGCTTGGTGAGGATGTTGGTGACGTGCCGCGCCACGGTCGCGGGGCTGATGACCAGCTCGTCGGCGATGCCCCGGTTGCTCAGGCCGCGCGCGACCAGGGCGGCGATCTCGCGCTCGCGGGCGGTGAGGGTGCTGGGCGGGGTGACGGGGGCCGCGACGGGCGTGTCGGGGGGCAGGGCGAGCGGCGGCGCGGCGGGCCTCCCGGCGGGCGCCCCGGGCGGGGGCTCGGCGATCGGGGCGGCGAGCGGCACGGGCGAGGGCATGGGCGAGGGCACCGACGACCGGGCCGAGCGGTTCGCCGGCGGGGGGCGCGGCCGGGGCGGGGGCGGACGTCCCGGCCGTGCGGCGCAGCGCGTAGGCGATCGCGTCGTCGGCGGGGGTGACCCGGCCCTGGCCCCACAGCTGCGCGACCATGGGCTCGCCGAACCGGCGGCGGATCGGCTCCAGGGTCCGTTCGAGGCGGGCGCCGGTGCCGTGGCGGCGGCCCTGCCCGCCGGGCTGCGCAGGGGCCTGCGGGCCGTGCCGGCCCGCGTGCTGCCCTGCGTGCTGCCCCGCCATGTCGGCCGAGCGCATCCCGGCGGCCGCCCCGGCCAGCAGCACCGCGCCGCGCAGGTCCCCCTCGCAGGCGACCAGCTCGGCGAACGCCTCCAGCGCGCGGGCGATGTCGAGCCGGGCGCCCGCCGAACGGCTCAGCTCCAGGCAGCGGGTGAGGGCGGCGCGGGCGGCCGCGAGATCGCCCTGCTCCAGGGCGACGCGGCCGGTCCCGGCGAGGGCGCGGGCCGTCTCGGGGCGCGCGCCGACCTCGGTGAGGGCGGGCAGCGCCGCCTCGAAGTGGCGGCGGGCGGCGGGCGGGTCGCCGCGCAGCCCGGCGAGGCGGCCGAGGCCGATCAGCGCGTGCGCGGCGCCCCAGAGCTGGTCGATCTCCCGCATGGCGCGCAGGCCCGCCTCCAGCAGCTCGCCGGCCTCGCGCAACCGGCCCTCGCGCAGCCGCAGGTAGCCGCGGGCCGACAGGGCGTAGCCGCGGTTCCACTCCTGGCCCTCGCCGGCGGTCAGCGGGTCGGCCTCGTCCAGGCGGGCGGCGGCCTCGTCGAAGCGGCCGGTGTGGGTGTGCGCCTCGGCCAGGGTGATCAGCGCGGTGGCGGCCATGAAGTCGTCGCCGGCCCGGCGGCACGGCTCCAGCGCGCGTCCGGCGCAGTCGGCGGCGAGCGCGAAGTCGCGCCCGCCGATGGCGAGCTGGGCGCGCCCGGCCAGCGCGGGGCCCAGCACGTAGTCGGGCAGGCGGGCGGCGCGGGCCAGGAACCGGTCGGTCCACTCGGCCCACTCGGCGACGCGGCCGCGCACGATCCAGTAGGTGCGCAGCGCGGTGCACACGCGCAGGCCCTCCTCGATCGCGCCGCGCTCCATGGACCAGCTGAGGGCGGCGCGCACGTTGGCGAGCTCGGCGTCGTACCAGCCGAACAGCGCGGCCCGCTCGGCCCAGGTGGCGGGCATCTCGGCCAGCGCCAGCTCGGCGTGCCGCTCGGCGGCCTCCAGGACCGCGTCGCGGTGCCGGTCGCGGATCGCGGCGGTCTCCCCGGCCTCGGCGAGCCGTTCGGCGGCGTACTGGCGGATGCTGTCCAGCAGCCGGAAGCGGGTCTCGCCCGCCACGTCGTCGCCGACGGCCACCAGCGACTTGTCCACCAGCGCGGTCATGAGGTCGAGCAGGTCCTCGGGGGGCAGCTCGCCGGCGCCGGACTCGTCCGCGCAGACCAGCTCGGCCTGCCCGAGGGTCCAGCCGGAGAACACCGACAGCCGGCGCAGCAGGACGCGCTCGGGGTGGCCGAGCAGGTCGTGGCTCCAGTCGATGGCGGCCCGCAGCGTGCGCTGGCGCGGCGGCGCGGTGCGGTCGCCGGCGCTGAGCAGCCGGAACCGGTCGCCGAGCCGTTCGGCGATCTGCTCGACCGACAGCACCCGCACCCGCGCGGCGGCCAGCTCCAGCGCGAGGGGGACGCCGTCCAGGGCGCGGCTGACCTCCTCGACCGACCCGGTGACGACGAAGTCGGGCCGCACGGCGCGGGCCCGCTCGACGAACAGCCGGACCGCCTCGTCCGGCTCCAGGGGCGGCACCCGCCAGACCGTCTCCCCCGCCAGCCGCAGCGGCTCGCGGCTGGTGGCCAGCACGCGCAGCCCGGGGCAGCGCGCCAGCAGGGTGCCGGCGAGCTCGGCGCACTCGGCGACCAGGTGCTCGCAGTTGTCCAGCACCAGCAGCGCCGGGCACGATCCGAGGGCGTCGGCGATGGTGTCGGCGAGCGGCCGGCGCTCCTCGGCGACGCCGAGCACCGCCGCGACCCGCCGGGCGGCCGGGCCGGGCGGCCCGTCCACCGCGACCCCGGCCAGGTCCACGTAGCGGACGCCGCCGGGGCCCGCGTCACGCACGGTGCGCGCGACCCGCACCGCGAGCCGCGTCTTGCCGATGCCGCCGGCCCCGCACAGGGTGACCGCGCGCAACGTCTCCAGCAGGCCGCACAGGTCCGCCACGTCGCGCTCGCGCCCGACGAAGACGTCGGACTCGGCGGGCAGGTCGGTCCCGGCGGAGGGATTCAGCGAAGTCATGCGCCCAGAGGTGTCCGGTGTTACGGCCCGTGCATCTCAAGTGTCCCTGTGAGTGTGTCATCAGGACAGGGGTGGCGTCCCACTTTCCTCGCATGACTATCTTCCTGCTCTTTACCCGCGCGGCGCCGGCGCCCCTGCGGCCGGGCCCGCCATTTTTCGCCGCAATGCCTTTTCACCAGGCAGCATCACCGGTTCCGCGCCTTGACGGGCATCGCCGAATCCTCGGATCGCATGACTCGGGCGTCCGGATCCGGCAATCCCCGTAAACCGCGCGAACCAATCATTCGTCCCCTCTACACCCCGCTCCTCGGTTCTTTCCCCCAGTCCCACTGGAGGCATGGCGTGAGCATCCTGCACCAAGGCCGGCCCGGAGACCCGGGCCGGCCAAGGCGACAGGTCCCGGTCGACGGTCCCGCCGCGCGCCCGGAGCAGCGGCGCGGAACCCACGGCCCACGAGAGGCCGGGGGCACCCGACGCCCGGACGGCAGCGCGGCCCCGAACCCCGGACCACCCGCTGCGAACGCCGCCCCCGCTCCAGGCAGGCCACCCGCTCCAGGAAGACGACCGGGGGCTGACGGACCTTCCGCTTTCGGCAGGCCGCCCGAGACTGGCAGGCCGCCCGCTCCTGCCAGATCGCCCAAGACTGGGAGGCCACCCGCTTCCGGCAGGTCGGCTGCTTCCCGTAGGGCGGCTCCGGTCTCGCGCCGTCCGGCCAGGCTGCCCGCTCCGAGGTCGGGGCCGCCCGTCCCCCCGCCCCGGCCGGGGAGGTCGCGGCGGCGGTCGCCCAAGAACTCCTACGGCCTGCTGCCCCGGCCGCCGGACGACCACGAGCGGGACTCCTACGCCAAACGCCACCTGTGGGTGCTCACCGTCGCCTCGCTGATCAGCTTCGGCTGCCTGGTGGTGAGCCAGGTCCAGCTCGCCCGCTCCACGCCCTGGCTGCTGGTGTACGTGCCGTTCCTGCTGTTCACGGTGCTGTACTACCTGATCTCGGTCCGGGTGAACGCCTTCACCCCCGACTTCGACCTGAAGGGGCACCGGCGGCTGGTGCGCTCGTGGTCCCCCGTCGTCCACCCCAGCGTGGACGTGTTCCTGCCGGTGTGCGGCGAGCCGATCGAGGTGCTGCACAACACCTGGACGCACGTGCGGAGGATGGCCGACCACTATCCCGGCGTCTGCCGGCCCCTCGTCCTGGACGACTCGGCCAGCCCGGAGCTGGCCGCCATGGCCGCCGACTTCGGTTTCGCCTACGGCAGCCGCCCCAATCGGGGCTGGTACAAGAAGGCCGGCAACCTGCACTTCGGTTTCGCGCGTTCCGAGGGCGAGTTCATCCTGATCCTGGACGCCGACTTCACGCCGCGCCACGACCTGCTGAACGAGATGCTCCCCCACATGGAGCGCGATCCCCGGATCGCCATCGTCCAGTCGCCGCAGTACTTCCGCGTGCTGGACTCGCAGAACTGGATCGAGCGCGGCGCCGGCGCGGTCCAGGAGTTGTTCTACCGCTCGGTGCAGGTCTCGCGGCAGCGCAACGACGGCGCGATCTGCGTGGGGAGCTGCGCGCTGTACCGCAGGGCGGCGCTGGCGCAGAACGGCGGCACCACCCTGATCGGCCACTCCGAGGACGTGCACACCGGCTTCGACCTGCGCAGGCTCGGCTGGGACCTGAAGTACATCCCGATAGCGCTGTCCACGGGCGTCTGCCCCGACAGCGCGGGCGCGTTCTTCAACCAGCAGTACCGCTGGTGCAGCGGGTCGATGAGCCTGCTGGGCAGCCGCAAGTTCTGGCGCACCAGGATGCGGCCGGTCACGCGCATGTGCTACATGTCGGGCTTCTTCTACTACCTGCACACGGCGCTGTTCACCTTCGCCGCGCCGCTGGTCCCCATCACCCTGCTGCTGGCGCTGCCCGACCGGCTGCGCGTCGAGCACCTGGCGCTGGTGCTGCCGAGCCTGGTCTACACGACGCTGGTCTTCCCGCTGTGGCACCGCGCCCCCTACCGGCTGGAGGCGTGGGCGGTCCGGATGATGTACGGCTGGGCGCACGTGTTCGCGGTCTGGGACATCGTGCGCGGCCGCCGGATGGGGTGGCAGCCCACCGGTTCCTCGGGCGCGAAGAAGAACAGGACCAGGCGGTTCTGGGTCGGCATGTGGGTCTGGGGCGGGGGCACCGCGCTGGTGTGGGTCGGCGCCGCGGTCTGGCGGATGGCCACGATGTACCCGCCGGACTTCGCGCTGGTGCTGAGCTCGGGCCTGTTCTACGCGCTGATCGTGGGCCGGGTCCTGGTCCAGCCGCGCCGGGAGACGGCATGACGGGGATCTTCGGGGGACGGCCGGGTCGGACGGCGGCCTTGCTCCTGGCCCTGCTGCTGCTCGCCGCTTGCGGCGGCGGCTCCGACCGCCCGAAGGGGGACGGCAGGGGGCCCGGCCCGGCCTCCGACGCCCCCGCGAGGGAGGACTTCGTCCCCTACGACGTGCGGCCGCTGCTCAAGCCGTCCCGCAAATACCTCGGCACCTCCATCGACGGCGTGCCCAGGTCGATGGCGCCGGTCCGGTCCTTCGCGGCCCGGATCGGCAAGCGGCCCAACCTGATCGAGTTCTACTCCGCCTGGGGCGACCGGTACGAGCGCGACCACGTGCGCGCGGTCTGGGACAGCGGCGCGCTGCCCCTCATCGCCTGGGAGCCGTTCGAGACGCCGATCGCAGACATCGCGGCGGGCCGCAGCGACGCCTACATCCGCGCCTACGCCGAGCAGGTCCGGGCGCTCAACCTGCCCGTGGCGATCAGTTTCGGGCACGAGATGAACGGCCACTGGTACCCGTGGGGGTCCCTGCGGACCGAGCCGGCCGACTTCGTGCGGGCGTGGCGGCGGATCCACGACCTGTTCCAGCAGGAGGGCGCGACCACGGTGATCTGGGTCTGGAGCCCCAACGTGATCAACCCGATGCCCCACGTCGCCCTCAAGCCCTTCTACCCCGGCGACGCCCACGTGGACTGGATCGGGCTGATCGGCTACTACACCCGGACCGGGGAGCACACCTTCCGCACCCTCTACGGCCCCACCGTCAAGCAGGTCCGGCGCTTCACCCGCAAGCCGTTCCTCATCCAGGAGACCGGCTCCCAGCCCGGGCCGCGCAAACGGCGCGACGTGGCCGACCTGCTCGCCGGGGTCGCCGCCGCCAGGTCGTTCATCGGCGTGGTGTGGTTCAACCACCGCAAGCGGGCCGACTGGCGGATCGAGTCCGACCCGGCCGCGCAGGCCGAGTTCCGCCGGCGCGCCGCCCATCCCGTCTTCGGCTTCGACGTCAGGCGGCCGTGAACTCCCGTCCCCGGCAGCCCCCGAGACCTCCGCGCCGTCCCGTGCCGTCGTCCTGGACCGGCTCACCGACCCAGACCGTCCCCGATCCCCCGGCCTACCGCATCCCCGAGGTGCCGGACACCGCGTGGACGGCCGCGCCCAGCCCGCGCCGCACCTGGATCAGCCGGGGCGTGCTCGCGGGCGTCCTGGCGATCCAGGCGCTGCTGTCGCTCCGCCTGTCCAACACGGCCTTCCAGGACGAGGCCCTCTACCTGTACGCCGGGCGGCTGCACCTGGACAACATGCTCCACGGCACCCCGGTGGACCCCAACTACGCCGACTACTTCTCCGGATCGCCCTACTTCTACCCCGCCCTCGCGGCGCTGATCGACCAGGTCGGCGGACTGGAGGGCGCGCGCGCCTTCAGCCTGCTGCTGATGCTGGGGACCACCGGCTGCCTGTACGCCTTCACCCGGCGGCTGTTCAACGAGCGGGTCGGGCTCTTCGCGGCCGGGTCGTTCGCGGTCGTGGAGTCCACCCTGGTGCTCGGCCGCTACGCGACCTACGACGCGATCGCGGTCTTCCTGCTGTGCGCGGCCACCGCGCTGGCGGTGCGCGGCGCCCAGGGATCGATCGGATGGTGCCTGCTCGCCGCCCCCGTCGCCGGCCTGGCCGTGCCCATGAAGTACGCCTCGGCCCTGTACCTGCCGACGATCGTGGTCCTGGCGACGCTGGCGGCCGTTCCCTGCCAGCCGCGCTGGAAGGCCCTGCTGCGCGGGCCGCTGCTGGCGGTCCTGATCGCCGTGCTGACGGTGGCCGCGTTCGCCGTCACGGGCACGCTGGAGGGCCTGACCTCCACGACCACCGCCCGGGAGGCCGGGACCGACTCGCCGTGGAGGGTGCTGGGGCTGTCGGCCGAGTATGGCGCGGTGCTGACGGCGGCCGCCGCGCTCGGCACGGTCCTGTACGCGCGGCAGGGCCGGATGAACGAGTCGCCCGTGGTCGGCGCCCCGGTGCCCGGCGGATGGTGGCGGGCGGCCGTGGGGACGCTGCTGACCGCGACCGCGCTGCTGGCCCCCGCCTACCAGGCGCACCTGCACACGACGGTGTCCCTGCACAAGCACGTCGGGTACGGGCTGCTGTTCGCCGCGCCCATGGCGGGGGTCGGCGTCAGCCGCCTGATCGGCGCGCACTTCCGGCATCCGCAGCTCGGCATCCTGGTGTGGACGGTCCTGCTGGTGATGGGCATGTCCCAGTCGCAGAACCTGTACGCGAGCTGGCCGAACTCCACGCGCCTGATGCAGGTGCTGGACCGGCACGTCACATCCAGGGGCTACTACCTCAGCGCCGTCCCGCAGATCCCGATCTACTACCTGGGCGAGCGGACCCGGCCCGGCCAGTGGGCCTCCACCTACTACTTCCAGGTCCGGACCCGCGGCGGGCGCAAGCTGGTCGGCGACCCCGCCTACCGGGCGGCCATCCGCGACCGGCGGTTCGACCTGGTGGTGCTCAGCCACCACGAGACGGTGCGCGTGGACAGGCTCATCGCCGAGGAGATGCGCCGGACCGGCGGGTACCGCCTGCTGGCTCGGCTGCCCTACCGCGTGTCGTCGGGGCCGGGGAGGTTCGAGGTCTGGGGGAGGGTGAGGGCGTGACCGGACACGCCGCCCGGGCGCCGATTCCACCCTTGGCCGCCGGTGGCCGTACGGTAGGTCGCCGTGTCCCCCACCTCCGACGACGCGTTCGCCGCCCATGACGACGCCCCCAGCCTGGACGACGTGCTGGAGGGCGAGGCCGTGCTGGGCGTGTACCGGCAGATGTTCGCCGCGCTGGCCCGCGACAGCGGGGCCGTGGTGGACGACCCCGAGCTCGTCGACGTCGCCGAGACGCTGCTGGCCGCGTTCGCCGACGCCGGGGAGGAGGGGCTCAGCCGCGAGCAGATGCGGTACGTGTGCCGCCGCTACCCGGCCGAGGTCTTCGACAACCGGCTGCGGGTGCTGAAGGGGCTCGGGGCCGTCCGCGAGGTGTTCCCCAAGCCCAACCAGCTCAGGTACCGGGCCTCGTTCACCAGCGTCGTGGGGCTCATGTTCGTCCGGCGCATGATGCTGGACGGCGGGCAGAGCGAGATGCACCGGCTGCTGGCGCTGGAGCAGCTGAACGTGGCCGACCCCCGGATGACGCCCGAGCAGGCGCGCGACGGCGCCGACGGGCTGGCGCGCGCGTTCCGGCTGTGGAGCGTCGAGCTGCTCACCCTGACCAACGGCACCATCGAGGAGCTGCGCGAGCAGGCGCCGAAGCTGTGGGGCACCGAGGAGATCCTGCACCGGGCCGAGCGGCTGCACGGCGCGATCCTGCGGCGCTGGCCCCAGCTCGACCGCACCTGCACCGACCTGCGGGCCGCGATCTACGCCTACGGCGACGCGTCGCGGCGCGCGGCGGCCAGACTGTCGGACTCGGCTGGTACCACTCGGAACCTGACGCTGTTGCCTCCGGAGACGTGGCGGACGTTCGCCCGGACGGCGACCAGGGAGGAGTTGGCGGCCGTGCTGGACGGGTTCGTGTTCGACGCGCCCGCGCCCTGGCACGAGCCGTCGGCGGTCGTGACGGCCGTGGAGGACGGGCCGCGCGCCACTCCCCCGCGCCCGGCGCCGCCGCGGCCCTCGGTGCCCGACCCCGGCCTGTCGGCCGACACCGGCTCCGACGCCACCGCCGTCGAGCGGCTGCGCGAGGTCGCCGAGCAGGTGCTGCGCGGCCGCGACCGGGTCGCGGTCCAGGACGTGCTCGACCAGGACTGGGCGGCCGCGCGGCGGCTGCTGGCCGACCTGTCGTCGGTGCACCTGCACCCGGAGCTGCCCTACCGGCTGGCCTGGGGCGACGACATGGCGGCGCGGCCGGGCGCCTCGCCCTCCTGGGTGTCGTCGGGGACGTTCGAGAGGACCGGCCCGTGAGCGTCGACCCGCAGGTGCTCGCGCGGGCGCGGGCGCGCGTGCTGGGCGTGCCGTCGGTCGCGGTGTCGGAGCCGGTGCCGCAGGGGTTCGTCGGCGCCTCCGACGGCACGCGCGTGTGGCTGCTGCCCGACTGGCCCGACGGCGCGACGCCCGCGCTGCTGGAGGAGTACGACACCGCCCCCATGCCGCTGGACCGGCCCGGCCAGGCCCGCCGGGTGCTGGCGGCGGCGCTGCGCTGCTGCTGGCCTCGCCTGGACGAGGCGCCCTGGCCCGGCCACGACGCCCTGGTCATCGACGTGCTGGAGGTCTACGTCGGCATGTCGCGCGGCGACGCCGACCTGGCGCGCCGCTGGGCGACCGGCGAGCTGCGGCGGCTCGCCGACACCGGCTGGCTGCTGCTGGACGAGACGGCGGGCACGGTGCGGCCGGGCCCGCGCGTGGCGCTGTGGTCCGACGAGCGGCTCGGCCCGCTGCGCGACCTGCTGCGCCGCCTGCCCGAGCCGGCGCGGGAGGACGACGGTGGGTGAGCTGTTCGAGCCGCTGCTGCGCTCCTACGACGAGCGGCGGCGGGCGGAGCTGGTGGCGGCCTACATGGCGGTGGAGCACGCCGCCGCGCCGGTGCCGGAGGTGCGGTTCCCGGCGCTGCGCGAGCCCGCGCTGCGCCGCACCGTCGAGGCGATGCTGGGCCTGTCGGGCCGCACGCTGGTCCGCGCGGCCCCCAAGGAGTGGATCTCCGGGTACCGCGACGAGGTGGCCGCCGAGCTGGCCGCCGACCCCGACTGCGTGCCGCCGGCGCAGGAGCGGGCGGTGCTGGCGCTGGTGCTGATCCACTCGGTGGCGATCCCGCGCGCGGCGGGGCTGCTGGCCGACGACTCGTGGCAGTCGCCGTTCCCGACGCCGGTGGAGGAGCTGCGGCGCCGCTCGCAGCTGCCGATCGGCGAGCTGGAGGCGGCGCTGCGGCGGCTGCGCGTGGCGGGACTGGTCGCGCAGGTCAAGGCGGGCGGCGACGAGGCCGGCGGCTTCGTGCCCGGCCCGCAGTTCCACCGGCTGACCGACGCGGCCCGCCGCCGCCTTCAGGAGGAGCTGATCCTGGCCGCCGGGCCGGACTCGCCGCTGGCCGCGGCGATCCGGGCGCGCCGCCGGGGCAGGGTGAACGTTCAGGGGGAGACCAGATGACCGCCGTGCTCGATCCGCTCATGCCCGTGCCGGCGCCGCGGCCGGGGGCCGACGCCGAGAACGTCGTCGGCGACCGGACGCTGGTGGCGGTGCAGGCGGTCAACATCTCGCGGCTGTCCACCCACCCGGTGCCGACCGTGCCGGGCACGCTGATCGTGGTGGCCGGGCAGGGGCCCAAGGACTCCAACGGGGCGGGCAAGTCGTCGTTCATCGCGGCGATCACCGCGCTGCTCGGCGACGAGCAGTGGCGCTTCGCCTCGGGCGCGCGTGCGGTCGCCGAGCTGCTGTTCAACGCCGAGCTGGCCGCGCAGGGCGACAACAAGTGGGCGAGCGCCGACCACGGCTACATCGTGGGCGTGTTCGACCACGCCGAGGAGGAGCACCGCCCCGAGGGCGAGGGCGCGGTCACCGTCTGGCTGCGGGTCAACGCCGACGCGCCGCACCTGGAGATCCGCTGGCGGCACGGCGTGCACCTGGCCGCCGCGCCCTCGGAGGCCGACCGGGTGAGCATGGCCGACCGGCTGTGGGCGACGCTGCCGCGCAGCGCGGGCCGCCGCGACTTCGTCGCCAAGGACCTGTCCCGGGTCCTGTACGGCGGGCGGGTGCGGTGCGTGTCGTTCCTGTCCACCTCGGTGCGCTCCAAGGTCGCCACCAACCTGCTGTCCCAGCCGCTGAACGAGATCAGCCCCGAGCGCATCTTCAGCGCCATCTCCGCGCTGACCGGCCTGGACCGGGAGCTGGAGGCCGAGCGCAAGTCGCGCGCCGAGGAGCACCGCGAGCGCGCCAAGGCGGTCGAGGCGACCGAGCGGCTGGCCGAATGGGAGCGCGAGGCCGCCGCGCTGCTCAGGACGTTCGACCGCCGCGACAGGGCGCGCGCCGAGGTGGCGTCCGCCGTGCGGTTCTGGCGCACGCGCCAGGCGCGGCTGCTGGTGGACGCCGCCGCGGCCGACGCCGCGCACGCCGCCGAGCAGGAGCGGCTGCGCGAGGAGGCCGACGAGATCGGCTCGGCGGTCAAGGCCGCCGAGCGGGAGATGGACCAGCTCACCGGCGGCGCGCTGGACGCCCGGCTGAACGAGGCCGCCGCCGCCCTGGCCGACCTGAAGGGCCAGGCCGACGAGCTGGGCGCCGACAAGGCCGTCGCCCGCAACCGGCTGGAGGAGCTGCGCCGCCGCGTGTCGGCGCTGGAGGAGCGCTGCCGCGACGCCGACGGCCGCGACGCCGAGGCCGCGCGCCGCGAGCTGGCCGAGGCCGAGGCGCGCCGCGACGAGGCCCAGCAGGACTTCGGCATGGCCCGGGGCGCGGTGGCCCGCGCCGAGCGCGCCCTGGCCGAGGCCGAGGCGGGCGAGAGCAGCGCCCCCGACCAGCTCCGCGCCCTGACCGGCGCCGGGATCACCGCCGTGGGCCTGCTGGACGCGGTCGAGCTGGCCGAGGACGTGCGGGCGGGCTGGGAGGGCGCGCTGTGGCCCTACCGCGAGGCCGTGGTCGTCGGCCCGGACGACCTGGCCGCCGCCGAGCGGGCGCTGACGCCGCTCCCCGGCTCGATGATCGTCCCGGCGGACGGGCCGCTCGACCCCGACTCCGGGCCCCTGGACGGCCACCCGCGCGGCGTCAACTGCGGCCTGCCCCTGGCGCGCTTCTTCACCGCGCTGGAGGGCGGCGACGGCACGGGCGTGGTGACGATCGGCGGCTTCCCCGAGGCCGTGACGGGCCGGGTGGCCCGCGTCCAGGCGGCCCGCGCCGCCCTGGAGTCGGCCCGGGAGGCCCTGGAGCGGGCGCGCCGGCGCACCGCCGACACCGCCGCCGACGTGGCGCTGGCTCGACCGCCGCCTGGCGGGCGCGCAGGCCGCCGACGAGCTGGAGTCGGTCCGCGAGGCGATGACCGGGCTGCGCGAGCGCCTGGAGGAGCTGGCGGGCAGCGAGTCCAAGCTGGGCCCGCGCCTGGGCGCGGCCGAGCAGGCGCTGCGCCGTCTGCAGGCCAAGGCCGACACCCGCGCCCTGGAGGCCGACCGCCTGCGCGGCCGCCGCGAGGCCCACGAGCGCGACCGCGACCGCGTCCGCGCGAAGGCCGCCGAGCTGGCCGAGCGCCGCGCCGCCCTCGGCCTCGACGACCTGGAGCGGCAGTGGGGCGGCTCCCGGGAGGGCGCGGCCGAGTGGCTGGACGCGCTCGGCCCCGACGAGCGCACCTGGACGCCCGACGAGTGGTGGCACAGCGCCGACAAGCACCTGTCGGAGGCGCTGCGCCGCGTCTTCCCCGACGGCGCGGCCGACGAGGACATGCCCGAGGAGATGCGCTTCCTGCTGCGCGAGCGCGCCGACGGCGAGGGCCGCCGCACCGAGCGCGAGCAGGCCGCGTTCCCCCGCCTGATCAAGGCGCTGGAGTCCTACCTGCGCCAGCAGGAGGACTACGAGCGCCACCAGCGCCGCCAGATCGAGATGCAGGTGGCGGGCCGCCGCGCCGACCTCGACAAGGCGCGGAAGGGCGCCGACGAGGCGGCGGGCGCGGCCGAGGCGCACCGCACGGCCCTGACCGCCGCGATCAGGACGCGGCTGCAGCGCGTGGCCGAGGAGTTCGAGAAGCTGGACGTGGCCTACGGCGGCTACGGCGCGACGCTGGAGTTCCCGACCCCGGAGCCGCCCGGCGACCCCGAGCAGGAGTGGCGCTGGCGGATCACGCCGAAGTGGCGGCGCAGCGACGGCCAGCGCTACGTCCCCTACAACCGCCGCGCCAACACCGCCCTCATGGACGAGAAGGCCGTCAAGCTGGTCTGCGCGGCGGCCCTGGCGTCCTCGGGCGGCGGCCGGCTGTGCCTGGTCCTGGACGAGCTGGGCCGCAACCTGGGCAAGGAGCACCGCAAGGAGGCGGTGGCCCTGTTCCGCAAGATCGGCGAGACGCACGGCATCACGGTGATCGGCGCGCTGCAGGACGACATGGAGCCCTACGCGATCGACGCGTGCGGCCAGTACGTGAAGCTGCGCCGCTCCTCCGACACGATGCCCTACAACGAGCCGCCGGTCGTGGTGGGCTACGACGAGCACGAGCCGCGCGTGCGGATGCTGGCCGCCCAGGTCACCGCCGCCCGCCCGGCGGAGGAAGGCGCGGCGGGGGCTCCGGGCCCGTCATGACCGGGAGGGCCCGGTGCCCCGCCGGGCCCCGGTGGCCGGTGCGGCGGGAAGCGGAAGGCGACCGCGTCCCGCCACGGCCGCCCCAGCGCGCCACCGTCCTCGCCGAGGGGCCGTGACGGTCAGGACGGGTGCTCGGCACGGGCCTGCCGCGGGAAGCGGTAGGTGACCGCATCCCTCCACGACCTGTCCAGCGCGCCGCCCTCCGCGCCGAGGGACCGCCATTCCGGGGTGGCCTCCAGCGCCGGGACGAAGTCGGCCGCCGACTCGTAGCGGTCGTCGGGATCGGTGGCGAGCAGGGGCGCCAGCGCGGCGCGGAACTCGGTGGAGGCCGGCAGCACCGACAGGTCCGGCGGGCCGGTGAGAGCCTTCTGGATCATCTCGTACATCGACCGGCCGCTCCGGGGCGGTGCGCCGTGCAGGCAGTTGTAGAGGACCAGGCCGAAGGAGTACAGGTCGGAGCGCGGGGTGGGATCGTCACCGTTCAGGAGTTCGGGGGCCATGAACATCGGTGTGCCCACGATGCCGCCGCGCGGGAAGACCGGCTCGTCCTCCAGTCGCTCGGCCAGGCCGAAGTCGATGACGACGGGGTCGTCGGGGCCGCGCATCACGATGTTGCCCGGCTTCATGTCGATGTTCACGATCCGCCGTTCGGCGAGGTAGTCCAGCGCGGCAGCGAGCCGGTGCGCGATGGCGGCGGTCTGGTCCGGCGGCAGCCCGGTGCCGGTCTCGCTGAGCAGGTCGCGCAGGGGCGCCCCGTCCAGCAGTTCCATCACCAGCGCGGGCGGGGCGCCGGGGGCGTCCACGAAGTCGGTCGACCGCACGATCGCCGGGTGCCGCAGGCTCAGCGCGATCTCGGCCTCTCGCCGGGCCATGGCCAGCATCTCGGGCGAGTCGGCGTGCGCTCCCCGCAGCAGCTTGACGGCGACCGGCCGCCGCAGGCCGGTGTCCTCGCCCTCCCAGACCTCGCTCATGCCGCCCGCGCCGAGCGGGTGCCGCAGCCGGTACCGGTCGCCCACGAGCCGTCCCACCGGCTCGCCGTCCGGTCGCCGCGCCCCGCCGTCGAGGACGCCGGCGGGGCCGTGCGGCTCCAGCAGGCGGCGTTCGGTCTCGTGCCGCTCGGCCAACCCGTACAGGTCGCGGCGCATGTCGGCGGCCAGCCGGTACACCTTGGCCTGCGCCTCGGGCACGTCGCTGATGATCGTCCGGGTCTCGCTCGGCTCGCGGACGACCACCAGCACGCCCGCCGCCACCAGGTGGTCGAGCAGCCGGTCCATGGTGCGCCGCGACATGCGCAGTGACGGGTCGAAGCCGTCCTCCTGGTCCTCGCGCAGCAGTTCCACGGCGCTGAACGGCTCGCCCTCACTGCGCAGCACCCGGTCCATGGCGTGGTAGCCGCCCAGCCGCCACCGGTCCTCGTCGATGGGCACGGCCATCGGCCGCCGTTGCGCGCCCTGCTCGAAGTAGTCCTGGAGGACGCCTTCCAGCCGGGCGTAGAAGGCGATGCGGTCGGCGTCGCCGTCGCCGACGCTCAGCCAGGCCCGGTCGCCCTCCCAGCGTACGAACCGGTTGAATTCCTGGAGCAGCCGCCGGGGCACTCCCCTGGCCTTGAAGCTCAGGTAGCGCACGAAGTCGGCGAATTCCGTCCCGCTCGCGTCGCCTTCGAGCAGGTCGCGAACCAGCAGGTCCGGCGCGTCCCACGAGCACGGCACGTACAGGTGCCAGCCGAACGCGCTCTCGTAGACGCCGTTGCCGCGCGCCGCGTCGTGCAGGGCGCGGTCGTGCAGGTCGGGCCCGGCGACCATGATGAAGTGCGCGCCCGACATGGTCAGCACGTTCTTGACGCCGGCGAGCAGTTCCTCGACGGCGGCGCGGCCCGCGTCGTCCACGGTGAGCTTGTCGACCTCGTCCAAGACCACCACGGGCCGGAGCCGCACCGGTGCGGGCCGCCGCCACCAGCGACGGCGCGGGGTCCGGTGGGCCTCCTGGCGCAGCAGCGTCACGATGCGGATCAGGTCGTGCTCGACGTCGGTCTCGGAGTAGGCCAGGAACGACGCCTCGGTCGCCAGCGACCGGGTGCGCTTGGCCGACATGCCCGCCTTGGGCACGATCGCTTCCACCAGGGCCTTGGCGCCCTGGCCCGAGCCCGCGCCGAGGTCCAGCGTCGCGCCGCGCTCGCGCGCGTCTGACCGGGTCTCCTTGAACGACAGCGAGGTGCGCATGTAGGCCAGCAGCAGCGCCTGGCGGGTCTGCGGGGTGAGGCGGTCCAGCGTGCCGGTGTCGTTCAGGGTCTCGAAGATCCGGCGCACGACCGCGAACAGCAGCCGTTCGGTGGTGGTGGACCGGGCGACCGACAACATCACCGGGACGACGATCTCCCCGGGGGCGCTCCGCTCGGCGATGCGGCGCAGCGTGCGCCGGACCAGGGTGGTCTTGCCGACGCCCCGGAAGCCGGTGATCAGGAAGGTGCCGCCCCGGGAGTGCCGGATGCGGTCGCCCAGCCGGTCGGGCAGATCCGGGTCGCCGAGCGGGGGCAGGGCGTCCCCGTCGCCGTCCAGGGGTTCGTGCACATACCGGAAGGAGGGTTTCAACGGCACATTCAGCACGCGCGCAGCCTAGCCCGGCGGTCCGATAACCGGCTGCCCGTCGCCGGACGATCGGGCAGGATGTCCCGCTATGGGCGTGGACGAGCTGCTGGCCGAGATCGAACCGCTGACCTTCCGCGAGCGCTGCGAGCGCCTGGTCGCCTCCCGGGACCGGGCGCCCGAGCTGCTGGAGACCCTGCGCCACGGCGACCACTACGAACGCTCGCTGGCGCTGTTCCTCGCGGGCGCCGCGCGGGACGGGGCGTCGCTCGCGCACATCGCCCGCGCCATGGCCGATCCCGACGCCGACATCGCGGCCGAGGCCGTCGGGCTGGCGGCGCGGTTCGGCCTCGGGGCCGACGCGTTCGACCTGGGCGACGCCCCGCAGGCGCTCCGCGACGCCGCCTACCGCGCGATCCGCAAGTGGCGGCGCACCGACCTCGCCGAGCACCTGCTCGACCGCGTGCTGGAGCGCTGGGGCCCGGCCGAGGCGGCGAAGCTGCTGCCCGCCTGCGCCGAGGCCACGGTCCGCGAGCGCGTCGACGGCCTGGCCCACGCGGTCCCCAACTGGAAATCGCTGGGCCGCGCCCACCCGGCGGCCGTGCTCGACCACGCCGAGCGGCTGCTCCCCACCTTGCCCGAGCACCTGCTCGGCCACTGGTGGCGGTGGCACGGACCGGGGGTCGGCGCCGCCGCGCGGCACGACCCGGCCCGCGTGGTGGCGCTGCTGGAGCGCCACTGGAGGACGGCCGAACTGCCGCAGAGCCTGCTGCCCCACGCCGGCCTCCTGCTGGACGCCGAGCCCGACCGGATGTGGTCGCTGCTGCTGGACAACGACCACAAGGACGTCCTGCGCACGCTGCTGGAGCGGCGCTCGGTCCGCGACCGCGTCGCCGGGACGGACGACGGCCTCATCGCGCGCATCGGCACGGCGCTGGGCGGGCGGCCGGACGCGCTGCTGCTGCGCGCCTTCCCGCCCGGCCGCCGCGCGCACGTCTTCGCCCTGGTCGTCGGCGACCGCGACCGCTCCACCGCGGAGGTCTTCGACGCCACGATGGAGGTCCTGCCGCACGCCCTGCGCGCGGCCGAAGCGCGCCGGATGCTGGGACTGCGGCGCGTCACCGACAAGCCCGGCCGCAGGTGGGAGGTGACCTCCTATCTGCCGTTCGACGAGGCCGAGCCGGTGCTGGGCGAACTGACCCGCCGCCCCGACGCCGACGAGCGCGCCACCGGCTACCGGCTGCTGTTCGCCTGCGCCGGGCGCACCCGCGACCCCGAGGTCCTGACCCGGCTGCTGGGGTCGGCCGGGCGGCTGCGCAACGAGCAGGACCCGGTGCGCGTCCAGGCGCTCGGCGCGCTGACGCGCGTCCCGCCGGGGATGCTGCGTGCCGAGCACTCCGGCGCGCTGCTCCGCCTCACCGACGACGCCCTGAACGCCCGCGACTGCTCCCACCAGACCCGCGCCCAGCTCCAGACGCTCGCGGCGCGCGTGTGCCACCAGGGCGCGGCGCGCCTGGACGGGCGGCTGCTGGAGACCGGTCTGAAGATCTTCGACCGGATCTCGCGCGACCTCGGCCACCTGCGCCTCGCCCGGCTCGACACGGTGCTGCGGCGCGGCCAGGAGCACGATCTGGCCGAGGCCCTCGCCCCGCGCCTGGCCGCCGGGAGCCGAACGGGGGACCACCGGCTCGCCCTGACGCTGGCCGCCTCGCTCGGCCGCCGCGCCCACGACGTGCCCGCGTTCCAGGACGCGCTGGAGACGGCGGTGTGGAAGGCCGCGAACGAGTGGACGCGCTGCGCCGCGCTGTCGTTCTGGCTCGCGCCGCCGCGCACCCGCGCCGAGCGGGTCGGCCGCCTGGTGGCCGCCGACCGGTCGGCGTACGCGATGCCGGAGGTGTTCGCCACGGTCGCGCGCGAGCGCCTGGACCTGCTGCCGGACGCCCTGTCGGGGAAGAAGGTGAAGGGCCGGTTCCCGCAGCGCCGCGACACCAACATCCCCTACGCCGCGGCGGCGTGGATGCGGCGCTGGACCACCCGGCACCGCGCGGCCTACCTGGGGCTGCTGCACGCCTTCGCCGGCGACGGGGTGATGGCCGACCTCGACCGCGCCCACGCCGTCCGGGCCGTCGGGCAGGTGCCCGGCGCCGGGGCCGGGGAGCTGCGCCCCTACCTGGAGTCGGACGAGGCCCCGCTGCGCCGCGCCGCGCTCACCGCCGTGCCGTGGACCTCCGCGCCGCAGGAGGTGTTCGCCGAGCTGCTGGAGCACGCGGGCGGCGACGACGCGCACGTGGCGACCTACGCCGCCGCCCGCGCGGCCCGGTACGTGCCGCCGTCGCGGCTCGGGGGGCTGCTCGCGCCGGTGCTGGCGGACGGGAGGATCACCGCGCGGAAGGAGGCCCTGCGCATCCTGCTGCGCACCGGGGCCCCCGACGCGATGGAGCGCGTCGCCGCCGCCTGGGAGCTGCCCGGCCAGCACCGCGACGTGCGCGCCGCGATCGTGTCGGCCGCCCGCCAGAACCTGGACCACCCCGTCGCCGCGCGCATCCTGGACCAGGCCGCCGGCGGGCCGCGCGACCTGGCCCGTTTCGTGGTGGGCGCGTCCCCGCTGGGGATGGAGGAGCGGTTCCGCGCCCGATACGCCGAACTCGTGCTGCGCGTCGCCCGCTCCGACGACGTGGAGCTGCGGGAGATCGCGCTCCCGTCCCTGCCCGCGTGGGCGCCCTGGGCCCCCGAGGCCCCCGCCCTGCTGGCCTCCCACCTCACCGACCTGGACCGCACCGACACCTGGAAGGCCGCGTTGTGGGCGCTGGTGTCGTGCGTGTCCGCCGGGATCGGCGCGGACGCCCTGTCCGGGGCCGCCGCCGCGCTGGCCGCCGCGCCGGACGGCCCGCACGCCGGGGCCCAGCGCGACCGGCCCGCCGACCAGCGCCTCCGCGCCATGGTCATGGCGGCGCGCAAGGAGTTCGGCGGCGACCGCGACGGCGGCGAGCGCGTCGCCCGCGCCCTGGACGGCCGCCTGCCCGAGCCGCTGGCCTCGATGCTGGTCGCGGGCACGATGCGGTGGGACTCCCCCGGCACCGCGCAGGCCGTGGACGCCCTCGCCGACCGGCCGGCGGGCGGGGTGCTGGCGGTGCGCGACGTCGCCGAGGCGCTGGTGGAGGGCCCCTTCGTCGCCGACGGGCCCCACTTCATCGGCCTGTTCTCCGGTTACACCACCGTGCAGGGCGTCGGCTACCCCGAGCCGGAGGAGGTGCTGCCGCACGCGCTCCGGCTGGCCGAGCGCGGCGACCTGGCCGGGGGCCTGTTCGCCTGCGCGCTGGCGTTCCACCACGGCCACCGCGGGGCGGTCGGCGGCTGGGCGGCCGAGTGGCGGGCGCTGCTGTGGGAGCTGCGCGCCCACCCCGACCCCGAGGTCGCCTACGCGGCGCGGAACGTGCGCACCGCCGTCGAATGAGGGGCGCCGGACGGCGGGCACTGGATGATCGGCGCTGATTGATCGACACTGGAGGGGCGGCGCCGGACACCGTCGGGCGGACCGCGCGTCCCGCCAGGAGGACGTCGATCTCAAGGGGGCGGCCGCGGTGGACCGATGGCGGATCTCGGGGTTCGAGGAGGTGCGCGAGCTGGGCCGCGGCGCGCAGGGCCGGGTGGTGCTGGCCCGGCACGCCACCGCCGGGACGCCGGTCGCGATCAAGTATCTGACCGGCGCCGACGAGGCGGCCCGCGAGCGGTTCCGGCGCGAGGCGCGGCTGCTCGGGCACGTCGCGCACCCGCACGTGGCGCGGCTGTACCGGCTGGTGGAGAGCGAGCACGGCCTCGCGATCATCATGGAGGCGGTGGACGGCGTCTCGCTCCGCGAGATCCTGGAGCGCTACGGGAGGATCGGGCCCGAGGCCGCGCTGACGGTGCTGAAGGGGTCGCTGCTGGGCCTCGCCGCCGCGCACACCGCGCAGGTGGTGCACCGCGACTACAAGCCCGCCAACGTCGTCGTCCCGGCGGACGGCAACAGCAAGCTCATCGACTTCGGCGTGGCCGCGCCGTCCGGGGCGGCGGCCGGGGCCGGCACCCCCCTGTACATGGCGCCCGAACAGTGGCGCGGCGAACCGGCCACCCCCGCGACCGACGTCTACGCGGCGACGTGCGTGTTCTACGAATGCGTGACCGGGCGGCGGCCGTTCGCGGGCGCGGTCGCGGAGCTGCGCCGAGGCCATCTCGACGAGCCCGTGCCGGTCGAGGAGGTCCCCGAGGAGCTGCGGCCGCTGGTCGAGCGCGGGATGGCCAAGGACCCGGACGACCGCCCGGCGGGCGCGGCGGCGTTCGTCGGGGAGCTGGAGCAGCTCGCCCAGCGCGTCTACGGGGCGGACTGGGAGGCGCGCGGCGTGCGCGCGCTGGCCGGGGCCGCCGTCGCGTTCGCCGCGCTGTTCCCGCTGCTGGCGGCGGGGATCTCCTCGGCCGCGGGCGGCGGGGCGGGCACGGCGGCGGGCGGCGGCGCGGCTGTGACCGCCTCGACCGGGCTGATGTCCATGCTGGGCACCAAGGCCGGGATCGCGGTCGCGGGCGCGGCCGTGGTGGGCACGACGGCCGGGGGCGTCGGCGTCTACCAGGCGGCGAAGGACGAGCCGCCGAAGCGGCGACCGGCCGCCGCCGCGTCCTCGCCCGCACCGCCGCCCGGCGTGCCGATGACGTTGGGCCCGCTCAGGCTGAGGGTGCCCAAGGAGTGGCGGAAGAACGCCTATCCCAGCTCTGATGCTTTCTGGGCCAAGCACGAGAAGGGCCCGGAGCTGCGGGTGCGGACGGAGGACAAGTGCAAAGGAAAGCCCCGACCGGAGCAGTCCGAGGAGGACTTCCGCCTCTTCAACTGTCCCGGCTTCGACATGCTGGGCGAGTCCTACATCAATCCGCACGTGGAGCTACGGCGGGAGAGCTACAAACCGGACTACTTCTTCCATACCGGCACCGACCCATCGCACATCTGCCCGCCCGACCCGGGCAAGTACCTGTACGTCGTCTCCGCCAAGGCCAGGAAGAAGAAGAGCGGCTTCGCGCCGGTCGGCTCCAAACGGGCCGTGTACAGCGAGTGGACGCTGGTGTGCACACCGAACATCGACAAGATCACCGAGACCGTCTCCTTCCGGCAGCGCATCTGGTACCTGCCCGAGTCGAAGCTCCTCATCGTGGACGAGTGGGAGACCCCCGGCCTGCCGGAGATCCTCGCCCGCGCCCAGTGGATCTAGCCGTCCGGTTCTAGGACCGCTCCCCCTCCTCGCGCACGCCCGGCGCCCCCGCCTCCGCGCTGAGCTGCTCGGCCGCCGCCCCCGACACCGACTCCAGCTCGCGCGCGAGCTGCTCCAGCTCCGCGCCGCCCGCCATCAGCGCGGTCAGCTCGTCGCGGGAGACCTCCTGCTTGGTGCGGTAGGCGAGGCTCCGGCCCCGGTTGAGGACCAGGAACCGGTCGCCGACCGGGTAGGCGTGGTGCGGGTTGTGGGTGATGAAGACGACGCCCAGCCCGCGCTGCCGCGCCTGCACGATGTAGCGCAGCACGACCCCGGCCTGCTTGACGCCGAGCGCGGCGGTGGGCTCGTCCAGGACCAGGACCTTCGCGCCGAAGTGCACCGCGCGGGCGATCGCGACGCACTGGCGCTCGCCGCCCGACAGGGTGCCGATCGGCTGGTCCACGTCGCGCAGGTCGATGCCCATCGCCAGCAGCTCGTCCCGGGCGGTGCGGCGCATGAACGGGATGTCCATCAGCCCGAACGCGCGCCGCTTCTCCGAGCCGAGGAAGAAGTTGCGCCACACCGGCATCAGCGGCACCACCGCGAGGTCCTGGTAGACGGTCGCGATGCCCTGGTCGAGGGCCTGGCGCGGCGAGCCGAACGAGACCGGCTCGCCGTGCACGCGCAGCACGCCCTCGTCGTGCCGGTGCAGCCCGGCGATGATCTTGATGAGGGTGGACTTGCCCGCGCCGTTGTCGCCCAGCACGCAGGTCACCTCGCCCGCGGCGACCTCCAGCGAGACGTCGTGCAGCGCGATCACGTTGCCGTAGCGCTTGCCGACGCCCTCCAACCGCACCACAGGCGTCCGCGTCACCGTCCCAGAGGTCATCCCGTCCGCTCCACCCTGCGCCGCACCACCAGGTTGACCACCGTCGCGAGCAGCAGCATCGCGCCGAGGAAGAACTTGAACCAGTCGGGGTCCCACTGGGCGTACACGATGCCCTTGTTGGTCATGCCGTAGATGAACGCCCCGATCGCCGCGCCGGCCGCCGACCCGTACCCGCCGGTGAGCAGGCAGCCGCCGATGACCGCGCAGATGATGAACGAGAACTCGTTGCCCACGCCCTCGCCGGACTGCACGCTGGCGAAGGCGAACACCAGGTGCATCCCCGACAGCCAGGCGCAGAACGCCACCCCCATGAACAGCCCGATCCTGGTGCGGGCCACCGGCACGCCGACCGCGCGGGCGCTGGCGGCCGCGCCGCCCACCGCGAAGATCCAGTTGCCGGTCCGGGTGCGCAGCAGGATCCAGGTGGCGACCGCCACCAGCAGCAGCCACCAGAGCACGGTGATGTTGACGGTGACCCCGGCGAGCTCCACGTCGGAGGCGAACACCGCGCGGGCCGAGGCGAAGCCGTCCATGTCGCGGACCGAGTCGGAGGCGACGTTGCCGGTGACGGCCTTGGTGACGCCGAGGTTGGCCCCCGCCAGCATGAAGAAGGTCGCCAGGGTGATGATGAAGCTCGGCAGCCCGGTCTTCACGTACAGCAGGCCGTTCAGGAAGCCCAGGCCCAGCGTCAGCACCAGCGAGATCACCACGCCGGCCCACAGGTTCAGCGTGAGCTGGTAGCTGACCAGCGCCGCGATCAGCGCGGAGGTCGTGACCATCACCCCGGCCGACAGGTCGAACTCGCCGCCGATCATCAGCAGCGCCACGCCCACCGCCATGATCCCGAAGGTGGAGCTCGCGTACAGCACGGTGGAGAACGCCCCGGCGCGCAGGAACGCGTCGGCGACGGCCGAGAAGAACACGAACAGCACGACCGCGCCCAGCAGCGCGCCCAGTTCGGGGCGGCCCAGCAGGCGGCGCAGCGGCGAGCGCCGGGCCAGGCGCTCGTCGCCTTCGGCCGCGGCGGGTGGCGCGGCGGCGGTCCGGCTCATCGCGTGCCCCGGTTCGCGAACGCCTCCAGCGAGGCGGCGTTGTCCTTGGTGACGATCGCCGGGCCGGTCAGCACGGGGCGGCCGCCGCCGAGCACGTTGCCGTTGTTCTTCAGCAGCCACAGCCCGTCCACGGCCGCGTACCCCTGGAGGTAGGGCTGCTGGTCGACGGCGTACCAGATCGCGCCGGACTTGAGGGAGGCGATGAGGTCCTTGTTGAGGTCGAAGGTGCCGATCTTGGCCTTGCCGCCGGTCTCCTTCACCACGTCCACGGCGGTGGCGGCGAACGGCGCGCCGAGGGTGAGCACGCCGTCGATGTTCTTGTCGGCCTGGAGCTTGGCGGCCAGCGCCGACTTCACCTGCGGCATGTTGGTGCCGGGCACGAACAGGTTCTGCAGGTCGCCGCCGAAGGTCTTCTTGGCCCCGGCGCAGCGGTCCTCCAGGCCGACGTTGCCCTGCTCGTGGATCACGCAGACCGCGCGCCTGGCCCCGATCTTGGCGAGCTGCGCCCCGGCGGCCTCCCCGGCGATCCGCTCGTCCTGGCCGAAGTGGGCGAGCGCGCCGAGCCGGGCGGAGGCGTCCGCGCCGGAGTTGATCGACACGACCGGGATCTTGGCGGCGGTGGCGCGGGCCACCACGTCCCTCAGCGCGTCGGGCTTGGCGAAGGTGACGATGATGCCGTCCACCTTCTGGTCGATGGCGGTCTGCACGAGCTGGGCCTGCTTGCCGCCGTCGGGGTCGGCCGAGTAGAGGAACTCGACGTTGGACTTGGCGGCGGCGGCCTTGGCGCCCTTCTGCACGATGTCCCAGAAAGTATCGCCTTGTCCGGAATGCGTGACCATGGCGATCTTCAGGCGCTGGCCGCCCGGGGCGGCGCTCTCCTCGGCCTTCTTGCCGCCCGAGCCGCTGCACGCGGCGAGCGCGAGCGTCCCGGCGAGGACGACGGCCGCGGGTCCGGTGATCCTGGAGTGGTGGGTGCCTGGCATGGGGGCGCTCCGTTCTCTCCCCGAGGGGTGGACCGTTCACAGGTGGTGTCGGCGTCGCGCCTGCCGTTCCTTCTCGTAGCGGGCGCGGGCCTGCCGGGTGGAGTCCAGCGCCGAGACCTCGGCGACCGGGACGTCCCACCAGGACTCTCCGTCGGGAGCCGGGAGCAGCGGGTCGGTCTCGATGTGGACGACGGTGGTGGCGGCGGCGTCGCGCGCCCGGCGGAGGGCGGCGTGCAGCTCGTCCAGGGTGGTGGGACGCAGCACGTCGGCGCCGAGGCTGGCGGCGTTGGCGGCGAGGTCCACCGGCAGGCGCGGGCCGTCCAGGCCCGTGCCGGTGCGGGCGCGGAACGCGGTGCCGAAGCGCTGCGCGCCGACCGACTCCGACAGCCCGCCGATGGAGGCGTAGCCGTGGTTCTGGACCAGGACGACGACGAGCTTGACGCCCTCGGCGACGGCCGTGGTCAGCTCCTGGGCCATCATCAGGTACGAGCCGTCGCCGACCAGCACGAACACCTCGCGCGAGGGGTCGGCCATCCTCACGCCGAGCCCGCCCGCGATCTCGTAGCCCATGCAGGAGTAGCCGTACTCGACGTGGTAGCCCTTGGGGTCGCGGGCGCGCCACAGCCGGTGCAGCTCGCCCGGCATCGACCCGGCGGCGCACACCACCACGTCGCGCGGCCCGGCGGCGCGGTTGACGGCGGCGATGACCTGCGTCTGGGCGAGCGGTGGTCCGTGGGGGGTCGTGGCGGCGAGGTCGACGGTGTCGTTCCAGCGCGCGGTCAGCACGCGCGCCTCTTCCCGGTAGGCATCCGGGACCGTATACCCCGCAAGTGCCGTGTGCAGTCCTCTGAGTCCTTCGCGGGCGTCCGCGACCAATGTGACGCCCGCGTGCTTTGCGGCGTCGAAGCGCGCCACGTTGAGGTTGACGAACCGGACGCCGGGGCGGGCGAACTGGGTCCGCGAGGCGGTGGTGAAGTCGCTGTAGCGGGTGCCGATGCCGAGAACGGCGTCGGCCTCGCGCGCGAGCGCGTTGGCGGCGGTGGAGCCGGTCGCGCCGATCGCCCCGGCGGCCTGCGGGTGGTCCCAGGGCAGCGAGCCCTTGCCCGCCTGCGTCTCGGCGACGGGGACGCCGGTCCGCTCGGCGAACGCGCGCAGCTCGTCGGTCGCGCCGGAGTAGATGACGCCGCCGCCCGCGACGATGAGGGGGCGCTCGGCGCGGCCCAGCACCTCGGCGGCCTCCTCCAGGTCGGCGGGCTCGGGGACGGGCCGCGCCACGCGCCAGGTGCGCGGCGCGAACAGCTCGGCGGGCCAGTCGTGCGCCTCGGCCTGCACGTCCTGCGGCAGCGCGAGGGTGACCGCGCCGGTCTCGGCGGGGTCGGTGAGCACGCGCATGGCGGCGAGCAGGGCGGACGGCAGTTGCTCGGGCCGGTTGATGCGGTCCCAGAACTTCGACACCGGTTTGAGGCAGTCGTTGACCGAGACGTCGTAGGAGCGCGGATCCTCCAGCTCCTGGAGCACCGGGTTGGCCGTGCGGGTCGCGAACACGTCGCCGGGCAGCAGCAGCACCGGCAGGCGGTTGATGGTGGCCAGTGCCGCGCCGGTGACCAGGTTGGTCGCGCCGGGGCCGATGGAGGTGGTGCAGGCGAAGGTGGCCAGCCGGTCGTTCGCCCGCGCGTACCCGGCGGCGGTGTGCACCATCGCCTGCTCGTTGCGCGCCATGTGGTAGGGGAAGTCCTCTTCCAGCAGGGCCTGGCCGATCCCGGCGACGTTGCCGTGCCCGAAGATGCCGAAGCACCCGGCGAAGAACGGGCGGCGCGCCCCGTCGCGTTCGGTGTGCTGGGCGGCCAGGAAGCGCACCAGGGCCTGCCCGACGGTGAGTCTCATGGAAGCTCCTGCGCGGAGGTCAGCGGGAGGCGGGGATCGACGTCCTGGCCCGGCCAGGTGTCGCGGACCCAGGCGTGGTCGGGGTCGTCGCAGATGCGCCAGGCGCGCTCGGGGGACGGCCCGGCCATCACGTTCAGGTAGTACAGGTCGTAGCCGGGCACCGCCATGGACGGGCCGTGCCAGCCGTTCGGGATCAGCACCGCGTCGCCGGTGCGGACCTCGGCCAGCACGTCGGTGCCGCCGTAGACGCGCTGGTAGGCCATGCCGTCCCCGGCCACCTCGAAGTAGTAGACCTCTTCCAGGACCGACTCGGTCGCGGTCCGCTCGTCGTGCTTGTGCGGCGGGAACGACGACCAGCAGCCGCCGGGCGTCAGCACCTCGCACGCGATCAGCTTGTCGGCGTGCGGGAAGCCCTCCGGGGTGCCGAAGTTGTTGACCTGGCGGCTCGCCGCACCCGCGCCCCGCAGCTCCACGGGCACGTCCTCGGCGGGGCCGTAGCGGGGCGCGAGCCGTCGCTCGCAGCGCGCCGACGCCAGCGCGAAGCGCCCCTCCCCCATGACCGTGGCGCGGGCGTCGCGCGGCACGTAGGCGAAGTCGGTGACGCGGGTGAACACGCTGCGGCGGCCCTGCAGCTCGAACCGCTCGCCCTCGCAGACCACCGCGCCGGACCCGGCGAGCGGCAGCACGATCGTCTCGAAGTCGCCGGTGTCGAAGGCGTACCCGCCCGGCGGGACCTCCACGACGGTCAGCGCGGTGTGGTCCCATCCGGCGGACTCGGGCGTGACGACCAGCGTGCACGGCTTGTCGGCGGCGGTCCCGGCGGGGACGTGGTGCCTCATCGTCCGGCCTCCTTCAGCAGCGCGTCCACTTCGGCCTCGGTGGGCATGGCGTCCGAGCACGCCAGCCGGGACGCCACCAGCGCGCCCGCCGCGCCCGCGAACGCGATCACCCGTTCCAGGTCCCAGCCGGACAGCAGCCCGTGGCACAGCGCGCCGCCGAACGCGTCGCCCGCGCCCAGGCCGTTGACGACCTCGACCGGGACGGGCGGCAGCTCCACCAGCTCGTCGGCGGTCGCGGCGAGCACCCCGGCCGGGCCCCGCTTGACCACCGCGAGCTCCAGGCCCCGGCCGAGCAGGGCGCGGGCGGCGCGGAGCGGGTCGCGCTCGCCGGTCGCGACCTCGCACTCGTCGAGGTTGCCGACCGCGACGGTCGCGTGCGCGAGCGCCGCGCGGGCCAGCGGACCGGCCTCGTCCGGGTCGGCCCACAACATGGGCCGCCAGTCGAGGTCGAGGACGGTGCGGCCGCGCGCGGCGGCGAGCGCCGCCAGCGTCGCCTCGCGGCTCGGCTTCTGGGACAGGCCGGTGACGGTGGCCCACATGATCCGGGCCTCGCCGATGGCGCCGAGGTCCAGCTCGCCGGGGTTGATCTCCAGGTCGGGGGCCTTGGGGGCGCGGTAGAAGTACAGCGGGAAGTCGTCGGGCGGGAAGATCTCGCAGAACGCCAGGGGCGTCGGCAGGCCCGGCACCGGCGTGACGAACCGGTCGTCCACGCCGTACCCGCGCAGCGCCCGGTGCACGAAGCGGCCGAACGGGTCGTCGCCGGTGCGCGTGATCACGGCGGTGCGGCGGCCGTGGCGGGCGGCGGCCACCGCGACGTTGGTGGGGCTGCCGCCCAGGTACCTGCCGAAGGTCTCCACCTCCTCCAGCGGCACGCCGGTCTGGTGCGGGTAGACGTCCACGCTGACGCGGCCCATGGTGATCACGTCGTAGGGGGCGGGGGCGGTCACGGCGCGGCCTCGGCGAGGTGGGCCAGGCTCGCGCGCACGTCGTCGCACGGCCCGCGTCCCGGCGGGGGTTCGGCGGTGAGGACGGTGTCCTGTTCCATGACGTACCAGCCTTCGTACCCGGACCCCTCCAGCGTGGAGATGATCTGGGAGATGTCAATGTCCCCCGCGCCGAGCGGCCGGTACATGCCCGCCGCGACCGCCTCGGTGTAGCCGGCGCGGCCGTCGCGGACCCGCTCCGACAGGTCCGCGTCCACGTCCTTCAGGTGCACGTGCGCGACGCGGTCGGCGGCGGCGCGGGCGAGCGCGACCGGGTCGGTGCCGCCGACCAGCAGGTGGCCGGTGTCCAGGCACAGCGGCACCGCGCAGCCGTCGAGCACGCGCTCGACCTCGGCGCGGGTCTCCACGACCGTGCCGACGTGCGGGTGCAGGGCTGCGACGCGGCCCGCGTCGGCGGCGAGGCGGGCGACGGCGTCGAGGTTGGCGAGCAGCGCCGTCCACGCCGCCGCGTCCAGGTCGGGGCGCCGGTCGTAGCCGTGCAGGCCCGTGGCGGCGGCCAGCACCAGGACCGCGCCGTCGGGCAGGGCCGCCAGGGCGCGGGCGGCCTCGGCGCGCGGATCGCGGCCGGGATCGTGCAGCACCAGCGGCGTGAACGCGCCCGCCAGCGCCAGCCCGTACAGCTCCAGCAGCACCTCCCGCTCGGCGCGGTCGGCGGGCAGGAAGCCCTCCGGCCCCAGCTCGGTCGCCGTCAGGCCCACCTCCCGCATCTCGCCCAGCACGCGGCGCGGTGACAGCTGGAGCCCCCAGCCGGGCACCTCGCACACGCCCCAGGAGATCGGCGCTCCCGCCACCCTCATCGCCGCACCTCCGCCGGGTCGACGGCGCGGCCCTCGCGCCGCGCCAGCTCGCACGCCTCGGCCAGGTAGAACGCCTCAAGGGCCTCCTCGGGCGGGCAGGGGTTGGCGCGGCGGCCCGCGACCACGTCCACGAACGCGCGCAGCTCGGCGTCGTAGGCGGCCGCGAACCGCTCCAGGAACCCGCCGTAGGGCGATCCGGGCACGGCGTGCTCGGGCACCGGGGTGAGCGGCGTGCGGGCGTCCAGGCCCGCGACCAGGCTGTCCTTGGCGCCGAACAGCTCCAGCCGCACGTCGTACCCGGCGGCGTTGTAGCGGGTGGCCGAGATGACGGCGAGGGTGCCGTCGTCCAGCACCAGCAGCGCCGCGCCGGTGTCCACGTCGCCGTGCTCGGCGAACACCGCGTCGCCCCGGTTGGACCCGGCCGCCATGACCCGCACCGCCTCGCGGCCGGTGATGTGGCGGATCGCGTCGAGGTCGTGGATCAGGCAGTCGCGGAACAGCCCGCCGGAGGCGGGGACGTAGGCGGCGGGCGGGGGCGCGGGGTCGAAGCTGCACGAGCGCACGGTGTGCAGCCAGCCGAGCCGCCCGGCGGCGACGGCCTCGCGGGCGGCCTGGTACCCGGCGTCGAAGCGGCGCTGGAAGCCGACCTGCACCGGGACGCGGGCGGCGCGGGCGGCCAGCATGACTTGGAACGTTCCATCGATGTCCGAGGCGAGCGGCTTCTCGCAGAACACCGGTATCCGAGCGGCCACCGCGCGCTCGACGAGCGCGGCGTGCGCGTCGGTGGCGGCGGCGACGACCAGGCCGTCCAGCCCCGCCCCGAACAGCTCCTCCACCGGCTCCACGGCGGCGGCGAGCCCGCCCAGCCCGGCGGCCAGCTTGCGCGCCCGCGCCGGGTCGGCGTCGGCGACCACCAGCGACTCGACGTCGGCGAGCCCGCACAGCGCGGCGGCGTGGCGCGCCCCGATGCGCCCCGCGCCGGCCAGTCCGATCCTCATGGGTTCCCTCCCGGTCGGCGGTCAGGTGAGCCCCGAGTGTGCTGGAGCGTTCCAGGGCCGTCAACGGCCCGGACGGCGGCTTCCCGGCTAAGGGACTGTCCGGAAAAGGCCGCCCGATGCGCCGATCTCACCGCGCGGTCGGGGCGGCGCGGTTCCCCTGGAAGCTACCAAGCGCTAGTTTGCTGCCATGCGGGTCTTCCTCACCGGCGCGTCCGGCTTCGTCGGCTCCTCCACCGTCCGCGCGCTGCTGGCCGCCGGGCACACGCCGCGCGCCCTGGTGCGCGATCCCGGCAAGGCCGCCAAGGCGCTGGCCGCCATCGGCGTCGCCGCCGAGAAGGTCGAGCTGGTCCCCGGCGACATGCTGGACGCGGACTCCGTGCGCGCCGCGATGGACGGCTGCGACGCGGCGGTCCACTGCGCCGCCGCGATCGGCGTCACCGGCGTCACCGGCGACGCGGGCGATCTCGTCGAGGTCAACGTACGGGGCACCCGCAACGTCGTCGGCGGCGCGGTCGAGCTCGGCCTGTCCCCCGTCGTGCACGTCTCCACGGTCGCGGTGTTCGTGCCGCCGGACGGCCCCGTCATCACCGCCGACTCCCCGCTGGCCTCGCCGCGCACCGATTACGGACGCTCCAAGCTGGCCGCCGAACGCTACGTTCGTGGCCTCCAGGACAGCGGCGCGCCGGTCACCATCGTGTATCCGGGCGGCGTGTGCGGCCCGCACCAGCCGGTACTGGACGCGCTGATGGAGGGGCTCGTCGGGGCGCTCGGCACGGCCTGGCCGACGCCGCCCGGCGGGGTGTCGGTCATCGACGTGCGCGACCTCGGCGAGGCGCTGGCGCGGGCGGTGACCGCCGACGGGCGCGGGCACCGCTGGCTGCTCGGCGGCCACTTCCTGACCTGGCCGCAGTACGCCGACCTGTGCGACGAGCTGACCGGCGTGAAGTGCCGGCGGCTGCCGGTGCCGGCCGGGGCGATGATCGCGGCCGGGACGCTGCTGGACGCCGCCAAGCGGGTGCGGCCGTTCGACTACCCGCTGACCCGCGACGCCGCCGAGTTCATGGTGCGGCTGGTGCCGACCGACGACCGGCCCGCGCTGGACGCGCTCGGCCTCGACCTGCGCCCGGTGCGCGAGACCACCGCCGACGCGCTGCGCTGGCTGGCGGAGGCCGGGCACCTCGATCCCCGCAAGGCCGGGCGGCTCGCGCCTGGCGGTAAGGAGCAGCAGATGGCCAGCCAGCGGACGCCGAGCCTTGCGCAGCGCACGTTCGGGCCCCTCATGCAGCGAGTGTCGGGCGCGCGCTGGTTCTCCAAGGTGGGGCCGAAGGTCGTCCCGCCGCTGGACCGGGTGCTGCACAAGGCCACCGGCGGCCGGTTCCTGCTGGGGCAGGCGCTGGTGCCGAGCCTGGTGCTCACCACGACCGGTGCGGTGAGCGGGCAGGCGCGGCAGACGCCGCTGGCGTGCCTGCCGGAGAAGGACGGCACCTGGGTGGTGGTCGGCTCCAACTTCGGCCGCGAGAAGCACCCGGCGTGGACGGGCAACCTGATCAAGACGCCGGAGGCGGAGGTGAGCTTCCGGGGCCGCACGACCCCGGTGACCGCGCACCTGCTGGACGACGCCGAGCGCGCCGAGGTGTGGCCCCGGCTGCTGGAGGTGTGGCCGGTCTACGACCGGTACGTCGAGCGGGTCGAGCGGCAGTTGCGGATCTTCCGGCTGACCCCGCGCTAGGCGCCCCGCCCGGAGGCGGGACGCCCGGCGCGGGGCCGGAGCGCCGCGTCAGCGGCGGCCGCGCATCACCCGCGACACCTTGCGGCCGACCAGCAGGTAGGCCAGCACGACGCCGAGGGTGTTGAGGATGACGTCGTCGATGTCGAACGCGCGGCCCATCACCAGCAGGCCCTGCACGGTCTCGATCGCCAGCGACACCAGCGCGCCGACCACCGCGAGCCGCAGCGGGCCGCGCAGCGTGACCGACACCCACGGCAGCAGCACGCCGAGCGGCGCGAGCAGTGCCAGGTTGCCGCCCAGCTGCATCAGCGCTTCCTTGGTGGGGCGGTCCAGGTAGAAGCGGAGCGAGTCACCGGGGTCGGTGTTGCCGCCGGCCTGCCCGTTGTCCTGCACGGGCGTCAGGGTGAGGCGGAAGGCGTAGTAGAAGAACACGCCCAGCGCCCCCAGGGCCACCAGCACGCCGAGCACCCGCAGCACCGTCACGTACCAGGGCGCCCGGTGGTGCTCGCGGGGCGCCGCATGCTGCATTTCAGCCGTACCGGCCACTTGTGGTTCCTCCATCACCTCGGTTCGCGCAGCTTCTCCCCGCATCGCGGGCGTCTATGCCGGGCCGGGCGCAACGGCCGGGACCGAAACGAGGCGATCGTGGCCCTCTAAATGGCTGATCTTGGGCGACGGCGCGTCCGGAACGGAGGCGGGACGGGGGTGGGACGGGTCAGGACGCCGTGCCGCCCGCCCGCACGCCGCCGGTGATGTCGAGGTCCTTCACCGCGCCGCGGATCTGCACGGCCGGCACCCCCTCGCCGTGCGCGACCACCCCGCCGTTCACCCGCACGCTGCCGCCGTCGGCGCCCGGCAGCAGGCTGAGCGCGACGGCCGGCAGCCGCTCGATGGCGCCCTTGACCAGGGTCTCGCCGGTGCCGCCGTGGGTGTGGACGCCGTTGAAGACCGTCAGCGCGCCGAACGGCCGGCCGATCTGCACGCCCACGGCGGCGTCCCCGTGGGTGGTGATGCGGTCGAACTCGACGATGTCGATGGTGCCGTCGTAGATGTTGAAGCCGCGGGCGCCGGTGCCGAACGTCTCGACCGGCGCGGTGACGCGCAGCCGCCCGATCGTCCCGAAGTTGACGAACCCGATGGCGCTCGGGCCCCGGGAGGTGAGCGGCGCGGCGGCCGTCCACACGTCGGCGGCGCCCCACAGGTCCAGGACCATGTCGTTGGCGCCGTAGGTGGTGACGGGCCCGGCGTTGAGGACCTCGCGGACCGAGGCGCGGACGACGAAGACGCCGCCGGAGATCCGGTCGGCGGTGCCGGGCGCGATGCCGCCGTCGGAGTGCACCGCGCCGGTGTGCAGCCGGGCCGCCTCCACGCGGCCGCCGCCGTCGGTGCCGGACACGAAGATCCCGCTGCCCCGCACCGGCGCGTCCGGGGCGCCCGCCGACAGCCGCGTCAGGTCGGCGGTGATCAGCGAGCCGGGGTCGTCCTGGAGGTTGTAGAGGGTGAAGGCGCCCTGCAGCACCTCCACGCCGTACCCGGCGGGGCGCGGCAGGCGCTCGCGGGCGTCGGCGGCCTCGACGTGCAGCGCGTTCACCCGCAGGTGGCCCGAGCGCAGCGCGCCCTCGGCGACGACCGCGACGCGGCCGACGGTGGTGAGGTCGTCCAGCTCCAGCGTGCCGCAGTCGGCCCGGCCGGTGTCGGCGGCGACCGCGGCGGCGTCCGGGGCGGTCTCCAGCCGCAGGCGGGCCACGCGGTTGTCGGCGGTCAGCGTGAGGCCCGCGCCGTCGGCGAACACCAGCGCGGCCTCCGGCAGGCCGGTCAGCGCCCAGCCGGGCGGCAGGGTCAGCGCCGGGACCCCCTCCAGCGCGCCGGTGAGCTGAACCTCGGTGGGCGGGCCGCCGCGCTCCAGCAGGCCGGTCAGTTCGGACACGCTCGACACGCGGGCGTCGGTCAGCGTCGCCACGGTCCCCCTCCCTCGGGTACGCCATCGGGCATCGCGCCTGTGATCCCCGGGCCGGGCGCGGCGGAACCGGCGCTTTGACCGACCATGGCCGACTTTTCACCCGGAAAGGGGCGAGGCCGCCCCCGGTGTTCGGGGGCGGCCTCGCGGGCGTTCCGGTCCGGTCAGACGGCGACCGGGCGCGCGCTGGTGGCGGGCTCCAGGGCCAGGTCGAGGACCTCGCGGACGTCGCTGACGGCGAACACCGTCATCTTGTCCAGGACCTCGGCCGGCACGTCCTCCAGGTCCGGCTCGTTGCGCTTGGGCACGATCGCGGTCGTGATGCCCAGCCGGGAGGCGGCCAGCAGCTTCTGCTTGAGGCCGCCGATCGGCAGGACCCGGCCGGTGAGGGAGACCTCGCCGGTCATGGCCACGTCCGCGCGGACCGGGCGGCCGGTCAGCAGCGACGCCAGCGCCGTGGTCATCGTGATGCCCGCGCTCGGGCCGTCCTTGGGCACGGCCCCGGCCGGCACGTGGACGTGCACGCCGCGGTCCTTCAGGTCGCCGACGGGCAGCTCCAGCTCGGCGCCCCGCGAGCGCAGGTAGCTGAGCGCGATCTGCGCCGACTCCTTCATGACGTCGCCGAGCTGGCCGGTGAGCGTCACGCCGGTGCCGCCGGTCTCCTTGTCGGCCAGCGACGCCTCGATGTAGAGGACGTCGCCGCCCGCGCCGGTGACCGCGAGGCCCGTCGCCACGCCGGGCACCGCCGTGCGGCGCTCGTCGCGGCTCAGCTCGGCCTCCGGGGTGAACCGGGGGCGGCCCAGGTAGTCCTTGAGGTCGGCGGCGTCGATCGTGATCGGCAGCGTGGACTTCTCCAGCGCCACGTTCGCCGCGACCTTGCGCAGGACGCGGGCGATCGCGCGGTCCAGGGACCGCACCCCGGCCTCGCGGGTGTACTCCGAGGCCAGCAGGCGCAGCGCGGCGTCGGTGAAGGACACCTCCGCGCGCTCCAGCCCGGCCTTGTCCAGCTCGCGCGGGGCGAGGTGGTCGCGGGCGATGGAGACCTTCTCGTCCTCGGTGTAGCCGTCCAGCTCCACCAGCTCCATGCGGTCCAGCAGGGGGCCGGGGATCTGCTCGACCACGTTGGCGGTGGCCACGAACAGCACGTCGGACAGGTCGAGCTCGACCTCCAGGTAGTGGTCCCGGAAGGTGTGGTTCTGCTCGGGGTCCAGGACCTCCAGCAGCGCTGCGGTCGGGTCGCCCCGGTAGTCGGCGCCCACCTTGTCGATCTCGTCCAGCAGCACGACCGGGTTCATCGAGCCCGCCTCGCGGATCGCCCGCACGATGCGGCCGGGCAGCGCGCCGACGTAGGTGCGCCGGTGGCCGCGGATCTCGGCCTCGTCCCGGACGCCGCCGAGCGCCACGCGCACGAACTCGCGGCCCATCGAGCGCGCGATCGACTCGCCGAGCGAGGTCTTGCCGACCCCGGGCGGGCCGGTCAGCGCCAGCACCGCGCCGCTGCGGCGGCCGCCGACCACGCCGAGGCCGCGGTCGGCCCGGCGCTTGCGGACGGCGAGGTACTCGACGATGCGCTCCTTGACGTCGTCGAGCCCGGTGTGGTCGGCGTCCAGGATCTCCCGGGCGCCGGCGATGTCGTAGGAGTCCTCGGTGCGCTCGTTCCAGGGGATGTCGAGCACGGTGTCCAGCCAGGTGCGGATCCAGCCGCCCTCCGGGGAGGCGTCGGAGGCCCGCTCCAGCTTGTCGACCTCCTTGAGCGCGGCCTCGCGCACCTTCTCGGGGAGGTTCGCGGCCTCGATCCGGGCGCGGTAGTCCTCCTCCTCGTCGGCGGGGTCGCCGTTCAGCTCGGCCAGCTCCTTGCGGATGGCCTCCTGCTGCTGGCGCAGCAGGAACTCGCGCTGGGTCTTCTCCATGCCCTCCTGGACGTCCTTGCGGATGGTCTCCTGCACGTCCAGCTCGGCCAGGTGGTCGCGGGTCCAGCCGATGACCAGCTGCAGCCGCTCGACGGTGTCGGGCGTCTCCAGCACCCGGACCTTCTGCTCGTCGCTCAGGTAGGGGGCGTAGCCGGAGTTGTCGGCCAGCACCGAGGGGTCCTCGATGCCCTGCACCACGTCCACGATCTGCCAGGCGCCGCGCTTCTCCAGGATGGCGCTGACCAGGCCCTTGTACTCGTTGGCCAGCTCCTGGGTGCGGCCGGTCGCCGGCGGGACCGCGACCTGCTCGCCCTCGACCCACAGGGCCGCGCCGGGGCCGGTCGTCCCGGTCCCGATGCGCACGCGGGCGACGCCGCGCACCACCACGCCGGGCTCGCCGCCGGGCAGGCGGCCCTCCTGCTCGATCACCGCGAGCGTGCCGAGCGCGGCGTACTGCCCGTTCAGCCTGGGGACGACCAGCACCCGCGGCTTGACGGCCGAGCGGATGCCCGGCCCCTTGGCCCGGGCGTCGGTCTGGGCGGCCGCCTTGGCCGCCTCGATCGCCGCGCGCACTTCGCCGCTGTCGGACAGGTCGAGGGGCACGACCATCCCCGGCAGCACGACCCCGTCGTCCAGGGGCAGCACCGGCAGCGTCAGGGTCTCGCTCATGCTCAGCTCCAAGTCTTCATCGCCACGACCCAACCTCAAGTTGAGTCATACACACTCAAGAAAACGGAGCTGGATTTTGTTTCCGCAGCAACGTTCGCTCTGAGCGATCACGTGTCGTCCGAGGGACGTGGGGCGGAATGTGTGCTTTCATACGCTTCATGGAGATCACGGGGCCGCTGCCGGGCCGCATCGCCCTGCAGACGACGCGCCGGACGGGCGCTGGACGGCCGAATCCGGCGACCCGAACATGCGGGCCCTGACGACCACCCGCCCGCCTTCCGGCGGGCGGCCGAACGCGCGGCCGGCGAGGGCTTCCTGCTCGCCGACGACCTGGACGAGATCCACGCCCTCGCCGCCGCGTCCCTCAGCCGGGCCGCCGCGCCCGCCGGCCGGTGATCAGCCGATGAGGCGGGGCACCGAGGGCGCGCCCGGCTCCCGCCCCGCCGCGCGCCGCGACTCGTCGGCCGCCCAGGTGTAGACGCCGGTCGCCATCAGCGACGGCTCGGCGGCGGCGCGCGCGGCGTACACCTCCGCGCGCACGGCGTGCAGCGCCGCCGACTGCGGGTCGGCCTGGACCGCCATCTCCGCCAGGTGCACCGCGAGCCGCGCCTCGCCGTCCTCCAGGGCCCGCCGCGCGGCGTCGGCGACCCTGGCCGCGCCGCCGGCCAGCCGGGCCACCGCGCGCGCCACCTCGGCGTCGCGGGCCGGCTTGAGGTGGGCGGGGTTGCCGTCGTACCAGCCGCCGTAGAGCCGCCACAGGTTGCGGACGATGAACTCCGGCTCGTCGTACTTGGCCTGGAGGTACACCCGGTCGGCCAGGTGGGCGGGCGGGCGGACGGCGTGCACGATGTCGTCCAGCCGCGCCCCCTCGTTCAGCAGCGCCAGGGTCTGCTCGACGATGCTCTCCAGCCACTCGGCCGTCTCGGTCAGCGCCTGGTGGACGCGCTCGGCCCCGAACAGCGGCGCGCCGTGCGACGGGATCATGATCTCGGCGCCGAGCGCGGCCATGCGGCGCAGCGCGTGCGCCCACTCGCGCGGGTAGCGCTGCACCTTCTGCGGGTTGCCGCAGTTGGGGGTGAGCCAGATGAACAGGTCGCCGGGCAGCAGCAGCCGGTGCTCGGGCACCCACGCCACCGCCGCGTCGTCGGTCTCGCCCTTGGCGTGGAACAGCTCGAAGGTCAGCTCGCCGCGCGTGACGGTCAGCCCGTCGCGGAAGGTCACGTCGGGGTGCCGGTACCGGGTCGGCCAGCGCAGGTCCGGGAGCTGGAACTGGCGCTGGTTGATCACCGAGTTGTACCCGGCGGTCAGCGCGTAGCGGTCGAAGCGGTCCCGGACCGCCTCGTGCGCCACCACCTGCGGGCGGCCCCCGCCGAGCCGCTCGGCCTCGGCGTCGAAGGGGCCCGTCCCCATCACGTGGTCGATGTGGCCGTGCGAGTAGAACGCCGTGGTGAGCGGGGCGTCGGTCCACTCGCGCACGCGCCGGTGCGTCTTCTCCGCGGCGGCCGGGTTGCCGGTGTCGAACAGCAGCAGCTCGCCGCGCGTCCGGAACGCGACCACGTTCCCGAAGCCGGGCAGCCAGCCGAGGCCGTCGGCGATGTCCACCACGCCCGAGCCGTTCATGCCGGTGTGCACGATGTCGTCGGTCTGCTCGCCGCGCCAGATCCGGTCGGCGTAGTCGCGGATGTCCAGGGTCATGCGGGGTCCTCTCACGGGGTGCGCCGGCCGGCTGCGGGAACGCCGTTCACTCTTCTCCCGCCCCGCGGGCCCGACAAGGGGCCCCGCTCCACCCCCGGACCGTCTGATCTGTGACATGTCACAATTCACGGGACAGTACGCGGCGGCAGGGAGGGCGGGGCCATCACCGACGAGCACGTCCGGCGGGTCGCGGCCGGGATCGCCGCCCGCTGCGAGGGGCAGGTCAACCGGCTGGCCCGCGAGCTGGCCGAGCGCCGCTTCGCCGTGCTCCCCGACTACGCCGACCTGCCCGGGGACATGCGCGACCTGGAGATCGCGGGCACCGCCCGCTACGCGATCCGGCAGTTCCTACAGGCCGCGATGGGCGTCCCCGCCGACCGGGGGGACCTGCGGCCGTTCCGCGAGCGCGCCGCGCAGCGCGCCGAGGAGGGCGTGGACCTGACGGTGCTGCTGCGCACGTACCACATCGGCGCCGAGGTGGTCTGGGACGCGCTGTGCGCGGCGGCGCGGCCCGGCGAGGAGGCCGCGCTGCAGTGGCTGGCGCGCGCCCAGCTGCGCGGGCTGGGCCGGGTGGTGGAGGCGGTGACCGACGCCTACCAGGCCGAGCGGGCGGCGATCCTGGCCGAGCGGCGCGAGGCGTTCCGGGAGGTGGCGCGGGCGCTGCTGGCCGGGGAGGGGGCGGAGGCGACCGCGGCCCGGTTCGGCGTCCCGCTGGCCCCCGCCTACCTGGTGCTGAACCTGCGCCTCCCGGACGGCCCCGGCGCCGCGGTGGCCGAGCGGCGCGTGCTCCGCCGCGTCCGGGCCCGGCTGGAGGGCTTCGCCGAGGGGACGCCGCTGACCCTGCTCGACGAGCGCGGCGGCCACGTGCTGCTGCCGGCCTCGGCGGCCGACCGGCTGGCGGAGCTGGCGCCGCTGCTCGGCGACCCGGCCTCCGCCGAGCGCGTGGTGGCGGGCGCGGCCCGCTCCCAGGGCGTCGCCGACGTGCCGCGCGCCGCGGAGCAGGCGGCGCGGATCGCCCGCATCGCGCGGTCCACCGGCCGCCCGCCCGGCCTGTACGAGCTGCGCGACGTGCTGCTGGACTACCACCTGAGCGGCTCGCCCGACAGCGCCCGCGCGGTCGCGGAGCTGCTGGACCCGCTCGACGCCAGGCCCGAGCTGCTGGAGACCCTGCGCGCGTTCCTGCGCCACGACCTGGACCGGCGGCGCACCGCGCGGGCGCTCGGCGTGCACCCCAACACCGTGGACAACCGGCTGGCGCGCACGGCCGCGCTCCTCGGCGTGGACCCGCGCACCACCCGGGGCACGGTGCTGTGCGCGGCGGCGCTCACGCTGCGTCAGCTCAATTGATCGACCGGCGTATCCCCCTTCCCCGGGCAAAGCCCTCGGCGATCTCGCGAATCTTTCTTGACCTGGGTTTACGCCCGCATGGCGCGGGGGTACCTTTCGCAACGAGATCGTGACGCTGGGTGAAGGAAAGCTTCTCGGACGGGCAAAGATCCGGGACCGGACCCCAGGACCGGAGGAGGGTCACATGCGAGGCGCGCAACGGCCGGGGACGTGCGGCGCGGCCGTCCCCGCCGCGCGCCCCGGAAGCGTCGCGATCCGGCCGGACCGCTTCCCGAACGGCCCGGTCCGGACGGCCGAGGACGTCTCCCGCACCCTGCGGCGCATCCCGCGACGCGCCGCCGCTCCGACCCCCGACCGGAGCGGCGGCGCGGCGGGTCCCGCGGTGCCCGGCGACACACCTCGGGTCCTCGGCCGTCCCGGCCCCGGCGGCGCGGCGCGCCGCCGGGCCGTTCCCGGGGAGCAGCGGGCGGGCCTGCCGCCGCAGGAGCGCGGTGCGGCGGCAGGTCTCTCCCCCTGGCCCGTCCGGCGGGCAGACCACCCTGGGACTCCGGTGCCGTACGCCCCCGCGGCACCGGGGTCCGCCACCGGGCCGGCGGCGTCTTCGAGCAGGGACGCCGCCGGCCCGCACCTTCCCCGGCGCCCGGCCGGTCAGAGCGCGCGCCGCCAGACCTGGCCGTGGATCAGGTCGCCGAAGCGCCGCACCGGCGGCTCCTCCTCGACCAGGTCGAACCCCGCCCGCAGGTAGAGGCGGTGGGCGGGCTTCTGGAGCGCGGTCGTCCAGAGCATGATCTCCTCGTAGCCCGCGCCCGCGGCGAAGCGCAGGCACTCCTCCACCAGCGCGCCGCCGACGCCGAGGCCGCGCGCGGACGGCTCGACGTGCAGCAGCCGCAGCTGCGCGGTCCGCTCGTCGCGCCGCACGCAGAAGATGCTGCCGACCGGCTCGCCGTCCACCTCGGCGATCCAGGCGTTCTCGCGCTCGGGGTCGTGCCCCCTGCCGAAGTCGGCGACCACCTCGGCCACCAGCGCCTCGTAGGTGCGGTCCCAGGCGCACTCCTCGTCGTACAGCGCGCCGTTGCGGGCCACGACCCAGCCGAGGTCGCCGGGCCGCAGCCCGCGCAGCGTGAACGGCGCGGGCCTGGCGGCGCCGCCCAGCAGGCCGTGCACCGCCGCCATGGCGGAGACCAGGCGGTGCCGGTCGCCGGCCGGCAGCCCGGCCAGCAGGTCGCGGACCTCGGCGGCCGAGCGCCGGTCCAGCGCCTGGAAGACCTCGCGGCCGTGCGGGGTGAGGCGGGCGACCTGGCGGCGCGCGTCGCCGGGCGCGCGGTCGCGGGTGATCAGCCCGTCGGCCTCGAAGCGGGCCAGCATCCGGCTGAGGTAGCCGGGGTCGAGGTCCAGCGCGCGGCGCAGGGCCAGCACCTCGGTGTCGGCGCGCTGGGCCAGCTCGAAGATCACCCTGGCCTCGGTGAGCGAGTAGGGCGACTCCATCAGGCACTCGCCCAGCACCCCGATCACGCCGGTGTAGAAGCGGTTGAACGAGCGCACCGCCTCGACCTCGTCGGCGGTGACGCCCGGGTCGGCGGTGGCGTTCCGGTCCGGAGCAACGTCCATGCCCCTGCCTCCGTCACATTATTTGACTCAGTCAAACTTGACTCGGGCAAAGAATAAGCCCGGCCCCGGACGAAGGTCCAGGGCCGGGCTCGATCCCGCCGTGCGGCGGGTCAGGACTCGGGGATCGGCCCGCCCTCGGCGACCGGCCGCGCGCCCTTGGCGGCGGCCGTCTCCTCGGCCTGGCGCACGATGCGGCGCTCGATGAAGAAGGCCAGGAACGGGATCAGCCCGGCCGACACCATGACCAGCATCTGCTTGAGCGGCCAGTCGAGCTTGCGCCACAGGTCGTAGGAGGCGACCAGGTAGACGATGTAGAGGAAGCCGTGGATCGGGGAGATGATGCCGGACGGCGTCGCGTTGTCCCCGATGTAGCGGAACGGCATCGCCACGAACACGAGCAGCAGCAGCATCACGCCCACGATCAGGGCGAGGACGCGGTACCGCTTGATGGCCGCTTCCACAGATCACACCTTTCTCAGCGCGCCCGGAGGGCGCGGTCGGACGGGCGGCCTCGTCGGCCGTGCGGGCGCGTCAGCCGCGCCGGTCGGGCTGGGAGTTCAGGCGCGCGAGGTAGCGGTTGTAGGCGGCGAGGTCGGGGTCCTCGGCCTCCTGCCGCTGGATGATCTCGCGCTTGACCGCCGCCTCGGCGGGCTCCTCGATGACCTTGGGCGCCCGCCGGGGGTCGTCCTCGCCGCTGAGCTCGTCGCGGATCATCTTGACCCACATCACGACCACGAACAGCGCGAAGATCGGCCATTCGAAGGTGTAGGCCCAGCTGCGGTCGTTGCCGGCCTGGGCACGGTCGAACTGCCACCAGCCGAATCCGAGGAACGCCACGCACAGCACGATCGCGATCGCATGGAGGCCGAGCCAGCCGGGGGTGAGGAACCTTCGCACGTCACCGAGCGTACCTCGGGTCCGCCGCGACCCACGCCCGCCCCCGCCCGAGTCGCCCGTTCCGGTGCGGCGCACGGCCGGAAACTGTCGGTGGCCGCTCCTACATTTCGTGGTATGAGCACCGACACGACCGCACCCGCAGGCACCGCCCCCCGCTTCGCCGTCCCCCCGTGCGCGCCGGGCGGCCCCGCGCCGGGCCGGGAGGCCGACCGATGACCGCCTGGGACCGCGCCCGCTCCCTGATCGAGGCCGGGGACGCGCCCGCGCTGGCGGGCTGGCTCGCCGCCGCCGACCCGGCGACCCGCCAGGACGTCGCCCGCGAGCTGCCCGGCCACCTCGACGCCCTCCACGAGGAGGCGCAGGGCCCCCTGGACGCCGGGTCCGTCCTGGCCCTGCTGGTGGCGGGGGCCGCGACGATCGAGTCCGCCGAGCGCGCCGCCGCCTGGGTCGCGCGGGCCGACCTGCGCCTGTGGTCGTCCTCCTACGCCGAGCTGACCGGCCCGCTCGCCGCCGTCGCCGCGGCCCGTCCGGCCGGGTGGCGCGCCGAGGCCGCCGCCCTGGCCGCCGACCGGCTGCGCGCGGCCGACCTGCGCTGGCAGGACGCCTCCCTGTGGCACGCGGCCGCCGCCCTCGCCGGGGACGAGCCGCCCACCTGCGACGGGTTCGTCGTCAACTGGGTGGTGTGGGGCGGGCGCCCCGACCGGCTCGCCGACGACCCGTTCCTCGACGCGCTGGTCCCCCGGCTGTTCGAGGTCGAGGAGCTGGGCCGGCGCCTGGTGTGGGACAAGCCCGGCGACGCCCGGCAGGCGTCCTGGGCCGACGCGCTGCTCGGCCTGGTCTCCTCCGGCCGCCTGGCGCGCTCCCTGGTCCTGGACGGCTGCGTGCGGCGGCTGCTGGCCGGCGGCCGCCCGCAGGACCTGTACTGGTTCGTCCGGCTGCACGACGCGCTGGAGCCCACCCTGGCCGAGTCGGCCGACCGGCTGCGCGACTACGTCCGGCTGCTGCCCGGGGCGCCGCCCGCCGTGGCCGCGGCGGCCTTCCGCGAGGTGCGGCGCGTCGACGAGGCCGGGCTGCTGGACGGCGAGGCGTTCGTGGAGACCGCCGACGCGCTGCTGCCGCGCCCCGAGCGCAAGCTCGCCGGCGCCGCGGTCACCTGGCTGGACCGGTCGGCCCGCAAGCGCGACCGCGTCGATGTGACCCTGCACGTGCTGACCGCCCTGTTCGCCTCCGACGACGAGGGCCTGCGCGAGCGCGCCGCCAAGGCCGTCGCCAAGCACGCGGGCCGCGCCTCGGCCGAGACCCTCCGCTACGTCAACGACGCCGCCGATCACCTGCCCGCCCATCTGTGGGCGCTGGTCGCCCAGCCCGCCGACACCCCGCCGCCCCCGGCCCGGCCGCCGGTGTTCCGGCCGCGCGCCCTGGCCGCCCCGATCGCCACGCCCGCCGAGGCCGCCGCCGCGTTCGCCGCGCAGGACCACTCCTGGCCCGCCGTCGAGCGCCTGCTGGACGCCCTGGTCCGCTTCGCCGCCCGCGACCCGCACGGCCTGCGCGAGCTGCTGCGCCGCGCACTGCCGGAGGCCACGCCCTGGGCCTCGGGCGTCACCGCGGCCCTCAGCCTCGACTCCCCCGCCGACTGGACGGTCGGCGCGGTGCGCGCGGTGCTGACCCCGCGCCGCCAGGACGGCTTCGACGGCCTGATGACCTTCCACCGCAAGGTCGCCTGGCACGAGCGCTCGCCCGACGAGCCGGTCATGCACCGCTTCCTGCTGTGGCGGATGCGCGAGGCGGTCAGCACCGTGGGCCGCTCCCCGCTGCTGCTGGCCACCCCCACCGAGGGCGGCGGGCATCTCGACCCGGCGGTGCTGGTGACCCGGCTGGAGCGGCTGGAGGCCGCCGGCGTCGAGCCGGGCCCGGCCGACCTCGTGCAGGCCCTGCTGCGGCTGCCGCGCGGCGTCACCGCCCGTACCGCGCACCTGTCCTCCCCCGCCGGGCGCGCTCTGCGCGCCTGGCTGGCCCACGGCGGCCTGCCCGACCCCGAGGTCACCGTCGATCCCGACGGCGTCCCCGCCGTCACCCTTCCGACCGCCGTGCCGCCCGCCATCGACCGGCTGTGCACCATCGCCCCCGACGGCCTGTGGTCCGACCGGCCCGCCTTCTACGGCCCGCACGAGTGGTGGCCCGCGATCCTGCCCTCGCACCGCGAGATCGTCGCCGCGCACCTGCTGCCCCACCTGGCGCGGCGCCTCGACGGCGACTACCGGCAGGGCGAGACCCTGCTCGGCCTGGCCGAGGCGGACGGCCCCGCCGGCGCCGCGACCGCGACCGCCCTGCTGTACGGGCTGTCGGCGCGGGTGCCCGCCGAGCGCTCCGGCGCCGTCCGGGCGCTGCTGGCGCTGTGCGCCCGCAACCGCCCGCCCGCCGGCCTGGGCGAGGCCCTGGCGGCACTGGCCCGACGCGACCTGATCAAGCTGGACCGGGTGGTCGAGGCGCTGTCGGAGGCCGCCGACGCGGGCGCGCACGTCCACGTGTGGACGGCCCTGAAGGCGGCCCTGCCCGCCCTGCTCCCGGCCCCCGGCGAGCGGACCCCGCACGGGCTGCCCGCGCTGCTGGCCCTGGCCACACGCACGGTGGAGACCGCACGGTTCGGCGCCATGCCCGGTGACGCGGTGCCAGGGCTGGCGGCGTTCGCAGCCGGAGGCGGCTCAAGCCGAGCGGCGGCCGAAGCGGCACGCCTGCACCAGGCCCTGACCCGCCAGGGCCGACAGCTCCACATCCGGGTCTCGTGAGGACGGGGCGGGCGCGGCGGTGGTGGGCGGGGGTGGACAGATGTCGTGAAGTGCCGGAAGGCGGACCGGAGTACGCCTTGCCAGCGATACCCCCGGGCCGTACATTGATCCGGCACTTCACGGACATTCCCCACTTTCACTCCTGACAGGACGGAAGCGATGACGGCCCTCAGCGGCAGCCCGGCGGACACCCCCGCGAACCCTCCAGGAGACGCCCCGGAGGACGCCGCACCCGCCGTGGCGCCTCCGGACGGGCCGCATCCGGCGCAGCGGCGGGTGCTGGCGGTGCTCACCGCCACCCAGGTGCTGGGCGGCATCGGCGTGGCCACCGGCGTGGCGATCAGCACGCTGGCCGCCGCCACCCTGTCGGACTCGGAGGCGATCGGCGGGCTGGCGCAGACCAGCGCCGTCGCGGGCGCGGGCGTGCTCGCGGTCCCGATGGCGCGGGCCGCCGCGCGCCGGGGCCGCCGCGCCGCGCTCACGCTCGCCTACGGCGCGGGCACGCTGGGCGCGGCCATCGCGGCCATCGCGACGGCCGCGGAGATGTGGCCGCTGCTGCTGGCGGGGCTGTTCCTGTTCGGCGGCGCGTCGGCCGGCGGGCTCGCGGCCCGCTACGCGGCCACCGACCTGTCGCGGCCCGGCCGGTCGGCGCGCGACCTGTCGGTGGTGGTGTGGGCGACCACGATCGGGTCCGTCGCGGGCCCGAACCTCGCCCGCCCGGCCGACGAGCTGGGCCGGAGCCTGGGGCTCGCCGCGTGGTCGGGGCCGTACACGCTGGCCGCGGTCACGTTCGGGCTCTCGGCGCTGGGCGTGCTGGCGCTGCTGCGCCCCGACCCGCTGCGGCTCGCCGCCGAGAAGGCCGCCACCGCCGTACGGGCCACCGCCAAGGGCGCCGGCGGGAGCCCGGTGACGGCCGGGCGCGGCGGCTGGGCCGCGCTGCGCGCCAGCCCCCGCGCGCGGCTCGCGATCGCCTCGATCGTGGTCGCCCACGTCGTGATGGTGTCGGTGATGACCATGACGCCGGTGCACCTGAACCACGGGCACGCCAGCCTGACGATCGTCGGCGTGGTGATCAGCCTGCACATCGCCGGGATGTACGCGCTGTCGCCGCTGCCGGGCTGGCTGGCCGACCGCTTCGGCCGGATCCCGGTGCTGCTGGTCGGCATGGCGCTGCTGGCGGCGGCCGGGGCGCTGGCGGCGGTGTCGGCCCCGCACGAGGTGACCAGGCTGACGGTGGCGCTGGTGCTGCTGGGCCTCGGCTGGTCGTTCGGGCTGGTCGGCGGGTCGGCGCTGCTCACCGAGTCGGTGCCGGTCGCCGACCGCCCGGCCGTGCAGGGCCTGTCGGACCTGCTGATGAACGGCGCCGCGGCGCTGGGCGGCCTCATGGCGGGCGCGATCGTGACCGCGCTGTCCTACGGGGCGCTGGCGACGGTCGCGGTCGTGCTGGTGCTGCCGATGACGGCCGCGCTGCTGCTCGCCCACTTCCGCGACTGAGCCGCAAAAAGGCCGAAAACGTCGCCGGCCCCTGCAACCATGGGGGCCGGGCCGGTGTTCGTACCGGATACAGGACACCGGAAGGAAGGCGGAGCACCATGACCGACGCCGTCATCACGACCGGCACGGCGGCCGACATCGCGACCGGCACCCTCGCGTTCGGCGCGGTGGACACCCCGCTGGGGCGCGTCCTGGTCGGCGCGACCGAGGCCGGGGTCGCCTGGTTCGCCTTCGCCGACGGCCCGGCCGAGCGCGCCCGCGCCGCCGCCGCGTTCAGGCTGCCGGTCGTGGCCGACGACGAGCGCCTCGCGCCCGCGCTGGAGCAGGTCGCCGCCTACTTCACCGGCGCGCGCACCGAGTTCGACCTGCCGATCGACTGGCGGCTGGCCTCCCGCGTGCAGCGGCAGGTGCTGGAGACGCTCTACGGCACCGTCGGCTACGGGAGGGTCGTCACCTACGGCGAGCTCGGCGACCGCAGCGGCGCGCGGGTCCCGGCGCAGGCGATCGGCCAGGTGATGGGGAGCAACCCGATCCCGCTGATCGTGCCCTGCCACCGCGTGGTGGCGTCCAACGGGCTGGGCGGCTACAGCGGCGGCTCGGGCGTCGAGGTCAAGCGGTGGCTGCTCACCCTGGAGGGCTCGCTCCCGGCCACCCTGGACTGGGACCCCGAGCGCGGTCCCTGAGCGCGGGCGCCCGCGGCCGCACGGGGCGCTGCGCGGCCGCGGGCACGTCGCGGGGACCGGCGGGTCAGCGCTGCTTGCGGAACTTCTCGATCATGTCGTCGTAGGGCAGCTCGTAGACGGCGTGCACGTCCCAGCTGACCACGTCCATGTACGGCTCCAGCAGGTCGGTCAGCTCCTGGGGGCTGTCGGTCTCCACCAGCATGAAGCCCGCGCCGCCGCCGGCCAGGTTGTACCAGCCGCGGATCTTCTCGGGCCGGTTCATGCCCTTGTCGTGCTGGTCGAGCACCCGGGCGCGCACGTCCTCCGCGCGGGCCCCGGCCTGGTAGCGGAATCGGCAGTAGTACAGCATCGTCGGCCTCCTCGCCGTGAGCGGTACCTAGGGGATCGGTGGGCGACTCTGCGGCGGTGGCCGACCCCTAACCCAGACAAAGAGCATTAAACAGCGACAAACCTCTGGACTTTCGGCACGGCGCGGCGAGGTTACCGACGTCATGTCGGAAAACATAGAATGCAGGGGTGCCGAGAATCAGCGAGCCCACCGTCGCCGAGCACCGCGCCCGCCAGCTGCGCACCCTGCTGGACGCCGCCCGCGCCCTGGTCGCCGAGGAGGGCATCGAGGCGCTGTCCCTGGCCGCCCTCGCCCGCCGGGTGGGGCTGTCCCGGCCGAGCCTGTACGAGTACTTCCGCTCCAAGGACGACCTGGTCGCCGCCATCGTGGAGGAGGAGCTGCCGCGCTGGGCCGCGCTCGTCGAGCGGGCCCTGGCCGACCCCCCGGACCTGGTCGCCAAGATCGAGGCCTATATCCGGGTGCAGCTGGAGGTCATGACCGACGGGCGGCACGCGGCGGCGGTGGCGCTGGTCGAGCACGCGCTCGCCGAGCCCGCCCGCGAGCGCATCCGCGACGGGCACGCGCAGCTGCTGCGGCCGCTGGTGGACGCGCTGGCCGCCGACGGGGTGCCCGACCCCGAGCTGCGCGCCGAGCTCGTCCAGGGGATCGTGGACGCGGCCGCGACCGCGGCCCAGCGCCGCAGCGGACAGGCCGAAGCGGTGATCGAGGCCGCCATCGCCCAGGCCGTGCACGGCCTGGGCGGCTGACGGGACCGGCTCACCCCCCGGCGGGGGCCTCGTAGCCGACGCCGGTCAGGTCCTCCGAGACCTGCCACAACCGCCGCCCCAGCTCGGGCCGGTCGGCCTGCGGCGGCGTGAAGACCTTCATCGGCGCGCCCCGGAACTGCAGCAGGCGCGGCCCGTAGCAGGCCCCGCCGCGCGCCTCGGGGGCGACGGCCGCGTACAGGGTGGGCAGCGCGCCCGCCGCCGCCGACTGGGCGACGACGGCGTTGGCGAAGCCCACCAGGCGCTCCTCCAGCCGGCTCCCCTGCATCTTCGGCCCGGCCGCCTGGAGATTGGTACTGGCGTAACCGGGATGGGCCGCATTGCTCATGATTTCCGGAAAGCGCCGGTCCAGTTCTTTGGCGAACACGAGATTGGCCAGCTTCGACTGCGCATAGGCGGACCACTTTCCATAACGGCGCTCGCCCTGCAGATCGTCAAAGCGGAACCGTCCCGTCCATGCGAATCCACTGGTGACCGTGGTCACTCGCGGCGATTTCGCGGCGCGCAGGGCGGGCAACAAAAGCCCCGTGAGCGCGAAATGACCCAGGTGATTGGTGCCGAACTGCATCTCGAAGCCGTCGGCGGTGGCGCGGCGCGGCAGGGCCATGACCCCGGCGTTGTTGACCAGGACGTCCAGCGGGGCGTCGCCGTGGCGCTCGGCGAACGCGCGGACCGAGGCCAGGTCGGCGAGGTCCAGCGGGGCGAGGGCGACCTTGCCGCCGGGGACCGCCGCCATGATCCGATCGTGGGCCGCCTGCCCGCGCTCGGCGCTCCGGCAGGCCAGCACCACCGCCGCGCCGTGCCGGGCGAGTTGGAGGGCCGTGTGGTAGCCCAGCCCGCTGTTGGCCCCGGTGACGATCGCCCGCCGCCCGTCCAGGTCGGGGATGTCCGCCGTGCTCCATCCGCTCATGCCGTGACTCCTGCTCCGCGTCCACGTCATATCTCGATGACCGGAAACCCCAAGCTAGACGTGACGTCGAATAGCGACAACCGCGCCGCACCGATGTGGCGCACCTCACGCGAGACTCCCCCGCACGAGGGTACGGAGGAGCCGTGCGCGACGACGCTCGGAAGGCGCCCCGGAGGGCGCGGGAAGGACGCCCGGCCGCGGCCGGCGCGTCAGGACGGGAGGTTGGCCTCGATCGCGGCGACGACCTCGGGGGCCTCTGGCTCGACGCCCGGGGCGAAGCGGGCGGCCACGGTGCCGTCCGGAGCGATCAGGAACTTCTCGAAGTTCCACTGGATGTCGCCGGTGCGGCCCTCGGCGTCGGGGACGTCCACCAGCTCCTTGTAGAGCGGGTGCCGCCCGTCGCCGTTCACCTCGACCTTCTCGGTCAGCGGGAAGGTGACGCCGTAGGTGGCCGAGCAGAAGGTCGCGATCTCCTCCGGCGTGCCCGGCTCCTGGCCCATGAACTGGTTGCACGGCACGCCGAGGACGGTGAAACCGCGCTCGGCGTAACGCTCCTGGAGCCGTTCGAGCCCGGCGTACTGCGGGGTCAGGCCGCACTTGGAGGCGACGTTCACCACCAGCACGGCCTTGGTGCCCCGATACTGCCCGAGGTCCGCAGAACCGCCCTGCAGACCGCCGATCTCTACCTCGAAGACAGACATACGGCCGATCTTAGGAGATCACGCCTCCGCCGACCGGCCCGCGCCCCCGTGCGCCCGTCAGGTGCCGAGGGTGTTGACGAAGGTGGCGAGCTGCCGGCCCGCCTCGCCGAGTTGGTCGAAGGCGTTGTTCACCACCCCGGCCGCGGCCCGCGGCGAACTCAGCAAGTAGAAGATGACGAAGGCGATGGCCACATAACGGAGGTTCTTCTTCATCAGACGCCGTCCCTGGTGTAGCGCAGCGACACACTGACCCGATCAGATTGTGCCCATCTGCTCCGACCCGCAAAGCGGGATTTTACTGTGACGACGGGGTCAGCGGTCGATGTCCCCACGCGAAAAAAGCCCCGCGCCCACAGGGGGCACGGGGCGGGCGGACGGTCGTCAGGGAATCGCGCTCACGAACTGTGACAGCGACTCGGCGGCCCCGCCCAAACCTCCCAGACCACTGTTGACCAGGTTGGCCGCCCCCTCGGGACGGCTGATCACGTACCAGGCGACGAAGGCTATCGAGGCCAACTTCAGGTGCTTCTTGTTCACGGTCCACCACCCTGTGCAGTCGCTTACCTACGAAGGGTAGTGCCCCGAGTGATGGCGATCACAGATCAATGCGGGGTAAAGATAGGGTGACCTAACCTTCCGGTGCCCCTGCTCGCACCGCCCGTACCCCTGACAGCGCCCCGTTACGGTGCAAGCTTCACCGCAACCCCCGCCGCAGCCCGCGCGGGCGGGCCGCCCCGGGGTCAGGACGCGTCCGCTCCGTGCTCGGCCAGGTACTCGATGTACAGGGGCCGCAGCGCCTCGCCGACCCGGCCCTCGTCGGCGTGGTTGAACTCCTCCAGCAGCGAGACCGCGTGCAGCAGGTCGAACTGGGCGCGGCCGACCTCGCCCTCGGCCGCGGCGGCCGCCGGGATGGACTTCAGCAGCCGCCACAGGAAGCCGACGTCCTTGCGCTCCTTGGCCAGGCCCATCGCCCGGTCGTACAGCTCGGCGGTGGGCAGTTCCTCCAGTCCGGCGGTCCGGTCCGGCGTCTGGTCGGAGGTCTGGCCCGAGGTCTGATCCGTCATGCCACCGACTCTAGCGGCCCCTCCCGGCCCACCCGCCCCACGATCGGCCGCTCCGGCCGGGACGCCGCCGGGAAGGCCGCCGAGGCCGCCGCCAAGCCGTCGCAGAGCCGCTGGCGGACGGTCGCGGGCGGCCGGGGCCCGGCCGCCCGCGCGCCGCCTACTTGGCGATCACGTCGGCGGGCACCGGCTGGTCGGCCTTGAGCGCGCCGAACAGCCGGGTCGCCCGCGCGCGGTCCCAGGTGATGTAGGACCCGGCGGCGGCCGAGGAGCCGGCGCCGCCGATCGGGACGGTGGTGGTGACGCCGTCGCCGCCGGTGACGCCGCGCATGGCCCACATCATCCGAGTGAGGTCGAGCAGGTGGTCGTTCTCGTCCACCAGGAAGTTGCTGGTGGCGTTCATCGCCAGCGGGACGCTGCGGAACGGGTTCAGCAGCACGCCCGGGCTGGTCGAGCGCTTCATCAGCGCCCCGAAGAACTGCCGCTGCCGCTCGACGCGGTCGAGGTCGGCGCGGCCGCCGGCGCGGGTGCGCACGTAGCCGAGGGCCTTGGCGCCGTCCAGGTCCTGGCAGCCCGCCGGCAGGTTGAGGCCCGCCTTGGGGTCCTTCATGGGCCTCTTGAGGCACATCTCCACGCCGCCGATGGCGTCCACGACGCCCACGAAGCCGCCGAAGCCGATCTCGGCGTAGTGGTCGATGCGCACGCCGGTGGCGCGCTCGACGGTCTGCACCAGCAGCTTGGGGCCGCCGAAGGCGAACGCGGCGTTCAGCTTGTTGGAGCCGCGCCCGGGGATCGGCACGTAGGAGTCGCGCGGCAGGCTGACCAGCGTGGTGCCGCCGTCGCCGTAGTGCAGCAGCATCATCGAGTCGGTGCGGCGGCCCTCGGCCTTGCCGGTGGCCATGCGCTTGCGGTCGGCGGCGGTGAGGCCCTCGCGGGAGTCGGAGCCGACGATCAGCCAGTTGGTGCCGGGGGTGTCGGCGACGCGGCCGGGGTAGTCCTCCAGCACGGCCTCCCGCTTGAGCCGGGAGTCCAGGTAGAAGTAGCCGCCGACGATCAGCAGCAGCAGCACGACCAGCAGCGCCAGCAGGATCTTGGGCCAGCGGCGGCCCCGGCGGCGGGCGCGCCCCCGGGGCGGGTGGTCGTCGTAGCCGCCCCGGTCGTCGTAGCCGTCGTAGCCGCCCCGGTCGTCGCGGCCGTAGCCCCGGAGCTGGTCGCCCTCGTAGGCGTACGGGTCCCCCGCGGGAGCGGATGATGGCCGGTTGCGCGCCACGGGGCGTCCTCCTTGTCGTGCCCGGCTCGGCGGCCGGGTCTGCGGTACTGCGAGTAGACCTTAGACAAAGTGGACGGGTGCCCGCGTCCATCCGGCGCATGATGTTCACAGATCGTCATCACCCCGTCCTGCGACGGGGCGCGCCCGCCGCGTCCTCCTCGCGTCGCACGCCCGCCCAGGAGGTCGTACGTCCGGAGCAGGCCGTGCGGCCGGGTCCGGCGGCCTCCTACCGCTTGTCGATGACGTCCTTGAACCCGAAGAAGCCGGTGGGATAGGGGCGAGGGCCGGTGTCCCGGGGCAGGTCCTCCTTGCGCAGCAGCCGCACCTCGGCGGGGCCGACGCTGCCCGGCCGCTCCCCCTCGGCCCTGGTGAGGCGGCGGCCCTGCCGGGAGATGGCCCCCTCCAGCAGGTTGCGCATCAGCCGCGCGTTGCCGAAGGACCTGTCGCGCTTGTGCTTGGCCAGGAGCTCCTCCAGGGCCCCCCGGACGTCCTCGGCGAGCTGGAAGCCCTGGCCGGCGGCCATGTACTCGAAGATCTCGATGAGCTCCTCGTTGCTGTAGTCGGGGAAGTGCACCTTCTTGGGGAAGCGCTCGCGCAGGCCGGGGTTGGAGTCCAGGAACTGCTCCATCTGCTCGCCGTACCCGGCGACGATGACCACCAGGTCCGAGCGGTGCTCCTCCATGAGGCGCAGCAGCTCGGCGACGGCCTCGTTGCCGAAGTCGCGGCTGTCCCCGGCGGCCTGGGTCAGCGTGTACGCCTCGTCGATGAACAGCACCCCGCCCAGGGCGCGCTCCACCACCGCGCGGACGCGCGGCGCGGTCTGGCCGACGTACTCGGCGACCAGGTTGGCGCGGGTCACCTCCACCAGGTGGCCCGACGACAGCAGGTTCTGCTCGGCGTAGACGGCGGCGATCAGGCGGGCGATCGTGGTCTTGGCGGTGCCGGGGTTGCCGGTGAACACCATGTGCCGCGACGGCTGCGGCAACCGCTGGTTGGCCCGCTCGCGCATCGGGACGGCGCGGGCCTCGGCGACCAGGTGCTCGACCTCCTCCTTGACGGCGGCCAGCCCGACCAGCCGCGCGATCTCGCCGCGCGGGTCGTCGGAGGCGCGGCCCGGGTGGCCGGTCAGCGCGTCGGGCACGTCCTCGGGCAGGATCTCGTCCAGCCGCTCGGTGTCGTCGACCACGTCGTCGGCCAGGACCCGGCGGCCCTGCATCGCCACGGCCTGGTCCAGCAGGCCGAGCACGAGGCCCGCGTTGGCGAAGCCGGGGCCGCGCGGGGCGGTGCGCACCAGCCGGGCCACCTTGCCGAGGGTGCCCTCGGCCAGCGCGAACCCGGCGGCCTCCGCCCGCCGCCCGAACAGCTCCGCCAGCTCCTCGTCGCCGAGGTCGGGGAAGCGCACCGTCAGCGGGAACTGCGCGGCGAGGTCGGGGTTCTCGCGCAGCAGCTCCGGCAGCGCGTCGGGCGGGCCGGTCAGCACCACCACCAGGTCGTCGGGGTCGGCCTGCATCGCGGCCACCAGCGCGTCCAGCGCCTCGCGGCCGTGCGCGGGGTCGGCCCTGGCCAGGTGGGCGTCGCGCACCAGCAGCACGCCGCCGTGCGCGCGCTCGGCCGCGCGCCGGATCTTCAGCGCGCTGTCGCCGGGGAAGTCGCCCTGAAGGTCGCCCCGCTCCACCTCGACCAGGTGGCCGCTGGTCAGCACGCCGAGCCCGGCGTACAGGCGGCCCAGCAGCCCGGCGACGGTGCGGCGGCCGGTGCCGGGGTTGCCGGCGAACGCCAGGTGGCGCGGGCGGGCGGAGTCGGGCATCCCGGCCTCGCGCCGCAGCCGCACCGCCTTGGCCTCGGCGACCAGCGCCTGCACCTCCTCCTTGACCGGCGCGATGCCGATCATCGCCCTCAGCTCGGCCAGCGGGTCGCCGTTGTGGCCGGTCAGCGGCTGCTGCGGCAGGTCCTCGCGGGTGATCCGGAGCGGCTCCCCGGCGGGCTCGCCGGAGGAGCGGACCCGCGCGACCGCGGCGGCGGTGCTCTGCGCGACGACCTGCTCCACCAGGCGCGCGCCGCGCAGGTTCAGCACCGGCGGGGTGCGGGCCAGCAGCTCGCCCGCGACGGCGGCGGCCTCGCCGGTGGTCTCCAGGCCGTGGGCGGCCAGCGCGCGGCGGAACAGCTCGGCGTAGTCGGCGGCGGTGAAGTCGGTGGTGCGGGCGGCCTCGAACGCCCGCACCAGCGCGGGGTTGATCTTGAACAACCGCCGGTCGCCGCCCGTGCGGCACAGCGCGATCACGTCCAGGCCGGGCGAGCGCGCCATCAGCCGCCGCAGCTCTTCCACGGCCGCCGCGCCGCAGCGCTCCTGGGCGGCCATGCGCTCCAGGTCGTCCACCACCAGCAGCATCCGGCCCTCGACGCAGTCGCGGACCCGCGCCTGCAGCCACAGCACCGCGTCGCTGACGGTCAGGGCGGCGAACACCTGGTCGGAGACCCACAGCGCCTCGCGGACCGCGCCGCACTCGACCAGGGCCCGCTCGGCCAGCTCGGCGGCGGTGCCCTTGCCGGTGCCCTCGGGCCCGGTGATCAGCAGCCGCAGCGCGCGCCGGCCCGAGATCCGCCCGCCGAGCGCCGCGCGCAGGGCGCGCATCAGGTCGGGCTGCCCGACCAGCGGCTCCTCCTCCACGGCGGGCGGGAGTGCCGGCGCGGCCCGGTGTCCGGCGGACTCGCCCTCGGCCGATCCGGCGGACTCGGCGGTCCCGTCGTCCGTCCGCTCCCTCGGGCGCGGCTCCAGGTCCGGCAGGGCGGCCAGCGGGTTGGTCACCCGGCGCGGCGCGAACAGCCGGCGCAGGTCGAGCTGGAAGGCGCTGATCGGCAGGCGGCAGCGCGGGTTGGTGGCGGGGTCGGGCAGGCCCTGCACGATGCCGGTGAGGCGGGCGGCCATGTCCAGCCACGCCCGGCAGGCGGCGACCTCCCCGGCCGCCATGCCGCGCGCCAGCCAGCCGCGCACGTCGCGCTGCCAGCGCTCGACGGCGAACTCCGGCCGCGCCGCCCGCAGCCGGTCGCACAGCTGCTCGTACCCGGCCGTGCCGAGCGCGGCCGACGCCTCCGGCGGGACGACGCACGCCTGCGGGTCGTCGGCCGCCGCCAGCAGCAGCCGCGCCAGCGCCGCCTCCAGCCGGTCGCCGTCGCCGACCGCCTCCAGCAGCCTGCGGTGCACCGCGGCCAGCCCCGAGCACACCCAGTCCAGGTAGCCGACCGGCCCGGCCAGCTCCGGCAGCAGCGCCAGCTCCGGCTCGGTCAGGCGGCCGGTCCACACCTCCTCCAGCCGCTCGTGCGGGACCGCGAGGTCGGCCTCGGCCGACGCGGGGTCGGCGGCGTGCCGGTCGAACAGCGCGACCAGCGCGCGGCGGCGCGGCTCCAGCGGCTCCAGGCCCTCCAGGACGCCCAGCGCCGCGCGGGCCAGCTCGTACATCACCTGGCGGCGCTGCCGGTCGTCGCCGGCGGGCTCGCGCAGCCACTGGCCCGGCGGCCGCCACCGGCCGCCCTGGCTGAACCAGGCCAGCGGGTCGCGCACGGCCGGCTCGGGGACGGCCAGGAAGTCCGACAGCACCTCGTACTCCACGTCGCCGCGCGTTCCGGCGCGCACGGCCGAGGCGCCGAGCAGGAACGTCAGCAGCGACCACAGCTCGGCCCCGGCGGTGGAGGTGCCGGTGCCGTAGAAGTCGCTGAGCTGGCGGGTCAGCACCACCGCGCGGGGATCTCGGTTGAACTCCACCGCGCGCTCGCGTAGCCCCTCGTACAACCCGTCCGGCACCCGCCAAGGGCCGTGCGCGTAGATGTCCAGCACGGGCTCGTCGGTCAGCAGCAGTTCGAGGTCTTCCGGCAACCGGGGGGCGCTCACCTGGAGGTCCTTCTCTCTTGCTCGTCAGAGGGCGGGGACGGTGCGGTGCGGGCGACGCGGAGGGGTGGGGAACGGGGGGGACGGGGAACGGGGGCGGGGTCCTGGCACGGGGGTTCGACAAGCACCCTACGGCGCGGTGCGATCACACACATCCTTTTGGACCGCTCCCTGCCGGGCGCGGCTTGGCATAGCGCGGTTCGTCCGCGATAGTTGTCACGTGGAAAGCTTTCGCCGGCCTCCGGTGGAGCACCCGACCCCGGAAGGGGATACCCCGTGCAACCACTGCATGTGAGCGCCCGTCCGCACGACGGCCACACCCTGGTCCGGCTGCGCGGCGAGCTCGACATCGCCACCGCCGAGGACCTCCGGCGGCGCCTCAGCGCCGCCCGGCGGTCCCACGGCGAGCACCTGGTGCTGGACCTCGCGGACCTGGAGTTCATGGACTCCCAGGGCCTGTCGGTCCTGGTGCACTGCTACAAGGCGGTCACGGCCGCCGGGGGCAGCTTCACGCTGGCCGCGCCCCGGCCCATCGTCCGCCGCACCCTCGAGATCACCGGCATGCACCGCCGGATGACCGTGGTCGGCTCCCTGGAGGAGGCGCTGACCACCACCGCCGCGCCGGGCTGAGACCCCCGCCGCCGCGTTCCGCCGCCCATGAACCGCCGCCCACGATCCGCCGCCCCCTGACGCAGCGTCCCCGGGACGCGAAAAAGGCCGTGCCCTGGAACCCGAAGGTTCCAGGGCACGGCCTTTCGCGCGCCGTTCCGCCGCTCCCCCGGCCTCACCGGGCCGGCGGCGTCCCGGTCACAGCGGCAGCGGCGTCGGGCGCTTGGGCTCGCGCCCGTCGCCCGACGAGCGGCCCCGCGCGCGGCGCGCGACCCACGGCAGCAGGTACGTGCGCGCCCAGTGCACGTCCTCGCGGCGCAACTCCAGCCACGGCACCGGGTCGACCGGCGGCCACGGCTCGCGCCAGTCGCCCTCGGCGGGCACGCCGAGCACCTCGGCGACCCGCAGCGCCAGCCGCCGGTGCCCCTCCGACGACAGGTGCAGCCGGTCCTCGTACCAGGCGCGCGGGTCGTTGAAGATCGGCATCGACCACAGGTCCACCACCGTGCAGCCGCGCCGGTCGGCGATGGCCCGCAGGTGCATGTTGTAGGTGGCGGCCCTGCCGCGGATGCGGTGCCCCGAGCGCAGCCCCCGGGTGTCGAAGCCGGTGAACAGCACCACCCGCGCGCCGGTCGCCCGCAGCCGCCGCACCGCGCCGTCGAACTCCACCGCCAGCGCGTCGGGGTCCGAGCCCGGCCGGATGATGTCGTTGCCGCCCGCGCACAGGGTCACCAGGTCCGGGTTCAGCTCCACCGCGACCGGCACCTGGTCGGCCACGATCTGGTGGAGCAGCTTGCCGCGCACCGCGAGGTTGGCGTACTGCAGTCCCGGGTGCCCGGCGGCCAGGTGCTCGGCCAGCCGGTCGGCCCAGCCCCGGAAGACGTCGTCCTGGCCGGGGTAGGGATCGTTCATGCCCTCGGTGAAGCTGTCGCCGAGGGCGACGTAGGTCCCGATCGTCTCCATCTCGTCCATCACGCTTCCCATGCCGGATCTGTGCTGGTTACGTGTATTAATCATGCATTGCCGGGGCGTCCCTACGCGACCGTAAGATCGTCCGCCCGCCGCGGGCGGGCACGGCGAAGGCCCGGGACCCACCGGGGTCCCGGGCCTCGCCGACGCTCGCGGCCGGCCACCGGTCAGCCCCGGTGGCCGACCATCCCGCCCTGCGCGGGCGGCGGGCCGCCCGCGTTCATGTGCATGGTCATGGCGTGCTTGACCAGGGTGATCAGCACCGCCTTGGTCGACTCGCGCGAGCGCGCGTCGCACTCCAGGATCGGCACGTGCGCGCTGATCGACAGCGCGTCGCGGATGTCCTCCAGGCCGTACTGGAACTCGCCGTGGAAGCCGTTGACGCCGACCACGAACGGCAGCCCCAGCTCCTCGAAGTAGTCCACCGCCGCGAAGCAGTCGGCCAGCCGCCGGGTGTCCACCAGCACCACCGCGCCGATGGCCCCCTTGACGAGGTCGTCCCACATGAACCAGAACCGGTGCTGGCCCGGCGTGCCGAACAGGTACAGGATCAGCTCGCGGTCCAGCGACACCCGGCCGAAGTCCATGGCCACGGTGGTGGTGGTCTTGTCGGGCACCGCCGACAGGTCGTCCACCTCGGCGCTGGCGGCGGTCATCACCGCCTCGGTGGTGAGGGGCATGATCTCCGACACCGAACCGACGAAGGTCGTCTTGCCGACGCCGAAGCCGCCGCCCACCACGATCTTGACCGAGGTCAGCTCGGCCTCGGGCGGGCCGGCCGAAGGCACCCGGTCAGAGCTTGCGTAGTCCACTGAGAACCCTTTCGAGCAGACGGAGGTCCGGCTGCGTACCGGCGGGACGCGACTGGTGCAGTCGCAGCAGTCCCTCGAGAGCCATGTCGGCGATCAGCACCCGCGCCACGCCCAGGGGCAGCTTCAGCAGCGCCGACACCTCGGCGACCGACCGCGCCGACCGGCACAGGTCCATGATCGCCCGGTACTCCGGCGTCAGCATGGCCACATCGCGCGGCGGGTACGGGGCCGCCGACACCAGCGCCTCGATCGCCAGGTCGTACCGCGGGCGGGTCCGCCCCCCGGTGACGGCGTAGGGCCGCACCAGGGAGCTGCCGTCGTCCTCGGGCTCGGGCTGCCGGGCGGGCTGCTGCTGCTCGTACCCCCAGGGGGGCACGCCGCCCGGCCCGGCACCGTAGGGACCGCCTCGATCCATCTCGCCGACCTCCGTCAGAGTCAGTCAGATCAGTAACGGGCCGGTCCGGGACCCATCTCCGGGACCGGCGGTCCCCCGTACGGCGGCTGTTCGGGGCCGCCGCGCAGTGCCGGGGTCAGCGCCCGGCCAACTCGTTCCACCAGCAGGGTCATCTCGTAGGCCACCAGGCCGAGGTCGCAGTCGGGCGCGGCCAGCACGGCGAACACCGAGCCGTTGGCGATCGACATCACGAACAGCAGCCCGCGGTCCATCTCCACCACGGTCTGGCTCACGCCGCCCGCGTCGAAGATCTTGGCGGCGCCCTGGGTGAGGCTCATCAGCCCCGAGGCGATGGCCGACAGCTGGTCGGCCCGCTCCGGCGGGAACCCCGCCGAATAGGCCATCGGCAGGCCGTCGGAGGAGACCACCACGGCGTGTGCGACCTTCGGGACACGATCCGCGAAGTTCGTCACCAACCAGTTGAGATCTTGCCCGCTCACCGGGTTCCTCCTGTCTCGCCGTCGTCGTACGACGGTCCCTCACCTGTCGTGTCGCCCGGCCCGGCCGCGCGGACCTGGCGGCCCTTGTGCACACCGCGCTGCAGGCTCGCGAACCGGTTGCGCACGGTGTCGGCCGACTGGCCGCGCGGCTGCTGCGGCGGGCCGCCCGCCGTGCCGCCCGACGTGCCGGTCGGCACCGTCGGCGGCGTGGTGTTGCTGGTGACCGCGCCCGGCACCCGGTTCTTGCCGGGCACCCGCTTGGGCAGCCCGACGGCCGTGCGCTGGCCCGCCACCGGCTTGGCCGCCGCCTCGGCGGCCTGGAACCCGGCGTCGGCGGGCGAGGACCAGCCGCGCGCGGGGTCCTCGGCCGGCTCGTCGGTGTCCCGGCGCTGGAACCACTCCGACTGCATCGCGTCGAAGATCGGCGACCGTTCGGGGCGGCGGCGCGGGATCTGGGGGCGCTGTTCGGGCGGGGCGTGCTGCTCGGAGATGGGTTCCTCCAGCGTGAACGGCTCGGGTGCGGACGTCCCGCCGCCGGATGCGGCGGGCTCCTCCCACCGGTCCGGGCCCGCCGGCCCGGAATCGGGCACGGCCGGTTGCGGTCCGGTCTCCCAGGAGATCGGGCGCCGCTGCTGGGCGGGTACCTCGGGCTGCGCCTCGGGCACGGCGGGCCGCGCCTCGGGCGCCGCCGGCCGACCGTTGTCGGACGGCAGGTCGCGGTGCTGCTCGCGCGGGGACGCCGGGGCGCCGTTCAGCGAGGGCCGGGCGCCGTTCGGCGCGCCGTTCTGCGCCGCCGCCGGCGCGGCCGGGCAGGTTGGTGCCGGGCTGGCGCACCGGCAGGTCGCCGGGGCGCATCGCGGACCGGTCGGCGGTCGGCTCGGCCGGGTGCGGGCCGGTGTCGCCGAACGCCGGGGCCGCGGGGGCCTGGCCGGTGTCGCCGCCGGTCGGGTGCTCGCCGGTGCGGGGGTCGCCCATGCGGTGCTCGCCGGTGCCGCCGAACATCGGGTGGCCGCCGGTCTCCTCGCGCGGCTGCCGCTGGTCGCCGTCGAACATCGGGTGCACCCCGCTGCCCTCGCCCATGCGGTGCTCGCCGGTACCGCCGAACATCGAGTGCGTCCCGGTGCCCTCGGCCATCCGGCGCTCGCCGGTGTCGGAGAACATCGGGTGCACCCCGCTGCCCTCGCCCATGCGGTGCTCGCCGGTGCCACCGAACATCGAGTGCGTCCCGGTGCCCTCGGCCATCCGGCGCTCGCCGGTGTCAGAGAACATCGGGTGCACCCCGCTGCCCTCGTTCAGGCGGTGCTCGCCGGTACCGCCGAACATCGGGTGGGCGCCGGTGCCCTCGTTCGTCCGGTGCGTCCCGGTGTCGCGCACGGCGGGGAAGCCGCCGGTGTCGCCGCGCGAGCGGCGCTGGCCGGGCGCGGCCTCCTCGCGCTGGAACAGCCCGCTCGCCGGCGCGCCGGCCGGGACCGCCGCCGGGGAGGGCTGGGAGCCGAACGCGCGGGAGCCGACGGTGCCGGGCTCGACCGGCGCGACCAGCGCGTCCGGCAGCACCACGAACGCGGTGAGGCCGCCGCCCTGGGCGGCGCGCAGCTCGACGCGGACGCCGTGCCGGACCGCCAGGCGGCCGACCACGAACAGGCCCATGCGGCGGGCGGCCGAGAAGTCGATGACCGGAGGGTTGGCGAGGCGCCAGTTGGCCTGCTCCAGCTCCTCCGGCGACATGCCCACGCCGTTGTCGTTGATCTGCAGCATCGCGCCGCCGCCGCTGAGCAGCTGGCCCGAGACGGTGACCTTGGTGTTCTCCGAGGAGAAGGTGGTGGCGTTCTCCACCAGCTCGGCCAGCAGGTGCACCAGGTCGTTGACGGCGGGGCCGGCCACGCGCATGTCGCCCTGCACGCGCAGCGCGACCCGCTCGTACTGCTCGACCTCCGACAGCGAGGCGCGCACCACGTCGATCAGCGGGACCGGCTGGTTGCGCCGGCGCACCTGCTCCTGGCCGCCGAGGACCAGCAGGTTCTCGCAGTTGCGGCGCATGCGGGTGGCGAGGTGGTCCAGGCGGAACAGGTTGGCGAGCTGCTCCTCGTCGCGCTCGCTCTGCTCCAGCTCCTCGATCAGGCGCAGCTGGCGCTCGATGAGGGACTGGCTGCGGCGCGACAGGTTGACGAACATCGCGTTGATGTTGCCGCGCAGGACGGCCTCGTCGGCGGCCAGCCGGACCGCCTCGCGGTGGACCTCGTCGAAGGCGCGGGCCACCTGGCCGATCTCGTCGCTGGAGTCGACGTCGATGGGGTCGACCTCGATGCCGCCCGCGGCGGCCTCGGGGTCGCGCAGCCGGTCCACCAGGCCCGGCAGCCGGCTGCCGGCCACCTCCAGCGCGCCCGCCTGCAGGCGGCGCAGCGGCCGCACCAGCGACCGCGCGACCAGCACGGTGGTGAGCAGCACCAGGATCAGGGTGACCAGCGCCAGCGCGGCGTCGCGCAGCGCGGCGGTGGAGGCGTCCTCCTCCAGCGCGGTGGTGCTCTCGGTCAGGGTGCGGGCGATGCCCGCCTCCACGGTGCGGGTGCGCTCGACCTTGGCGGTCATGTCGCGGTTCCACTCGCCGGCGTTGCGCGCGCCGAGCGGCCGCACCAGCAGGTGCCGGCTCGCCCGCGCGCGGAACAGCGCGGTGACCCGCGTGTACTCGGCGCGGTCGATCTCGGGGCCGGTGACGGTGTCGTCGTAGCGCTGGCGCTGCTCGGCGGTGGAGGCCGACCGGAACGAGGCCAGCGCGCTCTCCCACTCGGTGCGCGCCTTCTCCAGGGCGGTCAGGTCGCCCTGCTCGAAGCGGCCCGCCCACAGCGCGGCCGCCACCAGGGCGCGCTCGCGGGAGGCGGCGTCCTTGGCGCGCGACAGCGCCGACAGCGCCAGCGCGTTCTGCGCCAGGTCGGTGCGCGGGGCGTTCTGCGCCACCTGGACGTGGAAGTTGTTCACGTCCGCGATGAACGAGGTGTACTTGTCCACGACCACGCTCGGCGGGAGCTGGCCCGCCAGGCGGCGCAGCGCGGGCAGCACCTCGATACGGGTGACCACGTTGCCGATGGTCAGCCGCAGGCTGCCGGAGCCGCCGGTGTCGACCTGGCCGGCCGCGGCGCGGACCTTGGCGGCCGCGTCGTCCACCGCGCGCTGGCGGGCGCTCATCTCGGCGGCGTCGATGCCGGTCCGGACGCCGCCCGCCGCGAACAGGACGCGGGCGTCGCGCTCGTTCTCCAGCTCGTGCGCCAGCACCGCCATCCGCTCACCGAGCGTAGCCAGACGCTCCAGCCGCTGGAAGGACTCGGCGTTGTCCAGCGAGACCGAGACCCGGTAGCCCGCCAGCGTCGCGGCGACCAGCGTGGGGATCGCGATCAGCGCGAAGAGCCGGGCGCGCACGCGCCAGTTGCGCAGCCGGAACCGGCTGACGGGCGAGCCGCGCCGAGCGGTTTCCGTGCTGGTCGGCGGGGATGCCTGGGGTGTCTCTGGGGGCTCTGGCGCCCCTTGCGCTTTCCGCACTGCCCTCCGCTACCTCTCACCGCACTGTCTGATTCCCGGCGCATCCGCGACCTCGGTCCCTCGTCGCGCGTCACGTGATCCCGCCGCGCCAGACGAGCGCCGAACATTGCAACACAGAGCAAGCGGCAAGGCCAAGCGGAATGATCACAATGGTGGGAATTTGTGCCGCATTGCACGACTGTGTCACGAACTGCTAACTATCCCGGAGGTCTCCGGACGGGCCGGCCGTACGCCCCGGAGGGTGCTGCGGGGTGCGCTACGCTCCCGGGCGTTTCCGATGATCATCGCACAAGGTGGCAGTGTTGCTAGAACTTGCTGGTCTGACCCACTCCTATGCCGACGGGCACCTCGCCATCGACTCGCTGGACCTGACCGTCCGCGACGGCGAGCTGGTCAGCATCGTCGGCCCCTCCGGCTGCGGCAAGTCCACGCTGCTGCGCTGCATCGCCGGACTGATCCGCCCGACCGGCGGGACCGTGACCCTGGACGGCGAGGCGATCGTCGGCGTGCCCGACAACCTCGCGGTCGTGTTCCAGGACTACAGCCGTTCGTTGTTCCCGTGGCTGACCGTGCGCGACAACGTCGCGCTCCCGCTGCGGCGGCGCGGCAAGTCCAAGCAGGAGCGGCGCGAGGCCGCGCTGGAGGCGCTGGAGGAGGTCGGCCTCGCCGACGCCGCCCGCAAGTACCCCTGGCAGCTGTCGGGCGGCATGCAGCAGCGGGTGTCGATCGCCCGCGCGCTGGCCTACCGGCCGTCGCTGCTGCTGATGGACGAGCCGTTCGGCTCGGTGGACGCGCAGACCCGCGAGGACCTGGAGGACCTGGTCCTGAAGGTGCACCGCGCGGAGAAGATGACGATCCTGCTGGTCACCCACGACATCGACGAGAGCGTCTACGTCGGCGACCGCGTGGTGATCCTCGGCAAGTCCCCCACCGGCGTGCGCGCCGACCTGGAGGTGACGCTGCCCGCCGAGCGCGACCAGATCGAGACGCGGGGGCTGCCGGAGTTCGTACGGCTGCGCGCGGAGGTGGGCCGCCTGGTCCGCGGCGGCGCGACCGACGCCGAGACCGACGCCGAGGCCACGGACAAGAGCAAGGACAAGACCGAGGGCGAGGTCAAGGGCGAGATCGCGGGCAAGGTCGAGGTCAAGGGCAAGAGCGAGGACAAGACCGACGCCGAGCCCTCGGACGAGACGGGCGCCGCGTCCACCGAGACCGTCGCCAAGGCCGCGGCCAAGCCCACCGGCAAGCGCGCTGCCAAGCGCGCCGGCAAGACCGTCGTCAAGGCCGCCGCCAAGGACAAAACCGCAGTTCAGGCCGCTGATGAGCCCGCCGAGAAGGCCGACGGCGAGCCCGCCGCCAAGACCGCTGACGAGCCCGCCGGCAAGACCGCTGACAAGGCGGACGGCGAGCCCGTCGCCGAGGGCGGCGGGAAGGCCGACGGCAAGGCCGACGACACCTCCGACAACGCCTCCGACAACGCCTCCGACAAAGAGGACGCGGCCGCCGTGAAGTCGGCGTCCGCGGGCAAGAAGCCGGTCTGACGCGACCGGCGACGCGGCCCCGTACCGCCGCGTCGCCGGGCCGCCACGGCGCGTCGCGACGCGGAGCGCGCTGCGTCACCACGCGGTGACCAGGCGAGATTCTTCGCGACTCGTCCATCACGATGTGACCTCAACACTCCGGAGCGCCGCACAACCTGCGCTACGCTCCCGGCTCGTTGAAAGATCACTTTCATCCCTGTTTTCCCCCCCGCGTGCTGGAGCATCACCATGTCTGCAGTCCACCGTCGATCCGCCGCGCTGTCCGGCGTGCTGGCGCTCGCCCTGGCGGCCACCGCCGCCTGCGGCGGCGACGAGCCCAAGTCCGCCAACGGGCTGGAGAAGTCCGAGATCGTCATCGGCACCATGCCGGTCGGCGACACCGCCCCGTTGCAGCTGGCCATCTCCAAGGGCCTGTTCAAGGCCGAGGGGCTGAAGGTCAAGACCCAGGTCATCGCCGGTGGCTCGCAGGCGGTGCCCAAGCTCAAGGGCGGCCAGCTCGACATCTCCTTCGGCAACTACGTGTCGCTGTTCTCGGCCGCGGCCAAGAACGACTTCAAGCCGAAGATCCTGGCCGAGGCGTTCCAGAGCGGTCCGAAGACCCACGTGCTGCTGGTGCCCAAGGACTCCAAGATCCAGTCGGTGAAGGACCTGGCCGGCAAGAAGATCGCCGTCAACACCAAGCGCAACATCAGCACCCTGCTGGTGCGCGCGGCCGCCAAGCCGGCCGGCGTCGAGCTGGACGAGGACAAGAACTTCGTCGAGATCGCCCCGCCCGGCATGGAGTCGGCGCTGAAGTCCAAGAGCGTGGACGCCGTCCAGGCCATCGAGCCGTTCGGCACCCAGATCCAGAGCTCGCTGGGCGCGCGCCTGCTGGCCGACCTGTCCAGCGGCCCGACCGCCGACTTCCCGATCGCGGGCTACGCCTCCAGCGAGAAGTTCGCGACCGACAACCCCAAGACCGTCGCGGCGTTCCAGCGCGCGATGGCCAAGGCGCAGGGCATGGCCGCCGACCGCAAGGTCGTGCAGGACATCCTGCCGTCCTACGCCAAGGGCATCGACGCCAAGATCGCCGGCACGATGAGCTTCGGCACCTACCCGACCTCGCTGAGCGCCACCCGGCTCCAGCGGGTCGCCGACGTGATGCAGCAGTTCAAGTACGTCGACACCCGTCTTGAGGTCAAGCCGCTGCTGGCCGGCGGCTCATGAGCCCGCGCCGGTTGCTGCTCGGCGCCGCCGGCGTCCTCGGGACGGTCGCCGTCGTCGAGATCGTGAGCCGCACCGGCCTGGTCGACGCCACCGCGCTGCCGCCCGCCTCCACCATCCTGGCGGAGGCGGGGCGGCTGGCCGCCGACTCGGAGTTCCTGGTCGACGTGGTCGCCTCCCTGCGGACCTGGGCCGTCGGCCTGCTGCTGGCGATCGCGGTCGCGGTGCCGCTCGGCCTGGTGCTGGGCTCGGTGCCCTTCCTCGACACCGCCGCGCGGGTGCTGGTGGAGCTGTGCCGCCCGATCCCGTCGGTGGCGCTGATCCCGCTGGCCACGGTGGTGTTCTCGTCGAGCACCGGGGCGACGGTCTCGGTGGTGTTCTACGCCTCGCTCTGGCCGATCCTCATCAACACGCTGTACGCGCTGCGCGATGTGGACCCGGTCGCCAAGGAGACGCTGACCTCGTTCGGGTTCGGCCGCCTCGCGGTGCTGGGGCGGGTGACCCTGCCGAGCGCCGCGCCGTTCATCGCCACCGGCGTGCGCATCTCCGCCTCGGTGGCGCTGCTGGTGACCATCAGCACCGAGCTGCTGGCGGGCGGCTTCGACGGCATCGGCCTGTTCCTCACCGAGAGCCAGGCCGGCGGCGGACGCCCTGAGATCATGCTCGCGGTGGCCTGCTGGTCGGGCGTGCTCGGGCTGCTGATCAACGCGCTGCTGGTCGGCGCCGAACGGGTGGCGTTCCGCTGGAACACCGCCAAGGTCGAGGGGATCTCATGAGGGCCGTGCGCGCGCTGCGCGGGACCGCCGAACGGCTGTGGCTGGTGGTCGCGCTGGTGGCGGTCTGGGAGCTGGTCACCCGGCTGATGAAGTCGAGCGAGTTCCCGCCCCCGTCGACGATCGTGGTCGAGCTGCGGGAGCTGTGGTTCTCCGGCCCGGTCTCGCGCGGCTTCCTGACCGACAAGGCGGTGGACGACTTCTCCACCAGCCTGGGTCACCTGTTCGTCGGCTGGCTGCTGGCGGGCCTCGTGGGCGTGGTGCTCGGCACCGCGATCGGCCGCTCGGCGACGGTGCACGCGCTGCTGGACCCGGTGATGCAGTTCGCGCGGGCCATCCCGCCCGCGACGCTGGTGCCGTTCTTCCTGATCGTGTTCCAGCTGACCACCACGATGTACGTGGTGACGATCGCGTTCGGCGTGATCTGGCCGGTGCTGCTCAACACCACCGACGGGGTGCGCACCGTCGAGCGGCTCCAGCTGGAGACCGCGCGGGTGTTCGGCATCTCGCCGCTGCGCCGGCTGCTGGTGATCATCCTGCCCGCGGCGGCCCCGAAGATCTTCGCGGGGCTGCGGGTCAGCCTGTCGTTCGCGCTGATCCTGATGGTGCTGTCGGAGCTGACCGGCAGCACCGCCGGGCTCGGCGCGCGGCTGCTCAGCGCGGAGCGCAGCTTCGAGACCGAGCAGCTGTGGGCCGGCATCGTCATGCTCGGCGTGCTGGGCTGGCTGTTCAACGCGATCTTCGTGCTGCTGGAGCGGCGGCTGCTGCGCTGGCACTCGGGCGCGCAGCGCCTGGCCTCCTGAGCACGGCGAACGCCCCTCTCCCGAACCAAGCTCCCCGCCTCCTTCGCGCCGCGCCTCCTGAAGCGATCCGCTCCAGGAGGCGTCGGCCTTTGTGAGGCGACGAAAGTCCGGAAAGGAAATGCCATGCGCGTCCTCATCGTCGGCGCGGGCATCGGCGGTCTGACCACCGCGCTGAGCCTGCACGCCGCCGGGATCGAGGCCACGGTCGTCGACGCCGCGACCGAGCTGCGGCCGCTCGGCGTCGGCATCAACGTGCTGCCGCACGCCGTGCGGGAGCTGACCGAGCTCGGGCTCGGCGAGCGGCTGGCCCGGATCGGCATCGAGACCGCCGAGATGGTGCACTTCGACCGGCACGGCGGCCGGATCTGGGGCGAGCCGCGGGGCCGCGCGCTCGGTTACCGGTGGCCGCAGTACTCGGTGCACCGCGGCGAGATGCAGATGGTGCTGCTCACCGCGGTGCGGGAGCGGCTCGGCGCGGACGCGGTCCGCGTCGGCACCGTCTGCGAGGGGTTCGAGCAGGACGGCGCGACGGTGCGGGTCCGGCTGCGCGACCGCGCGTCGGGCGCGGCGGAGACCGTCGAGGCCGACGTGCTGGTCGGCGCGGACGGCCTGCACTCGGCGGTGCGCGCGGCGCTGCACCTCGGGGAGGGGACGCCGCGCTGGAACGGCATCCGCATGTGGCGCGGGGTCGCCGAGGGCGAGCCGTTCCTGACCGGCGCGACGCTCGCGGTGGCGGGCAGCAACGCCGCCGCCAAGATGGTCGTCTACCCGATCGCCGCGCGCGAGGGGGGCCGGCAGCTGCTCAACTGGGTCGCCGAGGTCAAGATCCCCGAGGACCGGCTGTCGGAGTACGCCGACTGGAACCGCGCCGGGCGGCTGGAGGACGTGCTCCCCCACTTCGCCGGCTGGGACTTCGACTGGCTGGACGTCCCGGCGCTGCTGTCGCGCACCGACCGCATCCTGGAGTACCCGATGGTGGACCGCGACCCGCTGCCGTCCTGGGGGCGGGGCCGGGTCACGCTGCTGGGCGACGCCGCGCACCCGATGTACCCGATCGGGTCCAACGGCGGATCGCAGGCCGTCATCGACGCCCGCGTCCTGGCGTGGGAGCTGGCCCGCGCCGCCGACCCGGAGAAGGGCCTGGCGGCCTACGAGCTGGCCCGGCGCGAGCTGGTCAACAAGATCGTGCTGGCGTGCCGCGACATGCCCGCCGACCGCGTGCTGCACACCGTCGAGGAGCGCGCGCCCGGCGGCTTCGAGCGCATCGAGGACGTGCTGAGCGCGCAGGAGCTGGAGACCATCACCGGCGCCTACCGGCAGACCTCCTTCTCCGACGTGGCGGCGCTGAACGAGCGGCCCTCGCTCACCCCCTGAACCGGAAGCGGCCCCGCCGCCGCGACGTCGGCGGCGGGTCGCGCCACCGGTAGTGGTCGGGCGACCAGGGGCCGAGGCGCGCGGCGACGTCGGCGGGCGCCACGTGCAGGAGCCGACGCGACACGTCGAACTCCTCGAACAGCCCGGTGTCCAGCAGCGCCCGGTCCAGCGCGCCGTCCAGGCCCGTGATCGCGGCCAGCGGGCCGTCGTCCTCGACGACGGCCCGCACCACCAGCGTGTTGCCCTGCCCCTCGGTCATCTGGAGGTCGTCCGAGCCCGCGGTGGCGGCCAGCCGGGCCAGCAGCACGCGCCGCGCCTCGTCGCGTTCGGTGCGCTGCCCGCCCGCGTAGCGGATCTCGATGAGCGCCACGTACGTCACCATGCGGCCACCACCTCGCCCGGCCCGGCCTTCCGGCGGCCGTGCCGCACGGCCGTCCTGTGCCGCTCCCATGCTCGCACCGGACGCCCGCTATTTGGCGTCGGCGTAGGAATCCACGACGACCGCCTCCATCGGGAACACCACGGGCGTGTCGCCGAACAGCAGCCGCCCCGCCTCCTCGGCCGCCGCGCGGACGGCGCCGGCGACCTCGGCGGCCAGCTCGGCGGGCGCGTGCACGATCACCTCGTCGTGCTGGAAGAACACCAGGCGCGGCGCCCCCATCCGGGCCAGCCGCAGCCGCAGCGTGCCGAGCAGCGCCAGCGCCCAGTCGGCGGCGGTCGCCTGCACCACGAAGTTGCGCGTGAAGCGGCCCCGGCTGCGCAGCGCCGACGCCGAGCGCTCGTCGTCGCCGGTGGAGGTGAGCGCCCGCCAGTCGGCCGAGGGCGGCGGGCAGGTGCGGCCGAGCAGCGAGCGCACGAGCCGGCCCTGCTCCCCCGCCCGCGCCGCGGCCTCGACGTAGCCGAACGCGTCGGGGAAGCGGTTCTTCAGGACCGCCAGGAACTGCACCGCGTCGCCGGTGCCGCCCCCGTACATCGCCGACAGCAGCGCCAGCTTGGCCTTGTCGCGGGCGGTCAGCTCCGCGCCGTCGGTGAAGGCGGGCGACAGCGCCGCGTACAGGTCGCCGTGCGCGGCGGCGTCGGCGAAGGCGCGGTCTCCGGCGAGGGCGGCCAGCACGCGCGGTTCGAGCTGGGCGGCGTCGGCGACCACCAGGGACCAGCCGGGGTCGGCGACCACGGCCCGGCGCAGCACGCGCGGGATCTGCAGCGCGCCGCCGCCGTTGGTGGCCCAGCGGCCCGACACCACGCCGCCGACCACGTACTCGGGCCGGAAGCGCCCGTCGCGCACCCAGGTGTCGAGCCACGCCCAGCCGTGCGCGGTGTGCAGGCGCGACAGCTCCTTGTACTCCAGCAGCAGCGGGACGGCCGGGTGGTCGAGGCGCTTGAGCACGTACGCGCGGGTGGAGTCGATCGGCAGCCCGGCGGCGGCGAACGCCTTGAGGATCTGCGCCGGGGAGTCGGGGTTGACGTGCACGCGCGGCCCGAACGCCGCGCCGATCCGGTCGGCCAGCTCCTGGAGGCGGCGCGGCCGCAGCCCGCCGGACGGCCGGGGCCCGAGCAGCTCGGTGAGCAGCGCGTCGTGCCGCTCGCGCGACCAGGGCAGCCCGTCGTGGCCCATCTCGGCGGCGACCAGCGACCCGGCCGACTCGGCCGCCGCCAGCAGCGCGAACCCGGCGAGGCCCGCGATGCGGCGCTGCTGCTCGGCGTGCACGGCGACGATCTGCTCCAGGTCGTCGCCAGCCGCCGCCGTCTCCTCGCCGAGCGTCACCGCGTCGAACAGCGACGCCTGCGGCCCCTGCGCGCCGGGCGGCGGGGCGTCCTCGGGCACCGGCTCGCCGCGCAGCCGCGCCCACGCCGCCGCGACCGACCGGGGCTCGCCGTAGCGGCCCGCGTGGCCCGACAGCAGGCTCTCGACCAGCTCGAGGTCGTGGCAGCGCCGCACCCGCACCCCGGCGTCCAGCAGGCGCGGGTACAGGCGCGCGGTGGAAGGCCATACCCAGCGCGGCGGGGCGCCGTCGCCGCCGCCGTCCCGCTCCCGCGCCGCGACGGCGGCGACCAGGTCGGGCACGGTCTCGGCCGGACCGGCGGGCGCGCCGTCCTCGGCGAGGGGGCGCAGCCGCCCCCCGCCGTCCGCTCCGGCGGCCACCGCGATCCTCACCCCTGCATTGTCACGCCTGCCACCGACAGAACCGCACGTCGGAACGGCGAAGCCCCTCCCGCGTCCCGTGGGTGGGCGCGCGGAAGGGGCCGGCAGGCAAAGGATCGGCAGGCAAAGGGTCGGCAAGCAAAGGATCGGCAGGGCTCAGGGGGCCGCGCCGGGGCGGATCACGCCGCGAGCGGGACCTGCTGCCCGGCCGGAGCCTGGCCGTACCGGTCGACGATCTTGTTCAGCTCGATCTGGTAGTACAGGACGCCGAAGCCGATGATCCCCAGCACGAAGCCGAGCCCGGCGCTGCAGGAGGGCTGCAGGCCCGCCGCGCGCTGCGCCTGGGCGATGCGCCCGGCCATCTTGACCCACATCACCAGCGGCCAGATGCCGAGGGTGATGAAGCCGAACAGCAGCGACAGCAGCGCGTTGGTGGCCGCGTCGCCGGTGCGGCGGTCGTAGGAGTACAGCTCGGCGTGGGTCTTGTAGAACCAGACCAGGCCGTAGATGCCCAATGTGATCATCGGCAGGCCGAGCCAGGCGCCCAGGGGGTTGCGGCGCTTCATGTTGGATCCGGAGCCCGCCGCGTGCTGCGGGGCGTGCTGCTGGGCGGGCACGGGCGCGTGCCCGCCCTGGTGCTGCTGCGCGTACTGCTGGGGCTGGTGGGGCTGCGCCTGCCCGGGCTGGGGGTAGCTCATGGGGGACGACTGTACGGCAGTGATCATCGGGCAGAAAGCCGATTAACCACGCTTGTCTGGCTTTTTCCGGCCAGTTCACCGCAAGGGAATCGTCACTTCGTCCTCGCACGGCGGGTCCGCCTCGTGCTCGGCCCACCCGGTGACGCCCAGGCAGCGGATGCGCAGCTCCGCCTCGGTGACGTCCAGCCGCAGGAAGCTCTTGAAGAACGGCGGCCGGTCCCAGTCGGCCAGCTCCGACCGGAACCGCTGCGGCAGGCGGCGCACCGGCAGCCGCAGCAGCCGGGGCCGCCGCCGGTCGCCGCGCGGCACCCCCAGCACCGCCGCCACGAACAGCGCGCGCCGCGACGGCGCGGCCCGCTCGTCGTAGTCGCGCGCGGGCCGGATGCCGAGCCGGTGCCGGACGGCGGCGGTGGCCTCCTCCGGCGTCAGCTCGAACAGCTTCGGCAGCCGCGTCACGCGCCCGTACAGCTTGCTGTAGCGCGACAGCGAGTCGCCGCGCAGCGGGTAGCAGCGGAACCGGTCCTCGGGCACCACGGCGGTGCGCGGGATGGTGTGGGTGGCGTGCATGAACGCGCCGCCTCCCCCGGCCACCACGTACTGCACCACGCGCTCGGGGCCGGGGCCCGCGGCGGGCCCGGCGACCGGCACCGGGTAGCGCTGGTAGTTGTGGATGTCGCCGCCGATCGCCGCGACGTAGTGGTGCGCGGGGTCGCGGACGATCTCGTCCACGGTGCCGCCGCCCTCGATCGGGCACGGCCGCACCTCGTCGTCCACCCGCAGCGGCTTGCCGGTCACCAGCAGCTTGGCCTTGGGCCCGGCCGACACCTCGCGCAGCCACCGGCCCTGGTCGCGGTCGATGCCGCCGGTGATGCCGGTGTCGATGCCGATGATCCGCAGCGCCGGGGTGTCGATCGCCCAGTACGGGCCGGGCAGCACCGCCTGCTGGCCGGGCGCGCCCCGGTGCTCGGCGCGGGCGGCGGCCAGCGCCGCCTCGTCCACCTCGCCGGGCTTCCGCCACAACAGCCGGGGCACCAGGCCGAGCGGGCCGCGCCACGCCGGCGGCGCGCAGTCGGCGGCCAGGTCGCAGAACACCCGCAGGAACCCGCGCAGCCCGTCGTACCAGTCGTGGTTGCCGGGCACGGCGTAGACCGGGCCGGGGTAGTCGCGGTAGGGGCGGAAGAACTTGCCGGGGTAGTCGGCGGCGTCGCCGGCCGGGTAGATGACGTCGCTGGCGATGACCAGGAAGTCGGTGCCGGCGCCCGCCCGCAGCAGCGGCGGCACCACCGCGTACTGCGAGCGGTCGCCCTCGCCGGTGTCGCCCATCAGCAGGAACGAGAACTCGGTCGCCGACCGGTGCACGGTGAACCCGGCGGGCGCGCCGCGCTCGGCCAGCGCGTCCACGCAGCGGCGGCGGATGTCGTCCGACGGGTCGCCGAACAGGCGGGCCAGCACGTCGTTGCGCGAGCGCCACAGCACGCCGGGCCGTCGCCAGGAGAAGGCCGACACCTTCGCGGGCAGCAGCTCCTCGAAGCTTCCGGGGGTGCCCCGGGTCCAGCCCGCGCCCTCCTCCGACGTCCGGGAGCTGAGGGGCGGCGGGTTGGTGCCGGACACGGAAAACCTCCGGGGGGTGGGGGTCCTGCAACCCTTCCCCGGAGGTGATCCGCGCGTCAAGCCGTTCGGTACGCCCCCGTACGAAACGACCTGCCGGACTTGCCCGCTAGTGCGCCCCGGTGCCGGTCAGCGACCGCACCTCCAGCTCGGCGTACTTGGCGTCGGTGCGCTCCTTGGACAGCACGGTGCCGAGGTAGGCGCACAGGAACCCGACCGGGATGGAGATCAGGCCGGGGTTCTGCAGCGGGATCGGCGCGACGGCCGTCTCGCTGAACAGCGCGTCCACGTTCCCCTTGGGGAGGGTGTCGGACTTGCCGCCCCAGCAGATCGGGCTGAGCAGCACAATGCCGACGGCCGACACGAGGCCGCCGTAGATGCCCGCGACCGCGCCGCTGGTGTTGAACCTCTTCCAGAACAGCGAGAACAGCAGCGTCGGCAGGTTGGCCGAGGCCGCGACCGCGAACGCCAGCGCCACCAGGAACGCCACGTTCATGCCGCGCGCGAAGATCGACAGCACGATCGCGATCGCGCCGATCACCAGCGCGGAGATCCGCGCCATCTTCACCTCGTCCCGCTCGGTGGCCTTCCCCCGGCGCATCACGCTGGCGAAGATGTCGTGCGCGAACGACGAGGAGGACGCCAGCGTCAGCCCGGCGACCACCGCCAGGATCGTGGCGAAGGCGACCGCCGCGATCACCGCCAGGAAGATCGCGCCGCCGGTGGACCCGGCCCCGCCGCCCAGCGCCTCGGCGAGCTGCGGCGCGGCGGTGTTGCCGCCCTTGTCCTGCGCGGCGATGGCCTTGCTGCCGACCAGCGCGGCGGCGCCGAAGCCGATGACCAGGGTCATCAGGTAGAACGCGCCGATGATGCCGATCGCCCAGTTCACCGAGGTCCGCGCGGCCCGGGAGTTGGGCACGGTGTAGAAGCGGATCAGGATGTGCGGCAGGCCCGCGGTGCCCAGCACCAGGGCGAGGCCCAGCGACAGCAGGTCCAGCTTGGACCACACGTCGGTGGCGCCGTACTTCAGGCCCGGCTCCAGGAACGCCTGGCCCTTGCCGCTGGCGTCGGCGGCCGCGCCGAGCAGGGTGGAGATGTTGAAGTCGTACTTGGCCAGCACCCACACCGTCATGACCAGGGCGCCGGTCATCAGCAGCACGGCCTTGACGATCTGCACCCAGGTGGTGCCCTTCATGCCGCCGACGGTGACATAGAAGATCATCAGCGCGCCGACGACGACGATGGTCCAGATCTTGGTGGACTCGCTCTGCGAGCCCAGCAGCAGCGACACCAGCGCGCCGGCGCCGACCATCTGGGCCAGCAGGTAGAAGATCGACACCACGATGGTGGAGATGCCCGCCGCCGCCCGCACCGGGCGCTGCCGCATCCGGAAGGCGAGGACGTCGGCCATCGTGAAGCGGCCCGAGTTGCGCAGCAGCTCGGCCACCAGCAGCAGCGCGACCAGCCACGCGACCAGGAAGCCGATCGAGTACAGGAACCCGTCGTAGCCCGACAGCGCGAACATGCCCGCGATGCCGAGGAACGAGGCGGCCGACATGTAGTCCCCGCCGATCGCCAGGCCGTTCTGCAGCGGGGAGAACGAGCGGCCGCCCGCGTAGTAGTCGGCGGCGGTCCGGTTCTGGCGGCTGGCCCAGACCGTGATGTACAGCGTGATCGCCACGAAGAGGCCGAACAGCACCAGGGAGAACGTGCGGTGCTCGTTCTCGGTCGCCGCGAGCACGGGGGCCGCCGGCCCGGCGACGCCGAACGCGTGCGTCATCAACGCTCCTCCTCGGGTCGGTCGCTGTCGGGGCGGGGGGCGGGGACCGCCGTGCCCTCGTCCTTGGCCCCGGTCACCGACGAGGCGTCGACGGCACCGGCGAGCGGCTCCAGGCGGCGGCGCGCGTACCGCTCGTACAGCACCGCGATGAGGAACGTCGAGGCGAACTGCAGCAGCCCGAACACCAGGGCGACGTTGACCTCGCCGACGACCTTGGTGCCCATGAAGTCGCGCGCGTAGGCCGACAGCACCACGTAGAGCAGGTACCAGGCCAGGAAGGCCGCCGTCATGGGGAAGACGAAGCGGCGGAAGGAGGACCGGAGCCGCTGGAACTCCGGGCTCTGGTCGATCCGAACGTAGTTGTCGGCCTCGGTGGCGGCCCCGCCGCCGCCCGCGGGCCCTGATGACTCCTTCGTCACATGCACCTCCGGCAAATGATCACCCCACACACTGTCTCCGGTATCGGCGGCCACGATTCCCGGGGACCGTGGCCAGTGCAGGCCATTTGACCAAAAGCTTGGTTGGTGGAGCCGAGTGGAGACGGAGCCGATGCGGGGCCGATGCCGGAATGAGATCTGGATCACATCACGATCGACCGGCGGCTGTGCGGATCATGTGATCGCGCGGCCCGCCGCGCGCTCACGGAGCGGTCAGGGAGGGGTCACCGCACGGCGAACGAGCGCGGGTCGTCGGAGGGCACGATCTCCCGGCCGAGCGGCAGCAGCGACACCGGGATCAGCTTGAAGTTGGCGATGCCGAACGGGATGCCGATGATCGTGATGCACAGCGCGACCCCGGTGACCAGATGGCCGAGCGCGAGCCACCACCCGGCCACGATCACCCAGATCACGTTGCCGACCGCCGACCCGGCCCCGGCGTCGCGCCTGCGCACCACCGTGTTGCCGAACGGCCACAGCGCGAACACCGCGATCCGGAACGCCGCGACGCCGAACGGGATGGTGATGATGAGGACGAAGCAGATGACCCCGGCGACGGCGTAGCCGATGGCCAGCCAGAAACCGGACAGAACCAGCCAGACGACGTTCAGGAGGGTGCGCACGCAGACACCCTAGGGGGTGCCCCGCGCGCGGACCCGCAGGCGCGGCTCGCGGTTTTTTCATATGGCGCGCAGCTGTCCGGGACGCGCCCGGTCACGTGCCGGACATGCCCCGAACATGCCCCGAACATGACAGGGCCGCCGCGGAGCGGGTGCTCTTCACGCGGCGGCCGGGTCCGGCCGACTCTCGGTTCAGATGACGCTGCGGACCGGGTAAGGGCGCTCCGGGACCGCGCCCGTGGCGGGCAGGGTCACGCTGCGGACCGGGTACGGCCGGACCTGCCCCACCAAGGTCCGGCTGGTCTCCACGACCTGGGTCACGCTTGCGGTGAGGCCGAGCGTGGTGGGCGCCGGCGCCACCCCCGTAGACACCGGCGCCACCACGGCGAGGGCGCCTGCGGTCATCATGAGTCCCCCCAGAACGGCGAGCTGTCGCCTTCTCATGATGCCTCCACAGACGGCCCGAATGTCCCTCAATCGGGACTAATAACGACAGTAACGGGTGGTCTGTAACGGGCCCGTAAACCGACCCAAACGAGGGGGCCAAATCTGCCGGAGCCCGTGCCGCGCTCCTTCGGCCGGCCCCTTTGACGGCCCCACGGCGTCACGGCGCCAGCACCCGCAGCGCCCCCGGCATCACCCGCGCGGTCACCGGCAGCACCCCCGGCAGCTCGCCGTCGGCCCCGTAGGGCAGCACGCGCCCCGCCATCGCGGCGGTGTCGGCCAGCTCGATCCGCACCTCGCGGCCGCGCAGCACCTCCACCTGCGGCCGCCGCACGTGCGTGCCCGCCGCCAGCTCGTTCAGCACCGCGAAGAACAGCGCCTTGGGCGCGTGCCTGACGATGACGACGTCCAGCAGCCCGTCGTCCACGCGGGCGTCGGGCGCGATGTGCCGGTTGAACCCGTAGTAGCCGGAGTTGGCGGCGACCACCGTGTACCCCTGCCGCAGGTACTCGGTGCCGTCCACCGTGACCCGGTAGTCGGCGGGCCGCCACGACAGCACCGCGCGCAGCGCGCCGAAGGTGTAGGACGCCGAGCCGCGCAGCAGCCTGGTCTTGTTGGCGTTGTCGTTGGCGACCGCGTCCACGCCCGCGTAGACGCTGCCGAGCACGGCGGTGCCGTTGGCGTCGATGGCGTCCACCGCGCGCGGCTCGCCGTGGAGCAGCAGGGGCGCCAGCTCCCGCGGGTCGGTGGGGACGCCGAGCTGGCGGGCGAAGTCGTTGCCCCGCCCGGCCGGGACGACGCCGAGCACCGCCTCGCTCCCGGCCAGCGCGCCGCCGACGCAGCCGACCATGCCGTCGCCGCCCACGCCGAGCACCACGTGCCCGGCGGCCGCGGCCCCGCGCGCCAGCGCGACGGCGTGCTCCAGGCCGCGGCTGTACTCCACGGCCACCTCGGCGCCGGCCTCGCGCAGCAGCCGGGCCAGCGGCACCAGCAGGGCCGCCGAGGTGGAGCCGCCGGAGGTGGGGTTGACGACCGCGGTGAAGGTTCGGGGGGAGGGCACGGGCTACTCCTGCGGGGCGGCGGGGGCGACCAGCACCCCGGGGTTGAGGATCCCGGCGGGGTCCAGGCTCGCCTTGACCGCGCGCAGCACGTCCACGCCGAGGGGGCCGATCTCACGGGCGTACCAGTCGCGGTGGTCGGTGCCCACCCCGTGGTGGTGGCTGATGGTGCCGCCCGCGGCGATGATCGCGTCGTTGGCGGCGTGCTTGGCCTTCGCCCAGTGCGCGACCGCGTCCTCGCCCTGCGCGGACACCACGGTGAAGTACAGGGACGCGCCGGCGGCGTACACGTGGGAGATGTGGCACATCACCAGCGGCGGCGTGCCGGACGCGGCGAGGGTGTCGGTGAGGGCCTGCCTGACGCCCGCGTACAGCGCCGGGATCTGCGACCAGAACGCCGCCGTCTCCAGCGTCTCGGCGAACGCGCCGACGTCCAGCAGCGAGTCGCGCAGGTAGGGGGCGTTGAAGCGGCCGTGCACCCACTTCTCGCCGGGCCCGGCCCCCAGGCGCTCGCCGCCCGCCTGCTCCAGCACGGCGCGCACGACGGCGCGGCGCTCGGCGATCTGCTCGGCGGTGCCCTCGAAGCCCAGCACGACCAAGCAGCCCGCCGCCTCCGACAGGCCGCCGCCGATGGCCGCGGGGTCGGCGAGGCCGATCATCGTCTCGGTCTCGTCGGACAGCCGCAGCACCACCGGCGGCGGGCCGTCCTGGGCGATGCGGCGCAGCGCTGCCGCGCCCAGGTCGAAGGAGGCGAAGCGCCAGCCCTCGTAGGCGGCCTCGGCCGGAACGGGGTGGATCCTGACGGTGACGGCGGTGATGACGCCGAACGCGCCCTCCGAGCCCAGCACGAGCTGGCGCAGGTCCGGCCCGGCGGCCGACTTGGGCGCGCGCCCGAGGTCCAGGGTGCCGCGCGGGGTGGCGACGGTGAGGCCGACCACCATGTCGTCGAAGCGCCCGTACCCGGCCGACGCCTGGCCGCTGGAGCGGGCGGCGGCGAACCCGCCGATGGTTGCCCACTCGAACGACTGGGGGAAGTGGCCGAGGGTGTAGCCGCGCTCGCGCAGCAGCGCCTCGGCCTGCGGGGCGCGCAGGCCCGGCTGGAGGACGGCGGTGCGCGAGACCTCGTCGACCGAGACCAGCCCGTCCAGGCGGCGCAGGTCCAGCGCGACGAAGGAGGACACCCCCTGCGGGGCGAGGCCGCCGACGACGGAGGTGCCGCCGCCGAACGGCACGACCGCGATCCGCCGCTCGGTGCACGCCTCCAGCACCGCGAGCACCTGCTCGTGCGAGCCGGGCAGCAGCACCGCGTCCGGCGCGTCGGCGGTCTCGCCCGCGCGGATGCGCAGCAGGTCGGGGGTGGACTTGCCGCGGGTGTGCCGGATGCGGGCCTCGGCGTCGGTGCGCACGTGCGCGGCCCCGCCGACGGCCGTCGCGAGCGCGGCCAGGTCGTCCTCCGACAGGCGCGGCGGAGCGACCGCGAGGTCCTCGATCCCGGCGGCCGCCGCCTCGGCCGGGCGCACCCCCAGCAGGTCGCGGAGCAGCCCGGTCACCGCCTCCGGCAGCGGCGCGGCCTTGGCCGGGTCGCCCCAGCCGCTCCACAACATGTCGCGCGTGTCCACCGCGTCTCCCTCTTCTGTCCGGTGCGCCGTGCTGTCCGGTGCGCCGTGACCGGTACGTCGTGGATTACACTGTGACATATGACGTCGAATCGTCACAACAGGACCAATGACGACAGGGTGCTGGACGCCGCGCGCGACTGCGTGCTGGCGGTCGGGGTGCGCCGCACGACGCTGACCGACATCGCCCGCCGCGCCGGGGTCTCGCGGATGACGCTGTACCGGCGCTGGCCGGACGTGCGCACCATCGTCGGCGACCTGATGACCCGCGAGTGGACGGCGCTGGCCGCCGACGTGCAGGACCTGGACCGCGGGCCGGCCCCGGACGCGGACCGCACCGTCCGCGAGCGCCTGGTGGACAGCCTGGTCACCGGCGTGCGCACCTTCCGCGACCACCCGCTGCTGCGCAAGATCGTCGAGGTCGATCCCGAGCTGCTGCTGCCCTACGTGCTGGACCGGTGCGGAGCGAGCCAGGAGGCGTTCCTGGAGCTGTTCGAGACCGCGGTCGCCGCCGGGCAGGCCGACGGCTCGGTCCGCGCCGGGCACCCGGTGCGGCAGGCCCGCGCGCTGCTGCTGGTGGTGCAGTCGTTCGCGCTGTCGGCCCCCATCATGATCGACGCCGCCGACCCCGGGCTCACCGCCGACGCCTTCGACGCCGAACTCCGCCACACCCTCGAGAGGACCCTGTCCCCATGAGCACGCCCCCCTCCCCCAGCAGGTCCTCGCTCAACGCCGCCCGGCGCGCCCGCGAACTGGCGGCGCTGCCCGACCGGGTGGTGGACGTGCTGGTGGTCGGCCTCGGCGCGACCGGCGCGGGGGTCGCGCTGGACGCGGCGTCGCGGGGCCTGTCGGTCGCCGCGATCGACGCGCACGACCTGGCGTTCGGCACCTCCCGGTGGAGCTCCAAGCTGATCCACGGCGGGCTGCGCTACCTGGCCTCGGGCCAGGTGGACGTGGCGCACGAGAGCGCGGTGGAGCGCGGCGTCCTGATGGCGCGCACCGCGCCGCACCTGGTGCGCGCGCTGCCGTTCGTCATGCCGCTGACGCCGATGGTCTCGCGCGGCCAGGAGCTGCTGACCCGCACCGGTCTGCGCGCGGGCGACGCCCTGCGCGTGGCCGCGCGCACCCCCGCCGCGCTGCTGCCCGGCCCGCGCCGCCTGTCGGCGGTCGAGACCCTGCGCCTCGCCCCGGCCCTGCGCCCCTACGGGCTGCGCGGCGGCCTGCTGTCCTGGGACGGGCAACTCGCCGACGACGCCCGCCTGGTCACCGCCGTCGCCCGCACCGCCGCCGCGCACGGCGCGTCGATCCTCACCCGCGTGCGGGCGCTCGCCCTCACCGGCGACGGCGCCCAGGTCCGCGACGAGCTGACCGGCCGCGAGTTCGGCGTCCGCGCCCGCACGGTGGTCAACGCCGCCGGCGTCTGGGCGGGCGGCCTGGTGGACGGCGTGCGGCTGCGCCCCTCGCGCGGCACCCACCTGGTGGTGCGGGCCGAGACGCTGCGCGGGCTGTCGGCCGGGATGCACGTGCCGGTCCCCGGCTCCACCAGCCGGTTCCTGCTGGTGATCCCGCAGGGCGACGGCCGGGTCTACGTGGGCCTGACCGACGAGCCCGCCGACGGCCCGATCCCGGACGTGCCCGAGCCGACGCCCGCCGAGATCGGGTTCCTGCTCGACATCCTGGGCTCGGCGCTGGACGTGCCGGTGCGCCGGGGCGACGTGGTCGGCGCGTTCGCGGGCCTGCGCCCCCTGCTGGACGACGCACACGGCAGCACCGCCGACATCTCCCGCCGACACGCCGTGCTCACCTCGCGCGACGGCGTGGTGACGATCGTCGGCGGCAAGCTCACCACCTACCGGCGGATGGCGCAGGACGCGGTGGACGCGCTGCTCGCGTCGGGTCGGATCGCCGCCGGGCCGAGCCGCACCGCGCGCATCCCGCTGGTCGGGGCCGCGCCGCCCGCCCGGCTGGCCGCGCTGGACGCGCCGCGCCGCCTCGTGCAGCGCTACGGCACCGAGGCCCCGCTGCTGGCCGCGCTCGGCGCGCGGGACGCGGCGCTGCTGGAGCCGGTGGTGCCGGGCCTGCCGGTGCTGGGCGCCGAGCTGGCCTGGGCGGTGCGGCACGAGGGCGCGCTCGACGCCGCCGACCTGCTGGACCGCCGCACACGCATCGGCCTGGTCGCCGCCGACCGGGCCGCCGCGTTGCCCGCGGCGGAGGCGGCCTGCGGAAGCGTGTCCGTCTGAGCGTGTCCGTTTGAACGTGTCCACCTGGGCACGACACCTGTCGGGAGAGGCCCGCCGAACATCCCGTTCGAGCGGGTCCGTCCGGTGTGTCCGCCCGGCGGCGCCACGAGAGTGACTTGTCCTACATCCCCCCGGATGAGCCCGCCAGAGCCGTTTGCACGTTTCGCTTGCGGGGAGGGGGCGGGCGTCCGCGACTCGCCGCCCAACGGCGTGATGAAGATCGATTCAAGGGTATGAGGTGTGTCACTCCACCTGGGCGGGGAGCAGTCAATTAGGTTAACCTAACCTAATTCTTTCGAGAGCGACGGGGGGACCGTTGACGCGCCTGAACAGCTGCGACCACTGCCCGGGGAGCCACTCGGGCGCACGGCCGTGCCTGGCCAGCGCGACGACCAAGGCCAGGAGCTGGCTGCTGGTCGAGCACCCCGGGCCCTGGCCCGAGCGCATCGAGCAGCTGGCCGACCCCGCCCCCGTCGCGGACCTCGTCCGCGCCGCCCAGGCGGCCGGGGTGCGGCCCCAGCTCGTCCGCCGCACCGGGCGGCGCCGCGCGACCCCGCCCGTCCAGGTCTACGCCGCCTATTCCAGCGGCGACGAGGTCTGGATGGAGGGCCGCGAGTTCGCCGGCCTCGACGAGCTCGCCGCGACGCTGACCGGCCCCGCCCTGGCCGCGCTGGCGGCCGGGAGACCCCCGGGGATCGGGGAGCCGGTCGCCGACCCGGTGCTCCTGGTCTGCACGCACGGGCGCCGCAACGCCTGCTGCGCGCGGACCGGGGCCCCGCTGGCCCGCGACCTCGCGTCGCGCTTCGGCGACCCGGTGTGGGAGACCACCCACGTCGGGGGCGACCGGTTCGCCGCCAACCTGGTCTGCCTCCCCCACGGCCTGTACTACGGGGACCTCGGCCCGGCCGAGGCCGCCGCGGCCGTGGAGGCGTACCTGCGGGGCGAGGTCACCCTCGACCGGCTGCGCGGCCGGGCCGGGATGCCCGAGCCGGCGCAGGCCGCCGAGCACTTCGTGCGCGCCCACACCGGCGTGCGCGGGGTCGACGCGGTCACGGTGGAATCGGTCACCGGGACCGGGCCCTTCGAGGCGGTCGTCGCCCTCCCGGAGGCCCGCTACCGGGTCGTGATCGAGCGCGACGCGGCGGCCGTCGCGTGCGGGGCCGACTGCCAAGAGAACGTCGAGTCCTACATTGTTAGCGACCTCACCCTTCTCAACGAGGCGGCCCTCGTGTAATCTCTCGGAGGCTCCATTCGAGAGTCTCCCTGTCGCTAGGCCCCAGGTACCCGGAGAACCGGGCGGGGAACAGAGCGGCAACTCCAGACGTTGGACCTTTCGGCGCTTCTGACGCATTGCGTCTGAAGCTCGTCGGGCTTCCATGTCCCGAAATTGCTCAGTAAAAACAACCAAGGTGGGTGTTCCATGGCTCAGGTACGTCGGCAGGCAAACCTCCCTCGTCCCAGCTGGGGCTGGCAGGACGCCGCGGCGTGCCGGGGGGAAGACCTCGTGCTCTTCTTCGGCCCCGACGGCGAGCGCCAGCCCGAGCGTGAGATCCGCGAGCGCAAGGCCAAGCAGATCTGCATGGGGTGTCCCGTGCGGTCCGAGTGCCTGGACTACGCGGTCTCCCGGCCCGAGAAGTACGGCACGTGGGGCGGTCTGAACGAAGACGAGCGCGCCTCTGAGCGTCGCCGCCGGATGCGTCGCGCGAACGCCGCCTAACCGATCAGGCAGCCCCGCTCGAAGGCTCCCATCGCGCACCCCGGCACGCCACCGGAAAACGTTACGGCCCCGCTTCGCGGGGCCGTTTGCGTGCCCGGACCCTCGCCCCGCGCGACCCCCGTCACAAGAACGTCACAACATCGGCGCAAGGTCACCGGCAAATCTGCACAGCGCCCTTCACTACCGCACCGCGAAGCGGAAAGCGGCGCAATTCCGCAAATCCGCGATGACCATTTCTCGATCCCCCCGACGGACTATCGGGCGGATGGTCACCGTGCGGCGAGGGGACCAGGCGCGGGGACCGGACGCGGGATCAGCCGTCCGCGGCGGCCCGGTCCAGCCAGGCGATCACGTCGGCGTCGGTGAGCTGGTCGAAGTCGCGGTACCACTGCCCCACGGCCCGGAACGGGCGGGGAGCGGCGGGCACGACCACCTCGAAGCCGCCTCCCGCGCCGCCCTCTCCGCGCCCCTCGGCGGCCAGCGCGTCCACGGTCTCGGCCGCCCCCACCGGGACGGCCAGGACGAGCCGTGCGGGCTTGCGGGCCGCCACCGCGGCCAGCGCGACGCGGGCGGTGCCGCCGGTGGCCAGCCCGTCGTCCACCACGACCACGTCCCGGCCGGCGAGCTCGGGCAGCGGCCGGCCGCGCCGGTAGACCTCGGTGCGGCGGGCCAGCTCGGCCCGTTCGGCGCGCACGGTCGCGGCCAGGTCCTCCGGGGTCAGCCGCAGCCGCTCCAGCAGCCCGGCGTCGAAGACCGGCGGCCCGTCCTCGGTGAGGGCGCCGACGCCCAGCTCCGGCTGGCGCGGATATCCGATCTTGCGGGCGACCAGCACCTCCAGCGGCACGGCCGGGCCGGGCCCCGACAGGCGCCGCGCGACCTCGTAGCCGACCGGGACGCCGCCGCGCGGCAGCGCCAGCACCACCGCCCTGCTCAGGCCCAGCGGCACGAGCCGCTCGGCCAGGACGCGGCCGGCCTCGGCGCGGTCGGTGTAGGGCAGGCGGATGGTCTCGACGGACATGCGGACCCCCTCCCGGGGGTGGTGACGGGTTTCTCCCCGTGCTCTACCCACTCTCGCCGGGGTCAGGAGGCCCTGCCGTTCAGGAACCCGCGGTGAGCCAGCGCAGCGGGTTGGCGCGCATGATCCCGGCGAGGGTCGCCTCGTCGGCCCCCGCCGCGCGCAGCGCGGGCAGGAACGTCTCGAACAGGTAGCCGTAGCCGTCGCCGCCGTAGCGGCCCAGCTGCGCCATGCGGGCCACGCCGGTGCTCAGCAGCACGCGGTCGGCGTGCCCGGCGTCCAGCAGCTCCATGACGGTGCGCACCCGCGCCGCCAGGGCGCCCGGGTCGCCGGCGGCCAGCCCCAGCGAGCCGAACGAGACGTAGGCCCCGGACTCGGCGATCTTGCGGTGCGCGGCGGGGTCGTCCACCCGGTCCTGCTGGCCGACCGCGACGCGGGCCGGGTCGAGCCCGGCGGAGGTGAGGATCTCCAGCTGGGCGAGCCCGGGGCGGCCGTGCGTGGCCACCGACAGGCCCGAGTAGCGGGCGGCCTGGGCGGCGGCGCGCAGGCAGCGCTCCTCGTCGGCGGTGGGGGCCTCGCCCCAGGTGCCGATCTCGCCGATCACGCCGGGCAGCCCGCTGGTGCCGTCCATGCCGAAGCCGATCTCGGCCAGCATCCGTTCGGCGAGCTTGTCCACGTCGGCCTCGCGCACCAGCGCGGGGTGGAACGGCTCGGCGAAGAACCCGGTCCCGGCGACCACCGCGACCCGCGCCCCGGCGCTGACGCGCGCGAGCGCGGCGGCGTTGCGGCCCATGCCCGAGCAGGTGAGGTCCACCACGAGGCCGAGGTCGTGCCCGGTGCGCAGCGCGGCCAGCTCGGCGGTGACGGACTTCTCCTCGTCCAGCCAGCGGCGGGGGTCGGAGTCCACCAGGGCGGGGCGGGCGGGCCAGCGCAGGTCGAGCTGCAGGTGCTCGTGGGCGAGCACCGTGCCGGTGATCACAGCGGTCGAGATCGTGCCGGTGACGGTGCGCAGCCGACCGGTCTCCTCGGAAGGGGTGGTCATAACCGGAGATTACGACACGTTTACCCTGAAACACTTGGCACAGGCTTGATTTTTACCTTTTCGGACCGGTATTGCCCTCGGTGTCTTTTTCGGTGCCGGCTCCGTTCCCGGCTCCGTTCCCGCCTGCGCGCACGGCGCGGGCGCGGGCCGTCCCGGCGCTCGGCCAGCGCCGGTCGATCTCGGCGTTCAGCGACGCCCCGATCAGCACCGCCAGCGCCGCGACGTACAGCCAGGCCAGCACGGCGATCGCGGCGGCCAGCGACCCGTAGACCGACACCCCGCTCAGCGATCCGGCCAGGTAGAGCCGCAGCGTGACGCTGCCCACGATCCAGATCAGCAGCGCGAGCACCGCGCCCGGCGCCTCCCGCCACCAGGAGGTCCGCACCGGGACGCTCATGTGGTACAGCAGCGTCAGGAACAGCACCGACAGGGACACGAGGACCGGCCAGTAGAACAGCTGCACGAACCCGGCGCTCTCCGGCAGCGCCTCGCGCACCAGCGCGGGCCCGGCCACCATCAGCGGGATCACCACCAGCATCGCCAGCAGCCCGACCAGGTACAGGAAGAACGCGCGCAGCCGGGTGCGGATCACCCCGCGCAGCCCCGACAGGCCGTAGGCGATGGTGATGACGTCCACGTAGACGTTGGTGGCGCGCGACCCGGCCCAGAGCGAGATCAGGAAGCCCAGCGACACGATGTCGGGGCTGCCGCCCTCGATCACGTCGTCGATCAGCGGGACCACCACGGTGTCCACCGCCGGGCCGGTCAGCACGGTCTGCGCCTGCGCGATCACCCAGGTGCGGACCTCGGTGACGGTCCGCGGCCCCAGCACGCCCCGGAAGTGGCCCATGGTGCCGATCAGCCCGATCACCAGCGGCGGCAGCGACAGCAGCGCGAAGAAGGCGGCCTCGGCGGCCAGCCCGGTGACGCGGTGGCGGAAGCCGGTGCTCGCGGTGCCCTTGGTGAGCTCCCAGAGGATGCGTCCGGCGCGCCGCAGGGCCGCGCCGGACGTCCGGACGGCGGCGCGGCACCGCGCGCGGACCCGCCCGGCCCGCGTCGCCGCCTCGGCCGGGTCGTTCGCGACGTCATCGGCGCCGGAAACCGTCGTCATCGGGTTCCACGGTAGAGCGTTACCCGCCCGGAACCCGCCCGGCCGCTCAATTCGGCGATCCGTCCCGCGCACGGCCACCGCGGCCCTCCCCTCGCCCGTCCACCGCGGCCCTCCCCTCGCCCGTCCACCGCGGACCTCCCCTCGCCGCCCTTCGCCGCCCCGTTTCCGGTTCGACGCGGCGCGGCGGCCGACCGTGCCCGTGACCTCCGGGGAGCCGTCGGCGACAATGGAGGGCATGATCTGCGCGCCCTGCCGGGACCGCCGCCACGACGAGTGCCGCGGCGGCTCGTGGTGCTACTGCCAGCACCAGAGCGGTCCCGCCACCGAGACCGAGCAGCAGCGACGCCGGCGGTCCGAACGGGAGGGCTCCGAACGGGAGGGCTCCGGGCGGGAGCGGGCCGAGCCGGGGGTCAACTGGAAACGCCAGGGATGACCCTTGTCACGCGTCCGCATTCCGGACGCAACTGGACAGTGCGCGAGAGCGCATGTCAGAGTGCACGTATGACTGCTGTGGAGGATCCGTTGCTGGTGATGCGCCGGCACGTCGACTTCCTCCGCGTTCGCAGCGCCATCTGTCGGTGACGCCCCGACCACGCCCCATCTTCTGTGGGCGCGTGGCGCATCGGCGTCACCTTCGACATCTTCCCGCTCAGCGTCGAGCCGGCTGTCCGAGACTGCCGGTGTGCCACGCGTCCCGCCATGACGATCCCGCCATGACGACCTGGACTAGGACGCGCCGTGCCACCTGCGACCAAGCGCAAGCGAGGCGAGGGCCAGTGGGCCCTCGGCTACCGTGAGCCGCTCAACAAGAACGAAGAGAACAAGAAGAACGACGACGGCCTGAACGTCCGTCAGCGCATCATCGACGTCTACTCCAAGGCCGGCTTCGACTCCATCGACCCCGCCGACCTGCGGGGCCGCTTCCGCTGGTTCGGGCTCTACACCCAGCGCAAGCCCGGCATCGACGGCGGCAAGACCGGCTCGCTGCCCGACGAGGAGCTCGACGACCGCTACTTCATGCTGCGGGTGCGCATCGACGGCGGCCAGCTCGACGGCCCGCAGACCCGCGTGCTCGCCGACATCGCGCAGAGGTACGCGCGCGGCACCGCCGACGTCACCGACCGGCAGAACATCCAGTACCACTGGATCCGCATCGAGGACGTGCCCGCGATCTGGGCCGCCCTGGAGTCGGTCGGGCTGTCCACGATGGAGGCGTGCGGCGACACCCCGCGTGTGATCATCGGCTGTCCGCTGGCCGGGATCGCCGAGGACGAGGTGATCGACGCGACCCCGCACATCCGCGAGGTCCACGACCGCTACATCGGCTCGCCGGAGTTCTCCAACCTGCCGCGCAAGTTCAAGACGGCGATGAGCGGCTGCACCGCGCACTGCACCGTCCACGAGATCAACGACGTGGCGTTCGTCGGCACGGTCAGCGCCGAGGGCGAGGCCGGCTACCAGGTGTTCGTCGGCGGCGGGCTGTCCACCAACCCGATGTTCGCGCAGAGCCTGGGGGTGTTCGTCAAGCCCGAGCAGGCCCACGAGGTCTGGAAGGGCGTCATCGCGATCTTCCGGGACTACGGGTACCGGCGGCTGCGGCACCGGGCGCGGATCAAGTTCCTGGTGGCCGACTGGGGCGCGGCGAAGTTCCGGGAGATCCTGGAGAAGGAGTACCTCGGCTACGCGCTGCCCGACGGCCCCGAGCCCGCCGCCCCGCTGCCGCGCCGCGACCACGTGGGGATCCACCGGCAGAAGGACGGCCGCTACTACGTGGGCTTCGCGCCGCGCGTGGGCCGCCTGAACGGCGACCTCCTCGGCGTGATCGCCGACCTGGCCGAGCGCTACGGGTCGGGCCGGGTGCGCACCACCGCCGAGCAGAAGATGGTGATCCTCGACGTGCCCGAGGAGAGCACCGAGGCGCTCGCCGACGCCCTGGCCGAGCACGACCTCCAGGTGCGGCCGTCCACCTTCCGCCGCCAGACGATGGCGTGCACCGGCATCGAGTACTGCAAGCTCGCGATCGTCGAGACCAAGCAGCGCGCGATGGACCTGATGGACGAGCTGGAGAAGCGGCTGCCCGACTTCGACCAGCCGCTGACCATCAACGTCAACGGCTGCCCCAACGCCTGCGCCCGCATCCAGGTCGCCGACATCGGCCTGAAGGGCCAGCTGGTGGTGGACGAGAACGGCGACCAGGTGGAGGGCTTCCAGATCCACCTGGGCGGCGCGGTGGGCGCCTCCTTCGGGCGCAAGGTGCGCGGCCTGAAGACCACCTCCGACGGCCTCACCGACTACGTGGAGCGGGTCGTGCGCAACTACGACGCCCAGCGCGCCGAGGGCGAGTCGTTCGCCGACTGGACCCGGCGGGCCGACGAAGCCGACCTCAAGTAACAGGTGATCTTGGAATGAGCGAACGCCAGGCCCCGTTCTACTGCCCGTACTGCGGCGAGGAGCGCCTGACACCTCGCGAGGAGGAGGGCGCGTGGTTCTGCCCGGACTGCGTTCGCTCCTTCCGCCTGAAGTTCCTCGGTGTGGGCACGCCTCAGCAAAGCAAGGAGATCCCCCGGTGACGCTGCTGGAGACCGACAGACCTACTCTCGATCTTGAGGACATCGTCGAATCGGCCTCGGCCGCCCTGGAAGGAGCCTCCTCGCTGGAGGTCATCCGCTGGGCGGCGGCCACCTTCGGCGACCGGATCTGCCTCACCTCCTCCATGTCCGACGCCGCGCTGATCCACCTGGTGTCGAAGGTGAAGCCCGGCATCGACGTGCTGTTCGTGGACACCGGCTACCACTTCGCCGAGACCATCGGCACCCGCGACGCGGTGGAGGCCGTCTACCCGGTCAACGTGATCAACGTGACGCCGTCGCGGACGGTGGCCGAGCAGGAGGCCGCGCTCGGGCCGCGCCTGTACGGGCGCAACCCCGACCTGTGCTGCCACCTGCGCAAGGTCGAGCCGCTGGGCAAGGCGCTGGAGGGCTACATGGCCTGGTTCAGCGGCATCCGCCGGGACGAGACCGCGAGCCGCCGCGACCGCAGGGTGGTCGAGTGGGACCGGCGGCGCGGGATGGTCAAGGTCAACCCGATCCTGGACTGGTCGCAGGAGGACATGGACAACTACATGGCCGACAACGGCGTGCTGATCAACCCGCTGCACTACGACGGCTACCCGTCGATCGGGTGCGCGCCGTGCACCAGGCCGGTCGCGCCCGGCGAGGACCCGCGCAGCGGGCGCTGGGCGGGCATGGGCAAGACCGAGTGCGGCATCCACCTGTGACGGCGACGTGACGACGACCCCGATGGTGGCGGTGGCGCACGGGAGCAGGGACCCGCGCGCCGCCGCCACCGTGGCCGAGCTGCTGGAGGCGGTGCGGGCGCGCCGCCCGGAGGTGCCGGTGCACGCCTCGTTCCTGGACCACGCGGCGCCGCCGCCGGCGACGGTACTGGACGGCCTCGCGCAGCGGGGCGCGCACCGCGCCGTGGTGCTCCCTCTGCTGCTCACCGCCGCCTACCACAGCAAGACCGACATCCCCGGCGCGCTGCGCCAGGTCCGGCGGCGGCACCCGCGCCTGGACCTGCGCACGGCCGCCACCCTCGGCCCGCACCCGCTGCTGGTCGGGGCGCTGGAGCGCCGCCTGGCCGAGGCGGGCGTCGAGACCGGCGACCCCGACACGGCGGTGGTGCTGGTGTCGGCGGGCTCCAGCGACGCGTCCGCCAACGCGACGATCTGGTCGATGGCCCGGCGGTGGCGGGCGCGCGGCTGGCGGGGCGTCGTCCCGGCGTACGCGTCGGCGGCCCGCCCGACCCCGGCGGAGGCGGTGCGGGCGCTGCTGGACGCGGGCGCGCCGCGCGTGGCGGTGGCGTCGTACTTCCTGGCGCCCGGCCACTTCGCCGACAAGGTGCGCCGCGAGGCCCTGGCCGCCGGGGCGGCGGCGGTCTCCCCGGTGCTGGGCGCGGCCCCGGAGATCGCGGACCTGATCGTCCACCGGTACGACGAGGCGCTGCGGGCCGTCCCGGCCGCGGCCGCGGCCGCGATCTGAGTGACCGTTTTCGGCCGTTTTATCCGTTAATCGGCTGGTAGGTACTCCGGCACGCGGAGGTGGTCCTCCCCACGGAGGGTCCCGGGGCGGCTTCCGCCAGTCCATGCCGGGAGGCACCTGTGCAGACGACGCGCTTCGGGACCGGGCACCTGCCGCCCGCCGAACGGTTCGAGTTCTGGCTCGACCTCGTGTTCCGGTCGCACGCCTACACCCCGGCCGACCAGTCCGCGCTGGGCGGCGTCACCATCGACCTGGCCGCGGCGGCGTGCGCGCACCGCGTCGACCGGGACGCCCTCGCGCAGCCGTCCCGGCGGCAGGCCCTGCTGGCGAGCATCCGCGACTTCATCGAGCAGCGGCTCGGCGATCCGGTACTGACCCCGGCCGCGATCGCCGACGCGCACCACATCTCGCTGCGCCACCTGCACCAGCTGTTCCAGGGCGGCGTCACGGTCGCCGCGCACATCCGCCGGCGCCGCCTCGAACGTTGCCGCCGGGACCTCGCCGACCCCCTGCTCAACGACCGCCCCGTCACCGTGATCGCGGCGCGCTGGGGGTTCACCGACCCGTCCCACTTCCGCAGGCTGTTCCGCAAGGCGCACGGCCTGCCGCCCGCCGACTACCGGTACGCGAGCCAGCGCGGACGGTAGTGCGCGCGTTTCCCCGTCGGCGTGCGCTGCCGTCCTGTCGGCCCCCCGGACGCCTGCCGCAGGATGGGCGGGTCCGGGGCCGATCGCCTCGGGAACCCGCACCAATCCCGTCCGCCCGGCGGGCCGCCGGCTCACTCCGAGCGCCCCGGGCGTCGTTCAGAAGGGTCGTCCACCATGCGTACCAGGATCGCCTGCGCCGCCGTGCTCACCGCCGGCACCGCACTGGCGGCGGGCCTCGCCGCCCCCGCCCAGGCCGCCCCGACCGCCGCCCCCGCGGTGACGGTCGGGCAGCGCGCCCACGAGTCCCAGCGCATCCCGCTGGCCGAGTACCTGGCCGCGCCCGGCGCGGACGCGTCCGCCGCGCGGACCGCCGCCGCCGTGCCGTGCTACCGCCAGTACTTCGAGAGCTACCTGGCGGTGAAGGGGCAGATCTACCTGCGCTACGGCTTCACCGGCAAGTGGTGCTACAACAGCAGCACGATGTACCGCCTAGCGATCCTGAACCCGTGGGAGCGGCCGGAGGGCATCGGCACGATCTTCGACACCCTCACCCGCCGGGAGATCGGCCGCACCATCAACGCGGCCAAGACCCGCAGCTACGCCGCCATGCAGTGGACCGCCAAGGGCAAGGTGGAGACCATGCTCGGCACGGTCTCCTTCAGCGACCGGCCGTGCCTGCGCGCCATCGCCACCAAGTCGCCGAACGCGACCCAGGACAACAGCTGCCAGGTCTGACCGCGCCGGACGGGCCCCCGCGCGGGGGCCCGTCCGGTTCCGGCGTTCAGCAGGTGGCCAGCAGGCGGTGCGTGACCCGCACCCCGAACGTGAGGCCGTCCAGCGGGACGCGCTCGTCCACGCCGTGGAACAGCCGCGCGTAGTCCAGGTCGTGCGGCATCCGCAGGCCCTTGAACCCGTAGCAGTCGATGCCGAGGCGCGAGAACGCCTTGGCGTCGGTGCCGCCGGGGTTGCAGTACGGCGCCGGGTGCCCGTCGGGGTCCTCGGCGCGGATCGCGGCGCACATGGCGTCCACGAGCCGCCCCTCGAAGGCGGTCTCCATCGCGATGTCGCGGTGCACGAACTCGCGCGTCACCAGCGGGTCCAGCAGCGCGTCGATCTCGGCGAGGAACGCCTCCTCCCGGCCGGGCAGGAAGCGCCCGTCCACGCCCGCCGTCGCCTGGCCCGGGATCACGTTGATCTGGTAGCCGGCCTGGACCATCGTCGGGTTGGCGGAGTCGCGCAGCACGACCTCGACCAGCTCGCGGACGTCGGCGCCCATGCGGTCCACGCTGCCGTCCACGTCCGCCGGGTCGAACGCGACGCCGCGCAGCCGGGCGACCTCCTCCAGCAGCCCGCGCACCGAGTCGATCAGGTGCGTCGGGAAGCGGTGGTGGCCGATGCGGCTGAGGGTGTCGGCCAGGGCGGTGACGGCGTTCTCGTCGTTGGGCGAGGAGCCGTGCCCGGCGCGGCCGCGCGCGGTCAGCCGCAGCCACGCCTGGCCGCGCTGGGCGTTCTCGATCGGGTAGAGGCGGCGGGTGTCGTCCAGGGGGTAGGAGAACCCGCCGCCCTCGCCGATCGCCTCGGTGACGCCGTCGAACAGCTCGCGGTGGTTGTCGGCGAGCCAGCGGCTGCCGTAGGTGCCGCCCGCCTCCTCGTCGGCGAGGAAGGCCAGCACGATGTCGCGCGGCGGGCGCTTGCCCGTCCTCGCGAACTCGCGCGCCACCGCGAGCTGCACGGCGACGGTGTCCTTCATGTCGATCGCGCCGCGGCCCCACAGGTAGCCGTCCCGGATCTCGCCGGAGAACGGGTCCACCTGCCATTCGGAGGCGTCGGCGGGCACGACGTCCAGGTGGTTGTGCAGCAGCAGGGCCCCGCGCGAGGAGTCCTCGCCGGGGATGCGGGCGATCACGCTGGCCCGGCCCGGCTCCGACTCCAGCAGCCGCGGCTCGATGCCCACGTCGCTGAGCTTCTCGGCCACGTACTCGGCGGCCTTTCGCTCGTCGCTGGTCGGGTTGGAGGTGTCGATCCGGATCAGGTCCCGGCACAGCTCGACGACCTCGTCCTCGGCGTTCCCCACGGGTGTCCCCCCTCTTTCTGCCGCGTCAGGACGCGGCGGGCTGCGGTTCGGCGGCGGTCCCGGTGGCCGGGGCCTTCTCCATGACGGTGTAGCCGGTGGGCTTCATCAGGCCCGCGTAGGCCAGGACCAGGTAGAGGACGATCGCGGTGGCCAGCGAGTTCAGCGCGGGGATGCCCCAGTGGGTGAACTTGCCGACGCAGAACGCGGCGACCCACACCACCAGCGATGCCGGGATCCAGGTCGGCACGCGCTCGGGCAGCGCGCCCGCGTCCCGGGTGGCGTCCAGCTCGGGCCGCTGCCTGCGGGCGATCCAGTACTCGGCGACGATGATGCCGCCGATCGGCGGGATCGCGACGCCGAGCAGGGACAGGAAGTCCTTGAAGTGGTCCAGGAAGCCGATCGCCGACAGCACGGTGCCCGCGACGCCGATGACGACGGTGACCACGCCCCGGTGCAGGCGCCGGCCGAACACGGTGGAGGCGAAGTTGACCACGCCGAGCGAGGAGCCGTACAGGTTCCAGTCGTTGATCTTCATGGTGGCCAGCACCACGATGATCAGGCCCACGAAGCCCGAGGTGCTGAGCACGATGTGGGTGACGTCGCTGCTGCGCACCGCGTGGCCGAGCAGCACGCCGGTCATGCCGACCACGTACTCGCTGAGGATCATCGAGCAGGAGCTCTGCAGCAGCACGTGCCAGGACTTCTTGTTGTACCGGGTCATGTCCGGGGCGGTGATCGCGCCGGTCATGTAGCCGCCCGCGATGATGGTGGCGGCGGCCGGGATCGAGATGTGCGGGCCGACCGGCGGGGCGTTGACCAGGTCGCTCAGCGAGTGCTTGGTCAGCTCGCTGATCACCGACCAGGCGACCAGGCCGAAGAACAGCGGCACCGCGATCCGGGCCAGCCACATCATGATCTTGAAGCCGTACATGACCAGCAGGGTCAGCACGACGCCCGCCACCACGCACCACAACCAGGGCGGGCCGCCGGCGAGCTTGCTCATGCTGTTGCCGAAGATGCCGTTCTGGACACCGAACCAGCCGACCAGGCTGACGCCGATGACCAGGCTGACCAGCGCCGACCCGTTGCGGCCGAACCCGGCGAAGCGGGTCAGCATCGTCATGCTGAGGCCCTCGCGCTGCCCGGCCGCGCCGATCGCGAAGATGACGATCTCCAGGATCACCGCGCCGAGCGTGAAGGCCAGGAACGCGTCCCAGAAGCCCATGCCGAGGCCGAGCGTGGCGCCGAGGACGAACTGCGACAGCGAGCCGGACTGGGCCAGCCACTGGAGCAGCATCGAGCCGAACCCGTACCGCGCGGTCTTGGGGACGCGCGCCAGCGCGTAGTCGTCGTTGCCGAGCTTCATTCGGCGCTCCCCAGGGTCTGCAGGTGGGACAGGGAGCCGTAGCGCGCCACCAGGGCGTCGAACTCGGCCTGGTCGTGGAAGGTGAGCGCGCCCGCGCCGAACTCCTTGGCCGCCTCGACGGCGAAGCGGGCGGCGGCGGCGATGTCGGTCTCGTGGCTCGCGCCGGTGCCGCAGCCGGGCACCGGGGCGGCGGCCGTCACCGCGAGGCCGACGACGGGGGCGTCGGTGGCGGTGGCGGGCTGGAGGATCGAGTTGATGTGGTAGACGCCGTTGCCGTAGGGCGTGATGTCCTGGGTGGTGACCGGGAAGGTCACCACCGGCTCGCCGGTGACCTCGGCCAGCAGCGTGGCCAGCCGGTCGCTCACGCGCAGCACGTAGCCCTGCTTCACCGTGGGCGACAGGGCGAGGCCGCGGTGGTTGATGATCGTGTTGCCCTTGGTGGTGTCGATCGACAGCACCGCGTCCATGTCGGCGGTGACCTCGTACTCGTTCATGGTGGCGATGTCCACCGGGGAGTCCATGAACGGGACGGGGTCGTGCGGCTGGGTGGGGGCGTCGGGGCAGACGTGCGTGGCGATGACGACGTCGCCCTCCAGGACGTCGCCGCGCGAGCGCATCCTGAGCAGCTTCACGGCGGCCGAGAGGGCGGCGGCCGCGCCGTCGCCGTCGGAGGTGAAGCCGATCCGCTCGGGGCGGGCGCCGATGCCGCCGAGGCGGCCGACGATGCCCAGGGTCGGGGCGTCGCCGCCGCCGCTGCGCCCGTTGCGGCCGGGGACGCGGACCAGGACGAAGTCCGTCGAGCCCTTGTCGCCCATCACGGTGGTGACCTCGGCGCCCGAACCGCCGGGACCGGCGGCCTCGTCCAGGAGTTCGGCCATGGCCTTGCCGTCTACCGAGGGGTCGTCAAGGCGGTCGATCACGTCGAGGACATGCTTGAGCATGGGCGCTCCTAGGCATCAGCGCAGGTCAACCGCGCGTTCTGAACAGCTTCGCAGCAGGATGCGGGCTTGGTATCGTAGAAAGCAACTTTGTCCCGTTATCTGCAACTCTATCCCCCGGAGCGCATATGCCCAGGTCAGGCTTCGCCGCCGACCGCGAGACCCCCCGTGGCCTGCTCCAGACAGCCGACCGCGCCCTGCTGGTCCTGCTGGGTTTCGACCGGTCCCGGAGCGACTGGGGCGTGACGGAGGTCGCTCACGAATTCGGGTGGGACAAGTCCGTTGCGCAGCGCATCCTGGCGACCCTCGCGCATCGCGGCTTCCTGGTGGCCGACCCGGACACGCGCCGCTACCGGATCGGACCGGCGGCACTGCATCTGGGGCGGATCTGGGAGAAGTCGGGCTCGTTGCGGATGCTGGTGAAGCCCGTGCTGGCGGAACTGGCGGCGCGGACCGGCGTGACGGTGCTGCTGTCGGTGCCGGACGCGTTCCACATGCGGTGCGTGGAGGCGGTCGACGGCGAGGCGGGGCCCATCCGCTACTACCCGCTGGTCGGGGAGCTGTACCCGGCGCACGCGGGGGCGACGAGCCAGGCGTACTACGCGTTCTTGCAGGAAGAGGAACGACTGCGCCTGTTCCGGGACCGGCCCATGGCGCGCTTCACCGACCGGACGCTGACGGACCCGGCCGAGCTGGAGGAGCGCTTCCGGCGCGTCCGCCAGCAGGGGTACGCGTTCACGGTGGGCGAGTACGACGCGCAGGTGGCGACGCTGGCGGTGCCGGTGCGGTTGCACGGGGAGCCGTACGGGAGCTTGAGCCTGGGCGGCCACGAGGAGCGGTTCGGGCCGCCGCTGGACCACCTGCCGCGGTTGCAGCACGCGGCCGAGCAGGTGGAGCGCACGCTGACGGGGCGCACTTCGCGCTGATGGAGAGAATTGGAGCCGACGTTGGAACTGCTGCTGCTGTCGAACTCGACCCAGCACGGACACGGATACCTGGAACATGCGCTGGACACGGTGACGGCGTTCCTGCCGGAGGGCGGGACGCTGGCGTTCGTGCCGTACGCGCTGGCGGACCATGACGCGTACACGGACGTGGTGCGGAAGGCGCTGGCGCCGGCCGGGATCACGGTGGAGGGCGTGCACACGGGCCCGGTCCTGCGCCGGGCGGACGCGGTGTTCGTGGGCGGCGGCAACAGCTTCCGCCTGCTGCGGGACCTGTACGCGACGGGGCTGCGCGGGGAGCTCCGGGCGGCGGTGGCGGCGGGGCTCCCCTACATGGGCGCGAGCGCGGGGACGAACATGGCGTGCCCGACGCTGCGGACGACGAACGACATGCCGATCGTGGAGCCGCCGTCCTTTGAGGCGCTTGGTCTGATCCCGTTCCAGATCAACCCGCACTACCTGGACCCGGCTCCGGGGAACACGCACATGGGCGAGACGCGTGAGCAGCGCCTGACTGAGTTCCTGGAGTGCAACGACGTACCCGTGCTGGGGCTGCGCGAGGGGACGTGGCTGCGGGTGTCCGGAGAGAGGGCGACGCTGGGCGGCGCGCTCCCGGCTCGGCTGTTCCGCCGTGGCCAGGCGGCCGAGGAGCTGGCGTCCGGCACGGATGTGTCCCATCTCCTCGCCACAAAGCCGGGCTTCGACGCATGACCCGAGGTCAGCGGGTAGATCCACTGCATGACGGATCGCGATGACCTCGGCCATGAGCCGAAGGACCCACATGACGAAGAGTTCGCGCCGGTGACGCGCGACAGCGACGCTCGGGGGCGTACGACGCCGGGCAAGGTGGAGGAGCCGGGAGTCAGCGGCACGGGCGTACCGGGGGTGGACACCTACAAGGCGGACTCGTTGCCTCCGACGGAAGAAGGCGTCGAGAAGGCCGAGCGCGAGGACGACTCGCGCTGAGCCTGGCAGAGAGCCCCGGCCTGATCAGGGCCGGGGCTCTCCCCTATCTGGCCTGGGTCTCTCGGACGTCGAACCAGACGCGGAGCCGCCCGTCCGGGAGCACGTCGAAGCCCCATTCCTTGGCGAGCGCTCGCAGGATGGGCAACCCGCGCCCGCCTTCGCCGCGCGGGTCATCGACGTAGTGGGGCAGGCCGCGTCCGCCGTCATCGACCACTTCGACCCGGACGGCATCGCTGCCCATCTGAACGCAGACCTCAACTCGCGTGCCGCCGCCGTGCAGGACGGCGTTGGTGAAGGTCTCCGAGAGAAGCAGAACGCAGTCTTCGGCCGCAGGATGGGTGGGGCCGAGGAGCTCGGCGGCCCAGCGGCGTGCTGCCGAGACCTGGTCAGGCGAGGCGGCGAAGACCCGCCGCTTACCGGACATGGAACATGCCCTGCGTCTGCGGCACGGCCAACTGCGTGAGAAGGGTGGCCATGTCGTCAGGCCGGACGGTCTCAAGAAGACGGCCGTCCGCGATGGCCCACCAGTGCCCGGTGTAGTGGCCGCGCCAGATCTCGACGCTGGGGAAGCGGTCGCGCAGCGCGACGAGGGCCGGGCGGGGTTCGCCGTTCATACGAGGTCCCGGTGGGAAGCGGCGAGGCTGCAGGGTTCCAGTGAGGCGCCGATGGCGGCGACGGCGCGGCGGAGGTCGGAGACGGGCGCGATGGCGCGGCCGGAGCTGTCGTGGAACCAGAGCCGCCACCGGTGACCGTGGACGGTGATGGACTCTCTGATGAGCGGAAGGTCGGGATGCACGACCCGCAGCAACGGGATGGTCTCGCAGGTGCGAGAGGTGGTGGCCCAGCCGGCGTCGACCAGCGCCCAGGACAGGCTGTCGAGGTGATGCCTTTGAAGGTCCGCGCAGACCTGCAACGCGGACCCCGATCGACGTATTCTCATGTACGTCCTCCGTGAGGGGATGGAGCCGCGCGGCCGGGGAGGTCTCCCAATCTCGACCGGCCGCGCGGCGGCTTACTGGCCCGCTACACGCGCCTCACGCGCCGGGCCTCGACACTGCGACAAGCAGCCATCAATCTCATGCGCTGATTCTTCTGCTCGCTCACAGTGACACAGGGCATACTGTCAGCATGCGTGTGGTCCTGCTTTCACGCAATGCGTTCGGAGAAATTTCTCCAGAGAGATGGATGGGATGGTAGCCACGTGTCCCCTCGGAAGATCTCCCCCACCGTGCGACGCCGTCAACTCGGTGTGGAGCTGCGCCAACTTCGCGAAGCCAACGGGATGACAGGCGACGAGGCAACCGACCGGCTCGGCTGGTACGGCGCCAAGGTCTCTCGGATCGAGAGGGGGCGCATCTCCGTCCCCTGGTCTGACGTGGCCGACCTGCTCGATCTCTACGGAGTAGAGGACAGCGCAACGCGGGAGGCCCTGATCAACCTGGCGAAAGAGGCACGACAGAAGGAGTGGTGGCAGCCCTACAGCGACCTGCTCAGCAAGAACGCCAGAACCTACATGGGGCTTGAATCGGCTGCATCCTCCTTGCGCACCTACCAGCCCTGCTCCGTACCTGGCCTTCTCCAAACCGCCGACTACGCCCGCGCCATCATCACTCGTTCCGGCCCGCTGGAACTGGATGAGCACGAGGTGGAGCGCCGGATCGCTCTCCGCCTCAAGCGCCAGGAGATCCTTGCCGAGGCGGGCGGCCTAGAACTCTGGGCCATCCTCGACGAGGCTGCGCTTCGTCGCGAGATCGGTGGACCAGAAGTGATGCGCAACCAGATGCGGAACCTGATACTGGCCGCTCACCACATGAGCATCACGATCCAGGTAGTGCCGTTCAGCGCCGGGCCACACTCGTCCATGGACGGCGGGTTCGGCATCTTCTCCTTCCCCGAGCCGGACAAGGACGTCGCCTTCGTCGGCACCACCGCAGGAACGCTCTACCTCGATCGACAGAGTGATGTTCACGCTACTAACGTGGCGTTCGAGCACTTGCGCGCGGTAGCCCTGGGGCCGGCCACTTCCATGGATCTGGTCGAGTCTGCCGCCCACCAGTACGAACAGACCGGAAAGAGGCGGCCATGAATCCGGAGTTCAGCAACATTCGGTGGACCAAGAGCAGCCACAGTCAGCAGGCCACCGATCAGTGCGTCGAGGTAGCAGCCGTCCAGCATTTCCACCTGACCCGCGACTCTAAAGACCCGCTTGGCCCCATCCTCGTCATGCCCTCCGTCACCTGGGCCGCACTCCTCACCGACATCAAGCGCGGCGCCCACGATCTCTAATCCCATCCCCGCATGCGCGGGGAACAGACCGGTGGGCGGGGCGGCGGCATGAGCGAAGCGGGTCCATCCCCGCGTGCTCGGGGAGCAGTGATGCACCGGCCTCTTAAGCCGGAGAACCGGGGGGCCATCCCCGCGTGTGCGGGGAGCAGGTGGTGGGTGTCTCGCCGAAGATGATCGAGATGGGTCCATCCCCGCGTGCGCGGGGAGCAGAGGGCCGGTTCGGTGCCGGACAGGTCCAGGACGGGTCCATCCCCGCGTGCGCGGGGAGCAGGCCGATAGGGACGGCCGCGACATCGTCTTCGAGGGTCCATCCCCGCGTTCGCGGGGAGCAGTTGGACAGCGCGATCGCGGCCCCGGCCGCCACCGGTCCATCCCCGCGTTCGCGGGGAGCAGACTAGCTGACCTGGGCCTCTACCAGCGAGTAACACGATTCGTGAGCACTTCTTGAGAGTCGGACATTTCGGGCAGCGGCCAGAGGGGCGACGCCCGAAGCAGCTCAGCCACAGCTTTGCCAGCATCGAGTGCGCTCCAGGAGCAGTCACGTCAGCCCTCAACCCCTCACCCACCAGGCGGAGTATTCGCGCGCCAGCGTACGACGTCCAGAACGTACGCAGAGGTGTTGCCTGGCGGCCGCGTTGCGACCGCCAGGCAGGACGTTACTGAGCAGAGACGGGCACAACATGCGCCAGCCGGGCCCGGTGCTCTCGCCGTCCAGCAGAGACGGACTACGCGCCGGGCTTCTTGAAGATCTCGATCAGCCTGGTGGCGCTGTCGTCGGCGTACCCGGCCGCCATGCCCCGCTTGAAGACCTCCAGGACGGCCGCAGGCAGCGACGCGTCCACGCCCGCATCCTCGGCCGTGCGCACCACGTGGTCGATGCTCGCCACTCCCATCGACAGCCGCTCCACATCGCCCGAGAAGTTCCCCGCATCGAGACGCGGCGTGTAGAAGCCGATGAAGTCCGGCATCGAGGCCAGCGTGCCCGAGGCGTAGGGCAGGAACTCCTCCGCCGAGATGCCGTTGGCGTCGGCCATCGCCACGGCGTGCAGCCAGGCGAGCGTGGTCGTCCAGAAGATGTCCAACTGGAGCTGGTAGTACAGGGCGGCCAGCCCCTGGTCCTCACCCCGGTAATCCGTCTTGCCGATGACTTGCAACGTCTCCTGAACGGCCTCGAAGACCTCTCGGGGGCCGCTGTAGAAGACGAACGACTCCGGAGCGCCGATGCCCGACGGCGACGAGGTCACCCCGCCTGTCAAGTACTGGGCCCCGTGCCCCGCCGCCCATGCCGCCGCCTCGCGCGACTTCTCCGGAGTGTCGGAGCTGAGGTTGACGATGCTCTTGCCCGCCAGGCCGTGAACGGCCTGGCCCAGGATGGCGTACATCGCCTCGTGGTCGGTAAGGCTGAGCACCACCAGATCGTTGGCGGCCAGCGCGTCGGCGACCGAGGGCGCCAGAACAGCTCCGGCCTCCACCAGGCCATCAGCCCTGCTCGCGGTCCGGTTCCACACGGTGACCTCGTAGCCGTTCTCCAGGTACGCGCTCGCCATCGCCCGCCCCATCGGGCCGAGTCCGATGACCGTCACTCGCCGCTTGCCCATGATGCCCCCTCTAGATCGAACGTTCTATTCAGGAGAGGGCGCTAGCACAGCACTAGACTGAACGTTCTATTCAGTAGACTGGCCCCGTGAACACCACCACGCGCCCGGGAACGGCCACTTCCTCAGACGTCGGCACGCGCGACCGGATCGTCCGCACCGCCGCTCGGCTGATGCAGCGCCAGGGCTACGACGGCACCGGGATCAAGCAGATCGCCCAGGAGGCCGAGGCCACGCACGGCTCGGTGTACCACTTCTTCCCTGGCGGGAAGCAGGAGCTGGCGGTCGCCGCCATCCGCCACGGGGACGAGGAGTTCGCCGCTGCCCTACGCGACGTCTTCGAGCGCTACGAGGACCCCGCCGAGGCCGTGATGGCCTGTGCCCGCCTCCTGGCCGACGGCCTGCGCGACTCCGACTGGGTCGGCGGGTGCCCGGTGGCGTCCACGGCGTTGGGGGCGTCGGCCCGCGTGGCCGACATCCGGGAGGCCGCGTGCACGGCCTTCAACCACTGGCAGGACCTCGTCTTCACGGCCCTGCGCCGCGCGGGCATTCCCGAGGACAACGCCCTCGATCTGGGCCAGACGGTGATCAGCGCACTGGAGGGGGCGGAACTGGCCGCCGAGTTCGCCCGCGACGACGCCCCGCTCCAGGCCGCTGGCCGCCACCTGGCCCGCCTGATCGACCTCTACCGCAGGGAGGCCGCGACCTCCTGACACAGGAAGCCAGGTGGCTGGGTCACGGGGACCAGGGACAGAAATCACTGAGTCGAGGCGGCGCACAACATGCGCCGATTGAGCTCGGCATCATGCCTGCCTTCATCAAGGTATTCACCCCTCCACGACTCGGCCATAGCCTGACCCCTGATGACCCGCAGAGGAGAAGATTCAGCCCAGATTGGCTCCTTCAGAGGAAGCGCCCCTCTCTCAAAGGAGACGAGCACAGGCACGCCTTCTCCGCTGTCCGAAATGCCCGAACCTCAACAAGTGCTCACGAATCGTGTTACTCGCCGGTAGAACACCAGGTCAGCGAGTCTGCTCCCCGCGCACGCGGGGATGGACCCGCGGTAGGACGGCTGACGCGGCTGGCGTACGACTGCTCCCCGCGCACGCGGGGATGGACCCGTGATCAGCGGCGTCCTGTCCGGCACTGCGGCCTGCTCCCCGCGCACGCGGGGATGGTCCCTACGTCGCGGCCCGGCGCAGTACGCCCTGGCGCGCCTGCCACACCATGGCCGGGCTGCCCAACTCGACCATCCAGCTCGGTGGTGTTGTCGCGGTGAACGCGGCCGTCATCGTGGCCACCCATGCCGCAAACGAGACGAAGTCTGGTTCGGCGTCGTCCGGCTCCTCCCACGCGCCGCCTTCGACGTAACGGGCCCGAGGTTCGTCTTGGTGGTGGTAGTAGACCGGGTACTCGCCGTCGGCATTCGGCCGCGTGACGTCGAAGCACCACACCGCCTCGCCACCGGCTTCGGCGAAGCCGACCAGGTGGTTGGTCGACAGATAGCGACCAGCATCTCGACTGACATGCTCGGGCATATGCACCAAGTCCGCGTTGAGCGCGACGATCTCTTCCTCGTCGACCACCACGAACTCCACATGGAGATCGCCGACCTCACGCACACACGACAGCCGATTGTGCTCGGCCAGGAACGCGCGGTAGGACGGCGGCAGCGTCCAGGCCACCGTGCCGAAGTGCGGCTCAAGGCTCGTTTCCCGGGCGCGGCATGCCGCGCCCGAGGCTGGCCCGGCCCCATTGAGCTTGAGCGCTCCGGTGTCGGCAGCGCTTCGCAGCACCTCAAGGCCGACAGGGGATTGGCGGATCATGCGGACGAGGATAGGCGTTGGTGGAGCGCCAGAAATTCGCGGACCAGGATCTGTTTCCTGGCTCGCCTGGCGTAGAGCGAGGTTTCTTTCACTGTCGGATCGTGGTGACTTGATCGATGCCGAGTGGGAGCGACTGGCGCCTAGCGTGTCGGTGGATTACCGCTTGCTCCAGTTGTCCCAGGTCGGATGGTTGTCGAGCGCATCCGAGAGCACCGGCGGACTAGCAGGCAACACGCCTTGTACTGGTGCGGGCTCCACCCCGTCGCAAAGGCCCAAACGGCCACCAGCGCATTAGCGTTCTGAAGTAGGCACGGCGGGCCGCCAGATGCGTCGGCGCGGGCCTACCGCAAAGTCAGCACGGCGGCTAGTTCGCGCGCGCCGGGCGTGTGCGGGTGCTGCTGGACCAGACGCGTAGCGATCCGGGAGATCGACGGCCGGTCGCGCACTTCAGCGGGAGCGTGGCGTGCAGCTCGCAGCAGTTGTTCGGCGGTAGCAGCGGGACGGCCGAGATCCCACTGCACTCGCGCCAGGTCCGTCCGGTACCGGGCCCGTCTCTCCAGCGTAGGGAACATGCCGTCGCGCAACCCCTGCCCCGCCTCCAGGGCGGTCCCGGTGTCGCCGAGCGCCCAGAGCACACTGACCCGATACAGGGTGACGTGCGCGGCTCCCATCCGCGACGTCCCGGCAGGAAGGCGTCGTGCGGCACGTTCGGCAGCGGCGACCAATTCTAGGGAGCGGGCGCGGTCGCGGGCCTGCGCGGCGTTATAGGCAGCCGTGCACATCATCTGAGCGCACGTCTCAACCTGCGCCCGGGTCCGCAACCCCGTGCCCTCCAGAGCATCGATACCGCGCAACGTCACCTGCTCGGCCAAGCCCGGTTTGCCTTCGTGGCGCAAGGCGATGCTCAGGGCTCGGTCCGCGCGCGCCCGCGCGAGCGGGTCGTCAGCCTGGGCAGCAAGTTGAACGGCACGGTCGGCGGTGAGACGGCACGGCCCGGCCGCCCCAACCTTGTTCAGGGCGTTGCTGGCGAACGCGTACGCCCCGGATGCCTGAGCGACGTGCTCGGCGCGGGTGCCGGTGAGCGCGGTGTGCTGCGCGGCGGCGATCAACGCCGGTAGGTCCTCCACCAGTGGCCCCAGCTCGCCGGCGTCGTACCGTGCGTGCGCGTGGCGGAGCCGTGCGACCAGTTCACCGGACCGCGCGTCTTGGGCGGGTTCGGGCAGCGCGAGCGCGGCGTCCACCCGGGCGAGCGCCGCCGCGGGAACGGCGGCCAGGCCCGCAGCGAGTAGGGATCGGCGGCGCATCGGGTCCTCCTCGACCACGGGAGTCTCACCGACCACCGTAACCTCCGGAGGACTGCCAGGTAGGAGGAGGGCCACAAGCAGGTTCGTCGGCGCGCCGAGAACGCCCAGCACCTTGCGCAACTTGTCCAGGTCTGTGACGGGACGGGTCTCCATCCGGGAGATCGTGGACCCCGAGTATCCGGCGGCCGCCCCAAGATCGGCCTGTCGCCACCCGTGCTGTTCACGGGCCATCCGGATGACCCCGCCGACGTCGTGGGCGTTCACCAGCGCCCGCACGACACCCGTGCGCCAGAACCCGTCAGTGGACATCGCCGTCCCCTTACAAGGACATGAGAGTGCCGCCTTCACGCTACGACGCGTTCTGCGCCTGCGGTCAGCGGTGTGCAGAAGTTGCACGCGTGTGCGTCGGCTGCAAGCCGCAGCCGTGCGGGGCAGCCTCCCAGAGTTGGCTGGAGCCAGCAGCGCCGCCCTTCTTCGAGGAGGTCCCATGTTCAATCTCTTGGCCCGCGCGCCCACCGCACTGCACGGAAGTGTGATCCGGCCCTATGGGCTGAACCACCAGCGGCAGTTCTGCAAGGCGTTCGTGCAGCTCCCACAAGGTCTGGTCTACTGCCCTCGCGTCCGGCAAATCCTCATCGGCAGCATCCCGCCGGCCGCCCGCCCAGATCTGCTGACCTGGTTCAGCGTCACCCGGAGCACCACCGCCAAAGGCAGCAAGACCCACGCCAAGCGCGGGGCGGCCCCGTTCAGCGGTCCAACCCCTGGCTCGCCTTCCGACAGGGGCAGGCCAGATTCCATAGAAGAGTCAGAGAGACACAATGGAAACGCAGAGATGCAGGTCAACAGCGCGGCTAGGGTCTCGACCGTGACCGACCTCGTACCCACTGGACACGTCGATGTCGATCCCGCGTTCTCCTGGTCGGGCGGAGGCGGGACGCTGCGGTTGGGCACCCGTACCTCGCCACTGGCGATGACGCAGGCCCGCTACGTTGCTGGGCGGCTGCGGGCAATGGCGAACGTCGAGATCGAGATCGTGGGCATCGAAACAGCCGGTGACCGCCACAAAGGCCATCTCGGGGGGCTGGGCGGCAAGGGCGCGTTCATGCGTGAGATCGACCGGGCGCTGCTGACCGGCCGCGTGGACATCGCCGTTCACTGCCTCAAGGACGTCCCGGGCGACGTCCCTCGTCCCGATGGCCTGGCGTTCGCGGCCTACGTGGAGCGGGAGGATACCGCCGACGTCATGCTGTTCCCGATCGCCTCCAAGGTCCAGAGCCTGGCCGACCTGCCGGCCGGGGCCTTGGTCGGCACATCGGCCGTACGGCGGCGAGCCCAGCTCGGCCAGATCCGTCCCGACCTGCGCGTGGAGTACCTGCGGGGCAATGTGAACTCGCGGCTCGGCCGCCTGGACGCTGGGGACTCGTTCGATGCGATCGTGTTGGCCAAGGTGTCGCTGACCCGGATGGGCATCGACCGGCCGGGTGAAGTTCTGGACATCCTCCCTGCCGTGGGCTCCGGTGTGCTGGCGGTGGACTGCAGGACGAGGGACGCCGACATCGTGGAGCTGGTGCGCTTGCTCGACCATCGGGAGACCCGGCGGTGCATCACCGCCGAGCGGACGATGCTGCACGGCCTGCAAGGGCACTGCAACAGCCCCATCGCCGCTCACGCACGCCTTGAACGTGACGGACAGCTCGGGCTGCGCGCGATGGTGTTCACCCGCGACGGCTCACAGTTCGTTCACTCCCACGAGTGGGCGCCGTCGGACAAGGCGGCCGACCTAGGCGCGTACGTGGCTGGGGACCTGTTGCGCAAGGGCGCCCGCGATCTGATCGACGGCATCCCGCACTGAAGGGATCGTTCGAGGCAGCGGAACAAGATAGCTATACGCCCAGAGTTCAGCAGCTCCGTAGAGCTCAGGCGGCCTCAACAGGATCGAGCGTAGATCGACTCTTAAATGAGCTACGAGCTCCCTGACAAATCTGCTGCCCGAGCCCTAACCTCTCCCCCATGCCCCAGGCAGGCTTCACCTCACCAGCAAGATCTCAAAACGATAACGCGCCTACATGAGCCCAGGTCGCGAAGTGTTCTCTCCGCGCACGCGGAGGTGGTCCGGCGGCGAGGTACTGGGCGCGCGTGTAGGTTCCGTTCTCTCCGCGTAGGCGGAGGTGGGGTGGTTGTGCCCGGCGGCCTTGGGGCCGCCGGGCACAGGGGGTGTCAGGGGGACACCGCGTACAGCATTCGGCGGCTTGGGCCGTTGCCGGCCGAGTCCTGGCCCGGGTGCTCGCCCACCGTCCACATCTCGCCCAGCGTCGGCGTCGTCTCGCCTCCGCCCGGCCAGTGCGACAGGTCCTCAGGGCCGTAGCCCAAGGGCTTCCTGGTGTCAGCCTCCAGCGTTCCCGTGGACGACGTCACGGGCTTGGTGATGGTCAGCCAGCCCGGCCTCGTGATGCCGTCGCTCCGGCTCAGGTACCAGCGGCCCTTGAAGCGTGTCGCGCCCTGCACGTTGCTCTCGGGCAGCCAGTACGCCGCCTCCGCGTTCCAGCGGTAGTCCGGGTCCATCACCAGGTCGCCGTTGGCCTTGAAGGCGCGGGCCATGGGCCACACGGCCACCCGGCCGTTGGTGTCCTCCGTGCCGGTGCACCACTCTCCGGCGATGAGGTCGTTGGTGCCGCTGCGGTCCAGTGACACGTAGGAGAACTGCGGCGAGCCGTCGCGCATGGTGCACGTCGGGTCCGAGCCCTCGCCGCTGCTGTTGGTGCGCGTCCACGATCCGACTTGCGGCATCACGTACCGGTAGCCCTTGGCGTAGTAGGTGTCGCCCTCCAGGCCCAGCCTGGTGGCGTCGGTGGCGTTACCGTTGCCCGAAGCGCCCAGGTCGTAGATGCGCCGCATGTCGAAGACGCGGAAGCCGCGCGCCGTGTCGGCCACGAACAGGTAGTTGCCGTACCAAAGGATGCCGCCCGCGTGCAGCGAGGTGTTGAACGGCTTTCCGGTGGCGGGGTCCTGGGACGTGCGGACGCTCTCGTACGTCACGCCGTTGGCGCTGTTCTGCGGGTAGACCAGCAGCACGTGCCGGTACGCCCCGGTGGCGCGGCTCACGAAGCTGATGCGCACGCCCTTGACGCCCTCGGTCGTGTCCTTGTCGTACCAGCTCACCAGGATCTGCTGCGGGCTGTCGCCCCACTTCTGGTCGCCCTGCATGTCGGCGACCGTGGTCACGCCCTGCGGGAACCATTCCTCGGTCTCGGCGTCGCCGTTGTTGAAGCAGATGCTCCGCACGATCTTCGGAGCCTTGGCGGGGTCGATGCCGTTGGGGTTGCAGGCCGCTCCGTCCAGGACCGCCGGGCCGGGGTTGGTCGTGTCGTCCTTCCGGGTGCGGTTCAGGTTGTTCATGATGTCGGTCACCGACGCCTTGACCATCGGGATGTCGTCGGCGCGCCGCTGCAGGTCCTCGCCGTAGGCGTTGGGACGCAGTTGGAAGTTGGACAGGTCGAGCGGGGCCGCTGACGCGGGGGTCGCCACGGCGACCATGCCGGACAGGCCCAGCCCGACGGCGCTCAGCGCTGCCGCCGCCTTCTTTCGCCACTTCACGGGAGCTACTCCTCAGATCGGTGCAGTCCTCGCGAAGCTTCCATAAAGATGATCTTGGCGACAAACAAGCTTTGCCGGATCTTTGCCCGCGCACACCTCACAATTCGGTCCCTGCCGAAGGCGCGCTGATCAGAGATTCGTCCGATCCTGAAACGTGTAAAAGATCACTTCTGCGGGGCTCGGGTCATGCGCTGCGTCACAGCGGGTCCGATGCGGTGTCGTAAGAACACCTCTGTCTGCTAGAAAACCGGGGACGCTCCCCCGCCCAACGACGGATGGCACATGGAACCACTGCACCCCGGCGACCCCCGCCGGATCGGCCCCTACCTGCTGGAATCCCGGCTGGGCTCGGGCGGCATGGGTCAGGTCTTCCTCGGCGCCTCCCCCGGCGGGCGCCATGTCGCCGTCAAAGTCATCCGTGCCGAGCACGCCGAGGACGAACGTTTCCGGCAGCGGTTCGCCCGCGAGGTCGAGGCCGCCCGCAAGGTCGGCGGCTTCCACACCGCACAGGTCGTGGACGCCGACCCCGACGCCGAGTCGCCCTGGCTCGTCACCGCCTTCATCCCCGGTCCGTCCCTCCAGCAGGTCGTCGCCGAGCGCGGCCCGCTCGACGCCGGGGCGGTCCGCGCGCTCGCGACGGGGCTGGCCGAGGGCCTCGCCGCCATCCACGGGTGCGGGCTCGTGCACCGTGACCTCAAGCCCGGCAACGTCATCATGGCCGCCGACGGGCCCCGCATCATCGACTTCGGCATCGCCCGCGCCACCGACGCGACCGCGCTGACCTCGCACAACGTCGTCGTCGGCACCTACGCCTACATGTCGCCCGAGCAGGTCCTCGGCCGGCCGTCCGGCCCGGCGGGCGACGTGTTCTCCCTCGGCTGCGTGCTCGCCTACGCCGCCACCGGCAGGGGGCCCTTCGACGCCACCTCCATCCCCGCGATCGTGCACCGCGTCCTGAACGACGCGCCGGACCTGTCCGCGCTCCCCGGCGACCTGCGCAACCTCATCTCCGCCTGCCTCGCCAAGCACCCCGCCCAGCGGCCCACGCTCGACACGCTCATGACCGCGCCGCAGAGCATCGTCGCCCCCGTGCGCTTCCTCCCGCCGGAAGACGACGACCCCACGCACGCCAACGGCACGCTCATCGCCACCCGCCACCAGGACGCCCCGGTCATCGCCCCCGTCCGCCGCCGCGCCCTGCTCATCGGCGCGGGCACCGTCGCGACCGCCGCCGTCGTGGGCGCCCCCGCCGCCTACCTCCTCACCCGCGACGAGAAGCGGACGGCCGCCCCGCCGCCGCCTCCGCCGCCCCGCCCGAACGGCCTGATCACCGCCAGCGGCTCCCTGTCCGCCGAGGGCGTCAAGAGCCTCCAGGAGGTCGCCATCAGCCCCGACGGCCGCGTCCTCGCCGCCGGCGGCCTGGACGCGACCATCACCCTGTGGGAGCTCGGCACCGGCCGCGTCCTGCGCACGATCAGCAAGACGGGCTGGGTCAGCGCGCTCGCGTTCAGCCCCGACGGCCGGCGGCTCGCCAGCTCCGCCAGCAGCACCGGGGGCCTGTACCTGTGGGACGCCGCCACCGGCCGCATCCTGGTGAACGCCAGGACCGGCGGCGACTTCGGCCTCAACGCGCTCGCCTACAGCCCCGACGGCCGCACGATCGCGGGCGCCAACCCCGGCGCCAACCTCTTCGACGCCGCCACCGGCCGCAAGCTGGCCGGCTTCGACCTCGGCAACAGCGGCGTCAACGCCGTCGCGTTCAGCCCCGACGGCAGGACCGTCGCGGTCGGCGTGGACGGCTACTACAAGAAGTCGCCCGGCCGCACCGTCCAGCTGTTCGACGCCCGGACGCTCCGCAAGCGCGGCCAGCTCACCGGCCACGCCGAGAGCGTCACCGGCGTCGCGTTCAGCCCGGACGGCAAGCGCCTGGTCAGCGGTTCCGCGGACAAGACCCTCCGCATCTGGGACCTCGCCTCCCGCCGCCTCCTCCGCACCATCAAGACGGGCGAGGCGTCCGCGAAGGACGTCCGCTTCAACCGCGACGGCTCGGCCGTCATGGCCGCCTGCGCCGACCGGACCGTCCGCGTCTGGAACGCCGCGACCGGCGCGCTCACCAGCACGCTCGTCGGCCACCCCCAGTCCGTCTCGCGCCTCGCCCTCTCCCCCGACGGCCGGACGCTGGCGGCCGTGGGCGGCGCCAAGTCCAACGGCACCGTCACGCTCTGGAAGGTCTGACCCGTGGACGCTCTACGCGACGGCGACCCCCGCCAGGTCGGCCCCTACCGCCTCGAAGGACGCCTCGGCGCGGGCGGCATGGGCGAGGTGTTCCTCGCGGCCTCGCCCAGCGGGCGCAAGGTCGCGGTGAAGCTCGTCCGCGCCCAGTACGCCGCCGATCCCGAGTTCCGCAGGCGCTTCGCCCGCGAGATCGAGGCGGCCCGCAGGGTCGGCGGCTTCCACACCGCGCAGGTCGTGGACGCCGACCCCGACGCCGAGTCGCCCTGGATGGTGACGGCGTTCGTGCCCGGCCCGTCGCTGCGGCAGGTCGTGCTGCGCCAGGGGCCGCTCACGCCCCGGGCCGTCCGGGAGACGGGCGCGGGGCTCGCCGAGGGGCTGGCCGCGATCCACGCGTGCGGGCTGGTGCACCGCGACCTCAAGCCCGGCAACGTCATCATGGCCCCGGACGGGCCCCGGATCATCGACTTCGGCATCGCCCGCGCCACCGACGCGACCGCGCTGACCTCGACGGGCGCGGTCGTCGGCACCTTCTCGTTCATGTCCCCCGAGCAGGTGCGCGCCGACGCCACCGGCCCGGCGAGCGACGTGTTCTCGCTCGGCTGCGTGCTCGCCTACGCCGCGCTCGGCCGAGGCCCGTTCGACGCGCCGACCATCCCGGCAATCGTCCACCGGATCGTCGGCGCGCCGCCCGACCTGGAGGGCCTGACCGCCGACCCCCATCTGCGCGACCTGATCGCGCGCTGCCTGGCCAAGGATCCCGCGCGGCGCCCCGGCGTCCCGGACGTTCTGGCCGCGCTCACCGCCCCGCCCTCGCGCGGCCTGCCGCGCCGGGCGGTCCTGTTCGGCGGCGCGGCCGTCGCGGCGGCGGCCGCCGTGAGCGTCCCGGCCGTGCTGCTGTGGCCGTCGGACGCGCCCGCCGCCGGGCGGCGCGAAGCCCCGAAGACGCCGCTCGGCGTGCCGAAAGCGGTCATCCTGCCGAGTTCGGAGGTCGCCGTGTTCGACCTCGCGTTCTCCCCCGACGGCCGGACCCTGCACGGTGCGGGGTTCTCCTCGATCCTGCGCTGGGACCTGGCCACCGCGCAGGTCAGCGCCCTGAAGATCGAGGACGACGACTCCTACCAGCGGCCCATGGCGTTCTCCCCCGACGGCAAGACGCTCGCCACCGCCAGCAAGGGCGGGCCCGTGCAGCTGCGCGACACCGCGACCGGCAAGATCCGCAAGGCCCTGGCCAAGGCGCGGGCCGACCAGGACCTCGCGTTCGCCCCGGACGGCCGTTCCCTGGCCACCAGCGGCGGGAACAGCGCGCCTTACGTCCAGATCTGGGACATCGCCACCGAGCGGCCCGTCCCGATGGACATCGACTACGCCGCCAACGCGCTGGACTTCGCCCCGGACGGCGAAACGCTCGCCGGCGCCCGCTACCTGTCCGGTCAGTACAGGGTCTGGAACACCGCCACCGGCAAGGGCACCGAGGCCTCCGGCGAGCGCGCCAGCGAGATCCCCGCCCTGGCCTACAGCCCGGACGGGAAGACGATCGCGATCTCCAACGGCAGCTACTGGGCCATCGAGCTGCGCGACGCGGGCAGCGGAGACCTCCGCGCCACGCTGAAAGGCGTGGCGGGCAGCGTCCGGGCGCTGGCGTTCAGCCCGGACGGCGACACCCTGGTCAGCGCCGACGAGAAGAACATCCGGCTCTGGCACGTCCCGACCCGCCGCAACACCGCGACGCTGCCCGGCGACACCGACCGCGAACAGACCGTGGTGTTCGCTCCGGACGGCCAGAGCTTCGCCACGGCGAGCGGAGCCGGGACGACCCGCTGGTGGACGTTCCGCTGAACGGGCCCCGCCGCGAAGACTACGGCTGCGCACGCCCGCTGAGATCGAGGGGTTCTTCGAGCGCCTGAGCCCGTCGTCACGTGCCCGTGGTGGAGTGCGCCGCCCGGTAACGTGACGGCGGGACGCCGTAGCGCGCCGCGAACGCCTGCCGCAGCGTCTCCGCCGTCCCGAAACCGCAGCGCGCCGCCACCGCCCCCAGGGGCAGCGTCGTGGTGACGAGCAGGTGCGCGGCCGCCTCCGTCCTGGCCCGCCGCACGAACCGGCCCGGCGTCTCCCCCAGGTGCCTGATGAACAGCCTGGTCAGGTGCCGCTCGCTGACGCCCGCGCGGGCCGCCAGCGCCGCCGTCGCCAGGTCGGCGGCGGGATGGGCGGTCACGTGGTCCACCACCTGCCGGACCAGCTCGTTCGCAGGCGGCGGCGCGCCGGTGAACATGCTCACCTGCGCCTGGTTGCCGGGGCGCTGCAGGTAGGTCACCAGGTTGCGGGCCACGCTCCGCGCCATCGCGGCCCCCTCGTCCTCCTCCACGAACGCCAGCGCGAGGTCCAGCGCGCTGGTCACGCCCGCCGCCGTGGCGAGGCCGCCGTCCCGGATGAAGATCGGGTCGGGGTCGACGGTGATCTTGGGGTAGCGGGCCGCCAGGGTCGGCGCCCACCGCCAGTGGGTCGTGGCGCGGCGGCCGTCCAGCAGCCCGGCGGCCGCCAGCACGCTCGCCCCCGTGCACACCGACGCGACCCGGCGGCTCTCGCGCGCCAGGCGGCGCACGTGGGCGAGGATCAGCCGGTTGCCGGCCGCCGCCTCGTGCCCGAGGCCGCCCGACACGATCAGGGTGTCCAGCGGGCCGGACACCCGTTCCAGGGTCTCCTGCGCCACCAGGGTGAGGCCCGCGCTGCACCGGATGGGGCCGCCGCCCTGGCTGGCCAGCGACACCCGGTAGGCGGGCGCCGCGCCGTGCAGGTTGGCGATCTCCAGGCTGGCGGTGACGCACGCGATGTCGAGCAGCTCCGCCGCGTCGTATCCGACGATGACCACACGCCGTCCGGTCATGGCGCGACCCTACGCCGCCGGGACCTCCCGCCCAAGTTTCCGGACCGGTGCACCGCCGCCGCTTGGGACCGCGATCACGGCGGCGACACAGTGGGGCCACGGCGCGCACGAGCGCCACCACCGCACACCGGGAGACACCATGCGTCTCAGCACGTCCCTCGCCGCCACCGGCGGCCTGGCCCTGCTCGTCTGCGGCCTCGCGGCCGTCCCCGCCGACGCGGCCGCGCGGGCCGCCGCCTCCTGCCCGAGCGGCTACGTCTGCATGTGGGAGGACCCCTACTACGGCGGCGATCTGTACGTCCAGCAGTCGGCCATCAACGGCCGCCACGAGATCGACGGCTGGAACGGCGACAACGAGATCTCGTCGGTCATCAACAACACGGGCAAGTGCGTCGTGCTCTACGCCAACGACGGGTGGAGCGGCCGGACGCACCCCATCCAGAAGTCCGGCACGCAGCGGCTGCGGCCCAACCTGCAGCTGAACGGCTACGACAACGAGGCCGAGAGCTACGGCATCTTCAACACCGGCTGCTGAACCCCGGGGCGGCCGCCGGGACGCGCGCCCGGCGGCCGTCCCCCTCGAACCGGGATGAACCGTGAACCCTCGCAACGGCTCTAACCCCCTGGAACCCGAATCCCTCAGGAGGAGCCGTGAAGAGCAACATCTGGTACCGCTCGACGCCCGCGGTCAGCGTCCCCGCCTGGGAGGACCGGGGCGCGCTGAGCTTCGGCGACGGCACGTTCCACTTCGCCGGCGGCGCCCGGACCGTCTCGGGCTCGATCCTGTCGGTCGGCCGCGCGCAGATGGGCATCAACCGGTGGGTCCACGTCCGCTTCGAGGACCAGGGCCACGAGGGCGACGCCTACTTCATGGACGGCGGGCTGCTCGGCTGGGCCGGGACGCTCGGCGGCAACGGGCGGCTGGCCGCCGCGCTCTCCGCCGCCTCCTGATCCCGCCCGGCCGGGCGTCAGGCCGTCCGGCCCAGGCCGCGCACCAGGACCGACGCCGTGGACGCGATCAGCTTGCTGTCCACCTCCGCCCCGGGGTCCCTGCGGTTGGTGTAGACGACGATGACGACGGGCGCGCCGGACGGCGGCCACGCGACCGCGATGTCGTTGGCGGGCGCGTACGCGGTGCCCGTCCCGGTCTTGTCGCCGACCTTCCAGCCCTTCGGCACGCCCGCCCGGACGCGCTCGCCGCCGGTCACGGTCGCGCGCATCCATCCGGCCAGCCGCTCGCGGTCCTGCGGCGCGAGCGCGTCGCCGAGCAGCAGGTTCCGCAGGTTGCGGCCCATGGCGGCGGGCGTGGTGGTGTCGCGCGTCTCGCCCGGCCGCCACCGGTTCAGCGCGGGCTCCCAGCGGTCCGACCGCGACACCCGGTCGCCGATCGACCGGTAGTAGCGGGTCAGGCCCGCCGGTCCGCCGATCTCCTTGAGCAGGAGGTTGCCCGCGATGTTGTCGCTGTGGGTGACGGTCGCGCGGCACAGCTCGGCGACCGTCACGCCCTTCGCGCCCCGCCCCTGCGTGAGCGGCGAGTTGGGCACCTCGTCGGACCTCTTCCAGCGCACGACGCGGTCGAGCAGGCCGGGGTCGCCGCGCCGCGCCTTGTCCAGGACCGCGGCCGCGGCCATCGCCTTGAACGTGGACGCGGTGGGGAACGCCTCGTCCTCGCGGTGGCCGATGCTCGTGCCGGTGCCCGTGTCGAGGGCGAACGCGCCGACGCGCGCCTTGTACGACTCCTCCAGGCGCCGCAGCTCCTTCCGGACGAGCGCCTGCCCCGGGGCGGCGGCCGGCGCGCTCGCGGACGGCTCGGCAGGGGCCGCCTTCGGCGCCGGGGCCTCCTCCGCGCCGCAGGCCGTCCCGGCGCTAAGCGCCAGCGCCGCCAGCGTGGCGGCGCCCAGCCTCGTCCGGAACGACCAGGGGCGGTGCGACTGCATACCGGGCTCCTCACGTCTCGATCTCCGGCCTCCACGAGGAGACCAGGGGCACCGCCGCCATGTCCAATAGCGACTTGCGTCAAGGACTCATATGAGAGCGCGTATTCCTCCAGGTCACGCCGCCAGACGATCGTCCGCTCCGCCACGCGCCCCCTTGCGCGGCGGCTCCGCGCGCACACGGCGCATGTCCGGACCGTGCAAACCGCACCCGGATCGATGACATCGCACCCCTGCCGCTTGCGCGGCCCGCACCGGATTCTGAAGCCATGACACCGATGCACTCGCACCTCAAGCATTCGCACCTGAAGCACTCGCACCTCAAGCACACGGCCCTGGCGTCCCCCGTCGTGCTGCTCGGCGCCGCCATCGGCTGGGCGACCGCCTCCGGCGCCGTCCCCTGGGAGTCCGGCGGCTTCATCACCTGGACGCTGCCGGTCCTCGCCCTCATCTACCTGGCGTTCGGGGCGATCCGCGGCGAGCTGCGCGCCCGGGGCGTGCTCAGCGCGCAGGTCGCGGCGCTGGTCGTGCTCACCGCGCTCGCCCTGGTCTCGCTCGCCGTCAGCCCCGACCTCGGCCGCCACCTGGTGGCCGCGGGCTGGCTCGCGCACGCGGCCTGGGACGCGGTGCACCACCGCACCGGCAAGGTCGTGCCGCGCGCCTACGCCCTGTTCTGCGTGGTCGTCGACCTCATGGTGGCGGCCGTCCTCATCCTGGCCCCCGGAGGAGTGTCATGACCCGCGTCATCGGCCCCAAGCCGCGCTTCGCCCTGCACTACCTGGAGATGGTCGTCTCGATGTTCGCCGGGATGCTCCTGCTGTGGCCGCTGTGGGCCATGGCCGGTCCCGACGACCCGCCCGCCGAGGCGTCGGCGCTGGTCATGGCCACGACGATGAGCGTCGGCATGGCGGTGTGGATGCGGATCCGGCGGCACCGGTGGCGGCCGATCGCCGAGATGTGCGCGGCGATGTACCTGTCGTACGCGGTGTTCTTCCCGCTGCTGTGGGCGGGCGTCATGGGCGGGCACGGGGTGATGATGGGCGGCCACGTCCTGATGTTCCCGGCCATGCTCGCGGCGATGCTGCTGCGCCCGGCCGAGTACGCCCACCACGGCCCGCACGGCGCCCATGACGCGCCCGGCCGGCGCTAGAGCCAGCCGTGCTCGCGCGCGATGCGGTACGCCTCCGCCCGCCCGGACGCTCCGATCTTGGTCACCGACGCCGCCAGGTAGTTGCGGACCGTCCCCTGCGACAGCCCCGCCTTGCGCGCGATCACCGCGACCGGCGCGTCGTGCTCGGCCAGCCGCAGCACCTCCAGCTCGCGGTCGGTCAGCGGGCACGGCGGGGCGGTCAGCGCGTCGGCCGCCAGCGCCGGGTCGACGTACCGCTGCCCGGCGTGCACCCGCCGGACCACGTCGGCCAGCGCCCCGCCCGGCGACCCCTTGGGCAGGAACGCCCGCGCCCCCGCCTCCAGCGCCCGCTGGAGCAGCGGGGGCCGGCCGTGCCCGGTGAGGATCACCACCCGGCACGACGGCAGCGAGCGCGCCAGCTCGGCCGCGACGCCGAGCCCGTCCGGCCCGCCGGGCATCTCCAGGTCCACCACGGCGACGTCGGGGCGGTGCGCGAGGGCCGCCTCCAGCGCCGCCCGCCCGTCCGCCGCCTGGGCGACCACCTCCAGGTCGGGCTCCAGCCCCAGCAGCGCCGCCAGCGCCGTGCGGATCAGGTCCTCGTCGTCGGCGAGCATGACGCGGATCATCCGGCGCCCCCGGTCTCGCGCGCCGTCTCGCGCGCCGTCTCGCGCATTGCCGCCTCCAGCGTGAACACCCCGTCCTCCCGCCAGGTCCGCAACGTCCCGCCGCGCTCGGCGAGCCGGTCGGCGAGGCCGCGCAGCCCGGAGCTGCGCCGGTCGGGGGCCGCCTCGCGCACACCGTCGTTGGCCACCCGCATCCGCACCTCGCCGCCCTCCCGGTCGATCTCGATCGTGCACCACCGCGCCCGGCTGTGCCGCAGCACGTTCGTGCTCGCCTCCCGCAGCACCGCCGCGAACTCCTCCGGGGCGCCCGCCGCCGAGCCCCGCACCGTGCAGCGCACCCCCGAGGCCACCAGCACCCGCGCGACGGCCGCCACCTGGTCGGCCACGTCGATCTGCCGGTAGCCGTGCACCGCGCCGCGCACCCCGTCCAGCGCGCCGGCGGCGAGGCGCCGCACCTCGGCGGCCTCGCGGGCGGCGGCCCCGGCGTCCACCGGCGCCAGCCGCTCGGCCAGCTCCGCCTTCAGCGCGATCACCGACAGGTCGTGGCCGAGCAGGTCGTGCACGTCGCGCGCGAACCGCAGCCGCTCCTCGGCCGCCGCGAGCCGGGCCTGTGCCGCGCGGCCCGCCTGGGCGTCGGCGAGCAGCCCCCACATCCACACCGGCATCCCGCTCATCGCGGCGATCGTCACCGCCAGCGACGCCGCCAGCAGCAGGTAGAGGCCGGGGTCGCCCGCCCACCAGCCGATCCCGGCGGTGGCCGCCGCCGCGCACGCCACCGCCGCGGCCGCCGCGGCGCGCGGCAGCAGCAGGGGCGCCGCCCCGGCGGCCGTGCCGCCGATCCACGCCCAGGTCTCCCACTCGTCCGCGCCCGCCGGGGCCACCAGCGGCACCGACAGCGCGGTCGCGGCCGCCAGCGCCGCCAGCGAGCGCCGCCGCGCCGCCTCGCCCTGCCACGGCGTGACCGCCCCGTACAGCGCCGCGGCCAGCGCCGCCGCGAACAGCAGCGTCCCGGCCGCGCCGGCGGCGATCCACCCGGGGCGCGGCTCGACCAGCAGCCCGATCGCGGGCATCGCCAGCGCCGTCGCGACCGTGACGCCCTGCGCGGCCAGCGTCGCGGACCGCGCGCGCCGCACCCGCCGGTCGTCCCAGGGGACGTCCGTGTCGCTCATCACGCGACGATCGTATGCCGGGCGGGGTGAGAGGCGTCCCTCACGTATAGTCGCGCGCAGTTGGGTATGCGTGAGGGCATGACTGATCGCGAAGAACGCAGCGCCGACGACCTGTCCGCCACCGTGCCCGAGGCCGAGGAGGGGTACTCGCGCCAGGAGGACGAGCCGGGCGGCGCCGACGTGCCGGGCGTGGACGTGGGGCGGCCGGACGCCTTCCCCGCCGAGGACGACGACCCGACCGGGGGCCAGACCCCGATCAAGCGGGCCGGGCCGCTCACCGAGGACGACCCCAACGCCTAGCGGGTCTCCGGCCCGGCCGTCTCCAGCAGCAGCCCGATCATCCCCGGGAGCGCGTGCGGGGACAGGCCGGGATCGACCGCCCGCCGCAGGCCGAGGCCGACGCCCAGGCTGAGCAGGGCGTCGGCCAGCTCGTCGGCGGGCATGGGGAGCGTCGCGCCGCGCCGCCGCGCCTCCTCCTCCAGCAGGAACCGCAGCGCCCCGACCCACCTGCGCCCGCCCTCGGCGACGCGGTCGCGCAGCGCGGGGTCGCGGCGCGTGGCGTGGATGGCGAACTCGGCCTCCAGCAGCGTCCACCCGGGGTCGCCGATGGTGCGCTCGGCCCAGTCGGCGAACACCGCGAGCCGGTCGGCGTCGGAGCCCTCGCCGAGGAACGCCTCCATGATGGCCTGGACCTGCTCGGCGCGGACGGCGTCGATCACCGTCTGGCACAGCTCGTCCTTGGTGCCGAAGTTGGAGTAGACCGCGCCCTTGGAGAAGCCCGCCGCCTCGGCGACCTTCTCCAGCGAGGTGGCGTGATACCCGTCACGCAGGAACAGCCGCCGGGCGGTGGCGAGCAGCAGCTCGCGGGTCCGCGCCTGGCTCTCGGCCCTGGTCAGTCGTGCCATCGGTCCACCCCATCGGCCACCGGTATCGGGATACCCACGGTATGAGAAGCGCCCGCCGGGCTCAACCGCGCAAGTAAGCGCCTATTGACGGCTCGTCCAAAGCCCAAATACCTTCGGTATTCCAAATGAGCCGAAGGGGGCCGCAGATGAGGTATCCCGCCGTGGCGCGCGCCGGCGCGGTCGTGGCCGTCACCGGCGGCGCCCGCGGCATCGGGCGCGCGGCCGCCGAGGCGTTCGCGCTGCGCGGCGCGACGGTGTGCGTGGGCGACCGCGACGCCGGCGCCGCCGCCCGGACCGCGGCGGAGCTCGGCCCCAACGTGCACGCCTTCGCGGTGGACGTCACCGACCGCGCCTCCTACGCCGCCTTCCTCGCGGCGGTCGCCGAGCGGGCCGGCCCCCTGGACATCCTGGTGAACAACGCCGGGATCATGCCGCTGGGCCCCTTCCTGGACGAGCCCGACACCGTGAGCGCCGCCACGCTGGACGTCAACGTCTGGGGCCTGGTGCACGGGATGCGGCTGGCGCTGCCGGGGATGATCGAGCGCGGCCGGGGCCACATCGCCAACGTCGCGTCCATGGCCGGAAAGCTGCCCCTGTCGGGCATGGCGGTCTACAACGCCAGCAAGTACGCGGCGGTGGGGCTGACCGCCGCCGTCCGCGAGGAGGTCGCCGGGACGGGCGTGAGCATCAGCGCCGTGCTGCCGACCGCCGTGCGCACCGGCCTCACCGAGGGCGTCCGGCTGGGCGGGGGCCTGCCGACCATCGACCCCGAGCGGGTCGCGGCCGCGATCGTGAGGAGCTGCGTCACCCGCCGCGCCGAGTACCCGGTGCCGGGCTGGCTCGCCGCCGCGCAGCCGGTGCTGGCCGTGACGCCCGAGCCGGTGGTGCGGGCCGTCAAGCGGCTGATGAACGGCGACCGCGCCTACCGGCAGACCTTCGGCGCGCGCGGCGACCACGACCGGCGCGTCATCGAGCAGGCCGCGCTGCGCGGCGCCGCCGCGTCCGGACAGGCCGCCCTCCCCGAAGGAGACCCCCGTTGAGCGAGCCCGACCACGAGGTCATCGTCGTCGGCGCCGGGTTCTCCGGCCTGTGCGTCGGCGTGCAGCTCCGCCGCAAGGGCGTGCGCGACTTCGTCATCCTCGACGCCGCCCCCAGCGTCGGCGGCGTCTGGCGGCACAACACCTACCCGGGCGTGGCCGTGGACATCCCCTCGGCCACCTACTGCTACTCCTTCGAGCCCAACCCCGGCTGGACGCGCTCGTTCGCGCCCGGCGCCGAGGTGCGCGCCTACGCCGAGCACGTCGCCGACAAGTACAAGCTGCGCCGCCACCTGCGCCTGAGCACCAGGGTCGAGCGGGCCGACTTCGACGAGGCCGCCGACCTGTGGCGCGTGCGCACCGAGCACGGCGAGCTGACCGCCCGGTTCTTGGTGTGCGCGGTCGGCCCCCTCGACCAGCCCAAGAACCCCGACATCCCCGGCCTGGACGACTTCACCGGGAAGATCGTCCACACCGCGCGCTGGGACCACGACCACGACCTGGCCGGCCGGCGCGTCGCGGTGATCGGCACCGGCGCGTCCGGCCTCCAGGTCATCCCCGAGATCGCGGGTCGCGCCGCCCACCTGGACGTCTACCAGCGCACGCCGATCTGGGTGCTCCCCAAGGTGGACTTCCCGATCCCCAAGGCCGTGCGGACGCTGTTCCGGCTCGCGCCGCCGCTGCAGCGCCTGGTCCGGCTCGTCACCACGGCCGCCTCCGAGGTGATCATGGTGCTGGGCATCGTGCACTACAGCAAGGTGCCGTTCCTGGTGCGCGCCACCGAGGCGGTCTGCCGCGCGCACCTGCGCCGCCAGGTCCCCGACCGGGCGCTGCGCCGCAGGCTGACCCCGCGCTACGGCTTCGGCTGCAAGCGCCCCTCGTTCTCCAACCGCTACTTCCCGACGTTCCTGCGCGACGACGTCGAGCTCGTGACCGACGGCATCGAGCGCGTGACCGCGACCGGCGTCGTCACCCGCGACGGCCGCGAGCGCCCGGCCGACACCCTCGTCCTGGCCACCGGCTTCAAGATCCTGGAGCTGGGCGCGATGCCGCCGTTCCCGGTGACCGGCCTGGACTGCGTGGAGCTCGGCGAGTTCTGGGACCGCAACCGCTACCAGAACTACGAGGGCCTCGCGGTGCCGCAGCTCCCCAACTTCTGGCTGATGAACGGCCCCTACACCGTCACCGGCGCGTCCTGGTTCTCCATCATCGAGGCCGGGTCGGCCCACGCCACCCGCTGCATCGTGGAGGCGCGCCGCCGCCGCGCCGCGCGGATGGCCGTCAAGCAGGGCCCGCACGACGCGTTCACCGCCGACATGCGCCGCCGCATGAAGGGCACCATCCTCGGCCAGCCGAGCTGCGCCTCCTCCAACAGCTACTACTTCGACCGGCACGGCGACTCCCCCTACGTGCGGCCCCAGTCGGGCCTGTACGTGTGGCGGCGCGCCCGCACCTTCGACCTGGACGACTACGCCTACACCCCCCAGCGCACCCCCGAGAGGTGAGTCATGCCCCACCACGAGGTGGTGGTCGTCGGGGCCGGGTTCTCCGGCCTCGGCATCGCGATCGAGCTGAAACGGCACGGCTTCGACGACTTCGCCATCGTGGACCGGCGCCCCGACATCGGCGGCGTGTGGCTGGTCAACACCTATCCCGGCATCGCGGTCGACATCCCGTCGGCCTCCTACTCCTTCTCCTTCGAGCCCAACCCCGACTGGTCGCGGGTGTTCGCGCCCGGCGACGAGCTGAAGCGCTACGCCGACCGCGTCGCCGACAAGTACGGGCTGCGCCGCCACCTGCGGCTGAACACCCGCGTCGAGCGCGCCGACTGGGACGAGGACGGCCACCGGTGGCGCCTCGCGACCTCGGCCGGTGAGATCACCGCGCGCTTCCTGGTCACCGCCAACGGCGTCCTGCACCAGCCCAAGCGGCCCGACATCCCCGGCCTGGACGACTTCGCCGGGAAGGTCGTGCACACCGCCGAATGGGACCCCGGCCACGACCTGGCCGGACGCCGCGTCGGGCTGATCGGCACCGGCGCGTCCGCGCTCCAGGTCATCCCGAAGATCGCACGCAGGGTGGAGCACCTGTACGTGTACCAGCGCACCCCGATCTGGGTGGCGCCCAAGGCCGACTTCCGCATCCCGAAGCCGGTGCGGACGCTGTTCCGGCGCGTGCCGGCCACCCAGCGGGCCGTGCGCGCGTGCACCAACGCGGTCGTGGAGCTGTTCCTGGTCACCGGCGTCACGCAGCACCGGCGCTACCCGTTCGTGGTGAAGGGCCTGGAGGCGCTGTGCCTCGCCCACCTCAGGCGGCAGGTGCCCGAGCCCGAGCTGCGCGCCAAGCTGACCCCGCGCTACGGCTTCGGCTGCAAGCGGCCGTCGATGTCGAGCACCTACTTCCCGGCGTTCCGCCGCCCCAACGTGGACCTGGTGACGGCCGGGATCGAGCGGATCACGCCCACGGGGATCCGCACGGCCGACGGCGCCGAGCACACGTTCGACACCCTCGTCCTCGGCACCGGCTTCAAGGTGATCGACCCCGAGAACCTGCCGCCGTACCCGATCGCGGGCGTGGACGGCGCCGACCTCGGCGCGTTCTGGACCCGGCACCGCTACCAGGCGTACGAGGGCACCTCGGTGCCGCTGGCGCCCAACCTGTGGATGCTGATGGGGCCCTACTCCTTCACGGGCTTCTCCTGGTTCGGCATGATCGAGTACCAGAGCGCCCACGTGCTGCGCTGCCTCACCGAGGCGCGCCGCCGGGGCGCGACCAGGGTCCAGGTACGGCAGGAGGCCAACGACCGGTTCTTCCGCGACATGTTGCGGCGCAGCAAGGGCACGGCTTTTTACAACAACGGCTGCGGGGGCGCCAACAGCTACTACTTCGCCCCCGACGGCGACGCGCCGCTGCTGCGGCCCACCTCGACCTTGCAGGCCCTCCGACGCTCCAGGCGCTTCGACCTGGACGACTACGCGTTCACCCCGTGACCGCGAAACCCCCGAAAGGAATCCGCACCATGGCCCTTCTCCGTGCCGCCGGACTCGCCCTGGCCGCCACCGGCGTCGCCCACTTCGCCGCGCCCCAGATGTTCGAGCCGATCTCCAAGCTGGCCTTCCCGCGGGACACCGCCGCCTGGATCAAGCGCAACGGCGCGACCGAACTCGCCCTGGGCCTCGCCCTGACCACGGAGAAGACCCGCAAGGCCGGCCTGGTCGGCACGGCGGTCTACACCGCGTGGCTGGGCGCGCGCACGGCCTACAACAGCAAGAACCCGCAGTAGCGCGGAGGGGGCCCGCCGCGGCGGGCCCCCGGCTACTTGCCCTTCCGCCCCTCCCACCAGGCGGACAGGGCGCGCCGCACCGGCGTGTGGTGCTCGTCGTCCACGATCTTGATGTCGCCCATGATGGCCTGGGCGCGCACCCGCACCACCGGCGCGCGCTGGCCCGGGGCCGCCTCGCGCACCAGCACCCGCCGGTCGCCCATGACGGCGTAGCCGGTCAGGTCGATCGAGACCCCGTCCGGCACGATGATCTTGATGTCGCCCATCACCGCGGTGGCGACCACCGACACCTCGCCGGTCGGCACCTGCGCCTCGCGCAGGTCCAGCACGACGTCGCCCATCACCGACAGCGCCTCCAGCTCCTGGTCCACCCGGCCGGAGATGCGCTCCTTGCAGTCGCCCATGATCGCGCTGAACCGGCGCCGCACCTGCACCGGCGCGGGCCGCGCGCCGGGCGCGCCGAGCGCGGGCAGGTCGGCGGTGATGCGCTCCAGGTCGCCGCGCGTCACCGCCACGTAGGCGGCCTCGCTGCGCTCGGTCAGCTCCTCGAAGGTGAGCCGCCCCTCCACCGAGGCGATCCGCAGCCGTTCGACCACCGCCTCCCGCTCGGCGTCGGAGGCTCGGACGGACTCGGCGGGCACCTGCGACCGGCCGCCCGGCGGCTGCGCCGGGACCGGCGGCCGCCCCTGCTGCGGGGTGGGCTGACTCATGATTTCGAAGGTATGCCCCCCGTCACCCTGGGCAATCCGCCGCGCGGACGAGATCTTCCCTCGCCTTCAGGAGGATGCCGGGTTGCCAGCAAGAAATGAATTGAGGTTCAATCCTTGCTGTGGCCTACCGCAGAACCCCCGGAGTGCAGGCGCGCCTGACCGCCTCACGCGAGCGCATCGTGGCCGCCGCGCTGGAACTGGTCGCCGAGGGCGGCTACCGCGCCTGCCCGGTGGCGGCCGTCGCCGAACGCGCGGGCCTCGCCACCGGCACCGTCTACCGGCACTTCCCCGGCAAGGCCGATCTGGTCGCCGAGGTGTTCCGGACCGCCTCCCGGCGTGAGGTGGACGCGGTGGCGCGCGCCGCCGCCCTGGAGGAGACCGCGCGCGAGCGCGTGACCGCCGTCATCGAGACGTTCGCGGGCCGCGCCCTGCGCGCGCCGCGCCTGGCGTACGCGCTGCTCGCCGAGCCGGTGGACCCGGCCGTCGAGGCCGAGCGCCTGGTGTTCCGCCGCGCCTACGCCGAGGTCATCACCCGCCACGTCGCCGAAGGCGTGGCCTCCGGCGAGCTCCCCGACCAGGACCCGGCGCTCAGCGCCACGGCCCTGGTGGGCGCGATCGCCGAGGCCCTGGTGGGTCCCCTGTCGGCCGGCTCGCCCGCCCCCGTTCCCGCCCTGATCGATTTCGCCCACCGAGCCCTTGGAGTGCAGCAGTGACCACCCACGAGGTCTTCAACCAGGTCCCCCCGCTGGCCGGGCACGACGTCGCCGACGACGCCGCGCTGCTGGACGGCCTGGAGCGCGAGGGCGCGGGCTGGGCCGCCGACGAGGTGCACGAGCTCGGCCGCCTCGCCGGCACCGAGGAGGCCCAGGAGTGGGGCCGCCTCGCCAACGAGCACCCGCCGGTCCTGCGCACCCACGACCGCTACGGGCACCGGATCGACGAGGTCGAGTTCCACCCCGCCTGGCACGAGATGATGAACGTCGCCGTCACCCGCGGCCTGCACGGCGCCCCGTGGGCCGACGAGCGCCCCGGCGCGCACGTGGCGCGCGCCGCCAAGTTCTACGCCTGGCGCGTGGACGCCGGGCACGGCTGCCCCATCTCGATGACCTACGCGGCCGTCCCCGCCCTACGCCAGACCCCCGAGCTGGCCGCGCAGTACGAGCCGCTGCTCGCCAAGCGCGAGTACGACTTCGGCCTGCGCGCGCCCCTCACCAAGAACGCCCTGCTGGCGGGCATGTCGATGACCGAGAAGCAGGGCGGCTCCGACGTCCGCGCCAACACCACCCGCGCCACCCCCAACGGCGACGGCACCCACACCCTCGTCGGCCACAAGTGGTTCACCAGCGCGCCGATGTGCGACATGTTCCTGACCCTCGCGCAGACCGACGCGGGCGTGACCTGCTTCCTGGTCCCGCGCGTACTGCCCGACGGCTCCCTGAACCCGCTCCGCCTGATGCGGCTGAAGGACAAGCTCGGCAACAAGTCCAACGCCTCCTCCGAGGTCGAGTACGAGAACGCGGTCGCCTGGCGGGTCGGCGAGGAGGGCCGGGGCGTCCGCACCATCATCGAGATGGTCAACATGACGCGGCTGGACTGCGTGATCGGCGCCGCCGCCGGGATGCGCCAGGGGTTGCAGGTCGCCGCCCACCACGCCGCGCACCGCAGGGCGTTCGGCAAGTACCTGATCGACCAGCCGCTGATGCGCAACGTGCTGTCCGACCTGGCGGTGGAGTCGGAGGCCGCGACCGTCCTCATGACGCGCCTCGCGGGCGCGACCGACCGCTCGGTGCGCGGCGACGAGGGCGAGACGGCGTTCAAGCGCCTCGCCCTCGCCGTCAGCAAGTACTGGGTGTGCAAGCGCTGGCCGTCGCACTCCGCCGAGGCCCTGGAGTGCCTGGGCGGCAACGGCTACGTGGAGGAGTCGGGGATGCCCCGCCTGTTCCGCGAGTCGCCGCTGAACTCGATCTGGGAGGGCTCGGGCAACGTCGCGGCCCTGGACCTGCTGCGCGCGATCATGAAGGAGCCGCAGACCCTCGACGCGTTCTTCGTCGAGGTCGACCGGGCCGCCGGGGCCGACCCGCGCCTGGACGCCGCCATCGCCGAGGCCAGGGACTCCTTCACCGACCTCGCCACCGTGGAGCTGCGCGCCCGCCGCATCGCCGAGCGCCTGGCGCTGGTGCTGCAGGGCTCGCTGCTGGTCCGGCACGGGCACCCGGCGGTCGCCGACGCCTTCTGCGCCACCCGCCTGGCCGGCGACTGGGGCGGCGCCTACGGCACCCTGCCGCCCGGCCTCGACCTGTCCCCCCTCATCGACCGCGCCACGCCGAAGGTCTCCTAGCGGCGCGGCCGCCCGCGGCCCCGGTCAGGCGGTGGGGGGCTTGACGGCGGAGGGCGGGCCGGTGGGCGGCGGCTCGGGGGCGGCGTCGCCGTGGCCCGCCCGGTCGAGCATCCGGCGGACGAACGGCGGGATCACGCTGCACAGCACGTCGACCTCGTTCGCCTCCGCGCGGACCAGGGCCTGGACCGCGGCCGCCACTTCGGCCGGCCCGGCCCCGTCCGTGCGGCAGGGCCAGGGCCGCCAGCCCGGCCGCGCCCATGTCCCGGGCCGCCGCCACCCACGGGGCCAGCTCACGGGCCAGCGCCCCGGGAACGTCCGTCGGCAGCCCGGCCAGCCGCTCCAGCTCGGCGCGCAGCTCCCCGGCGGGCCCGCCCGACAGGACGGACGCGCACAGGGCGGTCAGCCGCGGGCTCCGGTCGGCCCCGGGCGGCCACGCCGAGCACGCCTCCACCAGCGGCAGCAGCTCGGCGGCCCCCGGCACCAGCCGCACGGCGTTGGCGTGCGAGCGCGCCGGGTCGTAGGCCGCCGGGCGCCAGGCGTAGTCGGCGACCGTCGCCAGCGCCAGCCTGGACGCCGCCGCCTGCACCATCGGGTTGGCGGTGACGCCCTCCAGCGGCAGGCCGTCCAGCCCGGTGGCCCGTCCGACCAGCGGGCCGAGGAACACCCGGGCGGGGGCGAAGTCGTTGACAGGGAAGTTGTCCCACAGCACCAGCCGGTGCCCGTAGGAGTCGGCGGACGCCGCCACGTCGCCCGCGGTGACCTCGCCCACCACCACGTCGGAACCGGTCCACCAGACCGGCACGTCCACCGGCAGCTCCGCCGCCAGCCGGTCCCGGTAGGGCGACCGCGCGTTGCCCGCGTAGTCGGTGGGCACCATGATCAGCGGACGTTCGGCGCCGCGCGGCGCGAGGAACCCCTCGGCGAAGTCGCGGCACACCGCCGCGTGGGCGGTCGCGCTCGCGCCCGCCCCGGCGCCGAACGCCTCGCGGTCGGGCCCGTGCTCCAGCCCGAGCGGGATGTCGTCGAACAGCAGCGCGTACTCCCGGACGCCCGCCTCCCACACCTGCTCGGCCTTGGCGCGCAGCACCGCCCGCTCGGCCGGGTCGCTGTAGACCATCGACAGGCCGGGGCTGATCGCGAAGACGAACCTGACGTGCCGCGCCACCGCCTCCTCGACCAGCTCGGCGAGCCGCGCCAGCGCCTCGGGCGGGTACGGCTCGCGCCACCGCTCCCGGTGGAACGGGTCGTCCTTGGGCGCGTAGACGTAGGCGTTGAGCTTGCACGTGGCGGAGAAGCGCAGGTGGTCGAGGCGCTCGGCGTGGCTCCACGGCGTGCCGTAGAAGCCCTCGATGGTGCCCCGGAGCGGCAGGTCCGGCCAGTCGCGCACCCGCACCCCGGGCACGCACGCCCGGTGCTCCGCGCACGGCTCCCCCGCCAGCGCGAGCAGGGTCTGCACTCCGTAGAAGGCGCCGGCCGGGTCGGCGCCCACGATCGCCACACCGGCGGGGTCCGCCGTCAGCGTGTAGCCCTCGGGAGGAAGCCCGGCGCCGGGGTCGACGCGCACCGACACGACCGGGGCGGCGCCGTCCGCCTCCCCGCGCGCGGCGCCGGGGAGGGAGGAGGCCAGGGCGGTGACGGCGCTGCCGGCGGCGGGGTCGCCCTCGACCCGGCGGCCGCTCAGGTCGACGTGCGTAGGGCTCGAAACGGCATCTCGGGGGCGGGGAACAATGCGCTCCAGAGCGTCCACTCTGCGGACGATACAGGAGCGGCGGTCACGCTCCGGGATCTTGATCGTCGGCCACGCCGGTCACGTGCCCGAACCGTGCGTCTCGGAGGCGGGCTCGGCCGGCGGGGCGGCCGGAACGGGCGCCGTCAGGTACTCGTAGGTGCCGGTGAGGCGGAGCAGGCGCTCCAGCTGGGGGCCGATCGCGTCCAGGTGGAGGCCGATCCCGTCCTCGCACGCGTCGCGGCGGATCTGCAGCAGGACCGACAGCCCCGTCGAGTCGACCATCCCCAGCCCCCGGCAGTCGAGGCGCAGCTCGCGCACGCCCTCGTGCTCGCGCAGGGCGAGCCGGGCGGTCTGCAGCACCTCGCCGCCGGTGTCGTAGTCCAGGTCGCCGGACAGGGCGAGGACGAGGGTGCGCGGACCGGCGGTCCGGACCGTCGCGGGGTCTGCGTCGAAGGAGTCGGTCACGCCGTTCTTCCAGGGTCGAAAGGTCAGGTGCGGGCGGTGAGCGCGGCGCGGCCGGCGTCGATGTGGCGGCGGGCGCGGGGGAAGTCGCGCAGCTGCTCCTCCAGCAGGTCCAGCCCCGGCAGCAGGGAGCCCGCCGGGACGCCGCGGACGGTGAGGATCTCCCCCGTCCAGCGGAGGAACCCGGCGAACAGGCCGGGGTCGTCCACGTAGAGCGCGGCGGCCAGGAAGTCCACGATGTGGGCGAGGTCCTCGGCGGTGCGCTCGCGCTGGTGGTCGTCGTAGTCGGCCATGGCCGGGAAGCGCCGCTCCAGGCGCTGGAAGGTCTCGCGCACCAGGCGGCGGGAGGACCCGGCGACCATGGTGTACTCCTGGTCGGCCAGGTGCGGCAGGTCGTCGACCGCCTGGTGCGGCGGCCGGGGCCCCGCCAGGGGGCCGGCGGCGAGCCGGTCGGCGGCGGCGCGGGCCTCGGGCGCCCAGGCGTCGGCGCCCATCAGCCGGGCGTAGCGGCCGTCGGCGCCGAAGCCGAGGCCGCCGACCATGACCGGCGTGCCGGCGGCCTGCACGGCGGTGATCGCGGCGTGGGCCGACGGCAGCCGGGTGGACAGGGCGGCCGACAGGCACACCGCGTCCGCGCCGGTGCGGTGGACCTGGCTGACCAGGTGGGCGGTGGGCACCTGGGCGCCCAGGTAGCCGACCCGCCAGCCGCGCAGCCGCAGCGTCTCGGCGAGCAGGCGCGCGGGCAGCGCGTGCCACTCCTTGTCCACGCAGGCGACCGTCACCTTGCCGAGGAAGGTGTCGGGGCGGTGGACCGGCAGCGCGGCGATGACGCGGTCGTTGATGGCGGTGGCGGCGTGCTCGTCGGCGACGCTCATGCGGTCGGCGGCCCACTCGACGCCCACCTTGTGCTGGACGGCGCCGATCACCTCCAGCAGCACCGTCTCGGCGTCCAGCCCGGCGCCCAGGGCGTTGGTCACCGCGTCGAGCGCGGAGTACTCGTCGGCCGCCCGGACGGCCGTCCACAGCTTGTCCGCCCAGTCGGCGGCCCGCTCGTCGCCGTCGGGGGAGGCGAGGCGGACGCCGACGCCGTGCCGGGTGGGATCGTCGCCGGGGGCGGGTGCGGGAGGAGTCGTCATGCGGTGTACCTGCCCCTCGTCGTCCCGTCCACCGCGCTGAGGTGCGCGCTGAGGTGCGCGCCGCGGGGCGCGGTGATGGCGAGGGCGGCGATGTCGTCGTGGCCCTCGTCGCCGATCCACTCGTCGACGAGCATCTGGACGCGCTCGACGACGGCCTCGGCGGGCATCCCGCCGCACTCGGCGAGGGCGCGGCGCAGGCGCCGGTCGCCGAACATGGTGTCGCCGAGCGGGCCGCCCCTCGCCTCGGTGACGCCGTCGGTGTACAGCAGGCACGTCTCCCCCGGCGCGAGCCGCACCTCGGCGCTGCGCGAAACGATCATCGGCAGGACGCCGATCAGCGAGCCGCCGGTGTCGGCCTCCTCCACGGTGCCGTCCCGGCGCACGATCAGCGGCGGCGGGTGGCCGGCGGCGGTCAGCCGCAGCACCACCTCGCGGTCCTCGCGGCGGACCGAGGCCAGCACGAGGGTCACGAAGCGGGTGTGGCGGCTGTTGCACAGGGCGTTGTTCAGCAGCCGCAACATCCGGCCGTGGTCGTCGCCCATCGGCAGCAGGGCGTGCAGCGTGTTGCGGATCTTGCCGGTGAGCACCGCCGCCTCCAGGCCCTTGCCGGCCACGTCGCCCAGCACGGCCAGGGAGTCGGGGAGGTCCTCGCTCGGCGGGTGGACGTCGTAGAAGTCGCCGCCGATCCGCTCGCCGTCGACGCTGGCCCGGTAGCCGCCGGCGAACTCCACCCCCTCCACCTCCCGCAGGACGGGCGGGAGCAGGTCCTGCATGAGGGTGTCGGTCGTGGCGTTCTGCTCGGCGTACAGCCAGGCGGCCGACATCGCCGCGCCGGCGCGGGCGGCGAACAGCCCGGCGAACGCCTCCTCCGACTCGCTGAACGCGGCCCGCGGCGCCCGGCGCAGCAGCACCAGCGCGCCGGCCGGCACCCCGTGGCCCGGCAGCGGCGTGATCACCAGCGAGCCGACCTCGCCGAACCCCTCGGGGACGAGCCAGTCGGGCGCCGCGGCGGGGTCGATCCAGCGCGAGGGCACCGGCGGGAACCCGCGCAGCGCCTCCGGCAGGCCCGGCACGCTCTGCACGGCGCTCGGGACGGTGCCGTGGACCAGGCGCCCGTCCGCGTCGCAGGAGACCAGCGGCGGCTTCCTGGTGGTGGTCGGCGCGATGACCAGCGCGGCGTCGGCCAGGTGCTCGGCGGCCAGCCGCGCGGTGATCTCCATGCAGCGTTCCAGGTTCAGCGACGCCAGCAGTGCGCTGGAGGCCTCGGTGAGGAACCTGGTGCGTTCGCGCTCGGCCTCCAGCTCCGCGACGGCCGTGCGGTAGGCGGTCTCCTCCACCAGCCACCACGCCGTCTCCCCGCCGGGGAGCGCGGCCGGGTGCGCCGAGAAGTGGCCCTCGCCCACGGTGCCGTTCACGGGGCCCATGGAGCCGATGTCCAGGGCGCGGGGGGCGGCGGCGAGCCAGTCGGGCGACGCCAGGGCCTCGCCGACGCGGGCGTCGGGGAGGAGGGCGGTGGCCGCGTCGTTGAGTTCCATGACGTGCCCGGCGGTGTCGGTGACCACCACCGGATAGGGGGCCTCGGCCGCGCTCACCACGCTGGCGGCGCCGGTACGGGGGCTGTCCGGGGACGAAATCATGTAGCAGGGCCCTCTCCGGTGGGGACCCTCACCTCTCTCGTGCGACGAAGAAGATGATTGTCGGCTCGCAACAATCTCTTACTGCAGAGTACGCCAGCGACCTCTCCCCCTGGACGGACCCTCCTCGCGCGCCTCCGTCCAGGGGATCGCCCCGCCCCGGAGCCGGTGCCCGTCAGCCCTCGGCGGCCGGGCGGCGCCGCAGTCCGGCCGCCGCGAGCACGGCGCCCGCGACGCACAGCACGCCGGTGACCAGGACGGCGGCGTGCACCCCGTTCATGAACGCCTGCCCGGCGCCCTCGACGACGGCGGCCCTGAGCTGCGCGGGCATGGCGGAGGAGACCGGCGCGACGCCCATCGCCACCGCGTCCCCGGCCGCCTCCAGGCCCTTCGCCACCGGCGCGGGGACCCCGGCCGCCGACAGCTCGCCGGTCAGGGTCGTGCCGACCCGGCCGCTGATCAGCGAGACCAGCACCGAGGTGCCGAGGGCGCCGCCGACCTGCAGCACCGTGGCCTGCAGCCCGCCCGCGACACCGCCGTCGGCGACCGGCGCGTTGCCGAGGATGGCCTCGGAGGCCGCGGCCAGCACCATGCCGACGCCGAGGCCCAGCGCCACGAACGGCGGCCACATCGCCGTGAACCCCGAGTGCGCGCCCCAGCCGAGCATGAGGAAGCACGCGGCGGCCTGGAGCGCCATGCCCAGCGGCATGGTGAGCCGGGCGCCGAACCGCTCGGTCAGCCCGGCGCCGAGCGGCGAGGCCACCACCGAGGCCAGGCTGAGCGGCAGCGTGTACACACCGGCCTCGACCGGCGACAGGCCGCGCACGTTCTGCAGGTACAGCATCACGAAGAAGATCACGCCGAGCAGGACGAAGAAGTTGAGGCCGGTGACGACCGCGCCGACGGTCAGCGCCGGGTTGCGGAACAGCCGCATCGGCAGCAGCGGGTGCGCCACGCGGGTCTCGTACCAGCCGAACACCGCCAGCAGGACGGCCCCGGCCAGGACCGAGCCGAGGACGCCGGCCGACGTCCACCCCCACGTCTCGCCCTTGACCACGCCGAACACCACCGCGAGCAGGCCGAGCGCGAGCAGCGCCACGCCGGCCAGGTCGAAGCGCTCGCCCGCCGCGGCGGTGTTCCTGCTCTGCGGCAGCACCAGCGCGCTGAAGGCGAGCGCCAGCAGGCCGATGGGGGCGTTGATGTAGAAGACCGACTCCCAGCCGACGTGCTCGATCAGCAGGCCGCCGACGATCGGGCCGAGCGCGGTGGACACCGAGGAGACCATCGCCCAGATGCCCACCGCCATGCCGAACCTGCGCGGCGGGAACACCGCCCGCAGCAGCGCGAGGGTGTTGGGCATCAGCAGCGCGCCGAAGAACCCCTGGAGGGCGCGGAAGGCGATGACGCCGCCGACGGAGCCGGCCAGGCCGATCGCGACCGACGCCACGGTGAACCCGGCGACGCCGACCACGTAGAAGGTGCGCCGGCCGAACCGGTCGCCGAGCTTGCCGCCCAGGATCAGCGCGGCCGCCAGGGCCAGCAGGTAGGAGTTGGTGACCCACTGCAGGTCGGCGGTGGAGGCGTGCAGGTCCCGGCCGATCTCGGGGTTGGCGATCGCCACGACCGAGCCGTCCAGGCCGACCATGAACAGGCCGAACGCGACGGCGATCAGCGTCAGCCAGGGGTTGCCGCGCCGCCCGCGCGGGGCGGTGGAGCCCGGCGGGGAGTGCGCGGGCACGACGGGGTGGTCCACGGGAGTGGAGGACATGAAGGGGCCTTGTCTTCGAGAGGTCTTTCGGAACGCCGGCGCGCGCGGCGACGGCCCCTCCTCGGGGGCGGTCGCGGGATCAGCCGGCGGTGGAGCGCAGGTGCCCGGCCAGTGAGCCGAGCGCGCCGAGGGCCGAGCCGAGGGCGTCCATCTCGCCGTCGGTCAGGGCGCGCAGCGCGGCGCCGACATGGGCGCTCTTGATCTGCTGCACCTCGGCCATCCGCTCCCGGGCCGTCGCCGTCGGGTACAGGTGGGCGACGCGCCTGTCGGCCGCGTCGCGCCTGCGCTCCAGCAGGCCCTGCCCGGTCAGCTGGGAGACCAGGGCGCTGACGTTGTTGGGCTTCATCAGCAGCGCCTCGGCGGCCTCGCGCACGGTGATGCCGTCGTGCTCGGCCGCCAGCAGCAGCAGGGCGAGCTGCCCTTCGGGCAGGCGGGGGTGGGCGAAGTCGAGGGAGACCCGGCGGTCGAGCGCCCGGTGCAGCGCGGGCAGGACCGCCACGAGGCCGGCGGCCACGCGGTCGAGGTCCTGGTCGGAGGCGCTGGAACCGGGCATGACCGCCACTATAGGTATAGATACATACCTATGTCAAAAGAGGTACCTTCCGCCCGCGTCGGGCGGCCCTGTAAGGTCCCGCTCACCTCCGGGTGGCAGGACCGTGCCGCGCGCGGGACGGGCCGAAGTCGTCGAAATGCCTTTCGCCGGGCGGGGGTCGGCCCTGAAGGTGGTTTCCGATTCCTCGGACTTCGGGAGGCCGCCTGATGCGTCACACCGCCGGTTGCAAGGACGTCCACGAGAACGGCCGGAGGTGCCGGTGAAGCGGCGCCGGTTCCGGCGGGCGCGGCGCTCCCGGCCCGGCTCGGCGGAGCTCGGGCCCGCGCTCAGCGAGCACCGCTGGCACGCCAAGGCCGCCGAGCTGTCGCAGACCGGGATGCTCACCATGGCCCGGCGGCTGCCGCTGCTGATCGCGCAGGTCATGCGGCTCGCCTGGCAGGCCAACCGGCGCGACCTCGCCGTCACCGCCGCCCTCAACATCGCCGCCGGGCTGTTCACCGCGTTCGGGCTGCTGGCCACCACCGGCGTGCTGACCGCGCTGTTCGCCGCCGGGCCCACCCCCGACCGGGTGCGCGCCGCCGCGCCCGCGCTGCTGCTGGTCGGGGCCGCGGTCACCGTCCGGGCCGCGTGCGCCGCCGCCGCGCAGTGGTCCCAGGCCCGGCTGCGGCCCCAGGTCGAGCAGATCGTCGAGCGGCGGCTGTACGAGGTCACCACCGCCATCGACCTCGCCGCCTTCGACGACGCCGAGTTCCAGGACGACCTGCACCGCGCCCGGATGCGCGGCGTGGAGTCGGCCCCCTCCATGGTCGACAACGCCGTGGACCTGTTCACCGCCGCCCTCGGCGTCGCCGCCGCCGCGGCCGCGCTCGGCGTCCTGCACCCCACGCTGCTGCCGCTGCTGCTGCTCACCGCCCTGCCCGAGGGATGGGCGGCGGTGCGGGCGGCGCGGCTCGGCTACCTGACCCAGCTCGCGCTGGTGGAGGTGCGGCGGCGCGGCTGGATCATGACGGACCTGATGACGGGGCGCTGGCACGCCGCCGAGGTGCGCTCGTTCACCGTCCGCGACTTCCTGCTGCGCCAGTACGGCCTGCTCGCCGACCACATCCGCGAGGTCATGCTGGGGCTCGCGCGCCGCCAGACGGTGACGCGCGTGTGGGGCGACGTCCTCAAGGGCCTCGCCACGGCCGCCATGTACACGGCGCTCGGCCTGCTGCTGTGGAAGGGCGTCATGCCGCTCGCGGTCGCCGGGACGGCCGTGCTCGCGATCCGCACCGGGCAGACCTCGCTCATCAACCTGGTCCACTCGCTCAACCGCTGCTACGAGGACGGCCTCTACTTCAGCGACTACCTCGCCTACTGCCGGACCGCGCAGGAGCGCATCGACGGCGGCGGCCGCCGCGCCCCCGCCGCCGACGGCCGGCTCGACGAGCTGAAGGGGTTCCGGCAGATCACCGCCGACCGGGTCACCTTCTCCTACCCCGGCTCCGACACCCCCTCCCTGCGGGAGGTCTCGGTGCGGCTGGAGCGCGGCGAGGTCGTGGCGCTGGTCGGGGAGAACGGCTCGGGCAAGACCACCCTCGCCAAGGTCCTCGCCGGGCTGTACGCGCCCCAGCGGGGCCGGATCCGCTGGGACGGCCTGGACGCCGCCGACCTCGACCCCGAGGTCGTGCGCCGCGCCATCGCCGTCATCGCCCAGGACCACACGCACTGGCCGATGACCGCCGCCGACAACATCGCCATGGGCGACGACCTCACCGTCCCCGAGGCGCGCCGGGCCGTGGAGGACGCCGCCGCCGTCGCGGGCGCCGACGAGGTCATCGCCGGCCTCCCGCACGGCCTGGAGACCCTGCTCGACAAGCGCTTCGCCGACGGGCGCGAGCTGTCGGGCGGCCAGTGGCAGCGGCTGGCGGCCGCGCGCGGCTTCTACCGCGACGCGCCCCTGCTCATCTGCGACGAGCCGACCGCCGCGCTGGACGCCCGCGCCGAGCACCGTCTGTTCGAGCAGATCCGCGCGCACGCCACCGCGCACAACCGCACCGTCCTGCTGATCACCCACCGCCTCGCCAGCGTCCGCCACGCCGACCGCATCTACGTGCTGGCCGGCGGCCGCGTCACCGAGCACGGCGACCACCGCGAGCTGATGGCGCTCGGCGGCCTGTACGCCGAGCTGTACGCGCTCCAGGCGTCGGCCTACCACGCCACGGCCTGACCGCGGCGCGGCACCGGGCCCGCTCAGCTCCGGGGGATCCGCCCGGTCGACAGGCCGGGCGCGCCCCAGGGCCGTTCGAGCGTGCCGCGCAGGGCCTCGACCGCCGCGCCGCCCAGCCGTTCGGCGAGCTCCTCCTCCAGCAGCCCGATGATCGCCTGCGCCCTGCCGTGCACGCGCCGGCCCTCGCCGGTCAGCCGGATCAGGCGGCGGCGCGCGGAGCCGGGGTCGGGGACCTGTTCGAGCAGCCCCATGCCCACCAGCGCGTGCACGGCCTGGTGCACGGTCTGCCGCGTGACGTTCATCCGCCGCGACAGGTCGGAGATGGTCGTGCCGCCGGGGTCGAGGTGGGCGAAGATGTTCTGCTGCGCGTAGGTGACGGGCCGCTCCCCGGCCTCCAGCATCGCGGCCGACAGCGCCTCGTCGAACCAGCTCCGCCCGGCGGCGAGCAGTTGGGGAAGGTTCCGTGCCTGGTCGGTCATGATCCCCTTCCGCCGTCCCCGTCCGCCTCCGCGCGCCTGCCGGCGGTTGCGAGTCTATGCCGCGCGCCGGACCGTCCCCCTCCGCTCCCCGCCCCTCGCTTTTCAGGTCAGAACGCCCTTATGCTGCGTGTCAGGCAACCTGACATAACCCCCAGCGGCCGGAGGCCCCGCCATGACCGTCGAGTACGCCACCCCGTACCGGAACCGCTCGTCCATCCCCCCGGAGCCGGGCACGCCCTACTTCGTGGAGAAGGGCATGGGCGACCGCGCCCACCTGTTCGGCGACCTGGTCACCGTCTACGCCGGCGGCGAGCAGACCGAGAACACCTTCAACTTCTTCACCGTCGAGGGGCCCAAGGGCGACGTCATCCCGTCGCACTCCCACGCCGACACCCACGAGGTCTTCTACGTGACCCAGGGCGCGGTGCGGCTGTTCGTGGAGGACGGCGCGGGCGAGCAGCACGAGCGGCTGCTGACCTCCGGCGACTTCGGCTTCGTGCCCAAGAACTGCGCGCACGCCTACCGCATCGAGCGCCACCACAGCCTGATCGTCGGCGTCGCGGCCGGGCCCGGCGGCACCTTCGAGCGCTTCTTCGAGAACCTGGGCGCGCCCACCGAGGAGCTGGGCCTGCCGCGGCGGCCGGTCGTGCCCGCCCCGGAGAGGTTCGGCACGGTGCCCGAGCGCTTCGACGTGCGCTTCATGCCCGGTCACAAGTGGCTCGGCCGGGACTGACCGCCGTGCCCTACGCCAGCGCGCTGCTCGCCGGGATCCTGGTGGGCGCCCTGTACGTGGTGGTGCGGGTGAAGTCGCCCGCGCCGCCGCCGGTCGCCCTGTTCGGCCTGCTGGGGATGCTCGCGGGCCAGGCCCTGCTCGGGTGGCTGTGGTGAGCGCCTTCGCACGGAGCGCCTTCGCCCGGCAGGCGGCGCTCTCGTTCGCGGCCGGCCTGCTGATGGGCGCCGTGTACTGGGCGCTGCACGTCCCGTCCCCGGCGCCGCCGCTGATCGGCCTGACCGGGCTGTTCGGGATCGTCCTGGGCGAGCGCGCCGCCACCGCCGCCCGTGCCCGTTGGAAGAACAAGCCTCGTGAGGATGCCCGCCATGACCACTGAGACCCCCGGCTACATCGACGTGCACGCCCATTTCCTCACCGACTCCTACGTGGAGCGGGCGCGGCGGGCCGGGCACGAGACGCCCGACGGCGTCCCGGCCTGGCCGACCTGGTCGGCCGAGGCGCACCTGGAGCTGATGGACCGCTGCGGCATCGCGACCGCGATGTTGTCGATCTCCTCCCCCGGCGTGCACTTCGGCGACGACGCGGCCGCGCGCCGCCTGGCGCGCGAGGTGAACGAGGACGGGGCTCAGGCCGTCCGCGACCACCCCGGCCGGTTCGGGCTGTTCGCGTCCCTCCCCCTGCCCGACGTGGACGGGGCGCTGGCGGAGATCGAGCACGCCTTCGACGTGCTGGACGCCGACGGCGTGGTGCTGGAGACCAACGCCCACGGCGTCTACCTGGGCGACACGCGCCTGGAGCCGGTCTTCGCCGAGCTGGCCCGGCGCGGGGCGGTGGTGTTCCTGCACCCGACCTCGCCGGTGTGCTGGGAGCGGTCGGCCCTGGGACGCCCCCGGCCGATGGTCGAGTTCGTCTTCGACACCGCCCGCACCGTCACCGACCTGCTGATGAGCGGGACGCTGGAGCGGCACCCCGACCTCAAGGTGATCGTGCCGCACTGCGGCGGCGCGCTCCCCGTCCTCGCCGACCGCATCAACGGCTTCATGAAGCTGTTCATGGGCGGGCGGGGCGGGGCCCCCGACGCGCTGGAGCAGCTCCGCCGCCTGTACTACGACCTGGCGGGCCCGGCCGTGCCGCGCCAGCTCGCGGCCCTGCTGGGCCTGGTCGAGCCCGACCGCCTGCTGTACGGCAGCGACCACTGCTGGACCCCGGCGGCCGCGGTGGACGGCCACGTCGCCTCCATCGACGCCGCCCCGGTGCCCGTGCCCGGCACGACATGGCGCTCGCTGACCGGCGCCAACGCCCGCCGCATCCTGCCCCGCCTCGCCCGCTGAAGGGATCCCCGATGACGCCGCCGTTCCCCCTGCACCTGCTCGCTCCCCCGGACCCGGCCGCCCTGCCGCTGCCGCCCGCCGCGCGCCCCGCCGAGGGGGTGCGCCTGCTGCGCGGCGCCGTCTACCGGGTCCTGGACGGGACCCGGCCGCTGGAGCTGGACCTGTGGCTGCCCGAGGACGCGGCGGGGCCGCTCCCGGTCATCGTGTTCGTGCACGGCGGCGCGTGGCGGACGGGGCTGCGCGGCGACATGGGCCCGCGCTTCCGCGCGTGGGAGCCGGGCCCGTTCGCCCGCCTGGTACGGGCGGGCTTCGCCGTGGCCTGCCCGTCCTACCGGCTGAGCGGGGAGGCTCCGCACCCCGCCCAGCTCGACGACCTGGCCGCCGCCCTGGACTGGCTGCGCGCCCGAGCCGGGGAACTGGACCTGGACACGGACCGCACCGTCCTGTGGGGCGAGTCGGCGGGCGGCCACCTGGCGGCCCTGACCGCCCTGCGCGAGGAGGTCGCGGGCTGCGTGACCTGGTACGCCCCCACCGACCTGACCGCGCTCGCCGAGGACCACCCCGAAGGCCGCTTCGACCCCGCGTCCCCGGACACCTTCGAGGCCCTGCTGCTGGGCGCCGCCCCGGCGGACGCCCCCGACCGGGCCCGCGAGGCGAGCCCGGCGCACCGGGCCGCTCCCGGAGCGCCGCCCTTCCTGATCCTGCACGGCGCCGACGACGTGATCGTCCCGGCCGGCCAGGCGTCCCGCCTGGCGGACGCCCTGCCCGGCGCGGACCTGCGCCTGGTGGCGGGCGGCGACCACCTGTGGGTCGGCCTCACCGACGAGCGGGTGGCGGAGTGCTTCGAGGCGTCCCTCGACTTCGCGCGGAAAGTGCGTCCCCGGAGGTAAACCTTCTTCACCCACGTTCGTCTCTGAACGTGACGTACCACCAGACAGCAGAGGCTCTCGCCGTGCCCTTCGCCGTGCCGCGCGCCCGCAGCGACGACGGCGGGTACGAGGAGCTGTTCACGGCCCACTTCTGGGGCCTGGTCCGGCTGGCCTCGCTCCTCGGGGCCGACGACGCCGAGGACGTGGTGCAGGAGGCGTTCGTGCGCCTGCACCGCAAGCGGCGGACCCTGCGCGACCAGAACGCCGCGCTCGCCTACCTGCGCTCCAGCGTCTGCAACGCGTGCCGCAGCAGGGTGCGGCACCTCCGCATGGCGCGGCGCAGGCACGCCCAGCTCGCGCCGCCGGGCGAGGTCGGCTCCGCCGAGCAGGACGTCGTGCTGGGCGAGGACGTCCGCGCCCTGCTGGCGGGGGTCGCGGGGCTCCCCGCCCGGCAGCGCGAGGTGATCGTGCTGCGCTACTGGCTCGACCTCAGCGAGCGCGACACCGCCGACGTGCTCGGCATCGCCCTCGGCACCGTCAAGGCCCACGGCGCGCGCGCCATCGCCACGCTCGGCAGGCTGCTGAAGGAGGACAACGGATGAACGGGATCGAGGAACGGCTCAAGCAGGCCCTCGACGCGCAGGCCGGGACCGTCCGGCCCCACCCCGGCGCGCGCGCCGAGAACGCCCGCCGGCTCCGGCGCGCGAAGGTGCGCCGCCGGTCCGTCGTTCCGGTGGTCGCGGTGGTGGCCGCGGCGGCCGCCGCCCTCCCCTTCGCGGTGCCGGCGCTCGGGGGCGACGCCCCGCGGCGGGCGGCGTCCGGTCCGGGCGGGCCGGGCGGGCCGCCCGTGCCGGGCCTGGTGGACGAGGCGTCGGTCGTCCGGATCCCGGGCCGGCTGCCCGGCGGGGCGGTCTTCCGGGCCGACGCGCTCGGCACCGACGGCTCGGTGGTCGGCCGGTCCGAGGACGGGCGGGTCTGGCAGGCCGGGCCGCGCGGCGGGACGCCCCGATCGCTCGGCGTCCGCGCGAGCGGCGGCCTCACCACCGGTCCCGGCTTCGTCACCTGGATCGCCAGGGGCGGCGGGGACCTCACCTGCCGCACCCCCGACGGCCGCACGAGGGTCATCAGCCCGCAGGGCGCCGCGCCCGACCGGCCCGCGTTCGCCGGCGGCGGGTCGGTCATCGCCAGCGATCCGATGCTGCAGCCGTTCGTCGCCGACGGCTGCGCCAGGGGCAGGACCCTCTCCGGGCACGGGAAGCCGGCGTTCGGCACGGTCAAGGCGTTCGCCCACCCGACCGTGTTCGTGGCCGAGCCGTCCAACGACCGCGTCCTGCGGGAGGTGGACGTCGCCACCGGCCGGATCGTCCAGGAGCATCCGCTGCCCGCCGGGGTCAGGGACCTGACGATGGACCGGGAGGAGCAGTTCTGGCAGGCGGCCGCCAACGACCGCTACTTCGCCTGGGCGGTCGACGGCCACCTGCAGATCGTCGACCGCACCGACTGGAGGCGGACGCTCGCCCCGCACCGCCCGGCGGCCTTCCCCGGCGTGGAGGACACCCGGGCGCGGCTCACCGCGGGCGACCGCCTGATCGTCTACTCCACGATCACCGGGGTCGACCGCTCGCTGCTCTACGACACGCGCACGCGGACCTCGGCCACCTGGCCGGGCGAGGTCCAGGCGGCCGGCGACCGGCTGCTGTGGCGCGACGGCGACGACTACCTGACGGCCCGGGTCCGATGAGAGGGGAAGCCGTGACCGGCCCTTACCAGAGCGAGAACGAAGCCTTCGCCGGCGTGCGCGACATCTACGCCGGCTGGTGCAAGCGCGGCGTCATGCGGGCGCGGACCTACGACCTGCTCCTGCGGGCCTGCGCCGAGCACGGCGTCGAGCTGGGCGACTACGACCGGCACGTCCTGCGCGGGCTGGCCCACCAGCCGCCCGAGACCGCGCAGGTCGTCGCCGGCCTCATCGCCCGCGCCGCCGCGTCCGCCGGTCAGGAGGTCAGCTCCGCCACCCCCGGCAGCGGCAGGCCCACGTAGTTCTCCGCCAGCGACGTCGCGGCGGCCTCGGAGCGGGCCGTGTAGTGGAGCTGGGCGAGCTGGAGCTTCAGCTCGAACGGGTCCTGCTCCGGGGCCACGTGCAGCATCGACGTCATGAAGTAGGAGAAGTGCTCGGCGCGCCACACCCGGTTCAGGGCGTCGGCCGAGTAGGCGTCCAGGCCGCTCTCGTCGCCGTCGCGGTACCAGCGCAGCAGGGCCGAGGCCAGCAGCGTCACGTCGGCCGCCGCCAGGTTGAGGCCCTTGGCGCCGGTCGGCGGGACGATGTGCGCGGCGTCCCCGGCCAGGAAGAGGCGGCCGTGGCGCATCGGCTCGGTCACGAAGCTCCGCATCGGGGTGATGCTCTTGTCGGTGATGGGGCCGGTGTCCAACTTCCAGTCGCCGTCGATGGCGAAGCGGGTCGCCAGCTCGTCCCAGATGCGCGCGTCCGACCAGGCCGCCAGGTCCTCGTCCGGCGGGACCTGGAGGTAGAGGCGGCTGATCTCGGGGGTGCGCATGCTGTGCAGCGCGAAGCCGTTGGCGTGGTGGGCGTAGATCAGCTCGTCGCAGGACGGCGCGACGTCGGCCAGGATGCCCAGCCACGAGAACGGGTAGACGCGCTCGAAGGTGCTCGCGTTCGGCAGGGAGCGGCGGCCGATGCCGTGGAAGCCGTCGCAGGCGGCCACGACGTCGCAGGCCAGCACGTGCTCCTGGCCCTCGTGCCGGTAGCGGATCTCGGGCGCGCCGGTGTCGATGCCCGAGATGTCCAGGGCCTCGGCCTCGAACAGCAGGGGCGCGCCGGTCTCCAGGCGCAGCGCGATCAGGTCCTTGACGACCTCGGTCTGCGCGTAGACGGTCACCGAGCGGCCGCCGGTCAGCGACGGGAAGTCGATGCGGTGGCCCTCGCGGTCGAAGCGCAGCTCGATGCCGTCGTGCCGGAGGCCCTGCCGGTCCAGCCGCTCGCCCGCCCCGCTGGCGCGCAGCACGTCCACCGTGCCCTGCTCCAGGATGCCCGCGCGCTGGCGGCGCTCGACGTAGGCGCGGTCGCGGCTCTCCAGCACGACGGTGTCGATGCCGCGGCGCTGGAGCAGGTGGCCGAGCAGCAGCCCGGCGGGGCCGGCTCCGATGATGGCGACCTGGGTGCGTTGGGGGGTGGCCATGGGGGTTTCCTTACTGCTGTTCGGACAGGACGCGCTGGGCGATGGCGAAGGCGGAGTTGGCCGCGGGCACGCCGCAGTAGACGGCGGTCTGGAGGAGCACTTCCTTGATCTCCTCGGGGGTCAGGCCGTTGGTGCGGGCGGCGCGCACGTGCATGGCCAGCTCGTCGTGGTGGCCGTGCGCGACCAGCGCGGTCAGCGTGACGCAGCTGCGGGTGCGCCGGTCCAGGCCGGGGCGGGTCCAGATCTCGCCCCAGGCGTAGCGGGTGATGAAGTCCTGGAAGTCGGCGGTGAAGTCGGTGGTGCGGGCGGCGGCGCGGTCCACGTGCTCGTCGCCCAGGACCGCGCGGCGCACCTTCATGCCGGCGGAGGCGGTCTCGGCCAGGTGGTCGCCGAGGGCGGCGGTGACGGCCTCGGGCCGGTCGACCGGCGCGAGGTGCCCGGCGCGCGGGATCTCCACGAGGGTGGCGTCGGCGATGCCGTCGGCCAGCTCGCGGGCGTGCGGGGGCGGGGTGGCCGCGTCGGCGCGGCCCGCGACCACCAGGGTGGGGCAGGTGATCCGGTCGAGGCGATCGCGCAGGTCGTAGGCGGCGAGGGCCTCGCAGCAGGCGGCGTAGGAGGCGGGGTCGACGGTGGCGAGGCCGTCGATCAGCTCCTCGTCGCGCGGGCCGGCGAACCAGCGGGCGGGCGACGACTCCACCAGCGGCGCCATGCCCTGCGCGCGGACCAGCTCGGCGCGCTCGGTCCAGGCTTCGGACGGGCCGAACCTCGCCGACGTACACACCAGCGCCAGCGACGCCACGCGCTCGGGGTGCTCGGCGGCCAGGGTCGCGCCGATCGCGCCGCCGATGGAGATCCCGGCGTAGTGGAAGGCGTCCCAGCCCTGCTCGTCGGCGAGGGCGAGGACCCGCTCGGCCAGCGAGCCGATGGTCAGGCCCTCGGCGGGGGCCGAGCCGCCGTGGCCGGGCAGGTCGAAGCGCAGGACGCGGTAGCGGCGGGGCAGCACCTTCATCTGGTGCTTCCAGACCTCGGTGGAGGTGCCGAGGGAGGGGCCGAGGATCAGCGGCGTGCCGTGGGCGGGGCCGTCGAGGCGGTGGTGCAGGGGCGGGTGCGGGGTCATGGGCGGCTTTCGCGGTCGAGGGCGGCGTCGGTCAGCGCGGGCGCGGCGCCGAGGTAGGTGGCGGGGTCGGTGTCCACGTCCGGCTCGTCGAGGGTGGCGGCGAGCGGGAGGCCTTCGGCGGCGGCGCGGCGGGACGCGTCGTCCAGCGTGCGGCGGGCCTCGGCGCGGCCGAGCCGGGCCGACAGCTCGATCCCGGCGCGCTCGGAGACGATCAGGCCGCCGGTGAGGTCGAGGTTGGCGCGCATCCGCTCGGGGCGCACCACCAGGCCGGCGGCCAGGTCGGCGGCGGCGTCGGCCGCGCCGCCGGTGAGGCGCAGCGCCTCGCGCAGCGGCTGCCATTCGGCGTGCCAGGCGCCGGGCGGCCGCTCGTCCTCGGCGGCCATCGACGCCAGCAGGACCGACGCCAGCGCGGGCAGCTGCCGGGCGGCGGACGCGATGAGGGTCGCGCGGGCCGGGTTGCTCTTGTGCGGCATGGCCGAGGAGCCGCCGCCGCCGCCCTCGGCGACCTCGCCGATCTCGGTGCGCGACAGCACCAGCACGTCGGCGGCGAGCTTTCCGAGCGCGCCGGTGGCGAGGGCGAGGGCGGCGCCGAGGTCGGCGACGGGCGTGCGCAGCACGTGCCAGGGCAGCGCGGGCGCGGCGAGGCCGGTCTCCTCGGCGAAGGCCGTGACCAGGCGGGGCAGGATCTCGGCGGGGTCGAGGCCGTCCTGGGCGGCGTAGGCGCCGAACGCGGCGAGCGTCCCGGCCGCGCCGCCGAGCTGGGCGGGCAGCACCAGCGCGTGCAGGCGGTCGCGGCCGTCCAGCACGAGAGAGCGCCAGCCCGCCGCCTTCAGCCCGAACGTGGTGGGCACGGCCTGCTGCGTCAGCGTGCGGCCCGGCATCGGGGTGGCCCGGTGCTCGGCGGCCAGGGCGGCGAGCGCGGCGGCCGTGCGGTCCAGGTCGGCGACGACGCGGGAGAGCGCGGTCTTGGCGACCAGCATCAGCGCGGTGTCCAGGACGTCCTGGCTGGTCGCGCCCCGGTGCACGTAGGGGCGGTGCTCGGCGGCGACCCGCCCGGTCAGGTCCTTGACCAGCGGGATGACGGGATTGCCGCCCGAGCGGGCCCGCTCGGCGAGCCCGCGCAGGTCGAAGCCGCCGGCCGCCGCCTCGGTGACGGCCTCGGCGGCCCCGGCCGGGGCCAGCCCGACCCGGGCCTGCGCCCGGGTCAGGGCCACCTCGGCGTCCAGCATCGCCCGCAGGAACGCCGCGTCGCCGGTCGCGGCCTCCACGGCGGTCCCGGCGCGGACCGGGGACAGCAGCCCCAGGTCCGCGCCCGGGACATCGGGCGGCAGGTCAGGCGAACTCAAGGAACACCGTCTCCTCGCCCGCACCGCCCTGGAGCCGCACGTCGAAGCGGTAGACGCCGGGGCGCTCCTCGCTCGCCAGCAGCGTGGCGCGGCGCTCGGGCGGCAGCGCGCCCAGCACCGGGTCGGCGGCCAGCGCGCCGACCTGGTCGGGCAGGTAGACGCGGGTGAACAGGTGGTGCATCACTCCGCGCGCGAACACGCAGACCGAGAGGTACGGGGTCGCGCCGTCGCGGTGCGCGCCGGGGGGCAGCGTCCGCACGTGCCAGTGCCCGTCGGCGTCGGTGGCCGCGCGCGCGAAGCCGGTGAAGTCCAGGCCGGTGCGGCCGAGGACCGCGCCGGTCACCGGGTCGCGGCGCAGCGAGCCGGGGGCTCCCCGCAGCGAGCCGTCCGGCCCGGCCTGCCAGACCTCCAGCAGCGCGTCGGGGACGGGCGCGCCCGCGCCGTCCAGGACGGTGCCGCGCAGCACGATCGCGCCGGGCTCGCCGGGCGGCACGATCTCCTCGCCGCCGGGGAACGGCAGCGCGTAGCCGTAGAACGGGCCGACCGTCTGCGACGGCGTCGGCTCCGGGGTCGGGCGCTCGGTCATCGTCCCTCCTCCATCCAGGTCGCGGCGGGGCCGTCCAGGACGATGTCCCACCGGTAGCCCAGCGACCACTCCGGCACCGACAGGGCGTGGTCGTAGGTCGCCACGAGCCGGTCCCGCGCGGCCTGCTCGGTGACCGCTTGCAGGATCGGGTCGTAGGGGAACAGCGGGTCGCCCGGGAAGTACATCTGGGTGACCAGCCGCTGGGTGAAAGCCTGCCCGAACAGCGAGAAGTGGATGTGCGCGGGGCGCCAGGCGTTGGTGTGATTGCGCCACGGATACGGGCCGGGCTTGATCGTGGTGAAGGCGTAGCGGCCCTCGGCGTCGGTCAGGCAGCGGCCCGCGCCGGTGAAGTTGGGGTCCAGCGGGGCGGGGTGGTCGTCGCGCTGGTGGGCGTACCGCCCGGCGGCGTTGGCCTGCCAGACCTCCACGAGCTGCCCGGCGACCGGGCGGCCGGCCGAGTCGAGCACGCGGCCGGTGACGGTGATGCGCTCGCCGAGGGGCTCGCCCTGGTGCTGGCGCGTCAGGTCGTGGTCCAGGGCGGTGACGTCGGTGACGCCGAAGACCGGGCCGCTCAGCTCGACCGCGTCGGGGTCCTTCACCGTCACCAGCGGCTGCGTGGGGTGGCGCAGCAGGCTGGAGCGGTAGGGGGCGTAGTCGCGGGCGGGGTGCGACGCGCCGGGCCGCGACCCCCGCAGCCGGGCGATCTCCTCGTCGATCTCGGCCTGGGTCGGCGGGGTGGGGGTGCTCATGTCCGGGGTTCCTTTCTCACCGGTCCAGGACCAGGGCGAGGCCCTGGCCGACGCCGATGCACAGTGACGCGACGCCGGTGCCGCCGCCGGAGGCCGCCAGGCGGTGCGCGAGCGTGCCGGCGAGGCGCGCGCCGGACGCGCCGAGCGGGTGGCCGATGGCGATCGCGCCGCCGGCGGGGTTGACCAGGGCGGGGTCGAGGCCCGGCAGCGCGGCCAGGCAGCCGAGGACCTGCGCGGCGAACGCCTCGTTGATCTCGGCGGTGGACAGGTCGCCGAAGCCGATCCCGGCGCGCTCCAGCGCGCGGCCGATCGCCTCGACCGGGCCGAGGCCGAACATCTGCGGCTCCAGCGCGGTGGCGGCGGAGGCGCGGACGCGGGCCAGCGGCTCGCGGCCGATCGCGGCGAGGCCGTCCTCGTCGGCGAGCAGCAGCGCGGCGGCGCCGTCGTTGAGGGGCGAGGCGTTGCCCGCGGTGACGGTGCCGTCGCGGCGGAACACGGGCTTGAGCTTGCCGAGCTTCTCCAGCGTGGAGGACGGCCGGATCGTCTCGTCGGACTCCAGGTCGGTGCCGGGGACGGGCACGACCTCGGCCGCGTAGACGCCGTCGTTCCAGGCGCGGTCGGCCTTGCGGTGGCTCTCCAGGGCGTAGGCGTCCTGGGCCTCGCGGCCGATGCCGTACTTGTCGGCGATCAGCTCGGCGCCCTCGCCGAGCGCGACGGTCCACTCGGGGTCCATGGCGGGGTTGACCAGCCGCCAGCCGAGCGTGGTGGACACCAGCTCCTGGTTGCCGGCGGGGAAGGCGCGTTCGGGCTTGGGCAGCACCCACGGGGCGCGGCTCATCGACTCCACGCCGCCCGCGACCACGATCGAGGCGTCGCCGACCGCGATGGCGCGGGACGCCTGGATCACGGCCTCCAGGCCCGAGCCGCACAGCCGGTTGACGGTCGCGCCGGGGACGGTGACCGGCAGTCCGGCGAGCAGGACGGCCATGCGCGCGACGTTGCGGTTGTCCTCGCCCGCGCCGTTGGCGTTGCCGAAGATCACGTCCTGGACGCGGGCGGGGTCGAGGCCGGGGCTGCGGCCGACCAGGGCGCGCAGCACGTGCGCGGCCAGGTCGTCGGGGCGCACGCCCGACAGCGCGCCGCCGTACTTGCCGACCGGGGTGCGGACCGCGTCGACGATGTAGACGTCCTTCACCGGGAGCCCTCCGTTCCGGCCACGATCTTCGCACCGGTCCTGGCCACGACCTCGGCCTCGGCCACGCCCGGCGCGGTCTCCACCAGCGCCAGGCCGTCGGGCGTCACGTCCAGCACGGCCAGGTCGGTGATGATCCGGTGCACGCAGGCGCGGCCGGTCAGCGGCAGGTCGCACTCCTCGACGATCTTGGGGGAGCCGTCCTTGGCGTTGTGGGTGGTCAGCACGATCACCCGGCGCGCGCCGTGCACCAGGTCCATCGCGCCGCCCATGCCCTTGATCATCTTTCCGGGCACCGACCAGTTGGCCAGGTCGCCGCGGGCCGACACCTGCATGGCGCCGAGGATCGCGGTGTCGATGTGGCCGCCGCGGATCATGCCGAACGACAGCGAGGAGTCGAAGTAGGAGGCGCCGGGCAGGGCGGTGACGGTCTCCTTGCCCGCGTTGATGAGGTCGGGGTCGACCTCGTCCTCGCGCGGGTAGGGGCCGACGCCGAGCACGCCGTTCTCCGAGTGCAGCACCACGTGGACGCCGTCCGGCACGTGGCCGGGGACCAGGGTCGGCAGGCCGATCCCGAGGTTCACGTAGTCGCCGTCGGTCAGTTCGGCCGCCGCGCGGGCGGCCATCTCGTCGCGGGTCCAGGCCATCAGGCGCGCACCGTCCTCTTCTCGATGCCCTTGGCGGCGGCCTGCTCGGCCGTCAGCGGGACGACCCGCTGCACGAACACGCCCGGGAGGTGGACCTCCTGCGGGTCCAGCGCGTCCACCAGCTCCTCGACCTCGGCGACGGTGACGCGGCCCGCCATCGCCGCCAGCGGGTTGAAGTTGCGCGAGGACTTGGCGAACACGAGGTTGCCGTACCGGTCGCCGCGCTGCGCCCGCACCAGGGCGAAGTCGGTGGTGATGCCGCGCTCCATCACGTAGGGGCGGCCGTCGAACTCGCGGACCTCCTTGGGCGGGGAGGCCACCGCCACCGAGCCGTCGGGGGCGTAGCGCCAGGGCAGGCCGCCCTCGGCGACCGCCGTGCCGACCCCGGCCGGGGTGAAGAACGCGGGGATGCCGCAGCCGCCCGCGCGCAGCCGCTCGGCCAGCGTGCCCTGCGGGATCAGCTCGACCTCGACCTCGCCGCCCAGGTACTTGCGGGCGAACGCCTTGTTCTCGCCGATGTAGGAGCCGGTGACCCGGACGATCTGTCCGGCCTCCAGCAGCAGGCCGAGGCCGCCGCCGTCCACCCCGCAGTTGTTGGAGACCACGCTCAGCCCGCCGGGACCGGCCGCGTGCAGCGCGTCGATCAGCACGTTGGGCACGCCGCTCAGGCCGAACCCGCCGACGGCGAGCGAGGCGCCGTCCCCGATGTCCGCCACGGCCCGCGCCGCGGACGCCACCACCTTGTCCATCAACACCCCGGTATGTTCGCCTAGTGAACTTTAGTTCATAATGTGGCCATCAGTGTGCGCTGACGTCCCTGTGATGTCAACCGGCCGCCGGTACGGTGAGCGCCACCGGAGGGAGGACGACCATGCGGCAGACCGCGCGGCGCGACGCCGCGGCCGAGCCGGACGCCGGACCCGCCGTCGGGCCGCTGGAGCGCGGGCTCCAGGTCCTCCAGGCCCTGTGCGAGGGGCCGCAGCGCCCGGCCGACCTCGTGCGCGGCACCGGGCTGGTGCGCTCGACCGTGGACCGGGTCGTCAGCACGCTGGTGCGCATCGGCTACGTGCGCTGGCAGGGGCGCGAGGTCGCCCCCGCGCCCCGGCTGATGGAGCTGGGCAACGCCTACCTGTCGGGCGGCGGCCTCCCGGCGGCGCTCTCGGCGCCCGCGCTGGAGCTGTCGGAGGCGCTGGACGAGTCGGTCTCGCTCGCCGTCGCCGACCGGGACGGCGTGCGGTTCGTCCTGCAGTCGCCGCGCCGCCGCGCGATGTCGGTGTCGTTCCGGGTCGGCGACCTGCTGCCGGCCGAGCTGTGCGCGCCGGGCGCGATCTTCGCCGCCGGCTGGGACGCGGGTGCCTGGCGGTCCTGGGAGCGGCGGGCGGCGGGCGCGGCCGGGGACGTCCCGCGCTTCTCGGTGCCGGCCGGGGGCCGTACGGACGCCGCGGACCTGCGCCGCCGCGCCGCCGACTTCGAGCGCACCGGCTGGGCCGTGGACGACCAGCTCATCGAGCCCGGCCTCATCGCGGTCGCCGTGCCCGTCCGCGCCCCGGACGGCACGGTCGCGTGCGCGGTCAGCGTGGTCAGCCACACCAGCCGCCACACCCCCGCGTCGCTGCGCGAGCACGCCCTGCCGGAGCTGCGCGCGTCCGTGCGGCGCATGGAGGCCGCGCTGGCCGCGCCGCCCGCCGACCACGCGGCCCGCCGCACGGGCGTGGACCGCAGCCGCGAGGTCAAGCAGGAGCTGGGCCCGGACTTCCTGCAGTCGCTGCAGCGCGGGCTGGCGGTCATGGTCGCCCTCGGCGCGCCCGGCGGCGCGACGATCGCCGAGGCCGCCGCCGCGACCGGCCTGCCCCGCGCGACCGCGCGCCGCGCGCTGACCTCGCTGCGCACGCTCGGGTACGCGGCCGAGGCCGGCGGCCGGTTCACGCTGCTGCCGCGCGTGCTGGACCTCGGGTACGCCGGGCTGAGCGGGCTGACGCTGGAGGAGATCGCCGCGCCGCACCTGCGCCGCCTGGTGGAGGAGGTGGGCGACTCGGCGTCGTTGTCGGTGCTGGAGGGCACCGACGTCCGCTACGTCGCGCGCGCCCCCGCCGAGCGCATCATGAGCGTGGCGATCAGCGTCGGGACGCGCTTCCCCGCCTACGCCACCTCCATGGGCCGGGTGCTGCTGGCCGGGCTCGACGACGCCGCCGCCCGCGACCTGCTCGAACGCTCCGACCGCCGCGCCTTCACCGCCGCCACCCGCACCGGGGTCGCCGACCTGGCGCGGGAGGTGGTGCGCGTGCGCGCGGACGGCCACGCCCTGGTGGACCAGGAGCTGGAGGAGGGGCTGCGGTCGCTGGCGGTGCCGGTGCGCGACCGCGAGGGCCGGGTGGTCGCGGCCGCCAACCTCGCCGCCCACGCGGGCCCCGAGCCGCCCGAACGCACGCGGGAACGACTGCTGCCCGCCCTGGCCGCCGCCGCACGGTCGATCGAGACCGACCTCGCGGTGGTCACCGAGCACCTGCCGCACTGAGCAACGGCGCGGGCGGCCGGGCGCCGATCCGAATTAGGGCGGCACGGGCGGCCGAGCGTCCGCCCAGATTCGGGTAGCGCGGGCGGTTCGGGCGCCGGTCCGGGTTCGGGCGGTACGGGGTTCGCCCGGCGCCCGGACCGGCGGGTCTGTCAGAGGTCCAGGACCAGGCGGGGCGTGGCCGCGCGCGAGACGCACACCATCATGAACTCCCCGCAGGCCCGCTCCTCCTCGGTCAGCACGGCGTCGCGGTGGTCGGGCACGCCCTCCAGCACGCCCGTCTCGCACGTCCCGCAGGTGCCCTCCCGGCACGACGACAGGACCTGCACGCCCGCCTTCTCCAGGCACTCCAGGATCGAGCGGTCGGCGGGCACCTCCACGGTCAGCCCGCTGGAGGCCAGCTCGACCGTGAGGGCGTCGCCGGAGCCGTCCACCGACTCGGCGGTGAAGCGCTCGGTGCGCAGCGTCCCGGCGGGCCAGGACGCGCAGCGCTCCTCGACGGCCGCCAGCATGGGCTCGGGGCCGCAGCAGTAGACGAGCGTCCCGGGGTCGGGTCCGGCGAGCACGGCGTCCAGGTCGAAGCGCCCGGCCTGGGCGCGGACGCGGTCGCCGTAGCGGGCCAGCTCGTCGCGGAAGGCCAGCGCCGCCTCGTCCCGCGCGCAGTACAGCAGGGTCCAGTCGGCCCCCGCCTCCTCGGCCGCCGCCGCCATCGGCAGGATCGGCGTGACGCCGATGCCGCCCGCCAGGAACAGGTAGCGGGGCGACGGCTCGAACGGGAAGTGGTTGCGCGGCCCGCGCACCCGCAGCCGGTCGCCCTCGCGGACGTGGTCGTGCAGGTGGGACGAGCCGGGCCCCTCCCTCTTGACCGCCACGCGCCAGCGGCCGCCCGTCCGCTCGCCGCACAGCGAGTACTGGCGGACCAGGCCGTCGCCGAACAGCAGGTCGACGTGGTCGCCGGGCCGCCAGCCGGGCAGGTCCCCCCCGCCCGCGGCCGCGAGGGTCAGGGTGAGGACGTCCCCGGCCAGGTCGTCGCGCGCCTCGACCAGGACGTCGCTCTCGAAGGCCGCGCGCTCCCCGTTCACGGGGCTCCTCCGGTGTGGTCGGGGTGGGACAGCAGCCAGGACCACAGCTCCACCGGGTCCTCGGCCCGCCGCTCGGCGCCGCAGTGGCAGACCCCGACCAGCACGTCCGAGCCCGGCGTCCACTCGATCCGCAGCCGCCGCCCGGCCGGGACGCTCATCGCGCCGCCATCCGCGCGAGCACGCGCCGCGCGGCCAGCGCGCCGGCGTCGATGTTGATCGACAGCTCCTGGTAGCCCTCGGGCTCGGCGGCGATGACCTTCTCCAGCAGGTCCAGCGCCACCACGTCCTGCATCACCACGGTGCGGTTGTTGTCGGCGAGGAAGGCGCTGACCTCCTCGTCGTCGCGGGCGAAGTCGCGCGCGACCATCCAGAAGTCGTAGGTGGTGGTCTCGGTGGACGGGGTGATCGCGTAGACGATCTCGGCGTGCGCGGCGCCGGAGTCGTCGCCGTCCGGGCCCGGCGCGACGCCGGTCGGCGCGATGCGGCTGTGCAGCAGGTACAGGCACGGCGCGTGGTACTCGATGTCCTGCCAGCGGTCGATGCGGCCCTCGATGCCGGTCGAGCGGGCGTAGAACGGCGGGCACTCCACGTCCTTCATGCGGCGGCTGACGTAGACGATCCCGGCCTCCTCGTCCACCTCGGTCGTGATCGGGGTCTCGGCCACCTCGGGCGTGCCGATGTAGCCGCCGTGCAGGTAGGTCTCGTGCGACAGGTCCAGCAGGTTGTCCACCAGCAGCTCGTACCGGGCGGCCAGCGGCTCCATGCCGCGCACGGTGGTCCACTCGGGCGAGTCCAGCCACGGGGCGCGCGGGATCGCGCCGGGGTCGCCCTCGCCGTCGCCGATCCACACCCACACGAACGAGTCCAGCTCCACGGCCTGGTAGGCGGGCACGCGCGCGGTGCGCGGGACGCGGGACTGGCCGGGGACCGCCACGCACGCGCCGGTGGTGTCGTAGGTGAAGCCGTGGTAGCCGCACACGATCCGGTCGCCGTCGCGGTGGCTCTCCGACAGCGGGTAGCGGCGGTGCACGCAGCGGTCGGCGAGCGCGACGACCCGGCCGTCCGAGGCGCGGTAGAGCACGATCGGCTCCCCGCAGATGGTGCGGCCGAGCAGCTCTTCGCCGACCTCGGAACCGTACGCCGCGACGTACCACTGGTTGCGCGCGAAGACCATGGGACCGCTCCTGGGGGGTGGGGTGTGCCGTTCCCCGGAGCCTGACGAAACCGGCGTGACGGGGGCCACACGGTTTCCGTCAGACGGAAGGATCGCCTTTCAGCCCTCGCGCAGCGCCGACTCGGGCGGGCGCAGGGCGTGCGGCGCGCCGAGCGCGCGCGAGATGCCGCGCGCGGCCGCGCGCACGGCCGGGACCAGCCCGCGCACGTCCCGGTCGGCGGGCACGACGATCGACACGGCCGCCACCGCCGCGTCGCCGGGGCCGTGCACGGGCGCGGCGACCGACAGCGAGAACAGCTCCACCTGCCCGTCGCTGACGGCCACCCCGGAGCGGCGGACCTCGGCGAGCGCGCGGCGCAGCTCGGCCCCCGAGGAGATCGTCTTCTCGGTGAACCGGCGCAGCGGCGCGGCGACGGCGCGCTCCTGGAGGTCGCGGTCGGCGTGGGCGAGCATCGCCAGCCCGACGCCGGTGGCGTGCGCGGGCCAGCGGCCGCCGACGCGCGAGAACACGTGCACCGCGTCGCGGGAGGAGATCCGCTCGATGTAGACGACCTCCAGCCCGTCCAGCACGGCGAGCTGGACGTTCTCGCGGGTCACCTCGTACAGGTCCTCCAGGAACGGCATCGCGGCCTCGCGCAGCCCCGGCCCGCGCGGGGCCAGCGCCGCGACCTCCCACAGCCGCAGCCCGATCCGGTACAGGCCCCGGTCGTCGCGCTCCAGCGCGCCCCAGCCGGCCAGCTCGCCCACGAGCCGGTGCGCGGTGGACAGCGGCAGCCCGGCGCGGCGCGCGATCTGGGTGATCGACAGCTCCGGGTGCGCGGCGGAGAACGCGCCGAGGATGTCCAGCACCCGCCGGGTGACGGTGGGGCGCGAGGACGCGGAACCGGACATCTCACCTGCCAGAGGGGCGCGGCGCTCGCCGCGGGACGGGCGTCTGCGCAGGTCACCCCGTTCCGACGCAGTGCTTCCAGTAGATATACATGACCATTGGCTCGTTTCAAGGAGGAAACACCCATGACCGGACAGGGCTCGCACCGCATCGACCTGCTGATCGGCGGGCGGTGGACCGGCGCCGAGGACTCCCGCGACTACGCCAAGACCCGCGCCCTGGACGGCGCGGAGCTGGCCCGCGTCGCCGCCGCCTCGCCCGCCGACGCCGTGCGCGCGGTGGAGGCCGCCGACGCCGCCTCCGCCGAGTGGGCCGCCTGGTCGCCGGGGCGGCGCCGCGAGGTGCTGCGGCGGGCCGCCGACCTGATGGCCGAGCGCACCGACGAGATCGTGGCCACGATGAGCGCCGAGATGGGCGCGACCCTCGGCTGGGCGGGCTTCAACGTGCACGTCGCGACCGGGATGTTGCGGGAGGCCGCGGCGCAGACCTACGCCATGGTCGGCGAGGTGATCCCCTCGGACGTGCCGGGCCTCACCGCCATGGGCCTGCGCCAGCCCGCCGGGGTCGTGGTGGGCATCGCGCCGTGGAACGCGCCGCTCATCCTGGGCACCCGCGCGGTCGCAATGCCGCTGGCCTACGGCAACACCGTGGTGCTGAAGGCGTCGGAGGAGACCCCCGGCACGCACGCGGCGATCATCGCGGCGCTGCACGACGCGGGGCTGCCCGCGGGCGCGGTCAACCTGGTCACCAACGACCCGGCCGACGCGCCCGCGGTGGTCGAGGCGCTGATCGCCCACCCGGCGACGCGGCGGGTCAACTTCACCGGCTCCACCCCGACCGGCCGCATCATCGCCGAGACGGCGGGCCGCCACCTCACCCGCGTGCTGCTGGAGCTCGGCGGCAAGGCCCCGGCGGTGGTGCTGGACGACGCCGACCTCGACACCGCCGTGCGCGCGGTCGCGTTCGGCGCGTTCATGAACCAGGGCCAGATCTGCATGTCCACCGAGCGCGTCATCGTGGACCGGTCGCTCGCCGACGAGTTCTGCGACCGGCTCGCCGCGCACGCCGCCGGGCTGGCGGTGGGCGACCCGTCCGACCCCGCCACCGCGATCGGCCCGATGGTGCACCAGGGCGCCGCCGACCGCGTCCGGGGGCTGGTGGAGGACGCCGCCGCGCACGGCGCGAAGGTGCTGGCCGGCGGAACTCCCGACGGCCTCTACTTCCCGCCGACCCTGCTCCGGGGCGTCACCCCGGACATGCGCCTGTACCGCGAGGAGTCCTTCGGCCCGGTCGCCGGGATCATCGAGGTGGACGGCGCGGAGGAGGCCGTGCGCGCCGCCAACGACACCGAGTTCGGCCTGTCCAGCGCGGTCTTCGGCACCGACGTGGGCCGCGCGCTGGAGGTGGCCAAGCGCATCCGCTCCGGCATCTGCCACATCAACGGCGCGACCGTGCACGACGAGCCGCAGATGCCGTTCGGCGGCGTCAACGACAGCGGCTGGGGACGCTTCGGCTCCCGCGCGTCCCTGGAGGAGTTCACCGAGCTGCGCTGGGTGACGATCCAGTCCGGGACCCGCGAGTACCCGATCTGATCCCGCTGCCGGCGGACCCGGGGGCAGCGCCCCGGGCCCGCCGGGCGGGCGTCACTCCTCGGGCCGGTCGGGCGCCTGGTCGGGCGCGCCGGTCCAGTCCAGGCAGACGATCACGGCGTCGTCGGCGAGGCGGGCGTCCAGGGTGTGCGACAGCAGCTCGCGCATCAGCGTGCGCACGACCTCCGGCGGGCTCTGCAGCCGGGTCCGGCTCAGCACGCGCGGCAGCGTGAAGGTGCCGTACACCTGCCCGTCGGCCGCCAGGGAGTTGTGCGCGCCGTCGCTGACGACGATCAGCCGGTCGCCCCGGCGCAGGGTGAACTCCTGCTCCTCGTACTCGGTGTCGTTGAACATCCCGAGCGGGAGCTGCGGGTCCAGCTCGATGGGGGTGACCGCGCCCTCGCGCAGCCGGTAGATCTGGGGCGAGCCCGCGTCGATGGCGCCCACCCGGCCGGTGTGCAGGTCGAAGCGCAGCAGCAGGGTGCCGACGTGCCGGTCGCCGCCGTACTGGGTGTAGATCGCCTCGTTGGCGAGCGCGGCCTGCTCGGGCAGGTCGGCGTCCGAGCGCCGGGCGTTGCGCAGCGCGCCGATGGTGAGCTGGGTGAGCAGGGCCGCGTCGATGCCCTGGCCCATGCCGTTGGTGACGCTCACGACCAGGTGGTCCGAGGACGCCGACCAGTCGAAGTTGTCGCCCCACACCGCGTAGGCGGGCTCCAGCTGCCCGGCCAGCCAGAAGTGGTCGGTCAGGCAGGAGCGACCGGGCAGCAGCTCCCACTGGATCTCGGCGGCCAGGGTGAGGCGGGTGCGCCGCCGCACGCGCCGGAACACGTCGGTGCGGGTGTCGGCGACCGCCAGCGCCCGCGCCACGATCGTCGCGGCGGCCGTCAGCTCCTCGACCGCGGGGCCGTCCTGGGGCCCGTCGCAGGTCACCGTCAGCACGCCGAGCCGGTCGCCGTAGACCGTCAGCGGAAGGTGCAGCCGGTGCTCGCCGGAGACCTCCTCGGGCACCGGCCGCTGACCGGCGAACGCCTGCCCGGCGCGGCTGGTCTCGATGCGCAGCGGCCGCCCGCCCGGGTCGACCGGCACCAGGTAGTCGATCTGGTAGTCGGCCAGCCATATCCCGACGTCGCGCGCGCCGAAGGCGGAGGTGAGGGCGAGGCGGGCCGCGTCGGCGACCTGGTGCGGGCCGGTCTGCCACAACGCCAGCTCGATGCTGGGGAGGCGGTCACTGATCATCGCTGTGCCTTAGGGTCCGGGCCGCCGTGGACGAGCCGTGGCGGACGGTGCTGCGGGAGTGGTCTCCCGCCGACATGGAGGGAAAGGTGTGTAACAGTGGGGTCATGGCCGCATCACGAGAGACCCGCCCGCCTTCGGAGGACGTGGCAGAACTGGCGGCCGCCCTGGACGGGCCCGTGGGGACGCTGACGGCCGTCTGGGCCGCGCGCCACCTGCGCGCCCCCGTCCCGGTGACGCAGCTGCGCGTGCTGTTCGTGGTGGAACGGCACGGTCGCGTCAACGTTACCGGCATAGCGGACGAACTGGGCGCCCTGCTCTCGTCGGCCAGCAGGCTCTGCGCCCGGCTGGAGGCGACCGGGCTGCTGGAACGCGCCCCCGCCCCCGACCGGCGCGCCATCATGTGGCGGCTCGCCCCGCAGGGCGCCGCGCTGCTCGCGGCCCTGCGGCGGGACCGGCTGCGCGACCTGGCCGAGGTGCTGGAGACCATGTCGGCGACCGACCGCGCCGCGCTGCTGACGGTGCTGCGCCGCTTCGACGAGGCGGCCGGCGGGCGCGAGGACGGCCGGGTGACGCCGTTCTCCATGCCCGCCTGATGACAACGCGCTTCCACGACGCCACCGTCCGTATATATTTGCCGCATGGCAAGCAGGTGGGGAATCTGCGATCTTCCCATGCCGGACCGCGCCCCGGTGGCGGAACGCGGATGCGATGCCGTGACCCGTGGTGGACGCCCCGCGCTTCCACCACGGGACGGCCGCGCGCCTGAGCCCCGCCGCCGTCACGGCGCGGGCGCCATGTCGTCCGCCGCCCGCGCGGCCGGGGCGTCCGCAGGGCCGCGCCCCGGGACGGGCAGCGCGCGGACCAGCAGCAGGCACGTGTCGTCGTCGCGGGCGCTGTCGCTCAGCATCTCCGCCAGCACCCGGTCGGCCACCCGCTGGAGGTCGTCCGGCGCCGCCGCGAGCACCCGCGCCAGCCTCCGCAGCCCCGCCCGCAGGCTGGAGTCCCGGCGCTCGATCAGCCCGTCGGTGAACATCAGCACCGTGTCGCCCGGCGCCAGCCGCGTGCTCCGCACCCGGTAGGCGATCTCGTCGGCGGGCGCGCCGAGCAGCGGGTCGCCGCCGTTGAGGATCCGCACCCGGCCGTCGGCGGCGCGCACCAGCGGCGGCGGGTGCCCGGCGTTGGCCCAGCGCATCCTCCCGCCGGGCGCGATCTGCGCGACCAGGGCGGTGGCCAGCTCGTCGGGCTGCAGGTGCGCCAGCAGCCGGTGCATCCGGGCCAGCACGTCGCCGGGCGCGGGCGCCTCCAGCGCGTAGGCGCGCAGCGCGGTGCGCAGCCGGCCCATGAGGGCGGCGGCGCGCAGGCCGTGCCCGGTCACGTCGCCGACGGCGGCGAAGGTGCGGCCGTCGGGGCGCTCGAACGCGTCGTACCAGTCGCCGCCGACGTTCAGCCCCGCCTCGGCGGGCAGGTAGCGCGCGGCGAACTCCAGGCTCCCGCTCCCGGCGGCGGGCAGCTCGGTGTGCATCGCCTTCTGCAGGCGCTGGGCGACGTCGTGCTCCTGCTGGTAGCGCATGGCGTTGTCCAGCGCGACGGCGCCGATCCTGGTCAGCTCGGTGTAGACGGCCACGTCGTCGGCGGTCAGCGGCGCGTCGTTCGGGGTGTAGGACACCACGCCCAGCACGCGGTCGCGCGCGACCAGCGGCACCGCCAGCATCTCTTCCGGAGCGCGGGCCCCGCGCGGCGGGCCGGGTTCCGCGTGGTGCGGCCGCCCGCTCTGGAACGCCCGGTGCACCGGCGGCGGGGGCTCGGCCGGGCGCTGCGGCGCGGGCACGAGGGTCAGGGGCGGGACGTAGGCCGTCAGCACCCGGCTCTCCCCCGCCAGCCAGAAGCCCGGCTCCACCAGGCGCTGGGCGCGGACCAGGGCGTGCAGCCGGCCGAGGACCCGCTCCTGGTCCAGCGACGCCGACAGGACGGTCCCGGCGTGCGCCAGGAACGACAGCCGCGACCGGGTCTCCTCGGCGGCGGCGCGGGCCCGGCGCGCGGTCTCCAGCAGCCGTTCCCGGGCCCCGTCGGCGGCGCGCAGCCGGTCGTACTGGCCGGCCAGCAGCTCCAGCAGGGCGGCGGCGTCGGCGGGCGGCGCGCCGGGGCGGTCGGGACCGGGGGCGGGGACCGTCACCACCGGATCGGCGGGCGCGGCGCCCGCCTCGTCGAGGAAGACCCGCAGGCGGCGGGCCCGGCCGGCATGCCGGCCAGGGCGAGGCGCAGCGCCGCCGAGGGCCGCCGCTCCCCCGCCAGGCGCAGCGCCAGCACCAGCCGGACCTGGTCGGCGGGGTCCACGCCGTGCCGCCGCGCGGCGGTGAGGGCGGCGAGCCCCGCCTCGGTCCCGGACGCGGCCGTCACCGGGCGGACGTTCGTTGTCGCCGTGCATCAACCCGCCCGGTCCGGGGAGGGAGGGAACGACGGTGACCATCGATGACCGACCGTGAGGACGCGCGATGAACCAACCCACCCGGCAGGCCGAGCGGCGGCTCGACCCGCGCGAACTGGAGGAGGCGGGCCGCGCCTTCGTCGCCACCTGGTGCCGCTCGCAGGGCGAGGTCGCCGGGCACGTCCCGCCCTCGCAGCTGCACGCCCTGGAGGTGGTGCACGCCCGGCCCGGCATCAGCGTGCGCGACCTGGCCGCCGAGCTGCGCGCCATCCCGTCCTCGGCCAGCCGGCTGTGCGACCGCCTGGTCGCGGCGGACCTGCTGGCGCGGCTGCCCTGCGACGCCGACCGGCGGCTGGTGGAGCTGCGGCTCACCGCCCAGGGCGAGGAGCTGATGCGCGACCTGACCCGGCAGCGCCGCCGGGACCTGGCGGAGGTGCTGGACCGGCTGACCGACGGGCAGCGCGCCCGGCTCGTCGAGGGCCTGGCCGCGTTCGCCGGGCAGGCCGGTGCGGACGACCGCTAAGGTCACCTGTCACCCGCGTCCGGTGCGGTCGCGGGGCGCAGATTATTGTCGCACGACAATCTTGTCATGCGACAATAATAGGGTCGCGCCCTCCGCCGCACCAGCCGGGGGGTGCGAACCCGCCGGGAACACCGCTCCGGAACGCCGTGCCCGGCGCGGGGAATGCGCCCGCGGCGCGGCGGGTTACCGCCGGTGCAGGCCCGTCCCTCTCGTAGATTGGCCCCCATGTCCGACCTGTTCTCCGTTCCCGTCACCGTCCGCGGCTACGAGCTCGACACCCAGGGCCACCTGAACCAGGCCGTCTACCTCCAGTACGCCGAGCACGCCCGCTGGGAGTGCCTGAAGGCGGCCGGGATCGGCGTCGACGACCTGCTGGCGACCGGCATCGGCCCGGTGACGCTGGAGACGACGGTGAAGTACCGGCGCGAGCTGCGCGGCGGCGACGAGGTCGAGGTGACCTGCCGTTTCGAGTTCGGGGAGGGCAGGACCTTCACGATCGCGCAGCAGGTGCGCAAGGCCGACGGCACCGTGGCGGCGGAGGTCTCCAGCGTGTGCGGGCTGCTGCACCTGGCCGAGCGCCGCCTGATCGCCGACCCGGCCGGGCACCTGCGCCCGCTGGCCGCCGACCCGGCCGTGCTCGGCGCGTGATCGTGCGCGCGACCGGCGCCCGGCGCCGTTTGATCGTAGGCTGAAGGCCATGTCCGACGGACGCCCGCCCTGCCACTGCGTGCTCGACCACGACTACGGCGACCGCGACCGTCTGGACAACTTCCTCCTCCGCACCATCGTGCACATCACCCAGTACGGCTGGAGCGTGGTGCTGGTCCAGCCGGAGGAGGACGTGCCGGGCTGGGCCCACACGGTCGGCCTGTGGCACAGCCACCGCGCGCCCGAGCTCGCCATGTTCGGCGGCGACGTGTACGAGATGGAGGAGACCCTCAACGCGCTCGGCCGCCGGGCCGCCGAGGGCGCTCCCCCGGCCGACGGCGAGCGCCGCGAGGACGCCGCGCGCGGGGGGCCCGCCGCGTTCCGCCAGGTGGACACGCGCTGGTACGAGCCGATGTTCCCGGGCGCGGTGCAGTTCTACCGGCGGCCGCCGCTGCCGATGCTCCAGGTGGTGTGGCCCGACGACCAGGGCCTGTTCCTGTGGCAGCCGGGCACCGCGCTGCCCTACCGCCGCTCGCAGCCCTGGTCGTGGCTCAGCCCGACCCAGCACCCGCGCGGGGTCTGGACGCGCCGCCTGTAGGGCGTAGGGTCTACCGGGTGTTCGGACCCATCGCGGAACCCCTGCGCACCTCCCGCCTCCTGCTGGAGCCGATCGCCGTCCACCACGCCGAGGAGATGGCCGAGGTCCTGGACGATCCCCGCCTGAACGAGTACATCGGGGGCGAGCCGCTGTCGCGCGAGGAGCTGCGGGCCCGGTACGAGCACCTGGTGGCGGGGCCCGCGCCGTTCCACCAGGAGTACTGGCTGAACTGGACGGTCTTCCGGCGGCGCGACGGGAAGGCGGTCGGCTACGTGCAGGCGACGGTGACCCCGGCCGCCGAGGGGCTGCGCGCGTCGGTCGCGTGGGTGACGGGGATGCCCCACCAGGGCTTCGGGTTCGCGACGGAGGCCGCGGCGGCGATGCTGGCCTGGCTGCGGGCGCACGGCGTCACCGAGATCTCGGCGTCGATCCACCCGGAGAACCTGGCCTCGGCGGCCGTGGCGCGGAAGCTGGGGCTGCACCCGACCGCCGAGGAGGACGACGGCGAGACGGTCTGGCGGGACGCGCCCGGATAGCGGCGCCCGCGCGGTCGGCCCGAATCCTCGCGGACGGTGAGGACCGATCCCCCTTTTCTCGGCCGTGACATCCTGATCTGATGCTGAGGCATACGGTCCGTGAGCGGATGGGCGACAATCGACAGTCCGCGCACCCCCTGTAGTCGAGTTGCCGAGGAGTGGGAACGATGCCGGAGGTCTGGCCCGGCGAGCCGTATCCGCTGGGCGCCACCTGGGACGGCACAGGCACCAACTTCGCGCTGTTCTCCGAGGTGGCGCACCGCGTCGAGCTGTGCCTGTTCGAGCCCGGCGGGCGCGAGACCCGCTTCGACCTCCAGGAGGTGGACGGCTTCGTCTGGCACGGCTACCTGCCCGGCGTCGGCCCCGGGCAGCGCTACGGGTACCGCGTCCACGGCCCCCACGACCCCGCCCGCGGGCACCGCTGCAACCCCGCCAAGCTCCTGCTCGACCCCTACGGCAAGGCCGTCGAGGGCGGGGTCCGCTGGCACGAGTCGCTGTTCTCCTACCGCTTCACCGACCCCGACGCGCTCAACGCCGACGACAGCGCCGCGTACATGCCGAAGAACGTCGTCATCAACCCCTTCTTCGACTGGGGCGACGACCGGCCGCCCCGCACGCCCTACCACGAGACCGTCATCTACGAGGCGCACGTCAAGGGCCTCACCAAGCTGCACCCCGGCGTGCCCGAGGAGCAGCGCGGCACCTACGCCGGCCTCGCCCACCCGGTGATGGTCGAGCACTTCCGCGACCTCGGCGTCACCGCCGTCGAGCTGATGCCGGTCCACCAGTCGGTGCCCGAGCACGCCATGGTCGCGCGCGGCCTCACCAACTACTGGGGCTACAACACCATCGGCTTCCTGGCCCCGCACAACGCCTACAGCGCCTCCGGGCAGCGCGGCGAGCAGGTGCTGGAGTTCAAGGCCATGGTCCGGGCCCTGCACGAGGCCGGGATCGAGGTGATCCTCGACGTGGTCTACAACCACACCGCCGAGGGCGACCACCTGGGCCCGACGCTGTCGTTCCGGGGCATCGACAACGCCGCCTACTACCGGCTGCGCGACGACGACAAGCGCTACCACCTCGACTACACCGGCTGCGGCAACTCGCTGAACGTCCGCAGCCCGCACGCGCTGCAGCTCATCATGGACTCGCTGCGCTACTGGATCCTCGAGATGCACGTGGACGGGTTCCGCTTCGACCTCGCCTCGGCGCTGGCCCGCGAGCTGCACGACGTGGACCGGCTGGCCGCCTTCTTCGACCTGGTCCAGCAGGACCCGGTCGTCTCCCAGGTCAAGCTGATCGCCGAGCCGTGGGACGTGGGCGAGGGCGGCTACCAGGTCGGCAACTTCCCGCCGCTGTGGACCGAGTGGAACGGCAAGTACCGCGACACCGTCCGCGACTTCTGGCGCGGCTCGTACGCGACGATGCCCGAGTTCGCCTCCCGCCTGACCGGCTCCTCGGACCTGTACGAGCACAGCTCGCGCCGCCCGTTCGCCTCCATCAACTTCGTGACCTGCCACGACGGCTTCACGCTCACCGACCTGGTCTCCTACGACCACAAGCACAACGAGGCCAACGGCGAGGGCAACCGCGACGGCACCGACGACAACCGCTCGTGGAACTGCGGCCACGAGGGCCCCACCGACGACCCGGTGATCCTGGCCCGGCGGGCCCGGCAGCGCCGCAACCTCCTGGCCACGCTGTTCCTGTCGCAGGGCGTCCCGATGCTGTCCCACGGCGACGAGCTGCGCCGCACCCAGCACGGCAACAACAACGCCTACTGCCAGGACAACGAGACCGCCTGGGTGCGCTGGGACGGCGGCGACGACGACCTGGAGTTCGTGCGCGTGCTGTCGCGGCTGCGCCAGGATCACCCCGTCTTCCGCCGCCGCAGGTTCTTCAAGGGCGTGAGCCCCGGCGCCGAGCCGCTGGCCGACCTCGTGTGGCTCACCCCGGCCGGGGGCCCGATGACCGACCACGACTGGCACGCCGGGTACGCCAAGTCGCTGGGCGTCTTCCTCAACGGCGAGGCGATCACCGAGCCCGACCCGCGCGGCCGCCGCGTCAGCGACGACTCGTTCCTGCTGCTGGTCAACGCGGGCGCGGAGGCGATGGCGTTCACGCTGCCGGGCGGCGAGTACGGCGACCGCTGGGAGTACGTCCTGGACACCGACACCGCGCGCACGCGCGACACCGGCCGGGGCCTCAAGGCCGGCGACCGGGTCGAGCTGACCGACCGCTCGCTGGTCCTGCTGCGCAGACTCCCCTGAGCTCACTTCCCGCCGGTGCGCAGCGCCGTCCAGAACACCAGCACGAACGTCGCCACCGCGACCACGCCGTGCACCAGCACCGCCACGCCCGGGAACGCCTGCTCGGTGCCGCGCGCGTGCCGCCCGCCGCCGCCCACCAGCCAGCGCGTGAGCAGCAGCACCCCCTGGAAGATCACCAGGACCAGCACCCCGAACGCCGCCCACGCGAACCCGGCCGAGCCGGTCGCCAGGTAGGCGATCCACACCGCGAGGCCCGTCACCGCCGCCAGCGGGTGCCCGACCAGCACCGCCGCCGGGTACCGCGTCACCTTGGCGGGCTGGGCGCGCAACCCGCCGCCCGCCAGCCACCTCAGCAGCAGGTACGCCCCCGCCGCAGCGGTCACCAGCCACACCACCAGCGCGGCGAACCCCACATCCACTCCCCTCGGCGCGGCCGGCCCCCTCGGGCCCAAGTGTCCCCCGGGCCGCTCCGCGCCACCCCCGATTCGCGCACTCGGCGGGGAATCCCCCTAACCTGCGGTCCATGGAGCGATTCCCCGACGACCTCGCGTCCCTGCACGACGCCTACGAACACCCCGGCGGCGACGGCGTGTGGCTGCGCGCCAACATGGTGGCCAGCGCCGACGGCGCCGCCGCCTTCGAGGGCCGCGCGGGCGGTCTCGGCAACCCCAACGACCAGCGGCTGCTGCACCTGCTGCGCGGCATGGCCGACGTGGTGATCGTCGGGGCGGGCACCGTGCGCGCCGAGGGGTACGGGCCGGTCCGGCCCGATCCCGACTGGCGGCGGTGGCGCGGCGACCGGCCGCCGGCCCCGCCGCTGGCGATCGTGTCGGGCGCGCTCGACCTGGACCTGGACGCGCCGGTGTTCACCGAGGCGACCGCGCCCACGATCGTGCTGACCACCGAGGCCGCCGACGGGGCGCGCCTCGCCGCGGCCCGCGAGCGCGCCGACGTCGTCGTGGCGGGCGGCGACCGGCTGGACTGGCGGCTCGCGATCGACGCGCTGGCCGCGCGCGGGCTGCGCCGGATGCTCTGCGAGGGCGGCCCGCGCGTGCTGGACCAGCTGGTGACCGCCGGGCTGCTGGACGAGCTGTGCCTGACGCTCAGCCCGATGCTGGTGGGCGGCGACGCGTTCCGCGTCCTGAACGGCCCGCCCGCCGCCGACCCGCTGCGGCTGCGCCTGACCGGCCTCCTGCGGGACGAGGAGGACTTCCTGTTCCTGCGCTACGCCGCCCGCAGCCGGTAGCGCAGGAACAGCACGCCGTCGTCGTGGTAGACGGCGGCGGGCTCCAGCGGCACCTCGGCGGGCAGGTCGCCCAGCAGCCGCGTGTGGCGCGCGCCGCCGTGCAGGGCGGGCGCGATGTTGAGGCACAGCTCGTCGGCCAGCCCGTCGCGGACCAGCGCGGTGGCGAGCCCCGGCCCGCCCTCGCACAGCAGCCGCCGGTGCCCCCGCTCCTCGCGCAGCACCCGCACGGCCTCGGCGAGGTCCACCTCCTCGTCGCCCGCGGCGATCACCGGCACCGCCGGGGGCACCAGCGAGTGGCGGTGCGAGGCGCGCGAGGTGACCACGACCGTCGGCGACTCGGCCACCGTGAACAGCGGCAGCGACCAGTCCAGCTCCAGCGAGCGGCTCACCACCACGATCGGGGCGGGCGGGCCGCCGCGCCGGTCGCGCAGCTCGGGCCGCAGCCGCGCGGGGCCGAGCCGTCCGGTGCGGACGGTGGCGGCGCCGACCAGGATCGCGTCCGACAGCGCGCGCAGCGTCCGGAACACCCGCATGTCGGCCGCGCCGCCCAGCCCGTCGGTCCAGCCGTCGGCGTCGGTGACGGTGCCGTCGACGCTCATCACCATGCCGATCCGCAGCGCGGGCGCGTCGGCGTAGGCGTCCCACGGATCGACCTGGACGGCGGGCTCGGGCAACAAACGGCGCATGACCTGCACCTTAGCGAAACCGATCAGGGCGGGGTCCGGTCGTGCGCAATGTCGGAGGCACCGGTCAAGATGGGGGCATGGACCTGCCGATCAGCCTGCCGTTCGCGCCCATGCTGGCCAAGGCCGTCAAGACCATGCCGCAGGGCGGGGTGCTGTACGAGCCCAAGTGGGACGGGTTCCGCTGCGTCGTCTTCCGCGACGGCGACGAGGTGGAGCTGTCCAGCCGCGGCGAGAAGCCGCTCACCCGCTACTTCCCCGAGCTGGTGGAGGCGGTGAGGAGGGAGCTGCCGGAGCGGTGCGTGGTGGACGGGGAGATCGTGCTGCGCAAGGGGTCGCGCCTGGACTTCGACGGCCTCCAGCAGCGCATCCACCCGGCCGCGTCCCGGATCAAGCTGCTGTCGGAGGAGACGCCCGCCTCGTTCGTGGCCTTCGACCTGCCGGCGCTGGGCGACGAGTCGCTGCTGGAGCTGCCGCTGGCGCAGCGGCGGCAGCGGCTGGTCGACGCCCTGTCCGGGGTGAAGGCGCCGATCCACCTGACCCCCGCCTCCGACTCCTACGACACCGCGCTGCGCTGGTTCGACGAGTTCGAGGGCGCCGGGCTGGACGGCGTGATCGCCAAGCCGCTCGACCGGCCCTACGAGCAGGACAAGCGCGTCCAGTGGAAGGTCAAGCACGAGCGCACCGCCGACTGCGTGGTGGCCGGGTTCCGCTGGCACAAGTCGGGGCCGATCGTGGGGTCGCTGCTGCTCGGCCTCTACGACGACGCCGGGAAGCTCCAGCACGTGGGCGTGTCGGCGTCGTTCACGATGAAGCGCCGCGCCGAGCTGGTGGACGAGCTCGCGCCCTACCGGATGGACGACTTCACCGGCCACCCGTGGGCGGGCTGGGCCGAGCAGACCGAGGACACCGCCGACCGCCTGCCCGGCGCGCTGTCGCGGTGGAGCGGCAAGAAGAACCTGGAGTGGGTGCCGCTGCGACCGGAGCTGGTGGTCGAGGTCGCCTACGACGGGATGGAGGGCGACCGCATCCGCCACACCGCCCGCTTCCGGCGCTGGCGGCCCGACCGCACGCCCGGGTCGTGCACCTACGAGCAGCTGGAGGTGCCGGTGGCCTACGACCTGGACGACATCCTGGGCAAGACCTGAGACCGCCGGGCCCGCCCGCCGCCAGGGCGATGGCGGCGGGCGGGCGGACGGCGGGATCGGACGGAATCGAGCCGTTCGAGGGCCCCGACCACCGGGCGAGTGCCCGACCCGGCCCGGCGGGGCGAAGCCGGAGGCGAGCCCCGCCGGGCCGGATCGCGAAGCGATCGGCACTCGCAAAGACGAGGTCAGGGTGCGAGCCGCCAGGCGAGCACCCTGGGCCTTGGCTTAAGGCCGGCGCGTCTCGTTGTCGATGGTCTCCTGGAGGAGGTCGCGGTCGGAGCGGGCGGCCCGGCGCGCGTTGAAGGGGCGCAGGTAGGTCTGCTCCAGGCCGGGCTCGCGGTCCTCCACCACGAAGGTCGCCTTGGTGGTGGCCTCCGCGTCGGGCGTGCGCACGTTCGGCAGCGTCTTGAAGTCGGCGGTCATCGCGCGCTTGTCGATCCGCGTGATCACGTAGCCGCGCTGGTTGTTGTAGAACTTCAGATGCGGGTTGATCTTCAGGAACGGCTGGGTCGCCGGGTCGGAGTCGGCGCCGTCGCCGCCGCTGGTGACGGAGGAGCAGACCAGCTCGGCCCCCACGGTGCGCGAGTCGGGGTCGTCGTAGTTCTCCTTCAGCTCGCTGGCCCAGTGCGCGTGCACGTCGCCGGTCAGCACGACGGGGTTGCGGACGCCAGCCTCCAGCCAGCCCTTGGTGATGCGGTCGCGGGAGGCGGTGTAGCCGTCCCAGCCGTCCATGCTGGTGACCTTGAGCGGCCCGGCGTTGTTGTCGCGCTGGGCGAAGAACACCTGCTGGCCGAGGACGTCCCAGCGGGCGGTGGAGCGGCGGAAGCCGTCCAGCAGCCACCGCTCCTGCCGGTCGCCGGTGATGGAGCGCGCCGGGTCGGAGGCGGCGGCGCAGTTCTTGTAGCCGTCGCCGCACGCCTGGTCGTCGCGGAACTGCCGCGTGTCGAGCATGTGGAAGTTGGCGAGCTTGCCCCACTGGACGCGCCGGTACAGCTGCATGTCCGGGCCCTGCGGGACCGAGCTGCGGCGCAGCGGCATGTTCTCGTAGTACGCCTGGAACGCGGCGGCGCGGCGCGCGCGGAAGGCGGCGGGGTCGGGGGTGTCGGAGCCGGCCTCGGGGACGCCGCCCGCCCAGTTGTTCTCGACCTCGTGGTCGTCGAACACGATCAGCCACGGCGCGACGGCGTGCGCGGCCTGTAGGTCGGGGTCGGACTTGTACTGGGCGTGCCGCTGCCGGTAGCCGGCCAGCGTGACGGTCTCGGGGCCCTGGTGGTCGCGGACGTTGCCGCCGGGGATGTTGTAGACGCCCTTGCGGTACTCGTACTGGTAGTCGCCGAGGTGCAGCACCAGGTCGGGGTGCTCCTCGGCCAGTCGCCGGTACGCGGTGAACAGCCCGTGCTCGTACTGCGAGCACGAGACGAACGCCATCGCCAGCGCGGGCCCGAAGGAGTCGCGGCGCGGCGCGGTGCGGGTGAGGCCGACCGGCGACAGGTGGCCGCCGGCGCGGAACCGGTACCAGTAGTCGCGGCCGGGGCGCAGGCCGTCCAGCTCCACGTGCACGCTGTGCGCCGCCGCGGCGCGCGCGACGGCCTCGCCCCGGCGCTCGACGCGGCGGAAGCGCTCGTCGGAGGAGACCTCCCACTCCACCGGGACGTCGGCGGCGGGCATCGCGCCGAGGCCGTCCTCGGCGAGCGGGTCGAGCGCGAGGCGCGTCCACAGGACGAACCCGCCGGGGTCGGGGTCGCCGGAGGCGACGCCGAGGGTGAACGGGTCGGCCGGCAGGGACGCGCCGCCCCGCCGCAGCGGCGCGGCCTGCGCGGAGCCGGCGGGCAGCAGGGCGGCCGCTCCGGCGGCGAGGCCGGTGGTGACCAGGAACGTGCGGCGGGCGAGCGGGACGGGGGCATCGGACATCGGGGAGACCTTTCGGCGTGTCCGGCAGTGATCGCCGGTCAGCCTCGTTCCTCCCGGTGGCCGCCGTGTGCCGTACGGGTGACCATGATCCCAACAATGAAGATCATCGTGGCGGTGGCGCGCGGCCGTGTCGCGGGCTGGGGACGCCGGGGTCCGGGCGCGGGGAAAGGGAGAAAAATCAACCCTGGAGAAAGCGCGGGCGGCCTGCTAGGCTCGCGTATTGCGTATTTTCGCGCACACATGGCCCACCCTATGTCTAGGAGAGTACAAGACACATGGGAGTTCGTCAAGTCAAGCCGGATCCGGAAACCGACTCCGCCGCCGCCCGGGAGACCGCGCTGCGCGTCGAGCAGGAGCGCGTCACGCGGATCTACGCACGGCTGGACACCGAGCGCGCGGCGGCCGAGTCCGCGCTGCGCGCCGGTCCGGGCAAGGGCGGGGGCGGCGGGTTCCAGGCCCGGGTCGAACGCGAGGTGAGCACCGAGGAGGCGGCTCGCAGGCTGGCGCGCCTGTCGGGCGTCGAGCGGGCGTTGTGCTTCGGGCGCATCGACCACCGGGCCGACGGCGGCACCTTCTACATCGGCCGCGTCGGGCTGCGCGACGAGCACCGCGAACCGCTGCTCATCGACTGGCGGGCCGCGGCCGCGCGCCCGTTCTACACCGCCACCCCCAGCGCCCCGGGCACCCTGGCGCGCCGCCGCCACCTGCACCTGCGCGACCGCGCGGTGGCACGGATCGACGACGAGGTCTTCGACCTGGAGGGCCTGTCGGACGACGACCGGTCCACCATCGTCGGCGAGGCCGCGCTGCTGGCCACGCTGCGGCGCGGCCGCACCGGCCGGATGGGCGACGTGGTCGCCACCATCCAGGAGGAGCAGGACCAGGTCATCCGCTCGGGGCTGCAGGGCGTGCTGGTCGTGCAGGGCGGACCGGGCACCGGCAAGACCGTCGCGGCGCTGCACCGCGCGGCGTTCCTGCTCTACACCCACCGGGACGTGCTGGAGCGGCGCGGCGTGCTGGTGGTGGGGCCGAACGCCACGTTCATGCGCTACATCGAGCAGGTGCTGCCGGGCCTCGGCGAGACCGACGTGGCGCTGGCGACGGTGGGCGAGCTGTTCCCGGGCGTGCGCGCGACCGCCGCCGAGACGCCGGAGGCCGCGGTGGTCAAGGGCGGGCTGCGGATGGCGGGCCTGGTGGAGGCGGCGGTGCTGGACCGGCAGCGCGTGCCCGACGGCGACCTGGAGGTCGAGGTCGACGGCCTGACGCTGCGGGTGGGGCACGCCGAGTGCGTGAAGGTCCGCGACCGGTCGCGGGCGCTGCGCGCGCCGCACAACATCCAGCGCCGCGTGTTCGTGCACGACCTGCTGGAGGCCCTGGCCGTCGACCGCGCCGAGCAGTTCGACCGCATCTCCGACGAGCCGCTGGAGCAGATGGCGCGCGAGGGCGGCATCCCCGCCTGGCTGGTCAAGCTGATGGAGGAGTCGGCCGGTGACCCGCTGCTGGACGAGACCGACCTGCGGCTGGCCAAGCAGGAGCTGTGGCAGGACCCGGACGTGCGCGCCGCGATCGACGCGCTGTGGCCGGAGCTGACGCCGCAGCGGCTGCTGGAGGAGCTGTTCGCCGACCCCGACGCGCTGCGCCGCGTCGGTGACCCGCTCGCGCCCGAGGAGCTGGGGCTGCTGTACCGCCCGGCCGGGTCGCCGTGGACGGTGTCGGACGTGCCGCTGCTGGACGAGGCCGCCGAGCTGCTGGGCGAGGACGACCGCGACGAGCGCGCCCGCCGCCGCGCCGAGGCCAAGCGGCGCGCGGACGAGGAGCTGTACGCGCGCGAGGTCATCGAGTCCACCGGCGTCGGCGAGTACGACTTCGTGCACGCCGGCGACCTGGCGGAGCGCAACCGCGACGACGGCCCGGCGCTCACCACCGCGCAGCGCGCCGCCGCCGACCGCACGTGGGCCTACGGGCACGTGATCGTGGACGAGGCGCAGGAGCTGTCGGAGATGGCGTGGCGCACGGTGATGCGGCGGGTGCCGACCCGTTCGCTGACGGTCGTGGGCGACATCGCCCAGACCGGCAGCGCGGCGGGCGCGCGGTCGTGGGGCCAGATGCTGGACCGCTACGTGCCGGGCCGCTGGCGCGAGCAGCGGCTGATGGTCAACTACCGCACGCCCGCCGCCATCATGCGGGTCGCGGCCGAGGTGCTGGCGGAGGTCGCGCCGGACCAGACCCCGCCCGAGCCGGTGCGCGACGACGGCCCGCCCCCGGCGCCGGTCCGCGTCGCGCCCGCCGACCTGGCCGCCCGCCTCCCCGAGCTGGTGGCGGCCGAGTCCGGCGAGATCGCCACCGGCGAGGGCGAGGGCCGGCTCGCGGTGATCTCCTCGGGCGCGCGCCACGGCACGGTGCTGGCGGCGCTGCCCGGCGCCGAGGCGGGCGCGACGCCGGAGGCGCTGGACTCCCCCGTCGTCGTGCTGACGGCGGAGGAGGCCAAGGGCCTGGAGTTCGACTCGGTGATCGTGGTGGACCCCGCCGGGATCGTGACCGAGTCGCCGCGCGGCGGCCAGGACCTGTACGTGGCCGTCACGCGCGCGACCCGGCGGCTGACGGTCGTGCACGACGGCGATCTGCCGGACCTGCTGGCCTCCCTGCGCTGATCCCGCCCCGCCCGCCCGGCCGCCGCCGGGCGGGCGGCGCCGGCCACTTGTGGATGCCCGCCCACCGCCCGGCCACCTTTTCCCTAATATCCCGATCATGTCGATGTCGCCCCTCGCCCCCGGTGATCCCCGGGAGGTGGCGGGCTACCGCATCGCCGGGCGGCTGGGCACGGGCGGGCAGGGCACCGTCTTCCTGGGCGAGGCGGGCGACGGCGCCCCCTCGTGCGGGGGCCGGTCGGCCCGTTCGCGGCGCTGTGCGCCGAGCCGCACGAGCGCGTGTCGCTGGCGGCCGTTCCGCGGAACGTGCTGCCCGCCTCCCGCATGGTCGGCTTCGCGCCCGGGTGGCGCATGCTGGTGCCGCTGGGCGACGTCGACGGCGACGCCGTCGACTTCGCCGTCGCCGCGCTGCGTGCGCACAGGCCCGAGCTGCTGCTGCTCGCGGAGGACTGATCGGCTCGTCAGGGGTAGGGCAGCAGTTCCTTGTCGATCGCCTCCCAGCGTCCGCTCAGCTCCCTGAGCAGCTCGGGGCGGCGGCGGGCCAGGTTCGCCTGCTCGCGCGGGTCGGTCCTGAGGTCGAACAGGCCGTCCCCGTCGCCGTTGCGCAGGTACTTCCAGCGGCCCTGGCGCAGCGCGCGCTCGCGCTTGGTGCGCCAGAACAGGTCGTGCCGCGGGGCCCGCGCGCCCTTGAGCAGGTAAGGGGCGAGGCTCACCCCGTCCAGCCGCTGCGCGGGCCGCACGCCGACGATCTCCAGGATGGTGGCGGTCCAGTCCTGGGTGACGACCGGGACGTCGCTGACCTGCCGGGGCCGGACGCGCGCGGGCCAGCGCAGGAGGTTCGGCACCCGGATGCCGCCCTCGTTCAGGCCGCCCTTGGAGCCGGTGAGCGGCCACTGGTGGGACCAGCGCTCGCCGCCGTTGTCGCTGGAGAACAGCACGAGCGTGTCGTCCTCCTGGCCGGTCTCCCGGAGCGCGCGCAGCACCCGGCCGATCGCGGCGTCCATCGCCTCGACCATGCGGCGGTAGGTGTCCAGCGAGCCGCCGTCGTCGTGCCACAGCGCGCGGTCGTCGCCCGCCCTGACCCGCGCGGTGATCTCCTCGCTGACCTCACGGTCGCCGGGGGCCTCCCACGGCCAGTGCGGCGCGGTGAAGTTGAGGTTCAGCAGCCACGGCCGGTCGCGGTGGCGGCGGACGTACGCGGCGGCGCGGTCGGCGATGGTGTCGGTGTAGTAGCCGAGGTCCTCGGTGCGGACCTCGCCCTCGTAGAGGTCGACGCCCCCGTTAGCGATCTTGGAGTAGTAGTCCACGGCGCCCGACAGGTTGCCGAAGAAGGTGTCCCAGCCCGACTTGACGGGGCTGAACCACGGCAGGAAGCCGCAGTGCCACTTGCCGAACATCGCGGTGTCGTACCCGGCCGCCTTCAGCTGCGAGCCGAGCGTCGGGTGGTCGGCCGGGATGCCGAACAGCCGGTCGGGGCGGGCGATGGGCTCCTCCAGGCCGCCGCGCAGCCGGCCGGGGTAGCGGCCGGTGTAGAGGCCGAACCGGGTCGGCGAGCACACGGCGGCGGCCGAGTAGGCGTCGGTGAAGCGCACGCCCTGCCGGGCGAGCCGGTCCAGGTGCGGGGTGCGGATGTGCGGCGACCCGTAGCAGCCGAGGTCGGCCCAGCCCAGGTCGTCGGCCAGGATGACCAGCACGTTGGGCCGCCGCGCGCCCCGGCCCCGCACGTCGGCGCGGAACCGGCGCTCGATCGGGGCGGCCTCGGCCGTCCCGCCGCCCAGCACGGCCCCGGCCGCCGCGACCGCGCCGACCGCCGCCACCGCGCCGCGGCGGCTCACCCCTGTCTCGGACACGCGAAAACCCACTTTCCCTACCAATCAACCAAACTGAACCGGAATAGTAGGGAATAGCGACGATCTTCCGCAACACCCGGCTTCCCCCGGGCCAGCAAACAAGCGTACGCTTGGTCACCGTACGGACGGCGGGTGAAGGGACGGCGATGACCGAGGTGCACGACTACTCCAACCTGATCGGCGGCGAGCTCCGCCCGGCGGCGGGCGGCGGCACGCTCGACTCGATCGACCCCGCGACCGGGAGGGTGTGGGCGCGCGTCCCCCGCAGCACCGCCGAGGACGCCGACGCCGCCGTGGCCGCCGCGCGCGCCGCGTTCCCCAAGTGGTCCGGCCTGCCGGCCGCCGCGCGCGCCCACTACCTGCGCAAGGTGGCGGGCGTGTTCGCCAAGAACGCGCAGGAGCTCGCCGAGCTGGAGACGCGCGACAACGGCCGCACCATCACCGAGACGGCCAAGCGCGACCTGCCCGGCATGACCTACCTGTGGAACAACGCCGCCGCCGAGTGCACGGCCGCGGTCGAGGGCCGGAGCGTGGACTTCGGGGCGACCAGCCTCGGGGTGACCCGCCGCGAGCCCTACGGCGTCACGCTCGGCATCATCCCGTGGAACTCCCCCATCTCGACCCTGTCGGCCAAGGCCGCGTTCGCGCTGGCGGCGGGCAACACCGTCATCATCAAGCCGGCCGAGCAGGCGACGGTCTCCTCGCTGCGCGTGGCCGAGCTGCTGAAGGACGTGCTGCCGCCCGGCGCGCTGAACGTGGTGTCGGGCCTCGGCGAGGAGGTCGGCGACCCGCTGGTGCGGCACCGCGGCGTCAACAAGATCAGCCTCACCGGCTCGGTGGACACCGCGAAGATCATCACCCGGGCCTCGGCCGACGCGCTCAAGCCGCTGGCGCTGGAGCTGGGCGGCAAGTCGCCCAACATCGTGTTCGCCGACGCCGACCTGGACAAGGCGGCCGTGGGCGTCACCACGCAGGCGATCTTCACGGCCAACGCGGGCCAGATCTGCTACGGCGGCTCGCGCATCCTGATCCAGCGCCCGGTCTACGACGAGATGCTGCACCGGATGAAGGAGATCGCGTCCGGGATCAGGCTGGGCGACCCGTCCTCCCCCGACACGACGATGGGCCCGATCGTGTCCAGGGGCCAGTACGAGCGCGTCACCTCCTATCTGGAGATCGGCGCGAAGGAGGGCGCCGAGCTGGTGTTCGGCGGCCGCTTCGGCGCCGAGGCCGTGTCCGACCCCGCGCTGGCCGAGGGCTACTGGGTCGAGCCGACGCTGTTCGCGACCACCGACAACTCGCTGCGCATCTGCCAGGAGGAGATCTTCGGGCCGGTCGCGGTGGTGCTGCCGTTCGACACCGAGGAGGAGGCCGTCGCGCTGGCCAACGACTCGGTGTACGGCCTGGCCGCCGGGGTGTGGACCCGCGACCTCGGCACCGCGCAGCGCATGTTCCGCTCGCTGGAGACCGGCACGGTCTGGGTCAACACCTTCCGCAAGGTGATGTTCCCGCTGGAGGGCGTGAAGGACAGCGGCTACGGCCACGACTCGGTGCTGGCCTACACCCGCGAGAAGGCGGGCCTGTTCGAGTTCTGAGCCGCCGGAGGCGGCCGCCGCCCCGGCGCGGGGCGGCGGCCGTGGCCCGCCGGGTCAGAAGTTGCTCCTGACCTGCTTGTTGTACTTCATCGCCAGGCCCCACAGGATGTCGGTGCCGGGAACGGGGACCGGCTCGTCCAGCGAGAAGTCCGCCGGGACCGGGGTCACGGTCCAGGTGTCGCCATCGCGCCGCAGCAGGGCGCCGTTGCCGTCGGGCGCGCCGCCGTAGGCCCAGGTCACGCCCTTGCCGTCGGTGATCAGGTCCCGGACCTGGTACCCGGCCGGGACCGCCACCTGGGACCAGGCTCCGGCGCGGTAGCGGTGGACGGCGTTGGGCTTGCCCTGGCCGCCGGGCGCGGCGTCGATCGAGTAGACGTCGCCGTTGCCCGAGACGGTGAAGTCGTAGGCGCTGTTGAACTCGCCGCCGACCGGCAGCTCGGTGACCTTCCGCCAGGTGGCGCCGTCCCAGCGCATCAGGCCGGCGTCGCCCTTCCCGTTCTTCCAGAGCGTCCACGCCTCGGAGGGGCCGCGGCCCTCCAGCGGCGGGACCGCGCCGTCGCCCCCGGGGAAGACCTCCTTGGTCCAGGCCGAGCCGTTCCAGCGGTACAGCTTGCCCCAGCCCAGGCTCGCCCACAGGCCCGCGGCGCCGCCGTAGAGGCTCAGGACCCCCGTGCCCTCCGGCGAGGGTGCCTTCTGGAACGACGAGCCGTTGAAGCGCCCCACGTAGCCGCCCCCGGCCGCGATCCACACCTCCCCCTTCGCGACGGCGATGTCGTGGACGGCCCCGGTGCCGTCGGCCAGGCCGTTGAGCGGGTACTCCACCCACTTCTCGCCGTTCCAGCGGCGCACGACCGGGTTGCCGTCGGACCGGACGAGGCATTCGAACGGCTTGCCGTTGGGGACGCAGTACTTGCCCTGCAGTCCCCCGATCCAGACGCTGTCGGGGGATCCGGCCGCCAGCGTGTGCAACTGGGTCTCCGGCCACAGGAACGGGAGCTTGACGTCGTGCCAGGGGCGGGGGGCGTCGGCCTGGGCGGCGGGCGTGCCCGCCAGCACCAGGCCCAGGGCGGCGAGCGCCGCCAGAGATCGCTTCATGGGCGCACTATGCCACTGTTCGCTGGCATAATCGAGAGGTGCGGTGATCCGCGCCATACCGGGGCATGGCGCGGGTCCGCACGGGGGCCGTCCCGCTAGACGACCACGGGGCTGCGGCGCTCCAGCAGCGCCACGTCGCGCCACCGCGTCCCGCCGCCGAAGTCGTGCCGGCCCATCCGCTCGCGGATCCCCAGCGTCTTGAAGCCGAACGCCTCGTGCAGCCGGATGCTGGCGGCGTTCTCCGGGAAGATCCCGGCCTGGAGCGTCCACACCCCGCCGCGCTCGCTGGACTCGACGACCGCGCCGAGCAGCGCGCGCCCGAGGCCGCGCCCCTGCGCGGCGGGGTCGATGTAGATCGACACCTCGGCGACGCCCGCGAACACCGGCCGGTCGGAGATCGGCGACAGCGCGACCCAGCCCAGCACGCGGCCGTCCTCGCACGCCACGAAGCGGTGCTCGGGCAGCTTGCCGGACGAGAACTTCTCCCAGGTGGGGCACGCGGTCTCGAAGGTGGCGTTGCCGCCGTCGATCCCGGCCTGGAAGATGGCGAGCACGGCGTCGGCGTGCTCGGGCAGCATCGGGGTGATCTCCACGCGCCCACTCTACGGATCGGACGGCAAGCGACAAAAGGGACGTCCCGCTAGCGCCCGGCGCCGCTGAGGTAGGCCAGCGTCTGCCGCAGCTCGGCATCGATCACCCGGCCCGCCGCCGCGGCGTCGCGCTCGCGGATCGCGGCCACCAGCGCGGCGTGCGCGGCGCGGCCGTGCCCGGCGTCGGCGGCGCGCGCGTCGATCAGCCGCAGCAGGTCCAGCAGCCCCTCGCGCAGCACGGGCGCGAACTCGGCGAACAGGTCGGCCAGCACCGGGTTGTGCGCGGCGCGCACGGCGGCCTGGTGCAGCGCGATGTCGGCGTCGATGAACGCCTCGTCCCCCTCCCGCTCGGCGGCGGCGTTCCGGCGCTCCAGGGCCCGGTCGAGGTCGGCGAGGTCGGCGTCGGTGCGGCGCTCGGCGGCCAGCTCGGCGGCCCGCACCTCGATCATCATGCGGATCTCGTAGACGTCGGCGACCGAGGCGCGGCGCAGCCGCGTCCGCCAGTCCTCCTCCGGCTCGGCGGCGATGACGAACACGCCCGCGCCCTGCCGCGCCCGCACCAGGCCCGCCCCCGCGAGGGCGCGCAGCGCCTCGCGGACGGTGGAGCGGCCGACGCCCAGCTCCTTGGCGAGCGTGGTCTCGCCGGGCAGTTTCGCGCCGACCGGCCAGTGGCCTTCGGCGATCTGTTCGCGCAGGCGGCGGGCGGCCTGCTCGACGAGCGGGCTGGGACGCAGGGGGCCGAGCGGCATGGCGCCGTCCACCTCTCAGGTTGTCTGAGGAGCTGATGAGTGACTAGGGTACCGCCCATGCAGTCGTGGGGTCTCCTTCTCGGACGCCGCGGCGGGGCCTGAACCGACCGGCACCCCGCCGCGGGGTTCGGCGCTGCCGGTCTCCCGACCGCGACCCGCGAGGACGACATCTCCGTGAACGACTCTCCGGCCCCGCGCACCACCGTGCGCGCCGACGCCCCCTTCCCGACCCTGCGCACCCCCGCCGGGCCCGTGCCCTCCGGCGCCCCCGCCTGGAACCCCCAGCGCGGCGGCGCCATGCCGTCCCACCGCTACCGGCCCGCGCACGAGCGCGTCACCGTCCCCGGGTTCGAGCGCGCCTGGCCGTCCCGGCGCATCGAGCGCGCGCCGCTGTGGGTGCCGGTGGACCTGCGCGACGGCAACCAGGCCCTGGCCGAGCCGATGGACCCGGCCCGCAAGCGCCGCATGTTCGACCTGTTCCTGGCCATGGGTTTCAAGGAGATCGAGGTCGGCTACCCCTCGGCCAGCCAGGCCGACTTCGACTTCGTGCGGCACCTGGCCGAGACCGGCGCGGTGCCCGACGACGTCACCGTCGTGGTGTTCACCGCCGCGCGCCGCGACCTGATCGACCGCACCTTCGCCTCCGTCGAGGGCCTGGCCAACGTGGTGGTGCACCTGTACACCGCGACCGCGCCGACCTGGCGCGACACCGTGCTCGGCCACGACCGCCCGGCGCTGCGCACGCTGATCGAGGACGCGGCGGCGCACCTGGCGCGGCTCGCCGACGCGCGCCCGGGGCCGCCGGTGCGCTTCCAGTTCTCCCCCGAGGTGTTCAACCTGACCGAGCCCGACTACGTGCTGGAGGTCTGCGACGGCCTGACCGCGCTGTGGGACGCGAGCCCGGACCGGCCGGTGGTCCTCAACCTGCCGGCCACCGTGGAGATCGCCACCCCCAACGTCTACGCCGACCAGATCGAGTACATGGACCGGCACCTGGCCCGCCGCGACGCGGTGATCCTGTCGGTGCACCCGCACAACGACCGCGGCACCGGCGTGGCCTGCGCCGAGCTGGCGGTGCTCGCCGGGGCGCAGCGCGTGGAGGGCTGCCTGTTCGGCAACGGCGAGCGCACCGGCAACGTGGACCTGGTCACGCTGGCCCTCAACCTGCACGCCCAGGGCGTGGACCCGATGCTGGACCTGTCCGACATCGACGAGATCCGGCGCACCGTCGAGCACTGCAACCGGCTGCCGGTGCACGAGCGCCACCCCTACGGCGGCGACCTCGTCTACACCGCGTTCTCCGGCACCCACCAGGACGCCATCGGCAAGGGCATGGCCGCGCACGCCGCCCGCGCCGAGGCGCTGGGCGTCCCGGCCGGGCAGGCCCCCTGGGAGGTGCCGTACCTGCCGATCGACCCCGCCGACGTGGGCCGCGACTACACCGCCGTGATCCGCGTCAACAGCCAGTCCGGCAAGGGCGGCGTCGCCTACCTGCTGCGCACCGGGTACGGGCTGGAGGTGCCGCGCCGGATGCAGATCGAGTTCGCGCGGGCGGTGCAGCGCGCCACCGACGCCAGCGGCGAGGAGATGACCGGCGCCGAGCTGTGGGAGCTGTTCCGCGCCGAGTACCTGGACCGCGCCGACGACGGCCCGGTCACGCTGGTGGAGTGGCGCACCGGCCACAGCGGCCCCGCGCGGCACGACTTCACCGGGGTGCTGCGCGTGGACGGCGTCGAGGGCGAGCACACCGGCGTCGGCAACGGGCCGCTGGAGGCGCTGACCGACGCGCTGGCGTCGGCCGGGGTCAAGGTGGACGTGCTGCACTACGCCGAGCACGCCGTCGAGCCCGGCACGGGCGCCCGCGCCGCCGCCTACGCCGAGTGCCGCGTGGACGGGGCCACGCTGTGGGGCGCGGCGCTGGACACCTCGGTGCTGGGCGCGTCGGTCCGGGCCGTGCTGTCGGCGGTCAACCGGGCACGCGCCTGACCGGCGTTTCAAAGCCCCGGTCCAAGGGGCTCGTCCCCTGACCGTGCCTGAACGCCGTTGCGGGCCGCCTCCGCCCAGGGATTTCGGAGGCGGCCCGCCGCGGCGGGTCAGGCCCTGGAAGCGCGCCCGCGCTCAGTAGCGGCGCGAGCGCGTGCGGCGGCCGCCGCCGCCGACCTGGCGCCGCCAGGAGAAGCCGCCCGGGAGGCGGAGCGTCATGTGCTTGCGCCCGTCCGCGCCGCGCGTGTAGCGCGCGCCCCGGCCGCCGACGCTGTGCCCCACGCCGCGCTTGGACAGGTTGATGCGGAAGGGCCCCACCTTGATCGATTTTCGGTAGCTCCAGCCCATCGTGTGCTCCCCGCTCCTCGTCCTCGATGCTCTCGGTACCGCTCGCCGTGATCCTGCCCCGCCCCGCGCCGGCCACGCTCCGACCCGCTGAGAGACCGGACACAAATCGCTTTTCGGTCAGACCGTGAAAGACAACGGCAACATGTGCCCAATATCGGCCGCCGTTCCTGCGGCACCGCCCTTGAGCGGGGCGCCCGGACCGAGGACCCTGCCCCCGTAGAGATCATTTTCATACTCCCCCGGAGGTGCGGGTTGCCCAGGCGATCCCTGAGACGGACCCCGCGCGGCGTCGTCCTCGCCACGCTCACCCTGACCGCCCTGGCCGGCGGCACGCTGGCCGCCGTGCCGGCCCAGGCCGCCGCCCCCGAGATCGTGGTGAAGGACGGCGTCACCCAGCCGGTCTTCTCCTACCGCGACGCGATCCGCGAGCACGTCTCGGTCGAGTCGCCGGTGGACGGCGACGGCGACGGCAGGCGCGACCGCGTCAACGTGGACATCATCCGGCCCAAGGAGACCCGCGAGGGCCTCAAGGTGCCGGTGGTCATGGACGCCAGCCCCTACTACGACAACTCGGGGCGCGGCAACGAGGGCGAGCGCAAGGTCTACGACGCGGCCGGGAACCCGGTGAAGTTCCCGCTGTACTACGACAACTACTTCGTCCCGCGCGGGTACGCCTTCCTCGCGGTGGACATGCTCGGCACCAACAAGTCCGACGGCTGCCCGGTCAGCGGCGGCCCGTCCGACATCCTGGGCGTCAAGGCCGTCATCGACTGGCTGAACGGCCGCGCCACCGCCTACGGGGCCGACGGCAAGGCCGTCTCCGCCGACTGGACCACCGGCCGCACCGGCATGATCGGCAAGTCCTACGACGGCACCCTGGCCAACGGCGTGGCCGCCACCGGCGTGCGCGGCCTGGAGACCATCGTCCCGATCTCGGCCATCAGCAGCTGGTACGACTACAGCCGCAACAACGGCGTGAAGTTCTCCAACAACTACCAGCCCTGGCTGTCGCAGTACGTCGACACCGACCCCGACGCCAAGTGCGCCGCCGTCCGCGACGAGATGCACCGCGGCGAGGACGACGCCACCGGCAACTACAACGCCTACTGGAAGACCGCCGACCACCGCGACGGCACCATCGGCGACGTGGACGACGTGCGCGCCAGCGTGTTCGCCTTCCACGGCGTCAACGACCTCAACGTCAAGACCGACCACTTCAGCAAGTGGTGGGCGGGCCTGGCGAAGAACAACGTGCGCCGCAAGGTCTGGCTGTCGCAGCGCGGCCACGTGGACCCGTTCGACACCCGCCGCGAGCTGTGGGTCGACACCCTGCACAAGTGGTTCGACCACGAGCTGCACAAGATCGACAATGACGTCCTCGCGCAGCCGCGCGCCGACATCGAGATCGGCCCGGACCAGTGGATCACCCAGTCCGACTGGCCCGCGCCCGACGCCCAGGCGCTCGCGCTGAACCCGCAGCCCGACGGCACCCTCGGCCGCGAGCCGGTCCGCAAGAACACCACCGCGACCTACACCGACGCGCCCGGCCCCCGCGGCACCGGCCACAGCGAGGGCGAGATGGTCTCCGACCCGACCACCGCCAAGCCCTTCCGGCTGGCCTACGTGTCGGGCCCGCTGCCCAAGAGCGCGCGCCTGTCCGGCTCCCCCACCGCCAAGCTCCAGGTCAGCCTCGACAAGCCCACCGCCAACCTCACCGCGCTGCTGGTGGACTTCGGCGAGGACACCCGCATCGACTACCTCGGCGCGGGCTCGGGCATCGAGACCCTGGCCACCGAGAGCTGCCACGGCGAGAGCACCGCCGAGGACGACGCCTGCTACAAGCAGACCCGCACCAAGACGCGCACCAGCGCGGTGAACGTCGTGGCGCGCGGCTGGCTGGACGCCCAGAACCGCAAGTCGCTGAGCAACCCGACCCCCCTCACCCCCGGCGCCTACTACAGCGTGCGGTGGGAGACGCTCGCGCAGGAGTACGTCTTCAAGAAGGGGCACCGGCTCGCGCTGGTGCTGGCCGGGACCGACCGCGACTACAACTCCGACACCCCCACCGGCACGAAGGTGACGGTGGACCTCGGCCGCAGCTCGGTCAGCGTCCCGGTGGTGATCGGTGACGACACCGCGCCCGCCTCGATGATCGCGCCGCGCGGCGCGTGGACAGGCCCGTCCGACGTGGAGCTGCCGGTGCAGCCCAAGCGGTTCTTCTGATCCGCGACCGGTGGGCCGGGGCCGTACGGCCCCGGCCCACCGCCTTTACAAAGTATCCCTTTCCTCCGCTTTCGCGGAGAACATCCCGAAAGGGGCCTCAGCCCTTGCGGTCGGTGTCCTTGCTGGGCTGGACGCGCTTGGGCTCGCCGGCCATCTTCGGGTAGTTGGGCGGGTAGGGCATGTCGCCGAGGCCCCGGTCGGCCTCGTCGCGGTCGGCCAGCTCCAGCAGCCCGTCGAGCGGGAACGCGGCGTCGTCGATGGCGGCGTGCAGGTCGCCGACCTTGGCGAACCGCTCGGGCATCGTCGCGATCGTGAAGTCGTGCGGATCGACGTCGGGCAGCTCGTCCCAGGTCACCGGGGCCGACACCGGCGCGTGCGGCAGCGGCCGGACGCTGTAGGCGGAGGCGATGGTGCGGTCGCGGGCGTTCTGGTTGAAGTCGATGAAGACCTGCTCGCCGCGCTCCTCCTTCCACCACTTGGTGGTGACCTGCTCGGGGGCGCGCCGCTCGACCTCGCGCGCGAACGCCAGCGCCGCCCGCCGCACCTGCGTGAACGTCCAGCGCGGCTCGATCCGCACGTAGATGTGCACCCCCGCCTTGCCCGAGGTCTTGACGAACCCGGTGAAGCCCAGCTCGTCCAGCAGCTCGCGGGCCGGGCCCAGCGCGACCCGCACCGCGTCGGGGAAGCCCGTCCCCGACTGGGGGTCGAAGTCGATGCGCAGCTCGTCGGGGTGGTCGACGTCGCCGCCGCGCACCGGCCAGGGGTGGAAGGTCAGCGTGCCGAGGTTGGCGGCCCAGGCGATCACCGCCTCCTCGGTCGGCATCACCTCGTCGGCCGTGCGGCCGCTCGGGAACTCGATGCGGGCGGTCTCCACCCAGTCGGGCGCGCCCTTGGGGATGCGCTTCTGGTAGAAGGCGTCCGCGCCGCGCGCGTCGGCGCGGGTGGCGAGCCGGGCCCCCTCGAACACCCCCGACGGCCAGCGCTCCAGGGTGGTGGGCCGGTCCCGCGTGGCGCGCAGGACGCCCTCGCCCACCGCGAGGTAGTACTCCACCAGCCGCCGCTTGGTGTAGCCGTGCTCGGGGAAGTAGACCTTGTCGGGATTGCTGACCTTGACGAGCCGATCCCCTACCGGGATCTCGATGTGTGGCGCGGCCATGCGACCACGCTAACGCGGGGCACCGACAGTCTCCGGCGGCGAGGTACCGTCTGAGCATGGAGAAGATCCGCAAGAGCGAGGACGAGTGGAAGGCCCGGCTCAGCCCGGAGGAGTACCACGTGCTCCGCGAGGCGGGCACCGAGCGCCCCTTCACCGGCGAGTACACCGACACCAAGACCGTCGGCGTCTACCGGTGCCGGGCCTGCGGGACCGAGCTGTTCCGGTCGGAGACCAAGTTCGACTCCCACTGCGGCTGGCCGTCGTTCTTCGCGCCGACGGACTCGGACGCGGTGACCCTGATCGAGGACCGGTCGCTGGGCATGACGCGGGTGGAGGTGCGGTGCGCGACCTGCGACTCCCACCTCGGCCACGTCTTCGAGGGCGAGGGCTACCCGACGCCCACCGACCAGCGCTACTGCATCAACAGCATCAGCCTCACCCTGGAGCCCGCCGAGTGAGCGGCCGAACGCACTCCGTCGCCGCCTGACCGCAACCCCGGGCCCGGTTCGGGCGTCCAACCATGGGGACCTACGCCGCGCGGACCAGGGGTGGCGGCGGACGAGGGGCGGCGATGGACGAGCAACTGGGCACCTACGAGATCGCCTATCTGTGCGGCGGACCGGAGCGCGCCGCGCAGACCGTCCTGCTCGCCCTGCACGCCGACCGCCGCATCCGCGTCCCGCGCGGCACGCGGCGGGTGGAGGCGGTCGAGCGGGACGGCGAGGCGTACGCCGACGACGTGCTGCAGGCGATCGCGCTGGCCGAGATCCCGCCCGCCGGGCGGCCGTTCGGGCAGCTCGTGCGGGCGGTGGCGGGCTCGCCGCCGGTGGACGGGGTGGCCGCCGCGCTGCAGGAGGCGGGCCTGCTGAGCCGCCCCTGGGTGGGCGCGCCGCGCCCGACCCGGCGGGGCCGGGCGGTGCGCCGGCGCCTGCACGGCGACCACGACCGGCTGGCGGGCCGGCCGGACGCGCCGCTGGCGCGGTTCGCGGCGCTGGGCACGGCCGGGATCGCCGAGCCCCTGCTGCGCGAGGTCTTCGAGGCGCCCGACCCCAAGCCCGAGCGGCGGCCGCCGCGGCCGTTCGCCGACGCGCAGCGGGGCCGGTTCGGGGCCGTCCGCGGCCCGCGCGAGGACGAGGCGGGCGGCTGAGCCCGCTCCGCGCGGCACCGCCGGCACGCGGCGGGCCGCCGCGGCGTCAGCGGGTCTCGCCGACCTCGCAGTCGTCCTTGTCGCTCTGCTTGTTGGCCAGCACGACGCTGCCGTTGCCCTCGCTCCTGCCGTGCACGAACACGCGCGGGGCCTCGTCGCCGCCGTCGCGCAGGAACTGGGTGGTCCACTCGCACAGCGACACCGCTGGCTCGGAGTTCTCGTCGCCCTCTTCGAGGTCGGTGTAGATCCGCACGAAGTCGCCCGAGCGCCGGATCTCCTTGACGTGCCCGGTGGCCTTCCGGTCCTTGTCCTTGCCCTCCAGGTAGGGCAGCGCGTCCGACAGCCCCTCGGGGTCGTCGTCGGCGGTCGCGCTGGACCGCGGGGCGGCGGCGGGCGCGTTCGGGGCCTGCCGGGCGGCGGCCGTCTCGGCGCGCGGCGCCTGGCGGGAGTCGGTCGCCGACAGGCCCACCACGGTCGCGACCGCCAGCAGCCCCACCGAGGCGGTGCCCGTCCCGGCCGCGATCAGCCGGCGGCGGCCGGGCTCCCCCAACGCCGCGTTCTTGATCATCCGGTTCCATCGGGCGGAGATTCCGGACGACGGTTTGGCGTGCTTTCCGCGGGCGTGTTTGGGGGGAGCTGTAGTCACGGCCAGCACTTTACCTGCGCTTTGCCGCGCCTTCGGGGGAGTTGGGACAACCGGAACCCCCGCGGCGCGGCGCCCCGATCGCCGGACGGGCCCGCAGGCCCGTCCCCGGCGCGCCTCCCGCCCCTACGGCAGGTTGGCGACCAGTTCGGCGACCGAGCGGCGGCGCCCGGTGTAGAACGGCACCTCCTCGCGGACGTGCCGACGGGCGTCCGAGCCGCGCAGGTGCCGCATCAGGTCCACGATGCGGTGCAGCTCGTCGGCCTCGAACGCCAGCATCCACTCGTAGTCGCCGAGCGCGAACGAGGCGACGGTGTTGGCCCGCACGTCGGGGTAGCCGCGCGCCATCTTGCCGTGCTCGGCGAGCATGGCGCGGCGCTCCTCGTCCGGCAGCAGGTACCACTCGTAGGAGCGCACGAACGGGTAGACGCACACGTACGCGCGCGGCTCCTCCTCCGCCAGGAACGCCGGGATGTGGCTCTTGTTGAACTCGGCGGGGCGGTGCAGCGCCATCTGCGACCACACCGGCTCGCTGGCGCGGCCCACGGCGGTGCGGCGGAAGCGGGCGTACACGTCCTGAAGGGCGTCGGAGTCCGACGCGTGCCACCAGAACATGTAGTCGGCGTCGGCGCGCAGCCCGGCCACGTCGTACAGGCCGCGCGTCACCACGTCCTTCTGGGCGGCCTGGTCGAGCACCTCCTGCACCTCGACCGCGTCGCGCTCGCCGAACTCACCGGGACTCTTCACCCGGAAGACCGACCACATCGTGTAGCGGATCACCTGGTTCAGGTCCCGTGCTTTCGGCTTGGCCTTCTCCGTCGCTGCCATGCTTCGTTCCTCCCCGACTCTCCAGAAACTCCAGTACCCGTGCCGCCGCCGCGCGGGCGGTGGCGATGCAGGCCGGGACGCCCAGCCCATCGTAGGCGGCGCCCGCCACGGCGAGGCCCGGCTGACCTGCGACGGCCGCGCGCACCCGCGCGACCCGGTCGGCGTGCCCGACGTTGTACTGCGGCAGGCCGCCGCCCCAGCGCGTGACCCGGGCGTCCACCGGAAGCTCGGCGATGCGCGCGGTGGTGGCCAGCTCGGTCATCGCGGCGGCCTTGAGGTCCTCGTCGGGCCGCTGCAGCACGTGCTCCTCGCCGTACCGGCCGATCGAGGCGCGCACCGCGATCAGCCCGGGGTCGCGCTCGCGCAGGTGCGGCCACTTCACCGAGCTGAAGGTGACGGCCTTGACCTGCCGCCCCTCCACCGCCGGGACCAGGTAGCCGCTGCCGCGCGGCAGCCGGGGGAAGGCCGAGGCCGGGTAGACCAGCGTGACGATCGCCATGCTGGCGTACTCGATGCGCTCCAGCTCGCGCGCGGCCGCGGGCACGTCCTCGGCCAGCAGCCGCGCGGCGGGCGCGGCGGGCACCGCCACCACGACGGCGTCGGCGTCCAGGACCTCGGGCTCGCGGGCCGAGCCGACCACCAGCCGCCAGCCGCCGGTGCGGCGGCGCAGCTCGCGGACCGTCGCCCCGGTGCGCACGGTGCCCCCGGCGGCCTCGATGTCGGCGGCGACCAGGTGCGGCAGCGTGCCGAGCCCGCCGGGCAGCGTCGCGAACACCGGCCCGGGGTCGGCGGGCGCGGCGGCCCGCACCGACTGCACGGCCGAGATCAGCGACCGGTGCGAGCGCGCGGCCGAGGCGACGGCCGCCAGCGTGGAGTCGAACGACAGCAGCTCGGCGCGCCCGGCGTACACCCCGCCGAGCAGCGGCTCGACCAGCCGGTCCACCACCTCGCGGCCCATCCGGGCACCGATGAAGTCGGCCACCGACACGTCGGCGCCGCGCCGGGTCTCCGGCAGCACCAGGTCCAGCGGGACGCGCGCCGTCCCGGCCGGGGACAGCACCTGGGAGGCCGCGAGCGCGCGCAGGTCCGAGGGGACGCCCATGACCTGCCCGGCGGGCAGGCGGCGCAGCGCGCCGCGGCTGAGGATCGCCGAGGAGGTGGTGCCGGGGTTGACCAGGTCGCCGCCGCGGCCGAGCTCGCGCACCAGCTCGACGGCCTCGGGGCGGCGGGCCAGCATCGACTCGGCGCCCTCGTCCACCGGCAGCCCGCCGACCTCGCCGACCTGGAGCTTCCCGCCGATCCGCGGCGACCCTTCCAGCACCGTCACGCGCGCGCCGCCGCGGGCCAGCAGCCGCGCGGCCGCGAGGCCCGCGATGCCGCCGCCGACGACTACGACATGCGAGGAACCGCTCATGGCCACCACCCTTCCAGACGGTCCCGCGGACCCCGCACCGGGGTGGCGCGACGGTTCTTGTCACCGCCGGACAAGCCAGACATGATCTACCCAGTGAATACTGGCGCTGTCGCTCGTCCCCCGGAGCCGAGGAGCCCCATGCCCGACTTTCCGTTCCACAACGCCCTGACCAGGCGCGACGCCCTCCGGACGCTCGGCGGCGGCGCGCTGGCCGCCGGCGCGTTCGCCGCCGGGATCGCCCGGCCCGCCGCCGCCCGCGCCGCCGAGACGACGCTGCGCAAGGTCGGCCTGCCGTTCCTGTGGCCGGCCAAGAGCGTCCACGGCCTCGCCGCGGCCGCGCCCGACGCCGTGTGGTTCGTCGGCGTGCAGGGCGAGATGACCGTGCCCGGCCCCATCCCCGGCACCGGCAAGACCGTCGGCGGCAACCCCGTCGCCCGACGCTGGGACGGGCGGGGCTGGAAGGAGCACCCCATCCGGAACTGGTCCGGCAACGGCGGCCTCCGCTCGGTCGCCGCCCTCTCCCCCTCGGACGTGTGGGTGTCCGGGTGGGTGCGGGCCGACCAGGACCGCACCACCCCCTACCTGGCGCGCTTCACCGGCACCGCCTTCGAGTCCGTCGCGCCGCCGCCCGGCCTCACCATGTGGATCATCCGGTACCCCGAGGTCAAGGCCACGCCCGCCGGGCTGTTCCTCAACGGCGGCACCGACCAGGCCCACCACCTGTACCGCTGGTCGGGCTCGGGCTGGACAACCTATCCCGACAGCGGTCTGCACCAGGTGCGGGTCTTCGACGCCCGCACGCCCGACGACGTGTGGATGATCGGCGAACTGGACAGCGGCTACGGCAAGCCCGCCGCGCGCCACTGGGACGGCACGGCCTGGCGCGCGGTCCCGCTGCCCCCGCTCACCTACGAGGTCGGGCTGCCGAACGACGTCCTCGCCATCGCCTCCGACGACGTGTGGGTGGCCGGCGGCGACCAGGAGTTCGGGTCGGGCGGCGCGCGCACCGCGCTGCTGTGGCACTGGGACGGCACCGCCTGGAGCAAAGCGCAGGTGCCGCCGGGCGCCGAGGCGCCGGACGGCTTCCACCGCGACCCCGACGGCTCGTTCTGGGCGCACCGCCACGACCCCGCCGCGCCCGGCCGCCTGATCGTCCTGCGCTACGACGGGTCGGCGTGGCGGCCCACCGGCACGACGCTGGTCGCCCCGCAGGGCGGCCTCCTGCTCGCGCCGGTGCGGGTGCCGGGCACCGGGCGGTTCTGGATGCGGGCGGGCGACGGCACCACGATCCTCACCGACCAGCCGTGACCGGGGCGCGTCCGCATCGTGTCCGGACCGCGACACCGAACGCTGAACGGTGATATCGGACACATCGTCAAACAACCATGCGGACCGTCATGAGCGTCAAGACCGTCATGTGCACGCTGCTCCTCCTGCTGCTGGCCGCTCCCACGGCGGCCTGCGCCGGAGGGAACAGCGACCGCGGCGCAGCCTCGTCCGCCCGGGAGGCACCCGGGCGGACGGGCGCCGCCGAGGCCCCCGCCGGCGCGGACGGCGCGAAGAACCGCGCCCGGACCCCGAACCGGCCCAACGCCCCCAATCTCGCCCGGTCGGTCGTCTACAGCGCCCAGCTGCGCGTGCGCAGCAAGGACGTGGACGCCTCGGCGACCCAGGCCAAGCAGCTCACCCTCGACGCGGGCGGCTACGTCGAGAACGAGACCTCCAGGAGCGACCCGCCCGGCTCCACCGTGGCGTTGAAGATCCCCTCGGCCAAGTACGCGGCGGTGCTGGGCGAGCTGTCCTCCAAGCTCGGCACCAAGCTGTCGCTGCAGCAGCAGGCCGCGGACGTCACCGGCGAGGTCGCCGACGTGGACAGCCGGGTGAAGTCGGCCGAGCACACCCTCGCCTCGATCCGCAAGCTGCTGAACCGCACCGGCTCCATCGAGGAGATCCTCAAGCTGGAGGAGGAGCTGTCGCGCCGCCAGTCGGACCTGGAGTCGCTGCAGGCGCAGCAGAAGTCGCTGCGCGAGCGCACCGCCTACGCCACCGTGACCGTCACGCTGGTGCCGCCGCCCACCCCGCCCGCCAAGCCCGCGCCCAAGGAGCGCAGCGGGTTCGGCGACGGGCTGAGCAACGGATGGAACGCCTTCACCGCCACGGTCGCCGTGCTCGCGACGGTGTTCGGCTGGCTGCTGCCGTTCCTGATCGTGATCGCCGCGCTCGGCCTGCCGGTGCTGGCCGTGCGACACCGGCTGCGCGACCGCTTCCGCGCCGGCGGCCCGCCGAGCGCCCCCGAGCCCGTCGGCGCGGGCGAGGACACCCGGCCAAAGGGGCCCCCGGCGCCCTGAGCCCGGCACCGGCACCCGCACCGGCGCCCCGGGACCGCGCGTCCCGGGGCGGCCGCCGGGTCAGCGCCCGGCGGCGGAGGTCTCGTGCACGAAGTCGGTGAGCCGCGCCAGCACGTCCGGGTCGGTGGACGGCAGCACGCCGTGGCCCAGGTTGAAGATGTGGCCCTCGGCGGTGCGGCCGCGGTCCAGGATGTCGCGCGCCCGGCGCTCCACGACCTCCCACGGCGCGAACAGCAGCGCGGGGTCCAGGTTGCCCTGCAGCGCCTTGCCGGGGTCGACGCGGCGCACCGCCTCGTCCAGCGGCACCCGCCAGTCGACGCCGACCACGTCCGCGCCCGCCTCGCCCATCAGGCCCAGCAGCTCGCCGGTGCCGACGCCGAAGTGGATGCGCGGCACGCCCAGCCCCTCCAGCTCGCGGAAGATCCGGCTGGTGAAGGGCAGCACCGACTCGCGGTAGTCCTGCGGGGCCACCGCCCCGACCCAGGAGTCGAACAGCTGCACCGCGCTCGCCCCGGCGGCGATCTGCACCTTCAGGAACGCGATGGTGATGTCGGCGAGCCGGTCCATCAGGCGGGCCCACAGCTCGGGCTCGCCGTACATCATCGCCTTGGTGTGGTCGTGGTTCTTGGACGGGCCGCCCTCGATCAGGTACGAGGCCAGCGTGAACGGCGCGCCCGCGAACCCGATCAGCGGGGTCGCGCCCAGCTCGCCCACCAGGCCGCCGACCGCCTCGGTCACGTACGGCACGTCGTCCGGGGTCAGCGGGCGCAGCACGTCCAGCCCCGCCGCGTCCCGGATCGGGTCGGCGATCACCGGGCCCACGCCCGGCTTGATGTCCAGATCGACGCCGATGGCCCGCAGCGGCACCATGATGTCGCTGAAGAAGATCGCCGCGTCCACTCCGTACCGGCGCACCGGCTGCATCGTGATCTCCACGATGAGGTCGGGGCGGGCGCACGCCTCCAGCATCGCCACGCCCTCGCGCACCCGCAGGTACTCGGGCAGGGAGCGGCCGGCCTGGCGCATGTACCACACGGGGGTGTGCGGCACCGGCAGGCGGCGGCACGCGCGCAGGAAGGCGCTCTCGTCAAGACCAGGGTCAACAGCCACGTCACGATGGTCCCACGGATCCCCCGGGACGGTGCACCGGCCCGCCGGAACGCGCCCGGCGGCCCTCCCGGGGTCTCCTGGAGCCCTTTCGGGGGCCGCGAGAGTTCCCAAGTTCCGGACACGCCGAGCGAAGTCCCGCATTCTGTCACCCGCTCGTGCGAACGTGATGCGTGTCATAGCCGAGGGAGGTCCCCCTGTGCACTGCTCCACCTGCGGTGGCGAACGTGCCTTCGAACAGCCGCCCTGCCCCGACGGGCACGGCGCCGACTGCCCCGAGCGCGTCTGCGTGGACTGCGGCTCGGCGGTCCTGGTCGGCGAGCCCGCGGCGCCCTCCTCCGCTCACTCCCCCGCGTCCGGCCGGACCGCCGCCCAGCGGACCTCCGCCTGACCGGCCCGGCCCCCGAGACGAAACCTGTGCCGTGCCTGCATCCCCACCCCTTCCCCCCGTCGCCGATCCCGCCGCGCCCCCGCACCGCGTCCCGGCCCCGCCGCCCGGTGTCCGGGTGAACCCGCCGCCGTTCCAGCGGGCCCTGGACACCCTGCGCGCCATCCTCGACGGGCCCCCGCTGCGGCCCGAGCTGGAGCTGGAGGACATGCCCGCCCCCCAGCGCCTGGCGCCCTACTCGGCGGCGCTGTCGGCCAGCGTCTACCGGGGCGACGGCCCCGACGACGCCGAGGTGGCCACCGGGCGGCTGATCGTGCTGTACGACCCCGAGGGCCGCTCCGGCTGGTCGGGCGACTTCCGGATCGTGGCCTACATCCGCGCCGACCTGGAGCCGGAGATCGCCGCCGACGAGCTGATCGGGTCGGTGGCCTGGAGCTGGCTGCTGGAGGCGCTGGAGCCGGCCGGGTACGCGGGCGAGTCCGGAACGATCACCCGCGCGGTCTCGGAGAGCTTCGGCGACAAGCGCGGCGAGCCCTCCACCACCGAGCTCGAACTGCGCGCCTCCTGGTCCCCCACCGGCGCCGATCCGTCCGCCGGGATCGCCGCGCACGTGGCCGCCTGGTGCGAGGTGATGTGCGTCACGGCGGGCCTGCCGCCCGCCGGTGTGGCCGCCCTGCCCGACCGCCCCGGCGGCGCGGGCCGCTGAGCGACGTACGGTAGGGGGCGTGGGTAGCACAGCGTCCGAGACCGAGGCGGCCGGGGAGAACACGCAGACCGTGGAAGTGTCCGATACGCGGGCGGAGCGTCCGGAGCAGGCGGCCGGGGCCGCGCCGACCCCTGGCGGCGCCGCCGGGCAGCCCCTTCCGGAGCAGAACCGGGGCGCCCCGCCGGCCGGCGGCCCCGTCGGCGGCGCCGACGCCCCTGCCGGCGCCCCCGCCGCGCAGCCCCTGCTGGAGCCCGGCGAGGGCGTCCCGCCGGTGATCACCACCGCCGCCCAGCTGGACCGCGCCATCGCCGCGTTCGCGGCCGGCACCGGCCCGGTCGCGGTGGACGCCGAGCGCGCCTCCGGCTACCGGTACGGCCAGCGCGCCTACCTGATCCAGCTGCGCCGCGCGGGCGCCGGGACGGCCCTGATCGACCCGATCGCGCTGCCGGACCTGTCCGGCCTGGACGCGGCGCTCGCCGACACCGAGATGGTGCTGCACGCCGCCAACCAGGACCTGGCGTGCCTCGCCGAGGTGGGCCTGGTGCCGCGCCGGCTGTTCGACACCGAGCTGGCCGGGCGGCTGCTCGGCTATCCCCGCGTCGGGCTGGGCTCGATGGTGGAGAACGTGCTCGGGTTCGTCCTGGAGAAGGGCCACTCGGCCGCCGACTGGTCCACCCGGCCGCTGCCGGAGGACTGGCTGAAGTACGCGGCGCTGGACGTGGAGCTGCTGGTGGAGCTGCGCGACGCGCTCCAGGAGATGCTGCGCGAGAGCGGCAAGCTGGAGTGGGCGCTGGAGGAGTTCGCGGCGATCCTGGCGACGCCGCCCAAGCCGCCGCGCACCGACCCGTGGCGGCGCACCTCCGGCATCCACCGCGTCCGCAACCGGCGGGCGCTGGCGATCGTCCGCGAGGTCTGGGAGGCGCGCGACCACATCGCCCAGGAGCGCGACCTGTCGCCGGGCCGGGTCCTCCAGGACGCCGCGATCGTGGAGCTGGCGCTGAAGTCCCCCAAGACGCCCGCCGAGCTGCAGGCCCTGCCCACCATGCGGGGCCGGGGTGCGCGCCGCCACCAGACGGCGTGGCTGCGCGCGGTGTCGCGGGCGCGGGCGCTGCCCGAGCGCGCGCTGCCGGAGGCCGGGCTGCCCGGCGACGGGCCGCCGCCCCCGCACCGCTGGGCCGAGCGCGACCCGGCCGCCGCCGAGCGCCTCAAGGCGGCCCGCGCGGTGGTGACGGGCCTCGCCGAGGAGCACGGCCTGCCCACAGAGAACCTGATGCAGCCGGAGGCGGTCCGGCGGCTGGCCTGGACGCCGCCCGCCACGGTGTCGGCGGCGTCGGTGGGCGCGGCGCTGCGCGAGCTGGGGGCGCGCCCCTGGCAGGTGGAGCTGGTCGCGACGCCGGTGGCGCAGGCGTTCCTGCGGCTGGAGACCGAGGCCGAGCAGGAGCCGGGGGCCTGACCTGGCGGTTCGCCGTCCCCCTTGCGGGGGGGCGGCGGTCGGCCGCACAGTGGATGAGGTTGGCCTCACCTCATTCGCCGCGCCGGGCCCCGGGCGCGCCGCCCCCGAGGAGCCGCGATGCTACTGGGCAACTACCTCATCGGCCTGCGGGAGGGCCTGGAGGCGGCCCTCGTCGTCAGCATCCTCATCGCCTACCTGGTCAGGACGGGCAACCGGCGGGCGCTGGTCCCGGTGTGGTCGGGCATCGGCACCGCGGTGCTGCTGAGCGTGGGGTTCGGCGTCGTGCTGAGCGCGGCGTCCTCGGAGATGCAGTTCAGGACCCAGGAGCTGTTCGGCGGCGTGCTGTCGATCATCGCGGTGGGGCTGGTCACCTGGATGGTGTTCTGGATGCGCAGCGCCGCCCGCTCGATCAGGGCCGAGCTGGAGGGCCGGCTCGAAGGGGCGCTGGGCATGGGCCCGGTGGCGGCGGCGATGGTGGCGTTCCTGGCGGTCGGCCGCGAGGGCCTGGAGACCGCGCTGTTCCTGTGGACCAACATCAACGGCTCGACCGGCGGCTCGGCCCAGCCCATCACCGGCGCGCTGCTGGGCCTCGCCACCGCGATCGTGCTCGGCCACCTGCTGTACCGGGGCGGCCTGAAGCTGGACCTCAAGCGCTTCTTCACCTGGACGGGCGCGGCGCTGATCGTGGTCGCGGCCGGGGTGTTCGGCTACGGCTTCCACGACCTCCAGGAGGCGTCGGTGCTGCCCGGCCTGAACGCGGTGGCGCTCGCCCCGGCGGAGTTCTTCGACCAGTTCGGCCGGACCGGGCAGTGGCTGCAGACGCTGTTCCAGGGCGTGCTGAACGTGACCCCGCGCATCACCTGGCTCCAGCTCACCATGTGGGCGCTGTACCTGGTGCCGGTGATGGCGCTGTTCCTGCGCCCCTCCGGCGGCGGCCCGGCCCGGCCGCGTCCGGCCGGGCGGACCGAGACCGCCGCGGGGTGAGCTACAGGTCGGGCAGCGGGTCGCGCGGCAGGCTGTCGCGGTCGAAGATCTCGGCGTCGGCGGCGTTGAGCACCGGGACGTACTCGTCGTCGAGCTCGAAGAACGCCCCGGCGAACTCGAAGGAGGCGCCCGAGCCGGTCTCCACCGGCCCGAGCCGGGTGCCGCGCGGGTAGCTGCCCCACACGCTCTTGGGGCGGCTGCGGCTGAGCGAGCCGGTGGACAGCACCGAGATCTGGGCGTCGGTCACCACGAACAGGAAGCCCGAACCGCCGCCGTGGGCCATCGCGGGGAAGATGTAGCGGATCTCGTCGTCGATCCCGAGGAACTCGCGACAGCGGTCGCGCACCGGACGTGGCACCGGCATGGCCGCGGAACACCTCCCCCGGAACGAGGACGACTCAGACGAATTCAATCATGCCCCGGGACGTCAGAACGTGGCCAGGGCCACAGTCGGCGACAGTCGCGCCGCCCGTGTCGCCGGGTAGAGCCCGGCGGCCACGCCGATCGCCACGGTCGCCGCGAGCGCGCCCGGCGGCGCCCACACCGGCACCACCGGCGGCCAGTCCCGGTAGAGCGCGAACCCCACCGTCACCAGCGAGCCGAGCAGCACCCCGGCGGCGCCGCCCGCCGCCGACAGCAGCAGCGACTCGGCCAGGAACTGGGTGCGGACCTGGCCCCGGGTCGCGCCCAGGGAGCGGCGCAGCCCGATCTCGCGGCGGCGCTCCAGGACCGACACCACCATGGTGTTGGCCACCCCGACCCCGCCGACCAGCAGCGCGACCGCGCCGAGGCCGAGCAGCAGGCCGGTGAAGGCCCCGGTGGCCGCGGCCTTGGCCGCCAGCGCGTCGGAGGGTCGGCTGATCTGGACCTCCTCGGGGTTCTCGGGGTTGATCGTGGCGGCCAGCACCGCCCGCACGTCGGCGACCGCCGCGTCCGCCGACCGCTCGTAGACCGTCGTCGGATGGCCGTCGAAGCCCAGGTGGCGGGCGGCGGCCTCCCAGCCGACCAGCGCCGACCGGTCGATCTCGGGGGCCAGCTCGGCGGGCGCCAGCACGCCGAGCACGGTGAACCAGCGGCCGCCGATCCACACCTGGGCGCCGGGCCGGTCGATCCCGAGCCGCCGCGCGGCCTCCGCGCCGAGCACCACGCCCGGATGGCGGCCGGTGGCGGCGTTCAGCCAGGACCCGCGGCGCATCCCGACGCCCAGGGTGCGCGGCAGGTCGGCGGAGGCGGCCTGCACCGCGATGCCCCCGGTGACCTCCTCGGGGATCTTGTCGGTGCGGCGCACGGTGGCCTGGACGGCCCCGGTGGCGCCGACCGCGGTCACCGGCCCGATGCGCCCGACCATCGCCGGGGCCTGGACGGGCAGCTTCGCCTTCGCGCCGAACAGGGTGTCGCCCGGCGTTGCGGTCAGCAGGTTGGTGCCCAGCCGGTCGAGCCGGCGCAGCAGGTCCTCCCGGCTGGAGGAGGAGATGCCGATGACGCCGACCATGGTGGCGATCCCGATGGCGATGCCCAGCGCCGACAGGAGCGCGCGGTGGGGCCGGGCGCGCAGGCCGGTGAGCCCGACGCGCAGCACGTCGCGGCCCGCCATGCGGGCCGGTGCGGGACCGTTCACGGCGCGCTCACCCCCGCCCGCTCGTCGGCGACGACCAGGCCGTCGCGGACCCGGACGCGGCGCGGCGCGTGCGCGGCCACGTCCAGGTCGTGCGTGATGATCGCGATGGTGGTGCCGGCGGCGTGCAGCTCGTCCAGCAGGGCCAGGACCTCCGCGCCCGAGGCGGTGTCGAGGTTGCCGGTGGGCTCGTCGGCCAGCAGCAGGTCCGGCTCGCCCACCACGGCGCGCGCGATCGCGACCCGCTGCTGCTCCCCGCCGGACATCTGGTGCGGCCGGTGCCCGACGCGGTGGCCGAGTCCGACCCGTTCCAGGGCCCGCGCCGCCCGCTCGCGGCGCCGCCCGAGGGGCACGCCCGCGTACAGCAGCCCGTCGGCGACGTTGTCCAGGGCGCTCACCCCGGCCGCCAGGTGGAACTGCTGGAACACGAACCCCAGGTGCCGGGCCCGCAGCGCCGACAGCTCCCGGTCGCTCAGCCGGCCGACCTCGTGCCCGGCGATGCGCACCGAGCCCGAGGTGGGCCGGTCCAGCGTCCCGATCATGTGCAGCAGCGTGGACTTGCCCGACCCGGACGGGCCCACGATCGCCGCCATCTCCCCCGGCGCCACGACCAGGTCCACCCCGCGCAGCGCCTCGACGGAGCCGTAGCTCTTGGTGACGCCGTCCAGTTCGACGATTCCGTCTTTCATGCGACCGGCACCCCGACCTTCGCGCCCTCCTTGAGGCCGCCGCCGGACACCTCGACCCGGCCGCCGCCGAACACGCCCACCCGCACCGCGACCAGCCGCCGCGCCGCGCCGTCCACGACCTCCACGCCGAACCCGCCCTCGCGCAGCGCCAGCAGCGCCTCGATCGGCACCGACAGCACGCCCTTGCGGCGCTCGCTCTCCAGCCGCACCGACACCGGCGCCTGGTCCAGCCGCCCGGTCCGCGCGCCCTTGTCCAGGGTGACCTCCACCTTGACCGTGGTCTTGGGGTTCTGCTGGTCGCCGCTCTGCACCGCGACGGTGCCGACCTCGGCGACCGTGCCGCCGACCACCTGGCCGCCGGGCAGCTCCACGCTCACTCGCGCCCCCTTGCGGGCCAGGTCCTGCCGGTCGGCCTCCAGATCGACCCGGACCAGCCGCCGCGTGCCGGTGACGGTCAGGACCGGCTGCCCCGCGCCGGCGCGCGCGCCCTCGGGCGTGGTCACCTTCTTGATCCTCGCGGCGCCGGGCAGGAAGACGACCTGGCCGGGCCCGACGCTCCCGGTCTCCTCCAGGCCCCGGTCGTCCTGCCACTCCCGGACGGCGTCGGCGGTGGCGGAGGTGAACTCCTTGTCCACGGTCAGGCCGTCCCCGTACCCCAGAGCGCGCAGGTTGCGCTCCAGGTCGCGCACGTCGCCGCCCTCGTCCCCCTCGCCGATCGTCCGGTACATGGGCGTCCCTCCGTACATCAGCGTGACCGCCTCGCCGTTCACGCGGAGCAAGGTCTCCCCCCGCTCGACGGTGGCGCCCTCCCCGGGCGCCCCGGTGACGGTCCCCGAGGCCCCGCTCCGGACCTCCCGCTCGTCCGCGTAGGTGAGCGTCCCGTCCACGGTCTCGGTGTCCACCAGGTCGCCCCGCTTCACGACCGCCGTGGCGGCCGGCGCCTCCTGGGCGACCCGGGCCTCGCCGTCCCCCCCGTCCAGCACGAACGCCGCACCGCCCCCGGCGACGACGGCCACCGCCGCCCCCGCCGCCAGCACGCGCCTCACCGTTCCCGTCCCGGCGTGAGGTGCCGGCACGCCTGCTGCGCCTTCTCCAGGCGCTCGGGCGGCACGCCCTGCGTGTTGATCCGCCACTTGCCGTCCGGCCCGGGGTCCGGCACGTCGACCCCCTGCTGCCGCATGCACTGGGCGAACTTCACGAACTGGTCGTGCACCTTCGGGTCCTTGAGGTCGGGGATGACCCCGCCCGCCTCCAGGTAGGAGCGGCACTTCTCGACGGCCCGCTCGACCTTCTCGCGGTCCTTGCCCTGCCTCCCGATGGCGACCTGCTTGTCGCCGCTGCCGGGGTCGGGCACGTCGATGCCGTTCTCCCGCATGCACTGCGCGAACTTGAGCTGCGCGTCCTCCTTGCTGAGCGTGGCGGTGGGCGAGGCGCTCGCGGTGGCGGCGGCCCCGCTCCTCGCCGTGGCCACCCCACCGTCCCCGCCGTCCCCGCCGCACGCGGAACCGCCCAGCACGACCGCGATCCCCACGGCCACCAAACCGACCTTCATGCCGTCCTCTCCGCCGGGGCCGCACACCCCGAACGAAGCCCCATTCGAGCCACCCCGGGGTTAAACCCGCATTAGGCGTGGGGCGGTTGGAAAGGACGGAGGTCGTCGGTGCTAGTGGGAGCCCAGGTTCTTGACCGGGGCCTTGAACGGCAGGACGAACAGCGGGCCCGTCACCAGCGCGCCCGCGCTGCCGGGGCCGTAGGGCAGGTCCGCCGTCTGGCGGCAGGTGCCCCGGTCCTCGATCCAGTAGCGCGCCTTCTCGCCGTTCGGGCCGGACCTGAAGTGGCCGGTCAGGGAGATCCGGTCGCGGACGCGGCCCTGCGCGTCGACGAACAGGCCGTGGATCGGGGCGATCGAGGTGAAGCCCTTCGGGGTCAGCTCCTCGTGGGCCAGGTCCGAGATCAGCATGCGCAGCTCCCGGCCCTCGGCGTCGGTGACGGTGCCCTCGATCACGCCCACGAAGGGGGTCATGACGCCGGGGAAGGCGCGGGCGAACTCCGGGCTGTAGGGGGCCGGGCGCGGGTTCAGGCTGGAGAAGCGGATGGTCCGCTGGAACGTGCCCGTCCTGATGGTGTAGGTGCCGTTCTCGCACTCGAACGGGCGGGCCGGGCGGCCGGTCAGGTCGATCGTCGAACGCTGGATCGGGAAGCCCGCCTCCGGGTCGCCGAACTCCTCGTCGTCCACGGTCAGCCGAACGCCCTGCCTGGTCAGCTTCAGCGTGAAGCCGTCGCCGACCGCCTCGACGCGGTGCCGGTTCTCCTTGATCTTGATGCCGTGGGGGTGGCCGGCCGCGAGGGCGGGCGCGGGGGCCAGGGCGACGGCGAGCAACGTGACGGTGGCCAGGCGCCGGGCCGGGACGTGGAATCGCACGGGCGCTCCTTGTGATCGGGCGGCAACGAGGCTCACGCTACAACCGATCTTGGGGGGCGTCCCTGGCCGCTTTCAGCCACCCGGGAGGCGGAAGGCGAGCAGGGCGCGCCGCTGGACGGCCACGAGGTGCGGGCCGGTGGCGGTCAGGGTCCACCGCTCGGTGTCGTCGGTGGCCGGCAGGCGGTGGCTCCACTCCAGCCTGCCGGTGGTCGCGTTCCAACCGTAGAGGCCCGGGGCGGTGGGGCCGGACGCGCCGGTGCACACGAGGCCGCCGGCGACGGCCAGGGGGGCGTCGTCGTCGGCGGGGGCGTCGGCCGACCAGAGGCGGCGTCCCGTGCGGGCGTCCAGGGCGATCAGGCGGCGGTTGTCGAGGATGAAGACGCGCCCGCCGCCGACCAGGAAGGTCCGGCCCCGGCTTCCCGAGGTGGCCGGTTCGTGGACCCATCCGCGCCGGCCCGTGGCCGCGTCCAGGGCGTGGAGGGCGGTGCCGCCCAGGTAGGCCGTGCCGTCCGCCACGGTGACGGTCTGGACGCCGCCGTCGATCCCGGCGGTCCAGGCCGTCCGGCCCGTGGCGGTCGACAGGGCGTCGAGGGCGTCGGCGGTGGGGCTGTTGAACATCAGGTCCCCGCCCTCGGGCAGGATCGTGCCGCGCGTCCTGTAGGGGCGGGACCAGCGGACCGCGCCGGTCCTGAGGTCGAGTCCGGTGAGGGTGGAGTACATCTTCCCCTCCAGCTCGGACGCGACGATCAGGATGCCGCTCCGGATCCCCTTGAGGTCCGCCTCCGGGTCCGCGGGGCGTGTCCACAGGCGCTTCCCGGTGCGGGCGTCCATGCCGAGGAGCGTTCCGTCGCGGCCGAGCAGGCCGAGCAGGCCGTTGTCGGGGCCGCGCAGGTCCTGGAGGCCGAAGCCCGAGGGGAGGCGGGCGCTCCAGGCGGGGGCCCGGGTCCGGGGGTCCATCGCGCTGACGGTGTCGTCCTTGGCGGTGCGCGCGTAGACGCGGGTCCCGTCCACGGCGGCGTTGTAGGTCCAGCCCTCCCACAGCCCGCGTCCCGTGGCCGCGTCGTAGGCCGACGACTTCGCGAACAGCCCGAACACGATGATCGCGCCGCCCAGGACCCGCGGGACCAGGAGGTCGCCGCCGCCGGGCAGCGTCGCCTTCCACAGCAGGCGGGGCACGGCGGGCGCGCGGTCGTCCCCGGCGCCCCGCGCCAGCGCCAGGGCGGTGCCGCCGCCCGCCGCCACGAGGCCGGCCGTCGCCGCGCCGCCGAGCAGCAGCCGGCGGCGGGTCCGGGCGCGGGCGACGGCGCGCAGGTCGTCGACGAGGGTGTCCTCGCGCCGCCGGATCTCGCGGTCGATGTCGCCGGGCAGCCAGCCGGGCGCGAGGGGCGGGGCGGCCAGCAGGCGCGCCAGCAGCTCCACGGGCGGGCGGCGGCCGGTGTCGGGGCTCAGGCAGGCGGCGACCATCGCCGCGAGCGCCGGCGGCACGCCGTCCAGGTCGGGGGCCTGGTGCAGGGTCCGGTGCAGGACGGCGTGGACGGGCCCGGTGCCGTACGGCGGACGCCCCGTGGCGGCGAAGGCCAGCACGGCGCCGAAGGCGAACACGTCGCCCGCCGGGGCCGGGTCCTCCCCGCGGATCTGCTCGGGGGGCATGTAGCCGGGCGAGCCCACGAACCCGCCCTCGGCGGTGAGCCGGGTCCCGTCGGCGGCCCTGCTGATGCCGAAGTCGATGACGCGCGGGCCGTCCTTGGCCAGCAGGATGTTGGCCGGTTTGAGGTCGCGGTGCAGCAGCCCGGCCCGGTGTACGGCGTTCAGCGCCTCGCCCAGCCCCGCGCCCAGGGTGCGCAGGAGGTGCTCGGGGAACGGGCCGTGCCGCCGGACGGCGTCGCTCAGGCTGAGCCCGCTCACGTAGGCGGTCGCCAGCCACGGGACGGTCCCGTCCGGGTCGGCGTCCACCACGGGGCTGGTGAAGGCGCCGCTGACCTTCCGGGCGGCCTCCACCTCGGCCCGGAACCGGGTCCGGAACCTCTGGTCGCCCGCCAGTTCGGGGCGGACGACCTTGACGGCCACCGCCCGGCCCGCGGGCGAGACGCCCAGGTAGACGCGGCCCATGCCGCCCTCCCCCAGCCGCCCCGTCAGCCGGTACCGGCCGATGCGTTCGGGGTCGTCGGGCTTCAGCGCGTCCATCAGGCGCCCGTGCGGAAGCAGTGGAGCCGCCGGTTGTCGGTGGCGTAGACGGCCGGGCCGGACACCGCCAGCCGCCAGCCCCTGTCCTGCGCCTCGCCCCGGTGCGCCCAGGGCGACCCGCCGCCGGTGGGGGCGGCGAAGAAGCCGGCGTCGCGCTCGGTGTCGGCGAACGCGGCGGCGAGGAGCCGATCGGAGCCGCTGATCGTCTTGGTGCCGCCCAGGAAGTCGAGGTCGGCGGGGCTGGAGAGCTGCTGCCGGCGGACCGCGCCGGTGGCCTGGTCGTAGACGTGGAACCCCTTCGTCCCGACCGTGGCCAGGGTGGGCCCCGACGCCACCACGGGACGCTGGACGTCCCGGGCGGGCTTGCTCCAGGCCACGGACCCGTCGCCGGCCCTGACCGCCCGGACGAGCGAGTCGCCGGTGGCGCCGAAGAACAGCAGGCCGTCGCCGAGCGTCAGGGGGTACCCGGTGGAGCGGCTCTGGTCGGCGGACCAGTCGTGGGTCCACCGCCTGCGCCCGGTGGCGGCGTCGATCGCGATGATCTGCGTGGCGGTGCACAGGTACACCGCGCCGGCGTCGGCGGTGCCGCGGACGCTGCGGGCGCCGGTCGGGAAGCGCCACCGGACGCGGCCGTCGGCCAGGTCCACGGCCAGCACGGTCGTCTCCCCGCCGGTGCTCGCGCCGACGAAGAGCGTGGTGCCGGACGTCCCGTAGGTGTCGGTGAGGGACGTCATGTCGCCGGGCACGTCGACCGACCTCGCGGCCCCCGTCCGGGGGTCGATGACATGGACGGTCTTCGCCGGGCGCGCGGCGACGGCGTAGACGGTGCCGCCGTGGACGCGGTACCCCTCGTTGAACGTGCTCCCGACCGGGCGCTCGAAGGTCCACAGGCGGCGTCCCAAGGCGGCGTCGACTCCGACCAGCCCGCTGCCCCCGCGCCACACCACCGTGCCGCCCGCCACCGCGACGGCCAGCGGCAGCCCGTCGGCGAGCCCGGCGGGCCAGGAGAGGGACCAGGCCGGGGCGGGCGCCGCCACGAGCCCGGTCGCGCGCGGGGCCGGCCGGACCGGCTTCGGCTCGCCGCGGGTCAGGGCCCAGGCCGTGGCGCCGCCGCGCGGCGCCCACCGCCGCGACGGCCGCGGCGGCCGCCAGGCGCAGGACGAGCCGGCTGTTCGGGGCCCGCCCCGGTCTCGTCGACCTGCGGCAGCGGCGGGGGCGGGACCACCGGCGCGGCGGCCACCGCGGCGGCCGCCGCCTCCCGGGCCGCCACCTCCCGCCGCAGGCGCGGGGAGACCAGCGCCGCCGGATCGGCGGGGGTGAACGCGTCGAGGACGGCCTGCACCGCCGGGCGCCCGCCCGGCTCCTTGGCGAGGCAGGCGGCGAGCAGCCCGCGCAGCGGCGCGGGCACGCCGTCCAGGCGCGGCTCCTCGTACAGCACCCGGTAGAGCAGGGAGTCCGGGTCGCCCCCGGCGAACGGACCGGCCCCGGAGGCGGCGTAGACCAGCACCGACGCCAGGGAGAACACGTCGGAGGCGGGGCCCACGTCGCGGCGGGCGTCGACCTGCTCGGGCGACATGAACGCCGGCGTCCCGACCCGGCCGCCGGTCACGGTGAGCGCGGCGGCGTCGGCGGCCTTGGCGATGCCGAAGTCGATGACCTTCGGGCCGTCCTCGGCCAGCAGGACGTTGCCCGGCTTGAGGTCGCGGTGGACGAGGCCCGCCCCGTGGATCGCCAGCAGCGCCTCGGCCAGCCCGGCGCCCAGCGCGCGCAGCGCCGGTTCCGGCAGCGGGCCGAGGCCGGCGACGGCCTCGGCCAGGGTGGGGGCCGCCACGTAGCCGATGGCGAGCCACGGCCGTTCGGCGTCGGGGTCGGCGTCCAGCACCGGCGCGGTGTACAGGCCGCCGACCCTGCGGGCGGCGGTGACCTCCCGGCGGAACCGCTCCCGGAAGCCCGGGTGCGCGGCGAAGTCCGGCCGCACCAGCTTGAGGGCCACGAGCCGGGTCCCCGGCGACAGGGCGAGGAGGACCACCCCCATGCCGCCGGCCCCCAGTCGGGCGATCGGGCGGTACGGGCCGACCCGGGCCGGGTCGCCCGCCTGGAGCGGCTGCACCTCATGTCCTCCAGCGACGATCGGCTCCGGTGCGGCAGCCTAACAAAAAGACAGCATCGTCTATAGGATTTCGCCGCCGCCCGTGCGGTTACCGCCGCACGCTCAGGGTGACGCCGAACCCGTCCTTGCCGCCCTCCAGGGGGCGGCTGACGCGGGCGGTCTCCACGCAGACGAACGCGGTGTGGCCGTCGTCGGGCACGTCGGCCATCGTGCGGGACAGCTCCGGGCCCGGGTTCCAGGCCACCGCGTCGCCGGCGTCGCGGTGGCGCACCTCGACGACGCGGCCCAGCACCGGGTCGTGGAGGAGGGAGACGTCAGCGGGCCGGGTGTAGACGCGGTCGATGCGGCCCGGAAAGGTCAGGTCGCCGCTCTGCTCCCCCTCGGCGTCGAGCACCTTGTCGAAGTAGCGGTCGCCCAGGCCGGAGACCGCGACCTCGCCGGCGTCCCCCACGCTGAAGTAGGAGTGGAGGGCGCCGGTGCTGGCGTGGTCGGCCTCGGCCTCCAGGTCGATCCCGCACTGCCGGCCGAGCTTGAAGCGGGCCGTGAGGGTGAAGTCGTGCGGCCACATCTCTCGGGTCCGCGGGCCGCTCTTCAGGCTGAAGGCGAGCAGGGCCGCCTCGTCGTCCTCGTGGTGGGCGTCGAGCGTCCAGGCGGAGGTGCGGGCGAAGCCGTGGGACGGGCTGCCCGCCGAGCCGAACCACGGCCAGCAGATGGGCACGCCGCCGCGCACGGCCTTCCCCTCGGCGAACGGGGAGAGCCCGCTCAGCCACAGGACCGGCCGCTCGCCGGTCGGCTGCCAGGCGATGAGCTGGGCCCCCTGCAAGGTGACGGCCGCGCGCGCCTGCGGGTGCTCGACCACGACCAGCGACAGGTCGCCGAGGCGGCGCAGGCTGATCGACGGCGTCGGCTGCTCGATGACGGGAAGGGCGAAGACGTCTTCGGTCATCGGACGATTCTCCGTGCCCGGGGCCGCCGAGTCGAACTCCCCGCACGGCGCGGTGCCCGCGCGGGGGCGGCTCCGGTCCCGCTACCTCGGCGTGTAGATCACTCCGAGCCGGTCGATCCGCCCGCCGGCCCGGCCGTGGAAGCCGGTGATCCGCCAGCCGGGCGGGGCGGTGTGGACGGTCGTCGCGGCGGTGGGGACGCCGCCCGACAGCGTCCGGCCCCTGCTGGTGCGGAACTCGGCGTAGGAGACGCGCGTCCTGCCGAAGTACCGGGCGGTGTCCAGGCGGAGGCCGGTCAGGTGCTCGCCGTCGGCGAGGGTGAGGGACCGCGCCGTCCCGCCCGTCCCGCCGTGGACGAGGGACATGCCGTCCGACAGGCGCAGGCCGACCCGGTCCAGCCATCCGGCGGCCCGCAGGCTCACCTGGCGCACCGGGCGTCCGGCGTGCTCGACGTCGGTGAACGGCGTGCCGTGCGGGCCGCCGGTCTGGTCGCTCAGCCGCATGTCGGGCGCGGCCGTCCAGGCGAAGGCGGCGGCGATCGGGTAGTGGTCGGACAACATCTTCCCGTCGGCCGTCCGGAAGCGGGCGTCGGCATTGGCGTAGCCGGTCAGGCGCAGCTTCAGGTGCCGGTTGCCGCGGAACAGGATCTTGTCGACGACCTCGCAGGCGTCGGTGACGCGCGCGTCGTCGCAGACCAGGGCCGGATCGCCCATCGCGGGCGGCGTCCCGCCGCGGACCCGGGCCACCCAGGCGTCGGTGAGGCCGGCGGCCGAGACCAGGTCGCGGATGGTGTCGCCGGCGCGGGTGTAGCGGGTGTTGGTGTCGCCCATCACGAGCACCGCGCTGCCCGCCGAGTTGGCCTTGATGAAGGAGGTGAGCTGGGCGAGGTCGGCGCGGCGCGCGGCGAGGTCGGCCGGGGTGGTCCCGGCGTTGGCGTGCAGGTTGTACAGGTCCAGGTGGACGCCTTCGGCGAGGCGGAGCCGCTTGTAGGTGAAGCCCTTCGGCGTCAGGCAGTCGGTTCCGTTGCACGCCTTCCACTTCACCCGGGCGAGGTCGCCGTAGGGGCGGTCGGACATGGTGTTGAGCCCGCTGCCGAACGGGACGCCGCCGCTGGTGGGCGTCCGGTACGGGTGGGCGTCGGTGGCGTAGAGGTCGGCGTGGTAGTTGAAGTCCTCCTGGACGTTCACCAGCCCGTAGGCGTTGACCCGCTCGCCGATCGGCCTGGTGTTGTGCTCGGGGTCCCCGCTGGAGATCCAGGCGGGCAGTCCCGCCACGTTGTAGGTGAGGACCGTCAGGTTCCCGCCGGGTGCGGCCTCGCCGGGCGCGGCGTGCGCCGTGCCCGGGACCGCCGCCAGGGATCCGGTGAGGAGCAACGCCGCCAGTGCCCGCATGGGCTTCCTCCCTATGGCCTCTGATCGCGCGACTTCCGATCAATGTCCACCGGAAGGCGGGCCGAGGGAAGGGGGTGCCGGCTGCGAGATCGGACGCCCCGGGGGGACGGGTGCTTCGCGGACGGGCGGGGAGCCCCGGACCGGGCGCCCGGCGCGGGCGGCGCCCCGGCACGGGGGATCGGTCAGGCGCAGGTCAGGGCCACGTTCTTGCCGCCTATCGCCGACTGCTTGCGGCCGTGGTCGGTGCCCTTCTCGTAGTCGTTCGACCTGAGCTTCACGATGCTCTGGACGTTGTCGCGGACGCCCTTCTTCGACGCCTCCAGCTTCTGCAGGGCCCCTTCCCTGGTCCCGGCCGTGCCCACGGCCCCGGCGGTCCCGAAGTGGCGGAGCAGCCCCTGGACCATCTCGAAGTGCGCCTCCTCGTGGTCGAGCAGCCGGCCCTCGAACGTCCTGACGGCGGCCCGGTCCCGCTTGGTCATCTTCCGCCAGGCCGGCAGGGTCAGCTCGATCTTCGATGCGCGGACGTTGATCTTCACGGCCAGCCTGGCGCTGGCCTCCCAGTAGGCCCCGCCGTGGTCGTTGAGCCTGGTCGGCCCGTAGGGGTAGTCGACCTTCACGGTCGCGACGCTGGCGACGGCCCCGCCCTTGAACCAGGCGCGGGCCTTCTTGCAATTGCCGAAGCTCTTGGTCTCGGTGACGACCTGGACCGACGGTCCGGCCTGGGCGGTCCCGGTGCCCGGGACCAGGGCCCCGGCCAGGAGCACCGCGCCCACCGTCCACCGCATGCGGTTCGCCATGATGCCTCCAGATTCCAGCGGCCTCCGGACGCCTCGTTGCGTTCGCGGAGCGAGGTGGGCGAGCACCCCGATTGCCACTGAGGGTCATCAAATTGTCACTCACTGCAGTCAATTTGGGCGGCGCTTTCCTCGCACAGAGCCAGGGTGCGGGTTCGAGCGGCGACGAGGGCCGTCGGCCCGGAGCGACCGCCGGTTGCGCGTCGGGTGACAACGACCGCCGCGGAAACTCGTGGTCAGGTGAGGGGACCTGCGGATGGGGAGTCGCCATAATCCGTTCGATGTCCAGCTATCCACCGCATCCTGAGGATCCTCGGCTGGCCGAGGCGCTGCGCACCCGGCAGGCCGGGGCCGTGGGGCACGTCTACAACGTCCACGGGCCCGAGCTGTTCGCCTACGCGCACGTGCTGCTCGGAGAGCGGGAGCCTGCCGTGGAGGCCGTGCGCGCGGCGCTGCTCAACGCGCGGGAGAAGGGCGCGGGCGTGCCCCCGCCCGAGCGGCTGCGGGAGTGGCTGCACTCGCTGGTCCGGGACGAGTGCCTGAACCGGATCGTCGGCGCCCCCTCGTCCCCGGCGGCGCCGCCCGTCCGGACGGCCCCCGCCGCGCCGACCGCCGCCGAGATCGCCCTGGCCGAGGACGTGCTCGCCGCCACGCGGTCCTTCGAGGGCGTGCCCGAAGGCGTCCCTGGAGGCGTCCCCGAGGGCGCCCCCGACAATCCGGCCGAACGCAGGCCCCGGACGCTGCCGCCGCTGAACGGGCGGCGGCGGGTGTGGGTCCTCGGCGGGGTGCTCGCGGCCGCGGGGGTCGCGCTGTCGGCCGGGCTGCTGCTCGTGCCGGATTCGAGCGGGCCGCCGCCCCGGGGCGCGATGGAGGCGCCCGAGGCCGTCGAGGAGGATCCGACGGCGGAGCCTTCCGCCTCCCCCTCCGCCTCGGCCGCGCCCTCCCACTCCCCGTCTCCCTCGCCCTCTCCCTCGCCCTCCGCCTCGCCGGAGAAGAGCGAGAAGCCCGAGACCCGCGAGCGCGGAAAGCGGCGCGTCCCCGCCGGGAAGGGGCGCCTCGCGGTCGCGGACTCGGACTGCCGGGGCGTCGGGGTCGCCGCGCTGCCCCGCACCTGCCGGATCCGGCTCGTGGCCCGGGGCGGGGCCGTGCGGTGGTCGGTGGCGTCGGTCGACTCCGACATCGGGCGGGTCACCGCCCGGGGCGGCGGCACGCTCGGCGCCGGGCGGTCCACGACCGTGACGGTGACCGTCTGGCCGACCCTCCGGTGCTACGTGCGCGGCGCGGGGTCGGGGACGGTGGGGTTCGCGCCGGGCGGCGCGGCGCGGGTCTCCTACACCTGCCTGCGGCGCTGAGGACCGGGCGGCTTATCCGGGTTTAACGTCCCGGCGGTCATGCTCGGGCGCGTTCACCGACCTCAGGCACCGACCTCAGGGGGACCGGATGCGCGTGCTGGTAGTCGAGGACGAGCGGGTGCTCGCCGACGCGATCGCCGAGGGCCTGCGCGAGCGGGCGATGGCCGTGGACGTCGCCTACGACGGGGACGCCGCCCTGGAGCGCGCCTCCTGCACCGGCTACGACGTGATCGTGCTGGACCGCGACCTGCCCGTCGTGCACGGCGACCAGGTCTGCCGGGAGCTGGCGGCCCGCCGCGAGCCGGGCCGCATCCTGATGCTGACGGCCGCCGGGGAGGTGGCCGAGCGGGTGGACGGCCTCGCGCTGGGGGCCGACGACTACCTGCCCAAGCCGTTCGTGTTCGACGAGCTGGTCGCGCGGGTGCGGGCGCTCGCGCGCCGGTCGGGCGCGCCGGTGCCGCCGGTGCTGGAGCGGGCCGGCGTCCGCCTGGACCCGCACCGGCGCACCGCCGACCGCGACGGGCGGCCGCTGCGGCTGACCAACAAGGAGTTCGGCGTGCTGGCCGAGCTGCTGCGCGCCGAGGGCGGGGTGGTCAGCGCCGAGCACCTGCTGGAGCGGGTCTGGGACGAGCACATCGACCCGTTCAGCAACATCGTGCGGGTCGCGGTGGCCACCCTGCGCCGCAAGCTGGGCGACCCGCCGGTGATCACCACCGTGACCGGCGCGGGGTACCGGCTGTGAACCGGGTGCGGCCGGGCATCCGGACCAGGCTGACGCTGGTGTACGGGTCGCTGTTCCTGCTGACCTCGGGCCTGCTGGTCGGCGCCGGGCACCTGCTCGCCAAGCGCGCGGTGGAGCAGCGGTTCGTGCCGCGCGGCACGCAGGTGGACCTGTCCCGGCTCATGGCGCTGTCGGCCGACCAGCGCACCGCCGAGCTGTCCCGGCTGCGCGGCGAGGCCGAGCGGGACATCGCCGCCCAGCGCGACGAGGTGCTGCTGGAGATGGTGCAGGGCTCGCTGGTGCTGATGCTCGTGCTGGGCGTGCTGGCGGTGGTCATCGGCCACATGGTGGCGGGCCGGGTGCTGCGGCCGCTGCGCGCGATGACCGCCACCGCCCGGCGCCTCGCCGACGGCGGGCCGCACGAGCGGCTGGCGCTGGACGGCCCGCCGGACGAGGTCAAGGACCTGGCCGACACCTTCGACCGGATGCTGGACCGGCTGCAGCGGGCCTTCGACGCCCAGCGCAGGTTCGTGGCCAACGCCTCGCACGAGCTGCGCACCCCGCTCACCATCAACCGGACGGTGCTGGAGGTGGCGCTGGCCAGCTCGCGCAGCCCGCCCGAGACCAAGGCGCTGGCCGACGTGCTGCTCGGCAACACCGCCCGGCACGAGCGGCTCATCGAGGGGCTGCTGCTGCTCGCCCGCTCCGAGCGCGAGCCGGGCGCCCGCGTCCGGGCCTCCCTGCCCGACATGGTGCGCAGCGCGCTGGACCAGGTCGCCGGGACGGCCGACGACGTGGAGGTCGTCGCCGACCTGCGCCCGGCGGCCGCGGTGGGCGATCCGGTGCTGCTGGAGCGGTGCGCGGCCAACCTGCTGGAGAACGCGCTCAAGTACAACGTGCCCGGGGGGCGGGTCTGGGTCGGCACCGGTACCGAGAACGGCTCGGCGGACGGCGCTGCGGACGGCTCGGCGGTGCTGCGGGTGGCCAACACCGGCCCGCCGGTGCCCGGCTACGAGATCGAGGCGATCTTCGAGCCGTTCCGGCGGCTGCACGGCGACCGGGTGGGGTCGGCGGACGGCGCGGGGCTCGGCCTGTCGATCGTGCGGGCGGTGGTGCGCTCGCACGGCGGCGCCGTCACGACGGTGCCGCGACCGGACGGCGGGCTGGAGGTCACCGTCCGGCTGCCCGCCGGGGACGGCCGGGGGTGAGGCCGGTCAGGCCGGCGGCCCGTGCAGCGGCGCCTGCCCGTGCAGCGGCGGCGCGGCCGGCTCGGGGCGCGGCCAGGGCACCCGGCCCTCCGGCGGCGCGCTCTGGTGCGGGGACGCCGCCAGCCAGCGGTGCACCACCTTGCCCGTCGCGTTGCGCGGCAGCTCGGCGATGAAGTGCACGTCGCGCGGCACCGCGTACCGCGCGATCCGCGTGTGCACGTGCGCCCGCACCAGGTCGGCGTCCAGGCGCGCGCCGGGGCGCGCCACGATGTAGGCCGCCAGCCGCTGGCCCCACTCCGGGTCGGGCACCCCCACCACGGCGGCCTCCCGCACGCCCGGCAGCCGCAGCAGCACGTCCTCCACCTCGCGCGGGACCACGTTCTCGCCGCCCGACACCACCATGCCGTCCTTGCGGCCGTCCACGAACAGCAGGCCGCGGTGGTCGATGTGGCCGAGGTCGCCGGTGGCCAGCAGGCCGTCGCGCACCGCCATGGGCTCGCCGCCGGTGTAGCCCTCGAACAGCAGCTCGTTGGCGGCGTGGATCTCGCCCATGGTGGAGCGCCCGGCGGGGCGGCCGTCCGCGCCCATGATCACCAGGGAGGTGTTGCGCGGCGGGCGGCCCGCCGTGCCCGGGTCGGTGCGCAGCTCGCGCGGGGTCGCGATCGACACCCACGACGCCTCGGTGGAGCCGTAGACGTTGTAGAGCCGGTCGCCGAAGGCGTCCATGAAGCGCGTGGCGAGGTCGCCGGGCAGCGCCGCGCCGCTGACGGCCGCCACCCGCAGCCCGGACGCGTCGTGCTCGCGGCGGACCGGCTCGGGCAGGTCCAGCACGCGCTGGAGCATGACCGGCACCGCGAACAGCGCCGCCTCGCGGCAGGAGGCGATCGAGCGCAGGGTCTGCTCGGGGTCGAAGCGGCGGCGCAGCACCACCGGCGCGCGCAGGGCCCAGGCCATCTGCAGCGCGGCGTAGCCCCAGGTGTGGAACAGCGGCGCCTCGATGACCATCGTCTGCCGGCCGCGCAGCGGGATGCGCGACACCATCGACGCCAGCGGCCACAGGCCCGGCCGGGGCGGGCGGCGGGCGCCCTTGGGCCGGCCGCCGGTGCCCGAGCTGAGCACGATGGTGCGGCTCTGGATCTGCGGCGGGTCGAGCGAGGCCGCCGGGGTCGCCTCGACGATCTCGCCGATGGTGCGGCCGGGGACGTCCGGGCCGGGCGGCCGGTCGGCCCACACCACCACGCGGCGCAGCGCGATCGGGGCCTCGGCCAGCAGCGGCGCGAACTCGGCGTCGGCCACCAGCAGGTCGGTGCGCAGCTCGCCGAGCACCGCGCGGACCTGGCCCGCGCCGAAGCCGGTGTTCAGCAGGACGACCTCCACGCCGCGCTTGCTGCAGGCCACCATCGTCTCGACCATGCCGCGGTGGTTGCGGCACAGCACCCCGACGCGCGGGCGCGGGCCGGCCAGCGGCAGCCCGGCGGCGAGGCGCGTGGTGCGCTCGTCCAGCTCGCCGAAGGTGATCGGGCCGTCCTCGTCGCGCAGCGCGAGGCGGCCGGGGTCGCGGGCGGCCGCCGCCACCACGATGCCGGCCAGCGTGGTGCCCCAGCGGCGCAGCTCGCCGAACTGGCGCGGCAGGCGCAGCGGCGGGCCGGAGAACACCAGGCCGGTGCGCAGCAGCAGGAACGCCAGGTCGCGTACGTGTCCCAGTCGCCTCCGCAGTCCAGGGCGGTAGACGGGTCGCGCGTGCACCACCGTGACCTCCTCCGGTGATTTGGGGTCACGTTACCCACGGGCCCGGAGGGGGACAAGGGCCCGGCGGGCCCGACCTGGGCGTCAGTGGTTACTGACGAGTAGCGTAGGGGGTTACCAGCGAGTAGCATCGTTGCCACCAGACCACCCAGAGCAGGGAGGACGACCCCGTGCCTCGCACCGCACGCGACGTCGTGTTCGTCGACGGCGTCCGCACGCCGTTCGGCAAGGCGGGCCCCAAGGGCCTGTACGCGGAGACCCGCGCCGACGACCTGGTCGTCCGCGCCATCCGCGAGCTGATCCGCCGCAACCCCTCGCTCCCGCCCGAGCGGGTCGACGAGGTCGCGATCGCCGCCACCACCCAGACCGGCGACCAGGGCCTGACCATCGGCCGCAGCGCCGCGGTGCTGGCGGGGCTGCCCAAGAGCGTGCCCGGCTACGCGATCGACCGCATGTGCGCGGGCGCGATGACCGCCGTGACCACCTCCGGCGCCGGCATCTCGTTCGGCTCCTACGACGTGGTCATCGCGGGCGGCGTGGAGCACATGGGCCGCCACCCGATGGGCGAGGGCGTCGACCCGAACCCGCGCTTCCTGGCCGACAAGCTGGTGGACCCGACCGCGCTGGTCATGGGCTCGACCGCCGAGAACCTGCACGACCGGTTCCCGCAGATCACCAAGGAGCGCGCCGACGCCTACGCGGTGCGCTCCCAGCAGAAGGTCGCCGCCGCCTACGCCGCGGGCAAGATCCAGCCGGACCTGGTGCCGACCGCGATCCGCTCGGCCGACAAGGGCTGGGGCCTCGCCACCGAGGACGAGCCGCCGCGGCCGGGCACCACCATGGAGTCGCTGGCCTCGCTGAAGACCCCGTTCCGCGTGGCGGGCAACGTCACCGCCGGCAACGCCGCGGGCCTGAACGACGGTGCGACCGCCTGCCTGCTGGCCGCCGAGGACGTGGCCGAGGAGCTCGGCCTCACCCCGAAGATGCGCCTGGTCGACTTCTCGTTCGCGGGCGTCGAGCCCGAGGTCATGGGCGTCGGTCCGGTACCGGCCACCGAGAGGCTGCTGGCCCGCAACTCCCTCACCATGGACGACATCGGCCTCATCGAGATCAACGAGGCGTTCGCGGTGCAGGTGCTGGCCTTCCTGGAGCACTTCAAGATCGCCGACGACGACGCCCGGGTGAACCCGTGGGGCGGCGCGATCGCCCTCGGCCACCCGCTGGCCTCCTCCGGCGTGCGCCTGATGAACCAGCTCGCGCGGCTGTTCGAGGAGCGCACCGACGTCCGCTACGGCCTCACCACCATGTGCGTCGGCATGGGCATGGGCGGGACCGTCCTGTGGGAGAACGTGAACTGGGAAGGTGCCGCGAAGTGAGCGACATCAAGAGCATCTTTAGCGACGAGGTCGTCACGCACGCCCGCGTACGCGACGTCCAGCTCCCCTATGGCGCGGGCACGCTCGCGCTCATCACGCTGGACAACGGCTTCGACCACACCAAGCCGAACACCTTCGGCCCCAACGGCCTCACCGAGCTGAACGAGGCCCTGGACGCCGTCGCCGCGCGCGAGGACATCGTGGCCGTCGGCGTGACCGGCAAGCCGTTCATCTTCGCCGTCGGCGCCGACCTCAAGGGCGTGCCGCTGATCCGGCAGCGCGAGGACGCGCTCACCATCGGCAAGCTGGGGCACGACGTGTTCCGCCGCCTCGGCGAGCTGAAGGTCCCCTCCTTCGCCTACATCAACGGCGCGGCGATGGGCGGCGGCGTCGAGATCGGCCTGCACTGCACCTACCGCACCATCTCCGCCGGCGTCCCGGCGCTCGCGCTGCCCGAGGCGTTCCTCGGCCTGGTACCGGGCTGGGGCGGCACCTACCTGCTGCCCAACCTGATCGGCGCGGAGAAGGCCCTCAAGGTCGTCATCGACAACCCGCTCGCGCAGAACCGCATGCTCAAGGGCAAGGCGGCCTACGAGCTGGGCATCGCCGACGCGATCTTCGACTCGGCCGACTTCCTGGAGGAGTCGCTGGCCTGGACCGCCCGCATCCTCAAGGGCGAGATCGAGGTCAGGCGCCCCGAGGTCGACAAGGGCAAGGCGTGGGACGACGCGGTCAACATGGCCCGCTGGACCATTGACGGCAAGCTGCACGGCGCGGCCCCGTCCTACGTCCGCGCGCTCGACCTGGTCGCCGCCGCCAAGGACCGCTCGCGCGACGAGGGCTTCGCCGCCGAGGACGAGGCGCTCGCCGACCTCATCATGAGCGACGAGCTGCGCGCCGGGCTGTACGCCTTCGACCTCACCCAGAAGCGCGCCAAGCGCCCGGCCGGCGCGCCGGACAAGGCGCTGGCCCGCAAGGTCACCAAGGTCGGCGTCGTGGGCGCGGGCCTGATGGCCTCGCAGCTGGCGCTGCTGTTCGCCCGCCGCCTGGAGGTGCCGGTCGTGCTGACCGACCTCGACCAGGACCGCCTGGACAAGGGCGTCGGCTACGCGCACGGCGAGATCGACAAGCTGCTGGGCAAGGGCCGTGTCTCGGCCGACAAGGCCAACCGGCTGAAGTCCCTCATCTCCGGCTCGCTGACCAAGGACGCGTTCGCCGACGCCGACTTCGTCATCGAGGCCGTCTTCGAGGAGATGACGGTCAAGCAGAAGGTGTTCGCCGAGCTGGAGCAGCACGTCTCGCCCGAGTGCGTCCTGGCGACCAACACCTCCTCGCTGTCGGTCACCGAGATGGCCGCCAAGCTGGAGCACCCCGAGCGCGTGGTGGGCTTCCACTTCTTCAACCCGGTCGCGGTGCTGCCGCTGCTGGAGATCGTGCGCGGCGAGCGCACCGACGACGCGGCGCTGGCCACCGCCTTCCAGGTGGGCAAGCAGCTGAAGAAGTCGTGCGTGCTGGTCAAGGACGCCCCGGCGTTCGTGGTCAACCGCATCCTGCTGCGCCTGATGGCCGAGATCATCCAGACGGTGGACGAGGGCACCCCGATCGAGGTGGCCGAGCGCGCCGCCGCGCCGCTCGGCCTGCCGATGCCGCCGTTCGTGCTGATGGGCCTGGTCGGCCCGGCGATCGCGCTGCACGTCAACGAGACGCTGCACGGCGCCTTCCCCGACCGCTTCCCGCTGTCGGACAAGTTCGCCAAGTTCGTGGCCGCGGGCAAGACCGGCGTGTACCTGCCGGACTTCACCGTCGACCCCGAGGCCGTCGAGCTGTTCGCGGGCGGCACCAGCCCCTCCACCGAGGAGCAGGTGCTGGAGCGGGCGCTGAACGCGCTGGCCGAGGAGATCAAGATCATGCTGGACGAGGGCGTGGTCGCGGCCGCGCAGGACATCGACCTGTGCATGATCCTGGGCGCGGGCTGGCCGTTCCACCTGGGCGGCATCACCCCGTACCTGGACCGCAGCGGCGTCGCCGAGAAGGTGAACGGCACCCGGTTCCTGGAGCCGGGCGTGGCGTCCCTGGCGGAGTAGCGGTCCCGCGGCGTCCGCGCGGGGACCCGGTGGTCCGCCCATCGGGCTCGCGCGGCACCAACGTCCGGCTCCGGCCGCGCACGTGAACGAGGAGAGGCGTCCCGACGATTCGGGGCGCCTCTTTTCGTGCATTTCGGCAGATCACGCCCCTGTCTGAGTTTCGGGTCGCCCCCTGCGGAGATCACACCTGGGTCATGTGTGCCGTCCCGCCCCGAGGAGCGACGAGGTGAACCTGTTCCGGACCAAGTCGGTCGAACAGTCGATCCGTGACACCGAGGAACCCGAGCACCGGTTGCGGCGCGACCTGTCGGCGCTCGACCTGGTGGTGTTCGGTGTCGGCGTGATCATCGGAACCGGGATCTTCGTGCTCACCGGCCAGGTCGCCAAGGACAAGGCCGGACCGGCGGTGGCGATCTCGTTCGTGCTGGCCGCCGTGGTGTGCGGCCTGGCGGCGCTGTGCTACGCCGAGTTCTCCTCGACCGTCCCGGTGGCGGGCTCGGCCTACACCTTCTCCTACGCCACCCTCGGCGAGTTCCCCGCCTGGATCATCGGCTGGGACCTGATCCTGGAGCTGGCGCTCGGCGCGGCGGTGGTGTCGGTCGGCTGGTCGGGCTACTTCGCCTCGCTGCTGGACAGCGCGGGGCTGAAACTGCCGGCGGCGATAGCCAATCCGCCCGGCGAGGACGGCGGGGTGGTGAACGTCCCGGCCATCGTGCTGGTGCTCGCCGTCACCGCGCTGCTGGTGCTCGGCGTCAAGATCTCCTCGCGGGTGAACGCGGTGGTCGTCACCATCAAGGTCGCGGTGGTGCTGCTGGTCATCGTGGCGGGGCTGTTCTTCGTCAAGGGCGCGAACTACACGCCGTTCATCCCCGAGTCCAAGTCCACCCCGGCCGTGGACGGCGCGGCGGCCCCGCTGATGCAGGTGCTGTTCGGCATCACGCCGGTCAGCTACGGCTGGCTCGGCATCTTCGCCGCCGTCGCAATTGTCTTTTTTGCGTACATCGGCTTCGACATCGTCGCGACCGCCGCCGAGGAGGCCCGCCGCCCCCAGCGCGACCTGCCCATCGGGCTGATCGGCTCGCTGGTGATCACCGCGATCCTGTACGCGGCGGTGTCGCTGGTGGTGGTCGGGATGCAGAACTACACCCAGCTCAGCGAGGCGGCCCCGCTGGCCGACGCGTTCAAGGCGGTCGGGCATCCGGCGTTCGCCACGATCATCAGCATCGGCGCGGTCGCGGGCCTCACCACCGTGGTGCTGATCCTGCTGCTGGGCCAGAGCCGGGTGTTCTTCGCGATGAGCCGCGACGGGCTGCTGCCGGCCTGGCTGTCAGCGGTGCACCCGCGCTTCGGCACCCCCTACCGCAGCACCATCCTGATGGGCACGATCGTGGCGGTGCTGGCCGGGTTCATCCCGCTGGCCAAGCTCGCCGAGCTGGTCAACATCGGGACGCTGTTCGCGTTCCTGGTGGTGTCGGTCGGCGTGCTGGTCCTGCGCCGCACCCGCCCCGACCTGCCGCGCGCCTTCCGCACGCCGCTGGTGCCGCTGGTGCCGATCCTGTCGGTGCTGGCCTGCCTGTTCGTGATGCTGAACCTGCCGGTGGAGACCTGGTACCGGTTCCTGGCCTGGATGCTGATCGGCGCGGCGATCTACTTCGTCTACGGCGCGCGGCACAGCCGCCTCGGCGCGCGCGGGGCCCTGGCGGGCGTCCGGGACGGCGGGGGCACGCGCAAGACCGGCCCGTGAGCCGCGGCCGCGTGCGGCCGGACGCGCCGCGCCGCAGGTCACGGGGGACGCGCGGGCACGGTGACACCGGACACAGTGTCCTTTTCGCGATGCGGTGGGCACAATGGCGCGCATGACAGCCCCTGTGCGCGTCGCGGTCGTCGGCTCGGGCCCCGCGGGCCTGTACGCCGCCGAGGCCCTGGTCAAGCAGGCCGACGGAGAGGTCCGGGTGGACGTCTTCGACCGGCTGCCCACCCCCTACGGACTGGTGCGCTACGGGGTGGCACCCGACCACCCCTCCATCAAATCGATCGCCCGCTACCTGCAGAAGGTGCTGGAGCACCCCGCGGTGCGCTTCTTCGGCTGCGTCGAGCTCGGCCGGGACCTCACCCGCGAGCAGCTGCTCGACTGCTACGACGCGGTGGTCTACTCCACCGGCGCGATGGTGGACCGCCACCTCGGCGTGCCCGGCGAGGACCTGCCCGGCAGCATCGCCGCCACCGACTTCGTCAACTGGTACTGCGGGCACCCCGACGCCGCCGACCACACGTTCGACCTGTCGGCCGAGGAGGTCGCGGTCATCGGCGTCGGCAACGTCGCGGTGGACGTGGTGCGCATCCTCGCCAAGACCCCCGGCGACCTGCGCGGCACCGACGTGCCCGAGCAGGTGCTGGAGGCCCTCGGCCGCAGCCGGGTGCGGCGCGTCCACATGGTCGGGCGGCGCGGTCCGGCGCAGGCCAAGTTCACCACCAAGGAGCTGCGCGAGCTGGGCGCGCTCGACAACGCGAGCGTCCACGTGCGGCCCGGCGACATGGAGCTCTCCCCCGCCGACGCCGCGCTCGCCGAGTCCGACCGGCACGTGCGCGGCAACGTCAAGGTGATGAACGGCTGGACCGACGTGCCCGCCGACAAGCCGCGCCGCATCGACGTGCGGTTCTGGCGCGCGCCCGTGGAGATCCTCGGCACCGACCGCGTGGAGGGCCTGAAGCTGGAGCGCACCCGCCTGGACGAGACCGGCCGCGTCACCGGCACGGGCGAGTACGAGACGCTGCCGGTGGGCCTCGTCCTGCGGTCGGTGGGCTACCAGAGCGTGCCCCTGGCCGGCGTGCCGTTCGACGAGCGCGCGCACGTGGTGCCCAACGACGGCGGCCGCGTGCTGGGCCCCGACGGCGCGCCGCTCCCCCGCGAGTACGTGGCGGGCTGGATCAAGCGCGGCCCGACCGGCGTGGTCGGCACCAACAAGTCCGACGCCGCCGAGACCGTCCGCAACCTGCTGGAGGACCTGGCGGCCCGGCCACCCGGGACCGGGCGCCCCCGGCACACGGTGGAGGAGCTGCTGGAGACCGGCGGCCTGCCGGTGGTGACCTACGCCGACTGGCTCAACCTGGACGCCGCCGAGATCGCGCTCGCGCGCACGCTCGACCGGGGCGAACGCGTGAAGCTCGCCCGCTGGGAAGCGATGCGCACCGCCTGCCACCCCGACCGCTGAGGACGGGCCGGACCGGCACAGACCGTCGAAGGGGCGGCGTTTCCGCGCGTCGCCTTCCGAATCGCATGACCTTCCGGGCCTATCCCGGCAAACGGTCGCCGTGCCCGCCGCCACTGCGCCCGAACCTGTGACGCGAGAGTGACCGGGACGCTACGGTGCGCATGTGACCGGTGGTCCAGAGCTGTACGGATTCCCCCTGCCCGGAACGCTGCCCGACCTGAGGTGGCTGGGGCCGGACTACGTCTCCGTACTCGTCTACGACCTGACGCAGGGCCTGCTGCGCCAGGACGCGGGCACGCACGTGATGGGCGTGCGCTGCGAGGGCGAGCCCGAGCTGCGGGCGACGGTCGATCCGGCCGGGGTGATCCGCGCGCACGACGCGTGCTTCCCGATCCAGGTGTTCGTCAAGGACGGCGCCGGACGGCCCTGGCGGCTGCGCGGGCGCTGGACCTACTCGGGCCGCGACCTCGGCACCCCGGCGGCCTCCATCACCCACTTCTGGCAGCTGCTGTCGGCCGAGGGCGTGTGACGGGCGCGCGGCGGGCGGACACCGCGGGGCCGGGCGCTGCGGCCCGGCCCCGCGGCCGGCGCGGCTCAGTCGACCGGCTGGCGCTCGGCGACCGGGGCGGTGGACCGGGCGGCCGCGGCGGTGATGTCGCGGGCCAGGTCCTGCGGGGTGAGGCCGAGGTCGGACAGGATCTGGGCGCGCGAGGCGTGGTCCAGGAACTCCTGCTCGATGCCGAAGGTGCGCACCGGGACGTCCACGGCGTTGTCGCGCAGCAGCCGGGCGACCGCGTCGCCGACGGCGCCGGTGCGGCCGTTGTCCTCGGCGACCGCGACCAGGCTGTGCTGCCCGGCGAGCTCCACCAGCGCCGGGTCCAGCGGCTTGACCCAGCGCGGGTCCACCACGGTGACGCCGATGCCCTGGGCGGCGACCAGCTCGGCGGCCTCGACCGCGACCGTGGCCATCGACCCGGCGGCCACCAGCAGCACCCGGACGCCGTTGGACCCGTCGTGGCGGGCCAGCACGTCCATCCGCCCGGCCTTGCCGATCGCCTCGACGTCGGCGATGGCCGGGCCCTTGGGGTAGCGGATGGCGGTGGGGCCGTCGGTGACGGCCACGCACTCGCGCAGCAGCTCGCGCAGCCGGGCGCCGTCGCGCGGCACCGCCAGGCGCAGGCCCGGGATGAGGCTGAGGATCGACAGGTCCCACATGCCGTTGTGGCTGGCGCCGTCGTCGCCGGTGACGCCGGCGCGGTCCAGCGCGAAGGTCACCGGCAGCCTGTGCAGCGCCACGTCCATCAGCACCTGGTCGAAGGCGCGGTTGAGGAAGGTGGCGTACAGCGCGACCACCGGGTGCAGCCCGCCGAGCGCGAGGCCCGCCGCGGAGGTGGCGGCGTGCTGCTCGGCGATGCCCACGTCGTAGATGCGCTCGGGGTAGGCCTCGGCGAACGGCGCGAGCCCGACCGGGTGCAGCATCGCGGCGGTGATGGCGACCACGTCGGGGCGCTCGGCGCCGATCGCGACCATCTCCTGGCCGAACACCGAGGTCCAGCTCGGGCCGCCGGACTTGGGCAGGAACCGGCCGGTGGCGGGGTCGAAGGCGCCGCCGCCGTGCATGCAGTCCTCGGTGTCGTTCTCGGCGGGGGCGTAGCCCTGGCCCTTGCGGGTGATGGCGTGCACGATCACCGGCTTGCCGTAGCCGCGGGCGCGGCGCAGCGCGTGCTCGACGGCCTCGGTGTCGTGGCCGTCGATCGGCCCGACGTACTTCATGCCGAGGTCCTCGAACATCGCCTGCGGCTGCAGGACGTCCTTCAGGCCCTTCTTGATGCCGTGCAGCGCCTCGTAGGCGAGGCTGCCCACGACCGGCGTCCGCGGCACCGTCTTCTTGATCAGGTCGAGGGCGTGCTCGTAGCCCTGGGTGACGCGCAGGTCGGCCAGGTGGCTGGCCAGCCCGCCGATGGTGGGCGAGTAGGAGCGGCCGTTGTCGTTGACCACGATGATGACCGGGCGGTCCTGGCCGCCGGCGATGTTGTTCAGCGCCTCCCAGCACATGCCGCCGGTGAGCGCGCCGTCGCCGACCACCGCGACGACCGCGCGGTCGTCCTCGCCGCGCAGCTGGAACGCCTTGGCCAGCCCGTCGGCGTAGGACAGGGCGGTGGAGGCGTGGGAGTTCTCGATGATGTCGTGCTCGGACTCGGCCTGGCTCGGGTAGCCCGACAGGCCGCCGCGCCGCCGCAGCGCGCTGAAGTCCTGGCGGCCGGTCAGCACCTTGTGCACGTAGGCCTGGTGGCCGGTGTCGAAGAGGATCTTGTCGCGCGGGGAGTCGAAGACCCGGTGCAGGGCCAGGGTCAACTCCACCGCGCCCAGGTTGGGCCCGAGGTGGCCGCCGGTCTTGGCGACCGCCTCCACCAGGAACTCGCGGATCTCGGCCGCCAGAGGGGGCAGCTGCGTGGCGTCCAGCCGCTTGAGGTCCTCCGGACCCTTGATCGACTCAAGCAGGGTCACGCGCTTCAACTCCTCCATCGGGGGACACCTCGCCCCCGCTCGTCGGGCCGTTCCGAGTTTAGTCCCGGTTTGCCTGCGGCGTGCCGAACGCCGCAGGCTGCCACCGCACCGGCACAGTTACCCTGCGGAAACGGCACAGTCCCAGCACCGCGCCACCACCCTCCCTGCACACCCTGCACACCCCATCCCCTTTCGCGAGCCGAAGACAGGAGGCGCATGAGCGTCGAGGAGATCGTGCTGCTCAACGCGGCGGACCAGGCGATCGGAACGGCCCCCAAAATCGACAGCCATCACCGTGACACCCCCTACCACCTGGCGTTTTCCTGCTACGTGGTCGACGCGGAGGGCCGGGTGCTGATCACCCGGCGGGCGCTGGACAAGCGCACCTTCCCGGGGGTGTGGACCGGCAGCTGCTGCGGCCACCCCGGTCCCGGGGAGGGGCTGCGGGACGCGATCGCCCGGCGGCTGCGCGACGAGCTGGGCGTGACCGTGGACACATTCACCTCGGTGCTGCCGGGCTTCCGGTACCGCGCCACGGCCGAGGACGGGGTGGTCGAGTACGAGCGCTGCCCGGTGGTGCGCGCCACCGCCTCCGACTCCCGGGTGCGGCCCAACCCCGAGGAGGTGGAGGACGCGCAGTGGTGGACGTGGGAGGAGTGCCTGGCGCTCGTCGACCGCCCGGAGTCCTCCCCCTGGTACCGGCTCCAGATGGCCGAGCTGGTCCCGCTCGGCCACCCGCGCGACTGGCCCGACGCGGGCACCGAAGCGCTGCCCCCGGCGCTCTCCTGGTAGCGCCGCCGCGCTGACGGCCCCGGCGCCGCGGGATACGGCACAAGGCCCCGCGGCGCCGGGTCACCGGGTCACCGGGTCATCTCATTTTCGTTCGGACCGGTTGACCGCGGCGCCGTCCAAACGGACGCTTGTTTCTTCGGGGTACCGAAGGGACGGGCGATGCGAGGACGTGCGGCCAACCGGAGGACGGCTTCGAGAGCGGGCCTGGGCAGAGGGGCCGGGGCGTGGCGGGCCGCCGCCGCGCTGGCCCTCGGCGGAGCGCTGGCACTGTCGGCGTGCGGCGGTGGCGACGACGGCGGCGAGGGCGGCGGGGACGCCTCCAAGGTGGAGGTGTTCTCCTGGTGGACGGGCCCGGGTGAGGCCGACGGCCTCAACGCCATGATCGAGGAGTTCCGGAAGAAGAACCCGAGCACCCGGTTCGTCAACGCGGCGATCGCCGGCGGCTCGGGGACCCAGGCGCAGGCGGTGCTGGCGAGCCGGCTGCAGAACCGCAAGCCGCCGGACTCCTTCCAGGGCCACGCGGGCGCCGAGCTGCTCGACTACATCAAGGCCGGGCAGATCGAGCCGCTGGACTCCTTCTACGACGAGAACGACCTGCGCTCGGCCTATCCCGAGCAGCTCCTCCAGCAGATCACCTACCAGGGCAAGATCTACTCGGTGCCGGTGAACATCCACCGCTCCAACATGCTCTGGTACAACCCGGGCATCCTGAAGGACGCCGGGATCGCCGCGCCGCCCAAGACGATCGCCGAGTTCGTCACGGCGCTGAAGACGGTCAAGGACAGGACCGGCAAGGTGCCGCTGTCGCTGGGCGCCCAGTGGACCGCCGACCACCTGCTGGAGAACGTCCTGCTCGGCTCGATGGGCGCCGACGCCTACAACGCGCTGTGGAAGCCGGGCGCCGACTGGGGATCGCCGCAGGTCACCACCGCGCTCGGCCAGTTCGCCGAGATCATGAAGTACACCACCGCCGAGGCCGCCTCCACCGACTGGCAGGGCGCGGCCAAGGCCGTCGCCGACGGCAAGGCCGCCTTCAACATCATGGGCGACTGGGCCTACGGCTACTTCACCGGCGGCGCGCCCAACGGGCTGGGCAAGAAGCTGGACACCGACTTCAAGTACGCCCCCTCCCCCGGCACCGAGGGCACCTACATGTGGCTGTCGGACAGCTTCACCCTGCCCAAGGGCGCGCCGCACCGGGGCGGGGCGCTGGCGTGGCTGAAGGTGGCGGCCAGCAAGGAGGGCCAGGACCTGTTCAACCCCAAGAAGGGGTCGGTGCCCGCGCGCAAGGACGCCGACAAGTCCCTCTACAAGGGCTACCTGGAGTACGCGTTCAACGAGTGGAACAAGCCCGGCGTGAAGCTGGCGGGCTCGTTCTGGCACGGCGTCAACGCCAACAAGAAGTGGCACACCGACATCGACACCGCCGTCGGCCTGTTCCTGCAGAGCAAGGACGCCGCCAAGCTCCAGGAGGCGCTGGTGGCGGCGGCCAAGAGCAACGCGCAGTGACGTCGGCTCCCGAACGGGCGGCCGCCGGGCGCGAGCCCGTGCACGCGCCGAGGGCCGGGCGCCGGTGGCGTCCGGCCCGCGCCCGGCGCTGGCTGCCCGGCCTGCTGCTGGTGTCGCCCTCGATCGCGGCGGTCGGCCTGTTCGTGTACGGGCTGATCTTCTGGAACACGCGGGTCGCGGTCAGCGGCCGCCACGACGAGGTGTCGCCGTACGAGTTCGACAAGGGGAAGAACTTCGTCGACCTGTGGGACGACGCGAGCTGGCCGCCGGCGGTGCGGCACGCGCTGCTGTTCACGGCGGTGTTCGTGGGCGGCGCGCTGCTGCTGGGGGCGTTCCTGGCGTTCCTGATGGACAAGGGGATCAAGGGCGAGGCCGGCTTCCGCGTGGTCTACCTGTTCCCGATGGCCATCTCGTTCATCGCCAGCGGGGTGGTGTGGCGCTGGCTGATGAACCCCGCCCCGCCCGAGCGCGCCGTCGGGCTCAACCAGCTGTTCGGCGAGCTGGGCCTGGACGCGCTGGCCAACAGCTGGTGGCAGCACCCGACCTGGGGCATGGCGGCGATGGCGCTGCCCGCCATCTGGCAGATGTCGGGGTACGTGATGGCGCTGTACCTGGCGGGCTTCCGGGGCGTGCCCGAGGAGCTGCGCGAGGCGGCCCGGGTGGACGGCGCCTCCGAGTGGAAGGTCTACCGGTACGTGGTGTTCCCCCAGCTCCGCCCGGTGACGCTGTCGGCGCTGATCATCCTGGGCCATATCTCGCTGAAGGTGTTCGACCTGATCATGGCGATCGCGGGCAAGCAGATCATCACCTACGTCCCGGCGATCGCCACCTACGTGGAGGTGTTCGACCGGCACGACCCGGCCAACGGCGCGACGATCGCGACCTACCTGCTGGTGGCGGTCGCGGTGCTGGTGGTCCCCTACCTGGTGTGGTCGGTGCGCGCGGAGCGCGGCCGGTGACGGCCCGCACCGCGCCGGGCGGCACCGCCGCCGCGCTGCCGGCCAGGGCGCTGCGGATCGCCCGCCCGCTGATCCTGCTGGCGTTCGTCGTCGTGTTCCTGATCCCGGTGTACGTGCTGGTGGTCACCAGCTTCAAGCCGTTCCAGGAGGCCGACCCGAGCGCGGCGTGGCGCCTGCCGGGCAGCTGGAGCGCCGACGGGTGGCGGTCGGCGTGGGAGACGCTGCGGCCCGGCCTGGCCAACAGCGTCAAGATCGCGGTGTCCGGATCGCTGATCGCGGCGGTGCTCGGCTCGCTGAACGGCTACGTGCTGTCCAAGTGGCGCTTCCCCGGCGCGGACGCGGTGTTCACGCTGTTCCTGTTCGGGATGTTCATCCCCTACCAGGCGGTGATGATCCCCCTGGCCGGGCTGCTGACCGACCTGGAGCTGGTCGGCACGATCCGCGGCCTGGTGCTGGCGCACGTGGTGTACGGCATCCCGATCTGCACGCTGATCTTCCGCAACTACTACGTGACGATCCCCGACGAGCTGATCGAGGCCGCGCGGGTGGACGGCGCGGGCCTGCTGCGCACCTACTCCTCGATCGTGCTGCCGGTGTCGGGCCCGGCGTTCGCGGTGACGCTGATCTGGCAGTTCACCTCGTTGTGGAACGACTTCCTGTTCGCGGTGTTCCTCGGCGCGCCCGACAGCTGGCCGGTGACCGTCATGCTGAACAACACCGCCGGGTCGGGGGCGGTGGCCGTCCAGTACAACCAGCAGATGGCGGCGGCGCTGCTGGCGTCGCTGCCGACCCTGCTGGTCTACCTGCTGCTCGGCCGGTTCTTCATGCGGGGGCTGATGGCGGGGGCGCTCAAGGGCTGACCCGCCGGTAAGGATTCACTGACCTTTTTCGGCCAAACCCTGTCTCCGCGGCCCCATGATCACTACACTGCGCGAGCGACGTACCACGCTCACCGATCGTCCCAGCGCACCCCGCTCCCCCGACCGCCCCGGAACCGGTGCCAACCCCGGCCCCGCCTCCGGCGTCACACCTACAACCGCTCGTGCGATCGAGGACCCGCGCCCCCTCCCGGCAAGGAGCCACATGGGCATCAGACGACTCGCCGCCGCAGGCGCCGTCTCCGGCGCCGCCCTGCTCGGGGCCGCGACCCCGGCGGTAGCGGCCGCGCCCCACCCGCAGCAGGACCCGCCCCGCGACACCGCGCCCAAGGACGACCCCAAGGACGGACCCGGCGGCCCCGGCACCCCCGGCGACCAGCCGGTCGGCCCACCGAGCATCTCGGCCTCGCCCAACCCGTTCCAGCCCGGCCAGAACCTCACCATCCGGGTCCGCGGCTGCAAGGCCGAGCCGCGCGTGACCAGCCCCAACCAGATCTTCGCCAAGGGCGAGCCCACCTCGTTCGACGGCGAGGGCGCCGGAGTGTGGTCGGCCATCGGCGGCACCCGGGCCGATCTGCAGCCCGGCCGCACCTACGTCTCCAGGTTCACCTGCTTCACCGGCAAGGGCCTGGCCAGCATGGAGCTGCGCACCAAGCTCCCGGCCAAGCCCAAGCCGCCCACCAAGCCCGGAAAGCCGGGCAAGCCCGGCAACCCGGGCGGGAAGCCCGGCTTCTCCTTCGGCTACGAGGACGTGACGCTGTCCACCCGCCGCGCGGTGCCCGGCGCGGCGCTCGGCATCAAGGTGGTCTGCCCCGTCCAGCCGCGCGCCTACTCGGCGTCCTTCGCCCACCAGCCGCGCATGGAGAAGATCCAGAAGGACACCTGGGAGGGCGGCGGCCGCTTCAGGTCGCACCTGCCCTCGATCGTGCGGGTCACCGTGGAGTGCCCCGGCTTCGGCAAGGTGTCCTTCAGCTCGCGGCCCGGCGAGCAGGACGTCGACCCGGGCAGCCCGACGATCCCGCGCGGCGCGCCCGACACCGGTGACGGCAGCACCGTCGCCGCCGCGAACGACACCGCGCCGGGCGGCGCCGCACCGCTCGTCGCGGGCTCGCTGGTGTTCCTCGGCGGTTCGGCCGTGCTGCTGCGCCGCCGCGCCCTCCGCGAGCAGGACGTGAAGGAGAACGGCTGAACGTGAGCACCGGTCGCCCCGTCTCCGCACCCTCGCGTCGTGGAGCACGGCCGGGAACGGGCGCGGGCCGCCGCACGGCGGCCCGCGCCCTCGCCGTCCTCCTGCTGCTGCCCGGCGCGGCCGCGTGCGGCGAGGAGAGCTACGACGGCGGCCCGACCGACCCGGGATCCTCGGCGTCCTCCACCGCGCCGCCGCCGCTGCCGCGCTCGCAGCCGGCCACCATCGCCATCCCCCGGCTGAAGGTGTCGGCGCCGGTCACCGATCTCGGGCTGAAGCCCGACGGCCGCATCGAGGAGCCGCCGCTCACCCGGCCCAACCTCGCCGGCTGGTGGAAGAAGGGGCCGACGCCCGGCGAGGGCGGCCCGGCGGTGATCCTCGGGCACGTGGACGCGATGAAGAAGCCCGCGGTGTTCCACCGGCTGAAGGAGCTGAAGCGGGGCGACCGGGTCACGGTGAAGCGCGTGGACGGCAGGACCGTCACGTTCGCGGTCGAGCGGGTCGAGCAGGTCGCCAAGGACTCCTTCCCCGGCGAGAAGGTCTACGGCGAGGACCTCGACTACCCGGCGCTGCGGCTGGTGACCTGCGGCGGGTCGTTCGACGCGGGCACCGGGCACTACCGCGACAACGTCATCGCCTACACCCGCATGGTGCGGGGCTGACGCTCCGCACATCACCCGAAAACCAGGCGTACCCGGGCGAACGCGGCGCGTCCGGTTGCTTCGGCACGGCATGATGTGAGACATCACAGTGCGAACCATTCGCCCGTCCGGGCCGTTGCACCATCAAGAGGTCCGGACCTAGCCGCAGGGACACCATTGCCTGACGTAGCGGTGGGGATCGGACCGGCCGGCCCGGGTACGCCCCCGGGGACCGGGCACCACCCCTCCGACCCCGGGGTCGGTAGGGAGACCAGGCGAGCACGGGAGGTGAGCGCGTGCAGGCGATAAGCGTCCAGCAGCCCTGGGCCTTCGCGATCGCGCGTGGCGGGAAGACCGTCTGCAACCAGAGCCTGCCGACCGCCTATCGCGGCCCGCTGCTGATCCACGCCTCCATGCGCGTCGACCTGAAGGCGTGCGACTCGCCTCTGGTGCAGGCCGCCGGCTGGAACCCGCGCGACCCCCTGGCCACGCTGGGCGCGGTCATCGCGGTGGCCGAGCTGGAGGACGTCTGCTCCGGCGCGGTGCTGGACGGCTCGTGCGACTGCGGCCCGTGGGCCGAGCCGGACGCGCACCACTGGCGGCTGGCCGAGGTGCGGCCGCTGCCGCGCCCGGTGGTGGCGCTGGGCCGCCCGGAGATGTGGGAGCCCAAGCCCACGCTGATCACCGAGATCCGCACGATGATCGCGGCGACGGCCGCCCTGAACCAGTCCTAAGCGCTCGCGGCCTCGCGCAGGCGGCCGAACTCCTCCGCCAGCCGCGGAAGCGGCCATGAGGCGTTCAGGCCACTCTGCGAGCAGAGCGCAGCACCCACCCTCAGCTCGCGGCCTCGCGCAGGCGGGCGAACTCCTCTGCCAAGCGGGGCAGCGGCCATGAGGCGTTCAGGCCACTCTGCGAGCAGAGCGCAGCACCCACCCTCAGCCCGCGGCCTCGCGCAGGCGGGCGAACTCCTCCGCCAAGCGGGGCAGCGGCCATGAGGCGTTGAGGCCACTCGGGTTGGGCAGCACCCACAGTGGTGCGGGACCGATGCGCTCCTCCTGCGGCCCGATCTTGGCGTCCTTGCGGCCGAAGGCCGTGCGGTAGGCGGTGACCCCGGCGGCGCCCAGGTAGGCGGGCCGGTACCGTTCCACGAGCGCGACGAGCTTGCGCCCGCCCTCGCGCAGCTCCTCCTCGGTCAGCTCGTCGGCGCGGGCGGTGGTGCGCGCGGCGAGGTTGGTGATGCCGAGGCCGTAGGAGGGCAGCAGGTGCTGCTCGTCGGGCGACAGCTGCCGCTCGGTGAAGCCCGAGCGGTGCAGGGCGGGCCAGAACCGGTTGCCGGGGCGCGCGAAGTGGTGCCCGGTCGCACCGGAGTAGAGGCCGGGGTTGATCCCGCAGAACAGCACCCGCAGCGGCTCCCCCTCGGGCGGCAGCAGGTCGGGGATCACCTTGTCGCGGGCGGCTTCCAGATCGGCCTTCGTCGGACGCATCACACCAGGCTACGCACGATCAGCGCCACCGCGGACGTCCCCACCACGACCAGCACCGCCAGGCGCATCCGCCCCGCGTCCAGGTAGCGGCGCACCGGCCCGGCGGCCAGGAAGCCCGCGAGCACGAACGGCGTGAGCGCCAAGCCCGCGACGACCTGCCGGCACGGCAGCCGCCCCGCCGCCGCCAGGGACAGCAGGGACAGCAGCGACCCGAGGGTGAAGAACACCGCCAGCGTCGCGCGCACGCGCGGGCCGCTCTCGCGCTGGTAGAGCAGCGCCAGCGGCGGCCCGCCGATGGCCGAGGCGGTGCCGGTCGCGCCCGCGACCACCCCGGCGGCGGTCAGCGTGGCGCGGTTGCGCGGAACGTTCCCCGACCACACCGTCCCGCCGAGCGCGGCCAGCACCACGGTCCCGACCACGATGCCGAGCGCCCGCGCGGGCACGGCCGCGACCACCCACACCCCGAGCGGCGTCCCGGCGACGCGGCCGCCGAACGCCCAGCCCAGGCCGCGCAGGTCGGCCTGGCGCACCTCCCGGACGAGGGTGGCCAGCGGCAGCAGGGTGGCGACGACCAGGATCGCGCCGGGCATGAGGGCGGGGAACGCCAGCGTCACCACGGGCGTGGCGACCAGGCCGACGCCGAGGCCGACGCTGCCCTGCACGATCGAGCCGAGCAGCACCGCGAGGCCGCCGACGACCAGGAAGTCGAGAGGTGGCATAACGCGTCGGAACGCTACATCTCGACCTTCCCGATCGGGTGACGCGGGACCGCTCCGGGGCTCAGGCGGACGCCTCGTCGAGCGCGGCGACCTCGTCGGCGGTGAGCGCCAGCCCCGGCACCGCGAGCAGCGGCGGGAGCTGCTCGACCGTGCGGGCCGAGGCGATCGGCGCGACGACGGTGGGCTTGGCGGCGAGCCAGGCCAGCGCCACGGTCGGGACGGCGGCGTCCCTCTCCTGGGCGATGGTGTCGAGCGCGTCCAGCACCTTGCGGCCGCGCTCGGTCTCCAGGTACTTGGCGGCGCCCTGGGCGCGGGCGCTGTCCACCTGCCGGCCGGGCCGGTACTTGCCGGTCAGGAAGCCCGACGCCAGCCCGTAGTAGGGGACGGCGGCGAGGCCGTAGCGGGCGGCGGTGTCCTGGAGGGCGCCCTCGTAGGTGTCGCGGGAGACCAGGTTGTAGTGCGGCTGGAGGGCGACGTAGCGGGCCCTGCCCTCCCGCTCGGCGAAGTCCATGGAGGCCGACAGGCGCTCGGGCGACAGGTTGGAGGCGGCGATCTCCCGGATCTTCCCGGCGCGCACCATCTCGTCCAGCGCCGTCATGATCTCCTCGACGGGCACCGAGGGGTCGTCGAAGTGGGTGTAGTACAGGTCGATGCGGTCGGTGCCGAGGCGGCGCAGCGAGTCGTCCACCGCGGCCTTCAGCACCGGAGCCGACAGGCCCATGTGCTCGGGGTGGTGGCCGCCCTTGGTGGCGATGACGACGTCGTCGCGGTTGCGGCGCGAGGCCAGCCACGCGCCGATGACCTGCTCGGACTCCCCGCCCTTGTTGCCGGGCGCCCAGGCGGAGTAGACGTCGGCGGTGTCGACGAGGTTGCCGCCGCCTTCCAGGAAGGCGTCCAGCACCGCGAACGAGGTGTCGCGGTCGGCGGTCCAGCCGAAGACGTTGCCGCCCAGCGCGAGCGGGAAGACGTCCAGGTCACCGATCTTCTTCGTGATGTCGGCCATGTTCGGTGCCATCCCCCCCGCGCGTCCCGCTGTTCCGTCCCCTCACTCGTTTCCGGGGAGCCGGTCCGCACACCACGCGACCGGTAAAGGCCCGGGAAACCCCGTCTAGCATGTCGGACATGCTCTCCGCATGTCTCGCCTTCGCCTTGGTCGCCGCCCTGGTGACCGTCACCCCCGGCCTGGACACGATGCTGGTGCTGCGCGCCACGGTGGCGTCGGGCCGCCGCACCGGGATGCTGGCGGGCGCGGGCGTCGCGCTGGGCTGCCTGGCGTGGGCGCTGGCCAGTGCGGTGGGGCTGACGGCGCTGCTGGCGGCGTCGGAGCTGGCGTTCGACGTGCTGCGCGTCGCGGGCGCGGCGTACCTGCTGTGGCTGGGCGGCCGGGCGCTGTGGACGGCCCGCCGCCGCGCCGGCGACGCCCCGGCCGAGGAGGCCGCCGGACCGCCGAGCGGCCTCACGGCGCTGCGCACCGGCTTCGTCACCAACCTGCTCAACCCCAAGATCGGCGTCTTCTACATGAGCCTGCTGCCGCAGTTCGTGCCGGACGGGGCGTCGATGTTCTGGACGAGCATGGCGTTCGCGCTGATCCACGCCGCGCAGGGGCTGCTGTGGTTCGGCCTGCTGGTGGGCGTGGCGGGCGCGGCGCGCCGCACGCTGGCGCGCCCGGAGGTCAAGCGGCGGATCCAGCAGGCGACGGGCGTGGCCTTCATCGGCTTCGCCGCGAAGCTGGCCGCCGACCACTGACCCGGAGCGGTCGGCGGCGGTGCCGGTCACGGGCGCAGCGCGTCCAGGAAGCCGAGCGCTTCGTCGAGCGCGGCGGCGAAGTCCATCCCGGGGTCCTTCGCCCACTCCAGCGACACCTTGAGCATGACGCCGAACACCGCGCCCGCGTACGCGCTCACGGCGGGGTCGCCGGGGTCGCGCCCGGCCCGCTTCGCCACCTGCTCGGCCATGATCCCCATGGACCGGTCGATGTTGGCGAAGCCGGCTCCCAGCAGTTCGGGCTCGGACAGGATGAGCATCCAGCGTTCGCGCGCCGTCGTCAGTTCCTGCTCCGACATCCCGGCCAGGACGTCCCGGATGGCTCCGCGCTCGGCCTGGACCGGCGTCAGGTCCGGCGGCTGCGCCTGGAACATCAGGACGAACGGCAGGTCGTAGTCGTCGGCGAAGACCAGGTCCGGCTTGGTCGGGAAATAGCGGAAGACGGTGCTGGGCGCGACTTCGGCCGCGGCGGCCACCTGCTCGACGGTGGTGGCGTCGTAGCCCTGCTCGCGGAAGAGCCGCACCGCCTCCCGCTGGATCACGGCCTTGGTCCTGGCCTTCTTGAGCTCCCGCAGGCCGGGCGCCGGTTCGGCCTTGTCAGACGGCTGGTTCATGCTCTGATTGTGTTGGCTGGCCCTGGGCCGGGCCAACTCGGCGCGGCAGCCACAGCAGGGCGAGCAGCGCGCCGAGGACGCCGAGGCCTCCCGACACCAGCAGCACGACGTCCAGCCCGTGCACGAACGCCGAGCGGACCGAGTCCTCCAGCGCCCCCGACTTCGCGGCGCGGGCGACGGCCAACCCGCCGAACACGCTCTCGCGCGCCGCGTCCGCCGCCTGGTCCGGCAGCCCGTCCAGCTCGATCCGGCCGCGGTAGCCGGAGTTGAGGACCGAGCCCAGGATGGCCGCGCCGAAGCTGCCGCCCACCGTGCGGATGGCCTGGTTCACTCCGGAGCCGACGCCGGCGCTGTCGGTCGGCAGCGCGCCGAGGGCCGCGTCCATGGCCGTGGGCAGTGCGAGCCCGAGGCCGAGCCCGTAGACCGCCGTCCACACGGCGGCGAGCCCGGTCCCGCTGCCGGTGCCGGTGGTGGCGCCGAGGAACAGGCCGCCCGCCAGCAGGACGAAGCCCGCCGCGACCGCCGCCTTGGGGCCGATCGCCTTGGCCGTCGCGCTCGCGACCGAGATCCCCGCGAGCAGCCCGACGACCATCGGGAGCAGCCGCAGGCCGCTGCCCATCGCGTCGGTCCCCAGGACCGCCTGGTAGTACTGCGGCATCGCGAACAGCACGCCGAACATCGTGAAGTTGACGACGGTCCCGAGGGCGGTGCCGGAGGTGAACCGGGCCGAGCGGAACAGCGACAGATCGACCAGCGGGTCCTTCACCCGCGCCTCCCAGGCCACGAACAGCGCGAGCCCGGCCAGGCCGCCGAGCATCGGCGCGAGCGCGGCGGCGTCGGTCCAGCCGGCCTCGCCCGCCTCGATCACGCCGTAGGTGAGCGCCGCCAGGGCGCCGCTCGACAGCACCAGCCCGCCCGCGTCGAACCGCTTGGGCCGGTCCGAACGCGACTCCGGCAGCCACGCCCCCACGGCGAGGACCGCGACCACGACCACCGGCAGGTTGATCAGGAAGACCGACCCCCACCAGAAGTGGTTGAGGAGCCAGCCTCCGAGGATCGGCCCGATGGGGTAGGCGAGCATCGCCGCGCCCGCGACGGCGCCGATCGCCTTCGGGCGCTCCTCGTCGGTGAACAGCACCGGCAGCAGCGCCAGCGTCGTCGGCATGATGAGCGCGGCGCCGAGGCCGAGAACGGCGCGGGCGGCGATGAAGGCGCCGGAGGAGGGCGCGTACGCCGCCGCCAGCGAGGCCGCACCGAAGATCACCAGGGCGGCCAGCAGGACCTTCTTGCGCCCGAACCGGTCCCCCAGCATCCCGGCGGGGATCATCCCCGCCGCGAACACCAGCGTGTACGCGGTGACGAACCACTGCAGCTCGACGTTGGTGGCGTCCAGATCGCCCGCCATCACCGGCAGGGCCAGGCTCAGGATCGTCACGTCGAAGCCGACCGCCAGCGAGGCGAGCACGAGAGCGGCGACCGCCCACCATCTGCGCGCACCCTGTTCAGGCATGGGAGATCACTCCTTGTTGAGAGTCGAATCTTATTTCGGAGTGTACTCCTATTTTTTTTAGGGTGTCAGGGAAGGCGATGTCCGGACATGCGGAACGGGCCGCCTCCCCCTGAGGGGAGACGGCCCGTCGCGGGCGTGCGGTCCTACTTGCGCAGCAGGTTGCGCAGCACGTACTGCATGATGCCGCCGTTGCGGTAGTAGTCGGCCTCTCCGGGGGTGTCGATGCGGACGACGGCCTGGAACTCCCTGCCGTCGGCCTTCACGGTGACCTCGGAGGGCACGCCGCCCTCGTTGAGCTTCTCCACGCCGGTGACGTCGAAGGTCTCGGTGCCGGTGAGGCCCAGGGACTCGGCCGACTCGCCGTCCTTGAACTGCAGGGGCAGCACGCCCATGCCGATCAGGTTGGAGCGGTGGATGCGCTCGTAGGACTCGGCGATGACGGCGCGGACGCCGAGCAGCGCGGTGCCCTTGGCGGCCCAGTCGCGCGAGGAGCCCGAGCCGTACTCCTTGCCCGCGATGACGACCAGCGGGGTGCCCTGGGCGGCGTAGTTCTGCGCGGCGTCGTAGATGAACGACTGCGGCGCGTCGTCCTGGGTGAAGTCGCGGGTGTAGCCGCCCTCGACGCCGTCCAGCAGCTGGTTGCGCAGCCGGATGTTGGCGAAGGTGCCGCGGATCATGACCTCGTGGTTGCCGCGGCGCGAGCCGTAGCTGTTGAAGTCCTTGACCGCGACGCCGTGCTCCTCCAGGTACTGGGCCGCGGGGGTGCCGCGCTTGATGGACCCGGCCGGGGAGATGTGGTCGGTGGTGACCGAGTCGCCCAGCTTGGCCAGCACGCGGGCGCCGTGGATGTCGGTGACCGGGGCCGGCTCCATCTCCATGCCGTCGAAGTAGGGGGCCTTGCGCACGTAGGTGGAAGCCGGGTCCCACTCGAAGGTGCCGCCGGTCGGGATGTCCAGGCCGCGCCAGCGCTCGTCGCCCTCGAAGACGTCGGCGTAGTTGCGGATGTACATCTCCTGGCCGATGGAGGAGTTGACGATCTCGGAGACCTCCTCCGGCGACGGCCAGATGTCCTTCAGGTACACCGGCTGACCGTCGGCGCCCTCGCCGATGGCGTCGTTGAGGATGTCGATGTCCATCGTGCCCGCGAGCGCGTAGGCGATGACCAGCGGCGGCGAGGCCAGGTAGTTCATCTTCACGTCGGGGCTGATGCGGCCCTCGAAGTTGCGGTTGCCCGACAGGACGGCGGTGACGGCCAGGTCGTTGTCGTTGATGGCCTTGGAGATCTCCGGCTGCAGCGGGCCGGTGTTGCCGATGCAGGTGGTGCAGCCGTAGCCGACCAGGTTGTACCCGATCTTGTCCAGGTACGGGGTGAGGCCGGCGCGCTCCAGGTAGTCGGTGACGGCCTGGGAGCCGGGGGCCAGCGAGGTCTTGACCCAGGGCTTGCGGGTCAGGCCCTTGTCCACGGCCTTCTTGGCCAGCAGGCCGGCGCCGATCATGACGTAGGGGTTGGAGGTGTTGGTGCAGGAGGTGATGGCGGCGACCGCGACGATGCCGTGGTCGATCTCGAAGGACGAGCCGTCGGCCATGGTCACCGTGGTCGGGCGGTGCGGGCGGCCGCTCTCGCCGCCGCCGGTCTCGCGCGGCTTGTCGCCGTTGCCGTCGTGGCTGATGGCCGGGGAGTCCGAGGCCGGGAAGGACTCGTCGGACGCCTCGTCGGCCGGGCCCTGGATGCTGGAGACGTAGTTCTGGACGTCCTGGCGCCAGGTCGGCTTGGCCGCCGACAGGGAGATGCGGTCCTGCGGGCGCTTCGGCCCGGCGAGCGACGGCACGACGGTGGACAGGTCCAGTTCGAGGTACTCGGAGAACTCCGGCTCGACGGCCGGGTCCAGCCACATGCCCTGCTCCTTGGCGTACGCCTCGACGAGCGCGATCTGCTCCTCGGTGCGGCCGGTGAGGCGCAGGTAGGACAGGGTCTCCTGGTCGATCGGGAAGATGGCGCAGGTGGAGCCGAACTCGGGGCTCATGTTGCCGATGGTGGCGCGGTTGGCCAGCGGCAGCGCGGCGACGCCCTCGCCGTAGAACTCCACGAACTTGCCGACCACGCCGTGCTTGCGCAGCATCTCGGTGATGGTCAGCACCAGGTCGGTGGCGGTGGTGCCGGGGTGCAGCTCGCCGGTCAGCTTGAAGCCGACCACGCGCGGGATCAGCATGGAGATCGGCTGGCCGAGCATCGCGGCCTCGGCCTCGATGCCGCCGACGCCCCAGCCGAGGACGCCGATGCCGTTCTCCATGGTGGTGTGGGAGTCGGTGCCCACGCAGGAGTCGGGGTAGGCGACGCCGTCGCGGTCGAACACCACGCGGGCCAGGTGCTCGATGTTCACCTGGTGCACGATGCCGGTGCCGGGCGGCACGACCTTGAACTGGTCGAACGCGGTCTGGCCCCAGCGCAGGAACTGGTAGCGCTCCTTGTTGCGCTCGTACTCCACCTCGACGTTGCGCTGGAACGCCTCGGGGGTGCCGAAGTAGTCGACGATGACCGAGTGGTCGATGACCATCTCGGCGGGCGCCAGCGGGTTGATCTTGGTGGGGTCGCCGCCCAGGTCGCGCACGGCCTCGCGCATGGTCGCCAGGTCCACCACGCACGGCACGCCGGTGAAGTCCTGCATGATCACACGGGCCGGGGTGAACTGGATCTCGTGGCTCGGCTGGGCCTTGGCGTCCCAGCCGGCGAGGGTGCGGATGTGGTCGGCGGTGACGTTGGCGCCGTCCTCGGTGCGCAGGAGGTTCTCCAGCAGCACCTTGAGGCTGTACGGGAGACGGGCCGAGCCCTCGACGGCGTCCAGCCGGTAGATCTCGTACGCCTTGTCGCCAACCCGCAGCTCGCTACGGCTGCCGAAGCTGTTCGTGGACACGGACTCCTCCTCCGTCACCACCGCGCGTCCGGTCCGGGACATGACGGCGCGGCGTCTTCAACTGTCTGTGGATATGCACGACCCGCGTCGGCGGCTCCGCGGAGCCGGTGCGCCAGGTTCTCATTCACCCTGAATCCTGCCCTAGTCAAGAACCTGCTCGGGACTCAGGTACGCCTAACTTCCGCAGCTTTTCTCTCGACGTCAAGCTATCTCCGATTTATCTCGACATCAAGTTACTCGCAGGTAGGCCCGGTAAGACTCCGGTAAGGCCCGCGGGCCCCGCCGGAGCGCCCGCCGCCGCTAACTTGATCTTCAGAGGCCGGGCCCGCCTCCCCTCGCAGACCTCCCTCCCGAAGGAAGCCCCACCATGCGCGTGACCAGCACCGCCCTGGCCCTCCTCGGCGCGGCGGCCGCCCTGCCGCTCCTGACCGCCCCGGCCCAGGCCGCCGCCGTCTGCGGCGCGACCACGACCAAGTGGGACGCCCCGACGGTCGTGGCGAACTCCTTCCACGCCACCTCCATCAACGACAGCGGCCAGATCGTCGGCTACCAGGGCGCGCCCGGCTACGGCCAGCAGGCGGTCCTGTGGCAGAGCGGGAGCCTGACCAAGCTGCCCGCGCTGTTCGGCGGCAAGGACGGCAAGGCCACCGACATCGACGACCAGGGCCGCATCACCGGCACCAGCAAGAACATCCTCGGCCGGACCCACGCGGTGACCTGGCAGAACGGGAAGATCAAGGAGCTGGGCCCGCTCACCTCGCCCGAGTCCCGCGCCGCCGCGATCAGCAACGGCCAGGTGGCCGGGACCGCCGACGCCAACGACGGCTCGGAGGACTCCTACGCGCGCCAGCGGGCCGTCCGCTGGTCGGCGAACGGCACGCGCATCGACCAGCACGCGGCGCAGCAGGGCAGCGTGGCGGTGGACATCAACGCCTCGGGCCGGATCGCCGGCACGCAGAACGTGTCGAAGGCGATCGTGGAGGCGCCGTTCGACCGCAAGCACCAGGCGTTCCTCACCCGGGGCGACACGACCTTCGCCCTGGGCACGCTGGGCGGCTCCTGGAGCGAGGCCGTGAGCGTCAACGACCTGAACGACGTGGTCGGCACCTCGGCGCTCGGCCCGCAGGGCGCCAACCCCGCCCCGTTCGTCTGGACCGAGCGGGCGCCGATGAAGCGCCTGGCCGAGCTGGGCGGCGAGGGCAAGCCCGTCGCCATCAACGACCAGGGGACGATCGCGGGCCAGCTCGCCTGTGCGAACGAGTACGGGACGCACGACCTGGCGTACGCGACGGTCTGGGAGAACGCCGACGCCGAGCCCCAGCGCCTGCCGAAGCCGGAGGGCGACGTGACGACGAAGGCGATCGCCATGACCGACAACGGCGACATCCTCGGCGAGGTCGAGTACCCGGCCGGAGCCGGTTACGAGGTCGTGGTCTGGAAGAAGGGCTGACCCCGGTCCGGGTGCCGCGTCACGGGGGCGGCACCCGGAACCCGGCCCGCGTGAGGGCCCCATAGATCTCGGCGGCCCCAATGGGCCCGACCTTGCGGACCCGCCGCAACCGCCCGGCCCGCGCCACGCTCACGAGCGCCCCGACGTCGTTGACCCCTGCCCGCCAAAGCGCCTGGCAGATGCTCGGCTCAAGCCCGAGGCAACGAAGAGGACAGCCGGACCGCACGTCGCAGTGCCGGACCGGATGCCGGGAACGCAACTCCGTAACCAGGACCTCAGCGGCGTAGTCCGGCTGGGAACACGGCGCGCATCCCTGGGCCCAGACGTAAAGGCCCTCGAAAACCCAGATCCGGGCCTCGCCGTAGGCATCCAGCAGATTCGCGTAGGGCGGGGAGTCTCCCGGCAGGGAAGTCCAGGCATCGACCCCGGGCGCACTTTCGGCGGCTTTACAGAGGGCGACCAACGCGACGACGTCGCCGTACCTCCCGTCGAGATTCACGGCCGAGCCGCCTGCAAAACGGCGTGGACGGCTTTGCCCCCTCCCCCGACCGGAGCCCAGCCGATGGAGACGGCGAGGATTTGCAGCATGGCGAGCCCGCGCCCGGACTCGGAGGCGGGGCCGTCAAGGGAGTGGACGACGGGCGGGACGTCGCTGTCGTCCCAGACCTCGACGACGGGCCCGTTCGCGGCGACGTAGAGGCGGACGGTGGCCTGCTCGGAGTCGGTGTGCCGGATGACGTTGGTGACCAGCTCGGTGACGGCGAGCTGGGCGATGTAGGCGTCCAGCCCCCAGCCCGCGAAGGTCTTGCCGACGAAGTGCCGGGCATCGCGCAGTAGTTCGGGCTGAGCCTTGATGACGAGGGTGGCGCATTCAGCGGTCATGATCACCTCGGGAAATCTCCGTGACTTACCGCACAGAGTCCCTTCCAGGGCGTAACCTGCACTACATAAACGCAGGGACGCACCCCCAACACTTCTCTCTGTTTCATGTCGGTTCAGCTCCGCTTCTCGCCCCCTTCGGAGACCGCATGGCCACCAGGCAGCCGACCCAGCAGACACGCGCCTTTGGAGCCGAGGTCGCCCGGCTCCGCCAGGAAGCTGGGATCACCCGTACCGAACTCGCCGCCCGCACATCCGTGACCAGCAGCTATATCGCCCAGGTCGAACGCGGAGTCACCCGCTGCCGCCGCGACTTTGCTGCGCGAATGGACAGCGCTCTCGGCACCGGAACGGACCTTGTGGAGACGTGGGACAGCCTGCTGAAGTCCTCGAAGTACCCCAAGTTCTTCGCGGACTACCCCAGAGCCGAGGCCTCCGCCGTACTCCTGCGCGCCTACGAAGAGAACTACGTGATGGGCCTGTTTCAGATCGAGGAGTACATCCGTGCTCTGCAGATCCCGGATGACATGTTCGAAGGCCGTCTCCATAGGCAAGCGGTCGTTCTAGGGCGCGGCCAGCCGCCCACGATCGCCGTCGTCCTCAGCGAAACCGTGCTGTTGCGTCCCGTCGGCGGAACTGACGTGATGCGCAAGCAGTGCGAACACCTGCTCAAAGTCTCCGAGTGGGAGAATGTCACTCTCCAGGTAGCCCCGATCGCCTACTATCGCCGCGTTAGTGGATCATTCAATCTCGCCACCCAGGATGACGGGCAGGATCTCGTCTACCTGGAGACCACACCCGGAGGCATAACGTCGAGCGAGCCAGCGGACATCCTGCACGTAGAGAAGGCATTCACGACGTTGCAGGCACGTGCACTCGATGTGAGCGCCAGCCAACAGGAGATACGAAGGGTGATCGACGAGCGATGGACATGAGCGCGACCGTGTGGCGCAAGGCTAGCCGTTCCAACGACACTGGTGGGGCCTGCGTCGAACTGGCCGACCTTGGGAAGAGCGTGGGAGTGCGCGACAGCAAGGACCCTCTAGGTCCCAAGCTCCTCCTCAGCCACGCAACGTTCCGGGCACTCGCCACCGACCTCAAGCGCCAGTAACAAACTGGCCGCCCTCTTGCGACCGCGGTCCTCCAAGTCAACAGTGGACGGATGGAGCCGATAACGCGCTGGCGCAAGTCGCGACGCAGCAATGACCAGGCCAGCGCTTGCGTGGAGGTTGCTTCTGTCTCCACCTGGCGCAAGTCGCGGCACAGCGACAACCTGGGCGGCAACTGCGTCGAACTCGCCTCCATCCCCCCTTGGAGGAAGTCCTCGCACAGCGACGAGCAGGGGGGCGAGTGCGTCGAACTCGCCACGGCCGTGGATGCTGTAGCCGTCCGAGACAGCAAGGACCCTCACGGCCCGCACCTCCTCCTCAGCCTCGCAACGTTCCGGGCGCTCACCATCGACCTCAAGCGCCAGTAACAAACCGACCGCCCCCTTGCGACCGCAGTCCACCAAGCAAACAGTGGACGGATGGAGCCGATAACGCGCTGGCGCAAGTCGCGGTACAGCGACGACCACGGAGGGAACTGCGTGGAAGTAACTCCTGCCTTCGCCTGGCACAAGTCGCAGCGCAGTAACGACACTGGCGGATCCTGCGTGGAAGTCGCCTCCGTCCCCACTTGGCGCAGGTCGCGACACAGTGACGACCACGGAGGCGAATGCGTTGAACTCGCCAAGGCCACGGATGTAGTCGCCGTTCGCGATAGCAAGGACCCCCAAGGTCCGCATCTTCTGCTCAGCCGTGCGGCCTTCCGGACGCTCGCCGCCGGCCTCAAGCGCTGATCCGCCTCGTTCAGTCCGCTCGCGCCGCGTGGGCCTTGGCGAAGGCCAGGAGGGGCGCGGCGGTCTGCAGCGGGTCCTCCAGCATGGGCGAGTGCCCGAGGCCGGGCAGCATCTCGATCTCCGCCCCCGGAACGGCCCGGTAGTCCATGGCGGACGAGGGCCGCCACCGGCGGTCCTCCGCCCCGAAGATCACCAGCAGTGGCCTGCCCAGGGGCGCAAGCCGTTCCGGGAGCGTCCGCTCCTGTAGGTAACGGATGGTGCCCTGCATCGTCGCGGTGAGCGAGTGGAAGGTCATGGCGCGCACCTCGTCCAGGAGCTCCTGCGGGATCTCGTAACCCGGGCGGCTGAAACCGGAGCTCGCGAACAGGCGGATCTGCTCGTCGGTCAGGTGCGGCCACTGCGCGGGCTCGATGGCGACCTGCGGTGCGGTGTAGGCGTCCATGGCAGGCCCGGTGTTGACGAGCACCAGCGCCGCCACCAGGTCCGGCCGCCGCTCGGCGAGGGCGGTGGCGGTCGCGCCGCCGCTGGAGTGACCGGCCACGACGGCCCGTTCGACGCCGAGCCGGTCCAGCGCCTCGGCGACCCGGCGCGCCTGCTCCGGGACGGCGTAGTCACGGTCGACCGGCTTGGCCGACCGGCCGTGCCCGAGCAGGTCGATCCGGATGACGCGGTGCGTTCCGGTCAGCAGGGGGACCAACTGGTCCCATGAACGTGTCGAGGAGGCGGATCCGTGAATGAGCAGGAGCACCGGGGCGTCGTCGGGGCCGTCCTGAGACACGTGGATGTCGCCGTCGTCCAGGGACAGGATCGAGTCGAAAGTGGTCATGGGGCCACTGTCGCCGCCGGTGCCCGCCGCTGGCTTGTACGAATGTTCCCCTGCTAGATTCACCATCGCCGCGAACCGAGGAGGTGAGACCGATCAACGTCGTGACAGGTCGGGGCTCCCTCCCTCGCATGGTCTAGGGAGCGCCCGCAGCAGGGATCCCGAAAGGCTGCAACGCTTTGCGCTTCACCCCTCAGACGTCGCTCGACGGCGTCACCGAGCAGATCCTCCCCTTCGTCCCCGGCGTGCTGTGGACGCCGGAAGGCGCCACCGGACCCCGGCCCCTGATCCTGGTGGGCCACGGCGGCGGGCAGCACAAGAAGGCCCCGGGCGTCCTGGCGGTCGCGCGCCGCTTCGTCACCGAGGGCGGTTTCGCGGTCGCCGCGATCGACGCGCCCGGTCACGGGGACCAGCCGCGAGACGAGGAGTTCGTCCGGATCGCGGGCCGTCTCCGGGCCGGCATGGCGGACGGCGCCGACCCGGCCCCGCTGGTCTCCGCTCTGCACGACCACATGGCCGGACAGGCCGTCGCGGAGTGGCGGGCGGTCATCACCGCCGTCCAGGAACTCGACCGGGTGGGCGTCGGCCCGGTCGGTTACTGGGGCCTGTCGCTGGGCTGCGGGATCGGTGTGCCGCTGCTCGCCGCCGAACCCCGCATCCGTGCCGCGGTGCTGGGCCTGCTCGGCGCGCACGGTCTGGCCGAGGCCGCCGCCCGCGTCACCGTCCCGGTGCGGTTCCTGCTCCAGTGGGACGACGCCCTGGTGCCGCGGCCCCAAGGGTTGGCGCTGTTCGGCGCCCTGGCGTCGGCCGAGAAGACGCTGCACGCCAACCCCGGCGGGCACGGGGAGGTCCCCGCCTTCGAGACGGACGACTCGGTGCGCTTCTTCACGCGGCATCTCCGCTAGCCCGGCCGACGCGTGCGCGTAGCATGGAACGGTGCGGACGTTCCTACACGGATCAGCCATGTGGAACGTCGCGTGCCCGCAGCGGCCCAGCCGCGTGACCGGCGTGTCCATGGCCGGGTTCCGTGTCCCCGACCTGGACCTGCTCCGCATGGTGCCGCACCCGGCGGTGACGTTGCTGCTGGAGTTCGGCCCCGGCTCGCCCGTCATGGACTACGCCGCCGGACGGCAGCAGCGGGGAAGCGTCGTCGCCGGGCCCGGCATCGGCACCGGGGGCGCGGTGTGGGCGAGGGGCCGGAACGTCGAGTGCGTGCAGGTCCGCCTGTCCCCGGCGATCGCACGCGCGGTCCTGGGCGTCTCCCCCGCCGAGCTGGACGGCACCGTGGTCGCCCTGGACGACCTGTGGGGCCGCGAGGTGTCGCGGATCCGCGAGCGCCTGAACGACGCCTCCTCCTGGCAGGACCGCTTCGCGCTGACGGACGCCCTGCTCGCCCGCCGGTACGGGTCCGGAGCGCCCGTGGACCCCGAGGTGTCCTGGGCGTGGGAGCGGATCACCGCCACGCGCGGCCTGGTCCGGGTGGACGGGCTGGCGGCCGAGATCGGGTGGAGCCGCAAGCGCCTGTGGTCGCGGTTCCGTGCGCAGCTCGGCCTGCCGCCCAAGCGCGCGGCGAAGCTGGTCCGGTTCGACCACGCCGCCCACCGCCTGGTCGCGGGCGAGGAGGCGGCCCGCGTCGCGGCCGAGTCCGGTTACACCGACCAGTCCCACCTGCACCGGGACGTCGTGGCGTTCCTCGGGACGACGCCCGCGACCGTGGCCGGCGAACCGTTCCTCGCGGTGGACGACATCGCGTGGCCCGGCCTCGCCCGGCGCGCCGAGTAGGGTGATCAGGTTCGTCCCCGTCCCCCTGAGGAGCCTGCGGCCAGATGGCCTCCGTCCGCCACGAGATAGTGATCGACGCGTCCCCCGAGCACACCTGGGACGTCCTGCGCGACGTCGGCGCCGTGCACGAACGCCTGCTGCCGGGCCGCGTCACCGGCACCCGCGTCGACGACGACCAGCGCTTCCTGACCTTCCCCGACGGGCACGTCATCCGCGAGCTGATCGTCGCGATCGACGACGACGCCCGCCGCCTCGCCTACTCCGTCGTCGAGGGCGCGCGGCCGCCGGTCGTGCACCACCACGCCTCGTTCCAGGTCCGCGCCGAGGGCGCGGGGGCCAGCAGGCTGGTCTGGATCACCGACGTGCTGCCCCACGCGTTCGCCGCCGAGATCCGCATCCGCGTCGAGCGCGGCGCGGCGGAGATGAAGCAGGCGATCGAGGCCGCCGCGCGCGGCTGACCCGTCACCCGGCCGGAGCCCAGAGCCCGGCGGCGGTGCCGGCGCGCACGTGCTCCTCGTAGACGGCGACCTTGCCGCGGACGATCTCCAGGCACTCGGCCAGCTCGTCGATCCTGGCGCGGACGTTCCGCTCGTGCTCGCGCAGCAGGGCGAGGCGCTCGTCCTCGTTGCCCGGCCCGGACCTGACGAGCCGGGCGAACTCCTGCACGGTGGCGATGGGCATCCCCGAGGCGCGCAGCCGGTTGCACAGCAGCAGCCACTCCACGTCCGCGGGCCGGTAGATCCTCCGCCCGCCGTCGGAGCGCGGGATCGTGCGCAGGAACAGGCCCTCCTTCTCGAAGAACCGCAACGCGTGCACGCTCAGCCCGGTCGCCGCCGCGACCTCACCGATGGACAGGCCGTCCTCTCGCGCGGTCATACCGCCCCTCCCGACTTGACCTAGAGAGAACTCTAGAACCTAGCGTCACCGCCATGACGACGACGCAACACAAGATCGGCAGCGGATTCGGCGCCACCAGCACCGCCGCCGAGGTGCTCGCGGGGCTCGACCTGACGGGCCGGACGGCCCTGGTCACCGGCGGCTACTCGGGACTGGGACTGGAGACCACGCGCGCGTTGGCCCGCGCGGGGGCACAGGTCATCGTCCCCGCCCGGCGCCCCGCCCCCGCCGAGGCGGTCCTGCGCGGCACGGCCGCCGAGGTGCACGAACTCAACCTCACCGACCAGGCCGGCGTCGAGACGTTCTGCGCCCGCTTCCTGGAGACCGGCCGCACCATCGACATCATCATCACCAACGCGGGCGTCATGGCCTGCCCCGAGACGCGCGTCGGCCCGGGCTGGGAGGCGCACTTCGCGATCCATCTGGGGCACTTCGCGCTGGTCAACCGGCTGCGCCCGGCCCTGGCCCCCGGCGGAGCGCGCGTGGTGTCGGTGTCGTCGTCCGGCCACTTCCTCTCCGGCGTCCGCTGGGACGACGTGCACTTCCGGAACGGCTACGACGGCTGGCTGGCCTACGCGCAGGCCAAGACCGCCGCGTCCCTCTTCGCCGTGCGCCTGGACGAGCTGGGAGCCGCCGCCGGACTGCACGCCTTCGCGGTGCACCCGGGCAGCATCCTCACTCCCCTGCAACGGCACGTCCCCCGCGAAGAGCAGGTCGCCCAGGGATGGATCACCCCGGACGGCCGCCCGGCGGACGGCTTCAAGACCCCGGCCCAGGGCGCGGCCACCTCCGTGTGGGCGGCCACCTCGCCGCTGCTCGACGGGCACGGCGGCGCCTACTGCCAGGACTGCGACATCGCCGAGCCCGCCACCGGCGACGACATGCTCGTCGGCGGGGTCCAGCCGTGGGCGGTCGATCCGGACGAGGCGTCCCGGCTGTGGTCGTTGTGCGCCGACCTGACGGGGGTCGAGGCGTTCTCGGCTTGACCTCGACCTTACTTGATCTTCAAGGATGGTGATCACCAGAGCTTCCTTGGAGACATCATGCGAGCAGTCCGGTTGCACACCTACGGTCCGCCCGAGCACCTCAGGCTCGAAGAGGTGCCCGACCCGAGCCCCGCCGAGGGCGAGGTGCGGATCGACGTCCGCGCCAGCGGCCTCCAGTTCGTCGACACGCGGCTGCGCCGTGGCGTCAGAGTGGGTCCGCACGAGCCGCCCGCCCTTCCGACGATCATGGGTGACGAGGTCGCCGGGCCGATCGACGCCGTGGGCCCCGGCGTCGATCCCGCCTGGATCGGCCGCCGGGTCGTCGCCTCACTGGAGAACGGGGGCGGCTACGCCGAACGGGCCGTCGCCCCGCTCGACGCGGTGCACCCCCTCCCCGACCGGCTCGACGAGGCCACCGCGGTCGCCATGATCACGACGGGGGCCACCGCCGTGGGCCTGCTCGGGCTGGCGGACCCGGGGCCGGGCGACGTCGTGCTGGTCACGTCGGCGGCGGGCGGGATCGGCGGCCTGCTCGTCCAGGGTGCCAAGGCCGCGGGCGCGACCGTGGTCGGGGTGGCGGGCGGGCCGGAGAAGACCGCGCGCGTGACCGCGCTGGGCGCCGACATCGCGGTGGACTACCGCCGCGACGGCTGGCCCGAGCACGTCGCCGGGATGCTGGAGGGGCGCGCGGTGACCCTGGCGTTCGACGGCGTGGGCGGGCAGGTGGGCCGCCGGTCGCTGGAACTGCTGGGGCCGGGCGGCCGCCTGCTGCTGCACGGCTGGTCCTCCGGTGAGCCGACGGCGTTCACGGTCCATGACGTCATCGAGCGCGACCTGACGATCGAGTGGACGCTCGGCCCCCGGCTGATGCCCGACGGCTGGCGGGCCCTGGAGACCCGGGCGCTGGAACGGGCGGCGCGCGGGGAACTGACCCCGCTGATCACGCGCTTCCCCTTCACGTCGGCCGACGCCGCCCACGCCTGCCTGGAAGAGCGCCGGGCGGAGGGGAAGGTCGTCCTGGTCCGCGCCTAGCGCTCGCCCTCTTCGGTCCTGAAGGTGCGGAAACCCCGGCGGTGGTAGTTGGGCAACGCGTTCGGGTGGTCCAACGACGAGGTGTGCAGCCAGACCCTCGTCACCGCCGGGGCCAGCTCCCAGGCCCGCTCGATCCCGAGCGTCAGCGCGAATCCCCCCAGCCCCTTGCCGACGAACTCCGGCAGCAGCCCGAAAGTCGCGATCTCGACCTCACCGCCCGGCCGGACCTCGTAGGAGACGATGCCCGCGGGCTCGCCCTCGAAGGACAGCAGCCAGAACACCCGGTCGGGGGTTCGCTCGAACCAGGCGGCCCACTCCTCCTCGGTGCGGCTCGCGCTCTTCCATCCGTAGGGGGCGCCGATCCTGGCCGGGACGTCGGTCACCAGCGGCGACTCCCGGTCGAGGGGCTCCAGAACGAGACCGGGCACGGGCGCGGCCGGCACGAACTGGTCGCGCGAGGTCATCTCCACATAGGTCACGATCTCCTTCATCCCGCGAAGGCTACTCGGCCCACAATGAGAGGAGACGACACGGAGGGGAACTGCCGCCATGGAGAACGGCGAGGCGGACGAACGGCTCGTACGGGCCCTCCTGCACGCCGAGTCGGTCGCGCGGTTCTTCGACGCCTACGCGAACGCGGACACGGCGGCGATCCGGCGCGCACGGGGCTGGGCGGTCCTGTTCGGCCTCTCGCTCATCGGCGCTGGCCTCGCGCGGGAGGGAAGGCTACCGACCCGGGAAGAAGCAGGCCGCGCAGCCCTGGCACGAGTACTGGCGCCTGACATGTGAAGCCATGCAAGCACTCGAATCAGGTAGGGACGAAGCCCGCCGTCGCTTGTAGGGGGTGCAGGGGGCGGAGCCCCTTGCAGGGGCCGCGGGGACGGAGTCCCAGCGGCCCCTGAAACAAGCACGCAGGCGCGGAGCGCCTTCCTTTCTCGGGGGTGCGGGGGCGGAGCCCCCGCCTCGTTAGGCAAGCACTGCGGCGAAGCCGTCCGTTGCGGGGTGTGGGGCAGCGCCCCGCCGGGGGACGTAGGGGGCTGGCCCCCTGCCCGGACGACGCACGCACGGCGCGAGTCCTGCGAGCGCCGGGCGGGCGGCGCCCGGATGTGGGGGTTTGGGGGGACGTCCCCCCAAGGCAAACACAGCCGCTTTCGCCGAGGACGCTGCACCGACTCAATCTGTGGGGGTCTACACGGGCCCACCCAGCCCAACCACGCGCGGGTTTGCCCGCGCACCCAACAACCCCGGCCCCGCGCGGGTTTGCCCACATACCCGGCAACCCCAGCCCGCACGGGGTTGAGGTGAGAACCCGCGCCAAGCCCAGCCCGCAAAGTGCCGCCCTGCGCAAGCAGGCGTTCAGACTGCGCCTGCCGTGGTCGCGCCCGGCTTGCTAGCGCAAGCCGGGCGCGACCACGGCAGGCGGTAAAGAGCGGGCCCACACGGCAGTGCGGACCCACACAGTGGCAGGAGCCCACACGGCACAGCCCCCTGTCACCCAGCAACCTTGCCGATGAACTCGGCCAGGTTCGCCTCCGTCCTCTTGATCAGTTCCTCCAGCGTCAGCGACTCGTGCATCCGCCCCTCAGGCCCCGCGTGCTTCTTCCCCCGCAGGTACAGCGAGCAGGCCAGGTCCGCGCAGAAGTACGCGCCCACCGTGTTCCCCTCCTGGCCGTGGCGGCCCGCCCGGCGGGCGGTCATCAGGGAGACGCCTCCGCCGGTGTGCGTGGTCAGGCACAACGAGCACATGCTCCGCCGGAAGTGGCCCGCGTTCGGCGAGGCCAGGCGCAGCGCCACGCCCGTGAAGCCGGTCCCGCCGTCCGCTCCGCCGCCGCTCCCGGACAGCAGTTCGGATTCCACGACCATGTAGGCGCGTTCCGGTGCCGCCGGATCTCGCCAGCCCAGGAAGTCCAGGTCGTCCCACGGTCGCTCGGCCAGGTCCTTGGGGACGGCCATACGCTGGGCCTCGCCCTTGGTGGAGTTGATGAAGGACTTGCGGATGTCACGCTCAGTCATCGGTCTCATGCTGTCAAGGTATGCTTCCTAGAGGCTCTAGGCAAATGGTTATCCGTTCTAGGAAAGGAGGCCCATGGCCCGCGCGGGACTGACCCCCGACCGGCTGGCCAGGGCGGCGGCCGAGCTGGCCGACGAGGTCGGCTTCGACAACGTCACCGTCTCGGCGCTCGCCCGTCGCTTCGGCGTCAAGGACGCCAGCCTGTACTCGCACGTCCGGAACGCCCACGACCTCCGGACGCGCGTCGCGGTGCTCGCCCTCGCCGAGCTGGCCGACCGGGTCGCCGCCGCCATCGCCGGGCGGGCGGGCAAGGACGCCCTGATCGCGTTCGCCAACGCCTACCGCGACTACGCCAAGGAGCATCCGGGCCGGTACACCGCCTCGCGCCTCAAGCTCGACCGGGAGACCGCCGTCGCCAGCGCCGCGGGACGGCACGCGGAGATGACGCGCGCCATCCTGCGCGGCTACCGCATCCCCGAGTCCGAGCAGACCGACGCCGTCCGGATGCTGGGCAGCCTCTTCCACGGGTTCGTGAGCCTGGAGGCCGCCGACGCGTTCGCCCACTCGCGCGGGATGCGCGAGGTGGACGACTCGTGGGCGCGGACCTTGGACGCCCTCGACGCCGCCCTCCGCAACTGGCCGTCGGCCTGACGGACGACCGTCGCCCTATTGGTCCGGATCCGGGGCGACAGCGGCCCGCCCCCTCTTCAGCGGCCGCGCAAGGCGGCCTCCGCCGACGACCCGGCCGGCACCTCGGTCTTCCCGCCGACATCGTCCAAGGGCCGAGCACGGCGCCCCGGCGCCCTCCGCTGCCCGAGCAGAGCGGCCGCCAGGGCCTTGGAGTACCGCGCCATGAAGTTCATGCTTCCCCCCGCAACCCGTGATCTGTTCTCACCTGTTATTGCCTTTTTGGGCCTGTTTTCTTTCACCTGTGAGCACATGGTCATCGGCGGTGACCGGCGCCAGCGGACTCAAAACAACACCGGCATAATCGATTAGCTGGTCACCGATGGGGAACGGCTTCGACGACACCGGCCGCAACGTCGAGACGCAGGAGGGACGAACCGATGCACATGCGCGTCTGGAAGGGCTGGACCCTCACGGAGGACGCCGCCGCCTACGAGGAGTACATGCGCGGGACCGGTCTGGCGCAGTACCGCGCCACCGACGGCAACCGCGGCGCCTACATGACCCGCCGCGACGTCGGCGCCAACACCGAGTTCTGCATGGTGACGTTCTGGGACACCCTGGACCACGTCCGCGCGTTCGCCGGGGACGACATCGAACGCGCGGTGTTCTACCCCGAGGACGACCGCTTCCTGGTCGATCGCGAATGGACCGTCACGCACTACGCCGTGGTCGACGGCCCGGACGGCAGCGCGTCACCGTAGCCCCCGCGAACGCGGCCGCCACCCGGACGCCCCCGCTCACCAGCCATGCGCCAGGCGTTCGACCAGCAGCCACGCCCCGATGCCCGCCATCACCGCCCCCGCCACGCGGCCCACCGTCCGGGCGGCGGCCGGCCGTCCGTGCAGCGTCGCGCGCGTCAGCGTGCCCAGGCCCAGATAGAACAACGCGCACGACGCCATGAACGCCAGCCCCAGCACACCGATCTGCCCGGCGACCGGCCACGCGTCGCGCGGGTCGGTGAACTGCGGCAGCAGTGCGACGAATATCAGCAGGCCCTTGGGATTCAGGCCGCTGACCCCGACACCGCGCCGGAACGTCGCCCAGTCGGTCTCGGTTGGGACGTCGGCCGGAATGCGGGGTTCGGCGGGCCGCAGGAAAGTCATCGCGCCGTGCCACATCAAATACAGGCCGCCCACCACCGTCAGTCCCGTCAGCAGTGCCGGCGAGCCCGCGACCAGCGCCCCCACGCCCGCCGCCACCACGGCCGTGACCAGCGCGTATCCCGCAACCAGTCCGCTCACCGCCGGGAGGACCGAACGGCCCTGCAGCCCGGCGGAGATGGTGAACGCCCAGTCCGCGCCCGGCACCGCGATGAGCAGCAGCGCGACCGTCCAGAAGGCGAGCACGGAACCGACCGCCATGGCAAACCCTCCGCCGTTGAGCGCCGACGGAGGGAGAATACGACTGAATGACCAGAAAGTGCTTTTAAATAATGCCCGCAAAGCGCCCGTTCGTGGAATGATTTCCCGCATGGACGCGATCGATCGGAAGATCCTTGCCGTGCTCCAGCGGGAGGGCCGGCTGACGATCACCGAGCTGGCCGCGCGGGTCGGCCTCAGCGTCTCCCCCTGCCACCGCCGCCTGCGCGAGCTGGAGCGCAGCGGCACGATCCGCGGCTACCGGGCCGTCGTCGATCCCGCCGCGCTCGGTCTGGCGTTCCAGGCGCTGGTCTTCGTCACCATGCGCCAGGAGGACCGCGAGACCCTGCTCGGCTTCGAGCGCGCGGTCGCCGCGGTGCCGGAGGTCGTGCAGGCCCAGCGGCTGTTCGGCGACCCCGACTACCTGCTGCGCGTCGTCACCGCCGACCTGACCGCCTACCAGGAGCTGGAGGACGACGTCCTGTGCGCGCTCCCGGGCGTGCAGCGCCTGAACTCCACCCTCGTCATGAAGCACCTGGTCGACGACCGGCCCCTGCCCGGCTAGGGCGGGGGCCGGTCGTCGAACCCGAAGAGAGGTCAGCTCAGCCCGGCGAAGAACGCGCGCACGTCCTCCGCCAGGATCTCCGGCCGCTCCATCGCCAGGAAGTTGCCGCCCCGCTCGGTCTCGGTCCAGTGCACGACGTTGTGGTCGCGCTCGGCGAAGCGCCGGATCGCCACGTCGGTCGTCGCCGTCGCGATGACGCCGGTGGGCACCGTGCCGCGCGGCTTGGGCGCGTACGCCGTGGGGTCGTGCGCCATCTCGTAGTAGAGCTGCGCCGACGACCCGGCCGTGCCGGTGAACCAGTACAGGCTCACGTTGGTCAGCAGCTGGTCGCGGTCGACGGCGTCCTCGGGCAGCTCGGCGGCCGCGTCGGTCCACTCCTTGAACTTCTCCACGATCCAGGCGAGCTGCCCGGCCGGGGAGTCGGTCAGCCCGTGCGCGAGGGTGTCGGGGCGGGTGGACTGGATGTGGTTGAAGCCCATCTTGTCGTCGCGGAACTCCTGGAGCCGCCCCAGCCGCTCCTGCTCGACCTCGGTCAGCCCGGCGAAGTCGGCGGGGTCCTCGGAGGGGAAGGTGATCAGGCCGTTGAGGTGCACGCCGATGACGCGCTCGGCGTCCTGACGGCCCATCTCGGCGGCGATCCACGCGCCGCCGCCGTTGCCCTGGACGCCGTAGCGGCCGTACCCGAGGCGCGCCATCAGCTCGGCGAACGCGCCGGCGATGCGGCCGGTGTTCCAGCCCGGCGCGGTCAGCGGGCCGGAGAAGGCGACGCCGGGGGTGTCGGTGATGACCAGGTGGAAGTCGGCGGTCAGCGGGGCGACCACCTTGCTGAACGCGGCGAACGCGGCGGGCCAGTCGTGGATCAGCAGCAGCGGCGTGGCCTGCGGGTTGTCCGACGGCACGTGCGCGAAGTGGATCCGCTGCCCGTCGATCTCGGTCGTGAACTGCGGCAGCCCGTTCAGCTCGGCCTCGGCCTTGCGCCAGTCGTAGCCGTCGGCCCAGTAGGCGACCAGTTCCTTCAGGTAGTCCACGGGGACGCCGCGGGTCCAGCCCTGGCCGGGGATCTGGACACCCCAGCGGGTCCGGCGCAGCCGGTCGCGGAGGTCGTCCAGCTCGGCGGCGGGAACGTCGATACGGAACGGGGAGATGCTGCCCTCGGTCATGACTGCTCCCTATCTGCGAAGGCGGGGGGTGCCTTCCAACACTCCCCATTCTAGCAGAACGGAACGATCTATTCCACTATTGGCGGCCGCTCAGCCGCTGCTCGCGTACAGAAGTTCGCGCAGGTCAGAGCGCTCCTCCCGGTCGCCGCGCCAGACCAGCCGGAGGCTCAGCTCCGGTGCCGCGAACTCCAGCCGCGCGAGCGTTCCCGACTCCAGCGCCCCCACCACCGCGAACTCGGGCAGCAGCGCGACGCCCATCCCCTGCTCCGCCCACGCGCGCATCACCTGCACCCCGCCCGCCTGGACCCGTTCCGCCTCCGGCCCGATGACCCTGTCGGCGGCCATCCGGAACGAGCAGTTCGGCACGTTGACCAGCAGGCGCTCCCCGTCCAGGTCCTCCGCAGCCACGCGGGGGCGCTCCGCGAGCCGATGCCCCGGAGCCGCGACCAGGACCAGCGGCACCGCCTCGACGTCGAGGAAGTCCAGCGGCCCGGCGGAAGAGCCCGGCAGCCCGCCAGAGAAGTCCGACCCACCGGAAGAGCCCGACAGCTCGCCCGCAGAGAAGCCCAACTCCCCCAGCGCCTCCCCGATGTCCAGCAGCAGCGCCGCGTCCAGCCGCCCCGCCAGCACGTCCGCGAGCATCTCGTCGCGGCTCACGGTCGCGCGCACCTCGGCGCGCAGATCCGGGCGGCGTTCGGCCAGCCGCGCCAGCACCCGGGGGACATGGGTCGCGGCGATCGTCTCCAGCGCGCCCAGCCGCAGCGCCGCCGTCCCGCCCGTCACCTCGCGGCGCGCCCGCTCGGCCTGCTCCAGCAGCCGCCGCGCCCAGCCGGTCAGCCGCTCCCCCGCGCCGGTCGGCCGCATCCCCCGGGCCGTGCGCTCGAACAGCGCCACGCCCAGCGACCGCTCCAGCGCGCGGATCTGCTCGGAGACGCTGGAGGGCGCGAGCTCCAGGGCGTTGGCGGCGTCGGTCACCGTCCGGTGCCGCACCACCGCCTCGAAGATCCGCAACTGCCGGAGTTCCATGCCCGGCTCAACGGGCGAGGAGCGTTCGGAATTTCCGAACGCGGCCATCGGGCCGGCCGGTGGCCCCGGCGGGCCCGCGGCCCGAAGCTCCTCCCCATGACCGATACCCCCTCTCGCAGGCCGTTCGCGCTGCTCGGCATCTCGCTCGGCTACTTCATGGTGCTGCTGGACATGACCGTCCTGTCGGTCGCCGAACCGGATCTCGCCGCCTCCCTGCACACCTCGCTCGCCGGGCTCCAGTGGGCCACGACCGGCTACACGGTGGTGTTCGGCGCGCTGCTGCTGTCGGCCGGCGCCGTCGCCGACCGCCACGGCGCGCACCGCGTCTTCCGCGTCGGCGTCGCGGTGTTCGGGCTGGGCTCGCTGGCGTCCGCGCTCGCGCCCTCGCTGGGCGTCCTGGTCGCGCTGCGCGCGGTGCTGGGCGCCGCCGGGGCCGCGTGCGTGCCGTCCTCGATGGCGATGATCGCGCGGCTGTACCCGGAGCCGGCCGAACGCGCCCGCGCCGTCGCGACGTGGGCGGCCGTCAGCGGGGCGGCCGTGGCGGCGGGCCCCGTCGCCGGCGGGGTACTGGTCGACCTGGCGGGCTGGGAGGCGGTCTTCCTGGTCAACGTGCCGATCGCGGTGCTGGTGCTGGCGCTGACGGCGGGCCGGGCGGTGCGCTGCCCCGGCGGCGGGCGGCGCATCGACTGGACGACGCAGCTGCTGGCGTGCGCGGTGCTGGCGCTGCTGACCGACACGCTCGTGGCGGCGGGCGCGCGCTCGTGGGTCCACGCCGTCGCGGCCGGAGCGGCGGCGGTGCTGGTCGCGGCGCTGTTCGCGGCTCGGGAGCGGCGCAGCGCCGCCCCCGTCCTCGACCGGGCGCTGCTGCGGAGCGGGGGCGTGCGGGCCGCGCTGGCGGCCGGCGCGGCGGTGAACCTCGCCCTCAACGGCTGCCTGTTCGTGCTGCCGCTGCTGCTCCAGCAGGAGCGGCGCCTCAGCGCGGCCGCCACCGGCCTGGCGTTGCTGCCGCTGACGTTGCCGTTCGTGCTGAACCCGCCGGTGACGGGCCGGATCGTGGCGCGGTTCGGGCCGCGCCCGCCGGTGCTGGCGGGGCTGGCGCTGCTGGCGGCGGGCGGCGCGGCGCTCGGCGGGGCGGTGTGGGCGCGGGCCGGTTACGGGTGGCTGGCCGCCGGGCTGCTGCTGACGGGGCTCGGGGTGTCGTTCGTGCTGCCCGCGCTGGTGTCGGCCGTCATCGGCGCCGCGCCGCGGGGGACGGCGGGGTCGGCGGGCGGGCTGCTGAACGCCGTGCGCCAGACCGGGGCCACGCTGGGGGTCGCCGTGATGGGGGCGTTCGTCGGGCTCGGCACGGTGGCGGGGACGGGCGGCGCGCTGGTGTTCTCGGCGGCGGTGTGCGCGGCGGCCGGGCTGTGGTTCGCGGCGGCGTCCGCGCCCGCCGGGGCCGCCGCGTCCGCCGACGCTCCCGCGCCCGCCCGGCGCCGTGCCGAGCTCACCCGCCCGGCCGGGAGATCATGAGGACGACGACGATCGCCCACAGCAGGTTGTAGAAGCCGGCGAGCATCGACAGCGTGCGCAGCCCCTTCTCGTCGCCGGGCTCGCTGAGGGCCGCGCTCTGGCGGGGGTAGATCTGCAGGGCGAGCAGGATGCCCGCGACCCCGGTCAGGATCATGGAGATGGTGATCCAGATCTCGCCCATGCGGCCCTGGACGGTGGCGAGGACGATCCCGGCGAGCGGCACGATGAGCCCGGCGAGGGCGTAGCCGCGGGTGATGCGGTGCAGCGCCACCGCGACCGAGCGGCTGCGCACGCCCGCTCCGTCCGCCCCGCCCGCGGGAGGTGCGGCGCCGGACGCGCCGACCGCCGCGGGCTCCCGCACCGCGACCGGCGCGTACCGGGGGAACAGGCTGGTCGCGACGGCCGAGCCGCCGATGAACACGATGCTCGCCAGGACGTGGATCGACAACAGTACGGCTTCCATGGACGCCCCTTCCGACCTTCAGTTGACCTGAAGCCTAGCCCAAGTTTCAGGTAGCCTGAAGGCGGGGGTGCGTTCCTGCCGTACAGGGCCTGCCTGCCCCTCGCTCAGGAAGGGAAGACGCCCTTGAAGGCGGCGCGGATGGCCTCGCCGACCTGCCGCAGGACGGGGTCGGACTCCGGGCCGAACATGCGCCCGTCCACCTCGGCCACCGCCTCCCGCGCCCGCTGGAGCAGCCGGGCGCCCTCCGGCGTCAGCTCGATCGTGGAGGCCGAGCCGGCCCGCGCGGTGTGGTCGCGCACGAGTCCGGCCTTGACCAGGGCCTTCACCGCCGAGTGCACGGTCTGGACGGTGATCCCCGACATCCGCGCCAGCTCGCTGAACGACGCGCCGGGCACTCCGGCGATGTGACCGAGCAGGCCGAGCCTGCTGACCGTGAGATCGAGCGGCGCGAGCGCGGCGCTCAGCTCGCCCTCGACCTGGCGGGCCAGCGTCAGCACGACGATCGTGGGGCTCAGCACGGGCGGGCCGGGGCGGTCGTTCTCGGTGGTCACGCGCCCAGTCTTCCCCACCGCGCCGCCTCCGATCCACCGGGCGCGCGCCGGGCGGCGCCCGCCGGGGCCCCTCGGCCGGACCCGGAAGGCGCGGGAACCTTCTCGCCTTCCGACGCGTCTTCGATATATCGTTGTCGTATCGCGAAAGATCTTAGAGAGATCTTGGAAGGCGGTCACCGATCATGCACGGATCCTCCCGACCCGACCCCCGCTGGGCCTTCGCCGCGGCCGCGCTCGGCCTCAAGGCCGCTCACCTGGCGGCTCACACGGCCGCCCGCCGCGAGGGCTGCGAGCCCCGCCTCGGCGCCGAGCCGTTCGGCGGCCGGGGCTTCGGCGGCCCCGGCCCGTTCCCCCCGCCCGGCCCGTGGGGGCCGCCGTGGGCGCGCGGGCGGCGCGGCCACTGGGGCCGCGGCCCGAAGGCCCGCAAGGGCAACGTCCGCGCCGCGATCCTCGCGCTGCTCGCCGAGGAGCCGCGCAACGGCTACCAGATCATCCAGGAGGTCGAGCGGCGCAGCGGCGGGGCCTGGAAGCCCAGCCCCGGCGCGGTCTACCCGGCGCTCCAGCAGCTCGCCGACGAGGGGCTCGTCCGCAGCGAGGAGGGCGAGGGCCGCAAGACCTTCCACCTCACCGACGAGGGCCGCGCGCACGTCGCCGGGCACGCCGACGAGCTGACCGACCCGTGGGCCGAGATGACGCCCGACTTCGGCGAGGGCGTGCCCGAGCTGTTCAAGCAGATGGCGCAGACCGGCGCGGCCGTGATGCAGGTCGTGCACTCGGGGTCGCCCGACCAGGTCGCGCAGGCCAGGGACGTGCTGAACCGGGCCCGCCGCGACCTGTACCGCATCCTGGCCGACGACGACGTCGCCACCGACGACCCCGGGGAGCGACCGTGACCACCCTCGACGACCTGCGCGTGGGCGACGTCGAACGCGACGCGGTCGCCACCGCCCTGCACGACCACTTCGCCGCGGGCCGCCTGGCCCGCGAGGAGCTGGAGGAACGGCTCGACACCGTCCTCGCCGCCAGGACCCGGGCCGACCTGCGGGAGGTCGTCCGCGACCTGCCCGAGCCGCACGGCCTGCCGGAACCGCCCCGGCCACCGGCCGCCCGGCCGTTCCACCCGGCGTGGGGGCATCCGGCGTGGGCGCACCCGGCCTGGGGCCACCACCCGGCGCGCGGCCACCACCACCTGGCGCACCGAGGGCACCACCGGCACTTCCCCGCCTTCCCCGTCCTGCTGGCGGTGTTCCTGCTCGTGGGGTTCTCGGCGGGGTTCGGGGCGGCGGTGCCCGCGGTGCTGGTGCTGGCGATGCTGGTCTGGACCGTGCGGGCGGTGGCGCTCGCCACCGGCCGCCGGCCGCGCCGTCCGGCCCGCTGAGCGCCGGACCCGGCCACCGGGAGGACGTGGACCGGCGACGGGCAACGTGAAACCGTCTCACCATGCCTCCCGAGCGGTTCCTGCACCCGGTGACCCCGGCCGCCCGGCCCGCCGAGGCCGCGCTGCGCGCCACCGTCGAGCGGCTCGCCCCGATCGAGCGGGCGCCCTGCTCGCCCGGCGAGCACGCGGCCGCCGAGCTGATCGCCGAACGGCTGAACGGGCTGGGCGCGGCCGCGCGCGTCGAGCGCGAGCCGGCCTACGGCTCCTACGCCTGGCCGGTCGGCGTGCTGAGCGGGCTGGCGGCCGCCGCCGGGCTGGCCGGGCGGCGGCTCGGCGCGCTGGGCGGCGTGCTCGCGGCGGCCGGGATCGCCGACGAGGTCTCCTACGGCCACCGGCTCGCCCGCACCCTGCTGAGCCGCCGCCACACCACCAGCAACGTCGTGGCGGCCCTCGGCGACCGCGCCGCGCGCCGCACGCTGGTGGTGATGGCCCACCACGACGCCGCGCCGTCGGGCACGGTGTTCGACCAGCGCCCGGCGCGCTGGCTGGCGCGCCGGTTCCCCGGCTTCGTGCGCGTCCGCAAGGAGAACCCGCCGATGTGGTGGCCGGTGCTCGCCGGCCCCGTGCTGGTGGCGGCGGGCGCGGCGGGGCGGCTGCCGCCGGTGCGGTGGGCGGGCGTGGCGCTGAGCACGCTGGCCGCCGCCGCGATGGCCGACATCGGGATGCGGCGGGCGGTGCCGGGCGCCAACGACAACCTGTCCGGCGTCGCGGTGCTGACGGCGCTGGCCGCGTCGCTGTCCCGGCGGCCGCCGCCGGGCCTGCGGGTGATCCTGTTCTCGGCGGGCGCCGAGGAGGCGCTGCAGGAAGGGGTGCGCGGCTTCGCGCGGCGGCACTTCCCGAACCTGCCGCGCGACACGACCTGGTTCCTCAACCTCGACACCGTGGGCTCGGGCAACCTGGTGCTGCTGGACGCCGAGGGCGCGCTGCGGATGGAGCGCTACGACGCCGGGTTCGGCGACCTGATCGCGCGCTGCGCGGCCGAGCAGGGCGTGGGGGTGCAGCGCGGCCTGCGCTCGCGCGCCAGCACCGACGGCGTGGTGCCGCTGCGGCACGGCTACCGGGCCGCGTGCCTGGTGTCGGTGGACGACCAGCACCTCATCCCGCACTACCACCTGCCCACCGACCTGCCCGAGCACGTGGACTACCGGTGCGTGGCCGACGCGGCCCAGCTGACCGAGGCGGTCGCCCGGGCCCTGGCCGCCCGCTGACACCTTCGCGGACGGTCAGCGCAAGCGGCACCAGGCGGACCTACGGACGGTCAGCCGGGGGGGGCGGCGCCAGGCGGGCCTACGGGCGGTCAGCAGGCCGACACCAGGCGGGCTTGCAGACGGTCAGCGGGGGCGGCGCCAGGCGGGCTTGCGGGCCGTGCCGCCGCGTTCCAGCAGGTAGGTGAGGCGCCAGGCCGCCGACCGCACGACCTCGTCGTAGCGGCCGCGCTTGTTGCGGGGCGCGTCTTCGCGCTGGGTCAGCGCCTGCGCGAACTCCTCGGCGACCTCGCCCATGATCCGGTGCCGCCGCCCGAAGTCGTACAGGTCGGCGTGCACGTCGGCGATCAGGTCCTCGTCCACCCGCGCGGCCAGCGGGCGCACCCGGCGCAGCAGGTCGGCGTCGCGGGCCGCGCCAGCCGCCGTGCGGCGGGTCGCCTCCGGCGACCCGATCAGCGCCCGGATCCGGGAGAAGGCCAGGCTCCGCTCCGCCGCGCCGGTGTTGGGGTGCTCGGCCAGGTCCAGCAGCCGGCGCAGCGTCTCCTGGGTCTTCTCATCGAACATGGAACGCAGCGTACGGCCCGGTCGGCCGTGCTCGTCGCGGTGACCGGCCTGCTCTCCGGGGAGCCGGGGCCGGAGCGGCGGCCGCGCCGACGGGCGCCGCCGCGGCCGCCCGGCCCGCACGCCGGGCGGCGCGGCCGGCCCCCTCACGGCGATCGCCGCGGATCGACGGTCAGCCTCCGTCCGGCGTCACGTTGTCCAGGACGCGCCGGAAGATGGCGGTCAGCACCTCGTCGGGGATGCTGCGCGCCAGGTCCTCGGGATCGGTGTCGTGCAGGTCGGCCGCCTCGATGAGCAGGCGGGCGGTGTCGTCGATGGCTTCGTCGGTGTGCTGGGTCATGGTCCTCCTTCACCAACATGACGCCGTGGGACGGCGATTCGTGACGTTCAGCGCAGTGCCGCCGCCTCGCGCGCGAGGTCCTCGATCCGGTCCCACTCGCCCGCCCGCACGGCGTCGGCCGGGGTCAGCCAGGAGCCGCCGACGCAGCCGACGTTCGGCAGGCCCAGGTAGCGGGGCGCGCTGTCGAGGGTGATGCCGCCGGTCGGGCAGAACCGGATCTGCGGCAGCGGCCCGCCCAGCGACTTCAGGTAGGCGGTGCCGCCCGCGGCCTCGGCGGGGAAGAACTTCATCGCGGTGACGCCGTGCTCCAGCAGCGCCATCGCCTCCGAGGCGCTGGACACCCCGGGCAGGAACGGCAGGCCGGTGCCGGTCATCGCCTCGCGCAGCGCGGGCGTGCAGCCGGGGCTGACCAGGAAGCGGGCCCCGGCGGCGGCCGACTTCTCGGCGTCGGCGGGCGTGACGATCGTGCCCGCGCCGACGACGGCGTCGGGCACCTCGGCGGCGATGCGCTCGATGGCGGCCAGGGCGGCCGGGGTGCGCAGGGTGACCTCGATGACGGGCAGGCCCCCCTTCACCAGGGCGCGCGCGAGGGGGACGGCGGCGTCGGCGTCGTCCAGCACGACGACGGGGACGACGGGGGCGAGGTCGAGCAGGGCGGTGGCGTTCAGCGCTTCAAGGGTCACAGGGTTTCCAGTTCGGGCAGGCTCTGCGCGAGCCGGGCGGCGGCGCCGGCCAGGGCCGGGCACGGGTGGACGATGAGGGCGGTCGGGATGGACCTCATGTAATCGTGCACGGGGGGCTTGGCCTCGAACCGGGTCCGGAAGTCGCTGCCCTGGAGCACGTCGGCGATGCGGGGCAGGATGCCGCCGCCCAGGTAGACGCCGCCGCGCGCGCCCATGGTGAGCGCGACGTTCCCGGCGAACGACCCCAGCAGCGCGCAGAACATCCGCAACGTCTCCACGTTGATCGGGTCGGTGCGGTCGGCGGCGATCTCGGCGGCGGCGCGCGGCGCGGCGGGCACCCCGTGGATCATCGACAGCAGCCGGTGCGTGCGGACCAGGCCGTCGCCCGACAGCAGGTACTCGGCGGTGGCCGCGCCGCGCTCGGCGCGCAGCAGCCGCATGACCTCGACCTCGCGCTCGGTCCCGGCGGGGATGTCCACCTGGCCGCCCTCGCCGGGCAGCGGCAGCCATCCGGACGGGGTGGGCACGAGGCCCGCGACGCCGAGGCCGGTGCCGGGGCCGAGGACGGCGAGGGTGCCGGTGCCGGTGGGCGTGCCGCTCCCGACCGGCACCAGGTCGTCGGGGCCGAGGGCGGGCAGCGCCAGCGCGAGGGCCTCGAAGTCGTTGAGGATCTCCAGGTGCGCGAGGCCGAGGCGGTCGCGGACCTGGTCGGCGGTGCCCGCGGGCCATCCGGCGTTGGTGAGCTTGAAGCGGCCCTCCACGACGGGTCCGGCCACGGCGAGGCACGCCGCGACCGGGCGCGCGTCCGGCGCGTGCCGGGCGAGGTAGTGCTCGGCGGCGTCGGCGAGCCCGGCGTGCTCGCGGGTCGGCAGCGAGGCGACGCGCGCGGGCGCGCCGCCGGGCCCTCGACCAGCGCGAAGCGCGCGTTGGTGCCGCCGACGTCGGCGACGAGCCAGGGCCCGCTCACGCCGACACCTCCGCGCCCTGGCCGAACACGCCCGCGCCCTGCTCGGCCGGGCCCACCGCGCTGCGGAAGGCGTGGAACAGCTCGCGTCCGGTGCCCGACCACGCCGCCGCGTCGGGGGCGCCCCCGTCGGGCTCCCGCGCGGCGAACTCGTCGTCGGGCACCAGCACCTCCAGCAGTCCCTTGTCGGCGTCCAGCCGCACCACGTCGCCGTCGCGCACGCGCGCGAGCGGCCCCCCGGCCGCGGCTTCGGGCGACACGTGGATGGCGGCGGGCACCGCGCCCGACGCGCCCGACATGCGGCCGTCGGTGACGAGCGCGACCCGGTGGCCGCGGTCCTGGAGGACCGACAGCGGCGGGGTGAGGCGGTGCAGCTCGGGCATCCCGTTGGCGCGCGGGCCCTGGTAGCGGACGACCGCGACCACGTCCCGGTCCAGCTCCCCGGCGGCGAACGCCTCCTGGAGCGCCTCCTGCGACTCGAAGACGCGCGCCGGGGCCTCGATGAGGCGGTGCTCGGGGCTGACCGCCGACACCTTCACCACCGCGCGGCCGAGGTTGCCGCACACGGTGTGCAGGCCGCCGTGCGCGTCGAACGGGTCGGCGACCGGGCGCAGCACGTCCGGGTCGCCGGACTCGGCCGCGACGGGCGTCCAGCTCAGGTCGCCCTCGTGCAGCGCGGGGACCTCGCGGTAGGCCGCCAGGGTGTCGCCGCCGACGGTGCGGGCGTCGGCGTGCAGCAGCCCGGCGTCCAGCAGCTCGCCGATCAGGAACGCGGTGCCGCCCGCGGCGTGGAAGTGGTTCACATCGGCGGTGCCGTTGGGGTAGAGCCGGGTCAGCAGCGGGGTGACCTTGGACAGCTCGTCGAAGTCGTCCCAGGTGAGCTCGATGCCGGCGGCGGCGGCCATGGCGACCAGGTGCAGGGTGTGGTTGGTGGAGCCGCCGGTGGCCAGCAGCGCGACCACGCCGTTGACGAAGGCGCGCTCGTCCAGCAGCTCGCCGACCGGGGTGTAGCGGTCGCCGAGGTCGGTCAGCTCCAGCACGCGCCGCCCGGCCGCGTCGGTCAGGGCGTCGCGCAGCGCGGTGCCCGGCGGCACGAAGCTCGCGCCGGGCAGGTGCAGGCCCATGACCTCCATCAGGAGCTGGTTGGAGTTGGCGGTGCCGTAGAAGGTGCAGGTGCCGGCCGAGTGGTAGGAGGCGGCCTCGGCCTCCAGCAGCTCGTCGCGGCCGATCTCCCCGGCGGCGAACCGCTTGCGGACCTTGGCCTTCTGCGCGTTGGGCAGCCCGGAGGCCATCGGCCCGGCCGGGACCAGGATCGCCGGCAGGTGCCCGAACGCCAGCGCGCCGATCACCAGCCCGGGGACGATCTTGTCGCAGACGCCCAGCAGCAGCGCCCCGTCGAACATGTCGTGCGACAGCGCCACCGCCGTGGCCATCGCGACCACGTCCCGGCTGAACAGCGACAGCTCCATCCCGGCGCGGCCCTGGGTGATGCCGTCGCACATGGCGGGCACGCCCCCGGCGAACTGCGCGGTGCCGCCCGCCGCCGCGATCGCGGCCTTGAGCCGGTCGGGGTAGTCCTTGAGCGGCTGGTGGGCCGAGAGCATGTCGTTGTAGGCCGACACGATCGCGATGTTGGGCGTGGCGTCCCCGCGCAGCCGCAGCTTGTCGGTCGGGCCGCAGGCGGCGAAGCCGTGCGCGAGGTTGGCGCAGCCGAGGCCGCCGCGCGCCGGACCGGCGGTCCGCGCGTCCCGGACCCGGCTCAGGTAGGCGTCGCGGCGGGCGGAGGAGCGCGCCGAGATCCGCGCGGTCACCTGGGCCAGGACGGGATGCGGGGAGGTCGTCATGCCGCGCAAACTATCGCCACATTCGCAACGCGGACAACCCTACTTATGAACTTTCCATGACAAAAGTCCACATATTGAGCCAACTAGACATACGCAAACCCGGCGTGCTTCACTGACCGGATGAGCAGACGCCCTTCCACCAGCGGCGATGTACTGCGGCTGATCCGGGAGGGCGTGGCCACCCGCGCCGAGCTGGGCCGCCTGACCGGGCTGTCGCGCCCCGCGGTCGCGGCCCGGGTCGGCGAGCTGATCGAGCACGGCCTGATCGCCGAGCGCGCCGACGGCCCCTCCACCGGCGGCCGCCCGCCGGTGCGGCTGGAGTTCAACGCCGCCGGGGGCGCGGTGCTGGTGGCGAACCTCGGCCAGTCGCGCGGCCAGCTCGCGGTCTGCGACCTGTCCGGCGCCGTCCTGGCCCAGGCCGACGCCGATCTCCCCGCGGGCGATCCGGCGACGGTCCTGCCCGCCCTCCTCGACCAGTGGACGATCCTGCTCGACAAGGCGGGGATCTCCCCGGCGACCGTGCGCGGCGCGGGCCTCGCCGTCCCCGACGCCATCGAGCACGCCCCGGCGTCCTGGGACGGCGTGCCCATCCGCCCCCTGATCGCCGAGCGCTTCGGCGTGCCCGCCTACCTCGACAACGAGGTGAACGCGGCCGCGCTGGGCGAGCACCGCAACCACCCCGACGTGGCCGACCTGCTGTTCGTGAAGGTGTCCACCGGGATCGGCGCGGGCCTGATCGCGGGCGGCCGCATCCAGCGGGGCGCGCTGGGCGCGGCCGGGGAGATCGGCCACATCCCGGTCCGCGACGGCGGCGGCGTCCCGTGCCGCTGCGGCAACCTCGACTGCGTGGAGGCGGTGGCGGGCGGCACGGCGCTGCTGGCCCGCTCCCCCGCCGCCGACCTGGCCGCCCTCGCCGCCCTGGCCCGTGACGGCGACCCGGCGACGGTGGCGCTGGTGCGCGCGGCGGGCCGCCGCATCGGCGAGGTGATCGCCACCGCCGTGAACCTGCTCAACCCGGCCGTGGTGGTGCTGGGCGGCGACCTGACCGGCGCGTACGAGCCGCTGATCGCGGGCGTCCGCGAGGTGGTCTACCAGCGCTCGACGGCCCTCGCGACCAGCAGCCTGCGGATCGAGCCGAGCCGCCTCGGCGACACCGCGGGCCTGCTGGGCTGCGCGGCGATGGCGCTGGACCGCATCCTGTCCCCCGAGGCGGTCGACGCCGCCCTGTCACGCTGATCCGACGCCGGGGACTTTGGCGACGGCGGCGCTCTGCATCAGCGCGTTGGGCACCGAGAAGCGGCCCTCCTCGCTGCTGAGCGCCACGTAGAGCAGCCCGATCTCCTCGACGGTGCCGTCGATGGGACCGCCGAGCGGCCCCGACCGGATCGTCACCGCGTCGCCGATCGTGAAGGGCCGCGCGTACAGCAGAACGATCCCGGCGAACACGTTCGCCAGCGTCTGCTGCCCGGCGATGCCGAGCACCGCGCCGGTCAGCGCGCCGCCCAGCAGGAGCTGCCCGATCGGCAGCCGCAGCAGCGCGAGCGTCATGATGAGCGCGAACAGCCCGATGCTGAGCGCGGCCGCCAGCCGCACGATCGCCGCCCGCGCGTCGCCGAGCGAGGGCAGCAGCACGCGCCGCAGCTCGTCGCCGAGCTTGATGCCCGCGGTGGTGGCCAGCACCAGGAACAGCAGCGCCCCGCCCCAGCTCAGCAGCCGGTCCTGCCACGGCCCGCTCGCCGGATCGCCCTGCCGCGCCGCGAACGCCGCCACCAGCGCCGCCCCGCCCAGCACGCCCACGCGCCTGAGCCGGGGCCGGGGCGGCAGATTGGTCAGGAACTTGGGCGACTCCACCCTGTCGGCGTCTCCCGGATCGGCACCGCCCTAACCCAAGCGACTCCCAATACCGCAGCGGTCAGGACAGACCCGGGTCGTGCAGGGAGGCGTCGGGCGCGCCGGTCGTCCAGCGGGTGAAGCGGACGGTCAGGCCCTCGCGTTCCGGGGCGCAGCAGTAGGGGCCTGCTTGGGCCTCGACGCCCTTGGGGAACGGCGCCACGCGCAGCATCTGCCATGGGTCGTCGTCCGCGCGGGCGCGCAGCGTCACCGCGTCGCCGCTGCGGCTGGCCCGGATCGTCACGGTGCGGCCCGCCCACTCGGGGACGGGGGCCACCGACCAGTCGGACACCTCGCGGGTCACCACCGCGCCGGTCTGCGGCACGCCGTCGGCGAACTCCACGCCCGCCTTGATCCAGGTCCGGTCGTCAATGCGGAGCAGCAGGCCCGCCTGGTCGAACTGCTCGGTGAACGCGGCCACGAAGGAGACCTCGACGGCGGCCTCGGCGGCGAGGCCGGCCAGCAGCGCGTGGCCCGAGTCGCGCTCGAAGCCGTAGGACGTGGTGCGCCAGAAGTCGCTGCCGCGCTCGGCGGTCACCAGCAGGTCGGCGCCGTCGCGGGCGTGCGCGGGCGGCGGGTCGAGCCAGCGGCCGGCGTCCCAGGCGATCTGCTCCATCGGTGCCTCCTTGATCGTTTTGGTCGGTATTCGGATCGCGGTTTGTCAGTGCCACGCGATAACTTGCCGTGTTGCGGCGACCGTTGGCGACCCCCGCACGGTATGAGCGGCCGGACCGCCCCGCACCCTGGGGTGGAGCTGTCCCCACCCCCGGACGTGGGTCCCGCTCCCCCGAAGGGAGGGGCCAGACCTCCTGCTCAGCGGGTCTTCGGCGATCAAGGTGGTTTCCAACGGCCGATGACGAGCACGGAGGACGGCATGGCGAACGAAGTGGTGCGCATCAGACAGGGGTGGCGGGACTCCGGCGTGCCGCGCGCGCTGCTCACCGAGGCCGCGCTGCTGCTGGCGCTGTTCGCCGCCTACAAGTGGGGCCGCACGCTCGTGGAGAGCGGGGTGGGCGCCGCGCTGGCGAACGCCTCGTGGATCTGGGACGTCGAGCGCGCCCTCGGGATGCCCGACGAGGCCGCCCTCCAGGAGTGGGCGCTCGGGTGGGGGCCTGCCGCCTTCCTCGCGAACGTCTACTACGTCGGCGTGCACTTCCCCGGCACGGCGCTGCTGCTGATCTGGGTCTTCGTCCGGCACCGCGCCGCCTACCGGCGCGTGCGCAACGAGCTGGTGCTGCTCACGGCGGCGGGCATGGCCGTGCACATGGCCTTCCCCCTCGCGCCGCCCCGGCTGGCCGGGATCGGGATGACCGACACGATGCTGACGGTCGGGCCGTCCGCCTACCCCGAGGCCGCCGACGGGATCGCCAACCAGTACGCCGCGATGCCCTCGCTGCACGTGGGCTGGGCGCTGCTGGTGGCGCTCGCGGTGGTGCGGCTGGCGCGCGGGCCGTGGCGGTGGGTGCTGGCGCTGCACGCCCCGCTCACCGTCTTCGTGGTGGTGATCACCGCCAACCACTACTGGCTGGACGGGGTGGTGGCCGCCGGGCTGCTGGCCTTCGCGGTGGCGGCGGCCGCACTCGTCGAGCGGTGGGGCACGGCCGGCGCGGTGGTGGAGATGCCGGTGGCGAAGCCGGTGGTCGAGCCGGCGGTCGAGCCGGTGGCCGTGGCGGACGAGGACGAGCGCGAGCTGGCCGCCGTCGGGTGAGCCGGGCCGCCGACATCGCTGCCTGATCATGCTGGTCACGAGCATTTCGGCGCCCTTTCCGCATTGAAGCCGTCCTTTCCGGGGAAGGGCGCCCCTATGAACGAGATGCGAGCGCCCATCTCCGGGGCGGACTACGACCGGGTCGCGATCATCACCGGGGCCGACTCCGGCATCGGCCGGGCCACCGCGGTGGCCCTCGCCGGGCGCGGGTTCGACGTGGGGATCACCTACCGCGACGACGAGGAGGGCGCCCGCAAGACGGCCGAGGAGGTCGCCGGGCAGGGGCGGCGCGCCGCGGTCCGGCGGCACGACCTCGCCGACCCGGTCGCCGCGGCGGGCGCGGTGGACGAGCTGGCCGACGAGCTCGGCGGCGTCGGCGTCCTGGTCAACAACGCGGGCACCGGCAGCGAGCGGCCGCTCCTCGACATGGACTACGCCGAGTGGCGGCAGGTGCTGGCGGTCGATCTGGACGGGCCGTTCCAGTGCGCCCAGCGCGCCGCCCGCCGGATGCGCGACCGGGGCGCGGGCGGCCGGATCGTCAACGTGACCAGCGTGCACGAGGAGCACCCGCGCGTCGGCGCGGGCCCCTACTGCGCCGCCAAGGGCGGGCTGCGGATGCTCTCGCGCGTCCTCGCGCTGGAGCTGTCGCAGTACGGGATCACCGTGAACACCATCGCGCCCGGGGAGATCGCCACCCCCATGACCGGCCAGGGCGACCGGCCGCCGGAGCCCGACAGCCGTCCGGGCTACCCGCTCGCCCGGCCCGGCGACGCGCGGGAGGTCGCGGCCGCGATCGCCTTCCTGGCCGATCCGGCCGCCTCCTACATCACCGGGGCGTCGCTGTTCGTGGACGGCGGCCTGGGCCTCATGGGGCCGCAGGCCGCCGAGCGCCTGACCTCGCCGGAGTGGCGCGAGGGGTGAGGCGCTCGGCGGCCGCTTGATCAGTTGTCGCCGCCCGGCCCCGTGGCCTCGGCGTCGTCGGCGTCCGAGCCGCCGCCCATGCCGCCGGCCCCGCCCGGCCCGCCGTCCGGCTGGACGGTGTCCCGGACGGGCGGCTGGCCCTCGCCCTGGTTGGGGCCCGGCTCGACGTCGTCCTCGGAGTCCTTCTTCGGCTGGACCATGGCGCGTCCCCCTTCGCGTCGCGCCGACCCTGACGCGGGCCGGTCACCGGGGCCATACCCCGCGGCGCGCAAGGGAGCGTCCACGGCGCGTCCCGGTCGGGCAAACAACCGCAAAAGGGGTCAGCGGCCGGCCAGGCGGACCCGCACCACCAGGTCGTGCATCTCCCGCTGGCAGGTCGGGCGCTCGGGCAGGCGCGAGGCGTCGCGCTCCTCCTCCAGCCGGGCGGTCAGGGCGCGGACGTCGGCCTCGACCCGCGCCCGGTCCACCAGCCCGGCGGGCGGCTCGCCGTGCTCGGCCGCCACCTTCGCCTCGATCAGCTCGGGCACGTAGGGCGGGGCGTACTCCGCCGCCAGCGCCGTCAGGTCGGCCTGCACCTCGCCCGTCCGCATCAGGTGGACGCCCGTGACCAGCGTGCGGAAGGTGTACAGCAGCGGCTTGAGCCGCCCCGTCTTCTCGTAGGCGCGCCACTGCTCGCTGCCGAAGCCCAGGTAGTGGTGCGCGTGGCGGCTGCACACCACCTGCGGGACCAGCGCCTTCAGCTCCTCGTGCAGCGGGGAGGTCTCCACCACCAGCGGCGACACCACCTGCTCCAGCACCTCGCCGCTCCGCTTGAGCAGCAGGCGGCAGTACTTGGCGAGGTCGTGCGTCACCACGTCGGCCTCGACGCCGTGGTGGTCCCACATCCGCGACACCGTGTCCCGGCCGGTCTCCAGGCCGATCACGTCGGCGAGCGGCAGCAGGTGCATCCCGCGCAGGTCGACGTCGGAGTCCTTGGAGGGGAAGCCGTACAGGTGCGCGCCGCTCACGGTGACGAACGCGCGCGGGTAGGGGTGCCAGGCCGCCGCCTCGTCGAGCAGCCCTTCGGGGAGGTTCACGCGTCCACGCTCCTTCGGCGGACCGAGTACAGGAAGTCCTCGATGCGGTCGCGGTCGGGGTCGTCCGGGAGGGGGCTCCGCTCCAGCGCGCCGTCCAGCGACCCGGTCAGGGACCCGCGCCATGCGGTGATCTCGTCCCACGGCACCTCGCCCCGGCGCACGGCGAGCAGCCGGTCGCGCAGATCGCCCACGTCCACCAGCGGCTCGCCGTGCTCCAGCAGGTGCCGCCCGCTGATCAGCAGGCGGAGCATGTGCATGACGTGCTTCCAGCGGGGCGCGCCGTGGTTGCGGAGGTCGCCCTCCAGCTTGCGGAACTGGCTCTCGGCGTAGCGCAGGAACGTGCGGTGCGCGCGGCGCGACACGAACGCGCCGCGCAGCGCCAGCAGCTCCTCGCCCACGGGCGTGACCCGCTCGACCAGCGGCGACCACAGGCACTCCAGCACGTTGGGGTTGGCGCCCATCGCCAGCTCGCAGAACCGCTCCAGCTCCCACGAGAACCGCTCGTCGCCCGGCCCCTCCACGTGCGTCGGCGGCTTGTCGAAGCGCCAGTACAGCGGGGCCGGGGCCGCGTACACGCCGCGCCGGTCCACGTCGCTGCCCTCGGTGGCCAGGCCGAACGCGCGCGAGCCGACCACCACGGACAGCACCGTGTGGTCGCGGACGAGGGAGTGGTCGATCACGGGACAAGCCTGGCACAGCGGATCAAGCGGATTGCATCAGGTTACAGACAGGACACGAACTTGCTGAAAATTTCTGCAAGCTGTTTACGAGGTTGCAACCCGTTGCTAACGTCACCGGCCAACCACCCCATTACGGACATGCGGGGCGCCCCCGGGCCGTTCCGCGAAGGAGGACCGATGCGGCGCATCCCCTTGATCGGCGCCCTGACCGGCACCGTCGTCGCAGCCCTCTCGCTCACCGCCTGCGGCGGCGACGGCGGCACGGCCAAGAGCGGCGGCGCGCAGGCGGCCGCGCTGGAGGGCCGCGGGCCCATCACGTTCGTCACCGGCAAGGACCGCTCGGGCTACCTGCAGAAGCAGGTGGACGGCTGGAACTCCGGCCACCCCAAGGAGCAGGTCCGCATCATCGAGCTGCCCGACGAGCCCAACGACCAGCGGCAGCAGATGATCCAGAACGCCACCACCAGGTCCGACGCCTACGCCGTGCTCAACCTGGACGTGGTGTGGACCGCCGAGTTCGCCGCCAACCGCTGGCTCGCCCCGCTGCCCAAGGAGCAGGTCGGCCTGGACGCGATGCTCCCGGCCACCATCGCGACCGGCCAGTACCGCGACAAGCTGTACGCGGTGCCCTCCACCTCCGACGCCGGGATGCTCTACTACCGCAAGGACCTGCTGGACAAGGCCGGGATCGCCGCGCCGCCCAAGACCTACGCCGAGATGTGGGCGGCCTGCGACAAGGTCAAGAAGCTGCCCGAGGGTAAGGGCGTGGACTGCTTCTTCACCGAGGTCAACAAGACCGAGAGCCTGACCATCAGCGCGGTCGAGGCCATCGAGTCGGCCGGCGGCACCGTCATCGGCGCCGACGGCAAGCCGTCGGTGAACACGCCCGAGGCCAGGAAGGGCGTGGAGTTCCTGGTCGACGCGCACAAGGACGGCCGGATGCCCAAGGCCGCCGTCACCCTCGACACCGAGGGCGGCCGCCGCCACTTCCAGGCGGGCAAGCAGCTGTTCCAGCGGCAGTGGCCCTACCAGTACGGCCTCGCCCAGAAGGACGACGGCTCCTCCAAGGTCGCCGGCAAGTTCGCCGTCGCGCCGCTGCCGGGGCCGAACGGGCCGGGCGCCGCCAACCTCGGCGGCCACAACCTCGCCATCTCGGCCTTCGCCAAGAACAAGGCGAGCGCCCTCGACTTCATCAAGTACCTGACCGGCCCGGACTCGCAGAAGGCCAACCTGCTGGCCACCTCGCAGGCGCCGACGAACGCCGCGCTGTACGACGACCCGGAGATGGTGAAGAAGTTCCCCTACCTGCCGGTGCTGAAGCAGGCCATCGGGTCGGCCAAGCCCCGTCCGGTCGTCGTCAAGTACGGCGACGTGACCGCCGCGATCCAGGGCGCGATCTACGACGCCGTCCAGGGCAAGACGCCGGTGGACCAGGCCCTCAGCGACCTCCAGGGCAAGCTCGGCCCGCTGACCACCCAGTGACGTCATGACCGCAACTTTCAGCAAGAAGTCGCCCGCCCCGGCTCCGGCCGCGGCGGGCGGCCCCCGCGAACGCGAGCGCGGGCGCAGGCCCGACGCGAGCGGGCGGCGCATGGCGGCGCTGCTGCTGTCGCCGACCCTGCTCGTGCTCGCCCTCGTCGTCGGCTACCCCGTGCTCGCCGGGCTGCGCGAGTCCCTGTACGTGCGCGGCGAGGGCCTGGACGCCGACGGGTTCGTGGTGGAGGGCGACCGGTTCGCCGGGCTCGACAACTACACCGCGATCTTCTCGGGCGACCGCGCCTCGGCGTTCTGGAACGCCTTCGGCAACACGACGTTCTTCACCATCACCACGGTCGTGCTGGAGACCGCGATCGGCGTCGGCATGGCGCTGATCATGCACCAGGCGTTCAAGGGGCGGGCGATCGTGCGCGCCAGCATCCTGGTGCCGTGGGCGATCCCCACCGCGATCTCCGGGCTGCTGTGGCGCTGGATCTTCCAGGCCGACGGCGCGGCCAACGCGGTGATCCGGCAGCAGATCCTGTGGACCGCCGACGGCTGGCCCGCCAAGTTCGCCGTGGTCATCGCCGAGGTGTGGAAGACCTCGCCGTTCATCGGGCTATTGGTGCTGGCCGGGCTCCAGATGATCCCGCGCGAGGTGCACGAGGCGGCCCGCGTGGACGGCGCGAGCGCGCTGCAGCGCTTCTGGTGGATCACGTTGCCGCTGGTCAAGCCCGCGCTGCTGGTGGCGGTGCTGTTCCGCATGATGGACGTGCTGCGCATGTTCGACCTGCCCGCGGTGCTGATCGGCGTCAACCAGCGGTCGGTCGAGACGCTGACGATGATCGCCTGGTTCGAGGCGTCGAACCTGCGCTACGGATCGGCGGCGGCCTACGCCACGATCCTGTTCGCCTACATCGCGCTGATCGCCTACCTGTTCGTCAAGCTCCTGGGCGCCGACATCATCGGCGACGCCCGCCAGACGGTCAAGCGGCGGAAGAAGGCCCGGCCATGACCCGACGCGTCCTCACCCACCTCGGCATCGCGGCCGTCGCCGTGTACTGCCTGGTCCCGTTCTACTGGATGGTCGTGTCGGCGTTCCGCCGCCCGCAGGACCAGTTCTCCAACGCCCCGCTGCCCGCGCCGTTCTCCACCGAGAACTTCACCGCCGTGTTCAGCGGCGACAACGGCTTCGGCCGCGCGCTGCTCAACAGCGTGGTCGTCGCCGGGATCACCACCACGCTGACGCTGGTGATCGGCGTGTTCACCGCCTACGCGCTGGCCCGGCTCACCTTCCGCTTCAAGAACCTGGTGCTCGGCCTCGTCATCGGCACCACCATGTTCCCGGGGATCTCCCAGCTGGTGCCGCTGCTGAAGCTGTTCACCGGCATCGGCTGGATCAACACCTACCAGGCGATGGTCGTGCCGAGCCTCGGCTTCGCGCTGCCGCTGTCGGTGTGGCTGCTGACCGCCTTCTTCCGTCAGCTCCCGTTCGAGCTGGAGCAGGCCGCGATGGTGGACGGCTGCACGCGCGGCCAGGCGTTCCGCAAGGTCATCGTGCCGCTGGCCGCGCCCGGGGTGTTCACCACCGCGATCCTCACCTTCATCGCCGCCTGGAACGAGTTCCTCATCGCCCTGTCGATGGTGAACAAGAAGGAGATGCAGACCGCCACCGTCGCGATCTCCAAGTTCACCGGCGTCTCCGGTTTCGACCAACCTTTCGGCACCCAGATGGCCGCCGGAGTGATCGTCACCGTTCCGCTCATCATCGTGGTGCTGGTCTTCCAGCGCCGCATCGTCGCCGGTCTCACCGCCGGCGGCGTGAAATGACAAGGATGCCCATGACGCAGCACGCCTTCGCCCCCGCCGTCACCCGCTGGTGGCGGGACGCGGTGATCTACCAGGTGTACGTCCGCAGCTTCGCCGACGCGAGCGGCGACGGGGTGGGCGACCTGCCGGGCGTCCGCTCGCGGCTGCCCTACCTGGCCGAGCTGGGCGTGGACGCTTTGTGGATCACCCCGTTCTACGTGTCGCCGATGGCCGACTTCGGCTACGACGTGGCCGACTACCGCGACGTGGACCCGCTGTTCGGGACGCTGGAGGACGCGCGCGGCCTGGTCGCCGACGCGCACGCGCACGGCCTGCGCGTCATCGTGGACGTGGTGCCCAACCACACCTCCGACCGGCACCCGTGGTTCCAGGCCGCGCTGGCCGCCGCGCCCGGCTCCCCCGAGCGCGCCCGCTACATCTTCCGCGACGGGCGCGGCCCGGACGGCGCGCAGCCGCCCAACGACTGGGAGTCGGTCTTCGGCGGCCCCGCCTGGACGCGCACGCCCGACGGCCAGTGGTACCTGCACCTGTTCGCGTCCGAGCAGCCCGACCTCGACTGGGACAACGCCGAGGTGCGCGCCGAGTTCGCCGACATCCTGCGGTTCTGGCTGGACCTCGGCGTGGACGGCTTCCGCATCGACGTCGCGCACGGCATGGTCAAGGCCCCCGGCCTGCCCGACGTCGGGCACACCGACCAGGTCGAGATGCTCGGCACCGCCGTGCTGCCCTACTTCGACCAGGACGGCGTGCACGAGATCCACCGCGAGTGGCGCGCGCTGCTGGACTCCTACGACGGCGAGCGCATCGGCGTCGCCGAGGCGTGGGCGCCCACGCCCGAGCGGCTGGCCCGCTACACCCGGCCCGACGAGCTGCACCAGGCGTTCAACTTCCACTACCTGTCGGCCCCCTGGGACGCCCACGAGATGCGCCAGGTGATCGACGAGTCGCTGCGCACCGCGCAGGCCGTGGCCGCGCCCGCCACCTGGGTGCTGTCCAACCACGACGTCAAGCGGCACGTCACCCGCTACGGCGGCGGCGGGCCCGGCCTGCGGCGCGCCCGCGCGGCAGCGCTGCTGACGCTGGCGCTGCCGGGGTCGGCCTACGTCTACCAGGGCGAGGAGCTGGGCCTGCCCGAGGTGCTGGACCTGCCCGAGGAGTTCCTCCAGGACCCGCAGCGCGGCCGGGGCGCCGACGCCGGGCGCGACGGCTGCCGCGTGCCGCTGCCCTGGTCGGGCGACGAGCCGCCGTTCGGCTTCGGCACCGGCAGCAGCTGGCTGCCGCTGCCCCCGTCCTGGCGCGACCTCAGCGTCGCCGCGCAGGAGCGCGACCCCGGCTCCACGCTGCACCTCTACCGCGAGGCGCTGCGCCTCCGGCGCGAGCACCCCGCGCTCGGCGACGGCGGGCTGCGCTGGCTGGTCGGCCCGCCCGGCACGCTGGTCTTCGTCCGGGAGCAGGGCGGCCGCGCGCTGGCGTGCGCGGTCAACATGGGCGACAAGTCGGTGCGCGTGGCCGCCTACGGCCCCGAGCTGCTGGCGAGCGGACCGGTCCAACGCGACGGCGACTGCCTGGAAGTGCCCTCTGACACCGCGGTGTGGTGGGAGGTACGTTGATGGCCATGACGACGCGCCTGGCCGACATCGCGGCCCACGCCGGGGTCAGCGAGGCCACCGTGAGCCGCGTGCTCAACGGCAAGCAGGGCGTGTCCTCCGGCACCCGCCAGGCGGTGCTGACCGCGCTGGACGTGCTGGGGTACGAGCGCCCGGCCCGGCTGCGCCAGCAGCGGGCCGGGCTGATCGGCCTGATCGTCCCCGAGCTGTCCAACCCGATCTTCCCGGCGTTCGCCGAGGCGATCGAGAGCGCCCTCGCCCGGCACGGCTACATGGCGGTGCTGTGCTCGCAGGCGCCCGGCGGGGTGGCCGAGGACGACTACATCGAGATGCTGCTGGAGCGCGGCGTCGCGGGGATCATCTTCGTCAACGGCCTGCACGCCAACGCCCGCTCCGACCGCGCCCGCTACGTGCGGCTGCTGGACCAGGGCCTGCCGATCGTGCTGGTCAACGGGTTCCGCGACGACATCGACGCGCCGTTCGTGTCCAACGACGACGCGGCCTCGCTGGAGGCGGCGATCGGGCACCTGGCCGCGATGGGGCACCGCCGCATCGGCCTCGCGATCGGGCAGGAGCAGTACGTGCCGACCCGGCGCAAGACCGAGGGCTTCCGGCGCGGCATGGCCCGGTACGCCGGCCTCACCGAGGCCGAGGCGGGCGAGCTGGTCGTCAACACGATGTACACCGTCGAGGGCGGGCAGGCCGCCGCGCAGCGGCTGCTCGACCAGGGCTGCACGGCGATCTGCTGCGGCAACGACATGATGGCGCTGGGCGCGATCCGGGCGGCGCGCCAGCGCGGGCTGCGGGTGCCGCAGGACGTGTCGGTGGTCGGGTTCGACGACTCGCCGCTGACGGCGTACCTGGACCCGCCGCTGACCACGCTCCGGCAGTCGGTGCGCGAGATGTCGCTCGCCGCGGTGGACACGCTGCTGCAGGAGATCGGCGGGACGCGCGCGCACCGGGCGGAGCTGCTGTACCGGCCCGAGCTGGTGGTGCGCAGCTCGACCGCGGCCGCCCCGGCGGCGGCCACCGTTGCGGTGCCCGCTCCGGCCGCGCCCGCCGACGCCTGACCGAGAATGCGCAGTCGAGGTGCGCGGTCGTGCTGCTCGACCGTGTTGCACGCTCGTGCCGCCCGGCCCTGCCGGTTGACCTGCTGAGATGAGCCGTTGACGCGCCTGGGGCGGTCCCGCCCCAGGTAACGGTTGTGTTGCGACGGATTGACAGTGAGCCGCATCACGGTCTTTCCTTCGTGGGAGCGCTCCCACAGCCACTTCCCACGACCTGAGAGGGGTCGCAATGAGGGTGACCAAGCGAGGCGGGCTGCGTGCCGCGTCCGCGATCGCGCTGTCGGCGGTACTCGTGGCGGCGGCCTCCGCCTGCGGCGGGGGCGACGACGGCGACGGCGGGTCCGGCTCCGGCCCGGTCGAGCTCACCGTCGACGTGTTCGGCGAGTTCGGCTACGACCAGCTCTACAAGCAGTACGAGGCGTCCCACCCCAACGTGAAGATCAAGCAGCGCAAGGTCTCCACGCTGGACGACTACAAGCCGCGCATCCAGCAGTGGATCGCGACCGGCAGCGGCGCGGGCGACGTGGTGGCGCTGGAGGAGGGCATCCTGCCGCTGTACATGCAGCAGCCCGGCAAGTTCGTGAACCTGTTCGACCACGGCGGCAAGGAGCTGCAGAACAACTTCCTGCCGTGGAAGTGGCAGATGGGCGTCACCCCCGACGGCAAGCAGCTGGTCGGCCTCGGCACCGACATCGGGCCGCTCGCCATGTGCTACCGCAAGGACCTGTTCAAGAAGGCCGGGCTGCCGACCGAGCGCGACGAGGTCTCCAAGCTCTGGCCGACCTGGGACGGGTTCCTGTCGACCGGCCAGAAGTTCCAGGAGAAGGTGCCCGGCACCAAGTGGCTGGACGGCCCGGCGGCCGTGCTGCGCACCACCGTGCTGCAGAACTCCGGCTCCGGCCCCGGCTACAGCTACTTCGACAAGGACAACAAGCTCGTCTTCGACACCAACCCGGCGGTCAGGACCGCCTTCGACACGGTGCTGAAGTTCGAGCAGAACAAGATGACGTCGGGGATGCAGATCTTCACCCCGCCGTGGCAGACCGCGCTGAAGCGCGACACCTTCGCCACGCTGCCGTGCCCGTCGTGGATGCTCGGCGGCATCAAGGAGTTCTCCGGCGACTCCGGCAAGGGCAAGTGGGACGTGGCCGCGATCCCCGGCGGCGCCGGCTACTGGGGCGGCTCGTGGCTCGCGGTGCCCAAGCAGTCCAAGCACCCCAAGGAGGCCGCGGAGCTCGCCAAGTTCCTGTCCAACCCGCAGGGCCAGGTCGCCGCGTTCAAGGACAAGAACACCTTCCCGTCCTCGCCGCAGGCCCAGCAGGACGCGGCGGTGTCGGGCAGCACCGACGCCTACTTCGGCGACGCGCCCACCGGCAAGATCTTCGGCCAGATGGCCGCGCAGGTGAAGCCGGTGCACCTCGGCCCGAAGAACGAGGACGTGCGGCAGGTCGTGGAGAACGTCCTGATCGCCGTCGGCCAGGGCAAGGTGAAGCCCGAGGAGGCGTGGGCCAAGGCGGTGGAGGAAGCCAAGAAGGCCGCCCGCTGACCCGCCGGACCGGAGGCGGCGCCGGGGACCGCGTCCCCGTGCCCCCGGCGCCGCCCCCGCCCACCCGTCCCGAAAGGAGGGCGCGTTGAGCCTCGACCTGCGCCCCGCCCGCGCCGGCCGCCCCGCGGCCGAGGCGGGCCCGCCCCCCGCCTCCCGCGGCTGGCGGTCCCGGCTGACCCGGCTGGACGTCCGGGTCTCCCCCTACCTGTTCATCTCGCCGTTCTTCGTGGTCTTCCTGGCCTTCGGCGCGTTCCCGCTCGGCTACACCCTCTGGGTGTCGCTGCACGAGTGGGGGCTCGCCTCCGGCACCCGCGAGTTCGTGGGGCTGGACAACTTCTCCTACCTGCTCGGCGACAGCGACTTCTGGCACGCCACGGTCAACACCGTCGGCATCTTCGTGCTGTCCACGATTCCGCAACTGCTGCTGGCGCTGCTGCTGGCGGCGGCGCTGGACCGCAGGATGAAGGCCAGCACGTTCTTCCGGATCGGCGTGGTCGCCCCGATGGTCACCTCGACCGCGGCCGTGGCGATCGTGTTCACCCAGCTGTTCGACCGCGACTACGGCCTGGCCAACTGGATGATCGGCCTGGTCGGGGTGGACGCGATCGACTGGCAGTCCAGCCGCGGCTGGTCGTGGGTCGCCATCGCCACGATGGTGAACTGGCGCTGGACCGGCTACAACGCGCTGATCTTCCTGGCCGCGATGCAGGCGATCCCGAAGGACCTGTACGAGGCGGCCGCGATCGACGGCGCGTCCCGGCTGCGCCAGTTCTGGCAGATCACGGTGCCGATGCTGCGGCCGACGATCATGTTCGCGGTCATCATCTCCACCATCGGCGGGCTCCAGCTGTTCACCGAGCCCGCGCTGTTCGGCATCGGCAGCGCCAACCGGATGGACGGCGGCTCGGTGCACCAGTTCCAGACCATCACGATGTACATGTTCGACAACGCCTTCGGCGACGACCGGTACGGCTACGCCGCCGCGGTGTCCTGGGCGCTGTTCCTGCTGATCATCGTGTTCTCGCTGGTCAACTTCCTGTTCGTGCGGCGCGCGGGAGGCGCGAGATGACCACTCTGCCCCTGATGCGGCGCCGCCGCGGCGGCACCGGCCGGCTGCGCGGCCTGTGGGAGGCCAGCCCGCTCACCTACCTGACGCTGGTCGCCGGCCTGGTGCTGTCGCTCTTCCCGATCTACTGGATGATCGTGGTCGCGACCCGCAGCAACGACGTGGTCGCCGACGTGCCGCCACCGGTGCTGCCGGGCGGCAACCTCGGCGCCAACGTGGGCCGGCTGTTCGACAACCCCGACGCCTACTTCGCCAAGGGCCTGCTGAACTCGGCGATCGTGGCCTCGTGCGTGACGGTCTCGACGGTGCTGTTCGCCTCGCTGGCCGGGTTCGCCTTCGCCAAGCTGCGCTTCCGCGGCCGCAACGCGCTGCTGCTGACGATCATCGCGACCATGATGGTCCCGGTGCAGATGGGCATCATCCCGCTCTACATGATCATGGTGAAGCTGGGCTGGCAGAACCACCTCCAGGCGGTGATCGTGCCGTTCCTGGTCACCGGGTTCGGGGTGTTCATGATGCGGCAGTACGCCGACCAGGCGGTGCCCGACGAGCTCATCGAGGCCGCCCGCGTGGACGGCTGCACCACGTTCGGCATCTACTGGCGGGTCGTGCTGCCGGCGCTGCGCCCGGCCGCGGGCGTGCTGGGGCTGCTGACGTTCATGCAGACCTGGAACGAGTTCATGTGGCCGCTGGCGGCGCTGAACCCCGACAACCCGACCGTCCAGCTGTCCATCAACAACCTGGCCAACGCCTACTTCAAGGACTACACGCTGATGTTCGCCGGGACCACGGTGGCGATCCTGCCGCTGCTCGTGGTGTTCGTCGTCTTCGGCCGCCAGATCATCGGCGGCATCATGGAAGGGGCGGTCAAGGCATGATCCGTTTTCCGGCTGACTTCACCTGGGGCGCGGCGACCGCCGCCTACCAGATCGAGGGCGCGGCGGCCGAGGACGGGCGCGGCCCGTCGGTCTGGGACGACTTCTGCCGCACCCCCGGCAAGGTCCTGAACGGCGACACCGGCGACGTCGCGGTGGACCACTACCACCGCTACCGCGACGACGTGGCGCTGATGGCCGAGCTCGGCCTGACCGCCTACCGCTTCTCCATCTCCTGGTCGCGCGTCCAGCCCGACGGCACCGGCGCGCCCAACCCCGCCGGGCTCGACTTCTACCGGCGGCTGGTGGACGAGCTGCTGGAGGCGGGCGTCCAGCCGTGGCCGACGCTCTACCACTGGGACCTGCCGTCGGCGCTGGAGAAGGCGGGCGGCTGGCCCGAGCGCGACACCGCGCACCGGTTCGCCGACTACGCCGCGCTGGTGCACGAGGCGCTCGGCGACCGGGTGCGGCACTGGACGACCGTCAACGAGCCGTGGTGCGCGGCGTTCCTGGGGTACGCGTCCGGCGAGCACGCCCCGGGCCGCCGCGACCCCGCCGCCTCCCTGGACGCCGCGCACCACCTGATGCTCGGGCACGGCCTGGCCGTCCAGGCGATGCGGGCCCGGCACCCCGGCAACCGGTTCGGCGCGGCGGTCAACCTGTACGCGGTCTCGCCCGCGACCGACGACCCGGCCGACCTGGACGCCGCGCGCCGCATCGACGGGCTGCAGAACCGCTTCTTCCTCGACCCGCTGCTGCTCGGCCGCTACCCCGAGGACGTGCTGGCCGACCTGGAGCCGTTCGGCTTCGCCCCGGCCGGCGCCGAAGCGATCGCGCAGCCGCTCGACCAGCTCGGCATCAACTACTACACCCGGCACAACGTGTCGGGCGTGCCGGGCGAGGCGACCCAGGCGGTGTCGTCGCCCTTCTCCTCGCACTCGCCGTGGGTGGGCGCCGGGCACGTCCGGTTCGTCCCGACGGGGCGGCCGGTCACCGGCATGGGCTGGGAGATCGACGCGCCCGGCCTGCGCGAGACGCTGGTGCGGGTGGCGCGCGAGTACCCGTCCGTCCCGCTGTACATCACCGAGAACGGCGCGGGCTACGACGAGCTGCTCAACGGCGACGGAACGGTCCACGACGAGGGCCGCATCGCCTACCTCGACGCGCACCTGCGGGCGTGCCACGACGCCATCGCCGACGGCGTTCCGCTACGGGGCTACTTCACGTGGTCGCTGCTGGATAATTTCGAGTGGGCATGGGGCTACTCCAAGCGCTTCGGGCTGGTCCACGTGGACTACGGGACCCAGCGCCGGGTTCCCAAGGACAGCGCCCGCTGGTACGCAGAGGTGATCCGGAACGGCGCGCTGTGAGGGCGCGCCGCGAACCCGCACTGTAACCGCACACGACCGAAGGGGGCCGGGGATGGCGGGCAGGAGGCCCACCCTCGAAGAGGTGGCCGCGCAGGCCGGGGTGGGCAGGGGCACCGTCTCGCGCGTCATCAACGGCTCCCCCAAGGTGAGCGAGCAGGCGCGCGAGGCGGTGCTGAAGGCGATCGACGAGCTGGGCTACGTCCCCAACCGGGCGGCCCGCGCGCTGGTCACCAACCGCACCGACACGGTGGCGCTGGTGGTCGCCGAGTCCGACCAGCGGCTGTTCGGCGAGCCGTACTTCGCCGGGATCATCCGGGGGATCAGCGCCACGCTCGGCGACACCGGCCTGCAGCTGCTGCTGGCGCTCGCCCGCTCCCCCGCCGAGTACGCCCGGCTGGAGGACTACCTCACCCCGCAGCACGTGGACGGGGTGCTGCTGACCTCGCTGCACGCCGAGGACCCGCTGCCGGGGCGGCTGGAGGCCGGCGGCGTCCCGACCGTCCTCGGCGGCCGGCCGCCGGGCATCGCGCCGGTCAGCTACGTGGACGTGGACAACCGCAGCGGCGCGCGGATGGCGGTCGAGCACCTGATCGGGCGGGGCCGCCGCCGCATCGCCGCGATCGCCGGGCCGCAGGACATGGGCGTGGGCATCGACCGGCTCACCGGCTACCGCACCGCGCTGGCCGAGGCGGGGCTGCCCGAGCTGGTCGCCTACGGCGACTTCAGCGAGGCCAGCGGCATCGCGGCGGCCGAGGAGCTGCTGGCGCGCTCGCCCTCGCTGGACGCGGTGTTCGCCGCCGACGACCCGATGGCGCTCGGCGCGCTGCGCGTGCTGCGGCGGCACGGGCGGGCGGTGCCCGGGGACGTGGCGGTGGTCGGCTTCGACGACTCGGCGCAGGCGCCGCTGGCCGACCCGCCGCTGACGACGGTGCACCAGTCGGCCGAGGAGATGGGGCGGGAGATGGCGCGGCTGCTGGTGTCGCGCATCCAGGGCGAGACGCCCGCCGACCCGGTGGTGATCCTGCAGCCGCACCTGGTGGTCCGCGACTCGGCCTGACGCGCGACACGGTGCGGCGCTGGCGCGGTCCAACGATGCCTGACACGACCTGACCGTGTCCGGCGCCGTCTGACTCGCCCTGGCTTCGATCGTTCCTGACAGGCGGGTTTCTCAGGGTTGCCATAGGACGTCAAGGAATTGAGCAACTTCTCCGTCTTGCCGCAGCCGCGAGCCTTCTTCACGATTCACGGCAACAAGGCGTTTCGTCCGGATACGTCTTGACCCGCCAGAGGAGCAGTGAGGATGCGAACCATCCGCCCCGTCACTGTCATCGGCGCGGCCGCCCTGGCCGCCGCGCTGACCGCAGCCCCCGCCGACGCCCTGTCCGCTCCCAGCACGGCCGCCCCCGCCAAGGCCCCCGCGGCCGCGCCCGACCCCGGCCGCCTGGCCACCGCGCTCGCCAAGAGCCTCGGCTCCCGCAGCGCCGGCTCCTACCTCGACGGCGGCAAGCTCGTCGTCACGGTGGCCGACGCCGCCTCCGCCCAGAAGGTGCGCGCCGCCGGCGCCGTGCCCAGGACCGTCGCCCGCAGCGGCGCGGCCCTCGCCAAGACCACCGCGGCCCTGTCCCGCACCGCCAAGGTCGCCGGCACCGCCTGGGCGACCGACCCCGCCACCAACCAGGTCGTGCTCTCCTACGACGACAGCGTCACCGGCGCCAAGCTCGCCAAGGTGCGCGCCGCGGCCGCCAAGCAGGGCGCGGCCGTCCGCCTGGAGCACGTCCCCGGCACGTTCAGCACGCTGATCTCCGGCGGGCAGGCCATCTACGGCGGCGGCTCCCGCTGCTCGCTCGGCTTCAACGTGCGCAACAGCGCCGGCACCCAGTTCTTCCTGACCGCCGGCCACTGCACCAACCTCAGCTCGACCTGGACCAACGGCAGCGTCACCCTCGGCACCCGGGCCGGCAGCAGCTTCCCGGGCAACGACTACGGCATCGTCCGCTACACCAACACCAGCATCGCCAAGCCCGGCGACGTCTACCTCTACCCGGGCTCGCAGGACATCACCTCCGCGGGCAACGCCGTGGTGAACCAGGCCGTGCGCCGCAGCGGCAGCACCACCCAGGTCCGCAGCGGCCGCGTCACGGCCCTGAACCAGACCGTCAACTACCCGCAGGGCACGGTGTCGGGCCTGATCCGCACCACCGTCTGCGCCCAGGGCGGCGACAGCGGCGGCTCGCTGTTCGCCGGCTCGATCGCCCTCGGCCTCACCTCCGGCGGCAGCGGCAACTGCACCACCGGCGGCACGACCTTCTTCCAGCCGGTCACCGAGCCGCTCAGCGTCTACAACGTGAGCGTCTACTGATCTGAGACCGGGAGGGGCCCTCCGGCTCCCACCCCTTCCCCTCCCGGACGACGCGGGGCGGGCCCGCTCCGGCGGGCCCGCCCTCGGTCTACCGGTCGTCCCAGTAGAGGGCGCCGTCGTCGGCCACGACGACCTCGGCCTCGTGTCCGGCGACCGCCATGGCGCCGGTCTCCAGCCCTCGGGCGACGTCGGCGAGCATCGCCGCGACGCCGTCCCACAGCGCCTCCCCGTCGGCCGCGACACGGTCGAACCTCCGCACGCAGCCGTGCAGCGGCCCCGGCCGGAGGTCGACGAAGAGGTCCCGCCCGCCGCCGCTGTTGGCGACGGGCAGCCAGCCCGGCAGCCACATGCCGGCCGCAGCCCCGGCGGGCGCGGCCACGTCGCGCTCGACGGCGGCGTCGGGCCACGCCTCCAGCCAGATCTCCCGGCTGCGCAGGGCCTGGTCGACGGTGTAGGGGAAGTGGCCCGGCAGCAGGTCGAACGGGGGACCCGATCCGGTGAGGCCGTTCGCCCGCCGCCACCAGGCCGCCAGGTCGGGCGGCAGGTCGGCGCCCACCGCCTCCCGGGCGCGGGCGATCTCCGCGCGACCGGCGGGCGGGCCGATCCTCGCGGCGGCGCGCGGCGCGTGCGCGGCCAGCCAGGAGGTGATCCGGTCCCACGACTCGTCAACGGATCTGGACACCTCGGCAGGCTCGCAGGGGCCACCGACATTCCGCCGGAGAAGGTAACGTCCCGATCATGAGCTACGAACCCACCGAGACCGAGTTGAAGCACCTCACCCGCTGCGTGGAGCTGGCCACCGAGGCCCTGGAGGACGGCGACGAGCCGTTCGGGTCGGTCCTGGTGGCGGCCGACGGCCGGGCGCTGTTCGAGGACCGCAACCGGGTGGCGGGCGGCGACCAGACCCGGCACCCCGAGTTCGAGATCGCCCGCTGGTCGGCCACCAACATGACCCCGGAGGAGCGGGCCGCCGCGACCGTCTACACCTCCGGCGAGCACTGCCCGATGTGCTCGGCGGCGCACGCGTGGATGGGGCTCGGCCGGATCGTGTACGTGGCGTCGTCGGAGCAGCTCGGCGGCTGGCTGGCGGAGCTGGGCGTGCCCGCTTCGCCGGTCGCGCCGCTGCCGATCAACGCCGTCGCGCCGGACGTCCCGGTGGACGGCCCGGTCGCGGCGCTGTCCGAGCGGGTGCACGCCCTGCACCGCCGCCTGCACGGGGCCGGGGACTGAGGGCTACCGGCACAGTCGCGTCAACGCCACGGCGATGAATCCGACGCCTATGACGATGGTGACGACGCGAAAGGCGATGTCGGCATGTTCGGGCGCTTGGGCTCCCACATCCCGCTCGCTCTGCCGGGCTTTCAGCTCTCCAATCGGCTTGCTGAAAACGATGAAAGCCGTCCCCACCATGATGGCGATGGCCGCCGCGATGACCTCCATACCGCTCAGCGCTCGGGTCCGGCCGCGTGGGAGCGCTTCCCCGCGCCCGAGCGCCGAGAGCGCAGGTCCAGGGCCAGCAGGGGGAGGAACAGCAGCAGCCAGACCGCCCACACCCAGCCGGGAAGGTTCTCGTCGTTCACCCGGACGTATCTGATGAGCACGAGCCCGACCAGGAACAGCACGGTCGCGCTTCCGTAGACCAGCTTTCGCGTTTCCATCGGCCCCTTTTCCAGGCGGAGTCGCCGAGTCCCCCGCCGGATTCCCGCTTGGCGCCGAATTAATCGGTCACGTTCAATGCGGGCCGCGCAGGAGTGAGCGTGAACACTCTGGGTAGCAACCGCGCACCTTGGAGGTGGACGATGGGCGCACGCGAGAGCTGGGGCAAGCTGGGCCGCCGGCGGCGGATCCGGCGGGTGGCCCGGGACGTCTTCGACTGGCGGGAGCTGCGGCCCGGCCAGGGCGAGGCGATGGAGCACCTGCTGCGCGGGCGGGACGTGCTGGTGGTGATGCCGACCGGCAGCGGGAAGTCGGCGGTCTATCAGATCCCCGCGCAGCTGCTGGACGGCCCCACCATCGTGATCTCGCCGCTGATCGCGCTGCAGCGGGACCAGGCCCTGTCGCTGGCCGCGCGGGACGCGGGCGGCACCGCCGTGGTCAACTCCGCCCAGTCGGCGCGGGACGGCGCCGACTCGCTGGAACGGATCCGGGCGGGCCGGGCCGAGTTCGTCTTCCTGGCCCCCGAGCAGCTCGCCAAGCCCGAGATGGTGGAACGGCTCGCCGCGGCGCGGCCCTCACTGATCGCGGTGGACGAGGCGCACTGCGTCTCGTCCTGGGGCCACGACTTCCGGCCCGACTACCTGCGGCTCGGCCAGGTCATCGACCGGCTCGGCCACCCGCCGGTGCTGGCGCTGACCGCGACCGCGTCGCCGCCGGTGCGCGAGGACATCGTCGCCGCGCTGGGGCTGCGCGACGTGCGGCAGGTGATCCGCGGGTTCGACCGGCCGGAGATCTCGCTGGAGGTCCGGCGGTTCGCCGAGGAGCAGGACAAGCGGCGGGCGCTCGTCCGGGACGCGGCCGGGCGCGACGGGCTCGGCCTGGTGTACGTGGCGACCCGCCGCGACGCCGAGGAGTACGCCGCCGAACTGGTCGAGGCGGGCGTGCGCGCCGAGCCCTACCACGCGGGCATGAAGGCGGCCGAGCGCGAGCGGGTGCACGGCCTGTTCACCGACGACGGACTGGACGTCGTGGTGGCCACCTCGGCGTTCGGGATGGGGATCGACAAGCCGAACGTGCGCTACGTCCTGCACAGCGCGCCGCCGGAGTCGCCCGACTCCTACTACCAGGAGATCGGGCGGGCCGGGCGGGACGGGGAGCCCGCCGAGGCGGTGCTGTTCTACCGTTCGGAGGACCTGGGGCTGCGCCGCTTCTTCGCGGCGGGCAAGCCCGACGAGGAGATGTTGCGCCGGGTGGCCGAGCGCGTGCACGAGGGGCCGATCGAGACCCGCGAGCTGCGGGCCGAACTGGACGTGGGCCCGTCCAAGCTGACGGGCCTGGTGAACCTGCTGCAGAGCGTCGGGGCCGTGGAGGTGGACGGCGGCGGCGACCTGCGCCCGGCCGAGGCGGACCCCGCCGAGGCCGTCGCGGAGGCGGTGCGCCTGGACAAGAGCCGCCGCAAGGTGGACGACTCCCGCATCGACATGATGCGCGGCTACGCCGAGACGACCGGCTGCCGCCGCCGCTACCTGCTGGAGTACTTCGGCGAGCCCTACACGGGCACCTGCGGCGACTGCGACACCTGCACCGCCGGGACGGCCGAACCAGCCCCGGCGGAGACCGGCGGCCCGTTCCCGATCCACGCCGAGGTCACGCACGCGTCGTGGGGGCCGGGGACGGTGATGCGCGTGGAACCCGACCGGATCACGGTGCTGTTCGAGGACACCGGCTACCGGACGCTGTCGCTGGAGGCCGTCCAGCGCGAGGGCCTGCTGACCCTGGCGGACCCGGCCGAGGCGTCCTGAGGCCGCCCGGAACGCAAAAGCCCGGGGGCGGGACCGCGATGCGGTCCCGCCCCCGGGTTTCGGGCGTCAGATCCTCAGCGACCCCTTAGAGGGCGCGGACCTCGGCGGCCTGCAGACCCTTCGGGCCCTGCTGGGTGGTGAACTCCACCCGCTGGTCCTCGCGGAGGGTGCGGTAGCCCTGCATGTCGATCGCCGAGTGGTGGACGAAGACGTCGGCGGAGCCGTCGTCCGGCGTGATGAAGCCGAAGCCCTTGTCGTCGCTGAAGAACTTCACGGTGCCCTGAGCCATACTTTTTCTCCTTGAGAGGGAGGTTCGAGACCGCGCGGCCGCGCGTTCCCGGCCTTCGACCGTTCACCCTCCCGAGGAAGCCCCGGGGCCGGCGAACGCCCGCCGTCAAACTCTGCGGGCATTTCACCTTCGCAAACTTCAACTGCAGCCACCCGTAACAACACCACCTCCCGCCCAGGCATTCCCAGGGCGTCAGGGGGCGACGCGGGCCCAGACCCACTTGCCGCCGCCGGGGTCGGGGGTGTAGCCGCAGGCGGTGGCGAGGGCCTGGACGATGGGCAGCCCACGGCCGCCGTTGTCGTCGAAGGACTCCTCGGAGAGGTCGAGGTCGTCGAGGGTGAGCTCGACCAGGGGCTTGGGCTGGGGGACGTGGGGGCTGGCGTCCCAGACGGCGATGACGATGCCGTGGGCGTCCCGGCTGAGCTGGAAGCGGATCTCCTGGCGCGGAGTCTCCCGGGCCGCGTTGGCGATCAATTCGGCGACGATCAGAAGCACATCGTCCGCTTTGTGAAAACAGCCCCATTTATGCAGACGCTGCTTCGCCAGCGTCCGCGCCAGCCCGGCGGCGGCCGGCGATCCGAGCATGGCAATGATCAGGTCTTCTGCCGTTGTCGTCACCCTCGACCGCCCTTGGCTTGATCTCCTGTTTTCAAGCCAAGGATCACGCGATCGACTTAAGCTCACCCTGTACTCAGTACAGATGTAAACAGTGGAGACCTCATGCCCATTGTCCGCGACGCCCTCGACCCCAAGATCTCCATGTGGCATTTCCTGGCCTTCTACCTGCGCTTTTGGCGCGAACGCGAGGGACTGTCACTGACGCAATGCGGGCAGATCATAGGTGCCGCGCGGTCAACTGTTTCCAATATGGAGGCCGGGCGGCGCCGCCCCCAGGATGATCATATGCGCCAGCTCGATGCCAAGTACGGAACGGGCGTGCTCTTCCAGCTATTGCTCTGGTACGCCCGCATGGTCCATGATCCCGACTGGCTGCGACAGTTCGGGCAATACGAGAAGCTGGCCCTGTCGATCAAGGCTTATCACAACCATGTGATTCCGCATCTTCTCCAGACGGACGCCTACACCTGGGCCTATGTACAACTCGGCCCCTTCAAGGATTTCAAGGCGGAGCAGGCGATCCGCATCGCCCGCAAGCGTGCCGTCCTTGACGGCGATGACCCACCGGACGTCTGGGCGCTGATCGACGAAAGCGCACTCGCCCGCCCCGTGGGCAGCCTCGAAACTATGAGAGGGCAGCTCAGGCATCTCCTCTCCATGGGCGAGTTGCCCCATGTGAGCGTCCGCGTCGTTCCTTTCAGCTCGGGAGCACATCTTGGTGCGGACGGCCCTCTGCAGCTCATCAGCCTGGAAAGCCGGGACATCGCGTACTCAGGTGCCCAAGGAGGCGGAAGGTTGATCGAAGCGCCGGGCGAAGTCAGGATCTTGGCGACTACGCTCGAACGCATCAGCGCGAAGGCGGAGTCTGAAGACGCCTCGCGCGACCTCATCGAGCAGTACCTGGAGCGATACAGATGACCATCCAGTGGCGCAAGAGTTCGCACAGCGGGGGAGCCAGCGACTCGGCCTGCATCGAGCTGGGACGTCTTGCGCGTGGTGTCGGCGTCCGCGACTCCAAGAACCCCCACGGCGGCCACCTCACCCTCAACGTCGATCAGCTCTCCCAGCTCGTCGCAGAGATCAAGAGGGACAGCCTGCCTCGCTAACCGTCCGCCTGCCGCCGAGCAGCACGGTGTCGGCCCGGCCCATGACGCCGTCCACCGGTGCGTTCGGCAGGTCCCGGCGATCATCAGCGATCTGCGCGGCGGTGGTCGGCCCAGGCCCGGGCGGCCGAGGCGTGTTCCATCGCCCAGGCTTCGGAATTGGTCTCCAGGTTGATCGTCCACTTGGTCGCGAACGCGTCCGCGAACAGGTCGATGTGCCGGGGGTCCGCCTCGCCCCATGATCCGAACCGAGAAAGCCAGGCCTCCGCGTTCGCCGGGCCGTGCCCGGCCTTGATGAGCCAGGGCATCAGCAGAGCGGGCTCGACCCACGCCGCTCCGCGTGCCGCGAACGCCCAGTCCACCAGGTACACCCGATCGGGAGTGATCAGGAGGTTCGCCGGGTTGAGGTCGGCGTGGAGCAGGTTGCCTCCGGCCATCGGGGACGAGTCCTGGACCACCGCCTCCCATCGTCGCTCGACGTACTTGTCGAGCACCTCAGGACAGGGGGTGCGCTGGAGGGCGTCGACGGTCTCGGCCAAGACCTCCAGATCGGGTGAGCCGGGCGAGAAGTCGGCGTGACGGCCGTCGATCCGCTCGAAGAACAGCGCGAGCCACCCCCCGGCCTCGACGGTGTCGAGAAGCCGAGGGGCGAACGCCCTGACATGAGCGTTGATCGCGGCTTCCCACCGCAGCGACCGCACTTCAGGGCCGTCCCGCTCCGCGGACACCCGCTTGGCGGCCTTGACGAAGACTCTGCTTCGGGAGCCGATCACCGTTGAGGCGATGTCGGCGTGGTTGCCTTCAGCGGCCGGGACGACCTTTGCGACCGTTCCGACATGGCCGCGGGCGGCCACACGGATCTCCTCGGGCAGTTCGGCCCAGTCGATGCGCACTGATCGTCCCCTGGTGCTCGGCTACTTCGGTGGCGTCGCGCAGTTTTCCGGACAGCAGGACTCGCCGTCGAGCCACCACTCCAGGTCCACGCGGTAACCGGTGGTCTGCATCGCGTCGATGGCCCGCCGGGACGCCTTCCCGGAGGTGATGTCCTCGTCCATGATCGGGACATGGTGCATGAACCGGCCCGCGACCATCTCGCAGACCCCAGCGAACAGCCGCGTGCGCATCATGCTCCGGTGCCAGACCTTGTCCACCGCCGGAGAGGGGCAGAACTTGGCCCACCGGGACGGATCTCCCTCCACCGCCGCCATGGTGTCGCCCCACGCCTTCATGAAGACGAGGAACTGCTCCACGCCCGCCGTCGCGTACGGACGGGTCACCTTGTCGAACTCCACCACGTCCTGAACCATCTGCCGGAACATCTCCGGCGTGACGAGGGACTGCGGATCCCTCATCACGTCGAGCCGATCGGTTGTGACGGTCATCTCGGCTTCCTCCTTGAGAAGCCTCGGGGCACGGCTGGACGCCGCGCGCTGGTTCCCGGGCGGCCCGGGAGCATGAACCTCTGGACTGACCCCGGCCCGGATCGTGTTCGTCGAACCACTCGGGAACCGCAGGGGCCGACGCCCCCGGCGTCGTCCTTCTGCTCCAGCCCGGCGAACTGGGACCCGGCGTAGCAGTACACCTCTTCGATCTCGCCCTTCAACATCCCTGCCCGGTCCATCGCCTCGTGGCAGGCGGTGTTGGCAGTCTCCATCGCCTGCACCAGGAGATCGACCGCCACAACCGCCGGCGGATGCGTACGACGCTCACCCGCCAAGGCAGGCCGACCGGTCGGAACCTTGGCGTGCCGCGGACCGTCGATGCTCATGCCAAGACGCTAGGAGCCCGGTCATGCCGGAAGCTAGGAAGTTGCGGATTGTTGCAGCAACTCGTCCCGGACCCGAAGTATCAAACCCCGCGCCTCATGGCCGAAGAGGGCGGCCTGGCGCATCTCGTTGAACACCGTGGCGTAGACGACGATCTCTTCGGCGCGCGTGATGTCGAGCGCCGCGGTGAGCGTCTCGACTTTGACAAGGTCGTCATCGAAGATCCAAAACGCCGTTTGGGCGTGCGCGCCCATACCGGCGTGCGCTGGAATTATTCCGATCGACACATTGGGCAACGCCATGGCCGCGATCACCCGGTCAAGCTGTTCCAGCATCGTCTCGACCGAGCCCACGCGACTGCGCAATGTCTGCTCTGCCAGGAGAAAGGCGAACCGGTGATCCCCCTCCCGGAGGATCCGCTGCCGCGCCAGGCGGGCAGCGGTTGCCGCTTCGCGGTCGTCGGGGAGGTCGAGCAGACGCGCCCAGTAAGCCATGCTCTCCATTGAGTAGGCAGACGTCTGCAGTAGACCCGGAATACTCCAATGCTCATGCACACGAAAGAATCTGGTCCGCGCATAGAGCGGCTCGATGGCTTCCTGAAGGCGGCGCAAGCCCGCCCGGGCCTGCTTGCGCCACTCTCGATACATGATCTCGACCGCACGCGCCTGGGCGATCAGGTCCTGGACCTGTTCATCCGCAGCACAGGCGGAGCACCAGGCGCGAATGTCCGCGTCGGACAGGCCCTGTTTCCCGTGCTCGACACGGGAAACCTTCGTATAGTGCCAGCCTGCCAGTTCGGCAAGGCGACGACCGGACAGACCGGCGTCTCTACGGAGTTCGCGCAGACGTGAACCGAAAGCTTCCTTGGCCTGCTGGGCTGGGCTGGTCACCGCTCAGACGGGCTTGTACTCGCCGTGCGGAATCGCCTTGCCCCAAACGGCATCGAACGCGTTACGGCAAAGCTCGATGTCACAGGGTGCGGTAGAGGTCGTGAAATCCATGTTGCGCCCGTTGCCATCGTAGTGATGGAAGACAACGAGTCGATCGTCGAACATCCAGAAGTCATTACCCGGAAAAGCGATGGAGGACACATGGCGCCGTGGCATCCAGCGGACTTCCGAACCCGCGTCCAGATGCGGCTGCATGATGCTGTGCGACCAGCGCTGGTAATCAGAGAGCGGCTCGGAGACCACATGAACGCGGCGGAAGGACTTCCCCTCGCCGACCCCTTCCCGCACGACGTCGCACCAGCCGCGCAGCCATTCGAGGTCGTCATGCTCCCCGGCGGCCCATTTCGCCATATGGGGAAGTTCGATCTCGGTTCCGTACGAGTCGCGCATCTCAAGATGGACGGCTTCGCGGCCGAACCTGGTGAAGAGGGCGTTGAACTCCTCGTACGAAAGTCCCATCAATCGCCTTTCTGGAAGAAGAACGGCACCAGACGGTCAGGGATTTCACAAGCGATCTCCCCTTCTGGAATGTTCATCTCGGCCAGAACACCCGGATCAGTGACGACCCATCCCTGGACGACCCAGCTGCCCCGATCGGTCTTGTAGAGCGTCGGGGAGCCTTGGGGCTGGGAGTCCGGGTCGACGGCCACGAGCGTAATGTTCATGAACACTCCCTGCCCTCAAGGTGCACGATGTTGCGCTCTCCAGCAGCCTCCGACAGCGTTTCTGCGGACGTCAAGGGCTCTGGCCTCTCTGGGAAGGGAGTTGAGGCCGTCACGCAACGTCGGCCGTCGCCAGACGAAATGCCCCGTATGGGACACGTGATCATGTCTGCTCGATCACAGCGGTGGTGGTAGGCGCAGATCTCGCAGCTCGACCGGACGTCCAGGCGCACGGCCGGACTGTTGTCCTCCCACCTGTAGGTACAGGTGGTCAGCGTTCTGAGTGGCGGCACAGTCGGCCGGAGACACCAGGACGTTCCTGGCAGCGCCCTTTCCGCGTGCCCAGGGCGGCGTCGCCGTGCCGGACACACCCGCCCTGCCCGTGCCGGCGACGGCGGGGCCCGCTGCCAAGATCTCGTCACCGATCAGCGCGCTCGCGTAGGAGTTCGGCCGCGTCCTGCGCTCGGCGCGGGAGTCGCCGCCGTGAGAGCCGTCATGTGCTCTCCTATGTCCGTCTCTCTACGCTCTGCGGAGTACGGCGTGAGCCGCCCCTCGGCGGACGCGTGGGCCGGTGTGCCGCGCCGACCATCGGCCCATGAACGATGTGAGCCGCAGAGGCTTTGTCAGCGGGGCGGCCGGAGCCGCCGCCCTCACCATGGTGCCGGGTCGGGCCCACGCCGCGCCCGGCGACGGGGACATGCGCCCCGTCCGCCTGACCGTCGAGCACCTGCACGCGCCGCTCGGCATCGGGACCGCCACGCCCCGGTTCGGGTGGCGCCTGGAGGCCGGGGGCACCGGACGCGCCCAGACCGCCTACCGGATCACCGTCGGCACCCGCCCCGGCCGGGCCGACGTCTGGGACTCGGGGCGCGTCGCCTCCGCCGAGCAGACCGCGATCGTCCATGCCGGGCCGCTCCTCCGGTCGCGGACCCGCTACCACTGGGCCGTCCGCGTCTGGGACGAGCACGGGCGCGCCGGTCCCGTCAGCGAGCCCTCCTGGTTCGAGACCGGCCTCTTCCGGGAGGACGAGTGGGCCGCGCGGTGGATCGGCACGGGCGTCGTGCTCCCGCCGTCCCCGCACACCGTCGATCCGGGCCGTTGGGAGTACCCCGTGCTGGAAGAAGGGCACACCCTCGGCCAGTCCTTCCGGTCGGCGTCCCGGCTCGTCGCCGTGGCCGTCCTGCTGATGGCCCGGGACGGCGCCGGATGCGTCATGACCCTGCGCCGCGACGGTCCCGCCGGTGCCGTGGTCGCGCAGCGCACCCTGTCCGGGCTGGCGGGTCCGGTGCAGGGGCGGCTCGACCTGCCGCAGGCCGTGGAGCCCGGCGCGTACTACCTGGAGCTGTCCGCCCCGCGCGGCTCGGTGCAGTGGCCGAGCGATGCCGAGGGTTCCTCTTCCGAAGGCACGGCCTACGCGGACGGCAAGGAGGTCTCCGGAGACCGCTGGTTGTTCGGCATCCCGCCCGACCCGCCCGCCGATCCGCTGCTGCGCACCGAGTTCCGGCTGCCCGGCGCGGTCGAGTCGGCGCGGCTCTACCTGTGCGGGCTCGGGCACGCGGTCGCCTGGATCAACGGGCGGCGCGTCGGCGACGCCGTGCTCTCCCCCACCGCCACCGACTACGACCGGCGCGTCCTCTACACCGCGCACGACGTGACGGCCCTGCTGCGCGACGGCGGCAACGCGATCGGCGTCGCGCTCGGCCGGGGCTTCTACGCCACCCGCGCGCCGGAGACCGACGGCAGCCACCTCGCCGCCTGGATCGGCGAGCCCCGGCTCCGGGCGCAGCTCGAAGTGACGCTCAAGGGCGGCCGCAAGGTCGTCGTCAAGACGGGCCCCGACTGGCTCTGCACCGAAGGGCCGACGGTCTACGAAGGCGTCTACACCGGCGAGTCCTACGACGCGCGCCGCCGCCAGGACGGCTGGACCTCGCCCGGCTTCAAGGCGGACGGATGGCGCCCGGCCGCGCCCGAGTCCAAGCCCGTCGGGGCCATGACCGCGCACGTCGCCGAGCCCGTCCGCACCGGCGAGCCCATCGAGCCCGTCAAGGTGCGCGAGGTGGACGGCGTGCGGCTGTACGACTTCGGCGTCACGCTCGCCGGGTGGGTCCGGCTGCGCGGGCGGTTCGCCGAAGGGGCCCAGGTGCGCGTCCAGTACGGCGAGAAGCTCGACGCGCGCGGCCGCGTCGCGGTCGGCGCGCCCGGCTGGTGGGAGAACCCCTCGGTGCCCGGCCGGTTCCAGCGGGACGAGTACACCGCCGCCGGGCACGGCACCGAGGAGTGGGAGCCCTCCTTCACCTACAAGGGCTTCCGTTACGTCGAGGTCAGCGGGCCGGAGGTGGAGGTCGTCGCGGTGCCGGTGCACAGCGACGTGGCCGACGCCATGGACCTGCGCGTCGGCCACCCGGTGCTCCAGTGGATCGTCGGCGCGTTCGCGCGGACGGCGCGCGGCTCGCTGTTCGGCCACCCCGCCATCGCCCCCACCTACCCCAAGGCCGGCTGGACGGGGAACGTGCACTTCGCCGCGCAGCCCCTGCTGTACCGGTTCGGCATGGCGGCCTTCTTCGCCCGCTGGCTGGACGACCTGCGGCTCCGCCAGCGGCCGGACGGCCAGATCCCCATCATGGCGCCTCTCGGCGACGACGAGCCGGAGAGCCTGTCGCCCACCTGGACCGGCGTGTACCCGCACCTGGTCCGGCGCTACTGGCTGGCCTACGGCGACCGCACCGTGCCCGAGCGGCACTTCGACGCCGTCGCCCGCTACGTCGAATGGCTGCTCGGCAAGCTGCGGGGCGACGTCCTGCCCCGCGACGACTTCGCCGACTGGTATCCGCCGAGGGCCGAGCAGAGCCCGCAGGGCCCCGAGGGCGGGCGGCTCGTCGGCACCGCCCACGTGATCCAGAGCCTGCGCGACGCCACGGCGCTCGCCGACCTGCTGGGCCGCGCCGAGCAGGCCCGGCGCTGGCGGGAGCGGACCGGGCGGATCGTGCGCCGCTTCAACGAGACGTTCCTCGACACCGCCGCCGGGCACTACCGCACCGAGAGGCCGGCGGGGTACCGGCAGGCCAGCAATGCCGTGCCGTTGGCGTTCGGGCTGGTGCCCGCCGCGCACGCCGCCCGCATCGCCGCCGGGCTCGCCGCCGACGTGGAGGCCAAGGGGCGGCACCTGGACACCGGCTGCGCCGGGACCGCCGCGCTGCCCCAGGCGCTGTCGGACCACGGCCACGCCGACCTGGCGCACGCCGTCCTCGGCCAGACCACCTATCCGGGGTACGGGCACCTGCGGAGCCTGGGCGCGACCACCCTGTGGGAGAACTGGGAGCAGGACGCGCGCGGGCACCTCGACCCCATCCTCGGCTCGCCGGTGTCCTGGCTGGTCGAGTGCGTGCTGGGCGTCGAGGTGCTGCGGCCGGGGTGGGCGCGGTTCGCGGTCGCGCCCCGGGCGTTCGGGCCGATGGCGAGCGCGCGCGTGTCGCTGGACACCCCGCGCGGCGCGGTGGAGGTCGCGTGGCGGCGCGCGGGCGGCACGCTCGTGCTGGACGTGCGGGTGCCCGTCAACGCCGTCGCCGAGGTGACGCTCCCGGGCGGTGCCCGCCGCGAGCTGGGCTCGGGGCGGCACCGCGTCGAGGCGCCGTTCAGGGGGTGAGGAACTCCGCGTCGCGGGCGTCGGTGATGGCCATGTGGCCCGGCGCGTGCCCGATGGCGAACTTCGGGCGCGAGGCCATCACCGCCGCCTGCGGCGTCACCCCGCACGCCCAGAACACCGGCACCTCGCCGAGGCGCACCTCCACGGCCTCGCCGAAGTCGGGCGCGTCCAGGTCGTCGATGCCCAGCTCGGCGGGGTCTCCCACGTGCACCGGCGCGCCGTGCACGGCCGGGTAGCGGGCGGTGATCCGGACGGCGTCGGCGACGCGCTCGGCCGGGACCGGCCGCATCGACACCACCAGCGGGCCGCCGAGCGCCCCGGCGCGGCGGCACGCGCGGCCGGTCCGGTACATCGGCACGTTGCGGCCCTGCTCGATGTGGCGGACCGGGACCCCGGCCTCCAGGAGCGCGGCCTCGAAGGTGAAGCTGCACCCGATCAGGAACGACACCAGGTCGTCGCGCCAGTACTCGCGCACGTCGTCGGCCTCGGCGACCGGCGCGCCGTTCTCGTAGACGACGTAGCCGGGCAGGTCGGTGCGCAGGTCGCCGCCGAACAGCTTCGCCGACACCTCGCCGGGCTCGGTCACGTCCAGCACCGGGCACGCCTTGGGGTTGCGCTGGGCGAACAGCAGCACGTCGTAGGCGTCCTCGCGGGGCACCGAGATGAGGTTGGCCTGCGTCCAGCCCGCGCACCAGCCCGCCGTGGGGGCGCGCAGCCCGGAGCGGAACAGCGCGCGGGCCTGGTCGGGGGTGAACGCCGCGGTGTCGGGGTGGGTCATGGTCTTCCCCTTCGTTCGGTCCGGTCGATGCGGAAGCGGAGCCGCTGGCCGGGACGGGCCTGGGCGGCGCGGGGCAGGTCGGCGGCGGCCACCACCGCGATCACGGGGTAGCCGCCGGTCAGCGGGTGGTCGGCCAGGAACAGCACCGGGCGGCCCGCCGGGGGCACCTGGAGCGCGCCCGCGACCATGCCCTCGCTGGGCAGCTCGCCGGTGCGGGCGCGCTCCAGGGGCGGCCCGGCGAGGCGCATCCCGGCGCGGTCGGTCTCGCTGGTCACCTCGTACGGCTCGCTCAGCAGGGCGCGCAGCGCGGCGGCGGTGAACCAGTCGTCGCGCGGCCCGGGGCGCACGCGCAGCGCCACCTCGCCGCCGGTCGGCGGGGCGACCGGCAGCACGTCCAGCAGCGGGGGCCGCTCCGGCGGCGGGCCGACCGGCAGCACCGTGCCGGGGGCCAGCGGCGGCGGGCCGAGCCCGGCCAGGGTGTCGGTGGAGCGGGAGCCGAGCACCGGCCGCACCGCCACTCCCCCGCGCACCGCCAGGTAGCTGCGCAGGCCGGTGGGCGGGGCGGCCATGCGCAGTTCGGCGCCGTCGGGCACGTGGAAGACGGTGTTGGGGGCCGTCGCGCGGCCGTCGACGGTCAGCGGCGCGGGCGCGCCGGTCACCACCGCGAACAGGCCGCCGTAGCAGCGGACGGCCAGCCCGCCGAGGGTGGCCTCGACGGCGGCGGCGTCCTCGGGGTTGCCGAGCGCCCGGTTGGCCAGGCGGAGCGCGGCGGTGTCGGCGGCCCCCGAGACGCCGACACCGAGCGCGGCCCGTCCGGGGCGCCCCAGGTCCTGCACGGTGGCCAGGGGTCCCGGCGCGATCACTTCCAGGCACCGCTTCACTCCGCGACCTCCACGAAGCGGACCAGCGTCCCCGGCCGCAGCAGCGCGGGCGGGTCGCGGTCCAGGTCCCACATCGCGGCGTCGGTGCGGCCGATCAGTTGCCAGCCGCCCGGCGCCTCGCCGGGGTAGACGCCGCTGAACTCCCCCGCCAGTCCGACCGACCCGGCCGGGACCCGCACGCGCGGGGTCGTGCGGCGCGGGACGCGCAGCCGGGGGTCGCCGCCCGCCAGGTAGGCGAAGCCGGGCGCGAAGCCGATGAACGCGACCCGCCAGGGGGTGCCGGTGTGGGCGGCGACGACCTCGGCGGGGGCGAGGCCGGTGAGGCGGGCGGTCTCCGCCAGGTCGTCGCCGTCGTAGCGGACGGGGATCTCCACCGTCCCGGCGGTCCGCGCCGCCGCCCGCGCGGGACGGGCCGCGCGGACGGCGGCGGCGACCGCGGCGGTGTCGGCGCCGTCGGCCAGGCGGACCAGCAGGGTGCGGGCGGCCGGGACCAGGTCCGCCACGCCGGGCGGCGGCCGGTCGGCCAGGGTCGAGTACAGCCCGAGCATCGTGTCGAGATCGGGCAGCTCGACCAGCAGGCCGATGTCCCCGGTCGGCAGTATCCGCACCCCGCCTCCCCTCAGGCCCGGACGGCGGTGAACGGCTCCACGGCGATGCCCGCCCCTTCCAGCCGCGCGCGGACCGCCCGCGCCATCGCCACCGCGCCGGGGCTGTCGCCGTGCACGCAGATGGAGCCCGCCTCGACCCTCACCACGCTGCCGTCGATCGCGACGATCTCGCCGTCGGCGGCCATCCGCAGGCAGCGTTCGGCGACCTCGTCGGGGTCGTGCAGCACCGAGCCGGGCTCGCGGCGCGGCACCAGCGTGCCCTGCGGGGTGTAGGCGCGGTCGGCGAACACCTCGTGCACCACCGGCAGTCCGGCGTCGGCGGCCAGCCGCAGCCAGACCGAGCCGGGCAGGCCCAGCACCGGCAGGCCGGGGTCGAACTCCAGCGCCGCGGCGACCACGGCCCGCGCCTGCGCCTCGTGGTGGACGATCGTGTTGTAGAGCGCGCCGTGCGGCTTGAGGTAGCGGACGCGCGTCCCGGCGACCTCGGCGAACTGCCGCAGCGCGCCGAGCTGGTAGAGCACGTCGTCGGTGAGGACGTTCGGCGGGACGTCGATGAAGCGGCGCCCGAAGCCGGTCAGGTCGCGGTACCCGGTGTGGGCGCCGATGGCCACGCCGCGCCGGGCCGCGTTCGCGCAGGTGCGGCGCAGCACCGTGGGGTCGCCGGCGTGGAAGCCGCAGGCGACGTTGGCGCTGGTGACCACCTGGAGCAGGGCGTCGTCGTCGCCCAGCTCCCAGCGGCCGAAGCTCTCGCCGAGGTCGGCGTTCAGGTCGATGCGCATGTCACTTCCAGAGCTGGTCGAGGGTGGTCAGCAGGTGCCAGCTGAGGTACAGCGTGAACGCCCAGGCCAGCACGCCGAGGCTCAGCAGCCAGGCCGGGTAGCGGTAGCCGCCGAGCATGTCGCGGCGCCGGGCCGCCACCCACAGCAGCACGCCGAGGCCGAACGGCAGGATCAGCCCGTTCAGCGCGCCCGCCGCCACCAGCAGCTTGGCCGGCGCGGTGCCGATCAGCAGGTAGATCGCGGTCGCCACCAGGATGAACGCGACGACGAGGCGGTTGCGGTTGCGCTCGATCCACGGCGAGAACGACACCGTGAACGAGATCGAGGTGTAGGACGCGCCGATGACCGAGGTGATGGCCGCCGACCACAGGATCAGCCCGAACAGCCGCTGCCCGACGTCGCCGGCCGCGTGCTGGAACGCCGAGGCGGCCGGGTTGCCCGCCGCCAGCTTCGCGCCGCCCGCGACCACGCCGAGCACGGCCAGGAACAGCAGCACGCGCATGACCGCGGTGATGAGGATGCCCGAGACCGAGCTGCGGGTGATGCCGCGGACGTTGTCCGGGCCGGTCAGCCCCGAGTCGATCATGCGGTGCGCGCCGGCGTAGACGATGTAGCCGCCGACGGTGCCGCCGATCAGCGTGATGATGGTGAGCAGGTCCACCCGCTCGGGCAGCACGCTCTGCTTCAGCGCGTCGCCGACCGGCGGCCCGGAGACCACCGCCACGTACAGGGTCAGCAGGATCATGGCGGCGCCGAGCATCACCACGATCCGGTCCATCGCGACCCCGGCCCGCCTCACCAGGAAGATCGCGATGGCGACCAGCGCCGACAGCGCGCCGCCGATCTTGACGTCCAGGCCGAGCAGCGCGTTCAGGCCGAGCGCGCAGCCGGCCACGTTGCCGATGTTGAAGATCATGCCGCCGACCACGTCGAGCCCGGCGAGCACGTACCCGCCGCCGGGGACCACGTCGTTGGCGAGGTCCTGGGCGCGCCGGCCGGCGACGCCGATGACGCGCCACACGTTGAGCTGGATCGCGATGTCCACCAGCACCGACACCAGGATCGCGAACGCGAACGCGGCGCCGAGCTTGGCGGTGAAGGTGGTGGTCTGGGTGATGAAGCCGGGTCCGATCGCGCTGGTCGCCATCAGGAACATGGCTCCGACGAGCACGCCGCGGCTCGCCGGGTTCGACGGGGACGCGGCCTGCTTGTCCAGGGTCTGGTCGGTCATGACAGCCCCTCGGGGGAGATGTGACTTTCCCCGAGAGTAGGGATTGTTCAACAATCCTGCAATAGCTCAGTTGAACCGCGCTTGCACTACCCTTGACCTCGCCGGGAAGCGGCGCGGGAGCCCGTGGGGAGACGCAGGTGACGACGCAGGACGAGTGGATCACCAACCTCAAGGCCGCGAGCGGGGACCTCGCCCGCTCCAGCACCGTCACCCGCGTCGCCGACCTGCTGCGCCAGCAGATCACCGACGGGCACCTGGTGCCCGGGACGCCGCTCCCGGAGAAGATCCTCAGCGGGGCCACCAACGTCTCGCGCAACACGATGCGCGAGGCGTTCCGGCTGCTGGCCCAGGAGGGCCTGGTCGTGCACGAGTTCAACCGGGGCGTGTTCGTGCGCAGCCTCACCCTCTCCGACGTCGCCGACGTCTACCGGGTGCGCCGCATCCTGGAGGCCGCGGGCGTCCGCAACGCCGCCGAGGCGGGCCCGGAGCCGGTGGCCCGCGTCGGCGCGGTGGTCGCCGACGCCGAGCGGGCCGCCGCCGAGGGCCGCTGGGCCGACGTCGGCACCGCCGACATCCGCTTCCACCAGGCCGTCGCCGCGCTGTGCGGCAGCCCCCGGGTGGACGACATGATGCGCCACCTGCTGGCCGAGCTGCGCCTGGTCTTCCACGTGATGGGCTCGGCCGAGCACTTCCACGGCCCCTACCTGCCCCGCAACCGCAGGCTGGCCGACCTGCTGGCCGCCGGCGACCTGACGACCGCCGAGCAGGAGCTGCGCGCCTACCTGTACGACGCCGAGGCGCAGCTCACCGCCGCCTACAAGGCCGCCGAGCGCGACTGACCCCCGGCCGCACGACCCGCCGTCAACCCGCCCCGGGCCCGAACCGGCGCCGGTACGCCGACGGCGTGATGCCGGTCTCGCGGCGCATCAGCGCGCGCAGGTTGGCGGCGGTGCCGAGCCCGCTGCGCCGCGCCACGACCTCGAACCGCGCCTCGCCCCGCTCGATCAGCCGGCACGCCAGTCCGAGCCGTTCCCCGGTGAGCCACGCCAGCGGCGTCGTGCCGAGCTGCGCCCGGAACCGGCGGTGCAGCGTCGCCGGGCTGACCGCCGCGCGCGCCGCGAGGTCGGCGACCGTGAGCGGCGCGTCCAGCCGCTCCTGCGCCCAGGCCAGGACGGGCGCCAGCGACTCGTCCGGCACCTCGGGCATGGGGCGCTCCACGAACTGCCGCTGCCCGCCGTCGCGGTGCGCGGCGAACACCAGCCGGCGGCTCACCGAGTTGGCGGCCTCCGCGCCGTGGTCGCGGCGGACCAGGTGCAGGCCGAGGTCGAGCGCGGCCGCGCTCCCGGCGGCGGTGAGGACGTCGCCGTCGTCCACGAACAGCACGTCCTGCTCGAAGCGGACTGCGGGGAAGCGGGCGCGGAAGGAGTCGGCCCACTGCCAGTGCGCGGTGGCCCGGCGCCCGTCCAGGACCCCGGCCTCGGCCAGGGTGAACGCGCCGCTGCAGAAGCCGACCAGGCGCGCGCCTCGCGCGTGCGCGCGCCGGACGGCGTCGAGCACCGCCGGGCGGCGCGGCACCTCCACGTCCGGGCGGTTGGGGACGATGAGGGTGTCGGCGGTGTCGGCCGCCTCCAGCCCGGCGACGCCGGTGAGGGTGAAGAACCCGTCCCGCATCAGGGTGCGGGGCTCGGGCGAGCACAGCCGGAAGTCGTAGAGGTCGCGGCCGAGCTCGGGGCGGCGCAGGCCGAACACCTCGGTCGCGCAGCCCAGCTCGAAGGGGTTGGAGTTCTCGTCCACGATCACGACGACCCGGTGCGAGGATCCTTTCGCCATATGCGATTCCTAGCACTCGTGCCGATCTTCCGCGAGCCCCGAGGATGGGGCCATGAGCAACGACCCCATCCCCCTCGGCAAGGCCCTGGCCTCCTTCGACGCGCTGTGGAGCCCGCGCGTGGTCACCCGCGTCAACGACTACGACGTCCGCGTCGCCAAGGTCGAGGGCGAGCACGTCTGGCACGCCCACGACGACACCGACGAGTTCTTCCTCGTGCTGGACGGCGAGCTGCGCATCTCCCTCCGCGAGCCCGCCGGGGAGCGCACGGTGACGCTCCCCCGGGGGTCGGTCTTCACCGTGCCCAAGGGCGTCGAGCACCGGCCGTACGCCCCGTCCGGCGCCTCCATCCTGCTGTTCGAGCCCACCGGCACGCTCTCGGTGGGCGACCGCCACGACGACGTCCCGGACCACGTGGACGCCACGACCGGCCACGCCCTCGATCTCTGACCGGACGCGCCGGGGGCGGCTCAACGCCCCCCGGCGTTCCGGCGGGCCGCCCGGACGGCGCGGACGGCCGGGGCGCTCAGCAGCGGTTCCCATCCGGCGAGCAGATCGAGCAGACCCACGGCCTCAGCGGGGGTCAGGTCGCGGGCGTGGGCGAGGACGTCCAGCTCGTTGGCGGCGGTGAGCTCGGCGAAATCGCGGCGCTCGCCGGGCGTGAGGTCGAGCACCGCGCCGGCGAAGCGGTCGGTGAAGGAACTGCCGGGCTCGGTGAGGTGCGGGTAGGAGCGCGCCCGGTCGCAGCTCGCGTAGGTGTAGACGAGGTGCTCGGCGCCAGCGCCGATGACGTCGGCGAGCTCGGAGCGGTCGCCGGGGTCGCCGAGCGGGACGCGGAAGCCGTCGGTGCCGTAGAAGGCGTGGCACAGCCCGGCGAGCCGCACCTCGGGCCGCGCGCCCCAGTCGAGCAGGGTGGCGTGGACGCGGTGCAGGTGGTCGAGCAGCTTCCCGCCGGGGTGCGGAACGACGGCCGCGCCCTTGACCTCCAGCAGGCGGACCGCCGCGTCAACGCTCACGCCGGTCCGCCCTGCGGACGGTCGCACGTCCTCGGCCATGGCGGGCCCCTTCCCTCGTGGAGATCACCGGGTCGGGTCCAGCCTGCGGTCGGCCCTCACCCAAGTCAATCCCTGGGTTTCCTTGTGGATGCCCAAGCTTGAGCTTTGGGCGTCCCGGACGCTCACGCGGTCGCGGCCTCCCAGTCGATGTGGTGGCCGTAGGTCTCGCGGACCTGCTTGCCCTCGGCCGTCTTCTTCAGGACGACCGGCAGCAGCAGGTCGCGGAAGACGCGAGCGACCGGCCCGGCCGCCTTGTTGCTGTTCACGCGCGCCGCCTGCTTCACGATGCGCGCGACGCGGGGGCGGCGCAGCGCGTCGTAGGCCGCGAACGCGGCGGCGACGTCGCCGTGGTCGCGCAGGGCGCGGGCCAGCTCCACCCCGTCCTCGATGGCCAGCGACGCGCCCTGCCCCGAGGACGGCGACGGGGCGTGCGCGGCGTCCCCGATGACGATCATCCGGCCGCGGTGCCAGGCGGGCAGCCTCACCATCGCGTGCATGGGGCTCGCGGGCATGATCTCGTGGGCCCGCTCGACCAGGCGGACGGCCGGGCCGCCGTCCCCCTCGAACAGCCGCGCCAGCCGCGCCCGCCACTCCTCCGCCCCGACCGCCTCGACCTCGCCCCGGGCGGGCTCGTCGCGGCGCGGGACGTTCGCGAACCACCACACCTCGCCGTCGGGCGCCGTCGCGTAGCCGAAGAACGCGCGCCGGCCGAAGACCATGGAGTACTCGCCCGGCTCCGCGTCCACCGGCACCCCGCGCGTGTAGCCGCCGAGCCCGACCAGGCCCGTGTAGGCGGGGGCGGGCGCGCCGGGGTCGATCAGGCCGCGGACGGTCGAGTGCACGCCGTCGCAGCCGACCAGCAGGTCGCCGCGCGCCCGGGTGCCGTCGGCGAAGGTCGCGGTGACGCCGTCGCCGGTGTCCTCGGCGGCCACCAGGCGCTTGCCCGTCTCGATGCGGACGCCCCGGCGCAGCGCCTCGTCGCGCACCGCCCGGTACAGGTCGGCGCGGCGCAGGGTGCGGCTGACGGTGCCCGCCGCGTCGGGGCTCGTGGTGCTCACCCGGCCGAGCGGCTTGCCGGTGGTGCTGACCATGGTGATGCCCGGGGTCGGGAAGCCCGCCGCGACGGCGGGCGCGTCCGCGCCGACGGCGCGCAGCGCGTCGATGCCGTTGGAGCCGAGGGTGAGGAAGACGCCGACGCCGTCGGCGCCGGACGGGCGCGCCTCGTGGACGGTCGCCTCGACGCCCGCGCGCCGCAGCGCCATCGCGGCGACCGGACCGGCGATGCCGCCGCCGATGATCAGAGCCTGCATGGTGTCCCCTTCCGAGATTTATTTAGTTAGATCTAACTAAACAGTAGCGCTAGAGTGGGCCCATGCCAACCCGCGCCGAAATCGTGGACGAGGTCCTGCTCGCCGGCCGCAAGCTGTCCACCGCCGCCGTGCTCTTCCACACCGCCCTCGCCGCCCGCCAGGGGCTCAGCGCCACCGACGAGAAGGCGCTGGACGTGCTGGCCCGGCGCGGCCCGATGACGGCGGGCGACCTCGCCCGGCACACCGGGCTCACCCCCGCCTCGGTCACCGCGCTGATCGGCCGGCTGGAGCGCAAGGAGGCCGCCCGGCGCGTGCCGCACCCCGAGGACGGGCGCAAGGTGCTGATCGAGTTCCGGCGGGACTGGGCGGCCAAGGCGGCCCCGCTGTTCGACGACCTGGTGCGGTCGCTGCGGGAGCTGTGCGAGGGCTACGAGGACGACGAGCTGGCCACCGTGGCGCAGTTCATGACGGACGCGGCCTGGCGGCAGGAGGAGGCCATGCGCCGGTTGTGACCCCGCCCACCCCGTACCGGCCTGCGACCGTTGTCCGGTTTCGCCCGACGGCAAAGCGAGCATGATCCCAGGAGTCGCACGATGATCTCAGGGGGAGGATCGCGGCCATGGACAAACCCGTCCTGGAAGAGCTCGACCGGGCCGAAAGCCTGCGGCTGGTGGCCGGCACCACGGTGGGCCGGGTCGCCTTCGACGACGGCGAGGGCCCCGCGATCATCCCGGTCAACTACGTCGTGGACGGGGACGCCCTGCTGTTCCGCACCACCGTGGGCGGGCGCCTCACCCAGAACCTGTCCACCCGCCTCGCCGGGGCCGAGGTGCGGATCGCCTTCGAGGTGGACAGCCTCGACATGGACGGCCACACCGGCTGGAGCGTGCTGCTGCGCGGCGGCGCCCGGCCGATGACCGAGGAGGAGGCGGCCGGCGCCCCCGACCCCGAGCCGTGGCCCGCCGGGGAGCGCGAGTCCCACATCGTCTTCACGCCGAGCGAGGTCAGCGGCCGCCGCCTGCGCCGCGAGGCGGCCTGACCCGCGTCCGGCGCGTCCGGAGCGGAGGCGGCGCCCCGCCCGTGCGGGGTCGGGCGGGACGCCGGCCGGTCACCGGGTGAGCCGGAACCCGCTCACCCGGACGTTTCCGCCGAACACCAGGTAGACGTTGCGGCGGCCCGCCAGGCCGCTCAGCGGCGCCGACACCTCGCGGTAGGCGTACTCGCCGCCGGTGGAGGGCACCTGCAGCGTGCCCGCCAGCGGGCCGTCCGGGCGGTCAAGGCGGATCTGGAGCGTAGTACCGCCCGCCGCCGCGCGGGCCGCCTTCGCCTTGAACGCGGTCGGCCGGGCGCGCAGGTCGGCTCCGTTGAAGGCGATCCAGCCCCCGGCGGCCGCCGTCACGGCGTCGCCCCGCTCCTTCGTCTCGTCCACCAGCACGGCGCCGTGCTGGTCGTCGAAGTCGGCGGCACGGGTCGGGCGCGACAGGTCGCGCGCCGGGACGTCCTCGCCGCGCACCCGGAGCACGGCGCGCTGCCGGATGTCGGCCGACGACGCGCCGACCAGCAGGTCGTGCGTGGCGTTCTCGACCGTCCACTTGTCGCGCGTCACGTCCCAGTGCGCCAGGTCGGCGGCCTTGAGCCGGAAGGTGACCGTGCCGGTCCGCCCCGGCGCGAGGCGCACCTTCTGGAAGGCCCGCAGGCGCTTCACCGGCTGCTTCACCCGCGAGGTCCGCTGGTGGGTGTAGAGCTGCACCACCTCGTCGGCGGTCGTGCGGCCGGTGTTGGTGACCGGCACCGACACCGTCACGGTCCCGTTCGCACCGGTGGCGGCCGAACTGAGGCGCGGCCTGCCGTAGCGGAAGCTCCCGTAGGTCAGCCCGTGCCCGAACGGGTAGAGCGGCTTGCCCTTGAAGTACTGGTAGGTGCGGTCGGACGTGATGATGTCGTAGTCCAGGATGTCCGGCAGGTCGGCCTCCGACCGGTACCAGGTCTGCGGCAGGCGGCCCGAAGGGCTCTGGTCGCCGAACAGGATCGCGGCGAGCGCGTTGCCGGTCTCGGCCCCGGCGTGGCTGGTCCACAGGATCGCCGGGACGTTGTCCTGCTCCCAGGTCAGCGTGGTCGGGTAGCTGTTCTCGACCACCACGACGGTGTTGGGGTTGGCCTTGCGCACCGCCTTGATCAGCGCGGACTGCCCTTCGGCCAGCGCCATGCTCGTGCGGTCGTGGTTCTCGCGGCCGTTGATGAAGGGCATGCTGCCCACCACGACGACGGCCGCGTCCGCGCCGGTGGCGGCCTTGACCGCCTCGTCCACGCCGCTGCGCACCACCTCGCGGTCGAAGCGGGTGGCCTCGTCCTTGGTGGTCAGCACCAGCGTGCCGTCCCCGCCCGCCCTGAGGTAGGTCTTGGCGGGCTCGGCCCAGCCCTCGGCCTTCTCGTAGCCCGCGTAGCGCAGCAGCACGCCGTCGCCCTGCGGCTCCAGCTTGAACATCTGCTGCACGTACCAGCCGTTGGGCTGCTCCTGGTCGTTGACCATGGTGTCGCCCCAGTTGGAGCGGCCCACGGTCTTGCCGTTGGCGACGCTGCGCAGGGTCAGCACGCCCTGGCCCCAGTCGAAGGCGTCGAACTGCTCGGCGGTCCCGGCGGTGGTCGCGCCGAGCTTCAGCGCGGCCCCGGCCGCGCCGGTCCCGGCGGTGACGTACTTGCCGGTCGCGGGGTCCTTGAGCGCGATGCGGTCCACGCCCTCGCCGCCGGTGACGGTGCCGGACGCGCCCAGCCGCCGCCGGACGCCGTCGCGCGGGGTGACCTTGTAGGGCAGCGCGCCGGAGTACCAGTCGGTGTAGAGGGTGTCGGCGAGCGGGCCGACGACCGCGACCTTGCCGCTCCGCTTGAGCGGCAGCGTCCTCGCCCGGCCCTTCGCCTGGTTCTTCAGCAGCACCATCTGCTCGGTGGCCGCCTGGCGGGCCAGGCGGCGGTGCGCGGGACTGTCCACCACGCTCTTGTCGATCCTGGCGTAGGGGCCGCCGTCGGGGTCGAACTCGCCGAGCCGCACCCGGATGCTGAGGATGCGGCCGACGGCGGTGTCCACGTCCTTCTCGGTCAGCAGCTTCCTGGCCAGCGCGTCCTTGACGGCCGCGATCGTCTTGGCGGAGTCGGTGTCGTCGGTGGTGAAGCTGTCCACGCCCGCCTTGAGCGTGGCGGCGTCGGCCTCGGCGAGGGTGCCGTAGTAGCGCTGCGAGCCGACCAGGTTGTTGGGGCCGCCCGCGTCGGTGACGTTGAACAGGGTCTTGGTCGCCCACGCCCGCACCAGGTCGTTCGCGTCGGCGTGCGCGGTGGCGGGCCGGCCGTTGACGAGGTTGTAGGCGGTCATGACGCCGGTGGCGGCGTCGCGCTCCAGCGGGATCCTGAACGGGACCTCGTCGTACTCCTTCTTCACGCGCGGGCGCAGGCTGGAGGAGGTGGTGTCGCGGCGGACCTCGTTGTTGTTGGCCAGGTAGTGCTTGAGCACCGGCGCGGACTTCAGGTACTTCGGGTCGTCGCCCTGCATCCCCCGGCCGTAGGCGGTGCCGAGGCTGCCGCTCAGCAGCGGGTCCTCGGAGTAGCCCTCCTCGTTGCGGCCCCAGCGCGGGTCGCGCAATAGGTTCACCACCGGCGCCCACAGCTGCAGGCTCCAGACGTCGGGGTCCTCCTTGTTGAAGCCGCGCGCCTCGTCGCCGACGGCCGAGCCGACGCGCGCCAGCAGCGACGGGTTCCAGGTCGCGCCGAGGCCGACCGACTGCGGGAACACCGTGGCCGTCGCGGTGCGGACCGCGCCCCCGGCGTTGATGTCGGTGGACCAGGCGAGGCCGTGCAGCGCCTCGGTGCCGGTCTTGAAGCGGCGGATGCCGAGGCGCGGGATCGCGGGCTGGTACTGGTGCAGCAGCGAGATCTTCTCGTCGGTCGTCAGCCGCTTCACCAGGTCGGCGACGCGGGCGTCGGTGGACAGGCGGGGGTCGCGGAAGGGGTGGGTCTCGCGGGCGGCGGCGGGCGGGACGGCGGTGAGGGCCCCGGCCGCCAGGGTGAGGGCGAGGACGGGGATCAGGGGGCGGCGGAGCCGTCCGGGCGGGCCTGCCGTTCTCCATGGCTTTCGACGGGTGGTGCGCACCGACTCTCCTTCATGGGTCGAAGCGATTCGATATTGCCGGTCGAACGTCCCCCGAAAATCTTTGGACGATGGGCGCCTCGGAAATCGAAGCGCTTCAACGACGGGCCCGGGAAAACCCCGGCGGCCGGGCGCCGGGGCCCTGGTGCGTTCAGCCGCCCCCGGGCGGGGCGGCGGTGCTGGCGCGGCGGGTCAGGACCGGCGGCAGCAGGGTCGCGTCCGGGACCGCCTCCCCCGCCAGCTTCGCCATCAGCAGCTCCACGGCCTGGCGGCCCACCTCCTCGGCGGGGATCGCCACCGCCGACAGCGGCGGCTCGGCGCGCTCGGCCAGCTCGTCGGGGCCGATCGCGACCACCGACAGGTCCTCGGGGACCCGCCGCCCGGCCGCCGCGAACGCGCGCACCAGCGGCTCGACGATCGGCTCGTTGTGCACCACGACGCCGGTCGGGCCGGGCCCGGCCGCCAGCAGCCGGGCCGCCATCGCGCGGGCGGCCTCGGGGGTCGCCTCGCAGGGGTGGACCTCGCCGGACAGGCCGAACTCCGCGCAGGCGGCCGTGAAGCCGTCGATGACCCGCTCGGCGAACGCGGTGCGCCGCTCGTACACCTCCGGCGGCGAGCCGACCAGCGCGACCCGGCGGTGCCCGAGCCCGGCCAGGTGCGCCACGCACTCGCGCGCCGCCGCGCGGAAGTCCAGGTCGATGCAGGTCAGCCCGGCCGGCTCGGCGGGGAAGCCGATCAGCACCGAGGGCCGGTCCAGCGAGCGCAGCAGCGGCAGCCGGGGATCGGCCACCTGGACGTCCATCACGATCAGGGCGTCCACCATGGCGCTGTCGGCGACCCGGCGCAGCCCGTCCTCGCCCTCCTGCTGGGTGAGCAGCAGCACGTCGTGGTCGAAGGTGCGCGCGGTGGTGACGGCCGAGACCGCGAACCGCATGACCACCGGCACGTGGATGCCGCTGCGGAACGGGATCATCAGGGCCAGCACGTTGGAGCGGCTGCTGGCCAGCGCGCGGGCCCCGGCGTGCGGCCGGTAGCCGAGGTGGCGGATGCTCGCCAGCACCCGCTCGCGGGTCTCCCCCGAGATCGAGCGCTTGCCGCTCAGCACGTAGGAGACCGTGCTCGGCGACACGCCCGCGTGCCGCGCCACGTCACTGATCTTGACCAAGGACCGTCCTTCGTAGGGCCGCCGGGGCGTTTCGACTGCGCGAATTGTAGGCGACGCGGGTCAGGCCGGGCCGCCCTTACCGGAGATCATCTCGCGGTACCACAATGCGCTGTCCTTCCACGTTCGGCGGCCGGTCGCGTAGTCCACGTGAATGAGGCCGAAACGCTTGCTGTAGCCGTGCGACCATTCGAAATTGTCGAGCAGCGACCAGGCGAAATAGCCGCGCAGGTCCGCCCCGGCGGCCACCGCCTCGGCGGCCGCGGCCAGGTGGTCGCGCAGGTAGGCGACGCGGGCCCCGTCGTGGACGCCGCCGTCGGGGGCGACCTCGTCGGCGAACGCCGCCCCGTTCTCGGTGATCATCAGCGGGACGCCGGGGTGGTCGCGGTGCAGGCCCAGCAGCATCTCGGTCAGGCCGGTGGCGTCGATGGGCCAGCCCATCTCGGTGTAGGGGCCGGGCTGCTCGGCGAAGACCACGTCCTCGCAGCCCACGAACGGGGTCGCCGCGCCCTCGGCGTGGCCGTGCGCGGCGGCCGGCGGGCCGTCGTCGCGGACCAGGGTGGGGCTGTAGTAGTTGACGCCGAGCACGTCCAGCGGCGCGGCGATCGTCTGCTCGTCGCCGTCGCGCACGAAGGCCCAGTCGGTGACGGCGGCGGTGTCGGCCAGCAGGTCGGCGGGGTAGCCGCCGCCCAGCATCGGTCCGGTGAACACGCGGTTGGCGACCGCGTCCACCCGCCGCACCGCCTCGGCGTCGCCGCGCAGGTGGTGCAGGTTGAGGGTGACCGAGTGCTGGGCGGTGGGGGCGACGACGCCGCGCAGCGCGCCGTTGGCCAGGCCGTGGGCAAGGTTGAGGTGGTGGGCGGCGGCGAGCGCGTCGGCGGCGTCGGTGCGGCCGGGCGCGTGCACGCCGGAGCCGTAGCCGAGGAACGCCGAGCACCAGGGCTCGTTCAGCGTCGTCCAGGTGTGCACGCGGTCGCCGAGCGCCAGGCCGATGCGCTCGGCGTACTCGGCGAAGCGGAAGGCGGTGTCGCGGGCGGGCCAGCCCCCGGCGTCCTCCAGGTCCTGGGGCAGGTCCCAGTGGTAGAGGGTGGCGACCGGCGCGATGCCCGCCTCCAGCAGCGCGTCCACCAGGCGCGAGTAGAAGTCCACGCCCGCCTGGTTGAGCGCGCCGCCGGGCAGCACGCGCGACCAGGAGATCGAGAAGCGGTAGGCGTCCAGGCCCAGCTCCCTCATCGACGCCACGTCCTCGGCCCACCGGTGGTAGTGGTCGGTGGCCGTGTCGCCGGTGTCGCCGTCGCGGGTGCGGCCGGGGGTGTGGCTGAAGGTGTCCCAGATCGAGGGGGCGCGGCCGCCCTCGGCCGCCGCGCCCTCGATCTGGTAGGCGGCGGTGGCCGCCCCCCACAGGAAGCCTTCGGGGAAGGGGGTCATCGCTGCTCCTCCAGGGTGATGACGATCTGGTCGCCGGTGGCGCGGACCAGAACGCCCTGCTCGTGATGGTCGGGGTCGCCGCCCGCGACGCCCGCCACGGAGGGGACTCCGACGAGCAGGACGTTCCAGTCGCGGGCGCCGCTCGCGGTGACGCGGACCGTGTCGCCGTCGCGGACGGTCGTGAACACCGCGGCCGGGGCCGTCGTGAGCGGGATCTCCGTGGTGACGTGCGCGCCGTCCGGCAGCTCGTACACCCGCAGCGTCACCCCGGCGGCGTGGTCGTAGTCGGGGCGGTCGGCCACCGCGCCCTCGGGCACCACCGCGCCGGGGCGCACCAGCAGCGGCACGCTGTCGTAGCCGTGGTGCTCGCGCACCCAGCGGCCGCCGGTCACGCGCTCCCCGGTCAGGTAGTGCGTCCACACGCCCTCGGGCACGTAGTAGGACACCTCGCCCTCCGGCGAGAACACCGGCGCGACCAGCAGGTCGTCGCCCAGCATGTACTGGCGCTCCAGGTGCGGGCACGCGGGGTCGTCGGGGAACTCCAGCACCATCGCCCGCATCATCGGCAGGCCCTCCTCGTGGGCCTGCCGCGCCGCGCCCGCCAGGTACGGCATCAGCCGCATCTTGAGCCGGGTGAACCGGCGCAGCACCTCCACCGCCTCCTCGTCGAACAGCCACGGGACCCGGTAGGAGTGGCTGCCGTGCAGGCGGCTGTGCGAGGACAACATCCCGAACGCGATCCAGCGCTTGAACAGGCCCGCGTCCGGCGTCCCCTCGAAGCCGCCGATGTCGTGGCTCCAGTACCCGAAGCCCGACATCCCCAGCGACAGCCCGCCGCGCAGGCTCTCGGCCATCGCCTCGAAGGTGGACTCGCAGTCGCCGCCCCAGTGCACCGGGAACTGCTGGCCGCCCGCCGTCGCCGACCGCGCGAACACGACGGCCTCGCCCTCGCCGCGCCGCTCGCGCAGCAGGTCGAACACGGTCTGGTTGTACAGCTGGGTGTAGTAGTTGTGGGCGCGCTCGGGGTCGGAGCCGTCGTGGTAGACGACGTCGGTCGGGATGCGCTCGCCGAAGTCGGTCTTGAAGCAGTCCACGCCCGTCTCCAGCAGCGCGTCCAGCTTGCCCGCGTACCACCGGCGCGCCTCAGGGCTGGTGAAGTCCACCACCGCGCAGCCCGGCTGCCACAGGTCCCACTGCCACACGCTGCCGTCGGGCCGCCGCAGCAGGTGGCCGAGCGCCGCGGCCTCGGCGAACAGCGGCGAGCGCTGCCCGATGTAGGGGTTGATCCACACGCAGACGCGCAGGCCCCGCTCCTTGAGCCGGCGCAGCATCCCCGGCGGGTCGGGGAACACGCGCGGGTCCCACTCGAAGTCGCACCACTGGTACTCGCGCATCCAGAAGCAGTCGAAGTGGAACACGCTGAGCGGCAGGTCGCGCTCGGCCATGCCGTCGATGAACGAGGTGACGGTCGCCTCGTCGTAGTCGGTGGTGAACGAGGTGGACAGCCATAGCCCGTACGACCAGTCCGGCAGCCGCGCCGGGCGCCCGGTCAGCGCGGTGTACTTCCGCAGGATCTCGCGCGGCGTCGGCCCGTAGATCACGAAGTACTCCATCGACTGGCCCGGCACGCTGAACTGCGCCCGCGCCACCGCCTCGGAGGCCACCTCGAACGACACCCGGCCCGGATGGTTGACGAACACGCCGTAGCCCGCGTCGGTCAGGAAGAACGGCACGTTCTTGTACGCCTGCTCGCTGGCGGTGCCGCCGTCGGCGTTCCAGATGTCCACCGACTGGCCGTTCTTGACCAGCGGCCCGAACCGCTCCCCCAGCCCGTACACGTGGTGGTCCACGCCCAGGTCGAGCTGCTCGCGCACGTAGTGGCCGTCGTCGGTGTCGATGACCGCCATGCCCTTGGGGCCGGAGCCGGTCAGGCGGCGGCCCTCCGCCAGGAAGTCCACCCCCCAGCGCCCGCGGTCCACCCGGACGGTCAGCGCGCCCGAGGTCAGCGTGGCGGCCTCGTCGGTGACCTCGACCTTCGCCTCCGCCCCGGCGTCGGCGCGCAGTGCGAAGTCGGGGCCGCGCCGCGCCTCCCCCGCGAAGTGCGTGATGGTGACGCCGACGACGTCCGGCATCGGCGCGGCGCACCGCACCGTGACCACCGGGCCCTTCAGCAGGTCGCCCCGGTGCCGCACCCGCTGGGCGGGGGCCTGCACGGTGAACGAGCCGGGCCCGGTGTCCACGTCCAGCACCTGCGCCGGGTGCGCGGCCCGCACGCCCGGCCGCATCAGCCAGTACCCGTCGGTGAACTTCATTTCACAGCCCCCGCAGTGAGTCCGCGCGCCAGGGTGCGCTGGAAGATCAGGAAGAACAGCACGGTCGGCAGCAGCCCGAGCAGCGCGGCGGCGCTGGACATGGTGGCGTCCATCAGCCGCTGGCCCTGGAGCACGCCGAGCGCGACCGAGACCGTCTGGTTGTCGTTGGAGACCAGGAAGACCAGTGGGATGAGGAACTCGTTCCAGGTCCAGATGAAGAAGAAGACCATCAGCACCGACAGCGTCGGCCGCACGACTGGGAACACCACCCGCCACAGGATCTGCCAGCGGCCCGCGCCGTCGATGCGCGCGGCCTCCAGCAGGGGGCGCGGGAAGGTGCCGAGCACCGAGGCCAGCAGGTAGGTGCCGAACGCGCTCTGGATGACGGTGAACACGATGACCACCGCGAGCCTGGTGTCGTACAGGCCGACCTGCTTGGCCAGGTAGTACAGCGGGTAGACCAGCGCCTCCTGCGGCAGCGTGTTGGCCATCAGCAGCAGGACCAGGATCGAGGTGCGGCCCTTGATGCGGCCGATGCCGAGCGCGTAGGCGTTCAGCAGCGACAGCAGCACCGCGCCGATCGCCACCGAGCCGCTGATGAGCGCGCTGTTGAGCAGCACCCGGCCGAACCCGACCCGCTCCCAGAAGTCCTTGACGCCCTGGAGGTTGAAGCCCTCGGGCGGGGCGAGCGGGCCGTTGGCGGTGTACTCGGCGGGCGTCTTGAGCGCGTTGGCCACCACGACCAGGAACGGGATCAGCATGATCCCGGCCAGCAGGGCGACCGCCAGCAGCGTCGCGTAGGCGGCCGGGCCGCGCCGGCGGCGGCGGGCGGCGGCGGTGCGGGCGGCGGCCCGCGAACGCGGCCGCGCGGACGTCAGGGTCATCGCTCCCCCTCCGGGTCGCGTGCCTGCAACCGCAGGAACACCACGGTCAGGGCGATGATGAGCAGGGTCAGCACGGTCGCGATCGCCGAGCCGTAGCCGACCTCGGTCTTGTCGAAGAAGTTCGTGTAGGAGTAGTAGGACGGCACGTTGGTCGCGCCGCCCGGCCCGCCCTTGGTCAACACGTAGATCGGGGCGAACGCCTTGAGCGCGGCGATCGTGGTCCACAGCAGCACCACGAAGATCTCCGGCCGGATCTGCGGCACGGTCACGTGCCGGAACCGGCGGGCCCACGAGGCGCCGTCGATCTCGGCCGCCTCGTACAGCGACGGCTCCACCCGCTGCAGCCCCGACATGAAGATCACCAGCGGGAAGCCGACCTGGATCCAGACCAGCACCGCCAGCACGCTCCACAGCGCGGTGCCCTCGTCGCCCAGCCAGTCGTGCGCGAGCCCGTCCAGCCCGACGGCGCGCAGCAGCTCGTTGACCGCGCCGTTCTCGGGGGCCAGCAGCCAGCTCCACACCACGCCCGCGATGACGATCGGCAGCACCTGCGGCAGGTAGACGCACGCGCGCAGCACGCTGGCGGTGCGCGGCCCGAAGTGGCGGCCGATGAGGTCGGTCAGCACCGCCGCCAGCACCAGCCCGATCGCGGTCGGCGCGACCGCCATGCCCATAATGACCAGCAGGTTGTGCCGGAAGGCCGACCAGAACTCGCCGTCGCCCGCCAGCTCCCGGTAGTTGCGCAGCCCGGCCCACTCGGGGGTGCCGACGCCGGACCAGTCGGTGAAGCTGGTCGCGACGTTCATCAGGAACGGCACCCCGATCACGCCGGCGAACAGCAGCAGCCCGGGGACCAGGTAGGGCAGGTGGCCCCACCGGTCCCGGGCCGCCGCCCTGCGCGCGGGGCTGCTCACTTGGGCAGGCCCTCGTCGTAGGCCTTCTGCACCTCGCCCAGCACCTGCGCCGGCTGTCCGCTGCCGTTCATGAGCTTCTGGGTCTGCGCCACCCACTTGTCGTAGAAGCCCGGCACCGGCCAGTCGGGGTAGAAGGCCAGCGCGTCGTTCTTGACCAGCGCGTCGAAGTCGGAGATGAGCTTCTTGGACCGGGCGTCGGTGATGGCGGCCGCGTCGGCGGCCACCGGGACGCCGCCCGCGTTGCCCAGGGCGTTCTGCGCCTTCTTCTTCATCGTGAGGTCGATGAAGTCGTAGGCCAGCTCCTTGTTCTTGGAGCCCTTGGGCACCACCCACAGGTTGCCGCCGGAGCCCGGGGTGAGCTTCGCGCCCGGCCAGGGCGAGGTCTCCCAGTCGAACTTGGCGTTCTTGGCCACCCGGCCGAACCACCAGCTGCCGGAGAACATCATCGGGAACTTGCCGCCCATGAAGGCGACCCCGGCGTCCTCGGCCTTGGTGCCGACCGAGTTCTTGGCGATGTAGCCCTTCTTCACCCAGTCGGCGAAGGTGGTCGCCCCGGCGGTCCAGGCCGCGTCGGTCAGGTTGGCCTTGGTGGTGTAGCGCTGGAAGGCGTCCACCCAGGAGCGGTCGGCCTTGTCCAGGGCGAGCTGGTAGAGGAACTGGTGCGCCATGTACTCGGCGCCCGCGTTGGTGAACGGCGTGACGCCCTTGGCGGTGAACGCGTCGAGGGCCGTGGTCAGCTCGGCGAAGGTGGTGGGGATCTCGACGCCGTGCTTCTCGAACAGGTCCTTGTTGTAATAGACCTGGAGGTACTCGGCGTAGCTCGGCACGCCGAACCACTTGTCGCCGCCCATCGTGCCCTTGGCGTCGTACTTGGCGGTGGTCTGCACGTTCGCGCCGAGCAGCTTGTCCCAGCCGCGCTCGGCCACCTCGGCGCTCAGGTCCTGCAGCAGGCCCTGCCTGGCCAGCAGGCCGGTGGTGGCGTTGCCCTTGTTGTACTCCATGACGTCGGGGGCGTCCTTGGAGTTGAGCACCATCGGCGCGGTCTTCTGGATCTGCTCGAAGCCCTTCTCCTCGAAGGTGACCTTCACCCCCGGGTGCGTCGCCTTGAACTCCTCCAGCGCCTGGTTCCAGGCGACGCCCATCGCGCTGTCGGGCCCCTCGTAGTGCCACAGGCGCAGCTCCTTGCCGGCCGCCTCGCCGTCGCCGCCACCGCAGGCGGTGAGCACCAGCGACCCCGCCGCCAGCGCGGCGAGCAGCGCCGCGCCCCTGCGCGCTCTGATCATGATTGTCCTCCGGGGGGTGGGGGCCGGGAGTCCGGCGCCGCGCTTTGTCGAAGCGCTTCGATTGACCGGGATCGTAATCGGGTGTGACGCAGCAGACAATAGGGCGGCCGAAAAAGCTTGGGAGCGCTCCCAGAGCCGGGACGCTAGGAGGCGGCGGACGGCCGCGCCGTCCTCGGTGGCCGGCGGCCGTCAGGCCGCCGGCAGGACCAGTTCGGCGCCGACCGCGCGGTGGTCGGTGTCCGGCAGGAGGTGGGTGGTGAAGCGGCGCACCGCCACCCGCCCGTCGGCGAGCACGTGGTCGAGCACGATGCCCGGCAGCGGGTCCCGGTAGGGGCCGGCCTCGGGCCAGGTGGTGCCGAGGCCGACGCCCGCGACGTCGGCGGCGTCGCGGTAGCCGGTGCCGACGACGCGGCGCAGCGCCGCGTGGTCGAGCGTGGCGTTGAAGTCCCCGGCCAGCACGCGCACCGGGCCGCCGTCGCCGGCGGCGGGCGGCAGGGCGCGCAGCCCGTCCCGCCAGCAGCGGGCCAGGGCCGGGACGGAGGGCGCGCACGGATGGACCGACACCACCTCCACCGGCGGCGCGCCCGGCACGGCCATGGCCGCGCGGGCCTGCGTGAACCCGATCCGGATGGCGGGCTGCTCGCGCAGCGGGTGGCGGGCGTAGATCCCCGTGCCGCTCGCTCCGGGCTCCGGCCGGAGCACGCTGTGCGGCAGTTCCCGGGCGATCCCGGCCTTCTCCAGCGCGGCGACGGCCTCGGGCGTCAGCTCCTGGAGCGTCAGCACGTCGGCCTTGGCCGAGCGCACCAGCTTCAGCAGCTCGTCCGCCGGGACCCGCCCGTAGGCGAGGTTGGACGCCAGCACGCGCAGCTCGGGGCCGCGCGCGTCGGGGTTGCCGCCGATCACGGCGCGCGGCAGCACGGCGGCGGCGAGCATGGTCGCGGCCAGCGCGGCGACGAGCGCGGCGTGCCAGCGCCGCAGCAGCAGCGCGAAGACCGGCGCGGCGAGCGAGGCCATCGCGACGTAGGGGGTGAACGCCACGAGCTGGCTCCAGCGGAAGACCGGCTCCCATCCCGCGGTGCGCACCGCCGCCCACACGGCGAACGGCGCGACGGCCGCCCAGACCAGGACGTCCGCCCACCGGCGGCGCGCCCGTCCGGGCGCGCCGGTCTCCTCGTCCTCGTGCCGCGCCGTCTCGGTGTCCACCCGTGCCCCGTCCGCTCGCCCGGTCGTCCCATCAGTTGCAGACGATCATCATGGCGGGCGGGTTCACGCCGGGCGGTCGATACGGAACAGTTCCTCGTCCACGCGGTCCAGCGCGAGCCGCAGGGCGCCGAGCGCCACCGCGTCGTCGCCCAGCGTGGAGGCCTCGATGCGCGCGGGCGTCAGGCACAGCGGCGGCACCCAGCGGCGCAGCGCCTCGACGAGGCGGTCGCCGGGGCGGGTGAGGCGGCCGCCGACCACGATCATCTCGGGGTCCAGGGCCAGCGCCATGGCCGCGATGCCGCGGGCCATGCGCGCGGCGAGCCGGTCCACCAGCTCGACGGCATCGAGGTCGCCGTCCTGGGCGGCGGCGAGGACGCGTTCGGCGGCGCTCTCCACCGGCCGTGCGACGGGCCCGAACGAGCCGGGGTCCTCCGGGGGCACGGCCCCGGCCAGGGCGGCGGCGGTGTCGCGCAGGCCCAGCTCGGGCAGCATCCCGACCTCCCCGGCCGCGCCCCAGCGGCCCCGGTGCAGCCGCCCGCCGATGATCGCGCCCATACCGGTGTGCGGCCCGGCCAGCACGCACACCACGTCGTCGGACTCGCGGGCCGCGCCGCGCCAGCGCTCGGCGAGGGCGGCCAGGTTCGCGTCGTTCTCCACCAGCACCGGGCACGGGAACGACCGGCCCAGCTCGCGCGCCAGCGCCACCCCCTCCCAGCCCGGCACCACCGTGCACAGCGCGACCCTGCCCTCGGGCGACACCACGCCGGGCGTCCCGGCCGCCACCGCCCACAGCGCGGCCCGCTCCACGCGCGCCCCGGCCAGCAGCTCCTTCACCGCCGCGCGCACGGCGGCCAGGCGTTCGGGGGCCGGGGCGTCCAGGGCGAGGTCGGCGCGGTGCCCGGCGACGACCTCGCCGTCGAGATCGGCCAGGAAGAGCTGGACGTGGTGGGCGTCGATGTCCAGGCCGAGCGCGTAGCCGGCGTCGGCGCGGAAGCGGTAGCGGCGGGCCGGGCGGCCGAGGCCCGCGCCCGAGCGCGGCGCGACCTCGGTGACCAGGCCGCGTTCGGCGAGCTCGGTCAGCACCCCCTCGGTGGTGGGCCGGGACAGGCCGACCTCGCGGGCCAGCTCGCTCAGCGTGGGCTCACCGCCCCCGCGCAGGGCGCGCAGCGTGGCGGCGGCGTTGATGCGGCGCAGCATCGAGGGGTCGCCGCCGTGCAGGGAGATTTCGGTCACGGCACCTCTTGACAGGGATCGGCTGGCGCATCACATTATTGCCAATCTACTTACGGAACAAAGTTTCATAAAGCGCGGGCCCCCGGCCCGCCGGCCGGAAGGTGGTGCACCGATGGGTCCGACCGGTCCCAGCGCGGACGGTCCGAGCGCGAGCGGCACGAGCGCGGGCGGCCCCGGCACGAGCGGTTCCGGCACGCGCCGTCCCGGCACGGACGCCCTGGACACGGGCGGTTCCGGCGCAGGAGCCCGCGGCACGGGCGGCTCCGGCGCGAACGCTCCCGGCACGGCCGCGCGGAGCGCGGGCGCGTCCGGCGTACCCGGTCCCGGCGCGGGCGTCCCCACGGTCGTGGTGGCCGGGGCCGGTCAGCGCGGCGAGACCTACGCGCGCCGGATGCGGGCGACCGGCGCCGCCCGGATCGTCGCGGTCGCCGAGCCCGACCCCGAGCGCCGCGCCCGGTTCGCCGCCGAGCACGGCCTGCCGCCCGAGCGGGCCTTCCCCGGCTGGCGGGAGCTGGCGGCGGCGGGCCGGATCGCCGACGGCGCGGTCATCGCCACCCAGGACGCCGAGCACGCCGCGCCCGCCGTGGCGCTGGCCGGGCTCGGCTACCACATCCTGCTGGAGAAGCCGATGGCCACCAGCGAGGCCGACGCCGTCGCCGTGCTGGAGGCGGTCGAGCGCGCCGGCTCGATGCTGGCGGTCTGCCACGTGCTGCGCTACTCCCCCTACACGCGCCTGCTCCGCGAGCTGATCACCGCCGGCCGGATCGGCACGCCGATCAGCGTGCAGCACCTGGAGCCGGTCGGCTGGTGGCACCAGGCCCACTCCTACGTGCGCGGCAACTGGCGGCGCGAGGACGGGTCGGGCCCGATGCTGATGACCAAGTCGTGCCACGACGTGGACTGGCTCGTCCACGTGATGGGCGAGATCCCCGAGCGGGTCTCCTCGTTCGGGCGGCTGTCGCACTTCCGGCCCGCCAACCGGCCGGCCGGGGCCGCCGACCGCTGCCTGGACTGCGCGGTGGAGTCCTCCTGCGCCTACTCGGCCAAGAAGATCTACCTGCCGTGCCTCGGCGACCCCGACCGGGAGCGGTGGCCGCTCGGCGTGCTGACCGACGACCGCACCGAGGCGGGCGTGCTGGCGGCGCTGCGCGAGGGCCCCTACGGCCGCTGCGTGTACGCCTGCGACAACGACGTGGTGGACCACCAGGTGGTCAACATGGAGTTCCCGTCCGGCGCGACCGGCGTGTTCACCATGACCGCGTTCACCCCCTACGCGCAGCGGCAGACCCGGATCTTCGGGTCGGCCGGCTGCGTCGAGGGCGACGGGGCGCGCGTCTCGCTGCGCGACTTCGTCACCGGCGAGCTGGAGGTCTTCGAGGCCGGGGAGCCGTCCCCGGACGGGCGGCACGACGCCGCCGACGACGCGCTCACCGACGCCTTCACCGCGGCGCTGGCCGGGGGCGACCCGGCGCCGCTCAGCTCCGACGGCCGCCAGAGCCTGGCCTCCCACCGCGTCGTCTGGGCCGCCGAGCGCGCCCGGCGCACCGGCACGGTGGTGGCCCTCACGGGGCCCGACACCATGGAAGGGACCACGATCCGATGACCAGCAGAAGACTGTGGGCCGGGGCGCTGCCCCTGGCGCTCGCCCTCACCGCGTGCGGTGGCGGCTCGGACGACAAGGCCGCGGGACCGGCCGCCGCCAACGAGGGCCGCGGCCCGATCACCTTCGCCACCGGCAAGGACCTGACCGGCACCATCCAGAAGCTCATCGCCAAGTGGAACGGCGCGCACCCCGACGAGAAGGTGCGGCTGGTCGAGCTGCCCGAGGACGGCGACCAGACCCGCCAGCAGCTCGTGCAGAACGCGCAGATCAAGTCGTCGGCCTACGACGTGGTGCGGCTGGACGCGGTGTGGACGGCCGAGTTCGCCGCGCGCCGCTGGGTGCTGCCGCTGCCGGAGGACAAGCTCGACACCGGAACGTTCGTCCCGGCGGCGCTGGAGACCGGCAGGTACCGGGGCAAGCTGTACGCCGCGCCGTGGCTGACCGGCACCGGCATCCTGTACTACCGCAGCGACCTGCTGAAGGACGCGGGCGTGAGCAGGCCGCCGGCGACCTGGGCGGAGATGCTGGACGCCTGCGCCAAGGTGAAGAAGATCCCGGCAGGCGAGGGCGTGGACTGCTACGCGGGCCAGTACGACAAGTACGAGGGCCTGACCGTCAACTACGCCGAGGCCGTGCAGTCGGCGGGCGGGCAGGTCTTCGACAAGTCCGGCAAGCCGCAGGTGAACACCCCGCAGGCCAAGGAGGGGCTGAAGTTCCTGGCCGACGGCTTCAAGGCGGGCACGATCCCCGCCAAGGGCGTCACGCTCAAGGAGGAGGAGGGCCGCCGCGCGTTCCAGGACGGCAAGCTGGTCTTCCACCGCAACTGGGCGTACGTGTACGCGCTGGCCGCCGCCAAGGACGGCACGTCCAAGGTGAACGGCAAGTTCGAGGTGGCCCCGCTGCCCGGCAAGGACGGGCCCGGCTCGGGCACGCTCGGCGGCAACAACCTGGCGGTGTCGGCCTTCTCCAAGAACCAGGCGACCGCGCGCGACTTCATCGCCCACATCGTGAGCCTGGACGTCCAGCGCGAGTACAACCGCACCCAGTCGTTCCCGCTGTCGCGGTCCGCGCTGTACGACGACCCCGAGATGATCAAGCTGTACCCGTACCTGCCGGTGCTGAAGAAGAGCCTGGACACCGCCAAGGGCCGCCCGGTCGCGGTCCGCTACAACGAGGTCAGCGCTGCGGTCCAGGAGCACGTGACCGCCGCGATCACCGGCAAGAAGAGCGCGGACCAGGCGTCGGCCGACCTCCAGGCCGCGCTGTCCGGGCTCGCCGACTGACCGTGGCCGCGCAGACCGGCGCCGCCCGCCGCCTCCTCCCCCGCCGGGCCGCCGCCGCGCCCGGCGGGCCGGGGCGGCTGGCCGCGGCCCTGCTGTCGCCGACCTTCGCCGTGCTCGCCGTGGTGATCGCGTTCCCGGTGGTGGCGGCGGTGTGGGACTCGCTGCACCGCACCGCCGAGGAGCTGGACGCCGACGGGCTCGTGGTGCAGGCCGAGCGGTTCAGCGGACTCGCCAACTACACCGCGCTGCTCGGCTCGGACCGGTTCGTCACCGCGTTCTGGAACACCACCTTCTTCACCGTGGTGACGGTCGCGGTCGAGACCGTGCTCGGACTCGCGATGGCGCTGCTGATGCACCGCGCGTTCCGGGGCCGGGGCCTGTTCCGCGCCAGCGTGCTGGTGCCGTGGGCGATCCCCACCGCGATCTCGGCGCTGCTGTGGCGGTGGATCTTCGCGGCGGACGGGGTGGCCAACACCGTGCTCGGCCGCGAGGTGCTGTGGACCGCCGACGGCGGCGCCGCGAAGCTCGCGGTGATCGTCGCCGACACGTGGAAGACCGCGCCGTTCGTGGCGCTGCTGGTGCTGGCCGGGCTCCAGACGATCCCCGGCGAGGTCTACGAGGCCGCGCGGGTGGACGGCGCCGGGGCCTGGCAGCGGTTCGTGTCGATCACGTTGCCGCTGGTCAGGCCGGTGCTGCTGGTGGCGGTGATGTTCCGGATGATGGACGCGCTGCGCATGTTCGACCTGCCGCAGGTGCTGATCGGGGCGCGCAAGCCGTCGGTGGAGACGTTGTCGCAGCTCGCCTGGGACGAGGCGATGAACCTGCGCTACGGCCCGGCGGCGGCCGCCGCGACCGTGCTGTTCCTGTACATCGCGCTGGCCGCGTTCGTGTTCGTGCGGCTGCTGGGCGCCGACATCGTCGGCGAGGAGGAGCGCTCATGAGGCGTCTCGCCGACCGGCTGTCGCCGGTGCTGGTGACGGTGTTCTGCCTGGCGCCGTTCTACTGGATGGTGGTGTCCAGCCTGCGCCGCAGCGGTGACATCCTGGACATGTCACCGCTGCCGGCGCCGGTCTCGCTGGAGAACTACCGGGCGGTGTTCCAGAGCGGCAACGGCTTCCTGCGCGCGCTCGGCAACAGCGTCGTGGTGGCCGGGACCACGACCGTCCTGACGCTGGTCGTCGGGGTGTCGGCGGCGTACGCGCTGGCCCGGCTGCGGTTCCGCTTCAAGCGCGCGGTGCTGGCGGTGGTCGTCTCCACCTCGATGTTCCCCGGCAGCCTGCTGATCGTCCCGTTGCTCAAGCTGTTCACCGACATCGGCTGGATCAACAGCTACCAGGCGATGGTGGTGCCGAACCTGTCGTTCGCGCTGCCCCTGGCGGTGTGGAACCTGACCGCCTTCTTCCGGCGGCTGCCGTTCGAGCTGGAGCAGGCCGCGATGGTGGACGGCTGCACCCCCGGCCAGGCGTTCCGGAAGATCATCCTGCCGCTGGCCGCGCCCGGGGTGTTCACCACCGCGATCCTCACCTTCGTGGTGGCGTGGAACGAGTACCTCATCGCGGTCAGCATGGTCAACGACCAGTCGATGAAGACCGCCAACGTCATCGTCGCCCAGTTCACCGGCCAGCACGGCCACGACCAGCCGTTCGGCACCCAGATGGCGGCCGGGGTGCTGGTCACCGTGCCGCTGGTGGCGGTGGTGCTGGTCTTCCAGCGCCGCATCGTCGCCGGGCTCACCTCGGGCGGCCTCAAATGATCATCCCCTGACCCGCCGCCCGTCGCCTCCCGTTCGCCCGACTCCTCCAGCCTGCCCTGACCGGGCCTTTCACCTCTGGAGCACCGCGTATGAGACCCCCTGCCCCCGACCGCCGCAGCTTCCTGGCCGCCACGGGGGTGAGCGCCGCCGCGTTCACCCTGGGCACCGGGCGTGCCGCCGCCGACGAGAACGCCGGCGGCCGCGTCCCGGCCGGGCCGTTCGCCCTCGGCGTCGCCTCCGGCGACCCGCTGCCCGACGGCTTCGTCCTGTGGACCCGCCTCGCCCCCGAGCCGCTGGCCGCCGACGGCCACGGCGGGATGCCGCGCCGCGCCTACACCGTCCGCTACGAGGTCGCCGAGGACGAGCGCTTCACCCGCGTCGTGAAGCGCGGCCACGTCCTGGCGACGCCGGAGCTGGCGCACTCGGTGCACCCCGAGGTGCACGGGCTGCGGCCCGGCCGCTGGTACTTCTACCGCTTCCGCGCGGGCAACGAGATCAGCCCGGTCGGCCGCACCCGCACCGCGCCCGACCCGCGCTCGGCCGCCGAGCTGCGGTTCGCGTCCGCCTCCTGCGCCGCCTGGTACCACGGGCACTTCACCGCCTACAAGCACATGGCCGCAGAGGACCTGGACCTGGTGCTGTTCCTCGGCGACTACATCTACGAGTACGGCATCACCGACGCGAACATGCGGCGCCGCGGCGTCCCGCTGCCCGGCCCCGACCACGCGGTGGAGACCGTCACGCTGGAGCAGTACCGGCTGCGGTACTCGCTGTTCAAGGGCGACGCCGACCTCCAGGCCGCGCACGCCGCCGCGCCGTGGGTGTTCACCACCGACGACCACGAGGTGCAGAACAACCACGCCGACGAGTGGTCGGAGACCGGGATCGCGCCCGCCGACTTCCTGCGCCGCCGCGCCGTCGCCTACCGGGCGTTCTACGAGAACCTGCCGCTGCGCAGCACGACCCGTCCCAGCGGCCCGGACCTGCCGCTGTACCAGCGGCGGCGCTGGGGGCGGCTCGCGCAGATCGACATGCTGGACAACCGGCAGTACCGCGACACCTACCCGGCCGGGCAGGTCATCGACGACTCCCCCGAGCGCCTGGACCCGCGCCGCACGATCCTCGGCGCGCGCCAGGAGCGCTGGCTCTACGACGGGCTGCGCCGCTCCGACGCCACCTGGAACCTGCTGGCCACCGGCGTGGTCATGGCGCAGATCGACCGCGACACCGGCCCCGGTCGGCTGTTCAGCAACGACATGTGGGACGGCTTCCCCGCCAACCGCGACCGGCTGTGGACAGCGTTCAAGCGGCACCGGATCGCCAACCCGCTGGTGCTGTCGGGCGACATCCACCGCGCGGTCGCCACCGAGCTCAAGGCCGACTGGAACGACCCCGCGTCGGCGACGATCGGCACCGAGCTGGTGTGCAGCTCGATCGGGTCGGACGGCGACGGCGCGGAGACCGACTCCTACGCCAAGGTCTGGCTGGGCAACCCGTGGGTGAAGCTGTACCACGCGCGGCGCGGCTACGTGACCGGGCACCTGACGCCGCGCCGGCTGACCTCGGAGTTCAGGTCGGTGCCGTACGTGAGCACGCCGGGCGCGCCGGTGACGACGACCGCCCGCTTCGTGACCGAGGCCGGGCGGCCCGGCCTGACCCGAGAGGTGTGACCGATGAGCACTGAACGCCGCGCCGCGCTGCGGATGTCGCTGGCCGCCGCCGCGCCCGCAGGCGCCCCCGGCCCCGCCCCGGTGCGCCGCCTGCGCGCCGCCGGGGAGATCGGCCGCGTCCGCCTGACCTGGGAGGGCGAGGCGTACCGGCCGCTGGTGGACCACTACGCGATCTACGCCTCGCGGACGCGCGGCTTCCAGGTCGGGCCGGACACGCTGCTGGCCAAGACCGTGTACGCGACCTTCCCGCACGACCGGCTGGGCGGCCGCCGCCAGGACTGGTACTACCGGATCGTCACCGTGGACGCGTCGGGCGCGCGCAGCCGCCCGTCAGCCGAGATCACCGGGCACAGCCTCGACTCGGTCGCGGTGACAGGCAAGGCCCTCGCCACCGTCGGCGAGTTCGACCACAAGTCCCTCGAATTCGCCCTGGCCCCGGCCGGGACCGGGCAGTACAAGGCGCGCTTCCCCAACGGCGTCGACTACACCGTCGGGACGAGCACACCTGGCACCAATTGGTGCTACATCCAGCCCGGCCCCGCCGACGCGTGGGGCGGGAGCAAGCCGAGCCGCTTCACGCTGCGCTTCACCCTGGCCGAAGCGCCCGCCGAGGCGTGGGCGTCGATCTGGCTGATCGACACCCACGGCTCGCAGCCCGGCACGATCGAGCTGGCGCTGAACGGCACGCCCGTGCGCGAGGTCAAGCTGGAGAACGGCGCGATGCGGGGCTCGCTGGAGGGCGACGCGACCGCGCCGGGCAACGGGCTGAAGCCGTCCTACGTCGAGCTGGAGCTGCCCCGCGCGGCGCTGAAGGCCGGCGAGAACGTGCTGACGATCGACAAGAAGGCGGGCTCCTGGCACGCCTACGACGCGCTCGGCGTCTTCGAGCGCGCCCGGTAGGCGCTCGGCGTCAGCCCCGTCCGGCGGACCAGGTGCTGCCGCAGCGAGTCGGCGCTGCCGAGCCCGCTGCGGCGCGCCACCTGGTCCATCGGCAGATCGGTGGCCTCCAGCAGCTCGCGGGCGCGGTCCAGCCGCTGGTGCAGCAGCCACTGCAGCGGGCTCTGGCCGGTCTCGTCGTGGAAGCGGCGGGCCAGCGTCCGGGTGCTGACGCGGGCGTGCGCGGCGAGGACGGCCAGCGTCAGCGGCTCGTCGAGCCGCTCCAGCGCCCACGCCCGGGTCGGCGCGAGCGAGACGGCCCGCTCGTCCGGCAGCGGGGTCCGGACGGCCTGGGCCTGGTCGGCCGGGCGCGGCGGCGCGGCCACGGCCCGGCGCGCGGCCTGCGCCGCCACCGCCGCGCCGTGGTCCTCGCGGACCATGTGCAGGCACAGCTCGACGCAGGCGGCGGCCCCGGCCGAGGTCAGCACCGTGCCGTCGGCGACGTACAGCACGTCCGGCACGACCCGCACGGCCGGGAAGCGGCGGGCCAGGTCGCCCGTCATGTTCCAGTGGGTGGTGGCGCGGCGGCCGTCCAGCACCCCGGCCTGCGCCAGGACGAACGTGCCGGTGCAGATCGCGGCCGTCCGCTTCCCGGCGGCGTGCGCGTCCCGGACGGCCGCCAGCACGCGCGGGTCGACGTCCTCGCGGCCACCGCCGCCGATCACGATGACGGTGCCCGCGCCCGCCAGCGCGTCCAGGCCGTGCGCGGCCGGGACCGACAGGCCGCCCAGCGCCTCGACCGGCCCCGGCTCGGCCGCGCAGACCAGCGTCTCGTAGCCGGGCGCGCCGCCGACCTCGGCCGCGCCGAACACCATCTGCGCGATGGCCAGGTCGAACATCATCAGCGGGGGCACGGCGACGAACGCGACGCGCGGCATGGCGGGAACCTCCGGTCGGTTGGCGATCATCCCCCTGCCGGTCCCGGACGCCGGGCCGCAGAGTGGGACGCATGACCTTCCATGTGATTATCGGCCGGGGCGGCACCGCCTCGGCGACCGCCCTGCTGCTGGCCGACTCCGGTGACCGCGTCCGGATGGTGTCGCGGAGCGGCGGCGGGCCCGCGCACCCGCTCGTCGAGACCGTCGCGCTGGACGCCTCCGACGCCGACCGGCTCACCGAGGCCGCGCGGGGCGCGGCGACCGTCTTCAACGCGGCGATGCCCGCCTACCACACCTGGCCGGAGACGGTCCCGCCGCTGTTCGGCGCGATCCTGACCGCCGTGCGGCGCACCGGCGCCAACTACGTCATGCTCGGCAACCACTACGGCTACGCGCCGACCGGCGGCGTCCCCCTCACCGAGGACCACCCGCTCACCGCGACCGGCCCGAAGGGCGAGGTCCGCGCCCGCATGTGGCGGGAGGCCCTGGACAGCGGGGCGCCCGTCACCGAGGTGCGGGCCGGCCAGTTCTACGGCGCGGGCGCGACGTCGGTGTTCACCCTGATGGTGCAGCCGAAGGTGCTGGCCGGGCGGCTCGCGCTCGTCCCGGCGGCCCTGGACGCGCCGCACGCCTACTCCGCCGTCGGCGACACCGCGGCGGCGCTCGTCGCGGTCGCCCGCGACGAGCGCGCCTGGGGCCGGGCCTGGCACGCGCCGGTCACCAACATCACCACCCGGGAGCTGGCGTCCCGCCTGGCCGGACTGGCCGGGGCCCCCGAACCCCGGCTGGAGACCATGTCGGACCGGGAGCTGACCGTGCTCGGCCTCACCGACCCGTTCTGGAACGAGCTGTGGGAGACCGGGCACATGTCGCACCGCCCGTTCACCGTGGACGCCTCCCGGCTGGAGGAGACCTTCGGCGTCAAGGCGACCGCGCCCGACGAGGTGCTCGCCGCGACGCTCAGCGCCGGTAGGTGAGCCCGTGGCCGAAGGGGAACAGGGGGCGCTTGCCGTCGCCCACGTTGATGGGCTGCTGGTCGGCGCTGCGCATCCAGGTCACCGGAAGCTTGCCGGTGGGCCGGGTGACGCCGAACAGCACGTCGGCGACGCCCCTCCCCTCGGTCCCCGGCAGCCACGACGCGAGCAGGGCGTTCCAGCCCGGCAGCTGCGGCGCGATGTCGAGCGGGCGGCCCGACACCAGGACCACGACGACCGGCACGCCGGAGGCGCGCAGCCTGGCGAGGGTGGCGAGGTCCGCCAGGTCCAGGCCCATCCCGCCGGGCCGGTCGCCCCGGAACTCGGCGTAGGGCAGCTCACCGACCACCGCCACGGCGGCCTTGTAGGAGCGGTCGATGCCGTGGCCCTCCTTGTCGTAGGCGACGGTCGTGCCCCTGCCCGCGGTCTGCCGGATGCCTTGCAGGATCGTGGTGCCGGGGGTGATGTTCCCGGGCGAGCCCTGCCAGGTGATGGTCCAGCCGCCGCTCTGGATGCCGATGTCGTCGGCGCTCTTGCCCGCCACGAAGATCTTGTTGTCGTCACGGGCGAGGGGCAGGGCGCCGTCGTTCTTCAGCAGCACCTGCGACCTGGCCACCGCCTGCCGCGCCAGGGCCCGGTGCTCGGCGCTGCCGACGGTCGGGGTGTAGCGGCGGTCGGTGAAGGGCCGCTCGAACAGGCCGAGCCGCACCTTCTGCCGCAGGATGCGGCGGTTGGCGTCGTCGATGCGCGCCATCGGCACGCGCCCGGCCCGCACCTCCGCGCGCAGCGTCTCGATGAAGCGCCGCCACTCGGCGGGCACCATCACCATGTCGACGCCCGCGTTGATCGCGGTGCGGACCTCGGCGGCGGTGAAGCCGGGCAGGCCGTCGATCTGGTCGATGCCGTTGTAGTCGGAGACGACCAGGCCGGAGAAGCGCAGCTCCTTCTTGAGCACGTCGGTGATCAGGTACTTGTGGCCGTGCAGCTTGACGCCGTTCCACGAGCTGTAGGAGACCATGACCGACCCGACGCCCCGGCGCACCGCGGCGCGGAACGGCGCGAGGTGGATCCGGCGCAGCTCGGCCTCGGAGACCCGCGTGTCGCCCTGGTCCTTGCCGCCGGTGGTGCCGCCGTCGCCGACGTAGTGCTTGGCGGTGGCGAGGATCGGGGGACGGCCGTCCTCCAGCCCGTCGATGATCGTGGACATCCGCTCGGGCAGCTCGGGGACCTCGCCGAACGACTCGTAGGTGCGGCCCCAGCGGTCGTTGCGGGCCACGCACAGGCAGGGGGCGAAGTTCCAGTCCACGCCGGTGCCGGCGACCTCCTCGGCGGTCGCGCGGCCGATCCTGCGGACCAGCTCCGGATCGCGGGTCGCGCCGAGCCCGATGTTGTGCGGGAAGATCGTCGCGCCGTGCACGTTGTTGTGCCCGTGCACCGCGTCCACGCCGTAGACCAGCGGGATGCGCAGCGGGGTGGCGAGGGCGGCGCGCTGGAAGCCGTCGTACATGTCGGCCCAGGACGCGGCGTTGTTGGGCGCGGGCACCGACCCGCCGCCCGACAGCAGCGAGCCGAGCCGGTAGCGGGTGATGTCGTCGTGGGTGACGTTCTGCCGCTCGGCCTGGGTCATCTGGCCGATCTTCTCGTCCAGGCTCATGCGCTTGAGCAGGGCCTCCACCCGCCGCTCGACCGGGTCGCGGCCGCCGGCGGCGGCGTCCGCCCGGACGGCGGCCCCGGACACCAGGAGCAGGGACGCCGCCGCGGCGGCCAGGGATCGGGACGGTCTGGAGCGCATCATCCGCCTCCGGTGGGAGCTTGGGACACGGACCGGTCGAATACGTTGCCCCCGCCAACAAACGCACGGTAAGTCGATCCCACCGCCCGGACAAGGGGACACCCGGGACGAAAGAGGAGGGCGACCGCCCGGGATCGAACCGAGGACCTCCAGGACCACAACCTGGCGTGCAGACCACCACACCACGGTCGCCGCGTCTCCGGCAGGATTCGAACCTGCAACCTTCGGATTCGTAGTCCGACGCGATGTCCATTACGCCACGGAGACTTGATCTTCATTGAACGGATCGTGACGGATGCAGGAATCGAACCTGCCTGCTGCGGTTTATGAGACCGCCGAACACACCAGTATTCTTATCCGTCCCAGGCGGAGGGTGCGAGATTCGAACTCGCGCAGGGGCGACCCTGACCACGGCTTAGCAAGCCGCTGCCTTTCCGCTCGGCCAACCCTCCCGGGAAAAAGAGGAACCGCCCGTACAGACCTCCTGGTCCGCGGGCGGTGGGCGTCAGTATGTGCAGGTCACATCATCTGACGGCTCCCGGCGAGACCGGAGCGGCGGCTACTTGCGCGCATTCGGTGATGGCGTCGCATCGCCCTGCTCCTTCCGTGTGGCCTCGTTCGGTATGACGCCTACTTTCACCTACCGGTTCCGGGTCGCGCAACCCTATTTCCGGATGTTCTCGCGGCGGGTTCGCGCGGTCGCGCGGGGCGGAGACGCGCGATCGTTCATTGGGGTTCTCCGAAAGGCGCGGCTCCTGTGAGGCGCGCCTTCGTGCAGGACTTCCGCGAGCCGTGCCTCTTGAGGGGGCCTCCTCCGGGGCAGCTCCCGCCGACCCCGGGTGCTCTGGGGCGCTCGGTCGGGTGTGGGGTGGGGCCGCGGTGAGTCTCAGCAGGTCGGGGGCCCCTTCGCGCGGCTTGCAGGAGGCGGAGCCCCGGTGGCCTCGCGGTGCCGTGATGGACGCATCACGCCGATAGTGCAGAGTGCACATATGACTGCTGCACTTTTGACTAGCGCAATTCGGCGCCAATCCGGAATTCTCTTGCCTGTAGCCAGCGGGAGGAGCCGAGATGGATCAGTACGAGCCGTACTGCCTCGCCGATCCGATGTTTTACGACACGCTCGGCCGGCAGCAGACCGACCTGACGGACTTCTCGCTCGTCGCCCGCCCCGTCCCGGCCGGCTGGGAGCGGCACGAATCCGACACCTGGATGTACTACGGCCCCACCGACGGTGACCCGCTGCCCGCCCAGGGCTGGAAGGTCCACCTCTCGGCGCGGCTGGACGACGCCGAGCGCGCCCTGGACGTGACCTGGGACTACTGCGTGGAGCGCGGCATCGCGTTCAAGTACCTGCGCGGCCAGTCCACGCTGATGATGTACAACGCCAAAACGGCCTCGCGGGGCGCCAGCGGCAAGCTGGTCACCATTTACCCGCGCGACGACGACGAGCTCGAAACCATTCTCAAAGAGCTCAACGAACTTCTCGAAGGCGTCCAGGGCCCGTACATCCTGAGCGATCTGCGCTACGCCGACGGCCCGCTTTTCGTGCGCTACGGCGGTTTCGCCGAGCGCAAATGCGTGGGCAAGGACGGCGAGCTGGTGCTGGCCATCGAGAACGGCGACGGCGAGCTGGTGCCCGACGTGCGCGGCTCCACGTTCTCGATCCCCGAGTGGGCCCCCCTCCCCGCCTTCCTGGAGTCGCACCTGGCGGCGCGCAACTCGGTCACCACCACCGGCCTGTTCTACGACATCGAGACCGTGCTGCACTTCTCCAACGGCGGCGGCGTCTACCTCGGCCGCGACCAGCGCTCCGGCGAGCGGGTGGTGCTGAAGGAGGCCCGGCCGCACGCCGGCCTCGACGCGGCCGGGCGCGACGCGGTGGCGCGGCTGCGGCACGAGCGCGACATCCTGGAGCGGCTGGCCGGCCTGGACGTGGTCCCGGCGCTGCACGACTACTTCACCCTCGGCGAGCACCACTTCCTGGTCGAGGAGTTCATCGACGGCAACCCGCTGCAGCGCAAGCTCGTGCAGCGCTACCCGCTGACCCGCGCGACCTGCGACGAGCAGGCGATCGCCGAGTACACCGAGTGGGCGCTGGACGTGCTGGCCCGGGTGGAGGACGCGGTCCGCCAGATCCACGAGCGCGGGGTGGTGTTCGGCGACCTGCACCCCAACAACATCCTGCTCACCGAGTCCGGGCGGCTGTCGCTCATCGACTTCGAGGTGGCGATGCTCGCCTCCGACGAGGCCCGCGCGGCCCTGGCCAATCCGGCCTTCTTCGCGCCGGCCGACCGCACCGGCACGGCCGTGGACCGCTACGCGCTCGCCTGCCTGCGCCTCGGCATGTTCGCGCCGCAGACCACCATCACGCTGCTGATGCACCGGCCCAAGGTCCGGCAGCTGGCCGCGCTGGTCGCCGAGGTCTTCCCGGTGCCGCGCGAGTTCCTGGACGAGACGTGCGCGGTGATCCTCGGCCCCGACCCCGAGCCGGACCCGACGCCCCTCGCCGACCTCCCGCTGCCCGGCGCGGCGCCGTGGGCGCACCTGCGCGAGGCGCTGCACCGCACGATCCTGGCCAGCGCCACCCCCGAACGCGACGACCGCCTCTTCCCCGGCGACGTCGCGCAGTTCGGACCCGGCGGCGGCGTCAACATCGCCACCGGCGCGGCCGGGGTGCTGTACGCGCTCGCCGAGACCGGGTCGGGCACGATGCCCGACTACGAGGAATGGCTCGCCAAACGGGCGCTGAACCCCGTTTCCGGCACACCGCTGGGCTTCTACGACGGCCTGCACGGGACGGCCTACGTCCTCGAACGGCTGGGCCGGCGCCAGGACGCCCTCGACGTCATGGACATCTGCCTGCGCGAGGACTGGGAGCGGCTGGGCTCCAACCTGTACTCCGGCCTGGCCGGGGTCGGGCTGAACCTGCTGCACCTGGCCGACGCCACCGGGGAGGGCGCGCTCGCCGACGCGGGCGCCCGCGCGGTGGAGCTGTGCGCCGAACGGCTCGGCGGGCCCGAGGACGTCCCCGAGATCAGCGGCGGCGAGCATCCGAGGGCCGGGCTGATGCACGGCTCGTGCGGCCCCGCGCTGCTGTTCCTGCGCGCCTACGAGCGCACCGGCGACACGGCCATGCTCGACCGCGCCGCCGACGCGATCCGCCAGGACCTGCGCCGCTGCCTGCACTCCGAGGACGGCTCGCTCCAGGTCAACCAGGGGTGGCGGCTGCTGCCCTACCTCGACGAGGGCTCGGTGGGCATCGGCCTGGCCGTGGCCCGCTACCTCGACCACCGCCACGACGAGACCTTCGAGCGGGCCCGGCGCGAGCTGAGCCTGGCCGCCCGCTCGCGCTACTTCGTCCAGTCGGGCCTGTTCACCGGCCGCGCGGGCATCGTCGCCGCGCTCGCCATGGGACTGCGCCCTGGCCAGGACGACGGCCCCGATCCGCTGCTGGCCGAGCAGATCCGGGGACTGCGGTGGCACGCCATGCCCTACGGCGACGGGCTGGCGTTCACCGGCGACCAGCTGCTGCGCCTGTCGATGGACTTCGCCACCGGCACGGCGGGCGTGCTGTTCGCCCTCGGCGCCGCGCTCGACGCGCGGCGCCCGTTCCTCCCCTTTGTCGGACCGTCCGGTGGCGCGGGAGCCCTGGCCAAGGCGACTCCCTCGTGACAACACCGGCGGGCCGTTCCTACCCGAGCACGGAAGGGAAAGGAGGTGAACTCCCCACCATGGTACTCCTCGACCTGCAGGGCCTCCAGGCCCCGACCGCCTCCGGCGGCGCGAGCGGGGGCAGCGGACTGACCGTCCTGAGCTGCCACTCGTACAAGCCGAGCAACCTGAGCGTCGCGCTCTGCCACTGAGCAGGCACGATCCAGGTGGCTCGACCACCCCGAAGAAATGAGTAGTGCGGACCCCGGGCGGCCGTCCCCGTAAGGGCCACCCGGGGTCCTCTTCGTCTCGTCAGGAGGACCCATGCGGGCAGCGGACCGGCTCGCCGCGCGGACCGTCCGGCACGCCGGGCCCTGGGCCGCCGTGCTGGCGTTCGGCGCGGTCGGCGGCGCGGTCCTGCAACTGCTCCTGCCGTACGCGCTGGGCCAGGCCATCGAGACCGCGGCGGCGGGCGGCGGCTCGGCGGGCGGGCGCTGGCTCACGGCCTGCGGCGTGCTGGTGGCCGGCGTGGTCGCCTGCGAGGCCCTCGGCGTCTGGGCCGGCGGCGTCACCGGAGCGCGGGCCGCGGCGCGGCTGCGCCGCACGGTCGTCGCCCAGGTGCTGGGCGTCGGCCCGGCGATGACGCGCCACCGCACCGAGGGCGACCTCATCACCCGCGCCGGGCTGAACGCCGAGGAGGTCGGCCGTGCCCCCGCGGCGGCGGTGACCGCCGCCGCGCTGCTGGTGCCCACGGTCGGCAGCCTGGTCGCGCTCGCCCTGATCGACCCGTGGCTGCCGTGCGCCCTGGCCGCCGGGCTGGTGCTGATCACCTGGGTGCTGCGCGCGTTCCTGCGCGACACCACCGAGGTCGTCGGCGACTACCAGCGCGTGCAGGGCGACATCGCGGCACGGCTGACCGACGCGCTGGCCGGGGCCCGCACCATCGCCGCGGCCGGCACCGCCGAGCGCGAGGCCCGCAGGGTGCTCGCGCCGCTGCCCCGGCTGCGCCGCCATGGGATGCGGCTGTGGCGCGCCAACGCGCGCGCCGGCGTCCGGGCGGGCCTCGTGGTGCCGCTCCTCGAAGTGGTGGTGCTCGGCGTGGGCGGCTGGCGGCTGGCCGAAGGCGACCTCACCATCGGCGAGCTGTACGCCGCCGCCCGTTACGTGGTGCTGGGCGCCGGCCTGTCGGGCGCGCTCGGCCAGGTGGGCCAGCTCGCGCGGGCGCGCGCGGCGGCCGGCCGGCTCGCCGAGCTGCTGGCCGAACGCCCGGTCGGCCACGGCGACCATGCGCTCCCGGCGGGGCCCGGCACCCTGGAGTTCCGGGGCGTCGATCTGGGGCTGCCCAACCGCTCGGGCCTCGCCGATCTCAGCTTCGCGGTCCCCGGCGGCTCGGCGACCGCGGTGGTCGGCCGGTCGGGGACCGGCAAGTCGCTGCTGGCCGCGCTGGCGGGCCGGCTGGTCGATCCCGAGCGGGGCGAGGTGCTGCTCGACGGCGTCCCGCTGGCGCGGCTCTCGCGCGCCGAGCTGCGCCGGGCCGTCGGGTACGCCTTCGAGCGGCCCGTCCTGTTCGCCGGCACCGGCGGCACCCTCGCCGACACCGTCTCCCTCGGCCGCCCCGACGACCCCGGTCCCGAGGCCGTGCGGGCGGCGGCGCGGGCGGCCTGCGCCGACGACTTCGTGCGGCGGCTGCCCGACGGGTACGCCACCCCGGCGGCCGACGCCCCGATGTCGGGCGGCGAGCGCCAGCGCCTCGGCCTCGCCCGCGCGATCCTCCAGGGCGAGCGGCTGCTGATCCTCGACGACGCGACCTCCAGCCTGGACACCGTCACCGAGCGGCAGGTCGGCGCGGCGCTGACGGGCGAGCTGGGCGGCCGCACCCGGCTCATCGTGGCGCACCGCGTCACCACGGCGCTGCGCGCGGACCAGGTGCTCTGGCTCGACGGCGGCCGGATCCGCGCGTGCGGCCGCCATCACGACCTGTGGCGCGATCCCGAGTACCGGGCCGTCTTCCAGGCGCCCGCCGACCCGGCCGCCGATCCGGCCGCCGATCCGGCCGCCGATCCCAACGTCGGCCCGAACACCGCCCCGAACGCCGACCCGGCCGCCGACAGGGAGGCGGTGTGAGCGGGCGCGGCGGCTCCCCCGCCGCGATCCCGGCGGCGCGCGCGGAGCGCGGCACGGGCCGGCAGGCCGCGCGGCTGGTCGGCCGGGCGCTCCTGGACGAGCCGCGCCTGCTGCTGCGCATCGCCGCCTGGTCGGCGGTGGAGGCCGCCCCGGCGTTCGTCATCGGCCTGGCGGTCGCGCGCGCCATCGAGGACGGCTTCGCCGCGGGCGCGCCCTCGATCGGCCTGGCCTGGCTCGCGCTGCTGGCCGTGGCCTGGCTGATGGCGGCGGTCGGCGCCCGGCAGGTGGTGCTGGCGGTGGCGGCGGTGGTGGAGCCGTTCCGCGACCGGCTGCTGACCCGCGTCGTCGCCGGGTCGGTCCGGCGCGCGGCGGCCGAGGGGCGCCCGCCCGGCACCGCGGCGGTGGCGCGCGCCAACCTCCAGGTCGAGCTGGCCCGGGACGCGCTGGCCGCCGTCGTCACGGTGGTGCGGTCGTTCGTGTTCACGCTGGCCGGGGTCGTGCTCGGGATGCTGGCGCTGGCGCCGCAGGTGCTGGTGCTGGTGCTGCCGCCGTTCCTGGCCGGGCTCGTGCTGTTCCTGCTCTCGCTGCCCGCCCTGGCCCGCCGCCAGCGCGCGTTCCTGCTCGCCGACGAGGAGACCGCCGAGGCGACCGGCGCGGTGGTCGGGGGCCTGCGCGACATCGCCGCCTGCGGCGCCGAGGACCGGGCCGCCGCCGACGTCGGGCGGCGGATCGGCGCGCAGGACGCGGCCGGGCGCCGAGCTGGCCCGCGTCACCGCGCTGCGCACCGTCGCGCTGTCGGCGGGCGGCTGGACGCCGGTGGTCGCGGTGCTGGCCGGGGCGCCCTGGCTGGCGGAGCGGGGCGTGGGCCCCGCCGCGGTGATCGGGACGCTGACCTACCTCACCCAGTCGCTCATCCCGGCCTTCAGCGGCTTCGTGGAAGGGCTCGGCGTCAGCGCGGTCCGCCTCGGGGTCGCGCTCAACCGCGCCCTGGAGGCCGCCGGGCCCGAACCCGCGCCCACGGCCGGACCGGTCCCGGCGGCCGTGCCGCCCCCGCCGCCCGCGAGCGGCCTGGAGGTGCGGCTGAGCGGGGTCACCGCCGCCTACGGCCCGCACGCCGCGCCGGTGATCGACGCCCTCGACCTGACCGTCCCGCCCGGCGACCGCCTGGCCGTGGTGGGGCCGAGCGGGATCGGCAAGTCCACGCTGGCCGCGCTGGTCGCCGGGACGATGGCGCCGCGCGCCGGGACGGTCCTGGTCGGCGGGACGCCCGCCGCCGACGTCGCCCCCGCCGCGCGGGTGCTGATCCCGCAGGAGGCCTACGTCTTCCGCGGCACCGTGCGCGAGAACCTGTGCTACCTCGCCGACGCCCCCGAGGCCGCGATCGAGGAGGCGATGGCGGCGGTCGGGACGGCCGATCTGGTGCGCCGCCTCGGCGGATTGGACGCCGACCTCGACCCCGGCGCGCTGTCGGCCGGCGAGCGCCAGCTCGTCGCGCTCACCCGCGCCTACCTCGCGCCGCCGGGCCTGACCGTGCTGGACGAGGCGACCTGCCACCTCGACCCGGCCGCCGAGGCCCGCGCCGAGGAGGCGTTCGCCCGCCGCGGCGGCACCCTGATCGTCATCGCGCACCGGGTCGGCTCGGCCGCGCGCGCCCGGCGCGTCCTGCTCATGGACGGCGTCCGGGTGCGGCTCGGCACGCACGAGGAGCTGGCCCGCACCGCCCCGATGTACGCCGACCTGGTGGGCCGATGGAGGCCGCCGGGCCGAGACCCCGAACGGGAGTTCGTGCCATGAACCGTCCCTCCGCCGAACGCGAGCCCACCGCCGACGTGCTGCACGGGCAGCGCGTCCCCGACCCCTACCGCTGGCTGGAAGACCCCGACCTGCCGCGCACGCGGGCCTGGCTCACCGCCCAGGACGAGCTGTGGCGCGCCCACGCCGCCGGGTTCACCGCGCGCGACCGGTTCCGCGAGCGCGCCGCCGCGCTCGCCGACACCGGCAACATCGAGGCGCCCGTCTGGCGCGGCGGCCGGTCGTTCTTCACCCGCCGCGCCGCCGGGCAGGAGCACGCGGTGCTCTACACCGTCCGCGACGGCGAGCCCGAGCGCGCCCTGCTGGACCCGGTCGCCCTCGACCCCAGCGGCCTGACCACGCTGGACGCCTGGCACGTCGACCCCGGCGGGCGGCTGCTGGCCTACCAGGTGTCGCGCGGCGGCACCGAGCGCGCCGAGCTGCGCGTGCTGGAGGTGGCGTCCGGGCGGGCGGTCGACGGGCCCATCGACCGGTGCCGGTACTCCCCGGTGGCCTGGCTGCCCGACGGCTCCGGCTTCTACTACGTGCGCGCCACCCCGGACGGCTCGGCCCGCCGCGTCCTGCTGCACCGCGTCGGCGACGCGCCCGACCGGGACGCCGAGGTCTTCGGCGCGGGCCGGGCGCCGACCGACGCCTACGGGCTGGGCGTCAGCCACGACGGTCGCCGGCTCGCGGTCTCGGTGACGCCGGGCACCGCGCCGTCCAACGAGCTCTACCTGGCCGACCTCGCCGAGGGCGACCCGGCCGCGCCGCGCTTCCGCGCCGTCCGGCCGGGCGAGGACGGCCGGAGCGTGCTGCTGGTGGGCCGCGACGGCCGGATGTACGTCGTCACCGACCACCTGGCCCCGCGCGTGCGGTTGTGCGTCGCCGACCCCGACCGGCCCGGCGACTGGACCGACCTGATCCCCCAGGACCCGGAGGCGGTGCTCGCCGACTTCACCGTCCTGGACGGGCCCGAGCTGGAGCGGCCGGTCCTGCTGGTCACCCGCATCCGCAACGCGCTCAGCGAGGTCGCGGTGCACGACCTGGCCACCGGCGAGCGGCTCGCCGAGGTGCCGCTGCCGGGCGCCGGGTCGGTGGGCGCGCTGTCGGCGCGGCCGGAGGGCGGCCACGAGGCGTGGTTCACCTACACCGACATGGTGACGCCGGAGGCGGTCTGGCGGTACGACGCGCGCACCGGCGAGACCACGCCGTGGGCGCCGTGCCCGGGGCGGGCCGACGTCCCCGACGTGGAGTCGTGGGAGGTGCGGTGCGTCTCGGCCGACGGCGAGCCGGTGTCGATGACGGTCGTCGGCCGCGCCGGGGACGAGGGGCCGCGGCCCGCGATCCTGTACGGGTACGGCGGGTTCGGCGTGCCGCTCGTCCCGTCCTACGCCGCCGACGCGCTGGCGTGGGTGGAGGCGGGCGGCGTCCTCGCCATCGCGCGGCTGCGCGGCGGCGGCGAGGCGGGCCTGTCCTCGCACCGCGCCGGGATGCTGGGCCGCAAGCAGAACGTCTTCGACGACTTCATCGCCGCCGCCGAGAAGCTGGTCTCCGGCGGCTGGACGTCCCCCGACCGGCTGGCGATCTGGGGCGAGTCCAACGGCGGGCTGCTGGTGGGGGCGGCGCTGACCCAGCGTCCCGACCTGTTCGCCGCGGCGGTCTGCATGGCGCCGCTGCTGGACATGGTGCGGTACGAGCGGACCGGGCTCGGCGCGGCGTGGCGCGGCGAGTACGGATCGGTGGAGGTGGCCGAGCAGTTCCGCTGGCTGCACGCCTACTCGCCCTACCACCGCGTCCGGCCGGGCGTGGACTACCCGGCCACGCTGTTCGCGGTGTTCGGCGGCGACACCAGGGTCGACCCGATGCACGCGCGCAAGATGTGCGCGGCCCTGCAGTGGGCGACGAGCGGCGACCGGCCGGTGCTGCTGCGCCACGAGGGCGAGGTGGGGCACGGGCCGCGGGCGACCGGGCGCGCCCTGGACCTGGCGGCCGACCTGCTCGCCTTCGCCGCCGCCGGCACCGGCCTGGCGGTGCCGGCGGGCCCGCGCGGGCGCGCGGTGGCGACCGAGTGACGCCGACCGAGTGACGCCGACCGAGTGACGCCGGCCGTGTGACCTTCCAGGGCCGCTCCGGGGCCGCGACGCGGGCGCGGCCCCGGAGCGTCTCACCGTCCGAGCGGGTGCCGGGAGCGGTCGGTGTCGTCGAGGTCCTCGTCGGCCTCGCGGCCGTCGCGCCACAACCAGCCGTGCTTGCGGGCCATGGAGACCGCCTCCACCCGGGTGCGCGCCCCGACCTTGTTGAGGATGCGGGCCAGGTAGTTGCGCACCGTCCCCGAGGACAGGTAGAGCTGCTCGGCGATCTCGCCGACGGTCGCGCCGTCGGCCATGGCCTCCAGCACGTCCAGCTCGCGCGGGGTCAGCGGGTTGCGCGCGGCGGCGATCTCGGCGAAGGCCAGCTCGGCGTCGATGACGCGCTCGCCGCGGGCGACCCGGCGGATGGCGTCCACCAGCTCGGCCGGCGAGGTGTCCTTCAGGACGAAGCCGAGCGCGCCGCCGGTCACGGCGCGGCGCAGGTCGCCCGGCCGCCGCCGCGCGGCCATGATGATGGCCGCGCACTGCGGGGCGGCGGCGTGCAGCAGTCCCATGGCGGTGATGCCGTCCACGTCGCACAGGTCGATGCCGATCAGGGCCACCTCGGGCAGGGCGCGGGCGGCCTCGGAGAGGCTCCTGCCGCGTTCCACCGATCCGGCGACGGTGATGTCCGGCTCGTGCTCCAGCAGGGCGACCAGGCCGCTGCGGAACAGGTGCACGCTCTCGGCGATGACAACGCGAATCACGTTCGCCTTCCCAGTGATCAATCTGCGTCATTGTTCCGGGGATGCCGCAGCGAATGGGGGTGATCTCTGGAAGGCGCACTCCACGGCAGGGACGGGCAGGGGATTGACGTATTCATGGTGCCGCCTTAACCGGGCTGAGTTGAAGGGGCGATACTCAGAGTGAAGGAATTTCATCAGGACGTCAAACAGGACATAGATCGCATATCAACAATGAGCCACCGGCCCGCCGGCCGCACACTGCTTGCCGGACGACAAGGAGCGCAGGTGACCGCCCGCCCAGCCGGGCCTTCCGGACCGCGCCCCGTCCAGGAGGGCAAAGCCAGGGCAAAGACGGCTCGGCCGATATAGGCCAAACGCCAACGATCATGAACTTTGCCAGGTAAACGGCGGTCGTCCCGTCCTGGGCGCCCTCCCTGAGCGCCCCCTGAAGGTCAACCGAAAGCCGGTAACCGGCCGCCCTTCCGACCTCCCGAGACGTGGCCATTCCGGGTTTCGGCGCTTTTAGAGGACCCTTTTTCCGTGACAACGGTCTGCCTGGAATTCCGCTCGACGGGCAGGGTCACCGACACGAACCCGGCGTTGGGAACCGCCGCGGGCGTGCGGTCGTGCGCCATTCACCGCCGCCCGTTTACCTCCGCAGGAAACTCGCGCCCCGCCGCAACACCCTTCTTTTCACGGGCGGCCGTGCCAGACATGACTGGCACGATCATCGCCGCGCCCCCGTCGGCGGCGCCCAGGAAAATACACATAAAGCACATAACGGATAAATCAGTGTGCGCGCCCGACCGCCCCGGCCCCTCGGCGTCCCCGCCCTAGCCGCCGGAGGTGTCCAGCGCGACCCGCAGGGCGCGCAGCGCGTGGTAGACGCGGATCTTGACCGTCTGGACCGGCACGCCCAGCACGGCGGCGGCCTGGTCGACCGTCCGCTCGCGGAACAGCGTCTCGGTGAGGATCTCGCGGTGCGCCGCCGGCAGCGCCCGGAACGCCCGGGCCACCACCGCCCGCTCGCCCGCGGAGCCGGGGAGGAGGATCTCGGTGTTCTTGCCGCATCGCAGTGCCACGCCCCGAACCTCGCACCCGCCCCCGGCTCCCGACACCCCCTTATGCCGCGTTTAAGGTCGGCTTGAGGCCACGGCCGCCCCCGCCCACCGGACGGCGGCCGCCGGACGGGCGGTGCGCCCGGCGGGGGCGGACACCCGCGCCCCGAAATGGTTCAATTCCGCCTTATGTGGCCATCGTCACAACGTCCGCTGCCGTGGCGGCGCTGGTACCCCCCGCAGGTGCCGCTCGCGCCGGAGATCCCCGACGTCCCGGTCACGCGCCTGCTCGACGACGCGGCCGAGCGGTTCCCCCGCGCCACCGCCCTGCACTACTTCGGCCGCCGCATCGGCTACGCCCGGCTGCGCGAGTCCGCCGACCGGTTCGCCGACGGGCTGCACCGGCTCGGCGTGCAGCCCGGCGACCGCGTCGCGCTCGTCCTGCCCAACTGCCCGCAGCTGTTCGCGGCCTTCTTCGGCACGCTCCGGCGCGGGGCGGTCGCGGTCGCCCACAACCCCCTCTACACCGAGGACGAGATGCGCCACCAGCTCACCGACTGCGGGGCCCGCGTCGCGGTGGTGCTGGACCGTTCCTACGCCACCGTCGCCGCCGCGCGCGGCCGGCTGGAGCACGTGATCGTCACCTCCCTGGCGGACGAGCTGCCCCGGTACCGGCGCGGGGCGCTGCGGCTGCCCCTCGCGCGGGCCCGGCGGGCGCGCGCCGCCCTGACCGCCGAGGTGCCGGACGACCCGTGGACGGTCCCGTTCGAGGAGATGCGGCGGCCCCCGCGGCGGCGCGTGCGCCAGTACCCGCTGGTCCCCTCCGAGCACCTCGCGGCCATCCAGTACACCGGCGGCACCGAGGGCCGCCCCAAGGGCGCGATGCTCACCCACCGCAACCTGGTCGCCAACGCCTGCCAGCAGCACGCCTGGGACTTCGGGTCGCGGGAGGGCCGCGAGGTCACCCTCGCCGTGCTGCCGATCTTCCACGCGTTCGGGCTCACCAGCAGCCTGGTCGCGCCGGTGATGGGGGCCGGGGCCGTCGTGCTGCTGCCGCGCTTCGACCGGGGGCGGGTGCTGGCGGCGCTGCGCCGGCACCGGCCCACGGTGTTCCCGGGCGTCCCGACCCTGTACGAGCAGGTCCTGGACGCCCCGGGCCTGCGCGCCCGCGACCTGGACTCGGTGCGCGTGTTCATCTCCGGCGCGATGGCGATGCCGCCGGCCACCGCCGAACGCCTGGAGGCCCTCGGCGGCCACCGGCTCATCCAGTGCTACGGCCTCACCGAGGCGTCCCCCGCCGTCACCGCCAACCCGCTGACCGGCGACGCGCGCAACACGACCGTGGGCGTGCCGCTGCCGCTGACCGACGTGGTCGTGGTGGACCGCGACGAGCCCACCCGCGTGCTGCCGCCCGGCGAGGCCGGCGAGCTGGTCGTGCGCGGCCCGCAGGTGTTCGCCGGGTACTGGAACCAGCCCCTGGCCACCGCGCGGGCCCTCTCCAAGGGGTGGCTGCGCACCGCCGACATCGGCGTGCTGTCGGCCGACGGGTTCGTCACCGTCCTCGACCGCCGGGACGACATGATCAAGGTGAGCGGCTTCACCGTGTCCCCCTGCGAGGTGGAGGAGGTGCTGCGGCGGCACCCGGCGGTGCTGGACTGCGCGGTCGTCGGCGCGCCCGACCGGCGGCGCGGCGAGCGCGCGGTGGCGTACGTGGTGGAGCACCCGGCCTACCCGTTCTCGGCCGACGAGCTGCGCCGCCACTGCGAACGCTCGCTGGCCCGCTACAAGGTGCCCGCCGAGTTCGTGCCGCGCGCCGACCTGCCCCGCAACGCGATCGGCAAGGTCGTGCGGCGGCGGCTGCGCACCGGCGCCCGGGCGCCCTCCTGAGGCGGCGCCGCCGCGCGTAAACGATCTCTCACCACGTGTCCGACGCCGCACGTCCGGCACCGGTTGTCCTGTTGGCCGCTTACGGCCCAAGCCGTTCACAAATGCTCAGAGTCATTCATTGTGCACACAGGTGGAGCCCTCACCCGGTTCCGCAAGGGGCTCGAGCAAAGAGGTGAGCATGGCGGCTCGTTCTTCGATGACAAGACGGCCGCGCCGTTCGGTCGCGGTCGTGACGGCGCTGACGCTGGCGGCCACGCTGCTGGCGGCGGTGGCCTGGCCGGGCAGCGCGGCGGCGGCCCTGCCGGCCAACTTCCAGGAGAAGGCGGTCCTCACCGGCCTGACGATGCCGACCAACGTCGAGTTCTCCCCCGACGGCCGGGTCTTCGTCGCCGAGAAGAGCGGACTGATCAAGGAGTTCGACTCCCTGACCGACACCACCCCCACCGTCTACGCCGACCTGCGGCCCCAGGTGTTCAACAACTGGGACCGCGGGCTGCTCGGCATGGCGCTGCACCCCCGGTTCCCCGCCGACCCGCGCGTCTACGTGATGTACACCTACAACGGCCTGCTGGGCGGGTCGTTCCCCAAGTGGCCCTCCGCCGACGGCTCCAACGACCAGTGCCCCGACCCGCCCGGCCCCAACAACGCCGGCTGCGTGGTCGCCGGGCGCATCTCGGTGCTGTCGCAGGCCGTCCCCGCCAGTGGGGCGCTGGCCACGCGCGCCGAGGCCGGGCCGACCTCCGAGCGGGTGCTGCTGGAGGACTGGTGCCAGCAGTTCCCGAGCCACTCGGTGGGCACGCTGGCGTTCGGCAAGGACGGGATGCTGTACGCGGGCGGCGGTGACGGCGCCAGCTTCCAGTACGCCGACTACGGGCAGAAGGACAACGCCTGCGGCGACCCCGACAAGCCCGCCGGGACGCCGCTGAAGGCCCCGACCGCCGAGGGCGGCGCGCTGCGCTCGCAGGACCGCCGTACCCCCGCCGACCCGACCACGCTGGACGGCACGATCGCGCGGCTGGACCCCGAGACCGGAAAGGCCGCCGCGGGCAATCCCACCACCAGCGGCGACGACAACGCCAAGCGCATCGTGGCCTACGGGCTGCGCAACCCCTACCGGTTCACCGTGCGGCCCGGCACCAACGACATCTGGCTCGGCGACGTCGGCTACACCACCTGGGAGGAGATCAACCGCGTCCCCGACCCGACCGGCGAGGTCCGCAACTTCGGCTGGCCCTGCTACGAGAGCTCGGGCCGCACGCCCGGCTACGACGCGGCCAACGTGAACATCTGCGAGAACCTGTACGCCGCCGGGACCGCGGCGCACATCCTGCCGCGCTACGCCTACAAGCACAGCGACAAGATCGTGGCGGGCGAGGCGTGCGGCACCGGCAGCTCCTCCACCAGCGGCATGGCCTTCTACGCGGGCACCACCTACCCGGCGCAGTACCGGGGCGCGCTGTTCTTCACCGACTACGCGCGCAAGTGCGTGTGGGCGATGAAGCCGGGCGCCGACGGCCTGCCCGACCGGGCCAGGATCGAGACGTTCGCGACCAACAGCGGCGGCATCGTCGAGCTGCAGGCCGGGCCGAACGGCGACGTCTTCGGCGTGGACATCGTCGGCGGCCGCGTCGTGCGCTACGTCTACAACGGCGTCAACAACCCGCCGGTCGCGGCGATCAAGTCGGACGTGACCAGCGGCCCGGTGCCGCTGACGGTGAAGTTCGACGGCGCCACCTCCAGCGACGCCGACGGCAACGTGCCGCTCACCTACGCCTGGGACCTGGACGGCGACGGCGCCTACGACGACTCGACCGCCGCCGCGCCCACGCACACCTACCAGGCCAAGGGCCGCTACACCGTGGGCCTGAGGGTGACCGACACGCGCGGCGCCTCCGACACCGTCAGCACCGTCATCACGGCCGGGTCCACCCCGCCGACCGCGCGCATCACCGCGCCGACGGCCGCCACCACCTGGAAGGTCGGCGACCGCATCGCGTTCTCCGGCGGCGCGACCGACGCCGAGGACGGCGAGCTGACCGGCACGGCGCTGAACTGGCAGATCATCATGCACCACTGCCCCAGCAACTGCCACACCCACACCATCACCGGGCAGAACGGCGAGACCGGCGAGTTCACCGCGCCCGACCACGAGCACCCCTCGTGGATCGAGCTGAAGCTGACCGCCACCGACGCCGACGGGCTCAGCGACACCAAGAGCGTGGAGCTGCACCCCAAGACCAGCACGGTGACGCTCGCCAGCAACCCGCCGGGCGTGCAGCTGACGCTGGGCGAGACCACCAGGGCCGCGCCGTTCACCAGCACCGTCATCACCGGATCGACGGTGTCGGTGTCGGCACCGACCGCGACGCAGTGGCTCAACAACGGGGCCTACGAGTTCGCGGGCTGGTCCGACGGCGGCGCGTCCGCGCACAACATCACGCCGGGCGGCGACGTCACGCTGACCGCCAACTACCGGCCCAAGACCAACCTGGCCAGGGGCAAGGCGGTCAAGGTGTCCAGCGTCGAGAAGGCCGGGCTGGAGGGCCCCAAGGGCGTGGACGGCAACCTGACCACCCGCTGGAGCAGCGCGCGTTCGGACCCGCAGTGGTTCGAGGTGAACCTGGGCGCGACCATCAAGGTCGGCTACGCGGTGATCCGCTGGGAGGCCGCCTACGGCAAGGACTGGGTGCTCCAGACCTCGACCGGCGGCGGCGTGTGGACCACCGTGCACACGCGCACCAACGGCGACGGGAAGGTGGACGTGGTGCAGTTCACCCCGCGCGACGCCCGCTACGTCCGGGTCTACGGCACCAAGCGCGGCACCACCTGGGGCTACTCCCTCTTCGAGATGGAGGTCTTCGACAGGTGATTGACTGTCCCGGTGCGTCCGGACACCACCCAGCCTGAGCTGTTCGACCGGCTCGCCGGGATCGGCCGCGAGCACGCGGCCGGTCCCGGCGAGCCGAAGCTGCTGTACGACCGGCACGGGGTGCTGGTGGTGCGGGTCGGCGAGGTGGTGGTGAAGGCGCACCAGCCGGACCGTACGGAGGCCGGAGGGGCGCTGGAGCGCCGCGTGCGGATCGCGCAGGGCCTGCCGGACCTGTTCCTGGCCCCGCTCGCCCCGCCGCTGCGCGTGGCCGGGCGGACGGTGACGGTCACCCCGTACGGGGAGCCGGCCCGGCCGGACGCCCTGCCGTGGGTCGGGTCGGCGCGGCTGCTGGCGCGGCTGCACCGGTCGCCGGTCCCGGACGGCGCGCCGCCGCTGGGACGCCCCGCGCGGGTCGCGCGCCAGGTGTCGCGCCTGCCGGACGGGCCCGCCGCCGACACGGTGCGCCGGGCGTTCGCGGCCCTGCCCGCGCAGGAGGACCTCCCTCACCCCGGCCGCCTGCTCCACGGCGACTGGCACATGGGCCAGATGGTGCGCGCCGGCGGCGGGTGGCGGTTCATCGACATCGAGGACCTGGGGCGCGGCGACCCCGTCTGGGACCTCGCGCGGCCCGCCGCGCTGTTCACCGCGGGCGTCGTGCACCCCGAGGACTGGGCGGACTTCCTGACCGCCTACCGCGCCGCCGGGGGCCCGGCCGTCCCGGCGCTCGGCACCCCGTGGACGGTCCTGGACGTCCCGGCGCGAACCCTGGTGATCCAGATCGCCGCCACGTGCGTCATATCCGCACGGGACGCCGACCGCCCGCTCGACCAGGCCGAACAGGCCCTGATCGACACCTGCGGCCGGATCGCCCGTGCGGGGGACCCGGCATGACGTGACGGGGAGCCTGCCCTACATTTAGCCTCTGCCTGGGGATTCTTACCGGAAGGACGACAAGGCGATGCACTGTCCCAAGTGTCGTGGCGTCATGCGGACCTACACCCGCAACGGCGTCCACATCGAGCAATGCGACAACTGCCGGGGGATCTTCCTCGACTACGGCGAGCTGGAGGCGCTGAGCCGCATGGAGGCCCAGCACGCCCCGGGCTGGGCGGCCCCCGCCCCTCCGCCGCCGCCCGCGGCCCCGGCGCAGGTGCACCACCATCACCACGGCGCACCGGTGCACCACCACCGCCCGTACCACGGCGGCATGTTCCACATGCTCTTCACGACGTGACCGGTCCGCCGCGATCCGGGGGGTTCCCGGATCGCGGCGGAGCGCCGGCGGGGCTCACAGACGCGGGTCCACCGGCTCCGACTCCAGCGCCAGCACGGCGAACACGGCCTGGTGGACGCGCCACAGCGGCTCACCGGCCGCCAGCCGCTCCAGCGCCTCGGCGCCGAGCGCGTGCTCGCGCATCGCCAGCGACCGCTTGCGGCCCAGCGAGCGGCCGCGCAGCCGGTCCAGGTTGGCCGGCTCCAGGTAGTCCGGACCGTAGATGATCCGCAGGTACTCGCGGCCGCGGCACTTGACGCCCGGCTGGACCCTGCGCTCCTCCGGGAACGGGCCGAGCGGCTTGACGACCATGCCCTCGCCCCCGGCCCCGGTGAGCTCCTCCCACCACGCCGTCGCCGCGGCCTCCGACACGGCCGAGTCCAGGTCCACCGTCACCGACGCGGTCGGCCGGAGCAGCCCCGACCCGTCGGCCCCGGCGAGGCGCGCCGCGACCGCCATGTGCCAGTCGTGCCCGCGGGCGGCGGCCCAGGCGGTGCCCTCCCCCGCCAGGATCTGGAACGGCGCCAGCTCGACGCCCTCCAGACCGTCCACCGGGCGGCAGTAGCGCGCGTAGGCGTCGCGGAACAGCTCGGCGTTGGCGGCGCCGCGGCCGATCCGGTCGCGCAGCCCCGCCACGTCCAGGCCGCGCGCGGCGGCCTGCTCCAGCACCCGCGCCGCCACCGGCAGCGCGGCGTGCGCGGCGGCCCCGGTCGCGGCGTACTGGGTGCGGATCAGGTCCATGGCCTTGGCCGACCACGGCAGCAGCTCGGCGTCCAGCACCAGCCAGCCGGTGTCCAGCTCCTCCCACAGCCCGGCCGCGGTGATCGCGGCGCGCAGCCGCTCCAGGGCCCGCGCCGTCAGCGCCGGGTCGCGGAAGAACGCGCGGCCGGTGCGGGTGTAGAGCGCGCCGGTCGTGCCGTCGTCCACGCCGAAGCGCTTGGCGGCGGTCCCCTCGTCGCGGCACACCACCGCCACCGCGCGCGAGCCCATGTGCTTCTCCTGGCAGACCACCCGCGCGAGGCCCGCCGACCGGTACGCCTCCAGCGCCTCGGCGGGGTGCTCCAGGTGGCCGGGCAGGGACGAGGTCGCGGCCGGGGCCATGGTGGGCGGCAGGTAGACCAGCCAGCGGGGGTCGATCGCGAAGCGGCTCATCACCTCCAGCGCGGCGAGCGCGTTCTCGTTCCGGACGGTGACGCGGCCCAGCAGGCGGGTCTCCACCCCGCCGACGTCGAGCACGTCCTCGATCTTCAGCACGTCGCTCTCGCGGTGCCCGCCCTCGACCGTCCGCTCCTCGGCGACCAGCGGCCGGACCGGCTCGTACCAGACCCGCCGCGCCGGGACCGACGCCAGCTCGCGCTCGGGGTAGCGCAGCGCGGTCAGCCGGCCGCCGAACACCGCGCCGGTGTCCAGGCAGATCGTGTTGTTGATCCACTCGGCGGCGGGGGTCGGGGTGTGGCCGTAGACGACCATCGCCCGGCCCCGGTACTCGCGCGCCCACGGGTAGCGCACCGGCAGCCCGTACTCGTCGGTCTCGCCGGTGGTGTCGCCGTACAGCGCGAACGAGCGCACCCGCCCGGACGCGCGGCCGTGGTACTCCTCCTTCAGGCCGGCGTGCGCGACGACCAGGCGGCCGCCGTCCAGCACGTAGTGCGCGATCAGGCCGTCCATGAACTCCAGCGCGGCCGCGCGGAACCCCTCGTCCTGCGCGGCGAGCTGCTCCAGCGACTCGGCGAGGCCGTGCGCCACGCGCACCTTGCGGCCGCGCATCGCGCGGACGAGCTTGGCCTCGTGGTTGCCCGACACGCACAACGCGTTCCCGGCGGCGACCATGCCCATGACCAGGCGCAGCACGCCCGGCGTGTCCGGTCCCCGGTCCACCAGGTCGCCGACGAACACCGCCGTGCGGCCGCCGGGGTGGTTCGCGCCGGTCGCCCGGCCGAGCGCGTCGTGCTCGACCTCGTAGCCGAGCTCGCGCAGCAGGTCCTCCAGCTCGGCGCGGCAGCCGTGCACGTCGCCGACGATGTCGAACGGGCCGGTCAGCTCGCGCCGGTCGTTCCACGGCTTCTCGTAGCCGACGGTGGCGGCGTCGATCTCCTCGACGCCCTCCAGCACGTGCACCCGCTTGAACTCGCGCGCCAGCCCGCGCATACCGCGCCGCAGCTCGCGCAGCTGGCGGGGGATCACGTGGTCGGGCAGGTCGCGGTCGGGCCGGGCGGCGGTGCGCTCGGCGGCGACCCGCTCGGGCACCTCCAGCACGATCGCGGCCGACAGCACGTCGTGCTCCTTGGCGATCGCGATCAGCGCCTGCCGCGCCTTGGCCTGCACGTTGGTGGCGTCCACGACCGTCAGCAGGCCGCGCCGCAGCCGCTTGCCCACGATGTAGTGCAGCAGGTCGAACGCGTCGCCGGTGGCGGACTGGTCGTTCTCGTCGTCGGAGACCATCGCGCGGCAGCGGTCGGACGACACCACCTGGCTCGCCTTGAAGTGCTTGCGCGCGAAGTGCGACTTGCCCGACCCGGACACGCCGACCAGCACGACCAGCCCCGCCTCGGGCAGCCTCAGGACCCGGCTCATCGGGTGAACACCCCCATCTGCGTCGGCGGGCCGACCTCGGGATCGTCGTCGCCGACCGGCAGGTACCGGACGGTGTAGCCGTGGGCGGCGGCCGCCCGGTCGGCCCAGGCGCGGAACTCCGCGCGCGTCCACTCGAAGCGGTGGTCGGGGTGGCGCAGCGCGCCGGGCGCGAGGCCCTCGTAGCGGACGTTGTGCTCGACGTTGGGCGTGGTCACCACCACCACGCGCGGGCGCGCGTCGCCGAACACGACATGTTCGAGCGCGGCCAGGCGCGGCGGGTCGACGTGCTCGACGACCTCCATCAGCACGGCGGCGTCGTGGTCGCGGAAGCGCGGGTCGGTGTAGGTCAGCGAGCTCTGGAAGACCTCCAGGCGCTCGGCGTCCCCGCGCGGGCGCGCGTCGCGGCGCAGGCGGCGCGCGGCCATCTCCACGGCGCGGTGCGACACGTCCGCGCCGGTGACGCGGGTGAACGCGTCGTCGCGCGCCAGGCGGCCCAGCAGCTTGCCCGAGCCGCAGCCGAGGTCGATGACGCTGCGGGCGTCCTGCTCGCGCAGCACCGCGAGGACGGCCTCGGCGCGGCGCTCGGCCAGCGGCACCGGCGGCGCGGCGGCCTCGTCCTCCGCCCCGACTCCGGCCGCGTCGGCGGCGGGCTGCTCCTCCTCGACCTCGACCGGGTCGAGCGCGTCCTCGGGCAGGCCGTCGGCGTCGGCGAGGCGGCGTAGCGCGGTCCGCACCAGGTCGTGGCGGCCGGCCAGGTAGCGGCGGGTGATCGCGGCGCGCTGCGGGTGTCCGGCGAGCCAGCCCTCGCCCGCGCGCACCAGCTTGTCCACCTCGTCGGGCGCGAGCCAGTAGTGCTTGGCGTCGTCCAGCGCGGGCATCAGGACGTAGAGCTGGTTGAGGGCGTCGGCCAGCCGCATCTCCCCGGTGAGGGTCAGCGCGACGTAGCGCGAGTCGCCCCATGCGGGGAACCGCCCGTCCAGCGGCACGGGCTCGGCCGCCACCCGCCAGCCGAGCGGCCCGAAGAACCGCTCGGCCCCGGCGGCGCCGCCGGGGCACGGCAGCGCGGGCAGCGCGATCTCCAGCGGGATCGGCGCGGCCGCGAGCTCCGGCCGGGAGTCGCAGCGCCCGCGCATCGCGGTCCGGAACACCCCGGCCATCGCCGAGGCCAGCAGCGACGAGGCGGCGTAGGGCCGGTCGTTGACGTACTGGCCGAGCGAGAAGTCGGGCGTGCGCCTGGCGCGCGTCCGCACGAGGCCGACCGGGTCGACCTCCAGCAGCAGCGCGGCGGTGCAGCGGTCCTCGCCCACCTCGGGGTAGAGGACGTGCGCCGTGCCGGACGCCTGGTCGAAGCGCTGCACGCGGTCGGGATGCTTGTGCAGCAGGAAGCCCAGGTCGGTGGCGGGCCGCAGCGTGGTCGTGATGGTCAGTAGCACCCGTCAAGTGTTACCGGACGCCGCCGCCCGCCCCCACTGGTTTTCTCACGGCACGACGGGCCCGCTGATGAAGCGTCCGCGCTGGTCGTAGGGCCAGCCGTTGATGCGGCAGCCCTTCAGTCCGAAGATCTGCTGCTGCATCACCGGGGCGGGGCGGCCGGCCCCGGGGCAGGTCATGTGCTTGACGCCGAGCCGGTGCCCGACCTCGTGGTTGATGACCAGCGCGTGGTAGAGGTCCGGCTGGCCCTTGTAGTAGGTGGTCAGCAGCAGCCAGCGCTTGAGGTTGACGACGACCTGCTTGCCCGCGCTGCAGTTGACCTTGCCCTCGGTGGTCAGCCCGTAGGCGCCGCACAGCTTGTCGGTGGTGCCCGGGGAGGCGAGCTTCACCACGAAGTCGTAGGGGCCGGAGCCGACCCGCTGGAACGCCCACTTGCCGCCCGCCGTCCAGCCGCGCGGGTCGGCCAGCACGCGGTCCACCGCCAGCGTGAACTGCACCGCGCTCTGCTTGAGCCCGCCCTCGACCTGGACCATGTAGCGCAGCGGCTTGCCGCGCCCGTAGACGCGCTTGCCCGCGATGGGCCGGGAGAACGTTCCAGTCCCCCGGGTGGGGATGTAGACGGCCTGGCGGGGCCGGACCACCGGCGGTTCGGAGGGCGCCTCGTCGGCGTGCCCGGACGGCCGCGCCGCCGGGGCGTCCCCGCCGGGCAGGGCCTGGTCGGAGGGCGTCTTGGCGTCGATCGTCGCCCAGGCCACGAAGCCGCCCGCGCCGACGGCCACGACCATGACCACCGCGACCACGCTCAAGACCACGTGGCGGGCGCGCTCGCGCCGCGCGCCCTCGAAGGCGCGGTCGAGGTCGCCGCTGATGCCGTGCTCGGCGCCGACGCTGAACGCGTCCTCCACCGGGGGGCGTCCCTGCGGATAGCCGCCGCCCTCGTAGGGGCCGGGCTCGTGGCCGCCCTGGGCACCGCCTTCGGGGCCGCCGGGGATCTGGCCGTTGCCCGCGTGGCCGCCTTCGTAGCCGCCGGGCCCGTACCCGCCCGGCCCGTACCCGCCCGGCGCCTGCCCGATTGGGCCGTGGGCCCCGGGGACCTGACCACCGCCCTCGTACCCGCCGGGGGCGTGGCCCCCGGTGGGGGAGCCGCCGGAAACGTGGCCGCCGGTGTCATGACCGGACGGCTGAAGGCCGCCGGACTGGTAGTCGGCCGGGTCGCGGGGAGGCGGGGCGCCCTGGGGGCCCGAGGAGGCCCTGCGGCGGCGCCCGGCGCGGGGTCGTTGGGGCTGCATCGCGCACGCCAGCATGCCAGAAATCCGGCTCTTTATGATCAATACTCACGAGTCGAGGCCGGGTGCGGCGCTGTTCCGTCCCCTTTCCAGGTGGATTCCGACCATCGGCCGGCGGGCTCCGGGCGGGTGCGAGGCGGCCGCCCCGCACCCGCTCGCCGTCACAGCTTGGACTGGACCTCGGCGGCCAGCAGCTCCAGGTGGTTCAGGTCGTGCAGGTCGAGGACCTGGAGGTAGAGGCGGTCGGCGCCCAGCTCGGCGAACTTGCCGATCTTGTCCACCAGCTCGGCCGGGGTGCCCGCCAGGCCGTTCTCGCGCAGCTCGTCCACGTCCCGCCCGATGGCGTCGGCGCGCCGCCTGACCTCCGCGTCGTCGCGGCCGCAGCACACCACCTGGGCGGCCGAGTACACCATCGGCCTGGTGCGGTCCTGGGCCTCGCAGGCGGAGCGGACCCGGCCGAAGGCGACGGCGGTGTCGTCCGGCTTGTGGAAGGGGACGTTGTACTCGTCGGCGTAGGTCGCCGCCAGGCGCGGCGTGCGCTTGGCGCCGAAACCGCCGATGAGGACCGGCGGGCCCTCGGGGCGGGCGGGCTTGGGCAGCGCCGGGGATTCCTTCAGCGTGTAGTGCGCGCCGTCGAAGTCGAAGGTCTCGCCCTGCGGGGTGCGCCACAGCCCGGTGATGATCTGGAGCTGCTCCTCCAGCCGCTCGAACCGCTCGTTCAGGCTCGGGAACGGGATGCCGTAGGCGGTGTGCTCCTGCTCGAACCAGCCGGTGCCCAGCCCGAAGTCCACCCGGCCGCCGCTCATCCGGTCCACCTGCGCGACCGCGATCGCGAGCGGGCCGGGCAGCCGGAAGGTCGCGGCGGTCATCAGGGTGCCCAGCCGGATGCGGCTGGTCTCGCGGGCGAGGCCCGCCAGGGTGATCCAGGCGTCGGTGGGGCCGGGCTCGCCGGACACCTCGCCCATCTTCAGGTAGTGGTCGGAGCGGTAGAAGGCGTCGAAGTCCAGGTCCTCGGTGGCCTTGGCGACCGCGAGAAGCGTCTCGTAGCTGGCCCCCTGCTGGGGCTCGGTGAAGATGCGAAGTCGCATGATCCCATCCTGCTACCCGCGGCGGGGTGCCGACGACGCGGGGCCCGCGGGCCGCGCCCGGCCCGTCCTTGTTGTCGCGAAGGTCATAAATAGAAGGCTTTTGAGGCCACCCCTCGCGGAGACGCCATCGGGGCGGTTGAATCGGCGGGATCCGTCCGCGACCCGTGGAGCTGACCGACATGGCCGTGTTCGGCGTCGACTACGCCTGGGGACGCCCCGGCCCGGCCGCGCTCAAGCGCGCCGGGGCCAGGTTCGTCTGCCGCTACCTGTCCCACGACACCACCGGCAAGAACCTCACCCGGGGCGAGGCCGAGCAGTTGTCGGAGGCCGGGCTGTGGCTGGTGGTGGTGTGGGAGACCACCGCCGACCGGGCGCTGTCGGGCCGCGCGGGCGGCGCCGCCGACGCGCGCGACGCCGACCGGCAGGCCCGCGCGCTCGGGATGCCGTCGGGACGGCCGATCTACTTCGCGGTCGACTTCGACGCCACCGCCGGGCAGCAGGGCGCGATCAACGCCTACCTGGACGGCGCGGCCGGCGTGATCGGCCGGTCGCGGGTCGGGCTGTACGGCGGGTACGGGCCGGTGAAGCGCGCGCTGGACGCGGGCAAGGCCGTCTGGGCGTGGCAGACCTACGCCTGGTCAGGCGGCCGCTGGGACCGGCGCGCCCAGTTGCAGCAGTACTCCAACGACCACGTCATCAACGGGGTGGGCGTGGACTACGACCGCGCCGTCGCGGGCGACTACGGACAGTGGCGCGTGGGCGTCGCGCCGGGAGGGGACGAGGACGCGCCCGACTACGTCTCGGTGGGCGCCACGGTCGAGCAGCCGCTGCCGCCCGGGGTGTGGACCACCGTCGCCTGGGACGTGGAGTACGCCGACGCGACGGACCGGCACCCGGACCGGGGCGGCGCGGACGTGCTGAGCGGCCCGGCGCACTACTCGCTGACGGCGTCGGTGCGGTTGCGCGGCGTCCCGGCGGGCACGCGCGTGCAGGCGCGCGCGATCGAGGCCGACCCCGGCGACGCGGCGAGGTTCGACACCGGGGCGGTGCAGGACTTCACGTCGGCGGGCGAAGAGACGAACGTCCTGTACGGGGTGGCGGCCGACAGCGTCGGGAAGGACCGGCGGGTGCGCTTCCAGGTCGTGCAGTACGGGGCGGCCCCCGCGCGCATCACGGGCGGCACGGCCAAGCTGCTCTACTGGCGGGGCTGAGGCGGCGCCGGAGCCGCGTCAGGGATCGGCGTCCCCGTCGGCGCCCCTGTCTGCGGCGATGCGGGCGGCGCTGTGCACGACGCGGGTCTGGGTCTCGATCTGGCGCAGGATGCGGCGCTGCCGTTCCCGCAGGTCGCGGAACGCCCACACGGCCGTCAGCGCGGCCCCGGCCAGGGCCGCGGCGAGCGCGGCGCGCAGCGCCGGGGCGGGGGCGGCGACGGCGACCGCGGCGGCCCCCGCGCAGGCCGCCGCGGTGCCGAGCGCCCACCGGACACAGGCCGCGCGTGCGCGCATCGCTGACACTCCTTCGCCCCGGGGAGCGGAGCTCCTGACCTGGTCCGGCCTCCCCAGTCTGCGCCTCTGTCAAGGCCGCAACAACCGGTCAGATCTGGAAATTTTTTCAGATTGCGAGAATCTCAGGGGGTTGTGAGAATTCCAGCCTTCGGTGAGAATCTCAGCGCCCGTCCGGCTCGCCGTACAGGGCCCGCAGGAAGGCCAGCGCCATCCGCCGCTTGTCGCCGGAGTCGGTGCGCAGATCGGCGAAGTAGGCGTTCAGCTCCTCCAGCTCGCGCAGCGCCTCGCCGAGCGGGGCCGCGCCCGCCGGCTCGCGCCCCTCGCCCACCCGCACCAGATCGCCCGCGCGCCACTGCAGGGCCGCCTCGACCGCGGCGCGGGTGCGCGCCTGCGGCCAGCGCTCGCCGGTCTCCAGGTTGTAGATCGTCTTGACCGTCACCCCGGCCCGCTCGGCGAGCCGCTCCTGGGTGAGGCCGAGCGAGCCGCGCCGCGCCACCACGTACTTGGCGACCCGCTCCCGGTCCAGCTCCACGGCCATGTGCTCAGCATGACGGAAACATTAAGGAACATCCAGTAACCGTCAGTCGAATATTTCCTTCAGGCTACTTTCCGTTTCTTACCGGGTAATCCTTGTGATCTTACCGGTACGTTCCTAACCTGGAGGGCGGGGCACCGGTCCCGGGGCCCCGACACGAAGGGGCGGAACCGTGACCGAGGAAGGACCCATCACCGTCGAGCTGGCCCTGGCCGAACTGCGCCGCGGCATCGACGTCCGGCTGGCGAACCTGGAGGGCCAGCTCGCGCTGCTGTTCCAGCGCAACGAACTGCACGAACGCCAGATGGCCGACCAGACGCGCCTGGTCGCCGAACTGGAGGACCGGCTCAGCGTCACCGAGCGCGAGCAGGTCACCCGCGGCCATCTGGACAACCGCTTCCGGCACACCGTCTCGCTGCTGTCGATGCTGGCCGCCGCCGCGTCCGTCGCGGTGGCCCTGTTCGCCACCGTCCTGAGTCCCTGACCCCGTCCGGACCCGGACGCGAGACAGCGCGCGGAACGCCGGCGGCCGGCCGTGCCCCCGCCCGCCGCCGGTGTTGCCGGACGGCCGCCGCCGGTCTTCACTGGGGAGATGGAGCGCGACACCCCCGCCGAGGCCAGGAACCGGGCGCGGATGAGCCACCGCGTCCGGTACGCGGCCCGCCACCCCGGCCGCGTCGTCCCCTACTCCCGCCGCCTCGCCCGCGACGCCTGGCTGCGGCTGCGCAACCCCGGCCACATCGCCTACTACCGGGCGGTGATGCGGGCCAACGCCGCGCGGAGCCCGTTCGGCGCGGTCGGCACCGCCGACCCCGACCACTGGCTGCGGATCGGCCGCCTGCAGTTCGACTACCTGCTCGACCACGGGCTGAAGCCGTCGGACCGGGTGCTGGACATCGGCTGCGGCAACCTGCGCGCCGGGCACCTGCTCGTGGAGTACCTGGATCCGGGCCACTACTACGGCCTGGACATCTCCCCAGACATCCTGTTCGCCGCGCAGGACACCCTGACCAGGCACGCCCTCCAGGACCGCCTCCCCCACCTGACGCCGGTGCGGGACCTGCGGCTGGACTTCCTGCCCGCCGGGCACTTCACGGTCGTGCACGCGCACAGCGTCTTCTCCCACTCCCCCGTCGAGGTCGTCGCGGAGTGCCTGGCCAACGTCGGCCGCGTGCTGGCCCCGTCGGGCTTCTTCGACTTCACCTACAACCGCACCACCGGCGACGAGCACCACGTCCTGCGCGAGGACTTCTACTACCGCACCGAGACGCTGGTCGCGCTGGCCGCGCGGCACGGGCTCGCGGCCGTCCCGATGGAGGACTGGGCGGCCACCGGGCACCGGCAGGCCAAGCTGCGCCTCACGCTCCCGCGGTGACCGCGTGGCCGGGACCGGCGGCGCAGGTTTGACGATCTCCACCGTCGAGCATGGAGTCGGGCAGGCGTCGCGGCGTCCGGTTCCCGCGCGCCCCCTTCCTCAGCGCAGCGCCGCGCTCGGATCTCGTTCGGGGAGCTGATCAGCGTGGCCATCGACGGCGGGACGGCCGAGTGGCCGCTGGACCTGGACGTGGGGGCGCTGCTGGAGAGCGGCTGGCGGCCCACGCCGTTCCGGCAGTTCATCCTGAAGGTGCACAGCCGCTGCAACCTGGCCTGCGACTACTGCTACATGTACGAGATGGCCGACCAGGGCTGGCGGCGGCAGCCCCGGCGCATGTCCCGGCCGATCGCCGAGCGGGCCGCGCGGCGCATCGCCGAGCACGTCCGCGCGCACGGCCTGACCGAGATCGACGTCATCCTGCACGGCGGCGAGCCGCTGCTGGCCGGGGTCGAGCACCTGCGCCACACGCTGACGGCGCTGCGCGCCGCGCTGCCCGCGGGCGTCGCGTGCCGCACCCGCGTGCAGACCAACGGCACGCTGCTCGGCCCGGCGTTCCTGCGCCTGTTCGAGGAGTTCGGCGTGCGGGTCGGCGTCAGCCTGGACGGCGACGCCGCCGCGCACGACCGGCACCGGCGGCACGCCGACGACCGGGGCAGCCACGCCGAGGTGCTCGCCGGGCTGCGGCGGCTGACCGAGCCGCGCCACCGCCACCTGTTCGACGGCCTGCTGTGCACCATCGACCTGCGCAACGACCCGGTCGCCACCTACGAGGCGCTGCTGGAGACCGGCCCGCCCACCGTCGACTTCCACCTGCCGTACGGGTCCTGGGACGAGCCCCCGCCCGGCCGGGTCCCCGGCGACCCGGCCGCGCCCTACGGCGAGTGGCTGGTCGCGGTGTTCGACCGCTGGTACGGCGCGCCGGTCCGGGAGACGCGGGTGCGCCTGTTCGGCGAGATCATGCGGCTGGTCCTCGGCCGCCCGTCGCGGACCGAGGCGGTCGGCCTGTCGCCCGCCGCGATGGTGGTCGTGGAGACCAACGGCGCGCTGGAGCAGGTGGACACGCTCAAGTCCGCCTACGCCGGGGCCTCCGCCACGCCGCTGCACGTGCTGCGGGACCCCTTCGACACCGCGCTGCTGCTGCCGCCGGTCGCGGCCCGCCAGATCGGCGAGCGGGCGCTGGCCGACCAGTGCGCGGCCTGCGCCGTCGGCCGGATCTGCGGCGGCGGCCACTATCCCAGCCGCTACCGGGCCGGCAGCGGCTTCCGCAACCCCTCGGTCTTCTGCCCGGACCTGTACCGGCTCATCACCCACATCCGCCGGGTGGTGGCCCGGGACGTCGTCGCGATGCGGGAAGGCGGGCGATGAGCCTGAGACGGCACACCCTTTCGGACAAGCTGTTCTTCGAGCTGGCGGCGGGAGGCGGCGGCGCGGCGGCCGCCGAGTTCCTGCGGGCCGCGCAGTACAGCAAGCACCTGCTGCTGGTCCGCTCGGTGCGCGACGTCGCGTGCGAGCGGCGGGCGGACGACGCCTTCGCCCTGCTGGCCCGGATCCAGGAGGCCGACGGGCCCGCGGTCGAGCAGGTGCTGCGCCACCCGACCGTCGCGGCGTGGGCCCGCCGCACCGTGCTCGCGCTGACGGGCAGGCGCGGCGGCCCCGCCCGCCCGGAGGGACTGGCGGCGCTGGCGGCGGCGGCCGCGGTCCGCGCCGGGTACCCCGCCGAGGTCGAGGTGCCCGCCGACGACGGCGTGGTGCACCTGCCGTCGCTGGGCCGGGCGGTCCTGCGCGGGACGGGCGCGGGCCGCGCGCTGGTGCGCACCGGCTCCGGACCAACGGACGTCACGTCGGACGGGATCTCGGTCACGCTCCCCGACGACCTCCACCGGGACGTCCCCGGCTGGGAGGCGCTGCGACCGCTCACCGCCGAGCACCAGGGCCGCCGCATCGACCTGCTGCTCGACGACCAGGACCCGCACCGGATGCCCGGCTCCTCCGTCATCGCGCGGCGCCTGTCCCCCGCCGAGGTCGCCCGCTGGCGGGAGCACCTGCGCGCCGCGTGGGAGACGCTGGTCCGCCACCACTGGACCATCGCCGAGGAGACGGCGGGAACGCTGCGGACGCTGACCCCGCTGCCCGCCCCGCACGGCGGCCAGACCAGCGCGACCGCCCCGCACTGCTTCGGCGGCATCGGCCTGTCGGAGCCGCCCGACGCGCACTCGATGGCCGTGACGTTCGCGCACGAGGTGCAGCACACGAAGCTGACCGCGCTGCTGGACCTGGTGCCCCTGACCCGCCCCGACGACGGCACCCGCCACTACGCGCCCTGGCGCGACGACCCCCGCCCGGCCGCCGGACTGCTCCAGGGCGTGTACGCGCACCTGGGCATCGCGGGCTTCTGGCGGCGGCAGCGCCGGCACGAGAGCGGCGACGGGGCGCTGCGGGCGCACACCTCGTTCGCCCGCTGGCGCGACGCCGCCGCCGGAGGCGCCCGCACGCTGCTGGAGAGCGGCGCCCTGACGCAGGAGGGCGAACGGTTCGTCCTCGAACTGACCCGCACGCTGGACGACTGGCGCACCGAACCGGTCCCGGCCGAGGCCGCCGCCCGAGCCGCCGCCCAGAACGCGCGGCACCGGACGGACTGGCTACACCGCAACGGCAGGGCTTAGGGCTTGGACACCGTCCCAACGACCTCGGCCACCGCGCGAGTGCCTAACTGTCCCCGGCGGGGCGAAGCCGAAGGCGAGCCCCGGCGGGGCGAAGCCGAAGGCGAGCCCCGCCGGGGACAGATCGCGAAGCGATGTGGCACTCGCCAAGTCACGGTCAGAGGGGCGAGCCGCTAGGCGAGTCCCTCTGGGCCGGGACTAAATAGGAGAAGGGTCGAAGTCGGCGTCCAGGTGCCGGCCGGCGAGGAACACCTGGGCGTCGCGGTGGGCCAGGCTCAGCGTGGCCGCGTAGTCCGCCTCGGTCTCGGCGCGCAGTTCCTCGGCCTCCTTGTGCTCGCCGACGCGGGCCAGCTCGATCGACAGGTTCGCCGCGCACGCCAGCGTCATCGGGTGCCGCCCGCCCAGCACCGCGCGCAGCCGCCGCAGCGTGCCGCGCCCGAGCGCGACCGCGTCCTCGACCTCGTCCAGCCGCGCGAGGTCGCTGGCGAGGTTGATGGCGACCGCCAGCGAGTAGTGGTGGTCGCGGGTGAGCTTCCGCTCCAGCCCCTCCAGCGCCTCCTGGTTCTGGGCGCGGGCCTTGGCCGCGTCGCCCTGCACGCGGTACAGGACCGCCACGTTGCCCGCGCAGCCGTACTGGTAGGGGTGGTCGGGGCCGTAGATCCTGGGGTAGCGGTGCAGGGTGTCGCTGGCCAGCTTGAACGCCTCGTCGATCTCGCCCATCGACCGCAGCACGTTGGACAGGCAGATCGCGGCGGCGAGGGTGTCGGGGTTGTCCAGGCCGAACAGCCGGACGCAGCGCGCGTGCACGTCCAGTGCCAGTTCGTGCGCCTCCTCGTACTCGCCCGACCGCAGCCGGGCGATGGCGAGGTCCTTGGCGGTGCGCAGCGTCCAGGGGTGCTCCACGCCGAGCTGCTCGACGCTGTAGGCGTGCGCGTCGTCGCCGATGTCGCAGGCGTCGGAGTAGTCGCCGCACAGGCGCACGACGCGGGCGAGGCCGCTCCAGAACGCCATGGTGGCGATCTTGTCGTAGTCCAGGCCGAGCTGCTGGAGCTGCTGGAAGGCCCGGTGGTGCAGCTCGCGCGAGGCGCGGTAGTCGCTGATGAAGCCGTAGTCGAGCGCCAGGCCGTTCACCGCGCGCAGCGTCCGGATGTTCTCCGGGCCCAGCAGCGCGTCGTGCATCTCCAGCGACTCCTCGTCGTAGGCGAGCGCCTTCGCGAACTCCCCGTGCGCGCGCAGGTCGGCGCCGATGCTGGTGCGCAGGATGAGGACCTCGTCCTGGTCCGGCTCCGGGAGCCGCGACATCGTCTCCAAAGTCGCCTCGTCGAGTTCGTAGGCGTCGCCGTACCGGCCCATCTCGCGCAGCAGGTTGGCGCGCAGCCGCTGCACCTTGAGGACGTCGATGCTCTCGGGGCCGGAGTCGGCCGTCCACCGCTCGCTCAGGATCTGCGCGTACCGGCGGGTCGAGCGGTAGTTGCCGGAGGCGAACAGGTACTCCAGCGCGCGGAGCGCGAAGTTCCGCACGTCGGGCCGCCGGCTGCGGTGCACGTCGCCGGGGAGCACGTGCGCCAGCAGCTCGCTGTAGCGCACCCAGGTCTCCGGGTCGGCGGGCGACGCCGGCGCGGCGGCCGCGAGCAGCGTGTGCACCTCGTCGCGGAGCTTCGCGCGGGTCGGCTCGTCGAGCGCCTCGCGCAGCAGCGCCTGGATCAGCCGGTGGACCTGGACGGTGCGGCTGGCCTTGTCGATGCGCACCAGCGCGTACCGGCCGAGGCGGCTGAGGGCGGCGCTGAGGCGGATCGGGTCGGACAGCAGCCGCGCCATCTCGGGCCGCACGTGCTCGTCGCCGGTGGGGGCGAACACGTCGCGCGGGATCGGCTCGGGGCCGAAGAAGGCGCACGAGCGCAGCAGCTCGATGGCCTCGGGCATGTGCGCCTGCAGCGTGGCGACCGACAGGTCCCAGGCGGCGGTCATGGAGCGGGGGTACTCGGTCGGCCGGCCCTCGTCCAGGATCTGCCGGGTGCGCTCCGACAGCAGCCGCAGGTACTCCTCCACCGACATGCCGGTCTCGGCCTGCAGCGCGCCGGCCTGCTCCAGCGCCAGCGGCAGGTCGCCCAGCGCCTCGGCCAGCCGGTCGGCGTCCTTCTCGCCGATGGTCTGGCGGACCCGCTTGCGCAGGAACTCCACGCTCTCGGCGCGCGGGAACACGTCCACCTGGACGGTCTCGACCACGCCCTCCCAGCGGTGGTTGCGGGAGGTGATCAGCACGTGGCCGGGGCCGCGCGGCAGGATCTCGTTGATGTCCTCGGGCTCGTCGGCGTTGTCGAAGATCAGCAGCCAGCGCCGGTAGGGGTCGCCGCGGCGCAGCGCGTCCAGGACGTTCTCGGCCGCCTCCTCGATGCCGGTCATCGCCGGGCTCGGCAGGCCCAGACGCGGGGCGAGCTGCGCCAGCGTGGACTGCACCAGGGCGGGCTGGTCGGCGGGGACCCACCAGACCAGGTCGTACTCGCCCCGGTAGCGGTGGGCGTACTCCACCGCCATCTGGGTCTTGCCGACGCCGCCCAGGCCGTGCAGCGCGTGCGGGGTGTGCGAGACCACGGCGGTGGGGCGGTCGGCGAGGCCGCCCCGCAGGCCGGCCAGCAGGTCCGCGCGTCCGGTGAAGTTCTTGTTGCGCGGTGGCACGCGGCCCCAGATCTGGGGGATGTGCTGCGCCGACGAACCCATGCCGCCCGATACCGAATCCGTCACGCGTTCCGCCTCCGCGTTCGCTCGATCCGCGGCAGGCCGCGCCGGCCCGGACGCGCCTCAGCACCCGGCGCACCGGAGCGGCCGTGCCATGGAAGCCATTGCAGGACATCGACGATAACGCCCGTTCCGTCCCCGCCGATAGTGAGCGGCCCGGCCCGGGAAAAACCGATCATGAATTCCCATTTTTCGGCTGGCCCGAAAATGGAGTCGGGCTCCTCTTCCGGACCCCTTGCGACACTTTACCGGCCGCCTTCGCACCCGCGTGATATATCGCCGACGGAAAGGGCGCACGGACGGGCGGGCAACGGCACGCGCCCCCTCACCGGACTTGCCAACAGGCGACGGCGGAAGAGACCATTGCGGTCAGTTCATCGTGCGACGGGAGCCGGCCATGCCAGAGCAGACGATGACCCACCAGAGCGGCCTTGTGGACGTGTCCGACCTGTCCCTGCGGGCCCTGGACGAGCTGGACGGCTCGGCGATCGCGCACGCGCTGCGCGACGTGCTCGACCCCGATCAGGCCGACGCCGAGGCGGTGGCGGGTTTCACCAGCTGACGGGCCGGTGGCGTCCGGATGCGGCCGTCGCCGCAGGTCGCGGCATGACCGAAAAGAGAGCAGGATGAAAGACCGGAGAACGGCGGCGCGCGTCACGGTCCCGGGCGGCCTGATGATCGATCGTCACCGCGCCCCGGTCCCGTTCCGGACCGACGACGAAAACCCTTCCGGGTGACCGAGAGCCGTCCATGACCTCAGTCTTCGCAGACCACCGGCAACGGCCCGATCCCTTTGTCGGCGCGCGCCCCTTCACCCTGCGCGACGAGGGCCGCTTCTTCGGCCGCGACGACGAGACCGCGAAACTGGCCGAACTGTGGCAGGGCCACCGGGTGACGGTGCTGCACGGCGAGGCGGGCGTGGGCAAGACCTCGCTGCTGCGCGCGGGCGTGATCCCCCGGATGCGCGCCGGCGGCCTGCGCGTGCTGCCGCCGGGCGAGGCGTCGGCGGCCTCCCCCCTGGCGCTGCTCCCCCGGCAGAACCCCTACGTCTTCGGCCTGCTGTCGTCCTGGGCGCCCGAGGAGTCCCCGGCGCGCCTGGCGGGCTGGTCGGTCGGCACGTTCCTGCACGGGTGCGAGGGCGCCGACCGGTACGGGGCGCCGGCCCTCACGCTGGCCTCCCTCGACCAGGCCGAACGCCTCGTGCGCGGCTCGGGCCCGCTGCGCCAGTACCGGCACCGCTTCATCGAGGACGTGCTGGCCGCCCTCGCCCAGCGCCCCCGGGTCCACCTGCTGGTGAGCGTGCGCTCGGAGCACCTGGACGAGGTCCGGCGCGTCATCAAGCGCCTCAGGGACCTCTCCTACGCCGAGCTGCCGCTGGAGCCGCCGTCCGCGCCCGCCGCCGTGGGGATCGTCGCCCGGTCGCTGGGGCGCTCGGGGCGCCGCTTCGACGAGCGCGGCGTCCGGCGGCTGGTCGGCGCGCTCGCCCGGCCCTCACCGGCCTCCGTCGACCCGGTGCTCCTCCAGGCGGTGGCCGCCGCCGTCTGGAACCGGCCGGACGCCCCGGCCGACCCCGCCGCCGAGATCGACCGCGCGCTGCTCGGCTACTGCGCCGACGCCCTGGCCGTCACCGCCGCCGAGCACGGCGTGTCGCCCGACGACCTGGACTCCTGGGTCCGCGGCCTGCCCTGCCCGCTCCCCGAGGACGGCCACCCGGTCACCGCCACCGTCGTCCGCGCGCTGGAGGACCGCCACCTGATCGGCAGGCGGCGGGACGGCGACGGCCTCTTCGACCTGCGCCACCCCCGCCTCCCCGAGGTGCGCCGATGGCCGGACCGCGGCCGGTGGCCGCGCCCGGAGATCCCGCCGGCCGACGCCGTGCGCGCCGCGGCCGCCGTGCTGGCCGAGGGCGATCCCGGCCTGGCCCGGTCGCTGGCCGAGCGCGCCCGGCTCCTGCCGGGCGTCCGGGGCCGCGCCCATGCCGAGATCGAGACGCTGTTCGGCGACATCGCCTACCACCAGCGCCGCCACGGCGACGCACTCCGGCACTTCTCCACCGCCGCCGCCCTGTTCGACTCGTTGCCCGACCGCGCGCGCGTCGGCCTGCTGCTGGCGGCGGCGGGCTGGGCGGCGCTCGCCCTGGGCCGTCCCGACGAGGCGGTGTCGTGGATGCACCGGGCGGCCGACCGCGACCCGCACAACGACACCGTGCAGACCTGGCTCGGCACGATCCTCGGCGAGGCCGGGCACCGGCAGGCCGCGCTGACCGTGCTGGACGGGGCGGTGCGCCGCGCGGACGACCCGTCCGAGGCCAAGCGGGCGCGCGCCGAGATCCTGGCCGAGGTCGGCGCCGAGCGCGGCGACCGCCGTTCGGCCGAACGGGCCGTCCGCGAGTTCGCCCTGCTGGACGAGGGCCGCATCCCGCCGTCCGCGCAGGCCGCCTACGCGCTGGCGCAGGCCGTGGCGGGCGACGCCGAGGCGGCGCGGCGCGAGGTCAGGGCGGCGGTGACCCGCGAGCCCGACAGCGGCGAGGTGCTGTTCCGGGGCGCCCGCACGCACCGGCAGCTCGGCGATCCCGGGGAGGCGGCGGGCCTGGCGACGCGGGCGGTGTCGGCCGACGATCCGCCGCTGCCGCCGCACCGCCGGCAGGACGCGCAGCGGCTGCTGGAGGAGCTGCCGGGCCGGGAGCGGCACGGGTGACCACCGCCGTCGTCGCGGTGCTGGTCAGCCTGATCACCACGGTGGGCACCATCACCGCCGCGCAGTTCGCCGTGTCGGCCGAGCGCTGGCGCGTCCGCAGCGAGCGCGAGCGGACCGCCGCCGAGCAGGCCGCCCAGCTGCACCGCGACCACCGCCGCCAGCTCGCCGACGCGCTCGCCGCGGCCCAGGGCGAGGTGATCGACTTCGGCGTCGTCATCCGGGCGCTACTGGAGGCCCGGCTCAACCGGCTCACGCTGCTGGACGGCGAGTCCCTCTCCGACCTGCTGATCCGGGCGCGCACCGGCTACGGCACGGCGTCGACGGCCATCGCGCGGCTGCGGGCGATCGGGCCGCCCGGGGCGCGCGACGCGATCGACGCCCTGGACGTCGCCGCGAGCCGCCTGTTCGGGTACGCCGGGATCGTGCCGGTCCGCGACGTCGACCCCGCCGCCGCGGAGCGGGAGCTGCGGGCGGCGCTGCGCGCGGTGGAGGACGCCCTGCACGAGGAGCTGCGCGAGCGGCCGCCTCCCGCCGAAACGGAGATCGAGCCGGCGCGGCGGCGGGCGCTGCCCTGGCGCCGCTCCGCGGACCCGCGCTGAACGGTCCCGCGCGGCGGCCGTCCTCAGTCCGCCCGGATGAAGCAGTCGGAGACGAAGCCGTGCACCCGCGTCCTGTTGTTGACCACGTAGGTCCAGTGGTCCTTGACCTCGCCGTTCGGGCAGGTCACAGCGTCGGCGGTGCCATGGCCGCCGTGCCAGGTGTAGCGGTCGCCGGGGTTGCCGTGCCCCCGGACCTTCCCGTTGAGCCGCGGCGTCTCGCGGATCTTCACGCCGTGGCCGGTGAAGTCGCCGCCGGGGGCGGCGGCCCAGGCCGGGACGGCCGGGAGCAGCACGCCGACGGCCAGCGCCGACACCGCTGCCAGCAGGATCGTTCTCATCATGGTCTCCACGAGGGGTGGGGCGGCAGAGGCGGGCCGGTGGCCCGCCCGACCAGCCTCGATCACGTTCGGCGGCCGGGGAATCCGATGGCGGGGATGCGCCAGCGGTTGAACCTTCAATAGGCCCTGCGCGCCTAGCGGAACGGTGAAAGCGACGTCATCGGGAGCAGCACCGCGATGGCCGGCACGGCCGACAGGACCGTGGCGGCGCCCTGCGGCCCCGCCTTCAGCCGCACCCCCGCCCAGCACACGCCGATCTCCAGCCTGCGCGCGGCCGTCCACAGCGCCACCGCCGACCCGCGCGCCGCGCCCCACACCCGCGCCCGCCCCGCGAGCGCCCGCCAGGCCACCGCCCGGAACGTCAGGACCGCCGCCAGCGCGGCCACCGCGGCCGCGAGCACCGCCGGCGCGTGCCGCGCCCCCGCCATGGCGATCAGGTAGCCGCTGAACATGGCGCCGAGCGGGATGGTGCCGCCGGTGAAGAAGCGGTTGGCGCTCAGCACGCGGGCCAGCAGGCGCCGCGGCACCTCGGTGCTCTGCACGACGGCGAGGGCGACGTTCATGTGCGCGCCCACGAAGCTGATGCCGCCCCAGACCACCGGCAGCGCCGCCAGCAGCAGCGCCGGGCCGACTGCGTGGTCCAGCGCGACGAGCAGGACCAGCAGCGCCAGCCAGCCCCAGACGCAGATCATGATCATCCGTGCGGGGCCCCCGGCCCGGCGCAGCAGCCGGGGCGCCACCAGCGACCCCAGCAGCCCGCCCAGGCCCGAGGCCGCGAACAGCACGCCGATCACGGCGCTGGGCAGGTGCTGCGCCTTGGCCAGCACCATCAGCAGCAGGCCCAGCGTCTGGAACAGGAAGTTGGTGGCGGCGCAGACGAGCATGACGCGGCGCAGGAAGGGGTGCCGCCACAGGAAGGCCATGCCCTCCCCCATCTCGCGCGTCAGCCCGGCGAACCCCGCCGCCCCGCCGGGCCCGGGACGGGCGGGCCGGAAGGCGCGGGTGCGCATCCGGACCACCGCGAGGACCGCGACGAGCGCGGCCAGCGCGTCCACCACGAACGGCAGCCCCCGCGCCACCCCGAACAGCAGCCCGCCGACCGGCCGCCCGACCAGGTCGGCCGCGTGCACCCCGGCCTCGTTGCGGGCCATGGCGCGCGGCAGCTGGCCGCGCGGCACCAGCGAGGGCACCACCGTGGTCTCGGCGGTGTTGTAGAAGGTGATGCAGACGCCCTGCACCATCGCGCACAGCAGCAGCAGTTCCGGCGGCGCGCCCAGCAGCAGCACCGCGCCCATCAGGGCGGGCACCGCGAGGGCCCGCACCAGCTGGCTGCCGATCATGATGCGCCGCCGGTTCAGCCGGTCGATCAGCACGCCGACCGGCAGCAGCAGCAGGATGCGCGGCAGGGTGGCGGCGGCGGTGACCCATCCGGCGAACACCGCCGACCGGGTGACCGACAGCGCCAGCAGCGGCGCGGCGAAGACCGTTCCGGTCGCGCCGAACTGGGAGAGCGCGGTGCCGCGCCACAGCCGGGTGAAGTCCGGCGGCAGCGAACCCGCCGGAGCGTCCATGGGTCGGACGCGGACCATGGACCGGCCACCTTTCCCAGTGCGGAACCTGTTAGACGCGATGGCGACACCGGAGGTTGACCCTCGCCGCACCCGCGCCTGCTCGCCATGTTCAGGGGAACGCTGGCCCGCGTAGGCCGCAGCGTAGTGGGCCGGTCCGACCGCAGGTGAGCATTCGGCCAGACCGGCGTGCCGCACCGACGAAAGCGCAGGTCAGCCCCCACATGAGGTCTACCCGCGCAACCCCGTTCGCGAACCGGCGATCAGGTCAGGGGCCGTGCCATGAAGAGGGCCCGCTCGCCCGCCGAGGCGGTCCCCTCGTAGAGGGCGGTGTCCAGGCCGCAGAACGCGAAGCCCATCCGCCGGTAGGCGCGGACGGCCGGGGCGTTGACGTTGCTGACCTCCAGCCAGAGGTGCCCGGCGCCGCGCTCGCGGCCGAAGTCGGCGGCGAGCCCCATCAGCGCCCGCCCGACGCCCCGGCCCCGGTGCTCCGGGGCGACCTCGATGTCCTCGATGACGAGCCGGCGGTTCCAGGAGACGTAGGAGACGGCGACGAAACCGGCGGGCCCGCCGTCCGGACCGACCGCCACGAAGGCGGGATCGCCCGCCTCGTCGTCCTCGGGGAAGACCTTGGTCAGGGGCGGGTCGACCGGGACCTCCCGGAGCACGAACCCGGCGCCGTCGGCGGTCACCTGGAAGACGGTGCCGGTGGTGAAGGAACCGTCGAGCGCCCCGAGCGCCTCGGCGTCGCCGGGGCGGGCGGCACGGAACTCGTAGCCCCCGCCGGCAGTGATGATCATGCCACGACGCCACAGCCGCCCGCCGGGCCCCGGCCGACTAGCCCTTGACCAGGGTGGCCAGGCACTCCACGTGCTGGGTCATCGGGAAGGCGTCGAAGGCGCGCAGGGTCTCCAGCGTCCAGCCCCGCTCGCTGAAGTAGGCGAGGTCGCGGGCCAGGGTCGCCGGGTCGCAGGACACGTAGGCGATCTTGCGGCGGGCCACGGCGGCGATGCGGTCGACCACCTCGCGGCCCGCGCCCGCGCGGGGCGGGTCCAGGACGACGATGTCGGCGCCGCGCACCTTGGTGCCCCGGTGGTGGCCGCCGCCGCGCTTGGCCTGGGTGCGGTCGGTGGAGTCGGCGCGGCCGAACTCCAGGTCCTTGATCACTTCTTCGACCGGGCCGCGCTCCACGGCCACCTGGGGCAGGTCGCGCAGGTTGAACTTGGCGTCGCGCACCGCCTGGCCGTCGGACTCGATGCCGACCACCAGGCCGTCGCGGCCCACCTTCTCGCCGAGGACGCCCGCGAACAGGCCCACGCCGCAGTACAGGTCCAGCGCGATGTCGCCGGACTTCGGCTCCAGGGCCTCCACCACCGCGTCGGCCAGCAGCTGGGCCGCGCCGGGGTGCACCTGCCAGAAGCCGCTGCCGCTCACCTGGTACAGCCGGCCCGACACCTGCTCGCGCACGTACGGCAGGTTCGAGCCCGGCTCGGGCTTGCCGCGCACCAGGCGGACCGGCACGTCGAGGTGCGGCACGCGCGTCTTGCGGCGGCCCCGCAGCACCACCAGGCGGTCGCCGGTCGCGGCCGACACGATGCCCTCGACCGAGGACGCGCCGGGCCAGCGCTTGCGCTCGATGCCCATCATCTCCACGCCCGGGTGGGCGATCAGGCACTCGTCCACCGGCTCGATGTCGTGCGAGCGGTGCTTGCGCAGGCCGACCATGCCCTCGTCGACGGTGAACTGCACGCGGGTCCGCCAGCCGAGGCCGGGCGGCGGGGCCACCTCGGCGTCCTCGGGGTAGGGGACCTCCTCGACCACGACGGTGCGGGTGATGCCCGCCACGCGCTGGAGCTGCTCCTCCACGACCGCGGCCTTCAGGCGGCGCTGGGCCGCCAGCGAGGCGTGCTGCCAGTCGCAGCCGCCGCAGCGGCCGGGGCCGGCGAACGGGCAGGGCGGCTCCACGCGGTCCGGGGACGCCTCCAGGATCTCCACGGCGTCGGCGCGCAGGAAGTTCTTGGTGGTGTCGGTGACACGGGCCCGGACCCGTTCGCCGGGCAGGGCGTGCCGGACGAACACCACCCGGCCCTCGTGCCGGGCCACGCAGAATCCGCCGTTGGCGACGTTGCCCACTTCGAGTTCGAGGAGGTCGTCGGGTCCGAGATCAGTCACGGTCCGAAACGATACCGCCACCAGCGGGTGGACCGTCCCCGCCGGGCGGGGCGTCCTTGGCGGGCGCGAGGCGCGGCGGGCGGCGCGAGGAGCCGGGGCCCGGGGGCTCCATCCGGCCCTTCAGGCGGTCGGAGGAGTGCAGCTGCCAGGCGACGCTGGTCACCATGACGCCCGGCTGGAACAGCAGGCGGCCCTTCAGCCGCAGCGCGCTCTGGTTGTGCAGCAGCTGCTCCCACCAGTGGCCCACCACGTACTCGGGGATGAACACGGTGACCACGTCGCGCGGGCTCCGGCGGCGCACGCCCTTGACGTAGTCCAGCACCGGACGGGTGATCTCCCGGTACGGGGAGTCGAGGATCTTCAGCGGGACCGGCACGTCCAGGGCGTCCCACTCGGCCTGCAGCCGCTGGGACTCCTCGGCGTCCACCGCGACCGAGACCGCCTCCAGGGTGGAGGGGCGGGTCGCGCGGGCGTAGGCGAGGGCCCGCAGCGTGGGCTTGTGGACCTTGGAGACCAGCACGATGCCGTGGTTGCGGGCGGGCAGCGCCACGTCCTCGCCGGAGGGCACCAGCTCCTCGGCGACCCGGTCGTAGTGCCGGCGGATCGCCTTCATCAGCAGGAACAGCACCGGCATCGCGATGCACACGATGTAGGCGCCGTGGGTGAACTTGGTGACCAGCACGACGATCAGCACGGTGCCGGTCATGAACAGGCCGAAGGCGTTGATCGCGCGGGCCCGGTGCATCTCGCGCCGCTGCGCGGGGTCGGTGACGGTCTTGAGCAGCCGGTTCCAGTGCCGCACCATGCCGGTCTGGCTGACGGTGAACGACACGAACACGCCCACGATGTACAGCTGGATCAGCTTGGAGACGTCGGCCCCGTAGGCGTAGATCAGCAGGCCCGCCATGGTGGCCAGGATGATGATGCCGTTGCTGAAGGCGAGCCGGTCGCCGCGGGTGTGCAGCTGGCGGGGCAGGTAGCGGTTCTGCGCCAGCACCGAGCCGAGCACCGGGAAGCCGTTGTAGGCGGTGTTCGCCGCCAGGACCAGGATCAGCGCGGTCATCAGCGTCACGAACCCGAACATCGGGGTGAAGTTGCTGAACACCGTGTGCGCGATCTGCGCCACGACCGGGTCCTGGTCGGACACGTCGCGGCCGGTGGCCGGGTCGATCAGGCGGCTGCCGTGGGTGGGGTCGGCGAACTTGGCGTCGATGATGTAGGCGAGCGCGGTGACGCCGGAGAACATCGTCATCGCCAGCAGGCCGAGCATCAGCAGCGTGGTGGCGGCGTTCCTCCCCTTGGGCTTGCGGAACGCCGGGACGCCGTTGCTGATCGCCTCCACGCCGGTCAGCGCGGCGCAGCCGGAGGCGAACGCCCGCATCAACAGGAACACGAGCGCGAGCCCGCCCACGCCCATCTCCTCGCCGACCACCTGTAGGTGCGCGGTCGGGGCCTTGAGGTCGGCGCCCAGCAGCAGCCGCCCGAACCCCCAGACCAGCGTGGCGAAGACGCCGAACATGAACAGGTAGGTCGGGATGGCGAACGCCACGCCCGACTCCCGGAGGCCGCGCAGGTTCAGCACGGTCAGGAGCACCACGAGGACCAGCGCCGAGGTCACCTGGTGCTCGCGCACGAACCCGAGGAAGGCCCCGAGGTTGTCCACCGCCGAGGAGACCGACACCGCCACCGTCAGCACGTAGTCCACCAGCAGCGCGCTCGCCACCACCACGCCCCAGTTGGGCCCGAGGTTGACGGTGGCGACCTCGAAGTCGCCGCCGCCGCTGGTGTAGGCGCGCACGTTCTGGCGGTAGGAGGCCACCACGGTGAGCAGGATGACCACCACGGCCCCGGCCACCCACGGGGTGTACTGGTAGGCCGCGAGGCCCGCGATCCCCAGGGTGATCAGGATCTCCTGGGGGGCGTACGCCACCGACGACAGCGCGTCGCTGGCGAAGACGGGCAGCGCGATCCGCTTGGGCAGCAGTTGTTCGTTCTGCTGGGCGCTGCGCAGCGCGCGCCCGAGGAGCAGGCGCTTCGCTAGATCCGGAGCCTTCGACACGAGAGGAGACTCTAACCCTTGACACCGACTGCCCTTTTCGGGCCCCGCCGGGGCTGACGCGCCCTTTGCGGGAACCCTCCACCAGGCTGGTCCGCAGGCTGCTTGGGTAGTACTTGCCTGGGCGGATGTGTAGTTTTGCAGCCCGGCAAGGATCATTGGAACCTGGTGATCCTCGGGTTCCCGGGGAAGGATTGGCCGTGCATATCGTGATCATGGGGTGCGGGCGGGTCGGGTCGACCCTGGCCCACATCCTGGAGGACAAGGGCCATTCGGTGGCCATCATCGATCAGAGCCCCGAGGCCTTCCGCCGGCTGCGCAGCGGTTTCAAGGGCCGGCGCATCACCGGGTTCGGTTTCGACCGCGACGTGATCGCCGAGGCCGGGATCGAGCAGGCGTCGGCGTTCGTGGCCGTCTCCAGCGGCGACAACTCCAACATCATCTCCGCCCGGGTGGCGCGCGAGACCTTCGGCGTCGACAACGTGGTGGCGCGCATCTACGACCCCCGGCGCGCCGAGGTCTACCAGCGCCTCGGCATCCCCACCGTGGCGACGGTGCGCTGGACCGCCGACCAGATCCTGCGCCGCCTGCTGCCCGAGGGCGCCGAGCCGCTGTGGCGGGACCCGACCGGCCAGGTCGTGCTGGCCGAGCTGGACGCCGGCGCCCGCTGGGTGGGCGCCAGGGTCGCGGCGCTGGAGGAGGCCGCCGACACGCGGGTGGCGTTCCTGACCCGCATGGGCGAGGCGCTGGTGCCCGGCGCGCAGACGGTGATCCAGGACGGCGACATCGTGCACATCATGGCGCGCGCCGACGACCTGGAGCGGATCAACGCGGCGGTCGCCGCGCGGACGGAGGAGAACGCCTGATGCGCGTCGCGATCGCCGGGGCCGGCGCGGTGGGGCGCTCGATCGCCCAGGAGCTGCTGGAGAACGGCCACGAGGTGCTGCTGATCGACAAGAGCCCCAAGGCCATCAAGGTGGAGATGGTGCCCCGGGCCGAGTGGCTGCTGGCCGACGCCTGCGAGATCGCCTCGCTGGACGACGCCGCGCTGGAGCGCTGCCAGGTGGTGGTCGCCTCCTCCGGGGACGACAAGGTCAACCTGGTGGTGTCGCTGCTCGCCAAGACCGAGTACGGGGTGCCCCGGGTGGTGGCCCGCATCAACCACCCCAAGAACGAGTGGCTGTTCAACGAGTCGTGGGGCGTGGACGTGGCGGTCTCCACCCCGCGCCTGCTGTCGGCCCTGGTCGAGGAGGCCGTCAGCGTCGGCGACCTGGTGCGCCTGATGACCTTCCGGCAGGGCGAGGCCAACCTGGTGGAGCTGACCCTGCCCGAGGACGCGCCGCTCGGCGGCGAGCGGGTCGGCTCGGTGGGCTGGCCGCGCGACACCGCGCTGGTGGCGATCCTGCGCGAGGGCCGGGTGCTGGTGCCCACCCCCGACGACACGCTGGAGCCGGGCGACGAGCTGATGTTCGTGGCCAGCCAGGACGTCGAGGACGAGCTGGCCGAGCTGCTCGGCGGCCGCTGACGCGCGGACGCCCGCTGCCGGACGATCGAGGCCGCGCCCCCAGGAACCGGGGCGCGGCCTCGGCCCGTCAGCGCCGGTATTCGGCCAGCCTCGGACGCAGTCCGACCAGCAGCAGCGCCAGCACGGCGGCCCCCGCCCAGAGCGGGCCGCCGGTGCGGCCGCGCAGATGGTCTTCGGTGGCGGCGACGGACGCCTGGTAGTGGCGGTCGTGGAAGGCCAGCAGGTCGGTGAGCGCGACGTCGTAGCGCTCGAAGGCATAGCCCTCGCCCCAGGAGGCGTCGGCGACGAGCAGCTCGGCGCGGGAAGGCAGGTCCTTCTCCGGAAGGGCCCGCACGGCGGCAGCCCGGTCCAGGTGGACGCGCAGCTTGGCCAGCACGTCGTCGGCCAGCGCCTGGCCGCCCGGACGGGCCGGGACGTTCAGCGCCGCCCCCAGCCGCCCGCCGAAGTCCGGCGGCCCGCCGCCCGTGTTCTCGTCCAGCGCCCGGTGGAGCGCCGACGTGACGTCCTCGCCCTGCCCGACGCGCGCCCAGGCCACCTGGCGGTTCTTGGCCATGAGCTCCTGCCGGTAGTGGGCCTCGCGGGCCGGGTCGATGATCGCGCGGCTCTGGTCGCCGAAGGCGTCGCGGCCGATCGCGCGGACCTCGGCCAGCTCCAGCGCCGGGACGAACGCCCCGGTCCGGACGTCCCGGAGACGGGACCGCTCGGCGGTCGGCTGCGCCGCCCCCACCAGCGGCAACGCCGCCGCCACGACGCAGGCCACCGCCAGCGCCGGGTTCAGCAGGCGGCGGTGGCGGCGCGCCAGCAGGATCTGGAGCGCCACCAGCACCATGACCAGCGCCGTCCCCGCCAGGATCGCCGTTCGCAGGGCGGCGTCCGCTCCGGCGTCCCCCTCCGCGTGGGCCCGGTCCACCCGCGCCGCGGCGGTCTTGATCATCCGCTGGACGGTGGGCAGCAGCGTCCGGTGCATCAGGTCGGTGGCCTCGCGCTGCCGCTCCAGCACCGGCGCGGGCGGGCGGCCCGCCGGGTGGGCGGCCTGCCGGTCCAGCGCGACGGCCTGTCCCGCCAGGGCGGTGTAGCGGCTCAGCCCGTCCGCGATGGCGCGCGACTCCCGGCGGTCCTCGGAGGTGCGCGCGGCGGCGGTGAGACGGCCCAGGTCGGCGACGGCGCGGCCGCGCGCGGCCTCGAAGTCGCGCAGCGCCGCGTCCGGTCCGCCGCCGATCGGCTCGCGGCCCACCAGCGACAGTTCGGCCAGCCGGGAGTCCAGCGCGCCGAGCGAACCGTAGAGATCGGTGGCGGCGAACGCCTGGGCGGCGGCCTGCTGAGCCCGTTGCGCGGCCGTGCGCAGGCGTTCCGCTCCCAGGACGAGGCCGCCGCTCGCGGACACCGCCAGCAGCACGGCCAGAAGGGTCAGCGTCCACAGCCGCCCGCGCACGGACCAGGAGCGGCGGGCGGACGGAGGCGGGATTTCGGGCAGGTCCCAGCCCTCGTCGGGCGTCGGACTCGTGAGGGCCTTCACAGCAGCGTCCTGGGGCGCAGGGCGTTGGCCCGTTCGACCAGGCGGAGGCGTTCACCGCGCGTTCCGGCCCTCCCGGCCAGCTCCCGGTGGCACCGCTCCAACCCCCGCCGCAGGTCGGCCTCGGTCAGCTCCCACTCCAGCACCCGGCCCGCCGCGGGCGGGGCGAGGGGGCTCCGGACGCGGCCGAGCGCGGTCTCCAGGACCAGGATCGTGAGCCTGGCGCGCAGTCTCGGCGGCAGGTCCAGCTCCGGCAGCCGCCGGGCCGACTCCAGGACGTCCTCCAGCCCGACGTGGCGGGGATCACGGTGCCGCAGCCGGACCAGGATCGCCGTGATCTGCGCGTCCCGGTGGTGGGCCGAGCCGGCGGGCACCGTCTCCAGCGCCCGCACCGCCCCGTCCCGGTCGGCCAGCGCGCTCCGGACACGGGCCAGGCCGAAGACCGCGCCGAGGTGGTCGCGGCCGGTGGTCCAGACGCGCTCGTAGTGCCGTTCGGCGGCGGCGTCGCCCCGCAGCTCGGCGCAGAACGCCAGGGCGAGCCGCGGGGCGGCCTCTCCGGGAAGGGCGGCTCTGACCTGGGCGAAGCCCTCGGCGGCACGGGCGGGGCGCCCGTCCCGCAGAGCCTGGACGCCCCGCTCCCAGTCCGCCCGCCAGCCGCCCTCGGCCCCCGGGTCCGCGGGCAGGGCGGCGGGCAGGCCCTCGGCCAGCACGGCGGGCGGAGGCGTCTCCAGGGAGCCGATCCCCGCCGGACGCGGCTCGGGACCGAAGCGCTCGGACGCGCCGGGCCGGGGCACGCCGTCCTCGGCGGCCAGCACCTCGCGCAGCACGGCGCCGAGCTGCCCGACCATCTCGGCGGCCGAGCCGAAGCGGAGCGCGGGATCGGGGTGGGTCGCCCGCCGCAGCAGCAGGTCGAACGACTCGTGCCGGGCCAGCACCGGCACCCGGTCCCGCTCGGGCAGCAGGTACCGGTAGCGGCCGCCGAACCCGTCGAACTCGAACGCCAGCACCGCCATCGTGCGCGCCACCGTGTACAGGTCGGAGGCGACCGACGGCCCCGCCTCCTCCACCTCGGGCGCCTGGAACCCGAGGGTCCCGTAGACCGGGCTCGCGTCGTCGTCCGCGCGCCGCACCCCGCCGAGGTCGATCAGCCGCAGCCGGTCCCGGGTCATGATCGCGTTGGCGGGCTTGAAGTCGCAGTACAGCAGCCCCCGCCCGTGCAGGTCGCCCAGGATGCGCAGCGCCTGCACGCCCCAGCCGATGACCTGCGGGAGCGGCGGCGAGGTCCCCGTGGCGCGCCGCCGCTCCAGCGTCAGCTCGCGCAGCGAGCGCCCGCCGACGTACTCCAGCACGGTGTAGACCGCCTCGCCGTGCCGCACGACGTTGAGGACGCGCACCACGTCGGGATGGTCGATCTCGGCCAGGAAGCGCCGCTCGGCGGACGCGGCGGCCAGCGCGTCGGCGTCGCCGGGGTTCAGCAGGCCCTTGAGCACCACCCAGCGGTCGTGGACGTTGCGGTCGCGGGCCAGGTAGAGCCAGCCCAGGCCGCCGCGCGCCAGGCAGCCCGCCACCTCGTACTGCCCGGCCACCAGGTCGCCGGCCCCCAGCTTGGGCACGAACGAGAAGCGGACGCCGCAGCCGCCGCAGTAGCCCATGCTGCGCCCGAGGCGGCCGGGGCCGGCGCGGCCCACCGGCGCGCCGCAGCCGCCGCAGAAACGGCGGTGCTCGGGCACGTGCGGGTCGGTCATGACCGCCGGCGGCGGCTCGGGGGCCGGCGGCGGCGGACGGGCGGTCATCGCGACCTCCTGGCGGCAAGCGGACAACGCTCGCCGACCAGGCTTCCCGGCACACCTGCGACGACCGTATCCGGTGTCACACCGCCAGGGAAGCGCGGAGACCGCAGTAGGCCACGGCCTCCGGGGGCGGATCGGCCCCCGGCGCGGGTCAGCCGTCGGCGGGCGTCGCGGTGCGCTGGAGCGGGGTGCGGCCCCGGGCCAGCAGCCAGACCATCGCTGCCAGCGCCGCCACCTGCAGCGGCCAGCCCATCACGATCTTGGCGGTGCCCAGCAGCGCACTCTGGTCGCCGTCGGCCAGCCAGATCGGGTACTGCACCGCCACCCGCAGCAGGCACGGCGCCAGCAGCAGCCAGGTCAGCCGCTGGCACAGGCGGACGATGCCCGGGTCGTTGCGCCAGGCGGTCGGGTCGCCGGTGACCGAGCCGATGATGAAGCCCACCACCGGCCAGCGCACCAGGATCGACAGGAACATGCCGGCCGCGTAGGCGGCGTTGAGGTAGATGCCGGGCAGGAAGGCGTTCTCGGCCTTGCCCGAGCGCAGCGCGAAGAACGCCGCGATGCCGATGCCGAGCAGGCTGTTGAGCACGAACTGGGTGCTGGTCTTCTGGACGAGCCGGACCGCCAGCAGCACCACCGCCGTGGCCACGCCGGCGATGGCGGCGGTCTGCACCTGCTTGGTGGCCACGAACGTGGCGGTGAAGGCGATGGTGGGCACCGCGGCCTCGATCATGCCCCGGACGCCGCCGAGCGCCTTGCTGAGCTGGGCCCGGACCGCCGCCTCGACGGTGTCGTGCGCGCCCTGGCCGGTCTCGCCGGTGGCCTCGGGGGCGCCCGCGGTCTCGCCGCCGGCGCCGGTGGCGCCCTCGGCGCCGGGCCCGCCGGCCCGCCCGTCCGGTACGGCCTGTTCGCCCTGGGCGTCCTTCGCCGCGGCCGGTGTCATGTCCGCGCCCACGCGGCCTCCCTGATCGCCTCGTCGTCCCTGCCGCCCCCGGCCGCCTCGCGACCGCTCACGAACCGCCGCGCAGCTCGTACCGGGGGTTGAACATGACCTTGCGACCGTCCTGCAGGCTGACCAGCCCCTCGGCGAGCAGCCGGCGGCCCGGGTCGATGCCGGCGATCTTCCGGCGGCCCAGCCAGACCAGGTTGACCACGTCGGTGCCGTCGTACAGCTCGGCCTCCAGCGCCGGGGCGCCGCCGCGCGGCCGCAGTGTCACCGTCCGTAGCGTACCGGCAACGCAGTAGCGCCGGCGCGGTCCGCAGGCGGTGATGGGCGTCGCGCCCTCCTGGCCGCTGGACTTCTGCAGCTCCTCGGCCTCCATCTCGGCCTTGCTCGACGTCATGCGCCGCAGGAAGCGCCGCAGGCCGCCGCGGTCCGCGGTGTCCGTCGCCGGCGTGTTCTCGGCCGGTACCTCGTCCATGATTGGAACCTTAAGGCATCCCGGTACGAATCGAACCGTTCAGGGTTCGAAGCGGTACCCCATGCCCGGCTCGGTGATCAGGTGCCGGGGGCGGGCCGGGTCGGGCTCCAGCTTGCGGCGCAGTTGTGCCAGGTAGACCCGCAGGTAGTTGGTCTCCTTCTCGTAGGAGGGCCCCCACACCTCCCGCAGCAGCTGCCGCTGGGCCACCAGGCGCCCGGCGTTGCGGACCAGCACCTCCAGGACGTGCCACTCGGTGGGGGTGAGCCGCACGTCGGCGCCGTCGCGGACGGCCTTCTTGGCGGCCAGATCCACGGTGAACGCGTCGGTGCGCACGACCGCGGCCTCCTCGGCGGGCGCGGCGCGGCGGACGGCGGCGCGCAGCCGGGCCAGCAACTCGTCCATGCCGAACGGCTTGGTCACGTAGTCGTCGGCGCCCTCGTCCAGGGCCCGGACCTTCTCGGCCGAGGCGTCGCGCGCCGACAGCACGATGATCGGGACGCTGAGCCAGCCGCGCAGCCCCCGGATCACCTCGGTGCCGTCCAGGTCGGGCAGCCCGAGGTCCAGCAGCACCACGTCGGGGCGGCGGCGGGCCGCCAGGTCCAGCGCGGTGCGGCCGTCGGGGGCGGCGTCCACCTCGTAGCCGCGCGCCCGCAGGTTGATCCGCAGGGCCCGGACGATCTGCGGCTCGTCCTCCACCACCAGGACGCGGGTCACCGCTCCTCCTCCCGCGCGGCCGCCGGCCGCAGCGTGAACACCATGGTCAGGCCGCCGCCGGGGGTGTCCTCGGCGCGCAGGGTGCCGCCGACCGCCTCGGTGAAGCCGCGGGCGACCGCCAGACCGAGCCCGACGCCGGTGCCCTGCGGCGCGTCGCCGAGCCGCTGGAACGGCGCGAACATCGTCTCCTTGGCCTCGTCCGGCACGCCCGGCCCGCGGTCGACGACCCGCAGCTCGACCCCGCCCGGCCCCTCCGGGCCGCCGGGGGCCTGCCCGGCGGCGATCAGGACGGGCCCGGGGCCGTGCCGGACGCCGTTCTCCACCACGTTGGCGACCGCGCGCTCCAGCAGTCCGGGGTCGGCGAGCACCGGCGGCAGGGTCTCGGGCACCGCCAGCCGCACCCGGTCGGCGGGCACCTCGGCGAGCGCGGCCGGCAGCACCTCCTCCACCGCGACGGCGCGGATCAGCGGGGTGACCACGCCGGTGCGCAGGCGGCTCATGTCCAGCAGGTTGCCAATCAGGCCGTCCAGCCGGTCGGCCGACTCCTCGACCGTCGCCAGCAACTCGGCCTCGTCCTCGGGGTCCCAGCGCACGTCGGTGGCGCGCAGGCTGCCGACCCCGGCCTTGATGGAGGCCAGCGGGGTGCGCAGGTCGTGCGAGACCGCCGCCAGCAGGGCGGTGCGGATCTTGTCGCCCTCGGCCAGGCGGCGGGCGCGGGCGGCCTCCTCAGCGAGCTCGCGCCACTCCAGCACGGCCGCGGTCCGCGCGGCGAACGCCGTCAGCACGCGCCGGTCGGCGGCCGGGAGCACCCGGCCCGACAGCGCCAGCACCGCGTCCGCGCCGACCTCGGCGGTGGCCTCGGCCGCGTCGGGGTCGGCGGCGGGGTCGGGGCCGGCCGAGCCCACGCACCGCCAGGCTCCGTCGCGGCGCTCCAGCAGGGCCACCGCGCGCACCGCGAAGGTCTCGCGGACGCGCTCCAGCAGGGCGGGCAGCGCCTGCTCGCCGCGCAGGACGCTGGTGGCCAGCAGCCGCAGCGCGTCGGACTCGGCGCCGCCGCGCGCGGCCTGCCGGGAGCGGCGGGCCGCCAGGTCCACCACCGACGACACCGCGACGGCGACGGCCACGAACACCGCCAGCGCCAGGGCGTTCTGCGGCTCGTCCACGGTCAGGGTGTGCAGCGGCGGGGCGAAGAACCAGTTGAGCAGCAGGAATCCGGCGACCGCCGCCGCCACGGCGGGCCACAGGCCGCCCACCAGCGCCACCACGACCGTCAGCGCCAGGAACAGCAGCACGTCGGTGTCGAGGCCGGGCGGCTCCACCGCCCGCAGCCCGGCGGTGAGCAGGGCGGGCGCGAGCAGCGCGAGCGCCCAGCCGCAGGCGCGGCGGCGGCGCGACAGGGGGCTGCCCGCAACCTCGACCAGGCCCCGGCCCTTGCCGACCCGCTCGTGGGTGACCAGGTGCACGTCGATGTCGCCCGCCTCGCGCGCGACGGTCGCGCCGACGCCCGGTCCGAAGACGAACTGCCAGCCCCGGCGGCGGCTGGACCCCAGCACGACCTGGGTCGCGTTGACGCCCCGGGCGAACTCCAGCAGCGCGGTCGCCACGTCCTCGCCGAGCACCTGGTGGTAGGTGCCGCCCAGGTCCTCGGCCAGGACGCGCTGCCGTTCCAGGGAGTGCGGCCAGGCGTCGTCGCGCAGCCCGTCGCTGCGGGCCACGTGCACCGCCAGCAGGTCGGCGCGGCCCGCGCGGGCGGCGACGCGGGCCGCGCGGCGGATCAGCGTCTCGCCCTCGGGCCCGCCGGTGAGCGCGACCACGACCCGCTCGCGGGCCTCCCAGGGGCGGGTGATGCCGTGCTGGTGGCGGTAGCGGGCCAGGGCCTCGTCCACCCGGTCGGCGACCCACAGCAGCGCCAGCTCGCGGAGCGCGGTGAGGTTGCCGACGCGGAAGTAGTCGCCGAGCGCCGCGTCGATCCGGTCGGCGGCGTAGACGTTGCCGTGCGCGAGGCGGCGGCGCAGCGCCTCGGGGGCCATGTCGACCAGCTCGATCTGCTCGGCGCGGCGCACCACCTGGTCGGGCACGGTCTCGCGCTGCCGGACGCCGGTGATGCGCTCCACGACGTCGTTCAGCGACTCCAGGTGCTGGACGTTGACGGTGGACAGCACGTCGATCCCGGCGTCGAGGATCTCCTCGACGTCCTGCCAGCGCTTGGCGTTGCGGGAGCCGGGCACGTTGGTGTGGGCCAGCTCGTCCACCAGCGCGACGCGCGGACGGCGCGCGATCACCGCGGCCACGTCCAGCTCGGTGAAGGCCGCGCCGCGGTGGACCGCCTCCCGGCGCGGCACGGTCTCCAGTCCCTCGACCAGGGCCGCCGTCCTCGGGCGGCCGTGGGTCTCGACATGGCCGATCACCACGTCGGTGCCGCGCTCCAGCCGCCGGTGGGCCTCGCCGAGCATCGCGTAGGTCTTCCCGACACCGGGCGCGGCGCCCAGGTAGATGCGCAGCGTGCCCCGGACGCCCACGGCGATCGCCTCCCCCCGTGGCGAAATCTAGCAAAGTGTCCGTTCCGGGCGCTCACCTCACCTCGGCCGGCCGTAGCTCGGGCGGCAGGGCCGGGGCGCGATCGGTGTCCACGACGGCGCCGCCGAGCAGCCGGACGCAGGGGTGAGCGCCGCCGCGCCCTCCGGGGCGGGGGCGTTCTCCCTGCCCGGAGGGGCGGCCGTCACCCAATCGAGACGTCCGAAATTCGGCGGGGCGCTCCGCCGGGGCGGGATCTACGTCTAGTTTGCCGAAGGAGGTCACCCTCAGTGGACAGATGACTACAGAACGACCGCGAGGACACGATGCCGCACTCCCCCGCCCCCTGGCGATCCCTGACCGCCCTGGCGGCGGCCGTCCTGGCGGCGACCGTCCTGGTGGCGGCGTGCGGCGGCGGGGACGGCGGGCCGGGCGGCGCGTCCGGCGCCCCGGCGGGGGCGGGCGGGCCCGCCGCCTCCCCGAGCGCGTCCGCGCCGCCCGCCATCATGATCACGCCCGCCGACGGGGCCGCCGGCGCGCGGCCCGACGGGGGCGTCACCGTCACCGCCCGGCGCGGCGCGCTCACGAAGGTGGTGGTGCGGGCCGGCGGCGCGGCCGCGCCCGGCCGCCTGTCGGCCGACCGCCGCACCTGGCGCAGCCGCTGGACGCTGCGGCCGGGCACGACCTACACCGTGGCGGCCGCGGGCACCGGCGCGGACGGCGCGCCCACCCGCGCCACCGCGCGCTTCACCACCGTCAAGCCCGCCGCCACCTTCCGGGTCGCCGACATCACCCCGCGGCCGGGCGAGACGGTCGGCGTCGGGATGCCGCTGATCGTCACCTTCGACCGGCCGATCGTGGACCGGGCGGCGGTCGAGCGCGCGCTGGAGGTGCGGATGAGCCGCCCCGTCCCGGCCGCCTGGAGCTGGACCGATCCGCGCCAGGTGGTGCTGCGGCCGCGCCGGTACTGGCCGCCGGGGCAGCGGGTGGCGCTGCTGGCGCACACCGCCGGGGTGCGGGCGGCGCCCGGGGTGTACGGGGCCGACGGCGCGACCGGCGGGTTCCACGTGGGGCCGTCCCGGATCAGCGTGGTGGACGTGCGGCGGCACCGCATGACCGTCCGCGTGAACGGCTCCCCGGTGCGCACCGTGGGCATCAGCGCGGGCAAGGGCGGCACCCGCGCCTACACCACCACCAGCGGCGTGCACCTGGCGATGGGCAAGGGCGACCCGGTGATCATGACCTCCGGCTGGATGGGGGTGAAGGACAAGCGCGACCCGCGCTACTACCGGCTGAAGGTCCGGCACGCGGTGCAGATCTCCAGCAGCGGCGAGTACGTGCACTCCGCGCCCTGGTCGGTGCGGCAGCAGGGCCGCGCCAACGTCAGCCACGGCTGCGTGAACGCCTCGCCCGCGTTCGCGCAGTGGTTCTACGGGCAGACGCTGCGCGGCGACGTCGTCACGGTGACCGGCACCGACCGGCCGCTGGAGTGGAACAACGGCTGGGGCTACTGGCAGGTGCCGTGGTCGCGGTGGGTGGCGGGCGGCGCGCTGAAACGACCGGTGAAGTCGAGCACCGCCAGGAAGTCCTAAACGATCGGGCGGCCGGTGCGGATGCGGCGGCGCACGTCCCGCAGGTACAGGTTCCAGGGGAACTCGCGGGCCGGGCGGGGCAGCGCGCGGTTGACGACGGCCGACGCGCGGCAGAAGGCGTCGAACCGGCGCTGGTGGCCCGCGCTCCACGGCAGGCCCAGCTCCTCGCGAAAGCGTTCGGGCAGGAACCCCGTCGTCAGGAACCGGTGCAGCGGCCCGAACGCCAGCCGGAACGGCGTGGGCAGGAAGCCGAGCCCGGAGAAGCGGTAGAGGTAGGCGCGGGTGAGGGCGTCCATCTCGACCTGCTCCAGCCCCTTGGCCCAGTACTCCTCGAACGCGGCGCGGTCGGCGGGCCACATGTCCTCGGTCACCTGGAGGGTGGTGCCGAAGCGCGCGGCGTGCCGGTAGAACTCGTCGCGCTGCCTCTCGGTGGGCTGCCCGTACAGCTTGATGTAGACGTCCTCGGTGCCCCAGTACAGGCAGGCGGCGACCCACAGCTGGAGTTCGCGGTCGAAGGCGTTGTAGCGGACGGGCTCGCCGGGGGCCGAGTGCACCTGCCGGTGCGACCGGTCGGTCTCCCGGCGCATGGCCTCCTGCTCGGCGGGGGTGCCCTGCATGGCGACCATGATGTAGCTGAGGGTGGTGCGCAGCCGCTTGAGCGGGTGCTTGTCGATGCGGCCGCTCTCCACGGTGCTCTTCGCGACGCCGTGCCCGACCGGCAGCCGCGCGAGCTGCATGATCACGTTGGCGCCCGCGGCGGCCAGCGCGAACATCGTCACCCCGTCGCGGGCGATGTCGGGCAGCCGGTCCGGCCCCGGGGCGGGCGCGAGGGCCGGCCCGGGGGACGGCGCGGCGGGCTCGGGTAGGTTGCGGGCGGCTCCGGTCGCTGCCATGGGGGCCTCCGTGACGGATGGGGTGCGATGCCACGACCACGATGCCCAAGTAAGTGGTTACTTGCAAGCCCGCCGCGCGTTGACGTGGATCACTCTTGGCCCGGGTTCCGCCCCGCGGCGTCCACGATCCGCTGCAGCGCCGCCGCGTGCGCGGCGAACGCCCGGCGTCCCTGCGCCGTCAGCCGGACGCGCGTGCCGCGCTGCGCGCCGAGCCGTTCCTTGCGCGCCTCGACGTAACCGGCCCCCTGGAGGGCGCTGATCTGCTTGGACAGCGCGGAGTCGCTGGTGTCCAGGTGCTCGCGGACGACCCGGAAGTCCATCCAGTCCGCCGGGGCGAGCAGCGCCAGGATCGACAGGCGCGCGGGGACGTGCAGGAACTCGTCGAAGAACGGCTCGGTCACCGGCGGCTCAGCATCGCGTGCCGGGCCCGCTGGAAGGGCTGGGCGAGCAGGGCGGCGGCGACGGCGGCGGCGATCCCGGCGACGACGCCGTGCACCGGCAGGTCCACGAGGTAGCTGACGACGCTGGCCAGGATGAACACCGTCATGATGGCACCGGCCTCGGCGAGCCCGAGCGCGATCTGCCGTCCGGTGCGGAAGGAGGGGCGGACGCGCACCCCGGCGCGCCGCTCCAGGCGCCGGTGCACGAGCGCGTACAGCAGCCCGGCGGCGCCGAAGAGCGCGGCGTAGAGCACTCCGTGCCCCCGGTCGGAGACGTCGAGCCCCACGCCGAGCAGGAGGAAGAAGCCCGCCCGCCCGGCGACGACCCACCAGGGCAGCCGGGGGTGGGCCGCGTCGAGCGCCTGCTCCTCGCGGGCGCGGATCTCGTCGAGGGCGCGCTGCGCCTGCCGGATGTCCATGGTCCTCCCAGGGCCGAAGTACTTTCCTCTCAGGAAAGTAGCACGTACTTTCCTGAGAGGAAAGTAGTTTCAGAGCGCGACCGCGGCCCCCGACACCCGGACGCTCGGGTCGCCCTCGCGCAGCTCCACCCGCAGCACGCCCGGCCGGCCCATGTCCTCGCCCTGGTGCAGGGTCAGCACGCCGGGCCCGGCGAGGCCGAGCTCCCGCAGGTAGGCGCCGAACGCGGCGGCCGCGGCGCCGGTGACCGGGTCCTCCACCACGCCGCCCACCGGGAACGGGTCGCGCACGTGGTAGACCTCGGCCGACTCGCGCCACACCAGCTGCACGGTGGTCAGGTCGCGGGCGGTCATGTACTCGGCCAGCGCGACGAAGTCGTAGTCCAGGTCCGCCAGGCGCTCGCGGGTCGCGGCGGCCAGCACCAGGTGCCGCGCGCCCGCGTAGGCGACGCGGGGCGGGAAGGCGGGGTCGAGGTGGGCGGCGTCCCAGTGCAGCGCGGCCAGGGCGAGGGCGACGTCGTCGGCGTTGACGTCCTCGACGTACGGCTCGACGCTGATGAGGGTGGCGCGCAGGTCCGCGTCCACCTCGACGGGGACGGTCCCCGCCCGGGTGGCGAAGGTCAGCGGACCCGGCCCGATGCGCTCGGCCAGGGCGACGGCGGCCGCCACGGTGGCGTGCCCGCAGAACGAGACCTCCATCTTGGGGCTGAAGTAGCGGAGGGTGAAGGCGCGCCCCGGCTCGCCCAGCCCCTCGGGCGGGTCGGTGAGGAAGGCGCTCTCGGAGTAGCCGAGTTCGGCGGCGATGGAGAGCATGTCGGCGGCGCTCAGCCCGGACGCGTCCAGCACCACACCGGCGGGGTTCCCGCCCTCGGGGTCGGTGGAGAAGGCGGTGTAGTGCAGAATCTCAGTGGCCATAGCGGCACAAACCACCGCCGCGACCGCCCGATTCCCCGTCAGGCGCGGCGCAGCCGGGTGCGGGCGATGTCCAGGAAGTAGCCCACCTCGGCGATGCGCAGCAGCCGGGCCGTGCCCAGGTACAGCAGGCCGCCGCCGAGGCCGCCCACCACGATCGCGCCCAGGTCCGGCAGCCGGTCGCCGGGCAGCTTCGCGAACGCCCACACCGTGCCCGCCGCGAACGCCACGCCCGGCACGGCGGCCAGGTGCAGCAGGCTCAGCGACCGCAGGATGCGGCGGCCGTCCATGCCGCGCAGCCGGCGCCGCAGCACCCACGTCGCCCCGGCCGTCCCGACCAGGTAGAACAGGCCGTAGGCGACCGGCAGCCAGAGCACCACGTGCTCGGGCGGGGCGAGCTTCAGCGCGGCGACCGCGGCCGCGACCTGCGCGAGGCCCGCCGGGATCGCCAGCAGGCCGGGCGTGCGGGTGTCGCCGAGCGCGTAGAAGACCCGCATCTGCAACTGGAACAGCACGAACGGCACCAGCAGCAGCGCGAACACCATCAGGATCTGCCCGACGCGCTCGGCCCCGGCCACCGGCATCCGCCCGTACGCGAACAGCAGCACGCAGACCGGCACCGCCAGCACCAGCAGCCCGAGCCCGGCCGGGACCAGCAGCGCCGCCGACAGCCGCACGCCCCGCGAGAAGTCGGTGCGCACCAGGTCGCGGCGGCCGTCGGCGACGTGCGCGCTCATCCGGGGCAGCAGCGCCGTGATCACCGACACCGCGATGATCGCGTAGGGGAGCTGGAAGACGACCATCGCGAACTTGTAGACCGCGGGCCCGGCGAACGGGTGGCCCTCCAGCGCGGCCCGCTTGCCCGCGCGCGTGGCCACGTTCACCGTGACCAGCAGCGCGGTCTGCGACACCGCAATGTAGACCAGCATCCAGGCCGCGTTGCGCACCGCCTCGCCGAACCCCGAGCCGCGCAGGTCCAGCCGGGGCCGCCAGCGGAACCCGGCGCGCCACAGCGCCCAGGCGAGCACGAGCGCCTGGAGCACGGTGCCGAGGGCCGACCCGGCGGCCAGCAGGCTGAGCTCGCCGTCGGTCACCGCGCCGAGGTCGCGGCCGGGCCCGGCGACCGACAGGAACGCCAGCCCCGCGCCCATGGTGATCAGGTTGTTGACGACCGGCGCCCACATCGGGCTGCCGAACCGGCCGCGCGCGTTGAGCATCGCGCTGGCGATGCCGCTGATCCCGATGAACAGGATCTGGGCCAGCAGCCAGCGGGTCAGCAGCACGGTGACCTCGCGCTGGCGGCCGGTGTAGCCGTCGGCGTAGGCGGCCACCAGCGGCCCGGCGAGCACCACCGCCAGCACCGTCAGCGCGGTCAGCCCGAGCAGCGCGGCGGTGAGCAGCCGCTGCTCGGCGGCCTCGCCGTCGGCGGCGCCGAGCCTGCGCCGCTTGACCAGGAACGGCACGAACACGCTGGCCAGCAGCCCGCCGAGCAGCAGCTCGTACACCTGGTAGGGGATCATCTCGGCGACCTGGTAGGAGTCGGCGAGCAGGCCGCCGCCGAGCGCGGCGGCGATCACGGTGGTGCGCAGGAAGCCGGTGAGCCGGGAGAAGATCGTGCCGACCGCCATCACGGCGCTGGAGTGCGCGACGCCCGGCGGCGCGGCCTGCGCGGCGCTGCCGATCTCGTCGTCGTCCCAGCCGGGCCGGTCGGCGGTGCCGGGCGCGGCGACCTCGGCCGGGTCGCGGACCGGTTTCAGGCCGCGCTGGGCCTTCTCGGTGGGCTCGGCGCGCTCGGCCGTCTCGAAGACGGCCGGCATGATGACCCGGCCCCGTTCCCTGGGCCGCTCGCGCTCCTCGCTCATCCCGCACCCCCAACCGGTGAGTGCGCAGTATGCCGCACTCCCGGGCCGCCGGTGACCGGCCGCGGCGGGTCAGGCGGCGACGAAGCCGACCAGCGACCAAGCCGTCACCCCCGCGGCGACGGCCGCGTAAAGCGCCGTGGCGAGCGCGACGGCGCAGACGCGGCGGGCCTCCGGCAGGCGGGTGAAGGCGAGCAGCCAGGCGAGCGCGGGCACAAGGAAGAGACCACCGCCACGGCCCAATGCCCGCCCCTGCCAGGCGGCGGGGACGGGCATCAGAGGGAGGAGGCGGCGGGCTCAGAGCGGACGGGCACCAGGCGGGCTCAGGCCGCCACCGCCGCCACGGCCGGGGTCCGCAGGGCCCGCCGGGTCGCGCCCAGCGCGGTGGCCAGCGTCAGCACGACCGCCACCGCCGCCATGCCCGCGTAGATCCACGGCCCGCCGTCGGGCACCACGCTCCCGGCGCGGGCCGACCCGAACGGCATGATCGTGAACAGCGACGCGACCGTCCCGCACGCCAGCCCGACCAGGGCCAGCACGGCCCCCTCCAGCGCCGCCGCGCCCAGCACCTGGCCCGGCGTCGCCCCGGCCAGCCGCTGCTGCCCGAACTCGCGGCGGCGGTGCGCGGTCGCGGCGACCATGGTGTTGACCACCATCAGCGCGGTGAACACCACGACCATGCCGATCACCACCAGGTTGAGGGTCTGGATGTTCTCCTGCTCGGCGGCCGTGGCCTGCCCGGCCGCGCGCACCGCCGCGTTCTCGGTGGCCTGCATGTACAGGGTGCCGATGCCGATGCCGGTGAACAGCACGATCGGGGTGACCACGGCCGCCGCCTGCCCGGTGCGCCGGCGCAGCCCGGCCGCCACCAGCTCGCCCGCGACCCCGGCCAGGCGCAGCGGCCCGGCCAGCAGCCCCACGGCCCACCGCACCAGCACCGGGGCCAGCAGCGCCAGCCCGACCGAGGCGAGGATGTCGGCCTGCCCGGCCGTCGCCATGGCGTACTCGTCCTCGTCGCGCATGACCGTCGCGGTGATGACCGCGAGGTCCGCGCCCAGGGCCAGGAACAGCCCCGCCGCCACCGCGCGCTTCCTGCTCATCCGCGTCCGGCCGGTCTCGGCGTCGGTCATGGCCTCCACGACCGGGCCGCGCGTGGTGCGGCGCGCGGTGACCAGCGCCGCCAGCACCGCCGCGACCAGCACGATCCCGATGCCGAGCGCGGGCGCGACCGGCCCGAAGGCGTAGCCGACCTCCTCGGGCACCTGGCCGGTGGAGTGCAGCAGCGCCAGCACGCCCCGTCCCGCCAGCGCGCCGGGCACGACCGCGAGCGCCCCGGCGAGCACCGCCAGCACGGCGGCCTCCCCCACGATCGCCCGCGTCAGCCGCGCCGGGGTCGCGCCGAGGCTCTTCAGCAGCGCGGTCTCGGCGGCCCGCTGCCGCACCGCCAGCGTCAGCGTGGACGTCACGGCGAGGACCACCAGCATCAGCCCCCAGCCGCCGACCACGGTGGCCATCACCACCAGCGTCTCGCGGACCGGGCCGCGCGCGTCGCCCGCGATCGCCACGTCCAGCATGGACGCGAACGCCATCAGGACCGTCGCGCCGAACAGCAGCGCCAGGAAGCTCGCGGCCGATCCGCCGGCGCGGTGCCGCAGGGTGCGCAGGGTCAGGGCGAACACGGTCACGCCCCCATCTCGGCGGTGGGCCGCGCATCGGCGGGGCCCTCGGCGGCGGCGTCGGCCAGGCGGGTCATCCGCTCGGCGATCTGCTCGGCGGTGGGGCGCGCGACGTGCCCGACGATGCGGCCGTCGGTCAGGAACAGCACCGAGTCGGCGTAGGAGGCGGCGACCGGGTCGTGGGTGACCATCACCACGGTCCGCCCGTGCACCCGCACCGCCTCCTGGAGCAGCCCGAGCACCCGGCGGGCGCTGCGGGTGTCCAGCGCGCCGGTCGGCTCGTCGCCGAAGACCACCTTCGGCTCGGTGACCAGCGCGCGGGCGATGGCCACGCGCTGCTGCTGGCCGCCCGACAGCTCGGCGGGCAGGTGGTGCAGCCGGTCGCCGAGGCCGACCCGCTCCAGCACGGCGCGGGCGCGGGCGCGGTCGGCCCGGCGGCCCGCCAGCCGCAGGGGCAGCGTCACGTTCTGCAGCACGTCCAGGGTCGGCAGCAGGTTGAAGTGCTGGAAGACGAACCCGACCCGGCCGCGCCGGAACCGGGTGAGCGCGGCCTCCGAGCCGCCCGGCAGCTCCGCGCCGTCCACGAACACCCGGCCGCCGTCGGGCCGGTCGAGCCCGGCGGCGCAGTGCAGCAGCGTGCTCTTGCCCGATCCGGACGGCCCCATCACCGCCGTGAACGACCCGGCCGGCAGCGCCAGCGAGACGCCGTCCAGCGCCGTGACCCGGCCGCCGTCCTCGCCGTAGACCTTGCGCACCGCCTCCAGGCGGAGCGCCTCACCCGTTCCCTCGTACATCGCCGTTCCTTCCCTTTGGGCTGGTGGGAACGACGTTAGGGACGGTACGGGCGCGAGCCGATGGGCTCACCTCTCCCGCCGGGGTAGGGAAAACTCCCCTATTTCTCGGCGCGGGCCTTCTCGATCGCCTTCTCGAACTCCTTGAGCGGCTGGGCCCCGAAGAACGGCGTGCCGTTGATGAGGAACGCGGGCGTGCCGGGGACGCCGAGCCGCTGCCCGAACCCGAAGTCGTCGTCCACGGCCTTGCGGACGGCCGCGGACCTCCGGTCGGCGTCGAAGCGCGCCACGTCCAGGCCGGCGGCGCGGGCGACCTCGCGCAGGAACCCGTCGTCGATCTTTCCGCTGTTCATGCGCTTGGGCTGGCGCGCGTACAGCGCGTCGTGGAACGGCCAGAACCCGCCCTGCCGCGCCGCCGCGCGCGAGGCGTAGGCGGCGCGCTCGGACTCCTTGCCGAAGGTGGGGAAGTCGCGCCAGATGAACCGCACCACGCCGGTGTCCACGTAGCGGCGCTGCAGCTCGGGCTTGATCGTGCGGGCGAAGGTGCCGCACTTGGGGCACTGGAAGTCGCCGAACTCCACGATCGTGACCGGCGCGGAGTCGCTGCCGCTGAACAGCGCCCGGTCGTCGGGCGGCGGCGTCGGCCCGGTCCAGGTCGGGGTGGACCGCGGCGACGAGGGCGCCTCGACCTCCTCGATCGCGGCCGCCCCGTCGCCGTCGTCCTCGTCCTTCTCCGCGCCGCCGGTGCCGCCCCGGGTGAGCGTGGCGGCGAGCATCAGCGCCAGCACCGCCAGCGGCACCACCAGCGCCAGCACGATCCGCCTGCGGCCCCCGGCGGGCTTCTCGGTCTCCCCCATACCTCCAGTCTCGCCGGTCCCGGGAGCGGCCGGTACCACCGCGCGTCAGCCTCGCACCGGGAAGCGCCGGTCGAGGGCGAGGTTGAGCTTGAGGACGTTGACGACGGGCTCGCCCATGAAGCCGAGCGCCCGGCCCGTCCGGTTGTCCTCGACGAGTTTCTCCACCTGCGCCGGGGCGATCCCGCGCGCCTGCGCGACCCGCTTGACCTGGATCGCCGCGTACTCCGGCGAGATGTGCGGATCCAGCCCGCTGCCGCTGGCGGTGACGGCGTCGGCCGGGACGGCGGGCCGCGCCGGGGCGCCGCCCCTGACCGGCACGACCAGGCCCTTGGCGTAGTCCTCGCCGAACCGGGCCAGCTCGACGCGCACGCCCTGCCAGGTCGCGACGAAGGGGGCCTTCACCACGCCTTCCTGCTCGTTCAGGCTGACCACGCGCGTCGGATGCGGGACGGACCCGTCCTTGGCCCGGTCCCCGAACACCGCGAGCACCGCGCCGACGCCGCCCGGGGTGCAGAACGGCCGCGCGCCGCTCACGCCCTCCAGTTCGCCGACGGCCCTACTGCGCTCGCAGACCTGGGTGAGCAGGCTCTGCGAGGCGTTCCCGTCCTCCTTGAGCCGGGGGTCGGGCAGGGTGTCCACGATGCTCTCGGGGCCGAGGTTGCTCGCCGACGTCGAGGTGGGGTCGTAGCCGTCGCCCGCGTTGGAGGGGCGGCTCTGGAAGTACTGCCCGAGGGGGCTGCCGTCGGCGCCGGTGAAGGACTGGCCGATGCTGGAGCTGCCGACCGCCCTCCCGCCCACCTCGATGATCGAGCCGTCGGCCTTGGCCTTCAGGCCCGGCACCTGGCCGGCCGCGAACACCGCCAGCGGGTAGGCGACGCCGAGCAGCGCGGTGAACAGCAGCAGCGCGCGCAGCGCGGCCAGATGGGTGCGGATCCACGTGGGCAGGAGCATGTCAGGACATCCCCGGAAGGAACTGGACGATGAGGTCGATGAGCTTGATGCCGACGAACGGGGCGACGATGCCGCCCAGGCCGTAGACCGCCAGGTTGCGGCTGAGCAGCCTGGCCGCGCCGCCGGGCCGGTAGCGGACCCCGCGCAGCGCCAGCGGGATCAGCGCCACGATGACCAGCGCGTTGAACACCACGGCCGACAGGACCGCCGACTGCGGGCTGTGCAGCCGCATGACGTTGAGCGCGCCCAGGCCCGGGTACACGGCGGTGAACAGCGCCGGGACGATCGCGAAGTACTTGGCGATGTCGTTGGCGATGGAGAAGGTGGTCAGCGCGCCGCGGGTGATGAGCAGCTGCTTGCCGATCTCCACGATCTCGATGAGCTTGGTGGGGTCGGAGTCCAGGTCCACCATGTTCCCGGCCTCCTTGGCGGCCGAGGTGCCGGTGTTCATCGCCACGCCGACGTCGGCCCGGGCCAGCGCGGGCGCGTCGTTGGTGCCGTCGCCGGTCATCGCGACCAGCCGGCCGCCCTCCTGCTCCCTCCTGATCAGCGCGAGCTTGTCCTCGGGGCGGGCCTCGGCCAGGAAGTCGTCCACCCCGGCCTCGTCGGCGATGGCCCTGGCGGTCAGCGGGTTGTCCCCGGTGATCATCACGGTGCGGATGCCCATCCGGCGCATCTGCTCGAAGCGCTCCCGCATCCCGGGCTTGACGACGTCCTTGAGATGGACGACGCCGAGCACGCGCGCGGTGCCGTCCGCGGCCTCGCCGACGACCAGCGGGGTGCCGCCGGAGGCCGCGACGCCGTCCACGATGCGGCCCACCTCGTCCCCGGGGTCGCCGCCCTGCGCGCGGACCCACTCCACGACGGCGGAGGCCGCGCCCTTGCGGATGCGGCGGCCGCCGGGCAGGTCCACCCCGCTCATCCTGGTGTGCGCGGAGAACTCGACGAAGCGGGCCCGGCCGTCCGGCCCACCCGGCGCCAGGCCGTGGCGCTCCTCGGCCAGCACGACCACCGAACGGCCCTCGGGCGTCTCGTCGGCCAGGCTCGACAGCCGCGCCGCGTCGGCCAACTCCTCGTCCCCCGCCCCGCCGACCGGGACGAACTCCGTCGCCCGCCGGTCCCCCAGCGTGATCGTGCCGGTCTTGTCGAGCAGCAGGGTGTCGACGTCGCCGGCGGCCTCGACGGCGCGCCCGCTCATCGCCAGCACGTTGCGCTGGACCAGGCGGTCCATGCCCGCGATGCCGATCGCCGACAGCAGCGCCCCGATCGTGGTCGGGATGAGGCAGACCAGCAGCGCCACCAGGACCACGCCGGTGACGCCGCCGCCGTCCAGGGCCGGGGTGTCGGCGGCGCCCGGGTTGCCGGCCCTGGCGTGGATCGCCATCGGCTGCAGGGTCGCGACCGCCAGCAGGAAGACGATCGTCAGCGCGGCGAGCAGGATGTTGAGCGCGATCTCGTTGGGCGTCCGCTGCCGCCCGGTGCCCTCCACCAGCGCGATCATCCGGTCGAGGAAGCTCTCGCCGGGCCGCTGGGTGATCTCCACGACGATGCGGTCCGACAGCACGCGGGTGCCGCCGGTCACCGCCGAGCGGTCGCCGCCCGACTCGCGGATCACCGGCGCGGACTCGCCGGTGATCGCCGACTCGTCCACGCTGGCGATGCCCTCGACCACGTCGCCGTCGCCCGGGATCACCTCCCCGGCCTCGACCACCACGCGGTCGCCCCGGCGCAGCTCCGCAGCGGCGACGAGCTCCTCGCCGGCGCCGGTCAGCCGCCGGGCCGTGGCGTCGCTCCTGGCCCGCCGCAGCGAGTCGGCCTGCGCCTTGCCGCGGCCCTCGGCGACGGCCTCGGCCAGGTTGGCGAACAGCACCGTGAGCCAGAGCCAGGCCACGATCAGCCAGGCGAACGCGCCGGGGTCGGCCGCCGCCAGCACGGTGGTCCACACCGCGCCGACCTCGACGACCAGCATCACCGGGTTGCGCCACAGGGTGCGCGGGTCGAGCTTGCGCAGCGCGCCCGGCAACGACCGCAGCAGCACGGCCGGGTCGAGCAGCCCGCCCGCGGGCCCCGACTCGGCGGGGGCGCGTTCGGGCGCGGGGCTCATCGCCTGCACGGTCATGAGCCGATCCCTTCGGCGAGCGGCCCGAGCGCGAGCGCGGGCAGGAAGGTGAGCGCGACCAGCACGACGGTCACGCCGACGACCAGGCCGACGAACTGCGGCCGGTGCGTGGGCAGGGTGCCCGCGGAGGAGGGCGTGCGCCCCTGCCGGGCCAGCGAGCCGGCCAGCGCCAGCACGAGGACGATCGGCAGGAAGCGGCCGAACGCCATGCACAATCCGAGCGCGGTGTCGTACCAGACGGTGCCGGCGGTCAGGCCCGCGAACGCCGACCCGTTGTTGTTGGACGCCGAGGTGAAGGCGTACAGGACCTCGCTGAAGCCGTGCGGGCCGGTGTTGAGCATCCCGGCCCGCCCGCTTTCGGTGGCCATCGCGGCGGCGGTGCCGGTCAGCACCAGGACGGGCGTGACCAGGAAGCAGGCGGCCGCGAGCTTGACCTCCCGGGCGCCGATCTTCTTGCCCAGGTACTCGGGCGTGCGGCCGACCATGAGGCCGGCGACGAACACGGTGATGACGGCGAGCACGAGCATCCCGTACAGGCCCGAGCCCGCGCCGCCGGGCGCGACCTCGCCCAGCATCATGTTGACCATGGTCATCATGCCGCCGAGGCCGGTGTAGGAGTCGTGGAAGGAGTTCACCGCCCCGGTGGAGGTCAGCGTCGTGGCGGCGGCGAAGACGGCCGAGTCGGCGACGCCGAACCGCGCCTCCACGCCTTCGGTCGCGGCCCCGACGGCGACCGGCACGGTCCCGTGGTGCATCAGCTGGAAGACGGTGGTCAGCACCGTGCTGACGAGCGCGATGACGCCCATCACGGCGGCGATGGCGTACCCCTGCCGGTGCTGCCCGACCAGCCGCCCGAACGTGCGGCACAGCGAGAACGGGATCATCAGGATCAGGAAGATCTCCAGCCAGTTGGTCCAGGCCGTGCCGTTCTCGAACGGGTGGGCGGCGTTGGCGTTGGAGAAGCCGCCGCCGTTGGTGCCCAGCTCCTTGACGGCCTCCTGGGAGGCGACGGGCCCGCCGGTGATCGTCTGCTGGTGGCCCGCGATCCCCTGCACGGCCTCCCCGCCGCCGAAGTTCTGGACGACACCGCCGGCGATCAGCAGCAGCGCCCCCGCGAACGCGATCGGCAGCAGGATCCGCAGCGTCCCCCGCACGAGATCGACCCAGAAGTTGCCGAGCCGCGCGCTCTCCTTCCGCGCGAACCCGCGCACCAGGGCGATCGCGACGCACATGCCGACGGCGGCCGACACGAAGTTCTGCACGGCGAGCCCGGCCATCTGCACCAGGTGCCCCATCGTGGACTCGCCGGAGTAGGACTGCCAGTTGGTGTTGGTGACGAAGCTGACGGCGGTGTTCCACGCCTGGTCGGGCCGGACGGGGTCGAACCCCAGCGACAGCGGCAGCCACCGCTGCGTCCGCTGGAGCAGGTACAGGAACAGCACCCCCACCGCCGAGAAGGCGAGCGCGCTGCGCGCGTAGGTGGCCCACCCCTGCTCGGAGTCCGGCCGCACCCCCATCAGGCGGTAGAGCCCGCGCTCCACCCGCGAGTGCCGGGCGCCGCTGTAGACGCGGTACATGTGGTCGCCCAGCGGCCGATACACCAGCGCCAGGGCGAGGACGAGGGACACGATGAACACGGCCCCCGCGACATCGCTGCTCATGGTCAGAAACGCTCCGGGAACAGGAGGGCGGCGACCAGGAGGACGACCAGCCCGGCGGCCAGCACCAGCCCGACCAGGTTCTCGGCGGTCACAGCCTCTCCACGCCCTTCACCGCGAGGCCGAGCAGGGCGAACACCGCCACCGTCAGCAGGACGAAGGCCACGTCGTGCATGGTCGTGCTCCTCTCCAGACAGCCACCGGCCCCGGATCGCCGGGACCACCTGGAGTAAAGCGCCGCCTTCCTGCGCTTCTGCGCCTCTTGACGCCCCCTTAGCGCCCCCGCCCCGCCCCTTAACGCGTCCCTAACGCGGGGGCCTTCGGCGGGCGGGGGCGCCCTTATGGCGGAGGCGCAAGATCGGCCACAATGGGGCCATGGAACCGGTACCGGAGGACTGGGAGCGCGCGCTCGCGATCGTCGCGCACCCCGACGACCTGGAGTACGGCGCCTCGACGGCCGTCGCCAAGTGGACCGCGCAGGGCAAGTCGGTCGTGGAGGTCCTGGCGACCCGGGGAGAGGCCGGGATCGACTCGATGGACCCCGAGGAGGTCGCCCGCGTCCGCAGCGCCGAGCAGGTGACGGCCGCGCGGGCGGTCGGGGTGGAGACGGTCGAGTTCCTGGACCTGCCCGACGGCGTGCTGGAGTACGGCCTGCCGCTGCGCCGCGCGATCGCCGAGGCCGTGCGGCGGCACCGGCCCGAGGTCGTCGTGTCGCTCAACTTCCGCGAGACCTGGCCCGGCGGGCGGGGCTTCAACATGGCCGACCACCGGGTGCTGGGCCTCGCCGTGGCCGACGCCGTCCGCGACGCCGCCAACCGGTGGGTGTTCCGCGACCTGGGGCTGGAGCCCTGGCAGGGCACGCGGTTCGTGCTGTACGCCTCGTCCCCGGACCCCACCCACTACGTGGACGTGACCGGGCACCTGGCCGCGGGCGTGGCCTCCCTGAAGGCGCACAAGGTCTACTTCGACAACCTGGGGCAGGACTTCGACCCCGAGGGGTTCCTGGGCGGCATCGTGGAGGAGGCGGGGCGGCAGGTCGGCGTGACCCACGCCATGCCCTTCGAGATGATCTCCGACTAGCGGCGGGCGCAGGGGCGCTTGCCCTTGTTGGCCTTGCTGCGCTTGCGGGCCCGGCGTTTGCGCGTCTTCTTCGACATGCCTCGATTGACCTCCCGGCGGCGGCGGCGGGCAAGCCCCGCGCCGAAGATTCTTTCGGCGCCGTGGCGAGAGGCGTCCGACCCCGTCGTCACCCTCGACCACGCCGTGGCCGTCGCCATGGCGGAGGGGCCGCGCGGCTCACCACCGGCGTCCCCGAGCAGCGCTACCTGCCGGCCCGCGTCCGCGCCCTGGAGAAGCCGAAGCCCGCCCCGGCCGGGCGGCCGGGGCGGGCGACAGGCGACGGGCTCAGCGGACCTCGGTGATCTCCGGGCCGCGCTCGAACGGGTTGAAGGTCTCCTCGTTGCCCTCCTCGGCCTCCTCGGACGCCTCGGAGAACTCCTTGGGGATCTGCAGCTCCAGCAGCTCGCGCGGCGGCATCGGCGCGTCGCCGCGCACCACCACGATGCCCCGGAACACGTCCTCCAGGACCTGCCACTGCTCCTCGTCCTCGATCGCGGCGCCCTGCACCACGGCCTGCAGGAACCAGCGCGGGCCGTCCACGCCCAGGAAGCGGATGATCTGCGGCGCCCAGCCCTGCTCGATGAACTCGGCCGGGATCTGCTCCTTGACCTCGTCCGGCATCTCGGCGAGGACCTCTTCGGTCAGCGCCGCGGGGACCATGGCCAAGAGCTCGGGGCCGAACGGGCCCTCGCCCTCCTGGGTCTGGCCGCCGGCCTCCTCCTGGATGTCGTTGGCGGTCTCGCGCCGCACGTCCTCCCAGATGCCGCTGCGCTTGGGCGCGGCGAACACCTGGAGCTGCATGGCGCTCTCCTCGTACTGCACCAGCACCGCGACCGGGCGGCCGTCGAGGGGGTTGCCCTCCTCGTCCACCTGGGTGGCCTCGAAGTTGACCTGGAAGCCCAGGCCCGGCGCGATCGGCACCTGCATGGAGCCGAAGTCCAGGCGCTGGAGGTCGGGGTACTCCTGCTCGGAGTCCCAGGGGCCGCCCTCGGCAGGAGCCGCCTTGGCGGGGGCCTCGTCCTCCACGACGGTCTCCTCGTCGGTCAGCTCGGGCTCCTTGGCGGGCTCATCGGCCTGCCGGCGACGTCCAAAAGCCACGACTCACGCTCCTTCTCGACTGTGCTCATCATCCCGGGAGAATCCCCCGGTGGAGCCGAAACCAGCGGCGCCCCGAGACGATCCGGGAAGTTCGGTGACCTCGTGGAAGACCGCATGCTCCACCCGCTGCACGACCAGCTGCGCGATGCGGTCGCCGCGGCGCAGCCGGACGGTCTCGCGAGGGTCGGTGTTCAGCAGGGTCACCCTGATCTCACCCCGATAGCCGGCATCGACCGTACCGGGTGCGTTGACGATGGTCACCCCCAACTTAGCGCCCAAACCGGACCGGGGGTGCACGAAGGCGGCGTAGCCGTCCGGCAGGGCGATGCCCATGCCGGTGGGGACGACCGCGCGCTCGCCGGGCGGCAGCTCGACGTCCACGGCCGCGACCAGGTCGGCGCCCGCGTCGCCGGGGTGGGCGTAGGAGGGCAGCGGCAGGTCGGGGTCGAAGCGCCGGATCAGCACGTCCACCTTGCTCACGGGTTCACCTCACGCTCGGGGTCCATTCCGCCGCTGCCGTCGCCGTGCTCGCTGAAGTGCGAGACCGGCACCTCGACGAACAGCGCCGCGCCCCGCACGGCCACCGGGCCGTCGGGGGCGCCCATCCGGGCCTCGGCCTCCAGGTAGGCCTTGCGGCCGACGACCCCGGTGCAGCGGGTCCGGATGTGCAGCGTGGTGCCCACCGACACCGGCAGCAGGTAGTCGGTCTCCAGCCGTCCGGTGACATAGGGCTTGCGCAGCAGCCAGACGACCATACCGAGCGCCTCGTCCATGGCCGTCGCCAAAACGCCGCCGTGGGCGAGTCCGGGCGCGCCCTGGTGCACCTCGCCGACCGTGAACTCCGCGGTCACGCTCAGTCCGTCGTGGCTGACGGCCTCCAGGTGCAGCCCGGTCGGGTGGTCGGGGCCGCAGCCGAAGCACCTGGCGTAGTGCGGGCCGAGCCTCTCCCCGATCACGGCGTCGGGGTGGGGCCGGGGCGCGGGCGTGCCGGCCGGAGGGACGGTGAGGTTGGAACGATTCACGGCGTGACTTTACCTGGTCATCGCCCTATGGCCACTTCCGGCAGTTTTCTCCCATTGATCCCCGAGGGCGCGTAGCGTCAGCCCCGTCCCAACCCCTTCGTCCCGTATTGGGAGGGCCTGGCAGTGCGCCGACAGGTCACACACCGCTCCCTCGACGGCACCCGGGTCCGGCTGGCCGGCACCCATGATCTCGGCCGCCCCTGCACCTCGGTGGCGCGGATCGCCGACGGGCAGCGCCTGCACGAGATCTCCAGCGGCACGCGCGCCGACGCCGAGGCCTGGGCCGAGGACGTCGGCGTGGACCGCTTCCGCCAGGAGTTCCGGGTCCAGGGCGGGCGGCTGCGGGTCGGCCACACCGCGGCCCGCGACCCCGACACCGGCGTGAACGACCCGGTGCTCGCCGCCGTCTGGGAGGGGCGCCGGCACGCGGTGTTCACGCACCTGTACCACGGCCGCCCGGCCGACGCGGTGGCGTTCTTCGGCAAGCTGCGCCTCACCGAGCACGACGACGGGATCACCGCCGCCGCGCGCGGCCGCGCCGTGGTGCCCGAGCCCGCCGAGCTGGTCAAGGAGGTCCCGGGCCTCGGCCTGCTGGAGATCTCGGCGCTGACCGCCAAGAACAGGCGGCGGCTGCCGGGCTGGCGGGGCGCGTCGGTGGCGGGCGGCGAGCTGTTCCAGGACACCGTGGAGGGCCAGGGCCCCTACTTCCTGCTGGCGCTGCGGTCGCTGCTGGTGACGGTGCTGCCGGACGAGGACCGGGTGCGCGAGGCGCCGCGGCGGCTGGCGGAGCTGACGATCGAGGCGGTCCGGGGTTGAGCGGGCTGCTGGCCGGGGTCGCCGCGGTGGCGGTCCCCCTGGTGCTGCTGGCGTCGCTGGCCGGGCAGCTGCGGCGGCCGGGGTCGCTGGCGGCCGCGCTGCGGGCCCAGCGCACGGTCCCGGAGGCGCTGATCGTCCCGGTCGCGGCGGCCGTGATCGCGGCGGAGGCCGCGGCCGGGGGCGTGAGCGCCGCGGGCGCCGTCCTCGGCGAGCCAGCCCTGCTGCGGGCCGGGCTGGCGTCCGGCGCGGTCCTGCTGGCCGCCTACGCCGTCTACGGCGGGCATGTGGCGCGCACGCGCCGGGGCGTCCCGTGCGGCTGCGCCGGGACCGGGACGCCGATGACGGTGTGGGTGGCGGTGCGCGCCGCCGCGCTGGCCGTCCTCGCCGCCGCCGGTACGGCCGGGACGGTCCCGTCCCGCGCCGCCGAGCTGGCCGTGGTCGCCGTCGCGGGCGCGACCCTGGCGGTGCTGCTGTGGACGCTCCCGCAGGCGATGGTCGTCAAGGAGAGGAACGCGGCCGGATGAGTTTCCAGACCAGCGCGCTGCTGCTGTCGTGGCTGGCGATCGGGTTGCTGGCCCTGGTGGTCGCCGGCCTGGTCCGGCAGGTGCACGCGCTGTCGCAGGGCGCGCCGCGCCCCTCGGAGCTGGGGCCGCCGCCGGGCGCGCGCGCCCCGGCGTTCGAGCGGCTCGGCCCCGGCCTGCTGCTGTTCCTGGACCGCGACTGCGGGGTGTGCACCGAGGTGCTGGAGGCCGCCGGCGGGCTGGGCCGCCCGCTGCGCGCGGTCTTCGCCGGACCCGCGCCGGGGGGCCTCGCCCCGGAGATCACGGTGCTGGAGGGCGAGCTCGGGGGGCTGTTCGAGGACTACCGGGTGCCGGCCACGCCGTTCGCGGTGCTGGTGGACGAGGCCGGGCGGGTGCGCTCGGCCGAGCCGGTCGGCTCCCCCGAGGCGTTGCGCGAGCTGATGGAGCCGGAGGTGGCGAGATGATCGAGCTGGAGGACGTCCCCCCGCTGAGCGGGCCCCGCCCGGCGGGGGCCGAGCGGGTGCGGCGGCGCGCGCACCACGAGGACGGGCCGCGGTTCCGCCCCGCGCGGCGGGGCGTGCTCGCGGGGCTCGCGGCGGCGGGCGCGACGGTCGGGCTGAACGCGCTGGGCGTGTTCCCGCCCGCGCGGCAGGCGATCGCCGCCGGGTACAGCGCGCGCGGCTACTACGACATCTACCCGCGCTGCCCGTCGTACGCGAGCAACCACAACTGCTCCCCCGGCTGCGGGCCGAGCCTGGTGTGCTCGGTGTGCTGCCGGACCAGCGGCAAGTACAAGGGCTTCCACAAGTCCGGGGTGTCGGACCCGGGCCGCTACAAGCTGCGCCCCAGCGCGTGCTACGGCAGCGGGTGGGACGGCTGGCTGTGGTCCTACTCCAGCCGCTGCGGGAGCTGCCGCCGGGGCGTGACCTGGCGCTGCCACGACGGCTGGAAGAAGTCCAAGCGCGGCAACTGGTACAAGACGATCTGCCGCAAGGCGACCTCGTGCCGCAACTGACCGCCGGGCGGCTGCGCCGGGGGCTGACCGAGCCGCTGCTGCCGGTGGCGGTGCTCGCGCTGCTGGCGGTGGCGGCGGCCGCGCTGGACGCGACCGTGCTGTGCTGGGCGGCGGTCGGGGCGCTGGCCGGATTCGCGCTGTCGGGCAGTGTTTGAACGCGTAACAGCGAATCCGTGCTGTTCTCGCCAGGTTGGCGGGCTCCTGTACGGCAGGGCGAGGTCCTGGCCGTTTTCACCCTCGGACTCCTGATCGGGGGCACCCTCAGCGCGACGGTGATCTGGCTGCTGTCGGGGCTGGCGGAACCGCTGCCGTCCCAGGCCAGGACGGCGTTGATCGTGCTGGTCGCGGCGCTGGGCGTGGCGCGCGAGCTGGGCTGGCTGGCGATCCCGCTGCCGCAGAACGCGCGCCAGATCCCGCAGGAGGTGCTGCAGTTCCGGCTGCGGCGGGGGTCGCTGCAGTTCGGCTTCGAGATGGGCACGGGGGTCCGGACGTACGTGTCGGCGAGCAGCCCCTACGTCCTGGCCCTGGGCCTGCTGCTGAGCCACCAGGGCCTGGCGGCCTGCGCGCTGGCGGGCCTGGCGTTCGGCGGCGGCCGGGCGCTCAGCTCGGCCCTGACGTTCTGGGCGCGCGACCCCGACCGCGACGCGGCGATCGGCGCGCGGATGCCGTGGATCACCGGCGCGACCGCCGTGACCGTCCTGGCCGCGCTCGCGGTCCTGCTACTACTGTGAGGAACCATCGGCCGCCCCCGCGCGTCGACAGGACGAACCCCGGGAAGGGACCCGCCATGCTGCTGATCTTCGCCGCGCTGCTGCGGCTGGTCGGCGTGGGCGACTTCCTGATGGGCCAGGGCGTGCTGACCGCGCTGGCGACGCTGACGGTCGCGGGCCTGCTGGTGCTGGCGGCCCGGCGCCTGGCCGCCGCCGCGCGCGAGCCCCGTTCGGCGCTGGCGCGGCTGCGCACGACGCTGCGCGAACGCACGCTGCGCACGGCGTTCCTGCCGCAGCGCGACCCCGACGCGGCGGGACGGCCGCGCCCGAGGGCACCGGGTCTGGAGAGCACGGCCGCCTGAGCGGCACGCGCCCTGCTCCTCCGTTCCCGAAAGGCTTTCGATGTTCTTGCTCGACGCGCCCGTGTCCGTTGCGTACTCCCTGGTCAACGGCCTGTCCGACGCGCTGTCCCCCTATGCCGGCGAGCTGGCGGCCACGGCCGCGATCGTCGTGTTCACCCTGGCCGTCCGCCTCCTGCTCATCCCTTTGGCGGTCAAGGGCGCCAGGGGCGAGCGCGCCCGCACGCTGCTCGCGCCGAAGATCCAGGCGCTGCAGAAGCGGCACGCCAGGAACCCGCAGCGCCTCCAGCAGGAGACCCTCGCCCTCTACCGGAAGGAGGGGGTCTCGCTGTTCGCGGGGATCGGCCCGGCGTTCGCGCAGGCGCCGTTCTTCCTGGTGCTGAACCGGGTGTTCATGTCGGCGACGATCGCCGGGCACCAGAACCTGCTGCTGGGCCACACGCTGCTGGCCGCGCCGCTGGGCCAGAACTGGATCAGCGCCCTGGGCCTCGGCCTGTTCTCCGCGCCGTCCCTCACCTTCCTCGCGCTGTTCGCCCTGCTGACCGCCGTCGCGTGGTGGACCTCCAGCCGCGTGACGGCCGAGGGCCCGATGGGCCGGATCGCCCGCGTGCTCCCCTACGGCACGGTGCTGTTCGCGGCGTTCGTCCCGCTCGCCGCCGGCGTCTACCTCCTGACCACCACCGCGTGGACGGCCGTGGAGCGCGCGGTGCTGCACCGCCGCATCATCACGGCCTGATCGGCACGGCCTGACCAGCACGGCCTGATCAGCACCGCCTGATCCCTTGACGCCGTGCCCGGGGCCCGGATTGCATGGAAACCGAACCAGGTTCTGCCTTCCGGGCCCCGAGGACGGTGCGGCGTGACGACGCTGACGCACGACGAGATCAACCTGTCGGATCTGGACTTCTGGTCGCTGCCCCGCCGCGAGCGCGAGGCGGCGTTCGCGGCGCTGCGCGCCCGCGAGCACCCGACCTTCTTCCGGGAGCTGAAGCTGCCGTTCATCAAGAACGGCGCCGGCTACCACGCGCTGGTGCGGCACGCCGACGTCGTGGAGGCGAGCCGCAACGCCGAGGTGTTCAGCAGCGAGCCGTGCTCCAACAGCATCGCCGACCTGCCACCCTACCTGGCCAAGTACTTCGGCTCCATGATCAACATGGACGACCCGCGGCACGCCAAGATCCGCCGCATCGTCTCCCGCGCGTTCACCCCGCGCGTGCTCGCCAAGCTGGAGGCCGACCTCCAGGCGACCGCGACGCGGATTGTGGACGACCTGCTGCGCGAAGGCCCCGGCGACTTCGTGTCGCAGGTCGCCGCCCGCCTGCCCGTGCAGGTCATCTGCGACATGATGGGCATCGCGCCGAAGGACCGGCCGATGGTCTACAGCCGGACCAACATCATCCTGGGCATCGGCGACCCGGAGTACAGCGGCGGCCACCGCTTCGCCGAGCAGGGCATCACCCGCGGCAGCGTCCTGTACGGGCTGGCGCAGGGCCTGGCGGCGGGCTACGAGCTGAACCACCTGGCGATGAAGCTGGCCCGCAGGCGCCGCCGCGACCCCGGCGACGACCTGGTGTCGGCGCTGGTCACGGCCAACATCGACGGCGAGTCGCTGACCGACCAGGAGATCGGCTCGTTCTTCATCCTGCTGGTGGTGGCGGGCAACGAGACGACCCGCAACGCGATGACGCACGGCCTGCGGCTGCTGACCCGGAACCCCGACCAGCGCGAACTGCTGCTCGGCGACTTCGACGGCCGCATCGCCGGCGCCGTCGAGGAGATCGTGCGGATGGCGACGCCGGTGATCCAGTTCCGCCGCACGCTGACCCGCGACCACGAGATGAACGGCCACGAGTACAAGGCGGGCGACAAGGTCCTGCTGTTCTACAACTCCGCCAACCGCGACGAGACGGTGTTCAAGGACCCCCACGCCTTCGACATCACGCGCTCGCCCAATCCCCACGTCGGCTTCGGCGGCCCCGGACCCCACTTCTGCCTGGGCGCCAACCTGGCCCGCCGCGAGATCACCGTCATGTTCCGCGAGCTGTTCACCCGCGTCCCCGACATCCGCTCCACGGGCCGCCCGGACCGCCTCTACTCCAACTTCATCAACGGCATCAAGCACCAGCCCTGCACCTTCTGACCCGGCGGCAGGGCGCACGCCCGTAGGACCCGGGCGGGGCGGCAGGGTGCGAACCGCCGCCCCGCCCGGGGGCTCTCGTCAGGCCAGCAGGCCCAGGTGTCCGGCCAGGCGCTCGCGGTGGTGGCGCGGGGCGCCCAGCAGGAGTTCGTCGGTCTTCGCGCGCTTGTAGTACAGGTGCGCGTCGTGCTCCCAGGTGAAGCCGATGCCGCCGTGCAGCAGCAGGTGGTCCTTCGCCACCCCGAAGTAGGCGCGGCCCATGTAGGACTGCGCCAGCGCGGCGGCCACGGGCAGGTCGGCCGGGTCCTCGTCGGCCGCCCAGGCGGCGTGGCGGACGATCGACTCCGCCTGCTCCAGCGTGCAGTGCATGTCGGCCAGCTTGTGCTTGACGCCCTGGAACGAGCCCACGAAGCGGCCGAACTGCACGCGCAGCTTCGCGTACTCCACGATCGTGTCCAGGCAGCGGCGCAGGCCGCCGAGCTGCTCGGCCGCCAGGGCCACCGAGCACAGGTCCACGGCGCGGGCGATCGCCTCCGTCGCGTCCTCCGGGCCGATCCGGCGGGCCGGGACGCCGTCCAGCTCCACGCGCGCCTGCGGGCGGGTCAGGTCCAGCGTGGTCAGCGGGGTGCGGGCGCCCGCGCCGCCCTCGATCGCGTAGAGGGAGAGCGGGGAGCCGTCGCCGGTGATCGCCGCGCACAGGATCAGGTCGGCGTCCGCGCCGTTCAGCACGCGCGGCAAGGTGCCCGTCAGCGCGCCGCCCGCGACGCGGACCGCCGGGTCGCCGAGGACCGGCACCGAGAACGTCGCGATCGTGGTGCCCGCCGCGATGCCCGGCAGCAGGTCCTTGGCCGCCTCGTCGTCGCCGGACGCGAGCAGCGCGTTCGTCGCGAAGACCGACGCCAGCAGGGGCGAGGGGGTCAGGGCCGCCCCCAGCTCCTCCAGGGCCGCCGCCAGGTCGGCGTGGCCCGCGCCCGCGCCGCCGTGCCCCTCGGGGACCAGCAGGCCCGGCAGGCCCAGCTCGCCGGACAGGCGCTCCCAGAGGGGGCGGTCGTAGGAGTCGGACGACTCGGCCGTCTCGCGCACCTTGGCCATGGGCGCGTTTGCGGCCAGGAACGAGCGGACGGCCGCCGCCAGGTCCTTCTGCTCGTCGGTGGGGATGAGCCTCACGCGCCCGCCTCCTTCGCCTGCGTGCCGACCTTCAGGTCCTTGAACGGGACGGTCCGGTCCACCTGCGGTTCGCGGGGCAGGCCGAGGACCCGGTCGCCGATGATGTTCTTCATGATCTCGTTGGTGCCGCCGCCCAGGGCCATGCCCGGCCCCCAGGACAGCGCGCGGGCGATCCTGCCCTCGTCGTCGTGGGCGACGGTGTCGGGGCCGAGGATCTCGCTGGCGACGTCGGCACTGTCCAGGGTGAGGTCGGCCAGCAGCAGCTTGACCACCGAGCCGCGCGCGCCCGGCATGATCCCCGCCTTGACCTCCTGCGACATCCGCGCGTTCAGCAGGTCGAAGGCGCGTTCTTGCAGGTAGAGGTCCACCAGGCGGTCGCGGACGGCCGGGTCGGCGAGCAGGCCGCGCCCGGCGGCGGCCGCCTTCAGCGCGGCGAACGAGGCGGGCCGCTCGGTGCGCGCCGCGCCCATCCCGATCGACACCCGCTCGTGCAGCAGCGTCGTCACCGCCGCCGACCAGCCGCCGTTCACCTCGCCGACGACCTGGTCCGGCGCCACCCGCACGTCGTCGAAGAAGATCTCGTTGAAGTGGGACTCGCCGGTCATGTCGCGCAGCGGCCGGACCGTCACGCCCGGGTCGTGCATGTCGACGACGAACATCGTGATGCCCTGGTGCTTGGGCGCCTCGGGGTCGGTGCGGGCGATCAGCAGCCCGAAGTCGGCCTGCCGGGCGACCGAGGTCCACACCTTCTGGCCGTTGATCACCCAGGTGTCGCCGTCCAGGGTCGCGCGGGTCTGCAGGGACGCCACGTCCGACCCCGCGCCGGGCTCGGAGAACATCTGGCACCAGATCTCCTCGCCGCGCAGCAGCGGCGGGACGTAGCGGCGCTTCTGCCCCTCGGTGCCGATCGACAGCAGCGTCGGCCCGCACATGCCGAGGCCGATGCCGAACACCCCGACCGGCAGCGCCACGTCGCGGGCGGCCTGCTGGAAGGCGCGCTCCTCGGCGGCCGACAGGCCCTGGCCGCCGTACTCGGCCGGCCAGGTGATGCCCGAGTAGCCGGCGTCGTACAGGTCGGCCATGAACGCGCGGGCCTCGTCCAGGCCGGGCTCGGGCGGCAGGCCGGCGGCGCGCTCCTCCAGCCAGGACCGCGCCCGGCGCCGGTAGGTGTCCAGATCCGTCACGTGGCGGCTCCTCGCGGGCAGACGCTGTCAGTGAGCACTTACGTTAGTGGCTACCCGCGAGGAACGTAAGGATTACGACGGTTTGTACCCGGCGGCGCGGGCGGCCGGGGAGACGGCGAGATAGTCCAGCGCCTTCTGCGTCGAGCACTCCTTCGACGGGTGGTAGTCGCGCCGCAGGTAGGCCCGCGCGGCCGCGATCATGAAGCGGTTGCCGGGGAAGATCCCGCGCCGCACCGCCCGCCGGTAGTCGCGCACGCGCGGCCGCACGCCCTTCAGCGTCGGGTCGGCCCGGCACAGGTAGGCCGCGCCCGCGTAGACCATCAGCGGCATCGCCAGCACCCCGACGAAGAACGTGACGAACCGCCGCCAGTACGCCCCCGACATGTACCGGTACACGTCGAACGCCACCGACCGGTGCTCGACCTCCTCGGCCCCGTGCCAGCGCAGCAGGTCCATCATCGTGGGGTCGGCGCCCGCCTCGTCCAGCTCGCGCGCGTCCAGGATCCACTGGCCGAGCACGGCGGTGTAGTGCTCGATCCCCGCGATCACCCCGACGCGGAAGTTCAGCCACTGCCGCCGGGTGAGGACCGGCAGCGGCGGCCGGTCGCCCAGCATGTGGTGGAACATCCACTCGATCCGGCGGGTGAGCGGGCGCGGGTCCAGGCCCTGGGCGAGCATCTGCCGGTCGAGCACGCCCTGGTGGGAGTAGGCGTGCACGGCCTCCTGCCCCATGAACCCCTTGATCTCCTTGCGCAGCCGCTCGTCCTCCACCAGCGGCAGCGTCTGCTTGTAGACGTGCACGAACCACCGCTCCCCGGCGGGCAGCAGCAGGTGCAGGACGTTGATGAAGTGCGTGGCCACCGGCTCGTCCGGGATCCAGTGCAGCGGCGTGTCCGCCCAGTCGAACCTCACCCGCCGCGGCGTGATGACCGGATGCCGCTCGTCGATCTCGCTCATGCCACGCTCCCCGCCAGGACCTCTCCTACGGCCGGCACCCGCGCGGCGCGCAGCCCCGCCGCCTCCGGCGCCCCTTCCGCGTGCTCCACGAACTCGGCGATCCAGGACGCGACCGTCGCCGGGTCCTTGCGCACCGCGCCCCAGTGCCCGGTCGGCAGCTCGCGCCGCCAGTAGCGGTCCACGTAGGCGGTCAGGTCGCGCGACTGGTGCGGTGACACGAACGCGTCCCGCGTCGGCGCGATCACCTGCACCGGGACCTCCGTGCGGCACAGGCGGCCCGGCCGCAGGAAGCGCAGCGCGTTGGCCCGGTACAGCTTCATCCCGTACAGCGCGTCCTTGAGGAACGCCGGATCGCGCCGCCGCTCGATCCCCTCCATCCGCGCGATCAGGACGGGGAACAGCCGCGCCCCGCCCAGCCGCCACACCAGCTGCGGGACGCCCGGGACCGCGCCGAACACCAGGTACCACGACCGCGCGAACTGCCCCGCCAACTCCCCGAGGTGCCGGGGCGTGGGCCGCCGCAGCCGGTCGCGCACCCACTGCCCGAAGTGCTCGATGCACGGCCCGGAGATCGAGGTGAACGAGGCGACCCGCCCGGCGAGCGCGTCCCCGGTGACCGCGCCCCAGGACTGCACCGAGCCCCAGTCGTGGCCGACCAGGTGCACCGGGCGGTCCGGCGACACCGCGTCGGCCACCGCGCGCAGGTCGGCGTTCAGGTGCTCCATGGCGTAGGCCCGCGTCCGGCGCGGACGGGTCGAGGCGCCCGCGCCGCGCACGTCGTAGGTGACCACGTGGAAGCGCCCCGCCAGGCGCTCGGCGACCGGCTCCCACACCCCCTGGTTGTCGGGGTAGCCGTGGACCAGCACGATGGTCGGGGCCGCCCGGCCCGCCCCGTGCTCACGCGCCGGGTGCTCACGCACCGACAATCCGACCCCGCTGGTTTTGACCCTGCGTGACTTCACGACCGCGACCACCACCCAATTAGACTCGGATCTAATATGGAGAGCGATTTGAACGAAAGTCAAGAGGGGTCCCGGCGGGGCCCGCGCGGCGAGGCCCGCCGCGCGGCGATCCTGGAGGCCGCCGGGCGGTTGTTCGCCGACCGCCCCTACGACGCGATGTCCATCGACGAGATCGCCGCCGCCGCGGGCGTGGCCAAGGGGTTGATCTACTACTACTTCGCCAGCAAGCGCGGGCTGTTCCTCGCCGTCATCCAGCAGGCCGCCGAGGCGCTGAACGCGCTGGCCGAGGAGTACGGGGACCTGTCGCCCACCGAGCGGCTGACCCGCACCCTGGACGGCTTCCTGTGGTGGGCCGACGCGCACCGCTCGGCCTTCCAGACCGTCACCAGCGGCGGCATCGGCGTGGACGCCGAGGTGATCGACTTCCACCACCGCGTGCGCCGCCGCCTGCTGGCCGCGCTCTCGCAGGGCCTGACCGGCGAACGCACCCCGCCGCCGACGCTGCGGGTCGCGCTGGACGGATGGCTGTCGTTCGTGGAGGGCGCGACGGTGTCGTGGCTGGCGGGCGGCGACCTGGAGCGCGACCAGGTGCGGGACCTCGCCGTCCGGGTGCTGGGCGGCGTGCTGCAGGCGGTCGGCGCGGCCGCGCGCGACGCCGAGGACGCCGCGAACGCCGACGCCGGCCGCCCCGCGTGAGGGGAACGGCCGGCGTCGGGACGGGCCGCTGCCGCGCCGGATCAGCCCTGCGGCTGCTCGGCGAAGGTCACCGCCACCGCCAGCGGCGCGCCGGCGTCCTGCCCGTCCAGCACCAGGTCCTCGATGCGCCCGGCGGCCCGCAGGTCGGCCGCGACCTCCGCCAGGTCACCGGCGCGGGCGCCGGTGACCTCCACCCGCGACAGCTCGGCGCGCATCGACAGCTTCGCCTCCGACTTGGCCTTGCGGATCTGCCGCAGCGCCTCGGCGGCCACCGGCAGCAGCGTCGGGTCGCCGCCCTCCGGCAGCTCGGCCGCCTCCGGCCACGCCGCGCGGTGGACCGAGCCCTCCCGCCACCACGACCAGACCTCCTCGGTCACGAACGGCAGCACCGGCGCGAACAGCCGCAGCAGCACCGACAGCGCGGTGTTCAGCGCCGCCCGCGCCGACTCGGCCTCGCGGCCCTCCCCGTAGGCGCGCTGCTTGACCAGCTCCAGGTAGTCGTCGCAGAACTCCCAGAAGAACCGCTCGGTCCGCTCCAGCGCCCGCGTGTAGTCGTAGCCCTCGAACGCCTCGGTCGCCTCGGCGACGACCGTGCGCAGCGCCGCGAGCATGCTGAGGTCCAGCGGGTACCAGATCTCCCCGCCCGCGTCGCCGGCCTCCCCGAAGCCCAGCACGAACTTCGACGCGTTCAGGATCTTGATGGCCAGCCGCCGGCCGACCTTGATCTGCCCGGTGTCGAAGGCGGTGTCGGTACCGGGCCGCCCGCTGGCCGCCCAGTAGCGCACCGCGTCCGAGCCGTACTCCTCCAGCAGCGCGATCGGGGTGACCACGTTGCCCTTGGACTTGGACATCTTCTTGCGGTCGGGGTCCAGGATCCAGCCCGACAGCGCCACGTCGCTCCACGGGAGCGAGCCGTTCTCCAGGTGCGCGCGCACGACCGTCGAGAACAGCCAGGTGCGGATGATGTCGTGCGCCTGCGGTCGCAGGCTGAACGGGAACACCCGCCCGAACAGGTCGGCGTCGCGCTCCCAGCCGCCGGCGATCTGCGGCGTCAGCGACGAGGTCGCCCAGGTGTCCATGATGTCGGGGTCGGCCATGAAACCGCCCGGCTTGCCGCGCTGGTCCTCGGTGTAGCCCGGCGGCACGTCGGAGGCCGGGTCCACCGGCAGCGACGCCTCGGCCGGGACGATCGGCGCGGTGTGGTCGGGCTCGCCCGCGCCGTCCAGCGGGTACCAGACCGGGATCGGCACGCCGAAGAACCGCTGCCGCGAGATCAGCCAGTCGCCGTTCAGGCCCTCGACCCAGTTCTCGTAGCGGGCCCGCATGTAGGGCGGGTGCCAGCGCAGCTCGCGGCCCCGCTCCAGCAGCGCCGCCCGGACGTCCTGGTCGCGGCCGCCGTTGCGGATGTACCACTGCCGGGTGGTGACGATCTCCAGGGGCTTGGCGCCCTTCTCGTAGAACTTCACCGGCCGGGTGATCTTGCGCGGCTCCCCGTCCAGGTCGCCGGACTCGCGCAGCATCTCGACCACGCGCTCCTTGGCCGAGAAGACCGTCTTGCCCGCGAGCTCGGCGTACGGCCCGGCCGGCACCCCGGCGGGCGGGTCGGCGACCAGCCGCCCGTCCCAGCCGACGACCGCACGCGTGGGCAGGTCCAGCTCGCGCCACCACACCACGTCGGTGACGTCGCCGAACGTGCAGATCATCGCGATGCCCGACCCCTTGTCGGGCTCGGCCAGCCGGTGCGCCAGGACCGGGACCTCCACACCGAACAGCGGCGTGCGGACCGTCGTGCCGAACAGCTCCCGGTAGCGCTCGTCGTCGGGGTGGGCGACCAGCGCGACGCACGCGGGCAGCAGCTCGGGCCGGGTCGTCTCGATGTAGACCGGGCGCTCGCCGCCGTCGAAGCGCAGCCGGTAGAACGCGCCGGGCTGCTCGCGGTCCTCCAGCTCGGCCTGCGCGACGGCGGTGCGGAAGGTGACGTCCCACAGCGTGGGCGCCTCGGACATGTACGCCTCGCCGCGCGCGAGGTTGCGCAGGAACGCCCGCTGCGACGCGGCCCGCGCGGTGTCGCCGATCGTGGTGTAGAGGTGGCCCCAGTCGACCGACAGGCCGATGCGACGCCACATCTCCTCGAACGCCTTCTCGTCGACCTCGGTGAGCCGCTCGCACAGCTCGATGAAGTTGCGCCGCGAGATCGGGATCTGCTTCTTGGGGTCGGGCTTGTCGGGCGGCTCGAACGAGGGGTCGTAGGGCAGCGACGGGTCGCACCGCACGCCGAAGTAGTTCTGGACGCGGCGCTCGGTGGGCAGGCCGTTGTCGTCCCACCCCATCGGGTAGAACACCGCGCGCCCGCGCATCCGCTGGTAGCGGGCGACGGTGTCGGTGTGGGTGTAGGAGAAGGCGTGCCCGACGTGCAGGGAACCGCTGACCGTGGGCGGCGGGGTGTCGATGGAGTAGACCTCGGCGCGCGGGCGGGTACGGTCGAAGCGGTAGGTGCCGTCGTCGTCCCAGCGGCGTACCCACTTGCCCTCCAGGCCGTCCAGGGAGGGCTTGGGAGGGACGTTCGGCGTACGCGGCTGTTCTGTCATGCCCCAATCGTATTGACATCGGCGCCGGACGCATGCGAATAACCCCCTCCCCCGGACGTGATCATCGCCGCTCAGCGGGCAGAGTGGTGAGGTAGCGGTGGTCCGGTAGCGTCGGGGACGACGCTGGACGACGGGAGGACGATGATGGCGGACAAGGGCGACATCGGCTGGCGGGTCCTGGCCGGCGGGGCCGCCTTCGCGGGCGGTTTCGCGGCCAAGAAGGCGATCGCGATGGCCTGGAAGAAGACCACCGGCAAGGAGCCGCCGACCAACCCCGAATCCCCCGAGGTCGCGCTGAGCGAGGCCATCGGCTGGGTCGTGGTGATGGGCATCGGCATGGAGGTCGCGCGGCTGCTGGCCACCCGCGTGGCGGCCCGGCAGTGGGCCAAGGGCACCGGCGAGCTGCCGGCGCACCTGAAGATCGAGGTCTAGCGGCCGCACGGCCATTGGACCGGGGGTCAATTAATGGCCCCGCGCGGCGCCTGCGTATCGTGGTCGTTCCCCCGAGCGACGAAGGGACCGACCACGATGCGCCTGCCCTACGAGGACGCGCTGCGCGCCGAGCGGCACCGTCTCATCGAGACGCTCGACGGACTGTCCGACGACGACTTCGACGCCGGCACCACCCTGTGCACCGAGTGGGCGCCCCGCGACGTGCTCGGACACGTCATCGGGCTGGACTACCCGACCTCCTACCTGCCCTACGGGCCGCGCATCAACGCCGCCAACCAGGCCCAGGCCGACCGCGCCCGGCAGATCTCGCGCGAGCGCCTGATGGAGTGGGCCCGCCACTGGGCCGACAACCCCAGCACCACCAGCCGCCTCGCCGCCGGCCTGCTGCTGGGCGACCTCGGCGTGCACCACCAGGACGTCGTGCGCGGGCTCGGCCTGCGCCGGCAGGTCCCCGACGAGGTCGCCACCGCCGTCTTCCGCGAGGGCCTCCAGCTCAGCCTGTGGCTCAACCGGCGGGTGCTGCGGCACCGGCTGGTGCCGACCGACGGGCACCGGCCCGTGGGGCGCGGGCCGCAGGTGCGGGGGACGCGGGAGGCGCTGGGGATGTGGCTCACCGGGCGGGACTCGGTCGCCGGCGAACTGGAGTTCGCCTGAGCGCCGGCCCCTCCGGGATCGGGGCCGCGGGGCAGGGCCCCGATCGCGGAGCGGGTTCGGCGCTAGTCCGCAGGACCGAGCTGGGGGGAGCCGCCCGGCAGGGAGGCGGGGCCCCCGGTGTTCTTGCGGAGGTCGTTGCGCACGGTCGTGGCCAGGCGCTTGGTCGCGGTCCGGTTGAGGGTCGCCCCGGCGGCGGCGCCGGTGAGGAACGGCCCCATGGTGGTCATGCTGCGGCCCATGGTGCGCAGCAGGCGTTTGCGGAGGGCGGTCTTGGCGGCCGAGCCCAGCGCGTTCGTGAGCGAGCCGCTCTCCAGGGGGTTGATGCCGCGCTGCCTGGCCCAGGAGGTCAGGAACGCGGCGGCGCGCGCGGCGCCCGAGCCCTGCACCCGCACGCCGTAGACCTCGTGCAGCTCGGCGATCAGCTTGACCTCGATCGCGGCCACCACCAGGGTCTCGGCGGCGAGCTGCGCGGGCGCGGTGAGCAGCATCGGCGGCGCGGTGAACTGCACCGCCGCCAGCGCGCCGCCGGCCGCGCCCACGGCCATGGTGCCGTTGGCGGCCACCTTGACCAGGTTGTCGGCCAGCTCCTCGCCGGTCAGCCCGTGGTGGTGGGCGGTCAGGCTCTCCAGGTCGCGGATCGGGATGTGCGGCGCGGTCGCGATGAGCAGGTCGGCCATCCAGCGGCCGCGCGCGACGCCCGCGGCGCCCGCCCGGCGCGCGCTGTGGCCCAGCAGTCGGGCCAGGCGGCCGAGCAGGCGGCCGCGGGTCTCGCGGTCCATGGCCTCGTCGGCGGTGAGCCGGCCGACCAGCTCACCGATCTCCGCGGAGCCGTCGCCGTCCGGCGCCCGCTCCACGGCCGAGGAGTCCTCGCGGTCGTGCGGATCGTTCAGGTGGTCGGGGTCGCGGTCGAACTCTCCCGTCACATCGCCTCCCTCGTCAGGCGGCGCACTCGCGGCAGATCGGCTGGCCGTTCTTCTCTCCGGCCAGCTGGCTGCGGTGGTGCACCAGGAAGCAGCGCGTGCAGGTGAACTCGTCGGCCTGCCGCGGAACCACCCGGAAGGTCAGCTCCTCGTTGGACAGGTCGGCGCCCGGCAGCTCGGCGACCTCCCCGGCGTCCAGGTCCTCGTCGATGATGCTGGCGGCCTTGTCGGCGCGCCGGGCCTGGAGCTCCTGGAGGCTGTCCTCGCTGAGGTCGTCGTCTGTCTTGCGCGGGCTGTCGTAGTCGGTCGCCATCTTCTGTCTCCATCCCCCTCGATGCTTTATGCGCCCCGTCGCGCGGATCTAACGCACGAGGGGCCGAACTTGTGCCCGATCCGGGCGGGAAATTCTGTCACGGGCGGTGACCTGCGACACACGAGGCGCGACCGGTCCCACGAGTGACACCGATCACCCGGACCTGACCCGCATAATGTGGCTTACGTCACAAGACCGGCGGAAAGTCGCGATATGCACCACGTCGCGACGCCCGCCGGGGCTTCCCACGGCGGCGGGATCATATCGGTCCCCGGAGCGTTGTGCGCGCCGACCGGGCCGCGCGGTCGGCGACGGTCCGGAGCGGGCCGCGCGGGACGGCCGGGAGCGGTCGCGGGACGGGTCCGGTGCCGGTCAGCGAAGGGGCGAACCAGATGCTTCGGTGAAACGTCTGAACTAACGCGATATCGTGCCCGTCCTGAGGTTGGGGGCGGGCCCCAGTCATGGGCCGGCCCCGTTCGCGGAGCGAAACGGCCCGTCAGGGCCCGCCGATCGACACGCGGGCACAACTCACTGCGGGCCACTGGAGGGTCAGATGCCGGAAGCCGCTCCGCTGGAGCCGGGCGATCCCAGGGAGCTGGGGCGGTACAGGGTCGTCGGCCGCCTCGGCGCCGGCGGGCAGGGCGCGGTCTTCCTCGGGCAGGACCAGAACGGCGGCTACGTCGCCGTCAAGCTGCTGCACGCGCAGATGGCCACCGATCCCGCCGCGCGCGCCCGGTTCGGCCGGGAGGTCGCCGCCGCGCAGAAGGTCGAGCCCTTCTGCACCGCGCGGGTGCTGGACGCCGACGTGCACGGCGACCAGCCGTACGTCATCAGCGAGTTCATCGACGGGCCCTCGCTGCACGACGTGATCGCGCACAACGGGCCGTTCGGCGCGGCCGAGCTGGAGCGCCTCGCGATCGGCACGGTGACGGCGCTGACGGCCATCCACGAGGCCGGCATCGTGCACCGCGACTTCAAGCCCAACAACGTCATGCTGGCCTCCGACGGCCCGCGCGTGGTGGACTTCGGCATCGCGCGCACCGTCAACTCCCAGGAGAGCGCGGTCACCGCCACCGGCATGGTGGTGGGCACCCCCGGCTACCTGGCGCCCGAGCAGCTCACCGGCGCGCCGCTCACCCCGGCGGTCGACATCTTCGCCTGGGGCGCGACGATGGTGTTCGCCGCGACCGGGCAGTCGCCGTTCGAGGCCGACACGCTGCCGGTGATCATCAACAAGATCCTGAACGAGGAGCCGGACCTGTCCCGGCTGCCGGCCGGGCCGCTGCGCGACCTGATCGGCCGCTGCCTGTCCAAGGACGCCGGGCTTCGCCCGCCCGCCGCCCAGCTGCTGCTGCACCTGCTCGGCGCGGCCGGGGTGGACCCGGGCCACGGCGGCGACTCCGAGGACCTGCTGAACCAGGGCACCCGCGTCGCCGCGCAGCTCCCGGTGCCGACCTCGCTGCCCTCGCGGCCGCAGCCCCGGTCGCAGCAGCCCATCACCCCGCCGCCGATGCCGATGGCGGGGCAGCACACCCCGCCGCCGCCCCAGCAGCAGATCACCCCGCCTCCGATGCCGATGTACCAGGGCGGGATGCCCCCGCAGGGGCCGCCCCAGGGGCCGCCGCCGCAGGGCCCGTCCGCGCACGGCATGCCGCCGGGCCCGCCGCAGCAGCAGCCCCCGATGGGGATGCAGGGGCGCCCCGCGCAGTTCGGGCCGCCGCCGAAGCAGCGCTCGGGCGGCGGCGCCGGCCTCGCGATCGGGATCGGCTGCGGCGTGCTGGTGCTGGTGGCGGTCCTGGTCATCGTGGTGCTGGCCGTGATCGGCGCCAACAGCGACGACGAGCCCGACTACACGCCGCCCAGCCTCCGGACGCCGTCCCTCGGCGCCGGGCGCATCGACGTCGGGTTCATCGGCGTGTGGGACGGCACCGGCAGCCAGCCGGACGCCGGCACCGGCCGCACGTCCTTCCGCGTGAAGTTCGCGATCGTCGGCCCCAACGGCACCGCGACCTACACCTACCCCAGCGGCGCCGCGTCGACCTGCATCACCCGGCTGACCCACTCCAGCGGCAGCTACAGCTCCGGCAGCACCCGCGTGGTGTACCGCGAGGAGCCGCTGTCCACCAGCAACGAGAAGGAGTGCGCGTCGGGCTACCTCACCGTCACGCGCGTCTCCACCAGCAGCCGCGTCGCCCGGTGGGAGTGGCGGTCGCTGAGCAGCTCCACCACGCAGGCGTCCGGGCTGGTGTCCAAGCCCTAGCGCCGCGCCCGCCGGCGGCCCCGCCCGTGCGGGGCGGGGCCGCCGCCACGCTTTCCCCGCCGTCCTCCCGCCCCCCGAAGGAGAGCCATGCCCGAGGTCGCCCCACTCCGCGAGGGTGATCCGCGGCGGCTCGGGGACTACACGCTGACCGGCCTGCTCGGCGAGGGCGGCCAGGGCGCGGTCTACCTGGGCGAGGACGAGCCGGGGCACCGCGTGGCGGTCAAGCTGCTGCACGCGCGCTTCAGCGGCGACCCCAAGGCCCGGCAGCGGTTCGCCGCCGAGGTCGCGGTCGCCCAGCGGGTCGCGCCGTTCTGCACCGCCCGCATCCTGGACTCCGACGTGGAGGGTGACCGGCCCTACATCGTCAGCGAGTACATCGACGGCCCCGCGCTCGCGCAGGTGCTGGCCGAGGAGGGGCCGCGCCGGGGCACCGCGCTGGACCGGCTGGCGATCGGCACGATGACGGCGCTGGCCGCCATCCACGAGGCCGGGGTCGTGCACCGCGACTTCAAGCCCGCCAACGTGCTGATGGCCGCCGACGGCCCCCGTGTGATCGACTTCGGGATCGCCCGCGCGCTGGACGCGACCGGCACGCTGTCCAGCACCGCCGTCGGCACCCCCGCCTACATGGCCCCCGAGCAGATCTCCGGCGCGCCGGTCGGGCCCGCCGCCGACGTGTTCGCCTGGGGCGCGACGATGGTCTACGCCGGGACCGGCCGGCCCGCGTTCGGGCAGGACACCATCCCGGCGGTGATGCACCGCATCCTCAACCTGCCGCCCGACCTCGGCGACCTCGCCGACCCGCTGCGCACCGTCGTGGCCGACGCGCTGGCCAAGGACCCGGCCCGGCGGCCGACCGCCCAGCAGGTGCTGATCCGGCTGCTGAGCCTGGCCGGGAGCCTGCCGCAGCAGGACGGCCGGGCGGACGCCGTCCTCGGCCGGGGCGCCGAGGCGGCCGTCACCGGCACGTTCCGCCCGCAGGCCGGCCCGGTGGACGCTCCCCCGGCGCCGCCGTGGGGCGCGGCGGCCGGGCCGGGCTTCGCGCCGCCGCTCCGCACCCGGCGCAGCAGGCGACCTGGCCGCCGGGCTTCGCCTACCCGATGCCCGGCGCGCCCACGGTCCCGGCCGGGCCCGGCGGGCCCAGGCCGGGGCGGCGGCGCGGCATCGGCGTGCTGGCCGGGGCGGGCGCGGCCGGGCTGGTCGCGGCGGTGCTGGTCGGCAGCGTCGTGGTCGCCGACCTGGGCGACGAGGACCCCCCGCCCAAACCACCGACCGGGCGCACCGGCGGCTCGCTGCGCGCGATGTTGTACGCGCCGTCCTCGTCCGGCGGCTCCCTGGCCCCCTCGCACGCCGACGTCGGCACCCAGCGGATCGTGGCCAAGCAGCTGTTCACCGGCCTGACCGAGGTCACCCCCGCCGGCGCGCTGCGCAACCGCCTGGCCACCGCCCTCACCCCCGACAGCACCTGCCTGAACTGGACGATCACCCTCAGGGAGGGCACCCGCTTCAGCAACGGCGAGCCGGTGGACGCCGAGGCGTTCGCGCGCGGCTGGGTCCGCGCCGCCCAGTACCGCGAGGGTCTGGCGGGCCTGCTGATGGGCGACGTCAAGGGCCACGCCGACGTCCGCGACGGCAAGGCGCGGTCGCTGTCCGGCGTGTCCGCCTCCGGCAACCGGCTGCAGGTGGCGCTGACCAGCCCCGACTGCGAGTTCCCGACGCGGCTGGCGAACCCGGTCTACTTCCCGGCCCCGCGCGACGCCGGGAGGCCCGACAACGCCGCCTACAACGACAAGCCCGTCGGCAACGGCCCGTTCAGGATGAGCCGCTACGACAAGGACCGGTCGATCGTCCTGGAGCGCAACCCCGAGTGGGCGTTCGGGCGGGTCAAACTCGACTCCGTCGAGATCAGGCTGGACTCCGCGGCCGCGGCGCGCTCGGCGTTCGCCTCCGGCGACGTCGGCTACGCCGAGCTCGACGCCGAGACCGAGGGCGCGGTGTCCACGGACGCGGGCCTGCTGAAGTACCGCAGGCCCAGCACCCGGATGCTCGTCCCGCTCACCCAGCGGGGCCCCATGGCCTCCAAGGAGGGCCGCCTCGCGGTCTCCTACGCCCTGGACCGCGCCGCCCTCAGCAGCACCCTGTACCGCGGCGTGCACACGCCCGCGCACGGCCTGGTGCCGCCGCCGGTGGAGGGGGCCGCCAAGAGCGGCGCGTGCCCCTCCTGCGACGCCACCGACCCGGAGAAGGCCAAGACGCTCGCCGCCCAGGCCAGGCTCGGCAGCGGCACGACCGTCCGGCTGTACACCCAGCAGCAGCCCAGCCAGCTGCGCGTGGCGGAGGTCGTGAAGGCCCAGCTGGAGCGGACGCTGGGCTGGAAGGTCGAGATCAAGGCGACCAAGTCCTACGACTACACCGTCTACCGCCGGGAGCTGACCGCCAAGGACGCGTCCGGCCTGGCGATCTTCCAGTGGCAGCCGGACTACCCGACGGGCTCGGCCATGGTGTGGCCGCTGCTCGGCGGCAACCAGATCGCCACCGCCGCCAACACGCTGAACAACTACTCCGGCTGGAAGAGCGCGCGCTTCGACGAGCTGATGGGGCTGATCCGCCGGGAGCCGAGCCTGGCCCGCCGCACCGCCATGACGCAGGAGGCGGAGAAGCTGGCCCTGGACGACATGGCGCTGGTGCCGCTGCTGAACTACGGCGGCACCGCGCTGCGGTCGGACAGGTACGTCGGGCTGGGCACCGACTTCGACGGCGACCCGACGTTCGCCGACGCCGCCCTGAAGTAGGCCGCCGGCGCGGGCCCGCCCTCAGGCGCCGCCCGGCAGCCGCACCGTGACGATCAGGCCGCCCCCCGGGCGCGGCGTGGCGTACACGGTGCCCCGGTGCGCCAGCACCACCGAGCGCACGATCGACAGGCCCAGGCCCGCCCCCTTGGCCGACTCCACGCGGTCGGAGTTCAGCCGCCGGAACGGCTCGAACAGCCGCTCCACCTCGTAGCCGGGCACCACCGGCCCGGTGTTCTCGACCTGGACGGTGGTGAAGCCGTCCAGCACGCCGGTGCGGATCCAGACCTCGCCGCCGTCGTCGTTGTGCTTGATCGCGTTGTCCACCAGGTTGGAGACCAGGTGCTCCAGCAGGACCGGGTCGCCCTGGGTGGCGCCGGAGGTCAGCTCCTGGTGGACGGTGATGCCGCGGTCGTCGTCGGCCTCGCGGCGGCGGGTGTTCTCCAGCACCGTGGTCGCCACGTCGGCCATGTCCACCGAGGTGCGGGTGGTCAGCTCGCGCTCGCTGCGCGCCAGCAGCAGCAGCCCCTCGATCAGCCGCTCGTGCCGGGCGTTGGTGGCCAGCAGCGTCTTGCCCACGGTCTTCAGGTCGTCCGACACCTCGGGGTCGCCGAGCGCGACCTCCAGCAGCGTCCGGTTGATCGCCAGCGGGGTGCGCAGCTCGTGCGAGGCGTTGGCGACGAAGCGGCGCTGGGAGTCGAACGCCTGCCCCAGGCGCTCCAGCATCGCGTCGAAGGTGTCGGCCAGCTCCTTGATCTCGTCGTCGGGGCCCTGCAGCGCGATGCGCTCGTGCAGGGTGCTCTCCGACAGCCGGCGCGCGGTGACGGTGACCCGCTGGATGGGGCTGAGCGCCCGGTCGGCCACGAAGTAGCCCAGCACCAGCGCGATGATGCCCACCCCGGCCAGGGCCAGCAGCGAGCGGCCGATGAGCTGCTTCATGGCGAGGTCTTTGATGGGCTCGGGGTCGAGGAACGAGCCGTCGGGGGTGCGGAACCCCCAGCCGGGCGGGAACACCGAGTCCAGGATCGAGTCGACCAGGATGTAGGTGACCACCAGCAGCAGCGCCCCGGCCATGAAGAACAGCAGGCCGTACAGGACCGTCAGGCGGAGCCGGACGCTGACCCGGCTCGGCAGGGCCTTCACGTCGGACATGAAGGGCGCGGCGGGGCGCTCGGGCAGCGGATGGGGGCCGGTGCCCATGCGGGCGCCCAGGCGGCCGAAGTGCGCGCCCTGGGCGTCGGCCCCGTCGGGCGGCGGGGCGCTCACAGCCGGTACCCCACGCCCGGCACGGTCTCGATCACCGGCGGGTCGCCCAGCTTCTTGCGCAGCGTCATCATCGTCACGCGCACCACGTTGGTGAACGGGTCGATGTGCTCGTCCCACGCCTTCTCCAGCAGCTGCTCGGAGCTGACCACCGCGCCGTCGGCGCTAAGCAGCACCTCCAGCACCGCGAACTCCTTGCGGGTCAGCTCGATCTGGCGGCCGTCGCGCTGCACCTCGCGGCGCGAGGGGTCCAGGGTGACGCCGCTGCGCTCCAGCACCGGCGGCAGCGGCGCGGCCGCGCGGCGGCCCAGCGCGCGCACGCGCGCGATCAGCTCGGCGAACGCGAACGGCTTGGGCAGGTAGTCGTCGGCGCCGATGGACAGCCCCTCGACCTTGTCGTCCAGCTCGCCGGCCGCGGTCAGCATGATGATCCGCGCCGGGTAGCGGCGGCCCACCAGCTCCCGGCACACGTCGTCGCCGTGCACCTTCGGCAGGTCGCGATCCAGCACGATCACGTCGTACTCGTTGACGCCGGCCCGCTCCAGGGCGCCGGCGCCGTCGTAGGCCACGTCCACGGCCAGGGACTGGCGGCGCAGCCCGGTGGCGATGGCGTCGGCCATCACCCGCTCGTCCTCGACGACTAGAACCCGCACAGGGCACCCCACATTCTGTCTCCCCCACCTATGCCACGGCCGCCGTAAGACGCCTGTAAGTCTCGATCCGGACACGCCCCGAAATCCCCACCCGGAACAGGTTTACCGCAACGACGACGTTGGGTAGGGAGGGCCTGATCCGGGAGGAGGCCCATTGGGCGAGTTGTCACGCACGATCCAGCAGCGGCTCGATGACGCTTACGCATCGCTCCGCACCGCCCACGCAGACGGCGACACCTACCTGGTGGACGTACGCCAGGAGGAGATCAAAGAACTGCGCCGGATCGCGGCGAATCACGACATCGGCATCGACGGCCCCCGCTGCGGCGACGTTCCCGCCTGAACGCCGCCGCGGCCGAGGCCGGTGCCGGAGGCCGGGACCCTCGGGTCCCGGCCTCCGGCGTCGCTCCGGACGGTCAGTCGCGGGCCGGGTCCAGCGGGGCCAGCAGGTCGTGCAGGGCCTCGAAGGTGCCGGGCCCGGCGGCGATCGCCATCTCCGGGCTGACCGGCGCGCCGTCCAGCCCCTCGACGCGGCCGCCCGCCTCCTGGACGATCAGCGCCCCGGCCGCCACGTCCCACGCCTGCACGCCGCGCTCGTAGTAGGCGTCCACCCGGCCGGCCGCCAGCGAGCACAGGTCCACGCAGCACGACCCGCCGCGCCGGATGTCGCGGACGGCGGGCAGCACCCCGGTCAGCACCCGCGCCTGGTGGGCGCGGCGGTCGGCCGAGTAGCCGAACCCGGTCGCCACCAGCGCCCGCCCCAGCGGCACCTCCGCGTTGACGCGCAGCTCGCGCGCGCCGGCGGCGGTGTGCAGCAGGGCGCCGCCGCCGCGCACGGCGGTGTAGGTCTCGCCGCGGCGCGGCATGTCGACCGCCCCGGCGACCGTGACCCCGTCCACCTCGGCGGCGATGCTGACGGCCCAGTCGGGCAGGTCGTACAGGTAGTTGACGGTGCCGTCGATGGGGTCGATCACCCACCGCACCGAGCCGTCCGCGCCGCCGCCCGCGCCCTCCTGGACGCCGCCCTCCTCGCCGAGGAAGGCGTCGCCGGGCCGGGCGGCCCTGATCCGCTGGATGATCAGCGCTTCGGCGGCGCGGTCCATCTGGGTGACCACGTCGGTGGGGCTGGACTTGGTCTGCACCACTTCCGGCCCGGCGACCGGCCGCTTGTCGACCAGCATGCGGCCCGCCTCGCGGGCGGTGGCGACGGCCAGCTCCAGGAGTTCCTCGGGCAGGCTCATCGCGCCTCCTCCTCGGCCTCGGCCAGCAGCTCGCGGACCATCGCGACGAAGCGCGGGTGCGTGCTGGGGGTGGCGGCGCGCTCGAAGGCCAGGCCGAGCTCGGCGGCCAGGTCCGCGGCCTCGGTGTCGAGGTCGTACTTGACCTCCATGTGGTCCGACACGAACCCGACCGGCACGTTCACCACCGCGCGCACGCCCTCGGCGTGCAGCTTGCGCAGGTGGTCGCCGATGTCGGGCTCCAGCCAGGGCTGGCTGGGCGGGCCGCTGCGGCTCTGGTAGACCAGCGCGCAGGGGCGGCCGGGCGCGGCGCGCTCGGCGACCTTGGCGGAGATCTCCTCCAGCTCGGCGGTGTAGCGCTCGCGGTCGGGCTGGTCCAGCGGGACGCTGTGGGCGCTGAACGCGATGTGCGCCGCGTCGCGCACACCGTCCGGGAGCCGGTCCAGGGCGGCGCGGGTGGCCTCCACGAACGGCTCCACGAAGCCGGGCCGGTCGTAGTACACCGGCAGCTTGTCGATCTCGGGCGCGCCGGGGACCTCCGCGCGGGCGCGCGCGATGTCCTCCAGGTACTGCCGGGCGGTCGAGTAGCCGCTGTAGGCGGAGGTCACGAACGCGGCGGCGCGGCGCACCCCGTCGGCGGTCATCTGCCGCACGGTGTCGGCCAGGTAGGGGTCCCAGTTGCGGTTCCCCCAGTAGACCGGCAGGTCGACGCCGTGCGCGGCGAAGTCCGCCTCGATCGCCGCCTTCAGGTCGCGGCACTGCTGGTTGATGGGGCTGACCCCGCCGAACAGGAAGTAGTGCTCGCCGACCTCGGCCAGCCGTTCCCGAGGGATGTTGCGGCCGCGCGTCACGTTCTCCAGGAACGGGATCACGTCCTCGGGCCCCTCGGGCCCCCCGAATGACAGCAGGAGCAGCGCGTCGTAGGACGTCATGCCCCCATCCAACCAGGCGGTCCCCAGTGGCCCGGATCACCCTGCCGGGCGGGTCAGGTGTAGCGGGCGGCGTACGCCTTGGCCAGCGCGAGGACCTTCTGGACGTACCAGTCGGCGTGGTTGTAGTGCCAGATCGCGCGGTAGAGCTGCTTGCCGCCGCGCCCGGCGCCGGTGGCGCACAGGTACTTGGCCGCGCCGGGGATGGCGTCGTAGGGGTTCATGATGTCGGCCTTGCCGTCCCCGTCGCCGTCCACGCCGTACGCCTTCCACGTCGCGGGCATGAACTGCATCGGGCCGAGCGCGCCCGCGCTGGAGCGGCCGGGGTTGCGGTTGTGGTCGCTCTCGACCTGCCCGATCGCCGCCAGCACCGTCCAGGACAGGCCGGGGCAGGAGGTGGCGGCCTGCTTGTACAGGTCCAGGTAGCTGCCGGGGCGGCCGCCGCCGTCGGCGGGCGCCTGGTACCTGCTCTCGTTCAGGTTGACGACGTTGCCGCCGTTGCCGAGCACCTTCTTGACGGCCCGGACGAGCTTGGCGGGGTCGGCGCCGGGCGCGTTGACCAGCACCGCCACGTTCGGCACCAGCCCGATGTCGGCCCCGGCCTTGCGGCCGACCAGCAGGTCGATGCCGGGCAGGCCGAGCGCGCCCGAGCCGCCCATCAGCAGGGTGGGCATCGTGCGGCCGACCACCGGGTACCGGAAGCCGCGGGCGAGCTGGAGCTGCTCGGCGGCGGTGCTGGAGGCCACGAACTGGCCTTCGGCGAGCGCCGACCACAACTCGGTCTTCTTGGCGGTGCCCGGCGGCGTCCAGGAGCGGAAGGACGAGGGGTCCACCGCGAAGGTGTTGATCGAGCGGCCCTGCAGCTGCACCGCGCCGCCCGACACCGCGATCACGTCGCGCACCTTGCCCAGCTTGCGGATCTTCGCGACCTGCGCGGCGGTGATCGGCCGGCCGCTGGAGACCGCCAGCACGTCCGGCGGGACGACGCGCTTCAGCGGCGCGACGCCGCCGCCGTCGGTGAGGTTGGTCACCGGGCCGCCGGGGCCGCCGGGGCCGCCGGTGGGCGCGTCCGCCTGCGGCGTGACGGTGTCCCCGGCGGGCCGCCCGTCGGTGGTGGCGGCGGTGTAGACGCCGCCGCCCAGGGCGCCCGCGGCCAGCACGGCGATCCCGGCGGCGAGGGCCCCCAGGCCGCGGCGGCGCCCGGCCGGCGGGGCCGGGGGGCCGCCCTTGGCGGGCTTTCCGGGCGGTGTCTTCTTCTTCGCGGGGACGCCGGAGGAGGGCGGCGCGTCCGGCTGCCGGCCGGTGCGCGGTGGAGAAGAAGGAGCCACAACCATTCCCAACGAGTGTCGCTACGGATGGGTTACACGTCTTTACAGGTGGTTCGCCCAGGTAACGTGATCATGTTTTGACGTCGAGGTTCGGGCCCGGGACCGGTGGTCCCCCGCGCCCGGACAGGAGAGGGAGACGCCGGTGCCCAGTCCGTACCGGGACTTGTTGTCGGTTCCCGGGGCCCGGCTCTTCGTCGCCGCGGGGTTCGTCGGTCGCTTGTCGATGGCCATGACGGGCATCGGCGTGGTCCTCCTGGTGTCCGCGGTCACCGGATCGTACGGTATCGCCGGGGCCGTGGCGGCGACGCTGTCGTTGTCCTATGCGGCCGGTTCGCCGCTCAGTGCCCGGTTCGCCGACCGGTACGGGCAGCGGCGGGTGCTGGTGCCGGTCGTGCTGGCCAACTCCGTGAGCATCGCGGCCTTGATCACCTGCGTGCAACTGTCCCTGCCGAGGTGGACGTTCTTTCCGGCGGCGGCGCTGGCCGGGCTGTCGCAGGTGTCGCTCGGCGCGTGGGTGCGGGCGCGCTGGTCGCACGCGCTGCGCGAGACCCCGGCGCGGCTCCAGTCGGCGTTCGCGTTCGAGACCGTGGTGGACGAGAGCATCTTCGTCGCCGGTCCCATGATCGTCACCGTGCTGTCCACCGGCGTGCACCCCGCGGCGGGGCTCGCGGTGGCGGCGGCGTGCACGCTGACCGGCTCCCTGGCGCTGGCGGCGCAGCGCGGCACCGAGCCGCCCCCGCGCCCGCGCGAGCCGGGGGTGCGGACCGGCAGCGTGCTGCGCAACCGGGCGGTGCGGGTGCTGACGCCGGTGTTCCTGATGCTGGGCGTGGTGTTCGGCGCGATCGACGTCAGCGGCGTGGCGTTCGCCGAAGAGGCCGGGCACAAGGCGCTGGCCGGGGTGCTGCTGGGCTGCTACGCGCTGGGCAGCGGCACGGCGGCGCTCTGGTACGGGGCGCGGCGTTGGACCGCTCCACTGGACCGCCGCTTCCGGACCGGCCTGCTGGTGCTGCCGGTGGTGCTGATCCCGCCGGTGCTGGTGGGGAACCTGTGGCTGATGATGTTCGTGGTGTTCTTCTCCGGGCTGGCGATCTCGCCGTCGATCATCCCCGGCTACGGGCTGATCGAGCAGCGGGTGCCGCCGCGGCAGCTCACCGAGGGCCTCACGCTGGTCTCCACCTCGGTCGGGGTCGGCGTGGCGCTGGGGGCGTCGCTGTCGGGGCGGCTGGTGGACGAGTTCGGCTCGGGGGCGGCGTTCCTGGTGCCGCTGACGGCGGCGGTGGTGGCCGCGCTGCTGGGCGTGCTCGGCACCCGGAGGTGAACGGGGCCGCCCGCGGGCGGATCACGATTCCTACCGGTAAGTAAACGTGAACTTTCCTCACGATCGATTGCCGGATAGAGTCGCCCCATGTCCCCCGTGAGCACTGAAAAGTGGCAGAACTGGGCTGGAAACCAGCAGGTCACGCCACGTCGCGTCCAGACTCCGCGCTCCACGGCGCAGGTCGCCGAGGCGGTCCGTTCGGCCGCCGCCGACGGGCTGACCGTACGGATGACCGGGACCGGTCACTCCTTCACCGGCGCGGCCATCGCCGAGGACCTGCTGCTGCGGCCCACCGGACTGACCGCCGTCCGCTCGGTGGACACCGCCTCGGGCCTGGTCACCGTCGAGGCGGGCCTGCCCCTGCACCGGATGAACCGGCTGCTGGAGGAGCACGGCCTCGCGCTGGCCAACATGGGCGACATCCAGGAGCAGACCGTCGCCGGAGCCCTGCAGACCGCCACCCACGGCACCGGCCGCGACGCCGCCGGGCTCGCCTCCCAGGTCGCGGCGCTGGAGCTGGTGCTGGCCGACGGCAGCGTGGTCACCTGCTCGCCCGACGAGCGCCCCGACCTGTTCCACGCCGCCTGCGCGGGCCTCGGCGCGCTCGGCATCGTGACGGCCATCACCTGGAGGACCGTCCCCTCCTTCCTGCTGCGCGCGCAGGAGGCCCCGATGAAGTGGGACGAGGTGCTGGCGCGCGTCGACGAGTTCGACGCGGCCAACGAGCACTTCGAGTTCTACTGGTTCCCGCACACCGAGGGCTGCCTGACCAAGCGCAACAACCGCGTGGAGGGCCCGGCCCGGCCGCTGTCGAGGTTCAAGGGCTGGCTGGACGACGAGTTCCTGTCCAACACCCTGTTCGGCGGGATCAACAAGCTCACCCACCGCGTCCCGGCCGCGGCCCCGTTCGTCAACGGCATCTCGGCCAAGGCCCTGGGCGCGCGCACCTACAGCGACACCTCCTACAAGGTGTTCACCAGTCCGCGCACCGTGCGCTTCAAGGAGCAGGAGTACGCGATCCCGCGCGAGCAGCTGGTGCCCGCGCTGCGGGACCTGCGCGCCCTGTTCGAGAAGCGCGACTGGCGGATCAGCTTCCCCATCGAGGTGCGGCTGCTGCCCGAGGAGGACGCCTGGCTGTCGATGGCCCACGGCCGCCGCTCGGCGTTCATCGCGGTGCACGTCTACCACCGCGACCCGCACGAGGAGTACTTCCGGGGCGTGGAGGACCTGATGACCTCGATCGGCGGGCGGCCCCACTGGGGCAAGATGCACACCCGCGACGCCGCCTACCTGGAGACGGTCTACCCGCGCTTCGGCGACTTCCGGGCGCTGCGCGACGAGCTGGACCCCGAGCGCCGCTTCGCCAACCCGTACACGCGCCAGGTCTTCGGCGCCTGAGGCGTCCTCGAAGCGTCCGGGCCGGTCGCCGCCGTTCTCCGCGAAACCGCGCGGGGACGGCGGCGACCGTCGTTCACGCCGCGCCGCCCGATCCCGACAGGGGTCACCTTTCCGTCAGGGACGGCCCGGCGTCCGGACGCGACGAGGCCCCCGCCGGACGGGCGGGGGCCTCGCACGTGCGGGGGCCGGTCAGGAGGGCCGGACGCCGTTGTTGCTCTGCGGGTCGGCGCCGGCGCCGCCGGTGCCGCCGTCCTCGGGCTCCTGGCCGCCGCCGGGGCGCTGCTGGCCGCCGTCGGAGGTCTTGGGCGGCGTGGTCGGCGGGGCCGTCGGCGGCGTGGTCGGCCGGTCGCTCGGGCGCAGGCTCGGCTCCCCGGTGGAGGGGGTCGAGGGCGTGTCGCTCGGCTCCCGCGTCGGCCCGCCGGTCGGGCCCGTCGAGCGGCCGGGGACGGGGGCCTCACCGCCCTCGGAGGGCGTGCCGGTGGGGACCTTGGACGGGGTCCGGTCCGTGTCGGGCGCGCCCTGCTCCGAGCGGCCGAGGTTGTTCCAGGTGGTGCCGGTGCCGTTGGTGACCCCGACCCAGCCCGAGGCCGGCTTGTTGGTGATCTTCTCGGCGATGGTGATGCCCCCCATCACCACCGCGAAGATCACCAGCGAGGACAGGGCCAGCACCTTCCAGCGCTGCCGCGCCCACAGCAGGGTCGCTTGCAGCGCCTCCTTCCAGGCCGCGCGCCGGACGGCCTGCTCGTCCGCCCCGGAGGCCACCTCGCCGGCCACGGTCTCGGCGGGCCCGCCGCCGTCCAGCCGGGTGGCGTTCGGGTCGCCGCCGACCGGCAGGTCCAGGCGGGTGACGCCGGGGTCCATCCGGGTGGCGTTCGGATCGCCTCCGGCGGCCGCGCCCGCGGCCCCCGCGGGCGGCCACGCCACCGTCCGGGTCGGATCGGCGCTGGTGGCGCGCCCGGCGGCGGCGTTCGCCGTCTCGCGACCGTGCAGCGCCGCCTGCAGGTGCGTGCGTTCCTTGATCTGCTCCTTGCCCTGGTCCAGGTAGTGCTTGGCGACCGCGGCCCCCGCCGTGGACACCACGCTCATGAACGCGGCGCCGAGGATCGTCCCGTACACCCCCAGGTAGGACGCGCCCACGGCGGCGGCGAGCGTGGCCAGGCCGCTGGCGATCAGTTGGGTCGTGCTCAGATCGGGCAGCTTGCGCTGCATCGACGAATCCCCCTATTCGGTTCGACCATAATTACCCCCACAACCGGAACTAACGGGGCGGCGAAGGTGTTCCAGTACCCCGACGTGAGGATGACAACCCGAAAACACTGGAGCCGCAGGGGCCCGTCAGGCACAGTGTGGAAAAGGATGCACAAGAATCGGGTAGGGCGCCTCCGGTCGGACCTCGGCACGGGCAAGCTTGGTCAGGTGCCCTCTTCAAGCACGTGGAGAGGGCTTCGAGAGCGGCGATGTTCGGACATGCCGGGTACGGTGCTGGCAGCAGGTGTGTCCGAAAGAGAGACTCGGGAACCCGGGGGAAGGGCACGCATGCGCCCTCGGTGGGAACCGGGCGACCGGACGGCGCGAGCGGGCTCGTGACCGGGCGGAGGCCCGGCGCCCTCCGTGCCGTCAGGACAGGGCAGGAAGGACACGCATGCAGGAGCTGCGCCTCGTCGCGGTCAGCGAGGACGGTACGTACCTCGTCCTGGCCACCGCGGGCCGAGGCACCCGGTTCACGCTGCCCGTCGACGACCGGCTGCGCGCCGCGGTCCGTGGGCACTTCTCCCGCCTCGGCCAGTTCGAGATCGAAGTGGAGAGTCCCTTGCGCCCCAAGGAGATCCAGGCTCGCATCCGGTCCGGCGAGACGGCTGAAGAGATCGCCGAGTCGGCCGGCATCCCGGTCGAGCGCGTCCGCTGGTTCGAGGGCCCGGTCCTCCAGGAGCGCGAGTACATGGCCCAGCAGGCGCAGCGCGTCGCGGTCCGCCGCCCCGGCGAGAACGCGCCCGGCCCGCCGCTCGGCGAGACCGTCGAGGAACGCCTGGGCCGCGGCGGCATCGACCTCGAAGAGGTCGAGTGGGACTCCTGGAAGTGCGAGAACAGCACCTGGCGCGTCCGGCTGTCGTTCTTCGAGGGCGGCCGCCCGCACGCCGCCGAGTGGGTCTTCGACCCGCGCCGCCGCATGGTGTCCCCGCTGGACGAGGTCGCCGCGCGGCTGACGGCCGTGGAGTGGGACGAGGACGCGCTGTCGGACACCGTGACCCCGCTGGTGCCGCGCCGCCCCGCGATGAAGGTCGTGCCCAGCGAGCCCGCCCCGCCGCCCCGCGACCTGGCGCCCGCGCGCGGCATCCCGAGCGAGACCGAGCACCCGGGCGAGCCGCAGAACGGCTACATCGTGGAGCGCGGCCGGATGGTGGACCCGCGCCCGGCGTTCAGCGGCCGCGAGGTGCCGCCGCCGGCGCCCGCGTCGGCGCTGCCCCCGTCCGAGCCGCCGCGCCCCGTGGAGGCGCCGCGCCCTGTGGAGGCGTCGCGTCCGAGCGAGGCTCCGCGTTCGGTGGAGCCGTCGCGTCCGGCTGAGTCGGCGCGTCTGAGCGAGGCGCCGCGTGCGGGAGAGGGGTCGCGTCCGGCTGAGGCGCCGCGTCGAGCCGAGGCGTCGCGTCCGGCCGAGGGGTCGCGTCCGGCTGAGTCGGCGCGTTCGAGCGAGCCGTCACGTCTGAGCGAGGCACCGCGTCCGGTCGAGGCGCCGCGTCGAGCCGAGGCGTCGCGTCCGGCCGAGGAGTCGCGCACGGCCGAGGCGCCGCGTTCTGTGGAGCCGTCGCATTCGGCTGAGGGGGCGCGTCCGGCCGAGGCATCACGTCGGGCCGAGCCGCCGCGTTCGGCTGAGGCGGCGCGTTCGAGCGAGGCTCCGCGTTCGGTGGAGGCGTCGCGTCCGACCGAGTACGTGCCCGAGGAGCGCGAGGAGGAGTCGGCGGAGCAGGCCCGGTCCTCCGCGTCCGAGCCCGAGGCCGCCGCGTCCCGCCCCGAAGCGAAGCCCGAGGCCCGTCCGGAGTCCGAGCCTGAGGCCGTCGCGTCCGAAGAGCCGGAAGAGACCGAGAAGGCCGCGGAGTCCGAGTCGCGGGCCGAGGCGGCACCGGAGGCCGAGCGGGAGCGTCCCGCCGAGGTTGAGGCCGAGGAGCGGGAGACGGCCGCTGAGCCGGAGCCCGAGCCGGTCGTGGACGAGGAGCCCGCCGGCCCGGAGGCCGTCGAGGAGCCGGAGGAGCCCGCCGAGGAGACGGCGGAGGCGCGGGACGAGGTCCCCGAGGCCGAGGAGCCCGAGGCCCCCCGGGAGGAGGCCGAGCGCCCCGCCGCCAAGGAGGCGCCCAAGCCGGGCCCGCCGCCGCAGCGACCGCCGCACCGGGAGAACGCCCGTCCCCCGGCCAAGAAGAAGAGCACGGCCCGCCCGTCGATGCCGGCCGCGCAGGCCTCGCAGCCGGAGAAGCCGGCCGCCGCCGCGGCCGCCGACAGCACGCCCGCCGCCGCGGCGGCGCAGCGTCCCGCCCGCAGCCGCCGCAAGGCCAAGGGCAAGCGCGCCTCGGTGCCGTCCTGGGACGAGATCATGTTCGGCGCCCGCCGCCCGGAGTGACGGCCCGGTCCCGCCGCCCCGCCCTCGGGGCGGCGGGTCAGCCCTCCTCGACGAAGGGCAGCACCCACGCGGGGGTGATCCCCGCCGCCAGCGCCACCGCGTCCTCCTCGGCCATGTCGACGGCCGGGTAGGCGCCCTCCCCCGCGCCGACCGCGACGATGAGCGTGGCCAGGCCCAGCCGTCGCTGGAAGAGCGTCCGCCGGATCCGCCACCCGACCACCGCGCCGTGCTCGACGACGACCTGGCGGCGGCGCAGCGACCCCGACCGCACGGTCAGGCGCTCGGCGTCGGTGGCGTGCCCGAGCTGCCGGTAGCGGTCCAGCCCCAGCGGCACGGCGAGCACCGCCAGGACCAGGCAGCCGTAGACCGCCCACGGCTGCCGCGCCAGCAGCGCGATCAGCGCGACGCCGAGCGGCGGCCCCACCGCGCGCAGCACCCGCCGTCCCCGGGCCGCCGGCGGATGCGGGACGAGGGCGCCCGGCAGCGGGCCCAGGACGGCGACGGCGAGCGAGTCGGCGAACCCGCGCGGCGCGGCGGGCAGCAGCCGCCCCCGGTGGACCGCGTCGCCCAGTCCGGTGACCAGCGCGGTGAGGCGCACGACACCGGCCATCCGCTCGAAGGGGTTGTCGGCCAGCTCGACGCCCCGGATGCGGCGGCGTTCCAGCGAGACGCTGCGCCGGGAGAGCCGGCCGCGCTCGGCGACGACCGAGCCGTCCCGGGCCAGGACGGTGAAGTCCCAGTTGACCAGGGCGAACACCACCACCGACATGACCGGCATGGCGAGCACGAACAGGATGACCAGCACGATCACCACGAGGGTGGGCAGCCCCACGACCTCGTGGCCGAGACCGGCCAGGCGTTCGCGGTTGATGAGGCCGAGGTCGTCGCTGAGGTTGTAGAGGGTGCCGAGGGCGCTGCCCGCCAGCGCGAACGGCGTGAGCAGGTAGGCGCCGCTCAGCGGCGCGTACAGGTACCAGCGCGGCCGCATCCGGGCGAGGGTGCGGCGGGGCGGCGGCGTCCCGGCGGGGCGCGCGACGGCCGACCGGGTCAGCAGCGCCTTCCGGAGCCGGTCGGCCTCCTGCCGGGAGACCGCGTTCAGCACCCCCTCCCCGCCGTCGGACCCGGCGTCGATATTGACGATCGCCAGGCTCAGCAGGCGGTGCGGAAAGGTCGCGTTGATGTCCACGCCTCTAATTCGGTCCAACGGAATTGTCTTCACCGAACGCCCGATAAGCGAGCGGCGCAACTCGATCCGGTCCGGGTAGAGGGTGTAGGTGAAGGTCGCCCATGTCGCGATGTGGAAGAGGAATCCGAACGCCAGTCCCACCAGGGTGAAATAGAAGGCGGTGGACATTCCGCCCACCACCAGCCCGGTGGCCCCGGCGGCCAGGAGCGCGACCAGCTCCCGGGTGGCGCCGACCACGAAGGTGAGCGGATGCAGTCGCCGCGTCCGCGCCGCGCCGTCGCCCGGGGCGCTCGCGTCGTCCGCGCAGCGCGCCTCCTCCGCCCCGTCCGGGCGGGACGCCTTCTCCGCCTGGCCTGCGCCGCGTGCGCCGTCCGCGTCGTGCGCGTCGTCGGCGTCGTTCACGTCGCGTCGTCCCGCAGGTCGTGGGCGCGGTGCGCGAGCCGCTCGGCCAGCCGGGTGGCGACGTCGACCGGCAGGCCCTCGACCCGGGAGGAGCCGGCGTGCGAGGCGGTGTTGATCTCGATGCTGGCCAGGCCCAGCGTGCGCTCGATGACGCCCTGGCGGGTGTCGACGGTCTGGATGCGACCGACCGGCACCAGCAGCCACTCGCGGCTGAACCAGCCGGTGCGGGTGTAGACGACGTCGGCGCTGACCTCCCAGCGGTGCACGCGGTAGCGCCACACGGGGGCGACGGTGACCATCAGCAGCCCCCCGGCCCCCACCAGGATCGGCAGCCACCCGACCCGGTCGGAGAGCCAGCCCGGCACGGCCGACCAGTCGGCGCCCTCCAGCCAGGCGGCCACGCCCCAGGCGAGGCCGAATCCCAGCCCCCAGACCAGGCCGTACTCGATGATCCATTGCACGACGGCGCGCGGGGAGACCCGGTGTTCGGGCGGCCGCAAGCGCGGCGGGCGCGGCGTCCCGCCGTCGGTCTGCTGGGTGCGCCGCACCGACGTCACACCAGGAGTCTAGATCCCCGGGCGCCGGGCGCGCCGATCGCCTCCGGCACGCCCCCGATCGCCCCGCAAAGAACACGAAGAAAATTCAATGCGCCGCCCACCTGCGGGAATGGCGGGCGCCGCATTTTGTCGGACCCGCGTGCGAGATTGGTAACGGCTCACCAGCACATTGCCAGCGTTCTGTCAGCACCCCCCGAAAAACTGGATGCGTTCTTCGCCGGACACCGCCTACGTTGACATGCCGTCGCGTCAATCCGGTGGAGTGTCCGGCATCGGAGTCCCCAGGGAGATCACATGACTTACGCCATCCAGGCCGAAGGCCTGGTGAAGCGGTTCGGTGCCACCCAGGCCCTGGCCGGCGTCTCGCTCACCGCCCGGCCGGGCACCGTCCTCGGCGTGCTCGGCCCCAACGGCGCGGGCAAGACGACCGCCACCAGGATCCTCGCCACCCTCATCGAACCGACCGAGGGCCATGCCACCATCAACGGCTACGACGTGGTCAAGCAGGCCCACCATGTACGCCAGCTCATCGGCCTGACCGGCCAGTACGCCGGGGTCGACGAGATGCTCACCGGCACCGAGAACCTCATCCTCATCGCCCGCCTGCTGGGCATGTCGCGCCGCGAGTCGCGCAGCCGCGCGGCCGCCCTGCTCGAACGCTTCGACCTGGTCGAGGCCGCCGAGCGCGCGGCCAAGACCTACTCCGGCGGCATGCGCCGCCGCCTGGACCTCGCCGCCAGCCTGGTGGGCCGCCCGCAGATCCTGTTCCTGGACGAGCCGACCACCGGCCTCGACCCGCGCAGCCGCAACGCGCTGTGGGACATCGTGCGGGGCCTCACCGACGACGGCGTCACGGTCATGCTCACCACCCAGTACCTGGAGGAGGCCGACCAGCTCGCCGACGACATCATCGTCATCGACCGCGGCCGGGTCATCGCGCAGGGCACCTCCGACCAGCTGAAGGCCCAGGTCGGCGACCAGGTCCTGGAGGTCACCCCGGTCGACTCCGCCGACACCCTGTCGGTGACGCGCATCGTGGGCGACCTCGCCGGGGCGACCCCCGAGGTCCGCGACGGCCTGGTGTCGGTGCCGATCGCCGACCCGGCCCTGCTGCCGGCCGCCGTCCGCCGCCTGGACGAGGCGGGCGTCACGATCGCCGCGCTGTCGCTGCGCAAGTCGAGCCTCGACGAGGTCTTCTTCGCGCTGACCGGCCACCACACCGAGGACCTCGACGCCGAGGCCGACGAACTCGCCAAGGAAGGAGCCTCGGCATGACGACGACGGCCCTGACCCCGCCACTGACCAAGCGCGTCTCCCCCGCCACCGCGGTCCGCCACATCGGCACCCTGTCGTGGCGCAACCTCGTGCAGATCAAGCACAACCCGATGGAGCTGCTGGACCTGTCGATCCAGCCCATCATGTTCGTGCTGCTGTTCGCCTACGTGTTCGGCCCGGCGATGGAGGGCAGCGTGGAGCGCTACCTGCCGATCGTCATCCCGGGGATCATCGCCCAGAACGCGCTGTTCGCGGGCATGAGCACCGGCTTCGGCCTGAACACCGACATCACCAAGGGCGTCTTCGACCGCTTCCGGAGCCTGCCGATCGCGCGCAGCGCGCCCCTGTTCGGCCGGATCATCGCCGACACCACCAAGCAGGCGTGGTCGATGATGATCCTGCTGGTGGTGGGCTACGCCATCGGGTTCCGCGTGGAGACGAGCGCCCTGGCGCTGGTCGCGGCGTTCCTGCTGCTGCTGGCGTTCGCGATCCTGTTCTCGTGGACGTCGGTCTTCATCGCCATGAAGGTGAACGAGCCCGAGAAGGTGCAGATCTTCGGCTTCGTCGTCATCTTCCCGCTGAGCTTCCTGAGCACGGCGTTCATCAAGTCCACCCAGGGCATCCCGGGCCCGGTGGCGTGGGTGATGGACAACAGCCCGGTGACCCACCTGGTGGAGGCGATGCGCGGCCTGCTGGTGGGGGGCCCGGTGCTGGAGCACGCGCTGATCTCCCTGGCGTGGGGCGTGGGGATCACGCTGGTGTTCGCCCCGCTGTCCCTGCGGGCGTTCAAGGCGCGCGCCTGACCGCGGGGCCGCACCGGGGCCCGTGACGGACGTCCGCACGGGCCTCGCACGGCTCCGCACCGCTTCTCGTCCCGCGACCGCCCCCGGCCTGGCCGGGGGCGGAGCCGGGCCGCGGCCTCAGCTCGCCCTTGCCGCGTTCCAGGCGGAGTGCCGTGCCCGCCGGCCGGGCGGCGGCTCAGCCGGCCGCCGCGCTCCGGCCCTCCGGCGGCTCGCGGCCCGCCGGGTCCTCGTTCCCTGACCGGCGCCCTTCGCCCTTGCCCCGTTCAGGGCGCTCCAGGCCGAACTCCTCCAGCACCCCGTCGAACGTCCGGGCCAGCCCGCGCCGGTAGGAGGCCGCGAACGCCGCCTCGCCCAGCGCCGCCCTCGCCCGTTCCGCCGCCGCGCCCTCGTCCGGCTGCGACAGGTCGCGGGAGCCCCGCAACGCCTCCGCCGTCCCCAGCAGTTCGGCCGCCCGCCCCGCCTCCCCGTCGTGGAGCGCCAGCGCCGCGCATCCCGTCAGCACCAGCGCCGTCACGGGGTAGTCCAGCGCCCGCGTCGAGCACCACAGCGCCTCCCGCAGCCTCGCCCGCGCCGCCGCGCCGTCGCCGGTCTCCAGGTCCAGGTGCGCCCGTCCGGCCAGGATCATCCCCCGGCACTGGGGCGGCCCCGGTCCCAGCGGGACGAGCCGTTCCGCGCGTTCCAGCCGCCACCGCGCCTCGGCGTGGTCGCCCTCCCGGCGCGCGAAGTCGCCCAGCTGGTAGTGCAGCACCGCCACCGCCTCGGGCACCGCCGTGCGCTCGGCGTCGCGCATCGCCCCGTGCAGCATCCGCAGGGCGCGGTGCCGCTCCCCCACCAGGTACAGCTCGTTGGCCAGCTTGATGTGGGTCTGCAGCACCGTCACCGCCCCGCCGCCCAGCTCCTCGCCCAGGCGCAGCGCCTCCTCGAAGCGGGCGATCGCGGCGCGGTGCTCGCCGCACCGCCCCAGCAGCTCCGCCTGCGCCGTCAGGGTGAACGACAGCCCCCACCGGTCGCCCACCTCGGCGAACGCCGCCTCGGCGGCCGTGAAGTCGGCCTCCATGCGCTCGGTCCGGCCGAAGGTGTAGGAGAGCTGGCCGTGGATGAAGTGGCCGACGCCGCGCACCCACGGGTCGCGGTCCTCCAGGAGGGGCGACAGCTCGCCGAGGGCGTCCTCGTCCCAGTCGGACAGGTAGCCGGCGAGGGTGACGGCCATGAGCTTCAGCAGCGGGTGCAGGTCCTGCTCGGGCAGGTCGCGGGCGATGTCGCGGGCGCGCAGCAGCCAGTCGCCCGCATGGCCCGCCGTCACCCGCGAGTCGATGGCGGTCAGGCCGCCCAGGGCCAGCGCGAGGGCGGTGGTGCGGTCCTCGGGCAACCGGGGCAGGCTGAGGACGCGCATGATGTTGTCGGCGCTCTCGCCCAACTGGCCGCGCAGGAACCAGTACCAGCCGAGCCCCGCGCAGAGCCGCAGCGCCAGGGGCGCGTCCCGCTCGGCGAGGGCCCAGCGCAGCGCGGCGTGGGTGTTGTCGTGCTCGGCGACCAGCCGGTCCAGCCAGCGCAGCTGGTCGTGCCGGTACAGGTGGGGCTCGGCGGTCTCGGCCAGGTCCGCGAAGTGGACGGCGTGCGCGCGCCGCACGTCCGCCTCCTCGCCCGACTCGGCCAGGCGTTCCAGCCCGTAGGCCCGGATGGTCTCCAGCATCCGGTAGCGCGGCCCCCGCTCGGGATCGGCCACCAGGACCAGGGACTTGTCCGCCAGCGCGGTGAGGGTGTCCAGGACGTCCTCGGCGGGCAGTCCCGGGCCCGAGCACACCTCCTCGGCGCTCTCCAGCGTCGCGCCGCCGGGGAAGACCGCCAGCCGCCGCCACAGCGTCCGCTCGGCCTCGTCGAGCAGTTCCCAGCTCCACTCCACGACCGCGCGCAGCGTCTGGTGCCGGGGCAGCGCCGTGCGGCTGCCCGCGTTCAGCAGCCGGAACCGGTCGCCGAGCCGCGCGGCGAGCTGGTCCAGCGTCATCGAGCGCAGCCGCGCCGCCGCCAGCTCGATCGCCAGCGGCATCCCGTCCAGGGCCCGGCAGACCGCCGCGACCCGGTCGGCGTTGGCGCCGGTGACCGCGAACCCCGGCGAGACGGCCGCGACCCGGTCGGCGAACAGGCGCACCGCGGGATAGGCCGGCGCGGCCGCGGCGTCGGCCGACGGCGGGGGCGGCTCCAACGGCCCGACCGGCCACAACGTCTCACCGGTGATCCCGAGCGGCTCCCGGCTGGTCGCGAGGACCCGCACGCCGAGGCAGGACGCCAGAACGCGGTCGGCCAGCACGGCGGCCGCGTCCAGCAGGTGCTCGCAGTTGTCCAGGACGAGCAGCAGCCGCCGGTCGGCCAGCGCCGCGGTCAGGCGTTCCAGCGAGTCGGCGGCTTCAGCGCCCCGGCCGCGCCCGGCGGGCATCAGGACGGCTTCCCGAAGGCCGAGTGTGGCCACAACGGTCGCGGGCACCTCCGCGGGATCGGTGACGGGCGCGAGCTCGACGAACCAAACGCCGTCCTCTCCGGGATCCGGAAGCCGCTCGCCGACCTCCTGCGCCAGCCGGGTCTTGCCCGCACCACCCGGACCGATCAACGTGACCAGACGTTCCCTGAGGAGCAGCTCACGCACCCGGGCCAGGTCACGGTCACGCCCGATGAAACTGGTCAGCCTCGCGCGCAGATTCCCACGCCGCCGAACCGCCTCCACGCCCCCAAATGCACCAGCACGCCCACTTACTCCAACGCCTCCGCCACTCCCGCCTGCACCACCGGCCCCGAAAGCCCTGCCTGCACCACCGGCCCCGAAAGCCCTGCCTGCGCCATCGGGTCCGTTGGCGCCAGTCGCATCAGCAGATCCGTCAGTGTCGACCACGCTGCTGGGCCTGGCAGTGCCGCCTGCGTCAGCGGGTCTGGCGGTGTCTTGCGTGTCGATGTTGCTCTTGGAGGTGGTCGTCCCGTTCGGCCATGTGCTGGCGCCCGGTCGCCGCGACCGTTGCAGCGCTGGTTCCTGACGCAGTACCGCCAGGTGCAGGTCTCGCAGGTCAGGGCCCGGGTCCACGCCCAGCGTCTCCGCCAGGGCCCGCTTGATCGCGCTGTACTCCGCCAGCGCGTCCGCCTGCCGGCCCACCCCGTAGAGCGCCCGCATCAGGCGTCCTCGCAGGGGCTCCCGCAGCGGGTCGGACGCGGCCAGCGCCTCCAGTTCCGGGATCAGCTCCTCATGCCGCCCGAGCTCCAGGTCCGCGTCGAGCCGTTCCTCCAGCGCCGCGCTCCGCAGGCTCTCCAGCCGCGCCGCCGGGCCCTCCGCGAACGGCAGCCCGGCCGCCTCCACCAGCGCGGGTCCCCGCCACAGGGCGAGCGCCGCGCGCAGCGCCGCCGACCTCGCCGCCGGGTCGGGCAGGACCCTGGCCTCGGCCACCCGCGCCTCGAAGTCGTGCGCGTCCACCGCCCGCCGCGCCACCGCCAGTCGGTAGGCGCCGTTCCGCGACTCCACCAGCTCCGCCCCGATCGCCGCCCGCAGCCGCGACACCAGCGACTGCAGCGCGTTCGGCGCGGCCGCCGGGACCCGGTCCTCCCACAGGTCCGCGATCAGGCGGTCGGCCGGCACCGGGCGGCCCGCCTCCACGGCCAGCAGGGTCAGCAGCGTCCGCAGCCGCGCGCCGCCGACCGCCACGGCGCGCTCGGCGGCGGTCACCTCCACCGGTCCGAGAATCCCGATCCGCACCCGGCGATTGTCTCCCATCGCCGAAAAATCCGCCTATGGAGCGCGTTCCGCCGGGAACGCACGATGCCCGGTGACCCGAGAGGGTCACCGGGCATCAGGGGCACCGGGTCAGGAAGCGGCCTTCTGACGCGGCTTGCCGTCGTCGACCGCCGCCAGCTGGAAGTCGGCCCGCGGCTGCTCCACCGAGCCGAGCGAGACCGTCTCGCGCTTGAACACCAGCGCCAGCGTCCAGTCGGCCAGCACCCGCGCCTTGCGGTTGAAGGTCGGGACCATCATGCCGTGGTAGGTCCGGTGGAAGAACCACGCCGGCCAGCCCTTCAGCTTCATGCCGAGGGGGTTGGCCACGCCCTTGTGCAGGCCGAGGCCCGCGACCGCGCCCAGGTTGTTGTGCACGTAGGGCTTGAGCGACTTGCCGCGCAGCGAGCGCACCACGTTGTCGGCCAGCACCTTGGACTGGCGGACGGCGTGCTGGGCGTTCGGCGGGCAGAACGCGCCCTCCTGGGTGAGGTCGGGGATCGCCGCGTTGTCGCCCGCGGTGAACGCCCGCACCATGCCCTCGATGGTGAGGTACTCGGTGCCCTTGACCTGGCCGCGCTCGGTCAGCGGCAGGTCGGTGTGCTTGACGACCGGGGCCGCCTTCACGCCGGCGTTCCACACCAGGGTCCCGGCCGGGAAGCGGCTGCCGTCCGACAGCTCGATGACGCCGTCCACCGCCGACTGCAGGAACGTCTTCATCTTGACGTCGATGCCGCGGCCGCGCAGCTGCTCGGCGGTCCACTTGCCCATGTCGGGGCCGACCTCGGGAAGGATCCGGTCGGCCGCCTCGACGAGCACGAAGCGCAGGTCCTGCGGGCTCACCTTGCGCATGTACTTGGTGGCGTCGCGGGTCATGTCCTCCAGCTCGGCCACCGCCTCCACGCCCGCGAAGCCGCCGCCGACGAACACGAAGGTCAGCGCCTTGCGGCGGATCTCCTGGTCGTTGGTGGACTCGGCGATCTCCAGCTGCTCCAGCACGTGGTTGCGCAGGTGGATCGCCTCGCCGACGGTCTTGAGGCTGATGCCGTTCTCGGCCAGGCCCGGGATCGGCAGGATGCGCGGCACCGCGCCGGCGGCCATCACCAGGTAGTCGTAGGAGATCCGCTCCGGCGGGCCGGCCAGCGGCTGCAGGATGGCCCATCCCTCGTCATGGTTGAGCTCGGTGACGCGGGCGTTGCGCACGGTGCACCTCTGGAGCACCCGGCGCAGCGGCACCACGACGTGCCGCGGGGAGATGTTCCCGGCGGCGGCCTCGGGGAGGAACGGCTGGTACGTCATGTACGAGTTCGGGTCGACGATGGTCACCTTGACCTCGCCGCGGCGCAGCTCGCGCTTGAGCTTCTTCTGCAGGCGGAGCGCGGTGTACATGCCCACATAGCCGCCACCCACGATCAGGATGTGGGGAGCGCCAGGGGTCCCCTCGGCGGTCCTGGCCATTGCGGCCTCCAATGTCACGGTCGGCTTGTGAAGGTATTCACAAGCTAGCCGATGGTCTGGACCAAATGCCAACCGGACCCCACGAAAGATCTCCAGAACTTTCCAATGGGGCAAACTGGACCGTTGCGTCTCACGAAACTTCGCCCGTCCTTCCTGCAAATATGGACACAAGGGGACGAACATCACATGATGAACATCACAGTGGCGTTCTCCGGAGGGTCCACCACCCGGCGGGAGGAAAAGCCCGTTCCACCCCCGCCCAACCCCTAAGGTTGGGCGGGACGAGGAAGGGGGCGCCGCCGGCGGAGCGCGCATCGCCAGATGAAGGGAATCGGGCGGGGTGCGGCGTACGATCTCGGCCGGGAGCGTAGCGATGATGAGCAAAGACCGGCGGCGTCCGATCCTGGCCGCGGCGGGCGCCCTCGCGCTCGCCGGCGCGCTGAGCGGCTGCGGGCTGATCGGCCAACCCCAGAACAGCAGCGCGGAGTTGTCGGAGTGGTTCACCGTGAACAGCCCGGCGTTCCGTGATGGCGGCGACTTGCCCACACGATTCGGGTGCACGACGTACTCTGGCAGCGGCGAGCGGGGCAAGACCCCGCCGCTGCTCTGGTCGGGAGCCCCGTCGGTGACCAGGTCGTACGCCATCGTCATGGACGACCCGGACGCCGACGACGGCGCCTACGTCCACTGGGTGGTCGCGGGCATCGACGTCAGCCAGCAGCAGCTGGTCGAGGGCGGTCGGCTGGACAAGATGGTCGAAGGACTCAACACCGGCAAGAAGGTGGGCTACCTGGCGCCCTGCCCGCCCAAGGGCGAGCGGCACCGGTACCGGTTCACCGTCTACGCCCTGGACGTCGCGGCACCGTTCCCCAGCGGCGCCACGCTGAAGGACTCGCTCGGCGCCATCGCCAAGCACACCGTCGGCAGGGGCCGCATCACCGGGAACCTGGGCGACGGGTAAGTGCGTTGACCGTGGGGCCGGACGGCAGGGGGCGCGGAGCACGAGGCGGGCACCCGTGGCTGACGGGGCGCACGTCGGCAGGGGTGTACGGACCGGCCGAATTGGCCGTTAGGTACGCGCCGTGTGAGGGTGTATGTGCGCGAAGGGTGTGACAACGGTCATAGCGGTCGGCCAGAATCGTTCAAGGTCCGTAGGGAACCGGCCGCTAGCGAAAATCGGGACGAACCCGCGGTCCGCGCTGGCGACTCTCGCCGGGCCAAGGCATTGGGTGGTGGCATGACTTCTGCAATCGTGGTCTTCGGCCTTCTTGTGGTCGTGGTCCTGGTGGTCGTCCTCGTGGTCCTCGGCCTGCGGGCCAGCCGGGCCACCGGCGACGACGAAGACGAGTGGATGGACGACGAGCAGCCGCAGCCGGCCAAGCGCGGTCGCCGCCGCGGCTCCCGGCAGCCGGTGGAGGAGGCCGTCGACGACGGCTACGGCCCCGGCTACGACGACGGTTACGACGCCGGCTACGACAACGCCTCCTACGGCCAGGGCCAGGCGCCCGCCCGCGACCCCCGCGAGGAGCAGGGCTACGACCGCCGCGTCGCCGGTGGCCCGCTGGCCGCGCCGACGTCCGCGCCCGCCCCGGCCCCCGCGCCCGCCGCCCCGCCGCCCCCGCCGCCCGCCGGCCAGGCCAGCGACGAGATGGAGGACGACGACTACTGGGCCACCATCACCTTCGACAAGCCGAAGTTCCCCTGGCAGCACGACAACGCCGGGGAGCGCGGTGAAGGGGCCCCTGTCGCCGACCCGCTGGCCGAGCGGCAGCAGCCGGTCGCCGAGCAGCCGCCCATGCCCGTCGAGCAGCCCGGCATGACCCAGCCCGCGCCGCTGGGCGCCGACCTCGGCGCGCTGGGCGCCCTGGGCGGCCGCGCCGGGACCGGCCCGCAGCACGCGGGCCCGCAGCACACCGGTCCCCAGCCCGCCGGCCCGCAGCACACGGGTCCGCAGCAGCAGTCCCCGCCCGGCAACTTCGCGCCCGCGGCGTTCAACGAGCCGGGCCCCTACAACGACCAGGCCGGTCCCCTGGGCGGCGACCCGGGCGCGACCGCCACCGACGCCATCCCGGCCGGTCTGACCAACCCGCCCGTCCCCGGCAACACCGGCCCGCACTCGCCCTACGGCGGCGACCAGTCCGTGTACGGCAACGCCGCCGAGCAGTCGCCCTACGGCGACCAGCCGTCCTACGACCAGTCCCCTTACGGCGAGCAGCCCGCCTACGGCGACCAGTCCGGGTACGACCAGGCGCCCTACGGCGAGCAGCCGTCGCACGAGCAGCCGGCGCCGCCCGCGCACGACCAGCCCCTGTACGGCGGCGACCCGCTGGGCGTGCGCCCGGCGGCCCAGGCCCGTCCCGACCAGGGCTTCGACATGCCGGCGCCGCCCGCCGACCCGCGCGCGTCCGACGCGCTGGGCCTGCCGCTCGGCCGCCCCGACGAGCAGCCGGTGCGCGGCTACGGCGAGCCCGCCGAGCCCGCGCCCGCCGCCTCCCCCTGGGACACCGGCGCTCAGCCGCCCGCCCAGCAGCCCCCGGCCCAGCCCGCCGCCCCGGCCGCGGGGTCGCCGAACGACACCGACAACCACAAGCTGCCCACGGTGGACGAGCTGCTCCAGCGCATCCAGACCGACCGCCAGCGGTCGTCGGGGGGCCCGGGCACGTCCGAGCCGCCGGCGGGGCAGCCGTTCGGCAACTCGCTGAACGACCCGCTGAACGACCCGCTCGGCGGCTCCGGCTTCAACGGCGGCGGTGGCGGCACCGGCGGCACCGGCAACTGGCCCGCCGGGTCGCCCTCGACCACCTCCTACGACGCCGACCAGACCGGCGGGTACAGCGGCTATGGCGGCCAGACCGGCGGCCAGACCGGTTCCGGCCAGGGCGACGGCTACCCGAACACGCCCGCCTACGGCGACTCGCCCCGCTACGACGACCCGCTGAACGGCTCCGCCCGCGGCGACTACGGCTCGTTCGGCGAGCAGCAGCAGGGCGGCGGCGAGCCGGGCCGCTACGGCGACTTCAGCGGCAGCAGCTACAACGGCGGCGACCCGCTGCCCGGCGGCGCCCAGGACCCCAACGCCACCCAGGCCTACGGGGGAGGATCCGGTTACTACGGGTCGCAGCCGGGCTATCCGGGCACGTCCTCCGGCGGAACCGGCGACACCGGGACGGGTGGGTACGGATCGTCCTATCCCGGCCGCTCCGACCAGGACCGACAGCAGCCCGACGACTGGGAGAGCCACCGCGACTACCGGCGCTGAGCGCCGCACGCACCGTCCGGCACGGGGCCGCCACGCGATGTGGCGGCCCCGTGCCGTTTGTGTCGCACCCGGCGCAGGCTCGGCAAAGGATGGTTATATACGCTAGGTGACTTCAAAGCCACTCAACGTATCGACTTTGCGGCGGGACCTCCTCGCGTCGTTCGTGGTGTTCCTCGTCGCGATCCCGCTGTCGCTCGGCATAGCGGTGGCCGCGGGGGCCCCGATCGCGGCCGGGCTGATCGCCGCCATCGTGGGCGGTGTCGTGGCCGGTGCGCTCGGCGGCTCCCCCCTACAGGTGAGCGGGCCCACGGCCGGACTGACCGTGATCGTCGCCAGCCTGATCCAGACCTACGGATGGCGCGCCACCTGCGCCATCACCGTCATGGGCGGGCTGCTGCAGCTGGCCCTCGCCGCCTGCAAGGTCGCCCGGACCGCGCTCGCGGTCTCGCCCGCCGTCGTGCACGGGATGCTGGCCGGGGTCGGCGTGGTGCTGATCCTCGCCCAGGTGCACATCGTGCTCGGCGGCAAGCCGCAGCACTCCGCGCTGGCGAACCTGCGCGAACTGCCGGGCCAAGTGCTGCACCCGCAGTCGCACCCGGCGCTGCTCGGCGCGCTGACCATAGGGGTGATGCTGCTGTGGTCGCAGCTGGCCAAGCGCAAGGACAGCGGCCCGCTCGCGGCGCTCGGGCGCTGGATCCCGGGCCCGCTGCCCGCGATCGCGCTGGCGACCCTCACCGCGTGGCTGCTGGGCTGGGACGCCCCGCGCGTCGACCTGCCCGACACGCTGCTGGGCGACTGGCAGGCGCCGGTCCTGCCGCAGGGCCCGCTGCCCTCGGTGGTCGGCGCGGTGGTGTCGGTCGGGCTGGTGTCGGCGGTGGAGTCGCTGCTGTGCAGCGTCACCATCGACCAGCAGCGCCCGGCCGGCGTCGGGCGCGCCGACCTGGACCGCGACCTGCGCGGCCAGGGGGCGAGCAACGTGGTGTCGGGGCTGCTGGGCGGGCTGCCCACCGCCGGTGTGATCGTCCGCAGCACCGCGAACCTGGAGGCCGGCGCGCGCACCCGGCTGTCGGCGGTCCTGCACGGCGTGTGGGTGCTGGTGCTGGCGCTGTCGTGCGGCCCGGTGATCGAGCAGGTGCCGCTCGCGGCGCTCGCGGCGCTGCTGGTGGTGCTGGGCGTGAAGACGCTCGACATGACCCGGATCAACGACCTGCGCCACCACCGCGAGGCCCCGGCCTACTTCGCGACCCTGCTCGGCGTGGTGGTGCTCGGGCTGGGCGAGGGCGTGCTGCTCGGCATCGGCGTGATGGCGGTGCTGGCGCTGCGCCGGCTGACCCGGCTGTCGATCCGGGTGGAGGAGGCGATCCCCACCGCCCACAGCGCCCCCGACCTGGCCGGATGGCATGTGGTCGTGGTGGGCACGCTGACCTTCCTCGGGGTGCCGAAGGTGACCCGGGTGCTGCAGCAGATCCCGGCCGGGGCGGCCGTCGACCTGGACCTGGACGTGGACTTCATGGACCACGCCGCCTTCGACGCCATCCACCAGTGGCGGCTCGCGCACGAGCGCCAAGGGGGGAGGGTGGACATCGATGAGGTCCACGAGTCTTGGTATGAAAGAGCGGTGACCGGTGACACGCCGCCGCGCAAGTCGTCCTCGTCGGCCCGCTGGTGGGCCCCGTGGGGGAACCGGCGCCGGCGCGCTGAGACGTCCGAGCTCGACGCACCCGAGGTGTCGCCGAGCGCCCTTCTCCTGGCCGGGGTCCGCGAGTACCACGGGCGCACCGCGCGCCTGGTCCGGCCGATCATGGCCGAGCTGGCCTTCGAGCAGAAGCCCGAGCACCTGTTCATCACCTGCGTGGACTCGCGCGTGGTGCCCAACATCATCACCGCGAGCGGCCCCGGCGACCTGTTCATCAACCGCAACGTGGGCAACATGGTGCCCCGGCACGGCTCGCGCACCCACGACGACTCGGTGGCCGCGACCGTCGAGTACGCCATCAACGTGCTGGGCATCCGCACCATCACGGTGTGCGGGCACTCCAACTGCGGCGCGATGGCGGCGCTGCTCGCGGGCGGCACCGAGGTGGAGCACCTGCGGAGCCTGTCGCGCTGGCTGAAGCACGGCAACCACAGCCTGGCGCGCTTCCTGGCCTCCGACGCCAACGACGGCCTGGCGCCGCTCACCCGGCTGTGCCAGATCAACGTGATGCAGCAGCTGGACAACCTGCAGACCTACCCGTGGCTGCGCGAGCGCGTGGAGGCGGGGCAGGTGGAGCTGGTGGGGCTGTACCTGGACCTGGAGACGGCCAAGGTCCAGGTCCTGGACCGGTCGGCGGAGACGTTCGTGCCGGTGCCGTCGGAGGCGCCGGACGACGATCCGCGCGAGGCCGGTGCGCTGACCTGAGCCGGCGTCGGACGGCACGGGCGGCGCGCCGGGGGGAGGGGCGCGGCCCGTGCCGTCGGCGGGACGGGCATGGCGCGCCCGTCCCGCCCTCCGCGACCGGCGCGGTGCGGATGCGGGGCCTCCCCCCGAGGGAGGCCCCGCGCCGCGTTCACCGGCCGATCAGTTCGTCGTCGTCGCCTCGGACGTACATTCCGGTCACCCGCCGCGCCCACCGCGTCTGCGTGGAGGTCGGCTGGTGGAACAGCGCGTCACGGCGGCTGGCGGACGCGAACGCCACGAGCAGGACCAGGGTCACGAGGACGGCGGCCAGGACCACTACCAAGATCACCGAAACCAGGGCGGCCATCGGCTCTCCTCTCCGCGGGGCCCAGCACCGATCGCCCCGCTTCACCGCCGGCCCATCGAGCGGACCGGCCGTACCTCGACGGTAGGCGCGGCACGAGCGATCGTTTGTGTCGTGTGACCCGAATTCAGAGAGATACGGTGCAATTTTCGCCTTGGACGCTCCGGAACCGGACCCCGGTCGAAGATCCCACCGGATCGGCAGGGTCCGGCCGCGCGTGACCGGCCCCTCCCTCCCGCGGGCCAAGCCTCCGGAGGGCACTCCCCCGCGCGGGTGATCCGGCCGCTACGGCAACCTCGCCATCATGGGCTCCGTTCCGCCGTCCCCAGGCAAGGAGATCCCCGTGGCCGAACCCCCGTCCTCCCCCGTCCTGCTCCTGCTGGCCCTGCTGTCGGGCGGCGCGCTGGTCGCCGGGCTGGCGTGGGCGATCCGGCGGCTGCTCGGCCTGCCGGTCGGCACCGGGCGGGCCATGATCGGGGCGCTCGCCGGGTTCTCGCTGACCGGGGCGCTCGCCCGCGACCTCCAGCAGCAGAGCCCGTGGTCGTACCTGGCGCTGTCGCTGGTGTCGGCGGTGCTGGTGGCGATGGCGTTCGTGGTGGTCGCCGAGGCGCTGGTGCCGGCCGGGACGCTGCCGCACCCGCTGGAGGCCGTGTCGGCGCTGTCGCGGCGCGCCACCCGCAGCCGCCGCTACTCCCAGATCGTGCGCATCGCCGTCCGGCACGGCCTCGGCCCCTATCTGCGCGGGCGCGGCGGCGGCGTGCCCGCGCGTTCGCTGCGGCTGGCGCTGCAGGAGGGCGGGGCCACCTTCGTCAAGTTCGGGCAGGCGCTGTCCACGCGGCGCGACCTGCTGTCGGAGGAGTTCGCCGCCGAGCTGGCCCGCCTCCAGGACCAGGTGGAGCCCGCCCCCGCCGCCGACGTCGAGCGGGTGCTGGCCGAGGAGCTGGGCGGGTCGCCGCACGCGGTGTTCGCGGCCTTCGAGCCCGAGCCGCTGGCGGCCGCGTCGGTCGGGCAGGTGCACCGGGCGCGGCTGCACTCGGGCGAGGAGGTGGTGGTGAAGGTCCTGCGCCCCGGCGTCCGGCCGCTGGTCGAACGCGACCTGGACATCCTCGGCCGCCTCGCGGCCTCCCTCGAACGGCGCACCCGCTGGGGGCGCGCCCTGGGCGCGGTCGAGCTCGCCGACGGTTTCGCGGAGGCGCTGCGCGAGGAGCTGGACTTCCGCGTGGAGGCCCGCAACATGGCCGCGGTCGCCGCCGCCGGGCGGAGCCTGCGCGTACCGGCCGCCTACCCGGAGCTGAGCACCGAGCGGGTCCTGGTGCAGGAGTGGCTGGACGGCGTGCCGCTCGCCCAGGCCGACGCGGTCATCGCCGCCCAGGGCCTGGACCGCGCCCGGCTGGCCCGGGACCTGCTGGCGGCGCTGCTCACCCAGATCATGCGCGACGGCGTCTTCCACGCCGACCCGCACCCGGGCAACATCCTGCTGCTGCGCGACGGGAGCCTCGCGCTGCTGGACTTCGGCTCGGTCGGGCGGCTGGACGGCCGGGCGCGCGCGGCGCTGGAGCACCTGCTGATCGCCGTGGGGCGCGGGGACGCGGCGGCGATGGGCGACGCGCTGCTGGAGATCGTGGCGCGGCCCGAGCGCGTGGACCGGGCGCGGCTGGAACGCGCGCTCGGCCGGTTCGCCGCGCGGCACCTGAACGCGGGGCCCGCGTCGGCCGCGGAGATGTTCACCGGCCTGTTCGCGCTGGTGGCCGAGCACGGGCTGGCCGTGCACCCGGAGATCGCGGCGGTGTTCCGCGCGATGGCGACGCTGGAGGGCACCCTCACCCGGCTGGACCCCTCCTTCGACATCGTCGCCGAGGCCCGCGAGCACGCCGCCGCCGGGGCGGGGCCGCAGGCGCTGAAGGAGGCGGCCGCCGGCGAGCTGATGGCCGCGCTGCCGGTGCTGCGGCGGCTGCCGCGCCGCCTCGACCGGATCACGCACGCGCTGGAGCACGGCGGGCTGGGCGTCAACGTGCGGCTGCTCGCCGACGAGGACGACCGGCGGCTGGTGACCGCGCTGCTGCACCAGACGCTGCTGACGGTGCTCGGCGCGACGGCCGTGCTGGCGGCCGTGCTGCTGCTGGGCACGCCGGGCGGGCCCGCGGTGACCCCGTCGGTCGGGCTGTTCCAGGTGTTCGGCTACACGATGTTCGGGATCGGGTCGGTGCTGGTGCTGCGGGTGCTGTTCACGGTGTTCCGGGGCTGAGCGGTCAGGCGATGCCGTCCTCGACGACCGACAGCGCCTCCATGATCATGCGGGTGGCGGCGTCGGCGTCCTGGGTCAGGTCGTTGATGTGGTAGGCCAGCAGGAACGCGGTGGTCTCCAGCGCCGTCATCTCCTCGGGATGCCAGGGCCCGTGCCGCTTGCGCCACAGGGTGGGGCTCTGGCCGAGCGCGGAGGCCACCACCATCGCCGCCATGGTGGGGACGGCCTCGGGACTGACGCTGCGGCGCATCCCGCTGAGGGTGCCGACCACGAAGGGCAGGACGTACTCCAGCACGTCCTTGTCCTGCGCCTCGTGGGCCTGCCGGAGCCACTGCGTGAACAGGTAGATCAGCGTACAGGCGCCGTCCAGCACGTCGGCGGCGCCCCGCGGGCCCAGCGAGGCGAGGAAGTCGTCCAGCGCCCTCTGCTCCTCGGGGTCGGGGCGGACGTCCTCGCGGAAGCCCTTGAGCCTGGCGTCGATGAGGAACATCGCCGTACCCACGTCGCCCACGGGGGTGGAATGGGGATCGGTGGAGAAGGACACGATCGCCTCCATGCGTAGTGGCCCGTATCCGCACCGTAAGTCCCCGCGAGCGGCGCTGTGGGTATTTCCGCCCGATCAGTCCTTCCGGCCCAGCTCTTCGGCCATCAGGGAAAGGCCGATACCCAGCATCCAGACGTCCTTGGCGATGGCGGTCCCCTGCTCGGTGGGCCGCAGGCTGCCCGGCTGCCGCATCCCCGGCATGCGCAGGTACATGCCGAGCAGCCCGCCCGCGAAGCCGGTGAGCGCGGCCCCGGCGACCAGCGAGGGCGCGAACGGCAGCAGCAGCGCCGCCCCGATGCCGATCTCCGCCTTGGACAGCAGCCGCGTGAAGCGCTCAGGGTCCTGCCCCTGGAGGAAGGGGTAGGTGGCCGAGGCCATGCCGTGGATGCCGGCGGCGGCCTCCTTGTCGGCCCCCGCCTTGCCGAGGCCGGAGTTGAGGATGAACGCGCCGGTGGCGATGCGGACGGGCAGTTGGTGCGGGCGGGCCAGGAATCTCATGATCACTCATCGGTTCGACGGACATGACACCGATCTTGATGCCCCGGACGGGGACCGCTCACACGGCCGGGGCCGCCCCTCGGAGGCGGCCCCGGCCCCCGCCTAGGACGGCTTGCGGAACTGCTCGACCAGGGCGGCGTACCCGTCGTCCCCGCGCCCCTCGGCCACGGCCCGGTCCGCCAGCGCCTTGATGAACCTCGGCTGAGAGGTGTCGACGCCGAGGGCCTCGCTCTCGTGGACGAGGTGCTCCATCGTTGCCAGGTGGGTGCCGATGGTGGCGTCCGGGCTCGGGTAGGCGCCGTCGTCGACCTGCCGGGCGTATCCGGGCACCCAGTCGGCGACGGTCCCGATCCCGGCCTTCGCGATCTCGGCGAACGCCGCGGCGCTCACGCCCGCCGCGCCGAGCAGGGCGGCGCCGTGGAGGAAGCCGTTCAGGATGCTCCACATCAGGCCCAGCATGGCCACGTCGTACAGCGAGGACAGGCCGTGGTCGTCGCCGAGGAGGATCGTCGCGGCGCCGAGGCTCTTCAGGACCGGCTCGTGCGCCTCGAACACCTCGCGCGGCCCGCCGTAGAGGAGGACGGCGTCCGCGGTGCCGATGCCCTGCGGGGCGGCCAGGATCGCGCCGTCGAGGTAGGCGGCGCCCCTGCCCGCCGCCCATTCGGCGGTGCCGCGGGCCTGCTCGGAGGTGCCGGAGGTGAGGTTCACCAGGACCCGGCCGTCGAGGTCCAGCGGGTCGAGGAGGGCGTGCACGGCGTCGTGGTCGGTGAGGCAGACGACCACGAGGGGGCTCGCCGCGACGGCGTCCTGGGCCGATCGGGCGAGCGTCGCGCCTTGGGCGGCGAGGGGTTCGGCCTTCGCGGCCGTGCGGTTCCAGACGGTCGTGGAGAACCCTTCGCGCAGGAAGGTCTCGGCCAGCGCCCGGCCCATGAGTCCGAGCCCGAGGACCGTCACGGAAGAGGAATCGTCATGCCGCTGTGCGGGTTCATCGATCATGTCGGGATCATCGGCCTTCACACCGGTATGAAGGTCAAGGAGGGACGGACATGCTGATCGGCGAACTGAGCCGGCGGACCGGGGTCAACACCCACCAGCTGCGCTACTACGAGTCCCAGGGCCTGCTGGAGCCGGGCCGCGGCGCCAACGGCTACCGCGAGTACGGGGAGGACGCCGTCCTGACCGTGCGGCAGATCAGGAACCTGCTCGACGCGGGCCTGTCCACCCAGGTGATCGAGTACCTGCTGCCCTGCGCGACGGGCACGGCCCCCGACCTGGAGTCCTGTCCCGAGATGCTGGAGGTCCTGCGCGCGCGCCTGCGGGGCCTGGACGAGCACATCGACGCGCTGACCCGCTCCCGCCGGGCGCTGCACGCCTACATCGAGACCGCCGAACAGGACATCCCGCCGCGGTACCTGTGCGACTCCGCCACCGCCTGACCGGCGTCCGCATCAGGACAGCCGCCGGGCATAGGGCGTCGCGCCCGCGCGGCCTACCCTTCGTTCATGGCGCTGCCACCGGCCCGGAGCATCGCGGAGGTCCACGCGTACATCGACATGCTCGCCTGCGAATGCGGTTCCCACGCCTACGAGGTCATCACCGTGAGCCCCCGTCGCAAGCAGGACGGAAGCCGTCCGTGCGAGTACGAACTCGAATGCGACAGGTGCGAGCGCCGCCGCGTGCTGATGTTCTCGGCGGTCGGGGCTTCGGACTCGGACGGCTTCGGCGCCGGGCGCTCCGAGCTGATCGACGCCGGCGAGTGGATGTGGTACGCGGAGAGGCTGGGCGACGCGGTCCCCGCCAAGTCCTGGTTCCGCCGGCGGAAAGCGGAGGACCGCGAAATGCTCGACGACGCGATCGCCGCGGTGGACGAGGTCCTCAAGTTCCTGCCGCCGGGGGCCGACACCGTCCCCGACGTGGCGTTCTGGACCGAGCGTGGGAGGAAGTTCAGAGGCGATCCGAGCACCTCGGTGTTCAACCGCAGGGACCTGGAGGCCGTCCGCGCGGTCTTCGTCGGACAGCGCTGAGCGTCCCGGGCCCGGTCCCGTTCGCGGCCGGTGTCCGGTCCGCGGACGAGGCTCGACGCGCGCGTGGCCGGCCCGTGAACAGTGGCCAGAAGATCTTCCGCCGGGAGCGCCCCCCGTTTCAAGATCGACTGCGGGCGGAGCATGATCCGCCCGCAGTCGGAAGGGGAATGATGAACAAGCTCCTCAGGACCGCCACGGTGGGCGCCGGCATCGCGACCGCGTGCCTGGCCTTCGCCCAGCCCGCGCTGGCCAACACCTTCAGCAAGGCGGTGGGCGACGGCACCGTCAGCTACAACGACTCGACCGACCAGTTCTGCGCCCAGGCGTACAACACCGAGGGCCTGCGCTCGGTGACGGTGAAGCTGACCCCGATCAGCCGCTCCGGCCCGAGCCACCACTGGACCGACAAGAACAGCAACTACTCCTCGGGCGGCACCTCGGGCGCCACCTGCCGCAGCCTGGCCACCGCCTACGAGGACACCCAGTACCGCGCCGACATCTGGACCTACTGGGGCGAGCGCGGCACCACGGTGAGCCGCGGCTCGGTCACGTTCCACAGCTAGAGAACACCAGGCCTCCCCGCACCCCACCCAGGCGTGCGGGGAGCCCCCCTTTTCGCCCCCTGCGGCCATCTGATCACTACCCGGATGACCACTCCGACAGATACGCCACCACGACCAAGGCCATACTTTTCAGTAGTCATCGATTGACACACAGTCATCGCGGCGATGACAATCGCCCATGACCTCACGGCGGCCCCACAGGACCTCCCAGCGGCACAGCCATCCGCCATCACACCGTCGCCATTTCATGATGTGGGGCCTCACCACACTGGCGGGCGCGCTTACAGCGATCATCGTTACCGCTGTCACGAACGGCTTCGGCGCACTGACCGAGAAGGTCGCCGAGCCGGCAGATCCTCTGCAGGTCACCGCCACCACCGATCGCACCAGCCTGTCGGTCGTCTTCCCAGGGCTCTACACGATGTCCGAACAGATGCAGATCGACACCGCCGGGCCAAAAGCCGAGAGTTTCAGGCGGCAATGGCTCGCCGCCGGAGCCGCGCACTTCGACGAAGCGGGTCTGAGCATCGGCATCAGACTGCTCAACCGCGGAGAGGGCAAGGTACGAGTCGTCGGGCTGGAAGTCGTGGATCTGGTTCGCCGGCCTCCCTTGAACGGAACGCTCCTGCACCTTCCCGGCCAAGGCGGCGCGGACGTCTTCCGCATCGCCTTCAACCTCGACGAGCCCAGGCCGATCCCTCGCGAGGTCGACAAGCAGGGCAAGATCCAGGGCCCTTTCTTCCGTCAACAGGAAATAGAGCTCGGCAAAGGTGACAGGGATACGATTTGGGTGCCGGTCGCCGTCAGCCGGTACTCGGTGAAGTTCCGTCTCAAGCTGAGCTATCTTGCCGGGGACAGCACCACCACCCGGCACATCGAACTCGGTGACGGTGGCAGGCCGTTCGCGTTGACCGCGGTCAACTGCCCTCGGGGCGTGCGAACCTACCAGCGGATCTACACGAGCCTTGAACCGGACTGGGGCAATTTCCAGGGCCGATTGACGCAGGTTCCCTCACCTGCCAAGTACTGGGCCCCGGTAAAGGCCAACCTTGGGCCGTGCCCCCTGGACTTCGCAACAAAGATCAAACAGATAGCCCAACTCTCCGGATAAGCCGTGCGTACGGCTCTGAGTCCGCGGCCGATCCGACCTGTGGTCGGGCTCTTCTCCGCGTTCAATACGACGCCCGGACGCTGCCGCTGCCTGAGCGCACAGCCAGGCCGGCACCTGCCCGGCGGTCCGCTGCGGGCGATGTGCCCTGGAGGTGCCCTGCGGGGGCTTGGCGGCGGTCGTGCCGCTGGTCGGAGGGGTGTGGGGCGGACGAGTCGGCCTGTAAGCCGGGTTCTGTGCCCGCCCTTGCGGGCGGGTGACGGCCATCCATCTCGGGCCGCCGTTGCCGGCGGTCTCCAGCGGTCTACCCGCAGGCTCGGGCGGGCCGCCCTCGAACGCCTGCGCGGGGAGCGTCGCTCCCCTTCTTGACCTTGCTCCGGGTGGGGTTTACCGAGCCGCCCACGTCACCGTGGGCGCTGGTGAGCTCTTACCTCACCGTTTCACCCTTACCACCGGCGGACCGGTGGCGGTCTGTTCTCTGTGGCACTGTCCCGCGGGTCGCCCCGGGTCGGTGTTACCGACCACCCTGCCCTGTGGAGCCCGGACTTTCCTCGGCGGGGACTCGGTCCCCGTCGCGGCCGTCCGGCCGGCTCGTCCGCCGTGCCGTTCACTCTACCGGGTGCGGGAGGCGGGTCAGGGACGTGTCCAGGCGCTCCTGGGGGAGGTCGTGGTCCTGCATCTCGCCGGCGAGGTAGCGGTCGTAGGCGGCCATGTCCAGGTGGCCGTGGCCGCACAGGGCGGTCAGGATGACCTTGGCCTCGCCCGTCGCGGCGCAGCGGCGGGCCTCCTCGACCACCGCCGCCAGGGCGTGGGTCGGCTCGGGGGCCGGGACGATGCCCTGCGTCCGGGCGAACAGGACGCCCGCCTCGAAGCACTCGCGCTGGGGTTTCGCCACCGCCTCGAAGAGGCCCAGCTCGTACATGTGGGACAGCAGCGGCGCCATCCCGTGGTAGCGCAGGCCGCCCGCGTGGATCGGGTCGGGGACGAAGTCGTGGCCCAGGGTGTGCATCTTCATCAGGGGCGTGAAGCCCGCCGTGTCGCCGTAGTCGTAGGCGTAGCGGCCCCGGGTGAAGGACGGGCAGGCCGCCGGCTCCACGGCCAGGACCCGGGGGTCGATGCGGCCCTTCAGCTTCTCGCGGAGGAAGGGGAACGCGAGGCCGGCGAAGTTCGAGCCGCCTCCGGTGCAGCCCACGATCAGGTCCGGGGCCTCCTCGGCCTCGGCCAGCTGCTCCAGGGCCTCCTCGCCGATGACCGTCTGGTGCATCAGGACGTGGTTGAGGACGCTGCCCAGCGCGTAGCGCGTGTCGGCCGGGGCCGCCGCCTCCACCGCCTCGCTGATCGCGATGCCCAGGGAGCCGGGGGAGGCCGGGTCGTCCGCCAGGATCTTGGCGCCCGACGTCGTGCCGGGCGAGGGGCTCGCGTGCACCGTCGCGCCGTACAGGGCCATCATCGAGCGCCGGTAGGGCTTCTGGTCGTAGGAGGCCCGCACCATCCACACCTCGCAGGCCAGGTCGAACTGCGCGCACGCGAAGGCCAGGGCGCTCCCCCACTGGCCCGCGCCCGTCTCGCTGACCAGGCGCCGGACCCCCTGGCGTGCGTTGTAGTACGCCTGGGGCACCGCGGTGTTCGGCTTGTGCGAGCCGACCGGCGAGACGCCCTCGTACTTCAGGTAGATCCGGGCCGGGGTCCGCAGCGCCTTCTCCAGGCGGCGGGCCCGGATGAGGGGCGTGGGGCGCCAGAGGCGGTAGACCTCCCGGACCTCCTCGGGGATCTCCAGGAAGGGGTCCGCGCTGACCTCCTGCCCGATCAGCTCCTCGGGGAACAGGGGGGCCAGGTCGTCGGGGCCGACCGGACGGAGGGTGCCCGGGTGCAGCGGCGGCGGGGGCGGTTCCGGCAGGTCGGGAACGATGTTGTACCAGCGGGTCGGCTCGGCCATGCGCCCTCCTCGGTGACGGCTCATATGCGCACCGTAATCGAGGAGGGTGGGCGGCCGGGCGGCCGGAAGCGGTCAGGCCAGGTGGTGGGTGTCGTTGAACGAGCGCAGCGACGCCGGGCCGTCGGCGTACCAGGCCACCGTGGACAGGGCCGCCACGTCCAGCTGCATCCGGTACAGCGACGCCATCGGGGCGCCCAGCGCGTCCTTCACCAGCAGCTTGATCGGTGTCACGTGCGAGACCAGCAGGACCGTGCCCTCGGGGTGCCGCTTCCTGATCCGCTCCATCGCCCTGCGGACGCGGCGCGACACCGACGCGAAGCTCTCGCCGCCGGGCGGGGCGGCCGACGGGTCGGCCAGCCACGCCTTCATCTCGGCGGGCCAGCGCTCGCCCGCCTCCTTGAAGGTCAGGCCCTCCCACTCGCCGAAGTCGGTCTCCCGCAGGCCCTCCTCCACCTCGACCTCCAGGCCGGTGACCGCCGCGACCTCGGCGGCGGTCGCCCGGCAGCGGGCCAGCGGGGAGGTGATGACCGCCTCGACGTCCCGGTCCTTCAGCGCCAGGGCGGCGGCGCGGGCCTGGGCCAGGCCGTTGTCGGTGAGCGGGTGGTCGCCCGTGCCCGCGAAGCGCTTGTCGACCGACAGGGGCGTCTCGCCGTGGCGCAGCAGGATCGTGGTCAGCGGCCTGTCGGTGGCCGCCGACCAGGCGGGGGCCTCCGGCGGCCGGGGCTCCCACTCCTCGCCCCTGGCGGCCGCGTCCATCGCCTCGTTGGCCAGCCGGTCGGCGTGCGCGTTCTGGGCGCGCGGGATCCACTCGTAGGTCACCGAGCCCAGCCGCGCCGCCCATCCCTCCGCCTCGCGGGCCAGCGGGACCATGTCGGGGTGCTTGATCCGCCAGCGGCCCGACATCTGCTCGACCACCAGCTTGGAGTCCATCCGCACCCGCACGCGGGCCGCCGGGTCCACCTCGGCCGCCACCCGCAGGCCCGCGATCAGGCCCCGGTACTCGGCCACGTTGTTGGTCGCGTGCCCGATCGCCTCGGCGATCTCGCCCAGCACCTCGCCCGACGCGCCGTCGCGCACCACCGCGCCGTAGCCGGCGGGGCCCGGGTTGCCCCGGGAGCCCCCGTCGGCCTCGACCGTCAACTCCCGGCTCACAGACCCGATTCCGCCGTGCGCACCAGGATGCGGCGGCACTCCTCGCAGCGGACGACCTCGTCCTGGGCCGCGGCCCGGATCCGGTTCAGGTCCACCGTGTTGAGCGCCAGGTGGCAGCCCTGGCAGGCGCCCCGGTACAGCACCGCGGCGCCGACGCCGCCGAACTGGCCCCGCAGCTTCTCGTAGAGCGCCAGCAGGTCCTCCGGGACGTCCTTGGCCACGGCCGTACGGGCCGCGCTCGTCGTGCCGGCCTCCTCGTCGATCCTCTGCAGGGCGGCGTCGCGCTTGGCGGCCAGCTCGGTCAGCTCCGCGCCGGTCGAGGTCTGCTCGTCGCGCAGGCCGGTGACCTTCGCATCGGCCTCCTCGCGGCGCTCCATGATCTCCAGCACGACCTCCTCCAGGTCGGACTGGCGGCGCTGGAGCGAGGCGATCTCGGTCTGCAGGCTGCTCAGGTCCTTGGCGGAGGTCACCTGGCCCGAGTCCAGCCGCTTCTGGTCGCGCTCGGCCCGGGTGCGCACCTGGTCGACGTCCTGCTCGGCCTTGCGCTGCTCGCGGTCCAGGTCGCCGACCGCGGTCTCGGCGGCCACGATGGCGTCGCGCAGCTCGGTCAGCCGGGTCTCCAGGCGCCCGATCTCGGCCAGCTCGGGCAGGGTGCGGCGGCGGTGCGCCAGCCGGTCCAGCGAGCTGTCCAGCTCCTGCAGGTCGATCAGTCGCTGCTGGGCTTGCGGTGCGGCTTTCACTTCACTCCTTCGTGGTGCAGGCGCCACGCGTCGGTCACGAGCGTGGACACCCGGGTCTGCAGTGGTTCGGCGGCCGGGACGGCGGCGCGCAGGGCCCGCTCGGCGTCGGCCAGCCAGGGGTGCTCGGTCGCCCAGTGCGCCGCGTCCAGCAGCGCCGGGCCCGGCTGTTCCAGGTACTCCGAGGCGGGGTGGTGCCGCAGGTCGGCGGTCAGGTAGACGTCCGCGCCGGCGGCGCGGGCGGTCTCCAGCAGCGAGTCGCCCGACCCGCCGCACACCGCGACGGTCCGCACCGCGCGGTCGGGGTCGCCGGCCGCGCGCACGCCCCAGGCGGTCGCGGGCAGCCCGGCGGCCGCCCGCGCGGTGAACTCCTTCAGCGTGACCGTCTCGGGCAGCTCGCCGATCCGGCCGAGGCCGCGGCGCGGGTCGTCGGCGGACGGCGCGAGCGGGCGCAGCGGCCCGGTGACGCCGACGGCGCGCGCCAGCGCGTCCGACACGCCCGGGTCGGCCACGTCGGCGTTGGTGTGCGCGGTGTAGAGCGCGGTCCCGCCCCTGATCAGCCGGTGGACGAGCCGTCCCTTGGGCGTGGTGGCGGGCACGCCGTTGACCGGGCGCAGCAGCAGCGGGTGGTGGGTGATCAGAAGGTCGGCCCCCCACTCCAGGGCCTCGTCCACGACGGCCGTCACCGGGTCCACCGCCAGCAGCACGCGGCCGACCTCCTGGTCGGGGTCCCCGCAGACCAGGCCGACGGCGTCCCACGACTCGGCCCAGGCGGGCGGGTACAGCTGTTCGAGGGCCTCGATGACATGGGATAGACGCACGTCCCGCAGGCTACCGCCCCGGAGGGCCCCAGCCGAGCCACCGGCCGTTCCCCGTCCGGTCCGGCGGGTTGGCGGGGCCCGGAACGGGGCATCCCAAGCGGAGCGGGGGGCGCCCCGGGCCCGGCCGGGTTCGGTCGGCCGGGGCGGGATCAACGGGAGTACCCTCCGCGTTGGAGTGTGTGTAAGCTCGCTCGGCCCGGCGGGACATCGCCGTTCCGGCCGGGGTCGTCCGTCGGAAGAGATCACGTGAAGTCACCCTTTCGCCGCCGCAGGCGCCTGAAGCCCAAGAGCAAGACCCCGGTCCGTCCCAAGCGGCAGGCCGAGCAGGAGGTCGTGGAGTGGCCCCAGGAGGGCACCGGCCGCACGTCGCTGATGGGCGCGATCCGCGGTGACGGGGAGACCGGCGCCGGGTTCGGCGGCGGCATGTTCGAGGACCTCGCCTCGGCCTTCGAGGGCTCCAAGAAGGTCAAGGTGGAGGAGCAGGAGCAGCAGAAGCTGCGCAAGCACGACGACCTCCAGCAGGCCGGCGACCGGGGCGGCGTGCGCGACGACCTGACCAGCGGCAAGATCCGCATCCGGCGGGAGCAGAACGGCCCGGCGTGAGCCGTCCGATTGCGGTCGAACAAATGTTCGACGCGCCGGTTATCGTGGACGGGTGAGCACCTACGTCCCGCCCGGCTGGCCCGCCCAGGTCCACCCGCCGGGCACCGAGCACTTCGAGGACACCGCGCTGGCCTGGCTCCTGGAGCTGGTCCCGCCCGAATACCGGCGCTACGGCGTGCTGCGCCGCTACCCCATCGCCCTGGCGCGGATGGCGCGCCACCACGTGAACGCGGCCGTGGACGCGGCCCGCGAGGGCTTCCGCTCGGCCCGCGTCGAACTGGGCGGCCTGGTCCCCCCGCACGGCATCGAGGCCGTGCTGGAGACCTACCGGCAGGAGGGCGCCCGGCTGGTCGCCCTCCGCGACTCCGTCGACCTGGTCGAGGCGGCCCTGCGCAGCCGCGACCACCCTTTGTCCATAGAAGCCCCGGCCCAGGGACACTCGCCTAGCGGCTCGCGCCCCTGACCGTGCCTTGGCGAGTGCCACATCGCTTCGCGATCTGTTCCCGGCGGGGCTCGCCTTCGGCTTTGCCCCGCCGGGAACAGTTAGGCACTCGCGTGACGGCTGAGGTCTTTGAGGCAGGCCCTACGCACCCGACGGCACGACGGTCAGGAAGCGCGGCGGCCGCCGCGCCCGGCCCTCCAGCCGCTTTGCGACCCTTGCCCGCACCTCCCGCACCGCCGCCACCGGCACCAGCGCGACGCCGCACCGGCCCAGCACCAGCCCGCCCAGCGCGCCCGCCGAGCGCGCGGCGTCCAGCGCCCCGTCCAGCAGCGGCTCGCCGCGCACGTGCCCCTCGGTGAGCAGCGGGCCCAGCGCGCCGGGACGACCGTCCCGCAGCGCCTTCCCGGCCCGTTCCACCAGGTCCGCCGGGACGGTGGCGGCGGCCGGCCGCGCGTCGTCCGCCCCGCCCAGCCCCACGTCGATGATCATCAGGCGCAGGCCCGCCGAGGTCAGGTCGCACGGCAGGTGCCGCACCGTCCCGTCCGCGACCAGCATCGCGTGGCCCTCGCGCCCGTGCAGGGACGCCGCGTACGACGGGTCCCGCTCCGCCCCGTCCGGCACGGCGCGCGGCCGCCCGTCCAGGTCGGCCAGCGTGGACGCCGCCGCGCACGCCGTCTCCGCCCCCGTCAGCAGGCCCATCCCCACCGGGAGCTCCTGGTTGACCACCATCCGCACCCCGGCCGCCGGGCCGGGGCGCGCCAGCAGTGCCGTCACCGCCGGGACGGCCCACGGCGGCACCGTCCCGGCGGCCAGCGCCGCCGCCAGACCCTCGCCGTCCGCCGTGAACGCGTCGGCGTGCCGGTTCATGGAGTGCAGCCCGACCGTGCCGTCCTCAGCGGGGCCCGCCGCGACCACCGTGCCCCACGGCAGCGCCACCGCCAGCGCCGCCTCGGGCCCCCGCAGCAGCGTCAGCCCGCCGTGCGCGCGGCGCAGCGCCGCGCAGGGCGCCCCGTGCACCCACTCGTAGACGTGGGCGGTGATCCGGATCTCCGGGGCGGCCGCGGGCGCGGCGGCGATCCCGGCCGTCCCGGTCATCCCTCGTCCTTCCGCGCCAGCACCCGGTAGGCGTTGGAGGTGCCCGGGACCAGCGGCACCATCAGCCGGTCCAGCAGCACGGCCGCCGCCGTCAGCGGGACGCCCGCGGCCAGCGCCAGCGCCCGCCGCGCCCGGTCCGCCGCGGTGGCCGGGCGGGGCGCCCAGGGCCGGTCCGGGCACGGGCCGAACGCGTTGAGGGCGAGCAGCACCGCGCAGGCGAGGTCGTAGCGCTGGTGGGCGGCGCGGCGCTCGCGCGCCACGATCCGCATCCCGCGCGCCGTCAGCGCCCGCTCCAGGTTGCCGATCGGCATCATGTTCAGGTGCTGGGGCTGGAGCCAGGGGATCCAGTGGCGGCCCAGCGTCCGCCCCAGCCGGCTCTCGGGGTCGGGCAGCTCGATCAGCAGGTGGCCGCCCGGCTCCAGCAGCTTGACCGCCGCGTCCAGCTCGGCCTGCGGGTCGAGGGTGTGCTCCAGGTAGTGGTGCATGCTGACCACGTCGTAGCGCCCGGTGAGCCGGTCCAGCAGCTCGGGGAACCGGCCCCGGTGGGCGTGCCGCAGCCAGCCCCGCCGCGCCCCCTCCTGCACGCCGGCGCCCATGTCGAGGCCGTCGAAGGCGGTGCCGGGCAGCACGGCGCGGGCGACGCGGCAGAAGTGGCCGTGGCCGGTGCCGACGTCCAGCCAGGCGCGGGGCTCGGTGTGCGCGGCGACCAGCTCGGCGCGGGCCCGGTGGAGGTCGCCCTGCAGCGCGAACAGGCGCTCGCTGCGGGCGGCCCCGAGCCCGTCGTAGGCGTCGCGGTAGTAGAAGTCGAGCCCCTCGCGGGTCAGGCGCGGGTTCTGGAAGACGTGCCCGCAGTCGCGGCAGCGTTCCAGGATGAAGGTGCCGGGCTTGCGCTGGACGACGTCGCCGCTGATCACCTGCTCGATCAGCGAGCGCGACCCGCACCAGGGGCAGTCCGGGCGGCGCGGCTCCAGGAAGCGCCGCACGCCCTGGACGTACTCGGCCCGGTAGTGCTCGCGCGCCCGCTCCTCGCGGCGGGCGAGCCGCCGCTCCCACGCCGACGGCGGGTCGGTGAGCGTCCGCCACCAGCTCCACGGCGCGGCGACCAGCCGCAGCAGCGCCGTCCGGTGCAGGTCGCGGGGCGACAGCGGCGTCCCGGCGAACACCACGTACGGGACGGCGCAGTACGCCAGCGCCGCCACCGGCCCCCAGCGCGGGTCGGCGAGCAGCACCGCGACCACGGCCAGCCAGCCCAGCGCCGACCGGGCGATCACCAGCGGCACCGGCACGCCCAGCCCGCGCAGCCACGCGCGGCGGCCCCGGCCGGCGGGGACGCGCGGCGTGGTGCGGCAGGGCACCACGGCGAGGTCGGCGGTGCGCGCGTACTGCCGCAGCCGCGCCGTCAGCTCCCCGAACGCGCCCACGTCCAGCGTCCCCGGCCGGACGTCGGCGCGCCGCAGCACCTCGTCGGAGGCGAGCATGGCGAAGCCCGCGCCCCGGCCCGCCGCCAGCGGATCGGTCCGGTACCGGACCAGGTCCACGCTCCGGGCGAGGTCCATCGCGCGCTCCACCGGCAGGTCGGCCGGGACGAGGTCGAGCACCTGGAGGCCGCCGTCGCGGGCGCACGCCTGCGCGGCGCGCCGGATCTGGCCCGACACCACCGCCCCCTCGACCGCGACCAGTCCGTGGCCCTCGTCCTCGTCGCCGGGCGAGGCCGCGTCCGGCCCGGTCGCGGGGCCGGACGCGGTCCCGGCCCCGGCCACGCGGCCGGGCATGGCCCTGCGCAGCGTGGCCAGGCGGCGGCGCAGCCGCAGCGCGCCGGCCAGCACCGCCGCGGTGACCAGCAGGGACAGCACCGTCACGTCATTTTCTCCAGGCGGTCGGCGGCCTCGGCGGCCCCGCCCGCGGTCTCGAACGAGTCGCGCACCCGGCAGGCCGCCTGGCGGTAGCGGTCGTCGGTCAGCACCTCGCCCAGCGCGTCCTGCAGCTCCTCCTCGCGCACCCGCGCGAACCGCACCGTCAGCCCCGCCCCGGCGGCCGCGACCTGCCGCGCGATGACCGGCTGGTCGTCGCGGATCGGCGCGACCACCAGCGGCACCCCGTGCGCCAGCGACTCGCAGACGGTGTTGTGCCCGCCGTGCGTGATCACCGCCGACATGCGCGGCAGCAGCTCCAGCTGCGGGACGTGCCCGCGCACCAGCAGGTTGGGCGGCGGGTCGGGCAGCATCCCGGGCGGGGTGACGAACACCGCCTGCACGTCCATGCCCCGCACCGCCTCGGCGGCGATCTGGAAGAAGCGGCGCCCGGCCTCGCCGTTGACGGTGCCGAGCGACACCAGCACGGCGGGCTTGTCCTCCTCCAGCCACTCCCACGGGAACTCGCTGCCGGGCGGCCGGTCCAGCGCCGGCCCGACGAACGCGAAGTGGTCGGGGAAGAAGGAGGTGTCGCCGATCAGCGCCCCGGTGGAGAAGATCAGCACCAGATGGTCGGAGAAGCGCAGGTCCAGCAGGTCCTCGATGTCGTAGTCGAGCTGGAACTCCCCGATCTGGTCGCGCACCCACTCCTCCACCAGCGGCATCCCCGCCAGCGGCCGGGTGAACTCGGCCGAGGTGGTGGCCGAGGTGGCCCACGGGATGTCGTGCAGGCGGGCGGCGACCGGCCCGGCCAGCACCTGCTGGTCGGAGACGATCACATCGGGCCGGAAGCGCTCGACGGCGTCCTCGACGCCGGGCATCATCGCGTGCCCCAGCGGGATGATGAACTCCTCCCACAGGAACTTCAGCGCCGCCGGGCCGCGCAGCGACAGCCAGTCCCGGCGCGCCTGCGCCAGCCCGGCGATGAACTCCTCGTCCTCGGCGGGGTACACCTTGGAGCCGGGCTTCAGCAGCGACTCCAGCGCGGGCGGGTGCCCGACCCAGGCGACGCGGTGGCCGCGCCGGGTCAGCTCGGCGGCGACCGCGACGGTCGGGTTCACGTGCCCGGCCAGCGGCGGCACCGCGAACAGGAAGCGGCGGCGGCCGCTGTCGGCCTGGCGGGACGGCTCCTGGGTGAACGCGCTCGGCATGGCGCCGAGCAGGGACGGGACCTGGACGCGGCGACCCCGGCTCACAGCACACCTCCCGCCGCCGCGGCGGGGACCTTCGTGCCCGCGTGGTGGGACAACCACGGCAGCATGACCTCCAGCAGTTCCGCGGTGCCTTCGCTCAGCACGGTGTGCGCGAAGCCCGCCATGACGTGCAGGGTGCAGTCGGGGACCGACCGCAGCAGCAGGCGCCCGGCCGGCGCCACGTCGGAGTGCTCGCCGTACACCGCCAGCACCGGGCACGACAGCGCGGCCAGGTCGGCGGGCCGCAGCGGCTCGGCCGCGGCCAGGTCGTCCAGCAGGCTGGTGCCGTTGATCAGCGCGTCGGCGGTGGCGGCCTGGCGGCCGCTCCGCCGCCAGCCCATCGCCAGCATCTGGTCGGCCGTCCGCTCGTACTCCAGCGTCAGCGCGGCCTTGCCGAGGGTGTTGAGCATGTCCTCGGTCCACTCGCCGGCGTCCTCGGCGGGGCCGTACGCCTCCACCAGCACCAGGCCCGCGACCCGGTCGGGCCGGGCCAGCGCGGCCCGCAGCGCGACCACGCCGCCGAAGCTGTTGGCCACCAGGAACACCGGGCCGGTGCGGCCGAGCGCGTCCAGCAGCGCGAACAGGTCGGCGACCGCGTCGGCGGCGCCGTAACCGGTGCCGGTGCGCTCGCTGCGGCCGTGGCCGCGCAGGTCGTACAGCACCGGGCGGGCCCCGGCCAGGGAGACCGGCCCCGCCAGGGTGTAGTAGAAGCTGGACAGGTTGTCCGTGACCAGGCCGTGGACGAACACCACCACGGGCGGGTCCGGGCTGTCGGTTCCGGACGGTTCCATCGTCTGGACGTGGAACCGCACCCCGCGTGCGGTCACCTCAGGCATGTGCGTCCTCCAGGAAGCTCTTCAACAGGGGCGTCAGCCGGGCGCGCGCGGTGACGTGCAGGTCGTGGCCGCCCGCCAGGACGTGCCGGCGCGCGTCCGGCAGCGCCCGGCCCACCAGGTCGCCCGCGGCGCGGAACGGCGAGTCGCCGCCGGTCACCGCGAGCACCGGCAGCCCGGCCAGCGCGCGCAGCTCGGCGACGGTGACCGGTGGTTCGGCGGCCAGGTCGGCCAGCAGGCTGGTCTCGGCGGCCAGCGCCGCCGCGCGCCGCCCGGCGCGGGCCCGCAGCCCGTCGGCCGCCGCCGGGCCGACCCGGGCGACCCCCGCGAACGGCGGGTCCACCAGCGCCAGCCGGGTCGCCCGGCCCGGGTGGGCGCGGGCGAAGCGCACCCCGACCGTCGCGCCGTAGCTGTGGCCGACCACCGCGAACGGCGGCAGGTCGGCGGTCAGCGCGGCCAGGTCGGCGACCATGGTCGCGGTGCCGTAGCCGGTCGGGGTGCGCTCGCTCATCCCGTGCCCGCGCCAGTCGATCAGCCGCACCGGCCGGACGTGGGCGAGCGCGGGCGCGACGGTGAAGAACCAGGAGGCCGCGCTGCCGGTGAACAGCCCGTGCAGCATCACCACCGGCTCCGGCGCACCGGGCCCGTCCCGCCGGTCGGCGGGCGCGCCACCGAGGTCCACCACGTTGAAGCGGACGCCGCGCGTGCACACGTAGGCCATGGCCACAGTCCCGATCGCGGCTCAGACGCCCGCCGGCTGCAGGCGCGCCTCGATGTGCCGGACCAGGTCGCCGACCGTCATGTTCATGATCTCGTCCAGGTCCATGTCGGCGATGAAGGCGGCGAAGTCCACCCGGCCGCCGTAGCGCTCCTGCAGCTTCTCGGCCAGCGCGACGAACTCGATGCTCTCCAGCGCCAGCTCGTCGTTGAAGGTGGTGTCGGGCCCGATCTCGGTGTCCAGCAGGAAGTCCTCGCCGACCACCTCGACCAGCATCCCGACGACCTCGTGCAGCACGTCGCTCGACTGCGTCATGTCCTCTTCTCCCCCGTGTCCTCGCCGGCGTTGTCGCCGGCGGCGTCGTCGTCCTCGGCGCCGGCGGGCGCGCCGGCGGCGGGCGCCGCCGTCCCGGCGGCCGTCCAGGTCACCACGTGGCCCTCCACCACCCGCGACTCCACGACCGTCACCGTGCCGTCCGCGGCGACCAGCAGCCGGCCGGGGTCGGCGGCGGTGACGACGAAGTCGCGGGGCCGCCCGCGCAGCCCGGTCCCGGCGGCCTTGGCGACGGCCTCCTTGGCCGTCCACAGCCGGGTCAGGGCGGTGGCGCGGTCGCCGGGCAGCCCGGCCAGCAGGTCACGCTCGCCGTCGGTCAGCGCGACCTCCTCGAAGCCCCGGCCGCGTTCGGTGACGGCCTCGGCGTCGATCCCGGCGGCCTGCCCGGCGGCGCGGATCAGCGCCACCCCCAGCTCGGCGGTGTGCGCGATCGACACCGTCACCGGCTCGTCGAACGGGCCGACCACCTCCGGCCGCCCCGCCGCGTCGTTGCGCACGGTCAGCTCGGCGGGGAACAGCGGCCCGTGGCCCCGGTCCCACAACCAGTGCCGCACCGCGTCCTTGGCCGCGATCCGGCCGAGCAGCCAGGGGCCCTGCGCGCGCGGCGCGAGGCCCTGGTACGCCTCGCGCTCGGCGGCGTTGAGGTACTGGCGCATCAGCAGGTCGCGGGAGGAGGCGCCGTCCCAGCGCTTGCGCGCCAGCGTCCACCCGCCGGGCTGCGGCTCGCCCACGCCCGACAGCTCGGGGGTGAACTTCATCCGCCACATCGGCCCGTCGGTGTAGAAGCGGTGGGTGGTCCAGCCGTCGACGCGGCCCCACAGCCGGCCGTCGGCGCCGACGATCTCCAGGTCGCTCCTGATGGAGGCGGCGCCGACCGAGCGGTTCCGGACGGTGGCCTCCAGCCGCTCCCCTGCGGGCGGCTGCGGCCCGTACCAGGTGACGCGGTCGATGCCGATCGGCAGGACGGTCTGGTCCTTGTCGCCGTAGACCTGAATCCAGTGGCCGCACAGCTGCCCGGCGCTGTCCATGAGCGCGCCGGGCGCGGGCATGGCCTCCAGCACCGCGCGCATGCCGTCGCCGGCGAGCGCGGAGATCTCGGTGACGCCCCGGTAGCGGGGGCCGTGGAACATCCAGCGCTCGGTGTAGAAGCGTTCGCCGGTGACGACGGGCGGCCGCTCGCCGGTCAGCGGGGTGCGGTCGGGCGCGGGCGGGACCGGGTGCCGCGCGGCCAGCAGCACGGTGCCGTCGGTGTGGCCCTCGATGGCGACCCTGACGCGGCGCGGCTCGCCGGGCACCGGCCCTCCGGGCTCGTCCACGCGGGCGTGCACGGCGGTGGTGGTGGCGGGCTCGGCGACCACCCAGCGCATCGCCTGGACGCGCTCGAACCCGACCACGACCAGCTCGGGGAACAGCTCGCGCGCCGCGTCGGCCATGACCTCCAGCAGCGTGGTCAGCGGCACGACCGGGAAGCGGTCGGAGACCTCCGGCCAGCCCGCGCGCTGCTGGATCAGGCAGTGGTCGGCGACGTGGGGCATCGTCTCCAGCGAGAAGGTGCGGGTGGTGGTCCGCTCGGTCTCCCGGGGCGCGGCGGCCGGCGCGCCGGGCGGTGCGCCGGCCGGGGCGGGCGGGGACTGCGTCCGCGCGCCGGGCCGCATCGCGTCCAGGACGGTCTGGGCGCTGTCGGCGGCCTCGCGCAGCAGCGCGTCCAGCTCGGCCGACACCGGGTCGGCGGGCAGGGCGGGCCGCGCCGGGGCGGCCGGGGACGGGCGCAGCGGCGGCACCGTCCCGTCCAGCCGGACCAGCGGCGCGCCGAGCGCGAGCCGCACCGGGTGGCCGGCCGCCGGGGCGGGCCGGGCCGACGACCCGTACCCCTCGGCCCACAGCGCCGCCACCACGCGCCGGAGCTGCTCCATGCCGGTGCGCTTGGGCACGTTGACGGCCATCGCCAGGTGGTCGCGGTCGCCGAGCCGGTCGCCCACGAACCCGGTGAGGCTGCCCGGCCCGACCTGCACGAACGCGCGCACGCCCGCCGCGTGCAGCTCCTCGACCAGCTCGCTGAACCGCACCGGCTCCAGCAGGTGCCGCACCACCAGCGCGCGCACCTGCGCGGGCTCGGCGGGGAACGGCGCGACCGTCGTCGCCGACCACAGCGGCACCTGCGGCGCGCGGACCGGCAGCGTCCCGAACGCGCGCTGCATCGGCTCCAGGTACGTCTCGGCCATGGGGGTGTGGAACCCCGACCGGAACGGCAGCTCCTGGCCCAGCACGCCCTCGCCGGCGAGCCGCGCCAGGACCTCGCGGACCTCCCCGGGCGGGCCGCAGACCACCGACTGGTGCGGGCAGTTGTCGTGCGAGACCACCACGCCCGACCGCTCGCCCACCGCCTCCATGGCGCGGTCGGCGCCGCAGCCCAGCGCGGCGTAGGCGACGTCGGGCGGCTCCAGGGCGTCCCGGTCGGCCGCGTCCATCAGCTCGGCGACGGTGTCGGCCGGGTACACGCCCGCGGCGATCATCGCGGTCCACTCGCCGAGGCTGTGCCCGGCCATGAGGTCGGGCCGCACGCCGAGGCCGGCGAGCGCGTCGGCCAGCAGGCGGCCGACCGCGATCACGTCGGCGGCGTGGCCGAGCAGGTCGGTGCGGCCGGTCAGCGCGGGCCGGGGCGTGCCGAAGTGGTCGGCGATGTCGTCCACGCGCGGCGCGAAGGCGGGCTCGAAGCCGGGGAACAGGAAGGCCAGCCGCCCGCCGGTCGCCAGCAGCGGCCGGGGCGTGAACCAGAGGTCGCCGCGGCCGCGCCACGGGGTGCCGCGCCGCACGACGGCGCGCGCGAGGTCCAGCTTGCGCGCGGTGGGGCCGACGACGGCGAGGCGGCAGGGCAGGTCGGCGGGCTCGGCGCCGGTCCGGGCCAGCAGCTCCTCGTCGGGGGCGGCCAGCAGCCGGGCCAGCCCGTCCTGGTCGTCGGCGGTCAGGCGCAGCACCGGCTCGTCGCCGGAGACCTGCCGCACCGCGGGGGGCGCCGCGGCGGACGCGGTCGCGGCCGGGGCCTCTTCGAGGACGACGTGGGCGTTGGCGCCGCCGAACCCGAAGGCGTTGACCACCGCGCGGCGCGGCGCGCCGGCCGGGCGCTCCCAGTCGGCCGGCGCGCCGACCGGCTCCAGCCGGGTCCCGGCGAGCGCCGGGTGCGGCTCGGCCACGTGCAGGGTCGGCGGCAGGACGCCGTCGCGCAGGGCGCAGGCGGCCTTGATCAGCCCGGCGATGCCGGCGGCGGGCATCGCGTGCCCGATCATCGACTTGACGGTGCCGAGCGGCAGCGGCGGCCCGGCCGTGCCGAACACCCGGCGCAGCGTGGCGAGCTCGGCCGCGTCCCCGGCCGGGGTCGCGGTGCCGTGCGCCTCCACCAGCCCGACCGCGTCGGCGGCGCAGGGGTCGAGCCCGGCGTCGGCCCAGGCGCGCTCGACGGCCAAGACCTGGCCGTCGACCAGCGGGTTCATGAGGCTGGAAGCGCGGCCGTCGCTGGAGGAGCCGACGCCCCGGACCACCGCGTAGACGCCGTCGCCGTCGCGCTCGGCGTCGGCGAGCCGCTTCAGCAGCACCACGCCGGTGCCCTCCGACAGCAGCGTGCCGTCGGCGGCGGCGTCGAACGGCCGGATGCGTTCGCTGGGGCTCAGCGCCCGCAGCTGGCTGAACACGCTCCACACCGTCACGTGGTGGGCGTGGTGCACGGCCCCGGCCAGGACGGCGTCGCACTGTCCCGTGCGCAGCATCCGCACCGCGTGCTCGACCGCCAGCAGCGACGACGCGCACGCCGCGTCCAGGGTGTAGGCGGGGCCGCGCAGGTCGAAGCGGTTGGCGATGCGGGAGGCGGCGAAGTTCGGCACCACCCCGATCGACGCGTCCGGCCCGTCGGGGCCGAGGCGGTCGCGGAACGCCCGGCGGATCTCCTGTACGCGGTCGGCGCCGAGGTCGGGCAGCAGCTCGCCGAGCACCTGCGCGAGCTGGTGGGACGCCTGCACCCGCTGGTCGAAGCGCGCCACGGCCGGTGTGATGTAGCCGCCCCGGCCGATCACCACGCCGACCCGGGACCGGTCGGGCAGCCGGTCGGCGCCGCCCGCGTCGGCGATCGCCTCGGCGGCGGTGCGCAGCGCGAGGAGCTGGTCGGGCTCCATGCCCGCGACGGCGGCGGGCATGATGCCGAACCGCGTCGGGTCGAAGGTCGCGAGGTCGTCGCCGAGGAAGCCGCCGCGGCGGCAGTAGAAGCGGTCGCTCTCGGGCGGCCGCCCGTAGGCGTCCGGGTCGTAGTACAGCGCGGGGTCCCACCGGTCGGCGGGCACCTCGGTGATGGCGTCCACCCCGGCCCGGATGTTGCGCCACAGTTCCGCCGCCGTGCCCGCGCCGGGGAAGACCGCCCCGACGCCGACGATGGCGACCGGTGCGCCGACGCTCACTCGGCGGCCCCGGAGAACACGACCTGCACCCGGTCGCCGGCGGCGATCTCGTCGAGCAGGGCGGCGACGGCGGCGTCCGGGTCGATCAGCGCGACGCCGCGCCGGGCGTACTCGCGGGCCAGCCCCGGCGAGACCATGCCGCCCCCGGCCCACGGCCCCCAGTCGGCGGCCAGGACGCGGCCGCGCAGCGTGGTGCGCCAGACGTGGGCCAGGGTGTCGCAGGCGTCGTTGGCGGCCGCGTAGTCGGCCTGGCCCCGGTTGCCGTGGACGCCCGACACGCTGCCGAACACCACGAAGAACGACGTCTCGGGGCGGACGGCGGCGACCAGCGCGCAGGCGCCGTCCACCTTGGTGCGGTAGACGCGGTCGAAGGAGTCGGGTTCCTTGTCGCGGATCAGCCGGTCCTCCAGCAGCCCGGCGCCGTGCACCACGCCGTCCAGGCGGCCGTGCCGGGCGTAGACGTCCTCCACGACCGCGCGCACCGCCTGCGGGTCGCGCACGTCCGCCGCGTGGTAGCGGACCGAGGCGGCCGGGCCCGCGAGCCCGGCCAGGGTGGCGCGCACCTCGCGCTCGGCCAGCACCCGCCGGATGACCCCCTCGATCTCGGCGGGCGCGCGCCCGCCCTGCGCGACCAGGGCGCGGCGCAGCGCGGCCTCGTCGGCGGCCTCGGCGAGCACCGGGTCCTCGGCGGCGGGCGCGGGCGTGCGGCCCAGCAGCTCGATGTGGCAGCCGGTGGCGCGGGCCAGCGCGCGGGCGACGCGGGCGGTGACGCCGCGCGCGCCGCCGGTCAGCAGCACCACCCCGGCGGCGTCCAGGCCGAGGCCCGCGCCGGGGGCGGGGGCCGGGGCGGGCACGACCTCCAGGGTGCGGCGCGCCTCGCCCTCGTAGCCGACCTCGACCGGGCCGTCGGCGGCCGTCAGCTCGGCCAGCAACCGCAGCGCGAGGGCGCGCGGGCTGTCCTTGACGTCCACGTCCACCGCGCGCACCAGCGTCTCGGGGTACTCCCGGGCGATGGTGCGGGCGAGGCCGCGCAGGCCCGCGCCCGGCGTGGGGTCGCCGACGCCGCCGTCGTAGTCGAGGCCGAACGTGCCGCCGGCGCCGGTGCCGAGCAGCAGCCAGCGCAGCCCGCGGCCAGCGCGTCGCGGACGCCCGCGTAGGCGCCGGGCAGGACGGGGCCGCCGCCGGGCCGCAGCGCGGCCAGGTGGATCAGGCCGTCGCAGGGGCCGTCGGGTTCCAGCGGGACGCGGACCTGCGCGCCCTGCTGCTCCAGCAGGTCGGCCAGCTCCAGCGCGACGCCGCAGCCGTCGTCCACGATCACGAAGCGGCGCCCGGCGAACGCGTCGGGCCGGAGCTCGACGGCGGGCAGGGCGGGCAGGTCGGCGACGCGGACGACCTGCCGCAGCGGCGCGACGACCGCGGGCTCGTCGGCCGGAGCGTCCGGGGCCGGGGCGTCCGGGGCCGGAGCGTCGGGAGCCGGTGCCTCCGGTTCCGGGACGGCCGGGTCCGGGGCCGCCGCCGGCGCGTCGGGAGCGGCCTCCTCCCCGGCGGGCTCTCCTGCGGGCTGCGTGCCGGCCCGCTCGCCGATCCAGGCGACGATCCCGCCGATGGTCTTGATGCGGGCCAGCTGCTCCACCGCGGACTCGTCCAGCCGGCCGCCGGCGGCGGTCGCGCCGACCCGCTCGGCGAGCTCGCCGATGATCTCGGTGCGCTTGATGGAGTCGATCGACAGGTCGGCCTCCAGGTCCAGGTCCGCGCCGAGCATCGGCTCGGGGTAGCCGGTCCGGGCGCTGATCACCGACAGCACGGCGGCGCGGATCCCGTCCGGGTCGAGCACCGCCGGGCCCTGGGCGGGCTCGGCGGCCGGGGCCTGCGCCCGCTGGTCCGGCCGGGCGCCGGTCCGTCCGTCCGCCCGCGCGCCGGGCCGTTCGTCCGCCCGTGTGCCGTTCCGCGCCGGGGGCAGCACCTCGCCGAGCCAGCACCGAACGCGGCGCGGGCACCGGGGCGGGCACCGGCGCGGCGGGCGCGGGCACCGGCGGCACGGCGGCCTCGCCCCCGGAGGCGCCGAGGAGGCCCAGCACGACGTCGCGCTGCGCGGCGACCAGGTCCCGGCTGGTGCGCAGGTACTCCAGCACCGCCTGCTCGGCGGCGGTGGGCGTCTCGCGCGGCCCGCCGTCCGGGGGCGGTGCCTGCCCGGCCTGCGGCGCGGCCGCGGCGGGCGGCGCGATCCGCTCGGCGGGGCGCAGCCCGTTGGGCAGGCAGGCACCGTCGGCGGTGCGCACGAGGTGGCCGTTGACGATCCAGCCCGGCGCGGGCCGCAGGTCGGCGGCCGTCACCACGCGGGCCTCGCGCCCGGCGAACAGCGGCAGCGCGTCCACCCCGACGCCCGCCGCCGCCAGCTCCGCCAGCGCCAGCAGCAGCCGCTCCAGGCCGTTCTCGCCGGGGACGTCGCAGCTGACGACGGTGTGCGGCCGGTCGCCCAGGATCTTGCCGACGAGCCCGCCGAGCACCTGGCCGGGCCCGGCCTCCACGAAGGTGCGCGCGCCCGCCGCGTACATCGCCTCGATCTGCTCGACGAACCGGACCGGTGCGGCGACCTGCCCGGCCAGCGTGGCGCCCAGCTCGGCCGGGTCGGTGTCGTAGGGCGCGGCGGTGGTGTTGGACCAGACCGGGAACGCGGGCGAGCGCAGGTCGCGGGCGGCCAGCTCGGCGCGCAGCGGCGCGGCGGCCCCGGCGACCAGCGGGCTGTGGAAGGCGCAGGCGACCGGGATCTGCTGGGTCGGGATGCCGCGCTCGCGCAGGGCCCGCAGCGCGTTGTCCAGGCCCGCGGTGGACCCGGAGATCACCACCTGGCGGGGCGCGTTGTGGTTGGCGATGACGACCTCGGAGATGCCCGACAGCGCGGCCCGCACCTCGTCCAGGGAGCCGGCGGCCGCGGCCATCGTGCCGGGGTCGGCGACGTTGCCCGAGCGGGCGGCGGTCAGGATCGCCTCGGCGCGGGCGGCGCTCAGCGCGACCAGGTCCCGCTCGTCGAACACCCCGGCCGCGCACAGCGCGACCAGCTCGCCGTAGCTGTGCCCGGCGGCGAGGTCGGGCCGCACGCCCAGCTCGGTCAGCAGCCGGTGCACCGCGAGCCCGGCGATGCCGAGGGCGGGCTGGGCGACGCGGGTGTCGGTGAGGGCGGCGCGCTGCCGCTCGGCGTCCTCGGGGGTGAACGCGGCGGGCGGGAACATCGCGTCGATGTGGCGGCCCCCGGCCGGGCGCAGCAGCCGCTGCAGGCGCGGGAACGCCACGAACAGGTCGGCGAGCATCCCGGGCCGCTGGCTGCCCTGTCCCGGGTAGAGGAAGGCGATCTGGCCGGGCCCGGTGTCGGGGTCGCGGACGAACACCCCCGGCGCGGCGCGGAACTCGCGCGCGTCGGCGACCTTGGCGGCGAGGTCGTCCGGGCCGGTGGCCACCAGCGCCACCTGCACCGGCCCCTCGGTCTCGGCGAAGGTGCGGGCCAGGTCGCGCAGCCGCACCCGGCCCCGGCCCTGCGCGGCCAGCGCGGCGAGGCGGTCCAGCTCGGCGCGGGCGGCGGCGCGGTCCGCGCCGCGGATCAGGAACAGCTCGGCGGGCCATTCGGCCAGCCCCGAGACCGGTTCCGGCGCGCCGTCGTACCCGGCGAGCACCGCGTGGAAGTTGGAGCCGCCGAAGCCGAAGCCGCTCAGCCCCGCGTACCGCCGGCCCGGCTCGGCGATCCACGGCCGCGCGCCCCGGCCGAACACGAACGGGCTGGTCCGCCCGTCCCACGCCCGGTCGGGCTCGTCCAGGTGCAGGGTGCCCGGCAGCACGCCGGTGTGCAGCGCGTAGGCGGTCTTGACCAGCCCGGCGAGCCCGGCGGCGCACTTGGTGTGGCCGATCTGCGACTTCACCGAGCCCAGCGTGACGCTGCCGGGCGCGGCCCCGGCGGCGGTGAAGGTCTCGGTGAGGGTGGCCAGCTCGGTGCGGTCGCCGACCTCGGTGCCGGTGCCGTGCGCCTCGACCAGGCCGATCTCGGCCGGGGAGATCCCGGCGCGCTCGTAGGCGCGCTCCAGGGCCCGCCGCTGCCCGGCGGCGCGCGGCGCGGTGAGGCCGAGGGAGCGGCCGTCGCTGGACCCGGCGACCGACTTGACGACCGCGTAGATCCGGTCGCCGTCGCGCTCGGCGTCGGCGAGCCGCTTGAGCACCACGCACGCCACGCCCTCGCCGAGCGCGATGCCGTCGGCGGAGGAGTCGAAGGCGGCGCAGCGGCCGGTCGGCGAGAGCGCGTGCACCGAGGAGAACAGCAGGTAGTCGTAGATGCCGTTGTGCAGGTCGGCGCCGCCGCACAGCACCATGTCGCTGGTGCGGGCGGTCAGCTCCTTGCAGGCGGCGTCGAGCGCGGCCAGCGAGGCGGCGCACGCGGCGTCCACGGTGTAGTTCGCGCCGCCGAGGTCGAGGCGGTTGGCGATGCGGCCGGCGATGACGTTGGTGAGCACGCCGGGGAAGGAGTCCTCGGTCAGCCGGGGCAACTGCGCGTCCAGGCCCTCGGGCACCTCGCCGAAGTAGCGGGGCAGCACGGCGCGGGTGCTGTAGGCGGTGCCGAGATCGGTGCCCGCCTCCGCGCCGAAGAACACCGAGGTGCGGGACCGGTCGAAGGGGCGGTCCTCGTACCCGGCGTCGCGCAGCGCGCGGGCGGCGACCTCCAGCGACAGCAGCTGCACCGGCTCGATCCCGGCCAGGGAGTTGGGCGGGATGCCGTAGGCGAAGGCGTCGAAGGGGATGTCGGGCAGGAACCCGCCCCACTTGGAGGGGGTCTTCTCCCCCGCGCCCGCGCGGGTGGCCTCAGGGTCGTAGTAGAGCGCCGGGTCCCAGCGGTCGGCGGGGACCTCGGTGACGGCGTTCGCGCCCGACACGATCGTGGACCAGTACTCGTCGGCGTCGCGGGAGCCGGGGAACACGCAGCCGATGCCGACGATCGCGATGTCCAGCGGCTCGGCCCCGTCCTGCGGGCCGTCCCCGCCGGTCAGGCCGAGGGTGGCGGCGCGTGCGGCCAGGAAGCAGGTCGCGCCGGTGGTGACCTGCTCGTGCAGGCCGGTGATGCTGGTGGTGGCCGAGCGCAGCGCCGCGACCTGCCCGATCATGTACATGCCCTCGCGGCGCTGGTCGTCGGTCTCGACCGGCTCCAGCGCGCCGCCCGCGGCCCCGCCGTCGCCGGTCCCGGCGCCGCGCCGCAGGCCCTTGCTGGCGATGCGCAGCCGTCCGAGGTTCAGCTCCTCCAGCTCGCGCCACATCTCCTGGCGCGGGGTCCCGGCCCGCTCCAGGTCGCGGCGGGCCTCCTCGAACGCCTCCACGTAGGGGGTGCGGGCGCAGCGGGTGGCGTGGCCGGGCGAGGTCTCCAGCAGCGTGGTGCCGTCGCACTCGACGGCGGCGCGCTGGAAGCCGGGCAGGATCGCGCCCGCCGCGACGGCCTCGTAGGTGAACAGGTAGGCGGTGCCCATCAGGACCCGCACGTCCGCGCCGCGCTCGGCCAGCGGCCCGGCGAGCGCGGCGACCATCGCGGCCGAGCGCTCGTCGTGCACGCCCCCGGCGAACAGCAGCGACAGCTCAGCGGCCGCCTCGGGGCGGGCGTCGGTGAAGTCCAGCAGCCGCTGGACCTGGGCCTCCCACAGCGGGAAGCTGGCGCGCGGCCCGACGTGGCCGCCGCACTCCAGGCCCTCGAACACGAACTTGCGCGCGCCTTCGGCCAGGAACCGCTCCAGCAGCCCCGGCGACGGCACGTGCAGGTAGGTGCTGATGCCCGCCTCCTCCAGCGGCGCCGCCTGCGCGGGGCGGCCGCCGGCGATCAGCGCGTACGGCGGCCGGACCTCCAGCACGGCCGCGAGCTGCTCCTCGCGCAGCTCCGGCGGCGCGAACCCCAGCACGCCCACACCCCACGGCCGGTCGCCGAGCCGGTCGGCGGTGTCGACCAGCAGGTCGCGGACCTCGGGGCCGCTCATCAGGGCCAGCGCGAGGAACGGCAGCCCGCCGTCCTGGGCGATGGCGGCGGCGAACGCCGACCGGTCGCTGACCCGCGTCATCGGGCCCTGCACCACCGGGTAGTCGCGGCTGATCGGCGCGCCCGGCCGGTTGTCCACCGGGGCCAGCGGCTCGGCGCGCACGGCGGCGCGGATGCCGGCCGCGATCTGCGCGCGGACCGCCTGCACGACGCCGCCCGCGGTCTTGTGGCGGCCCGCCAGCGCGGCGGCCAGCGCGCCGTCCTGGCCGACCGGCAGCGGCCGCGCGCGCAGCCCGGTCGCGCCGAGCCTGGCGTTGACCTGCGCCTGGTCCAGGCCGGCGAGGCCGGGGGCGGGCAGGTCGGGGCGGGTGTAGACGCGGTAGCGGTGGCCCGGTCCGGCGGCGGTCGGGCCGGTCTCGGCGACGCGCGTCTCGCTGCCGTCCATGGCGGCCAGCGCGGCGGCCACGTCGGCGGGCAGGTCGCTCTCGCGGACCAGCGCGAGCTGGGTGTCCAGCACCACGCCCGCCGCGCCGCCCGCGACGGCGGCGGCCGCGGTGTGCGGGCCGATGCCGCGCGGCCGCGTGCACCGGGACGTCGATCCGGCGGTCCCCCAGCAGGTGCTGGAGCAGCACGAACGTGGTGAGGTCGCCGATCCGGCCGCCCGCCTCGCAGCCGCGCGCGATCAGGCCGTGCAGGCCCGCGCCGCCGTGCTCGGCGGCGATCCGCGCGCCCAGGGCGACGGCCGCGGCCGCCTCCTCGGGGCCGGTGACCTCCACCAGCAGGCGGCGGCCGCGCGCGTAGGCGGCGGCGTCCACCAGGCCGCCCGCGACCGCGGCCATGTCCACCAGGACGGTGCCCGCCGCGTCGGGGAGCTCGTCGGGCCGCACCTCGCACCCGGCCTGCACCCGGACCCCGAACGCGCCGCGCCACCAGCGCCGCACGTCCGACAGCGCGGCGAGCGCGGGGCGCGCTCGACGCCGAGGTCCAGCACGCCCAGGCCGCCCGCACGCGCGACCGCGACGGCGAGGTGCGGGGCGGGGCGGCCGAACGGCCCGACCCCGATGATCTCGGTGTGCGGGCGGCGTCGCGGCGCCGCCCCCGGCCCCGCCGCCCGCCCGGTCGCGCTCCCCGCACCGCCCGAACCCGCCCCAGCCGTCATGCACTGCCCCCCGACGTCCCGCGCGGCGGCCGACCCTGCCGATCCGCGCGGCTCGAAACCTGACCGGCGCCCGGCCGGCGAAGACCCTGGCCGTGGTTCTGGGCCCACGGCGCTGCGCCACACTACGGTCAGCGACGGCCCGAGCACTCAGACGACACACAAGTAACAGGGTCCCTGGGGCGTTCCTTGACCACGGCGAAAGCGTGCGGGGGCATCGAACACCGGGCGAACGGCGCGCGGGCACGGCGCGGGGAGGCCGTCAGGCCTGGACGAGCGCCTCCTTGCGCGGGGCGCGGATGCCGTGGCGCACGGTGCCCTCGTCCAGCCAGCGGTCCAGGTGCGCCCAGGCGCCGGTCACCGCCGACCGGCCGGTGAGCACCCCGAGGTGGCCGCCGGGCGCCACCTCGAACCGCACCTCGGGCGCGTTCTCCAGCAGCCGGGTCAGCGGCCGGACCGCCGCGACCGGGGCCAGCCCGTCGCCGCGTCCGGCGATGGCCAGAACCGGCACCCGGACGTCGGCGAGCCGCACCCTGCGGCCGCCGATCTCCAAGCCCTCGCCGGTCAGCGCGTTGTCACGGAAAAGGGAGCGGTAAATCTGCTCGGCGGTGCGGCCGGGATAGGCCAGCATGGAGTTCGTGAAATGGTCGACGGCCTCGATCTGCGCCAAGAACTCGGTGTTGTCAAGGTGGACCATCATCTTGTAAGGGCGCAGGAGGTATTTGTCGATCCCGACGAGCTGGTAGGCGCGTTTGACGACCGGTCGCGGCAGCCCGCCGAACATCGCGCGGACCACGCCCGCCTCCGCCCCGCCGGTCAGCCGGGCCAGCGGCCGCAGCGGCGCGGCCAGCCGCACCGCGCGGGTGTCGACCGGGGTCGCGATCGCCGCCACCGAGGCGATCGGCAGGCCCGGGCCGGCGGCGGCCGCCAGCAACGAGAAGATCCCTCCCAGGCACCAGCCGACCAGCTGCACCGGCTGGCCACCCGCGTCGGCGCTGACGGCGCGGATCGCGCCGGGCAGGACCTCCCCCGCCCACTCGTCGAAGCCGAGGTCGCGGTCGGCGTACCCGATGGGGCCGTAGTCGAGCAGGTAGCCGCGCCGGCCGGTGTTGACCACGTGCTCGGCCAGGCTGCACCCCCGGCGCAGGTCGTAGCAGCGCGCCGGGGCCGCGAGCGGCGGCACGAACAGCACCGGCGGCCCGGCGGGCACCACCCCCTCCGGCGGCCGGTAGCGGTAGACCGACCGCTTGGGCCCGTCGTCGATCATCTCGGTCGGCATCGGGCGCAGGTCGGCGAGGTGCCCGTACAGCAGCTTGTGGGCGGCGTTGGACGCGGCGGTGCGCAGGTTGCGGGGTGAGGGGATCATTTCTTGATTATCCATCTCCATTCGGAGGGCGGGGAGCGGAGGATATTGACCAATGCCGGTCTGGCAGGCACAGGAGCATTACTACACCGGCCGGGGTGAGACCCATATCACAGCCTTGTGAAGCGCACGTTAAATAACCTTGACGGCGCGGCCGCCGCGATCGGCAATGGTCATGCGGAGGCGATCGCCCGGTCATCACCGACCGTCACCGCGAACGCCGTCGCGGACCGCCGCCGCCATCGCCCCGCGACCCCGGCAAGCCCGACGACGTCGACCTCCCGGACCTGTCACGCCACCCCCGCCCTCGCGCCCGCCAGGGGACATCCCGCATAATGGTGATTACACCCCGTAGCAATAGTGCTACCGGGCAGACCGCATGGCGGGCGCGATGACGACCCTCGATCCGGCGAATGCGAAAGGCACGGCCACCGTGGCCCTGCGGGCCCCGCGCGGCCGCCTTCCGCTGCCGCTGCGGCGACGCACCCCGGTCCCCGACGCGGTGGGACCGGCCGTCGCGCCGCTGCTGGCCGCGCACCGGGCGGCCCGCCCCGGCGCCGACGAGGCAGCGCTGCTGCGCGGCTACGAGGTCGCCGAGCGGATGCACCGGGGCCAGTCCCGCAAGTCGGGCGCGCCCTACATCACCCACCCGCTGGCGGTGGCGATGATCCTGGCCGGGCTCGGCATGGACACCACCACGCTGGTGGCGGCGCTGCTGCACGACACCGTGGAGGACACCCCCTACACCCTGGACGAGCTGCGCGCCGACTTCGGCGAGGAGGTCGCGGTGCTGGTGGACGGGGTGACCAAGCTGGACGGCGGCCGGTGGGGCGAGCGCGCCGAGGCCGAGACCCTCCGCAAGATCGTGCTGGCCGCCGCCGACGACCTGCGGGTGCTGGTGGTCAAGCTGGCCGACCGGCTGCACAACCTGCGCACGCTCGGCTTCCAGCCGCCGCACAAGCGGCGGCGCATCGCCAAGGCGAGCCACGAGCTGCTGGTGCCGTTCGCCGAGCGGCTGGGCATCCACGTGCTCAAGCGGGAGATGGACGACCTGGCGTTCGCCGCCAGCGACCCCGAGGCGCACGCCGCCACCGAGCGGGCGGTGCGCGCCGCGCTGGCCGGGGCGGGCGCCGCCTTCGGCCCGGCGCTGGCGCGGCTGCGCCCCTCGCTGGCCGAGCACGAGATCACCGGCCGGGCGTCGGTGCGCCCCTCCCACCTGTACGCGGTGCACCGCGCGCTGGAGGGCGACGTGGCGGGGCTGCGGCCGTCCGAGGCGGCCCGGCTCCTGCTGGTGGTGGACGGCACCGACCAGGACTGCTACATCGCGCTCGGCGCGGTGCACGCCGCGCTGCACCCCATCCCGGGCCAGGTCCGCGACTTCATCGCGCTGCCGAAGTACAACATGTACCGCTCGCTGCACACCCGGGTCATCACCCCCGACGGCGACTCGGTCGAGGTCATCATCCGCACCCGCGCGATGCACCCGGTCGCCGAGTACGGCATCGTCGAGCACATCCGCGCCGCCGGGCCCGCCGGGACCGTCACCGGGCGGCGCGACCTGGTGTGGCTGAGCCGCCTGCTGGCCTGGCAGTCGGGCGCCCCGTCGGCGGAGTTCCTGGACGGCCTGCGCGCCGACCTCGCCGAGGGCACGGTGGCGGTGCTCACCGCGTCCGGCGAGCTGATCACGCTCCCGGCCGGGGCGACCGCGCTGGACTTCGCCTACGCGCTGGGCACCGCGACCGGCGGGCGCAGCATCGGCGCGCTGGTCAACGGGCGGCTCGCGCCGCTGTCGGCCGAGCTGCGCAGCGGCAACGTGGTGGAGCTCATCACCGACCCCGAGGGCGTGCCGTCGGCGGAGTGGCTGGACTTCGCGGTCACCGCCGCGCCCCGGGTGCACGTGCAGCGCTGGCTCGCCGGACGGTGCGCCGAGGAGGCCGCCGACACCGGGCGCCGCCGCCTGGTGCGCGCGCTGGCGGACCGCCGCCTGGACCTGCTGGCGGTCGAGGCGCGCGGCGGCTCGCTGGCGGTGGCGCGCGAGCTGGGCTACGCCGGGATCGACGAGATGTACGCGGCGATCGGCGCCGGCGCACTGGGCCTGGAGGACCTGCTGGCCCGCTTCGCCCGAACCTGACCGCCGCACGCAGAGCGCACGGCGGCCGTCCCGCGCCATCGCGGGCCTGATCCGCGCGAGACCATCGAAAGCACTTCGAAGGGCATGGCAGGGTCCACTCGTCGGCCGTTCGGCGCCGTCGTGGGTCCGGCCCGCGCGTGGGAGCGCGGCGAGGGACGCCTAACCTGGACGGCGTGGTGATCGTATGACCGCAGGACATCCGCTGGGGCGGGCCGTGGACGGGCCGCGCGTGATCGTGGCCGGTGTGGACGGCTCGGACACCTCGCTGCGCGCGGCCGCCTACGCCTGGGGGCTGGCGCGGCGCAGCGACGCGCGCCTGGTGCTGGTGCACGTGACGCCGGTGGCGGCGCTGTCCACGCTGACGCCGGGCGGGGCGGCGGTGATGCGCGAGGCCGCCGAGCAGGTCTCCGCCGAGCTGCGCGCCGAGCTGGAGCGCGCCGCCGCGCAGGCGACGGTGCGCCACGAGCTGGTGAACGAGGTCGGCGACCCCTACACGGTGCTGGCCCGCGTCGCCGACGCCGAGCGCGCCGACGCCGTGGTGGTCGGCGCGTCCGCCCAGGCGGGGCACCGGCTGATCGGCTCGGTGGCGGTGCGGCTGGTGCGCGCGGGCCGCTGGCCGGTCACGGTGGTGCCCTGACCCGCGCGCCGGGCGGTTCGGCGGCCCCCGGTTCTGGGAAGGTGACGGTGAGGGAGCGGGGGCCGTGGGCGCGGCCGTGACAGGCGGGGGGACGGCGGTGTCTGAGCCTTATCTGACCGAGGCCCGGTGGGCGGGCACGAAGCTGCGGGTGCGCGGCGAGCTGCGCGGCGGGGGCGGCGCGCCGGAGCTGGTGCTGTGCGAGCGCGAGAACGGCCGCTCCTTCGCCCTTCCCGTCGCCGTCGAGGCCGCCGAGGACGGCGGCGAGCGGTTCACCGCCGACGTCGACGTGCTGGCCGTCGCGGACGGCGCCCCCCTGCCGAATGGCCTGTGGGACATCGCCCTGCTCCGGGACGCGCGCACGCTCCCGCTCGGCCGCGACCGCGCCCCCGGTCTGGACGCCTCGCCGCAGCGGCTGTTCCTGCCCGACTCCACCATGGTCAGCGCCTACTTCACGGTGCCCGCCGGCACGCTGGCCCTCGACGTCGGCGGCGACCCGCACCCGGCCGGCTCCACCGCCGCCGACGCGCTGGCCTGGAACGACCAGGACGAGGAGCTGGTGGTGTGCGGCCATGTGGACCTCCACGACGACATCACCACGCCGGTCTCGGCGACGCTGACGCTGCGCGAGCGCGGCTCCGACCGCGTCTACGAGGTGATCGCGATGCTGGACGCCGGGCCCGCCCGGCTCGACTACACCGCCTCGGTGCCGATGACGCGGGCGTTCATCGACGACCCGCTGCCGCGCGGCACCTGGGACGCGTTCCTGGTGCTGGGCTTCGCCGGGATGCACCGCGAGCTGCGGGTGCTGGCCCCGGCCGATCCGGTGGAGCTGCACGTGCGGCGGCGGCTGCGGCCGGTGAAGGTGGGCTCGACCAGGGCTCCCGAGCCGCTGGCCATCACCGTCGGCCGCTCCTGACGCCGGGCGCGCGGCCCCTCATCCGAACGGCGACGGCTCGTCCCAGCCCCGTGACCCGGCGGCGACGAAGGCCAGCACGGTGACGACGGACGCGCCGCCCAGCAGGTTGATCGCCGAGGTCGCCAGCAGCGCGCCGAGCGGCGCCTCCAGCAGCAGCGGCAGCAGGGCGGCCAGCCCGACCACGATGGCGCCGATCCAGCAGAACGCGCGCAGGGGCCGGGCGGCGGTGGCGAGCAGCACGTGCAGCAGGGCGGTGGCCTGCACGGTCATGGCGGCGGCGCAGATCGCGTACGACACCGCCGCCGAGCCGGAGCCCGCGGCGGTGCTGACGAAGACCGGGACCGGCAGCCCCAGCAGGCCGCGCAGCAGCAGCACCGCGATGGCGGCCAGTCCCCCGGCGGCGGCCGCCGCGGCCAGCCCGCACCACCACAGGCGGCGCAGGTCCGCGCCGGACTCCTCGGAGATCGCGTCGTGGAGGGCGACGAAGCCCGCGTAGCGGTCCATGTCCGGTTCGGCCCGCCGACGCGGCGCGGCGCGGCAGCGGAAGGCCCGCTGGTACGGCCGGGTGCGCCCGGCCTCGCCCCGGCGGCCGGCCTTCCGGCCCGGCCCGCCGTGGAAGAACGGCTCGAACGGCGTCTCGGCCATGATCCCCTCCCCGGTGCGGACACCTGAGTGCTACCCGGAGGGGTTCAGGGGGACTCCACCCGCTTCAACACTTTGCGTCCGCTTGGGAACTCTCCGCCACCCTTGCCATTACGTTCGTCCGCAATTACGGATTGCCGGGTACGGTGACGTCCGTACCGGTCGGCCGAGCGCGGGAGGGCACCGCCCTGAGCACCATCGAGAAGCGGCTGCGCGCCCTGGAGGCGCGGGTGACCGAACTGGAGGAGCGCCTCGCCGCGGCCCCGGCCCCGGAGGGCGCCGGCCCCGGCGCCGCCGAAGGCGCCGGCGATCATGAGGACACCGGCCACATCGCCTACGGGGGCACGGCCCGGCTGGGCGGCTACGAGTGGACCTGGCAGGTCACCCGCGCGCCGGGCTGGCTGCTGGAGCGGCCCGCCGCGCCGCTGGCGGCCGTCCTGCAAGCGGCGGGCCAGCCCGCCCGACTGGAGGTGCTGCGGCTGCTGCTCACCGGGCCCCGCACCGTCGCCGATCTCCAGTCCGAGCTGGGGCTCGGCTCGACCGGCCAGCTCTACCACCACCTGAAGGCGCTGAGCGGGGCCGGCCTGGTCGAGCAGACCGAGCGCGCGGTCTACCGGCTGCCCGGCCGGGCGGTGTTCCCGGTGCTGGCGATGCTGAGCGCCGCCAACGACGTCAGCGGCGGGACCGGCGCGACGTGACGAGGGCCCGGCGCCGTCCGCGTGGACGGCGCCGGGCCCGTTCGCCGGGGGGCGGAATCAGACCTGGCCGGCCTTCTCCAGCGCCTCGCAGCAGGTGTTCACCAGCAGGCGGGTGACGTTGTAGGGGTCGATGTTGGCGTTGGGGCGCCGGTCCTCGATGTAGCCCTTCTTGTCCACCTCGACCTGCCACGGGATGCGCACCGAGGAGCCGCGGTCGGAGACGCCGTAGGTGTAGACGTCGTGCGGGGCGGTCTCGTGCTGGCCGGTGAGGCGCTCGGCGATGCCGTGGCCGTACCCGGCGATGTGCTCCTCGACCTTGCCCGGGGCGCCCAGCGACTCGCAGGCGGTGATGATGGCGTCGTAGCCCTCGCGCATGGCCTTGGTGGAGAAGTTGGTGTGCGCGCCCGCGCCGTTCCAGTCGCCCTTGGCGGGCTTGGGGTGCAGGGTGGCGGCGACGTTGAAGTCCTCGGCGATGCGGTAGAGCAGCCACCGGGCGATCCACATGTGGTCGGAGACCTCCAGCGGCCCGGCGGGGCCGATCTGGAACTCCCACTGGCCGGGCATGACCTCGGCGTTGATGCCCGAGAGCGCGAGGCCGGCCTCCAGGCAGGCGTCCATGTGCTTCTCGACGATGTCGCGACCGAAGACCTCGTCGGCGCCCACGCCGCAGTAGTAGGGGCCCTGCGGGGCCGGGAAGCCGGTCTCGGGGAAGCCGAGCGGGCGGCCGGCCGAGAAGAAGGTGTACTCCTGCTCGATACCGAACCAGGACTCCTGCGCGGCGTACTTCTCGGCCACCGGGCGCAGCTTGGCGCGGTTGTTGGTGGGGTGCGGGGTGCCGTCCACCAGGTAGACCTCGCACAGCACCAGCTTGTGGTCGCCGCCGCGGATCGGGTCGGGGCAGGAGAAGACCGGCTTGAGCACGCAGTCGGAGTTGTCGCCGGGCGCCTGGTTGGTGCTGGAGCCGTCGAAGCCCCAGTCCGGGAGGTCCGCGCCGTCGGGCAGGATCCTGGTCTTGGACCGCAGCCGCGCCGAGGGCTCGGTGCCGTCGATCCAGATGTACTCGGCCTTGTAGCTCAACGTCGGTCCCCTTCGTCATGCGCCGGCCTGTCGTTTCGGGCCACCCCGAGACTGACAATGCGGCATTTCGGACCTGTTGCCCAAATGTGAACGCCATGTAACACGCCGCCTGACCTGCCCGAACGGCGATGAGAAACCGGTCACACCGGCGGATTTTCGGCCGCCGGGGCGCTCATCCGCCGCCGATGACCTTGCCCGGGTTGAGCACTCCGGCCGGGTCGAGCGCGTCCTTGACCGCCCGGTGCAGGGCGAGCGCCCCGGCGCCCAGCTCGTCGCGCATCCCGCGCCGTTTCAGCAGGCCGACGCCGTGTTCGCCGGTGACGGTGCCGCCCAGGGCGATGGCGTCGTCCAGGATCTCCTCGAACGCGCGCCGCGCCCGGTCGCGGGCCGCCGCGTCGCCCGCCGGGACGACGATCAGCGGGTGCAGGTTGCCGTCGCCCGCGTGCGCGATGTTGGCGATGTGGACGCCGTGCGCGGCGGCGGTGCGCTCGATGCGGCCGAGCATCTCCGGCACCGCGCCGCGCGGCACGCACACGTCCTCGGTGAGGACGGGCCCGAGCCGCTCCAGCGCCGGATAGGCCAGGCGGCGCGCGGCGAACAGCGCCTCGGCCTCGGCGTCGTCGGTGGAGCGGGTGCTCCAGCCCGCGCCCGCCGCGTCGAACAGCTCCTGGACGCGGGCGGCCTCCCGCTCGTCGGCGGTGTCCGAGCGGGCCAGCAGCAGGACGTCGCCGAGGTCGGCCAGGCCCATGTTCTTCCAGTCGTCCACGGCGCGCAGGCAGTAGCGGTCGACCAGCTCCAGGGCGGCGGGGGCGAGGCCGGACGCGGCGACCGCGGCGACCGCGCGCCCGGCGTCCACCAGCGCGCCGAAGGCGCCCACGATCGTGCGCGGCGCGGCGGCGGGCAGGGGCAGCAGCCGCACCGTCACCTCGGTGATCACGCCCAGCGTGCCCTCGGAGCCGACCAGCAGGCCGGTCAGGTCGTAGCCCGCCACGCCCTTGCGGGTGCGCCGCCCGACCCGGACCAGCTCGCCGGTGCCGGTCGCGACCTGGAGGCCCAGCACGTAGTCGCGGGTGACGCCGTACTTGACGCAGCAGATGCCGCCCGCGTTGGTGGCGGCGTTCCCGCCGATGGTGGACCAGGGCGAGCTGGCCGGGTCGGGCGGGTACCACAGGCCGTGCCCGGCGACCGCGCGCCGCAGGTCGTCGTTGACGACGCCGGGCTGCACGACGGCGAGCTGCTCGGCGGCGTCCACCTCCAGGACGCGGTCCATGCCGGCGAGGTCCAGCACCACGCAGCCGTCCACGGCGTTGGCCCCGCCCGACAGGCCGGTGCCCGCGCCGCGCGGCACGAGCGGGACGCGGTGCTCGACGCACAGCGCGACCACCCGGCGGACCTGCTCGGCGTCGGCGGGGCGGACGAGCGCGAGGGCCTTGCCGACCGGCGCCCAGGCGGCCTGGTCGGCCGAGCGGGCGGCCACGACGTCGCCGTCGGTCTCGACGGGCAGCACCGCGCGCAACGCCTCCAGGAACCCCATGGCCCCAACCTAACAACGGGGTGTTCCGGTAAATTACCGACGTGAAGATCATCGTGCGCGGCGGCGTTCCCCTCCTGCTGGCTGCGTCCCTGCTCGCCGGATGCGGCGGGGACGAGCGGCCCCCTGTGAAGCTCCCCCCGGCGGGCGCACCGCCGCAGGAGGTGGTCACCGCCTACGTTGCGGCGATCAACGCGCATGACAAGAAGGCGGGCCGCAAGCTGTCCACGCCCTACTTCGGCAAGCTGGAGACCGAGGAGGTCGCCGACAGCCTGTTCAACGACGCGAAGATCAGTAACTTGAAGGTCAGCGCGCCGATCCCGGAGCAGGGGTACCAGTCGCCCGACGGCAAGCGGTACGCGCAGGTCGTCAAGGTGCCGGTCACCTTCGACCTGAAGCAGAAGACCGAGACTTCGATGCCCAACGGCCCCACGACCTGGGGTTACCTGCTCGTCCGCGAGACCCTGACCGGACCTTGGCGCATCAACGACCACGGGAACGGCTGATTCCGGGGTAGCGTGCCGACAACGGCGGAGGAGGCGGGGCGATGACGGGAACGCATGACGCGCTCCCGGCACGCCGCCGCCTCCTGCTCGTCCTGGCGGGCCTCTTCGGCCTCGCGGTCACCGCAACGCTGTCGGTGGTGCCGGGCCAGGGCACCGCCGAGGTCATCCGCGCGGGCGTCGCGGCCGCCGCCGACAGCGTGGGCGACCGTTCGCCCGCGGTCGTCCGGCCGGTACGGCTCGACGAGCGGCCCCGCCACGTCCCGCACGCGTCCGAGCACGCCTGCATCAGGCCGCCGGCCACGCTCCCCGCCCCCGACCACTGCCGGGTGCGGGCCAAGACGCGGCACGTCGCGCCGCCGTCGCCGCCCCTCTCCGCCGCGCAGGTGCGCGGACCGCCTTCCGACACGGGTTCCGACGTTCCCCGTCACTGACCGCGACGTGCCTCCGGGGCGCGCCGCGGCGTACCCGTATGGAGGCTCACCATCTACCGCGTCATCGTGGCGCGAGCGTGCCCGGCCGCCCTGGAGGCGCCGTGCTGACCACGTTCGCGCGGGCGTTCCGCACGCCCGACCTGCGCAAGAAGCTGCTCTTCACCCTTTTCGTCATCGTGCTGTTCCGGGTCGGCCAGAACCTGCCGACCCCCAACGTGGACGTGGCGGTGCTGCGGGAGACCGCCGACGCCGCGCGCCGCAACGACCCCGCCTACGCCCTGGCCGACCTGTTCAGCGGCGGGGCGCTGCTGAAGCTGTCGGTGTTCGCGCTGGGCGTGTTCCCCTACGTCACCGCGAGCATCGTCCTGCAACTGCTGACGGTGGTGATCCCGCGCCTGGAGGCCCTGAAGAAGGAGGGCCAGGCCGGCACCGCGAAGATCACCCAGTACACCCGGTACCTGACGGTCGCGCTGGCGGCCCTGCAGTCCGCCGGCGTGGTGGCGATGGCCGCCACGGGGCAGCTGTTCCGCAACGTGCCGGGGGGCGGCCGGGTCCTGCACGACAACGGGCCGCTGCCCGTCGTGACCATGGTCGTGTGCCTGGTCGCCGGGACCGCCGCGGTCATGTGGCTGGGCGAGCTGATCACCGACCGGGGCGTCGGCAACGGCATGTCGATCCTGATCTTCACCCAGGTGGTGGCGGTCTTCCCGGCTCAGTTCTGGGCGATCCAGCAGCTGAAGGGGACCTTCGTGCTGGTCCTGGCGGTCCTGGTGGGCCTCGCCATCATGGTGGGCGTGGTGTTCGTGGAGCAGGCCCAGCGCCGCGTCCCGGTGCAGTACGCCAAGCGCATGGTCGGCCGCCGGATGTACGGCGGCACCTCGACCTACATCCCGCTGAAGGTGAACCAGGCCGGCATCATCCCGGTGATCTTCGCGTCGTCGCTGCTGTACCTGCCGATGCTGGCCACGCAGCTGTGGCCGGGGGCGGGCTGGCTGAACGCGGTCAGACCGCACCTGCGGCCGGACGACCCGTGGCACATGGCGACGTTCTTCGTGCTGATCGTGGCGTTCACGTACTTCTACGTGGCGATCACGTTCAACCCCGCCGAGGTCGCCGACAACATGAAGAAGTACGGCGGCTTCGTACCGGGGATCAGACCGGGCCGCCCGACGGCGGAGTACCTGGACCACGTGCTGTCGCGGATCACGGCGCCGGGCTCGCTGTACCTGGGGGTCGTGGCGCTGATCCCGCTGATGGCGCTGGCGCTGCTGGGCGTCGGCGACGAGTTCCCGTTCGGCGGCACGAGCATCCTGATCGTGGTGGGCGTGGGCCTGGACACGGTGAAGCAGATCGAGGCGCGGCTGCAGCAGCGCAACTACGAGGGCTTCCTGCGCTGACCGAAGCGGTGCGGGCCCACCCGGGGCCCGCACCCCTTCGCCCCTCATCGAAGCCGCACGACCACGGCGCCCGCCGCGAGCGCCGGCGACCCCGTCGTTCCCTGCGGCTAGGCTCGCGCGAATGACGATCAGATTCACAGCTCAGACCGCCGGAGTGGACGAAGACCTGGACGAGACGCTGTCGGCCGGTGTCGCCGAACACCCGGACGGCAGCGGCATGGTCCTGATCTTCATGTGCGGGCTCGACGAGCCGGACGAGCAGGACGTCGAGCAGGGTATGGACAGCTACTGCCTGGTCACCGCCGACCAGGGCACCGCTTATGGCGGCGTCACCGAGGTCGTCCTCCAGGATGGGGTGCTGCGCGTCGTCGTGACCACTGAAGATCTGGAGGCTCTGGGACTGGACGACACGGAGATCGAAGCCGTCCTCGACGTGGACGAGCAGACCGTGGAGCGGCTCCGCGATGCGTTGCGGCGCATTCTTGCTTATGGACGGCCGGACGCCCATCCGGCCGTCGTCCGGCTCTGACGCCATCGGCGGGGCGACGAAGCACGCCCCGATACTTGTTGCGACTCGCTCCATCCGAGTGGTCGGATTGAGCAGTGCAGATCCATCTTGAAAGCGAGCGGATTTTGCTGCGCCGCTTCACCGAAGCGGACATCACGGATCTGGCCGCCCTGCATGGGGACCTTCGCGTCATGCGTTACATCGGCCGTCCCGATTCGCGTGCCGTCATTGAAGAAGAGACGCTGCCCCGTATTCTGGACGCGTATCGAACTCTCCCACCCGGGCTCGGGCAATGGGTGGCTCTGCAAAAGGAGGCCGGTGCCTTCCTGGGCTGGTTCTCGCTCCGTCCGGCGACAAGTCGTGGCCTCGAAGGCGGCACCGAGTTGGGGTATCGACTTAAGCCCGAGGCATGGGGTCGGGGCTACGCCACCGAAGGAGCGCGCGCTGTGGTCCGCAGCGGCTTCGAAGTAGCGGGCGTCGAGCGTGTGGTCGCCACCACGATGACGGTCAACACCGCTTCCCGCCGAGTCCTGGAAAAGGCCGGGCTGACCCTGGTGCGCACCTTCTTCGAGGACTGGCCGGACTACGTCGAGGGCGCGGAGCACGGTGACGTGGAGTACGTCCTCACAAAGGACGAGTATCTCCGCATCGCGCACTCGGCTTCATCCCGCTAGAAGTGGATTCCGGTCGGCCAGCAGCACCACCACAATGAGCAATACGACGATCGTGAAGTTGCAGCCGAACGTCAACCAGTCGAATCCGGGTTCGGAACAGCCGTCGGGCGATTCGGCCATGTGTCCTCACCTTCGGCCGCTTTCTCGGCATGTCCCGTCGAGAAGCTACATCCTCGTCCTCCCCTCCCCAGGTCGCACCCAGGAGTTCCGCACCGGTCGGGCGCTCGACCAAACGGTGTCCGCCGACGTCCCGCAGAGCCGAGTCGCCGAAGATCACGCTGCTCCCCTGTCCGGCACCTCCCGCTCATCGCGGGGTCGCCGAACGGACATCCACTAATGATCTTCTTCTTCCGACCGGAACGGGCGCGAGGAAAGAGGCGTGATGGTGCGACGGGCGGCGGTGACCGTGCTCACGGCGGGGGCCGTGCTGGCGGGGCTCGGCGGGACGGCGGCGGCCGAGCCCGCCCCGGTGGACGTCCAGCTGCTGGCGACCACCGACTTCCACGGGTACCTGCGGCCCTACGACGACGCCGCCAACGGGCAGGTCAAGCTGCCCGACGGCACGGTGCTCAAGGTCGGCGGGGCCGCCTACAACGCCGCGCACCTGAAGCGGCTCCGGGCGGGCGAGCGGAACTCGATCACCTTCTCGGCGGGCGACAACTTCAGCGGGTGGCCGTTCGAGGTGGACGCCTTCCAGGACGAGCCCACCGTCGAGGTGCTCAACGCGCTCGGCGTCCGGTTCTCCGCCGCGGGCAACCACGAGCTGGACGTCTCGCCGGAGTTCCTCAAGGACCACATGATGCGGGGGCGCTGCTTCGGCAAGGTGGACGTGGACAGCTGCTTCACCGACTCCACCGGGCGGCGCTTCAAGGGGGCGAAGTTCCCCTTCCTCAGCGCCAACATCGTGGACGCGCGAACCGGCCGCCCCGTCCTCAGGCCCTACAACGTCGAGTGGGTGCGCGGGAGCGGGGGCCGCCGCGTGCCGGTCGGGTTCATCAACCTCACCGCCGTCGAAACGCCGACGGGCTCCACCTCCTACCAGCCCGGCCTGAAGGCGCTGCCGCTGGTGGAGACCGCCGCCAAGTACGCCGCCGAGCTGCGGCGCAAGGGCGTCAAGGCGATCGTCGCCAACGTCCACGAGGGCGGCCAGGCCGACGGCGCGGGCTTCAACGGCTGCAACAAGCCGTCCGGCCCCGTGATCGACTTCGCCCGGGCCGCCACGCCCGACATCGACGCGATCGTCACCGGCCACTGGCACGCGGGCTTCAACTGCCGGGTCCCCGACCCCGCCGGCAACCCCCGGCCCGTGGTCGAGGGCCTCAACCACGGCCGCCTGATCAGCGAGATCGGGCTGAAGATCGACCCCCGCACCCGCGAGGTGCTGCGCGAGCACACCACGGCCGTCAACCACCCCGTCACCCGCGACATCGCGCCCGACCCGGCCGTCGCGAAGATCGTCGACTACTGGAAGGCGCGCGCCGACCGGCGCACGGCCGAGCCGGTGGCCGAGCAGACCGGCGACCTCACCCGCACGCCCAACGCCCACGGCGAGAGCACCCTCGGCGACCTGGCAGCCGACGTGCAGCTGTGGACCGCCGGGCAGAGCCGCAAGGGCCGCGCCGACCTCGCCCTGGTGGCGACCAAGCCGCGCAAGGGCTCGACGGCGCTCGCCCGGGACCTGCCGTTCGCCAAGGGGACCGCCCCGGGCGACGCCGACGGGACGATCACGTTCGGCGAGGCGTGGTCGGCCTACGGCTACGGCAACCCGGTGCTCACCGTCACCGTGACCGGCGAGCAGATCCACCAGGCCCTCGAACAGCAGTGGCAGGGCGGGCGCTTCGCCCCGCTGGCCGTGTCGCGCAACGTGCGCTACCGCTACGACGCCGCCCGTCCCGAGGGCGACCGGGTCGACCCCGAGGACGTGCTCGTCAACGGGCGCCCGCTCGACGTCCGCCGCGACTACCGGCTGGCGGCCCTGGCGTACACGCTCATCGGGGCCGACGGGTACTCGGCGTTCACCGGGTTCCGGGCGGCGTACCGCAACCAGCCCGCCGACCACGAGGCGTTCCTCGCCTACCTGAAGGCGCACAAGACGATCTCCCCGGCGCCGCTGGACCGCGTCACCGGCTGACGATCGACGAAGGGTGCGCCCCGATGGGGGCGCACCCTTCGTCACGTCCTGCGGCTCAGACGCTCCATGTCCCCATCAGTGAGGCGCAGGTCCGCGGCGGCCATGTTCTCCTCCAGATGCCGCGGGTCGCCGGTGCCCGGAATGGCCAGAACGTGCGGCCCCTGCCGCAGGGTCCAGGCCAACCGGACCTGGGCGGGAGACGCACCGTGAGCACGTGCGACGGCCTGGACCTCACCATGATCAGTGGCGGGAGCGCCATGGTCACGCCCTTCCCCCGCGATGCTGTAGAACGGCACGAACGCGATGCCCTGCTCGCCGCAGGACCGTACGAACTCCCGTTCCTGGACGGACGCGCCGATCCCATAGGGATTCTGCACGCACACGACCGGAGCGATGGCCTGCGCTTCGGCCAGTTGCTCGGGCGTGACGTTCGAGACGCCCAGATGGCGGACGAGACCGGCGTCGCGCAGGGCGGCCAGTGCGGCGAAGTGCTCGGCGATCGAACCGTCCCTTCGGCTCGGCGGGACGCGCAGGTTCACCAGGTCCAGATGGTCGCGCCCCAGCTGGCGCAGGTTCTCCTCCACCTGACCGCGGATCTGGTCCGGGGCCGCCCACCACCAGCGCCCCGACGGGTCGCGCGCCGGCCAGACCTTGGTGGCGATGACCAGGCCGTCGGGGTAGGGGGCCAGGGCGGTGTTGATGAGCTCGTTGGCCGAGCGCAGGGCGGAGAAGTAGAACGCGGCGGTGTCGATGTGGTTGACGCCCAGCTCGACGGCGCGGCGCAGCACGGCGATCGAACGTGCGCGGTCACGGGGCGCGCCGAGGTCGAAGGCGGCACTGCCGGTGAGGCGCATCGCACCCAGACCGATGCGGTTGACGCTCAGATCGCCGAGCGTCCAGGCATGGGCGAAGTCGGACATGAATCTCCTCCATGGGGGGCCGGGACATCTGGGCACGAAAAAAGCCTCCCCGGCGCGGAGGCGCGCCCTGGAAGGCTCCAACAAAAAATGATCATAGCGCCCCGGAACGGCGAAGGGCCATGACCAGGAATTCCTGATCATGGCCCTGAGCTGGTGGGCGTGGCTGGTTTCGAACCAGCGGCCACTCGCTTGTAAGGCGAGTGCTCTACCCCTGAGCTACACGCCCGCCGATACCGGGACATGCCCGGTGACCGGGCAAGCGTACCTGGTTCGGCGGGGGGTTCGCGAAACGGATTACGGCGTCCCCGCTACGGCTGGCCCTCGGGGCCCTCCTGTTCGGCCAGGAAGCGCTCGAACTGCGCCCCGATCTCCTCGGCGGTCGGCATCTCCTGCGCCTCGGCCAGCAGGCTGTCGCGCTCGCTGGCGCCCGCGAAGGCGTCGTACTGCTGCTCCAGCGCCCGCACGACCTTCTCGACCTCGTCGTTGCCGCTGACCTGCTCGGCGATCTCGGCGTCGGTCTCGGTGGCCGCCGCGCGCAGCTTGTCGGCGGGCAGCACCAGGCCGGTGGCGCCCACCACCGCCTCCAGGGCCGCGACCGCCGCCGCCGGGTAGGCCGCCTGCGCCAGGTAGTGCGGCACGTGCACCGCGAAGCCCAGCGCGTCGTGGCCCGCCTCGCCGAGGCGCAGCTCCATCAGGCCCGCCGCGCTGCCCGGCACCTGCACCTTGTCGAACCAGGACGAACGGGTGATCAGCTCGGGCCGGGTCGCGTGCGAGGTCATGCCGACCGGACGGGTGTGCGGCACGCCCATCGGGATGCCGTGGAAGCCCACCACCAGGTCCACGTCCAGGTCCTCCACCAGGTCGCGCACGGCGGCGGTGAAGCCCTCCCAGAGCCGGTCGGGCTCGGGACCGGTCAGGAACAGGAACGGGGTGCCGATCTCGTCGCGCATCAGGTGGACCACGAGCTCGGGCGCCTCGTAGGAGGACCAGTGGTCGCGGTCGTAGGTCATCATCGGCCGGCGGGCCCGGTAGTCGATCAGGCTGTCCACGTCGAAGCGGGCCACCACGCGGTGCTCCAGCGTCTCCAGCAGGTGCTCGCGGACCAGGCGCCCGACCGAGCCCGCGTCCACGAAGCCGTCGAGGCTGTGCAGCATGACCGGCCCGCTCAGCTCCGGCAGGTCGGCGTCGAGCTGGTACAGATCCTCAGGGTTAAGCACCGTCTCCCCCACATCTACGTGTCGCTCTCCTTAACCCTAGGACATGGCGGACCCCTTCCTCGGACCGGATGTGATCAGGGTCGCACTCCGAAGACGCGGCTGGCGAGGAAGTCCTCGGGCAGCAGGGTCGTCAGGGCGGTGCGATCGACGGTGCCGGAGCCGGCGAGCAGCCGGTTGGCGTGCCGGAGGCGCGCCCTTTCGATGGCATTGCGCACCGAGCGGGCGTTGGCGAAGCGGGGCTGGGCGCGGCGCCGTTCCAGGTAGTCGTGGAAGACCTGCCCGGTCTCGGGGGCGAGCCGGTAGCCCTCCCGCTCCAGCATCAGGTGGCCGATGGCCTCCAGTTCGGCGGTGTCGTAGTCGGGGAAGTCGATGTGGTGGGCGATGCGGGAGCTCATGCCGGGGTTGGAGGCGAAGAAGGAGTCCATGCGGTCCTTGTAGCCGGCGAGGACGACGACGAGGTCGTCGCGCTGGTTCTCCATGACCTGGAGCAGGATCTCGATGGCCTCCTGGCCGTAGTCGCGCTCGTTCTCGGCCCGGTAGAGGTAGTACGCCTCGTCGATGAACAGGACGCCGCCCATCGCGCGCTTGAGGACCTCCTTGGTCTTGGGCGCGGTGTGGCCGACGTACTGGCCGACCAGGTCGTCGCGCGTCACCGACACCAGGTGGCCCTTGCGGACGTAGCCGAGCCGGTGCAGCAGCTCGGCCAGCCGCACCGCCACGGTGGTCTTGCCCGTGCCGGGGCTGCCGGTGAAGCACATGTGCAGGTTGGGGCGCGCCGAGTCGATGCCGAAGCGGGCGCGGACGCGGTCGATCAGCAGCAGCGCCGCGACCTCGCGGATGCGGGTCTTGACCGGGACCAAGCCGACCAGCTCGGCGTCCAGGGCGTCCAGGACGCCGTCCACCTGGGAGTCGGCGCGCTCCTTGGCCAGGTCGACGGCGGCGTCGGGCGGCAGGGGCGGCGCGCCGGAGGAGGGGGCCTCCTCCTCCGGCGCGCCGTTCGGGGCGGGACGCATCCCGAATCCGGTTCGCTCGCTCATGAGTAGCGTTCACCCTGGGGACGGTCGAGGGCGTAGGGGTGGATCCGGTAGCGGACGCGCCGGTCGGAGGTCTCCTCGCGGTCCAGGCGGAAGCCCGGCTCCTCGGCGGGCCGCTGCACGATGAACTGAAGCGCCGTGGTCTGCCGCCCGTAGCTGGCGTCGTAGGCGTTCAGCCGCACGTACTGGCCGGGGTACGCCTTGCGGCACTCGTTCACCTCGTACAGCACCCCGGCCGGGTCGGCGAGGTCGAACATCGGCAGGCCCCACATCTCCCAGTAGGAGTTGCGCGGGTGCGGGTCGTCGGTGAACTCGATCGAGCACGGCCAGCCCCGCTCCAGCGCGTAGGCGACCTGCTTGGTGATCTCGTCGTCGGTGAGGTCGGGCAGGTAGGAGAAGGTGCCTTGGGTGATCCGCATCAGATGCTCACAGGGGTCTCGACGACGTCGGGGGTGTCGGTGGACTCGTAGGTGAAGGTGATGTCGCCCCAGGTGGCCAGGGCCACGTCCAGCTCGCGGCTGTGCTTGGCGGCGGCGCGCAGGATGTCGGGGCCCTCGGCGAGGAAGTCGCGGCCCTCGTTGCGCGCCTTGATCATCGCCTCCAGCGCGACGCGGTTGGCGGTGGCGCCGGCCGCGATGCCCATCGGGTGGCCGATGGTGCCGCCGCCGAACTGCAGGATCACGTCCTCGTCCAGGTAGTGCAGCAGCTGGTGCATCTGCCCGGCGTGGATGCCGCCGGAGGCCACCGGCATGACGCCCGGCAGCGAGGCCCAGTCCTGGTCGAAGTACAGGCCCTTGACCGGGTCGGCGGCGATCTTGTCCTGGCGCAGGGTGTCGTAGAACCCGGCCACGCTGTTGGGGTCGCCCTCCAGCTTGCCGACCACGGTCCCGGCGTGGATGTGGTCCACCCCGGCGAGCCGCATCCACTTGGCGATCACCCGGAAGCTGACGCCGTGGGTCTTCTGCCGGGTGTAGGTGGAGTGCCCGGCGCGGTGCAGGTGCAGCAGCACGCCGTTGGCGCGCGCCCACTTGGCCATCGACTGGATCGCGGTGTAGCCGATGGTCAGGTCGATCATGACGATGACGCTGCCGAGGTCGCGGGCGAACTCCGCGCGCTCGTACATGTCCTCCATCGTCCCGGCGGTCACGTTGAGGTAGTGGCCCTTGATCTCGCCGGAGGCCGCCTGCGCCCGGTTGACGCCCTCCATGCAGTACAGGAACCGGTCGCGCCAGCGCATGAACGGCTGGGAGTTGATGTTCTCGTCGTCCTTGGTGAAGTCCAGGCCGCCGCGCAGGGCCTCGTACACCACCCGGCCGTAGTTGCGGGCCGACAGCCCGAGCTTGGGCTTGACGGTCGCGCCCAGCAGCGGCCGCCCGAACTTGCCGAGGTACTCGCGCTCCATCACCACGCCGTGCGCGGGCCCCTGGAAGGTCTTCACGTAGTGCGGCGGGATGCGCATGTCCTCCAGCCGCAGCGCCTTCAGCGCCTTGAACCCGAAGACGTTGCCGATGATGGAGGAGGTCAGGTTCGCGATCGACCCCTCCTCGAACAGGTCCAGGTCGTAGGCGATGTAGGCGATGAACTGGCCCTCCTGCCCGGGGACCTGCTCCACGCGGTAGCACTTGGCCTGGTAGTTCTCGTAGGAGGTGAGCCGGTCGGTCCACACCACCGTCCAGGTGGCGGTGGACGACTCGCCGGCCACGGCCGCGCCCGCCTCCTCCGGCGGCACGCCGGGCTGCGGCGTGATCCGGAAGGCCGCCAGGATGTCGCTGTCCTTGGGCTGGTAGTCCGGCCGCCAGTAGCCCATCTCGGCGTAGGGGATCACGCCCGCCGACCATCTGCCCGCGCTCATCGCCGTCTCCTGTCCGGCCGGCCCGCGGCGCGCCGCCCCGAGAAGGACGGCATGTCCCAGGGGGCCTTGGGACGGCGCGCCGGGTTCCGGCCACGTTGGTCCGTGGACGGTTCGAGCGTGCCCCGGCGATACTTGCACTGTCCATCAAGTGTTTCGGGGCGATCCTCAAGTGAACGGTTGATCCACCATGACCGAGGCACGGCTGCGCACCTTCGTCACCCTCGCCGACACCGGCTCGGTGCGGGAGGCGGCGCGGCGGCTGTACGTGACCGAGTCGGCGGTGTCGGCAGCGGTCGCGGCGCTGACGCGGGAGCTCGGCGTGCCGCTGGTGCGGCGGGCCGGGCGCGGGCTGGAGCTGACGCCGTCCGGCGCGGTGTACGCCGGATACGCGCGGCAGGTGCTCGGCCTGCTGGAGCAGGGCCGGGCGGCGGCGCGCGGCGCGGCCGACCCGGGCCGGGGGCCGCTGCGGCTGGCGGCGGTGACCACGGCCGCCGACCAGGTCCTGCCCGACCTGCTGGCCTCGTTCCGGGCGCGCTGGCCGGAGGTGGAGCTGGCGCTGGAGGTGGGGCCGCGCCGCCAGGTGTGGAGCAGCCTGGCGGCGCACGAGGCCGACCTCGTCCTGGCGGGCCGGCCGCCCGCCGAGGCCGCCGCGACCGTGCTGGCGGTGCGGCCCAACGACCTGGTGGTGGTCGGCGCGCCCGCGCTGGCGGAGGGGTTCGCGCTCGGCGCCACGCCGTGGGTGATGCGCGAGCCCGGCTCGGGGACGCGCGCGACCGCCGAGGCGTACCTGGCCGAGCGCGACGTCACGCCGCCCCGCCTGGTGCTGGGCTCCAACGGCGCGGTCATCGCGGGCGCGGCCGCCGGGCTCGGCGTCGCGCTGCTGTCGCGGGACGCGGTGGGCGCGCACCTGGCCGACGGCCGCCTGGTGGTGATCGACGCGCCGGGCGCGCCCCTGCACCGGCCCTGGCACGCGGTGGCGGGCGCGGCCCCGACGGCGACGACGATGCTGTTCGTGGCGCATCTGCTGGAGGCCCCGGGCTGGTCGGCGCCCTGACGGCCCCGGCGTGTCCTCGGTCACACGCCGGGCGGGGGTGGATGCCTTCTGGCGGGGGACGCGACAGAATCGGATTCTGTATCGAAAGGGGCACCCATGACCGCCGCGCGGCCGTACGACATCGTCCTGTTCGGGGCCACCGGTTTCACCGGCGGGCTGACCGCCGAGTACCTGGCCCGGCACGCCGGCGCGGGCCTGCGCTGGGCGCTGGCGGGCCGCAACCAGGCCAAGCTCGCCGCCGTCCGCGATCGGCTCGCCGCCATCGACCCGGCCTGCGCGGAGCTGCCGCTGCTGCACGCCGACACCGCCGACACCGCCTCGATCGAGGCCGTCGCCACCGCCGCCCGCGTCGTGATCACCACGGTGGGCCCGTACGGGCGGTTCGGCGAGCCGCTGGTGGCCGCGTGCGCGCGGGCCGGGACCGACTACGTGGACCTCACCGGCGAGCCGACGTTCGTGGACCGGATGTACCTGCGCCACCACGAGCAGGCCGTACGGACCGGGGCGCGGATCGTGCACGCGTGCGGGTTCGACTCGATCCCGCAGGACCTCGGCGCCTACTTCACCGTCAAGCAGCTCCCCGAGGGCGTGCCGCTGCACGTGGAGGCGTTCGTGCGGGCGAGCGGCGACGCCTCGGGCGGCACCCTGCACTCGGCGGTCGGCGTCTTCGCCGACCTGCCCGGCATGGTCCGCGCCGAGCGCGACCGCCGCGCGGTCGAGCCGCGCCCGGAGGGGCGGCGGGCGCGGATCTCGCGGCGGCCGGTGCCCCGGGCCGGGGTGTCGGGCTGGACGCTGCCGCTGCCCGTCGTCGACACGCAGATCGTCACGCGGTCGGCCCTGGCGCTGGAGCGGTACGGCCCGGACTTCACCTACGGCTCCTACCTGGCGGTCAAGCGGCTGCCGGTCGCGGTCGGCCTGGCCGCCGGGTCCGTCGCCGCCGTCGCGCTGGCCCAGCTCCCGCCGACGCGCTCGCTGCTGCTGCGGCTGCGCACGCCCGGCGAGGGGCCGTCGGCCGAGGAGCGCGCCGAGCACTGGTTCAGCGTGAAGTTCGTCGGCGAGGGCGGCGGCAAGCGCGTGGTCACCGAGGTCGCGGGCGGCGACCCCGGCTACGGCGAGACGGCCGTGATGCTGGCCGAGTCGGCGCTGTGCCTGGCCCAGGACGACCTGCCCGACACCTCCGGCCAGGTCACCACCGCCGCCGCGATGGGCGACGCGCTGATCGACCGCCTCCAGAAGGCCGGCATCACCTTCCGGGTGCTGCATTCCTAGGCCCTCGGGATCGGGATGACCGCCTCGACGGTGGTGCCGACGCCGGGCCTGCTGGTGATGGTCACGCGGCCGCCCAGCAGCTCGGCGCGCTCGGTCATGCCGCGCAGGCCGTAGGAGTCGGGGCGGCGGCCCGGGGCCAGCACGTCGGCGATGCTGAACCCGTCGCCGTCGTCGGTGACCGTCAGCCGCACCCGGTCGCGGTCGTGCTCCAGCAGCAGGTCCACGTAGCTCGCGCGGGCGTGCCGCAGGCAGTTGCCGACCGCCTCCTGCGCGATCCGGTACAGCGCGGTCTGCACGTGGTCGGGCAGGGCCGCGTCCAGCTCGCCGGTGACCGCGACGCCGACGTCCAGCGCCCCGGCGGCCGGGCCGCCCGCCTCGCGGGCGAGGGTGGCCAGCGCCGCCGACAGGCCGAGGTCGTCCAGCACCGGCGGGCGCAGGCCGCCGATCGCGGCGCGCGACTCGGCGGCGGCGAGGTCGCACAGCTCACGGGCGTGCACGATCTGCGCCAGCGCCTCGGGGTGGTGCTCGGGCAGCGCCGCCAGGGCCGCCGACAGGTGGAAGCCGAGGCCGGCCAGGCGCTGGGCGATGCCGTCGTGGATCTCGCGGCTGAGCCGGGACCGCTCGGCCTCCTGGGCCTGGACGGCGCGTTCGGCGAACCGCTCGGCCGCCAGCTCGCGCTCCTGCGCGGTGCGCAGCCGCCGGCACGAGCACAGCACCGGCGCGAACAGCTCGGCCAGCGCCGTGACCAGCGCGAGGTCCCGCGGCGGGCACAGGCCGGCGGCGCGCACGTCCAGCACGGCGACGGTGGCGCTGCCGCTGTGCACCGGGACGGCCGCGCCGCGCCCGTCGGCGTGCCCGCGGGGACGGCCGTGCGCCGCGACCCAGCCGACGTCGCCCTCCCCGAGCGCGACCGGCGGGCCGGTACCGGTCAGGGCGCGCTCGTCGTCGTCCAGGACGTACACGTCGCAGAACACCAGGCGCTCGGCCGAACGCACCACCAGCCCCGCCAGCTCCTCGGCCAGCCGGGGCAGCCCCCGGTCGGCGCAGGCCACCGTGATCACGCGCAGCAGCAGGTCGGGGCCGCGCCCGGCCAGCAGCTCCAGCGCGGCGGGCGTCACCGGAACAGCCCCTCGCGCAGGGCGACGGCGATGGCCGCCGACCGGTCGGTCACCTCCAGCTTGCGGTAGAGGGCGCGCAGGTGGCTCTTCACCGTCTCCTCGCTCAGCACCAGGCGGGCCGCGATCGCCTTGTTGGACAGCCCGCCCACCAGCAGCGACAGCACCTCGCTCTCGCGCTGGGTGAGCCCGCGGTTGGCGCCCGGCCAGAACTCGCCGCGCGTGAGGCGGGCGGCGGTGACCGCCATCCGCCCGGCCAGCGTGGGGTCGACGACGGTCTCGCCGCGCGCGACCTCCTCCAGGCGCCGCACCAGCTCCGGGCCGTCCACGCGCTTGAGCAGGTAGCCGCCCGCGCCCGCGCGCAGCGCCTCGAACACGTACTGCTCGTCGTCGTAGACCGACAGGAACACCACCCGCGCCTCCGGCACGCTCCCGGTCAGGGCGCGGCACAGGTCCAGGCCGCTCTCGGGCCCCAGCCGGACGTCCAGCAGGACCACGTCCGGCCGCAGCGAGGTCACCAGCCGGGTGGCCTCGGCCGAGGTACCCGCCTGCCCCACCACCCGCACGCGCCCGGCGAACCCGGCCAACATCGCCTGCAGCCCGGCGAGGATCATCTCGTGGTCGTCCACCAGGACGACGCGCACCGGCACGCTCATCCCGGCACGATAACAACCGCAAGCTACTCACCAGTAGCCCCTGTGGCGCCGGGCCTTCCGGGGTTTCACCCGGCACGTCACCCAATCGGGGGAAGCCCGGGCGCGCGGGCCGTCCTACCGTCCGTTCGGACATGCCGTCAGCCTGCTAGGAGGCCAGGTGCCCCATCGGATCGTGCATATGCTCCGGGCGCGCGGCTCGGGCCGCCGCCCTGTCATGCTCGCCATCGCCGGGGACAGCGCGGCGGGCAAGACGACACTGACCAGGGGGCTCGTGCAGTGTCTGGGGGCGGACCGGATGACCGCGGTCTGCGTGGACGACTACCACCGCTACGACCGCGCCGAACGGGCGGGCAAGCCGTTCACGGCGCTGCACCCCGACTGCAACCACATCGACATCATGGAGCAGCACCTGCAGCTGCTGTCGATGGGCGAGCCCATCCTCAAGCCGGTCTACGACCACTCCACCGGTGAGCTGGTCCGGCCCGAACTGGTCAAGCCCCGGGACTTCGTGATCGTGGAGGGGCTGCTCCCGCTGCACACCCGGCTGGCGCGCGCCTGCTTCGACATCACCGTCTACCTCGACCCGCCCGAGCCGCTGCGCCACTCGTGGAAGGTGCGGCGCGACTGCGACAAGCGCGGCTACACGCCCGAGCAGGTCATGGCCGAGCTGGACCGGCGCGAGCCGGAGAGCGCCGCCTACATCCGCCCGCAGCGCCGCTGGGCCGACATCGTGGTGCGCTTCGCCCCGGTGGCCGGCCGGGTGGACCCGCCGGGGACGCCGCTGTCGGCGGAGCTGCTGCTGCGCCCCACGATCGACCACCCCGAGCTCGGCTCCGTCCTGGGCGAGGCGACCCCGGCCGACGGCGAGACCGCGATGCACCTGCGGCTGCACCGCGACACCGACGGCCGCCCGGTGGACGCGCTGCACGTGCACGGCTACGTGTCGCCCGAGGAGTCGCAGATCGTCAAGAAGGCCATCTGGGAGCGCCTCGGCGCGCGGACCGGCGGCGGTCTGCCCGCCCCCGACGCGCTGGGCCGCTTCGGCGAGTCGGACACCAGCGACCCCCTCGCCATCACCCAGCTGCTGCTGCTCTACCACCTGCTCGACGCCGACCGGCGGCAGGCGGCGTAACCGACCACGGTGCGCGCGGGGAGGCCCCGGACCCCGGGCCGCGCGCTCCCTTCCAGGGCTTTTGCGGCCCGGCCATCGCCCAACGGGCCGGGCCGCAAAAGCCCCTACTCCACCGCCGCGCCCTTGAGGGAGTCCCAGTCGATCTCGGGACGGGACGGCGCCACGATCGCCAGTGACTGGCCGCCGCGGACGGTCTCGCCGGGCTCGGCCGCCAGCCGGAAGCGGGCGTTCGGGCGGTGCGACCCGCCCACCGCCAGCAGCGTGCTCCCCCGGTGCAGCAGGAAGACGGCGACGTCCAGGCGCGGCCACTCCCCCGCGCCCTCGGGCACGTCCACCCGGAACAGCGTCGAGTCGGAGTCCAGCGTGCTGGCCAGGTTGTGGTAGATCGCGGCGACGCCCGGGTTGCGGACGGCGACGGCCACCACGGCCGGGTCGTCCACGTCCACCGGCTCGATGTCGGGATCGATCAGGCCGAGCGCCTCGGCGATCTCGGCGCGGCGGCCGCCGTCGCGCACGCCCGCCAGCAGGTGCGGCCGGGCGGTCCCGGCGCGGCGCAGGTGGGCCTGCACGCCCAGCATGACCCGGACGGTCTCGTCGTCGGTGCGGCCGATGACCAGCACGGTGCGGGCCGCCGCCAGGCGGGCCCGGTCGTAGGCGGTCTCGTCGTGCGCGACCACGTCGTACACGTCGGGGTCGGGGTTCTCGCCGGAGAGCTGGTCCGGCCAGAAGACGGCGGCCACCGGGGTCCGCGCGTAGGCGGGGTCGGCGCGCAGCTGGCCGATGAGCGCGCGCAGCCCCTCGCGTTCGTAGCCGACGACCACCAGGTGGCGTTCGTGGTGCAGCCGGGCCCGGCCGTTGGCCTTCATGGTCCTGCCCTTCGCCATCCAGAGCGTGAGTTCCGCGAACAGCACGAGGCCCGCGGTGAGCCCCGCGCCGATGACGACCGCGCCGCCGAGCCGGCCGCCGGCCGTGGTCGGCGACAGGTCGCCGTAGCCGGTGGTGGTGCCGCTGACGAAGAAGTACCAGAGGTAGTGCAGCGGCTGTTTGATCTTCGAGCCGGCGGGCTCGGACACCGCGATCAGCAGCCAGCCGAGCAGGCCGGCCAGCAGCAGGACGAGCACGGGCGCCCGCCAGGAGCGCGCGGCGATCCGCTGGGCCAGCCGCTGGAGGAGATACGGCATCGTCGGCCGTCCCGTCGGGTGCGTGCGGATGGTGCGTCGCAGCCTGACAAAACGGACAACTGCCGTCAAGTCCCCCACCGCCGTCGACCTTCCGGCCGGCCCCCGCAGGACCGGCCGGAAGGCCCGCGATCACAGCGCCGCGAGCGCCTTGCGGTACTCGTCGAGGTCGCGGGCGTCCGGGATGGCGTTCTCGACCTTCCAGCGGACGACGCCCTCGGTGTCGATGATGAAGGTGCCGCGCGTGGCCAGGCCCTTCGCCTCGTCGAACACCCCGTAGCCCTGCGCCACGCCGCCATGCGGCCAGAAGTCCGACAGCAGCGGGAACTGGTACTTCTCCTGGTCGGCCCAGGCGCGCAGCGCGAACACCGAGTCGACCGAGACGGCCAGCACCTGCACGTCGTCCCCGCCGAGCGTGGGCAGCTCGTCCCGGATGGCGCACAGCTCACCGGTGCAGACGCCGCTGAACGCCAGGGGGTAGAAGACCAGGACGACGGTCTTGTCGCCCCGGAAGTCCGACAACCTGACCGGCGTGCCGTGCTGGTCCTTCAGCTCGAAGTCCGGTGCGAGGTCGCCTACGTTGACCGCCAATGCCTCTCCCGCTGTTGAGGTCCCGCCCGCGGGCGGGGAACGTACGCGCCCACGGGCGTGGGCACGGCGGTCAGTCTGCCACCCGCCGGCGGGCGCCGAACGCGCCGGTGGGGCGGGGGCCGCGGGAGGCCCGCGCGGCGGTGGGCGGGCCGGAGGGGCGTCGGCGCCGGGGAGCGCCCTTCGGCCATGCCGAAGAAACCCTCGGCGGACGCCGGTGGCGTCGGCCGTCGGGCGGGGCGGCGCCCCGGACGCGGGCCGCCGGTGCCGCACGGGCACCGGCCGCGCGCCGGGCGGCCGCGCGGTCGTGGCCGGACCGGCCCCGGCACCCTCGAACGTGGGACCGGGACCGGCCGGGCTACTTGCGAACCTTCGGCGCGACCAGGCGTGTGCCGGACCACTCCTTGGCGGCGCTGACGCTGCTGGTCTGGGACAGGCCGGCGGTCTGGGCGGCCTCGCCGATGTCGCTCGGCTCGACGTGCCCGTCCCGGCCCGCCTTGGGCGTCAGCAGCCAGATGTGGCCACCGTCGGTCAGGGCGCCCATGGCGCTGGTGAGCTCGTCGAACAGATCGCCGTCCTCTTCCCGCCACCACAGCAGGACGACGTCGACCACTTCCTCGTAGTCCTCGTCGACGAGTTCGGTCTCCGTGACGGCCTCAATGGCGTCCCTGAGCTCCTCGTCGACGTCGTCGTCGTAGCCGATCTCCTGCACCACCTGGCCCGGTTTGAGACCGAGCCGTTCGGCCAGGCTGCGCTCAGACTGCGCCTGGCCCGCGGTCGCGCTCACGAAAGTCCTCCCATGGTCGATAGTCCGCAGTGCGCCGGAGTCCGGTGCGGTCCCCGGTCGGGGCGGCCCGCTCTGACACCACTGCGTGTTTTGCGGGACAGTCCACACAAGTAAGGGCCCCTAGCGCAAGTGTCTTCCCGGCATTTGGTGGCCTCATTGGCCCGAACGCACGCCCGTGCGTCACCGGACGCCATCAGAGCGTAACAACCCACGCTCACCCCGCAAGGAAGGACAACCGTACCTGGCGGTCGGGGTTGTCCACGTTCAGATCGACCAGGGCGATCGACTGCCAGGTGCCGAGGGCCGGCCGTCCGTTGAGCACCGGCACGGTCGCGTAGGGCGGGATGAGCGCCGGCATGACGTGCGAGCGGCCGTGCCCGCGCGAGCCGTGCCGGTGCCGCCAGCGGTCGTCGGCGGGCAGCAGGTCGCCCAGGGCGGCCAGCAGGTCGTCGTCGCTGCCGGCCCCCAGTTCGAGGATCGCCACCCCGGCGGTGGCGTGCGGCACGAAGACGTGCAGCAGCCCGTCCCCGCCGACCTCGGCGGCGAACCGCTCGCACTCGGCGGTCAGGTCGTGCACGACCTCCCGGTTCCCGGTGGTCACCTGGACCACGACGCTCTTCATGATCGGGGTCTACCCCGTCGCGCGCCCGGGATGCCTGCGGCGCCGCCGGGGCGGGTTCAGCGGTCGGCGCGGACCCGGCCCTCCCGCGGCGCCTCCACCACCGCGTCCGGGCCCGGGAAGACCAGGCCCGTGTGACCGTCGTCGAAGCGCACCACGAACGGCGGGCCGCCGTCCGCGCCGCGCACCTCGATGATCTCCCCTGCCCTGTCCGACCGCCCCACCGTGTTGCCGTGCACGTGCAGCCGGTCTCCCACGGATGCGTTCATCGTTCTCCCCAGGCGCGCGGCCTCCCGAGAGGCCCTCTGGCGGTAGTCCAGGACTCCACCTTCGTACGGTTCGGGCGCGGCGTCGAGAGGGCATCGGAGAGGCGCCCGGGGGGACGGGCGGGGCGCCGGGGGCGGGCCCGCAGGACGATCCCTACGAAACTCCCCGAAAATTCAGGGCCTGCCGGTTCGCGCATCGGGGTTGACCGGCGAGAATGGTTACCGGTTGGTAGAGATGCGTTAGCCGCCACGAACGGCGACGATGGATCACGAACCATGGCGACGAACAGTCGTTTTGCAGAAGACGGTAAGGACAGAGGGGACCCCGTGGCTTCCGGACGTCAACGCTTTTCGATCATCAGCGACGGCCTGCCGAGCCAGCTGCCCGACATCAACCCGGACGAGACCCGGGAGTGGCTGGAGTCGCTGGACACGGTCATCAAGACCGAGGGCCGCGGCAGGGCCCGCTACGTGATGCTCCGCCTGCTGGAGCGCGCGCGCGAGCAGCAGGTCGGCGTACCCGGCCTGCGCAGCACCGATTTCATCAACACCATCCCGCCCGAGCACGAGCCCTGGTTCCCCGGGGACGAGCACGTCGAGCGCCGCATCCGCGCCTACATCCGGTGGAACGCGGCGATCATGGTCTCCCGGGCCAACCGCCCGAACCTGGGCGTGGGCGGCCACATCGCCACCTACGCCTCGGCCGCGTCGCTGTACGAGGTGGGCTTCAACCACTTCTTCCGCGGCAAGGACCACGGCGAGTCCGGCGACCAGGTGTTCATCCAGGGCCACGCCGCGCCGGGCATCTACGCGCGCGCGTTCCTGGAGGGCCGCCTCCCCGAGGACAAGCTCGACGGTTTCCGCCAGGAGATCTCCCACCCGGGCGGCGGACTGTCGTCCTACCCGCACCCGCGGCTGATGCCGGACTTCTGGGAGTTCCCCACGGTGTCCATGGGCCTCACCGCGATCGACTCGGTCTACCAGGCCCGGTTCAACCGGTACCTGTACAACCGCAAGATCAAGGACACCTCGCGCTCGCACGTGTGGGCGTTCCTCGGCGACGGCGAGATGGGCGAGCCCGAGTCGCTCGGCGCCATCGGCCTGGCCGCCCGCGAGGAGCTGGACAACCTGACCTTCGTGGTCAACTGCAACCTCCAGCAGCTCGACGGCCCGGTGCGCGGCAACGGCAAGATCATCCAGGAGCTGGAGTCGTTCTTCCGCGGCGCCGGCTGGAACGTGATCAAGGTCGTCTGGGGCCGGGACTGGGACCCGCTGCTGGCGCAGGACGCCGACGGCGTGCTGGTCAACAAGATGAACACCACCCCCGACGGCCAGTTCCAGACCTTCACCGTCGAGTCGGGCGAGTACATCCGCGACAAGTTCTTCGGCGACGACCCGCGGCTGCGCAAGATCGTGGCGCACCTGTCCGACGACGAGCTGCGCAAGCTGTCGCGCGGCGGGCACGACTACCGCAAGGTGTACGCGGCGTTCAAGGCCGCCCGCGAGCACGTGGGCCAGCCGACGGTGATCCTGGCGCACACCATCAAGGGCTGGACGCTCGGCTCGGACTTCGAGGCGCGCAACGCCACCCACCAGATGAAGAAGCTCACCAAGGCCGAGCTGAAGGAGTTCCGGGACCGGCTGTACCTGGACATCCCCGACTCCGCCCTCGAAGGCGACCTGCCGCCCTACTACCACCCGGGCGAGGACTCCGACGAGATCCAGTACATGCGCGAGCGGCGGGCCGCGCTGGGCGGCTTCCTGCCCAAGCGCGTGGTGCGGGCCAAGCCCCTGAAGCTGCCCGGCGACGCGGTCTACAGCGAGCTGAAGAAGGGCTCGGGCAAGCAGAACGTCGCCACCACCATGGCGTTCGTCCGGCTGCTCAAGGACCTGATCAAGGACGAGAACATCGGCGCCCGCTTCGTGCCGATCGCGCCGGACGAGTACCGCACCTTCGGCATGGACGCGATGTTCCCCACGTCGAAGATCTACTCGCCGCACGGGCAGACCTACGACGCGGTGGACCGCAAGCTGCTGCTGTCGTACAAGGAGTCCGAGCAGGGCCAGATGCTGCACGAGGGCATCAGCGAGGCCGGCTCGATGGCGTCGATGATCGCCGCCGGCACCGCCTACGCCACGCACAGCGAGCACATGATCCCGGTCTACATCTTCTACTCGATGTTCGGGTTCCAGCGGACCGGCGACCAGATGTGGGCGCTGGGCGACCAGATGGGCCGCGGCTTCCTGCTCGGCGCGACCGCGGGCCGCACCACCCTGACCGGTGAGGGCCTGCAGCACGCCGACGGCCACTCCCCGCTGATCGCGGCGACCAACCCCGCCTGCGTGCACTACGACCCGACCTGGGCGTTCGAGCTGGCGCACATCACCCAGGACGCGCTGCGCCGCATGTACGGCTCCAGCGAGGAGCACCCGCACGGCGAGGACGTGTTCTACTACCTCACCGTCTACAACGAGCCGTACCAGCAGCCGGTCGAGCCGGAGAACGTGGACGCCGAGGGCATCGTCAAGGGCCTGTACCGCTTCAAGGAGGGGTCGGTCGAGGGCAACGGCGACGCGCCCCGGGCGCAGATCCTGGCCTCGGGCGTGGCGGGCCGCTGGGCGCTGGAGGCGCAGCGCCTGCTGGCCGAGGACTGGGGCGTGGCCGCCGACGTGTGGTCGGCGACCTCGTGGAACGAACTGGCCCGCGACGCGGCCGAGGCCGACCGCTGGAACCTGCTCAACCCCGACGCCGAGCCGCGCACCCCGTACGTCACCCGGAAGCTGGCCGACGCGCAGGGGCCGATCGTCGCGGTGTCGGACTTCATGCGGGCCGTCCCGGACCAGATCTCCCAGTGGGTGCCCGGGGACTACTCCTCGCTCGGCACCGACGGGTACGGGTTCTCCGACACGCGCGCGGCCGCCCGCCGCTTCTTCCACGTGGACTCGGCCTCGATCGTGCTGGCCGTGCTCACCCGCCTGGCGAAGCAGGGCGACCTGAAGCACGAGGTGCTGCAGCAGGCGATCGAGCGCTACCAGCTCGACGCGGACGTGAGCAGCGTGTTCGCCGGGGGCGTGCAGACCGCCGAGAGCAACACCGGCGGCGACGCCTGATCCGCCTGATTCGGGGCGGGCCGCTGGGATCACGGAGGTGTAGGCCGTGATCAGGTGATCCGCCCCAGAGGGGGCCCTTCGCATCCTGCGGAGGGCCCTTTCGCATGTCCGGAGGGCGCCGTGCGCGATCCGCCGCGCGAGGCGCCGCGCGAGGTGTCGTCCGGCGTGCCGCCCGACCCACCGCACCGTCCGGCGGACGGACCGGGCGGTGCGGCGGGCGGGAGTCGCCGGTGTGTTGGTCGGAGGTGTGGTGGCCGGAGGCCCGTCAGGGGGACGGGGGCGGGGAGTAGACGCCGAACTCGTTGCCCGCCGGGTCGGCGATCGTCGCGAAGACCAGGCCGTTGGGCGCGGTGGTCGCGGGCATGATGACCCTGCCGCCCTCGGCCTCGGCCCTGGCGCAGGCCGCCGCCACGTCCCGCACCACGACCAGGAAGCTGGCCTGGTTGCTCTCCGGCGCCCCGGCCGCCGCCGAGCCGCCCGGCCGGTCGTCGTCGCCCCGGCCGCCGACCAGCTCGCGGGCGCCCCCGGCGTCCAGGGTGAACTTCCAGCCGAACACCTCGCCGTAGAAGCGCATGGCCGCCGCGGAGTCGTCGGTGCCGATCCGGTGCCAGTTGACGGTGTCGTAGGCGGGCGTGGTCATGGGTCGCTCCGTTCGCAGGGACGTGCCTGCCCCCAGCTTCGAACAGATGAGCGACAACCCTGTGTCGGGGTTTCTCAGACGAACTCCAGCGCGCGGACGCTCAGGCCGGTCGGCCCGTCGCCCACCCCCTCGAAGGGGCGGTCGGGGGCGGGCTCCTCCAGCAGGACGGCCCTGCGCACGCGGTCGATCCGGAACACCCGCCCCTCGCCGCGCAGCCGGCACCAGCCGATCAGGTACCAGCGCAGGGAGGCCGCGGTGAAGGCCATCGGCTCCACGTCGCGCTCGGTCTCGACGCCGGCGCCGTCCACGTAGGTCAGCCGCACCACCCGGCGGTCGGCCATCGCCTCCTCCAGGACGGCGGGCACCGAGGCCGGGGCGGGCTCGTCCGGCGGACACGCGAAGCGGATGCGCCCGGCCAGCCGCCGCGCGGTCGCGCCGTCGGCCGCCGACATCGCTGCGACGATCTTGTGGAGGGCGGTGCGGGCGCTGCGCGAGAACGGCGAGCCCTGCGCGCGGCCCAGCGTGATGGCGACCGCGACGGCCTCGGCCGGGGTGAAGTTGAGCGGCGGCAGCGTGCGGCTCTTGTCGAGCGTGTAGCCGCCGCCCCGGCCCACGTCGGAGTAGATCGGCACGCCGGCCTGCTGGAGAGCGCCGATGTCGCGTTCGATCGTGCGGACGCTCACCTCGTAGCGGGCGGCCAGCTCGCGAGCGGTCCGGCGGCGGGGCGCGCAGGCGCGCAGCTCCTCCACCAGCGCGTACAACCGGTCGGTGCGGTTCACGCCGCGACCGTACGCGGTGCCTCCGACATTCGGGCCCTCAGAGAGAGCGCACGAAGTCCAGCAGCGCCCGGTTGACCTCGGCGGGACGCTCCTGCTGGGTCCAGTGGCCGCAACCGGGCAGCCAGAAGGTGTCGCGCAGGTTCGGCACGAAGTCCCTCATCCGGTCGACGGCATGGCGCGCGCCGACGGCGATCGTGTCGCGGTCTCCGGCGATGAACAGGGCGGGCGGGGTGATGCGGGCGCGGTGCCAGGCGGCCGTCAGCTCCCAGTTGCGGTCCAGGTTGCGGTACCAGTTGACGGGGCCGGCGAAGCCGCCGCCGGAGTACTCGGCCACGTAGGCGGCGATGTCCTCCTCGGTCAGCCACGGCGGCAGCTCGGCGGGCTGCGGGCACACGTCCAGGAAGCCGCCACCCTCGGGGACGAGCGGCAGGAAGTCGGGCGCGTCGCCGGACGCGGCGTACAACATGCCCCGGAACGTCGCCGCCGGGTCGCGCTCCAGCTCCGCCTCGGGCAGGCCCGGCCGCTGGAAGTGCACCATGTAGAACCCGTCGCCGAACATCCGGCGCATCGACTCCACCGGCGGCCCGGACGAGCGCGGCCGGTGCGGCACCGACAGCGCCACCACGCCCCTGACCTTGTCGGGCCGCATCTGCGCGACCGCCCAGGCCACCGGGGCGCCCCAGTCGTGGCCGACGACCACGGCCCGCTCCGCGCCGAGCGCGTCGACGAGCCCGACGGCGTCGCCCGCCAGATGGAGGATCGAGTACTGGTCCACCGCGTCGGGGCCGCCGGTGCGGGCGTAGCCGCGCTGGTCGGGCGCGACGGCGTGGAACCCGGCCTCGGCCAGGGCGGTGAGCTGGTGCCGCCAGGAGTACCAGCACTCCGGGAAGCCGTGCAGCAGCAGGACCAGGGGCCCTTCGCCCGCCTCGGCCACGTGCATGGTCAGCCCGCTCGCCGACACGACGGAACGGTGGGTGATCTCGGTCATCGTCTCCCCCTCGGTGGCGGTGCGCCCACGCTAGTCCGCCGGGATGGACGCCTTTCAACCGGGAGACATGGAACGTCCGGGTTTGTCGGGAACGAGGGTGTCGGTGTTTCATCTGCCGGATGAGCCGTCTCGCGACCGACGCCCGCGCCACCCTGGCCGCCGCCTTCGGCAAGCGCCCGTTCAAGGGGGCGCACCCGATGAGCGTCATCGTCCCGGTGCTGATCGTGCTGCTGGTCGGCGGCGTCCTCACGATCGTGAGCCTGACCGGCACCGACGACCGCCCCTACGCCAAGCTGCACTGGTGGCTGGAGGGCTCGAAGGTCGCCGCCGGCGACGGCCTCGACACCGGTTCCTGGCTCGCCGGCGACGTGCTGGCCGTGGCCGCGCGCGACGGGCTCACCGGGTACGAGGCGGCGACCGGCGCGCGGCGGTGGACGGTGTCGGTCCCGAGCGGGCTCTGCGGCACCTCGGCGCAGCCGGCGCGCGGCCTCGTCGCGCTCTCGGCCGGGGCGTCCTGCGACCGGCTCGCGGTGGTGGACCTGGCACGCGGCACGGTCGTGCGGCGCTGGACGCTGCCCGGGGGCAAGAAGGCCGGAGCCGAGGCGCAGGTCGCCATCACCAACGACATCGCCGTCGTCCACCGCGCCGACGGCGCCCACGCCTACCGGCTCGGCGACGGCCGCCCCGCCTGGCGCCGCGCCGGGCTCGCCCCCGGCTGCGCCATCACCAAGATCGGCGGCGGGGCGGCCCTGCTCGCCGAGCAGCGCTGCGGCGCCTCCCGCGCCGCCTCGGTGCACCGCGTCGACCCCCGCACCGGCCGTGCCCGCTGGAGCCGTCCCCTGCCCGGCGGCACCGAGGTCAGGGCGATCGTCTCCGCCGCCCCGGCCGTGCTGGGCCTCGGCCGGGGCGCCGAGGTCGACCGGATCGTCGCGCTGGACGAGCGGGGCGCCGAGCAGCGGAGCCTCGCCGTCCACTCCGAGAACGCCGTGCACTGCGACGCCGTGCACGTCGCCTGGTGCCGCGGCGCGGTGCTGGACGGCGCCACGCTCTACCTGCGCGTCGGCGAGCCCGGCGACGACTCGTTCTCCACCACGCCCATCAGCGCCGTCGACCTGTCGCGGGGCGGCGGCGTCAGGTGGCGGGCCGCGGGTCCCGACCGCGTCGAACTGGTCCCGGTGGCCGTCGAGGGCGGCAGGCTGATCGCCGCGCACCCCGTCGTCCCGCCGCGCAGGCGGGGCTACGCCGAGCGGCCCAGTGAGGTGGTGGCACTGGACGCGGTGACCGGCCGGTCCGCGCCGCTGCTGGAGATCTCCACCCGGCAGACCGGCGTCGGCGACATGATCGCGGGGCGGGCCCGGCTCCACTACGGCGGCGACCGGCTGCTCCTGGTCCGCCTGGACGCCGGCCGCGGGCGCGAGCCCGGCGCGGCCGTCTACGGGCCGCCGCCCTCCGAGGCGGAGCGGTGACCCCCTACCCCGGTATGACCCCGCCTGGCTCCCCGGTGTCATCCGGAGGCGCCCGGCCGGTCCCTAACCTGTGAGCATGACCGGCGAGAACACCGACGACGCGGGCCGGATGCGCCCCCTGCTGGTGGGCGTCCTGGACGCCGCCCTGACCGGCAGGGCCGACCCCGTCCCCGCGCACCGGCCCTGGCCCCGGTGGCTCGCCTGGGCGCGCTGGATCGGCGTCGGCCGCCTGCCCTACGGCCTGGTGGTCAACCTCGTCGGCATCGGGCTCACCGCCGCGCTGACCACCGGCTCCTTCTCCCTGCTGCAGACCGAGACCGCCAAGCGCGGCCTGGACGTCGGCGGCGGCACCCTGCTGACGGTGGCGGCGGCGGTGTGCCTGCCGCTGCTGCTGCGCGACTGGCATCCGCTGGGCGCCTGGCGGCTGAGCTTCCTGGCGATGGCGCTGGTCGACGTCGGCGACTGGCTGACGGTGCCCTACGTCCCGGCCGGGTCGTTCGTCGCGATGGCCTGCCTGTACACGGTGGCGGTGCGCTGCCCCCGGAACGTCGCGATCGGGGCGGGGCTGATCTCGTTCGTCGGGGTGCTGGCCAAGGACGCCGAGTCCGCGCCCGGCGCGACCATCCTGCTGCTGCTGTCGCTGGTGGCGGGCTACACCGTCCGGCTGCGCACCTCCTCCCAGCGCGCGCTGGAGGAGCAGGAGCGGCGGCACCAGGACGCCGAGGCCGTGCTGACCGAGCGCCAGCGCATCGCCCGCGAGCTGCACGACGTGGTCGCGCACCACATGTCGATGATCGCCATTCAGGCCGAGGCCGCCCCCTACAAGGTCACCGAGCTGCCCGAGGAGACCCGGTCCGACCTCGCCGAGATCCGCGCGACCGCGCTGGACGCCCTCACCGAGCTGCGCCGCGTCCTCGGCGTGCTGCGCTCGGCCGACGGCGCCGAGACCGCGCCCCAGCCCGGCCTCGACCGGCTGGACGAGCTGGTCGCGCACGCCCGGGGCGCGGGCCTGGAGGTCGCCGAGCACCGGTCGGGCGACCTCGACGGGCTCCCGCCGGGCGTCGCCCTGACCGCCTACCGGATCGTCCAGGAGGCGCTGAGCAACGTGATGCGGCACGCCCCCGGCAGCCGGGTCGGCCTCACCGCCGAACGCGCGGACGGCATACTTCGCCTGGAGGTGGCCAACGGCCCCTCCCCGCCCGGCCGGCGGCCGACCCCCTCGCCCCCCGGCGGCGGGCACGGCCTGGTCGGGATGCGCGAGCGCACCGCGATGCTGGGCGGGACGCTGGCCGCCGAGCCCACGTCCGAAGGGGGATTCACCGTGACCGCGACCCTGCCCGTGAAGGACCCCCGATGAGCGTGCGCGTGGTGATCGTGGACGATCAGGGCATGGTCCGCACCGGCTTCGGCGTGCTGCTGAACGCCCAGCCCGACATCGAGGTGGTCGGCGAGGCGGTCAACGGCGCCGAGGGCCTGCGCGTGATCGCCGAGCTGCGGCCCGACGTGGTGCTGATGGACGTGCGGATGCCGGTCATGGACGGCCTGGCGGCCACCCGCGCCCTGCTGTCGGGCGACGGCGGCGACGACGGGCGCCCCAAGGTCCTGATGCTCACCACCTTCGACCTGGACGACTACGTCTACGAGGCGCTGCGCGCCGGGGCCAGCGGGTTCCTGCTCAAGGACGCCTCCGCCCACGAGCTGGCCGAGGCGGTGCGGGTGGTGGCGGCCGGCGACGCGCTGCTGTCGCCGTCGATCACCAAGCGGCTGATCGCCGAGTTCTCCCGGCTGGGCGCGCCGCGCGCCCCCTCGCGCGAGCGGCTCGGCGCGCTGACCGAGCGGGAGAACGAGGTGCTGGCGCTGGTGGCGCGCGGGCTGTCCAACGGCGAGATCGCCGCCGAACTGGTGGTCGCCGAGCAGACCGTCAAGACCCACTTCGGTCGCATCCTGATGAAGCTGGGCCTGCGCGACCGCCCGCAGGCGATCGTCTACGCCTACGAGGTGGGACTGGTCCGGCCCGGCGACTGATACCTCGGCGGGCCGTGTCATACCCCGGTGCTACGCGCGAAGACGGCACCACCGGTTGATCTGCGCGACGGCCCCCGATTCCTAGCTTCCTGGTGAACGCACTCCGTTGACCAGGAAGGCCCCAAATGCAGAGGTACGCGGCGGTATCGGCCGTCCTGGTGGCCACGGCCTCACTCACCTCGGCGCAGGCGGGGACGGGGCCCTACGCCGCGCCCGCGCCGCTGCCGGAGCTGTCCGCCCCGGCGCTGGCGGCCCGGTACGGCGCCGTCCGGCACGACATCGAGCGGGCCCGCGCCACCGCCGAACGCGTCGGCGACTCCGGCCGCGCCCGCGCCCTCGGCGCCTTCCTGAGGCCGGACCGCCGCTTCCTGTCGTTCGACGCGCGCGGCGACGGCCGGGCGGTGGAGGTCCTGGGCGACCTCGGGCGCGCCGACCGGGTCGCGGTCGTGGTGCCCGGCGCGGACGGCGGGCTGACCAACTTCGACTCCTGGAAGTGGGCCGGCGGGGGCGCCCGCGCGCTCCGGGAGCAGGCCCGCCGCACCGCGCCCGGCACCCGCCTCGCGGTGGTCGCCTGGCTCGGTTACGCCTCGCCGTCCACGCTCGACCCGGCCGTCCTCGGCACCGGGCGCGCCGACGACGCGGCCCGCGACCTGCGAGCCCTGGTCAACGGGATCAAGAGGATCAGTCCCGGCGCCGGGATCGGCCTGCTGTGCCACAGCTACGGCTCGGTGGTGTGCGGCCGCGCCAAGGGCCTCCCGGTGGACGGGATCGCCCTCTACGGCAGCCCCGGCACCACCGCCGCGTCGGTCGCCGACCTGGGGACGACCGCGACGGTCTGGGCGGGCCGCGCCAGGGGCGACTGGACGAGATACGTCCCGAAGGTCCGGGTGGCCGGGCTGGGCTTCGGCCGGGACCCGCTCTCCCCGGCGTTCGGCGCGCGCCGCTTCGACGCCGGGACCGGAGCGCACAGCGCCTACCTCAAGCCCGGATCGACTGCGCTGCGCAACCTGACCCTGATCGCGCTCGGCCGGCACGCGGAGGTGCGGCATGGCTGATTACAGAGCTGATCACAGAGCTGACCACGGAACCGGCCGCAAGGCCGCTCTCCAGACCCCCAAGCCCCTCGGCCTGCCCGCCTGGCACGCCACCCGCCACCACAATCCGGACGGGAGCCGCACGTCACGCACGATCGACCGCTTCGCCGCGCGCATCGACGCGGCCACGCCCGCGCACCGCGAGCGTGCCGTGGACGCCCTGCGCGCCCTGGCGATCCTCGGCGTCGTCCTCGGCCACTGGCTGGTCACCGCCCTCACCGCCACCGGCGGCGAGCTGCGCACCGTCAGCCCGCTGGCCGAGCAGCCCGCCCTCACGCCGGTCTCCTGGGTGCTCCAGACGCTGGCGGTGTTCTTCCTGGTCGGCGGGTACGGGGCCGCCAAGGGCCTGCGGCCGGGCATGTCCCGGTCCGCCTGGGCGAGGCACCGCCTGGCCCGGCTGTGGCGACCGGTGCCGCCGCTGCTGATCGCCTGGGTCCCGGCCGCACTGGCCCTGTGGTTGGGCGGGTTCTCGGCCGGCACGGTCGGGACGCTGGTGAAGCTGGTGCTCAGCCCGCTGTGGTTCCTGGTCGTCTACGGCGTGCTCACGGCGCTGGCCCCGCTGGTCTCGGCGGCCTGGCTGCGGTACCGGTGGCGGCTCCCCGCGGCGGCCGTGGCGGCGACGGCGCTGGTGGACCTGGTGCGCTTCGGGCTGGACGGCCCGGCCTGGCTCGGCTGGGCGACGGTCCTGACCGGCTGGCTGGTGCCGTTCTCGCTCGGCGTGGCGTGGGCGCACGGCGCGTTCGCGGGCGTCCGCGCCGCCGCCTGGCTGCTGGCGGGCGGCGCGCTCGCCACCGTCGCCCTGGTGCTGGGGGCCGGCTACCCCGCCAGCATGGTCGGGGTGTCCGGCGCGGAGGTCTCCAACCTCAACCCGCCGACGCTGGCGGCGGTGGCGTTCGGGCTGGCGCAGACCGGCCTCGCCCTGCTGCTGCGCGGTCCGCTGACCCGCTGGACGCGCCGGCCCCGCGCCTGGGCGGCGGTCGCGGTCGCCAACCTCGGCGCGATGACGATCTTCCTGTGGCACCAGACCGCCATGATGTCGGTCACCGTCGTCGCCCTGCTGGCCGCCGGGCCGCTGGCGGGCCTGCACGACCGTCCCGACCACGCCGGGTGGGCCCTGGCGAGGCTGCCGTGGCTGCCGGTGTTCGCGCTGGCCCTGGCGGTCCTCGCGGTCCTGCCCCGCGCCCGCCGCCGATCCGGACGACCTTGATCCCAACCCGGGGGCCGCTCCGTACATCTCATGGAAGAGCCCCTGCCAGAGCGGCCTCCACGGACACGCTGCCCGACCCCCGGTTTCCCGGAGCACCACGGGACATCCGGTAGAAAGACAGGCCATGCCGCCCCACCTGCCGAGCCTCCCTCCGGGCCGACACGCCTCCCCGCCGCGCCGCGCCCGCCGCCTGCGCCGGGCCCTGGCCTGCGCGGCCACCATCGGCGGCGTGCTGCTGACGACCGCCGGGACCGGCCACGCCGACCCGTACGCGGCCCCCGGACCCGTGCCGTCGCTGGCGCCGTCCACCCTGGACGCCCGGTACGCCGCCGAGCGCCGCTCGATCGAGCGGGCGCTGGAGACCGCGCACAAGGTGCACGACCGGGCGCGCGCCAAGGCGCTCGGCGCGTTCCTGCGGCCGGGCCGCCGGTTCCTGGCGTTCGACGCGCGCGGGCGCGGCCAGGCCGTCGAGGTGGTGGGCGACCTCGCCCGCGCCCGCCGGGTGGCGCTGCTGGTGCCGGGCGCCGACACCACCGTCTCCGACTTCGACTTCAAGGCCGGGCGCCCCTGGGCCGCGCCCGGCGGCGGCATCCGCGCCGTGTACGACCAGGCGCGCCGCTCCTCCCCCGGCACCGACCTCGCCGTGGTCGCCTGGCTCGGCTACGCCTCCCCCAAGACCTTCAGCAGCGACGTGCTGACCGACGAGCGCGCCCGGCAGGGCGCGGCCGAGCTGCGCCGCTTCCTGGCGGGCCTGCACCACGTGAACCCCGGCGCCCGCGTCGGCCTGCTGTGCCACAGCTACGGCTCGGTGGTGTGCGGCCGCGCCGCGCTGGAGGGCCGCGGGCCGGGCGGGCCCGCCTGGCGCTCGGTCACCGACATCGCCCTGTTCGGCAGCCCCGGCACCACCGCCGTCCGCGCCTCCCAGCTCGGCCGCACCGCCCGCGTGTGGGCCGGGCGCGGCGGCGGCGACTGGATGGAGGGCGTCCCGCACGTGCGGTTCCTCGGCCTCGGTCTGGGCCCCGACCCGGTCTCCGGGCCCTTCGGCGCCCGCGTCTTCGACGCCGGGACCGCCGGGCACAGCGACTACCTGGCCCCCGGATCGGCGTCGCTGCGCAACCTCGCCGCCATCGCTCTCGGCCACTCCGCCGAGGTGTCGCGGCGCTGACCGGGACCGGCCACCGCCCCCGTCCGGGCACTGCGGCGCAGGCCACTCCCACCCGTCCCCGAGGGCACATCCGGGCCCGTGATGCCGGGTCATCCCCCTGGTGATGGCACCCTTGGTCGGGTGGACACCGCGAACGAGGCCGCCATCCGCGAGCAGACGACCGCCCGCCTGGAGAAGGCGATGGGCACCTTCGGCACCGCGGCGCTGGCCAGCATGGAGGAGCAGCTCCCCTGGTTCCGGCGCATGCCGCCGGAGCAGCGTTCCTGGATCGGCCTGGTCGCCCAGGCCGGCATCGCGGCGTTCGTGGAGTGGTTCAAGAGCGCCGAGCAGACCCGGCCCGCCATCGCCGGGGAGGTGTTCGGCACCGCGCCCCGGGAGCTGATGCGGGCGATCAAGCTCAAGCACACCATCGACATGGTCCGGGTGATCATCGACGTGGTGGAGACCCGGCTGGACGAGCTGGCCGCGCCCGGCGGCGAGGCCCAGCTCCGCGAGGCGATCCTGCGCTACACCCGGGACGTGGCGTTCGGCGCCGCCCAGGTCTACGCCCAGGCCGCCGAGACCCGCGCCGCCTGGGACGCCCGGCTGGAGGCCCTGGTGGTCAACGCGGTGCTGCGCGGCGAGGTCGACGACGGCATGCACTCCTGGGCCGCCGCGCTCGGCTGGACCTCCAAGCCCGTCACCGTGATCGCCGGCTACACCTCCGAGGACGAGGAGCCCGAGGCCAGCATCGACCAGATGCAGCTGGCCGCCCGCCGCGCGCGGGTGGACGTGCTGGCCGGGGTGCAGGGCCGCCGCGTCGTGGTGATCGTCGGCGGCGCCGACGACCCGCTGGAGGCCGCCCGCCCCATCGCCGCCAAGTGCGGGCCCGGCCCGGTCGTGGTCGGCCCCCCGGTGGACGACCTGTACGACTCCACCTTCTCGGCCAAGGCCGCGATGGCCGGGCTGCGCGCCGCCGCCGGGTGGCCCGACGCGCCGCGCCCGGTGCTGGCCGCCGAACTGCTGCCCGAGCGGGCCCTGGACGGCGACGACGCCGCCCGCCGCCACCTGGTGGACCACGTCTACAACCCGATGATGGCGGCCGGGGCCCCGCTGCTGGACACCCTGGCCACCTACCTGGAGCAGGGCTCGTCGCTGGAGGCGACCGCGCGGCTGCTGTTCGTCCACCCCAACACCGTGCGCTACCGGCTGCGCCGGGTCACCGAGCTGACGGGGCTCGCGCCCACCGACGGCCGCAACGCCTTCACCCTGCGGATCGCCCTGGTCCTGGGGCGGTTCGACGCCCGTCCGCCGCGCACCTGAGACCGCCCCGGGCGTCCCTTGGGTCACCTGGGTCCCAGAATGTCCCGTTATCCCGCCTTGTAGGGGTCGTACAAACCCCTCCGGGCAAACTTCGTACCGATCCGCATCGGCACGACCTGCCCGCAGCGGGCAGGCTTAACGCTGTGATTCTCCTCGCATCGCCCGGCCAGGGCGCCCAGTCCCCCGGATTCCTGCAGCCGTGGCTCGAGGTCCCCGGAGTCGCCGACCGGCTCGCCTGGTGGTCGGCGGTCACGGGCCTGGACCTGGTCCGCTACGGCACCACCGCCGACGCGGAGGAGATCCGTGACACCGCCGTCGCGCAGCCGCTGCTGGTCGCCGCGGCGCTGGCGGCCCACGAGGCGCTCTACCCGGGTGACGCGCGCCCCGACGCCGTCGCCGGGCACAGCGTCGGCGAGCTGGCCGCCGCCGCGATCTCCGGCGTGCTGTCGCCCGAGGCCGCGCTGGTGCTGGTCCGCGAGCGCGGCCGCGCCATGGCCGAGGCCGCCGCGGTCACCGAGACCGGCATGACCGCCGTGCTGGGCGGCGACGCCGAGGAGGTCCTCGCCGCCATCGACAAGCACGGCCTCACCCCCGCCAACGTCAACGGCGCCGGCCAGGTCGTGGCCGCCGGCACCATGGAGCGGCTCGCCGCGTTCGCCGACGAGCCGCCCGCCAAGGCGCGGCTGCGGCCCCTGTCGGTCGCCGGCGCCTTCCACACCGAGCACATGGCCCCCGCCGTGGCGACCCTGGAGCGGCTGGCCCCCGGCGCCCCGGTCGCCGACCCCGCGATCACGCTGCTGTCCAACCGGGACGGCGCGGTCGTCACCGCGGGCCGCGACTACCTGTCCCGCCTGGTGGCGCAGGTCAGCGCCCCGGTCCGCTGGGACGCCTGCATGGCGACCATGCGCGAGCTGGGCGTCACCGCGATCATCGAGCTGCCGCCCGCCGGCACCCTGGTGGGCCTGGCCCGCCGCGAGCTGAAGGGCGTGGAGCCGCTCGCCCTCAAGGGCCCCGAGGACCTGGACAAGGCCCGCGAGCTGATCAAGGCGCACACCTCGTGACCGCCCCCGCCAAGCCGCTCCGGCTGCGCCTGCCCGAGCTCACCCCCGGCTCCCGCGTCCTGGCGTTCGGCGACTACCAGCCCGCCAACGTCGTCACCAACGACGACCTGGCCAAGCTGATGGACACCAACGACGAGTGGATCCGCAGCCGCGTCGGCATCGAGGAGCGCCGCATCGCCGGCCCCGAGGAGACCATCGCCGACATGGCCGTGCAGGCCGGCGGCAAGGCCCTGGCCGGCGCCGGGCTCGCCCCCGAGGACGTCGACCTGGTCATCCTGGCGACCTGCTCCAACGAGACGCCGCTGCCCAACAACGCGGCCACCGTCGCCTACCGGCTGGGCATCCCCGCCCCCGGCGCCTACGACCTCAACGCCGCCTGCTCGGGCTTCTGCTACGCGCTGTCGGCCGCCGACTCGGCCATCCGCACCGGCGCCGCCCGCAACGTGCTGGTGATCGGCGCCGAGAAGATGTCGCAGTGGCTGGACTGGACCGACCGCTCCACCAGCATCATCTTCGCCGACGGCGCGGGCGCCGCGGTCGTCGGCGGCAGCGCCGAGCCGGGCGTCGGCCCGGTGGTGTGGGGCAGCGCGGGCGACCAGTCCGACCGCATCCAGGTGAAGAACCGGCAGTCGTTCATCTTGCAAGACGGCCAGGCCGTCTTCCGCTGGGCCACCACCGCCATCGCGCCCGTCGCGCTGGAGGCGTGCGAGCGCGCCGGGGTGGCCCCGGAGGAGCTGGCGGCGGTCGTGCCGCACCAGGCCAACCTGCGCATCATCGACGCCATCGCCCGCAAGGTGAAGGCCGTCAACGCGGTGGTCGCCCACGACATCGTCCGCTCGGGGAACACCTCGGGCGCCTCGATCCCGATGGCGCTCGCCCGCATGATCGAACGCGGCGACGTCCCGTCCGGAGCACCGGCCCTGTTGATCGGGTTCGGCGCCGGATTGGCCTACGCTGCCCAAGTCATCCAGATCCCCTAGCGCCGTCAGCGCCGGCTCTGGACCAACCCACGAAGGAGAACTGAAACACCATGGCAGTTGCCACCGAGCAGGAGATCCTCGACGGCCTGGCCGCGATCATCGACGAGATCGTCGGCATCGACAAGTCCGAGGTCACCCCGGAGAAGAACTTCATCGACGACCTCGACATCGACTCGCTGTCGATGGTAGAGATCGCGGTGGCCGCGCAGGACCAGTTCGGTGTCGAGATCCCCGACGACGAGCTGCGCAACCTGAAGACGGTCAAGGACGTCATCAACTTCGTCCAGAACCTGCAGCAGCAGGGCTAGCCGCAGGAGCGGCGCGCCGCCGACCCCCAGCGTCGGCCCGCAGGGTCCGCCGGACCGGCGGCGCGTCGCCACCGCACCCCCCAGTTTGCGAGGAGCACTCACTATGAGCAACAGCCCGACCACTGTCGTCGTGACCGGCCTCGGCGCCACGACACCGCTCGGCGGGGACGTGCCGTCGACCTGGTCCGCGCTGCTCGCCGGCGAGTCCGGGGTGCGCAATCTCGAATGGGAGGGTGTCGAGGAGCTGCCGGTGCGGTTCGCCGCGCAGCTCAAGGTCGACCCCGCCGAGAGCATCCCGCGGCCGCAGCTGCGCCGCCTGGACCGCAACCAGGCCATCGCGCTGATCGCCGCGCGGGAGGCGTGGGCGGACGCCGGCTACGCGCCGCCCGCCAAGAAGAGCCGCGGCAAGGCCGCCGAGCCCGAGAGCGCGCCCGAGGGCGACACCGTGGACGGCGACCGGCTCGGCGTGGTGCTGTCCAGCGGCATCGGCGGCCTGCACACCGCTTTGAACAGCTACGACGTGTACCGCGAGAAGGGCTGGTCGCGGGTCTCGCCCTTCACCGTGCCGATGCTGATGCCCAACGGCGCCTCCGGGCACGTCGGCATCGAGTTCGGCGCGATGGCCGGCTCGCACGCCCTGGTGAGCGCCTGCGCCTCCAGCGGCGAGGCGGTCGGCTACGCCATCGACATGATCCGCGCCGGCCGCGCCGACGTGGTGATCTGCGGCGGCACCGAGTCGTGCATCCACCCGCTGCAGATGGCCTCCTTCGGCGCGATGCGCGCGATGTCGACCCGCAACGACGAGCCCGAGCGCGCGTCCCGCCCCTACGACAAGAACCGCGACGGGTTCGTGCTCGGCGAGGGCGCGGCCGTGATGATCCTGGAGTCGGAGGAGCACGCCCGCGCGCGTGGCGCCCGCATCCACGCCATCGCCGCCGGCTGCGGCTACTCCGGCGACGCCTACGACATCGTGCTGCCCGACCCCAGCGGGGGCGGCCAGGCCAAGGCGATGCGCCGGGCGCTGGCCGACGCGGGCCTGCGGCCCGAGGACATCGTGCACGTCAACGCGCACGCCACCTCGACCCCGGCCGGCGACGTCGCCGAGCTGAACTCCATCAAGGTCGCGCTCGGCGAGGAGGCGGCCGCCAAGGCCACCGTCACCGCCACCAAGTCGATGACCGGCCACCTGCTGGGCGGCGCGGGCGCGCTGGAGTCGGTGATCACCATTCTGACGCTGCGGGAGGGCCTGGTGCCCGCGACCGCCAACCTGGAGGACCTGGACGACGAGGTCGACCTGGACATCGTGCGCGGCGAGCCGCGCAAGCTGCCCGACGGCCCGCTCGCCGCCCTCAACAACTCGTTCGGCTTCGGCGGCCACAACGTGTCGGTCGCCTTCCGCCGCGCCGTCTGAGCGAGATCCGCTCCGCCGTGCGCGCAGTGACCTAAGGAGCTTCCGACCGTGACCGTTCTCGACAACAGGCCGCTGACCCCGGCCACCGACCGGCAAGAGGACCTCGACCCGCGGCACCCGCGGCTCCGGCTCGTCGCGCTGTTCGACCAGGGCAGCTTCCGGCCGATCAACGACGAGAACGACGGCAGCGGCGCGCTGGCCGGCGTCGGCCGGGTGGAGGGCCTGCCGGTGGTGGCCTTCGCCTCCGACCCGCGCATCCAGGGCGGCGCCATGGGCGCCGCCGGCTGCGAGGCGATGGTGGCGGCCTACGACCACGCCGTCCGCGAGCGGCTGCCCATCGTCGGGCTGTGGCACTCGGGCGGGGCGCGCCTGGCCGAGGGCGTGGAGTCCCTGCACGCCGTCGGCCAGGTGTTCGCGGCGATGACCCGGGCCTCCGGCGTCGTCCCGCAGATCTCGGTGGTGCTCGGCGCGGCCGCGGGCGGCGCCGCCTACGGCCCGGCGCTCACCGACATCGTGGTGCTGTCGCAGGGCGGCAAGATCTTCGTCACCGGCCCGGACGTGGTCCGCTCGGTCACCGGCGAGGAGATCGACATGGCCGGCCTCGGCGGCCACGAGCCGCACTCCAAGAAGTCCGGCGTGGTGCACGTGGTCGCCAAGGACGACACCGAGGCGATCGCGCAGGGCCGCAAGCTCGCGGTGCTGCTCGGGCACCAGGGCCGGGTGCGCACCGACGAGGTCGCCGAGCGCGACTTCTCCGCGCTGCTGCCGGACAACCCGCGCCGCGCCTACAGCGTGATGCCTCTGGTCAAGGGCGTGGTGGACAGCGAGGACTCCTACGTCGAGCTGCACCCCAAGTGGGCGCCCAACATCGTGACCTCGCTCGGCCGCCTCGGCGGCCGCACGGTCGGGATCATCGCCAACAACCCGCTGCGGCTGGGCGGCTGCCTGGACGCGACCTCGGCGGAGAAGGCGGCGCGGTTCGTGCGGATGTGCGACGCGTTCGGCGTGCCGCTGGTGGTGCTGGTGGACGTGCCCGGCTATCTGCCGGGCGTCGGCCAGGAGCACGACGGCGTGGTGCGGCGCGGCGCCAAGCTGCTGCACGCGTTCGCGGCGGCGACGGTCCCGCGGGTCACGCTGGTGACGCGCAAGGCGTACGGCGGCGCCTACATCGCGATGAACTCGCGCTCGCTGGGCGCGACCAAGGTGTTCACCTGGCCGACCGCCGAGTTCGGCGTGATGGGCGCGGTCGCGGCCGTGCGCGTGCTGCACCGCCGCAAGCTCGCCGCCGTTCCGGAGGAGGAGCGCCCGGCGCTGGAGGCCGAGCTGGCCGCCGAGCACGAGAAGCTCGCCGGCGGGCTGGAGCGCGCCCGCGAGCTGGGGGTCATCGACGAGGTGGTGGGCCCGGACGAGACGCGCATGGCGCTCGCCCGCGCCATCGCCGAGGCGATCCCGGCCCGCGGCACGCACGGCAACATCCCGCTGTAAGGCGATTCGGGAAAGGCCCCCGACCCGATGGGTCCGGGGGCCTTTCGCGTGTCGTGGCGGGGCTCAGGCGCCGGTCTCCAGGGCGCGGGCGAGCAGGTCGCGGAGCCTGCGCCGGTCGGTGTCGGGGAAGGCGAACAGCGCGGCGGCCTCGGCCTGGCCGCGTTCGAGCAGCAGGGCCCGCCGCCGCGTACCCTCCTCGGTGAGCACCAGGTGCTTGACGCGCCGGTCGTGCGGGGCGGGCCGCCGGGTGACCAGGCCGCGGCGCTCCAGGCCGTCCACGATGCCGGTGACGTTGGAGGCGTCGCAGTGCAGGCGGTCGGCCAGCCGGCGCATCGGCACCGGCTCGCACAGGGTGCTCAGGGCCATGGCCTGGGCGGGCGGCAGGTCCAGCTCGGCCGCGGCGGCGTTGAACTCGGCGCTCAGCCGTCCGGCGACCTGGAAGACGAGGTCGGCCAGCTCGGCCACGATCGGCTCTTCGGTGGTCGGCTCAGTGGTCGGCTCGGCGCTCATGCCCCGATCCTACGCTGCCCTTCAGCGGCTCAATTATTGAGGTTGCCAAGTACTTCCGTTACGCTGCCCCGAAAGTTGACATCCTCAACAATGTAGGAACTCAAACTCGAAGGAGCACCGATGACGGCGCACGGCGAAGAGGTCGTCGACAACGCCACCGGCTGGGTCGCCGCCCACATCCGCACCTACGTCGAGAGCGACGGCGCGAAGGGCCACCTGTACCACGGGATGCCGACGCTGCTGCTCACCACGCGGGGGCGCCGGTCCGGCACGTTGCGGCGCACCGCGCTGATCTACGGTCGCGACGGGGACCGGTTCCTGCTGGTCGCCTCCAACGGCGGCGCTCCCCGGCACCCGGCGTGGTACCTGAACCTGTCGGAGCACCCCGAGGTGGCCTTGCAGGTCGGCGCGGACAGGTTCAGGGCGCGGGCGCGCGACGCGACGGCGGAGGAGCGGCCGGAGATGTGGCGCACGATGGCCGGGATCTTCCCGCAGTACGACTCCTACCAGGCCAAGGCCGAGCGGGAGATCCCCCTGGTGGTGCTGGAGCGGCTGCCGGAGGACTGATCGTTCGCGGCCGCGGGCGCGGCCAGGTCATTCGTCTCGCGTGCGGGGACCGACGAGCCGCGCCCCGCACGCGAGCGCGACCGAAGGTCTGCCGCGCGGAGCCGAAGCCGGAGGCGAGGCCCCGCGCGGCAGATCGCGAAGCGATGCAGCGCTCGCACGCTTTTCGGTCGGTTTGCGAGCCTCAGGCGAGCAATCCGGGCCGAAAGGCCATCAAACAGCCGCGTGCAGCCAGCGCACCGGCGCGCCGTCGCCGGCCCGCCGGAAGGGTTCGAGCTCGTTGTCCCACGGGGTGCCCAGCAGGCGGTCGAGTTCGTGCTCCAGGGTCGACTTGCCGACCGCCGCGTTCGCCATCACCGACCGCAGGCGGTCCTCGGGGACCATGATGTCGCCGTTGGCGCCGATGACGCCGGTGAAGACGCCGAGCGACGGGGTGAAGCTGTAGCGCACGCCGTCGCACCCGGGAGTGGGATCCTCGGTGGCCTCGAAGCGCAGCAACTTCCAGTTCCGCAGGGCGGAGGTGATGCCCGCGGCGGTGCCCGGCTTCCCCTCCCAATGCAGTTCGGCGCGCAGCGTTCCCGGCGCGGCGGGCTGATCGGCCCACTCAAGGGAAACGGGCACGCCAAGGACACCTGCGGCCGCCCACTCGATGTGCGGGCTCAGCGCAGGTGGCGCGGAGTGGACGTAGAAAACGCCACGTGCGGTCACCGGACCTCCTGGATCTGTACCGAGGCTCGTCTTCCCCTACGGCCTCGCACACCCGAGACGGCGTCCGCGTCCCTCATTCTGCATCATGGACACCGGACACACCACCACGCGACCGCTGTTTGCCGAACCCTTGACCACGCCTCCTACCCTCTTCCTGGCATTTTGTGCCATATGGCAACGATCTTTCTCGTCCGGACGGCGGCGGCGCCCGCCGACGTCAGGACGGCCAGATAGGCAACGTAGTCCCCGAACCGGTCGTAAGGGGTGCGGCTCGCCGGTGCGGGCAGCCGCAGCGTCACCACCACCGCGCCGCGCTCGCCGGTGTCGGCCCAGGCCAGCCGCCGCCCGCGCGCGTCGAACGCCGCCGAGACGCCGGTCAGCGCGGCCTGCACGACCGGCCGCCCGGTCTCGGCCGCGCGCACCGCGCCCAGCGACGCGTGCTGCGCGGGCGCCCAGCTGTCCTGGAACGTCGAGGTCGCCGACTGGTACACCACGAGCTGGGCGCCGCGCCGCGCCACCGCGCGCCCGAGGTCGGGGAAGGCGGACTCGAAGCAGATCAGCGGGCCGACGGTCGCGCCGCCCGCGCGCATCGTCATGGCCCCGCTGCCGGGCACCCGGTCCTCGGCGGCGGCCCCGCTGACGCGGGCCAGCCATCCCATCCCCGACCGGAACGGGATGTACTCCCCGAACGGCACGAGCTGCGTCTTGACGTAGCGCGCCCTCGGGCCGTCCGCGCCGATCAGGACGGTGCTCTTGGAGATGCGGCCGCCGGCCTCGCGCGCGTCCTCGTTCACCATGAGGTCGGCGCGGCGGGCGAGGGCGGTCAGGCGCGCGGTGAGGTCGGCGCGGCGGCGCAGGTCGTAGCCGACGCTGCTCTCGCCCCACACGACCAGGTCGACGGGCGGCAGCGACGCGGTGATGCGCTCGCCCGCGTCGAAGCGCGCGGCGGGCCCGTGCACGACGCCGGGCTGGACGAGGGCGACGCGCAGCGTCCGTCCGGCGGGCTCATCGCGCGCCATGTACACGGCGGGCCCGGCTCCCACGAGCGCCACCGCCGCGAGGTGGCGCCAGCGCCGGGTGACGACGGCCAGCAGCACCGCCGTGTTGACCAGGACCAGCACGAACGACAGCAGCCACACGCCGCCGAGGCGCGCCAGCTCCAGCACCGCCGGACTCCCCCACTGGCTCGCCCCCAGCAGCGCCCATGGCCCGCCCAGCCTCGGCCACGACCGGATCAGCTCGATCGCCACCCAGCCGCTCGGCAGCACCAGCAGCGCCGCCACGGGCCGCTCGGGGACGAGCCGCCGCACCGCCGCCCCCCATACGCCCCACGGCGCCCCGAACACCAGCGCCACCAGCGGCAGGGCCGGCCCGATGTTGGGCAGCGTCCAGTACAGCGCCGCGAGCAGGTAGCCGGTCCCGAAGCACCAGCCCCGCACGGCCGCCTCGCGCCCGCTCCCGGCCCGCATCAGCGCCATGCCGGGCACGAGCGCGACCCACGCGGCCCATCCCAGGTCGGCGCGGGGGAAGGCCAGGATCGGCAGCGCGCCCGCCGCGACGGCGATCACACGCAGGCGCCACACCGGGTTTCCGATCACCTCACCAGTAAGGCATCCGGACCCCGCCGCCGTCGCAGAAATCCGCAGCTTCCGGACAGGGAGGCGGCCGCTACCCGTGCGGGCGCCGCCCTAATCATCAGGGCTTGGGCACAGCCCGGCTCCGACTTCGTAACCGCAAGCGATGGAGCCGTCACCGTACGCCTAGGGTCTTCGCCCGGGGCGCCTCGGAAGGAGGACTTCAGTGGCCTTGGAAAGGCTTGCGGAGCCCGGCGAGCTGGTGCGCCGGGCGCGGGACGGCGACGGCGCGGCGTGGGCGCGGCTCGTCGAGGGCTACAGCGACCTGCTGTGGTCGGTGGCGCGGACGGCCGGGCTGCCGGACGCCGATGCCGCCGACGCCGTCCAGACGACCTGGTTGCGGCTCGTGGAGCACCTCGACCGGCTCCGGGAGCCGGACGCGGTGGCCGGCTGGCTCGTCACCACGGCGCGGCACGAGAGCCTGCGCCTGCTCCGGCACCGCCCGCCGCCTCCGGCCGGGCCGTCCGCCGCGGGCTCGGCCACCGAGCAGGTGGTGCTGGCCCGCGAGAGCGTGTGCCGGGTCGGGAGCGCGCTGCGGGCCATGCCGCCGCGCTGCCGGGACCTGCTGCGCCTGCTGGCGGCGGCGCCGAGCTACGCCGAGCTGTCGGCCGCCCTGGACCTGCCCGTGGGCAGCATCGGCCCGACGCGGGCCCGCTGCCTGGCCGAACTGAGCCGGAGGTTGCCCGCGTGATCGACGAGGAGCTGCTCGACCGGGTGCACGCCGCGTTCCAGGCCGCCGACCCCGTGCCCGAGGCGGTCGTGGCGGCGGGCCGCGCGGCGTTCGCCTGGCGCGTCCCGGGCGCGGAGCTCGCCGAACTGGCGCACGAGCAGGAGGGGCGCGCGCTCGCGGGAACGCGCGGCGGTCTCGTGCGCGCCCTCACGTTCACGGGCGCGGACGTCACCGTGGAGGTCGAGGTGCACGACACCGGGCGCGGGCGTGAGCTGACGGGACGGCTCGCGCCGCCGGTCGCGTCCCGGGTCCGGCTCCGCCGCCTCGGCGCCGCGCCGGACGAGGCGACGGCGGAGACGAGCGCGAGCGGGCACTTCGTCTTCGCGCAGGTGCCCGAAGGGCTGGCGAGCCTGGTGTTCGAGCTGCCGGACGCGGCGTCGATCGTGACGAGCTGGGTCCGCCTGTGAACGAAGAGGCGGTAGGGCGAGACCCGGAAGCGGCGTATCGGGAAGCGCTGCGATTCCTGAGCGGGCGGCGCGACCCTGAGCAGACCGTCACCGCACTGCGCGTCGCGGGCGTCGCCAGCGGAGAATTGGGGCGACTCAACGAAGCGCTGCGCCATCTCAAGAGCGCCCTCGCCCTGACCCGAGAACACGACCTGCCCTACGCCGCGGCCCAGGTGCGGATGAACCTGGTAGGAGCGTTCACCGCACGCGGCGACGTGGCCTGCGCCCTGACCGAGGCGGCACACGCGGCTACGGTTCTCACAGGCGAGGACGCGGACGCCCTGGCCGCTGAACTCTCCCATGCGCTGGCCAAGGCGGGGCGCCTCACCGAAGCCCGGCGAACGGCGGAGCACCCCCTCCCCCGGCTGCACCGCGCCCGCGCCTCACTGCCGTTGGCGAAACTCCTCACCAACCTCGGCCTGATACAGGCGCTGCAAGGAGTCCTCTGCGGCGCGGAAGCCGCGTTGACCGAAGCGATACAGGTCAGCGAAACCGCCGGGCTCCCCCATCAGAGCGCCGTCGCCGCGAGCAACCTCGCCCTGGTGGTCTCCCGTCGCGGCGACCTTCCCAGGGCACTCCACCTTTTCGCCTCCGCCGAACCGAGGCTCACGGGGGTGCGCGCCGCGCAATGCCGCATCGACCAGGCGGAGACGCTGGTCATCGCAGGGCTCCCCCGTGAAGCGCGGCGACTGCTGACCACGGCCCTGGCCGACGTCGACGAGCACGGCTACGCCTGCGACAAGGCCGACGCCCTGCTCCTGCTCGCCCACGCCGAGCTGGCGGACGGCGAACCGGAACGCGCGGCGGCCGCCGCCGAACGCGCCCGCGCCGCGTTCTCCGCCCAGGGGCGCACCGGCTGGACGCTGCCGGCCGAGCACCTGCTGCTGCGCGTCCGGTGGGCGGCCGGGGACCGTTCGGCGGCGTTCCTCAGCACGGCGACGGCCACGGCGGACCGTCTCGACCAGGGCGGCTGGGCAGAGGCCGCGGCCGAGGCCCGGATCATGGCGGCCAGGATCGCGCTGGGCCTGCGCAGGCCCGCCGGCCATCTCCTCGCGCCGGTGGCAGGTGCGCGCGGCCCTGCGGCGCTGCGGGCGGCGGCCTGGCACGCGACCGCGCTGGAGTGCCACGCCCGCCACGACCGGGTGGGCGCGGTGACGGCCGCCTGGTCGGGCCTCGACGCGGTCGAGGAGCACACCGAGGTCTTCGGCGCGCTGGAGCTGCGGGCGCGGACCGCCGAGCTGGGCGGCGAGCTGGCCGACCTGGCCCTGCGGCTGGCCCGGTCCACCGGCGAGCTGCTGGCCGTCGAGGAACGCCGCCGCACCATCGCGCGCCGTCCCCTCGCGGTGCGGCCGCCCCGCTGCCCGGACCGCGCGGCGGCGTTCGCCGAGCTGCGGACGCTCAGCGCGCAACATGCCCAGGCCGTCGCCCTGGGCCGGCCGGACCCCGCTCGGGCGGCACGCCTCGCGCGCCTGGAGGCCAGGATCCGCACCCGGTCGCTGGGCAATCCGGCCCCGGCCCCGGCACGGCGGACGCGGCGCCTGCAGATCCCCCGGCTGGCGGCGGCCCTGGAGGAGCGCGGCCTGCTGGAGCTGGTCAGGATCGGCCCCGAGCTGCACGCCGTGACGATCGTCGCCGGGCGCCTCCTCCGCCACCGCCTGGGCCCCTACGACGACGCGGCGCGGGCGACCGCCCTCGCCCACTCGGCCCTGCGGCGGCTGGCACAGGACGAGGGCGACGACCGGGCCCAGAGCACCCTGGCCGAAGCCGGCGCCCGGCTGGACGGGCTTCTGCTGGAGCCGCTGCGTCCCGTCCTGGGCGAGCGCGAACTCGTCATCGCCCCCACCGGCTCGCTGCACGGCCTGCCGTGGTCGGCCCTGCCGTCCCTGGCCGGCCGCCCGTCGACCGTCGTCCCCTCGGCCACGGCCTGGCTCCGCGCCCGCGGCCGCCCGGCCCCCTACGCTCCGGGGAGAACGCTCCTGGTGGCGGGCCCCGACCTGGCCCACGCCGACCGCGAGGTCGGCGCTCTGCGGCTGCTCCACCACCGTCCCCGCGTGCTCCTCGACCGGTGGGCCCGCGCGGAGGCGGTGCGCGACGCCCTGAACGAGACCGACCTCGCCCACATCGTGGCGCACGGCGAGTTCCGCCCCGGCAACCCGCTCTTCTCGGCCCTGCGCCTGGCCGACGGCCCGCTCGTCGTCTACGAGCTGGAGGACCTGGACCGCGCGCCCCACCTGGTCGTCCTGTCGGCCTGCGACATCGGCCGCGCCGAACCCGGCGACGCGGTGCTGGGCATGGTCGGCGCGCTGCTGGCCCTCGGCACCGCCACCGTGATCGCCAGCGTGGCGCCCGTCCGGGACGCGGCCACCCCGGCGTTCATGACCGCGTTCCACGAGGCCCTGCTGGCGGGCCGCACCCCGTCCCGCGCTCTGGCGGCCGTGCCCCGCACACCGGGGGTGCACGGTTTCCAGTGCTTCGGGGCGGGCTGAGGGAAGGGGGCCCGGGTCAGTGCTCGCCCGTGGCGACCGGGTTGGTGGGGTCGGCGACCCAGTTCGACCACGAGCCCACGTACAGGGCGGCGGGCACCCCGGCGATGGTGAGGGCGAGGATCTCGTGCGCCGCCGTGACCCCCGACCCGCAGTAGGCGCCGACGTCCACGGCGTCGGTGGCGCCCAGCTGGGCGAAGCGGTCGCGCAGCAGCTCCGGCGGCAGGAAGCGGCCGTCCACCCCGACGTTCCCCGAGGTGGGCGCGTTGACCGCGCCGGGGACGTGCCCCGCCACCGGGTCGATCGGCTCGGTCTCGCCCCGGTAGCGTTCGGCCGCGCGGGCGTCCAGCAGCACGCCGTCCTTGGCCAGCGCCGCGGCGCCCGCCGCGTCCAGGACGGGCAGCCGCCCCGGCCGCGCGACGAAGTCGCCCGGCTTCACCGCGGGCTCCTCCGTCGTGTCCGCCAGCCCGGCCTCCGTCCACGCCCGGTGGCCCCCGTCCAGGACGCGGACGCGGTCGTGGCCGAAGTAGCGCAGCGTCCACCACAGGCGCGCGGCCGCGGTGGAGTCGGCGTCGTCGTAGACCACCACCTGCCCGTCCGCGCGGACCCCGGCCCGCCGCATCGCGGCCTCGAACGCGGCCGGGTCGGGCAGCGGGTGGCGGCCGGCCGGTCCGGGCGGGCCGGCGACGTCGCGGTCCAGGTCGACGAAGACCGCGCCGGGCAGGTGGCCCCGGCGGTAGGACTCGACGCCGGGCGGCCCGGCCAGGTGCCATCGGACGTCCAGCAGGACCGGGGGCGGCTCCCGCCGGAGCAGCCGGTCCAGGGCGGGCACATCGATGAGTGGGTGCACATCGCCAGTCTGACCCGCGGCACCCCGATTCGGGAGGGGTGAATCCTGGTTCCTCACAACCGCGCAGCGTAGCGGCCGTCACGGGGCGGGCGCGGGCGGCGTGCCGCTCCCCCGGCGCTCAGTCGCGCACGTGGGTCAGCAGCGGGACGAGCTGCTCGGCCGCGACCATCGAGCCGTGCATCCCGACCATGCGCTCCAGCCACGGCTCCCGCCGGGACGCCACGATCGCCAGGTCGGCGAACGGGACCGCGACCACGTCGCCGATCCGGGGCAGCAGGTCCGGCTCCACCGGCCCGAACCAGCCCGCCGCGACGGCCTCGTCCCGCGAGCGCACCCACGCCCGGTCGCCGAGCCGGGCCCGCCACGCGGCCAGCACGTCGTCGTGCGCGCCCGGCTCGCTGTACACGTAGCGGGCGCGGGCGTCGCCGCCGAGCAGCGCCACCCCGGCGTCCAGGTCGGGATCGGTGTCCGCGTCCACCCGCTCGGCCGGGTCGACCATGCCGTGGTCGGCGGTGACGTACAGCGCCGCCCCCGCGGGGAGCACCTCGGCGAGCCGCTGGGCCAGCAGGTCCACGAAGCGCAGCTGATACCGCCAGTCGGGCGAGTCGGCGCCGTAGCGGTGGCCGGTGGAGTCGAGGTCGGCGTGGTAGACGGTCACGAACGAGCGGTCGCCCGCCCGCAGGGCGCGCTCGGCCTGCCCGACGAGCTGGCCCATGCCGTTCGCCGACAGGTAGGACGCGCCGCGCGAGGTCGCCTGGCTCAGCCCGCTCCCCCGGTACAGGCCGAGCGCGACGTACCCGACCGCCACGCCGTCGGCCGCCGCGCGCTCGTACACGGTCGGCGCGGCCTGGAAGGCGACCGGATCGACGCCCTGGTCCTGCCACTTCAGGCAGTTCAGCAGGCGGCCGGTGCCGGGGATGGCGACCTGCACGCCCAGCAGGCCGTGCCCGCCGGGAGGCAGGCCGGTGCCCAGCGATCCCATGCTGGTCGCCGTCGTCGCGGGGAAGCCCGCGGTGAGCGGCCGCCCGGCGAGCGAGGTCAGGAACGGCGCCTCCTCCGGATGGGCGCGCAGCAGCTCCCAGCCCAGCCCGTCCACCACCAGCACGCAGGCGCGGGGCAGCGCGGGCAGGCCCAGCACGTCGGTGGCGCCCCGGACACCGAGCCCGGCCAGCACCGACGGTGTCAGGTCCGCCAGGGCCGCCTCCCCGTACCGGGGGACGGGCGGCGCGGGCGGGCTCACCTGACCCCGCTCGCTTCGGTCGCGCTCATTTGGCCGCGCTCATTTGGCCGCGCTCATTTGGCCGTGGCCGCCGAGAGCGCCTCGGCGAAGGCCAGGACCTGGGCGACGGCGTCGGCGCCGTCGGCGGCCTCGCTGACGCGCAGCGACAGGTCGTCGGCGGTCACGCTGCCGGTGTAGCCGTGGTCGGCCTCGCAGTTCTCGTCGCCGCAGGTGGCCGGTTCGAGGTCGATGTGGGCGATGGCGCCCCACCCGATGGTCAGCACCACCTCGGTGGGCGGGGTGCCCGGCACGTAGGAGGCGGGGTCGGGGACGACGCGGGTCACCGCGACCGACTGGACCCGCTCCAGCTTGACGGCCTCGGTGGTGGTGGAGGCGTGCGCCTGCGTCATGCCCTCGCCGGGCGGGTGCTCGTCGGTGTGGCAGACCAGCAGCCGGCCGGCCGACAGCACCAGCACGGTGACGTGCCGCCGCACCTCCATGGCAGGGTCGAACGTCGCCTCGTGGTGGACCACGTAGGCGAGCACCCGCTCCTCTCCTATCGCCGACTCCACGGCGTCCGCGACCAGGGCCGGATAGTAACCGCTGCGCTCGATGGCCGTGCGCAACCCGTGAGCCGTCGCTCGGGTTTCCCTCATGGCCCCATCCTGCCCTGTCCCGGGCGTGCCCCGCACATGCGGGCGGCGAACATGGTCATTCCGTGTCGGCCGGGGTAGGGGAAGGGACATGGACGACAGAGATCCACTGCCTTCGCCGCCGCCGGTCCCGCCGCCCACGCCGGACCCCGCCCCGCCGCCCCAGCCGCCGGTGCCGCCCGAGCCCCCGCCCGGCCCGGCGCCGCAGCCCCCGGGCCGCCGCAGCCGGTCCCGCCGGGCCCCGCGCCCGACCCGGTGCCGCCGACGCCCACGCCCGATCCGGTCCCGCCGGTGCCCGAGCCGCCGCAGCCGCCGCCGAGCTGAGCGGCGCCGCCCGGCTACAGGCGTTGATCGACGGTTCTTGGCGAATTCTTTTGCCGCGGCCTCCGGCCCGCGCCGGGCCCGTCAGCCCAGGCGGCGGGGGCCGAGCTCGGGGCGGGGGCCGCGCGGCGGCTCCAGCCGCAGGGCGATCCGCTCCACGACCGCGCCCTTGGCGCCGGCCATGACCGGGGCCAGCTCCAGCCGCGCCACCTCCGGCAGGTCGTCGCCGAGCCGGGAGACGCGCAGCAGCAGGTCCTCCAGCGCCGCCACGTCGATCGGCTCGGCGCCCCGGTGGCCCAGCAGCAGCGGGGCCGTGCGGATCGCGCGGGGCAGCTCGGCGGCCTCCACATCGGTGAGCGGGGCCAGCCGGTAGGCGCGGTCGTCCAGCAGCGCCGCGGTCTCGTCGGCCAGGCCGAACGAGATGAGCGCGCCGAACGACGGGTCCTCGGTGGTGACGATCCGCACCGGCACCGCGCCGGCCGGCTCGGCGGCCGACCCGTCGGAGACCTCGATCCCGTAGCAGCCCAGCAGTTCGGCGGCCTGCCGCGCGGTGGCCTCGACGGCGTCGCCCGAGTCCCCCAGCCACTCCACCGCCAGCGCGCGGGCGCGCTTGCGGTCGACGCCGGGCAGGTCGGGGAGGCGGCCGGGCGGGCGCTGCCGCCACTGCGCGTACCGGATGGCGTAGGCCAGCGCGCGGACGGCGTCCTCGGGCGCGGGGTAGGACGGCACCGACCCCTCGGCGGCCGTGCCGTCGGGCCCGGTGACCCGCAGGTCCCGGGGCATGCCCTTGGAGCCCAGGTAGGTCGCCACGACCGGCTTGCTGCTGGCGGCGGCCAGGCGCAGGATCTTCTCCGGGACGCTCAGGTCGTAGCCGCCGATGGTCGGCGGGGTGAACAGCGCCACGACCGCGTCCACGCCGTCGTCCTCGAACGCCCGGGTCAGCGCGGTCTCGTAGTCGGCGGCGACGGCGTTGGGGCCGAGGTTCACCGGCGGCCGCACGTCCAGGCCGAGCGCGACCGCGGCGTCCTGGGCCAGCAGGCCCAGCGAGTCGGAGTTGTCGATGATCGCGATGCGGTCGCCGGCCGGCAGCGGCTGGTAGGCCAGCAGCTGCGCCACGTCGAACAGCTCCGACAGGTCCTCCACCCGGATCACCCCGGCCTGCGCGAACAGCGCGCTGACCGCGTGGTCGGGCAGGCTCAGCGCGGACGCGGCGTGCCCGAGCGGGACGCCCTGGGTGCTGCGGCCGCTCTTGACCGCCACGATCGGCTTGCGGCGGCTGAGGCGGCGGGCCAGGCGGGCGAACTTGCGCGGGTTGCCCAGCGACTCCAGGTACAGGAGGACGGCCTTGGTGGCGGGGTCCTCCTCCCAGTACTGCATGAGGTCGTTGCCGGACACGTCGGCGCGGTTGCCCGCCGACACGAACGTGGACAGGCCGAGGCCGCGCTCGGCCGTCCGCTGCAGGATCGCGATGCCGAGCGCGCCCGACTGCGAGAAGAAGCCGACCGGGCCGCGGCCCGGCATGGTCGGCGCGAGGGTGGCGTTCAGGCGCACCTCGGGGTCGGTGTTGGCGATGCCGAGGCAGTTGGGGCCGACGACGCGCATCCCGTAGGCGCGCGCGAGGCGGACCAGCTCCTCCTGCCGGGCGCGGCCCTCGGGGCCCGTCTCGCCGAAGCCGGACGACACCACGATCAGGCCGCGCACGCCCTTGCCGGCGCACTGCTCGACGACGTCGTGGACGGCCGGGGCCCGCACGGCGACGACCGCGAGGTCCACGTCGTCGGGGATGTCCAGGACCGAGGCGTAGGCGCGCACGCCCGCCACCGCCGTGGCCGTCGGGTGCACCGGGTAGACGGGCCCGGTGAAGTCGCCGCCCAGCAGGTTGCGCAGCACGGTCTGGCCGACGCTGTGCTCGGCGCGGCTCGCGCCGATCACCGCGACCGAGTTGGGGAACAGCAGCCGCTGGATGGAGCGCGACTCGGCGCGGTGCTCGCGGGCGGCCATGACCTCCACCGAGGTCTCGGTGGGCTCCAGGTCCAGCACGAGCTCGATCACGCCGTCCTCGAAGCGCTGCTCGGCGCGGTAGCCGGCCTCGCGGAAGACCCGCGCCATGCGCCGGTTGTCGGGCAGGACGCTGGCCACGAACCGGTGCAGGCCGCGCTCGCGGGCGGCGGCGGCGATGTGCTCCAGCAGGACGGCCCCGATGCCGCGGCCCTGGTGGGCGTCCTCGACCAGGAAGGCGACCTCGGCCGTGCCCGGCTGCCCCGGCAGGCGGTCGTAGCGGACCACGGCCACCATGTCGCCGCCGATCGTGGCGATCAGCGCGACGCGCGCGTCGTAGTCGACGGTGGTCAGGTGGGCGATCTCCCGGTCGCTCAGCGTGGGGCGCGGGGAGAAGAACCGGTAGTAGATCGACTCGGGCGACAACCGCGCGTAGAAGACCCGCAGCAGCTCGGCGTCGTCGCTGCGGATGGGACGCAGATGGGCCGTCCCGCCGTCGGCCAGGACGACGTCGGCCTCCCACTGGTCCGGATACCGGTCGCTCACGTACCCGAGGGTAAGGCACGCCGCCCGCGTTCCCGCCGCCGGGAAAAACCGCAGTTCCCGGCTTTCGCTGCGCGTTCGAGACCTAATCGGGGGTCAAGAGCTGTTACGGTCGAGCATACGCCCAGTATGCCGCTCACGCGGGCCGTGTTGATCGAGGTGATGACTCCCATGACGCGCGTGGTCGTGGTTGGCGACTTGATGACCGACACCGTGGCGCGTGCCGCCTATCCCTTGGCAAAGGGCAGCGACACGCCGGCCGCGGTCACCACCCACGGCGGCGGCTCCGGCGCCAACGTGGCCTCCTGGCTCGCCCTGGGAGGGACCGAGGTCGCCTTCGTGGGCCGCCGCGGCTCCGACATCGCGGGCCGCAACCGGGACATGGAGCTGATGGGGTACGGCGTGGACGCCCGCCTCGTCATGGACGGCGAGCGCCCCACGGGCACCTGCGTCGTCCTGGTCACCCACAAGGGCGACCGCACCATGCTGTCGGACCCCGGGGCCAACGCCGCCCTCCTGCCCGAGGACATCGAGCGCTGCAAGGACCTGTTCACCCAGGGCACGCACCTGCACATGTCGGGCTACTCCCTGATCAACGAGGGGTCCCGCAAGGCCGCGATCCACACCCTGGAGCTGGCCCGCAAGGCGCAGATGTCGATCTCGGTGGACGGCGGCTCGTCCTCGCCCCTCAAGCGCATGGGCGCCGAGCCCTTCCTGGAGTGGACCCAGGGCGCCCGCCTGCTGGTGGTCAACGCCGACGAGGCCGAGGTCCTCACCGGCCGCGACACCCCCGACCAGGCCGCCAAGGTCCTCACCGCCTGGTACCCGCAGGTCGTCATCATGACCGGCGCCGACGGGGCCCTGTGGTACACCAACGGCCGCCCCGAGCCGGTCACCGTGCCCGCCGAGCCCGTCGACAAGATCGTCGACGGCACCGGCGCAGGCGACGCCTTCGTGGCGGGCTTCCTGCCGATCTGGCTGGACGGCGAGCCCCCGGCCAAGGCGCTGACGGCCGGCTGCCACCTGGCCGCGCAGGCGATGCAGCACCTGGGCGCCCGCCCGTCCCTGGACGTGGTGGACAACCAGATCAAGAACTGAGGACGTCCGCCCTCCGAACTTGTCACCCCCTTGTGGGCTGCCCGCTCCGAGCCCGCAGCCCCTTGTGGGCTGCGTTGGGTCCTGTCAGTTGGGGACGGCCAGGACCAACGGCAGGACCGCAGTGGCTCCCGCCTCGCGCAGTAGGCGGGCCGCCACCGTCATCGTCCAGCCCGAGTCGATCTGGTCGTCCACCAGCAGGACCGGGCCCGGGTTCTGGTGGAGGGCGGCCTGTACCTCCTCGGGTACGGCGAACGCGTGCCATACCGAGCGCAGGCGCTGCGCGCTGTTGTGGCGGCGGGGGGTCGGGTCGCCCAGCGGGACCAGCTCGCCCAGGTAGGGAAGGCGGCCGATCTCGGAGACGCGGCGCGCCAGGCTGCCGATCAGCCGGGGGCGGGTCCGGGAGCCGACGCTGACGACGGCGGTCGGGCGCTCGGACCAGTCCCAGGACGACAGCACCTTGACGACCGCGTCGAACATGTCGGGCGCGATCTCGTCGTCGGGGGCGGTCTCGGCCAGGATCTGGCGCAGGCGGTTGCCCCAGCCGATGTCGGTGAGGCGGCCCAGGGCGCGGCCCGGCTCCGCCAGGGCGGAGGCGGGGATGCGGCCTCCCACGCCGAGGTCGTCCTTGACGCCGGTCGGCCACATGCGGCGCGGCGTGACGTCCACGCCGGGGCGGCGCAGGCGGTCGCGGGCCTGGGCGGCGCTCTGCTCGCCGACGTCGGCGGGCCAGTGGCGGCCGGTGCAGTTGTCGCAGCGGCCGCAGGGCGCGGCGGCGGGGTCGTCGAGCTGGCGGCGCAGGAACTCCTCGCGGCAGCCGGTGGCGGCGATGTAGTCGAGCATCGCCTGCTGCTCGCGGGCGCGCTCGGCGGCGACGCGGGCGTAGCGTTCGCGGTCGTAGGTCCAGGGGAGGCCGGTGGCGGTCCAGCCGCCCTTGACGCGCCGGACCGCGCCGTCCACGTCCAGGACCTTGAGCATCATCTCCAGGCGGGAGCGGTTGAGGTCCACGCGCGGCTCCAGCGCGCCGGTGGACAGGGGGCGGCCCGCCGCCTCCAGCTCGGCCAGGGTGGTGCGCACGACGGGCTCGGGCGGGAACGCCAGGCTGGCGAAGTAGGCCCAGATGTCGCGGTCCTCCGGGCCGGGCAGCAGGATCACCTCGGCGCGGTCGACGCCGCGGCCCGCGCGGCCGATCTGCTGGTAGTAGGCGACCGGCGACTGGGGCGCGCCCACGTGGACGATGAAGCCGAGGTCGGGCTTGTCGAAGCCCATGCCGAGGGCGCTGGTGGCGATGAGGGCCTTCAGCTTGTTGTCCTGGAGGTCCCTCTCGGCCTGGAGGCGTTCGGCGGGCTCGGTCTGGCCGGAGTAGGCGGCGACCTCGTAGCCGCGGTCGCGCAGGTGGCCGGCGATCTCGTGGGCGGCGGCGACCGTCAGGGTGTAGACGATGCCCGAGCCCGGCAGCTCGTCCAGGCGCTCGGCGAGCCAGGCGATGCGCTGCTCGGCCGACGGCAGGCGCACCACGGCGAGGTGCAGCGAGTCGCGTTCGAGGACGCCGCGCAGGACCAGGGTGTCGTCGGCGGCGAGCTGCTCGGCGACGTCGGCCGTCACGCGGGCGTTGGCGGTGGCGGTGGTGGCGAGGACGGGGATGCCGGGCGGCAGGTCGGCCAGCAGGGTGCGCAGGCGGCGGTAGTCGGGCCGGAAGTCGTGGCCCCAGTCGGAGATGCAGTGCGCCTCGTCCACCACGACCAGGCCCGCCCCGGCGGCGAGCTTGGGCAGCACCTGGTCGCGGAAGTCGGGGTTGTTGAGGCGCTCGGGGCTGACCAGCAGCACGTCCACCGCGCCCGCCTCGACCTCGGCGAACACCCGCTCCCAGTCGTCGGTGTTGGCGGAGTTGATCGTGTGGGCGCGGATGCCGGCCCGCGCGGCGGCGTCGATCTGGTTGCGCATCAGCGCCAGCAGCGGCGAGACGATCACGGTGGGCCCGGCGCCCCGGTCGCGCAGCAGCCGGGTCGCCACGAAGTAGACCGCCGACTTGCCCCAGCCGGTGCGCTGGACGACCAGCGCCCGCCGCCGCTCGACCACCAGGGCGTGGATCGCGGTCCACTGGTCGTCGCGCAGCCGGGCGTGGTCTCCGGCGAGGGCGCGCAGGGTGCCTTCGGCCTCGTCCCGCAGTGCAGTGCTCATGGGTCCTTGCTATCAGTCGCGGGCGACAGGGCGGGAACAGAACGCCGTTCTGTGGATAACCCCGGGCACACGAGCGGCTCCGCCCCGTCGCCGGGGAGGAGCCGCGAGATCGTCTCACTTGCCCGCGGGGGTCGCGAGCAGCTTGTGGTAGGTGGGGGTGTCGGCGTCGCCGTGGGCGGGCAGCCCGTGCTCGCGCTGGAAGCGCAGCAGCTTCTTGCGCGTGCGGTCGCCGTGGTAGCCGGTGATCGGCAGGTCGTCGTTGTAGCGCCACTTGTTGAGGAGCACCTGCAGCGCCTTCACGCAGTCGTTGCGCTGGGTGTGTCCGGCGGGCAGGTCGCGCGACAGCAGCGTCAGCCACGTGCGCGCGCCCACGATGCCGTCGGCCGGGGCCACGTGGCGGGCCTGGAAGGTCCGGACCGCGACGTGGGTCTTGGGGCCGAACACCGAGGGGGTGTCCAGCCGGTGGCCCGTGCAGTTGAGGAACCACTGCAGGGCGCGGACCTCTTCGTTCTTGTGGCCCCGCTTCAGCACGGGCCAGGATCCGTAGTGCTGGTCGCTCGGGGTGGGGTCGGCGGACGCGGCCGGCGCGAGCGCCGTCCCTCCGACGACCATTCCGGCGGTCAGGCCCGCGATCGCGAGCCGCTTCACATGCATGGGCACTCCTTGCGGTGAGCCGGTCGATGCTGCTTGAGAAGCGCTCTGACCTGGGAAAGTTCGGATCTTGAGAGGGGTTGACCACTCTCCGCCACGACAGAACTCCGATCGCGCCGCCGTCGTCCAACCGGATGCCGCGCGACCGAGGGAAAACCGTCGATGTGGAAAAGGACACCCGGATCTCGGGATAGGGACCAATCTCCCGTGGGTAGCCTGCGGGCAAGATCGGGACGAGAGGGCCGGAGGGCACGTTCGGTATGGGGACGGCGGCGGAACGCCTGCGGCGCAGCTGGTACGTGCTGATGGACGGTGCTCCCCCCGAGCCCCCCGAGGACGAACCCGGCGAGATCGTCGATCCCCGGGTCATCGACCTGGTGCTGCGGGTCGGCGAACTGCTGCTGGCCAGCGGCGAGTCCACCGAGCGGGTCAACGAGGCGATGCTCAGCCTCGCGGTCGCCTACGAGCTGCCGCGCTGCGAGGTCCAGGTGTCGTTCACCAGCCTGCTGGTGTCGTCCCATCCCGGCAACGGCGCCGCCCCGGTCACCGGCACGCGGGCGATCCGGCGCCGCACCCCGGCGTTCTGGCGGCTGCACGCGCTGCACTCGCTGGTGCAGCAGGCCGCGATCGGGATGCTGGAGCTGGACGAGGCGCACCAGCGGCTGGCGGAGATCAAGCGCGGGCGCGCCCCGTACCCGCCGTGGCTGATGGTGGTGTCGCTGGGCCTGATCGCGGCCTCGGCCAGCGTGCTGGTCGGCGGCGGCCCGATCGTGGCGGTCACCGCGTTCGTGGCGACGCTGCTGGGCGACCGCGCCGCCGCCTACCTGGCCCGGCGCGGGGTCGCGGAGTTCTTCCAGCTGTCGCTGGCGGCGGCGATGGGCGCGACGGCCGCCGCGCTGGTGGTGGCGATCATGGGCACCCCCGGCCGCGCCTCCACGATCGTGACCGGCGCGATCCTGGCGCTGCTGCCGGGCCGCCCGCTGGTGGCCAGCGTCCAGGACGGCATCACCGGCGACCTGGTCAGCGCGGGCGCGCGGCTGCTGGAGGTGTTCTTCATCATCGCCGCGATCGTCGCCGGGCTCGGCGCGGTCGTCTACGTCGCGGTGGCGCTGGACGTGGACATCAACGTCTCCCACCTGCCCGACTTCCCGGCGCTGCTCAAGCCGGTGCCGGTGCTGGCGGCGGCCGCGGTGTCGCTGACGTTCGCGATCTGCCTGGCGGTGCCGCGCGACGTGCTGCTGCCGGCGGCCGTCGGCGGCGGCGTGATCTGGATCCTGTACGTGCTGCTGCTGTCGGCGTCGGTCGCGCCGGTACTGGCCTCGGCGATCTCCGCGGTGTTCATCGGCGTGCTGGGCAGCATGCTAGCCCGCCGCCGGAACGCGCCGTCGCTGCCTTACGTCGTCCCCGCGATCTCGCCGTTGCTGCCTGGAACGCTCCTCTACCGGGGCATGGTCGAGCTGAACACCGGCTCGGCGCAGGAGGGCGCGCTGAGCCTGGTCGCCGCGCTGTCGGTGGCGCTGGCGCTGGGCGCGGGGGTCAACCTGGGCGGGGAGCTGGTGCGCGCGTTCCAGACCGTCGGCCTCAGCGCCTCCGGCCGCTGGGCCCGCCCGGCGGCCCGCCGGACTCGTGGTTACTGAGGGGTATTTATTGAAGCCCCGGCCCAGTCGCGCCTCTGACCGTTGCTTTGCGAGTGCCACATCGCTTCGCGATCTGTCCCGTCGGGGCTCGCCTTCGGCTTCGCCCCGCTGAGCTGTTACAACGCCGTTCTGTCAGTGGGACCTTCTAGCTTCCTCGGCATGTACCGACAGGGAGACATCCTCATCGTGCCCGTGCCGGAGGAGGCGGTTCCGCAGGCCGTCCGCGACCTGCCGCCCGCGCCGCGCGACGGCCGCGGCCGCATGGTGCTGGCGCTGGGCGAGGCGACCGGGCACGCGCACGCGCTGACCGCCGAGGGCACGCTGCTGCGCGACCCGAACCCGCTGGCCCCCGACCATCTGCACCTGCCGTCCGGCGGCCGTCTCGTGCACGAGGAGCACGCGCCGATCTCCCTGCCCAAGGGCTGGTACCGGGTGGTCAGGCAGCGCGAGTACGTGCCGGGCAGCGTTCGCGTCGTCGCCGACTGAGCGGAGAGATGATCATGGATGTGCTCGACCACGCGACCCTGCGGCTGACCTGGCAGGGCGCCGCGTTCGCCACCGGACCCGGCGACCGGGGGCGGGCCGAGGCCGGGATCGCCGCGGCCTACGCCGCCGCCGGGCTGCCGGCCCCCGAACGTTTCCTCTGGGTGCCCTCCCCCGCGCACGGCGCGGTGGTGGCCGCGCTGCTCGCCGGGCACTCGGCGAAGCTGAAGAAGGCCGACCTGGGCGAGCTGCTCGCCCGCGCACGGGCCGACGCCGCCGAGCTGGGCGAGGCGGGGGCGTGCGTGCGCGACGCCGTCCGGACGCGCCCGTGGGAGACCGCCCGCGCCACCGTCCACACCGCCCTGGGACCGCGGCGCTGGGCGCAGGCCTGGAGCGAGACGGCGGCGCCGCTGTGGGACCAGGTCCAGAACCTGGTCGTCCGGGTGCGGCAGGCGATCGGGGCGCTGGCGCCGGAGGGCAGCGCGGCCGAGGCGGTCCTGCGTTCGGCGACGCTGGACGCGGTGCTGGGGCAGCACGACGCGCCGTGGCTGGCGCTGTTCGACCGGCTGGGGCACCTGCCGCCCGGCCTCGCCGAGGCGGCGCGCGAGACCGGCTGGTGGTGGCCCTACGAGCGGGTGGTGATCGTCTCGGAGCGACCGTCGGAGCTGCACCGCGACGAGCCCGGCCGGCTGCACCGGGGCGACGGCCCGGCGCTGGCCCACCCCGACGGGTTCGCCCTGCACGCCTGGCGCGGGATGCCGGTCCCGGCCGGTTTCATCGACTCCCTCGACGGGCTCACCCCGGCCCGGATCGACGCCGAGGACAACGCCGAGCTGCGCCGCGTCATGCTGGAGATCTTCGGCTATGACCGGTACCTGGCCGAGGTCGGCGCGCAGCCGGTGCACCGGGACGAGACGGGCGTGCTGTGGCGCATCGACCTGCCCGACGACGAGCCGGTGGTGATGGTCGAGGTGGTCAACTCCACGCCCGAACCGGACGGCACCTACCGGACCTACCACCTGCGGGTCCCGCCGGCGACGCGGACGGCGCGGGAGGGCGTCGCGTGGACGTTCAGCGTCAGCGAGGCCGACTACCGGCCGCGGAAGGAGACCTGAGCGGGCGGTCATCCGGCGTCGTCGCACACCGCGTCGCTGGCGCGGTGCTCGTCCCGCTGGCGCGGGATGCCGACGCTGGTGCGCAGCCCGGCGTAGTCCGCGCCGATGACCAGGTCGAGCACGCCCGGGACGGCCCTGGCCCGGGGCAGTACGGCGGCCTTGGCGAGCTTGGCCGCCAGCTGCCCGGCCAGGGGCCGGTCGGCGGCGGCGTGCCGGATCTGCGTGGCCGGGACGGTCCGTTTGTAGTTGCCGACGCCCGTGACGGTGAAGCCCTGGGCCCTGAGCTGCTCGGCGACCCGGGCGGCGCGGTCGGCGACGCCCGAGCCGTTGAACACCCTGACCTTCACGGGGGTCGGGGGCGGCTTCACGGGTTCGGGGACGGTCCTGTCGTTGCGGACGGCGGTGAAGAAGTCCGCCGCGTCGGGCTGGACGAGCGCCACCCGGTCCTTGTCGAGGGCGTAGGGCCCGGACGGGACGGTGACGAACCGCAGCTTGCCCGCGGTGAGGTCGCGCATCCCGTTGGCGACCTTCAGCATGGCGCCGACGTTGAACCGCTTGTCGGTGGTCAGCGACTTGGCTGAGGAGGTGAGCAGGGCGTTCATCTTGGCCGGGTCGGTGAGCACGCCCGCGCTCATGGCCTCCTTCGCCAGCGCGCCGAGGAAGCGCTGCTGCCGCTTGATCCGCTGGGTGTCGGAGTTGTCGCCGAGGCCCTTGCGGATGCGGACGTAGGCGAGGGCGTCCTCGCCCTGCACGCGGTGCGGGCCCCTGCTCATGCGGAAGCCCGAGTCGGGGTCGTCCACGTCCTTGGGCAGGCAGATGGGCACGCCGCCGACCGCGGTCGTGATGTTCTTGAAGCCGACGAAGTCCACCTGCACGAAGTGGTCGATCCGGATCCGGGAGACGCGCTCGATGGTCTCGATGGTGCAGGCCGGGCCGCCGCGCGCGATGGCCTCGTTGAGCATGGCCTGCGCGGTGGCGGGCACGGTGCCGCCGCCGGGCCGGGTGCACTCGGGGATCGGCACCAGCAGGTCGCGCGGGAAGCTGATCGCCAGCGCCTGCCCGCCGCCCGGCGACAGGTGGAGCAGGATCATCGTGTCGGAGGCCGGGGGCTTGTCCCGCAGGCTGTGCCCGTACTTGGCGTTGGCCCCCTTCCGCGTGTCGGAGCCGAGCAGCAGGATGTTGAGCGCGCCGTTGAGCTTCTTCGGCCGGTCGCCGCCGAGCAGCCGGTCGGTGTCCTGCTGCTCGATGCTGCCCTGCAGCCGCCAGTAGTAGCCGTAGGCCGACAGGCTCACGGCGACCAGCGCCAACGCAAGGCCGATCGACAGCCGGCCGAGCGGCCGCCGCAGGAAGGCCCTCACCGGTGCTTGGCTGCCGCGAGCAGCCGGTCGCGCTGGCGGGCCAGGGAGGCGGGCGCCCGGTGCTCCAGCCGGAGCCCGAGGTCGCGCAGCAGTTTCAGGACGTCCACACGTGCCCCTTTCGCGAGCCTTGTCGGCGGTGTATCGCCGCAAGGCCGGGTGCGGGTTCACGCGCTGGACGTCAGAGGAGGTGGGGGATCCGTTCCAGAACGCCGTTGGTGAACACGTCGTACAGCCCCGTGGGCTCCAGGTGGACGTAGCCGATGTGGCAGTCGCAGACGTCGATCGGGCACGGGCGGGGGCGCAGCGCCTTGCGGAAGGTGCCGTCGTAGAGGTTGCCCAGCCGCGCGGGCACGAAGTGGCAGCGGCGCACCGTGCCCTCCCCGTCCACCGAGATCACCGTGTCGCCCGTCCTGCACGGGAGGCCCCGGCTCGGGTGCGGGTCGCGGCTGTAGGGGAAGAGCGGGTCGATGGCCGTCCACTCGTCGGCCTCGGCGTCGGTGTAGGTGCGCCCCTCGGCCGCGTTCACCCACAGGTAGGTGCCGGTGGGCAGGTCGGCGCGGAGGCGGCGGGCCGCCTCCAGGTGTTCGGGCTGGCCCACGATGCCCACGCTGAAGCGGACGCCCCGGGCCGCCAGTTCGCCGGTCTTGGCCAGGAAGCGCTCGTAGGGGACCTGGCCCGGGTGGTAGGTCACCCACAGGGCCAGGCGGGACGGGTCGGCGTCGGCCGTCCACGAGGTCCGGGTGCTCAGGTTGGTCTGGATCGCCACGCGCTCGACGTGCGGCAGGTGGCTCAGCTCCACCAGGGCCCGCCGGTACCAGGAGCGGACCAGCCCCTCGCCCCAGGGCGTGAACAGGACCGAGACGGGGTGGTCCTGCGCCGCGACCCAGGCCGTGAAGCGCTCCAGCGCGGCCCGGTCGGCGCGCAGCTGGTCGGGGGTGTCGCGCCTCTTGGCGAACGGGCAGTACGGGCAGTCGTAGTCGCAGCTCGCCAGCGGTCCCCTGTAGAGGATCGTCAGGTGGCCAGGGGCCGAGCCGTGCCCGGCGGCGTCGGGCGCGTCCATCAGCGCGCCTCGTAGGCGTTCATGAGGTCCTGCACCCCGGGCGAGAACAGGGCCGGGCCGATCGCGTCCGAATGGGCCAGCCCCTCGGGCGTCAGGCGCAGGGTGGACGCGGATTCGCTCAGCCAGCCACGGTCCGCGAAGACGCTCAGCTCGGCGGCGAAGTCGGCGGCGGCGTCGCCGCCGAAGCGTGCCTTGTAGGCCGTACGGTCCAGGCCCTCGGTCTGGAGCAGGGACTGGATCAGGTGCCGGCGGCGGCGCTCGGCCGCGTCCAGCCGGAAGCCCACCCGCGCCGTGCCGAAGTCCTCGGCCCGCACGTAGTCGTCGATGATCGCCCGCACCTGGCTCGCGCCCACCGCGTACTCGAACGAGTAGTGCAGGTCCCCGGTGTAGGAGCGCGCGCCGCACCCCAGCCCCACCATGCCGTCGGTCTGGCAGCAGTACTCGGTGCCGTTCCCGGTCCCGGTGCCCGGACGCCGGAACATCCGCATGGAGACCTGCTCGTACCCCTCCGCCAGCAGGTGGTCGCGGCCCAGGCGGTACAGCGAGAGGCGCTGGTCGTCCCAGTCGCGGCCCAGCTTCCCCAGCCCCGTCAGCGGGCGCACGTACAGCGGGTACAGGTAGATCTCCTCCGGCCGCCACGCCAGGGCCGCGTCCAGCGAGTGCAGCCAGGAGACCGGCGTCTGGCCGTCGATCCCGTAGATCAGGTCGATGTTGAGCGTCGGGAAGCCCACCGCCCGGATGCGGTCCAGGGCCGCCTCCACCTCGGCGCGCTTCTGCGGGCGGACGGCGGCGCGCGCCTCGGCGTCGATGAAGCTCTGCACGCCGATGGAGATCCGGGTGGTGCCGCGTTCGGCCAGCACCGCCAGGCGGTCGGTGGTCGCCGTCGCCGGGGACGTCTCCACGCCGAGCGGGATCGAGGGCAGGTCGGCGAAGCGGCCCGCGATGTCGCACAACCGTTCCAGCTCCGGCGCCGTGAAGTAGGTCGGGGTCCCGCCGCCGAACGCCGCCGTGCTGAACGTCGCCTCGCCCAGCGCGTCCCGCACGCGCACGGCCTGGCGCTCCAGCGCGTCCAGGTAGGCGCCGGTCAGCTCCTCGGGCGCGCCCGTGCGGGTGAACAGGTTGCAGAACCCGCACCGCATCTCGCAGAACGGCACGTGCAGGTAGAGGAACAGCGCGCTCTTGTCCTCGTTCTCCCAGACGCGTTCGAGGGCGGGTTCGGGGGTGAGGGGACGGTAGGCCGTCTTGTGCGGGTAGGCGTAGACGTATCCCTGGTAAGGACCGGTCATGTCAGTACGAACTCTCCATAGGGAACGGTCCACACGGTCTCGTGGCCGATGCGGTGCCCGACGTGCCCGTCCTCGCCGTAGGCGGTGCCGTGGTCGGAGCACACGATCACGAACGTGGGGCGGCGCAGCAGCGCGAACAGGCGGCCCAGGTGCCGGTCCACGTACCGGAGCGCCGCGGCGTGGCTGGCCGGGGAGTCCCCGGTCGCGCCGTCGAGGTAGAAGTGGTTCGGCTGGTGCAGCGCCGCCACGTTCAGCAGCAGGAACAGCCGCCGGTCGGCGGGCTGGCGGCCGATGATCTGCTCGACGCGCACGATCTGGTGCTCCAGGCAGGCCGGGTCGGTGACGCCGAACTCCGGCTCCCAGTGGCTCTCGGCGAACAGCGAGGGCAGGGCCGAGCCCAGCGCCGTCCGCTTGTTGAAGAACCCGACGCCCCCGACGCAGACGGTGTGGTAGCCCGCCCCCGCCAGCCCCGCGGGCAGGTCGGCGGCGTCGAATCGCCAGGTCCCCTCGGCGGTGGTCTCGCTGCCGGGGAACGCCGCCGCGAACGGCCGGGGGTGCGGGCCGGGCTCGGCGGGCGTGGGCAGGAAGCCGGCCAGCATCGCGGCGTGCGCGGCGTAGGTGAAGCTGCCGGGCGTGTGCCGCCGCTCCCACCGCCCGCCGGGCAGCAGGCCCGCCAGCGTGGGGGTGGCTCCGGCGGCGGCCTGCTCGGCGGCCACGTCGTAGCGCAGGGTGTCGAGGGTCACCAGCAGCACGTCGTGGCTGCCGATGATCGTGTTCATGTCGCGCATGGGTGGCTTTCCCGGGACAAAGCGGCTCTGACCTGCGCAGTGTAGGTGTCGATTCCGGCCGCCGGGCCGTCGGCGAGGCCGGTCAGGCCCGGCAGCAGGTCGCCGAACGCGTTGACCTCGCCGACCGCGAGCCGCCGCCAGCCCAGGCCGACCAGGAGGTCGACGCCGACCGCCAGCGTGCCGGGGAAGCAGGCCGCGGCCCGCGCGCAGACGTCCAGGGCGCGCCGCCAGCCGTCCTCGCCGAGGGCGCGGCGGACGGCGTCCAGGTCGCCGCGCCGCCCGCCCAGGTGCAGGTTGGTCATCGGCGCGCGGCTGGTGCGGACGACCGCGTGCGTCGGGACGCCGCCGACCACGACGACCCGCAGGTCCAGCGTGCGGCCGTCCAGCGCCGCCTTGGGCAGCCAGCGCTCGACGTGCAGGCCGTCCGGCCCCAGCGCGTCGATCAGCGCGGCGACCTCGGCCTCGGTCTCGTAGGACCGCACGCGGAGCGAGTTGTGGTACCCGCCGGGGTCGCGCGCCGCCGAGGTGGTCGCCTTGATCCGGTCGCCGGCGGTCTGCAGCGCCACCACGCCGGAGGCCGACGAGCCGTGCGCGGGCTTGACGAACACCCGCCGCTCCCCCGTCTCGGCCATCCGCGCCCGCAGCTCCGCATAGCTCCCGACCTCGGGCAACGCGGGCGGGACGGGCACGCCGGCGGCCTGGAGCCGGGCGTGGCAGCGGCGCTTGTCGAACATCACCGCGATCTCGCCGGGGTCGTCGAGCAGCCGCGTGCGCCCGGCGGCGGCCCCGATCCGGTCCAGCGCCCGGGTGAAGGCGCGGTACCAGGCCGCTCCCCCGCCCACGCGGGTCGGGTCACCGGGGCCGCGCAGCAGCGCGTCGGCCTCGGGGTCCTCGCCGGGCGAGTCGATGCGCAGCAGTGTCCCGGGCGCGAAGTCCAGGTCCGCGCCGCGCAGCACGTCCGGCCAGCCGATGACGCGGGGCTCGGCGAGGCCGGACGCGCGGCAGGCGGCGGCGAACAGCGTCACGCGCCGGTCGCCGGGCGCCCCGATCACGGTGAACGGCACCGGGAGCCCTACTCCGACACGGCGATCGTGCGCCACTCGCCGTCGGGCTCCTGCCGGTCGTCGAGGTCGACCCGCACGCCGGGCAGCGCGGCGCGGACCCGCTCGACCATCGCCTCCGACAGGTAGTGGTAGCCCAGGTCCAGCTCGCGCAGGTGGGTGAGCGGCTGCCCGGCCAGCAGCGCCTCGGCGCCCCGGTCGGTCAGCACGCCCATGCCGAGGGCCAGCGACTCCAGCCGCGCGACGACCGGCGCGCCCGCGACGGCCTCGGCGATCTCGTCCTGGATCTCGGCGTCCTCCAGGCCCAGGTGGCGCAGCGCGGGCAGCCGCTCGCCGCTGAGGATGGGCGCGAGGTCGGCGACGGTGGCGTCGCCGCCGTAGTTGTCGGTGCCGAGCCACAGGTCGAGGTGCTCCAGGTTGGGCAGCTCGCTGGCGGCGACGGCGCGGACGATGTGGCCGGGCAGCCCGCCCGACTCGAACCGCAGCTTGCGCAGCGCCGTGCTCTTGACCGGCTCCAGCCGCAGGTCCTGGGAGCCGCGCACGTCGAACCGCTCCAGCCCGGGGAAGGCGGTGAACAGCGGGGTGATGTCGGAGTGCTCGATCCAGGAGATCTCCGACTCCTCCATGACGATGTCGCCGAGGAACAGCGCCCGCAGCCGGGGCAGCCGGTCGGCGGCGGCCACCAGGACCTCCACGGGGTCGGCGGCCCCGTCGTCGTAGGAGGCGCCCCAGTACCCGATGACCAGCGCCGTCACCTGCCCGGTGTCCACGGTGTCGAGGAAGCGCCCGAACAGCTCGCCGAACTCCTCCCCCTCGAACTCGGTGGCCACGCGCCAGGCGTGCTCGCCGGGGGCCGACAGCTCCTGTTCGAGGTCGTCGGCGCCGTCCGGCCCGAACGTGATCACCGGCAGTCCGGCGTAGGCGAGCAGGTGCTCGTTGACGGTCATGGGGGTCCCTTCCGGATGAATGTCGGGACTGTCCTATCAGCACGTCACGACAAACCCGTAACCCGCGGACGCCCGGACCCCCGGACGGCGAGCGTCCGGGGGCCCGGGCGGGGTCAGGTCAGGGGTACGGGGTCAGGCGGCGGGGAGCACCGAGCCCTCGTACTTGTCCTGGATGAACTTCTTCACCTCGGGGCCCTGCAGCAGCTTGACCAGCGTGGCCACGCGCTGGTCGGCCTTGTTCTCCGGCAGCGTCACGATGCCGTTGGCGTAGGGGTTGCCCTCGGCCTTCTCCAGCGCCAGGGCGTCCTTGGCCGGCTTCAGGTCGGCCGAGATGGCGTAGTTGCCGTTGATGACCGACAGGTCCACCTCGTCCAGCACGCGCGGGAGCTGGGCCGGCTTCAGGGGCTTGAACTTCAGGCCCTTGGGGTTGGTCGCGACGTCGCTCGGGGTGGCCGAGGTCGAGGCGCCCGGCTTGAGGGTGATCAGCCCGTTGTCGGCCAGCAGCTTCAGGCCGCGGCCCTGGTTGGCGGGGTCGTTGGACAGCGCGACCGTGCCGCCCTGCTTGACCTCGTTCAGCGCCTTGACCTTCTTGGAGTAGACGCCGAGCGGCTCCAGGTGGACCGGGGCCACGAACGCCAGCTTGGTACCCGAGTTCTTCTCGAACTCCTGCATGAACGGCACGTGCTGGAAGTAGTTGGCGGTGACCTGCTTGTCCTTCAGCACGTTGTTGGGCTGGACGTAGTCGTCGAAGGTGACGATCTCCAGCTTCAGCCCGGCCTTGGCGGCCAGCTCGTCCTTGACGTACTTCAGGATGTCGCCGTGCGGCACCGGGTTGACGGCGACCTTCAGCGGCGCGCCTGAGTCGTTGGACGCCTCGGACGAACCGCAGGCGGTCAGCCCGGCCAGCAGTCCGACGGCGGCCAGCGTGGTTGCGATCTTGCGAAGCACGAAGAGTGCCTTTCTCTGGAGCCCGGGTCAGCGGGCTTGAACGGGTGTTCCGGGGTGGGGTCTATTTGTGGCTCAGCCGGCGGGCGACCACGTCGCCCACGGCCTGCACGACGAGCACGATCACGCTCAGCAGCACCACGGTGGCGAGCATGACCGTGCCCTCGAAGCGCTCGTAGCCGTGGCTGATGGCCAGGTAGCCGAGGCCGCCGCCGCCGAGCGCGCCGGCCATGGCGGTGTAGCCGATCAGCGCGATGACGGTGACCGACAGGCCCGACACCAGGCCGGGCCGGGCCTCGCGCAGCAGCACCTTGGTGACGATCTCGCGGCGGGTCGCGCCCATCGCGGCCGCGGCGGCGATCACACCGGGCTCGACCTCGCGCAGCGCGATCTCCACCAGCCGGGCGTAGAAGGGGGCGCCGCCGACGGTGAGGGGCACCAGGAACGGGGTGGTGCCGATGCTGACGCCGCCGGTGAGCAGCTTGGTGAACGGGATGATCGCCACCATCAGGATCAGGAACGGCAGCGAGCGGCCGATGTTGACGACCAGGCCGAGCACCTTGTTGACGACCGGCTGGGGCAGCAGCCCGCCCCGGTCGGTGAGGACCAGCGCCACCCCGATCAGCAGCCCGAGGACGGCGGTCAGCACGGCCGAGACGCCCGACATGTACAGGGTCTCCACCGTCGCCTGCCGCAGCAGCGGCCAGATCTCGGCCCAGGTCATCGCGCGCCCTCCAGGCTCGTGCCGTGCACCTCGACGGTCAGCCCGGACTCGCGCAGGTGCGCGAGCTGGGCGGCGTTCAGCTCGGGGTCGCCGGGCAGCTCCACGCGCAGCCGCCCGATGCGGGTGTCGCCGATCTGCTCGACCGCGCCCCCGAGGATGTTGACGTCGATGGCGTAGGTGCGGGCCAGCGACGACACGAACGGCCGGTCGGCGCTGTCGCCCTCGAAGGTGACGTCCACCACGGTCGTGCCGGGCCGCACGTTCGGCTCCGGCAGCGGGAACAGGTCCCGCGCCAGCTCCGAGCCGGGCTCCATCAGCAGCCGCTGCACCGGCCCGGACTCCACGAACCGCCCCTCGCGCATGATGGCGGCCGAGTCGCAGATGCGCTTGACCACCTCCATCTCGTGGGTGATCAGCAGGACCGTCAGGCCGAGCCGCCGGTTGAGGTCGCGCAGCAGCTCCAGGATCGAGGCGGTGGTCTCGGGGTCCAGCGCCGAGGTCGCCTCGTCCGACAGCAGGACCTTGGGCCGCCCGGCCAGGGCGCGGGCGATGCCGACGCGCTGCTTCTGCCCGCCGGAGATCTGCGCCGGGTAGGCGCCGGCGTGCTCGCTCAGGCCGACCAGCTCCAGCAGCTCGGCGACGCGCCCGGCGCGCTCGGCCCGCGGCACCCCCATGACCTCCAGCGGGAAGGCCACGTTCCCGGCCACGGTGCGGCTGGACAGCAGCCCGAAGTGCTGGTGGATCATGCCGATGCCGCGGCGGGCCTCGCGCAGCCCGGCGCCGTTCAGCGCCATCAGGTCGCGCCCGTCCACCAGCACGCGCCCGGAGTCGGGGCGTTCCAGCAGGTTGACGCAGCGCAGCAGGGTGCTCTTGCCGGCGCCGCTGCGGCCGAGGACGCCGAAGACCTCGCCCTCGCGGACGGTCAGGTCGACGTCGTCGACGGCGGTCACCGTGCGGCCACCGGTGCGGTAGACCTTTCGGAGTTTTTCTATCTGAATCACAGGGAATCATCCGTGCGGGTATCCGACGTCCGGCGGGACGGCGGCGCGGAAAGAGGGAAACGGCTGCGAGCGGGCCGGGCGGCCCGCGCCGGGGCGCGGGCGCTCTAGGCGAGACCGGGCGGGTACGGCGCGTGGCTCAGCAGATGGCGTTGGAAGATCATGTGCGACTCGGGTCTCGGGGAGAGTGCTCGCTTCGGGGCGCGAGGCTCAGGCGGGGGCCCTCAGAGGTCACACATTCGACGGCAACACGCACACCCGCGGGCCCGCGGGGTCTGCGGGCGGCGCGTCGGGCACGGGCGTACGGCGGTCATGGTCATTAGTAAACCCGCATCTGGCAAATGACGTCAAATCAGGGTAACGCCGCTACCTGCGCGGATACCGTACCTCGACCGGCCCGGAGCCGGTGGTGACGCCGATCCGGCCCGCCGCCGAATGGTCGTTCAGCGCGGAGTCGACCTCCTGCGCGCCCGAGCCGGTGCGCACGTCCATCCGGTAGTGCGTGCCCGCCGGAACGGTGATCTCGACGGGCCCGGAGCCCGACCGCGCCGTGACTCCGGCGGGCTCCCCGGCGAACCCCAGCTGCACCGAGCCCGAGCCGACCTCGGCCCGCACCTCCCGCGACCGCAGGTTCCCGCCCTCGACCGAGCCCGAGGTGCCCTCGAACACCACCGGCCCCGCCACGTCGTCCAGCTCCAGCCGGCCGCTGTGGGTGCGCATCTCGATCCGGCCCGTCAGCCCGCGCGCGACGATGGTGCCGGTGGCGGAGGTGGACATGACCTTGACCTCCGGCGGCACCTGGAGGTCGAGGTCGGCCCCGCACTCCAGGCCGGTGAACAGCCGCGACGGCTCCTCGCAGGAGACCTCGATCCACAACACCGTGCCGTCCCAGAACTTGCGCACCATCGGCTTGCTGACCGCCCAGGTCAGCCGCTCGCGCAGCCGGACCCGGCCCGGCCCGCCCCGGCCGAAGCTGACCTCGGCGTCGTCGGCGTCGATCCGGATCTCGGTGACGGCCCGCTCGTAGACGACGGGGGTCTCGCTGGTCTGCTTCAGGGCCCGGCCCACGATCCCGAGCACGCACGGCGCCACCAGCGCCAGCGCGGTGCAGGTCGCCAGCACGATCCAGACCGCGCGGCGGCGCGGCCGGGCGGGCGGGGCCGGGGCCGCCGCGGACCGGGTGTCGATCATGTCTCTCCGTCCAGGAAGCGCAGCACCGCCAGCACGCGGCGGTGGTCGCCCTCGGCGTGCGGCAGGTCGAGCTTGGTGAAGATGTTGTTGATGTGCTTGGCGACCGCGCTCTCGCTGACCACCAGCGCCGCGGCGATGCCGGCGTTGGAGCGGCCCTCGGCCATCAGCCCGAGCACCTCGCGCTCGCGCGGGGTGAGCCGGCCGAGCGGATCGTTGTTGCGGCGCAGCAGCAGCTGGGACACCACCTCGGGATCGAGCGCGGTGCCGCCCGCGGCGACCCGGCGCAGCGCGTCCAGGAACGCCGACACGTCGGCGACCCGGTCCTTCAGCAGGTAGCCGATGCCGCTGGTGTGGGCCGACAGCAGGTCGGCGGCGTAGCGCTCCTCGACGTACTGCGACAGCAGCAGCACCGACACCTCCGGGTGCTCCCGCCGGATCACCAGCGCGGCGCGCACGCCCTCGTCGGTGTAGCCGGGCGGCATCCGCACGTCCACGACCGCGAGCTCGGGCCGGTGCTCGGCGACCGCCGCCAGCAGCCCGTCGGCCTCGCCGACCGCGGCGGCGACCTCGAAGCCGGTGCTCTCCAGCAGCTTGATCAGTCCGGCCCGGAGCAGGACCGAGTCCTCGGCGATCACAACGCGCACGGCAACTCCACGGTGAGGGTGGTCGGCCCCCCGGCGGGGCTGATCATGCGGAAGGTACCGTCCACCGACCGCACCCGCCGCGCGAGGCCGGTCAGGCCCGTCCCGCGCGCGGGGTCGGCGCCGCCCACCCCGTCGTCGCCGACGGTGACGCGCAGGATCGCGCCCTCGCGGACCACCGCGACCTCCACCGCGGAGGCGCGGGCGTGCTTGACGACGTTGGTGAGCGCCTCCGACACCACGAAGTAGGCGACGGCCTCGACGGTGGAGGAGGCGCGCTCGGCCACCTCGACCCGCAGCCGCACCGGCACCGGGACGCGCGCGGCCACGCCCGACAGCGCCGCGTCCAGCCCCCGGTCCTCCAGGACCGCCGGGTGCAGGCCGCGGATCAGGTTGCGCAGCTCGGTCAGCGCCTCCTTGGCCTCCTCGTGCGCCTCGACGATCACCTTCATGGCGTCGTCGGGCACGCCGGTGAGGGTCTCGCGGGCGAGGCCGAGGTTGAGCGCCAGCGAGACCAGGCGCTGCTGCGCGCCGTCGTGCAGGTCGCGCTCGATGCGGCGGCGCTCCAGGTCGGCGGCGTCCACGACCTCGGCGCGCTTCTCGGCCAGGTCCTCGACGCGGCGCTCCAGCTCCTTGGCCCGGTCGGGGGTCAGCAGCGTCACGACGGCGGCCACGTCGAGCGCGCGCACGGCGGCCGCCAGCAGCGGCGCGGCGAACAGCAGCAGCACCCCGAGGCCGCACAGGACGCCGACGCGCACCGCGTGGGCGCTGAGGGACAGCGCGCTGCCGTCGGGCAGCGCCCAGGCGTAGCAGACGACGGTGGCCAGCATCAGCCCCGCCGTCCAGCACATCAGCACCAGCAGCGCGCCGCAGGCCAGCAGCGGTCCGACCAGCAGGTGGTAGCGCAGCTCGCGCCACATCTCGGCGGTGCGCAGGGCGCCCAGCGGCCCTCGGACCGGGCCGTCGCGCCACTCGGGCAGCGGCGGCACGTCCAGGCCGAGCATCGCCCAGACGCGCTCGCGGTGCGCGCGGGTCATGGGGCGGGCCAGCAGCAGGGCGGGCAGCGCCGTGGCCGCCGCCAGGATCATGATCGGCGGGACGTCCACCGGCATGAGGACCCACCACGGGGCGCCGATGACCGCCCATCCGGCGAAGTGCAGCGGCACCCCGGAGGCAGTGAAGGCGGTGTCGCGCCAGGCCGCCGACGACCACGGGGCGTGCGGGCGCGCACGTCCCAGTCCTTGAGTGGATGCCATGGACGAACCGTATTGTCCCGTTCTCGGCGCTGCCATCTCGCTGGCTGCAGGGCCGGGGGTGGTGCTGGTGCCACCCCGGGTCGGAAAGGCGCGTTACTGCGTGCCGCGGCGCGTCCGGCCAGGCTGGGGGCACGTCCCGCCGAGGAGGTCACCCCCATGGTCATCGCCGTTCCCCCGACCCGTTCGCAGCGGACCGGTCGGCGCTTCACCGCCGTGCGGCCGGTCGAGCAGCGGCCGGCCGCATCGCCTCCGACCGCCTTCCGGAGCCACCTGCTGGGGTGGGGGCTGGTCGTCGCCGGGGCCGCCCTGGTGCCGTGGACGTACGCGCTGGCGACCCGGCTGCCCGACACGGCGCAGGTGTCGAACTGGTCGGCGGCGTGGGTGGGCCTGGACGCCATGCTGGCCGCCGGGCTGCTGAGCACCGGCGCGCTGCTGGCGCGGCGGGACGCGCGGCACGGGCTGACCGCCGCCGCGACCGGCGCGCTGCTGCTCATGGACGCCTGGTTCGACGTGCTGACCTCGGCGGAGGGCGGCGCGCGGGCGACGGCGCTGCTGCTGGCGGTCGGCGCGGAACTGCCGCTGGCCGCGCTGTGCGGCGTCCTGGCGGTCCGGGCGCTGCGGCCCCGCGCCGAGGGGCGGCCGGAGGGCCGGATGGACGGCCGCTGAGCCCTATGTGACGCAACAGTGTCAACTGGGTGAAAGACGACGAGCCGGGCGTTTAGAGTGTGCTTGCCGCGGGGCCCTCTCCAGCAGGGGGCCCTTTCTCTCTGCCTGCGCTATCACAGAGGTCCCCGACATGAACGACGACATGGTGACCGAGGAGTGCCTCCGCCTTCTGCGCGACGGCCTGCCCTCCCCCGCGCCCACCGCCTTCGAGGACGGCCGCGACTTCCTGCCGCTCGCCCTCGACGTGGAAGGCGACGTGGCCGTCGTCTCCCTGCTGCTGCCCGAGAACGACGGCGTGCCGGACGGCTACTTCATCGAGGGCTGGGCCTTCCACCGGCACAACGGCGAGTGGATGGCGCTGGGCGGCGGGGGCGGCTCGGCCCCCGAGGACCCGCTGGTCCGCCGGTCGGCCGAGGAGATGGGCCGCCACCTGCGCTGGTACGGGTCGGGCAGCACCGTGCGCAACGCCGGGCGGCTGCTGCCGTGGGGCGCCAAGTTCGTCCACCAGGCGCGGCTGCGCGCCGCCCCGGAGGTCGCGCAGGTCCGGGTGGGCAAGCGCCTGCTGGAGGTCCCCGAGCACGGCCACCTCGTGGTGGTGTGGGGCGCGCGCCGGGGCCCGGTCGCCGAGGCGCTGGACGCCGACGGCGCGGTGCTCGACAAGATCGACCTGAACCGCCGCCACCCCTGACCCGCCGCCGTCGCGCGGCCCGCCGGTGGCGCGGTCCAATATTTGACTGATCGTTCTTGAAAGCCGTAGGGTCCCCGGCATGGCACGGACCAAGGAGTTCGACCCGGACGCCGCGCTCCAGCGCGCGCTGGAGCTGTTCTGGGAGCGCGGCTACGAGGCCACCTCGATGGCCGACCTCGTGGAGCGCCTCGGCGTGGCCCGGGCGAGCATCTACGCCACCTTCGGCGGCAAGCACGAGCTCTACCTGAAGGCCCTGGAGCGGTACGGGCAGCTCATGGACCCGCAGATCATGGGCGAGCTGGCGGTCCCGGGACCGGTGCTCCCGGCGGTGCGCGCGCTGGTCGGGCGGTACGCCGAGGAGTCGGCCGCGGACGCGGGCCGGCGCGGCTGCATGGTGGTCAACACCGCCGTCGAGCTGGCGGCCCGCGACCCCGAGGCCGCCCGCCTGGTCGAGATGAGCTGGACGGCGCTGGAGACCGCGCTGACCTCGGCGCTCCTGCGGGCCCGCGCCCAGGGCGAGCTGCCCGCCGGCAAGGACCCCCGGGCGATCGCCCGGCTCCTGCTGGTGCTGTTCCAGGGGATGCGGGTGCTGGGCCGGGCCCCGGCCGACCCCGCGCGCCTCCGGGACGCCGCCGAGCAGGCCCTGTCCCTGCTGGACTGAACCGGGACGATCCCGCACCTTCCGGGTGCGGGCTTTTTCCGGCCCTGATATTAGACCGATCATTCTCGAATAAGGAGCCCCCCATGACCGCACGCTTCACCGGCAAGGTCGCCCTCGTCACCGGCGGCGGCAGCGGCCTCGGCCGCGCCGTCGCCCTGGCCTTCGCCCGCGAGGGCGCCGCCGTGGCGGTGGCCGGGCGCGGCGCCGAGGCGCTGGCGCAGACCGTTGAGCTGATCGAGGCCGAGGGCGGCGCCGCCAGTGCCGTCACGGCCGACGTGACCGACTCCGCGGAGGTGGCGCGGCTGGTCGCCACCGTCGCCGAGCGCCACGGCGGCCTGGACGTGGCGGTCAACAACGCGGGCGTCCTCGGCGCGTTCGGACCGCTGGCCGACCTGCCCGAGGACGAGTGGACCGCCCTCCTGGACGTGAACCTGACCGGCGTCTTCCTGTCGATGAAGCACGAGATCGCGCACATGCGGGCGCACGGCGGCGGCGCGATCGTCAACGTCGCCTCCAACATCGGAGCGCACCAGCGGCGGGAGGGCCTCGCCGCCTACGCCGCCTCCAAGGCGGCCGTCAGCGCCCTCACGCGCGGGGCGGCCAGGGAGTACATCGGCGCGGGCGTCCGGATCAACGCCGTCAGCCCGGGACCGGCCGACACCTCGATGACCTACCTGCCGGGCGAGAGCCGCGCCGAGCGCGACGCCCGGCTCGGCGCCACGCTGCCGGCGGGCCGGGTCGCCGAGCCGGCCGAGATCGCCGCGGCGGTGGTGTGGCTGGCCTCGGACGAGGCGAGCTTCGTCGTCGGCCAGGACCACGTGATCGACGGCGGCGCGACCGCCTGACCGGCCTGCGGCGGCACGGCCCGGCCGCCGGAGCGGTCTCCGGCGGCCGCACCGCGGGCAGCCTGCCGAAGACGCGCGCGATCACCGCCCGCGCCCGCCGGGCTCGAGCGGGACCGCGCCGCGCGCCTCCTGCTTTCCGGGCGGCGGCCTGTTTCACTGGGAGCATGGCAGTCCTGCCCGACTACGACACCGATCCCGAACGTTTCCGGCTCGGCGCACGGGTCACCGCCCGCTACCTCATCGGGAGCCGCAGCCTCCACGCCCACCTGGCGGGGATCCTGGCCGGCGCGCGGGCCGGCCGCATCCTGGACATCGGCTGCGGCGAGGGGGCGCTCAGCGCGGCCTGGTCGGGGCCCGGCCGCCTGGTGGGCGTGGACCAGTCGTCGGCGCTGCTGTGCTCCCACCCCCGGCCCGCGGTGCGCGCGGACGCGGCGCGGCTGCCGTTCCGGGACGCGGTGTTCGACGCGGCGGTGGCGATCAACGTGCTCTACCACCTGGACGACCCGCGGTCCGCGCTGCGCGAGGCGCGCCGGGTGCTGGCGCCGGGCGGCTGGTTCGCGGCCTCGGCCATCGCGCGCGACGACAGCCCCGAGCTCGCCCACCTGTGGCGCCGTGCCCCGACGCCGTTCGACGCCGAGGAGGCCCCGGACCTGGTGGCTTCGGTGTTCGGGTCGGTGGAGGTGGAGCGCTGGAACGCGCCGCTGATGACCTTGCCGGACGCCGCCGCCGTCCGCGACTACCTGGTGGCGCGCCAGGTGCCCCGGCAGGAGGCGGCGGGGCTGGCGGGCCGGGTGCGCACGCCGCTGCCGGTCACCAAGCGGGGCGCGCTGGTGCTGGCCCGCCGCTGACCACCCCGCGCGGTGCCCCGGGCTCGGCCGGTCAGAGCCAGCCCAGGTCGTGGGCCGCGCGCACGGCGGCGTGCCGGTTGTCCACGCCGAGCTTGGTCACCGCCGCCGACAGGTAGTTGCGCACGGTCCCCTCCGACAGGCCCAGCGAACGGGCGATGCGCGACACCGGCGCGCCGTCGGCGGCCGCGCGCAGGGTGTCCAGCTCGCGCGGGGTCAGCGGGCACTCCTCGGCGGCCAGCGCGTCGGCGGCCAGCTGCGGGTCGATGTAGCGGGCGCCGGCCGCGACCTGGCGGATCACCTGGGCCAGCCGCGCGCCGGGGGCGTCCTTGCCGAGGAAGCCCCGCACCCCGGCGGCCATCGCGCGGCGCAGGTTGCCGGGACGGCCGTGCGCGGTGACGATCACCAGGCGGCAGGCGGGCAGGTCGCGGGCCAGGCGCTCGGCGGCGGCCAGGCCGTCCAGGCCCGGCATGTCGATGTCGAGCACCGCGATGTCGGGCCGCAGGGCCAGCGCGCGGTCCACCGCCTCGTCGCCGCGACCGACGTCGGCGACCACCTCGATGCCGTCCTCGGTCTCCAGCAGCAGGACCAGCGCCTCCCGGATGAGCAGGTGGTCGTCGGCCAGCAGCACCCGGATCATGTCCCCTCCTCCAGCGGCACCCGCGCCGCCACCCGGAACGTACCGTCCCCGGCGGGCCCGGCCGCCAGCGTCCCGCCCGCCGTGCGCAGCCGCTCGGCGAGGCCCGGCAGGCCGCTGCCGCCCTCGGCGCCGCCGCGGCGGCCCGCGCCGTCGTTGACGATCTCCAGCCGGAGCATCCCGCCGTCGCGCGCGACCGTGATGCGGCACCAGGTGGCGCTGGCGTGCCGCAGCACGTTGGTGGCGGCCTCGCGGGCGACCCAGCCGAGCGGTTCGTGCACGTGGGCGGGCAGGTCGGCGTCCACGCCGGGGCGGTCGCAGACGATCCCGGCGGCGCGCAGCACCGCCGACACGCCGTCCAGCTCGGTGCGCAGCGAGGTGGTGCGGTAGCCGCGCACGACCTCGCGCACGTCGCGGACCGAGTCGCGCGCCATCGTCTGGATCTCGGTCAGCTCCTTGCGGACCCGGCCCGGGTCGCGGTCCAGGAAGCGTTCGGCGACCTCGGCGCGCAGCGCGACGGCCTGGAGGCTGTGGCCCAGCACGTCGTGCAGGTCGCGGGCGAACCGCATCCGCTCCTCGCCCACCGCCGAACGGGCCAGCTCCGCGCGGGCCTCCTGGAGCTCCTGGACGACGTGGAAGAACCACACCTGCACGTATCCGGAGAAGGTGGCCATCGGGACGGCCGCCAGCTGGTACACCGCGCTCAGCAGCGGCAGCCCCAGCACCATGCCGTAGACCGGGGTCGCGGCGGTGACGGCGGCCGCGACGGCCGTCGCCTCGCGCACCGGCAGCACCACCGCGATCAGCCCGACCGGCAGCATCAGGGCGTTGCCCCAGCCGTGGCCCGGCCCCAGCAGGGCGGGCAGCGCCCACGACGCCGCCGTGATCGCGGCGAGGCCGAGCCGGTGCACCGGGGCGGTGCGGCGCATCAGGTTCAGCCACAGCAGCCGCCCGTACAGGCCGAACACCGCCGCGCACAGCACCGCCGCGACCGCGATGCGGCCGAGGTCGCGGCGGTCGAACAGCTCGTACCAGAACGGCGACAGCAGCAGCCCCGCCAGGGCCGTCAGCGTCATCGCCACGATGATCGCGGCGATGACGGTGGGGCGCGGGATCCTGGGTTGCACCCGTTGTCCCCCTGTCTCCGGAGTCATACGGGTTCCACAGGGTACGCGCCGCCTCGGCCGCCGCCCGCTCAGGCCGCCATGGTCCCGGTGTCGGGGCAGGCGGGCAGCCGGGCCTCGTCCAGCACGCCGACCCGGTCGGCGCGGGCCGCCTCGCGGGCGTCGCGGGTGGCCAGCAGCACGGTCGTCCCGGCGGCGGCCAGGGCGCGCAGCACCGCCCAGACGTCGCGCCGGTCGGCCTCGTCCAGGCCCTGGGTGGGCTCGTCCAGCAGCAGCACGTCGGACCGGCCGATCAGGGCCAGGGCGAGGTCGAGCCGGCGCCGCCGCCCGGCCGACAGCCGCTCGAACGGGACGTCGGCCGCGGCGGCGAGGCCGGCCAGCCGCAGCGCCTCGTCCCGGTCCAGCGGGTCGAGGGTCCAGCGGCGCCAGGTCTCGACGATCTCGCGCGGGGTGAGGCCGGGGAACAGGCCGCCGTCCGACCAGACCGCGCCCACCGGCACGTCCCGGACGCGCGCGTAGGGGTCGGCCCCGCCGACCCGCACCCGCCCCGACATCGGCCGCCGCAGGCCCGCGACGGCCTCCAGCAGCGTGGTCTTGCCCGATCCGTGGCGGCCGAGCACCGCGTAGACCTCCCCCGCGGCGACGGCGAACGAGACCTCGCGCAGCACCTCGGTCCCGCCGCAGCGGACGTTCAGGCCGGTCACCTCGATCACATTCCCGTTCATGCCCCCCATGCTGGTCGCCGGACGCGCCGGCGTGCAGTCACAGGCGTCAGGAACCGGGTGTGAGATCCGCTGGGCCCACCCGTGACATCCGTCATGCATCGTTCCCCCCTCGACCAAGATCGTTCCTGTTCGAGGCTAGCCACGGCGGTCCCGGCCGGGAGGGGGTTCGGCCGGGACGTTCACGGTCTGTAAGAACTTCGGCGTCAGGCCCGCAGCAGGGCGTCCAGGGTCACCTCGGCGGGGGTCCGCAGGCCCGCCAGCGCCATGGTCAGCTCCAGGTCGGCCTGGAGGCAGCGCAGCACGTGCCGCACGCCCGCCTCGCCGCCGAGCGCCAGCCCGTAGGCGTAGGGGCGGGCGACCAGGACGGCCTTGGCGCCGAGCGCGAGGGCCTTGGCGACGTCGGCGCCGGTGCGGACGCCGCTGTCGAACAGCACGGTGGTCTGGTGGCCGACCGCGTCGGCGACGGGCGGGAGCGCGTCCAGGGACGCGATCGCCCCGTCCACCTGGCGGCCGCCGTGGTTGGAGACGACGACGCCGTCCATCCCGGCGTCCACGGCGCGGCGCGCGTCGTCGGGGTGCTGGATGCCCTTGAGCACGATCGGGCCGTCCCAGTGCTCGCGCAGGAACGCCAGGTCCTTCCAGGTCAGCGAGGGGTTGCCGAAGTTGGCGACCCAGTGCAGCAGCGCCGTGTCGCGGTTCGCGGCGGTGACCGGGCCGCCGATCGCCTTCTGGAAGACCGGGTCGGCGAAGTAGTTGGCGACGCCGATGCCGCGCAGGAACGGCAGGTACGCCTGGTCGAGGTCGCGGGGGCGCCACGCGAGCGTGAAGGTGTCGAGCGTCACCACCAGCGCGGTGTACCCGGCGGCCTTCGCGCGCTCCAGGAAGCTGACGGCCAGGTCGCGGTCCTTGGGCCAGTAGAGCTGGTACCAGCGCGGGCCCTCGCCGTTGGCCTCGGCGACCTCCTCCAGCGTGAAGGACGCGGCCGTGCTGAGGACCATCGGCAGGCCGGTCCCGGCCGCCGCCCGCGCCACCGCCAGCTCGCCCTCCGGGTGGAAGATCGACTGCACGCCGATCGGGGCGAGCAGCACGGGCGCGGGCATGGACGTGCCGAGCACCTCCACCGACAGGTCGCGCTCGGAGACGTCGCGCAACATCCTGGGCACGATCCGCCAGCGGTCGAAGGCCTCCCGGTTGGCCCGCGCGGTCGCCTCGCTGCCCGCCGAACCGGCCACGTAGCCGAACGCCGGCGCCGACAGGCGCCGCTCCGCCAGGGCCTCCAGCCTGGTCAGGTCGGTGGGCAGCTCGGGCAGCACATCGCCCAGCCCCCTGAGGTAGATCTCGTTCTGGAAGTCGGCCAAGGCGCTCATATGACCCTCCAAGCGGCGGCGCGCCGCACCGTACGGTGCGATTCTGTCCCTGGGACGGGACACAATGTTCCACATGGCACGACGCGGATCCCAAGCCCCTCCCCCGCCGCCGGACTTCGAAGAGAACATCGTCGACATCGATGTCTCCGAGGAGATGCGCGGCAGCTTCCTTGAGTACGCCTACTCGGTGATCTACCAGCGGGCTCTGCCGGACGCGCGCGACGGGCTGAAGCCCGTGCAGCGCCGCATCCTGTACTCGATGAGCGAGATGGGCCTGCGCCCCGACCGCGGGCACGTCAAGTGCGCCCGCGTGGTCGGCGAGGTGATGGGCAAGCTGCACCCGCACGGCGACAGCGCCATCTACGACGCCATGGTCCGGCAGGCCCAGCCGTGGGCGATGCGGATGCCGCTGGTCGACGGGCACGGCAACTTCGGCTCGCTCGGCGGCGACGACATGCCCGCCGCCATGCGCTACACCGAGGCCCGGTTGTCGCGCGAGGCGATGCAGCTGGTGGGCTCGCTCGACGAGGACACCGTCGACTTCCGGCCCAACTACGACGGCCAGGAGACCGAGCCGGAGGTGCTGCCGGCCGCCTTCCCCAACCTGCTGGTCAACGGCGCGTCCGGCATCGCGGTCGGCATGGCCACCAACATGGCCCCGCACAACCTGGGCGAGATCGTGGCGGCGGCCCGGCACCTGATCGACCACCCCGACGCCACCCTCGACGACCTGATGCGCTTCGTCCCGGGCCCCGACCTGCCCACCGGCGGCAAGATCGTCGGCCTGGACGGCATCCGCGACGCCTACGAGAAGGGCCGCGGCACCTTCCGCACCCGCGCCACCGCCACGATCGAGAACGTCAGCCCGCGCCGCAAGGGCATCGTGGTGTCGGAGCTGCCGTACGCGGTGGGGCCCGAGCGCGTCAAGGCCAAGATCAAGGAACTGGTCAACGCCAAGAAGCTCAACGGCATCGCCGACCTGAAGGACCTGACCGACCGCACCGTCGGCCTGCGCCTGGTCATCGAGGTCAAGAACGGCTTCAACCCCGAGGCGGTGCTGTCGGAGCTCTACCGGCTCACCCCGATGGAGGAGTCGTTCGGCATCAACAACGTGGCGCTGGTCGACGGCCAGCCCCGCACGCTGGGCCTGCGCGAGCTGCTGCAGGTCTACGTCGACCACCGCATCGACGTCGTGCGCCGCCGCTCGATGTTCCGCCGCGCCAAGCGCGAGGCCCGCCTCCACCTGGTGGACGGCCTGCTGGTGGCGCTGCTCAACATCGACGAGGTCATCCGGGTCATCCGTGACAGCGACGACTCCGCGCAGGCCAAGCAGAGCCTGATGGAGACCTTCGAGCTGTCCGACATCCAGGCCCAGTACATCCTCGACACGCCGCTGCGCCGCCTGACCCGCTTCGACCGCCTGGAGCTGGAGAAGGAGCAGGAGCAGCTCGCCAAGGAGATCGCGGCGCTGACCGCGATCCTGGAGTCGGAGCGCAAGCTGCGCGGCCTGGTGTCGCGGGAGCTGCGCGACGTGGCCAAGGAGTTCGACACCCCGCGCCGCACGGTGCTGCTGGAGTCGTCGGGCCAGGCCAAGGCGGCCCCGGCCGTCGACCTGGAGATCCCCGACGTCCCGGTGCTGGTACTGCTGTCGTCCACCGGCCTGCTGGCGCAGACCGGCTCGGCCGACCCGCTGCCGACCCAGGGCGGGCGCTCCTCGCACGACGTGCTGGCCTCGGTCGTCCCGACGACCGCGCGCGGCCAGGTCGGCGCGGTCACCTCGGCCGGCCGGATGATCAGGATCAACGTGGTCGACCTGCCGGCCCTGCCGCCGAGCGCGTCGCCGCCCTCCCTCGCCGGAGGCGCGCCGGTCACCGAGTACGTGAGCCTGGAGCCCGGCGAGACGGTGGTCGGCCTCGGCGCGGTGACCGACGTCGGCGCGGGCCTCGCGCTCGGCACCGAGCAGGGCGTGGTGAAGCGGGTCGTGCCCGACTTCCCCGCCAACCGCGACGAGTTCGAGGTCATCGCCCTGAAGGACGGCGACCGCGTGGTGGGCACCGCCCATCTGGAGTCCGAGGACCACCACCTGGTCTTCATCACCGACGACACCCAGCTGCTGCACTACAAGGCCGCCAACGTGCGCCCGCAGGGCCGCCAGGCGGGCGGCATGGCGGGCATCAAGCTGGCCGCGGGCGCGAAGGTGATCTGGTTCGGCTCGATCGACCCGGCCCGCGAGGGCCGCGTGGTGACGGTGTCGGGCTCCTCCACCGCCCTGCCCGGCACCCAGAACGGCGCCATCAAGATCGCCGACTTCGCCGACTACCCGGCCAAGGGCCGCGCGACCGGCGGCGTGCGCTCGCACCGCTTCCTGAAGGGCGAGGACGTCCTGCTGTTCGCGTGGGCGGGCCAGACCCCGATCAAGGCGTCCACGCTGAACGGCAAGCCGATCCCCCTGCCCCAGGAGCTGGGCCGCCGCGACGGCTCCGGCGAGCCCCTGAGCAAGCCGATCACCGCGGTGGGCGGCCCGCTGGGGGCAGTGGGCGCGGAGGAGACGACCCCGGCCGACGACTGAGGGATTCGCCTTCCGACCCCACATCGCTTCGCGATCTGTATGGCCCGCCGTCAGGAGTCGGGCTATGCCGAGTCCCTGGAGCCGTCGCATCGGCGAATGCGACGGCTCCAGGCCGATGATCGGCAAATGCGCAAGCGGGACCGTGGGAAGTCCGCACCAGCAGGGCCCGACCGGTACGGCCTCCGGATCGGTCCCGACAGCGGGCGGCCGATGAAGCCTTCCCGCGCACGTCGCAGACGCCCGACCCGCGCCGTTGCCGCTGGTGATGACCGGCGACGACGTCAATGACCGCGTCTTTTCACCGCCGTGACAGGCCAGGCTCGGGAGACAAGCCCCGGGGCTGAGGCGCTCCCGGACACGTCCCGATCATGCAGAGGCGGCGTGCGGCGCCCGAGCGCTCCTGGGAACGTCGAGTCGGATTCCTGCCAGCGCGACCGCCCTGCAAGCGAGAGGGTCGGACGGGCGCGCGTCGTCGGCGGGCGCCCTGGCGAGGCGGTCAAGGAAGGGCGAAGGTATGCACGTGGTCCCCGATCTGAAGGTTCTGTACTTCGGGACCCCGGTGGTGTTGATCGGTTCGCGCAACCAGGACGGCACGGCGAACCTGGCCCCCATGTCCTCGGCGTGGTGGCTCGGACAGTACTGCATGCTCGGCCTGGCCAACAGCTCCCAGACCACCGCGAACCTGCTGCGCGAGCGGGAGTGCGTGCTGAACCTGCCGTCGTCCTCGATGGTCGACGCCGTCGACCGGCTCGCGATGACGACCGGCAGGCCGGTCGTGCCCGAGCACAAGGCGGCCCAGGGATACCGCTACGAGGCGGACAAGTTCGCTGCGGCGGGACTGACCGAGCAGAAGGCGGAACTCGTCGCCGCGCCACGGGTGGAGGAGTGCCCGATCCAGCTGGAGTGCCGGCTCGTGGCGCACCACCCGTTCGAGGGCCCTTCCGTCAGCGCCACCGCCTTCCACGTGGAAGTGCTCCGCACCCACGTCGAGGAGAAGCTCGTCATTCCCGGCACGCACCACGTGGACCCGATCGCGTGGGACCCCCTGATCATGAAGTTCTGCGAGTTCTTCGGGGAGGGCCAGGTCGTGCACTCGTCCAGGCTCGCCGAGGGCTGGAACATGCCGCACGGGACGCTCACCCGCCCGGTGTCCCGCTAGGCACCCGCCCACTACCGGACGCCGAAGGGGTTGTCGATGACATACCGCCAGCGCCCGTCCTGCCCGCGCCGGGCGACATCGGTGGCGGTCCCCTCGATGTGCACGTGCCGCCCGGCGCTGTCCGTGCCGTCGATGACCCAGTCCACGATCAGCAACGCGGTGCCGCCCGCGGTGGAGATCACCCTGTCGGACAAGGTGCTGTCGGACAGGCTCTCCCATCTCACCCAGGTGGGCGTGGACGATCGCCGCCGCGCGCCCGGCTGGCCGCCTCGCACGCACTACCGGCTCACCCCGCAGGGACACCGTCTCGGCCCCGTACTCCAAGCCCTGTGGGACTGAGGCGACCGCTATCAGCCCCCAGCGGCCGAGCCCAATGCCACCGGCACGTGACCAGCCGGCGCTCCAGGTGCCTGCCCCGCCTCCGGCAGCGGGACAGGCGCCGAGCGCTCAGTCCGTGGGCGGTGGCTCCGGCCCTTGCAGCATGTTCTTGATCTCAGTCATGCCCCACAGGACCTTGCCCATGGAGTCCTCAAGCCTGCCGAGCCGGTCCTGGACACCGGTCAGGTGCCCCTCGACGCCCGTCAGGTGCCCCTCGACACCGGTCAGGTGCCTCTCGACACCGGTCAGGTGCCCCTCGACGCCCGTCAGGCGGCGATTGGTGTCGGCGTGGTTCTGGTTGAGGGCGAGCAGCAGGTCGTGCTGGGCGTCCAGCCTGGCGGTGATGGTCATGCCACCACGTCCCTCCGTCAGGCCCACGTAGGTCTCGAGGGCGTACAGACGTGCCTTGATCTCGCTGTTCCGCAGCACCATGGTAGGTATCCCGTCTCGTGATCGTGGTGCTTCCCGCACCACTGGGATTCCAGGATGCGTTCAGCCGATCGCTCGGCATACCCCTCCGCGAAGGCTGTGGATAACTCTCCGCCAGGTCCGGTCAGCGGGCATCCAGGTCCTCGTTGCAGCGGACGATCACTTCGGCCACTTCGGTGACCTCGTCCAGGTGGTGGCGGACGGTTCCGGTGCACGGCGTCGTCAGGAAGATCCCGCGGGGTCGCGCCCAGACGGTGATCTCGGCGCGCACCGACACCACGGCCATGTCCCATCCCTCGCACCGGGTCAGCGGGCCCAGCCCACGGGTTGCGAGCACCGCTTCCAGTTCACGTGCGGCCTGCCGCGCGTCCCGCACTGGCGCCTGAACGCCCTGGGACCACGGGACCGGCAGGGTGAAGTAGGAGACCTTGCCGGAGAGCGGCGCGGCGCCCAGCCACGAGCGGCTGCGGTGGACGCCCCATCGTCCGCCGTGCTCGGCCGTCAGCGCGTTGACGACCTCGAAGCCGCGCCCGCTCTCGGCGCCCCAGCCCGGCCGCAGCGGCTCGGACGGGAACGCGCCGCGCCAAGGTGCGCTGTCGTACACCTTGATCACGAGCTCGGGCTCGTTCCCGCGCCGGTACATGTACAGCTCGGGCAGCCCGGCGAGGGGCATGGTCGGCGGTGGCCGCCCGTCCAGGGCGTGCACGAAGACGTTGGTCGCCAGTTCCGAGACCATCGTGGCGGCGTCACTGACGAGCGGTTCGGGTACGAGCAGCGCTCGCATGACGGCGCGGACGTGCGAACGGGCGACGGCCGCGCACGTCCCGTCCGGAGGCAGTCCCCACACCGCGCACCCGCCACCGGCGACCTTGCCGACTCCGTCTTCCGGCACGCCGCTCCAGGCATTCCCCATGATGACCACCACCCAGTTCGTGATCACTCGATCGCTTTGAGTGACCGACCAAGGGAAGCGTGGCGCGCCATTCAAGATCATGCAAGTGGAAATGGAAATTTCCATATTCAGATGCGCGAGGTTCGCCGTTCACCGCACCTCGCCGCAGGCCGGGCGGCAGACTGAGCGTGTGCCCGAACGCCGCCCCACGATCCGAGAGCGCAGACTCGCCGCCGAACTGCGGCGGCTGCGAGAACGATCGACCCTCAACCTCGACCAGGTCATCGCGGAACTCCAGGAGACCGGGGAGGGCAGATGGTCACGGCCGAAGCTCTCCCGCATCGAGACGGCGGTCCAGCGCGTCAAGGCCGTGGACGTGCAACGGCTGTGCGACCTGTACGGGGCGTCTCCCGAACGACGTGAGGAGCTGCTCGCGCTGGCGCGTTCAGCGCGGCAACGCGGCTGGTGGGACGCCTACGCCGACACGATCCCCACCGACTACGCCGCCTACATCGAGCTCGAAGCGGAAGCGAAGTCGCTGCGCTGCTACGACGCGCTCGTCGTCAACGGCCTCCTGGAGACCGACGAGTACGCGCACGAGGTCATCCGGGTCGGGCTGATGCAGTTCGCGCCGCCCGCCGAGGTCGAACGACGGGTCGAGGTCCGCAGGACACGCCAAGCCGCCCTGACCGCGCGGCATCCCGAGCCGCTGCGTCTATGGTCGATCATCGACGAGGCCGCGCTGCGCCGGGTCATCGGCGGGCGCGGGGTGATGCGGCGGCAGTACCGCCATCTCCTCGAACTGGCGGAGAACCCGAACGTCATGCTCCAGGTGCTGCCGTTCGCCGCGGGAGCGCATTCCGCCCCCTCCGGCACCTTCGCCCTCATGGAGTTCCCCGAGCGCCACATGCCCGACGTGGTCTACCTGGACGGGCTGACCGGCGCCCTCTACATCGAGGACGACATGCAGGTGCACACCTACTCCCTGGCGTTCAACCAACTCGCCATGAGCGCGCTGGGAGTGGACGAGACACGGTCCTTGATCGCAGAATTGGCCAAAGAGACCTGACCCCGACGAAACCGGGCAAATGACCAGCAAATCCCCTCATCTCCTCTGGCGAAAAAGCTCCCGTTCAGCTCAGGGGGCGAACTGCGTCGAAACGGCCGTTCTTCGACAAGCTCACCTGGTACGCGACTCCAAGGCTCCTGATGGTCCTGTCCTTTCGCTCACCCGAGCCGCTTGGGCGGAACTCGTCGGGCGGGTGAAGGGCGGCGAGCACGATCTTCGGTGACCGGAGGCGTCCGGCTTCGCGCTGAGACGTGCATCGCGGCGGCACCGGAACGGCCCGCCGGAGGTCCGGCGGGCCGTGGCACGGTCAGTGCCGGGGAGCGGAGATCGGCTCTTCGGCCGGGGCCGTCCGGTCCGCCGCCGGGCGGGCGGGGCGGCCGGGGAGGCCCAGGGTGATCAGGGCGGCCACCAGGGCGACGCCGCAGCCGATCAGCATTCCCGTGCGGAAGCCGTTCTCCGACGGCAGGGTGTGGCCGCCCATCGTCACCGTCATCTGCGACAGCACCACGCCGACCACCGCCGCCGACACCGACGTGCCCACCGAGCGCATCAGGGTGTTGAAGCTGTTGGCGGCGGCCGTCTCCGACGGGGGCACCGCACTCATGATCAGGGCGGGCATGGCGCCGTAGGCGAAGGCGACGCCGGTGCCGCAGATGAAGGTGATCAGCATCAGGCCCCAGGTCGAGCCCAGCAGCACGACCGAGGAGCCGTAGCCCAGCGCGATGATCAGGGCGCCGACGCCCAGCGTCACCCGGGGGCCGCGCGCGGCCGACAGCTTGGCGCCCACCGGCGAGATCGCCATCATCATCAGGCCGCCCGGCAGCATCCACAGGCCCGCCGCCATCATCGACTGGCCGAGGCCGTAGCCGGTCGCCTTCGGCAGCTGGAGCAGCTGCGGGACGATCAGCGACTGGGCGTACATCGCGAAGCCCACCACGACCGAGGCCAGGTTCGTCAGCAGCACCTGGCGGCGCGCGGTGACGCGCAGGTCCACCAGCGGGTCGGAGTGCCGCAGCTCCCACCAGCCCCAGACGAGGAGGACCACGGCCGCGGCCACCAGCAGTCCCAGCGTGGTCGCGCTGCCCCAGCCCCAGTCGGCGCCCTTGGACACGCCGAGCAGCAGGCACACCAGTCCGGTGCCGAGGCCCAGCGCGCCGACCACGTCGAAGCCGCCCCTGGACCGCACGGGCGTGGCGGGCACCAGCGTCCAGATCAGCACGGTGATCAGCACGCTCAGGGCGGCCGCGCCCCAGAACAGCACACGCCAGCTCAGGTGCTCGGCCACCGCCGCCGACAGCGGCAGGCCGAGCGCGCCGCCGATGCCCATCGACGCGCTCATCAGCGCGATCGACGAGCCCAGCTTCTCGGCCGGGACCAGGTCGCGCAGCGCGCTGATGCCGAGCGGCACCAGGCCCATGCCCACGCCCTGCAGCCCCCGGCCGACGATCATCGGCAGCAGCGAGGAGGCCACCGCGCACAGCACCGAGCCCACGATCAGCGGCACCGTGCACGCCAGCAACATGCGGCGCTTGCCGTACAGGTCGCCCAGGCGGCCGCTCACCGGCGTCGCGACCGCCGCGGCCAGCAGCGTGGCGGTCACCACCCACGAGGCGTTGGAGGCGCTGGTGCCCAGCAGCCGGGGCAGCTCGCCGATGAGCGGCACCACCAGCGTCTGCATCAGCGCCGCGACGATGCCGGCGACCGCCAGCACCGTCACGATCCCGCCGGACCGCCTGGCGGGGGTCGAGTCGTCCACGTCGTGTTCTCCCGTACTTCGACACATCAAGACCTGTGCACCATACACATCATGTGCACTACACATAAGATGTGCGCTGCGCACATCCTGTGTGACGCGCACATCACCTGTGGTAGGCATGGAGGAAAGGCGCAGGAAGGAGGCGGCGTGGACGGTCCCGCCCATCAGATCGAGTACGAGTCCATGCTGCTCGGCCGGCACAGCCACCTGATCTCCGCGGCCGCCGAGAGCGGGGACGGCCGCCTGGAGCGCAGCGCCTACATCCTGCTCAGCCGCGTCCGCGTCGAGGGCCCCATGTCGATCCGGCAGCTCAGCGAGGCCTTCGCCCTGGACCCCTCCACGCTGAACCGCCAGACCGCCGCGCTCACCCGCGCGGGCCTGCTGGAGCGCATCCCCGATCCCGACGGCGGCATCGCCCGCAAGTTCCGCATCACCGACGAGGGCGGGCACCGCCTCGACGAGCACCGCGACGAGGTCGTCCGCGGCCTGGACAAGGTCCTGGCCGACTGGCCCGAGGCGGACGCGGCCGCCTTCGCCGCCTACCTCAAGCGCTTCAACACCGACATCGAACGCCTCACCGGCCGCTCCTGGCCCCGCCCCTGATCCGGAGGGTGCTCCCTCCTGGTGGGCGGCGGGGGCCGGAGCGCCTGTCCGGCGTCGCGCTCGTCGTCCTCGGCGTGCGGCTCGCCGCGGAGGGCTGACGCCGGTCAGTTGGTGCGGGTGTTGGGGAGGTGGTCGCCCACGTAGCCGACCCAGATCTTGCCCGTCTCGCCCGACGAGTCGTCGTGGAAGTGGATGCGCGGGGCCGGGACGCCGACGCGGCGCAGCTTGATGTGCGCAGGCATGTACTGGCGGCCCTTCGGGTTCACCGTCTCGGGGACGGGGAAGACGCGCGGGCGGCTCAGCTTCTCGCGGCCGGTGACGGTCGCCGACTCCTTCAGCGAGACCACGGTCGTGGGGATGACGCGGCGGCCGCCGGTGTCGTCGCGGCACCACTCGTAGAAGCCGCCCTGGAACTCACCGGACGAGCGCGCGGCCGCGAAGTCGTTGAGCGCCTGGAGCGCGTCCCACGCCTTGGCGGCCCAGCCCGCGCACTGGCCGGGATAGCCGAGGTCCAGCTCGGCGGCGCTGTCGAAGGTGTCGCCGATCTCGATGTAGGGCAGGGTGTCCTGGGCCTGGTAGAGGGCGTCCACCAGGTGGTTCGGCTCGAACAGGTCGATGGCGGTGTCGGGGAACGGCTGGCGCGTCTCGGCCAGGCGGGCCTCCAGGCGCCGCACGCGTTCGGCCAGGCGGCGGGCCTGGCGGGCCGACTCCTCCAGCTCCAGTTCCAGGGTGTTGTTGTGGTTGCGCTGGCGCTCCAGCTCCCGTTCGAGCCGGTCGGACTCGGTCTCGGCCTCGCGGCCCGCGTGGCTGGCGGCGTCCAGCGCCTTGCCGACCGCCCCCAGGTGGGTCGCCATCGTGCGCATCTGGCTGAGCAGCTCGTCGCGGCCGGTGTACTGGTTGGCGGCGAGGTCCAGGGCGGCCATCAGCTCGTCGCGGAGCCGGTCGGCGACGAGGTCGGCCACCGAGGCGGCCAGTTCCTCGATGTTGAGGGACGGGGCGGGAGCGGGAGCCAGGTCGGGAACGGGGTCGGGAACGGGCGGCGGGGCTTCGGGCTCCGGCTCGGGTTCGGGCTCCGGTTCCGGCTCGGGCTCGGGCTCCGGTTCCGGGGGCGGCGGCTCCGGTTCGCGTTGCGGTGCCGGGTTCGCCGCGACCATCGCCATCAGCGCCTGGCGCAGTTCCTCGCTCCGCCTCGCCTCCGGCGACAGCGCCGGGCTCGGCACCGACGCCAGCGCCTCCGGGGGCTCCGCGCCCGTCAGGATGCGGGCCGTCGTCCGCAGGGCCGCTCGCACGTCGTCGGGCAGCCGCTTGTGCGCCGTCTCCCCCATCACGTGGTCGGCCAGCACGTCCAGGGCCCGCATCCCCCGGTTGCGGACCGTGGAGCCACCGGTCACGCGGTGCCGCATGGGGTAGCTCTCCTGGGCGAGGTCCAGGTTCGGCAGGTAGGTGCGCACGCCTCCGCCGTAGACGGCGAGGTCGTCGCCCACGGTGGCGTTGAAGCGGTCCTGGGCGGGCAGGTCGGCCAGCCACGCGACCGACGCCGCGCCCGCCACGGCCGCGGCCAGGCGCTCGGCGCGGGCGCGGGCCTGCGGGTCGACCGCCACCACGATCACCGGGACGCGCCGGTTGCGGTGGGTCAGCTCCGGCAGGAAGTAGGCGACGCCGTTCTCGTCCAGCTCGGCGGCGGTGTCGGGCAGGTGCACGCCGCCGTCGGTGATGCGGCCGGTGCGCAGGTAGGCGGGCACGAAGCCGGGCGCGTACGCCTCCACCTGCCCCTCGCCGGTCTGCTCGACGGTGACCACCGCCCAGCCGTGCGGGCCCGCGCCGGCCTCGCCGTAGGTGACGCGGGTCCGCAGCAGCCCGTCCTCGACCACGAAGCGGCCGCAGCCGCGCGCGGTCTCCAGCAGGACGGCGACGCCGTCGTGCTCGTGCTCGACGCGGCGGCCGGCGGGCAGCGCCGGGAACCCGCGCTCGACCAGCCAACCGGTGAACGCTCGGTGCAGCCGTCCGCCGAGGTCGGGCCCCGGGTCACGCAGCAGGGACTGGTACAGCCTGTTGATGGCGCTCGCTCCGCAAAGGTCCTTCTGGCGGCGTTTCCCAGCATCCTAGAGGGGACGGCGCTCCTCGGCGGGGCGATCCGGCCTTTAGCGGCCATCGCCGGGCGGCCGTCACTGCTCGATGTCGTCCGGCCCCCAGTGCGCCTCCATCCTGCTGATCTTCCCGTCGGCGTCGAAGGTCATGACGTCGATGGCGCGGATGCGCAGGTTCATCGCGGGGACCTCGACGGTGAACGCCATCGCGGCGCGGTCGCCGTACGAGCCGCGGATCGGGGCGTCCAGGACGAGCCTGGTCCCGGCGGCGACGGCGTTGGCGTAGAACTCGTCGATCGCCGGGCGGCCGTGGACCGGCGGGTGCCCCACCGGGTCGACCACCACGGCGTCGTCGGCGAACAGGTCGGCCAGCGCCGCGGCGTCGGCCTTGGCGAAACCGTCGATGTAGCTCTGCAGGACCTGCTTCATGTGTTCCTGGGAGGGCATGGTCGTCCAATCTAGCAAGCGCATGGTTGGTTGACGAGGGGTGACAATGGGGCGCATGGCGATCGCATCGTTCATGGTCCCGCTCGGTACGCCCGCGCCCGACTTCTCCTTGCCGGACGTCGACGGGAGGACGGTCTCGCTCGGCGCGCTGACCGGCTCCCCCGCCCTCCTGGTGGTCTTCCTGTCCAATCACTGTCCCTACGTGCGGCGGATCGAGGGCGCCGTCGGCGCGGTCACCGCCGAGTACGCCGAACGCGGCCTCACCACCGTCGCCGTCTGCAGCAACGACGTGTCGCGCTACCCCGACGACGGCCCCGAGCACCTCAGGGAGCAGGCCGCGCGCGCGTCGTTCGGCTTCCCCTACCTGGTGGACGAGGACCAGCAGGTGGCGCTGGCCTACAAGGCGGCCTGCACGCCCGACTTCTTCCTGTACGACGCCGACCGGCGGCTGGCCTACCGGGGCGAGTTCGACGGCGCCCGGCCGCGCAACGACGTCCCGGCCGACGGCTCGTCGCTGCGGACCGCCCTGGACCTGGTGCTGGCGGGCAAGGCCGTGCCCGAGCCGCACGTGCCCAGCCTCGGCTGCGGGATCAAGTGGCGGCCCGGCAACGAGCCGGGCTGACGGGTCACTCCTCGTAGGTGACGCGGACCCGTTCGCTGAGCGGCACCGACTGGCAGGCCAGCACCCATCCGTCGGCCAGGTCGGCCTCGTCCAGGACGTCGTTGGTCAGCATCTTCACCTCCCCTTCCAGGATCCGGCAGGCGCAGGCGCTGCACGCGCCCTCCCGGCAGGAGAACGGCGCGTCCCGCCCGGCGGCCAGCAGCACGTCGAGCAGCCGCGCCTCGCCGGGCCAGTCGTGCTCGCTGACCTCCCCGTCCAGGTCCACCTCGACGCGGGCGGCGGCCTCCCCGGTGACGGGTGCGGGCGCGGCGAACGGGTCCTCGGTGAGGGAGCGGAACCGCTCGGTGCGGACGCGCGCCACGCCGAGCCCGGTCAGCGCCGCCGTCGCGGCTTCCATGAACCCCGCCGGGCCGCACACGAACGCCTCGGTCCCCGCGACCCCGCCGCGCAGGCCCGCGAGCAGGCCGGTCAGCGCGGTCTCGGTGGGCAGGCCCTGCACGCTCTCCAGCCAGTGGACCGCCGTGAGGCGGCCGGGATGGGCGGCGGCCAGGTCGCGCAGGGCGGCGGCGAAGATGACCGAGGACTCGTCGCGGTTGGCGTACACCAGCGTGACGCGGCCCCCGGCGAGCAGCGCCGAGGTTAGGACCGACATGACCGGCGTGATGCCGCTGCCGGCCGCCAGCAGCAGCAGGTCGCCGTCCAGCTCGCGCGGGGTGAAGGTGCCGCCGGGCGGCAGCGCCTCCAGGACCGTCCCGGCGGCGACGTTGTCGCAGATCCAGTTGGACGCCCGGCCGCCCGGCACCCGCTTGACGGTCACCTTCAGCCGCTCGCCGGTGTGCGGGGAGCTCGCCAGCGAGTAGCAGCGGGCCGCGCCGTCCGGCAGCCGCAGGGTGAGGAACTGGCCGGGCCGGTAGGGCAGCTCGTCCGGGGTCGCGTCGAAGACCAGCGAGTGCGCGTCGGCCGTCTCGCGGACGACCTCGGCCACGGTCAGGGCGCGGGGCTCAGACATCGGCCGGGACCTCCAGCAGGCCGTCGCGCACGGCCTGCTCGATCGAGCCCCGCAGCGCCGTGCAGTGCGGGACGAGAGCGGTCGGCCGCCCGGCCGCCGCCCGCGGGGCGAACTCCGCGCAGGCGGCGACCGCGTCGGTCGGCCACTGGACGCTGGTGTGCGGCAGGCTCCGTTTCTCCACCAGGACCCGCACGCCGCAGGCCCGGCAGTCGACCGGCCGCATCTCAGCCGGCCCGCATCGACTTGGGGATCATCGAGTAGGAGATCCCGGCCTCGACGTTGGCGGCCACCTCCCGCTCCCACGCCTGGACGGCGCGGGCGGTGTCGATCTCGAACTCGAACCGGTCGGTCATCTCCGGCGCGACCTCGGCGGCGTCCACGTAGAACTGCTCGTACCAGCGGCGCAGCTGGTAGACCGGGCCGTCCTGGTCGCACAGCAGCGGGTTGTCGATCGGGGCCTTGTTCTTCCAGATCTCGACGTCCTGCATGAAGCCGAGGCCCACGCCCTCGGCGACCTGCGCGGCCATGGCGTCGGCGGTCTCGTCGTCCATGCCGGGGAACTTCTTGACGATGACGCCCCACTGGAGCATGAAGCTGTCGCGGCTGATCGGGTAGTGGCAGTTGATCAGCACGGTCTCCACCGTGGTGCCCTCGGCCTCGTTCCACAGGTAGTCGATCATGTAGGACGGGCCGTGGTAGGCCGCCTCGGAGCGCTGGGAGATCTTCTGGTTCTCGGTGCCGGGCACGAAGCCGAGGTAGGCGTCGTCGCGGGAGACGCCCTCGTAGTACTGGGTGGCGACGTGGCCCTCGAAGACGTTCTTGAAGTAGGTCGGCAGCGCGTAGTGGATGTAGAAGAAGTGCGCCATGTCCACGACGTTGTCGACGATCTCGCGGCAGTGGGAGCCGTCCACGCGCAGCGTGTTCCAGGTCCAGTTGCTCCACTCCGGCGAGCCCGCGCCGGCGATCTCGGGGATGGTGACGCCCTCGGGCGGCGGGTCGCCCTCGGGGTCGTTCCAGACGTAGAGCTGCTGGTTGCGCTCCAGGGTGGGCCAGGCCAGGGTGCGGGCGCCGCGCGGGACGCGCTTGGCGTAGGGGATGCCCGCGCATTTGCCGTCGCCGCCCCAGCGCCAGTCGTGGAACGGGCAGGCGATCGCGTCGCCCTTGACGGTGCCCTGGGTGAGGTCGCCGCCCATGTGGGGGCAGAAGCCGTTGAGGACGCTGAGGCCGCCGCCCTCGCCCTGGAAGACGACGAGCTTGGTCCCGAACGCCTCCACGGCGTGCGGCTCGCCGTCCTTGTAGGTCTCGGCGAGGCCCAGGCAGTGCCAGCCTCGGGCGAACCGCTCCGGCGGCGGGGCCGCCTCGATCACGCGGTGGTTCATCGCGTCCCTCCGGGGGTGTCGGCGAGCAGGTGGGTGACGGCGGCGTAGCCGAAGGTCATGGACGGGCCGAGGGTCGCGCCGGGGCCCGGGTAGGTCTCGCCCATCACCGAGGCCGAGCAGTTGCCGGTGGCGTACAGGCCGGTGATGGCGGTGCCGTCCTCGCGCAGCACGCGGGCGTCGACGTCGGTGACCAGGCCGCCCTTGGTGCCGAGGTCGCCGGGGACGACGCGCACGGCGTGGAAGGGGCCCTTGGCCAGCGGCAGCAGGTTGGGGTTGGGGAGGGTGGGGTCGCCGTAGTAGTTGTCGTAGGCGCTGTCGCCGCGGCCGAAGTCGGCGTCCCTGCCCTCCTCGGCGAAGCGGTTGAACCGCTCGACCGTCTTGGTGAGCCGGTCGGCGGGCACGCCGATCTGCTCGGCCAGCTCGGCGATCGTGGCCCCGGTCTTGAGGGTGCCGCCCTCGCGCCACTTCTTCGGGAAGGGCTGGCCGGGGAACAGGCCGGCGACGATGTAGCGGTTCTTGGCGCGCCTGTCCACGATGAGCCAGGAGTTCATGGCGGGCTCGCCGTGGGCGTACATGCGGTCCACGAACTCGTGGTACGGCAGCGACTCGTTGAGGTAGCGCTGCCCGTCGCCGTCCACGATCACCATGCCGGGCACGGCCCGGTCGGCGACCAGGAAGAACGGCTTGTCCTCGGGGCGCGGGACCGACGGCGCGCCCCAGACCTTGTCCATCAGGTCCAGCGCGGCCCCGGCCCGGATCCCCGCCTCCAGGACGTCGCCGACCTGGCCCTCGGAGGAGTGCGACCACTCGGCGCGGGTCGGCTTCGGCAGGTACTTCTCGCGCAGCTTCTGGTTGAGGGAGAAGCCGCCCGCCGCCAGGACGACGCCGCGCCGGGCGCGGACGGTCACCTCGCGGCCCTTGTGCCGGACGCGGACGCCGGTGACCGCACCGTCCTCGATCACCAGGTCGCGGAACGGGGAGTCCAGCCACAGGTGGCCGCCCGCGTCGGCCAGCGCCAGCCGCAGCCGCGCGATCAGCGCCTCGCCCAGCGACAGCGGCCTGCGCCCGGTGAGCAGGGCGCGGACGCCGCGCAGCCCGACCTTCAGCGCGGTCGCCCTGCCCTGCCACGTCCGCGTGATCATGTTGATCTTGCCGAACTCGTAGCCGGTCATCGTCATGCCGTAGGTGGGCAGCCCGGCGCGGCGCATCCGGGCGAGCTCGGGGCCGAGCAGCTTGCCGTCCACGATGGCGGGCTCGACCGAGCGGCCGGTCGGGCGGCCGCCGGGCCGCTCGGGGTAGTAGTCCGAGTAGCCCTTGGCCCAGGTGAAGCGCACCCAGCGGGTGCGGTCGCGCAGGAACCGCATCATCTCCGGGCCGCGCGCCAGGTACGCCTCCTTGCGCTCGGCCGGGACGCGGTCGCCGACGGTGGCCTCCAGGTAGGCGCGGGCGTCCTCGGCGGTGTCGGCGACGCCGGCCTCCTCCAGGAAGACGTTGCGGGGGATCCACACCCCGCCGCCCGACAGCGACGACGAGCCGCCGTACACCGAGGCCTTCTCCGCCACCAGCGCCGACAGGCCGTGCAGCCCGGCGGTGATCGCGGCGGTGAGGCCGCCGGCGCCGGAGCCGACCACCACCACGTCGTACTCGTGATCCCAGTCCATGGCTCTCCTCAGGTGAAGACCCCGTCGGCGTAGGCGCCGCGGAAGTACAGCAGGGGCGGGTGGTCGCGGTGGTCGCGCAGGTCGCGGACCGCGCCGATCACCACGTAGTGGTCGCCGGCCTCGTGGACGTCCTCGATCAGGCAGTCCACGACGGCGAGCGCGCCGTCCAGGTGGGCGGTGCCGTAGGTCGAACGGCTCCAGGCGAGCCCGGCGAACTTGTCGCCCCCGGGCACCGCGAACGCGCGGCACTCGTCGCGCTGGTCGGCGGCCAGGATGTTGACCGCGAACCGGCCGGTGGCGCGGATGCGCGGCCAGCTCGTGGAGGTCTTGGCCACGCAGAACAGCACCAGCGGCGGGTCCAGCGACAACGAGGCGAACGACTGGCAGGCGAACCCGGCCGGGCCGTCGTCGGCCAGGGAGGTCACCACGGTGATCCCGGAGGCGAACCGGCCCAGCACGTCGCGGAAGGTGCGGGACAGGTCGGCCGGGTCGCGGTCGCCGGTCACGCGCTCCACTGGTGCCCCCAGTAGGCGTCCTCGGTGATCTCCTTGGCGGACCAGGTGGCGTCGTCCACCAGGATCGCGTCGAAGCCGTACTCGACCATGAACCCGCCGGGGGTCGCGGCGTAGAACGACACCATCTTGTCGTTGGTGTGCCGGCCCAGGGACTGGAGGATCGGCATCCCGGCCCTGGTGAACCGGTCGATGCCGCGGCCCACGTCGTCCAGGGTCTCCAGCTCCAGCATGAAGTGCACGATGGAGGCGGGCGCCTTGGCCTCGCACAGGCCGAGGCTGTGGTGGCGGGGGTTGCAGCCGAGGAAGCGGACGAAGTTCAGGCCGTCCTCGGGCGTGCCGCCCATGGCCGCGGCGGGGAAGCGGATCGAGTCGCGGTGCCGGAAGCCCAGCAGCTCGGTGTAGAAGTCGTAGGAGGCGTCGATGTCGCCGGCGGTGACCACGACGTGGCCGAGGCCGAGCGGGCCGGTGACGAAGCGCTCGCCGTGCGGGGTGACGACGGGGGCGTGGTCCAGGGCCGGGCCGTAGTACAGCTCCAGGTGGTTGCCGTGCGGGTCGTCCACGTGGGCGAGTTCTTCCACGCGCCGGTCGGCGGTCTCCTCGGCCGTGCCGGGCTTGACGGCGTGGCCCGCGTTCTCCAGCCGCTCGACCGTGGCGCGGAACGCGGCGCGGCTCGCGATCTCCCAGCCGATCGCCAGCAGCCGGTCGGTCTCGCCGGGCAGGAAGGCGAAGCGGTGGGCGTGCTCGTCCATCCGGAAGTACAGCGCGTCCTCGCGCGGGCCGGAGGTCTCGACCAGGCCGAGCACCTCGCCGCCGAAGGCGCGCCACTGGTCGGGCTCGGCGGTCTCGAAGCGCAGGTATCCGAGGGAGTGGATCATCGGGCGTCCTTCAGGAAGTCGAGGGTGAGGCGGTTGAACTCGTCGAACCGCTCCAGCTGCGCCCAGTGGCCGCAGTGCGGGAACACGTGCAGGCGGGCGTTGGGGATGGTCTTCAGCGCCACCAGCGCGCCGTCCAGCGGGTTGGCGCGGTCCTCGCGGCCCCAGGTCAGCAGCGTCTGGTGGCGGATGCGGTAGGCCTGGGCCCACAACATCGAGTCGGCGGCCATGTCGGGGTCGGCGAAGGTGGCGGCCATCGCGGCGTTGCCGCGCCGCGACTCGGGGTCGATCGCCTGCGCGAACCGCTCCTCGATCAGCTCGTCGGTGACCAGCGACTGGTCCACCACCAGCGTGCGCAGGAACGCCGCCAGCCTCTCGCGGGTCGGCTCGGCCGAGGCGGAGAACTCGAACAGCCGCTTGATGCCCTCGGTGGGGTCGGCGGAGAACACGTTGAGGCTGACGCCGCCGGGGCCCATCAGCACCAGGCGGTCCACCCGGTCGGGGTGGTCGATGGCCATGCGGGCGGCGGTGCCGCCGCCCAGGGAGTTGCCGATGAGGTGCGCCTTGGCGATGCCGAGGCCGTCCAGCAGCGCCACGACCGCGTCGGCGGAGGCGGTGAAGAACTGCTTGGCGAACCGCTCGGGCTTGTCGGAGGCGCCGTAGCCGGGCTGGTCCACCAGCAGGGTGCGGAAGTGCTCGGCGAACACCGGCAGGTTGGGGCCGAAGTTGCTCCAGCCGGACGCGCCGGGGCCGCCGCCGTGCAGCATGACGACGACCGGGGCATCGGCGGAGCCTGCCTCGTTGTAGTGCAGGGTCAGCCCGCCCGCCTTGCCGGTGCGCGAGGTGCTCTCGTAGGTGAGGGACATCAGATCATCACGTCCTGGACGTCCAGGCCGAGCGCCCCCTTGCCGTAGAGCTCCAGGGCGCGCTCGGGGTCGTTGGCGGCGTGGACGCGGCCGGAGTGGGCGTCGCGCCACAGGCGCTGCACGGCGTTGCCCTTCTTCAGGGCGCGGCCGCCCGCGTTCTCGAACAGCAGGTCCACCGCGCGGATGGCGCGCTGGGTGGCCAGCACCTGGTCGCGGCGGGTGCGCAGGCGCAGCTTCAGCGGGAACTCCGCGCCCGCCTTCGCGCACGCCATCAGCTCGGCGATGTTGCGCTCCATCAGCAGCCAGGCGGCGTCGATGTCGCTGGCGGCGGTGGCGATGCGGACCTGGGCGTGCGGGTCCTCGGCCACCTTCTGGCCGCCGTAGGAGGCGCGGATGCGCTCGCGGGCGGCCTTGACGTAGGCGTCCATCGCGCCCTGCGCCATGCCGACGATCGGGGTGGAGATGGTGGTGGTGAACACCGACGCGAACGGCAGCCGGTACAGCGGCGCGGTGTTGACCTCGTGGCCGGGGCAGTCGCAGACCGAGGTGCGCGCCCAGCTCAGCATCCGGTGCTCGGGGACGAAGGCGTCCTCCACCACGATGTCGTTGCTGCCGGTGCCGCGCAGGCCGACGGTGTCCCACACGTCGTCGATCCGGTAGTCGGCGCGGGGCAGCAGGAACGTACCGGCGTCCACGATCTGGCCGTCGGCGCCGGGCACCAGGCCGCCGAGGAAGGCCCAGTCGGCGTGGTCGCAGCCGGAGGAGAAGTTCCACCGGCCGCTGACGCGGTAGCCGCCGTCCACCTTGGTGACCTTGCCGGTGGGCGCGTAGGAGGAGGAGATCCGCGCGTCGGGCGTCTCCCCCCACACCTCGTCCTGCGCCCGCACGGGGAACAGGCCCATCTGCCAGGGGTGCACGCCCAGCACCGAGGCGACCCAGGCGGTCGAGCCACAGGCGGCGCCGATCTCCCGGACGGCGGTGTAGAACGCGACCGGGTCGGCCTCCAGCCCCCCGTACCGGGCGGGCTGGAGCATCCGGAACAGCCCGGTCTCGGTCAGCTCGCGGATGGTGGCGTCGGGGACGCGCCGCGCCTGCTCGGCCTCGTCGGCGCGCTCCCGGATGACCGGGACGAGGTCGCGGACGGCCTCGACAACCTTGTCGCTCATGCTCGCTCCTTGGGGTGGCGCCGGGACGGACGTGAGCCAGGTCACCGGCGGGGGTTGCGAGCACGCTACCTGCGGTGTTCCAATTAGAAATAAGGGGTTTCCCGGTGAGCGGGAGACCGAGCGCTTACTTTCGTGATCCCGGCAACGCGGTCCCCCGCGCGTGCCGGCCCGCGCCGGGGAAAGGCCCTTACGGGGCCCGGACTCCGGCGGGCGGTTCCCGCTCGGCGGGAGGAAGAGGGCACCATGGCCATTCCCGCCGCGGCGACCGCGTCGGTCCTGGAGGCGTCGATGCTGGCCCGCGCGGCCCGCATCCTGTACACCTTCGCCGACGCCTCGCCCGAGCTCTCGCTGACCGACGTGGTGCGGCGCACCGGGCTGCCGCGCTCGTCGGCGCACCGCATCCTGGACCAGCTCGTGCAGCTCAAGGCGCTGGAGCGCACCGGCTCGCGGTACCGGCTCGGGCTCGGCCTGGTGGAGCTCGGCACGCTGGCCGCCCACCAGAACCACCTGCGCACCACCGCCCTGCCGCACCTGCGCGCCCTGCGCGAGGCGACCGGCGCGGTGGTGCGCCTGGGCGTGCCGGACGAGCACGAGGTGGTCTGGCTGGAGCAGATCGGCGCGCTGCCCGGCGCGGACGCCGGTCCCGCTGGGACGCTGGTGGGCGGCCGGCAGCACACGGTGTGGACGGCGGCGGGCCGGGCGATGCTCGCCTACGCCGACCGCGGCCTGGTGGAGGACGCGCTGGCGGCCGCGCCGCCGAGGCCCGCCGTCCGCGCCGCGGGGCGCATCGTCCCGCCGGTCCACCGGCCTCGCGGCGTCGGTCGCCCCGCCCCGGGCCATCGGGCGCACCAGGCCGGGGCTTCGGGACGGCCGCCGTACGAGGCGGCTCCGGAGCGGGTGTCGCGGCGCGCCGCCGAGCTGGAGGCGGTGCGGCGGGAGATCGTGCGCGTCCGCGAGCACGGGGTGGCGGTGGACCGGGAGGAGACCCGGCGCGGCGTGGTGGAGATGGCCGCCGCGCTGCGCGACGCGACGGGCCGTCCCGTCGCCGCGATCTCCCTGTACGGCCCGGTGGCGCGGACCGACGTGCGGCGGTTGACGCCGCTGCTGCTGGCGACGGCCGGGGCGGTCTGCCGGGCGCTGTCGCTCCCGCACCGTGCGGCGCAGGGCGCGCGGTCCGCCGAGGTCCAGCGGCTGCGGCGGGCGCCCACCCACGCGCGCCCCGCGCACGAGGCGGACGCGCACGGGTCCGGCGCCGCTCCGGCGGAGCTGCCGCCGGGCACGCTGGACATGCTCGCGGTGTGGGCCCGCCGCTCCGACTGGATGTAGGTGCCGTCGCCGGTGCGGTGCGGGGCGCGACGACCGCGCCGGCGACGGGGATCGAGGGGTCAGTTCGCGGCGGACAGCTCCACCGCGATCTCGATGAGCTGGTCCTCCTGTCCGCCGATCAGCTTGCGGCGGCCCGCCTCCATCAGGATCTGCGCGCCGGAGACGCCGTAGCGGTCGGCCAGCCGTTCGGCGTGCTTGAGGAAGCTGGAGTAGACGCCGGCGTAGCCCATCATCAGCTCCATCCGGCCCAGCAGGCACTCCTGGCCCATGATGGGGCGGACGACGTCCTCGGCCGCGTCGGCGACGGCGAACACGTCGACGCCGGTGGCCAGGCCGAGCTTGTCGCAGACCGCGACGAACGCCTCGACCGGCGTGTTGCCCGCGCCCGCGCCGAACCGGCGCACCGAGCCGTCGATCTGGAGCGCGCCGGCGCGGACGGCCGCGACGCTGTTGGCCACGCCCAGCCCCAGGTTCTCGTGGCCGTGGAAGCCGACCTGCGCGTCGTCGCCCAGCTCGGCGACCAGGGCCGAGACGCGGTCGGCGGTCTGCTCCAGCACGAGGGCGCCCGCCGAGTCCACGACGTAGACGCACTGGCAGCCCGCGTCGGCCATGACGCGCGCCTGCCGCGCCAGCACCTCCGGCGGCTGGGAGTGCGACATCATCAGGAACCCGACGGTCTCCAGGCCCAGCTCGCGGGCCAGGCCGAAGTGCTGCACCGACACGTCGGCCTCGGTGCAGTGCGTGGCGATGCGGCAGATCGACGCGCCGTTGTCGGCGGCCTGGCGGATGTCGTCCTTGACGCCCACGCCGGGCAGCATCAGGAACGCGATCCGGGCGCGGGTCGCGGTGCGCACCGCCGCCCTGATCAGCTCCTGCTCGGGGACGGCCGAGAAGCCGTAGTTGAACGAGGACCCGCCCAGCCCGTCGCCGTGCGCGACCTCGATGACCGGGACGCCGGCGGCGTCCAGCGCGCCGACGATCCGCTCGACGTCGGCGACGGTGAACCGGTGGCGCTTGTGGTGCGACCCGTCGCGCAGCGAGGAGTCGGTGATCCGGATGTCCAGGGTGTCGGAGTAGGGCATGGCTAGGCCCCCTTCAGGTGCTGGGCGATCTGCTCGCCGACCTTGGTCGCCGCGGCGGTCATGATGTCGAGGTTGCCGGCGTAGGGCGGCAGGAAGTCGCCCGCGCCCTCGACCTCCAGGAAGATCGCGACCCGGGCGCGGCCGTCGATCTCGTCGAACTGCGGCGCGGTGCGCAGCCGGTAGCCGGGCACGTACCCGGCGACCTCGGCGGCGACCCGCTCGATCGAGGCCGTGATCGCCGCGTGGTCGGCGCCGGCCGGGATCGCGCAGAAGACGGTGTCGCGCATGACCACCGGCGGCTCGGCCGGGTTCAGGATGATGATCGCCTTGCCGGTGGCGGCGCCGCCGATCGTCTCGACGCCGCGCGCGGTGGTGCGGGTGAACTCGTCGATGTTGGCGCGGGTGCCGGGGCCGGCCGACACCGAGGCGACCGAGGCGACGATCTCGGCGTACTCGACCGGCACCACGCGCGAGACCGCGTGCACCATCGGGATGGTGGCCTGGCCGCCGCAGGTGATGAGGTTGACGTTGGGCGCGTCCAGGTGGGCGCGCAGGTTGGCCGGGGGCACCACGGCCGGGCCGACCGCGGCCGGGGTCAGGTCGATCGCGCGGATGCCGGCCTCGGCGTAGCGGGGCGCGGCGGCGCGGTGCACGTAGGCCGAGGTCGCCTCGAAGACCAGGTCGGGCAGCTCGGGCCGGTCCAGCAGCCAGTCGATCCCCTCGTGGCTGGTCTCCAGGCCGAGGTCGGCGGCGCGCCGCAGGCCCTCGCTGGCGGGGTCCACGCCGATCATGTAGCGCGGTTCGATGTGCGGGCTGCGCAGCAGCTTGTACAGCAGGTCGGTGCCGATGTTGCCCGGCCCGACGATGGCGGCGGTGGCCATGGTTCCCCTGTTCAGACGAAGGTCAGTGCGACCGGGCCGAGCCCGGTGAAGTCGGCGGTGTAGGTGGATCCGGCGGCGACGTCGAAGGCGCGGGTGCACGAGCCGGGCAGGACGAGGTGCCCGGCCTCCAGCCGGACGCCGAAGCGGGCGACCGTGCGGGCCAGCCACGCCACGGCGATGGCCGGGTCGCCGAGCACCGCGTCGGAGCGCCCGGAGGCGACCGGCTCGCCGTCGCGGTAGAGGGTCGCCTCGATGGCGGTGAGGTCCAGGCCGGCGGGGGCGACGCCCGCGCCGATGACGAACCCGGCCGAGGAGGCGTTGTCGGCGATGGTGTCGGCGAGGCCGATCCGCCAGTCCCGGATGCGGCTGTCGATCAGCTCCAGCGCGGGCACCACGCGTTCGGTGGCGGCGAGCACGTCGGCCTCGGCGCAGTCCTCGCCGGGCAGGTCGGCGCCCAGCACGAACCCGACCTCCACCTCCACGCGCGGCGCGCAGTAGCGGGCGGCCCGCACCGGCTCGTCCTCGCGCAGCTCCATGTCGGCGAGCAGGTGGCCGTAGTCGGGCTCGTCCACGCCCATCATCCGCTGCATCGCCTCGGACGACAGGCCGACCTTGTGGCCGCGCACGGTCGCGCCCGCGGCCACCCGGCGGCCGATGTTGACGAGCTGGATCCGGTAGGCGTCGGCGGCGTCGATGCCCGGCCAGGTCTCGGCCAGCGGGGCGATCGGCGCACGGTCCAGTTCGGCGGTCAGCAGCCGGTCGGCCGCCGTCCGCCGCTCTTCGTCGGTGAGCATGGCGTGACGCTATGCACCAGGCGGCCACGAAAGCCGTACGGTATCCCGCTCATCGGGAGTGCTCCTTCGCGGACCGACTGTGATCCGGGTTACATCGCCCCATCACCCCTCGACCCCCTGGAGGCCCGTTCCCATGCGCGCTCCGTCCACCCGCGCCGCCGGCGTCGCCCTGGCCGCCGTGCTCGCCGCGGGCGTCGCCGCCCCCGCCCCCGTCCACGCCGCCGCGCGGCCGCACGTTCCGGCGCCGCCGCAGGCGCAGCAGCCGGTCGACCGGTTCCAGGGCACCGCCAACTTCCGCGACCTCGGCGGCCACCGGACCCGGTCGGGCGCCCGGGTGCGCAGCGGCAAGGTCTACCGCGCCGACGCCCTCAACAAGTTCACCGACGCCGACAAGGCCGCGCTGGCCAGGCTCGGCGTGCGGCGCGTGGTGGACTTCCGCACCCCCGTGGAGGTCGGCGCCGACGGTCCCGACAGGCTTCCGGCCGGGCTCTCGGCGACCGCGCGGCCGGTCGACGACACCGGCATGTTCGTCGCCGTCAACAGCGCGATCGGCTCCAAGGACCCGGTGCGGCAGGAGCAGGTGCTGGGCGGCGACCGGGCCGCGGAGCTGCTGCGCGGCGTCTACCGCGGCTTCGTGACCGACCCGCGGTCGCGGGCGGCGTTCGGCGCGACCCTGCGGGAGATGGCGGGGCGGCGCACCACTCCCCTGGTGTTCCACTGCACCAGCGGCAAGGACCGCACCGGCTGGACCGCCTACCTGCTGCTGCGCGTGCTGGGCGTGGACCACCGGACCGCCGAGCGCGACTTCCTGCTGTCCAACGCCTACCGCGCCGAGGCCGACGCCAAGGTCCGCGAGCAGCTGAAGGCGGCCGGGTACATGCGGGACCCGCGGCTGCTGGTCCCGGTGCAGGAGGTGCGGACCGACTACCTGGGCGCCGCGCTGGAGCAGGTGCGCCGCCACTACGGCTCGCTCGACCGCTACATCCGCGTCGGGCTGGGCGTGGACGGCCGTACCGCCGCCGAGCTGCGCCACCGGCTGACCGCGCGCTGATCCGGCGGCCCGCCCGAACCGGCCCCCGCGCCCGCTCCGGGTGCGGGGGCACGTGTTTTAATCTACCAAACAGTTGTTAGAACTAAAGGGGGACGGATGGTCGTCCGCTACGAGCGGCGCGGTCCTGTCGCGGTCGTGACCATGGACCGGCCCGAGTACCGCAACGCGCAGAACTCGGCGATGACCTACGCGCTGGACGAGGCGTTCCGGCGGGCCGCCGACGACGACGAGGTCAAGGTCGTGGTGCTGGCGGGCGCGGGCCCGCACTTCTCGGCCGGGCACGACATCGGCACGCCGGGCCGCGACGCCGACCGGAGCTTCCCGCGCCGCGCGGGGCTGTGGTGGGACCACGTCGGCAAGGCGGGCGCCGAGGGCCGCTTCGCCCGCGAGTCGGAGGTCTACCTCGGCATGTGCCGCCGCTGGCGGGAGCTGCCCAAGCCGATGATCGCCTCGGTGCAGGGCGCGTGCGTGGCGGGCGGGCTGATGCTGGCCTGGGTGTGCGACCTGATCGTGGCGAGCGAGGACGCGTTCTTCGCCGACCCGGTGGTGCGGATGGGCATCCCGGGCGTGGAGTACTTCGCGCACCCGTGGGTCATGCCGCCGCGCGTGGCCAAGGAGTTCCTGTTCACCGGCGACCGGATGAGCGCGGCGCGCGCCCACGAGCTGGGCTGGGTCAACCGCGTGGTGCCGCGCGAGGAGCTGGAGGAGCAGACCTTCGCGCTCGCCGAGCGGATCGCGCGGATGCCGCGCTTCGGCCTGGCGCTGACCAAGAAGGCCGTCAACCAGGCCGAGGACCTCCAGGGCCTGCACGCCGGGATGGACTCGGTGTTCGGCCTGCACCACCTGGCGCACGCCCACAACGCCGAGACCTCCCCCGACCCGCTGGCCGGCATGGACCCCCGATCGATGAAGGCGGCCAACAATGGATCTTGATTTCCCGCCCGGGCAGGAGGCGTTCCGCGCCGAGGTCCGCGACTGGCTCGCCGCCAACGTGCCCGCCGAGCCGCTGCCGTCCCTGGAGACCGGGGAGGGCTTCGCCGCCCACCGCGCGTGGGAGCGCAGGCTGGGCGAGGCGCGGCTGTCGGTGGTCTCCTGGCCCGAGGAGTACGGCGGCCGGAACGCCTCCCCCCTCGACTGGCTGGTCTTCGAGGAGGAGTACTACGCGGCGGGCGCGCCCGGCCGCGTCAGCCAGAACGGCATCAACCTGCTCGCGCCCACCCTGCTGGAGCACGGCACCCCCGAGCAGCTGGCCCGGATCCTGCCGCCGATGGCCGCGGGCGAGGTCGTCTGGGCGCAGGCGTGGTCGGAGCCGGGCGCGGGCAGCGACCTGGCCGCGCTGCGCGCCACCGCCACCCGCGTGGACGGCGGCTGGCGGCTGAACGGGCAGAAGACCTGGAGCTCGCGCGCGGCGTTCGCCGACCGGGGCTTCGGGCTGTTCCGCTCCGACCCCGCCTCGCAGCGGCACCGGGGCCTGACCTACCTGATGTTCCCGCTGGACGCCGAGGGCGTCACGGTCCGCCCGATCGGCCGCCTGGACGGCAAGCCCGCCTTCGCCGAACTGTTCCTGGACGAGGTGTTCGTGCCCGACGCCGACGTGATCGGCGAGCCGGGCGACGGCTGGCGGGTCGCGATGTCCACCGCCGGCAACGAACGCGGCCTGACGCTGCGCTCCCCCGGCCGCTACACCGCGGCGGCGGACCGGCTGCTGGAGCTGTGGCGGGAGCGGGCCGACCCGTCCGACACCGCGCTGCGCGACCGGGTCGCCGACGCCTGGATCAAGGCGCGCGCCTACCGGCTCAAGGGGTTCGAGACCATCTCGCGCACCGACGACATCGGCGCCGAGTCCAGCCTGAACAAGGTGTTCTGGTCGGAGTTCGACATCGCCCTGCACGAGACGGCCCTGGACCTGCTGGGCGACGACGGCGAGCTGGACTCCGAGTGGCTGGAGGGCTACGTGTTCGCGCTGGCCGGGCCGATCTACGCCGGCACCAACGAGATCCAGCGCAATGTGATCGCCGAGCGGCTGCTCGGCCTGCCGAGGGGACCGCGATGAAGTTCGTCCTGGACGGGGACCAGCGGCTGTTCGCCGACAGCCTGCACAAGCTCCTGGAGCGCTCCGACACACCGGGGGCCGTCCGCGCGTGGTCGGCGGGCGACCACGCCCCGGGCCTGCGCGTCTGGCGGGCGCTCGCGGAGGCGGGCGTGTTCGCGCTGGCCGTCCCCGAGGAGCACGACGGCGCGGGCGTCCTCCCGGTGGAGCTGGTGACCGCCCTCCACGAGCTGGGCCGGCACGCGGTGCCCGGCCCCGTGGTGGAGACGGTCGCCGCCGCGGCGCTCCTGGCGGAGGTCGGCGGCGACGCCGCGGCCGAGTGGCTGCCCCGCATCGCCGCCGGGGAGGCGCTGGTGTCGGTGGCCCGGCCGTACGCGCTGGACGCCGACGCCGCCGACCTGGTCCTCGCGGTCCGGGACGGCCTGCTGCACGTCGCCGAGCCCGCGGGCGAGCGGCGCACGTCGCTGGACCCGGCCCGCCGCCTGTTCGAGGCGGCCCCGGTCCGCGCCCTGGGCCCCGTGGCCGGGAGCGGGCTGGACCTCGGCGTCCTGGCCTGCGCCGCGCAGCAGATCGGCGTCGGCCGCCGCCTGCTGGAGGTGTCGGTGGACTACGCCGGGACCCGCAAGCAGTTCGGCCGCCCGATCGGCGAGTTCCAGGCGGTGAAGCACCACCTGGCCGGCGCGCTGGTGGAGCTGGAGTTCGCCCGTCCCCTCGTCCACGCCGCGGCCCTGTCCTACGGCGGTCCCGACTTCGCCCGCGACGCGTCGGCCGCGAAGGCGGCGGCGTCCGAGTCCTCCTACGGCACCGCCAAGACGGCCCTCCAGGTCCACGGCGCGATCGCCTACACCGACGAGTACGACCCGTCGTTGTGGATCCGCAAGGCCCGCGCCCTGCACACGGCCTGGGGCTCCCCCTCCGAGCACCGCGCCCGCCTGATGTCCCTTCTGTGACTGCGGGCCGAGCGCCTGGAAGGACGACGGCCCGGCTCCCGCATGGGGAGCCGGGCCGTCGCCCCGGGGGGTCAGTTGGTGGTGAGGCCGCCGTCCACCGCGAACTCGGTGCCGGTGATGTAGGACGACGCGTCGGAGGCCAGGAACAGCACCAGGCCCGCCACGTCCTCCGGGACGCCCACCCGGCCCAGCGGGACGCGGTCGTAGTTGCCCTCGCCCCGCTCGAAGCCCGCCGCCGCGACCATCGGGGTGTCGATCGTGCCGGGGTGGACCGAGTTGACGCGGATGCCGTCGGGGGCGAGGTCCAGGGCCGCCGAACGGGTCAGGCCGCGCAGGCCGAACTTCGAGGCCCCGTAGGCGCTGTGGCCGGGGATGCCGCGCAGGCCCGCCGTCGAGGAGATGTTGACGATCGAGCCGCCGCCGGCCGCGCGCAGGGCGGGCACGGCCGCCTTGATGCCGAGGAACGGCCCGATCAGGTTGACGCGCAGGATCAGCTCGAAGCGCTCCTCGGTCTCCCGGTCGACGGGGGCGGTGCGCCAGATGCCCGCGTTGTTGACCAGGACGTCCAGCCGGCCGAACGCGCCGGTGGCCGCGGCGACGACGTTGGCCCAGGACGCCGCGTCGGTGACGTCGTGGTGGACGAAGCGCGCCGCCTCGCCGATCCCGGCGGCCACCTCGCGCCCTTCCTCCAGCACGTCGGCGACCACGACGCGGGCTCCCGCCTCGGCCAGCAGGCGGGCCTCCACCGCCCCCTGGCCACGGGCCGCGCCCGTGACGATCGCGACCTTGCCGTCCAAGCTGCCGTCCAACCTGCCGTCCAGCCCGCCGTTCGGGGTCACGCGCCCTCCTTGGCGCGGAAGTGCGGGATGACCTTCTCGCCCCACTGCCTGATCGTCTCCATGCAGACCTCCTGCGGCACGGTGCCCATCTGGATGAGGCAGTTGACCTCGTCCACGCCGATCTCCGCAAGGCGCTCGACGTAGGCGATGGCGGTGTCGGCGTCGCCGTAGGCGTGGTCGACGTTGTAGGTGCCGGTGTCGGAGGGGCGCGCCGGGATGGCGGCCTCGTGCAGCTTGGCGACCAGCGCCTCCCTGTCCTTGCGGATCTCGGCGGCGTTGTCGTCGTGCTCGGTGTCCTCCTTGGGCTCGGGCCCGTTGCCGTACCAGTGCGCGATCGACTCGGCGAAGAACCGCTGGCCGCGCGCCCCGATGCGGAACGCCTCGGCGGCGTCGTCCAGCACGATGGTCGGGCACAGCGCGGCGAAGTGGTCGTTGGCGACCGAGGCGACCAGCTTGTCGCCGGTGCGGGTGGCGACGGCCTCGTCGTAGACCTTGCGCATCTCGCGGACGTCGTCGGCGCCGGCGAAGCCCATCACCAGCGCGCCGACGCCCCACTCGCCGGCCAGCCGCAGCGTGTCGTGCTTGGAGCAGGCGAGGAACAGCGGCGGGTGCGGGTCCTGGACGGGGCGCGGCAGGATGCGGCCGGGGCCGATGTCGATGGACCCGTGCCACTCGAACACCTCCTCCTCCCACGCCTTGCCGAAGATGCGCAGCGCCTCCTCCATCTGGGGATAGGTGTCCTTGGGCTGCACCCCGTACATCGACATCTCCTGGCGGGTCGCGCCGCGCCCGGCGCCGATGTCCACGCGGCCGCCCGACAGCACGTCCAGCATCGCGGCGCGCTCGGCGACGCGGACCGGGTGCTGGAAGCCGAACGGCATCGTCACCACGCCGTGGCCGATGCGGATGCGGCTGGTGCGGGCGGCGACCCAGGTCAGGAAGATCTCCGAAGCGCTCATGTGCGCGTACCGGTACAGCGAGTGGTGCTCGACCGCCCAGATCCGGTCGAAGCCCATCCGCTCGGCGTAGACGGCCTGGTCGACGCAGTCGCGGATCACCTGCTGCTCGCGCTGGGGGGTCGGGTCGGTCAGCTGCGCCTCGAAGATCATCGAGAACTTCACGGGGATCCTCCTGTATTCCGTTTCGGCATATTCCTAACAGATATATGCGGGGAGCGCCACACTCCGATCCGGTCGATCCGGGGCTAGGCTGGCCCGGTGACCCCGACGAGCGACGACCACGCGTCCGGCCCCGCCCTCCCGGAGCTGCCGCCGACGAGCTGGGCGGTGCTCGGGCTGCTGTCGTTCGGCGAGGAGCTGTCGGGCTACGACCTGAAGAAATGGGCCGACTGGAGCCTGAAGTTCTTCTACTGGAGCCCCTCGTTCAGCCAGATCTACGGCGAGCTGAAGCGGCTGGAGAAGGCCGGGCTCGCCGCCTCCCGGGTCGAGCTGACCGAGAGCACCCGCGCCAAGCGCGTCTACCGGATCACCGAGGAGGGCCTGGCCGCCGTGGCGCGCTGGGCCGACCGGGCCCCGGTCGAGCCGCCGGTCCTCAAGCACGGCGTCATGCTGCGCGCCTGGCTCGGCCACCTGATGGCCCCCGACCGGCTGCGGCGGATCCTGGAGGAGCACGGCGAGTACGCCGACAGGATGCGCCGCCGCGCCGAGGCGGACGCCGAGGGCGCCGCCGAGAACCCCGAGTGGGCCTACACCGAGCTCGTGCTGCGCTGGTCCGAGCGCTACTACGCGGCCGAGCGCGACCTGACGCGGCAGATGCTCGCCGACCTCGCCGAGATGGAGGCCCGGGGACGCACCGCCCCCTCCGGCGGCGACGGCGGCACCGGCGGGGCGGACGTCTCCGGCTAGACGGCCGCGGGCTCGCCGAGCGCGCCGAAGCGGCTGCGGAAGAACAGCAGCGGCCCGGCGTCGCGTCCGGCGCCGAGCGCGGTGACGCGGCCGATGACCACCGAGTGGTCGCCGCCGGGCAGCTCCCGGTCGATGTCGGCCTCGATCCAGGCGAGCGCGCCGTCCAGCAGCGGGGAGCCGCCGGGCGCCGGGCGCCAGGGCACCCCGCCGAACTTCCCTCCGCCGCCCGATCCGCCGCGCGCCATCGCCGCGCACGTCTCCCGCTGGTCCTCGGCCAGGACGTTGACCGCGAACCGGCCGGCGGCGCGGATGCGCGGCCAGGTCGTGGAGGTCTCGGCCGGGCAGAACACCACCAGCGGCGGGTCCAGCGACAGCGAGGAGAACGACTGGCAGGCCATGCCCACCGGCTCGCCGCCGCCCCCGTCCCCGCTCTCGGACAGGGCCGTCACCACCACGACACCGCCCGCGAACGCCCCGAGCACCCGCCGCATCGCCTCGCCGTCCACCGTCTCGCCGCGCGCCATGACGCCTCCCAGGATCCGATCGGAATATTTCGATTAGAAACATTCCGATTAGAAGCATCGGTGTGGTTCCATGTCAAGGCCGCGCCGTCGCCCCGGTCGCCCTCTCGCACCCGTCCGGGGCGGCGCCGCCCGTCCCCGGCGAAGGAGAGCACCATGTCCCCGCTTCCCGCGACCGTCCCCGCACTGGTCGCCCACGCCGCCGCGGCCCATGGCGACCGCGAGGCGCTGGTCGACGACGAGGTGCGCTGGACGTTCGAGCGGCTGTGCGCCGAGATCGAGCGCGCCGCCCGCGCCGCGCTGGCCTGCGGCGTGCGGCCCGGCGACCGCGTCGCCGTCTGGGCGCCCAACGGCCGCCAGTGGATCGTCGCGGCGGTCGGCGCGGTGTGCGCGGGGGCCGTGCTGGTCCCGCTCAACAGCCGCTACCGGGGGCCCGAGGCCGCCGACATCCTGCTGCGCACCGGCGCGCGCCTGCTGTTCACCGTGCGCGGCTTCCTCGGCAACGACTACCCCGGGATGCTGGCCGACACCGGCGTGGAGCTGCCCGCGCTGGAGCGCACCGTCGTGCTGAACGACGCGCCGGACTGGGACGCCTACCTCAAGGCGGGCGACGCGGTGCCCGAGGCGGCCTACCGCGAGCGCGCGGCGGCGGTCGGGCCCGACGACCCCTGCGACATCATCTTCACCTCCGGCACCACCGGGCGGCCCAAGGGCGTGGTCACCGCGCACGGCCAGAACCTGCGCACCTTCGCGGCCTGGTCGGCGGCGGTGACGCTGCGGACCGGCGACCGCTACCTGCTGGTCAACCCGTTCTTCCACACCTTCGGCTACAAGTTCGGCGTGCTGGTGTGCCTGCTCAACGGCGTCACGATGGTGCCCGAGCCGGTGTTCGACGTGGCGCGGGCCGTCGAGCGGATCGCCGCCGAGGAGATCACCGTCCTGATGGGCCCGCCGACCGTCTTCACCTCGCTGCTGGAGCTGCCGGACCGCCCCGCCGGCACGCTGCGGCTGGCCGGGACCGGCGCGGCCAGCGTGCCGGCCGAGCTGGTCCGCCGCATCCGCGCCGACCTCGGCGTGCCCGACGTGTTCACCGCCTACGGGCTGAGCGAGTCGTGCGGCGTGGTGTCGGTGTGCCCGGTGGACGCCGACCCCGAGACCATCGCGCACACCACCGGGGTGGCGCTGCCCGGCACCGAGATCCGCATCGTCGGCCCCGGCGGCGCGGCGCTGCCGCCCGGCGAGCCCGGCGAGATCCTGGTCCGCGGCTTCACCGTGATGCGCGGCTACCTGGACGACCCCGAGGCCACCGCCCGCACGATCACCCCGGACGGCTGGCTGCACACCGGCGACGTCGGCGTCCTGGACGGGCGCGGCTACCTGCGGATCACCGACCGGATCAAGGACATGTTCGTGGTGGGCGGTTTCAACGCCTACCCCGCCGAGATCGAGGCCGTGCTCGCCGGGCATCCGGCGGTGGTCGAGGCCGCCGTGGTGGGCGTGCCCGACGCGCGGCTCGGCGAGACCGGCGCGGCCTTCGTGGTCACCCGCGCGCCGGTGGAGCCGGCCGAGCTGACCGCCTGGCTGCGCGAGCGCCTCGCCAACTTCAAGGTGCCCCGGCACTTCCACGTCGTGGACGCCCTGCCGCGCAACGCCGGCGGCAAGGTGCTCAAGCAGGAACTGAGGAGACGAGCATGATCACCACCGCGGAGCAGGAGGAGCTGCGCGCCGTCGTGCGCGCGCTGCTGGCCCGCCACCCGGTCGCCCGGCCCGCGCCGGACCGGCCGCACCGGATCGGCCGGCGTGACGGCGAGGCGGTGTGGGCGCCGCTGGCCGGGCAGGTCGGCGCGTGCGCGCTGCTGGTGCCCGAGGAGCACGGCGGCGCGGGGTTCACCCTGGCCGAGACGCACGTGGTGTGCGAGGAGCTCGGCCGCGCGCTGGCCCCGGTCCCCTACCTGGCGTCGGCGGTGCTGGCCACCGACGCGCTGCTGGCCTGCGGCGCCGTGGACGTGCTGCCGGAGCTCGCCGCCGGGGAGCGGGTGGCGACGGTGGCGTGGGCCGAGCGCGGCTCGTGGGACGCCGGGGCGATCACCGCCGAGGAGCGGGACGGGCGGCTGACCGGCGCCAAGGAGCACGTGCTGGACGGCGCGGACGCCGACCTGCTGCTGGTGCCCGCGCGCACCGCCGCGGGCGGCCTCGGACTGTACCTGGTCGAGGCGGGCGCGCCGGGGCTGGCGGTCGAGGCGTCCCCGGCGCTCGATCCGACCCGCCCGCTCGCCCGCGTCACGCTGGACGGCGTCCCGGCGCGGACGCTCACCGCCGACGCCGCGCCGGTGCTGGAGCGGCTGCTGGCCGTCGCCGCGACCGCGCTCAGCGCCGAACAGCTCGGCGGGGCGCAGTACTGCCTGGACATGACGGTCGAGTACGCCAAGACGCGGGTGCAGTTCGGGCGGCCGATCGGGTCGTTCCAGGCGGTCAAGCACCGGCTGGCCGACCTGTACGTGCTGGTGGAGTCGGCGCGGTCGGCCGGCCACCACGCGGCCGCCGGGCTCGCGCAGGGCGCGCCGGACGCCGGGACGCGCGCCGCGCTCGCCAAGGCGTACTGCTCGGAGGCGTTCACCGCCGTCGCCGCCGAGACGGTGCAGCTCCACGGCGGCATCGGCTTCACCTGGGAGCACGACGCGCACCTGTACTTCAAGCGCGCCCACGGCTCGGCGCGCCTGTTCGGCGACCCGGCCTGGCACCGCGCCCGGCTGGGCGACACCGTGCTCGGCCCGGCGGGGAGGGAGGCGCCGGCGGGCGCGGCTTAGGGGCCCGGGGCCGTGCCCGTGTCCGCTGAGGCGGCGGGGCTCCGAACGCGTCCGGAGGCGGCCAGTTCGTCCAGGTCGGCCAGCAACTGCCCGGCGAGTTCGTGCTCGGCGGCGTAGTGGCGGGCGGCCCAGCGTGCGGCCAGCTCCGGGTAGCCCCAGCCGGGCACCGTCGCGGCGGTGTCGCGGGAGTACTCGGCCTCGGCCCGCATCTTCGCGCAGTCGTCGCGGTAACCCGCCACGATCTCGCGCAGCCGCTGCGGGTCGGCGACATGGCCCAGCCACACCCGCAGCATCGGCCCGTGCTTGAGGACCGGCGGCTCGACCGGCGAGCCGCCGGCCCAGGCGGCCAGGCCCGCGCGCCCGGCGTCGGTGACGGTGTAGAGGCGGCGGGAGCGGCCGTCCTCGGCGGTCTCGGTGCGGGAGGAGGCGTAGCCGACCTGCTCCAGGCGCTTGAGCTCGCTGTAGATCTGGCTCATCGCCGGGCTCCAGTAGAAGAGCCGCAGGATGTGGTCGGCCCACTGCCTGACCTCGTAGCCGGTCAGCTCCTCGCCGAACGACAGGATGCCCAGAACGGCCCAGGCGGTGGCGGGCAGCTTGGCGACGGGTGGCTCGGCGGCAGGGCGTCCGGTGCCGGGCGGCTCGGCGGCGGGGGGCGGCGGGTCGGCGGCCGTGGCGGCGTCGCCGGGTGCGCGGTCGGCGGGTGCGGGCATGGCTGCCAGCGTAGCCAGCGCGCGACCGTAGCCGCTCTCCGGCGACCTGGCAAGGGCTTGATCGAGTGGCGTAGATGTTCCAAATTGGAATACAAAGGAAACGACCGAGCGATGGGGTGCGTGATGCGGTTTTCGATGATCTTCGAGGCCCAGCTGGCGGATCCGACCGCCGAGCACGAGCGCCGGGTGATCCACGACTGCGTCGAGCAGGCCGTGCTGGCCGAGCGGGTGGGCTTCGACCGCGTGTGGGCGGTGGAGCACCACTCGCTCAAGTGGTACGCCCACATGAGCGCCCCGGAGATCTTCCTGACCTACGTCGCCGCCCGCACCAGCCGCATCCGCCTCGGCCACGGCGTGGTCTGCCTGCCGTTCAACTTCAACCACCCGGTCCGGGTCGCCGAGCGCGCCGCGATGCTGGACGTGCTGTCGGGCGGCCGCCTCGACCTCGGGGCCGGGCGCGGCGCGACCCGCCAGGAGACCTCGCTGTGCGGCGTGGACCCCGGCCGCACCTACGCCGAGCTGGACGAGTCGCTGCGCATCATCGCCGCCGCCTGGCGCGAGGAGGAGCTGGAGTGGCACGGCGACCTGCTCGACATCCCGCCGCACCCCGTCCTGCCGAGGCCCGTCCAGACGCCGCATCCCCCGCTGTTCCTGGCCTGCTCCAAGCGCGACACCCTGAAGCTCGCCGCCGACTACGGCGTGGGCGCGCTGGTGCTGGGGTTCGCCGGCCCCGAGCAGGTCGCCGAGATGCGCCGCGTGTACGACGAGGCGATCGCCGCGCGCACCGGCGAGCGCCAGGTGTCCGCCGTCGTCAACGACCACTTCGCCGCGCTGTGCCCGACCATCGTGCTCGACGACCGCGCCGAGGCCGTCCGCATCGGCACGCGCGGCCAGCGGTTCTTCGCCCAGTCGATCGCGCACTGGTACGGCAGCGCGCCGCCGCCGGACGAGGCGGTCCGGCCCGGCGGGGACGAGGTCGCCGAGATCCGGAGGGCCGCCGAGCAGCAGGTCGCCCACCTGCACGAGGCCGAGATCCCGGTGGGGCCGCACACCACGGCCACCTTCAACGCCGAGCACGCCTACGGCTCGGCCGAGGACGCCGTCGCCTACGTGGAGCGCCTGGCCGCGGCCGGCGCCGACGAGGTGATGTGCCTGATCCAGATGGGCACGGTTCCGCAGGAAGCCTGTCTGGAGACCATCCGGCAGTGGGGGGAAAAGATCATCCCCCGCTTCCGGTGACCACATAGATCAGCAAGGAGACAACGATGTCCGGACTGCAGGACAAGGTAGTGATCGTCACCGGTGGGGCGCGCGGCCTGGGCGCCGCGGCGGCGCAGCGGATGGCGCGCGACGGGGCCAGGGTGGTGGTCACCGACCTGCTCGCCGAGGAGGGCGAGAAGACCGCCGCCGGGATCGGCGGGCTGTTCGTCGAGCACGACGTGACCAGCGCCGACGGCTGGACGGCCGTGGTGGAGGCCGCGCTGGAGCGCTTCGGCCGGGTGGACGGCCTGGTCAACAACGCCGGCATCGCCTCCAGCTCCCTGATCGAGAACGAGAGCGTCGAGTACTTCGAGAAGGTCCTGAAGATCAACCTGACCGGTGTCTTCCTCGGCCTGAAGGCGGTCATCGAGCCGATGAAGGCGGCGGGCGGCGGCTCGATCGTCAACATCTCCTCGGCGGCGGGGCTGACGGCGCTGCCGCTCACCTCGGGGTACGGGGCATCCAAGTGGGGCGTGCGCGGCCTCACCAAGATCGCGGCGGTGGAGCTGGGCCGCTACCGGATCCGGGTGAACTCGGTGCACCCCGGCATGACCTACACCCCGATGACCGCCGAGCACGGCGCGCAGGTGGGCGAGGGCAACTTCCCGCTGTCGGCCCTCGGCCGGGTCGGGGTGGCCGAGGAGATCGGCGAGGCGGTGTCGTTCCTGATCTCCGACGCCGCCTCGTACATGACCGGCGCCGAGGTCGCCGTGGACGGCGGCTGGACCGCCGGCGAGGTCGTCATGATGCAGCAGATCCCCCAGTAAGGAGGACGGCCGTGCCGCTGGACCCCCGCGCCGCCCGGATCGTCGAGATCATGACGGACGCGTTCCCCCCGATCGGTACCGGCGGCGTGGACGCCGCCGAGGCCCGCCGCGCGCTGGCGGCCTCGGCGCGTCCGGCCACCCCCGAGCCGCCGGTCGGCCGGGTCGAGGACCGGGCGGTCCCCGGCCCGGCCGGCCCGCTGCCGGTCCGGGTCTACCGGCCCGACCCGGCCGGGCCGGACGCCGCTCCCCCGCCGCTGATGGTGTTCTTCCACGGCGGCGGCTTCGTGCTGTGCGGCCTGGACAGCCACGACCGGCTGTGCCGCGTCCTGGCGTCCCGCACCGGCGCCGTCGTGGTGTCGGTGGACTACCGGCTGGCGCCCGAGCACCCCTTCCCGGCCGCCGTCGAGGACGCGCGGGCCGCGCTCGCCTGGGCGCACGCCAACGCCGCCGGGCTGGGCGGCGACCCGGACCGGATCGTGGTCGCCGGCGACAGCGCGGGCGGCGCCCTGGCCGCGGGCCTGTGCCTGCACGCGCGGGACGCCGGCGGGCCGCCGATCGCCTTCCAGCTCCTGATCTACCCGGTGCTGGACGCCGCGCAGGACACCGCGTCCTACCGCGAGCATGCCACCGGCGGCTTCCTGACGGCCGAGCACATGCGCTGGTACTGGGAGCAGTACGCCCCGCCGGACCCGGCCGATCCGCAGGCGTCGCCGCTGCGGGCCGCCGACCTGTCGGGCCTGCCGCCCGCCTACGTCCTGACCGCCGAGTGCGATCCGCTGCGCGACGAGGGCGAGGCGTACGCGGCGCGCCTCGCCGAGGCGGGCGTCCCGGTGGAGGCGCTGCGGGTGGACGGCGCCTTCCACGGCTTCATCAGCCTGGACCAGGCCCTGCCGATCGCCGCGCGGGCGCAGGACGCGGTCTGCGCGGCCCTGCGCGCCGCCCTGGCCGAAGGTCCCCGCAGGGACACCGCGGAGGTCTGATCGGGGCCGGTCCCGCCCGTGGGCGGGACCGGCCCTTCGCGGGGGAACGGTCAGGAGGCCAGGCCGTGCCGGAAGGCGTAGGTCACCGCCTGCGCCCGGTCCCGCAGCCCGGCCTTGGCGAACAGGTTGTTGATGTGGGTCTTCACCGTCGCCTCGGTGATGAACAGGTCCCCGGCGATCTCGGTGTTGGAGCGGCCCCGCGCGATCAGCGCCAGCACCTCGGCCTCGCGCCGGGTCAGCCCGTCGGGCAGGTCGGCGCGGCCCGCGCGCGCCGCGCGCTCGGCGCGCTCGTCGGCCGCCACCGCCTCCACCAGGCGGCGCTGCACGGCCGGGTCCAGCAGGGACGCGCCGCCGCGCACCGCCGCGACGGCCTGCGCGATCTCCTCGGCCCCGGCGTCCTTGGTCAGGTACCCGCGCGCCCCGGCGCGCAGCGCGGCGAAGATCGACTCGTCGTCGGCGTAGGTGGTCAGCACGACGATCTCGACCCCGGGATGCTCGCGCCTGATCCGCCGGGTCGCCTCCACCCCGTCCACCCGCGGCATCCGCAGGTCCATCAGCACGACCTCGGGCCGCAGCTCGGCCACCAGCTCCACGGCCCGCTCGCCGTCGCCGGCCGAGCCGACCACCTCCAGCTCGGGCAGCAGCTCCAGCAGCAGGACGAGGCCCTCCCGCACCACCGTCTGGTCGTCGACCACCAGAACCCGCGTTCGCTCGTTCAAGCCGGCACCTTCAACGCCACCCGGAATCCCTTGTCCTCCGGCCCTGCCTCCAGGGTCCCACCGATCAGCTCGGCGCGCTCCCGCATGCCGACCAGCCCGTAGCCGGCCCCGGCCGCGCCCGCGCCCACCGCGTCCAGGCCGGGCTCGGTGCTCCCGGTGTCGGCGACCTCCAGCGCGACCTCGGCGGCCCGGTAGTCCAGCACGATCCGGACGCGGGCGCCGGGCGCGTGCTTGCGGACGTTGGTGAGCGCCTCCTGCGCGGTGCGCACCACCGCCAGCCCGGCCTGCGGCGGCAGCTCGCGGGGCGTCCCGCTCACCTCCACGGTCGCCGGGCGGCCGGTGGAGGCGTGGAACTCCTCGGCCAGCCCGGCGAGGGCCTCGGCCACCGGCGGGGCGTCGCCGCGCAGGGTGGCCAGGGCGCGGCGGGTCTCCTCCAGGCCGGCGCGGGCGAGGTTCTGGGCGCGTTCGACGCGGTCCAGGGCGCGGCCCCGGTCGCCGTCGCGCGACAGCAGCAGCCGCGCGCCCTCCAGGTGCACGAGCTGCGCCGACAACGAGTGCGCCAGGATGTCGTGGATCTCGCGGGCCATGCGGGTGCGCTCGTCCAGCATCAGCGCGGCGGCCTCGGCCTCGCGGGTGGCGTCCTCGGCGGTCCTGCGCTGCCGGGCGGCGGTCGCGCCGAGCACCACGCCGATGAACGCGACCATCAGGCCGTAGTCGGGCTCCTCGCCGTGCACGAGGTCCCCCACCGTCCAGACCACGAACAGGGCCGCCGCGCCGAACGCCAGCGCCCACCCGATCGCCAGCCGGTGCGACAGCGCCCACACCCCGGTGCCGAGCAGGAAGACGCCGCCCGCGTTGTCCGGCGCCACCCCGTACAGGGCGAGCGCGGCCGCCATGCCCAGCACGATCAGCGCCGGACCCGCCCAGCGGTGGCCGCGCACCCGCCGGCTCCGTCCGCCGCACTGGGGGCGCCACACCCACAGCCCGGCCGCCAGCAGGGCCGGGGACAGCAGGTTCAGCACCACCATCGCCAGCCCCCGCCCGTGCAGGGCCGGGCGCGGGTCGCCCAGCCACACCGAGCGGGCGTAGAGGGCCAGCGTCCAGGCCACGACGAAGGCCAGCAGCACGAGCCGTACGCGGGTCGAGCTGCACCTGAGGGGTTTCACGCCACGACGCTAACCGTCGGGGCGCTCTGCACGCGCCGTCCCCGCGGGGACGCCCTGCCACCGGTCTCCGTCCCCGCCGGTGGCGCGTCGCTCAGGATCTCCATGCCCCGACGCTAGGGGCCTCGCCGCTCGCAGGCATCGGAGCCCGGGTGGAGTCGCGGTCTCCACCCGGCCCCGACCGTTACTGGACAGTTGGTCAGTACTTGCCGGGAAGTAAGTGATCCATTACGTTACGGCCGGGACACCCGCCCCCCGGAGGTAGCGCTGATGCGCCGTGTGATTCGCTGGACCGCCCCCCTCGCCGCCGCCGCGCTCGCCGTCACGGCGGTGCCGCCCGCCGACGCCGCCCCCGCCGCGCCGACCGCGCCCCAGGCGCCCGCCACCGGATGGAAGGCGCGGCCCGCCGCCTACGAGGTGGTGACCGAGAAGGACGTCGTGCTCAGGATGAGCGACGGCACCGAGCTGGTCGCCGACGTCCTGCGGCCCGGCCGGAACGGCCGCGCCGCGCCCGGCCGCTTCCCGGTGATCGTGACCATGACGCCGTACAACAAGACCCTGCCCGGCGCGAACATGGCCAGCCACTACTTGGTGCAGCGCGGCTACGTGCAGGTGGTCGCCGACGTGCGGGGCACCGGCGGTTCGCGCGGCAAGTGGGAGGCGTTCAGCGCCCGCGAGCAGCGCGACGGCAAGGAGGTCGTGGAGTGGGCCGCCTCCGCCAGGCGGCCCTGGAGCGACGGCCGGGTCGGCATGGTCGGCGCGTCCTACGGCGGCATCAACCAGATCTTCACCGCCGCGCAGCGCCCCAAGGGCCTGAAGGCGCTGTTCCCGGTCGTGCCGATGGGCGACGCCTACCGCGACGTGATCGGCACCGGCGGCCAACTCGGCCTCGGCTTCGTCCCCTTCTGGCTGGCCGCGGTCGGCGTGAGCGGGCTGCTGCCGCCGACCTACGCGGGCAAGGACCCGGCCAAGGCGCGCAAGGTGGTGGAGGAGCACTTCGGCAACATCGGCGACTTCCAGATCCGGATGCTGCTCGACGCGCTGACGGGCGGCCCCAAGGCGTTCGACGGGCCGTTCTACCGGGAGCGGTCGCCGCTGGAGGTCGTGGACAGGGTCGACGTGCCGACCTTCGTGGTGGGCGGCGAGTTCGACATCTTCCAGCGCAGCGAGCCGATGCTCTACCAGCGCCTCGCCAAGCGCGTCCCGGCGAAGTTCGTGTACGGGCCCTGGTACCACATCGACGGCGCCGCCCCCGCGCTCGGCGTCACCATCCCCGGCACGCCCGTGCCGTCCGGACCGTCCCTCGCCGAGCTGATGCTGCGCTGGTTCGACCGGTACGTCCGCGGCGCCGCCGACGCCGGGCTGGACCGCGACGTCCCGCCGGTCACCTACTTCGAGAACGGCTCGGGCAGGTGGAAGAGCGCCGGGCAGTGGCCGCCCGCCGGGGTCCGCTACCAGGCGCTGCGGCTCAGCGGCCCGGCCGCGCCCGGACGGCCCGGCAGGCTCACCACCGGGACCGGGACCGGAACGCCGTCGGCGGTGCCCTACAACCCGTTCGCCGGGCTGTGCAGCCGCTCCACCGTGCAGTGGGCGGGCGCGGGCTTCCTGAAGTACCTCGGCCTGGCCTGCGAGCACGACAACAGCCAGAACGACAAGCTCGGCGTCGTCTACGACATCCCGGTGACCAGGCCGCTGCGCCTCACCGGGCCGATCAACGCGCACCTGACGGTCTCCAGCGCCGCCAAGGACGGCCAGCTCACCGTGCGGGTGGAGGACGTCGCCCCGAACGGCAAGGCCACCCAGCTCACCGCCGGATGGCAGGTGCTGTCGCTGCGGAAGCTGGACCAGGCGAGGACGCTGCGGCAGGACGGCCTGATCGCGCGCCCGTACCACCCCTTCACCAAGGCGTCCGCCCAGGCCATGCCCAAGAACCGGCCGGTGGCGGTGGACGTGGAGGTCTTCCCGATCGCCGCCGAGATCAAGCCCGGCCACAGGCTGCGGCTGTCGGTGCAGACCGCCGACTTCCCGCACCTGTTCCCGTCGCTCCCCCAACTCGGCGACAGCCTCGGCGGCGGGCTGAAGATCTGGCACGACCCGAAGAACCCCTCCTGGGTGGCCCTCCCGGTCGCCCCCTGACACCGGCGGCGCGGGGAGCGCGGCCCGGCGCTCCCCGCCGCCCGCCAGTCCAGCAGCATCCCCAGCCCGCGCCGCAGCAGGCCCGCCCACGGCACCAGCCACAGCGCCGCCAGCAGCGCCGCGGCGACCTGGCGGTGCCCGGCCGCGACCAGCACGTCGCCGGCCATCGAGGCGTTGGCGCAGATCCGCCAGCCCAGCAGCGCCACCGCGACCGGCGGCAGCGCCAGCCACGGCTCGACCGCCTTCTCCGCGGCCGCCCACCAGCCCGCCGGCACCACTTCCATCACCACTCCCGCCCACCGGACACCGTGATCACTACGGTGCCGGTGGCGGGGTGCGGCCGTCGGTAACGGAGATGTCCGACCTGGGGTGGTACTAGCTACACCCCCGGCTCACTCGCCGCCGATCCGGTCCGGGTCCACCGTCGGCATACGGCCGATCAGGACCCGGTTGACCAGCCACAACACGATCCCGATCGCGATGAGGATCGCCGCGCGCAGGTAGACCTCGCCCTCCCGGCCGGTGATCGGCAGGGTGAGGAACAGGCACGCGACCGCGCCCAGCACGGGCATCCACGTCGGCGCCCTGAAGTGCTCGTGCTCGACGCGCTCGCGCCGCAGCACCAGCACGCAGACGTTGACCATCGCGAACACCACCAGCAGGAGCAGCACCGTGGTGTCGGCGAGGCCGCCGACGTCGCCGGTGCAGACCAGCACCGCCGCGAGGCCCACGGTGAACAGGATCGCCACCCACGGCGTGCGCCGCGCCGGGTGCACGGTCCCGAAGACCTTCGGCACGATGCCCTCGCGCGCCATGCCGTACACCAGCCGGGACGCCATGATCATGTTGATCAGCGCGGTGTTGCCGACCGCCAGCAGCGCGATCAGCGCGAACAGCTTGGGCGGGAAGTCCAGCCCGGCGACCTTCACCACCTCCAGCAGCGGCCCGGTGGAGCCCTGCAGCGTCTCGGTCTCCACCAGCATCGTCGCGGTGAACGCCACCGACACGTAGATCACCACGGTGACCGCCAGGCCGCCGAACAGCGCCGCGGGAAAGTCGCGCGCGGGCTCCTTGGCCTCCTCGGCGAGGTTGACCGAGTCCTCGAAGCCGAGCAGCGCGTAGAAGGCCAGGGCCGTGCCGCCCAGCACGCCGAGGAACGCGCCGTTGGCCGGGTGGAACTCCACCGCCCGGCCCGGGTCGCCGTCCCCCGACACCAGCGCGAACACCCCGATGACCATGATGACCAGCAGCCCGAACGCCTCGACCAGCGTCAGCGCCACGTTCACCTTGATCGACTCGGAGATGCCGGCCAGGTTCACCAGCGTGACCAGCACCAGGAAGCCCAGCGCGCCCACCAGCGTGGGCAGCGACACGAACTCGGCCAGGTACTTGCCGCCGAACGCCCGCGCCGCCGTGCTCGCCGAGGTGATGCCGCTCATCATCACCGCGAACGCCACGATGAAGGTGACGAACGGGATGCCGAACGCCTTGTTGGCGTACAGCGCCGCCCCCGCCGCCTGCGGGTACTTGCCGACCAGCTCCGCGTAGGCGGTGGCGGTCAGCGCGGCCAGCACGAACGCCACCAGGAACGGGATCCACACCGCCCCGCCGACCTTCTCCGACACCTGTCCGACCAGGGCGTAGATGCCGGCGCCCAGGATGTCGCCGACCACGAACAGCATCAGCACCTTGCGCCCGATGATGCGCCGCAGCCCGCCTTCGAGTTGCCGTGGATCGACCGATTCCTCCGGCTCGACCGACGCGTCCGCCATGCCACCACTCCTCATGTCCTGTTGTGCGGAGGGCACTACCCAGAGATACGCCCGCATATCGGCGCTTTTGGGGCAGGGTGGTGAACGGGCCGCTGAACGCGTCGAGGCCCCGCCGCCCGATGGGCGGCGGGGCCTCGACGGCGACCGGGAGCGGTGGCCTGGAGCGGTGGCCCGGCGCGGTGGCCCGGCGCGGCGACCGGAGCCGGCGGCTACAGGTCGATGCGCTCGGCGTCCAGCTCGGACGCGCCCGCGGTGATGAACTCGCGGCGCGGCGCGACCTCGCTGCCCATCAGCAGGTCGAAGATCTTGGCCGCCTCCTCGGCGTCCTCGATGCGGATGCGGCGCAGGATGCGGTGGCGCGGGTCCATGGTGGTCTCGGCGAGCTGGTCGGCGTCCATCTCACCGAGGCCCTTGTAGCGCTGGACCGGCTCCTTCCACGCCTGGCCCTTGCGCTCGAACTCCACCAGCTTGCGGCGCAGCTCGGCGTCGCTGTAGCAGTAGACGTACTTGTCCTGGCCCCGCTTGGGCCGGACCAGCTCGATGCGGTGCAGCGGCGGGACCGCGGCGAACACCCGCCCGGCCGCCAGCATGGGGTTCATGTAGCGGTACAGCAGGGTGAGCAGCAGGCAGCGGATGTGCGAGCCGTCCACGTCGGCGTCGGCCATCAGGATGATGCGGCCGTAGCGGGCGGCGTCGATGTCGAACGAGCGGCCCGAGCCCGCGCCCAGCACCTGGATGATCGCGGCGCACTCGGCGTTCTTGAGCATGTCGGCGACCGACGCCTTCTGCACGTTCAGGATCTTGCCGCGGATCGGCAGCAGCGCCTGGAACTCCGAGTCGCGCGCGAGCTTGGCGGTGCCGAGCGCCGAGTCGCCCTCGACGATGAACAGCTCGCTGCGGTCGTCGGCGGTGCGGCAGTCGACCAGCTTGGCGGGGAGCGCCGAGTTCTCCAGGGCGTTCTTGCGGCGCTGGTTGTCGCGCTGGGTGCGGGCGGCGATGCGGGTCTTGGCCGCGCCGACGACCTTCTCCAGCACGGTGCGCAGCTGCTGCTTCTGGCTCCGCGGGGGGTTGTCGAAGATCGCCTTCAGCTCCTTGGCGACCACCGCGGACACGATGCGGGTGGCGGCCGAGGTGCCGAGGATCTCCTTGGTCTGGCCCTCGAACTGCGGCTCGGGCAGCCGGACGGTGATGACGGCCGTCAGGCCCTCCAGGACGTCCTCCTTGATGACGTCCTCGTCGCCGTTCTTCAGCAGCTTGACCGCGCGCAGCTGCTCGTTCAGCACCCGGAGCAGGGCGCGCTCGAAGCCGCGCACGTGGGTGCCGCCCTTGGGCGTGGCGATCACGTTGACGAACGAGCGGACGTTGGTGTCGTAGCCGGTGCCCCAGCGCAGCGCGACGTCGACCTCCAGGTCGCGGGCCACGTCGGTGGGGATCAGGTGGCCCTGCTCGTCGAGCACGGGCACGGTCTCGGTGAAGTGGCCGTTGCCGCGCAGCCGCAGCACGTCGATGATCGGGTTGTCCTTGGCGAGGTAGGTGGTGAACTCGCCGATGCCGCCCTCGAAGTGGAAGCTCTCCTCGACCGGCTCCTCGCCGCGCTCGTCGCGCACGTCGATGGTGAGGCCCGGGATGAGGAAGGCGGTCTGCCGCATCCGGTCCATGACCAGGGACTGCTCGACGGTGGCGTCCTTGAGGAAGATCTGCAGGTCGGGCCAGAACCGGACCCGGGTGCCGGTGACCCGGCGGGCGATCTTGCGGACGGTGCGCACGCCGGACTTCTTCTTGAAGCGCGCGTTGGGGCGGCCGTCGTCGGCGAACTCGCCGGGCAGGCCGCGCTTGAAGCTGATGGCGTGGGTGGCGCCGTCGCGGTCGACCTCGACGTCCATGCGCTCGGACAGGGCGTTGACGACCGAGGCGCCGACGCCGTGCAGGCCGCCGGAGGCGGTGTAGGACACGCCGCCGAACTTGCCGCCGGCGTGCAGGCGGGTCATGACCAGCTCGACGCCGGGCAGCTTGGTCTTGGGCTCGATGTCGACCGGGATGCCGCGGCCGTTGTCACCGACCTCGAAGGAGCCGTCGGCGCGCATGATCACGCTGATGTGGGTGCAGTGCCCGGCCAGGGCCTCGTCGACGCAGTTGTCGACGATCTCCCACAGGCAGTGGGCGAGGCCCCGGCTGTCGGTGGACCCGATGTACATGCCGGGGCGCTTGCGGACGGCCTCCAGCCCCTCCAGCACCGAGAGGTGCCGGGCGGAGTAGCCCTGCGGGTCGTCGGTCACGGGTTCGGCGGTGGCGGCGGTCAACTGCGTGTGCTCCTCGGGGGTAGGACGATCGCCACGAGGGTACCCCCGGGCTCCGACATTCCACGCGCAGGCTCGCCGCCCGCGGCGCCGGACCGGACGCGCGGCCCGGGTGGAGATCGCCGGCTCCACCCGTGGACGGGTGTCCGGCGGCGGCCCGGTGCCTAGTGTCCGCATCATGGCACACACCATCGGCGTGCACGGGGTGCGCAAGCGTTACGGGCGGGTACAGGCGGTCGACGACGTCTCCTTCGAGGTCGGGTCCGGGGAGTTCTTCGGCATCCTCGGCCCCAACGGGGCGGGCAAGACCACGCTCCTGGAGATCATCGAGGGGCTCCGGGAGGCCGACGAGGGCGAGGTCTCGCTGCTGGGGCTGCCGCCGTGGCCGCGCAACCACGCGCTGCTGCCCCGGATCGGGGTGCAGCTCCAGGCGTCGTCGTTCTTCGAGCGGCTGACCGCGCGCGAGCAGCTGCGGACGTTCGGCTCCCTGTACGGCGTCCCGGCCCGGCGGGCCGACGCGATGCTGGAGACGGTCGGGCTGACCGACAAGGCCGACGTCCGCGTCGAGCGGCTGTCGGGCGGGCAGGCGCAGCGGCTGTCGATCGCCTGCGCCCTGGTGCACGACCCGGAGCTCGTGTTCCTGGACGAACCCACGGCCGCGCTGGACCCCCAGGCCCGGCGCAACCTGTGGGACGTGCTGCGCGGGATCAACACCGAGGGCCGCACGATCGTGCTGACCACGCACTACATGGACGAGGCCGAGGCGCTCTGCGACCGCGTGGCGATCATGGACTCGGGCCGGATCCTGCGGCTGGGCCCGCCGGCGTCGCTGGTGCGGGGCCTGGACGCGCCGACGCGGATCAGCGTGGCGGCCGGGGCGCTGGCCCCGGCCGAGGCCCGCGCGCTGCCCGGGGTCGACGACGCGACCGACGACGGGGTGTCGCTGGTGATCTCCACGCGGGACCCCTCGGCGGTGGTGGCGGCGCTGTCGGCCAAGGACGCCCTGACGGGCGTACGGATCCAGGGCGCCACGCTGGAGGACGTCTTCCTCGACCTGACCGGACGGGAGTACCGGGCATGAGCGGCATGAGCGGATTCAAGAGCCTGTCCCGGGCGATGTTCCTGGGCTTCCTGCGGGACCGGGGGGCACTGTTCTTCACGATCCTGTTCCCGCTGATGTTCCTGGTGGTGTTCGGCGGGGTGTTCGGCGGCGACTCCACCTCCAGGGTGACCGTCGTGCAGGTCGGGCCCGCGCCGATCCTGGAGCGGGCGATGGCGCAGGGCGGCGGGGAGCTGGCGAAGGTGCTGAAGGTCGACCGCAGCGGCGACCTCGACCGCTCCCTGGACAAGGTCAGGAAGGGCGACGCCGACGCGGTCGTGCAGCAGCGGGGCGACACGCTGTCGGTGCGCTTCTCGGCGGCCGACCAGGTCAAGTCCGGCACCGTCCAGGGCCTCATGAACTCGATCGTGCAGGCCTCCGACCAGGCCGCCTCGGGCCGGCCCCCGGTCTACTCGATGACCGCCCAGCGGGTGGAGGACGAGTCCATGAGCGCGATCCAGTTCTTCACGCCGAGCCTGCTGGGCTGGGCGCTGGCCTCGGCGGGCGTCTTCGGAGCCTCGCAGACGCTGGTCAACTGGCGCACCAAGGGCATCCTGCGGCGGCTGCGGCTGTCGCCCGTGCCGATCCCGACGGTGTTCGGGGCGCGCGTGGTGGTGAGCCTGGCGGTGGCGATGGTGCAGCTGGCGCTGTTCCTGGGCGTGGCGCAACTGCCGTTCTTCGGGCTTAAGCTCCAGGACTCCTGGTGGATGGCGATCCCGCTGGTGCTGTCGGGGGTGCTGGCGTTCCTGGCGATCGGGATGGTGATCGGGGCGTGGGCCAGGACGCAGGAGGCGGCGCAGACCGTCACGCAGGCGGTCGTGCTGCCGATGGCCTTCCTGGGCGGGTCGTTCTTCCCCCTGGACGCCTCCCCGGCCTGGATGCGGACGTTGTCGTACATCTTCCCGTTGCGTTATCTGAACGAGGGAATGCTGAACGTGATGGGGCGCGGCCTGGGCCCGGCTTCGGCGATTCCGCAGATCACGGTGCTGCTGGGCGTGGCGGTCGCGGGCGCTTTGATCGCGGCGCGCCTGTTCCGCTGGGACTCGGCTTAACGTCCGCACCACCGATCGTGTTGTGACCTCGGTCACTTAGGGGCGCATTCTGCTCTGGGCGTACGCGGAAGCAGATTGGGAACGTCCTGGTCGGGTTAGATGTTCTCCTAAGTACCGACCCCGAGCATGAGGAAGGTGCCGTGACTGGAGCCCTTGCCCCGACCAAGCCGCTGACCGTCGCAGACCGTTGCGACCGCTGCGGTGCCCAGGCCTACGTCCGAGCAGTCCTTGTAGGCGGCGGCGACCTTCTGTTCTGCGCCCACCACGGACGCAAGTACGCAGAGGCGCTCCGTGAAAACGGGGCCGACATTCAGGACGAGAGCGACAGGCTGCACGAAAAGCCGGCGCTGGTCGCCGACGACGACCGGTAGCCCTGGACATAAATGAATCGCGGAACGGCGGTCACCGGAGACGGTGGCCGCCGTTCGCATTTCCCGACCCGGTATCGCGACATTAAGCAACATCACGAACACAAAGCGTGACCGATTAAGTGCGCGCCGCACCGCCCCCGCCTTGCGGCCTCATATCCTGAACGGGACAGGGCACGGTCTCGACCGTGCCCGTATTCGGGATTTCACAGACGTTCGGGGGGATCGGTGCACATTCTGCTGCCGCCATCGGAGAAGAAGGCCGGCATCGGAGACGGGCCGCCCCTCGACCTCGCGGAACTGAGCTTCCCCGAGCTGAACCCCACCCGCGAGCGCGTGCTCGCGGCCCTCGCCGAGGTCTGCTGCCGCGACGACGCCCCGGAGCTGCTCGGCCTGCCCAACGGGCAGATCGCCGACGCCCTGGCCCGCAACCGCGAGCTCTACCGGGCCCCCACGCTGCCGGTCGCCCGCCTGTACACCGGCGTCCTCTACGACAACCTGGACCTCGCCGCCCTGGACCCCGGCCGCGCCGCCGAGCAGATCATCGTGTTCTCGGGGCTGTGGGGCGCGCTGCGGCTGACCGACCGCATCCCCCCGTACCGCCTCGCCATGAACGTCACGCTGCCGCCCGAAGGCCGGCTGGCGGCCGTGTGGCGGCCCGCGCTGACCGAGGCCGTCCGCCTGGACGGACTGGTCGTGGACATGCGCTCGGGCCCCTACTCGGCCGCCTGGAAGGCCCCGCAGCCCGCCGTGTCGGTGCGGGTGTTCCGCGAGCACATGCTCAACGGCGTGCCCAAGCGCACCGTGGTCAGCCACATGGCCAAGGCCACCCGCGGCAGGATCGCCCACGACCTCCTGGCGGCGGGCGCCGACCCGCGCACCCCCGAGGAGCTGCAGAAGGCCGTCGCCGAACTGGGCCACACGGCGGAGCTGAACGGCATCGACCTGGACGTGATCCTGACCGCCTGACCGGCCGCACGCCCGAACACAGGACCCCCGTCCCGGCCGGGACGGGGGTCCTGTCAAGGATCTTCGTCGTCGGCTAGTCCAGGTAGTCGCGCAGGACCTGGGACCGGGACGGGTGGCGCAGCTTGGACATGGTCTTGGACTCGATCTGGCGGATGCGCTCGCGGGTCACCCCGTACACCTTGCCGATCTCGTCCAGCGTCTTCGGCTGGCCGTCGGTCAGGCCGAAGCGCATGGACACCACGCCCGCCTCGCGCTCGGACAGGGTGTCCAGCACCGAGTGCAGCTGCTCCTGGAGCAGGGTGAAGCTGACCGCGTCGGCCGGGACGATCGCCTCGGAGTCCTCGATCAGGTCGCCGAACTCGCTGTCGCCGTCCTCGCCCAGCGGGGTGTGCAGGGAGATCGGCTCGCGGCCGTACTTCTGGACCTCGACCACCTTCTCGGGGGTCATGTCCAGCTCCTTGGCCAGCTCCTCCGGGGTGGGCTCGCGGCCCAGGTCCTGGAGCATCTGGCGCTGCACGCGGGCCAGCTTGTTGATGACCTCGACCATGTGCACCGGGATGCGGATGGTGCGGGCCTGGTCGGCCATCGCGCGGGTGATCGCCTGCCGGATCCACCAGGTGGCGTAGGTGGAGAACTTGTAGCCCTTGGTGTAGTCGAACTTCTCCACCGCGCGGATCAGACCGAGGTTGCCCTCCTGGATCAGGTCCAGGAACAGCATGCCGCGGCCGGTGTAGCGCTTGGCCAGCGAGACCACCAGGCGGAGGTTGGCCTCCAGCAGGTGGTTCTTGGCGCGCCGACCGTCCTCGGCGATCCACTCGAAGTCTTCCAGGTCGTCCTCGGACATCGCCGGGCCGTCGGTGGCCAGGCGCTCCTCGGCGAACAGACCCGCCTCGATGCGCTTGGCGAGCTCGACCTCCTGCTCGGCGTTGAGCAGCGGGACCTTGCCGATCTGCTTGAGGTAGTCCTTGACCGGGTCGGCGGTGGCGCCGGCCGCGGCGATCTGCTGGGCCGGGGCGTCCTCGTCGTCGTCGCCGAGCACGAAGGTCTCGTCGTCGGACTTGACCGGCGCGCCGGGCACGGCGGCCTTGCCCTTGGCGGCGGCGACCGCCGGGGCGGCCTCCTCGACCTCCTCCGGCTCCTCGGCCTCGGCCTCCAGCTCGACCTCGACCTCGAGGTCGGTCAGGTCCTCTTCGAGCTCGGTGACGTCGACCTCGTCCTCGAGCTCGGGGTCGTCGCCGTCCTTGGCCTTCTTGACCGGGCCCTTGGCGGTCTCGCCGGCGGGCTTCTTGACGGCGGCCTTCTTCGGCTTGGCCGGGCCCTTCTTCGGCTCGGCCGCCCGCTTGGCGGCGGCCGGACGGGGCTTGGGCGCGACCTCCTCGTCGTCGCTGACGACGGCGGTCACGGTCTCGGGCTGCTGCTCCTTGGCGGCAGCGGCGGTCTTGGGCCTACGCGCCGGTGACGCCGCGCGCTTGCGCGGCCGCTTCGGCGCTGCGGAGTCGGCAGCGCTCACCACGACGGTCACACCCTCCTTGCTGAGGCTCCGCAGGATGCTGGAGGCCAGCGACACGGGGATGTCGGCCTCCTCGAACGTACGTCGTACGTCGTCGGCTTCGAGGTAATTACCCTGGGACCGTCCACGCTCGATCAGTTGCGCGATGACGTGCTCGTGCAGATCTGACGCTTTCGAGGTCGAGCTAGCAGGCGACACAAATACCTCTCGAACGAACGTGTGGCTTGGTTGACCCAAGTGCCCTGACGGGCCCGGCCTCACACGGGGTGGGACCACACACCGAGCGGGCCACCGTAGTGCGGGACCGCAGCGTACCCGCTCTCACTAGGGTCAAGCATTCTGGCACGGCTGCGCATTCCGCTTCTGAAGTCTGCCCGGTAACACACCACCTTAGAGGGCCCGGAGCGGTCCTTCGTACGTACGGCTCCGACGGTGCGCCCCCGCTCTGGCGGGGATTAGGCGGACTTGGGCGGAACGTGCAGGGCGAGTACGGTCACATCGTCCACTTGCTCGTAGCCTGCAAGCATCCGATCGACCAGGAAGTCGACGAGTCTCTCGGGATCTCCTACCACTTCAGGTGGGGCGTCCGCCGCTACGGCGACCAGTTCCTCCAGGCCGGCGTCCACCCCACGCCTACGGTTCTCCACAAGTCCATCGGAATAGAAGACCACAGTGTTGCCGGTCTCGATGGAAAAACTTGTCTGCTGTCGCTGCGACGGCCAGCCGAGGGGCGTCCCCGGCTCGTTGTTGCTCACCCGCGCGGGCGTGTCGGGCGAGATCAGCAGCGGCGGCGGGTGGCCGGCGTTGCTGAAGGCGCCCTGGCCGGTCTCGGGGTCGATCACGGCGTAGGCGACGGTGGTGAACTGCTCCTCGTCCTCGGTCGCGCTGAACAGCCGGTCGAGCCCGGCGAGCACGGCGGCGGGGCGCGGATCGTTCAGGGCCAGGGCGCGCAGCGCGTTGCGGACGCGTCCCATTCCGGCCGCGGCGAGCACGCCCTTGCCCATGACGTCGCCGGCGGCGACCGCCAGCCGGTCGTCGGGCAGCCGGGTCGTCGGGCAGCCGGAACACGTCGTACCAGTCGCCGCCGACCTGGACGTGCCGGGTCGCGGGGTTGTAGCGGGCGGCCAGCACCATGCCGGGCAGCTGCGGGAGGTCGCTGGGCAGCAGGCTGCGCTGCAGCTCCTCGGCGGTCTTGTGCTCGCGCTCGAACAGCAGCGCCCGCTCCACCGCCAGCGCGCACTGGCCGGCCAAGGCCTCCAGGAAGACGCGCTCCTCCTCGGTGATCTCCCGCGGGCGGGTGAAGGAGAAGCGCAGCGCGCCGATCGCCGCGCCCGCCGCCAGCAGCGGCAGGCCCACCCAGGCGCGCTCCTCGGTGTGGTGGGCGAACAGGCCGGCCTCGTCGCGGCCGAGCTGCAGGCGCAGCTCGTCGGGGTGCTGGGCGAGGAAGGGGCGGCTCTCGCGGACCGCCACCGACATCACGGTCTGGTCGCTGACCTTGATGTCCTCGCGCGAGGCGCGGCGCGGGGTGTCGCTGGGGGCCTGGTCGGCGGTCGGCGAAGGGGTGACCAGCGACAGCCGCAGCTTGTCGTCGTCCAGCAGCGCCACCGCCGAGTAGTCGGCGCCGATCGCCGACCGGCCGACCTCGGTGATGACCTGCACGACCTGGGAGACCGTCAGCGCCTCGGCCAGCATCGAGGTGGCCTGCTGCAGGCGCGCGGTGCGCAGCGCGGCGGCCGACAGCTGCTCGGTGAGGCGGCCGCGCATCTCCTCGGCCTCGCGCTGGCCGGTGACGTCGGTGTTGGCGCCGACCCACTCGACCACGGCGTCACCGCGCCGGATCGGCACCGCCCGCACGTCGAAGTGGCGGTGGCCGCCGCTCTTGGTGCGGATGCGGTAGCCGGTCTCGAAGACGCGGTTGTCGGCGACGCACTCGCGCCAGATCTCCTCGATGCGCGGGCGGTCCTCGGGGTGGACGACCGCGAGCCAGCCGCCGGTGGCGTAGTCGTCGGGGGTCTGGCCGGTGATGGCGCGCCACTCGGGCGCGTCGTCGATCACGCTGCCGTCCGGGGCGGCGACCCACACCACCTGGGAGCTGGCCTCCACGAGCGAGCGGTAGCGCTGCTCCTTGCGGCGGATGACCTCCTCGGCGCGCCGCCGCTCGGTGATCTCCAGCGCGGCCAGCGCCACGCCCTGGATCCCGCCGTCGGCGCCGCGGGCGGGCTGCCACAGGCAGGCGAGCACGCGCTCGCCGGCGTCCGGCCCGTCACCGGGGACGGTGAGGTCGGTCTCCAGCGGGGCGCCGTCGCCGGCCAGCGCCTCGCGCAGCGCCGCCTCGACCTGCCCGGCCACCGGCGCGGGCAGCACCTCGGCGGGCCGCGCCCCGTGCGGGTCGGCGCCGGGCGCGCCGAGCGTGCGGGCCAGGGCGTCGCCCGCCCGGCGGCAGCGCAGCTCCGCGTCGAAGTAGGCGAAGCAGGCCGGAGACCCCTTCATCAGGGTGGCGTACAGCGCGGCGTCGGACGCGTCCATGGGCTGGCCCTCCACCGCGGAGATCCGGGGATGCGGAACGGACGTCTCGGTGCTCATCGACAACACCTCCGCCCTTGGGGCTCCCGTACCGCGCGGCAAGTTCTCATCACTTTGCGTGAATGGGAGCAGGCTAGCGCTCCCGCCTCCATCACAACACCGGTCGAGTCAGGTTCTCATCATCCCGATGAGAAGCCGCCGACGGAAGCCCTGCTGAGCATCCTTGTCACACGGTTCCCAGCGGCGGCGGCGATTCGGACGCCGCCGCACGGGCGACGGAACGGGGCCGTGTGCACGGCAGGCACGAGATGGTACGCCGCAGGCGGGAGGCCCACTGGGGGTCCGCCGCACGGCCCCGGTTCCGGGCGCCGGCAATGCCGTGGCGACCTGCCCGGATCCCGTGGCAAAAAGAAGGTAAAGCCGCCCGCCGCCCGGGCGTGGCGCGCCGCCGGACGATCAGGAGGCGGCCTTCGCCGCCTTCGCGGCGGCCTTCTGCTCCTGCTTGAAGGCGCGCACCTGGGCCAGCGACTCGGGGCCGGTGATGTCGGCGACCGAACGGTGCGAGCCCTCCCCGTACGCGCCCGCGGCCTCGCGCCAGCCCTCGGGCCGCACGCCGTACTGCTTGCCGAGCAGCGCCAGGAAGATCTGCGCCTTCTGCTTGCCGAAGCCCGGCAGCGCGTTCAGCCGCCGCAGCAGCTCCTTGCCGGTGGCGGCATCGCTCCAGATGGCGGCGGCGTCGCCCGCGTAGTCGTCCACCAGCGCCTGGCAGAGCTGCTGCACGCGCTTGGCCATCGAGCCGGGGTAGCGGTGCACGGCGGGCTTCTCCGACAGCAGCGCGGCGAACCTGTCGGGGTCGTGGGCGGCGATCTCGTGCGCGTCCAGGTCCGCGCTCCCCAGCCGCTGCGCGATCGTGTACGGCCCCGCGAACGCCCACTCCATGGGGATCTGCTGGTCGAGCAGCATGCCGATCAGGGCGGCCAGGGGGCTGCGGCCGAGGAGTTCGTCGGCCTCGGGGCGCTGGGAGAGGTGCACGGTGGGCATGGGCGGCAGTTTAGATCTGACGGTTGTCTTACGCGGTGCCGCCCGGCATGGCGGGGGCGGCTCCGCGGTGCTCGAATGGAGGGGTGGACGAGGAACGGGGAGCGCCGGTCGGGCGGCGGGTGGTGCTCGGGATGCTCGGGCTGGGCGCGGCCGGGATCGCGGTGGGCGCGACGGCCCAGGAGGGCGTGAACAAGGCGCTGGCGCCGGTGGCGCCGCTGGGCGACGTGCTGCCCGCGGCGGGCGGGTTCCGCTACTACTCGGTGGTCTCGTCCGTGCGGAAGCGGACCCTGGCCGAGCACAAGGTCACCGTGCACGGGATGGTGGAGCGGCCGCGGGCGTTCGGGGCGGCGGAGCTGGCCGCGCTGCCGCAGACGCGGATCACGCGCGACTTCCAGTGCGTGACCGGATGGCGGGTGCCCGACGTGATGTGGGCGGGGGTGGCGCTGCCCGACCTGCTGGACGCCGTCGGCGTCTCGGCGGGCGCGAAGGCGGTGCGGTTCCGGTCGTTCGACGGGGAGTACACCGAGTCGCTGACGCTGGAGCAGGCGCGGCGGCGGGACGTGCTGGTGGCGACGGAGATGCTCGGCGAGCCCGTCACCCACGACCACGGGGGGCCGGTGCGGCTGTTCGTCGCGCCGATGTACGGCTACAAGTCGCTGAAGTGGCTCGGCGGCGTCGAGGTCACCGACCGGGTGGTGCCCGGCTACTGGGAGCGGCGGGGGTACGACGTGGACGCGTGGGTCGGGCGGTCGAACGGGCGGTCCGATGAGCCCACGTGAGGCGGTCGAGCGGTTCGGCCGGGCCGAGCGGTGGGTGCACCACGCGACGGCGCTGCTGATGCTGGTGGGGCTGGTGACGGCGGCGCTGCTGTACTTCCCGGCGCTGTCGTCGCTGGTGGGGCGGCGCGATCTGGTGCGGACGGTGCACGTGTGGTGCGGGTTCGCGCTGCCGGTGCCGATCGTGCTGGGGCTGGCGTCGCGGGCGTTCCGGGCGGACCTGGGGCGGCTGAACCGGTTCGGCCCGCACGACTGGGCGTGGCTGCGGCGGCGCGACCGGCGGGCGGTGCGCGAGGGGCGCGGGGTGGTCCCGGTCGGCAAGTTCAACGCGGGGCAGAAGCTGAACGCGGCGTTCACGGCGGGGGCCGTGCTGGTGATGCTGGGGACCGGCGCGATGCTGGCGTTCCCCGATCCGTTCGCCGACCGGTGGCGGACCGGCGCGACCTTCGTGCACGACTGGCTGTTCCTGGCGGTGCTGGTGGTGACGGCGGGACACCTGTGGGAGGCGACGCGCGATCGCGGCGCGCTCACCGGGATGCGGACGGGACGGGTGCCGCGCGATTGGGCGGCGCGGCACCATCCTGCCTGGCTGGACGGGGTGGACGCGTCACCGGACGCGCACGGCGCGGAGTCTGTGAATCCTCCCCCGGGAAAGGGTTGACTCTCCCCGGATACACGTTGGAATGAGCATCGGGGCGAGGTTGGACGGCCCGGTGATTGCGGTACGTCTCCTTCCGGTTCCTGTGCGCCGTCGTCCTCTCCCCAGCCGGCGGTTCACTCCCGTCCGCCGGAACCTTTCGAACGCGGAAGGTGTGCTCGATGCCCGCACTCGCCAGCCACCGCCAAAGCGACCGTCCCGATGCCTTCGACGAGACGCGCGCCGTGCTGGCACGACGTCTCACCGCCGAGTTCGTGTCCTTCTCGCCCGACACCGTCGAACGCTGCGTCGCCGACGTGCAGGCGTGCGCGACCCATCTCGGCCTCGACCCCACCCCGACCATGGTCGAGCGCATGGCCCGGGAACACCTGGTCGGGATGCTCAAGTCCGAGCCGCCCTCGGGCCGGGTCGGCGCGCCGGCGTCCCGCGCCGCCGGCGGCGGGGCGGGCGCGGTGGACGGCTGAGGCCGGTGCCTTCCGGCGCGTCCCTTTTCGGCCGCCGACCGCGTCCTGGACAACGTGCCGCGCCGAATCTGCGAAGCTATAGGGCGTGAGTTCCCGCAGCAGCCGCCGCCCCTCCGGCGACCCGGCGCGGGATCGGCCGCCCCCGTCCGGCGAGATCTCCGCGATCTTCGACGGGATGCTGCGGCACGCCCGTGAGCTGCTGGCGGTGCGCAGCCCGCTGGACGCCGAACTGATCGTCAGCGAGATCCTGGGCTCCTGGTGGGGGCACCGCGTGGCCGGCGGCGACGTGGAGGAGGTCATCGGCGAGGCGCTGATCGACCACGCCGCGCGGGCCGGCACCCCGGCCGCGCTGGCGCTGCTGACCGGAATGGCCAATCTGGGCACCCGGCGGCAGGAGGTCCTCGCCGAGGAGGCCGCGCTGGCGCTGATGGAGCGCGGCGTCGCACGGCCCGGCTGGGCCGACCGGGTCGGCATGGTCACCGCCGGGGAGTGCTACGTCTCCCGCGACGTCTACGGCGACCAGGACTCGGTGGTGTGCACCTACACCTACGGCGGCGCCGACCGGCACGCCCTGGTGGTCCTGGTGGACCGCACGAAGGCCGGAACGGTCCCCGCGGACGGCCCGTCGCGCGGCGGCCCTCCCCCCGCCTGCGGGATGGTCCGCGACGCGTGGGTCTCGTCGCAGGTGGACAGGCTCCTGGAGCACTGCCGCCGGGACGGCCGCGACAACCCCCTGATGCGCTTCGAGCAGCTCGACCCGCGCGACACCCGCGCGATGCTCCAGCGCGCGCTGGAGTACACCGACGAGACCGACGACCCGCCGGTCAACGAGAACTACGGCTCCTACCACGCGTTCGTGCGCTCGCGGGTGCGGGCGCTGCCGCCGGGCGGGCGCGTCCCGCAGCCCGCGCTGTACGGGCGCGACCGGCGCGCCACGATCGCCGCGCGCTTCCTGGCCTCCGACGAGGCCGAGGAGCTGTCGGACCGGTCGGCGGCCAGCCGCTGCGTGGACCGGATCATCGACTACGGGTGCGCGCACGACTTCGGCCGCCCGCTGCGGGTCAGCCCGGTCAAGGCGGAGATGTTCCTGCTGGACTGGCTGCCGCGCAAGGTGCTGCTGTCGCCGACCGAGCAGGAGGCCGTCCCGCACGTGCTGGCGGCGTGGGTGCGGTGGGCCGGCAAGCGCACCGGCCTGCCCGAGGAGGGCGTGCGCGCCACGCTGGACGCGGTGTGGGACGCCACCGGCAAGTTCGCCGGCGCCTACCGCGACCCGGCGGCGTTCGGGCTCGACCGGGAGCTGGTGGACCGGCTGCTGCCCGACGGCGAGCTGGAGGCCCTGCCGCGCCGCGCGTTCGCGCTGCCGTTCCTGTCGGGCACCCACCGGGTGTCGGGGCGGCACGGCTCGATCGACCTGTCCGCGCTGGACCCCGCCGACCCCGCCGACCGGCGGATCATGCTGGAGTTCGAGCACCCCGGCGCCGACCCGGCGCACCTGGACGCCCACGAGCGGCTGGCCGCGCGGCTGTGGGACGGGGACCCGCCCCAGCTGTGGGAGACCGCCCAGGCGCTGCTGGACGTCGGCTACGAGCGGCACGACATCCTGCACAAGCTGATCGCCGTCCTGGACCGCGCGGGCGACGATCCGCAAGCGTTGCGTGCGGCGCTGCGTGTGCTGCGTCACGAACCGCCGCCACCGTGACGTCCGGTTTGCCAGAAGGCGTCCGGGGCGACAATCATCGGGATCTCGGGCATCGGTGCGCGCGGGGGTCCGGGGGCCGCCCCGGACATAGGGAGTGATCTTGTTGGAGTGGTCCGAGTTCGCCCGTCGGCTGGGGCGCGAGCTGGCGGGTCTCGAACGGGACACCATCCTCATCGTGCGCGAGCGCGAGGAGAGCCGGCACTACGTCCAGGCGATGCGCGAGCCCGACCGGCTGTACGCCGAGGCGGTGAGCAACAACTTCCTGGACGGCCCGCTGCTGCTCACCCTCGCCGACGAAGAGGTGATGAGCGAGGCCGGCTGGCGGCCGCCCGCCGACCCCGCGCCGCGCAACTGGTGGACCGAGCTGCCGGGCCTCGCCTCCGGCGCCGAGTACGGCCGCCTCGCCGAGGTGATGGTGACCGCGCTGCGCGACGTGCAGGGCGTGCGCCGCCCGGCCGACCTCGTGTACGAGTCGTTCCATCGGCACGGCACGGGCCTGATCGAGCTGCTGGACTTCGGCCTGGACATCGCCGACGCGACCCGGATCACCCGGAGCCGCACCACTCCCCCGCTCACGCTGGACGGCCCGGCCCCCGCCGAGGCGCCCCTGCCCGCCTCCCCCGCCCCCGCGGCCCTCCCGGCGACCCCCGCCGCCCCCGTCCTCCCCGACGAGCTGGAGCCGCAGCTGGCCGACGCCAAGCAGCGCGGCGACCACACCACCTACTTCGAGCTGCTGCTGACCGCCGAGCTGGTGCTGCCGGCCGTGGCCGACGCGGCCCTGCCCACGATCACGATCGGCTCGGGCACCTACATCACGGTCTTCACCTCGCCCCAGGCCCTGGCCCGCGTGCAGCAGGGCCCCTCGGTGCCCACGACGTTCGCGCGGCTGCGCGCGGCGTGGCCGGATCCGTCCTGGCAGCTGGCGATCAACCCGGGCCTGCCGAGCGAGGTGCACCTGGACATGGCGGCCGTGACGCGGCTGGAGGCGCAGCAGCGCGAGTCGGGCCTGCGGGCGCTGGCGGCGGGCGCGCCGCCGTCGCCGAACGGCCACCACGCGGGCGACCCGACGGTGACGACGGCGTTCGCGCCGTTCGATACGCCGCTGGCGGCGTCGATGAACGGTCACGACACGCCGCCGCAGGCGGCAGAGCCCACCGCTCCGCCTACGGGCCCTGCGGTCCCGCCATCGCCCGCACAGCCGGCGGACTCCGTAGCCCCGCTCCCCATTCAGGATGCGGAGCCCATCCTTCCGCCGCCCACGGGCCCGACGGTTCCGCCGCCGCCCGTGCAGGGCGCAGAGCCTGCGGGCCCGCCACCACTACAGGACATCGACCCGACCGCTCCGCCGTCCCTGGACCCCCCAGGACCACCGCCCGTGCAAGGTGCGGAGTCTGTCGGCCCGCCACCAAGGCAAGGCGTCGATTCGCCTACTCTGCCGCCCATAGACCCCGCAGGGCCGCCGCCCGCGCAGGGTGCGGAGTCAGCCGCTCTACCGCCTATGGACCCCACGGGGCCGCCGCCCGTGCAGGGGGCTGGGCCTGCCGCTCCGCCGCCGATGCAGGGTGTCGACCCGGCTGCTCAGCTGCCTATTGACTCCGCAGGGCCGCCTCCGGTACGGGGTGCAGAGCCCGCTGGCCCGCCACCACTACAGGACATCGACCCGACCGCTCCGCCGTCCCTGGACCCTCTAGGACCGCCGCCTGCGCAGGGTGCGGAGTCTGCCGGTTCGGCGGCTCTGCCGTCCATGGATCCTGTAGAGCCGCCCCTTGGATCGACTGCGCCGCCTGTGCAGGCGGCGGATTCCATCGCTCCGCCGTCTGTAGACCCTGCCGGACCGCCGCCGCCCGTGCAGGCGGCGCCCCCCGTCGGCCCGCCGCCCGCGCAGGCCGGTCCTCCCGCCGCCGGGCCGGTCCCGCCCTACGGCGATCTGCCTGTGGCCGGGCCCTCCCGCCGCGCGGAGGCGCCAGGTCGGCCGCCGGTCCACGCCGACGCGGCCGGACCGGGCGAAGTCCCCGCCGAGCGCGGGGAGGCCGTGCCCGCGTTGCCGCTGGCCGCTCCCGTGGGTGCGGACCCCGAGCCCGGCGCGGTCCCGCCCGTCCAGGCTCCGCACGGCGCCCGGCTGTGGCAGTGGGACGACGGCGAGGAGACCCTCATCGCCGTTTACGACGCGATCGGCGGCGTCTGGGCCCCCGTGCGCGCCGACGCGGTGCCCGTCCCGCGCACCGATTGAGCGCCCGGCCGGGCACAACGAGTCCGCTCATGGCGCTACCGTCTGCTTAGTCGGAATCACCACGACCGACGATCACCACGTACGCGAGGGTTGGGGCCCCATTGGACTGGAACGACTTCGCCGAACGGCTGGCCGTCGAGCTGATGCGGCTCCCGGTCCGGTCGTTCCTCATCGTGCAGGGGCCCGGCGGTCTGCCGTACGTGCAGGCGATGCGGTCCGCGGGCGCCCTCGACGCCGAGGCCGTCGGCAGCGCCTTCCTGCCCCGGCCCCTCACCGGCCGCCAGCAGCGGCGCCTAGCCGGGCTGGGCTGGCACGAGCCGGACGAGGAGGAGCGGCACAACTGGTGGGACCGCATCACCATGCCCCCCACCCCCGACCGCGCCTCCTCCGCCCAGACCGAGGCGTGCGGGCGGCTCGCGGCCCGCATGGCAGGCGCGTTCCGCGACGTCTACGGCACCGGCTCGCCGCTGGAGCTGGTCTACCAGGCCGGGCGCACCAGCGGCGGCGGCCTCGCCCTGCCGGGCCTGGGCATCCCCGTCGCGATCCCCGAGGCCGAGCAGCACGCCGCCTCCGGCGCGGATCTGGAAGCCTCCCTCACCGTCGCCCGCGAACGCGGTGACCAGCGCAAATACCTGCAGCTCCTCGCCCGCACCACCCTGTGCCTGCCCTCGCCCGGCGCGCCGGGGGCCGACGGTACGCCCGCCTACGCCACCGCCGTCTTCGGCGACGGCACGTTCGTCCTGGCCTTCACCTCGCCCGAGGCCATGGAGCAGTCCCTGCGCGGCCAGGCGGTCCACCACCGCCCCGCGTCCCTGCTGGACCTCGCGCGCACGTGGCCCGACGAGGAGTGGCGGCTCGCCGTCAACCCCGGCCTCCCCAGCGGGGCCTACCTGGACTCCGATCTCCTGCTCGGCTACCTGGCCGACCAGGTGCCCGCCAACGGCCGGTCCGCCGGCGCGCACGCCCGTCCGGCCGAGCCCGAGCCCGAGCCCGCCGAGCAGGCGCCCGCCGGGGCGGTGGCCGCGCCCGAGCGCCCGGCTCCCCCGCGCCGCACCGCGCAGCGGCGCCCCGCCCCTGCCCGGTCCCCGCGCGCCGCGTCCCCGAAGGCCACGCCCAAGGACCCCGTGCCGGTGCGGCGGCCCGACGCGATCGCCGCCAGCGCCATCCAGAAGCCCTCGGCCGTCGACGCCGTGATCATGCAGAAGGTCGTGCGGCCCGAGCACGTGCCGCACTACCTGGACGGCGGGTACGACCGCGTCGCCGGGTACGTGCACCGGGCGCAGGACGTGGCCGAGCTGACCACCCCCGAGAAGCTGGTCCGCGTGCTGGGGCTGGTCTACGAGGGGTCGCCGTTCAGCCCGGCGGACGAGGCGCTGCACCTCATCCGGTGGCCGGCGCTGAAGCCCGCGCTGTTCCGGACGCCGCTCGGCGGCATCGACGAGTGGAGCATGGAGATCATCCCGGGCGGCTGGGTCATCGAGAAGGCCCCGTTCCCGGGCTCGGGCTACGCGCCCGGCGAGGGGCCGCCGATCCCCGAATTCAAGATCAACAGTCAGCGGCTGCCGCACGGGGCGGGGATGTACCGGGTGGACCGGGCCGGCGCGGTGTCGCTGGTCGCCGAGTACGACGCCGACCTGCGACGGTGGCGCATCCGGCTGCCGCAGGCGGAGGGACGGGGATGAGCATCCGGCACGGGTTCTACGCGCGCTGGCAGGGGGCCGACTACGAGGCGAGCCCCGACGGCGGGCAGGTGCGGCTGTACCGGCCGGGCGCCGCCGACGGGTTCGCGGAGGTCGCCAAGGGCCGGTACCTGCGCGTGGTGCCGATCGGCGAGGTCGAGCGCCTGGCCTACATCAGCACCTACTGCACCTGGCGCGGGCAGCCGTTCGTGGTGCTGGGCGAGCACGAGACCTGGCTGCGGGTGGAGTACACCGGCGGCAAGGCTCCGGTCGCCGAGCGGTTGGGGCTGGAGCCGTTCGACCGCGGCGTGTACCAGGCGTGGGCGCCGCGCGACGAGGTCGAGGACGTGCACGAGGAGATCGTTTAGGCGGGGACGTGGAAAACGTCCTCCTGCGGGCATAACCGGCGCGTCCACCGGCCTGCCGAGTGAGCGGGGAACGCATGAGCCTGCCCGAGGAGTCCTTCGACCAGCCGCCCGTGCTGACCCCGACGCAGGCCCGCGCGCTGTTCCGGACGGGGGCGCTGGCCGAGACGACCGGCGGCTGGTGCCGGGGGTACGCGCAGGCCAATCTGCTGGCGGTGCCGCGCGACCTGGCGCTCGACGTGCTGCTGTTCGCCCAGCGCAACCCCCTGGCCTGCCCGCTGCTGGAGGCCACCGACCCCGGCGACCCGCGTCCGCGCGAGGTGGCCGCGTCCGCCGACCTGCGCACCGACCTGCCCGCCTACCACCTGCACGAGCACGGGCAGGTGGTCGCGGAGGTGCCGGACGCGACGGGGTACTGGCGCGAGGACCTGGTCGCGTTCCTGATCGGGTGCAGTTTCAGCTTCGAGGCGGCGCTCGCGGCGGCCGGGGTGCCGGTGCGGCACATCGGGCAGGGCCGGAACGTGGCGATGTACTACACCAACCGGGCGTGCGTCCCGGCCGGACGGCTGTCGGGGCCGCTGGTGGTGTCGATGCGGCCGATGCCGCCGGAGATGGTGGAGACCGCGATCCAGGTCAGCGCCCGCTACCCCGCCACGCACGGGCCGCCGGTGCACATCGGCGACCCGGCCGAGCTCGGGATCGCCGACCTGGCGCGCCCCGACTTCGGCGACCCGGTGGAGTTCGCGCCCGGTGACGTGCCGGTCTTCTGGGCGTGCGGGGTCACGGCGCAGGCGGTGGCGCTGGCCGCGCGCCCGGACTTCGCGATCACCCACGCGCCGGGCCGGATGTTCATCACCGACCGCGCCGACGCGGTGCCGCCCCTGCCCTGATAGTTCTTGGTGCCATGGCGGTCATCGACATCAACGCCGACCTCGGCGAGGGCTTCGGCGTGTGGCGGCTGGGCGACGACGCGGCGCTGCTGGAGGTGGTCACCAGCGCGAACGTGGCGTGCGGTTTCCACGCCGGCGACCCGCTCACGCTGCGCCGGACGTGCGCGGCGGCGGTGGCGCGCGGCGTCACGATCGGCGCGCAGGTCTCCTACCGGGACCTGGCCGGTTTCGGCCGCCGGGAGATGGACGTGGCGCCCGAGGAGCTGACCGCCGAGGTGCTGTACCAGATCGCGGCGCTGGACGGTGTCGCCCGCGCCGAGGGCGGCCGCGTGGCCTACGTCAAGCCGCACGGCGCGCTGTACAACCGGATCGTGCGCGACGCCGTGCAGGCCCGCGCCGTCGTGGCGGCGGTGCGCGCCTACGACGCGGCGCTGCCGATGCTGACGCTGCCCGGGTCCGCGGTGTACGAGGTCGCGGACGGGCTGACGATCGTCGCCGAGTGCTACGCCGACCGCGCCTACACTCCGGCCGGGACGCTGGTGTCGCGGCGGGAGCCGGGCGCGGTGCTGCACGACGCGGAGGCCGTGGCGCGCCGCGCGGTGCGGATGGCGGTGGACGGGACCGTGACGGCGATCGACGGCACCGAGGTCGCCCTCGACGCGCGCTCGGTCTGCGTGCACGGCGACACTCCGGGCGCGGTGGAGCTGGCCCGCTCGGTGCGCGCCGCGCTGGCGGAGGCCGGGGTCGAAGCGGAGCCGTTCGCATGAAGGTGCACCGCGCCGGGGAGGCGGGACTGCTGGTGGAGACCGGCGACCTCGCCACCGCGCACCGGCTGGACGCGGCGATCCGCGCGGCGGGCCTGGCGGGGATCGTCGACGTGGTGCCGGGCGAGCACACGGTGCTGGTCACCGCCGACCCGGCCGTGTGCGACCTGGCGCGGCTGGCGGCCCGCCTGCCGGAGCTGCCGCTGCCGGAACCGCCCGCCGCCGGAGCGGACCCGATGGAGATCCCGGTCGTCTACGACGGCGCGGACCTGGCCGAGGTCGCCGACATCGCGGGGCTGTCCCCCGAGGAGGTCGTCAGGCGGCACTCGGCGGCCGAGTACACCGTCGCCTACCTGGGCTTCTCCCCCGGCTTCGGCTACCTGACCGGGCTGGACGAGGCGCTGCGCGTGCCGCGCCGAGCGTCGCCGCGCACCTCGGTGCCCGCCGGGGCGGTGGCGGTCGCGGGGCCGTACGCGGCGGTGTACCCGTCGCCGTCGCCGGGCGGGTGGCGGCTGCTGGGCCGCACGTCGGCGACGCTGTGGGACGTGACGCGCGATCCGCCGTCGCCGCTGCGGCCCGGGGTGCGGGTGCGGGTGCGGTTCACGGTGGCCTCGCCATGATCGAGGTGGTGCGCCCCGGCCCGCTCGCGACCGTGCAGGACCTGGGCCGTCCGGGGCTGGCGCATCTCGGGGTGCCGGGGTCGGGGGCCGCCGACACGCGCGCGTTCCGGCTGGCCAACCGGCTGGTCGGCAACCCCGAGGGCCGCGCGGGCATCGAGGCGACCTTCGGCGGGGCCGCGTTCCGGTTCGAGCGGGCCGCGTGGATCGCGGTGACGGGCGCGCCGCTGGCGGTGCGGATCGACGGCCGACCGCACGGTGCGGACGCGCCCTGCCGCGTCCCGGCGGGCGGCCTGGTGGAGCTGGGCGCGCCGTCGAGCGGCCTGCGCAGCTACGTGGCCGTGCGCGGCGGCGTGGCCGTCGAGCCGGTGCTGGGCAGCCGCTCGACCGACCTGCTGTCGGGCCTCGGCCCCGCGCCGCTGTCGCCCGGCGACCGCCTACCGGTCGGTCCGACCGAGAGCCTGGCGGGCCTGCTGGTGGACGTCGCGCCGGTCCCGCCGCTGCCGGAGGCGCCGACGCTGCGGATCGTGCCGGGGCCGCGCGACGACTGGTTCGCGCCCGAGGCGCTCGGGACGCTGCTGTCGGAGCCGTACGAGGTGAGCAGCGACAGCAACCGCGTGGGCGTCCGCCTGCACGGGCCGCCCCTGCCGCGGGCGCGCGAGGGCGAGCTCGGCAGCGAGGGGATGGTGACGGGCGCGATCCAGGTGCCGCCGAACGGGCTGCCCATCCTCTTCCTGGCCGACCACCCCGCCACCGGCGGCTACCCGGTGATCGCCGTACTGGCCGCCGCGTCGATCCCCCTGGCGGCCCAGCTACGCCCTGGCGGGCGCGTGCGCTTCCGGTGATGGTCCACGGCATCGCGCCCCGGATGGTCCTATGAACTTCCCCTGATCAAGCGCACTGTCGGCGTATGGACGTGTTGTTCGTGCTGGCGTTCTTCAGCACGCCGGCCTTCTTCGGCCTCACCGGTCTGTGGGTCGCCGACAGCCGCGACGGCAAGGACTGGCAGCCCACCCACTGGCCGCCCGCCCGGCCTCCCTCGCAGCGCGACGCCCTGCCCCGCCCGATCACCCGCCGCCTGAAATGAGACGGCCCGGGCCGCCCGCGTCCCGGTGTCGTCGCGGGCGGTCCGGCGCCCACCGCCCGTAGGGCGTGGGGCCGGGCGAAGGGTCAGGTGAGCAGGGGGCGCAGACGGTCGATCTCGGCGGCCAGCAGGGCCGCCGGGACCTCCTCGAACGGCGTCACCGCCACGTCGCCGTCCTTGTGCTCCCACACGCCCGCCACGCGGCCCTCGTGCAGCACCACCGGGGAGATCCAGCCCGCCGTACGGCTCACCTCCTTGCGGCGCTCCGCGGGGACCAGGTTGGTCTCCCCCGTGCCCGCTCCCAGGACGTACTGGTCGAACGCCCCCAGCAGGCGCACCGAGCGCGTCGGCGCGGTGTCCAGCAGCTCGTCCAGGTGCTCGGTCAGCGCGTACATCTCCGTGCCGTCCACCGAGACGGCGGTCAGCTCGTCGGAGAGGGCCGCGAACCACTCCTTGACGTCCTTCTTGCGGTTGGCCTTGCGCATCAGCCAGTTGTCGAACATGTCCGGGGTCGCCGGGCCGTGCGCGCCCAGGTACGCGCGGATCACCGTGCGGGCCGCCGTCTCCACGTCGGGCACGTCGTAGTCGGGGGCCGTGAACGTCACCTTGCCGCCCTGCGACGGGCCGTAGCGCAGCACTCCCCACCAGGCCAGCGGCTTCAGCAGCGTGCCCCAGCCCGAGCCCAGCACCTCGGCCAGGTGCGCGGAGCCGGTCTCGGCGACGATCGCGCCGGTCAGCTCCTCGCGGGTCAGGGCCTCGCCCTTCGCCAGCGCCGCCGTCGCCGCGGCGGCGATCGCCTCCAGGTCGGCGGGGGTCGCGCCGAAGGTCTTCTGCCAGCTCGGCTTCTCCCAGTGGCGCGCCTGCGCGCACAGGCGCATGTACGCGCCCGCCTCGTCGGCCGGCAGCAGGTGCAGCGTGCCGCGCACCGCCCAGGTCTTGACCAGCGTCCCGTCCCTCCAGAGGGCGTCGGGCACGTCGCCCCGCGGCTTCTCCTGCCGCACCGCGACCGCCGTCTCGGCGGCGGAGGCCACCTGCGCCTGCACCCCGGCCAGGCGGCGCGCCACGTCGAGGGCGGGCGCGTCGGCGGGGGTCTCGACGTGCTGGCGGCGCGTGCGCCAGGCGAGGACTTGGGGCCAGGTCACCGAGGGCATGGGCCCCATTCAAGCGCAAACATCCGACAGTTCAGCCCAGGCGGTGGGACAGGTCCGCGAAGGCGTCGCGGACGTCGGCGGCGGTCAGGGTCGTCAGGTCGGCGGGCGTGGCGGCGTGGCCCAGTTCGGCGGCGCGCAGCGCGCGGCAGGCGCAGGCCTTCTCGTACAGCGACCGCGCGAAGCGGCCGTTGCCCAGCTCGTCGACGCGACCTTGGCCCACCACGTGCTGGAAGACCAGCGCGAGGTCGTCCAGCGCCCGCTCCTCCCACCGGTCGCCGCTCTCGGCCGCGATGAGCTGCGCGATCTGCAGCAGCTCGTCGGGGCCGTAGGACGGGAAGTCCACGCGCACGTCGAACCGGGAGGCCAGACCCGGGTTGCTGGCGAGGAAGCGCTCCATGTCGGCGGGGTAGCCCGCCAGCACCACCACCAGGCGGTCGCGGTCGTCCTCGGCGCGCTTGAGCAGCGTCTGCACCGCCTCCGCGCCGAACGCGTCGCCGCCCGAGTAGCCGGGGTTGGTCAGCGCGTACGCCTCGTCGACAAACAGCACCCCGCCCAGCGCTGAGTCGATCACCTTGTTGGTCTTCAGGGCGGTCGCGCCCAGGTGCTCGCCCACCAGGTCGGCGCGCTGGGCCTCCACCACGTGCGGGCGCGCGAGCAGGCCGTAGGCGGCGAAGATGCCGCCCAGCACCCGCGCCACGGTCGTCTTGCCCGTGCCGGGCGGGCCGGTGAAGACCAGGTGCCGGGTCGGCGGGCGCGTCACCAGGCCCTGCTCCCGCCGTAGCCGCGCCACCTGGAGCTGCGCGGCGATCTCGCGGACCTGCCGCTTGACGGGCGCCAGGCCGATCATCGCCTCCAGCGCGCCCAGCGCCTCGTCCAGGGACGGGGTCTCGGCGTAGCCGCGGTAGCGCTCGGTGATCTCGGCGAAGGCGGTGTCGATGTCCTCGGCGCGCAGGGTGACCAGGTCGTCGGGGGTGGGCGGGGCGTCGGCGCCGACGACGCGCACGTCGCGGGCGCGCGCGGCGGCCTCGGTCAGCGACCGCACGAAGCGGCCGTTGCCCAGCTCGTCCACGATGCCGCGCCGCTCCACCTCGGCGAACCGGTCGGCCAGGCGGCGGCGGGACGCCTCGTCCAGCCGGTCGTCGCGGCGCCCGGCGTGGTACTCGGCGATGCGCAGCAGCTCGCCGGGCCGGTAGGACGGGAAGTGCACCCGGGTGCCGAACCGCGAGGCCAGGCCCGGGTTGGAGTCCAGCAGCCCGGCCATCTGCGCCTCGTACCCGGCGAGGATGACGACGAGGTTGTCGCGGTCGTCCTCGGCGCGCTTCAGCAGGGTCTGCACGGCCTCGTCGCCGAACCGGTCGGGCTGGCCCTCGCCCGAGTTGTTCAGCGCGTACGCCTCGTCCACGAACAGCACCCCGCCGAGCGCGGAGTCGATGAGCTGGTTGGTCTTGAGCGCGGTCGCGCCGAGGAACTCGCCGACCAGGTCGGCCCGGTGCGCCTCCACGACGTTCGGGGTGGGCAGCAGCCCGAACGCGTAGAAGATCTTGGCGAGCACGCGGGCCACGGTGGTCTTGCCGGTGCCCGACGGGCCGACGAACACGAAGTGCCGCATCGGCTTCTCGGTCGGCACCCCGGCGGCCGCCCGCAGGTGCGCGGCCTCGATGGAGGCCGCGATCGAGCGGACCTGCCGCTTGACCGGCTCCAGGCCGATCATCGACTCCAGCTCGGCCAGCGCCTCGGCCACCGAGATCTGCGGCGCGCCCTCGGGCTCGGCGGCCTCGGCCGCGGTCTCGGCCGCCGCGCGCTGCTCGTGGGCGGTCTGGGCGGCGGCCGGGGCGCCCGCCGCCGGTCCGGCCGGCCCGCCCTCGCGCCGGTCGCGGCCCTCGGGCCTGCCGGGCACCGCCATGCCGTCCCCCTTCGGGCTCGACTGCTCCTGGACCCACCCGGTCTCGTACGCCTGGGCCGTCACCGACCGCCGCGACTGCACCCACCGGTAGGCCAGCACCGCGAGCGCCGCCGCCCACGCGGGCGCGACGTTGGCGGCCGGCAGCGTCTGGGCGGTCACCACCGTCGCGGCGGCCGCGACCGTCAGCGCGAGCAGCACGGTGCGCCAGGGCGCGTACCCGCGCAGCCGCAGCGCCACGAACGCCACCGGCAGCGCCAGCACCGCCAGCAGCAGCGCCTCGCTCGGATGCCACGGCCCGAGCGCCGCGTCCCGGTGCGGGTACAGGCGGCCGAGCGGCACCGCCGCCGCCAGCCAGCACACGATCATCGTGACGACCGCCATCCCGGCCGGGGAGCGCAGCGTCAGGTGCACCACGATCAGCAGGACGAGGGTGAAGGCGGCGGCCGCCGGGACCGGCCCGTCCAGCGCCACCACCACCGACAGCACGGCCGCGACGAGCACCAGCCCGCCCAGGAACCGCAGCCCCGGCACGATCTGGAAGTAGCGCACCCGCAGGCGCTCGAACAGATCCCGCGCCGCGGTCACCACCGCCGGGCGGGAGCGGGAGCCGCCGAACAATGCCATCACTGCCGAGTAAAGCGCAGGACCCGCGTGAACGGGACTACCCGGGCCCGGTTCGTTGACTTGCACAAGTCGCCATGGAGGCCGCGAACTTCCTCCGCAGGACATCTGTCCTGCCGGAACGCGGATGTTCGGCCCTGTCCGCGCCTCCGCCCCACTTCGTAGCGTCGGGGACGCGAACGGCGACGGCGCGGTGACGATCCGCGGGATCACCAAGCGATACGGAACGCTCCAGGAACCGGCGGGCCCGGGGCCGGGTCCCGCCGTCGAACCGGAGGCGGCGCGCGCAACCGGATCAAGGCGGTCGGGACGGCGCGGCGCAACGGATGGCCGTGAGCGGGGAGCGGGCGCCCTACGATCGAGGGGCCGGGCGCCACCGCCGCCCGCGCGCTTCCACCGGGAGGGCCGCGGAGGGCCGCCCGGCCGCGAGACCGCCCGTTCCGTCCAGGAGACCCCTTGACCGACGCCCTGCCCGGCCTGCTCCCCGAACCCGACGCCGGCGCCGCCCCCGAGGTCCCGCGCGTGGCGGGATACGCCATCGAGGACCAGTTGCGCACCGCCTTGGCCACTCCCGGCCGCCTCCCGCGCATCGCCGGGGTGGACGAGGTCGGGCGCGGCGCCTGGGCCGGTCCGGTCGTGGTATGCGCGGCGGTGACCGACCTGTCCCCGCCGCCGGACGGCCTCACCGACTCCAAGCTGCTGTCGGAGCGGCGGCGCGCGGCGTTCGCCGAGGTCCTGCCCGGTTGGCTGGCCGGGCACGCCATCGGCGCGGCCTCCCCCGCCGAGATCGACGAGCTGGGCATGTCGGCGGCGCTGCGCCGCGCGGCCGTGCGGGCGCTGGAGGCGCTGCCCGAGCCGCCGGACGTGGTGATCCTGGACGGCAAGCACGACTTCCTCGGCCGGCCCTGGCGGGTGCGGTGCGAGATCAAGGCCGACCTGCGCTCGGTGACGGTGGCGGCCGCGTCGGTGCTGGCCAAGGTGCACCGCGACCGGCTGATGGCGGGCCTGGACGCCGACTTCCCCGGCTACGGCTTCGCCGACAGCGCGGGCTACCCCTCGCCCGTCCACCAGAAGGCGCTGGAGGAGTCGGGGCCGACCCCCCACCACCGCATGTCGTGGTCGTACCTGGACGACCTGCCGCGGTGGCGGCACCTGAAGAGGCACCGCGACCCGATGGCCGGGGAAGGCCAACTCAGCCTGCTCTGAGGCGGCCCTCGCCCGGAGTCAATCACTCTCCTGTGGGTAAATCGCGACCAACGGGAGGTATGTGGCATGGGCACTGTCGTCAAGAGACTGCTGCGCGAGGCGGGCCGGACCTACGCCGAGGAGGCCGGCGTCCCCCTGAAGGACCAGCCCGCCGCGCTGTTCAAGCTGCTGGTCCTCGCCAACCTGCTCAGCACCCGCATCTCGTCCGACATCGCGATGGCGGCGGCGCGGGAGCTGTTCGAGGCGGGCGGCGGCACCGCGCGCGGCCTCGGCCGCCTCACCTGGCGGCAGACGGTGGACGCGCTCGGCCGGGCGCACTACGTGCGCTACGACGAGAGCACCGCGACGCGGCTGGCGGACATGGCCGAGATGGTGCAGGACGGGTACGGGGGCGACCTGCGGCGCCTCCCCATCCGGGCGGAGCGGGACCGGGAGCGCGCCGCCGCGCTGCTGAAGGAGTTCCCGGGCATCGGCCCGACCGGGGTCGACATCTTCTGCCGGGAGGCGCAGGCGATGTGGCCGTGGCTGCGGCCCTACTTCGACGCGCAGACGCTCAAGGGCGCCGAACGCCTCGGCCTCCCCACCGACCCCAAGAAGCTGGCCGACGAGGTCGCGGAGAAGGACATGGCGCGCTTCGCGGCCGCGCTGGTGCGCGTGGGGCGCGACAGGAAGCTGGCCGACAGCATCGTGAAGGGCTGACGCGCGCCCGGCGGGCCGCCGGGGAGGTCGCCGTTCACAGCCGGACGACGACCTCCTCGACCGGCTTCCGGACGATGTCGGGCACCATCGCGTCGTCGGCCGGGTAGCCGACCGGGATCACCACGTAGGCGCGCTCCTCCTGGGGCCGCTCGCACACCTCGTTCAGGAACCGCATCGGGCTCGGGGTGTGGGTGAGGGTGGCGAGGCCCGCCTGGTGCAGCGCCGCCAGCAGGAACCCGACCGCGATGCCCACCGACTCCTTCACGTAGTAGGGGCGGGGCGTGCGCGGGCCCTTGTGCACCTCGAACACCACGATGACGGCGGGCGCGTCCTCCAGGAACGGCTTGCGCCAGTCGGTGCCGAGCGGCGCCAGCGCCTCCAGCCACTCCGGCGAGGCGCGGCGCTCGTAGAACTCGCGCTCCTCGGCCTCGGCCGCCTCGCGCAGCCGCCGCTTCCGCCCGGGATCGGTGACCACCACGAACCGCCACGGCTGGAGGTTGGCGCCCGAGGGCGCGGTGGCGGCCGCCCGGATCGCCTCGTCGATCACCTGCTCCGGCACCGGCGCCGGGGCGAAGTCGCGGACGGTGCGGCGCAGCGCCATGGTGTCGGCGAACGCGCGGGCCCGCCCGACCGCCTCGGCGCCGGGCACGTCGAAGCGCGGGGCGGGCACGGCCGGGTAGGGGGCGGGCTGCTGCTGGGTGCTCATGGCACCGTCCTATCCCGGCCGTCCGCGCGGCGGCAACAGCAAGATCACACGAAGCGGGCGGTCAGTCCTTGCCGCGCGAGGCCACCCACTCCAGGTTCCAGCCGTAGGCCTGGTCGACCGCCATCTTGCCCCAGCGCGGGCGGCCCGGCGGCGGCAGGACGAACCGGCCCTCGCGGCGCACCGTCAGCTCGCCGCCGACGTTCTCGATCAGCGCGAGCACCGCGTCGCGGGAGGCGTCGGAGCAGTCGTCCATGCGCATGTCGATGGGCGGCGACCCGACCGGGTGCAGGGTGGCGATCGCGTCCAGGCCGCGGAAGTCGTCGGCGCCGTCGTAGATCTCGGCGAACACCAGGATGCGCTTGAAGTCGGCGGTGTGGTCCAGGTTGATGGTCATGTTCTCGCCGGACTCGATCGCGCCGGTGCGGTCGTCCTTGTCGAGCTGGATGAACGGGGCGCGGTCGAGCGCGCCCATGTCGCCGAGCGCGTGGATGATGCCCTTGCGGCCGTCCTGCAGCTCCCACAGGCAGCACAGGTCGAGGTCGAGGTCCACGCCGCGGCGGCGCTTGCCGAGGCGGCCCTTGGCGACGCCCTCGCGGGCGGTCCAGTTGAGGTTGACCCGCATGTTGCCCGAGGTCGCACCGTGCTTGGTGAGCGACACCGACGGCGAGTTCTTGGTCAGCGAGATCTTGCCGCCCTGCGCCTGCGGCGCGGACTGCTGCTGGTGCGGCGTGTGCTGGCCGGGCGGGGGCGCGTACTGCTGCTGGCCGGGCGGCGCGTACTGCTCCGGCGGAGGCGGCGGGGCGTACTGGCCGGGCGGCGGAGGCGGCGGGTACTGGCCGGGGGGAGGCGGCGGAGCGAACTGCCCCGGCGGGGGCGGCGGCGCGTACTGCTGCTGGCCGGGCGGCGGGGCGTACTGGCCGGGCGGGGGCGCGTACTGCTGGCCGGGCGGCGGAGGCTGGTGCGGGGACGGCGGGGCCTGGTACTGCGGGGCCGGAGGCGGCGGGGCCTGGGGCTGGGGCGGCGCGGGCGGCGGCGGAGCGGGCGCGTCGTCGACGCTGATGCCGAAGTCGGTGGCGAGGCCGCCGAGGCCCGAGTCGTAGCCCTGGCCGACGGCGCGGAACTTCCACGCCCCCTGCCTGCGGTACAGCTCGCCGAGGACGAAGGCGGTCTCGGTGGTGGCGCCGGGGCTGTCGAAGCGGGCGACCTCGCCGCCCTGCATGTCGACCAGCCGCACGTACAGGCCGCTGAATCGACCGAACGTGCCGCCGTCGGCGGACGCGGCGACCACGATGCGCTCGATGTCGGACTCCACGCGGTCGAGGTCGACCGCCAGCACGTCCCGGACGACGGGCCCCTGCTGCTTGCCCTCGTACCGGACCGCGCCCGAGCGGTGCGCGGGCTGGTTGTAGAAGACGAAGTCGTCGTCGCCGCGCACCTTGCCGGTCTGGGCGAGCAGCAGCGCCGAGGCGTCGGCGTCGGGCACCCCCGGACCACCCTGCCAGCCCAGCTCCACGCGCAGCGCCGACACCGGCACCGGCGTGTTGGAGCCCTTCTGCATCGACATACCGCTCCCCTTCCTCGTCCGACCCACACCAACCTATGACTCATCGTCCCGCAGGGCGACCACCGGGCCGTCCCCGCCGTCACAGCGCGTCGTGCCCCGTCGTCTGCCTAACGACGGAAGGGAGGCGCGGGTGCCTGAGGGACGGGCGGTGCGGAGCGGCGCCGCGGTGTTCGCGCTGGGGGCGCTGATCGGCCGGTGGGCCGGCTGACGCACGTCGCTGGTGCCGGCGGAGGCGTGCGCGGTGGCCCTGCTGCTGGCGACCTCACGGGCCCGGCCGCCCGCCCACGCGGGCGCGCCCTAGCCTGGGAGGGTCGGGGGCTCGCCCGGCAGCTCGCCCCTGGTCTCGGCGCGCAGGCCGTCCAGGACGACCCGCAGGTTCCGCTCCCGCTGGCGTTCCCCGGCGCGCAGGCCCAGGGTGTGGTCGGCCGTGCTGACCGACACCAGCAGGAACGCCACGTCCTGCCAGGTCACGTCGGGGCGCATGGCCCCGGCGTCCTGGGCGCGGGCGACCACGAGGCGGAAGCGGTCGCGCAGTTCGCCGCGGGACCGGCCGAGCGCGTCGCCCAGGGCCTCGTTGATGTCGCACAGCTCGTTGCGGAGCCGGGCGTAGGCGGCGGCGAAGCCGCACAGGCCCTCCCACGGGTCGGGGTCGGCCAGCGAGCGGTCGGCCTCGGCCAGGATCTCGCCGATGACCTCCTCCAGCACCGCCTCCAGCAGCGCCTCCAGCGAGCCCGCGTTCCGGTAGAAGGTGCCGACGCCGACCCCGGCGCGGCGGGCGATCTCGTGCGCGGTGACCTCGCCGCCGACCTCGGCGGCGGCCGCGCGGGCGGCCGCGACCAGGCGTTCGACGTTACGGCGCGCGTCGGCGCGGGGACGGCGACCGGCGAGGAGCCGGTCCACCGCGCGGGGGGCGGGCGAGGTCATGGGGGCAGCCTAGCAAGCGGACGGAGATCCTCCGGATTAAGTGGACCAGCCCCGTCCGCTTAGGTTACGGTCATAAGTGGACAGATTCCCTCCACTTAACCCCCGGGAGACGACCATGCACACCGGTCCCCTCCGCGTCGGCATCATCGGCGCCAACCCCGAGCGCGGCTGGGCGGCCACCGCCCACGTTCCGGCCCTGCGCGCCCTGCCGGACTACGCGCTGACGGCCGTCGGCACCCGGCGGGCCGACAGCGCCCGCGAGGCCGCCCGCCGGTTCGGCGCCGAGCACGCCTTCACCGACCCGCGCGAACTGGCCGCGCACCCCGACGTCGACCTGGTCGTGGTGACCGTCAAGGTCCCGCACCACGCCGAGCTGATCGGGGCGGCCCTCGACGCGGGCAAGCACGTGCTGTCGGAATGGCCCCTGGCGCTCACCACCGCCGAGGCCGAAAAGCTCGCCGAGACCGCGCGGGCCGCCGGGGTCCGCACCGCGATCGGGCTCCAGGCCCGCCACTCCCCCGCCCTCCGCCGGGCCCGCGACCTGATCGCCGGCGGGCACCTGGGCGAGGTCGCCTCGGTCTCGCTGTACGCGGCGATCGCGCGCGGCGCGGGCGGCACCGTACCCGCCGAGTCCGCCTACACCTTCGACGCGGCCAACGGCGCGGGCCTGCTGGAGGTCACCGGCGGCCACAGCCTGGACGCCCTGCGCTTCCTGCTGGGCGACATCACCGGGCTGTCGGCGGTCTTCGCGCCGCCGCGCCCCGCCCTCACCGTCGCCGGGACCGGCGAGGTGATCCGCCCCACCACCCCCGACCAGATCCTGGTCAGCGCGACGCTCGCCGGCGGCGCGGTCGCCTCGGCGCACCTCGCCAACGGCAAGGCCAGCAACTCGCGCACCCGCCTGGAGATCTCCGGCACCGAGGGCGACCTCGCCGTCGTCACCGACTCCCACGACCTGCGGGCGGCCCAGATCCAGATCGGCGAGCCCCGCCTGCTGGGCGCGCGCCTCGGCGAGACCGGCTGGCAGGAGCTGCACGCGCCCGGCGAGGCGACGGCCGCCGAGCAGTCCGCGCGGAACGTGGGGCTGCTGTACGAGGCGTTCGCCCGCGACCTGCGCACCGGCGAGCGCACGGTCGCCGACTTCGCGCACGCCGTACGGCTGCACCGCCTCCTGGACACCGTCCGGGCGGCCGCGGCGGACGGCGCGCGCCACGCCGCGCCGCGCGCCTGAACGCCGCTACCGGGTGCGGCCGCGCGCCTTGAGCGGCAGGTCGGGCAGCGTGGGCGCGGGCGTGCGCGGGCCGTCGTAGCCGTGCACGGAGCCGAACCGGTCGCCGTCCGTCCAGTCGGCGCGGGCCTGCTTGATCTCCTCGCCGGTGCGGCCGACGAAGTTCCACCACATGACGAGCTTCTCCTCGAACGGCTCGCCGCCGAGCAGCATCAGCTCGCTCCGCCCGTCCGAGCGCATCCGCAGCTCGCGGCGGCCGCACCCCAGGTACAGCATGGACGCGGGTTCCAGGCGGATCCCGTCCACCTCCACGGTCCCCGACATGGTCAGCACGGCGTACTCGAAGTCGGGCTCCACCGGCACGCGGACGTCGCCGTCCAGGGTGAGGTCGGCGCCGACGAGCGGGGTGTAGGCCGTGCCCGGCGAGACCGCGCCGTCCATCTCGCCCATGATGACGGTGGCGCTCAGGCCGCCGCCGGTGACCACGGGCAGGTCGGCGTGGAACTCGAAGGCGGGCTCGGCGTGCCGGTGCGCGTCCGGCAGCGCCACCCACAGCTGCGCGCCGTGCAGCAGGCGGGCGTGCTCGCGCGGCGACTCCTCCGAGTGGGAGATGGCCCGCCCGGAGGTCATCAGGCCGAGCTGGCGGGGCCGCACGGTCTGGAGGCTGCCCAGGCTGTCGCGGTGCAGCACCTCGCCCTCGTGCAGCCAGCTCACGGTCTGCAGCCCCATGTGGGGGTGCGGCGGCACCTGCATCCCGGGCCGCTCGGCGATGTCGTCGGGCCCGTAGTGGTCGACGAAGCACCACGCGCCGACCATGCGGCGGCCCAGGCTGGGCAGGAGCCGCCGCACCACCGTCCCCGCGCCCAGGTCGGTGAGCCGCGGCTTCAGCAGCTCGTGCACCGGCCCGCCCGACACGCCGTCGCGCCCGCCGCACTCCACTGGCTCGGGCCGCACATCGAGATCGCTCATCCCGCTCCCCCTCAACTGTTCCCAATGGCCAGAATGCCCGATTCCGCGAACCCGCAGAACGTCACAGCGACCACAGCGCACCACGCCGATGCCGTCCCGGCGGCAGCACGACCGCCTCTCCGGCCTCCGGCCCGCCGGCGTTGGCCAGGGCGCGTACGCGCCCGAGCGCGAGGCGCAGCCGCCGGCGTTCCCGCCGCTCCTCGACGGTGGCGTACCAGGCGACCCAGCCGTCGTCGAGCGCCCGCGCGAACGAGCGCGCACCGATCGCGCGGCGGACGCGCTGCGGGCGTGGGCGATGGCCGTTCCGCGCGGCCTCGGCCAGGGTCTCCCGGCTGTAGCGCAGATCGGTGAGGTGCGCCCGGCGGGGCCGGACGTGGTGGGCGGTGCGGGCCATGGGGCTCCCTCGGCTGCACCGCCGGGCGGGTCCCGGCGGCTAGCGGAAGCCCGTGATGTCGTTCATGGCAGGCACGATAGCCGCACGGTCCCTCAGCCGCCGAGCGCGTCCAGGAGCATGGGGTAGGCGCGGTGCAGTTCGCGTTCCCAGTAGGGCCACCGGTGCTGCCCCTGGTAGAGGCGCGCGGTCACGGGGATGCCGAGCGCGTCCAGCCGTCCGAGGAACGCCTGCGCGTGGTCGTGGGCGGCGGCCTCCACCGGATCGGTGAAGGGCAGCCCGCCGAGCGGACCCGCCCGTCCGTCCCCGCTGGCCACCCACAGCCGCGTGCCGCGCAGCCGGTCGGCGAGGTCGTAGGGATTGTGCGCGCGCCAGACGGCCGCCTGGTCGTCGGGGTCGCCCCAGACGCGCCGCCAGTCGGTGCCGGGACAGGCGAACGACGGCCCCCACCCGGTGGAGTCGTCGCCGGGCCGGTGCCCGTACAGGGTGTGCAGGTATCCGCTGAACGAGGCCGCCGCCCGGAAGAAGCCAGGGAACCTCGCCGCGTACTCCATGGTCCCGAGCCCGCCCATGGAGTTCCCGGCGATGACCCGCGCGCTCCCGGCGCGGTAGTCGCGCTCCAGGATGCGCCGGACCTCGTCCATGTGGAAGGTCTCCCAGCGGGGCGGCCCGCCGCGGCCGTAGTTCCACCAGTCGGAGTAGTTGCCGCAGCGGCCGCCGTCGGGCATGACGACGAGGACGTCGGATGCGGCCGTGAGCCGCTCGACGTCGGTCTCGCGCGTCCAGGCGGTGTAGTCGTCCACGCCGCCGTGCAGGAGCCACAGCACGGGCCAGGTGCGCGAGGCGCCGCGCGACCACCCGCGCGGCGTCAGGAGCCGGACCTTGCGCCGTTCCCCCAGGGCGGGCGAATCGATGGTGAGGTCCAAAGTGCGGGGCGCGACGGCGCTCTCGGCGACGACCACCGCACCGGAACCGCCCCCGGCGGGAACGGCCAGGGAAACGAGCAGAACGAGAACACCCAGCACGACGGCCGGGGCAGCACGAAGACCCAAGAGGGGCCCTTTCAAAACACCCGCCGAAAAGGCAGGGCAATGTGCATCGCAAGGCGTGGCGCACCAGAGGACACGCCACCGAAAAAGCAGCCGCCGACCGTTGGGCAAGTGACGCCGGAGACCACCGACGCAGGCGGCGCTCCTTGAAGAGGCCGCAGTGACCTGGGGAGACTCAGGCCGTTAATGAGGGGTGACGCGAGCGCCCCGGCACGTCGTACCGCCGCCGCATTTCTCCACCTGAAGTGAGGCTGGATTCTTCTCCAGGAGATTCCCGCTCCGGCGTCGCCCCAACCCGGATCAGGACATGATTTCCCACATCAAGCCCTCATGAAAGAAAGCACCGGCGGACGCGTCCCGCCCGGGCAACAATTCCGTCGACGCAGGCGGCCGGAACTCCTATTCACCAGGAGTGGCGACGATCCGCAGCAGGACGACCAGGAAAACAAGCCCCACGCCGATGCCCAGGACATGCTCGGCAACGGCGACCAGAACATATTCGGCGGTCGTGAATCCCCCGGACCGCAGGAGCACCCTCGGCATCGCGTGCAGCCGGCGCCCCCACCGCTGGGCCAGCCCCAACGCGACCCCGGTCGCCGCCATCACGACGGTGACGGCGTTGAGGAGCGTCCAGTCCGCGGTGCCGTAGCCGTCCGAGGCGCGCCCGAACGCGGCCGCCACGATCCAGGCGACCTTGACGACGAGGTAGAGCGACATACTGAGCGCCGCGGCGTACCCCGCGCACCTGCGCGCGCCGACCGCCCCCTGCACCATCCGAATCCGCCCCTCCGGTCGAGCTCGCACAGAGCCTGCCGGAACCACGGATCCGTGAGGCCCTGCCGAAGGGTGAACCGGCGGCGCCCCCTTCTCCCGCACGGGCGGACCTAGGTCGTCCCAAGGTGCCGCCCCCCGGAAAGGCGACAGGGGCCCGGCGCCGGTCATCCGACGCCAGGCCCCTGACCTGGACTCTCAGCGTCAGCTGCAGCCGCTGGTGGAGCCGCAGCCCTCGCAGACGTAGCAGCTGCCGGCCGGGCGCATCTTGGTGCCGCAGGTCAGGCACAGCGGCGCGTCGGCGGTGCGGCCCTGGCGGCTCTCGATGACCTCCATCGAGGAGTGCGCCTCGGTGGGCCGGGGCGCCTCGACGGCCTGCGGCGCGGCGGCGCTGGAGGTGATCTGCGCGGTCTGCGCCAGGGTCTCCACGACCTCCTCGGCCTCGGCGTGCAGGGTGGCCGGGTCTCCCCCGTTGGCCTGCATCGCGCGCTCCTCGGCGGTGAAGATGCCGAGGCCCGCGCGCTCCTCGTAGGGCAGGTGGTCCAGCGCCAGGCGGCGGAAGATGTAGTCCATCACCGAGGTCGCCATGCGGATGTCGGGGTCGTCGGTCATCCCGGCGGGCTCGAACCGCATGTTGGTGAACTTCTCCACCCAGGTCTCCAGCGGCACCCCGTACTGGAGGCTGATGGAGATGGCCATGGAGAAGGCGTCCATCACGCCGGCCAGCGTGGAGCCCTGCTTGCCGAGCTTGAGGAAGACCTCGCCCAGGCCGTCGTCGGGGTAGGACGAGGCGGTCATGTAGCCCTCGGCGCCCGCCACCGAGAAGCGGGTGACGGTGGCCGGGCGCTGCTTGGGCAGGCGCTTGCGGACCGGGCGGGCCTGCTCGACAAGCGCGGCGACGGCGGCCGCCTCCGGCTTGGCCTCGGTCTTCTTGCCCGCCGCCGACAGCGGCTGGCCGACCTTGCAGTTGTCGCGGTAGATCGCCAGCGCCTTGAGGCCGAGCTTCCAGCCCTCGTAGTAGACCTTCTCGATGTCCTCGATGGTGGCCTGCTCGGGCATGTTGACGGTCTTGGAGATGGCGCCCGACAGGAACGGCTGCACCGCCGCCATCATCCGGACGTGGCCCATCGGGCTGATCGCGCGCTCGCCCATCGCGCAGTCGAACACCTCGTAGTGCTCGGGGCGCAGGCCCGGCGCGTTCACCACGTGGCCGTGCTCGGCGATGTACTCGACGATCGCCTCGACCTGCTCCTGCTGGTAGCCGAGCTGGTCCAGGGCGCGCGGCACCGTGTGGTTGACGATCTGCATGGAGCCGCCGCCGACCAGCTTCTTGAACTTCATCAACGCGAGGTCGGGCTCGATGCCGGTGGTGTCGCAGTCCATCATCAGGCCGATGGTGCCGGTCGGCGCCAGCAGCGACGCCTGGGCGTTGCGGTAGCCGTGCTTCTCGCCGGCCTTCAGGCACTCGGCCCACTGCTTGGTGGCCGCGACGTGCAGCGACTTGTCCATCGCGTCCAGCGTGCGGATCTCGTCGTTGGCCGCGGCGTGCTTGCGCATGACCCGCTTGTGGGCGTCGGCGTTGCGGGCGTACCCGACGTACGGGCCGACGACGCCGGCGATCTCGGCCGAGCGGCGGTAGGCGACGCCGGTCATCAGCGAGGTGATGGCCGCCGCCAGCGACCGGCCGCCCTCGGAGTCGTAGGCGTGGCCGGTGGCCATCAGCAGCGCGCCGAGGTTGGCGTAGCCGATGCCGAGCTGCCGGTAGTCGCGGGTGGTCTGCGCGATCTTCTCGGTCGGGAAGTCGGCGAAGGTGATCGAGATGTCCATCGCGGTGATGATCAGCTCGGTCATCCGCACGAACCGGGCGACGTCGAAGACGTTGTCGTCGCTCAGGAACTTCAGCAGGTTGATGCTGGCGAGGTTGCAGGAGGAGTTGTCCAGCGACATGTACTCCGAGCACGGGTTGGACGCGGTGATGCGGCCGGTCTCGGGGTTGGTGTGCCAGTCGTTGATGGTGTCGTCGTACTGGATGCCCGGGTCGGCGCACTCCCAGGCCGCCTTGGCCATCAGCCGGAACAGGTCCTTGGCCCGGACGGTCTCGACGATCTCGCCGGTCATGCGGGCGCGCAGGCCGAACTCGCCGTCGGACTCCACCGCGCGCATGAACTCGTCGGACACGCGCACCGAGTTGTTGGCGTTCTGGTACTGGACGCTGCCGATGTCCCTGCCGCCGAGGTCCATGTCGAACCCGGCGTCGCGCAGCGCGCGGATCTTGTCCTCTTCGCGGGCCTTGGTCTCGATGAACTCGGCCACGTCCGGGTGGTCCACGTCCAGCACGACCATCTTGGCGGCCCGGCGGGTCGCGCCGCCCGACTTGATCGTCCCGGCGGAGGCGTCGGCGCCGCGCATGAACGACACCGGGCCGCTGGCGGTGCCGCCCGACGACAGCAGCTCCTTGGAGGAGCGGATGCGCGACAGGTTCAGGCCGGCCCCCGAGCCGCCCTTGAAGATGACGCCCTCTTCCTTGTACCAGTCGAGGATCGACTCCATGGTGTCGTCCACCGACAGGATGAAGCAGGCCGACACCTGCTGCGGCGACTTGGTGCCGACGTTGAACCACACCGGCGAGTTGAAGCTGAACATCTGGTGCGCCAGCGCGTAGGTCAGCTCGTGCTCGAAGACCTCGGCGTCGGCCTCGGAGGCGAAGTAGCCCTCCTGCAGCCCGGTGCCGACGTACATCTTGACCACGCGGTCGATGAGCTGCTTCAGGCTCCACTCGCGCGCGGGGGTGCCGACCGCTCCGCGGAAGTACTTGGACGTCACGATGTTGACGGCGTTGACCGACCAGAAGTCGGGGAACTCCACCCCGCGCTGCTCGAAGTTGACCGAGCCGTCGCGCCAGTTGGTCATGACGACGTCACGACGCTCCCAGCGGATCTCGTCGTAGGGATGCACACCGGGCGTGGTGAAGATCCGCTCGATCTTCAGCCCCTTGCGGCCCCCCTTGCCGCGCCGGGCCGAGCCGCTCACCGTCTCCGTCATCGCCTTCCCCCTCCATAGGACCCACCCGCCGGGCCCTGTCCAGGACAACCTCGCCCGCCGGCCGCCTCATCCCGGCCGGGGGCCTTACCAGTGCTTTTGCTGTTACCGCCCCTGGCGGGGCCGGCCAGGCTCCCCCGAGGAACCCGCCTGACGCAGTTGTTCGATCTCCCGCGCGAAGTCGTCCAGCGACTCGAAGCTCCGGTAGACCGAAGCGAATCGCAGGTAGGCGACCTCGTCGAGCTCGCCGAGCGGCCCGAGGATCGCCAGTCCCACCTCGTGCGAGGGGATCTCGGCCGAACCGGTCGCCCGGAGGGCCTCCTCGACCCGCTGCCCGAGCTTGGCCAGCGCGTCCTCGTCCACCGGGCGGCCCTGACAGGCCCTGCGCACCCCGGCGATGATCTTTTCCCGCGAGAACGGCTCCGTAACGCCACTGCGCTTGGCGACCATGAGGAGCACGTTCTCCTGCGTGGTGAACCGCTTGCCGCACTCCGGGCACGACCGCCGCCGCCGGATGGCGGCCCCGTCGTCGGTGGAGCGGCTGTCGATCACCCTGCTGTCAGGGTTGCGGCAGAACGGGCAGTGCACGCGATCCGACCTCCCCTGACAGACCGAGCCACACCGCGGAACAGCCCCACAAGAACACAACTTGTGGTGAATGACATCGGTGTGACTACTAGATGTTGTGGTCAACCGTAAGGGGCGGCGAATGCCTTCGCAACCTGGAACGCGCGCCGCGCGCGTAGACCCTGGTCACACCGAGCCTCACGCGTTTCAGCCCGGGCGTGTCGGCGTCCCGCCGCAGGTCAGCGCGCGGGCATCCGCAACCGCTGACCGGGCTGGACGATGGGTCCGGGGAGGCCGTTGAGGTCGATGATGCGCTGCACGGTGAGGCGGGGATCCCCGTCGCCCGACACCCGTACGGCGATCTCCCAGAGCGTCTGCCCGGGCTCGACCACGACGTACTCCACCCTATGCCCGCCGGACCCCGGCGGCGTCCCCCGGTCCTGGGCCCCGGCGCCGGGCCCCATCGTCAGCCAGAACAGCACGAGCAGGACGATCGCCGCGAAGGCCACCAGAACGACGCGCCCCCGCCGCGTCAACCGCACCGGCGGCGGCGCGGGGGCGGGCCGCGGCTCCCGCGGACGGTCCACGTACCGAGCGCGCCCCGCCGCCGCCCTGCCCTGCAACTCGCACCGGGCCCCCAGCCGCACACCACCCGCCCCGTGCCGCGCGCACCGCCGCGGATCCGCCATCCCGCCCCCCTCACGACCACCCATCGGTCATTCATGCTCGAATGAATTTTCGATCGAACACCTGTACGATGTCTAGCGCGACCGGAGACGAAATGCGAGGACATTCTTCGAACAATTGTTTGATCATCGGCTCCGGACGCGATACCGTTCCATGACAAGGAGTGACCGACCGAGCGCCGGGAGGCGACGAGCGATGAGCAAGGTCCGGGAGTTGCCCGACGGCCCGAGTGATGAGAGCGGCCTGACTCAGCGGCAGCGCATGGTGCTGGAGGTCATCCGCGACTCGGTGCAGCGGCGCGGCTACCCGCCCTCGATGCGCGAGATCGGCGAGGCCGTCGGCCTGACGAGCACCTCCAGCGTGTCGCACCAGCTCCGCGCCCTGCAGCGCAAGGGCTTCCTGCGCCGCGACCCGAACCGCCCCCGCGCCGTGGAGGTCCGCGTCCCCGGCGCGACCCCGGTGCGCACCGAGGACGAGCCGTACAACGGCCAGGAGCCCTCCACGCACGCGACCCCCGCCTACGTCCCGCTGGTGGGCCGGATCGCGGCCGGCGGCCCGATCCTGGCCGAGGAGGCTGTCGAGGACGTCTTCACCCTCCCCAAGCAGCTGGTCGGCGAGGGCACCCACTTCCTGCTGAAGGTGTCGGGCGACTCGATGATCGAGGCCGCCATCGCCGACGGCGACTGGGTGGTCGTCCGCCAGCAGCCCGTCGCCGAGCAGGGCGACATCGTGGCCGCCATGATCGACGGCGAGGCGACGGTCAAGACGTTCAAGCGCAAGGACGGTCACATCTGGCTGATGCCGGCGAACTCGGCCTACGAGCCGATCGCGGGCGACGAGGCGTCGGTGCTGGGCCGCGTGGTGGCGGTGCTGCGCAAGATGTAGGGGTGCTGCGGCCTTCCGGCCAGCGAGCACCACATCGACCGTCGGCAGGACCTCGCTTTCGGTCCTGCCGACGGCAGCCAGCCACTCACGCGCACTCGGACATCAAGCACCCCAGCCAGGGAAGCACCCAACTCCAGGGGCGGAGCCCTGCAAGGGTGCGGGGGCGAGCTCTCGCCGTAAGAAAACACTGCGCGAAGCGCCTTTGCGGGGCGTGGGCGGAGCCTTGCCGGGAGCGAGCGCCAGCGAGTGAGACGGGCAAGCCCCAGCTATAGGGGTTGTACACACCCGCCCTGACCCCAACACGCACGGGGTGAGGGCAACACTTGAGCGCCGTGCCCGGCCATACGCGGGTTTATGCACGTATCCGGCAACCCAGCCCTGCGCGGGGTTGGGCAGCACTTCCGCGCGATGCCCGATCACGTGGGGGTTTGTGCACACGCCCAGCGACCTCAACCCCGTGTCCGGCACGTGGTCGACAACCCCAGCCCGCGCGGCGGGGGTGCAGGGGGCGGAGCCCCTTGCCCAGGGGCCGCGGGGGACGGAGTCCCAGCGGCCCTTGAATAAGCAGGCAGGCGCGGAGCGCCTTCCTTTGTCGGGGGTGCGGGGCGGAGCCCCCGCCTCGGTAAGCAAGCACTGCGGCGAAGCCGTCCGTTGCGGGGTGTGGGGCAGCGCCCCGCCGGGGGACGTAGGGGGCAGGCCCCCTGCCCGGGGCTCGCCCGCCCGGAGCGAGCGCCAGCGAGTGAGGACGGGTGAGCCCCGGATGTGGGGGTTTGGGGGGACATCCCCCCAAGGCAAACACAGCCGCTTTCGCCGCAGACAAGGCACCGACTCAATCCGTGGGGGTCTACACGGGCCCACCCAGCCCAACCACGCGCGGGTTTGCCCACGTACCCAGCAACCTCAGCCCGTGCGGGTTTGCCCACATACTCAACAACTCCAGCCCGCGTGGGGTTGAGGTAAGAACCCGCGCCAAGCCCAGCCCGCAAAGTGCCGCCCGGCGCAAGCCAGGCTTAAGGCTGCGCCTGCCGTGGTCGCGCCCGGCTTGCTAGCAAGCCGGGCGCGACCACGGCAGGCGGTAAAGAGCGGGCCCACATGGTGGGGCCGCGCGGTGGGGCCGCGCGGTGGGGCCGCGCGGTGGGGCCGCGCGGTGGGGCCGCGCGGTGGGGCCGCCCGGTGGGGCCGCCCGGTGGGGCCGCCCGGTGGGGCCGCCCGGTGGGGCCGCCCGGTGGGGCCGCCCGGTGGGGCCGCCCGGTGGGGCCGCCCGGTGGGGCCGCCCGGTGGGGCCGCCCGGTGGGGCCGCCCGGTGGGGCCGCCCGGTGGGGCCGCGCGGGGTTGTGCACGCGCCCATCCACCTCAGCTCACGCGTGAGTTGGGGCACGACCCCACACCACCCCCAGCCCACAAAGTCCTGCTTTGCGCGAGCCGAGGTTCAGACAACGGCGCTGCCGGGCCCTGGAGGGCCCGGCAGCGCCGGCAAGAAGGGCCCATCCACCAGTACAAGGGCGGGCACCGCCCCTCTCGCCCTTGGCGCCACCCCTCAATCCCTGAGTCGCCAACTCGCGCCAAGAGAAAGCAAGTCAGACCGGGCTCTGCTCCAGCGCCGCCATCACCAAGCCCCGCAACGCCTCCGGCGACTGCACCGCCGACATCGGCGCCCCGTCCGCGATCACCAGAGTCGGAACGCCGCTCACCCCCCGTTCCCTCCCTCTCCGCTCGTCCCCTCGCACCTGCTCCCCGTACCAATCCCCCTCCAGGACAGCACGCACTGCTGCAGGCTCCATGCCCACCTCCGCACCCAGGCTGATCAGGACCTCCGGGTCCCCGATGTTCAATCCCTCGGTGTGGTAGGCGTACAGCAGCCGTTCAACCATCGCGTCACCCCGGTTCCGGCCGCGCTTCCGGCTTCGTTCAGAGCCGCGCTCCGAGCCTGGCGCTCGGACCCACCCCCAATCCCCATCCCCATCTCCGTCCCGCCGCTGCGCCTCGTCCGCAGCCAGATGGATCAGGCGGTGCGCATCGAACGTGTTCACCGGCCGTGCCTTATCCAGGTCCAGCTCAAGCCCCTCAGCCGCACCCAGCGAACGAATCCGCGCGATCCTCGACTCCGTCTGGTCGCCCCACCACGTCCGCATCGCCTCGGCCGCCGTGCCGTCGGGCTTGCTCGGAGCGTCCGGGGCGAGCTCGAAGGAACGCCAGGCGACCTCCACCCGTTCTTCCAGGCCAGCCAGCGCGGCAGCCAGCCGGCGCTTGCCGATGTAGCACCACGGGCACAGGACGTCCGCGTAGACCTCGATCCGCATCAGGCATCCGTCCTCTGCGGGCCGGCAGTGATTTCGCGGGCCACCTTGTAGCGCGGTGACTCGGTCATGCGCGGTTCGGCCTTCCCCTTCAGACCTGCCAGGGCCGCCTGGATCGCGGCCATGCGGCCCTCGGTGTCGGACACCTCCACGAAGTGCCGGTAGTCGGCCTCCGTCGCCCACCTCACCAGGTTGTAGACGCGGGTGCCGTCCTCACTCGTCAGGAAGCGGGACGAGAGATAACCGGGGTAGAACCGCACCCAGCGTTCCTGGATCTCGGCGAAAGCCGCCACCAGCTCCTGCTGGGTCTCGGGACCGTCCACGGTGTAGTCGATGACCGAGTAGAAGTCCTCGGGGGTCCCCATCCTGCTCTCCTCGCCTTCTGAGGGACGGCCGGTCCGTCCACCCCTGAAGACGATCTTGCAACCTCAAGCGCGACTGAGGTCAAGAACACGACCAGGCAAAGCCTCCAAGAGTCCCCAAGAGCCGCGAAGGCACCGAATCCCCCGCGCCGTCGCTCAACAACGACGAAGGCCGCGCAAGCCCCCGGCTCGCGCGGCCCCCATCTCAGGCGCCTACATCAGATCTCTGCCTCAGACGTCCGCCTTCGACATCAATCCCGAGCGTCCACCTCGGACGCCCACACTCGCGCCCGCATCAGCGCTTCGGCACGATGTTGACGATCTTGGGAGCGCGGACGATCACCTTCGCGATCTCCGCGCCGCCCAGCGCCTCCCGCACCTTCGCCGACGCCAGCGCCTGCCGCTCCAGCTCGTCGGCCGCGATGCCCGGCGGCACCTCCAGCCGGTCGCGCACCTTGCCCTGCACCTGCACCACGCAGGTCACCGACTCCTCCACCAGCAGCGCCGGGTCGGCCTCCGGCCAGCCCGCCTGCGCCACCGGGGCCTTGCGGTCCAGCAGCTCCCAGACCTCCTCGGCGGTGTAGGGCGCGAACAGCGACACCATGACCGCGATCGCCTCGGCCGCCTCGCGCACGGCCGGGTCGGCGGCGCCGCCCCCGTCGATGGCCGCGCGGGTCGCCTTCACCAGCTCCATGATCCGGGAGATCGCCACGTTGAAGCGGTCGGTCTCCACCATCGTGGTGGCCTCGTCGATGGCGCGGTGGGTCGCCCGGCGCAGCGTCCGGTCACCGGTCGCCGGGTCGGCGCCGACCGGCGCGGTCACCTCGGTCGCGATGCGGTGCACGCGGCCCAGGAACTTGGCCATGCCGTGCGGGGACACGTCCGCCCAGTCGATGTCGTCCTCGGGCGGGCCCGAGAACAGCATCGCCAGCCGCACGACGTCCACGCCGAACTCGGAGATCTGCTCGCCCAGGTCCACCATGTTGCCCAGCGACTTCGACATCGCCTTGCCGTTCAGGATGACCTGGCCCTGGTTCACCAGCCGCTTGAACGGCTCGGTGAAGTCCACCATCCCCATGTCGTACAGCACCTTGGTGAAGAACCGGCTGTACAGCAGGTGCAGGATCGCGTGCTCGACGCCGCCGGTGTACTGGTCCACCGGCATCCACTTGCGGACGGCCTCGACGTCGAACGGCCCGTCCTCGTACCGCGGCGAGCAGTACCGGAAGTAGTACCAGGACGAGTCCACGAAGGTGTCCATGGTGTCGGAGTCGCGCTTGGCCGCTCCCCCGCACTTGGGGCAGTCCACGTTCACCCAGTCCTCGGCCGCCGCCAGCGGCGAGGTGCCCTTGGGCGCCAGGTCCGCGCCGCGCAGGTTCTCCGGCAGCTTCACCGGCAGCTGGTCGTCGGGGACCGGGACCTCGCCGCACGAGGGGCAGTGGACGATCGGGATCGGGCAGCCCCAGAACCGCTGCCGCGACACCAGCCAGTCGCGCAGCCGGAAGTTCACCGCGGCCTTGCCGGTGCCGCGCTCGCCCAGGATCTCGATGATCCGCGCGATCGCCTCGTTCTTGCCCAGGCCGTCGATCGGGCCGGAGTTGACGATCTCGCCGTCGCCCGCGGTCGCCACGCCGGTCTCGGCGGGGTCGGCCTCGCCGGTGTGCACCACCACGCGCACCGGCAGCCCGAACTTCAGCGCGAAGTCCAGGTCGCGCTGGTCGTGCGCGGGCACCGCCATGATCGCGCCGTGGCCGTATCCGGCCAGCACGTAGTCCGACGCCCACACCGGCATGCGCTCGCCGGTCACCGGGTTGACCGCGTAGCGGCCCAGGAACACGCCGGTCTTGTCGCGCTCGGTGGACATGCGCTCGATCTCGCTCTCGCGCGAGACCTCCTCGCGGTAGGCCTCGAACGCGGCGCGCTGCTCGGGCGCGACGATCTCCTCGGCCAGGTCGGCGTCGGCGGCCACCACCATGAAGGTGGCGCCGTACAGGGTGTCGGGCCGGGTGGTGTAGACGGTGACCGGCTCGGCGCGGCCCTCGATCTCGAAGTCCACGTCGGCGCCGGTGGAGCGGCCGATCCAGTTGCGCTGCATCAGCAGGATGCGCTCGGGCCAGGCGCCCTCCAGCTGCTTCATGTCCTCCAGCAGCCGGTCCGCGTAATCAGTGATCTTGAAGTACCACTGGGTCAGCACCCGCTTCTCCACCAGCGCGCCGCAGCGCTCGCAGCGGCCGGCCACGACCTGCTCGTTGGCCAGCACCGTCTGGTCGTTGGGGCACCAGTTGACCTGGCCGCCCTTACGGTAGGCCAGGCCGCGCTCGTAGAAGCGCAGGAACAGCCACTGCGTCCACCGGTAGTACTCGGGGTCGGAGGTGTGCAGGCGCCGCGACCAGTCGAACGAGGGCGCGTAGCGCTGGAAGGAGCCGGCCTGCGTCTCGATGTTGGCGTAGGTCCACTCGGCCGGGTGCGAGTCGCGCTTGATGGCGGCGTTCTCGGCGGGCAGGCCGAAGGAGTCCCAGCCGATCGGGTGCAGCACGTTGTAGCCGCGCTGGTTCCAGTAGCGGGCGGGGACGTCGCCGATCGCGTACGCCTCCGCGTGGCCCATGTGCAGGTCACCGGACGGGTAGGGGAACATGTCCAGCGCGTAGCGACGCTCCCGCTCGCCGTCGCCCTCGTCGGCCTTGAACGGGTCGAGCTCCGCCCAGCGGGCCTGCCACTTGTCCTGAACCGCCCTCGGGTCGTACTGCTCGTCGCTGCTCACGGTCGCTACTCCGGTCCTTCTCTACGGGCTCTACGGGATTCGTCCGGTTGCTCTGCCCCAGGCCGGCGGGTTCTCGGCCAACAGGCTCCTGACACAAGAAAACCCCTCGCACAGGAGGGGTCGCCGCGCCGACGTCAGTGCGTCAACGCGGCGGGCCAAGGAGCAGCCTGGTTCGCATACCTCAAGACTATCGCAGCCGCAACGCGCACGGCTTCCGCATTGACGGGCGCTCCCCGGAACGGCTGCGAGCCGCGCCGGAGCGATCGCCGGAGCGCCCGCGTCAGGCCGGTCGCCCCAGATCGTCCGCGTCAGACGGTCCGCGTGAACCGCATCGGCCAGCCGCCAGCCGTCCGCAAGCCGCCGCGCCAGCGAACCGTAGGGGCGGCGACAAGGATCGCCGCCGCCCCTGAAGTCACGTCAGGGCCGCGCCAGAGCAACGCCATGTCACGGGCGTACGCACACACCCATGCGCAGCCCGTACGCACGCGTCCCAGAGCCGTCCGCCCCGGTCAGATCCGCCTGAGCGCCCGGGCGTCGAACCGGTTGCCGCAGGTGGTGCGGCTGTTGCGGTCGAAGGTGAACTCGAAGGCCACCGCCAGGGTGCCGTTGCGCGGGTAGCCGATGGGCTTCGGGTTGATCATCGGGCCCCGGTGCCAGCGGTTGTCCTCGATCGCGTTGCGGTTCACGTAGCCCGGACCGCCGGAGTGGTACCAGCGGCCCGCGAGGTTCTTGGCGGAGTAGGTGTAGATCGAACTGTTGCGGTGGTTGCCGGTGGTCCGCTCGATCGCGTAGCCCCACTCCACGATGTTGGCCACCTGGCCGAGACGGGTGGGGTAGCCGTCGGTCTTGATGTAGATCTTGCCCCAGCGGCCCCGGTGGAAGCAGGCCATCTCGGCGCGGTAGCGGGCGGGGCCGGCGGCGCGGACGGCGACGGCGTCGCCGTGGGCGGCGGCCGCCGGGGCGGCCGGAGCGGTCCGGGCGGGTGCGGCGTGCGCGGCGTGCGCGGCGTGGGCGGGAGCCACGGCGAAAGCGCTCGCGGCGAAAGCGGCGGCCAGCGCTGAACTACGGACGAACTTCGACATGAAGCCAACTCCTCCGAGCCGTATGTCCTGGTGTCGGGACGCCCGCCGGAACGACCGAAGATGATCTTCCGGGGGCGGTGCCGATCCTGGGCCGGAGAGGTGAACGCGCCATGAACGCCGGCGCGCCGCCCGCCGGACGGCGCACGGCGTACCGACAGCAGGCGGCGAGTGGGCCCGGAGGACGAGCAGGACGGTGACAGTTGGCAGTCGAACCGGCACTCAACCCCGCGACCACACCGGCCCCGGCGCCGAACCCGCGACCGCGTCAGCGCCCCGTGGACTGCCTGGCCAGCGAGATCACCCCGGTCACCTGGATGCGGGTCAACCCGAGGTCGGCGCCCACGGCGTGCAGGGTCTCCTCCTCCGAGACGCTGAGCGGGCCGTCGGTCAGCGCGATCTCGGCGGCGGCGCGCAGGATGTTCTCGCGCGCCTCGGGGGCCAGCGACCCGGCGGCATGCGCCATCTCGGCGCGGACCTGGTCGAACGGGCGCGACAGGTCGCCGTCGAGCACGTGCGGGCCGTAGGCGGGGTCCCCGGCCTGGCGCACGACGTGCACGGCGCGCTCGCGGGCCGCCGGGTGGGTCACATCGCCCGAGCGCAGCGCCTGCGCGGCGGCCAGGCGGAGCAGCAGCGCGGGCAGGGAGGCGAGCTGCGCGGTGGTCGGGACCTCCAGGATGCCGACGTTCCAGCGCCCCTTGCAGGTGCCGCACTGCACGAACTCGCCGCCGGTCTTGTTCAGCGGGACGATCGGGATGAAGAACAGGCTGAAGAAGTTGCGGCCCTGGCGGCGGCGGTACTCCCGGTCCCCGCCGCAGTCGGGGCAGTGGAAGACCCCCTTGCTCAGGGTGAAGTACACGACCTGCAACCCGAAGATGATCAAGATCGGCCCTTTCGTGACGAGGCAGGCCATCGTAGTGCGCAACGGACGGCGCCCCGGCGGGGTTCCGCGCCCGCCCCGGGCGCCGGGAACCTTTGGACGGGACCGGCCGTTCTATAACGTTCCCACCTGGTGACTCACCGGTCACTTAACTAGAACAGCACGTCAAAAGGTGCGCAAGGGGATGGCGCGTACCGGCGCTGATGTATCAGGATGACCCAAACATTCGTACACTCGTCGGTAATAACCGCCTGGTGACTTAGCCCTGCGCGAGGAGTGCCATGCTCAACCTTTCCGTGCTGCTCGAAGACGCCGCCCGCGAGACCCCCGACCGCGACGCGGTGGTCTTCGGCGACATCCGGCTCTCCTACTCGTTCATCGACCAGGTCGCCAACCAGGTCGCGAACCTGCTGCGCTCGCGCGGCATCCAGCCGGGTGACAAGGTCGCCATCTCCTCGCCGAACCTGCCCTACTTCCCGATGGTCTACTTCGGGGCGCTCAAGGCGGGCGCGGTCGTGGTGCCGCTGAACGTCCTGCTCAAGCCGCGCGAGATCGCCTACCACCTCGCCGACTCCGACGCCAAGGCGCTGTTCTGCTTCGAGGGCACCCCCGAGCTGCCGCTGGGCGAGATGGGCCACGCCGGGTACCAGCAGACCGAGGGCTGCGAGCACTTCTTCCTCATGCCGGCCTCGCTCGCCACCACCGAGTCGCCGATCGAGGGCGCGGAGCTGTTCTGGGCGGCGCTGGGCGGCCAGCCCAACACCTTCGAGACCGCCACCACCGAGGCCACCGACACCGCCGTGGTGCTCTACACCAGCGGCACCACCGGCCAGCCCAAGGGCGCCGAGCTCACCCACGGCAACCTGCTCACCAACGCGATGGTGTCGGACACCCTGTTCGAGAAGACGCTGCACGACGTGTCGCTGGTGACGCTGCCGCTGTTCCACATCTTCGGCCAGACCTGCGTGATGAACGTCGGCTTCTTCCGCCGCGCCACGCTGGTGATGCTGCCGCGCTTCGAGCCGAAGCAGGCGGTCCAGCTCATGGTCAAGGAGAAGGTGAACATCTTCGCCGGGGTGCCCACCATGTACTGGGCGCTGCTGACCGACGACACCTCCGCCGAGGACGTCGCCTCCATCAAGGAGAACCTGCGCGTGGCGGTCGCCGGCGGCGCGTCGCTGCCGCTGGAGGTCCTCAAGGGGATCAAGAACAAGTTCGACGTGGACGTCCTGGAGGGCTACGGCCTGTCGGAGACCTCGCCGGTCGCCTCGTTCAACCGCCCGGACCGGCCGACCAAGCCGGGCTCGATCGGCCTGCCCATCTGGGGCGTGGAGATGAAGCTGATCGACGACGACTGGAAGACCATCGAGGGCGAGGGCCCGGGCGAGATCGCCATCCGCGGCCACAACATCATGAAGGGCTACTACAAGCGGGCCGAGGCGACCGCCGACGCCATGCGCGACGGCTGGTTCCGCACCGGTGACGTGGCCCGCCGCGACGACGAGGGCTACTACTACATCATCGACCGCTCCAAGGACATGATCATCCGTGGCGGCTTCAACGTGTACCCGCGGGAGCTGGAGGAGGTCCTGATGACCCACCCGCAGGTCTCGCTGGCCGCGGTGGTGGGCGTGCCGCACGACTCGCACGGCGAGGAGGTCAAGGCGTACGTGATCCGCACTCCGGACGCCACGATCACCGAGGACGAGCTGGTCGCCTGGGGCAAGGAGCAGTTCGCCAACTACAAGTACCCGCGCCTGGTGGAGTTCCGCGACGAGCTGCCGATGACCGCCACCGGCAAGATCCTCAAGCGCGAGCTGCGCTGACCCGCCGAACACCGCAAGCCGTACGCCGCACGACCGGGCCGCCCCTCCCTCTCCGGGACGGGGCGGCCCGCGCGTCGCCACCCGCGCCTGCCGCCCGCCTACAGCGTGTACGGCAGCCGCTTGATCCCGTTGATGAAGCTCGACTCCAGCCGGTCCGGCTCCCCCGCCGTGCGGATCTCCGGGAAGCGCCGGAACAGCTCCCGGAACATCACCGTGATCTCGCGCCGCGCCAGGTGCGCCCCCAGGCAGAAGTGCGGGCCCGGTCCCCCGAACCCCACGTGCGCCTTCGCGTCGCGCAGGATGTCGAAGCGGTCGCCGTCCGGGAAGACCGCCTCGTCCCGGTTGGCCGACCAGTAGTACAGCACGAGCTTGTCGCCCTTCCTGATCTCGTGCTCGTTGAGGGTGGTGTCGCGGGTCGCGGTGCGCCGCATCCAGATCACCGGCGAGACGTAGCGGACGATCTCCTCCACGGCCCCCGCGATCCGGCCCTCGAAGTCGGCCAGCAGCAGCTCGCGCTGGTCGGGATGGGTCGTGAACAGGTGCAGGCCGTGCGCGATCGCGTTGCGCGTGGTCTCGTTGCCCGCCACCACCAGCAGGATGAAGAACGAGCCCAGCTCCTGGTCGGTCAGCGACTCGCCGTCGATGTTGGCGTTGACCAGGGCGGAGGTCAGGTCGTCGGTGGGTTCGGCGCGGCGCCGCCGGCCCAGCTCCTCCACCAGCTCCTTCAGCGTCTGCCCGGCCGCGAACAGCGCCAGCGCGACCTGCTCGGCGTCCCCGGCGGGCAGGAACTCCGCGTCGTTGCCCGCCAGGATGACGTTGGTCGCGTCCAGCACCGTGCGGTAGTGCTCGGGGCCGATCCCCATCAGATCGCAGATGATCTTCAGGGGCAGGCGCGCGGCCACGTCCTGCACGAAGTCGCCGCCGCCCCCGCCCGCCGCCAGCCCCTCGGCGATCTCGGCGGCGACCGCCTCCACCCGGTCCTCGAAGCGCTGGATCATGCGCGGCGAGAACGCCCGGGACACGATCCGGCGGATCTTGGCATGCCGCGGATCGTCCATGTTGATCATCGAGCCGAAGAACTCGTGCAGGTCGCCGGGCATGTCCGGGATGCTGATCGCGCCCTGCCCGGAGCAGAAGTCCTGCGGGCGGCGGGACGCCTCCACCACGTCGGCGTGCCGGGTCAGCGCGTAGTAGCCCGGTCCGCGGGGCACGATCACGAGCTCGGGCTCCTCGAACCGGACCAGTTCGGGCGTCCGGCGCAGCGCCTTGAACGCCTCGTGCCGGTGGCTCTCGGGACGCGTCCAGAAGTCCCAGTCGGTCAGGTTGATGTCGGCGACGTTGAGCAACTCGCACCGCTCCTTGACTAGAACGCTATTCGGTTTACCCTAGTGCCCCGCGGCCAGCCATTCCAGGATCTTCCGGTTCACTTCGCCGGGCCGGTCCAACTGCAGGAAGTGCCCGGCGCCCTCGACGGCCTCGGCCCGCGAGCCCGGCGGCAGTTGCGCCAGCACCGCCGACGCGTCGCCGCCCGGCATCACCGTCTCCGCGCCCAGGCAGCCGTCCTCGGTGCCGTGCAGGTAGAGCACCGGCCGCTCCCCCGGCTTGGCGGCCGCCTCCTGCTCGGCCGCGTAGCGGGCCACCAGCCGCCCGGGGTCGAGCATGGCCCGGTAGTAGCCGATCACCGCGCTCACGTTGGCGGGTCCGGCCAGGCACTCCATCACGCGGTCGACGTCGGCGGAGGCGTCGAGGCCGGGCGACCAGTCGCGCCACAGTCCCGCCACGAAGTCGCGGTCCAGCGCCATCTCGGCCAGCGGCGTCTGGAACAGGAAGATGTAGAACGACCGCTTGAGCTGCTCGTACTCGAAGAACGCGCTCATCATCGCCGCGACCGGCGGCACCGCCAGCGTCACCGCCCGCCGCCACCGCTCCGGGGCGTGCGCGGCGGCCCCGTAGGCCGCGAACGCGCCCCAGTCGTGCCCGATGACCACCGCGTCGGGGCCGCCGCCGAGCGCCTCGTGCAGCGCGTTCGCGTCCGCCGCGAGCGCCCCGCTCTGGTACGCGCCGTCCGCGGGCACCTCCGTCGGCGCGTACCCGCGCATGAACGGCGCGACGGCGCGGTACCCGGCCGCCGCCAGTTCCGGCATCAGGTGCCGCCAGGTGTGCGCCGAGTCGGGGAATCCGTGCAGGCACAGGGCCAGCGGCCCGTCCTGCGGCCCCGCCTCCAGGTAGCCGAACTCCAGCCCGTTCGCCGTGACCGAGCCCGTGGTGAACGTGTCGCCCATATCCGTCTCCTCCGCTCGGCGGCGACGTTACCGCCTCCCCGTCGGGCCGCTCGGCGTGAGAAGCTTCACGAGATCTACGGATACCGCTGTATGTCCGTGTATTTACATCGAATTCCGTGCTCGCTTAGCATCTAAGCAACTGGATCGCTCGCATCGGCGGGCGTGAAGGCCTGGACCGAACGCCTGGACCGAGGGAAGACCGAGGAACCGTGATGACCGAGCCGGACGCCCAAGACCTGCAAGCAGCGGCCCGCGACCATCTGTGGCTGCACTTCGCCCGCCACTCGGCCTTCCGCGCCGGCGCGGAGGTGCCGATGATCGTCCGCGGCGAGGGCGCCTACGTCTACGACGACCGCGGCCGCCGCTACCTGGACGGGTTGTCGGGGCTGTTCACCGTCCAGGCCGGGCACGGCCGCGAGGAGCTGGCGCAGGCCGCCGCCAAGCAGGCCGCCGAACTGGCGTTCTTCCCGCTGTGGTCCTACGCCCACCCCAAGGCCGTGGAGCTGGCCGAACGGCTCGCCGACGCCGCGCCCGCCGGGCTGGACCGCGTCTTCTTCACCTCCGGCGGCGGCGAGGCCGTCGAGAGCGCGTGGAAGCTCGCCAAGCACTACTTCAAGCTGGTCGGCAAGCCCACCAAGCACAAGGTGATCAGCCGCGCGGTCGCCTACCACGGCACCCCGCACGGCGCGCTGTCGCTGACCGGGCTGCCCGGCATCAAGGCGCCCTACGAGCCGCTGGTGCCGAGCGGGTTCCGGGTGCCCAACACCAACATCTACCGGGCCCCCGCGCACGGCGACGACCCCGAGGCGTTCGGCCGCTGGGCCGCCGACCGCATCGAGGAGGCGATCCTGTTCGAGGGCGCCGACACCGTCGCGGCGGTGTTCCTGGAGCCGGTGCAGAACGCCGGCGGCTGCTTCCCGCCGCCGCCCGGCTACTTCCAGCGCGTCCGCGAGATCTGCGACCGGCACGACGTGCTGCTGGTGTCGGACGAGGTGATCTGCGCGTTCGGGCGGCTCGGCACGATGTTCGGCGCGCAGCGCTACGACTTCAAGCCCGACATCATCACCTTCGCCAAGGGCGTCACCTCCGGCTACTCGCCGCTCGGCGGGATGCTGGTGGACGAGCGGCTGTTCGAGCCGTTCAGCAAGGGCACCGAGATGTTCGCGCACGGCTACACCTTCGGCGGGCACCCGGTGTCGGCGGCGGTCGCGCTGGCCAACCTCGACCTGCTGGAGCGCGAGGACCTGCTCGGGCACGTGCGGCGCAACGAGGGCGCCTTCCGCGCCACCCTGGAGAGGCTGCTGGACCTGCCGATCGTCGGGGACGTGCGCGGCGACGGCTACTTCTTCGGCATCGAGCTGGTCAAGGACAAGGCCACCCGCGAGACCTTCACCGCCGACGAGTCCGAGCTGCTGCTGCGCGGCTTCCTGGACAAGGCGCTGTACGAGGGCGGCCTGTACTGCCGCGCCGACGACCGCGGCGACCCGGTCGTGCAGATCGCGCCGCCGCTGATCTGCGACCAGTCGCACTTCGACGAGATCGAGCAGATCCTGCGCTCGGTGCTGACCGAGGCGTCGGGACGGCTGTAGCGGGGCCGGCGGCGGGTCCCGGGCCGCGCACCGCGCCCGGGACCCGCCGTCCGCCGCGTGGCGCCGCCGCGCTCAGACCGCCCGGATGAGGTCGGCCGCCTTCTCCCCCACCATGATCGCCGGGGCGTTGGTGTGCCCGCGGACGATCTCCGGCAGCACCGACGCGTCGGCGACCCGCAGGCCCGCCACCCCGCGCACCCGCAGCCGCTCGTCCACCACCGAGTCCTCGTCGGCGCCCATCCGGCAGGTGCCCGTCGGGTGGTACAGCGTCTCGGCGTTGCCGCGCACGTAGGCGGCCAGCGCCTGCCCGTCGGCCCCGCCCGGGTAGGGCGCCATCGGCTCGCCGGCGTACGCCGCCAGCGGCTCGGTGCCGAGCAGGAGCTCGGCCATGCCGATGCCCTGCACCAGGCGGCGCAGGTCGCCCTCGCCGGTCAGGTAGCCCGGGTCGATCAACGGCGCCGCCGCCGGGTCGGCCGAGGCCAGCCGGATGCGCCCGGACGACTCCGGGCGCAGCAGGATCACCCCGATCGTCAGGCCGTGCCCGGTCGGCGGGACCAGGCCGTGCCCGACATAGGGCACCGGCGCGAAGATCAGCTCCAGGTCGGGCGCGGGCAGCGCCGGGTCGCTCTTGGCGAACACCACCGCCTCGCCCACGTTGGAGGTGAACGGCCCGCGCCGCAGCAGCAGGTAGCGGGCGACGTTGGCGGGCGTGTCCGCGCTCGCCAGCGTGACCGGCCGGGTGCAGTGCCGCAGCACCGGCGCCGCCAGGTGGTCGCGCAGGTGGCCGCCGACGGCGGGCCGGTCGACGACCGGCTCGATCCCGACCTCGCGCAGGTGCCCGGCGTCGCCGATCCCCGACAACATCAGCAGCTGCGGGGAGCCGACCGCGCCGCTCGCGAGCACGACCTCGCGGCCCGCCCGGACGCGTCGGCCCTCGCGGGTCTCGATCCCGACCGCGCGGCCGTCCTCGATCAGCACCCGCGCCACGTGCACGCCGGTGGCGACCGTCAGGTTGCGGCGCCTGCGGGCCGGGCGCAGGTAGGCGTCGGCGGCGCTCCAGCGGCGGCCCCGCCGCTGGCTGACGGGGGTGAGCGCGCAGCCCTCGTTGTCGGGGCCGTTCAGCTCGCGCAGGCGGGGCACGCCGACGGCGTCGCAGGCGGCCAGGAACGCGCGGGTCGTCTCGTTGGGGTCGCGCTGCTCGGAGACCGTCAGCGGGCCGTCGGTGCCGTACACCGCGTCCGCGTTGCTGCCGACGCGGCCCTCCAGCCGCCGGAAGTAGGGCAGCACCTCGTCGTAGGACCAGCCGGGCACGCCCCAGCCGTCGTAGTCGGCGCGGTGCCCGCGCACCCACATCATCGCGTTGAGCGAGGAGCTGCCGCCGAGGGTGCGGCCGCGCGGCCAGTACAGCTCGCGGTTGTCCAGGCCGGGCTGCTTGACGGTGTGGAAGTCCCAGTCGTAGGCGGTCTTGAACAGCTTGGGGAACGCCGCCGGGACGCGGATCTCCCGCCGGTCGTCCGGCCCGCCCGCCTCCACCAGCGCGACCCGTACCGCGCCGTCCTCCGACAGGCGGGCGGCCAGGGCGCATCCCGCCGATCCCGCGCCGACGACGATGTAGTCGTATTCCATGAGGGCTCCCGTCGAGTGTGGGGCCGTGCGCGTCGGCCCGACCCTAGACCCGCTCCGGAGGGCCGACAACGGAAACGGGCGGCCGGGTTGGGCGGAGTGTCACCGGGCGGTGAGCTTTCAGTGACGGCCGATACCGGCGACCCTCACCGTTCGGCGGGGTCCGGACGGCTCGGCCACCAGGTGCGCTCGCCCAGGTCCCGCACCAGCGCGGGCACCAGCAGCGACCGCACCAGCAGGGTGTCCAGCAGCACCCCGACCGCCACCAGGAACGCGATCTGCACCAGGAACACCAGCGGGATCACCGCCAGCGCGCCGAAGGTGGCCGCCAGCACCACCCCGGCCGAGGTGATCACTCCCCCGGTCGCCACCAGGCCGCGCAGCACGCCCTCGCGGGTGCCGTGCACGCGCGACTCCTCGCGGACGCGGGTCATCAGGAAGATGTTGTAGTCCACGCCCAGCGCGACCAGGAACACGAACCCGAACAGCGGCACGACCGGGTCGGAGCCGGGGAAGCCGAACGGGCCGTTGAACGCCAGCGCCGAGATGCCGAGCGTCGCCGCGTACGACAGCGCCACCGTCGCCACCAGCAGCACCGGCGCCAGCAGCGACCGCAGCAGCACGATCAGGATGACCAGGATCACCGCCAGCGCGATCGGGATGATAACGAGGCGGTCGCGCTCGGAGGTGCGCAGCGTGTCGTACTGGGTGGCGGTGTAGCCGCCGACCAGCGCGTCCGCGCCCGGCACGGCGTGGACGCGCTCGCGCAGCGCGGCGACGGCGTCCAGGGCGGCGTCGCTGTCGGGGGCGGCGGTGAGGGTGGCGTTGAGCTCGACGCGGCCGTCCACGACCTTGGGCGGGCCCGAGCGGCCGGTCGCGTCGCCGGTGGTGGCGCGCACGTCGGGGGCGACGCCCTGAACGCCCCGGACGGCCTCGATCACGCGGTCGGCGGCGTCGGCGCGGGCGATGATGACGACGGGGCTGCCCGCGCCCGCCGGGAAGTGGCGGCCGAGCGCCTCCTGGCCCGCGACCGAGGGCTCCTTGTTGAGGAAGACGTCGGTCTGGGCGATGCCGTCGGCCTTCAGGGCGGGCAGGAACGCGGCGAACGCCGCCAGCACGAGCGCCGACACCACCCACACCCGGCGCGGGCGGCGGCGGATCAGCTCGCTGATCCGCTCCCACAGGCCCCGGCCCCGGCTCAGGTCGCGCGACGGCCAGAAGGCGGCGCGGCCGAGCAGCGCCAGCGCGGCGGGCAGGAACGTCAGCGCCGACAGCAGCGCGCACCCCACGCCGATCGCGGCGACCGGGCCGAGGCCCCGGTTGGAGTTGAGGTCGCTGAACAGCAGGGTGAGCAGGCCCGCCGCGACCGTCCCGGCGGACGCGGTGATGGGGGCGAGCGAGCGCCGCCACGCCCGCGTGACCGCCGTCCACGTGGAGTCGCCGGCCGCCAGCTCCTCGCGGAAGCGTGCGGCCAGCAGCAGCGCGTAGTCGGTGGCGGCGCCGACGACCAGGATGAACAGGATGCCCTGGGTCTGGCCGTTGAGGTCGATGGCGCCGTTCTCGGCGAGCGCGTACACCACCGCCGAGGCCAGCCCGAGCGCCAGGACCGAGCCGAGCACGACGACCAGCGGCAGCAGCAGGCTGCGGTAGACCGCCAGCAGGATGAGCAGGACGACGCCGAGCGCGACGCCGAGCAGGATGCCGTCGATGCCGGTGAAGGCGTTGCCGAGATCGGCCTGGAGGGCGGCGGGGCCGGTCACGTAGGCGGTGGTGGCGGGCACCTGGCGGGCCGTCTCGCGGAGCCGGTCGATGACGGCGCGGGGTTCGGCGAGGTCCTTGTCGATCGGGACGACGGCCTGGAACGCCTTGCCGTCGGGCGCGGGGATCAGCGGCGAGGCCCCCGCGCGGACGCCGGACGTGGCGGTGATCCGCTGGAGCGCCTGCTGCGCGGCCTTGCGCTGGGCGTCGTCCAGCCGGGCGCCGTTCCGAGACTCCCACAGCACGACCGCCGGGACGGCGCCGGTGCTCTCGAAGCGCTTCTGGAGGTCGGCGGCGCGGGTGGACTCGGCGCCCGCCGGGAGGAAGGTCGCGTTGTCGTTGCTCTGGACGTCGCCCAGCTTCCCCGCGAACTGCCCGAGCGGCCCGACGCCGGCCAGCCAGACCAGGACGAGCAACGCGGGGAGCGACCATCGCAAGACGCGGGACATGGGGACCTCTCTGCCGGTGCCAGGGGGTTCTCCCAAGGACTTCGCCGTGTCTACCCCCGGCGGTTGCCGCCAAGCCGACATTTCCCGGTGTGACACGGCACACATTCGTCACATGACAACCAAAGGCCCCGGTCGGCCATCCTCCCTTGGCTTGATCAACTGAGAGGACCCTCCATGGCCCGCCGCTCCACCGCCTTCGCCGTCCTGACCGCGAGCGCCGCCCTCGCCCTGTCCGGTTGCCTGAAGACCGACGCGCGGAAGGACGACGCCGCCCCCGCCCAGCCCGCCAGCTCCGCCGCCCCGGCCTCCCCGGTCTCTCCTGCCGCCGCCGGCAAGCCCCGTGTCCCGGCGGGGTGGAAGACGATCGGCGGGCCCGCCAACGGCCTGCGGCTCTCGATCCCCAAGAGCTGGACCGACATCGAGCTGCTCAAGGGGGACTACGACCGCTTCCTCGACGGCTTCAAGGTGGAGGGCATGGACAAGCGGACGATGCGGCGGGGCCTGGAGGGGCTGCGCAAGAGCAAGGCCGTCTACGCCGTGGACACCAAGACGGTCAGCGGCGGCTTCGCCACCAACGTCAACGGCCTGTGCCAGCCGCTGGGCGGCGCGAGCCCGGCCCAGCTCAAGAACGGCCTCAAGATCCAGCTGACCCGGGTCGGAGCCCAGGACCTCCAGGTCAGCGAGGTGACGGTCGCGGGCCGGCCCGGAATCCTGTCCACCTACCGGCTGAAGTCGTCGACCGGGGTCCTGGAGGCGCGGCAGTACGTCGCGGCGGCCGGGGCCAAGGGCTGCATCGTCACCGTCACCGCGCCGCAGGGCAAGCTCCCCGCCAACGCCGACACGATCGCCGACACCGTGCAGGTGCTCTGAGCGGGCGGGCGCTGCGGGCGGGCGCACCGGCCCCGTGAACGGCGACGGGCCGGCCGGTGGAACCCGGTCGGCCCGTTCGATTCGCCGTACGGCTCACACGCCCCAGTCGGGACGCAGCGGCATGTTCGCGCCGCCCTTGTCGTCGAGCTTCACGCCGAGCGTCTGGTGAAGCTGGATCCAGTTCTGCTCAAAGCCGAGGATGCAGCCGGCCATGTAGACCCGCCACACGCGGGCGGTGCCGTCGCCGACCTCGGCGACCGCCTCGTCCCAGTGGTCGTCCAGGTTGCGGCACCAGCCGGCCAGCGTCCGCGCGTAGTGCTCGCGCAGGTTCTCCTGGTGGCGGATCTCGAACCCGGCGTCGTTCATGTGCTGCTGGATGAAGCCGGGCCCCTCCAGCTCGCCGTCGGGGAACACGTACCGGTTGATGAACCCGTCCTGCTTCATGGCGGGCGCCAGGTTGTCGGGCCGGGTGATGGTGTGGTTCAGCATCCGGCCGTACGGCTTCAGCTTCCCGTACAGGAAGGAGAAGTAGGACGGCAGGTTGGCCTTGCCGATGTGCTCGGTCAGGCCGATGGAGCTGACGGCGTCGAAACCGGTCTCGGTCACGTCGCGGTAGTCCATGTGCCGCACCTCGGCCAGCTCCGACAGGCCGCGGTCGGCGATGGCCTTCTGCGCCCACTCGGCCTGCTGCTTGGACAGCGTCACGCCCAGCGCCTTGACGCCGTACTCCTGCGCGGCGTGCATGACCATGCCGCCCCAGCCGCAGCCCACGTCCAGCAGCCGCATACCGGGCTTGAGGCCGAGCTTCTTGGCCACCAGGTCGTGCTTGTGGAACTGCGCCTCCTCCAGCGTGGAGTGCTCCTCGGGGAAGCAGGCGCAGGTGTAGGCCATGGACGGGCCGAGCACCCACTCGTAGAAGGTGTTGGACACGTCGTAGTGGTGCGAGATCGCCTTGGCGTCGCGCCGCTTGGAGTGCCGCAGCCACGCGGGGACCCGGCTGAAGGGCGCCTCCTGCGGCGGCGGGTCGAGCCGGCGGGTCACCGCGCCGCGCAGCAGCGGCTCCCGGAGCACGGTCGCGAGGATCTTCGCCTTGTCGCGCGGCGTGATCTCGCCGAACACCTGCTGCATGGTCGACAGGGCGGTGTACATGTCGCCCGACACGTCGATCATGCCGCTCACGTAGGCGCGGGCCAGCCCCAGCGCCCCCGGCGAGTGCACCAGGTACGACACCGCGTACGGCGACCGCACCTCGAAGCGGATGTCCGCGCCGGGCGCGCCCGCCCGCGACCCGTCGTAGGCGACGAACTCCACTGGCGCCCCAGCCCCGGCGAGCCGCTCGAAGACCCTGGCCAGCGTCATGTTCTTCCTCCTGTCTGTCAGCCCCCGGACAGGGGCCACGGCGTCATCACCGGGCCCCTTCGGGGCCCTCCCCCCGATGACGCGCGAACCGCTAGCGTCCGCGCACGCACTTGTCGTAGAGGTCCAGCAGCCGCTTGGCGGGGTCGTAGGCGTCCTTCAACCGCCGGTAGATATCCCCGTCGTAGTAGCGCCAGAACTCGTCCCGGCTATAAAAAGCAGTCGAATAGAGGGACTTGTGCCCGTCAAGAGCGGCGACCTCACGCTCGATCAGCCGGTTGTGGTACTCGGGGATCTGCCCAGGTGGGAGGCGCACCGTGCCCCAGAATCCGACGTTGACGTAGGTGCGGCCCGGCTCCAGCGGGTAGAGCGGCCAGGACTCGCGGGCGCGCAGCGGGCACAGCCAGACCGGGCGCATGCCGACCTTGTCGTCGAAGAACTCCAGGAACTCCGGCAGCCGCTCGACCGGCACCTCGATGTCCTGGATGACGTCCTCGCGGGGGCGCAGGCCGCGCCAGCGCTCGATCCGCGCGAGGATCTGGAAGCGGCGGTCGTAGGCGACCATCTTGCGGTAGACGTCCGACCGCTTGGCCTTGTCCGGCCACAGGCGCCGGACGGTCGGGTTCTGGACGCCGAACGCGCGCGAGCACCAGAACCAGTCGGTGTCCCAGCGCCAGATGTAGTCGTGGACGGTCAGGAAGTCCACCGACCGCTGCTGGATCGAGCGGTAGTAGATCTTCTGGCCGGTGTAGTCGGAGGTGTAGGGCGCGGTCTCGGTGAAGGTCCCGAGGGTGACGTACACCTCGCGCGGGCTGAAGGCCGTGCCGTCCAGGAAGTCGACGCGCTCGCCGTCGTGGGTGCGCGACTCGGCGATCTCGGCGAGCGCGTTCGCGGCGGCCACCGCGTCGTCGAAGCGCAGGTGGCGGACCTTCACGTACGGTTTGACCGGCACCAGCTCGATCTTCAGGCGCAGCGAGTAGCCGAGCGTCCCGTAGGAGTTGGGGAAGCCGAAGAACAGGTCGGAGTGCTCGTTGTCCCGCGTGGCGGTGACGACCTGGCCGTCTCCGGTCAGCACCTCCAGCTCCAGGACGCTCTCGTGCGGCAGTCCCAGGTGGAAGGAGGAGGACTCGATGCCGAGCCCGGTCACCGCCCCGCCCAGCGTGATCGTCTTGAGCTGCGGCACGACCGTGGGCATCAGCCCGTGGGGCAGGGTGGCCGCGACCAGGTCCTCGTAGGTGGTCATGCCCTGCACCTGCGCGGTGCGGGTCTCGGGGTCCACGCTCAGCACGCGGTCGAACCCCGACACGTCCAGGCCCGGGGCCTGCGACGGGTCCCGCCAGCGGAACAGGTTGGAGGTCTTCTTCGCCAGCCGGATCGGCGTCCCCTCGGGGATCGCCGCGTACGACCGGCGCAACGCCTCGACCGCCCGCTGGTGATCGTCATTGACCAGTAGCTTCGTCATCTGCCCCTCCCGCACACAGTAAACCGATCATCCCATGTATCTTCCACACAATCGGCGCGAGAGGGTGATCACAGGGACGTGCGGGAATAAAGAGCAGGCAAGTTCCCCCGGTGCGCGGCCGCGAGCGGCCTCGGCTACTTGGCCAGACGCAGGATCCAGGGGTAGCGGAAGTCCTGCCCGGTGAGCGCGAACACCGCCGCGATCCCGGCCGCGATCCAGGAGACCGCGTACAGCACGCCGCCGAGCCCGAACGTCACGATCGTGATGAGCAGCAGCGTGAGCTGGAAGTTGAGCGCCTCGGCGGCCTGGCGCCGCACGTACTCCGACCGCTTGCCGCTGGTCAGCATGAGCACGAGCGGCCCGACGAACAGGGTGACGTACCCGAGGCCGTGCGCGGCGGCGGCGAGGACGCGGTCCTCGCCGGACGCCTCCCCGAGGGCGACGGCCTTCCCCTTGACCGCGGCGGGGGCGAGGTCGCGGTCCACGAGCGCGAGTTCGTCGCGCGTCTTGGCGGTCATGGCGAGGTGCACGCGCATGTCGAACTCCTGGTGCTCCAGGCGCCCCTCGGCGTAGGCGTTCTGGAGCCGTTCCACGGCCGCCTCGCGTTCCGCGTCGCCGACGCGGAGCTCTCCATGAGTGATGTTCATATCCACATCCTCGGCGTTCGGCGGGCGTCCCGCCATCGGGGAAGACCCTGAGCGGTCCCTGAGAGGGGGCGCCCGAAAGGGGGAGATCAGCGCTGGACGTACTTCCTCCCGGGAACGAGGGGCCGCCCGTACAGCTCCGAGACGGTGACGAAGACGTACCCGTCGGCGGCGAGGCGGCGCAGGATGCGGGGGACGGCGGCCACGGTGCTGGGGTGGATGTCGTGCATCAGCAGGATGCGGCCGGGCCGCGCGCCCCTGACGATGCGCCGCTCGACGGTGGCGCTGTCGCGCGCGCTCCAGTCGAGCGGGTCGACGCCCCACATGACCTGCGCCAGGCCCATCCGCTTGGTGATGCGGGTGACGGTCCGGTCGGTGGAGCCGTAGGGCGGCCGCATGAGCGTGGGCCTGACGCCCGCGGCCTCCTCGATCGCCTGCTGGGTGCGTGCCAGCTCCGCCTCGACCTCGGCGGCCGGGGAGCGGCCGAGGTCGGCGTGCGTGTAGCCGTGGTTGCCCAGCTCGTGACCGGCGGCCAGCTCGCGGCGCACCAGGTCGGGCCGCGCCGCGACGTTCCGGCCGACGAGAAAGAAGGTGGCCCGCGCATTGTGGGCGGCCAGCACGTCCAGCAGCTCGGCCGTCGAGCTCATGGGCCCGTCGTCGAAGGTGAGCGCGACGCACCTGGCCTTGGCGCAGTCGGTGCGGGGCGCCGGCGGCGCGGGCGGCGGCGCCGCCTTCCGCGGCGCCGCGACCACGGCGTTCCCGACGAACGCGGCGCGTCCCCCGTCCTCGGCGACCGCGGGGGTGAGGGTGCTCATCCATCCGCACACCGTCACCGCCACGGCACCGGCGGCCCAGCGTCGAACAGACCCCATCGCCCCCATGAAAGCCCCCCGGCTCACGTTCCGTGCCCGTCCGGTTCGCCAGTGTAGGCGGCCGGTCCCGTCCGGGGGCGGGAACATGTCGGTCGTGGGAACCCGAAAGCCGCGTTGATCGTTATTGTCTTACTCGCCTCGTGTCTCCGGAGCGGTTCCGGAGCGGCACCAGACGACGGGACAGGCCGATGAGGTTCCGGGACCGATTCGGAATCCGCAAGCACCGTGGCGACTCGGTCACCAGGTTCGACCGGGAGGCCACCGACTCCGACATCGAGGCGCTGATCGCCTTCGCGCGCTCGCGCCAGAGCGTGGAGTTCTACGTCGAGCCCGAGACCTTCGCGACCGACACCACGGCCGTGGCGGTGGCCCACGACGGCGAGTGGACCCGCCGTCGGGTCGGCTCCCCCAAGGTGATCGGGAAGGTGGCCCGCGACCTGGGCCTGCCGATCTACGACGTGCAGATCGTGGGCTACCCCCCGCGGATGCGCGCCTGGAACGAGCGCAACAGGGACCGCAAGAGCCTCTAACGGCTCCGGGACGGCGCCGCCCCGACCCCGAAGACGGTCTCGCGGGCGGCCGCGAACAGCGGCGAACCGGGATCGGCGAACGCCGTGCCGGTCCCGACGTGGTCGGTGCCGCGCAGCACGATCTCGGTCGGCCGGTGCCCGGCCTCCTCCAGCGCCGTCACCGGCATCCGGCCCTGCTCGCGAAAGAAGCCGCCGCCCAGCGTCCTGATGTTGGGCTCGGGGCCGCGGATGAGCGGATGACGCGCCGGAAGGGGCGACGGGTTCCGACTTAATGGGCTCCCGCATGGCGAACCCTGGCATGGCAGCCCTGGCGTGGCAGGTTCTGGCTCGACGGACTTTGTGCGACTGGTTCTGTGTGATCTGGTTCTGGCCGCTCGGTCCAGGCTGGGCGGGCCGGGGTGGGCGATCGCTGTTGCAAGGGGAAGGAAGGGGCAGCGATCGCCCGCCCGAATTCATGGGGTGATGGTTGCGCTGATGGGCCTCCTCTGTCGCCGTCCGCATGTGGGTTGGTGGGTGACCAGCCGGCTTTAGGGGCTCGTCGGCTGCTTGTTGGGGTGCTGGTGTCTCCGGGGCGGTGTCCTGTTGGCACATGCGGCTGCTCTTGGCGGTGGTCGGTGTTCTTTAGGGCTCGCCCGCCTTGGAGCGGTGGCGGGCGAGCCCGTTGCCGGGCTTGCCGGCGGCGATGCGAGCGTTCCTGACGGGATGGAAGGGACGCTCCTTTGCCGCTCGGTGAAGCGCGGCTTCTCAGTCCTCCCGTGGCGCTTTGTTGCAGCGGGGGGCCTCTGCTCCTTTTAAGGCGGCCTGTTGGGGCGCTTCCTCGTCGGAGGTGTGGGGCAGGTCGCACGTTGCTGCTCCTTCCGGTCTGCCGGCTCAGCTTTGCGGCGGAGTCGGTCGCTGCTCCTCGCCGGTGCGCTTCCGAAGGCGCGCTGTGCCGTGGGGTGCTGCAGCGTCAGCTTGCTTTCGGCTTCTGTGCCCGCGGCCTGGTGACGCGCCCCCTCCTCGGGCGGGTCGGGAGCATGTGGACGTGCAGCTCGGACGGCGGGATGCCCGCGTACATGACCTCTCGCAGGAGGACCGCCATCGTGTAGCCCGGCTCGGCGCGGTCCAGTGCCACGTTCGCCAGGCCGCCGTCGCCCGCGCTGTAGGCCGCGAACGCCAGCAGGCACGCGGGCGCCGACACGTAGCGCTCGTCGACGCGTTGCAGGACGTGCCGCCAGAAGGTGATGGCGAAGAACGGGTCGTCACCCTGGACGCGGCCCCACGCCTCGTCGCGGACGTTGAGGTTGGTCAGATGGATGGCCAGGTCGGCCAGCTCGTCGTCGTCCGGGAAGGGGCCGCCTTCCCGCGCGCGTGTCAGGAGGGCGTCGAGCAGGACGCTCCCCTCCCTTTCCAGACGTGCGCCGGCGCGTGCCTTCGGGCCTTCTCTGGCGCTGTTGAAGAAGCGTTCTTCGGCTCGGGCCGTCGAGTCGCGCATCGGCCGGCCCAGCGGCGCCACCGAGCGGGCCAGCGCGTCGCGGTCGGGCAGGACGGCCTCGCCCCGGTAGACCGCTTCGGCCGCCAGCCTGCTGGACGTGATGTCGTAGGGGCGGCCCGACGGCGGGCAGCACTCCTCCTCGGCGCAGGTGAGGGACCACCAGCGGCCGTCGGCCACGCGGACGGCCGCCTTGACCTCGACGCCTCGGGCGGTCAGGGCCTCGCGGACCAGGCGGGCGGAGGGGACGACCAGGTCGGCCGGGCCGTAGCCGAGGACGACCGCGTTGAGGAAGCCGTTGCCGGCGAGGACGGCGGCGACGTGGTCGTCGGTGACCGGTAGGTCGTGGCGCAGCGCGCATGTCTCGCGCGGGCCGCCGCCCGCCAGCACCACGAGGCTGTCGGTCGGGTGGAAGCCGAGGAGGAAGGGGACGGCGGCGATGGCGTCCTGCGGGTCGGTGACCACCATACGTGGCCGGTCCTGTGCGTTCTGGAACATGAGTCGAGACTGACAGGAGGCGGCGGACCGGGGGAAGAGGGCCGGTCAGGCTGTGGATAACTACGGTGACGGTGCCTGTCTGAGCAGGTCAGGGGTAGTGGGATCCTTTTCAGCCCCGGTCCGCCCGGCGGCAGGCCGCCGCCTTGCACGTCCGGTAGCGGGCCAGCCACTCGTGCAGGTGCCGTGGCGCCGCCTCCGCCCGGTTCCGCAACTGGTACGGGTCCTTCGCCCTGTCGTAGTACTGGCGCTCCCCCGTCGCGTATTCGACATAGGTGTGGCGGCGCGTCCGCAGGGCCGCGTAGGTCGGCGGCAGCGGGCAGCCGCGCCGCGTTCTGGTGTCGCAGTCGGGTCCCTCCGGCTTGTCGCCCGGACGGCCCGCGTAGAACTCGATCAGCATCCCCCTGCGCCAGGCGACCTTCTGGCGCCTCAGGACCGGCAGGAGCGACCGCCCCTCCACGAGCGGCGGGGCCGGCAGTCCCGCCAGGTGCAAGAACGTGGAGGCCAGGTCGATCGTGCCGGAGAGGGCCCGGACCCGGCCGGGGCGGATTCCCGGTCCCCGCACCATCGCGGGCACCCGGACGTCCTCCTCGAACGGGGTCGTCTTCCCCGGCCACAGGCGGTGCTGGCCCAGGTGGTAGCCGTTGTCCGAGGTGAAGAAGAGGTAGGTGTCCGACAGCTTGCCCGAAGCGCGAAGGGCTTCCACGACCGTGCCCACCATGTCGTCCACGGCCAGCATCGAGCGGAGGCGGTCCCGGTGGAGCCGGTCGATCCGTTCGATGGCCTTCGGCTTCAGTTTCGGCATCCGGCGCAGCCAGCGCGGCTCGTTCCGGGCGGCCGCCTTGTTGAAGGACGGTGTCCGCGGTGCTCGCACGTCCGCGAACGCGTTGGCGTGCCTGGGCGCGTAGGCCGCCGGCAGGTGGGGGGCTATCGGCGCCAGGTAGAGGAAGAACGGCTGCGCGGACGAGCTGATCACCGATTTCGCCTTGCGTGCCAGCACGTCGTCCAGGTGCTCCGTGTGGTCCTTCCGCGCGCCCTGTTCGATGAGCTGGTAGTTCCGCTGCTTGTACATGTTCTTGGGCGCGGGCACGTGCCACTCGTCCCAGCCGGGGGGCACGTATCCGGGCGCCGCCGAGGTCGGGTAGCCGTTCAGGAACTTGCCCAGGAACGCCGTCCGGTAGCCCGCCGGTTTCAGCCACGTCCCGATCGTCGAGCGGTCGTGGCCCCGGGCGTGGAATTCCTCGAATCCCCCATCGGGGGCGTTGTTGGTCCGCACGTTGTGGCTGTGCACGTACTGCGAGCGCAGGATCGTCGCCCGCGACGGGCAGCACCACGAGTCCGTCACCGCGAACTCGGTCAGTTCCGCGCTCTCGCGGCGCAGGCGCGACAGGTTGGGGAAGCGGGACAGGTCCATCCTGTCCAGGTCGTCGGCCAGGATCAGGACGATGTTGGGGCGGGACGGCCGCGGCGCGGCCGGCGCGTCCCCGCCCAGGGCCACCGCGGGGGCGGCCAGCAGCGCGGGGAGCAGGGCGAACGACAGGGACCGGCGGGGGTACGGCACGGAGCGACCTTCGCTAGGAGTGGGTTGGCTCTAGCGACTGTTCCCCCGCCGGGCTGCGGGCATTACCGAGCGTGACGAATTTTGCCTAGGCGTCCAGCACCTGGTGCTCGCGCCGCACGACCGGCGGCTCGGTGGACCAGGGGAAGTTGATCCAGCGGTCGGTGTGCCGCCACACGTACTCGCACTTGACCTCCGAGTGCGGCTTCTCGTAGATCACCGCGCAGCGCACCTCGTCCACGTGGTCGGCGCAGAAGTCGCGGACGAGCTTCAGCGTCGCGCCGGTGTCGGCGACGTCGTCGGCCACCAGCACCTTGGCGCCCGACAGGTCCACGGCGCTCGGCACCGGCGGGAGCATCACCGGCATGTCCAGGCGCTGGTCGACGCCGGTGTAGAACTCCACGTTCATCACGTGCAGGTTCTTCACGTCCAGCGCGTAGCCGAGCGCGCCCGCCACGAACAGCCCGCCCCGCGCGATCGACAGGATCAGGTCGGGCCGGTAGCCGCTGTCGGCGATCTCCTGGGCCAGCCCGCGGCTGGCGGAGCCGAACAGCTCCCAGGTCAAAACTTCTCTCTCCGCAGACACGGCCCTATCTTCGCCGATGGGAGCCGGTGCCCGTGCAGGCGGGTCACTCGCACAGGTCCACCACGGTCCGGCACGCGTCCAGGGGCAGGGGCGCCTTGAGGATGGCCGGGCGCGTACCCTCCGGCCCGGCGGCCGTCATGACGCTGGCCAGGCCGTTGAAGAAGCCGTTGAGGGCGTCGGCGAGGACGATCAGGTCGTCGGAGCGGGCGGCGACGGTCCGGGCGACGGGCGCGGTCCCGTCCACGATCGAGCCGATGTCGCGGCCGTGGCCCTCCAGGGTGCCGCCGACCTGGGTGGACAGCCGGCCCGCCTCGTCCAGCAACCGGGTCACCTTGTCCGGCCTCCCGGTCGCCAGGGGCGCGAGGTCCGACAGGCCGCGCGCGGTCGTGACGATCGTGTCGCCCCGGGAGCCGAGGGTTCCGGACAGGCCGGCGATGTCGCCGATGAGGCGCTGGATCTCGGCGCGGCGGGCGTGCGTCGCGTCGGTGACCTTGGCGCCGTTGACGACGGTGCGGCGCAGCGCCGGGCCCCGGCCCTCCAGTCCCCGGGCGAAGGTGTGCACCAGCGTGGTCACGTCCTGCGGGTCGATCACGCGGGTGGCCTGGAAGGCGGGCCAGGCGGTGTCGGACGGGTCGGCGGCGTCCTTGGTGCGGGTCAGCGTGCCGCCCTCGGCCAAGGCGGGGCCGCCGCCGAGTTCCAGGGAGATCTCCTTGGGGCCGAAGATCGAGACCGGGTCCACGCGGGCCTCGCTGTCGCGCGGCACCGGGACGTCGCTGCGCACCCGGAACCGCACCCGCACCTTGCCTTCGGGCGTGAGCGCGACCGACTCGACGTTGCCCACGGTGACGCCGCGCACCTTCACGTCGGACTTGGCGTCCAGCCCCTGCCCGGCGCGTCCGAAAATCGCGTCGTAGGCGGCCGTGTCGCCGTGGGCCGGCACGCCCGCCAGCGCCAGCGCGCCCGCGGCGACGGCCATGGCGCCCGCCCCCAGCGCCGCGAACATCGTCCGCGAACGGGCCGACAACGCGGAATCGGTCATTCGGACACCCCCTGATACCGGCCGGTTCCGGCCGCCCTTTGTAAGTGAGCACTTGCATTATGTGGGGTACCAGTGGATCTTGTTGACCACCGGGTAACGTGATCCGTCTCACGGCGGGTGGGCCCGGATGTCACCGGCGGACGGTAGCGTTGGGCGACGTGCCCGCCCCTGACACGCTGACCGCCAGCGACACCGCGACTCCCGACATGGCGACCCTGCTCGCCGCCGCCGTCGAGGCCATCGGCGGGGCCGAGCGGCCCGGTCAGGTGAAGATGGCCGAGGCCGTCGCCCGCGCCATCGAGACCGGCGAGCACCTGGCCGCCCAGGCCGGGACCGGCACCGGCAAGTCGCTGGCCTACCTCGTGCCCGCCATCCGGCACGCGGTGCGCAACAAGACCACCGTGGTCGTCTCCACCGCGACGATCGCGCTCCAGCGCCAGCTGGTCGACCGCGACCTGCCGCGGCTCGCCGAGGCGCTGCGCCCGCTGCTCGGCACCGAGCTGAAGTTCGCGATCCTCAAGGGCCGCCGCAACTACCTGTGCCTGCACCGCGTGCAGACCGGCGTCCCCGACGACCCCGACGAGCCGAGCGCGAGCCTGTTCGACCCCCAGCAGCTGTCGTCGCTCGGCCGCCAGGTCAAGCGGCTGAACGAGTGGGCCGAGGAGACCACCACCGGCGACCGCGACGAGCTGGTGCCCGGCGTGGGCGAGCAGGCGTGGCGGCAGGTCGCGGTGTCGGCCCGCGAGTGCCTGGGCGCGTCCCGCTGCCCGCAGGGCACCGAGTGCTTCGCCGAGCTGGCCCGCGCCGAGGCCGGCGAGGCGCACATCGTGGTCACCAACCACGCGCTGCTGGCGATCGACGCGCTGGAGGAGTTCCAGGTCCTGCCCGAGCACGACGTGGTGATCGTGGACGAGGCGCACGAGCTGGTCGACCGGGTCACCTCGGTGGCCACCGGCGATCTCAGCGCGCCCGCGGTGGAGATCGCCGCGCGCCGCTGCGGGCGGCTGGTGGAGGAGGCCGTCGCCGACCGGCTCAAGGAGGCCGGCGAGGCGCTGGGCTTCCTGCTGGAGGACCTGCCCGCCGGGCGCATGGACGTGCTGCCGCCCGCGCTGGGCCAGACCGTCGCGGTGCTGCGCGACGCCGCGCACGCCTGCCTGACGGCGATCGGCCCAGAGAAGAAGGACATGGACCCGGCCGACGCGGGCGCGCGCAAGGCGGCCCGGTCGGCGCTGGAGGAGATGCACGACACGGCGGTGCGGCTGCTGGAGTCGTTCCAGCCGGAGATCTCCGCGCGGTTCGACGTGGTGTGGCTGGCCAAGCCGTTCGTGCCCGACGGGCGCCCCAAGCGGCCGCCGGCGCTGCACGTCGCGCCGATCGGCGTGGGCGCGCTGCTGCGCGCGACGCTGTTCGAGAAGCGCACCGCGGTGCTGACGTCGGCGACGCTGACGCTGGGCGGGTCGTTCGAGCCGCTGGCCGGGCAGTGGGGGCTGCCCCCGCTCGGCGAGAGCGCCTCGCGCGACGCGAAGACCGCCGCCGAGGGGCTGGCGCGCACCGCCACCGACGGCAAGGAGCCCGCCGCCAAGGACGCCGAGAAGGAGGTCGTCTGGTCCGGGCTGGACGCCGGGTCGCCCTTCGACCACCCCAAGGCGGGCATCCTGTACGTGGCGCGGCACCTGCCGCAGCCGGGGCGCGACGGGCTGCCCGACGCCTACCTCACCGAGATCACCGAGCTGATCGAGGCGGCCGGGGGCCGCACGCTGGGGCTGTTCTCCTCGATGCGGGCGGCGCGGCAGGCCGCCGACGAGCTGGGCGACCACCTGTCGCACCGGCTGCTGTGCCAGGGCGACGACTCCACCTCGCTGCTGGTGAAGGAGTTCGCCGAGGACGAGCGGGCCAGCCTGTTCGGGACCCTGTCGTTGTGGCAGGGCGTGGACGTGCCCGGCCCGTCCCTGCAGCTGGTCATCATGGACCGGATCCCGTTCCCGCGCCCGGACGACCCGGTGCAGTCGGCCCGCCAGCGGGCGGTCGCGGCGCGCGGCGGCAACGGCTTCATGGCGGTGGCGGCCACGCACGCGGCGCTGCTGCTGGCGCAGGGCGCGGGGCGGCTGCTGCGGTCGATGGACGACCGGGGCGTGGTCGCCGTCCTCGACCCCCGGCTCGCGACCGCGCGGTACGGCGGGTTCCTGAAGAACTCGCTGCCGCCGTTCTGGGCCACGACCGACCCGCAGACGGTGCGGGGCGCGCTGCGCCGCCTGGACGCCGCCGCCTCCGAGAAAACGGCGGACGACTAGCGGTGTGCGGGCCGCCCTGGATTCGTCCCAACGACCTCAGCCAACAGGCGAGTGCCCGACCTGGCCCGGCGAAGCGACGCCGGAGGCGAGCGCAGCCGGGCCAGATCGCGAAGCGATCGGCACTCGCAAAGCAACGGTCAGAGGTGCGAGCCGCTAGGCGAGCACCTCTGGGCCGAGGCTTCAGTGAACGCGGCGCTTCTCCAGGAAGTCGCCGATGCGGCCGATCGCCTCTTCCAGCTCGTCGGCGTACTGCAGCGTCACCACCCGGAAGTGGTCGGGCGCCGGCCAGTTGAAGCCGGTCCCCTGCACGACCAGGATCTTCTGCTCCTCCAGCAGGTCGAACGCGAACCGCACGTCGTCCTCGATCGGGTACATCTCCGGGTCCAGGCGCGGGAAGACGTACAGCGCCCCCCGCGGGCGGACGCAGCTCACGCCCGGCAGGTCGTTCAGCAGCTTGGCCGCGCGGTCGCGCTGCTCGCCCAGGCGGCCGGTCGGCAGGACGAGGTCGTCGATGCTCTGGTGGCCGCCGAGCGCCGCCTGGATCGCGTACTGGCCGGGGACGTTGGGGCACAGCCGCATGTTGGCCAGGATGTCCAGGCCCTCGATGTAGGACTCGGCGTGCCGCTTGGGACCCGACAGCACCACCCAGCCGGACCGGAAGCCCGCCACCCGGTAGTTCTTCGACAGGCCGCCGAAGGTGAGGCAGAACAGGTCGGGCGCCAGGGAGGCGACGGGGGTGTGGACCGCGCCGTCGTACAGGATCCGGTCGTAGATCTCGTCGGCGAAGATGATCAGGCCGCGGCGGCGGGCCAGCTCGGCGATCTGCTCCAGCACCTCGCGCGAGTAGACCGCGCCGGTCGGGTTGTTCGGGTTGATGATCACGATCGCCCGGGTGCGGTCGGTGATCTTGGCCTCGATGTCGGCGACGCTGGGCTGCCAGTCGTCGGCCTCGTCGCACAGGTAGTGCACCGGGGTGCCGCCGCACAGCGACACCGAGGCGGTCCACAGCGGGTAGTCCGGGGCCGGGATCAGCACCTCGTCGCCGTCGTCCAGCAGCGCCTGCAGCGTCATCACGATCAGCTCGGACACCCCGTTGCCCAGGTAGACGTCCTCGACGTCCAGCCCGGTCACGCCCTCCCGCTCGTAGCGCTGCACGACGGCGCGGCGGGCGGGCAGGATGCCCTTGGAGTCGCTGTAGCCGTGCGCCTCGGGCAGCGTGCGGATCATGTCCTGGAGGAGTTCGGGGGGCGCCTCGAATCCGAAGGGGGCCGGATTGCCGATGTGCAGCTTCAGAATGCGCTGCCCCTCGGCCTCCAGCTGCTTGGCGCGCTTGAGCACCGGACCGCGGATGTCGTAGCAGACGTTGGTGAGCTTGCCCGACTGGTTGATGACCTGCATGAAACAACACTATTAGCGCCCGTCACCGGAAGCTCACCAGGCCACGGCGAGCGGCACCCCCATCGCCGCCGCCAGGGCCCACCCCAGCGCCAGCCCGAACAGCGCGCCGCCTGCGGTCCCGGCGGCCAGGACGCCCGCCCGGGAGCGGGGCGCCGCGACGACCGCGCCCGGCAGCGCCAGCAGGACGATCAGGACCAGCAGCGCCGCCCCCAGCAGGCGGGTCTCGGCGAGGCCGTCCCGTTTCGCGGCCAGGTAGGCCGCGCGGTCCTGGACGAGCGGCGCTCCGTGGGAGCGGGCGAGCCGGTCCAGCGCCCCTTCCCCGCCCGCCTTCACCAGCACGAACGCGGCCGTGTCCCGGGTCGCGGGGGCGTGCGCGCTCCACGGAGGGCGCGGCATCAGGTAGTCGCCGACCAGTGCGGTGTCGCGGTAGATCGCGCCGACCGCCAGCGTCTGCCGGGAGCCGTCGGCGTAGGCGACGGTCACCGGCGACCCCACCCGCCAGCCGCGTTCGTCCGCCTCGTCCCGCGAGACCGCCAGCGCGTCGCCCAGCGCCCCGGCGACCACGCCCAGGTCCAGGACGCGCCCGAGCAGGGCCGGTTCCGCGACGGCCACGCCGGTCGGCCGCCCCTCGACGCGCACCTGGGCGCGGCCCAGGCCCGCCGCCGCCTCGACGTCGGGCAGCCGGGCCGCCTCCTCGGCGAACCGGGCGGGCACCCCCGCGCCGGCGCCGGTCACGACGTGGGTCCCCTCGAACGAGCGGGCCAGCGCCTCGGCGGGGGCGGCGCGCAGCGTCCCGGTCAGCGCGACCAGCAGCAGCGCCGCCCCGGCACCGGCCGTCAGCAGCGCAGCGGGGCGGCCGAACGGCACCGGGCCGAGCACCACCAGCACGGCGAGGCCCATCACCGCGCCCGCCGTGGCCAGCGGCGCCTGGCCCGCCAACGTCCCGGTGACCACCGCGCCGCCCGCCACCAGGCCCAGCGCCGTCCCGATGATCACGCGCGACTCCGCCGCCCCGGCCAGCGCGGGCGGGCGCGGCCAGCACGCCAGGACCGCCGCCGCCGGGACGGCCGCCACCGGCAGCAGGGTGGCGGCGTCGAGTTCCGGGCCGCCGCCGGGCAGCGGCCACCGCGGCAGCACGGCGCACGCCGCGCCCGCGATCGCGCCCAAGGCCGAGGCTGCGGCGACGCTGAAGACGCGAGAAGCACGGACAGCGCGGGCGACACCGGCGGCACGTCGCACGGACGGCGCGGCGGGAACGGGCGCCGCCCGACCGGCGCCCCCGCGCCCGGCCAGGACGCTCCGGACCCCGGACGCCGTCAACAGCAGCACGATCCACGTGAACACCGTGCGCACCAGGCCCAGGATCGCCGAGGTCCCCTCGCGCGCCAGGTCCTGCCCGCCCGCCCCCGCGACCAGCGCGCCGCCGACCGCCACCGCGCAGGCCGCCAGCGCAGCGCACAGGAAGACCGGCGCCGTGCCCGCCGGGGCCGGAGCCGGGACCGCCGGTGGCGCGGGCGCGCCGGGACGTTCCAGGACCGACCGCCGTGCCTCTGCCGCGTTGCCCATGGCAACGATCGTCGCGGGGCGGCGCCCGCCTGTCGTCGGGCTGGAAGCGTCACCCCCGCTGCACCCCCGGGAGCAGTCGGGGGGCGGCGCGTACACCCGGTGGAGTAGCCGGAGCCGAATCAGACGCGTTGTCCAATTGTGATGCGGGCAACATACAAGCAGGCTTGCTTGCTTGTATGTCGCGCTCGTACCGTCGGAGGCGTGTCAGTAAGTACTCGCCGACGGCACGGCCGCCGCCACTCCGGCGGCGCCCGCCGCACCCAGGAGGAGCGCCGGGCGCGCACCCGGGCGCGGCTGCTGGACGCCACCATGGAGTGCCTGGTCGAGCTGGGCTGGTCGGGCACCTCCACCACCGAGGTCGCGCGCCGGGCCGGGGTGTCGCGCGGAGCGCAGCAGCACCACTACCCCACCAAGATGGTGCTGGTAGCGGCCGCGCTGGAGCACCTGCTGGAGGCGCAGCGGCTGGCCTTCGAGTCGGCCTTCGCCGCGCTGCCCGACCAGCGCCGCAACGTCGAGGGCGCGCTGGACCTGCTGTGGGAGATCTTCCGCGGCAGCCCCGCCAAGGCGCTGCTGGAGCTGGCGGTGGCCGCCCGCACCGACGACGAGCTGCGGCCGCTGTGCCTGGACCTGAACGAGCGCATCCTGCGGGTCATCACCGAGACCTTCGAGCGGCTGTTCCCGGCCAGCACCCTGCCCGAGGACTTCGTGCCCACCATGCTGCGCGGGCTGTTCGCGATGTTCGTGGGCCTGTCGGTGCAGAACGCGCTGGACGACGACGCCGCCGGGCACCAGGCCGCCGTCCTCGCCCAGATCAAGAGCATCGCCCTGCTGCTGGTGCCCGACTCCGGCCGGGCCGCCACCGGGGCCGCCCCCGACTCCGACGACCCCACCCCCGAGGGAGCGCCATCATGACCCAAGCCCCCACCGAACTCGCCGAAGAGGTCCGCGAGCAGGTCAAGGACCGCAAGTCCTACCTCGGCGTCATCGACCGGCTGAACAAGGCCTCGGTCGACAAGCACTGGGAGGCGTACGCGGACATCCCCTGGGACGACCCCGAGTTCCAGGTCGTCAAGAGCGACCCGCGCTGGGTGCTGCCGCCGTTCGACCGGCTCGGCGAGACCGCCTGGTACCGGGCGCAGCCGCCGGAGATCCAGGCGCAGATCGGGCTGTGGCGGGTGGCCACCGCCATGAAGATCGGCCTGCAGTTCGAGAACCTGCTGAAGCGCGGCCTGCTCAACTACGCCTATTGGCTGCCCAACGGGCGGCCGGAGTTCCGGTACGTCTACCACGAGACGACCGAGGAATGCCATCACGGGATGATGTTCCAGGAGTTCGTCAACCGCACCAAGATGCCGATCAAGGGGATGCCCCGGGCGCTCACCCTGATCGCGCAGGTCGCGCCGTGGATCCCGCTGGTCAGCACCGAGCTGTTCTTCGTGTTCGTGCTGGGCGGCGAGGACCCGATCGACTACGTGCAGCGCAAGTCGCTGAAGAACGGGCACATCAAGCACCCGCTCGAAGAGACCATCATGCGGATCCACATCGCGGAGGAGGCGCGGCACATCTCCTTCGCCCGGCACTACCTCAAGCACCGGGTGCCCAAGATGTCGCCGGCGCGCCGCCGCATCCTCGGCGTCGCCACCCCGATCGTGCTGGGCGCGATGGCGCGGATCATGCTCTCCCCGCCCGGCCCGATGGTGCGCCACTTCGGCATCCCGAAGGAGGTCGTCCGCGAGGCCTACAAGAACGCCGAGGCCCAGGGCGAGATCTGCGCGTCGGTCGGCAAGATCCGGGACCTGATGGCCGAGCTCGGCGTGATCACGCCGGTCAACAAGCAGGTCTGGAAGGCGTTCGGCATCTGGGACGAGCCGAAGGTCCGCGGGGGCGCCCGCGCCGCCAAGGCCGGAAAGTCCGCCAAGACCACCAAGGCCGCCTGATCCATGGGCGAGACCACCGCCGCCGCCCGCCCCGCCGTGGTGACCCCCGCCGCGGGGCCCGGCGAGCCCTACAAGGTCGTCGTCATCGGCACCGGCTTCTCGGGCCTCGGCATGGCGATCGGGCTGAAGAAGTCCGGCGTGCACGACTTCGTCATCCTGGAGAAGGCCGACGAGGTCGGCGGCACCTGGCGGGAGAACACCTACCCCGGGTGCGCCTGCGACATCATGTCGCTGCTGTACTCCTACTCCTTCGAGCCCAAGGCCGACTGGTCGCGGATGTTCCCCAGGCAGGCCGAGCTGCTGGCCTACATCAAGGACATCGTGGTCAAGTACGACCTCGAACAGCACATCCGCTTCGAGACCGAGGCGACCGGCGCCGAGTACGACGACGCCACCGACACCTGGCGGGTCTCGGTCGCCGGGAACGGCGCGGAGCCGGGCGAGGTCGTGCGGGGACGGGCGCTGGTGGCCGGCATGGGCCCGCTGCACCAGCCCAACGTCCCCGACCTGCCGGGGCTGGACTCGTTCGAGGGCACGACCTTCCACTCGGCCGAGTGGGACCACGACTACGACCTGGCCGGCAAGCGCGTCGCGGTCATCGGCACCGGCGCCTCGGCGATCCAGTTCGTGCCGCAGATCGCCAAGCGGGTCGGATCGCTGACGCTGTTCCAGCGCACCCCGCCGTGGATCATGCCCAAGCCCGACCGGCGCATCACCAAGGTCGAGCGGACGCTGTTCCGCCGCGTGCCGGGCGTGCAGCGCGGCTACCGCAACGGCATCTACCTGCTCCAGGAGAGCTTCGTGCTGGGGTTCAAGAACCCCCGCCTGCTCAAGGCCGCCAGCGGCATCGCCCAGTACCACCTGGCGCGGCAGGTGCCCGACAGGGAGCTGCGCCGCAAGCTCACGCCCGACTACACCATGGGCTGCAAGCGCACGCTGGTGTCCAGCGACTACTACCCGGCGCTGACGCGGCCCAACGTGGAGGTCACCACCGAGGGCGTCGCGGAGGTCCGGGCGAACTCGATCGTGGCGAAGGACGGCACCGAGTACCCGGTGGACGCGATCATCTTCGGCACCGGCTTCCACGTGACCGACGCCTTCGAGCACGCGCACATCGTGGGCCGCGACGGGCTGCGGATCCAGGACGCCTGGAAGGACGGCATCCAGGCCCACCTCGGCGTCGCCGTCGCCGGGTTCCCGAACCTGTTCCTGCTGCTGGGCCCCAACTCCGGGCTCGGCCACAACTCGATGATCTTCATCATCGAGGCGCAGATCCGCTACGTCCTGCAGTGCCTGCGGCTGCTGGAGGGCACCGGCGGGACCAGGATCGCGGTGCGCGACGGCGTGCAGGACAGGTTCAACCGGTGGGTGCAGAAGAAGTCCGAGGGCGCCGTCTGGGTCGCGGGCGGCTGCACGAGCTGGTACCTGGACGAGAACGGCGTCAACCGCGCGGCCTGGCCCGCCTCCACGGTCAACTACTGGCTGCGCACCCGCCGGCTCAACCCGGCCGACTTCCAGGTGGGCGAGCTGGAGGGCGCCCCCGGCCGAGTCGGGACGGGGAGGGTGCACGCCAGGGCTACCGGCGAGTAGACTCCCCGCAATTCAACGAAAGATCCAATACGTTCCAGACCGCCGCCGCGGGACCGGGACCACTCCCCCCGGCCCGGTCCCGCGGACCGGCATCCCCCGCCCGAGCACCACCACCCAGCAGTCCACGCAGTCCAACCGAGCAGCCCGACCCGGCAGCCCAACGAGCGGAGCCCGCCATGAGCATTGCGATCGTGACCGGAGGCGCGTCCGGCATCGGCCGCGCCGTCGCCACCTCCCTGGTGGCGCGCGGCGACACGGTGATCGTGACCGACATCAACGCCGACGGCGCCCGGCGGGTCGCCGACAAGCTCAACACCCTCGGCCGGGGCAAGGCGTCGGCCGCCGCCCTGGACGTCACCGACGCGGGCGCGGTCGCCGAGCTGTACCAGGGCGTCAAGGCCGAGCACGGCCGGCTGGACCTGGTCTTCAACAACGCCGGCATCTCGATCGGCGGCGCGGCCGAGGAGCTCACCCTCGACCACTGGGACCGCGCGATCGACATCAACCTCAAGGGCGTGGTGCACGGCGTGCACGCGGCCTACCCGATCATGCTGGAGCAGGGGTCGGGGCACATCGTCAACACCGCCTCGCTGGCCGGGCTGGTGCCGATGCCGCTGGGCATCCCCTACACCGCCACCAAGCACGCGGTGGTCGGGCTGTCGCTCGGGCTGCGCGCCGAGGCGGCCGGACGCGGCGTGAAGGTCAGCGTGGTGTGCCCGAGCTTCGTGGACACCCCGCTGCTGACCAACGTCAACCCGGACCTGCCGACCACCTCGATGAGCGGCGACGCCAAGGACGACATCAAGAAGGCCTCGCCCCGGCTGTACACCGCCGAGAAGCTGGCCCGCGACATCATGCGCGGCGTGGACCGCAACCAGGCGCTGATCGTGGCCCCGGCGCACGGTCGCGCGGCCTGGCGCGGGGTGCGGCTCAACCCGGGCGCGGCGGTCAAGGTGGCCTCGCTGGCGGTCGGCCGGCTGCGCAAGGGCTGATCCGGCACGTTCGGGCCCTCGGGGCCGGTCCCGCGGGACCGGCCCCGAGGGCCTTCTCAGTCCAGCGGCTCGGCGAGCGCGTAGGCGATCGTCTCCTCCTGGTCCAGGCGCCCGCCCGCCTTCGCCTCGGCGGTGTAGGCGCCGTCGCCGATCAGGGCGCGGGCCGTCCGCGCGGCGCGGTCGTGGACGGCGGCGAACACCGGCGACCCCAGCTGCGGGACCGAGAACGTCCGCCAGATCCGGTCGGCCGCGCCGTGCAGCCGGGCGACCCTGCGGCCGCGCTCCTCGGCCGCCGCGACCGCCGCGAGCGCCTCCAGGCACAGCGCCAGGCCGGGCGCGTCGCGGAACAGCCGCCGCACCGGCAGGGCCGCGCGCACGTGCCGGTCGGCGGCGGCGCGGTCGCCGCGGCCCAGCTCGGCCAGCGCCTGGATCCAGCCCAGATGCGAGACCAGCCACTGCTCGCCGCGCGCCGCGCCGTGGCGGCGGGCCTCGGCCAGGACCTCCACGGCCCGCGCGGTCTCGTCGGCGGCGCCCAGCGCGACGCCCAGCATCCCCATCGCGTGCACGGCCATGAAGTCGTCGGCGGGCCCGACGGGGAAGGTCTCCAGCGCCTCGCCCAGCGTCTCGGCCCCGCCCGCCGGGTCGCCGCGCAGCGCGGTCGCCAGCCCCGCGTAGGCCAGCGCGCACGCCAGCTCGTAGACGTCGTCGCGCGCGCCGGCCTCGGCGGCCGCCTCCCGCGCGGTGGCCAGCGCCGTGTCGTGGTCGCTCTGCGCGGTCTCGACCCAGGCCCTGCGCGCCAGCGCCTTGGTGCGCTCGGGGCTCGGCTCGGGCGACAGGCGCACCAGCCGGTCCAGGTAGTGGCGGCCCTCCCGGGCGAACCCGGCGGCGGTCCACAGCGGCCACAGCGCCGCCGCCATCGCCAGCCCGGTCCGCGCCTCGCCGGGGTCGGCCAGGCAGTGGTCGAGGGCGGCCCGCACGTTGGCGTGGTCGCCGAGGAGCCGCCGGTACCAGGCGAGCTGGCCGGGCCCGTACCACTCGCTCTCGCAGCGCAGCGCAAGGTCCTTGTAGTGGTCGCGGTGCCGCCGCCGGAGGATGCGCTCCTCACCCAGCGCGCCCAGCCAACCCGCGCCGTACTCGCGGACGGTGTCCAGCAGCCGGAAGCGGCCCTCGGCCTCCTGCGGCTGCCAGAGCAGGATCGACTTGTCCACGAGCCCGGTCAGCAGCTCGGGCAGGTCGGCGGGCGGCAGCCGCTCGTCGGTGCAGATCGCCTGGACGGCCTCGACGCCCATGGTCCCGGAGAACACCGACAGCCGCGCCCACAGCAGGCGCTCGCCCGGCGTGCACAGCTCGTGGCTCCACCCGATCGCCGTGCGCAGCGTCTGGTGGCGCGGCAGCGCGGCATGGGCCGACCCCAGCAGCGCGAACCGGTCCTCCAACCGGGCCAGCACCTCTTCGGGGGGCAGCGCGTTCAGCCGGACGGCGGCCAGCTCCAGCGCGAGCGGGATGCCGTCCAGCCGACGGCACAACCGCGCCACCACCGCGCCGGTGCCGGACGTCAGCTCGAACCCGGGCGCGGCCGCGGCGGCGCGCGCCGTGAACAGCCGCACGGCCGGGTTGTCGCGCAGCGTTTCGAGGGGCGGGTCGCCGTCGCCGGGCGGCTCGGGCACCGGCAGCGGCCGCACGGTCAGCCGCCGCTCGCCCGGCAGCCCCAGCGCCTGGCGGCCGGTGGTCAGGACCACCAGGCCCGGCGCGGCCGCCAGCAGCGCCTTGACCAACTCGGCGACGGCCGAGCGCAGATGCTCGCACCCGTCCAGCACCAGCAGCGCGCGGCGGCCCGCCAGGTATTCGGCGAGCACGTCGGTCTGCGGCCGCACCGACTGGTCGGCCAGGCCCAGCACCGCCGCGACGGTGTGCGCCAGCGTCGCGGCGTCCTGCACGGCGCCCAGCTCCACCAGCCAGACCCCGTCGAGGTAGCGGGGCCGTGCGTCGCGGGCCGCGCGCAGCGCGACGCGGCTCTTGCCCACACCGCCGACCCCGGTCAGCGTCACCAGCCGCGCCACCGCCAGCAGCTCGCGGACGCGCTCCAGCTCGCACCGGCGGCCCACCAGCTCGTTTGGCTCGCGCGGCAGGTCGCCGCGGCCGGTCGGCCCGGCGGGCAGGCTCATCCGTCCGCCCCACCGCGGGCGCGCCGCTCCTGCATCGCGTAGGCGATGGCCTCGGGCAGCTCCCAGCCGTCGCCCTCGCCGGCGGCACGGTCGTAGGTCATGTCGCCCAGGACGGCCCGGGCGGTCCGTTCGGCCCGGTCGTGGAGCTCGATGAACTGCGGCGCGCCGAGCCGGGCCGTGCCGGTCATCCGCCAGACGCGCTCCACCGCGCCGTGCAGGCGCGCGGCGCGGACGGCGTCGGAGCGGGCGGCGACGGCCGCCAGCGTCTCCAGGCACAACGCGATGCCCAGCAGGTCGCGGAAGCGGGCCTTGGCCTCCAGCGCCGCGCGCGCCGACCGGGCGGCGCGCGCACCGTCGCCCGCGCCCCACCAGATCATCGACAGCAGCCAGTCCATGTAGGACCGCCACCACAGCTCGCCGCTCTCGTGGCACAACGCGCGCGACCGCCAGGCCATCTCGGCGGCCTGGTCGGGCGCGCCGTGCGCGTTGAGCGCGAACGCCCGCATCCCCATCGCCATCACCGGCAGCAGGTCGGCGGTCGGCGGCGGGCCGTGCAGCTCCTGCGCGACGACCATCGCCTCGTCGCCGCGCTCGGCCTCGCCGCCCAGGACCAGCGCCATCGCGTTGAACTGGACGGCGCAGGCCAGATGGCGGCGGGCGCCGGTGCGGATCGCCAGCAGGCCCGCCTGCTCGGCGTACGCGCCCGCGCCCGCCAGGTCGCCCTGCCCGATCGCGAGGTAGGAGCACACCCACTGGGCCTTGGCCCGCGCCGGGTCGTCGGGGGCGGCGCGCTCCAGGGCGCGTTCGAGGTAGCGGCGGCCTTCGCGCATGAAGCCCGACGCGATCCAGAACGGCCAGAGCGCCGCCGCCGTCTCCAGGCCCGCGCCCGCCGCGTCGGGATCCGGGTCGGACAGGCAGTGGTCGAGGGCTGCCCGCAGGTTGGCGTGGTCGCCGAGCAGCCGCCGGTACCAGGCGAGCTGGCCGGGCCCGTACCACTCGCTCTCGCAGCGCAGCGCGAGGTCCCGGTAGTGGTCACGGTGCCGCCGCCGGAGGATGCGCTCCTCACCCAGCGCGCCCAGCCAACCCGCGCCGTACTCGCGGACGGTGTCCAGCAGCCGGAAGCGGATGCGCTCCTCGTCCGGACACGTCAGCAGGATCGACTTGTCCACCAGTCCGGCCAGCACACCCGGCACCTCGGCGGGCGGCAGCCGGTCGTCGGTGCAGACGGCTTCGGCGGCGTCCGGGTCGAGCCCTCCGGAGAACACCGACAGCCGCGCCCACAACAGGCGCTCGCCCGGCGTGCACAGCTCATGGCTCCACCCGATCGCCGTGCGCAGCGTCTGGTGGCGCGGCAGCGCGGCATGGGCCGACCCCAGCAGCGCGAACCGGTCCTCCAGCCGGGCGATGATCTCCGCCGCCGTCATCGAGCGCAGGCGGACCGCGGCCAGCTCCAGCGCGAGCGGGATGCCGTCCAGGCCGCGGCACAACCGCGCCACCGTCTCCTCCTCGCCGTCGCCGAGGGCGTAGTCGGGGACGGCGTCGGCCGCACGGGCCAGGAACAGCGCCACCGCGTCGTTGCGCAACGTCCGCGAGCGCGGCCCGCCGGACGGGTCGGGCACCGGCAGGGGCGGCACGGTGATGCGCCGCTCGCCGGGGACGCCCAGCGCCTGGCGGCCGGTGGTCAGGACCACCAGGTCCGGCGCGGCCGCCAGCAGCGCCTCGACGAGGTCGGCGACGGCCGAGCGCAGGTGCTCGCACCCGTCCAGCAGCAGCAGTGCGCGGCGGCCCGCCAGGTATTCGGTCAGGACCTCGGCCTGCGGCCGCACCGTCTGGTCGGCCAGGCCCAGCACCGCCGCGACGGTGTGCGGCAGCAGGGCGGCGTGGCGTAACGCGCCCAGCTCCACCAGCCAGGCCCCGTCGGGATGGCGGGGCCGTGCGTCGCGGGCGGCGCGCAGCGCGACGCGGCTCTTGCCCACACCTCCGACCCCGGTCAGCGTCACCAGCCGCGACGCCGCCAGCGCCGCCGAGACCTGTGCCAGTTCACGGGCGCGGCCCACCAGCGCGTTGGGCTCGGCGGGCAACCGGCCGCGCACCGGCCCGTGCTCGGTCATGGCCCTCCTCGCGGCGGCGGCCGTGCGCCTTCTCCCCGTGTCTACCGCCCCGAGCGCGATTCGTCACCCATTCGCGCGATCCCGTTACCGGGGTCGCGCGGCACCGGCACGCCCTGCCCCTCGAATCTCAGCAGCAGCAGGGCCGCGTCGTCATGGCAGCTGCCGGCCGCGTACGCGCGGAGGTCGGTGACCAGCAGGTCGAGCAGGTCGAGCAGGTCGTCGGAGCGGCCCGGCGCGGTGCGCGCCACGCTGCGGGAGGAGCCGTTGGCCCAGCCGTTGGACGAGCTGTGACCGTTGGAGGAGGCGGGCGGCCTGCCGTTCCGCTTCCCGTGGCCGGTCGCGCGGTCCAGCGCGGCGACGCGCTCGGCGAGCGGGTAGAACCGGCCGTCGATCTTCGCCCGCGCCTCGGTGACGCCGTCGGTGTACAGCAGCAGCCGGTCGCCGGGCCCGAGCGTCAGCAGGTTGGAGGTGTGGCCGCCCCCGACCAGGCCGAGCAGGCCGAGCGGCGGGTCGGGCGGCAGCGCGTCGGCGAAGGCGACCCGGTCGCCCGACAGCACCAGGGGCGGCGGGTGCCCGCAGTTGATCAGCTCGGCGGTCCCGCCGGTGAGGGGGATCTCCACCAGCAGCGCGGTGACGAAGCCCTCGCCCTGGCCGTTGCCGGCCAGGAAGGCGTCCAGCCGCTGGGCGGTCCCGGCCAGGGTGGGCTCCAGATGGGCCAGCTCGCGGAACGCGCCGAGCACGTCGGTGGCCTTCTCGACGGCGGCCAGCCCCTTGCCCATCACGTCCCCGAGGATCACGCGGATGCCGAAGGGGGTGTTGACCACGTCGTACAGATCGCCGCCGACCTGGGCCTGCGGGGCGGCGGCCAGGTAGCTGACCTGGGCGCGCACCGGGCCGAGGCGGTGGGGCACCGGCCGCAGCACCGCGCGCTGCATCGTCTCGGCGACCGCGCGCAGGGCGGCGTGCACGGTGTCGTCGTGGGTGCGGCGGCGCGCGGCGACCGCCAGCATCGCGGTGACGGCCGCGACGCCGCCGGGGACGGTCAGCGCGACGACCGGCGTGTAGCGCCACTGCTGGAACGCCAGCACGATCGCGCAGGCCAGGGTGAGGCCGCCGACCAGCATCGTGCAGGTCGGGCAGCAGGGGCGCAGCACGGTGATCGTGGGCACGGCGATGAGCAGCGTCATGCCGCTGAGGGGGGCCGGCAGGGCGGCCTCGGCGCCGACCGTCGCGGCTAGGAGACCGCCGAGAACGGCCATGGTGACGAGTCCGAGCCCGCGCTCGGCATGATGGGGATGATGCGACCGGAGCATCGAGGGCCGCCGTTCTTCGGGACGCAGGGTCCAGACTCGATAACAGTGGCCGATTGTAGTCGCGCGTGCACCATCTGAAATGAGAACGGCGAAAAACGCTGGGTAACGCCGGAGCTGGACGGACCGAAAACCGGCATGGCGCCTGTAACGGCTACCCGGCGCGGTCGCAGGGCACGGACAGCCGGTACTCCTTGGCCGTGGAGCCGGTGTAGAAGTCGGTCAGCGGGCGCAGGCCGGTGTACTGCCGGTCGTCGGCGCTCTCGATCACCGACTGGCGGAACGCGGCGGTGTCGGGCGTGCCGGAGAAGTCGCCGGCGTTGGAGGGCATGATGCCCTCGTAGTCCACGAAGGTGGTCTGCCGGACGGCCTCGTACAGTCCCTCGCGGGTGAGGTTCTTGTTGGCGGCGGCGCGTTCGAGGGCGGCCTTCAGCGGATACGACAGCGTCCAGCCGGTGGTGAAGGTGTCGTCGGGCTCCACGCGGCCGAGCGCGCGGCGCAGCGCGGCCTGGCCGGGCGAGTCGGCGGCGAACGGCTTCCACAGCCCCAGGAAGGTGAAGTGCTTCTCCAGGGCCGGGCCCGCCGGGGACTTCAGGAGCGCCCCCACGTAGGTCGGCGCCTCGCCGTAGAAGCGGCCGCGGAAGCCGGCGGCGGTGGTCCTGGCGACGATCGCGGCGGTCTCGGCCGGGCCGACGGCCAGCAGCACCGCGTCGGGCTTGCGGGCCAGGATCGCGGCGACGGCCTTGTCCTGCGCCCCGGCGCCCTGCCCGGTCTTGACGGCCTTGAAGCGCACGTCCTGCGCGCGGGCGGCGGCGCGGGCCCCGGCGGCGCTGTCGGCGCCGTACTCGCCGTCGAAGTGCACGGCGAGGACGCTGTCGGCGCCGTGCTGCTCGACGGCGTAGTCCACGCCGTTCATCGCGTGGAAGCAGTAGGAGGCGCCCGACTCCAGGATCACGTCCTCGAACTCGTAGCGGGACGGGAACGAGGCGGGCACCGCGATCATCTTGGCGGCGCGCAGGTCGGCCAGGATCGCGTCGGTGGTGGGCGCGCCCAGCGTCTGCGCCAGCGCCAGCACCCGGCCCTTGATCTCCTGGTAGGCGCGCTGGTGGGTGCGCACGTCGTAGTGGTTGTCGCGGACGTAGGTGGTGACGTCGACGTCGTGGCCGCCGATGCCGCCCTGCCGGTTGACGCGGTCCCAGAAGGCGCGCTGGGCGCGGGTGATGGGGACGCCCAGCGTCTTGAACGGGCCGCTGCTCAGGTCGGAGATGGTGCCGAGGTAGATGCAGCCGTTGTCCTTGTTGACCGCGTTGGGGCACGGCTCGTCGGTGACGCCGGGCGCGGTCGCGGCGGTCTCGCCGCCCCAGGGCGGGGTGCAGCCGGACGCGCCCGCCGCCGCCAGCAGGACCGCCGCGAGCAGGGCCGCCAGGCGGCGCGCGGGCCGGTCAGGGCGCACGGACCGGTCAGAGCGCACGGAGACCATCGATCACATCCTTGAGTACACGCGCGTCGGGGCGGCGGGCCGCGGCGGGCCGCTCCACCGAGACCAGGCCGCGTTCCAGCAGGTCGCCGAGCAGGACGCGGACGACGCCGATCGGCAGGGACAGGTCGGAGGCCAGTTCGGCGACCGACACCGGGGCCCGGCACAGCTCCAGGATGCGCTCGTCCTCGCGGGCCAGCAGGCCGGGCGCGGCGGGCGGGCCGAGCGCGGCGACGACCGCCATGAGGTCGAGGTCGCGGTCGCGGCGGGCGTGCCGGGCGCGACCGCGCGCCACCGCGTAGGGGCGGACCACCGGTCCGGCGTCCTCGTCGACCCACAGCTCGTCCGGACCGCCGGTCATCACTCGCCACCGGGCGGTGCGGTCGGGGGCGCCTCGCCGCCGGGGAGGTCGCGCTGGTCGCGCTCGGCGGCGGCGCGGCCGCGCTGCCAGCCGCGCTGCAGGGTGCCGATGAGGCGCGCGGCGTCCTCGGGGGAACGGGTGGCCGCGGCGGTGTCGTCGGGGCTATCGGACCAGGAGGAGCGGTCGCGGAGCTGGGGCGCGAGGCTGGCCTGGCGGCGGCGGGTGGGGAGCGGGGGCGCGCCGGGGACGGGGGCCGGGAGGGGGTGCTCGCCGGTGTCGGCGGACGGGCCGACGGGCGCGCCCAGCGGGATGGGGCCGGTGGCCTCGGTGGGCGAGAGCGGCGGGTCCGGCTCAGCGGGCGCGGCCACGGGCCGGGGCCCGGTGGTCGTGCCCACGGCCTGGGGCCCGGTGAAGGTCACGGGGTAGGGCCCGGTCGTGGCCGCGCCGTGGGGGCCGGTGGGCGGTTCGAGCGGGTTCTCGCCGGTGGCCAGCTCCCCGGCGGGCACCAGGCGGGACTGCGGCGGGTCCACGACCAGGTCCTGCGGGAGGAGCACGATCGCGGTGACGCCGCCGTACGGGGACGGCCGCAGCGTGACCGAGACGCCGTGCCGGGCCGCCAGCCGGGCGACCACGAACAGGCCGAGCCGCGAGGTGTCGGCCAGGTCGGGGTCGGCGGCGGTGGCGAGGCGCTGGTTGCACTCGGCGAGGGTCTCCGACGACATGCCGAGCCCGCGGTCCTCGATCTCGATCGCGAAGCCGCGGCCGACGGGGCCGCCGGTCACCCGGATCAGGGTGGTGGGCGGGGAGAACGCGGCGGCGTTCTCGACCAGCTCGGCCAGCAGGTGGATGGTGTCGGCGACGGCGGGGCCGTGCAGGGCGGCCGGGCCCATCGGCAGGACCTCGACGCGGGTGTAGTCCTCGATCTCGGCGGCGGCCGCGCGCGCCACGTCCATCAGCCGGACGGGGCTGCGCCAGGTGCGCCCGGCGGCGCGCCCCGACAGGACCACCAGGCCCTCGGCGTGCCGCCGCATCCGGGTGGCCAGGTGGTCCAGCGCGAACAGCGCCTCCAGCTCGTCGGCGCGGTCGGCGCGGCGCTGCATGGTCTCCAGCATCGACAGCAGGCGCTGCAGCAGCGACTGGTTGCGGCGGGCGAGGGTGACCACGACGTCGTTGAGGCGGCGGTGCGCGGCGGCCTCGCGGGTGGAGGCGCAGATCACGGCGCGGCGGGCCTCGGCGAACGCCTCGTCGATGCGGCTGATCTCGGTGACGGTGAACCCGGGCGCGGGCTCGGGCGCCGTCCCGGGCGCGGGATCGTCCCCGGATCCGGACGGGGACGCGGCGGGCGGCTCCAGGTCGGCGATCGGCTCGCCCCGGCGGGCGGCCTCGCTGATCGCGGGCAGCCGGTCGCGGGCGAACACGGTCACGGTGTCGGCCATGGTGCGGCTCTCGCGGATCAGGCGGCGGCTGATCCGGACCGCCACCACGATCGCGGCGAGGACCGCCAGCAGCCCGAGCCCGCCGGTCAGCGCGAGCCGGGTCAGGAACGTTCCGGCGGCGTCCTCGGCGCGCTGGGCGGTGGTGGCGCGGATGCCGGTGGACAGGCCCGACAGCTGCCAGCCCAGGGCCTCGGTGGCGGTGTGCCAGGCGCCGATGTCGACCGGCGGGCGGCCGCCGGTGGCCGGCCAGCGGGTGAGGCGGCCCTCCAGCGCCTGGAAGCGCTTGGACTCGGGCCCGGCGACGATCGCGCCGTAGCGGGCGAAGTCGTCCCTGGACAGCGAGCGGGCCGCGTCGTCGTACAGGAAGCGGCGGGCCCCGGCCAGCTCGATGAGCTGGAAGCGCTCCTCCTCGGTCATGCGCCCGGCGGCGAGCGCGCCGGTGACCAGCGCGTCCTCGCGGGACAGGTGCTCGCGGGCGCGTTCCAGGGAGATCAGCAGCCGGGTGTCGCGCACCACGCGGCGGTCGTCGGAGGGCACGTCGTCGTAGATGTCGGCGGCCAGGTCGATGAGCGCGGTGAAGCGGGTCAGCGCCTGGGCGCGGTCGAGCTTGCGCTGGTCGACGGCGGTGCGCAGGGTGGCCAGCTCGTCGAGCGCGTCGGCGAGGCGGCCCATGCGCTCGCGGGTCTCCTCGCGGGAGGCGCCGCGGATGCCGTCGTCGGCGGCCGAGCGGCGGAAGGCGTCGCGGGCCCGGTCGGTCTTGGTGCGCTGGGCGTCGAACCCGGCGCGGCCGATGGTGGCGTCGTCGCCCAGGTGCGACAGCGACATGCGGCGCTCGTCCTGGAGCGCGGCGATGACCGCGTCGGTGGGCTGGGCGACCTTGACGGTGAAGGTCTGGGCCCGGGTCTGGCGGAGGGTGTCGGTGAGGGTGGTGGCGGCCGCGAAGACCCACAGCGCCACCAGTGCCGCGATCGGGGGGACCAGCAGCAGGAACATCTTGGACTTGACGGAACGCGCCCGCCCCGTCATCGGCGTGCCATGCCCATCTCGACCCCCGTGCGAGTGCCGCGGTGCTGTTGTGTAGGGCGGAACGCTAGCGCGCGATGAACTGGACTTTTAACAGCGTTTTCCCACTATAGGCCCATTGTTACTTTTGTGTTATTGACCGGCCCGGTGGCACTCCTGTCAGGGCCGTCCCGGAAGGGCCGCGCGTTCCCACGCGTGGCCCTTCCGGGAGCCGGGAATTCACCGCTTGCAGCGGTCCAATCGATCGCCGGACGACCTGCTCATTCCGGCCCCGTCATCCGGGCCAGGGCGCGCCTCCTCTCAGGGTGTCGTAGCCGACGAAGGTGAACATCCGCACCCCCGGCTCCAGCGCGACGGGCCGGCCGGCGAAGCGGTGCACGCCCACGCCGTAGGCGCGCTCCAGCGGTGGAGCGATCCAGCACTGCCGGAAGCCGTGCTCGCCGAACCAGCGGCGGATCATCGGGGTGGGGTCGGGCGGCCGCCGGTTGCGCGTCCACACCACGTGCGCGCCCTCGGCGCACAACCCGGGCAGCAGCGAGATCGTGCGGCAGATGTCGTCGTCGGTGATGTTGCCGAACACCCCGCACACCAGCACCAGGTCGGCGGGGACCGCGCCGAGGTAGGCGTCGGTGCGCGACGCGTCGGCCGCCACGGCGTCGATGCCCGCGAGCCCCGCCGCGCGGGCCGCCTCGCGCGCCGCGCGCACGTTGGCCTCGTCCAGCTCGACGAGCCGGGCCCGCACGTCGCGGCCGCGCGGGTGGGCCGCCGCCGCGCCGATCAGGTCGCGGCCCTGCCCGGCGCATAAGCTCACGACCCGGATCGGGCCGGACGGCGCGGTGTCCAGCACCTCGGCGATACGGGCGCGGACGGTCGCCAGCCGCCGCGACAGTGCCGATCCGGGGTCGTCGTAGGCATCGTGCCAGGCCGCCCAGTCGCGGCCGTCGAGAATGCTCCGTCGCTCCATGTGAAAACTTTATGACGGAGCGTGCTTGACTTTCGGGTCACTGTCCGGTGGGTCAGGTGGCGCGCCGATCATCCCGGAGCGTCCGGTGTGCTCCGCTCCACCGCCCCCTCGTCGGGCACGCGCGGGTAGTGCAGGTCGAACGCCGGGCGCTCGGAGCGGATGCGCGGGATCGAGGTGAAGTTGTGCCGGGGCGGCGGGCAGGTCGTCGCCCACTCCAGGGAGTTGCCGTAGCCCCAGGGGTCGTCGACGTCCACGCGCGGGGCGTGCCGCGCGGTCCGGTAGACGTTGTAGAGGAAGAACAGCGTGGACACGCCCAGGACGAACGCCCCGGCGCTGGACAGCCGGTTGAGGCCGGCGAACTCGGCCGGGTAGTCGGCGTAGCGGCGCGGCATCCCCTCGGCGCCCAGCCAGTGCTGCACCAGGAAGGTGGTGTGGAAGCCGACGAACAGGAACCAGAAATGGATCTTGCCGAGGCGCTCGTCCAGCATCCGGCCGGTCATCTTCGGCCACCAGAAGTAGAACCCGGCGAACATCGCGAACACCACCGTGCCGAACACCACGTAGTGGAAGTGGGCGACCACGAAGTAGGAGTCGTGCACGTGGAAGTCCAGCGGCGGGGACGCCAGGATGATGCCGGTCAGCCCGCCGAACAGGAAGGTGACCAGGAATCCCACCGACCAGAGCATGGGCGTCTCCATGGTGATGTGCCCGCGCCACATCGTGCCGACCCAGTTGAAGAACTTCACCCCCGTCGGCACCGCGATCAGGAACGTCATGAAGGAGAAGAACGGCAGCAGGATCTGCCCGGTGGGGAACATGTGGTGCGCCCACACCGCCATCGACAGGCCCGCGATGGTGATGGTCGCGCCCACCATGCCGAAGTAGCCGAACAGCGGCTTGCGGCTGAACACCGGGATGATCTCGGTGATGATGCCGAAGAACGGCAGCGCGATGATGTACACCTCGGGATGGCCGAAGAACCAGAACAGGTGCTGCCACAGCAGCGCGCCCCCGTTGGCGGCGTCGAACACGTGCGAGCCGAGCTTGCGGTCGGCCATCAGCACCAGCAGCGCCGCCGCCAGGATCGGGAAGGCCATCAGCACCAGCAGGCTGGTCAGGAAGATGTTCCAGGTGAAGATCGGCATCCGGAACATCGTCATGCCGGGCGCGCGCATCCCCACGATGGTGGTGATGAAGTTGACCCCGCCGAGGATGGTGCCGAAACCCGACAGCGCCAACCCCATGATCCACATGTCGCCGCCCACGCCCGGCGACCGGACGGCGTTGCTCAGCGGCGTGTAGGCGGTCCAGCCGAAGCTCGCCGCGCCGCCGGGCGACACGAACGAGGCGAACACGATCAGCCCGCCGAACAGGAACAGCCAGTAGCTGAACATGTTGAGCCGGGGGAAGGCCACGTCCGGCGACCCGATCTGCAGCGGCATGATCACGTTGGCGAAGCCCACGAACAGCGGGGTCGCGAACAGCAGCAGCATCACCGTGCCGTGGATGGTGAACATCTGGTTGTACTGCTCGTTGCTGACGAACTGCCGTCCCGGCTCGGCGAGCTCGGCCCGCAGGACCATGGCCATCAGCCCGGCCAGCAGGAAGAACACGAACGAGGTGATCAGGTACAGGTAGCCGATGACCTTGTGGTCGGTGGTGGTGATCCAGGAGACCACCATCGAGCCCCTGGAGCGCCGTACCGGCGGGGCCGTGGGCAGTTCGCGGCCGAGAAGGACCATTCCTGCTCCCTGGGGGTTCCCTGGGGACGGGGACGCCTTTCACTATTCGCCGCCGTCCCAGGGGGCGCAAGAGCACATATCGTGACGGTCATGGAGAGGATTCTGGTCAGCTCCTGCCTGCTGGGCAGGCCGGTGCGCTACGACGGCGCGGGCAAGCCGGTGGCCGACGCGCTGTTCGAGGGCTGGCGCGCGGAGGGGCGGCTGGTGCCGTTCTGCCCGGAGGTGGCGGGCGGCCTGCCGGTGCCGCGCCCGCCCGCCGAGATCGTCGGCGGGGACGGCGCGGCGGTGCTGGACGGCACGGCGCGGGTGCTGGCCGACACCGGGCAGGACGTGACCGGGGCGTTCGTGCGGGGGGCGCGGCTGGCGCTGGACGCCGCGCGCCGGGCCGGGGCCGGGATCGCGATCCTGAAGGAGGGCAGTCCGTCGTGCGGCAGCCGCCGGATCTACGACGGGACGTTCTCGGGCCGTTCGACGGCGGGCGACGGCGTGACGGCCGCGCTGCTGGAGCGGGAGGGCGTGCGCGTGTTCGGCGAGGACGAGCTGCCCGCCGTGGCCGCGCTGCTGGCGGACCTGGAGGCGTGACCGCAGGGGAACGTCCGACCCGGTCCCTATCTTCGGCGTTGTGAAGGCCCTCTCCGATGACGACGGCGCCTTCCGGGGCTCGCGCGTCTGGCATCCTGGCGAACCCTCCCGAACACCACCAAGGGGACCTTCGTGGAACTGCCGCACGCCGAAGCCGTCTGGGCCGAGGCCGTCATGCTGGCCGTGCTCGCCGAGACGACGCCGGAGCTGTCCGGCCTCGGCTTCACCCCGCATCCGGGAGGGCTGCGCCGCGACGACGTCGGCAACGGCTGGTGGGGCATGGCCTGGGTCGAGGGCGGGCGCGCGGTCCTGTTCGGCTACGACGTGGACTACAGCCGGACCCGCGACCTGAATCCGCCGCTGGACCTGCTGGCGGGCGGGCCGGACTGGCTGCCGTGGGAGTGGCTGCACGAGGTGATGCGGGACGCGGAGACCCTGGCCTACGTGTACTGGTGGGACGGGTCGTCCTGGTCGCGCACGGCCTATCCAGAGGGGATGCGCGACGGCCTCACCTACGGGGCCGACTACGTGGAGGACTCCTTCTTCGAGCACGCGGACCAGGAGCGGTCGGGCGAGGTCTCCGGCGTCCTCTCCCGGCTGTCGTCGGCGGTGGCCGCCGGGGCCGTGGACCGTGCCGTGCTGGAGCCGGTGGTGGACCTGCTGGCCGAGGGCGGCGACGTCGAGACTGCGCTCGCCATCGCCGCGGCGCTGGGCGCCGCGCCCGGCTCGGCGCGACCGGAGATCCCCGCCGGGCGGGGCGAGCCGGCGGACCGGCGCGTCCCCCTCATCGACCACGACCACGTGGCCGGCGCCATCGGGGTGGCGATGCGCGCGGCGACGGAACTGGAGCGTCCCGCACCCGCCGCGGGTCCGGCGCTGGAGCGGTTGGTGGAGTGGCTGCGCGGCTCCGGCGACACCGCCGTCACCGTCGCCTGGGCCGGGGACCGGGCCCTGTCGCGCTCCTTCCTCTCCTCTTCCGGCCAGTGGTCCGACGAACATCCGGCGGAGCTGCTCCGGGCCTGGCGCGGCGAGGACGGCGCCGAGCGGGGCCGCTGGCTGTACGCCCGGATCGTGCTGACCGGCGACCAGGCGAGCGTCGAACGCGCCTACGACCACACGCCGCCGTGGTGGGAGGGCGGCGCGATGCCCAGCCTCACGCACATGCTGGAGCCGCTGCGCGGCGAGATGCACGCCCGCGCGCCCCAGTGGCGTCCAGGCTGGGCGGAGCTGCTCGACGCGGACCTGTGGAAGACGGGCGCGCCCCCGGAGCTGTGCTGGCGGCCCTCCTGAAGCGGTCCCGCCGGAACGGCCCCCGCCGCCGGGCCGTGGAGCCCGGCGGCGGGGGTCCGCGTCACTCGGGCAGGTGGTCGGTCCACTCCGCGTGGACGGTGGCGGTCTCGTCCTTCATCCAGAGCTCCCCGCCGTCGCGCGACACCAGGAAGTTGCTGTCGCGGATGCGGCCGGTGCCGGGATCCACCACCAGGCGGGCCTGGTGGCCCCCGGCCATGGTGATCATCAGTCCCTGGCCGCCCCGGACCGGGCCGAGCGCGGTGACCCGGGGCAGCGCCGCCAGTGCGCGGAAGGCCGCGCCGCGCACCTTCGGCGTCGCCGGGAGCTGCGACACCAGCGACACCAGCGAGGCGCGCAGGAGCTGGTCGCGCATGGCGGCGTCGGGACGGCCCGCGCTGGTGCGCAGGTCACTGTTCCTGATCAGCTCCTCGATCCGCCCGGTCAGCTTCCGCGGCTCGTCCGGCAGCGAGCGGATCTCCTGGAAGCCGGTGCCCTCCTGCACCAGGGAGAAGCTCCACCTGTCCGGCAGCCGGAACACCTTCCCCTTGCTCTTGAAGTCGCGCACCCACGCGGTGCCGTCGCGGCGCGTCCAGGACTCGCCGACCACGCGCTTGCCGCTGCTCTCGGTGGTGATGGTGCGGACGTACCAGTACTTCCCGGACCCCTCGGCGGCCTTCTCCGCCGTCCCGGCCGCCGCCAGCAGCACCTGCCGCGCCGACAGGGGCCGCTCGGCCGGCGGGCCGTTGGGCGTGACGGTCGGGGTGGTGCCGCCGGACGCCAGCACGACCGCGGTCGCCGCGACGGCCGCCGTCCCGGCCAGCCCGAGGCCGCCGGCCAGCAGGCCGCGCCTGCGGCGCGGGGCCGGGGCGCCGCCGCGCATGGCGCGCTGAAGCTGGTGGCGGCGCGCGTCGGTCACGTCCCGGCCGGGCTCGGGCTTGGCGAGCAGGGCGCCGAGTCGCTGCATCTCATCCATGCTTGTTCTCCTTGTCCAGGGCGGCGCGAAGCTTCTTGCGGGCGCGGCTCAGCCGGGAGCCGACCGTGCCGTAGGAGACGCCGAGCGCCTGCGCCACCTCCTCGTGGGTGAGCTGGGCGAGCGCCACCAGCGTGACGACGTCGCGCTCGCCCTGGTTGAGGGCGGCCAGCGCTCTGGCCAGGCTCGGCTGCATCCGCTGGGCGGTCACCGAGGCGACCACGCGGTTCTCGTGGCCGCCGGTGTCGGGTTCGCGCCCGCTGCGGGCCAGCGCCCGGTAGTGCCGGGCCTCCTTGCGGCGGTGCCGCGCCACCAGGTTGGTGGCGATCCCGAACAGCCAGGGGCGCAGCTCGCCGCGTCCGGGGTCGAACCGGTCGCGCTGGGCGAACGCGACGCAGAACGTCTCGGCCGCGACGTCCTCGCCCGCCTGCACGTCCAGCCGTCCGGCGGCGTACAGGTACACGTCGCGGAAGTAGCGGTCGTAGACGGCGGTGAAGGCGTCGGGGTCGCGTGCGAACGCCGCCGCCAGCTCGGCGTCGGTGGGCCGCCGCTCCGTGTACTGGTCCACGGGGGCGGTCAAGCTCCTGTCTCCGTCATGCGGGTGCCTTCCACTGTCGATCGATGGACACCCACACTTCGCCGGAGGCGCGGATCGCTTTCCCGGGCGCGGCTACACGGGCGGGACCAGCACGAAGTAGCGGTCCAGGACGCTCCGGTCGCCGCTCACCTCAAGGCGGTCGGCGGGGACGCGGTTCCACAGGAACAACATCAGATCCGAGGCGGTGCCCGCCACCTCGACGTCGCCGGGCCCCTCGACCAGGCGCGCCTCGCCGTCGATGCGGACGGTCCACGCGCCCGGCCCGTCGGTGCGCCGGAACCGGAACCGCTCGCCCGCGCCGTCGGGGGCCTTGAGCATCGCCCGGCGGGCGGGCGCCATGACCTCGCAGTTCTGCGCGACGGCGTCGGCGGCCAGGCCGGCCTCGACGGGGCGGGCCGCGCCGAGCGCGTTGTCGGCGTCCCAGCGGTGCACGGCGGCCTCGACGGCCTGCATCCGCAGCCAGAACCCCGCGCTCCGGTCGTGCCACCACGTCCACACCGGCTCGTCCGGATCGCGGGTCTCGAACAGCTCCGCCAGCAGGGCCGCGCCGTCGGCGAACCAGTCCACCAGGCTCGCGGGCACCGGGCCGTGCGTCGGGGAGCGCCCGGGGTCGGGCCAGCCCGCGCGGTCGCCGGGCAGCGGCACCGCGGCCGGGTCCGGCGGCGCGTCGAGCCGGTCCCGGAGGATCGCGATCACCATGCGGTGCACCTGGCCCAGATGCCAGACCAGGTCGGTCAGCGTCCATTCGGGGCAGGAGGGCACGCGCGGGGCCTGCCGGCCGACGGCGCCGCGGGCCGCGCCCTCGAACGCCCGGGTCTCGCGGCGGAAGGCCGCACAACGGTCCATGCCCTGTCCCCTTCCCGGCCCGCATGAACGGTAAATCGTTTGCCGCCGTCCGCTCCCGGCGGGGACCCTGGCGCGGTGACGGCTCCTCCCCTGTTCACGACGATGCGCGAGCACGCCGCGCGGGTCGGCGACGTCGCGTTCTGGTGGCCGCACGTGGCCGAGGTCCTGCGACGGCACGGCCTGCTGGACGCGCGCCGCGAACCGGTCGCCGAGTTCAACCCCACCTACCCCGTTTTCCTCTACGGGGACGTGGTGGTGAAGCTGTTCGGGACCACGCGCGCCTGGCGCGCGTGCCACGCCGCCGAACGCGCCGCGCAGGCCCTGGTCGCGACCGACCCCGGCATCTCCGCGCCCCGGCTGCTGGCCGAAGGCTGGCTGTCCGACGCGAGCTGGCCCTATCTCGTCACCGCCCGGATGCCCGGCGAGGCCGCCCGGCGCGGCCGCCCGGCGCGCCGACCTGACCCGCGCGCAACGACTGGACCTGGCCCGCGACGTGGGACGGCAGGTGCGGCGCGTCCACGCGCTGCGCCCGGGCCCCGGCGTCGCCGCGCACGCCGACTGGCCGGACCTGGACGTTCCGGCGGCCGCGGCGCACAGCTCGCTCCCCCCGCACCTGGTCGCCCAGGTCGACGGCTACCTGGCGCGCCTCGGGCCGCCCGACCCGGTGTTCACGCACGGGGACCTGACCGCCGACCACGTGTACGTGGCCGAGGGGCGCCTCGCCGGGATCATCGACTGGGGCGACGCGATGGTCGTCGACCGGCACTGCGAGCTGATCCAGCTCTACCGCGACCTGTTCGCCTGCGACCGCGAGGCGTTCGGGACGTTCCTGGAGGCGTCGGCGTGGCCGGTCGGCGCGGACTTCCCCCGCCTCGCCCTGGGCCACGCGCTGCACCGGCAGGCGATCGGGCTCGCGCAGCACCACTCGATGGACGTGTTCGAGCCGATCGCCGAGGCGTTCCCGCTGGCGGAGATCGCGACGCTGGACGAGCTGGCCGGGACGCTGTTCGCGGTGTGATCAGGCGGCCGGCTCGACCAGCCCCGCGTCGTAGGCGGCGATCACGAGCTGGACGCGGTCGCGCGCGTCCAGCTTGGCCAGCAGCCGCGCCACGTGCGCCTTGGCGGTGGCGGGGCTGATGTGCAGCTCGGCGGCGATCTCGGCGTTGGAGCGGCCCCGGCCGACCAGCGTCAGCACCTCGCGCTCCCGGTCGGTGACGCCCTCCAGCGGGCGGCGCGGCGGAGCCGCGGCGGGCCGGGCGGCGAACTCGCCGATCAGGCGCCGGGTGACGCTCGGCGCGATCAACGCGTCCCCGGCGGCCACCACCCGCACCGCCGCGAGGATGTCCTCCAGGGCCATGTCCTTCACCAGGAACCCCGACGCGCCCGCGCGCAGCGCCCCGTACACATACTCGTCGTCGTCGAAGGTCGTCAGGACCAGCACCCGCGTGGCCACGCCGGGATCGGCGACGATGTGCCGGGTGGCCTCGATGCCGTCCATGCCGGGCATCCGGATGTCCATGACCACGACGTCGGGACGGACCTCGCGCACCAGCCGCACCGCCTCCGCGCCGCTCCCGGCCTCGCCCTCGACGCTCAGGCCGGGCGTGGCGTCGATGAGGACGCGCAGCCCGGCGCGGATCAGCGGCTGGTCGTCGGCCAGCACGACGCGCACGGGCGCCTCGCCGCCGTTCACGCGACCGTCTCCGGCAGCGGCAGCCGCGCCACGACGCGGAACCCGCCCTCGGGGCGCGGACCGGCGGTGAGCCCGCCGTTGAGCAGGCCCACGCGCTCGCGCATCCCGGTGATGCCGTAGCCACCGGGGCCCGCGGGGTGCCCGGCGCCGTCGTCCACGACCTCGATGACGACCTCGCCGTCGTGCTGCTCGATGGTGACGCGGCACTCGTCGGTGCCCGCGTGCCGCACCACGTTGGTGACGGCCTCCTGGACGATGCGGTACGCCGACAGGTCGATCTCGGCGGGCAGCGGCCGCCGCTCCCCCGTCCAGCGCACCTCGACGCGCACCCCGGCGTCGCCGGTGGCGGCCGCGAGCCGGTCGAGGTCGGCCAGCCCCGGCGCGGGATCCAGCGGCGCGGCCTCCGGCGCGCCGGTGTCGGTACGGCGCAGCGCGCCCAGCATCCGGCGCAGCCCCGACAGGGTGTCGCGGCTGGTGGTCTCGATGGCCGCCAGCGCCTTGCGGGCCTCGTCGGGCCGGGTGTCGATGACGCGCGCCCCGACCCCGGCCTGGATGGCGATGATGCCGATGCTGTGGGCGACCATGTCGTGCAGCTCGCGGGCGATGCGCAGCCGCTCGGCGGTGACGGCCTGCTCGGTGGCCTGGGCGCGCAGGGCCTCGGCGTGCGCGCGGCGCTCGCCGAAGGAATCGCCGGCGATCCAGGCCGCGATGATCGCGAGGAGCACGCCGACCACCGCGTTGATCATGAAGGTGCCGTGGGTCATGACCGCGACGTAGAGCGCCTGGAGGCCGACGGTCAGCACGGCGGCGGGCAGGGAGACCCGGCGCCTGCGGGTCGCGGCGATGAACGCGACGACCAGGTCGTCCACCGCGACCATCAGGTACCCGACCTCGCCCGGCAGGTCCGGCCCGGCGGCGGGCACGACGAACCACCCCGACAGCAGGAACAGCAGCCCCGCCACCGGCCGCCGCGCCACCAGCGCGAGCGGGAGCACGAGCGCCACCATGGCCGGCACGAACGTCGCCGCGCCGCGCATCGGGTCGACGCCCTGCAGCCCGATGAAGAACAGGGGCGGGAACAGCAGCGCGCCGCCCCAGCCCACGATGCCGCCGAGCACCCCGCGCCGCATGTCTGACATGCGCTGATCGTAGCCGTTTGCCCTGGTGGGCACATTGGCCCGCAGGCGTACGCCCCGGGGCTACCGCACCCGCACGATTGTGGCCGCCGGCCCGACGTGCCGGAGGTGCCCGCACCGGCACCGTTGCCGCATCTGCTGATCTTCCCGGAACGGAGCGGTGCGGTGAAACCCTGGACGTCCCCCGTCGTGCGAGTGATCCTGGCGATCGAGATCGTGGCGATCGGGGTGTTCGCGTTCTGCTACGACTCGCTGGACTTCCGCATCTACATGCTGGGAGGCCGGGCGCTGGACGAGGGGGCGAGCCTGTACCTGGAGCGCCACGCGGGCCTGTGGTTCACCAACACGCCGTTCGCCGCCGCGCTGTTCGCGCCGCTGTCGGAGCTGTCCCTCACGGCCGCGCGGGTGATCTGGCAGCTGGCGTCGGCGGGCGCGTTCGCTTGGGCGTGCGTCGCGGCGCTGCGGATGACGGGACGCCGCCTCCCGGCGGGCACGGAGGCGTGCGCCGTGGCGGCGGGGTTCCTGCTGGCACCGGTGTACCACTCGTTCTTCCAGGGGCAGGTCAACCTGTTCCTGCTGGCGCTGGTGCTGGCGGACTTCCGGCGCGTGGCGCAGGGCCGCCGGGCGGGCCTGGGGATCGGGATCGCGGCCGCGATCAAGCTGACGCCCGCGGTCTTCATCCTGGTGCTGCTGGTGTCGCGGCGCGGCCGGGACGCCGTGGTCGCCGGAAGCGCCTTCGCGGCGTGCACGCTGGGGGCGTTCCTGCTCTCGCCGGACGCCTCGCGGGTCTACTGGCTGGACACCTTCTACGACACCTCGCGCGTGGGCGTCCCCTACATCAGCAACCAGTCGCCCCTGGCCCTGGCGGCGCGGCTCTCGGGCGGACCCGAGCAGGTGGGCGACTGGTTCTCGCTGGTCAGCGTGGTCCTGGCGGCGTGCGGGCTGACGGTCGCGGCGCGGTGGGCGCGGCGGGGCGACTGGCTGGCGGTGGTCGCGGTGGGCGGCGTGACCGGACTGGTGGTGTCGCCGATCTCCTGGGCGCATCACTGGGTGTGGGTGATGCCGGTGCTGGTACTGCTGGTGCGGGACGGGCGGCAGGTCGTGGCGGCGGGAACGTACGCGCTGTTCGTCCTGGCCCCGATGTGGTGGACGCCGCACGACGGCGGACCGCGCGAGTACGGCTTCCATGGGCTGACGACGCTGGTGGCCAACTGCTACCTGGTGGCGGGGCTGACGTTCCTGGCGTACATGGCGGTGCGGTCGGGAAGGCCCGCCGGCCGCACCACGACGCCTGTCACCCGTCCGGTCGTACCGGTGGGAGAGCGTGCGCTGGTGACGGCGTCCCGGAGCAGCGGGCTGGGGAAGCCGGCGGAATGAGCTGGAGCACCCGTCATGGCCGGCGCGGGCACTGCGATGACGACTGGCTCAGATCGGGCCGATAGGGGCACGGGAGCCCTTCGCCTGTAGCTGCGCGGCTTCGGACTCCGTTCCGGGAAGCCTCTCCGCCGCACTCTTCGCTCGGCTGGCTGGCTGGGCTGGGCGTGCGGCGGAGAGGTCATCGTCATTCCCTCTCCGCGGACGGCTGAGCCCTGGAGAGCCGACGCGGCGAACGCAGCTCAAAGACCGCGCAGTCGTAGGGAGAGAACGGGTGGCCGAGCACGAGCCGTCCCGTCGGCCGATGCCATGGCGTAGCACCGGCCTGAACAAGTGACGCCCCGTCCAGGCACGGCGTACAAGGCAAAACCCGTCGTTGACGGGAGCCCGCAAAAGCGATCGATCCAGACCGATCGGCCTGCCCGGGGTGATGACATGAGGGACCTTTCGGCCGATACAGCGGTGAGCGGCGAGAACGGTCGCTATACGGCAGAACTGTCATCCGCCTGGTCCGCTTGGGGCCCCAACGGCGGCTACGTGACGGCGCCCCTGGTACGGACCGAGCCGGCGCACGGATCCCTGCCCCGAGTGGCCTCCGTCTCCTGCCACTTTGCGGCGGTGGGCAAGTTCGCGCCCGTGGAGGTGGAGCCGACAAGCCCGCGCCGGTCGAAGCAGGCGGAATCGGTGCAGTGCACGATTGGAAGCTGCCCGTCGTGCGCCAGGAGGACTGGGGGGCGAGACACCGGGGAGGCCGAACGACTGCGGGTGGTACCGGTTTCCGCGCATACGGCGAAGGCGGGCGACATCGCGCGCCAGCTCGTGCTGCTGGACGTGCTGGCGTGGGGACCGGCATGGAGCGCACCGGCTGAACGGCGAGTACATCGCACCGAACCTGGACCAGAACGTGCAGGTCCACCGCTCAGCGCTTGAGGAGGGGTGGCTGTTCGGAGAGGGACGTGCGCTGTAGCCGGGAACGGCCTGATCGGCTTCCGAACACAAGTGTGGTCAGTTGTCGGCGGGTGCCGCAATAGAGTCGCGAAATGAGAAAGGCCCCGCCGGTAACGGCGGGGCCTTCCTGCAATATGAGTCCGGCGGTGTCCTACTCTCCCACACAGTCTCCCGTGCAGTACCATCGGCGCTGAAGGGCTTAACTTCCGGGTTCGGGATGGGACCGGGTGTTTCCCCTTCGCCATAACCACCGAACGACCAACTCACCAGACCACCCTCACGGGCGCGGGAAGATCATCGTCCGAGCAACCAGGCTCGGTATTGTGTTGTGTAGCGGTTCCCGTTTGTTTTCTGGGAACCACACAGGGACGCGAGTGTCTCTTGCAGCGATTGGTTTGAACGTCGTGTGTGTTCAAGCCACTCGGCCTATTAGTACCGGTCAACTCCACACGTTACCGCGCTTCCATTTCCGGCCTATCAACCCAATGGTCTGTTGGGGGCCTTACCCCACACAAGGTGGGAGGGAGAACTCATCTTGAGGCAGGCTTCCCGCTTAGATGCTTTCAGCGGTTATCCCTACCGAACGTAGCCAACCAGCCGTGCCCCTGGCGGGACAACTGGCACACCAGAGGTTCGTCCGTCCCGGTCCTCTCGTACTAGGGACAGATCCTCTCAATTCTCCTACGCGCGCAGCGGATAGGGACCGAACTGTCTCGCGACGTTCTAAACCCAGCTCGCGTGCCGCTTTAATGGGCGAACAGCCCAACCCTTGGGACCTACTCCAGCCCCAGGATGCGACGAGCCGACATCGAGGTGCCAAACCATCCCGTCGATATGGACTCTTGGGGAAGATCAGCCTGTTATCCCCGGGGTACCTTTTAGCCGTTGAGCGACACCACTTCCACACGTAGGTGCCGGATCACTAGGCCCTGCTTTCGCACCTGCTCGACATGTCTGTCTCACAGTCAAGCTCCCTTGTGCCCTTGCACTCGCCACCTGATTGCCAACCAGGCTGAGGGAACCTTTGGGCGCCTCCGTTACTCTTTGGGAGGCAACCGCCCCAGTTAAACTACCCACCAGGCACTGTCCCCCACCCGGATACACGGGTGCGGGTTAGACGCTCAAAACGACCAGAGTGGTATTTCACCAATGACTCCACCGACACTGGCGTGCCGGCTTCACAGTCTCCCACCTATCCTACACAAGACGCTTCAGGCGCCAATGCCAAGCTATAGTGAAGGTCCCGGGGTCTTTCCGTCCTGCTGCGCGAAACGAGCATCTTTACTCGTAGTGCAATTTCGCCGGGCCTGTGGTTGAGACAGCGGGGAAGTCGTTACGCCATTCGTGCAGGTCGGAACTTACCCGACAAGGAATTTCGCTACCTTAGGATGGTTATAGTTACCACCGCCGTTTACCGGCGCTTAGATTCTCAGCTTCGACAGGCAAAACCTGTCTAACCGGTCCTCTTAACGTTCCGGCACCGGGCAGGCGTCAGTCCGTATACAGCGTCTTACGACTTCGCACGGACCTGTGTTTTTAGTAAACAGTCGCTTCCCCCTGGCCTCTGCGACCACCCCCAGCTCACGGTGCAAGACCGGTCACCGGGCATGGTCCCCCTTCTCCCAAAGTTACGGGGGCAATTTGCCGAGTTCCTTAACCACAGTTCACCCGATCGCCTTGGTATTCTCTACCTGACCACCTGAGTCGGTTTGGGGTACGGGCCGCCGGTACACTCACTAGAGGCTTTTCTCGGCAGCATGGGATCACTCACTTCACCTAAAACGGCTCGGCATCACATCTCACCCTCATGCACTACGGATTTGCCTATAGTGCGGGCTACATGCTTACCCCAGGACAACCATCGCCTGGGCTGAGCTACCCTCCTGCGTCACCCCATCGCTCACCTACTACCACCTCGGGTCCCATGCTCCCCAACACCAGATCCGCCCGAAGGCTTCACTGGGTGGTTCGGATGGTCAGCATCAGTGGATTCAGCGTTGGCGCGTACCAGCGGGTACGGGAATATCAACCCGTTGTCCATCGACTACGCCTGTCGGCCTCGCCTTAGGTCCCGACTTACCCTGGGCGGATTAGCCTGCCCCAGGAACCCTTGGTCATCCGGCGCACACGTTTCTCACGTGTGATTCGCTACTCATGCCTGCATTCTCACTCCTCCAGCCTCCACCACTCGATCACTCGGCGGCTTCGCCGGCTGAAGGACGCTCCCCTACCCATCCCAGCTTGCGCTGGAATGCCACGGCTTCGGCGGTGTGCTTGAGCCCCGCTACATTGTCGGCGCGGAATCACTTGACCAGTGAGCTATTACGCACTCTTTCAAGGATGGCTGCTTCTAAGCCAACCTCCTGGTTGTCACGGCAACTCCACATCCTTTACCACTTAGCACACGCTTAGGGGCCTTAGCCGATGATCTGGGCTGTTTCCCTCTCGACTACGAAGCTTATCCCCCGCAGTCTCACTGCCACGCTCTCACTTACCGGCATTCGGAGTTTGGCTGACGTCAGTAACCTTGTAGGGCCCATCGGCCATCCAGTAGCTCTACCTCCGGCAAGAAACACGCGACGCTGCACCTAAATGCATTTCGGGGAGAACCAGCTATCACGGAGTTTGATTGGCCTTTCACCCCTAACCACAGGTCATCCCCCAGGTTTTCAACCCTGGTGGGTTCGGGCCTCCACACCGTCTTACCGGCGCTTCACCCTGCCCATGGCTAGATCACTCCGCTTCGGGTCTACAGCATGCGACTAAAAACGCCCTCTTCAGACTCGCTTTCGCTACGGCTACCCGCCACCGGTTAACCTCGCCACACACCATAACTCGCAGGCTCATTCTTCAAAAGGCACGCCATCACGAAACAAGAAGACAAGTCTCCCTGTAGGACGCTCTGACGGCTTGTAGGCACACGGTTTCAGGTACTATTTCACGACCCCTCACCGGGGCACTTTTCACCTTTCCCTCACGGTACTGGTCCGCTATCGGTCATCAGGAAGTATTCAGCCTTACCACGTGGTCGTGGCAGATTCACACGGGATTTCACGGGCCCCGTGCTACTCGGGAACACACCCAAGAGACAACGCAGTTTCGTCTACCGGACTCTCACCGTCTACGGTCGGCCTTCCCATGCCGTTCGACTACCACGCTGTTTTGTAACTCTTCGACCCAGCGGCAGCTGGATCAGGATGGTCCCACAACCCCGCACACGCAACGCCTGCCGGCTATCACACGCGCACGGTTTAGGCTCTTCCGCTTTCGCTCACCACTACTCACGGAATCACTATTGTTTTCTCTTCCTGCGGGTACTGAGATGTTTCACTTCCCCGCGTTCCCACCAACCGCCCTATACATTCAGACGGCGGCGACACCCCATGACGGGTGCCAGGTTTCCCCATTCGGAAATCCCCGGATCAAAGTCTGGTTGCCGACTCCCCGAGGCATATCGCAGGCTCCCACGTCCTTCATCGGCTCCTGATGCCAAGGCATCCACCGTGTGCCCTTAAAAACTTGAACACACAAAACGATCAAACAAATCGCAACAGAGATGAGAACACCGGCCAAAGACCGACCGGCATAAGCGTTCTCATCAGAGATGCTCGCGTCCACTGTGTAGTTCTCAAAAAACAACCGGGCCCACCAGACCGGCCACGACTCGCGCCGCGCCGACACCTGGTCCCGCGATCCAGAAGAAACAACCCAGCCCCATCACACCCACCAAGAAGGCGTGGCGTTCAGGGGCTGAAGGGTCCGTTCCCTCAGGACCCAACAGCGTGTCCAGCTCCCCACCCACCCGAAACCGCCGTTCCCACTCCCCTTACAGGGCGGTACTTGCCGGCTCACGCAGGTGGTGAGCTGAGTAGCCAGTGCTCCACATCTATGAGCAGCCATCCGACAGGCATTCGCTGTCGAAGACGGCCACCGATTCCTTCCCTCCGAAGAGGCGAGGGAACCAGTTGTGCTCCTTAGAAAGGAGGTGATCCAGCCGCACCTTCCGGTACGGCTACCTTGTTACGACTTCGTCCCAATCGCCGGCCCCACCTTCGACCGCTCCCCCCCTTGCGGGTTGGGCCACGGGCTTCGGGTGTTGCCGACTTTCGTGACGTGACGGGCGGTGTGTACAAGGCCCGGGAACGTATTCACCGCAGCGTTGCTGATCTGCGATTACTAGCGACTCCGACTTCATGGGGTCGAGTTGCAGACCCCAATCCGAACTGAGACCGGCTTTAAGGGATTCGCTCCACCTCGCGGTATCGCTGCCCTCTGTACCGGCCATTGTAGCATGTTTGCAGCCCAAGACATAAGGGGCATGATGACTTGACGTCATCCCCACCTTCCTCCGAGTTGACCCCGGCGGTCTCCCATGAGTCCCCACCACTACGTGCTGGCAACATGGAACGAGGGTTGCGCTCGTTGCGGGACTTAACCCAACATCTCACGACACGAGCTGACGACAGCCATGCACCACCTGTCACCGGCCCAAAAGGACCCCGCATCTCTGCGAGTTTTCCGGCGATGTCAAGCCTTGGTAAGGTTCTTCGCGTTGCGTCGAATTAAGCAACATGCTCCGCCGCTTGTGCGGGCCCCCGTCAATTCCTTTGAGTTTTAGCCTTGCGGCCGTACTCCCCAGGCGGGGCGCTTAATGCGTTAGCTACGGCGCGGAATCCGTGGAAGGACCCCACACCTAGCGCCCAACGTTTACGGCGTGGACTACCAGGGTATCTAATCCTGTTCGCTCCCCACGCTTTCGCTCCTCAGCGTCAGTACAGGCCCAGAGCACCGCCTTCGCCACCGGTGTTCCTCCCGATATCTGCGCATTTCACCGCTACACCGGGAATTCCATGCTCCCCTACCTGCCTCTAGTCTGCCCGTATCGGATGCAGACCCACAGTTAAGCTGTGGGCTTTCACAACCGACGCGACAAACCGCCTACGAGCTCTTTACGCCCAATAATTCCGGACAACGCTTGCGCCCTACGTATTACCGCGGCTGCTGGCACGTAGTTAGCCGGCGCTTCTTCTGCAGGTACCGTCACGTTAGCTTCGTCCCTGCTGAAAGAGGTTTACAACCCGAAGGCCGTCATCCCTCACGCGGCGTCGCTGCGTCAGGCTTTCGCCCATTGCGCAATATTCCCCACTGCTGCCTCCCGTAGGAGTCTGGGCCGTGTCTCAGTCCCAGTGTGACCGGTCGCCCTCTCAGGCCGGTTACCCGTCGTCGCCTTGGTAGGCCATCACCCCACCAACAAGCTGATAGGCCGCGAGCCCATCCCCAACCGAAAAACTTTCCACCATCACAAGATGCCTTGAATGGTCGTATCCGGTATTAGACCCAGTTTCCCGGGCTTATCCCAGAGTCAGGGGCAGGTTGCTCACGTGTTACTCACCCGTTCGCCGCTCGAGTACCCCCGAAGGGGCCTTTCCGCTCGACTTGCATGTGTTAAGCACGCCGCCAGCGTTCGTCCTGAGCCAGGATCAAACTCTCCATTAAGGTCCATGCGACGACCACAGGGGCGAACCCGTGACCGCCAAACCTTGGAAATGAATCCCGGCAAATGCGGCCCCGAAGGGCCGACTTGCCTCAAAGAAATCCCCACCGACATCTCACGATGCCGGCACGGGGCGACCAGGCACATTGGCCTGGTCTATAAAGGCACTGGCTTTTAACACGCTGTTGAGTTCTCAAGAAACGGACACCCACCGCGCTTGACCCGCTACTCGCGGGCCCCGCTCCGGGGCAACCCTTCAAGCTTACCGAGATCTTCGTTCCTGTCAAGCGACTCTGTCGAGTCGATCTTCAGGTCCGCGCCCAACCCGCCGCACGCCCACAACAGACGATCAAGATCGTCTGGATCGGTCTTGCGGAGGTGTCCCTCGGGCCGGCCACCTTGCGGCGTCCTGCATCCCGTCTGGGCTGTCCACTCCAGAGTAACCCGACTCGGAGCAAGCTTCGAACCGTTTTTCTCTGGGTGGCTTCCCCGGAGGCCGTCCGCCTGTCGGCGTCCCGCATCCCCTCGGGGCAGGAAGAACATTAGGTAACCCGGGAAGGTCCGTCAAATCAGCCCGGCCCTCTCCGCGCCCCCGCCCGGAAACCTCCTGGTCAGAGAGCGTTCACCCACTCCCATGCGCTGCGCAGCAGGTCCTCCGGCCGCTCCGCTCTCCACCGCGCGTCCGGTTCGGACGGCGCCGGATCCACGCCCAGCTCCCGTTCCACCGCGTCCCGAAATCCCAGGGGCGCCGGCAGTCCGAGTCCCGTCCGCAGCCGGTCCCAGCCCGCCGCCAGGCGCTCGGTCGTCCCGCTCTGCCCCTGCGCACGCGCCAGCAATGAGGCCGTGATCACAGCGGGCAGCGCCGACGCGTAGTCGCTTCCGTTCAGCGCCCTCCGCAGTCCGTCGGCCAGCGCGCTCCTCGCCTGTCCCACGGCTCCCTGCCTGCGCCGTGCCTCGGCCAGCAGCAGTGAGAGCCGCCACGCGTGCGTCACGCTCGGCGGATACAGCTCGTCCAGCACGGCGATCCCGGCGGCCGCGGCCGCCTCGGCCCGTGAGGCCGCCGCGTGTCCCGGCCCGCACAGTTCCGCCTGCACGAGCAGCCTGTGCAGCCGTGCCTTGTGGGTGAAGTTGCCGCCCGCCGCGAAGTGCTCCTTCAGGCGCTCGATGTCCTGTCGGGTCGGGCCGGGCGTTCCGTGGCCGAGTTCGGCCATCACGCGCACGAGGGTGTAGCGGGCCAGTTCGTCCGGTGCGGCTCCTTCGGCCCAGTGGGCGTATCGCTCGCACAGTTCCAACGCTTCGGCGTACCGGCCCCACTCCGCCAGCACGAGCACCCGTGCCGCCAACATCAGCAGGTACCGGGCGCCTCCCCCGCGGGCGCGCGCGTCGGTCAGTGCTTCGGCCGAGGTACGCAACGCCGCCGGGTCCAGCGTGTGGAGCTGGGCGGTGACCAGCATCCAGAGGGCGTTCGGGTGGTACGCGGAGTCCGCCGCGGCCAGACCCGCGACGGACGGCTCCAGCAGTGCGCGGGCCTCGCGCCATTCGTCCCGGTCGCTGTGCAGGGCGGCCCGGGCCAGGCCCAGTTCGTGGGAGATCCAGGCCGGTCCGTCGTCGCGGTGCTCCCAGGCGGTGTCGATCCAGTGGGCCCCCTCGGTGTGGTGGGTGCGTTGGATCATCCAGAACACGTACAGCCGCACGGTCAGTTCGGTGGCGTCCCGGTGGCGGCCGGTCGCGAAGCCGTGGTCGAGCGCGGCGCGCAGGTTGGCGTCGTCGGCGGCCAGGGCGGCGTAGCCCTCCGCCGTCTCGCGCATGGTGGGGGCGGCGTCGATGCGGCGGAGCGCGTCCAGGCGGTGGTCCAGGTGCCGGTCCGCGGTGGCGGTGGTGGCGCCCAGGCGGTCCAGGCGTGCGGCGGCGTGGTCGCGGACCGCTTCCAGGAGGCGGTACCGGCGGCGGCCGCCGGTGTCGTACGGCTGCACCAGGGAGTGTTCGGTCAGTGCCGCCAGCAGAGGGAGCACGGTGTCGCGGTGTAGGGGCGGCGCGCCGCACACGGCTTCGGCGGCGTCGGCGGTGAAGCCGTCCCGGAAGACCGACAGGCGGGCCAGCAGGAGCTGCTCGTCGGGGTCGAGCAGCCGGTAGGACCACTCGATGGTCGCGTTGAGGGTCTGGTGGCGGGGTTCGGGGCCGTGGCGGATCGCCGACAGCAGGCCGAGGCCGGTGTCGAGGCGGTCGGCGAGGTCGGCGGCGGGCAGCAGGCGGAGCCGGGCCGCCGCCAGTTCCAGGGCGAGCGGCAGGCCGTCCAGGCGGCGGCAGACGCGGGCGACGGCGTCCGGCGGGCAGGGGGCGTCGGGGGCGGCCTGGGCGGCGCGGCGGCGGAACAGGTCGGCGGCCGGGCCGGTCGCGTCGGGGGTGACGGCGAGGCCGTCGAGCCGCCATACGACCTCTTCGGGGACGCCGAGCGGGCGGCGCGAGGTGGTGAGGACGGTCAGGCCGGGACAGGAGGCGAGCAGGTCGGCGACGGTCCGGGCGCAGTGCTCGGCCGCCTGCTCGCAGTTGTCCAGCAGCAGCAGGTGCTCGCCGGTGAGGGCGCGGCGGGTCTGCTCGGCGACCTCGGTGAGGGTCGCGCCGCGCGCGCCGAGGGGGGCGGCGAGGGCGAGGGCGATCTCGTCCGCGCCGAACGCGCCGGCCAGGGGCACCACGACGACGTGCGCGCCGGTGTCGGCGGCGGTGCGCAGGGCGAGGGCGGTCTTGCCGACGCCGCCCGTGCCGGTGACGGTGACCAGGCGGTGGTCGCGGAGCAGGGCGCGCAGCCGGGCGCGTTCGCGGTCGCGGCCCACGAGTTCGCTGAGGTGGGGGCGGGGGCCGCGCCAGGTCGCGGCGGGGTCCTGGGTGAGGACGGCGCGTTCGAGGGCGCGGAGGGCGGGGCCGGGTTCGACGCCGAGTTCGTCGACGAGGACGCGGCGGGCGTCCTGGTAGGCGGCGAGGGCGTCGGCCTGGCGGCCGTCGCGGTAGAGGCCGAGGACGAGTTGCTCGTGGAAGCGTTCGTGCAGGGGGTGGCGGGCGACCAGGGTGCGCAGCTCGCCGATCAGGCCGGCGGCGGGTCCGGCGGCCAGGTCGGCGTCGATGCGGGCTTCCAGGGCGGTGATGCGGCGCTCCTCCAGGCGGCGGGCCTCGTCGCGGAGCGCGGGGACGTGGTCGAGTCCGGTGTAGGCGGGGCCGCGCCACAGTTCCAGTGCCCGGCGGAGGGCGGTGGGGTCGGGGGCGGTCAGGCCGTGGTCGGCGAGGTCCTCGAAGCGGCGGGCGTCGAGTTCGCCGGGTTCGGTGCGCAGGGTGTAGCCGGGCGGGTGGTGGCGGATGCGGTCGGGGTCGCCGAGGGCGCGGCGCAGTCGCCATATGTGGTTCTGGAGGTCCTGGTTGGTGCGCCGCTCGTCCGGCCAGATCGCGTCGATGAGGGTGTCGGCGGGGACGCTCTGGCCGGGGTGGGCCAGCAGCATCGCCAGCAGGACGCGCTGTTTGGCCGAGCGCAGCGGCACGGGCCGCCCGTCGTCGTGGATCTCCAATGGCCCGAGTACCCCGAATCTCACGTCTCTCAGCCTGTCACGTCGCGGTGAGAGTGAAGTGAGAGCGGTCTTCCGCAGGCTACGGGCATGGATGGAAAGATGACCGGTGTACTGGCCGAGCCGCGCGGGCGCGTGCTCGCGGGGGCGGGGACGTTGCTGCTGCTGTTCGCGGTGGCGCTGGTCGCGGTGCTGGACCTGCGGCCGCCGGCGGCCCGGGACGCGCCGCCGGGCGAGTTCAGCGGTACGCGGGCGTTCGCGCACGTGGGCGAGCTGGCGCGCGAGCCGCATCCCAGCGGGACGCCCCAGAACGAGCGGGTGCGCGACGCGATCGTGGCGAAGCTGCGCGGGTTCGGCCTGCGCCCGGAGCTGCACGAGGGCGTGGGGCGTGGCGAGGGTGAGCTGAAGGGGTACGCGGCGCGGGCCTCCAACATCGTCGCGGTGATCCCGGGGACGGCGCCGACCGGCCGGATCTTCCTGGCGGCGCACTACGACTCGGCGGTGCAGGGGTCGCACGGCGCGGCCGACGACGGGGTGGGCGTCGCGGCGATCCTGGAGACGGCGCGGGCGCTGACGGCGTCGGGCGAGCGCCCGCGCAACGACGTGGTCGTGCTGATCACCGACGCGGAGGAGCCGGGGCTGATGGGCGCCGAGGCGTTCGTCGCCTCGCATCCGCTGGGCCGCGAGGGCCGCCGGGTGGTGTTCAACTACGAGGCGGCCGGGTCCAGGGGCCCGGCGATGATGTACCGGACGTCCGAGGGCAACGCGCCGATGATCGGGTGGCTGGCGGGGGCGCCGCACCCGGCGGGCGACTCGGTGTCGGCGGCGCTGGAGGCGCTCGCCCCGGGCGACACCGACATGCGGATGTTCCGGGACGCCGGGTTCGACGCGCTGGACACCGCGCTGCTGGACGGGCGGGTGAACTACCACACGCCGCTGGACGACGCGGCGCACCTGTCGCGGGCGTCGGTGCAGCACATGGGCGTGAACATGCTGGCGATGGCGCGCGCGGCGGGCGGCGCCGACCTGGCGGTGCTCGACGGCGCGGGCGACGCGGTGTACTTCAACCTGCCCGGTGACCTGCTGGTGCACTACCCGGAGGGGTGGGCGCTCCCGCTGGCCGGCGCGGGCCTGGCGGCGGTGCTGGCCCTGGGGTGGCTGCTGCGGCGGCGCGAGCTGGCGTCGGTGCCGCGGATGGTGGCGGCGTTCGGGCTGACGCTGGTGCCGGTCGTGGCGGCGGTGGCGGTGGCCTTCGCGGTGTGGCCGGTGCTGACGGCGCTGCGGCCGGAGTACGCCGACATGTCCAACGGTGATCCGCACCGGTCGCTGGTGTTGCGGTGGGCGGTGACGGCGCTGGGCGTGCTGGTCGTGCTGGCCTGGTACGCGGCGGTGCGGCGGATCGGTCCGGCGGCGCTGGCGCTGGCCGGGACGGCGTGGTGCGCGGTGCTGGGCCTGGTGGCGGCGCTGCTGGCGCCGGGCGCGTCGCACGTGGTGGCGCTGCCGGCGCTGGGGGCGGCGGTCGGCGGGCTGGTGGCGCTGCGGTTCGGGGAGGGGTCGGCGGCGCGGGCCGTGGTGCTGGCGGTGGGGTCGCTGCCCACGGCGCTGTTGCTGTTCTCCTACATCCTGCCGTCGTACTGGGTGGGGCTGGCGGGCGGTGCGGTGCAGGCGCTGCCGCTGGTGGTGCTGGGCGGTGTGCTGGTGCTGCCGCAGATCGAGATGTGCTGGCCGCGGCGGCGCGGGTTCCTGGTGCCGGTGGCGGCGGCGCTGGCGGTGGTCGTGCTGGCGGGGTGCGGTGTCGCGGTGGACCGGTTCGACCGGGAGCATCCCCGGCTGAGCAACCTGGTCTACATCCGGGACGCCGACGCGGGCACCGCGCGGTGGGCGTCGTCCGACCGGAGCCCGACGCCGTGGATGCGGCGCTACGTGCGGGGCGAGGCCAGGCCGCTGGGGCGGGCGTGGGGGTACGACCCCGAGACGCCCATGGCCACCGGGCCCGCGCCTTCGACGCAGCTGCCCGCCCCGGCCCTGAAGGTCCTGGAGGACCGCACCGCCGGGGGCGAGCGCACGCTGCGCGTCCGGATCACCTCGCCGCGCGGGGCGGCCGCCGTGCACGTCCAGGTGGACGACGCGTCGGCGCGGGTGCTGCGGGCGTGGGTGGCGGGGCGCGCCGCCGAGCTGCTCGACCAGGGGATGTACTTCGTCGCGCCCGGCCGGGAGGGCTTCGAGATGCGGCTGGTCGTGCGGCCCGAGGGCGGCGGCAAGGTGCGGATCCGGCTCGCCGACCACTCCTATGACCTGACCGGTGTGCCCGGCTTCGTCCCCCCGCCGCCGGGCAACGCGCTGCGCACGCGGCTGCTGGCGGTGCAGACCGTCCGGGAGCTTTAGTGGACGCCGCCGTGTTCGACGCGGTGACGCTGGAGCGGCTGCGGTGGCTGGGCGTGCGCCCGGGGATGCGCTGCCTGGCGCTGGGGCCCGGCGGCGTCGCCGAAGCCTTGGGCTGCGCGGTCGTGGACGGTGGCGGCGCGCGGCCCGGTGGCGGTTTCGATCTGGTGCTGGCCCGGCTGGCGCTGGCCGACCGGCCCGCCCGGCACGGCGCGCTGGCGCGGCTGGTCCGGGCGCTGCGGCCCGGCGGGCTGCTGCTGGTGGAGGAGGTGGACGGCACCTGGACGCCGCCGGTGCTGGCCGCTCCGGAACCGCCCGCCGAGCAGCTCCACGGCCGGTTCTTCGGGGCGCTGGCCGCGTCCGTCGCGGCGGCCGGGGGCGATCCGGGCTGGGCGGCGTCGGTCTACGGGGCGCTGGGCGGGCTGGGCCTGACCGGCCTCGGCGCGGCCGCGCACGCCGAGGTCTGGCGCGGCGGCGGCCCGGGGTGCGCGGCGCTGCGGTCCCTGGCGGCGCGGCGCCGGGACGCGCTGACCGCCACGGGCCTGATCACCGGGGCGGAGCTGGACGGCCTCGCCCGGCTGCTGGACGATCCCGCGTTCGCCGCGCTGTCGCCCCTGGTCGTCGCCGCGTGGGGGCGCCGCTGACACCGGCCGCCGGCACCCGCCGCTGACACCGCTCCACCGGCATGTCGGCGATATGTCGGCGGGCGTCAGCGCCGTGTCAGCGCGCCCGCCGACAGTGGTCCCGATGACGACGACCGCGAAGAGGGCGACATGAGCGATGTGATCAGGGCCGAGGGGCTGCGCAAGCGCTTCGGCGAGACCCGGGCGCTGGACGGCGTGGACCTGACCGTGCGGCGCGGCACCGTGCTGGGCGTGCTCGGCCCCAACGGCGCCGGCAAGACCACCGCCGTCCGGGTGCTGGCGACCCTGCTGAGGCCGGACGCCGGGCGGGCCGAGGTCGCCGGGTACGACGTGGTGCGCGACGCCGTGCGGGTCCGCGCCAAGATCGGGCTGACCGGGCAGTACGCGTCGGTGGACGAGGAGCTGACCGGCACCGAGAACCTCGTCATGATCGCCCGGCTGCTGGACTTCCCCCGGCGCGAGGCCCGGGCGCGGGCGCGGGAGCTGCTGGAGCGGTTCTCGCTCACCGGGGCGGGCGGGCGCGCGGTCAAGACCTACTCGGGCGGGATGCGGCGGCGGCTGGACCTGGCCGCCAGCCTTGTCAACCGGCCCGAGGTGATCTACCTGGACGAGCCCACCACGGGCCTGGACCCGCGGGCGCGCAACGAGGTCTGGGACACCGTGCGCGAGGTCGTCGCCGACGGCGCGTCGGTGCTGCTGACCACCCAGTACCTGGAGGAGGCCGACGCGCTGGCCGACCGCATCGCGGTGTTCGACCACGGCCGGGTGATCGCCGAGGGCACCTCCGCCGAGCTGAAGGCGCGGGCCGGGCGGCAGACGCTCGCCGTGCGGGCCGCCGACCCGTACCGGCTGGAGCAGCTCGCCGCGATCGTGGCCGAGCTGACCGGCGCGCGGCCGGAGGTCCAGCCCGCCACCGGGCTGGTCACCGCGCCCGTCGCCGACCCGGCGGCGCTGTCGGCGGTGGTGCGGCGGCTGGACGAGGCGGGCCTGGTCGCCGCCGAGCTGGCGCTGCGGATGCCGAGCCTGGACGAGGTGTTCCTCACCCTCACCGGCCACCGCGCCGAGCCCGCCGCCACCGAGACCGTTCCCGAAGGGAGCCTGGTATGACCACCACGACCCTGGACACCGCGGGCACCGTGCGGGTGGGGGCCGAACCGCCCCGCCGCATCAGCCCGCGCCGCACGCTGAGCCACGGCCTGACCCTGGCCTGGCGCAACATCTCCCAGCTCAAGCACTCCCCGGAGAAGCTGCTGGACGTGACGCTGATGCCGATCGTCTTCCTGCTGCTGTTCCTGTACGTGTTCGGCGGCGCGGTCGCCGGCGACACCCGCTCCTACCTGCAGCAGCTGCTGCCGGGCCTGGTGGCGCAGATGGCGATGTTCGCCACCATGGGCCTCGGCACCGCGCTGGCCGAGGACATCAGGCGGGGCGTGTTCGACCGGTTCCGGAGCCTGCCGATCGCCCGGTCCGCGCCGCTCATCGGGACGGTGCTGGGCGACACCGCGCGGTTCGCGATGGTGATGGTGATCCTGGTCGGGTTCGGGTCGGTGCTGGGGTTCCGGTTCCACACCGATCCGCTGTCGGTGCTCGGCGCGTTCGCGCTGGCGTACGTGTTCTACCTGGCCGTCAGCTGGGTCTCGGTGCTGGTGGGGCTGCTGGCCCCGTCCCCGGAGACCGTGCAGGGGCTGGCGTTCATGTGGGTGATGCCGCTGACGTTCGGCAGCAGCGTGCTGGTACCCGACACCTCCACCATGCCCGGCTGGCTGGAGGCCTGGACGAAGATCAACCCGGTGACGCACCTGGCCGACGCGGTGCGGGCGCTGACGATCGGCGGGCCGGTCGGGAACCACGTCTGGTTCACCCTGGCGTGGGCGGCGGGGATCGTGCTGGTCACCTTCCCGATCGCGATCCGCATGTACAACCGGCGCGTGTGAGGCGCGTGCGGGGCCCGGCTCAGGGCCTGAGGGCGAGGGCGTCCTCGCGGGTGGCCCGGCGACCCCGGTCGTAGGCCGCCGCGAAGGCGTCCTCGCCCAGCGCCGTGCGGGCCACCCGCTCGGTGCGGTCGACCTCGAAGCTGAGCGGGTCGCGGAAACCGTGCACGCGGTGGGCGAGCCCCAGCAGCCGGGCCGCGTCGGTGAAGTCGCGCCGGGCGGCGCGGTGGGCCGCCAGGCCCTCGACGAGCACGGCGAGGTTGGGGTTGGCGAACATCGGGGACTCGGCGGCCGCCTCGAACGCCTTGGCGTGCCAGCGCGCGGACGCGGCGAGGTCGCCCTCCTGCTCGGTGAGGCAGCCCAGCTTGCTGTACGTCAGCGCGGACACGTGGATGAAGTCGGCGCGGTGGCGGCGCGGCGTGATCAGCTCCAGCGCGCGGCCCAGCGCGACGCGCGCGCCGGGCAGGTCGCCGTCGACGCGCCGCAGCTCGCTCTGCCACATGTAGGCGCCGGCGGTGTTGGCGTAGTCGCCGATGCGCTCGGTCGTGCGGAGACCGAGCTCCAGGTCGCGGCGGGCGCCGTCGGGGTCGCCGGCCGCCGCGCGCACCCGGGCCAGCTCGATCAGCAGCGTCCCGCCCTGGTCGGGGCTGATGTGCTGGGAGGCGTAGCCGTGCGCCTCCTCCCCGTACCGGACGGCCTCGGTGAGGTCGCCGCGCGCCTGCGCCACCTGCACCAGCGCGATCAGCGACATGATCATGCCGCCGCGCTCGCCGAGCGCGGCGAAGCCCTCGTAGCCGATGCGGGCCTGCTCGGCGGAGCGGTCCACCTCACCGTCGTTCATCGCCAGCAGCCCCTCGGCGGTGTGCGCGGCGGCCCGCACCCAGGGGTCGGGATGGTCCATGATCGGGACCAGTCCGGCCCGCGCCCCGGCGTTGCCGCCGGTGAACACCTGGGCCAGCGGGCGCAGCAGGATCAGCACCGGGTGGCGGGGCTCGTCGGGCAGCAGCGCGAGCAGGCCCTCGAACCCCTCGCGCAGCGACTCGGGCCGGGCGCCGTCGTCCTTCTCCATCTCCGAGACCATCACCGCGGTGAAGCGGCAGACCGCGTACTCCTCGGCCATGCCGGGCGGCGGCGCGCCGCCGACCAGGTCGTGCACGGCCACGGCCCAGCCGCCCGCCTCGCGCTCCAGGTCGCGCAGGATCCAGAACCACAGCAGCGACCGCACCAGCCGCAGCCCGGAGACCGCGTCGCGGGCCTCCAGCAGGTACCGGAACGCCGCGTTGAGGTTGTCGCGCTCGACCGATATCCGTTCGGCCCACACCAGCTGGTCGCGCCGGCGGAGCTCGGGTTCGGCGCGTTCGGCCAGCTCCACGAACCACTCGACGTGCGCGGCGCGGATCCGGGCCGTCTCGCCCGCCTCCTCCAGCCGCTCGGCGGCGTAGACGCGCATGGTCTCCAGCAGCCGGTAGCGGACCTGCGCCGAGCCGTCGGCCATGACCAGCGACTTGTCGACCAGCGCGGCGATCACGTCCACGGCCGTGTCGGGGTCGTCCTCGGGGGCGCAGACCCGGACGGCGGCCTCGGGGGTCGCGCCGCCGGTGAACACCGACAGGCGGCGCAACATCCGGCGCTCGGCGTCGTCGAGCAGCTCCCAGCTCCAGTCGACCACCGCGCGCATGGCGCGGTGGCGGGGCAGCGCGGCGCGGTTGCCGCCGGTCAGCAGCCGGAACCGGTCGTCCAGGCGCGCGGCGACCTGCGCGGGGGTGAGCGAGCGCAGCCGCGCGGCGGCCAGCTCGATCGCCAGGGGGATGCCGTCCAGCGCGCGGCAGATCGCCACGACCTGCGGCGCGGTCTCCTCGTCGACGGCGAAGCCGGGCCGCACGGCGGCGGCGCGGTCGGCCAGCAGCCGCACCGAGGCGTAGCGCAGCGCCTCGGCGGCGTCGGCGCCCTCGGGCGGCAGCGGCAGCGACGGGACCGGGCAGAGCGACTCGCCGGTGATGCCGAGCGGCTCGCGGCTGGTGGCCAGCACGCGTACGCCGGGCGCGGCGGCTAGCAGCCGGTCCACCACGACGGCGGCGGGCTCCACCAGGTGCTCGCAGTTGTCCAGCACCAGCAGCAGGCGGCGGGACGCCAGCACGTCGGCGAGCCGGTCCAGCGGGCTCGCCGACGTCCAGGTCTCGGTGGGGCGGACCGCGTCGGGCACGCCCATCGCGGCCAGGGCCGTGACGGCGATGTCGTCGGCGACGGCGGGGCCCTCGCCCGACACCGGCGCGAGCGGCACGAACCACGCCCCGTCGGGATGCTCGCCGGCCAGCGGCGCGGCGGCCTCGGCCGCCAGGCGGGTCTTGCCCGCGCCGCCGGGGCCGATGAGGGTGACCAGGCGGGCCTCGCGCAGCAGCTTGCCGACGCGCCGCGACTCGTCCTCGCGGCCGACGAAGCTGGTGAGCTGGGCGGGCAGGTTGGTGCGCGGCTCGGGCCGGGCGGGCGGCGGCTCGGGCGCGGCCGGCTCGTCGCGCAGCAGCGCCAGGTGGACGGCCGCCAGCTCCGGGGACGGGTCGGCGCCGAGGCGTTCGGCGAGGATCCGCCGGGCCTGCTCGTAGGAGTGCAGGGCCTCGGCGGTGCGGCCGGCCGCGTGCAGGGCCCGCATGAGCAGGCCGCGCGGCCGCTCGCGCAGCGGGTGCGCGGCGACCAGCGCCTCCAGCTCGGCGATCTGCGCGGTGGCCTCGCCCAGGGACAGCTCGGCGTCGGCGCGGTCCTCGATCGCGGCCAGGCGCTGCTCCTCCAGGCGGGCGATGGGCGCGGCGGCGAAGTCGGCGTCGGCGACGTCGGCCAGCGCCGGGCCGCGCCACAGCTCCAGGGCCCGGCGGAGGGCGGCGGCGCGGGCGGCGGGGCCGGTCTCGGCGCGGGCGGCGGCGACCGCGCGGCCGAACGCGACGGCGTCCACCTCGGCCGGGTCCACCGCCAGCCGGTAGCCGCCGGGGCCGTGCTCGACCAGGTCGCGCCCGGCGGCGCCGCGCAGCCGCGACACCAGCGCCTGGAGCGCGCCGGCGCCCCCGGCGGGCGGGGCGCCCTCCCACAGGTCGTCCAGCAGGCGGTCGGCCGACACCGCGCGGCCCGCGTCGAGCGCGAGCCTGACCAGCAGGGCGCGCAGGCGCGCTCCGCTGACCTCGACCGGCGCGCCCGCCGCGTCGCGGACGGCCAGCGGCCCGAGAATGCCGATGCGCACGGTGCCCCCTTCCCACCCGCCATTGTGGCCGATTCTGAGATCGTGCCGGTATGCACCTTGAATCACGTGTCGTGGCGGGTATCGAGATCATCGCGCTGTGCGACGCGGTCGGGCCGATGGGCGATTCCCTGCGGCGGCCCCTGCCGGAGACCTTCCCGGGGGCGGCGGAGGGGACGTGGGAGCGGCTGCGGGCGGAGGTCCCGGCGGCGTTCGGGCCCGACGGGGAGTGGATGCTGCATTTCCACTGCTTCCTGCTGCGGCTGCCCGGCGGGGAGAACGTGCTCGTGGACACGGGGCTGGGCCCGGAGGACTCGCCCGCCGCGTCCTGGGCGCCGGTGCCGGGCCGGCTGGTCGGGGCGCTGGCGGAGGCGGGCGTGGACCCGTCGGAGATCGGGACGGTCGTGCTGACCCACCTGCACAGCGACCATGCGAGCGGGGCCGTGGCCGACGGGAAGCCGGTGTTCCCCAACGCGCGGCACCTCGTCCAGGAACGGGAGCTGGCGTGGCTGGAGGAGGGGCCGCTGCTCGACCGGGTCGTACGGCCGCTGCGCGAGGCCGGATGCCTGGACACGGTGCCGGGCGCGGTACGGCTCGCGCCGGACGCGGAGATCGTGCCGACGCCCGGCCACACGCCCGGCCACCAGTCGGTGGTGCTGGGCGACCAGCAGCTCCTGGTGTCGGGCGACCTGGTCCTGCACCCGGTGCAGCTCGTCGACCCGACGGTCCGCTACGTGTACGACGAGGACCACGCCACCTCCGCCGCGACCCGGGTCGCCGCCCTGGACCGGCTGCGCGAGCGCGGCGGGCTGCTGGCCGCCCCGCACCTGCCCGAGCCCTTCACGCGCGTCGGCTGATCCATGGGCCCGATGTGTTAACCGTGCCTGCTGGGTAGTGCCCTCACACGGAAGGAGTGAGGGAGATGGCCAGAGCACAGATCAAGAACGAGAAGGCCTACGAGAAGCTGCGCGACAAGGGCGCCAGCAAGGAGAAGGCCGCCCGGATCGCGAACGCCGAGGCCAAGGAGGGCTCGTCCAAGGTCGGCCGCAGGGGCGGCAAGTCGTCCTCCTACACCGACTGGTCCAAGGACGACCTGATGAAGCGGGCGCGCGAGATCGGCATCAAGGGACGCTCCTCGATGACCAAGGCACAGCTCGTGGACGCCCTGCGCAACCACTGAGCGGACCGCGCACCCGGCGAGCACGCGGAAAGCGGCGGCCCTCCCCCGGGAGGCCCGCCGCTTTCGCGTGCGGACGGACCGCTACTCGTCCTCGATCCGCATGGCCCGCTCCTCGGCGCTGTAGCCGCCGCCGTCGCCGCCCACGTCGCGGGCGACCGCGTCCTTCTCGGTGTCGGTCCGCACGCCCTCGTCCTCCTCCACCAGGCGGCCGGCGGGACGGGCGGGCTCGTTGCCCGGCAGCGGCCGCTCGGGCTCCTCGCGCGCCAGCCGGCCGTCCAGGCCCTCGCCCTCGCGGACCTCCTCGGCGGTGGTGCCGAAGTCGTCCAGCGCGACCGGCTCGTCGCCGGGGACCGGCATCTCCTGCGGGTCCTCGGCCCACTGCTGCTGCGGCGTGCCGTCCTGGAGGTCGGGGATGCCCTCGTCCTCCAGCCGCGAGCCGGACCGGCGCTCCGGGTCGTATTCGCTCATCGCACTGCCCCCTATCTGTCGTCGCGTTCGCGTTCGGTGCGTCGTGCCGTCACCAGGGCGGTACCCGCTCGGAGCGGATCAACCTTCGATGGTTGGCCATGTCACAGCGGGTAAGCCACACCCCATGCGACTGGTGTGCACTCTGGACTGCTCCGAACCGGACCAGCTGGCCGACTTCTGGGCCGCCGTCCTGGACTACCGGCCCGGCCCCTACGACCCGCCCTATCTGGGCCTCGACGACCCGAAGGGAGAGGGGCCCCGGCTGCTGCTCCAGCGCGTCCCCGAACCCAAGATGGGTAAGAACCGGATGCACCTCGACCTGTGGATCTCCGACATGGACGCCGAGGTGGAACGCGTGACCGGGCTGGGCGCGCGGGTGCTGCGCGGACCGTTCGACGATTCGGGCACCCTCACCACCGTGCTCGCCGACCCCGAGGGCAACGAGTTCTGCCTGATCCTCCACGACTTCGAAGGAGACGCATGAACTCCGTGGCCGACACCGCCCGCGCCGAGAAGCGCGAGTACGCCGCCGGAGCGGACCGGCCGCTGGGCTCCTACCTGGGCACCCTGACCGCCTACGGGGCGGTCGCCGGGACGCTGGGGCTGCTGGTGCGCCGCTACCGCGGCGGCCGCGTCCCGCACGTGGGGCCCGGCGACCTGGCGCTGATGACCATCACCACCCACAAGATCGCCCGCATGATCACCAAGGACCCGGTGACCAGCCCGCTGCGCGCCCCGTTCACCCGCTACGCGGGCACCGCCGGGCCCGCCGAGCTGGCCGAGGAGGTGCGGCACAAGGACGGGGTCCGGCACGCCCTGGGCGAGCTGCTGACCTGCCCGTTCTGCACCGCGCAGTGGGTCGCCACCGCCTACGCCGCGGGCCTCGCGTTCGCGCCCGACGCGACCCGCCTGGCCGGGGCGACCATGACCGCGGTCGCCGGGTCGGACTGGCTGCAGCTGATCTACGCGCGGCTGCAGCGCGCCGCCACCGATGACTGAAACTTTACGTTTGTGACGTATGTGACGGCGTTTGAGGTGATCGGGACGGGTACGGCGGGCGCATGGATCTGTCTTTCCTCAAGCCGCTGTACCGGCACAACGGTCCCTACGCCACGGTCTACGCCGACCTGACCCGCACCACCGAGGACGCCGCCAAGGCCGCCGAGCTGCGGTGGCGCGCGCTGCGGACGGACCTGGAGGCCCAGGGCGCGCCCGCCGCCACGCTGCGGGCCGTCGAGCGCGTGATCGAGGAGGAGCTGGCCGAGCGGCGGTCCGAGGGGCTGGTGGTGTTCGCCGCCGACGGCGAGGCGGTGCACGTCGAGCGGCTGCCCGGACCGCCGCGCGCCGTCCAGGCCCGGGTCGGGCCGCTGCCGCACGTGCTGCCGCTGCTGGCCGAGCGCGGCGAGCGGTTCCCGCACATGGTCGCGGTGGTGGACCGGCGCGGCGGCGAGATCGACTGCTACACCGCCGAGGGCGAGCGGCGGCACATCGACGTCCCCGGCGACGAGCAGTACCCGGTCCGCAAGGTCAAGGGCGGCGACTGGAACCAGTCCCGCTTCCAACGGTCGGCCGAGGAGGTGTGGAAGAGCAACGCCAAGAAGGTGGGCCGCGAGGTGGACCGGGCCGCCCGCCGCTGCCACGCGCAGGCCGTGGTGGTGGCCGGGGACGTGCGGGCCCGCAACGCGGTCCTGGAGGAGATCTCCGAGGGGGTGCGCGAGTACACCGTCGAGTACGACCGGCACTCCCCCGGCGACGGCGAGCTGGAGGCCGAACTCGCCCGCATCCTGGAGCTGAAGGCCGCCGAGCACGTGTTCGGCGTCGCCGAGCGGTTCGAGCGGGAGCTGGCCCACGGCGAACGCGCCGTCGCGGGCCTGCCCGCCACCGTGGAGGCGGTGCGGCGCGGCCAGGTCGAGGCGCTGCTGCTGGACGAGGACCCCGAGTCCCCCGCGCGGCTGTGGGTCGGCCCCGACCCGGTCCAGGTCGCCGCCTCAGCCGAGGAGCTGCGGCGGCTCGGCGTGGACGAGCCGGTCGAGGAGCGGGCCGACGCGGCGCTGGTGCGGGCGGTCGCGGCGACCGACGGCGAGCTGGTGGTGCTCCCCGCCGACAGCCCGGACGCGCAGCTGGGCGTGGGCGCGGTCCTGCGGTACGCGGACGCGGCCACCGTCCACTGACGCGGTAGAGGACCCGGCCCGTGGAGGCGTCCATCCCGCCTCCACGGGCCGCTCACCGCCCCGGCCTCCCCTTGTAGACCTTGGTCCGCTTGGACTCGCCGGGGAACACCTCGATCAGGTGGGCCTCTTCGGGGAGGTCGCCGGACGTCCCCGCCGGGGCGTGGCGGTCGTGGATCCGTACGCGGTACGAGCCCGGCCCGGCGAGGGTGAGCACGGGGAGGCCCTTCGCCGGCGTGCCCATGTCGCTGAACCTGAGCCGGCCCGCCGGGGCGTCCACTCCCACCTCGACGATCCGGTCCCAGCCCTTGCGCTCCACGGGCGGGGGCTTGCGATAGGCGCGGACGGCCACGCAGAAGAACGCGTCCGTCTCTCCTGCCTGGAGGGCGACGACGCCTCGGCCGACGCCGACCGTGCCGTTGCCGATCGCCTTCTCGTTCGCCTGCTGGGGAGCGGCCTCGTCGTATTTCTCGTCCATCAGGTAGTACGCGCCGCCCTCGTCGGACATGGAGAACGCGGTGCCCTGCCGTACCGGCCCGGGCTTGCGCAGTCGCCGGCAGTAGGCGTTGTAGCGGGCGTCGTCGCGCTTCTGCTCTTCCGCCGCCTGGCGTTGCGCCTCCGCTGTCCTCGCCTGTACTCGTGCGGCGGTGGCCGGGCAGAGGAACGCCAGTTGAGCCGGCCCCTGGTAGCCGAGGGGCGTCGGCGGTGGGCGCCGCTCCTGCTCCAGCGCATGGCAGGTCTGCCGACCCTCGGCCAGCACCTCCCAGTCCGGTCGTTCGTCATCGCTTCGGGTCCTCCTGAAGTACCCGACCGAGATGGGGAAGCCGCGCACCATGCAGATGTAGGCGCGCTCGCGTTCCCGCAAGGGCATCCGCGCGACCCGTGCGATGTGCGCCGCCGGCTTCTCGACCTGGAAAGAAGGCCGGTCCGGGCAGTCCTCCCTGGTCGCCACGCCCATCCAGGAGCCGTCGGCGGGGCCGGGCCGGTGATCGCCCGCGACGGCGAACACCAGGCCGAGCGCCAGCAGCATCGCCACGGGCCGCCGCCGGACGCGGAGCACCGTCGCCAGGACCACCGCCATCGGCAGCGCGTAGTAGCCGCTCCAGCCGAGCGTCCAGCCGACGAACGGCTCCCACAGGCTCAGGCAGTGCTCGTTGCGGGCCATGTCGAAGGCGAACAGCAACGGGGTCGGCAGGGAGACCAGCGCCAGGAAGAGCGCCGTCGCCCACGCCGCGATCCGTCCGGCACGCCGCACCCGCCACCACAGCAGGAACCCAAATGCGACCGCCGCGACCGGGTATTCGCGGACCTGTCGCCAGACCGGCAGCCAGACCAGTTCGGTGTGCCACCGTTCTCCCAGGCAGTTGCCGGGCCCCGCGACGATGAAGCCTCTTCCGACACCGGGACTGAAGAGGCTCATCAGCAGGTCATAGACCGTGGGCAGCGCCGTCAGCACCAGCGCCGCCGTCCACATCCAGCCCTGCGTCCGCCGCGACATTCCAGACCCTTCCGAAGGAAGTGCCGGAGCCTAGCGGGAGATGATCAATGTGTCCGGGAAATACGAGAGAACGACGAAAGCCGGTGGGGAAGCGGCTTTTGCCGCGACCACACCGGCCCTCGGATCAAGTGGAGCTATGGGGATTCGAACCCCAGACCTCCTCCATGCCATGGAGGCGCGCTACCAACTGCGCCATAGCCCCTTGCCCTGCACCGGAGCGGGTTCCCCCGTTCCGACAGAGAAAAGCTTAGTGCACTCCGGGAGCAGGTCGGACCGCTTTACGGTGGCGGCGCTCACAGGGCGGCGGTGCTCAGGACCGCGCCGAACATCTCGGTGGCCCGGTCGGTCAGCGTGTCGGCGTCCAGGTCGAGGTCGCCGGAGCGGCGCAGCGCCAGCAGCTCGACCAGGCCGCCCAGTGTGAAGGTCATGGCGGTCTCCAGCCGGCGCGGCTCGCGGCCGAGGTCGGCGGCGACCAGGGCCGCGCCCTGGCGGACCATCCAGAGGAAGCCGGCGCGGCGGCGCTCTTCCAGGGCGGGGTTGCCGGCGGGCTCGGCCAGCAGCAGGCGGGCCAGCGCCGGATCGCGGTCCAGCAGGCCCACCACGGCGGCGATGGCGGCGCGGCCGCGCCGCTCGACCGGGTCGGGGGCCGTCGTCCACGCCTCGCGCACGGCCGCCATCAGCTCCTCGCGCGCCCGGTCGAAGATCTCCAGCAGCAGCGCCTGCCGGTCGGCGAAGCTCTCGTAGAAGTAGCGGTCGACCAGCCCGGCGCGGGCGCAGACGCCGCGCACGGTGACGGCCGCCCAGCCCTGGTCGCGCCAGATGTCGCGCCCGGCGGCCAGCAGCCGGGCGCGGCGCTCGTCGCGGCGGTCGGCGGCGCTGCGCCCGCGGTAGGCGCGCTGCGGTGCGGTCACCCCCACATGTTGACAGCGGCCGTCATCAGATGCATGTTGAGGACGACCGTCCTCAGATAGGAGTGCCGCCATGAGCATGGCTCCGGCCCGGGGACTCGGGCTGTTCGCCCCGGTCACCGAGGAACGCGACGAGCTCGCCGCGCAGATCGACGGCGCGCTGCCGCCCGGGCTGACCGGGACCCTCTACCGGATCGGGCCGGGCAAGTGGGAGGCGGGCGGCACGCCGCTGCACCACCTGTTCGACGGGGACGGCATGGTGTCGCAGTTCGTCTTCGACGGCCGATCGGTGCGCCACCGCAACCGGTACGTGCGCACCCGCCACTTCCAGGCCGGGCTGGCGGCGGGCGGGATGCGCTACCGCGCGATCGGGACGCAGCGCCCCGGCGGCGTCCGCCGCAACCTGTTCGCGCTCCCCGGCAACACCGCCAACACCTCGGTGGCCTACCACGCCGACCGGCTGCTGGCGCTGTGGGAGGGCGGGCCGCCGCACCGCCTCGACCCCGACACCCTGGAGACCCTCGGCACGCACGACTTCGACGGGAGGCTGGGGTTCCTCGGCGCGTTCTCCGCGCACCCCAGGTGGGACCCGGCGACCGGCGAGATGTTCAACTTCGGCCAGCGGTTCGTGCCGCGCCCGGCGCTGCGCTGCCACCGCGTGGACCGGCGCGGGCGGCTGCACACGCTCGCGACGGTGCCGCTGGACGGGGCCCGCTGGAACCACGACTTCGCGCTGACCGAGCGGCACCTGGTGTTCGTGCTCGACCCGGTGTTCTTCAACGTGCGCAAGATGCTGACCGGGCCGCTGCTGGGCGCGCTGGAGCACCGGCCGCGCAAGGCGACCCGGTTCGTGCTGGTGCCGCGCTCGGGCGGCCGGGCGCGGATCGTCGAGCACGAGGCGACGGTGCACTTCCATCTCACCAACGCCTACGAGGACGGCGACGCCACCGTGGTGGACCTGGTGCTGTTCGACGACTGGGACGAGCTGACCGCCAGCCAGTACGACCTGGCGGGCGGCTTCCCGCAGAGCCGCCTGGCGCGGTACCGGATCGGGCCGTCGGGCCGGGTGGACGAGGAGGAGCTGACCCCGCGCACCGGCGAGTTCCCGCAGTTCGACCAGCGGCTGGCCACCCGGCGGCACCGCTACACCTATCTGAGCGGGCGGGCCGAGCCGGGACGGGCCAGCGCCGCCGACTCCTTCACCGACCTGCTGAAGATCGACCACGGCACCGGGCGGACCGCCGCGCACCCGCTCGGCCCCGGCCACGTGCTCGGCGAGCCGATCTTCGTGCCGCGCACGGCCGGGGCCGCCGAGGACGACGGCTGGCTGCTGGCGCTGGACTACGACGTGGCCGAGCACCGCTCCCGGCTGCTGGTCCTGGACGCCCGTGACGCCGAACGCGACCCGGTCGCGACGGTGCACCTGAACGGGCACGTGCCGTTCGGCTTCCATGGGACCTTCACGCGCCGCGTCGCCGACCCCGGCCCGCTCTCCGCGGCGGGAGGCGCCCCCTGAGGGCGGCGCCTCCCGCCGTGCGGCGGCGTGCCGGCGGCCCTTACAGGCGGACCAGCATCTTGCCGGTGTTGGCGCCGCGCAGCAGCCCGAGGAAGGCGTCCACGGCGTTGTCCAGGCCGTCCACCACGGTCTCCTCCGAGCGCAGCCGGCCGTCGCGCAGCCACTCCGACGCGCGGGCGGCGTACTCGCCCATCAGGTGGGCGTGGTCGCCGACGATGAAGCCGCGCAGGGTGAGCCGCTTGCCGATCGACAGCGCCAGGTTGTCGGGGCCGGGCACCGGGCCGGTGGCGTTGTACTGCGAGATCGCCCCGCACATCGCGACGCGGCCGCCGGTGTTCAGCGTGGCGATCGCGGCGCGCAGGTGGTCGCCGCCCACGTTGTCGAAGTAGACGTCGATGCCCTCGGGGGCGGCTTCGGCGAGCTGCTCCTCCAAGCGGCCCTCGCGGTAGTCGATGCCGGCGTCGAAGCCGTACTCGTCGGTCAGCTTGGCGACCTTGGCGGGCCCGCCCGCCGAACCGATCACCTTGGACGCGCCGAGCTGCCGCGCGATCTGCCCGGCGGCGCTGCCGACCGCGCCCGCCGCGCCGGAGACGAAGACGACGTCCCCCTCCTTGACCGGCGCGACCTCGACGAGCCCCGCGTAGGCGGTGAGCCCCGGCATCCCCAGCACGCCGAGGTACTTCTCGGCGGGCACGGCCGACACGTCCAGCACCCGCGCCTTGCGGGCGTCCAGCAGAGCGTGCTCGCGCCAGCCGAGGCCGTGCAGCACGACCGAGCCGACCGGCGTGGACTCGGCGCGGGAGGCGACCACGGTGCCGACCGCGCCGCCCTCCATCGCCTTGCCGAGCTCGAACGGCGGGACGTAGGACTTCACGTCGTTCATGCGGCCGCGCATGTACGGATCCACCGAGACGAAGTCGTTGCGCACCACGATCTGACCGTCGCCGGGCTCGGGCACCTCCACCTCGGCGATCTCGAAGTCGGACTCCTGCGGCTCCCCCTTCGGGCGGGCGACCAGGCGGACCTCACGGGACACGGACATCAGGGACCTCCTCGATTGTGTGTACACGCACAGGTTAAGAATACGTGCACACGCACACAAGTCACCTACACTCCCCCCATGGCCAAGCAACTCGCCGAATCCGCCCTGCCCCCCGAGGACCTGGCCTTCTACGGCCTGGTGTGGGCGGGCAACACCCTCACCAACCGGGTCGGCCGCGAGCTGCTGCGCCGCCACGACCTGCCGCTGTCCTGGTTCGAGGTGCTGCTGTGGCTGTCGTACCAGGACGGCCCGGTGTCGGTGTCGGACCTGGGCTCGTGCACGATGCTGAGCCGCAGCCAGGTCTCCCGCGTGGTGGAGGCGCTGCGCGAGCGGGGCCTGATCGAGCGGGCCCGTTCCCAGCAGGACGCCCGCACGGCGGAGGTGGCCCTCACCCCCGAGGGCCGCGCGCTGTTCGAGGAGGCCGACACGACCCGCCGCAGGGCCCTGAAGGAGACCTTCACCGACGCCCTGGACGAGGCCGACATGAAGGCCCTGATCCGCGTCTGGTCCAAACTCAAAACCCCCTGACCGCCCCAAAGGGGCGGGCGGGCGGGGGAGGCGGTCGGGGGAGGCGGTCGGCCCGGGGCGGAGCCCCCCGACCGGGGGCGTGGGGGCGGAGCCCCCACACCGGGGTTCCAGGGGTCGCCCCCTGGGAGAAACGACGAAGGAGCGGCGGCTCGCGCTTTCCGCGAGCACACCGCTCCGACTCCAGAGTGGAGCTATGGGGATTCGAACCCCAGACCTCCTCCATGCCATGGAGGCGCGCTACCAACTGCGCCATAGCCCCGCGCTACTGCGTGGACTTTCATCCCGCAGCGCTCCGCCAGCATATAGGAACTCCGGCGGTGGATCGAATCGAATAGGGGGTGCCCGGTCAGGCGCCGTTCTCGGTGCGGTCGTCGCTGAGGACGGGTTCGGGGAGGGTGCCGGCGTTGTGCTCGACGAGGCGCCAGCCGCCGTCGCGCATCTCGGCGAGGACCGACCACGAGCAGTTGGACAGGCCGCCGAGGCGTTCCCAGACCTGTTCGGGGAGGCCGAGCAGGTGGGACATGCCGAGGCGGAGCGCGGCGCCGTGGGAGGCGACCACGAGCAGGCCGGTGGGCGGCAGGTCGTCGACGGCGCGGTCCAGGGCGGCGCCGACGCGCTTGGCGACCTGGGCGCTGGTCTCGCCGCCGGGGGGCTGCCAGGCGGCGTGCTCGGCCGGGTAGCGTTCGCGGATCTCGCGGGAGGTGAGGCCCTCCCACTCGCCGCCGTCGCGCTCGATGAGGTCGCGGTCGTGGACGGGGGTGAGGCCGGTCACGTCGGCGAGGGCCTGGGCGGTGTCGGCGGCGCGCTGGAGCGGGGACGCCAGGATGGCGGTCGGCCGGAGCGCGGCGAGCAGGCGGGCGGCGCGGTGGGCCTGCTGGACACCGGTCTCGTCGAGCGGGATGTCGGTCTTGCCCTGGAAGCGGCGTTCGACGTTCCAGGAGGTCTGGCCGTGCCGCCACAGGACGAGGCGGCGCTTGCCGGGCTCGCGCGCGGGACGCTCAGTCACTCGCGCTCCCGATGGCGGGGCCGTGGGTGTTGACGTGCTCGGGCAGGTCGATGACCGGGCAGTCCTTCCACAGCCGTTCGAGGGCGTAGTAGACGCGCTCCTCCTCGTGCTGGACGTGCACGATCACGTCGATGTAGTCGAGCAGGACCCAGCGGCCGTCCCGCTCGCCCTCGCGGCGGACCGGCTTGGCGTCGGCCTCGTCGCGCAGGCGCTTTTCGATCTCGTCGACGATGGCGCGGACCTGCCGGTCGTTGGAGGCCGAGCAGAGGACGAACGCGTCGGTGATGACGAGCTGGTCGCTCACGTCGTAGGCAAGGATGTCGTCGGCCAGCTTGTCGCCCGCCGCCTCGGCGGCGATGCGGACGAGCTGTGCGGCCCTGTCGGATGCGGTCACGGTGCGCTCGCGATCCTCCCTGTAGGGGTCGGTACCCGGTCCACCTTCTCACGGGCGGCGGCCGGCGACCCCCGTTGTCATGGTCATGGGGTCTGCTCCCGTCTCCGGCCCGGTGGGGGCCGGAGACGTCCCCTTCAGGGTATGGCCCCGGGGCCGATCCCCGTAATCGCCGTCAGCCCAGTTCAGCGGCGTGCTCGCGGTAGAGGCCGCGTTTGTTGATGTACTGGACGATGCCGTCGGGCACCAGGTACCAGATGGGCTCGCCCGCCCGGACGCGGTCGCGGCACTCGGTGGAGGAGATCGACAGGGCGGGCACCTCCATCAGGCTGACCCGGCCGTCGGGCAGGCCGGGGTCGGCGAGGCGGTGGCCGGGGCGGGTGACGCCGACGAAGTGGGCGAGCTCGAACAGCTCGTCGGTGTGGTGCCAGGTGAGCATCTTGCCGAGGGCGTCGGCGCCGGTGATGAAGAACAGCTCGGCGTCGGGGCCGTGGAGGTCGCGCATGTCGCGCAGGGTGTCCACGGTGTAGGTGGGGCCGGGCCGGTCGATGTCGATGCGGCTGACCGAGAAGCGCGGGTTGGACGCGGTGGCGATCACGGTCATCAGGTAGCGGTCCTCGGCGGCGGCGATCTTGCGGTCGTCCTTGTGCGAGGAGACGCCGGTGGGCACGAACACGACCTCGTCCAGCGAGAAGAAGTGCGCCACCTCGCTGGCGGCCACCAGGTGCCCGTGGTGGATCGGGTCGAACGTGCCGCCCATGATCCCCAGGCGCCGCTTTTGCGTCATGGCGACGAGAATAGCCAGAACGGCGCGTGCGCAGGACCGCCGGGGGTCAGTGCAGTCCGGCGATCGGCGGCTCGCCCGCCTCCCAGGCCACGACCCGCACGGCCTTGCCGATCTCGACGCGCGGCACCGTCCCGGCGGGCAGCACGCGCACCTCGGCGGCCAGGCCCAGGGCCTCGCGCAGCGCCCGTTCCAGGGCCGGGGCGGGGTCGCCTCCGGTGGCGGCCTCGCAGGCGACCAGCAGGCGGGGGGCGGCCCGCCGCCGGTCCACCACCAGCTGGTAGTGCGGGGCGACCAGGCCGGAGCCGAGCAGGACGCGCTCGACCTCGCTGGGGTAGACGTTCACGCCGCGGATCACCAGCATGTCGTCGGCCCGGCCGCGGATCTTGCTCATCCGCGCCAGGGTGCGGCCGCAGGGGCAGTCGCCGCGGGTGAGGGCGGCGATGTCGCCGGTGCGGTAGCGCAGCAGGGGCAGCGCCTGCTTGGTCGGGGTGGTGAACACGAGCTCGCCGGGCTCGCCGTCGGGCACGGGCGCGCCGGTGGCGGGGTCGGCGGCCTCGACGATGAAGTGGTCCTCGTTGACGTGCAGGCCGTCCTGTTCCAGGCACTCGGTGGCGACGCCGGGGCCGATCACCTCCGACAGCCCGTAGACGTCCACCGCCTTGATCGGCAGGACGGCCTCGATCGCGGCGCGCAGCTCCTCGGTCCAGGGTTCGGCGCCCAGCACCCCGGCGCGCAGGGCGGGCAGCTCCACGCCGGCCTCGGCGGCGGCCTCGCCGAGCCGCAGCGCGTAGGCGGGGGTGCAGGTGAGGACGTCGGCGCGCAGGTCGGCCAGCAGCCGCAGCTGGCGCTCGGTCATGCCGCCCGACATCGGCACCACGGTCGCGCCCAGCGCCACCGCGCCCTGGTGGACGCCGATGCCGCCGGTGAACAGCCCGTACCCGTAGGCGTTGTGGACGACGCTGCCCGGCCCGGCCCCGGCGCACGCCAGCGACCGCGCGCACATCGCCGCCCAGAGGTCGAGGTCGGCGCGCGTGTAGGCCACCAGCGTGGGGCGGCCGCGCGTGCCCGACGACCCGTGCACCGCCGCGACCTGTTCGCGCGGCACCGCCAGCATCCCGAACGGGTAGTGGTCCCACAGGTCCCGCTTGGTGGTGAACGGCAGGTCGGCCAGCGCCCCCAGGGTGACGTCGGCCCCGCCGGACACCCCGGCGTCCTTCAGCCGCCGCCCCTGCACTCCCCCGGCGGCCAGCAGCCGGTCCACCAGGCCCCACAGCCGGTGGCGCTGCAACGCGGCGCGCTCGTCCCGGGACATCGCCTCGGCCTTGGGGTCGAACATCGCGCCTCCTCGCGCCCGCCTGCCCGCTCCGCCCGCAGTACATCCCCCGGGCACGCGCGGCGCAATACCCCGACGGGCCGGACCCGGCCGCTCGCGGCGCGGTGGGAACCCCGCCGCGCCGCGGTTCGTCGGACCAGGTATGCCGATTCCGCCGTCCTGTTCGACCGGGCGGGCGGCCCCGACACCACCAGGGGTGTTGCCCCGCCGCCGGGTTCCGTACCAACCTGGCGGGTGCGGCGTGCCCGCGCGGGCCGCCGCCGGCGCGCCGCCGCAGCCCGATCCCCCCGACGAGGTGGGGAACGCCATCGCCAAGGAGACCCGATGACCGAGAACACGCCGGATCGTGCACGCACCCGTTTCCCCGGGATCAGCTCCCGGGCCTACGAACACCCCGCGGACCGGTCGGCGCTGGTGGCGCTGCGCTCGCTGTCGGGCTTCGACATCGTGCTCCGCAAGCTGTCCGGGCTGATCAACGAGCGGGCCATCCGGCTGATGTACCTCGGCGGGTCGGTGCGGGCCAGCGAGGGGCAGTTCCGGCACGTGCACGACATGGTGCGCGACGCCTGCTACATCCTCGACATGCCCAAGGTGCCCGAGGTGTACGTCAAGCAGGACCCGCAGCCCAACGCGATGGCGCTCGGCTCCGACAACCCGTTCATCGTGATCAACACCGGGCTGCTGGACCTGCTGGACGAGGAGGAGCTGCGCTTCGTCATCGCGCACGAGGTCGGCCACATCCTGTCGGGCCACGCGGTCTACCAGACGATGATGCAGATCCTGATCAGCCTGGGCTCGCGGCTGGCCTGGCTGCCGCTGGGCAACCTCGGCATCGCGGCGATCATCATCGGGCTCAAGGAGTGGTTCCGCAAGGCCGAGCTGTCGGCCGACCGGGCGGGGCTGCTGGCCGGGCAGGACCTGGACGCGGCCAAGCGCACGATGATGAAGCTGGCCGGCGGGTCGCGGCTGCACGAGATGAGCACCGAGGCGTTCCTGGAGCAGGCGCGCGAGTACGACGCGGCCGGCGACGTGCGCGACGGGCTGCTGAAGTTCCTGAACCTGCTGCCGCAGACCCACCCGTTCGCGGTGATGCGGTTCGCCGAGATCGACCGGTGGGCGACCGGCGGCGAGTACGAGCGCATCATGGCCGGGAACTACCCGCGCCGCGCCGACGACGACAGCGCCAGCTTCACCGAGGAGGTCCGCAACGCGGCCAACTCCTACAAGGAGTCGTGGGAGCGCACCGCCGACCCGTTCGTCGGGAAGGTGCGGGACGTGGCCGACGCGGCGGCGTCGGCGGCGGGCGGCCTGTTCGACCGGTTCAGCAACCGGCGCGACGGCGGCGGCACCACGACCACCCAGAACTAGCGGGTCCACGTGAAAAGGGCCGCCGCGGATCGCGGCGGCCCTTTCGCGTGCGCCTAGAAGGGGGCGGGCAGCAGCAGTTCGACGTTACGGTCGTCGCGGTCGCCGCGCCGGTTCTCCTCGCGGTCCTGCCAGTCGTTGCCCGACAGCTCGCGCGCGAGCGACGCCAGCCGCACCGGGTCGGTCAGCTTGCCGCCGTAGGACTCGGGCCCGGCCGAGTCCAGCACGGTCGCGAAGATCGACAGGGTGCCGTCGCGGTTGTCGGCCAGCTCCACGATGCGGCACTGCTGCGGGAAGTCGACGTGCGCGGCGCTGTTGACCTCCCAGAAGCCGCCGCCGCCCTTGCGGGCGTGCGGGATGACCTCGTTGCGGTGGGTGTGGCCGTTCACCCAGAGCACGACGTTGGGGTAGCGCAGCAGCATGGCCTCGACCTCGTCGCCCAGCACCCGGCCGCCGCCCAGCGGGTTGCCCATCGACCCGATCGTGTGGTGGCTGAACAGCACGAACAGCCGGTCGCGGACGTTGCGCCTGACGAGATTGCCCTTGGCGTCGGTGTAGCGGCTGCTGCCGGCCTGGATCTGCTTCTCCAGCCAGGCGAACTGCGCCTTGTCCAGGGAGCCCTCGGAGTAGCCGTTGGGGTTGACGGTGTCGAGCACCAGGCCGCGCACCACGCCCTGGTCGAAGGCGTAGTAGGCGGTGCCGTCGCGCAGGTTGGCGGCGGTGAAGCCGTGGCCCTTGAGCGCGGCGCTGGTGTTGAAGTGCTCGCGCACGACCTCGGCGCGCGAGAGCATCCGCCGCTTGAGGTCGGGGGTGACCGGGCGGAACAGGCCGCCGACGCCGCCCTTCTCCTTGCTGAGCCGCACCAGCTCGCGGCCGTCGGCGGTGCGGAACATCCGGGCGAGCCGCTCGGCCTGCGCCGCGCCCCCCGGCGCACTGATCTTGATGCCGCCGGTGGCGAGCGCGGTGACCAGCGGGTTGACCGGCAGGTTGCCCTGGACCAGCCCGTCGTGGTTGCCGAACACCGCGAGCCAGGGGGTGGTGAGGCCGGTGGCGTCGAACGGGCGGCGCGCGGCGTCCAGCAGGCCCTTGACGCGGGGGAAGCCGTGCTTGGCGATCGCGACGTCGGGCTCGGCGCCGGGCGGCGGCCCGTCGGGGTGCCAGAACGCGGTGTCGTAGCCGACCCAGTCCTGCACGCCCTCGTAGCGGCGCGGATCGCCGGAGTCGGGGGTGACGCGGTTGCCGTCCAGCACGTCGATGACCCAGCGGACCTCGTTGTACTGGACGTTGTCGGCGGCGTCGCCGGTGTTGATGGTGAAGGCCAGCCTGAGCCCGGTGGCGGGGCCGTGCCCGACCCGGTTCATGGCCCGCACCATCGCCTCGGCGACCTGGGTGGTCAGGACCTCCTGCGGCCGCCAGGCGCCCTCGACGGGCAGCACGCTGAGGGCGTCCTTGAACCGGTCCACGAACTCGACCCGGCCCGGGGACTGGGAGTCGATCATGTGCACGTCGGTGAAGTGGCCGAAGGCGACCAGCCCGCGCCGCGCGGCGGCCCGCTTGGCCCCGGCCGTACCGCCGAGGTCGCGGCGCAGCACGTGCGGCTCGCCTGGCCCGGCGACGACCTTGCGGTAACCGCCGGCGCCCGGCCGGCCCAGCAGCAGGGTGCGGTCGAGGGTGGTCCCGGCGACCGGGCCCTTCAGCGCGGGGGCGGCAGCGGCGGCGGGGCGGGCCGGGAAGGCTCCCAGGCCGGTTCCGGTGGCGGCGATCCCCGCCCCGAGGGCGGCGCCCTTGAGGACGCGGCGGCGGCTGATCTCAGGAGTCACAGTCGTGAATCAGACCACACTTACAACGTGACATCAAGAGGCTAAGTGTCACAAAAGCGGATGTTGCGGGACCGTATTGGGAGGAGGGGCGAACTGTGCGAGCCGGGCTCCACAAGCACGGCCGCCCGGTTTCGCCGCACTCGCCTGGGGGCGAGTGCGGCGAAACCGGGCGGCCGGTAGGACGGGTCGAGCGGCCGGCCATAGGAATCGGCGGCCGGTAGAGGGAGGCTATGCCTGGCCCTTCAGGTGCCCCTCGCCCACCACCACGTACTTCGTCGAGGTCAGCTCGGGCAGGCCCATCGGGCCCCGTGCGTGCAGCTTCTGCGTCGAGATCCCGATCTCCGCGCCGAAGCCGAACTCCTCGCCGTCGGTGAAGCGCGTCGAGGCGTTCACCATCACCGCCGCCGAGTCCACCAGCGCCACGAAGCGCTTGGCGGCGGGCTGGGAGGTGGTCACGATCGCCTCGGTGTGGCCCGAGCCGTAGCGGCGGATGTGCGCGACGGCGTCCTCCAGCGTGTCCACGACGCGGGCGGCGATGTCCAGCGACAGGTACTCGGCGTACCAGTCGTCCTCGGTCGCCTCCACCACGTCGTCGCCGAACGCGCGGACCCGCTCGTCGCCGTGCACCGTGACGCCCTTGGCGCGCAGCGCCTCCAGCGCGCGGGGCAGGAACGCCTCGGCCGCGTCGGCGTGGACCAGCACCGTCTCGGCGGCGTTGCACACCGACGGGCGCTGGGTCTTGGCGTTGACCAGGATGTCCACCGCCATGTCCACGTCGGCGGCGGCGTCCACGTAGACCGAGCAGTTGCCGACGCCGGTCTCGATCACCGGGACGGTGGACTCCTCCACCACCGAGTTGATCAGGGAGGCGCCGCCGCGCGGGATCAGCACGTCCACCAGGCCGCGCGCCCGCATCAGGTGCTTGACCGACTCGCGCGAGGTGCCCGGCACGAGCTGGATCGCGTCGGCGGGCACGGCGGTGCCGGCCAGCGCGTCCTGCATGACGCCGACCAGCACGGTGTTGGACTCGAACGCCGACGACGAGCCGCGCAGCATCGCCGCGTTGCCGCTCTTCAGGCACAGCGCGGCGGCGTCCACGGTCACGTTCGGGCGGCCCTCGTAGATGATGCCGACCACGCCCAGCGGCACCCGGATCTGGCGCAGGTCCAGGCCGTTGGGCAGCACGTTGCCGCGCACGGTCTCGCCGACCGGGTCGGGCAGCGCGGCGACCTGGCGGACCGCGTCGGCGATCGCCGCGACGCGCTCGGGCGACAGGCTCAGCCGGTCGATCATGTACTCGGAGGTGCCGCCCTCGCGCGCCGCGGCCACGTCCAGGCCGTTGGCCTTGACGATCTCGTCGGTGCGCGCCACCAGCGCGTCGGCGATCGCGTGCAGCGCCGCGTCCTTGGCCGACCGCGGCAGCGGGGCCAGCAGCGCCGCGGCGTCCTTGGCGCGCCGCGCCACCCGGGTGAACTCCTCGCGTTCCTGCTCACTCATCTCGTGCTCCGCCTTCCAGGATCACCAGGTCGTCGCGGTGAATGATCTCGCGCTCGTACTCGGGGCCGAGCTCGCGGGCCAGCCACCGGGTGGAGCGGCCCATCAGCTCCGGGATCTCCCCCGCGTCATAGTTGACCAGGCCGCGCGCCACCACGCGGCCGTCGTCGCCGCACAGGTCGACCGGGTCGCCGGCGGCGAACTCGCCCTGCACGCCGGTCACGCCCGCGGGCAGCAGCGACTTGCCGCGCCGCACGACCGCCTCGACCGCGCCCGCGTCCAGCACGACCCGGCCGTGCCCGGTGGTGGCGTGCGCCAGCCACAGGTGCCGGGTGGAGCGGCGCGCGCCCTGCGGGTGGAAGTAGGTGCCGACCGGCTCGCCCGCCAGCGCCTGCGCGGCCTGCGCGGCGTTGGTCAGCACGACCGGCACGCCCGCGATGCGCGCCGCCTCCACCTTGGTGATCATGCCGCCGGTGCCGACGCGGCCGGACGCGCCGAGCTTCACCCCGGCGAGGTCGTCCGGGCCGTGCACCTGGTCGATGCGGCGCGCGCCGGGCTGGCGGGGGTCGCCGGTGTACAGGGCGTCCACGTCCGACAGCAGCACCAGCGCGTCGGCGCGGGTCAGGTGGGCCACCAGCGCGGCCAGCCGGTCGTTGTCGCCGAAGCGGATCTCGTCGGTGGCGACGGTGTCGTTCTCGTTGACGATCGGCACCATGGCGAGGTCCAGCAGCTTGGACAGGGTGCGCTGGGCGTTGCGGTGGTGCGAGCGGCGCATCATGTCGTCGGCGGTCAGCAGCACCTGCCCGACCCCCAGCCCGTACCGGGCGAACGAGGAGGTGTAGCGCGCCACCAGCAGCCCCTGCCCGACGCTGGCGGCGGCCTGCTGGGTGGCGAGGTCCGGCGGGCGGCGGGTCAGCCCGAGCGGGCCGAGCCCGGCGGCGATGGCCCCCGAGGAGACGAACACGACCTCGCCGCCGGCGGCGCGGCGCGCGGCCAGCACGTCCACCAGCGCGTCGATCCGGTCGCCGTCGATGGTGCCCCGCGCGGTGGTCAGCGAGGACGATCCGGCCTTCACCACGATCCGCCGGGCCTCGGCGATCGCCGTACGCGTGCTCATGTGCTGGTTCCCTCGGGGGTAAAGGGGTCGGCGGTGGGCTAGCGGTAGCCGTCCAGGCGGCGGTCGGTGCCGCGCGGGCCCGTGCCGCCCTCGGCCGCCAGGGTGTCGACCTCCGGCGCCCAGTCGAAGACGATCGACTCCTCGGTGGTGCCGATCAGGACCGTCGCGCCGGGCTCGGCGCCGGCCTTGAACAGCGCGTCCTCCACACCGAGGCGGGCCAGCCGGTCGGCGAGGTAGCCCACGGCCTCTTCGTTGGCGAAGTCGGTCTGGCGCAGCCAGCGCACGGGCTTGTCACCGGTGATGAGGAAGGTGTTGTCGCCGGTCGCCTTGATCTCGAAGTCGGCGTCGCCGCCCACGGCCTTGGGCCGGATGACGATGCGGGTCGGCTCGGCGGGCGGCAGGGAGGCACGGAACTCCGCGACCATCTCCGCCATCGCGAACGACAGCTCGCGCAGGCCCTCGTGGCTCGCGGCCGACACCTCGAACACCTTCAGGCCGCGCTTCTCGAACTCGGGCCGCACCATCTCGGCCAGCTCGCGCGCGTCGGGCACGTCCACCTTGTTGAGCACGACGATGCGGGGCCGGTCCGACAGCGGCCGGTCGCCCAGCACGCGGTCGTAGGCCTGCAGCTCGTTCTCGATGACCTCGAAGTCGCTGATCGGGTCGCGGCCGGGCTCCATGGTGGCGCAGTCGAGCACGTGCGCCAGGGTGGAGGAGCGCTCGATGTGGCGCAGGAACTCCAGGCCGAGGCCCTTGCCCTCGCTGGCGCCCTCGATCAGGCCGGGCACGTCGGCGACGGTGAAGGTGTTGTCGCCCGCGCTGACCACGCCCAGGTTGGGGACCAGCGTGGTGAACGGGTAGTCGGCGATCTTCGGCTTGGCGGCCGACAGCGCCGCGATCAGCGAGGACTTGCCCGCGCTCGGGAAGCCGACCAGCGCCACGTCGGCGACGCTCTTCAGCTCCAGGACGACGTCGCGCTCATCGCCGGGCTCGCCCAGCAGCGCGAACCCGGGGGCCTTGCGCTTGGCCGAGGCCAGCGCGGCGTTGCCGAGCCCGCCGTGGCCACCCTGCGCGATGACGTAGCGGGTGCCCTCGCCGACCAGGTCGGCGAGCACCTCGCCCTTGCGGTTCTTGACCACCGTGCCGTCGGGCACCGGCAGGATCACGTCCTCGCCGTTGGCGCCGGTGCGGTGCCCGCCCTGGCCGGGCCGCCCGTTGGTGGCCTTGCGGTGCGGCCGCCGGTGGTAGTCGAGCAGGCTCGCGGCGTTGGTGTCGACCTCCAGGATCACGTCACCGCCGCGGCCGCCGTTGGCGCCGTCGGGGCCGCCGAGCGGCTTGAACTTCTCCCGGTGCACCGAGGCGCAGCCGTTGCCGCCGTTTCCGGCGACGACGTGCAGCGCCACCCGGTCCACGAACTGCGCGCCGGATGCGCTTCCTGCCGCCACGGTGTTCTCCCTCGCTTGGAAAATGAGCAAAAGGGGCGGACCGGTCAGGTCCGCCCCTCAGGTGTAACGTCGCTGCGCGGCGGATTACTCCGCCGGCGGGACGATGCTCACGGCGTTGCGCCCGCGGTAGCGGCGGAACTGCACCGCACCGGCGACCAGCGCGAACAGCGTGTCGTCGCCGCCGCGGCCGACGCCCGGACCCGGGTGGAAGTGGGTGCCGCGCTGGCGGACGATGATCTCGCCGGCGTTCACCTGCTGGCCGCCGAAACGCTTGACCCCGAGGCGCTGGGCGTTGGAGTCGCGTCCGTTACGGCTGGACGATGCGCCCTTCTTGTGTGCCATTGGTCAGCTCCCTCTTACTTCCCGGCCTTGATACCGGTGATCTTGACCTCGGTGTAGGGCTGACGGTGACCCATCCGCCGCTTGTAACCGGTCTTGTTCCGGTAGTGCATGATGTTGATCTTCGGGCCCTTGACGGCCCCGACGATCTCGGCGGTGATCTCGTACTTGGCCAGCTCGGCGGCCTTGCTGACGATGTTGTCACCGTCAACGACCAGGAGGGCCTGGAGCTTGACCGTGTCACCGGCCTCGCCGGTCAGCTTGTCGACGGTGAGCACGTCGTCGACGGCCACCTTCTCCTGCCTGCCGCCTGCGCGGACAATCGCGTACACCGCGGAAACCCTTCGTCAGCGCGTGCTTCCGGACTGAACCGGTCCCACACGTGGTGTCAACCAGCCCTCGGCTGAGGGCCTACCGCCCGGCTGGGGCCGGACGGCGGCACATCGCGGGAGACGGCTCCCGCGATGCTCTCTGCACTGTCCCTCCGCCAGAGCGGCGAGGGGGCGCACCGGTGCCTGCCGGTGCAAGTCGAGATGACGCGCTCACGGCGCGCCAGCATCTAAGAGTACCGGATGCCCGCCGCCGGAAGCGAACCGGCGGCGGGCACCCCGGTCACTCGGCGCTGACGGCCTCGGCGGGCTGCTCGGCCTTGGGCGCGCGGCGGGTGCGGCGGCGGCGGCCGTTGGCGGCGGCCTGGTCGTCGGCCTCGGCCGGCGCTTCGGCCGGGGCCTCGGCGGCCTCAACGGCCTCGGCCTCCGGCTTGGGCTCGGCCTTCTTCGCCCGGGACTTGCGGGGGGCGCGCTTCGGCTTGGGCTCGGCGCCGTTCAGGTCGGCGGGGACCGGCTCGACGGCCTCCAGCGTGGCGGCACCGGCGTCGGCCGCCTCGGCGGCGGCGTCGGCGGCCTCCACCGCGGCCTGCGGCTCGGGCTCGGGCTCGGGCTCCTCGGCCGTGTCCTTGGCCGCCTCCTGCTGGGCCAGCTTCTCCTCGACGGCCTTCTCGACGTCGCCCTTGCGCTTGCGGCGGCGGCCGCCCTCCTTGCCCGAGGACGCCTTGTCGGTCTTGGACTCCACCGGCGTGAGGTGCACGTGGATGCCGCGGCCGTTGCAGGACTCGCAGGTCTCCGAGAACGCCTCCAGCAGGCCCTGTCCGACCCGCTTGCGGGTCATCTGGACCAGGCCGAGCGAGGTGACCTCGGCCACCTGGTGCTTGGTGCGGTCGCGCGACAGGCACTCCACCAGGCGGCGCAGCACCAGGTCGCGGTTGCTCTCCAGCACCATGTCGATGAAGTCGACCACGATGATGCCGCCGATGTCGCGCAACCGGAGCTGGCGGACGATCTCCTCGGCCGCCTCCAGGTTGTTGCGGGTGACGGTCTCCTCCAGGTTGCCGCCCTGGCCGGTGAACTTGCCGGTGTTGACGTCGATGACCGTCATGGCCTCGGTGCGGTCGATCACCAGCGAGCCGCCCGAGGGCAGCCAGACCTTGCGGTCCAGCGCCTTGGCGATCTGCTCGTCGATCCGGTAGGCGGCCAGCACGTCGCCGTCGCCCTCGTAGCGCTCCACCCGGTCGGCCAGGTGGGGGGCGACGTACTCGACGTACTCCGAGACGGTGTCCCACGCCTCGTCGCCGGCCACCACGAGCTTGGCGAAGTCCTCGTTGAAGATGTCGCGGACCACGCGGATGGTCAGGTCCGGCTCGCCGTACAGCAGCGACGGCGCGCCGGCGTTCTTGATCTTGCTCTGGATGCTGTCCCACTGCGCGGCCAGGCGCGACACGTCGCGCTCCAGCTCGGCCTCGGTGGCGCCCTCGGCGGCGGTGCGCACGATCACGCCGGCGTTCTCCGGCATGATCTTCTTGAGGATCTGCTTGAGCCGGCTGCGCTCCTTGTCGGGCAGCTTGCGGCTGATGCCGGTCATCGAGCCGTCGGGCACGTACACCAGGTAGCGGCCCGGCAGCGAGACCTGGCTGGTCAGGCGGGCGCCCTTGTGGCCGAGCGGGTCCTTGGTGACCTGCACCAGCACCGACTGGCCCGACTTCAGCGCCGACTCGATGCGGCGCGGCTGGCCCTCCAGGCCCGCGACGTCCCAGTTGACCTCGCCGGCGTACAGCACGGCGTTGCGGCCCTTGCCGATGTCCACGAACGCCGCCTCCATGGAGGGCAGCACGTTCTGAACCTTGCCGAGGTAGACGTTGCCGACGTAGGACTGCTGGGTGTTGCGGTTGACGTAGTGCTCGACCAGGATGCCGTCCTCCAGGACGGCGATCTGGGTGCGCTCGCCCTCCTGCCGGACCACCATGACGCGCTCGACCGACTCGCGGCGGGCCAGGAACTCGGCCTCGGTGATCACCGGCGGGCGGCGGCGGCCCTGCTCGCGCCCCTCGCGGCGGCGCTGCTTCTTGGCCTCCAGGCGCGTGGAGCCGCGCACCGACTGGACCTCGTCCTCGACGGCGCGGGCCTCGCGGACGTGCACGACGGTGTTGGGCGGGTCGTCGTTGCCGTTGTCGGCATCGCCGGTGCCCGAACGGCGCCGGCGGCGGCGACGGCGGCGGCTGCCGCCACCGGCGGAGTCGTCGTCCTCGTCGCCCTCGCCCTCGTCGGACTCCTCGGCGGCCTCGGCCTTGTCGTTCTTGCGGGCGCCCTTGTCGGCGTCGGAGTCGGCGTCCCTGGCGTCGTCGGCCTTGGCCTCGACGTCGTCGTCGCCCTCGTCCTCGCCGCCCTCACGGCCGGTGCGGCCGCGGCCGCGACCACCGCGGCGACGGCGGCGGCGCGAGGGCCGGTCGCCGTTCTCGTCCTCGTCGTCGGAGTCGGCGGCGTCCTCGGCGGGCTCCGCGGGCTCGGCGGGCTCGGCGGGCTTCTCCTCCTGGACGGGCTTCACCGGCGCGGCGGCGGTGGGCTGCGGCGGCTGGAAGACCACCATCGGCGGCTGGAAGGCGACCGGGGGCACGCCGCCGGCGGCCTCTTCCTCCTCCGGAACGGCCTGCGGGACCTCGGGAACGGCGCGCTTGCGCGTGCGGCTGCGGGCCGGCGCCTCGGCCTTCTCGGCGGGCTGCTCGGCGGCGGGCTGCTCGGCGGCCGGCTCCTGCGCGGCGGGCTCCTCGACGGGCTCGGCCTTGGCCTTGGCGGCCCGGCTGGTGCGCGTGCGGGTGGCCTTCTTGGGCTTCTCGGCGGCGGGCTCCGGCGCGTCCTCGACCTGCGGCGCGGGCTCGGCCTGGGCCGGCGCCTCGGCCTTCGGGGCGGGCGGAGGGGTGTCGTCGACCTCCGGCGGCGGCCCGGCGGGGCGGCTGGCGGCGCGGCGGCGCGTACGGGTGGTGCGCTTCACCACGGGACCGGTCTGGTCTTCGGTGCCTTCGGCGGTGGCCGAATCGGCTTCGTTCTCAAGCATGCGGGCAATCTCCCGTCAGGTTCCCGGGCGCGACAGCGCCGGAACCGCCCGGGGGCGGTCCGGTGCGGTGCGCCGCACGGGAACTCTCCGTCAGTCGTCGGTGCCGCCGCGCCCGGGAACGGTCCCGGACACGACGACGAAGTCGTCGGGGGCGCGTCCGCCGTACCCTGAAAGCCGGTTCCGTGTCGCCACGGCTTCGGCCCTACGGTCGGGCGCTGACGACATCCGCGCTCGCGGCTTCTCCGGACTGCTCGTGCGCAGGACCGCGCGCCGCCCCGGCGTCGTCGCCGGACGGCTGCGTGATCTCCCGGTCGGGCCCCAGAGGGTCCGCGAGGCCACCGGTTTCCGCGTCCAAGGGCCCCTGCGCCAGCCTGGTCACCAAGGGCGGTGACGGCGGCGCGAGGTCGGCGACCTGGCGCAGTCCGGTGAGGATGTCGTCGGGCCGTACGGCGGGTGTGGTGTGCCGCACAACCATTCGAAGTATCGCACAAGGGGCATCGGCCGCCTCCGCGGCTCGCCGGTCCAGCTCCATGGCGGACACGGCCGAACGCGCGTCGAAGCGGCGTCGTCCCTTCTTGGTGAGGCGTTCCACCTCGACGGACTCGGCGGCCATGAAGGCGGCCACGGCCGCGGCGGCGTCGTCGGATGCGACACCGTCCAGCCTGATCCGCCATTCTGACGCGGCGAGCCGATCGGCGAGAGCACTCGGCTTGCCCGACCCCGGCGGCACGATCACGACATCGAGGATGTCGAGCCCGTCCGGCAGGGCCGCGTCGAGCTCGGCTCGCACCCGCGCAGGGTCGCGGGTCTCGGTGAGCCCGAGTTCGAGGTATTCGGCCTCGCTGGCGGTCCCGGTCGCCGCCGCACCCGTATACGAGATCTTCGGGTGCGGAGTGAATCCGGCGCTGAACGCGACAGGAATCCCGGCACGCCGCACGGCGCGTTCCACGGCCCGGGAAATGTCACGATGGCTGGTGAACCGCAGCCTGCCTCGCTTGGCGTAGCGAACTCGCAGGCGCTGGGTCACGGGGGCCGGCGCTGGACCCTCCGGCATGGGAGCCAGGGCAGTAGTCCTTCCTACTCGCGTCGAGTCGAAAACGTCTCTCTATAGAGTACGGGGCCGCCGAGGAGCTTGCGCCCCCGGCGTAGCCGATTCACGACCCGGCGCCCGTGGCGACCTCCGCAAACCTCTGCCGACTACGGGAACATGCCCGAATTCCTCACTTCCCAAAGCCCCGGCCCGCAGGGACCCGAACCACCTGACCCAGCGTGACACCGGGGGCAAGGGGCGGAGCCCCAAGCCCGCAGGGGCCCAGGGGGCGGAGCCCCTTGCCCAGGGGCCGCGAGGGACGGAGTCCCAGCAAGCTTGTTGAAAGCACGGCGGGCGGAGCCCGGCCTTTGTGGGGGGTGCGGGGGCGGAGCCCCCGCCTCAGTAAGCAAGCACTGCGGCGAAGCCGTCCGTTGCGGGGTGTGGGGCAGCGCCCCGCCGGGGGACGTAGGGGGCAGGCCCCCTGCCCGGGTCTCGCCCGCCCGGAGCGAGCGCCAGCGAGTGAGGACGGGTGAGCCCCGGATGTGGGGGTTTGGGGGGACATCCCCCCAAGGCAAACACAGCCGCTTTCGCCGAGGACGAGGCACCGACTTGATCTGTGGGGGTCTACACCCGACCGCCCAGCCGCACCACGCGCGGGTTTGCCCACGCACCCAACAACCCTAGCCCCGCGCGGGTTTGCCCACATACCCGCCAACCCCAGCCCGCACGGGGTCGAGGTCAGAACCCCCGCCAAGCCCAGCCCGCAACGTCCAGCCCTGCGCAAGCAGGGGTTAAGACTGCGCCTGCCGTGGTCGCGCCCGGCTTGCTAGCGCAAGCCGGGCGCGACCACGGCAGGCGGTAAGGGGGCGGGCTCACACGGCGGTGGGGCCGCGCAGTGACGGCCCGCGATGACGGGCCGGGGGGGCGGCCCCGGAGTGACGGACCCGGGATGACGAGCCCGCACGGCGCTGGGTCCGCACGGCGCTGGGCCCGCACGGCGGTGGAGCCGAGCAGTTGCGGACCCGAGCAGTGGCGAACCCAAGCGGCGGGCTCACACAACGCTGGCCCCGCCTACTCGCGCAGGCTCACACCACCGACAGCGGCAGCATCTTCCGTCCCGTAGGGCCGATCTGGATCTCGGTCCCCATCGTCGGGCACACCCCGCAGTCGTAGCACGGCGTCCAGCGGCAGTCCTCGACCTCCGTCTCGTCCACCGCGTCCTGCCAGTCCTGCCAGAGCCACTCCCGGTCCAGGCCCGCGTCCAGGTGGTCCCAGGGCAGCACCTCGACCTCTTCGCGCTCGCGCACGGTGTACCAGTCCAGGTCCACCGGCGTGTCGGCCAGGGCCTTCTCGGCGCAGGCGGTCCAGCGCTCGTAGGAGAAGTGCTCGGTCCAGCCGTCGAAGCGGCCGCCGTCCTCCCAGACCGCGCGGATCACGGCGCCGACGCGGCGGTCGCCGCGCGACAGCAGGCCCTCGATCACCGAGGGCTGGCCGTCGTGGTAGCGCAGGCCGATCGCGCGGCCGTACTCCTTGTCCTGCCGCAGGGCGTCCTTCAGGGCCTTGAGGCGGCGGTCGACCGTCTCGTGGTCGCACTGGGCGGCCCACTGGAAGGGGGTGTGCGGCTTGGGCACGAAGCCGCCGATCGACACCGTGCAGCGGATGTCCCTGCGACCGGTCGCCTCGCGGCCCGCCTGGATGACGCGGCGGGCCATGCCCGCGATCTCCATGACGTCCTCGTCGGTCTCGGTGGGCAGCCCGCACATGAAGTACAGCTTGACCTGCCGCCAGCCGTTCTCGTAGGCGGTCGTGACGGTGCGGATGAGGTCGTCCTCCGACACCATCTTGTTGATGACCTTGCGCATCCGCTCCGAGCCGCCCTCGGGGGCGAACGTCAGGCCGGAGCGGCGGCCGCCGCGGGAGAACTCGTTGGCCAGGGTGATGTTGAAGGCGTCGACGCGGGTGGAGGGCAGCGACAGCGAGGTGTTGGTGCCCTCGTAGCGGTCGGCCAGGCCCTTAGCGACCTCGCCGATCTCGCTGTGGTCGGCGCTGGACAACGACAGCAGGCCCACCTCCTGGAAGCCCGACTCCTTCAGGCCCTGGTCCACCATCGCGCCGATGGTGTCGATGGACCGCTCGCGCACCGGACGGGTGATCATGCCGGCCTGGCAGAAGCGGCAGCCCCGGGTGCAGCCCCGGAAGATCTCCACGCTGAAGCGCTCGTGCACGGTCTCGGCCAGCGGGACCAGCGGCTTCTTGGGGTAGGGCCAGCTGTCCAGGTCCATGACGGTGTGCTTCTCGATGCGCCACGGCACGCCCGGCCGGTTCGGCGCGACCCGCTGGATCCGCCCGTCGGGCAGGTAGGTCACGTCGTAGAACTTGGGCACGTAGACGCCGCCCGACGCCGCCAGCCGCGTCAGCAGCTCGTCGCGGCCGCCCGGCTCGCCCTCGCCCTTCCACTCCCGGATCACCTCGGTGATCGCCAGGGCGATCTCCTCGCCGTCGCCGAGCACGGCGGCGTCCAGGAAGTCGGCGATCGGCTCGGGGTTGAAGGCGGCGTGCCCGCCCGCCAGCACGATCGGGTGCTCGTCGGTGCGGTCGGCGGCCTCCAGCGGGATGCCGGCCAGGTCCAGCGCCGTCAGCAGGTTGGTGTAGCCGAGCTCGGTGGAGAAGCTCACGCCGAACACGTCGAAGGCCGTCACGGGGCGGTGGGCGTCCACGGTGAACTGCGGGATGCCGTGCTCCCGCATGATCTGCTCCATGTCGGGCCAGACGCTGTAGGTGCGCTCGGCCAGCACGTCGTCGCGCTCGTTGAGGATCTCGTACAGGATCTGCACGCCCTGGTTGGGCAGGCCGACCTCGTAGGCGTCGGGGTACATCAGCGCCCAGCGCACGGTCGCATCGTCCCAGTCCTTGACCTGGGAGTTCAGTTCGCCGCCGACGTACTGAATCGGCTTCTGCACGCGCGGGAGCAGCGGCTCCAGTCGCGGGAAGATCGACTCGATGGACATGACGGTGTCCTCCAGGAAGGGTGGGACGCGGGACAGACCTTTTAGCGTACTGCCGCCGCCCTAGTCGAACGGCCGTCGCCGCAGATGCACCGCCTGCAGCAACCCCAGCGCGATGAAGTTGGCGAAGGTCGCCGAGCCGCCGTAGGAGACGAACGGCAGCGGCAGCCCGGTGATCGGCATGATGCCCAGCGTCATGCCGATGTTCTCGAACGTCTGGAACGCCAGCCAGCACACCACCCCGGACGCCACCAGCGTGCCGAACAGGTCGGCCGCCTGCGTCGCGATCCGCAGGCCGCGCCACAGCACCAGGCCCAGCAGCAGCACGATCACCATGCCGCCGATGAAGCCCAGCTCCTCCCCCGCCACGGTGAAGATGAAGTCGGTCTGCTGCTCGGGCACGAAGTGGCCGCCGGTCTGCTCGCCCTGGAACAGGCCCTTGCCGTCCACCCCGCCCGAGCCGATCGCGATGCGGGCCTGCTGGGCGTTGTACCCGGCGCCGCGCGGGTCGGCCGAGGGGTCCAGGAAGGCGGTGAAGCGGGCGATCTGGTACGGCTTGAGCAGCCCGAACACGACCGCCGCGACCGCCGCCGCCACGCCGCCGCCCACCAGCCCGAACAGCCAGCGCTTCTGCGCGCCGGAGATCGCGAGCATCCCCAGCACCACGGCGGTGAACACCAGGGTGGTGCCGAGGTCGGGCTGCAGCATGATCAGCGCGGCGGGCACCCCGGTCAGCACCAGCGCCAGCAGCACGTCGCGGCGGCCCGGGCCGACCTCGCCGTCGCGCGGCTCGCCCAGGATCATCGCCAGCAGCACCACCAGGCCGACCTTGGCGAACTCCGAGGGCTGGACCTGGAAGCCGCCGCCGATGACGATCCAGGAGTGCGAGCCGTTGATGGTCTCGCCGAGCGGGGTCAGCACCGCGACCAGGCCGATGCAGGACAGGCCGTACAGGATCGGCGCGTAGGCGCGCAGCAGCCGGTAGTCCAGCACCGCCACCACGGCGCCGAGCAGCACGCCGATGACGAGGTTGAGGATGTGCCGCTTGAGGAAGCCGTTGGGGTCCTTGCCCTGCTCGATCAGCAGCTGGAAGGTCGCCGAGCGCACCAGCAGCGCGCCGACGACCGCCAGCGCCGCCACGGCGAGGAGCAGGGTCCAGTCCAGGCGGCGCAGGCCCGCGGCGCGCCGCCGCCAGACCATGCGGTCGCCGTAGCCCTCGACGGCCCCGATGTTGCCGATCACGGGTTGGCCCCCGTGCCGTCGTAGCGCAGCCTGGGCAGCCCGGCGGCGGGCTTGCCGTCCTTCAGGGCGGGCTTGCGGCCGTTCAGGCCGTACATCGTCTCGTAGATCTCGCGGACGACCGGGGCGGCGGTGGTGGCGCCGGTGCCGCCCTGCGACACCATGGCCACCACCGCGAAGCGCGGCTTGTCGACCGGCGCGAACGAGGCGAACCACGAGGTGTCGCCCTTGCCGTAGACCTCGCCGGTGCCGGTCTTGCCGGCCACGTCGACCTTCTTGAAGTCGAAGCCGTTGAACGCCCCGGCGGCGGTGCCCTTCTTGGTCACCTCGGCGAGGCCGCCGCGGATGTACTTCAGGATCTTGTCGTCCACCGGCAGCCGGGACGCGGGCGGCGGGTCGATCCGGCGGGCCACGCCGCCGTCGGGCCGCACCACGGCCTGGGCGAGCCGCGGCACCACCATCCGCCCGCCGTTGGCGAGCGTCGCGTAGGCGCGGGTGAGCTGCAGCGGGGTGACGAGCATGTCGCCCTGCCCGATCGACAGGTTGGCCGCGTCACCGGCCCGCCAGTTGAAGCCCTCGGTGCAGTTCTCCTTGGCGATGGACTTCAGGTAGGCCGCGCGGGTCGGGTCGCTCTTGGCGACGTCGGGGAAGCCGTCCTGGGCGGCCTTGCAGTCGCTCTTCCTGGTCGCGTTCCAGTAGTCGCGCTTCCACTTGCGGTCGGGGATGCGGCCCGACGCCTCGCCGGGCAGGTCCACGCCGGTGCGCGCGCCGAAGCCCCAGTCGCGGGCCATCCGGACCATGGGGTCCTTGGGGTTCTTCTTGGGGTGCATGCCGCCGTCGCGCAGCCACTGCTCGTAGGCGAACTTGTAGAAGATGGTGTCGCAGGAGACCACCAGCGCCCTGTGCAGGTTCATGCTGCCGTGCCCCTGGCCCTCGTAGTTGCGGAAGGCGCGGCTGCCCACGTTGAACGAGCCGGGGCACGGGTAGGTGCCGTTGATGTCGTAGCCGTCGCGCACCGCCGCCGCCACCGAGGAGATCTTGAAGGTGGAGGCCGGGGAGAACGCCCCCTGGGTGGCCCGCGAGATCAGCGGCTCGCCCCGCTTCTTGCCCAGCAGCGCGTCGTACTCGTCCTGGGAGATGCCGCCGGTCCAGATGCCGGGGTCGTAGGTGGGGTAGCTCGCCAGCGCCAGCAGCCGCCCGGTCTGCACGTCCATCACGACCGCCGCGCCGGCGTCGGCCTTCTCGCCGCGCTTGCGCGCCTCCTTCATCGCCTTCTCCAGGGCGTCCTCGGCCGTGCCCTGCACCCTGGCGTCGATCGAGGTGACCAGGGAGCCGCCGGGGACCGGCGCCTTCTCCGAGGCGGTGCCGGTGACCCGGCCCTGGCTGTCCACCAGCACCTTGCGGAAGCCCGGCTCGCCGCGCAGGTCGGCGTCGTAGACCGCCTCCAGCCCGTCGCGGCCGATCAGGTCGACGCCGCTGTAGCCGGTGACCTTCAGGCCCTTGCGCTTGTCCAGCTCGTCCTGGGTGATCGGCTGGAGGTAGCCCAGGGCCTGCGCGGCCGAGGCGCCGTCCGGCTCGGGGTACTCGCGCACCGCCTGGACCTGCGCGGTGACGCCGGGGAAGTCCTCCTGGCGCTCCATGATCTGCAGCGCGCGCTTGGGGTCGACGCGGTCGTCCACCGGGATCGGCTGGTAGGGCGAGCCGGGCCAGCAGGGCCGCTTGATCCCGGGCCCGCACAGCCGGATCTTCTTCTCCAGCGCGTCGCGGGTGGTGCCGAGCGTGCCGGCCAGCCGGGTCAGCACGGCAGCGCCGCGGTCCTTCTGCCGCGACAGCGTGGTGCGGTCGACCGACACCACCAGGGCGGTGCGGTTGCGCACCAGCGGCTTGCCGTTGGCGTCCAGGATCAGGCCGCGGACGGCGGGGACCACGATGTCGCGGGTGCGGTTGTCGGCGGCGACCTGCCGGTAGTGCGCGCCCTCCAGCACCTGCATCACCCACAGGCGCCCCGTCAGCGCCAGCAGCATGGCCGCGACCAGGACGTACAGCACCATCAGCCGGAAGTGGGTGCGCGAGTTCACAGGCCGGGCCCCCTCCCGGACATGGCGCGGTACCGGGCGGCGGGCACCGAGAAGCGGTCCTTGCGGGCGCGCTCGCCGCGTTCGTAGCGGCGGGTGACGCGGAGCACGGCCCACACCACGAACGGGCTGGCGATCACGTCGTAGAGCACCTGGAGCGGCACCATCCGCGACACGATCGTCCACGAGGCGCGCGGGTCGCCCAGCATCATGCCGGTGGCCGCGTACAGCACCGTGCCGGCGAGGGCGCCCGCGGCCACCGCCAGGAACGGCACCAGCGACTGCCGGTCCATCTCGGTGGAGGCGATGCCGCACACGTAGCCGATCAGGCAGTACACCAGCGCGTAGCGGCCCAGCGTGTGGTCGGCGGGCGGGATGATGTCGGCGGCCAGCCCGGCGCAGAACCCGGCGACCATGCCGGTCAGCGATCCGTTCACCAGGGCCAGCGCCACCACCGTCAGCAGCACCAGGTCGGGGGTGACCCCGCCCGGCAGCGGCAGCCGGTTGGCGACCGAGACCTGGAGGATCAGCGCCGCGACCAGCACCAGGACGGTCATCACGTTGCGGCCGGTCGCCGACGGCTCGGGCGCGTTCAGCACATCAATCCCTCGTGGACGGTTTCCGGGTGGGCTCGTTGGCGTTGTCGTTGGCGTTGTCGCTGTCCGCGTCCGCCGGCCCGGACGGCTTGGCCGTCGGGCTCGGGGACGGCGCGGGCGGCAGCACCGCGTCGCGCGGGTCGGTCTTGGGCGGCGCGACCACCACCGCGACCACGTCGAGGCTGGTGAAGCGGACGAAGGGCCGGATGTAGGCGGTGCGGGTCAGGCCGCCGGCGGGTCGGTCGATGCGCTCGACCACCCCGATCGGCACGCCCGGCACGTAGGGGCGCTCGCCCTGGGAGCCGAGGGTGATCAGGCGCTGGCCGACGCGCATGGGCGCGTTGGCGTCCAGCAGCTGGAAGCGCAGCGGGGTCGCCCCGCCGTCGCCGAGGCCCCGCCGGCCCCGGCCCTGCACGATGCCGATCTCCTTGGAGTCCTCCAGGCGGGCGCCGACCGAGGAGGTGACGTCGGTGGCCAGCAGCACCGTCGCGGTCGCGGGGCCGACCCGCACGACCCGGCCCACCAGGCCCTCGGCGCCCATCACCGTCATGTCGGGGCGCACCCCGGCGCGGCTGCCGACGTCCAGCGTGACGGTGTCCTCCAGGCCCTGCCCGGCGGAGATCACGTGCGCGGCCTTGATCTTGTAGCCGCCGATGCCGGCGGTGCCGAGCAGCCGGTCCAGCTGCTGGGCGCGCCCGCTGTCCAGGCGGCTGGAGCGCAGCTCCTCGCGCAGCCGATGGTTGGTGCGTTCGAGGCGGTCGGCGCGCCGGCGCTGGTCGGGCGCGTCGGTGATGGCGTCCACGGTGTTGCCGATGGGCCGCACCACCGCCGCCGACGCGCGCTCGACCGGGCCGAACACCGCCTGGCCCACCCCGCGCAGGCCGCGCAGCGGGGAGTCCGCCCCGCCGCGATAGTCGATCGTGATCATCAGGAGCGCCACCGCCAGCAGCACCCCGAGGACCACACGGCTCCGCCGGGTGTCCTTCACCCACCGACCTCCCGATTCCTCCGCCTGCGGGTGATCAGTGCCGCGATTCCGGAACCAGTACCTGGCGCAGCGAGTCGAAGTCCTCGACGCACTTGCCGGTGCCCAGCACCACCGAGTCCAGCGGGTTGTCCACCATGTGGATGGGCATCCCGGTCTCCTCACGCAATCGCTCGTCGAGGTGCTTGAGCAGTGCACCGCCGCCGGTCAGCGCGATCCCCCTGTCCATGATGTCCCCCGAAAGCTCCGGCGGACACTTGTCCAGGGTGGTCTTGACCGCGTCCACGATCGAGTTGACCGGCTCCTCGATGGCACGGCGCACCTCCTCCGAGGAGATGACCACGGTCTTGGGCAGCCCGCTGACCAGGTCGCGGCCGCGGATCTCGGCGTGCGGCTCGTCCTCCCCGCCGGGGTAGGCCGACCCGATCGCCATCTTGATCTCCTCGGCGGTGCGCTCGCCGAGCATCAGGGAGTACTCCTTCTTGGAGAAGGAGATGACGGCCTGGTCCAGCTCGTCGCCGCCGACGCGGACCGACTGGCTGGTGACGATGCCGCCGAGCGAGATGATGGCGACCTCGGTGGTGCCGCCGCCGATGTCGACGACCATGTTGCCGGTGGGCTCGTAGACCGGCAGCCCGGCGCCGATCGCGGCGGCCATGGGCTCTTCGATGATGTAGACGCGGCGGGCGCCGGCCTGGTAGCCGGCCTCCTTCACCGCGCGCTGCTCGACGCCGGTGATGCCGCTGGGAACGGCCACCACGATGCGCGGCTTGGCGAAGTGGCGGCGCTTGTGGACCTTCTGGATGAAGTAGCGGAGCATCCGCTCGGTGACGTCGAAGTCGGCGATGACGCCGTCCTTGAGAGGGCGCACCGCCACGATGTTGCCGGGCGTGCGGCCGATCATGCGCTTGGCCTCGATGCCCACCGCGACGATCTTGCCGGTGTTGGTGTTGATCGCGACCACGGAGGGTTCGTTCAGCACGATGCCGCGTCCGCGCACGTACACCAGCGTGTTGGCGGTGCCTAGATCGACCGCCATATCACGGCCAAGAAACGACAGCTTGTTACCCATGAAGAAAGGGAGCCCTTCATGTTGTCGGGCGTGCAGAGCGGCTTCCCCATCGTAACGTGCCCGAGGGTGCCGGGACAGTCGCCCCTCCGCCGTGAGCGGATCAAGAAACGGGCCCTCACCAGGTGAGTTTTCGGCAAAACACACGCGGGCCGGAGGTATCCGGCCCGCGTGTGTCGAGATCCCCTCACGGGGACGCGGTTCAGCCCAGCTCGGGGAAGAACAGCTTGATCTCGCGCTCGGCCGAGTAGGTCGAGTCGGAGCCGTGCACGATGTTCTCGCCGATCTCCAGCGCGAAGTCGCCACGGATGGTGCCGGGCGCGGCGCTGACCGGGTCGGTGGCGCCGGCCAGGGCGCGGAACGCCTCGATGGCGCGCGGGCCCTCGACGACCAGGGCGACCAGCGGACCGCCGGTGATGAACTCGACCAGCTCGCCGAAGAACGGCTTGCTGGCGTGCTCCTCGTAGTGCGCCTCGGCGGTCTCGCGCGGCAGGTTCTTCAGCTCCAGCGCCACGAGCTTCAGGCCCTTGCGCTCGATCCGGGAGATGACCTCGCCGACGACGCCGCGGCGGACACCGTCGGGCTTGACCAGGACAAGAGTGCGCTCGGACACGGGTATTTCTCCTCAAGCAGGTGGAATGGGGTGGACGCGCGCCCCGCCGATCGCGGGGGGCGTGGCCGCTGCGCGGCCTGCACACCTCTGGGGGCGAATCCTACCCGCCTCGCGCCTCCGGGACCGCCGCACAGAGCCGATCAGGGCGCGGCGGCGGTGCGCCCGGCGGCGTCGGCCCCGGCTCCGGAGCCTCCCTCGGAGCCCGTTCCGCTGCTCGCCCCGGAACCCGTCCCCGTGCTCGCCTCGGAACCCGTCCCGGTGCGCTCGTCGGAGCCCTTGCCGGCGCCCGCCTTGGAGTCCGTTGCGGAACCCCCTTCCGAGCCCGCGCCGGGAACGGCCGACGCGGCGACGGCTCCGGCGGTCGTCTTCGCCACGAGCGCGGCGAGCAGCAGCGCCAGCACCCCGGCGACGATCAGCCAGACCCGGTATCCGGCGGTCAGCCCGTACAGGCGCTGCGCCTCGGTGACCGGGTCGACGCGCTGGAGCCGGTCGACCTGGAGCGAGAGCACCAGGAGCTGGCCGGTCAGCACCGCCGGGAAGCACAACGTCAGCCCGAACAGCGCCGCGCCGACTCCGGCGTCGCGCAGCGAGGCGGCCAGGGCCGCGCCGACGCCCGCGCCGAGCGGGACCAGCGGGATCAGCAGCGTCCAGCGGTCGCCGGTGACGTCGGTGGCCAGCGCCAGCAGCACCGCTACCACGATCAGGCCGTGCCCGGCCAGCACCGCGGTGCGCGCGCCCGCGCGGGACAGCCGCGCGGTGGCCAGCGCGCCCAGCAGCGCGGCGGCCGCCCCCGCCGCGAACGGCGCCGTCGGCAGGCCCGCCGGGTCGCCCTCGGCCTGGGCGTGGGCGGCGGCCAGGCCCGCCAGCGGCGCGGCCAGCGGGTAGGTGAACAGGCCCGCCGACACCATGACCAGCGCGCAGGCCAGCGGGCTGCCCGCGGTCGTGTCGCGGCCGCCGACGACGGCGAGGCCGAGCAGCGCCAGCAGCGCGGTCCCGGCGACCGTCAACTGGGCGCCGGGCGACCAGTCGTAGGTGGTCATCATCGCCAGGAACGCGAACCCCGCGGCCGGGACCAGCGGCAGCACGAGCCGGCCGCGCTCGGCGTGGCGGAAGGCGGGCAGGGGGCGGTCGCCGCGGCCGCGCGCCGCCGCGCGCAGCAGCACGCAGAGCAGGGCGGCGGCGAACGCGGCCGCGGCAGGCCAGCGGTAGGGGGCGAGCGCGGTGTGCCACGCGATGGGCGCGGCGGTCTCGCTGACCCGCATCGGGACCGCGCGCAGCGCCAGCGGCATCGCCGCCAGCAGCGCGGCGGCGAGCGTCCCGGCCCACAGGGCGGTGAGGGCGTTGTCGCGGCGCTCCCAGACCAGCAGCAGGACGGCGGGCAGCACGATGCCCGCGCCCACGCCCTGCCCGGCGCGGACGGCGGCGATCGCGGCGACCGATCCGGCCATGGGCGCGGCCAGCACCCCGGCCAGCAGGATCAGCAGGCCGGTGACCAGCACCGCGCGGACCGGGAGCCGGCGGGCGGCGACGGCGGCGGGCGGGACGGCCAGCAGCAGCGCGGGCAGGGTGAGGCCGGTGGCGCGCAGCAGGTCGCGCAGGCCGCCGGCCCGCAGGCCGAGGGCGGTGCCCGCCTCGTCCACGACGTTGAGGGTGGTGTCGGGCAGGGCGAGGACGACGGCGGGCAGCGCGGTGACCGTCACCAGCACGGCGGCGATCGTCGCGGAGCGGCGCACGCCCGTGCCGCCGGACCCGTCGCCCGCTCCGGACGGGAGGTCGGCGGAGGCGGGGCCATCGGCCAGGCCGCCGGGCGTGTCGCCGGTCGGCGGCCGGTCGGGCGGCGGGTCGAACAGCTCCGGCACCGGCATGCGGGGCGCAGGGGCGGCGGGGCCCCGATCGACGGAGGGGTCGGCCGATGGGTCGGCGGCGGGTTCGGGAAGGGATTCGGCGGGTTCGCGGGCGTCGGGGGACACGGCCTTCTCCTTAGGCGGACGTCATCCACCGACACATTTCCCAGAAAGGGCCGGATGTCGGATTTGAGCGATAAAAAAGAATCGCGAATATCGGCGGATGAATTGCGGTGCCGTCCCCGCAAATTTACTGCGCCTGCGCGTTCTCCGCCTTGCGTCCGAGCCAAATGGCCGTCGCCCACAATGCGCCGAACACGATGCCGAGAAGGAACATGGTGGAGACCATGAACCCGGTCGCCAGCATCAGCACCTGCACCACCGTGCCCATCGCCACGCCCCACGGGAAGCGCAGCAGCCCGGCCGTCAGCAGGCACAGCACCGCGAGGCCGCCGCAGACGATGCCCGCCGTCGCGCCGTCCACCTTCTGCACCGCGACGGCCACCGGGACGGCCAGCGCGATCACGATCGCCTCGCAGGTCAGCACGGTGGACAGCAGGCGGCGGGCGGGGTTCATGCGAGGGGCTCCTTGATCGGTCCGGGGGTCGGCCTTCGCCGCGGGGGCGCTCATCGGCCCTCCTCCACGCGCAGCAGGGTCCGGGCGTCGCCGACGGTGACCACCGACCCGGTGATCAGCACGCCCGCGCCCTGGTACTCGCCGGTCTCCTCGGCCAGGCCGATCGCCCGGTCGATGGCGTCGTCCAGCCGCTCCGACAGGTGCACCCGCTCCGGGCCGAAGATCTGCTCGGCCTGCTCGTACAGCTCCTCGGGCGGCAGCGAGCGCACCGAGGAGTTGCGGGTGACCACCAGTTCGGCCAGCACCGGCTCCAACTGCTCCAGCACCCCGGCGATGTCCTTGTCGGCGGCGGCGGCGAACACCCCGACCAGCCGGGTGAAGGAGAACGACTCGGTGACGGTGGCCACGGTCGCGGCCATCCCGGCGGGGTTGTGCGCGGCGTCCAGGATCACCGTGGGCCCGGTGCGGACCACCTCCAGGCGGCCCGGCGAGGCCGACTTGGCGAACCCGCTGCGCACCAGCGCCGGGTCGAGCTGGCCCTCGTCGCCGCCGATGAAGTCCTCGCCCGGGGCGATGCGGGTGGCGGCCTCCAGCCCGGCGGTGCCGGCGGTCGGCGCGCCCCCGGCGAACGCCTCCACGGCCACCAGCGCGGTCGCGGCGTTCTCGGCGTGGTGCTCGCCGAACAGCGGCAGGAAGATCTCCTCGTAGGCGCCGCGCAGGCCGCGGACGTCGAGCATCTGGCCGCCCACCGCGACGTCGCGGCCGGTCACGCCGTACTCGATGCCCTCGCGCACCACCGGCGCGCCGACCTCGGCGGCGCGGCGCAGCAGCACCTCGGCGGCGGCGACCGGCTGCTGGGCCAGCACCGCGACCGAGCCGGGCTTGATGATCCCGGCCTTCTCGCCGGCGATCTCCTCGACGGTCTCGCCCAGGTAGGCGGTGTGGTCCAGGCCGATCGGGGTGACCACCGCGACCGCGCCGTCGGCGACGTTGGTGGCGTCCCAGGAACCGCCCATGCCGACCTCGACGACCGCGACGTCCACCGGCGCGTCGGCGAAGGCGGCGAAGGCCATCGCGGTCAGCAGCTCGAAGAACGACAGCCGCACGCCGTGCTTGGCGTCGATCAGCTCGGCGTAGGGCAGCACGTCGGCGAAGGTCTCGGCGAAGCGCTCCTCGCTGATCGGCTCGCCGTCGATCGCGATGCGCTCGCGCAGGGTGGTCATCTCGGGGCTGGTGTACAGGCCGGTGCGCAGGCCCCGCTCGCGCAGCAGCGCCTCGATCAGCCGGGCGGTGCTGGTCTTGCCGTTGGTCCCGGCGACGTGGATCACCGGGTAGGCGCGCTGGGGCTCGCCCAGCAGGTCCACCAGGTCGCGGACGCGGTCCAGGGTGGGGTCGATCTCCCACTCCACGCCGCGGCTCATGATCGCGCCCACCGCGCCGCGGTAGTCCGCCGGCTCGTTCACCTGACTCACGACTGTGTGCTTCCCCGCCTCGATGCTCCGGCCGGCAGGTCCGCCCGGCCCCTCGCCCCGGCGGGCCAAACGCCCCCGGAGTCCTGTGCGAAAGCCTACTCGGGACCTCCCCGAGCCCCCGCCACACCCGCCGGTGACAGCATGTGGCGTATGGACGAGCGGCAGGCCGACGAGGTGTTCTTCCGGGAGTGGCGGGCGCGGGCCCCGGGGTCGCGGCGCGATCTCGGCCGGGCGCGGGCGCTCGCGCGGGCGCTGGGCGCGGAGTCCCCGGACGTCCCGGTCCTCGCGGTGGTGGGCTCCAAGGGCAAGGGCACGGCCGCCGCCTACGCCTCGGCGGTCCTGGCGGCGGCCGGGCGGCGGGTCCTGACGGTGACGAGCCCCGGGCTGCGCGACAACCGGGACCGCATCCGGGTGGACGGCCGGTCGCTGACCTCGCTCGTCCCCCTGGCCGAACGGCTCGACGGGGCGATCGCGGCGCTGCCCCCGCCCGCCGCGGGCCACCTGGCGCCGTCCGGGCTGTTCCTGCTGGCCGGGGTGCTGCACGCCCGCGACGTGGCGGCGGACGTGCTGGTGCTGGAGGCCGGGATGGGCGGCCGCTCCGACGAGGTGTCGCTGTTCCCGCCCGCCGCCGTCGCGATCACCCCGGTGTTCGGCGAGCACCTGGGCGTGCTGGGCGACACCCCGGCCGCCATCGCCGCCGAGAAGGCCGGGGTGGCGGGCCCGGCGACCCGCGCGGTGGTCTCCGCGCCCCAGCCGCCGGAGATCCGCGCGGTCCTGGACCGCACGGTCGCCGCCCGCACCGGCGGCGGCGCGACCGTCGAGTACGCCGACTCCTTCGTCCTGCCCGAGGCGCTGCTGCCCGAGGGTCTGGGCCGGGCGAGCGCCGAGACCGGCGGCCGGGCCGCGCTGCGCCTGCGGGGGACCGCCCCCGCGCCGGAGCGGCTGCGCGAGGTGCTGGGATCGGTCGTCCTGCCGGGCCGGCTGTCGTGGCACAGCCTGCCGGGCCTGGAACTGCTGGCGGACTCGGCGATCGACGGCACCGGCGTCGCCGCCGCGCTGGCCGCCGCCCTGGAGCGCTGGGGCGGCATCGACCGGGTGCTGCTGTGCCTTCCCGACCACAAGGACCTGGACGGCGCGATCGCCGCGCTCGACCGCCTCCCGGTCGCCCCTGCGGTCACCTTCGTGCGCCTTCCCCACCAGCACCTGCGCTTCACCCGGCCGCTGCCGCCCGCCTGGCGGGTCCTGGACGCCGCCGACCTGCGCCTCGACGACCTGTCGGGACGGGTGGCGGCGCTCGGCACCGTCTACTTCATCGGCCTGGTCCTGGCGCTGGTGGACGCCGACACCACCCGCCTGTTCTAGGAGCGTTTCTCCAGGTCGGCGCGCATCTGCCGGGTGAGGTCGGCCAGCGCGCCCGGCTGCGGGGCGAGCAGCGGCGTGTTGGAGGCCACGACGCCGTAGGAGCCTTCGGTGGCCCAGGCGCAGTAGGCGTGGACGTCGGCCAGGACGGCGAAGGTCCCGCAGGTGGTCTTGCCGGCCGCCTTCTCGCCCGCCTTGTCCCCCTTGCCGCCCGCCTTGCCCGCGTCGGCGGTCCCGTCTGCGGCGATGAACGTGCTGGGCCGGATCCGCGTCAGGAACGCCGCCGGATCGCCGACCGGCCCCGTCCCGCCCATGAACAGCACGCTGCGCATCCCGGTCGGGGCGTCGCTGTAGACCGCCACGACCTCCTTGACGCCCTGCGCTCCCCCGGCACGGACGCCCGCCGACACGAAGGGGTAGGCGGCGCTGGCGGCGGGCACGCCGGCGTCCCGGTGCAGCCCGGAGGTGGTGGCCACGGCCGCGATGCGCGGCTTGGGCTCCTCGCCTCCGGCGGTCAGCACCACCGCGCCCACCACCATGAGGACGGCGAAGACCGCGCCGATGGCGAGCCCGATCTTCGGGACGGCCCGGCGCTGGGCGGTGGCCTCCCCGGCGCCGGGGAGGGCCGGCGGGCCCGGCCGGTTCGCGGCCCCCGCAACGCTCGGGCCCGGCCCGGCGCCCGGAGCCGCAGCGCCCGGCGCCGGCTGCGCCGCCCGAGGCTGCCTCGCCCGGCGTCGCTGCGCCGTTCGGGACGGCCGGGAGCGGCCCCGTCGCCTCCCAGGCGGGCAGGGACTGAACGGCGATGGCGGGCGCGGCGCCGCCCTGCGGCTCGAGGTCCATGACGGTGGCCGGGGCCTCGGGCAGCGGACGCGCCCCCGGCATCGGCTGCGGGCCGCTCGCCTCGGCGGGCCCCGGCGAGGCCGCGGACGGCGGGTCGTCGTCGGAGTGCGCGGCCCACCAGGGCGGGGAGCCGCCCCACGGGGCGGGCGGCAGCGGGGGCGGCTCGGCGCCTCCGGACGGCTGAGCGGATCCGGCCGGCCCGGGGACCCCCGAGGGCGAATCGGCCATTGTTCTCCCGGCGTGTGTGACCATCTCACGGCGCTCTGATCACCGCAATGGTAGACCGATCAGCCGTCCGGGCGGGCCAGGTTCCGCCGTTCGCGCAGGTCAGCGCAGGTACAGCCCGTACTCGATCAGCTCGGGCAGCAGCCGCGGCGGCAGGTCGGCGACGGTCGCCAGGTCCTCGGCGGAGGTGAAGCCGTCGGTGTGCTCGCGCAGCTCGACGATGCGCTCGGCGGTCTCGTAGTCGATGCCGAAGCGGGTCAGCTCCTTGGCCGGGACCTGGTTGACGTCGATCAGGCCGCCGTCGTCGTAGGCGCGCTGCTCGGCGGGGATGTCGGAGCGGCCGATGCGCAGCTCGCGGGCCATCAGCGGGTTGCCGAGCGCGAGCTGGCGGGCCTCGCGGCGGCGCTGGGCGCGGGCGTTGACCTGGTTGACGGCGAACTGGTTGGTCTGCTCGGGCGTCAGCGGGCGCGGGGGCCCGGCCCACGGCTGGGGCACCACGGTGACCGGCGGGCCGAGGACCGGTCCGGGCAGCGGCGCCACCACCGCGGGACGGCGCCCGGCCATGACGATCGCATGGATGATCCAGATCGGCAGCCACAGCCCGAAGGTCACCACCGTCATGATCAGGTGGATGACGTGCACGCCCGCGTCGCTGCCCCGCGTCACCACGACCGGCTGCTGCGGCTGGTGGACGTTGACGTGCACCACCGGCAGCTGCGGCCGGACCGGGGGCAGCTGCGCTCGTGGCGGCTGAAACGGCTGCTCGGACATGCGCACCCCTTGATCTCCGCGGACCCGCCCTGCCTCAGTTTACGTCCGCTTTCCCGAGATCGTTCCGAGACCGGGCCGTGACGCCGGCACGGGCGCCGTACGGCGCGGCGGGCCGTGCGGCGGGACCCGGTGCCGGGTCCCGCCGCACGGCGGGCGCTCAGGCGCTCGGCAGCGCCGCGAGCTGGGCCTCCAGCCGCACGATGTCGGCCTCGGCCTGCGCCAGGCGGGCGCGGTTCTTGGCGACGACGGCCTCGGGGGCCTTGGCCATGAACGCCTCGTTGCCGAGCTTGCGGCCCATCTGCTCGACCTCCTTGCGCGCGGCGGCCAGGTCCTTGCCCAGCCGCTTGCGCTCGGCGGCCACGTCGATGGCCCCGGCGGTGTCCAGGCGCACGACCGCGCCCTCGACCGGCAGCGACGCGGTGGCCGAGAAGCCGTCCTCCGGCGCGGTCAGGCGCAGCAGGGAGCGCACGCCCTCCTCGTGGGCGGCGAGCGGCGAGCCGTTCCACTCCAGCACCGCGGCGACCTTCTGGCCGGGCTTGAGGCCCTGGTCGGAGCGGAAGCGGCGGACCTCGGTGACCAGCCGCTGCAGCGACTCCACCAGCGCCTCGGACTCCTTGTCGCGCAGGTCGTCGTCGGCGGCGGGCCAGGCGGCGGTGACGACCGTCTCCGCGCCGGTCAGCGTGGTCCACAGCTCCTCGGTGACGAACGGGATCACCGGGTGCAGCAGCCGCAGCAGCTTGTCCAGCACCTCGCCGAGGATCCGCTGGGTCGCCTCCCGGCGGTCGTCGCCGAGCTGCACCTTGGCCAGCTCGACGTACCAGTCGCAGACCTCGTCCCAGGCGAAGTGGTAGAGGGTCTCGCACGCCTTGGCGAACTCGAAGCCCTCCAGCAGCGCGTCCACCTCGCCGGTCACCTGCTGGAGCCGGGACAGGACCCAGGCGTCCACGGCGGTGATCTCGTCCGGCAGGTCGCCGCGGGTGTGCGCGCCGTTCAGCAGCGCGAACCGGGCGGCGTTGAACAGCTTGTTGCAGAAGTTGCGCGAGCCCTGCGCCCACTCCTCGGCGACCGGGACGTCGCCGCCGGGGTTGGCGCCGCGCAGCAGGGTGAAGCGGGTGGCGTCGGCGCCGTAGCGGTCGATCCAGTCCAGCGGGTCGACGACGTTGCCGAACGACTTGGACATCTTCTTGCCGTTCTGGTCGCGGACCATGCCGTGCAGCACGATCTGCCTGAACGGCTCGACCCCGTCCATCGCGTACAGGCCGAACATCATCATCCGGGCGACCCAGAAGAACAGGATGTCGTAGCCGGTGACCAGCGCCGAGGTCGGGTAGAAGCGCTTGAGGTCCGGCGTCTCGTCGGGCCAGCCGAGGGTGGAGAACGGCCACAGCGCCGAGGAGAACCACGTGTCGAGGACGTCGGAGTCCTGCGTCCACCCGGCGGGCGGCTCCTCGCCGGGGCCGGGGCAGAAGGTCTCGCCGTCCGGCCCGTACCAGACCGGGATGCGGTGGCCCCACCACAGCTGGCGGCTGATGCACCAGTCGTGCATGTTGTCGACCCACTCGAAGTAGCGCGGGGCCATCTCCGGCGGGTGGATCTCGACGCGGCCGTCGCGCACGGCGTCGCCGGCGGCCTTGGCCAGCGGCGCGACCTTGACGAACCACTGCAGCGACACCCGCGGCTCGACGACCGTGGAGCAGCGCTGGCAGTGCCCGACCGAGTGCTCGTAGGGGCGGACCTCCTTGACGATCCGGCCCTCCTCGCGCAGCGCGGCGACCACGGCGGGCCGGGCCTCGAAGCGGTCCAGCCCCTGGAACGGCCCGGCGGCGGTGATCACGCCGCGCTCGTCCATGACCGAGATCGACGGCAGGTCGTGCCGGCGGCCGATCTCGAAGTCGTTGGGGTCGTGCGCCGGGGTGACCTTGACCGCGCCGGTGCCGAACTCCGGATCGACGTGCTCGTCGGCCACCACGGGGATGCGGCGGCCGGTCAGCGGCAGCTCGATCTCGGTGCCGACCAGGTGCCGGTAGCGCTCGTCCTCGGGGTGCACGGCCACGGCGGTGTCGCCGAGCATCGTCTCGGCGCGGGTCGTGGCGACCACGACCTCGTCGCTGTAGCGGATCGAGACCAGCTCGCCGTCGCGCTCGTAGTGCTCGACCTCGATGTCCGACAGCGCGGTCAGGCAGCGCGGGCACCAGTTGATGATGCGCTCGGCGCGGTAGATCAGGCCGTCGTCGAACAGCCGCTTGAAGATCGTGCGGACGGCGCGGGCGCGGGCCTCGTCCATGGTGAACGCCTCGCGCGACCAGTCCACGCTGTCGCCCAGGCGCTTCATCTGGCCGAGGATGCGGCCGCCGGACTCGCCCTTCCACTTCCAGACCCGCTCCACGAACGCCTCGCGGCCGAGGTCGTGGCGCGACAGGCCCTCCTTGGCCAGCTCGCGCTCGACGACGTTCTGGGTGGCGATGCCGGCGTGGTCCATGCCCGGGACCCAGGCGGTCTCGTGGCCCTGCATGCGCCGGCGGCGGATCAGCGCGTCCTGGATCGAGTGGTCCAGGGCGTGCCCCATGTGCAGGGAGCCGGTCACGTTCGGCGGCGGGATGACGATCGAGTACGCGGGGCGGCCCGGGTCGCGCCCGGGGTCGGCGCTGAAGTACCCGGCCGATACCCAGCGCTCGTACAGCCTGCCCTCGACGTCAGCCGGTTGATACTGGGTGGGCAGGTCGACTTCGGCGGCCCCCGGGCCGCGCTCATTGCTGGGCGTTGTCACGGGACCGGATTCTACGGGGCCGCGGCACCCGCCACGTGCGGTCTCCGCGATGATCGGAGCAGACCACCATGGTCCTCGCCCCCGCGAGGACCACCCCCGCTGACGAGGAGAAGAACAGATGAGCTGGAACCCCCCGGGCGGACCGCCGCAGGGACCCGGACCGTACGGGCAGGGCCCCCAGGGCCCCGGACCGCAGGGCCCGTACGGCGGCGTCCCCCAGAGCCCCGGACCCTACGGCGGGCCGCCTCCCGGCGGCCCCTACGGCCCTCCCCCCGGACCTCCCGGGCCCGGCGCCCCCTTCGGGCAGAGCCCCTACGGCGGGCCTCCCCCCGGCCCGCCCAAGTCCCGCGCCGGGCTGGTCATCGGCCTGGTGATCGGCGCGCTGGCGCTGATCGTGGTGGCCGGGATCGTCGTGGTGGTGCTCGCCCGCGCGGGCGGCGACGAGTACACCATCGCGGCCCCGTCCTCGGTGGCCGGGCGCGTGCGCGACACCTCCACCGAGTCGCAGCTGAACAGCCAGATGAGCAGCCTGCGCAGCCAGCTGGAGTCGCAGACCGACGGCAAGATCGACACGTTCGTGAGCGCGTTCTACAAGGACTCCTCCGGCGGCACGACCGGCACCATGCCGCAGGGCGTGATGTTCGTCGGCGGCACCGGCGACATGGGGAACCCCTCCGCGTTCGTGCGGGGCTTCCGCGAGGCCGGCCGGAAGGCCGGGTCGGTGGTCACCGAGGTCTCGCCCGGCCCGAACGGCGGCAAGGCGGCCTGCGGGCAGGTGTCGGGCGCCGGCGTGACGATCTCGCAGTGCGCCTGGGCGACCTCCAGCTCCTTCGGCGTGGTGGTGCCGACCACGCCGGGCACCTCGGTCTCCTCGACGGCGTCGCTGATGCGCCTGTTCCGCACCCAGGTGGAGCGGGAGAAGTAGTCCGGGCGGGGCGGGTTCCCGCCGTGATCGGGACACCGGTCACCTGACACCGGGTCGCCCCGGCGGCCAGTCTTGGCCACAGACGGGCGAGGACACGAGCGCGGGGAGGAATCGGATGCGAGCGGCACTGGCGCGCGCCGCCGGGCTGGCGGGGGCGTTCGCCGCCGGCGCGGCGGTCGCCCACCTGGCCGGGATCCCCCACCTGCTGCGCATGACCTCCGACCTGCAACGCTCGCGGGAGCGCATCCTGGCGGGCCGCGAGGAGGAGCGGCGGCGGCTGCGCAACGACCTGCACGACGGGCTCGGCCCCACCCTGGCGGGGCTCGCGCACTCGCTGGACGCGGCGCGCCTCACCCTGGCCGGGGAGCCCGAGCGCATCGAGCCGGTGCTGACCGAGCTGCGCGACCGGCTCGCGGTGACCGTGGGCGAGATCCGCGAGCTGGCGCACGGGCTGCGCCCGCCCGCGCTGGACGACCTCGGCCTGGTCGGGGCGATCGAGTCGCTGGCCGACGGCTGCTCGGACCGGGTGGACGTGCGCTTCGACGGCGATCCCGACGACCTGCCGGCCGCGGTCGAGGTCGCCGCGTACCGGATCGTGACCGAGGCGGTGTCCAACATCCGCCGGCACGCCCGCGCCGGCACCGCGCTGGTGCTGCTCAGCCGGGACGACGACCTGCACCTGATGGTCGCCGACTCCGGCGCGGGCCTGCCCGAGCCGGTGCGGGCGGGCTGGGTCGCGCGCGGCGGCGGCCTGGCGGCGATGCGCGAGTGGGCCGCCGAGATCGGCGGCAGCTGCGCGATCTCCTCCCGGCCCGGCGGCGGCACCGTGGTCACCGCGCGGCTGCCGCTGACGGTGCCCGGTTATCCTCAGGGCCCCAACGGAGAAGGCGGACGAACGTGACCAGCGCAGAGGCGATCCGGGTGCTCATCACCGACGACCACCCGGTGTTCCGGCAGGGCCTGAAGGGGCTGCTGCAGGCCATCGGCGGCATCGAGGTCGCCGGGGAGGCCGGCAGCGGGCCCGAGGCGGTGAAGCTGGCGGCCGAGCTCCAGCCGGACGTGGTGGTCATGGACCTGCACATGCCCGGCGGCAACGGCATCGAGGCGACCCGCACCATCACCCGCACCAGTCCCCGCATCGGCGTGCTGGTGCTGACGATGTTCCGCGACGACGACTCGGTGTTCGCCGCGATGCGCGCCGGGGCGCGCGGCTATCTGCTCAAGGAGTCGGGCGCCGAGGAGATCGCGCGGGCGGTGCGGGCCGTCGCGGCGGGCGAGGCCATCTACGGGCCCGACATCGCCCGCCGGGTGCTCACCTACTTCACCGACATGCCCGATCCGCGCCAGGCCGCCTTCCCGCAGCTCACCGAGCGGGAGCGGGAGGTCCTGGAGCTGATCGCGCAGGGCCGCAGCAACGCCGAGATCGCGGCCGCGCTGTTCCTCAGCCAGAAGACCGTCCGCAACCACGTGTCCAACATCTTCATGAAGCTGCACGTGGCCGACCGCGCCCAGGCGATCGTGCTGGCCCGCGAGGCCGGGCTCGGCGAGACCGCCAAGGGCGGTAGTGCTTCTGAAGCCCCGGCCCAGGGCACTCGCTAACGCTCGCACCCTGACCGTTGCTTTGCGAGTGCCTACCTGTCCTGGCGGGGCTCGCCTCCGGCTTCGCCCCGCCAGGACAGGTAGGCACTCGCGTGAGGCTGAGGCCATTGAGAGAGGCCTGGGGAGACAAGTCCCAGGAAAGTGTCACCTTCCGGCAAGGGCCCGGTCCGGTGACGACGAAGCCCCCGCCGGACCTCGTGGGTCCGGCGGGGGCTCACAGCGTCGCTACGCGCTCTTCTCGCGCGGCTCCCGCTTGGCGCGCTCGCGCGGCACCAGGGTCGGGTTGACGTGCTCCAGCACGGCCTCCCGGGTGATGACCACGCGGGCCACGTCCTGGCGGGACGGGACCTCGTACATCACCGACAGGAGGACCTCCTCCATGATCGCGCGCAGGCCGCGCGCGCCGGTGCCGCGCAGGATGGCCTGGTCGGCGATCGCCTCCAGGGCGTCGTCGGTGAACTCCAGGTCCACCCCGTCCAGCTCGAACAGCCGGTGGTACTGCTTGGCCAGCGCGTTCTTGGGCTCGGTCAGGATGTTGATCAGAGCCTCGCGGTCCAGGTTGTGGACGCTGGTGATGATCGGGAGGCGGCCGATGAACTCGGGGATCATCCCGAACTTCAGCAGGTCCTCGGGCATCACGTCGGCCAGCATCGCCGACGACTCGTCGACGTCGGCCTTGGAGCGGATCACCGCGCCGAAGCCCATGCCCTGCTTGCCGACCCGCGACTCGACGATCTTCTCCAGGCCGGCGAAGGCGCCACCGCAGATGAACAGCACGTTGGTGGTGTCGATCTGGATGAACTCCTGGTGCGGGTGCTTGCGGCCGCCCTGCGGCGGCACGCTCGCGGTGGTCCCCTCCAGGATCTTCAGCAGCGCCTGCTGGACCCCCTCGCCCGAGACGTCCCGGGTGATCGACGGGTTCTCGCTCTTGCGCGCGACCTTGTCGACCTCGTCGATGTAGATGATCCCGGTCTCGGCCTTCTTGACGTCGTAGTCGGCCGCCTGGATCAGTTTGAGCAGGATGTTCTCCACATCCTCGCCCACGTATCCGGCCTCCGTCAGCGCCGTGGCGTCCGCGATCGCGAACGGGACGTTGAGGAGTTTGGCGAGCGTCTGCGCGAGCAGCGTCTTACCCGAGCCGGTGGGGCCCAGCAGCAGGATGTTCGACTTGCCGAGCTCGACAAGGTCGTCCCGTCCGCTCTCCCCGGCCTGGATGCGCTTGTAGTGGTTGTAGACGGCGACCGACAGGGCCTTCTTGGCCGCCTCCTGCCCGATGACGTAGGAGTCCAGGAACTCGTAGATCTCCCGCGGCTTGGGCAGGCTGTCCCACTTGAGGTCGGAGGTCTCCGAGAGCTCCTCCTCGATGATCTCGTTGCAGAGATCGATGCACTCGTCGCAGATGTACACGCCCGGACCCGCGATGAGCTTTTTGACCTGCTTCTGGCTCTTTCCGCAGAACGAGCACTTGAGCAGGTCACCACCGTCGCCGATGCGTGCCACCCAACTGTCTCCTTTTCGTGGGGCCGCGCGCCTGAGAGGATGCGGTGCGGCTCGGTTCGTCCCGAAGGCTCTCGACGTTGGACTCGACGTTACCGCCTCATCGGTACTTGGTAAGCCCCTCGCCCGGAAGTATCACGACCGGGCGGGGGGTCTTCCAGGTCCCTGGAAACGCCGTCAGTGCCGTCGTATCAGGACGACACTACCTCGGCTTTGCGCTTCCTGCTGAGGAAGACGTCGTCGATGAGGCCGTAGTCCTTGGCCTCCGCCGCCGTCAAGATCTTGTCCCGCTCGATGTCCTTGCGGACCTCTTCCATGGTCTTGCCGCTGTGCTTGGCCAGGATCTCCTCCAGCAGCTCGCGGATGCGCATGATCTCGCGCGCCTGGATCTCGATGTCGCTGGACTGGCCGTAGGTGCCCTCGGTCGCGGGCTGGTGGATCAGTATCCGCGAGTTGGGCAGCGCCGCCCGCTTGCCGGGCGTGCCGGCCGCCAGCAGCACGGCCGCGGCCGAGGCCGCCTGGCCGATGCACACCGTCTGCACGTCCGGCTTCACGAACTGCATGGTGTCGTAGATCGCCGTCATGGCGGTGAACGAGCCGCCGGGCGAGTTGATGTAGATGCTGATGTCGCGGTCGGGGTCGATCGACTCCAGCGTGATCAGCTGCGCCATCACGTCGTTGGCCGACGCGTCGTCGATCTGCACGCCGAGGAAGATGATCCGCTCCTCGAAGAGCTTGTTGTACGGGTTCATCTCCTTGACCCCGTACGTGGTGCGCTCCACGAACGACGGAATGATGTAGCGGTTGTCCACCGGCATCGCGGTGCCCCCCGCCTGGATCTGGGGACGGATCAGATCGCTCACTTCAGTGCCTCCGCTTAATGATCAGGTCGTCAGGAGACGGGGCCCTCGGAGGGCACCTGGTTGGCGCTCAGCACCACGTGGTCGACCAGACCGTAGTCCTTGGCCTCGTCGGCGGTGAACCAGCGGTCCCGGTCGGAGTCCTTCTCGATCTGGTCCACCGACTGACCGGTGTGCTCGGCGATCTTCTGGGCCAGCGTCTGCTTGACGTACAGCATCTGCTCGGCCTGGATCTTGATGTCGGAGGCCGTGCCGCCGATGCCGCCCGACGGCTGGTGCATCATGATGCGCGCGTGCGGCAGGGCGTAGCGCTTGCCCGGCGTGCCCGCGCACAGCAGGAACTGCCCCATCGACGCCGCGAGGCCCATGCCCACGGTGACGATGTCGTTCGGCACGTACTGCATGATGTCGTAGATCGCCATACCGGCGGTGACGGAGCCGCCGGGCGAGTTGATGTAGAGCGTGATGTCGCGACGGCCGTCCTCGGCCGACAGCAGCAGCAGCTCGGCGCAGATGCGGTTGGAGATGTCGTCGTCGACCTGCTGGCCGAGGAAGACGATGCGCTCGCGCAGCAGCCGCTGGAACAGCTGGTCGCCCAGGGGCAGCAGGGGCGCCTCAGCGACCCGCGCCTGGACCCGCGACGACTCATCGAAAGTCGGAGGCATGCTCACCGGGTGTTCCTCCGGTCCTTTTATCGGTACGGATGATTGGACATTAACGCGCTGGGCCCCCCGCTTAAGCCCGCGGGGGCGGCTTTTCGCTGGCGGCGTATCCGGGCATCAAGATCCTGTAAACGGGAACACCCCGCACCGGAGACCGGCACGGGGCGTTCTTTGCGCATACATGACGATGCGCACGATCAGCCTTGCCCGGCGCGCGGTGGAAGGCGTCCTCGGGGGACGCGCTCCCCCGCGCGCGGGCGAAGCGTGGTGGGACGTCAGGCGTCCTTCTTGGCGTCCTCGGCGTCGGCCTTGGCCTCGGCCTCGGCGTTGGCCTCCTTGGCGGCCGCGGCGTCGGCCTCGTCGGCCTCGGCGGCGGCCTCGGTGGCGTCGGCGATCTCCTCGGCCTCGGCGACGACCTCGGCCTCGGCGGCCTCGACCGTCTCGCCGGTCTCACCGTTCAGCTCGCGCTGCACGGCCTCGGCGTCGATCACGTTGCCGGACTCGTCCTTGATCGTGACGTGCTCGACGATGAGGTTCAGCGCCTTGTTGCGCAGCACCTCCGACACGATGGCCGGGAGCTGGTTGTTCTCGGTGAGGTACTGGGCCAGCTGCTGCGGGGCCACGCCCATCTGCATGGCCTGGGTGACCACGTACTCGCTGAGCTCCTCGTTCTCGACGCCCAGCTCCTCCTGCACGGCGAGCTGGTCGAGGACGAAGCCGCCCTTGACGGCCTGGCGCGCGGCGTCGGCGACGTCGGCGTCGAACTCCTCCTCGGACTTCTCCTCGTCCTTGAGGTAGTCCTCCTTGGACATGCCGGCCATCTGGAGCTGCTGCTCCAGCTGCTGGTGGCGGCGCGCGACCTCCTCGTCGACGACCTTGTCCGGCAGCGGGATGTCGACCTTCTCCAGGAGGGCCTCCAGGGCCTTGTCCCGGGCGTCCGACAGCTGCTGGAGCTTCACCTGGCGGCCGAGGCGGGTGCGCACGTCCTCGCGCAGCTCCTCGACGGTGTCGAACTCCGAGGCCATCTGCGCGAACTCGTCGTCGGCCTCGGGGAGGTTCTTGACCTTGACGTTCTGCACCGTGACGGTGACCTCGGCCTCCTCGCCGGCGTGCTCGCCGCCGGCCAGGGTGCTGGTGAAGGTCTTGGACTCCTCGGCCTTCAGGCCGGTGAGCGCCTCGTCCAGGCCCTCGATCGCGGTGCCGGAGCCGACCTCGTAGGAGAAGCCGGTGGTCGAGGCGTCCTCGACCTCCTCGCCGTCGATCTTGGCGACCAGGTCGATGGTGGCGAAGTCGCCCTCCTGCGCCTCCCGCTCGACGGCGGTCAGCGAGGCGAAGCGCTCGCGCAGGTTGCCGAGGGTCTCCTCGACCTGCTCGTCGGTGACCTCGGCGTCGTCCACGACGACCTCGAGGCCGTCGTAGTCGGGCACCTCGAACTTGGGCCGGATGTCCACCTCGGCGGTGAAGGCGAACTGCTTGCCGTCGTCGAGCTCGGTGACCTCGACGTCGGGCTGGCCGAGCACGAAGATCTCGGTCTCCTCGACGGCGCGGCCGTAGAGCTCGGGAAGGGCGTCGTTGACGGCCTCCTGCAGGACGGCACCCCGGCCGACGTACTTGTCGATCAGCGGGGCGGGCACCTTGCCGGGCCGGAAGCCCTTGATGCGTACCTGCTGCGAGATCTCCTTGTACGCCTTGTCGAGGTTCGGCTTGAGCTCGTCGAACGGAACCTCGACGGTGAGCTTGACCCGCGTGGGGGTCAGCTCCTCGACATCGGTCTTCACTGGGGTGTGTCTCCTTGATCGGGCGCTGTCTCGGCCGCGGCGTTCGACGCGTACTCAGCCAGTCAGTCTCTCAGGCTCTCAGGTGGGCGCGGGCACGCCGAAGAACCGGCCTCCGCGCCCGTGCGCGCCAAGTCTATGGGGTCCGGGTGGTCGGTGCGGACACCGACGGCCGACAAGGCCGCCCCGAACCCGCCCGGCGGGCGTCCGATACCTCCGGGTGGTCCATGGCCGCCGCCACCTGGGCATGTGACATGGAGCACCATGTGCCCCCATACTCTTCCGGGATGAACGGGATAGCTGCGGCTTTTGGTGCCACCGTGCTGTACTACCTCGGTTTCGCCGTCTTCAAGCTGGCGGCCGATCGCATGGCGACCCTGCGCGGCAATCGCATCCTGCACATGACGTGGACGATCCTCAGCAACTGGATCTTCCTGGTGGCGCTGGCCCTGGTGCTGGGCGGGCTCACCCTGCAGATCCTGGCGCTGACGCAGGTGTCGCTGGGCATCGCCGTCCCGATCTTCATGTCCGGGATCGTGCCGCTGCTGGTGATCGCGATGCTGTTCTTCGGCGACCGGCTCACCGCCCGCGAGTGGCTGAGCCTGGTGCTGATCGGCGTGGCGATCCTGATGCTGGTGGCCTCCACCGGCAATCCGCCGCCGATCGAGGCGGTGGAGGTGCCGACGTGGAAGCTCGCGGTGGTGGTGGGGCCCGCGATCGTGGTGCCGCTGCTGCTGATCGTGCTGGGCGACTACCGCCCCGACGGGCGGCACGCCCGCCCGGTGACCGGGATCGCCTACGGGCTGGCGTCGGGGTTCCCGGTGGGCACCGCCGAGCTCGCCATCAAGGGGTGGAGCGACTCCAGCTCCGACGGGCTCGGCATCCTCGCCACCCCCTACCCGTACGTGACGGTGCTGGCGGCGGCGCTGGGCTTCGGGATCATGGTGGCGGCGTTCCAGCGCTGCCGGGTGACGATCGTGGCGGCGGTGATGACCGTCAGCGCCAAGTCCTACCTGCTGCTGATGGGCACCTTCGTGTACGACGAGGCGTGGCCCTCCGACGGCCCGCACGCGCTGCTGCGGGTGGGCGCGCTGGCGCTGGGCGCGGCCGCGGTCGCGCAGTTCCCCCGGCACCGGCCGGTCCCCGCCAACGACCTGCCGGAGCCCGAGGAGGTGGTGCCGCCCGCGCAGGACCCGTTCGGCGGCCCGGCGCTCGGCCGGCCGACCTCGGGGGTGTCGTCGCTGGGCCTGGCGGCCGCCCCGACCCCCTACGACGTGCCGCCGCTCGACCAGGTGCCGCCGGTGCGGGGCCGCCCGCCCGGCGGTGCACCCGGCGGGGCGCCCGGCCGCGGCCAGGTCCCGCCGCGCAGCCCGTACGCGCACGATCCGCTGGGCAAGGGCCCCTACTGGCGTGAGGGCCACCGCCCGCCGGAGGGCCCCGCCGAGGGGCCCGACCCGGCCGATCGCGGCCAGGGCCGTCCGCCCGGCCCGCCCGCCTGAGTCCCGGCCGCTCGGCGGCGACGCACTGAACCGGGAAGGGCCCCGCTCCGGTGTTCCGGAGCGGGGCCCTCGCCGTCAATGGCCTTCGCCGTCAGCGGCCCTTGCGGTCCTGCTGGCGCGGGAGGCCCTTGTCCAGGCCCGCGCGCCGCAGGGCGTCGGCCATGGCGCTGTTGCCGCCGCCGCCCTGACCGCCGCGCCCGCCGCCGCCCTGGCCACCGCCTTGGCCGCCGCGCCCGCCACCCTGGCCACCGCCGCGGTTCTGGCCGCCGCGCCCGCCCTGGTTGCGGCCGCCGCCCTGGCCGCCGCCGCCCTGGCCGCGCGGGTTCTGCCCGCCGCTACGGCCGCCCTGGCGCGGCTGGCGCTCGCCGCGCTCGCCGCCGCGCTTGTCGGTCTCGTCCTGCAGCCGCAGGGTGAGGGAGATGCGCTTGCGCGGCAGGTCCACGTCCAGGACCTTCACCCGGACGATGTCGCCGGGCTTGACGACGTCGCGCGGATCGGCGACGTACTTGTCCGACATCGCGGAGATGTGGACGAGGCCGTCCTGGTGCACGCCCACGTCCACGAACGCGCCGAACGCCGCCACGTTGGTGACCACGCCCTCCAGCAGCATGCCGGGCTCCAGGTCCGACAGCTTGTCCACGCCCTCCTTGAAGGTCGCGGTCCGGAACGCCGGGCGCGGGTCGCGGCCGGGCTTCTCCAGCTCGGCCAGGATGTCGGTGACGGTCGGCAGGCCGAAGGTGTCGTCCACGAAGTCGGCCGGCCGCAGCGACCGCAGCGTGGCGGTGTTGCCGATCAGGCCCTTGATGTCGCTCCCGGCGGCCTCCAGGATGCGGTGCACCACCGGGTAGGACTCGGGGTGCACGGCCGAGGCGTCCAGCGGGTCGTCGCCGCCGGGGATGCGCAGGAAGCCCGCGCACTGCTCGAACGCCTTGGGCCCGAGGCGCGGCACCTCGCGCAGCCCGGCGCGGCTGCGGAAGGGGCCGTTGGCGTCGCGGTGGGCCACGATGTTCTCGGCGAGGCCCTCGCCGATGCCCGACACGCGGGTCAGCAGCGGCGCCGAGGCGGTGTTGACGTCCACGCCGACGGCGTTCACGCAGTCCTCGACGACGGCGTCGAGGGAGCGCGACAGCTTCACCTCCGACAGGTCGTGCTGGTACTGGCCGACGCCGATCGACTTGGGGTCGATCTTGACCAGCTCGGCCAGCGGGTCCTGCAGCCGGCGGGCGATGGAGACCGCGCCGCGCAGCGAGACGTCCATTCCGGGCAGCTCGCGCCCGGCGTAGGCGGAGGCCGAGTACACCGACGCGCCGGCCTCGCTCACCATGATCTTGGTGAGCTTCAGGTCGGGGTGGCGGGCGATGAGGTCGGCGGCGAGCTTGTCGGTCTCGCGCGAGGCGGTGCCGTTGCCGATGGAGACGAGGTCCACCTTGTGCTCGCGCGCGAGCCGGGCGAGGGTCTCGATGGACTCGTCCCAGCGGCGGCGCGGCTCGTGCGGGTAGATGGTGTCGGTGGCCAGGACCTTGCCGGTGCCGTCCACGACCGCGACCTTGACGCCGGTGCGCAGGCCCGGGTCCAGGCCCATGGTGGCGCGGGTCCCGGCGGGCGCGGCCAGCAGCAGGTCGCGCAGGTTGGCGGCGAACACCCGGACGGCCTCGTCCTCGGCCTCCTGGCGCAGCCGGGTGCGCAGGTCGATGCCGAGGTGCACCAGGACGCGCGTGCGCCAGGCCCAGCGCACGCAGTCGCCCAGCCACTTGTCGGCGGGGCGGCCCTGGTCGGTGATGCCGAACCGGCGGGCGATCTCGATCTCGTAGGCGCTGCGCTCGCCCGGCTCGGGCTCGCTCTCCTCCGGCGACAGGTCGAGGTCGAGGACCTCCTCCTTCTCGCCCCGGAACAGCGCGAGCACGCGGTGCGAGGGCAGCTTGGCGAACGGCTCGGCGAAGTCGAAGTAGTCGGCGAACTTCGCGCCCGACTCCTGCTTGCCCTCGCGGACGCGGGAGACCACGCGGCCGCGCGTCCACATCTGCTCGCGCAGCGCGCCGATCAGGTCGGCGTCCTCGGCGAAGCGCTCGACGAGGATGGCGCGGGCGCCCTCCAGCGCGGCGGTCGCGTCGGCCACGCCCTTGTCGGCGTCCACGAACTGCGCGGCGGCGGCCTGCGGGTCGTGGGACGGGTCGCCCAGCAGCAGCTCGGCGAGCGGCTCCAGCCCGGCCTCGCGCGCGATCTGCGCCTTGGTGCGGCGCTTGGGCTTGTAGGGAAGGTAGATGTCCTCCAGCCGCGCCTTGGAGTCGGCGGCCACGAGCTGCGCGCGCAGCTCGTCGGTCAGCTTGCCCTGGGACTCGATCGATTCCAGGATCGCGGCGCGGCGCTCGTCCAGTTCCCGCAGGTAGCGCAGGCGCTCCTCCAGGGCGCGCAGCTGCGCGTCGTCGAGGGCGCCGGTGGCCTCCTTGCGGTAGCGCGCGATGAACGGGACGGTGGCCCCGCCGTCGAGCAGGTCCACCGCCACGCGGACCTGGCCCTCGCGGACGCCGAGCTCGTCGGCGATCCGCCGGGTGACCGGCGCGGTCCCCGGAAGGGTCTGGTCGGTGGCGGTCTGGCTGATGGTGGCTGTCACGAGTTCGATTCGCTTTCTCCCCTGGATGTCCCCGTGCATTGTCCAGGGAAGCGGCCGTGTTTCCAAAGCCCGGCCCAGGGGATTCGCCGCCGGCATCGCCCCGCCCTGCCCGCCGGGCGCCCGCGCGGCGGAACGGGCCGCTGAAAGTGGACCTAGGCCCACTGCCCCGCGTCCGGTTTGCTCCCACAATGGAGCCGACCGCGGTGGACGCGGTGGGCGAAGGAGTGACGGTGGACGACGACGGGGGCGTGGCGGCCCGGTTCGAGGCGACGGCCCGGCGCGGGCTGGTGCCGGCCGTCCGGGGCCTGGTCCAGGCGGTGCTGTCGCAGGTCGGGATCGCGCTGTTCGTGGTCGCGGTGGTGTCGGTGGCGCTGATCCCGATCGGGGTCGGGCTGGTGCTGGCCCCGGCGACGCTGATGGCGGTGCGGGCGCTGGCCAACCAGCAGCGGGCGTGGGCGGCCGAGTGGTCGGGGGTGCCGGTCCCGCTCCCCTACCGGCCCGAGCCCGCCGCGCGGCTGTCGCCCCGCTGGGTGTGGTGGCTGCTGCGCGACCCGGCGACCTGGCGCGACCTGCTGTGGACGCTGCTGAACATCCCGGTCGGGCTGCTGCTGGGGCTGCTGCCCGCCGCCGCGCTGGTGTACGGCGTGGAGGGCGTGCTGGTCGCGCCGTGGCTCGGGCAGGTCGTCTGGTACGGGTGGGGGCCGTTCTGGCCGCTGGAGGACTGGGGCGCGGTCGGGATCGTCGGCTGCCTGGTGCTCGGCCCGCTGCTGACGTGGGCCTCGCTCCCGCTCGGGCCCCGGCTGCTGAAGGCGCACGCGCTGTTCACGCGGTCGCTGCTGGCCCCGACGCGGGGCGCGCTCGCCGAGCGGGTCGTGCGGCTCACCGAGACCCGCGCCGCGACCGTGGACTCCTCGGCGGCCGAGCTGCGCCGCATCGAGCGCGACCTGCACGACGGCGCGCAGGCCCGGCTGGTCGCGCTCAGCATGAACATCGGGCTGGCCGAGCAGCTCATGAAGCACGACCCCGACACCGCGCAGGAGCTGCTGGCCGAGGCGCGCGCCGCCAGCGGCCAGGCGCTGACCGAGCTGCGCGACCTAGTGCGCGGCATCCATCCGCCGGTGCTGGCCGAGCGCGGGCTGGACGGCGCGGTGCGGGCGCTGGCGCTGAGCCTGCCGCTGCCGGTGGACGTGGTGGTCGACCTGCCGGGCCGGGCCGAGGCGCCGGTGGAGTCGGCCGCCTACTTCGCGGTGGCCGAGATGCTGGCCAACGTGGTCAAGCACAGCGGCGCCCAGCGCGCCTGGGTGCAGATCGGGCAGGTCCGCGACCGCATCCAGATGATCGTCGGGGACGACGGCGCGGGCGGCGCGGACCCGGCGGCGGGGTCGGGGATGCGCGGCATCGAGCGCAGGCTGGCGGCGTTCGATGGCACGATGGCGGTCACCAGCCCGCCGGGCGGGCCCACCCTCGTGACCATGGAGCTGCCGTGCGCGTCGTCCTCGCCGAAGACCTCGCCCTTCTGAGGGACGGGCTGATCCGCCTGCTCGGGGCCTACGGCTTCGAGGTGGTCTCGGCGGTGGACAACGGGCCGTCGCTGGTGCGGGCCCTGGTGGAGCACGAGCCCGACGTGGCGGTGGTGGACGTGCGGCTGCCGCCGACCTTCACCGACGAGGGGCTGCGCGCGGCACTGGAGGCCCGGGAGCGGATCCCGGGCCTGCCGATCCTGGTGCTGTCGCAGCACGTGGAGCAGCTGTACGCGCGCGAGCTGCTGTCCGACAGCTCCGGCGGCATCGGCTACCTGCTGAAGGACCGGGTGTCGGACGTGACGCAGTTCGTGGACGCGGTGCGCCGGGTCGCGGCGGGCGGCACCGCGCTGGACCCCGACGTGGTCGCCCAGCTGCTGACCCGCCGCGCCCGCGAGGAGCCGCTGCAGCAGCTCACCCCCCGCGAGCGCGAGGTGCTGGGCCTGATGGCCGAGGGCCGCTCCAACGCCGCGATCGCCTCGGCCCTGTTCGTCACCGAGAAGGCGATCAGCAAGCACACCAACAACATCTTCGGCAAGCTGGGCCTCGCGGTCTCCGAGGACGACAACCGCCGCGTGCTGGCGGTGCTGGCCTACCTCGGCGGGCCCTCCTGACCGGGCCCCTGATCGGCCCGTTGGGCGGGCCCCTGACCGGCCCGCGCGCTCAGCGGACCCAGAGGGGGACGAGGCGCTCCTCGCCCTTGGGCGCCAGGTCGCAGGCGTCGGCCTCCGCGGGGACCGGGTTGTAGGCGCGGGTCCCGGCGGGGGCGGTGACCACGGCGGTGAAGCCGTCCGGCCCGGCGGTCATCCGGCGCGGCAGGTCGGCGGGCAGCACCAGCGTGTCGCCCTCGGCGACGGTCAGGCGCTCGCCGTCCAGCTCGACCGACGCGCTCCCGGCCAGGCAGGTCCACACCTGCTCGGCGTCGAAGGCGTGCCGGGGGCCGGTCGCGCCGGGGCGCAGCGCGCTCTGCCAGAGGGCGATGCCGGTGCCGCCCTGGGTGGGCGAGGCGAGGGTGGTCATGACGCCGTTGGGGGTCTCGGTGCGGCGGGCGTCGGCGGAACGGATCACGGTCATGGGGGGCGTCCTCTGCTAAATTGGTCAACGTGGTTGTCCATATAGTCAACGAGGTTGTCCATCATGTCAAGTGATCCGCCCGGCTTCGTCCTGCCGCTGCGCCTGTTCCTGGCCTTCCGCACGATCGTCGACGAGGCGCACGCCGAGCTGGCCCGCCAGGGCCACCCCGACATGAAGCCCATGCACGGCTTCGTGTTCCAGGCGATCGGCCCGGAGGGCACCACCGCCGTGGAGCTGGGCCGCACGCTGGGGGTGAGCAAGCAGGCGGCGGGCAAGACCGTGGAGGCCCTGGAGCGGATCGGCTACGTCGAGCGCGGCGCCGACCCGCGCGACGCCCGCCGCAAGGTCGTCCGCCTCACCGGCCACGGGGTGGACGCGCTGGCCCGGTCGGCGCGGATCTTCGACGAGATCCGCGCGCGCTGGGCCGCCGAGCTGGGCGACGACCGGCTGCGCGCCCTGGAGGCCGCCCTCACCGAGATGACCCCGGCCGAGCTGTGGCGGCTGGACGCGCCGGGCTGGTTCGGCGGCATGTGAGACGGGTCCGCGAGTCGGCCGGGTGCGCGGACCGGGTGCGCGGGCCGGCGGGCGCACTCCCTACGATGGGCTGATCATCTTCGGAGGGGGACGGCCATGAGCCAGGTGAAGGTCTACGGGCGGCGCTCGGCGTGGGCGGGCCGCCAGCGGGAGGTCTCCGACCTGCTGCACGCCGCCTTCCGCGAGGCGTGGAAGCTGCCCGAGGAGAAGCGCTTCCACCGCTTCCTGCTGCTGGACGCCGAGGACTGGGTCATGCCGGCGCGCGGCGAGCGCTACCTGGTCGTGGAGGTCCTGTGCTTCGAGGGCCGCTCCCCCGACGCCAAGCGCGCCCTGATCCGCACGCTGTACCGGGAGCTGTCGCGCGGGCTGGGCCTGGAGGCGGCCGACCTGGAGATCACGATCATCGAGACGCCGCAGGTCAACTGGGGCATCCGCGGCGTCCCGGGGGACGAGCTGTCGCTCACCTACCCCGTGGAGCTGTGACCCGGGCGAGTTTTCCCCCTCGCGCGACCGTACGTCCGCTGGCAGGCGCCTAGACCACCGCCCCGGCGGGGCGCGAGCACGCCCGCGACCCCTTGTAGGGCCGTGCCCCGCCGGTTACCATCGCCGCAACTCTTAGGAAAGTTTCCTAAGAATAGGCCGAGATTCCTGTTGGTTCGGGGGCGCGAACTGATCGGAGAATCATGTCCACCAGATCGACCCGGCGGCGCGGCGTCGCGCTCGCCGCGGCGGCGCTGCTGACCGCCGCGGGCGGCCTGCTCGCCGTACCCCCGGCCGCCACGGCGGCGGCCGCGGTCACCGCGACCTGCACCAAGACCGCGGACTGGGGCTCGGGCTTCGAGGGCAGGTGCACGGTCAAGAACGGCACGGCCACCGCGCTGAACGGCTGGAAGGTCGAGTTCACCCTCCCGGCCGGGACCAGCGTCGGCTCCACCTGGGACGCGACCAAGACCGCCTCGGGCAACTCCTACACCTTCACCAACGTCGGCTGGAACGGCGCGGTCGCCGCGGGCGCGTCGGTCTCGTTCGGCTTCGGCGGCACCGGCCCCGGCTGGATCTCCGGCTGCAAGGTCAACGGCGCGGCCTGCGACGGCTCGACCGGCCCCGGCGACGACACCCAGGCTCCCACCGCGCCGGGCAATCTCCGCTCCACCGGCAAGACGGCGACCAGTGTCTCGCTCGCGTGGAACGCCGCCACCGACGACACCGGCGTGACCGGCTACGACATCTTCCAGGGCGGCACCAAGGTCGAGTCCGCCACGGGGACGTCCGCCACCGTCTCCGGCCTGACCCCCAAGACCGCCTACAGCTTCACCGTCAAGGCCCGCGACGCCGCCGGCAACGTGTCGGCCGCCTCCAACGCGCTGCCGGTCACCACCGACGAGGGCGAGGGGCCCGGCCCGTCCGGCAAGAAGGTCATCGGTTACTTCGCGCAGTGGGGCGTCTACCAGCGCGGCTACCACGTCAAGAACATCGACACCAGCGGCTCGGCCGCCAAGCTCACCCACATCAACTACGCCTTCGGCAACGTGCAGGGCGGCAAGTGCACCGTCGGCGACTCCTACGCCGACTACGAGCGCACCTACAGCGCCGCCGAGAGCGTGGACGGCGTCGCCGACACCTGGGACCAGCCGCTGCGCGGCTCGTTCAACCAGCTCCGCGAGCTGAAGAAGAAGCACCCGCACCTGAAGGTGCTCTGGTCGTTCGGCGGCTGGACCTGGTCGGGCGGGTTCGGGCAGGCCGCGCAGAACCCGGCCGCCTTCGCCCAGTCCTGCCTGGACCTGGTCGAGGACCCGCGCTGGGCCGATGTGTTCGACGGCATCGACATCGACTGGGAGTACCCCAACGCCTGCGGGCTGACCTGCGACACCAGCGGCCCGGCCGCGTTCCGCAACGTGATGCAGGCGCTGCGCGCCAGGTTCGGGTCGGGCAACCTGGTCACCGCGGCGATCACCGCCGACGGCACCTCCGGCGGCAAGATCGACGCGGCGGACTACGGCGGCGCGGCCCAGTACGTGGACTGGTACCTGCCGATGACCTACGACTTCTTCGGCGCCTGGGACAAGGACGGCCCGACCGCCCCGCACTCCCCGCTCACCTCCTACCCCGGCATCCCGATCGAGGGCTTCCACTCCGACGCCGCGATCCAGAAGCTCAAGTCCAAGGGCATCCCGGCGAGCAAGCTGCTGCTCGGCGTCGGGTTCTACGGGCGCGGCTGGAGCGGCGTCACGCAGGCGGCCCCCGGCGGCTCGGCCACCGGCCCCGCGCCCGGCACCTACGAGGCGGGCATCGAGGACTACAAGGTCCTCAAGACCCGCTGCCCGGCCACCGGCACCGTCGCCGGCACGGCCTACGCCAAGTGCGGCGACCAGTGGTGGAGCTACGACACCCCGGCCACGCTCGGCGGCAAGACCGGCTACGTCAAGCAGCAGGGACTCGGCGGCTCGTTCTTCTGGGAACTGAGCGGCGACACCACCGGCGGTGAGCTGATCACCGCCCTCAGGAACGGCCTCGGCTGACCACACCTCCCGGGTTCGGCCGAGCCCGAACGGAGCCCCCCGACCGCACGGACGCACGGTCGGGGGGCTCCCTCGCGTCCGGCCCCGGCGCGGACCTCCGGGGCTCAGCCGTCCAGCGCGGCCAGCTCCTCCCCCAGCTTGCGGGGGTTGCGCTCGTAGTAGCCGAGGCCCCAGTGGTTGGGCAGCAGCCGCCGGATCTCGGCCAGCACCTGCTCGGCGGTCTCGGCGAGGCCCGCGCCCTCCCGGCCCTGCAGCTCGCGGGCGATGACGACCGCCTCCACCATGCGCAGGTCGGCGAGGCGCCGCCACACCTCGTCCATGCCGGAGCCGTCGCGCAGCTCACGGCACTCGTCGATGTAGGGGGCCAGCAGCAGGGCGGACCGCTCGTACCTCCCCTCGGGCAGGGCGTCGGCCTCGGCGAACATCGGTTCCAGGGCGTCGGCGAGCATCCGCTTGTAGTCGTCGGCCTCGCCCTGCACGCCGGGGTACTCCTTGCGGAACTCCTCCCAGTCGGCCTCCAGGCCGAGGACGGTGTCGGCGGTCGGCGGGGACCCGGCGTAGTGCGGCTCGCTCCGGACCAGGACGTCCAGCAGCATCCGGTAGGACGGGCGGGCGTGCGTCGCCAGCAGCCAGGCGTCGTAGAGGTCCTTGCCCTGCGGGTAGACGTCGTCGATCAGCCACTGGAGCTTCCAGGCGAGCGACAGCTCGGGCGAGGCGGCGTTCAGCAGGGCGGGGTCGCCGCCGTCGGCGCGCGGGATCTCGGTCAGCTCGGGCGGCGCGGGCAGCGCCTCGTTGAACACGAAGTCGAGCTGGACGCTGCCGCCGGGCAGCCCGGCGGCCTCCCACGGCAGCACCAGGCGGCGGCCCGGCACCCGGTCGTAGGTCCAGATGTCGGAGTAGACGGCGCCGTCGGCGAGGATCTGGACCTCCTCGTCGGGGTCGCGCGCCGACATCCGCTCGGCCGCCTGCGCGACACCGTGCAGCATCGCCACCGACCGCTCGTCGTAGACGCCCCACTCCTGCGGGACCACCACGAAGTCGAGGTCGCCGGGCTCGCGCGCCAGCGATCCGTACCAGGCGCGCAGCAGCACGCTGCCGCGCAGCACCACGTGCTCGGACCACCGCGACCGCGAGACCGCCGCGAGGACGTGGTCGACCGCGCGCCGCCGCGCGGCGTACCAGCGGGTCTGCAGCTCCTGGGACGGGAAGCTCGGCTCGCCGGCGCGCATCGCCTTGGCGTGCTGCTTCAGCGCCGGGTCGAACACCGGCCGCTGCGCGGCGCCCGGCACCGGCAGCAGCGTCGGCGGCAGCCCCATCGCCTTGGCCGCCTGCGCGGTCGGGGCCTGCGCGGGCAGCCGGTCCTCCGGCTCCCACGGGCCCCAGCCCAGCTTGTCCCACTGCTCGTCGCCCACGGGTCCCGCCTCCTCCTCGATCCAGCCGTCGTCCAGCGAGACGCCGTCGTCGAACACCACGTACTCGCGCTCCAGCGAGTCGACCTTGTAGCCGTGCAACGCCTTCATCAGCGCCTCCAGCCGCCATGCGGCGGTGCGCGACCCGACGCCGCGGCAGCGCTGGGTGACGAACCGCTCGTGCCTCCCGTCGGCGCGGACGCGGCGGGCGTTGCGCGACAGATGCGCGGCGTGCGGGCGCACGGCCTCGGCGAGGGCGCCGGTGTCGGCGTCCGGCTCCAGCAGGAGCTTGACGTGGTGCTCGAAGTAGCGGTCCGGCGCATGGCGGGGGTCGGGAGCGTCGGCGTCGCGCTCGGGCACCCCGGCGTTGAAGGGCGACGTCTCGATCTTGGTCCGGGTCACCGGGCGGCCGTCGGCGCGCAGCCGCTCCGCCACGTCCTCGGCCTGCGCCCGCGCGGTGTCCAGCGTGCCGCGCGTGCGCAGGGTCAGCATCGGTTGGGAGGGCGTCCGGCCCCGGTCCAGCACGATGTGGACGAACTTCAGCCCGCGCTCCGCGGCCCACCGCTCGACCGCGTCGATCTCGTCGGCGGTGCAGGACACCGTCAGATGCGTCTCGAAGTCACCGGTGAAGTCCACCCCCAGATGCTCCCAAACGCCACCGACAGCGGCACACCGGTTTTCGGGTGGCACAATCGATCAGATGCCTGACTGGAAACTCACCCGGACCCATCAGAGCGAAGCGGGCCTCGTCCGCTGGGACGTGCTCGGCGACGAGGGCGCCGAGCCGCTGGTGCTGCTGCACGGCACGCCGTTCTCCTCCTACGTGTGGCGGGACGTGGCCCGCGCGCTGGCCTCCCGCTTCCGCGTGCACGTGTGGGACATGCCGGGGTACGGGACCTCGGAGATGTCCGCCGGGCAGGACGTGTCGCTGGCGGCCCAGGGCAGGGTCTTCGCCGAGTTGCTGGAGCACTGGGGGCTGACCGAGCCGCTGGTGGCCGCGCACGACTTCGGCGGCTGCGTCGCGCTGCGCGCGCACCTGCTGCACGGCGCGCGGTACCGGCGGCTCGCGCTGGTCGACCCGGTGGCGCTCGCGCCGTGGGGGTCGCCGTTCTTCAAGCTGGTGGCGGCGAACGCCGAGGTGTTCGAGCAGCTGCCGCCGCACCTGCACGCCGCGCTGGTGCGCGAGTACGTGTCGTCGGCCAGCGCGCCGGGCCTGCACCCCGCGACCCTGGACGCGCTGGTCGCGCCGTGGCTCGACGAGACGGGCCAGTCAGCCTTCTACCGGCAGATCGCACAGGCCGACCAGCGGTTCACCGACGAGGTCCAGGGCCGCTACGGGGAGCTCGACCTCCCGGTGCTGGTGTGCTGGGGCGCCGACGACACCTGGATCCCGGCCGCCAAGGCGCACGAGCTGGCGGGGCTGGTCCCCGGCGCGGAGCTGCGGCTGGTCGAGGGGGCCGGGCACCTGGTGCAGGAGGACGCGCCGGCCGAGCTGACCGCGGCGCTGCTGGGCTTCCTCGCGCCGTGATCGAGGCGGTGCTGTTCGATCTGGACGGCACGCTGCTGGACCACGCCGGGGCGGCGGCCGCCGCGCTGGCCGACGTCCAACCGGACGCGGACCTGCCGGTCCCCCGGATCACCACGCTGGCGGGGCTGCGCGCGCTGCTGTAGCGGCGGGATATCCGGGTGACCGATCCGCGATCGATCGCATACCGTGGAACGACCGAACGTCACGAGCAGGAAGATCCGATGGCCTTTCACGAGGTGGGGCGGCGAGCTAGCCGCGCCGAGCCGGGGGACGAGCAGTCGTGCCCGGCCCGGCTCGGCGGTGTGCGCCGTCATCCCATCGACCTCGTGAGGCCGTTCCATGCGCTCTGCTGACATCCGCTCGACCTTCCTCGACTTCTTCCGCGAGCGCGACCACCGCGTCGCCCCGTCCAGCCCCCTGCTGCCGTCCGATCCGACGCTGCTGCTGGCGAACGCGGGGATGAACCAGTTCAAGCCCTACTTCCTGGGCGAGCGCACGCCCGAGCACCGGCGCATGGCGTCGGTGCAGAAGTGCGCGCGCACCTCCGACATCGGCAACGTGGGCCGCACCTCGCGGCACGGCACGTTCTTCGAGATGCTCGGCAGCTTCTCGTTCGGCGACTACTTCAAGGACGAGATCATCCCCTGGTCGTGGGAGCTGCTGACCCGCCACTACGGCCTGGACCCCGGCCGGCTGTGGGTGACCGTCTACCTGGACGACGACGAGGCCGAGCGCGCCTGGCGCCGGACCGGAGTCCCGGCCGACCGCATCCAGCGGCTGGGGATGGCCGACAACTACTGGTCGATGGGCGTTCCGGGGCCGTGCGGCCCGTCGTCGGAGCTGCACTACGACCGGGGCCCGGCGTTCGGGCGCGAGGGCGGCCCGGCGGTGGACGGCGAGCGCTACCAGGAGCTGTGGAACCTGGTGTTCATGCAGAACGTGCGCGGTCCGGGCGACGGCAAGGACGGCTACCCGATCGTCGGCGAGCTGCCCGCGCGCAACCTCGACACCGGCCTCGGCCTGGACCGGCTCGCGATGGTCCTCCAGGACGTGGACTCGATCTGCGAGACCGACCTGCTCATGCCGGCGCTGCTGCGCGTGCAGGAGCTGGCGGGGCGCGCCTACCGGGGGCGGGACGGCGGCGAGGAGTCGGTGTCGTTCCGGATCATCGCCGAGCACGCGCGCTCGATCGCGTTCCTGATCGCCGACGGGGCGCTGCCGTCGCCGGACGGCGCGGGCTACGTGGTGCGGCGGCTGGCGCGGCGCGCGATCCAGCACGCGCGGCTGCTGGGCGTGGAGGAGCCGGTCCTGCCGCTGCTGACCGGCACCGTCGTGGACACCCTGGGCGGGGCGTGGCCGGAGCTGTCCGAGCGGCGCGAGCTGATCCGGCAGGTGGTCGCGGCCGAGGAGGAGGCGTTCGAGCGCACGGTGCGGCACGGCTCGCGGCTGCTGGAGACCGCGATCGGCAAGGCGGAGGGCGCGCTCCCGGCGCGCACGGTCTTCGACCTCCACGACACCCGGGGCTTCCCGGTCGAGCTGGCGCTGGACACGGCGCGCTCGGCGGGCCTGACCGTGGACGAGGACGAGCTTGGGGCGCTGCTGGAGCAGCGGCGCCGGCAGGCGCGCGAGGGCGGCCGGGACAGGAAGGACACGGCGGTGGCGCGGCGCGACCTGTACCGGGAGGTCGTCGCCGAGCACGGTCCGACCGCGTTCGTGGGCTACGGGACCACCACGGCCGAGTCCAGGCTGCTGGCGCTGCTGGGCCGCACCGGTCCCGTCCCCTCGGCGGGCGCGGGCGAGGAGATCGAGGTGGTGCTCGACCGTACGCCGTTCTACGCGGAGGCGGGCGGCCAGATCGGCGACACCGGGACGCTGCGCACCGGCGACGGCGCGCTGCTGCGCGTGCTCGACACCCGGCACGGCCTGGACGACCTGCACGTGCACCGCGTCCTGGTGGAGGAAGGGGAAGCGCGTCCGGGCACGATGGCCGAGGCGGTCGTGGACGCCGACCGGCGCGCGGCGACGGCGCGTTCGCACACCGCGACGCACGTGCTGCACGCGATGATGCGCCGGGTGCTGGGCGAGCACGCGACGCAGCGGGGCTCGCGCGTGGAGCCCGGCCGCCTGCGGTTCGACTTCGCGCACTTCGAGCCGCTGGGCCAGGACACCCTGCGGACCGTCCAGACCCTGGTCAACGACTACCTGCTGGCCGATCCCGAGGTGCGGGTGTGGGAGGCCGACCGGGCGGCGGCGGAGGAGGCGGGCGCGCTCGCGCTGTTCGGGGAGCGCTACGGCGACCGGGTGCGGATCGTGGACATCGGCGAGGCGTCGCGCGAGCTGTGCGGCGGCACGCACGTGGCGCGCGGCGCGCAGGCGGGCCCGGTGCACCTGCTGGGCGAGGCGTCGATCGGGACGGGCCTGCGCCGGGTCGAGGCGCTGACCGGCCCGGACGCGCTCCGTCACGTCGATCACCAGCGGGCGCTGCTGGACGAGCTGGCCGAGCTGCTGCAGGTCCCGGCGGACGACGCGCCGGGCCGCCTGCGGCAGCGGCTAGAGGCGCTGGCGGAGGCGCGGCACGAGTTGGAACGGCTGCGCGCGGCCGATCTCGACCGGCGGGCCGAGGGCCTGGCGGGCGGTGCGGAGCGGCTGGCGGGCGGCTGGCTGGTGGCGCGGGCGGTGCCCGGCGTGTCCGGCGACGACCTGCGCCCGCTGGCGGCGCGGGTGCTGGAGCGCCAGCCCGGCGCGGTGGTCCTCGGCACCTCCGACGACCGGAGGGCGCTGCTGGTGGCGGCGGTGTCGGCGGGGTCGGTCGGCGTTCCGGCGAGCGCGCTGCTGCGCGAGGCGGCGCGGACGGTGGGAGGCGGGACCGGCGGCGCGGGCGCGGTGGCGAACGCGGGCGGCCGGCGTCCGGAGAACCTGGCGAAGGCGATCGAGCTGGCGGCGGGCACGGCCCGCGAGGTCCTGGCGCCCTGAGGCGCGGGCGGCGCCCGTCCCCGGGCGGGCGCCGCCCCGGCTGACCTTGTCCGCTTTGCGGCGTATCGTCCGCTTCAAGGACAGTGGAGGGAGCCACCGGTGCTGCGCGTGTTCTGCTTCGAGACCCTGGCCGTGACCGTCGAGGACCTCTACCTGCGCGACCCCGATCCCGACCGGGGCGGCGACGAGCGCGGTGTGCGCGTCGAACTGCGACTGTTGGAGCCGCGGCCCTGGCGCGGCTCGCCCAACGCCTCGCAGGCCGTCGTCGTGGACCGCGCCGTCTGGCGGGGCGACTTCCTGGAGTCGGTCGCGGGCGGGCCCGGCACCAAGGACCGGATGCACCACCACCCCGGCATGGTCGGCGACGAGCCGGGGCGGCGGACGTTCTCGGCCGAGCTGACCCAGGACCCGATGGGCTGGCTGCGCGCGACGCTCGACGACGTCCTGCCCCTGCTGGAGGCCGCGGGCGTGCCGGACGCCGCCGCGCACCGCCCCGCCGCCGAGGCCCTGCGCGCGTCCCTGCACGAGGTGGTCGGCACGGTCGCCACCACGCTCGGGGAGGTGCGGGCCGGCACGCTCGCGACCTCCCCGACGCGGTAGCCCTCAGCCGTTGGGCAGGATCACCGCGCGGCCGTTGACCTTGCCCTCGTGCAGCCGCTCGTAGGCCAGCGGCGCCTCGTCGATGCCGTAGGTCTCCACGTGCACCTGGAGCGCCCCGGCGCGGGCCAGGTCCAGCACCTCGATCAGCTCGCCGCGGCTGCCCCAGTACGGGGCGCGGACCGCCGCGTCGTAGGCGAGCGCCCCGAACCCGACCCTGGCCGCGCCGCCCCCGAGGCCGACGATCGCCACGTCGGCCTCGGTCCCGGCGACGGCGGCGGCGAGGTCGGCGGTCGGCTGCGCGCCGACGAAGTCGAACACCGCCTGCGCGCCCAGGCCGCCGGTCAGCTCGCGCACCTTGCCGGCCGCCTCCGCGTCGGACGGCACCACCTCGTGCGCACCGACCTGGCGGGCCAGCTCCAGCTTCTCCTCGCTGACGTCCAGCGCGATCACCCGGGCCGGGCTGAGCGCGCGCAGCAGCTGGATCGCCACGTGCCCGAGCCCGCCGGCGCCGATCACCACGGCGGCGCTGCCGGGCACCAGGCGCGGCAGCGCGACCTTGATCGCGTGGTACGGGGTGAGGCCCGCGTCGGTCAGCGGCACGTTGGCCACCGGGTCCAGCCCGCCCAGCGGGGCGAGGTGGCGCGGGTCGTCCACCAGCATGTACTCGGCGATCGCGCCGGGCGCGCCCAGCCCCGGCGGGAGGATGCCGAGCTCGCCGGCGCGCAGGCAGTAGTTCTCCTTGCCCTCGGCGCACATGGCGCAGATGCCGCACCCCCACGGCCCGTACACCGCGACCGACTCGCCGACCTCCACGCCCGTGACGCCGTCGCCCAGCGCGGCGACGGTCCCCGCGCCCTCGTGGCCCAGCGTCAGCGGCAGCGGGAACGGGACCTCGGGCCAGCTCATCACCGCGATGTCGGAGTGGCACACCCCGGCCGCGGTCACCTTCAGCAGCACCTGCCCGGGGCCGGGCTCGGGCACCGGCACCTCCACGACCTCGGGCGCTCCGCCGACCTCTCGATACTGAACGGCTTTCATGTCATCCCTCCTCAGCGGGCCGCGTACGCGCCGTCGACCAGGTGGTAGCTGCCCTGGACGAAGGACGCCTTGTCCGACAGCAGGAACGCGGTCACCTCCGCGACCTCCTCGGCGCGGCCGAGCCGCCCCTGGGGGTGCAGCGCGATCAGGTGATCGCGCTTCTCGCGGTCGGCCTCCTTGAGCAGCGGGGTGTCGATGAAGCCCGGCCCCACCGCGTTGACCCGCACGCCCTGGGCGGCGTACTCCAGCGCCGCGGTCTTGGTGAGCCCGACGACGCCGTGCTTGGCCGCGACGTAGGCGGCGGCGCCCGCGAAGCCGTTGGTGCTCAGGATGGAGGCCATGTTGACCACGGCCCCGCCCCCGGCCTTGACGAGCTCGGGCAGCTCGTACCGCAGCGAGTAGAAGACCCCGTTGAGGTTGATGTCGATGACCCGCCGCCACGCCTCGGGGTCGATCTCCCCGATCGGCGTGGGCGGGACGCTGATCCCGGCGTTGTTGACGGCCAGGTGCAGCGCGCCGTAGTGCTCCACGGTGAAGTCCACCGCGTCCTTGACCGAGGCGGCGTCGGCGACGTCCAGCGCCACCGCCGCGGCCCGCACGCCGTCGATCTCCAGCTCGCCGACGACCTTGAGCGCCCCCTCCTGGTCGAGGTCGGCGACCACGACGGTGGCGCCGCCCTCGCCCAGCCGCCTGGCGACCGCCAGCCCGATGCCGGAGGCTCCCCCGGTCACCAGGGCGACCTTGCCTGCGAATTCCCCGTTCATGCGTTCATCCCCCTAGGTTGACGCCCGGCTCCCCCAGCAGCGCGTCGAAGGCCCGTTCCGCCACGGCGGGCAGGCCGTCCAGATCAGGCGCGTCCCGCCAGGCCCGCACCGCGGTGCGCAGGACGCCGGCGGCGGCCGCCGCACAGACCGCGGGCCGCAGGTCGCGCGCGGGATCGGTCCCCATGCGCGCGGCCATGACCGCGACGGTCTCGTCCTCGGCCGCGGCCCCCACGCGGTGGAACGCCTCCAGCAGCGTGGGCCGGTCGGCCATCAGCCCGAACAGCTCCAGCACGGCGTCCCGGCGGTGCCAGGCGTCGTCGCGGGCCAGCCATCCGGCCACGGCGTTGCGGTAGGCGAGCAGCGGCGGCTCGCCCGCGGGACGCGCGGCGAGCGCGTCGTTGATCTGGGCGAAATCGACGCGCAGGGGTTCGACCAGCGCGTCCTCGATACCGGTGAAGTGCCGCGAGAACGTGCGCCGGGACACGTCGGCGTGCTCGGCGATCCGCTGCACGGTGACGGCGTCGAACCCCCGTTCGCGCACCAGGTCCATGGCGGCCTCGGCGAGCGTTCGCCGGGTCCGCGTCACCTTGCGCTCCCGGCGCCCCTCCGCGGCCTTCACCCTTTCACCCTAGCTCGCAAAATGTCCCATTGAGTCACATGTCCCCTTGAGACAAAAAAGACCGGCTCGTGACGTTCGCTCCCACCCTGACGGGGTAAGGGCGTTCCATGCCCGAGGAGAAGCAGACACCGGACCTGATCGAGCCGCAGGGCGTCAACGCGGGCGGCCCCGTGGACGCCGAGGTCGACCCGCCCCCGGCGCCCGAGCCGCCCGAACCGCCGGACCGCCCGGCCGCGGCGGGCACGCTGTACGACGAGCAGGTGGGGCTGCCGGGCCAGAAGCCGGGCTACCCCGGCCAGCAGAACTCGGTGGACACGAGCTGACGGTCAGCGGCTGCGCCCCGGCGTGCTGCCGAAGGCGCGCCGGAAGACGTCGATGAACGCGCTGGCCGAGGCCCATCCGCACCGGTGCGCCACAACGGTGACCGGCACGCCCTCGGCCAGCAGGACCAGGGCGTGGTGCAGCCTGAGCTGGGTCCGCCACTGCGGGAAGGTCATCCCGAGCTCGTCGCGGAAGAGCCGGGACAGCGTACGTTCACCGGCCCCCACCTGGACCCCCAGCTCAGCCAGCGTGCGCCCATCAGCCGGATCGTCCTGGAGCAGCGCGCAAACGGCGACGAGCCGCGCGTCCCTGGGAGCGGGCAGATACACGGCCTCCTGCGACGAGCACCGCAACTGGTCGAGCAACACCCCGAGCAGCCGCGCACGCTCGGCGCCCCCACCGCGTCCCCGCGCGTACTCGATGATGAGCTCCCGCAGAAGCGGCGCGACCGCGACCACGCCGGGGACATCGAGCCCCAGCGGATTGACGTCCACGGGAAGCCCCACGAGGTGGACGTCCGTGCGCCCGTACGCCCGATGCTCGTGCACGGTCCCAGCCGGGACCCAGATGGCGCGCGTGGCGGGCGCGATCCACCGTCCGCCATCGGTGGTGACGGACAGAACGCCGCACGCCGCATAGACGATCTGGTGCTCGTCATGGTGGTGGGCGTCGATCCCGCCCCCGCCCGCGAGCAGGCGCAGCCCGGTGGGAGCACGCGGCGCGTGGCGGGAAATCGGCATCATCCGGCAGATTATCGGAAGCCGCCCCACCCGTTGATCGCCAATCGTGAGGGGATGCGCTCCCCCACCCTCCCCCTGTCCCTGGGCCATGGCGGCGTCGACTTCTACCAGGGGATCGTGCCGGTACTGGTGCCGTTCCTGGTGGCAGAACGGCACTACGGCTACGTCGAGGTGTCGGGCTTCGTCCTGGCGGCGACGCTGCTGTCCTCGGTCGCCCAGCCGCTCTTCGGAATGCTGACCGACCGCCGCCCCATGCCGTGGCTGGTCCCCGCAGGCACCCTGACGGCGGGCGTGGGCACGGCATGGACCGGCCTGACGGACTCCTACGCGCTCACCCTGGCGGCGATGGCCCTGACGGGCGCCGGAGTAGCGGCCTACCATCCCGAAGCGGCGCGCCTGGCGCGCACGCTGACGAGCGGCGACCACAAAGCCATGAGCTGGTTCTCGCTGGGCGGCAACATCGGCTTCGCTTTGGCCCCGCTACTGGCGACCCCGCTCCTGGCAGCAGAGGGCCTCAAGGCGGCCCCGTACCTCCTGGCTCCCGCGATCCTGGCAACCCTGATCACCCTGCCCGTCCTGAGCCGCCGAACGACGGCCACCCGCACCCCGCGCCAGGGCGCGAGCAACTGGCCGGCGTTCCGCACCCTGTCGGGCATAGTGATCCTGCGCTCGATCACCTACGTGGGGCTCACGACGTTCCTGACCCTCTACGTACAGCAACGAGTGCACCCAGGCAGCACCGCGACCGCCCTGGCCCTCATGACCCTCTTCGCCGGAGGCGCGGTGGGCACGGTCCTGGGCGGCCACCTGGCCGACAAATGGGGCCGCGTCCGAACGATCCGCCGCGCCTACCTGACAGCGACCCTGGCCATGGCAGGCGTGGCCCTGGTCCCCGGCCCGCCGCTCTACGCCTTCACAGCCCTGGCGGCGATCACCCTGTACATCCCGTTCTCGCTGCACATCACGCTGGGCCAGGACTATCTGCCGACCAGAATGGGGACCGCGAGCGGCGTGACGCTGGGCCTGGCGGTGAGCATCGGAGGCGTCTTCGCCCCGGTCCTGGGCAGCCTGGCCGAGGCGACGTCGCTGCACACGACGTTCCTGGCCCTGACGGCCTTCCCGGCCCTGGCCTGGCTGCTGGCCGGCCGCCTGAACGAAGAAACCCCCTCCCACCAGGTGGAAGAGGGCATCGACCTACGTCGGGCTGGCGGGATTTGAACCCACGACCCCCGGCACCCAAAGCCGGTGCGCTACCAAACTGCGCTACAGCCCGCCCGCCGCGGCACGATCCAACCACGGCGACCCGCTGAAGTGTAGTGCCGATCAGGCCCGGACGCCTCGTCCAACCCGGCATCGACGCGCACCGGCCGCGCCGGAATCACGACCACCCGCGAAACCCTGTACGCTACGGCATGGCGATCGTCGCCCCGCGAGGGCGCGACGGATGCGCGCGGGTGTAGCTCAATGGTAGAGCCCCAGTCTTCCAAACTGGCTACGCGGGTTCGATTCCCGTCACCCGCTCCACACCCCGAAGGCGTGATCGACTCATGGTCGATCACGCCTTTCGTTTGCTCCCACTCCCCTGCGAACGGTGGGGCGGTCAGATGATCGGGGGGCGGCCGGCCCGGGTCAGGCGGGCGGCGGTGCGCCAGGTGATGGGGCGGCGGGTCTGGGTGCGGCGGGCGGCCAGGCCCTCGCGGAAACCGGTCAGGCTCGCCTTCGCCGCGTCGCCCGAGCGCAGGCGGGCGAAGGTGAGGGGCGTCCAGACGCCCAGGTAGAGCGGGATCAGCGGGGCGGGCAGGTTGCGGTAGGCGGCCCACACCCGGTTGCGGGCGTTGAGGCGGTGGAACGCGGCGTGGCGGGCCGGGCTGGTGGCCGGGTGGTGCACCACGATGTCGGGCGCGTACCAGCCGGTCCGGCCCAGGTTCCACAGCCGCCAGGCCAGGTCCAGGCCCTCGTGGAACAGGAAGTAGTGGCCCGGCCAGCCGCCGGCCCGCTCGAAGTCGGCGCGGCGGATCACGATGATGCCCTCGGACATGCTCGCCACGGTGCCGGGCCGCTCGGGGTCGGTCCCGCGCAGGCGGGGCACCCAGCGGGCGAGGGTCGTGCCGGTGACCGGGTCGGCGATGCGGGGCTGGACGTAGGCCGCGGTGGGGCGGCGGCGCAGCTCCGCGATCAGGCGGGCCAGGGTGTCGCTCGTCGGCAGGATCGCGTCGTTGTCGAAGAAGAACAGGAACTCGCCGCCGCTGAGCGCCTCGGCGCCGATGTTGCGGCCCTCGGGGATGCCGACGTTCTCGGGCAGGGCGATGGTGCGGACGCCGTCGGGGACGTCCTCGGGCTCGCAGCCGTTGCCCACCACGACCACGTTGAGGTGCACGCCGGTCTGGCCCAGCAGGGAGGTCATCGCGTCGGCGAACTCCGCGGGCCGGTCGTTCATGGTCAGCACGATCGCGTCGACGGCCGGTTCGCTGGTCACAGAATTCCTCGGATGGTGTCGGCCTGAGCGCTTGCGCGCCATCTTCCGGTCGGTCTCCCGATGAGCCGCCTTTGCTCGCGTACATCCTAGTGTTCACGGCGATGCGGCCGTTGACGTCCCGGTCCGCCGCGGTGCGGGATCGAGGTGCACCGGACGACCTTCGTCGGCCTTCCGGCCCGCGCCGCCCGGGATCGCGTTGGCCGGCGCCCCGGCCAGCCCGAGCAGCGTCGTGATCGTCCCGGAATGCGCCTGCGGATTCTACGGTCACGCAGGGTGATCGGCTGGGCGCGGCGGGGCTTTGGGAGTTCATTGCCTGCGCCGCAGCGGTCCTTTGACGCTGCTCGGAAAGATCACCTAGGGCGGGACGGCCGAGACGACGGAGGGGCGATGCGGGGCTTGCTGGCGGGGTGCGCGGTCCTGCTGGCCGCCGCCGGCTGCGGGCCGAGCGCCGAGGCCGATCCCATGCGCGACCAGCAGTGGGCGCTGAACGCCATGAAGCTGCCCGAAGCATGGAAGCGGGAGGCCACCGGCAAGGGCGTCACCATCGCCGTCGTGGACACCGGCGTCGACCTCGGGCATCCCGACCTCAAGGACAGCCTCGTCGCGGGCTACGACTTCGTCGACAACGACGACGAGCCCAAGGACCAGAACGGGCACGGCACCCACGTGGCCGGCATCGCGGCGGCCGTCACCGACAACGGCACCGGCATCGCCGGCGGCGCGCCCGATGCCCGGATCATGCCCGTCCGGGCGCTGAACACCCCGGGCTCGGGCGACAACGCCACCATCACCAAGGCCATCGTCTGGGCCGCCGACCACGGCGCCAAGGTCATCAACCTCTCGCTCGGCGAGTCGGGGCTGATGTCGCGGCTCATCAGGGGCGGCGTGCTCGACCGGGCGTTCTCCTACGCCCACGGCAAGGGCGCGGTGGTCGTCGCCGCCGCCGGGAACGACGGCACCGTCAAGCAGCCCTACAAGGTGGCCACGCCGGTCCTGGTCGTCGGGGCCAGCGACCAGCGGGGGCGGCCCGCCGAGTTCACCAACGTCGGCGCCCAGGACCAGGTCACCGCGCCCGGCGTCGGCATCCTGTCCACCCTGCCCACCTACCGGACACCGGAGACCAAGGGCGACACCTCCGGCTACGGGAGGCTCGACGGCACCTCGATGGCCGCGCCGTACGTGTCGGCGCTGGCCGCGCTGCTGGCCGGGCAGGGCAGGACCCCCGACCAGATCATGCAGACCATCCGGAAGACCGCCGCCAATCCCGCCGGGGACCCGCGACTCGGGCTCGGCATCGTCGACGCGGCCGCGGCCGTGCAGTGACAGAACGGGGAGAACCGCAATGAGTGACCTGATCGCCATCGCCTACAACGACCTGGCCACCGCTCAGCAGGCCCGCGACAAGCTCGTCCAGCTCCAGAAGGAGCACGTGGTCGAGCTGTCGGACCTGGTCGTCGTCGAGCGCAAGGACGACGGCAGGATCAAGCTGCACCAGGCCAACAGCCTGGTCGCCGGCGGCGCGCTGGGCGGGGCGGCCTGGGGCGGGCTGATCGGGCTCATCTTCTTCATGCCGCTGCTCGGCATGGCGATCGGCGGCGCGACCGGGGCGGCGGTGGGCGCGGCCACCGACACCGGCGTGGACGACGACTTCATGCGCCGCCTCGGCGAGGGCCTGCGGCCTGGCGCGGCCGCGGTGTTCGTGCTGGTGGACAAGCGCAATCCCGACAAGGTCGTCCCCGAGATGGCGCAGTTCGGCGGCCAGATCATCCAGACGTCGCTGTCCAACGAGGACGAGCAGCGGCTGCGCGAGGCCGTCGAGACCGTCCGCACCCACGCCACGACCGCGACCGCGCAGCAGCCCGCGCCCCAGGGGCCGGGAGCCTGACCCGTTCCGGCGCCCGGCGGGCACGCCCCCGCCGGGCGCCGGGGAGCCCGCATGAGCGACCCCGCCCGGCACCGCGGCCTCCGCGCCTGGCTGCACGCCGCGATCACCGTGACGGTGATCGTCGGGATGTACTTCACCGCACCGCTGCACCCCGCCGACCGCCTGCTGCCGCGCGTCCTGCTGCTGGCCTTCGGCCTCGCCGCCGTCACCTGGCTCATCGGCTTCCAGGTCCGGCGGGCGCTCGACGGCGGGCGGATCCTCGCCGAGCAGATGGCGCTGCTGCTCACCGTCGTGGCGCTGGTCGTGGGGTTCTTCGCGGCCGTCTACTTCCTGCTCGCCGCGCAGTTCAGCGGCATCGACACCCGCCTGGACGCCCTCTACTTCGCGATGACCACGCTGGCCACCACCGGGTTCGGCGACGTCGTCGCCGTGGGGCAGGCCGCCCGCGCCGCCGTCGTCGTGCAGATGGGCTTCGACCTGCTCATCGTCACCACCGCCCTGACGGTGGTCGGCAACGCGCTGGGCCGCCCCTAGCGGGAGCGGCGGCGCTCCTCGTCGGCCAGCAGCGGCGCGATCCGGAACGGCACCTGGTGCGTCAGCACGATCGAGGTGGTGCTGCGCCGCACGCCGGGGCAGGCCAGGATCGAGTCGATCACCTCGTGCAGCTGCTTGCCGTTGGGCGCGACCGCGCGCACCAGCAGGTCGCCCTGCCCGGTGATGCCGAGGACCTCCAGCACGCGCGGGATCGTCGCCAGCGCCGCCGACGCCTCGGCGATGCGGCCCTGCGCCACCTCCAGCGTCACGAACGCGGTCAGCTCGAACCCCAGCGCGCCGAGGTCCACCTCACGGCCCCGGTGCCCGATCACGCCCTCGCGCTCCAGCCGCTCCACCCGCGAGTGCGCGGTGTTGCGGGCGATGCCGAGCTTGGCGGCCAGCTCGGTCACGCCGATGCGGGGCTGCTCGACCAGGCGGCGCAGGATCTGGATGTCGAGCAGGTTGACGCGCATCACATCGCTCATTTCTCGAAACGGAACCCCAGCGGACTTGAGCAATCCGCTCAATTATGCGCTCGTCATCTTGCAGGTCGCGCAGCGGAGAGGGTGAATGATCCTCATCACACCGTGTTGAACCAGAGGTGAAGCATGACCGTTTCCGCCCCGCTCCGGGACCGGCTGGAGCTGGAGACCGGCCGGATCGCCCTCGGCGGCGTCCAGGCCCTCGTCCGCCTGCTGCTGGACCAGAAGCGCGCCGACGCGCTGCGGGGATGGTCCACCGCCGGGTTCGTCTCGGGCTACCGGGGCTCGCCCCTCGGCGGCCTGGACCAGCAGCTCCAGCGCGCGGGCAGGCTGCTGGACGCCCACGACGTCCGCTTCGTGCCGGGCGTCAACGAGGAGCTGGCCGCCACCGCCGTCTACGGCTCGCAGCTCGTGCAGCAGCTCCCCGACCCGCGCTTCGAGGGCGTGTTCGGCCTCTGGTACGGCAAGGCCCCGGGCGTGGACCGCTCGATGGACGCCTTCAAGCACGCCAACTGGCTCGGCACCACCGAGCGCGGCGGCGTGCTGGTGGTCGCTGGGGACGACCCGTCCTGCAAGTCCTCCACGCTGCCCTCGGCCACCGAGGGCGCGCTCGCCGACGCGTTCATGCCGGTGCTGGTGCCCGCCTCGGTCGGCGACGTGCTGCGCCTCGGCCGCTACGGCTTCGAGATGTCGCGCTACTCGGGCGCCTGGGTCGGCTTCAAGGTCATCACCGATGTGGCCGACGCGCACGAGGTCGTGGACGTCGCCCCGGTCGGCGCGCCGGTGCTGCCGGAGTTCGCCTGGCGCGGGCGGCCCTGGAAGCCGACCCGCAAGCCCGGCATCGACATCAAGACCACCACGGCCATGGAGCCGGAGGTCCTGGAGGGCCGGCTGGAGGCCGCCGCCGCGTTCGCCGCCGCCAACCGGCTCGACCGCGTCGAGGGCGCGACCGGGCAGGCCCGGATCGGGCTGGTCGCGGCGGGCCGCACCTACCTGGAGCTGCGCGAGGCCCTGGACCGGCTCGGCCTGGACGACGCCGCGCTGGAGCGGCGCGGCGTGCGGCTGCTGCGCCTGGCGATGATCCACCCGCTGCACCGCGACGGGATCCGCGCGTTCGCGGCGGGCCTGGACGAGATCGTGGTGGTGGAGGAGAAGCGGCCGTTCGTGGAGTCGCAGATCCGCGACATCCTCTACGACCTGCCCGACCGCCCGGCGGTGCTGGGCAAGCGCGGCCCCGACGGCGCGGCGCTGATCCCCGCCGACGGCGGCCTGGAGGCCGACCGCCTCACCCGCGCGCTGGCCCGGCTGCTGGCCGACCGGATCGGCGAGGAGCACCTGGACCTGCGGCACCCGGTGCTGAAGCCGCGCGTCCCGAAGATCAACATGCTGGCCCCGGCGCGCACCCCGTACTTCTGCTCGGGCTGCCCGCACAACCGGTCCACCAACGTGCCGGAGGACTCACTGGCCGCCGGCGGCATCGGCTGCCACATCATGAGCGTGTTCATGGACCGCAGCCTCGGCACCACCCAGATGGGCGGCGAGGGCGCGATGTGGGTCGGCGCGGCCCCGTTCAGCGGCACCGGGCACATGTTCCAGAACATCGGGGACGGCACGTTCTTCCACTCCGGCAGCCTCGCGGTGCGGCAGGCCGTCGCGGCGGGCACCAACATCACCTACAAGCTGCTGTACAACAACGCGGTCGCGATGACCGGCGGCCAGGACGCCGACGGCGGCGCCGACCCGGTCGCCGTCACCCGGATGCTGCACGCCGAGGGCGTCGCCAGGATCGTGGTGGTGGCCGACGACCCCGGCAAGTACCCGCGCGGCACCGCCTGGGCCCCCGGCGTCACGGTCCGGCACCGCGACGAGATGGACGCCGTGCAGCGCGAGCTGCGCGAGATCCCGGGCGTGACCGTCGTGCTGTACGACCAGGCGTGCGCGGCCGAGTCCCGGCGCAAGCGCAAGCGCGGCCAGGCCCCCGACCCGGTCACCCGCGTGCTGATCAACGAGGCGGTCTGCGAGGGCTGCGGCGACTGCGGCACCAAGTCCAACTGCCTGAGCGTGGAGCCGGTCGAGACCGAGTTCGGCCGCAAGACCCAGATCAACCAGACCTCCTGCAACAAGGACTACTCCTGCCTGGACGGCGACTGCCCGTCGTTCGTGACGGTCGTCCCCGGCAAGAAGAAGTCCCGCGCCCAGGGCCTGCCGGAGATCGGCGAGCTGGGCGAGCTGGCCGGCCGCCCGCACACCGGCGACGTGCTGCTGGTCGGCATCGGCGGCACCGGCGTGGTCACCGTCAACCAGGTGCTGGCGACCGCCGCGCTGCTGGACGGCGCGCACGCCCGCACCCTCGACCAGACCGGCCTCAGCCAGAAGGCGGGCGCGGTGGTGTCGCACCTGCGCGTCACCGAGACCGACCGCGACCGGCCCGGCCAGATCGGCACCGGCGGCGCGGACGCCTACCTGGTGTTCGACGCGCTCGCCGGGACCACCGAGACCAACCTGCGGCGCTGCGCCCCCGACCGGACCGGCGCGGTGGTGTCCACCGGCGAGGTCCCGACCGGCCAGATGATCGTGGACGTGACCGCCAAGCTGCCGCCGTCGGCCGACCTGGTCGGGCAGATCGCGGCCCGCACCCGCGCCGACAGGATGGTGGCGTTCGACGCGCTGGCGCTGGCCGAGCGCTGGTTCGGCAACTCGGCCCCGGCCAACTTCATCGTGGTGGGCGCGGCCTACCAGGCGGGGCTGCTGCCGCTGTCGGCCAAGGCCGTCGAGGAGGCCATCGAGGTCAACGGCGTGCAGGTCGCCGCGAACGTGCAGGCGTTCCGCGCGGGCCGCCGCCTGGTGCTGGACCCCGAGTGGGCGCGCGTGGAGGAGCCCGCCCCGGCGGCCGCGCCGGTCGGCGACGACCTGGCGTCAGTGCTGCGCGTGCGCGTTCCGGACCTGGTCAAGTACCAGAACGCGACGCTGGCCCGCCGCTACCTCGACACCGTCCGCGGCGTCGAGCGCGCCGAGAAGGCGGCGGGCGTCTCCGGCGGCCGCCTCGCGGTGGCCGTGGCGCGCAACCTGTACAAGCTGATGGCCTACAAGGACGAGTACGAGGTCGCCCGGCTGCACCTGGACCCGGCGCTGCGGCGGCGGGTGGAGGAGCAGTTCGGCGAGGGCTCGGAGATCAAGTACATGCTGCACCCGCCGATCCTGCGGGCGCTCGGCATGGACAAGAAGATCGCGCTCGGCAAGAGCGCCAAGCCCGCCTTCCACGTGCTGCGCGCCATGCGCGGGCTGCGCGGCACGCCGCTGGACCCGTTCGGCCTGGCCGAGCAGCGCCGGGTGGAGCGCCGCCTGGTCGCCGAGTACCTGGACGTGGTCGAGCGCCTGGTCGCCGAGCTGGACGAGGGACGGCACGCGCTGGCGGTGGAGATCGCGGAGCTGCCCGACATGATCCGCGGCTACGAGGACGTGAAGACCGCCAACGTGGCCCGCTACCGGGACCGGCTGGGCGAGCTGCTGACCCGCTGGAACAGCGCCCCCGTCCCCGCCTGACGGAGCTTCCACTCCCACAAGCAGCGGCTCTGCTCCGGTCAACGGCGCCCGGGGTAGAGCCGCTTCCTTGCTGCCCGCTCTCTGTACCGGTGCCTCTCGTGCCCATGTCACATGGGCGAGTCCTGGTGCAGTGGCAACGACGCGTTGAGGAGCAGCAGGTACAGCCCAGTAATCGACTCTCCGCTGCGGCGCCCCGCTTCCTGCAGGTCCGCAAGGCGCTCCTCCAGCCGCGCGCCCGCCTGCCGATCACCGGGCAGGCCGCGTTCCAGGTCCGCCAATGCCTGCTCGACATCGGCCCGCGCCTTGCGCCAGTCCTCCCGCCAGCCCGGTGGCAGGGGCGTTTCCTCTTCGAAGGGGGGCTCTCCAAGAGGGGGCAGCCGTTCCAGCCAGTCCGTCAACGAAGCGACGATCTCGCGCGGCTCGCGTGCCGCCTCGATCGCTTCGTTCGGCGTCTCGGCGTGGACGAGCGGGGAGAGGGCGTCCGGCAGCAGTGAGGCCCAGATGAGCATGTCTTCCACCGTCTGATGCACCGCCACCGCCAACGCGGCCAGCGCCGTACCCGGTCGCCCTTCGTAAAGCGGCCTGGGGTCGGGAGAGACGTCAGGTACCAGTGAAGGGGCGTTGGGTTCGAATGCAGGAACATCGCGTTCCGGTGAAGGGGTGGGCTGCGGCACCACAACGGGGTCGGGTTCTCCCGCCTCTTCACGGAATGCCTCCAGTGCCCTGGCCGCCAACTGCAGGAACCATCGATGTCCCGCGTCCCCGATGTCGTCGTAGGCCAGGCACGCCAGCGCCTGCCCGGCCAGTGACAGCAGATACTGTCGGCGCCACACCCCCGCCATCCGGCCGTCCAGCACCTCCTCGGCCGCCTGGCGCACGCCCAGGATCGGTTCACTGAGGATCTGCGGCAACGTGACCGGTGGCACGGCGTGCGGGTCACCCAACAGTAGGTCGATCAGCGCCGACGCCTCGTTCGGCTGCAGGCCCGAGCCGGGTGCCTGCCGCTGGCGGGTGCTCAACTCCCTGCCCACCACCGACAGCAGCAGCGTGACGATGTCGTGGCTAAGTGGCGCACCCTTCTGGTAGCCGCCAACGTCGATCAGCTGCAGATCCGCGAAGGTCGGCTCGCCCGTGAACGAGTAGGGGACCAGCACGTTGTCCAGGTGCAGGTCGGCGTGGATCGCACCGCTCAGGTAGGTGATCTGGTCAAGGTCGGCCGCGCTCCCGTTCAGGACCGTCGCAACGGGGTCGGGCAGGTTCCTGCCGTCTTCGGTCAGATGCGTCCGATCCGCGTTCGGCCCCGTCAGGCGGTCGGCACGCTCGCGGCCGGTCCCCGCGTCCAGAGCGCCGCCCAGTTCGGCGCGCAGGTATTCCCGCACCGGCACCGGCTCTGACGCCGCCAGCCATCCCGTCCGCTCGTTCATGCGGTTCAGTTCGCGCCACATCACCAGCACCAACTGTCGGCAGCCCTCGGTCAGCGCTCCGCCCTCGCTCTCGCCGAGCGTGCGGAGGCGTCGGAGCTCCCCGACCACTTCCCAGAAAAGGATGTAGCGCTCCTGGCCGCCGAGGGGGCCACCGAGGAAGTCGATGCCCGGGTACGCCTGCGGGACCAGGCGGCGCCGGCTGAACTCCGGTGTGTCGCGTTCGATCGCGGCCCGCCCGGCGTCCTCGGCCACGCCCTCCGTCCGGGAGCAGATCTTGATGAGCAGTTCCCGGTGGAGGTTCGCCCGGTCACGCAACCAGATCGTGCACAGCTCCGCTCCGGTGTACCGACCGGTCCGCCGCCAGCGCACGTCGGGCAGGACCAGCCTGGCACCCTCGCGCTCCGCCCAGCGCCGCAGCGCGTGGTAGGCGGCGGCGTCGCCCAGGTAGGCGGTCCAGATCGCCGCCTCCTGCGGCGGAACGGATTCGTCGCTCACCGGACCTCCGTGCGGGGCTGGGGCCGTGGTTGCGCCGGCGGAGCATTGTCAGGTCGCTGTGGAGGCGGCCGGGGTCGCGGACGCGTCAGGCGGCACGCTCGGAAAAATATCCGATACCCGTCACTGTGTGAAGGTAACTGTGCACGTATCCCTTCCTGCGCAATGCTTAATTCCCACCCAGTCCCAACTGTGTCCCCCATCATGGACATGACGCCCATCCCGCGCGACAGTGGTGCTCGCGGTCCAGCCGGCGGACGGAGACGCACGTGCCCCAGTCCCTCCCCCCGATCCCCGAGCGGCAGAACGAGGAAGCACTGCTGGCGCACCTGCGCGCCATGGCGGTGTCGCACGCCCGCGTGCAGCTGCTGGAGAACCTGCGGATGCTGGTGTCAGTGCTCGTCGCGACGGCCGGGCTGGTCGCCACCTTCGTCAGTTCCATCGCGCCCACCGTCACCGTCATCGGGGTGCTGTGGGCGCTTGCCTACACCGCCGGGCTGGCGGGCTGGGCGGGCCGGGAGCTGAAGCGCGCAGCGCTGCTCCAGGAGGGGTTCGACGTGCGGTTGTTCGAGCTGCCCTGGAACAGCACCTTGGCGGGCGAACAGGTGAACCCACAGGAGGTCAGCCGGTTGGCGGCCCGCTACCAGGGTGGCGACGGCCCCATCCGCGACTACTACGAGATCCCCCATCTGCCGTCGCCCTACGACGTGCTGGCCTGCCAGTTGCAGAACCTGGGCTGGGGTGCGCGGGTGCGCCGCCGCTACGCCGACGTCCTGGTCGGCGCGCTGGTGTGCTGGGTGGTCGCGGGGGTGGTGACGGGCGCGCTCACGCAGGTCACGCTCGGGCAGTTGCTGACCCGCTGGTACATCCCGGCCCTCGGCGCGCTACTGCTCGGCCTGGAGGTGGCGCGCGGGCAGCGCACCGTGGCCGCCGAACGGGAACGGGTCCTGACGCTGGTCCGCTCACGCATCGCACAGGGCGGCCCGGACGCCGATCTGCTCGTCCTCGCACGGCAGGTGCAGGACGTCCTGCTGCTCACCCGGTATCGGGTGCCGCGGGTGCCCGACTGGTTCTTCGCGCAGTTCAAGAGCGCCGACCGGCGTGACTTCCAGGCCGCGATGGACGATCTGGTCGCGACGCTGCAGGCCCGCGGCGTCGCCTGACCCGACCTCGCCACCCGGTCCGTTCCCGTGCCGCGCGTTGCTCAGTTCAGTCGACCGAACCACACCGGAGGCAGGCGGCGTGGGTCGCGGGGACGGTACCGGGCGATGAGCCGCCGCGCCCGTTGCGCCCCGGCCTCGTCCCCGCACGTCTCGAACGCCTCCAGCGCGGTGTGCAGGTGCGCCATGCCCTTGCCGGTCTCATCCCGTCGGCAAGCGATCTCGCCCAGGATCAACCGGGTCCGTGCCGCACACCAGAACCCGTCCCACCGGTGCACCTCCTCCGTCGCGCCGACCGGTTCGGCCGGAGGCGTGCCATCGAGGGCCTGATGCAGCGCCAGCAGCCCACGGACCCGCAGCAGTTCTGCCTGCAGCGCCCCTACGTACCGGGCCTGTTTGCGCTCCTCACACTTGACGATCAGGTCCTCGGCCCGCTCCAACTGCCGCACGCAAGTCTCGCCATCCTGCTCGCACCCCGGCAGCGCCGCCCTGGCCAGCAGCGCCTCGGCGAGCAGGACCCTCGCCCGCAACTCGCCGATCCCGCCGAACCGTTCGGCGGTCGCCACCGCCAGCGCGGAGTGCATCACCGCCGCCTCCAGTGCCCGCCGCACCTCGCCTGGGGGCGACCTCCGCCGCCTGACACGCAGCCCGCGCGACCGGATGCGCCGCCCCTCCTGCTCACGCAACTCCAGCATCGCCCACTTGGTGTGCAGGCAGGCTCGGCGGACCGGATCCTCCCCGCCCAACGGCTCAGCCGCCTTCAACTGCTCGCGGGCCTCGTTCCACTTGCCCCGACGGGTGGCCGCCTCGGCGACCACCAACCGTTCGTCGAAGTAGTCGCGCCCTGTCCCGTTATTGCGGATGTCGGTCTGCCAGCTCGCGGGCTGAGTGAGCGCGTCGTTCTCCGCCAGCAGGACGGCGACGCCGTTGCCCGCCCGCGGCCCGCCGTTCTGCTGGGCCAGAAGCAGGTCCTCGCGGGCGGCGCGATAGCAGCCCAAGCGCTGCCAGACACGTCCGGCGGCGTGGTGGACCCAGGCTCGCATCGTCAGCAGGTCCTTCTCGGTGGCCAGGTTCACAGCGGCGTAGAGGCGGCCGATCGCCTCGGGGTACTCCTCGATCGTCGCCAGGAACATGCCGTAGGCGCGGTTTACCCGGATCAGCGCCTTGGGGTCACGGAGGTGCTGGGCCGCCTGAACCGCCGTCCTGAACGACTGCTTCATCGGCCTGATGTCGACATCGTCGGTGACACAGCCTCCGATCCAGGACGCCAACAGCCAGCACACCTGGTGACGCTGGAGTTCGAAGGCCAGCGTGACCACCTCGACCAGGGTGCCCAGCTCCTTGCGCACCCAGTCCTCGGGGCGGTCGGCGATCCGGTCCACCCAGTCGGCCACATCCGGCAAGTGTTCCTCAGGCACGACCAGCGGGTGCTGCGGCTGAGACATCTCGCCCTTGGCGCACAACACCTCCTCCACGCACACCAGCGCGGCGGTGTGCAGCCGGATCAGCGCCTCCTGCCGTCGCACGGGGTCCAGCTCGTCGCGACGGCCCCGCAGGTAGCGGCGGACTAACGGGCTGAGCCGGTATCGGTCGAACTTCGACGGATCAGGCGGGTACAACTGCTCGGGAAGCGCCGAAAGGTTGTCGACCAGGCCGGTGCCGCTCAGTCCGTCGAGCAGGGCGGCGGCCTCTTGCGCCGACTCGTCCATCAGCACCTGCAGCATCCATGGCACGAAGGTCGAGGTCTTCAGCTCGCTCAGCAACAGCAGCGCATCGCGCTCGGTCATCGACACCGCCGTACGGTAAGCGGTGTCAATGCGTTCGCGGACGTTGAAGTCGGGCGGCGAGAGGTACTCCAGCCGACTGGCCGCAGGCTCCAGCGCACGCAGCACCCCCGCCAGACCGTTGTTCTCGCTCCGGGCGAGATGCGCGGCCGCCCGCAGCGCCAGCGGCAACCGCTCGCACAGGGTGACGACCCGGGCGATCACGTCGGGGGCGGCGTGCTCCCCGGCCGGCAGGTAGGCCGTCAACATCCGGTAGGCGTCGGTCTCGGTGGGCAGGTTCAGCAGCATGGACCGGGCGTCCAGCATCCCGCCCAGGTTGGGGCGGCTGGTCACGATCACCGTGCAACCCGACCACGTCGGCAGGATGTTCATGACCTGGTCGCCGTCACGGGCCGCGTCGAACACCAGCAGCAACTTGCGGCCCCAGGTCAAGCTGCGGAACATGTTCTGCCGCTCACTGAAGTCGTCGGGCAGGTCGGTGCGGCCGAGTTCACGCAGCAGCTGGCCCAGGATCTCGCCTGGAGGGCGGCGTCCTCCCTCATCGCCCAGATCGACCGACAGCTGCCCGTGGGGGTACTCCGAGGCCAGTTTGTGCGCCAGCTCGTGGCCGAGCTCAGACTTGCCGATGCCCGCCGGGCCGTGGATCAGGATTTTGACCGGTCCCCCGCCCTGCTGGCCGCGGGCCTTGCTGTGCCAGTCCTGCAACAGCGCCAACTCGTCCTCGCGCCCCCGGAAGTTGGGGTTGCGCTTACGACGTAGCGTGGGCACGCTCGGGCCGCGCTTCCGCCACACCAGCCAACCGGCCCCAGCCAACAGGGCAAGCATGAGCACGGACACGTCGAGCATCACCCACGTCTCCAGGCCGACCAGGGCGAGCACTAACGCTCCCAGCAAGCACACCACGACGAGCATCGGCACCAGGATCTTGCCGATGCTAAGACAGAGCCTTCTGAGCCTCATCGCCCTCACGCCCGGCCGAAATCGGCCTTCCCCTCGCGCCTTCGTGCCTGCTCGTGCCCGTTGCTCCCCGCCGGTTCAGCCGGTCGTGCGGTCGGCCGTCCAAGCCGCCGCCCCGGCGTTCACCCGGCCATGCCGTGCCGGTCCTGCTCCGCCAGGCTCCGGACCTGCCATCGGCGCGGCAACATGCCGTCCACCGACCGCAGCACCGCGCTGCTTCGGCGCTCGGTCCCGGCCTTTTGGTGCGCCTCGGTCAGCACGGCCCGCACCCGTTCCTCGATCAGCCCGTCACCACCGCCGTGCAGCGCCTCCACGGCTTCCCGCAGCATCCATACCGCCTCCTCCGGGCGGCCGAGACGCAATGCCACCTCGCCCAGCGTGTGCCGACACCTCGCTGTGCCGTAGCGGTGCCGCATCTCGATGAACGCCTGCAACCCCAGTGTGCCGACGTCCTGGGCAGCTTCATAGTCTTTCTGCTGCAACCAGGCCGCCGCGATCCAATACAACGCCTGCGCCTCCGCCAGCCGCTGCCCAGCGCGCCCGGCCGACTCCTTCGCCCGGTCCAGGGCCGAGACCGCCTCGTCGAAACGATCGAGACACAACAGGCTGATCCCCTGGGCCAGCCGCACGATCGGCAACTGCTCGGCCCCGTCCATGTCGCACAGTTCCCCGGCTCTGCGCACCGCCGCCTCAGCCTCGGCGTGCCGACCGCGTCCACCGGCCAGCACCGCCTGCTGAGCCAGGACACGGACCTGCTCTCCGGTGTCGGCCGCCGATTGGGCCAGCCCCAATGCCTTGTCCAGATGCTCGGCGGCCGCCTCCCACTTGCCGCGGCGGCGCAGGGCGTGTCCGAGGCAGCGGTGGGCGCGCGCCCGCGTGCCAAGGTCGGGCAGCGGGACTCTGGTCCCCGGTTCCCTGCTGCGAGCCTCCTGCCAGTTCATGTGGTCGACACTGCGCTGTGCCATCTGCTCGGCCTCGTCAAGGTTGCCCAATTCAGCTGCGATCTCGGCAACGGCGCAGTGGGCCGCCGCTTCCATGCCGACGTCCGCCAGTTCGGTGGCCAGGGCGAGCGCCGCCCGAGCCTCGGTCAGCGCCCTAGCCAGGTCACCGGCCTGCAACCAGCGGAACACCCGTTCGCGCATCTGCCGGTCCGCGTATTCGGTGCGTTGGTCCTCGCGGGCGCGGCGCAGCAGTTCGGTTCGCCGGGTCCGGACCTGCGGCTCATCTTCGGCCACGGCGCGGGCCTGTGCATAGGCGCGCACCGGCTCGTCGATCAGGTAGCGGGGTTCGGCCGAAAGTTCAGGGCTGTGCCGCTCCAGCAGCCGCATGTTGGCCAGCCTGGCCGCCAGCACCTCGGCATCGTCGTCGTCCTTCAGTTGGGCGACGGCCGCCAGCATCCACGGCGCGAAATCGGGGCCGTCGATACTGGCCAGGCAGCGCAACGCCAGCCGCTCGTCGGCGGACAGGAATCCGTAGGTGGGGTCGAGAGGTTGCGGCTCGACCCCAGACGGCCTTTCGACGCTGGTCATCGCGCGTAGTACGGTGTGCGCCTGCCAGCCGGGCCGGTGGGCCAGGGCGTTGGCGGCCAAGCGAAGCGCCAGCGGGAAGCCCGCGCACTGCTCGGCGAGCTGGGCCAGCACCGGTTCCCGGCGGCCGGTCACCCCTTCCAGGAGCCGCACCGAGGCGTCTTGCGACAGCGGTCCAAGCTCGCAGATCTGGTCGTCGGCGAGGGCCAGTCCGGTGATCGGTTCGCGGGTGGTGATGATGACGCCACCAGTGTGTCCTGCGGGCAGCAGGCGGGTGACGTCCAGGCCGGAGGGGACGTCGTCGAGCACGACCAGCAGTCTGCGGCTCTCGGTCAGCTGCTGGTAGCGGGCCAAGCGGGCGGCGAGCCCGTCCGGGGTCGTCGCACCTGGACTCTGCAGAGCGAAGACGAAATCCTGCAGTACATCGGCGGTGAGATTCTCAGCGTCGGCCGCGCGGCCCGGACCGGACAGGCGAGCGAAAAGCTCACCTTCGGGGAATGCCTCGCGCAGTGCGGCAGCCAAATAGATCGCCAATGCCGTCTTCCCCATGCCGTCGGAGCCGTGAATGAGGGCGATGGCCTTCTCGCCGCGTTCCGACCGGGCCAGCAGCGCATCTTTCAGCTGGCGCAACTCGCGGTCACGACCCTCGAAGAAGGCAGGCAAGGGCGGCAGCTCCGACGGCGGCGTCGGCTTACTCGGATCGAGCGGCCGGGCACGCAGGTGCAGGTAGAGCCGGCGCAGCACCGTTGTCCAGCCGCTGACCAGGATCGCTAGCAGCATCGCGTCCGACCAGTCCATCTCCGCACCTCGATCTGCACTTGGTCTTGAGACGACAAGACAGAGAACGGCGGCCATGGCGGCGGCGAGAAGATACCCGGTCCACGCCATCGAGCCCCCACTCCGCGCCGATGCGGGATGGTCCCATCATGCACTGTTTCCCCCCGTCTGTCAGGAGGTGCGACAAGACGGGTCGTCCCGGCGTTCGGACACCGATCACCCGCTATCACGCACCTGAGAAGTTCCCCGCGCTCACGACCGGCGAACGTTCCCGGCAGCCGTACTTTTGTACGAGGATCACAACGGCGCTCGCCGCCCGAGACAATGGCCACTTGCGGCCAGGCGCCTTTCTCATTTGTCATTATTGCGACATAAAAGGCAAAATCATATAAAAGATGGAGGCTGGGCGGCACCATTCCACCCACGCGTCCCTTCCGGCACGTTCTTTCAGCTCAGTGCCCCACTGATCCTGCGGGCGCTCGGCATGAGCAAAAAGATCGCATTGGGAAGCACGGCCAAATTCTGCCTTTCACGCACTGCGGGCCATGCTCGGCCGCGCAGCACGCGCTGGCGGTGGAGATCGCGGAGCTGCCCGACATGATCCGCGGCTACGAGGACGTGAAGACCGCCAACGTGGCCCGCTACCGGGACCGGCTGGGCGAGCTGCTGACCCGCTGGAACAGCGCCCCCGTCCCCGCCTAGCGGCCCTCTCCACAGGCAGCGGCCCCGCCGATTCGTGCCGCCCGGCGGCGGGCGGCATACCGACCGGCCGGTACGCTCGGCGCCCCGAGCGCCGTCCCGGATCAAGGAGCAGTGACCATGGTCTCCCCCGCCCTCGCCCGCCGCGCCTGGCGGGACGTCGAACCCCTCCACACGATGATCTACTTCGTGCCGGAAGCCCCCGCCGCCTACGCCGAGGCGGGCGTCACCGACACGGCGATGGGCTACTTCGGCTCGCGCGCCGCCGCGATGGGCCGCGCCTCGGCCGAGGTCGTGCACGCCACGTTCTTCAACTTCAGCCCGGCGCTGGTGCGCTACGCCGTACCGGCCGTCTGGGACGTCGCCGCGCCCGAGGCGCTGCTGGCGGCCCGGCTCAAGGCCGCCGACCTGGCGCTGCGGCGCGGTCTGGGCGAGGCCGTCGACACCCCCGGCCTCGCCGAGGCGGCCGAGCTGGCCCGCCGCGCCGCGCTGGCGGCCGCCGAACGCCCCGAGGGCCGCCCGCTGTTCGCCGCGCACGCGGCGCTGCCGTGGCCGGACGCCCCGCACCTGGTGCTGTGGCACGCCCAGACGCTGCTGCGCGAGTTCCGCGGCGACGGGCACATCGCGGCCCTGGTGCTGGCCGGACTGAGCGGGCTGGAGGCCAACGTCCTGCACGCGGCGACGGGCGAGATCTCGCCGCGCTTCCTCACCAGCACGCGGGCCTGGTCCGGCGAGCAGTGGAACGAGGGCGCCGAACGCCTGCGCGCGGCCGGTCTGCTCGCCGCCGACACGGAGTTGAAGCTGTCGGAGGAGGGCGCCCGGCTGCGCCAGGAGATCGAGGACCGCACGGACGCGGCCTCGGTGGCCGCCTATGCCGCGCTGGGCGAGGACGGCTGCGAACGGCTCCGCGAGCTGGCGCGACCGCTGCGCCGCGCGATCGTGGACGCGGGCCTGCTGGGCCGCGCCGGGAAGTAGCCGGAACGGATCGGGGCCTCGCCGTGGCGGGGCCCGATGTGCGCGGACCGGTGCGGTCAGCCCCTGCTCCAGAAGCGCCAGCTCCGGTCCTCGGGCACGTCCCAGGCGGGATCGGGTCGCCAGTCGGGCTGCGGCGACCAGTCGGGGTGGGCCGGCGGCCAGTTCGGCGGCACCTGGAACCGCCAGGTCGCCGCCGAGCCGGGCGCGATCTTCTCCAGGTTCTCGGCGGCCATCTGCTGGCTGCTGATCGCACCGTGCCAGGAGGCGAGCCACGCCTGGTGCGCGCTGGCGATCTGATGCTGGGCGAACTCGGCGTGCAGGTCGGTGAGCTGCTGGAAGTTCGCCAGTTCGTCGCGGTATTCGCGCGGGAACCGCCGCTTCAACTCCGACAACACGGCCTGGTTCCGCTCGACGAGCTGCTGGAGCGCACCGGTCTTGCGCATGAGCAGGGTCGTTTCGACGATCTCCTGCTCGAAGGCGTGGCGGACCCGCAGGAGCACGTTCACCATGCCGATCTGCCCCTGCCGCTTGTCGCCCTCGACCCGCAGGCCGGAGGCGGCGATGGCGCCGTAGATGTCGTTGAACATCGCCATCTCCGCCTGGACGCGCTCGCGCTGGCGGGTGAGCCGGATGTACTCCTTGAAGTCGGCGAGGCACTCCTCGACGGCCTCGTCCCATTCCTCGATGAGCTGTTCCCGCTCATCGAGCAGATCGTCCACCGACATGGCGCTCCCCGCTCCCGTCCGGCTTACGGCGATTTCGCCCCAACCTAGATCATCAACGGATCGCCGGGGAACGGGGTACGAGGGCGGCGCCGGACACGTGCGGCGGGCGAGAGGGCGTCCTCCGGCGGCGTCGCGCGATCGTGGACGTCGGGCTGCCCGGCCGGGACGGCGGTGAGCCGAAACGGATCGGGGGGCCTCGCCATGGCGAGGCCCCCCGACACACGTCACGGGTCAGTCGTTGGCGTGCAGGTCCGCGTTCAGCTCGACGCCCTTGCCCTCGCGCGCCACGGCCTCGACCGCGCCGGACACCGAGTTGCGGCGGAACAGCAGGCCCGAGCGGCCCGACAGCTCGCGGGCCTTCACCGTCCGCCCGCCGACCGCGACCTTGGTCCCGGCCGTCACGTACAGGCCGGCCTCCACCACGCAGTCGTCGCCCAGCGAGATGCCGATGCCGGAGTTGGCGCCCAGCAGGCAACGCTCGCCGATGCGGATGACCTCGCTGCCGCCGCCCGACAGCGTGCCCATGATCGAGGCGCCGCCGCCCACGTCGGAGTCCGCACCGACCACGACGCCCGCCGAGATGCGGCCCTCCACCATGGACGCGCCGAGCGTGCCCGCGTTGAAGTTGACGAAGCCCTCGTGCATCACGGTCGTGCCGGACGCCAGGTGCGCGCCGAGCCGGACGCGGGAGGCGTCGGCGATCCGCACGCCCGAGGGCAGCACGTAGTCGGTCATGCGCGGGAACTTGTCGACGCCGTCAACGGTGACCTTGCCGCGGGCGCGCAGCCGCAGCCGCGCCTGCTCGAAGCCCTCCACGGCGCACGGGCCGTGGTTGGTCCACACGACGTTGGCGAGCAGGCCGAAGACGCCGTCGAGGTTGATCTCGTGCGGCCGTACCTGGCGCGACGACAGCAGGTGCAGGCGCAGGTAGACGTCGTGCGCGTCGACGGGCGGCGCGCTGAGGTCGGCGATGGCGACCCGCACGGCGACCGTCTCCACGCCGCGGGCGGCGTCCGGGCCGAGGACGGCGTCGGCGCCGAAGACCTCGGCGGCCTCGGCGTCGCTCAGGCGGCGCGTCTTGGGCTCGGCGGGCTCGCCCAGCCGGGGGTCGGGGTACCAGGTGTCGAGGATCGTTCCGTCGGCGGTGACGGTGGCGATGCCATCGCCGAACGCCCCGGAGTCATTGCGCTTAGCTTCGGTCACGGGCGCAGGTTACCCAGGACGGGGCGCTGACGCCGATTTGGGGACCGGGCGGGGCATGGTTGAGCGTTGCGGGAGTGGCCTGCGGTCTGCCTTCTGCGTTTTGGGGCGGGCACGGGCCACAATCGGGTGGGCAGGACGGCGGTGCCGGGGAAGGCGCCGGGCCCCGGTTCGCGGGGGGCCGTTGCAGCAGCCCCCGCCCGCCCAGCGGCCCAGCAACCTCAGCCCCGTACCGGGTTTTCCCTAACCCCAGCCACTGGGGGCGGGGGTGCAGGGGGCGGAGCCCCTTGCCCAGGGGCAGCGGGGGACGGAGTCCCAGCGGTCCCTAAATGAGCAAGCAGGCGCGGAGCGCCTTCCTTTGTCGGGGGTGCGGGGGCGGAGCCCCTGCCTCAGTAGGCGAGCAGGGCGGCGAAGCCGTCGTTTGCGGGGTGTGGGGCAGCGCCCCGCCGGGGGACGTAGGGGGCTGGCCCCCTGCCCGGACGACGCACGCACGGCGCGAGCCCTGGCGAGCGCCGGGCGTGCGGCGCCCGGATGTGGGGGTTTGGGGGGCCGGCCCCCCAAGGCAAACACAGCCGCTTTCGCCGCAGACGAGGCACCGACTGAGTTAGTGGGGGTCTACACGGACTCGCGCAGTTCAGCCACGCGGGGGTTTGTGCACGTGCCCAACAGCCTCAATCCGCGCGGGGTTGGGTGCACGTCCACGCCGACCTCAACCACGCGGGGGTTTTCCGCACCCGACCAACGACCTCAGCCTGCGCTCCGCACCCGACCAGCCACCCCGACCCCGCGCCGTGAACGTGACCAGCACCCCTGTCCCCACGCGACGCCGCGCTCCGGACGTGCCCGGCTGCCTCAGCCCGCGTCCTGCTCTCGGCCAGGCCCGCCGAGCCCACGAACGCGCGCGGGGGGCGAGCTTGGGGCAGCCGGGCACGCACACCAACCCGCGCGTGGCTTGGCTGCGCGCGGATGTGCTGCTCCCGACCCCGTACGGGCTGGGGCCGGTGCGCGCGTGCACCTAACCCCGCGCAGGGCTGAGCTCGTTGGCCAGGTCGGCAAACCCGCGCGGGGCCAGGGTCGCTGGTCGCGTTCCGGGCGCGGGGCCGGAGTTGCTGCTCGGGTGCGGAGCACGGGGTTGAGGTCGCTGCTCGGGTGCAGAACCCCCCGCGTGGCTGGGGCCGGTGCACGCGTGCACCTAACCCCGCGCGGGGCCGGGGCCGTTGGTCACGTTGGCAAACCCGCGCGGGGCTGAGCTGGGTGGGGCCGTGTAGACCCCCACAGACTGAGTCGGTGCCTTGGCTGCGGCGAAAGCGGCTGTGTTTGCCTTGGGGGGACGTCCCCCCAAACCCCCACATCCGGGCGCCGCCCGCCCGGCGCTCGCAGGACTCGCGCCGTGCGTGCGTCGTCCGGGCAGGGGCCCGCCCCTACGACCCCGGCAGGGGGCAAGCCCCCCACACCCCCCAAAAGGAAGACGCTCCGCGCCTACCTGCTTTCTCAAATGCCGCTGGGACTCCGTCCCCCGCGAGCCCCTGGGCAAGGGGCTCCGCCCCCTGCACCCCCGCCCCCGGTGGCTGAGGTTAGGGAAAGCCCGGCACGGGGTTGAGGTTGCTGGTCTTGTACCGGGCGCGGGGCCGGGGTCTCTGGTCCTGTGCCCAGTACGGGGCCAGGGACGCTGGTCAGGTGCCGGGCACGGAGGACTGGGGCCATTGCAGCATCAGTGCCATGTTCCCCAACGGGTATCCGCCTGCGCTCCCTCTGCGCAGCCCCGAGGCAGCTCGACCGCCCGGACCGGTGGTCGAGCACACGCCATCCGTTGAGGAATACAGCACTATCCAGAGGTGATCCGCCTGACCCTGTCGTCAGGCGTCCAGTGAGAAGAGGCGGGCCGCCTGCTTGACGGCGTTGGCGTCCGCGCCCGCCAGGCGTTCCAGCAGGCCGTCGGCCGACGAGGCGCTGATCACGACCGGCCCGGTTGCGCGCCACACGCCTTGGTCGCAGATCCAGATGTCCCAGCGGGGGAACATCTGGCGGACGAGGCCGAGCACGATCAGCCGCGCGATGGTCGCGAGCCCTTGCTCCGTCATGCTTCGTCCTCTTTCAGCAGTGCCCAGACAACCTTGCCGCTGCTGGCGACGGCGTTGAAGCCCCACGCCTCGACCAGGAGGGACAGCATGGCCAGGCCGCGCCCGTCCTCGCTGGTGAGGTTGAGCGGGTGGACGGTCGGGAGCTTCGTGCTGGGGTCCAGCACCTCGATGACCGGGCCCGCGTCGCTGAGATAGACGCGGACGGTGATTTCTTCCCCCGGCTCGGTACCGTGCCGATGCGCATTGGTGACCAGCTCGGTCACGGCGGTCTTGGCGATATAGGCGGACGAGCCATAACCCTGTTTCTCGATCCACCACCCAACAAAATCACGTGCTTTCTTGATCGACTCCGGCTTGGACTCGATCACCAGCGTCGAAACGCCGGCCGCCGGTTCAGGGGGGTTGCGCACTGTGCTTATGATCATTGCGGAGCCTTTGATGGGTTGACCTCGTGGTATGGCCCATTAAGCCACCGGCTGTGTACCGTGTGTCACAAACCCGAACGGAGCGAGTTGACACGGACCGGGTTGCCGCCGATCTTGGTTTGGTGGCGGTTGGGTCGTAGTTTGGTAGCGAGAGGTCGAGATCATGGCACCCAAGCGCAACAAGGCCACCGTTTCCCCTGGCCTGCTGGCATTTGGAAAGCGCTTCCGCTCTTATCGGGAAGCCAAAGGTTGGACCCAGCAGGCCACAGCGAAACGCGCCAACAACGGGGCAGGCGTCGAGTACCAGTACATTGGCGCGATCGAGAACGGCCGCAAGCGATGCAGCATCGAGTTCATAGAGATCATGGATCGCGAACTGGAAGCCAACGGCGAACTCGTCGCCCTCTGGCACGACCTTGTCAAAGACGCGGCATTTCCGACCTGGTTCGACTGGTTCATGGTCGAGGGGGAAGCCGAAGAATTGACGGCATACTGCCTAGCTCTTGTGCACGGCCTCTTGCAGACGCCAGAGTACGCCGCCCGCCAGCTTCGCGGAGACAAGGATGCCGTCGAGGCGCGCATGACGCGCCAGAGAGTGTGGACTAGAGAAGAACCTACACCCCCTGACGGCCTGTTCCTCATAGACGAAGGAGCACTTCTTCGTCAGGTCGGAACGCATGAGACCATGGCAGCGCAACTAGATGCGCTATGCACGCCCCCACCGAACGTCACCGTTCAACTGGTCCCGATGAACGGCGAACACCACGGAAACATCAGCGCATTCACAATCGCATCCCTAGAGGGCAGGAAAGAACTCGTCTATACCGAAAACCCTGCACGTGGGTTCACCTTGGAAGACAGCACCGATCTTTCCAAGATGCACAAGACGCTACGAGAAATACAAGCCCTTGCCCTCCCAATAGATCAGACTATCGAGATGATCCAAAGGATAAAGGCGGAGAGATGGACCTGAGCAACACCAGTTGGCGCAAGAGTACACACAGCGGAGCCAACGGTGGCGAATGCATTGAAATCGCAGCTTCTCCTCAGACAGTCGCCGTGCGCGACAGCAAGAACCCGGATGGCCCCAAGCTCCTAGTGAGCTGCGACGACTTCCAGCGCTTCGCCAAAGCGATCAAGATCCTGTAGCACTACAGGGAGGCCATTGATGATGGAACTGATCACTCCTGTATGGCGCAAGTCTTCCTACAGCGCGGACAACCAGGGCGATTGCGTCGAACTGGCCGCCACTCTCGACGCCGTTGCCGTGCGTGACAGCAAAGACCCTGACGGTCCCCAGCTGTTCTTGGACCACAGCGACTTCCGGCGTCTGACCAGCGCAATTAAGAGGTCCTGAACGCGGCGCGTCCCCTCGTCCCTGTGAGCAGGACGAGGGGACGCGCCTGGCGAAGCCTCTGGAAGCGCGCTCCTCATTGTGCGCTGCGCAGCTTCAGGATGTAGGTCGCGGTGAGTGCGACGGCGCGGTCTTCGTCATGGGTCAGCCCCTCAAGAGCATGTGACGTCGTCGGGCCTGGGACGTCCGCGAGTGCCTGGGTCAGCCTCAGGCGTGCGGACGGCTTGACGCCATCCTGATCGAGGCGTTCGACGAGGCCGGTGGCGATCCGTTCCGTCAACGCCGGATCTCCTGCCAGCCTGCTCAGCGCATCGGCCGCGTCGACGTCGTTCGCCTCATCGGCGATCATGTCGATGAGCGTCGGAACCGCTTCCGCCTCTCCACGTGCTCCGAGTGCCAAGGCCGCGCGCCTGCGGACGATGGTGTCGGGGCTGGCCAGGGCCTCCCGCAACAGCGCGGTCGCCTCGGCTCCCGGCATCTCGGCGAGCGCCTGGGCGGCACGTTCTCGCACCTCGGCCACTGGGGAGACGAGCCCTTCCGCCAGCAGCGGCAGCCCGTCGTTGCCCGCGCGCGCCAAAGCCCAGCGGAGCGCCCCGGCCACGTTCGTGTCCGTCTCGCTCAGCACCGCCTCCACCAGCGCCTCCACCGGCAACTCTCCGCCCGAGGACAGGACCGCGCGCTGACGCTTCCCCGCGCTCTCCGACCCCAACTCCTGAAGGAGGGCCACGATCTGGAGCACGTCCTCCCAGTCGTCCGGCTCCGCGGCGTCGATCCGGCGCAGTCGCGTCAGCAGCGCCGTCTCGGCCGCGATGCGCTCCTGCGTCTGGCGGATGAGGTCCTCCACCAGCGCTGAGGGCGTGAAGCCGGGGTCGTCCAGCGCGCTCCTCACCTCTTGGAGCGACAGCCCGAGCGACCGCAGGCTCTCGACATGGAAGATCCGCCGGATGTCCTCGCCGGAGTACTCCCGGTACCCGCCCCCCGTACGGCCCGTCGGCCGCACCAGGCCCAGCGAGTCGTAATGCCTCAGCATCCGGGCGCTGACCCCGGACCGCCGCGCCACATCCCCGATCAACATGCCGTCGTTCCTCCTACCCCGTCGTGCCGAGGGCCACGGTGCGCTTCGCCTCCTCGATCGCGAATTCGAAGCCGATCTCTGGGTCGCGCAGCAGCCGTTCCGTGGCGATCGCGTGCCGGCGCACGTGCGGCTCCGGAGCCGTCGCCGCGTCGCGCAGGATCGGCACGATCACCTCACCGAGTCCGATCAGCGCCCGGCTGAGGCTCAGCTGCGTCTCCCGCTCGCCGCGACCGAACTGCGTCGCCAGCACCTCCGCCAGCTCTTGTTCTTCCCCCTCGGGCACGAGGGCGACCGCCGTCCGCCAAGCGGCCCGCGCCACCTCGTCGTCGGCGTCGGTCAGCAGCGTCCGCGTGATCGCCGGCCAGGCCCGCCGGTCCCCGACCTTGGACAGGGTGTGCAGCGCCTGGCTGCGCGCCTGCGCGCGCTCCGAGCCGAGCTCGTCGATGAGCTTCGGGACCGTCACCGCCGCCGGGTGCCGGGTGAGCGCCCACGTGAGCATGTCGCGGACGTAGAAGTCCGGCTCCACCCCGCACCGCTCGATCAGTTTGTCAACGAACCGCAGGTCAGGGTGCGTGCCGACCGCCAGTGCCGCCCGCAGCCGCACGGACGACCGGCCGTCCTCCAGCCCCCGGAGCGCCTGCTCTGTGTACGTGTCCTGTGTCGTCATGCCGAGAACACCTCCTCGGCCACAGTGAAGGGCTTGTCACCGTGTCAAGGTCAAGCGAGGAAGTCGGCGACGCGGTCGGCGAACTCCTCCGGGGTGGTGATCTCGACGCCCAGCTTCTCGGCCTTGGCCCGCTTGGAGCCAGCCTTCTCGCCCGCGACCAGCAGCGAGGTCTTGGCCGACACCGACGAGGACGCCTTGCCCCCGGCGCGTTCGATCAGCTCGTTGACCTCGTTGCGGGTCAGGTCGGCCAGCGGCCCGGTCATCGAGCCGGTCACCACCACCGACATCCCCGACAGCGGCAGGTCGCCCACGGCGGCCGCGGCGGCGGCCTGCTCGGCGGCCTCGGCCGGGTCCTCACCGGCGGCTTCGGCGGCCGCGGCAGCCTCCTCGGCCGCGGCGGCCTGGCGGGCGGCGCGCTCGGCCGGGGTGATCGCGCCGGGCTCGGTCATGTTGACCCCGGCCGCCACCAGCTTGTCGATCAAGGGCGCCAGCTCGACCAGCTCGGCGACCAGGACGGGGGCCTTCTCCGGGCCGATGCCGTCCACCTCCTGGAACGCCTCGGCGTCGGCGGCGCGGATCTCGTCCATGGTCACGAAGTGCCGGGCGATGCGCCGCGACATCGACCGGCCGGTGCCGCGCACGCCCAGGGCGCAGAACACCTTGTTCAGCGGCTTGGCCTTGGCCGCCTCGATCGCGTTCAGCAGGTTGTCGGTGCTGGTCTCGCCCATCCGGTCCAGGCCCAGCAACTGGGCGCGGGTCAGGGTGAACAGGTCGGCGAAGTCGGTGACGTGCCCGGCGGTGACGAGCTGATCGATGATCTTCTCGCCCAGGCCCTCGATGTCGAGCTGGTCACGGCCCACGGCGTAGCGCAGCGAGGCCACCGCCATGCACGCGCGACCCTTGACGCAGCGCCACCGCTTCTGCGAGTCGTCGATCGCGTCGCCGCAGTGCGGGCACGCCGACGGGATCTCGATCGGGGTCTCCTCGCCGGTGCGCAGGTGCACCACCGGGGCCTCCACGCGCGGGATCACGTCCCCGGCCCGGTGCACCATCACCGAGTCGCCGATCTTCAGGTCGCGGCGCTCGATGTCACCGGCGTTGTGCAGGGTGGCGTAGGTGATGACCACGCCGTCCACCTCGACCGGCTCCAGCACCGCGCGGGGCGCGATGATGCCGGTGCGGCCCACGTTCCACTCGACGGCGAGGAGTTTGGTGATCTTCTCGACGGCCGGCAGCTTGTAGGCGATCGCCCAGCGCGGCGCGCGCGAGGAGAACCCGGCCTGCTGCTGGTCGGCGGCCTCGTCGGCCTTGATCACGATGCCGTCGATGCCGAACTCCAGCTCGGCGCGCAGCCCGGCGATGTGGTCCACGCATTCCTGGACCTGCTCGATGGTGTCGGCCGTGGTGCCCGCCACCGGCGTCCGCGAGGTCGTCTGCACGCCCCAGCCCTCCACCAGCCCCATGATCTGGCTGTGCGGCAGGGTGCGCAGGCTTTCGGCCAGGTCGGCGGCGGTGCCGTCGCCGAAGCCCGCGTCGGCGGCCAGCGGCAGCGCGCCGTAGCCGAAGAAGGTCATCTCCACCTTGTAAGGGCGGTCTTGGGCGCGCAGCGACCCGGCCGCCGCGCTGCGCGGGTTGGCGAACGGCGTGCCGCCGGACGCCACACGCGCCTCGGTCGCCGCCTCGAACTGCGCGGTCGTCATCAGGATCTCGCCGCGCATCTCCAGCGTGACCGGCTCGGACAGGGTGCGCGGCAGGCCCAGCACCTGGTCGATGCCGTGCGACACGTCCTCACCGGCCGCGCCGTCGCCGCGCGTCACCAGCTGCACCAGACGGCCGTCCTGGTAACGGGCCGAGATCGCCAGGCCGTCCAGCTTGGGCTCCACGCTCCACTTGGCCACCGGACGGTCCAGGCGCCGCTCCAGACCCGCCGCCCACGCCGCCAGCTCCTCGGGACCGAACACGTTGTCCAGGCTCAGCATCGGCACCGTGTGCGGCACGTCCCCCACCACCGCGCCCCCGGCCACCTTGCCCGTCGGCGACTCGGGCAGCACGTGCTCGGGGTGCTCGGCCTCGTAGGCGGCGATACCGCGCACCAGCCGGTCGAAGGCGTCATCGTCCAGCGGGGAGTCGCCGTCGCCGTAGTAGGCGGCGGAGGCGACGACGGCGGTCTGAACTGCGGCGGCGTAGGCGGCCTGGTCGGCGATCCCGGTTTCGCTCATGGGTTCATCATCCCTGGTGGGACCGACAAAATAGGATTCGGGCAGATGGTTACTTATGCGGCCTTTATCCCATAGGATCCCGCTAAAGATCATCGCGCGGAGACGGGTCCCGGCATGGCCGGGGCCCTTTTTTCGTGCCCTCATGAGGAGGCAGAATGCGCCGTCTCACCCTCGCGGTGGGCTCGGCGGCGGGGGCGCTCGCGCTGGCGGCCACAGGCTCGCTGGTGTTCACGCCCTCGTCCCCCGCTTCGCCGGTCCGGCTCTCGGCCCAGGGCTCGGCGTCCCCGTTCGCCGCCCAGAGGATCGCCTGGAAGCCGTGTGTGGACCCGGCCGACTTCCCCGGCGAGGACGTCCCGCCGGTCTTCAAGCGCTTCGACTGCGCGACCATGACCGTCCCGCTGGACTGGGCCGCCCCCGCCACGGGCCGGTTGAAGATCGCCGTCTCCCGGCTGCGGTCGGCGAGCGGCCGCGCCCAGGGCGTGGTGTTCACCAACCCCGGCGGGCCGGGCGGCCCCGGGACCGGGCTGCCGCTGTCGTTCGCCGACCTGAACGGCCGCTCGAAGCTCGCCGACGCCATGCAGATCGTCGGGATCGACGTGCGCGGCACCGGCGAGAGCTCCACCGTGAGCTGCGGCAACGGCACCCCCTACCGGCCGCTCGACCCCCGGAACCGGAGCAAGGCCAACGTCGCCAAGCTCCTGAGGGAAGCGAGCTCCGTCGCCACGGCGTGCCAGCGCGCGTCGGGCGCGCGCGGCCGCTACATCACCACCTGGCAGACCGTCCGCGACCTCGATCTGCTGCGCTCGCTGCTGGGACAGCCGAAGGTGCACTGGATCGGCTACTCGGGCGGGAGCTGGCTCGGCGCGCACTACGCCACCGCGTTCCCCAAGCGGACCGGCCGGTTCGTGCTGGACTCCAACGTGGACTTCACCGGCACCTGGCAGCAGGCGTTCGCGCGCCAGTCCATGGGCTTCGAGCGGCGCTTCCGGCAGGACTTCGCGCCGTGGGCGGCCAAGTACAACCGCACGTACGGACTCGGCAAGAACGCCGCGCAGGTGCGCCGCACCTACGAGGCGATCCGCGCCGACCTGGCCCGGAGTCCGCTGCCGATGCTCCATGGCGGTTCCATGCACGCCGTCGAGGTGGACAACCTCATCGCCCGGGGCATGTACGCCAAGTTCGACTTCCCCGAAGTCGCGCGGGTGCTGAGCGTGCTGCGCCGTTACACGGGCGTGAAGGTCCGCGCGGCCGCCGCGCCCGCCGACCTGGCCCGTTCGGTCGAGAAGCTGCGCAAGCGCTGGTCGCCGCTGCGCGTGGAGGAGGAGCCGGCCTGGGACGGCGACACCGCCACCTTCTACTCGGTCACCTGCAACGACACCCCGCGCACCGGCACGGTCAAGAGCCTGGTCGCGGGTTCGGCCAAGGCGGGCCGCGCCTACCCGCTGATCGGCTACGCGACCATCTCGGACCCGTGCCAGTACTGGAAGCGCCCCAAGGCCAAGGCGCTGCCGAAGCCGACCGGCAAGGGCGTGCCGCCGGTGCTGATGGTGCAGTCCACCCACGACCCGGCCACCCCGTACGAGGGCGCGGTGAACGCGCACCGGCGCTTCGCCGGGTCGCGGATGCTGACGGTCACCCGTGAGGGCGACCACGCCCTTTACGCCGGCGGCAACGCCTGCGTGGACCGCGTCGTGGACGCCTACATCGTCAACGGCGTGCTGCCCAAGAACGACCTGTCCTGCACGGGAACGCCGATGTTCCCGCCGGGTGGGGGGCCGGGCCTCTCCGCCCAGTCGTCCAAGGACCTGCCCGGCAACCCGCTGGAGCGCGCCCGGGTGCTGAGCGAGCGTTACCGCCTGCGCGGCTGACTTCTCCCCAACGGACGGCCCCCGCTTCGGCGGGGGCCGTTCCGCTTTCAGAGACGCAGGTAAGGCGCAGTGCGGCTGGCGTCGCTGGCGGCGATGTCGGCCGGGGTGCCCTGGGCGACGATCCGGCCGCCCTCGTCGCCGCCGCCCGGCCCCAGGTCGATGACGTGGTCGGCGTCGGCGACCACGGCCATGTCGTGCTCGACGGCCACGACGGTGTTGCCCCCGTCCACCAGCGCGTGCAGGTGGCGCATCAGCAGGTCGGTGTCGGCGGGGTGCAGGCCGGTGGTGGGCTCGTCCAGCAGGTAGAGGGTGTGGCCCCGGCGGGCGCGCTGGAGTTCGGACGCCAGCTTGATGCGCTGCGCCTCGCCGCCCGACAGCTCGGTCGCGGGCTGGCCGAGGCGCAGGTAGCCGAGGCCCACCTCGCGCAGGGTCCGCAGGGAGCGGGCCGCCGCCGGGACGTCGGCCAGGAAGCCGGCGGCCTCGTCCACGGTCATCGCCAGCACCTGCGCGATGTCGGCGCCGTGGTAGCGGATCTCCAGCGTCTCGGGGTTGTAGCGGGCGCCGTGGCAGGTCGGGCAGGGCGAGTAGGTGGACGGCAGGAACAGCAGCTCCACCGTCACGTAGCCGTCGCCCTGGCAGGTGGGGCAGCGGCCCTCGGGGATGTTGAAGGAGAAGCGGCTCGCGGTGTAGCCGCGCCTGCGCGCCTCGTCGGTGGCGGCGAACAGCTTGCGCACCGAGTCGAACAGGCCGGTGTAGGTGGCGAGGTTGGAGCGCGGGGTGCGGCCGATGGGCTTCTGGTCCACGCGCACGACGCGGTCGCCGTCCGCCTCGGCGGTCTCCCCCACGACGTCGAGCAGCGTGGTCTTGCCCGAGCCGGACACGCCGGTGATGACGGTGAAGACGCCGAGGGGGACGTCGGCGTCCAGGCCGTCGAGGTTGTGGCGGGTGACGCCGCGCAGCTCCAGCCGCCCGGAGGGCTCGCGCGGGCTGCGAGGCGCGCGCTCCACCTCGTCGAACAGGTAGGGCCGGGTGGCCGACTCGGGCACGCCGCGCAGCTCCTCCACGGGGCCGCTGAGCAGGACGCGGCCGCCGTGCACCCCGGCGGCCGGGCCGACGTCCACGATCCAGTCGGCGCGGCGCACCACGTCCATGTTGTGCTCGACGAAGAAGACGCTGTTGCCGGACGCCTTGAGCCGTTCCAGCACCGAGATCAGCGCGACGGTGTCGGCCGGGTGCAGCCCGGCGGACGGCTCGTCCAGCACGTACACCACGCCGAACAGCCCCGAGCGGAGCTGGGTCGCCAGCCGCAGCCGCTGCAGCTCGCCCGAGGACAGGGTGGGGCTGGGCCGGGCGATGCCCAGGTAGCCGAGGCCGAGCTCGACCAGGACCTCGATGCGCGCGACCAGGTCCTGGGTGAGGACGGCGGCGGGGCCGTCGCCGGTGGTGTGGGGGCGCAGCACGTCGGCGAGCGCGGACAGCGGCATCGCGGCCAGTTCGGCGATGGTGCGCCCGGCGAAGGTGACCGCCAGCGCCTCGGGCTTCAGGCGCAGCCCGTGGCAGACCGGGCAGGTCGCGCTGACCAGGAAACCGGCGGCCTTGCGGCGCTGGGGCTCGCTCTTGGAGTCGGCGTAGGTGTGCAGGACCAGGCGCTTGGCGCTGGAGTAGGTGCCCTTGTAGCTGTTCTGGTGGCGGTGCGGGTCGCGGACCGGGTGCACGGTCACGACGGGCTGCTCGTCGGTGAACAGGATCCAGTCGCGGTCCTCCTGCGGCAGGTCGCGCCAGGGCCGGTCGATGTCGTAGCCGAGGGTGCGCAGGATGTCGCGCAGGTTCTTGCCCATCCACGCGCCCGGCCAGGAGGCGATCGCGCCGTCGCGGATGCTGAGCGAGGGGTCGGGGACGAGTGTCTGCTCGGTGACGTCGTGCACGACGCCGAGGCCGTGGCAGTTGGGGCAGGCCCCGACGGCGGTGTTGGGCGAGAACGAGTCGGAGTCCAGGTGCTCGGCGCCGGGCGGGTAGTCGCCCGCGCGCGACATCAGCATCCGCAGCAGGTTCGACAGCGTGGTGACGGTGCCGACCGAGGAGCGGGAGGAGGGCACCGAGCGGCGCTGTTCGAGGGCGACGGCGGGCGGCAGGCCGGTGATGTCGTCCACGTCGGGGGCCCCGGCCTGGTTGAGCAGGCGGCGGGCGTAGGGCGCGACCGAGTCCATGTAGCGGCGCTGGGCCTCGGCGTAGAGGGTGCCGAAGGCCAGGGAGGACTTGCCCGAGCCGGAGACGCCCGTGAACGCCACCAGCGCGTCGCGCGGGACGGCCACGTACACATCGCGCAGGTTGTGCTCGCGGGCGCCGTGCACCCGCACGAACGGGTCGGCGGATCCAGAGTCCATGATCTCCAGGCTACCGACCCGTTCGCGCAGGTCAGGAAGCAGCCGTCGGCTTCGCCGGGGCGGCGCGTCCGGTCTCGAAGGCGGCCGTGAAGGCGGACGGGCCCAAAGCCTCCCGGACGCGGGCGGTGATGCGGTCCACGTCGCCGCGTTCGGCCGGTGGGAGCGGGGCTCCGGCGGCCTCGCGCGCCGCGGCCGCCTCTCCCAGGAGGCGGGCGGCCCGCTCGGCGCGCCCGGCGAGGGCGTGCGCTCCGGCCAGCCCTTCCTGCGCGAGGGCGACGGCGCGCGGGTTGCCCGTGGCGCGGGCGGCCGCGAGCGCTTCCGCGTGCAGGCGCAGCGCGGTGTCGGCGTCGCCGCGCAGTTCGGCGACGAAGCCCCACTCGGCCATGAGGAAGGAGAGGCCGGGGGCGCCGTCGATGGCGCGCACCCAGTCCGCCCAGGCGCTCAGGAGGCGCTCGGCGGTGTCGAGGTCGCCGCGCCGGCGCGCGGTGAGGGCGAGGCCGATCTCGGCGAAGTGCTCCATCCGCCGGTGCGCTTCGGCCGCCGCGCGGTGGGCGGCGCGGCGGTGCAGGTCGTCGGCGCGGTCGAGGTCGCCGGTGAGCATGGCGATGCGGCCGAGCCGGGACAGGCGGTAGGAGACCTCCGGCCCCAGGCCGAGCTCTTCGGCCAGGCGCAGGCCCTCCTCGTGCAGGCGGGCGGCGCGGGGGTAGTCGCCGCGCGCCTCGGCGAGCACGCCGAGGACCTCGACGGCCTGGACGCGGCCCCAGCCGTCGCCCTCGGCGCGGAACGCCTCCAGGCTGCGGGCGCCGTCGCGTTCGGCGGCGGCGAGGTCGCCCTGGGACAGCTTCAGCGCGGCGCGGGCGCACAGGGCGGCGGCCGCGCCCCAGCGGTCGTCCAGCTCCTCGAACGTGGCCAGCGCGCGTGCGGCCAGGCGCTCGACGGTGCCCGGGTCGCCGAACCCCGCCAGCGAGAGGGCGACGAACCATTGCGCCCAGGCCAGGCCGTGCGGGTCGTCGATGCCGTCGAAGGCGGCCAGCATCCGCTCGGTGCTGGCCGCGCGGTCGGCGGCGCCGCCGTCCAGCAGGGTGATGCCGGTGTGCCAGGCGGTGGCCCGCGCGCGGTCGCGGGGGTCGCCGCCGTCCAGGGCGAGGGCGGCGGCGAGCGCGGTGCGGGCCTCGCCGATGCGGCCGCGCAGGAACCAGGACCAGGTGAGGGCGTTGACGAGGCGGAGCGCGGTGTCCGCGTCGGCGCCGTCGAGGGCGGCGCGCAGGTTGGCGGCCTCGGCGTTCAGGCGGTCCAGCCAGCGGCGCTGGTCGGGGCCGCGCAGCAGGGGGTCGGCGCGTTCGGCGAGGTCGAGGTAGTGGCGGCGGTGCCGGTCGCGGGTCTCCTGTTCCTCGCCCGCCTCGCGCAGGCGTTCGGCGGCGTAGGCCGCGACCGACTCCAGCAGGCGGTAGCGGCCGGCGTCGTGCACGACCAGCGAGCGGTCCACCAGGCGGGCCAGCGGGTCGAGGACGTCGCCGCCGCACACCCGCCCGGCGGCGTCGAGCGTGCAGCCGTCCGCGTGCACCGACAGGCGGCGCAGCACCGCGCGCTCGGGCTCGGGCAGCGGGTCCCAGCTCCAGTCGATCACCGCGCGCAGGGTGCGCTGGCGGGCGGGGGCGTCGCGGGGCCCGGCGGCCAGCAGGCGGAAGCGGTCGTCGAGGCGGGCGGCGAGCTCGTGGACGTCCATGGCGCGCACGCGGGTGGCGGCGAGTTCGAGGGCGAGCGGGAGGCCGTCCAGGCGGCGGCAGATCGCGGCGACGGCCCCGGCGTTGCCCTCGTCCACGGCGAAGCCGGGGGCGGCGGCCGAGGCGCGGGCGGCGAACAGCCGGGCGGCCGCGTCGCCGTCGAGCGGGGGAACGTTCCACAGGCGTTCCCCCGCGATGCCGAGCGGTTCCCGGCCGGTGGCGAGGACGCGCAGGTCGGGGGCGGCGCGCAGCAAGGCGGCGGTCAGCGCGGCGACCGGTTCGACGACGCGCTCGCAGCCGTCCAGGACCAGCAGAACACGGCGGCCGCGCAGCGCCTCGGCCAGCCGCGCCGCCGGGACGTCGCGCAGACCGAGCGCGGCCGACACCAGGGCCGCCACGTCGCCGCCCGCCGCGGGATCGACCAGCCACGCCTCGCCCGGGAAGCGGCGGGCGGCCTCGATCGCCAGGCTGGTCTTGCCGACGCCGCCGGGACCGGTGAGCGTCACCAGGCGGTCGGCGGCCAGCGCCTTCCCCAGGTCGCGCAGCGCCTCGTCGCGGCCGACCAGCCCGGTGAGGGGCGCCGGGAGGTTGCCCCGGCCGCCGAGGTCCTGGCGGAGGATGGACTCGTAGAGGGCGGTCACGCGGGGGTCGGGGTCCACGCCCATCTCCTCGCGCAGCAGGTCGCGCAGCTCGATGTAGCTGCCGAGCGCCTCGCTCTGGCGACCCGCGCGGTAGAGGGCGCGCATGTGGGCGGCGCGCAGGCGCTCGCGCAGCGGATACCGGGCGACGAGGCCGCCCAGCTCGGCGTCGTGGACGCCCTCCTCGGCCAGGTCCTCGACGGCGGTGAGGCGCAGCTCCTCCAGGCGGGCGATCTCCGGGGCGGCGAAGGGCGCGTCGGCGAAGTCGGCGAACGCCTCGCCGCGCCACAGGGCGAGCGCGGCGCGCCGGTCGCGCGCGAGCAGGGCCTCGAAGCGTCCGGCGTCCACCGCCTCGGGCGGGACGCGCAGCAGGTAGCCGGGCGGGCGCGACTCCACCAGGGCGCGGGCGCCGGGCTCGGCGTCCTCCAGGGTGCGGCGCAGCTGCGAGACGCGGGCCTGGAGGGTGGCGACGGGCCGGGCGGGCGGGTCGGCGCCCCACAGGTCCTCGATGAGGCGGTCGGCGGGGACGACCCGGCCGCGGTGGGCGAGCAGGTCGGCCAGCAGGGTCCGCACCTTCAGGTCGGGGACGCGGACCGCCGCCCCCTCGTCGGTCCGCACCTCCAGCGGGCCGAGCACCCCGAAACGCATGGGGCAAGCGTAGGGCCGAAGTCCACCCGAAACGGACCCGAAGCGCGCGGCGCGAAGGTGGTGGCACCACCTGAGAAGAGGAGTGCGATGACCGAGAAGACGCCGGTGACGGTGCTGGGACTGGGCCTGATGGGGAGCGTGCTGGCCGAGACGTTCGCGCGCGCCGGGCATCCGACGACGGTGTGGAACCGTTCGGACGCCAAGGCCACCCCGGCCGGCACGGCCAGGGCCGCCACGGTGCGGGAGGCGCTGGAGGCGAGCCCGCTGATCGTGGTGTGCCTGTCGGTGTACGACAACGTGACCGGGGTGCTGGCGGCGGAGGGCGAGGCGCTGGCGGGCCGGGCGGTGGTCAACCTGACCAACGGGACGCCATCGCAGGCGCGCGCGATGGCGGGCGCCGTGCGCGGCCTGGGCGCCGACTACCTGGACGGCGGGATCATGGCCGTCCCGCCGATGATCGGCAAGCCCGGCGCCCTGATCCTCTACAGCGGCCCCGAGCACGTCTTCACCGCCCACCGCGACGCCCTCGGCGTGCTGGCCGAGGCGCGGTACATGGGCGCGGACGCGGGCCTGGCGTCGCTGTACGACCTGGCGCTGCTGACCGCGATGTACGGGATGTTCACGGGCTACTACCAGGCGGTGGCGCTGGTGCGCTCGGAGAAGGTGTCGGCGGTCGAGTTCACGCCCATGGTGGATGCGTGGGTGTCGGCGATGATGCGATCCCTGCCGGTCCACGCGCAGGCGATCGACTCCGGCGACCACCGCACCGAGGTATCGAACCTGGCCAACAACGAGGCGGGCTTCCCGAATCTCATGCGGGCGGCCCGCGAGCAGGGCGTGGACACCAGCCTCATGGAGCCGCTGGACGCCCTGCTGAAGCGCGCGGTGGCGGCCGGGTACGGCAAGGACGGCGTGGCCCGCCTGGTGGACCTGCTGGTCGAGCACTGACGGGGCGCCCGCCGCTCCGGTCCGGAGGCGGAGCGGCGGGCCCGCGTCACGGGAGCAGCGCCTCCACCAGGTCGGCGGCGCGGCGGGTGCCGCCCTCCTCGCGCAGCTCGCGGCGGGCCTCGGCGAGGCGCGCGGCCACCTGCTCGTCGCCCGTGAGGGCCAGGAGCGCTTCGCGGAGGGCGTCGGCGGTCGCGTCGTCGGTGTCGAGCCGCCGCGCGACGCCAGCGGCCACGAGCTGGTCGGCGTTCATGAACTGGTCCACCGCCTGCGGCACGGCGATCATGGGGACGCCGCAGTACAGCCCCTCGTTCGCGCCACCGCTGCCCGCGTGGGTCACGAACGCGTCGGCCTGCTCCAGGATGGCGAGCTGCGGCACCCAGCGGTGCACCTCGACGTTGCCGGGGATCTCACCCAGGTCCTCCACCGCGACCTGCTTGCCGATCTGCAGGACCACGTGCCAGCCGGGCAGGTCGCCGAACGCGGCCAGGCACTCGCGGTAGAAGGCCGGCTGGTCGGTGAAGGTGGAGCCCAGCGAGATCAGTAGAACCTTTTCCGCTGTGGCCGGGCGGTCCCAGCCGCCCTGGTCGTCGCGGGGCGCCAGGGCGGGGCCGACGAAGGTGAAGCGGGCCGGGTCCACGCGCTCGGCGTTGGGCTGCATGGCGCGCGGGATCAGCACCAGGCCGCGTTCGGGCTTGGCGACGAACGCGGTCGAGTCGGCGTCGGACGCGCCGTTCTCCTCCAGCCACGCGGAGAAGCGCCGGTAGTGCTCGGCCCCGGCGGGGGTCGCGCGGAGGGCGCCGAGGGTCTCGGCCATGTCCTCCTCGTAGCCCTCCCAGGCGACGGCCGACGGGGACAGCTGCATCGACGGAATGCCGTACTCCTCGGCGAGGAGGCGGCCCGCGTACCCGGTGATGTCGTAGAGCAGCAGGTCGGGGCGGTCGGCGTCGTAGGCGGCGCGGAGCTGCGGGAGCATCGAGATCGAGTCGTCCAGGAACAGGTCGAACTGCCCGACGGCGTCGTCGGGGGCTATGCTCGCGGCCCGCTCCCCCAGCAGCGTGGACTTGCAGGGGACGAACTCGGCCCCGACCGCCGTCACCTTCTCCTCGTAGGAGGGGTCGTTGGCGTAGGTGACCCGGTGGCCGCGCGACACCAGCTCGCGGATGACCTCCAGGCTCGGGTTGACGTGGCCGGGGAAGGGGGTGCTCACCATCGCGACATGGGCCATGCGGGGACTCCGTTCACTCATTAGCGAGACGAGACGTCTCGTTGCGCTCCAATATGCCCGCCGGTCCGCGCCAAGTCAAGACGAGACGTTTCGACTCGTCATCGGATAGGTTCGGGCCATGACCCAGCCCAAGGCCCCCGACCCGTCCCGCCGCAGCGAGCGCTCCCGCCAGGCGATCCTCACCGCCACGCGCGAGCTGCTGTTCGAGATCGGCTACGCCAAGCTGACGATCGAGGCCATCGCCGCCCGCGCCGGCGTGGGCAAGCAGACCATCTACCGCTGGTGGTCCTCCAAGGGGGCGGTCATGTTCGACTCGCTCCTGGACATGGCGCAGGCCGAGGGCGCGGAGCTGCCCGACACCGGCGACATCGAGGCCGACCTGCGCGTCGTGCTGCGCGCGATCGTGGACGAGTTCAACACCCCGGCCCTCGGCGCCATCACCCGCGCGCTGACCATGGAGGTCCAGAACGATCCGCAGCTCGCCGCCGACATGCGCGACCGCCTGCTCGGCCCGCAGCTCGAAGCCACCAAGAAGCGCCTGCGCGCGGCCCAGGAGGCGGGCCAGCTCGCCGACGACCTGGACCTGTCGGCGGCGGTGGAGGTGCTCTACGCCCCGCCGTTCCACCGCTGGTTGCTGGGGACGGCGCCGCTGACCCACGAGTACGCGGACACGGTCACCGCGCTGGCCGTCCGCGCCATGCGCCCCGCCTGACGGTCGCCCCTCCGGTCACTGCGGCCCCTCAAGACCCCCATTTCGCACAATCAGTTACAAATTGGTGGAGTCTTCACTAACGGTTCGCCGTGCCGGGCGGCGCGCGCCCTACGCTCGCGCGCATGCGCCGAACAGCAGCAGCACTCACGACCGTCCTGGCGGCCGGCCTCGTCACCGCGGCCGGGACCGGGGCGGCCCTCGCGGAGCCGGCCGCCTGCGCCGTCCCCGCCTCCCACCGGATCGCCCAGGTCCAGGGCGACGGGAGCGCCTCGCCGATCGCCGGGCGGAACGTCCGCGTCGAGGGCGTGGTGACCGGGGACTTCCAGCGGGCCGACCAGCTCAAGGGCTTCTTCGTCCAGGACCCCACCCCCGACGACGACCCGAGGACGTCCGACGGCCTGTTCGTCTACTCCACGACCGAGGTCTCCCCCGGCGACCGGGTCCTGGTCTCCGGCAAGGTCGTCGAATACAACGGGCTCACCGAGCTCTCCCCCGTCTCGGCCGTGGACGTGTGCGGGCGCGGGAAGGTCGCCGCCGACAACGTCCGGCTGCCGCTGGAGGACGGCGTCACGCGCGAGTCGCTGGAGGGCGTGCTCGTGCGGTTCGGCCAGAAGCTCACCGCCACCGAGACCTACCAGCTCGGCCGGTACGGGGAGATCACCGTCGCGGCCGGCGGGCGGCTGTTCCAGCCCACCGAGGGGCGCGGGGACACCGCGGCCGGCAACGCCGAGCGCGAGCTGCTGATCGACGACGCCTCCACCGTGCAGAACCCCAAGACCGTCCCCTACACCGACCCCCGCGTGGTCCGCATCGGCGACACCACCGCCGGGCTCGAAGGCGTGCTGAGCGAAGGGTTCGCCAGCTACCGGCTCCAGCCGACGCGCACGCCGCACTTCGCCAACGCCAACCCCCGGCCGAACAAGCCGCAGCCGGTCGGCGGCGACGTCCGCGTCGCCAGCTTCAACACGCTCAACTGGTTCACCACGCTGAAGAAGCGCGGCGCGAACACCGCCGCCGAGCAGGAGCGGCAGATCACCAAGCTCGTCGCCGCCCTGAAGGGCCTGGACGCCGACGTCGCGGGCCTCATGGAGGTCGAGAACAACGGCGACACCGCCGTCAAGGCGCTGGTGGACCGGCTGAACGCCGCCGTGGGCGCGGGCACCTACGCCTGGGTCAAGCACCCCAAGCCGGGCACCGACGAGATCCACGTCGCCGCGATCTACAAGCCCGCCAAGGTGAAGCCGGTGGGCGCGGCCCGCTCCTCGGACGCGCCGGTGTTCGAGCGGCCGCCGCTGGTGCAGACCTTCGAGCCGGCCGCGGGCGGCACGCCGTTCACGCTGGTCGTCAACCACTTCAAGTCCAAGGGCTGCGGCGGGGCGACCGGCCCCGACGCCGACCAGGGCGACGGGCAGAGCTGCTACAACGCCCGCCGCGTGAGCCAGGCGAAGGCCGTCGCCGAGCTGACCGCCACGACGCCGAACCCGGTCGTGCTCGGCGACCTCAACGCCTACAGCGCCGAGGACCCGATCAAGACGCTGACGGCGGCGGGCCTCGTCGGGCAGACCGAGCGTTTCGTGCGCGACGAGCAGCGCTACAGCTACGTCTTCGACGGCCAGTCCGGCGAGCTGGACCACGTGCTGGCCGGCAAGGACCTGTCCAAGCGCGTCACCGGCGCCACCATCTGGCACATCAACGCCGACGAGCCGACCATCCTGGACTACAACACCGAGTACAACCCGCCGTCGCTGTACAAGCCGGACGCGTTCCGCAGCAGCGACCACGACCCGGTGCTGATCGGCCTCGACCTGCGCTGATCCTCTGAGCCGACCCCTGCCGGTCGCGGCGGACCTCGATGTCCGCCGCGACCGGTTTCGCTTGTGGATCGAACTCGCGGTCCGATGCGGTGCGTCGTAGTGGGGGACGCCGGGCACGGCCGACGGACGCTGGTGCTCCTCCAGCGGCGGCCACGGGAGACGCGGTCCGGCGGAACGGGGAGACACGCCATGACTCCGACGCCGCTGCGCGGCGACGACCCCGCCGTCCTGGGCGGCTACCGGCTCGGTGGCAGGCTCGGCCAGGGCGGGCAGGGGATCGTCTACCTGGGTGTCAAGGACGGCGTCCAGGCCGCCGTCAAGCTGCTGGGCGCGGGGCCCGGCGGGCACGGGACCGCCCGCGCCCGGTTCGTGCGCGAGGCCGAGGCCGCCAAGCTCGTGGCCTCCTTCTGCACCGCCCAGGTCCTGGAGGTCGGGATGCAGGACGGGCGGCCGTTCATCGTCAGCGAGTACGTGCCCGGCCCCTCCCTCCACCGCAGGGTCGCCGAGGACGGGCCGCTCACCGGCGGCGCGCTCCAGCAGACCGCGGTCGGCATCGCGACCGCCCTCGCCGCCATCCACCAGGCGGGCGTCGTGCACCGCGACCTCAAGCCCGGCAACGTGCTGCTCGGCCCGGCCGGGCCGCGGGTGATCGACTTCGGTATCGCGCGGGCCCTGGACGCGGCCACGCTCACCAGCCACATGGTCGGCACGCCGGTCTACATGTCGCCCGAGCAGCTGCGCGCCGCGCCCGCCGCGCCCGCCATGGACGTGTTCGCCTGGGGCGCCACCATCGGGTACGCCGCCAACGGGCGGCCCCCGTTCGGCAACGACACCCTGCCGGTCGTCGTCAACCGCGTCCTGAACGCCGAGCCCGACCTCGGCTCCCTGGACGGCCTGCTGCGCGAGGTCGTGGCCCAGTGCCTGGCCAAGGACCCCCGGGAGCGCCCCGAGGCCCACGAGATCCTGCTGCGGCTGCTGGGCTACCCGGCCCCGGCCGCCGCCCCGGCGCCCGCGCTCACCGCGCAGATCCTGGAGGCCGGGCAGGACGCCGCGGTCCGCCCGTCCGAGCGCACCTCCGGCCTTCCCGAGACGCGGTACTCCTCGGCCTCGGGCGGCTGGCCCAGCGCCACCACCGGCGGGTTCGCGCCCCAGGAGACGCAGCCCTCGGCCCGTTACCGGCGGCAGGAGCCTCCGGCCCAGCCCGCGGTCCCGCCGCAGCGGCGCGAATCTCCCGCGCAGCCCACCGTTCCGCCGCAGCGGCGCGAGCCTCCGGCGCAGCCCTTCGTCCCGCCGCAACGGCACGAGACGCGGCCGCATCCGGCCGTCCCGGCGCGGCGATCCGAGGTCCGGTCCCGGCGCGGAGTGATCTGGTCCGCGCTGGTCGCCGCCGTCCTGATCGCGGTGCTGGCCGCCACCGTCCTGCTGGTCTACCGGCTCAACGACGACGGCGGCGGCGGTCACGAGACCCCGACCCGCCAGCCCACTCAGCAGTCCACTTGGCAGCCCACCCAGCAGCAGGAATCCCCCTACGGCTACTGAGCGTGACTCTCGCCTCACCAGGGAAGAGGAGCACGCCCGGACCGGTTGGCACGTTCATGAGCGTTCCCTTCTCCGTCCTCGATCTCGCGCCCGTGGCCAGCGGCTCCACCTCCGCCCAGGCCCTGCGCAACACCCTCGACCTGGCCCGCCGCACCGAGGCGCTCGGCTACCACCGGTACTGGCTGGCCGAGCACCACACGATGCCGGGCATCGCCAGCTCGGCCACCTCGGTGCTGATCGGGCAGGTCGCCGCCACCACCGAGCGGATGCGGATCGGGTCGGGCGGGATCATGCTCCCCAACCACGCGCCGATGGTGGTGGCCGAGCAGTTCGGGACGCTGGAGGCCCTCTACCCGGACCGCATCGACCTCGGCCTCGGCCGCGCGCCCGGCACCGACCAGGCCACCGCGCGGGCCCTGCGCCGCTCCCCCGACGCGCTGTCGGTGGACGACTTCCCCGAGCAGGTCCACGAGCTGAGCGGCTACTTCGACGAGCGCAGCACCGTCACCCCCGCCGCGGGCAACCGGCCGCCGATCTGGCTGCTGGGCTCCAGCGGCTACAGCGCCCGGCTGGCGGGACTGCTGGGGCTGCCGTTCGCGTTCGCGCACCACTTCAGCGCCGAGAACACGCTGCCCGCGCTGGAGCTGTACCGCGAGTCGTTCCGGCCCTCCGAGGCGCTGGCGAAGCCGTACGCGATGATCGCGGTGTCGGTCACCGCCGCCGAGGACGACGACACCGCCCGCGTGCTGGCCGCGCCGCAGGCCCTGTCGTTCCTGAAGCTGCGGCTCGGCCGCCCCGGGCCGCTGCCCTCCCCCGAGGAGGCCGCCTCCTACCCCTACACGCCGCTGGACCGCGACATGATCGAGGCGCGGCTCGCCGCGCAGGTGGTCGGCGGCCCCGAGGGCGTGCGGCAGCAGATGGACCTGCTGCTCAAGCGCACCGAGGCCGACGAGGTCATGGTCACCACGATGGTCTACGAGCACGCCGACCGGATCCGCTCCTACGAGCTGCTCGCGGGGCTCTACGGGTTCGCCCCGGCCGCCGGATAGCGTGAGCGCGTCGGCGACTGAGAGGAGAGGGCGCCCAGGCCCGGAATGAAGATCACCGGGTGGGCGCTGACCAGGACATGAACGTGACTCCATTCTGGCTGGCCGGCCGGCCCGCGACCGGCGACGGCGAACTGACCGTCACCCACCCCTACGACGGCCGGGTCGTGGGCACCGTCGCGGTGCCGACCCCCGAGCAGGTCGAGCAGGCCCTGGCGGCGGCCGACGCGGTGCGCAGGGACGCGGCGGCGCTCCCGGTGCACGTCCGGGCCGAGGCGCTGGCGCACGTGTCGCGGCGGCTGGAGGAACGCGCCGAGGAGATCGCCCGGCTGATCACCGGCGAGAACGGCAAGCCGCTGATGTGGGCGCGGATCGAGGTGAAGCGCGCGATCTCCACCTTCCGGTTCGCCGCGGAGGAGACCCGGCGGCTGAGCCCGGTCACCCAGCGGCTGGACACCGAGGAGGGCGGCGTCGGCCGCCTCGCCTACGTCTCGCGCGTCCCCAAGGGGCCGGTGCTCGGCATCTCGCCGTTCAACTTCCCCCTCAACCTGACCGCGCACAAGGTCGCCCCCGCGATCGCGGTCGGCGCGCCGATCGTGGTCAAGCCCGCGCCCGCCACGCCGCTGTCGGCGCTGGTGCTGGGCGAGATCCTGGCCGAGACCGACCTGCCCGAGGGCATGTTCTCGGTGCTGCCGGTGCCCAACGACCGGGCGGCGGCGCTGGTGGAGGACCCGCGGCTGCCGATCGTGTCGTTCACCGGGTCGGTGCCGGTCGGCTGGTCGATCAACGACCAGGTGCCGCGCAAGCACGTCACGCTGGAGCTCGGCGGTAACGGCGCGGCGATCGTGCTGGCCGACTCCGACCTGGACTGGGCCGCCCAGCGCGTCGGTCTGTTCTCCAACTACCAGGCGGGCCAGAGCTGCATCGCCGTGCAGCGCGTCTACGTCGAGCGCTCGGTGTACGACACGTTCGTGCCCAAGCTGGTGGAGACGGTGAACGGCCTGGTCACCGGCGACCCGTGGGACGACAAGACCCAGGTCGGCCCGCTGGTGTCCACCGAGGCCGCCGAGCGCGTGCAGGAGTGGGTGGACGAGGCCGTCGCGGCGGGCGCGACCGTGCTGGCGGGCGGCACCCGCGACGGCGCGGCCTACGCCCCGACCGTGCTGGCCGACGTGCCCGCCGACGCCAAGGTGGCGCGCGAGGAGGTGTTCGGCCCGGTGCTGCTGGTGCAGCCGGTGGACGGTGTGGACGAGGCGTTCGCGCTGGTCAACGACTCCAAGTTCGGTCTCCAGGCCGGGGTGTTCACGCGCGACCTGGACATCGCCTTCCGCGCGCACCGCGAACTGGAGGTGGGCGGCGTCATCATCGGCGACGTGCCGTCCTACCGCGCCGACCAGATGCCGTACGGCGGCGTGAAGGACTCGGGCGTGGGCCGCGAGGGGCTGCGCTCGGCGATGGCCGACTACACCGAAGAGAAGGTCATGGTGCTGACGGGGCTGCCGCTGTAGCCCGATCGTTGACGGGCCTCGCGCACGCGCGCGGGGCCCGTCGGCGTTTCCGTGCAACCCTGCGGGGGCCGTGCGCGTCCTAGGAACGTGCGGGTCCTGCTGTGCGCGCTGCTCGCCGCCACCCTCGCCGGTTGCGGCGGCGAACGTATGTGCACGCTGCTGGACGCCTCGTCCGGTGTGGACTTCCTCGTCGACCGGACGCTGGTGGAGAAGGCGACGAGCGTCCGCCTGTGCGCGGCCGACGTCTGCCGGGATTTCGAAGCCGAACGGGCGGACTCCGGGCCGTCCCGCTATTTCGTCGTCCACAAGAACGCGACCCGCAAGCAGAGGACGCCGGTCTCGGTCCGCGTCACCGGCCGCTCCGGCACGCTGTTCGAGAGCTCGTCGGCGGTCGTGCTGGAGGACTTCCGCCCCAACGGCGAGGACTGCCCGCCCCTGGTGCACGTCGCGAAGGTCACGGCGGCTCCCTCCGGACTCCGCCAGGTCCCCTGGGACCGCTGACCCGGCGGGCGGCGGCGGCCGCTCGGCGGCCGCCCGCCGGCGCCGCGGGTCACTCGCCCTGCGGCCGCTGCTCCTCCTCGTCACGGGCGTGGGCCAGGGTCAGGACCGTGCGGGCCGCGTCGGTCCAGCGGTCGATCGCGGCGCGCGACAGGGTGCCGCCGGACGCCGGGAGCCAGGCCACCAGGCCCGCGACCGCCGGGTCCAGCTCCTTGCCCGCCACCACCGCCCCCTGCGGCATCCCGCTCAGCGGGTGCGGCATGACGCCCGGATCGCCCGGGTGCGCGTACCGGCCCGTCACCCGGCCCTGGCCGGGCGCCATCTCGTGTGCCGTGTTGTTCGACATGTGCGGCACCGTAGCCGCGCGCCCCTCGGCGGCGGCACACGATCTCCGCCGCTTTTGCCGATGCGCGAGGCAAGCATCACCGGTCGCGGACCGCGGCCTTGCCGTCGCGTCCGGCGCCCTACCGGGGGCATACCCGGCGGAGCGTCAACCGGAGGCGGCCTCCTCCGGCCCGCCCTTGGTGCGCTCGGCCAGCTCGCCCTCGGCCCCGAACAGGCGCACCTTCCACTCCTCGATGAGCGCGGTGGTGTCGTGGTCGTCGGGGTGGAAGTCGCGCCGGTTGTAGTCGCGGATGTGCCGGACCACCTCGGGCGTGAGCCACGGCGAGGTCCGCAGCCGGCGCAGGCTCGCGGCCAGGCGGCGCGGCTCCCGGTAGACGGTCGGGTCCCGCAGCAGCGAGTAGACCGTCATGAGGATCGTGATGCCGAGGAACATGACGGTGGTCGTGCGCATGGTCCACACGCGGAGCCGCCGGCTGCCCACGGCGACCTGGTAGACGTCGAAGGCGACCGACTTGTGCTCGTTCTCCTCCAGCGCGTGCCATTCGAGCATGGAGCGGACCTCGTCCACGTCGAACATCTCGCGCGCCCGCGGGTCGGTCAGCAGCACCTCGGCGAGGGTGGCGGTGTAGTGCTCCAGCGCGGCGGTGATGGCGAGGCGGCGGCTCTTGGGCATGGTGCGCTCGGCGAAGCGCAGCTGCCGGCCGATGAAGCGGTCGATGCTCCGCGTCGGGTAGCCGAGCGCGTTGAGCCGCTCGTTGAAGTTGCGGTGCTCGCGGCTGTGCGTCACCTCCTGCCCGATGAACCCGGCGACCTGGGCCTTCAGCTCCGGGTCGGTGACGCGGTCGCGGTAGTTGCGCACCGAGCGGATGAAGAAGTCCTCGCCCTCGGGGAAGAAGCCGGACAGCACGCTGACGATGTGGCTCATCACCAGGTCGCCGCCGACGTAGTGGCGCGGCAGCCGCTCGGGCGGGTACTCGAACGCGATGCGGCGGGTGCGCACGGTGCGCGGGGTGATCGTTGGGCTCATAGGAGCCTCCTGTGAGGTCCGTGCCGAGGGGGACGCCCGGGAGGTCATCGTGGTGACCTCGGACACACCTCGACGGTAGGAACCCGCCCACATCCCAGCAACCCTGCATGTATGTTGCGTGCATCACAATTGGATTAACCGTCCAGTAACTTCGGGCCCGGACTTGACCGAAGTTCAGGACGGCCGCCATATTGGACGGAACGTCCAATTGATCTGGGGAGCGGCACGTGGGCCGAACGTTCACCGATGACCTGGTCGTGGTGACCGGCGCGGGCGGCGGCATCGGCCGGGCCACCGCCCTGGCCTTCGCCGAGCGCGGCGCGCGCGTCGTCGCCGCCGACATCGACGCCGAGGCCGCCGCGCGCACCGCCGCGCTCGCCGAGACCCTCGGCCCGGACGCGTTCTCCCACCAGGTGGACGTCGGCGACGAGGCGTCGATGGCCGCCCTCGCCGAGGCGGTCCCGGGGGTGCCCGACATCGTCGTCAACAACGCCGGGATCGGCATGGCCGGGACGCTGCTGGAGACCGGGCCCGACGCCTGGGAGCGCATCGTCCAGATCAACCTGACCGGCGTGGCGCGGGGCTGCCGCCTGTTCGGCCGGCGCATGGTCGAGCGCGGCGCGGGCGGCCACATCGTCAACCTGGCCTCGGCGGCGGCGTTCACCCCCAACCGGGCGATGGCCGCCTACGCCACGACCAAGGCGGGCGTGCTGATGCTCAGCGAGTGCCTGCGCGCCGAGCTGGCCCCGCACCGGATCGGGGTCAGCGTCATCTGCCCCGGCTTCGTCAACACCGGCATCGCGCGCAGCACCGAGTACGTGGGGCTGGACGCCGAGGCGCAGCGCACCGCGCGGGCGACCGCGAGCCGCCTGTACGAGATGCGGAACTTCCCGCCCGAGAAGGTCGCCCGCAGGATCCTCCAGGCGGTCGAGCACAACACCGCCGTGGTCCCGGTCGCGGCCGAGGCCCGGCTCAACCGGGCGCTGTCGCGGCTGTCGCCGGGCGCGCTGCGGCTGATGGCCCGCGTGGACCCGACCGCCCGGCTGGCCCGCAGGCCCTGAGGCGGGCTCCCGAACGTGGGGCCGCCGCGGGCCAGCGCCCCTCGCGGCGGTCCCACCCGTCCTCCCCGGCGTCAACCCATGCGGTTGACCTTGCCCGTGCCGTCCTCGAACACGAGCTCCTGCGCGCCGACGAACTCCAGCATCCGCTCGGCCTCCGCCCGCACCCGCTCGGCGTCGTCCCCGGCCAGCGGGCGGAACGGCGCGACGGCCAGCACCTTCTTGCGCACCGCCCAGGTGCCCTGCACGAACCCGTCCACCAGGAACATCGGCACCCCGCCCGAGGCGAGCCTGCTGTACCGGCGGCGGTCCTCCTCGGCGATGATCCGGGTCCGGTCCTTGTGGCCCAGCAGCGCGTTGTCGAACGCGGGCATGAACCGCACCGGCGCGGGCACCGCCTCGTCGGGCAGCTCGGCGTCCGGGAGGTCGAACAGCTCGCGGCCCCGCTCGTCGCGCAGTACGCGCAGCTCCGGCCGCAGCCGGTCGAAGACCGCGCGCAGCCGCGTCATCCCCGACCACATCTGCGCGTCCATCACGGTCGCCGGGCCGTACGCCGCCAGGTAGCGCAGCACCAGCGCGTCGAGGTCCGGCGCGGCCATCGGCAGGCCGCTCCACTCCTCGGCCAGGGTCACGCCGATGTTGGGGCGGTTGCCCCAGCCGCCCCACGCGCCGACGTCGGGGGTGTGCACCAGCGCCTCCATCGCCTCCACGACGTCGGAGAGCCGCATCGGCAGGCGGCCGGGGAAATGTTCGGCCAGCTCCGCCGCCAGCTCGCGGCGGAGCAGCGTGCGCCCGGCCAGCGCCTCCCGCCCGGCCGCCGCGATCTCGGCCGGGTCCAGGTCCCCGGTCTCGTCGGTGAAGTAGGAGGTCCTGACCAGGCCGCCCACCAGCGGCTGCACGGTCGGCCGCAACCAGGCGAAGTCCTCGGCGGTCGCCAGGTGGACGGTGCGCCGCACCATCGTGGAGCGCACCACGCGGCGCTCGCGCAGCAGCGCTTCGAGGTCCTCGTGCCGGAAGCCCGCGATCCGCGACCACAGGCCGACGTACGGCCAGTTCGGCTCCTGCCCCTGCACCGCGACCAGGTGCCCGACCACCTCGTAGGGGGTGCGGTCGGTGCGCTCCAGCAGGAACTGTCGGGCCAGCAGCGCGCGGTTGAGCCCCCGCAGCGTGATCATGGTCATGTCCGACATTATGAGCGGGTGATCGATGATGCGGTGCGGGCGCGGATCCCCGCTCTGATGTCCGAGGCCGGGGAGCTGGCGCTGCGCTGGTTCCGGCGGGACGCGGCGGCGCTGGGCGAGCTCGACAAGGGCCGTCCCGGCGCCTACGACCCGGTGACCGAGGCCGACAAGGCGGTGGAGGGGTTCCTGCGGGCGGAGCTGACCCGGCTGTTCCCCGGGGACCGGGTGATCGGCGAGGAGGCCGGGACCTCCGGCGGCGGGACGAGCGGCCGCACCTGGCTGATCGACCCGATCGACGGGACCAAGGCGTTCGTCAGCGGCGTCCCGATGTGGGGCGTGCTGCTGGGGCTGTCGGTCGGCGACGAGCCGGTGGCGGGTTGGCTGCGCCAGCCCTACCTGCGCGAGACCTTCGGCGCGGTCGGCGGCGAGGGCTGGTTCGACGGACCGGACGGCCGCGCGCCGCTGCGCACCCGGCCCACCACCGAGCTGGGCGACGCGGTCATGTACACCACCCATCCGAGCATGTTCGAGACCGACGGCGAGCGCGCCGCGTTCGCCCGGATCTCCCAGGCGGTGCGGCTCCAGCGCTTCGGCGGCGACTGCTACTCCTACGGCCTGCTGGCGCTCGGGCAGCTCGACCTGGTGGTGGAGAACGGCCTCCAGCCCTACGACATCGGCGCGCTGATCCCGATCATCCGGGCGGCCGGGGGCGTGGTCACCGACCTGGCCGGGCGCACGCCGGTGGACGGCGGCTTCGTCGTCGCGGCCGCCACGCCCGAGCTGCACGCGGCGGCGCTCGCCACCCTCAACGGCTAGCCCGCCGGCCGAGGTTCCGGTAGCGGTCGCGGCGGGCCGCGCGGCGGTCGGTGGGGTCGGCGGCGGTCAGGGCGCGCAGCGCGTGCTCGACGGCGCGGGCGGCCCGCTCGCAGAACGCCCGCGGCTCGTCGGCGGCGTCCGGGCGCTCGTCCACCAGGGCGTCCACGATGCCGTCGCGCAGCAGGTCGGCGGCCCGCACGCCCTGCGCCTCGGCCATCTCGGGCGCCCGGCCGGCGGTGCGGTGCACGATCACCGACGCGCCCTCGGGCGGCAGCGGCGACAGCCACGCGTGCCGGGCGGCCAGCACGCGGTCGGCGGGCAGCAGCGCGAGCGCGGCCCCGCCGGTCCCCTCCCCCAGCAGCAGGCACAGGGTGGGCGCGGGCAGGGTGATCAGGTCGGCGAGGCAGCGCGCGATCTCCCCGGCCAGCCCGCCCTCCTCGGCCTCGGCCGACAGCACCGCGCCCGGGGTGTCCACGACCGTGACCAGCGGCAGGTCCAGCTCGGCGGCCAGGCTCATGCCGCGCCGCGCGACCCGCAGCCCGGCCGGGCCGAGCGGGTGGCCCGAGCGCTGGCTGCGGCGGTCCTGGCCGACCAGCACGCACGGGGACCCGCCGAAGCGGGCCAGCGCCAGCAGCAGGCCGGGCTCGGCCTCGCCCTGGCCGGTGCCCGACAGCGGGGTGACGCGGTCGGCGCCGTGGCGGAGCAGGTCGCGGACGCCGGGCCGGTCCGGGCGGCGCGACCGCTCGATCGACTCCCACGCCGGGTCGTCGGCGGGGACGGCGTCCTCCGGCGCCGGCGCGGGCGCGGCCGGCCCGTCGGCGCACAGCACCTCCAGCGCGTCGGCCGCCACCTCCGCCAGGTGCCCGATCTCCACGACCGCGTCCACCAGGCCCTTGGCCGCCAGGTTCTCGGCGACCTGCACGCCCTCGGGGAACGGCTCGCCGTGCAGCCCCTCGTACACGCGCGGCCCGAGGAATCCGATCAGCGCGCCCGGCTCGGCGGCGGTCAGGTGCCCCAGCGACCCCCAGGACGCGAAGACCCCGCCGGTGGTGGGGTGCCGCAGGTAGACCAGGTACGGCAGGCCCGCGGCGCGGTGCCCGGCGACGGCGGCGGTGATCCGCGCCATCTGCGCGAACGCGGCGGTGCCCTCCTGCATCCGGGTGCCGCCGGAGGAGGGCGCGGCCAGCAGCGGCAGGCCCTCGGCGGTGGCGCGCTCGACCGCCGCGACGATGCGTTCGGCGGTCGCCAGGCCGATCGAGCCCGCCAGGAACCCGAACTCCGAGGCGATGCACGCGACCCGGCGGCCGCGCAGCAGGCCCGCGCCGGTGACGACGGCCTCGTCGCAGCCGCTGCGCTCGCGGGCGGCGGCCAGCTCGGCGGCGTAGCGCGAGCCCGGCTCGGCGACCGGGAGCGGGGCGGTGTCCCAGGACGTCCAGGACCCCTCGTCCAGCACGCGCCGCAGCAGTTCGCGCGCTCCGACACGGTCGGTCATCGACGGCCTCCTCGGTGTGGGTCGGCACATCCTTTCAACACCGTGCGCGACGGCCCGGCGGAGGGTGTCCGCCGGGCCGTCGCCGGGAGGGGTCAGCGCTCGGCGCGGCCCCACATCTGGAGGTAGGCCTCCGCACCGCGCGCCATGTCGGCGGTGATCTCACCGCCGGAGATGTTGCGCATGTCGGCGATCCAGTCCGGGACCAGCCCGTAGTTGGCGACGCCGTCGGTGTTGACGTCCCAGGTGCGGCTGCCGGTGGTCTGGCGGTCCAGCGTGACGCCGGGGTCGACCGGCGAGGTGTAGGGGTACTTCAGCGGCTTCTTCGCGGCGTCCTTGCGCGGGCCGGGCAGCGGGCCCATGCCGTTGGCGTCCAGGCCGTAGCCGTAGCCGAACACGTACCGGTCGTCGCGCAGCTCCTTGGCCTTGCGCCACTCGGACACGAACGCGTCGGCCGCGTGCCCGTAGGAGGTGACCATCCCGCCGAGGCGGTAGATGCGCCGCGCGTAGTGCTCGTCGGACCAGCTGTGGGAGGAGATGACGCCGGAGTAGCCGTCCTTCTCCAGGATGTCCAGCGCCCGGCCGGCCGCCTTGGCGCTCATGTGGTCCAGCTCGACGATCATCTTGCGCTCCATCATGCCCTTCAGCATGTGCTCGCCGAGGCCGGTCAGCCCGTTGACGTTGCAGTGCGGGCCCTTGGGGTAGATCGGCACGGTCACGCCGAGGCCGCGCAGGTCGCGCAGCGGTCCGGCCAGCAGGTCGCCGAGCCCGCCGGACGGCGTGATCGGGTTGTCGTGCTCGGGCGCGGTGCAGGTGTCGGCCTGCCAGAAGCGGCCCGAGCCGACGAAGTTGCCGAGGTTCATGATGACGCCGGTGGTGTCGGGGTCGAACCGCACGCCGCACAGCGCGTTGTCGAACTTGTGGCACAGGAACATCGAGCGCACGCCGATGCGGTGCAGCTCGTCCAGGCCCTTGTCGATGTCGGCCTCGGTGCACTGCGCCTTGCCGAGGATCTGGCGGCAGCCGAACGGCTCGGAGGTCTCCACGCCCAGCACCACCGCGAGCCGGCCCGACTCGATCACCGACCGGGCCTGCTCGGGGCTCTCCACGATCCGGAACCAGCCCTTGCCCGGCCCGCCGTTCTCCCGGTCGATGTGGTCCTGGAGCTCGCGGGTGCGCTTGGCCTGGAGGCGGAGGGAGTCCATCTCGTCGCAGGAGTTCTTCTTCAGCGGGTAGATCTCGCAGAGCGTGCGGTTGGCGACGAGCTGGTTGACCAGGACGCGCTGCCCGGCCCGCCAGGACCGCTCCACCCACTTGTAGTAGGCCTGCTGGTGGGTGAGGGAGTCGTGCGCGGGCCAGTCCTTGAAGGTCGGGTAGCCGCGGGTGTCGTGGGTGCCGAACGGGGAGCCGTGGCGGGTGAAGTTCTCGTACCAGGCGCCGACGCCGTGCGGCTCGTGGTCGGGGCAGTCGCGCAGCGCGGACGCGATGCCCCTGGCGTCGAACGGCTTGCCGCACATGAGGCTGCCGCCGAACGCCTCGTAGGACATCAGGTGGCTGTGGGCGTCGACGTAGCCGCGCACCTGGCCGTCCGCGCCGGTACCGGCGAACGGCGCGCCGGTCGCGCCGGTGGACGGTTCGGGGGCGCGGGCGGCGGCCGCGGGCGGGGCGGCCGCGCGGGCGGTCACGGCGGGGGCGGGGACGAGCAGTCCCGCGGCGAGGACGCCGAAGGCGAGGACCGCGAGCAGGCAGCGGAGGAGGGGGCGGTGATCGGACATGCACACCTCTGCGGGGGGGATCGGGCGCGTATTCGACACAAGATCAATAACAGGGCGCGACGGGAAAGTGAATACTTTTCATTTTCAATCCGCAGGCCCGCTTTTGTCCGTGCCGGACAACGGCAGGCGAAGCACCAGGCAGGCGCCGTCGTCGCAGTCGGTGGCCACCAGCGATCCGCCGTGCGCGACCGCGATGTCGCGGGAGATCGGCAGCCCCAGCCCGGTCCCCCCACCGTCCCGCCGCCGCCCCTCGGCCAGCCGGTGGAACCGCTTGAAGACCGCCTCCCGGTCCTCGGGCGCGATGCCCGAGCCGTCGTCGATCACGCGCAGCACCGCCTGCCCGTCCTCGGCCGCGACGGTGACCCGCACCCAGGCGCGGGCGTGCCGGACCGCGTTGTCGAGCAGGTTGGTCAGCACCCGCGCGAGCTGGCCGCGGTCGCCCTCGACCACCACCCCCGGCTCGGTCCGGACCTCGACCGGCACCCGCCCGGCGGCGCGCCGGGCCGTCTCCTCGCCGACCAGCGCGCCGAGGTCCAGCGGCGCGCGCTCCTGCGGCACCCCGGCGCTCAGCCGCGCCATGATCAGCAGGTCGCTCACGATGCGCTGCAGCCGGTCGGCGTCGCCGAGCGCGGCCCGCGCGACCGCGGGCCAGTCCTCGTCCTCGGGGTGCTCCAGCGCCACCTCCAGCTGCGCGCGCAGGCCGGTCAGCGGGCTGCGCAGCTCGTGCGAGACGTCGGCGACGAAGCCGCGCTGGCGGTCCAGGACCTTCTCCAGCCGGTGCAGCGTGGCGTTCACCGACCCGGCCAACCCGGCCACCTCGTCATGGCCGCCGGGCACGGTGACCCGGCCCTGGCCGTCGGTGATCCCGGCCAGCTCGCCGCGCATCACCCGCACCGGGCGCAGCGCCCGCCGCACCGCCAGCGAGACGATCAGCGCGACCAGCGCCAGCGCCAGCAGCACCGCCAGCGCCAGCCGGATGAGGAAGGGGCTCTTGACCTGCTCGAACGCGCTGGTGGAGGCGGCCGCGTAGACGGTGTAACCGCCGTCGGGGCCGCGCACCCGCTCGGCCACCAGGTAGGCGTCGGAGGTCACCCCGGGCACCGCGACGCCAGCGGAGAAGCGCGCGCCCTCGGCGGTCGGCCGCACCGACGAGATCGGCGGGCGGTCGCGCAGCTGCGGGCTGGCGGCGAGCACCACGCCCGCGTCGTCCACCACCTGGAGCAGGTCGAAGCCGGCGACCTCGGCGGGCAGCACCCGCGTGCCGGGCAGCGCGTCGCGGCGGACGAGCGTGGCCACCTGGTCGACGGCCGCGTCGCCGCGCTCGCGCAGCCCTTCGTAGACGGTGGCGCGCACCGCCTGGTAGAAGACGACGACGCCGATCGCCAGCAGCACCCCGACGACCAGGGTCGCGGCGCAGGTGACACGGGTGCGCACCGTCCACCGGGCGGGGGGCCACCATGGTCGGCGCACCGTGCCATCACCCCCGTCCCGGTTCCGCGCGGAACCCGTCGCCAGGGGGATAACGATCTGTAGAACAGGTTGTAACCGAGGCATTGCCCTGCGAAACATCAGCGCCGGTGCGCGCGGAACCTCCCGAACCGGCCCCGGTGGTACAGCAGCGGCGCGTCCGCCGCGCCCAGCTCGACGCCGACGACCTCGCCGACCACCAGCAGGTGGTCGCCGATCGCGCGGACCGAGTGCCAGCCGCAGCGCAGCCGCGCGGCCGCGCCCTCCAGCAGCGGCTCGCCGCCGGGTCCGGGCCGCCAGCGGGTGGGCGGGGCGAACCGGTCCTCCCCGCGCGCGGCGAACCGGGCGGCCAGCTCGGCCTGGTCGTCGCCGAGCACGTTCACCGCGAACGAGGCCGCCTCCCGCAGCCGGGGGAAGGTGGAGGAGGTGGCGGCGACGTAGAACGACACCAGCGGCGGGTCCAGGCTCACCGAGGTGAACGAGGTGGCGGTGATCCCGGCGGGCCCACCGGTCCCGGGCTGGGAGGTGACCACGACGACGCCGGCGGCGTGCCGCCCCAGCGCGTCGCGGAAGGAGTCGCCGGTGACCGGGACGGGCCGTGCCGTCGCCGTCCCGGTCACCGGGCGGCCCCCGCCGTCAGAGCGCCCCGAACGGCGGGGGCCACGCGACCGGCCCACTCCGCGAGCAGGGAGTCGGGCCGATCGAGCTTGGACTCGGGCAGCGCCAGCCCCGGAGAGGGGACGCTCGCGCCGAGTTCGACCAGCAGCGGCCGCAGATGGACCTCCACGGCCAGCGCGTGCTGCGGCGCGCCCACCACCAGCAGCGGCAGCGCGGTCTTCCCCGCGAGCGCACCGGCGGCGATCTTGTCGAGGAAGACCTTGAGCAGGCCGGTGTAGGTGGCCTTGTAGGTGGGGCTGGCGACCAGGAGCACGTCGGCGTCGGCGACCCGCGCGAGCGCGTCGGCGACGGCCGGGGGCGGGCCGTCCGCCAGCAGGGCGGGCCCCAGCGCGGACAGGTCGAGGACCTCGGGTTCGGCGTCGAGCCCGGCGGCCGCGACGACCGCCCGCGCGGCGGCCGAGGCCGCGACGGCGGTACGGGAGCCGGGCCGGGGATTGCCGATGATGACCAGGAAGCGCACGAGAGCCATTGAAGTCGGATATTCCTACTAAGTCAATAGGTTTTATAGGAAAGAAGGCTCGCGAGCACGCCGACGTCCGCGCGTGCGGCGCCTCCCACCCCTGGGGTGCCGCACGCGCGGACATCGTCCTCGGTGCCGCCGACCGGCCGTCCCGCCCGCCGAGGAGGGAGGCGGCGGGACAAGACCGTGCCGTCGAACTGTTCCTACTGTGCCCGGCCCGTGTGCACGGGGCGCTACATCGAGGTGACGATCACGTTTCCTGTGATCCGTCCGGATCGGGAGCCATACTTTGCGAACTTTGGGGCAGGACGGGGCCGAGCGTTGAGAGGGGTGAAGAGGTCACCATGCATGCGCACGAGACCGGACAGCCGCCGGCCGGTGCGGGGCCGCTGGAGAAGGACGACCCGCGCGAGCTGGGCGGGTACACGCTGCTCGGGCGGATCGGGGCGGGCGGCATGGGCGCCGTCTTCCTCGGGGCCGACCCCGCGAGCGGCGAACGGGTCGCGGTGAAGACCCTGCATCCGAAGCTGGCCGGGGACGAGTCGTTCCGGGAGCGGTTCCGGGACGAGGCGGTCCTGGCGGGCCGGGTGGCGTCGTTCTGCACCGCGCGGGTGCTGGCGCACGGCGAGGAGGGCGGCCGGCCCTACATCGTCAGCGAGTACGTGGGCGGCATGTCGCTCCAGCAGCGGATCAACGCCTGCGGCCCGCTGCCGGGCCCGGACCTGCACGGCGTGGCGGTGAGCGTGGCGTCGGCGCTGGCGGCCATCCACACCGCCGGGCTGGTGCACCACGACCTGAAGCCCGCCAACGTGATGCTGACGCTGTCGGGCTGCCGGGTGATCGATTTCGGGATCGCCCGCCAGCAGGGCTCCCCCGGCACCCTGTCGTCGTCGGGCTCGGTGCTCGGCACGCCGGGCTGGATGCCGCCGGAGGTCACCGCGGGCGGCGCGGGCTCCCCGGCCGCCGACGTGTTCGGGTGGGGCTGCCTGGTCGCCTATGCCGGGACGGGCCGCCTGCCGTTCGGCGACGGCGCGGCCTCGGCGGTGGCCATGCGGGTGCTGACCGAGGAGCCCGACCTCGACGGGCTGCCCGAGGGGCTGCTCCCGATCGTGCGGTCGGCGCTCGCCAAGAGCCCCGGGGACCGCCCGTCGGCCCCGGACCTGCTGCTGGCGCTGGTCGAGCAGACCGGTCCCGGCGGGCCCGTGGCCGCGGCCGCGCCCGTCGCCGTCCCGGAGCCGACCGGGGCGACTCCCCCGCCCTCCGGCGAGGTCCCGGCCGCGGCCGCGGAGACGGGCGAGGGCACGCAGGCGCTCGGCGTCATCGACCGCATCGGCTCGCGCTCGACCCTGCGGACGCGGATGCTGGCCGGTGTCGGGGCCGCCGCCGCGACCGTGCTGGCGGGCGGCCTGTTCCTGGGCCTGTCGGACGGCGAGGAGAGCGGCACGATCGCCGATCCGATCCCGCGCCCCGCGCAGTCCTCCGCCCCCGCCTACGATCCCGCCAAACCCCCCAAGAACGTCGCCAACGTCAAGCGCGCCAAGGCCGACAAGCCCGACAAGCCCGCCACGGGCGCGAAGCAGGACGCCAAGCCCTCCAGTGGGAGCGACGAGCCGCGCAAGGAGAAGAAGGACAAGAAGAGCAAGAAGCCCCGCAAGGACAAGAAGAACCGCTAGGCGGGCGCGGTCAGGTGCGCCAGATCAGCACGAGCGCGCAGTCGTCGTCCCGCTCGGCGGCCATGGTCTCCACCAGTTCCCTGGCCCCCTTGCGGAAGCCCTGCGGCACCAGGCGCTCGGCCTCGCCGAGCAGCCGGTCGATGCCCGCGTCCAGGTCGCGGCCCGGCGACTCCACCAGGCCGTCGGTGTACAGCAGCAGCGCGTCGCCGGGGCGCAGCAGCCCGTGCTCGGGGACCGAGCGCATGTCGGGCACCACGCCGAGCACCACGCCCTTGGCCGGGCTGACCTGCCAGGTGCCGCTGCCCGCGTCGAACTGCACGGCGGGCGGATGGCCCGCCGACTCCACCGTGTACTCGCCGGTGGACAGGTCGATCATCACGTGCACGGCGGTGACGAAGCCCTCGTCCCACTGCTGGCGATGCAGATAATCGTTGCAGGCGGGCAGGAAACGGTCGGGCTGGATCGATCCAAGCAGCCCGCCGAACGCCCCCGAGAGCATCAGGGCCCGCGTCCCGGCGTCGGTGCCCTTGCCCGACACGTCCACCAGCGCGACCTCCAGGACGTCGCCGCGCCGCACCGACACGGTGAAGTCGCCGCCGAACGACGACCCGCCCGCCTGGAGCATCACGACCTGGGAGTCCCAGCCGTCGGGCAGCGCGGGCATCTCGCCCTGCTGCCGCAGCCGGTCGCGCAGCTCCAGCAGCATCGAGTCGCCGCGCAGCCCCTGCACGCCGAGCTGCTGGCGGGTGCGGGCGAGGGTGAGCGCCAGCACCGCCGTGATGACCAGCGTGGCGATCATCGTGAGGCCGATGGCGTCGTGGTCGTGCCAGGCGTTGTAGCCGAGCATCACCGCCACGACCGCCAGCAGCGCGACCAGGCTGCGCACCTTCAGCAGCAGGCCGCCGCCCAGCACGATCAGCACCAGCGCGCCGGAGGGGGTCCAGGAGCGCGCCTCGGTCGCGCCGATCCCGACGACGATCGCCAGCAGGGCCAGCGCCGCGAACACGTACCGCTCGCGGGTCAGTTTGCCGCGCCGCAACCACCGGTAGAACGCCACGAGGACCGGAATGCGGCGCAGGAACGCGCGCACTCGCGGCGGCAGGAGGTGGACCAGTCGTTGCAGCATGTCTGTGGAACTGTACCGAGCATTCCCCGCCCCCGGCGGGCATCCGCGCCAGCGATCATGATCGCCGGCGGCGCGGCGGGACGGCCCGCGCCCTTGCCGGGCAGGGGGCCCGGTGGTGTGCAATGGAGACGCGGCGAGGACGGCCGGTGACCGAGGAGGCGCACGTGGGACAGCCCGGTATGCGGATCACGGTGGACGCGGCGATGCGGGCGCGGGACGTGTCCGCGCCCCGCCCGGACGGGGACGGCCCCCCGTCCCCGGCGCCGGATCCGGCCACCGACCGGAACGGCGCGGCCGAGGCCGGTCCCGCGGCGGACGCCGCCCGGCCCGCGCGCCGCACCCGGGCCGCCAAGAACGAGCGCCGCCGCCTCGGCAAGCGCGGCGGCGCCCGTTAGCGGGCTCAGCCCTCCTGGGGCAGCGGCGGCAGCTCGCCGGTGTGCTCGTACCCGCTGAGCATCTTGATCCGGCGGGTGTGCCGCGGCTCCTTGGAGTAGGCGGTCTCCAGGAACAGCTCGACGAAGCGCGTCGCGGTGTCCTGGTCGTACTGGCGGGCGCCGAGGCTGATGACGTTGGCGTCGTTGTGCTCGCGGGCCAGGCGGGCGGTGTCCTCGCTGAACACCAGCGCGGCGCGGACCCCCTTCACCTTGTTGGCGGCGATGGCCTCGCCGTTGCCCGAGCCGCCGATCACGATGCCCAGCGTGCCCGGCTCGGCGGCCACCTTCTCGGCCGCCCGCAGCACGAACGGCGGGTAGTCGTCCACCGCGTCGTACACGAACGCCCCGCAGTCCACGGGCTCGTGGCCATGGGCCTTCAGCCAGCCGACCAGGTGCTCCTTGAGCTCGTAGCCGGCATGGTCGCATCCAAGAAACACGCGCATGGGCTGATTGTCGCAGGTCCGGGCGGCGGTCCGGGCGGCCGGGTCAGCGGGGAGGCGGCGCGGGCTCGTCCGCCTCCTTCCGGTCCTGCTCCCCGGCGTCCCCGCGGTCCTCGCCGTCCGCCCGCCCGGCGGGGCCGTCCACGGTCGTCGCTTCGGCGTCGGGCGCGTCGGTCCCGGCGGGGTCGTCCACCTTCGTCGCGTCGTCCGCCGGCACGTCGTCCTTCGGCTCCTCGCGCGGCGGCTCCGCCGGGGCGGGCTTCGGCGGGACGTACGGCATCGCGGCCGGGTGGTCGGGCGGCAGCATCTGCCCCGCCTGGGTGGGCTGCCCGAACGGCGGCCGCTGCTGAACGGGCTGCTGCGCGACCGGCTGCTGCGGATGCGGCATGGGCGGCGGCAGCGGCGGCGTCCCCTGGGGCACGCCCTGCGGCATCGGCCCGACCGTCCGGCCCCCTCGCGTGAGCAGGAACGCCACCACCGCGCCGAGCCCCGCCAGCCAGCCGTAGACCAGCCCGAACCCCAGCCCCTGCGCGATGGTGTTCCACAGCAGCTGCGTACGCAGCGCGTCCGGGTAGTCCAGCGTCATCGTCGTCAGGTAGCCGCTCGGGACGGCGACCAGGCCGCCCGCCACCAGCACCGCCCACCAGCCCGTCACCAGCGCGCCGAACGCGCCGCGCACCGGGTCGAGGGCGCGCGCGGCCGCGAACACCAGCCCCGCCACGGCCGCGAAGTACAGCAGCAGGGTGAAGTCCAGCGCCAGGACGTACCCGGCCGAGCCGCGCCGCCCCATCGGGGTGATCCGCCAGGACGGGAACTGGAGCCAGTTCAGCAGCGTCCCCAGCGTTCCCCGGCGGTCGATGTCGCTGTCGGCGATCGCCTCGACGACCCACTGGTTGCCGAACAGGAGGGCGAGCAGGAGCACCGGCCCCAGCGCGCCGAGGACCATGCCGAAGATCCGCCGCGTCGTCATGGCGCGCAGCGTAATGACGATCACGGGCGGGCGGTAGGCCCGACCTCACCCCGCGTAGGCGACCGGGAAGCGGAAGCCGGGGTCCACCTGGGCCTCCAGGTCCTCGCCGGTGGCGCGGTTGGCCCAGCTCCGGGCGTTCTTGACGTGGAACTCCACGGCCTGGCGCCGGAACTTGTCCCAGTCCTTGGGGCGGGCGTCCACGGCGGCCAGCATCGTGTCGAGCGCGGCGGTGTTGGCGTCCTCCAGCGCGACGCCCTCGCGGCCCTGCTCGACCGCGCGCACGGCGGCGGACTGGCCGAGCCAGGTCAGCAGGTCGTCGCCGACGTGCTCGCGCAGGTAGGCCACGTCGCCGTCGCCCTGCACCTTGTTGCCGACGACGGCGATGGCCACGTCGTAGTCGCGGGCGTAGTCGGTGTACTGGCGGTAGACGCCCACGCCCTTGCGGGTGGGCTCGGCCACCAGGAACATCAGGTCGAAGCGGGTGAACAGGCCCGAGGCGAAGGTGTCGGCCCCGGCGGTCATGTCCACGACCACGTACTCGCCGGGCCCGTCCAGCAGGTGGTTCAGGTACAGCTCCACCGCGCCGGTCTTGGAGTGGTAGCAGGCCACGCCGAGGTCGTCGTCGTTGAACGGGCCGGTGGCCAGCAGCGTCGCGCCGTGCACGTCCTGGCCGAGGGCGTGGACCGGGTCGTCGCCGCCGACGCGCAGCAGCCGCGACCCCGTGCCGGGCGGGGTGGTCTTGACCATCGCCGAGGCCGAGGAGATGCGGGGGTTGTCGCCGCGCAGCCACTCCTTGATCTCCGGAAGGCGCTCGCCCAGCGCCGGGACCTTGGCGGCGCGGTCCTCGTCCAGGCCGAGCGCCACGCCCATGTGCTGGTTGATGTCGGCGTCGATGGCCACCACCGGCAGCCCGCGCGCCGCCAGATGCCGGGTGAACAGCGAGGACAGGGTGGTCTTGCCGCTGCCGCCCTTGCCGACGAACGCAACCTTCATGACGAAAGCCCCATTTCGAATATGAAAACCGTTGCCACTTTCAGGGCGCGAGTCTGGCCGAGCCGGGACGGCGACGCAAGCACAATCCCCGGATCGTCGGGACGGGATTCTCAGGCGCCCTTCAGCGACGGCGCGCGGCAGCTACCGGATCGAAGCCGAACGGCAGCTCCAGCCGGTGCGCGCGCAGCAGCGCGTCGTCGGCGAGCAGGTCGAGCGTCGGCGCGTCGGCGGCGATCACGCCGTCCGACAGCACCACCGAGCGCGGGCACAGCTCGGCCGCGTACGGCAGGTCGTGCGTGACCATCAGCACGGTCACCTCCAGGCCGCGCAGGATCTCGGCCAGCTCGCGCCGCCCGGCCGGGTCGAGGTTGGACGACGGCTCGTCCAGCACCAGGATCTCCGGCTCCATCGCCAGGACGGTCGCCACCGCCACGCGGCGCCGCTGGCCGAAGCTGAGGTGCTGCGGCGGGCGCCCGGCGACCTCCAGCATCCCGACGCGCGCCAGCGCGCCGGTCACCCGCGCCTCCAGCTCGGCGCCGCGCAGGCCGAGGTTGGCCGGGCCGAACGCGACGTCCTCGCGGACGGTCGGCATGAACAGCTGGTCGTCGGGGTCCTGGAACACCACGCCGACGCGGCGGCGGATCTCGCGCAGGCCCTTCCTGTCCGCCGGGTCCACGCGCAGCCCGCCGACCCGCACCTCGCCCAGGCCGCCGTGCAGGATGCCGTTCAGGTGCAGGACCAGGGTGGTCTTGCCCGCGCCGTTGGGGCCGAGCATCGCGACGCGCTCGCCGCGCCCGACGGTCAGGTCCACGCCGAACAGCGCCTGGGTGCCGTCCGGGTAGGCGTAGGCGAGGCCGCGCACCTCCAGCGAGGGGGTCACGGCGCCATCCAGGCGGCCGCCGCGACCAGCGCGGCCGCCAGCGGCAGCGCCGCCGCCGACGCCCACTGCGCGCCGGTCGCGCCGACGTCGTGCAGCACGGGCATCCGGCCGTCGTAGCCGCGGCTGAGCATGGCGAGGTGCACCCGTTCTCCTCGCTCGTAGGAACGCAGGAACAGCGCGCCCACCGACCTGGCGAGCACGACGGTGGCGCGCGGGCCGCGGGCCTCGAAGCCGCGCGCGGCGCGGGCGACCCTCATCCGGCCGAGCTCGGCGGCGACCACGTCGCCGTAGCGCAGCATGAACGCGGCGATCTGCGTGATGAGCTGCGGCATCCGCAGCCGCTCGATGCCGAGCAGCAGCACGCGGGGCTCGGTGGTGGCGGCGAGCAGGATCGAGGCGACCACGCCGAGGGTGCCCTTGGCCAGGACGTTCCACGCGCTCCACAGGCCGCCCTCGCTGAGGCGCAGGCCCAGCACGGCGACCTTCTCGCCGGTCGCGACGAACGGCATCAGGAACGCGAACGCCACGAACGGCACCTCGATCACCATGCGCCGCGCCACCGTCGGCAGCGGCACGCGGGCGACGAGCGCGACGGCGGCCAGCAGCAGCGCGTACCCGGCGAACGCCCACACGCGCTCGCGCGGCGTCGCCACCACCAGCAGCACGAACGCCAGCACCGCCACCAGCTTGCACTGCGGCGGCAGCCGGTGCACCGGCGAGGAGCCCGGCAGGTACAGCGCGTGCGCGTGGCCCGCGCCCACCGTCAGGCGTCCCGCGACGGGGAGGGCGCCTGCGTGCCGCGGCGCCGCACCGTCCAGAACAGGCCGCCGCCCGCCAGCAGCACCACGCCGACGCCGATCACGCCGGACAGCCCGCCCGACAGCCGCGCGTCGCCGACGCCCTTGACGCCGTAGTCGGCCAGCGGGGAGTCCTTGAGGGAGTGGTCGCGCTCCCCGGCGTTGAAGCCCTTGTCCTCGGCGACCTTCTCCAGCCCGTCGGGGTGCCGGCTCGCGTAGAAGCTGACGATCCCGGCCAGCACGAGGGAGACCAGCAGGAAGGCGGCGAAGAAGCGCTTGGTGGTCATGGTCGCCCTCCTCAGGCGCTCGCGCCGGAGGCGCCGGCGGTCTCGCTGGGCGGCGTGGTGCGCAGCTCCACCCGCCGGACGTGCCCGTGCGCGCCGTGCACCAGGTCGGGGCGGACCGCCAGCACGCTGGACACGGTGACGGCGGTGATCAGCGCCTCGCCGATGCCGATCAGCACGTGGACGCCGACCATCGCGGCGGCGACCCGGCCCAGCGGCACGTCGGCGGTGCCGCCGACCGCGTAGATCGCGGTGAACGCCAGCGCCGAGGCGGGCACCGACACCACCGCCGCGACGAACGTCGCCCCGGCCACCGAGGCGCGGGCGCGGGGCAGCACGCGCAGCAGGCCGCGGAACAGCCCGTACCCGGCCAGCACCGTCACCAGGCCCATCACCACGATGTTGACGCCGAGCGCGGTCAGGCCGCCGTCGGCGAACAGCAGCGCCTGCACCAGCAGCACCACCGCCACGCACAGCACGCCCGTGTAGGGGCCGACCAGGATCGCCGCCAGCGCGCCGCCGAGCAGGTGCCCGCTGGTCCCGGCGGCGACCGGGAAGTTGAGCATCTGCGCGGCGAACACGAAGGCGGCCACCAGTCCGGCGAGCGGGGCGGTGCGGTCGTCCAGCTCGCGCCGGGCGCCGTGCAGCGCCACCGCGACGCCCGCCACGGCCACGGCCCCCGCCGCCAGGGAGACGGGGGCGTTGATGAATCCGTCGGGCACGTGCACGTCGGTCACCGTCCTGACTCAGGAAGTGTCAGGCCCAGTGTGATAGCAGGGCAGTTGCAGGTGCAAGAGTTTCGCAACTAGCCGGAACCGGCCGCGCTCAGTCGAAGATCGGCTCCCGCGTCCGGGTGCGCTTGAGCTCGAAGAACCCGTCGGTCTCGGCGACCGCGCGGACCCCGTCCCACAGCTTGGCCGCGGCCTCGCCGCGCGGGATCGGGGAGACGACCGGGCCGAAGAAGGCGCTGCCGGCGACCTCGATCACCGGGGTGCCGACCTCCTGGCCGACCCGGCCGATGCCGTCGTTGTGCGAGGCCCGCAGCGCCTCGTCGTAGTCGGTGGAGTCGGCGGCGTCCGCCAGCGCGGGGTCGAGCCCGGCGGCGGTCAGGGCCTCCTCGAAGGTGGCGCGCTCGAAGGGCTTCCTGTCGTGGTGGCGGCGCGTGCCGAGCTCGGTGTAGAGGCGGCCGAGCACCTCCGGACCGTACTTCTGCTCGGCGGCGATGCAGACGCGCACCGCGCCCCAGCCGTCGGCGATCATCCGCCGGTACTCCTCGGGCACGTCCTTGTCCTCGTTGAGCACCGACAGGCTCATCACGTGCCAGCGGACCTCGATCGGCCGCAGCTTCTCGACCTCCAGGATCCACCGCGAGGTGATCCACGCCCAGGGGCACAACGGGTCGAACCAGAAATCCACCGGCGTACGGGCGTCGTCGGACACGACAGGTCTCCTTCGGGCTGATCAGCGCTTACCGGCGGCAACCCCGAAGGCGCCCCGTCCATTCCCCGTCGCGACCGGCTGCCGTGCCGCGGGGACCTGGCGGGCCTCCGGTTGGTAGACATGAGGGAACACAGCACTAATCGACCTAGGAGTACATGTGGCAGGCAACCTCACGCGCGACGAGGCGCGGGAACGGGCCCGGCTGCTCACCGTCGAGTCCTACACGGTGGAGCTGGACCTCACCACCGGCCCGGAGCGCTTCGGCTCCACGACGGTGATCCGGTTCGGCTGCGCCGAGCCCGGCGCCGGGACCTTCGTCGACCTGCACGACGGCGTGGTGCACGAGGTGACGCTGAACGGCACCGCCCTGGACCCGTCCTCCTACGACGCCGACAAGGGCCGCATCCCGCTGCCGTCCCTGGCCGCCGACAACGAGCTGCGGGTGGTGGCCGAGGCCGCCTACTCCCGCTCCGGCGAGGGGCTGCACCGGTTCGTGGACCCGGTCGACCAGAGCGTCTACCTGTACTCGCAGTTCGAGACGGCCGACGCGCACCGGATGTACACCTGCTTCGACCAGCCCGACCTGAAGGCGACCTTCGAGCTGTCGGTGAAGGCCCCCGAGGACTGGCAGGTCGTCACCAACGAGGCCGCCACCGAGGAGGGCGGCGGCGCCTGGCGCTTCGCGCCCACGCCGAAGATCTCCACCTACATCACCGCGCTGGTCGCAGGCCCCTACCACGTGGTGCGCGACGAGTACCGGCGCCCCGACGGCTCGGTCATCCCGCTGGGGGTCTTCTGCCGCGCGTCGCTGGCCGAGCACCTGGACGCCGACGCGATCGTGGACGTGACCCGGCAGGGCTTCGCGTTCTTCGAGAAGGTCTTCGACCAGCCCTACCCGTTCGCCAAGTACGACCAGCTGTTCGTGCCGGAGTTCAACGCGGGCGCGATGGAGAACGCGGGCTGCGTGACGTTCCTGGAGGACTACGTCTTCCGGTCGCGCGTCACCGACGCCGCCTACGAGCGCCGCGCCGAGACCATCCTGCACGAGATGGCGCACATGTGGTTCGGCGACCTGGTCACCATGCGGTGGTGGGACGACCTGTGGCTGAACGAGTCGTTCGCCACCTACATGAGCGTGCTGTGCCAGGCCGAGGCCACCAAGTGGAAGAGCGCCTGGACCACCTTCGCCAACCTGGAGAAGGCGTGGGCCTACCGGCAGGACCAGCTGCCGTCCACGCACCCGATCGCCGCCGACATCCCCGACATCCGCGCGGTGGAGGTCAACTTCGACGGCATCACCTACGCCAAGGGCGCCAGCGTCCTGAAGCAGCTGGTCGCCTACGTCGGCCTGGACAACTTCCTGGAGGGCGTGCGGCGCTACTTCCAGCGGCACGCGTGGGGCAACACCGTCCTCGCCGACCTGCTGGACGCGCTGGAGGAGACCTCCGGGCGCGGCGACCTGGCCGGCTGGTCCAAGGAGTGGCTGGAGACCGCCGAGGTCAACACGCTGCGCCCGGTCTACGAGGTGGACGGCGAGGGGAACTTCACCTCGTTCGTGGTGCAGCAGGAGGCCAAGCCCGACTACCCGACGCTGCGCTCGCACCGCGTCGCGATCGGCCTGTACGACCGGACGGCCGAGGGCATCGTGCGGCGCAGGCGCGTCGAGCTGGACGTGGTGGGCGCCCGCACCGACGTGCCCGAGCTGGTCGGCGAGAAGCGGCCCGACCTCGTCCTGGTCAACGACGACGACCTCACCTACGCCAAGGTGCGCCTGGACGACCACTCGCTGAAGACCCTGGTCGAGGGCATCGGCGACATCAAGGAGAGCCTGCCGCGCGCCCTGTGCTGGTCGGCCGCCTGGGACATGACCCGCGACGCCGAGATGGCCACCCGCGACTACGTGAAGCTCGTGGTCAGCGGCATCCGCGGCGTGACCGACATCGCGGTGACCCAGACGCTGCTGCGCCAGGCCCGCACGGCCGTGCAGCAGTACGCCGACCCGGCGTGGCGCGACACCGGCCTGACGATGATGGCCGACGCGCTGCACGACCTGGCGCGCGAGGCCGAGGCGGGCTCGGACTTCCAGCTCGCCTACGTCCAGGCGTTCACCGCGTCGGCGGCCTCCGACGAGCACCTCGGCTTCGTGCGGGGCCTGCTGGACGGCTCGCAGACCCTTGAGGGCCTGACCGTGGACACCGACCTGCGGTGGGCGCTGCTGCGCCGCCTGGTGGTGACCGGCAAGGCGGAGCAGGCCGAGATCGACGCCGAGCTGGAGCGCGACCCGACCGCCGCCGGCGAGCGGCACGCGGCCGCCTGCCGGGCCGCGATCCCGACCGCCCAGGCCAAGGCCGCGGCGTGGGCGGGCATCATCAGCGGCGAGCTGCCGAACGCGGTGTACCGCGCGACGCTGGGCGGCTTCGTGGAGCCCGACCAGGCCGAGCTGCTGGTCCCGTACGTGGACAAGTACTTCGCCGAGGTCGGCCGGATCTGGAAGGAGTGGTCCAGCGACATGTCCCAGACGTTCGCGGAGGTGGCCTACCCCTTCCTGGTGATCGAGCAGTCCACGATCGACCGGACCGAGGCCTACATCGCCGAGGAGAACCCGCCGTCGGCGCTGCTGCGGCTGCTGTCGGAGGGCCGCGACGGCGTGGCCCGCGCCCTGCGCGCCCGCGCGAAGGACGCCTCCGCGTCCTGACCCGGCTCTTTCGAGGCCGGGGGCCGTACCGGGAGACCGGCGCGGCCCCCGGCCTCGCGGCGTCCCGGAATCTGAGGCACACTGAGAGTAGTCAGATTTCACGAACGCAAAGCACTCGGACCGTCACGCTGCGACACTGTCGGGCATGTCGACCGAAGGCGGTGAAGGGCGGTGCGAACCGCAGTGGCAGCGATCTCACCTGCGAACCTGCCCGGCAGGCCCTACACGATCCACGACATCATCGAGCTCAACCAGGATCGCTGGCCCCGGTACGAGGTGCTGGGCGGAACCCTCGTCGTGAGCCCCGCCCCCATGTCCGACCACCAGATCTTCAGCGACAACCTCCAGACCCTGCTGGCGGTGAACGCCCCCGACCGCGAGATCACGCTCTCCGCGCCGAACCTTCGCCTGGTCAAGGACGAGAACGGCGTGATCCCCGATCTGGTGGTGTTCCCGCCGGAGACCGACACCGTCAGGCGCACCTGGGTCGAGGCCGACGAGACGCTGGCGGTCGTCGAGATCGTGTCCCCCGGCAACCGCCTCAACGACCGGGTCACCAAGCCCGTCGTGTACGCCGAGTCGGGCATCCCCTGCTACGTGCGGGTGGAGCTCGCGCCCTTCCCCGGGCAGGGCGGGGGACGGCTGCCGATCGTTCTGGTGCACGAACTCCGCATGGGCGTCTATCAGGAGGTCGAGCGGCTGACCGCCGGCGAGCCCGGCACGCTGGCCCTCCCCTTCCCGGTGAGCTTCGATCCTGCGGACCTGCTGGATCCGCACCTGCAGCAGACCCTCTTCCGCTCGCGGTAGGCACGCCGGAACGTGCGCCCATGCGCAATCGTTGCCGAAACGATTGGATGATCACGGGGCAACGGGTGGAAGGCTTCGGGTGTGGAGACGGCACGGGACGTTCTGGCGGCGCTGGCGGGCAGGCACGCCTTCGGGGACCTGGAGGCGCTGGTCGCCGACGGCACGCTGCTGGGCGCCCGCACCGCCCCGGTCGCGGGGCTGTGCGCGTTCGGGCAGCGGGTGCTGGACCTGGACGCCGAGGACTTCGGGATGCCCGAGGAGTCCGGCGAGGTCCCCAAGGACCTGCTGGACCGGGCCCGCGCCAGCCGGATGCCGCAGGCCCCGCGCGAGCGGCCCCGGGGCGCGCTGGCCAGCCTGCGGCCCGCGTACGCGCTGCTGCTGGAGGTGATCGCGGTCCGCTGGGAGCGGCGCGAGATGGCCGCCCTGGTCGCGGCGGTGCACATCGCCAGCGAGTACCTCGCGCTGCTGGCCTGGGAGCCGGTGCTCGGCCACGCCGGGGACCCCGCGCTGATCGGGCGCGCGGTGACCGGTCCCGGCAGCCGGTTCGGCGTGCCGGTCGAGCCGGGCGCCGAGCGCATGTGCGACCACACCCGGCCGGAGCGTTCGGCGTGCGAGCGGACGCTGCGCGTCGCGCAGGAGCCGCCGCCGGGCTGGCGCGCCTACCTCGACCGCCAGCACAGCCAGGTCGCCCGCGCGCTGGGCGACTGTGCGGCGCGCTGCCGCACGCCCTGCACGGTGATGTCGCGGCTGGACGAGAACGTGCGCGCCGACCTCGTCGCCCGCTGCAAGCTGGCGATGGACTTCACCGACACCGCGCTGGTGCGGCTGCGGCACGCCGCGCCGGTCGGGCACGGGTTCGGAGTGCCCTCGCCCGAGGAGGTGCAGACGGCGTGGGCGCGGGCGCGCGCGTCGCTGCGGCACCAGCCGCTCGGCCGGGCCGCGCTGGAGGGGGCCGAGGACGACCCCTACCCGCTGCCGGGCTTCCCCGCGCTGATCTCCGCGATCGCCGCCGCCGAGATCGTGCAGGACGACCTGCTGAACGAGGTCGGCGTGCGGCTGGCGCGGGCGCTGGACGGCTGACCGGGCCGGTTCACCGCCGCCGCGTCGGGTCCGCCACGGGCGCGAGCGCGGCCCGCACGCGCGGGTCGGTGTAGAGGTCGTCCAGCGGCACCGAGCGCCCGTCGGGGCCGCCGAGCGGGATGCGCCAGTTGGGGTACTCGTCCACGGTGCCGGGCTGGTTCTGGGTGCGGCGCTCCCCCACCGCGTCGGCCAGGGAGATCCCGATGAGCTGCGCCGGGGTGCGCACCAGGAGCGCGTGCAGCGCGGCGGTGACCTCGGCGTCGTGGTCGTCCTGGCCGCGCTTGAGGGCGGCCATGATCGCGGCGGGCGGGGTCTCCAGCAGTCCCTCGGCGGCCAGCAGCTCCAGCCACTCGCCCAGGCGCCGGTGGTGGTCGGCCAGCTCCTCGGCGGGCGGGCGGGTGAACAGGCCGAGGCGGTCGCGCAGCTCGATGTGGTCGCCGTGCAGGAAGCCGGCGATCGGCGGCATGTCGTGGGTGCCGACGGTGGCCAGTGACAGCTCGCGCCATTTGCGGGGCGGCTTGGGCTTGTCCCGCCGGTTGCGCTCGAACCACAGCAGCGAGGTGCCGAGGACGCCGCGCTCGGCCAGGCCGTCGCGCACCTCCGCCTCGACGGTGCCGAGGTCCTCGCCCACCACGACCCCGCCGGTGCGGGCAGCCTCCCAGGTCAGGCAGGCCAGCAGCACGTCGCGGTCGTAGCGCACGTAGGTGCCCTCGGCCGGGGAGGCGCCGTCGGGCACCCACCACAGGCGCGACACCTGCATGGCGTGGTCGAGGCGCAGCCCGCCGCCGTGCCGCAGCGCCGCCTCCAGCATCCCCCGGTAGGGCAGGTAGGCGGACTCGGCGAGGCGGCCGGGGTGCCAGGGCGGCTGGCCCCAGTCCTGGCCGCGCTGGTTGAACTCGTCGGCCGGCGCGCCCACGCTCATGCCGGGCGCGAACATCGACCGGTAGATCCAGGCGTCGGCGCTGCCGTGCGCCACGCCGACCGCCAGGTCGTGCACGATGCCCAGCGGCATCCCGGCGTCGCGGGCGGCGCGCTGGGCGGCGGTGAGCTGCTCGTCCAGCAGCCACTGGAGCCAGGCGTGGAAGTCCACGCGCCCGGCCAGGCGCTTGGCGGCCAGCGCGACGGCGGGCCCGTCGGCGTCCTGGAGCTCGGCGGGCCAGGTCCGCCAGTCGGGGCCCTGCTCCTCGGTGAGCGCGCACCAGGTCGCGAACGCGCTGAGCGCCGCGCCCTCGCGTTCGCGGAACGCGGCGTAGCGGGGGTGTCCGGCGCTGCCGCCCGACCAGCGGTACAGCAGCTCCAGGGCGTGCCGCTTGGCGGTCCAGACGGCGTCGCGGTCCAGGACGTCCATGCTGTCGTCGCGGCCGCGCAGCGGCGCGGACAGCAGGTCGACGCGCTCGCGCTCCTCCGGCGGCAGCGCGGCGTACTCGGGGACGTCCTCGATCCGCAGGTACAGGGGGCTGCCGAAGCGGCGGCTCATCGGCGAGTAGGGCGACGGCCCGACCGGCGGGACGGGCTCGGCGGCGTGCAGCGGGTTGACCAGCACGAACCCGGCGCCCAGGTCGCCGCCGCTCCAGGCCGCCAGATCGGCCAGGTCGCGCAGGTCGCCCATGCCCCAGGAGGCGCGCGACCGCACCGAGTAGAGCTGCGCCGTGAGGCCCCAGGCGCGCGGTACGGGCGCGAGGGCGGCGGGGGCCACCAGCAGGGGCGCGCTCTGCTCTGCGGCGCCCTGGCGGACGCGCAGGCGGTGCCAGCCGAGCGGGGTCTCCTCGGGGAGGGTGAACAGCCAGTGGCCCTCGCAGCCGTTCTCGTCCCGCGCGTAGACGGACTGGGGCGGCGGCGCCTCCAGCGTGCGGCCGTCGGCCAGCTCGACGGCGGCCTCGGTCGGGTCGCCGGTGAGCATGGGGACGCCGATCACGTCGGGCCGCAGCGCCGGTTCGTCGCGCGGCGGCTTGCGGTGGCGCCAGTACCGGTCGGTGGGCACGCCCCCGGCCCGGTAGGAGACCACCTGGGGCAGCAGCCGAGTACGCCCCGTCTCGGCGAGGCGGTCCAGCTCGGCGCGGACGGCCGCCGGGGACGACACGTCCGCGCCGAGGGAGGTCAGCACCGCCTTGAGGGTGTCCGGGGACACCCGGGCCTCTCGCCCCAGCCAGTCGGTGTAGCGCGTCGCGACGCGATGCGCGCGGGCCAGCATGCTCAGCTCGTCGTCCACCACGTCTGCGTCATGCCCCCGGAAAGCCCGCCCAAAATCGCGGCGGCCGGCCGGACGCCGGCCGCCGCGCCGACTACATGATCAAGAGTCCCAGATGTCGGGCTTGCGGTCGATCCACGGGCGGGCCTGCTCCAGCTGCGCCGACAGCGAGATCAGCGTGCCCTCGCCGCCGAGCCGGCCGGCCAGCATGACGCCGATCGGCAGGCCCTCGTCGCTCCAGTACAGGGGGACGTTCACGGCCGGCTGGCCGGAGATGTTGTAGGCGGAGGTGAAGGGGGTGAACATCTTCTGCCGCCGGAAGTTCTCCTCCGGCTCCTGGTCGTGGAAGTGGCCGATGGGGGCGGGGGGCTGGGCCAGGGTGGGGTGGAGGATCGCGTCGTACTCGTTCATCACCGGGAAGGCGGCGCGCAGCGCGCCTTGGAGCGCGGCGTGCGCCTGGAACAGCTGCGGCGCGGACGTGGCGTTCCCGCGCCCGCGCAGCCAGCGGGTCAGCGGCTGGAGCACGTCCTCGCGCGCGGGGTCCACCGGCGTGAGCGTGGCCATCACGCCCCACAGCAGCTCGAAGTGCGGCACCAGCTCCGGCCCCATGACCGGCGGCAGGTCCACCACCTCGTGGCCCAGCTCCTCCAGCAGCCGGCTCGCGTCCTCGTAGGCGGCCAGGCAGTCGGGGTGCACCTCGGCGCCGGGCACGATCGGGTCGGCGCTGCGGGCGATCCGCAGCCTGCCGGGCGGGCGCTCGGCGTAGCCGAGGAAGGTCCGCTCGACCGGCGGGGCCAGGTACAGGTCGCCGGGCATGGCGCCCGACATCACGTCCAGCAGCAGCGCGGCGTCGCGGACGGTGCGGGCGATCGGGCCGTTGGTGGACAGGCCGAACAGGTCGGGGATGACCGGGCCCTGGGAGACCCGGCCCCGGGTCGGCTTGATCCCGAACAGGCCGCAGGCGCTGGCGGGGATGCGGATGGAGCCGCCGCCGTCGCTGCCCTGCGCGACCGGGGCGAGGCCCGCCGCGACGGCCGCGGCCGCGCCGCCGCTGGAGCCGCCGGCCGACCGGGACAGGTCCCAGGGGGTGCGGGCGGGCGGCGTCGCGCCCTCGGTGTAGCAGGGCAGGCCGAACTCGGGGGTGGAGGTCTTGCCGGTGAGGACAGAACCCGCTTCCCGCAGCAGCACCACGACGTTGTCGTCGGCGAAGCCGGTCAGGTCGTGGAAGGTCCGCGACCCGAAGGTCATCGGCACGCCCTCCACCATGTTCAGGTCCTTGATCGGGATCGGGACCCCCAGCAGCGGCGGCAGGTCGGCCGGGTCGGCGGTGCCCGTCACCAGCTTCTCGGCGGCCCGCGCCTGCTCGCGCGCCAGCTCGGCCGTCACCGTGACGAATGCTCCGACCTGGGGATTTACTCGCTCGATGCGATCCAGATAGTGATCGACGATCTCAACGGGGGAAAGCTCGCGAGTACGGACGGCCGCGGCCAGCCGCATAGCGGTCAGGTCATGGGTATGTGGCATAGGGCCGAACGGTAGACGCCGGGTGGCCGAGCATCAAAGATGGCAACGGCGACGGCTTTGGAAAAGAGGGGGTGCATACCGACCTACCCGTTCGGTGTACCAACCAATCCCCCAGACCGGGCGACAAAACTCTTAACCCGGCATGGCTAGTCGTCAACCAAGGAAATGATTACTCTGCGCACGGAGGATCATGCTTCCGAACCGAAAGGAACACGGAGCGTCACTCATGGCCATCATGGAGCGGGGCAACGCACACCAGAAGGCGCGGGGGCAGCCACAACAGGACCCTGATCAGCAGCCGGGCGACGGGCCGCCGGAACAGGAACCGGCCGCCGAGCCCAGAACCTACGGGCAGATGCTCGGCGATCCGCAGATCCGGCGCTGGATCAGGCGGGCGGCCGTGGCGATCGTGATCGGTGTCCTGGTCGCGATCGTCCTCGGTGTCCGCCTGGGCGTCACCGCCGCGATCGTCGCGGTCATCGTCGACACCGTCCGCCAGTCCCGCCGCAGCTCCAGCGTGGCGGCCTGGCAGAAGTCCTCGGCGGCCGAGCGCCGCACCGAGAAGCAGCTGAAGTCCCTGGAGCGCAAGGGCTACCGCGTGCTGCACGCGCGCGCGGTCCCGCGCGACGACGAGGGCGTCAGCGACGGCCGGATCGACCACCTGGTCATCGGCCCGAGCGGCGTCTACGCGATCGACTCCGAGCGGTGGGACAAGCGGCTCCCGGTGCGGACGTTGTCGCACCGCAAGCTCTTCCACGGCCCCTTCAACAAGAAGGACCGCCTGGACGAGGCGCGCTGGGAGGCCGAGCAGGCCAGCCGGATCATCGGCGGGCAGGTCGGCTTCGACGTGCCGGTGCAGCCGTCGGTCGCGATCTACGGACCGTCCATCCCGTGGAAGGTCATGCGGGTCCGCGACGTGGACGTCTACTCGGGCAACCAGGCGCGGGGCTACCTGCGCCGCCGCCCGAAGATCCTCACCGACACCGACGTCCAGCGGATCTACCAGGCGGCCGAGCAGTCGCTGCCGCCGAAGTACACCGAGTAGGAGCAGGCCCGGGCGGCCCGGCCGGGCCGCCCGCCCCCAGGCTCAACGGCGAGCCCCCTGTGACCGGCCCCGGCGGGGCCGGTGCCGGAGGGGCACCTCGTCCGCCGCGACGGGGTGCCGCTCCCCTTCCCGGGCACCCCGCGTGCTCCCCGCCGGGCGTCGCGCCCGGCTTTTGCGTCCGTTGGTAGCATCGGAGCACGCCGCCGGCCCCCGAACACGACCTCTGCGAGCCGGCCGCAGCGCCGCGCGACCCGCCGCTGCACATGATCACCAGTGCGATCGCCTGACCGCCCGACCGGTGCGGCCGCGGTCATACGATCGACGACACAGCACGTCACAGGTTGGAGAGGTCACATGCCCCCGCTCAGGTCACGGACGGTCACCCACGGCAGGAACATGGCCGGCGCCCGCGCGCTCATGCGCGCCAGCGGCGTCGCGCGGGAGGACTTCGGCAAGCCGATCGTGGCCGTGGCCAACAGCTTCACCCAGTTCGTCCCCGGCCACGTGCACCTGCGCGAGGTCGGCGACGTGGTCTCGGCCGCGGTCAAGCAGGCCGGGGGCGTGCCCCGCGAGTTCAACACGATCGCGGTGGACGACGGCATCGCCATGGGCCACGAGGGGATGCTCTACTCGCTGCCGTCCCGCGAGCTGATCGCCGACGCCGTCGAGTACATGGTCAACGCGCACCAGGCCGACGCGCTGGTCTGCGTCTCCAACTGCGACAAGATCACGCCGGGGATGCTGCTGGCCGCGCTGCGGCTGAACATCCCCACCGTGTTCGTCTCCGGCGGCCCCATGGAGGCCGGCAAGCCCGTCGAGGGCGTGGTGGACGGCCACAAGCTCGACCTGATCGACCCGATGATCGCCTCGGCCGACGAGTCGGTCAGCGACGCCAAGCTCCTGGAGATGGAGGAGTCGGCCTGCCCGACCTGCGGGTCGTGCTCGGGCATGTTCACCGCCAACTCCATGAACTGCCTCACCGAGGCGATCGGCCTGGCGCTGCCCGGCAACGGCACCGTCCTCGCCACCCACACCGCGCGCCGCCGCCTGTACGAGGACGCGGGCCGTACCGTGCTGGACATCGCGCGCCGCTACTACGAGGGCGACGACGACTCGGTCCTGCCCCGCAACGTCGCGACCAAGGAGGCGTTCGAGAACGCCATGGTCCTGGACATCGCGATGGGCGGCTCCACCAACACGATCCTGCACCTGCTGGCGGCGGCCGTCGAGGGCGGCGTCGACTTCGGCCTGGACGACATCGACGCGCTGTCGCGGCGCGTCCCGTGCGTCTGCAAGCTCGCCCCCGCCCTCGCCACCTACCACGTCGAGGACTGCCATCGCGCGGGCGGCATCCCGGCGCTGCTCGGCGAGCTCAACCGCGCCGGCCTGCTGCACTCGGCGGCGCACTCGATCCACTCGGCCTCGGTCGACGAGCTGGTCTCCAAGTGGGACCCGCTCTCCCCCGACGTGCTGCCCGAGGCCGTCGAGCTGTGGCACGCCGCGCCCGGCGGCGTGCGCTCCACCTCGGCCTTCAGCCAGTCCGCCCGCTGGGAGGAGCTGGACCTCGACCGCGAGAACGGCTGCATCCGCTCCGCCGAGCACGCCTACACCGCCGACGGCGGCCTCGCGGTGCTGCGCGGCAACATCTCCCCCGACGGCGCGATCGTCAAGACCGCGGGCGTCGAGGAGGAGCTGTGGACCTTCACCGGCCCCGCGGTCGTCTTCGAGAGCCAGGACGACGCGGTCGAGGGCATCCTGAGCGGCCGGGTCAAGGCGGGCGACGTGGTCGTCATCCGCTACGAGGGCCCCAAGGGCGGCCCCGGGATGCAGGAGATGCTCTACCCGACCAGCTTCCTGAAGGGCCGGGGCCTCGGCAAGGCCTGCGCGCTGGTCACCGACGGCCGCTTCTCCGGCGGCACCTCGGGCCTGTCGATCGGCCACGCCTCCCCCGAGGCGGCCGCCGGCGGCGACATCGCGCTGGTCGAGGACGGCGACCCGATCGTGATCGACATCCCGAACCGGGTGCTGGAGCTGGACGTCCCGGCCGACGAGCTGGAGATCCGGCGCGAGAAGCTGCTGGCCGACCTCGGCGGCTACCGCCCCCGCGACCGGCACCGCCCGGTGAGCGCGGCACTGCGCGCCTACGCGGCGATGGCGACCTCGGCCTCCACCGGCGCGGCCCGCGACGTCGGCCAGATCGACGGCCTGCCCCGGGGGTAGGCTTGCGGCACCGCACGTAACCGGGGAGACACGATGACGGTCGGAGCCTCTGAGCAGCCCCTGATCCCGCAGCCGCCCGCGACGGTCGCCGCGCTACGGCAGGCGATCGCGCAGGTGGCTCCGGCGGCTCTGCCCGCCTTCACCCGCGAGCTGGACCAGGCCGCCGACCAGGCCCGGCTGGGCTCCGACATCGCGCCCCTCCAGCGGTTCATCCGCCAGTGGTCGGTCTACGTGCACATCCAGCGGCAGCCCGCGCTGGCCGACCGGTTCCACCGGCTGGAGGAGCAGGCGCGCGACGGGGACGCGGCCGAGGTCCGGGCGGCGGCCTCCGAGATCGGCCGCATCCTCGACGCCGCGCACGCCGCGCTCGCCGAGGCCCGGTCTTGAGCGACGGCTGGTCGTGGGAGTACGACCCGGACCACGACCATGTCGCCGGGGGCGTACCCGCCCCGGTGGTCAAAGAGGTCGAGCGGCTCGCCGGCCAGCTCGTCGAGCTGGCCGGCATGGGCGTCGACGTCTCCGAGCTCGGACAGGGACCGCGACCCGGCGGGCTGCGGCACATGGACGCCGCGGGCGGCTGGTTCTACTTCCTGGCCGCACCGCGGAGCCGCCTGATCGTCATCGTCAGGATCGTGCCGCCCTTCGACGGCCTCTGACGGCCTCTGACGGCGTCAGCCGCAGCAGCCGCCTCCGCAGCAGCCCCCGCCTCCGCCGGAGGGCGGCGGGGCCGGGGCGCCGCCGCGGGCGGAGCCCGTCACGGCGACCGTGGACAGCAGCTTGACGGTGTCGGCGTGCCCGTCGGGGCAGGCGGCGGGCGCGGACGCCTCGCTCATCGGGCGGGACACCTCGAACGTCGATCCGCAGGCGCGGCAGCGGTAGTCATAGCGTGGCACCCGTCCAGGATAGGTCCCGGCCGCCCGGTTCCACACCCGTCAGGCGGCCGGCTCGGTCACGTAGGGGGCCCACTGGGGGTCGCCGTCGTGGACGATGCCGATCAGCCGCCAGTGCGCGCCGCGCGGCACGCCCGGGGTGATCTCCAGCGTCCAGCCCAGCTCCTCCAGCAGCCGGTCGGCCTTGCGGTGGTTGCAGGTGGTGCAGGAGGCGACGCAGTTCTCCCAGACGTGCTTGCCGCCGCGGCTGCGCGGCAGCACGTGGTCGATCGTCTCGGCCCGGCGGCCGCAGTAGACGCAGCGGTGGTTGTCGCGCCGCATGAGGGCGGTCCGGGTCAGCGGCACCCGGGTGCGGAAGGGGATCTTCACATAGCGGCGGAGCCGGATCACCGAGGGGACCTCGACCGCCATGGTCGCCGAGTGCAGGACCGCACCGGCGGAGTCGTAGTGGACGATCTCCGCCTTCTCGCGCAGCACCAGGCAGACCGCGCGGCGCAGGGACAGTGTCGTCAGGGGCTCGTACGTGGCGTTCAGCAGGAGGACCTGTCGCATCAGACGGCCTCCATCGGGCTGCGTTCCGCAGTGGCCTCGGCGGGCGCGCTCGGGCGCGCCTCCAGCCGAGGCCCGATTATTGTCTCCGGCACCTGTGCACCCACCATGAGGACCTCCCCAGGGGCGAAGCGACCCGAAATAATAGTGACCTCTGGGGAGGGTCGTTCGCTACCCCAATAGTCCCCACAAGCGGCGCGGATCGAACGTGCGAGGCCCCCGATACCGCGCACGCGCGCGGCGTCGAGGGCCCTGCGGGGTCAGCGGGCGTCCGTCGCGTCCGCGCTCCGCTGCCAGGTCACCCGTCCGGTGACCTGCACGGTGCCCGCCGCCTCGGGCGGGATGGCGGCGACCAGCGTGCCCTTCTTCCGGCCCGCGTTCGCCAGCCTGCCGTAGTCGCAGCGCACGGTCTTCTCCACCACCTCGCACGGCGCGCTGGCCGAGACCACCTTCAGTTGCGGCGTGAAGCGGTGGGTCAGCACGACCTTGTCGACGGGCGCGCCGACGCCGTTGGTGACCGTCCAGTCCCAGGTGACGTTGCCGCCGTCCACGGAGATCTGCGGTGCGGAGTAGACGAAGCCGACCTTGCCGGCCGGCGTGTCGGCGTGCGCCGGGGCGGCCGCCAGCGGCGCGGCGAGCAGCGGCACGCCGGCGAGCAGGCGGGCGGGCCCGGTGAGGACGCTCTTCATGGTTCAACCCCCGTTTGGAAGAGCTCGATGACGAACGCCACTTCTACCGAAGATGCCCGGCGCGTTCACCTCGCCACACGTGGCGACCGGGCGGCCATGCCACACCTGTGCGCTCCGATGGCCCCGCCGCGACGGCGAAGCCGACGTGGCGGTCCCGCGGGCGGGCGCGGCGGCTGCATAGGGTTCTGGACATGAACCGACCGTCGTACCCGCCCGCCCCGCGCGAGGACATCACCGAGGACCTGCACGGCCACCCGATCGACGACCCCTACCGGTGGCTGGAGGACCGCGACGACCCGGGCACCCGCGGCTGGCTGGCCGCCGAGGACGAGCTGTTCCACGAGATCGTGGACGAACTGCCGGGCCGCGGGCGGCTGCGCAAGCGGCTCGGCGAGCTGCTGGCGGCCGGCAGCGTCGGCACCCCGGTCTGGCGCGGCGGGCGGCGGTTCTTCACCCGCCGCGCCGCCGACCAGGAGCACCCGGTGCTGTACACCGTCGGCCCCGACGGCGGCGAGCGGGTGCTGCTCGACCCGATGGAGCTGGACCCCGAGGGCACCACGACGCTGGACGCCTGGTACCCCGACAAGGAGGGGCGGCGGCTGGCCTACAAGGTGTCGCACGGCGGCGACGAGGAGGCCCTGCTCTACGTCGTCGACGTCGCGACCGGCGAGCGCGTCGAGGGCCCGATCGACCGCAGCCGCGAGTCGTCGGTGGCCTGGCTGCCCGGCGGCGAGGCGTACTACTACGCCCGCCGCCTGCCGGCCGACCAGGTGCCCGAGGGCGAGTCGCAGTACCACCGGCGCGTGTTCCTGCACCGGGTCGGCACCGACCCCGACGCCGACGACGTGCTGGTGTTCGGCGAGGGCCGCGACAAGACCGACTACTACGGCGCCGGGGTGAGCCGCGACGGCCGCTGGCTGACCATCACCGCCTCCCAGGGCACCGCGCCCCGCAACGACCTGTGGATCGCCGACCTGGCGGCCTCCGCCCCCGAGCGGCCCGAGCTGAGGCCCGTCCAGGTGGGCGTGGACGCCTCCACCGGCCTGCACGTGGGCCGCGACGGCCGCGCCTACGTGTTCACCGACCGCGACGCGCCCCGCTCGCGGCTGTGCGTGACCGACCCGGCCGATCCGGCCGAGTGGCGCGATCTGATCCCCGAGGACCCCGAGGCCGTGCTGTCGGACTTCGCGATCCTGGACGACCTGGACCGGCCCGTCCTGCTGGCGGGCTGGACCCGGCACGCCCTCAGCGAGATCACCGTGCACGACCTGGCGACCGGCGAGCGGATCGGCGAGGTGCCGGTGCCGGGGCTCGGCTCGATCGGCGGGCTGGTGGAGCGCCCCGAGGGCGGCCACGAGGCGTGGTTCGGCTACACCGACAACACCACCCCGTCCTCGGTGCTGCGCTACGACGCCCGCACCGGCGAGACGAGCCTGTGGGCGCAGGCGCCCGGCACCGTCGAGGTCCCCGACATCGACGCCCGCCAGGTCGCCTACACCTCCTACGACGGCACCACGGTGCGGATGCTGGTGATCTCGCGTCCCGGCGCCACCGGCCCGCGCCCGGCGATCCTGTACGGCTACGGCGGCTTCAACATCTCGCTCACCCCCGCCTACTCGGCCGGTGTCCTGGCCTGGGTCGAGGCGGGCGGCGTCTACGCGATCGCCAACCTGCGCGGCGGCTCCGAGGAGGGCGAGGAGTGGCACCGCGCGGGGATGCGCGACCGCAAGCAGAACGTCTTCGACGACTTCCACTCCGCCGCCGAGAAGCTCATCGCCGACGGCCTCACCACCTCCGACCAGCTGGCCATCTCGGGCGGTTCCAACGGCGGCCTGCTGGTGGGCGCGGCCCTGACCCAGCGCCCCGACCTGTACAAGGCGGTGATCTGCTCGGCGCCGCTGCTGGACATGCTGCGCTACGAGCACTTCGGCCTGGGCCAGGTGTGGACCGACGAGTACGGCACGGTCGCCGACGCGACCGAGTTCGGGTGGCTGCGCGCCTACTCGCCGTACCACCACGTCGAACCGGGCGTGGCCTACCCGGCGACGCTGTTCACGATCTTCGACAGCGACTCGCGGGTGGACCCGCTGCACGCCCGCAAGATGTGCGCCGCGCTGCAGTACGCGACCTCGTCCGACGCGCCGATCCTGCTGCGCAACGAGACCGAGGTGGGGCACTCGTCGCGCTCGGTGTCGCGCTCGGTCAACCTGATGACCGACACCCTGTCGTTCCTCGCCGCGCAGACCGGCCTGTCGCTGGAGTAGGCCGGCCGTCCCGGCGTGCCCTCGGTCACAGCGGGTCCGGGCGGGCGACAAGCCGAATTGACAGATGGTCGAATAGGGGGGTGAGCACCATGACGCGGCCCGACCGCCTGCTGGGACTGCTGCGGCAACCGCCCCGCGACCCCGACCGTTCGTCCGGCTACCTCGACCTGCTCGGACCCGAGGCCGATCCGGCGCCGACGCCGGCCCAGATCGCCATGCGGTCCACGCTGCTGCCGCAGATCTACGAGCGGGTGTGGCGGCCGGTCGGCTTCAACCTGGCCAAGGGCTGGCCGTTCGGCCCCGACACCGCCGCCGAGCAGGCCCTGGCCCGCGAGTGGCTGGGGCTGGCCGAGCCCGGCGCCGTCGACAAGCCCGCCGCGACCGTGCTGGACGTGGCGTGCGGACCCGGCAACGTGACCCGCGCCCTGGCCGCCGGGGTCTCCGGCGACGGCCTGGTCGTCGGCCTGGACGCCTCGGCCACCATGCTCGCGCGCGCCGTCGCCGACACGGCCCCGCCCGCCGGCGGCGCCGCGCCCGCCGTCGACTACGTGCGCGGCGACGCGGTGGACCTGCCCTTCGCGGACGGATCCTTCGACGCGGTGTGCTGCTTCGGCGCGCTGTACCTGTTCGACGACCCGTGGGCGGCCGTGGACTCGATGGTCCGCGTCCTGCGGCCCGGCGGGCAGCTGATGATCCTCACCACCCGCCGCCCCCGGCTGCCGGTCTCCCGGCTGACCACCGAGGCGCTCGGCCGGGTCGCGGGGGTCACCATGTTCGGCGACCGCGAGATCACCGGGGGGCTGCGCGGCCGCGGTCTCACCCGGGTGCGGCACCGGCGCTTCCCGCTGATGCAGGTCACCGCCGCGCAGCGCTGAGCCCGCGTCCCGCCCGTGCCCGGCCCCCGAGGCGACGGGCGGGCACGAACGGGACGCGGGCTCGGCGCCGCTCTGTCAGCGCCGCTCTGTCAGCGCAGCCGTTTCTCGATGTAGATGTTGACGATGCCGCCGATCGGCTCGCGCCGGATCTCACACCAGCCGAACGAGCGGTACAGGGCGAGGGCCGGGCCCTGGAACTCGGTGGTGTCGGCCCGCAGCACGCGGTAGCCGAACTCGACGGCGCGGTCCTCCAGGGCCTGCACGACGCCCGCGCCGTAGCCGCGGCGCTGCACGTCGGGGCGGACCCTCAGGCGCACCATCTCCGCGACCTCCAGCCGCTTGACGCCGGGCGCGTAGCCGCCGAAGGCCCTGGCGCTGCCTCCGGGGACCAGGTCGGCGCGGCGGAGGCCGCCCATGGCGACGATCTCGCCGTCGAGCTCACCGACGAGGAACTCGCCGTCGTTGCGGAGGTAGATCTCCTCCATCCGGAAGAAGTCGTGGTCGTAGTAGACGCCGTCGCCGGGGCGCAGCCCCACCTGGGCGAGCCCTTCCTGGTGGAGGGCCAGGACGGTGGCGTGGTCGGGAGTGCGGTAGCGCCGCAGGCGCAGATCCCCCAGGGACCAGAGGGGAGGCTCCTGCCGGAGCCGGACGAGAGCGGGCTTGCCGTGGGCGGAGGGCCTGCGCCCCTGGGGAGGCCGGGGGGCGCCGTCACGGGGGTCCATCGTGCCGTCAGACCTGCTCGGCCGGGGGCATCGACGGCTGGGACGGTGGCGCGGTGGTGGGGCTCTGCACGTGCGGCCCCGCCAGCGCCTCGTAGAACCCCTTGAGACCGGGGATCTCGCCGTACTTGGTGTTGACCGCCGCGCCGATCTGCCGGGCCCGGTGGACCAGGATGTCGGAGCGGTGCTCCACGGGCAGCTCCTCGATGGCCTCCTGGCCGACCTGCAGCGCGGCCTCGGGCTGGCCGGCGTGCAACCGGCAGAACGCGCGGTCGAGCCGGACCAGGGTCAGGTCCACCCGGTCGGTCGGGGCGTAGAGGGTGAGCGCGTGGCTCAGCACCTCGTCGCCGTGCTTGTGGTCGCCGAGGTTGGTGAAGGTGTCGCCCTCGTAGAAGGTCATCTGCCGGTCGGTGAACCCGAAGGCCAGGTCGCCGGTCTCGGTCTTGGACAGCTGGTCGAACACCGACCTGCCGCGCACCAGGGCGCGGCGGGCGCTCGGCGCCGCGTCGCCGCGCCCGCGCATGGCCAGCAGGCCGAGCGCGCGCGCCTCCACCGCGGGCGCCATCGCGGCCGCCACGCTGGGGGTGCGGCCGGCCAGGTCCTGGGCCTTGCGGGCCAGGTGCAGCGCCTCGCGCGGGTCGCCGTAGTACATCGGCACCAGCGCCTCCCGCACCGTCACCCACGCGCGCAGCTTGCGGTCGGCCGTCTCGTCGGCGGCCGTGCGCGCGGTGCGGAAGAACGACCGGGCCAGCCGGTGGTCGCCCAGATTGATCATGATCAGGCCGGACAGCCCCGACAGCTGGGCGGCGATCCGGCACAGGCGTTCCTGGAGCTCGACCGGCTGCCGCTTGTCGCACATGCGGCGCACCTCGCTGAAGTCCAGCAGCACGTCGCAGAGCATCCGCAGCGACGGCGTCGCCTGGTACTGCTGGCCGTAGCCGAGGGTGGTCTCCTCCCACTGGTCGAGCATGGTCGGCGACACGGTCGCGCTGACCAGCGTGTCGTCCATCTTGCGCCGAAGGTTGTCCACTGCCCCCAGGAACTGACCGTCGAGCGCCACGCCCGCTCCGGCCAGCAGTTGCAGAAGGGTCCTACGAAGCACGATGTCCTCCTCTCCCACATCCATCGAAAGGGGGGCGTCGGCGCGGTCAAGCCCCCGTGATTCACTGACGGTGATCGAACGCCGGTCGGCCCCGACGGGGACGACCGCTCCGACGAGCGCGTCGGAGTCCTCGTACGCGTGCCGTGCCGGCCCGCCCCGCTGGGGGGCCGGGCCGTCACCCGGGCGGACCGCGTGCCCGCGGCCGCAGATGCAGGGGCTCTGGTACCCGAGCTCGTCGGGCTCCACCCGGTAGACGGCGCAGAGGTAGTGCAGGTACTCCGGCCCGGGACGCTTGTAGCCGCTCTCGTAGGCCGACAGCAGCGTCTCGCCCAGCTTGGGGGCCGGCTTGCCGTCGACCTCGAACAGGGCTCGGACCTGGGCCACGATGTCGGACAGCGCGACACCGTGGGAAAGGCGGTGCGCCTTGACCCGGCTGGTGCCGAAAAGCGGCCCGCACTGATCGTGGATCTCGCTCGCGATCTCCGCGGGACAACGCCCTCGTGCCAGGCCACGCGCGCGTATTCGGCGTGCGATGTCCGTTTCTTTACGAGGGGGGTCCGACATCGTTTCCGGCCTCCTCACCGCCGGTTCGGAAAACGTCCCCCGCTATCATCGGAAGAGGTCCTCCGGCCGCGGCGACCGGTTTCCTGGTTGGCCACGTCAAATAATCTCTCGCGCACAGAGCGTAACGCTCATAACGGGGGCAGGGCCAGACTTTCCCGCGAAAGGCGGGCGCGCCGGGTGCGGCCTCCTGCACTCGGGTAGAGATTCTTCCTCCACGGGAGAAGGACACCCCTCCAGAGTTGGGAAACCTGTTCCGGCGCCCGAACGGCCCCCTTGACCCGTCACCCTGAGAGTTGCGAGTCTCACGTTGTGTCCGGCCCCGCCCACCGCGGGTCACCGCGAGCGACCGAACCGATCCGCACCGTCCGATCCCGACCGCGGGCCGGCGCACCTCCCGTCCCGAGCGGGCGGGAGGACGGACGCTCGCCCACCCCGTGCGGGCGGAGGCACACGGAACGTCGGAAGCTGTCCTCGGAGCACGAACGACGGAGGGGGTGCGCAGGTGGTCAGCGACAGACGCGTCGGCTACCTCGAGGAGCTGGAGCACGAACTCGACACCCGCGGGCTGGTGGCCCGCGTGGTCAGGACCCGTTCGGGCCCCGCCTTCCTGCGGGTGGTCAACCCGGAGGCCGCGAGCCTGGCCGAGGACGTGACGTGCGCGCCGGCGCCCGAGACACACGATCACTACTACTGGTGGTCCTGGGGGGAGCGCATGCATCGGGTGGACGATCCGGGCGGCGCCGCGGTGAAACTCGCGCACGTCCTGCAGCCGCTCCGGCGGGAGCAGTGCCGTGAGACGCGCGCCACCGCGGCGGTGGGCGCCGAGGCGCAGGGCCTCGGCGCCGGCGGCCCGCGGCCGGTGCCGGAGTGGCCTCCCGGCCGCTCCTAGAGCCGGGCGCGTCCCGCGGGCCCGCGGCCGGACACGGCGCGGCGGCCGCGGAGCCCGTGGGACGCGTTCGTCCGCCCGGTGCATGCACGGGCGGCCCGGTGTGCGCGCGAGCGACCGCTCGCGCGCACACCGGGCCGGAGCACCACGGGCGGACACGCAGGGTGACCGAACCGCACCGCGATCGAAGATCACACTGGAACGAGGCGGCCGCCGGAGGCCGCCGCCGGGGCGGGCCCGTGGGCAGCGGGCCCCGCCCGGCGCCCCGTCCGGCAGCAGGGCCGCCGCGGCTGCTCCCGCACCACAACAGAACATCCGCCACGACAGACGGCGCGGCGCGTCCACGGCACCGGGCGCGCACGCGACGCCAGACCAGTCCCTCCCCGGCCGGGTCCGCCACAACGCCCGGCGCAGTACGAACCGGTCGTCACCGTCCCCTACGATCGGGCTCGTAGCGCCGCAGGTCCACGGCGATGTGACGAGACACCACAACCGGCCGGGGAGGGTCTGCCTTCATGTCAGCGATCGAGGCGCTGGGGCTGTTGTCCCAGCAGGGATCGGCCGAGGAGTTCTGCAAGCCGAACGAGCCCAGCATCGCCTGCCGGCTGGCGTGGAACATCTCCCACAACGAGGACTTCACCCGGTTCTTCCGGACCTGGCTGGACGGGCCGCTCAACACCACGCTGTGGATCATCATCACGTTCGTGATCGCCCTGCTGCTGCGCAACCTCGCGCACCGGATGATCACCAGGGTGACGCTGCGGATGGCCGAGGGCACCATGTCCGAGCGGGTCCGCGAGCGCAGCCGCACCGCCTTCGACGGCAGCCCGGCCCTGCTCAACCAGCGGCGCGCCCAGCGCGCCCGCACCCTGGGCTCGGTGCTCAACAGCATCGCCTCCATCGTGATCATGGGCACGGCGGCGTTCAGCATCCTCGGCTCGCTCGGCCTGAACCTCGCCCCCATCCTGGCCAGCGCCAGCGTGATCGGCGTCGCGGTCGGCTTCGGCGCGCAGAACATCGTCAAGGACTTCCTCGCCGGGCTGTTCATGCTGCTGGAGGACCAGTACGGCGTGGGCGACTTCATCGACGTGGGCACCGCCAAGGGCACCGTGGAGGCGGTCACCCTGCGGGTCACCCGGATGCGCGACGTCAACGGCGTCGTCTGGTACGTGCCCAACGGCGAGATCAAGAAGGTCGGCAACGAGTCCCAGAACTGGGGCCGCGCGGTGCTGGACATCCCGGTGGACATCGGCGAGGACGTGGAGAAGGTCAAGGACATCCTCAAGGTCACCGCCGACGCCCTGGCCGCCGACTCCAAGTGGGACCAGCTCGTCCTGGAGGAGCCGTCGGTGTGGGGCGTGCAGTCGCTGGCCGCCGACGCGCTGGTGATCCGGGTGGTGCTCAAGACCGCGCCGGGCAGGCAGGGCGACGTGGCGCGCGAGCTGCGCGAGCGCGTGAAGCTGGCGTTCGACGAGGCGGGCGTCACGGTGGCGACCCCCGCCCCCAGCGCCTGACGCGGCGCCCGCCGCCGCAAGGAAAGATCGCTTCCCCGCTTCGCTGCGGGGCCGCGTCCCGGTCACGTAGGGTGGAGATCGTTATGGCGCAACAGGTGACCTTCTACGAAGCGGTCGGCGGCGAGGAGACCTTCCGCCGCCTGGTGCACCGCTTCTACCAGGGCGTCGCGGACGACCCCCTGCTCCGTCCCCTCTACCCGGAGGAGGACCTCGGCCCGGCCGAGGACCGGCTGCGGCTGTTCCTCATCCAGTACTGGGGCGGCCCCAACACCTACAGCCAGGAGCGCGGCCACCCCCGGCTGCGGATGCGGCACGCGCCGTTCGTGGTGGACGAGGCCGGGCGCGACGCCTGGCTGAAGCACATGCGCGACGCGCTGGACGAGATAGCGCTGCCCGAAGAGCTCGACAAGATGATGTGGGACTACTTCACCATGGCCGCGCGCAGCATGGTGAACACCCCCTCCTAGGTGACCCGCCCGCCTCAGCGGGTAGATCGCCTGGTATGACGCGAACCCCCTGGTGGCGTAATGCCGTCGTCTACGAGGTCTACGTGCGCAGTTTCGCCGACTCCGACGGGGACGGCGACGGGGATCTGAAGGGCGTCACCGCGCGGCTGGGCCATCTGCGCGATCTCGGGGTGGACGCCCTGTGGCTGACGCCGTTCTACCGCTCGCCGCTGGCCGACGGCGGCTACGACGTGGCCGACTACCGCGACGTCGACCCCCGCTTCGGCACGCTGGCCGACTTCGACGCGCTGGTCGCCGCCGCGCACGACCAGGGCCTGCGGCTGATCGTCGACATCGTCCCCAACCACACCTCCGACCGGCACGCCTGGTTCCGGGAGGCGCTGGCCGCGCCGCCGGGCTCGCCCGCGCGCGAGCGCTACATCTTCCGCGACTCCCCCGGCGACCGGCCGCCCAACGACTGGCCCTCGGCGTTCGGCGGCCCCGCCTGGACGCGGCTGCCGGACGGTCAGTGGTACCTGCACCTGTACGCGCCCGAGCAGCCCGACCTGAACTGGCGCAACCCCGAGGTCCGCGCGGAGTTCGAGTCGATCGTGCGGTTCTGGCTGGACCGGGGCGTGGACGGGTTCCGCATCGACGTGGCGGCGGGCCTGTTCAAGGACGAGTCGTTCACCGACCTCGGCGACCGGGGGCGGCGCGTGGTGGACGGCCCGATCTACTCGCGGCCTGAGGTGCACGAGGTGTACCGCGACTGGCGGCGCATCCTGGACTCCTATCCCGGCGACCGGATGGCGATCGGCGAGGTGTGGACCGACGGCCCCGAGGAGCTGGCGCGGTACCTGCGCCCCGACGAGCTGCACCAGGTGTTCCAGTTCGACCTCCAGCTCGCGCCGTGGTCGGCCTCGGCGTTCCGGGAGGTGGTGGTGGCGGCGCTCGCGGCGGTCGCGCCGACCGGGGCCGCGCCGACGTGGGTGCTGTCCAGCCATGACGCGGTGCGGCACCTCACCCGGTACGAGCGGCCCGGCGACCTGCCCGGCGTCGGGTACGCGCGGGCCCGCGCGGCGCTGCTGTTCCTGCTGGCGCTGCCGGGGTCGGCCTACCTGTACCAGGGCGAGGAGCTGGGGCTTCCGGAGGTGACCGACCTGCCCGACGAGGCGCGGCAGGACCCGGTCTGGTTCCGGAGCGGCGGCGCGGAGAAGGGCCGGGACGGGTGCCGGGTGCCGCTGCCGTGGTCGGGCAAGCGGGAGCCGTACGGGTTCGCGCGCGAGGGGACGCGGCCGTGGCTGCCCCAGCCGGAGCGCTGGGCCTCGCTGTCGGTGGAGGAGCAGAAGTCCGACCCGGCGTCGATGTTGTCGTTCTACCGGTCGGCCCTGAAGCTGCGCCGCGAGCTGCTCCCAGAGCTGCCAGAGGAGCTGGAGTGGCGGGACGGCCCGGCGTCGGTGCTGGTGTTCGGCCGCGGCGACCTGGTCTGCGCGATCAACTTCGGGGAGAACCCGGTGCGGCTGCCGAAGGGGCGGCCGCTGCTCACGAGCGTCCCGCTGTACGGCGACCTGCTGCCGGGCAACGCGGCGGCGTGGCTGAAGCGGGAGTGACGGGCACGGGGCGCGCCCGCCCCGGACGGGCGGGCGCGCCTCACGCGGCCGGCCCTACAGGGGGCGGCGGCCCTGGAGCAGCAGCGGGTCGTCGGCCTGGTAGAGCGAGGCGGCCCGGACGCCCGGGGTGACGCCCGCCCAGCGCAGCAGGTCGGCGGTCGCCTTGGCGCGCTGCTGGTCGGGCAGCTTGGCGATCAGGCGTCCGCTGTGGTTCTGGCCCGGCGCGACGTAGACGGCCGAGTCGCGGCTGCCCTTGCCGAGGCGGAACGGCTCGGCGCGCCACGGGTCGTTGCCGCCGTAGATGAACAGCAACCGGCTGCCGTGGTTGCGCACCCAGCCGTCGATGTCGCGCATGGCCTTGCCGCCGTCCCAGCGCACCTTGATGGAGCGCGGCAGGTAGGCGCGGGCGTTGTTGTAGGTGTGCTCGTAGCGCAGGTACGGGCGCAGGTGCTTGAACTTGGGGTTCGGAGCGCCGAGCTGGTAGCCCGCCTGGTAGTAGTACGGGATGTACGGGGTGAGGCCCTGGTCGGTGTAGAACGACAGGCCCGCGACCGCGTCGAGGCTCTTGTAGAGCTCGTCGTCGCTCGCCTTCACCGACGGGACGGTGTCGCAGTCGCTCTGCAGGTTGTACTGCCAGAAGCCCCACTCGAAGTCCATGACCGAGTTCTCGAACGCCCGGTCCATGGTCCGCAGGAGGTTGAACGTCCAGCCGTTCTTGTCGGCGTCGGCCTTGAACCGCTGGAGCATGGCCGGGCGGCGCTTCAGGAACTCGCGGGCGACGTCCTTGAGCTGCGCGCGGCACTTGTCGTCGGTGCCGACGGTGGCGAAGAAGCGGTCGTAGGCGCTGTCCTCGCGGTCGTCGACGTTGTTGGGGGCCACGTAGGCGACGGTGCCGTCCACGTCGCGCGGGTAGAAGCGCTTGTGGTAGACGGCGGTCATGCCGCCCTTGCTGGCGCCGGTGGAGATCCACTTCTTGCCGTAGATCTTCTTGAGCTGCCCGATCAGGCGGTGCTCGTCGGTGGCCGCCTGCCAGATGGTGTCCTTGGTCCAGTCGGTGGGCACCGGGCGGGACGGGGTGAAGTAGCGGTACTCGACCGAGATCTGGTTGCCGTCCAGCAGCGCGGTCGGCTCGGCGGTGAACATCACCTCGGGGGTGTCGTAGCCGCTGGTGTAGAGCACCATCGGCTTGGCCGCGTCCTTGTGCTGGAGCATGATCCGCTGCTCGAACCACCGGCCCCGGGGGTTGCGGTGGTCCACCGGCTGCTTGTAGGTGAGCCAGAACCAGCGGACGCCGGGCAGGGTGGAGGGCTTCTCCTCCACCTTCATGCCCGGGATCGCCTTTAGCCGGGCCGCGATGTCGGCCGCGGGGGCGGCGGGAGCGGGAGCGGCGTGCGCGGGAGCGGTGAGGGCGCCGCCGGCCAGGCCGGCGGTCAGCAGCAAGGCGGCGGTTCCTTGTGAGAAGCGCGGCATCGTGCCCCTTTCACATGCGGAGATTCGTGATCGGCAGCCGCACACTAAGGGAGGATCGGGGCGAAAACGGATTCCTGTCGCGCTTGTTATGGACCCGTGACGGCCCGGTGGCCGGGGACCCGGCCACCGGGCCGCCGGGGCGCGTTTTCAGACCGCGCCGCCGGTCGCCAGGTGGGCGACCAGCCAGGCCAGCCCGAGGGCCAGGCCGATACGGCGCAGCTGCCAGCCGAACGGCTTGCCGCGCACGGCGAAGACGCGCCAGATCAGCTCCGAGAGGGTGTCGCCGGGTTGCCGGTTGAAGACCGCCGGCAGCTCGATGGCGAAGAACATCATGATCCAGAAGAGCCAGGCGGCGAGATAGGGGGACATGATCGACCTTAGGGGGAGAGGTTCTTACTAGAAACTTCCCGCAATATGTGATCGTTACCCCTGGTCGGCCGCATCGGCTCCGGCGGGCGCGCGAGGCCCCCGGCCCGTCACTCCCCCGGCGCCAGGTACCGCCCGATGAACTCGCGCTCCTGCGGCGTGAAGCGACGCAGCCGGTTGTTGTCCACGTCGAAGGCCACCAGCGTCGAGGTCGCGGTCGCGAACACCTGCTCGTCGTCGCGCACCTCGTAGGCCAGCTTGAACGACGCGGCGCGCGCCTCGGTCACCCAGGTCTCCACCCGGATCGGGTAGACGGTCGGCAGCAGCGGCCGCCGGTAGTCGATCTCGTGCCGGGCGATCACCATGCCGCGCACCGGCTCCTCCCCCTTGCGCACCGGGTCGCCGTGGAACATCTCCAGCCGCGCGTCCTCCAGGTAGCCCAGGAACTTGACGTTGTTCACGTGGCCCTGCGAGTCGATGTCGCCGAAACGGATCTTGAACTCGTAGACGTGCCGGAAGTCGGCCGGGGGAAGCTCGTTGTGCTGCATGTCCTCGCCTGGGGTCGGTGGCGTGCGCGCGGGGGTCGGGCCGATGCTACCCGCCGAAGATCCCGGTGCCCGCGACCGGCCTCGCGACGGGCCCCGGAACGCGGCGGCGCCGCACCCCCGCAGGGATGCGGCGCCGCCGAGCGGTGCGGGCCGGACGTCAGTCGCGGGTGAGGCGACGGTGGGTGACGCGGTGCGGACGGGCCGCGTCGGCGCCCAGGCGCTCGATCTTGTTCTTCTCGTAGTCGGCGAAGTTGCCCTCGAACCAGAACCAGTTGGAGCCCTCTTCCCACGCCAGGATGTGGGTGGCGATGCGGTCCAGGAACCACCGGTCGTGCGAGGTGATCACGGCGCAGCCGGGGAACTCCAGCAGCGCGTTCTCCAGGCTGGACAGCGTCTCGGTGTCCAGGTCGTTGGTCGGCTCGTCCAGCAGCAGCACGTTGCCGCCCTGCTTGAGGGTCATCGCGAGGTTCAGCCGGTTGCGCTCGCCGCCCGACAGCACGCCCGAGGGCTTCTGCTGGTCGGGGCCCTTGAAGCCGAACGCCGCGATGTAGGCGCGCGAGGGCATCTCGACCTGGCCGACCTTGATGTGGTCCAGGCCGTCGGAGACGACCTCCCAGACGTTCTTCTTCGGGTCGATGTTGCCGCGGCCCTGGTCGACGTAGGAGATCTGCACGGTCTCGCCGATGCGCAGCGCGCCGGAGTCCGGCGTCTCCTCACCGACGATCATGCGGAACAGCGTGGTCTTGCCGACGCCGTTGGGGCCGATGACGCCGACGATGCCGTTGGGCGGCAGGTTGAACGACAGGTCGTCCATCAGCAGCCGGTCGCCGAAGCCCTTGGTGAGGTGGTCGGCCACGATCACCGTGTTGCCCAGGCGCGGGCCCGGCGGGATCTGGATCTCCTCGAAGTCGAGCTTGCGGGTCTTGGCCGCCTCGGCCGCCATCTCCTCATAGCGCTGGAGGCGCGCCTTGGACTTGGTCTGGCGGGCCTTGGGGTTGGAGCGCACCCACTCCAGCTCGTCCTCCAGGCGCTTCTTGCGCTTGGCGTCCTTGTTGCCCTCGACCTTCAGGCGCTCGGCCTTCTTCTCCAGGTAGGTGGAGTAGTTGCCCTCGTAGGGGTGGCAGCGGCCGCGGTCCAGCTCCAGGATCCAGGTCGCCACGTTGTCCAGGAAGTACCGGTCGTGGGTGACGGCGAGGACGGTGCCCTCGTACTTGGCGAGGAACTGCTCCAGCCACTGCACGCTCTCGGCGTCCAGGTGGTTGGTGGGCTCGTCCAGCAGCAGGAGGTCGGGCGCCTCCAGCAGCAGCTTGCACAGGGCGACGCGGCGGCGCTCGCCACCCGACAGCTTGGTCACGTCGGCGTCCGGCGGCGGGCAGCGCAGCGCGTCCATGGCCTGTTCGAGCTGGCTGTCGAGGTCCCAGGCGTTGCGGTGGTCGAGCTGCTCCTGCAGCTTGCCCATCTCCGCCATGAGCTCGTCGGAGTAGTCGGTGGCCATCTCCTCGGCGATGGCGTTGAACCGGTCGAGCATCGCCTTGGTCTCGGCGACGCCCTCCTCCACGTTGCCGAGGACGGTCTTGTCCTCGTTCAGCGGGGGCTCCTGCTGCAACATGCCGACGGTGAAGCCGGGCATCAGTCGCGCGTCGCCGTTGGACGGCTGCTCAAGACCGGCCATCATGCGCAGCAGCGTGGACTTACCAGTCCCGTTGGGGCCCAGAACGCCGATCTTTGCTCCGGGCAGGAAGTGCAAGGTGACGTCGTCGAGGACGACCTTGTCGCCATGTGCCTTGCGCACACGCTGCATCGTGTAGATGTACTCGGCCATGGAGTCAAGCCTAGGGGGTCTCGGGCAGTAGTTGGTTGGCCCCGATCATTTGGTGTTCTCGATGGCGGGCAGGCAGACGCGGTCACGGCCGGACTGCTTGGCCCGGTACAGCGCGAGGTCGGCGGCGGCGAGCAGTTCGATCAGGTCCTCGCCGTGCATCCGGAACAGCGAGACCCCGACCGAGATCGTCACCGCGACCGAGCCCTCCTCGGCCGGCACGGCGAGGCGGCGGACCCGGCCGCGCAGGCGCTCGGCGACCCGGCACGCCTCCACGGTGTCGGCGCCCGGCAGCAGCACCACGAACTCCTCGCCGCCGAACCGGCCCACCACGTCGTAGTCGCGGAGCTGGCCGCACAGGGTGCTGGCGACCCCGACCAGCACCTGGTCGCCCACCAGGTGGCCGTAGGTGTCGTTGACCCTCTTGAAGTGGTCGATGTCGATCAGCAGCACGGCCAGCGGGTCGTGGGTGCGCTGGGAGCGCGACAGCTCGGTGTCGGCCTCGCGCTGCCAGGCGGCCGCGTTCAGCAGGCCGGTCTTGGCGTCGGTGCGGGCGGCGGCCTGCAGCTGCTGGTGCATCAGGCTGCGCTGGAGCAGCACGAGCGGGGGCAGCGCCAGCAGCAGCAGGGCAGGCGACAGCGCGCAGGTGATCGCCACCAGCATGCCGACGCACAGCTCCACCACGTCCAGCAGGAGGATCTCGCGGTTCCACAGGACCTCGCGCCAGCGGGCGTCGGGGTCGGCGGCGTGCGCGGCGATCGCGACCAGCGCCGTGTTGATCACGGTGAACAGCACCGCGCAGCCGATCGCGACCGGGATGCCCGGCCAGCCGTCCACCACCCAGGCGGGCGTGCCGGCCAGCGGCTCGGGCACCACCAGGTGGAACACCACCGAGGCGGCGGCCCCGGCCAGGCCCAGCGCCGAGGTGACCAGCGCCCGCCGGTAGAGCAGGGTGCGGCGGACGCGGTACTGCAGCAGCACCTGCAGCGGAACGGGGATCAGCAACGCGTAGGCCGGGGGCAGCAGCAGGGCAGCCGGCAGCCACCAGGCCGACAGCAGGTCGCGGGCCACCCCCGGCGGCATCCCCAGCCGCCGCGAAGCTTCAATGCAGACCGCGCCACACGCCACCAGGGCGGCAAAAATCAGTAGATCATTCAGTCTGAGCTCGGTGCGCACCAGGCCCGCGAGGGCCAGGATCAGGTGCAGTCCGACGACCGCCGGCACGTAGACCGCCAGGAGTGACGGGCGTCCACGAACCGCGCGGCGCCGGGGTTTCGGGGCCAGTTCCCCGCCCCGGTCCTCGGCGGACGACTGCACTGCCGTCATCCTTCCCCCCTATGTTTCACGTTGTGTAACACGATAGTTGCAACGTGTGCGGAGCGGACCGGAAACCGGTACCTTCGATAGCGCACGGTGGATGGTCGAACCGGCCATCCGCACCAGGACCAGCGAAAGCGCGGTCCGCAGCACATCCGAGGGGGAAGACACCATGCGCGGCGTTTCTTGGGCCTGACGCGGCCGCAACCCCGACGGCGCGGGGGCGCCGCCGGTAGCCCGAGCCGTCGGCCCGTAGCGGCCGCCGGCGCCCCCGCCATGTAGGACCCGGGGCGGATTTCAGGATCGGGAGGGCCGCTGCCCGTCCATTACCTTGACGGGCAGGGTGCGGGCCTCCCGGTCGAGGGTCTCCCCCCGGGTCTCCCTCCTCTCCAGCCGCTCCAGCCGCTCGCCCAGCTCGGCGAAGCGGCGCGCGGGCTCGGCCCGCAGCGTCTGCGCCTGCGTGCGCATCTCCGCCCGCACCGACTCGGCGGTGTCGCCCAACTGCTCGCGCATCCACTCGGTGGCGACCTGGACCTGCTCGCGGTGCGCCTGGGCGTTGATCGCGATCTGCTCGCGCAGCGACTCGGCGTTGGCCTGGACCTGTTCTCGCAGCACCTCCACATCCGCCTGGAGCTGCCCGCGCAGCCCGTCGCTGCCGCCCTGGAACTGCTCGCGCAGACCCTCCAGGTGGGCCCGCGTCTCGCGGCGCTGCCCCTCGGCGTCGGCCCGCACCTCGCGGCGCAGCCCCTCGGCGCTGGCGTGCAGCTCGGCGCGCAGGCCGCCGAGCCCGGCCTTCATCTCCGCGCGGAAGCCCTCGCAGGCCGCGCCGGTCTCCGCGCGCAGCCCGTCGACGGCGGCCGTCGTCTCCCCGCGCAGCCCCGCCACCTCCGCCTTGATCATCCGGACGGCGAAGGTCACGGTCACGAGGATCGCGGCCGAGAAGAGGGTGATGGTGACCCAACCTTGATTCATGACTACTGAGAGTACGCTTGTTTTTACTCTCCGAACAGCTTCGACGCGTTTCCGTTGGGCCGGCGCTCCCCGCCCCCTGGTTGTTGCTTGCCCTTCTGTCCCGGTCTACACACAGCCGTACGGATGCGCCTTCGCCGACGGTTCGACGGGGCCGCCGGAGGCCCCGCCCGTCAGGCCGCCCGCTCCTGCTCGGTGCCGGTCTGCTCGGGCGGGTCGGGCGCAGGGGGCTCGACGGCCGTCAGGGGTACTTGGGGATCCGGCTCGGTGTCCGGGATCCGGGGCTCCTGCTCGGGCCGGTCGGCGGCCTTCGCCGAGGCCAGGGCCCACTGGTCGGTCGCCGCCCGCGCCTCCTGGCGGTCGGCGTCCATCACCGCGCCCCGCCGGACGGCGCGGAAGTCCGCGGTGCCCCTGGTCAGGTCGTGGCCCACCGTCGTCGCCTCCACCTCGGCGGAGAAGCGCCACTGGCCGTCCTTCTCGTACTGGCGGATCCGCAGGCGGCCCGTCACGACCACCGGGTGCCCGCGGCGGAACTCCGAGGCGTTGATGTTGGCGGCCAGCGCCCGCCAGCAGTTCACCGTCAGGAAGAGGGTGTCCTGGTCGTGCCACTGGCCCGTCCGCCGGTCGAAGCGGCGCGGGGTGCAGCCCACCCGCACGGTCAGGAACGGCGTCCCGTTCGCGGTGACGGTGTAGAACGGCTCGGCGGCGACCCAGCCGGTCACGGTGATCTGCGCTTCGTTCATCGTGTCCTCCACGGTGGATGAGGTGGTGACCTCCACCGTGCAGGACCGGGCGGCGCGGGCGGGCGGGTTCGGCCGGCCTGTGGACGACCGCCGCTACGCGCCCGCGACCAGGTCGACGTCCTCGCGGAAGCCCGCGTACGTCTTCAGCTCGGCGCTGACCGGGCTCAGGACCTTCTCCTCGGCGACCTGCTCGATGCGGTCGCGCATGTGGCCCTCCATCCGGTCGCCGTGCTTGGCCGACGACAGCGCGACCAGGTTGCGGCACGCCGACGCCGTCAGCCAGCCCATGCCGAGCGTGCAGACCACCAGGACCGACACGTACGGGATCAGGCCCGCCTCGCCGACCAGGGCCGGGGCGTCCTCGCCGCCCGCGCCGAACACGCCGTAGGCGACCAGCAGGCCGATCCACGCGACGCCGAGCACGGTGACCAGGACGAGGAAGTACTGCCAGGTCTTCACCAGCCACCACCAGCGCGGCACCTGGTTGAACGCCGGCAACGCGTCCTTGAGGGAGACGCCGAGGTCCTCGGGCAGCTCGGCGGCGTGGGAGCGGGCCGCCGCGCGCACCGAGCGGGCCCAGGCGGGCGGCAGGTCGGCCGTCACGCCGTCGGTCACGCCGCTCAGCGCGTTGTCGACATCGCCCTGCTGCGCCCCGATCGGGCCGGTGAACGCGCCGCGCAGCTCCTCGCGCAGCTCGGTGAGGCGCATCCGGCGCAGCGGGTCGGAGCGCAGGCGCGCGACCATGGCGCTGACCGGCCAGCCCACGAAGTCGGCGGCGCGCAGCTCGTAGGCGCTCTCCATGGCCTCGGCCACGGCGGGCGCGCCGGCCGCGTCGGTCAGGTCCCGCACGAGCGCGGCCCGGTGCTCGGGGTCGACGTGCGCGGGCGGCCCGTCCTCGCCGCGGTGCTCGGCGAACCGGCCGGCGATCCGCCCGACGTCGGTGCTCAGCCGGTCGCTGCGGGCGCGCCGCGCTGCCACGGTGTCGACCAGGACCTCGCGGAAGCCGGCCGCGCCGCCCTCGGCGGTCGCCGAGGTGGTGATGATCCGCGGGTTGCGCAGACCCTCGGCCTCCAGCAGGCGGCGCAGGTCGGTGACGCACTCCTCGACCTCGCCGGGCTGGAGCCGGTCGACCTGGTTCAGCACGATCAGGGTGACGCCCGCGTACTCGGCGAACGGCACGATGTAGTTGCGGTGCAGCGCCGCGTCGGCGTACTTCTGCGGGTCCACCACCCACACCAGCAGGTCGGCGATGTGCACGAACCGGTCGACCTCGGCGCGGTGCATCGCCTGGATCGAGTCGTGGTCGGGCAGGTCCAGCAGCACCAGGCCCTGCAGCGAGCTGTCGGTGCGGGCGGCGTCCAGGGCGCTGGCGCGGGCGTAGCGGTGCCGCTTGTCCACGTCCAGCCAGTCCAGCAGGGGGCCGGCGCCGTCCAGGCCCCACACGCAGGCGTGCGCCTTGGAGGTCATCGGGCGGCGCATCCCGGTGGGCGACAGCTCCAGCCCGCAGATGGCGTTGAACAGCGACGACTTGCCGCTGCCGGTGCCGCCGGCGAGGGTGACGACGGTGTGGTCGCCCGACAGCCGCAGCCGCTGCCCGGCGCGGTCGAGCAGCACCTCGGCGTCGTCGAGCAGCCGCTGGTCCAGCCGCCCGGTCCCGGCGCGGACCAGCCGCTCCAGGCCGTCGAGGCGTTCGGGCAGGCCGGGGGCGGCGGCGGGGTCCGCCGGGGGCTCGTCGGCGCCGGCGTCCTGCTGGTCGGCCGGCGGTTTCGCGGGCAGGGCCGAGGTGGTCATCGTGCGACCTCAAGGTTGTAAGTGGCCTGGTAGAGCTGGACGGGGACGTTCTGGTCGGGGATGCCGGCCGCGTCCAGGGCCTGCCCGAACCGGATGGCCTCCTCGTCGAACAACATCCCGATGCGGCTGCGCAGGTCGGCGCGGGCCTTGGCGCCCATGCCGCGCAGCGACTCGGCGCCGAACAGCGCCTTCAGCAGCCGCTGCGGGACGGCGCTGGTGCCGCCCTCGACGTTCACCTCGGCGGTGCCGTAGCCGAGCAGCCCGATCATCAGCACCAGCGACAGCGCCTCGGAGTCGAACGACACCAGCTTGGCGACCGACCGCTTGGTGACGCCCTCGGTGCGGATCAGCTCCTGGACGTGGTCCTGCCAGGAGCTGACCGCGCGGGTCACCCGGCGCGACAGCTCGGGAGAGGCCCGCTCGGTGGCACGGTGCGGCGCGACGGCCGGCCCGTCCAGCACGTGGCCGCCCGCCGGGTGCTCGCGCCAGCCCGCCAGGACCTGGTCGGCGGCGTGCTCGGCCGACGACAGGATCAGCGACTCCAGCCCGCTGCGCAGCGCCGCCTTCAGCGCGCGGACGCGGGCCGGGCTGCGGTGCCGGCGGGTGGAGCGGCGCGAGCCGCGCCCGCGCCGCACGTGCAGGGAGCGCAGCAGGTCGCCGGTGCCGGCGAAGTCCTGCCAGCGGGCCAGCACCTCGCCGCGCAGGAGCGACCCGTTGCGGGTGGCCTCGTCCAGCTCGGCGAGGGCGGTGGAGTAGGCCGACTCGACGGCCCTGGCCAGCTCGGCGCGCTGCTCGACCTGCGCCTCGACGTGCTTGGCGAGCTCGGGGACGCGGGTGCGGAAGCTGTCGAGCACGCCGCCGAGGGTGTCGCCGATCACGACCTCGCGGTCCACGCCGCTGTCGGCGACGCCGACCAGCCAGGACCGGATGCCGGCGACGGTCTCCTCGGGCAGGCGGCTGTCCTCGACGCGGGTCTCGGGGATGGTGAAGCGGTGCGCGTCGCCGACGCCCTGCTCGGTGAGCATCTCGCCGAAGTGCTCGACGACCTCCGAGCCCGCGCCGTCGGGCACGCGCGACAGCACCACGCCGATGCTGGCGCCGTTGTCGCGGGCGCGCTGGAGCATCTGCCAGACCTGCGCGTCGGCGTACCGGGCGGCGGTGGTGACGCACAGCCAGAGGTCGGCGGCGGCCATCAGCTTGGTGGCGAACTCGTAGTGGTCCTCGAAGACCGAGTCGAAGTCGGGGCTGTCCAGCAGCGCCAGGCCGGGCGGCAGGGCCTCGCTGGCGATGATGACGAGCTGGTCGCCGGCGATGGCGTCGGGCGCGGGCCCGCGCACCCGGCCCATGCCCGGCAGCATCGGCCCCTCCAGGAACCAGTCGGCGTGGTCGGGGTGGCACACCAGGATGGGGCTGCTGGTGGTGGGGCGCAGCACGCCGGTGGCGCTGACGCGGGCGCCCACCAGGGTGTTGACCAGGGTGGACTTGCCCGCGCCGGTGGAGCCGCCGAGCACCACGAGCAGGGGCTTGCCCGCCGCCTGGACGCGCGGCAGGACGTAGTCCTCCAGCTGGTTGCGGAGCTCGGTACGGGCCTCGCGCGCCTCGGCGACGCCGGGGACATCGAGCACGAACTCGAACGCGTTGAGCTGGTCGCGCAGCGCGGTGAGGGCGCGCGTGAGCTCGCCCTGGCGCGCGGTGGCGGCGGCGACGTCGCCGGGCGTGGGCTCGGGGAAGGGGGCGAGGGGGTCCTCACCCTTCACGGGCGCACCACCGGAGACGGACCGGGCCGAGCCGACCGCCTTAGGCCCACCGGCTCCGCCCGCATCAGCGGACGCATCCGCGCCACCGGACTGCGCGCCACCGGACTCGGCACCGCTGGACGTGGTCGCGCCACCGGACTGGCCGCTGCCGGACGTGGCCGCACCTGACGTGGCTGCGTCAGCAGGCGTGGCCGTGCTGGCCGTGGCCGCGCCACCGGGCTGGGCGCTGCCAGGCTGGACGCTGCCGGACGTAGCTGCACCTGACGTGACCGCGTCAGCCGGCGTGGCCGCGCTGGACGTAGCCGCGTCAGCGGGCTGGCCGCTGTCGGACGTGGCCGTGCCTGACGTGGCTGCGTCAGCGGGCTTGGTCGCGTCGGTGGGCTTGGCGCTGCCGGGTGTGGCCGTGTCGGGGGTGGCCGCGTCTGCGGGCTTGGTCTGGGGGTCGGGTTCGGTCTGGTCTTCGGGCTTGGGCGGGATGGCGTGCTCGCCTTCCGTCGTCGGCTCCGTCTTCTCCGGGGGCTTCGCGTGCTTGCCGGACGGCGCGGCGGCGGACCCCTCGGCGGGGTCGTCCGGGTGCTCCGCGGGCGTGCCGCGCTCGGTGCCGGGGGGTCGTTCGTCGGCGGTGCCGGACGTGTTCACGGGGCCGCGGCCCGGGGCGCCGCCGGCCTCCTCGTCGTGGACCGCGCTCTGTTCTGCCGGGGGTGTCACGGATCCCGTCCCATGTCCGTTCGAATCATGTCGATCTCTCGTGCCACGGTCACCACGTCGCCCACGACCACGATCGCCGGCGGCCGGACCCCGGCGGCCGCCATCTCGTCGGCGACCGTGGCCAGCGTGGCGGTCAGCGCCCGCTGTCCGGGGAGGGTGCCGTCCTGGACCACCGCGACCGGCGTGTCAGACGACCGACCATAGCGCATGAGGGCCTCGGCGATGAGGGCCATGCGCTCCACCGCCATCAGCAGCACGAGGGTGCCGTTGGCGCGGGCCAGGGCCGTCCAGTCGACGGTGGATTCGGGGTGTCCGGGGGCGACGTGCGCGGAGACCACGTGGAACTCCTGGGACACGCCGCGGTGGGTGACCGGGATGCCCGCCGCCGACGGAACGGCGACGGCGCTGGTGATGCCGGGCACCACCGTCACCGGGATGCCGTGCCGCGCGCAGTGCAGGGCCTCCTCGCCGCCGCGCCCGAACACGAAGGGGTCGCCGCCCTTGAGCCGCACCACGAACTTGCCCTGCCGGGCATGCTCGACGAGGTAGGCGTTGATGCGGTCCTGGGTGACGGTGCGCCCGTAGGGGATCTTGGCGGCGTCGATGACCTCGACGTCGGCGGCCAGCTCGTCCAGCAGTTCGCGGGGCGCGAGGCGGTCGGTGACCACCACGTCGGCCTGGGCCAGCAGCTGGCGGCCGCGCACGGTGATCAGGCCCGGGTCGCCGGGGCCGCCGCCGACCAGCGCGACGCCGACCGGCTTGTGCCGGGAGTGCCGCGACTCCAGCCGCCCCTCGCGCAGGTCCTCCACCACCGAGTCGCGGATGCCGGCGGCGCGGCGCGGGTCGCCGCCCGACAGCACGCCCACGGTGGTCTCGCCGACCTGCCCGGAGGCGGGGGTCCAGCCCGGGGAGGCGTCGGCGTCGTCGGCGCGCACCGACCAGATCCGCGCCTCCTCGGCCTCGGCGACGACGTCGGCGTTGACCTTGCCGTCGTCGGTGACCGCCTGGACGAGCCAGGACCCGGCGCAGTCGCCGGGCCGGTAGGGGCGGGCGTGCCAGGTGACCCGGCCGTCGTTGATCAGGTCTTCCAGCGAGGGCGTGACCTCGGGCGACACCAGCACCACGTCGGCGCCGGCGGCCAGCAGCGCCGGGACGCGGCGCTGGGCGACCCGGCCTCCGCCGACGACGAGGACGCGTCGCCCGCCGAGTCGCAGGCCAAGCAGGTACGGGGGCACGTCGGTGTTCTCTCGATCGGTGCGCGGCGGTGGATGCCGGACGCGGGTGACGGACATGTGGCTTTGTGGACCAAAGGTACTCGGAGCGGCAAGGTCATGGAGAGGGTCCCCGGCCAGTCGATAGCGGGTGGTGCCTCATACCGTGATCATGTCGTTACGCCCGGGGGTGTTTATCGCTCACCCCCGCCGAGTCGAAGGTGGCGACCTCGTGGAGGACCCGGACGGCGCCCTGCACGAGCGGCAGCGCCAGCAGCGCGCCGGTGCCCTCACCGAGGCGCAGTTCCAGGTCCACCAGAGGGCGGAGCCCCAGGTGGGAAACGGTAGCGGAATGCCCCGGTTCGGCCGAACGGTGCCCCGCCACGCACGCGCCGAGCGCGTCCGGGCACAGCGCTGCGGCGACCAGTGCGGCGGCTCCGGCGATGACGCCGTCCAGCACCACCGGCACGCGCAGCGCGGCCGCGCCGAGGATGAAACCGGCGAGCGCGGCGTGCTCCAGGCCGCCCACGGCCGCGAGGACGGCGAGGGGGGCGCGGTCGCCCGGCGCGTCGAGGCCGTGGCGTTCGAGCGCGGCCTCGATCACGGAGATCTTGTGCGCGTGGGTCGCGTCGTCGATGCCGGTGCCGCGCCCGGTGACGCGCTCGGGCGGCAGGCCGGTGAACGCCGCGATCAGCGCCGCCGACGCCGTGGTGTTCGCGATCCCCATGTCGCCGGTGAGCAGGCACCGCGACCCGGCCGACACCAGGTCGCGGGCCACCTCGATGCCGGTCTCCACGGCCCGGCGCGCCTGCTCGGGCGTCATCGCGGGGCCCCGCGTCATGTCGGCGGTGCCGGGGGCGACCTTGCGCGGCAGCAGGCCCGGCGCGGGGTCCAGGTCGGCGGCCACGCCCACGTCCACGACGGTGACCTCGGCCCCGACCTGCCCGGCGAACGCGTTGACGACCGCTCCCCCGGCCAGGAAGTTGCCGACCATCTGCGCGGTGACCTCCTGCGGCCAGGGCGTGACGCCCTGGGCGTGCACGCCGTGGTCGGCGGCGAACACGGCGACGGCGGCGGGCTCGGGCAGCGGCGGCGGGCACTGCCCGGCGAGGCCCGCGAGGCGCACCGACACCTCCTCCAGCACGCCGAGCGAGCCGGGCGGCTTGGTCAGGCGGGCCTGCAGGTCGCGGGCGTCGCGCATGGCGGCCCCGTCGAGCGGGCGGATCGCGGCGACGGTCTCGTCGATCAGGTTCACGGCGTCCTCTCCGGGCAGCCCCCGCCGCCCGTACTCCTCGTTGTGCACCGCCCACGCGAGCGGGCGGCGGAACGCCCAGCCGCTCAGCGCGAGCTGCGGGGCGGGCGGGAACTCCGCCACGCGGCCGACGCACAGGTAGGCGACGACCTCCAGGTGGGCGGGCAGGCCCAGTTCGGCGGCCAGTTCCCGCTCGTCGAAGAAGCTGACCCAGCCGACGCCGAGGTCCTCGGCGCGGGCGGCCAGCCACAGGTTCTGCACGGCGCAGGCGACCGAGTACGGCGCGGTGCTCGGCTGCGCGTGCCGGCCGAGCGGGTTGCGGCCGCCGCGGGTGGGGTCGCAGGTCACGGCGATGTTGACCGGGGCCTCGCGGATCGCCTCGACCTTCATGCCGTCGAAGCGGGCGGCGCGCGCGGGCACCAGCGAGGCGGCGTAGGCGCGGCGCTGGCGTTCGGCCAGGTCGCGGACGCGTTCGCGGCGCTCGGGCGAGCGCATGACCACGAAGTCCCAGGGCTGGGTGAGCCCGACCGACGGCGCGCGGTGCGCCGACTCCAGGACGCGGGTCAGCACGGCGTCGTCCACGGGGTCGGGCAGGAAGCCGTCGCGGATGTCGCGGCGCTCGGCGATGACCCGGTGGACGGCGTCAGATGCCCAGCTCACCGAGCACCTCCAGCAGCCGGTCGTTGGCGGCGCGGTCGCGGACGGCCACGCGCAGCCAGTCGGGGCCGAGGCCGGGGAAGGTGTCGCCGCGCCGCAGCGCGTAGCCGCGCTGGCGCAGCAGCGCCCGCACGCCGAGCGCGTCGGGCGCGCGCAGGCACAGGAACGACGCGCGCGGCTCGGGCACCACGTACAGGCCGCGCGCGCTCAGCTCGGCCGCGAGCCGGTCGCGTTCGGCGGCCAGCTCGACCGCCCACGCGTCGGCCTCGGCGACGGCCTCGGGCGCGCTGCACGCCTCGATCGCCACGAGCGCGGGCGTGGACACCGCCCACAGCGGCTGCGCCTCGGCGAGCCGGGCGATCAGGCGCGGGTCGGCCAGGACGTAGCCGGCGCGCAGGCCGGCGAGGCCCCAGGTCTTGGTGAGGCTGCGCAGCACGACCACGCCGGCGGGCAGCCGGCCCGACAGGGTCTCGGGCTCGCCGGGCACGCAGTCCATGAACGCCTCGTCCACCACGACCGTGCGGCCGGGCCGGGCCAGCGCGGCGATCGCGGCGGCGGGGTGCAGGACCGAGGTCGGGTTGGTCGGGTTGCCGATCATCACCAGGTCGGCGGCGGCGGGGACCGCGTCCGGGTCCAGGACGAAGTCCTTGCCGAGCACGACCCGTTCGACCTCGTGCCCGGCGGCGCGCAGCGCGGCCTCCGGCTCGGTGAACTGCGGGTGCACCACGACCGCGCGCCTGGGCTGCAGCACCCGCGCGAGCAGGACGAACGCCTCGGCGGCCCCCGCGGTCAGCAGTACCTCGCCGGGGGCGCGGCCGTGCCGCCGGGCGACGGCGAGGCGGGCGGCGGCGGGGTCGGGGTAGGCGGCCAGGTCGGCGATCGAGGCGCGGATGCGCTCGGCCAGCCAGGCGGGGGGCGTGCCGGTGCGGACGTTGACCGCGAAGTCCCGCAGCCCCGCGCCCACCTCGCTGTCGCCGTGGTGGCGCAGGTCCACCTCGTCGGGGAAGGTCACTGTCCCTCCTCGTGGTAGAGCAGGGCGTTGACGGCGGCCGCGGCGACGGCCGAGCCGCCCTTCTCCGACACGTTGCTGAGCTGGGGCAGGCCGCTGGCGCGCAGCGCCTCCTTGGCCTCGGCCGCGCCGACGAACCCGACCGGCAGGCCGATGACCAGCGCGGGCCGCACCTGGCGGGCGATGATCTCGAAGATGGCCGACGGGGCCGAGCCGACCACCCAGACCGCGCCGGGGCCGACCTCGGAGTAGGACAGCCGGACGGCGGCGGCCTCGCGGGTGATCCCGGCGGCGCGGGCCATCCGGGCGGCGGCGGGCTCGCCGATGTGGCACAGCGCCCGGCGGGCGGTGATCCCGGCGGTGACCATGCCCTCGTCGGCGACGATGGGCGCGCCGCCGCGCAGCGCGGCCAGGCCCTGGGCCAGGTGCTCCTCGCGGGTGACCAGGTCCACCGCGTACTCCAGGTCGGCGCTGACGTGGATGACGCGCTCGGCGACCGCCCGCCACAGCGGCGGCATCGGGGACAGGTCGACCCGCGAGCGCAGGATCTCGTACGACCGGACCTCGATGGGGTGGGGCTGGCGGACCGTGGTCACCGTTCCTCCTCAGACGTCATGACGGCTTCCGGCTGACCAGGGTGGCACGCGCCGGACGCGGTTGCCCCATCGGTGGTGATTCCTAGCACTTTGTTCTTATTCGTCCCACCGGTGGTGGCCCCGGTCACGCGGGCGACGGCGGCGGTGGCCTGCGCGGACTTGCGCTTGTGGACGATGAGCTCGGCCGGGCCGCCCTCCGCGCCGGCCAGGACGCGGGCGGCGTGCAGCGCGGCGGCCTCGGCGACGCTGGGCGTGCCGACGCCGCGGCTGGCTGCGTCGGAGGGGTTCGGCACCGCGATCCCGGCGAGCACGGCGGCGGGATGGCCGAGCAGGGGCCAGCCGCGCCGGGCGGCGGCCTGCCGGATGCCGGGCTCGCCGAGCTTGGAGTCGACGGTCGCCAGCGCGCGCACGGGGAGCGGCGACGGCCCCGAGGCGCGCAGGGCGGCGTCGATCAGCGCGCCGACCTCGGCGGCCTCCGCCCCCGCGCACGCGCCGACCCCGATCACCAGGAAGGACCCGCCGGTCACGCGTCCGGCTTCGCAGGGAGCGGCATGATCACCTGGGCACCGCTCAAAGGGGCCGCCGGTCATGTGGCCGGGGCCTCGGGGAGCGGTGTGATCGTCTGGGGGCGGCGGGGGCGCGCGGCGCGGGGGCGTTCGGCGGTGGGCGCGGTGCGCTCGCCGCTGATCAGGAAGACCGGCGCGGGCTCCGGCTCCCCGAACGGCGCCGCGGTCAGCCGGACGGCCCGCGCGGTCAGCTTCGCGGCGCGCAGCGCCTCCAGGATGGGCCGCACGGCCCGCTCGTCCCCGGTCGTGGCGACCACGCGGCGCAGGGCGCGGGACGCCGCCGCCTCCGCCACGGCGGGATCGGGGGCGCCGAGGAAGACCGCGTCCGGTACGGGCAGGTGCTCGAACACCGCCGGGGCCTCGCCGCGCGACACCGCCACCTTGACGCCGTGCTCGCGGACGTCGCCGCGGATCGTCTCGCACACCTGCGGGTCGCGGGACACGGCGACGGCGGCCGCCCCCGCTCGCGCGCACGCGATGGCGACGCTGCCGTCGCCGTCCACGTCCCACACGAGGTCGCCGATGCGGGGGGCGAGTCTGGCCAGTACGACCGCGCACACCTCACTCAGCGATGCCTCCGCGAACGGGCGCGGACCCGACGTCCAGCCCGGGGAGCCGGTCGCGTCCGTCGCGTCCAGGACCAGCACCACCTCCGGCCCGTTCCACGGGCGCGTGGTCGCCTCCGCCGGGCGTACGTGCACCACCCGCTCGTCCGGGCCGCCCAGGTCCTCGCACACCACGAACGCGCGCGGCGACTGCGGGAACAGCGCGCGGGCCAGCTCCGCCGGGCCCGCGTCCGGCGCGGTCAGCACCGCCACCTTCGGATGCGCGCGGCACGCGTTCACCGCCCGCCTCAGCCCGCCCTCCCCGGCCGACACCACCAGCGCGTCGTCCCAGGGAAAGCCCGCTTTCGCGAACGCCCGTGCCACCACGGAAACGGCGGGCAGCACGCGTGGCCGGTGGCCGCGTTCGCGCAGGGTCCGCACGACGCCGAAGAAGCCGGGGTCCCCGGCGGCCAGCACGACCGTCTCCGCCTCGGGATCGATGTCCTCCAGCGCGCCGGTGCGCACGCCGGCGGGCAGCCCCACCGCCGCCAGCACGCGCGCGTCGCCGGTCACCAGGTCGGCAGCCGCCAGCAGCCGCCGCGCCTCCTCCGGGAGCGGCGCGCCGTCGTACCCGACCACCGTGATCATGTGCTCACCCCGAACGGGCCATCCGCCCGTACATGCCGACCATGCGCGTCGCCGCGCCGTCCATCAGCACCACCTGCACCGCCAGCGGGCTCGCGTCGGTCCCGGCCACGGCGGCGGCGACGCTCTCCAGCTGGTCGGCGACCGACCGGCTCAGCTCGCGCCCGCACTGGCCGAGCAGTCCGGCGGCCTCCCACAGCTCGTAGGCGCGGGCCGCGTCCCCGGCGGCGGCGACGTCGGCGGCGTGCTGGGGCGTGCCGCCCATCACGGTGGTGATCCCCGCGAGCATCGCGGGACCGCCCGCCAGCGCGCACAGCGGCCGGATCGTCCCCACCACGACGAGCTGGGGCAGGCCGTGCGCGACGGCCGCGCGCACGGCGGGCTCCACGTTCTCCGACGCCTCGCCCGCGTCCACGAAGCACACCTCGGGCAGCTTGGGCAGCATCGCCCGCGCGCCCTCGCGGGTCCGCTCGCCGGTGTGCAGGACGAGGGTCCGCTCGCCCGCCGCCGCGATCGCGGCGATGTTCTGGTCCTGGGTCATGGCCGAAGAGCCTGGCGAAGGCCGGGGCGGGGCGGCGGCGCGGCGCGCCGTGGGGGCCGCAACCGCGTCCGAGTCGAGATCCTCCAGATCAGGGGCGAGCAGCCCGAACACGTACTGGTCCTCGTTGCGGCCGTTGACGCGTTCGGCCCCGCGCGCCACGCCCTCGCGCAGGAAGCCGCCCTTCTCCGCCACCCGCACCGACGCCAGGTTCGCCACGCGCGCCCGCAGCTCCACCCGGTGCAGGCCGCAGTCGCGCAGCGCCCAGGACGCCACCAGCCGCAGCGCCTCGGTCGCGTGCCCGCGCCCGCGCGCCGCCGGGCGCATCCCGTAGCCGACCTCGCAGGTGAGCTGACCCCAGTCCACCCGGAACAGCCCGATCGTGCCCGACAGGCGGCCGGTCTCCCGGTCGATGACGGCCAGGTGCACGCCGAGCGCGTACCGGTGCGGCTGGTGCACGCCGGTTTCGAGCCACCAGGCCAGCGAGCCCGCCTCCAGGTCGGTCGGGAAGTTCGGCGGCAGCCAGTCCTCCCCCGCCCGGACCACGTCGATGTAGTCGGCGGCGTCGTCCAGCCCGAACGGCCGCACCAGCACGCGCTCCCCGGTCAGCCGGACGGCGGCCTTGAAGTCGTCCTGGCTCATCGGGCGGCCTCCACCAGCCGCCGCGCGAAGTGCGGCGCTCCGGCCCAGTGCAGGTGCAGGTACGACGCCAGCAGCCGCCCGCGCACGAACCCCTCCGGGCCGTCGGTGGACCACTGCCAGGCCGGGGTCGCGCCGTGGCCGGGCTCGGTGACGGTGCGGTGGAACTCGTGGCCGTGCACGCGCTCGCCCGCGCGCGCGACCACCGAGTCGGCGACGGCGACGGCCGCGCGGTAGCCGAGGGTCAGGCGCGGGGCCATGGTCGCGGTGACCTCGTCCAACACCCCGCACATGGGGGCGCCGTCGAGCTCGCGCGCCAGGTACAGCAGCCCGGCGCACTCGGCGTAGACCGCGCCGTCGAACGCGGCCACGGCCTTGCGCAGCGGCTCGTTGGCCGACAGCTCGGCCGCGTACACCTCGGGGAAGCCGCCGCCGATCACCAGGCCGCGCGTGCCCTCCGGCAGGGCGGTGTCGCGCAGCGGGTCGAAGCGCACGACCTCCGCGCCCGCCGCCGCCAGCAGCTCCTCGTTCTCGGCGTACCCGAAGGTGAAGGCCGGGCCGCCCGCCACCGCGACGCGCGGCCGTCCGGGCACCGGCTCGCCGGTCTCGGGCGTCCACGCGGGGACGGTCAGCGGCGGCGCGCTGCGGGCCAGCGCCAGCAGCGCGTCCAGGTCGCACGAGGCGGCGACCAGCTCGCCCAGGCGCTCCACGGTCGCGACGGCGTCGGCGTGCCGCTCGGCGGCGGGGACCAGGCCGAGGTGCCGCGACGGCTTGGCCACCGCGTCGTGGCGGCGCAGCGCGCCCAGCACCGGCAGGCCCAGCTCCTCGATCGCGGCGCGGCACATCGCCTCGTGCCCGTCGGAGCCGAGCCGGTTGAGGACCACCCCGCCGAGCCGGACGCCGCCGAAGGTGCGGAAGCCGTGCACCAGCGCCGCCACCGACCGCCCGGCCGCCGCCGACGCGTCCACCACCAGCACGACCGGCGCCTCGATCAGCGCCGCGACGTGCGCGGTGGAGGCGAAGTCGCCGCCCGAGACCGGGTCCTGCCCGGCCTTGGCCGCGCCGTCGAACAGCCCCATGACGCCCTCGACCACCGCGACGTCGGCCCCGGCCGCGCCGTGCCGCAGTAGCGGCACGGCGAGGTCGGGCGAGGTCAGCCACGGGTCCAGGTTGCGGCCCGGCCGCCCGGTGGCCAATGCGTGGTAGCCGGGGTCGATGTAGTCGGGGCCGACCTTGTGCGGCGAGACCGCGAGGCCCCGCGCGGCCAGCGCCGCCATCAGCCCCGTGGCCACGGTCGTCTTGCCGCTCCCCGAGGAGGGGGCGGCGACGACGATCCTCGGCAGGGCTACCACTCGATGCCCTTCTGGCCCTTCTGGCCGCGGTCCATCGGGTGCTTGACCTTGGCCATCTCGGTGACCAGGTCGGCGAACTCCAGCAGGCGCGGGTCGGCGTCGCGGCCGGTGATGACCACGTGCTGGTTGCCGGGCCGGTCCTTCAGCGCGGCGATGACGTCGTCGACGTCCACCCAGCCCCACTTCATCGGGTAGGTGAACTCGTCCAGCACGTACAGCCGGTAGGTCTCGGCGGCCAGGTCGCGCTTGATCTGCTCCCAGCCCTCGCGGGCGTCGGCGGCGTGGTCGGCCTCGCTGCCGGGCCGCTGGATCCACGACCAGCCCTCGCCCATCTTGTTCCACGCGACGGTGCCGCCCTGGCCGCTCTCGCCGAGCGTGCGCAGCGCGTTCTCCTCGCCGATGCGCCACTTGGCGGACTTCACGAACTGGAACACCCCGATGGGCCAGCCCTGGTTCCAGGCGCGCAGCGCCAGCCCGAACGCGGCGGTGGACTTGCCCTTGCCCGGCCCGGTGTGCACCATCACCAGCGGCTGGTTGCGGCGCGCCCGGGTGGTCAGCCCGTCGTCGGGCACGTACTCCGGCTTCCCCTGCGGCATCCCTAGGCCACCTTCCTGACGTCTCGGACCACACCGGCCAGCCCGTCGGCGGCCAACTCCTCCAGGCGCACGACCTGCGCGCCCAACCGCGTGCCCAGCGCCGCCGCCAGGCCGAGCCGCACCGGCCCGCTCTCGCAGTCCACCACGACCGAGGCCACCCCCGACAGCAGCCCCGCGGCGGCGGCCGGGTCCGGCCCGTGCGTGGCGCGGCCGTCGGTGACCAGCACCAGCAGCGGGCGGCGCGCCGGGTCGCGCAGCCGCTCCACGCGCAGGACCTCGGCGGCGCGCAGCAGCCCGGCGCTCAGCGGGGTGCGGCCGCCGGTCGGCAGCTTCTCCAGCCGCCGCGCCCCGGCCTCCACCGACGAGGTCGGCGGCAGCGCGAGGTCGGCCTCGCGGCCCCGGAAGGTGATCAGCCCGACCTTGTCGCGCCGCTGGTAGGCGTCCAGCAGCAGGCTCAGCACCGCGCCCTTGACCGCGCGCATCCGCTTGCGCGCGGCCATCGAGCCGCTGGCGTCCACGACGAACAGCACGAGGTTGCCCTCGCGGCCGTCGCGCACCGGCTCGCGCAGGTCCTCGGGCGCGACCAGCAGGCCGGGGCCGCTGCGGCCGCGCGCCCGCTGGTGCGGGGCGGCGGCGCGCAGGGTCGCGCTGAGGTGCACGCCATGGGAGCCGGGCCGGTCGCCGGACACGCGGCCATGCGGGCTGCGCGCCTTGGAGCGGCGGCCGGGCGCGCCCGCGCCCATGCCGGGCACGGTGAACAGGCGGGGCTTGTAGGCGGCGTCGGCGGGGGCGGGCTCCTGGTCCCCGGCGCCCGGCCCGCCGCTCGGCTTCTCGGCGTCGTCGCCCTGCTGTTCGCCCGAGGGGGCGGGGCCTTCGGCGGACGGCCCGGTGTCGTTCTGCAGGCCGCCGTCGCCGCCCGGACCGTCCGGCCCGCCGGGGCCTCCGTCGGGGCCTCCGTCGGGACCGTCGCCGTCGGGCTCGGGCGGCTCGGGGTCGGCGTGCTCGTCCAGGATCCGGTCCAGCTTGTCGCGGTCCAGGCCGGGCGCGTCGAACGGGTCGCGCCGCCGCCGGTGCGGCAGCGCGAGCCGCGCGGCGGTCCGCACGTCCTCCTCGCCGACGCTGTCGCGGCCGTCCCAGGCGGCCAGCGCGATCGCGGCGCGGGCCGTCACCAGGTCGGCGCGCAGGCCGTCCACCTCGAACGCCGCGCACACCGCGGTGATCTGCCGCAGCGCGGTGTCGGTCAGCTCGACCTCGGGAAGGCGCGCCTGCGCGGCGGCGATCCGCCCGGCGAGGGCGGCCTCCTCCCACTCGAACCCGGCGGCGAAGCCCTCGGGGTCGGCCTCGTAGCGCAGCCGCCGCCGCACGACCTCGGCGCGCTCGTCGGGGTCGCGCGTGGCGGCGACCTCGACGGTCAGTCCGAACCGGTCCAGCAGCTGCGGGCGCAGCTCCCCCTCCTCGGGGTTCATGGTGCCGACCAGCAGGAACCGGGCCGCGTGCCGCACCGACACGCCCTCGCGCTCGACGTGGGACTCGCCCATCGCGGCGGCGTCCAGCAGCAGGTCCACCAGGTGGTCGTGCAGGAGGTTGACCTCGTCCACGTACAGCACGCCCCGGTGCGCGGTCGCCAGCAGGCCCGGCTCGAACGCCTTCACGCCCTCGGTCAGCGCCCGCTCGATGTCCAGGGAGCCGGTCAGCCGGTCCTCCGAGGCGCCGACCGGCAGCTCCACCAGGCGGGCGGGCCGCTCGGCCGACCCCTCGCCGGCCGCGTGCGGGCCGTCGGGGCAGGCCGGGTCCGGGTCGTGCGGGTCGCAGGAGAAGCGGCAGCCCTCCACCACCCGCAGGCCCGGCAGCAGGTCGGCCAGCGCCCGCACGATGGTGGACTTGGCGGTGCCCTTCTCGCCCCGCACCAGCACCCCGCCGACGCCGGGCGACACCGCGTTGACCAGCAGCGCGAGCTTCAGATCGTCCATCCCCACGACCGCGGAGAAGGGGTAGCGCGCCGTGCGCGCGCGGCTCATCGGCCCATCAGAGGGGGCATGCCTCATCGTTCCTTCCGTCGGGTGTCCACGCCCGTGGCGGTCTGCTTCCGACGGCCGGAGTCTCCTGGCTCCCGGATCTCCGCTCCCCCTCGGCCTTCCAGCGTCGCCGCCGTGGCCTCGCCCGGCGCCGGCACCCGGCGGGTGCGGCGTGGCGCGCGGTGAGGGGGAACTCCCCTGGTCACAGTTGCGGGACAGCCCCGGAATTGGCCCTCGGTCCGCGCGCCTCCGCGCGCCGACCGGCCGGCCGCACCGGGTTCCTCCGCGTCCGTCGCCCGCCCAGGATGACATACCGCCTGTTCCGCCCCAAGCCATGACCGGCGGGAAGGTCACCGTCCGCTTATTGGCAATGTGCCAACAAAGTGTTCCACTGGGGGCATGGACACCACGACCTCCCGGCTGCCCTTCCGTCCCGGCGACGTCTCCTGGACGGTGACGCGCGAACCGGTGCTCGGCCTGGGCGCGGCGCCCACGCTGCTGCTCCAGGTGACCCACCCGCTCGTCGCCGCGGGCGTCGAGCAGCACTCCGACTTCGAGAAGGACCCGTTCGCGCGGTTGTGGCGGACGGCCGACATCATGCTGAAGCTGTCGTTCGGCGACGCCGAGACCTCGGAGAAGCAGTCGCGCGTGCTGCGCGCCATGCACAAGCGTGTGGAGGGCGTCTCGTCCGAGGGCACGCCCTACCGCGCGCTGAACCCCGACCTGCTGATGTGGGTGTGGGCGACGCTGGTGCACAACGCGCTCGACCTGTACCAGCGCACCTTCGGCCCGCTTTCGGACACCGACCGCGAGCGCTTCTACCGCGAGCAGAAGCTGATCGCGCACGCGTGCGGCGTGCCCGAGGGCCACTGCCCCGAGCGGTACGCCGACTTCCGCGCCTACTTCGCGCGGGTCGTGCGGGAGGAGCTGCGCCCCACCGCGGTGTCGGCCACGCTGCTGGACATGGACCGGCGGCTGCCGCTGCCCGGCCCGCTCGGCCCGGCCTACCTGCACCTCAACCTGCTGGCCGCGGGCGCGCTGCTGCCGCCCGACCTGCGCCGCACGCTGGGCATCCCGTGGAACGCGCGCCGCGCGGCCGCCTTCAACGCGCTGCTGCGCGCCAACCGGGCCGGCGCCAAGGTCGTCCCGGTGCGGCTGCGGCACCGGCCGACCGACTACCTGGTGGCGCGCGACAAGCCGCTGCGCCTGTTCAGCACCAAGCGCGCACGGCCCGGTGCCACGCGCGCGGCATAGGCTGGCGGGGTGGCACCGTCCAAAGCGCGCTACCAGCGGCTCCCCCACGACGAGCGGCGCGACCAGATCCTCGCGGTGGCGCGGCGCATGTTCACCGAACTGCCCTACGCCGAGGTCTCCACCACCGCCATCGCCGACCGGGCCGGCGTGCGCCGCGGGCTGATCCACTACTACTTCGGCACCAAGCGGGACCTGTTCCTGGAGGTGGTGCGCGACCTGGCGGCGGGCGCGGCGGTGCGGGCGCCCGAGCCGGACGCCGCGCGGCCGCTGCCGGAGACGGCCGAGCTGTGCGTGGACCTGTACCTGGCCACCGCCGAGGCGAACGGGGTGACGTGGTTCGCGGCGGTGGACGCCGAGGGGTTCGGGCAGGACCCGGAGCTGCTCCGGATCATCAACCGGGCGCGGGACCTGACGGTGGACCACCTGCTCTCGGTCCTGGGCGTGCCCGAGCCCGGCACGGCCATGCGGGCGGTGCTGCACACCTATTCGGGACTGGCCGAGTCGGCGACGCGGCAGTGGTTGCAGGAGAAGACGCTGACGCGGGCGCAGGTGCACACGCTGCTGTCGCGGTCGCTGCTGGCGCTGCTCACCGAGATCGGCCCGGCGGTCGAGCGCGCGGGATAGCCGGGGCGGCCGGGAGCGGCGGTAGCAGCGGCCCGCTTCAGAAGTCGACCGGCGCCGCCACCGGCACCGCGAACCACACCGCCTTGCCCCGCACGGGCGGCCCGAGCCGGGAGGTGGTGCGCAGCGTGCCCCACCGCCCCTGCGACAGCTCGCGCACGATGCTGAGCCCGCGCCCGCAGTCGCCGGAGGTCCACGAGTAGCCGGGCAGCCGGGCCTCGGCGTGCGCGTCGAAGACGGCGCAGCGGACCTCCACCAGGGGCTCGGGGCCCTGGTCGATCGGCTCGCCGAGGTACAGCCACAGCTCGTGGGGGCCGTGCTCGCCGGCGTGCTGGTAGGCGTTGGTGGCCAGCTCGCTGACCATGAGCCTGGCGTCGCCGACGACCTCGGCCGGGGCGCCGAGCCCGCCGAGCGCCTCGGCCAGCACGCGGCGGGCGTGCGAGGCGCAGCCGGGGCCGCTCGGCAGCGCCCAGACGCGGCCGGGACGGCCGTACGCGCCAGGCACGGCGACGCCGTCCCGCTCGGCGGCGTCCCGGGCGTCCGGGCCGCGCCCGCCCGCGTCCGGCTCACCGGCCCCCTGCTCGGCGACTCCGGGCGCGGCGCCGCGTACGGCATTCGGCGCGATCCCCTGGGCGGGGTCCCGCACGGCGTCCCGGGCGCCGGGGCCGGCGCCGCCGCCCGCGCCGCGCCCCGGCGCTGGCGGAGGCTCGGCGTCGGCGGCTAGGCCCTCCGGCATCACCGGCCTGCGGACGGGTGTCGGGGTCGGCGCGTCGGCAGTGATCTCAGGCGAGGTTTTCACGGGTCCTCCGCTAGGCGCACGCGCTCCGGAGCGGGCGGCGCCCGCACGACGCGTCCCGGATCGTCACAATCGGTTTCCGTCTCGTCACGTTTCAGCGTGTCCTGAGATTCTCACTCTCGCAACCACCTCGCCCAGATTGCTTTGGGTCCTCTCCTACGGTTTTCGTCATTCCCCTGTCCGGCGGGTGTCCGGCGGAGCACACTCCGGAGACATGACCTATAGCCCAACCGTGCGCGGACGGCGGCTCGCCCGGGAACTGCGCAGCCTGCGCGAGGAGCTCGGCCTCACCCTCCAGGAGGTGGCCGACCGGCTCGACTGGTCGCGCGCCACCGTGTCCAGACTGGAGACCGGCCAGACCCGGCCAAAGCCCGACGACATCGCCGGGCTGCTGGACCTGTACGGCGTGCCGAGCCCCGACCGCGACGCGCTGATCCGGCTCGCCCGCGAGGCCGGGCAGCGCGGCTGGTGGACCGCCTACGCCGACGTGTTCGCCGGCAGCTACGCGGCGCTGGAGGACGAGGCGTCGCGCATCCGCACCTGGGACCCCCAGCTCGTGCACGGGCTGCTGCAGACCGAGGACTACGCGCGCGCCGTCATCACCGCCGGGCGGATGCTGCCGACCAGCTACGAGATCGAGCGGCGCATCACCGCCCGCAAGATCCGGCAGCAGGTGCTGGACCGCCCCACCGCGCCGCGCTTCCAGATGATCATCGACGAGGCGGTGCTGCACCGCCAGATCGGCGGCCCCGGCGTGATGCGGACCCAGCTCGCCGCGCTGGTGGAGGCCGCGGCGCGGCCCAACGTCACCGTGCAGGTGGTGCCGTACGCGGCGCGCGAGCACGCGGGGCTGGACGGCCGGTTCACGATCCTTTCGTTCACCAACCCGGCCGACCCCGATATCGCCTACGTCGAGGGCACCATGGGTGACGTTTATCTCGAAAGCACCAAGGAAATAGCCAAACACGGGGACCGCTTCGACCGGATCGAGGCGGCGGCCCTGCCCCCGGAGGACTCCGCGCAGCTCATCTCAGAAGCGGTGACAAGGAGCGGCACATGAACCAACTCCAGCGCGAACTCGCCCGCGAAATGACCGCGGCCGACTGGCGCACCTCGTCGCACAGCGGCAGCGGCGACCAGTGCGTCGAGGTCGCCCCCCTCAGCGGCGCGCGGCACGCGGTGCGCGACTCCAAGGACCGGCACGGCCCGGCCTTCGTCCTGTCCGCCGACGCCTGGCACGGCCTCCTGGACGCCGCGCGCAGGTCCTGACCCGGAGCACGCACAGCAGGAGAGCCGCGGCCGCCGACGCGGCTCTTCGCGTCCCCCGCCCCCCTTCCCCCCAAACTAGAACCTGTTCTAGTATCGCCCTGCGTCTCGACGACCGGAGGGCGATCACGTGACCGCGGATCTCAAGCTCGGCATCAACGTCGGCTACTGGCAGCGCGACCCCGACGACCAGACCGAGACGGTGCTGGCCGCCGAGCGCCTGGGCTACCACGCGGTCTTCACCGCCGAGGCGTACGGCTCGGACGCGTTCACGCCGCTGGCCTGGTACGCCGCCCGCACCTCCAGGATCAAGCTGGGCACCGCCGTGGTGCAGCTGTCGGCGCGCACCCCCGCCGCGACCGCGATGCACGCGCTGACGCTGGACGCGCTGTCGGGCGGCCGGGTGATCCTGGGCGTCGGCGCGTCCGGCCCGCAGGTGGTGGAGGGCTGGTACGGGCAGCCGTTCCCCAAGCCGCTGGCGCGCACCCGCGAGTACCTCGACATCATGCGCCAGGTGTGGCGGCGCGAGGAGCCGGTCACCAGCGACGGGCCGCACTACCCGCTGCCGCTCCCGGGCGGCGCGGGCCTCGGCAAGCCGCTGAAGTCGATCGTGCACCCGCTGCGCCCGGAGATCCCGGTCTACCTCGGCGCCGAGGGCCCCAAGAACGTCGCGCTGTCCACCGAGGTCGCGCAGGGCTGGCTGCCGCTGTTCGTGGACCCGACGCGGATCGAGCCGGTGTTCGGCGCGTCGCTGGCCGGCCGCGCCGCCGACTTCGAGATCGCCGCGACCGTCACCACGATCGTGACCGACGACCTGGCCTCCGCCCTGGAGTTCGCCAAGATCCCGCTGGCGTTCTACATCGGCGGCATGGGCGCCAAGGACCGCAACTTCCACCTGGACCTGATCGGCCGCCTGGGCTACGCCGAGCAGGCGTCGCGCGTGCAGGAGCTGTTCCTGTCCGGCGACCGCGCCGCCGCGGTGAAGGCCGTCCCCGACGAGCTGGCCGACTCGATCTCGCTGCTGGGCCCGATCGGCCGGATCAAGGAGCGCCTGCAGCTGTGGCGCGACAGCCCGGTGACGACCCTGCTGCTGGCGGGCGTGCGCGACGAGCCGACGCTGCGCGCGCTGCGCGACGCCGTGCACGGCTGATCATGTGAGACGTGCCACCCGGTGGAATGGTGGACCGGGTCCGGACGCTGCACGAGGTGTCCGGGCCTCACCCCCACCGCGACCGGAAAAAGGACACGTCATGTCTGTGCCGTCCACCTCCCAAGCCGACGCCGCCCGCCTGCTCGTCCGCACCCTGGAGGCCGAGGGCGTCGAGTTCGTCTTCGGCATCCCGGGCGAGGAGAACATCCACTTCGTGGACGCGCTGAACGACTCCTCCATCCGGTACGTGCTGGTCCGCCACGAGCAGGGCGCCGCGTTCATGGCCGAGATCTACGGGCGGCTCACCGGCAGAGCCGGGGTCGCCTCCGCCACCCTCGGCCCCGGCGCGATCAACCTGCAGCTCGGCGTCGCCGACGCCACCACCAACTCCACGCCGGTGGTCGCCATCTCCGCGCAGGTCGGCCTGGACCGCATCTACAAGGAGTCGCACCAGATCGTGGACCTGGTGTCGCTGTTCCGGCCGATCACCAAGTGGGCCGAGCTCGCGCCGACCGCCGAGGCGCTGCCGGAGATGGTGCGCAAGGCGTTCAAGACCGCGCAGACCGAGCGGCCCGGCGCGGTGTACCTGGCGATCCCCGAGGACGTGGAGGCCGCGCCGGTCTCGCCCGACCTGAAGCCGCTGCCGCGCAACGTGGTGCGGCCGCAGGAGCCGTCGCCCGCGCAGATCGCGCGCGCCGCCGACGTGCTGGCGCTCGCGCGGCAGCCGATCGTGCTGGCCGGGCACGGCGCGACGCGGGCGGGGGCGAGCGAGGCGCTGGTGCACTTCGCCGAGAAGCTGGGCCTGCCGGTCGCCACCACCTTCAACGGCAAGGGCGTGTTCCCCGACGACCACCGCAACGCGCTCGGCGCGGTCGGGTTCATGCGGCACGACTACGTGAACTTCGGCTTCGACGAGGCCGACGTGCTGATCGCGGTCGGCTACGAGCTCCAGGAGTTCGACCCCGTCAAGATCAACCCCAACGCGGACAAGAAGATCATCCATATCCACCAGTTCCCCGCCGAGGTGGACGACCACTACCCGGTCGAGGTCGGCGTGCAGGGCGACATCTCGCACTCGCTGCGCCAGCTCGCCGACGCGGTGCACCGGCGCTTCGACACCGCCACGGGCGAGAAGATCCGCCGTTTGATCCAGCAGGACCTGGCCGAGGGCCGCGAGGACGACGGCTTCCCGCTGTCGCCGCGCCGCGTGGTCGCCGACATCCGCGAGGCCATGGACCGCTCGGACGTGGTCCTCGCCGACACCGGCGCCGTCAAGATGTGGATGGCGCGCATGTACCCGACCTACGAGCCCAACACGCTGCTGGTCTCCAACGGCCTGTCGTCGATGGGCTTCGCGGTCCCGGGCGCGCTGGCGGCCAAGCTCGCCCGGCCCGACCGCAGGGTGCTGGCGGCCACCGGCGACGGCGCGTTCCTGATGAACTCCCAGGAGCTGGAGACCGCCGTCCGCGAGAACATCCCGATCACGGTGCTGGTCTGGCAGGACGACGCCTACGGCCTCATCGAGTGGAAGATGCAGATGGAGCTCGGCCGCAGCTCGCACGTGAAGTTCGGCGGCATCGACTTCGTCAAGTACGCCGAGAGCCTTGGCGCGCACGGCCACCAGGTGACCTCGGCCGACGAGCTGCTGCCGACGCTGCGCAAGGCGCTGGCCGAGGACGGCGTCTCGGTGATCGCGGTGCCGGTGGACTACTCCCACAACCTGCGGCTCACCGACCGGCTCGGCGAGCTGACCGAGCCGTTCTGAGAACGGGGGGCGGCCCGGCCGGGGCCGCCCCCTCGCTCAGCGGTCGTCCAGCCGGTCGATCGCCGCGCCGAAGACCGAGTCCGCGCTGTTGATGAAGTCGGCGGGGAAGCCCAGCTCGAAGTCGGTCGCCGTGTTCAGCCGCTCCACCGCCTCCGCCGGGAGCACCAGGTCGAGCGCGCCGAGGTTCTCGGTGATCTGCTCGGGCCGGCTGCTGCCCAGGATCGGCAGGACGGCGCGCGACCGCGCCCGCGACCAGGCGATCGCCACGTGCGCCGGGGGCGCCCCCAGTTCGCCGCCGATCTCCTCCAGCACGCGCACGACCGCCGCCTGCCGCTCGTCCAGCGGCCCCTTGCCCCTGCCCGTCAGCACGCCGTGGGCGAGCGGGCTCCACGTCGCCACGCTCAGCCCCAGGTGCTCGGCCATCGGCAGCAGCTCGCGCTCGATGTCGCGTTCGAGCGGGTTGTAGGGGAGCTGCAGCGCGGCGAACGGCGTCCAGTCCCGCCACTCCGCGAGCGTGTTGGCCCGCGCCACCACCCACGCGGGCGCGTCCGACATGCCCACGTACAGGATCTTGCCCGCGCGCACCGCGTCGTCCAGCGCCCGCATCATCTCCTCGATCGGCGTGCGCCGGTCCCAGATGTGCGCCCAGTACAGGTCGATGTAGTCGGTGCCGAGCCGGCGCAGGCTGGCGTCCAGCGCGCGGACGAGGTTCTTGCGGTGGTTGCCCCCGGCGTTGAGGTCGGCGGCGTCGCGGGTGCAGGTGTACTTGGTGGCCAGCACGAACCGGTCGCGCCGCCCCTTGAGGACAGCGCCCACCAGCTCCTCGCTGCGCCCGGCGCCGTACATGTCGGCGGTGTCGATGACAGTACCGCCGGCCTCGTCGTACACGTCCACGATGGCGCGGGCCTGGTCCTCCTCGCCGAAGCGCATCGCGCCGAGGAACACCTCGGAGACGCGCAGGCCGGTCCGTCCGAGAAGTCGGTAACGCATGGGGGCTGCTCCTTATCGGGCGTGGCCGTACAGGAAGGTGTGCACTCCGGCGACGACGGCGGCGTCGGTCTCCTCCGGCGTCGCGCCCGAGGGCAGCGAGGGGTTGACGACGCCGACGAGCATCATCAGGTGCAGGGCCGAACGCTCGGCGTCGTCGATCGTCAGCAGTCCCTCGCCCGCCATGCGCCGCAGGTGCGCGGCCATCGCGCGGCGCACCCGCAGCGGCCCGTCGCGCTGCCAGCTCGCGACGACCTCCGCCGGAACGTGCGCGATCTCGGCGTTCACCTGCCGCACCAGGGCCGAGTGCGCGGCGAACTCGGGCATCGGGCGCACCCAGTCGCGGCCGAAGGCGACCAGGTCGCGCTCCAGGTCCACGATCTTGTGCAGGTGGCGGTCGATGACGGCGATCTGCGCCTCGGCGACGCGGGCGGTGCTCGTCTCCAGCGTCGCCCGGAACAGGGCGGCCTTGTCGGCGAAGTGGTTGTAGATGGTGCGGGTGGACACCCCCGCCTCGGCCGCGATGGCGTCGATCCCGGCGCGGGCGTAGCCGTCGCGCGCGAACACCGCCAGCGCCCCGGCCAGGACGGCCTCGCGCTTGTCGCCTCGCGGGGACATGGCCCGCCTTTCTACAGGAGTCGTTGTACTTTCTACAACGATCGTTGCATATTCGCCCGGCGCGCGCCACCGCCGTGGTCTGATGGCACCGTGAGCCGCGCCGTGGAGGACAGCAACCGCCGGATGCTCCGGGCCCGGGACGCGATGGACCGCGACTACGCGCAGCCGCTCGACGTCCCGGCGCTGGCCCGGATCGCGCACGTGTCGGAGGCGCACTTCACCCGCACCTTCCGGGCCACGTTCGGCGAGACGCCGCACCGCTACCTGCAGCGCCGCCGCGTGGAGCGCGCGATGTTCCTGCTGCGGGAGACCGACCGGAGCGTGACCGACATCTGCTTCCAGGTCGGCTTCGGCAGCCCGGGGACCTTCAGCCGCACCTTCCGCGACATCGTGGGCCGCTCACCGCGCGAGTACCGCGGGCAGGCGACGACCAAGGGCGTGCCGACGTGCTTCACGATGGCGTGGACGCGGCCGACCGGCTGAGCGGGCGCATCTACGAACGATGACGTATGGCCGTGCCCCGTCACCGGATCTACCGTGGGGCATGGCCTATGGCGCTTGCCCCGAATGCCGGACCCCCTTCGTCACCGGGGAACTGGTGGTCGACTCCTGGGTGGTGGGAGGGCCGGTCTGGTCCTGTCCGCACGGCCACGGCGTCTTCCTCACCGAGCACAACGTGGCCCACCTGGGCTTGCACGTCGAGGACAGGGTGGAGCCCCTGCGGGGCACGTACCTGAGCAAGGGCGACCTCTTCGCCTTCCTCTCCGAAGGGGGGCCGCTGACGTTCGAGATCCTCCCGTTCCCCGAGAGGGCCGGCGCTTCCGGGGAGGACGCCGACCCGACGCCCGGCAGGCCCTGCCCGGTGGACGAGGACCACGGCGACATGGACGAGGAGTCCCTCATCACGGAAGAAGACGATGAGGCGCCTCTCTCGGACGCCCTTCGATGCCCGGTGTGCGACGGCTGCTTCTTCCCACCGAACACCTTGCGTCTCTGGCTCGTCGACATGGGCCGCTCCTTCGGCACGATCCGGGCCCCTGCCACCGAGCACGTGCACAGCTGGACGACCAGCGAAAAGGCCAGGCGCGTCGGCCCCTACGACTACCGCGAGGAGCGTCACTGCAGGTCGTGCGGAGCCAGCGAGCAGAGCGACAACATCCTCGGCCCCGACGACCCCCTCTTCATGTCCCACGAGTGAGGGGGTTCCTCGCGCCGTGCCGCGTACTGAGCAGTTTCGGATAAGTTTTCCCGCCGCCCGGTCAGTAGCGTCATGGGCATGTTCAACGCCATCACGCACTCGCGGATCTACGTACTCGACCAGGACGAGGCGATCGACTTCTACGTCGGCAAGCTGGGGCTGGAGGTGGCCGGCGACGTCGACCTCGGCGCCATGCGCTGGCTGACCGTGCGCGTCCCCGGCCGCCCCGACTTCGAGGTGATGCTGGAGAAGCCGGGCGGCCCGATGATGTCGGAGGAGACGGCGCGGCAGGTTCGCGACCTGGTCACCAAGGGCGCGGGCGGCGGCGGGTTCATCTTCAGCACCGACGACTGCCGCAAGACCTACGAGACGCTGCTGGCCAGGGGCGTCGAGTTCACCGAGGAGCCGACCGAGCGCCCGTACGGGATCGACTGCGGCCTGCGCGACCCGTTCGGCAACCACATCCGCTTCACCCAGCCGACGGCGTGAACGTGGTCGACGCCGTCCGCTGTCCGGTGGCCCAGGGCTGCACCTGGCGGGAGCTGCCCGCCGACTTCCCGCCTTGGGCCACGGCCGCGGTCCGACCGTAACCGGGGCCCGGCCTGCCCAACCGGGCGAACGTGCCGTCCTCAGCGTCGCGATGGGCGCAAGAGCTCAGGGCTCGGGCTCAGCACCCGGGACGTCTTCGGGGCTCATCGCGCCGCCCCGGATCGACGGTGCGGCCGAGGGACGGGACCGGTCTGTCCGGGCCTTGCGGGAGGGGCGGGTGGGCGTTGCTGGTCGCCGATGACGGCGGGGGGCGCTTGGGGCGCGGGGCTGACGGGGCGGGGGAAGCGGTCGGAGACGGCCGCGCGGCGGACCCGGATGGCCCAGCGGCGGCGGTCGCGGTGGAGGCGGCGATCGCCGTTGGGCGAGCGGCGGTAGGGCGGTGACCGCTGGATCCGGGTCGGGGCGCCGCCGTCGTCGACGACGTCCTGCCGGCTGCGCGCCTTCTGCCACGGCTGGCGGGGACGGCGCTGCGACCGGCGGGCCGAGGCGGCATCGGTCAGGAACACGGCCAGAGCCGCGAGCCGGCGGCGGAGCGCGGTGGCGGTCATCGGTCTGCGGGGGATGTGGGGGCCGCGGCGTGGGCGACCGGGGCCGATCGCGGTGCCGCGGTGCCGTGGGCGCGGCCACGTCGGTGGCCCGGCGCGGAGCCGGTGCGGGGCCAGTGGACGTCGGTGGCCCAGCCCAGGCGTTCGAAGACCCTGATGAGGTCGGCCGACAGGTCGATCTGGCCGGGCAGGCGGCCGTGGCGGGCGCAGGTGGGATCGGAGTGGTGACCGTTGTGCCAGCTTTCGCCGAAGGAGGGGACGGCCAGGAACCGCAGGTCGGTGGAGCGGTCGTGGCGGCGGGTGCGGTGCGGGCGGTCGCCCAGCAGGTGGCACAGCGAGTTGACGCTCCAGGTGATGTGCTGGAGCAGGGCGACGCGGATCAGCCCGGCCCACACGAACGTGGTGAGCGCGCCGGTCCAGGTGCCGGTGACGGCCCAGCCGAGCGCGAACGGCAGTGCCAGCGACACCGCGCACAGAGCGGGGAAGGCACGGGCGATGCGGACCATGGCGGGGTCGGCGAGCAGGTCGGGGGCGTAGCGGGCGGCGGGGGTGGGGTCGTTGCCGAACAGCCAGCCCAGGTGGGCGTGGGCCAGGCCGCGCAACTGGCCGCGCAGGTGGGTGCCGTAGCGGTAGGGGGAGTGCGGGTCGCCGGGGCGGTCGGTGAAGGCGTGGTGGCGGCGGTGGGCGGCGACCCAGTCGATCACGTTGCCCTGGAAGCTCATCGAGCCCAGCACGGCCAGGGCCAGGCGCAGGGAGCGGCGGGCGGTGAAGCTGCGATGGGTCAGCAGCCGGTGGAACCCCACCGTGACGCCGAAGGCGGTGACGGTGTACAGCGCCAGCGTCAGGGCGATGTCGGTCCAGGTGACGGCGCGTCCCCAGGCCAGCCACACCGCGGCGGCCAGGCCGAGCAGCGGTGCCGCCACGATCGCGCCGGTCAGCGCCACCTGCGGCCGGCGCAGGCCGGCCATGGAGCCGGCCGGACCGGCCGGACGCGGGAAGGCACCGCCGTCGTAGGCCCTCGCATGGGCCGTCTGGCGGGCCGGGCCGGTGTCGCCGGAGCGGGTCTGGGGGGCCAGGGCACGGGGGCCTTGGTCGATGTTCATGAGGATGCTCTCAAAAAAGCGGGGACGTGGTGGGCGGAGCGCGCCTCAGACGGCGCAGCCCATGGGAGGCGAAGGGGAGGGCGGAGACGGTGTGGGCACATCCCGTACCGCGGGTGGGGCGGTGGGGTGGAGGAGGAGACCTCGGTCCAACCCGGTGATGAGCAGCAGTCTGGTGACCTGCGGCCGGGGGTTGGCCAGGTGCAGGGTGACGCCCGCTTCGGTGGCGCGGCGTCCGGCGGCGACCAGTACGGCCAGGCCGGCGGCGTCGCAGAAGGTCACCTCGCCCAGGTCCAGGATCAGCAGCCGGGCGCTGTGCTGGAGGGTGCCGAGCAGGTGCGTGCGCAACTCCGGAGCCGAGGCGATGTCGAGCTCGCCGTGCAGGGCGACGATGGTCCGGCCCGCCCGCCCCTGGACGGGCAGACCGGACCTGATACGGGCCTGGGCGCGGCGGGCCGCGGCGGTCGGAGCGGCGACGGTCCTCTCCGGGCGCGGAGGGACGGGCCTCGGGCCGGGCCGCCGGGCCGGGGTCACGGTGAGGGTCACGGTGTCGGCTCGAACCGGCGTACTCGCCCGCCTTCGGACTCCCACGCGCCCAGGGACGCGGTCTCGGCGCCGGCCGGGTCCTGCGGCCCGGTCGGTGCGGGGGCCATCGCGGTGAGCGCGGCCAGCAGTTCGGGGGTGTGCAGGTGGTTGGTGGTGTGGCCGGCCAGTTCCAGGCCCGCCCAGGCCGCCGCGTGGTCGGTGGCCGGTGGGACGGTGAGCAGGTCGACGCGGCGTCCGTCGGCGTAGATGGCGGTGAGCAGTCCGGCGGGCAGGGTGTCGAACCAGCTCAGCCGCACCACCCGGCTGTCGGCCGGTCCGTCGATCCGCAGCTTGCGGGGGCGGCTGTCCCAGTCGGCCACCCGCAACATGATGTGGGCGACGCGCCGGCGGTCGTCGGCGGGACCGTGGGCCTGCAGGGCCAGGACCAGTCCGGGCAACTCGGCGACCGGGTCATTCGAGCGGGGCCACCAGCCGCCGTCCAGTGACGTGCGGGGCGAGCCTTCGGGGCGCGGGGGCGGCAGGTACAGCCGTGGGATCGAGGGCGGTGAGAGGCTGATCGCGGCTTGTCGTCCAGCGATGGTGTGCATGGGGCGGTGCCCCTTTCCCCCGGCCGCCGGGCAGGCGGCGCGGGGAGGATGGATGACCGGCGCCGGGGCCGGTCGGGCGGACCGGGTGCGAGCCGGTACGGGTCAGCGGGAGTTCAGCGCCGTTTCCACGCATGCGGGGCACTGCGGCGGAGCCGGGGGCGTCCAGGCGGTTCCGGCCACCAGCGTGACCGTGATCGCCACAGGCCAGACCTGCTTCCAGCGGGAACGGCCCGAAGGCGCCTTGGGCCGGTGGGTCCGATGAGCGTGCCGTGTGGTCGGCATGAGGGCCACGCCCCGTCGGGGTGAGTCGGCGCGCTGGGCCGTCCCCGGCTGGGGAGGTCGCCGTTCGCCGAACATCTTCAGTCTAACCCAAAAGCTTCTGATATTGTGGAATATCAGAAGTAATTCTCCGATGGAGCTTCTGATATCACGAGAGGGTGCGATGGTCCGTCGTCGCCAGCAGGTACCCGACGCCTACACCGGCGTCCACACCGACTACGCCGCCGCCCTGGCCGGCGCGCCCCTGGACGCCGACACCCGCCGCGCCTACGACTCCCGGGTGCGCGCCTACCTGGGCTGGCTGGAAGCCGCCGGCGACCTGGACGGCGGCGACCCCCTGGCCGACGCGCGCACCCGCGACTTCGCCGCCCGCGACTACAAGGCCCACCTGAGAACCGTGCTGGGTCGCTCCGACAACACCGTCAACGCCCACCTGACGGCGCTGGACCACTTCTATGAGCATCTCGGCCTGGGCAAGGTCGGTGTCCGCCGCGCCCCCGTCCCCCGCCGGGCCCCCCGCGCCCTGACCGCCCAGCAGCAGACGAGCTTCCTGCGCGCGGCCGAGCGCCGCGCCCTGGCCCGCGACCGCGCCATCGGGCGACTGCTGTTCCACTCCGGCGTCCGCGTCTCCGAACTGGTCGCCCTCGACGTCGACGACGTGCCCGTCTCGCCTCGCAAGGGCGCCGTCCGGGTGCGCGCGGGCGAGGACGAGATCGCCCGTGAGATCCCGCTCACCGACCCCACCGCCCGCGGCGCCGTCGCCCAGTGGAAGGCCGAGCGCGCCGGCTGGCCCGGCGCCGACACCGGCGCGCTGTTGCTCAACCGGCGCGGCGGCCGCCTGTCCGCCCGCGCCGTCGACCGGCTCCTGGACGAGATCGCCATCGAGGCGGGCCTGGTCGACGGGCACGGCGACCCCATCGTCTCCGCGCACGTGCTACGGCACACCTTCGCCACCGACCTGCTGCGCGCCGGGGTCGACATCGTCATCGTCGCCGAACTCCTCGGCCACACCCACCTGGACACCACCCGCCGCTACATCCTGCCCACCCGCATCGACCTTGAGGACGCCGTCGCCCGCCTCCCCACCGACCGGTGACCCCGACGAGCACAGGGCGGCCCGTACGGAAAGTCACTCTCCGGAAGCCGAGGTCAGCGGTCGTTCACCACCCGCTGGAGTGAAGCGAGCAGGCGGGCCTCCACCTGCGGGTCGAGGCCGACCGGCGGGCGGTCGGGGCGGTGCGGGGCCGTGCCGCCGATGCCCTGCAGCCAGGCCCAGGTGTCGGCGACCGTCTCCTGGACGGGACGGCAGCGCAGGCCGGCGGCCAGGGCCTTGGCGACGTTCCCCCGGTGCATGTAGTCGTGGTCCTCGCCCGGCGGGAGCCAGACGGGCAGGTCGGTCCACGGCTCGACGCCCGCCGCGAGGATCGTCTCGGTGTCGGTCCAGCACAGCTCGGCGTCGCCGCCGGCGACGCGGACGCACTCCTCCAGCAGCTCGCCCATGGTGGTGTGGCCGGGCGGGCTGACCAGGTCGTAGGGGCCGCCGAGGCCCTGCTCGGCGGCGTGCAGAGTCCAGACGGCCAGGTCGCGCGCGTCGATGTACTGGATGCCCAGATCGCGCGTGCCCGGTGCCAGGACCTTGCCGCCGCGCGCGATCCGGGTGAGCCACCAGGGGAGGCGGCCGACGTTCTCGTACGGGCCGAGGATGAGCCCGGCGCGCACGAGAAGGGCCCGGTCGCCGAACACCTCCAGTGCCGCGAGCTCGCCGCCGCGCTTGTTCTCGGCGTAACCGGTGGGCCCGGGTTCCACGACCGGCGCGTCCTCGGCCAGCTCCGGCGCGGCCGGGTAGGCGTAGACCGAGCGGCTGGAGATGTAGACGAACCGCCGCACGCGCCCGTCCAGCAACCGGGCCGCGTCGGCGACCGCCTGGGGATCGGCCGACCAGGTGTCGACGACCGTGTCCCACTCGCCCTCCTTGAGGGCCTCCAGCCCGCCTTCCGCACCGCGCTCGCCCAGCAGCGAGACCGTGCCGGCCGGGGCGTCGTGGCGGCCGCGGTGGAAGACGGTCACCTCCTGGCCGCGCGCCACGGCCTCCTCGGCGATGGCCCGTCCGACGAATTCCGTACCACCCAGGATCAGAAGCCTCATACCGCCGACTCTGCCCGCCGCCGTCCCGTTGCGGCACCCCTGCATGCTGACAGCAGAGAACTCAGGCGCGGCAGATGATCTCGCCGTGCAGGACGGAGAACCAGCCGTCCTCGGCCGCCGCCCACGCCTTCCATCCCGCGTAGCAGCGCTCCAGGTCCGCGCGCGTCGCGTGGCCGCCCGACACCGCGTGGTCGGCGATCGAGGAGCGCACCATGCGCCCGCCCCACGACTCGCTCCACCACTCGCGCTCCTCGGGCGTGCTGTAGCACCAGACGGACGCGGAGGCGGTGACGTCGGCGAACCCGGCCTCCTTCGCCCAGGAGAACACCCGCCGCCCGGCGTCGGGCTCGCCTCCCTTGGCGCGCGCGACGTTGCAGTAGATGGGCCGCCAGTCCGCCATGCCGGGCGGGTTGGGGTACCAGACCATGCCGCTGTAGTCGGCCTCGCGCGCGGCGACGACGCCGCCGGGCTTGCAGACGCGACGCATCTCGCGCAGGGCCTGGACGGGGTCGGTGACGTGCTGCAGCACCTGGTGGGCGTGGACGATGTCGAAGGAGTCGTCGGGGAAGTCCAGGGCGTGGGCGTCGGCTACGGCGAAGGTGACGTTGTCCAGGTGGGCGGTGGCCCTGGCGGCTTCGGCCAGGACGGTCTCGGCGGCGTCCACGGCGGTGACGCGGCCGGGCGCGACGCGTTCGGCCAGTCCGGCGGTGATGGTGCCGGGTCCGCAGCCGACGTCCAGGACGGAGGCGCCGGGGCGCAAGTGGGGGATCAGGTAGGCGGCGGAGTTGTCGACGGTGCGCCACTGGTGGGAGCTCAGCACGGTCTGGTGGTGGCCCTGGGCGTAGGAGGACATCGGGATCACCTCTCGGTCGGGGGGGGTGGTGCCGTACGTTGACCCTAGACCGGTTTCTCATAGATTGAGAAGTGTATCTTGCTATATGAGATAGAGGTCGCCGTGCACGACCTGCGCACGGGTGAGGTCCGCGTCCTCGGCCCGGGGTTGCGCGTCGCGGCGGCCAGCACGGTGAAGGTGGACGTCCTCGCGGCGTCGCTGCTGCGCGCCCGGCCGCTCTCCCCCGCCGAGCGCGAGGCGGCGGCACGCATGATCCAGAGCAGCGACAACGACGCGGCCACCGCCTTGTGGACCGATCTCGGCGGTGCCCCGGCCCTGGCGCGCGCATTGGAGGGGCTGGGTCTACGGGAGACCGTTCCGGACCGGGCCTGGGGGAAGACGATGACGACCGCCGCCGACCGGATACGGCTGCTGCGCGCATTCGTCTCGTCCGACAGTCCCTTACCGGAAGAACGGAAGGCCTACGCGCTGGGGCTGATGTCGCGGGTGCGGGCTGACCAGCGCTGGGGCGTCAGCGCCATCGCCGGTCCTGACGATGAGGTCGCGCTCAAGAACGGCTGGATGCCGCGCGACGCCGAGAACGGCGCGTGGACGGTCAACAGCTTCGGCCGCGTCACCGGCCCTGACCGGGACGTGCTGGTCGCGGCGGTCTCGCGCGGCCACCGCTCGCTGAGCGAAGGCATCACCGCGGTCGAACATGCCGTGCGGAACGCGAAAGCCCGTGGGGAAGCGAGGCTTCCCCACGGGCTGTGAACGGGCGTCAGGCCGCGAGGGCGACCCGGGAGCCCGCCACCGGGGCGGGCGCGCTCAGGGCGTCCAGTCCGGTGAGGGCGCCGGGGGTGCGGTGCGGCTCGTCGGTGTAGGCGTTGAGGGCCAGGCCGGTCAGCTCGCCGATCCAGGGCTGGACCAGGGTGCGCTCGGCGGGGCCGTGCAGGTTCGGGTGGGTGAGGTGGAACGTGGCGTTCATGGCCGCTCCCCTTTCGTCATCCGGCAGTCCGGTCGCGCCGGCCGGACGTACTCGGTGGTACGCCTTGAACAAGCTCCCCGGTTCAACGCGTATTTCGTGACGCTTCCCACGTCACAAGGACAACGTACGGACCGCCTCTGACACTTTCGGGCGTCAGAGCAGGCGGTACATGATGTGCAGGCCGACGTAGCCGTGAACCGGGTGGCGGAAGCCCTCGGGGAGGGTCGCCACGATCTCCATGCCGAGCGAGCGCCACAGGCGGACCGCCCGCTCGTTGGTCTCCACGACCGCGTTGAACTGCATCGCGCGGTAGCCGTCGGCGCGCGCCTGCTGGAAGACGTGCTCGCCGAGGGCGCGCCCCACGCCGCGTCCGGCGTGCGCCGGATCGACCATGAAGCTCGCGCTGGCGATGTGCGAGGCGGGCCCCATGTGGTTGGCGACGAGGTTGGCGGTGCCGAGGACGGTGCCGGCGTCGTCGGTGGCGACGACGGTCCGCCCGGGCGGCGGCCTCATCCAGAACTCCCTGGCCCGGTCCTCGCCGATGTCGCGCGGCCAGGAGAAGGTCTCCCCGGCGGCGACGATCCCGCGCAGGAACGGCCAGATGGCGGCCCAATCGGCCGTCGTGGCCGTCCTGATCTTCATGCCGCCCAGCATGGCGTCCCGACCGGAGGAAGCGCGACCGGTTTTCCGCACGCCCACAAGGCCCGCCCCAGGCGGGGCCCAGAGCCTTACTGGCTACAGGTCGTACTTGGCGGCCTTGATGTCGCCCAAGAGTGCGGCCAGCCCCTCCCGGCTCAGATGAATGTGCCCCTGCCCTGGCCGCTTGCTGTCCCTGAGGCCGGCGCCGCCGGTAAGGCCCGCGATCTCGACGCACTCATTGCCATGCGCGTCGCTGTAGCTGCTCCTGCGCCACGGGGTCACTGCGCCTCACACGTCTTCAAGCAGCCCGTACCTGTCGGCCTTAATATCGGCGAGGATGACGGACAAGCCTGCCCGACTCAGGGTGATGTGGCCCTGACCAGGGTTTTTGCTATCACGCAGACCGATGCCCGTGTTGAGGCTCGCCAACTCGATACAGGCACTGCCGATGCTGTCCTCGCTGTGGCTGCTCTTACGCCACTTCCCCACAGACATCACGCTTCCTCAACAGATGTTCTCGCGTCTGCCGCTCATTACATGCCTGAGCGGCGATCAGGTCAAACCTTCTGGCCACTCGGGCAGCGGCATCCTGATCGTCAATGATGCGCCCGAGATCCAGAGCGTTACCGACGAAAGCCACCTGGCGACGGCGCGGCAGCTCGAACCAGAACAAGGGGCCGTCCACTCCCAGGTGCGGAGCCTCTGTCAGAGGGACATACCGAACGGAGATGTTCGGCGCCTGCTGCATCTCCAACAGATAATCGAACTGGTCGCACATGAGCGCGGCGTCCCCCATGGGCCGCAGGGCGGTCTCATCCAAGACCATCCAGAACTGGGGGACGTCTTCAAGCATGGCCTCCTGGAGGGCCATGCGCCTCCGAACCGCACCGTCGACATCCTCAACGATGCCCGCCCGGTACCCCACTTCCAGAAGGCCCCGAGCGTACGCCTCGGTCTGGAAGGGCATGGGAATGAGGTTGTTGTGGTAGCTCCGGTGCTGAACCGCGTCGCGCTGGAAGCGGCGGAGTCTGTCACCCCATGAAGGGTCGTCCCCGAAGAGAGCAAACCCCTTGATGTAGGTGAACATCCCTCCGGTATGCCAGTATTCGTCCAGGATCTTGCATTCACGGCCGTCGAGCTGACGATCTCCACTTTCATATCTGGAAACTTGCGCCTTGGTGCAACCCAGCAGATCAGCGACATGCTCCTGGGTCATGTTGTTGCGCAGGCGGAGAGTCCGCAGGTAGTACGACAACAGAGCGCTCAGAGACGAAGCCGGGTCCCGCTGTTCACGAACCATGATCCAAAAATCCCCATGATCAAATAAGTTGCCAATATTATCAACAACCTTTCCAAGGGTACTCGGCCAGGCACACTGTTGGGGCAAGAACTAAAAACCCTCCGCCATCCAAATGCGATGAGGTGATAGCCCATGTGCGCCAACCTACCTGGCAATAATGATCATTCTTCCCTGGTCTTTTTCGGGCCGGGGCGGTGGCGGGAGCCCTACATGTCCGGCGACTCCATGTGGCGCGTCGAGCTGCGTCATAAGCTCGGCCGCTGGGAGGAAGAAGCCGGGCTGCTGCGGGTCCTCATCGCTCCGACCGAGGACGAGCTGATGGCCATGCAGATCCGCCAGGACGAGCTGGCCGCCAAGGTCGCCTTCCCACCGTCCGTTCCTTCTCCCCACCGGAGCCGGTGATGGGCCGGCTGTCCGCGGAAGAGGTGATGATCGCGCTGACCTTCCTCGTCACCGGCCTGTCCCTGGGCGTCGCGCTGGCGGCGCTCGTGCACGCCCTGCGCCAGGAAGCCCAGGGCCGCCACGTAGAAGCCAGGCACCGTCCTCGGAAACTCCGGAATTCGCCCACGCGGCATCGCCCTCCGGCGAGACCGGGCTCCTCCACGCAGCCGCGCCCCCCCGCAGGAACGCAGCACCCCGCCCAGTCGCGTCACGTGCCCGGCCAGCGGCCGACCCCCGGGAGCTTCCGATGACCGCGCCCAAGCCGCGCTACCACTTCCCCGGCCCCGCAGGCGAAGCCCTCGAACGGCTCTCCGCAGAGCTGCGGCGGCGCGGCGTCCGAGTCGCCGCAGGCACCAAAATCTCCTTGCCCGAAATCCTGGTGGGAGAGACGGAACTCAGCGTCTCCTGCCACCGCGCACCTCATAACGGCGCGCTCCACATCTGCGTGGCGGGCGAAGGCCCGTGCCAGGTCGTCGGCACTCCCGACGACCTGGCCGAGGCGGCGGACACCTTGATGCAGACGTCCTCTTCAGTGGCCGAGCATCGGGACCAGCCCTCGCGCTGTCAGAACGACACGGCTACGACGGCCGCATCTTCCGCATGACCACGGCTCACCACAACTCCCGTTTGCGCAGCAGCGAGCGCAAGCCCAGCTCACGTCGCTCCTGCCCCTCGGTGCCGTCAACGATCGACACCGCACCGACCCAGACGGCGCTCGCCGCCTCCACCAGGCGCCGCGCCGTCTGGGCCGTCGCCGCCGTCTCCACCCAGTCGTCCACGAACAGCACGCGCTGCCCCGTAGGCAGGGTCCGCCGCTGGACCCCCCACGACAGCGTGCGGTTGTTGAAGTCCGGCGGCGTGTTGCGCACCAGGACCTGATCGGCGACCTGCCTCTCGGTCATGTCCTTGCGCATCTGAACGAAGCCCGTCCCCACCGCGACCGCCACCATCGGTCCCAGCAGGAACCCCATGGACTCCGGCCCGATCACCACCGTCGGACGCTCGCCCCGGTGGAGCCCGGCCAGGGCGGGTCCCAGGCCCGATAAGACATCGGCCTGTCCCCACCAGGCCGTCATGTCCACGACGCACCTCTCCCCGCGCAAGGCGTACGACGCCAGCAACCGACTCCGCACCCGGTCCGTTTCGGTCCTCTCGCCCATGACGAGATCGTCCAGCGCGCCCGACAGATTGGCGATCGAATATTTCCGGCAGAGCTTCACAGAAGGTCGGATAGAACGTAGGCGTGACCACCGCCTCGGACATCAGCCGGCTCCTCGTCCGCCCCCAGGAAGGTTCCGATCTTCACCAGCGGCTGCGGATACGGGTCGGCGACGACACGGCCTCGACTCCCGCCGAGTTGCTGCACTCGCTCGTGACCGGCCCGGACATGCCCCGGAGCGAGTTCCCCAGCAGCGACGAGGTGCCCTCGACCGTTGAGCAGATCAGCGCCGTCCTGCGTCCGCTGGCGGTCGCGCCGGAGCAGATCGCCGGGCTGATGGCGGCGGTCTGCTGCACCGACCTGGCCTACCGCTGGCTGAGCCGGTCATGGCCGATCGAGGAGGCCGCGAGCGCCTGGAGAAGCGCGCTCGAACTCCTAGGCGATCAAGCCCGCTGGTGGACCAACGCCGGATTCCGCGGCGAGACTTCCGCGGCCGCGCTCCACGAGGGCCTTCCTTCCTGGGACCCGGTGACCACCTTCGTGTTCGACCTCGCGTTCGTGGGGATCGGCGCGGACGCCACCGTGACCGTGGTCTCCTTCGCCGATGACTGATCCCCTTCCCGGACGCGCACGGAGGCCGTGTGCGGCCTGCAGTTGCCGGACGTCCGGGCCCTTCGCGCCGGGGCGGATGTCCCGGTAGGCCGGTATCCGCCCGGGAAGCGCGATCACGGGACGCCCCGACACCTCCGCCACCACCGCACCGGCCCCGATCCGCTGCCCGCGCCGTACGACCGTGCGCGTGACGACCGCCTTCTCCACGCCGGAGACGGCCGGGGTGACCTCGATGGTCTTTCCCGGCTCCACCCTTCCGCGCAGGACGATGGTCTCGGTCAGCACGCGCCGCTCGACCGCGACCGAGATGACCGAAGGGCGGGGAGGCGCCGCCTCCGCGGCGATCTGCTGCGGCGAGCGGACCAGCGAGGACGCGCCCAGGCCGCCGACCGACAGCAGCGACGCCCCGGCGACGAGTCCGGCGAGGACACGGCGCCTGCGCCTCGGCGCGGCCGGGGGCGGCTCGATCGCCTCGGCGGACAGGTCGCGCCGGGCGCCGTCAGCGGGCGGCACGGGACCGTACCTCCCGCCCTCTACGCCGGCTGCCGGCCACTGAGGACCCGCGCGGCGTTCTTCATGCGCGTCTCGTTGAGGCGCTGGACGGTGCGGAGCGCCTCCGCGTTCCTGTCGGCCAACTTCCGCTCGTAGGCCGCCTGCAGCACGGCCTGCGCCCCGACGTAGTTGACCTCCTTCTTGCACCGCACGTCGGCCACCGCGGTCTTGATCTCGGTCTGGCTCACGCCCGCTCCGCGCCACCGCTTGTCGAGCACGGCGTCGTCCGGCTTCCGGTAGGCGTACCCGAAGCGCCGCATGCAGTCGCTCCACCGCTTCACCACCTGCTGGAACCGTGGATCCGCCTGCGTGCTCTGGTACGCCTGCCCGTGCAGCCCGGAAACGAAGTTGCCGAGCGACGCCTGGTCGTTCTGCACGCCCTTCGGCCAGGGCGCGCCCTCGACGATCTTCCGTTGCGCCTCGCCCACGCAGCCGCCCGCCGGGACGGCGGAGCCGAGGTAGGAGCTCACGGTGCCGTTCATGACGTCCGACACGGCGCGGGCGGCGGCGGGAGGCGAGCCGTTGCGTTCGGGACCGGTATCGGACTTCCCGTCGCTCATCGAAAAGCGGTGATAGCCCGAACGCTTCGCCTGCTCCTCATCGAGGACCTGCCGGCGGTTCTGCACCGCCACTCCCAGCGGCGAAAGAGGAGGAGCCGTGAACTGCCCATTGAACTTGAACCGGCGCATGCAGTCGTTCAGCAGCATGGTCTGCGCCTTGCGCAGTGTCGACTCCTGCTCAACGGTCAACTCATAGGCGTCCAACGGAAGCCGGACCTCGGCTGCGGAACTAGGCGTCGGGGTACTCGTCACACTGGGCGCAGTTTCCTTTTCGCTTCCCGATGAGCAGCCGCCTGCGACCATTGCCGCCGCCGTGAGGGCGACTGAGATATTCCGCATCTTCCCCACCTGGTCGCGTGTCGACAGATCATGCAGGGGCTCCCGCAGGGCCGAGCCCTGCGGGAGCCCCGTGACGCTCAACTCACGTGGTCGTGACCAGGACGTCGGAACAGGCGGTCGCTACGGGCCAGACTAATGGTCCGAAACATCAGCGGAACTATGACACGCGCCTTAATAAGCGTCAACATACTGATAGAAACAACGGGTCGCCGCCGTGAAGCAGAACACAGTACTTCGTGATGCACGACTTTCACCGCCCCAAGCGCGTCCACAACGCCGCAGGTAAACGGCGGGGAAGCTGACGACTCCCAGCAGTAAGTAGCCGGGTATTTTCCATTCGTCGCGGTCGTCGTGGCCGTTAGCGGCCACGCTCGGCCGGCGCGGCCCTAGGCTGCAACCGTGACCCCCCTGCCACAAGACCCGTCGCCGATCAGCGAGGACGAGCGCAACGCGGCCGTCCAGCGCCTGCAGACGGCCTACGCCGAAGGCCACATCTCCCATGAGGAGATGGACGAACACCTCGACCGGGCCCTCACCGCCGAGACGCACGACGAGCTCGCGCCGGCGCTGGCCGCCCTCCCGCCCGAGAAGCCCGGCACCGTCGCCACGATCGGCGCCGCCAGCGGACGCATCAAGCGGCGCGGCGGGTGGCGGGTGCCCCGGACCCTCAAGGTCGAATCCGCGATGGGCCGGGTGCGCCTGGACCTGTCGCGGGCGGTCATCGAGCATCCGGTCGTCGACATCGAGCTGCACCTCGGCACCGGCGGCGCGAAGATCACGGTGCCCCGCGACGCGACCGTCGAGTTCGACGATCTGCAGACCGCCTGGAAGGCCGCGCACTACAGGGCCCCGCGGAATCCCGGCTCGGGAGGGCCGACGATCCGCATCTCCGGGGCCATGGGAATGGGCCGGTTGAAGATCCGCCACGCGCGCCGCTGAACGGCCCGGACGTGCCGCGCGGCCCGTCCGGGCCAACTGGAGGGATCTTGACCTCGTGGGGCGCATGAGGGCGGGGAAAGAGGGCAGGCCACGCAGGGAAGACCTGTCAGACAACGCCTGATTGGAGTGGTATGACCACGCCCGAAGAGAGCGCCCCGAAGACCCACGACACCGACCAGGTCCTGTCCGACTCCGCGCCGGCCGATCCGCAGGAGAAGCCGGACGACCGGACGCAGATGGCGCAGGAGCTGGAGCAGGCCATGTCGGAGGCCGGTGTGAGCCGCGAGGACCTGACGTCGGAATGACGCGCGTCCTCCCCGAGCGGTGGCGGCGAACCTCGGGATGCATTTCGGGCAGAGGGAGCCTGCGGGGGTCGTGGGCCTCGGCGATGTTCTGGAGAACGCCACGGGGATCGGCGCTCCTCCCTGGACCCGGCCGCGCCGGGAGCTCGTCGTGGACGCGACCGGGGCGGCGGCACGCCGGAACACGGCCGGGCCGCCATGAGAACGTCGGGCCGATCGCGCGCTGAGCGCACGACGGCCACGGGGGGCCGCTCCGGCGGCCGGATGAGGAGAAGGACTTGTCAGCTGAGCAGCGGGCGGCGATGGCGGCGCTCCGGGACCGCACGTCCCTGGCACGCCTCCAGGGGCTCTTCAACATGGTGGGCGGGGCCTGGCCCATCGTCAGCAGGCGCAGTTTCGAGTGGGTCTTCGGCCCCAAGCAGGACGAGTGGCTGCAGCAGACCGTCGGGGGCCTGATGGTCATGGCCGGCTGGTCGCAGCTGCGGGCCGCCGGGACGCCGGAGGGCAACGACCACGCCCGCCGCGTCGGCCTGGGCGTCGCGGCGACGCTGCTGGCCATCGACCTGATCCACGTCCCTCGCGGCCGGATCCGCTGGACCTACCTGCTGGACGGCGCCATGGAGGCCGCGTTCATCGCCGCCTGGCGCCGGGCGGAGCAGGACTCCGCCTCATGATCACGGTGGAGCACGTCGAGCGGCTGCTGGACGCCGAGGAGCCCGAGACCGCGCTGGTCGTCGTCGGCGGGCGGGCCGAGATCGTGCCGAAGGGGGAGGAGACCGGCGGCCTGCTGGTCACCGACCGGCGGGCGCTGGTGGGCAGGCTCGGCGGGGACGACCCCTCGCCGGAGGCCCTGGCCCGGGTCGCGCAGGCCCTGGACGCGGCGGTGACGGAACTGGGCGGCTGAACCGGGCGGCACGGGGAGGAACCCGGAACCATATGATCGTGGCCCCCTCGCCACCTCCGAGGGGACGACACCGATCTGGGGGGTCCCACGTGGAGTACTTCTTCTACTGCCGCGACCGGCCGGGCACCTGGCCGCTGCGCCTGGAGCACAACGACGCCCACTGGGCGTTCATGGACCGGTACGACGAGGTGCTGATCGCGCGCGGCCCGACGCTGAACCCGGACGAGACCACCACCGGCAGCGTGCACATCGTCGACCTGCCCGACGCCGAGGCCGCCCGGGAGTTCGCCTTCGAGGAGCCGAACTACCGGCTCGGCATCTACGAGGACGACGTCCTCATCCGCCGCTGGAGCGGCCTGCACGACCGCACGATGTGGGACTACGGCACCGCGATCGAGGGTTACGAGCGCTTCCTCGTCCTCGGCCACGGCAAGCCGGGCGCGGCCTCCGCCGACGAGGAGCTGGCCGACCGGCAGCGCCGCCACCTCACCGACGGCGAGTACCGCGACCGCCTCATCCTCGGCGGCTCGCTGCTGTCGGAGGACGGCGGCGACTGGACGGGCACCGCCCTGCTGGTCGAGCTGCCCGACCGCGCCGCCGCCGAGGTCGTGCTGCCGAACAGCCCCTACGGGTCGGCCGGGATGTACGAGAGCGTCGAGGTGCTCCCCTGGCGCTTCGGCGGCCGGTCGTAGGGCCGACTGGGGCTGCGTCAGGGCGTCCGGACGAGGCGGCCCGCCGCCTCGGTCGCGAGGCGGGCGGCGCGCAGCGCGCTGTTGATGGAGATCTCGCCGCGCATCCCCGGCGCCGCGACCATGTCGCCGGCCAGGTAGACGCCGTCGCCGCGGTCGATGGCCGGGCGGTCCCGCCAGGTCCGGCCCGGCAGGTCGAGCGCGCCGGTCCGCCCCTTGGCGACGGCCGTGCGCCGGAAGGTGGCGCGGTCGGCCCGGCCGGGCAGGACCAGGTCGGCGAAGGAGTCGAGGCGCCGGTGGGCCTCGGCGTGGGGCTCGCCGGCCCGGACGGGCATCTGGAGCTGGTAGAGCGACTCGCCCGCGGGCGCGATCGAGTCGTCCTGCATGGTGTAGCACTCGCTGAAGCCGCCCTCGTCGAGGTCGAAGACCACGGTGCGGTCGCGGCGGTCGGAGCGGACGGCGACGTCGAGCAGGACGCAGTGCCCGCCGGTCCAGGCCAGGTCGTCGGCGCCCAGCAGCCTGGCCGCCGAGGCCAGGTCGGTGGCGACGATGACGGGCCCGCCCTCGGGCAGCGCGTCGACGCGCGCCCCGGTCTCGATCCGCACGCCCAGCTCGGCCGCGCGCGAGGCCATCCGGTCCACGACCGTCTGCCAGCCGCCGCGCACCCAGCGGACGGCGGGCACGCGCGGCCCGAGGGCCCGCTGGAACAGCTCCCACACGAACGCGGCCGAAAGGCGCCCGGTGTCGGCGTCGTAGGTGACGACGCTGATGGCATTGGCCATGTGCCGGGCGGTCTCCTCGCCCCAGTGGCGGGAGGCCCAGGTGTGGAAGTCCTCGTCCACGGGGGCCTTCAGCCACGCGCTGGCCTGGGCGCGCAGCATCGCCGCGGGCGGCACGCGGCGCACCCGTCCGCCGACGCGGATTCCCAGGCGCGCGATCGCGGCCGGGGAGGGCCAGCCCAGCCCCTTGACGAAACCGCGCCGGGCGAGCCAGCGGTAGTGGGGGCCGTCCGCGTAGAACACGTGCGCGCCGTCGTGCGCGACGTGCGGCGGGGGCGTGGCCCGGCCGCGCCCGCCGAGCGCGCGGTGGGCCTCGTAGAGGGTGACGGACGCGCCGGTCTCGGCGGAGGCGATCGCGGCGGTGAGACCGGCCAGGCCGCCGCCGACGACGGTGATGGTGCCGCTGGTGTTCGTCATGCCAACAAGGACGCGGCCCCCGGCCGACATGTGACATGGGGCCGCCGGGTTCCGCATCCACGGCGCGGATACCCGGTATCAGTACTTTCGTCTTCCCCCGCGCGGCGCGGTGCCCGAAAGTAAGGCAGGTCACACCACTCCCCTTTGCGAGGCCCGCATGACCGCTTCCCGGGCTGCCGGAAAAGTCCAGCTCACCCTGCTGCTCATCGCCAGTTGCATGCCGGTGCTGGGCGCCGTCCTGCTCTCCCCCGTGCTGCCCCGGATGAGCGACCACTTCGCCGGGACGGCCGGGGCGAAGGTGCTGGTCCCGATCGTGCTGACCGTTCCCGCGCTGTTCATCGCGATCGGCGCGCCCTTCGCCGGGGCCATCGCCGACCGGTTCGACCGCAAGCGCCTGCTGGTCGGCACGATGGTCGCCTACTCGGTCTTCGGCACCGCGCCGCTCTACCTGGACTCGCTGTACGCCATCCTGGCCAGCCGGATGCTCGTCGGGATCTGCGAGGCGGCCATCATGACCTGCTGCACCACCCTGATCGGCGACTACTGGTCGGGGCGGCGGCGCCTGCGCTACCTGGGGCTGCAGACCCTCGTCACCACGATCGCGGCGACCGCCTTCTTCGGCCTCGGCGGGGCGCTCGGCGCCGGGGGCTGGCGGGCGCCCTTCTGGCTCTACCTGGTGGCCGCCGTCGCCGCCGTCCCCATGGTCCGGTTCCTCTGGCAGCCGCAGGCGGACGCGGAGGGCGGGACGGGGCGGGCCCCGTGGCCCTGGCGCGAACTCGCCTTCCCCGCCCTGGTCACCGTGGCGGGCGGCGCGGTCTTCTACACCCTCATCGTGCAGCTGTCCTACCTGCTGGACGACGCGGGCGTCTCCTCCAGCGCCGCGATCGGCGGCCTGTCCGCGCTGATGTCGCTGGCCACCGCCGTGGGGGCCGCGCTGTTCGCCAGGCTCGCCGGGCGCGGCGCGCGGTTCCTGCTGACGCTGGAGTTCGCGCTGGCCGGGACGGGGCTGCTGCTGACCTTCGCCACCGGGACCGTGCCGATGATCGCGGCGGGCGCGGTCGTCACGGGCTTCGCCACCGGGCTGCTGCTGCCGACCCTGCTCACCTGGGCGGTCGACCGGCTGTCGTTCGCCCAGCGGGGGCGCGGCACCGGGCTGTGGACCGCCGCCCTGTTCCTGGGCGAGTTCCTGTCGCCGCTGGTCGTCGCGGGCCTGACGGCGGCGACCGGCGGGCTGGGGGCCGCGCTGGCGGTCGTCGGCGGGCTGTCGCTGGCCATGGCCCTGCTCGTCGGGCTCGTCCGGGCCGTCTCGGCCCCGCTCGCCGCCACGGCCGAATGAGCTGACGCGCGGTCCTCATGAACACCGTGCCCTCTCCTAGTCGGGACGGAAGACCCGAGGCGTCGTGCGAGTGCCCGACCTGTCCCGGCGGGGCAAAGCCGAAGGCGAGCCCCGCCGGGACAGATCGCGAAGCGATTGGCACTTGCAAAGGCACGGTCAGAAGGGCGAGCCGCCAGGCGAGCCCTTCTGGGCCGGGACTTCAATGAAACACAGGCGGGTCCGCGGTCACCGCGCGCAGGAGCGGGCGGCTCAGCGCGCTCGCGCCCATGATCCCGGCGAAGCCCAGCACCACGAAGGCCAGCAGCGTCACCGCCCCCGCCGCGCCGAACCCCACCGCGAACGGCAGCGCGAAGAACAGGCCCGTCAGCACCGAGCCGCCGCCCATCACCGCCAGCGGGATCAGCACCTCCTGCCGGCGCGCCCGGTCCAGCACCGACAGCGGCGTCCCGGCCAGACGCAACATCGCGTAGGTCTGGCGGCGGTCCAGCACCGCCGACGCGCCGGTGATGCCCGCGCTGGTCACCGCGATCAGGAACGACACCGCCAGCACGACCAGCGCGCCGGTGCGCAGGTCGGCCATCAGGTGCCCGGCGGCGATGTCGGGATCGGCCGGGGTGGTCGCCACCCGGCCCGGCACGGCCCCGGCCAGGGCGGTGCGGGCCCGGTCCACCGCGGCCGCGCCGCCGGGCACGGTGGCGGTGACCATGGCTTCGTTCCGCTCGCCGCCCACCTTGGTGATCTCAACGGTGGCGGGGACGCCGTCCAGGCGCCGCTCCACCTGCTCGGCCACGGCCGCCGACCGGGCGTGCGGGACGACCAGCTCCAGCCGGTCCGCGGGGCGGTCCTGCGTCATCGCCGACGGGTTCAGCAGCGCCAGGAACCCCGCCACGAAGCCCGTCAGCGCCACCCCGGCCACCGTCCGCCACGCCGCGCGCGGGTCGTCCAGCAGCCGCCGCCCGGCCAGCAGCCGGGCCGGGTGCCGCGCGGTGCCGGCGGTGATCCGGCCGATCAGCGCCACCACCCACGGGCCGACCAGGTTGATCCCGAGGAACGCCAGCGCCAGGAAGGCCAGCAGCACGACCGCGCCGACCTCCCGGAGCCCGCCCAGGCTGCCGCCGACCGCGCCGAACGCCGCCACGATCACCAGGAACACCAGCAGCCGCACCGCCTTCATGCCCGGCGGGGTCTGCCGCCGCGCCACGCCGAGCGGGCTCACCACCACGCGCCGCAGCCCCACGACCGCGCTCACGCCGACCAGCAGCGGGACCGCCGCCAGCACTCCGGCCAGCCATGGCAGCGGCGGCCACAGGTCGCCGGCGAACCAGACGCCCCCGCCGATCGTGATCCGCGACAGGGCGGGCACCGCCAGCGCGTACAGCAGCGCGCCGGCCACGGCCCCGGCCAGCGCGGTCAGCACGGCCTCGACCACGGTGACCGCCACGACCTGGCCGGGCGTCGCGCCCACCAGCCGCAGCGAGGCCAGCCGCCGGTCGCGGCGCGCCACCGTCAGCCGGGCCGCCGCGCCGCCGAACACCAGCAGCGGCACCACCATCAGCACCGACGCGATCGCGGCCAGGACCTGGTAGATCCGCGGGACCGAGGAGACCGTCCCGGTCGCGTAGGAGTCGATCCGGGTGGGCGGGGCGGACGCGTCCACGATGCCGGGGGCGCGGGCCGCCGTCACGGCCGGGTCGCCGGCCGAACGGCCCACCACCGCGACCAGCTCGTCCGGATGGACGAGGGCGTCCTCCCCCAGCGTCCCGGCGGGCGCGCCACCGGGGAAGCGGTTCGCGAGCCGGTCGGCGGGCAGCGACCGCATGAGGGCCGCCAGCGCCGGCGACGTCCAGGTCTCGCCCGGCTTCGGGAAGCGCGCCATGCCCGGCGGCACCGGGGCCTTGGCGTCCAGCGCGGCCAGGTCCACCACCGTGACCTGCCGGCCGCGCACGTAGTCGGTGGACAGCGCCTCCACGGCCGTCGCCGCGCCCTTCGCGGCGGACGGGTGCCGCCAGGCGTCGGCGTCGGCGCGCTGCATGAACGCGTGGTTGCCGCCCACCGCGAACAGCAGCAGCCCCGTGGACACCGCCACGGCCGCCAGGGTGAGCAGCGAGCCCAGCAGGCCCCGGCGGCCGCCGCCGCGCAGCAGCCGCCAGGCCAGCTCGAACGTGGTCCGCATCACACCGCTCCCGAGGCGGCCAGGAGGCGGCCGTCGCGGACCTCCACGGTCCGGTCGCACCAGGCGGCGACGTTGGGGTCGTGCGTGACCACCACCAGCGACGCGTCGTTGCTCCGGGTCGCCTCCACCAGCAGCCGCATCGTGTCGTGGCCGGTCCGCTGGTCCAGCGCGCCGGTCGGCTCGTCGGCGAACACCACCGCGGGCCGCGTCGCCAGGGCGCGGGCGATCGCCACCCGCTGCGCCTGGCCGCCCGACAGCTCGCCGGGCCGCCGCCCCTCCATCCCGGCCAGGCCGAGCGGCCCGAACCAGGCGCGCGCCGTGGCGACGGCGGCGCGGCGGGCGGTGCCGCCCAGCATCAGCGGCAGCGCCACGTTCTCCTCGGCGGGCAGCTCGGGCAGCAGCTCGCCGTGCTGGAACACGAACCCGAACCGGGTGCGGCGCAGCGCGCTGCGCCGCCGCTCGCCCAGGTCGTCGATGCGCTGCCCCAGCAGGTGCACCGCGCCCGCGTCGGGCCGGACGATGCCGGCCAGGCAGTGCAGGAGGGTGGACTTGCCCGATCCGCTCGGGCCCATGATCGCGACGGTCTCGGCGCGGCGCACCGCGAGGTCCACCCCGTTCAGGGCGACCGTGGGGCCGAACCGCTTCACCAGGCCGGTCCCGGCGAGGACGGTCTCGTTCACGCGGCCACCTTCTCGTTCCGCTCGTCGCGGGCGGGGAAGCCGACGATGTCGGCATCGTCGTCGGCGTCGTCGGCGTGGCCGCGCAGCGACTCGCCGATCTCCTTGGCGGGCATGATCAGCCCCGCGTAGGCGACGAAGACCAGGAAGAAGGCGGCGACCGGGACGTAGATGAGGTACATGGCGTTCATGTCCTCATCGTCGGCGAGCCGCCCCGCCGGCCACATCGGGCACACGTTCGGTCCTGGAACCTCCCGGATCGGCCGAACGGTCGATCCGGGCATCGGCTGGGAGTCGTAGCCTCGCTGGAATGAGCGAAACGGGGGGACGGCTGGACCGCGTCCATTCGGTGGGCGGCTGCCTGGTCCGGAGCGTCGCGTGGTCGCTGGCGGGGCTGTACCTGCTGCTGTCGGCGCTGGAGAGCATGCGGACGGGGTTCGACGTCGGCCTGCACCTGGTGGCGGCGGCCGCGGCGATCGGCGCGCTGGCCCCGCGGGGGATGGAGCGGTGGGCGGCCGGCACGGCGACGGCGTCGCTGCTGCTGACGGTGCTGATCGGCGTGGCCGAGCCGCCGCTGGCCAGCCCCGCCGTGGTGCTGGAGGTGACCGGGCTGCTGGTGCTGACGGCCCGGGTGGTGTGGCGGACGCCCCGCGGCCGGCTGGTGCCGATGGCCGTGCTGGTCGGCGGCGCGGTGGTGGCGATCCCCTTCCGCGCCTCGCCGGTCTCGGCGCTGCTGTTCTCCGCGCCGATGGCCGTGCTGGTGGCGATCGCGGTCGGCGCGGGCCTGTACCTGCGGGCGCTGGACGCGCGGCGGGCACGCGCGCTGGCCGGGGCGCGCCGCGACGAGCGGCTGGAGCTGGCCCGCGACCTGCACGACTTCGTCGCCCACCACGTGACCGGCATCGTGGTGCAGGCGCAGGCGGCCCGGTTCGCCGCGGGATCGGGGGCGGTGCAGAGCCCCGAGCAGCTCGACAGGATGTTCGCCGGGATCGAGGACGCCGGGACCGAGGCGCTGACCTCGATGCGCCGCATCGTCGGCCTGCTGCGCGAGGCCCAGGACCCGGGCGGCCGGACCGGCGACGCGGCCGCCGCCACCCGCCCGGTCGCCGACCTCGCCCAGGTCCAGGAGCTGGTCGAGGGGTTCACCGACCCGCCCGCCGAGCTGGCGCTGGCCCCCGACCTCGGCGCGCTGCCGCCGGAGGTCGCGACCTCGGTGCACCGGGTGGTGCAGGAGGCGCTGACCAACGTCCGCAAGCACGCCGCCGACGCCACCGCCGTGCGGGTCGGGGTCGCGCGGCTGCCCGGCGGGGACGTCGAGGTGTCGGTCCGCGACGACGGGCAGGGCCGGGGGCGGCGCCTGCCCTCCAGCGGTTTCGGGCTCGCCGGGCTGGACGAGCGGGTCGAGGCGCTGGGCGGCACGCTGCGCGCCGGGCCGCGCCCGGAGGGCGGCTGGGAGGTGGTGGCCGTGCTGCCGGTCGCCGGAAGCCTGCGAGAATCGTCGGCGTGACCATCCGCGTGCTGATCGCCGACGACCAGGAGATGGTCCGGACCGGGTTCCGGATGATCATCGATTCGCAGGCCGACATGGAGGTGGTGGGCGAGGCCGGCGACGGCGTCGAGGCCGTCGAGATGGCCCGCCGCCTGCGGCCGGACGTGAGCCTGTTCGACATCCGGATGCCCCGGATGGACGGGGTGGAGGCCACCCGCCTGCTGGCCGGGCCCGGGGTGCCCGACCCGCTGCGGATCGTGATCGTCACCACCTTCGACATGGACGAGTACGTCTACGGCGCGCTGCGCGGCGGCGCGGCCGGGTTCCTGCTCAAGGACAGCGGCCCGGCGCTGCTGGTGGAGGCGGTGCGGGCCGCCTACAACGGCGAGGCGCTGGTGTCGCCGTCGATCACCGTCCGGCTGCTGGCCGAGCTCGCCGCGCCCTCGGCGCCCGCCGCCGCGCCCGCCCCGCCGCGCGAGCAGCTCACCGACCGCGAGCTGGACGTGGTCCGCCTGGTGGCGCGCGGCCGCACCAACGAGGAGATCGCGGGCGAGCTGTTCGTGTCGCTGTCCACCGTCAAGACGCACCTCGGCAGCGTGCAGCGCAAGCTGGAGGCCCGGAACCGGGGCGAGGTCGCCGCGTGGGCCTGGGAATCGGGCCTGATGCGGTGACCGGCCCCGCGTCCGTGCCCGCGTCCGTGCCCGTGCCCGAGTCGCTGGGCGGGCTCCCGTCCGGCACGGTGGCCGTCTGGGCGCTGGCGGCGGCGGGCTGGCTGGCGGTGCTGGTCACGGCCCGGCGGGGCGTGCGCGGGGACGCGCGCGGGCCGGTGGTGTTCGGGCACGCGCTGACCCTGCCCGCGCTGGTGGCGACGTTCTCGATCCTCGGCTACGGCTCGCTGCACGGGCTGATCGCGCTGACCGCCGAATGGTGGGCGCTGCTGCTGGTCACCGGGTTCCGGCCGGAACGGCTGCTGATGACCGGCGGGGCGCCCCGGCTGGCGGCGTGGCTGGCGCTGGCCGCCGCCGCCACCGCCGCCGGGACGCGCCTGGTGCTGTGAGCGGTCAGAGCAGCGTCAGGGGGATGTCGGCCGTCCAGCGGTAGTTCTCCGGCTGGTGGACCTTCTTCAGCCGGATGCGGCCCCGGCGGAAGGCCGCCAGGGCGTCGAGGACGGCCACCGGGAGATCGTCGAGGTCGTCGGGGAACGGGACGGTCAGCAGCAGGTTCTGCTTGTCGTGGACCAGCAGCAGGTCACCGGACGCGTCGCACCCGTGGAGCCGGAAGTGCGCCAGCGGCTTGTACTCCTTCTCGGTGGTCGGCAGCGCGGCCAGGCGCGCGCCGTCCCGGTCGAAGACGTACAGGCCGGTCGTGTTGAGGTGCACGATCCGGTGGTGCCGCCGGTCCACGGCCAGGTCGTAGCGGTGGCCGCGGCCGGGGTTCGCGTGGAAGTAGTCCAGGTCGAGATGGCCGCGCAGCGCGCCCTCGCCGTCCACCAGCACGAACGCGAAGTACGCCCCCCGCCGGCCGCACCGCCTCTTGTCGCCGACGGCCACGACCGCGTACAGGCCGTCGTCCACCGGCACCGCGTCCCACAGCCACTGCAGCCAGTACGCCTCCCCCTCCAGGCCCGGGGCGGCCTCCATGAGCGCGCGCAGCTCGGTGGGCCGCGCGCCGTCCTCGCCGGGCGGGAACGCGGGCGCGGCGCGGCGCTGGTAGGGGAAGGTGAGCTTGGGCGGCAGCACGGTGACCGGGTCCAGCGGGGGCAGGGCGCCGTCTCCGCCCATCGGCGTCCGGGTGATCGCCACGCCCGACTCCTCCACCATGCACAGCAGCCGTCCCGAGGGCGTCGGGCGGGCGTGGAAGATCCCGTCCGGGGTGAGCAGCCGCGCCGAGGCGAGGGCGGGGTCGAGCAGGTACAGCTCCCCGATGTGGCCGGCGTAGCCCTTTCCGGAGACCAGGAGCCGCCCGTCCGGCAGCACGCTCATCGCCGCCTGCGGAATGCCGGACCACAGGGCGGTCGCGGCGGGCAGGGTGCCGAAGGCGACCTGCGCGAGGGGCGTGCCGTCGGGGGCGTACCGGGTGACCAGGTGGGTGCCGGTGCCCTGCAGCCCTTTCGGGTTGGGGACGTCGCGGTGGTGGTACAGCCGCGTCAGCGCGTGGCGGCCGCCGTCGGGGCCGGTGCAGACCGCCACGGTGTCGGCGTCGAACGGCTCGCGGAGGTCGAGCCCCCGGTCGGCGACCAGCGCCTCGGCCAGCACGAGCGGTTCCACACGACTCACGGGGCTCCTCCGTCGTTCTCAGGATGATCATTTCGGATCTTAGGGGCGGATCGGGCCGGTCGGGCGCCCTCCCGGTGAACCGGGCGGACGCGGCAGCGGTCAAAGGTACGTAGTATCCGAGTCAGGGGACCGCAAAGCCGCCGGAGGTGAGCCATGCCGTGTGCGCTGTGCGGCGACATCGTCCCGACCGAGGTGGCCCGCTGCCCCGGTTGCGGCGCGTGGTCGCGGCGCCGGGACTTCCGCGCGCTCGGCGTGGCGGTCTTCATGCTGCTGGGCTTCAACGCCTTCGTCGCGCTGGGGGCGGGCATCAGCCTGCTGCGGCTGCTGCGGCCGCTGCACCAGGCCACCTACGAGAACTTCGACGCGGCCGCGACCGAGCGGGCGCTCGCCCCGTACTCCGAGGTGTTCGTGATCGGCGCGGTGCTGGCGGGCGCGACGGGGCTGCTGTACCTGGTGTGGTTGTGGCGCGCCTACCGGCAGTCGCCCGGCCCGCACCGGCACCATCCGGCGTGGGTGGTGCTGGGCTGGGTCACACCGGTGGTCAACCTGTGGATGCCGCCGCGCCTGGTGCACGAGGTCTGGGTCAACAGCGGCCGGTACCGCGTCGCCGAGCGGCAGGTCACGGGGCTGCTGGTGGCGGCGTGGTGGTGCTGCGCGCTGCTGGGGGCGGTGCTGGCCCGCGCGTTCTCGGTGGGGTCGGCGCAGACGCTGGCCGAGGCGCGGTTCTCGGTGCACGTGGGGGTCGCGGCGGCGGCCTGCCAGGCACTGGCGGCGGCGCTGTGCATGGCGGGCGTCTTCGAGATCACGCGCTTGCAGGTGGCGCGCGACCCCGGCACGGACTGAGCGGCGCCCCGGGGCGCTACGGCAGCGGGCCCGAGCTGCCTCCGCTGGCGTGCCACAGCCGTTTCGGCGGCGTCCCCGCGGGCGCGATGTCGGCGTACGGCGACACCGCGAAGCCCGTCGGGTAGACCGTCCGCCGCCCCACCGGACGTCCCGGCCCGCGCCGCCCGGCCTGCGCCATCGTTCGCCGCACCGCCCCGATCCCGTCCCGCGTCCACTCCTCGTACAGGGCGGGCAGGTCCCAGCAGGCCGAGGCGGTGAGCGAGACCGCGCGGCCCCCGGCCACCCCCGGCGCGCGCCGCACCCGGCCGCGCACCAGCAGCAGCCAGGACCCGAAGACGGTCGCGGCGCAGCGGTCCTGCACCGACTCGAAGAACGCGAGGTCCACCGGGCCGGTCGCGTCGTCCAGCGTCGCGAAGATCACCCGCTGGCCGGACCGCACCGCCGGGGTCTGGGTGGCGACCTTGACCCCCGCGACCAGCACCTCGTCGCGGTCGCGGTACCGGTCGGGGCGGGCGGCGAGGTCGCGGGCCCGCACCACCTCCAGCTCGGCCAGCAGCGCGTCGTAGAAGCCCAGCACGTGGCCGCTGACGTCCAGGCCGAGGATCTCCAGCTCGGCCTCCACCAGCTCGGCCGGGGTCATCGCGGGCAGCTCCCCCGCCGGGATGCGCTCGACCGGGCCGATGCCGTCGTTCTCCTCGTAGCCCAGCGGGAGCTGCCCCTCCACCAGGTCGTGCCCGGGACGGGCGGTGGCGCGGTCGAGCGCGCCCACCCGGACCAGCAGGTCGCGGCGGCCCGCCTCGGCGTGCAGCGCGTCGAACCCGCCCGCGAGGGCGAGGCGCTCGGCGACCGGCCGCGACACCCTCGCGCGCCGCCAGAAGTCGGCCAGCGACCGGTAGGGGCGCTCGGTGACGATCCGGGCGACCTCGGCGCCGGAGATGCCCTTCACCTCGTTCAGCGCGACGCGGATGCCCGCCGCGCCGCCCTGCGACACCGGCTCCACGTGCCAGTCGGGGGCGGAGCGGTTGACGTCCAGCGGCAGGATCGGCACGCCGAAGTGCCGGGCGTCGTCGAGGATGGCGCGCTTGGGGTACATGCCGGGGTCGTGGGTGAGGACGCCCGCGTAGAAGGCCGCCGGGTGGTGCCGCTTCAGCCACGCCGACTGGTAGGTGGGCAGCACGAACGCAGCCGCGTGCGCCTTGCAGAACCCGAACGCCCCGAACGCCGCGATGATCTCCCAGACGCGGGCGACGACGGCCCCGCCGTAGCCGCGCGCGAGCGCCCGCTCGCGGAACCAGGCGCCGACCGCGTCCCGGCCCTCGGCGTCCGACAGGCGGCGGCGCGCGGCCTCGGCGTCCGACAGGCCGCAGCCGGTCATCACGTCCAGCACCCGCAGCACCTGCTCGTGGAAGACGACCACGCCCTCGCTCTCGCGCAGCGCCGCCGCGAGGTCGGGGTGCGGGTACTCCGGGGCGCGGCGGCCCGCCCGCGCCTCCAGGAACGGGGTGATCATGTCGGAGCCGACCGGGCCGGGCCGGAACAGCGAGATGTCGATCACCAGGTCGTGCATCGTGCGGGGCTGGAGGCGGCCGAGCAGCTCGCGCTGGCCGGGCGACTCGATCTGGAAGCAGCCCAGCGTGCGGGTCGAGCGGATCAGCTCGAACGTGGCGGGGTCGTCGGGCGGGATCTCCTCGGGCACCACGCGCTCGCCGGCGGTCCGGCCGATCTCGGCGACCGCGTGCGCCAGGGCCGACTGCATCCGCACGCCGAGGACGTCGAGCTTCAGCAGCCCCATCGCCTCGACGTCGTGCTTGTCGAACTGGCTCATCGGGAAGTCCTCCAGCGCGCTGCGCTCGACCGGGGAGCGGTCGCGCAGCGAGGCGTCCGACAGCAGCACCCCGCACGGGTGCAGCGCGATGTGCCGGGGCAGGCCGTCCAGCCGCTCGGCGGTCCGGAAGACGACCTGGAGCCGGGCCCGGTCGAGCCCGCTGTCGCGCAGCTCGGGCAGGTCGCGCAGGGCCGCGCCGATCTGCCGGGCCCGCACGTGCGGGAACGCCTTGGCGATCGCGTCGATCTCGGCCGGGGGCAGCCCCATCGCCGCGCCCACGTCCCGGATCGCGCTGCGCGCCCGGTAGGTCTCCATCATCGACACGCACGCGGTGCCGTCCTCGCCGTAGCGGCCGAACAGGGCCCGGTAGGCGTCCAGGCGGCGGGCCGACTCCACGTCCAGGTCGATGTCGGGCAGGCCGGGGCGGCCGTCGGACAGGAAGCGCTCCATCACCAGGTCGTGGCGGAGGGGGTCCAGGTCGCTGATGCCGAGCAGGTGGTTGACGAGGCTGCCCGCGCCCGAGCCGCGGATCGCGCAGCGGATGCCCTGGGCGCGGATCAGCGCGGCGGCGTCGGCGACGGTGAGGAAGTAGGGGGCGAGGCCGCGCCGCGCGATGACGCCCAGCTCGTGGTCCAGGCGCGCGCGGGCGGCCTCGCCGGTCAGCCCCCGCCGCACCAGGCCCTCCTCGCAGCGGGCGGCCAGCCGGGCGTGGGGGTCGCCGGCGACCTCGGGCAGGTGGACGCGGTCCATGCCGAGGTCGCGGTCGGGGTCCAGGACGCAGCGCTCGGCGAGCGCCCGGGTCTGCGCCAGGACCTGCTCGGCGGCCGGACCGCAGCTCAGCTCGGCGACCCGGCGCATCTCGGGGACGGACTTGAGGTAGGCGTGGCCGGTGCGGTCGTCCAGGTGGCGGCGGTCGAGCGGGGCCCTGCGGCGCGTCACGTCCAGGACCTGCGCCACCGGGTGGTCGGCGGGCTCCAGGTAGCGGACGGCGTTGGACAGCACGGCCGGGACGCCCGCCTCCGCCGCGAGCGCCAGCAGCCGCGCGGCGCGGTGCCCCTCGCCCCGCCCGTGGTGGTTGACGATCTCGATGACCGGCTCGGCGGCCTCGCGCCAGACCGCCAGGCGCGCGGCGGCGAGGTCGGGGCGGCGCTCGGCGACGGCGCGGCCCACGTCGGAGGCGGGCCCGAGCAGCACCACCAGCCCGGCGGCGTGCGCGCCGACCAGCTCGGGGCCGACGACGGGCCGGCCGCGCTCCCCGGCCAGGTGCGCGGCGGTGACCAGGCGGCACAGCGACCTCCAGCCCCGCCGCCCGACCGCCAGCACGACGACGCGGCCCCGCTCCAGGGCGAGGTCGGCGCCCAGGATGGGGCGGACGCCGGCCTCGCGGCAGGCCCGGACGTGCTTGACCGCGCCGTACAGCCCGTCGCGGTCGGTCAGCGCCAGCGCGTCCATGCCCAGCTCGGCCGCCCGCCGCGCCAGCGCCGCCGGAGGGGCGACGCCGTGCCGCAGCGAGTAGGCGGAGGCGACATGCAGGTGCACGGCCACCTCAGTCCCACACCCGGGACAGCGTCCAGGCCCCGGTGGCGGAGTCGTGGCGCAGCTCGTACACGCCGATCTCCCGCTCCGGGGTCGCCTCGACCCGCCAGAACTCCCGCTCCCCCAGGGCGTCCGGCGCGTCCTGCTCGTCCGGCTGCTGCTCGCGCCACCAGTCGCGGGTGGCGACCCAGTGCTCCAGCACCCGCCGCACGCGGTAGAGCCGCCCCCGCCAGACGAACCGGGCCGGGCGCCCCTGCGACGTCCAGACCTGCACCGGATCGCCGAACACGCGCGTCATCCGCCTCCCCCGCCCTGTGAGTGGTGCGTTTCACCGCACGGGGGAAGGCATGCGGCCTTGTCTCGAACATACGTTCGCAGACGAGTCTAGGGAAGCCCCCACGCGGGCCGCAAGGTGGGGTGATCTTTGTCCGGAAGTCCGCTTATGCGAGGTATCGCAGGCGAGCGGCGGCGCGCCGCACGGCCCGGGGCGTCAGCTCAGCATGCGCTGGAGCTGGTCGGCGACCTCGCCCACATGGGACACGTCCGCCATGCCGCCGCCCGGCCACAGGTAGGACCAGCCGCCGCCCACCGGCGTCGCGACCACCATCACCTGCCGCCGCGTGTACGGGCCGACCAGGGTCAGCACCGACTCCTCGGGTCCCGCCAGCCGCCAGCGCAGTCCGCGCGCCTCGGCCTCATGGGCCAGCAGGGCCAGGTGGTGCCGCCGCACCTCGGAGATCTCCCGCGCACCCACAACAGACACCGCGATCAGCCGCCTCAACCGAGAACAGAGCCGCCGTCCGCCCGGTGACCTGCAGCGCCCGAACGGCGACAATTGGTAACTACTCCCCAGGATGGCCCGGAACAAATGATCAGCGCAGGGAATCGGGGAGAGTGGGCGGACCTATTTCCGTATCGGGTACGGACGGCGGGTACGTCGCCGGGGGCGCGCCATACTTACGTACGTCTCGTCCACCGGAAGGGTTCGCCCGGGATTCAGCGGGAAGCCGTCCCCCCGACGCCGGACACCCGAACGGCGTTCCGTGATAGATCCGTCTATGAGACGAACCCGCTCGCCTGTTCCACCGCGTGCGCGGCCGTCCGCCGCGACCACCGAAGGAGAACGCCGATGACCGCCCCCTCCGGGCACGAGGGCACCGGCCTGCGCGAGCAGAAGAAGCGCCTCACCCGGCTGGCGCTCACCGACGCCGCGCTGGAGCTGTTCCTGGCGCAGGGCTACGAGGCCACCACGATCGACGAGATCGTGGCGGCGGTGGAGGTGTCCCAGCGCACCTTCTTCCGCTACTTCGCCACCAAGGAGGACGTGGTCACCGGCTTCTTCGCCGAGCACGACGAGCTGCTGGCGCGCGAGCTGGCGGCGCGGCCGCCCGCCGAGCCGCCGTTCACCGCCCTGTTCGAGGCGCTGCGGGTGGTGCTGCGCGTCATCGCCGGCAGCGGCCCGCAGGAGATCGAGCGCTTCCGCCGCATCCGCAAGGTGATCGAGGCCACGCCCGCGCTCATCGCCGCGCAGATGGCCCGGCACAGCGCCGCCGACAAGACGCTGGCCGCCGAGATCGCCCGCCGCCAGGGCGTGGACCCCGAGACCGACCTGCGCCCGCAGATCGTGGTGGCCTTCCACTCCGGGGCCGCCCGGGTCGCCTTCGAGGACTGCGCCCGGCACGAGGTGTGGGACCCCGCGACCGTCGCCGCGCGGGTGGAGAGCTGCGTGGCGCTGGCCCGCGAGACCATGCGCGACTGGATCTGAACCTTCCGGCATCTCTGGCAGTCTGTAGGGTTTCAGGCACATCGGCCCCCCGACCCTCCAGGACCACGATGACCACGCACACGGGAGACAACGACGCCCTCCGGCCGGAGGACCCGCGGGAGCTCGGGCCCTACCGGCTGCTGTCCCGGCTCGGCCGCGGCGGCATGGGCACGGTGTTCCTGGCCCAGGACGCCGGCGGCCGCCGCGTCGCGGTGAAGGTGATCAACCGGGAGCTGGCCGGCGAGGCGGCCTTCCGCGACCGGTTCCAGCGCGAGGTGACCGCCGCGCGGCAGGTGCGCCGGTTCTGCACCGCGCCGGTGCTGGACGCCGAGCTGGCGACCGAGCCGCTGTACGTGGTCACCGAGTACATCGAGGGGCCGAGCCTGGAGCGCGCGGTGGCCGAGCGGGGCCCGCTGCCCGGCTCGGACCTGGAGGGCCTCGCGGTCGGCGTGGCGACGGCGCTGGCGGCCATCCACGGCGCGGGGATCGTGCACCGCGACCTCAAGCCGGCCAACGTGCTGCTGTCGGCGACCGGCCCCCGGGTGATCGACTTCGGCATCGCCCGCGCGCTCGACGCCGCCGAGGGCCCCACCCGTACCGGCCAGCTGGTCGGCACCCCCAACTACCTGCCGCCGGAGCTGCTGCGCGGCGAGCCGATCACCCCGGCCTCCGACGTGTTCTCCTGGGGCTGCGTGGTCGGCTACGCGGGGACGGGGCGCGCGCCGTTCGCGGGCAACACCGTGCCGGAGATCTTCTACCGGGTCGCGCACGAGCCGCCGAAGCTCGACGACCTGGACCCCTCGCTGCGCGCTCTGGTCGGCGCGGCGCTGGACAAGGACCCGCGCAACCGGCCGTCGGTGCAGGAGCTGCTGGCCCGGCTGGTGGGGACCGCCGAGCCCAACCCGGCGCAGCTCGCCGAGACCGTCCAGGCTCAGTGGCACGGCCCGTCGGGCGGCGGGGCGCAGGCCGCCTGGCGGCCGCCGCAGGCGCCTCAGGCCCCGCAGACGCCCTCGACGCCGGCGCGGCGCCCGGCCGCCACGGCGCTGCTGGGCGAGGACGCGACCCGGCAGGAGCCGGCGGGCGCCCCGCCCGCCCGCGGCGGCCGGCCGTCCCCGGGCGACCTGCCCCGCAAGCCGCTGCTGATCGGCGCGGCGGTCCTCGCCGGGGTGCTGGTGGCCGGCTTCGGCCTGTACTCGCTGCTGGGCGGCGGGCCGCCGAGCAACACCGCCAGCGTCTTCGACGACGACTTCTCCACCACCAACTCCGGCTGGCACGGCGGCGAGTTCAACGCCTCCCTCAAGGACTCCGGCTACGTCGGCGGCAAGTACCGGGTGCAGACCGACGGGGAGAACACCGCCCTGCGCTGGCGCTTCGCCCCGGTCAAGTCCGAGATGCCGAAGCGGGCGCTGATCGGCGCGACCGTCACCCCCGCCCAGGTCGCCCCGGACGGGCAGTACGGGCTGCTGTGCATGGCCACCGACGAGTCCGACGACAAGAAGGAGCGCGCCTACGTCTTCCTGGTGCGCAACGACGGCAAGGGCGCGACGCTGCGCAAGTGGTCGGGCGAGCAGGGCACCAAGGAGCTGGCCACGCCCGACTCGGTGCCGGGCTTCGAGGCGGGCAAGCCGAACAAGCTGCAGATCGCCTGCGAGTCCGAGGACGGCGGCAAGACGGCGCGGCTGCGGCTGTGGGTCAACGGCGACCGGGTGCTGGACGAGACCGACAAGGACGGGCCGCTGACCGGCTCCTCGGTGGGCGTGCTGGTGAACCGGGGCGGCAACGCCGCGCAGGAGGTCGTCGCCGACTTCGACGACTACGGCGTCGCGAAGATCAACGACTAGGCGGGCAGGTAGCCGCGCGTCCAGCGGTCCAGCTCGGCGAACACCCGGTCGCGGGCGGGCTCGGCCGACAGCACCAGGTCGTGCAGCCCGCCCTCGATCCGCACCAGCGTGACGGTGCGGCCGAGGCGCGGCGCCCAGCGGGCCATGTGCGCCACGTCCAGCACGGCGTCGCCGCCGGAGACGTCCAGCACGCCCCCCTGGGGCCTGACGGTGCGGTCCGACGACATCACCAGCACCGGCACGTCGATGTCGAGCCCGGCGTGCACGCGCCGCTGCCCGCGCCGGACGGCCGCCAGCCACGCGGCGCGCACGGGGAAGCCCTCGATCGGCTTCCAGGCCAGGTCGAAGTCCCACTCGCCGTCGTGGTCGCGGTGCAGGGAGCGCGGGTAGGCCTCCGACACGGCGGCGGGCAGCACGGCCTTGGGGAACCGGGCGCGCAGCGCGCCCGCCACGGCCGCGCCGACCTTGCGGGTGGCCAGGGGCGCGTTGATGTCCAGGAACGGACTGTTGAGGAACAGGCCGTCGACCAGGCCCCGGCCCCGCACCCGGTCGGCCCACAGCGCCGCGACCAGGCCGCCGGTGGAGTGACCGTTCAGCAGCACGACGTCGTGGCCGTCCTCCTCGCGGACGATCCGGACGGCCGCGTCGATCTCGGGGAAGTAGTCGGTGAGGCTGTCGACGAAGTTGGGCGTCTGGTGCGGGCGGAGCGAGCGGCCGTACTTGCGCAGGTCGAGGGCGTAGAAGTCGAAGCCCCGGTCCAGGTAGTGGTCGGCCAGGTGCTTCTGGAAGAAGTAGTCGATGAAGCCGTGCACGTACAGCACGGCGCGGCGGCCGGGGTCGGTGGCGCGGCGGCGCACCAGGGTGGCCACGACCGGCCCCTCGGCGTCCTCCCCGAGCGGCAGCTCGATCGCCTCGTAGTCCGGTCCGAGCACGTCCACGCTCACGTCCATGGGATCAGCGTACGGCCTGCGGTGATCGCGCATCCGGTAGCCTCCGGCCCATGGCCCCCGCACCGCTGCGCTCCTCCGATCCGCCCCAGCTCGGGACCTACCGGCTGACCGAGCGCCTGGGCCGGGGCGGCATGGGCACGGTGTACCTGAGCACCGACGCCGAGGGGCACAAGGTCGCCGTCAAGGTCATCAACGCGGAGCTGGGCGAGGACGCGGCCTTCCAGGAGCGGTTCCGGCGCGAGGTGACCGCCGCGCGGCAGGTGCGGCGCTTCTGCACCGCCGCCGTACTGGACGCTCAGCTGGACGGCGATCCCCTCTATGTGGTCACCGAGTACGTCGAGGGCCCGACGCTGGACGAGGCGGTCGCCGAACGCGGCCCGATGCGCGGCGGCGACCTGGACGCGCTCGCGGTGGGCATCGCCACGGCGCTGACAGCGATCCACGGCGCGGGCATCGTGCACCGCGACCTCAAGCCCGCCAACGTCCTGCTGTCCCCCACCGGCCCCCGCGTGATCGACTTCGGCATCGCCCGTGCTCTCGACGCCGTGGACGGCCCCACCCGGACGGGGCAGTTCGTCGGCACACCCGCCTACATCGCGCCCGAACTGATGACGGGCGGCGCGGTCTCTCCGGCCGCCGACGTGTTCGCCTGGGGATGCGTGGTGGCGTACGCAGGCACCGGGCACGCGCCGTTCACCGGGCGCACCGTCCCCGAGGTGCTCTACCGCGTCGCGCACGAGGAGCCGGACCTGACCGGGCTGGACCCGGCGCTGCGGGACCTGGTGGCGACGGCGCTCGACAAGGACCCGTCCCGGCGGCCGAGCGCGCAAGAGCTGATCACGAGCCTGACGGGCGGACGCCCGGCCCCCGCCGCCCCGTCCCCGCCGACCCGGACAGACCACTCCCCCGTGCCCCCGCGCCGCAAGCGCCGCGCCCTGGCGGTGATCGCGATCGCCGTCCTCCTGGCCAACGGCGCGGGCTGGTCCTACCTGGCCCGCGGCACCGGCACCGACCCCGCAGCCCCTGCCGGTGCCCCCGCGACCCGCGACGCCGCATCGCCCAAGCCCGGCGCGGCGATCGTCCCCGCGGACTCCTTCGGCACCGCCGCCACCGGCTGGGACGACGGGGACTGCGGCTCCTACTCCGGCGGCGCCCTGGAGGTCACCGCCGACGGCGACAGCGGCATGGACGAGTGCCGCGAGCCCAGCGGTCGGTCGGGCGCGCCGGGCCGCACGCTGCACGACGTCAGGCTGACCTTCCTGGAGAACGCGCCGGGAACCCCCGTCTGGTACGGCGGCCTGGTCCTGGCCGACTCCGACGCCTCGCCGACGATCCGCTACGAGGTGCTGCTGAGCTCCGCCGGCAAGGTCCGCTTCCGTAAGACGGTGGACGGCGCGGCGGTCCCGGCCAGCGTCCAGGACGCCCTGGTCAGCGGATTCATGCCCACCGCCGCCAACCGGCTCCAGGTCGAGGTGAACCAGGCCGCCGGGGAGAACCGCTTCCGCGTCTGGGCCAACGGCCACCTGGCGCTGACGGCCCGCGACGCCGACGCGCCCCGGCAGGGCGGGGCCGACGCCCTGGCCGTGCATCCCGGCGACAACGAGGATGAGGTCAGCGTGGCCTTCGACGACTACAGCGTCCATCGGATCAGCTGAAGGAGCCGCCATGCCGGAAAGCCTCCGCTCCGAAGACCCTCGGCAACTCGGCCCCTACCGGCTGAAAGCCCGCCTCGGACAAGGCGGCATGGGAACGGTCTTCCTGGGCGAGGACGCCGAAGGGCACGAGGTCGCCGTCAAGGTCATCAAGGCGGATCTCAGCGAGGACGCGGCCTTCCAGGAGCGGTTCCGGCGCGAGGTGACCGCCGCGCGACGGGTGCGGGGCTTCTGCACGGCGGCGGTGCTGGACGCCCGGTTGGACGGCGCCCCTCTCTACGTGGTCACCGAGTACGTGAACGGGCTCACGCTCGAAGAGGCCGTCCGGCGGGACAGGCCCATACGCGGTGGCGATCTCGAGGCGCTCGCAGTGGGCATCGCGACGGCGCTGAAGGCCATCCGCGACGCGGGCATCGTGCACCGCGACCTCAAGCCCGCCAACGTCCTGCTCTCCCCCACCGGCCCCCGCGTGATCGACTTCGGTATCGCCCGCACCCTCGACGCCGTGGACGGCCCCACCCCCAGCGGGCAGTTCATGGGCACGCCCGCCTACATCGCGCCCGAGATCGTCAACGGTGGCCCCGTCTCCCCCGCCGCCGACGTGTTCGCCTGGGGCTGCGTGGTGGCGTTCGCGGGCACCGGACGCAAACCGTTCGACGGAAAGACCACCCTCGAGATCATCCGCCGGGTCGCCGAAGCCGAACCCGACCTCAACGGACTCGACCCCGCCTTGCACGAGCCCGTCAGGCGCGCGCTGGAGAAAGACCCCGAGCAGCGCCCGAAGATCGACGAGATCCTGAAATGGCTGACCGGCTCCAGTACGCCCGATCCCACCAGCGTCCTGCCCGTCGAGGAGCGGCCGTCAGAGTCCGTCCCCGCTCCGGAGGGGGAAGGGCCCGAGCAGCCGTCCGCCGAGGCCGAAGCCCCCTCCGAAGACTCCGGATCCCCCGGCGGCGGATGGCCCCAGCGGATCGGCCTCATCGTGATCGCGATCGGCATCGGGGGTTTCATCGGCTGGCTCACGCAGTCCGGCGAGGAGGACCCGAAGGTGTACAGAGCTCCCCTCCAGCCCGCCGCTCCGACCGACGGCCCGCCCGCCACCGGCGCCTCGCTCGTCCAGAAGGAGACCTTCACCGACGACTCGGGCGGCTGGGGCGCCGGCGGCTGCGGCTTCATCGACCAGGAGGAGCTGGCGATCGAGGCCGACGCGGCCAGCAGCGCGCGGCGCTGCGTGCTGCCCACCGCCCTGTCGCCGAGGAACGGCAGCAGCACCCTGCACGAGGTCCAGGTGAAGATCGACAAGGACGGGAAGGGGTATGCGGGCCTGCACCTGCTGAGCCGGAACGACGACCGCTACGAGGTCATGCTGCGCCAGGACGGCACGGTCCGGCTCCGCAAGGTCGTCGGCGGCAAGCCGACGTTCGCCAAGACCGCCAAGGTCGCCTCCTACACGCCCGGCGGATTCGTGCGCCTCCAGGTCGAGGTGGACCTGACCCGCCCCAACACCCGGTTGCGCGTGTGGGCCGAGGGCAAGTCCGTCTTCCCCTCGCCCTACGTCGACACCGTCGGCTCGCTGCGCCGGGGCACCGACGCGCTGGCCGTCCACCCCGCCGGGACGGGGGCGAACTCCTTGATCACCGGCCGTTTCGACGACTACGAGATGTCAGAGATCACCTGACCGAAACAGGACCCCGCAGCCCCGATCACGAGCATCGCAGCAGGCCATCTAGGGTAAAGCCCTGCCCAGAACGCGTGCCCAGCAAAAGGTCGGGGATGTCCGAAAACCAGCAGAACAGCTTGCAGGCAGGGCTGCGCCGCCGCCACATGACCATGCTCGCGATCGGCGGCGCGGTCGGCGCGGGCCTGTTCGTCGGCAGCGGCAACGTGATCCGGACGGCCGGACCGGCCGCGATCGTGTCGTACGCGGCCGCGGGCCTGCTCGTGCTGTGCGTGCTGCGCGCCCTCGGCGAGATGGTGGTGGCGCGCCCGGTGGCCGGGTCCCTGGCCGAGTACGCCCGGATGGCGCTGGGACCGGCGGCCGGGTTCACGATCGGCTGGCTCTACTGGTACCTGTACGTGATCCTGGTCGGCGCCGAGGCGGTGGCCGGGGCGGCGATCCTGGCGGCCTGGATCGACCTGCCGCAGTGGGTGCTGGCGGCGGCGCTGCTGGTGGTGATGACGGCCGTCAACCTGGTGTCGGTGAAGTCGTTCGGCGAGTTCGAGTTCTGGTTCGCCTCGATCAAGGTCGCCGCGATCGTGGTCTTCGCCGTGCTCGGCGTCCTGTACGTGCTCGGGCTGTGGCCGGACGCGCCGGGCGGGCTGGGCAACCTGACCGCGCACGGCGGCCTGGCGCCCAACGGCGTCACCTCGATCTTCACCGCCATCGTGGCGGTGATGTTCGCCTTCGGCGGCACCGAGATCGTCACCATCGCCGCCGCCGAGAGCAACGAGCCCGGCCGCGCGGTGGCGCGCGCCACCAGCAACGTGCTGTGGCGGGTCGGCCTGTTCTACGTGCTGTCGATCTTCCTGGTGGTGGCGATCCTGCCGTGGAACGACGCCAAGGTGCTGACCAGCCCGTTCGTCAGCGCGCTGGAGCGGATCGGCGTCCCGGCGGCCGGCACCCTGATGCAGGCGGTCATCCTCACCGCGGTGCTGTCGGTGCTGAACTCGGCGATCTACGTGTCGTCCCGGATGTTGTACGTGCTGACCCGCGACGGCGACGCCCCGGCGGGTCTGGTCAAGCTGAACCGCAACGGCGTGCCGGTGCGCGCGGTCCTGCTGGGCACCGTCGCCGCCTGGGGCGCGGTGATCGCCTCCTACGTCTCCCCCGACGCGGTGTTCAAGTTCCTGATGAACTCGATCGGCGTCATCCTCGCCTTCGTCTACCTGGCGATCATGTTCTCCCAGCTCCGGCTGCGGGCCCGCCTGGAGCGCGAGGACCCGGCGAGCCTCACCTACCGGATGTGGGGCTACCCGTACCTGTCCTGGCTGGTGGTCATCGCCCTGGGCGCGGTGCTGGTGTCGATGGCGGTGATGCCGGACCTGCGCTCCCAGCTGGTCGCGTCCCTGGTGAGCCTGCTGGTGGTGGCGGCGCTGTACCCGCTGCGCCGGCGCTTCGGCCGCAAGCCCCCGGTGACCCACGTCGAGGTGCTCGCCCCGCGCGGGTAGCCGGGCCTGACGGCGGGCGCGGAGAACTCTGACAAAGGTCGTCGGGCTTCCCCTAGGATTCGATCATTCCCCGAATCCTGGAGCGACGATGCCCGCGTCTCCCCTGCGTTCGAGCGATCCCGAGACCCTGGGGCCCTACCGGCTGGTCAGGCGGCTCGGGCGGGGCGGCATGGGGACGGTCTTCCTGGGCGAGGACCCCGAGGGGCGCAAGGTCGCCGTCAAGGTCATCAACGCGGACCTCAGCGAGGACGCGGCCTTCCAGGAGCGGTTCCGGCGCGAAGTGACCGCCGCAAGGCAGGTCCGGCGCTTCTGCACGGCGGCGGTGCTGGACGCCCGGTTGGACGGCGATCCCCTCTACGTGGTCACCGAGTACGTCAACGGCCCCACGCTCGAAGAAGCCGTCCGGCGGGACGGGCCCATGCGCGGCGGCGATCTGGATGCGCTGGCGGTGGGCATCGCGACGGCGCTGAACGCCATCCACGGCGCGGGCATCGTGCACCGCGACCTCAAGCCCGCCAACGTCCTGCTGTCCCCCACCGGGCCCCGTGTGATCGACTTCGGCATCGCCCGTGCTCTCGACGCCGTGGACGGCCCGACCCGGACGGGGCAGTTCGTCGGCACGCCCGCCTACATCGCGCCCGAGATCGTCAACGGTGGCCCCGTCTCCCCCGCCGCCGACGTGTTCGCCTGGGGGTGCGTCGTGGCGTTCGCCGGCACCGGACGCGCGCCCTTCATCGGACGCACCGTCCCCGAGATCATCCGCCGGGTCGCCGAAGCCGAACCCGACCTCGACGGACTCGACCCCGCCCTGCACGAGCCCGTCAGGCGCGCGCTGGAGAAGGACCCCGCCCGGCGCCCGCACGCCGACGACCTGCTCGGGCTGCTCACCGGGCGCCCCGCGGGGCCCCGGCCCGCGGCCGCCACGGTGGTCGATCCGCCGGTCCGGCGCCGGTCGCGCAAGCGGTGGCTCCTTCCGGTCGGAGCGGCGGCGGCGCTCGCCGTCGCGGCGGCCGTCCTCGTGCCGCTGCTCTCCGAGGGGGACGAGCCCAGGGCCAGGCCGCGTCCGGCGGCCACGACGCCCAAGCCCGCCGCCGAGCCGCTGCGCACCACCTTCGACTTCAGCGGCCCGCCGCCGCAGGCCAAGCGGACCCTCTACACCGACAGCTTCGACGACCCGAGATCGGGCCTGGACACCGGCAGCGCCGACGGCCGGGAGTACTACGACAACGGCTCCTACATCCTCACCAACCGGTACGGCGACGACATCTTCGAGAGCGTCCCCGGCAAAGTCGGCTCGAACCTGCGCGCCCAGCTCCTCGACACGCGCGTCCGCTTCAACGAGAAGCCCGGGGCCGACACGCCCGCCAGCACCCTGGCCGAGGACGACACGGTCGGCCTGTACTGCCACTACGCCTCCGCCACCAGCGGCGTGCGCTTCCATCTGACCCGCAACGGGCTCGCCGAGATCATCATGGTGAAGCGGAACCCCTACGTCGGCGGCGTCGAACTCGACCGCCGCGTCCAGCAGCGGGTTCCGGGGTTCGACGCGAGCGGCCCCCACCGCCTCCAGGCCGCGTGCGCCTGGACCCGCACCGCGCTGGAGCCGTCCCGGCTGCAGCTCGGCTTCTGGGTGGACGGGAAGCCGGTCGCCCGGAGCGACGAGAAGATCTCCTTCGTTCCGTCGGGCCCCTCGGGCATCCTCGCGACCTCCCGCTGGAGCGACGACCGGGCCGTGCAGGCGCGCTTCGAGGAGCTGTCGCTGGGCGAGCTGTGAGCCGGGCCGCAAAAACGGCCCCAAGAGAAGCGGATCTTCGGGCAAACGTCGGCGATCCGGCCCCTGACCGGGCCTAACGTGCGCGTATGTCCGTCAACTCGTCCCTGGTCCTGCGCGTGTCCGGAGTCGCCTGCGCCGCCGTCGTGGCGCTGGGGGCCTGCGGGGACGCCGACTCGTCCCCGTCCGCCTCCGCGTCCCCGAGCGCCGCCGCCAGCACCAGCGCCGCCGCCACGCCCTCCGCGTCCGGTATCACGCTCACCGCTCCCGCGCAGGCCGACCGGGCGAGCCTGGATCGCGCCGCCAAGGCCGCCCTCGCCAAGGTGCCCGACAGCACGGTCATCTCCATCGAGACCGAGGACAACGGCTCGCAGTGGGAGGTCCAGACCGTCACCCGGGACGGCACCGAGCACGAGGTCGTGGTCGACGCCGCCGACGGCAAGGTCGTCAGCGACACCCCCAAGAAGGAGGGCGCGGCCGACAAGACCAAGCACCAGGACCGCGTCAAGGCCGCCAAGGTCGACTACCGGGCCGCCGCCGACAAGATCCTCCAGATCGCGGGCGACGGCCGGATCACCGAGCTGAACCTCGACGGGCACCAGGGCCGCACCGTCTGGGAGGCCGACGTGCAGACCGGCGGCGGCAAGCGCTCCATCGAGATCGACGCGGGGTCGGGCGAGAAGGTCTCCGACACCGCCGGCTGAGCCCGCCGGAGGCCGTTCAGTCCTTGCGGCCGGTGGCGGCGACGGTCACGCCGAGGCCGATCATCATCAGCCCGCCGGTGCCGCCGACCGCCGACAGGCGGCGCGGCGACCGGGCGAACCAGTCGCGCGCCGTCCCCGCCACCAGGCCCCACATGCTGTCGCACAGCAGCGCGATCACGCAGAAGACCAGCCCGAACACCACCATCTGCACCGGTACGCCCCCCTGCTCGGGCACCACGAACTGCGGCAGCACGGCCGCGAAGAACACCGTCGTCTTGGGGTTGGTCACCCCGACGACGAAGCCCTGCCGCAGGTCCCGCCCGCGCCGTTCCACGGGTGCGCCCAGGGCCTCCTGCAAGGAGCGGCGGCGCCGGAACGCCTGCACGCCCAGGTAGATCAGGTAGGCCGCGCCCACCAGCTTCACGGCGGTGAACACGAGCGCCGAGCGCGCCACGAGCGAGCCGACGCCCAGCGCCACCGCCATGCTGAGCGCCAGCACGCCCAGGGTGTTGCCGGCCACGCTGGTCAGCGCGGCGCGGCGGCCCTGGGCGAGGGCCCGGCCGACCACGAACAGGATCGTGGGGCCGGGGACGAGGATGATGGCGACGGCCATGGCGGAGAAGGCGAGCAGCTGCCCGAGCGAGACCATGGCCCGCACCCTACGCAGCGCCCTGAGGCGGCCGAAACCGATTTACCGGCCGCTACCTCATGGCCGGGACGCCCCCGTCCGCCGGGACGGCCGGCCGCTCCGGCCGGGCCGCCGAGCGCCGCTCCAGCGTGCCCGACACCAGCGCGATGGCGAGGCCCGCCGCGCCCATCAGCGCGGCCACCCACAGCGGCGAGTCGTAGCCGAGCCCGGCCCCGATGGTCAGCCCGCCGAGGGCCGGGCCGAGGGTGTTGCCGAGGTTGAACGCGGCGACGTTGGCGGCCGAGGCCAGGGTCTGGGCCTCCGACGCCTTGTTCAGCACCCGCGTCTGGAGCACCGGGATGGTCGCCGAGGCCACCACGCCGAACACCGTCAGCATCACGACGGCCGCGACCTTGTCGTGCACCGCCGCCAGCAGCACCGCCGAGGTGACCGTCAGCGCGGCCAGGGAGGCGTACAGGCTGGCCAGCGGGGCGCGGTCTGCGTAGCGGCCGCCGATCAGGCTGCCGCCGACCATGCCGACGCCGAGCAGCGTCATCACGAGCGGGACCGCGCCCTTGGAGAAGCCGGTGACCTCGGTCAGCAGCGGCGCGACGTAGGTGACCACGGCGAGCGCGGGGGCCCAGCCGACGGCGGTCATGGCGAGCACCAGCCAGACCTGGCCACTGCGGAAGGCCGCGAGCTCGTGCCGCAGGCCGGTCTCGGGGCGGGGCCGCCGGGGCACCAGCACCGCCAGCCCGGCCAGGGCGACGACGCCGATCGCGGCGACGGCCCAGAAGGTGGAGCGCCAGCCGAGCTGCTGGCCGAGGAAGGTCCCGGCCGGGACGCCCAGCACGTTGGCGACGCTGAGGCCGCTGAACATCAGCGCGACGGCGCTCGCGCGCTTCTCCGGCCGCACCAGGTCGGCGGCCACCACCGAGCCGATGCCGATGAACGCGCCGTGCGCGAACGAGGCCACGATCCGCGCGGCCAGCAGCAGCGCGAACGAGGGGGCCAGCGCCGACAGCAGGTGCGCGGCCACGAACAGCGCCATCAGCCCCAGCAGCATCGTCTTGCGGGGCAGCCGCGCGCCGAGCGCGGTGACCAGCGGCGCGCCGACCACGCAGCCGAACGCGTAGCCGGACACCAGCAGCCCGGCGGTGGGGATGGAGGTGTGGAAGTCGGCGGCCAGGTCGGGCAGCAGGCCGGCGATCACGAACTCGGTGGTGCCGATACCGAAGGCCCCCAGGGCCAGGGCGAGCAGGGCGAGGGGCACGTCCTACCTCCTCGGGTAGAGTGACGGGCGTACGCGGATAGCGAGCACATGCATTAGTTGCACACGCCGGTTACTTGCAAACGCCTGCTATCTCACCATGCAACTAACGCCACGGGCAAACGCGGGAGGGGTGGCCCATGTCACGGTCCGAGGAGGCGCGCGGCCAGGGCTGGCGGACGCTGGCGGCCCTCCAGGCGCGCATCGAGGACCGCATCGGCCGCGCCCTGCAGTCCGAGCACGGCCTGAGCGTCAACGAGTTCTGCGTCCTGCACCGCCTGGGCGGCCCCGAGGGGCGGCACCTGCGGATGCAGGAGCTCGCCTCGCTCCTGGTGCTCAGCCAGAGCGCGACCACGCGCCTGGCCACCCGCCTGGAGAAGCGCGGCCTGCTGCGCCGCGTCCTGTCGGAGGAGGACCGGCGCGGCATCTACGCCGAGGTCACCGAGCAGGGCCGCGCGCTGCTGGCCGAGGCCGGCCCCACGCACAACGCCGCGCTCCAGAACGCCCTGGACGAGGCCGCCGAGCAGCCCGACATGAAGGTGCTGGTGGACGCGCTGGCGACGCTCTCCCTCAGGGTGTGACGCGAGGGGTCAGGGCTTGGCGAGCGCCGGCTCCGGCGTGCCGTCCGGCCAGCCGGCGGCCGGGCGCTCGCCCACGCCGAGGCGCCGCAGCTCGGCCAGCACGCGGGGGTCCTGCGCGTCCAGCCAGTCCACCAGCGCGCGGAACGACACGCAGCGCACCTCCGGCTTGGTGCACACCGCCCGCATGACGTCGGCGACGGCCTCCATGTAGACCCCGCCCCGCCACTGCTCGAAGTGGTTGCCGACGATCAGCGGCGCGCGGTTGCCGTCGTAGGCGCGCTCGAAGCCGCTCATCAGGCTCGCGCGCATCGCCGCGCCGCCCGCCCCGTTGGCCATGTAGTTGTAGTCCATCGCCAGCACCTCGCGGCCGCGGCCGGGCAGCGGCACCTGCTGGAGCGGGATGTCCCACAGCCCGTCGCGCCGCCTCGGCCAGACCTGCGCGCCGTTGCCGCTGGAGTCGTAGCGGAAGCCCAGGCCGCGGGCGGCCTTGCGCACGTTGGCGCGGCCCTCCAGGCAGGGCGTGCGGCCGCCGATCAGCTCGGCGTCGTAGTCGAACGGCAGCGGCGGCCGGTCCTTCCAGCCGGTCGTGGTCTTCCAGTTCTTGACGAACCACTTGGCCTGCTCGATCTCCGAGCGCCACTGCGCGGGCGTCCAGGAGGCCACGCCGGTGGGGCCGCAGAAGTGGCCGTTGAAGTGGGTGCCGATCTCGTTGCCGCCGCTCCAGGCGCGGCCGACCTCGCCCAGCGTGCGGCGCACCGCGTCGTCGGACAGGTAGCTGATCGCCGACGCGCCGCGCGGGTGGCCCGGCGGCCGGTAGCGCATCCGCTCGGACTTCGGCAGCAGGTAGATGCCGCTGAGGAAGAAGGTCTGGGTCGCGCCCAGCTCGGCGCCCAGCTCGCGGAAGCGCGAGAACAGCCGGTTGGAGTCCTCGCCCGCGCCGTCCCAGGAGAACACCACGAACTGCGGGGGCCGCCGGCCGGGGCTCATCCGCTCGGGGCGGGCCAGGCGGGGCTGGCGGCCGGTGAAGGCGGTGGAGCCGTCGCCGATCAGGGCGGGACGGCGTTCGGCAGCCTCGGCGGCGCCGGCCGCCGTGCCCGGGGACGGCCCGGTCCGGACGGCGGGCTCCCGCGCCCCCGTCCCCCACAGCCCGCAGCCGCGCACCGCGCCCGCCGCCAGTACCGCCGCGACCATCGCACCCACGGTCGCCTTCGCCACGCCCACCGCACACCCCGTCCCCTGGGACCGATCCGCCGGGAATCTCCAACCTCGCAGCCGGGGACGGGAAGGCCGGGCGCGGCGGACGCGCCCTGCCGGACGATCACCGCGTTATTGCCCTTCGCTTACCCGTGCGGGCTCGCTCCGGCCGGGTCCGCCATCGCGGGCGTCGCGGCCAGCAGCGCGCGGGTCTCGGGGTGCGCGGCGCCGTCCAGCGCGCCGGCGGGCAGGTCCTCGGCGACCCGGCCGGCGGCCAGCACCACCACGCGGTCGGCGACGCGCCGGGCCACCCGCAGGTCGTGGGTGACGAACACGACCGCGAGGCCGGTGTCGCGGCGCAGCTCGGCCAGCAGCGCCAGGACGCGCTCCTGGGCCAGGACGTCCAGGCCGGTGGTGGGCTCGTCGGCGACCAGGACGCGCGGCCCGGCGGCCAGCGCGCGGGCCAGCGCGACGCGCTGGCGCTCGCCGCCCGACAGCGACGCGGGACGGCGGCCCGCCATCGCCGGGTCGAGGCCGACGCGCTCCAGCAGCGCGCCCACTTCCGCTTCCCGGCCCCTGCGGCCGCCCAGCGCCTCGGCGACGACCCGGCCGACGGTGTAGCGGGGGTCGAAGGAGGCCAGCGCGTCCTGGAACACCAGCCCCGAGCCGCGCCGCAGCTCGCGCCGCTCGCGGTCGCGCAGCCCCCACACGTCGCGCCCGGCCGCCACGACCCGCCCCGCGTCGGGCCGGTCCAGCGCGGCCAGCACGCCGACCAGGGTGGACTTGCCCGAGCCGCTGCGGCCCACGACCGCGACCGCCTCGCCGGGGCGGACGGCGAAGTCCACGCCCTCCAGCGCGCGGGTGACCCGGCCCTTGCCGCGCAGCACGCGCCGCACGTCCCGCGTCTCCAGCAGCGGCTCGCCGCCGGAGGCCTCCCCGGGCGCCTCCAGCGCGGCGTCCAGGCGGGCGGCGGCGACCAGGGCGCGGGTGAACGCGGCGCGCGGCCGGGCCAGCAGCTCCGCGCTCGGCCCCTGCTCGACGATCCGGCCCTCCGACAGCACCGCGACCTCGTCGGCCCAGCGGCCCGCCACGGCGAGGTCGTGGGTGATCAGCAGCACCGCGCGGCCCTGCCCGGCGGCCTGCGCCCGGACGGTGTCCAGCACCTCGGCCTGGGTGACCGGGTCCAGCGCGGTGGTGACCTCGTCGGCGATCAGCAGGTCCGGCTCCAGCACGGTGGCCAGCGCCAGCGCGACGCGCTGCGCCTGCCCGCCCGACAGCTCGTAGGGGCGCGCGTCCCACACCTGGTCGGCCGCCAGACCGCACCGTTCGAGCGCGGCGGCGCCCAGGGCGTGCGGGTCGCCCGCGCCGTGCGCGCGGACGGTCTCGGTGAGGTGGCGGCCCACGGTGACGGTCGGGTTGAGGCTGGCGGCGGCGTCCTGGAACGCGTAGCCGACGCGGCGACCCCGGACCTCGCGCAGTTCGCGCCGTCCCAGGGCCAGCACGTCGGTGTCGCCGAGCAGGACGCGGCCGGTGACGGTGACGCGGTGCTCGGGATCGTGCAGCCGGACCACCGAGCGGGCGGTGAGGCTCTTGCCGCTGCCGCTCGGCCCGACCAGCGCCACCACCCGGCCGGGGGCGACCGCCAGCGACAGGCCGTCCACGACCGTGCGGCCGGGCACCCGGATGGTGAGGTCCTCGATCTTCAACGCGTTCGCGGTGCCCGCCGCCGTGTCCGTCGTCCTGCCCGTCACCATGCCCGCCCCTCGCCGCTCGCGGCCGCCGAGGCCAGCACGTTGACCGCCAGGATCGTGACCACGATGCAGGCCGCCGGGAACGCCACGGTGTACCACTCGCCGGTCAGCAGGTGGGCCTGCGCCTCGGTGAGCAGGTTGCCCCAGCTCGGCCGGTTCGGCGGGATGCCGAGGCCGAAGAAGCTCAGCGTGGACTCGGTCAGGATCGCGTGCCCGACCTCGAACGCCGCGATCGAGGCGATCGGCGGCAGCGCGCCCGGCAGCAGGTGCCGGACCAGCACCTGGCGGCGCGACAGGCCGAGCGCGTAGGCGGCCCGCACGTACAGCCGCTCGCGCTGGCTGATCAGCTCGGCGCGGGCGACCAGCGCGACCGGCATCCAGCCCGTCACCGCCACCGCGAGCACGACCGTGCCCAGGGAGCGGCCGAGCAGCGCGGCCAGCGCCGTCACCACGATCAGCATCGGCAGCGACAGCAGCACGTCGGCGACCCGCGCGACCAGGCCGTCCAGCCAGCGCGGCCCGGCGGCGGCGAGGCCGCCCAGCAGCACCCCGGCCAGCACGGTGATCAGCGCGGCGACCAGGCCGACCAGCAGCGAGGTCCGCGCCCCGTACAGCAGCCGCGCCAGCAGGTCGTGGCCCAGCAGGTCGGTGCCCAGCGGGTGGCCGGGCGAGCCCGGCGGCAGGCCGGTGGCGTCGGTGTCGGTGGCGAGCGGGTCGTAGGGGGTCAGCAGCGGCGCGCAGAGCGCCGCCAGCACCAGCAGGGCCAGCACGATCGCGGCGGCCCACACGCCGGGCCGCCGCACCGGCAGCCGCAGGGCGAGGAAGCCCGGACGTGCCGTGCCGAGGGTCGTGCCCGGCGCCCCGTCCCCCGAGGCCGGGGCGCCGGTGCCTGTGAGAGGCCGTTCGGCCAGGTGGTCAGTGGAGGACATCGGCGGCCTTCCCCGTGCTGGCGGCGGGCCCATCCGTCGCTGACGCCGTCGTCGTTCCGGACGCGCCGCCAGGAGGTGCGCCGCCGAGGCGGACGCGCGGGTCCAGCCACGCCACCGCCAGGTCGCCCAGCAGGTTCGCCGCGATCACCACCACCCCGGCGACCAGCACCAGCGCGGCCAGCACCGGGTAGTCCTCCTTCTGCGCGGCCAGGATCGTCTGCCGCCCGACGCCCGGCCACGAGAAGATCATCTCGGTGGCGTAGGCCCCGGCGATCAGGCCGCCCACGCCCACGCCGAGCCGCGCCGCGAACGGCACGAGGCCCGGCCGCAGCAGGTGCCGCGCCGTCACCGTCCGGCGGGCCAGCCCGCGCGCCCGCGCGTTCGCCACGTGCGGCGCGCCGCGCAGCCGCCCGACGCCGGTCTGCACCAGCCGCGCGTAGGTCCCGAAGTGGTGCCCGAACGACAGCGCCAGCGCGGGCAGGACCAGGTGCGGGACCAGCACCCCGAGCGTGATCGGCTCACCGGGCCGGTTCAGCCCGCCCGACGGCAGCACCTGGAGCCAGGCCGCGAAGATCCACAGCAGGAGCAGCGCGGTCACGAAGCCCGGCATCCCGCCGAGCGCGAACAGCACCGTCTCGATCGCCCGGCGCAGCCACGCGCGCCGGGTGAGCGCCGCCGCCAGCCCGACCACGATCGCGCCGGCCACGCTGAACACCATCGCGACGGCGGTCAGCAGCGCGGTCCACGGCGCGGTGTCGGCGATGATCTCGCTGACCGGGCGGCCGCTGCCGTAGGAGTCGCCGAAGTCGCCCTGCACGGCGCCGGCGACCCAGCGTCCGTACCGGACCGGCAGCGGGTCGTCCAGGCCCATCTCCCGCTCCAGGCGCGCCACGTCGGCGGCGCTCGGCGGGCGGCCGCCGTTGCGCGCCTCCAGGACGCTGGCGGCCGGGCTGCCCGGGGCCAGGTCCAGCAGCGCGAAGCAGAGCGCCGACAGGGCGACGACGACCACGAGGGCCGTCGCCGCCCGGCGGATGAGGAAACGTTTCAACGGATCAGGACCAGGCCCACTTCTCGGCGTTCCAGAAGAAGCCGTAGCCGTGGTGGCCCAGGGTGCGCTTGGCCGGACCGGTCAGGTTCTTCGGCACCGCGTTGTTGGTGTCGAGGTAGGCGATCCACACGAACGGCGGGTCCTCGGCCAGCGCCTTCTGGAAGTCGGCGTAGGCGGCCTTGCGCTTCCCCTCGTCCAGGGTGTCGCGCCCGGCCTCCAGGGCCTTGTCCACCTGCGGGTTGCTGTAGGTGCCGTAGTTGGAGCCGCCCTTGTCGAGCGCCTGCGAGGAGTGGAACGGCCCGAACACCGAGGAGTCGGCGTCGTAGGGGGTGCCCCAGCCGACGACGAACGCCTCCAGGTCGCCCCAGTGCTTGCGCACCCAGTCCTTGGGGCGCGGGTTCGGGACGACGTCGAAGCCCTGCTGCTTGAGCTGGGTCGCCGACACGTTCAGGATCGCCACGCGGGCCGAGTCCTCGGCGAAGGTGGACAGCTCGAAGCGGACGGTCTTGCCGCCCTTCTCCCACAGGCCCTGGCCGTTCTTGGCGTACCCGGCGCCCTTCATCAGCTCCTCGACCTTGGCGGGGTCGAAGGTGAAGGGGGCGGCCTCGCTCTTGTACGGGCTCTCGTCGAGCGGGCCGGTCGCCGGGGAGCCCTGGCCGGCCAGCACGCTCTTGACGATCGCGTCGCGGTCCACCGCGAAGTTCATCGCCTGCCGGACCGCCTTGTCGGCGAAGACCGGCCGCTTGAAGTTGAACATCAGCGCGCGGTAGTCGGCGGTCGGGTAGGTCTCCAGCCTGACCTTGCCGTCGTCCTTGACCTTGGCGACCTGCTGCGGCTGGACGTGCGCCCCGTCCACCTCGCCGTTCTTGAGCTGGATCAGCCGCGCGCTGTCGTCCGGCACGTACTTGATCACGATCTTGGGCAGCTTCGGCTTGCCCTCGTAGTACCCGCCGAACGGCTCCAGCTCGGCGTACTGGCCCGGCTTGAAGGTCGTCAGCTTGAACGGGCCGCTGCCGACCGGGCTCTGCCCGAACCCGGCGTCGGTCAGCTTCTTGCCGGCCAGCGCGTGCTCGGGCAGCAGGCCCATCGACACCGCGTCCAACAGGGGCGCGAACGGCTTGCTCAGCACGAACTTCGCCGTGCTCTGGTCGGGCGTCTCCACGGCCTTGACGGCGGCGAAGTTGCGCGACAGCGGCGCGTCGGCGGCCGCCCCCTTGACCGCGTCCACGGTGAACTTGACGTCCTTGGACGTGATCGGCTTGCCGTCGTGCCAGGTCAGGCCGGAGCGCAGCTTGAAGGTGTACTCCCTGCCGTCCTTGCCGACCTGCCAGGACTCGGCCAGGCCCGGCACCACCTTGTTGTCGGCGTCGTGCCGCGTCAGGCCGCGGAACACCAGCTCGGTGACGGGGTCGGTGTGCTCGTCCTGCAGCGCCGGGTTGAGCGTCTCGGGCTCGTCGCCGATCGCGTAGGTGAAGGTGCCGCCGGACTTGCCCGTCCCGGCGTCGCCGCCGGAACCGCAGCCGGTGGCCAGCAGGCCGGTCGCCGCGGCGACGGTCCCGATGACGAGGGCGGGCTTGCGCATGAGACTCCTTGTTGCAACCAATTCGCAACAAGCGACTATAGCCGCAAACGTCCCGGACGCCCGATTCCGCACCCCCCTTAACGATCAAGGCCCAGCGCGCTGCGCCTGATCTTGCCGGTGGCGGTGCGCGGCAGCTCGGCCAGCAGCGTCACCGAGCGCGGCACCTTGTGGGCCGGGAGCCGCTCGCGCGCGAACGCCAGCAGGTCCTCGGCCGGGTCCGGCAGCGCGCCGCCCCTCGGCGCCGCCTGCCGCTCCAGCACCGCGAACGCCCGCAGCACGCTCTCCGCCCCGGCCCCCCGCTCGGGCACCACCACGACCTCCACCACCGCCGGATGCTGGCCGAGGACGCGCTCCACCTCCAGCGGCGCCACCGGCCGCCCCGCCACCGTGACCTGGTCCAGCAGCCGCCCGTGGTGGTGGACGAACCCCTCCTCGTCCACGTGCACCAGGTCGCCGGTGCGCAGCCAGCCGTCCGGCGCCAGCACCTCGGCGGTCCGCTCGGGCCTGCCGAGGTACTCGCGCATCACCGACGGGCCCCGCACGTACAGCACGCCGGTCTCGCCGGTGCGGGCCGGAACGGGCGGGCCCCCGCTCTGCCCGTTCTCGACCCGCACCTCGATCTCGAAGGGGTCCAGCACCATCCCCAGCGTCCCCCGCTTGCGGCGGGTGACGGTGTTGGAGACGAAGGTGTGGCCCACCTCCGTGCTGCCCAGCCCGTCCAGCACCGGGCAGCCCAGCACCTCCTCGATGCGGTCGGCCAGCGACGGCAGCAGCGGCTCCCCCGCCGACAGCGCCGCGCGCAGCGAGGAGAACGCGGCGCGCACCGGCGCCGCGGACTCGGGCGCGCCCACCAGGCGCGCGTACCAGGTCGGCACCGTGAACAGCAGCGTCGGCCGGTGCCGCCGCGCCTGCTCGACCGCGCCGGCCACGCTCGGCTGCCGCTCCCACAGCACCGCCGAGCACCCGGTGAGCATCGGGAAGAACACCGAGGCGCCGAGGCCGAAGGGGTAGCACGCCTTCGACAGCGAGAAGACCACGTCGTCGGGCCGTATCCCGAGCGCGCCGATCCCGAGCGCCCGCAGGTACACCAGCGGATCGGCGTGCCGGTGCACCGCCCCCTTGGGCCTGCCGGTGGTGCCGGAGGTGTACTGCACGTACGCGGGGGCGCCGGGCTCGACCTGGACCGGATCGGGCACCGTCGCGGGCTCGTCGGTCAGGTCCTCGCCGGTGACGACGTGCACGGAGGCGAACCGGCCCGCCAGCTCCGGCCCGCACACCACCGCCCGCGGGTCGGCGTCGGCGAGCAGGCAGGCGTGCTCGTCCTCGGACTGCTCGGGCCCGACCGGCACCGCCACCGCGCCGAGCCGCAGCGTGCCGAGCAGGGCCGTGACGAACGCCACCGAATCGGGCAGCGCGACCAGCACCCGGTCGCCGGACCGAATCCCGGCCGCGTGCAGGACCCCGGCCGCGCGGGCGGCCGCATCGTGCACCTCACCGTGACTGAAATCCGCCTCGCCCGTCCGGAACAGCGGCCGGTCGCGCCACCCGTAGGTATCGGCGCGCCGAGCCAGCACATCCGCGAGATTGCCTTCCATAGCGGAGCTCCTCCTGCCTGGGGACACAAGCGGAGGCTACGCCGGGTAGGCGTACCGACACGGCGAGTTCACGGTATTTCGGTCTTACGGACGGGGCGATTAGGTCATACCTACGGAGTCCGCCGCCCCGGTGGTTCAGTCGGGCAGTACCGTCCAGTCCCCGTTCCGGCGGACCAACAGGTCGCGGGTGAGGAGTTGCCCGGCCGGCACGTCCCAGTCGGGACCGGCCGCGCCCTGCTCCGGCCCCGTGTCCTCGGGGCGGGCGCCCTCCTCCGACCAGACGCGCGCGGCGGCCCAGCGCAGCTTCTCCACGCCGTCGGGGTGGCCGGTGCCGGTGGCCACGAACACGTCGCGGCCCGGGACCGCCACCACCAGGTCGCCCTCGACGTCCTGGGCGAGCTTGTCCAGGAACCCCTCGTCCAGCAGCAGCCCCGACTCCAGGCCGCCCTCGCCGAGCGAGACGGTGACGGCGCGCGCGTCGGGGTACCAGTTCAGCGCGAGGTCGGGCCGGCGGCTGTGCAGGTTGACGGCGGCGAGGCGGCGCAGGTCCTCGGGCGCGACGCCGAGGTCGGCGCAGTGCCGCCGGGCCACGTGCTCGTGGCGGCGGCCCCGGCCCTGCTCGTCGGCCAGCTCCAGCGCGTAGGTGACGTACAGGTCGCCCGCGAGCGGTTCGCGGACCGGTTCCTCGTCCGGGGGCAGCGGGAATTCGAGCTGCACCTCGGCCGGCACCCGCGCCTTCAACAGCGGGACGATGAGACTGGTCCGCGGTTCGGTCACGGGACGATCCTCCTGGGGGCCTGTGCGGTCAGCAGTGGATCACCCTACCGGGGGTGCGCGCGCGGACGCCGGAACCCCGTCATCTCGTTACGTGATCCGGGCGTCGCGGTGGGTCACCCGTCACCGCGGGGCGATGACGCACGGCGCGCCGCCGCACACGTCCACGACCTGCCCGCCGGTCCTCAGGAAGTGCGCGGCCTGCGCGCGGGCGAGGGGGCTGCGGACGGTGCTGTCGTGCGGGCTGGGGTCGGGGTCCGGCGGCACGTTGCCGGGCGGCGGGGCGGGGCTGCCGCTGTCCCACATGACCAGCGCGGACCCGGTGTGGGGGAAGCGCGGGATCGCCGGAATCCCCCACAGCGGCGCCACGTCGGCGCTGCGCCCGGGCCGCAGGGCGGGCTGCTGGACGGGGATACCGAGGCTGCGGGCCTCGACCTCGGTGGTGACGTTGGAGACCGCGTCGTCGCCGAACGCCTCGTGCAGCAGCACCCGGTGCGCGGGCGTGCCCGGCAGCGGGTCCCGGACCAGGTGCGCGACGTACCCGTTGGCCTCGCCGCGGTCCCAGAGCATCTGCATCAGCGCGAACCCGACCTGCTGGTCGGCCTTGTCGGGGTAGGGCAGGTCGATGACCTGCTGGACGGAGGCGAAGGAGGAGCTGCGGTTCAGCAGCGTCGAGAAGCCCATGCCCGGCACGCTGAGCACCGAGGTCGTGAAGTCCTGGGCGAGCGCGGTGAGCGCCGCACCCTGGATGCCGCCGTGGCTGACGCCCGCGTAGGTGAGCTTGGCCCCGGCGTCCAGTACGGGGCCGAGCGCCTTGCGGGCGCCCTTGTCGTGGATCATCCAGCGGCCCAGGAACAGGGTGTTCAGGTAGGACTGCTGCATCCGGTCGGGGACGAGCCGGAAGTTGCTGAGGTCGGCCAGCAGCGCCAGGTAGGGGCGGTCGGGGCCGGAGATGCCCATCCAGTCGGTGGCGCAGAGCATGAGGTTGTGCTCGGCGGAGAAGGCGGTGGAGGCGTCGGAGTCGACGACGCCGTGGTCACCGAACAGGCCGTGCCCGTACAGGACCGGGCGCGCGGGCGCCTTGAGCGCGGTGCGCGGCACGTTGCACTGGAACGGGGCGTGGTAGGTGCGCCAGGTGGGCGCGGTCGGCGGGTCGTAGGGGCCGGGCCTGTCCTTGGCATAGGTGAGCCTGGTGCCGCTCGGGTCCAGGAAGCTCGGCACCTCGATGAGGCCCTTGACGCGCTTGGCGATGCGGGGGTCGTCGCCGCCGTCCTTGACGGAGGTGATGCGGACCTTGGGCGCCTTGGCGCCCAGCCGCTCGAAGGCGGTGTCGCGCATGGCGACGGCGCGGCCGGTGAGGCCGCGGACGGAGGCGGTGGTGAAGTCCCAGGCGAGGTTGAGGCCACCGGTGGGGACGCCGGCGCGGCGCAGGTCCTTCAACGTGGTCTGCAGGGCCTGCCAGCGCGGCTTCAGGCGCTTGTCGGCGGGGGCGGAAGGCTTGGCGAGGGCGGTGAACGCCTGCCCGGCCGAGATCGCCTTGCCTTCACCGTTGCGCAGGTTCCGCACGGCGACCAGGTAGCGGGCGCCCTCGTCCAGGCGTACGGCGGGGCGGACGATGAGCGTGCGGCGCTGCGGGTCCTGGGCGTCGAGCTCAGCCCAGTAGGGCTGGCGCTTGCCGGTGCGGGCGTTCACCAGGACCAGCGGCGCGTCGGCGCGCAGCGAGCGGCCGATGTCGGTGCTGGGCGCCAGCCCCGACCGGGCGGGGTCGAGGCCCGGCACCCGGAGCAGGATCGGCGTCCCCGGCGAGAAGCCGTCGTTGCGGTTGAACTCCGCGGGGTCGATGCCCTTGCCGAGCCGGTTGCGGGGCATCGCGCCAGGCTTGAACGCAACGCGCCGCCCGGTGACCGTGGCGGCGTCCCCGACCGTGTACCAGTCGTTGGGGAACGGGACCAGGCACGCGGCCGGATCGATGGGGTCGCAGCCCTGGGCGGCCTGCGCGGCGGCGGCGTCGAGCGCGCCGCCCGCCTGCGCGGGGACCGCGGGCAGCAGCGCCGCCAGCGTCACGCCGGTCATGACCATCGCCCGCTTCACCGGCGCCACCCCACACCTGGAACATGAATCGCCCTCAGAACGGAGCGATCCTAGCCAGGGCGCGCTTATTTGTCAGCAGGCACTTTCGGGGCCCCGCCGGGAGGGACGACGGGCAGGCCGGCCGGGGCGCCGTGCTCGATGAGCCGCCACAGGGCGTCGGTGTCGAGGTGGTCGGCGACGAGGTCGCCGAGGGTGTTCATGGTGGCCTCGCGGAGGGCGGCGAAGGAGACGTCGGGGGCGGGGGTGAAGTCGCGCCCGGCGGCCTGGGCGACGTCGGCGAGGAAGGCGCGGCGGAAGCCGTCGTTCTCCATCGCGCCGTGCCAGGTGGTGCCCCAGACCGCGCCCTGGCGGCAGCCGTCGAGGAAGGGCTCGCCGCCGTCCACGGCCACGACGCCGTGGTGGATCTCGTAGGCGGTGACGGGCTGGCCGTAAGCAGCGCCGTCGGGGCGTCCGAGGACCTTCTCCACGCCGAACTCCACCCGCGTGGGCAGCAGGCCGAGACCCGGCACCGTGCCCGCGCCGGACTCCACCTCGTCGCGGATCTCCTCGGCGAGCATCTGGTAGCCGCCGCAGATGCCGAGGACGGGCCGCCCCTCCCGGGCGCGGCGGACGACCTCGTCGGCCATGCCCCGCTCGCGCAACCAGGCGAGGTCGTTGACGGTGGCGCGGCTGCCGGGCAGGACGACGAGGTCGGCATCGGCCAGGTCACCGGGGCTGGCGGCGTAGCGGACGACGACGCCGGGCTCGCAGTTGAGCGCGTCCAGGTCGGTGAAGTTGGAGATGCGCGGGAAGCGGACGACCGCCACGCGCAAGGTCTCGTCGCCGTACGGTGCCTGCGCGTCAACGCGGGGGCGGTCCAGCGCGAGCGTGTCCTCGGAGTCGAGGTAGAGGCCCAGCGTCCAGGGCAGCACGCCCAGCGTGGGCCGCCCCGTCAGCGTCCGCAACTGCTCCAGCCCCGGCGCCAGCAGCTCGCTCGCGCCCCGGAACTTGTTGATGACGAAGCCCGCGATCAGCGCCTGGTCGGCGGGCTCCAGCAGCCCGACCGTCCCGTACAGGGAGGCGAACACGCCGCCCCGGTCGATGTCGCCGACCACGATCACCGGCAGGTCCGCGGCCCGCGCGAGGCCCATGTTGGTGATGTCCCCGGCCCGCAGGTTGATCTCGGCGGGGCTTCCCGCGCCCTCGCACACCACCACGTCGTGGGCGGCGCGCAGCTCGGCCAGGCTCTCGGCGACGACCCGCCGCAGCCGCTCCTTGTGCGCGCCGTACTGCAGGGCGTCCACCTCGGCGACGGGCCGGCCGAGCAGCACGACCTGGCTGCGCCGGTCGCTGCCGGGCTTGAGCAGCACCGGGTTCATGATCGCCCGCGGCTCGACCCCGGCGGCCTGCGCCTGCATGTACTGCGCCCGCCCGATCTCGGCGCCGTCCGCCGTGACCATGGAGTTGAGCGACATGTTCTGCGCCTTGAACGGGGCGACCTTCACCCCCTGCCGCGCCAGCCAGCGGCAGATGCCGGCCGTCACGACGCTCTTGCCCGCGTCGGAGGTGGTCCCCGCCACCAGGAGCGCACCGCTCATCGTCCCCGCCTCGCCACCAGGGCGGCCGCGACCGCCGCGCCCGCCGTCACCGCCGCCGAGAGCCGCACGGCACGCCGGATGTCGGCGACCTGCGGCGACCGCCCGTCGCCCAGCTCGGGCCGCCGCTCGACACGTCCGCCATAAGAATTACTGCCGCCCAAGCGAACGCCCAGGGCCCCGGCGAAAGCGGCCTCGCACTGCCCCGCGTTAGGACTCGGGTGGGAGGCCCCGTCACGCCGCAGCACCCGCCAGGCGCTCTTCCTGTCAGGCGCACAAGCCACCACGAGCAGGCCGGTCACCCGAGCCGGGGCCCAGTTGGCGAGGTCGTCCAGCCGGGCCGACGCCCAGCCGAAGTTCTCGTAACGCGCATTGCGGTACCCCACCATGGCGTCCAACGTGTTGACGGCCCGATAGGCGAGCAGCCCCGGCACGCCCGCGACCGCGCCCCACACCAGAGGCGCGATGGACGCATCCGACGTGTTCTCCGCCACCGACTCAGTCGTAGCGCGCGCCAAAGCATCGGCGTCCAACCCGGCCGGATCGCGTGCGCACAAATGGGAAAGCCGCCCACGCGCAGCCTCCAGATCCCCCGCCTCCAGGAAGCGGGCCATCGCACGGCCCTCGCGCCCCAGCGAAGTGCCACCGAGAACGGCCCATGTGGCAAGCGCCGTGACCCCCGCCTTAGCGACAGGCCCCCGGGCACACCGCTCAGCGGCCCACCCCAGGGCCCCGGCACCGCTCACCAGCACAGCCGTGAAAACGACGCCCCGCCCACGCGAATCCGCATAGACACGGCGTTCCAACGCCTTGGCTGCCCGCCCGAAAGCGGCCACAGGGTGGCCCCTGCGCGGGTCGGCGAAAACAGCGTCCAAGGCGACACCGAGCAGGAGCCCGATCGCCCGCCCGTCAGTTGAGGCGCGCATCGAGCTCGTCCCAGTGCCTTTCCAGCCAGTCCTGGGCGCGCCTGATGCGGGGCCCGGCCCCGCCGTGCCAGATGCGGGCCCATCCCCCGCCCAGCCGCTCGGCGCGCGAGCGCATCGCCTTGTAGGAACGGTCGAACCTGATCCGTGCGGCGGGCAGGACCTCGCGCCTGGCGTCGCGGTCCAGGCCGTAGGCGTCGCAGAACAGCCGCATCCGGCGCCCCACGTCGGCCCCGTAAAGGAGGCAGTCGCGGTCGGCCGGATCAGCGATCGGCGCCCAGTGCCGCAACGTGGTGACGACGTCGTACAGGCGCGTCGTGGGCCGGGCCAGGTCGAAGTCGATCAGCGCGACCGGCATCCCGTTCCGGAAGACGACGTTCTCCGGGGTGATGTCGCAGTGACCGATCAGCTCGGGCGCGGCGTCGAGGTTGGACGCCTCGGTGTCCCAGGGCGCGTCCGCGGGCGGCTCGTACGTGGCGACCGCGTCGTGGTACCGCCGCACCAGCCGGGCGACGCCCTCCAGGGCGTCGTCGGTGACGGCGTACCCGGGCATGGGCCGGTGCGGGGTCTCCCCCGCCACCCACGTCAGGATCTCGCGCCCCCGCCCGTCGATCCCGAGCACGCGGGGGGCGCCGTCGAACCCGACCGCCTCCAGGTGCCGGAGCAGCCCGTGCACGGCCGGAGTATGGTCCCGAACGGGCCGCCGCACCGTGTCGCCGACCCGCACGACCCCCTCCGTGACGTCCCCGCCGGAGAGCGGCACTTCCACGTTCACGCCCACAGCCCTAGACGATATGGCCTCCAGAGCACCGCCCGGGCCGCATCCGGTCAACCGCCGGCCCCGTTACGGACCTCCGGATACCGGTGAGTCACCCTACCGACACCGGTTACCGTGGGCAGGTGACCGGTCACCGGTTGGAACTGTCCCAGACGCGCGACGGCATCTACCTCGTCCATGCCGACGACGGGCGGCTGCTGGGCTCGTTCTACGCCGAGCCCGGCGGCTGGTGGACGGCGTTCCCCGCCAACGGCGTGCAGCGCCGCCTGTACGCCCCGTCCACCGACGCCGCCGAGATCGCCGGGCGCCTGTTCGCGTCCTGACCCGGACGGCGGCGCCACACCGGTGCACCCGTGCGAAAACCGCCGACCGCGCTCTACACTCATGACCCAACAGGCGCCCGTAGCTCAGTTGGATAGAGCACCTGCCTTCTAAGCAGATGGTCGCGGGTTCGAATCCTGCCGGGCGCGCCCTTGGCACCCGGGCATTCGCGGACGCACCGCGAATGCCCGGCGCCGCTTTCCGGACCGGTGCTTCAAGTCCGCTGCCGAGCTCGTCGGAGCTAGTTCCCCGCCGGAGCAAGGGGGAGGGTGTTGCTCCAGAGCCGGTAAGTCCAGACTCCCCAGCCGCCCGAAGGCGTCCAGCCGTTGGCGACGGTGTGGACCACTTCGAGGCCCGTGCTGGAGGCCGTCGTCCCGGCGGGCGTGCGGACGAGTCCCGGGTTGTGGTTGAACGCGTGCCCGGAATGCGCAGGCGTCACGGTGTCCTCGGTACGCCATGTCCCGGTGCCGTTCCAGATGGCGCTTCCGTCGATGGACGCGATGACCGTGTTGGTCTGCACCGGCGGGCCGTTCGGGTCCTTGTTCCACAGGCCCGAGTCGTAGGCGACGAAGAACCGGTCACGGTCCGGGGAGTAGACGAGCGAACCGTTGTGCAACCAGTCGGGCAGACCATTGCCGGGAAGGACCATCGGGGCGCCGAGCACCGGTTGGGCGACGTTCGCCAGGTTCACCTCTCGGCGGACGAAGCCGTCCTTGCCCTGGTAGAACAGCAGGAACCGGCCGGCGCCGTCAATGGACGTGGCGCTCGGCTGCCCGACGCAGTAGGCGTCATAGGCGCACTTGGCGCCGAATTCCTCCTGGTAGGACACCAGCGGCGTCGGATAGACCTTCCAGCCCGACGGCGGAGCGTCGAGCGAATCGCTGAAGGCGACGCCGAGCTGGTTCGGCGTCTCCTTGCCCGAAGGGCAGGGCGCGGTCTGGACCTGGCAGCCGTAGGCGGTGAAGAAGACGGCCCAGGGATAGGTGTGCCCGTTCCAGGTGAACTGGCCGCGCAGCACCTCGGGATCGCAGGTGTGGTAGTTCGACCACGCCGGAGCCTGCTCGGGCCCGAAGGCGACCCTGGGCGCACCGTAGGTCCACTTGCCGCCGCTCTTGGTGCCGACGCTCATCATGACGTGGTCGTGGACCTTGCCGCTCTCGCTGTTACCGCAGTAGAAGACGCGGCGGGTGTCCCCTTCCTCCATAACGCTCGGCGCGTAGGAGTAGAAGTCGCCCGAGGGCGGCTTGACACCGATCGGCTTCGACACCGACAGCCCGGTGCCCGCGGCGAGGGCGACCCCGCCCCGCGCGGCGTCGCCTGCGCGATCCGGCACGGACGCCGTCACGACGGCGGCGAATGCGAAGAGGGCCGCCACCAAACTCAGTCCTGCAATACTCGCGCGTCGGCGGCGATGACGTCCGCAGGAACAATCGTTCATGCTCGCTTCTCCCATAGGGCCGGGGGGACCGGATTCCGGATCCGGTGATGATCATGCGCGCGCATTCTCGCACGCCCGCCAATCCACCGTCCAGGAAGATCCGCTACTCCTCCAGCATCTCAAGGACTTCCTGTAAGGCTCCTCTGGCCAGGCAGGAAATCCGGGGACTCTCGAAGAGGCCTGTGATCGGCAACGGAGGGAGCAGGAACGACAGCGACTTAAACTTCTCCGCGTCCGCCGGCATCATGACCGTCCACGGGCGAGACATCGCGAACCTTGAGCGGACTCAAGAGTTGGTCGAGATCAGCGTCGGACAGACTTTTGCCCCACTCAAATCCGACCCAGCCTTCAATCCCCCTGAGAACTTGCACGGGGATCACATAAGCCTCAAAGAAATATCTAAGGAAGCGAAAGAAGCTGCCCGCGCTGCCGATTCGCCCAACCAGCCATGCTGCGATCACGGAAGGAGGGTCACCTTTCAGTGCCCTTCTCCGCAGCTCGGCAACTATGACATCGTCGTTGACCATGTCGAAAGAACACCACCATCACACTAGAGCACTCCCTGGCGACCCTATCCGTGACCCTAATGGGGCATTAGCGCAATCGCGCCTCGCCGCCTTCTTGCTCGTAAAGGTGTTCAGTGCCGCCTCTTCCGGCGAAAGAAGCACTGAAGGCCGGCATTGAAGCTGTCGGACGGCCACCGCGGGGCCAGGGCCTCAGTGGCTCGCTGTTGAGCGGCGGTCGGTCCATGGCGTTCCTCACACCCCGAAACGTCCCCTGAAAGGGCATGACGCACTGTTCCTACCGCAATGATGGTGTTCATGCCCATCTACAGTGTTCTGCCTGGTGCCGGAGGGGCGGCCCTGGGCGGATGGACGGTGCGGCGATCCACGGAGAGGGGCATGGCCTGGTGCAGGACGGGGCGGGGGACGGTGGCGGCGAAGTGCCGCTGATCGGCCGGGACGTCGAGCTGGCGCGGATGCTGGCGCTGTGCCGGCCCGACGGGGACGGGCCGCGCGAGCTGCTGCTGCTCGGGGAGGCGGGCTCAGGTAAGACCGCGCTGCTGGACGCCGCCGCGCACCTGCTGCGGCGCGACGGCGCGCTGGTGCTGCGCGCCCAGGGCAACGAGGCGGAGTCGCGCTACTCCTTCGCCTGCCTGCACCAGCTGCTGCTGCCGCTGCTGCGCGACCTGGACGGCCTGCCGCCGCACCTGCGCGAGCCGCTGGAGGTCGCCTTCGGCGTGGTCCCCGCCGAGCGGCCGCCCGACCCGATGCTGCTGCGCATCGCGGTGCTGACCCTGCTGACCGGGGCCGCGCGGCGGCGGCCGGTCGTGCTGGCGGTGGACGACGTCCAGCACTTCGACCGCGACTCGGCCGACGTGCTCGGCTTCGTGACCCGGCGGCTGGCCGACCCGGGCATCGCGGTGCTGCTGGCCGCGCGCGGCGACGTCCCGCCGCCGCAGGTGACGGCGGAGACGCCGGTGCTGGCGCTGGCGCCGCTGGACGAGCGGGCCGCCGCGCGGCTGCTGGACGCCCAGCCCCGGCCGCCCGCCGGGCGGGCCCGGCTGGAGCTGCTGCGGCACGCCGAGGGCAACCCGCTGGCGATCGTCGAGCTGGCCCGGTCCGCCCCGGCCGGGACGCGGCCGGGGCGCGTCCAGGAGACCTTCGCCGCCCGGCTGCGGCTGCTGCCGGAGGCGACGCGGCGGGCGGTGCTGTACGCGGCCGCCGCCGAGCTCCAGGACCTCGCGACGGTGACGCGCGCGGCCGGGCACGGCACCGACCTGGAGGTGTGGCGGCCCGCCGAGGACGAGGGTCTGATCGTCGTCACCGACGACCGGGTCGTCTTCCGGCACCCCCTGGTGCGCGCGGCGGCCTACCAGGACGCCCCGGCGCACCTGCGCCGCCGGGCGCACCACGACCTGGCCGAGGCCCTGGACGGCGACTCCGAGTGCGCCATCTGGCACCGGGCGGGGGCCTGCCTCGGCCCGGACGAGTCGGTCGCGGCCGCGCTGGAGGCCGTCGCCGGGCGGGCCGCGGCGCGCGGCGGCTGGTTCGCCGCCGCGCAGGCGCTGGAGCGGGCGGCCGAGTGCTCCCCCGACGACGCCGAGCGCGCCCGCCGGTACGCCCGCGCGCTCAGCACCGCCGAGCAGGCGGGCGACCCGCTGTGGGTGCGCGCCCTCCACGACCGGATCGTCAAGCTGACCGACGACCCCGACGTGCTCGGCGTGACGGCCCGCGGGGCCGCGCTGTCGTCGTCGCTGGCGGGCCGCCAGCGCGAGGCGATCGGGCTGCTGACGACCGCGCTGGAGCGGCGGACGCCGACCGATCCCCGCACGGTCCTGTCGCTGACCTCGGTGCTGAGCGCGGTCGCCTACCAGTCGGGCCTGCCCGAGGCGCGGCCGCCGATGCCGGGGCACCTGGCCGGGATCCGCATCGCCCCGGACGACCAGACCCCGTTCGAGGACATGAGCGACGACGCCTGCGCGCTGGTGGAGCTGGTGATCCGCGCCACCTCGGCCCCCTCCGCCGGCGCCGCGCGGCTGCTGGAGCCGTCCCGCACCTCGCCGCTGCGCGTGCCGCTGGACGGCCCCGACGAGGTGATGCGGCTGCTGGCGCTGGGCGCGGTCGCCTGGCACGGCGACGAGTCCGACCTGTGCGTGGAGTCCTTCCGCGCCGCGTTCGCGGGGCTGCGCGCCGGCGGCGCGATGGGGCAGGGCGTGACGTGCCTGGTGCCGATGGTCGCGTCGCTGGTGGACACCGGCCGCTGGGACGAGGCCGACGCGATGCTGGCGGAGGCCGCGACGCTGGCGGCCGTCCACCGGCTGACGCACATCGCGGTCGACATGGCCGCGCTGCGCACGACCCTGTCGGCGCTGCGCGGCGACCCCGTGCCGCTGGACGGCGGCGCGTGGACGGCGGTGCCGCTGGCGGAGAACCGCGCCACCCACGCCGGCCTGCTGCGGGCCGCCGCCGCGCAGGCCGAGGCGGCGGGCGACCTGGAGGGCGCCTACCGGCACCTGCGCGCCCTCTACCCCGACGACGGCCCCCTGCACCCCCGGCTGTCGGCGCGCTCGATCGCGGACCTCGCCGACCTCGCCCTGCGGACCGGGCACCCGCAGGACGCCTTGCCCGTGGTGGAGGCGGCCCGCGCCGAGACCGGCCCGCACCCCACCGCCCGCACGGCGATGCTGCTGCACCACGCCACCGCGCTGGTCGACGACTCCGCCGACGCCGAGCACCACTACCGGCTGGCGACCGTCAACCCCGCCGGGCAGCAGTGGCCGCTGCACCGGGCCCGCGCCCGCCTGCACTACGCCCAGTGGCTGCGGCGCCGCCGCCGTCCCATGGAGGCCCGGTCGCTGCTGACCGCCGCGCTGGACACCTTCACCCGGCTCGGCGCGAGGCCGCTGGCCGAGCAGACCTCCGCCGAGCTGCGCGCCAGCGGCGTCCCCGCCGACGCGCCCACCGGGACCGCGCTCGCGGCGCTGACCGCGCAGCAGCAGCAGATCGTCCGGCTCGCCGCCCAGGGCCTGGCCAACCGGGAGATCGCCGAACGGCTCATGCTGTCGCCCCGCACCGTCGGCTCGCACCTGTACCAGGCCTATCCCAAGCTCGGCGTGAGCAGCCGCCACCAGCTGCGCGACATCGTCGAGGGAGGATGAGACCGGCCGTCAGCGCCGCCTTACCGGCGCACTACAGTAGGCCGACCGCTCCCCTCCCGTCCCAGGTCAGGTGCCGTTGATGGACTTCGTCCCGGATCCGCTCGTGCGGCGACTCCTCGACGCCTCGGCCGAGCCCCCCTACCTGCACGAGATCGGCCCGGTGGACGGGCGGCTGGCGCTGCTGGAGGCCCAGGGCCACGCCCCCGACGACGCGCGCGTGGCGGCCGCGTTCCACGTCGCGCCGGTCGGGCCGTCCGGGCTGACCGGGTTCTGGACCTTCCGGCCCGCCGCCGCGACCGGGCCGCTGCCCGCCGTGCTGTACGCGCACGGCGGGCGCTGGATGCTCGGCGACGCCCAGACGCACCGGCGGATGATCAACGCGCTGGTGCTGGGCAGCGGCGCGGCGTTCGTGGTGCCCGAGTACAGCCGCACGCCCGAGGCGCGCTACCCCGTGGCCGTCGAGGAGTGCTACGCGACGCTGGTCTGGGCCGTCGAGAACGCGGCCGCGCTGGGGCTGCGCGAGGACCGGGTCGCGGTCGCGGGCGACTGCGCGGGGGCCACGCTGGCGGCCGCCCTCGCCCTGCTGGCCAAGCGGCGCAGCGGGCCGCGCCTGCGCGCGCAGCTGCTGTACTACCCGATGACCGACCCGGCCTGCGACAGCCCGTCCCAGCACCACTACGCCGAGGGCCACCTGCTGACGCGCGGCGCGCTGCGCTGGTACTGGCGGCAGTACAGCGACGACGCGCGGGAGCTGGCCGACCCCGTCGCGGCCCCGCTGCGCGCCACCGCCGGGGACCTGGCCGGGCTGCCGCCCGCGCTGGTCGTCACCGCCGAGGCCGACGTGCTGCGCGACGAGGGCGAGGCGTACGCGGCCAAGCTCCGCGAGGCCGGCGTCCCCGTCACCGCCGTCCGCTACCTGGGGACGGTGCACGACTTCGTGTCGCTGACGGCACTGCAGGCCAGCCCGCCCTCGCACGCCGCCCTCCGGCAGGGCGCCCGGTTCCTGGCCGACGCGCTCTCGGACGATGACTGAGTCCCGGTAAGCCAGTCGACCTACTGATGTGTTCCGGACGGGGCGGCCCGAAGCTGGGGCCATGAACACTTCACGCCCCGTCCTTGAGACCGCCGCCCAGGAGTTCGTCGAGGCCACCGCCAATCCGCCCTTCCTGTACGACCTCGGCCCCGTCGAGGGCCGCAAGACCGTCGACAACGTCCAGGACGGCGACGTGCCCGTCCCCGACGCCGACGTACTCGACCTCACCATTCCCGGCGGCCCGAGCGGGAGCGTCCGCATCCGCCTGCTGCGCCCGGCCGGCAGCACCGGCCCGCTGCCGGTCCTGCTCTACGTCCACGGCGCGGGCTGGGTGTTCGGCAACGCCCACACCCACGACCGGCTGGTCCGCGAACTGACCGTCCGTGCGGGGGCCGCGACGGTCTTCGTGGACTACAGCCTGTCGCCCGAGGCCAGGTACCCCACCGCCATCGAGGAGGTCTACGCCGCGCTGGAGTGGATCGCCGAGCACGGCGCCGAGCACGACCTGGACGCCTCCCGCATCGCGGTCGCCGGGGACTCGGTCGGCGGCAACATGACGGCGGCGACGACGATCCTGGCCAAGCGGCGCGGCGGCCCGGCCCTGGCCGCGCAGCTGCTGTTCTACCCGGTCACCGACGCCAACTTCGACACCGGCTCCTACGACCGGTTCGAGACCGGCTACTTCCTCAGCCGCGAGGGGATGCGCTGGTTCTGGGACCAGTACACGACCGACGAGGCGCAGCGCGCCGAGATCACCGCCTCGCCGCTGCGCGCCACCGCCGAGGACCTGGCGGGGCTGCCGCCCGCGCTGGTCATCGTCGCCGAGGCCGACGTGCTGCGCGACGAGGGCGAGGCGTACGCGGCCAAGCTCCGCGAGGCCGGCGTCCCGGTCACCGCCGTCCGCTACCAGGGCATCATCCACGACTTCGTGATGCTCAACGCCCTGCGCGACACCCACGCCGCCAAGGCGGCCACCCGGCAGGCGGGCGAGTTCCTGCACGACGCCCTGCACGCCTGACCCGCACGCCCGACTCACAACTGCCGGAGATCCACCATGTCCAACCCCACCGTCGTCCTCGTCCACGGAGCCTTCGCCGACGCCTCCAGCTGGCGCCCGGTCGTCGAACGGCTGCGCGAGAACGGGACCGCCGCGCGCGCCGTCGCCAACCCGCTGCGCGGCCTGACCCACGACGGCGACTACGTCGCCTCGCTGGTGAGCCAGATCGACGGCCCCGTGGTGCTCGTCGGCCACTCCTACGGCGGCCCCGTCATCACCCACGCCTCCTCGGCGGCCGCCAACGTCGCCGGGCTGGTCTTCGTCGCCTCGTTCGGCCTGGACACCGGGATGAGCGCGCTGTCGTCGGTGGAGGACTTCCCGCCCGCCGAGCTCGGTGGCGCGCTGGTCCCCGCCGCCTACCCGGCCGGGGACGGCACCGCGACCGAGTTCACCATCGACCCGGCCCGGTTCCACTCGGTGTTCTGCGCCGACCTGCCCACCGACCAGGCCGCGCTGATGGCCGCCTCGCAGCGGCCGGTCGCCGAACGCGCCCTCGCCGAGCCGCTGGCCGTCGAGCCCGGCTGGAAGCGGCTGCCGTCCCGGTTCGTCGTCGCCGGGGCCGACCACGCCATCGACCCCGGCGCCCAGCGCGCCGCCGCCGCCCGGGTCGGCGCCGAGACCCTGGAGATCGAGGGGGCCTCGCACGCGGTCGCGCTGTCGCACCCCGAGGCGGTCGCCAGGGCGATCACCGCCGCCGTCCTCGGCTGACCCGCGCCCGCCGGTCCCGCCCCGGGCGCGCGGGACGGGACCGGCGCGACCCGTCAGCGGCGGAGTTCGATGAAGGCGGGGCCGTTCAGGGGGTTGGCCAGGCCGACCGACCAGAGCGTCCGGGTGCCGGGGACGCGCGCCAGGTCGTAGACCAGGGCGCCGTTCATCGGACGGCCCGAGCCGCCCTCGGTGGTCCAGCGCGCGCCGTCGTAGTGCAGGTAGCCGGGGCCGTCGGGCAGGCTCACCGAAACCCACGCGCCCTTGCGGCCGTCGTCGGTGAGGGTGGGGATCGAGAAACCGAACGGGGACGACGGGATCGCGGCCTCCTTCCAGGCGGTCCCGTTCCAGTGCAGGAGCGCGGTGGGCTTGGTGGCGTCGGTGCCCGCGCGGTAGGCCCACACGCTCGTGGCCGAGACGGGCACGATCTTGGCGAGGTAGCTCTGCTCGCCCGCCGGGTAGCGGACGGTCTTCCACCGGACGCCGTTCCAGTGCAGCAGCGCCTGGGCCGGGCCGGTGCCAGGGAGGTCGCAGGTGCAGGAGATCCAGACGTCCTTGGCCGACCGCACGCCGACGGTGGAGGCGCTGGTCATGCGCACCGGCAGCTTCTGCCGCTTCCAGCGGCCGTCCTGGAAGCGCAGGGCGACGGCCTGGCCGGCCTGCGCGTCGTGGCCGATCGACCAGGCGGGGCCGCCGCGCGGCGCGGAGACCACCTCGGAGTAGTAGGGCAGGGGCGACGGCATGGTGGGCAGGACCCCGGCGGGGTAGCCGGTCTTGCGCCACGCGGTGCCGTTCCAGTGGAGCGCGAGGGCACGCTTCCCGGTCCCGGCTTCGTCCGGCCCCTCGGCGAGGGCCCAGGCGTCGCGCGGCCCGGCGGCGGCGATGTCCTTGACGACGGCCGCGTTCGGGACCGGCAGCGTCTGGCGGCGCCACTCGCGGCCGTTCCAGGCCAGCATGAACGGCTTCTGCCCGGTGGTCATGTCCTCCAGCCCGGACGCCCAGGCGGCGCGGGGGCCGGCCGCCGCGACCTCCATGGGCAGGGCGAGTCCGCCGAGCGGCGGGATGGGAACGTTCTCCCACTTCGGCGGGGCGGCGTGGGCGGGGGCGAGCAGCAGCCCGGAGAGGGCCGCGGTCCAGGCGGTGAGGCGGAGAAGGCGATGTCCTGCCATGGGGTCTCCTGCACGTCTGATGGGTGATCTAGCCACTAAATACTGGCAAAGTTGGCGCCGGAGGGAACGGTTCCGGCCAGGTCCGGCCCGAGCCGCGCGATTCCCGCAGGTCGCCGGGCGGCCCCCGACCCATGGGGACGAAAAACCCCTTTATATGAAGAAAATTCTTGACTGGTTCCAGAAAATGGACCAGCCTGTGGCCGTGGTCACACCCACGGACTTCCGGCAGATGCTGCGCGACGCCTCGCTGCGCGTGACCCGGCCCCGGGTCGCGGTGCTCAGCGCGGTGCGGGCGCATCCGCACGCCGACACGGACACGATCCTGCGTGCCGTGCGCGGGGAGCTCCCCAAGGTGTCCCACCAGGCCGTCTACGACTCGCTGCACGTGCTCACGGCGGCGGGTCTGGTGCGGCGCATCCAGCCGTCCGGCTTCGTGGCGCGCTACGAGTCACGGGTCGGGGACAACCACCACCACATCGTGTGCCGATCCTGCGGGGCCATCGCCGACGTCGACTGCGCCGTCGGAGAGGCGCCCTGCCTGACCGCCTCCGACGACCGCGGCTTCTCCATCGACGAGGCCGAGGTCGTCTACTGGGGCCTGTGCCCCGACTGCTCTTCCCGGCGAAGTACCTGAGCACCGCGATCCCCCCGGTCCGGAAGGATTCCCATGTCCGAAAACCATGACGCGATCGTCACCGACGCCAAGGACGAGAGCGCCGAAGGCTGCCCGGTCGCCCACGGCCGCGCCCCGCACCCCACCCAGGGCGGCGGCAACCGCCAGTGGTGGCCCGAACGCCTCAACCTGAAGGTCCTCGCCAAGAACCCCGCCGTGGCCAACCCCCTCGGCGCGGACTTCGACTACGCCGCCGCGTTCACCAGCCTGGACCTCGCGGCCGTCAAGCGGGACATCGCCGAGGTGCTGACCACCTCGCAGGACTGGTGGCCCGCCGACTTCGGCCACTACGGCCCGTTCATCATCCGCATGGCCTGGCACAGCGCCGGCACCTACCGGATCAGCGACGGCCGCGGCGGCGCCGGGGCCGGCCAGCAGCGCTTCGCGCCGCTCAACAGCTGGCCCGACAACGCCAACCTCGACAAGGCCCGCCGCCTGCTGTGGCCGGTCAAGAAGAAGTACGGCCAGAAGCTGTCATGGGCCGACCTGCTGATCCTGTCGGGGAACGTGGCCCTGGAGTCGATGGGCTTCCAGACCTTCGGGTACGCGGGCGGCCGCGAGGACGTGTGGGAACCCGACGAGGACGTGTACTGGGGCCCCGAGCAGGCCTGGCTGGACGACCAGCGCTACAGCGGCGACCGCGAGCTGGAGAACCCGCTCGCCGCCGTCCAGATGGGCCTGATCTACGTCAACCCCGAGGGCCCGAACGGCAACCCCGACCCGCTCGCCGCCGCGCGCGACATCCGGGAGACCTTCCGCCGGATGGCGATGAACGACGAGGAGACCGTCGCCCTCATCGCGGGCGGCCACACCTTCGGCAAGACCCACGGCGCGGGCCCGGCCGACAGCGTCGGCCCCGACCCCGAGGCCGCGCCGATCGAGCAGCAGGGCCTCGGCTGGCGGAACACCTTCGGCACCGGCAAGGGCGCCGACACCATCACCAGCGGTCTGGAGGGCACCTGGACCGACACCCCCACGACCTGGGACAACAGCTTCTTCGAGATCCTGTTCGGCTACGAGTGGGAGCTGTTCAAGAGCCCGGCCGGGGCGCACCAGTGGCGGCCGAAGGACGGCGCCGGCGCCGACACCGTGCCCGACGCGCACGACCCGTCCAAGCGCACCCACCCGACGATGCTGACGACCGACCTGTCGCTGCGCTTCGACCCGATCTACGAGCAGATCTCGCGCCGCTTCCACCAGAACCCCGCCGAGTTCGCCGACGCCTTCGCGCGCGCCTGGTTCAAGCTGACCCACCGCGACATGGGCCCGATCGTGCGCTACCTCGGCCCCGAGGTCCCGAGCGAGACGCTGGTGTGGCAGGACCCGATCCCCGAGGTCACGCACGAGCTGGTCGACGCCGCCGACATCGCCTCCCTCAAGACCCAGATCCTGTCCTCCGGCCTGACGGTCGCCCAGCTCGTCACCACCGCGTGGGCGTCGGCCTCGACGTTCCGCGGCGGCGACAAGCGCGGCGGCGCGAACGGCGCCCGCATCCGCCTGGAGCCGCAGAACGGCTGGGAGGTGAACGAGCCCGACGAGCTGGCGGTGGTGCTGCGCATCCTGGAGAGCGTCCAGGAGTCGTTCAACGCGGCCCAGACCACCGGCAAGCGGGTCTCGCTCGCCGACCTGATCGTGCTGGGCGGCTGCGCGGCGGTCGAGAAGGCGGCCGAGGACGCCGGGCACGCCGTCGAGGTGCCCTTCACGCCGGGCCGCGCGGACGCCTCACTGGAGCAGACCGACGTGGAGTCGTTCACCGCGCTGGAGCCGACCTCCGACGGCTTCCGCAACTACGTGGGCAAGGGCAACCGCCTCCCGGCCGAGTACCTGCTGATCGACCGGGCGAACCTGCTCACCCTGAGCGCCCCCGAGATGACGGTGCTGGTCGGCGGCCTGCGCGTGCTGGGCGCGAACTACCAGAAGTCGTCGCTCGGCGCGCTCACCACGGCCCCCGGCACGCTGACCAACGACTTCTTCGTGAACCTGCTCGACCTCGGCATCGAGTGGAAGGCGACGTCGGAGGACGCGACCGCGTTCGAGGGCCGCGACGGCGCCACCGGCGAGGTGAGGTGGACCGGCAGCCGCGTCGACCTGGTCTTCGGCGCGAACTCCGAGCTGCGCGCGCTGGCGGAGGTCTACGCGAGCGATGACGCCAAGGAGAAGTTCGTGCAGGACTTCGTCGCGGCGTGGGACAAGGTGATGAACCTGGACCGCTTCGACCTGGCCTGATCCCGGAACGGTCGGGCCGGCCCGCGAAGGGCCGGCCCGACCGCCGGAAGTCCGGATCCCCGGCGGGTGCGTGCGGCCTTCGCGGGCGGCTTCCTGCGAGGATGGGACGCCACGCGCCATCGAGGAGCCGCCCGTGCCCGACGTCCCGCCCGAGCTGTCGCAGCACCCCGACCGGCTCCGCTGGAACGCCAAGTACCAGGACGGGGCCGGCCCCGCCTTCGCGCCCCATCCCCTGGCCGCCGAAGCGCTGGCCCTGCCGCCGCCGGACGGGCCCGTGCTCGACCTGGCCTGCGGCCCTTCCGGCAGCGCCCTGCTGGCCGCCGGGGCCGGACGGCACGTCACGGCCGTGGACATCTCCGAGGTCGCGCTCGACCTCCTCGGCGCGGAAGCCCGGCGGCGCGGGCTGGACGCGCTGGTCACCCTCGTCCACACCGATCTCGAAGCGTGGCGGCCTCCCCGCCCCTACGCCCTCGTGCTGTGCACCGGCTTCTGGGAACGGCCCGTCTTCGACGCGGCCCTGAGCGCCGTGGCGCCCGGCGGGCTGCTGGGCTGGGAGGCGTTCACCGTCGAGGCCCGGACCGCACGCCCCGGCCTGCCCGAGCGGTGGTGCCTGAACGCGGGCGAGCCCGCCGCGCTGCTGCCCGCCGGCTTCACCGTCCTGGAGCAGCGCGACCTCGCCAACCTCAAGCGCCGCCTGCTCGCCCGCCGCGAGCCGGACCCGGTATGAGACGCGAGCGCGGCCTCGGGCTCTGACGCCGGGGGCGAACGAGCCGCGCGGCCGTCACATGTCGCGCAGGACCCGCCGGATGATGTTGGGCGTGAACTCCGGCTTCTTCGCCTCGGTGACCAGGGTGTTGAACACGTGCCAGTGGTGCTCGATCTCCAGGGGGTCGCTCGGGTAGACGGCGCTGTCCAGCCGCTCCAGGTAGAGCAGGTCGGGCAGGCCCCAGTCCAGGAACCGGATCAGCGTCAGCGGCCCGCTGGTCGCCGCGGTCTGGCCGCCGGAGGCGAGCTCGGCCACCTGCAGCGTGATGTTGGGGCGCTGGCACTCTTCCAGCAGGTGCTCCAGCTGCCCGACCATGACGGCGCGCTCGCCCACCCGGCGGTGCAGCACCGACTCGTCGACCACCGCCCACAGGTTGGTCGGGCGCGGGCGGCGGCGCAGGATCCGCTGGCGCCGCATCCGGACCTCGACGCGCCGGGCGAGCTCCTCGGCGGAGATGCGCGGGTGCCGGGCGGCGACGATGCACCGCGCGTAGTCGGGGGTCTGCAGCAGCGAGGGCACCATCTGCGCGTCGAACGCCCGCACCAGCTGCGCCGACTGCTCGGCGCTCAGGTACTTGCGCGTCCACGGCGGCAGCACGTCGTGGTACTCGGCCCACCAGCCCGGCCGGTTGGAGCGTTCGGCCAGGTCGAGCAGGTACGCGCGCTCGTCCTCGTCGTGCACGTCGTACAGGAGCAGCAGCTCCCGCAGCAGGCCGGCGTCGACGCCGGAGCCGCCCCGCTCCATCCTGCCGATCTTGGACGCCGACGCGCGCACCGCCTTGCCCGCGTCGGCCCTCGTGTAGCCCGCCGCGTCGCGGAGTTCGCGCAGCCTGCGGCCCAGCAGGGTGCGCGAGACGAGCGGGCCGGTCGGAGTACCCATGAAAGCGCTACCGATCGGAGTTGTGGCTGAGAGCAAGGCCGCACCTCATCCGGGACGTCGAACTCACGGCCGTTACAGCATCACCATAGTCTCCAGTGTGCACGTTTCGGCACACACCGTGAAGACCGATCGGCCGCCGATCCGGCGGTCCGGCGGGGCCGGCCGCGCCGTCAGGGCTTGCGTCCGATGCCGCAGAGCGTCGCCTCGTTCCGCTCCTCCTCGGTGGGCTCGCGGTCGGGCCGCCAGACCGCCAGCGGCACCAGGCCCGGCTCCACCAGCTCCAGGCCCTCGAAGTAGCTCCGGACGAAGTCGGGGCTGCGCAGCTTGTAGGGGACGGCGCCGGTCTCGTCGTAGCCCTCCTGCGCCTCCAGGAAGGTCTGGTCCTCGTTGGTGCACTCGTAGCTGCACAGGTAGCTGCCGGACGGCACCAGCGACATGATCCGGCGCACGATCGACAGCACCTCGTCGTCGTCCTGGATGTGGCCGAGGATGCCCATGAACATGACCACCAGCGGCCGCGTCAGGTCCAGGGTCTCGCCCGCCAGGTCGATGATCTTGTCGGGCTCGCGCACGTCGGCGTCGAGGTAGGTCGTCCGGCCCTCGGTGGTGCTGGTCAGCAGCGCACGGGCGTGGGCGAGGACGAGGGGGTCGTTGTCCACGTAGACGATCCTGGCGTCGGGCGCGGCGCGCTGCGCGACCTCGTGGGTGTTGTCGTGGGTGGGCAGCCCGGTGCCGATGTCCAGGAACTGCCGCATCCCGACCTCGCGGGCCAGGTGGGTCACCGCGCGCGACAGGAAGACGCGGCTGCGCCGGGCCATGACCTCGATCTCCGGGAAGACCGCCTTGTACTGGTCCCCGGCGATGCGGTCGACCTCGTAGTTGTCGGTCCCGCCCAGCCAGTAGTTCCAGATGCGGGCCGACTGCGGCACCTCGGTGTTGATCTTGGGGTGGGGGGTCTGCGCCGGGTCCGGCGTGGCGTCGGTCACGGTCGGGCACTTCCTTCCGTGTAAGGAAGACTGCTGACAGTCATCAACATAAACACGCGCCACCGCACCGCGCCAGGGAAGCCGGAAACGGCCGGGAACAAGAACGTTTTCGGGTCGGCCCCCATTCGGGACCCCGCACCGGAAAGGCGGAGGACCGCCCCCGAGCACGGCCGGTCGCGCGCCGGCGCCCCGACGTGGGTACGCGCCGTCCGCGCGAGCCGGGGTGACAGGGCCCCGTCCCTCCACCACACTGACGTGTCGGCGGTGCTCCCTGACCGGTAGATTGCGGATCCGGTCTTCTTTGCCCTGTTTTCACAGCCTCCTTAGACGTGTGCTGGCAGGGTGGTGGCCTTTGGTGATGTCGTCGATCCCGGAGCGAGTGAGGAAAAAATGGCTGAGGATGACAAGCCCCGGGGCGAGCCGGCGGTCAAGGCGAAGCTTCCGAGTGCCCAGAACATCCGGAGCCCGGAGTTCAAACCGCACGGACTCGGCGGCGACAGCCGCACCCGGGGCCCCAAGCCGTCCGGCCTGACCGCGGCCCAGGCCAAGAAGCGGCGGATGGTGATCGTGGCCGGCGTGCTGGTCGCGGCGGTGGCCATCGGCGCGGTGGCGACCTGGTACCTGACCCGGCCGGGCCCGGAGATCACGGTGTCGGGCGCCTTCGGCAAGGAGGCCAAGGTCACCATCCCGAAGGACCTGGTCCCCGAGGGCGACAAGCTGACCGTCACCACCCCGGTCAAGGGGCAGGGCAAGAAGGTCGCCGACGGCGACATGGTCTACGCCCGGCACGTGTTCTACAAGTGGGCCAAGGGCACCGGCGACGACGCCAAGAAGAGCACCAGCAAGGAGCTGAGCTCCACCTTCAAGGAGGCCGGGGGCCAGATCCAGCCGCTGATGATCGGCAAGAGCGGCGTCAAGGGCGTGGACAAGGGCCTGGTCGGCCAGACCGTCGGCAGCCGCGTGATCCTCCAGGTCCCGCCGTCGCAGGGCTTCGGCGAGCAGGGCCAGCAGCTCGAACTGGGCAAGAACGACTGGCTGGTGTTCGCGCTGGACATCCTGGAGAGCGTGTCGCCCAAGGCCGGCGCGCAGGGCACCGAGCACAAGGTCGACGACAAGAAGCTGCCCGAGGTCGAGGCGGGCAAGCCCGGCGAGGCCCCCAAGGTGACCATCCCCAAGGACACCGACGCGCCCAAGGAGCTGAAGACCGAGGTGCTGGTCGAGGGCACCGGCCCGGCCGTCGCCAAGGGCGAGACCGCGATCGTGCAGTACCAGGGCCAGCTGTGGAAGAACGGCAAGGTCTTCGACTCCAGCTGGCAGAAGGGTGGCACCCCCGTCGGCTTCCCGGTCGGCACCGGCGGCACCGTCCCCGGCTTCGACAAGGGCCTGACCGGCCAGAAGGTCGGCTCCCGCGTGCTGCTGGTGCTGCCGCCCAAGGAGGGCTACGGCACCAAGGGCGCGCCGCAGGCGGGCATCAAGGGCGACGACACCCTGGTGTTCGTGGTGGAGATCCTCGGCAAGCTCCCCAAGTGACGCGGGCATAATCACCGCCGCAGCGAGCAGGAACGGCGGGGCACTCGGACGAGTGCCCCGCCGTTCTCGTGTTGGGAGGCATGACCGGGACGCGCGGCCGGGACGCGCGCCGGCGGACGCGCACGGCGGCGCGGGCGCGTGGGGGCCGTCACGTCAACCCTTCGGAGACGCTGATCGTCTTTCTAATGGGAAGCCATGGGAGTGTGCATTGACCGGCCGAACGCCCGGACCTCCTCAGGTATCGTCGGTAACGAAATCATCACGGGGGGCTTGTGAGTAGCAGGGACAAGAGCCCGGGGGGCGAGCGGCCCACCGGGCCGGACGACGTGACGCCCGGGGACGCCGCGACCGGCCGGGACGGCGACATCGGCGGGTCCGGGTCCGCCGGCCCGGCCGCGGGCCCGGACCGGGCCTCGGCCAACGGCTCTGCGAAGCCCGCGAAGGGCGGGGACGGCGCCGGGGGGCCCGCGCCGTCCGGCGACGACGGTGCCGCGGGCGACGAGGACGTTGAGATCCGCAAGGTTGACGGCAAAGGCGACGGCAAGGTCGACGGCAAGGTCGACAAGGCCGACAAGGGCGCCGAGGACGGCGAGACCGTCAAGGCCGGCGAGACCGCCGAGCTCGGTGGCGCGGCCGCCAGCAAGGACGCGGGCGGCGGAACGGGTGCCACCGCGGTCCTGGGCGCCGGCGGCGCGAGCGCGGCCAAGGGCGCCGCGGCCGGCTCGGTCGGCTCGTCCGGCTCATCCGGTTCGTCCGCCGCGACCGCGACGGCCTCGCGCGCCGAGAGCGTCCCGGTGAGCGCGTCCGGGGCCGCACGGGCCGGGGGCCCGAAGCCGCCCGGCAAGCCGCCCAAGAAGAAGCGCAGCCGCCGCGCCCGGTACGCGCGCCGCGCGATGTTCGCCGTGCTGGCGTTCATCGGGTTCTGCGTGGCCGGGTTCGGCATCGCCTACATGTTCACCCCGGTCCCCTCGCCCCAGCAGGACGCGGTCGAGCAGGGGCCCACGTTCCTGTACGCCGACGGCAAGAGCGAGATCGCCAAGACCGGCACCAACCGCGAGGCCGTGCCGCTCAGCCAGGTGCCCAAGGGCGTGCGCGAGGCGGTGATCGCCGCCGAGAACCGCAGCTTCTACCAGGACCCCGGTGTCTCGGTGAAGGGCACCGCGCGCGCCTTCTGGACCACCGTCACCGGCGAGCAGCTCCAGGGCGGCTCCACCATCACCCAGCAGATGGTCCGCAACTACTACGGCGGCATCGGCAGGGAGCGCTCGGTCACCCGGAAGCTCAAGGAGATCATGGTCTCCCTGAAGGTGGGCCGGGAGAAGTCCAAGGACTGGATCCTCGAGCAGTACCTCAACACCATCTTCTTCGGCCGCGACGCCTACGGCGTGCAGGCCGCCGCCAAGGCGTACTACAACAAGGACGTCAAGGACCTGACCCCGGCCCAGGGCGCCTACCTGGCCGCGGCGATCCAGCAGCCCACCAACTTCGCCGAGCCGACCGGCGCGCACGCCGCCTACGCCGAGCAGCGCTGGCGCGCGGTCGTCAACAACATGGTGCGCGACGGCGCGGTGAGCCAGGCCGAGGCCAACGCGATGACCTTCCCCAAGCCGGTCAAGCTCAAGATCCAGAACGTGCTGCGCGGGCAGCGCGGCTACATGGTGAACGTGGCCAAGAAGGAACTGATCGAGCGCCGCGGCTACACCGAGGACGAGATCAACCGCAGCGGCATGAAGATCACCACGACCTTCGACAAGCGGCTGATGGAGTCGCTGAAGGACGCGGTCAACGGCAACGTGCCCGAGGCCACCAGCAAGAAGGTGCGCACCGCCGCGGTCTCGGTGGACCCCTCCACCGGCCAGGTGCTGGCCTTCTACGGCGGCCGCGACTACCTGGACGAGGCCCTCAGCAGCGCCTTCGGCGACTGGGCGCAGGCCGGCTCGGGCTTCAAGCCGATCGTGCTGGCCGCCGCGCTGGAGGACGGCCTCGGCCTGAACACCGTGGTGGACGGCAGCTCCCCGCAGTACTTCGCCGGCTCCCCGGTCAAGAACGACAGCGGCACCTCCTACGGCTCGGTCAACCTGGTCACCGCCACCCAGAACTCGGTCAACACCGCCTACGTCAACCTGGGCCAGAAGGTCGGGCTCGACAAGGTGACCAAGATGGCCGAGAAGCTCGGCATCCCCCGCGACCAGCTCACCAAGAACGGCGCCAACACCGCGCCGACCTTCCCGCTGGGCGTGGTCTCGGTGCACCCGGTCCAGCAGGCCGGGGTGTTCGCCACCTTCGCGGCCGAGGGCACCCACCGCACGCCCTACGTGGTGAAGTCGGTCACCAACAACAAGGACGACGAGCGCGACTTCACCGAGAAGGGGCAGCGGGCGTTCAGCACGCAGACCGCGCGCGACGCCACCTACGCGATGGAGAAGGTCGTCCAGAACGGCACCGGGCGCGGCGCGCAGCTGCCCGACGGCCGCCCGGTCGCCGGCAAGACCGGCACCACCGACCAGGGCCGGTCGATCTGGTTCAACGGGTTCATCCCGCAGCTGGCGACGACGGTGACGATGTTCCGCAGCGACTTCAAGCCGCTGAGCATCCCCGGCTACAGCATCTACGGCGGGCAGCTCCCGGCGCAGATCTGGAACACCTACATGTCCGAGGCGGTGAACATCAAGGGCTACGAGCAGAAGGAGTTCGGCGACCCCTCGACGTCCACCGGCGGCTACGAGGGCCCCTCCGACACCTCCCCGACCGGCCCGGCGGTCCCGCCGACCCGGCCGACGCGGGAGCCGACCGTGCGGCCGACCCAGCCGAGCGGCTCCAGGCCGCCGACCGGGCGGCCCACCACCCCGCCCTCGGAGGGCGGCGGCGGTGACGGCCCCGGCGACGGCGGCAACCCTGGCGGCGGCAACGGCGGCGACGGCCCCGGCGGCGGTGACGGCCCCGGTGACGGCGATGGCGATGGCGGTGGCGGTGGCGGTGGCGGGAACAACGGCGGCGGCAATAACGGCGGCAACGACCGTCCCAGCCTCCGCTTCCAGCGCGACTAGCGGACGCGCCTGACGCGCGAAGAGGGACCCGGCATTTCGCCGGGCCCCTCTTCGCGTGTTCGGGACATCTCAGAAGCGGTAGGAGTAGGCCCTGAAGGGGATCTCGTCGATGTAGGCGCCGGAGCGCAGCGTGATCGATCTGCCCTTGCATTTCTTGGCGCTGTAGAGGCGCACGGTCAGGCCGCGCTTGTTGGACGACGAGAGTTGCGGTCCGGTGAGGAAGGTCCAGCAGCCGCGGTATCCCGGGAAGGTGCTGCGGACGCCCTCGCGCCCCGTCCGGGGCCAGGTGCAGAAGCGGCCTTTCGGGCAGGTGCGCGGCGCCCGCCGCGCCGTGCCCGGCACGGCGTCCGGGAGGCCGGGGAAGACCGAGGTCACACGGGTACCGGCGGGTGCGAGCGAGGCCGAGGTCACGCGGGTGCCCGAGGGGAGGGACCCGTTCGGGGCCGCGTCGGCGGGCGGGGCCGCGGCCAGCGCCGCGGCCAGTGATCCGGCGGCGGCCGCGCCCCGGAACAGTGACGTCCCCATCGTGTGCCGCCTTCCGCCGCAAGGGGTGGGGCCGGACGCACGGAACCGGCCCCACGTTCAGGGAACTTTCGGTCGCGAATTCGCCACCACTATAAGTTCCCCGCCCCTTTTCCGGAGCGGGAATGGACGGCTCCCGCTCATTGACGCACTGTTATGAACAGGCTTTTCCGATTTGCTCTGGGCTGGCCTTGAGCGCCCGGTCGAGCTGGGAGACGTCGCCGGTCCCGACCGGCCCGGCGGCGGCGCGGAGCCGGTTCGCCTCGTCCTTCAGCGCCTTCTTCAGCTCCGCCTTCTCGGCCTTGGCCGCCAGCCCGTCGACCTTCCCGGCGAGCTGCTCGGTGGCCTGCTTCCACGGCTCGGACTTGTCGGCCGGCGCGCTGCGCACCTGCGTGACGTACTGCTGGTACGCCTGCTTGGCGTCGGCGCAGACCTTGTCCGAGTTGTCACTGCCGCCCATCGCCCCGCAGCCCGTCAGCAGCCCGCTCCCGGCCAGCAGCATCGCACCGGCCAATGCCTGGAACGTCCTGTTTCGCACAAAAACCTCCAACTTGATCCCCGACGGCCGCGTCGGTATATAGTTCCGCATCAGGTCATGAGCGCCAGCGTCAAGCCCCGGCTTGCTGGCCGGCAACCCTTCGCCTGCGATGGGGTGCCCCGGGTGAGGACCAGGCCGGACACAACACCGTGTTCCGGCAAGCGCGGGCCCCGCCGACACCTTCCGGGGTCCCTGGACCCCGAGGAGGTCGCCCATGTCCGCAACGCTCACGTCCGTCCCCGTCACCCCCGATGTGACGACGCAGTCCCCCGTCCCGGTTCGCCGTCCGGCGCAGTTCGTGGATCACGACGCCGCAGGCGCGCCCGCCGGGACCGCCGCGCCGCGCGTGATCGGCGCCGACGCGCTCGTGCCGCTCGACGACGGCACCCGCGTTCCCTACGCCAACTTCGACTACGCCGCCAGCGCCCCCTGTCTGGAGGCGGTGCACGAGGCCGTCACCCGCGCACTGCCCTACTACAGCAGCGTGCACCGCGGCGCCGGGTACGCCTCGCAGGTCACCACCGCCGCCTACGAGCAGGCGCGCGAGACCGTGCGGACGTTCCTCGGCGCGTGGCGGCGCGCGTCGGTGCTGTTCACCCGCAACACCACCGACGCCATGAACCTGCTCGCGCACGCCGTGCCCGCCGGCACCACCGTGGTCGTGTTCGAGACCGAGCACCACGCGTCGCTGCTGCCGTGGAAGCGCGCGGTGCGGCTGCCCGCGCCCGCCACCCCCGCCGAGGCGATCGCCGCCGCCGACCGCGCGCTCGCGCAGGCCCCCGCCGGGCCGCGGCTGCTGGTGGTCACCGCCGCCTCCAACGTCACCGGCGAGCTGTGGCCGGTCCGCGAGCTGGCCGAGGTCGCCCGCCGCAACGGCGCGCGCATCGCGGTGGACGCCGCCCAGCACGTCCCGCACCGGCCGCTCGACATGACCGCGCTCGGCCTGGACTACGTCGCCTTCTCCGGGCACAAGCTGTACGCGCCGTTCGGCGCGGGCGTGCTCGCGGGCCGCTCGGACTGGCTGCGCGCCGCCGACCCCTACCTCAAGGGCGGCGGCGCCAGCGCCTCGGTCGACGACCACGGCGACACCACCCGCTGGCAGGCCGAGCCCGAGCTGCGGCACGAGGCCGGGACGCCCAACGTGCTCGGCGTCATCGCGCTCGCCGCCGCCTGCGAGACCCTCGCCGCGACCGGCTGGGACGCCCTGGTCGAGCACGAGGAGCGCCTGCTGGTCCGGCTGCGCGAGGGGATCGCCGCCATCCCGGGCGTGCGGGAGCTGACCCTGTGGGGCGACCGCAATCCGCGCGTCGGAATCGTGTCCTTCGTCGTCAACGGCTGGAACGCGCGCGATGTGGCGCTTACCCTGTCCGGAGAACACGGCATCGGAGTCCGGGACGGCAAGTTCTGCGCCCACCCCTTCGTCCGCCACCTGCTGGACGCCCCCGCGGCGGCCGCGGCCGGACCCGCCGGGGACGGTGCGGACTGCGCGAACGGCCAGGCCACCGCCGTGCGCGCCAGTTTCGGCATCGGCTCGACCGAGCGGCACGTGGACCGCCTCCTGGCGGCGCTGGCGCGGATCGCCCGCGAACCGCGCGGCTGATCCCGGGAGCGTGCCGCGGTCCCGTCCGGGCGGTCGTGCCGACCGGCGGCAGGGAGCTTTGGCCCTGTTCGCCCATGTAGCGTTAGCAGGTCCGTAACTTCTCCGGGCGGGACGAAGGCAGCGCGGGATGACACAGGGGGTGGCGGCAGTGGCCGACGCTTGGCGGCCCACGTCCGAGCTCGAACGCCGATTGCAGGAGACGGTGCGGGCCGGGGACCCCGAAGGGTACTTCCGGCTGCTGGCCGACGCCGAGCTGGTCGTGCCCGTGCCACAGGACATGATCGACGACGTGCTGGCCAACGAGGCCCAGCCGGCCTGGCCCGCGCACCGCGAGCGTGACCGGACGTGGGTGCTGGTCTACACCTCGGCGGCCGCGATGCGCGCGTGCCTGGGGCCGGGCTACCGGCACTTCCTGAAGCTGAAGTTCGGCGACCTGGCCGAGACCTGGCCCGACCCGCGCTGGTGGCTGGCGGTGAACGCCCCGGCCGGCCCCGCCGCGACGGGCGGGGAGGCGCCGCGCGGGCTGGCGATCGAGGCGCGGCTGCCGTCGTGGTTCGTCAGGCAGCTCGCGTCCGGCGACACGATGCCGCCGCGCGCGGGACGCCCGGAACTGCTCGCCGACCCGGAGGCCGAGGCCGCGCCGCCCGCGCCCGCCGACGTCCCGGTCGCGGGGCGGGCGACGTCGATGGCGAACGCGCCGACCGTTCCGGTGCCCTATGGCACGGCCTCACCTCCCGCGCCGCCGGAGCCGGCCGCGCCCGTGGCCCCGCCCGCCGAGCCGCGCCCCGCCGAGCCGGAGCCTGCCGCGCAGGAGCCGCCCGCGCCGCAACCGGTCGCGCCCCCCGCGCCGGAGCCGGTCGCCGCGACGCCGCCGCCGTCCGGCCCGTCGCCCGACGAGACGCGCCTGGACCTCCCGGCCGTCCCCGCAGAGCCCACCGCTCCCGCTGAGCCCTCCGCCCCGGCCGAGCCCACCGTCCCCGCCGAGGTCCCCGGACCGTCCGCCGACCGGCGGGACGACGACGCCGCGCAGTGGGAGGAGCTCCAGGAGCAGCACCGCGAGCTGCCGCGCGAGGAGCCCCGGCCGGAGTTCCGGCCCGCCAACGACATCGAGCGCGGCCTGCTGCGCGCCGCCGCCGACGACGACCACGACCTGTTCCTCCAGACGCTCGCCGACGCCGAGGTCCTGCTCCCCGTCCCCGAGGACATGGACTACTCGCTGCGGCCGGGCCGTCCGGGCTTCCCGTGGCAGACGCGGGAGGTGGACGGTGTCGTCACGGTGCCGGTGTTCACCTCGCCCGAGCGCCTGGTCGAGGCCGCCCGCGCGACCGGCGCGGGCACCGAGTTCATCACGTTGCCGTTCACCTCGGTGCTGCGCTACTGGCCCGACCAGGGCCGGTCGCTGGCGATCAACTCCGGCGCCCCGGCCGGGGGCACGATCCTGGCCGAGCAGCTGCCGGGCCTCGCGGCCTGGGCCGACCAGCGCGCCGCGCGGCGGATGGCCGAGGGCTTCGAGCCGCAGAACGAGGTCGAGCAGCGCCTGTTCGACGCGGCGCTGCGCCGCGACACCGACGCCTTCTTCAAGGTGCTGCTGGGCGCGCAGGTGCTGGTCGCCGCCGACCCCGACACCCCGTGGGGCATCGCGCCCGACGACCCGGAGTTCCCGTGGCGGCCGGTCACCGTGCACGGCCGTCCGGCGGTGCAGGTGTTCACCTCGCTGAAGTGGATGACCGACGCGATCGGGTCGTCGCGGTTCGTGATGCCGGGCTTCCTGGACATGGTCGCGGCCTGGCCGGACGGCGAGTGGACGCTGGTGCTCAACCCGGGCACGCCGGTGGACGCGACGCTGCCCGCCGAGCAGGTCCGCGCGCTGAGCGGGCCGCCGCGCACCGAGCCTGCGCCGCCCGTCGCGCCTCCGACCGAGCCGCCCGCCGCGCTCGCGGCCGAGCCGCCCGCCGCGCTCGCGGCCGAGCCGCCCGTCGCGCCTCCCGCCGGGCCGCCGCCCGCCGCTGAGACCGCCGCGCAGCCCGTCCCGCAGGCCGCCGAGCCCCCGGTGGCGCCCGTGCCGCCCGCCGTCGCCGAGCCTCCGGCGCAGCCCGTGCCGCCCGCCGTGGCCGAAACCACCGCGCAGCCCGTGCCCGAGCCCCCGGCGGCGCCCGAGACCGCCGCGCAGCCCCTCCCCGAGCCCGCGCCGCAGGCCGCGCCCGAACCGGAGCCCGCCCCCGCTCCGGAAGAGCCGCTCTTCGAGCCGGGCAACCGCATCGACCAGGAGCTCTACGAGGCCGCGCTGGGCGGCGACTCCGACGCGTTCCTGCGGGTGCTGCTGGCCGCGAACGTGCTGGTCCCCATCCCGCAGGACGCGCCGCTGGAGGTCACCCCCGTCCAGCGCGAGTTCCGCTGGGAGGCGGCGCTGCGCGACGACGCGGCCGTGCGGGTGTTCACCTCGCTGGTGCGGCTGCGCGAGGTGCTGCCCGAGTCGCGGTTCGTGTACGCCGACTTCCGCGAGCTGATCGGGTCCTGGCCGCACGAGGACTGGGCCATGCTGCTCAACCCCGGCACCCGGATCGGCGCGTCGCTGCGCGGCGACCAGGTGCGGGCGCTCAGCGAGTGGGCGGTGCGGGTCGGGCTGGTCCAGCCGCGGCCGGAGTCGCCCGTCCCGCCCCCGTCCGTGCCGCCGGCGCCCCCGCGCCCGCCCGCGCCCGAGCCGTCCGGCGGGGACGCCTCGCCGCTGGCGACCGTCCGCGACCAGGACTTCTCGGCCTACGACGTGCCGCCCGCGCAGGACCACGCGCGCGAGGAGCCTCCCCAGGGCGCGCCGCGCTCGTTCGCCGCCTCCGAGCCGGAAGCCGATCCCGGCGCCGTGCCGATCGCGGCCGACGAGTACCCCGACGACAACGCCCCGGCCGTCCTCCCCGAGCCCGAGGGCGAGCCGGTGCCACAACCGGCCATCATGCAGAAGGTCGTGCCGCACGGCCATGTCAGCTGGTACCTGGAGCAGGGCTACGACCGGGTCGGCGGGTTCGTGCACCTCACCTCCGACGTCGCCGACCTGCAGACGCCGGCCCAGCTCTACGAGACGCTCGGCCTGCTGTACGCCGACTCGCCGTTCGCGCCCGACGACGAGGGCGTCTACGTGATCCGCTGGCCCGCCTACTGCCCCGACCTGTACCGCATCCCGTTCGGCGGCCGCACCGAGGAGGAGCTGGCGCCCTGGGGCGAGGCGGGCTGGGTGGTGGAGGACGCGCCGTTCGAGGGCGGCGGGTTCGCGCCGGGCAGCGCGGGCTCCATCCGCGAATACAAGGTGGACAGCGTCCGCCTGCCCTACGGTGCGGAGATGTACTTCCTCGGCATGGACCGCTCGGAGCGGTTCGTGGCGATGTACGACCCGGACCGGCTCGCCTGGCTGCGGCCCGAGACCGCCGGGCCGGCCGGGCAGGAGGACCAGACGGAGGTCGCGCAGTGATCCGGGACGGCTACCAGGCACGCTGGCTGGGACGCGACTTCGAGGCCGCGCCCGGCGCCGACGGCGAGATCCGGCTGTACACCGCCGAGCCGACCGACGGCTTCGAGGAGCTGCGGCCGGGCCGGCACCGGCGGGTGGTGCCCGCCTTCGAGGTGGAGGAGCTGCGGTACGTGCGCACGGTGTGCACCTGGCGCGGCGAGCCGTTCGTGATCGTCGGCGAGCACGACGGCTGGTTGCGGGTGGAGTACACCGGGGGCCGCGCGCCGGTCGCGCGGCGGCTCGGGCTCGACCTGGTGGACCAGGGCGTCTGGCAGAGCTGGGCGCCGCGCGACGAGATCGAGGACCCGCGCGAGGAGCTGGTCTGAACCGCGCGTGAACACTCACCTCTCGACGGCATGACCCGGACATCAGGGTTGATTTGATCCGTAGATCCGTGTTCGCATGATTTCGGAGACGCCCTCTGGGGTAAGGCGAGGCTCAGGCGCACAAGGAGGTGCTGACGCGGTGCTCCCCCCACCCGCAGGCAGACCGACGCTGCTCGGACTCGGCACGGCCGCCGTGCTGGCCGCGGGCGCGCTCCCGGCCCTGGCGACCACGGCGCAGGCGGCCGCGGCGCCGCTCGCGGTGCAGGTGACGCCGGCGGCCCAGACCCTTTCGGCGGGCGGCACCGCGAAGGTGGGCGTGACGGTCGCGCGCCCGAGCGGCGGCTTCAAGGGCACCACGCTTCGCGTCACCGGCTCCGACGCGCTGTCGGTCGTCTGCCACGCCCCGGCGGTGAAGACCACGACGGGCTGCGACCTGAGCCGGGTCACCACCTCCACGGCCACCGCGCAGGCGTCGGTGACGCTGGGCAAGAGCGCGGTGAAGAAGGACACGACGCTCTCCCTCACCGCCACCGCGAGCAAGGCGGATACAACCGCCTCCGCCACCGCGAAGGTCACCTTCACCCCGGTGAAGGACGACCCCGGCACGGGCAAGCCGACCACGCCGCCGCCGTCGTCCTCCCCGCCGCCGACCTCGCCCAAGCCCTCCCCGACGCCGTCTCCGTCGAAGACCTCGCCCAAGCCGTCGCCCTCGCCGTCGCCGTCCCTGTCGCCGGGGTCGGGCAGCGGGCCGTCGGACGCCAAGGACGGCAAGAAGGACGACAAGAACGACAAGGACAAGGGGTCGTCGGGCTCGGGTTCGGGCTCCGGCACCGGCGGCGGTGCCGGTTCGGGAAGCGGCTCGGGCTCCGGTTCGACCGGCGGCAACGGCGGCTACACGCCCCCGTCCCCCAACGGCTCGTTCAAGCCCGACGACGCCAAGAGCCCCCAGGTCGCGCTGCCCCCGATCGCGCAGAGCCCCTCGGTCGCGCCGCCGAGCCCCTCGACGGCGTCCGGTCCCGAGAGCCGGCTGCGCAACAACCCGACGCCCGTCGCCCAGGACCTGACCTTCGAGCGGATGGCCAGCACCCAGGTGGCGTGGCTGGCGGCGCTGCTGGTGGCGTTCTCGCTGCTGCTGACCCAGCTGCGGCTCGGCCGCCGCGCCGAGCCGGCCGCCGTGGCGGAGGCCCGGCGGCGTGCCAAGGGCACCCACCGCCGGCCGCGCAAGGGCCTGTTCGGCAAGTAGGGCGCGCTCGGCGGGCGGGCCGGGCGGCGGGGCCGTCAGGCGCGCGTCAGCGCGTGGCAGGCGATCGCGGCGGCGGCGACCACGTTCAGCGAGTCCACGCCGTTGGCCATGGCCTGCGCGCTCATCGGGATGCAGACCGGCCGGTCGGCCTCGGCCAGCCAGTGCGAGGTCAGGCCGTCGCCCTCCGAGCCGAGCAGCAGCGCCGCCCGTTCACCGGGCTCGGCGTCGTCCAGGGGGACGGCGCCCTGGTCGGGGGTGAGGGCCAGCAGCGTGAACCCGGCTTCGCGGAGCGCGCCGAGCCCGTCGCGCCAGTTGTCCATCCGCGCGTAGGGGACGGCGAAGACCGCGCCCATCGACACCTTGATCGCGCGCCGGTAGAGGGGGTCGGCGCAGCGCGGCGACAGCACCACCGCGTCGATGCCGAGCGCGGCCGCGCACCGGAAGATCGAGCCGACGTTGGCGTGGTCGACCAGGTCCTCCAGCACCAGCAGCCGCCGCGCCCCGGCGACCAGGCCGGCGACCGGCGGCAGCGGCAGCCGCCCGAGCGAGGCCAGCGCGCCCCGGTGCACCTGGAAGCCCGCCACCGCCTCCACCACGGCGTCGTCGGCGACGTAGACGGGCGCGTCCAGGCCGTCCAGCACGTCGGCGAGCGGCTCCGCCCAGCGGCGGGCCATCAGCAGCGACCGCACCGGGTGCCCGCTGCCGACCGCGCGGCGGATCACCTTCTCGCCCTCGGCGATGAACAGTCCGTGCTCGGCCTCCAGGCTCTTGCGCAGGTTGACGTCGCGCAGCCGGGTGTAGTCGGCGAGGCGCGGATCGGCGGGATCGGTGACGGGGACGAGCTGGGCCATCCCTCCATTGTGCCGACCGCTCAGGGCAGCACGACCTCGGCGACCAGCGCGCGGTGGTCGCTTCCCCGCAGGTCGTGGACGTCCAGGGAGCGTACCCGCGCCCGCCGGTCCACCAGCACGTGGTCCAGGGTCAGCGGGATCACCGTGCCCCAGGTGTGCACCAGGCCCTTGCCGGTCCGGTCGGCGGCGTCGGCGTAGCCGCGGCCGAGCAGCGCGCGCAGGGTGGCGTGGTCGAGGGTGGCGTTGAAGTCGCCCGCCAGGACGCGGATCGGCGCGCCCTCCGCGCGGGGCAGGACGTCGATGTCGCGCTTCCAGTCGCGGTGGCTCTCGCCGGAGATCGGCGGCACCGGGTGCACCGAGGTCACCTCGACCCGGCGGTCGCCGACGGTCAGCTCGGCGCGCGGCATCGCCATCTGGGTGCGGGGGAACGGCGGCAGCGCGCGCAGCGGGTACCGGGAGTAGAGGCCCGTCCCGGCGGCCCCGGTGCGCGCGTCCACCACCTTGTGGGGCAGCAGCCGCGCCAGCCCGGCGCGCTCGTAGCGGCCCACGGCCTCCGGCGGCAGCTCCTGGAGGCACAGGACGTCGACGTTCCCGCGCCGGACCAGGTCGACCAGTTGGTCGGCGTCGCTCTCGCCGAACAGCAGGTTGGCGGTCATCACCTTGATCACCGGGCCGCGCGGCGACGGCTGGCCGCCCTCCAGCGCCCGGGGCAGCACCGCCGCGCCGAGGCCCACCGCGACCAGCGCCGCGGCGGCGGCCGCGGCCGGGCGGCGCAGCAGCAGCGCGGCGACCACCGGGACCGGGGCGGCGGCGGCCACGAACGGGGTCACCGCCAGCAGCGGCGCGGCCGGCTCGCCGATCAGGGGCAGCCGGTCGCCGCCCGCCCAGCGGACCAGAGCCCAGAGCCCCCAGCCGGCGACGCCCGTCCAGGCCAGGACCGTCCGGACGCGCCCGGTCCGGCGCGGCCGCCCGGTGACCTCGGTCGTGTCGGTCTTCCGCTCGGTCGCCTCGCCCACCGGCACCCCGCCCCCTCGTCCGCCGGACGCGCCCGGCCGGGCCCGCCGCACGCCGTCCACGTCCCCCTAGTTCTAGGGACGATCGGTCCGCCCCGGGAGTTGCCGCGCGGGCCGTGAACGGATCGTCACCGGCCCCCTCGATGCCGTGATTGAGCTGACATACGCGGATGACCTGCGTCATTATCATTTTTGAGTTCTTTGTAACCTCCGGTCCGTACTACTACAGTGCCGGGGAACATCGACGGGTTTCTGGTGAATCGAGGGCAGCCGTGAGCGGACGTCATCGCAATGACTTCCCCGAGGGGACGCCGGGCGACGGCGGGCACGACGCCTCGGGGTCACGGCCGGTCTTCGGGCCGGCCAACGACGGTTCGTCCGACTGGTTCGGGCCGCGCGACAGCCAGGGCGCCCCGGCGACGCCGCCGCCGGGTCGGCCGGGCGCCGGGCAGGCGTCCTCGGGGCCGAACCCGTCCGGCTACCCGGGCCCGGGCGAGTCCCAGGGGCGACCCGTCCCAGGTCAGCCCGTCCCAGGTCAGCCCGCCCCGGGTCAGCCCGCCCCGGGGCAGTCCTCGGAGACCCCCGAGTGGTTCACCTCCCGCGGCTCCCGCGAGGAGTCGGTGTACGGGCAGGGCGGCTTCACCGGCGCGTCGGACGCCGGGGGCTACGGCCTCGGCCGCTCCTACAGCGAGCAGCAGCAGCCCCGCCGGGACCCCTACGGCGACAGCGGCGCCTTCGCCGGGCGCGGTGACGACTACGACGCGATCAGCCGCTCCGACGAGAGCCCCACCGGATTCTTCGGCGGCCGCGCGGGCGGCGGCGATTCCGGGGGCTACGGCGGGGGCGGCAGCGGCGGCTACGGCGGCGGTTCGGGCGAGTTCTCCCGGCGCAAGAAGAAGCGCAGCGCGTCGGCGCTGATCGGCCCCATGGCGGGCGCGGTCGGCCTGATGCTGCTGCTCGGCGTCGGGGTCTACGCGTTCGCCGAGAGCGGCGGCGACTGCGGCGGCGACGACGCCATCACCCTGGCGGTGGCGGCCGCCCCCGACATCGAGCCCGCCGTCGTCAAGGCCGCCGGGCGCTTCAACGACGCCAAGCACAACGTCGGCGGCAAGTGCGTGAAGGCCAACGTCTCCCGGTCCGAGCCGTCGGCGGTCGCCACGCTGCTGTCGGGCCAGGGCGTGCCCTCCGGCGGCGACCAGCGGCCCGACGTGTGGATCCCCGACTCCTCCCTGTGGACCTCGCTGGTGCGCGGTTCCCCCAAGGGCCGCGACGCGGTGCAGACCACCAAGACCTCGGTGGCCTCCAGCCCGATCGTGGTCGGCCTGCCGCGCACCCTGGCCGGCCAGCTCAAGCAGCAGGGCATCACCGCCACGCCCTCGTGGGACAACCTGCTCAAGGCCGCCGGCGGCGTCGCGGGCGGCGGGGTGACCAAGAACCAGATGATCCCGCCGAACGCGGTGCGGCTGCTGGTGCCCGAGCCCACCCGCAACGCGGCCGGCATGGGCTCCCTCATGATCACCAGTGCGCTGCTGACCAACGACCCGGCGCGCGAGTCGATCTTCACCGGCATCGTGCGGACCGTCCGTGAGAGCACCGTGCCGACCCAGCAGGCGCAGTTCGCCCAGTTCCGCCAGGGCCGCACCGGCCGGCAGCCGGTGTCGCTGTCGTCGGAGCAGGCGCTGTACACCTACAACAAGCGCTCCCCGCAGGAGCCCGCCGTCGCGCTGTACCCGCGCGAGGGCACGCTGCTGATGGACTACCCGTTCGCCGTCACCAACGCCGACGCCGACAAGCAGAAGGCGGCGCGCCTGCTGGAGCAGGCGATGAACACCGAGACCACCCGCAACGACGTGCGCGAGCTGGGCTTCCGCTCCCCCGACGGCAAGGCGCCCGGCGGGTTCTCGGCCCGCTACGGCGTCAGCGCGGCCCGCCCGCGCCAGCTCCCCCAGCCCAAGCCGGCCGAGGTCACCGAGGTGATGCAGTCCTGGGCCAAGATCGCGCTGGGGCTGCGGATCCTGACCCTGGTCGACGTGTCGGGCTCCATGGCCGAGAAGGTCTCGCCCACCGCCAACCGGATGCAGGCCACCGCGCAGATCGCCCAGGGCGGGCTGAGCATGATGTCCAACGACACCGAGCTCGGCGTGTGGCTGTTCTCCACCAAGCTCCAGGGGGACCGGGACTACCGCGAGGCCGTCTCGGTCGGCCCGCTGGGCGAGCGGATCGGTTCCAACACGCGCCGCAACCTCGTGCTGTCGCAGCTCAACCAGATGCGCCCCAAGCCCGACGGCGACACCGGCCTGTACGACAGCGTGCTGGCCGCCTACCGGCACATGAAGAAGACCTACAAGGCCGAGTTCGGCAACTCGATCCTGCTGCTGACCGACGGGGCCAACGACGACGACAACGGCCCCACGCTGAACCAGACCCTCGCCGCTCTGAAGAAGGAACAGGACCCCAACCGGCCGATCCAGATCAACATGATCGGCTTCGGCAAGGGCGTGGACCCCGACGAGCTGAAGAAGATCGCCGACGTCACCAACGGCAGCGTGCAGGTCGCCCAGACGCCGCAGGAGATCTCCAAGATCTTCCTGCTGATGCTCTCGCGCCGCATGAAGGAGTAGCGGTCCCGGCCGCCGCACGGCCCCCGTCCGCCCCGGCGGACGGGGGCCGTCGTCATGGGTCCGGTGAGCACCGCGGGGGGCGCCGCGCCCCGCGGCGCCCGCCCACTCCTCACGAAAACCTAGAAACCAGAAATTTCTTTGCCAACCGGTGTCAACCGGATGCGGGAGTCGCCCGTCAATCTAGTGGAGGCCCGACGGGGAGCGGGGCCGTCGGGCCTCCGACCTTCTCTCGACAGTCCCTGACCCGCGACGGGGACGAGCGGCGACCAGGCCGCCGGGAGAAGCAGACTTCCCCATCTTGAGCCTGGACTCCTGAGCCGTGACGGCTCGACCCTCGAAGCTCGCGGGAGGACCTCGTGTCCGGTTGGCCCCATCTCGACCGCGCCGACGACGAGCGCCTGGCGCCGTCCCTGGCCGCAGGGGAAGCGGGCGCGCTCCCCCAGATCGTCGATCGTTACGCGGCCCGGCTCTACGACTACTGCCACGCGCTGCTGCGCGACCGGGAGTCGGCGTCCGGCGCGCTGCACGACGCGCTGATCGCCGCCGCCGCGCACGCGGCGCTGCTGCGCGAGCCCGCCCGGTTCCGGGCGTGGCTGTACACGCTGGTGCGCAACGAGTGCCTCCGGCGGCTGCGCGACCCCGACCGGCCCACCGAGCGCCGCGAGGCGCCCGAGGTCGAGGACGCGTTCCTGGACGCCGCCGAGCGCGCCCGCCGGCTGGAGGCGCGCCGCCTGGTGCACGGCGCCCTGTCGGGGCTCACCGGGCACGAGCGCGAGGCCCTGGACCTGATGCTGCGGCACGGCCTGGACACCGCCGAGGTCGCCGGGGTGCTGGCGATCGACGCGCAGGAGGCCACCGACCTCACCGGCTCGGCGCGGCGGCGGCTGGACGACGCGCTGGCGGCGGCCCTCATCGCCCGCACCGGGGGCGCCGACTGCCCGCAGGTGGCCGAGCTGGCCGGCGACGGGGAGTCGCCGCTGACGCCGCCGGCCGTGCGCGGGCTCGTCCGGCACATCGCCTCCTGCCGGACGTGCACCGAGCGCCGCGACCGCACGGTCTCCACCGCGCGGCTGCTCCAGGTGCTGCCGGTGGCGCTGATGCCGCCGGAGCTGCGCAACGAGATCCTGCGGGACGCCGCCGACCCCGACGCCGCCGAGCTGCGCGAGTGGATCGCCGAGCGGGCCGAGCCGTTCGACACCTGGGGCTGGCCGGTCCCGCCGGACGGCGAGGCGGCCGGGCCCGAGCGGCGGCGGCGCTCGGCGCCGCCGAGGCTGTGGCCCGCGGTCGCGGCCGCGGCGGCGGTGATCCTGGTGGTGGCGGCCGCGTTCATGCTGATGCCCGACGGCGGCAAGGAGAGCACCGGCGCGCAGCGTCCGCCGGGGAGCGCGGCCGCGCCCGACCCGACCGAGAGCACCGCCGAGACCGAGGCGCCCGAGCCCAGCGAGTCCCCCTCGCCGACGCCCAGCGAGTCGCCGTCGCCCACCCCCACGACGACGAGCCCCACCCCGACGCCGTCGCAGAGGGCCACCACCACGCGGGCGCCCGCGAAGCCGTCCCGCGCGCCCCGGCGCGAACCGGCGCAGGGCACGCTGGCGGTCTCCGGCTGCACCGCCCGGGCTCCGGCGCGGTCGTGCGGCGTCACCGTGCGCGCCGTGGGCGGACCGGTCACCTGGCGGGTCCTCGACGCCACCGGCGTCAGCGCGAGCGGCGGCGGCAGCCTCGCGGTCGGGGGCAGCGCCACCGTCACCGCGACCCGCGCCGGCGGGTGCGAGGGCGAGGGCGGCAGCGGCACGGTGTCGTTCGCGCCGGGCGGCTCGGCGGCGGTCTTCTGGACGTGCCAGCGCGGCGAGGACTCCGACGGCGGGCAGCAGCAGCCGGTGCGGTGATCACCCAGGGTGATCCTCCGGCGCCGGTCCGCTGGAACGAGAGCCACATCACATCGTGCGCCGAACGCGGTGGTCAACGCGCCGCGTCCGGGCGGCCGCCGCGGCGGAACGTCCCTCCTGTCCCGTCCGGCACACCGATCCCCCGGATTCGGTGGCAAGATCGGTCAACCGAGGGCGGGGTCCCGGCGTCGGGCCCGCCGCCCGGCAGAGGTCCGAACCGCCGCACCGCCTGGAGGGACTCCCGTGACCGGTGGCCAGCCCGACGACCCCCGCCTCGCGGACGCCCTGCGGGCGGGGGACACGATCGCGCTCACCCGGGTCTACGACGCCTACGCGCCGTTCCTGTTCGACTACTGCCACGGCATGCTGCGCGACCGCGTGGAGGCCGCCGGCGCGCTGCGCACCTGCCTGATCACCGCGCGCGAGCGGGTGGGCGGGCTGCGCGAGCCCGAGCGGCTGCGCGGCTGGCTGTACGCGATCGCCCGCCGCGAGTGCCTGCGGCGGCGCGACTCCCCCGGCCGCCACCTCGGCCAGGAGGCCCCCGAGGCCGGGGACGCCGACCTGTCGCCCGAGCAGCGCGCCCGCCGCGCCGAGCGCCGGACGCTGGCGCTCACCGTGCTGGCGGCGCTGAGCGGGCGGCAGCGCGAGGCGATCGACCTGTCGGTGCGGCACGAGCTGACCGCCGCCGACCTCGCCGGCGTCTTCGCGCTGCCGGTGCCGGAGGCCGAGCGGCTGCTGGCCGGCGCCCGCCGCGACCTGGCGGCCGCGCTGCACGCCGTCCTGGTCGCGCAGACCCGCCGCGACGACTGCCCGAGCGCGGCGGCGCTGAGCGCCGGCCCGTGGCCGCTGTCGCCGCAGGAGGCCGGGGCGCTGGTCCGGCACGTGTCCGGCTGCCCCGCCTGCGGCGCGCAGCGGGTGCCCGACCTGCCGGTGGACCGGCTGCTGGCGGTGCTGCCGATCGCGGCGGTCCCGGCCGACCTGCGGCTGGAGGTGCTGGACGCCGCGACCGACCCCGAGCGCGCCGAGGCGCGCCGGGCGCTGGCGGAGGCGTCCGGGCCGTTCGGCGGGGACGGCTGGCCGCTGCCCTACCGGGCGCAGCCCGACCGGCAGGCGCCGGTGGGCCCGGCCAAGCGCGGGCTGCCCGCCGCGCTGGGGGCGGGGGCCGCGGTGATCGCGCTGGTCGCCGGGGTGATCGCCATCCTGCCCGGCGGGTCGCCGGAGCCGGGACCGGCCGTGCCGGGCCCGGCCGCGGCGCCGGAGACCGTCGAGGACCTGCCGCCGGAGCCGGAGGGGCCGTCCGGATCGGCGAGCCCGACCGCGAGCCCGAGCGCGAGCCGCACGCCCAGCGCGCGGCCGACGACGACGCGGGCCACGCCGACGCCCTCGGCGTCCCGCAGCGCCACCGCGTCGCCGCGGCCCACCCGCACGCCGACGCGCCCGGCGCCGACCACCCGCCCGCCCCGGCCGCCGCGGCAGGGCGGCCTGAGCGTGGCGGGCTGCCGGATGGGCGTGGGCGACTCCTGCACGATCACCATCACCGCGGTCGGCGGCCCGGTGTCCTGGCGGGTCACCGGGACCTCGGGCGCGCTGAACGCCGGCGGCGCCGGGCGCCTGGCGGCCGGGGAGTCCGCGCGGATCCCGGTGGAGCGCACCAACCGCTGGTGCTGGGGCACCAGGAGCGGGTCGGTGTCGTTCGCGCCGGGCGGGGCCGCCGCCGTGTCGTACTGCTGAGGACCGCTGAGGACCGCCGAGAACCCCGGTTGGGGCGCGGAGTGGTGCGGCGCCCGCGCCTCAGCCGGTCCCGTCCCGGCCGCCGGTCACCACCAGTCGGCGTTCGGGTCCAGGACCGCGTGCGCGCGGCCGAGCAGCACCGGCACCGCGTCACCGATCTTGTCGAAGCCCTCGCCGACCGTGGCTTTCTGCAGGAACCGGGCGTGGATGCCCTCCAGGATCACCGCGAGCTTGAAGCAGGCGAAGGCGACGTAGAAGTCCATCGCGCCGAGGTCGAAGCCGGTGCTGCGGGCGTACCGCTCGGCGAACTCGCGGCGGGTGGCGAAGCCGGGCGCGGTGGTGATGGTCGCGCCGACCGGCAGCAGCTCGCGGTCGCCGGGCTCGGCCCAGTAGACCAGCGTGAGGCCGAGGTCCGACAGCGGGTCGCCCAGGGTGGACATCTCCCAGTCCACCACGGCGGCGATCTCGGGGCGCGGCTCCAGCCGGGCCAGCGCGTTGTCCAGCCGGAAGTCGCCGTGCACGAGGCGGGCCGGGGCGTCGGCGGGCAGCCGCTCGGCCAGGCGCGCGGTGAGCCGGGCGTACTCGGGCAGGTCGCGGACGGCGCCGGTCGCGCGGATCGCCTCCTGGGAGGCGTCCCACTGCTTGCCCCAGCGCTTGAGCTGGCGCTCCATGTAGCCGCCGGGCCGCCCGAAGTCGCCGAGCCCGACCGCCTCGACGTCCACGGTGTGGATCGCCGCCAGCGCGTCCACCAGCGCGCGGCTCAGCCCCTCGGCCTGCTCGGGGCCCAGGTCGGCGGCGTCCTCGCGGGTGCGCAGCACGCGGCCCTCGACGAAGTCCATCAGGTAGAAGCGGGCGCCGATGACCTCCTCGTCCTCGCAGAAGGCGAGCGTCGTCGGCACCGGGACGTCGCTGCCGGCGCCGAGCGCGCTCAGCACCCGGTACTCGCGGCCCATGTCGTGCGCGGTCGGCAGCACGTGGCCGAGCGGCGGGCGGCGCAGCACGACGCGGCGGCCGCCCTCCAGCGTGATCCCGTAGGTGAGGTTCGAGCGCCCGCCCGCGATCAGGTCGATCGCGGTGATGCCGCCGGCGTCCGGCAGCGTGCGCGCCAGCCATGCGGCCAGGCGGGGGACGTCGATGCCGGGGACCCCGGCCGGAAGTTCAGCGTCAACCGTCATGAGGCCCTATTAGAACGCGGCTCGGTCCGGCCTGTGAAGGCCGCCCCCGGGCAAGCGGCCGAACGGACCGACCGTAACCCTCCGGCCACTTCCGGCCGCCGACCACCGCCGCGCCGCCGCATCGCCGGGCAACGTCGTGACCTGCCCGGACGCGTCCGGCTCCGGAGAGTTCGCCGGCGGCGCAACGCGCGGGGGTGGAATCTCACGGCGGCAGGGGTACGCATCAACGACGACACCGGGCCAGAGTGGTACCTCCGGACTAACTATCCGCTACACCCCGATAACGGTCCTGGTCGTCGGCTGGACTTGGCGGTCCGACTGGACTACGAAGAGGACTACACCAATTCGGGGCCTGACCGCCCGATTGGGGGGAACGCAGTGGCTGACGCATGGCTGCCGGACGCCGGCCGCATGCCGGTTCGACGGGACGGCGGGGCGCTGCGGGGAGGCGCGCCGCGCGCCGTCTGGCTCTCCAGCGAGTCCGACCCCCGCCGGGTCTCGGCCCGCTCGGTGGCCGCCGACCTGGTCCGCGCCGACCTGGCCCCGCACCTGGCCTGGAACCCGTGCTCGGGCGAGATCGTGCAACTGCTGCCGGCCACGCGCGCCGGGCTGCTGCTCGGCGGGGTCGGCCGCGAGGGCCGCGTCTGCCTCCAGATCATGGTGGTGGCGCAGGCGCGCGACCCGTTCACCGGCACCGTCCTGGCCGGGCTCGACCCGATCATGCGCTGGCTGGACTCCTGGAACGTGGCCCGCCGCTGGCCCGCCGGGCCGCCGCTGTCGGTGCCCTACTCCCACCACTCCGGGCGCGAGCGCCGCGCCTGGGCGCGGGGCGGCCACTACGGCGCCTCCCAGGTGCCCGAGGCGGCCCGCCCCGACCCCGGCGGCATCGACATCCGCCGCGTGACCGGCCCGGACACCCCGCTCGCGCCGCTCCCCCGCCCGCGCGGCGTCCCCGGCGCCCGCGAGGTACCCAACCCGCCGCTCCGGGCCCCCCGCATCCCCAGCACCTTCGAGCCGATCGCCGCCCCCGAGCCGGCCAGCAGCGTCTCCTGAGCCCCCCGGCTAGGCGCGCACCACGCGCCGGACGACGTCGCAGCCGGCGCGCAGCTCGGCCCGCGTCGCCGCCGAGCCGTAGCCGATGACCAGCCCGGACACCGTCTGCGGCCCGGCGTGGTGGCGGACCAGCGTGTCCACCAGGACGCCGCGCGCGGCCGCCTCCGCCGCGACGCGCTCGGCGTCGGGGACCTCCAGGACCACGTGCAGCCCGGCGGTGTCGCCGCGCAGGGGCAGCCCCTCCAGGGCGCCGGCGACGACCGCGCGGCGGCGGGCGTACTCGGCGCGCATCCGCCGCAGGTAGCGGTCGAGGTCGCCGCGCTCCAGCAGCAGCCGCAGCGCCTCCTGCGGCACCACGGCGGTGCGGTCGTTCAGCAGCCTGCGGCGGGCGGCGACGGCGGCCACCAGCTCGGGCCGCGCCACCAGCCAGCCGACCCCCACGTCCGCGGTGAGGATCTTAGAGGTGGTGCCGAGGTAGACCACGACGTCCGGGTCGAGCCCGTAGAGCGCGGGCAGCGGGGCGACGTCGTAGCGGAACTCGCCGTCGTAGTCGTCCTCGGCGACCAGGGCGCCGGTGCGCCGCGCCCAGGCCAGCAGCGCCTGCCGCCGGGGCACGGGCAGCACGCCGCCGAGCGGGTACTGGTGCGAGGGAGTGGTGTAGACGAGCCGCAGGTCGTCCGGCAGCGCGTCCACCACGAGGCCGTGCTCGTCCACCGGGCACGGCACCAGCTCCAGCCCGCGCCCGGCCAGCACGGCCTTGGCCCCGTTGTAGCCGGGGTCCTCGACGCCCACCCGGTCGCCGGGCCGCAGGACGGTGGCCGCGAGCATGTCCAGCCCGTTGGTGGCGCCCCGCGTGACCAGCACCCGGTCGGGGGCGCACGCGACGCCCCGCCCCCGCCGCACGTGCTCGGCGAGCGCGGCGCGCAGCCCCGGCAGCCCGGCGGGGTCGGGCCGGTTCACCCGCTCGACGGTGGCCGCGAGCCGCCAGGCGCGGCGCCAGGCGGGCGTGTCGAGCGCCCCGATCCACGGCACGCCCGGCCGCAGGTCGATCCCGCGCCGCTCCGGCGGCGCCGGGACCGCCGCCCGCTCGACGGGCCGGGGCACGGCGCTGACGTCGCTGACGAACGTGCCCGACCCGTGCCGCCCTTCGAGCCACCCCTCGGCGTACAGCTGCTCGTAGGCCTCGGTCACCACGGTCCGGCTGACCCTGAGCGCCCCGGCCAGCGCCCGGCTGGAGGGCAGCCGCTCCCCCGCGACCAGCCGGCCCTCGCGCATCGCGGCGCGCAACTGCTCCACGACCTGGACGCTCATCGGCACGTCACGGCCGCGCTCGACCACCAGCGGCAGATCGTGATGGGGCAAAGTGGTCTCCCGCGAACATCGGCCAAGTGGCCCTACTGACCAGTCCACCTTCCCTCTAGCGTAATCGCCATGAACAGCACACCCCTGTCGCCCACCCCCCGGACCCGCCTGCGCCGCGTCCGCGAGCGCGCCGTCGCCGACCGCGCCGCCCTGTACGAGATCCTGGACGAGGGCCTGGTCTGCCACCTGGGCGTGCTGATCGACGGAGCGCCCCGCGTGGTCCCCACCGGCTACGGCCGCAGCGGCGACACCCTGTACCTGCACGGCTCGACGGGCGCGGCGAGCCTGCGCACCGGCGCCGAGGTCTGCGTGACCGTCACCCACCTGGACGGGCTGGTGCTGGCCCGCTCGGCGTTCCACCACTCGATGAACTACCGGAGCGCGGTCGTCTACGGCACCCCCCGCACCGTCACCGACCCCGAGGAGAAGCTGGCGGGCCTCCGCGCCATCACCGAGAACCTGGCCCCCGGCCAGTGGGACGCGACCCGGCCGCCCACCCGCAAGGAACTGGCCGCCACGACGGTCCTGGCCCTCTCCCTGGAGGAGGCCAGCGTCAAGACCCGCCAGGGCCCGCCCTCCGACGACGAGGAGGACTACGCCCTGGACGTCTGGGCGGGAGTGCTGCCGATCCGCCAGACCTACGGCCCCCTGGAACCCGACCCCCGGCTGCGCCCCGGCATCCCCGTCCCCGCCCATCTCACGGCCCCCTCCGCCGGTTGACTTCCCCGGCCCCTCGATGCCCCGCGCAGTCGTTCATGGTCGTAGGGTGAAACCCATGAACGAGCGGCTCGTGTGGATCGACTGCGAAATGACAGGACTCGACCTGCGCGAGGACGCGCTGATCGAGATTGCCGCGCTGGTGACCGACAGCGAACTGAACATCCTGGACGAGGGCGTCGACGTCGTGGTCAAGCCGCCGCAGGAGGCCCTGGAGCAGATGTCGAAGGTGGTGCGCGACATGCACACCGCCTCCGGCCTGCTGGAGGTGCTGCCCGGCGGCGTCACCCTGGCCGAGGCCGAGGACGCGGTGCTGACCTACGTCCGCCGGCACGTCAAGGAGCCCAAGAAGGCCCCGCTGTGCGGCAACTCGATCGCCACCGACCGCTCGTTCCTGGCCCGCGACATGCCCGCGCTGGACGGCTACCTGCACTACCGCATGGTGGACGTGTCCAGCATCAAGGAGCTGGCCCGCCGCTGGTACCCGCGCGTCTACTTCGCGAGCCCGGAGAAGAAGGGCGGCCACCGCGCCCTCGCCGACATCACCGAGAGCATCCGGGAGCTGCGCTACTACCGCGCGGCCGTCTTCGTGGAGCAGCCCGGCCCCGACACCGAGACCGCCCGCGCCGTGGCGGCCCGCGTCGTCGCCGAGGCCGAGTGATCCACCGCACCCGCGAGGTGGCGAACCACCCCCCGGATGCCGCTACACTTACTTGAGCCGGAAGCGATTCCGGCCCTGGTGGGTGTAGCTCAGCTGGCAGAGCACTTGGTTGTGGTCCAAGATGTCGGGGGTTCAAGTCCCCTCACTCACCCCGAGGTGAGAGGCCGGTTCCGCGATGCGGAACCGGCCTTCTCTGCTTTGTACAGCTACGAAGTACAGCAACGGGGGCGGTTGAGCGGTCCGTTCGCGGCCGGCCCTACGTCGTCTTCGCACCGCCCAAGCTCTTGCCGAGCCGGGCCAGGGCATCGCGCGTGTCGTCGTCGGTGGCCTCGGTGTAGACCTCCATCGTGACCGCGATCTTGCTGTGTCGCAGGATGCGCATGGCGACGCGCGGATGGACGTTCAGGGCCGCGAGCAAGGTCGCGCAGGTCTTGCGCGCGCCGTGGACGGTGATCCGCCTCATACCGAGTTGGGCTATCCAGCGGTCGAACGACCGGTTGAAGTTCCGGGGCTCGATGGGCGTGCCGTACCGGGTGGTGATCACCAAGCCCGTCTCCGTCCACCGCTCGGCGTGCTCCTTACGGTCGCGGTCCTGCTGGGCCTTGCGCAGCTTGAGCGCCGCAACGCAGATCTCGGGGATGGGCAAGGCGTTCTCGGACGCCTCCGTCTTGACCTGGCGGCGGAGGAGCTGCCGGCGGACGCGCTGCACCTGCTCTCCCACCCACAGAACGCCTTCGTCCAGGTCCACCAGGTCCCACGTCAGGCCCAGAACCTCCCCCTTGCGCAAGCCGAGCACGAGGGCCAGGACGAAGGCGGCATAGAGCGGTTCGTCAGCCTCGCGGGTGGCCTCCAGGAAGTGACTCGCCTCCCTGGCCGTCCAGGGCTTCACCTTCTTGGGGCGCGGCTTGGAGAGCTTGAGCTTGGTCGCCACGTTCCGGCCCACGACGTCGTCGGTGACGGCCGTGGACAAAGCCGCGCGGAGGCAGTCGAAGACGTTCTGAACGCTGCGCTCGGACAGGAGCTGCTTGCAGCACTCCGGCTCCGGCTTCGCACAGCACTGCCGCCGCTTCTCCGGCCGGGCGGCGTCCTTGTCCTGCGCGCAGCACTGGCAGGTCTTCCGCAGGACGTTCAACCACTCGCGGACCTGCCGGACCGTGAGCTTGTCCAGGCGCTTGCTTCCCAGGTGGGGCACGATGTGCAGCCGCACGAACGTCTCGTAAGTCGAGATCGTGAGCGGCGCATAGTCCGGCTCTAGGACGACCTCCTTCAGCCAGTAGGCCAAGTACTGCTCAAGGGTCGGCACGGACGTCGAAATGGGACGCTGCTTGGCCTCGTTGAGCAGCTTGACGTACTTGTCGTGCACGATGTCGCGGGTCTTGCCGTAGACCCACTTCTTCTTGCGGTCGCCGGCGGGGGTCGTGACCCACACATAGGCGGCGTAGCCGTTGCGGTAGGGGAAGATCGAGCCTTCCCCGTTGGCGCGCTTGGCCATCAGGCGGCCTCGCTCTCCAGTAGGTCCAGGTACGTCTGGATGGCGGTTCCTCGAACGCGGCGGGAACGGCCGACGGTGACCGACTTCAGGCGCCCGGCGCGGATCTCGTCGAACACCGCGCTCCGGCCGAGGTTGAGCAGCTCCATGACCTCGGGGACGGTGAACAGTCGCATGGACGGCGGGACTTCCGGGACGGGGGTTGCCATGATGGGGTGCCTCCTTTGCAGGGGGTGGGGGTCCGGTGCGGCGCTTTGGTCGGTGGTGCGCCGGACCCCGGTTTTGGTTGCGGAGCGTGACGATTTGGCTTGGCTGATTCGTCTTGTCTCGTCTTGGCTATTGGCTCGTGTTCGCGCCTTATAGGGGGCGGAATGAGCCAATAGCCAAGACGAGTGGATGAGACAAGTGGCCCAGTTGCGGCGGTCACGGATCGTGAGGGGTGGGGGCGTGCTGGGGGAGGTAGTAGCGGGCGGCGCGGGTGGCTCCGGACACCGTGATGAACCCGTGCTCGCGCAGGACGGTCAGCCATTTGGCGACGGTGGCGACCGACTTTCCGCCGGCGGTCACCAGCTCTTCGCGGCGGGCTCCGACGGGGCCTCGCTGGGCCAGCAGGTTCAGCATCCGGTCCCGGGCGGCGGGCGGGATCTTGGCGACCGGCCCGGTCGGCAGAGCCGTCGCCTGTGGCCCTGCCCGACGCGTCGCGTCTGTCGGCGACAGACGCGACGCTTCGGCGTACGGGGTGGGCGCGGCCGGACTAGCGGGTAGCCGGGCGGGCGAGCTGGATGACTGGTCGCTGGGGTTGAGGATGGCGGCGATGTCGAGTGCGGCGTCTTCGGCGTCGCTGAGCGACTCCAGCAGCGTTTCGACGTCGGGGCGCAGGAGGTCGCCGCCCTCCTCGGGCAGGCGGTGTTGTTCGATCGCTCGGGAGTAGCGGGCCATGGCCTTGCCCAGTTCGGCGAACCAGGCGGACAGGGCGTTCAGGTAGGCCGCGGGGTCGAAGTCAGCGGTCATGGCCGGCGGGCTCCCTTCTGGTAACTCGGGGCGCCGTTGCGGCGGAGTCGGCGCAGTTGTTCGGGGGTGTGGCCGGGGTAGCGGCGGGCCTCCAGCTCGGCGTGGCTGGGGCGTCCGGCCTGGGCGCGGACGCGGGCGGCCAGCCATGCCCAGTCGGCGGCGGCCTCGCGTTCGGCCTGGCGCTGGCCGTGCGCGTGGCCGATGTGGTGTCCGGCGGTGTAGCCGAGCCGGTAGCCGTCGGCGAACGCGTCCTGTTCGCGGCGGTGCTGGTTGTCGAGATCGGTCACCAGCCGCGCGGCCCGGGTTATCAGGGCGCGCAGCTCGGCCGCAGGGTCGGGGGTGGTCATGATGGCGGGGCTCCTTTGCGGTGGGGCCGGTTGCCGGTCGGGGATGCGGTGACGGTCGGTGAACGGCGGGCGATGGGGTGAACTGTCCGGCGCGAACTGTCCAACTGTCCGGCGTGGGCGTGTGCTCGCGTCCACGCGCGCGCGTTGGGGCCGGTCGGACAGTTCGCGCCGGACAGTTGGCCGGACAGTTCACCGGACGGTTGGGCGTGCGGTTGCTTGGCGGGTTCGGTTACGCGGCGTGGTCTTTCGCGGTGCCTTCGGGGGTGTGGAGGTGGCGTGCGCAGGGCGGGCAGAGCCCGAACACGATCACCAGCGGTCCGGCGTGCAGGGCGGCCGATCCGATGGCGTCGGCGGGGCGACGACACCGGTCGCAGGTGTGGTCTTCGGCCGGGTCGGGGCGCAGGGCCGGGAGACATCCCGTGCACACCAGGCGGCCGGGGGCCCACAGCGCGGCGTGGGCGACGGCGGGCGCGGCGGTCAGGTGCGGGCACAGTTCGGCGGTGCCGGTCACCAAGGCCAGCAGGAGTGCGGCCAGGTGCTCGCGCAGCCACGGGTCACCGGTGACGGCGGGCCAGGCTCCGGCGCGGACGGTCAGGCCGTCCACCAAGCGGCCGGCGTGGCGGGCGGCGGCGTCGGCCTGGTCACGCCAGGCGGTACCGGCGGCGGTGCGGGCAGCGGTCATGGGGTGTCCTCCGGGCTGCACATGGGGTGGGTGGTCTGGCCGGGCTCGATCGCCCGCATCGGCTGCCCGCAGGCCGCGCACGCCGCGCCGTCGGAGGCATCGTCGGCGGGTGTGTTCACGGCGTGAACGGTTGCGTTCACGGCCTGGGCGGGATCGTTCACCGCGTTCACGGCAGCGTTCACCGCGTTCAGCGTCGCGTTCAGGCCAGCGGCCGGGGACGGTTCGGCGCAGGCGTCCGAGGTGTTTGCGTGGGGGGTGTTCGCGACTTCCGCGACCTGCGCGACCGTGCTGGTCAGATGGGGGTCGCCGGTCGCGGGTCGCGGAAGCTGTCCGCGACCCGCGACCTGATCAAGGCCGCTGACCTGCAAGGTCGCGGAAGTCGCGGAAGTCGCGGACAACCCCTGCGATTCGGGGTGAACAGCGGGTTGAACAGCGGGCAGGTAGCGTCGCCAGGCGTCGGTCAGGTGTTCACGCCGGTAGCCCTTGACCGCCCGGCCGTCCACCTTGACGTCCACCGACGCCACGCCGTAGGGCTTGAGCAGCTTGGCCAGATCGCGCGCGGTGAACGGCTTGCCGTACCAGTCGGCCCACGGGGCTTCCTCGATCGCGGCCAGCCGCTCCAGCAAGGTCGCCCCGCGCATGGCGTCGGGGTCTCCGGCGTCGGCGAACACCGCGCGCAGGTCGGCCAGCAACCGCACCCCGGCGGAGTTGTCGGCCGTCGCGGAGCTGGTGAGGGCCAGGCACGCGGTGCGGGCGCGGGCGGGCCAGGTGCCGCCGGCCGCATCGGCGATGGCGATCAGGGGTTCCCAGTTGTCGGCCGCGCGGTCTTCAACCGGCATCTCCGGGCGGGCCCCTGCGAGTGCCTCGATCTCGCCGGTGGTCCACTTGGCCAGCCGCTGGCGCAGCTTGGTGAGAGGTGGGGCGTCGCGGCGGGTGCGGAAGGGCTCCACGCGCTCACCGGGGGCGCGGCGGCGCATGGCGATGATGACGGCGCGGTCAGCGATGGTGTCGGGCATCGCCCCGATCCCGGCGAGGGCGGCCATGGCGAAGGTCAGGCACAGCTCGTTGGCGCGCGCGGCGGCGTCCCACCGGATGTAGGGGCGGTTGCGCTGGTGACCGGCGTTGAGGATGCCGCGCAGGTCCTCGTGCTTGTCGACGGCCTTCGGGCCGAACACCGTGTCGGCCTCATCCAGCAGCAGTGTGGGCGGGTTGGCGGTGATCGAGCGCACCAGCGCGGCCGGGGAGATGTTCACGGTGATCAGCGGCGCGTGACAGGTCGCCTCGATCACATCCAGCAGCCGCGACTTACCGCACCGCTTCTCCGGAGCCGAGATCACCAACCGCGTCGCGATCTCCCACGCCGGTTGCGCGTGGGTGGCGGCGATCCACAGCACCACCGCGTCGGCGGCCTCAGCGGTCGGCAGGATCACGTACCGGCACAGCGCGGCGTGCAGCTCATCCAGCAGCGCCGCACCGCGCGTCGCGGGCACCGCCGGCACCGGAGCCGGGGCCGCTTGCTGAACGGACGCGGGGCCGGGGGCGGCAGCGTCGTCGGAGGTGGCCGGTTGGGGGCCGAGGGGGCGGACCTGCGGCCAGACCTGGGTCAGCCGCGCGGCCATGTCCTGGGGCGGGTTCGGGGTGGGGGCTGGGGTGTCAGCCAAGACAAGATCCTTCCGGCGGGGTGGCGTCTTTGCCCGGACCTGGTCTGAGACCAGGCGTCCACGGGCGTTCAGCGGTGCTCACTCTGGGAGCGGGTGAGCGTCCCAGGGCGGCGGGCCTGCGGGCGCTCGCCGCCCTGGGACGCGGTCACAGACCCAACGTCACCGGGTAGGCGGGGCGGCGGTCGTCACCGACCCAGCCCAGGTCACCGCAGTCGGCGCAGTCGGGCCGCCACGGCAGCGCGTCCCGCAGCGCGGGCAGCTCGTCCAGCGGCAGCCACGGCAGATCGGCCGGGTCGATGACGCAGGTGTCGCACAGCCGGTAGAGCTGCGTCGGCCGTCCGTCGCTGGCGTAGTCGGTCAACCACGCGCGGCCGGTGGGGCGGTCCTGGCGGGGCAGGTCGAACCCGGGGTGGTCGGGGGCGTCGTCGGTGGTGCAGTCCCGGCAGACCAGCAGCGGGCGACCGAGCTGGGTGCTGCGCTCGTAGCCGGTGCCCGCGCAGGTCTGGCAGAGCTGGCCGGCGGGGGTCAGCAGCAGGGTCGGCAGGACCGGCAGCGCGGCCCACACACCACGCGCCACCAGCACGCGGAGCATCTCGAAGTAGACCGGGCGGGGGCAGGGCAGCGCGCTCTCACCGTGCGGGTGCGGGACGTCGGCGGTCATGTCCTGACCGGTCAGGGTGGCGGTACCGTTGAGCTGCATCGTGAGTTCTCCCAAGAATTGACCGATGCGTCGGGCCTCGACTGGTTGCCGCCGGTCGGGGCCCTCCTTACGCAGAAGAGTACGAACTGAGTTCGTACTCGTCAAGGACTCCCTTCGTCTGCCTGAGTACGCTGGGGTATGTCGTGGGTCACATTGGCTAAGGTGCGTCATCCCGCACGCGTTGCACAGAATGACGAGGGGTGACGATCGCTCGTCACCCCTCGCATCACCGGGGGACAGAACTACAGACTGGAGCAAGTCGTTCGGGAGAGAGGGCAACGTCATGCACGATGACCGGCCCGCATGGGCACAACGCATCACGGCCGAGCGCGTAGCTCGCAACTGGACGAAACCGCAGTTCATCGACGCTCTTCGCGTGCACACTGACCGTGAGCTGCCCGGGAAAGCCTCCATGCTTCGCCGAGTCCACGCCTGGGAAAGCGGCGAAACGTGCCCGGACGACTTTTACCGCCCCTTGATCGCGAAGACGTTCGGCACGGTCACAGCGGCGATCTGGCCGACACAGGGAAGCCGGGACGGTGACGCTGAACTGGTGACGGGAACCGGCATGGACACGCTGGAGATCGTCACTCGACTTCGCAGTTCCGCCGTAGACACGGCCGTTCTGGAAGGGCTCCGCATCACCGTTGACCGGCTGTGCAGCGAGTACCCGCACATGCCCGCTGAACAGCTCCTACTCGAAGGCCGCGCATGGCTCCGACGCGTGACCGCGCTTCTAGACCGTCGCTTGAGCCTCGCTCAGCATCGCGAAGTCCTCGCTCTCTCGGGCTGGCTCGCCACCTTGGTCGGGTGCGTCGAGTACGACTCGACGCAGCGCGCAGCAGCGGAGGCGACTCGCCAGGCCGCCCTGAGTCTCGGTGAAGAGTCCGGCGACACGGAGGTCATGGCTTGGGCCCAGGAGATGCGGGCCTGGTTCGCCTTGACCCGGGGGGACTACCGGGGCGTCATCGCAGCGGCGGAAGCCGGGCACGCAATGTCGGCTGACTCCCGTGCGGCCGTGCAGCTGCACGCTCAGAAAGCGAAGGCGTGGGCACGGATCGGCGACCGGCGGCAGGTTGAAGTCGAGCTTGACCGAGGTCGAGCCCTACTAGAGAAACTGCCCTACCCGGACAACCTTGATCACCACTTCGTCGTTGACCCGGCTAAGTGGGACTTCTACTCCATGGACTGCTACCGGATACTCGGCGACGCGGGCCCGGCTGGCAGCGCAGAGAACAGGCTCGCTGCTACGTATGCCGGTGAGGTTCTTCGCCTGGGAACGGATCACAGCGGGAGCGAACGGTCGCCGATGCGGAACGCCGAAGCACGCATCACGCTCGGCGTCGTCGCGGCCAGAGAAGGCGATCTAGAGAAGGCATTGGGCTACGGACGCCGGGCGCTCGCAGGAGACCGTCAGTCCCTCCCTAGCCTCCTTATGGTCTCGATGGACCTGGGGAAGCTGATGAAGGACCGCTACAGCGATGAGCCCGAAGCAGCCGAGTACCTCGAACAGCTCCGGCAGTTGCGCAGCCGTGCGGCATAGTCCTCAACAGAATCAACACGTCGTGACCGAAATGTCCGAACCTCAACAAGTGCTCATGAATCGTATTACCCGCTGGTAGAGTCCCAGGTCAGCAAGTCTGCTCCCCGCGCACGCGGGGATGGTCCCTTCCGTACCAAGAACTAGAGATCACGACCGACCTGCTCCCCGCGCACGCGGGGATGGTCCCTTCCGTACCAAGAACTAGAGATCACGACCGACCTGCTCCCCGCGCACGCGGGGATGACCCTATGTGGGAGGTAGCGCAAGCTTGCTTGCGGTAGTCCGCTCCCTGCGCACACGAGGATGGGCTGCGTTGCGATGAGTTCTTAGTCGTCGGTCTGGGAAGCGCCAGGCTTCCGCCCTCCGACACCGGGCCGGGGACGTTCCTTGTGCCAGGTGATGATCCGTTCTGGACGCCACATGTGCGTCCGTCCCACGGTCAGGTCTGGCGGCGGCATCTGTTCCCGCTTCCGGTACGTGCTGACCGTGGGAACCCCTACCCGGATGTAGGCCGCGACGTCCGACGTTGTCCACCACTCGGCGGACGGGTCGGGGCCGGCCTGCTGCTCCTCGGTCGTCACTCGCGATCTCCGTTGCCTGGTGCCGTGATCTCAGTTCGATTTTAGACGCGGCGGTCTAGCGAGCGGCAGGCGTGGCCGTTCCAGAGTGCTCCTGCGTACAGCAGTGGAGTACAGCAACCGACAGGGTGCGCGGCGGACTCGCGCGGACCGTGGCGGACGCGAACAGCGGGCTCCGTCTTGGTCCTGCGTGATCGCCGATAGTTGTGGTCCAAGATGTCGGGGGTTCAAGTCCCCTCACTCACCCCAGCCGAAGGCCCTGGTCATCACACAGATGACCAGGGCCTTCGACATGTGCCGGATCACATCTCCCGGGCGCTCAGGACGGGCTCGGCGAGGAGGCGCGCGGCGAGCGCGCGGTCGCAGCCGATCACGGTGTACGCCAGGTCGGGGTCGCTCGACAGGCACCAGGCGCGGCCGGCGGGCCAGAGCATCGTCACCGGCTGCTCGTGGTCCCAGCGGGCCTCCCACGCGGAGTACACCAGGTCCTGGAGAGGGCCGGCGACCAGGAGATAGGCGATGTGCCCGCTCACCCGCTCGGCGATGTCGTCGAGCGGGTCGCCGGGGCCGTCGGCGGACACGGCGTCGTCCGGCGGTGACCCCGGGCCAGGGCCGGTGGACGTGACCAGGAATTCCGCGCCGGAGCCGGGATCGGCGTCATAGGAGGCCAGGCAGGCCGGGGCACCGGGGCCGGTGGCGGCGAGGAGGATCCGGTCGAGGGCGGCCTTCTGCCCGTCCGAAGGGTGCCCTTCGACCGAGGACGGCCCCTGGAAGGGCGCGGTCAGGTCGTCGGCGGCCGGTTCGGCGCCGGGGTGGAGCACCGCGATCGTGCGGTCGTAGGCGGCCGGCAGCGGGGGGCCGTCAGCCTGTTCGGCCGAGGCGGCGGCCCAGGCGGCGAACCAGGCGAGCTGGTCCGGGGCGATGCGTTCGAGCATGGGACAAACCTATATTTCCCCGAGAACTAACGCATTCTCGGATTGCGGAAGGCGGGGCGCGTCCTGGCGCGCGATGAAGCCTTGCGGAACGGATGATCGTTGAAAATTAATTCGTCCGTCGGTGCCGGATATCACACCGCTGTCCCACATCTAGGCGGTAGGGGCGGTTTCGGGAAGATTCGGTTTCATCAGTTGAGAACATGATCAGCTCCTGATATTTTCCCCCTTGACCGTCCGGATGCAGCTGGAGGCACAATGAAGACGCTCCTGAGGATGACCTGCTTTTCCACGGCCCTCGCGATGAGCGCGGTCTCATTCTCTCCGTCCGCCCTCGCCGGCACCGGCTCCGCGGCCGCGACCGGGCCGGCCCAGGCCCTCGCGGTCTCCGCCGACGTCGCCGACGGCGAGGACTTCACCTTCACCGCCCGGCCGACCGGGGTCGGCGCCCAGGCCGCCGCCGCCGCGGTCATCAACTGCCGGGGCTCGTTCAAGGGCAACAAGGCCTACGACGCTCCGCACCCCGGCGCGAGCTCGAAGAAGCGGAAGATCAACGCGCACCTGTCGATCACCTGCACCGGCGCGGGCGCCGGGGCGACGCACGTCACGGTCAGCTCGCGGATGGTCGACGGCCACCGGGCGGGCAAGGCGAGCACGGGCAAGGGCTTCGGCAAGGCCCGGACCGGCGGCGACCTCGCCTGCATCAAGAGCAAGCGCGCCTACCAGGCCAAGGGCGTCGTGCTCATCAAGTTCCCCCCGCGGTACAGCCCTCCCACGGCCACCGCGAAGCTGAGCAGCGTCGTCAAGGCGTTCAAGAGGAACGGCAAGGGAATCTGCGTCAAGCCCTGACCGGGTATTCAGCGAGGCTTCCCCGGAATGCCAGTTTGCCTCTTACACGTCACTTCCTGATGTCCAGGGGATTCGAGTCGTCTCGTTCTCTGACATGACTCGCATTCACTGACATTTCCGTCACGGTTCACCCTTTGGGACTCTTCCCGTTCCGTCTCCATGCGGTGGCATTCCCTGCTGGTGGGCCAATCGTGAAAAGACGGCCGAGGGCCCGATCACCGCGAGGTGGTCGGGCCCTCGGCCTTTCCGGGCGGGCCGCGCGCCCGAGGATCACCGGACCGGCGGGCGGCGGCACCGGTCGATCTCCTCGGCCAGGCGCTCCGCCGAGACCGCCTCGACCAGGCGCGGGACGCCGCGCACCTCGACCATCGCCCAGAAGCGGCCGGTGTGGCGGCCGAACCAGACGAGCACGCCCGGGAACCGCCGCTTGAGCCCGTCGAGGGTGAGCCCCTCCGCCGTCCGGACCGGCGCCTCGTATGTGATCACAGCATCCTCCGGGAAGATCGCGGTGCCCGGGGCCGTCCCGCGACGGCGGCCCGGGCCGGTCGTGTGCTCGGCGCCGGTGCGGTGCCGCCGGCCCGCGGACGGCGGGGACGTTCCCCCCGGAGTCCGGCGCGTCGGCGGAAAGGCATGGAGCACGCCCCGTCACTGCCCGCCTCGGAGCGAAGTAGGCCATTTCTCGCCGACCAGTTGAAGACGCCGCTGACCTGGCGACATCCGCCGGTGCGGCACGCTCCGGCAGCGTGACGGAAAGTAACAATTCGCCCTCGGGGCACCTTCACCCGGAGAATCGCTATGATCTGGCGGATATCGACGCACTCTGGGAGCGGTCACGGTGCAACCCCCACAGCCGCCTCACGGCGGATATCCCCCCGCCTACGGGCCCCCGGGCGGCCAGCCCGGTCCGCCGATGCCTCCTGGGCCGCCCGGGCCGCCGATGCCGCCCGGACCGCCGGGATGGGGACCGCCCGGTCCCCCGCGGCCGCCGAACAACAACCCGGCGGCCCTCATCGTCGTCCTGGTCGGCGCGGTCCTCGTGCTGCTCGTCGGCGGCGGCGCCTTCTTCCTGCTCCGCGGCGACGACTCCCCGTCGCGCGTGTCCACGGTCGGGCGGCCCACGCTGCCGGACCTGCCGAGCCCGCCGCCCTACACCCCGCCGACCTACAACCCGCCGAGCTCGCCGTCCAGCCGGGAGACCACCTACCGGCCGCCCGAGCGGAACTGGGGCGCCATCGCCGTGGCGAGCAACGGCGCCATCGGCAGGTCCTGGGACTACGACACCGCGTCCGCGGCCAGGCAGCGGGCGCTGAAGGCGTGCCCCGCCTCCGGCTGCAAGGTCCTCACGACCTTCGTCGACGGCTGCGGCGCGGTCGCGTTCAACTCCCGGACCAACAAGTACTGGGGCGGCAGCGGCTCCTCCAGGGCCGCGGCCCAGCGGGACGCGATCTCCAACGCGGGCGGCGGCCGCTCGATCACCTGGGTGTGCACCACGCGGTAGCGAACGTCCTCGGGCCCCCGTCGCGACGCGGCGGGGGCCTTCGGCGTCCTAGGCGGGCGGGCGGGTCAGGTCCGCGATCGCCTCGGAGACGGTGACCGGGTCCAGGTCGCCCAGGGTCAGGTCCCCGTCCGCCCCGGCGGGATCGGCCGCCGCGCGGACGGTGCGGAAGGTCTGCTCGTAGCCGCTGTAGCCGTCGTAGGCGTTCAGGCCCGGGGACAGCTCGACGACCAGGTGGCGGCCGCGCCGGTCGCGGCGGGCGATCCACCCGCCGGAGTCGTCGCTGAGCCAGCGGCCCTTGGCCAGGCCCTTCATCCGGCCGTAACCGGAGGACATGCCCTCCACCCGGGCCAGGCGGGTCGCGGCGCGCTCGGCCTCGGTCAAGAGGTGGACGGGGCGGCCCAGCTGCGGGAAGGGCTGCAGGATCTCGTAGTCGGCGAACAGCTCCGCCCACGCCTTGAGGGCCCCGCCCAGGCACAGCGGGTGGACGAGGGAGATCCGGGCGTCGTCGGGGACGGTCAGCAGGTCGTCGTCCACGTCGGCGAACGTCCGGTCCTCGGCCAGGCGGAACGGCGTCACCGCCCCGCCCCGCTCGGCCTGCCAGACCAGGCGGCGCACCAGGTGCCACAGCAGCGGGTGCGCCACGAACAGCTCCCCGAACTCGGCCGCGGTCCACTCGCGGCCGGTCACCATCGCCTGCTCCAGGCGGCGGATCTCCTCCTCCGCGACCGCCTTCACGTCCTTGCGCAGCGCGGCGAACAGCGCGTGCGCGGCCGGGGCCAGCTCCGGGTCGTCGGTCGTGGCCGGCTTGGGGGCCGTCTTGCGCACCCTGCCGTCCTCGCCGACCACGAACGGCGCGAGCTGCTCGGTGAAGCCCAGCCGGAAACTCCGCGGGCCGTAGTCCAGGGCCAGGCTCCCGTCGGCGTCCAGGCCGAAGTCGGGGACGGCCCGGTCGGCGAGCTGGTCGGGGGTCAGGCCGCGCGCGGCCGCGATCTCCTCGGTCTTGGCCTGGGCGCGCGCCTTCAGGCCCTTGAACTTCAGTTTGCGCGCGATCCCGTACAGCTGCGTCAGCGCCACGTCCGTGCCGATCGCCGCGAGCACGTCCAGGCCGTTGGCCGCCCGCGCGCTGGCGCCCTCCCCCGGCCACGCGCGGATCAGCGGGGTCAGCCGCCGCGCGGTGGCGTCGTCGCCGAGCAGGCCGAGCTGGGCCATCGCCCAGTTGTCCTTGGCGGGGGCGCCCTCGGCCTGCCAGCGCCGGTAGACCGACCACGAGAACTCGGCCAGCGACGCCGGATCGCACGACGCGCGGACGGTCTCCAGGCCCGCGTACTCGTCGTCGGGGCGGGAGATCGCCAGCATGGTCAGCACGTGCCCGGCGGCGGCGTCGGGCAGCGCGCGGCGGCGGTCGCGCAGCAGGATCTGCGGCAGGCGCGCCGGATCGGCCCAGGCGATCTTGGGGGCGCGGGCCGGGACGAGGTCCAGGGGGTCCTGGTCCAGGACGGCCCGGACGGGACCGCCGTGCCCGGCGGCGGCCGCGACGACGTCCTCCGCACCGTGCCGGGCCGCCAGGAAGCGCAGGGCCTTCTCGGCCGCGCGGCGCTCGGCCGTCTTCTTCCCGAACGCGTCGGGCAGCAGGAACGGCACCGTCGCCGGCCCGTGCCGCTCGAACCACCGGCGCGCGATCGGGCCCGCCTTCCGGTGCCGCGCCAGCCAGCCCGCCATCAGCCGCGCCACCTCGCCGTCCAGGAACGGCAGCAGCAGGTGCCCGAACTGGACGGGCGCCGGGCGCACCGTGGCGAGCGCCACGGGAAGCGCCTCGGTCCCGAACCTCGCGATGACCGGCGGCAGCCACTGATCGGCGTGCCATACGTGCTCGGGCGCCCACTTCGCGGCCGCCTCGTCCCAGTCGATGCGCTCGGCGCCCGCCCAGAACGGGACGTTGCCCTCCCACTCCTCGCGCTCGCCCGGCTCCCACGCCACGCGTCCGGCGGGGGCGGCGAGGCCCGGGACGTTGTGCGGCTTGGGCCGGGCCCCCTTGCGCGTCCAGGGCGGCGAGACCAGCAGCTCCGGCAGGTCGTCGGCGACGGGCAGGCGCGGCCGCAGGTACGGGTCGACCACCTTGCGGACGTCGGCGGGCAGCTCGCGGATCCCGGCGGGCGGCTCGCCTCCGTACGCGCGCAGCCAGCCCTCCAGCATCCCGGCGGCGGCGAGCGAATCGGTGTTCCCCTTCGCGACGACCGAGGCCAGCCCCCGCACCGCGTGGACGGGATGGCGCTCGGCGGCCGCGCGCAGGGCGGCGTGGACGCCCTTGTGCGCGCGCTGCTCCAGCAGCGCCGGGAACACCTCGTCGACGGGAAGGAGGGCGAGCGCCTCCAGCAGCAGGTCGCCCTTCTCATCGCGGTAGTCCGACAGGCACTCCTTCAGGATCGGCCAGGCCGCCGCCCCGACCCCCTCCAGCAGGGTCCCGAGGAGCGCCGGGGTGAGCTCCTCGGAGAACAGCGACCTCCTGCGCTCCCGGTACGCCGCGACGTGGGCGGGCGAGCTCATCGAGCAGAGGAACTGGAGCTGGGCGACGTCCTGGGAGAGCAGGCGGGCGTTCAGCGAGCAGCACTCGTCCATCCAGTCCCGCCGGGCAGGGACCAGGTAGGACGCCGCCATCCGCGTGAACGCCGAGGTCCGGTGCGCGGCCAGCCGCTCGGCCGCCTCCTCGTACTCGGCGTCGGGGGCGGCCGCCAGCAGCGCGCGCAGCCGCCGCATGAGCGGGTCCTCGCCCTTGCCCCACCAGCAGTCGCGCCAGACGAGGTAGTGGGCGGAGCGGACGTTCACGATCCCCGGGTAGGAGCGGGTCGAGTCCTCGGCGACGGCGTAGAAGAACACGACCTTCCCGTTCGGGCGCTCGGGCGGCCGCCGCGACGACTCCCACCCGTAGTGCAGCCCGCTCAGCTCGGCGAACGCGCAGGCCGCGAACGCCAGGCCGTGCTCGGCCACCCACGCGTCGGCGAACCGCCGCCGCCCCGCCGCGTCGACCCGCAGCCCTTCCCCGCCGCCGAACGCCGAGGGCCGCGCCCCATGGACCAGCACCAGCGCCGTCGCCGCCGCCCCCACCGGGTCGGGCTCGCCGCGCAGCCAGGCGCGCATCCGCTCGCCGATCCCGGGTTCGGTCTCCGCGCTCGCCGCCACGCCCTCGACGGTGTCGAGCCCGGCGGCGGTCAGCTCGCGCAGCCACGCGGCGGCGCCGGGGTCGGGCTCGATCGCCGGGCCGGGGATTCCGCCGCGCCGGGGGTGCAGATATGCCCGCCATTCGACGGGAATCTCCAGAACGTCCATAGAGGCCATGGCGCCACACCGTACGAGGGAACACCGACATCATGGTCATGATTTGGATCTTGTTTGCCGCGCGTCACGTGTAACCGGCACCTTCCCGGACACCTTCCGCAGGGAAGGACGCACCATTCCGGGAGGACCCGCATGAAGATCGGTTACAAGCTGTTCGCCGAGGCCTACCCGCCCAAGGAGATCGTCCGGCAGGCGGTGGAGGCGGAGCGGGCCGGGTTCGACTTCGTCGAGGTCAGCGACCACTACCACCCCTGGCTGGAGAGCCACGAGCACTCCGGTTTCGCCTGGTCGATGCTCGCCGCGGCCGCCGTCCAGACCTCCACGATCACGCTGATGACCGGGGTGACCTGCCCGTTCGTGCGCTACCACCCGGCGATCATCGCGCAGGCGGCGGCGACCACCCAGATCCTGTCCGACGGACGCTTCGTGCTCGGCGTCGGCTCCGGCGAGCGCCTCAACGAGCACGTCGTGGGCGGCGGCTGGCCCTCGGTGACCGTGCGGCACCAGATGTTCCGCGAGGCACTGGAGATCATCCGGCTGCTGTGGACCGGCGGCTACCACTCCTACGAGGGCAAGTACCTGGACCTGGAGGACGCCCGCGTCTTCGACCTGCCCGACGACCTGCCCGAGATCATCGTGGCCGCGGGCGGCCCGCAGGCGGCCGAACTCGCCGCCGACCTCGGCGACGGGATCTTCAACACCCTGCCCGAGCCCAAGGTGCTGGAGGCGTTCGACCGGGCCGGCGGCAAGGGCCCGCGCTACTGCGAGGTGCCGCTGTCGTGGGCGCCCACCGAGCAGGAGGCCGTCGCGTCGGCGCACCGGCTGATGCGCTTCGGCGTCACCGGCTGGAAGGTGCAGTCCGAGCTGCCCAACCCGGTCAACTTCGAGGCCGCCACCAGCACCGTCACCGAGGACGACATGCGGGAGAACTTCGGCTGCGGCCCCGACCCGCAGCGCCATCTGGACACCGCGCGGCAGTTCGTGGACGCCGGATTCGACCATCTGACGCTGATGAACGCGGGCCCCGATCCCGACGGGTTCTTTGCTTTCTACCGCAATGAACTCGCCGATCAGATGCGTTCGCTCACCCGCTCCTGAGCGCACCGGCCCGCGGCGCACGCCCCGATGACATTGGCTCCGGAAGATCGGACAGTTATGCTCCGACCTTATAAACGCCAATGACACCCCAAGGGCGAACGCCGGAGACCGGATGAGCGTCGACGAAACGGCCCCACTACGTGTTCTGGTGGTGGACGGCGACCCGCGCGCCCGCGCCACCGTGGTATCGCTGCTGGACGCCAGCGACGAGCTGGAGGTCGTCGCCGAGAGCGCCGACGGTCCGGGCGCGCTCGACCTGGCCGAACGCCTGCGGCCCGACATCGTCCTGCTGGACGCCGGCGCCGCCCGCACCGGCCACACCGCGCCGCTCAGCCGCGCGGCCCGGGTGTTCGTGCTGGCGGCCTCCGACGACCAGGGCGCCGTCGAGGTCGCCGTCCGCGCCGGGGCCTGCGGGCACCTGGTCCCGGGCGCCTTCACCGCCCGGGACCTGATCCGCGGCGTGCGCGACGCCAGCCGGGTCAGCCTGGGCCTGTCGGCGCGCGAGGCCGAGGTGATGGACCTGATCGCCAGCGGCCGCTCCAACGGCGAGATCGCCCGCCAGCTGTTCCTCAGCGAGAAGACCGTCAAGAACCACGTCAACCGCATCTACGCCAAGCTCGGCGTCGGCTCCCGGGCCACCGCGATCGCCCTGTGGCGCGGCATGGTCAGCGCCCTGCCCGCCAAGGACTGACAGGTCACGGGCCCGGGCAATCGATTCGCACTGAGTCCGCCACGCCTGCTACTGTTCTTCCTGTCGCCAGGGAGTCCCGCGAGCGGGCCGCCAAGACGACACGCGCCGTTAGCTCAATTGGCAGAGCAGCGGACTCTTAATCCGCGGGTTCGGGGTTCAAGTCCCTGACGGCGCACCCGCCACCACGTGGCCACCCTCGTCACCGGGGTCAAGGTGACAGGCGCCGTTAGCTCAATTGGCAGAGCAGCGGACTCTTAATCCGCGGGTTCGGGGTTCAAGTCCCTGACGGCGCACCGCAACGATGGGCATTCGCGACCGGTTCGCGAATGCCCTTCGGCATTTCCGGGAGGCATCCCGGTCGCGGCGCGGGCGCCGCGACCGGGCATCGCTCCCCGGCGCGGGCCCCCGTCACGCCTCCGGCTTGCGGGCCACCGCGCAGACGCCCAGGTCCGCGATCTCGTCGCTGGGCCCCTCCTCGGCGGGGTCCAGCTCGGGCCGCCACCGGTACGGCTCGACCAGGCCGGGCTCCAGGAACTCGAAGCCGCCGAACAGCGCGGTGATCTCGTCCCTGTCGCGCAGCGTGCCCAGCCCCATCGTGCCCTGGTAGGCCGCGGCGACCTCCCGCAGGCTCGGCAGCACGTGGCTGATCGTCAGGAAGCTGCCGGGCACGAGCCGGTCGCGCAGGCGGGCCAGCAGGTCGGCGGGCTTGGGGTCGGGCAGGAAGTGGAACAGGGCCAGCGCGCTCACGGCGACCGGGCGGTCGAAGTCGATCGTCCGGGCCGCCTGCTCCATGATGCGGTCGATGTCGACGACGTCCGCGTCGATGTAGTCGGTCGCGCCCTCCGGCCGGCTGGTCAGCAGCGCGCGGGCGTGGGCGAGCACGATCGGGTCGTTGTCGACGTACACCACGCGGGACTCGGGGGCGACGCCCTGGGCGACCTCGTGCAGGTTGGGCGAGGTCGGCAGCCCCGTGCCGAGGTCCAGGAACTGCCGGACCCCGTGCTCGCGCGCGAGGACACCGACGGACCGGGCCAGGAACCTGCGGTTGGCCTGGGCCAGCGGGCGCAACTGCGGGCAGATGTTCAGGACCTGCTGGCCGAACGCGCGGTCGGCGCCGAAATGGTCCTTGCCGCCGAGGTAGAAGTCGTACACCCGCGCGGGGTGCGGCTCGTCGGTGCGGAGGTCCACAGAAGGCGGTGTGTCGGTCATGGAGAGCACTTCCCGGGGGAGTCAAGCGCGACGATCTTGTCAACAGCAGCGTAGCGTCGGCGGCCCCTCGGGGCGCGGGAAATCGCGTCGCCATGCTGAGCTGCGGATTCAGCACACCGGACGGCGAAGGAAAATCATCCGGTGGGACGGAAGTGCTTTTCGCCATTCCGGGGCCCGCGCCGTCCCTCTCCTTTTCGAGAAAGCCCGTCCCTTTGAGTGATCATCGGACTACGCTTCGTCATTTGTGACCCCCCATCACGGCCTTCACGAGGAACTGGTCGCACGCGCGATCGGGCAGGGCGCGCCCCGGCGGCCCTTCCCGGGCGGCGACCGGGCCGACGGCCCGCGCCCCCTGCCGCCGGTCAGGCTCGCCTCGTCCGCCGAACTGCTCCTCGCCGCCCGGCGGACCCCACTGCACGCGATGGTGCGGACCCTGGTCGAGTGGGTCCGGCCCGGCCGCGAGGTCGATCCGGACGGCGACCTCGCGCCCGGCGACCTCGCCGACCTGATCGACCGCCTGGACGCCCCCGGACCGGTCGAGGCCGGGCGGGCCCTGCGCGGGTTCTGGCGCGCGCTGGTCGACAGCGGCCTGCTGCACATCGACGCCGACCGCGGCCTGGTGTGGCCCGGTCCCGGCGCCGCCGCGCTCACCGACCCGCTCGCTGACGAGGCGCTGGGGTCCTGGCGGCGCTTCCTCATCCACATGATCGACCTGTGGGGCGGCGTGGGCCGCGGCAGGCCGGGCGAGGAGGGCCTGACCGGCAACCTGCTGGCGTGCCTGTACGCGCACAACGGCTGGATCCAGCTGGAGGCGCTGTCGGTGGAGGCGGCCCGCCCGCTCGTCCGGACGCACATCGGCGCGCTCGCCGACGCCGGGCTGGTCGAGCACGCCGCGTTCGGGATCGGCGTCACCCCGCTCGGCCGCTACGTCTGCCGCACGCTGCTGGAGGAGGCGAGCGGGCTGGCGATCCCCGTCCTCGGCTCCCACGCCGGCGCCGACGCGGCCGCGCTGCTGCGCGCCCTCACCGCCTACCCGGCCGGCCTCGTCCACGAGGAGGCCGCCGGGTGGCTCGCCGAGCGCACGGTGGCGGAGGGCGTCGTCCAGATCACCGCGGCGCTGACCGAGGTGGACCCGGCCGCCCGGCGCACCGGGCTGGACCTGCTGGCCGGGACGTTCGGCGACACCTTCGGGCCCGCGGGCCGCCGCGCGCTGGCCGCGCTCGCCGCCGACCCGAGGCTGGGCTCGCTGGTGCGCGGCGTACTGCCGGAGGAGGAGCGGGAGCGGGCGCCCGACGCGGGGCGGACGGCCGACCTGTGGGCGCTGATCGACCTGGCGGTGCTGCACTTCGAGAAGGACCCGCCGAGCGCCGGGTCGCTGCACGGGCTCGGCTACGTGCAGGAGGACGTGGCGAAGATGGCGCGGCTGGTGTCGCTGTTCGGCGACTGCGACCACCCGGGCGGCCCCGGCGTGCTGGACGCGATCATCGCCCACCACCCCGACCCGCCGGTGGTGGAGGCGGCCCGCACCGCCCTGACCCGCCTGCGGAGGACGGCGGGCTAGCGGTCGTCGGGGCCGTGGACGTTGATCTCCAGGTTGATGTCGCGGGCCTGGACGACGGGGCCGTGGACGTTCCCGCTGATGTCGTTGCGGACGTCCGGTGCGGTCTCGGCCCGCTCGCCGAGCACGTCCGCCCGGACCCGCTCCCTGGCCCGGCGCGTGCGGCGGGAGAGGTTCCGGGCCGCCACCCAGGCGCAGCCCAGGAACGTCGGCACCAGCGCATGGTTGATCATTCCGAGGACGTTCGAGCGGGCCGTGACCGCCTCGTAGGGCGAGGAGAATCCGCCCCAGGTGACGGCCTCCAGCAGCCAGGACAGGGCCCGCCCGAAGTCCGCCGCCCGGCCGGCGCAGGCCCCGGCGCACGCCGCGCGCTCCGCTTCGGCGACCGCGTCCGCCTGGAACAGCACGACGACGGCGATGGCCGCCGCCAGCATGATCAACCCACCGGACATGCCCGCGTTCTCGTGATTGTTGCGGCCGGGCCGCCCCGCACCGAGGATGACGACCTCTTCGGCGCCGACCCGGCGGGGGCGCGCGTGCGCGCGGAGGTCGCGGAGGGCCGAGGAGTCCGTCAGCCGCGCCGCGTCGCACAGGACGGCGACCTCCGCGTCCGCTCCTCCGGCGCGTTCCAGGACGGCCGCCGCCATGGCGCGGTCGCCGGGGCCGTGCCAGAGCTCGACCGTCCAGTTGTCGGCCAGCAGTCCGTGCAGGGCCTCGCGGGTCTCGCGGTCCTCGCCGTGCCAGCCCTCCAGCGCGCGCAGCAGCCACAACGTGCCGCTCGCCGTGAAGAGGGTGAGCAGGACGCACGTGTACGCCATGGCCAGCAGCGCGAGCACGATCCCCGCCCAGCGGCCGGGCGTGCCCCCGATCAGGGCCATGACGAGGGCCGCGCCCAGCGCCGTGCCCGCCGGGACCGTCAGGACCAGCAGGTCCCACCAGCGGTCGGCGGCGTCCAGGAGCCGGACGGCCGCTCCCCCGGCCCGCCGCGACCGCAGCGGCGGGCGCAGCAGGGCGAACGCGTCCGGCCCGCGCCACACGAGCCGCCCGGCGCGTCCGGCCGTGTAGAGCAGCAGCCAGGCCGGGGGCCGCGAGCGGTACAGCAGGCCGTTGCCCCGGGGCCGCAGGTCCCGGAGCGCGGCGCGGCCCCGGTCCGCCTCCCGGGCGGCCTTGGCCGCCGAGCGGCAGTCCCGTAGCGACGGCGGCTGGTCGTCCACAGGACCAGCATGGGGCAAAAGGCGCGCTACCGGGCGAGAAGGTCCGCGAGACGGGCGGCGAAGTCGTCGGTGCAGCTGCCGAAGCCGCCGTGACCGCCGGGGAGCAGGACCGGCTCGGCGCCCAGGCGCTCGGCGATCGCCAGGGTCGCGCGGTGGGGCGGCTCGTCCTTCGACGTCTCGCCCGCGGCCAGGACGACCGGGGCCGACGCCAGCGCGTCCAGGTCGGGGACGTAGCCGCTGAACGGCGGGACCTCGTGGCCGATGAAGAAGTCCATGTTCCTCTCCATGCGGCCCATCATCTCCAGCACGTCGGGGTGGGGCTCGCCCTGCGGCTCCTCGTCGGCCATGCCCATGGACGTGCCGAAGACGTGCATCGCCGCGCCCGCGCCCGCGGTCTCGTACGCCTCGCGGATCTGCCCGACGATGGTGCGCCAGTGCTCGGCGTCGGGGAGCATCTCGAACGCCGGGGGCTCGTGGGCGATCACGCGGCGGACCTGGCCGGGGTGGCGGGCGGCCAGGTCCAGGGCGATCAGGGCGCCGGAGCTGTTGCCGAAGACGTAGGCGGGCTCGTCGGTGACGGCCGCGAGCAGGCGGTGTGCGTCGTCGGCGTGCGTCCCGATGCGCTGCGGCTCGTCCGGTCCGGCCAGCGGGCTGCGGGAGTTGCCGCGCCGGTCGTAGGTGACGACGGTGAAGCGGTCGGCGAGGCGGTCGGCCAGGGCGGAGTAGCCGGCGGCGTCCATGATGCCGCCGCAGATCAGCAGCAGGACGGGGCCGGTGCCGCGGGTCTCGTAGTACAGGGTCGCGCCGGGGACGTTCAGGTTCATCGTGTTCCTTCGGATGCTTTGGCTTCGAGGTAACGGCGTTCGGGGAGGCTGGTGGTGCGGCGGGCCGCCTCACGGTAGGCGGCGCACGCGGCGGCGTGGTCGCCGGCGCGTTCGAGCAGATGGGCGCGGACGGCGGCGAGGCGGTGGTGGGCCGCCGTGCGCTCGTCCTCCTCCAGCGGGCGCAGCAGGTCCAGGCCGGCTTGGGGGCCGTGGACCATCGCGGCGGCGACGGCCTGGTTGAGGGTGACCATCGGGTTGGGCGCCAGGTGCGCCAGCAGCCGGTACAGGGCGAGGATCTGCGGCCAGTCGGTGGCGGCGGCGTCCGGGGCCTCGGCGTGCACGGCGGCGATGGCGGCCTGGAGCTGGTAGGGGCCGGGCGGCGACCAGGTGAGGGCGTCGGCGATCAGCGCCAGGCCCTCGTCGATCGCGGCGCGGTCCCAGCGGCCGCGGTCCTGCTCGGCGAGCGGCACCAGCGCGCCGCCGGGTCCGGTGCGGGCGGCGCGGCGGGCGTCGGTGAGCAGCATCAGCGCCAGCAGCCCGGCGGTCTCGCCGTCGCCGGGCAGCAGCCGGTGCAGCTCGCGGGTGAGGCGCAATGCCTCGGCGGTCAGCTCGGCGCGGTGCAGCTCGGCGCCGCCGGAGGCGGTGTACCCCTCGTTGAACACCAGGTAGAGGGTGTGCAGGACGGCGGCCAGGCGCCGGTCGCGCTCGTCGGCCGGGGGCGGCTCGAAGCGCGCCCCGGCCGCCTTGATGCGCTGCTTGGCGCGGCTGATGCGCTGCGCCATCGTCGCCTCCGGCACCAGGAACGCCTGGGCGATCTGCGCGGTGGTGAGGCCGCCGACGGCGCGCAGGGTCAGGGCGACCTGCGACGGCGCGGTCAGGGCGGGGTGGCAGCACAGGAACAGCAGCGTCAGGGTGTCGTCGCCGTCGGCGGGGTGCTCGTCGGCGGCCGGGGCGAGCAGTTCGGCCTCGGCGGCGACGGCGGCCTCGCGGTCGCGGCGGGCGCTCTCGCTGCGCCACTGGTCGGTGAGCCGCCGGGTGGCGACGGTGATGAGCCAGCCGTAGGGGTTGGCGGGCGCGCCTTCGGCGGGCCACTGGACGGCGGCGGCGAGCAGGGCCTCCTGGACGGCGTCCTCGCAGGCGTCGAACTGGCCGTGCCGCCGGACCAGCGCCCCGAGGACGCGCGGCGCGAGGGCGCGCAGGTCCTCGGGGAACGGTCCGTCGCTCACATCTCCGTCCCGGCGTCGTCCATGATCGGCCGGACCTCCATGGCGCCGCCGAAGCGGACGTCGGGCCAGCGCGCGGCGATCTCGGCGGCCCGCTCGGGGGTCTCGCAGTCCACCGCGATGTAGCCGGCGAACACCTCCTTGGCCTCCAGGAAGGGACCGTCGGTGACGGCGGGCAGCCCGTCGCGCAGCCGGACGGTGCGGGCCTGCGCGGGGTCGGCGAGGGCCTGGCCGCCGACCAGTTCGCCGGACTCGGTGAGCTCGCGCATGATCGCGTCGACCTCGCCGAACAGCGCGGTGCGCTCGTCCTCGGTCAGCTCCTCCAGGAAGCCGGGCCGGTTGTAGATCATCAGCATGTACTTCACGTTCGCCTCCTTGTAGGGCCGCCTGACGCGATGGGGTCGGAGCCGCCGAGGCGTTCTCGACATCCGGCCGCGAAAAACTTCCGAGAAGATTGTCATGCCCGGCCGCACCCCCCGCCAACTGGGGCTTCGTCGGCTGTCGCAGGCGCGTGCGATGCTGCTCAGGACCGTCCCCGGGAGGCGTCCATGGCAGAGCCCGCTCCGTCCGCCCCGCCGGAGCCGCCCGCGCGCCGGGAGTGGCACCCCGCGCTGGTGGCCGCGGGGGCGCTGGCCGTGGGGTTCGCCTCGATCTTCCTGGTCTACCTGACGTACCGGCTGGTGCTGGCGTACTGGGTCTGGCTGCTGGTGGCACTGGCCCTGTGCGGGGTCGTCGCGGGCGGGGTGCTGCGGGCGCGGTACCTGGAGCGGCGCGAGGCGGCGCGCGTGCGGGCGTTGGCCCATCTGAGCGTGGTGGACGACATGACGGGGGCCGAGTTCGAGGAGCTGGTGGCCTCGCTGCTGCGGCGCGACGGCCACCAGGCCGTCCAGGTGGTGGGGCGGACCGGCGACCGGGGCGTGGACGTGACGGCGACGGCGCCGGACGGGCGGCGCATCGCGGTGCAGTGCAAGCGCCAGCGCAAGAACGTGGGAGCCGACCGCGTCCGCAACCTGATCGGCGCGGTGCACGGCTTCTACCGCGGCCACCAGGGCGTGCTGATCACCAACGCGTACTTCACCGGCCCCGCCAGGGAGGAGCAGGGCGACCTGCGGCTGATCGACCGCGACGCTCTGGCCCGCTGGATGGACGGCGCCCCCCTGGACCTCTGAGCAGGGGGTGTCAGGTGTCGGCGGGGGTCTTGGACTCCCAGCGCAGCAGGTCGCCCGGCTGGCAGTCGAGCGCCTCGCACAGGGCCGCCAGCGTCGCGAAGCGCACCGCCTTCGCGCGGCCGTTCTTCAGCACCGCCAGGTTCGCGGGCGTGATCCCGACGCGGTCCGCCAGCTCGCCCACCGACATCTTGCGCTTGGCCAGCATCACGTCGATGTCGACGACGATCGGCATCAGATCACCTCGTCCAGCTCGGCCTGCATCCGCGCCGCCTCGGCGTCGCGCGCGACGGCCTGGGCGAGCAGCTTGCGCAGGACGAGCACGACGAGCGCGACGCCCAGGATCGCCATGCCGAGGCCGCCCAGCAGCAGGACGATCCCCGGAGCGACGGCCTCGCCCGGCGCCAGGACGACCCCGAGCGCGAACACCAGCAGCGCGGCCGCCACGATAGCGCCGATCACCACGTCCACGTAGCGGAAGGAGGCGTGGGTGAACACCGTCCCGCGCCGCACCAGCGTCACCAGCCGCCACACGCAGACCAGCACGACCTGGATCGTGACGATCAGCAGGACCACGATCGCCAGGATCGGCAGCCGGATGTGCACGTGGTCGGGGTCCAGTTCCTCCTTCAGGTCGACGGCCAGCAGCCACACCATGACCGTCTGCACGAACACCGAGCCCGCGAGCAGCAGCGCCAGCACCGGGCGCAGCACCAGCGTCGTCAGCTTTCCCATCGCCGATCCTCCTATCGAATCACGATGTGAATCTATCGTTTTTCGATAGGCAGGGCAAGCGGGTCAGGGCACCATCCAGGACAGGAGCGGGGTCGACTGCAGCCACGACAGCAGGCACATCCCCGCCAGGAACGCCAGGCTCCAGCCGACCACCCGGCGGAACACCTCGCCCTCCTTGCCGTCCAGGCCGACGGCCGCGGCGACGATCGCCAGGTTCTGCGGGGACACCATCTTGCCGAGCACGCCGCCGGAGCTGTTGCTCGCCGCCATCAGCACCGGCGACAGCCCCGCCTTGTCCGCGGCGGTGATCTGCAGCGCGCCGAACAGCGAGTTGGAGGAGGTGTCCGACCCCGTCACGGCCGTGCCCAGCCAGCCCAGCACCGGCGACAGCAGCGCGAACGCCGCGCCGGTGCCCGCCATCCAGGTGCCCAGCGTGATGGTCTGGCCCGACGCGTTCATCACGAACGCCAGCGCCAGCACCGCCATCACCGTCACGATCGCCCACTTGAGCTGGGCCAGCGTCGCCCCGTAGGCGCGGACGGCCGCGCCGGGGCCCACGCGCAGCGCGAGCATGGTGAGCAGGCCCGCGGTCAGCATCTGGGTGCCGGGCGTGGTCAGGTGGTTCAGGGTGAAGGTGACCAGGCCGAGCGGCTCGCCGGAGGGGTCGGTCAGGTGCAGGCCCGGCCAGTCGAACGTGCGGGTGGCGCGCTCCAGCAGGTCCTTGACCTGGTCGATCTGGCAGACGACGAAGACCGCGATGATGATCGCGTAGGGGGCGTAGGCGCGGACGACGTCGGCCCGGGAGTCTCCGGACGCGCGGGCCGCGAACTCCGGCGTCGGCTCGTCGGCCGCGCCGCCCGCGACGGGGGCCGGACGCGGGACCGGACGCAGCCGCACCATGGCCACCACGGCGGCGGCGGAGGCGAGCGCGGCCACCACGTCGGCCAGCGGGACCGACAGGAAGTTCGCGGTGGCGGACTGGGCCAGGCCGAACGCGGCCCCGGCGACCAGGGCGGCGGCCCACGACTCGCGCAGGCCGCGCCGGCCGTCCACGATCACCACCAGGACCAGCGGCACGAACACCGCCAGGATCGGCGTCTGCCGCCCGATCATCGCGCCCAGGGTGTCGCTGTCGAGGTCGGTGACCTTGCCCAGGGTCAGCACGGGGGTCGCCATCGCGCCGAACGCGACCGGCGCGGTGTTGGCGGTCAGCGCCAGCACGGCGGCCTTGAGGGGCGCGAAGCCGAGCGCGATCAGCATGACCGAGGTCACCGCGACCGGCGTCCCGAAGCCCGCCAGGGCCTCGATCAGCGCGCCGAACGAGAAGGCGATGAGGATGGCCTGCAGCCGGTGGTCGTCGCTGACCCGGGCGAACGAGCGGCGCAGCACGTCGAAGTGCCCGGTCGCCACCGTCATGTTGTAGACCCAGATCGCGTTGATGACGATCCACAGGATGGGGAAGAAACCGAACGCGGCCCCCTCGGAGGCCGCGAGCAGGGCCTGCCCGGCGGGCATCCCGTAGACCGGGACCGCGACCAGGAGCGCGACGGCCAGCGCGATCAGCGAGGCCGCCCACGCGGGCATCCGCACCGCGCCGAGCAGGGCGAACAGCACCGCCAGCGGCAGCGCGGCGAACAGGGAACTCCAGGCGAGGGAGTGGGCGACGGGGTCGAGGACCTGTTGGTACACGGCGATCACCTCGGGTGGACGGCTCGCCCCCGAGCGACGGTGGGATACCCGCTCAGGCGGGGCCGATCACCTCTCGCGGCGGGAGCGGGCGGCACGGCCGCCGGCGGGCCGCGTTCCGGGCGCCGGTAGCCCTCAGGGCCCATGCGGCGGTCGCGAAGTTGGCCCCGGCGCACCTATCGGCGCGGATCGGAGATCGCCATAGTCGTCCTTGGCCCGGTCCACCCCGTAACCCCCATCTCCCCTGGAGGGACCAATGGCACGCGCATCCGCACAACTGGCCTCCGTGCTCCTCGCGGCGGGCGTCGTGGCGGCGACCCCGTCGATCGCCTTCGCCGCCCCGCAGACCCCCGCCCCGAAGGCCCCCGCCGCGCAGGCGCCGGCCGCCGGGCACAACTGGAAGATCCTCTGGGAGCCGCCGTCCGACGAGGTCACGGCGGCGGCCTACTGGAAGACCATGGGCATCAAGGGCCAGAAGCAGAAGAAGAAGAACTGGTGCGGCCCGGCCGCGGCCGCCAGCGCCCTGAGCTACCACGCCAAGGTCGGCAGCGGCACGCAGGCGTCCCTCGCGAAGAAGATGGCCACCAACAAGATCGGCTTCACCTCGCCGATCGCGATGGGCCGCGAGATGACCAACTACATCAACAAGGCGTGGAAGACCAAGGGCACCAAGTACAAGGCGCACCGCAGCGTCAAGAACCCGAACCTGTGGAACGCGACACGCTACTCCTACTTCCGCGGCCAGGGCCCGCTCGTCCTCACCGTCTACGCCAAGAAGAGCTGGTACCCCAAGGCGGGCAAAGCGGTCGCCCACTACGTGGTCGTCTACGGCTTCGACGACACCACCAGCTGGAACCAGTCGACCTACCTGATCTGGGACCCCGCGTACGGCAAGCGCAAGCTCAAGGCCACGCAGTGGGAGAAGATCGCCTACGCGGGCAGGCTCGTCGTCGCCTGGTGAGCGCGCTTCCGATCTGACCTGAACGCCGAACGGCCCGTTCACGAATCGTCGAACGGGCCGTTCGGCATGCGGTTTCCCGCCGCCGTTCTAGAAATCGGGCAGCAGGTGGGCCGGGGTGATCGGCAGGTCGCGCACCCGGACGCCGGTCGCGTGGTGGACCGCGTTCGCCACCGCCGCCGCCGCGCCCACGATCCCGATCTCGCCGATGCCCTTGGTGCCCATCGGGTTCAGGTGCGGGTCCTCCTCGTCGATCCACATCGCCCGCAGGTCGCCGATGTCGGCGCACGCCGGGACGTGGTACTGCGCCAGGTCGTGGTTCAGGTAGTCGCCGAACTCGGTGTCCATCGTGCTCTGCTCCATCAGCGCCATGCCGATGCCCATGACCATGCCGCCGATGAACTGGGAGTGCGCCGTGGTCGGGCTGATGATGCGGCCCGCCGCGAAGACGCCGAGCATCCGCGGGATGCGCACCTCGCCGGTGTCGATGTCCACCTCCGCCTCGACGAAGTGCGCGCCGAAGGCGTGGCGGGAGTACTCGGCCGCCGACTTCACCTCCTCGGCGGTGTCGGCCGTCGCCTCCACGCCCTCGGGCGGGATCTCGCCGTCCAGGTCGTCCAGCAGCGCCTCGCAGGCGCGGACCACGGCCGTGCCCCAGCTCGACGTGCCCGTGGAGCCGCCCGCCAGGGACGCCTTGGGCAGCGCGCTGTCGCCCAGCTCCACGGTGACCTGCGCCGGGTCGACCTTCAGCGCCTCGGCGGCGATCAGCGTCAGGGCCGTGCGGGCGCCGGTGCCGATGTCGGCGGCCGCGATCCGGACCGTGAAGGTGCCGTCCGCGTTGGCGCGGGCCGCCGCCTTGTTGGGCTCGCGGATCGCCGGGTAGGTGGCCGCCGCGACGCCGGTCCCGACGAGCTTGCGTCCCCGGCGGCGGATCGCGGGCGTCGGGTCGCGGTCGGCCCAGCCGAAGCGCTCCGCGCCCGTCTTCAGGCAGGCCACCAGGTTGCGGGAGCTGAACGGGATGTCCTTCTCCGGGTCGCGCTCGGGCTCGTTGCGCAGCCGCAGCTCGATCGGGTCGATGCCGATCGTGTGGGCCAGCTCGTCCATGGCGGCCTCCAGCGCGTACATGCCGGGGTTCTCGCCGGGCGCGCGCATCCACGACGTGGACGGCACGTCCAGGCGGGTCACCCGGTGCGCGGTGCGCCGGTTGGGCGCCCGGTACATCATGCGCGTCGGTATGGCCGCCTGCTCGTTGAACGGGCGGACGGTGGAGTTCTGCTCCACGGTCTCGTGCAGGATCGCCGTCAGCCGGCCGTCGGCGTCGGCCCCCAGCCGGACCCGCTGGATCGTCGGCGTCCGGTAGCCCATCGTCGCGAACATCTGCTGCCGCGTCACCATCAGCTTCACCGGCCGCCCGGCCTCGCGCGCCGCCATGGCGGCCAGCACGACGCTGGAGCGGGGCGTGCCCTTGGAGCCGAAGCCGCCGCCCACGTGCGGCGACACGACGCGGACCTGCTCGGGCTCCAGCCCGAAGACCTCGGCCAGGGCGCTCTGCACGGCGGAGGCGCCCTGGTTGGAGTCGTAGACCGTGAGGTCGTCGCCCTCCCACGACGCGACGGTCGCGTGCGGCTCCATCGGGTTGTTGTGCTCGGCCGGGGTCGTGTAGGTCGCGTCCATCTGGACGGCGGCGGTCGCGAACGCCGCCTCCGGGTCGCCCAGCTCCGACACCGCCGGGAAGTCGTCGGGCACGTAGATGCCCGGATGGTCGGCGCTCAGCCGCACGTCCGGCCGCCGCTCGCCGGTGTAGGAGATCCGCAGGAGCCGGGCCGCCTCCTGCACGGTCTCCCACGTCTCGGCGACCACGGCCGCGACGAACTGGCCCCGGTAGGACACCTTCCGGGACTGGAAGAGCATCAGCTCCCCGTCGTCGGACTCCTTCAGCTCGGGCGCGTTCTCGCAGGACAGCACGGCCAGCACGCCCGGCAGCGCCAGCGCGGCCTCGTGGTCCACCGACGCGATCTCGCCGCAGGCGATGTCGGCCTGCACCCCCATCACGTACGCGGCGCCCTCGACGGGGTACTCGAACGCGTAGCGGGCCCGGCCGGTGACCTTGTCGCGGGCCTCGATGCGCTCCAGGTGCCTCATGCCCCCTCCCCCAGGTTCAGCATGGTGCGGACGATCAGGTTGCGGGCCAGGGGGATCTTGTAGCCGTTCTCGCGCAGCGGGTGCGCGGACTCCAGCTCGGCGTCGGCGGCCCGCAGGTAGTTCTCCTTGGTGGCGGCGACGCCGCGCAGCATCTCCTCGGCGCGGTGGGCCCGCCACGGCTTGTGCGCCACGCCGCCCAGGGCGATGCGGCAGTCCTGCACGATGCCGTCCTCCACCCTCAGCGCGGCGGCGATGGAGACCAGCGCGAACGCGAACGACGCGCGTTCGCGCACCTTCCGGTAGGTCGAGGGCATCCCGAGCGCGGGCACCTCCACCTCGGTGATGAGCTCCCCCGGCTCCAGGACGGTGTCGCGGGACGGGTCCTCCTTGGGGAAGCGGTAGAACTCGCTCAGCGGCAGGACGCGTTTCCCGTCGCGGTTGTGCACGTGGACGGAGGCGTCCAGCGCGGCCAGGGCCACCGCCATGTCGGACGGGTGGGTCGCCACGCACGCCGTCGAGTGGCCGAAGATCGCCATGTTGTGGTTCTCGCCCTTGCGGGCGGGACAGCCGGTCCCCGGCTCCCGCTTGTTGCACGGCTTGGTGATGTCCTGGAAGTAGGGGCAGCGGGTGCGCTGGAGCAGGTTGCCCCCGACCGTGGCCTGGTTGCGGATCTGCCCCGAGGCCCCGGCGAGGACCGCCATGGACAACATCGGATGCGTCTCGCGCACGCTCCAGTTCACCGCCAGGTCGCTGTTGCGCACCGACGTGCCGATGAGCAGACCGCCGTCCGGCGCGACGGTGATCTGGTCGTAGGGCAGCCGGGTGACGTCCACGAGGCGGGCGGGCCGCTCCACGCCCAGCCGCATCAGGTCCACCAGGTTGGTGCCGCCGCCCAGGTAGCGGGTCTCCTCGCCGTGCAGCGCGAGCGCGTCGTCCACGCTGCCCGCGCGCTCGTAGGTGAACGGTCTCACGCGCCCGCCTCCCGCACCGCCGCGACGATGTTGGTGTACGCGCCGCACCGGCACAGGTTGCCGCTCATGCGCTCGCGGATCTCGGCGTCGTCCAGCGCGGGCGGCTCGGCGGCCAGGTCCTCGGTGACGAAGCTCGGCCAGCCCTCGGCGGCCTCGGCCAGCATCCCGGTGGCCGAGCAGAGCTGGCCCGGCGTGCAGTAGCCGCACTGCAGGGCGTCCCGTTCCACGAACGCCTCCTGGAGCGGGCTCAGCCCGTCCTCGCCGGCCAGGCCCTCGACGGTGGTGACCTCCGCGCCGTCGTGCGCGACCGCCAGGGCGAGGCAGGAGTTGGCGCGGCGGCCGTCCAGCAGGACCGTGCACGCCCCGCACTGCCCGTGGTCGCAGCCCTTCTTGGCGCCGGTCAGGCCGAGGCGCTCGCGCAGCGTGTCCAGCAGGGAGGTGCGGGTGTCGATGTCGAGGCGGTGCTCGCGCCCGTTCACGGTCAGGGTGATGTGAGCGGGCACCGGCGGTGCGCCGCCCCGGGTGTTCGCGCTGTCCATGATCGGGTCTTACCCCGAAACCGCAGGTTGAACGGGTCCACCGGCGCTCTCTGTACGGATGATCAAGCCGGGGCGTACCGTCGCGTCCGGAAACGGGCGAGCTTTCGGGGACTGCCGGGACAGCAGAATGTCACTCTGCGTTGCGACGTTGGCGCGATACGTTGCCGTCCTATGCAGCCGTTCGAACTGCCTGACTTCTACGTCCCGCATCCGGCCCGCATCAACCCCCACCTGGAGGGTGCCCGCGAGCACACCCGCCAGTGGGCCCGCGACATGGGCATGGTGGACGACACCCGCGACCCCGGCACCCCCGAGATCTGGAGCGAGGCCGCGCTGGAGGCGATGGACTACGCCCTCCTGTGCGCCTACATCCACCCCGACTGCGACGCCCCCATGCTCGACCTGGTCACCGACTGGTACGTGTGGGTCTTCTACTTCGACGACCACTTCCTGGAGGTCTACAAGAAGACCGGCGACATGGAGGGGGCCAAGGCGTACCTGGCGCGACTGGGGGCGTTCATGCCGCTGGCGCCGTCGGCCGCGATGCCCGAGCCGGTCAACGCGGTCGAGCGCGGCCTGGCCGACCTGTGGGCGCGCACCGTCCCGGCGCGGACGGCGGGCTGGGCCGAACGTTTCCGGCGCTACACCGTCGATCTGCTGGACTCCTCCATCTGGGAGCTCCACAACATCAACGACGGGCGCATCCCGAACCCGATCGAGTACGTGTCGATGCGCCGCAAGGTGGGCGGCGCGCCGTGGTCGGCGGGGCTGGTCGAGCACGCGGTGAACGCCGAGGTGCCCGACCGGGTGGCGGAGACGCGGCCGATGCGCGTGCTGCGCGACACCTTCTCCGACGGGGTCCACCTGCGCAACGACGTCTTCTCCTACCAGCGCGAGACCGAGCGCGAGGGCGAGGTCAACAACTGCGTGCTGGTGGTCGAGCGGTTCCTGGAGGTGGGGCCGCAGCAGGCCGCCGACACCGTCAACGAGCTGATCACCTCCCGGCTGCGGCAGTTCGAGAACACCGCGTTCACCGAACTGCCGCCGCTGCTGGAGGAGCACGCGCTCACCCCGCCCGAGCGCGCCGCCGTCGCCGCCTACGTCAAGGGGCTCCAGGACTGGCAGTCCGGCGGCCACGAGTGGCACATGCGCTCCAGCCGCTACATGAACAAGGGCACCGACCGCAGCGCGATCACGCTGGGCGGGCCGACCGGCCTCGGCACCGCCGCCGCGCACCTGCCGACCGTGCTGCGGGCCGCGCGCCGCAACGTCGTGGCGAGCAACATGAACGTGCCGTTCCGGCACGTGGGGCCGACCGAGCTGCCCGAGTTCACGATGCCGTACCCCGTCCGGGTCAACCCGCACCGCGACCGGGCGCGGCAGGCCTGCATCCGGTGGTGCGGCGAGATGGGCATGTACGACCCGGTGGCGCGGATGCCCGAGCCGATCTGGGACGAGCGCGGCCTCGCCGGGTACGCGTTCGAGATCTGCTCGGCGTCCATCGACCCCGACGCCACCGCCGAGGAGCTGGACCTGTCGGCGCAGTGGCTGGCGTGGGGCACCTACGGCGACGACTACTTCCCGGCGATCTTCTTCCGGGACCGCGACATGGCCGGAGCGAAGGTCTTCAACGCGCGGATGCCCCTGTTCATGCCGCTGGACTGCGGCCCGACGCCGCCGCCGCTGAACCCCGTCGAGGCGGGGCTGGCCGACCTGTGGCGGCGCACCGCCGGACCGATGCCGCCCAAGGGCCGCGCGCTGTTCAGGGCGGCGGTGGAGAAGATGACCGGGAGCTGGCTGTGGGAGCTGAACAACCACATTCAGCAGCGGGTGCCCGACCCGGTGGACTACATCGAGATGCGCCGGCGCACGTTCGGCTCCGACCTCACGATGAGCCTGACGCGCATCGGGCACCTGGGCGAGATCCCCGACGCCGTCTACGAGTCCGACACCATGATCGCGATCGAGAACGCCGCGATGGACTACGCCTGCCTGACCAACGACGTGTTCTCGTACCAGAAGGAGATCGAGTTCGAGGGCGAGACCCACAACGGGGTGCTGGCCGTCGAGCGGTTCCTGTCGTGCGGGCGGCGCGAGGCCGTCGCGATCGTCAACGACCTGATGACGGCGCGGCTGCGGGAGTTCGAGCACCTGTGCGCGACCGCGCTGCCGCTGCTGTGCGACGACCTCGACCTGGACGACCGCGCCCGCGCGGCGCTGGACGAGCACGTGGACGAGCTGCGCGACTGGATGGCGGGCATCCTGAAGTGGCACCGGGAGACCAGCCGCTACCTGGAGGAGGAGCTGATCCGCGCCAACACGCCGCGCCTCGGCGCGCCGGGGCTCGATGCTCCGGGCTCCGGTCCTTCGGGCATCGGTCCTTCGGGCTTCAGTCCCCCGGGCCTCAGTCCTTCGGGCCTCAATCCCTCGGCGTTCAGGCCTTCGGGCCTCAATCCTTCGCGTCGGTGATGACCTCAACGACCTGCCGCGCGGTCTCAGTCGGCAGCGGCGCGGGCAGTCCGCGCCACTTGTGGACCGCGGCCACGGCGGCGGCCCCGGCGCCGCCGCTGTAGACGGCCGTGGCGACCAGGGCGGCCAGCTCAGGCGGCAGCTTCTTCTCCAGCAGCGCCATGTTCATCCGGTAGGAGGCGGCGGTCGCGAGCGCCCCGAGGGTGCCCGCGACCGCGCCGAGCCGCAGGGCGGGGATGCGCTGGCGGGCCTTCTCGGCCATCTCCTGTTGTGCGGCCTCTATCACCTGCTTGGCCAGGGCCATGTTCTGCTCCAGGGAGCCGTCGGCGTTCTCGGCGAGCTCGGCCTTCGAGGGGCGACGGCGGGACTTGCTGCTCATGTGCGGCCACGTACCCGCAGGAACCGGGAGGACACGTGCCCATCGACAGATCTCCGGACAGGGCGCAGTGTGGTGAGTCGTGACCGACGACTTCGGCGTCCCGTTCTTCGTCGCCTCGACCGTCCAGGGACTGGGCCGCTACGGCAACACCGTGACCGTGCGGGACGCGCGCACCGGCGCGGTGACCGACGCCGTGACCAACGCGGTGACCGCCGCAGTGCCCGACCGGCGCCTGGACTGCACGGGCGTCCATCCGGCGGGCCCGCCCGGCACCTACCTGCTGACCGGGGGCGACCCGTACCGCCTCCGCGTGGACGGCGAGGGCCGCATCGCCGAACTCGCGCCGTTCCCGGCCGACGGCCCGATCGACTGGATCTCCCCCGACGGCCGACTGGCGGCGGGCAGGCACCGCGACGGCCCTATCCCGGGACCGCCCGGCAGCGCCTTCGACCCGCGCAGACGCTTGAGCACGGCCCTGCGCGAACTGTCCACGGGACGCACGGTGTCGCACCTGCCCGGCGCGGCGGGCCAGCTGTCCCATCTGACGTGGGCCGCCGACAGCCGTCGCGTCGCGTTCGAGTGGGTCTCCTACGAGGGCACCTTCCCCATGGCCGGCGCCCACGAGATCCGCGTCGCCGACGCCCACGCCCGCGACTGGGTGGGCAACGGCCGGACCGTGGTCGCCGACACCTCCGGCGAGCACGGCGAACTCCACGGCCCGGTGATCAGCGCCGACGGGGAGTCGGTGTACGTGACCGCCGCGCAGCCCGAGCCGACCGGCGGCGAGCCGTGGACGCGGCTGCTGGAGTTCCCGGTGTCGGGCGGCCCGCCCCGCGTCCTGTTCGAGCTGCGCTACTCCGCCACCTCCCACAACGTGATCTTCATGTGGGGCACGGTGTGCCGCAACACCGTCGGCACCCACCTGCTGATCTTCCCGAGCGGCTGGGCGTACCGCCTGTCCTTGGCCACGGGCGAGGTGATCCGCCTGCCCTATCCGGAGGGTTCTTGCACTGCTGCGGCCTGGTAGAGCACCTCGTGGCGGCACGGGATCGCCAAGCTCAGCTGGTGCGGGCGGGGGTGCCGGGGGGCGGAGCCCCCCCGCCAGGGGGTGCAGGGGGCGGAGCCCCTTGCCCAGGGGGCCGCGGGGGACGGAGTCCCAGCGGCCCCTAAATAAGCAGGCAGGCGCGGAGCGCCTTCCTTGCCGGGGGTGCGGGGGCGGAGCCCCTGCCTCAGTAGGCGAGCACTGCGGCGAAGCCGTCGTTTGCGGGGTGTGGGGCAGCGCCCCGCCGGGGGACGTAGGGGGCTGGCCCCCTGCCCGGACGACGCACGCACGGCGCGAGTCCTGCGAGCGCCGGGCGGGCGGCGCCCGGATGTGGGGGTTTGGGGGGACGTCCCCCCAAGGAGACACAGCCGCTTTCGCCGCAGACGAGGCACCGACTGAGTTAGTGGGGGTCTACACGTGACCGCCCAGCGCAACCACGCGGGGGTTGCCCACATACCCGGCACCCCCAGCCTGCACGGGTTTGCCAACAGACCCAGCGACCTCAGCCCGCACGGGGTTGAGGTACGTGCAGGGTGCGGGGCCGGGGTGGCAGGTCGGGTGCGGGGTGCGGACTGAGGTCGTTGGCCGGGTGCGGAAAACCCCCGCGTGGTGAGGCTGGCGCGCGCGTGCACCTAACCCCGCGCGGGGCTGGGGTTGCCGGTCACGTTGGCAAACCCGCGCGTGGTGCGGCTGGGCGGTCGGATATAGACCCCCACAGATCAAGTCGGTGCAGCGACCTCGGCGAAAGCGGCTGTGTTTGCCTTGGGGGGACGTCCCCCCAAACCCCCACATCCGGGCGCCGCCCGCCCGGCGCTCGCCAGGGCTCGCGCCGTGCGTGCGTCGTCCGGGCAGGGGCCCGCCCCTACGACCCCGGCAGGGGGCAAGCCCCCCACACCCCCCACAAGGAAGACGCTACGCGCCTGCCTGCTTTCTCAAATGCCGCTGGGACTCCGTCCCCCGCGAGCCCCTGGGCAAGGGGCTCCGCCCCCTGCACCCCCACCCCCGGTGGCTGAGGTTAGGGAAAACCCGGCACGGGGCCGGGGTTGTTGGGCCTGTGCCCGGCACGGGGTTGGGGTTGTTGTTCTCGTCCCCGGCGCGGGGTCGAGGTCACCAGTCACGTACGGGCACGGTGCCAAGGTTGTTGTTCGAGTGCGGAGCACGGGCTGGGGTCGTTGGGCATGTGCAGAGCGCGGGGCCGGGGTTGCCGGTCACGTGTTGAGCACGGGGCTTGTGTTGATGGGCGCGTACGGGCACGGGGCTGAGCTTGTTGTTCGGATGCGGGGCACGGGGCTGAGGTCACTGATCGCGTACGGGCACGAGCCAGAGCCACTCGGCATGATGGCTCGCCCCACCTAAGCCCACCCCAGCAAGCCATCCACATGACGACGAGTCAGGCCCTGACGCGCGTCCACGCGCACGAGCCTCACCCCCCGGTGCGGGAACGCCTGCCACCTCATGCGAAGCGGTATCACGTCGTCCACCCACGCGAAGCGGCGGCCGTCCGCGTGTCTCAGGATCGGCGGCCATTTGCGCATCTGCGGAATCTGCAGCACCGAGTAGCGCGGGTCGTCCGGACGGTGCTCGTACTCGGTGAACGCCACGTGCGGCAAGGGCGGGAGGCCGAACAGCGGGGCGATGTGCTCATTGGCGTGGTGCTCCCAAGTCGTGGCCCACACCAGGTCGTAGCAATCGGCGAGCTCAGCCAGCCAGGCGGTGTGGGCCGGGTTCGTCCGAACGGTCAGGTTGCCGATCCGGTGTTCCGTAAGGCCGACCGCAGGCTGCTCGGGATTGAGAACGCCGTCGATGTCCAGGTACAGCACCGGGCGGGCTCCCGGGCGGCTGCCCGGGAGCGGAGCGCCGCCGATGCCCCAGTGCCTAGAGCGGGACATCTGTCCACGCCCTGCCTGTGTCCCCCGCGACGGCGAAGGCCGGCGTCCCCGCGCTCTGTGCGGACTCGCGCGGGGCGGAGGTCAGGGGTCGGGCGGGCACGGCCCGGAGGGTACCGCTTCTTGATCGTTATCAGGGTGGCTTCCGGCGTTCGGGGCCTGGCGGTACGTTCTTCGGGGAACGGCGGAATGAGGGCGAAGCTTGACGGCGGTCATCGAAGGACCCGGTTGGTCGGCGCGGGGGCTGGACCAGCGTTCCGGGCGTTATCCCCTCGCGGTCGAAGGTCCCGTCCTGCGGGCGGTGGACCATCTCGTACCGGGCGTGTCCACGGTGACGCGGTTCGTGCGCTACTACGCCATGTACGCGGCGCTCGCCGCGCACGCGGGGCGGCACGGGCTGGACGCCGAGGCGTGCCGGACGCTGGTGCGGCGCTGCGAGGTCATCATGGCCGCGGTGTCGTGGCTGATGGACGATCCCGTCATCGCGCACGGCGCGGACCAGGTGCGTCCCAGGGTCGGTGACGAGCTGGACGTCGCGGCCGTCGCCGAGGACTACTCGCCGCGCGCCTGGGCGTTCTGGGAGCAGTACAAAGGGCCGGGCATCGTGCTCGGCACGGTCGCCCTGGAGGAGCGCGCGCTCCGTCCCGGCCGCCACCCCTGCCCCGCGCCCGTGCGCGACCTGTTCGCGCCGCTGATCGAGGCCGCCGGGCACGACCGGCTCTCCCTCGACCGGCTCGTGGCGCTGGAGCCGCTCGCGCTCGCCGCCGAGGAGCAGCCCGAGGGGCCGTGGCTGCGCGACCTGTTCACCGCCACCCGGAACGGGTCGCACGATCCCGACGCCTGGGGCGACGGCGACCGGCGGCGGCGCGGTGCGCTGCGCATGATCGGGCGCGCCACCGTGCTGGACGGGCGCAGCGACGAGGACGCGGTGCGCTCGGTCGTGGCCTTCGGGAACCGGGCGGCCGCCGATCCGGTGCTGGGCGCGATCCCCGAGATCATGCGCTGGCGAGGGGTGCTGCTGCGGCACTACTCGGTCGGCGCGTGGCGGCGGTTGTGGGCGGCGCTGGTCGCCGCGATCGGCGACAGCGGCCCGCAGGAGCTGCGCGACTGGCTGGCCGACCGGATGCCCGACCAGACCGTGCGGGCCTTCCTGGACGAGCTGCCCGCCACGATGGCCGGCGGCCACCCCGCGCCGATCGAGCGGGCCGTGCTCGCGGTCGGTGACGCGCACGACCCGGTGGCCAACGTGCGCCTCCTGCTCGTCGGCGGGCGGCGCAGCGATGAGCTGGACGGTGTCACCCGCGCCGCGTTCCTGGGGCGGCGCGACGTCCTCAACCCCGAGTGGGTCCGGCTGCGGGCCGAGGACCTTTCGGGCCGGTCGATGCGCGACCTGGCCGCAGGGCTGGTGGACGACATGCTCGCCCAGTCGCGCCGCGTCGCGCTCGCCAAGATGGCCCCGGACGGCGAGGGCGGCCTGAAGGTGTTCTCCCGCGTCCACGAGCGCAACGGCCGCTACTACAAGACCGGCGAGGAGGGGGCGGGCGACATCGGGCTGCGGCTCGGGCAGCTCGCCTCCTTCGCGCTCCAGCTCGGTCTGATCGATCCGGCCGGGGACGACGGCGCCACGGCGCTGGGCCCGCTGGGCGCGCGGCTCCTGGAGGTGGGCGCATGACCGACCGACCGTTCGCCTCGCCGCTGACGCTGCTCAACGAGTGGCGCGACCGCGAGGACGGGGCCGACCTGCACGAGCTGCTGCTGCTCGGGTTCACCGTCGACCTGCCGTTCCTGGAGAAGGTCGCGATCCCGACGGCGCGCGCCCTGGGCGCGCGCGTCACGGTGGTCGGGGACGTCGCGCAGGGCCGCTACGACCCGGTGGACGTGCGGCAGGCGGGCCGTTCCTACTTCCACGCGCTGGCCGCGTGCGGCGGCGCGTTCCATCCCAAGCTGGCGCTGCTGATCGGTGCGGACGAGGCCGTCGCCGCGATCGGTTCCGGCAACCCGACCATGGCCGGGTGGGGCTACAACGACGAGCTGTGGACCGTGCTGCGCGGGCGGCGCGGCTCGGGCCCGGCGGGGCTGGGGCAGCTCGCCGAGTGGCTGCAGCTGCTGCCGATCGGCGTCGCCGTCCCCGGGTACGTGGACGAGTTGCTCCAGGAGATCGGCGGGGAGCTGGAGCCGTTCGGCGGCACCGCCGCCGAGGAGGTGCGGGTGCTCCACAACCTCGACACCGGCCTGCTGGAGCAGTTGCCGAGCGGGCCGGTCGACGAGTTGTGCCTGTACGCGCCGTTCATCGACCCCTCCGGCGGCGCGCTCGCCCGGATCGTCGAGCGCTTCGCCCCCGAGCGCCTGGTCATCGGCCTCCAGGAGCACCAGACCAGCTACGACGGCGACGTGCTGCTGCACGCCGCCGCCGGGGCCCGCAAGGCCGAGGTCCGGCTGCTGCCGGAGCGCTTCCCCCGGCACGGCAAGCTGCTGGAGTGGTCGGCGGCCGGTCGGCGCTGGGCGCTGACCGGCAGCGCCAACCTCACCGCGAGCGCCCTGGTCCGCGCCACGGGCGCGGGCGGCAACTGCGAGCTGGCGGTGCTGGCGCCGGCCGCGCAGACGCTGATGCCGCCGGGCGAGCCGTGCCCCGCGCCGCGACTGGAGGGCCGCCGGACGGTCCGCGCGGGCGAGCCGCGGCCGGCGTTGTCGCTGCTGGGCGCGCTGGTGACCGCGCAGGGCGTGCGGGTGACGCTGGCGCGGGCCCATGACACCGAGGTCTTCGTCGAGATCTCGCCGGACGGGTCGCCCGGCTCGTGGCGGCGGGTGGGCGCGATCCCGGCGGGTGGGACGGAGGGGACGTTCGCCGTTCCGGACTCCGGCGGGGCGGTGGTGCGGATCGTCGCGGGGCAGGCGGTGTCGCCGCCGGTGTTCGCGGTACAGCCCGCCCGCTGCGCGCAGCGGCAGGAGGACGACCAGCGGCCCCGGCTGCGCCATCCCTGCACCGAAGAAGAGATCTTCACCGACGAAGCGCTGCGGCACCGCTTCCAGCTCGACGTGCTGCGGCTGGCCGCCGAACTCCCGCGCGTCCCGCGCGCCCGCCCCGGCGGCGTGGCGCAGGACCGCTGGACCGAGTACCTGGACGAGTCCGAACGCGCCATCGGCCGCCCGCTGACCGCCCGGCTCTTCGGTCGGACGCCCGAGGCCGGCGAGGCGGGCCCCGGCTGGAGGCTGGCGACCAGCGTCACGATCGACCGGGACGGCGACGAGGAGGGCGACGAGCCCGCGCCCGAGACCGTCCGCAGGCCGCCGACCCCCGACGAGCGCGCCGCCTGGCAGCGCTGGGCGGGCCGCGCGGTCACGGCCGCCGAGGGCGGTGCGCCGCTGCTGGTGCGGATGCTGATCGCGCGGTTGTACGTGCAGCTCCTCGGGCACGGCGTGTGGACGCTGGACGACGCGTCCTGGCGCGCCGACCTGGTCCGGCTGGCCCGGTGCCTTCCCGCGCGGCCCGAGGACGAGGCGCCGCCGGAGGCGCTGGAGCGCGTGGCCACCCTGACCGCTCTCTGCATGGGCCTGCTGTACGACGGCGCGTCGTTCGCGGGCGGCACGCCCGAGGCCGAGGCGTGGGCGGAGGTCCGCGCGGTCATCGCCGAGGCCCGGCCCGAGCAGGCCGAGGACCTGCTGCTGCCCGCGCTGTTCCCGCACGCCCGCGTGCTGACCCGTACGGAGCTGGAGGACCTGGTGCAGCTGGCCGCCGACGACGACCCGGTCGTGCACCTCGCCGCCGAGCTCGCCGAGACCGGCTGGGACCTCACCGAGGAGGACGGGCTGTTCCGCGTGGACGGCTCGTTCACCAACCCCGTCCCGGTCGCGGCGCGCGTGGCGACGCTGCTCGGCGAGCACCGGGACATCGCGCTGGTGCACGCGGTGTCGGGCAGCCGGTGGGCGTTCGTGGCGTGGCGGCGTCCGGACCTGGTGCTGGCGAGCTTCCCGGCGGGCAACGCCTGGCGGCTCTACCGGCTCGGCGGCCTCGCCACCCCGCAGACGCGGCTGGGCTCCGGGGAGGGCATCACCCGGATCGACATGGTCGGCAACCCGGTGCGCATCGGCCAGGTGCCGCCGGAGGCGGCGCGGCGGCTGCTGGTCGAGGCGGGCACCGACCATCTGGAGATCCTGCGCAGATTGACGTCAGGAGCTTTGTAAGAAAAGTCCTAATTTGCCGTGAACCCGTCCCGGAGACGTTAGGACCGCCCCGCGCTGGGCAGACGCCCCTCGGAGGACATGGGAGGGAACACGGATGCTCCACACGCACACGGAGGGGGCCGTCCCGGGGCGGGGTGCGGCATGACGACGACCACGACGGAACCAGGGGTCGAGCAGCGCAGGACCCGCTTCGAGCGCGAGGCGGTGCCCTACCTCGACCAGATGTACGCGGCGGGCCTGCGGATGACCCACAACCCCGCCGACGCCGAGGACCTGGTGCAGGACACCTACGCCAAGGCGTTCGCGTCCTTCCACCGCTTCGAGGAGGGCACGAACATCAAGGCCTGGCTGTACCGCATCCTCACCAACACCTTCATCAGCGCCTACCGGAAGAAGAAGCGGCAGCCGAGCCGGTCGAGCACCGAGACGGTGGAGGACTGGCAGCTCGCCGAGGCGGCCGGGCACACCTCGGCCGGACTGCCGTCGGCCGAGGCGCTGGCGCTGGAGCGGCTGCCGGACAGGGAGGTCCGGGAGGCGCTGGCGCGGCTCGCCGAGGAGTACCGCACGGCGGTGTACCTGGTGGACGTGGAGGGCTACCCGTACCGCGAGGCCGCCGAGATCATGGGCGTGCCGCTGGGGACGGTGATGTCGCGCCTGCACCGGGGACGGCGGCGCCTGCGGGTCCTGCTGGAGGACTACGCCCGCGAACGGGGGCTGGTCCCGGCCTGAGACGGAACACGGCGGAGCGCCCGGCCCCCTGAGGGACCGGGCGCTCCGCCGTTCGGCGCGTCTTCTCGGCTCACTCGCCGAAGCGGTGCACCGCCCGCTCGTTCGGCACGCAGTGCGTCATCTTCAGGCCCGTCACGTCGCGCGACCCGTTCTTGCCCAGGTTCGCGAGGCGCTGCCGGTCCTCGTCGGTCAGGTCCTGGCTCGCCAGCGGCTTCAGGTGCTTGACGTCGTCGGGCGCGATGCCGAGGCCCTCGCCCACGCGCAGGCCGAGGTCGTCCTCCACCAGCAGGAAGTGCCACACCATCCGCTCCTGGATCGGACGGTCGCACTGCGACAGCAGCGTGACGAAGTTGCCGACCAGGTCGTCGCGCTCCCAGTCCTCCATCAGCAGGTAGCGCTGGCCCGCCTGGACGTAGTCGTTGGTGCGCGGGATGCGCTTGCGGGTCAGCCGGCCCTCGATCACCGGGCCCTGCTCGTCGTGGTCCGGGTACTCCCCCTCCCGCAGCCCGCCGTTGATGGACGGCTCGTAGTTGACGTGCGGGTTCTCCCCGCCGCCGTCCACGTGGTAGGTCATCTGGCCGTCGCGCTGGTTGGTGCGCACCTGGGCGTTCTTGGCCTGGTTGACCGGGAGCTGCAGGTAGTTGGGGCCCACCCGGTAGCGCTGGGTGTCGCTGTAGGAGAAGGTCCGGCCCACCAGCATCTTGTCGTCGGAGAAGTCCAGGCCGTCCACCAGCACGCCGGTGCCGAACGAGATCTGCTCGTTCTCCGCGAAGTTGTTCTCGACGTTGCGGTCCAGGACCATCCGGCCGACCGGGAGCGCCGGGAACTCGTTCTCCGGCCACACCTTGGTGTCGTCGAGCGGGTCGAAGTCGAGCTCCGGGTGCTCCTCGTCGCTCATGATCTGGACGAGCAGCTCCCACTCGGGGTAGTCGCCGCGCTCGATGGCCTCGTGGAGGTCGCGGGTCGCGTGCCCGAGGTCACCGGCCTGGACGGCGGCGGCGTCGGCCTCGGTCATGCTGCGCACGCCCTGCTTGGGCATCCAGTGGTACTTGACCAGCACGGTCTCGCCGCGCTCGTTGACCCACTTGTAGGTGTTGACGCCGAAGCCCTGCTGGTGCCGGTAGTCGGCGGGGATGCCGCGCGGGCTGAACAGGTTCACCAGCATGTGCATGCACTCGGGCGTCTGCGACATGAAGTCGAAGATCCGGTTGGGCTCCTGGCGGAAGGTCACCGGGTCGGGCTTCAGCGCGTGGATGACGTCGGGGAACTTGATGGCGTCGCGGATGAAGAACACCGCGAGGTTGTTGCCCACCAGGTCCCAGTTGCCGTCCTCGGTGTAGAACTTGATCGCGAAGCCGCGCGGGTCGCGGGCCGCCTCCGAGGAGTCGCGGCCGCCGATCACGGTCGAGAAGCGCAGCGCCAGCGGCGTCCGCTTGCCCCGCTCCTGGAACAGCTTGGCCCGGGTGTACTTCGCTATCGGCTCGTCGCCCCACTTGCCGTAGGCCTCGAAGAAGCCGTAGGCCGTGGCGCCCCGCGCGTGCACGACGCGTTCGGGGATGCGCTCGCGGTCGAAGTGGCTGATCTTCTCCAGGAACTGGTAGTTCTCCAGCGTCGCCGGGCCCCGAGGGCCGACCGTGCGCTGGTTCTGGTTGTCGAAGACCTGGTGCCCCTGCCGGTTGGTGAGCACCTCACGCCGGTCGCCTGGCTGCGGTCCCTTGCTGGAGACGTCGGTCATGACAGGGGATCTCCTCTCGATTCTGCGGCGGGATCGTCTGGCCTACCCGGAGTGGGGCCAGATACCCACCAGGCGAGGGCAAAAAGCTCCAAACAGGGCACAACTCGGCCGACAAAAGCCGCATAAAGGAGGGCTGACCAGCGCTTTTCAAGATCGAAAAAGGCGGCGAAGAATGATCGTCAACGGTCCGGCCGAGTTTTATGGCAATTTCCACCCGTACACAATCGGTGTGATGCATCCTACGTAACGTGTCCGACTGCCATGCGGAGCGTCACCGGAACGGCCCCGCCGCCCCGTTCCGCGCGCCCGCGCCCCGTCCGAGCACCCGAGGACGTGATCAATGACCGTGCACGCTCCCCCCGGCCACCGCATGGACCGCGCCCCCATGGAACGCGCCCTGCTCGCCTGGCTGATCGCGGTGGTCGTCATCGGCGGCGGCTGGTTGTGGGCGGTGGTGGCCGTCGATCCGGCGGCCAAGCGGCCGGTGGCGATCGGCGGCGGCGGCGCCGCGCTGGCGCTGGCCCTGGCCGTCGCGGTCGCGGCCTACCACGCCACCGCCGCGCGCCGCGCCCGCGCCGGGCTCGGCCTGCTGGAGGACGGCGTCGCACGCGTGGAGCAGCAGATCCAGCACCTGTGCGAACGCTCGCTGCCCGCCGTCGTCGCCCGCATCCGCGAGGGCGCCTCCGCCGAGACCGCGCTCGCCGAGGCGCCGCGCCCCGCCACGCCCGCGCTCGCCCGCCTGCTCCAGGTCGTGGCCCGCGAGCTCGCCGACGCCGAACGCTCGCTGACCGCCGCGCGCGCCGCCAACGCCGCGGCCGAGGACGAGGCCGACCACCTGATCAAGGTCGTCATCCCGCGCATGGTCAAGCAGGTCCGCGGCCAGAACGCCTCGGCCAACACGATCCTCGCCGACGTCGAGGTCCCCACCACCGAGCACGTCGCCCGCTTCCAGCACGTCTTCGCGCACGAGCTGGCGCGCACCCACGAGCTGGCCGCCTGCCTGCTGATGGCCTGCGCCGGCGCGGCCGCCCGCCTCCAGGCGCAGGCCACCTCCATGCTGGCGCTGCTGCGCGAGCTCCAGCACCGCTACGACGAGCAGGAGGTCTTCGACGACCTGCTCGACATCGACCACCGCGTCTCCCAGATGGGCCGGCTCGCCGACAGCATCGCGCTGCTCGGCGGCGGCCGCACCGGCCGCCGCTGGACCAAGCCGATCATCATGGAGTCCATCCTGCGCGGCGCGATGGGCCGCATCGCCGACTACCGGCGGGTCAAGCTGCACTCCACCAACCGCTCGGCGGTCGCCGGGCACGCCGCCGAGGGCGTCATGCACGCGCTCGCCGAGCTGATGGACAACGCCACCATGTTCTCCACCCGCGACAACGACGTGCACGTCTACGTCGAGGAGGAGGACGCGGGCGTGGTCGTCACCGTGGAGGACAGCGGCCTCGGGATGCGCCGCCGCGAGCGCGCCCGCGCCGAGCGGCTCATCGCCGACCCCACCGACATGACCTCGCTGCCCGGCACCCGGCTGGGGCTGGCGGTGGTCGGGCGGCTGGCGCACAAGCACCGGCTGCGGGTGAACTTCCGGCCCTCCTCGCGCGGGGGCATCGGGGTGGTCATGCTGATCCCCCGGCAGATCATCACCCGGCCGCTGCGCGACCCGTTCGCCGACTACTACAACGACGAGCCGCCCTCGCCCGCCGACGTCCTCGCCCGGCCCCCGCTCCCGCCGCCGTCCCGGCGGCCCCCGTCCGTACGGCAGGCGCCGCCCGCTCCGCAGCACCGCACCGGGCCGCAGGCCCTGCCCGCGCAGCAGCCGCAGCCGCAGCCGTCCCCGGCCGGGGACGGCGGGGAGTTCGCCGACCTGCCGCAGCGCCGCAAGGGCGAGACCCTCGCCAACTCGCCCTACCACCAGGACGACCCGATCGCCGCCCCGGTCCGCGACCCGCACGAGGCCGCCGCCCGCATGGGCGCCTTCCACGCCGCCGGGCGCGGCCGCAAGACCACCGGCCGCTGGACCCCCGAGACCGGACAGCAGGCCGACGGGACGGAGACCCCGTGACGCCGCCCGCGACCGCGCACCGCCGCCGCACCCCTACCGGGACCACCCTCCCGGACCGCCGAAAGGAGGCCGGGGCCACCGCCCCGTGAGCACCATGAGCACCGATGACAGCGATCTGGCCTGGATGCTGGACAGGCTCAGGGACAAGGCGATCGGCACCCGGCACGTGCTGGCGCTGTCCAAGGACGGGTTGAAGATCTGCCACAGCACCGGCCTGGACACCGACAACGCCGACCAGCTGGCCGCCATCGCCTCGGGCATCCAGAGCCTGTCGCTCAGCGCCTCCGGCGAGTTCGGCACCGGCATCGGCGCGGGCCAGTCGATGGTGGAGTTCCGCGGCGGCGTGCTGCTGATCGTCCCGGCCGGGGAGGGCGCGCACCTGGCCGTCGTCGGCGCCGAGGACTGCGACGTCGGCATGATCGCGCACTATATGAACGAGCTGGTGGAGCAGGTCGGCGGCTTCCTGGTCGCGCCGCCGCGGCGGCGCGCCGGCGCCGGGGAGCGATGAGCGAGGCGCCGCCGCTGGAGGGCGAGGAGCCCGACCGCCTGTACATCGTCACCGGCGGGCGCGGCGCGGCGGCCCCGGTCGAGCTCGACCTCGTGACGCTGATCCTGGCCGAGGGCGAGCCGGCCGGCGGCATGCAGTCCGAGCACGCCGAGATCCTGCGCTCGTGCCGCTACCACCCGATGGCGGTGGTCGAGCTGTCGGCCCGGCTGCGGATGCCGGTCAGCGTGGTGCGGGTGCTGCTGCGCGACCTGCTGGCGCTCGGCCGCGTCACCGCCCGGCCGCCGACCTCGGCCCCCGCCCGCGCGCAACTCCCCGACCTGGAAACCCTGAAGCAGGTGCTCGTTGGACTCCAGAACCTCTGACCAGCCCGCCGTCCCGGCCCCCGCCGTCCCCGCCGCGGGCCAGCCGCCGCCGCTGCGCGACCGGCTGGCGGCCGGCGGCGGCCCGCCGCTGCGCGCCACCGCCCGCGACGGCCTCAAGATCGTGATCGTCGGCGGGTTCGGCGCGGGCAAGACCACCCTGGTGGGCGCGGTCAGCGAGATCCGGCCGCTGAGCACCGAGGAGGTCATGACGCGGGCCGGGATCGGCATCGACGACCCCTCCCGCGTCCAGGACAAGAACACCACCACCGTGGCGTTCGACTTCGGCCGCATCACGCTGAACGACCTTCAGGTCCTGTACCTGTTCGGCGCGCCGGGCCAGCAGCGCTTCTGGTTCCTGTGGGAGCAGCTGTTCGCCGGGGCGCTCGGCGCGGTGGTGCTGGTCGACACCCGCCGCATCGCCGACTCCTGGTACGCCATCGACCGGCTGGAGGCGCACCCGCTGCCGTTCATCGTGGCGGTCAACCGGTTCGACGAGGCGCCGGGCCCGCCGCTGGAGCGCGTCCGGGGCGCGCTGGACCTGGACCCCGGGGTGCCGCTGATCGAGTGCGACGCGCGGCGGCGCGACTCCGCCAAGGCCGCGCTGATCACCCTCGTCCGGTACCTGACCGCCCTGCACGATCCCTCCGCCGCCCGGGAGCCCGCGACGTGACCGAACCGACCACCGCCCCGACCCAGCCCGTCCCCTCGCCCGCGCCGCCCGGCGACGGCCCGCCGCCCCCGCAGGCGCACCCGGGCGGGCATCCGGGCCACCCGCAGCCGGTCCGGCTGTACGGGCCGAACGTCGCCGACGACCCCGCCGAGCTGTACCGCACGCTGCGCGAGCGCTACGGCCCGGTCGTGCCGATCCTGCTGGACGGCGACGTGCCCGCCTGGTTCGTGCTGGGCTACCGCGAGGTCAACCACGTGACCAGCAACCCCCGGCTGTTCGCGCGCGACTGCCGCCGCTGGAACGCCTGGGACCTGATCCCCGCGGACTGGCCGCTGATGCCGTACGTGGGCTGGACGCCGTCGGTGATGTTCGCCGAGGGCCCCGAGCACCAGCGGCGCGCGGGCGCGATCGGCGACGCGCTGGACGAGGTGAGCCGCGCCGAGCTGGTCACGATCTGCCGCGCCGAGGCCGACAAGCTGATCGACGAGTTCGCCGGGGCGGGCGAGGCCAACCTGATCGCCCAGTACTCGCACCGCATCCCGCTGCTGGTGGTGGCGCGGCTGTTCGGGCTGCCGGACGCCGACATCCCGGTGCTGGTGCAGGACGTGGCCGAGTCGCTGGACGTGGGCGACAAGGCGATCGACGCGCACCGGCGCATCCACGCGCGGATGCAGAAGCTCGTACAGGACCGCAAGCACCTGCCGCGCTCGGACGTGCCGTCCCGGCTGATCCACCACCCGGCCGGGCTCAGCGACGACGAGGTGGTCATCGACCTGCTGGTGGTGATGGCGGCCGCGCAGCAGCCCACCGGCAACTGGATCGGCAACGCGCTGCGGCTGATGTTGTCCGACGACGCGTTCTCGGTGACCTTCCAGGGCAACCGGCGCAGCGTCGGCGAGGCGCTGAGCGAGGTGCTGTGGGAGGACACCCCGACGCAGAACTTCATCGGCCGGTGGGCGGTGCACGACTGCCGCCTCGGCGACCAGCGGGTGCGGCGCGGCGACCTGCTGGTGCTGGGGCTGGCGGCGGCCAACGCCGACCCGCAGGCGCAGCCGGAGTCCTACAGCGACGCCGCCGCCAACCGCGCGCACATGTCGTTCGGCAAGGGCGAGCACGGCTGCCCGTTCCCCGCGCCGGAGCTCGCCGAGCTGCTGGCCCGCACGGCGGTGGAGGCGCTGCTGGACCGGCTGCCCGACGTGCGGATGGCGGTGCCGGTGGACGACCTGGAGTGGCGCCCGTCGGTGTGGATGCGGGGGCTGTACACGCTGCCGGTGGTGTTCAGCTCGACGCTGGACCTCGCCGGCGCACTCGAGCCGACCGACGAGGAGCCCTGACGCCGAGCTCCGGCGCCTGGGCCCTGACACCCGGAGCCCCGGCCGCTCAGGCGGCCCCCGGCATGGCGCGGCGCGGGGTGAACACCAGCGGCAGCTCCGCCGGGCCGCGCGTGAACACGCCCTGCTCGACGGGGGTGAAGCCGTCGGCCAGCCGCAGGTCGGGCATGGCGTCCAGCAGCTGGCCGACGCCGACCTCGACCTCGGTCTTGGCGAGCAGCGCGCCCACGCAGAAGTGCCGCCCCAGCGCGAAGGCGACGTGGTCGGCGGCGGCCGAGAACGCGGTGGCGGTCTTCAGGTCGGTGCGCAGCACGTCGAAGCGGTCGGGGTCGGCGTACCGCTCGGGGTCGCGGTTGGCCGCCCCGATCAGCGCGGTGACGGTGCTGCCCGCGGGGACGACGCCGCCGGCCAGCTCCACGTCCTCGGCGGGCTGCCGCATGATCATGTGGACCGGCGGGGTGTAGCGCAGCGTCTCGGCGAAGGCGGCCGGGATCAGCGTGCGGTCGGCGCGCACGGCGGCGAGCTGGTCGGGGTGCCGGAGGAGGTTGGCGAACAGCGCCGAGATGGCCTTGTCGGTGGTCTCGCCGCCGGCGGCCAGCAGCAGGCTGCAGAACGCCTTGATGTCCTCGTCGCTCATCGTGGTGCCGTCGATCTCGGCGCGGCACAGCGTGGACAGCAGGTCGTCGCCCAGGCGGCCGCGGCGCTCCCGGATGATCGGCAGCATGTACTCGGCGAGCTCGGCGCGGGTGCGCATCCCGGCCTCGGCGATCTGCGGGTCCTGCGCGAGGTTGCCGAGGAAGGCGATGATGGAGGTGTACCAGCGCTGGAAGCGCGCGTGGTCGCTCTGGTCGAGGCCGAGCATGTCCACGATCACGTTGATCGGGAAGCGGGTGCTGTAGTCGCCGACCAGCTCGACGCTGCCGGTGTCGCGGAAGCGGTCGATGAGGCGCCGGGAGTTGGCCTCGATGACCGGCAGGAAGGTGGTCTGGAGCTCGGCGCCGCGGAAGGCGGGGGCGACCAGCGCGCGCCGCACCGCGTGCTCGCGGCCGCTGAGCTGGAGGATGGTGCGGCCGTGCACCGGCTCCAGCTGCCAGTCGTAGTTGGCGGTGGTGAAGACGGGGTCGCGGAACACGCGCGAGACGTCCTCGTAGCGGGAGACGATGTAGGAGTTCATCGGCTCGTGCCACATCAGGGGGGCCTGGTCGCGCAGGACGCGGTAGGCGGAGTAGGGGTCGGCGGCGAATTCCTTCGACAGGATGTCCGGCAACTCTCGGGCCGTGGACATGACGCTCCCTCTGTTGCACTCTGGTGCACCATCGACGCGCTGGCTGAACCGAGCGTAGAGAGCACTCCGCGACCAGTCCAGTACGTACTGTTTTGTACGTGATAAGACCACTCGGACGCGCCGTCCGGAATTGCGGGCCGTTCCGCGAGACGGCGAGGCCCTCCCTTTCAACGAACCACTTTCGGCGGCCCTTCCCCCTTTCACCTCCCTGACCACTTGGTCATCATTCACTTACTTCCCATAGAGGCAATGCTTTCCCCAGAGTCACTCCAAAGTCGTCACGCGCCGTCATCTGACGCAGCACGCTCTCGGCAAAGACTTCCTCACGCGGCATCACCGGTCACGGGGGGCGCCGCGGGAACGGTCACCCTGAGCGACTAAACTGTCCTATCGGTCAGAACGGCGGTCATCCCACCGTCCCGTACCACGGGCCGCGTCCGCCGCGCCCTGCGCGAGCACCTCCGGTGCCCGCCGCGCCCCGGAACGATGGGCGAATCCGGCGACCGGTCTAGACCATTTTGCGAAACAGGGTGGGTCATCCGGGAAGATCTCCCTCTCACACTTCGCCGATGTCGCCGGCCCACCGGTCGGCGACCCCGGCGACGGCCCGACAGGAGGACAGCGACACCATGAGCACCCCTCTGGCCAACCCCCGCCGTACCAGGCTGATGGCCTGGCCCACGCAGGGCACCGAGGACCAGGAGTCCGAGCAGGCGGGCCTGCCCGTCGCCGACACCGGCCCGGCAGCGTCCGAGGAGGAGCACACCGCCGCCCACTGAGGCGCGGCGGGTCGTTCCTTTCGCCCGCCGGATCCCCGTGGGGAGATCCGGCGGGCCGCCGCGCGCTCCGGGCCTGGCGGGTCCGCGCCCCGTAGGGCGGGCCGGCGCGCCCGCTAGTGCGGCAGGTTCAGCTCGTCGCGGGCCTGCTCGAAGCGGTCCGGCCAGATCCACAGGCGGTAGGACGGCGGGACCCGGTGGTAGCCGAACGGGCCCACCACGCTGCGGTCCCGCAGATCCACGCAGATGCGCTGGTACGCGTTCGCCACGGTCGCCTTCGGGTCGTCCAGCTCGCGCACGCCCAGCTTCACGCACGCCCGGTACTCGTAGGCCAGCAGCAGGTCGGCGCCGAACTCGGCCCACATGCCGCGCCGCTCCGTCCAGGCCGCGCCGGCCTCCCGCAGCAGCACCCGCAGGTCAGCCGATGACGGCAGCGACGGGTGCACCAGGAACGGTGCGCCCCAGCCCGACGCCACCATGTCCAGGTTGAACGTGCGGCGGTCGGGGTGGTCGCGCGGCGGCAGCGGGTCGCCGGGGCCGCCCTCGAACCAGGGCGCGATGTAGGCCAGCAGCCGCCCGTAGCGGTCGATCATCTCCCCGGCGGGCAGCACCGCGACCCGGCGGCGGCCGCCGCCGGGACGGGCCAGGCGGCGCTCCAGCAGCACGTCGAACTCCGCACTGGCGCGCTCGCCCGCGGTGACGTGGCGGCGCGCGGCGTCGGGCGTGAGCCGTTCCAGCAGGTATTCGCGCAGCTCGGCCGGGACGAGCGGATCGTAGGTGCCGTCGGCGAGCCGGGCCCGGCAGCGGTCGAGGGTGGCCTGCGCCGCGGGCGGCGCGCCCGCGTACCCGGCCTTCTCGGGGGTGTCCACCGACACCATCCGGACGGGCTGCTCCACGACGGGGGTGTCGCCGTCCGAGGCGCGCAGCAGGCGGCGCGGGGCCGGGCGGGCGGCGGGGGGATCGACCATGGCGGCGTCCTTCACCGGGACCTCCGAGCCTGCCACCTTTCCTCCGTTTCGCCCGCGTAGTGACCGCTTCTGGGCACTGGAAATATCCACGATTCTCCGTATGTTGTACAGAGTTACATCGCAGGCACGGCAGAAAGGTCCCCCATGACCCAGCAGGAGACCCGCCAGGAGACCCCGTTCGACGCGGGCACGGAGTTCGACCGCCAGGTCGGGACCCTGGTCGCCCGCGGTTACCCGGCGCTCGCGGGCTTGGACGAGCAGGGATTCGCCGCACTGCTCGCCCCGCTGCGCGCCACGGCGACCGGCCGGGCCGGCGGCATGACCCCGCCCGTCGAGGGACGGGTGCCGTTCGTGCTGGTCGTCACCCGCGAGCTGGCGCCCATCGAGGAGACGATCACGCGGACGACGCTGTCCCGCCGCACCAAGCCCGGCGTCATCGACCGCCACTACGCCGAGGGCGACATCGCCACGTTCGTCCCCATCAAGGAGGTGGAGATCCCCGACGCCCGCGCCTACCTGCTGTTCGACGTGGAGCGGGGCGAGGAGTTCTGCGGCGCGATCCCGAACGAGGCCATGGCCGTCATCGCCTCCCGGGAGCGCACCCTGCTCACCATGGAGGAGGGCATCGCGCTGGCCACCCACTTCCCCGAGACGCTGGCCAAGAACAAGTGCTTCTCGCTGGGCGGCTCGCGCAACGGCGACCGCCGCGTCCCCGCCCTGTGGATCAGCCAGAACGCGCCCAAGCTCGGCTGGTGCTGGGCGGGCAACCCGCACACCTGGCTGGGCATGGCCTCCGCCGGCGACCGGGCCGGCTCGCTGGGCTGACGCCGCCCGCCCGAACCGACAAATGATCACCTAGGGGGGCGCGTCCGGCTTTTTGCCACGTACCCTCACAAAGGTGAGCGTGGTCCGGGCGGAGGCGCGGCGGCGGTGGCTGCTGGTCGCGGCGTTGGTGGCGGCCCTGTGCGCGGTGCCGGTCGCCATCGCGGCCTACCCGGCGTCCTCCACCGGGCCGGATCCGCAGGCGCTGCGACGGTTGATGCTGGCCTCGGCCGACGAGCCGCACGAGGGCCTGGTCGAGACGCGCGGCTCGCTGGGGCTGCCCGCCCTGCCGGGGCTCGACGAGGCGACCGCGCTGCTCAGCGGCACCTCGCGGCTGCGGGTCTGGTACGACGGCCCGCGCCGGTGGCGGGTCGCGCAGCTCCTGGCCGCCGGGGAGCGCGACTTCCAGCAGGGCCCCGACGCCCTGACCGTGTGGGACTACGAGCGCGAGGTCCTGACGCGCGTGCGCGGCCGCCCCGCGGTGCGGCTGCCCAACGCCTCCGACCTCGCCCCGCCCGCGCTCGCGCGCCGCCTGCTGGGCATGGCCGCGTCCGCCGACCGCGTGAGCGCGCTGCCGGCGCGGCGCACGGCGGGCCGCTCGGCCGTGGGCCTGCGCGTGACGCCCGCTCGGCGACACCACCACGATCGGCGCGCTGGAGGTGTGGGCCGATCCCGAGTCGGGCCTGCCGGTCGAGGTGCGGGTGGTCCCGCGCGGCGGCGCCCGCCCCGCACTGACCAGCCGCTTCCTGGACCTGCGCCTGGCCCGTCCGGCGGCGTCGGCGGTCGCGCCCCGGCCGGCGCCGGGCCTGCGCACCACGACGGTGTCGGCGCCGGACCTGCTGTCGCGGCTGGTGTCGCACACCCATGAGCGGCTGCCCAGCACGCTGGCGGGGCGGCGGGCGCTGCCCACCACCCCGTCGATCTCCAGCGCGCGCGGCTACCGGGACGGGCTGGCGACGTTCCTGGTCGCGCCGCTGCCGGGCCGCTACGGGAACCGCCTCCACCGGGCCGCCGCCGACGCGGGCGCGCCCACTGTCGAGATGCCGGGCGAAGGAACGGAGGCGGTGCTGTTGCGGACCTCGCTGCTGACCGCGATCGTGGTGGCCGACGACGCGAACGACCGCGTCTTCCTGCTGGTCGGCGCCGTCCGGCCGGATCCGCTCACCGAGGTCGCCCGCGAGCTGGTGTCATGATCGCCACCCGCGCGCTGACCAAGCGCTTCGGCCGGATCACCGCCGTGGACGCGGTGGACCTCGCCGTCGGCGAGGGCGACCGGTACGGCCTGCTCGGCCCCAACGGCTCGGGCAAGACCACCCTGGTGCGGATGCTGCTGGGCCTCGTCTACGCGACCTCCGGCGAGATCGAGGTGCTGGGCTTGCCGATGCCGCGCCGCGCGGCGCAGGTGCTGCCGCGCGTCGGGGCGCTGGTGGAGGGGCCGGGCGCCTACCGGCACCTGTCGGGCCGCGCGAACCTGCGCCACATGGACGCCGCCGGGCCGGGCGGCTCGCGGCGCGGCCGCCGCGCCCGGGTCGAGGCCGTGCTCGACCGGGTCGGGCTCGGCGGGGTGGACGAGCGGCCGGTGCGCGCGTACTCGCTCGGGATGCGCCAGCGCCTCGGCCTCGCCGCCGCGCTGCTCGGCGAGCCGCGCCTGCTGATCCTGGACGAGCCCACCAACGGCCTGGACCCGCAGGGCATCCACGAGATCCGCGACCTGCTGAACGAGCTGAACGCGGCCGGCACCACGATCCTGCTGTGCAGCCACCTGCTCAGCGAGGTCGAGGAGCTGTGCACCCGCGTCGGCGTGATGGACCGGGGCCGCCTGGTGCTGCAGGCCGACATGGCCGAGGTGCGCGCGCCCACCGGCCAGGTCGAGGTGCGCTCCCCCGACGCCGACCGGGTGGTGGCGCTGCTGGACGGCCGCGTCGAGCACCGCTCCGGCGACCGGCTGCTGGTGCGCGCCGCCGACGCGGCCGAGCTGAACGCCCGGCTGGTCGGCGCGGGCCTGCGGATCACCGAGATCGGCGAGCGCCGCCGGTCGCTGGAGGAGGTCGTCCTGGACATCACCGGTCCGAGCTCCGACCGGCTGGACCGCACGCCCGCGCGGGAGACCGCCCCGGAACCCAGCCAGGAGCCGCAGCCGTGATCGCGACCGAACTGGTGAAGATGGTGCGGCGCCCGCGCACGTGGGTGTCGTTGACGCTGCTGTGCGGGCTGCCCGCGATCGTGGCGGTGTTCCTCGGCGTGACTGAGGTCGCGCCCGAGCCCGGCGAGGGCCCGGCGTTCCTGTCGGCGGTGCTGACCAACGGCGCGCTGTACCCGGCGGCGGCGCTGGCGATGGTGCTGCCGCTGTTCCTGCCGGTGTCGGTGGCGGTGGTGGGCGGCGACTCGATCGCGGGCGAGGCGGGCGCGGGGATGCTGCGGTACCTGCTGCTGCGCCCGGTGGGCCGGACCCGGCTGCTGGTGGCCAAGCTGGTGACGCTGGTCGCGTACGTGCTGCTGGCGGTGGTGGCGGTCGTGGCGACGTCCTACCTGGCCGGGACGCTGATGCTGGGCGACGCGCCCGCCGCCGCGCTGGAGGGCTCGGACCTGCTGACGTCGGTGTCGGGCACGGGCCTGACCAGGACCCAGCTGCTGCTGCGGGTGGGCGCGACGATGCTCTACATCGGGGTCTGCATGCTGGGCGTGGGCGCGATCGCGCTGTTCCTGTCCACGCTGACCGACTCGTCGCTGGGCGCGGCCCTGGGCGCGCTGGCGGCCCTGATCACCAGCCAGGTGCTGGTGACGCTGGAGGCGGCGGCGTCGGTGCAGCCGTACCTGCTGACGCGGTACTGGCTGGCGTGGGTGGACTTCTTCCGCGATCCGATCCTGTGGCGCGACATCGAGCGCGGGCTGGCGCTGCAGGGCGTGTACGTGGTGGTGTTCCTGGCGGCCGCGTGGGCGAACTTCGCGACCCGCGACGTGACGAGCTGACCCGCCCCTCAGGAGGCCGTGCGCAGGGTGTGGCAGTCGGCCGGCCCCGGCGCGGCGGGCGGGTCGGCGCCCAGCGAGCGCAGCACGATCCCGGCCACCACCGGATCGGTCGGCAGGCCGCCGTGCGTGGTCGCGGCGTCCCGGCAGACCTCCTGGAGGCCGATGTTGAGCGCCCCGGCCAGCCGCGACGACTCCGGCCGCACCGTCTCGTCGTGCGTCGTCCACAACGACACCCACACCGGCGGGACGGGCGCGCGGGCGCCCAGGTCGCGCAGCAGCGGGCTGCCCGGAGCGAGCTGCCGGCACGCGGTCGGGCACGCGGTCGGGGCCAGCGCCGACCCCGCCGCCGCCACCTCCGCGCCCGCGTGCGGCGAGCCCAGCGTCACCACGCGCCGGGCCTTGCGCGCCCCGCCGTGCTCGCGGGCCCACAGCCGCGCGACCACGCCGCCCGCCGAGTAGCCGACCACGTCCACCGACGGCGCGCCCTCGCGCAGCTCCAGCGCCACGCGCCGGTCCAGCGCCTTCGCCTGCTCGCGCAGGTCGCCGGTGCCGCCGGACGGCATCACCACCACCTCGGCCGGGCGGCCCACCGAGCGCAGCCGGTCGGCCAGCTCGACCAGGCCGCCGGTGCCGCCGCCGTACCCGGGCACCAGCAGCACCGGGCCCGGCCGGTCCTGCCGGGCGGGCGGGCCGCCGCCGTCGTCGTCGCGGCCGAGCGCCACCCGGGCCACGACCGCGGTCACCAGCACCGCCGCCAGCGCGAGGGCGCCCAGCACCAGCAGCCTGCGTCGCGGGCTGAGCCCGCTCAGATGAGTCAGCACCCGACCGTGCCCCGAGCGTCCATGTGACCCAGAATGCCCGCTTTCACCGGCATTCGCGCAGTGTCGCGGCGAACGCCGCGGCCGGCCCGGCCGGTCAGGGTCGGACCGGGCCCTCCCCCGCCCCGGTCCCGGCGATGGCCGCGGCGATCTCGTCGAGGTCGGCGGCGGTCAGCTCCAGCCGCCCCGCCGGGAGCCAGCCGTCCACCTGCGCGGGGCGGCGGGCCCCGACGATCGCGCCGGTGACGCCGGGCCAGGCCAGCGCCCACGCGATCGCGACCGCGCCCGGCTCCACCCCGTGCCGGTCGGCGACGGGCCGCAGCGCCTCAGCGAGCGCGAGGTTGGCGGGCAGCCGGGTGGTGAAGTCGGGCGCGCCGCGCCGCCAGTCGCCCTCGGGCAGGGCGGCGACGCGCTCGGCGGTGAAGGCGCCCGACAGCAGGCCCGACTGCATCGGCGAGTAGACGATCACGCCGGTGCCGTTGGCCGCGCACCAGGCGATCTCGGCGGCCTGGGTCCGGTTGATCGCCGACAGCGGCGGTTGGAAGGCGTCCACGTGCGCGACCTTCTCGGCCGCCGCCAGCCGCTCCAGCGAGTGGTTGGACAGCCCGATCGCACGGACCTTGCCCTCCCGCCTGAGGTCGGCCATGGTCTGCCAGTACTCCTCGACCGGATTGCCCGCGTCGGGCGTCTGGTGCACCTGGTACAGGTCGATGCGCTCCACGCGCAGCCGGCGCAGGGAGTCCTCCACCTCGCGGCGCAGCGTGTCGGGACGGGCGATCTTGGTGGGGCGGCCCTGCTCGTCCCACATCTCGCCGCCCTTGGTGAACACGTAGGGCCGCTCGCCCGGCGGGATGCCGTCCAGCGCGGCCGCCACGACCTCCTCGGAGTGGCCGAGCCCGTAGACGGCGGCGGTGTCGATCCAGTTGACGCCGCGCTCGACCGCGCGCCGGATCGCCGCGACCGAGTCGCCGTCGTCCTGGCCGCCCCAGCCGTGCCGCCAGCTCCCGCCGACGGCCCAGGCCCCGAAGCCGACCCTGGTGATCTCCATGCCGGTCGTGCCGAACCGTACTTTGGGCAGCGTCATGCCGTCCCCCCTCGACGTCGTCGTCCTCCTCCCCCATCCTCGGGCACGACGTCGGCGGCCATGACGGCGACCGGGCTGATGTCGTGGCGCTGCAGCCAGCGCTGGTCGGCGACGGTCCAGATCGCGCGGTAGGCGACGGGCCGGGGGCGGCGCAGCCGCCGGGCGCGCCACAGCGCCCAGGCGGTCGGGGCGGCGAGCACGCCGACGGTGATCAGCAGCGGGTCGGGCACCGGGAGGGTCATGGTCGGGTCCTTTCGGAAGGGGGCCTCACCTACTAGTTGTCCGAAGGGCCACGAACTGTTGCATGGGAGCGCCCGGCGTCCGGCATGTGGACGGGCGCGGGCGGCGGCCGTGCGCCCCGGGGCGCACGGCCGCCGCCCCGCTCAGTGGTCGCGGCGCGCGACCATCCTCGCCAGCGCCGACAGCTCCTCGGCCGGGCGGTCGGCCGGGTCGGCCAGCGCCAGCTCCGCCAGCGCCTCGGTCAGCAGGTCGGCGGTGCGGCGGACCGCCCACGAGCGGCCGCCCGCCGCCTCCACCAGCGCGGCGGCGCGGGCCGGCTCGCCGTCGTCGCGCGGCTCGTCCTCCAGGTAGATCGCGGCCAGCTCGCGCCCGGCGTCGGTGCCGGAGGTGAGGGCGGCCACCACCGGCAGGGACTTCTTGCGGTTGCGCAGGTCGGAGTGGACGGGCTTGCCGGTGACGGCCGGGTCGCCCCAGATGCCCAGCAGGTCGTCCACGATCTGGAAGGCGAGGCCGAGCCGCTCGCCGAACGTGCGCAGCCGCGTCACCTGCTCGCGGGTGCCGCCGCCGAACATGCCGCCCAGCGCGCACGCCGCGCCCAGCAGCGCGCCGGTCTTGCGGCCCGCCATCGCCAGGCACTCGGGCAGCGCCACGTCCGAGCGCTCCTCGAACGCCATGTCGGCGCTCTGCCCCTCCACCAGCTCCAGCACCGCCCGGCTCAGCGCGTGCACGCCGCCGCGCACCGCCGGGCCGGGCGCGGACGCGACGGTCTCGAACGCCGCCGCCAGCAGCGCGTCCCCGGCCAGGATCGCCGCGTTGGAGCCGAACACCGTCCACGCGGTGGGCCGGTGCCGCCGGGTCAGGTCGCCGTCCATCACGTCGTCGTGCAGCAGCGAGAAGTTGTGCACCAGCTCCACCGCGACCGCCGCCGGCAGCGCACCGGCCGCGGCGCCGCCGACCGCCTCGGCGGACAGCAGCGCCAGCGCCGGGCGGATCGCCTTGCCGCCGCCGCCCTGGGCGGGCCGGTCCAGGTCGTCGCGCCAGCCGAAGTGGTAGGCGGCGATCCGGCGCATCGAGGCGGGCATGTCCTCGACCGCGTCGCGCAGCGCCGGGTCCAGCAGCGACCGGCTCCACACCAGCACCTCGGCCGCCGAGCGGGCCGACCTCCGCGTGACCGTCATCGCAGCCTCCTCCCTCACCGGGCGATCTCGACGTTCTCCAGGACGCCCAGCGCGTCGGGCACCAGGACCGCCGCCGAGTAGTAGGCGCTGACCAGGTAGGACAGCACCGCCTGGTCGTTGACCCCCATGAAGCGCACCGACAGGCCGGGGGCGACCTCGTCGGGCAGGTCGGTGCGGCGCAGACCGATGACGCCCTGGTCGTCGGCGCCGGTGCGCATCACCAGGATCGAGCTGGTGCCGCGCCCGCTGATCGGGATCTTGTCGCAGGGGAAGATCGGCACGCCGCGCCAGGACTGCGTGCGGCGGCCCTCGTGCTCGACGGTGCCGGGGTGGACGCCGCGCCGGTTGCACTCGCGGCCGAAGGCGGCGATGGTCCTCGGGTGGGCCAGGAAGAACCGCGAGCCGCGCCGGCGTGACAGCAGCTCGTCCAGGTCGTCGGGGGTGGGCGGGCCACTGCGGGTCTGGATGCGCTGGCGCAGGTCGGCGTTGTGCAGCAGCCCGAAGTCGCGATTGTTGATCATTTCGTGCTCCTGGCGCTCGCGCAGCGCCTCGATGGTCAGCCGGAGCTGCTGCTCGACCTGGTCCATGGGGCCGTTGTAGAGGTCGGCGACGCGGGTGTGGACGCGCAGCACGGTCTGGGCGACGCTCAGCTCGTACTCGCGGGGGTGGGGCTCGTAGTCGACGAACGTGCCGGGCAGCACCGGCTCGCCGTCGTGCCCCGACGCCAGCTCGATCTCGGCCTCGCCCTGCCTGTTGCGGGGCGGTTCGGGCGCCTCCCGGTACGCCTCCAGGTGGGTGCGCAGCGCCTCGTAGCGGCCGGTCAGCTCGCCGATCGCCTCGTTGGGCAGGGTGAGCACCGTGGTCGGGGTGAGGGCGCGGACGGTGTGGTCCCACTCGTCGGAGTTGCCGAGCAGGGCGCGGTCGCCGAAGAACCGGCCGTCGGCCAGCACGCCCAGCTCGACCGGGTCGCCGTACTCGCCGCGCCCGATCCGGGCGACCTTGCCGTGCGCGATGAGGATCACCTGGTCGACCGGGTGGCCCTCGGACACGATCACATCGCCCGGCGCGTACTCGCGCTGGGTGAAGCGCGCGGCGAGCCCGGCCAGCACCTCCTCGCCGCCGGGCCCGGCCGCCAGCCCGCGCAGCGGCGGCAGCTCGCGCAGCTCGGCGGGGATGACGCGGACCGCCGCGCCGTCGTTGACGAACGTCACGATGCCGTCCCCGACGGTGTAGCTGAGGCGCCGGTTGACGCGGTAGGCGCCGCCGGTGGCCTCCACCCACGGCAGCAGGCGCAGCAGCCAGCGGGGGGTGATGCCCTGCATCTGCGGCACGGACTTGGTGGTGGTCGCCAGGTTCCGCGCGGCGGAGGTGCTGAGGCTCAACTGCTGTTCGGTCACGGGTCGTTACCTCCAGGGGGTGCCGGTGCGGAACATGCCGATGCGGGCGGCCGAGGTGCCGAGGCCGGTCGGCCCGCCCAGCCGCACGCGCGGCCGGTGCTCGGGCCGCGCGTGCGGGAGGCCGGCCGGGCCCGGGGCCCGGTAGCGGCCGGTGCCGGTGCTCCAGGCCAGGTCGCCGGCCAGCCAGAGCCGCAGCGCCTCCACGTAGCGGGAGAGCCGGTCGCGCGCGTGCGCGTCCAGGCCCTGCTCGGCGGCCAGCAGCGGCAGCTCGGCGGCGGCGAGGCGGTCGAACTGCCGCAGCCGCGCGCCGACCAGGTCGGAGACGATCTCAGCCGCGCGCCGGGCGTCGCAGTCCAGGAACGTGCGGACGGCGACGACCACGTTGTTCAGGTCGCCTTCGGGGCCGGTCTCCTTCGGGAAGGACAGCAGGTCGTTGCGGAACGCGCCGACGTCGGCGAACGACTCGGCCAGCGCCCGCATCGGCCCGGTGTCGAGCAGCGGCACCTCCCCGCCCAGCAGGTGCCGCACCAGCAGCGACGACAGCTCCGCGCCGCTGGTCGTGCGGCGCATCTCGATGTAGTCGACCGGGTCGGGGACGCGCCCCTGAACGAGGTTGGCCAGCTCCCACGACCAGCTCTCGGCCAGCCCCACGACGGTGTCGCGGAGCTCCCGGCGGCGGTCGGCGGGCATGGTCGCGGCGGTGCGCGCCCACAGGTCGGCGAGGCCGCGCTCGACCGGGCCGCCGCCGGCGGGCCCGCCCCCGAGGAGGCCGGCCGCGGTCTCCAGGGGCATCAGGTCGGCCAGGCCGCTCACGAACGCGCGGGCCCCGGCGAGGTCGCGCGGGCGCTTGAAGCGCTCGGTGAACAGGTCGTCGAAGTGCCGCCGCCACAGATGCCAGTCGCTGACCAGCTCCAGGTCGGGGGCGCCCGCGTCGGGATGGGTGAGCGCGGCGAACCGCCCGTGGTCGGCGGCGTCGAACCCGGCCTGGCCCCACTGCCCGCTCGCGCCGTCCAGCATCCCCATGCGGGAGGCCCACTCCTGCGCGTGGGCGCGGACGGAGTCGAGGCGCGGGTTGGTGCGGGCCTCGTAGGGGGCGGCGAGGTCGGGCAGGACGAAGGCGTCGCCGCCGGCCGTCTCCGCGCCGCCGGGCAGGGGCGACGGCGCCGACCCGTACGGGCTGGTGAGGGCGCGCAGCCGCACCGGCGAGGTGAGGAGCTCCAGCAGACCGTGCCCGCCGCTCTCACCGCCCTTGTTCATGTAGCGGCTGGAGCGCATGTGCCACTCGTGGCCGCCGGACTGCCAGTCCTGGAGGCCCTGCACGTAGCGCAGCACGTCCAGCCGCTCGGCGGGGTCGAGGCCGTGCTCGTCCAGCAGCGGCGGCAGCTCCACCAGCGCGGTGTTCTCGAACTGCTGCATCCGGGAGGTGAGCAGGTCGTTGGTGAGGTCGGCGGCGCGCTGCGGATCGGTGTCGAAGAACCGCTCCATCACCAGCACGCCGTTGTTGACCTCCCCTTCCTGCTCGGTCTCGCGCTGGTAGGAGAAGATGTCGTTGCGCAGGTGGACGGCGTCGGAGAAGGTGTCCTTCAGCACGCGCAGCGGCCGCGTCGCCGCGACGCGGCCCGGCACCTCGCCGCCGAGCGCCACCTCCACCAGGTCGGCCGACCAGGGCGCGCCGCCGACCTTGCGGCGCATCGCCACGTAGTCGATCGGGTTGGGCACCCGCTCCTCGGAGATGTTGGCCAGCTCCCAGGCCGATTCCAGCAGCAGGTTGTAGGTGCTCTCGGCGAAGCGCTCCAGCCATCCGGGCGACATCAGCGGCGCGGTGCGCGACCACAGGTCGGCCAGGCCGCGCTCGACGGCGTTGACCGGCTCGGGCATCGCGCCGCCGTGCGGCGGCATGAAGTCCGGCAGCCGCGCCAGGTAGCGCTTGGCGCCCTCCAGGTCGCGGGTCTTCTTGTAGACCTCCAGGAAGTGGTCGTCGAAGTAGAAGACCCACACGTACCAGTCGTTGACCAGGTCGAGGAGCGGTCCGGAGGTGTCGGGGTGGGTGTAGGAGGTGAGCAGGGCGTAGTCGTGGGCGTCGTAGTCGGCCTCGGTCCAGATCGGGCCGCCGCCGGGGGCCTCCCCCGGCTCGCCGAGGAAGCCCATGCGGTGGGACCAGTCGCGGGAGTGGGCGCGGGTCCGTTCGAGGTGCGGGTTCAGCCGCGCGGGATGCGGCAGGTAGAAGTCGGGCAGGTCATACGGCTGCACTGCCACCGCCGTGCGCGACCTCGACGCTCTCCAGGACGCCCAGCGCGTCGGGCACCAGGACCGCCGCCGAGTAGTAGGTGCTGACCAGGTAGGACAGGATCGCCTGGTCGTTGACGCCCATGAAGCGCGCCGACAGGCCGGGCTGGACCTCGTCGGGGATGCCGGTCTGGTGCAGGCCGATGACGCCCTGCGCGGACTCGCCGGTGCGCATCAGCATGATCGAGCTGGTCCTGGTCCGGCTGATCGGGATCTTGTTGCAGGGGAAGACCGGCACGCCGCGCCAGGCGGGCACCTTGTGGCCCGACACCTCGATCGTGCCGGGGTAGACGCCCCGGTCGCTGCACTCGCGGCCGAAGGCGGCGATGGCCTTGGGGTGGGCGAGGAAGAAGGCCGGCTCCTTCCAGACCAGGGCGAGCAGGTCGTCCATGTCGTCGGGGGTGGGCGGGCCGGACCTGGTGTGGATGCGCTGGGTCAGGTCGGCGTTGTGCAGCAGCCCGAAGTCGCGGTTGTTGACCAGCTCGCTCTCCTGGCGCTCGCGCAGCGCCTCGATGGTCAGCCGGAGCTGCTGCTCGACCTGGTCCATCGGCTCGTTGTAGAGGTCGGCGACGCGGGTGTGGACGCGCAGCACGGTCTGGGCGACGCTCAGCTCGTACTCGCGCGGGCAGGGCTCGTAGTCGACGAACGTGCCGGGCAGCACCGGCTCGCCCTCGTGCCCGGCGGCCAGCTCGATCGCGGCCTCGCCGCCCTCGTCGGTGGTGCGGCCGGACCCCTCGCGGAAGGCGGTGATGTGGGCCTGGAGGTCCTCGGAGCGGCCGAGGACCTCGCGGAAGTCGCTCTCGCTCATGCTGAGCACGGTGCAGGAGGTGACCGCCTTGACGGTGTACTCCCACTCGCCGTCGGCGTCCAGCAGCGACCGGTCGCCGAAGAACTGGCCGTCGGCCAGCACCCGCAGCACCGCCTCGTCGCCGTACTCGCCCTCGCCGATCTCGCGGACCTTGCCGTGCGCGATCAGGTGGACCTCGTCCAGCGGGCGACCCGCCGTCACGATCACGTCGCCCGGCTCGTACTCGCGCTGGGTGAAGCGGTCGGCCAGCGCCGCCAGCACCGGCTCGTCCTCGAAGCCGCGCAGCGGCGGCAGCTCGCCGAGCTCGCGCGGGATGACCCGCACGTCGGCGCCGGTGGTCAGGAAGGTCACCCGCCCGTCGCCGACGGTGTAGCTGAGCCGCCGGTTGACGCGGTAGGCGCCGCCGGCCGCCTGCACCCAGGGCAGCAGCTTGAGCAGCCACCGCGAGGAGATGCCCTGCATCTGGGGGACGGACTTGGTCGTGGTCGACAGGTTCCGTGCTGCCTCGGTACCCAGGCTGAGCTGCTGTTCGGTCACGCTCCACACCACCGTTCGGGTCGTCGACTTGCGGGGGACGGTCGTCGTTCGCAGGTGCATGATTCGCGCGCGCAGCTGTGACATTACTCAGCGTGATTGATCGGGCACAACGGAAGACTTGTCTTACCTTCCGACGACACCGGCCCCCGCGCCCAGGGGCGCGGGGGCCGGTCGGTCGATCAGTCGGGAGGCCGTCTCAACGGCCTCAACCGTCACGCGAGTGACTAACCGCCCTGATGAAGCGGAGCCGGAGGCAAGCTCCATCAGGGCGGATCGCGAAGCGATGTGGCACTCGCCAGGGCACGGTCGGAGGACGAGCCGCCAGGCGAGGCCTCTGGGCCGGGGACCAAAACTACGCTGCGGCCTTGGCGGGTTCGGGGACGCTCTCCTCGCCCGCCTCCTCGATGGGCACGCCGGCCGTCTCCGGCAGCTTGATCAGCGGCACCAGGGCCACCGCCGCCGCCAGCATCAGGTAGTAGGCCGGGATGCTGTTGGAACCGGTCGCCTTGATCAGCGAGCCGACCAGCACCGCGACCGTGCCGCCGAACAGGGAGGTGGAGACGTTGTAGCCGATCGCGAAGGCGCCGTAGCGCACGCGGGTCGGGAACATCGCCGGGAAGGTCGCGCCGATCACCGCCAGCATCAGCACCAGCAGGCCACCGATGATCATGTAGCCGCCGGCCACCGCGAGCCCGTTGCCGGTCTGCATCAGCGCGAAGGCGGGCCAGCTGAACAGCAGGAAGCCGACCGCCGCGGTGATCAGCAGCGGCTTGCGGCCGATCCGGTCCGACAGCGCGCCCAGCGGCACGATCACCACGATCATGATGAGCTCGACGCCGATGGTGATCAGCTGCGCCGGGGTGGCGGCCACGTCCAGGTTCTCGGTCAGGTAGGAGGGCATGAACGTCAGCAGCGTGTAGTCGGCCACGTTCAGCAGGAACACGATCGCGATCAGCATCCCGATCATGCGCCAGTGCCGGACCAGGGTCTCCTTCAGCGGCGAGCGCACCCGCTTGCCGCTGCGCTCCAGGTTCTGGAAGGCGGGGGTGTCCTCGATGCGCGAGCGCACGTACAGCCCGACCAGGCCGAGCGGCAGCGCGATCAGGAACGGGATGCGCCAGCCCCAGGAGTGCATGGCCTCGTCGCCGAGCGCGAGGTTGACGCCGAGCACCAGCGCCGCGCCGAGGGCGAAGCCGGCCAGGGTGCCGAGCTCCAGGAAGCTGCCGAAGAAGCCGCGCCGCTTGGTGGGCGCGTACTCGGCGATCATGGTGGCGGCGCCGCCGTACTCGCCGCCGGCCGAGAAGCCCTGCACGAGGCGGACCAGGAGCAGCAGCAGCGGCGCGGCGATGCCGATCTGGGCGTAGCCGGGCAGCACGCCGATCAGCGCGGTCGAGCCCGACATCAAGATGATGGTCATGGCCAGCACCCGCTTGCGGCCGATGCGGTCGCCGAGCGGGCCGAAGAACATGCCGCCGAAGGGGCGGGCGATGAACGCCGCGGCGATCATGGCGAACGAGCGCAGCACCGCGCCGCCGTCGTCGCCGGCCGGGAAGAAGACCGTCCCGATGATCGCGGTCATGACCCCGGCGGAGAACACCCCGAAGTCGAACCACTCGATGCAGTTGCCCATCGCCGAGGCGATGACGGCCTTGCGCACGGTCGCCTCGTCGGGCGGGTCGGTCTGTCCGGTCTTCGTCTGGGCGCTCATCGGCTCGTCCGGCCGGGTGTCGGGCACCGCGTGCAACCGACCCTCTTTCGGCCGTTGTTCTCCTCGTCTATCGGTGGCCTTCGCGGCTTTATCGTCTGCGCTGGTCCTGTGTGGCCCACGTCCGTGCGGCGTGGGGACCTTATCCGGCGTCGACATGGTCACACCTCCCGTTTGTCCCTCCCCCAAGATTCGCGTGACTAACTTTTGGGGCGGGAGTGCGAAACTCCGCACATTGCCGTCACGCGTCGCGGTCAGGAGGCGACGAGGTGCGCGGGGGCGCTCCAGGTGTCGCAGCCGCCGGGCCCGCCCGCGCGGAACCCCGACTCCATCCAGTGGCGGCGGCCGGCCGGGCCGCCGTGCGTGGCACGGTCCCCGGGCGCCAGGTCCGCCTCGGCGTCCAGGACCTGCTCCCACACCTGGTCCTCCAGCGCGATCAGGGTGCGGACGGCGGCGGCGAACGCGGCGGCCAGGCACTCGGCCTGCAACTCCAGGCGGCGCTCCAGCAGCTCGGTGGCGGCCTTGCCGCCCGCCCGCTGGTACGCACGGTCGGCGAAGTCGCCGATGCGCGCGTAGTACTGCACGTGGTGCCCATACTCGTGGGCCGCCAGCAGCACCATCTCGGCCTCGAAGCCGGGCCGGTGCCACTCCTCGATCACCTGGAGGTGCGCGGTGTCGTCCCCGGAGCAGTAGAGCCCCATGATGTCGCCGCCGATCCGGCCGCACGGCACCCTGCGCTCGCCCTGCCGCCAGATCTCCACGGCGGGCGGCGAGAACCGCAGCCCGGCCGCCGCGAACTGGCGCGTCCACGCCTGGTCCAGGCAGCGGTGCACCTGCCGGAGGAAGGCGCGGGCGCCGGCGAAGCCGCCGTCGGGGAAGGAGGTGAGGCGGCACCCGGGCACGCAGAGCGGGCCGGTGCGGTAGAGGGGGCTGCCGGTCGCGGCGCGCTCGCCGCGGGGCGGCGGCGACGGCGCGCCCGGTGCGGCCGGGCCGGGGGCGCAGCCCGTTCCGGGGCGGAGCGCGGGCGCCGGGCCGTGCGCCGAGACGCCGGAGGCGTCCCCGTCGCGGACCGCGCAGCCGGTGGCGCAGCCGAGCGCCAGCAGGATCGCGGCGCCGAGCGCGCGCCACCGATCGGTCCCCGCCATGAACGCCCCCTGACGGTCGGTCTCCCTCGACCGTCCGGCAAAACAGGCGTTTTCACCACAGCCGAAAGCGGCCAGGCCGGAACGCGTGGGGCGGGTTTCGGGGGCGGCCCGGGGGCGCGGGCCGCCGCGTCACGGCTCGTCGGGGAGCTCCGGCAGCTGCTGGGTGCGCTGCGGGTCGGCGTCGATCTTCAGCGGGCCGTCGTCCTCGGGGATGGCCAGCAGCGCCTGGGTGACCTGCGACTCGCGGGTGATCACGCCGCTGGCCAGTACGGTGTTGCGGTGCCGCAGCGCGCCGTTCTGCCGCAGCAGGTCGTCGATCTCGGCGCGGGCGCGGGCGACCCGCTTGGCCATCCGCAGGTGCGACACGAACCCGCCGACCGCAAGCCCCAGGATGAAGGCGGCGGCGGGGTAGCCGACGACGGGGGGCGCCGCGAGCACGGCCGCGGCGGCGACCGCCAGCGCCACGACCATCGCAAGTGCGCCAAAGTTCCGCTCCGCCCAGTCCAGGACGGCATTGACGCGCTTGGGGATCCTCACTCGCCCACTCCTCCGTTCGACCGGGTCCGTGCGGACCGGGGACTGATGACGGCCCAGGACGGGCCGGCGACCTGCGCGCCCGACCGGCGGGGGTGAACGGTACGGGGGCGATCAGGTGTTAACGCCGGGGGCCGCCCCGGGTGTTCCGGGCACGGCTGAGGCTCGCGTCACGCGCGGCGCGCCCCGACTGCCGGCGGCCGGTGCCGCCGGAGATCACGAAACCCTAACAGCCCCCTCGGGGCGGCTCCCACGGCGGCCCGATCGAGATGCGAGCACCGGCCCCGGCCGAATATCGTCACTAGATATGAGCGAACACTTTGACGTCGTGGTCCTGGGCGCGGGCCCGGGTGGATATGTCGCCGCGATCCGGTCGGCACAGCTCGGGCTGAAGACGGCGATCATCGAGGAGAAGTACTGGGGCGGCGTCTGCCTCAACGTGGGGTGCATCCCCTCCAAGGCGCTGCTGCGCAACGCCGAGCTGGCGCACATCTTCACCCACGAGGCGGAGAAGTTCGGGATCAGGGCCGAGGGGGCGGTCTCGTTCGACTACGGCGTCGCCTTCCAGCGCAGCCGTCAGGTGTCTGACAAGCTCGTCAAGGGCGTGCAGTTCCTGATGAAGAAGAACAAGATCACCTCCTTCGACGGGCGCGGAACCTTCACCGACGCCAACACCCTTCAGGTGGCCAAGGCCGACGGCTCGGCGCAGACCGTCACCTTCGACCACTGCATCATCGCCGCCGGCGCGCACACCAAGCTGCTGCCGGGCACCTCGCTGTCGGAGCGCGTGGTGACCTACGAGGAGCAGATCCTCAGCTCCGAGCTGCCGGGCAGCATCGTGATCGCCGGGGCCGGCGCGATCGGCGTCGAGTTCGCCTACGTGCTGCACAACTACGGCGTCAAGGTCACCATCGTCGAGTTCCTGGACCGCATGGTCCCCAACGAGGACGCCGACGTGTCCAAGGAGCTCGCCAAGCGCTACCGCAAGCTCGGCATCGACGTCCTCACCTCCACCCGGGTCGACTCCATCGACGACTCCGGCGACAAGGTCAAGGTCACCGTCACCGGCAAGGACGGCGAGTCCAAGGTGCTGGAGACCGACAAGGTGCTGCAGGCCATCGGCTTCGCGCCCAACGTCGAGGGCTACGGCCTGGACAAGGCCGGCGTCAAGCTCACCGAGCGCGGCGCCATCGACGTGGACGGCCGCTGCCGCACCTCGGTGCCGCACATCTTCGCGATCGGCGACGTCACCGCCAAGCTGATGCTGGCGCACGCCGCCGAGGCCATGGGCATCGTGGCCGCCGAGACCATCGCCGACGCCGAGACGATGGAGCTCGACTACGTGATGATCCCGCGTGCCACCTACTGCCAGCCGCAGGTCGCGAGCTTCGGCTGGACCGAGGCGCAGGCCAAGGAGCAGGGCTTCGACGTCAAGGTCGCCAAGTTCCCCTACAGCGCCAACGGCAAGGCGCTCGGCATGGGCGAGGGCGACGGCTTCGTCAAGGTGATCAGCGACGCCAAGTACGGCGAGATCCTGGGCGCCCACATGATCGGCCCGGAGGTCACCGAGCTGCTGCCGGAGCTGACCCTGGCCCAGCAGTGGGACCTGACCGTCAACGAGGTCGCCCGCAACGTGCACGCCCACCCGACCCTGGGCGAGGCGATGAAGGAAGCGGTGCACGGCCTGGCCGGCCACATGATCAACATGTGACCCGACGGCCTTCCGACGGCCCCGGACCACGCGGTCCGGGGCCGTCGCCGTACGGGCGCAACGAATCGCCGCCCGGCCGCACCGATGAGCAACGAACCGCCAGGTCAGCGCAATGGCGGCGGATTGGAACGGGCGGCGGCGCTTCCTAGGCTTTCGATCATCGTTCCGAAAGCCCCCCAGGAGCACGCATGACCGTCTCACCGGCAATGGCGCCGGCCGCCGCGCAGCGCACCGCGACCCGCCGCCGCTACCTGATGTGCCGCCCGGAGCACTTCACCGTCGCCTACGCGATCAACCCGTGGATGGACCCCGCGCTGGGCGCCGACACCGCCCTCGCCGTGGCCCAGTGGGAGCGGCTGCGCTCGGCCTACCTGGAGCTGGGCCACGAGGTCGAGCTGGTCGACCCGCTGCCCGGCCTGCCGGACATGGTGTTCGCCGCCAACGGGGCGCTGGTCGTCGGCGGCCGCGCGTACGGGGCCCGCTTCACCCACCCCGAGCGCGCCGCCGAGGGCCCCGCCTACGCCGCGTGGCTGCGCGCGCGGGGCTTCGAGTTGCTGGAGCCGTCCCACACCAACGAGGGCGAGGGCGACTTCCTGACGCTCGACCACGTGATCCTGGCGGGCACCGGCTTCCGCACCGACCTGGCCGCCCACCAGGAGGCGCAGGAGTTCCTGGGCCGCCCGGTGGTGACGCTGCGCCTGGTGGACCCGCGCTTCTACCACCTGGACACCGCCCTGTTCGCGCTGGACGGCGGCAACGTGGCCTACTACCCCGGTGCGTTCTCCCCCGGCAGCCGCTCGGTCCTGGAGCGGCTGTTCCCGCACGCGGTCACGGCCACCGAGCAGGACGCGGCCGTCCTGGGCCTGAACGCGGTCTCCGACGGCCGCAACGTCGTGGTCAACGCCGAGGCGGGCAACCTGATCACGACCCTCTCCACCGCGGGCTACCACCCCGTCCCGGTGGACCTGTCGGAGCTGCGCAAGGCGGGCGGCGGCCCCAAGTGCTGCACGCTGGAGCTGCGCACCTGACCCCGGGTTCCGGGGCGTACCACCCCATCCGGGACCATTGACCCATGCAGTTCGATGACGAGTACGGCCACATCGCCCTCGACGGCGCCGAGAACGTCCGCGACCTCGGCGGCATCCCGCTGGCGGACGGGGGCGAGGTGGCCGCCGGCCGCCTGCTGCGCGCCGACGCCCTCAACAAGCTCACCGACGCCGACCTGGAGCGCCTGGCCGGCGTGCGCACCGTCATCGACTTCCGCACCCCGCTGGAGATCCGCACCAACGGCGCCGACCGCCTGCCCGCCGGGGCCGAGCTGGTCGAGCTGCCGGTCGCGGGCGGCGACCTGGACGCCTTCTACGAGGTCATCGGCAGCGGCGACCCCGACCGCCAGGAGCAGCTGCTGGGCGACGGCCGCACCGAGCACGTCCTGGTCGAGATCAACCGGAACTTCGTGGCGATGCCGATCGAGCGCGAGAAGTTCGCCGCCGCCCTCACCCTGGCCGCCGACGCCGACCGGCGGCCGCTGCTGTTCCACTGCACGGCGGGCAAGGACCGCACCGGCTGGATGGCCGCGATCGTCCTGACGATCGCGGGCGCCTCGCGCGCCGACGTCATGGCCGACTACCTGCGCTCCAACGACTACCACCGGGAGAGCTACGGCAAGCTGCTGGCCTACCTGGGCGAGTCGGGCCAGATGCGGAACCCCGAACTGCTGCGCCCGATGCTGGAGCAGCGCCCCGCCTACCTGGAGGCGGCCTTCGAGGAGGCCGAGCGGATGTACGGCTCGTTCGAGGCCTTCCTGAGCAAGGGCCTGGGCCTGACGACCGAGTCGGTGACCACCCTCCGCGACTCCCTGCGCGCCTGACCGCTCCCGTCAGGCGGGGAGGATGCCCTCGGCTCGTAGGCGGCGGCGCGCCAGGGTCCGGGTGCGCAGCACGCCCGCCACGCCGACGGCCCAGATCGGGAGCTGGACCGTCCAGGCGGCGCGGAACGCCTCGGGCGTGAAGTCCCCGCCCGGGGACAGCGCGTCCAGCACCACGCCGACCAGCAGGATCGCGATCAGGGCCGCGACGAAGCCGCCGACGTTCACGATGCCGGTCGCGGTGCCGCGCCGGTCCGGCGGGTTGAAGGTCCGGGCGAAGTCGAAGCCGATCATCGCGCCGGGGCCGCCCAGGGCCACGCACACCACCAGCAGGACCAGCAGCCAGGCCGGGGCCGGGGGCGGCCAGGCCAGGGCGGCGGTCCAGGCGGCGACGTTGACGCCGACGATCGCCAGCACCAGCCAGGAGCGGCGCAGCGGGTAGCGGGCCACCAGGCGGCCCACGAACGGTCCCGACACCACGTTGGCCAGCACGAACAGCGTCAGCAGCGTGCTGGCCGCCGCCGGGCTCACGCCCTGGCCCGACACCAGGTAGGGGTAGCCCCACATCAGCGCGAAGGTGTTGGAGGAGAACTGGGTCACGAAGTGCGTCCACAGCCCCAGGCGCGTGCCCGGGTGCCGCCACGCGTCGACCAGGTTGCGGCCCACCTGCCGCAGGGAGGCCGAGGCCGCGCGGGCCGCGCCGGGCGGCGCGTCGCGCAGGACGGCCGCCGCCAGTACCGCGACCAGCACGCCGAGGGCCGCCGTCGAGCCGAACGCCGCCGTCCAGCCGGGGCCGTGCAGCAGGGCGACCAGCGGGACCGCGCTGAGCACCTGGCCGAGCTGGCCGAGCAGGCCGGTGAGCTGGGTGACCACGGGGATCTGCCGGGGCGCGAACCACAACGACACGACGGTGAGCACGCTGATGAAGGTCATCGCGTCGCCCGCGCCGACCAGGACGCGCGCCAGCACGGCGGTGCCGATGTCGTGCGCGGCCGCCAGCAGGCCCTGCCCGGCGGCCATGACCAGCGCGCCGCCCGCGATCATGCGGCGCGGGCCGAGCCGGTCCAGCAGCAGGCCGACCGGGATCTGGAGGCCGGCGTAGACCAGCAGCTGCAGGACGGTGAAGGTCGCCAGCATCCCGGCGGTCGCGTCGAAGCGCTGCACCGCGTCGAGGCCGGCCACGCCGAACGAGGTGCGGTGCAGCACCGCCACCACGTAGGCGAGCACGCCGACGCCCCACAACGTCCAAGCGATCCGGGGGGTGCCCGCCGGCCGCTCTGCCGCCACTTTTTGGTCGTTATGCACGGTTTAGCACGATAGGTGATGTCACCGGGCGGACGAGGGCCGGGCCCGCACGTGCACCCGCTCCCCCTGCGGCCCGAACAGGCTCAGGATCTCGGCCGGGCCGCCCGAGCCGGCGAAGAAGTGCGGCACCCGGGTGTCGAACTCGGCCGCCTCCCCCGGCCCGAGGACGAGGTCGTGGTCGCCCAGGATCAGCCGCAGCCGCCCGCTCAGCACGTACAGCCACTCGTAGCCCTCGTGCGAGCGCGGGTCGGGGTCGCGGGCCTCCGGCAGGATCATCTTGAACGCCTGCACGCCGCCGGGCCGCCGGGTCAGCGGCAGGACCGTCCGGTCGCCGACCCTGCGGGGACGGGACCGGACGCGCGGATCGCCGACCTCGGGCGCGCCGACCAGCTCGTCCAGGGGCACCTGGTGCGCCTTGGCCAGCGGCAGCAGCAGCTCCAGGCTCGGCTTGCGCTTGCCCGACTCCAGCCGCGACAGCGTGCTGACCGAGATCCCCGTCGTCTCCGACAGTTCGGTGAGGGTGACGCCGCGCTCGCGCCGCACCCGGCGCAGGCGCTCGCCGACGCCCGCCAGTACATCGTCCATGGATCTATTGCAGAAACGGCAAAGAACTTTGTCAAATCGCGCGGCCCCGACGCACAGTGGCCCCACGTGACGACGCAGCGGAAGGCAGGACCATGGACTCCTACGACGTAGTGATCATCGGTGGCGGCGCGGCGGGGCTGAACGCGGGGCTGGTGCTGGCCCGCGCCCGCCGGCGGGTGCTGGTCGTGGACGGCGGCCACCCGCGCAACGCCCCCGCCGCCCACATGCAGGGCTTCCTGTCCCGCGACGGGCTGCCGCCCGCCGAGCTGCTGGAGATCGGGCGCACCGAGGTCCGCGGCTACGGGGGCGAGATCGTCACCGGGGCGGTCGAGCGGGTGCACGGCTCCGGCCCGTTCACCGTGCACGTCAAGGACGGCCGCACCGTCCGGGCCCGCCGCCTGCTGGTGGCGACCGGCCTGACCGACCGGCTGCCCGACCTGCCCGGCGTCCGCGAGCGCTGGGGGCGCGACGTCAACATGTGCCCCTACTGCCACGGCTGGGAGTCGCGCGACCAGGCGCTGGCCGTGCTCGGCAGCGTGCCGGCCTCGGTGGAGCACGCCCTGCTGCTGAGCCAGTGGACCTCCGACCTGGTCTTCCTGCCGCACCTGCTGCCCGAGCCCGCCGGCGAGGACGCCGCGAGGCTGGCGGCGCGCGGGATCAAGGTCGTGCCGGGGAGGGTGGAGCGCCTGGTGGTCGAGAACGACCGGCTGACCGGGGTGGCGCTGGCGGACGGGACCGTGCTGCCGCGCCAGGGCCTGTTCCTGGCCGCCGACTTCGTCCCGAACGACTCCGTCCTCACCGGCCTGGGCTGCGAGGTCGAGGACGGCTGGGTGAAGGTGGACGCCTCCGGCGCCACCAGCGTCCCCGGTGTCTACGCGGCGGGCAACGCGGTGGACCCGAAGGCGGGCGTCATCCAGGCCGCCGCCGCGGGCTCCCTGGCGGCCATGGCGATCAACGTCGACCTGGTGGCCGCCGACGTGGCCGAGGGCGTCCGGGCCGCCTGAGCGGCGGCCGCCTATCGTGGCGGTGTGGAGGAGCGGGAGTGGCTCGCGGTGCGGGCGCGGCTGGCCGGGGACCGGGACGGGTACGGGCGCATCGCGTCCGCGCTGTACGAGGACGTGCCGCGCGCCGAGGGCACGACCTTGCTGTCCCGCCCCGAATGGCTGCCGGACGTCCCCGTCCCGCTGGAGCACGTCCGGCTGGAGTGGGACGGGCGCCCGCCCCCGCCGCAGGTCACGGGCCCCGTCGGCGGCCTGCCGGACGGGTTCGCGACCTACGCGGCCGCCATGGCGGCCCTCGCCCCACCGAAGGTGTTCGAGAACCGGCCCGCCCACCGGCTGCTCGACGCGCGGCTCACCGGCGATCGTCCGGTGCTGCGGTTCGGGCCCGCGCGCTACTTCGACTCCGTGAACGTCGGGGAGGCCGCCGCGCACGAGCTGGCCGCCGGGGGGAGCGCGCTGCGGGAGCGGGTCGGCGATCCGCGCGACCTCGGCCGCCGGCCCGCGCTGATGGCGATCACCACGCTGACCGTGACCCGGTCGGGGTCGTACGTGCTGCACTGGCGCGACCCCGCCAAGGTCGCGCACGCGGGCGGCCTCCACCAGGTGATGCCCGTCGGGGTCTTCCAGCCCGTCCGCGACATGGGGCACGACCTGGACCTGTGGTGGAACATCACGCGCGAGTACGGCGAGGAGTTCCTCGGCACGGGCGAGGACTACCGGCGGCCGGACGCGGCGTTCACCGCCTTCCGCGACCGCTTCGAGGAGGCCCGCGAGCGGGGCGACGTCCGGCCGTACTGCCTGGGCCTCGGCGTCGACCCCCTGACCTTCGCGGTCGACCTGCTCACGGTCGCCGTCATCGGGGACGCGGCCTTCCGCGACCTGTTCGGCGGCCTGGTGCGCGAGAACGACGAGGGCGCCGTCTCCCTCGCCCCCTTCGACGGGACGCTCCCCCGCCCCGTCCAGCCGGCCGGTGCCGCCGCGCTGCGGCTGGCGTGGCGGCACCGCGACCGGCTCGGGATCACTCCCGCGTGAGCGCCTTCAGCTCGTCCAGCGCGTCGTTCAGGTGGTCGATCAGCTCGACCGGGTCGGGCACCAGGTCGCGGCAGGCCACGATGCCGACGTCCACCCTGCCGTCGTAGGAGAACACCGTGATGTTCAGGCCGCCGCTCACGTCGGTGACGACCGAGATCGGGTAGTAGGCCAGCACCTTCGCCCCGCACAGGTACAGCGGGAACTGCGGGCCGGGCACGTTGGAGACGATCAGGTTGAGCGGCCGCACCCCGGCGCCGGGCAGCGCCGACAGCGCCAGCCGCGTCATCGGCCCGGCGAGCGGCGCGGGCAGCAGCCCGGCCATGTCCGACACCCACGCGCCCGAGGACGCCACGAAGCGGCGCTTGGCCTGGTCCATGTCGGCGCGCACCGCCGCGTAGCGCTCGGCCGGGCCGGTCAGGTGCGTCGCCAGCGGCGCGGTCATGATCGACACCTGGTTGCCCGCGTCGGCCTCCGCGCCGTCGCGCAGCGACACCGGCACCCCGGCCACCAGCGGCCCGGCCGGCAGCGCGCCGCGCTTGTCCAGCCAGGTGCGCAGGGCCGCCGCGCACAGCGCCATCACCACGTCGTTGACGCTGCCGCCCAGCACCTGGCGGATCTGCTTGACCTCCGCCAGCGACAGCTCGCCGAACGCGACCGCGCGGCCCCGGCCGATGGGCCGGTTGAACGGGGTGGGCGGCGCGCTCACGCGGGGCGCGGGCGGCGGGGCCTGGCGGCCGAGCGCCCCCTGCACCAGGTGCGTGACGCGGCTGACGCCGGGGATCGCGCCGACGCCGGGGATCTCGTCCAGGTAGGGCGCGGTGCGCGCCACCGACCACGCGCTGCGCAGCGGGTGCAGCGCCGTCTTCAGCAGGCCGGTCCCCATCATGCTCCAGGTGCCCGGCGCGCGCTGCGGGGCGGTCTCGTCGGCGGGCAGGTCGCGCGGCTCCGGCGACAGGTCCAGCAGCGCCGCCAGGGTCTCGGCGGCCATCACGCCGTCGATGGCGGCGTGGTGCACCTTGACGTAGACGGCGGTGCGGCCGCCCGACAGGCCCTGGATCAGCACCACCTCCCACAGCGGGCGCGAACGGTCCAGCGGGCGCTCGTGCAGCATCGCGACGGCCTCGGCGAGCTGCCGGTCGTCGCCCGGGGCGGGCAGGGCGATCTCGAAGATGTGGCGTTCGGGGGTGAAGTTCGGGTCGTCCTCCCAGTAGGGGCGGTCCAGCGCGAACGGCACCTGCACCAGGCGCTGGCGCAGGGGCCGGATGGCGAGGTGGGCGCGGTCGCGGACGAGCCGGGCGACGTCGGCGACGGTGAGCCGCCCGCCGGGGCGGCCGGTCGCGTCGAGCACGCCCAGCCCCGCGATGTGCGCGTGGGTGGTGCCGGTCTCGGCGTTGAGGAAGGTCGCGTCCACGGTCGTCAACTGGCTCATGGGGTCCCGCTCTCCTCGGTTGCTCGGCGCCTGCCCTTCTAGGAGTTACGGAATACTGGACGGTAGGTCAACGAGGGTTGTTAGGAAGTAACGCGGACTTAACAGGACGTTTCACCCATCCCTTCTGCGCGTTTCGTAGCTGATTGACAAAAATGTCTTACCGGCAAGTCGGCCTCTTGCGGTCAACCTCCGCCGAAGTGGTCGATCATGGCGGCGTTCGGCCGCACACTGTCGGCCGGGCCGCGTAAAGTGGCCCCCCATGACGGGACGACCACTCTCCGAGACCGTGGAGGCCGGCTGGGCGACGGCCCTGGAGCCGGTGGCCGGGCGCATCGCCGCCATGGGCGACTTCCTGCGCGCCGAGGTGGCCGCCGGGCGCCGCTACCTGCCCGCCGGGCCCCACATCCTGCGCGCCTTCCAGCAGCCCTTCGACGAGGTCCGGGTGCTGATCGTCGGCCAGGACCCCTACCCCACGCCGGGGCACGCGGTGGGCCTCAGCTTCTCGGTCGCGCCGGAGGTGCGGCCGCTGCCCGCCAGCCTGGTCAACATCTTCCGCGAACTGCAGAACGACCTCGGCCTGCCCCAGCCGTCCAACGGCGACCTCACCCCGTGGACGCACCAGGGCGTGCTGCTGCTCAACAGGGCGCTGACCGTCATGCCGCGCAAGCCCAACTCCCACCAGGGCAAGGGCTGGGAGGAGGTCACCGAGCAGGCCATCCGCGCGCTGGCCGCCCGGGGCAAGCCCCTGGTCGCGATCCTGTGGGGCCGCAACGCCCGCAACCTGCGGCCCCTGCTCGGCGGCGTCCCGGCGATCGAGTCGGCCCACCCGAGCCCCTACTCGGCCGACAGCGGCTTCTTCGGCTCCCGGCCGTTCAGCCGCGCCAACCGGTACCTGGAGCAGCAGGGCGCCGCGCCGGTGGACTGGAAGCTGCCCTAGAGCGCCGCGCCGCGCCGCTCACTCCTCCGGCAGGCGGCGCAGCAGGGCCGCGAACTCGCTCGACCCGTGCAGCGCCGTCTCCGGGCGCAGCGGGGTCAGCCGCCGCTCGCCGTGGCTCCAGTACACCCCGTACGCGCACGGGTCCTCGGCCGCCGCGTGCATCTCGGCGACCACGTCGGCGAACACCGGCAGCACCTCGCGCACCGCCCGCGAGGTGATCGGGTACAGCAGCAGCGTGCTGTGGCACGGCACGCCCACCAGCGCGCCGTGCTCGCCCGCCGGGTCGCCGGGCGGCGGCAGGAACCGGCCGACCTCGCTGAGCAGCGCCGACACGTACCGGCTGCCCGGCTTGGTCACCACCCGCACGTCCCGGCCCGGCAGCAGCGGCTGGTCGCGCACCTGCACGTCGGCCAGCTCGCGGTCGTGGGTGTTGGTCATCACGTAGCCGAGCTTGTGCAGGCCGAGCAGCCCGGCGCGGGCCTTGGTCAGCGGGCCGCCGTAGCGCGGGTGCTCGATCATGACCATGGCGTCGAAGTGGTCGCCGGCCGGGACCACCACCAGGCCCTCGCGGTCGCGCGGCGCGAGCTTGGGCACGATCCGCAGCCGCAGCAGCTCGCGCACGTCCCCGAACAGCTCCATCTCGCCCACCGCGCGGAACGCCCGGTCGCCGACCTCGCGCACCCAGTCGTCCACCAGGCGCGGCCAGGCCGGGGGCTCGGCGCGGGCGCAGCGCTCCAGCACCGTCCAGGTGGAGGCGCGCGCCTCGGAGCGGCCGAGCGGCAGCACCACCTCGGAGGTCCCGTCGTCGAACCAGGCCGCCGGGGCGACCACCGGCAGCAGGTCGCGGATCAGGGCGTGCACGTCCGACGCCGCTTCCAACGGTTCCATGTGCTCAGCCCCTCTCATGCGTCACCGGCTCGCGGCACCTGTCTACCTTCTCAGAGTTCCGGCCGGCTGTGTGATCTATCGCGGGTCCCGGGAGCCCCGGCTCACTCGCGGGCCACCTCGCGCTCAAGTACGGTTCACCCATGGCCGAAATCGTGTACCCACCGGTGATCAAGGCGGCGAAGGGCCTGTTCAAGGTCCTGAACCTCAAGTTCCGTCTTGAGGGGACCGAGAACATCCCGCCCGTCGGCGGCGCGGTGCTCGTCAGCAACCACGTCAGCTATCTCGACTTCATCTTCGCCGGGCTCGGCGCGCATCCGGCCGGGCGGCTGGTGCGGTTCATGGCCAAGAAGGAGATCTTCGACAACAGGATCGCCGGGCCGCTGATGCGCGGCATGCACCACATCCCGGTGGACCGCCAGGCCGGGGCCGCCTCCTACAAGGCGGCGCTCAACGCGCTGAAGGGCGGCGAGGTCATCGGCGTGTTCGCCGAGGCGACCATCAGCCGCTCGTTCACCGTCAAGGACATCAAGAGCGGCGCGGTCCGGATGGCGGTGGCGGCGGGCGTGCCGCTGGTGCCGATGGCGATCTGGGGCCCGCAGCGGATGTGGACCAAGGGCCACCCGAAGAAGCTGTTCCAGCGCGGCGTCCCGATCACCATCCTGGTCGGCGAGCCCATGCACCCCAAGCGCGGCGACGACTACGACAAGGTGACCGAGGAGCTGCACGCCCGGATCTCGGAGCTGGTGGAGAAGGCCCAGCGCGAGTACCCGGACCTGCCCAAGGACAACGAGCGCTGGTGGCAGCCGGCGTACCTGGGCGGCACGGCGCCGACCCCGGAGGAGGCCGCCGAGCTCGACCGCAAGGAGGGCGAGGAGCGCGCCGCCCGCCGGGAGGCCCGCGAGAAGGCCGCCGCGGAGAAGGCCGCCGAGGCGAAGCAGGTCGAGGCCAAGCCCACCGACACCACGTCCTCCGAGGTCAAGCCCGCCGAGCCGAAGGCGGCCGAGGAGCCCGCCAAGGCCGTGGTGGCCGACGACAAGGACCCGGTGGCCACGCCCGTCGAGACCAAGGCGGCCGAGAGCAAGGCGACCGAGGCCAAGCCCACTGAAGCCAAGGCCACCGGCGCCAAGACGGCCAAGGCGAAGCCCGCCGCCGACAAGACCGGCGAGGCGAAGCCCGCCGAGGGCAAGCCCACCGACACCGCCTCCCCTGAGGCCAAGCCCGCCTCCCCCGAGGCCAAGGACGGGCCCACCGCGTAAATCGTTGGACGCCGGACGGCGCCGGGGCTGATCATCGAATTCATGACCACGCCACGGCGCCCGCCGGAGATCCTGCACCTGGTCGAAGCCCCGGAGACGGAAGCAGCGCCGCCGCTGTCGGTGGTCTTCAACCTCAACGACAACAACTCGCCCACCGACGTGATGGACGTGCTCTCGCTGCAGCCGTTCGCGTCCGGGGAGCAGCCCTGGTCCCGCTCGACCCGGCTGGAGCACGTCAAGCCCGACGCGCCGCTGCGGCCCGAGGGCGCCCGGCTGCTGCGCGCCGCCAAGGAGCGCGGGCAGCGGTCGATCCTCGCCGAGGGCGACGGGTGGACCCTGCTCGTCAACCGCTGGACCAACGGCCACGCCTACCTGGCGGTGTCGGCGGTGACCGAGGAGCTGGCCGAGTCGGTCATGGACGAGTGCGTCCGCGACGCCACCGAGCCGCCCAAGACCGACGACACCAACATCGAGATGGGCTTCTGGCACATGGGCGGGCACGGCCCGGTCCGCAACGAGCGCGCCATCTCCGCCGACCCCTGGGCCGACATCCGCGGCAACTACACCGCGCCGGTCGCCGAGGCCCTGGACGAGGTCATGGCGCTGTCGGCCGAGGAGGTCTCCGGACGGCTCCTGCTGCTGCACGGCCCGCCGGGCACCGGCAAGACCACGGCCCTGCGCGCGCTGGCGCGCTCCTGGGGCGAGTGGTGCCGCGCCGACTGCGTGCTGGACCCCGAGTCGCTGTTCGGCACCCCCAGCTACCTGATGCAGGCCGCGATGGGCGACGACGACGAGAGCCGCCGCTGGCGCCTGCTGATCCTGGAGGACTGCGACGAGCTGATCCGGGGCGAGGCCAAGCAGTCGGCCGGACAGGGCCTGTCGCGGCTGCTCAACCTCACCGACGGCATGCTGGGGCAGGGCCGGGACGTGCTGGTGGCCATCACCACCAACGAGGACCTGGCGCGGCTGCATCCGGCCGTGGTGCGCCCCGGCCGCTGCCTGGCGCAGATCGAGGTCGGCCCGCTGACGCGCGAGGAGTCCCTGGCGTGGCTGGGCGAGCACGCCGAGGGCGCCGAGATCGGCCCGGACGGCGCGACGCTCGCCGAACTGGCGGCGATGCGCAAGGGCGAGAAGACCAAGCCCGCGGGCGGCGTTCCCACCGCCGACGGCGCCACCGGCTTCTACCTGTAACGGCGCGTCTCTGGGAGGTTCAGAACCTCAGCCGTCACGCGAGTGCCCGACCTGGCCCGGCGGGGCGAAGCCGGAGGCGAGCCCCGCCGGGCCAGATTGCGAAGCGATCGGCACTCGCAAAGCAACGGTCAGGGGGCGAGCCGCTAGGCGAGCCCCCTGGGCCGGGGCTTCAATTAACGGGGGTCATAGTCGAGGTTGGGGCGGAGCCACTGCTCCACCTCTGCCAAGGGCATCCCGCGCCGCTCCGCGTAGTCCTCGATCTGGTCGCGCCCCAAGCGGCCCACGGTGAAGTACCGCGAGTCGGGGTGCTGGAAGATCAGGCCGCTGACGGCCGCCGCCGGGGTCATCGCGAACGAGGTGGTCAGCCCCATCCCGAGCTTGTCGGACTCCAGCAGCTCGAACAGCTCCTTCTTGAGGCTGTGGTCCGGGCTCGCGGGGTAGCCGAGCGCCGGGCGGATGCCGCGGAAGCGCTCGGCGTGCAGGTCCTCCAGCTCGGGCTCGGCGTCCGGCTCGAACCAGGCGCGGCGGGCCGCGAGGTGCACGTACTCGGCGAACGCCTCGGCCAGCCGGTCGGCCAGCGCCTTGACCATGATCGCCTTGTAGTCGTCGCCCTCGGCCTCGTAGCGCGCCGCCAGGTCGTCGGCGCCGTGGATCGACACCGCGAACCCGCCCATGTGGTCGCCCGCCGGGGCCACGTAGTCGGCGAGGCTCCGGTTGGGGCGGCCCTCGGGCTTGGCGGTCTGCTGGCGGAGCATCGGCATCCGCACCTGCTCACCGGCGTCGATGACGATGTCGTCGCCCTCGGAGCGGGCGGGCCAGAAGCCGTAGGCGCCGCGCGCGCGGAACGAGCCGTCGGCGATGATCTCGTCCAGCAGCGCGTTGCCCTCGTCGAACAGCTCGCGTGCCTGCGGCTGCTCCAGGATCGCCGGGTACTTGCCCTTCAGCTCCCAGGCCAGGAAGAAGAACTGCCAGTCGATCATCTCGCGCAGCTCGGCGATCGGCGGCTCGACCACGCGCAGGCCGGTGAACTCCGGCGTCGGCAGGTCCTCGAACGACACCTTCTCGCGGTTGGCGCGGATCTGCGACAGCGGCAGCAGCGGCTGCTGGCGCCGGGTCTCGTGCTGGGCGCGCAGCCGGTCCTGCTCGACGCGGTTGGCCTCGCCCAGCGCCGCGGCGCGGTCCTCGTCCAGCAGGTCCGACACCACGCCGACCACGCGCGAGGCGTCCAGCACGTGCACGGTGACGCCCTGGTAGGCGGGGGCGATCCGCACGGCGGTGTGCTGGCGGGAGGTGGTCGCTCCGCCGATCAGCAGCGGGATCTTCAGCCCGCGGCGCTCCATCTCGGCGGCGACGGTGACCATCTCGTCCAGCGACGGGGTGATCAGGCCCGACAGCCCGATGGCGTCGGCGTCCTGCTCGATCGCGGTGTCGATGATCTTGGCGGCGGGGACCATGACGCCGAGGTCGGTGACCTCGTAGTTGTTGCAGCCCAGCACCACGCCGACGATGTTCTTGCCGATGTCGTGGACGTCGCCCTTGACGGTGGCCAGCACGACCCGGCCGTTGCCGCGCTTGGCCTGCTGCTCGGCCTCGGACAGCTCGGCCTTGGCGGCCTCGATGAACGGCTCCAGGTAGGCGACCGAGCGCTTCATCACGCGGGCGCTCTTGACCACCTGCGGCAGGAACATCTTGCCGGACCCGAACAGGTCGCCGACGATCTTCATGCCGTCCATCAGCGGGCCCTCGATGACGTCGAGGGGACGGGCGGCCTCCAGCCGGGCCTCCTCGGTGTCCTCGATGATGAAGTCCACGATGCCGTGCACCAGGGCGTGCGCCAGCCGGTCGGCGACCGGGGCCTCGCGCCAGGACAGGTCCACCTCGCGCTTGGTGCCCTTGCCGCCGACGGTCTCGGCGAAGGCGACCAGCCGGTCGGTGGCGTCGGGGCGGCGGGCGAACAGCACGTCCTCGACGTGCTCCAGCAGGTCGGCCGGGATGTCCTGGTAGACCGCGAGCTGGCCGGCGTTGACGATGCCCATGTCCAGCCCGGCGCGCACCGCGTGCAGCAGGAACGCCGAGTGCATGGCCTCGCGGACCACGTCGTTGCCGCGGAAGGAGAACGACAGGTTGGAGATGCCGCCGCTGGTGCGGGCGCCCGGGCAGCGCTCCTTGATCAGCGGGAGCGCGTCGATGAACGCCTTGGCGTAGCCGTCGTGCTCGGCGATGCCGGTGGCGACCGCCAGCACGTTGGGGTCGAAGATGATGTCCTCGGCCGGGAAGCCGACCTTCTGGGTGAGCAGGTCGTAGGCGCGGGCGCAGATCTCGACCTTGCGCTCGGTGGTGTCGGCCTGGCCCTGCTCGTCGAAGGCCATGACGACCACGCCGGCGCCATAGGACTTGATCTTGCGGGCCTGCTCCAGGAAGGGCTCCTCGCCCTCCTTCAGGCTGATGGAGTTGACCACGCCCTTGCCCTGCACGCACTTCAGCCCGGCCTCCAGCACGCTCCACCGCGAGCTGTCGACCATGATCGGGATGCGGGCGGCCTCGGGCTCGGTGGCCAGCAGGTTGAGGAAGGTGACCATGGCCTGCTCGCTGTCGAGCAGGTCGGCGTCCATGTTGACGTCCAGCAGGTTCGCGCCGCCGCGCACCTGCTCCAGCGCCACGTCCACCGCGGCCTGGAAGTCGCCGGACTCGATCAGCTTGCGGAACCGGGCCGAGCCGGTCACGTTGGTGCGCTCGCCGATCATCACGAAGCCGGTGTCGGGGCCGATCTCGAACGGCTCCAGGCCGCTGAAGCGCGTGGCGGCCGGGCGCTCGGGCACCTGGCGCGGCGTGACGCCCTTGACGGCGGCGGCGATCTGCGCGATGTGCGCGGGGGAGGTGCCGCAGCAGCCGCCCGCGACGTTGATCATGCCTTCGGCGGCGAACTGGCCGACCAGGCGGCCGGTCTCCTCGGGGGTCTGGTCGTAGCCGCCGAACGCGTTGGGCAGGCCCGCGTTGGGGTGGCTGGAGGTGTAGGTGCCGGCCAGGCGCGCCAGGTCGGACACGTGCGGGCGCATCTCGGTCGCGCCGAGCGAGCAGTTGACGCCGACGACCAGCGGCTCGGCGTGCTCGATGGAGTTCCAGAACGCCTCGACGGTCTGGCCCGACAGCGTGCGCCCCGACAGGTCGACGATGGTCACCGAGACCCACACCGGCAGGTCCGGGGCGACCGCGTGCGCGGCGTCCAGGGCGGCCTTGGCGTTCAGCGTGTCGAAGATCGTCTCGATCAGCAGCACGTCCACGCCGCCGTCGGCCAGCGCCTTGATCTGCTCGGCGTAGGAGTCGTACACCTGGTCGTAGGTGACCGCGCGGTAGGCCGGGTCCTCCACGCGCGGCGACAGCGACAGGGTGACGTTCAGCGGGCCGACCGAGCCGGCCACGAACCGGCCGCCGAACTCGTCGGCCGCCTGCCGCGCCAGCCGCGCGCCCGCCAGGTTCATCTCCCGCACCATCGACTCCAGGCCGTAGTCGGCCTGCCCGATGCTCGTGGCGGTGAAGGTGTTGGTGGTGGTGATGTCGGCGCCCGCCGCCAGGTACTGGCGGTGCACGTCCAGGATGACGTCGGGACGGGTCAGGTTGAGCAGGTCGGGGTCGCCGGTGACGTCTTTCGGATGGTCCTCGGTGATGAGTTCGCCGCGGTAATCGGCCGGGTTGAGCGAGGCGTTCTGCAGCATCGTGCCCCAGGCGCCGTCCAGCACCGCGACGCGTTCCCTCAACAGCTCCCGCAGCGCCTGCGTGCCTGGGCGGTTCGACGTGGTCACAGCACACCTTCCCTAGGTCGGGAAGGCGCCCTTGTTCCGTCACTGGTGGGCCGAGCGTGGCGGGCCGAGGCCCGTTGCAGCGCCTCTCGGCCCTTCCGACGATAGCGGAAGACGCCGGGACGGCCGTGCTCGGCGGGGGCGGAGCGGCGGCTCGCCCGGTGACGGGCGGGACCGTCCTGAGCGACGGCGTAGAGCACCTTTGACGACTACAAAGGTGCCATCTTAAGCGGCGGCGAACAGGCGCCGGTAAACGCAGCGCAAACCGTCCAGATCGTGGACGGGTTCGGAGAAGGCGAGCCGCAGCGCGAACGGCTCGGGCGCGCCGGGCGCGGGCACCGAGCAGCGCAGCCACAGGCCGTGCCGGTCCAGCGCGAGGGGCCGCACGACCGGGGCGGGCGCGCCGGCGGCGGCGCCGGGCATGCCGAGGCCGTCCAGCAGGGCCGCGAGCTCGGCGCGGTGGCCGGCGTCCAGGTGGGTGAGGATGCCGGCCTCGATCGCGGTGAACGGGTCGGGCGCGGCGGCCTGGTACTCCTCCGGCTCCAGGGTGGCGCTCCCCCAGGCGTCCTCGATCTCGATCTCGGCGACGTCCAGGGCGAGGATCGTCCACTCGGCGGAGCGGTCGTCCCCGGCGTCCTCGGCGGCCAGGTCGAGCAGTTCGGGGCGCGGGTGCAGGCGGGACAGGCGCAGCGCGGCGGGGCGGAGTTCGAGGGGGTCCACCTCGGTGAGCCAGCCGTGCAGCCAGGCGCGGCCGCGCATCCGGTCGGGCAGCGCGACCGGCGCGACGTCGGCGATGCGCAGGGTGGCGGGCAGGTCGGGCTCGCCGGCCAGCGCCGCCACGACCGGGGAGGCGGCGGGCATAAGCAGCAGCGGGCGGCCGTTCTCATCAGTGGTGTGGGCGGGCACCGGCGCGTAGGGGATGCCGGGCGCGACCACCACACCGTCGGCCACCCCGTAGGCGAGCGTGCGGGCGCGCTCTCCCGGCGTCGGGTGCGCGGGGGCGGCCTCGCCCGGGTGCGCGCCTGCGTGCGCCGTGCAGGCCTCGGTCCCGTCCCTGCCGGTACCCCCCATGTCGGTGCCCCCCATGGTGCTCTCACTCATCTGCCGACTCCTTGACGTCATAGGTTAGGCTTACCTAACTAAGGCTTACCTAATCACATGGAGGTGCACGTTGAACAACTCCCGTCCGAAGGTCCGGCTGTCGCGGGCCCTGGGCATTCCGCTGACCCCGAAGAGCGTCAAGTACTTCGAGGCCCGCCCGTACCCGCCGGGCGTGCACGGGCGTGCCCGCAAGAACGAGTCCGACTACAAGGTGCGGCTGCGCGAGAAGCAGCGGCTGCGCGCGCAGTACAACATCCGCGAGAAGCAGCTCGCCAACGCCTTCACCAAGGCCGCCAAGGCCGAGGGCAAGACCGGCGAGGCGCTGCTGGTGGACCTGGAGCGCCGGCTGGACGCCCTGGTGCTGCGGGCCGGCTTCGCCCGCACGATCTACCAGGCGCGCCAGTTCGTGGTGCACCGGCACGTGCTGGTCAACGGCCGCCGGGTGGACCGGCCGTCCTACCGGCTGCGCCCCGGCGACGTGATCACCATCGCCGAGCGCAGCCGCCCGATGGTGCCCTTCCAGGTGGCGGCCGCGGGCGGTCACACCGAGCACGTCCCGCCCTACCTGGACGTGCGGCACGACGCGCTGGCCGCCCAGTTCGTCCGCCTGCCCGAGCGGCGCGAGATCCCCGTGGTCTGCGACGAGCAGCTGGTGGTGGAGCACTACTCGCGGTAGCGGACGGGCCGAGGGCTGGACAGGTGTCCGCCTCCATCGGATAGCATCAACCTAGCGGTTGCTTGGTTGCGTACTCCGATGGAGGCCCCCGGACATGATCGAATTCCACCCCATGACCCGGAACATCGGCGCCGAGGTGAGCGGCGTCGACCTCAGCAAGCCCCTGGACGAGGAGCAGGTGCAGGTCCTGCGCACCGGCCTGCTCGACCACATGGTGCTGTTCTTCCGGGAACAGGAGATCACCGACGAGCAGCACGTGGCGTTCGCCAAGCAGTTCGGCACCGCCAACCTGCCGCCGATGGACACCTCCGGCAGCGCCGTCCACGTCCTGGACCAGACCGACCCCAAGGGCGAGGGCGGCGACCAGTGGCACAGCGACAACACCTTCATGAAGACGCCCCCGATGGGGTCGCTGCTGCGCGCGGTCATCCTGCCCGAGGTCGGCGGCGACACCCTGTGGGCCAACATGTACATGGCCTACGACTCGCTCGCCCCCTGGCTGCAGAAGCTGTGCGACGAGCTGTACGCCGAGCACGACCTGACCATGTCGGTCACCAAGGCCATCGACAAGGGCCACCGGATGGACCTGCGCGAGCTGCAGGAGAAGAACCCGCCGGTCGTCCACCCGGTCGTGCGCGTCCACCCCGAGACCGGCCGCAAGGCCCTCTACGTGAACCGGTCGTCGGTGACGCGCCTGATCGGCCTGTCGCGGCGCGAGAACGAGGCGCTGCTGCCGCTGCTGTTCGACGCGGTCCGCGACCCGCAGTTCCAGGTGCGGCTGAAGTGGCGGGTCGGCACGCTGGCGTTCTGGGACAACCGGCCCACCCAGCACTACGCGGTCGCCGACTACACCCAGCGCCGCAAGATGCACCGCGTCACGATCAACTGCCCCGAGGCCATCGATGACGGCGTGCCGAAGGGCGTGAACGGCGTCACCGGCGCCGACGCCCCCGCCGAGGCGGCGGCCGCCCGCTACCTGTAGGGCAGTGTTTCAAAGGCCCGGCCCAGGGCCGCTCGCCTAGCGGCTCGCACCCCTGACCGTGCCTTGGCGAGTGACACATCGCTTCGCGATCTGTCCCGGCGGGGCTCGCCTCCGGCATCGCCCCGACGGGACAGTTAGGCACTCGCGCGACGCCTGAGGTCTTTGAGACAGACCCTAGGCCCCTCGCTCCCCCGCGGCGGGCTCAGCGCAGGGCGCCGAGCTCGTCGCGGGCGTGGGCGCGCAGGACGCCCAGCGCCTCCACCAGGGTGCGGCGCTGGTCGGGCGTGAGGGGGCCGGCGAAGTGCCGGTCCAGGGTCTCGGCGTGCACGCGCAGCGCCTCGTCGAGCTTGGCGCGCCCGGCCGGGGTCAGCTCCACCAGCTGGCGGCGGCGGTCGCCGGGCGCGGCCTGCCGCCGCACCAGCCCGGCCTCCTCCATGCGGTCGATCAGCCGGGTCGCGCCGCCGCTGGTCAGGATCATGTCGCCGGCGAGCCCGCCCATGGTGCGCGGGCACTCGGCCCCGGCCTCCGACAGCCGCAGCAGCGCCTCGAACGTGGCGTGCCTGATGCCGCAGCGCCGCTCCAACTCCCGGCCCGCGATGCGCTCCAGCGACGTGGCCGCGGCGAGCAGCGTCCCGAACTCGTGCACGACCGGAGCCGGCTCCCCGGACACCGCCATCGTCGTCCCTCCCTCGCCCTCCGGCCAACCTAGCGCGCCGGTACGACGTTCCCGCGCGGGAGGGATCGGCGTCGGGGCGGGCGATATACAGCGCGGCCCGGCCGTGGTGCGACGGAGCCGCACCACGGCCGGGCCGTGTCAGGTCCTGCCCGCCCTAGTTCTTGGGCTTCTCTTCCTTCTTCTTGTCCGTGTTCTTGTCCTTGTCGGCGCCCGTCCCGCCGGGCACCCCCGGGATCTGCTCGTCGCAGCCGCGCTTCTGCTCGTTGGCGCCGGAGGCGAACTGCTGGGTCACCTTCCAGGTCCCGCCCGTCTTCGACAGCGACAGCCGGATCAGGTTGGACGGCACGTTCGTCGCCGGCGAGCCCGCGTTGCTCACGCCCACGTCCACCGCGATCGTCGCCGTCGCGAAGCGCGCGTCCACGCTCCCCACGAAGGTCTGCGTCGTCTTGGAGGTCAGCGACAGCTGCGGCTGGTCCTTGAACGTCGCGCCCAGGTTCGGCAGCGTGCACTGCTTGAAGTTCTCCAGCAGGTCGCCGCCCATCAGCTTCTGGGCCTTGTCCATCTGGCTCTGGTAGTTGGTCGCGTTGTAGTTGAGGGCCACGTTCCCGTAATCGGAGGCGACCTTCGCGACCTGCTCGCGATCGTCCTCGGTGCCCGACAGGCCGCTGGCGGTGCGCCACTGCCAGATCGCCAGGGTCGCCAGCAGCGCGACCAGCACCACCCCCACGACGAGCGGGACCAGCGGCATCAAGGAGCCGCCCTTCCCCTTGTCCAGGGAGACCGGCTCCTTGGGGCCGGAGGGGCCGGACGGACGGGGCGCGGGCTCGGCCTCCTCCTCGTCCTCCTCGACGGCCTGCCGCTCCGCGGACTTCTTCGCGGCGGGCTTCTCGGCCGCCGCGGCGGCGGGCGCGGCCTTCCGGGCCGCCGGCCTGCGGGCCGGCGGCTCCTCCTCGGCGTCGAGCGCCTCCAGCACGTCGTCGAGGTCCTCGTCGTCGTCCTCGATGACCTCGATGACCCGCACCCGGCGCTTGCGCTTGGCCGGACGCGGAGCGGCCGCGTCCTCGCCGGCCGCCGCGTCCTCGGCGGCCTCGTCGGGGGCCTCGACCTCCGCGGCCGACGTCTCCGCGGCGTCCTCGGTGACGTCCTTGGGGGTCTTGGCTGTCACTTCGGGTACTCCTCGGTGGTTGGGGGGATCAGTCCTTGCGGCGGAGCCGCGAGAGGCGCGTCAGCCGGGACACCACGGGCACCGAACCCGCCATGACCTTGATCAGCACCAGCAGGGCCAGGACCGGGGGAACGTACACTAGCCAAAGGGGCGGTCCGGCAGAAGAGTCCTGCTCGTTGCCCGCGGCGGGACGCGCCTTCACCTCCGGGTCGGGCCGGTTCACCGACGGGTCGTGGGTCGGCTTGGTCTGGCCGGGGTCCTTGCCGGTGTAGCGCTTCTGCGGCGTGGTCACCGGCTGGCGGCCGCCGGGGCAGCTCAGCAGCTTGCTGACCTCGGGCTGCGGCAGCGGGTGCTTGTACTCCAGCGTCGCCTGCTTGCGCAGCGTCACCAGGAAGACCACGTTCAGCACCGGCTTGCCCTGGTCCTCGCCGATCACGTTGTCCAGCACGTGCTTGAGCGGCTTGGCGTAGCGCAGGGTGGCGCGCAGGTCGTCCAGCACCTCGGGGTTGTGGTCGCTGATGCCGAGGTTGCCCACCGAGGAGACCGTGCACTCGAAGTCCGGGCCGGTCTTCTCCAGCAGCGCGTTGACGGTCTTCAGCAGGCCGGGGCCGGTGTCGCGCAGCTCGGTCATCTCGCCGCGCACCTGCCGCAGCGCGCCGGTCAGCGCGGCCAGGTTGTCGATACCGGCGGCGAGGTCGCCGCGGTTCTGGTTCAGCACCCCGGTGATCTTGCCGAGGTCGCGGGTGAGGCCGTCCAGCAGCTCGCTGTTGGCGGCGAAGGTGCTGGTGAGCTGGTCGCCGCCCTGGATGATCTGGCGCAGCGAGCCCTCCCGGCCCGACCAGCCCTCGGCCAGCTCGTGGGTGAGGACCTTGGCGTCCTCGGGGTCGATGGCCTTCAGCGTCTGGATCACCGCGCCGAACAGGTCGCCGTACTTGGGCGGCACCTTGGTCTGCGACACCGGGATCACGGTGCCGGCGCGGATCGGGGGCGCGCCCGCCGCGTTCGGGCCGGGCGTCAGCTCCACCACCGGCTCGCCGACCGCCGACTTGCGGGCGGCCGCCGCGGTGACGCCCTGCGGGATCTTGGTACCGCGCTCGATGTCGAGCCGGACCACGACCTTGCCCTTCTCCAGCCGCACCGAGTCGATCTTGCCGACGCGCAGGCCCAGGTAGTCCACCTCGAAGCCCGGATGCAGGCCCGGGGAGGACTCGAACTCCACGGTGATGTGGTACGGGCGGTCGATGAAGTCGAACCGCACCACGCTGTTGAACGCCCAGATCACCATGAGCACGGCCAGGGTGGCGAACACCCCCAGGTTGATAACGAGTCGCCTGGTCATCGGCGCGGCTCCAGGATGTCGTCGAGGTCGGGCAGCGCGCCCCGCAACCGGTCGGGCAGCTTCTTGGTCGCCTCCTTCTGCCGCGCCCCGCCCGAACCGCCGAGGCCCGGCAGCACCGGGGTGCCGTCCGGCCACACGATCTTCAGCAGCGGGTAGAGCAGCAGCTGGCCGTCGTAGCTGGCGGCCGGGAGCTTCTTCTCGAAGGTGACCAGGCCGTTGACCAGGCTGGTGAGGCGGGCGCGGTTGTTGCCGAGCTGCGCGATGACCGGGTCCAGGTCGTTCAGCAGGGTGCGGAACCGGGTGACGCGCCCCTCCAGGACCTTGTCGTTCAGCTCGGTGGCCATCTTGGTGAGCTTCTCGACGGTGGCGAGGATGCGGTGCTTGTTCTCGTTCAGCAGCCGGGTGGTCTTCTCCAGCTCCTCCGGCGCCCGGTCGAGCGCGTCGCTGCCGCGGGCGAGCGACCGGCCGAGCCGCGCGAACTGGTCCACCGCCGCGCCGAGCTCCCGGCGTTGGTCGGAGAACAGCTTCAGCAGGTCGGCGGACTTGGCGATGGTGGTGTTGAGCGAGCCGCCCTGGCCCTCCAGCGCGGTCGCGCCCGCGTTGACGACGGTGGCGATGTCGTCGCCCGCCAGCGCCTTGAGCAGCGGCCCGGTCTGCCCGACCACCTGCTCGAACGCCGGCTGCACCCGGGTGTCGGCGATCGCGGCGTTGTCGGCGAGGTAGGGGCCGCGGTCCATGCTGCCGCCGGGCGGCAGGACCAGGTCCACGTAGTTCTCGCCCAGCAGCGAGGTCACCTTGATCTCGGCGCGGGTGCCCTGCGGCAGCTTGATCCCGTCCTTGATCGACAGGGTGGTCCGGGCCTTGTAGTCCGCCAGCTCGACCTTGGTGACGCTGCCGATGTTGACGTCGGACATCTTCACGCTGTGCCCGGCGACCAGGCCCTGCGCGTCGTCGAAGGTGGCGGTCAGGGTGAGGTCGCCGCCGGGCGCCCCGAAGGTCTTGTAGGAGCAGCCGCCCGCCCCGGCCCCCGCCCCCAGCGCCGCCGCCAGTGCCAGCGCCGCCGCGCGGCGCCTCATGAAGCTCATCGGCGTGCTCCGTTCTCGCCCGCGCCCGAATCCTGCCAGGGGCAGTTGGAGTTGGGCTCGGGCAGCGGGCAGGTGGTGTACTCGCGGCCGAGGATGGTGCTGAGCCAGGTCCGCACGAACGCGTTGGTCGCGAACCGGATCTGCAGCGACTTGTTCTTCGGGTTGTAGGCGTTGGTCAGCGCGGCGCTGATGCCGGGCAGCGCGTTGAGCAGCATGCCCAGCGACTTGGCGTTGCCCTTCAGCACCAGCGCCACCTTGGTCAGCACCGCCAGGTCGTAGGGCAGCTGGCCCTTGTACTTCTCGATCAGCTTGCCGCCGTTCCTGGACAGCTCCAGGAGCCCGGTGATCAGGTCCTGCAGCTCGCCGCGCTCGGCGCTCAGCACCCGGGTCGCCTCGCCGAAGTTGCGGATCATCCGGCCGAGCACCTGCTCGCGGCCGCGCACCACCCCGGCCAGGCGGTCGAGGTTCTGGGCGACCTGCACCAGCTCCTTGTCCTGTCCGGCGATGCTCTCCACCAGCCGGCCGCTCTGCTCCAGGGTGGCGTTGAAGTCCTTGCCGTTGCCCCGGAAGGAGTCGGCGGCGCCGCCGAGCGCGGTGCGCATCTTGGTGGGGTCGAGCGCGTTGGCGAGGTTGGTGAAGGAGGCGAGCGCGTCGTCCACCTCCACCGGCACGTGGGTGCGCTCGATCGGGATGGTGCTGGAGGTCTCCCGGGGCTGGCCCGGCTGCCAGGCCGGGTGCAGCACGAGGTTGCGCTCGCCGACCAGGTTCAGCGGGACGATCGAGGCCTGCACGCCCTGCGGCAGCGGCACCTCGCGGTCCAGGTGGAAGGTGACCTTGATGCGGTCGCCCTGGTTCTCCACCTTGTCGACCAGGCCCACGTCGGCGCCCATCACCTTGACCTTGGACTCCTTGTAGAAGGAGCGGGCCTTCGGCAGGTAGACGGTCATCGTGCGCCGGCCGCTGAGCGAGCCGTCCAGCGAGCACCCGCCGAGCGAGGTCAGCATCGCCAGGCACAGGCCCACCGCGAGGACGACGCGCGATCGGGGCGTCTTGCGCGCGCTCATCAGTTCCCTCCCGTGCGCTCGGGCGTCCGCGCGGCCGGCGGCCACCGGGTGGAGATGGGACCGGTCGGCTGGAGCGGGCCGAGGCCGGTGATGACGCCCTCCACCCACTTGCCGTTGCCGCGCACGTTGGCGACCTGGGTGAAGGTCGGGCCCAGCAGCGAGAGGTCGGTGTTGAGCGCGTCCATGTTGGGCGCCAGCCGGGTGGTCAGCAGGTGCAGGTCGTCCAGCAGCGTGTTGAGCTGCCGCTGGTTCTGCGAGATCACGTTGGACAGCGTCCGCACGGTGCGGCTGCCCTGGCCGATGGTGGCGGCCAGCTCGTTGCGCCGCTCGACCAGGGTGTTCAGCAGCACCTGGCTGGAGTTGATGATCTCGGTGAGCTTGGTGTCCTTGCTCGCCAGCGTCCCGGTGATGGTCTTGCTGTTGGCGATCAGCCGCTCGATCTGCGGGGTGGCGTCGTTCAGGGTGCGCGCCACCGTCTGCACGTTGACCAGGATCTGGCGGAGCTTGCCGGCGCTCGGCGACTTGATCTTGGTGACCTCGGTGAGCAGCTTGTCGATGCTCTTCTGGTCGAGCTTGCCGACGATGTTCTGCGCGCCCTCCAGCGCGTCGGGCACCGTGAACGGCACCGAGGTGCGGCTGAGCGGGATGCGCCGCTGCCGCTCGGGCAGGTCGGCCATCAGCTTTCCGCTGACCGGCCCCGTCAGCCGCAGGTAGCGGCCGCCGAGCAGGGTCGTGGTCTGCACCTCGGCGCGGGTGTCGCGGCCGAGGTCGATGCCGGCGTTGACGTGCCAGGTGATGATGACGCGGCCGCGCTTGAAGTCGGGCTTCACCTCCGTGACGCGCCCGGCCTTGACGCCGGCGACCCGCACGTCCTGGCCCTTCTTCATCCCGGCGGTGTCGGTGAACTCCCCGCTCATGGTGTAGCCGCGGTCGAACAGGTGGAGCTGGCCGACGGCGAAGGCGAAGGTGCAGGCCGCGCCCAGCACCGTCAGCGACACGATCGCGACGATCTTGTGGTTGACGTCGCGCAGCGACTTCAGCGCCATCGGCGCCCACCTCCCCGCGCCCCCGGAGCGGACTGGTCGTGACGGGTCACCGGCCACCTCGCAGCATCTTGCGGAGCTGGTCCAGCTCGCCCTTGGTCGGTGCGTTCGAGGGGCGGGTGCCGGTCAGCGGCGGCAGCCGCATCGGGAACGGGCACGGCCCCTGCATCAGGTTCAGGCAGACCACGTTGGTGCGCAGGTAGTGGCCGCCGTTGCCCGCCGCGAACAGCTGGCGCAGCGTGAGCGGCAGGTTCTGCACCATGCGCTCCAGCTGGTCCACGTTGATGCGGAAGGTGGTGCTGAACTTGCCGAGGTTCTCGATGATCCGCGCGAGCTGCGCGTCGTTGCCGCCGAGCACCTGGTTCAGGTTCGTGGTCACGCCCGAGATCTGCACGACCGCGTTCTCCAGCAGCCTGTGGTTGTTGGCGAACACCTTGGTGAGCTCGGCCAGGTTGTCCACGCTCGCCGCGATCTGCCGGTCCCGGGTCGCCACCGCCGCGCTGACGGTCTCGTAGTTGTCGATCATCTGGGAGATCGTCTGCTTGCGGACCGCGACGGTGGCCAGCAGCCCGTCCAGGCTGTTGATCATCTGGTTGATGTTGCCCTCGTTGCCCTCCAGCGCCTGCGACAGCGAGAACAGGATCTTGTTGAGCTGGGCGGGGTCCAGGTTGCGGGTCAGCGGGCCGAGCGCGTTCACGATCTCGCCGAGGTCCACCACCGAGCGGGTGTGCGGGACGCGCGAGCCCGGACCGAGCCGGTTCGGGCTCCGCCCCGGCTCCAGGTACACCACCCGCTGGCCCATCACGTTGCGCCAGCGGATCGCGGCGGTGGAGTCGGCCGGGACGCGGACCTCGCGGTCCACCTCCATGCGCACCACGGCCTTGCCGCGCACCACCCTGATGCCGGCGACCTGGCCGACCGGCGTACCGGCGATCTTGACGATGTCGCCCTCCAGCAGGCCGGTGACATCGTCGAACTCGGCGGTCAGCCGGTAGCGGTCGCGGAAGCTGGTGCCCAGGATCTGCTGGCCGATGAAGAAGGTCAGCAGCGCCGTCACCACCACGAACACGCCGAACTTGGCGGTCACCGCGTACTGCGGGCCGCGGCCGGGCTTGCCGCCCCGCACGCGCCCGCCGGTGATCCGGCCGATCATGGCTGTATCACCATCCTGGTCCCCGTCTTCACTTTCTGGTCGAAGGCCGTCTTCTCGGGCGGCTTCGGGCACACGTCGATCAGCGTCTGGCACAGGTCCAGCGGCAGGGTGTTGCTCGCCTGGGCGAGGGTGGTGCCGTTCGGGCCCGGCACGCGGATGATCTGCGACAGCAGGTTGAAGAAGCCGTTGAGGCTGTCGAGCAGGATCGGCACGTTGCGCCGCTCCTGCGCCAGCACCCGCAGGGCCTTGCCGCCGCCGTCGATGATCCGCCCGACGTTGTGCCCCTGGCGCTGCAGCGTCCCGCCGACGGTGTCGGCCAGCCGCCCGGACTCCCCGAGCAGCTGCTGCACCTTGTCGGGGCGCCCGTGGATGACCGGGGCGATGGCGTTGAAGTCGTCGGCGACCTTGACGAGGGTGTCGCCGCGCGAGGCCAGCGTGCCCGACAGGCCGGTCAGGTCGCCGATGAGCTGCCGGATGACCGCGCGGTTGGCGTGCGCGGCGTCGATCACCTTGCCGCCGTTGTCCAGGGTGCGGCGCAGCGCCGGGCCCTGGCCGTTCAGCCCGGCCGAGAAGGTGTGCAGGATGGTCGCCAGCTCGTCGGGGTTGATGGCCTTGGTGAGCCGGTAGGTCGGCCAGGCGGTGTCCGACAGCTCCTGCGGGTCGGTGGTCCGCGCGATGCGGCCGCCGTCGGCGAGGTAGGGGCCGCCCTGCTCGCCCGAGCCGAGGTCCAGGGCGATGTCCTTGGGGCCGAACACCGACAGCGGCTCGATCCGGGCGCTGGTGCTCTGCGGGATCCGCACGCCCTCGTCCACCCGGATGCGCACCGAGACCCGGCCGTCGCGCGCCAGGTCGATGCGGTCCACCGTGCCGACGGTGATGCCGCGGATCTTCACGTCCGACTTCTGCGGGTCCAGGCCCTGCCCGGCGCGCGAGAACGAGGCCTGGTAGTAGGTGGAGCCGCCGTGCGAGGGCGTGGAGCCCAGCGCCACGGCCACCGCGGCGGCCGCGATGACGCCCGCGCCGGCCAGCCCGAAGGCGGTACGGGAACGGGTGGACAGGGGTTCGTCGCTCATCCGGTCAGCCTCACTGTGCTGCCGTGACCCCAGAAGATGTACGACAGCACCAGGTTCATCAGGATCATCAAAATGGTGGACTCGCGGATCGCCCGGCCGGCCGCGACGCCGACGCCGACCGGACCGCCGGCGGCGTAGTAGCCGCGGTAGCAGTGGATGAACATCACGATGAAGGCGAACACCGCGACCTTGATGACGCTGTAGAACACGTCGATCGGCGGCAGGTAGAGGTGGAAGTAGTAGTCGTAGATGCCCGGCGACAGCCCGTAGTACTGGATCGAGATGAACCGGGTGGCGAAGAACGCCATGAACAGCGACACCAGGTACAGCGGCACCAGCGCGATCACCCCGGCGGCCACCCGGGTGCACACCAGGTAGGCCAGCGAGTTGATGCCCATGACCTCCAGCGCGTCGATCTCCTCGGAGATGCGCATCGCGCCGATCTCGGCGGTGAAGCCGGTGCCGACCTGGGCCACCAGGGCCACGCCGGCGATGATCGGGGTGACCTCGCGGACGTTGGAGTAGGAGGCGACCAGGCCGGTGAAGGCCTCGGCGCCGATGCGCTCCAGGCCCGGGTAGCCCTGCAGGCCGACCATGGCGCCGGTGGCCAGCGACATGGTGGCGATCACGAAGATCATGCCGCCGCCGATCACCAGCGCGCCGACGCCGACGGTGATGTCGGAGACCTGCTTGGCCAGGGTCTTGCCGTACTTGCGTCGCAGGACGATGTCGAACAGCAGGTGGTAGAGCACCCGGCCGAGGAAGATCGGCAGGTTGGCGGAGGCGGCCAGGCCGGCGGTCCTGACCTGGACGGCCCGGCCCAGTCTGCGTACGGGGGAAATGGCGACCATCAGAACTTCCGGGGGACGAGGACCAGGTAGACCATTTCGATCACGTAGTTGACGGCGAAGACCACGATGGAGGTGACCACGACCGCCTTGTTGACCGCGCGGCCGACGCCGACCGGTCCGTAGTCGCAGTTCATGCCCATGTAGCAGGCGACCGCGGCGGCGACGAAGCCGAAGATCCAAGCCTTGAACAGCGTGACGACCAGGTCGGAGAACTGCAGGAGCGTGGTGGCGCCGTCGAAGAACGCGCCGGAGCTCACGCCCTGCTGGATCACGTTGAAGTAGTAGCCGCCCAGCACGCCGGCGAGGATCACCACCGAGCAGAGCAGGGCCGAGACGGTGCTGGCCGCCCACAGCCTGGGGGTGACCAGGCGGTGGATCGGGTTGATGCCCATGACCTCCATCGCGGCGAGCTCGTCGCGGATGTTGCGGGCGCCCATGTCGGAGGTCATCGCCGAGCCGCCCACGCCCGACACCAGCAGGGCCGCCGCCAGCGGCGCGACCTGTTGGATCATGGCGGCGACCAGCAGGGCTCCGGTGCCCGACTGCGCGCCGAGCTGCCGGGCGATGTCGCCGACCTGTAGGGAGATGGTGGCGCCCAGCGGGACCGCGATCAGCATGACCGGGACGCTGGTCACGCGGGCCAGGAACCAGCACTGCTCGATGAACTCGCCCCACCACTGGCGGAGGTCCCAGGTGCGGCGCAGGCCCTCCAGGAGGGTGACGCACAGCAGCCCGGTCTCGTCCAGCGCGGTCTCGACCCTGCGGCGGGCCAGGTCTGGTGCCTTGGTCAGGCTCAAGGCCATCAGCCGGAGACCTCCCCCTCGGGGGCAGGGTGAAGGGTCATTCCAGCCTCCTTCGTTCTCGGACGTCGGCGCCCATCCGATACGCCGGGTCCGGTCTGCGCACGTGCGGCGCGGCCGCCGGGGTGGCGTCCGGCCGCGCCGTCACGATCCCGACCGGGACCGGGACCACAGCGGTCGCAGCAGTGTCACATCGACACTCCCGGCTCCGCCTGTGATCTGAAGCACTCTATTGAAGAAAGGTCTAAGAAGCGAGTACTTACATAGCGATTTGTCCGAAGATACGATCGGGCGGTGCACACCGAGACAACCGACCGGCCGGAACCGCAGGTCAACCCCGCCGACCCGCTGGTCACCGGCATCCACGACCGCTGGAGCGACCAGGGCCTGCCGGGCGGCCCCTGGCCCTTCATGGCCATCTGCGCGGTCGGCCGGCTTCATCAGATCATGACGAAGGCGCTGGAGACCGAGCTCAAAAAGCACGGTCTCGGCCGTACCGGATACTTCCTGCTCACCACCCTCGCGCTGACCAGCTCCGGCCGCGCCCGCCTCAGCACCCTCGGCCGGATCGTGATGATGCATCCGACGTCGGTGAAGCTCACCGTCGACCAGCTGGAGGCCGCGGGCCTCGCCGCGCGCAGCCCGCACCCGCACGACCGCCGCGCCACCCTGGTCGAGATCACCGACGCGGGGCGCGAGACGATCGGCGCGGTGAACCTGGCGCTGGGCGGGCCGGACAGCTCCCTCGCGTCCCTGGACGGGCTGCACCGCGACCTGTTCGAGGCGCTCCAGCCCGCCCGCATCGCGGCCGGGGACCTCGACCTGTAAGAGCCGCCGTCGAACCTCCGCGGCCCCGCGCGCGTACCTCGTCGAGAAACGGACACCGCACTCCGGCGATAAGGCACCCTGTCTCTCATGCCATCGAGTCACGGCACACGCAGAAGGCCCCGCATCTCCCCCGAGGAGACCTCCTCCGCACCGCCCCCGCCACGGCGGGGACGCGCGGTGTGGCGGCTGCTCACCCACAACGTGACCATCACCGTGGTGACGCTGGGCGGGCTGGTCGCGGCGGTGGCGCTGGTGGACCTGGACGATCTCGGCGGCGGCTCCGACGAGCCGCCGCCGGGCATCCCGGAAGATCTGTCCACCAACGACATGCTGGCGATGATGACGAGCTCCGACATGGACGCGGTCGCCGCGGGCGTCGTCGCGCAGGCCAAGAAGAACGCCTACGAGAAGCAGCAGCGCGACCTGAAGGCGCTCAGGGAGAAGGCCGAGCGCGACGCCAAGGCGCGGGCCGCGCTCCGCGAGCGGCAGGAGCGCGAACGGCTGGCACGGTCCAATCCCAGCGCCGGGCAGAACAAGAAGTACGCCCGCAAGATGGCCGCGCTCAAGGGCTGGGACCGCTGCTGGGACGACCTCGAAACGCTGTGGGAGCGCGAGAGCAGCTGGAACGAGCGCGCCGAGAACCCCTCCAGCGGCGCCTACGGCATCCCCCAGGCCCTGCCCCCCGAGAAGCTGGCCAGCGCCGGCGCGGACTGGAAGACCAGCTCCCCCACCCAGATCGCGTGGGGGCTCAACTACATCAAGGCCCGCTACAAGGACCCTTGCGGCGCGTGGTCGTGGTGGTCGAGGCACCACTGGTACTGACCGGCGTTTCGCTGTCACCGCTTGGTGACGGGGCCCTCACCCGTGCACCATGTGGGGATGCGGACGAGCAGGACGCGCCAGGACGGCGAAGGCGGGGCGGGCGGCGAGGCGGGCGGCGGCGGCCGGCAGTGGGCGCGGGCGGACGCCACGCGGCAGGCGCTGCTGAGCGCGGCCCAGCGGGTGTTCGCCGACCGCGGGTACGCCGACGCCGGGATCGCCGAGATCGTGGAGCGCTCGGGCATCAGCGTCGGCAGCCTCTACCACCACTACGGCGGCAAGGCGGGGCTGTACCTGGCGCTGTACGAGGAGCTGTCGGGCGAGCAGGAGAAGCGCGCGGCCGAGGCGGTGGCCGCCGCCCGCGCCGCCGGGGAGGACGACCCGATCGCCCTGTTCGTCGCGGGCGCCCGCGCCTACCTGGAGGTGTGCTGGGAGCGCCGCGAGGCGGCCCGGCTGTTCCACGGCGGCGAGGGGCCGTCCGGCTTCTCGCTGATGCGCCGCAAGCGCGCGCAGAAGTGGGTGGGGCAGAACACCAAGCTGCTGCGCGGCCACGGCGGCGAGCGCGCGACGCAGGTGCTGAGCCTGGTGCTGACCACCGTCATCGGCGAGGCGGGCCGGGAGATCGCGCTGGCCGACGACCGGACCGAGGCGCACGAGATCCTGGACGAGGTCGTGCGCATCCTCATCCGCCTGGCCCGCTGACGCGGGCGCGCCCCGGCCCGACGGGCCGGGGCGCGCTCGGGGGTCGCTCCCCCTCAGCGGGTCGCGGGGGTCAGCCGCGGGCCGGGGCCTCCTTGACGAGGCCGACCGGCTCCACCTTCACGGTGCGCTTGCCGACGGTGCCGCCGATCACGATCTTCCGGTACGAGGTGTTGTTGTTGACGTTCAGCTCGTGCAGCCGGCGGACGGGGTTGGCCAGCACCTTGATGTAGTAGGTGCCGTTCTTGATCCCGGCCAGGTCGAACGACTGGCCCGGCAGGTACTGGTCGTAGGTGTCGCCCGAGCCGATGTCCAGCACCTCGCGGATCGAGAGCGAGCTCTGGTAGCCGCAGGCGGTGGACAGGTCGGTGTTGCCGGGCTTCCACTTGGCGTAGGGGACGGTGTAGTCCACCGCGTCGGTGTTGGCCAGGCAGAACGCCTCCTTCTGGCTGCGCACGACCTGCTTCTTGGCCGCGTCCACGAGGCTGTAGTTGGCGAAGTCCAGGAAGTGCCAGTGCACGTGCCCGGGGCGCGGGTCCCACTTGAAGTCGCCGGTCCGGGCGTGCCCGACCTCGCGGCCCTGGGCGTCGTAGAAGTACTGGTAGGCGTCCATCAGGTCCTTGCCGGGGCGGCGGAAGCCGTCCACGACCAGGGGCGAGGTGCCGCCGTTCCAGACGTTGGCGCCGAAGGTCAGGTACTCCTTCTTCACCTTGGGCCGCTTCGGGTTCGGCGCGATCTTCTGGATCATCACGTTGAACGCCGGCAGCGCGCGCAGGTCGGGCCGGGGCCCGTTCGCGGGCACCGACGCCGCCCCGACCGGCGGGGACGAGCGCGGCTTGGCGAGGTCGGCCGGGGCGGACTTGGCCAGGGCCTCGCCCTTGCCCTGGGAGCGCAGCCAGTGCGCCAGGTGGCCGGTCGCCGGCGGCTGCTTGGCCTTCGCCTGCTGGGCGGCGCTGCGCTGGCCGGGGCGGGCCTGCTTGACGGTGACCTTCACCGTCTGCACCGCGCCGCTGATGCCCAGCGCCTTCTGGTAGGACTTGGTGACCCACACCTTGGCGGTGTACTTGCCGGCCGCCAGCTTGACCGGGCCGCCCTGCTCGTACATGCCGCCGCCGGCCGGCACCGCCCAGCCGCCCTCGACGCCCCACACCGAACCGAGGGTGAAGGGGTTGGTGGGGCAGCCGGTCGGGTACTTGGACACCGCCGGGGCGTCGGGCCGGATGCGGCTGGCCTCGTAGCCGTTGGGGCAGAACCCGGCCGTCCGGTCCATGACCTTGCGGCCCTTGGCGTCGGTCAGGGTGGTCCGGACCATGGCGTTGAAGCCGGAGAAGTCCTTGACCAGGTTGCCGGGGAGCTTGCGGTGGGAGACCTTGGCGCCGTCCCGGACCACCTGGGTGAGCGAGATCGGCTCGTTGTAGGAGCGGCGGTTGAGCCGGACCTCGAACGGGGCCTTGTCGGCGGCCAGGTAGGCGCCCACGTCGAGGTAGACGGAGCCGCCGGAGTCGCGGCTGAGCTCGACGCTCGGGGCGCCGGTCATCAGCCGCAGGGAGCCGGGGGCCGCCTCGGCCTGGGCGGGCAGGCCGACCAGGATGTAGGCGGCCGCGCCGGCCGCCGCGGTGAGGACGGCCGTGTTGCGCACGCGGGTGCGTGTGATGGGGATGATGACGCCTCCATGTTCCGTGCCGCACCGGTGCGGCACGACCGGCGTCCTGAAGCGGGAAGGACGCCGGGCTTCCGAGGGGACCGACCGCGACGATCACGACGCGGTCGTTCTCTATTGACGCCTGGTTCTCTCCCGAAGTTGGCCTGAACGTTCCCTGAATATCGTCCGAAGGCCGGATCGGGACCCCGGAGCGAGGATTCATCCCCCTTCCGGCGGCTCTCCCGATAGCCTGACCGTCGGGTCAGGGGGCGGTCAGCCGCCCGCAATCGGAAGTGGAGTCGCCAGGTCCATGCCCACATCCACGTGGTTCCGGCTCAACGTCGCCAAGCGCGAGCGGGTGCTGGAGGTGGCGATGCGCGAGTTCGGCGAGCACGGCTACTCCACCGGCAGCCTCAACACGATCGCGCGCGAGGCGGGCATCGCCAAGGGCTCGCTGTTCCAGTACTTCACCGACAAGCTGGAGTTCTTCGCGTTCGTGTGCGACGAGACCTCGCGCCGCATCCGCGAGGAGATGGAGCGCCGCATCGCGGCGCTGGACTTCGAGCAGCCCTTCGACGAGTGGCTGTTCGACGTCCTGTGCGAGTGGACCGAGTACATGGCGGCCCACCCGCTGGAGCGCGCGGTGACCGCCGCGACCAACTTCGAGCTGGACAACAGCGTGCGGTCGGTGGTGCGCGACACCGCCAACCAGCACTACCTCCAGGTCATCCACCCGACGCTGGCGCTGTGGCGCGAGCGCGGCGACATCCGGCCCGACGCCGACCTGGACGTCCTGTCGGCGCTGATGCTGATGGCGCTGCCCTACCTGGCGCTGTCGCCGTACTACGACGGCCTCGACCCGGTGCTGGACCTGCGCGGCCGCACCCCGGCCGAGCAGCGGCCGGTGATCCGGCAGCTCATCACCGGGATCAGGCCGCTGTTCGCGCCGCTGAAATAGGCCGCGCCGCCGCGTTCCCCGGCGGGCGACCCGAACCATAAAGACCGAAAAGAGTGGCCGAAAAGGGCCAGTTATCCGGAGGTGCGCGCAAACGATCTGCATTGCGCGATCTTGTGACTAAGCTGACCCGCGTTCCCCGGCCGGCGTCCCCTGCGGACGCCGGTTTTTCGCTTCCCTTTTCGCAGGCAGGAGCAGTTCATGAGGGTCGGTCGCCTACTTCCGCTCACCCTGGCCGCCGCGCTGGCGCTGGCCGCGTGCGGCGGATCCGACGACAAGAAGGCCGTCGGGCCCAACGGGCTGGAGAAGTCCACCCTGACCGTCGGCCTGCTCCCCATCGCCGACGCCGCCGCGGTGCCGTTGGCGCAGGCCAAGGGCTACTTCAAGGAGGAGGGCCTGACCGTCAAGCTGGAGACGGTGCAGGGCGGGGCGACCGCGACCAAGCAGGTGATGGCCGGCAGCCTGGACGTGTCCCAGACCAACTACACCTCGGTGTTCCTGGCCCGCGAGAACGGCACCAAGGTGAAGATCGTCGCCGATGCCGCCGAGGCCAAGCCGAATCTGTTCAACCTGATGGTCCGCAAGGACTCGAAGGTGAAGACCGCCACCGATCTGAAGGGCAAGAAGATCGCGGTCAACACCCTGCGGAACGTCGGCGAGCTGGCGGTGGCGGCGACGCTGAAAGCGCACGGTGTCGCGGCCGGGGACGTGAAGTTCGTGGAATACCCGTTCCCCAACATGGGGCCCGCGCTGCAGAAGGGCGACATCGACGCGGCGTGGGTGACCGAGCCGTTCGTCACCACCGGGCAGAGCAAGCTCGGGCTGCGCACGGTGGCCGACACCATGACCGGCCCGACCGCCGACCTGCCGATCGCCGGATGGCAGGTGTCGGAGAAGTTCGCCGAGGAGAACCCCAAGACGGTGGCGGCCTTCCAGCGCGCGGTGCTGAAGGGGCAGAAGCTCGCCGCCGAGAACCGGCGCGAGGTGCAGGACATCGTGCCGACCTACACCAAGATCGACAAGGACGCGGTGAAGGTCATCGTGCTGCCGGGCTACCCGACCTCGCTGAACCCCCAGCGCATCCAGCGGGTCGCCGACCTGATGAAGGAGTTCGGCTACCTGAAGAAGTCCGCCGACGCCAAGGCCATCCTGGTGGGCTCGACCGGATGAGCCCGGTCTCCTCTCCCGCCCTGCCTGGGCCGGTGCGGTCCGGGCGGGCGGCGCCGGTCCGGGCGCGGCGGCGCGACCCCGATCTGCGGCGCGGGGTCCTCGGGGTGCTGGTCTTCCTCGGCGGCGCCGAGCTGCTGGGGCGCGCCGAGGTGGTCGACCCCAAGGTGCTGCCGCTGGCGTCGGCGGTGCTGGCGCGCGCGGCCCGGCTGGCCGGGGACGGCGCGTTCCTCGGCCACGTCGGCGCGACGCTGCTGGCGTGGGCCGCCGGACTCGCGCTGACGGTGGCGGTCGCGGTCCCGGCGGGGCTGCTGATCGGATCGGTGCCGCCGGTGGAGACCGCCGCGCGGCCGTTCATCGAGTTCCTGCGGCCGATCCCGTCGGTGGCGGTGATCCCGCTGGCGATGGTGCTGTTCCCCGGGAAGCTGGAGCTGAAGCTGGTGGTGATCGCGTTCGGCGCGAGCTGGCCGGTGCTGATCAACACCGTCTACGGGCTGCGCGAGGTGGACCCGGTGGCCAAGCAGACGCTGCGCGCGTTCGGGTTCGGGGCGCTCAGCGTGCTCGGCCGGGTGTCGCTGCCGAGCACCGCGCCGTTCATCGCGACCGGGGTGCGGGTCGCCTCGGGCATCGCGCTGATCCTGGCGATCAGCGTGGAGCTGATGGCGGGCGGCCAGTCGGGCATCGGGGTGTTCGTGCTGGAGGCCGGGAGCAGCGAGGACGGCATCGAGATGATCATCGCGGCGACGGTGTGGGCGGGCCTGCTCGGGCTGGCGTTCGACCTGCTGTTCACCCGCGCCGAGCGCCGGCTGTTCCGCTGGAACGTCGGCCGGACGGGCGGTGCCGCGTGAGGGCCGCGCACCTGCTGCTGCGGGTCGTCCCCGTCCCGGCCGCGCTCGCGCTGTGGGAGCTGCTGGCGCGGCGCGCGGAGAACATCGACTACCCGCCGCCGTCGGGGATCGCGTCGATGGCGCGCGAGCTGTGGTTCAGCGGTCCGGCCGCGCACCTGTGGCTGACCGAGGCGGCGCTCGCCGACTTCCCCGGCAGCGTGGCGCGGCTGCTCGCCGCGTGGGCGGCCGCGGGCCTGGTCGGGACGGCGCTGGGCGTGGCGCTCGGCCGGTCGGCGCGGCTGTACGGCTACGTCCGGCCGCTGATCCACTTCGGCTACGCGATCCCGCCCATCATGCTGCTGCCGTTCTTCATCGCCCTGTTCGAGGGCGGCGCGCAGATGCAGCTGGCCACCATCCTGTTCGGCATCGTCTGGCCGGTGCTGCTGAACGCCACCGAGGGCGCCCGCGGGGTGGACCGGCAGTACCTCGACACCGCCGCGGCGTTCCGGCTGTCGGCCGGGCAGCGCCTGGTCCGGGTGATCCTGCCCGCCGCCGCGCCCAAGGTCTTCGCCGGGATGCGCATCAGCCTGTCGCTGGCGCTGATCCTCATGGTGGTGTCGGAGATGGTCGGCGCCACCTCCGGCATCGGCTTCCAGCTCCTGCAGCAGCAACGCAACTTCAACAACGCCGGGCTCTGGAGCGGGGTGGTGCTGCTGGGCGTGCTCGGCCTGGCGCTCAACACGCTGTTCCAGCTGACCGAGCGGCGCGTCCTGGCCTGGCACCGGGGCGCGGGAGGGGTCTCATGAGCACCGATCCGACCGAGCTGATCTGGGACGTCATCGGGGGGCTGTCGCGGTTCGCGGCGCTGGCGACGCTGGCCCGGCTGGGCGGCGCCGAGCATCTGCGGGAGGCGCCGCTGACCCCGGCGGAGCTCGCCGGGCGCTGCGGCGCCGACGCCGGCGCGCTGGCGCGGGTGCTGCGCGAGCTGGCCGGGACGGGCGTGGTCGCGTCCGCGCCCGGCGGCCGCTACGCGCTCACCCCGGCCGGGGCGACGCTCTGCGCCGACGCGCCGGACTCGACGCTGCCGGCCGTGCTGATGAACGCCGGGCCGGAGATGCGGTACGCGCTGGACCACCTGCCGCGCACGGTGCGGGAGGGCCGGTCGGCGTTCGCCGACGAGCACGGCCCGCTGTACGAGCACCTGTCGCGGAACCCCGAGCGGGCGCGGCTGTTCGACGACTACATGACCTCGCGGGCGGTGCCGCACCGGCAGGCCGTCGCCGACCGCTACGACTTCTCCGGCGTCCGCACGCTGGTGGACGTCGGCGGCGGCAAGGGCCACTTCCTCAGCACGGTCCTGACCGCGCACCCGCACCTGCGCGGCGTGCTGTTCGACCTGGACCACGTGGCCGCCGCCGCCCGCGACCACCTGAAGGCCGCCGGGCTGGCGGACCGGGCCGAGGCGGTCGGCGGCGACTTCTTCGGCGGCGGGATCCCGGCGGGCGCCGACGCGTACCTGCTGGGCAGCGTCCTGCACAACTGGTCCGACGCCGACGCGGTGCGCATCCTGCGCGCGGTGCGGGCGGCGATGGCGCCCGGCGGCCGGGTGCTGGTGCTGGAGTACGCGCTGCCGGACGACGACCGCCCGCACGTCGGGCTGGACGGCGACATCCGGATGCTCGCGCTGTTCGGCGACGGGGCCGAGCGCACCCGCGCCCAGTACCGCGCCCTGCTGGAGGAGGCGGACCTGCGGCTGGACCGGGAGATCGACCTGCCGGGGGGCGTCGCCCTGCTGGAGGCGCGCCCCCTCGGCGGTGGACCGCGGGCGGGTCGGCAGGCGGATCAGTAGGTGAAGGTGTAGTCCTCGGCCTTCGCCTTGCGGGTGCTGGCCCAGAACTCGAAGGTGTGCCCGGGCCACAGGGTGCGGTTGACGCCGTTCTCGTCGAGGTACCAGCTCTGGCAGCCGCCCTCGCTCCAGACCGAGCGGCGCAGCCGCCTGTGCATCCGGTCGTTGAACGCGCGCAGCGCCTCGGGCTTGGGCTCGATGGCGTCGGCCTCCCGCTCCTGGAGCAGGCGGAGGCAGCTCAGCACGTGCTGGATCTGCGTCTCGATCATGAACACGACCGAGTTGTGGCCGAGGCCGGTGTTCGGGCCGAGCAGGAAGAACAGGTTCGGGAAGCCGGGCAGGGTGGTGCCGCGGTAGGCCTCGATGCCGCCGGCCCACTGCTCCTGGATCTTGCGGCCGTCGCGGCCCACGATGCGCTGCTCGTTGAGGGCGTCGGTGACCTTGAAGCCGGTGCCGTAGATGATGGCGTCGACCTCGTACTCGGTGCCGTCGGCGGTGACGATCGAGTGCTCGCGCACCTCGGCGACGCCGGCGGTCTCGACCGTCACGTTGGGGCGGGTCAGCGCCGGGTAGTAGTCGTTGGACAGCAGCACCCGCTTGCAGCCGACGGTGTAGTCGGGGGTGACCTTGGCGCGCAGCTCGGGGTCGGCGATCTGGCGCTTGATGTGCCAGCGGGCCAGCTTCTCCATGGGCGTGGACAGGCGCGGGTCGATGGTGAAGCCGACGGCGCGGGCCTCCAGCGTCCAGTAGATGCCGTTGCGGAACGCGCGGGTCGCGGCCGGCACCTTCTCGAACACCTTGCGCACCGGCGCGGGGATCGGGCGGTCGGGCTTGGGCTGGATCCACGGCGGGGTGCGCTGGAACAGCACCAGGTTCTCGACCCGCTTGGCGATCTGCGGCACGAACTGGATCGCCGAGGCGCCGGTGCCGATGACCGCGACGCGCTTGCCGGCCAGGTCGTAGTCGTGGTCCCACTCGGCCGAGTGGAAGGTCGTGCCCTGGAACCGCTCGATGCCCGGCAGGTCGGGGTAGGAGGGGATGTGCAGCGCGCCGATGCCGGACACCACGGCCTTGGGCCGCAGGACGGCGCCGTCGGTGAGGGTGACGTCCCAGCGCTTGGCGGCGTCGTCGTACTCCAGCGCCTCCACGTGGCTGTTGAAGCGCAGGTGGTCGCGCACGCCGTACCTGTCGGCGGTGCGCTCCATGTACGCCCGGATCTCCGGCTGCGGCGCGAACATCCGCGACCAGCCGGGGTTCAGCTCGAAGGAGAAGGAGTACATGTGCGACGGCACGTCGCAGGCGCAGCCGGGGTAGGTGTTGTCGTGCCAGGTGCCGCCGAGGGCGCCGCTCTTCTCCAGGACGACGAAGTCGTTGAAGCCGGACTTCTTCAGCTGGATCGCCATGCCGAGGCCGGCGAATCCGGACCCGATGATGACGATGGCCGGGGAGCGCTCGCTCATGACCTGCACCTGCCTCTCGCGGTAACCTACTCTGGGTAAGTTACCGCGAGTAGGTTACTGACGGTAGGTCCAACAGATAGGATTCCGCTGTGAGCAGCGCCACACCGGACCGGCCGCGCCGCCGCCGCATGTCCCGCGCCCAGCGGGAGCGGCAGATGCTGGACGTCGCCGAGGAGGTCTTCGGCGAGCAGGGCTACGGGGCCACCTCCATGGACGAGATCGCCGAGCGCTGCGGCGTGTCGAAACCGATGCTGTACGAGTACTTCGGCTCCAAGGAGGGCCTGCTGATGGCGTGCATCGGCCGCTCCCGGGCCGAGCTGTACGAGGAGACGCAGAAGGCCGTCGCCGGGGCCACCACGCCCGAGGACATCCTGTGGCGCGGCATGGTCGCCTACTTCGCCTTCGTCGACTCCCACAGCCGGTCGTTCGCGATGCTGCTGCAGGAGCCGCTCGCCGGCCCCCCGCGCACCGCCGAGGCGATCGAGGCGACCCGCCGCCAGCAGAGCGAGCTGATCGCCGGGGTGCTGGCCGTCTACGCGCCGGACGCGCCGAGCGCGGTGATCGAGGCGCACACCGAGATCATCATCGGCGGCTGCGAGCGGCTGGCGCTGTGGCGCATCGGCCGCCCCGAGGTCAGCGCCGAGGAGGCCGCCCGCTACATGAGCGACTTCTGCTGGCGGGGCCTCAGCCCCTACCTGTCCGGGGCAGCGCGTCCAGAGCACTGATCAGCAGGTCGAGGCCGAACTCGAAGTCGGTCTCGGGGTCGTGCCGCACCAGGTGCGCGGCCATCGCGACCACGTGCGGGAACTCGCGCGCGTCGAGCCCGGCGAACGTCTCGGCGGGCTGGGCCGACAGGTTGTCCAGCGTCTTCATCGCGCCGATCTCGCGCATCTGCGCGCCGAGCGCGTAGGCCATCAGCGCCCGCATGATGCGCACGGCGGTCTCGCCGTCGAACCCGGCGACCTCGGCCAGCGCCAGCGCGCGTTCGGCCGGGCGCAGGCCCACGGGGAAGTCGACCTTGTGGGTGAGCACGATCGTCATGCAGCGCGGGTAGTCGTGGGCGACCTTGCGGAAGGCGCGCACCAGCGCGCGGGCGCGGTCGCGCCAGTCCTCGGCGGGGTCGCCGTCGAAGTCCATGCCGGAGACGACGTGCTCGGCGACGCCCTCCAGCAGCGCGGCCTTGTTGGGCACGTGGTTGTACAGCGACATCACCGCCACCTCCAGCGCGGCGGCGACCCGGCGCATCGACAGCGCCTCGGCGCCCTCGCGCTCGATCAGGTCGATCGCCGCGCGGATGATGCGCTCCCTGGTCAGCGCGGGGCGCGCTGCGGGGGTGACCGGGCTCACATCGTCGGCCATGGGCCTGGTTCCCTCTCGTTCGTTGACACCGTAAGTGACGCGTGACACGGTACGTACAACGTACGTCGTACGTACGTTGTACGTACGCCTCGCCCTCGGAGGGGTGCCCGTGTCGACACACGACCTGTACACCGACCCCGTCCCCACGTCCACCTGGGACGTCCCGCTGGCCGGCGACGCCCGGTTCACCTGGGAGTACGACGACGGCCGCGACCGCCTGCTCGCCCTGTACCAGAAGGGCAAGGACAAGCAGTGGGACTCGGTCAAGCGCATCGACTGGGACCTGGAGGTCGATCCGTACAACGTGCTCGGCGTCCCGGACCAGTCGCTGGCCATCTACGGCACGCCGCACTGGGACAAGATGAACGACAAGGACCGGGGGCTGCTGCGCCAGCACTCCACCTCCTGGCAGTTCTCCCAGTTCGTGCACGGCGAGCAGGGCGCGATGATCACCGCCGCCCGCATCGTGGAGTCGGTCCCGGACATGGACGCCAAGTTCTACTCGGCGACCCAGACCATGGACGAGGCCCGCCATGTGGAGATCTTCTCCCGCTTCCTCCAGGAGAAGGTCGGGATGGTCTACCCGATCAACACCAAGCTCCAGGACCTGCTGACCGAGACCCTCACCGACTCCCGCTGGGACATGCCCTACCTCGGGATGCAGGTGCTGATCGAGGGGCTGGCGCTGGCGGCGTTCGGCGTGATCCGCGACATCACCACCAAGCCGCTGCCCAAGCAGATCCTGGCGTACGTGATGCAGGACGAGGCGCGGCACGTGGCGTTCGGGCGGCTGGCGCTGCGCGACTACTACAAGGAGCTGTCGGCGCCGGAGCTGAAGGAGCGCGAGGAGTTCGTCATCGACGGCTGCTACCTCATGCGCGACCGCATCCGGGGCCGGGAGATCTGGACGAACTTCGGCATCGACCCCGCCGAGGTGGACGAGCTGGTCGCCAACTCCCCCTACATGCGGATGTTCCAGAGCCTGCTGTTCAGCCGGATCGTGCCGTGCGTGAAGGACATCGGGCTGTGGAGCCCGCGCATCCAGGCGACCTTCGAGGAGATGGGCGTGCTGGAGGCGTCCAGGTCCGACCTCGACGCGCTGATGGGGCAGGACGAGGAGATCGCCGAGAGGCTGGACGCCGAGCGGTTCGCCGCCGAGGAGGCCGACCGCAAGGCCGAGGTGGACGCGGTGATCGCGGCCGAGGCCGCGTCCTCGTAGGCTGCCCGGAACGCCCACCTTCCCCCCGGAGGCCGTTCATGCCCCTCGCGCACTTCGACGGCGCCCTCGCCGTCATCACCGGAGCCGGAAGCGGTCTCGGCCGCGCCATCACCCTCGCGCTGGCCGAGCGCGGCGCGACGGTGGTCGCCGCCGACCTCGACCACGACTCCGCCGAGCGCACGGTGGTGCTGGCCAGGGCGCTGGGCGCGGACGGGACGGCCTACCGGGTGGACGTGTCCGACGCCGACGCGATGGCGGACTTCGCCGCCGAGGTGAAGTCCGCCCACCGGACCCCCGACATCGTCGTCAACAACGCGGGCATCGCGGTGACCGGCCCGTTCCTGGACACCGGCATCGAGGACTGGGACCGCATCCTCGGCGTGAACCTGTGGGGCGTCGTCCACGGCTCGCGCCTGTTCGGCCGGCAGATGGCCGACCGCGTCGCGGCGCTGCCAGCCAAGCCCGACAAGCCCAACTTCGGCGGCCACATCGTCAACATCGCCTCGGCGGCGGCCTACGCGCCGTCCTCGGCGCTGCCCGCGTACTGCACGACCAAGGCCGCCGTCCTCATGTTGTCGGAGTGCCTGCGCGCCGAACTGGCCTCCTCGCGCATCGGCGTCACCGCCGTGTGCCCCGGCTTCACCAAGACCGGCATCGCGCGCAACGCCGTCCGCGTCGGCGTGGACGCCGAGACCGCGCGCCGCCTCCAGGTCAAGGGCGACAAGGCCCTGCGGCTGCGCGGCTTCCCGGCCGAGAAGGTCGCCGAGCGCGTCGTGGACGCGATCGTGAAGAACAAGGCGGTCGTCCCGGTCAACTTCGAGAGCAACGTCCTGCGCGCGCTGTCGCGGGTCTCCCCCGCGACGCTGCGCCTGATCGCCCGCATCCCCGCCCCGCAGAGCTGACCGCGCGGGGCGCCCACCGGACAAGGAGCCACCATGACCGCTCCCTCGGCCACCGAACGCCCCCGCACCGCCGTGATCCGCTGCCGCGACGGCGACCACACCCTGGAGCTGACCGACCGGGAGGTGGTCGCCGAACGCCTCCTGCGCACCTCCCGCAAGCACTCCTTCGACCCCGAGACGGACGTGGACTGGGACGCCCCCCAGGACCCGGACCGCTTCTACATGCCGCCCCAGCTCGTCTCGCTGTACGAGACCCCGCTGTGGGACGGCCTGACGCACCGGCGGCGCGTCGAGCTGTCCAAGCGGGAGATGTGCTCGATCGCCTCGTTCGGCATCTGGTCCGAGCTCCAGCTCATGCAGGGCCTGGTCAACCACGCCTACCGGCAGCGCTACGACAGCCGCCACGTGGCCTACGCGCTGACCGAGGTCGCCGACGAGTGCCGCCACTCGGTCATGTTCGGCCGCATGGTGCGCGCCTGCGGCCTGCGCGCCAACCGCCCGCACCCGCTGGAGTACCAGGCCGGAAAGCTGATCAACCTCGTCTACGACCCGATGCCGATGTTCGCGGGCACCCTGCTGGTGGAGGAGTTCACCGACGCCTTCCAGCGCCTGACCTTCCCCGACGAGGAGATCCAGCCGCTGATCCGGCAGGTCACCCGCATCCACGTGATCGAGGAGGCCCGCCACATCAAGTACGCGCGCGAGGAGATGAAGCGGATGGTGGTGCGCGCCTCCCCCGCCCGCCGCCGCGCGGCCGCCTACGCCCTGGCCCAGAGCGCGCGCCTGATCTCCGGCCGCTTCATCGACCCGTCCTGCTACGCCGCCGTGGGCCTGGACCCCAAACTGGCCCGCCGCGTGGCCGCCCGCAGCCCGCACCGGCGCGCGACGATGACGTGGGCGTTCCGCAAGTGCACGGCGTTCTTCGACGAGGTGGGCTTCCTGGACGGCCCGGCCCGCGCCGTCTGGCGCAAGGCGGGCCTACTGGCCCCCTGATCAGCGGGCGGTGGTGGTCAGGAGGGCGTCGGCGGGGCGTTCGTGCACCGGGGCGTCCGGGTGGTCCAGCAGGGCCAGGCAGGCGGTGTGGCCGGGGCCCGCGTCCAGGGCTCGCATCGTGAAGCGGGGCGGCAGGTCGGGGCGGTCCTTCCAGGACAGCAGGCGGGGGGCCGCCGACGGCGGGGGCACGCGCAGGTCGGTCATCGGGACGCGCAGGCCGTCGCCGGTGGCCTTCAGGAGGGCCTCCTTGCGCGTCCAGTAGGCCAGGAGGGCCGCCTCGTCGGGGGCGGTCTCGCCCGGGGCCAGGAGGTGGCCCGCGATGTCGGCGGACGCGCGGCCCGCGGCCGCCTCCACGTCCACGCCGAGGGGGCCGTGCGGGGAGACCGCCACGGCCACGCGGTCGCCGGAGTGGGAGACCGACAGGTGCGGGCCGCCGGACACGCGGGGCGGGCCGTGCGGGTCGCCGCAGTCGGCGCAGGCGCGGGTGAGCGGAACCTGTTCCGGTGGCAGGCCCAGCAGCGGCGCCAGGGCCAGCCGGGTGATCGCCGCGCCGAGGGTGAAGCGGTCCCGGTCCTCGGCGCGGAGGTAGCGGTCGCGCCGGGCCTGTTCGACCGCATTGAGCACCGCGGCCAGTCCCGGGCGGGCCGCCTCGCGGCGCGCCCACCAAACAGTAACCGGTTCCACTTTTGCTCCATTCCTTCGGCGGCCGGATGTCACATTAACCGCTGATGCATTCGGCGCAATTCCGCGCCCCGGCCGGGAGCGCAAGGGCCGCGGGGCGCCGTGCGCCCCGCGGCCCGTCGGCCGGGAGTTCCCTCCCCTGCGTCCCAGGTCTCAGGCCCAGGACACTCCTGCCCGTTGTGCGGCCACGGTCTCGTCCTCCTCCTCAGACGTCGGCCACGCCGACCACCCGCGTCACCCGGGCACCGATCGGCGTCTCCCTCCCCTTTGCGAAACACCCTAGGAGGCAATGACCGCACATATGTCATGATCGGCCGATTCAGGTCAGAAATGATTTAACGGAAGCCGGTCAGCACTTCGCGGGCGACCCGCGCGGCTTTGTCGAGGCAGCTCTGCCGGCGGCCGGCGGCCTGGCCCCGGGCCGGAACGCTCTCACTGTAACCGACCCGGATCACGACGTTGCGGTCCCGCACGACGACCTCGCCGGTGACGGTCGGCTGGCCCTTGTCCACCTTGAACCAGTGGTAGGCCTCGTCGCCCAGCCCGGACCGCCGCTCCAGCGCCAGCGTCTCGGTCATCGACGGCTGGTGCGCCTGGTTCCAGCGGGAGGCGTACAGGCCGCGCGCCTGGTCCACCGGCGCCTCGCTGTCGTCCGGCGGGTACAGCGTCGCCTCCACCAGCAGCCAGCGGTAGGAGCCGTCCCCGGCGGTGCTGGTGCAGCTGGTGAGGCCGCGGTTCGCGCCCGCGGTCTGCTTCGCCTTGGGGATCAGGTTGCGCAGCGTCGCCTGCGACACCGTCTTGCACGCGGGCGGCAGCGCGGCGACGGCCGGGGCCTGCGTCGGCGGCGCGCTGCTGCTCGGCGGCGGCGTGGTGGGCTCGGGCGAGGCGGACGGCTCGTCGGAGGCCGAGGGCGGCGGGGTCGGCTCGGCGCTGGGCGCGGGGCTGGCGGCCGTCGGCTTCTCCCGTTCCGTCCCGCCCGGGGCCAGCCAGAAGACCGCCACGGCGGCGAGCACGAACGACACCACCGCCACCAGCAGCGCCAGCACCTTCGGGCGGCGCGCGGGCGCGGGCGGCTCCGGCGCCGAGTACACCCGCTGGAACGGCTCCTGCGGACGCGGAAGGCCCACTCCTCCGCTCCTCACTCCCCCATGTGCCCTTATCCCCCACGAAAAGGTAATCAGACCGGCCCGCCGTGACCAGGGCCCCGGTGGCGTCAAATGTCAGACCCCATGGTCACACTGGGAGGGTGCTGCTCGCGGAGATCGCCCGAACCTCGCAGACGGTCGCCTCGACCTCGGCCCGCAAGGCCAAGGTCGCGGCGCTGGCCGAGTGCCTGCGCCAGGCCGGCCCGGACGCCGCGCCCGTCGTGGTCGCCTACCTGTCGGGCGAGCTGCCCCAGCGGCAGATCGGCGTCGGCTACGCGGCGCTGCGCGACCTGCCGCCGCCCGCCGGCGGGCCAGCGCTCACGGTGACCGGGGTGGACGCCGCCCTCACCGAGATCGGCACGGTCTCCGGCAAGGGGTCGGTGGCGCGGCGGCGCGAGCTGCTCGCCGCGCTGCTCGGCCGGGCCACCGGCGACGAGCAGGACTTCCTCGTCCGCCTGCTGTCGGGCGAGCTGCGGCAGGGCGCGCTCGACGGCGTGATGGCCGAGGCCGTCGCCGCCGCCGCGGACGTGCCGGCCGCCGAGGTGCGGCGCGCGATCATGCTGCGCGGCGCGCCGGGGCCGGTCGCGACCGCCGCGCTGGCCGATGGGGTCGCAGGGCTGCGCGCGTTCACGCTGGAGGTGGGGCGGCCGGTCCGGCCGATGCTGGCGGCGTCCGCGCCGACCGTGGCCGAGGCCCTCGCCAAGCTCGACGGGCCCGCCGCCGTCGAGTGGAAGCTCGACGGCGTGCGCGCCCAGGTCCACGTGGCGGGCGACGAGGTGCGGGTGTTCACCCGCACGCTGGACGACATCACCGGGCGGCTGCCCGAGGTCGTCGAGGCGGTGCGCGGGCTGCCGGTGCGCGAGGCCGTGTTCGACGGCGAGCTGATCGCGCTGCGCCCGGACGGCCGCCCGCACCCCTTCCAGGTCACCGCCGCGCGCACCGCCACCCGCGCCGCCAGGGAGGGCGCCGAGCCGGTGCCCCTGTCGCTGCTGCTGTTCGACGTCCTGCGGCTGGACGGGGCCGACCTGCTCGACCGGCCGGGCGCCGAGCGCTACGCGGCCCTCGCGGGCGCGGTGCCCGAGGAGTTGCGGATGCCGCGGACCGTCACCGCCGACCCGGCCGAGGCCAAGGGGTTCTTCGACGCCGCCGTCGCGTTCGGGCACGAGGGCGTGCTGGTCAAGTCGCTGGACACCCCCTATACGGCGGGCCGCCGGGGCGCGGGCTGGATCAAGGTCAAGCCGCGCCACACCCTCGATCTGGTGGTGCTCGCGGTCGAGCGGGGCAGCGGGCGGCGGCAGGGCCTGCTGTCCAACCTGCACCTCGGCGCGCGCGATCCGGAGACCGGCGGTTTCGTGATGCTCGGCAAGACCTTCAAGGGGATGACCGACGAGCTGTTGGCCTGGCAGACCGACAAGCTCGGCGCCCTCGCCGTGGAGGACGACGGCTGGACGGTGCGCGTGCGCCCGGAGCTGGTCGTGGAGATCGCCTTCGACGGGGTGCAGCGCAGCCCCCGCTACCCGGGCGGGCTGGCGCTGCGCTTCGCCCGGGTGCTGCGCTACCGGCCCGACAAGAAGGCCGGCGAGGCCGACACGATCGACACCGTGCGGGCCGTGGCGCCCGTGCTGGACTGACGCCGCTAGTCGCCTCTGGAGCGGTGCTCCTTCCCGTCCGGCGGCGCGGCCTTGCGGCGCGACCGTTCGCCGCCCTTGCCCGGCAGCAGCTCGGTGGGGATCAGGTCGTGCCGCCCGGCGATGAACTCCTGGATCCAGATCTTCGCCCTGATCAGCGGGCGGCGCAGCCGCCGCTCGCGCCAGGCCGCCCGCCGGTACTTGCGCGAGTGCCGGTGGTAGTACCAGCGCGACCAGGGCGAGCCGGGCCGGGCCAGCCGGAAGGCGCCGAGGAACAGCAGCAGCGGCACGAACAGGCCGAGCAACCCGGTCCAGATCTTGCCCTTGAGCAGGGTGACCACCGCCAGCGCCAGGTTGAGCGCCAGCGAGGCGACGTAGACGCTGATCATGAAGGCGCGGCCGAACTCCTGCTCGAGGGCCTCGTCGGCGCCGAGGCCCTCGAAGCCGACCGGCCGTATCCCGAGCAGCAGCAGCCCGGTGACGGCGACCGCGATGAACACCGCGTCCACCGACGCGCGGCCCTTCTCGGTCCAGTACACGTCGCTGAGGTGCAGGATCAGCGCGAACTCGTCCAGCACCAGGGCCGCGCCCATGCCGAACACCACCGCCGCCGCGACCCCGACCCCGCCGTAGGCGTCGGGGACCGCGAGGCCCGTCACCCCGCCCACCAGCATCAGCACCACGCCGAACACCACGTGGTGGATGTGCAGGTCGCCGGCCTTGACGTTCTTGAACCACCAGCGCACGTCCGCCCGGATCAGCCGCACGTTGATCCGGGTCAGCACGAAGGTGGCGATGAACGCCACGAAGAAGGCGAACAGCGGCAGCCGGCCGCCCGCGACGATGCGCTGCTCGAAGAAGTCGTACATGTACCCCCCGTCCTGCCATCATGCCCGCTGGTCTGCGGGGATATCGTGCGGAGAAGTGAGACGATCAAGGGAGATCGAGCCGTGGACCCTGAGGTGGACCGCTGCGACCCGGCCTGTCGGGCCTGGATCGCCGAGGCCGTGCGCATCGTGGAGGCCGACGCCAACCGCAGCGCCGACACGCATCTGCACGTGTTCCCGCTGCCGCCGGAGTGGGGCATCGACCTGTACCTGAAGGACGAGTCGGTGCACCCGACCGGCTCGCTGAAGCACCGGCTGGCGCGGTCGCTGTTCCTGTACGGGCTGGCCAACGGCTGGATCCGCGAGGGCACCACGGTCATCGAGGCGTCCAGCGGCTCCACCGCGGTCTCCGAAGCCTACTTCGCGCGGATGCTGGGCCTGCCCTTCGTGGCGGTGATGCCCGCCGCCACCAGCCCGGAGAAGATCGAGCTGATCGAGTTCTACGGCGGGCGCTGCCACCTGGTGGCCGACCCGACCACGATCTACGCCGAGTCGCGGCGGCTGGCGCGCGAGTGCGGCGGCCACTTCATGGACCAGTTCACCTACGCCGAGCGGGCCACCGACTGGCGGGGCAACAACAACATCGCCCAGTCGATCTTCGAGCAGCTGCGGCTGGAGCGCTTCCCCGAACCGGACTGGATCGTGGTCGGCGCGGGCACCGGCGGCACCTCGGCGACGCTCGGCCGCTACGTGCGCTACCGGCGCCACCAGACCCGGCTGATGGTGGTGGACCCCGAGGGCTCGGCGTTCTTCGACGCCTTCCGCGACGGCGACTCCGAGCGCACCGCGGCCGGGTCGCGGATCGAGGGCATCGGGCGGCCCCGGGTGGAGCCGTCGTTCCTGCCCACGGTGATCGACCGGATGGTCCGGGTGCCGGACGCGGCGTCGATCGCGGCGATGCGCTGGACCACCGAGGTCACCGGGCGCAGCGTGGGCGGCTCGACCGGCACCAACATGTGGGGCGTGGTGCAGCTGATCGCCGAGATGCGGCGCGAGGGGCGGCGCGGCAGCGTGGTGACGCTGCTGTGCGACGGCGGCGAGCGCTACTCGGGCACCTACGGGTCGGACGCGTGGCTGGCCGGGCAGGGCCTGGACATCGACCCCTACCTGGACACCCTGCGCGCCTTCCTCAAGACGGGGGACCTGCCGGCCCGCATGTGAGCCGACGCGGGCGCGGGTGAGCGGCCGGGCCGCTCACCCGCGGGGCTAGCCGGACAGCCGGATCGGGTTGACCAGGTCGGCGTAGATCAGCAGCGCGCCCATCACGATCAGCACGCTGGCCATCACGTAGGTCACCGGCAGCGCCTTGGCCACGTCCACCGGCCCGGGGTCGGGGCGGCGCAGCAGCCGCGCGAAGCCCTTCTTGACCGCCTCCAGCAGCGCGCCCGCCATGTGCCCGCCGTCCAGCGGCAGCAGCGGGATCAGGTTGAACATGCCGATGGCCAGGTTCAGCGAGCCGAGCAGCATGACGAACGTCGCGATCTTGTCGATGGTGGCGATCTTCTCGGAGGCCGCCACCTCGCCGCCCAGGCGGCTGACGCCGACCACGCCGATCGGGCCGTTGGGGTCGCGCTCGTGGTCGCCGAAGGCGGCGTTCCAGACGCCGACCATCTTCTGCGGCATCCGCAGCAGCGACTCGGCGGTGCGCTCGGTCAGGTCCACCATCGTGGACGCCACCACGCCCGGCCCCTGCCGCTCGTAGGCGCTGGTCGGGGTGATGCCGAGGAAGCCGACGTTGACGATCTTGTCGGGGTCGGTCAGGTCGCGCATCTGGTTGCGGGTGACCGGCACGCTCAGCGCGACGTCCGCGCCGCCGCGCCGCACCGTCATCGGCACCGTGCGGCCGCCGGAGTCGCGGATCAGCACCTGGAGGCGGGCGTAGGAGTCGACCTTCTTGCCGTCGAAGGCGACGATCCGGTCGCCGGGCCGCAGGCCCACCTGCTTGGCGGGGGTCGGCGCGGCGTTGGCCGGGCAGGTCTCGCCCTGGTTCGCCTGGCTGGCCGGGACCATGCACTGCGACACGGTGGCGATCACCGGCTGCGGGGTCTCGCGGCCGATGCCCATCAGCAGGATGGAGAAGAAGACCACGGCCAGGAGCAGGTTCATCGCCGGGCCGGCGAACATGATGATGAGCTTCTGCCACCACTTCTTGACGTAGAAGACGCGGTCCTCGTCGCCGGGCCGGACCTCCTCCAGCGCGGCGCCGCGGGCGGACTCGATGAGCCCCTGCCACGGCCCGGTGCTGATCTGCCGCACCTGGCCCGGCGCGTCGCCCTTGCGCGGCGGCAGCATCCCGATCATGCGGATGTACCCGCCGAGCGGGATCCACTTGATGCCGTACTCGGTCTCGCCCTTGCGCTTGGACCACAACGTCGGTCCGAACCCGACCATGAACTGCGGGGTGCGCACGCCGAACAGCTTGGCGAAGCTGAAGTGCCCCAGTTCGTGCAGCGCGATGGACAAGAGCAGACCGAAGAACAGGATCAGCACTCCCGCCAGCCAGACCATGCGTTAAGCCTCTCCGTGATCTCCGTTGGACAACTCAGCGTATGTCATCGGCGCCGCGCGTCGCCGCGCAGGAAACCCTTGTGGCCAAGGGGATCGCGCCCTTACTTCCGCCTTATCCGAGGAAGCCCCGCAGCAGCGCCGCCGTGCCCTCCAGGTGCTCGGTGACCGCGCGGCGCGCGGCCTCCGGGTCGCCGGCGAGGATCGCCTCGACGATGGCGGCGTGCTGGACGGCGGCATGTTCGATGTTACGGCCGAGCACCGGGATGGCGTTCAGCAGGTCGGTGACCCGCATCCGCGCGTCGGCGCACGCGGCGGCCAGCAGCGCCGAGCCGGTCAGCTCGGCGATGGCCAGGTGGAACAGGGCGTCCTGGCGGCGGTAGTCCTCGGGGCCGGCGGCGTTCAGCTCCTCCAGCCGGCCGTTCAGCACCGTGTCGCGGCCGTCGGACAGGTCCATGCCGGCCAGCGCCTGGGCGGCCCCGGTCTCCACCGCCAGCCGGTAGATGAGGGTGTCGTTCAGGTCGTCGCCCATGGCGGCCAGGGCGCGGCGCAGGTCGGCCTGGCGGGGGCGGGGGCGGGTGTAGGTGACGAACGTGCCGCCGGCGCGGCCGCGCCGCGACTCCACGTAGCCCTCCTGCGCGAGGGCGCGGATCGCCTCGCGCAGGGTGACGCGGCTGACGCCCAGCATCGGGGCGAGCTCGCGTTCGGGCGGCAGGCGGTCGCCGTGCGCCACCACGCCCAGCTTGATCGCCTGGAGCAGGCGCTCGACGGTCTCCTCGAAGGCGTTGCCGGCCCGGACGGGCCGGAAGACCGCGGCGGGCGGAACGGATTCGTCGGTCGTGCGGGACATGGCCGCCCTTCGCCTCGGCGGGGGTCCTCGGCCCCACGTTACATGTGCGTTTCGGCTCCGCCGCCCTCTTGACGGCCAGGGGACGGCAAACGTTAATGGTCTGACATTAGCCCGTTTACGCGCTTTTGACGGTCTCCGTCCCGGACGCGAGGAGGCGCTCGTGGGCATCGACGAGCACCAGGCTTCCGATCCTTCCCCCGACCATCTGTCCGACGACGAGAAGCGGCTGCACGAGCTGGGCTACGCCCAGGAGCTCAACCGCTCGATGTCCGGCTTCTCCAACTTCGCGGTCTCGTTCACCATCATCTCGGTGCTGAGCGGCTGCCTGACCTCCTACACCATCGGGCTGGCCGGCGGCGGGCCGGTGGTGATCACCTGGGGCTGGCTGTTCGTCGGCGCGATGACGCTGCTGGTGGCCCTCGCCATGGCCGAGGTCTGCTCCAGCTACCCCACCGCGGGCGGCCTCTACTACTGGGCGGCCAAGCTCGCCCGGCGCAACGGCGCGGCCTGGGCGTGGTTCACCGGGTGGTTCAACTTCATCGGGCAGGTCGCGGTGACCGCCGCGATCGTCTACGGGTCGGCGGCCTTCCTCAACCCGCTGCTGGACCTGCAGTTCGGCTTCGACGTCTCGCTCGGCCACACCTTCGTGCTGTTCGCGGTGATCCTGGCGGCGCACGCGCTGCTCAACCAGTTCGGCGTGAAGCTCGTGTCGCTGCTCGGCAGCGTCAGCGTGTGGTGGCACGTGGTGGGCGTCGCGGTCGTGGTCGGGGTGCTGGTGCTCAAGCCGGCGCACCACCAGTCGGTGGGCTTCGTGTTCACCGAGTTCGTCAACGAGACCGGCTGGCAGTACGGCTGGTACGCCGCGCTGATCGGGCTGCTGCTGTCGCAGTACACGATGACCGGCTACGACGCCTCGGCGCACATGACCGAGGAGACCCGCGACGCGGCGCGCTCGGGGCCCAAGGGCATCGTCAACTCGGTGCTGGTGTCGGTGGTGGCGGGCTGGATCCTGCTGCTGGGCGTCACCTTCGCCATCCAGGACTACGGGGCGGCGGTCAAGGACGGCCCGGCCGGCATCTTCATCGCCGCGACCGGGGAGACCACCGGCAAGCTGCTGATCCTCATCTCGTTCGTGGCGCAGTTCTTCTGCGGCATGGCCTCGGTCACCGCCAACTCCCGCATGGTCTACGCGTTCTCGCGGGACGGCGCGCTGCCGCTGTCGAAGGTGTGGCACCGCATCAACAAGCGCACCCGCACCCCCACCAACGCGATCTGGCTGGCCGCCGGGGGCGCGTTCGTCCTGGCGCTGCCCGCGATCTGGAACAAGACCGCCTACCTGGCGGTGACCTCGGTCGCGGTGATCGGCCTGTACATCGCCTACGTGATCCCGACCTTCCTGCGGCTGCGGCAGGGCGCCGACTTCCGGCCCGGCCCGTGGAACCTCGGCCGCTGGAGCCGTCCGGTCGGGATCGTCGCGGTCACCTGGGTGCTGATCATCTCGGTGCTGTTCATGCTGCCGCCCGCCAACCCGATCACCCGCGACACCTTCAACTACTCCCCCGTGGCCGTGCTGGTGGTGCTCGGCGGGGCGGGCCTGTGGTGGGTGGTGTCGGCCCGCAAGTGGTTCACCGGCCCCAAGGTGCAGGGCAGCGCGGAGGAGCTGGCCGCCATCGAGAACGAGCTCAAGGCCGTGGACAAGGCCCTCGGCTGACAGGAAGGCGGCATCCGTGACCGAAGCACCGCTCACGCTGGAGCAACTGTGGGTCGAGGCCGAGGCGGGCCAGATCGACACCGTGATCATCGCGTTCACCGACATGCAGGGCCGGATGCAGGGCAAGCGGCTGTCGTCCCGGTTCTTCCTGGAGGAGGTCGCCGGGCACGGCTCGGAGGGCTGCAACTACCTGCTCGCGGTGGACGTGGACATGAACACCGTGGACGGGTACGCCATGTCCTCCTGGGACACCGGCTACGGCGACTTCGTCATGCGGCCCGACCTCGGCACGCTGCGCCGCGTCCCGTGGCAGCCGGGCACCGCGCTGGTCCACGCCGACCTGGGCTGGGAGGACGGCTCGGACGTGGCGGCCTCGCCCCGGCAGATCCTGCGCCGCCAGCTCGCCCGGCTCGCCGAGCGCGGCTGGGAGGCGTTCGTCGGGACCGAGCTGGAGTTCGTGGTCTACCGGGACTCCTACGAGGACGCCTGGCGCAGGGCGTACCGGGACCTCACCCCGGCCAACCAGTACAACGTGGACTACTCGCTGCTGGGCGGGGCGCGCGTCGAGCCGCTGCTGCGGAAGATCCGCAACGGGATGGCCGGGGCGGGGATGTACGTGGAGTCGGCCAAGGGCGAGTGCAACCTCGGCCAGCACGAGATCGCGTTCCGGTTCGACGGGGCCCTGGCGACCTGCGACAACCACGTGCTCTACAAGACCGGCGCCAAGGAGATCGCGGCGCAGGAGGGCATGTCGATCACGTTCATGGCCAAGCCGAACGAGCGCGAGGGCAACTCCTGCCACGTCCACATCTCGCTGCGCGACCGGCAGGGCCGCCCGGTGCTGGCCGGGGACGGCCCGCACGGGCTGTCGAGGACCGGCGAGCACTTCATCGCCGGGCAGCAGGCGTGCCTGCGCGACTTCACGCTGCTGCTCGCGCCCAACATCAACTCCTACAAGCGCTACCAGCCCGACTCGTTCGCGCCGACCGCCGTCAAGTGGGGCGTGGACAACCGGACCTGCGCGCTGCGGCTGGTCGGGCACGGCCCGTCGCTGCGGATCGAGAACCGGGTGCCGGGCGGCGACGTGAACCCCTACCTGGCGGTCGCGGCGCTGGTCGCGTCGGGCCTGCACGGCATCGAGCAGGAGCTCGAACTGGAGGAGCCGTGCACCGGCAACGCCTACGCCGCCGACGCCGACACGGTCGTGGCGACGCTGCGCGAGGCCGCCGCCGACTGGAGCGCCAGCCCGCTGGCCGAGCGGGCGTTCGGCCAGGAGGTGGTGGAGCACTACGCCAACTGCGCCCGGGTGGAGCTGGCCGCGTTCGACCGCGCGGTCACCGACTGGGAGATGTTCCGAGGCTTCGAAAGGCTGTGATGACCGACTACCAGGTGATCGATCCGGCCACCGAGCAGGCGGTGGCGACCGTGGCCCTGGCCTCCGCCGAGGAGGCCGACGCGGCGGTGGAGCGCGCCGCCGGGGCGTTCCGGTCCTGGCGGGGCGTCGCACCCGGCGACCGGGCGCGGCTGCTGCGCGCGTTCGCCGAGACCGTGGACGCGCACCGCGACGAACTGGCCGCGCTGGAGGTCCGCAACGCCGGGCACCCGATCGGGCAGGCGTACTGGGAGGCCGACAACCTGCGCGACGTGCTGCACTACTACGCCGCCGCGCCGGAGCGGGCGGGCGGGCGGCAGATCCCGGTGGCGGGCGGGCTGGACGTGACGTTCGCCGAGCCGCTGGGCGTGGTCGCGGTGATCGTGCCGTGGAACTTCCCGATGCCGATCCTCGGCTGGGGGCTGGCCCCGGCGCTGGCGGCGGGCAACACCGTGATCGTCAAGCCCGCCGAGCTGACGCCGCTGACCGCGCTGCGGATCGGGGAACTGGCGCTGGCGGCGGGGCTGCCCGAGGGCGTGGTGCAGGTGCTGCCGGGCGCGGGCCCGGTGGCGGGGCGGCGGCTGGTGGACCACCCGGACGTCGCCAAGATCGTCTTCACCGGCTCCACCCGGGTCGGCAAACAGATCATGGCGGCGTGCGCGCCCGGCGTGAAGCGGCTGACGCTGGAGCTGGGCGGCAAGAGCGCCAACATCGTCTTCGCCGACGCCGACCTGGAGAAGGCCGCCGCGACCGCGCCCGGCGCGGTGTTCGACAACGCCGGGCAGGACTGCTGCGCGCGGTCGCGGATCCTCGTGCAGCGCGGGGTCTACGACCGGTTCATGGAGCTGCTGGAGCCGGCCGTGCGCGGCTTCGCCGTGGGCGATCCGCGCGACGCCAAGACGCAGATGGGGCCGCTGATCAGCGCCGCGCACCGGGAGAGGGTCGCCGGGTACGTGCCCGACGGCGCGCCGGTGGCGTTCCGGGGCTCCGCGCCGGAGGGGCCGGGCTTCTGGTTCCCGCCGACCGTGCTGGCCACCCCCGACTTCGCGACGCTGCCGGCCTGGCACGAGGAGGTGTTCGGGCCGGTGGTGACGGTCGCGCCGTTCGAGGACGAGGCCGAGGCGGTCCGCCTGGCCAACGACACCCCCTACGGGCTGTCGGGGTCGATCTGGACCCGCGACCTGGGCCGCGGCATCCGCATGGCGCGCGCGGTGGAGGCCGGGAACCTGTCGGTCAACTCGCACGCGTCGGTGCGGTACTGGACGCCGTTCGGCGGGCTCAAGCAGTCCGGGCTGGGCCGCGAGCTCGGGCCGGACGCGCTGGCCTCCTTCACCGACGTCAAGAACGTCTTCATCGCCACCGAGGAGGAGAAGTGAAGCGCCTGGAAGGCCGCGTGGCCGTCGTGACCGGCGGGGCGAGCGGGATCGGGCTGGCCACCGTGCGGCGGTTCGCGCAGGAGGGCGCCCGGGTCGTGGTCGCCGACCTGGACGAGGCGGGCGGCAAGGCCGCCGCCGACGAGGCCGGCGGGCTGTTCGTCCGGACCGACGTCACCGTCGAGGAGCAGGTGGAGGCGCTGTACGCGGCGGCGCACGAGGCGTACGGGCGCATCGACGTCGCGTTCAACAACGCCGGGATCTCCCCGCCCGACGACGGCTCCATCCTGGAGACGGGGCTGGAGGCGTGGAAGCGCGTCCAGGACGTCAACCTGACCAGCGTCTACCTGTGCTGCAAGCACGTGCTGCCCTACATGCGGGCGCAGGGCAAGGGGTCGATCATCAACACCGCGTCGTTCGTGGCGGTGATGGGCGCGGCGACCTCGCAGATCTCCTACACCGCCTCCAAGGGCGGGGTGCTGGCGATGTCGCGGGAGCTCGGCGTGCAGTTCGCGCGCGAGGGCGTCCGGGTGAACGCGCTGTGCCCGGGGCCGGTCTCGACCCCGCTGCTGCAGGAGCTGTTCGCCAAGGACGCCGAGCGGGCCGCGCGGCGGCTGGTGCACATCCCGGCCGGGCGCTTCGCCGAGGCGTCCGAGATCGCCGCCGCCGTGGCGTTCCTGGCCTCCGACGACGCCGGCTTCGTGACGGCGTCGGAGTTCCTGGTGGACGGCGGGATCTCGGGGGCCTACGTCACGCCGGTGTAGCGCTGCCCAGCCGGTCGGGGCCCGCGGCGATGCGCAGGGCCTCGACCAGCTCGGCGTACAGCCGGTCGCCCGCCAGCAGCTCCTCGTGGGTGCCCTGGGCGCGGATCCGGCCGTCCTCCATCACCACGATGAGGTCGGCGTCGATCACCGTGGACAGCCGGTGCGCGATCGTGACGACGGCGCCGTGCGCGGCGCGCTCGCGGATGCAGCGCTGCACCGCCTCCTCGGTGAGGCCGTCGAGCTGGGCGGTGGCCTCGTCCAGCAGCAGCACCTCCGGCTCGCGCAGCAGGGCGCGGGCGAGCGCGATGCGCTGGCGCTCGCCGCCCGACACCGAGGTGGAGGTGAGCGGGGTGTCCAGGCCCTCGTCCAGCGCCTCGATCTTCCCGGCGAGCCGCACGTCGGCCAGCACCCGCGCCACCTGCTCGTCGGTGGCGTCGGGGCGGGCGTAGCGGATGTTGGCGCCGACGGTGCCCGGGACGATCGGGGTGTCCTGCTCGACGTAGGCGAGCCGGGCGCGGATCTGGGCGTGCGTGCGGTCGCGGTAGGGCGCGCCGTCCAGCCGCAGCTCGCCCTCCTGCGGCTCCAGGAACCGCAGGATCAGCGACATCAGCGTGGTCTTGCCCGCGCCGGACGGCCCCACGATCGCGATGTGGCCCCGGCGCGGCACCGTCAGGTCGATGCCGCGGACGGCGGGCGGGCGGTCGGGGCCGTACCCGGCGGTGACGCCGCGCAGCTCCAGCACCGGGGCCGCGGCGTCGTCCCGGGCGGTGCCGGGGACGGTGTCGGGCTCGGTCTCCAGGTCGTCCACCTCGCGGATGCGCTCGGCGGCGGCCATGCCCGACTGGAGCGTGGTCGTGCTCTGGCTCAGCTCCATGATCGGCTCCATCAGGCCGAACGCGTACAGCAGGAACGCGATCAGGCTGGACACCTCCATGTGCCCCGCGCCGACCCGCCAGGCGCCCAGCCCCAGGATCACGATGATCGCGACCTGGAGGCCCGACCAGGCCACCGTCCAGGCCAGCGCCTCGCGGCGCACCGAGCGCACGCCGTGCTCGGCGGCGGCGCGCGCGTCGTCCAGGATCGCCTCGGCCTGCCGGTCCTCGGCGCCGCTCACCTTGACCGTGCGGACGGCCCGCAGCGCGCCCTCCAGCACGCCGCCGAGCCGCCCGACGTGGTCCTGCGCCCGGACCTGGGCGGCCGCCAGCGCGGGCATCAGCAGCAGGAACAGCACCACGACCGCGGCCGTGGCGAGCACCGTCACCCCGAGCAGCACGAGGTCCAGCACGCCCATCAGCACCAGCGTGCCGACCAGCATGACCATGCCGTTGACCAGGCCGACCAGGCTTCCGGCGGCGGCCTCGCGCAGCAGCAGGGTGTCGGAGGTGACGCGGGTGACCAGCTCGCCGGTGGAGCGGCGGGTCAGCGCCGGGACGGTGGAGCGCAACATCCGCCGCACCAGCGACTCGCGGGCCTCCAGCACCACGCGCTCGCCGATCGAGCCGAGCAGCACCCACTGCCGGAACGACACCAGCGCCCCGACCAGGAACAGCACGACCATCGCGGCGATCGGCGCGGCCAGCGAGCCGCGGTCGGCCAGGGAGTCCAGCACCCACTTGGTGACCATCGGCGTGGCGAGGCCCAGCGCGGAGCCGAGCAGGGCCATCGCCAGGCCGACCGCGAGCATCCCCCGGTGCGGCCGGGTGAAGGTCCACAGCAGCCGGAGCCGGGGGAGGGAGAGGGGGACCTTGGGAGGCGGAGCATCCATGCTCCCCAGTGGAACAGACATGTTCCATAAAAGTCAAAGGTGTTTTATTCCGGACGGTGGCGTTACCGTATGCGCATGACGCAAGAGCAGGCCGCCGCAGCCCCGGCGGCCCGGCCGGCGGCACAGAACGGCACACGCGCGCGCACGCGCCGCGCCATCCTCGACGCCGCCGTCACGACCCTGTCCACCACGCCCACCGCCTCCCTGGGCGACGTGGCCGCCGCCGCCGGGGTCGGCCGCACCACCGTGCACCGCTACTTCCCCGAGCGCGCCGACCTGCTGAAGGCCATCGGCGCCCACGTCCTGGAGCAGGTCGGCGAGGCCACCGACCGCGCCCGCCTCGACGAGGGCCCGGCCGCCGCCGCGCTGGAACGGGTCTGCCAGGAGTACTTCGAGATCAGCCGGGGCCTGACCCTGATGTTCGAGAACCCCCAGCTCGTGGACTGGGAGGGCTGGGAGGAGGACACCGCCGCCGACCGGGCCCTGCTCGACCTGATCGCGCGCGGCCAGGCCGAGGGCGACCTCGACCCGGAACTGCCCCCCGAGTGGGTGCAGCAGACGCTGTGGGCGCTGCTGTACACGGCCTGGGAGCACGTGCGCGAGCGCGGCGCGTCCAAGCACGCCGCGCTCAGCCTCTGCCTGCGCACCCTGCGCAAGGCGCTGGCGGCCTGATCCGCGCCCCCCGGACGCTGTTCGCAGCGCATCGGCGCTGCTAGATTGGCCCCAGCCGATGATCCCGTGCGGGAGAGTCCCGCGCAGCCAGCGCGAGACGCCGAAGGAGCAAATCCTCCCCGGAACCTCTCAGGCCCACGGACCGCACGGACCAGGCGACCTCTGGAAAGCGGGGACCCCAGCCGGTCCCCCGCCGAAGGTGAAAGCCCCGCCGCCGCGGGGTGAAACTCTCAGGCGCCGATGACAGAGGGGGAGGCACCGACAACGCCCGGTGCGCGGGTGGGACGATTGTGCCCACGCGTGCCCGCGACGAAGGAGCCGACCCGCATGTCCGCCGATTCCCAGCCCAAGAAGACGCCGCTGTACGACGTCCACCAGGACCTCGGTGCGAACCTCGTCGACTTCGCGGGCTACCTCATGCCGCTGCGCTACGCCAGCGAGACCGCCGAGCACAAGGCCGTCCGCACGGGCGCCGGGCTGTTCGACCTGTCCCACATGGGGGAGATCTTCCTGTCCGGGCCCGAGGCGGCCAAGGCCCTGGACCACGCGCTGGTGGGCAACCTGTCGCCGATGGCGGTGGGCAAGGCCCGCTACACCATGATCGTCGCCCCGGACGGCGGCGTGCTGGACGACCTGATCGTCTACCGGCTGGCCGACCAGACCTTCATGGTCGTGGCCAACGCCGCCAACGCCGACGTCGTCCGCGAGGCCCTGGTCGAGCGCGCGGCCGGCTTCGAGGCAGCGGTGGACGACCGCTCCGGCTCCTACGCGCTGATCGCCCTCCAGGGACCGGACGCCGCCGGCATCCTCGCCCGCCTCACCGACGCCCCGCTGGACGACCTCAAGTACTACGCGATCATGGCCGGGCAGGTCGCCGGCCTCGACGCCCTGCTCGCCCGCACCGGCTACACCGGCGAGGACGGCTTCGAGCTGTTCGTCTCCAGCGGCGACGCGGTGAAGCTGTGGCAGACCCTCGCGGGCGTCGAGGGCGTCGTCCCCTGCGGCCTGTCGGCCCGCGACACCCTGCGCCTGGAGGCCGGGATGCCGCTGTACGGCAACGAGCTGACCGCGAGCACCACCCCGTTCGACGCCGGCCTCGGCCGGGTGGTGAAATTCGACAAGCCCGGCGACTTCGTCGGCCGGGCCGCCCTGGAGGCGGCGGCGCAGACCCCCGCAGGCCGTAGGCTCGTGGGACTGGTCGCGCGCGGCCGCCGCGCGCCCCGCAAGGGGTACGCGGTCGTCGGCTCCGACGGCACGCCGTGCGGGGTCGTGACCAGTGGCGCCCCGTCGCCCACACTGGGCAAGCCGATCGCCATGGCCTACCTCGACAGCGGGGTCGAGGAGACCGGCCTCGCGGTGGACGTCCGCGGCCGGCACGAGCCGGTCGACGTGGTCGCCCTGCCGTTCTACAAGCGTTCCTGAGACCTGGAGAGAGAAAAGATCGTGAGCGTTCCGGAGCAGCTCCGCTACAGCGAAGAGCACGAGTGGGTGGCCGGTCTCGACGGCGAAACCGAGGACCGCATCGTCACCGTCGGCATCACCGCGCACGCCGCCGACGCCCTGGGCGAGATCGTCTTCATCGAGCTGCAGCCCGGCGAGGGCGACACCGTGGAGGCCGGCGAGAGCTGCGGCGAGGTGGAGTCCACCAAGTCGGTCAGCGAGCTGTACTCCCCGGTCAGCGGCGAGATCACCGCGATCAACCAGTCGGTGCTGGACGAGCCCAAGGTGATCAACGACGACCCCTACGGCGAGGGCTGGATCTTCAAGGTCCGCATCAGCGACGAGCCGGGCGACCTGCTGGACGCCGAGTCCTACGGCAAGCTCATCGAGGAGTCCTGAGCGTGGACCTGAACGAGCACCTGGCCGCCGCCGATCCCGAGGTCGCCCAGGCGATCGCCGACGAGCTGCACCGCCAGCAGTCCACCCTGGAGATGATCGCCTCCGAGAACTTCGCCCCCGTGGCGGTCCTGGAGGCCCAGGGCTCGGTGATGACCAACAAGTACGCCGAGGGCTACCCGGGCCGCCGCTACTACGGCGGCTGCGAGTACGTGGACGTCACCGAGCAGCTCGCCATCGACCGCGCCAAGGCCCTGTTCGGCGCCGAGCACGCCAACGTCCAGCCGCACAGCGGCGCGCAGGCCAACACCGCGGTCTACTTCGCGCTGCTCCAGCACGGCGACACCATCCTCGGCCTGGACCTCGCGCACGGCGGGCACCTCACCCACGGGATGCGGCTGAACTACTCGGGCAAGACGCTGAACGTGGTGCCCTACCATGTGCGCGCCGAGGACGGCCTGGTCGACATGGACGAGGTGGCCGCGCTGGCCGCCGAGCACCGGCCCAAGATGATCGTGGCGGGCTGGTCGGCCTACCCGCGGCAGCTGGACTTCGCCGCCTTCCGCGAGATCGCCGACTCGGTGGGCGCCCTGCTCATGGTGGACATGGCGCACTTCGCGGGCCTGGTGGCCGCGGGGCTGCACCCCTCCCCGGTGCCGCACGCCGACATCGTCACCACCACCACGCACAAGACCCTCGGCGGCCCGCGCGGCGGCCTGATCCTGGCGAAGGAGGAGTACGGCAAGAAGATCAACTCCGCCGTCTTCCCCGGGATGCAGGGCGGCCCGCTGGAGCACGTCATCGCGGCCAAGGCGGTGGCGCTGAGGTTCGCGGCCTCCGACGGCTTCAAGGACCGCCAGCAGCGCACCCTGGACGGCGCCCGCATCCTGGCCGAGCGCCTGCTCGCCGAGGACGCGGCCAAGGCCGGGGTGAAGGTGCTGACCGGCGGCACCGACGTGCACCTGGTCCTGGTGGACCTGGTGGACTCCGAGCTCACCGGCCGCGACGCCGAGGACCGCCTCCACGAGATCGGCATCACCGTCAACCGGAACGCGGTCCCCAACGACCCGCGCCCGCCGATGGTGACCTCCGGCCTGCGGATCGGGACCCCGGCGCTGGCCACGCGCGGCTTCACGGCCGAGGACTTCACCGAGGTCGCCGACGTGATCGCGCTGGCGCTCCAGCCGTCCTTCGACGCCGAGGCGCTGTCGGCCCGCGTGCGCGCGCTCGCCGACAAGCACCCCCTGTACCCGGACCTGTAACTCATCCGTCGGCTCCGCCCGCCGGCCTCCCGGCGGGCGGAGTGGACGCGCTACAAAGAGGTAGCACCGCTTCATGGCAATCAGCGTTTTCGACCTGTTCAAGATCGGCATCGGCCCGTCGTCCTCGCACACCGGAGGGCCGATGGCGGCCGCGCACCGGTTCGCGCGGGGCCTGCACGACGACGGCCTGCTGGAGAAGACCGCCTCGGTGCGGGCGATCCTGTACGGCTCGCTCGGCCTGACCGGCAAGGGCCATGGCAGCGACAAGGCCGTCATCCTGGGCCTGGAGGGCGACAAGCCCGAGCTGGTGGACGTGGACGGGGTGGACGACCGCCTGGCGGCCATCCGCGAGAGCGGGACGCTGCGCCTGTACCGCTCCCACGACATCCCGTTCGTGGTGAACGACCACCTGGTCTTCGAGCGGAAGAAGTCGCTGCCCGGCCACCCCAACGGGATGAGCTTCACCGCCTTCGACGCCGCCGGCACCGAGCTGCGCTCCAAGGTCTACTACTCGGTCGGCGGCGGCTTCATCGTGGACGAGAACGCCACGGGCGCCGACCGGATCAAGGCCGACGACACCGTGCTGCCGCACCGCTTCGACACCGCCGCCGAGCTGCTGGAGCGCTGCCACGAGACGGGCCTGTCGATCTCGGGGCTGATGCTGGAGAACGAGAAGGCGTTCGGCCGCACCGAGCAGGAGATCAAGGACGGCCTGGTCGAACTCTGGCGCGTCATGCAGGCGTGCGTGGCGCGCGGCAACGCGCGCGAGGGCCTGCTGCCGGGCGGCCTGAAGGTGCGCCGCCGGGCGCCCCAGCTGCACCGCAAGCTGGTGACCGAGGAGGCCACCGACCCGCTGCACGCGATGGACTGGGTGACCCTGTTCGCGCTGGCGGTGAACGAGGAGAACGCGGCGGGCGGCCGGATCGTGACGGCCCCGACCAACGGCGCGGCGGGCATCATCCCGGCGGTGCTGCACTACTACGACAGGTTCGTGCCGGGCGCGGGCGACGAGGGCGTGATCCGCTTCCTGCTGACCGCGGGCGCGATCGGCGTGCTGTTCAAGCAGAACGCGTCGATCTCCGGCGCGGAGGTGGGCTGCCAGGGCGAGGTGGGCTCGGCGTGCTCGATGGCGGCGGCGGGCCTGACCGAGGTGCTGGGCGGCACCCCCGAGCAGGTGGAGAACGCGGCCGAGATCGGTATCGAGCACAACCTGGGCCTCACCTGCGACCCAGTGGGCGGCCTGGTGCAGGTGCCGTGCATCGAGCGCAACGCGGTGGGCGCGATCAAGGCGATCAGCGCCACCCGGATCGCGCTGCGCGGCGACGGCCGCCACTTCGTGTCCCTGGACAAGGCGATCAAGACGATGCGCGACACCGGCCGCGACATGCTCGACAAGTACAAGGAGACGTCCCGGGGCGGCCTCGCCGTCAACGTCATCGAGTGCTGAGCCCGCGCCCGGAGGCCCGGGCGCGGGGCCCGGCGCGTCAGGGGTTGTTGATGATCCAGAAGGCGCCGCCCTGGGCCTTGTAGTCCCACTGCTGCACGCGGGCGCCGTTGGCGGTCGAGGAGTTCTCGATCTCCAGGACCTTGCCGCTGTGGTTGCGCAGGATCCAGATCCCGGCGTAGTTCTGCTCCCACTTCCACTTGGCGCCGTTCTGGCCCTTGCAGGTCCACTGCTGGGCATGGGCACCGTTGGCCTTGGAGGAGTTCACGATCTCCAAGCACTTGCCGCTGCTGTTGACGATGTTCCAGTAGCCGCCGCCGACCTCGCGCCAGCCCCACTGCGAGCCGAGCTGCCCCTTGCAGGCCCACGACTGCACGCGGGCGCCGTTGGCCATCGAGGAGTTCTCGACCTCCAGGCACTTGCCGCTCTTGGTGTTGACGAGGGTCTTGCCCAGCACGACCTGGGGACCGGCCGCGAACGAGGGGGACGCGGCGACGAGCGGGACGGCGGCGGCGGTCGCCGCGATCAGCAGGGCGGGTGCGAAGCGCATGGGGGGTTCTCCTTGGGGGGCGCCGACGGGACACGGTCGCCCCGCACAGCAAGATCATTAAAGATGATCTTGGAGCGGACCGCCACCGGTCGGGCCTTGGTTCACCGGGAGTTCGCCTGCGGGGGGCAGTGGGGGCCGGTGAGGGCCGGCAGGGGGCCGGAGCGGCGCCCCGCAGCCTCCTAGAGGGTCAGCCGTTCCGGCGGACGCCGTTCCAGCGGGTGGCTCTGCGGGTGGGCAAACCCGCGCATGGCTGAGGCTGGCGCGGGGGTGTACCTAATTCCGCGTGGGGTGGGTTGTTGGTCACGTATGGGCCGGGTTGGGGTGTTGGTCACGTACGGGCACGGGGCTGGGGTTGCTGGTCAGGTATGGAAACCCCCGCGTGGACTGGGGCTAGCGCGGGGTGTAGCTAACCCCGAGCGGGGCCAGGGTCGCTGGCCGGGTGGGGGGCGCGAGGTCGGGGTTGCTGGTCGAGTGCGGAGCGCGGGCTGGGGTCGTTGGCCGGGCGCGGAAACCCCCGCGCGGCTGGGGTGAGTGCGTGTGTGCGCCTAAACCCGCGGGGGCTAAGGTCGCTGATCAGGTGCGGGGCGCGGGCTGGGGTCGTTGATCAGGCGCGGAAACCCCCGCGTGGTTGAGGCTGGTGTGCGCGTGTACCTAACCCCGCGCGGGGCTGAGGCTGTTGGGCACGTGCACAAACCCCCGCGTGGCTAGGCCGGGTGGGACCGTGTAGACCCCCACAGATACCGTCGGTGCCTCGTCCTCGGCGAAAGCGGCGTGTCATTGTGGGGGGACGACCCCCCACACCCCCCGATGCCGGGGCTCACCCGTCCTCACTCGCTGGCGCTCGCTCCGGGCGGGCGAGACCCGGGCAGGGGCCGGCCCCCACACCCCCGGCAGGGGGCAAGCCCCCCACACCCCCCAAAGACAACAGTTCACGTCCAACACACCCGAAGAGTTCTTTGCCCCGCAAAAGGACAGGGACGGACCCGGGCAAAGGTGGCGCTCGGCGGGGGCGGCGCCTGGACGTAGGGGTCTACACCAGACCGCCCAGCCCAGCCCCGCGCAGGGTTAGATACACCCCCGCGCCAGCCTCAGCCACGCGGGGGTTTCCCACACCTGACCAACAACCCCAACCCCGTGCCCGTACGTGATCGGGGACCTCAGCCACCGGGGGCGGGGGTGCAGGGGGCGGAGCCCCTTGCCCAGGGGGTGCGGGGGACGGAGTCCCAGCGGCATTTAAAAAGCACGCAGGCGCGTAGCGCCTTCCTTATGGGGGGTGTGGGGGGCTTGCCCCCTGCCGGGGTCGTAGGGGCTGGCCCCTGCCCGGACGACGCACGTCCTGTGCGAGCCCTGGCGAGCGCCGGGCGGGCGGCGCCCGGATGTGGGGGTTTGGGGGGCCGGCCCCCCAAGGAGACACAGCCGCTTTCGCCGAGGTCGCTGCACCGACTCAGTCTGTGGGGGTCTACACGGGCCCGCCCAACCTCAACCCCGCGCGGGTTTGCCCGCGCACCCAACACCCTCAGCCCCGCGCGGGGTTGCCCACACACCCGCCAACCCCAGCCCGCACGGGGTTGAGGTGAAAACCCGCGCCAAGCCCAGCCCCCACAGTCCCGCTTGACGCAGGCGGAGGTTACGACTGCGCGGTTGCGTCCACGGAGGTGGTGTAAGAGTTTGACCAGGTCAGTGGGTGTGGCGTCGTGCAAACGAGACGGCCACCGCGTGATCCTTCGAATCGACCAAGAACCGAAGGAGAACAGACGCGATGGCCGTGGACAACAGTGTGGACCCTGCGGGCTGGTTCGCCGAGCAGATCGGGGCGTGTGAGCCGGATCTGTTGCGGCAGATGGTGACCACGATGGCGAACGCTTTGATGTCGGCCCAGGCCGACAGCCTGTGCGGCGCCGACTACGGGCAGCGCAGCGACCAGCGCGTCAACTCCCGCAACGGCTACCGCACCCGCCAGTGGGACACCCGCGCCGGCACCGTCGAGCTGGCCGTCCCCAAGCTGCGGACCGGGTCCTATTTCCCCGACTGGCTGCTGGAGCGACGACGCCGGGCCGAGCAGGCCCTGGTCAGCGTGGTCGCCACCAGTTATCTGCTGGGGGTGTCGACGCGGCGGGTGGACAAGCTGGTGGAGCAGATGGGAATCACCGGGATCTCCAAAAGCCAGGTCAGCCAGATGGCCAAGACCTTGGACGAGCAGGTCACCGCGTTCCGCACCCGGCCCCTGGCCACCGGCCCGTATGCGTTCGTATGGGTCGACGCGCTGACCCAGAAGGTGCGTGAGGGCGGCCGGGTGGTCAACGTGCACGTGCTGACCGCCACCGGCGTCAACGCCGACGGGCACCGCGAGATCCTGGGAGTGGAGGTCACCTCGGCCGAGGACGGCGCGGGCTGGCTGGCGTTCCTGCGCGGCCTGGTGGCCCGCGGCCTGACCGGGGTGCAGCTGGTGATCTCCGACGCGCACGCCGGGCTGGTGGAGGCGGTCGGCGCCACCTTGCCGGGCGCGGCCTGGCAGCGCTGCCGCACCCACTACCTGCGCAACCTGCTCACCAAGGTGCCCAAATCCGCCCAGCCCTGGGTGGCCACGCTGGTGCGCACCATCTTCGACCAGCCCGACCCCGACCAGGTCACCGCCCAACACCACTGGGTGGTGCAGGCCCTGGAGGCCAAGCACCCCCAAGCCGCCGACCACCTGGACCAGACCCGCGAGGAACTGCTGGCCTTTGCGGCCTTCCCACCCCCACTATGGCGGCAGATCTGGTCCAACAACCCTCAGGAACGGCTCAACAAAGAGATCCGCCGCCGCACCGACGTGGTCGGGATCTTCCCCGACCGCGCCGCGGTGATCCGCCTGGTCGGCGCGGTCCTGATGGAACAGACCGACGAATGGGCCGAGATGCGCCGCTACATGGGCCTGGACCTGCTGGCCAAAACCCGACTGCGCATCATCGACACCGACACCGGGAACAACACCATCGACCAGCAACAACTCACCGCCTAACCTCAACAACAGATCACGCGGAGACCGATCTCATACACCACTCCGCTGGACGTGACCCGACTGCGCCTGCCCTCGCTCCGCCCGGCTCGCTGGCGCGAGCCGGGCGGAGCGAGGGCAGGCGGTAAAGAAGAGCCCATCCCATGATGGGGGCGCGTACTACAGGCCCGCGGGATACGCGGTGGGCGCGTGAGGACGGGGCGGAGCGCAGGGGCACGAGAGCGCAGGGGCACGAGAGCGCAGGGGCGCTGGCGTACGGAAGTACGGGGCGGAGCGCGGGGGCACGGGAGCGCGGAACGCAGGCGTGGAGCACGGGCGCAGGCGCGAGTGCAGGGGCGCAGGCGCGAGTGCAGGGGCGCAGGCGCGAGTGCAGGGGCGCAGGCGCGAGTGCAGGGGCGCAGGCGCGAGTGCAGGGGCGCAGGGCACGAGCGCGGGCACGGGGCACGGGGTGCGGGCGCGGGTTGTGAGGCGCGTAGGTGCGCACGGCGCGCGGATGCGCAGGATGCGTACGCGCGCGAATGCGTGCAACGCACAGAAGTGCATAACGCAGGGAAGCAGCCCGTGATTGCGGCAGGTCGTCCCACCCCGACAAAGAGGAAAGCCACGCCCCCTTGGGGCGCAGCCTTCCTCGTGCCCGTCTCCTGCAAGGCCTTACCTACCGGACCGCGCGGTCCTGGCCCCGCGAGACAGTTGTCCACCCGCCCCAGCCCTACGCGCATCGAATCAGCCGCACACACCCACCGGTGCCTAAACCACGCAGAGGTTCGTTCACCTGATCAGCGCGCCCTTAACGGTCAACACCTGTTCGTGGTCTTCTAGGGAACGTCGGCCGCCATCGGCCGCCCCTCTCCGCCCGTCGCAGCCCTGGCCTTGCCGAGGTGGCCACCTGGTAAGGCCGGGCTTTCCCTCTGGTGAGCGCACAGTGGGTTCGCGGCCACCCACGCGGTGTCAGGCTGGGCAGCCCACCCCCTCGCCCCGGGAGGCGATGACGATGACCGAGGGCCCGATCGAGTCCGGCACGGCCTCCGCAGGCTCCGGCTCCAGCTCGTCCGGCTCCAGCTCGTCCGGTTCGAGCAGTGGCTCCACCAGCAGCAGTTCGACCAGCAGCGTCAGCAGCGACTCGACGAGCAGCGGCACCACCGCCGCCGCCCTCGACGACGAGATCTGCGCGATGATCCAGAAGTCCCCGCTGGGCCTGAAGACGCCGGCGCCGACCGGCACCAAGGCGCAGGGGGTGTTCATCGCCAACGCGTGGAAGAGCGTCAACGTCACCAAGATCGGCTGGGACCTCTCCACGGGCAAGGAGGAGCCCACCCAGCGGCTCCCGGTCATGCCCGACCTGCTCAAGCCCACCGACAAGCTGGAGAAGTCCACCGTCAGGCTGCTGGGCGAGAAGCTCAAGGAGCACGACCCGGCCAAGGCGCGCGCCGACTACCTCCAGTGGGGGCTGGCCCAGGCGCGCGGCGACTACTTCTACTCCCGGTGCGACGAGTTCGCCTGCGTCTCGATCGCCCTGCTGATCGCCAGGGGCTCGCCGGTCCCCAAGGGGACGCGCGTCGAGCTGTGCGGCCGCCGCGCCACCGAGGGCTCGCACGCGTTCGCCGTGGTGGGCCGCGCCTCCGGCGGCTCGATCGCCGACCCGTCCACCTGGGGCGACGCGTGCGTGGTGGTGGACCAGTGGTACGCCCTCCAGGCCGGTGTCCCCGGCGCCTTCTTCATCAACGGGCCGGGCCCCTCCACGGACTACAAGCGGTGGCTGGCCGCCACCAAGTCGGGCAACAACGTGGTGGTCGCCGAGTTCACCGCAGGGGCCGACCCCACCTTCCGGCTGCCGGAGAAGTACCTCGGCTGATGCGCCCCGGGCGGGCCGGGCGGGCCGGGCCGCCCGGGGCGCGCGGGTCAGCCCTGCGCGTTCAGCGCGTCGGCGACCAGCGACCGGGCCTCGTCCTGGACCTCGGCCAGGTGGTCGGGGCCCCGGAACGACTCGGCGTAGATCTTGTAGACGTCCTCGGTGCCCGACGGGCGCGCGGCGAACCAGGCCGAGTCGGTGGTGACCTTGATGCCGCCGATCGGGGCGTCGTTGCCGGGCGCGTTCGTCAGCACCGCCGTGATCGGCTCGCCCGCCAGGGTGCCGGCCGTGACCTGGTCGGGCGACAGCTTCTTCAGGACGGCCTTCTCCTCCGGCGTCGCCGGGGCGTCCACGCGCGCGTAGGCCGGGTCGCCGTACCGCTCGGTCAGCTTCCGGTAGCGGGCGCTCGGCGTCTCGCCGGTCACGGCCGTGATCTCCGAGGCCAGCAGCGCCAGGATCAGGCCGTCCTTGTCGGTCGTCCACGGCGAGCCGTCGCGGCGCAGGAACGACGCCCCGGCGCTCTCCTCGCCGCCGAACGCCAGGGTCCCGTCCAGCAGGCCGGGCACGAACCACTTGAAGCCCACCGGCACCTCCAGCAGCCTGCGGCCGAGGCCCCCGGCCACCCGGTCGATCATGCCGCTGCTCACCAGCGTCTTGCCCACCGCGGCCCCGGCCGGCCAGTCGGCGCGGTGCTCGTACAGGTAGGCGATCGCGGCCGACAGGAAGTGGTTGGGGTTCATCAGGCCCGCGTCCGGGGTGACGATCCCGTGCCGGTCGGCGTCGGCGTCGTTGCCGGTCGCCACGTCGTAGGCCGACCGGTTGTCGATCAGGGAGGCCATCGCGTACGGCGAGGAGCAGTCCATCCTGATCTTGCCGTCCCAGTCCAGCGTCATGAAGCGCCAGGTCGGGTCCACCTCGGGGTTCACGACCGTCAGGTCCAGCTTGTGGCGGTCGGCGATCTCGGCCCAGTAGGCCACGCTGGCCCCGCCGAGGGGGTCGGCGCCGATCCGCACGCCCGCCGAGCGGATCGCGTCCAGGTCGATCACCGAGGGCAGGTCGTCCACGTAGCGGGCCAGGAAGTCGTAGCGGCCCGTGGTGTCGGCGGCCAGGGCCTTGGCGTAGGGGATGCGGCGCACGTCCGCCAGGCCGTTCTTGATGATCTCGTTGGCGCGGTCCTGGATCCAGGAGGTGGTGTCGGTGCCCGCCGGGCCGCCGTTCGGCGGGTTGTACTTGAAGCCCCCGTCGCGCGGCGGGTTGTGCGAGGGCGTGACCACCACGCCGTCGGCCAGGCCGGTCTCGCGGCCCCGGTTGTGGGTCAGGATGGCGTGCGACACCGCCGGGGTGGGCGTGTAGCCGTCGCGGGAGTCGATCAGGACGTGCACGCCGTTGGCCGCGAACACCTCCAGCGCCGACGCCTGCGCGGGCGCCGACAGGGCGTGGGTGTCGGCGCCCATGAACAGCGGTCCGGTCACGCCCTGCGCGGCCCGGTACTCGCAGATCGCCTGGCTGGTGGCCGTGATGTGGTCCTCGTTGAACGCGCCGTCCAGGGCCGAGCCCCGGTGCCCGGAGGTACCGAACGCCACCGGGCGCTCGGCGCGCAGGCTGTAGTAGGCCGTCACCAGCCGCGGCACGTCGACAAGGTCCTCGGGCCGGGCGGGCTGCCCGGCGCGTGCGTCCACCATGGGAACAACTCCTCGTTGGGTCGGTAGGAGGATCGTTCCCGCTGAGGGCCCCGTATCACCAGGGCGACGCGCCGGACCGTGTGACCTCGGGCGCACCGGCCGGCGCCGGGGTCAGACCACGCCGCGCCCGGTGGGCTCGCCCGCCACCTCGCGGGCCGGGCCGCCGCAGTGCGCGCACACCACCACCGGGTCGAGGGTCTCCCCGCACGAGTGCCGCCACCGCACCGGCGGGTCGTCGGCGTTCAGGTGCCGGTCGCCCCAGGCCATCAGGGTGAGCAGCACGTCGCCCAGCTCCCGGCCCGCCGGGGTCAGGTGGTACTCGTGGCGGACCGGGTGGTCCTGGTAGCGCTCGCGCCGGACGATCCCGGCCTCCTCCAGCTTGCGCAGCCGGGCGGTGAGGATGTCGCGGGACGCGCCGGTGTTGCGGGCGATGCCGTCGAAGCGCCGCACCCCGTGGACGATCTCGCGGACGGCCAGCAGGCTCCACCGCTCGCCGACGATGTCGAGGGTGTCGGCGACCGAGCAGGCACGGGGGGCGGCGTCCTTGGGCATGACCGCAGCTTAGAGGCGTTCGATGACGGTCGCGTTGGCGAGGCCGCCCGCCTCGCACATGGTCTGCAGGCCGTAGCGGGCGCCGCGGTCCTCCAGGTTGTGCAGCAGGGTCGTCATCAGGCGGGCGCCGCTGGCCCCCAGCGGGTGGCCGATGGCGATCGCGCCGCCGCGCACGTTCACGCGCGCGGGGTCGGCGCCGGTCTCGCGCTGCCAGGCCAGCACGACCGAGGCGAACGCCTCGTTCACCTCGAACAGGTCGATGTCGCCGAGCGCGAGGCCCGCCCGGTCCAGCACCCTGGCGGTGGCCGGGACGATCGCGGTCAGCATGAGCAGCGGGTCGTCGCCCACGACGGCGAACGAGTGGAACCGGGCGCGCGGGCGCAGGCCCATCCGCTCGGCGGTCTCGGCGGCCATGACCAGCACGGCCGCCGCGCCGTCGTTGATCGGCGAGGCGTTCCCGGCGGTGACCCGCCAGTCGATCTCGGGGAAGCGCTCGGCGGTCGCGGCGTCGTGGTAGGCGGGCCTGAGCCCCGCCAGGACCTCGGGGGACGTGCCGGGCCGCACGGTCTCGTCGGGCTGCCCCGTCCAGGCCACCTCCCGGTCGAACTCGCCGTTCTTCCACGCCTCGGCGGCGCGCCGGTGCGACTCGTAGGCGTAGGCGTCCAGTTCCTCGCGCGCCAGGTCCCAGCGGGCGGCGATCAGCTCGGCGCTGATGCCCTGCCCGACCAGGCCCCCGGGGTAGCGGGCGGCGAGGCCGGGCCCGAACGGGTCGCTGCCGGGCAGGACCGCCGACCCCATCGGCACCCGCGACATCGACTCCACGCCGCAGGCCACCGCGATGTCGTAGGCCCCGCTCCGCACGCCCTGGGCGGCGATGTGCAGGGCCTGCTGCGAGGAGCCGCACTGCCGGTCCACCGTCATCGCCGGGACGCTCTCGGGGAACCCGGCCGCCAGCACGGCCGTGCGCGTGAGGTTGAGCGCCTGCTCCCCGGCCTGGGTGACCACGCCGCCGATCACGTCGTCGATCAGCGCGGGGTCCAGCCCGGCCCGCTCGACCAGCGTGCGCAGGGTCCGCGCCAGCAGGTCGGCCGGGTGCTCGCCGTGCAGCGCACCGTTCGCCTTGCCCTTGCCCACCGGCGTCCGGACCGCTTCCACGATCACCGCGTCGCGCATGGCCACCACCTCCGTTGCGTTCTCCAACTCACTTCGGAGTCTCCGCCTGTCAGTTGGAAAACACAACCCACGCGGGACGTGAGCCGCGCCATACAGCGCTCAGGGGCCGCGGCGGTGCGCGCCGCGGCCCCTGAGGTCGGGCCGCTCAGTGGAAGGGGCCCGTTCCTGTGTCGTCCTGTGTCCCCCCTGGTGCGTCGAAGGGCTCCGCTGGGGAGCCGTCCTGATCGTGATGGTCGAGCAAGCGGGTTCCTCCTTCTGCCCTCGACGTCAGAGCGGTCACTTCGGACATTAGTTGAGCTACCAGCCGTTTTGGGGATCGGAAGCGCCAACATCCGCCCAAGGTGCGGTCATGCCGCGCGGGCCGGTTCAGGGGGTGAGGGCCATGCCCGCCAGCACCCGGCCGGCCAGCTCCGCGTCGCCCTCGACCGCCACGGTGACGTCGGCGGGCGTGCACCGGCCCGCCGCCAGGCGGACGAAGGTCTCCCAGTCCATGCGCAGCCGCACGTCCGGCTCGCGTTCGAGCCCGTCCGCCAGCGCGGCGCGCCCGTCGTCACCGACCAGGACGCGCTCACTGAACTCCACCGGCCCGGTCACCTCGAATACCACCGACCGGCCCGGCGCGGCCCCCGCACGCTTGGCGACGACGACCGGCAGGCCCGGCACCATGATGCGCCGCGCGCACACGGTCGCGGGCGCGTCCAGGTTGCCGGGGCGGCCCACCGCCCGGCGCACGTCCTGCTCGTGGATCCAGGCGTCGAACGCGCGGAACCCCATGAACCCCGCCTGGGTGGTCGGGTGCCCGGTGGGCGCGAGCGTCGGCTCGTCGGGGTCGACGCCGGGCAGCATCGCCAGCCGCCGCTCCAGCACCTCGCGCAGTTCGGCCAGCACCTGCTCGCCGGAGCGGGAGCGGCGCACGTCCACGGCGGGTTCCATCATCCGGCCCATCTCGTTGCGCACGTGCGGGAACCCGTCGTCGGGCGGGACGTGGCCGGGGGCGGGGTCCTCGCCCAGCAGCATCAGCTCGATGCCGACGATGTGCGAGACGACGTCCTGCACGCTCCAGCCGGGACACTCGGTCGGCCGCGCCCACTCCTGCGGCCCGAACTCCGCCGCCAGCGCGATCGTGGACCGCACGGTCTGCTCGAACGCCGCCGAGTTGGCGGCCATGAGAGAGGTCATGGCCGCCAAAAGTGGCACGGGCCCGGTTCGCGGCGCAAGACCCGCGACCGGCCGGACCGGCGTGTCAGGCCAGCGTGCGCTCCTGCTTGGGCCCTTGGACCAGGCGCAGCCGGACGACGGCGGGCAGCGTGTCCTGGCCCAGCGCCGTGCCCAGCCGGTCGATGGCCCGGTCGGAGATGTTGCGGCGCAGGGAGTCCAGGTCGGCGCGGTGGTCGTAGGCGACGTTCAGCCGCAGCTTGGGGCGGTCCGGCGAGCCCGACAGGCGCGCGTGGGCGCTCTTGACGCCGGGGTAGTCCTCGATCTCGGCTTCGAGCGCCTCGGTGACGGCCTTGCCCTGCACGCGGGTGTGGCCCTCGGCGTCGTCGCCGTCCAGGGAGATGCCCGGCAGCTTGTCCGAGCGGCCCTGCGCCAGCAGCCAGGCCACGCCCAGCAGCGCCAGCGCGACCGCGGCCGCCGCCATCACGGGCCAGAACCAGGACTGCTCGGAGGCGAAGCGGCGGGTCTCGGCGGCCAGCACCGGCTCGCCCGCGCGGGCCCGCCCCCAGGCGTTCGTGCCGCGGGCGACGCCGAACGCGCCGGCTCCCAGCAGGACGAGCCCGACCAGCACGAGGCCGGTTCGGTTGATCTTGGTGGCGCGGCGGTCCATGGCTTCAGTCCTTCCGCAGGTCGACGTGCACGACGGCGGTGCGGCGCGGCACCGGGCCCAGCGCGTCCAGCCGCTGCTGCACCGCCTCGGTCACCCGCTTGCGCAGGTCGTCGCCGCCGGTGCGCAGGTCGCTGTGCACGGTGAGGCGCGCCTTGCGCGGCTCGATCTTGACGCGGCCCACGTGCGAGACGCCGTCCACCGCCTCGGCGGCGTCGGTGACCGCGCCCTTCAGGCCGTGCTTGGTGACGCCGATGAGCAGGTTCGGGTCGTCGCCGTGCAGCGGGATCAGCCGCGGCTTGCCCGGCACCAGCCCGGCCAGCAGGAGCAGCAGGCCGACGACGGCGAGCGCGCCGGAGGCCACCAGCGCGGTCCGGTGGTTCCAGGCGGTGCTGACGCCCCAGTCGCCGAGCCGCTGGTAGGGCACGATGCGGGCCGGCCGGTCCGCCAGCCACGAGATGATCTCGATGGCGGCGAGCACGCCGACCGCGGTGAGCACCAGCGCGGTCAGGAAGGCGACCAGGGTGCGGCGCGACCGGAACGCGCGCGCCGCCTTGCGGTCGGCCGCGCCGCCCGTCCTGGCGGCGGGGGCGGCCTTGGCCCCGGACGTCTGCGGCAGGCGGCCGGCGTGGGCGGTCATCAGAGCACCTCCGCGTGTCCACGAGCCCTGCGCTGCTCCGGCACGGGCCGGTCCAGCGCGGCGACGTCGATGTCGATGTTGCGCACGGTGAGGCCGGTCAACGACTCCACCTGGTCGCGCACCCGCTCGCGCACCCGCCGGGTGACCTCGCGGACCGGGCGCGGGTAGGCCACCGCGACCTGCACGCGCGCGGTGACGACCTCGCCGTGGACCGACACGTCGACGCGCGCCGGGCTGGTCCCGCCGACGGGCATGCCCAGCACGGTGCGGTCCACCTCGCGGGTGTCGGCGTTGTCCTCCGCCGCCCGGGCGGCGATGGCGGCCACCACCCGGTCGGCGATGCGGGTCTCCCCGCGCTCCCGGCCCGCGACGACGCCGGTCATGACGAGGACCGCTTCTGGCCGCCGTTGCCGCCGAACGAGCTGAACATCTCGCCCACGTCCAGCTCGCCCGCCATCGCGCGGCCGGCCAGGAAGCCGAGGACGCCGAGCAGCAGGACGATGACGAACGCGCCGAAGCCGCCGAACGCGCCCGCGAACCCCAGCGCGGTGCCGAAGGCCAGGCCCACCAAGGGCCAGGTTTTGACGTTCATGACTTTCCCCCCTCAACGCAGGTGCCGCGCCCGCAGGCGCCGCTCCCGCCACCGGTTGATCAACATGACCGGCCAGCGCCGCCGCCGGACGATCAGCACGGCCGCCGGTCCGGCGGCCCGTCCCCCGCGCCGCCTGCGCAGCCCCTCGGCGAACGCCTCCGGATCGCCGCCGGCGTCGGGATGGTTCTCCCGCACCCAGGCCCGGAACTCGGCCCGCTCCCGGTCGGCTTCAGGCATCGCCCTCGCCGGTGCCGGTGTCGCCGTCCTGGCCGGCGATGTCCACGATCTGGACGTTCACCCGGCGGTCCCCGGCCAGCGGCAGGACCGCCGCGCGGACCGCCTCCCCGACCTCGGGGAACGGCCGCCCGTACCGCGCCGTGACGCCGACCTCGACCTCCCGGTCGCGGACGGCGACGCCGGAGACCGGCGCGCCGGCGCGGTAGGTGACGATGCCGTTCAGCGGCCCGCCGTTCAGGTCCGCGACGTCGGGCAGCCGGCGCACGGTGGCGGCGATGCGCTCGGCCAGCTCCGCGCGGGTCGGCTCCGCGCGGGTCGGCTCCGCGCGGGTCGGCTCCGCGCGGGTCGGCTCCGCGCGGGTCGGCTCCGCGCGGGTCGGCTCGGCCGTCCGCCCGGTCGCGCCCCGGGGCACGGCCGTCGCCCCGGGCCCGTCCCCGGAGGCGTTCTCCGGGCCGCCCGCGCGCCCCTCCCCGGTCGGCCGCCTCGGCGGCATCGCGGTCGGGCTCGGCGCCGTCGGCCCGCTCGTCGGGCGAGTGGCGCTCATTACCGCACCCGCGGCTTCTCCGCCTGGGCCTCCTGCTTGGCCTGGGCGTCCTTGCCGCCGTCGCCGGAGTCGTCGTCCTTGTCGTCGTCCGGCAGGTGGATGTCGTCCACGGAGATGTTCACCTCGACGACCTCCAGCCCCGTCATGTGCTCGACCTGGTTGATGATGTTCTCGCGGACGGCGCTCGCGAGGTCGGGGATGGAGACCCCGTAGTCCACCACCAGGTCGATGTCCACGGCGGTCTGCCGCTCGCCGACCTGCACCGAAACGCCCTGGGCCACGTTGCGGCCGCCGCCTCCGGGCAGCCGCTCGCGCATCGACCCCATGGTGCGGGCCATGCCCGAGCCCATGGCGTGCACGCCGCCGACCTCGCGGGCCGCCATGCCGGCGACCTTGGCGACCACGTCGTCGGAGATCTTGGTCTTGCCGTGGTCGGTGACCAGCACGCTGTCGGGCTCGTCCTTCTTCTGCAGGGCGGTGCTCGCACCGTCGCCGGCCCGGCCCGTGCCCGAGTGCTGGCCGTCCTGGTGCTGCACGCTCTTGTCCGCGCCCGGCCGCGGAGTCTGGTTGGGCAGCGTGCCGACGGCCGGCTCCCTGGTCGCCTGTCCGTTCTCCTGGCTCACAGCGTCCCCCCTGATGAGTCGGTTAGGTGATCAATTGATGCTCGGCACGCCGCCGGAGAACCACCGGCCCGCCAAATAAATCGGTCAAAGTTGCTTTACGCCGACAAAAAGACCGGCGGTGCGCATCGCACCGCCGGCCTCCGGAGTACCGGATCTCCCGGGTCTACCGGGCGTCGTCGTTCTTCCCGCTCTTGAACATGCCCTTGACCTTGTCGACGGCGTCGCCGGCCTTCTCCTTGACATCGTCCATGGCGTCCTTGGCCTGGGCCTTCATCTGGTCGCCCTTGCCCTCGCCCTCCATCTCGGAGTTGCCGGTGGCCTTGCCCGCGGTCTCCTTGACCTTGCCGCCGGCCTGGTCGAACTTGTTCTGCGCGTTGCCCATGGCGATCCCCCCGGATGCTGTCGCGATCGGTTGTTGCCACTGCTGTACCTACCCTTCCGGTCGCAATAAAACCGGTGATTCAGATCGCACCATTCGGGTCCGGAACGGCGCGCCACTCGCCTTTTCACATGGCGCACGGGAAAGGTAAGGGAGGTGACCCGCGTCACGTCCGACGTGCGGCCGCGCCGCTCCCGGGCCGCGCTTCGCGCGTCCGGAAGCCGAAAGGAGCCGACCGTGGCGTTCGTCCCCCCGCCTCCCGGATTCCCGCCCCCCGCGCCCCCGCCCTCCGGTCCGCCGGGCGCCGGTCCCCCGCCGCCGGGTCCTCCGCCCTCCGGCGACGCTCCCCCGGCCCGGCCCCGCAAGGACCGCGTCCACTACCTCTACATCGCGGTCCTGGTCGCGGTGCTGCTCGGCGTCCTGGTCGGCCTCCTCGCGCCCGGCCCCGCCACGGAGCTGGAGCCGCTCGGCACCGGCTTCGTCGCCCTGATCAAGATGATGATCTCGCCGATCATCTTCTGCACCATCGTGCTGGGCATCGGGTCGGTGGCGCGCGCCGCCCAGGTCGGCAAGGTCGGGCTGATCGCGCTGGTGTACTTCCTGACGATGTCGACCTTCGCGCTGCTCATCGGGCTCGCGGTCGGCAACCTGCTGCACCCGGGCGAGGGCGTGCACCTGGACCCGGGCTCGGCCGCCAAGGCGCAGGAGGCCGCCAAGGGCGGCGAGGGCACCGCCGACTTCCTGCTCGGCGTCATCCCCACCACGCTGGTGTCGGCGCTCACCTCCGGGGAGGTGCTGCAGACGCTGCTGGTGGCGCTGCTGGCCGGGTTCGCGCTGCAGCGCCTCGGGCCCGCCGGGGAGCCGGTCCGGCGCGGGGTCGAGGCCGTACAACGGTGGATCTTCCGCATCCTGGCGATGATCATGTGGGCGGCGCCGGTCGGGGCGTTCGGCGCGATCGCGGCGGTGGTCGGCGAGACCGGCTGGGCGGCGCTGCGCAGCCTGGCGGTGATCATGCTGGGCTTCTACCTGACCTGCGTGATCTTCGTGTTCGCGGTGCTGGGCACGGTGCTGTGGCTGGGCGCGCGGGTCGGCGTCTGGTCGCTGCTGCGCTACCTGGCCCGCGAGTTCCTGCTGATCCTGTCCACCTCGTCCTCGGAGTCGGCGCTGCCCCGGCTGATCGCCAAGATGGAGCACCTCGGGGTGGCCCGGCCGGTGGTGGGCATCACGGTGCCGACCGGCTACTCCTTCAACCTGGACGGCACCGCGATCTACCTGACGATGGCGACGCTGTTCATCGCCGCCGCGCAGGACGAGCCGCTGCCGGTCGGCTCGCAGCTCGGCCTGCTGCTGTTCATGATCATCGCGTCCAAGGGCGCGGCCGGGGTCAGCGGCGCGGGCCTCGCCACGCTCGCCGGCGGCCTGCAGTCGCACCGGCCCGAGCTGGTGGACGGGGTCGGCTTCATCGTCGGCATCGACCGGTTCATGTCCGAGGCCCGCGCGCTGACCAACTTCGCGGGCAACGCCGTCGCCACGGTGCTGGTGGGCGCGTGGACCGGGCAGTTCGACCGGGCGCGGGCCGCCCGGGTGTTCGCGGGCGAGGACCCGTTCGACGAGACCGCCATGCTGGACGAGCACGCCGGACCGGGCGGCGGGCCCCCGCCCGCCGCCGCCTTCCCGGGCGGCGGCCCGGCCGACCGGCCGTACCCTCCACCGCCCCCGTGGCCGTACTAGCGGAACACCACCGTGCGGTCGGTGTTGAGCACCACGCGGTGCTCGGCGTGCCAGCGCACCGCCCGCGCCAGCGCCAGGCACTCCATGTCGCGGCCGACCGCCATCAGGTCCTCGGGGCTGTGGGAGTGGTCCACCCGGGCCACCTCCTGCTCGATGATCGGGCCCTCGTCCAGGTCGGCGGTGACGTAGTGGGCGGTCGCCCCGATCAGCTTCACGCCCCGGGCGTGCGCCTGGTGGTAGGGCTTGGCGCCCTTGAAGCTCGGCAGGAACGAGTGGTGGATGTTGATCACCTTGCCGGGCAGCTTGGCGCAGAAGTCGTCCGACAGGATCTGCATGTACCGGGCGAGGACGACCAGGTCGGCGCTGTAGTGCTCGACCAGGGTCAGGACCTCGGCCTCCTGGGCGGCCTTGCCGCCCTTGGCGACGGGCAGGTGGTGGTAGTCGATGCCGTAGGACTGGGTGAGCGGCCGCATGTCGGGGTGGTTGGACACCACCGCGACGACCTCGATGTCGAGCTGGCCCGACCGCACCCGGTACAGCAGGTCGTTCAGGCAGTGCCCGAACTTCGACACCATGATCAGCACGCGGGGCTTCACGGCGGTGTCGTGCAGCCGCCAGTCCAGGCCGAGCTCGGAGCCCAGCGCCGCGAACGAGCCCCGCAGCTCGTCCTCATCGGTGTCGGGCAGCCCCGCGAACTGGACGCGCATGAAGAACGTCCCGGAGTCGCGGTCGCTGAACTGCTGGCTCTCCAGGATGTTGCAGCCCCGCTCGGCCAGCAGCCCGGAGACGGCCGCCACGATGCCGGGGCGGTCGGGGCAGGAGAGCGTCAGAACGTACTCGGTCACGATTTCACTTTCGCAGCGGTGGGATCGTAGGGCGCCTTGAGGCCGAGGGTCGCGTCGTAGCGCTCCCCGGCCACCTCGACCTCGTACTTGGCGTCGGTGAGGTAGGCCCTGTCGACGGTGTCCTCGCCCTGAACGTACGCCATCGCGACGGCCGCGCCGAGCGTGTGTCCGTACGCGGCCGAGCTGACCGATCCGGCCGGCTCGCCGTCGCGGAGCAGCAGCTCACCGCCCCACAACTGCGCGTCCGGGTCGTTCAGGGTGAGGGACACGAGCTTACGCCGCACGCCCTGCTCCCGCTGAAGCTCCACCACCTCGCGGCCCCGGTAGGGGGCGTTCCGCTTGCAGGCGAAGCCGAGCCCGGCCTCGATCGGGGTGCGGTCGGGGGTCAGCTCGCGGCCCCACGCCCGGTACGCCTTCTCGATCCGCATGGCCTCGATGGCGTAGTAGCCCGCCTGCGCCGGATCCTGCGCGAGCAGCGTCTCGTAGACGGTGACGGCGAACTCGGCCGGGACGTACAGCTCCCAGCCCAGCTCGCCCACGTAGGTGACGCGGGTGGCCCGGACGGTGGCGTACCCGATGTCGATCAGGCGGCTGGTGCCGAACGGGAACGCCTCGTTGGACAGGTCGGCCGTGGAGACCGCCGACAGCGCCTCGCGGGCGCGCGGCCCCATCAGCCCGAACACCGCGTACGCGCCGGTCACGTCCACCAGCGCGCAGCCGTCGCCGAGGTTGCGGCCCAGGTAGTCGAAGTCGCGGGTGGTCTGCGCCGATCCGGTCACCACCAGGTACTCGTCGCCCGCGACGCGCGTGACGGTCAGATCGGACTCGTAGCCGCCCCGGTCGTTGAGCAGCCCGGTGTAGACGACCCGGCCGGGCTCCACCGCCACGTCGTTGGTGCACAGCCACTGCAGCGCGGCCTCGGCGCCCTTGCCCTTGACGGTGAACTTGGAGAAGGAGGTCTGGTCGAACAGCGCCACGTCCTCGCGCGTGGCGCGGACCTCGGCGCCGACCGCGTCGTGCCAGTTCTGCCGGTCGAAGGAGTACTCGGGCGCGTCGCCGAAGTGGTTGACCCGCTCCCAGCCCATCTTGGAGCCGAACCAGGCCCCGGAGCGCTCCAGCAGGTGGTGGACGGGCGAGCGGCGCAGCGGCCGGGCGGTCTCCGGCTCCCGGTTGGGCCAGGCCATCGCGTAGTGCAGGCCGAGGGTCTCCTTGACGCGGTCGTGCAGCCAGGCGTCGTTGTCGGCCCAGCGGGCGAAGCGCCGCACGTCCACCGGCCACAGGTCCATCGGCGGTTCGCCGCCCACGATCCACTCGGCGAGGGCCTTGCCCGCGCCGCCCGCCGAGGCGATCCCGGCGGAGTTGAAGCCCGCGCCGACGTAGAGGCCGCGCACCTCGGGGGTCTCGCCGAGCAGGAAGTTGTTGTCGGGGGTGAAGCTCTCGGGGCCGTTGTAGAACTTCTTGACGCCGGTGCGGTCCAGCGCCGGGACGCGGACGATCGCGTTCTCCATGAGGATCGCGAACTGGTCCCAGTCCTCCTCCAGCAGCCGGAACTCGAACGGCTCGGGGATGCCGTCCATCCCCCACGGCTTGGCGTCGGGCTCGAACCCGCCCACCACCAGGCCGCCGACCTCCTCCTTGAAGTAGGTGTAGCCGTCGGGGTCGCGCAGCACCGGCAGGTCGGGGTGCACGCCCTCGATCCGCTCGGTGACGACGTAGTAGTGCTCGGCCGAGTGCAGCGGCACCGTCGCCCCGGCCATGCGGCCGATCGTGCGGGCCCACTGCCCGGCGCAGTTGACGACGGTCTCGCACTCGATGCCGCCCTGGTCGGTGGCGACGCCGCGCACCGCGCCGTCCACGACCTCGACGCCGGTCACCCTGACCCGCTCGACGACCCGCACGCCCTGCTGCGAAGCGCCGCGCGCCAGCGCCTGGGTCAGGTCCGAGGGGTTGGCCTTGCCGTCGCCGGGCAGCCACACCGCGCCCACCAGGTCGTCGGTGCGCATCACCGGCCACAGCTCCCCGGCCTCCCGAGCGGTGATCACCTCGGCCTCGACGCCGTGGGAGCGCGCGGACGCGGCGGTGCGGCGCAGCTGGGCCATGCGCTCGGGGGTGCGGGCGACGCCGACCGACCCGGTGCGCTTCCAGCCGGTGCCGAAGCCGGTCTCGGCCTCCAGCCGCGCGTACAGCTCGGTCGAGTAGCGGATCAGCCGGGTCATGTTCTCGGTGCTGCGGAGCTGGCCGACCAGCCCGGCCGCGTGCCAGGTGGTGCCGCAGGACAGCCGGCCCTGCTCCAGCACCACGACGTCGGTGACGCCGAGCTCGGCGAGGTGGTAGGCGACGCTGCACCCCACGATCCCGCCGCCGATGATCACAATTCGGGCGCGCGCAGGCAGCGCCATGGGCCTTCCTCCGTCAGCACTCAGGGTGTCCGCGCAGGCGGATACGTATCACCGCCGTCGGGCGACCGCGGCCTCAGCGGCCGGCCACGGCCCGCAGGGGGCGCGCGCCGGGCCAGGCGTGGGTGGCCTTCAGCAGCTTGATGAACTCCTGCTCGGCCGGGCCGAGCAGGCGGTCGCGGCGGTGCGCGACCACGATCGGGCGGGGCTCGGGCGCCGGCGCCACGTCCAGGACCGCGAGGCGCCCGGAGGCGACCTCGTTCTCCACGCAGTGCTCGGACACCAGCGAGATGCCGAGCCCCGCCGCGACCGCCTGCTTGATGGTCTCCGGGCCCCAGATCTCGGCCCGCACGGCCTCCTCCAGGCCCCAGTCGCGCAGCGCCTCCTCCTGCACGGCCCGCGTGGACGAGCCGGGCTCGCGCAGCAGGAACCGCTGGCCGGTGAGCCGCCCGGGATCGACGGCCCGCTCGGCGGCCAGCGGGTGGTCGGGCGGGGTGATGAGGACGACCCGGTCCTCCAGGATCGGCTCGGCGTCCAGCTGCGGGGCCTTCGGCACCCCCGCGAACACCGCGACGCCGATCTCGCCGTCCACCAGGCGCTTCTCCACCTGCTCGGCGTTGCCGACGAAGATCCCGACGTCGATGCCGGGGTGCCGGTCGCGGAAGGCGGCCAGCAGCGGCGGCAGCAGGTAGGTGCCGACGGTGGTGGAGCCGCCCGCGACCAGCGTGCCGCTCTGCAGCCCCGACACCTGGCGGATCGCGGTGACCGCCTCGTCGGCCAGCAGGAACACGCGCCGGGCGTACTGCAGCAGCACCTCGCCCTCGGGGGTGAGCCGGATCCGCGCCCCCGACCGGTCGATCAGGGTGGTGCGCAGCGACTGCTCCAGCTGCCGAACCTGGTTGGAGACCGAGGGCTGGCTCAGGTAGAGCTTGCCGGCGGCGGCGGAGAACCCGCCCTCCTCGATCACCGTCATGAAGATCCACAACCGGTAGAGGTTGAGCTGCACGGGGGCTCCTAGGGCACGGGCGCGGGGGCGCGGGGAGGGGTTTCGGCTGCGGGGCTAGCCTCGGGCGGCCTCGATCGACCGTCCCAGGGCCCCTTCGAGTCCTTCGAGCCGGTGCCAGGGGATCTCCCCCATGGTGCAGATGCGGAAGAACCGGCTGGAAAGACTCCCCTGACCGGCGTATATGACATACCCCCTGGCCTTGAGCTCGTCATGAAGCCGCTCGTACGTGACGGTTTCCGGCAGGTGAAGCATCGTCACCGAGTTCGACCGCAACTCGGGCCGCACGAGGATCTCCAGGCCCAGCCGCTCGAACCCGGCGCGCACCAGCTCGGCGCGCTCGCGGTACAGCTTGGTGCGCCCGGCGAAGCCGCCCGCCTCGAAGTACTCCTGGAGCGCCTCGTCCAGCGCGTAGCAGACCTGCACGGCCGGGGTGAAGGGGACGTTCCCCTCGCGCTGGCCCTTCAGGTAGGAGGCGGCGTTGAGGTACAGGCTGCGGGCCGGGACCTCCTGGATCCGCTCGACGCCCTTGGCCGAGCACAGGATGAACGAGATGCCGGGCAGCCCGTGCAGGCCCTTGTTGGCGGTGCCGCACACGATGTCGGCGCCGACCTCGGCGAGGTCCTGGTCCTCGTTGCCGGTGCCGCTGATGGCGTCCACCACCAGCACCGCGCCGGTGCCGGCCACGATGGCGCCGATCTCGGCGATCGGGTTGACCAGTCCGGTGGTCGTCTCGTGGTGCACCACCGCGACCGCGTCCACGGCTGGGTGCGCGGCGAGCGCGGCGCGCACCGCCTCGGGGTCGGCGGGGGTGGTCCAGCGGGTCAGGTCGTCGCCGTCGGGGCGCACGACGTGGGCGGTGATGCCGTTGGCGCGCGCGATCCGCAGCAGCCGGTCGCCGTAGACGCCGTTGTCCACGACCAGGATCTCGCGGCCCGCCCGGACCGAGCTGATCACGGCCATCTCCATGGCGGAGGTGCCCGAGCCGGTCACCAGCAGCGCCTCGTGGGCCGGCAGGTTCAGGGCGCGGGGCAGGTCGGCGCGGAGCCGGGCGAGCAGCGCGCCGAACTCGGGTTCGCGGTGGCACAGGTCGCCGCGCAGCAGCGCGTCCTTGACCCGCCGGGAGGTGCAGGCGGGGCCGGGGTTCAGGAGGATGAGTTCGTCGTCCACGGCACGGACGCTAACCAGGCGGCCGGGGATGAGGTAGAGGCGTTTTTCACATACCCCTCATAGCCGTTTGAGTATTGCCCTAATTGGTATAGAGGTTGTCAACTAACCGGACACCTACCCCTTTCATAACGTTAACCCCGCGTTACTTTCCGGAGGCCGCCACGGACGCCGCGCTCATCGCCACCGCGGTGCTGTTCTGCCTGGTCACCGGGGCCAACGACGGCGGAGCGGTGCTCGCCACCGGGCTCAAACTGCCGATCCTGCGGGTGGCGTCGGCGCTCACCGCGCTGACCGCCGCGGTCGTCGCGATCCCGCTGCTGTTCGGGGCCGGAGTGGCCGAGACCTTCGCCGCCGGACTGGTGGCGTTCGGCTCCGGGGAGACCGCCACCGCCGCGGTGCTGATCGGCGTGCTGACCGCGCTCGCGGTCACGCTGACCCTCACCTACACCGGCCGCCCCACCAGCCTCACCCTCGCCACGGTCGGCGGCCTCACCGGCGCCGGCCTCGGCGCGGGCCTGCCGGTGTCGGGCCACCGGGTCGCGCTGGTGCTGGCGCTCGGCATGGCCGCGCCGCTGGCGGGCGGCCTCTTGGCGGCGCTGGTGGTGCGGGGCCTGCACCGGCTGCCGCCGGGCGGGCCGCTGTCGCGGGTGCACCTGGCGGGATTCGCGGTGCAGTGCGCGGCGTACGCGGCCAACGACGCGCAGAAGATGCTCGCGGTGCTGGCGATCGCGCTGGCCGTGCCGGCCGGGGACCTGCCGCTGTGGGCGACGCTCCTGTCCGGGGCGCTGTTCGCCGTCGGCGCCGTGTACGGCCTGCCGCGCGCCGGACGGACGCTGGGCGGGCAGTTGCTGGCGGTTCGGCCCGTCCATGCGGTGACTTCTGAAGTGTCCGCATCTGGCGCGGTGCTCTTTTCTTCCGTTTTGGGGGTACCGGTGAGCATGACCCAGTCCGTCGCCGGGGGTCTGATCGGCGCGGGGGTCGTTTCGGGAGCCGGCCGGGTGCGCTGGGAAGCGGCGATGCGCCTGGCCATGGCCTGGTTGCTCACGCTGCCCGGCAGCGTGGTGATCGCCGCGATGGGAGCTCTGGTGTTGCGATGAAGGGACGTCTGGGCCGCTATCTCGGACTGGTCAACGGCCGGATGGACACCGGTCTGGAGGACGCGCTGCTGAAGCAGCTGCGCACCGCCGAGGAGGGCGCCGAGCTCGCCGCCTCGATGGTGGACGGGTCGGTGGGGCGCGGCGAGGCGCGCGCCCGGATGCGGAAGATCGAGCACCGCGGCGACACCCACCGCGGCGCGTTCGTGGAGCGGCTGTCGTCGTCGCTGGTGACGCCGATCGACCGGGAGGACCTGTTCCGGCTGTCGCGCTCGATCGACGACGTGCTCGACACCCTGCGCGACTTCGTGCGCGAGTCGCACCTGTACAAGTTGTCGGACCAGGAGCGGCTGGCGCCGATGCTGGCGGAGGTGCAGGCGGGGGTGGCGGCGCTGGAGGCGGCCGCGACGATGCTGGTGGAGAAGCCGTCCGAGGCCGCCGAGGCCGCGCTGGAGGCGCGCAAGGCGGGCGGTGCGATCCGGCGGTTGTACCAGTACGAGATGGCGCGGGTGCTGGACGGCGAGATGACGACCGACGTCATGAAGGAGCGAGAGCTGGTGCGGCGGCTGGAGCTGGTCGGGGTGCACATCACCGACGCGGCCGACTCCATCATGGACGGTGCGATGAAGCGCTGGCACTGAGGCCGGCGCCGGGGAGGGGTCCATGGGGGAGATCGCGGAGGAGATCAGCGATCGTCCGGCGGTGCGGATCGTGTGCGTGGACGGGGCGGGCCGGGTGCTGCTGATGCGCTGGCACGACCCGGTGGCCGGGCGGACCTACTGGGAGCCGCCGGGCGGCGGCGTCGACGCGGGCGAGAGCCCGATCGAGGCGGCGCGGCGGGAGCTGTTCGAGGAGACGGGGCTGCCGGGGGAGGCGGTGCAGGACGGGCCCGTCCTGGTGCACCGCGACTTCCGCTGGCTGGGGACGCGCTACGTGAAGGACGAGCCGTTCTTCCTGGCCCGGTTCGCGGGCGTCCCGGCGGTGAAGTCGGCCGCCTTCACCGCCGAGGAGGTCCAGAACTACCGGGGCCACGCCTGGCACGCCCCGGGCGTGCTCGCCGCGCTGCCGGACGTGGAGCCGCCGGGGCTGCTGGAGGCGATCACGCCCCTGCTGGCCCGGTGCGGGTGAGCGCGACGACCGGGACGACGCGCTCGTCGGAGCCGAACCCGGCGAAGGCCGGCTCGCGCTCGATCTGGCGCGCCCACAGGGCCTCGTGCTCGGCCTCGTCCACCGGCTCGGCGCGCGCGTCGTACTTGTCAGGGCCGACCTCCACGATCGCTTGCGGCGTCTTGACGAGGTTGTGGTACCAGGCGGGCGAGGTGGGCGCGCCGCCGTTGGAGGCGAACACGACCAGGCGGTCGCCGTCGGGCAGGTAGACCAGCGGCGTGGTGCGCTCCAGCCCGCTGCGCGCCCCCGTGGTGGTGAGCAGCAGCAGGGTCGAGCCCTCGAAGTGGCCGCCGACGCGGCCCTCGTTGGCGCGGAACTCCGCGATGACCTTCTCGTTGAACGGGTTGCTCACGGTCATTCCCCTTCCAGGGCGGACAGGCGGGCGAACTGCTCGTCGGTGAGGCGGACGCCGGTGGCGGCCAGGTTCTGGTCCAGGTGGGCGATGGAGGTCGTGCCGGGGATCGGGACGATGGCGGGCGAGCGGCGCAGCAGCCAGGCCAGCGCGACCTGGGCGGGCGTCGCGCCGGCCTCGGCGGCGACGGCGGCGATCTCGTCGTTGTGCGCGCCCATCGCGATGGGGAAGTAGGGCAGGAAGACGAGGCCGTTGGCCGCGGCATGGTCCACGACCCGCTCGTGCTGGCGGGTGACCAGGTTGTAGACGTTCTGGACGCTGGCGATCGGGGCGGTCTTCTCGGCCTCCTGGAGCTCCTCGACCGTCACCTCCGACAGGCCGATGTGGCGGACCTTGCCCTCGTCCTGGAGCTGCTTGAGGGCCCCGACCTGGTCGGCGAGCGGGTAGGCGGGGTCGACGCGGTGGAGCTGGAGCAGGTCGATGCGCTCCACGCGCAGCCGGCGCAGGCTCAGCTCGGCCTGCTGGCGCAGGTAGGCGGGGTGGCCGAGGGGCACCCACTCGGTCGGCGAGGGGCGCAGCACGCCGATCTTGGTGGCGACGGCCACCTCGTCGCGGTAGGGGTGCAGGGCCTCGGCGATCAGCTCCTCGCCGCCGCCGAGCGCGTAGGCGTCGGCGGTGTCGAACAGCGTGACGCCCGCGTCGGCGGCGTGGCGCAGCAGGGCGATCGCGCCGTCCCGGTCGGCCGGGGGCCGCCAGATGGCGGCGGCGGCCGGGTCGGCGGGGCGCTCGGGGCCGTCGGCGAGGCGCATCGCGCCGTAGCCGATGCGGGCGACGGGCAGGTCGCCGCCGAGCAGGATGCGGTCGTTCATGGGGTTCTCCCAGGTGGGCCGGTCGTTTCGGACAGCACTCACTCTGGCCCCGTGGTACCGGGCGAACAACGCCCGATAATGGAACGATCGATCACTCAGGCTTATCGGTGAGGGCGGCGTGGACAAGCACGAGATCGAGACCTTCCTGGCGCTGGCCGACGAGCTGCATTTCGGCCGGACCGCCGAGCGCCTGCTGGTCTCGCAGGCGCGCGTCAGCCAGACGGTGCGGAAGCTGGAGCGGCGGATCGGCGCGCCCCTATTCGAGCGGACCAGCCGCCGGGTGGCACTGACGCCGCTCGGCAGGCGGCTCCAGGACGGTCTGGCCCCCGTGTACGCGCGGCTCCAGCAGGTGGAGGCGGACGTGATCGCGGCGGCGCGCGGCGTCGAGGGGGCGCTGCGGGTCGGGTTCCTGGGCGCGGCGACGGGGTCGCTGACGCCGCGCATCCTGACCGGGTTCCGCGCCGCGCACCCGGGCGTGGAGATCCGGATGCGCGAGGTGCACCCGGCCGACCCGCTGGGGCCGCTGCGCGCCGACGAGGTGGACGTGCTGCTGATGCGGCTGCCGGTGCGCGAGCCCGACCTGACGGTGGGGCCGGTGGTGCTGTCGGAGCGGCAGGTGCTGGCGGTGCCGTCCGGCCACCCGTTCGCGCGGCGGGAGTCGGTGCGGCTCGCCGACCTGGCGGGCGAGACGGGCTTCGGCGTGGCCGGGGACGCGCCGGACTACTGGTGGGACGCGCAGGTGCCGCGCCGCACGCCGGACGGCGAGCCGATCCGGCGGGGGCAGCCGGTGGCGACCTTCCAGGAGATGATGACGCTGATCTCGGCGGGCGAGGGCGTCGCGCCGGTGGCGGCGTCGGTGTGCTGCTTCTACGCGCGGCCGGACGTGGTGTTCGTGCCGCTGGAGGACGCCCCGCCGACGGAGGTCGCGGTGGTGTGGCGGACGGCGGGCGAGACGGCGAAGAACCGGGCGTTCGCGGAGGCCGCGCGCCGGGCGGTCGAGGAGAACGGCGGCCCCGCGAACGCGTAGCGCGGGCCCGTCGAGGTCTAGCCCAGGACGCCGTGTGCCAGGCGCGCCAGCGCCGCCGTGATCTGTTCGGGGCTCAGCCCCTGCTCCCGCTGCCGCAGGTAGACCTCTGACGCCAGGGGCGCGAGCAGGGTGTCGGCCAGCGCGTCGCCTTCCGCCACCTCGCCCTGCGCCAGCAGCGCCCGTACGTGTGCGCGCCAGAAGCCGTAGGCGCCGGTCCGCAGCCGGGCGCCGCCCGCCTCCGCGCCCAGCACCAGGTCGCCGTGCGCCTCCAGCAGTTCGACCATGGCCGCGTAGAACGCCGCCAGCCGCTCCCCCGGCGGCGCGCCCGGCCCGAGCGGCGGGGCCCCGCGCAGCATCTCCTCCTGGAGGCGGCGCTCGTGCTCGTCCAGCAGCGCCATCGCGATGGAGGTGGTGTCGGGGTAGCGGCGGTAGAGGGTGCCGCGCCCGACGCCGGCGGCCTTGGCGATGTCGTCCATGGTCACCGTGCGCGGGTCGCGGGCGGCGAACAGCGCGGCGGCGGCGTCCAGGACCCGGGCGCGGTTGCGGGCGGCGTCGGCCCGTTCGCGCGGCCGGGGTTCGGGTCCCGTCAGCAGGTTCATGGGGCGAATCTAGCCGACGCCGGAATAAGTGGACAAGCTGTCCGCTTAATGTCTAGCGTAAGCGGACAGCACGTCCACTTCCCCGAGGAGCACCCCATGCCCGTCCTGCTGCACCTGGACTCCAGCGCCCGCCGCCGCTCGGTCAGCCGCGAGGTCGGCGACGCCTTCGCCGCCGGCTGGCGCGAGGCCCACCCCGACGGCCGCCACCTGTACCGCGACCTGGCGGCCGACCCCGTCCCGCTCATCGGCGAGGCGTGGACCGAGATCTGCGACAACCTGCTGGCCGGCGGCATCACCGCCCTGGACCGCCTGCACGAGGGCGCGCGCACCCCCGCCCAGAAGGAGGCGTGGGCGGTCATCGAGCCGCTGCTGGCCGAGCTGGTCGCCGCCGACGTCGTGCTGATCGCGACGCCGATGTACAACTTCGGCATCCCCGCCTCGCTGAAGGCGTGGATCGACCAGGTGACCTTCCCCAAGATGTCGCTGAAGGGCCGCCGCTTCGTCGTCGCGTCCGCGCGCGGCGGGGCCTACGGCCCCGGGATGCCCCGCGCGCCCTTCGACTACCAGGAGCGCTACCTGCGCGACTTCTTCGCCGGGCACTTCGCCGTCGAGGACACCGCCTTCGTCAACGCCGAGCTGGTCAACGCGCGCGTGGACCCGGGCCTCGCTCACCTGCGCGCCGAGCACGACGCCTCGTACGCGGCCGCGCTGGAGGCCGCCCGGACGCTCGCGAAGGGGTACTGACGATGGGCTGGCTCATCCTGCTGGCGGCCGGCGCGGTCGAGATCGCCTGGTCGCAGAGCATCAAGCCGACCGAGAACTTCACCCGGCCGCTGCCGACCCTGCTGTGCTTCGCGCTGGCGGCGGTGGCGGTGTACCTGCTGTCGCTGGCGATGCGGACGCTGCCGGTCGGCACCGCCTACGCGGTGTTCACCGGCATCGGGGCGCTGGGCGCGATCGTGCTGGGCGTGGTGGTGCAGAAGGACCCGCTGAGCGCGGGCCGCGTGGCGGCGCTGTCGCTGATCCTGGGCGGCATCGTGCTGGCGCGCGTGACGAACCCGGGCTGACCGGGCGCGTCCTCGCGGGGGGGGGCGCGCCGGTCAGGCGTCGTCCGTCCGGTACACCGCGATGACCACGCCGGTGCCGGTGGTGATCGAGCGCGTCAGCCGGAGGGAGGCGGCCGGCGCGCCCTCGGGGAACAGCCGCCGCCCCGTGCCGAGGACCAGCGGGTGGACCTGGAGGACGTACTCGTCCACCAGGCCGCGCGCCATCAGCGTCCGCAGCAGGTCGCCGCTGCCGAACACGACGAGGTTGTGGTCGAGGCGGTCCTTGAGGTCGGCGACCGCGTCCCCGGCGTCGCCTTTCAGGAGGGTGGAGTTGCGCCAGGGCAGCGGCTCGTCCAGCGTCCGGGAGGCCACGTACTTCTGCGCTTCGGCGAGCGCCTCGGCGAAGGGGTCCCCCTCCCGCGCGGGCCGGAACGCCGCGAACCGCTCGTAGGTGCGCCGCCCGAGCAGCAGGGACCACGGCGTCCCCATGTGCTCGCCCATGACGTTCGCCATGACGGGGTCGCCGCCCGGCCGCGCCCACCCGCCGTGCCCGAACCCGTCGCGGGGGTCCTCGTCGGCGGCCCCGGGAGCCTGCATGACGCCGTCGAGCGTCAGGTGCTGGATCACCACGAGTCTGTTCATGGAACACCTATACGCGACGCCCCAGACATTCGGGAGGTACATTACGGAATCCATGAACGAGGCCGCGGTGGGCGAGGAACTGCACCGGCGGGGGTGGCGCAGGCCGTTCACTCTGGCGGAGATGGCCGGCAAATGGGAATGGCTGGTCACCGAGGTCGAGAACGGCTACGAGGGCATGGTGGACGAGTACACCAACGACCTCTACTGCCGGAACTGGCTGCACGAGGCGTGGCTGCTGCTGGACGAGCACCTGCTGGTGATCTGGAGCCCGCGCGTCAGGGAGCCGGACGACCGCTTCCGCGCCGCCACCGTGGACGACGACGGGCAGGCGGTCGGGCACTTCCACCGCGTCGATCCCGACCTGTGGTGGTGGAGGCGGCACCCGCGGCTGCTGGTCGGGGAGCTGGGCGAGGCGCTGCGCTCGGCGGGCGCGGCCGGGTGAGGCCGGACGGCCCGACGGCTCACAGCGACAGGCTCACCCGGTGGCCGGCCAGGTCGATCTCGGCCACCCGCACCGTGATCTCGTCGCCGTCCGCGAAGGTCCGCCCGTCCAGCTCGGAGTCGTGCAGCAGCCCCTCCACGCCGTCGTGCACCCGCACGAACACCCCGAACGGCACGGTCTTGGTCACCCGCCCGGTCACGGTCCGCTCCGCCGAGGCGCGCGCGAACGCCTTGAACGGGTCGTCCTGCAGCGCCTTGGTCGACAGCGCCACCCGCTCGCGCTCCGGGTCCACCTCCAGCACCTGGACCACGACCTCCTGCCCCACCTCCACCACCTCGGACGCGTGCCCGACCGTCTGCCAGGTCAGTTCGGCGTAGTTCACCGTCCCGGTCAGGTCCCCGCCCAGGTCGACGACCACCCCGTAGCTCTCGATCGACCGCACGGTGCCGCGCCGCACGTAGCCGACCTCCGCCTGCAGCGCCTCCAGCCGGTCCCGCTTGTCACTGTTCTCCGTTTCGTCACCCACGCATCAGTTGTACTCAACGATCGCCGGGGGCACGCAAGGGATTCGGGATCAATCCATCGTCAGCACCAGCTTTCCGGCCGTGCGCCCCGTCTCGCCGAGCGCGTGCGCCGCGGCCGCGTCCGCCAGCGGGAAGGCCCCCGCGATCTCGGCCCGCAGGCGGTCGGCCTCGACGAGCCCGGCGATCGCCTTCATGCCCTCGCGGTCGGCCTCGGCGAGCATCACCTCCGCCCGCACGCCGAGCCGCGCGGCCCCCTCCCGGAGCGCCGGGACCCCCGCGTCGAGCCTGAGGGAGACCAGCGTGCCCCCGGGGCGCAGCGAGCGCAGGGAGCGGAGGGCGTGCTCGCTGCCCTGGGAGTCAGCCTGCCGCGACCGGACGCCCATGATCAGTGGGGACGGCGCCGTTTCGCGGCGGGATCCGGCCACCGGATCTCAGCCTGGGCCCCGGGGCACCACCAGGCCCGACTCGTAGGCCGCCACCACCGCCTGCACCCGGTCGCGCAGCCCGAGCTTGCGCAGCAGGCGGCTGACGTGCGTCTTCACCGTCTCCTCCCCCACCACCAGGCGCGCCGCGATCTCGGCGTTGGTCAGCCCCTCCGCCACCAGGCGCAGCACGTCGGTCTCGCGCGGGGTGAGCGCCGCCAGCACCGGCGACGGCGGGCGCGGGCGCAGCCGCGCGAACTCCCCGATCAGCCGCCGGGTGACGTTCGGCGCGAGCAGCGCCTCGCCCGCCGCGACCACGCGCACGGCGTCGAACAGCCGCTCGGCGGTCACGTCCTTCAGCAGGAAGCCGCTGGCCCCGGCGACCAGCGCGTCGTAGACGTGCTCGTCCAGGTCGAAGGTCGTCAGCATCAGCACGCGCGGCGCGTCCGGCGCGCGGGTGATGCGCCGGGTCGCCTCGATGCCGTCCATGACCGGCATCCGCACGTCCATGAGCACCACGTCCGGGCGCCGCCCGTCCGGCCGCGCGCACAGCCGCACCGCCTCGGCGCCGTCGGCCGCGGTGCCGGTGACCGTCAGGTCGGGCTGGGTGTCCAGCAGCGCGGCGAACCCGGCGCGCACCACCTCCAGGTCGTCCACGACCACGACGCCGATCCCGCTCACCGCGCGCTCCCGACCGGCAGGACGGCCTCGATCTGGAAGCCGGCGACCGGGCCCGGTCCGGCGCGCAGCTCGCCGCCGACCGTGGCGACGCGCTCGCGCATCCCGAGCAGGCCGTGCCCGGCCGGGCCCCCGCCGCCGGACGGGCCGGGGCCGCTGTCGCGCACCAGCACCCGCAGCGCGTCGGACGCGTAGTGCAGCTCGACGTCGGCGGCCGCGCCGGGCGCGTGCCGGCGCACGTTGGTCAGCGCCTCCTGCACGATCCGGTACGCGGTCAGCTCGACGCCCGCGTCCAGCTCCGCGACCGACCCCCGGATGATGAGCCGGATGGCCGCGCCCCCGGCCTCCCGCGACTCGTCGATCAGCTCCAGGAGCTGCTGCAGGCCGGGCTGCGGGCGGCGGGTCGGCTCGGCGCCGGCGTCCTCGCGCAGCACGCCGAGCAGCCGCCGCATCTCGGTGAGCGCGGTGCGGGCGGTGTCGCCGATGGCCAGCAGGCGCTCGGCGCCGAGCTCGGGCATCCCGGGCGTCGCCAGCCGGGCGGTCTCGGCCTGCACCGAGATCATGGAGATGTGGTGGGCGACCACGTCGTGCAGCTCGCGCGCGATACGGGCGCGCTCGCCGCGCGCGGTGAGCTCCAGCAGGGTCTCCTCCACCGCGCGGCGGGACGCGTCGCGCTCGGCGGCCGCGGCCCGCGCCCGGAGGACGCGCCGCCGCGCCAGCACCGCCCACACCGCCGCGAGCGCGACGAAGGCGGCGACGGCGGGCGCGCGGTAGCAGGCGACCGTCGGCGGCGTCGCGGCCGTCACGAGGATCGCGGCGGCGCCGGGCCGCTCCGGCAGCAGCGCCAGCGGCAGCGTCGCGCACAGTCCGGCGAGCAGCGCGACGGGCAGCAGGACGTCGGAGCCCGCCGTGCGGTGGACCGCCTCGGCCACCGACAGCAGGCCCAGCGCGGCCGCGGCCGCAGGCGATCTCTGTCCCACACCCGACATCATCGCCGCTGCGCGCCGGTCGCACATCCCCCTGGCCACGGGCTCGGGCGTCCCCCGTCAGAGGGACGCCGGGCCGGTACGTCCCCCGCGGCCCGGCCCGCAAGTGCCCTCGGCGGCGGGACGACCCCGCGCCGCCCGGCTCCGTAGCCTCTCGGGCCATGGAGGCAACCATCGAGATCCGCGGCCTGCGCAAGCGCTACGGGCCGACCGTCGCCGTGGACGACCTGTCGTTCACCGTCGAGCCGGGGCGGGTCACCGGCTTCGTGGGCCCGAACGGGTCGGGCAAGTCCACCACCATGCGGATCGTCCTCGGCCTGGACCGGCCCGACGCCGGGACCGCGCTGGTCGGCGGCCGCCCGTACCGGGAGCTGCGCACGCCGCTGTGCCGGGTCGGGGCGATGCTGGACGCCGGGGCCGTGCACCCGGGCCGCCGCGCCCGCGACCACCTGCTGTGGCTCGCGCACTCCAACGGGCTGCCGCGCCGCCGCGTGGACGAGGTGCTGGAGCTGGTCGGCCTCGCCGGGGCGGCCCGGCGCGCGGCGGGCGGGTTCTCGCTCGGGATGCGGCAGCGGCTCGGGATCGCCGCGGCGCTGCTGGGCGACCCGCCGGTCCTGATGTTCGACGAGCCGGTGAACGGCCTGGACCCCGAGGGCGTCACCTGGATCCGCGGCCTGCTGCGGTCGCTGGCCGCCGAGGGCCGCGCGGTGCTGGTGTCCAGCCACCTGATGGGCGAGCTGGAGGACGGCGCCGACCACCTGGTGGTGATCGGGCGGGGCCGGCTCATCGCCGATACCAGCGTGCGCGAGCTGCTGGCGGGCGCGTCCGGCGGGCGCGTCGAGCTGCGGACCGCCCGGCGGCGCGAGGCGATGACGGTGCTGGCGCGCGCGGGCGCGACGGTCGCGGCGACCGGCCCCGAGACGGTGACGGTCGGCGGCCTGCCGACCGAGCGGATCATCGGGCTGCTGACCGGGGAGGGCGTCGCGTTCAGCGGGATCTCCGAGCACCGGGCGTCGCTGGAGGAGGCGTACATGGAGCTGACCAAGGACGCGGCCGAGTACCGCGCCGCCCCGCAGGAGGCGCGATGACCGCGGTGACGGCGTACCGGAGCACGGTCTCCGGGGCGCGCGACGGGTTCGGGGCGCTGCTGCGGGCCGAGTGGACCAAGCTGCGGTCGGTGCCGCGCTGGGGGCTGGCGCTGCTGGCGGCGGTCGTGCTGACGATCGTCCCGGCCCTGCTCGCGGCGGCGGGCGCCGGGTCCTCGGGGGGTGGAGGGGGCGGCAAGCCGCCACCCGGACCGGCCGACATCCAGGACCTCGGCTACTTCGTGAACCGGCCGCTGGCCGACAACGGCTCGGTGGTCGCGCGGATCGCCGCGCAGGACAAGGGCAAGGCCGGGCTGATGGCGCGGTCGAGCATGGAACGGGGCGCGCCCTACGCGGCGGTCCTGCTGGTCGGCGGCCGGGCGCGCTTCCAGTCCGGCTACGGCGACATCGACGTCGCGGGCCCGAAGGACCACCGCTGGGTGAAGCTCACCCGCAGCGGCACGTCGGTCACCGGCCACTCCTCCGCCGACGGGAGGACCTGGCGGAAGGTCGGAACGGCCAAGGTATCGGGGTCGGCCGTCGCGGGACCGGTGGTGGCCGTGGCCGAAGACGCGAAGGTGGAGCGGCGGTTCGGGAGCGAGAGCATCGTGTCGGTGCCCACGCAGGGCAGCGCCGTCTTCGACCACGTGGCGATGGCGCCGGAGCCGTCCGCGCCGTGGCGGAGCGTGGACCGCACGGCCGGACCGGCCGGTCCCGGCGGGCCGGGCGCGCAGGGCGGGGCCGGTCCGCCGGAAGGGTCCGGCGGGAACGCTCCTCCCGGCCCGCCCAACGGCGCCGCCTGGCGCGGCGGCACGCTCACCGTGACGGCCTCCGGCGACATCGGCCCCTACGGCTTCGCCGACGACCGGACGCGGATGGTCCTGACCGGCGTGCTGCTCGGGCTGGCGGCGGTCGTGGCGGTGGCGGTGCTGTCCATGACCTCCGAGTACCGCCGGGGCATGATCCGCACGACGCTGGCCGCCGTGCCGCGCCGTGGCCGGATGCTGCTGGCCAAGGCGGCGGTGCTCGCGGCGGTGACGTTCGCGGTCGGCCTCGTGGCGGCGTTCGGCGCGTTCCTGCTGGCCGACCTGCTGATGTCCGGCCGGGCGGGCCCGCAGCTGCCGCCCCTGACGGAGGGCCCGGTGCTGCGCGCCCTGGTCGGGACGGCGGCGCTGCTGGCGGTGGTGGCGGTGTTCGCGCTGGCGGTCGCGACGGTCGTGCGGCACAGCGCGGCCGCGATCACCACCGTGCTGCTGGTGCTCCTGCTGCCCTACATCGTCGCGACGGGCCTGCCGCTGTCGGTGGCGCGGTGGCTGGAGCGCCTGACGCCCGCCGCCGGGTTCGCGATCCAGGACACGGTGCGCCGCTACGACACGGCGATCGCGCCGTGGGCCGGGTTCGGGGTGCTGTGCGCCTACACCGCCGTCATGCTGGCCGCCGCCGCCTACCTGCTGCGGAGGCGGGACGCGTGAGGCGCACCGTGCACTCGGAGTGGACCAAGCTGCGCACCCTGCGCAGCACGGCGTGGCTGCTGGCGGCGATCGCCGTCCTGACCGTGGTCGCCGGCGTGACGGCCCTGGCCGGGGCGGACACGGCCGACTGCCCGTCCCCGGCCGAGTGCTTCGAGGACACTCCCAAGCTCAGCCTGAGCGGGGTGTGGCTCGGCCAGGCGGCGGTGGTGGTGCTGGGGGTGCTGACCGCCAGCGGCGAGTTCGGGACCGGCACGATCGGCCCGACCCTGGCGGCGACGCCGCGCCGCTCCCGCGTCCTGCTGGCCAAGGCGGCGGCGCTGTCCGCGCTGGTCCTGGCCGCCGGGACGCCGGGCGTCCTGGCGTCCCTGCTGGCCGGCCGGCTGATCCTGCCGGGCCACGGCTTCACCGGCGCGAACGGGTATCCCCCGCTGTCACTCGCCGACGGGCCGACGCTGCGCGCGGCGGCGGGCTCGGTCCTGTACCTGGTGCTGGTGGCGCTGCTGGCGCTGGGCGTCGCCACGGTCGTGCGGGACGGCGCGGGCGGCATCACGGCCGTGCTGGCGCTGCTCTACCTGGTCCCGATCTTCGGGCCGCTCCTGTCCGAGAGGTGGTACGAGCGGCTGCAGCAGGCGGCCCCCATGCCGGCGGGCCTCGCGGTCCAGGCGACCGAGCGCCTGGACGCCCTGCCGATAGGGCCGTGGCCCGGTCTGGCGGTCCTGGCGGCCTACGCGGCGGCCGCCCTGGCCCTGGGCGGGCTCGCGCTCGCGCGCCGGGACGCCTGAGCTGCGACGACGCCGTTCCCCGGCCCCGGGCCGTCCGGAGTCCGACGAGCCGATCCCGCGCGGCGAGGCCGGCTGACGGTCCGCCCCGTCCTCAGGGGCGGCCGCCGGGGACCGGCGGGTCGTGCCAGCCGTCCGGTCCGGGCAGGGAGGCGGCCCGTTCGGGGCCCCACGAGCCCCGGGCGTACCGCTCGGGCGGGCCGTCGGGTTCCAGCACGTCCCCGACGATCCGCCAGGACTCGGCGATGGCGTGGAACTCGGCGAACGTGCGCGCGTCCCCGGTGATCGCGCCCTCGATGATGTTCTCGTAGGGCTTCTCCTCGGGGCCCAGGGCCTCCTCGAAGTCGACCTCGACGGGCGTCATCACCGCCGGGCGGCCCGGCTCGGGCTCCTGGAGGACCAGGTGGAAGGTCAGTCCCGCCTCCGGCTCGAACCGGAACCGCAGCAGGTCGGGCGGCGTCGTGCCCCCGGCGGAGGCGAACAGGTCCAGCGGCGGCTTGCGCAGCTGCACGACCACGTCGGTGGAGCTCGCCTTCAGCGCCTTGCCGCTGCGCAGGTAGAAGGGCACGCCCGCCCACCGCCAGTTGTCGACGTGCAGCCGCGCGGCGAAGTAGGTCTCGGTCGGCGAGCCCGGCCGGACGCCCTCGACGTCCTGGTAGCCCTCGTACTGGCCGCGGACCGTCTCGGCGGGGTCGATGGCGCGGGTCGCGTGCAGCACCCGCCACTTCTCGACCTGCTCGGCGTAGGCGTCGGCGAGGCTCGGCGGCTCCATCGCCACCAGCGCGAACACCTGCATCAGGTGGTTCTGCACGACGTCGCGCACGCAGCCGACGGCGTCGTAGAACGAGCCGCGGTCGGCGACGTCGAAGTCCTCCAGCAGGTTGATCTGCACGTTGGCGACGTAGGACCGGTTCCACAGCGGTTCGAGCAGGGTGTTGGCGAACCGGGCGGCCTTGACGCCGTCGATCGGCGTCGAGCCGAGGAAGTGGTCGACCCGCAGCACGTGCGCGGCGTCGAAGTACCGGCCCAGCTCGGCGTCCAGCGCGAGGGCGGACTCCAGGTCGTGCCCGAACGGCTTCTCCACCACCAGCCGCGCGTTCTCGTTGAGGCCCTGCGCCGCCAGCGCCGCCGCGACGGTGGTGAACAGCGACGGCGGCACGGCCAGGTAGTGGGCGAGGAAGCGGCCGCCCCGCACGGCCTCGGCCAGGCGGGCGAAGGTGGCCTCGTCGTTGAAGTCCCCCGACACCATGGTGAGGCGGTCGGTGAGGCCGTCCAGGACGCCCCCGTCCACCTCGCCGAGCGCGCCGGTGATCGACTCACGGGCGTGCCGGCGCAGCTCCCCGTCGTCCCAGTCGGCGGTGGCGACGCCGACGACCCGGGCCGCGAGCCGGCCGCGCTCGGCCAGCCGGTACAGCGCCGGGAAGATCATCTTCTTGACGAGGTCGCCCGAGATGCCGAACAGCACCAGGACGTCCGCGGTCTCGGTCGAGGTCATGAGCGGTCCTCCCGCTGCGGCCAGGCGGCTTTGATCCCCCAGGATCCGGTACGGGTGTCGCCCGGCGCGAGCGCGGTCACGTCGGCGCCGGTGGCGAAGGCGTTGGGCGGGGCGGTCATGGGCTCGACGCCGAGACCGCGGCGGCGCCGGTCCTCGGGCACCGCGTCGGCGGTGTAGACCTCCAGCCAGGGATGGGCCTCGTCCAGCCAGAACGAGGTCGTGCGGGAGGGGCCGTCCAGGTGGACCCAGGCGCGCCCGTCGAGGTCGCGGTCCAGGTCGGTGAAGGCGCGGTCGATCCGCAGGTCGCCGAGGACGCGCGGGGAGCGCAGGTCGAAGGGCGTGTCGGCGACGGGCTCGGCGGGGCCGCGCGGGATCATCCTGTCGTCGACCGGCAGGTGCCGGGCGCCGGGCAACTGGACGGTGCACACGTCGATGGGGTCGCCGGTCGTCAGGTAGGGGTGGGCGCCGTGCGCGTAGGGGGCGGTCAGGTCCCCCTCGTTGCGCGCGGTCAGCCGGACGGTGAGGCCGTCGTCGGCGTCCAGCGCGTAGTCGGCCCGCAGCGCCAGCACGAACGGGTAGCCGGGCGTGCCCGGCAGGCGGCACGCCAGGCCGACCGCCTCGGGCGACCGCTCGACCGGGTGCCACGGCAGCCAGCGGGCCAGCCCGTGGATGGCGCAGTCGTACTCGGGCTCGTTGATGTCGAGCCGGTACTCCGCCCCCTGCCAGGTGTAGCGGCCCCGGTCGATCCGGTTGGGCCAGGGGACGAGCAGTTGCCCGAACGCCGCCGGCGCGACCTCGTCGGCCGCGTAGGACAGCACGAGGGGCCGTCCGGCGCAGGTCAGCGACCGCAGGCCCGCGCCGCACTCGGTGACGACGGCCGCGTAGTCGCCGGCCGATAACGCGTACTGCTCTCCACTCAGGGCGGTCTGCATGCCGGGTTACCTCCCCTGGTGGCGTCCGTCCGGAAATCGCCGCAAAGGAAAGACATAGCAATATCGACACGCTTCGCATACCGGTCAGGAGGCGCGGCCTTCCCGCCCGCGTCCGGGCGGGCCGCCGGGGCCAGCGCCAAGAAAGGATCTAGGGAGTTCCATTTGTCGCTCCGCTCTGGCGGGCGGCGCGCCGTCCCGACATTCGGGCGAGCGGCATCGGGTAGCCCAGCAAAGGACGAACGAAACGAACCACTGAAGGGCCGCATGATGCGCATCCGTTTGCTGGGCACCGCCCTGATCGCCGTTTCGGCTGTCGCCATGCCGACGGCCTGCGGTGGTGCCGAGGGCAACACCGTCTCCCAGCAGCTCCCCGCCAGGGCCCCTGCGTCCACGACCTCCGGGGCACCCGCCCCGCAGTCCGGCTCCGCTTCGGCGTCGGTGTCCGCCGCGCCGCCGTCCGCGCAGGACAAGGCGTGGATGGTCGCGGCGCGCCAGTCCGGCCTGGCCGAGGTGCAGGCCGGGAAGCTCGCGCAGGCGCAGGGCACCGACGACGAGATCCGGTCGCTGGGGAAGATGCTGGTCAAGGACCACACCCTCGCCGACGAGAAGCTCACCGAGGCCGCGCGGGGCCTGGGCGTGGAGCTGCCCGCGACGCCGTCCGACAAGCAGGTCGCCGAGGCGCGCACGCTGCGCAAGACCAGCGGCCGCCTGTTCGACCGCGACTTCGTCGCCGCGATGGCCAAGGGCCACAAGGAGGCCATCGCCGCGGCCGAGAAGGAGCAGGCCCAGGGCCACTCCCCGGCCGTGACCTCGCTCGCCCAGGAGATGGTCCCCACCCTGCGGCGGCACCTCACCATGTTCGAGCAGGCCGGGGGGAACTGACGCCGCGCCCGCCCGCACGGGCGCGGACCGAACGGGCGGGGACCGATGATTTCCCGCCGCGGCCCCGGTCTTCCCCATCGGACGCGCCGGGCCACTGGTACCCGTCGCGGGCTGACGTCCCGGAACCGGTGTCACAGGGCTGTGCGATGCTGGGCGCGTGATGCTGGAAGACCTCGTCCGGCTGCGCCGGGCGCGCGACACGATGGACCGCGACTACGCCAAGCCGCTCGACGTCCCGGCCCTGGCGCGCGTGGCCCTCATGTCGCCGGGCCACTTCTCCCGGAGCTTCCGCGCCGCCTACGGGGAGACGCCCTACAACTACCTGATGACCCGCCGCATCGAGCGGGCCAAGGCGCTGCTGCGGCTCGGCGAGATGTCGGTGACGGAGGTCTGCTTCGCGGTCGGCTGTACGTCGCTGGGGTCGTTCAGCTCGCGGTTCACCGAGCTGGTCGGCGAGAGCCCGAGCGCCTACCGCGCCCGCGACCACCAGGAGAGCGCCGCCATCCCGGCCTGCGTCGCCAAGATCTACGCCCGGCCGGTCAGGAACGGAGAAGCCGGGGCCGCGCCCCCGCCCGTATCGTGACACGCATGAACATCCAGCTCTCCCAGTGCTTCATCGCGGTCGACGACCATGACCGGGCGCTCGCCTTCTACCGTGACGTCCTCGGCTTCGAGGTGCGCAGCGACGTCGCGTTCGAGGGCATGCGCTGGGTGACCGTCGGCTCGCCGGCGCAGCCCGACGTGGACATCGTCCTCGAACCGCCCCTCGCCGACCCGAACGCCTCGGCCGCCGACAAGCAGGCCATGGCCGAACTGCTCGCCAAGGGCCTGCTGCGCGCGGTCATCTTCCAGACCGACGACTGCGACGCCACCTTCGAGCGCATCCGCGCGGCGGGCGGCGAGGTGGTCCAGGAGCCGGTCGACCAGGCGTACGGCGTCCGCGACTGCGCCTTCCGCGACCCCGCCGGCAACATGCTGCGCTTCAACCAGCCCCGCAAGGGCTGACCCGCGGCCCCACCCCCGGCTACCAGGGGAGAGGACGGCCGTCGCGGAAGAAGCCGCCGGTCGGGCCGCCGTCGGGCAGGGTCGCCGCCCACACGATCCCCGCCGCGCCCTCGGCGACCGGGCGGCCGCCGGGGCCGCCCATGTCGGTCGCGACCCAGCCGGGGCAGACCGCGTTCACCAGCACGCCGTCGCCGCGCAGCTCGGCCGCGAGCATCCGGGTCAGCGCGTTGAGCCCGACCTTGGTGGTGTTGTAGGCGGGTGTCCCGCCGCCCATGTTCGTCAGCGAGGCCGCCTCGCTGGACACGTTCACGATCCGGGGGTGCTCGCTCGCCCGCAGCAGCGGCAGCAGCGCCCGGGTCAGCCGCCACGGTCCGTACAGGTTCGTCTCGGCCGCCTCCCGGACGATGTCCAGGTCGGCGCCGGACGCGCGCTGCCAGGTGTCGTAGGCGATGGCCGCGTTGTTGACCAGGACGTCCAGGCGGCCGAAGCGCCCGGCGATCTCCTCGGCGGCGCGCTCCGCGTCGGCCGCGGAGGTGACGTCCAGCCGCAGCGGGTGCGCGCCCAGGTCGGCGGCGGCCTTCGCCGCCGCGTCCACCGAGCGGGCCGTCAGCAGGACCGTGTGGCCCTGCCGGACGAGCTGGGCGCACACCTCCCGGCCGATGCCCCGGTTCCCGCCGGTGACCAGCGCGATCACCGCGCCACCAGGTCCATCAGCTTCTGGTTGCCGTCCGCCCACGTCGCGGTCATCACCACGCCGTCGATCAGCCAGCCCGCGCCCGACCGCGCCAGGTCGAACCGGTAGGTCCCGCCCAGCGTCCACAGCGGCGACCCGAACGGGTTCGCCAGCCGGTGCGTCGCCTGGAACGACGCGGTGCACACCGCCCGCTCCCCCTCCACCGTCACCAGGTGGTTCGTGACCAGGTGCTGGGTCGCGTCGAACCCGCCCAGCACCCGCGACCACGCCCCCACGATCTGCTCGGGCGTCAGCTCGGCGGGCTCGCCGCCGTTCAGGCTCGTGTAGTCCAGCGTCACCTTCCCGGCGAAGACCCCCTTCAGGGCCTCCCACTCGCGCCGGTCGGCGTGCCAGGCCATCCGGGTGCAGGTCTCGATGATGTCCAGGCGGTCTTCGACGGTGCTCATCGGCGTCTCCCCCACGGGTGTCGGTTCCACTTCGATGATCTTGCGCCGGGCGGTGATGGAACGTCCAATACCTGCCGTGATAGCCATCGGCTATGGATCCACATCTGCGCGATCTGCGGTACTTCGTCACCGTCGCCGAGGAGCTGGGCTTCACCCGCGCCGCCGAGCGCCTGTTCATCTCCCAGCCCGCGCTCAGCAAGCAGATCCGCCACCTGGAGGACGGCCTGCGCGTGAAGCTGTTCGACCGCGACCGCCGGACCGTCGCGCTGACCGCGCCGGGACGCGCGCTGCTCCCGGCGGCCCGGGAGCTGCTGCGGCTCTGGGACGAGGCGCAGCGCGCCGTCGGCGACGCGGCCGCCGCCGAGGCCGCCGTCCTCACCGTGGGGCTGTCCACCAGCGTCGGCCGCGGCCTGCTGCCGGCGGTGCGCGCCCGCTTCCGCGAGCGCCGCCCCTCCTGGCGGCTCCGGATGCAGCAGGTCGACTGGGACGACGCCACCGCCGGGCTCGCCTCCGGCGAGGTGGACCTCGCGTTCGTGTGGCTGCCGGTCCCCGGGCAGGACGGCCTCCGCGTCCGCGTGGTCGCGCGCGAGCCCCGGTGGGTCGCCTTCCCCGAGGACCACTGGCTCGCCGGCCGCGAGGAGGTCGCGTTCGCCGAGCTGCTGGACGAGCCGTTCCTCGCCCTCCCCGAGAGCGTCGGCCCGCTGCGCGACCACTGGCTGGCCCTGGACGAGCGCGGCGGCCGCGCCCCCGTCGTCGGCGCGACCGTCGCCAACGCCGACGAGACCTTCAGCGCCGTCGAGGAGGGCAGCGGCATCGTCCTGCTGTCGGCCGGGAACGCCGCCATCTACCGGCGCCCCGGCATCGGCGCGATCCCGGTCACCGGGCTGTCGCCCGGCGAGCTGGCGGTCGTCTGGAACACCGGCGACCACCGGCCCGCCGTCCGCGACTTCGTCGCCGCCCTCCCCGGGCCCGGCCTCACGCCGTCTTGACGGCCCCGCCGTCGATCAGGTGGTCCGAGCCGGTCACGCTCGCGGCCGCCTCCGACAGCAGGAACGTGATCAGCGCCGCGACCTCCTCCGGCTCGGTGATCCGGCCGGTGGTCATGCCCATCATGGCCGGGACCTGCGCGAGGAACGCCTCCTGCTCCGTCCCGGTCGCGGCCGCCAGCTTGCCGCCGATCCCCTCGGGGGACTCCCAGATCGCGGTGCGCACCGGGCCGGGCGAGACCGTGTTCACCCGCACCCCCTGCGGCCCGACCTCCTCCGCCAGGGCCTTGGTGAACGCCGTCAGCGCGGCCTTGGCGAGGTTGTAGGGCATCGGCCCGGCGGCGGGCGTGCGCGCCCCGATCGAGGAGACGTTCACGATCGCGCCGCGCCGCTCCAGCAGGCCGGGCAGCGCCGCGCGGGTGACCCGGACCGCGCTGAACAGGTTGAGCTCGAAGGTGGCGTTCCAGTACTCCTCGTCGAGGTCGAGGAACCCCGCCAGCTCGACCGAGTCGCCGCCGCCGACGTTGTTGACCAGCAGGTCGATCCCGCCCAGCCCGGCCGCGGCGCGGGCGACGGCCTCGGCCGCGCCCTCGGGGGTGCCGAGGTCGGCGGTGACGGCGAGGGCGCCGGTCTCCTTGAGCCCGGGGGTGACGGTGCGGGCCGCTCCCGCGACGCGGACGCCCTCGGCGGTCAGGGCCCGGACGGTGGCCAGGCCGATGCCGCGGCTGGCCCCGGTGACGAGGGCGGTCTTGCCGTTGAGGCGCAGGTCCATGGGGGGATCTCCTTCTTTAACTACAGGTACAAAACAAGGGCGCACGAAGGCCCGTCCGGGGACGGGCTCCATGCCTAGAGCGAGTCGAGCACCGCGTCCACCACCCGGTGCAGGCGGTCGGGCCCCTCGGCCGCCCTGGCGAGCAGGCGGAGGCCGACGACGGTGTTGAGCAGGAGGCTGCCCAGGGCGCGGGCGTCGCGGTCGGCGCCGATCTCGCCGGAGCGCTGCCCCTCCTCGACCAGCGCTCGGAACGCCGCCTCGGTCCGGTCGAACATGCGGCGGACCACGTCGAGGGCGGACGGGTCGGCCTCCCCCAGCTCGGCGACGGTGTTGACGCCCATGCAGCCGCGCCGCTCGGGGTCGGCCAGGTCGATCTCGGTCAGGATCAGCAGCGTGCCGCGCAGGCGTTCGCGGACCGGGACGGGCCGCTCCAGCAGCTCGATCAGCGCGGCCGCCTGCCCGTCGCGGTAGCGCTTCAGCGCCAGCTCGAACAGGGCGTGCTTGCTGCCGAACGCGTTGTAGAGCGAGCCCTTGCCGATGCCGAGCGCGTCCACGAGGTCCTGCGGAGTGGTGGCGGCGTAGCCCTTGCTCCAGAAGACCTGCATGGCCTGCTCTACGGCGGTGTCGGGATCGAACTGCTTCGGCCTGCCCATGATCGGGAGGCTAGCGGATATTTGACCTTGAGGTCAAATACTGGCGGGCGTCGATCCGGCCGCCCCCCGTTCGCCATACTCGGGAAGGTCCGCGGCCGGCGCGGGCCGGGGACGGAGACGGGCCCATGCACTACATGCTGCTGATCTACAACGCCGAGAACGGCGAGCCCAAGCCGGAGCCCTACCGGCCGGGCCCGGCGGTCGCCGCCTTCATCAAGGAGTGCCGCGAGCGCGGCGTGCTGGTCGGCGCGGGGCGGCTGCGCTCGGTGGAGACCGCCACCACCGTGCGGGTGCGCGACGACGAGCTGCTGCTGACCGACGGGCCGTTCGCCGAGACGCGCGAGCAGCTCGGCGGGTTCTTCCTGCTGGACTGCGCCGACCTGGACGAGGCGCTCGCGATCGCGGCGCGCTGCCCGATGGCCGTCTCCGGGTCGGTGGAGGTCCGGCCGCTGCTGGGCGGCGAGTTCTGATGGAGGCGGTCCGGGACGCGTTCCGCGCGCACCGGGCCCGGGTGCTGGCGGCCCTCATCCGCGCCTTCGGCGACTGGGAGCTGGCCGAGGACGCCCTCCAGGACGCCTTCGCCGACGCGGTGCGCGAGTGGCCGGGCTCGGGGGTGCCCGACGAGCCCGCCGCGTGGCTGACCCGCGTCGCGCGCAACCGCGCCGTGGACCGGCTGCGCCGCGAGCGCCGCCGGGCCGAGAAGGAGCTGCTCGCCCGCCCGGACCGGGAGCCGATCATGACCGATGACGACGGGGCGCTGGCCGCGCTCGCCGACGAGCGGCTCAGCCTGGTGTTCACCTGCTGCCATCCGGCGCTGTCGCGCGAGGCGCGGGTGGCGCTCACCCTCCAGGCGGTCGGCGGGATGACCGCCGCCGAGATCGCCCGCGCGTTCCTGGTGCCGACGGCCACGATGGCGCAGCGCCTGGTGCGCGCCAAACGGAAGATCCGCGGGGCGGGCATCGCGTTCCGGGTACCGCCCGACCACGAGCTGCCCGACCGGCTCACGGCCGTGCTGGCGGTGGTGTACCTGTGCTTCACCGAGGGGTACGCGGCGACGGCGGGCCCCGCGCTGGTGCGGCCCGCCGTCAGCGCCGAGGCGATCCGGCTGGGCAAGCTGGTCGCGGCGCTGATGCCGGACGAGCCGGAGGCGCTGGGGCTGGCGGCGCTGATGCTGCTGCACGACTCCCGGCGGGCGGCGCGCGTGGACGGCTCGGGCACGCCGGTGCTGCTGGAGGACCAGGACCGCTCGCGCTGGGACGCCGCCTCCGTCGCGGAGGGGCTGCGGCTGCTGGCGGCGGCCGAACGGCTCGGACGTCCGGGGCCCTACCAGGTGCAGGCGGCCATCGCGGCCGTCCACGCGCGGGCCCGGACCCCCGGGGAGACCGACTGGACGCGGATCGCGGCCCTGTACGGGCTGCTCCCGGCCACGCCCGTGGTCGCGCTGAACCGCGCGGCCGCCGTCGCCATGGCCGAGGGCCCGGCGGAGGGGCTGGCGCTCATCGACGCCATCGAGGGGCTGGAGCGCTTCCACCTGCTGCACGCGGCGCGGGCCGACCTGCTGCGGCGGCTCGGGCGCGGGGCCGAGGCGGCCGGGGCCTACCGGCGGGCGCTGGAGCTGGTGGGCAACGGGGCCGAGCGGAGGTTCCTGGAGCGGCGGCTCGCCGAGGTCTCCCCCGGCTGACCGCCGCCCCGGCTCAGTCGAGGTTGAAGTGCAGGAGCCGGTGGCCCTCGATGTGGTGGACGTAGGCGGCGAAGCCCGAATGGTGGCCGGCCATCCACACCAGCAGCTCGTTCTGGATCGGGCCGGTGTCGCCCCACATGCCGTAGAACCGGTGCCTGGTCGCGCAGATGGGCCGCAGGGCGCCGGTGAGCACCGACCGCCAGACCGCGGCGGCCGACCCGGGGTTGCTGCCGGTCTGGTAGCGGCTGATGGCGATGACGCCCTGCGCCCGCAGCAGGATCCGCGCCGTCTCGATGCCGGTGCGCAGGTCGTCGTAGGCGCCGACCGCGTTGAGGTGGACGAAGCGGAAGCGCTTCGCCTTGGCGCTGCGCAGCGCCGTCCAGTCCGTCGACGTGAAGTCGGCCGTCTGGTAGCGCTCGCCCTCCCGGCAGAAGCGGGGGGCGCCGATGAACTCGGAGCCGACCTCCAGGACGTCGCCTTCGCGGCAGCAGCTGTCGTTGCCTTCCAGGAACCAGGCCGACAGCGCCTCGTCACCGGTCGCGATCTCCGTCGCGCTGACAAGAGTCATGGGTCCCGACCTTCACTCGGTTGAGGGGGCCGCGATCATCGTCGCCTCGCCCAGGGATCTCAGCGGTTTCCTGGGCGCGTTCGCCCAGGGGCCGTGCAGGTACCGGGCCGCGCCCACGACCACCGTCCGCTCGGGGGCGGCGTTCGTGCGCACGGGCATGTCCAGGCGGTGCGCCAGCAGGTCGGCGAGGCCCGGCAGCAGCGCGCCCTGGCCCGACAGCGCGAGCCCGCGGGCGAGCAGCTGCCCGATGAGCTCGGGGTCGCAGGCGGCGCGCAGCTCCCGCAGCTCGGCCGCGATCCGGTCCAGGACCGGGGCCGTCGCCCGGGTGATCTCCCCGGCCGCGACGGTGTGCACCACCGGCCGGCCGGAGCCGGCGTCCTGCCCGCAGACCTTGATCGGAGCGTGCTCGCCCGCCTCGTGCACCAGCGCCGCCGCGTTCAGCCTGACCCGCCCGGCCATCCGGTCGCTCAGCACCATGCGGTACTCGCGCAGGGCCCACGCGGCGACGTCCCGGTCGAGCCGCTCGCCGCCCAGGGGCAGGGTCCGCTGCGCCCAGGACCTGCCCTTGGCGACGATGGCCATCTCCACCGAGCGCCCGCCGAGGTCGGCGACCATCCGCGCCGCGATCCCCGCGTCGTCGCTCTGGTGCCCGAGCCCGGCGGCGAGGCCCTGGTCGACCAGCACCGCCTTGCGGGCCCCGGCCTGCCGGACCGTCTCCTCCAGGGCCCGCCGCTCCATGTTGGCCGCGCCCGCCGGGACCGCCACCGCCACGCGCGGCTTCACCCGCGGGCGCCGGCCGTGCGCGGTCGCCAGCAGCCAGCGCACCAGGGCGACGGCGGCGCGGCCCTCGGCCACCGCGCCGTTCCTGATGGGCCTGATCATCTCGACGTCGCGCCAGCCCAGCTCGCCCCCGATCAGCGCGTCGTCCCCGATCGCGAGGACGCGCCCGCTCCGCTTGCCGACCATCACGATCGAGGGGGTGCAAAAGTACACGCCCGTGTCGGGCACGAATATCCGCGCATTGACTGTTCCGAGGTCTATGGCGGTGTCAGCGCGCATGACCGCTGAAAGAATACTCATACAAAGCCTTCGAGCGATCTGTTCCGTCCTCTCGCAAGGTGCCCGGCTTCGCGCGGAGGCGAACGCGGCGACGGGCAAAGAGACCGCCATATCGGCGCGCGGGAAAGGCCGCCGTCCCGTACTGAAGATCATTTATTGCCGCCCCGCACGGGCCTTAGCGGAAAGTCGCCAACGAAGCATTTCGGGCGCCCGGACCGGCACTGAAGATCATTTAGTGGCGGGGCAATAGTGCGCCCCGGCGGCCCCGACCCGCCCGAAAAGGATCAAGAAAACGATCGCGGATCCGGCGTCGATCCGGGCCCTCCCCGTTCGCCAGAGGGGTGATGAAGGAGGACGTCATGAATTCACGCGCTGCGGGGCATCCCGGCCTCGCGCTCGCGGTCACCTGCGTTCCGGCGTTCATGGTGGCGCTGGACCTGATGGTGGTCACGGTCGCGCTCAGCACCGTCCGCACCTCGCTGGACGCCTCGCTCGACGCGCTCGGCTGGACCGTCAACGCCTACACCCTCGCCTTCGGCGTGCTCATCCCGGCCGCCGCGCTCGCGGGCGACCGGCTGGGACGCCGCCGGATGTTCGGCATCGGGCTCGGCGTCTTCACCCTCGCCTCCGCCGCCTGCGCGCTCGCGCCCACCGTCGGCGCGCTCATCGCGGCGCGGGCCGTGCAGGGCGTCGGCGCCGCGCTGATCACCCCGCTCAGCCTGGCGCTGGTCACCGCGGCGGTGCCGCCGGGCCGGCGCGGCGCGGCGGTGGGGGTCTGGGGCGCGGCGACGGGCGCGGCGGTCGCCCTCGGCCCGCTGGTGGGCGGCCTGGTCGTCGCCGGGATGTCATGGCCCTGGATCTTCTGGGTGAACGTGCCGATCGGCCTCGCGGCGCTGGTGCTGGCGCCCCGGCTGCTGCCCGAGAGCCGGGGCGCGGACCGCGCCGCGGACGTGCCGGGGCTGGCGCTGCTGGCGGCCGGGCTCGCGGCGCTGGTGTGGGGGGTCGTCCAGGAGGACGCGACGGCCTGGACCGCCGCGTCGATCGGCGGCGGCGTCGTCCTGCTGGGCGCGTTCGCCGCCCGGCAGGCCCGCGCGGAGAGCCCGCTGCTGCCCCGGCACCTGTACGCCGACCGGACGTTCGCCGGCGCGACCGGGACCGTGTTCCTGATGGGGGCGTCGCTGATGGGGGCGGCGTTCCTGGTGCCGCAGTACCTCCAGTCGGGGCTGCACCACTCGGCGCTGGAGGTCGGGGTGCGCATGTTGCCCTGGACGGTCATGCCGATGCTGCTGGCCCCCGCGGTGGGGCGGCTCGCCGACCGGATCGGCAACCGGCCCCTCATGGTGGTCGGGCTGGCCGTGCAGGGGACGGCGTTCCTGTGGCTGGCGGCGGTGGCCGGGCCCGGGACCGGGTACGGGACGCTGGCCGCGCCGCTGCTGATGGCGGGGGTGGGGATCGCGGTGGTGTTCCCGGCCGTCTCGAACGCGGTCGTGGGCGCCGTCGCCCCGGCCGACCTGGGACTGGCGTCGGCCGCCAACGCCACCGCCCGGCAGGTCGGCGGGCTGGTCGGCGTCGCCGTCGCCACGGCGGTGTTCGGGCGGGCCGGCGGCTTCGGATCGGCGCAAGAGATCGCGGACGGGCTGACGGCGGCGCTGGTCGTGGTCGCGGCGGTCTCGCTGGCGGGGGCGCTGACGTCGCTGGTCGTGCGCCGCCCCGGATCCGTCGACGAGACGGGACGCGAACGGGAGGACGACGTGTTGAAACCGGTATGAGCGCATCATCGGCATCGGTCCGCTTCTCGGTCCTCGACCGCTCGCGCACGCGGGCGGGCGAGGACCCCGCCTCCGCGCTGCGCGCCACGGTGGCGTTCGCGCGGGAGATCGAGGACCTGGGGTACGAGCGGTTCTGGGTGTCGGAGCACCACAGCCTGCCGGGCGTGGCGGGGTCGGCCCCGACCGTCTTGGCGGCGGCCGTGGCGGGGGCGACCTCGCGGATCCGGGTGGGAACGGGCGGGGTGATGCTGCCCAACCACCGCCCGCTGGTCGTCGCCGAGCAGTTCGGGGTGCTGGAGGCGCTGCACCCGGGGCGGATCGACATGGGCCTCGGGCGTTCGCTGGCCTTCACCGGGGGCGTCCGGCGGGCGCTCGGCGTGACCGACGTCGAGGACTTCCCCGAGCGGGTGCGGGAACTGCTCGCCTACTTCGGGGGCGGCCGGGACGGCGTGCACGCCTGGCCCGCGGAGGGACTGCGCGTCCCGGCGTTCCTGCTGGCCACGGGGGCGGGCGCCGGGCTGGCGGCGGAGCTGGGGCTGCCGCTGGTGATCGCGCCCGCCCGGGGCGAGGCCCGGATGGTCGAGGCGATCGAGCGGTACCGCGCGGAGTTCCGGGGAGAGCGGCCCTACGTGGTGGTGTCCGAGGCCGTCGTCGTGGCGGACTCGGCGCGGGAGGCCCGGCGGCTGCTGATGCCGGAGGCGTGGTCCAACGCCTACGCGCGCACGCGCGGGGACTTCCCCGCGCTGATCCCGCCGGAGGAGATCGACGCCATCGACATGTCCGCGCGCGAGCGCCGGATCTTCGAGGAGTCGATGGAGGGGCAGATCGCGGGGACCGAGGACGAGGTGGCCGAGGCGCTGGAGGGGCTGGTCGAGCGGACGGGGGCGGACGAGGTGCTGGTGCACACGAGCACCTACGACCGGGAGGCGCGACTGGAGTCGCACCGGAGGCTGGCCCGGTTGGTGGGGATTTCTTCTCCCGGACTGCGCGCGGCGGGCTGAGGCAACGACCGCGTCGCCGTCGGTGGTGCCCTCGCCCGGGGGGGGCGAGGCCACCACCGAAGGCGGCGGTAAGAGGAGGGCGTGGCCCCACCTCACAGCGGCAGCAAAGAGGAGAACGCGACCCCACCTTGCCGTAGCAGTAAGGCTGGGCCCCATTCCAACAACCTCAAGCGCCACGCGAGTGCCTAACTGTCCCGTCGGGGCGAAGCCGAAGGCGAGCCCCGCCGGGACAGATCGCGAAGCGATGTGGCACTCGCCAAGGCACGGTCAGGGGTGCGAGCCGCCAGGCGAGTACCCCTGGGCCGGGACTGCTGGAAACACAGCGGCACTCGCCAAGGCACGGTCAGGGGTGCGAGCCGCTAGGCGAGTACCCCTGGGCCGAGGCTTCAAGAAACACCGCCGCCAGGCGAGCCCCCTGGGCCGGGGCTTCAATTAACACTGCGATCGGCGGGGCCGTCGTAGTGGTCGGGGCCCTGCATCTCCAGCGACAGCGGCTGCACCATGTCCGAGTTCGCCGACGCGCGCCAGCCCTTCTCGCGCGTCACCTCCTCGATCGAGTGCGCGCACAGCGACAGCGAGCGGCACACGATGAACATCGCCTTGAGCTCCAGCGGCTCGTAGCCCATGTCCAGGCCGACGCAGCCCATCGAGCCCGGCCCGTTGATCCACACGCGGCGGCCGAAGACGTCCTCGGTCGCCTCCTCCATCGCCCGCGCGATCGTCACGTACCGGCCGGTGACGCCCAGCTCGTCGGCGAGGCCCAGCAGGCGCTCGGTGCGCGGGTCGCGGATGTGCTGGGCGTGGTGGAACCCGGGCATCCGCTCGCGGCGCTCGCGCATCTCCGCGACCGTCTTCGCGGCCGCCTCGGCGTCGGACAGGCCGTCGCGGTCGGCGCGCTCGGCCACGCCCCGGAACATCTCCGCCGGGCGGTCGGCGGTGCCGTGCAGCCGGCCGATGCCCGCCACGCCCGCCGCGACGGCGGCGTTCAGGTCCGCGCCGCCCGACGTCGCGAACCGCACCGTCGCCGAGGACGGGGACATGGCGTGCTCGGCCATGTTCACCATGATGGCGTCGGTCATCCTGCCGACCTCGGGCGTGGGCAGCTCGCCGCGCAGCACCAGGTGGAAGTGCTCGGCGAACGAGATGTTGCCCGTCAGCTCGTTGACGTCGTACCCGCGGACGACGATGCGGTCCTTGTTCTTCCAGGCGATCCCGGTCTCCCAGGCGAACGGCTTCTTCTCGCTCACTTCTCGTTCTTCCTTTCGGGGAAGTACACGCAGTCGGGGTCCAGGACCTCGCGCAGCAGCGTCAGTTCGTCGTCGGTGGGCGGCGGCACCTCGGCGAGCGTGTCGGCGACCGCGACGTCGAAGCCCGTCGCGGCCCGCACGGCCTCCAGCGTCGCGCCCGGCATCAGGGCGGTCACGGCCAGCTCGGAGTCGGCCGCCTCCAGCACGCACAGGTCGGTGACGACCTTGACCTCCAGCGGCGGCAGGCCGGCGGCCTTGCGCGCGCCGGGGCCGTCCAGGAAGCCGGGGCTGGTGACGTGGTCACAGCGCTCGGGGAAGCGCCGCCGCTCGTGGTCGGTCAGGATCACGACCTTGGCGCAGTGGCTGGCGATGTCGTTGGCGCCGCCGCTGCCGGGCAGGCGCTTGCCCGCCACCCGGGTCGAGTTGATGTTGGCGTAGCGGTCGATCTGCGCGCCGCCGAGGAAGCCGGTGCGCACCAGGCCGCGCTGCACCATGCCGCCCAGGGCCTCGTACAGGGAGCCGTGCCGGGACGCGCCGTGCATCAGTCGTGGGTCCACCACCGAGACCGGGGTCGGCACCACCCTGGGGAACACCACCCCCGACTCGATCACCAGCCGGGCGCCGGGCGCGTGGGTGCGCTGGGCGAGGGTCGCCGCCAGCAGCGGCAGCCCGGTTCCGACGATCACCACGTCGCCGTCGGCGATCTGCCGCGCGCCCTCGACCGCCAGGATCTCCCGGGGGAACGGGATCACGTGTACCTCCGCATGGACTCGGTCAGCTCGGCCCGCCGCGCGCCGCCCGGATCGGCGCGCTCCAGGAAGGCGTCGAAGTCCTCCGGGTCCAGCACGTGCCGCGCCAGCCAGGACGCGTAGGCGTCGTCGCCCCGGCGCGCCAGCGCCTGGTACTCCTTGATCTCCGCCTCGGCGAAGTCGTAGGCCCGGTACACCGAGGTCGGGAACGCGCCGAACGGCTGGTGCACCACCGCCGACACGTACGCGCCCGAGATCGTGACCTCCTCGGGGCGGGCGTTCAGCGCGCCGTCGGGCACGATCTGTTCGACCGACACGATCGTGGCCGCCGAGGCCCGCACCATGTCCACCTCGTGGCTGGTCACGCCCTCGATGACGACGTTTCCGGACGGGTCGGCGCGGTGCGCGTGGATCAGCGACACGTCGGGGGCGAGCGCCTTCATCAGCACCACCGGGTCGCCGCTCCACGGGTCCTCGGCGAGCCGTGCGAGGTCGGCCTCGACGAGGCCGGCGAGCACGTCCGAGCCGAGCAGGCTGCGCGTCGGCAGGAACGGCAGGCCGTTCGCCCCGGCCGCGAACCGCGTGGCCATCGCCAGGTGGCTGTGGTCGCGCACGTCCACCGCTCCGGCCTCGACCGCGCGCCGCCAGGAGAACAGCGTCCCGTAACGTTCCAGGTTGCCCGAGCCCTGCTCGGTGCGGACCACCAGCCCGGCCGCGACCAGGACGTCCAGCGGCAGCGACAGGTTGCAGCCGACCACCGTCAGGTCGCCGACCGCCTGCCGCGCCACCTCGTGCACCAGCGCCATCGGGCAGCGGTTGATGTTCTGGCCGCCCATCCCGACCACCGCGCCCGGCGGCACGAACGCGCGCACCGCCTCCTCGGCGGTCAGCACCTTCGGCTCGGTCAGTAGCTGATGCACGCCGACCGCCACTCGGTGTAGAAGTCCCAGACCTGCGGCGAGCACTCGGGCGGGCCGAACTGCGACAGCTTGGCGCCCATGTGCGGCAGGTGCGCGTACGCGCCCACGCCCGGCCGGTTGACGTGCAGCATCCCGGCCTCGAAGCGCTCCAGCGCCTCGAACGCCTTGGCCATGTCGCGGGTGAAGATCGTGCCGGACATGCCGTACCTGACGGAGTTGGAGATGCGCATCGCATCGTCGAAGCCGTCGCAGTCGATCACCGAAAGGACCGGGCCGAACACCTCCTCCTGCGCCAGCTCGCTGTCCCAGGGCACGTCGCGCAGCACCGTCGGCTGCACGTAGTAGCCGTCCGGCAGGCCCTCGACGGCGCGGCCGCCGCCGACGGCGACCTTCGCCCCGGCCTCCTGCGCGCCCGCGATCGCGTCCAGGCAGGCGGTCAGGCGCTGCTCGTTGACCACCGGGCAGATGTCGGCGCCCGGCCTCAGCCGGGAAACGGCGGCGACCAGCTTCTCCAGGAACGCCTCCTTGACCTTCACGTCCACGATGACGCGGGAGGTCGCGCTGCACCGCTGCCCGGCCTGGCCGTAGGCGCCGTGCACGACCGCCTTGACGGCCTTGTCGAGGTCGGCGTCCTCCAGCACCAGCACCGCGTTCTTGCCGCCCAGCTCCAGCTGGGTGCGCAGCAGCCGGCCCGCGCCCGCCTCCTGGATCTTCAATCCGACCGGCAGCGAGCCGGTGAAGCTGATCCCGGCGACCTTGGGGTTGGCCGTCAGCGCCTCGCCCGCGGCGATGTCGCCCTGCACGAGGTTCAGCACGCCCGCGGGCACGCCCGCGTCCGCGAAGACCTCGGTCAGCAGCGCGGCGCTGAGCGGGGTGAACGGCGACGGCTTGAACACCGCCGTGCACCCGGCGAGCAGCGCCGGGGCCACCTTCCACATCGGGATCGCCAGCGGGAAGTTCCACGGCGTGACCAGCCCGACCACCCCGAGCGGGGCGCGGAAGGTGTAGGCCAGGGTGCGCGGCTCCTCGGCCGGGGTCGTCACGCCGTTCAGGCGGCGCGCCTCCCCGGCGGTGAAGTCGATGATCGCCAGGGCGCGCTTGACCTCGCCGCGCGCCTCACTCAGCAGCTTGCCCTGCTCGCGGGAGATCGCGGCGGCGAAGTCCTCCGCGCGCTCCTCGATCAACCGCTCGGCGGTGCGCAGGTACTCGGCGCGCCGCAGCGGTCCGAGCGCCTTCCAGGCAGGGAACGCCGCGGCCGCCGCGTCCACCGCGTTGTCGACGTCGAGGCCGCCGGACTCGGCGAAGTCGCCGATGCGGTCGGATATATCGGCGGGATTGATGTTGGGCCGGGTCCGCCCGCTCTCCGGCGGCCGCCATTCACCGGCCATGTAATTCAGCCCGTATCGGCCGGCGGAATGCCCGCGCGCATTGCTGGTTGCCATGGCGCCAGCCTCTCCCGGCGCCTCCCCCGCCACAATGGGCACTTCGCGATGGAGGCCATAGAGCAGCGCTATACGGCCGCACCACCCCTGTGACCAGCGGCAACGTCAGGTAAATGCCTGGCGGCCATTCGGTTACGGCGATGTTGCCGCCCCTTAATCCGCGCAGGTCAAGAGCCATGCGATCGGTGCTGCCTATAGGGGCCATAGCCATATGCCCGTGGCGGCCCTCAATGGCTGGGGTTAGACATGCCCCAACCACATGCCGCACTGCCGGGCCCCCCGCCGGTCTACAGATCGAGAGGTTGGAGAATGAGAACTCCCCGTAAGCTGGCCGCCGTCGCGACGGCGGCGATGGCCGGGCTGGTCGGCCTGGCCGGCTGCGGCGGTTCCGACGGCACCGTCGGCGGCTTCGACTGGAAGGCCGCCCCGGACACCTCGAAGATCGCCGCCCAGGGCAGGGACCTGCCCACCTACGGCCTGGCCCCCGACTGGGCGAACTACGGCGGGCTCGTCAAGGCGTTCTGCGCCAAGCACGGCGGCGCCTGCGACCACAAGGACACCGACATGTCCTCGGCCGACGAGATCCAGAAGTTCGACGCCGAACAGAAGAACCCCGTCGGCACCGCCAGCGACATCGGCCTGATGTGGGGCCCGGTCGCCGAGGCCAAGGGCGTCGTGCCGCCCTACACGCCGCCGTCGGCGGGCAAGCTGAAGGACTGGCAGAAGGCCAAGGACGGCGGTTGGGTGGCCACCTTCGTGGGCGCACCCGCGTTCGTGGTGAACACCGGCAAGGTGAAGAACCCGCCCAGGACGTGGCAGGACCTGCTGAAGCCCGAGTACAAGGGCCTGGTCGCCACCAAGAACCCGGCGTCCTCGGGCACCGGGCAGGCCATGGTCGTGGCCGCGGCGGTCGCCAACGGCGGCGGGGTCGGCAACCTCGCGCCCGGCTTCGACTTCTTCGCCAAGCTCAAGAAGGCGGGCAACCTGTCCGATGCCAAGATGAGCGAGGAGACCCTGGAGAAGGGCGAGGCGCCCATCCAGATCAACTACGACTTCAACGGCATCGCGCAGAAGAAGGAGCTGGGCGCCAAGGGCGTGAAGCTCGACGTCATCGTCCCCTCCGACGGCTCGATCTGGGCCCCCTCCGGCCTGATGATCAACAAGTACAACACCGCCAAGGGCGACTTCCTCAAGGCCTTCCTCGACTACGTGCTGACCGACGAGGGCCAGCTGCTGTTCGCCGAGTCCGGCGCGCACCCGGTCCGGGCCGTCAACGGCGATCTGCGGGTCCCGGCCGGCAAGAAGGCGAACTGGCTGCCCGACGAGGCGTACAGGCCCGTCAAGGAGATCGAGTACTCCAAGATCAACCCGGAGGAGATCGTGAAGGAGTGGGAAGCGAAGGTCGTCGCATGACCGGCCGCGCGATCCCGGGAGGAGCGGCTTGACCTCCCCGGCCTCCCCGCCGGCCGTGGCCGGGGGCGCGCTGCCCGACAGCGCGCCCCGGCCCCGCGCCGCGCCCCGCCCCGCCCCGCTCTCCCGGCTCGGCCGCCTGGCCGCCGGCTGGCTGCCCGCGCTGCCGCTGCTGGCGTTCGCGCTGCTGCTGCTGGTGCTGCCGGCCGCGCGGCTGCTGAACGACACCTTCGCGCTGCGCGCCGGCGGCTACGGCCTGGACAACGTCCGGAAGGTCGTGGACAACCCGGTGGACCGCGAGGCGATCCGCAACTCCCTGTCGCTGGGCGCGCTGCAGGCGACGCTGTCGGCGCTGTTCGGCGTCCCCGCCGCCTGGCTGATCTCGCGGATGCGGGTGGCCGGGCGCGCGGCGTGGCTGGCGCTGATGAACGTGGCCGCCAACTTCGCCGGGATCGGCCTGGCGTTCGCGATGGTCGCGCTGATCGGCTCCACCGGGATGCTCACCCACCTGCTGGGCGTCTCGTTCCCGGCGACCTCCTCCTTCAGCGGGGTCAACATCGCCTACCTGTACTTCAACGTCCCCATGTTCGTGCTGCTGACGCTGCCCGCGATGGCGGTGCTGCGCGACGACTGGTGGGAGGCCGCGCAGGTCTGCCACGCGACCCGGTGGCAGTTCTGGCGGCGCATCGGCGTCCCGGTGCTGGCCCCGTTCACCGCGGCCGGCTGGCTGCTGATCTTCACCTGGACCATCGGGATCTACGCGGTCACCTACGCGCTGGCCTCCGGGCCGCAGAGCGTCAAGCTCATCACGCTGCAGATCGGCTCGACGCTGGAGTCGTCGGTGTTCGGCCTGGAGCGCGCCGCGGTGCTGTCGGTGCTGCTGATGGTCCTGGCGGTGGTGTCCACGGTGCTGTACCGGCTGGCGATCCGGCGCGCGACGAGGTGGCTGTGATGGCGGGCGGTCGGACGGCGGGCGGTCGAGTAGCGCGGCACCGGATCGGCTCGCGGGCCTTCCTCGTCCTGCTGGCGGCCTACTTCGCGCTGCCGCTGCTGGCGGCGCTGCTGTACTCGCTCGCGACGCGGTGGGGCGACAGCGCCCTGCCCAGCGGCTACACGCTGACGCACTGGCTGAACGTGTTCGCCAAGCCCGAGGTGTCGGGCGCGCTCGGCCGCTCGCTGCTGCTGTCGGCGGCGGCGCTCGCGATCGACCTCGTGCTGGTGGTGCCCGCCGCGTACTGGTCGGTGGTGCGCAACCCGCGGATCGGGTCGGTGGTGCAGACCGTCGCGGTGATCCCGTTCGCGATCCCGTGGGTGGTGGTCGGCGCGGGCCTGCAGCTGGTGGTCAAGGACGCCCTCCCGGCGCTGTTCGGGTCGTTCTGGCTGCTGGCGGCGGCCACGGCGGCGATCGCGTTCCCGTTCCTGTACTGGGCGGTGGAGAACTCGCTGCTGGCCGCCGACGCGGCGCGGCTCAGCGAGGCCGCCGCGACCTGCGGGGCGCACCCGATGACCACGCTGGTCCGGGTGGTCCTGCCGGCGATCCGGGGCGGCATCGTGTCGGGATCGCTGCTGGTGGTGGCGACCGCGATGAACGAGTTCGCGCTCGCCAAGATCCTGACCGGCACCCGGTACGAGACGCTGCCGCTGTGGGCCGCGCGCCAGTTCACCTCGCGCACCGGCAGCGACCCCAACGCGCTCGCGGTGATCACGATCTTCACCTTCGGGCTGCTGTTCGCCATGTCGGCGCTGGTGGTGTGGCTGGGCCGGGGCAGGACGGCCGTCGCCACGATGGCGCCGGCCCGTACGACCGACAAGGGCTGAGGAGCTTTCGATGGCACATGTGGTCCTGGAGGGCCTCACCAAGCGGTACGGCTCGCACGTGGCGCTGGACGCGGTGGACGTGTCGGTGGCCAAGGGCGAGATGCTGGCGCTGCTCGGCCCGTCCGGCTGCGGCAAGACCACGCTGCTGCGCTGCATCGCCGGGCTGAACGAGGCCGACGGCGGCACGATCTCCATCGGCGGGACCGACGTGACCCGGCTGGCGGCGCGCAAGCGGCCGATCGGGATGGTGTTCCAGTCCTACGCGCTGTTCCCGAACCTGTCGGCGGCGGGCAACATCGCGTTCCCGCTGACGGTGCGGCGGCGGCCGAAGCAGGAGATCGCCGCGCGCGTCGAGGAACTGCTCGCGCTGGTGGGGCTGGAGGCGCACGGCGACCGGCTGCCCAACCAGCTGTCGGGCGGCCAGCAGCAGCGCGTCGCGCTGGCCCGCGCGCTCGCGCCCGACCCCGAGGTGCTGCTGCTGGACGAGCCGCTGTCGGCGCTGGACGCGCAGGTGCGCACCCGGCTGCGCGACGAGGTGCGGCGCATCCAGCACCAGGTCGGCATCACGACCGTGTTCGTCACCCACGACCAGTCGGAGGCGCTGGCGATCTCCGACCGGGTCGCGGTGATGAACGAGGGCCGCATCGAGCAGTGCGCGCCGCCGCCGGAGATCTACGCGGCGCCCTCGACGCGGTTCGCGGCCGGGTTCGTCGGCAACCGCAACACGCTGGAGCTGGAGGCGGCCGGCGGGCGGGTGGCCTGGGGCGGGGCGTTCGAGGTGGCGGCCCCGGCGGGCGGGCGGGCGCTGTGCCTGTTCCGTCCCGAGGACGTGCAGGTCGCCGCGGACGGGCCGGGCCTCGCCGCGACGGTCGATGTGAAGGTGTTCCTGGGCGCGGTAACGCGCGTGTACGCGACGGCCGAGGGCACCACGGTGTTCGCCGACGTGCCCTCGCGCGCGGCCGCCGCGCTGGAGGAGGGGCAGCGGGTGAAGGTCCGGGTCGCGCCCGACTGCGTGCAGGTCTTCGCCGCCTGAGCCGCCCGGGTCCCCGGGGCGGCCGGAGCGCGGCCGCCCCTTTTGCCTACCGATCAGTAGTTTGGGGCGGCGCGCACCGGTTAGATTCGCTGCCATGCGGCGACTCGTGCTTGTGGTCATGGCGGTGTGCCTCGTGCTGGCGGGATGCAGCGACACCGAAGGGGGCGGCGAGCCTGGGAAGAAGCAGGCCGACGGCAAGCGGCCGGCGACGGTGGCGGGCATCCCGACCGCGACCGGCACGCACAAGCAGAAGCTGGACGTCAACACCCCCGGCCACCGCGAGTACCTGCTGCACGTCCCGCCCAAGCTGACCAAGGGCAAGTGGCGCGACGGCAAGCCCGCGACCAAGCTGCCCCTGGTGCTGGCGCTGCACGGCGGCCTCGCCAACATGGGGCAGATGCAGAAGCTGACCGGCTTCGACGCCATCGCCGACGACCAGGGCTTCCTGGTCGCCTACCCCGACGGCTTCATGACCACCTGGAACGCCGGGGACTGCTGCGGCGCCGCGAAGGTCGGCAACATCAAGGACGTCGACTTCCTGACCAAGCTGATCGACAAGATCACCGGCGCCGGGCTCGCCGACCCGTCGCGGGTCTATGTGACCGGCTTCTCCAACGGGGCCGGGATGGCCTACCGGATGGCGTGCGAGCGGCCGGACAAGGTCGCCGCGATCGGCGTCGTGGAGGGGGCCCTGGTCACCGGCTGCGACCCCGAGCGCCCGGTCTCTGCGATGATCTTCCATGGCACCGCCGACCGCAGCGTGCCGTTCAACGGCGGGGGCAAGCGGGACTTCAACGACGATCGGCCGTTCCCGCCGGTCTCCAAGGCCGTGGAGTTCTGGCGGGAGAAGGCGAAGCTGCCCGCGCCCGAGAAGAAGGTGAACGCGCTCAGCGCCTCCGGCGGCCAGTGCTCGGCGACCGGAAAGGGCGCCGAAGGGGTCGAGGTGACCTTCTGCAAGATCGAGGGGGGCACGCACCGCTGGCCGGCCGGGGCGAGCAAGGCGATCTGGGAGTTCTTCAAGTCACACCCGCGCTCCTGACGTACGTGAATGCTTTTCACATTCGCCGGTTTTGTGGCAATGTGGCAGGCATGAACCTCCGGGACCGCTACGACGCCGCCACCGCCGACCTCGAAGCCCCCTTCGCGGTCGTGGACCTGCGGGCGTTCCGCGCCAACGCCGCCGCCCTGGTGCGCCGCGCGGGGGGCAAGCCCATCCGCGTCGCCAGCAAGTCCGTGCGCTGCCGGGCGCTCCTGGAGGAGGTCCTCGCCATGGACGGCTTCGCCGGGGTGATGGCCTTCACCCTGTCGGAGGCCCTGTGGCTGGCCGAGCACCGCGTCAGCGACGACATCCTGGTCGCCTACCCGACCGCCGACCGAGCCGCGATCGCCGCCCTGGCCGCCGACGAGCACGCCGCCTCGGTGGTCACCCTGATGGTGGACGACCCCGCCCACCTGGACATGATCGAGCAGGCCGCCGGCGGCCGCCGCATCCGGGTCTGCGTCGACGTGGACGCCTCCTACCGCGTGCTGGGCGGCCGGGTGCGCTTCGGCCCGCGCCGCTCCCCGCTGCACACCCCCGCCGAGGTGCGCGCGTTCGCCGAGCAGGTGGTCAAGCGCCCGGCGTTCGCGCTGGTGGGGCTGATGGCCTACGAGGGCCAGATCGCGGGCGTCGGCGACCGCCCGCCGGGCAAGCCCGCCATGGCCCGCGCGATCCGGACCATGCAGCAGCGCTCCCGGATGGAGCTGGCCCGCCGCCGCGCCGCGATCGTGAAGGCCGTGCGCGAGCTGACCGAGCTGGAGTTCGTCAACGGCGGCGGCACCGGCTCCATCGAGAAGACCGTCGCCGAGCGCGCGGTGACCGAGGTGGCCGCCGGCTCGGGCCTCTACCAGCCGCACCTGTTCGACTACTACTCCAACTTCACCGGCCGCCCCGCCGCCCTGTTCGCCCTCCCGGTCGTCCGCCGCCCCGCCCCGGGCGTGGCGACCTGCCTCGGCGGCGGCTACCTGGCCTCCGGCCCCGCCGACCAGATCCGCCTGCCCCAGCCCTACCTGCCCGCGGGCCTGTCCTACGACGCCAACGAGGGCGCCGGCGAGGTGCAGACCCCGCTGCTGGGCGAGGCCGCCGACCTGCTGTCGATCGGCGACCGCGTGTGGTTCCGCCACACCAAGGCGGGCGAGCTGTGCGAGCGCTTCGCGGCCCTGCACCTGATCGACGACGACGCGGTCGCCCGGACCGTCCCCACCTACCGGGGCGAGGGCCGGACCTTCTTGTAAGCCGGGCGCGGCCCCGGCCGGGGAGCGCCTCCCTTCGGATCGTCGGTGGCGGCGGGTAGCCTGCCCGACATGAGCGACGCTCCCGTGATCAGCGTTCGTGGCGAGGCCGTGCTGGAGGTCGAGCCGGAGATCGCCCGCCTGTCGGTGCACGTCCAGGCCCAGGAGGGCGACCGGCGCCGGGCGCTCGACCGGCTCGTCGAGCGCAACCGGCGCGCGCTCGACCTCGTCGAGGCCCAGGGCGAGGCCGTCGAGAAGGTCGAGACCGGCGGGATCTCCATCACGCCGCTGCTGCGCTACCGGCGGCGCGAGGGCGACATCCGGGCCTACCAGGGCACCGCGTGGATCAAGGTCGTGGTGCGCGACTTCACCGTGCTGGGCGAGCTGATCACCCGGCTCGGCGACCTGGAGCGCACCGCCGTGCACGGGCCCGAGTGGGCGCTGCGGCACGACAGCCCCGTCTACCGCGAGGCCGCCACCCGGGCCGCGCACGAGGCGGTCGCGCGGGCCCGCGGGTACGCCGAGGCGCTCGGGACCCGGCTCACCGGCCTGGTCGAGCTGTCGGACGAGGGGCTCAGCCGGGCCGACGAGCCCGTGATGCTCATGGCGCGGGCCGCGGGCGCCGCCGAGGCGGCCGGGGAGCCCGAGGCCATCGACCTCCAGCCCGCCGCCCAGACCGTGCGCGCCGCCGTCGAGGCGCGCTTCACCGTCACTCCCCCGGCGCTGTGATGGACGACCCCTGCGTCGAGCGCGGGCCCGGCGTCGGGCCCGGGGACCACGTGCTGGACGTGTTCCTGACCGGGCAGGTCTTCATGGACATGATCTTCACGGGGCTGCCCGGCCTGCCGCCGCCCGGCACCGAGCTGGTCACCGACGGGCTCGGCTCGGCCCCCGGGGGCGTCGCCAACATCGCCGTGGCCATGAGCCGGCTCGGGCTGCGGGTCGGGCTCGCCGCCCCGTTCGGCGACGACCTGTTCGGGTCCTACCTGTGGCGCACGCTGGCCGAGCAGGAGGAGGTCGACCTGCGCTGGTCGCGGCGCATCGCCGGCTGGTCCTCGCCGGTGACCGTCTCGCTGGCCCACGACGCCGACCGCGCCATGGTCACCTACACGCGGCCGCCGCCCGCCCAGGAGCCGGTGGCCGTGCCGCCCGCGGCCTCCAGCTGCTTCGTCGACATCGACCGCGACGTGCCCGGCTGGGCGCTGGCGCTGCGCGAGCGCGGGGCGCTGGTCTTCGCCGACCTCGGCTGGGACCCCACCGAGACCTGGTCCACCGACGTCCTCGACCGGCTGGAGCACGTGGACGTCTTCCTCCCCAACGCCGTGGAGGCCATGGCCTACACGCGCACCGCCACCCCCGAGGACGCCCTGGACGCGCTGGCCGAACGGGTCCCCGTCGTGGTGGTCAAGCGGGGCGCGCAGGGCGCCATCGCGCTCGACTCGCGCACCGGCGAGCGCGCCTCCGCCGCCGCCCTCCCCGTCGAGGCGCTCGACCCGACCGGCGCCGGTGACGTGTTCGCGGCCGGATTCGTCTTCGGCACCCTCAGCGGATGGCCGCTGGAGCAGCGGCTGCGCTTCGCCAACCTGGTCGCCGGCCTGTCGGTGCGCCACCGCAGCGGGTCGCTCGGCTCGCCCTGCTGGGGCGAGATCGCCGCGTTCGGCGAGAGCGGCGAGGTCCCGGCCCGGGTGCTGGAGCAGTACGCCTTCGTCGTGCCGCACATCCCCCGCACCGAACTCGACCGCGGCGCCGACTCGGTCGCCCGCGCCGAGCCCACCCTGCGCTAGGAGGAACGCCAGTGAAGATCGCGATCATCGGGGCCGGCAGCGGCTACCTGCCCGGCGTCGTCCGGGGCGTGCTGCACCGGGCCGGCGACCTCGCGGGGGCCGAGCTGGCCTGCCACGACATCGACGCCGGGCACCTGGAGGTCATGACCCGCCTGGCCCGCAACATGTTCGCCGCGCGCGGGGCCGACCTCACCGTGACCTCCCACCCCGAGCTGAAGGCCGCCCTCGACGGCGCCGACTACGTCTTCACCACCTTCCGCCCCGGCGGCCTGCGCGGGCGCCACCTGGACGAGTCCATCCCGCTCCGGCACGGGATCGTCGGCCAGGAGACCGCCGGGCCCGGCGGCTTCCTGATGGCGCTGCGCTCGGTGCCGGTGCTGCTGGAGGTCGCCGCCCACACCCCGCCGGACGCCTGGATCGTCAACTACACCAACCCCACCAACATCGTCACCGACGCCGTCGCCCGCCGCACCGGCGCGCGCATCATCGGCCTGTGCGACCAGCACGTCGGCGACACCGAGATGTGGGCCGACCTGCTCGGCCTGCCCTTCGAGCGCCTGGAGGCCGACTGGATCGGCCTCAACCACGCCACCTGGGCCGAGCGCCTGCGCCTGGACGGCCGCGAGCTCGACCTCCCCGCCCTCCTGGACGACCTGGAGGTCCCCGGCGGCGGCGCCACCCCCTGGCGCGACCCCTCCCGCATGGCCGAGCTCGCCAAGGCCCTCGGCTTCCTGCCCAACTCCTACGCCAAGTACTACTTCTTCCACGACGAGGTCGTGCGCGAGCTGCGCGAGAAGGGCACCACCCGCGCCCAGGACATCGCGGCCATGCTGCCCGCCTACTACGAGCAGGTCGCCGCCGAGTCCCGCAGGGCCGACCCCGACCCCAGCCGCGAGCGCGGCGGCGGCGAGCACGGCGAGTTCGCTGTGGACACCATCTGCGCCCTGCACCGCGACGAGGGCCGCCGGATGATCGTCAACGTCCGCAACAACGGCGCGATCCCCTCGCTGGACGACGACGCGATCGTGGAGGTCCCGGCGCTGGTCGGCCGGTCCGGGCCGGTGCCGCTGACCATGGGCGCGCTCCCCCGTCCCGTGCGCGGGCTCACCCGGGCGATCCACGAGTACGAGCGGCTCGCCGCCGACGCCGCCGTCACCGGCGACCGGCGCACCGCGCTGCAGGCCCTGATGGCGCACCCGTTCGTCCGCAGCAAGCACACCGCGGAGAAGATCCTGGACGAGGGGCTGGCCGCGCACCGCGACCACCTGCCCCAGTTCGCCTGACCGCCGCCGCCCCCGGCCGCCGGCGCGCCCGCCCCCGCACACGCCAGAACGCCGGTCCCCGCTGGGGGGACCGGCGCCCTGCCGCGCGTCAACGGCGCCTGCGCCGCCAGAGGACCAGCATCGTCAGCGTGACCGCGACGGCCGCGCCGACCAGCACGACGCGCTGGTCGAGCTCGCCCGGCTCGCCGTTCTCGTCCGGCACGCTCACCATGGTCCGGACGGTCTGGACGACCTGATCGGCCTCCTCCTTCAACCGCGCGCGGCCACGATCGGCGACGTTGCGCGGATTGACCCGGTCCGCCAGCTCGTCGATCGTGCGCGCCAGCTCCTGGCGGGTGCGCTCGATCTCCCGCTCAAGCGCCTCCGGGTCGCGGGATCTGTCAGCCATGCCGTGTTCCTATCGCTCAGCGACGCATGATCCCCACAGTCTGGCAGGTCCGCCCGGCGAGCGCCCGCCGCACCCCAGCCGGTACGGTGGGGAGTCGTCCACGAACGAAAGGCGGAACTGGTGTCCGAGCGTCTGAGGCCCGGCGACATCGCCCCGGATTTCGAGCTTCCCGACGCCGACGGCAGCCCCGTCTCGCTGGCGTCGCTGCGCGGCAAGCGCGTGATCCTGTACTTCTACCCGGCGGCGATGACCCCCGGCTGCACCAAGGAGTCGGTCGACTTCCAGGGCAGCCTCCCCGACCTGGAGCAGGCCGGCGTCACGGTCGTGGGCATCTCCCCCGACAAGCCCGCCAAGCTCGCCAAGTTCCGCGAGAAGGAGGGCCTCACCTTCCCGCTGCTGTCGGACCCCGACACCAAGGTCCTACAGGCCTACGGCGCCTACGGTGAGAAGAAGCTGTACGGCAAGGTCGTGGTCGGCGTCATCCGCTCCACCTTCGTCATCGACGCCGAGGGCAAGGTCGAGCAGGCGTACTACAACGTGAAGGCCACCGGCCACGTCGAGCGCCTGCGCCGCGACCTCACCCTCTAGCCGGACCCGCCGGCCGGGCCCGCTAGCGGAGCAGGCGGCCAAGGACCGCGACGCCCTCGGCGATCTCGCTCGGCGCGCTCGCCGCGTAGCCGAGCACGAGGCCGGGGCGGCCGGGCCGCTGGCGGTGCCAGGACAGCGGCTGCACCTTGACGCCCCGCGCCAGGGCCGCCGCCGCCAGGTCGCGGTCCGGCGCGCTGGAGTCGAAGGTGACCGTCAGGTGCAGCCCGGCCGCCGCGCCGTGCACGACCGCGCCGGGCAGGTGCGCGCGGATCGCCTCGATCATCGTGTCGCGGCGGCGCCGGTGCCGGGCCCGCACCATCCGCAGGTGGCGCTCCAGCCGTCCCGACCGCATCAGCTCGGCGAGCACGAGCTGCGGCAGCGCCGCGTTGCCGAGGTCGGCGTACCGCTTGGCCGCCACCAGCGCCTCGCGGTGGCGGGAGGGCACCAGCACCCAGCCCACGCGCAGCGCGGGCGCCAGCAGCTTGGACACGCTGCCCGCGTAGCAGACGTGCTCGGCCAGCAGCGCCCGCAGCGCCCCGACGGGCGGCCGGTCGTAGCGGTGCTCGGCGTCGTAGTCGTCCTCGATGACCAGGCCGCCGTCGCGCGCCCAGCCCATCAGCTCCCGCCGCCGCTCCCCGCCGAGCACCACGCCCATGGGGAACTGGTGCGCCGGGGTGAGCAGCACCGCCGGCGCCCCGGAGGCCCGCAGCGCGTCCACCCGGACGCCCTGGTCGTCCACCGGCGCCGGCGGGGTGTCCATGCCGCCGTCGCGCAGGTGCTGGCGCACGCCGAGCGAGCCGGGGTCCTCGACGGCGACGGCGCCGATCCCGTCCGCGCGCAGCACCCGCGTCAGCAGGCTGAGCGCCTGCGCGGTCCCGGCGACGATCACCACCTCGTCGGGGGACGCCCGGATGCCCCGGTTGCGGGCGAGCCAGCCGGCGACCTCGGCGCGCAGGGCGGGGGTCCCGCGCGGGTCGCCGTACCCGAATCCCGAGGCGGGCAGCCCGGCCAGCACCGTCCGCTCGGCGCGCATCCAGGCGGCCCGGGGGAAGGCCGCCAGCTCCGGCACGCCGGGCGTCAGGTCGATCCGGCACGGGGCTTCCCGCAGCGCGTCGAACAGCGCCGATCCCGGCTCGGCCTCGAACAGCTCCTCCACCCCGCGGACGCCGCCAGCACGTTCACGGTCAGCGCGAACCTCTGCCGAACCCGCGCCCACCGAACCCGTGCCTACCGGACCCGCGTCCACCGGACCCGCGTCCACCGGGTCCGCGTCCACCGGGTCCGCGACAGCAGAACCAACGTCCCCCGGACGCGCCCACGCCAGGTCGGCGCCTTCCGGGCGCACCGCCAGCGGGGCCGCCACCACGACCGTTCCCGCGCGCCCCCGGCCCTCCACCTGGCCGTCCTCGGCGAGCCGCTGGTACGCCTCGGTCACCACGCCCCGCGACACCCGCAGCTCCGCCGCCAGCACCCGCGTCGCCGGGAGCCGCGCCCCCACCGGCAGCGCCCCGCCGGAGATCGCCGACCGCAGCCGCCCGGTCAGCCAGTCCGCCAGCCCGCCCGGCGGCGCCTCGGCCACGTTGAGCTGGAGGAAATCCGACCCCGACGTTATGGACCCGTCGACGCCATCGCCATTGGACCTGTGCACCGGGCCATTCTCCCTCCACAGTGGTTGACCGTGGAACAGCCAACGACCCTCGCCTCCATCCAGCACTCCCCGGCCCTGTGGGCCGAGCACCCCGACCTCGTCGCCGGGGCGGTCTTCGTGGAAGGGATCACCCCGGACGCCGACGTCGCGGAACGCGTCGCCGCCTACTACGCCCGCGCCCGGGCCCGCCTCGACTCCGGGCCCGCCACCGGGTTCCCCGAGATCCAGGCGTGGCGGCGCACCTTCGCGAAGATGGGCCTGAAGCCCACCCAGTACCGCTGCGCCAGCGAAGCCCTGCTGCGCCGCTTCGCCAAGGAGGGGTCGCTGCCGCGCATCCACCCGGTGATCGACCTGTGCAACGCCATCTCGCTCGCCTACGCCGTCCCGGTCGGGGTGTTCGACGCGGCGGCCGTCGCGGGCGGCCTGGAGGTCCGGCACGCGACCGGCACGGAGGAGTACCTGACCTTCGGCGGCGAGATCGAGCACCCCGAGCCGGGCGAGATCGTGTTCGCGGACGAGCTGGGACGCGCGCACGCGCGCCGCTGGACCAACCGGCAGAGCGGCCGCTCGGCCGTGCGGCCCGGGACGTCGGCGGTGCTGGTGGTCGCCGAGGCGCTGCACGAGACCGCTCCGGCCGACGTCGCCGACCTCACCGCGACGCTGGCGCGGGAGCTGGGGGCCGTCTGGCCGGGACCTGCGGGCGGGGCGCCGGACGCCGCGCTGCTGAGCGCGTCGCTGCCCCGGTTCGCGTGCGGACGGGGGGACTTGAACCCCCACGGTGTTTCCACCAATAGGACCTAAACCTATCGCGTATGCCTAATTTCGCCACGTCCGCCGGTTTGCCCCGATTCCTCAGGACAACGCTGATCAGCTTACACAGACCGGCGGACCGTGCCGCGAGACGTGCCGGAGCGGGCTGCGCGCCGCTCCCCACCATCTGAAAAAACAGTCCTCGGCGTCCCGGCCCCGGCGGCTTAGGCTGGACGGGCGCGCCCGCCGGACGCGGGCGCACAGGCACCGGAACCGACGCAGGCGGGGCACACCGTGAGCCAGTCGTTCTCCCATCGCGTGCTCCCCTACGGCGACGTCGACGAGTTCCTGGAAGGGGCCGTGCCCTTCCTGCGGGAGGGCGTGGCGGCCGGGGACCGCGTCGTCGCCGTCACGGGGCTCGGCAGCGAGGTCTCCCTCCGCGAGGCGCTGGGCGGATGCGCCGAGCGGATCGAGTTCGTCGAGGCCGACTCCTGGTACGCCCATCCCTCGCGCACGCTCGCCGACTGCCTCGCCGACGCCGGCACGGCCGCCGGGCAGGGGCGCCGGCTCCGGCTGCTCGGCGAGCCCGCCTGGACCGGCCGCCCGCCGCTGGAGGTCCTGGAGTGGCAGCGCACCGAGGCCCTGGTGAACGTCGCGTTCGCCGACACCGGCGCGCTGCTGCTGTGCCCCTACTCCCGGGCGCTGCCCGCCGGGGTGGTCGCGGCCGCCCGCAAGACCCACCCCGAGACGGTGCGCGGCCGGACCGTCCTGCCCAACCCCGGCTTCGTCGACCCGTGGGCCTACACCGCCGCCTGCGACCGCGACGCGCTGCCCCGGCCGCCGGACGGCGCCGAGCGGATCCCGATCACCCGGCCCGACCTGTACTGGCTGCGCGTGTGCGTCTCGGACTTCGCGCAGCAGACGCCGCTACCGGAGGAGGAGCTGCAGCGCCTGCTGGTGGCGGTGACCGAGGTGGTCACCAACGCCATCCGGCACGGCGAGCCGCCGATCACGCTGTCCCTGTGGACCGACCCCGGCGAGCTGGTGTGCGAGGTGCGCGACGCCGGCGTCTGGCGGGGCGGCCCGGACGTCGGGCTGATCCCCCCGCGCGCCGGCGTGGGGCGGTTCGGCCTGTGGGCCGTGCGGCTGCTGTGCTCGGTCGTCCAGATCCGCGTCGGGGAGGGCACCACGGTCCGGATGCGGCTGCGGCTGCCGTCGGTCCCGTCCGGGACCCGCGCCCCGATCAACACAGCGTGAGGGTCTCCATGCGTTGGGCTTCCAAAAACGCGCCGGCGGCGTACCCTGGTCAGATCCGCACCCACTCCGATGGGCAGGACATGGAACCCACCTGGTTGTTCGCCAAACGACCCGTCAGCGAGGTCCGCCCGGGCGACCATGCCTGGCTGGCCTACTCCGGGCCCGAGGAGCGCGACCGCGTGATCGGCACGTTCGTGACCGAGGCACTGCGCTCCGAGGAGAAGGTCGTCTACGTCACCGACGAGCCCGCCGAGCGGCTGCCGGGCCTCGGCCCCCGCACCCGGCTCGACCTGTGCGCGCTGACCGAGCGGCGCCAGCTGCGGGTGCTCTCCCACGAGCGCGCCTGCCTGGACGCCCGCGGCCGCTTCGACCCCGACCGCATGTTGCGCACCTGGGAGCGGGAGGTCGCCGAGGCGTTCGACCAGGGCTTCCGCGCGGTGCGCCTGACCACCGACCACAGCTGGCTGCTGGACGCGCACGGCTCGGCGGTGGACCTCCACCAGATGCTGGGCTGCGAGCACCAGGTCGGCGACGCGGTCTCGCCCAGCACGATGGCGATGGCCATCTGCCAGGTCGACCGGCACGCCTGCCCGCCCGACCGGCTGGCGGCGCTGCGCGACACCCACGAGGTCCTGGTGGAGGTCGACCCCGAGTTCGACGACGGCGTGCTGCGCATCATCCGCACCTTCGAGCCGCACGGGCTGCGCGTCGAGGGCGAGCTGGACGCGGCCCGGCACGCGGTGTTCGCCCACGAGCTGGCGGTGGTCTCGCGGCCCGGACGGCGCGTCCACCTGGACCTGTCGTGGCTGGGCTTCATCGACCTCGGCGGGCTGCACCTGCTGGCCGAGCACGCCGCCGAGCGCACCCCCGCCGAGGCCCTGGTGCTGGACAACCTGCAAGCGGACGTGGAGAGCGTGATCGAGATGGTGGGCTGGCACCGGCTGCCGGGCCTGGCCCGCGGTCGGGGCGGCGGTCCCGGAACGGAAGGCGTTGCCTGATGGCGTTGGAGCACAGAGCGTTCCTGTACGGCGATACCGAGGGCTTCCTCGCCGTGGCGGTGCCGTTCCTGCGGGCCGGCCTGGAGGACGGGCAGGCGGTCGTGGTCGTGGTGCGCCGGCCCAATCTGGACGCGCTCCGCGACGTGCTGGCGCCGTACGGCGAGGAGGTCGACTTCTACGACTCGGCCGAGTTCTACCTGCACCCGGTGCGCACGCTGAAGTCCTACCAGGAGGTCGTCAACGCCAAGCGGCCCCGCAGCGTGTACGCGCTGGCCGAGCCGGTGTGGGAGGGCCACGAGCCGCGCCAGACGCTGGAGTGGGCCCGCTACGAGTCGCTGATCAACGAGGTGTTCAAGGACTCGGGCGCGCGGGCGCTGTGCCCCTACGACCGCGAGTCCCTGGACCCGGCGATCCTCGACTTCGCGCAGCGCACCCACCCGGTGCTGACCGACGGCCGCACCGACCGCGCGAACCCCCGCTACGTGACGCCCTCGGTGTTCGGCGCGGGCTGCGACGTGGTGCGCCGGTTCGACCTGCGGCCGCCGGGGGCCGAGTACCTGGCGATCGACGGCGAGGACCTGCACAAGCTGCGGCTGTTCGTCGGCGAGCGCGCCGCCGCGCACGGCCTGTCGGACCAGGTCGTCCAGAACCTCGTCACCGCGGCCAACGAGGTGGCGGCCAACGCGCTGCAGCACGGCATCCCGCCGATGGGCGTGTGGATGTGGAGCGACGGCCCCGAGCTGGTCTGCGAGATCGGCGACAACGGCTACTGGCGGCCCCACCCGCTGACCGGGTTCATCCCGCCGGAGTCGGCGCTGGTGCGCGGCTTCGGGCTGTGGACGGTGCGGCTGCTGGTCGACCTCATGGAGCTGCGGGCCGGCTGGGACGGCACGTTCGTCCGGTTGCACGTCAGCGGGTGACGCGCCGAGCCGGACGCCCCTAGCCGATGGAATCCCCCCGCCCCCTGACCCGGTCCGTGAGCGATCTGCGCCCGGGTGACCACGCATGGCTGCCCTACGCCGACCGGGACGAGCAGCACCATGTCGTGGGCTCGTTCGTCGGCCACGGGCTGGAGTGGGGCCACAAGGTGATCCTCCTGGCGGACGCGTCCGGACCGCCGCCGGACTCCGGCGGCGAGCTGCTGACCGTGGTGCCGATGGACCGGGCGTGCGGGCCCGACGGCCGTCCCGACGCGCGCTCGGTGATGGAGGCGCTGGCCAGGGAGATCTCCCGCGCCGAGGCGCAGGGCCACACCACGATCCGGGTGACCGCCGACATGACGTGGGCGGTGCGCCGCCCGGCCGGACTGGAGCAGCTGCTGCACTGCGAGCGGCACATCGACCGGGCGGTGGGCCCGTCCACGTCGGTGGCCGCGGTCTGCCAGTTCGACCGGCGCCGGTGCGGGCCGCGGGAGCTGGCGGCGCTCGCCGACACGCACGCCGTGCGGGCGGCGCCCGACCCGGAGTTCTCCGACCCGGTGCTGGAGATCGTGCGGACGTTCCGGCCGTGCGGGCTGTCGCTGCGCGGCGAGCTGGACTCCTTCCGGCACACCGTGCTGGACGAGGCCCTGGCCCGGCTGCTGCCGGTCTCGCGCGGCCGGGAGATCCACCTGGACCTGTCGGAGCTGGCGTTCATCGACCTCGGGGCGCTGAACATGCTGGCCGACCTGGTGCGCACCGGCCGGGGCCCGCTGGTGCTGGACCGGATGCGGCCGAAGCTCGTCGCGGTGGTGGAGACGGTGGGCTGGCACCGCCTGCCGGGCCTGCGCCTCGGCCGCCGGGACGACCGGCCCCGCCCCGCGGACCGGTCGCGCGGCTAGCGCGGGCGGGCCGCCTCGATCGCCTGCGGGATCAGCTCGGCGAGCGCGCGGAAGGCGCGGCCCCGGTGGCTGATGGCGTCCTTCTCCTCGGCGGTCAGCTCGGCGGTGGTGCGGTCGTGGCCGTCGGGCAGGAAGATCGGGTCGTAGCCGAAGCCGCCGGTGCCGCGCGGGGCGTCGATGACGCGTCCGTACATGCGGCCCTCCACCACGTGCTCGGGCCCGCCGGGCACCACCAGCACGGCGGCGCACACGAAGTGCGCGGCGCGCCGCTCCTCGGCGACGTCGGCGAGCTGGTCGAGGACCAGCTCCAGGTTGGCGCGGTCGGCGTCGCCCGCGCCGAACCGGCCCGACCAGCGCGCCGACAGCACGCCCGGCATGTCGTTCAGGGCGCGCACGCACAGGCCGGAGTCGTCGGCGACGGCCGGCAGGCCGGTGTGGGCGGCGATGGCGCGGGCCTTCAGCAGGGCGTTGCCCTCGAAGGTCAGCTCGGTCTCGGGCACCTCGGGGGCGTCCGGGAACGCCTCCAGCCCGACGACCTCGATGCCGTTCAGAATGCGGTGCAGCTCGGCGACCTTGCCCGCGTTGCGGGTGGCCAGGACGATCGTGCTCAACGGCCCAGTGCTTCCTTCTGCAGGCGGGTCAGCTCGGCGCAGCCGGCGGCGCCGAGGTCGAGCAGGGCGTCCAGCTCGGCGCGGTCGAACGGGGCGCCCTCGGCGGTGCCCTGCACCTCCACGAAGCGCCCGTCGCCGGTGCAGACCACGTTCATGTCGGTCTCGGCGACCGAGTCCTCGGCGTAGGCGAGGTCCAGCATCGGCTCGCCCTTGACGATGCCGACGCTGACGGCCGAGATCGAGGTGGTGAGCGGGTCGGCCTTGACCAGGCCGCGCTCGCGCATCCAGGTGACCGCGTCGGCCAGCGCGATGTAGGCGCCGGTGATCGCGGCGGTGCGGGTGCCGCCGTCGGCCTGGAGGACGTCGCAGTCGAGCTGGACGGTGTTGTCGCCCAGCGCCTTGAAGTCCACGCAGGCGCGGATCGAGCGGCCGATCAGCCGGGAGATCTCGTGGGTGCGCCCGCCGACCCTGCCCTTGACCGCCTCGCGGTCGTTGCGGGTGTTGGTCGCGCGCGGCAGCATCGCGTACTCGGCCGTCACCCAGCCGAGCCCGCTGTCGCGGCGCCAGCGCGGCACCGAGTCCTGTACGGACGCGGCGCACAGCACGCGGGTCCCGCCGAACTCGATGAGCACCGACCCCTCGGCGTGGTCGAGCCAGCCGCGCTGGATGCGGACGGGGCGGAGCTGGTCGGGCGCACGATCGTCAAGACGGGACATGCGTTCCAGCCTAGTGCCCCGCGCCCCGGCGGCCGGCCATGACGGCGCGGCCCGCGGGAGCGCGCCGGGCGCGCCTCACAGCTCGTAGACCGCGCCGACGTGGGCCAGCTCGATCTGCCCCTGGTAGGCGCTGCCCTTGGCCTCGACCAGGGAGCGGTCGGCGTCGTTCCACGGCACCAGGTGGGTGAGCACGAGCCGCCCCACCTCCGCGCGGGCGGCGTGCTCGCCGGCCTCGCGGGCGGTGAGGTGCAGGTCCGGCGGGTTGCCGGGGCCCTCCAGGAACGACGCCTCGCACAGGAACAGGTCGGCGCCGCGCGCGGTGTCCACCAGCTCGTCGGCCGGGCCGGTGTCGCCGGAGTAGGCCAGCACCTTGCCGTCGTGCTCGATCCGGAACGCGAACGCCTCCACCGGGTGCGGCATCAGCGCGGTGGTGACGCGGAACGGCCCGAGCTCGAAGGTCCGCTCCAGCGTGCGGAAGTCGAAGGTCCCGGTCATGCCGGGATCGGGGTCCAGGTCGTAGGCGCGGGCCATGCGTCCGGGGGTGTCGGAGGGCCCGTACACCGGCAGCCGGGGCAGCGGCCCGGTCGGGCAGTAGGTGCGCGCCACCCAGTACCCGCACAGGTCCAGGCAGTGGTCGGCGTGCAGGTGCGAGACGCAGACGGCGTCGATGTCGTACAACGATTGGTGGCGCTGGAGCGGCCCCAGCGCGCCGCTGCCGAGGTCCAGGAGCAGGGAGTAGCCCTCCGCCTGGACCAGGTAGCAGGACGCGGGGCTCTCCGGCCCCGGGTAGCTGCCGGAGCAGCCGATCACAGTGACCCGCACGCTCACTCCTCCTCTTTCATCCCCGAGGAATCAGGTGGTCAGAGCCTTACCGGCGGTGGTCTCCACCGAAACGATCTGCGGCCCCAGGAACCGGCGGCCCAGGGTGGCGAACACCTCGGGATCACCGGTCGCCCGGAACCGGTGACGGGGCGCGGGCATCGCGTTGTCCCGGGCCAGTCCCTGGTCGCGCAACACCCGGTACACGTCCTTGGCGGTCTCGTCGGCACTTGAGACCAGTGTGACCCCGTCGCCGACGACATACGAGATGACTCCGGTCAGAAGGGGGTAGTGCGTGCAGCCCAGGATGAGGGTGTCGCATCCGGCGTCCAGGATCGGCTGGAGGTACTCGCGGGCGGCTTCCAGAAGGTCGTCGCCCATGGTGACGCCCGACTCCACGAAGTCGACGAAGCGCGGGCAGGCGACGCTGGTCAGCTCGATCTGCGGGGCGGCGGCGAAGGCGTCCTCGTAGGCGCGGCTGGTGACGGTGGCCTGGGTCGCGATCAGGCCGACCCTGCCGTTGGCGGTGGTGCGGGCGGCCCGGCGGGTGGCCGGGTTGATCACCTCGATGACCGGGACGTCGTAGCGTTCACGGGCATCGCGCAGCATCGCCGAGGACGCGCTGTTGCAGGCGATGACCAGCATCTTCACGCCCTCGGCGACCAGCTCGTCCAGCATCTCCAGCGCGTAGGCGCGCACCTGGGCGATCGGCCGCGGGCCGTAGGGCTGGCGGGCCGAGTCGCCCAGGTAGATGATCGGTTCGTCCGGCAGCTGGTCGAAGATCGCGCGGGCCACGGTGAGGCCGCCGAACCCGCTGTCGAACACCCCGATCGGGGCTTGGGCTCGCTTGTCGGGCGAAGCCCCGGGAGTGCGGGGATCCGCCCCCGCAGGGGACGCTGGCATGGTCACCAAGGCTAGGCGAGAACCGGGGATGGCTGTGCGTCATGCGGCCGACATCACATGGTCACATTCGTGAAACCCCGCGCCGGGTCAGGCCGCCGGGCCGCGTCCCAGCCGGGCGATCTGGCGGCTCTGCGCCACCAGGCGGCCGGCCGAGTCCCACACCTCGACGTCCTCGTCGAACCACCCGTCGGCGATCAGCCGCCCGCCGCCGTGCACGGCCAGCCAGCCGGGCGCGGGCACGGCCCGCATGTGCCAGGTGAGCTCGACGGTCGGCGACCAGCCCTTGGCGCCGGCGTTCAGCGCCACCGGCGGCAGCGCGTCCACGGCCAGCGCGAGGGAGTAGGCGTCGGGCTCGTAGCCGTCGCGCAGCCGGAACCAGGCGCGCACCTCCGGGCGGCCGCTGGGGGTGCCGTCCAGCCAGCCCATGGTGGCCGGGTCGAAGCGCATGTCCACGCGGTCGGCGAAGCCCCGGTCGCTCTCGCGCATGTCGTCGCGGCCCTTGTCGAAGTCGGTGCAGTCCTCCAGCGGCGGCAGCGCGGGCGCGGGGGACGCGCCGGTGTAGGAGGGCTCGGCGGCCGGGTCCAGGGTGCCGGTGGTGATGAGGGCGTCCACCACGGGCCGGTCGTCCTGCACCAGCGACACCAGCGCGGTGGCGGCGGTGCGGCCGCTCTTGCGGGCGTCCACGACGATCTCGGCGCGGCCGGGCTTGGCCACGCGCAGGAAGTTCGCGGCGGTCGCGATCGGGTGCGCGTGCGGGGAGGCGTCCACCGCGGCGCGGCCCAGCACGGCCATCAGGTACCCGCCGTTGATCGCCTCGGCGAACCCGAAGCCGGGGTCCAGCTCGACCTCGTAGCGCCCCTCGTCCACCCGCTTGACGGCGGTCGCGTCGCCGAACCTGCTCATCCGCACTCTCCCGGGACGTTCTAGAATCACGTTCGAGTACGCAGCCTACCCCGTCCGCCCGACCGCGATCATGAGCGGCCGGGCGAACGGGGCAGACGGGACGGAACGGGGCGGGCCGCCCCGGGCACTACGCCCAGAGCTGGCCCTCCAGGCGGGCCTCGGCCTCCTCCAGCGTGCCGCCGTAGGCGCCGGTGGACAGGTACTTCCAGCCGCCGTCGGCCACCACGAACACGATGTCGGCGCGCTCGCCCGCCTTGACCGCCTTGGCGGCCATGCCGAGCGCGGCGTGCAGCGCCCCGCCGGTGGAGATCCCGGCGAAGATCCCCTCCTGCTCCAGCAGCTCGCGGGTGCGGCGCAGCGCGTCGTGCGAGCCCACCGAGAAGCGGGTGGTCAGCACCGAGTCGTCGTACAGCTCGGGGATGAACCCCTCGTCGATGTTGCGCAGGCCGTAGACCAGCTCGCCGTAGCGCGGCTCCGCCGCGACGATCCTGACGTCCGGCCGCTGCTCGCGCAGGTAGCGGCCGACGCCCATCAGCGTCCCGGTGGTGCCGAGACCGGCCACGAAATGGGTGATCTCGGGCAGGTCGGCCAGGATCTCCGGGCCGGTGGTCTCGTAGTGCGCCCGCGCGTTGGCCTCGTTGCCGTACTGGTAGAGCATCACCCAGTCGGGGTTCTGCTCGGCCAGGCCCTTGGCCACGCGCACGGCCTCGTTGGAGCCGCCCGCCGCCGGCGAGGAGATGATCTCCGCTCCCCACATCTGCAGGAGCTGGCGGCGCTCGGCCGAGGTGTTCTCCGGCATCACGCAGACCATGCGGTAGCCGCGCAGCTTGGCGACCATGGCCAGCGAGATGCCGGTGTTGCCCGAGGTGGGCTCCAGGATGGTGCAGCCGGGGGTGAGCAGCCCCTCCTTCTCCGCCTTCTCGATCATGTAGAAGGCGGGCCGGTCCTTCACCGAACCGGTGGGGTTGCGGTCCTCCAGCTTGGCCCAAAGCCGCACCTCGGGGCTCGGCGACAGCCGGGGCAGGCCGACCAGCGGGGTGCGGCCCAGGGAGTCCAGCAGTGAGTCGAAACGCATCGGCACGGGTTCCGGGACTCAGCCGCCGGCGACGGCCGGCAGGATGGTGACGTTGTCGCCGTCGGCGACCTCGGTCTCCAGGCCGCCCAGGAAGCGCACGTCCTCGTCGTTGAGGTAGACGTTGACGAACTTGCGCAGGCCCTTGGCGTCCACCAGCCGGTCGCGCAGACCGGGGTGGCGCACGTCCAGGTCGGCGAACAGCTCGTCGAGCGTGCCGCCCTTGCCTTCGACGGCCTTGGCGCCGCCGGTGAGGTTGCGCAGGATCGTGGGAATGCGGACCTCGATCGCCATGGCGATGATCTCCTTGCCTGCTCGGCGTCCGAGCACAGGGTCGTACGGGCTCCCCGCCCACGTCGTCACAACCGGGCGGGGCGTGGGGGAATTCCGGGCTGGGTCAGAGCGCGTCAGCGACAGTCGTAGACGACCTCGGCGCGCGAATGCCCGAACAGGAAGCTCTGGACCGGGGACACGCGGACCGGCGGACGGCGCCGTGCGCCCGTCCCGTTCCCGCTCGTCCACATGGCCATCAGTTTACCGATCCGTCCCGGCCCCGCTCCCGTGCGCCCCGCGTCCGCTCAGGCGGAGGCCGCCGCGCCCTCGCCCGAGCCGTCCGCGGCGTCCTCGTAGGCGTCCACCACGACGACCTCCTCCTCGGTGATCTCGCCGTCCACGATCCGGTAGGAGCGGAACTCCACCTCCTCCGGGTCGCGGGTCGACACCAGCACGTAGTGCGCGTTCGGCTCGGCCGCGTAGGAGACGTCGGTGCGCGACGGGTACGCCTCGGTGGCGGTGTGCGAGTGGTAGATCACCACCGGCTCCTCGTCGCGGTCGTCCATCTCCCGCCACACCTTCAGCTGCTCCAGGGAGTCGAAGCGGTAGAAGGTCGGGGAGCGCTCGGCGTTGGCCATCGCGACGTACCGGGTGGGCCGGTCCGATCCCAGGGGGCCCGCGATGACGCCGCAGGCCTCGTCGGGGTGGTCGGCGCGCGCATGCGCGACGATCCGGTCAACCAGAGCACGCTCGATCGTCAGCATGAGCGCAGGCTACCGCCTCGGTCCGGCCCGCCCGCCGGGACGGTCGGCGGGTGCCGCGGGGCGGTCACTGGAGCCGGATGTGGACGCGCACCCGGGTGCCGGCGTCGTGGCCGCGGAACCCGACCCCGCCGGCCGACCCCTCCCCCGTGCGGATCTCCACGATGTGGCACAGCCGGCGCACCGCCCAGAACGCCGCCTCGACCTGCCGGTGCGCGCGGGGCTGCAGGTGTCCGAGGAAGTGGTCGGGCAGGTGGCCCTCGGGCGCGGTGATGTCGCACAGCAGCTCGCCGTCGCACGACCACACCCACACCGCGCCGTAGCCGCCGCCCTCACGGATGATCACGGTGGCGACCTCGTTGACCGCCAGCACGAACGGCAGCGTCCGGTCCTCGGGCAGGTCCAGCCGGGCGGCCTCGGCCGACAGGAACGCGCGCAGCGTCGGCAGCTCGCCGCCGGCGAACGCCCGGCGCGCGGCCGACAGCGGCGGCGGGTCCAGCGGCCGGTCGTTGCACTCGGCGTAGAAGTCGGCCGGGTCGGTGAAATGGGCGCTGGCCCGCGCGGCGCCGCCGTCGAGCAGCTCGGGGTGGGTGCGGGCGGCCCCGGCCACCACCTCGGCGGGCAGGCTCCCGGCGTCGAAGGCGCACACCATCGTGGTCGGGGTCCCGGCCAGCGCCTCGTTGATCAGCGCCTCGTGCCGCAGCCACTCCCGCCGCTCCAGCGGGGTGCGGCCCGTCCAGACCGGCTCGGCCAGCAGCCGCAGCCGGCCCTGCGGCCACCAGTCCCGGGCGGTGCGCTCGTAGTACTCGGCCATCGTCCGCACCGGCGACCGGTACCAGGACGCGGCGTCGAGGAACTCCACCGGCGCGGCGTCGGCGCCCAGCCGGGCGCGCAGCAGCTCGGCGACGTCGGGCGAGGTGATCGCCACGGTGACGTCCCCGGCGGGCGGGCCCGCGCGCAGGAACCGCTCGGCGGCCGCCGCGAACTCGTGGCCGGACCGGTACAGCAGCGCCCGGTGGGCCAGCACGTGCGGCCGGTCGTGAACGGGTGCGGCGTACGGCGCCTCCGCAGGCCCGTGCACGGCCGGGGACCCGCCGAGCGGGCGCGTGCTCCTCATCGCGGTGCCTCCTCCCGGTGCACGCCCGGTGCGGCGTGCCAGCCCCCGATGTCCATCATCAGGCCGAGGTAGGACGGGGCGCCGCGCAGGATCACCTGGCGGTCGGGGCCCGGGCCCAGCCGCCCGGCCCGCAGCAGCAGGTCCAGCCCGGCCATGTCGCAGAACTCCAGGCCCGACAGGTCCAGGCAGAAGTGGCCCGCCCGGCCGGCCGCGCGGACCAGCGCGTCGTGCAGGGCGGGCAGCGTGGACTCGTCGATCGCGCCGCTCAGCCGCAGGCCCGGCGGGGTGAACATGGGGGTGATGCGCAGCACCCGGTCGTCATAGAGGTCGTCCACGCGGACGTGGCCGTCGTGGCAGTCCTCCAGCGCGCGCAGCTGCCCCGGGTCGAACCAGCGCCGGTCGTACTGGCACAGCGCCGTCGCCCGCGCGTCGCCGGCGCGCAGCGTGAGGCGGCCGTGCCGTTCGAGGTCGACCAGCCGGTCGCCGCCGGGCCAGCCGCGCAGGGAGAAGGAGTTCTCGCCGGTGACCCGCACCCCGAGGTGGCCCTGGGCCAGCGCGCGGTCGATCTCGGCGCCCAGCAGCGCGGCGGTGCGGTCGGGGTCGAAGCGGCCGCCGTCCAGGAAGGCGTCCACGATCGGCCGGACGGCCAGGTCGCCGGCCTCGGCGGCGGCGCGCAGGTCCAGGCGCTCGGCGCCGGGCACCCCGGAGGCGGCGACCGCCGCCGCCAGCCGGGCCAGCACGGCGTCGGGGTCGTCCTCGTCGGCCAGGTAGAGCACCCGGTGCCGGGCGGCCAGGCCGTCGCGCAGGTAGGCGGCGAGGACGGCGTAGCGCTCGGCGTCGTTGTCGTAGGTCAGGCACAGGTGGTCGCCGAGGGCGATCGCGCCGACCTGAACGGCGGCGCGGACGGGACCGGCGGCCTCGCGGGTCACCGGACGGCCTCCTCGATCGACACGCCCGGCACGCCGTCCAGCCCGGCGGCGCGCAGCCGGGCGGCCAGGGCGGGGTCCAGGCCGCGCAGCAGCACCTGGCGGTGCCTGCCCCCGCCCGCGGTGCCCGCCCCCGCCAGCAGCTCCAGCCCGCGGTCGTCGCTGTCGGCCAGCCGGGCCAGGTCGAGGCAGATCAGGCCGCCGGTGCGCGGCAGCCTCGCCAGGGCGTCGGCCAGCGGGGCGTGCGCGGCGGCGGTGAGCGCCCCGTCCAGCGCCAGGCCGGGCGGGCCGAAGAGGGGGCGGAGCCGCAGGTCGCCGTCGTCGTACAGGTCGTCGGCGCGGACCCGGTCCACGTGGTGGGACTCCAGCCTGGCCAGCTGGTCGGGGTCGAACCAGCGGCGGTCGTACTGGCAGATCGCCATCGCGTTGACGCGGGAGGTGCGGAACACCTCGTCGATCTTGCGCTCGAACTCGGCGAACCGCTCGGTGCCGGGCCAGCCGCGCAGCGAGAAGGTCTCCTCGCCGGTGACCCGCACCCCCTTGTAGCCCTGCACCAGGGCCAGTTCGATGTCGGTGGCGAACAGCGCGATGATCTCGTCGGGGTCGAACCGGCCGGTGGCCATGTAGGCCTCCTCGGCGGTGCGCACCGCGAACCGGCCCTCCTCCAGCGCCGCGGCCAGGCCGAGGTCCTCGTGCGGGGCGCCGGGGTCGAGCCACTCCAGCACCCGCTCGGGCGGGTCCTGGTCCGACAGGTAGACGACCTTGTGGTCGGCGGCCAGGCCGTCGCGGACGTAGGCGCGCAGGACGGCCAGCCGCTCGTCGGGGTTGTCGTAGGTGAGGCACAGATGGTCGCCGAACTCCATCCCGCCGACGGCCTTGCCCGCTCCGGACGGCGTCACACGGACCTCCCGACCGGCCGCACCCGCGCCCGGGGGAGGCGGATGGCGGCCTCGCTCAGAGAACGCTCGACGCCAAAGTACCAACACCCAGTGCGAGGGCGCCCGGACATCGCGTAATGGCTATGGGTCGCCGTCCCGGGCGCGGGGATCCGCTCAGAAGGACGCCCGTACGATGCCCTCCTGGAGCATCGACAGCCAGTCGTAGGCGGCGAACATCGCCAGCCTCGGGTCGTCGGGGTCCAGCCCGGCGGCCTCGTCGTACCAGTCCTCGGTGATGTCGAGCCGGGTGCCGAGCGCCAGCCGCACGTCGTTGAGCGCCTTCAGCCACGCCTGCGCCTGGCCCTCGTCCAGCAGAGCGCGCACCTGGCCGGACGCGCCGGGCGCGTCCTCCCCCAGCGTGCTCAGCACGATGTCGGCGGCCTCGCGCTTGCCCTCGCGCAATCCCATCTCGGTGTAGCGGCGGAACTCCCCGGCCGCCTCGCCGTCGTCGCGGTAGGCGTCGGGGAACAGCCGGGCCAGCACCGGGTCGTCGGACTTGGCCGCCGACTCGGCGATGCCCAGCGAGGCCAGCTCGTCGCCGGGGTCCGGCGGGTCGCCCAGCAGCTCCTGGAGCTGGCCCATCAGCGCGCGGACCAGCGCCGCCTCCTCGGGCTCCAGGCGCAGCTCCACGGCCCTGCGGCCGCCCTTCCTGACCTTCTTGACGCTGCTCATGGCCTCAGTCGTCCCGCTTCACGGTCGCCCACAGCCCGTAGGAGTGGAGGATCTCCACATCGCGCTCCATCTCCTCGCGGGTGCCGCTCGCCACCACGGCGCGGCCCTTGTGGTGGACGTCCAGCATCAGCTTCTCGGACTTGGCCTTGGAGTACCCGAACACCTTCTGGAACACGAAGGTCACGTACGACATCAGGTTGATCGGGTCGTTCCACACGATCGCCAGCCACGGCCGGTCGGCGCTCTGGTCCTCATCGGTGTCCGGCCGGTCGAGCTCGACCGGCGCAGGCGCGGTCATGGTCCCGCGTCCCCCTTCCGCAGACTCGCTCCGCCCTGTCGGTCCTGTCCCCGATGCTATTCGCCCCGCACCGGGGGCCGGTCCACCGGCCGGGCCGCCGGGCCGGGCCAGATGTGATCATGGCACACGGGCGTACCGGCCGACCTGCCCGTTCGCCGGTGCGGCGCAGGTCTTAGGGTTTGGACCGTGGACCTTGGCGACGGCACGGCACTGCTGACCGACCAGTACGAACTGACCATGCTCCAGGCCGCCCTGCGCAGCGGCACCGCCGAGCGGCGGGCGGTCTTCGAGGTGTTCGCGCGGCACCTGCCGGCCGGGCGGCGCTACGGCGTGGTCGCGGGCACCGGCCGGGTGCTGGACGCGATCGAGGCGTTCACCTTCGACGCCGCGACGCTGGAGTTCCTCACAGGGCGCGGCGTGGTGGACGAGGTGACCGCCGCATGGCTGGAGAAGTACCGCTTCTCCGGAAACGTCTGGGGATACGCCGAGGGCGACTGCTACTTCCCCGAATCGCCGATCCTGGTGGTGGAGGGCAGCTTCGCCGAGGCCGTCCTGCTGGAGACGGTGATCCTGTCGATCCTCAACCACGACTGCGCGATCGCCTCGGCCGCGTCCCGGATGAGCCAGGCCGCCCACGACCGCCCGCTGATCGAGATGGGGTCGCGGCGCACCCACGAGCAGGCCGCCGTGGCCGCCGCCCGCGCCGCCTACGTCGCGGGCTTCACCACCACCTCCAACCTGGCCGCGGGCCGCCGCTACGGCGTGCCCACCGCCGGGACCAGCGCGCACGCGTTCACCCTGCTGCACGACAGCGAGCGGCACGCCTTCCGCGCGCAGCTCGACGCGCTCGGCGACGGCACCACGCTGCTGGTCGACACCTACGACGTCGAGCGCGCCGTGCGCACCGCCGTCGAGCTGGCCGGGCCGGGGCTCGGCGCGGTGCGCATCGACAGCGGCGACCTCGGCGTGGTGGCCCGGCGGGTGCGCGAGCAGCTCGACGCGCTGGGCGCGCACGACACCCGCATCGTGGTGACCGGCGACCTGGACGAGTACGGCATCGCCGCGCTGGCCGCCGCGCCCGTGGACGGCTACGGCGTGGGCACCTCGCTGGTCACCGGCTCGGGCGCGCCGACCGCGTCGCTGGTCTACAAGCTGGTGGCGCGCGCCGACGGCCCCGAGCCGGAGGCCCCGATGCGGCCGGTCGCCAAGCGCTCCACCGGCAAGCCGAGCCGCGGCGGCCGCAAGAGCGCGGTGCGCAAGATGGACGGGCACGGCACCGCCTGCGCCGAGCTGGTCACCACCGGGGAGCCGGTGCCGGGCGCGCGCGACCGGCTGCTCCAGGTGCCGCTGGTGCGCGCCGGGGAGATCGTCGGGCGCGAGCCGCTGGAGGCGGCCCGCGAACGGCACCGCGCGGCCGTGCGGGAGCTGCCCGCGACGGCCCTGCAGCTGTCGCGGGGCGAGCCCGCGCTGCCGACCGAGTTCGTCAACGGAGGACCGCGCCGCTGAGCGGGCGCGCGGCCGGATGACCGGACCCCGCCCCTGGGGTAGCGTCCGGGATGTTCGGGGACATACCGGGGAACCGGATCAAGGAGCGGGCATGGGCAAGGCTCTGGTCATCGTCGATGTGCAGAACGACTTCTGCGAGGGAGGATCGCTCGCGGTGGCCGGCGGTGCCGGGGTGGCCGCCGCCATCTCCGGCCACGTCGCGGCGCACCGGCCGCAGTACGCGCACATCGTGGCGACCCGGGACTTCCATCTGGACCCCGGCGACCACTTCTCCGAGGCGCCCGACTACGTCGACTCCTGGCCGCCGCACTGCGTGATCGGCACGCCCGGCGCCGACTTCCACCCCGGCCTCGTGCTCGCGCCGATCGAGGTGGTGTTCAGCAAGGGCCGCGAGACCGCCGCCTACAGCGGCTTCGAGGGCGTCACCGACGACGACGTGCCGCTGGCGGACTGGCTGGCCGCGCGCGGGGTGACGGCGGTGGACGTCGTCGGGATCGCCACCGACCACTGCGTGCGCGCCACCGCCGTGGACGCCGCCCGCGCGGGCCTGGACACCACCGTGCTGCTGGGCCTGACCGCGGGGGTGGCCCGGGACACCACCGACCGCGCGCTCGCGCAGCTCAAGGAAGAGGGCGTCACGCTCACCGGCGACCCGGTCGTCGGGGGCTGAGATGGCCGACGACCGGAACCCCCCGCTGGTCGTGGTCGTGACCGGCGTGTCCGGCAGCGGGAAGACCACCGTCGGCAGGCTGGTGGCCGAGCGGCTGGGCTGGCCCTACGCCGAGGCCGACGACTTCCATCCCCCCGCCAACATCACCAAGATGCGCGCGGGCACGCCGCTGACCGACGCCGACCGGCGCCCCTGGCTGGAGGCGATCGCCGACTGGATCGACGGGCGGCTGGCGGCCGGCGAGCCGGGCGTGGTGACCTGCTCGGCCCTCAAGCGCTCCTACCGGGACCTGCTGGCCGGCGGCCGGGACCGCGTGCTGCTGGTGCACCTGGACGGCGACCGGGAGCTGATCGCGCGCCGGATCTCCGAGCGCAGCGGCCACTTCTTCAAGCCCGAGATGCTGGACAGCCAGTTCCGCGACCTGGAGCCGCCCGCGCCGGACGAGCCCGTGGTGCGCATCCCGATCGACGCGCCGCCCCAGGAGGTCGCCCGGCGCATCGCCGAGCTGGTGCGGCCGGAGTAGGCCGGGAGGGCCGCGCGGGCCGCTCCCGGCCCCGGGAGCGGCGTCAGGAGCGGCGCTTGGTGGCCCACTCGCGGATCTTGGCGATCCGGGCGCGGACCTCCTCGCCCGACGCCTGCGCGAGCTGCGGGCCGCCGCAGGTGCGGCGCAGCTCGCTGTGGATCACTCCGTGCGGCTGGCCGGTGCGGTGGCTCCACGCGCCGACCAGGCCGTTCAGCTCCTTGCGGAGGGCGTGCAGGTCCTCGGCGGTGGTGCGGTCCTGGCGGGGGTCACCGGTCTTGCGCTTGCGCTCGCTCGCGATCTGCGCGGCCTGCCGCTTGCGCAGCAGCTGGCTCACCTGCTCGGGCTCCAGCAGGCCGGGGATGCCGAGGAACTCCTCCTCCTCGACCGAGCCCGGCTGCGCCTGCATCCCGAACTCGCCGCCGTCGTACAGCACGCGGTCGAAGGTCGCCGACGCCTCGACGGTCTCGAACTCGAACTCCTCGCCGACGGCGTCGGGCGAGTCCTTCTGCCGGTTGGCCTCGGCGAGCAGGTCGTCGTCGAGGCCGTCCTCGCGGACCGGGCGGTCGAGCACGTGGTCGCGCTCGGTCTCCATCTCGGCGGCGTGGCCCATCAGCGTCGGCACCGACGGCAGGAACACCGACGCGGTCTCGCCGCGCTTGCGCGCACGCACGAAACGGCCGATGGCCTGCGCGAAGAACAGCGGCGTGCTGGTGGAGGTGGCGTAGACGCCGACCGCCAGGCGCGGGATGTCGACGCCCTCCGACACCATGCGGACCGCGACCATCCAGCGGTCCTCGGTCTCGCTGAAGGCCTTGATCTTCTTGGACGCGGTGGGGTCGTCCGACAGCACGATGGTGGCGCCCTGGCCGCAGACCGCGCGCAGCATCTTGGCGTAGGCGCGGGCCGCCTCGTGGTCGGTGGCGATGACCAGGCCGCCCGCGTCGGGGATCGCGCGGCGCAGCTCGGTCAGCCGCCGGTCGGCGGCGGTCAGCACCTGCCGCATCCACTCGCCCTTAGGGTCGAGCGCGGCCCGCCACGCCTGCGACATCTGGTCCTGGGTGAGGGGCTCGCCCAGCGTCGCGGTGATCTCGTCGCCCGCCCGGGTGCGCCAGCGCATCTCCCCCGCGTAGGCCAGGAAGATGACCGGCCGGACCACGCCGTCGGCCAGCGCCGGGCCGTACCCGTAGGTGTAGTCGGCGCGGCTGCGGCGGATGCCGTCGGGCCCCTCCTCGTACTGCACGAACGGGATCGGGTTGATGTCGGTGCGGAACGGGGTGCCCGACAGCGACAGCCGCCGGGTGGCCGGCTCGAACGCCTCGCGCACCGCGTCGCCCCACGACAGGCCGTCGCCCGCGTGGTGCACCTCGTCGAAGATGATCAGCGTCTTGCGCATCTCGGTGCGGTTGCGGTGCAGCGCGGGCCGGGCCGCCACGGTGGCGTAGGTGACGGCGATGCCGTGGAAGTCGGCGCCGACCTTGCCCTGCCCGTTCTGGAACTCGGGGTCGATCCGGATGCCGACCCGGCCGGCCGACTCGGCCCACTGCCGCTTCAGGTGCTCGGTCGGGCAGATGATCGTGATCTGCTGCACGACGCGCCGGTCCAGCAGCTCGCGGGCCAGCCGGAGCGCGAAGGTGGTCTTGCCGGCGCCGGGCGTCGCCACGGTGAGGAAGTCGCGCGGGCCGGGCTGCTGTCCGTCTGATCCGAAGTACGCCTCCAGCGCCTGCTGCTGCCAGGCGCGCAGGGACGACGCGGTGCCCCAGGCGGCCTTCTGCGGGAAGGCGGGGGGCATGTCCGGTGCGGCGAAGGTGCTCACGGTCATCGAAGGCTACCCAGCCCCACCGACAGTTCGCGCCCCTCCGGCCGCCAAGGGGGCCTTCCTCACACTCGGCTTCGCCGCCCGGTAGGCGGCCCACACTGCGCGGACGCGACGCGCCTGACCTGCCGTGAACTCTTGCATACAGTCGTCCCATCCGTAGTTCATGAAGTTGTGCACCGGGTCCGGACCGGGCTGCGAGCAGGTGTCCTTGTCGGCGGGGCACCCCTCGGCGGGCTCCGCCTCGTAGGGCGTGTCGTCGATCCCGTCGCCCGGCGCGTCGCACCCGTTCTCGAAGGTGTGGAACAGCCCGAGCCAGTGCCCGGTCTCGTGCACCGCGGTGTAGCCGCGGTCGAAGTTGCGGTAGGAGCCGCCGGGCACGCTCCGGTAGTCGATGACCACGCCGTCCAGGACCGGCTGCTTGCGGTACCACTGGGGGAAGGTGGAGAAGCCCAGCACGTCGGCCCCGACCGCGGCGCTGTAGAGGTTGAGCGTACCGGTCCCGCCCCGGCGCAGCGCCTTCTTCATCTGGTGCTCGTACCGCTCGGGGTCGCGGAACCAGCGGGCGTTGTTCGTCACCTCGTAGGAGGCCAGCCGGAAGGTGACCCCGGCGTCCGCCCCGCCGACCCGGCCGCTGTAGGCGTCGTCGAGCGTGGCGACCTGCCGCTCGACCGCCGCCCGGGGCAGCGCGCCCTGGGAGCCGTCGGCGATGACGTGGAACCGCACCGGGATCTCGATGCGCGCCGCCCTGCGGCGGGTGGCGTCCAGGAGGGCCTCGTCGTCGGTGCCCAGCCGTTCGCGCAGCACGCGGCGCAGGTCGGCCAGCATCGCCAGCACCTCGTGGCGGTCCAGGTCGGCCTCGTCGTGCCGCCCGCGGGAGGACGGCGGGGCGCCCGCGGAACGCGCGCGGGCGGCCGCGTGCGCGCCCCTGCCGCCGAGCGCCGGGGCGGCGCAGTCGAGACCGGCCGCGGCGTCCCGCCGACCCACCGCGCCGCGCTGGAGCGCGCCCTCCGGCGAGGCGTGCGCCGCCGGCCCCGTGAGGCGCCCCTCCCCCGCCGACCGGTCACCCCACGAAGCGGCGAAGGTGCAGACGGTGACCGACAGTGCGCACAGCGAAGCGGCGATGGCCCGTTCCATGAATCCCCCGAACGAAAAAAGTCGTGATCCTGTGCCCGATCGTTCCCGATCGGGCACAGGATCACCTCAAGGTTCGGCCCGGCTTCGCCCCGCGGGTCGCGCGACCGGCCGGAGGGGCGCCGCTACTTGTCGCCGTCCCCGTCGCCGCCCTTCTTCATGCCTTCGTAGATCTCCTTGCATTCCGGGCACACCGGGTACTTCTTGGGATCCCGGTTGGGCACCCAGATCTTGCCGCACAGCGCGACCACCGGCGTGCCGGTCACGGCGCTCTCGGTGATCTTGGCCTTCTTGACGTAGTGGGCGAACCGCTCGTGGTCGCCGTCACCGTGCGACAGGTCCGGGCGAGTGTCCTGCTGGAGATCGCCGTCGGGAAGGATCTTCGTGCTCACGGCACCACCTTAGTTCAGCGTGGGGTCCTCGGGGAAAGTCGAGACGAAGGCCAGGTCGCCGCCCTGGCGGCGCAGCACCTCCTGCCACAGTCGCGCGGGGTCGCCGGCGAACACGTCGCCGGCCTCGGCGGGCACCAGGTACCAGGATCCGTCCTCGATCTCGGCGCGCAGCTGGCCGGCCGACCAGCCGGCGTAGCCGGCGAACACGCGGAGCTGGAGCAGCTCGGGGGCCAGCAGCCCCGGCGGGGCGTCCAGGTCGACCAGGCCGACTCTGGCCACCTCCGAGCCGCCGTCCAGCGCGCGCCAGCCCAGCGGCTCGTCCTCGCCGGGGAGGCGGGCGAGGGCCAGCGCGTTGTCCAGGGCCACGGGTCCGCCCTGGAAGACGACCGACGGGCCGGTCACCAGTTCGGCCCACGGGGGCAGCACCCGGTCCACCGGGACCTCGGTCGGCCGGTTGAGGACAACCCCCAGCGTGCCGCCGTCGGACTCGTGCTCGACCACCAGGACGACGCTGCGCTTGAAGTTGGGGTCGTCGAGCTGCGGGGTCGCCACCAGCAGCAGCCCGACCCTGATGCCGTCTTCCATGGTCTCCATCATGCGTTGCGCGGACCTCCGGCGGCACGTCCCCCCGCTCGTTAGCCTGTTACGCATTCCTATCGCTGGGGATATCGGCACAAGACGGACCTAGGTTAAGAATGATCTAGGACCATCGGCCGCCCGGACGGCGCGCGCCCCCCAACGCGCGCCGGCGGGCCGGGGAGGACGCGATGCAGTTGCCCAGGGTCGTCATCGCCGCCGTGTTCTTCGTCATCGGGGCGCTGATCGCGATCCCCGCGCTGATGAAGGCGACCGGTGAGTCACGCGCCTCCGGCGCGCCGACCGCCACCACGTCCGCGCCGACGCCGACCGGCACCGGGACGGGCGGCGGCCCCACCCCCACCCCCACGCGCACCTCGGCGACGCCGACGCGTTCGGCCTCGCCCACCGCGACCACCAAACCGCCGACGCCCTCGCCGACGCGGACCACCAAGCCCCCGCAGCCGGTGCAGCCGCTGTCGGTCACGGTCGGGAACGTGAGGTGCCCCGGCCGCACGGTCGAGATCACCGTGCGCAACGCCGGATCGCAGGCCGAGGACTTCGCCATCGTGCGCGACGACGGCTCGGCGTCGGTGCCCAGCCGGGTCGCCGCGGGCGCGTCCCGGTCCACCACCGTCACGCTGCGCGAGGACCGGCGCACCCAGATCCAGGTGACCTGGAAGAACGAGCCGCTGCGCACCCAGTACCGGACGGCGAACTGCAAGAAGGGCGCCACGCCGGGGCCGAGCCGGACGCCGCGCGACGAGCTGCCGCACACCGGCCCCGACGACGGCGTGCTGTGGGCGCGGATGGCCACCGGCGCCGCCGCCATGGTCACCGGTCTGATCATCATCTGGTACGGCGGGATCTGGCCGCGCCGCCGGGACAAGACGCTGACCGCGGGCAGGCGCGGGGGCGAGTAGCGGGCACGCGGGGCCGGCCGGGAAACCCTTGGGTTTCTCGACCGGCCCTTGGTGTTCGGTTGCCCCCCGAGCGGTGAGGAATCCGGCGAGACGGCCTTTCCGCCCTACTTGGGGGGTGTATCCGTGCTGCTGCTCGCGCTGGCGGCGTCCGCCGCCCTCGGCGCGCCCACGCCCACGCCGTCACCGTCGTCCACGGGGCTGTCGGCGACGGTCGGCGAGGTCCGCTGCCCGCAGCGGCAGGTGCCGGTGACCGTCGTCAACGACACCGGCCGGGCGCGCGCGTACACGCTGCTCCAGAACGGCGAGGAGGTCCGCACCGAGCAGGTCCGGGCCGACGCGGTGCTCAACGGCCTGGCCCAGCTCCGCGAGGACGAGCGCACGCGCATCGTGGTGCGGTCCGAGAACCGCACGATCGCCTCGGTCGTCCGCACCGCCGACTGCCGCAAGTCCGCCGCGCCGGACGAGGAGCCCGACGCGGGAGGCGGCGCGGGCGAGGACGGCGCGGCGGCCGGCGGCAAGGCATCCGACGAACTGCCGCACACCGGCCCCGGAACCGAGGGCACGGTGCGCGTCCTCACGGCGCTCGGCGGCCTGGCCGGCGGTGCGGTGCTGCTGTTCTGGGGCTGGCTGTGGCCGGGCAGCGGCCGGGGTGACTGGTCCTCCCCGACCCGCCGCCTCTGACCCGCCGCCCGGCCCGCCGAACTCTTACGCCTCGGTGCGCGGGCGGCCGCCGGCCGCCTCGCGGACCGCGCCCGCCACCCGGGGGCTCACCTCGGGGTGGAACACGCTCGGCACGATGTAGTTGGGGCCGAGCTCGTCGTCGGTCACCACGCCCGCCAGCGCCTTGGCGGCCGCCAGCAGCATGTCCTGGGTGACGCCGTTGGCCTGCGCGTCCAGCAGGCCGCGGAAGACGCCGGGGAAGGCCAGCACGTTGTTGATCTGGTTGGGGTAGTCGCTGCGGCCGGTCGCGACCACGGCGGCGTGCTCGCGGGCCTCGTCCGGCGACACCTCCGGCTCGGGGTTGGCCAGCGCGAAAACGATCGCGTCGTCGCGCATGGTCGCGATGTCGTCGCCGGTCAGGATGCCGGGGGCCGACACCCCGACGAACACGTCGGCGTCCTTGACCGCGCCGCGCAGGTCGCCCGCGTAGCCGGAGGCGTTGGTGTTGTCGGCGATCCAGCGCAGCGAGTCGTCCAGGTCGTCGCGGCCCCGGTGCACCGCGCCCCGGTAGTCGCAGACCACCACGTCGCGGGCCCCGGCGTGCAGCAGCAGCTTCAGGATCGCGGTGCCGGCCGCGCCCGCGCCCGCCATCGCGATGCGCACCTGCCCGATGTCCTTGCCGACCACGCGCAGCGCGTTGGTGAGGGCGGCCAGGACGCAGATCGCGGTGCCGTGCTGGTCGTCGTGGAAGACCGGGATGTCCAGCAGGTCGCGCAGCCGCGCCTCGACCTCGAAGCAGCGCGGCGCGGAGATGTCCTCCAGGTTGATGCCGCCGAACGCGGGGGCGAGGATCTGCACCGTCCGCACGATCTCGTCGGTGTCCTGGGTGTCCAGGCAGATCGGCCAGGCGTCGATGCCCGCGAAGCGCTTGAACAGCGCCGCCTTGCCCTCCATCACCGGCAGCGCGGCCTCCGGGCCGATGTTGCCGAGGCCGAGCACCGCCGAGCCGTCGGTGACGACCGCGACGCTGTTGCGCTTGACGGTCAGCCGCCGCACGTCCTCGGGGTTGCGCGCGATGGCGAGCGACACGCGCGCGACGCCGGGCGTGTAGGCCATCGACAGCTCGTCGCGGGTGCGCAGCGGCACCTTCGACTGCATCTCGATCTTGCCGCCCAGGTGCATCAGGAAGGTGCGGTCGCTGACCTTGTGGATCTTGATGTCGGACAGCGTCTCCAGCGCGGCGGCGATGGCCTCGGCGTGCTCGGTGTCGCGGGTGGCGATGGTGACGTCGATGCGCAGGATCTCGTGGCCGGCGGTGTTGACGTCGAGCGCGGTGACGATGCCCCCGGCGTTCTCGACCACGTGGGTGATCTGGCTGACGGCCTTGCCGCCGGCGGGGACCTCCAGCCGGACGGTGATGGAGTACGACACGCTGGGCACGCTGGCCACGACTTGCTCCTTTTCCCGGGTACGTCCTTGTACCGCCCGCATCGTCCCACGCGGGAACGGTGCTTCGGGGGCCGTGGCCCGGCTCCTCGGCGGCTCAGACCGCGCGCGCCGCGGTCACGATGATCTCCACGGCCGCGGGCTCGGGCACCCGGGTGGTGTCGATCACGAGGTGGTAGAGCCGGGGATCGGCGGGATCCGCGCCGTAGAAATGCTTCACGTAGGCCGCGCGGGCACGGTCGTTGGCATCGAGCATACGCTCAACCTCCCGCTGGGGCGTCCCGTCCGGGCCCGCGGCGGCGGCACGTTCCAGGCGGCGCTCGCGCGGACCGTCCAGCCGTACGTGCAGCGCGTCGCCGCGGCCGGCCAGCACCAGCGCGGCGGCCCGGCCGAGCAGCACCCCGCCGCCCGCGCCGGCGGTGCGGTGGATGATCTGCTCGGTGCGGGCGACGAACTCCTCCTCGGGCACGATCACCCGGTCGGGCACGTGCACGTCCATGCCGCCGAAGGAGACCCCGGGCAGCCGCGCCGCGCCCGCCAGGACGCGGCCGAGCCCGCTCTCGGCGCGGCCGTCGTGGGCCAGCGCCTCCTCCAGCGAGCAGCCGATCCCGGCGGCGACCTCGACCGGGATCGCGCGGTCCACGAACGGCAGGCCGAGCCGCGCCGCGACGGCGGGCCCGAGGGAGGCGCCGCCCGCGCCGAAGGTGGCCGAGATCGTCACCACACGAGCGCTCATGCGGGCATGATGCCCATTTCACGACATAACGACCGCGAGATCGCCCCGAGGATCGGGACGATCTCGCGCCTGCCTTCACGGGTAAGGGCCCAGAAACCCGCCCTCGACGACCTCAGCCGTCAGGCGAGTGCCCGCCCTGGCCCGGCGGGGCAAGGCCGAAGGCGAGCCCCGCCGGGCCAGATCGCGAAGCGATGGGCACTCGCAAAGCAACGGTCAGGGGGCGAGCCGTCAGGCGAGCACCCCTGGGCCAGGGCTTCAATCAGAACAACGCCGACTGGAGCGAGCGGCGGGCCTTGCCCACGCGCGGGTCGTCGGCGGGCAGCGCCTCGAACAGGGTGAGCAGGTGCTTGCGCGCGGCGTCGCGCTCGTCGCCCGCGGTGCCGCGCACGGCCTTCAGCAGCCGGTCGAAGGCGTGGTCGGCGTAGTCGGAGACCATCTCCACGTCGGCCGCCTGGATCTGCAGCGGCACGTCCAGCGGACGCTCCTCGGCCTCGGTGAGCACCCGCTCGGCGTCGATCGAGCGCACCCGCAGGGCCAGCTCGATGCGCGCCAGGCTGACCTTGGCGTGGGCGTCGGCCGGGTTCCGGTCGAGGACGGCCTGGAAGGCGGCCTTGGCGCCTTCGAGATCGCCGGCGCGCAGCGCGTCCTCGGCCTCGGCGTACACCGGGTCGGCGGCGGGCGGCGCCGCGCCGTCGGCCTCGGCGCCGGGGGCGTCGTCGAAGCCCTCGGGCAGGATGCCCTCCTTGCGCAGCGCGTCGAAGAGCTGGTCGATGGCGTCGCGGACCTGCGGCTCGGGGGCGGCGCCGTTCAGGAACGGCAGCAGCTGGCCGGCCACCACGACCGCCACGAACGGGATGCCGCGCACGCCCATCTGCTGCATGTAGGCGTTGAGCTGCGGGTTGGCCTCGATGTCGACCTTGGCCAGCACCCACCTGCCCGCCGCCTCGGCGGCCAGCTTCTCCAGGATCGGGCCGAGCTGCTTGCACGGGCCGCACCAGTCGGCCCAGAAGTCGACCAGCACCGGTACCGTCTTCGACCGCTCCACGACCTCGGTGCCGAAGGTCTGGTCGGTGACGTCCATGACGGCGGGCCCGGCCGCGCCCGCGGGGGCGGCGGGCGGCCCGCCGGCCTGCGCCCGCGCCTGGCGTTCCTGCTGCTTCTTCGCGGCCGCCTGGCGGGCTCCCAGGTCGATGGCCCCGTGCAACGAAAAGTCCCGAGAAGACATGGGTCCATCCTGCCTCATCACCCCCCTTGCCCGTACGCCCGTCCGCTGGGAGCGGAGCGCGGGGGCGGCGGGCGGAGGAGATTCCTCTACCGCCGTCCCGCGCGCGCCGGACCGGAGGCCCGAACGGGGCGGACAGAGCGGCACATCCCCACGAATTCCTTCCCTTTCCGCGTCGGCAAAGAATCGAGCCCTCCGGAGGAACGGCAAAAGCGGGCTGACAGCCAACACCAAGGCTGGTTATAGTCACCAGGTCGATGCCTGACGCGACGGCAAAGAAGGTCGCCGCCAGGCCTCCGCAAGGAGGAACGGCTTGCGCGGACGGGCGGCGCGTGGCGGGGGAAAGCCACCGGCCCGGTACTTGCGACCGGCGCGATCTCAGGCGAATAACGGGGGGTAAGAAATGATCGCGGACCATTCCGCGATCGTGGCCAGAGGGATGGGGGTCCGCCGCGGGGGGCGGTGGCTCCTGCGCCCGGTGGCCTTCGGGATCACCGAAGGCGTGGTCGGCCTGGCCGGTCAACCTGGTGCCGGAAAATCCACTCTGCTCGCCACGTTCGCGACCTTGCGCCGGCCGCATACCGGCGCGCTTGAGATTCTCGGTCATGACACCGGGAATTCCACCGGCCTGCGCGCCGTGCGTGCGCGGATCGGTTATCTGCCGGGGAATTTCTCCTGGGCCGAGAACATGACCGCCGGCGAGTTCGTCCGCTATGCGGCCTACTACAAAAGGGTGCGCGAGCCACAGGTGCGCGAGGTGTTGAAACGGTTCGACCTGACCGAGGCGGCGGCCATCGAGCTGGCGCTCCTGCCGGAGGACGTGCGGTTGCGCGCCGGGCTGGCGGCGACCTGCGTGCACGAGCCGGAGCTGGTGCTGCTGGACGACCCCTTCGGCGGGCTGGCCGGGCAGCCCGCGGCGGCCGCCGAGCTGGTGCCGGTGATCCGCACGATGGCGCCCGCCGTCGTGGTGGCCGCCGACGCGGCCGAGTCGTTCGCCGGCTGGTGCGACCGGCTGTTCGTCCTGGCCAGGGGCAGACTGACCGAGCTGCCCGAGCACGCTCCGGCGCGGGAGCCCGCCGCCCGGGGCCGCCGCCCGGCCCCGGCGCCCGTCCGGCCCGTGCCGGAACGGTCCGCCGCCGAACGTCCCGCCGACCGGCCCGCCAAGGGACGGCCCCGCCAACTGCGGGCCCGCGTGCACGCGGGCCTGGAGCTGCTGGCGGCCGGAAGCGGTGCCGGTGGCTGAGCTCGGACAGGTCCTCCGGCTGGACGCCCGCCGGACGGCGCTGCTCGTCGCGGTGCCGGTACTGGCGGGGATCGGGCTGGTGCCCGCCTGGCTGGCGCTGGTGCCCGGCATCGGCTACTGGGACAACTCGGTGGTGGCGCTGGCCGACGCGGCGCGGACGCTCGGGCCGATCGCCGCCGCGCTGTCGGCGTGGGCGGCGCTGCGCGAGCGGCGGCTGGACTACCTGCGCGACCTCACCCCGCGCTCCCCGGCCACCGGCTCGCTGCACGACCTGCTGCTGCTGTCGTCGGCGGCGCTGGTCGCCTACGGGATCGTCACCACGGTGATCGCGTTCGAGACGATGTCCCGGCTGGAGGCGGGCCGCCCGCACCCGCTGGGGCTGCTGTCGGGCGCGGCGGCGGTGGTGCTGCACGTGGTGGCCGGGTACCTGGCGGGGCGCTCGGCGCCGCGCCCGGCGACGCCGCCGCTGGTGGGCGCGGCGACCGGGCTGTGGGCGGTGCTGCGCGCGCCGGAGGCGTCCTGGCTGAGCCTGCTGCCGCCCGCCGCGTTCGGCCGGGTCGAGCTGTTCACCGCGCTGCGCACCGAGGTGCTGGCGTGGCAGACCGCGTGGTCGCTGGGGCTGGCCGCGGCGCTGGTGTGCGGGCACGTGGTGTGGATGACGCGGCGGGCCCCGGCGGTGGTGCCGCTGGCGGCGGCGGTGGCGGTGTCGGGTCTCGCCACCGTGCGGCTGGAGGCCACCGGCGGGGAGGCGGCGGCCGCCGCGCCGGTCGCGCACGCCTGCCGCGAGTGGCCGCTGACGGTGTGCGTGCACCCGGCGCTGCGGGCGTCGCTGCCGAGCCTGACGGCGACGGTGACGCCGCTGGCCACCCGGCTGACCGGCACGCCGGGCGAGTTCACGCGGCTGGAGCAGCGGCCCGCCGCCGAGCCGGTCGGCGTCGCGCGCGGGCGGGCGGTCGTGCACCTGGACGGCGAGCTGTCGCCCGGCTACCAGGTGCGGGTCGTCGAGCAGATCACCGGCGCCCTGGTGACGGCGCCGACCTGCACGGGCCAGGCCGCCCAGTACCGCGCGCTGGTGGACGCCTGGCTGCTGGGCCGGCGCTCCCCGCGCATCGCCGACGCCCGCGCGTCCCGGCGCTTCGAGGCCCTGTCGGAGGACGGGCGGCGCGCCTGGCTGACGGCCCGCTTCGCCCGCTACCGGGCCTGCGCGCTCGGCCCGGGCGACTTCCGCTCCCCGGTGCGCAAGCCACCGGGAACGGCGAAGGCCGCGCCCGGCAGGACGCGGCCGCAGGACCGATGACGTTCCCCTGCACGACCACGGCGGGACCCCCCGGCCCGCCGCGGCCATGCAGGAGCATGAGGGCGGGCTAGGCCGCCTGGCCCACCCGCTCGGCGGGGCGGGCCGTCCACTTGCGCTCGACGAAGAACGGCGCGATCGGCAGCACGGAGGCGACCAGCGCCAGCAGCGTGCGCGTGCCGTTCCAGGCCAGCGGGCCCCGGACCATGAAGACCAGCGCCACGTACGCCATCCACAGCACCCCGTGGATCGGCCCCACGATCGACACCACCTGCGGGATGTCGGCCATGTACTTCAGCGGCATGGCGACCAGGAGCAGCAGCAGGAACGAGATCGCCTCGATGACCGAGACGAGACGGAAGGAACGCACGATGTCCACGGTCGGCCAACGTACCGGCATCCGGCCGGTGTTTCCGCCGGAGCTATGGCACTGCTTACAATCGGTCCGGCACCGGTTCCGGGCCGCCCGGTGAGGTGAGGGGGCCCTTCTGCGGGGAATGCCCCTTCCATGGCACGCTCAGGCAAGCGCTCCGGCACCGACACCGACAGGGCCACCGAGCCCGCGCCCGAACCCGCGCCCTCCCCCGCCCCGCCGGGCGTCGACCGGCGGCGCGGCCTGCGCACCGCGCTCCTGCTGGTCGTGGCCACCGTGGCCGTCGTGCTGCTGGCGCAGCAGACGCTGCGGATGCTGCCGGGCTGGCTCAACCCGTTCGCCGAGGAAACCAAGGACCGCAGCGGCCCGGTGCTGCTGCAGTCCATCCGCGACCTGTCCCGCTTCGAGGCGGCCAGCGGCAACTACCAGGTGATCGTCGACCTGGAGAAGGACGCCAAGTGGCTGCCGGACTCGGTGCGCGGCCAGCGCACGCTGTTCGTCGGCAACGGGTCGGTGGACGCGTACGTGGACTTCTCCAAGCTCGGCTCCGGCGCCATCACGGTGAACGCCGACCGCACGGCCGCGACCGTCCGCGTGCCGCGCGCGCAGCTGGAGCCCACCAACCTGGACCCCAAGCGCAGCTACGTCTTCCAGGCCCAGCGCGGCCTGCTGAACCGCGTCGGCGACTTCTTCAGCAGCAACCCCAACGACCAGCAGCAGCTCTACGTCCTGGCCGGCCAGAAGATCCAGACCGCGGCCACCGAGAGCGGCCTGCGCGAGCGCGCCGACCAGAACACCAAGCAGGCGCTGACCAACATGCTGAAGGCGCTGGGCTTCACGACCGTCACCATCGAGCAGGTCAACGCGCAGTGAGGCGGGCTCTCACGCCGCCGCCGCGCCCCCTGGCCGTTGAGGCGAGGGGGCGCGGCGGCGGCGTGCGGGCCGGGGCGCGCGGGCCCGTCCGCGATCAGGCGGAGGGCACGCGGATCAGCAGCGCGTCGCCCTGACCGCCGCCGCCGCACAGGCCGGCGGCGCCGAGGCCGCCGCCGCGCCGCTTCAGCTCGTAGGCCAGGTGCAGCACGATCCGCGCGCCCGACATCCCGACCGGGTGGCCGAGCGCGATGGCGCCGCCGTTCACGTTCACCTTCTCCGGCCCGACGCCCAGGTCCTTCATCGACTGGATCCCGACGGAGGCGAACGCCTCGTTGATCTCGATGAGGTCCAGGTCGTCGACGCCCAGCCCGGCCTTGCCCAGCGCGTGCCTGATGGCGTTGGAGGGCTGCGACTGCAGCGAGTTGTCCGGGCCCGCCACGTTGCCGTGCGCGCCGATCTCGGCGAGCCAGGTCAGGCCGAGCTCCTCGGCCTTGGCCTTGGACATCACGACCACGGCGGCCGCGCCGTCGGAGATCTGCGAGGACGAGCCCGCGGTGATGGTGCCGTCCTTGGCGAACGCCGGGCGCAGGCGGCCCAGCGACTCGACGGTGGTGTCGCCGCGGACGCCCTCGTCGGCGGCGAACACGACCGGCTCGCCGCGCCGCTGCGGGATCTCCACCGGGGCGATCTCGTCGTCGAACACGCCGTTCTTGACCGCCTCGGCCGCGCGCTGGTGCGAGCGGGCGGAGAACTCGTCCTGCTCGGCGCGGGTGAGGCCGAGGCGGGTGTTGTGCCGCTCGGTGGACTCGCCCATCGAGACGCCGTCGAACGCGTCGGTCAGCGCGTCGTAGGCCATGTGGTCCAGCACCTCGACCGAGCCGTACTTGTAGCCGCCGCGCGACTTGGGCAGCAGGTGCGGGGCCTGGGTCATCGACTCCATGCCGCCGGCCACCACGATGTCGAACTCGCCCGCGCGGATCAGCTGGTCGGCCAGCGCGATCGCGTCCAGGCCCGACAGGCAGACCTTGTTGATGTTGATGGACGGCACGCTCATCGGGATGCCGGCCTTGACCGCCGCCTGGCGGGCGGGGATCTGGCCCGCGCCGGCCTGTAGGACCTGGCCGAGGATCACGTACTGGACCTGGTCGCCGGCGACTCCGGCGCGCTCCAGCGCCGCCTTGATGGCGTGCGCGCCGAGGTCGGCGGCGGAGAAGTCCTTCAGCGAGCCCAGCAGGCGGCCGATGGGGGTGCGCGCTCCGGCGACGATCACCGAGGTTGCGGACATGAGGGGGCCTCCATCAAGGTTCGGCGGCGACGTTTGCCACCATACCCACGGTGGACGCGCCCGCCGTTCACCGGAGGAGGCCGCCATGCTGACCCGTATCGACCACATCGGCATCGCCTGTCACGACCTTGACGCGACCGTGGAGTTCTACCGGGAGACCTACGGGTTCACCGACGTGCACTTCGAGGTGAACGAGGAGCAGGGCGTGCGGGAGGCCATGCTCAAGATCAACGAGACCGGGGACGGCGCCGCCTCCTACATCCAGCTCATCACCCCGATCCGCGAGGACTCCACCGTCGCCAAGTGGCTCGCCAAGAACGGCGAGGGCGTGCACCACATCGCGTTCGGGACCGACGGGGACGTCCAGGAGGAGGCCGACGGCATCGGCGCCAAGGGCGTCCGGGTGCTCTACGACGCGCCGAGGGCCGGCTCGCTGGGGTCGCGGATCACCTTCCTGCACCCGAAGGACTGCCACGGCGTGCTCACCGAACTGGTGCAGAAGAGCTGACCTCCGGGGACGATCTGATCGTTTCTCGATCGATCGTGACGTGATCGATATCACACCCCTCCGAGGGGGCCGGGGAGTCCGGCGCTCTGTGACCGTTCGGACACTTCTGGTGCTTTTTCGAGCGGGACCCCCCGGCCCTCCTGGGTTGCCGCACAGGAGCGACAAAAACGACAAACTGCGCAGCGCGTCAAGATGAGCCCCCAACAAGGCAGCTTGCGGAGTACGCTTCTTTCGCCGGAAGAGGTCTGGGGCCCAGCGCCCGTTCAGCCAGGCGATCAACCGGTCCCCGGTACATAACGTGCTCCCCGCGAGAGCGGGGATGGTCCCCACCCGTAGCCCCGTCACATCAGGATTGAGCCACATGCAGTCCGACATCGACGCCCAGCTCAGCAACTTCTTCGAAGACACGCCCCCACGCGAGTTCGACGTGGTGCTCCGCGGCTACGACCGGCACCAGGTCGATGAGCACATCAAGCAGCTCGACGCCGAGGTCCGGCAGACCCGCGAACAGACGGGGGCCCTGCAGCGCGAGCTGTCGGACGCCCACCGTCAGCTCCAGGAGCAGGAGCGCCCCACCTACTCGGGTCTGGGCGCGCGCATCGAGCAGCTGCTCCGCCTCGCCGAGGAGCAGGCCACCGAGCTCGTGCAGGCCGCGCGCAGCGAGGCCAACGAGATCAAGGCCGCGGCCAAGGTGGACGCGGCCGAGCTGCGCGCCACCGCCGAGAACGAGGCCGCCGAGCTGCGCGCCACCGCCCAGCGCGAGGGCGACGACATGCGCAACGCGGCCGAGCGCGAGGCCGAGGAGGTGCGCACCTCCGCCCGCCGCGAGGCCGACGAGTTGACCTCCACGACCGAGCGCGAGGTCGCCAAGCTGCGCGCCACCGCCGACCACGAGGTCGCCGAGAAGCGCGCCGCCGCCGAGCGCGAGATCGCCAAGCTGCGCACCACCACCGAGCGCGAGGTCGCCCAGCTCCGGGCCTCCACCAAGCGCGAGCGCGACGAGATCCTCACCACCGCCAAGCGGCAGGCCGACGAGATGCGCGCGCAGGCCCAGCGCATCCTGGAGGAGTCCGAGGCCCAGCGCGCCCAGGCCGAGGCCGAGTTCGAGATCCAGCTGGCCGCCCGCCGCGAGGAGGCCGACCGGCAGGACGCCGAGCGGCACTCGGCGGCGCAGGCCGCCACCCAGAAGCTGGTGGCCGAGGCCGAGCAGCGCGCCGCCTCCGCCGAGCAGCGGGCCGCCAAGGCGACCCAGCAGGCCGAGCAGACCCGCCGCGAGGCCGACTCGCACGCCAAGCAGCTGATGTCGAACGCGCGCAAGAACTCCGACCAGGTCATCGCCGAGGCCAAGTCGCAGGCCGAGCAGCTGCTCGCCGAGACCAAGGCCGAGGCCGACCGGGTCCGCACCGCCGCGCAGCGCCAGGTGGACGAGCTGACCCGCCAGCGCGACAGCATCACCAGCCACCTCAACCAGCTGCGCCAGCTGATCGGCGGGGTCGCCCCGGCGATGGGCGGCGTGGAGGAGGTCGCCGCGCCGGCCGAGAAGGCCGCCATCCCCGCCGCCGAGCCCAAGCCCGCCCCGGCCCAGCAGGGCGGCCAGCAGGCCCAGGCCAAGCAGCAGGGCGGCAAGCCCGCCCCCGCCAAGGGCCAGAAGAAGGACGAGGACGACGAGGACTGGTGGCAGGAGTAGCCGCCCGTCCGTCGCCCTGACGGAAGGTCACGCGAGGGGGCGCCCGGCCACTGCGGCCGGGCGCCCCCTCGGCGTCGCGGTCCGGGCAGCGCGGTCCGGGCAGCGCGGTCCGGGCAGCGCGGTCCGGGCAGCGCGGTCCGGGCAGCGCGGTCCGGACACCACGGTTGGAACGCCGTGACCGGGGCATGACCGGATCCTGCTGCCCGGCGGACACGTCGAACAGGCCGTAGGCTTTCCGTCATCTCACCGTGCGGCCACCGGTGCCCCGGTGGATGCGACGAACGGACAGAGGAGATCGGCGTGCCCGACGAGACCCCCCAGCACGATCGGTCGGCGTCCTCCGGCGAGAGCGCGCCGGGGGCGGGCGGCTCCATCCCGCCCGGTCACGTCCCGCCCCCCAGCCCGCCGTCCGACCCGCCCGGCGGCGGCGGCGAGGACGACGCGCGCGACGGCGAGGACGAGGCGCGCGGCCGCGGATGGCGCGAGCGCCGCGGCAAGCGCCGCGACACCGGGCGCGCCGGCGGCGCCGTCCCCGGGAGCGGCGAGGAGGCCGTGCCCGACGACCGCCACCTGCCCGTCACCCGCGCCGCCGCCGCGCGCACCACCGACCCCGCCCCCGCGCCCGACCCCGCGCACGACATCGAGCAGCGCAAGATCGAGGCCGGGGTCGAGGAGCGCTTCCCCTTCGGCCGCCCCGGGCTGCCGCTCGGCAAGGCCCACCCCTTCGTCTTCGGGTTCACCGCCGCCCTCGGCGTCATCACCGCCTGGCTGCTGGTGCGCGCCGCGACCAACGCCAAGTCGGTCATCGTGATGATCGTGGTGGCGCTGTTCCTGGCGGTCGGCCTCAACCCGGCGGTGGAGCGCCTGAAGCGCTTCGGGCTGTCGCGCGGCTGGGCGGTCGGGGTGGTGTTCCTCGGGGTGATCCTGTTCTTCGCCGGGTTCGTGGCCTCGCTGATCCCGCCGCTGACCGAGCAGATCGCCGACCTGACCAAGAACGCCCCGGCCTACATCGAAAAGCTCCAGAACAACAAGCGCATCGCCGACTGGGACCGCCGCTACCACCTGCTGGAGCAGCTCCAGCACAAGATCAGCGACGCCAAGTTCCAGGAGGACATGGCCAAGCGCGCCCTGGACGTGGGCAAGCAGGCGCTCAGCGGCACCTTCCAGACCCTGACGGTGCTGATCCTGACGCTGTACTTCCTCAGCTCGCTGCCGCAGATCAAGACGTTCTTCTACCAGCTCGCGCCGCGCACCCGGCGGGCCCGCGTCGCGCTGCTGGGCGACGAGATCCTGCAGCGCATCGGCGGCTACGTCGCCGGGCAGTTCACCATCGCCTTCATCGCGGGCGTGACCTCCTACATCTTCCTGGTCATCCTGGACGTGCCCTACGCGCTGGCCCTGGCGCTGATCGTGGCGGTGACCGACCTGATCCCGCTGGTCGGCGCGACCATCGGCGCGGTCATCGTGTGCCTGGTGGCGTTCCTGACCAGCACCACCGCGGGCATCGTCGCGGTGATCTTCTATGTGGCCTACCAGCAGGTGGAGAACTACCTGGTCTACCCGCGGGTCATGAAGCGCACCGTGGACGTGGCGCCCGCGGTGACGATCGTGGCGGCGCTGATCGGCGGCACGCTGCTCGGGGTGGTGGGCGCGCTGCTGGCCATCCCGACCGCCGCCGCGATCTCGCTGCTGATCCGGGAGGTCCTGCTGCCGCGCCAGGAGACGATGTAGCCGGGCGGCCGTCGCGCCCGGCGGGACGCGCTCAGCTCGACGTGCGCGCCAGCGCGGCGGCGAACTCGGCCACGGCCTGGTTGAACAGGTCGGGCTGCTCCACCGCGCACAGGTGCCCGGCGCGCGGGATCACCAGCAGCTCGGCGTTGGGCAGCGCGTCCACCATGGCGCGCGCCTCGTCCTCGGTGGCCAGGGTGTCCTCCGCGCCGACCATCACCAGCGCGGGCACCTTCAGGCCGCGCAGCGTCTCGAACGCGTCGCCGCGCCCCGCCATCGCCCGCTGCGCCCACGCGGCGGCCCTGGGCGGCGTCGCCTGCACCAGGCCGCGCACCCGACCGTAGATCAGGGCGCGCTGCCGGTAGGTGGTGGGGCCGACCAGGTTGGGCAGCACCTCCTCCACCAGCACGCGCACGGTCCCCTCGGTCTCCAGCGACTCGGCCTGCCGCAGCCGGACGGCGCGGACCTCGTCGGTGTCGGCGGTGGCGCGCGTGTCGGCCAGCACCAGGCCCCGGACGAGGTCGGGGTGGCGGCGGCACAGCGCCATCGCCACGTACCCGCCCATGGACAGGCCGCCGACGACCGCGCGCGGCACGCCCGCCCGCCGGAACATGCGGGCGACGTCGTCGGCCATGGTGTCGATCGACGGCTCGTCCTCGCCCAGCCGGGAGCCGCCGAACCCGCGCAGGTCCGGGGTGATCACCCGGAAGCGGGCGGCCAGCCCCTCGCGCTGCGACAGCCACATCGCCGACGACAGCGGGAACGCGTGCAGCAGAACGAGCGGCGTGCCGGTACCGACATCCCTGGCGTACAACTGCACGGTCATGGTGGCGGAGTCCTCCCCGTTCTCGTCCCCGGCAACCGCCGTGCACACGGCGGCCAGCCAATCGTCACCCCAGATCGACGTTCAGCGGAGCCCATGGCCGTGATCGGTCGCGCGGGTTTAGTTGTCCGTTTCGTCCCATTCATTGGGGAGTGGGAAGGACGCGGGCGCGACCCGCCGCACGATCTCGTTCAGCACGATCCGGACATAGGGCTCGCCGACCCACAGGTGCTTGGCGCCGTCCACCCCCACCACCTCGGCCTGCGGGACGGCCTTGAAGCGCTCGCGCGCCTCGGCGGGCCGCAGGTAGTCGTCGAACTCGGGCACCAGCGCCGCCACCGGCCGCCCGTCGGCGCCCCAGGCGGCGAGGTCGGCGTCGCCGGCGCGGTGCAGCGGCGGCGACAGCAGGATCAGGCCCCGGACCAGCGGGTCGCGGCCCCACTTGAGGGCCAGCTCGGTCCCGAACGACCAGCCGAGCAGCCACACGTTCGGCAGGTCGTGGTACTCGGCGTACTCCAGCGCGGCGGCCACGTCGTGGCGCTCGGTCTCGCCGCCGCCGAACTCGCCCTGGCTCGTGCCGCGCGCGGAGGAGGTGCCGCGGGTGTTGAAGCGCAGCACGGCGACGTCGGCCAGCTCCGGCAGCCGGTGCGCGGCCTTGCGCAGCACGTGGCTGTCCATCATGCCCTCGGCGGTGGGCAGCGGGTGCAGGCAGACCAGGGTCGCGACCGGGGGCCGCCCGGCGGGCCGCGCCAGCTCGCCCACCAGCTCCAGCCCGTCGGCGGTGTGCAGTGTGATCGGCTCGCGCTCGGCGGGCAGGACCGTCGCCGACCTGATCTCCCCCATCGTGTCCCTTCCCTGGTGACGAAAACGGGACCGGTGGAACAATCCACCGGTCCCGGTCAGCCTATGGCGGGCGGGGGCGTCACACGCACCCGTCGAGCCGCCCCCACGCCTTGAGCAGCTTGGCGGGCACGAGGCCGCAGAGCCAGCCGCCGGTGTCGCCGAGGTAGGTCCACGCCCCGGCGCCCTTCTTGCGCCAGACGTGCGGGCCGTCCTGGCGGCTGACCGGGTCGTTGGAGAACCCGGTCTCGCCGGCCGCCCAGTAGACGGTGGCCGCCTCGCCCTTCCCGACGATCTTGCCGTAGTAGACCTGGTTCGGGCCGACGACCCGGGCGCGCGTCTGCTGCGGGTAGGAGCGGCGGACGGCGGCGAAGTAGGTGTCGCCCAGCGCCCTGCGCACCTGCGGCGTGATCGGCAGGTTGACCGCGTCGCCCGGCCCCTTCTCGGCGGCGCGGGCGGTGATGGCGGTGCCCGCCGAGGCGGTGCCCTCGACGGCGACGGTGATCGACAGGGCCGAGAGCGCCACGGCGCCGGCGGTGCCGGCCCGGCGGGCGGCGCGGCGGGCGGCCGGGCGCGGGCATGCGGAGGTCCTCATGCCCGGTGAGACGCTTCCCGGGCCGCCGGAGTTCAGAAGATCCGCAGGTCAGCCGTAGCGCGGCGCGTTCCGGCCGCGCATCTCGCGGGGGCCGCGCCGTCCCCGGGCCCGCCAGCAGGGGCTGTGCCAGTGCCGCCGGTCGTCGGCGTCGCCCCACCAGTCGGCGGGCCAGGCGACCACGTGCGGGACGCCGGGCGGGATCTCCTGGTCGCAGCCGGGGCAGCGGTAGGGCTTGGTCGCGTTCGCGCCGGCGACCTGCCGGACGTTCCACTCCCCGTCCGGGCCCTCCTCGGTCTCCTGGTCGCGGTAAGACGCCGCGCCGCCCTGCGGGCGTCCCCGGGCGGCGCGGCGGTTCTTACGCGGGCTCATGACCTCAGAATATTCGGCTCAGCGGAGCGTGCGGCCCGCCATCTCGTACTCCACCAGCAGGGGGGAGGGCGCGAAGGCGGGGTCGCGGGTCTCGGCGTACGACCCCTTCAGCCCCTCCACCACGCGGCCCAGGCCGAGGCGGTCCAGGTCGGCGATGGGGCCGGTCGGGTAGCCGCAGCCCAGCTTCATGGCGGCGTCGATGGAGTCGGCGTCGGCGTACCCGGCGGCCAGCATCGCGGCGGCGTCGTTGAGATAAGGGAAGCGCAGCGCGTCCACGATCTCGCCCGCGCGGTCGCGGCAGCGCACGGGGGTGAAGCCCATCGCCGACAGCAGCGCGACGGCCTTGTCGGCCACGCCCTCGCCGGTGGCGGCGGTGGAGACGACCTCGACCAGGTCGCCGTCGGCCTCGGGGAAGTGCAGGCCCACCATGTCGGCGGCGCGGTCGAGGACGGTGACCGCGTCGATCACGGGGCCGACGGTGCCGGTGATGCCCAGCACCGCGCCGGGCTTGGCCTTGTCGGCAGCCTCGTACCACGGCGGCAGCTGGTCCAGCGCCCCGAGACCCAGTGCGATCACCAGGTCGGCGTCGCCGATCGCGACGTCGGGCGCGTCGGCCAGGCGGGGCGGGCGCGGGCCGTCGCCGACCACGCACACCACCGGCTGCACCGTGCCGTTGCCGCCCGCCGGAGCCTCGGCCGCCGGAGCACTGTAGTCGTAGAAGCCGCGGCCGGTCTTGCGGCCCAGCAGCCCGGCGGTCACCAGCTCGCGCAGCAGCGGCGACGGCGCGTGCCGCAGGCTCCGCGACTCGGCGTAGATCGCCTCCAGCACCTCCAGGCAGGTGTCCAGGCCGATCAGGTCCATCAGCGTGAACGGCCCCATCGGCAGGCCGCCGCCGACCTTCATGGCGGTGTCGATGTCGTCGCGGGTGGCGTGCCCGGACTCCAGCATCCCGATGGCCTGGTTGAGGTAGCCGAACAGCAGCCGGTTGGCGACGAACCCGGCGCGGTCGCCGATGACGACCGGCGTCTTGCCGAGCCCGGTCACCAGGCCCGCGACGCGCTCGACGGCCTCCGGCTCGGTCAGCACCGTGCCGATGACCTCCACCAGCTTCATCACCGGCGCGGGGTTGAAGAAGTGCACTCCGACGATCTTGGTGGGCCGCTCGGTCGACACCGCGATGTCGGTGACCGACAGCGAGGAGGTGTTGGTGGCCAGCACCGCGTCGGCGCGGCACACCCGGTCCAGTTCGGCGAACACCTTCCGCTTGAGGTCCAGCCGCTCGGGCACCGCCTCGATGACCAGGTCGCAGTCGGCGAGGTCGCCGAAGTCGGTGGACAGCGCGATGCGGTCCAGGATCGCCCGCTGCCCCTCCTCGGTCAGCTTGCCGCGCTTGACCGCCCGGCCCGTGGACTTCTCCAGGTGCCCCCGGCCGCGCTCCAGCGCCTCGGAGTTGATCTCGATGCCGACCACGGCCAGCTCGCCCCGGGCCAGCACCTCGGCGATGCCCGCGCCCATGGTGCCGAGTCCGACCACGCCGACCTTGTTGAAGGAAACGCCGCTCATGCCCGGAAGTCTCCCAGAGCGCTCGGTCCGCGCCCAGCCGGGGTACGCCCCTGGGGTGCGCTTCGGAATCTTCCTGTTGGGGGCCCGCTACCCGGGCCAGGACGACGTGGCCGCCCTGGACCGCACGGTGGCGGCGGCGGTGGCCGCTGAACGGGCCGGGTTCGACGACGTGTGGGTGGCCGAGCACCACTTCATGTCCTACGGGGTGGTGCCGTCGGCGGTGACGCTGGCGGGCCACCTGCTGGGGCTGACCCGGCGCGTGCACGTGGGGACGGCGGTCAGCGTGCTGTCCAACCAGCATCCGGTGGCGCTGGCCGAGCAGGCGGCGCTGCTGTCGCTGGTGTCGGGCGGCCGGTTCCGGCTGGGCGTGGGGCGCGGCGGCCCGTGGCGGGACCTGGAGGTGTTCGGGACGGGCCTCGCCCGCTACGAGCGGGGCTTCGCCGAGTCGCTCGACCTGCTGTTGGCCTGGCTGCGCGCCGACCGGCTGGCCTGGGACGGCGAGCACTTCGCGTTCCGGGAGGTGCCGGTGGTGCCCCGGGCCGCGGAGCCGCCGCCGGTGGCGGTGGCGTGCACCTCGCCGTCCACCGAGGCGCTGGCCGCCGAGCGCGGCCTGCCGATGCTGCTGGGGATGCACGTGGGCGACGCCGAGAAGGAGGCCGCGATCGCCAGGCACGGCGTCCCGGCCCCGCACCTCTCGGTCCACCTGGCGCAGGTGGCGGCCTCGCGCGCCGAGGCCGAGGGGCTGCTCCTGCGCGAGATGCCGCGCTGGCTGGGGCCGGGTCTGGACGGCTACGTCGCCGTGGACGACCGCCCCCGCGCCCGCCGCGACCCGGTCGAGTACGTGCGGCACCTGTGCGGCCTGCACCCGATCGGCACGCCCGAGGAGTGCGCGGAGTCCCTGGTCGCGACGGCGGAGCGCACCGGCGTCCGGCACCTGCTCCTGCTGGTGGAGGCGGCCGGGTCGCGGGCGGCGACCCTCGACAACATCGCGGCCCTCGGCGCGGAGGTCCTGCCCCGCGTCCGCGCGATGCTCGCTCATGGAGAGTAACCACCGGGCGCGATGCGTGAAATTGATCTCCCGGAGCACGTCGGGGAGCCGATCGGCGAGTTGTCGCCGGAGGCCCCCGAGCCCGGCGGCCCCGGCCCCGAACGGACCGCGGCCCGGCCCCCGTCCCCGGGGCCGGGCCGCGATCGCGCCGTCAGCAGTCGCGCAGCTCCGGCGACTGGTTCAGGATCTGCTCGCGGGCGGTCACGAACGTGCGGTACTCGTCGGAGTCGGCGGTCGGGAAGACCGCGACGCGGTGGCAGTTCTGGAAGGCCAGTTTGATCCCGTAGTGCCGCTCCAGCGCGCCGCGCATGGCGTCGCTGGCCAGCACCCGCAGCAGCTGGCCGCGGGCCTGCTCGTCCGGCGGCGGGGTGAGGTTGTCGGCGAACGGTCCGCCGTCCACCTGCAGCCGCGCCACCAGATCGCTGATCATTTCCCAGGCGTACGGCAGGGACGTGCGCACGCATTCGACGAAGGCGGCGTCGTCGACCTCGCCGCGCCGGGCGGTGTCCAGGAGTTCGGGAGAGACGTCGAGAGACATGGCGGGGTTCCTTTCACCGGCAGTGATGAGCACCCACCCGTGACGCTAATCTTGACCCCCGGATAATTCCACCCTTGACAGCCGCGCCCGCGTGACCTTCCCCGCGATCACCTCGGCGATCGTCCCGAGGATCAGCCTCCGGTGACGGGCCGCCGCACGGCGCGCCCGCGCCGTACGCGCCGGGGCGCCAGCCGCTCGGCCTGCTCGGCCCAGTAGGCGCGGGCCCGGCGCACCCGGTCGGCGTCGCGCCGGGCCCGCGCCTCCTCGCGCATGTCCCGGGCGCGCTCCTGCATCACCGCGTACATGATGTCGTTGTGGAACATGGCCCCTCCTCGTTCGGCGCCGGACCGTCCGGCCCGACACCTACGAGGTTCGTCCTAAGGCCCCCTCCCCCACATCGGCAGCACGCCCTATCCGCGGCCCAGGCCCCCGCCTTAGCCGAGTCCCGCGGCTTAGGCCCGAACGCTCGCCCGGCTCACTAAGCTCTCTCCTCGTGCGTCTCGTTATCGCCCGCTGCAGCGTGGACTACGCCGGCAAGCTCACCGCCCACCTCCCGCTGGCCCTGCGCCTGGTGCTCATCAAGGCCGACGGGTCGGTGAGCATCCATGCCGACGACCGCGCGTTCAAGCCGCTGAACTGGATGAACCCGCCCTGCTCGCTGCGGGAGGAGCCGTTCGACGAGAACGGGGCGACCGCGCGCTGGACCGTCACCCACGGCAAGTCCGGCGAGCGCCTCATCCTCACGATCCACGAGATCGTGCACGACTCCAGCCACGAGCTGGGCGTGGACCCCGGCCTCATCAAGGACGGCGTGGAGGCCCACCTCCAGGAGCTGCTGGCCGAGCACATCACCACCCTCGGCGAGGGCTGGACGCTGATCCGCCGCGAGTTCCCGACCGCGATCGGGCCGGTCGACATCCTGTGCCGCGACGGCCGGCAGGGCACGGTCGCGGTGGAGATCAAGCGGCGCGGCGAGATCGACGGCGTCGAGCAGCTCACCCGCTACCTGGAGCTGCTGAACCGCGACCCCCACCTGGCGCCGGTCCGGGGCGTCTTCGCCGCCCAGGAGATCAAGCCGCAGGCCCGCGTGCTGGCCACCGACCGCGGCATCGACTGCATCACCCTCGACTACGACGCCCTGCGCGGCATCGAGCACGAGGGCACCCTCTTCTGAGGGGGGTCAGTACCCTGTCCCCATGTCCCCCGTGACGGCCGACGGCACCCGCGAACGGATCATCGACGCGGCGCAGGAGTGCTTCGCGCGCTTCGGCGTGGCCAAGACGACGGTCGAGGACATCGCCGCGGCCGCCGGGCTGTCGCGCGCCACGGTCTACCGGAGCGTGACCGGCGGCCGGGAGGAGCTGATCCTCGCGGTGGTGCTGCGCGACCTGCGGCGCTTCCTCGACCTGCTGGCCGAGCGGCTGCGCGCGCAGCCGTCGGTGCCGGACGCGATCGTCGAGGGGTGCGTGGACGCGGTCGCCTTCGTGCGGGGCGACCCCACGATCGCGCGGTTCCTGGTGCCCGAGGCCGCCGGGCACATGCAGGCCGCGGTGGCCGGGGCCGCCGAGCACGTGCTGGAGCTGTGCTGCGAGTACGTGCGGCCCGCCTTCGAGCCGGCGCAGGCGCGCGGGCTGGTGCGGGCCGACATCGAGGTGGAGGGGACGGTGGAGTTCCTGTTCCGCATCATCACCTCGCTGATCGTGATGGACCGCGAGCGGGACGCCGAGGCGCTGCGGGTGTTCCTGCGGCGCTACGTGGTGCCGGTGATCGCCGCCCCTTGACACGGGCCCTACCGCGGAGGCGGTAGCGTCGTGATCAGGCGCGTCGGGCGGCCGGTGGGCGGGAGAGTGGGGACGGGGCATGGATTCGGTACACCACAAGCGGGACCGCTCGGCGGTCCGGCCGAGTCCGGTGTTCCTCGCGATCGTGGGCGCCACCGTGCTGTGCGGGCTGATCACCTGGCGCTACGGGATGATCGTGGAGACGCCGGCGCGGGTCGCGGTGTTCGCGTTCGTGGTGCTCGGCTGGGTGCTGTCGCTGTGCGTGCACGAGTTCGGGCACGCCTACCTGGCCTACCGTTCGGGCGACCACAGCGTCGCCACCCGGGGCTACCTCACGCTCAACCCGGTCAAGTACGCCGACACGATGCTGAGCTTCGTGCTGCCGGTGCTGTTCATGCTGCTGGGCGGGATCGGCCTGCCGGGCGGCGCGGTGTGGATCGACCGGGGCTCGATCCGCGGCAAGCTGCGGCACAGCCTGATCTCGGCGGCCGGGCCGCTGTCGAACGTGCTGTTCGCGGTGATGCTGGGCGTCATCTTCAAGAACTTCGCCACCAAGGAGCACGCGGTGTTCTGGGCGGCGATCGCGTTCCTCGGCTTCCTCCAGGTCACCGCCGCGCTGCTGAACCTGCTGCCCGTCCCCGGCCTGGACGGCTTCGGCATCATCGAGCCGTACCTGCCGCGCTCGTTCGTGGCGCAGGCCGGGCAGTACGGCAACTACATCTTCCTGATCCTCATCGCCGCGCTGTGGTTCATCCAGCCGCTGAACGAGGCGTTCTTCGACCTGACCTACGGCATCGCCGACGTGTTCGGGCTGAACGAGTTCTGGGTGCGGCTCGGCCACGCCCTGTTCCAGTTCTACCGGGACTGACCGGCGTCCCCGGCGAGGCGCCGGACGATCCGGCGCAGCTGCTCGGCGTAGCGCTCCCGGAACTCCGGTGACCGCGGGTCCAGCCCGAAGGTCTCCACCACCGCGCCCGGCAGCAGCGTGGGCGCCGACACCATGGCCATCATCACCACCATGACCGCGGCCGGGTCCAGGTCGTCGGCCAGCTCCCCGGCGGCCTGGCGGCGCTCCAGTTCCACCAGGTCCCCGCTCGGCGCGCCGGTGGGCACGGGCGCCTCCTCGGTGAGGGCGCGCCAGGCGCCGAGCCGGGTGCCGCGCGGGTCGTCCATCGTGTTGTCGAGGTAGCGGACGATGAGTTCCGGCAGCGGGACGGCCGGGTCGTTGAGCTCGGCCTCCTCGGCCAGCCAGTCGGCCACGATCGCCTCGTAGAGGCCCTGCTTGCCGCCGAAGTGGTAGCTGATGAGCTGCTTGTTGACCCCGGCGCGGTCGGCGATGTCCTGCACCCGCGCGCCCGCCAGGCCCTTGGCGGAGAACTCCTCCAGGGCGGCGTCCAGCAGCTTGCGCCGGGTCTGCCCGGCGTCGGTCCTGCGGTCCTGCGGCGCGGGGGCGCGGCGCGGTGCGGCGGTCATGGGGGCAGCCTAGCGCAGGGTTCATCCATCTATTTGGTTGACAAGTTCATCCAAACGGATGAATGCTGGGCGCCCACCTACGAAGGAGTCCGCATGTTCGTCATCACCGGCGCCACCGGCAACGTCGGCCGCCCGCTGGTCGAGGCGCTGCTGCGCGGCGGCCACAAGGTCCGCGCCCTGACGCGCTCGCCCGCCACCGCCGACCTGCCCGCCGGCGCCGAGGTCGCCGACATCGCCGACCTCCCGCTGGCCGGGGCGACCGCGCTGTTCCTCAACCCGGCCGTCACCTGGGACGGCCCCGAGGCGCTGCTCGCCCGTGCCAAGACCGACGGCGTCCGGCGCATCGTGACGCTGTCGTCCTCGTCCGCGCTCGACCCTGACAATCCGCTCGGCGGCCACCACCTGGCGCTGGAGCGCGCCGTCGAGGCGACGGGGCTGGAGTGGACGCACGTTCGGCCGGGCGCCTTCGCCTCCAACACGCTGGACTGGGCCGACCAGATCCGCGCCGGCGGCGTCGTGCGCGGCCCCTACGCCCGCGCCCACATCACGCCGATCCACGAGCGCGACATCGCCGCCGTCGCCGCCGCCGCCCTGACCGGCGACGACCTGGTCGGCGCGCGCCCGCTGCTGACCGGGCCGCAGTCGCTCACCCACGCCGACCAGGCCCGCGTCATCGGCGAGGCCCTGGGCCGCGAGGTGCGCTACGAGGAGCGGCCCCCGGCCGACGCCGTCGCGGACATGGTCGGGCGCGGCGCGCCCGCGCCGATCGCCGAGGCGCTGGTGGGCCTGTGGGCCGAGGCGGTGGACCGGCCCGAGCCGGTCTCCCCCGAGGTCGAGCGGATCACCGGCCGCCCCGGGCTGACGTTCGCCGCGTGGGCCGCCGACCACGCCGGCGACTTCCGGTAGCCCGCCGCACCCGTCCCCCGAGGGTCACGAGCCGCCGCGCCCGTGGCCCTCGATCTCTTTGGCGGCCCACTCGAACCACTCGCGGCGCATCGCCATGAACCGCTTCCCGTACTCCATGGCCAGCCGCCCGTAGACCGACAGGTTGTCGTCGGACCACGGCACGCGCCGCTCCAGGTCCCGCAGGCCGGCCAGCGCCTCCCCCGTGCGCTCCTCCTGCCGGCGCAGGAACGCCCCGGCCGCCTCGGCGTCGACCTGCCCGAGAAAGAACACGCGCAGCAGCATGTCGTCGCGGCGGACCGGCTTGGGCGGGACCTCCAGCAGCCAGCGCAGCAGCTCGGCGCGCCCGGCCTCGGTGATCTCGTACTCCTTGCGGCCGCGCGCCCCCTCGGCCACGACCTCCACCAGGCCCTCGTTGGCGAGCTTGCCCAGCTCGCCGTAGAGCTGGCTCTGCGTGGCCGGCCACACCGCGTCGAGCGAGATCTCGAACATCTTGAGCAGGTCGTACCCGCTGGCGCGGGGCAGCTCGGCGAGCAGACCGAGGACGGCGTGGCGAAGACTCATGCCCTCCATCTTACCGGTCACTATTGACATGTCACTCCAGGAATATCTACGTTCGACATGTCAACATAGGAACGTCCCCCGGAAGGCCCTCCCCGGCGATGCCGAAGTACTACGCGCTGACCTTTCTCCCCTGGATCGCGCTGGCGGTCGTGAGCGACCTCGACGAGCGCGCCGGCGCCCCCGTCGGCCTCGCGGCCGCCCTCGCCCTGCTGGTGTGGCACCGCCGCGCCGGGCAGCACTGGGACGCGCTGATCCTGGAGTGCTCGACCGCCTTCTACATGGCGGTGCTGAGCGGGATCGCGCTGGCCGCGCCGCACACGGCCGTGCTGGACTACGGCGCCTCGCTGGCGATCGGCTGGCTGGCGCTGACCGCGTGGGGGACGCTCCTGGCGCGCCGCCCGTTCACCGAGGGCATCGCACGCCGCCAGGTGCCGGCCGAGGTCGCGGCCACCGCCCCGTTCAGGCGCGTCAACGCCGTCATCACCCTCGCCTGGGCGACCGGCTTCACCGTCACCGCCTGCGCGCTGGCGACCGTGCAGTACCTGGCCCCCGAGGACACCGCACTGCTGATCGCCTGCAAGGTCGCCGGTTTCGCCCTCCCCGCCGTCTTCACCGCCCGCAAGAGCCGCCTCGCCACCGAGCCCGCACGAACGCACTGATCGAAAGGACCCGCCATGACCACCCCCCGAACCTGGCTGGAAGGCCACCTGGCCCCCGTCCCCGACGAGATCGACGCGGTGGACCTCGCCGTCACCGGCCACCTGCCGCCCGAGCTGACCGGCCGCTACTTCCGCAACGGCCCCAACCCGCTGCCCGGCAAGCCGAGCGGGCACTGGTTCACCGGCCACGGCATGATCCACGGGCTGCGGCTGCGCGACGGCCGCGCCGAGTGGTACCGCAACCGCTGGGTGCGCACGCGCCTGCTCACCGACGACGCCCCGTTCCTGCGGCCCGACCTCACCTTCGACCGCACCGCGGTGCAGGCCAACACCCACGTCGTCCCGCACGCGGGCAAGATCCTGGCGCTGGTGGAGGTCGGCTTCCCCTACGAGATGACGCCCGACCTGGAGACGGTCGGGCCGCACGACTTCGACGGGCGGCTGACCGGCGCGATGACCGCCCACCCCAAGGAGGACCCGGTCACCGGCGAGCTGCTGTTCTTCGGCTACGGGTTCACGCCGCCCTACCTGACCTACCACCGGCTGTCGGCCGACGGCCGCCTGGTGGAGAGCCGCGAGGTGGAGGTGCCGGGCCCGACGATGATGCACGACTTCGCGATCACCGAGCACCACGTGGTCTGGCTGGACCTGCCGGTGGTGTTCGACCTGGACCTGGCCCTGGCGGGCGGCGGGATGCCCTACCGCTGGGACGACGGCTACGGCGCGCGCATCGGCGTCATGCCGCGCGCGGGCGGCCCGGTCCGCTGGTTCGAGGTGGACCCCTGCTACGTCTTCCACGTGGGCAACGCCTTCGAGGACGAGGCGGGCCGGATCGTGCTGGACGGCGCGCGCTACCGCCCGGCCGACTTCGCCGTGATCTGGGACGACATCGGCGGCAGCGCCGACCCGGCCGCGCGGGCGGCGGCCACCGGCAAGGCCCGCCTGCACCGGTGGACGCTGGACCCGTCGTCGGGGAAGGCCGCCGAGCAGGCCCTGGACGAGCGGGGCGTGGAGTTCCCGACCCACGACGACGCCCGGACCGGCCACGGGCACCGCTACCTCTACACCGTCGCCGACGACGCGATCGTCAAGTACGACGTGCGCGCCGGGACGTCGCGGTCCCTCGAACTGGGCGCCGGCACGGCCGCGGGCGAGGCGGTGTTCGTCCCCGCCGAACACCGCGGCGCCGAGGACGAGGGCTGGCTGCTGAGCATCGTCTCCGACCGCGCGGGCCAGGACTCGGAGCTGCTGGTCCTCGACGCCGCCGACCTCTCCCGGGTCGCCTCGGTCACCCTGCCCCGGCGCGTGCCGGCGGGATTCCACGGCAGCTGGATTCCGGACGCATAACGCATCTCTCGCGGCACGGTCATAGAGTGCTTTACTAAGCGGTAGCAAATGCAAGCGTCCACTTACTGAGCTGGCCGAGCCCCACCCGGAGGTTCCCTCATGTCCGTGGCCACCGAAAAGCCCACCACCTTCGCCTCCCTCAACCCCGCCACCGGCGAGACCGTGGCCGAGCACCCGGTGCACGACGCCGCGGCGGTCGGCGCGGCCGTCGACCGGGCGCGCGAGGCGGCGCTGTGGTGGCGCGAACTCGGCTGGAAGGAGCGCCGGGTCCGGCTGCTCAACGTCAAGGGCGCGCTGACCCGCAACCTCAACCGCATGGCCGAGCTGATCCACCAGGAGACCGGCAAGACCCTACAGGACGCCCAGATCGAGACGATCATGGCGATCACGCACCTGGACTGGGCGGCCCGCAACGCGCAGAAGACGTTGGGCCCGCGCACGGTGTTCCCGGGCGTCATGGCGATCAACCAGAAGTGCGTGCTGGAGTACCAGGCGCTCGGCGTGGTCGGCGTCATCGGCCCGTGGAACTACCCGATCTTCACCCCGATGGGCTCGATCGCCTACGCGCTGGCGGCGGGCAACACCGTGGTGTTCAAGCCGTCGGAGTTCACCCCCGGCGTCGGCGCGCTGGTCGCCGAACTGGTCGCGGGCGTGGTCCCGGAGCAGCCCGTCCTCCAGGTCGTGACCGGCTTCGGCGAGACCGGCGCGGCGCTCGCGTCCTCCCCCGGCGTGGACAAGGTCGCGTTCACCGGCTCCTACCGCACCGCCAAGCGCGTCATGGCGGCCTGCGCCGAGAACCTGACCCCGATCGTGGCCGAGTGCGGCGGCAAGGACGCCTGCATCGTGGACGCCGACGCCGACCTGGACGCGGCCGCGGGCTCGGCCCTGTGGGGCGCGATGTCCAACGCCGGCCAGACCTGCATCGGCGTCGAGCGCATCTACGTGGTGGACGAGGTCTACGACGCGTTCCTGGCCAAGCTGACCGCCAAGGCCAAGGACCTGCGCCCCGGCTTCGACCGCGAGGCGGCCTACGGCCCGATCACGATGCCCGGCCAGCTCGACATCATCGAGCGCCACATCCAGGACGCCCTGGACAAGGGCGGCAAGGCCGTGGTCGGCGGCCCGGAGTCGGTCCGCAAGCCCTACGTGGAGCCGGTCGTGCTGACCGACGTGCCCGACGAGTCGGCGGCGGTGTGCGAGGAGACCTTCGGCCCGACCATCACCGTGCACCGCGTCCGCGACCTGGACGAGGCGGTCGAGAAGGCCAACAAGACCAACTACGGCCTGGCCGGGAGCATCTTCTCCGGCAACAAGACCCGCGCGCTGGAGGCGGCGCGCAAGATGCGCTCGGGCATGACCTCCATCAACGCGTTCGCGGCGTTCGCGCAGGTGGCGGCGCTGCCGTTCGGCGGCGTGGGCGAGTCGGGCTTCGGCCGCATCCACGGCGCCGACGGCCTGCGCGAGTTCGCGCGCCCCAAGGCGATCACGCGCCAGCGCTTCGCGATCCCGCCGAACCTGACGTCCTTCGACCGCACCGAGAAGGACATGGCACGGGTGCTCCAGCTGATCACGATGGTGCACGGCAAGCGCTACAAGCGCTGACCGAGCCCCCTGGCCCGCCCCACCCCAGGGGCGGGCCACCCCAAACCACCAACCCCAACCCCCAGGGGCGCAGGGGGCGGAGCCCCAGCGGCCCCTAGATGAGCACGCAGGCGCGGAGCGCCTTCCTTGTCGGGGGTGCGGGGGCGGAGCCCCCGCCTCAGTAGGCAAGCACTGCGGCGAAGCCGTCCGTTGCGGGGTGTGGGGCAGAGCCCCGCCGGGGGACGTAGGGGGCTGGCCCCCTGCCCGGACGACGCACGCACGGCGCGAGTCCTGCGAGCGCCGGGCGGGCGGCGCCCGGATGTGGGGGTTTGGGGGGACGTCCCCCCAAGGCAAACACAGCCGCTTTCGCCGAGGACGCTGCACCGACTCAATCTGTGGGGGTCTACACGGGCCCACCCAGCCCAACCACGCGCGGGTTTGCCCGCGCACCCAACAACCCCGGCCCCGCGCGGGTTTGCCCACATGCCCAGCAACCCCAGCCCGCACGGGGTTGAGGTAAGAACCCACACCACCCCCAGCCCACAAAGTCCTACTCGGCGCGAGCCGAGGCTCAGACAACGGCGCCGCCGGGCCCTGGAGGGCCCGGCGGCGCCGGTAAAAGCAGTGTGGGGCCCTGCACGATGCCAGGAAAGGCAGCGGCTGGAGTGCGCCGCCCACGTTCCCGCCCCTGACCCCGGCGGACAGCGGAACACCCTCTTTCCCTTTCCCCGCGACATTCCCCAGGCGCCGCGGAAGTGGCAAGCTGGTCCGATCCTCCCGGCGCCCCCAGGGAACGGAGCACGATGCCGCGCGCAGTGACGATCACCGGAACGCGCTCGACCGGCCACCGCGATCCGGCCGAGTACCGCGACGTGTTCACCGAGTACGTGGGGCCATGGGCTCTGCCAGGTGTCCGCTTCTACCTCGGCGGTGCGTCCGGGATCGACTCGCTGGCGGTGGTGTGGCTGGCCGAGGCCACCCCCGTCGAGGTGACGGTCGCGGTGCCCGCGCGCCTGCTCGACCAGCCCGCCGAGGCGCAGGAGGCGATCGCACTCGCGCGCGAGTCCGGCCGCGTCGAGGTGGTCGAGCTGGGCGGCGAGGTCAAGAGCACCGGTTTCCACGCGCGCAACCGGTGGATGGTCGACCGCTCGGAGTTCGTCATCGGGTTCCCCCTCGCCGGGACGGCCGACTCCACCAGCGGCACCCACTACACGCTCCGCTACGGCGCCGAGAAGGACAAACCCCAGCTCGTCGTGCCCGTCTGAGCCCGCATGAGCCCGCCCCAACGTCCACACAAACGCCCGCCCGAACATCCACTCAAACGTCCGCCTAAGCATCCCCCTAGGACGCCTTAGGCGACCTAAGGCGCATCTGAGCTCGGACATAAGGCGTCGTCCCCATGTGGGGGCAGGGGTCTTAGGACGAACCTTGTACATGTCGGGCCGGAGAGGCCGGCCCGGCGCCTACGAGGAGATGTCGCAGATGATGCACCCCGAGTTCAGCAAGGTAATCGTCGCCGACCGCGTCAAGGCGCTGCAGGCCGAGGCCAAGGCCGCCCGCCGCGCCGCCAAGGCCCGCAAGAAGTGAACGGCACGGCCGGGCGGACCCCCGGACCGTGTCCGCCGAACGCGCCAGCGCGACAACGCCCCCACCACACGGTGGGGGCGTTTTCCGTATGTGGACACCCCGATGGGGCAACTGACGCCCCGGCACGTGCGTCCCATCTGCCACAGGACGTGATCAGAACGGGAGTGCGATGCCGCCCTTGGAACCGGGAGACCCGCCCGAAATCGGCGGATACCGGCTGCTCGGACGGCTCGGCGCGGGCGGCATGGGGCAGGTTTTCCTCGGTCGCTCCCCCGCCGGGCTGCTGGTCGCGATCAAGGTCGTGCACGCGCGCTTCGCCGACGATCCGCAGTTCCGGGCGCGGTTCCGGCGCGAGGTCACCACGGCCAGGGCGGTCTCCGGCGCGTTCACCGCGCCCGTCATCGACGCCGATCCCGAGGCCGCCAGCCCGTGGCTGGTCACCACGTTCCTGCCCGGCCGGCCGCTGAACGAGGCCGTCGCCGACCACGGCCCGCTGCCCGCGCCCGCCGTCGCCGGGCTCGGCGCGGGCCTCGCCGAGGCGCTGATCTCCGTCCACCGGGCCGGGATCGTGCACCGCGACCTCAAGCCCCACAACGTCATGCTCACCCCCGACGGCCCGCGCGTCATCGACTTCGGCATCGCGCACGCCGCCGACATCAGCGCCATCACCCGCGCCGGGGCCGTCGTCGGCTCGCCCGGCTACATGTCGCCCGAGCAGGCGCGCGGCCAGGACACCGGTCCGGCGGGCGACGTGTTCTCGCTGGGCGCGGTGCTCACGTTCGCCGCGACCGGCGAGGGCCCCTTCGGGCGCGCGCAGATGCAGGTCATGGTCTACCGGGTGGTGCACGAGGAGCCCCGACTCGACGGGATCGACGATCCCCGCCTGCGGCAGGTCGTCGCGGCCTGCCTCGCCAAGGATCCCGCCCGCAGGCCCACGCCGCCGCAGATCCTGGAATGGCTCGGCACCGCGCCGCAGGGCGTCGCCTGGCTGCCCGCGCCGATGGCCGAGGACGTCGCCGAGCAGGCCACGCTGGTGCCGCGCGAGCGGAGGTCGGGACGGCGCGCGTTCCTGATCGCCGCGTCCGTCACGGTCGGCGTCCCGGTCGCGGCGATGGGCGCCTACGCCGCGACGTTCTACCTGCGCAGGGCGGGCGCGGAAGAGCAGGTGCCCAAGGCCGAGCCGATCTGGAGTCTCGCGATGGGCACGCCGGTCCCCGCCGCGCCCGCCGTCGCCGGCGACCGCCTGCTGGCCGGGGACGCCAAGGGCCGCCTGCACGTCGCCGTCGTCGGCGGCAAGGAGGTGGACCGCTACGTGGCGGGCGCGCCCCTGAACGCGTCGCCCGTCGTGGGCGGCCGCCTGGCGTTCGTCATCAGCGCGGACGGCGTCCTGCACGCGGTGGAGGCCGCCACCGGCAAAGGGCGGTGGAAGCGCCCGCTGGGCAAGGGCGCGCGGGAGATCCCGGCGGTGAGCGCCGGGCTGGTCCACGCCACCGACGCCGCCGGGCGCGTCCGCGCCTTCAACGCCGCGGACGGCAGGCCCCGCTGGGTCTCCCCGCCCTTCCGCGACGCCACCGCCCCCGTCGTCATCGGCACCGCCGTCCACGTGCACGGCAGCGGCGCGGTCCAGGTCCTGGACGCCGCCACCGGCAAGGCCCGCGCGCCCATCGCGCAGCCGTACGGCGACGGTCTCACCGCCTTCGGAACGTTCCTGGTCGGCGGCCGCCACCAGACCGGCGACCTGTGGTGCCACGACACCGCGCGCCGCACCACGGCGTGGACCTACAAGTCCTCCAAACCGTTCCAAGCACCGCCCGCGCTCACCGCCACCCGCGCCTACCTGGGCGACACCGCCGGATACCTCACCGCGCTCGACACCACCGGCGGCTCCGCGAAGCAACTCTGGCGCTTCCGCACCCGCAGCGCGATCAAGACGGCCCCCGTGGCGGCGGACGGCATGGTCGTGGTGATCGCCGACGGCCTGCTGCACGGCGTGGACGACCAAGGCGAGGCCCGCTGGCAACACGTCACCGGCGACAAGGCGGACCGGACGGGTCCCGCCGTCGCGAACGGAGCGGTCTACACCGTCGACGCCCACGGCACCGTCCAGGCCGTCCGCATCTCAGGCTGAAAGGACCGCCCATGCAGCCACTGCAGGCCGACGACCCCGAACACCTCGGCCCCTACCTGCTGCTCGCCCGGCTCGGCGCGGGCGGCATGGGCCGCGTCTACCTCGCCCGTTCCCCGGCCGGACGGCCGGTCGCCGTCAAGGTCGTGCACGCCGAGCTGGCCGCCGAGTCCGACTTCCGCGCCCGGTTCCGCCGCGAGATCACCGCCGCGGGCCGGGTCAGCGGCGCGTTCACCGCCGCCGTGATCGACGCCGATCCGGACGCGCCCGCCCCCTGGCTCGCCACCGCCTTCCTGCCCGGCCTGCCGCTGGACGCCGCCGTCGCCGCGCACGGGCCGTTCCCCCTCCCCGCCGTCGCGGCCCTCGGAGCCGCGCTCGCCGAGGGGCTGGCGGCTGTCCACCGCGCCGGGGTCGTGCACCGCGACCTCAAGCCCGGCAACGTCCAGCTCACCCCCGACGGCCCCCGCGTGCTGGACTTCGGCATCGCGCGCCCCGCCGACTCCGGCGCGATCACCCGCTCCGGCATGATGGTCGGCTCGCCCGGCTACATGTCCCCCGAGCAGGCGGCGGGCGACGACACCGGCCCGGCGGGCGACGTGTTCGCGCTGGGCGCGGTCCTGGTCTTCGCCGCCACCGGGCAGGGCCCGTTCGGCACCGGCCCCATGCACGCCATGCTCTACCGCATCCGGCACGAGCCCCCGCAGATCGGCGGCGTCGCCGATCCCGCCCTGCGCGCCCTCATCGCCGCCTGCCTGGAGAAGGACCCGGCCCGCCGCCCCGCCGTCGAGCAGATCGCGCGCACGCTGCTCGCGGGGATCCCCGACCACACCCCCGCCCAGGGCACCGGCTGGCTGCCGCCACCGATCGCCCACTCCATCGCCCAGAACGGCGCGAACCTCCCCCAGGCCCCCCTCCGCACCGCCCTGGGCCTCCCCACGCAGCCGAGCACGCCACCGGTCAAGAAGAGCCGCCGCCGCGTCCTGCTCCTCGGCGCGGGCGGGACGGTCGCCGGGCTCGGCGTCCTCACCGGCCTCGGGTTCGCCTCCGCCGAGATGGCGAAGAAGACCGACGACACGAAGTACGCCTGGAAGCACAAGCCGTCCGATGGCGCACGCATCATGTACGGGCCGGTCGTGTCCGGTGGCCTGGTGTTCGCCTCCACCACCGGGGACCGGCTGCTGGCCCTGGACGCGCGCACCGGCGCGCTGCGCTGGAGCCACGCCACCAAGAGCGGCATCCGCCTTTCGGTCCAGGTGACGGGCGACGCCGCCCTGGTCCACCACGAACGGTCCATGACCCGCCTGGACGCGCGCACCGGCGCGCAGCGCTGGTCCGTCCCGCTGGACGCCGGCTCGCTCTCGGGCGCCTTCGCCGTCGCGGGCGGCCTGATCTTCCTGTCGGCAGGGCATGGGGACCGCACCTTCGGGCTGCTGGTGCTGGACGCCGCCACCGGCCGGACCCGCCGTCACCACCCCTCCGCCACGTCGGTGCGCGGCGCCCCGGTCCCGGCGAACGGCGTCCTGTACTACGGCGCCGGCCCCGAGGTGATCGCCGTCGATCCCGCCACCGGGCGACAGCACTGGCGGCGCGACATCGGCAGGGAGGCCACCGGCACCCCCGAAATCGCCGACGGCCTGCTGCACATCACCACCGTCGACTCCACCGTCGTGACGCTGGACGCCCGCACCGGCCGCCCCCGCTGGCGCGCGGCCACCTCCGCGTCCACCGCCCCGGAGAACCGCAGCGGCTGGCGCCTCACCGTGCACGAACGCACCGTCTACGCCGCCAGCCCCGACGACCGCCTCTACGCCTTCGACGCCGCCACCGGCAAGAAGCGCTGGGAGCACTGGATGGGCGGCGGCAAGGGCGAGGCCGCCGCCGCCATCGATCCCGCCCACCTCTCCCCCGTCATCACCGCCGGGACCGCCTGCCTGGTCGGCAAGGACCTGGTCATCGGCCTGGACCTCGCCACCGGCAGGCCCCGCTGGCGGCACCGCGCGGAGGTCAACGCGTCCGAGCGGCCGGCGCAGGCCGCCGGCCGCTTCCACGTCGCCACCTACGAAGGGCTGCTGTCGATCGACGCCGTCTCGGGCAAGGTGGCGTGGAAGGGCCCGGACTTCACCACCCAGCGCGCCGTCGCGCGGGACGGCGTCGTCTACTACACGGGCGGCGACTACGACAGCGGCTACACCTCCGACACGACGCTGTACGCCCTGCGCCCCTTCTAGCCCGCCCCTTCTAGCCCGCCCCTTCTAGCCCGCCCCTTCCCTAGAGCAGCCCTCTGAAGCAGCGCCGGAGCCTCTCCCCTAGAGCAGCGCCGGAGCCAGCACCTCGCGCCCCCGGATCAGGTCGGCGGCGCGCTCCGCGATCGCGATCGTCGGCGCGTTGGTGTTGCCGCGCGGCACCGACGGCATCACCGACGCGTCCACCACGCGCAGCCCCTCCACGCCGCGCACCCGCAGCTCGGGGTCGCAGACCGTGCCGTCGCCGCCCATCGCGCACGTGCTGGTCGGGTGGAACAGCGTCGCGCACTCGCGCCGCACGAACTCCGCCAGCGCCGCGTCGTCGTCCGCCTGCTCGCCCGGCGCGAACTCGCCGCCGACCAGCGCGCCCAGCGGCCCGGTCGCCGCGATCTCGCGGGCCTGCCGCACCCCGGCCACCAGGATGTCCAGGTCGGCCTTGTCGGCCAGGTAGGCGGGGTCGATCAGCGGCTTGGCGTGCGGGTTCGCCGACCGCAGCGTCAGCGCGCCCCGGCTCGCGATCGCCACCGCCGTCACCATGACCGACAGCAGCCGCTGCGTCGGCTCCACCAGGCCCTGGTCGATGAACGGCGAGGGCAGCACGTGGTACTGCAGGTCGGGTGCGGGCAGCCCTTCGACCGTGCGGACGAACCCGCCCGCCTCCGCGACGTTGGACGCGTACGGGCCGCGCGCCAGCGCCTGGTACAGCGCGAAGCTGCGCGCGTTGGCCTGCTCCCACAGTCCCTTGTGGCGGGGCGTGGCGAACATGACGTTCACGAACGGGTGGTCCTGAAGGCCCTGCCCGACCGGCGAGTCCACCAGCACGTCGATCCCGTGCCCGCGCAGGTGGTCGGCCGGGCCGACGCCCGACAACATCAGCAGCTGCGGGCTGTTGACCGCCCCGCCCGACAGCACGACCTCGCCCTCGGCCCGCGCCTCGACGGTCTCGCCGCGCACCTCGTAGCGGACGCCGACGGCCCGGCCGCCCTCGATCAGCACGCGGGTCGCCAGCGCGTCGGTCACCACCGTCAGGTTGGGCCGCGCCATCGCCGGGCGCAGGTAGCCCGCGGCCGTGGACCAGCGCTTCCCGCGCTTGTGGGTCACCTGGTAGAAGCCGACGCCGTCCTGCTCGGCGCCGTTGAAGTCGGCGTTGCCCGCCAGCCCGTAGGCCTTGGCCGACTGCACCCACGCCCGCGTGAGCGGGTGCTTGTAGCGCAGGTCCTCCACGCGCAGCGGACCGCCGACGCCGTGGAACGCCGACTCGCCGCGCTGCTGGTCCTCCGAGCGCAGGAAGTAGGGCAGCAGGTCGGCGTAGCCCCACCCCGCGCAGCCGTAGGAGTCGCGCCACAGGTCGTAGTCGTGCCGCGCCCCGCGGATGTAGATCATCGCGTTGGTGGAGGAGCTGCCGCCGAGCGTGCGGCCGCGCGGCCAGTAGACGCTGCGGCCCGCCGCGTGCTCCTGCGGGGTGGTCGCGTAGTCCCAGTCGTAGGGGCCCTTGATCAGGGAGGCGACCGCGGCCGGGATGTGGATCTCGGGGGCGTCGTCGGGCGGGCCGGCCTCCAGCAGCAGCACCTTGACCGAGGGGTCCTCGCTGAGCCGTGCCGCGAGCACGCAGCCCGCGCTTCCCGCACCGACGATGATGTGGTCGTACAAGGCCGCCTCCGAAGGGTCGCGCCAGGCCCGAAAGTAAGTGGAACCCTACCGAACGACCTTCGATTTCCGGCAGGGCTAGAGTGACGGCCATGGCGAAGAACAGGGAGACCCCGGTCGTGCTGTCGCAGATCTACACCCGCACCGGGGACGACGGCAGCACCGCGCTCGGCGACATGTCCCGCACCGCCAAGACCGACCCCCGCCTCGCCGCCTACGCCGACGTGGACGAGGCCAACGCCGCCATCGGCGCCGCGGTCGCGCTGGGCGGGCTCGCCGAGCCGGTGGTCACCGCGCTGACCCGCGTCCAGAACGACCTGTTCGACGTGGGCGCCGACCTGTCCTCCCCCGTCACGCCCAACCCGTCCTACCCGCAGCTGCGCATCGACGACTCCTACGTCGACCAGCTCGAAGCGGCCTGCGACGCCTTCAACGAGGACCTGCCGCCGCTGCGCAGCTTCATCCTGCCCGGCGGCACCCCCGGCGCGGCGCTGCTGCACGTGGCCCGCACCGTGACCCGCCGCGCCGAGCGCTCGGCGTGGGCCGCGATCGAGGCGCACGGCGCGTCCCCGGCCACCGGCCCCGACGCCGTCGAGGGCGCGGTCAACCCGCTCACCGCCCGCTACCTCAACCGCCTGTCGGACCTGCTGTTCATCCTGTGCCGGGTCGCCAACGCGGGCCACGGTGACGTGCTGTGGAAGCCCGGCGGCGAACGCTGAGGATCCGGCGTACTGGGGCTAACCCCACCCCGGGAACGCGGGGATGCCTCCTGGTGCGCGTGCCCGGCCCCGGCGAAGCTGGGGACGACGGGTGATCGAAGCACGGGAGCGGACGTGGACAAGCGGATCGGAACGACGGCCCTGGCGGCCGTCCTCGCGGCGGGGGCCCTGGCCGGATGCGGCCTGGACGTGGGCACCGACGGCAGCGAGCGCTCCTACCAGGTGACCGGGACGGTCAAGGAGCTGTCGGTCGGGGGCACGGGGAACGTCGAGGTCATCGGCACCGACGACGCCCGCGTCACCGTGCGCGAGAAGCTGCGCTGGTCCAACCGCAACAACAAGCCCACCACCGGTCACGCGCTGCACGACGGCGTCCTGAAGATCACCGGCCGGTGCGGCCGCACGGTGCTCGGCGTCGAGCGCTGCGAGGTCACCCACCAGGTGCGCGTGCCGCGCGGCCTCACCGTGACCGTGGACTCCGGCGACGGCTCGATCACCGCGACCGGCCTCACCGGTCCGGTGCGGCTGCACAGCGGCACCGGCGCCATCGCCGCCCGCGACCTGCGCTCGCCGAGCCTCAAGGCGACCAACGACGACGGCCGCATCAACGTGTCGGGCCAGATCACCACCGTCGAGCTGAACGCGGGGACCGGCCGGATCGACGCCGACCGGCTGCGCGCCGAGCACGTCACCGCCAGGTCCGGGGACGGCTCGATCTCGCTGGTGCTGCTCGCGCCGCCGGCCGACGTCAGGGCCGACACCGGCACCGGCTCGATCAACGTGCTGCTGCCCAACACCGCCGCCTACGCCGTCACCTCCAAGGTCGGCACGGGCTCCGAGCACGTCGACCCGGCGCTGCGCCGCGACGACCGCTCCCGGCACCGGGTGGAGGTCTCCAGCGGCGACGGCAAGGTCAGGGTGTCGCCCGCCTGACCCGACGCGGACGGGCCCCGCCCGGAGAACCGGACGGGGCCCGCGGCGGAACGGAAGGTCAGCGCACGACCTTGCCGCCCTTCCAGATGCTCGCGGCGGAGCCGGCGCTCTTGGCGCGCGCCTTGCGGGCCTCGCCGTTCACCGGCAGCGTGCTCTTCGCGAACTTCTGCGTCGCGAACGCGGCGGCGTCGGTGAACTGGTCGAGACCGGTCCAGCTGATGTTCTTCATGGTGTCGCAGGCGGCGTGGTAGCACGGGTCGTACGGCTGGCCGGCCTTGCCGCCGTAGATCCGGGCCTGCTCGGCGGTCTTGATGCCCTCCGCGCCGGAGAACAGGCCGCCGGCCGGGATGCCCTGCTCGATGAACGGCCCGTAGTCGGAGCGGCCGTCGAAGGCGGTGGGCTCGGACTTCAGGCCGCGCCCGGCGAAGTAGTCCACGAAGGTCTTCTCGATGGCGCCGGAGCCGGCCGGCGGGTTGGTGCCGGTGCCCATCGAGTCGTCGCCGTCGTAGACGAACCGCACGTAGTTGGTGGAGCCGAGCATGTCGTAGTTCAGGTTCAGCGCGATCTTGGCGCGCTCGGCCGCCGACAGGCTGCCCACGTAGTGGTAGGAGCCGAGCAGCCCGGCCTCCTCGGCGCCCCACCAGGCGAAGCGGACCTTGTTCTTCAGGCCCTTCTTGCCCAGCTTGCCGACCTTCTGGGCGATGGCGAGGATCGCGGCCGAGCCCGAGCCGTTGTCGTTGATGCCCGGGCCGACGTGCACGCTGTCCAGGTGCGCGCCCACGACCACGACGTTGTCGGCGCGGCCCTGCTCGGTGTCGGCGATGACGTTGTAGGTGGGCTTGGAGGTGTTGCGCGTCTCGGCCTTCAGCCGCAGCCGCAGCGTGCCGGCCTTGGCGGCCGCGACCATCGAGTTGCCGATCCGGTAGGTGGTGCCGAGGACCGGGAAGGGCGCGGGCTCGCTCAGCCCGTAGACGGCGGGCTCGTCGTTCGGGACGTCCTCGCCGGTGCGCTGGTAGATGACCACGCCGGAGGCCCCGGCGGCCTGCGCGTTCTTGACCTTGTCGCCGAAGACGCAGGTGCCGCGGCGGATCAGCGCGATGTTCCCCTGGGGGAAGCCCGCGAAGTCCGACGCCTCGCAGCCGGAGGAGCCGGCCGGGCCCTGGTCGCCGTCCAGGTCGACGGGGGTGACGGCGGCGGTGACGTCGCCGCTGCCCGAGTACTCGTAGGTGCCGTACTCGGTGCCGGGCTTGTAGGCGACCTGCTCCGGCGCCACCTGCTCGAACGCGCCGGGGCCGAGCTGGTCGAAGACCCAGAACGGGAAGCTCTGCACCTGCGGGGTGAAGCCGGCCTTCTTGAGCTGGCTGACCACGTACTTCACCGAGATGTCGTAACCGGGGCGGCCCGACTGGCGGTTGCCGCCGTTGTAGTCGGAGATCTCCTGGAACGCCTCCAGGTGCTTGCGGACGTCCTTGACCGTGACGAGCTTGGCGAGATCGGGGCCGGAAGCCGCGTCCGCCGTCGGGACCGTGACGGCGGATACGGCGAGCAGGGCCGCCGCGCCAATCGCGAGTCTGCGCAACCTTCGCTCCTGTCGGTAAGGCGGGGGGATGCCTGGATGGTGGCATTTGGCCACATACGCAACAAGAGTCGTTGTCATGACGGTTAGATCACGGAAATATCACGGGGCCCCGCCCGGAGAACCGGACGGGACCCGCGAGGAGGGGTCGGACTAGCGCAGCGAGTGGCCGTGCACGTCGGTGGTCGGCTTCGGCGCGGCCGCGGCCTTCTGGGCGGCGCGGCGGCGGGTCTCACCGTTCACCGGCAGCGTGCTCTTGGCGAAGGTCTGGGTCGCGAACGCCACACCGTCGACGTTGGTGTCGAACAGCTTGTAGTTCACGTTCTTCAGCCCGTCGCACGCGGCGTGGTAGCACGGGTCGTACGGCTGGCCGGCGGTGCCGCCGAACAGCTTGGCCTCCTCGGGCGTCTTGATGCCCTCGGCGCCGGTGTCGATGCCGCCGGCCGGGATGCCGTGCTCGATGAACGGCCCGTAGTCGGAGCGGCCGTTGAACTCGCTCTCCACGGTCGGCAGCTTGCGCTTGGCGTAGTAGCCCTTGATGATCGCCTCGATGGCGCCCGAGCCGGCCGGCGGGTTGGTGCCGGCGCCCGAGGAGTCGTCGCCGTCGTAGACCGCGCGCACGCCGTTGGGCGACCCGAGCATGTCGAAGTTCAGGTTCAGCGCGATCTTGGCGCGGTCGGCCTCGGACAGGTTGTTCACGTAGTAGGTCGAGCCGACGAGGTTGATCTCCTCGGCGCCCCACCAGGCGAAGCGGACCTTGTTCTTGATGTTCTTCTTGCCCAGCTTGTTGATCTTCTGGGCGACGGCCAGGATCGCGGCCGAGCCGGTGGCGTTGTCGTTGATGCCCGCGCCGGCCGGGACGCCGTCCAGGTGCGCGCCCAGCAGCACGACGTTGTCGGCGCGACCGTGCTTGGTCTCGGCGATGACGTTGTGGGTGGTGCGGCGCTCGTTCAGCGTCTCGGACTTCACGCGCAGCTTCAGCGTGCCGGCCTGCGCCAGCGGGATGAGCTGGCGGCCGATGGCGTGGGTGGTCGACATGACCGGCAGGCCCGCCGGGGTGCCCTGGGTGGCGCCGGTGATCGGACCCTCGACGTCGGGCCGGTTGTACATCACGACCGCCGACGCGCCCGCCTTCTTGGCGTTCTCGCTCTTGACGATCAGGTTGCAGGTGCCGCGCTGGATCAGCGCGATGTTGCCGGCCGGGAAGCCGGCGAAGTCGCTCTCCTCGCAGCCGGAGGAGCCGCCCTCACCGGGAGCGGGCACGTCCACCGCGGTCACCGGGGCGGTGACGTCACCGGCGACCGAGTACTCCATGGTGTTGTACTCGGTCCCCTCCTTGTAGGAGACCTGGTTCGGCGCGGTCTGCTCCAGCGCGCCCTTGCCGGTCTGCCGGTAGAAGTCGAAGGGGAAGGCCTGGGTCGTGGGGCTGAACCCGGCCTTCTTGAGCTGGCTGACGACGTACTTCACCGAGATGTCGTAGCCGGGCGACCCCGCCGAGCGGTTGCCGCCGTTGTACTTGGCGATCTCCGCGAAGGCGTTCAGGTGCTTGGTGGCATCCTTGGCCGTCACCAGGGACGCGAGGTCGGGCGCGGCCAGGGCCTGCGTCGCCGGCACGGTGACCAGCGAGGCGGCCAGCACGGCGGCGGCGCCGAGGGCGAGCTTGCGCATATCGCTCCTGTTGGGGGGACATCAGGGAATGCCCGGATAGTTCCATTCGCCCCCAAAAGCAACAATCCTGATCATGTGACGATCAAGTCTCGATCGGGATACGGAACGCCAAGGGCCGCGCCCGCCGAGCGGACGCGGCCCTGACCGCCGAACGGGGATCGGCACAGGAAGCGAGCGGCCCCCCGTCCAGCCGCACGAACCAGAGCGTCCCGTCAGACCGGCCCACGACCCCGACCGGCCCCGCGCCGGGAAAGGGTGATGCGAACGTGCGACGGGATTTGCGCCGGCCTAGTGACGGCGCGGCCGCCCACGGACACTTCCCTGCCCACTGGAGCCGGCACCTCGACCCGGTACACCACAGCGTTCACCCAGACCACCGGCACGAGTACGTCCTGACCGCATGGTCAGCCTTCTCCTTCAGAAGGAACCGCACCCATCTTTGGTCCGCGGTCAGGGCGTAGTGCGAACGGCTCTTGTTCCGGCGTTCCGGTCAGGCGCTGCAGCAGCGTCTGGCCGACCCGGAGGACGGCGCGCTCGGCGCGATAGCCGACCGTCCGCTTCAGCAGGTTGATCTGCTCGTCGCGCCTCTTCACGCCGGACCAGAGCGAGTCGATCTGGTCTTCGTAGACGGCGATCTGCCTGCTGAGGCGCTGGATCTCAAGCTGTTCCGGCGACGGGTTCTTCCCGCTCATCTCTGTTCCTTCACGCTAAGAAAAACGGATGGCCCAAGTCACGCAGTGGAGTCGAAGAATGCCTGGATGACGCGCTTTGAGGCGCTCCCGTCGTCGTAGGGGCAGTAACGCTCCACGAACGCCGTGTAGCGTTCGGCGTGTTTCGCGGCGAGGTGGTCGACGTCGCGGATGGCGTCGAAGACCTCTTCGGAGCTGCGCAGCAGCGGGCCGGGGGCCTGGGCCTCGAAGTCGAAGTAGAAGCCGCGCACGGTGTCGCGGTAGGTCTCCAGGTCGTAGGTGAAGAACAGCTGCGGCTTGCCGGTGACGGCGAAGTCGAACATCGCCGACGAGTAGTCGGTGATCAGCATGTCGGCGACCAGGTACAGCTCGGCGATGTCGGAATAGCCGGACACATCGATCACCGAACCGTCGCGCTGGGACCAGGTGCGATCAGTGATCAGGTAGTGGGCGCGGACCAGGACCACGTAGTCCTCGCCCAGTGCCCGCCGCGCTCGGGCGAGGTCCAGCTCAAGCGAGAAGCCCCGCTTCCCTGCTGCGAAGTGATGGTCGTCGCGCCAGGTCGGCGCGTACAGCACGACCTTCTTGCCCCGGGGGACGCCCAGCCGTTCCCGCACCCGCCTGGCGATGGCGCCGCGTTCGGGGCCGTTGAGGATGTCGTTGCGGGGGTAGCCGGTCTCCAGGATCTCGCCCTCGTACCGGAACGCCCGCCGCAGCACCTGGCTGGTGAACGGGTTGGGCGACACCAGCGCGTCCCAGGCGGGGATCTCACGGTCCATCCAGTCCAGCGACTCGGTACGCCGGAAGGACATCTCGCTCAGGTCATGGGCGAGCCTCTTCAGCGGCGTGCCGTGCCAGGTCTGCAGATAGGTCTGCCCGGGGCGTTTGTCGAACCACTCGGGAACACCGAAGTTGCCGACGACGTAACGCGCGTCGGCCATCGCCCGGTAGTGCTCACGGGTGTTGCCGTAGACCACCTGGGCGCTTCCGGGCACGTTGAAGCGGCCGTCCTTGGACACCCACACGAAGTCCAGATCGGGACGGGTGCGCTGCAACTCCTCGTAGATCGCCCGAGGGCTGCAGGAGTACTGCATACCGGAATAGGCGTCGAAGACGACCCGGTCGCGCAAGGGCCGGCGACGCATCTCCGGATAGTCCGCGCGCCGGATACGCCGCCGGTTGAACGCCCCCCGGTCCTCGTCAGGCTGGTCCAGGCGGATACGCAGCAACAACGCGTCCACCTGATAGGAGTCAACGGTCACACGGTGCGCACCGGCGACGCGCGGCTCGGGCAGCAGCCCCAGGGCGCCGCGCTCGCTCACCACGTTGGTCTCGCGGCCATCGGTCAGCGCGTACAGCTCCCACACGCCCGACCCCAAAGGCAGTTCCTCGCCGAACGCCGGCACTCTGGCAGGCGCGAAGGAGGTCGTGAAACGACCGCCCTCCCAGGACAGCGGGAACTCGTACCGGTCGCTGGAACGCCGACGGCGCAGGACCAGGCGATCGGGGCGATCGCTCTCCGTCCCCGCGAAGTCGCCGGTCACCACCAGGCGGTCGTCGATCCAGACCACACGGTCGGCGACCAGCCGGTGGGACCGCTCGACGCCGCGCAGGTTGCCGTAACGGGTACGGGTGAGCGCGAACTCCCGGCCGGACACCGCGTACCGGCCCTCCAGGGCTTCGCCCGGCATCCCGATCTTGACCGTGCGGTCGCCGACCATCAGCACGACGTCCCAGTCCACGGCGTCGCGCACCTGCGCAATACCGGTGACGGCGTCGTCCACGGCAGGTGCGGACACCAGTTCGTCCAGCGGGAGCCGAGCGGTGAACGTGCCGTCGGCCTCCACCGACGCGGGCCGCTGAACGTTCTCCAGCGAGTGCATGCGCGACGCCCGCACCTGCACCGATCCGGCCTGGTGAGAGTCGTTGAGCCGCCCGTTCAGCTCCAACTCCCCGCCGACCCGGCGGTGTCCGGTGAGCGTAACCTCGTCGACACGGATCTGGATCAGCAGCCCGTCGCCCCCGGCGACCGGCCGCATCCGGACCGGTCCGTCCACCGCCTGGTCCGAGGTCCACTTCACCCTGGCCTGACCGGGGCTGCGAACGGTGTCCACAGCCTTGTGCCCGGGGACCGAAGCCTCCACCCGCAGCCGCCAGGAGCCCGGCCTCCACTTGCCGTTCGTCTTCAGCAGCGCCGGATCGATCTCCGCCACGAAGCCCGACCAGTCATAGCTCACCGCCCCCTGGTGGGAATCGCCGGTCACATCGGGACGGTGGGAGCGCACGACATCGAGTGGCACTCGGCGCCCGCCCCGGCCCTTGCGCTCCAGCCACGCGCGCAAGCCGAGATCGGCAGGGGCGGCGACGGCCAGGCGCTCGAAGTTGGCGTGGCCCTCGATGCGCAGCCGCCCGTCCTGCCAACGCATCTCATCCACGTTGGACCACAGCTTGAGCTCGTCGTTGACCTCGTACACCTCAAGGGGAACGCCCTTGGCCGCGTCCTCGAAGAAGGGGTACTCGGCGTACCAGCGCTTGCGGAGCCGCCCGCGTCGCACGTACTCGACGTAGCGGTGCTGGGTCTTCTCGAACGCCAGCGCCTCCAGCAGTTCCGGGAGCATACGGCGGCCCATCAGGTGGAAACGCAGCCTGCGGTTCACCGGCATCGTCCGCAGCGCCACCGCTTCGGAATGTTCCAGTGCGGCGACGCCCAACTCCATCGTCTGCCGCCGGGTCTCCTCATCGGCCCCGACCAGCGATTCGGTCAGGATCCCCAGATCGACGTCCAGCGCGTACCGATCGAAGTCGGCCTTGAGTTCGGGCGCGTGCTCCTTCAGGAACCTCTGCACCATCTCGACCGACTTCATCCGGTCGCCCAGGTTCGCCGGCTCGTCCCGCCGCCGGGTGATCGACCCTTCCCGCCGCCGCCAGTAGTAGACGACCTGCTCCAGCACGTCGACCTTCCCGGCCAGGACGTGCGCCGAGATCATGACGGGCGGGTCCTCGTAGAGCATGTGCGGGTAGCTCAGCCTGTGTTCGTCCCAGAACGACCGCCGGAAGACCTTGTTCCAGACGGTGCGGTCCTGCAGCAACGCCCGGTGCTCGCGGATGTGCGTCTTCAGCCGCGTCTTCGCGCATGCTTCGGAGTGCAGCCAGCAGGGCCAGCTCTTGGCCGAGTCGAACCGCCGCACGTTGCCCGAGACGATGTCCGAACCGGTCGTGTCCAGCGACCCGACCATCAGCTCATACGCATACGGAGCCAGCACGTCGTCGCCGTCGGCGAAGGCCAGGTACTCCCCAGCGGCCTCGGCGATCCCGGTGTTGCGCGCGGGCCCCGGGCCCTGTGCCTCGACATGCTGCACCAACCGGAAACGGTCGTCGCGGGCGGCGAACTCCTTGGCCACCACGGCGCTGTCGTCGGTGGACCCGTCGTCCACCATGATCGCCTCGAAGTCGCGGAACGTCTGCCGCGTCAACGACTCCAGGCAGGCGCCGAGATACGGCTCCAGGTTGTGGAAGGGCACGACAACACTGAGCCTCGTCGGCATAGGTCACTCCTGAAGGTACGCCGAGCGCGGGCGGCGCCCGCGTTTCGACCTGCACAAATATGACGATTATTGCGTTATAGAACCGTTATTGGCTTTAGATCGGTCGCTGCTGCTCAGACGGAGGACCAAGAGCCCTTTCAGTTGTGCTGACAAGATCCGAGAGGAACCCGGCAAGCTGCTCGCGCCAGAGCGGCTTGAGGGCGGGCTTCACCTTGTCGGGCTGCGCACGAAGGTCTCTCGCATCGAGCCCGCGTGGACGCAGCCCGTTCTCGGGGAGAGGTGTCCACCCGACTTACAAGGTCCCTCTAGAAGAGCCGCGCCCGTCTCACACCAGGGCGGCACGCCATGAGCCAACGCTTGCGGGGACGGTCAGGGGAGGGCGGGGATGCGCGGTTCGTCATCCGTCCAGCCGGTCTTCAGGTACAACATCGTGCCGCGCTCGCCGAGGACGTTGGGATCAGAGGTGCGCAGCACGGACGAGGAGCCCGCGTCGATGCGTGCGTCGTCCACTTCCTCCAGGGGATGGCTCACCGCTCTTGCCAGGGCCATGGACCGGTGTGTCCCTTCATGGGGCGTTACCTCCGCGTCGAAGGTGTTGACACCCCCTCTATCCCGCCGGCCCGTCCCGGGTTGCATGTCTTTTCACGGCCCCTTGCCAGGACCCGTAACACTCTGGGACGTCCCGCCTTTGTGCATGAGGCGCAGCCTCATGCAGGGACGCGGGGCTGGACCCTGCCCGGACGAGACGTTCCCGCAACCAGCGCAAGGCAGCGACGCCTGGAGTGAGATTGGAGGGTGTCAGGCCCTGAGCTCTACACGAGACCAGGGAGCTCACCCCGTACTCAGCAGGATCACGCCGACCTCAGCCGTCGCGGCGGGGGTGCAGGGGGCGGAGCCCCTTGCCCAGGGGGAGCGGGGGACGGAGTCCCAGCGGCATTTAAGAAAGCAGGCAGGCGCGTAGCGCCTTCCTTGTGGGGGGTGTGGGGGGCTTGCCCCCTGCCGGGGTCGTAGGGGCCGGCCCCTGCCCGGACGACGCACGCACGGCGCGAGTCCTGCGAGCGCCGGGCGGGCGGCGCCCGGATGTGGGGGTTTGGGGGGACGTCCCCCCAAGGCAAACACAGCCGCTTTCGCCGCAGACGCTGCACCGACTCAATCTGTGGGGGTCTACACCAGACCGCCCAACCGCACCCCGCGCGGGTTTGCCAACGTGACCAACAACCCCGGCCACGCGCGGGGTTGGAGCAAGAACCCTCGCCAAGCTCAACCCCCACAGTTCCGCTTGACGCAGGCGGAGGCTACGACTGCGCCTGCCCTCGCCCCGCCCGGCTCGCTGGCGCGAGCCGGGCGGGGCGAGGGCAGGCGGTAGAGAGGAGCCCCCCGTGATGGGGGCGCGTACTACAGGCGCGCGGGATGCGCGGCGGGCGCGGGGGCCCAGGGCGCGGAGCACGGGCGCGGAGCGCAGGCGCGCGGGAGCGCGGGGGGCGGAGCATGAGGGGCGAGGGGCTAGGGCCGGGCGCAGAGCACAGCACAGAGCACGGGGCACGGAGCACAGGGGTGCGAGGCACGAGCACGGAACGCGAAGGCGCGGAGCACGGGCTGTAAAGCGCGTAGGTACGTACAGCTCCTGAATGCGCAGGACGCAGACGCACGCAGACACGCGAGACGCGCACAACGCAGGGCCGCCCGCAATTCCGCCAGGTGCCCCCACCCTCACCAACGCGGAAGGCCACGCCCCCTCCGGAGCGTGGCCTTCCCAACATCTACCTACTGCAGGTCCCTACCTACCGCACCGCGCGGTCGTGGCCCCGGTACTCCAGAGTCGGAGCCACGGCCTTGCGGGCCTTGCGCGCCTCGCCGTTCACCACCAGCGTGCTCTTGGCGAAGAACTGCGTCGTGTACGCCACACCGTCGGCGTGCGTGTCCAGCAGCTTCCAGTCGATGTTCTTGATGTCGTCGCAGGCGGCGTGGTAGCACGGGTCGTACGGCTGACCCGCCTTGCCGCCGAACAGCTTGGCCTCCTGCGCCGTCTTGATGCCCTCGGCGCCGGAGAACAGGCCGCCCGCCGGGATGCCCGCCTCGATGAACGGCCCGTAGTCCGAGCGGCCGCTGAACTCGGTCTCCACCGTCGGCAGCTTGCGCTTGGCGTAGTAGTCGGTGAAGACCTTCTCGATCGCGCCCGAGCCCGCCGGGCCCTCGGAGCCCTCGCCGGTGGAGAAGTCACCGTCGTAGACGCCGCGGATACCGTTGATCGACCCGAGCATGTCGAAGTTCAGGTTCAGCGCGATCTTGGCGCGGTCGGCCTCGGACAGGTTGCCCACGTAGTGCGTGGACCCGCGCAGGCCGTCCTCCTCGCCGCCCCACCAGGCGAAGCGGACCTTGTTCTTGATGTTGGCCTTGCCCAGCTTGTGGATCTGCTGCGCGACCGCCAGGGTCGCCGCCGAGCCCGAGCCGTTGTCGTTGATGCCCGCGCCCTCGTGGACGCTGTCCAGGTGCGCGCCGACGACCACGACGTTGTCGTCGCGGCCCCACTTGGTCTCGGCGATCACGTTGGAGGTGTTCTTGGTGATCTCGACCAGGTCGGTCCGCACGCGCAGCTTCAGCCCGCCCGCCTGGGCCAGCTTGGCCAGCGCCTGGCCGAGCTCGCGGGTGGCGAAGGCGACCGGGATCTCGCGCTTGGTGTCCAGCAGCGGGTTCAGCAGGCCCGCCTCGTCGGGACGGTTGTAGAAGAGCACGGCCGAGGCGCCGGCCGCCTCGGCGTTGGCGGTCTTCTGCTCGAACGGGCAGGTGCCGCGCTGGATCAGGGCGATGTTCCCCGACGGGAACCCGGCGAAGTCGGCCGCCTCGCATCCGGCGTCGCCGACCTGGCCCTCCGCCGGGACGTCCACGGCGGTCACGCCGGTGTTGACGTCGCCGTTGCCGGTCTGGCTGGACAGCGTGTAGTCGCTGCCCAGCTGGTAGGTGGCCTGGCCCGGCGCGGTCTGCGCGAGGACGGTGGGGGTCCGCTCCACGATCTCCTGGTAGGAGAACGGCTGAACGACGGGCGTGTAGCCGGCCTTCTTCAGCTGGCTGACCACGTACTTCACCGAGATGTCGTAGCCCGGCTCGTTGGAGGCCCGGTTGCCGCCGTTGTAGGTGGCGATGGTCTGCAGGTTCTCCAGGTGCTTGCGGACGTCCTTGACCGTGACCAGCTTGGCCAGGTCGGGCGCGGCTTCGGCCGGGGGGGCCGACAGCAAGGTGGCGGCCAGCGCGGCGGCCGCGCCTATGGCGAGCTTGCGCAACATGCACTCCTGAGGGGGATCGGGCAGGATGGCATGATCAAAACCCGGAGTGGAGCCGCTCACAAGACCCGCTACCTGCCCGAGACCTTTTCGATACCTGATCAAGGGGGGGACGGGCCGTCCGGCGCGCCCCTCTAGTCCCGGTCGGTGTAGGGGATGTCCACTGGGAAGCCGGGCGGGGCCGCCTCCAGCCACGACAGGAAACCGGTCAGCGCCGCCGCGCCCATCGCCAGCTCCAGCACCGCGTCGCCGTCGCGGACCTCGACGATCGTCACCTCCGGCAGCAGGCCGTCGGCCTCGCCGGGGTCGGGGTCGCGGCGCCTGGACACGACGAGGCCCCGGCGGTGGATCACCTGCCGGGGCCTGCCACGAAAACCGAACACGCGATGCCACTGCAGGACATCACCCTTGTAGCGGCCGATACCGAGCCGCCACGGACCGGGCGCCGCCCCCTCGGGCAGCACCCGCAGACTGCACTCCACGGCACCACCGCCGCGCACCAGCAGCCGGCGGCGCACCGACATGGCGACGAACAGGACCGCGACCAGCAGGACGACGACAGCGAGCACCCCGCCCGCGTCCAGAGCCAGTGTCCCGCCCAAGTCCCCCCGCCGTTTCTCGCCCGTGGAGCCTTACCCGTCGTGCCGCGGCACCGGCGGTGCCGCGCCTTGCAAAAGAGCCTTACGCCTCGGCGCCCGCCGCGCGCAGGCGCGCCCGCGCCCGCCGCTCGGCGGTGGAGTCGGCGGCGCCGGCCTTGAGGGCCTCGTCCAGGTCCTGGCGGGCGTCGGACACGACGACCTCCGAGCCCAGCTCGGCCTGCTCGGCCAGCACCGACACCTCGTCGTCGGCGATGGAGAAGAACCCGCTGCCGACCGCCGCGGTGATCCACTCGCCGCCGTCGGCCGGCTCGATCTTCACCACGCTGCCGTCCAGCAGCACGCCCAGCACCGGGGCGTGGCCCGGCATGATGCCGAGCTGGCCCTCGATGGTCTGCGCGACCACCATCTTGGCCTCGCCGGACCAGACCTCACGCTCGGGTGAGACCAGCCCGACCTTCAGGTTTGCCACGTGTCATTCCTCCGAATACTGGAGCGGACCGGCGGGGCCGGGCCGGGGCCCGGCCCCGCCGGAGCGGACTACTTCTCCAGCTCCTTGGCCTTCTTCTCGACATCCTCGATGCCGCCGCACATGAAGAACGCCTGCTCGGGGATGTGGTCGTACTTGCCCTCGGTGAGCGCCTTGAACGAGGCGACCGTCTCGTCCTTCGGCACGGTGACGCCGGGCTGGCCGGTGAACTGCTCGGCCACGTACATCGGGTGCGACAGGAAGCGCTCGATGCGGCGGGCCCGGTTCACGGTGACCTTGTCCTCTTCGGACAGCTCGTCGATACCGAGGATCGCGATGATGTCCTGCAGCTCCTTGTACTTCTGCAGGATCCGGCGCACCTCCTGGGCGACCTCGTAGTGCTCGCGGCCCAGGATCTGCGGGTCCATGATCCGGGAGGAGGAGTCCAGCGGGTCCACCGCCGGGAAGATCCCCTTCTCGGAGATGGCCCGCGAGAGCACGGTCCGCGCGTCGAGGTGCGCGAAGGTGGTGTGCGGCGCCGGGTCGGTGATGTCGTCCGCCGGGACGTAGATCGCCTGCATCGAGGTGATCGAGTGGCCCCGGGTCGAGGTGATGCGCTCCTGGAGGACGCCCATCTCGTCGGCCAGGGTGGGCTGGTAGCCCACCGCGGACGGCATGCGGCCGAGCAGCGTGGAGACCTCGGACCCGGCCTGGGTGAACCGGAAGATGTTGTCGATGAACAACATCACGTCCTGGCCCTGCACGTCACGGAAGTACTCCGCCATGGTGAGGCCCGACAGGGCGACCCGCAGACGGGTGCCCGGCGGCTCGTCCATCTGGCCGAAGACCAGGGCGGTGTCCTTGAGGACGTCCGCCTCGTCCATCTCGACCCAGAGGTCGTTGCCCTCACGGGTGCGCTCGCCGACGCCGGCGAACACCGAGGTGCCGCCGAAGTTGCGGGCGACGCGGCGGATCATCTCCTGGATGAGGACGGTCTTGCCCACACCCGCGCCGCCGAACAGACCGATCTTGCCGCCCTTGACGTACGGGGACAGCAGGTCGATGACCTTGATGCCGGTCTCCAGCATCTCGGTGCGCGACTCCAGCTGGTCGAACGCCGGAGCGCTGCGGTGGATGCCCCAGCGCTCGTTGATCTCCAGCGACGCGGTCGGGACGTCCAGGGCCTCGCCGAGGGCGTTCCACACGTGGCCCTTGGTGACGTCGCCCACCGGCACCGAGATCGGCTTGCCGCTGTCGAACACCGCCGCGCCGCGCACCATGCCGTCGGTCGGCTGCATGGAGATCGCGCGGATCATGTTGTCGCCGAGGTGCTGGGCGACCTCCATGGTCAGCGTCTTGGTCTCGCCGCCCATCGCCACATCGACGTTGAGGGCGTTGTAGATCTCCGGGATGGCGTCGGCGGGGAACTCCACGTCGACGACCGGGCCGATGATCCGGGCGACGCGCCCGGTGGCCGTCGCCGTCTCTACCTGAGCAGTCATTCTCACTCCCCGCCAGAATCGGCGAGCGCGTCAGCGCCACCGACGATCTCGCTGATTTCCTGGGTGATCGCTGCCTGCCGCACCTGGTTCATCTGGCGCGTGTAGACACCGATCAGTTCGTTGGCATTGTCGGTCGCCGACTTCATGGCGCGGCGCCGGGCGGCGTGCTCGGACGCCGCCGACTGAAGCAGCATGTGGAAGATGCGGCTCTCGATGTAGTTCGGCAGCAGCAGGTCGAGCGCGGCCTCGGCCGACGGCTCGAAGTCGTAGGCCGGCAGGACCGAGGCGTTGCCCTCGGCCGACCGCTCCTCGACCTCCAGCGGCATCAGCCGCCGGACCTGCACCTCCTGGGACAGCATCGAGATGAACTGCGTGTAGACCACGTGGATCTCCCCGACCCCGCCCTCGGCGTCGGTCTTGAGGAAGTCCTCGGTCAGCCGCCGTCCGATGCGCTCCGCGCTGGCGAAGTCCGGGCGGTCGCTGAACCCCGTCCACGACTCGGCCATCTCCCGGTCCCGGAAGCGGTACCAGGTGAGGCCCTTGTTGCCGACGATGTACGGGATCGGCTCGCGGCCCTGCTCGCGCAGGGCCTTGATCAGCGACTCGGCCTCGCGGATGACGTTGGCGTTGTAGCCGCCGCAGAAGCCCCGGTCACTGGTGACGATCAGCACCGCCGTGCGCTTGTCCTCCGGCTGCTCCTTCAGCAGCGGGTGGTCGATGCCCACGTGGTGGCTGACCAGCGCGGTCAGCGCCTGGGTGATCTGGTCGGCGTACGGCTTGGAGGCCGCCACCGCCTGCTGGGCCTTGACGATGCGCGAAGTCGCGATCATCTCCTGGGCGCGCGTGATCTTGGCGGTCGAGCTGACCGACCTGATCCGCTGCCGCAGTTGCCGTAGCTGGGCCATGGCCGATCAGCCCTTCTTGACCTGGCGCGTGATCGTCTCCTGCTCCACGGCCTCGTCGGAGATCGGCTCGACGTCCTCGTCGGCGCCCAGCATCTTGCCCTCGCCGGTCTCGAAACCCTTCTTGAACTCCGTGATGGCGTCCTTCAGGGTGGTGAAACCGTCGTCGGACAGCTGGCCGGTCTCGCGGATGCCGGTGAGCACGCCGGAGTGGTTGCGCTCGACGTAGTCCAGGAAGTCCAGCTCGAAGCGGCGGATGTCGGCGACCGGGACGTCGTCCAGCTCGCCGGAGGTACCCGCCCACACCGAGATGACCTCCTTCTCGACCGGGAACGGCGAACCCTGGGGCTGCTTGAGCAGCTCCACCAGGCGGGCGCCGCGGTCGAGCTGGGCGCGCGAGGCGGCGTCCAGGTCGGAGGCGAAGGCCGCGAAGGCCTCCAGGTCGCGGAACTGGGACAGGGCCAGACGGAGCGTGCCGGAGACCTTGCGCATGGCCTTGACCTGCGCCGAGCCGCCGACTCGCGAGACCGAGATACCGACGTTGATCGCAGGGCGGACGCCCTGGTTGAACAGGTCGGTCTCCAGGAAGCACTGGCCGTCGGTGATGGAGATGACGTTGGTCGGGATGAACGCCGAGACGTCGTTGCCCTTGGTCTCGATGATCGGCAGGCCGGTCATCGAGCCGCCGCCCATGTCGTCCGACAGCTTGGCGCAACGCTCCAGCAGCCGCGAGTGCAGGTAGAACACGTCACCCGGGTAGGCCTCGCGGCCCGGCGGGCGGCGCAGCAGCAGCGAGACCGCGCGGTAGGCGTCGGCCTGCTTGGACAGGTCATCGAAGACGATCAGGACGTGCTTGCCCTGGTACATCCAGTGCTGGCCGATCGCCGACCCGGTGTAGGGGGCGATGTACTTGTAGCCGGCCGGCTCGGAGGCGGGGGCGGCCACGATCGTGGTGTACTCCAGCGCGCCGGCCTCTTCGAGGGTGCGGCGCACGTTGGCGATCGTGGAGCCCTTCTGGCCGACGGCGACGTAGATGCAGCGGACCTGCTTGCTCTCGTCGCCCGACTCCCAGGCTTCCCTCTGGTTGATGATCGTGTCGACCGCGACCGTGGTCTTGCCGGTCTGCCGGTCACCGATGATCAGCTGGCGCTGGCCGCGGCCGATCGGCGTCATCGCGTCGATGGCCTTGATGCCGGTCTGCAGCGGCTCCTTGACCGACTGCCGCTGCACGACGGTCGGGGCCTGCAGTTCCAGCGCACGGCGCTCGGTGGACTCGATCGCGCCCTTGCCGTCCAGCGGGTTGCCCAGCGAGTCGACGACGCGGCCGAGGAAGCCGTCGCCGACCGGGACCGAGAGGACCTCGCCGGTCCGGCGGACCTTCTGGCCCTCCTCGATCTTGCTGAAGTCACCCAGGACAACGGCGCCGATCTCGCGCACGTCCAGGTTCAGAGCCAGGCCACGGGTGCCGTCCTCGAACTCCAGGAGTTCGTTGGCCATCGCGGAGGGCAGGCCCTCGACGTGGGCGATACCGTCGCCGGAATCGACAACGGTGCCGACCTCTTCGCGCGCGGCGGCCTCAGGCTCGTACGACTGGACGAAGCGCTCCAGCGCGTTCCGGATCTCATCCGGACGGATCGTCAGCTCCGCCATGATTCCTCTCTTGCTCCCTTAGGGGTCAGCTCAGCTAGCTTCGTCAGCTCGCGAGCCGCCGGCGGACCTCGTCCAGCCGTCCGGCGATCGTGCCGTCGATGATCTCGTCCCCGATCTGGATCGACAGGCCGCCGATCGTGGAGGGGTCGAGCTCGATGTTCAGGTGTACTTCGTGGCCGTAGGCCGTGGCCAGCACGGCGGCGAGCCGCGCGCGCTGGGCCTCGGTCAGCTCGACCGGGGTCCGCACCAGCGCCACCAGGCGCTGCCGCCGCTGGGCGACCAGCCGGCCGTACTCGGCCAGCCCGCCTTCCAGGCTACGTCCTCGCGGGTGGAGCACCAGCTCGGTGACGAGCGTCAGCGCGGACGAGGTGACCTTGCCCTCCAGGAGGGTGGTCACCACGCCCAGCTTGCGGTCGGCCGGCAGGGCCGGGCCGGCCAGCGCACCGCGCAGGGCGGGGTCGCTGTCGACGACGCGGGAGAACCGGAACAGCTCGTCCTCCAGGTCGTCGAGGCGGCCGTCGGCCTCGGCGCGGGCGGACTCGGCGTTGACCGCCAGGACCTCCAGCGCGTCCGACAGCTCCGACGGCTTGGACCAGCGCAGCCGGACCACGTCGGCGACCAGCCCGAGAGCGGCCGGTGTGACCTTGCCGTCGAGCAGGGCCGTGACGAGCTGGGCCTTGTCGGCGCCGTCCCGCGACGGGTCGGAGATCGCCCGCCGCAGGCCGTGCTCGTGGTCGATCAGGTGCAGCACCGAGAACAGGTCGCTCCCCAGCGCGGCCAGGTCGGCCGAGGGGATGACCGCCTCGAGCCGCTCCTTGGCCTCGGCCAGCGAGGCCCTGCTCACCGCTCCCGTGATGGTCATGAGGTGATCTGCTCCTGCGTACGGGCCCGGTCCTCAAGCTCTTCAAGGAACCGGTCCACCACGCGGCTCTGCCGGGCCGAGTCCTCCAGGGACTCGCCCACGACGCGGCCGGCGAGGTCGACCGACATGGCGCCGATCTCCGCGCGCAGCGACTGCATCGCCTGCTGCCGCTCGGCCTCGATCTGCGCCTGCGCGGCCTCGGTGATGCGCCGCGCCTCGGCCTGGGCCTGCTCCTTCATCTCGGCGATGATGGCAGCGCCCTGCTCGCGGGCCTCCTCGCGAAGCCGGCCGGCCTCGCGCTGAGCCTCCTGGAGCTTGGCCCGGTACTCCTTGTAGACGGCCTCGGCCTCGGCCTGCCTGTCGTTGGCCTTCTTCAGGCCGCCCTCGATCGCCTCGGTGCGCTCTTCCAGCGTCTTGCGGATCGCCGGGACGAGCTTCCAGCCGACCAGGATGAGCACGATCGCGAAGGCGAGGGTGCCGACGACCAGTTCCGCGGGCTCGGGAGCCAGCGGGCTGTAGTCCTCGCCCTGGGCCACGACGGTGGCGGCCAACAGGTTCATCATGGGGTTTCCGCCTTCCTGTCAGATATAGGAGGGGCGGTTTACTTGTGCACGAACGGCACGACGAAACCGATGAGGGCCAGCGCCTCGGTGAGGGCGAAGCCCAGCAGCATGTTCTGGCGGATGACGTTGGTCAGCTCCGGCTGGCGGGCGATGGCCTGCACACCCTGGCCGAAGATGATGCCCACGCCGATACCCGGGCCGATGGCGGCCAGACCGTACGCGACGGAGCCGAGGTTGCCCGAGACTTCGGCGAGGACGTTAGCGGACTCAGCGAGCATGTGCTCTTTCCTTTTCACTCGACCGGTGGGGGGTCGGCCCACCGGAGGCTTGCTTTTGCGGGTGTGTTGGTCTGTATCAGTGGTCAGCGTGCAGAGAGCTGTTGATGTACGAGGCGGCCAGCAGCGTGAAGATGAACGCCTGCAGGCTCTGCACGAAGATCTCAAAGGCGGTCATGACGATGGTCATGATGAAGCCGACGAGGCCGACACCCGCACCCAGCGGAGTGAGCTTCTCGGCGAGGAACCACCAGGCGACGGTCGCGAAGAACGCGATCAGCAGGTGGCCGGCGAACATGTTCGCGAACAACCGGATCGCGTGCGTGAACGGCCGCAGGATGATCGTGGACAGCAGCTCGATCGGCGCCAGGATGATGTAGAGCGCCTTGGGCAGCCCCGGCGGGAACATGATGTTCTTGAAGTAGCCGACCAGCCCCTGGTTCTTGATGCCGAGGAACAGCATCATCACGTAGACCACCAGGGCCAGCACGATCGGGATCGCGATGTGCGAGGTGGCGGGGAGCTGGAGCACCGGCACCACGCCGGCCAGGTTCATGAACAGCACGAAGAAGAAGGTGGAGAACAGGAACGGCATCCACCGGTCGCCGTCCTTGCCCAGCATGGGGCGGGCCACCTGGTCGCGTACCAGCAGGTAGGCGACCTCACCGACGTTCTGCACGCCCTTCGGCACCAGCTTGGGGTTGCCGAAGGCGCGCCAGGAGAAGACGATGACGACCAGCGCTGCGAGGATGACGATCAGGGTCGGCTTGGTGAACCAGTCGAGCCACGCCGGGCCGTCCTTGAAAATCGGCCCCCAGTCGAAGATGTGCAGGCCCGGGGCCTCGAACTCATCTCCGCTCCCAGAGGCGAGGAGGTGCAGCGCGCTCACGCGGCAGTCCCTTCGTCAGTGACTCTGCAGGTCAGTCGGTGGTACTTCGTGTGCGTGCCCGTGGGCAGCAGGGGCGTTACGAAGACGGCGCTGGTCAGCGCCGCGGGCCGGGTTTTCAGCGGCCGTAGCGGTGGTAGACCAGGTAGAGCGCTAGAGCAAGGCCCACCAGGACTCCGATGGGGAGCAGCGCCGAGGTGCCCAGCCATCGATCCAGCAGCCAGCCTAGACCGCCGTAGACGGCCATCCCGCTCAGGATGTAGCTCGGGATGGACCAGGCGGCGTTGGCGAAGCCCCGGTGGTCCGAATCGTCGGACCCCGGATCGGGCCGGTGCCCCTCCTCGCTCATCGCAGGACGGACCATAGCAGGCCACCCCCCTGATGGTCATATTGGAGTAGTCCAGTGCCGCCGGTACCGCCCACGGGGTCATCACGGGCTCCGGTCGGCGGTGCGCTCGCCGGGGACGGCGGCGCTTTCGGGGTCGTCGCCGGCCTTCGGGGCGGCGGCCTTCGCCGGCGCCTCGGGGTCGACGTAGAGCGTCTTGGTCTTCAGCGAGACACGGATCTCAGCGCCGATCCACACCAGGGTGAGGGCGATGACCGTGTAGGCGAAGACCGTGGAGTTCCAGATCGTCACGCCGTCCAGTGCCGCGATCAGGGCGAACATCACGAACAGTTTGGTGATGTAGCTGAACACGGCGGCGGCGAACATCATCTGGGGTGAGATCTTGGAGGCGTAGCTCACCGCCACGACGCTGATGCTGAAGAACGCGAGCACCACGATCGTGCCGAGCGCGGCACCCAACGCGCCCTTGGTCCCGTCCAGCAGCAGGCCGACCACGACGGCGGCGATGCCGGCGAGACCAGAGGGGAGCGCGGCGCCGCGGAGAATCCGGGCGTCGGAAGAATGCATGTGGGCTCCGGCTGGTCACGTTCAGTGTTCGTCTCTTGTTCGTGAAAGGTATCACAAGCGTCCGGAACGTCCGCAATTACCCTTGATGTAACGCTTGAACCTTGTTCCGGCGCGCCCTCGCACGAGTCGCACCACGGACTGTAGCCCAGGTCAGGCACCAAATCGGCGGGAACGTGCCGCGCCGCGCGGTAGCGGCCGGGCCCCCTCGGGACCGTCGTGAAAACCGCTGGTGAAGGCGCCGACGGGCCATCGCCCGGGAGCGGGCCCGCCGCCGTCCGCCGGGGTCGCGAGTGCGAGGTCACACCCGAACCGGAACGGGCCTCACCTGCGGAGATGAATCACATGTGAACAATCGACGCCGCCGGTCACACGCGCTCGCGGGTGCGCGGGTCGGCCGACGGGTCGGCGGGCACCTGGAGCCGGGCCGCGCGGCGGGCCGCCATCCGGGGCAGCGCGATCATCAGCGCGACGCCCGCGATCGCCACCACCAGCGCGATGCCGCCCACCAGCCAGGCCGAGCCCGCCACCGACATGCCGACCAGGCCCATCGCCAGCAGCGCGACCCAGAAGTACATGATCATCACGGCGCGGCGGGTGGAGTGGCCGAGCTCCAGCAGCCGGTGGTGCAGGTGCATCTTGTCCGGCGCGAACGGCGACATGCCCTGGTTGGTGCGCCGCCACACCGCCAGCAGCATGTCGATGAACGGCACCGCGGCCACCGCCGGGACCAGCAGCACCGGCACCCAGAAGGGGAACAGCTTGTAGGCGTCCAGCAGGGCCGGGTCGAAGGTGCCGGTCAGCATGATCGTGGAGGAGCTGAGCAGCAGCCCGATCAGCATCGAGCCGGTGTCGCCCATGAAGATCCGGGCGGGGTTGAAGTTGTGCGGCAGGAAGCCCGCGCACATCCCGACCAGCACCGCGGCCGTCAGCGTCGGGCCGCTCAGGGTGGTCAGGCCGTTGGCCATCGACAGCAGGTAGGCGTAGCTGAACAGGGCGAGCGCGGCGATGCCGACCACGCCGGCGGCGAGGCCGTCCAGGCCGTCGATGAAGTTGACCGCGTTGATGGTGGCGACCACCACGAACACCGTCAGCGGCACCCCGTAGGAGGGCGGCAGCGACAGCGGCTCGCCGTTGGGCAGCGGGATCACGTACAGCTGGATGCCCTGCATGATGAAGATCCCGGCCGCCGCGACCTGCCCGGCGAACTTGGTGAGCGGGTCCACGCCCCAGCGGTCGTCGGCGATGCCGACCAGCACGATCAGCCCGCCCGACAGCAGCAGCGCCTTGCCGACGTTGACGTCTCCGGCGGCCAGCACCTGGCGCATCGAGGGCAGTCCGGTGGCCACCACCAGCGCGGCCACCATGCCGCCGAACATCGCGAGCCCGCCCAGCCGGGGCGTCGGGATCACGTGGACGTCGCGGTCGCGGGGGACGGCCTGCGCGCCGAACCAGACGGCGAACTTCCGCACCGCGGGGGTGAGCAGGTAGGCCACGAGGGCGGCGACCAAAGCCGTGAGCAGGTACTCCCGCACGCCCGGTGCCTCCCTTTCCCCCGACTGCCGCCTCGACGAGGCCCCTTAACCGAGTAGACGGCCGCGGACGGAGATCCGTTCGGATCGGTTTCGCCCGGGCCGTGCCCGGCCACTCTATTCCTACCGCCGGATGTCCGTTGCGTGTTCCGTTGTACGAGTCCTCCGCGCGGCGGCCGCGGCCGCCCCGGCGACCGCCAGCGCGAGCCCCGCCACGAAGGGGTCGCCGAGCGAGACGCCCCACGGATCACCGGCCGCGGTCTCGGCCGCGGCGTCGGCGATCATCAGTGTGGCCCCGGCGGCCGCCAGGGGCGCCGCGACGCGCCGGTCCGGCAGCGGTCCCCGGGCGAGCGCCGCCACCACGCCGAGCGACAGCAGCAGCACCAGCGCGCCGGGCCAGGTGCCCCGCCAGCGCGGCGGGGCGTAGCGGGGCGGCGGCACGCTGATCGCGTCCCCGGGCAGCCTGACCTTGACCGTCATGCCCTCGCGCGGCCGCAACCCGCGTTGGGTGAAGTCCACCGCGTACGGGCCGTCCCGGTCGCGCAGGCACCGGGTGGTGGCCGGCTGGCGGCCCGCGCGGCAGCCGACCCGGCGCAGCGGCACCGGGGCCTCCACGCGCACCGCCGCCTCGCCGATCGGCACGGGCCAGGAGTCGCCGACCGCGTCCCACAGCAGCTCGACGTAGCCGTCGCGCGGGGTGAAGGCCCCCGCGACCTCGTACTCGATCACGTACGCCTGCCGGCCGCCGGCCCGCCGCTCCCCCTCGCCGACGTCGATGCGCACGTCGTGCAGCAGCCGGGCGGTCTGCGCGCGCGCCGGGGCGCCGGTGGAGGAGCTGGCGCGCACGCCGCGCACCTCGTACAGGCGGCGGCCGTGCCGGTAGGGGACGCGGCGCACGATGCCCTGCTCGCCGGGGCGGGAGAAGTCGTAGCTGATGGTCTCGCGCACCCGGACCAGGCCGTCGGCGCCGAGGGACAGGACCACGTCGAAGGTCGGGGTGGAGTCGCCCGGCAGCGCGCGGGACGCGGCCGGGGGCGGTCCGGCGGAGGCGGCCGGGGAGGCGGGCAGCACGAGCACGACGGTCGCCAGCAGGACACCCGCGGCGATCGCCGGCCCCCGGAATCGGCCGTGCACGACAGGCATGGTTCCACCGTTACCGCCGGTACTCCGGCGTAACAAAGCGATTACTCTACGTAGTTTTCCGTCGCTCTCCGTTTAGGCTACGCGCCGTGTCCCTCGCCTCGCCGCCCCTGACCGTGCGGTTCGCCACACCGCGCGGCAAGCCCGCGCTCGCCCTCGCGGCGCTGCTGCTCGCCCCCGCCGCCGGCTGCGCGCGCGGCCCCGCCCTGTCGGAGGCGGCCGACCGGCTGCGCACCGACGCGGGCGTGGTGCTGAGCGGCAGCAGCCGGCCAGCTCGGCGGGCGGCCGCGCACGCTGGCCGACCGCGCCGACCCGTGCGCCGACGGGCGGGCGCGCCGTACGCTGCGCGCGGAGCTGCCCCTGACGGCGGGCCCGACGCCGGGCGCGACCGTGGACCGCGCCACCGCGCTCACCCTCGACCTGATCGGCGATCGCGGCTACCGGCTGACCGCGCCGCCGCGCGGCCGCAAGCGGAACCGGACCTTCACGATGACCCGCGAGATGCCCGAGGTGACCCTCACCGTCCGGCTGCGCGGCGGCCGCGAGCCGATGATGACGCTGGACGGCAGCACGCCCTGCCTGCCCGACGACGGCTGACCCGCCGGGCCCGTCCTCCGCCCCGCGAACGGCCGCCGCTCCGCCTTCCGGCGGAGGCGGAACGGCCCGGTCTCCGACCGCAGGCCCCGCTGACCGGCCCTAAAGTCGAGGCGTGGACAGGACCAAGGGGGACGGCCCTCCGGCGGAACAGCCGGACGGCGGCGCGGGCCGGTGGCCGAACGTCGCCGACTTCGCCGTTCCCGCGGTCACCGCCACGGCCCAGCTCGTGCTCACTCCGCTGATGGTGCACCTGGACGAGGCGTCGCCGGCGATGCCCGGCTGGAAGTGGGCGGTGCTCACCGTCTGCGTGCTGGCCTCGTGCATCGCGCTGATCTGGCGGCGGCGCGCGCCGCTGCCGGTGCTGCTGGCCACCGTGCTGATCGGCTCCACCGGGCTGCTGCTGATCGACCGCTCCGACACCCTGATCGCCGGCGTGGCCGACGCCATCGCGCTGTACTCGCTGGCGGTGCACCGCGGCCGCCGCCCGGCGGTGCTCGGCGGGCTGCTCGCCTGGGCCGCGGCGTTCGCGGCCTACCTGCCCACCCGCGAGGGCCCCGCCGACGTGTTCATGAGCGAGGTCTTCGACTTCTTCTTCTACCTGGTGATCATCGCGCTGGGGCAGCTGCGCCGCCAGCACAAGGTGCGCCGCCGGGAGCTGGCCGCCCAGCTCGCCGCCGCCGAGCGGGAGCGGCGCGCGGCCGCCGAGGCCGAGCGCGAGCGCCTGGCCCGCGACCTGCACGACGTGGCCGGGCACCACCTCAGCGCCGTGGTGGTGCACAGCGGCGCGGCCGCCCGCGTCGGCGACCCCGACCTGAGCCGCCAAGCGCTGTCCGCCGCCGCCGACACCGGCCGCGACGTGCTGACCGCGCTGACCCGGCTGGTGGACGTGGTCGGCCCCGAGAGCGACGGCGGGGGACTGGACGCGCTGCTGCCGCCGCTGTGCCAGGGCCTGACGCGGCTCGGCGTACCGGTGTCGCTGGCGTTCGAGGGCCGCGCCCGGCGGGTGCGCCCGCAGGTGGTGACGGCGGCGTACCGGATCGTCCAGGAGTCGCTCACCAACGCAATGCGGTACGCGCCGGGCGCGGCGGTGTCGGTGGAGGTCTGCTACGTGTCGGGCGCGGTGCGGGTGTCGGTGGTCAACCGGCCCCCCGGCGACGACGCGCCGGTGCCGTCGCTGGGCGGCGGCCGGGGCATCACCGGGATGCGCGAGCGCGCCGAGGCGCTGCGCGGCACCCTGACCGCCGGGCCCGAGCCCGACGGCGGCTGGGCCGTGACGGCGGTGCTGCCGACCGCCCCCGCCGGGGCGCGGCGCGGGATGGGCTGGCAGGAGGTCATCGACGGGGTCGTGGTGGCGTTCTGCGCGCTCCTGCCGTCGCTGATGGCGTTCGCGCCCGCCGACTCGGTGCTCAAGGGCTGGACGCTCGGCGGGGCGGCGCTGGTGGTGCTGGGGATGACGGCGCGCGCGGTGCCGCTGTGGTGGCGGCGGCGCGCGCCCTACCGGGTGCTGGCCCTGCTGGTGGTCGCCGACTGCGTGGCGGCCGCGGCCGTCGGGCCGACGTCGCCGCCGCTGGTGGCCCTGCTGATCATCGGCTGCCCCGCCGGGATGTTCGCGGTGTACGCGGTCGCCTGCTACTCGCCGCGCGGGGTGCCGACCTGGCCCGCGCCCTTCCTCGCCGCGATCCCGTGGGGCGTGGAGTTCGCGGTGCTGCTGTTGTTCGACCCCGAGCAGCACGACGCTGACGGGCGCGGGGTGTTCGTGTACGGGATGGGCACCGCCCTCGTGTTCGGGACGCTGCTGCTGCTGCCGTTCTGGGCGTGGGGCAAGACGGTGGCGCGCCGCCGCCTGCGCTGGGAGGCCAGCGCGCTGGAGACGATGGCGGCCCGGGCCGGCGCGGCGGTGATGGCCGAGCGGCACCGGGTGGCGATCGGGCTGCGCGGCACGGTGCTGGAGCACACCGCCCGGCTGGTGCGCACCGCCGAGGCGGGCCTCGACGGCGACCCCCGGGACGCCGACACCGCGCTGACCGAGGTGGCCGAGCAGGCGCGGGCCGCGCTGATGGACATGCGGGCGCTGCTGGACGCGATGTACGACCGCTGACGGGTGTGATCTATCCCACAGCGGATTCGGAACCCCGCCGCCCCTCGGCCGCACCCTCTGACGGCGCGATACCGGCCCGGCGCATTGGAAAGCATCGGCCAGACCGTTGGACGACGGCGGCCGCCGGATGGTTCACGCGGCCGTCCGCCCCCGGCCGACGTCGAACAAATGCACAAAACTCCGCAAGATCACGCTGCTAGGTTTGCCTCCCCACCCGGTAGATCAACCCCCTGGAGGGATACATGCGGCGTATCGCCACCCTGGCCGTCACCACCGGCCTGGCCATGTCCTGCCTGACCGTCGTCTCGACGGGCGCCGAGGCGGCCACCACCCGCTCCTGGGTCACCAAGGACGGCTGGAGCTCGCTGAAGGCCTCGGGCAAGTACACCCGTAGCGCCAAGGGCCTGGCGGTCAGCGTCTACCTGACCGACACCCGTAACAACGGCTGGTCCCCGGCCGTGCAGATCCGCACCGCCACCAAGGACTACAAGAAGTACAAGAACTCCGCGGTGTTCTTCTTCGTGAACCGCAACAACGGCCGTCCCGCCGACATGCCGTTCAGCAACGTGTACCGCGGCAAGTACACCGCCGGTTACGCCGGTCACCTGTACGTCCGCGAGGTGGGCGTGAGCGAGACCAACCGCAACCGCATGGTCGCGGGCCCGTGGAAGAAGCTCTTCTGAGCCTCCTCCCCCGCACCGCTCTGAAGCCCCGCCGGCGAAACCGGCGGGGCTTCGTTGATTTCAGCGTGCCTATTTCAGTCCCGGCTCAGGGGCACTCGCCTCCGGCTTCGCCCCAACGGGACGGTCAGGCACTCGCGTGACGGCTAAGGTCTTCGGAGGCTTTCTGCCCACTCCCCCGCGACACAGGAGGCTCCCATGCGGCGAACGGCAGCGGTGACGCTCGCGACCGGCCTGTTCCTGACCGCCCTGAGCGCGACCGCCGAGGCCGCTCCGCGCACATGGTCCACGACCGGCTACAAAGCGGTGAAGGCGAGCGGCACCTACACGCGGACATCGACGAAGGTGACCGTGAGCGGGCACTTGAAGGATTACAAGAAGAACGGCTGGGCGGCCGCAGTCCAATTCCGCGCCACCGAGCGGGGCCGGACGCACACGAGCAAGGTCTACTTCTTCCTGTACAAGGGCGTCCCGGCGGACCTTCCCTACAGCAAGGAGTACGGGAAGTTCTTCAGCTCCGACTACACCGAGCGCCTCTACGCGCGTGAATGCGGAGTGAAGCCGAACCGGGCCCGCACCACCAAGTGCGCAGGCTGGAAGCGGGTTTACTGAGCCTCGCGGAAGACCCATAAAACCTCTCCAATGCCTTTAGGGAAAGGCGTTGGACTACCTCATCCGGTATGCCCTTGCGCTCCTCTCACGCCATTTTCATCCTTCCCTCTCCTTTCAATCTGTCGGCCCGTGCGGGAATCGTCGTGGGACTCCCGTCCGTTAGTGAGGCGTGAGCTCACTGGAACTGGACGAGGGCGGTGTCCTGGTCGTGGACGACCAGGCCGAGGTGCGGGAGGCGCTGGCCGAGGGATTGCGGATCGCCGGGTACGAGGTCCGCACCGAGGCCGACGGCGCGGCCGCCCTCCGCGCGGCCGCGGCCTGGCACCCCGACGTGATGATCGTCGATGTGATGATGCCGGGCACCGACGGGCTGTCGGTCTGCCGCGCGCTGCGGGCGCGCGGCGACCGCACGCCGGTGCTGGTGCTCACCGCGCTCGACGCCGTCAGCGACCGGATCGAGGGCCTCGACGCGGGCGCCGACGACTACCTGAGCAAGCCCTTCGACCTCGGAGAGCTCGTGGCGCGGGTGCGCGCCCTGCTGCGCCGTTCCCGGCCCGGTCCGGCCCAGGGGTTCGCCGATCTCACCGTGGACGCCGAGACCCGGACGGGCTGGCGCGGCGGGCGCAGGATCGAGTTCACGCTGACCGAGTGGAGCGTGCTGGAGGTCCTGCTGGAGCATCCCGGCCGGACCCTCAGCCGGGGGCAGATCGGCGAGCGGGTGTGGGGCCTGGACTTCGGCCCCTCCTCCAACTCGCTGGAGGTCTACATCGGCTACCTGCGCCGCAAGCTGGAGAGCGGCGGCGAGCCGCGGCTGGTGCACACCGTGCGCGGCCTCGGCTACCGGCTGGGCGAGGCGTGAGCGGCGGCCTGGCGGCCCGGTGGCGCCGGTCCCGGCTCCGCACGCGGCTGGCGGTGACGACGGCCGGGGTGATGGCGCTGATCGTGGCCGGCCTGACCGCCGGGGTGTACGTCGCGGTGCGGCACGAGCTCGACTGGCAGCTGAACCTCAGCCTGCGCAGGCATCTGGACGACTGGCTGGAGAACCCGGGGGTGGTGGCGCGCGGGGCCGAACCGTGGGCCTCGTCGGCGTCCTGCTCGCTGCGCGGCACGAGCGTGTGCGCGCAGACCTTCCCCGCCGGGACCCCGGCCGGCGCGGTCGGCAGCTCCGGGATGCCCGTCACCGCCGACGCCGTCCGGGTCGCGGCGGACGGCACCGGGTCGGCTTACTCCGACGTCGAGGTCAACGGAGCGCGGGGCCGGGCGCTCACCGTCCCCATCGAGGGCGGCGCGCTCCAGGTCGCGATCCAGTCCCAGACCTACGCCAACTCGGTCGCCCGCCTGCAGACCCTGCTCGGCGTGCTGGGCGCGGCGGGGATCGTGCTGGCCGCCGGGGGCGGCTGGCTGGTCGCCCGGGCCGGGCTCGGCCGGGTGAGCCGCCTGACCGGCACCGCCGAGCTCATCGCCGCGACCGGCGACCCCCGCCGCAGGTCCGAGCTGCCGGTGCCCGAGGGCGACCCCGGCCGCGACGAGGTCGCCCGGCTCGCCGCCTCGTTCGACACCATGCTGGACGTGCTGGAGCGGTCGCTGGCCGCCCGCCGCCAGCTGGTCGCCGACGCCTCGCACGAGCTGCGCACGCCGCTGACCGCGCTGCGGACCAACATCGACATCCTCGGCTTCGGCGACCGGCTCACCCCTCAGCAGCGCGACCGCGCGGTCGCCGCGCTCGACGGGCAGCTCCGCTCGATCACCGAGCTGGTCAACGACCTGGTCGAGCTGGCCCGGGGCAAGGAGCCGCCCGCCCTGCTGGAGGACGTGCGCCTGGACGAGCTGGCGCTCGCCACCGTGGCGGCCGCCCGCGCCAACTGGCCGCACATCGCCTTCACGGCCGAGGCCGAGGAGGCGGTCGTGCGCGGGGTGCCCGCCCGGCTGGCGCGGCTGGTCTCCACCGTCCTGGACAACGCCGCGAAGTTCAGCCCGGACGGCGGCACCGTCGAGGTGCGGGTCGTCGCGGGCGACGGCCCGGAGCTGACGGTCCGCGACCACGGCCCCGGCATCGCCGCGGAGGACCTGCCGCACATCTTCGACCACTTCTACCGGGCGCGCAGCGCCCGCGCCCTGCCCGGCTCGGGGCTCGGGCTGGCGATGGCCCGCCAGATCGCGGTCTCCCACGCCGCCGCCCTCGACGCCGAGAACGCCCCGGGCGGCGGCACCCTCATCCGGCTGCGCTTCCCGGGAGCGGGCTAGGGCCTGTCCCAAAGACCTCAGCCGTCACGCGAGTGCCTAACTGTCCCGGCGGGGCGAAGCTGAAGGCGAGCCCCGCCGGGACAGATCGCGAAGCGATGTGGCACTCGCCAAAGGCACGGTCAGGGGCGAGCCGCCAGGCGAGCCCCTGGGCCGGGACTTCAAAATTAACGCGCGCTCTTCCACGCCTCCACCCGGTCGGCCTCGGCGGTCCGGCGCGGCCGCTCCAGCCTGCGGACGGCCGCCTCGACCAGTCCCGGCGTCAGCCAGCAGGTCTGGGCCGAGCCCATCGTGACGCGGTGGCCGAGGATCACCCCGTGGACCAGGACCGGGACACCGTTCTTGCGGGACAGCGCCAGGAACGCGAAGTTGCCGCCCGCCGCGCGCGTGAAGCCGGTCTTGCCCGCGATGACGCCCGCCTGCCCGAGGGCCAGGTTGGTGGTGGGGCGGCGGCCGACCGTGCCCGGCGCCTCGAACCACGGCCGGGACGCCGTCGCCAGGAAGCCCGGCAGGCGCGCGGCCGCGCGCAGCAGCGCGAGCTGGTCGGCCGGCGTGCTGACGGTCGCGCCGTCGAAGCCGCTCGGATCGGTGTAGCGGGTGTCCTTCATCCCGAGCGTGCGGGCCGCCGCGTTCATCTTGGCGACGAACGCCGCCTCGCTCCCGGCGTCCCAGCGGGCGATCTCGTGGGCGATGTTGTTGGCCGAGACGGTGAGCAGCGCCTCCAGGGCCTGCCGCTGCGTGTAGCGCTCTCCGGCCCGTACGGGCACCAGCGACTCCTGCCGGATGAGCCGCTCGTCGTACCGCGCGGCCTCCGCGGCCGAGATCGTGAAGACCGGGCCGGTGCGCCCCGGCGCCAGCGGGCGGCCCTTGAGGAAGACGTAGGCGGTCATGATCTTGGCGACGCTGGCGATCGGGACCGGCTCGGCCGGGCCGTACCGGAGGACCTTCGGCGTCCCCTCGATGTGCAGCGCCCCGCGCGCGCCCACCGGCCACGGCAGCCCCGGCCCGTCCTCGGTGGCCGTGCCGGGCGGCGCCGACCGCCCCGGCACCCCGATGACCAGGCAGAACAGTCCCGCCAGCAGCAGCACCGCCAGGCCCGCCGCGCCCGCGGCCCAGACGCGGCGCCGTCCCCGAATCCAGTAGATCTTCGTCATGGCCGGGACGCTAGGAACCGGCGATAAGACCAACCTGAGAGGGCGTCAGCGGGTGGTCACGGTACGTGACCAGCGGATCAGTGGAGGACCGGCTCCCCGCCCGCCTCCGCGTACCGGTGCCGCCGCGGGCCGACCACCGACCAGCGGACCGCCGCCACGCTCGCCGTCATCAGCACCACCGGGCCGAGGCACTCCGCCAGGATGTAGCGGGGCCCGAGCGGGAATTCCAGGGCGGCGGCGGCGCCGATCGTGAGGAGCGCCGCGGCCAGGCCCGCCACCGGCAGCACGTACGCGAGCCTGCGCACGGTCGCGCTCCGGGCCACGTCGCCGTGGAAGCGCAGCACCGCCGACGCGCCGCCGAGCATCCCCGCCCAGGCGAACACCCCGCTCAGCAAGTAGCAGGCGAGGATCGCCCACGCCGGGATCTCCAGCGACTCCGGATGCCCCACGGCCGACGACCATTCCTGGCTGCCCAGCCCGTACGCCGCGAACAGGCCCGTGAACCCGCCCGGAAGCCCGCCGAGCATGGCGACGACCGCCACGCGCCCCAGCAGCGGCCGAGTCGGCACCACGCCGCGCTCCGACGCCCAGGCGCGGGCGAAGCCGGCCGGGTCGCCGCCCACGTAGGACTGCGGATCGCGGCCGTCCCGCTCCGCCGCCTCCAGGTCGGCGGCCAGTTCGGCGGCCATGTCGGCGGCGACCGCGTGCGGCACCCCGATCCGCCGCCACGTGCGGCGGCACCGTCTAATGATCCGATCGCTCACCGGTCTCCTCCTTCGTCCGGGGAGCACGGGCCAGCACCGCGGCGACGCCTTCCACCAGGTGCCCCCACTCCCGCGACCAGTCGGCCAGGGCCGTGCGCCCGGCGTCGGTCAGTCGGTAGTACTTGCGCGCCGGTCCGGCGCCGCCGTCGACCAGGTAGGTCTCCAGCAGGCCGTCGCGCTGGAGCCTGCCGAGCGCGGGGTAGATGGACCCCTCGGCGACGGCGTCCAGCCCGGCGGCCGACAGCCGTTGCGCCATCTCGTAGCCGTAGGCGGGCTCGTCGGCGTTCACCGCCAGCAGGCAGAGGTCGAGCGCGCCGCGCAGCCACTGGCTGCGGCGGCGGGCCGCTCCGTCCGCATCTGTCATGCTTTGCAAGGTAGCGGGCAGATACCTTGCAAGACAAGATAGGGGGCCGAAAAAACCGGCGCGGACGGTCGCCGGGACCGTCCGCGCCGGAACGCGCGTGCCTACTTGGGGTCGTCCTTGGTGAGGGACGGCTTGGCCCCGGCCTCGTCCGCCTTGGGCGCGGGCTCGTCCTTCACCAGGGAGGGTCCGGCGTCCTCGGAGAGGTCGGGAAGCGGCTCGTCCCGCTCGTCCTCGTCGGTCAGCAGCACGCCCACCACCGAGCGGATCTTGTCCTCGGGGACCGCGCCCGCGCGCAGCAGCCGCGGGATCGCGCCCGTCAGGTCCACGATCGTGGACGGGTCGGCGTGCCCCGACGGGCCGCCGTCCAGGTACACCGACACCGACTCGCCGAGCATCGCCTCGGCCTCCTCGGCGGTGCGCGCGGCCGGCTGCCCGCTGAGGTTGGCGCTGCTGACCGCCATCGGGCCGGTCTCCTTCAGCAGTTCCACCGCCAGCTCGTGCATCGGCATCCGGACCGCGACCGTGCCCTTGGTCTCGCCGAGGTCCCACAGCAGGTTCTGGTTGGCGCGGCACACCAGCGTCAGCGCGCCCGGCCAGAACTCGTCGATCAGGTCCTGCCCGTAGGTGCCGAGGTCCTCCACCAGCGCGGCCGCGGCCCGCACCGAGCCCACCAGCACCGGCGGCGGCATGTCGCGGCCCCGGCCCTTGGCGTCCAGCAGCGAGGTCACCGCGGGCGGCGTGAAGGCGTCGGCGCCGATCCCGTACACGGTGTCGGTCGGCAGCACCACCAGCTCGCCGCGGCGGACCGCCGAGACGGCCTCGGCGATCCCCCGGGTGCGCTCCATGGGGTCGGAGCAGTCGTAGCGTCGGCTCACGGATGAACTTCCTTCCAGGCCCGGGTCAGTCGGTGCCCAGGCGCGCGGTGACGAAGCGGTCCCGGTTGGTCAGGTCACGGCGGTTGCGCACGTCGCGCCAGCCGTTCTCCTCGGCGAAGATCCAGTAGACGCCGTTGCCCTGCAGATCGGAGTGCTCGACGGCCACGTAGCCGCCGGGCCGCAGCAGGCGCCGCGCGGTGCGCTCCACCACGCGGATGGCGTCCAGGCCGTCGTCGCCGCCGCCCCACAGCGCGTCGGCCGGGTCGTGGTCGCGCACGTCGCGCGGCACGTACTCCCACTCGCTCATCGGGATGTAGGGCGGGTTGCTGACGACGAGGTCGACGGTGCCGTCCAGCTCGGCCAGCGCGGTGGCGAAGTCGTCCAGGTGCAGCCGGACGCGGCCGCGCTCGTCCAGCTCCTCGACGTTGCGGGTGGCGTGCACGAACGCGGTGGGGTCCTTCTCCACCGCGTGCACGCGGGCGCGCGGGGCCTCCTGCGCGATCGACAGCGGGATCGCCGCCGAGCCGGTGCCGAGATCGACCACCAGCGGGTCGCGCACGTCCATGTCGCGCAGCGTCTCCAGCGCCCAGCCGACCATCACCTCGGTCTCGGGGCGCGGCACGAACACCCCGGGCCCGACCTTCAGCTCCAGGTAGCGGAAGAAGGCGCGGCCGGTGATGTGCTGCAGCGGCTCCCCGGCCTCGCGGCGCGCCACGTACTCCCAGAACCGCGCGTCGAACGCGCTGTCGGGCACCTTGTGCAGCTCGCCGCGGTTGACCCCGTGCACGGCGGCGGCCAGTTCCTCGGCGTCGGCGCGCGGTGAGGCCGCACCGGCGTCGGCCAGCCGCGCGGTCGCCCTGGCGATCTCGTCGAGGAGCAGGTTCATGATCCTTGTGCTTCGGCCAGCCGGCGTTCCATGTCGGCGTCCACCAGCGCCTGCGTCACGTTGTGCAGGTCGCCGTCCAGGACCTGGTCCAGGTTGTAGGCCTTGTAGCCCACGCGGTGGTCGGAGATGCGGTTCTCGGGGTAGTTGTAGGTGCGCACCCGCTCGGAGCGGTCGACGGTGCGGACCTGGCTCTTGCGCTCGGCGGACGCGGCGGCGTCGGCCTCCTCCTGCGCGATCGCCAGCAGCCGGGACCGCAGGATGCGCAGCGCCTGCTCCTTGTTCTGGAGCTGGCTCTTCTCGTTCTGGCAGGAGGCCACCACGCCGCTCGGCAGGTGGGTGATGCGGACCGCCGAGTCGGTGGTGTTGACGCTCTGCCCGCCCGGCCCCGACGATCGGTAGACGTCGATGCGCAGGTCGTTGGGGTCGATCTGGACGTCCACGTCCTCGGCCTCGGGCGTGACGAGCACGCCCACGGCGCTGGTGTGGATGCGGCCCTGCGACTCGGTGGCCGGGACGCGCTGCACGCGGTGCACGCCGCCCTCGTACTTCAGCCGGGTCCACACGCCCTCTTCGGCGCCGCCCTTGGCCTTCACCGCGACCGTGACGTCCTTGTAGCCGCCGAGGTCGGACGGGTGGGAGTCGATGACCTCGGTCTTCCAGCCGGCGCGCTCGGCGTAGCGCAGGTACATGCGCAGCAGGTCGCCGGCGAACAGCGCCGACTCCTCGCCGCCCTCGCCGGCCTTCACCTCGAGGATGACGTCCTTGTCGTCGCTGGGGTCGCGGGGCACCAGCAGGCGCCGCAGTTTCTCCTCCAGCTCGCCCTTGCGCTTGTCCAGCTCGGTGGCCTCGGCGGCGAACGCCTCGTCCTCACCGGCCAGCTCGCGCGCGGTGGCGAGGTCGTCCTCGGTGGCCGACAGCTCCCGGTAGGTCTCGACGATGGGGCGCAGCTCGGCGTAGCGCTTGCCCAGCCGGCGCGCCAGAGCCTGGTCGGCGTGCACGGCGGGGTCGGCGAGCCGCCCCTCGATGTCCGAATATTCGCTGATGAACTCGTCGAGATTCACGGTGTGTTCCTGGCCTTGTCCGGCCGCGTGTGGCCTCCGGGTGCCGACTTCGAACGGCCCGGGGACGCCTTGGGGTCCCCGGGCCGTCCCTGCTGGTGCTGCGTCTGGCGAGCGCTACTTCTTCTTGCCGAAGCGCTGCTCGAAGCGCGCCACCCGGCCGCCGGTGTCCAGGATCTTCTGCTTGCCCGTGTAGAACGGGTGGCAGTTGGAGCAGACGTCGGCGTGAATGACGCCGTTCTCCGCGGTGCTGCGGGTCTCGAAAGTGTTCCCGCACGTGCACGTCACGGTCGTGACGACGTAGTTCGGGTGGATGTCGGCCTTCATGGGGATTTCTCCTCGCTCAGGGCGGTCGCCGGGCGTCCCCTGCCCGACCCGGCCGGGCCGTGGTGGGCGGGAAGCGTGAACCGGTACCGCAGCGGTTGCACACCAAGTGTGCCAGATACCCGAACGTGCCGAGGTCACCGCCCATTCCCGATCTTGGACCCGGCGCCGGCGGCGGGACGGCCTCAGGCGCGTCCGAGGTAGGTCAGCACCGCCATGACGCGGCGGTGGCCGCCCTGGGCGGGCTGCAGGCCGAGCTTCATGAAGATGTTGGAGATGTGCTTCTCGACCGCGCCCTCGGTGACCACCAGGTCCGCGGCGATCGCCCCGTTGGAGCGGCCCTGGGCCATCAGGCCCAGCACCTCGTGCTCGCGCGGGGTCAGCGCCTCCAGCGGGTCACCGGTGCGGCGCCGGCCCAGCAGCTGCCCGATCACCTCGGGGTCGATCACCGTGCCGCCGGCCGCGATCCGCCGCACCGCGTCGATGAACTCGGCGACGTCCGACACCCGCTCCTTGAGCAGGTAGCCGACGCCCTCCGCGCCGCCGCCGATCAGGTCGGTGGCGTAGCGCTCCTCCACGTACTGCGACAGCACCAGGATCGGCGTGCCCGGCAGGCGCTCGCGCACCGCCAGCGCGGCGCGCAGCCCCTCGTCGGTGAACGAGGGCGGCATCCGCACGTCCACGATCGCGAGGTCGGGCCGGTGCTCCTCCACCACCCCGAGCAGGCCGGGGCCGTCCCCGACGGTGCCGACCGTCTCGATCCCGACGTCGGCCAGCAGCCGGACCAGTCCCTCGCGCAACAGCACCGAATCCTCGGCGATCACCACCCGCATGTCCCCCATTATCGGGGCGGACCGCCTACCAGGAGCACGGCAGGTCGGCGCGGATGATCGTGGGGCCGCCGGGCGGGCTGTCCACGATTAGCATCCCGTCGATGGTGGCCGCCCGGTCGGCGAGCCCCGCCAGCCCGCCGTCGGGCCGCGCGACCGCGCCGCCCACCCCGTCGTCGACGATCTCCACCACGACCCAGGTGTCCTCCTTGGCCACCCGCACCGACGCCCGGGTGGCCCGCGCGTACTTGGCGATGTTGGCCAGCGCCTCGGCCACGATGAAGTAGGCGATGCTCTCCACCGCCGCGGGCGGCCGGTCCGGCAGGTCCACGCTCACCTCGACCGGCACCGGGGCCCGCCCGGCCAGCCCCGACAGCGCCGGGTCCAGCCCGCGGTCGGTCAGGATCGCCGGGTAGATGCCCCGCGCCAGGTCGCGCAGCTCGGTGATGGCCTCCCGGGTGCCCGCGTGCGCCTGCTCGATCAGCGCACGCGCGCCCTCGGGGTCGTCCTCCAGCTTGGCGCGGGCCCGCCCGATGTCCATGGCGACGGCGAGCAGCCGCTGCTGGGCGCCGTCGTGCAGGTCGCGCTCGATGCGCCGCCGCTCGAACTCCACGGCGTCCACGCCGCGGGCGCGGCTGGCGCGCAGGTGCTCGGTGCGGGCGCGCAGCTCGCGGTTCTCGGCCTGCGAGACGCTGGGGCCGAGCAGCAGCCGGGCGTAGAAGGCGTGGCCGACGGCCATGATGCGCGTTCCGTACATCGCGACGATGCCCCAGCCGACGCCGATCGCCATGATGGGGACGGCCTCCAGCGGGTTGCCGGCCCAGTAGGACACGAGCCCGAAGTTGACCTCGATCCCGCGCCCGTCGTCGGCCAGCACGATCAGGGGCGTGGCGAGCAGCGTCACCGCGGGCGCCCACAGCACGATCGACAGGGCCGCCTCGGCCACCGCGATCGGGAAGGCGAGCGCCAGGTACAGCAGGTCCTTCCAGGTGGCGGGGTCGGCGGCCATGACGCGCAGCCGGGTCAGCGGCCCGCTGCCCTCCGGCCGCTCCCGGTAGGGGCTCGGCACCCGCACCCCGAAGGCGGCCCGCATGAACCCCCGCTCGGCCCGCGCCGCCGTCCGCCACAGCAGCATCATCATGACCAGCATCGGGATGCCGACCCAGAGGATCGCCAGGGCGAGCGACAGCGTCAGCCCGATCACCAGGCCGAGGAAGCACGCGAACGCGAACGCCACGTGCGCGGCCAGGTAGACCGCCGACCGCCATGTCAGCGACGACCGGACCATCGCCCCGAGGCCCCAGTCCCCGTCGAGGACGCTGACCGTTCCCCGTCCCGCGGCCGCCACGGCGACCTCGCCCCGCTCGCTCACATCGTCCTCCACGCCGCATCCAACGTACGCCCCAAGCCTGGGGCACCGCGCCGCCGGAGACCATGCAGCCCTCCGCCGGGCGATGGTGGGGTTAACCCCCGTACGCACGCGCGCGGCGGGCGGCAACGCAAAAGCCGTGCGGACCGGGGCAACGGGCTCCGGTCCGCACGGCCGCGTGCTCGGCTCGGGCCTCCCGCTCAGACCCCTACCAGGGGGCCGCCGGGAGGCCGCGGGCTCAGCGGTCGTCCGAGACGGTCGTCTTCTGCACCTGCATCAGGAACTCCGCGTTGGACTTGGTCTCCTTCATCTTCTCGATGAGGAGCTCCAGCGCCTGCTGGGTGTCCAGGGCGTGCAGGACGCGGCGCAGCTGCCACACCACCCGCAGCTCCTCCGGCGCCATGAGGATCTCCTCCTTGCGGGTGCCGGACGCGTCCACGTCCACCGCGGGGAAGATCCGCTTGTCGGCGAGCTGGCGGTTGAGCTTCAGCTCCATGTTGCCGGTGCCCTTGAACTCCTCGAAGATGACCTCGTCCATGCGGGATCCGGTCTCCACCAGGGCGGTGGCGAGGATGGTCAGCGAGCCGCCGTTCTCGATGTTGCGGGCCGCGCCGAAGAACCGCTTGGGCGGGTACAGCGCGGTGGAGTCCACACCACCGGACAGGATGCGTCCCGACGCCGGGGCCGCCAGGTTGTAGGCGCGGCCGAGGCGGGTGATCGAGTCCAGCAGGACGACCACGTCGTGGCCCAGCTCCACCAGGCGCTTGGCGCGCTCGATGGCCAGCTCGGCGACCGTGGTGTGGTCCTCGGCGGGACGGTCGAAGGTCGAGTGGATGACCTCGCCCTTCACCGACCGCTGCATGTCGGTGACCTCTTCGGGACGCTCGTCGACCAGGACGACCATCAGGTGGCACTCGGGGTTGTTCTTGGTGATCGCGTTGGCGATCGCCTGGAGCACCATCGTCTTGCCGGCCTTGGGCGGCGACACGATCAGGCCGCGCTGGCCCTTGCCGATCGGGGACACCAGGTCGATGATCCGGGTCGTCAGCACGCCCGGGTCGCTCTCCAGGCGCAGCCGCTCCTGCGGGTACAGCGGGGTCAGCTTGGAGAAGTCGACGCGCTGCTTGGCCTGGTCGGGCTCCATGCCGTTGACGGTGTCGAGGCGGACCAGCGCGTTGAACTTCTCGCGCCGCTCGCCCTCGCGCGCCTGCCGGACGGCGCCGGTGATGACATCGCCCTTGCGCAGGCCGTTCTTGCGGACCTGGGCCAGCGACACGTACACGTCGTTCGGGCCGGGCAGGTAGCCGGTCGTCCGCACGAACGCGTAGTTGTCGAGGATGTCCAGGATGCCGGCGACCGGGATCAGGACGTCGTCCTCGCTGATCACCGGCTCCTCGTAGCGCTCGCCGCGGCCGCCGCGGCCCCGGTTGCGCTCGCGGAACCGGCGGCCCCGCCGCCCGCCGCGGCCCTCGTCGTCGTCGGCGCCGCTGTTCTGGCCGCCGCCGGAGCCCTGGCCGCGCTGGCGGCCGCCCTGGTCGCCGCGGTCACGGTCGCGGTCGCGGTTGCGGCCGCCGCCCTGCTCGCCGCGCTCGCGGCCGCCCTCGTTGTCGCGCTCGCCGTCGCGGTTGCCGCCGTCGCGGTTGCGGCCCTCGCCACGCTCGCCACGGTCACCACGCTCACCGCGCTCACCGCGCTCGCCACGGTCGCCGCGCTCACCGCGGTCGCCACGGTCGCCGCGCTCACCGCGGTCGCCGCGCTCGCGCCGGTTGCGGCGGTTGCCCTCGCGGCCGCCCTGGTCGCCGCGCTCGCGGCCGCCGCCGGCGGACTCGCCGTCCTCGGCGGCCTCGGCCTTGCCCTGCTTCTCGCGCTTGTCGGCCTTCTCGGCCTTCTCCGCGCGGTCGGCCTTCTCGGGCTTCTCGGCGCGGTCGGCCTGCTCGGCCGGCTTGTCGGCGGGCTTGTCGGCCTCGACGGTGACCTCGGCGGCCTCGCGCTTGGCGGGCGCCGTGCGGGTCCGGCGCGGGCGCTCGGCCTTCGCCGGCTCAGCGGTTCCCTGCTCGCCCCCGGCCGAGCCGCCGCCCTGCTTCTCCTGGATGGCGGCGATGAGCTGGCTCTTGCGCATCCCGGTCACGCCGGTGATGCCGAGGCTGGACGCGAGCGCCTTGAGCTCGGGCAGCACCATGGCCGACAGGCCGGTGCCGGTCCGGCGGCGCCGGGGGGTGGCTCGCTCAGCGGCGGCCTCGCCGGTGGGTGCCGTGCTGGATGCGTCCGTCAGGAGTTCGCTGGATTCGCTCACTAAGGGTCCTTCCCAGGGAGCGGGTTTGGCCGGCGGTCGGCCAGGCAACCCGGTAGTGCGGCCCGGCGGGGGCGCCGAGTCGGGCTCCACGGACCCTTGCAGGCCCGGGATGTGCGATTTCTGGGCACAGCCAGATGTGCGGACGGGACGGCTCGCATGAGTCCCCGCAACCGCCACGCCCGTAGTCACAGTGGAAAGCCTGGCAACGGAGTGTCACGGAGACGGGGAGCCTGGTGCGTGGGACCGTCACGGCCGAAGGGCCGGACAGGTGACGCACGGCTGACGAGCACTCGGCCCCGAACGGGGCATCTGGTGCGGCATTCAGCCTAACATCACCAGGGCACACTGCTATTCCCCAGAGGTCGATGTCTTCGCATTTTACCTAGCTGGATCGTTGCACCGGCCGGAGTGTCGCCCGGCCCTCCCCCTGCCGGAGGTCAGGGGCGGAGGCCGTCGCTGGGAACGTGGGCACCGTGGGGGGCGACGTCCAGTGGGTGTATGTGCCACCCATTACCCAGTTGTGCGCCTATCGAATCAACTTGTGATGCGCTTGTGAAGGCCAGGACAGTAGGACCTGCCCCGGAAATCACCGCCGGCACCCCGCTCGCGCGCAGCCGGTCCACCAGCGCGGCCGACTCGGGCATCGCGGGAGCGCGGTAGCCCTGGTGCAGCCGGTCCTCGGTGGCGTCCAGCAGCACGTCCGGAGCGCCGGTCGCCAGCGCCGCGATCAGCAGCGCGGCGCGGCCCGCGTTGGCCGCCGCGTCCGCGTGCGGGACCGTCTCGGGCAGCAGCCCGCGCGCCCGCTCGGTCGCCAGCCGCTGGTCGGGCACGAACGCCGTCACCTGCTTGACCTGCGACTCCAGCCGTACCAGCCGGGGGCCGCCCGGCGTCGTCCAGGCCACCGTCAGCCCGCCCGCCAGGCACGGCGCGACGTTGTCGGGATGGCCCTCGATCTCGGTCGCCAGCTCCAGGGAGCGCTCGGCGTCCAGCCGGTGCCCCTCGGGGTGCAGGTGCCGCGCCGCGACGATCCCCGCGACGATCGCGGCCGAGGAGGAGCCGAGGCCCCGGCTGTGCGGGATGCGGTTGACGCAGCGCAGCGCGAGGCCGGGCGGCTGGCCGCCGCCCAGCAGGTCGAACGCCTGGCGCAGCACCTTCACGATCAGGTGCCGCTCGCCCCGGTCGGCGACCTCGGCGCCCTCGCCCTCCACCGCGATGTCCAGCCCGCCGCCGGTCACCTCCACGGTGACCTCGTCGTGCAGCGACAGCGCCAGGCCCAGGGAGTCGAACCCCGGGCCCAGGTTGGCGCTGGTCGCGGGCGTGCGCACCGTCACGGGCCCGTTCGCCCAGTTCATCGTTCCGCCCGTTCCTAGGTGAGGCCGAGCGCGGAGGCCGCGGCGTGCGCGTCCACCTTGACGGTGGTCGGCGCCGGCGCGCCCGAGATCGCCCAGTCGGGGTCCTTCAGGCCGTTGCCGGTCACCGTGCAGACGATCTTCGAGCCGCGCTCGACCAGGCCCTGTTCGCTCGCCTGGAGCAGCCCGGCGACGCTCGCGGCCGAGGCGGGCTCGACGAACACGCCCTCCTCGGCGGCCAGCATCCGGTAGGCGGCCAGGATCTGCCGGTCGGTGACCGAGTCGATCGCGCCGCCGGACTCGTCGCGGGCGGCGATGGCGAGGTCCCAGGAGGCGGGGTTGCCGATGCGGATCGCGGTCGCGATCGTCTGCGGCTTCAGCACCGGCTCGCCCTTGACGAACGGCGCGGCGCCGCTGGCCTGGAAGCCCAGCATCCGGGGCCGCTTGGAGGCGACGCCGTCGGCCGCGTACTCGGTGTAGCCCATCCAGTAGGCCGAGATGTTGCCGGCGTTGCCGACCGGCAGGCAGTGGATGTCGGGGGCGTCGCCCAGCGCGTCCACGATCTCGAACGCGGCGGTCTTCTGCCCCTGCAGCCGGTACTTGTTGACCGAGTTGACCAAGGCCACCGGGTAGTCCACCGACAGCTTGCGGGCGAGCTCCAGGCAGTCGTCGAAGTTGCCGTCCACCTGCAGCAGGCGGGCGCCGTGCACCAGGGCCTGCGCCAGCTTGCCCATGGCGATCTTGCCCTGCGGCACCAGCACCGCGCAGGTCATCCCGGCGCGCACCGCGTAGGCGGCCGCCGACGCCGAGGTGTTGCCGGTGGAGGCGCAGATGACGGCCTTGGCGCCGTCCTCGGCCGCCTTGCTGATCGCCATCGTCATGCCGCGGTCCTTGAAGGAGCCGGTCGGGTTGGCGCCCTCGACCTTCAGGTAGACCTCGCAGCCGGTCAGCTGGGACACCCGGTGGGCCGGCACCAGCGGCGTGCCGCCCTCCAGCAGGGTGACCACCGGCGTCTTCCCCGTCACCGGGAGGCGGTCTCGGTACTCCTCGATGAGGCCGCGCCAGGCGCGGGCGGTCGCGTTCACGTCGATCTCCTAGGATGACCTGCGGTGTTGCCGCAGAGTGTAGTTATTCGTCGCCTTCGACGCGCATGACGGACGCCACCTCGCGCACGCTGTCCAGGCCGTGCAGCGACGCGACCGTCGCCGACAGGGCCGCGTCCGGGGCGCGGTGGGTCACCACGACGAGCTGGGCCTCGTCGCCCTGCCCCTCCTGCCGGACCGCCTGGATGGACACGCCGTGCTTGGCGAACTCCTCGGCCACCGTCGCCAGCACGCCGGAGCGGTCGGCGACGTCGAGCTGGACGTAGTAGCGGGTGACGGTCTCGCCCATCGGCAGCGGCGGCAGCGACGCGTAGGTCACCTCGACCGGGCCGGTGGTGCCGGCCACCACGTTGCGGGCGACCGCGACCAGGTCGCCGAGGATGGCCGAGGCGGTCGGGGCCCCGCCCGCGCCCGCCCCGTAGAACATCAGCGACCCGGCCGACTCGGCCTCCACGAACACCGCGTTGTAGGCCTCGCGGACGCTGGCCAGCGGGTGCGAGCGCGGGATCATCGCCGGGTAGACGCGCACCGACACGCCCCGCCCGTTGCGGCCCTGCCCGTCGGGCACGCGCTCGCAGATGGCCAGCAGCTTCACGACGCTGTCCATCTCCTTGGCCCCGGCCACGTCGGCGGCGCTGACCTCGGTGATGCCCTCGCGGTGCACGTCGGCGGCGGTGACCGGGGTGTGGAAGGCGAGCTGCGCGAGGATCGCGGCCTTGGCGGCGGCGTCGAAGCCCTCGACGTCGGCGGTCGGGTCGGCCTCGGCGTAGCCCAGCGCCTGCGCCTCCTCCAGCGCCTCGTTGAAGCCGGCGCCGTGGGCGTCCATCTGGTCGAGGATGTAGTTGGTGGTGCCGTTGACGATCCCCAGCACGCGGTGCACGCGGTCGCCGACCAGCGACTCGCGCAGCGGCCGCAGCAGCGGGATCGCCCCGGCCACCGACGCCTCGTAGTACAGGTCGGCGCCGTACTCGCGGGCGGCGGCGAACAGCGTCGCGCCGTCCTCGGCCAGCAGCGCCTTGTTCGCGGTGATCACCGACTTGCCGCTCTTCATGGCCGCCAGCATCAGCGACCGGGCCGGCTCGATCCCGCCGATCACCTCGATGACGATGTCCACGTCGTCGCGGGTGACGAGGGTCTCCGCGTCCGTCGTCAGCAGCGCCGTGTCCACGCCTTCGCGGACCCGGTCGGGCCGCCGCACGGCGATCCCGGCCAGCTCCAGGGGTGCTCCCACGCGCGCGGCCAGGTCGTCGGCCTGCTCGGTGAGCAGGCGCACGACCTCAGTGCCGACGACGCCGCAGCCCAGCAGCGCCACCCGCAACGGTTTCACGCTTCGACCTCCGCATCGAGCCGCAGCAGGTCCTCGTCGCTCTCCCGGCGGACGATGACCCGTGCCCTGCCGTCCCGCACCGCCACCACGGCGGGCTTGGGCAGGTGGTTGTAGTTACTGGCCATTGATCGACAGTACGCACCGGTGGCCGCCACCGCCACCAGGTCCCCGGCCGCAAGATCTTCGGGCAACCACAGGTCGCGCACGACGATGTCGCCGCTTTCGCAGTGCTTGCCGACGAGTCTGCTGAGCATGGGGGGCGCCTGGGAGGCCCGGCTGGCCAGGACGCAGCTGTACTCGGCGCCGTAGAGGGCGGTGCGCAGGTTGTCGCTCATGCCCCCGTCGACGGACACGTAGGTGCGCAGTCCCTCGACGTCCTTGACGGTGCCGACCTCGTACAGGGTAACCCCGCCCGGACCGATCACGGCCCGCCCCGGCTCCACCGTCAGGCGCGGCATCGCCAGCTCGTAGGCGCGGCACTCGCGCGCGACGATGTCGCGCAGCCGGTCGGCGATGTCCTTGGGGTCCAGGGGCCGGTCGCCCGGCGTGTAGGCGATGCCGTAGCCGCCGCCGAGGTCCAGCTCGGGCAGCTCCAGCCCGTGCTCGTCGCGGATGGCGACCAGCAGCTCGGCCAGCCGGTGCGCGGCGACCTCGAAGCCGTCGGCGTCGAAGATCTGCGACCCGATGTGGCTGTGCAGCCCCACCAGCTCCAGCTCCTTGAGCGCCAGGACCCTTCGCACGGCCTCCAGCGCGGCCCCCGAACTCCGCGAGAACCCGAACTTCTGGTCGTCGTGGGCGGTCGCGATGAACTCGTGCGTGTGGGCTTCGACACCCGTGGTCACGCGGATCATGACCTTGGGCCGCAGCCCCTTCTCCCGCGCCAGGTACCCCAGCCGGGCGATCTCCTCGAAGGAGTCGATCACGATGCGGCCGACCCCTACGTCCAGGGCCCGCTCCAGCTCCCAGACGGCCTTGTTGTTGCCGTGCAGGGTGATGCGCTCCACGGGGAACCCGGCGGCCAGGGCGACGGCCAGCTCTCCCCCGCTGCACACGTCGAGGCTGAGGCCCTCCTCGTTCAGCCAGCGGGCGACGGCCGTGCACAGGAACGCCTTGCCGGCGTAGTGGACGGCCCCGTCGTGGAAGGCCTGCGCGTACTCGCGCGCCCGCGCCCGCACGTCCTCCTCGTCGTAGACGTACAGGGGCGTGCCGAACTCCTGGGCCAGGTCCCGGACGTCCACGCCCCCGATGACCAGCGCGCCCTCGTCCCGCCGGGCGCTGCGCGGCCAGACCTCGGGCTCCAGCTCGTTCAGGTCGTCGGCCGGGGGCAGCGGGTGGTCTTCGGGAAGGACGTCGGCGTGCCGGGGGCCGGCCGGGTGAACTCTGCTCATATCCGCTCTCTAGGGGTCTCACCGATCATGTTCAGGCCGTTTCCGAGGGCGATGCGCGCGGCCTCGGCCAGCGTGACGCGGGCCGCGTGCACCGCCCCGGGTTTCTCGTCGCCCTTGGGCAGCGCCGGACATCGCTCGTGGACATCGTGGTAGGCGCCGGCGAGCCGCTCCAGGCACCGCACGAGCGGCGTGGCGTCCCGTTCCCTCTCGGCCTGCCGCGCGCGCCCGGGCACTTCGGCCAGAACCCCCAGCAGCGCAAGCTCCTCGTCCTCCCGGGCCCCGGCGACGGGCCCCGGCCGTACCCGCAGGTCCTCGGCCCACCTTCGGACGGAGGCCGCCCTGGCGTAGGCGAACCGCACGGAGAACCCGGGGTTCCCGAAGGTCCGGGGCCACTCGGGCCATCCCGCCGCGGGCACCCGAGCGACCCCGTAGGAGGCCCCCTCGGCGACGACGTCCTCGGCCAGCCGCCCCGAGTCAACGAAGATCGTCAAGAATCCCCCGGCCACGGTGACCCGCTCGATGCCGGCCACGCCCCGCAGCCGCCGCGCGAGCACCTCGCCGTCGATCCCCAGACGCAGCGCCAGCGGGCTGCCGTAGACGCCGGCCCCCCGCCCGCTCACGGGCACGTCCCCGGGCACCGGCACGGCGATCTCGCCCGCCGCGGCGGCGGCGCGCACCGCGGCCGCGAGGGCACCGCGCACATCGGCTGGAGTCACCCTCGCGAGACTAGCCGACCACTATCTGGACACCGAAGCGAGCTTGCGCACCGTCTGGATGAGGTGGTTGGGGTCAAACGGCTTGGTCACATAGGCGTCGACGCCGATCTCGTACCCGCGCCGCACATCGTGCTCCTGCGCCCGCGCCGTGATCATGACGACCCTGATGTGCCGCGTGGCGTCCCCCTCGCGCAGCCGCGCGGCGGTGACCCACCCGTCCAGCCGGGGCATCATGACGTCCAACGTGATCACATCGGGCGCCACGTCCCCGACCCGGTCGAGGCAGTCCTGCCCGTCCACCGCCGTCGCGACCTCGAAACCCTCCAGTTGCAGGTTGACGGCGATGAGCTGCCGGATCACCTCATCGTCGTCGACGACCAGCACGCGTCCCAGTGGCTCGGTCACGGCCACGAAGTTAGTCGACCGGCCCGCCGAACGCACGGCGAACGCCCACGTACGCACAAGGCCGCCAACCCTGGTAGCCTTCTTCTCGCGCCGAACGACGGGCGCAGGGCCCCCTTAGCTCAGGGGATAGAGCAACGGCCTCCGGAGCCGTGTGCGCAGGTTCGAATCCTGCAGGGGGCACCTCAAAGAATCAGCGAAGACCCCGGTTGGCCAGGCGATACGCCAGGCGCCGGGGTTTGTTGCATGTGCAGCCGCCCTCACCTCTCCCAGGTCACCCAGCAAAAAAGAGTCTGGGCACAGGGCCGGAATCCGCAGCGTTGACGGGCGACATCAAGTCACTTGTTCGTCGTTGTCCGACGGTGGCGTGCGAAGTGCCCGTCGGACGGCGCGCCAAGCCTGGATCACTTCAAGAACCTTGAGCAGGACTTCCCGGAGCATGATCAAAAATAGAGTCACCGCCCCGGTGGCGCCAAGGACGGCGAGTGTGGCCTTATCCCAACTCACGGCCTGAACCCCCGAAGCGTCAGCCGCGCCCCTTCCAGGAACACGACAGTGTTCGCAGCCGAGCGAACCTGGATGGCTTCCGCCACACCGACTGGTGATTGGGCCAGCGCCGTTGCGACGTCTTCCTCGAAGGGAAAACGATGCCACTCCAGCAGCCATTGGCTCCCAGTGCCCCATAGATGCCGCTCTTCGGATTCCCGTTTCCCCTCCATGAGGCTCTTCGGACGGTTCAGCGGATCGTAGAACCAGTTTCCCAAGGCCCAGTCGTGGCCGAAGCGCGCCGCAACCCTGCACACGAGACCTGCAATAAGGAGCTCGGCCGCTTCGCTGATCTCGGGTATTTCGTCGAGCCAACACCGTTCCCGTCCGCTCAATGGCTGGCTAAGCGGCTGGAATTCGGTTGATGATCGGAGGTTGCCGACTCGCGGCCATCTTCCTTCACGCTCGCCGGTGACGATGAGTTCAGCACCCGTTGGAACATGGCATGTTATGTAGGTATCCGGCCCACGGCGCTCTTTCAGCCTTAGTCCAGGTAGACAGTGGTAGCTCCCCTGCCGCGGAAGCAGATAGGACACGACATTGTGCGGTACGTCAGAAACGAGGACCAGGCGGTCGTAGCGCGGCGAGACAGTGATGCTGTATGCGTTGAGCCGTGAAAGTCCCCAGTATGCAGGCGGGTAAGTCGTATCGGTGCCGTGAGTGTTGAAGATCGCTAGGGCGAGAAGGGCGCGAAGCCGCCGCTGTTCCGGGGTGCAATGATCGATCCCGTGGGAGCCGTCTCGCGCCATCCCGGCCCGGGCGGACTCTCGATGCTCGCCAAGACTTTCGATCCTGAGTTGGACGCTGCTACGTCGGTCTGCGGGCATGCTTACACCTCAGCGCCCCCGGCAAGCACTCAGCTGATGACATACCGATATCCAACGTGAAAGAGATGCGAAGTTGAGTGCACCACACCCATTCAGCAGCCACTTCGGTACCGGGCCTGAAGCTCAGTGCTGCCCACCGACTCTCCGCGAGCCGACGACGTCTACCCTATCTGACGGGTATGGACTCTGGGGCGATTTCCGCCACGAAGCTTTCGGCGTTCAGAACCTGACCTGATGCACCCGGTGGCTGTCTTGTTCCTTGATCCCAGGTTGCTGTCGTCCGCGGCGGACCGGTCCTGTCAGATGGACGTCCAGCCACAGCGTCCGATGGTGATCTGTCCATCTCGAGTCGGTGCAGCCCTAGATCGTTAATGGGAAATTGCTGAACCGGGTGCGAGCATGGCGAAGGGCGCCCACGCTCGGTGCGTGACGACTGACCTGGACGCCCTTCTGACCGCACTCTGTGTTCATCTGGACGATCACGTCCTGCCTTCGCGGCGACAGCGGCGGCGGGGCCGGCCGCGCGAACCGGTCTGCGTGGCCGTCGCGCAGGTGCTGTTGGGATGCGATGGCGAGCGCCGGTGGCTGCGTCTGGCCCCGGCGCGGATCGGGCATCTGTTCCCGCGCCTGCCCGGCCCGTCCGAATACAACCGGCGGCTGCGCGAGCTGGGTCCGGTCCTGGCGGCGGTGGCCCTGCGGCCGGCTCGGGCCACCCCGTCCTGGCAGGAGCGGCCGCGGTTGATGGACGGCACCCCGGTGCGCTGCGGCGCCTCGCGCACCACCGTGCAGCGCTCGGGCCTGGACCAGATCGCCGACTACGGGATGGACAAGTCCCACCACGCCTTCTACTGTCGCAAATCCTGATGAGGGCTGGATGGCGTTTTGACGCGGGGCTCTTCCACATTGTCTCGGTGAGCCTGTGGGAGGGCTTTCGAGCAGGTCAGGGGCGGATGTGTTCTTCAGTCCGTAACGGGGCTCGGTCGTAGAACGAATCGACGGCGGGTTGGCCTGTGTAGTTCGGGCCCGCTTGGTCGTCGGCTCCGAGGTATCGGTAGGGGAACCGGACTTTTGCGTTGCCTTGGCAGGAGATTCGGCGGCGGGCGGCGTCGTAGGTGAATCCCTGGCGGCGCAGTTCGGCCGTGAGCCGCCGTGTTCCGTCCGAGCCTCGGATCGAGCGGGCGTCGAAGTTCGCGACGAACAGGCCGTCCTCGGTCAGCCAGGACGCCGCGCGCGCCAGCGCGCCGAGTTTGTCGCCGACGTAGTGCAGGCCGTGCACGCATGTGATCAGGTCGAACCGGTCCTCGGGCTCCCACTCGGTCACCGAGCCGGTGATCAGGCGCAGTGGCGGGACGGCGCCCGTCACGAAGTGGTCCACCAGGTCGAAGCCGGTGATCTCGACCCGTTCCGCGGTCACGAGTCGGGCGGCTTCCACCAGGGCGCGGCCGCTCCCGCAGCACAGGTCCAGCCAGCGCACGGGGGACGAGCGAGCGCGTCCCTTCAGTGTCGCCATGACGTCCAGGCCGAGTTCGCGGCCGTAGCCGTTCGAGCCGGTGAGCGACCGCTCGCGGTTCATCGTGCAGTTGGCGACGACCGAGGAGCCCTCCAGGGCGGCGTCGTTCAGCAACCGGGTCATGGCGACGATTATGGCTCCCTCTTGTGACCGCCGAACGCCTTTGACAGGTGCTACGGGGCGGGCGCTCGAAGGGCGCTAAAGTGGGGCATTACTCTCAGATGGTGATGAAACGGCCGTTGTTAGGTGGAGTTCTCATGGGTCTCGCCGGCATGGCGGGTCCCTCCGGTTTCTTTGATCGGTTGGCCTTGAGTCGTCGGCGTGAGTCCTTTTGCGGGCGCCGCCGTGCTGCTTTTGATCTCTCAGGGGTAGGGGTGCTTCGTTTTTCCTGATGGGCGCCATCGGCAATATCATCTTTGCGCGGCGGGGCGACAAGGAATCCCAGAACGCAAGAGGCGAAAGCGGTCGTTAACTATGGCCGCGTTGCCACGCCCCCCTCTCCCCCGGCCCTAACCGGGATATTGTAGAAGAAACTCATGTATTACCGTCTGCTTCCCAACGGGAACGTTCAGGTCACCTCCGGGCTCTTGTTCTGGACCGAAAAAGGTATCTGGGATAAGCCCAAACCAATGCTCACCGACGGCGTGATGCTCCACAACGGCTCGCTGCTCACGCTCGCGCCCAATTCCGGGCCCCGGCTCCACGCCACCCTCACCGCGCCCGACGACATCCCCGACCTCACCAACCGGAAATGGGACGCCGTCACCCAGCTCCGCGACGGCCGCCTCCTCCGGCTGGACGGGCGCCGGCTCTTCCACGGCAGCTCCGCCTACGCCCAGCAGTGGACGCAGGTCGCCGTCCCGGACGAGCTCGTCATCGCCGACATCACGACGCTCCCCAACGGGAACGTCCTCTGCCTGACCGACAAGGGGCGCTTCTGGTCCTGCACGCCCGGCCTCCAGACCTGGGAGCAGCGCAACGACATCCCCCTCTGCGGGATCGCCCGCGTCGAGGCGCTTCCCGACGACGCCCTCCTCGGGATCTCCTGGGACAAGCAGCAGGAGGAGCCCGGCGACCTGTACTACCTGCCGCCGGACCGGACGGGCTGGCGCATCATCGAGAGCTCGCGCAAGCTGGCCAACGTCATCGCCCTCCCCGGCGGCGCCCTGCTCGGCGTCACCCTCGCGCGGCAGCCGGGCGACCCCGACCGCAAGCCGATCATCAGCTACACGTCCCCGGCCCCGTGGCGGCCGGTCGGCAAGCCGCCGGTGAACGCCGTCGCGCTGACCCGCGGACCGGTCCCGGACGAGCTGCTCGCGCTCGGCAACGACGGCCACCTGTACGCCGGCAAGATGGTCCCCAACGGCGACCTGAAGTGGGCCCCGTCGCCGCTGCCCCCGCCCGCGTTCAAGGTCGTCGGCATCGCGGGCTCGCCGCACACCGGGGCGGTCTACGCGGTGAGCAGCGACACGACCGTCCACCGCTACACCCCGGAGAAGGGGGCCTGGACCCAGGCCCCCAACCGGAACGGGGTCCACGCGGTCACCGTCATCGACTCCGCCGGCAGCTTCGTGGCGGTGGGTCCCCCGCAAGGGGACGGCAGCGCCAAGCGCTACCTGTTCAAGAAGGACTGGAGCGAGCTCCCGGCCGGCCCCGCCTCGGTCGCGCTGGGCACGGCGCACGACGGCTCGATCCTGGAGACGCGCCCCGACGGAACGGTGCACCGGCGCCCCTCCCCCGACGCGGACCCGGTGCCCTGCGGCATCACCGGCACCGCCCAGGTCGTCCACGCGGGCGACCTCGTCGACGACAGCCCCGAGCGCTGGCTGCTCCAGCACACCTCGCAGGACTACGGGAGCGTCACCGGCGACGGGCGGCCCTGGGGCGACGGCACCGCCATGGCCGCCCGGGCCCAGCGCCGCCAGAAGCCCTGGGACGAGGGCAACCGCGTCACCCCGTTCATCGGCGGCGGCGAGACCCTGGCGGCCATCCGCGACTGCCTGGAGGCAGCGATCAACGAGGCGGAGCTCTCGGCGGCGCCGCCCGGCCAGCGCGGGCACGTCTACATCGCCGACTGGCTCCTCAACGGCCTCCGCGACCTGTCGGAGGACCAGCCCTGGGGCATCGGCTCCTGGAAGGACCAGAACATCAGCGTCGCCAAGGACCAGACGGCGCTCGGCCTCATCGGCCGGCTCATGGCCGCCGGCGTCAAGGTCCGGGTGATGGTGTGGATGCCCACCAGCACCCAGGGCTTCATGACGGGGCCGCAGAACCGCCAGCACGCCGCGCTCGCCGCCGCCGTCGAGGAGCTGAACGCCGCCCTGTGCGCCAAGCAGGGCTGGGCGGCCGCCGACCCCATCGGCGTGTGCGCCCTCGACCTGCGCACGGCGTCGTCGATCACCTCGTCGCTCCACCAGAAGACGGTCGTCGTCCGGGTCGGCTCGGTCAACGTCGCGTTCTGCGGCGGCGTCGACCTGGCCTTCACCCGCCGCGACGCCCGCCGCCCGCTCAACGCCATGGCCGGGGAGGGCGACTGGCAGTCCGGGGGGACGATCCCGATCCCCGCCGACGGTTGGCCCAGGTCGGCGAAGCCCCCCGGCGGACGGCCGGTGGCCTTCCCCGCCGCGGGCGACGAGAAGGAGCTGTTCCCCGACGAGCTGGCCGCCAACGTCTACGGCCAGCCCCGGCACTGGCACGACCAGCACCTCAAGCTCGAAGGCCCGATCGTGGCGACCCTGGAGGAGCAGTTCGACGAGCGCTGGCGGCTGCCCGCCAACGTCGCGGTGTTCGACCCCAAGGTCAGCATGCTCAAGTTCTGGGAGAAGTTCCAGAGCGAGGGCTGGGTGCTGTTCAGCAGCGCCAAGGCGTCGCCGGCCGGCAAGTCGGTCGCGATCCCGTCGCTGGGGACGGTCGTGCCGCCGCCCCCCTGCGGGGAGGCGACCGTCCAGATGTGGCGGACCATCCCGGTGGGCGCCAACCGGGGCGGCGCGCTGTTCACCCGCGGCGAGTTCACGATCATGGCGGGGGTGGCCAACGCCGTCGCCCGGGCGGAGAAGCTGATCACCATCTGGGACCAGTACTTCTGGAGCGAGCCGCTGGCCAGGCTCCTGGCGCACCGGGTCGCCGCCGTCCCGGGGCTGCGCCTGGTCATCGTCCTGCCCGCGCACGGCTCCAACAAGCCGCCCACCGAGATGGGCTACCGCAAGCGCGCCCTGACCACCCTGTGGAACGAGCTGGGGCGCACCAAGGGCGCCCGCGAACGGGTGCTGGTGCTCGACGCGTGGCACCACGCCCGCAACGTCGGCATCTACGTCCACGCCAAGGTCCAGACCTACGACGACTGCCTGCTGGTCTGCGGCTCGGCCAACATGAACCGGCGCTCGTTCACCAACGACATGGAGCTCGACGTCGCCGTCCTGCACCGGCCCACGGTCCGGTGGCACCTGGCGCGCCTGGCCCACATGGTCCTCGGCCAGCCGTGGACCGACTTCGACGAAGGGTGGACCGACAAGCTGTTCGCGGCCGTCCAGGGCGCGGCGAAGACCACCCTCACGCCGGGGTCCTGGCTGATCCCCGACCCGTTCTTCGGCGCCGTGCACGGCACGCTCACGCCCAACGGCCTCCCCTACGACCCCGACTCCACCTTCGCCACCGAGGGGGGCTTCGAGCCGAGCTCGCTGCCCCTCAAGATCGAGTCCACCAAGCCGGCGGCCGTCGGCTACCAGGCGGCCGGCGACGCCGCCGGACGGCTGGACCTCATGGTCCACCTGATCGAGCGGCAGGCCGAGGGCAAGACCTTCCCCTACCGCCAGTGACCGCGGCCTCGGGGCGGCCGCGCGGCCGCCCCGAGGCGCTCAGACCGTGATCGGCAGGTTCGCGGGGCCGCGCAGGTTGATGCGGCCGTTCCATTGCGGCTCGGCCGCCAGGGCCAGGTCGGGGAAGCGGTTCACCAGGCGCTCCACCGCCACGCGGCCCTCCAGGCGGGCCAGCGCCGCGCCCAGGCAGTGGTGCACGCCCGAGCCGAACGACACGTGCTGGCGCGCGTTCTCCCGGTCGATCCGCAGGCGGTCGGCGTCGGGGCCCCAGAACCCCTCGTCGCGGTTGGCCGAGGCCAGGCTCACGGCCACGAACGCCCCCGCCGGGATCTCCCTGCCCCCCAGCGCGAACGGCTCGACCGTGATCCGGCGGCTCTGCTGCACCGGGCTGTCGTAGCGCAGCATCTCCTCCACCGCGTTCGCCGCCAGGTCCGGGCGCTCGCGCAGCAGGGCCAGCTGGTCGGGGTGGCGCAGCAGCGCCAGGGTGCCGCCCGAGATCAGGTTCACGGTCGTCTCGTGCCCGGCCACGTACAGCAGCACCAGCTGGGCGACCAGCTCGTCGTCGCTGAGGCGGTCGCCGTCCTGCTCGGCGGCGATCAGGGCGCTGAGCAGGTCGTCGCCCTGGTCGGCGCGCTTGCGGGCGATCAGTTCGCGGCCGAGCCCGGCCAGCTCGTCGGCGCCCTCGCCGATGCGCCGCAGCGTCTCGTCGTCGGGCACCGGCTCCAGCGAGCGCACCAGCCAGCCGCTCAGCTCGCGGATGCGGAGGTGGTCGGTCGGCGGCACCCCGAGCATCCGGGAGATCACCGCGAACGGCAGCGGGAACGCCAGCGCCTCCACCAGGTCGCCGCCCCCGTCGGCCTCGATCCGGTCCAGGGCCTCGTCGACCAGGGCCGTGATCTGCGGCTCCAGGGCCGCGACCGAGCGCGGCGTGAACACCTTGGACACCAGGGAGCGCAGCCGGGTGTGGTCGGGCGGGTCGCGGTCGAGCATCGACAGCCCGAGCACGGCGCGGGCGCCCTTGTCGAGCTGGTCGTACTGCTCGCGCAGCAGGCCGCCGGCGACCTGGCGCTCGTCCACCGACAGGCGCGAGCGCAGGACCGTCACGACGTCCTCGTAGCGGGTGACGATCCACATGCCGAACGGGTGCTCGTGCACCGGGTCGGTCTCCCGCATCCGCCGGTAGGCGGGGTAGGGGTCGTCGGTGAAGCCGGGCTCGAACGGGTTGAACAGCAGGGTCGCTTCGGTCATCGTCTCGCCTCCGGGGGGATCAGGTCGCGTGTGACAGCGGTCGGCGTGTGCTCCTGCACGCGGGTGCAGGAGCAAGTCGCCCAAGTGGGGCATCCGGCGGTGACGGGGCCTCTGCGGTCCTGGGCGGGCGGTGGCGTTGGTGTGCGCTGTTCCACGACATGGTGGGCACCTACTTGGCGTTGGATACATACACCATGTATGTGTTCCTATGGCCCCGGGCCGGGGGCGTCAAGGGTGGGCTGTATCACCTGATCCCCAGGAACCTTCGCCGCGTCTGTGACGTACACGGCGCATGTCGTAGGGTCTCCGCATGTCGACCGTCAAAAGCCGCCGCGAGCAGTACTCCGAGGAGACCCGCGCGGCGCTCCTGGACGCGGCCACCCGCCGGTTCGCCGAGCGCGGCTTCACCGGGACGTCCCTGGAGGACGTCGCCTCCGACATCCGCGCCACCCGCGGCGCGGTCTACCACCACTTCACCAGCAAGACCGCCCTGTTCCAGGCCGTGTTCGACCGGCTGGAGAGCGACATGATGGGCCGCGTGGCCGAGGCCGCGGCGCGGGAGGACGACCCCTGGGAGGCCGCGGCCGCCGCCCAGGACTGTTTCCTCGACGGCTGCTGCGACCCCGTCTACGGCCGGGTGGTCTGGCAGGAGGCCCCCATCGCGCTGGGCTGGCAGCGCTGGTGGGAGTCCGAGGCCGAGTACGCCTACGGCTTCGTCGAGCGGATGCTGGGCCGCCTCATGGACACGGGCGCCATGCCGCGCCTCCCGCTGGCGCCGACGGCCCACGTGATCTTCCGCGTCCTCGGCGCGGCCGGCATGGCCCTCGCCGAGGCCCCCGAGCAGGACAAACCGCGCGTCCGCGAGGAGTACGCCCAGGTGATCGGCCGTCTCCTGGCGGGCATGCGCCTCTGATCCGCACCGATTGGCCCCCGGGCCGTCGCGCCCCGCCCCTGGCCTGATGAGGCCACTGCGGGTAGAAAATCCGCAAAAGAGCGTAATCAACCCTGCCGGATCGCGTCTTCTAGAGATCGCCCGGTGAGGGTTGTGGCGGAGCGCGGGCCTTGGGTTTGATTGCGTGGTGGTGATGGGCGGGGCACCAGAGTCGGACGCCGATCTGATGACGGCGGCCCGGACGGGCGACGAGCGGGCGGCCGGTGAGCTCTACCGGCGCCATCACGGCGCCGTCCTGGGGTACGCGCGCGGGCTGGTCCGCGACCAGCATCTGGCCGAGGACCTGACCAGCGAGGCGTTCGCCCGGACGTTCGCCGCGCTGCGCGAGGGGCGCGGGCCCCGCGAGGCGTGCCGTCCCTACCTGTACACCGTCGTCCGCAACACCGCCGTCGACTGGGCGCGGGCCGGGCGCCGCACGGTGGTGACCGACGAGGTCGCGCAGTGGGCCGACCGGCCCGCCGAGGAGCTGCCGGACGTCGACGAGCACGACACGCTCGTGCGCGCCTTCCGGTCGCTCCCCGAACGCTGGCAGACCGTGCTCTGGCACACCGTCATCGAGGACGAGCCCGTCCAGCGGGTCGCCGAGCTGCTCGGCATGGGGGCGGGGGCCGTCACCCAGCTGTCGTTCCGGGCGCGCGAGGGGCTGCGGCTGGCGTTCCTGGCCGCCAGCGTCGAGGGGCATCCCGACTGCGCGCAGTTCACCGCGCAGCTCGCCGCGAGCATGCGCCGCCCGGGACGGCGGCGCAGCCGGGCCCTGCGACGGCACCTGGAGACCTGCGACCGGTGCCGGCGCGCCTCGCGGGAGATGGCCGACCTCAACGGGCGCCTGCGGTCGCTGCTGCCGATCGGCCTGGTCATGCTGGACGCGCCGTCGGGCACGCAGGTGCCGACGGCGGCGGCGGGCCTGCCGGGCTGGGCCGTCCCGGCCGGGGCGACGGGGGCCGCGGTGGTGATCGCCGCGCTGCTGTTCACGACGGTCGGCGGCGGGCCGGCTGAGCCCGCCGGACGCCTCGACGCCGCTCACGCCGTCCGCGCCGCCCCCGGCCTCCGCGACGCCGGTCCCGACGCTCCCGGCGCCCGCGCCGGCTGGGGCAGACCCTCGCGCCGAGGAAGCCCAAGGCGCCGAAGAAGCGCGCCGGCGCCGCGCCCGGACGGCGTGGCGCCGGGCCGGGCGCGGGCGCGGGCGCGGGGACCCCCTCCGTCATCCGCAACACCACGCTGCGCTCGTGCCTGGTCCCGGAGGGGGCCGACGTCGTGCAGCGGCGCGCGTGCAGCGGCACGGACGCCACCTGGCGGCGCAAGGACGTGCCGGGCGGGTTCACGCTGACCAGCGCGGCCACCGGCAAGTGCATGGCCCGGGGCAGGCCCGCGCCGGGCGTCCCGTGGGAGGGCGGCGCCGAGTACAGCGTGACGACGACGGCGTGCGGCGGCCCCGACCAGGTCTGGAAGATGGCGCAGCTGAGCCCCGGCGTCACCCGGCTGGCCAACGGCGACGGCTGGTACCTGCAAGCGAGCTGGTCGGGGCTGCGGCCGGTGACGCTGAAGCCGTCGTCGTTCGCGGGCGTGGCCGCGCAGGGCTGGACCGTCGAAGGCGCCTGACTCAACCGGTGCGGAGCTGGCCGCAGGGCGCCGACTCGGCGTTCAGGGTGAGCCACGCCTCCAGCGCCATGTGCAGCTCCAGGCGCCCGGCCGTGGCGTGCAGCGCGTCGCCGAACAGGTCGCCGAGCTGGCGCAGCCGGTACCGGACGGTCTGCGCGTGCAGGTGCAGGCGGCCGGCGACCTCGGTGGCGTTGAACCCGCACTCCAGGGACACCAGCAGCGTCTCGGCGAGCCGGTAGCGCTGGGCGGGCCGCACGGTGAACAGGGGCGCCAGCCGCCGCTGGATCACCCGTTCGACCAGCTCGCGCTCCTGCATCATCACGATGATCGGCATGTGCCGCTCGGCGACGATGGGCCGCCCGTCGTCGATCAGCCCCTCGCCCGCCAGCGCCAGCGCCTGCCGGGCCCAGCGCAGCGACTTGGCCAGCTCGGTCACCTCGACGGTGGGGCCGATCGCGGCGCTCCAGCCGCGCAGGTGCCGCTCCATCGACTGGCCGCGCCCCGGACCGTCGGGGTCGGGGACGATCAGACAGGGCTCGGGCAGGTGCAGGCCGGACAGCAGGTCGGTGGGCAGGGCCGGGGGCCGGGCGCCCGAGCGGCGCTCGCGCAGGGCGACGGCGGCGACGGTGCGCGGCAGCGGCCACTCCGCCCGGCGCGCGACCTCGGCGAGATCGCGCTGGTCGGGGACGGGCCGGGTCAGCAGCAGGTCGAGCAGTCGCCGCCGCTGGCCCTGCGTGGTGCCCGCCGCGTCCGCCTCGGCCTCGGCGTACCCCTCGGCGACGACGGCGGCGAGCTGGTTGAGGTAGCCGAAGACGGCGTTGGCGATGGCCCCGACCGTGGCCGCGCCGGTCCGGTGCCCGAGCTCCTCGGCGCGCTCGGTGAGCCGTTCGACGGCCACCCCGGCGCCGATCCTGGCCGCCGCCTGCCAGGCGTCCAGGCCGCGCCCCTCGCCCGCCTCCCCCGCGCCGACGCGCCGCCAGAACCGCAGCACGTCGGCCGAGCTGGTGTCGGGATCGGCCATGAGCTCTAGGAAGTGGCCGATGGCGTACTCCACCCCGAGCCCGAGCGCCTCGGCGTACCGGGGGTCGTGGGGCCGCTGGAACTCCGGCAGCTCCTTCTCGATCCGGCGCGCCGCCTCCGCCGCGATGCCGGGCACGTGCTCCCGGAGGTCGGCGGTGATCCGGGCGGCGCCGTCGAACGAGAGGCCGAGCTCGATGCGGCGCCGGGGAAGGGGGACCGCCTGGCTGAGGTCGGACATCCGGAAGCTCCTTCACGAGAACGACGTGCAGGAGAGACGGCGGACCACGTCCACGATTACGGACTTTCGCCGAAAATCTTGGCCACGCCTGTGAAGCTCCGCCATCCGGGACGCCCCGCCACGGTGGCGGATAGGGGCCATCGGCGGGCTATGTTGGGCACGAGATCGTTCCAGCGCCCCGGGGAGTCGTTCATGGCCGGTTCGAGTTCGTCGGGAGAGGTCCCGTCCCGGGTGGACGCCACCGTCCCCCATTCGGCGCGGGTCTGGAACTACCTGCTGGGCGGCAAGGACAACTACGACGTCGACCGGGACGCCGCCGAGCGGTTCCGCGCGATGTTCCCCGACATCGTCAACATCGCCAAGGCCGACCGCGCCTTTCTCGGGCGCGCCGTGCGGCACCTGGTCGGCGAGGCCGGGATCCGGCAGTTCCTGGACATCGGCACCGGCCTGCCGACCATGGACAACACCCACGAGGTCGCGCAGCGGGAGGCGCCGGAGTCCCGGATCGTCTACGTGGACAACGACCCGCTGGTGCTGGTGCACGCGCGGGCGCTGCTGAACAGCTCGTCCGAGGGCGCCTGCGACTACATCGAGGCCGACCTGCGCGATCCCGAGGGGATCCTGGAGCGGGCCGCCGCGACGCTGGACTTCGGCCGGCCGGTGGCGATCATGCTGCTGGGCATCCTGCACTTCGTGCACGACATGGACGAGGCGACCGGCATCGTCGCCCGCCTGCTGGAGGCCGTGCCGTCCGGCAGCCACCTGGCGATCACGCACTCGACGCTGGACTTCGACCAGGGCCGCACCGCCCAGGCCGAGGCGCAGGACGACTGGAACGCCAAGTCGGCCAACCCGATGGTGCCGCGCACCCGCGCGGAGGTGCTGCGCTTCTTCGACGGCCTGGAGCTGGTGGAGCCCGGCCTGGTGTCGATGACGCGGTGGCGTCCGGGCGCGACGCCCTGGGGCGAGCCCGCCGAGGTCGCGGGCTATTGCGGAGTCGCCCGCAAGCCTTGAGAACCGGGGCCCGGCGAAGCTTCAGGAAGTAGGGGCAAGTCCGCGATGTCGACGCCCTGCGCGGATTCGCGCTGCCAGACGTCTTCATCGCCGACATCACTTTCATGGCGTCGGGTCATCCCGGCAACCTCGTGGCCGATCCCGACTTCTCCTCGCCCGCCAGCGCGGGTTCGAGGTAGGAGCGGGCGATCTCGCGCAGCCGCGGTTCCAGCGTCCGCACCCGGCTCTGGGTGAACGCGCGCGACACCAGGCCCCGCATCCGGGTGTGCTTGGGCGGGTCCATCGCCACGAACGAGAAGAACCGCTCGGCCTGCGGCCCCCAGAACGCCGGCTCGATGCGCAGGCCGTTGCGGCTGGAGAACCGGGCGGTGTCCTTCAGCGCCTCGGTCACGTCCGCGTGGCGGGACAGCACCCAGATGTCGTCGGCGTCGTTGCGGTAGACCGGCGCCTCTTCGCGCAGCCGCGCGTACAGCGGATAGGGGTCGTTCTGGGTGTCGAAATCGTAGGGGCTGTAAACCAGGTCCATGTCCCGCCCTCTCGGTCACCGGCGCCGGAATGATCATTGCCTGATCCGTTAGGGTCCGCCACCTTTTCGGGCGTTCAGCGGGGCTTTGTCGTGGAACGCACGCACAGGGGCGCAATGGGAATGATCTTCTCTGCTTCCGAAGTTGGCGTGCACGCTGAAAAAGGCACGTCCGCCCTCGCGGTCACGCTGATGCTGGTGGCGATCATGCATTTCATGACCGACGGGGACGACCCGTACGGCGTCTTCGGCCTGACGCCGGAGCAGTACGCCTAGGAGGCCAACGAGCGCAGCGGGGTGCCGTTCCGGCTGCGCTCGCGCGAGGGCCTGGAGCGGCCCCAAGTCGATGCCGTGAGCCGCCACGGCCCGGTTCGGGGCCGTGGCGGCTCGCGGCGTCAGCCCGCGATCACCTTTGCGGCGACGGCGCGGGGCACCTCGGCGTAGGAGTCGAACACCATCGAGTACGCCGCCCGCCCCGACGTCGCGCTGCGCAGGTCGCCGACGTAGCCGAACATCTCCGACAGCGGCACCGCGGCCTCCACCACGCGCGCGCCCGCCTGCTCGCGGAGCGCGCGCACCTGGCCGCGCCGGGCGTTGACGTCACCGATCACGTCGCCCATGTGCTCCTCGGGGGTGGTGACCTCGACGGCCATCAGCGGTTCGAGGAGGGCCGGCGACGCCTGCCGCACGGCCTCGGCGAACGCGCGCGCCCCGGCCTGCCGGAACGCGAACTCGGTGGAGTCGACGTCGTGGAAGTCGCCGTCCAGCAGCACGACGCGCACACCGGTCATCTCGTACCCGGCCAGCACGCCCGACCGCATCGCGTCCTGGCAGCCCGCGTCCACCGAGGGCACGAAGTGCCTCGGGACGGCGCCGCCGGTGACCCTGTTCACGAACTCGTAGGACGCGTCGCCGGCGAGCGGCTCGATGGTGAGCCGCACCCTGGCGTACTGGCCCTTGCCTCCGTTCTGCTTCTTGTAGGTGTGCTCGACCTCGGCCTTCGCGCGGATCGTCTCGCGGTAGGCCACGCGCGGTCGGCCGACGTTCGCCTCGACCTTGTACTCCTCCTTCATGCGGTCGATCAGCACCTCCAGGTGCAGCTCGCCCATGCCGCCGATCACGGTCTGGCCGGTCTCGGCGCTGGTGTGCACCTGGAAGGACGGGTCCTCCTCGGCCAGCCGCTGGATAGCGACGCCCAGCCGGTCCTGGTCGGCCCGGGACCTCGGCTCGACGGCGACCTCGATGACCGGCGCCGGGAAGTCCATCGACTCCAGCACCACCGGTGCGTCGGGGGCGCACAGCGTCTCGCCGGTCGCGGTCTGCTTCAGCCCCATGACCGCGACGATGTCGCCCGCCCCCGCCGAGCCGGTCTCCTCGCGCTTGTCGGCGTGGATCCGGTAGATCTTGCCGATGCGCTCCCTGCGGCCCCGGACGGGGTTGAGGACGGTGCCGCCGGTCTCCAGGCGGCCGGAGTAGATCCGGACGAAGGTGAGCCGGCCCAGGTGCGGGTCGGTCATGAACTTGAAGGCCAGCGCGGCGAGCGGCTCGTCGTCGGACGGGGCGCGCCCCATGACCTCGCCCGCGTCCAGCGGGGAGGGCAGGTAGCGCACGATCGCGTCCAGCAGCGGCTGCACGCCCTTGTTCTTGAAGGCCGTGCCGCACAGCACCGGGGTCGCGCGGGCGGCGACCGTGAGCCGCCGGATCGCGGCGTGCACCTGCGCGCCGGTCGGCTCGGCGCCGTCCAGGTACGCCTCCATGAACTCCTCGTCGTGCTCGGCGACGGTGTCGAGCAGGCGGGCGCGGGCGCGGGCCGCGTCCTCGGCGAGGCCGGCCGGGATCGCGGTGACCTCGTACTCCTCGCCGTGCCAGACCATCGCGCGCATCGCGACCAGGTCCACCACGCCGGTGAACTCCGCCTCGGCGCCGATCGGCAGCTGCAGCACCAGCGGCACCGCGCCCAGCCGGTCGGCGATCATGCCGGCGCAGCGGTCGAGGTCGGCGCCGGGCCGGTCCAGCTTGTTGACGAAGCACAGGCGCGGCACGCCGTACCGGTCGGCCTGCCGCCAGACCGTCTCGGACTGGGGCTCCACGCCCGCGACGCCGTCGAACACCGCGACCGCGCCGTCCAGCACGCGCAGGCAGCGCTCGACCTCGACGGTGAAGTCGACATGGCCGGGGGTGTCGATGATGGTGACGGCGTGGTCGGCGCCGCCCACGCGCCAGGTGCACGTGGTGGCGGCCGAGGTGATGGTGATGCCGCGTTCGCGCTCCTGCTTCATGAAGTCCATGACCGTCGCGCCGTCGTGGACCTCGCCGATCCGGTGCGAGACGCCGGTGTAGTACAGGATCCGCTCGGTGGTGGTCGTCTTGCCCGCGTCGATGTGGGCCATGATGCCGATGTTGCGGACGGTGGACAGGTGCGGCGCGGTGGTACGCATGGGCGTACGCCTTTCCGGGAGGTCGGTCGGGGGCATGGGCCCGGACCCAGGGGAGACCGTTTCCCGGCGCGCGGCACGGCCGCTTCGGCGGCAGGGCGTGACGGAGGGGACGCTTCCATGGGGCGCGGGCCTGGGCCGGCGGGGGCCGGCCGGGCTGCTTCTCAGGCCCCATGGCGCGAACGCGACCTGCGGCGGCGGTGCCGCCGGTGGTCAGGATCGCCTACACGGCATGGGCCTGTCGTGTAGATGACATGCGGGCCATGATGGCGATCCGCGCCGGTCGACGCAACGGGTTTTTCAGTCGAGTTCGACGCGGGAGACGATCTCCCTGGACGACACCAGGCGCAGCTCGCGCTCGTCGTCGAGCAGCACCTTGACGGTGACGTTGGTGACGTCCATGACGTAGCCGACCAGGTGCTCGCCGTTCTGGAGCGCGATGCGCTCGCGCGGCACCCAGGGGGTGTCGCTCACCGCCGCCAGCGCCAGCAGCGCGCCCATGACCAGCAGGCCGGTGCGCCCGAGCAGCCGGTGCACGACCTCCTCGGCGGGGCCGTGCCGCAGCAGCACGACGGTCAGCAGCGCGCTGACCACCAGCACGACCAGCAGCAGCGGCCAGCTCTGGAAGCTGACGAGTCCGGAGCAGTAGAGGCCGGCGAGCACGATGACGACCAGGGTGCGGCCGGGCGCCCAGCGTCCCCGGCGGTGCCCGTGCAGGCGTTCGACGGCCAGCAGCGGCACCAGCACCGCGAGCAGCACGCCGGTCAGCATGGCGTCGCCGAGCAGCGTGCCGACCAGCACGCCGACGACGTCGTCGAAGTTGATCGAGTCGGAGATCCCGAACGCCACACCCCAGTGGTAGTGGGTGATCGCGAGCAGCCGCAGCAGCAGGAACATCAGCCCGCCGACCGCCGCCGTGGTCCCCCACTCGACGCCCTTGCCGGACCGGTCGTCGTCGGCCCGGTCGTCGCGCGAGGCCGTGCCGCCGTCGCGCGCCGGGTCAGGCGAGCCCATTCACTCGGCGCTGCGCTTGCGCCAGCCCTGCCGGAACTCGTCGTCGTGCAGCCGCCGCACCTCGGCCGCGTACCGGTCGAGCTGGTCGGCAGACTCCATCATCACGCCGTAGTCGTGACCGTGGTCGGCCTGGTTGGCCTTCTGCTGGTCGCGCCGGTTGCGCACCTTCAGCTCCTCGCGCGCGTGCTCGATGAGCTTGTTCAGGGCCGTTTCGATGTCCATTGCTCTCCCCCGCGGGCGCCGAGTGCTCCCCTGAACGCGGCTGTGCCCTCTGGCGGACCGGGCTAGCACCAACCGGACGCAAAGGACGATCACCCGGCGGCAGCGATCACAATGGGGGCATGGCCAAGACGCGTCCCTGCCCGTGCGGGCTGCCCAAGACCTACCAGGAGTGCTGCGGTCCGCTGCACCGCGGCCGGGCCCGCGCCACGACCGCCGAGCAGCTGATGCGCTCGCGCTTCAGCGCGTTCGCCCTGCGGGACGCCGCCTACCTGCTGACGAGCTGGCACCCGGCGACCCGCCCGCCCTCGGTCGACTTCGACCGCGACCTGCGCTGGGACCGCCTGGAGATCGTGCGCACCCAGGACGGCACGCCGTTCCACGACCGGGGCGTGGTGGAGTTCCGCGCGCATTTCACCCAAAATGGTCAGCCCGGTGAACTCCACGAGGTCAGCCGCTTCACCCGCCACGAGGGCGCGTGGGTCTACCTCGACGGCACGACCGACTAGCGAGGCGAGACCCCCATGGACCAGGCGACCGGCGCTCCCGACCTCGTGCTGGTGGGCTGCGTGAAGGACAAGGCCGACCGGCCGGTCCCCGTCAGGGACCTCTACCTGGGCGCCCTGTGGGGGTACCGCCGGGCCCGCGCCGAGGGGTCGGGGCGGCCGTGGTTCGTCCTGAGCGGCCGGTGGGGGCTCATCCACCCGGACGAGGTGATCGCCCCCTACGACACGGACCTGACCGTGCAGCCCGCCGCCTACCGGAAGGCGTGGGGCGCGTTCGTCGTGCAGCGGCTCCGGTTGCTGCACGGACCGCTGGCGGGCCGCCACGTCGAGATCCACGCGGGCAAGGCGTACGTGGAACCGGCCCGCGCGGGACTGGAGGACCTGGGCGCAACGGTCTCCGCCCCCGTGGCGGGCCTGGGCCTGGGCGAGAGCCTGGCCTGGTACAAGCAGTACTTCAACGGCGAGGAGAGCGGCTCGGGCCTCGGCGCCATCGCCGCGCGACTGGCGGATCCGGCGGCCTGCCTCTCCATCCCGGAATACCGGGCCGCGGACAAGACGCCCCTGACCTCGCCCGGCGTCTACGGCCTGTGGGTGGACGAATCCGGCGCGCAGGACCTGACCGCCGGGCTCGGGCTGCCTCTGGAGCCGGGGCTGCTCTACGTGGGCGAGGCCGGCGCGACCAAGCGGCCCGAGGGGAAGCGGTCGGCCAACACGCTGGCGGCCCGGCTGGACGACGTGCTGGTGACCGGTCGCGGGGAGTCGGCCACGTTCCGGCGCAGCGTCGCCGCCGTGCTGCGCGAGCCGCTGGGCCTCGCGCACGAGGACGACCCCCTGCTGGCCGACTGGATGACCGGGCACGTGTCGGTCGTGCCGGTCCCGCACGCCGACGCCGAGGAACTGGGGCGGCTGATCGACCGGCTGGTGGCGCGGCTCGATCCCCCGTTCAACATCAAGGCGGGCGTGGTGGGGCCGTCCAAGGTACGCGCCAGGATCCGGGCGCTGCGCAACACCGACAAGGCGAACTTCCGTCGCTGACGCCGGGCGGGGGCGGACGGCCCCGGCCAGGGTGGTGCGGGCGGCCGGCGTGCTGCGCGAGGCCGAGACCGCGGTGTGGGCGCCGGCGGCGCTCGTCCGGGAGAAGCGCCTGTTCCGCTCTTTCAAGGATCGGAACCGGCCCGGGTTCGAGTGCCGTCGCGCGGGCACAAGGGCGGGCGGAGGGACGATGCTCATCATCACCAATGCCAACGCCGGGACCATGGACGAGGCGACGGTCCGGCGGGCCGTCGAGATCCTCGGCGGCGACGTCGAGGTGCGCGCGTGCGGCGAGCCCGCCGACATGGACGGCATCCTCGACGGCCTGCCTGACGGGGAGGAGACCGTCGTGGCGGCCGGCGGGGACGGGTCGCTGCACCGGCTGGTCGAGGCCCTGTACGCGCGCGGCGAGCTGGAGCGGCGCGTCGTCGGCGTGCTGCCGCTCGGCACCGGGAACGACCTAGCGCGCAACCTCGGCATCCCGCTGGAGCCCGACGCCGCCGCGCGGGCCCTGCGGGACGGGCGCGTCCAGGAGATGGACCTCCTGGTGGACGACGCGGGCGGCGTCGTCGTCAACGCCGCGCACGTCGGCGTCGGGGCGACCGCCGCCGGGCTGGCCTCGCGCTTCAAGCCCTACCTGAAGACGGCCGCCTTCCCCGTGGGGGCGGTCCTGGCCGGGGTGCGCTCGCGCGGGTGGCGGCTGAGGGTCGAGGCGGACGGCGAGGTCGTCGCCGACCGGCGGCTGCTCATGGTCGCGCTCAGCAACGCCTCGGGCATCGGCGGCGGGGCGGCGCAGCTCGCGCCCGAGGGGTCGCCCCGGGACGGGCGGATGGAGCTGGTGGTGTCGGCGGCGACCGGGCCGATGGCGCGGATCGGGTACGCGCGCGGGCTGCGGGACGGCTCGCACCGGGAGCGCGACGACGTGGTCGTCCGGCCCGTGCAGAGCGTGACCATCAGCGGCGAGGCGTTCCCGGCCAACCTGGACGGCGAGGTCACCGGCCCCTACACCAGCCGCACGTGGACGGTGCGGCACCGGGGCTGGCGGATCATCGTGCCGGACACCGCCTGACCGGGGCGCGGCCCCTCACAGCCAGTCGCGCCGCTTGAAGATCGCGTAGAGGACGAGGCAGACCAGCGCCATCAGCGCCACCGCGAACGGGTAGCCCAGCGTCCAGTGCAGCTCGGGCATCTCGTCGAAGTTCATGCCGTAGATCGTCCCGATCAGCGTGGGCGCGAACAGGATCGCCGCCCACGCCGAGATGCGCTTGACCTCCTCGTTCTGCGCGTAGCTGGCCTCGGTGAGGTTCTTCATCTCCTCGTTCTGGGCCTGGCTCACCAGCGTCGCGTTCACCGCCAGGATGTCCTGGAGGTTCTGCCGGAAGCCGTCCACCCGCTCCCCCACGGTGGTGGCGTGGTCGGCGACGTCGCGCAGGTAGCTGCGCAGCTCGTCGTCGATGCCGTACTTGTCGAAGCCCGCCGACAGCGCGCGCAGGATGCCGAGCAGCGGCCGCGTCGAGCGCTGGAACTCGATCACCTCGCGGGACAGCTCGTAGATCCGCCGCGACACCCGGGGGTCGCCGCCGAACACCTCGGTCTCGATCTCGTCGATGTCGTTCTGCAGCCCGGCCACCACCGGCGCGTAGCCGTCCACCACCGCGTCCATGATCGCGTACAGCACGGCCTCGGGTCCGCGCGCCAGCAGCTCGGGGGCGGCCTCCAGCCGCCGCCGCACCTCGCCGAGGTCGGGCGACTCGCTGTGCCGCACCGTCACCACGAAGTCCGCGCCGAGGAACACGTGCAGCTCGCCGAAGTCCACCTCTTCGATGTCGTCGAGGTAGCGGGCCGCGCGCAGCACCACGAACAGCGTCGTGCCGTACCGCTCCAGCTTGGGCCGCTGGTGCGCCACGATCGCGTCCTCGACGGCCAGCTCGTGCAGCCCGAACTCCTCGGCCACCGACTGGAGCTGGCGCTCGGAGGGCCGGTACAGCCCGATCCACGCCATGCCGCCGGGCGTGCCGCGCAGCGTCCGGTAGGTGTCGGCGAGGCCGGTCGCCGTGCCGTGCCGCACGCCGTTCAGGTAGACGCCGGCGTCCACCACGCTGTCGCCGGGGCGGGCCGGGGCGTCGTCGTCCGAGCGCGGGTCCATGTCGCGCTCGGGGGCGGGTTCCCCCGAACGTCTCGGCCGGCGTCGCAGAGTCGCCATGGTCGGGCAGGTCCCCGTAGAAGGCCCTGGACAATCCCCGGCGCAGTTCTAGAGCCGGTCAGTCCCGCCGTCCGGAGGCGAGCATGATGCCCGCGATCACCACGACGTGCACGGCGACCGCGGCGGCCATCAGGCCCCGGTCGTCGATCAGCATCAGGCACAGGGCCAGCGTGATCAGCAGGACCGGCATCGCCGCCGCCGCCAGAACGGGCCTCGGTTTCGGCTCGGGGGTGCTCACCTGGGATTTCTCCTGTTCGCCGGGGTTGGCACCGTACCGGCCGGACCGGTGTCCGGTCGAGCGGGCCCCTGGGCGGGCGGCCACCGGGCCCGGGTTCCCGGTGCTGCCCGTCGCGGGGGCGGACCCTTATTCGGTTGTGGGGTCGTGCGAGGTCAGCGGGCCTCCTCGTACTCCTTCTCGGTCTTCTTGGCGTCGGCCTTCTTCGTCTCCTGCTTGCGGGAGGACGAGGACGACGACGACTGCTTCTTGGACTCGTAGGAGTCGTCGGAGCCGCTCTTCTGCTCCTCGGCCAGGGCGTCCTCGTGGGTCTTGACGACCTCGCTGTCGCGGATCTCGCCGCGCCAGCCCTCGATCTCGTCGGCCTTGACCAGCGACTGGGTCATGACGTGCCGGCGGAAGTGCTTCAGCTCCAGCCGGACGCGGCGGCCCTGGGCGCGCCAGATGTTGCCGGTCCGCTCGAACAGGCCCTGCGGGTGGTACTCCAGGTTGACCAGGACGCGGGTGAGGTTCGGGGCCAGCTCGTGGAAGCTGACGGTGCCGTCCACGTGGCCCTTGGGGGCCTTGGAGCGCCAGACGACGTGCTTGTCGGGCACCTGCTCGATGATGGTGGCCTCCCAGGTCCGGTTGGACCAGAAGATCTTGGCCTTCCAGTTCAGCTTCTCGTCGGAGGCCTGGTCGACGCTGACGACCTTCTTCATGAACGACGGGAAGTCCTGGAACTGCGTGAACTGGTCGTAGACCAGCCGGCGCGGAGCCCCGATGTCGGTGTACTCCACGATGTTGGTCATCTTCAGCTTCTTGCTGCCGCCTCCGCCGCCGCCGCGCTTGAAGACCTTGCCGAGCGCGTTCTTGACGCCGCCGAAGAAGCCGCCCTTCTTGTCTTTGCCCTTCTTGTCCTGCTTCTCGCCCTTGTCGTCGTCCTTGGAGTCGCCGCCGTCCTTGACGGACGCGGAGACCTCGTCCCGCTTCTTCCCGGCGGCCTTGGCGCCGGAGGAACGGGAGGAGCCGGAGGAGGTCGACTTGCCCTGCGTCTCCTCGTTCTCCTCGCCCGCGTTGTCGTTGTCGCTGCCGTTGCGGCCCCGCTTCAGCACCTGGTTGGCCGCGACGGCCGCCCCGGCGCCGAGCAGCAGCCCGCCGGCGGTGCCGGTGGTCTTGCCGCCCGGAATGCCCTTGGGCAGGGGCAGGTTCCCGACGACCTTGCCGAGCCCCTTCTTCCTGCCGCCGATCGGCAACCGCTTGGCGACCTGACCGGCCGCCCCGGATGCCCAGTTACCGCGTTTCATGTGGTGCTACCTCCGTCATCGGTGGTGGTTCGCGTATTCCTCGGTGGTGTGCGCGTCGTCGGCCTTGACGACCTCGCCGTCGCGGATCTCGCCGCGCCAGCCCCGGACCTCGTCCGGGTTCAGCAGCGACCGCGTCATGACGTGCCGGCGGAAGTGCTTCAGCTCCAGCCGGGCGCGCCGGCCCTGCGCGCGCCACAGGTTTCCGGTGCGCTCGAACAGGCCCTTGGGGTGGTACTCCAGGACCAGCAGCACGCGGGTCATGCCCGGCTCGATCTCGTGGAAGCTGACGGTGCCGTTCACGTGGCCCTTGCGGCCCTTGGAGCGCCACACCACGTGCTCGTCGGGCACCTGCTCGACGATCGTGGCCTCCCAGGTCCGGTTGGACCAGAAGACCTTGGCCTTCCAGTTCAGCTTCTCGTCCGAGGCCTGATCGACGCTGACGACCTTCTTCATGAAGCTCGGGAAGTCCTGGAACCGCGTGAACTGGTCGTAGACCAGCCGCCGCGGAGCCCCGACGTCCACGTGCTCCACGATGTTGGTCAGCTTGAGCTTCCTGCCGCCGCCGAAGATGCTCTTGAGCGTCTCCTTCAGCATCGTCCAGCCGAAGCTGAGCAGGGCGCGGACCGGGGACTTGCCCTCCCCGAGCGATTTCGCCCCGGCCAAGGCCGCCTTCACGAGCGGCCCGCCCTGCTCGGCCTTGACCGTCAGCTTCCGGACGGCGCTTTCGAGCTTGGCCTCGTAACGTTCGGTGGCCGCCTTCAGCAGCCTGCGCCCGGGGCGGAAGCGCCGCAGGGCCGCGCGCGCCGACCGGCCGGCCGCATAGCCGCCGGCGACGACGCCCGCCCCGAGCGCCACCCCGGTCCGAAAGTTCATCTGGTCCTCGCTTCGTCGTCGGCTGGGGTTCCTGCCGCGACTACCCGCCCAAAGTGGGACGAAACAAGCAGCGCCGGGGGGTCGCGGCGGGCGGGCACCCACCGTCACGACGGCACTACTTCCACCCGACTGAACGGCCGGAGAACCGGACCAGTCCAGCGTGCGAACCGGACCAGACAGAGGCCCACAAACGCGCCGGATAACGGTTAAGACTCTTGCGTAAACGACCTCTTGAACTGGTACGGACCAGCTCTTATCTTCATGGCCACGCGCGATCCTGCTCGCTTGACGTTCACACCGCGCAGCTTTTTTCATGCGCGCAAAGGAGGTCTCACGCGGCACGGCCCGGACGCACCGGACCTGCCGGGCCGGCGGCGGGCCGGCGCAACGCACACCCAGGGTCCGGGCCGCGACCACGCGACCGGAGATGTGAAGGCGGGAACATGAAACGGCACCTGATCGGCGCCATGGCCATCGGCCTGTCGGTGGCCCTCGGCGCCACCGGATGCGGCAAGGGCAGCTCCTCCAGCGGCGGCGACTCCGACGGCAAGACCATCAAGTTCGTCGCCGCGATCTACAGCGACGCCACCAAGGGCTACTGGGACGGCCTCATCAAGGACTTCGAGGCCAAGAACTCCGGCTACAAGGTGCAGCTGGAGATGGTCGACTGGACCCAGATGGACGCCAAGGTGAAGACCTACGTCCAGACCAAGCAGGTCCCCGACGTCCTGAACTACAACTCCTTCTCCGACTACGCCCGCGACGGCCTGATCTACAAGGCCTCCGAGGTGGTCTCGCCGGAGGTGCTCGGCGACTTCACGCCCACCTTCGTCGAGCAGGCCAAGTACCAGGGCGAGCAGTACGGCCTGCCGTTCATCTCCAGCGCGCGCCTGCTGTTCAGCAACAAGGACCTGCTGAAGAAGGCCGGCGTCTCCGCACCGCCCAAGACCTGGGACGAGGTGAAGTCGGCCGCCGAGAAGGTCAAGAAGACCGGCGCGATCGGCTACGGCCTGCCGCTCGGCCCCGAGGAGGCGCAGGCGGAGTTCTACTCCTGGGCCATGAACAACGGCGGCGGCTGGGTGGACTCCTCCGGCAAGTGGGCCATCGACCAGCAGGCCAACGTCGACACCCTGAACTTCCTGCGCGACCTCAACAAGGCCGGGCTGACCCAGCCCAACCCCGAGACCACCGACCGCAAGACGGTGTTCAACCAGTTCGCGCAGGGCAAGGTCGGCATGGCGATCGGCGGGCCGTTCACCCGCGCCGGCTTCATCGACAAGGTGAACAAGGACCTGCCCTACGAGGTCACCCCGCTGCCCAGCAAGGGCGGCACCGAGCACAACACCCTGGGCGTCATGGACGTGCTGGCGGCCTTCAAGAAGAACGACGGCAAGAACAAGGAGGCCGTCTCCAAGTTCCTGAACTTCTTCTACCAGAAGGACAACACCGCGAAGTTCCTCAAGCTGGAGAACTTCCTGCCGGTGACCAAGTCGGCCGGGGACGCGCTGAGCTCCGACCCGTACTTCAAGCTGTTCGTGGACTCGCTGCCGACCTCCAAGTTCGCGCCGACCACCAACCCCGCCTGGAGCGCGGTCGCGGGCGCGGTCAAGCAGGAGCTCGGGGCCTCGGTCGCCGACCAGGACCCCAAGAAGGTCCTGGAGAAGATCCAGCAGACGGCCGAGAAGAGCGGCTGAGTTGCCCGACATGAAGACCGGTGCACGGGGCGCGGAGGCGGCCACCGCCGCCGCGCCCCGTTCCGCCAGCGCGCGGCCCGGGGCGCCGCGGCGCCTCGGCCGCGCGCTGGCGCCGCTGCTGTGGCTCGGCCCGTCGATCGTGCTGATCGCGGTGGTGGTGCTGTGGCCGGTCGTGGAGATGGTCCGCACCTCGCTGCAGAAGATCAGCTCGTCCGGCGTGACGCTGGGCTGGCACGGCCTCGCCAACTACTCCGACCTGTTCGAGCAGGACGACCTGGTGCCGGTCGTGCTGCGCACGCTGCTGTGGGTGGGCGGCGTCGTGGTCGTCACGATGCTGCTGTCGCTGGCGCTCGGCCAGCTGATGAACGCCCGCTTCCCCGGCCGCCGCGTGGTGCGCTGGACGATCATCGTGCCGTGGGCGGCGTCGGTGCTGATGACGGCGCTGATCTGGAAGTGGATGCTGGACAACTACTCCGGCGTCGTCAACCGGGTGCTGCTGGACCTCGGCGTGCTGGACAAGCCGGTCAACTGGCTGGCCGGCGACTCGGCGATGCTCTGGATGATGTGGGTGGCGGTGTTCGTGTCGCTGCCGTTCACCTCGTTCGTCATCCTGGCCGGGCTCCAGGCGATCCCGGGTGATGTCTACGAGGCCGCGCGGGTGGACGGCGCGGGCACGGTGCGCACCTACTTCACCATCACGCTGCCGCTGCTGCGGCCCGCGGTGATGATCGGGGCCATCATCAACGTCATCAACGTGTTCAACTCGTTCCCCATCATCTGGATCATGACCGGCGGTGGCCCGGGGCACGCCACCGACACCACCACCACGTTCATGTACAAGCTGGCCTTCTACGACCAGAGCATCGGCGAGTCCGGCGCGATGGCGGTCGTCAACTTCGTGCTGATCCTGGTGATGGTGCTGCTGTACCTGCGCGCCACGCGCTGGCGGGAGGAGATCGGATGACCGCCTCGCCCGTGGGGCGCCGCAACCCGGTGCGGACGGTGCTGCTGACCGGTGTCGGCTGGCTGGTCGCGCTGGTGTTCCTGTTCCCCTACCTGCAGATGCTGCTGACGGCGCTGAAGCCGGCCAAGGAGCTGACCAAGTCGCCGGGCGCCTACCTGCCCGACCAGTGGCAGTGGTCGAACTTCGTGGACGTGTGGTCGGCCGCGCCGGTGTGGCAGTTCATGCAGGTGTCGCTGGTGGTGGCGGGCGTGGCGACGCTGGTCACGCTGGCGTGCGCGCTGCCCGCGGCGTACTACACCGCGCGCAACCGGTTCCGGGGGCGCGGGGCGTTCCTGCTGCTGGTGCTGGTGACGCAGATGTTCGCGCCGACCGCGCTGGTGATCGGCATCTACCGGGAGATGGTCGCGCTCGACCTGACCGACACGCTGCTGGCGCTGATCCTGGTGAACGCGGCGTTCAACCTGCCGTTCTGCGTGTGGATCCTGCACGGGTACTTCTCCTCGATCCCGCGCGAGCTGGAGGAGGCCGCGTTCCTGGATGGGGCGGGCCGGTTCGGCGCGCTGACGCGGGTGACGCTGCCGATCTCGGCGCCGGGCGTGGTGACCGCGGTGGTGTACACCTTCATCTCGGCGTGGAACGAGTACATCGTGGCGCTGACGGTGACGGCGTCGCCGGACCGGCGGCCGCTGACGGTGGCGATCCCGTCGTTCATCACGCAGTACCAGGAGAACTGGCAGTTCCTGTTCGCGACCTCGCTGATCGCGATCGTGCCGGTGGTGATCATGTTCGTGTTCATCGAGCGGTACCTGGTGGGCGGGCTCACCGCCGGGTCGGTCAAGTAGGTCGCCGAGCAGGGGGCCGGTCCGCGGGGTGGCGGGCCGGCCCTCCTTTTTCTTGCGCCGAATTTCTATGCCTCGCACGGGATGGTGCGCGTGTTGTCCAGTGGGGTCATTGAGTAAATCGGCGGGGTGGCCCGGTGGTTTTCCGGTGGCGGCTGACAATTTCGCGCCCTTGGCGGGGACGGGCCGCCGTTCTGCGGTTCCGGGCTGGTCAGGCGGCCACTGGAAGAGAGTTGATCGGCCGATATAACCTGCGTCCCCGTCGTCGGTGAACGAACTTCTGAGGCGTGGTGGCCGTGAGCGGACAGCAGCGCAACGACCGTCCCTGGGAACCTCCGGAAGAGGGCGGGCACGACCCGTCCACGCCCATCTTCGGGCCCGCGATCGACGGGTCGTCCAACTGGTTCGGCGCGCCCGACGCCCAGGACCCGGCGGCGCTGCGGGAGACCGGGTGGTCCGGGGAGCGCGCGGCGGGGTTCGGCGGCTTCACGGGGGCCTCCGACGCGAGCGGGTCCTATCCGACGCTCTCGCCGCGCGAGGGCGCGGAGGGGCGGCGGGACGCGCGGGACGGGTCGGGGGCGCACGAGCGTTCGGGCTCGCACCGCGGTTCGGGGCCGCGGGACTCGTCCGAGTCGCCGGGCGGTTCGGGTGCGTACGCGTACGGGGGCTCCGGGTCGTACGGCGGGTCCGGGGCCTACGGCGGCTCGGGCTCCTACGAAGGGTCCGGCGGCAGGCGGCGCAAGGCCAAGCAGCGGCGCAGCAGGATGGCGCTGCTCGGGCCGCTGGCCGGCGCGGCGGCGCTCGCGCTGCTGCTCGGCGGCGGGGTCTACGCGTTCGCGGCGGCCGGCGAGGGCTGCTCGGGCGACGGCGGCCTGGTGCTGGACGTGGCGGCCGCGCCCGACATCGCGCCCGCCGTCGAGAAGGCCGCCGCGCGGTTCGCCGGCCGGGAGGTGGACGGGCGGTGCGTGCACGTGAAGGTGCGCGCGACCGCGCCCGCCGCGGTGGCGTCGCTGCTGTCGGGGGAGAGCCTGCCGTCGGCGGCGAACCGCCGGCCGGACGTGTGGATCCCCGACTCCGGCTGGTGGGCGGCGCGGGCGGTGCCCTCGCCCGAGGCGGGGCGCAAGGTCGCGCCGTTCGAGGTCACCGGCACGTCGCTGGCGCGCAGCCCGCTGGTGCTGGCGACGCCCCGGTCGGCGGAGGTGCGGCTGCCCGACACCTCCTGGGGCGGGCTGCTGAAGGCGGCGGCGACGGCGCCCGAGGACCGGCCCGCCCGGCTGGTGGTGCCCGACCCGGCGCGCGACTCCGCCGGGGTGGGGGTGATGCTGGCCGCCGACGCGACGCTGGCCGGGGAGCGGGAGAAGGCCTCGCTGTTCACCGGCGTGGCGCGGGCCGTGCGGGAGAGTTCGGTGCCGACGGCGGACGCTCCGTTCGAGCGGTTCAGCGCGGGCGGGCGGCCGCCGGTCGTGGTGACGACCGAGCGGGCCGTGTGGCGGTTCAACCGGTCCGGGCCCGCCGAGCCCGCCTCGGTGGTGTACCCGCGCGGGGGCACGCTGTCGCTGGACTACCCGTTCACCGTCCCGGCGACCGGCGCGGACCGGCGGGCGGCGGCGCGCGCCTTCGAGCGGTCGCTCGGATCGGAGGCGGCGCGGGAGGACGTGCGCGCGCTGGGGCTGCGCTCGCCGGACGGCCGGGCCCCGGCGGCGTCGGACGCGGCGGGGCTGCGGGAGGGCCGGCCGCAGGCGATGGCCGAGCCCGCGGACGCGGACGTGCGGCGGGTGACCCAGGCGTGGTTCCGGCTGTCGCTGGGCATCCGGATGTTGTCGCTGCTGGACGTGTCGGGCACGATGGGCGACCCGATCGCGCCGGGCACGACCCGGCTGCAGGCCACGGCCCGGACCGCGCAGGCCGGGATGAGCCTGATGGCCGACGACACCGAGCTCGGGCAGTGGATCTTCTCGACGGAGCTGGACGGCGACCGGGACTGGCGCGAGATGGTGCCGGTGGGGCCGCTCGGCGAGCGCATCGGGTCGGCGACGCGGCGGCAGCTCATCCTGTCGGCGCTGGGCTCGACCCGGCCCAAGAAGGACGGGAACACCGGGCTGTTCGAGACGCTGACGGCCGCCTACGAGCACATGACCGAGACCTACAAGCCGGAGTTCGGCAACACCGTGCTGCTGCTGACCGACGGCAAGGGCAACGACGACCCGGGCGGCCCGTCGCTGGCCGCGACGCTGAAGAAGCTGAAGCGCACCGGCGACCCGAACCGGCCCGTCCAGGTCGTCATGATCGGCATCGGGAAGAACGTGGACACCCGCGAGCTGAAGGAGATCGCCAAGGTGACGCCGGGCAGCGTCTACGTCGCCGAGACGCCCGAGCAGATATCGCGGATCTTCCTTCAGGCGCTGTCGCGGCGGATCAGCCGGTGAGCGCCGTCCCAGGCGCCGGGGCGCCGAGCTCGGAGTCGCCCCAGGCGCCGACGGCGACCTCGTCCCCGACCGCCAGCCCGCCGGGGCGCAGGACCGAGAACTTGGCGCCGAACGCGACCCCGCCGCCGGACGCGCGGCGGTAGGCGGCCAGGGTGCGCAGCGGTTCGGGGCCGGCCTTGGCGCCCCGGTCCTGGTCGACGAGGGTGACGGCGCAGCGGAGGGCGAGCTTGGCGTAGGCGAGTTCGGCGCCGCCGACCGCGATACGGCGGGCCAGGTCCTCGCGGTGGGGCTCGTCCCAGCCGTCGACGACGATGTTGGGCCGGAACCGGGCCATGGGCAGCGGCTCGTCCAGGCGCCGGTGGAGTTCGGCGAGGGTGGCGCGGGACAGGACGTGCACGGCGCCGCTGTCGGCGTAGCCGGCGGTGCCGGGCGTCCGGCCGTCGGTGACGCGGCGGTGCTCCGGCGGCACCCGCACCAGGCGGCTGGGCGCGCCGAGGACCTCCGACAGCCACGCGGCGGCGTCGTCGCCCTGGTCGATGCCCTGGTACGGGGTGCCGAAGAGGGTCACCTCGCGGCGGGGCCCGGTCACGTCGGTCTCGACGCGCAGGTCCGCCATGCCCGGCGCGGCGAGGGTGAGGGCGTCGTCGGTCGCGGTGGGGCGGACGGTCGCGAGCAGGGGGTCGCGGCGCTGGCTGCGGAAGGTGCCGTCCGGGTCCACGACCATGTGGGCGCGGTCGTGGGCGAGCCCGGCGGGGGTGAGGAGCGCGCTCGGCAGGGACGTCCCGGCGCAGCCCTTCACGGGGTAGGTGATCAGCTCGCTGACGACGGCCATGGATCGCCTCCTGGTGCGTTCTCCGGAGAGCGACGTTAGAGGCGATCAAGAGGCGGACGCCAGCGGGGCGGGTGGTATCTGACAGCGATCGGTCACGTTCGCCGCCTTCGGGCACCGCGCGGGCGGCCCGGCGGGCCGCCCGCGCCCGGGCTCAGGGAGCGAGCAGGCGGCCCGCCTCGGCCAGCAGTTCGCTCTGCCGGAGGCGGTCGTCGGTGAACGGCATCGCGATGACGCGGTGCACGCCCGCCTCGGCGAGCGCGGCGAACCGTTCGGCGGCCGCGGCGGGCGGCCCGGTGACCAGCGCGGCGCGGGCGGCGTCCTCGGCCATGCCGTAGCCGGTCAGCGACCGGACCTGGGCGTCGACCACCGAGGCGGGCAGGTCGCCGAGGCCGACGCTGACGCCCACGGTGACGCGCGGCGCGGGACGCCCCAGCTCGGCGGCGAGCTCGGCGACGCGGCGGGCCCCTTCGGCGACCTCGTCGGCCGCGCTGAACGCCGGGTACCACTCGTCGGCGAACCGGGCCGTCCGGCGCAGGGGGCCGCCGCCGACCAGGACCGGCGGCATCGGCGCGCCCGGCGAGAGCGTGACGACCTCCCCGCCGACCTCGGTGGGCTTGCCCTCGACCAGCCCCGGCAGGACCTCCAGGGCGGCGTCGGTGCGCGGGCCGCGTTCGGCGTAGGGGACTCCGGCGGCGCGCCAGGCGGCGTCGCCGTGCGGGCTGCCGCCCGAGCCGACGCCGAGCAGCACCCGGCCCCCGGACAGGTGCTGGAGGGTCGCGATCTGCTTGGCGGCCCAGACGGGCCCGCGCAGCGCCGGGATCATCACGCCGAAACCGACCTTGACGCGCTCGGTGACGGCGGCGGCGGTGGCCAGCACCAGGGTGGCGTCCAGGAACGGCTTGACCGGGATGAGGTGGTCGCCGACCCAGACCGACTCCAGCCCGAGGTCGTCGGCGTGCCGGGCGTGCTCGCGCACCCCGGCGGTCTCGTCCACGCCGAAGGACGGCAGGTACACGCCGAGCTTCAGCATCAGCGCACCTCCAGCAGGGTCTTGCCGACGCCGGCGCGCGACTCGATGGCGGCGTGCGCGTCGGCGGCCCGCTCCAGCGGGAAGCGCTGGCCGATGAGCGGCCGGAGCCGTCCGGCCGCCGCCTCGTCGAGGGCGCCGAGGGTGTACTCGCGCATCAGCTCGGGGGTGGCGTTCCCCTGGACGAGGGTGACGCCGCGTTCGGCGGCGTCCTCCTCGGCGATGCCCGCCCACTCGCCGCTCGCCAGCCCGAAACTGACCATGCGCCCGCCCGGCCCGAGCAGCCCGAAGGCGGCTCGGCCGATGTCGCCGCCGACGCCGTCCAGGACGACGTCGACGGGCGCGACCCCCTCGGCCCAGCCGGGGACGGTGTAGTCGACGGTCTCGTCGGCGCCCAGACCCCGGGCCACCTCCAGCTTGCGGGGGCCTCCGGCGGCCGCGACGACCGTGGCGCCGGCGGCCTTGGCGAGCTGGACCATCAGCGAGCCCACGCCTCCGGCGGCCGCCTCGACCAGGACGCGCTCGCCGGGCCGGGGCGCGGTCGCACGGATCATCATGGTGGCGGTGCGGCCGTCGGCGAGGACGGCGACGGCGTCGTCCAGCCCTAGGCCGTCGGGCACCGGGAACAGCGCGGAGGCGTCGGCCACGCCCCGTTCGGCGTAACCGCCGGAACCGCCCATGGAGGTCACGACCCGCCGGCCGACCAGCGCGGGATCGACACCGTCGCCGACCGCCGCGACGACGCCGCCCACACCGTTGCCGGGGACGACCGGGAGCTCGACCCGGAACGGCGACGGCCGTCCCGCCCGGAACTGGGTCTCCACGAAGGTGATGTTGGCGTAGGCCACATCGATCAGCACCTGCCCCGGCCCCGGAACGGGCTCGGGCGCGTCACCGGGCACGAGCACCTCCGGCCCGCCGAACTCCTTCAACCACACCGCACGCACTGGTCACTCCCCTGATCGGTGGTAATGGTCCCAGCGTGCAACCTCGATCGGACTTGAGGTCAACCGGTGATCGTCAGATGAGATGGCGCGCACTTTGAACCGTCCACGGACCTTCGTCCGGATTGCTACGATCCGAACGATCTTGTTTATTGAGGAGGCCCCCGTGCCCGGTTGGGCGGCACTGCTCCCCGAGGACCCGCGCACGGCAGGCCCCTACGAGGTGGTGGGCCGGCTCGGCACCGGCGGCCAGGGCACCGTGTACGCGGGCACCGGCCCCGACGGCGCCCTGGTCGCGATCAAGGTCCTGCACTCGCACCTGTCGCTGGACGAGCGGGCGCGCGGCCGGTTCCTCGGCGAGGTGGAGGCCGCCAAGGCGGTGGCGCGGTTCTGCACCGTCCAGGTGGTGGACAGCGGGCTGCTCGGCCACCGGCCCTACATCGTCAGCGAGTACGTGGCCGGGCCCTCGCTCATGGAGGCGGTGGAGCGGGACGGGCCGCGCGCGGGGGCGGCGCTCGACCGGCTGGCGATCAACACCGCGACGGCCCTGGCCGCCATCCACCGGGCCGGGATCGTGCACCGCGACTTCAAGCCGGCCAACGTGCTGCTCGGCCCGGACGGCCCGGTGGTGATCGACTTCGGGATCGCCCGCGCCCTCACGCCGAACCTGTCGACCACCAGCCAGGTCGTGGGCAGCCCCTCCTACATGGCGCCCGAGCAGATCTCCAACGCGCCGGTGGGCCCGGCCGCCGACATGTTCGCGTGGGGCGTGACGATGGTCTACGCCGCCGGGGCGACGCGCGCCTTCGGCGGCGACTCCATCCCGGGGATCATGCAGTCGATCCTGCACGACGAGCCGGACCTCGGCCCGCTGACGGGGCAGCTGCGCGACATCGTCGGGGAGTGCCTGGCCAAGGACCCGGAGGGGCGGCCGACGGCCGAGCAGGTGACGGCGCGCCTGCTGGAGCAGACCTCGTCGGCCGCGGGACCGCCCGCGGGGGCCGCGACGAGGCCGGACGGGCCGAAGAAGGACGCACCGCCGGAGAACAACGCGCCTCCAAAGGACGGCGCATCACCGAAGGACGGCACACGGCCAAAGCCCTCGCTCCGCAATGCCGTCCAGCCGTTCGCACCGTCGAAGGACACCCGACCCGACTCCGCCGCACCCCAAGAAGCCACGCACCCGAGCCCCGCCCAGCGGAAGTCAGCGGCGGCGGCACCCGGCGGCGAGACCGTGCCGGGCGAGGAACGGCGGTGGCGCAGATCTGCGGTCGTCATGACGGCCGCGGCCGTCGCGCTGATCGCCCTGTGCGGGGCGGTCGCCACCGAGTTCATGAACGCCCCTGACGACAAGAAGGGCGCGGCGCCCAAGCCGGCGGGCTCTGCGGCCGCAGCGGCCGCCAACCCCTCGGCGGCGGGCCCCTCCGGCCGTCCGACACCCTCGGGCGCCTCGCCGAGCCCGGCCGACAAGCGGACGCGGCCCACCGCGAGCGCCTCACCGAACCGCACTCCGACACCCGGCGGCTCCAAGCCCGGGAGCAAACCGCCGAACCGCACCAAGGCTCCGACGAAGACCAACCGTCCCAAGCAGGGCAACAAGCCGCCCAGCGGCCCCGGCACCCCGATCGGGACGATGCCGTACTCGATCCTGACGCCGTACTGCACCTCGCGCGGCTACGCCTCGTCGGCGACCCTCGTCAACGGCCCGTTCTGCGTGACCAGGGACCAGCAGTACGTGCCGATCAACATGAACAGCGTCTGCCGGTACAGGTTCCCCGCCTACCCGAACGCGGTCCTGCTGTCCTACAACAGCGTCGGCGGAAACTGGACCTGCCTGTCACACTGACCGCGGCCGGGCCGCCGCAACGGCCTCCAGTCGCCGACCCGCGCAGCGCAACCACGCGGGGGTTTCCGCGCCCGATCAGCTACCCCAGCCAGCGCCCCGCACGTGACCGGCAAGCCCAGCCCTGCACGCAGTTGTCCCGCCGCCGACCCGAACCACGTGGGGGTTTCCACACCGGACCAACAACCCCGGCCCCGCGCCCGATACGGGACCGCCCAGCCCAGCCACCGGGGGCGGGGGTGCAGGGGGCGGAGCCCCCTGCCCAGGGGGTCGCGGGGGACGGAGTCCCAGCGGCATTTAAGAAAGCAGGCAAGCGCGTAGCGCTTTCGGTTCGGGGGGTGTGGGGGGCTTGCCCCCTGCCGGGGTCGTAGGGGCGGGCCCCTGCCCGGACGACGCACGCACGGTGCGAGCCCTGGCGAGCGCCGGGCGGGCGGCGCCCGGATGTGGGGGTTTGGGGGGCCGGCCCCCCAAGGCAAACACAGCCGCTTTCGCCGCAGCCAAGGCACCGACTCAGTCCGTGGGGGTCTACACGGCCCCACCCAGCTCAGCCCCGCGCGGGTTTGCCAACGTGACCAACAACCACAGCCCCGCGCGGGGTTGAGTGCACGCCCGCACCGGCCCCAGCCACGCGGGGGTTTCCGCACCCGGCCAACGACCTCAGCCCGCGCCCTGCACCCGACCAGCGACCCCGACCCCGCGCCCTGCACGTGACCGGGAACCTCAGCCCGCGCGCTGCACCTGACCTGCGGCCTCAGCTCGCGTTCTGTGCCTGGCCAAGCCCGCCGTGACCACGGGCGGGCGCAGGGCATGAGCTCGGGGCGGCCGGGCCCGTGCACCAACCCGCGCGCGGCTGGACTGAGCACCGATGTGCTGCTCCCGACCCCGTACGGGCTGGGCCTGCTGCGCGCGTGCACCTAACCCCGCGCGGGGCCGGGGTCGTTGGGTAGGCCGGCAAACCCGCGCGGGGCCAGGATCGCTGGTCACGTACAGGGCGCGGGGCCAGGGTCGCTGCTCGGGTGCGGAGCGCGGGGTTGAGGTCGCTGCTCATCTGCAGAACCCCCCGCGTGGCTGGGGCCGATGCGCGCGTGTACCTAACCCTGCGCGGGGCCGGGGTCGTTGGTCACGTTGGCAAACCCGCGCGTGGTGCGGTTGGGCGGTCGGGTGTAGACCCCCACAGATCAAGTCGGTGCAGCGACCTCGGCGAAAGCGGCTGTGTCTCCTTGGGGGGACGTCCCCCCAAACCCCCACATCCGGGCGCCGCACGCCCGGCGCTCGCCAGGGCTCGCGCCGAGCGTGCGTCGTCCGGGCAGGGGCCCGCCCCTACGACCCCGGCAGGGGGCAAGCCCCCCACACCCCCCATAAGGAAGGCGCTTCGCGCCTGCCTGCTTTCTCAAATGCCGCTGGGACTCCGTCCCCCGCGAGCCCCTGGGCAAGGGGCTCCGCCCCCTGCACCCCCGCCCCCCGTGGCTGGGCTGGGCGGTCAACGTACGGGCACGGGGCTGGGGTCGTTGGGCGTGTGCAGAGCACAGGGCCGGGGTCGCCGCGGAGCTGGCGCTGGTGGCCCTGGTCCGCGCTGTCCGCCTCCACGCAGGCTTCAGCACCCGTCTCGTGGTCCGCTGTGGCACGTCGCAGTTCGCCGAGGTCGTCAGGACGCGGCCGGTACGGCACCGGTCCGTTCGCGTGATCGTCGTGGACGGCCATGACGTGTCGCATTCGGTATGCCCCTCTGGGGCGCATGCTCGATCTCGTGGCCCATTTGATGGCCGTGTAGAACCGGCGGTAGACCCCGCAGGCGCAGGGTCCCCCGCCTGTGTTCTATCGTCCGGGCCCGCCTGCTCCCTCCCCCGTGGCCAAGCGGGTCCTTCCAACGTTCAGGCGGTTCTGAGCCGAGAATGGCGTGAGGACCGCCCCTTCCCGGGACGGCCCTCACGGAAACGCGGTCAGGCCACGGCGATCTCTTCCGCCTGCGGAAGCGGCGCCGGGGACTGGTCCGCGAACTGGGTCCGGTACAGCTCGGTGTAGCGGCCGTTCTGTGCCAGCAGTTCCTCGTGCGTGCCTCGCTCGACGATGCGGCCCGCCTCCACCACCAGGATCTGGTCGGCGGCGCGGATCGTGGAGAGGCGGTGCGCGATCACCACGGCGGTGCGGCCGTCCAGCGCCTCCGACAGCGCCTCCTGCACCGCCGCCTCGGAGGTCGAGTCCAGGTGCGCGGTCGCCTCGTCCAGGATCACCACGCGGGGGTGGGCGAGCAGCAGGCGGGCGATCGTCAGGCGCTGGCGCTCGCCGCCCGACAGGCGGTAGCCGCGCTCGCCGACGATGGTGTCCAGGCCGTCGGGCAGGCTCCGGATGAGGTCCGACAGGCGGGCGCGGTCCAGGACGTCCCACAGGTCGGCCTCGGCCGCCTCCGGGCGGGCCAGCAGGAGGTTCTCGCGGATCGACTCGTGGAACAGGTGGCCGTCCTGCGTCACCATGCCGAGGGTGTCGCGGATCTTCTGGAACGACAGGTCGCGCACGTCCACGCCGCCCAGGCGGACGCTGCCGGCGTCGGCGTCGTACAGGCGCGGCAGCAGCTGGGCGATCGTCGACTTGCCCGCACCCGAGCTGCCCACCAGTGCGATCATCTGGCCGGGCTCGGCGCGGAACGACACCTCGTGCAGCACGTTCACGCCGCCCCGGGTGTCGAGCGTCGCGACCTCCTCCAGGGAGGCCAGGGACACCTTGTCGGCGCTCGGGTAGGCGAAGGTCACCTTGTCGAACTCGACCGAGACCGGGCCCTCGGGCACCTCGCGCGTCTCGGCCTTCTCGGCCACCAGCGGCTTCAGGTCGAGGACCTCGAAGACCCGCTCGAAGCTGACCAGCGCGCTCATGACCTCGACGCGCGCGCTCGCCAGCGCCGTCAGCGGCGCGTACAGGCGGGTCAGCAGCAGGGCGAGGGCCACCACCGCGCCCGCGTCCAGGCTGCCCCTGAGGGAGAAGAAGCCGCCCAGGCCGTAGACCAGCGCGAGCGCCAGCGCCGACACCATGGTCAGGGCGGTGATGAACACGTGCTGCACCATCGCCGTGCGGACGCCGATGTCGCGGACGCGGCGGGCGCGGGCGGCGAACTCGGCCGACTCGCGCGCCGGGCGGCCGAACAGCTTGACCAGCGTCGCGCCGGGCGCCGAGAAGCGCTCGGTCATCTGGGTGCTCATCGCCGCGTCGTGCGCCGCGGCCTCGCGCTCCAGGCGGGCGAGGCGGCTGCCCATGCGCCGCGCCGGCAGCACGAACACCGGCAGCAGGACCAGCGCCAGCAGCGTGATCTGCCAGGAGATCTTGATCATCACCGCGAACGTCAGCAGCAGCGTGACCAGGTTGCTGACCACGCCCGACAGCGTGTCGCTGAACGCGCGCTGCGCGCCGATCACGTCGTTGTTGAGCCGGCTGACCAGCGCGCCGGTGCGGGTGCGGGTGAAGAAGGCCACCGGCATCCGCTGCACGTGGTCGAACACCGCCGTGCGCAGGTCGAGGATCAGGCCCTCGCCGATCCGGGCCGACAGCAGGCGGTTGAGCAGGCCGAGCACGCCCTCCGCCAGCGCCAGCACCGCGATGACGACCGCCAGCCACACGACGGTGTCGGTCGCGCCGCCGCCGACGATCGTGTTGACCACGCGCCCGGCCAGCACGGGCGTGGCGACCGCGAGGACCGCCATCACCACGCTGATCCCCAGGAACGCCGTCAGCGCCCGTCTATGCGGCCGCGCGAACCTCCAGATCCGGCGGAACGTCGCGCGCGAGAACGGCTTGCGGTCGTTCTGCGCGTTCATCATGTGGTGCAGCGACATCCATGCGGTCACTTCCATGCTCATCGCCCTGCCGCCCTCCTGTGGTGGATCTCGCCGCCATCGTGCGTCCTCAAGCAAGGTTGAGGTCAAGGGCGACTGCACTCGCAGTGTCTCCCGGGGGTCTGACAGTTTCGGTTTGAATGGAGACCCGATCTTCGACGAGGGGGCGCCGTGGGCATCGACATCGAGCGGGTGCGGGAGCTGACGCCGGGGTGCGCCGAGACGGCGCACCTCAACAACGCCGGGGCCGCCCTGCCGCCCCAGCCGGTCATGGACGCCGTGCTCGGCCACCTCGAACTGGAGGAGATGACCGGCGGCTACGAGGCCCAGGAGCGCGCGCACGAGGAGATCGCGAACTTCTACCCCGCCGTCGCCCGGCTGATCGGCGCGCGCCCCGAGGAGATCGCCTACGTCGAGAACGCCACGCGCGCCTGGGACCTGGCCTTCTACTCCATCCCCTTCGCAAAGGGTGACCGCATCCTCACCACGACCAGCGAGTACTCCAGCAACGCCATCGCCTACCAGCAGATCGCCCGGCGGACGGGCGCGCGCGTGCGGCCCGTCCGCGACGACGCGCACGGGCAGATCGACCTGGACGCGCTGGCCGGCGAGCTGACCTCAGGCGACGTGCGGCTGGTCTCGATCAACCACGTGCCGACCCAGAACGGCCTGGTCAACCCCGCCGAGGAGGTCGGCCGCCTGTGCCGGGAGGCCGGGGCGCTGTTCCTGCTGGACGCCTGCCAGTCGGTCGGCCAGCTCGACGTGGACGTGACCCGCATCGGCTGCGACCTGCTGTCGGCGACCGGCCGCAAGTTCCTCCGGGGCCCGCGCGGCACCGGCTTCCTGTACGCGCGGCGGGAGATCGTGGAGTCGCTGGAGCCGCCGTTCACCGACCTCCAGGCCGCGACCTGGCTCCCGCCCGGCGACTACCGGCTGCGGCCGGACGCGCGCCGCTTCGAGACGTGGGAACGTTTCGTCGCCGGGCAGATCGGGCTCGGCGTCGCCGCCGACTACGCCTTCGCCCTGGGCCTGCCCGCGATCGAGGAGCGCGTCACCGGGCTCGCGGCGACGCTGCGGTCGGCCCTCGCCGAACGGCCGGACACCACCGTCCTGGACCGGGGCGAGCGCCGCTCGGGCATCGTGACCTTCACCGTCGCCGGCCGGGACGCCGTCGACCTCAAGCTCGCCCTCCGCGAGAAGCGCGTCAACGTCAGCGTCACCCTCCCCCGGGACCACGGCTACGACCCCCGCGCCCCGGCCTCCGCCGTCCGCGCGTCGGTGCACTACTACAACACCGAAGAGGAACTGGCCCGCCTGCTGGACGCCCTGTGAACGCCGAAGGCCCGGGACCCCCGCGAAGGGGTCCCGGGCCCACCACCACCCTCCTCAAAGGTTCGGTTTGGCGGCGCTGATGTCGGCGACCGCCGAGTCCTCGTCCTTCTCCATCGCCAGGTCGCCGAGGGAGACGATGCCCACCGGGCGCCCGTCGTCCACCACCGGCAGCCGCCGGACCGCGTGCTCCCGCATGAGCTTGGCGGCCGTCTCCAGCGAGTCGTCCGGGCTCACGCTGGCGGTCGCCTCGCTGGCGCAACCCGACACCTGCTTGGCGGCCGGGTCGCCGCCGCCCGCCAGCCCGCGCACCACCAGGTCGCGGTCGGTGACCAGGCCGCGGAGGGTGCCGCCCTCGGTCACCAGTACCGCGCCGACGTCCTCGTCGCGCATCTTCCGCGCCACCGTGACGATGTCGTCCTGCGGTGAGACGGTCGCGAGCGAGTCGGTCATGATGTCCTTGACCTTGCTGGCCATCGCGCGCTCCTTTCCGTCGGGTTCGGAGTGGGTCCCGCCCTACCCGGTCGGGCGGCGGTCATTCCTCGATCTCGACGGGTTCCAGCGGTTCGGTCGCGGGGCCGTCGAGCACCATGCCGTCGAGGTCGAACCGCGAGCCGTGGCAGGGGCTCTCCCACGTGCGGTCCACCTCGTTGAACACCACCAGGCAGCCCGAGTACGGGCAGACCGCCGTCAGCGCGTGCAGGGCGCCGTCCTCGTCGCGGTAGACGGCGCAGGGGCGGCCGTCGACGCGCACGACGGCGCCGGAGCCGGGCGCGATGTCGGCGACCGTACGGCCGCCGACCGACCGGTGGGCGCCGGGCGCGCCGGCGTCCATGGCGGGGGCGTCCTCGCGGCGCGGGTCGTACAGGTCGGCCCAGGCGGGGCGGCGGCCGGTCATCAGCGCCGCCAGCAGCTTGCCCGCCATGACGCCGTGGCTCATCCCCGAACGTGCGAAGCCCGTGGCGGCGTAGACGTGCCCCGAGCGGCCGGGCCAGGGGCCGACGAACGGGAGCTGGTCGCCGGTCTTGGTGTCCTGCGCCGACCAGCCGTGCTCGAACGTGGTGATCCCGAAGTGGTCGTACGCCCAGCGGGCCAGGTTCGCGTACCGTTCGGTCGCCTTTCCCTCCCCCGGGGAGAAGGACTCGCCCGTGACCAGCAGCAGGCGGCGGCCCTCGCCGTAGGGCGCGGTCCGCACCGAGCGCGTGTTGGACGCGCGGGTGATGTACATGCCGTCCAGGTCCCGGTCGTCCGGGATGACGGTCGTGATGACGAGTTCGCGCAGGGTCGCCAGCCGCGAGTCCGCGCGTTCGCCACCGAAGACGGGGTGCAGCGTCGCCAGCACCACGTCGCGGGCCCGGACGCGGTGGCCGCCGTCGGTGGTCAGCGTGCACCGGTCCCCCTCGTCCAGGCGGACGGCCCGCGTCTCCTCGTGGATCCGGCCGCCCGCCGCGACGATCGCCTCGGCCAGCCCGAGCAGGTAGCGGCGCGGGTGGAACTGCACCTGGTCGTCCAGCCGCAGCGCGCCCGCCACCTCGAATGGCAGTCCGGTCCCGGTGACGAACTCGGCGGGCAGCCCCGCCTCGCGCACCGCCTCGCCCTCGTCGCGCAGCTCGGCGGCCTCGTCGGGGTCGGTCACGAACACGTGCGAGGGGCGGAGCTCCAGTTCGCAGTCGATGCCGAGCCGCTCGGCCGTCCGGATGACGTGCTCGACCGCGTCCTGCTGCGAGTGCGCGTACAGCCGGACCGCCTCGGCGCCGTGCGCCTTGTGCAGGGGCCGGTACAGGTAGGGGTGCAGCGCCGACAGCCGCCCGGTGGTGTGGCCGGTCGCCCCCGTCACGATGCGGCGCGCCTCCAGGACCGCCACCGTCCGGCCCGCGCGGGTCAGCTCCCACGCCGCGCTCAGGCCGGCGATGCCGCCGCCGACCACCGCGACGTCCACCACGGCGTCCTCGGCCAGGCGAGGATGGGAGGTGGGCGGGGTGGACTCGATCCAGTAGGAGCCGCGCCCATGCGGCCCCAGGCTTTCCGGCAGTCTCCGATCTTCCGCTGGTCTCAGCATGCCCCTGCTGTGCCCAGGACACCTCCGATCATCCCTGGGCACAGCGTCACCTGCGGGCGGCTCTTACTTGAACTGGGCGAACACCGAGGGCGCGGTCGGGCCGAGCGCCAGCCGGTTGAAGTCGCGGGAGTCCGGGCGGACCGGGACGGTCGCGAACACGGCGGTATCGGTCTCGACGGTCTCGGCGAGGCGCTTCAGCGTGGCGAAGTCCATCGACGGCCTGATCTCGACCGCCCCGGCGGCCGCCCGGAGGAACGCCGCGAACCGGACGGGGTTCTTCAGCCGCATGTCCTTGGCCTCGCGCGCGAGCGCCGCCATGAAGCGCTGCTGGCGCTTGATGCGGTCGAGATCGGAGCCGTCGCCGAGGCCGTGCCTGGTCCGCACGTACGCGAGCGCGGCCGCGCCCGTGACGCGGTGCCGTCCGGCGGGGAGCCGCAGGCCCGACTTGGGATCGTCCACGGCCTTGGGCAGCGTGATCGGAACCGAGCCGAGCGCCTTCACCATCGCCTTGAACCCGGTGAACCCGATCGTCACCGTGCGGTCCACGCGCACGCCGGAGAGCTTCTCGACCGCCGCCTCGGTGCACGCCGCGCCGCCCTCGGTGAACGCCGAGTTCAGCGGCCCCCGGCGGGCCGGGGAGCGGCCGCAGGCGGGCAGGTCCACCATGAGGTCGCGGGGCAGGCTGAGCAGCCGGGGCCGCTTGCCGTCGGCGGGCAGGCGGGCCAGCACGAGGGTGTCGGAGCGGGCCTGGCGCGCGGCGCCGCCCCGCGCGTCCGAGCCGATGAGCAGCACGTTGATCGTCTTGGTCGGGGCGGCCGCCGCCTCGCGGCGGCCCTTGCCGCCGGGGCCGTCGTCCCCGCCGCGCAGCACGACGGTGGGGACGAGGATGAGCGCGGCGGTGACGGCCGCGACCACGCCGATGATGAGCCACCCGGCCCGGCGGCGGCGCGGCGCGCGGCCCCCGGCGGCGTCCAGCAGCCTTTGGCGCTGCCGGACCAGGGTGGCGGGCGGTTCGTGCCCGAGGCCGTCGCCGAGATCGCGGATCGCCTTGAGGTCGTCCATGGCTACGCCTCCTCGCTCAGGTCGCCGGACAGGGGGTTGGTGTCGCCCAGCGCCGCCCGCACCTTGCGGCGGGCCCGGTTGAGCCGGGACCGAACGGTGCCGACCGGGATGCCGAGCGCCTGCGCGACCTCCTCGTAGGTCAGGTCACCCCACGCCACCAGCAGCAGGACGTCCCGGTCGCGGCGCGGCAGCGCGGCGAGCGCCTCGGCCAGCAGGGGCCGGACGGCGGAGGCGCTGACCATGGCGGCCACGGCGTCGGCCGGGGACTCCACGGCCCCCTCCACGGGACTGCGCCGCAGCGCCCGGTAGCGCGCGGCCTCGGAGCGGTGGTGGCGCGCGACCAGCTTGGTGACGATGCCGAACAGCCAGGGCCGGGCGTCGGAGTGCGCCAGGTCGTACCGGCCGCGCTTGCCGAACGCGACCAGGAACGTCTCCCCCACCAGGTCCTCGGCCACCTCGGGGCCGAGGCGGCGGGAGACGTAGCGGTACAGCATCGGCGCGTAGCGGTCGAACAGCTCTGCGAACGCCTCGGGGTCGGCGTGCGATCTGCTGATCAGTTCGGCGTCGCCGTACGCCGAGGGCGCGCCGGCCGTCCGCGCGCCGGCGAGGAACGCGCTCACCGTGGCCACCATCGCATACGACCCGGCCTTCCTGTCGGGGACATGACAGCGGTGTATCTCCGCCAGGCCCGGATCGGGTTCACGGCCGCCGCAAAAAAGATGATCACCGATTCATAACAAAGTGAACTTTCCGACTAGGCTGCGCATCTTCCAGGTGGGTACGGGGGGATTCATCGGCTCTGAGGCCGCTTCCTGTCTGTGTGTCGAAGCCAAGCCGAGGAGGTCGTGCTGTGGACAACGCGCATTCGACGCCGCAACCGGCGGAGGACCCGGTCGAGGAGCAGGCGCGTACGGGCACGACCGAGTTCCCCGTCATGAAGCCCTCGGCGGAGGGGCCCGTCGAGGAGCCTGCGAAGGACTCGGAAGAGACTGTGGAGGAGCCCGCCGAGGACGAGGAAGAGTCTACGGACGAGCCCACAGAGGACTCCGAAGAGGCGGAGGAGGAACCGGCCGCGGCCGAGGAGGCTCCGGAGGACCCGAGCGATTCCGAAGAGACGGCGCCCCAGCCGTCCGTGCCCGCCGAGCAGACGCCCGCAAGCCCTCGCGGCCCCGCCGAGTCCCCGGGCGATGAGAGCGACTCCGGCGAAACCCCGCCCTCCCCGGGCGACTCCGGCGAGGAGAAGCCGACCAGTCCTCGCCCGTCGGCAGAGAAGCCCGCCTCCCCGCGCGACTCCGCTGAGACGCCGGTCACCTCACAGCCTTCCGCCGAGGCGAAGGAAGAGCCCGCCGCCTCTCGACGCGCCGACGACACCCCAGCGAGCCCGAGCAGCACCGAAGAAACGCCGGCAAACCCACAGCGTTCGGCGAAAACACCTGCGCCTCCGCGCGACTCCGCCGAGGCACCCAGCTCCGCCGAGACCCCCATCTCTCCGCGCAGTCCCAGTGAGGCCCCGGCCAGCCCCCGGCACTCCGCTGAAACGCCCGTCAGCCCGCGCGACTCCGGCCAGCCCCCGGCCAGTCCGCGGCCGCCCGCCGGACGGCCCGCCTCCCCGCGCGACTCCGCAGAGACCCCCGTCCTTCCGCGCAGTCCCAGCGAGACCCCGGCCAACCCCCGGCACTCCGCAGAGACCCCCGTCAGCCCGCACGGCTCCGGGCGGCCCGGTGCCGCCGTCACTCGGGACGACATCCCGCTCCCCTCTCGCAACCACCCTCCCCGCCGTCTGCCGCCCGAGGAGGAGCCCGCCGTCCCCGAGGACGCCGAGCCCATCCCCGAGCGCGCCCTCCCCACCCTCGATCCCAACGGGCAGTGGACCGCCCAGTGGCGTGCGAGCGAGCCCCCGCCGGCCGCTCCCCCGGCCCGTCCCACCGCCGAGGACCCCGTCTACGCGCCCCACGACATCGCTCCGTTCGCGCAGCCGGAGGCGCCCTCCTACGCCTACCCCGCCGCGACCGACGACCGGCCCGCGCCTGAGCCCGAGCCCGAGCCGAAGAAGCGCGGTCGCAAGGTCCTCATCACGCTCGTGGCCGCGCTCATCCTCGTCGCCGGGGTCGTCACCGGGCAGCTTCTGCGGCCGGTGCCCGAGCCCTCCATCGAGCTGAGCCTCCCCGCCGCGTCGCACACCTTCCCCGGCGCCGCGCCCGTCCTCCCCTGGCCCTCCGGCGGGCAGGCCGCCGTCGCCGTGGAGGGGCTGGGCACCATGGGGTCGGCGGGCGGCTCCGCGCCCATCCCGACCGCCAGCGTCGCCAAGGTCATGACCGCCTACGTCATCCTGCGCGGCCACCCCCTGCGGTCGGGCGAGGACGGGCCGGAGTTCACCGTGTCGCCCCAGGGCATCGCCGAGCTGCCCGGCCGGCACCGGCGCCAGGAGTCGCTGCTCGGCATCACCCCGGGCCTGCGGCTCACCGAGCGCAAGGCGCTGGAGGCCCTGATGATCATCTCGGCCAACGACGTCGCGCACGAGCTGGCCCGCTGGGACTCGGGCGGGAACGTCCAGGCGTTCGTGGCCAAGATGAACGAGGCCGCCCGCTCCCTCGGCATGGCCGCCACCACCTACACCGACCCGAGCGGCTACGACGCGGGCACCGTCAGCACCGCCGCCGACCAGGTGAGGCTGCTGACCGCCGCCATGAAGATCCCCGCGTTCGCCGAGACGGTCGCCAAGCGCACCTACGTGCCGGCCGCCGGCGGGCGCGCCCGGACCGGCGGCAACTTCCTGCTCGGCCGGTACGGCGTGGTCGGCGGCAAGACCGGCTACACCGACAGGGCGGGCGGCAACTTCGTGTTCGCGGCCCGCAAGCGCGTCGGCGGCGTCCCCACCACGGTGGTCGGCGCGGTCATGGGGCAGCGCGTCCCGGGCGTGCAGGGCAGCGCCGCGCTCGCGGTCAACGCCGCGCAGCGGGTGGTCGCCGCCGCCGGGAACGCGCTGGTCTCGGCCAACCTCGCCCCGGCGGGCAGGCCGATCGCGCGCGTGGACGACGGGCTCGGCGGCACGACCCCGCTGGTCGCCAAGGCGCCGCTGAACGTCGTCGGCTGGCCCGGCCTGACCGTGCCGCTGGGCGTGGCGGGCGACCCGCCGCACGAGGCGGCCCCCGGCGAGCGGGTCGGCACCGTCACCGCCGGTGCGGGCCGCCTGCCGGTGAGCCCGTCCGAGCCGCTGGAGGAGCCGTCCCTGCTGTCGCGGCTGATCCGCCTCGGCTGACGGCTACAGGTGGCCCGAGTACAGGGCCGACAGGAAGCGGATCAGCAGGGCCTCGCGGGTGGCGGGCGGCAGCGCGTCCAGCACGGCGTTGACCATGGCCATCTCGGGTTCGCCGCCGCCGTTCAGGTCCACCCCGACGGCCGACAGCAGGCCCGCGAAGCCCGCGTCGTCCAGGCTTTCGAGGTCGAGGTCGGCGAGCGCGGCGGCCAGTTCGGCGGGCACGTCCGGCGGTCCGGCGGCGCGGGCCGCCTCGGCGGACTCGGCGAGCGCGACCAGCAGCGGGTCCACGGCCCGCTCGCTGACGCCGGTCAGCGTGAAGTGCAGGTTCGCCGGGATGCCCTGGAAGGACAGTTGCGGCTGGAAGAACCAGCCTCGGGCGCGCGCCTCGTCCGCCAGCACGAACACGTTCAGCGCCGGGTCGTCGGAGGCGATCGAGACCAGCGGCGCGTCCGGCGTGCCGAGCACCCGCAGGCCGGGGATGCCGGCGACGCCCGCCATCAGCGCGTCGGCCGCCTTCATCGCCCCGGTCGCCAGGTCGCGGTAGCCCTGGGCGCCGATCGCCATGAGGGTCGTCCACGCGGCGCCCAGCGGGCCGGCGCTCTTGCTGCTCTGCACCCCCGAGTTGATGACGGTGTAGCCGGGCCAGGCGGCGGAGGCGAAGTAGGCCGCGCGGCGCAGCGCCTGGTCGGCGAACAGCACCACCGAGGCGCCCTTGGGCGCGTACCCGTACTTGTGCAGGTCGCAGGAGATCGACGTCACGCCCGGCACCGACAGGTCGAACGGCGCGACCTCGCGGCCGGTCTCGCGCAGCCACGGCAGCACCCAGCCGCCCACGCACGCGTCCACGTGGCAGGGCACGCCGTGCGCGGCGGCCAGCGCGGCGATGTCGGCGACCGGGTCCAGCACGCCCTGGGGGTAGGACGGCGCGGACGCCACCACGAGCACGGTCCGGTCGGTCAGCGCGGCGGCCATGGCGGCGGGGTCGGCGCAGAAGGTGCCGGGGTCCACCGGCACCGGCGTGATCTCCAGGCCGAGGTAGTGCGCGGCCTTGTGGAAGGCGGGGTGCGCGCTGCTCGGCACGATGATCTGGGGCCTGCCCTCCACCGGGCGCGCGTCGCGGGCCGCCTTCACCGCCAGCATGATCGACTCGGTGCCGCCGCTGGTGAAGATGCCGGGCGTGGCGGCCGAGCCGCCGAGCCGTTCGGCGACCGCGGTGAGCACCTGCCGCTCCAGCGCCACGATGCTGGGGAAGGCGGTCGGGTCCAGCCCGTTGACCTCCAGCGTCTCCAGGTAGGCGCGGGCGGCGGCGTCGTGCACGTCGGCGCGGCCGGTGTCGTAGACGTAGGCGGTGACCTTGCCGCCGCGCACCGGGAGGTCGGCGGCGCGCAGGCGGGCGAGTTCGGCGAGCAGGTCGTCGGTGGCGCGGCCGGTCTCCGGCAGCACGGGTTCAGCCATGGTCTTCTTTCGCGAGGCGGCGGTAGGCCAGCAGCAGCGGGACGCTGAGCAGCATGATCAGGGCCGGGACGAGGGTGAACCCGGCGGTGAGCCCGGCGAGCGCCGAGTCCGGCTGGCGCGCCGGGTGGTCGAAGTCGGCCGAGCGGAACGAGGTCGCCGCCAGGATCAGCGCGAACACCCCCGGCCCCAGCGCCAGCGCGCCGGTCTCGGCGGCCGTCCACAGGCCGGTGAACGCGCCGGACTGCGCGTGCCCGGTGCGCCCGGCGTCCGCGCGCACGGTCTCGGGCAGCAGCGACAGCGGCAGCAGCTGCACGGCGGCGTAGCAGACGCCGATCACGCCGATCAGCGCCAGCGAGGGCGCGACGGCCCCGGCGCCCACGGCCGGGTACAGCGCGGCGGCCGCCGCCGCGAACAGCAGCACCGCCGCCAGGTAGCAGGGCACGTGGCCGTGGCGGCGCGCCAGGCGCTCCCAGACCGGGACCGCCACCAGGCTCGGCCCGACCATGCACACGAACGCCACCGAGGTGAGGCCGTAGTCGTCCAGCCGGTAGGTCGCCGCGTACGGCGCGCCCGCCAGCATGATCGCGGTGGCCAGGGCCTGCGCGGTGAACGCGCCGAGCAGCGCGAAGAACGGCCGGTTGCCGCGCGCGGTGCGCAGCGCGGCGGCCAGCCCGAGCGGGCGCGGGCCGGGCCGGGACGGGATCCAGCGGGTGCCGAGCGCGCTGGCCAGCAGCGCCGCCAGCATCAGCACGCCGATCACCGCCGCCATCAGCGCGTACCCGCCGCGCCCGCCGCCCGCCGCGTTCACCAGCACCGGGGCGAGGCCGCCCGCCAGCAGGATGCCGAGGGTGAGGCAGACGATCCGCCAGGCCATCGCGCGGCCGCGCTGGTCGGGCCGGTCGGAGATCTCGGCGGGCAGCGCCACATAGGGCACCTGGAAGCAGGCGAACGCGGTCGCGGCCAGCAGGAACGCCCCGCCCGTCCAGGCGACGGCGAGGTCCGGCGAGGGCACCAGGAACGTGGCGGCGAACCCGATCGGCAGCGTCAGCGCGCCGACCAGCAGCAGCCGCGTGCGGCGGCCGGTGCGGACGGCCTCGCGGTCGCTGGCGGCCCCCACGATCGGGTTGAGCAGCACGTCCCACGCCTTGGGGAGCACCAGGACGGCCCCGGCGAGCGCGGCCGAGACGCCCAGCACGTCGGTCAGGTAGTACAGGAGCAGCAGGCCCGGCACGGCCGCGAACACGCCGGTGCCGACCGAGCCGACGCCGTAGCCGAGCAGCCGGCCGCGCGTGAGCGGCGGGGTCCCCGTGCCGGTGGCCGTCATGACGGCAGCCCCAGCAGGCGGGCGACCAGGGTGTGCAGGTGGGCGCGGAAGCGTGCGACCTCGGCGGGGTCGGCCGTGCCGTGCCGCTCCCCGTCGGGTCCGGGCACGCCGCCGCTGCCGAAGCCGTGGGTGCACCAGATGACCGTCATCACCGCGTACTCGACGTCCACGCCGGGGCCCGCCGCCGCGGCGACCGCGGCGGCGGCCCGTTCGACGAGCGGGCGCGCGTAGCGGCGTTCCAGGTCGGCCATGTCGGCCGCGTCCGACAGCCAGCGGCGCGTCCACAGCGCCGGGATCTCGGGATGGCGGACGCAGAAGTCGAGGTAGCGGTCCACCAGCGCGCGCACCCCGGCCGCGTCCGGGGTGAAGGCCGCCAGCGCCTCGTCCAGGGCGGCGCGCTCGGTCTGGTGGGCGCGCTCCATGACCGCCAGGTACAGCTCGCGCTTGCCGCCCGCGTGGTAGGCGACGGTCGCGATGTTGAGCCCGGCCGCGTCGGCGATGAGGCGGGTGGAGGTGCCGTCGTAGCCGCGGGCGGCGAACAGCCGGGTGGCGGCCTCGATGATCCGGTCACGGCCGGTGTCGCTGGTCACGGCCTCACGGTAAGGGCGCCGCCGCTCCCGGTCAATCGTTTGATGGAGAGAGGGTTCAGCCCTTGTCGCGGGCCGCCGGGAGCGGCGCCGCCGCCTCGCGCCGCGCCTCCAGCGGGATCACCTCGCCGGGGCCGTCGTCGGGGGTGGACAGCCACACCGTCAGCACCATCTCCATCTCCAGCCGCGACTCGGGGTCGTAGAGGCGTTCGCCGAACAGCTCCTCCAGCTGGTGCAGCCGGTAGCGGACGGTCTGCGGGTGGACGTGCAGCCGGTTGGCGACCTCGGTCGCGTTGAAGCCGTTCTGCAGGCAGGCCAGCAGCGTGCGCATCAGGCGCTCGCGGTGCCGGGGCCGCACGGTCTTCAGCGGGGCCAGCCGCAGGTCGGCGACCGCGCGCACCAGCTCCTCGTCCTTGAACACCACCAGCGTCGGCATGTGGTCGGCGCAGCGGATCAGCCCGTCGGACGGCAGGATGCCGCGCCGCGCCAGCGGCAGCGCCTCGCGCGCCCAGCGCAGCGACTTGGCGGCGTCCTCGGTGCGCACGGTCGGCCCCATCGCGGCGACCCAGTTGCGCAGCGCACCGTCCAGCATCCGGCCCCGGCCGGGGCCCTCGGGGTCGGGCACGATCAGGCAGGGCTCGCGGCGGTTGACGTCGGCCAGCACGTCCGGCGGGAGCGAGGGGTGGGAGAACGGCTCCTGGCCGCGCTCGAACAGCACCACCGCCGCGACCGTGCGCGGCACCCGCCACTGCGCGAGCCGGGCGAGGTCGGTGACGGCCTGCGGGGCGGCGGGCGGCTCGGCCAGCAGCATGTCCAGCAGCCTGCGGCGGCGGTGCTCCAGCTCGCCGGCCTCCTGCTCGCGCGCCTTGGTGTAGCCCTCGGTGGCGGCCCGCGCGATCTCGTCCAGGAAGGCGAAGATGGCCTCGGCGATGCTGGCCAGCGTGCGGCGCGACACGTTGAGCTGCTCGGACTCGGCCGCCAGCCGCCGCCACGCCACGCGGGCGCCGAGGCGCATGCAGGTCTGGAGGACGTCCAGGTTGCGGCCCTCGCGCGCCTCGCCCCAGCCGATCTCCCGGTAGACGGTGACCACCTGGTCCCAGGACGCGTCGGCGTTGCCGATCAGGTCGACGAACTGGCGCAGCGCGCCCTCGACCGCGACCCGCACGGTGCGCGCGTACTCCTCGTTCTCCGGCCGCGCGTACTCGGGCACGCCCGCGACGATCTCCTCGATCATCTCCTGCGACAACGTGCGCAGGTGCGGCCGGAACACCTCGGCTATCTCGGCCGGCACCACGGCCCAGGGCTTGAGCTGCGGTCGTTCCTCCAGGGTCGTCACCGTCGGCACCTCCTGCCCCCTCGGGGTGGTCGGGGCGTAACGGAAGCTACCGGGACGTGATCGGGAACACTGCACATCCGGCGACACATTAGGCGCGGGTTCTTGTCAACGTGCTGACAAGAATCGTCCCGCCCCGGGGCCGCGCGGCGCCGGCTTCGCTCCGGGCGGCCGGATTCTCCGGGCCTTACGCCCCCTCGCGGGAGGCGGTCGGGGGCCGGTCGCTCTCGCCCCTGGGCCGCCGAACGGTGGGCCGTCCTTTGCGGATCAGGGCTCGCGCCAGATACCGAGCGCTTTCCAAAGGCGTTTGCTCACCGGATTGACGAGACCTATTTCGACGCACAGTTCGCGGATGCCGGAAACCGCGTCGGCGAGCGCGTCCCTGGATTCCTGCGATTCCCAGTAAACGCTCTTGAGAACGTCCTTGGGGATGTCGAAGGTGCGGCCCATCGCGGCGGGCGGGGTGAGGATCACGATCGCCATCACCTTGGCGGTCGGCGGCACGCCGAGGCTCAGCAGGAACCGCGACGGCGCGGCCATGCGCGGCACGTGGTGGCGCAGGAACCGGCGGCCGAAGGAGATGTGCCGCGCCTCCTCGGCGACGTGGATGGCCATGATCTTGTTGAGCAGGGGGTGCCCGCCGTCGTCGCGCAGGACGCGGCGCTGCATGTGGTCGATCGGCTCCTCGCCCGCCAGCACCCCGAAGAAGTAGAGGGCGGGGCTGAGCACGCTGAACACCTGCACCGCCTCGCCCGCCCAGCGCAGCGGGCGCGGCAGTCCGGCCACGGCGGTGCCGCTGCGGTTGACGAACTCCTGGAACATCAGCCCGTGATGCCCCTCTTCGATCATCTCGTGGTAGACGTAGCGGAACTCGGCCGAGCCGTTGGGCAGCCGCAGCGCGTAGGCGAGCAGGCCCCGGTTGAGCAGGTTCTCGAACTGCATCCCCACCTTGGCGACGTTGGCCTGCCGGTACAGGCCGATGCGCGCCCGCACCTCCGCCGGCTGCGCGCGGTACCAGGGGTGGGACGACAGCGGGTCCGACGGCGGCAGGATCCAGCGCGGGTCCTCCGGATCGACGGCGTGGTCGGGGTCGTCCCAGGGAATGTCGCGATAGGGCTCCCAGTGCTTGTTCACCGACGCCTTCGACAATCGCGACACCGCTTCTTCGTAGGCGGCCTGCTCGATTTCCTCTTCGCGCGTCAGGGTCATTTCGCCCTTCCCTATTTGACTGGGCTCCTTGCTCTGCAGTCAACCTAGGAAGGCGTGGCGCACCGGTCAACGCAACGGCTTTCGCGAGAAATCCGGAAAGGCGCCGGGTAGTGCGCAATCAAGGACTTACCCCGGGCATGGCCGGTGCCGGACAGCGGGGGCTCAGGCGCGGCGGGCGCTCGGCCCGGCGAGGACCGCGGCCGCGCCGAGGCCGAGGTAGATCGCGCCGGTCGCGTAGGCCTGGCGGCGGCGGAAGGCGGGGCGGGCGCGCAGCCACTCCCCGATCGACCCGGCCGCGTAGGCGTACACGAAGTCGCTGACCAGCCCGATGAGCGCCGTCACCAGCCCCATCACCGCGATCTGCAGCGGCACCGCCCCCGCGTCCGCGTCCACGAACTGCGGCAGGAACGCTAGGAAGAACAGCACCACCTTGGGGTTCAGCACGTTGATGAGCAGCCCGTCCAGGTAGACGCGGCGCAGCGGCTGCGGCTTCAGCTCCAACGGCCCGTGGTCGCCCCGGTTCCGGAACGCGCGGTAGGCCAGGTACGCCAGGTAGGCCGCGCCCGCGTACCGCAGGAACCCGAACGCCGTCGCCGACGCCGCGACCACCGCCGACAGGCCCGCCGCGGCGAACGCGATGTGCACGAGCGTGCCGCTCTCGACGCCGAGCGCGGAGGCGAACCCGGCGCGGCGACCCTCGTTGATGCTGCGCGTGGTGATGTACAGGTGGTTCGGCCCGGGGATGACGATCAGCGTCGTCGCGGCCAGTAGGAAGAGCAGCGGATTCGTCACCGTTCACACGCTAGGGAGCGGCCGGTCCCCGCGACAGGACCAATTCCGGCCGGCACGCGCGGACCATTCAGGCCGGGGCCTGCGCGCTCAGCGCCCCGGTCAGCACCAGCCGCCCCGAGGTGCGGACCATCGCGGCGACCTCCTCCACCGGGCGGTGCAGCGAGGCCAGGCTGACCAGCGCGGCCAGCAGGACGTGGCCGAGCACGATCTCGACCTCCTCGCGCTCGGGCACCGGGCCGCCGATCGCCGCCGCCAGCCGGTCGCGCACGAACAGGAACAGCACGGTGCGGGCGTCGTCCACGCTCGGGTCGTCGGCGGTGACCGCCTGGATGATCGCCGAGGTCAGCGTGCGCTCCTCGGCGGCGACGTGGACGATGCGGTCCAGCAGCTCCATCAGCCGCTCGACCGGGGTCTCGCCGACCGCCAGCGCGTCGATGTCGGCGGTGACGCGGTGCGCCCAGGCCGCGGCGACCTCGGTGAGCAGGTGGTCCTTGGTGGCGAAGTAGCGGTAGACGGTGGCGCGGGCGACGCCGGCGCGGTCGGCGACGTCGTGCATGGTGACGGCCGCGTAGCCGCCCTCGTGCGCCAGGACGCGGGCGGCCTCGATCAGCCGTTCGCGGCGGGCCTGCTGCTCCTTGCTCAGCGCCCGCGTGACGGTGATCCGCACATCGCCGTTCAACACGCCTCCTCGGGTGGTCACCCCCCATCCTCTCGCAGTTTGCCCGTGCTCAGTCTCGGCTTTCGAAGTCGGGCAGGTCGGGCAGGCGCCCGGCGGCCAGCGCCTCGGCGCGCGCGACCAGGCCCGGCCGGTAGGACTCGTGGGTGAGGATGAGGAACCGCTCCTCGCGCACGCCCCGCACCACCGCGTCGGCGACCTCGGCGGGCGCGATGCCGCCGCTGACGGTGTCGGTGATGACCTGGTCGATGAAGTCCTGGTCGGGGGTGCGCTCGGCGGCCAGGCCGGCGGGCCGGTTGCGCCCGGCGGCGGCGATGCCGGTGGCGACGCCGCCGGGGCACAGCACCGACGCCCGCAGCTTCAGGCCGCTCACGGCGAACTCGTGCGCCAGGCACTCGGTCGCGGCGTAGGTCGCGAACTTGGACATGCCGTAGGCGCCGGAGAACGGGGCGGCGAACAGGCCCGCGACCGACGAGGTGTTGACCACGTGCCCCTCGTCGCCCCCCTCGATCATGCGGGGCACGAACGCCCGGACGCCGTGCAGCACGCCCCAGGTGTTCACCCGGAACGTCCACGCGAAGTCGGCGGCCGGGCGCGTCCACATCTGGCCGCCGGTGAAGACGCCCGCGTTGTTGCACAGCAGGTGCACCGCCCCGAACGCGCCGAACACGTGGTCGGCGAAGGCGTGCACGGCCGCCTCGTCCCCGACGTCCACCACCCGCGCCGTCACCTCGGCCCCGGCGGCCGCCAGCGCCGCGCGGGTCTCCTCCAGCGGGCCCGCCTCGATGTCGGCGACGGCCACCCTCATGCCCTCGGCGGCGAGGCGGGCGGCCAGGCCGCGGCCGATGCCGCTGCCCGCGCCCGTCACCACCGCGACGCGTCCGTTCAGCTCGCGCACTTGCCGCCCACCTCCGGGAGGAACAGGATGACGGTAATCGCACCTACCGCTTGCTTGGGTGCGACGTTAGTCTAGACCGGAGTCTCATACCATCCCCGGGAGCTCCGGATGACGCCACCCCCTCATGCCGCCCGCCCCGCCGCCCATTCCTCCGCCCCTCCTCCCGGCGCCGGTTCCCCCGGCACCGGCGTCGTCGTCACCGGCGGCGCCTCGGGCATCGGCCTGGCGAGCGCGAGGGCGCTGGCCGAGGCGGGCCGGCCCGTCGCGCTGTGGGACCTCGCCGACGCCAGCGCCGCCGCCAAGGAGATCGCCGCCGCCCACGGCGTCGCCGCGCACGCGGTCGCGCTCGACGTCACCGACACCGCCGCCCTGCCCGCCGCCGCGGCCGCCTCGCGGGAGGCGCTCGGCACGATCGGCGGGCTGGTGCACGCCGCCGGGGTCCCCGGTCCGCACGCGGTCGGCGACCTCACCGAGGAGCGCTGGGACCTGGTCCTGGACGTCAACCTGCGCGCCCAGGCGCTGATCGTCCAGGAGCTGCTGGCCGACCTGCGCGCCCACCCCGGCTCGGCGGTGGTCGGGATCGCCTCCATCGAGGCGTTCCAGGGCCAGGCGTTCATCCCGGCCTACTGCGCCTCCAAGGCCGGCGTGCTCGGCCTGACCCGGGCCCTCGCCCACCACCTGGCCGCCGACGGCGTGCGCGTGAACGCCGTCTGCCCCGGCTACATCGACACCCCCATGCTGCGCGGCAGCACCCCCGAGGAACTGATCGGCCACTTCACCCGCAAGGCCCCGCTGGGGCGGCTCGGCGATCCGGCCGAGGTGGGGCGGGCGGTGCGGTTCCTGATGAGCGACGAGGCGTCGTTCATCACCGGGACGCATCTGACCGTGGACGGCGGCACCACCGCCGTGGACCAGTGAGGAACCGCCCGTGAAGGCTCTGGAAGGCACCGCCGCCCTGGTCACCGGCGGCGGCAGCGGCATCGGACTGGCGTGCGCGCGGCGGCTGGCGGCCGACGGCGCGGACGTGCTGGTCTGCGGCCGCACCGAAGCGCGGCTGCAGGAGGCGGCCAAGGAGTTCGGCCTGCGCTACGCGGTCGCCGACGTCGTGGACGAGGAGCAGGTCGCGGCGGCCGTCGCCGCGGCGGCCGAGACGGCGCCGCTGCGCGCGGTCGTGCACAGCGCGGGCGGCTCCACCTCCATCGGCCCGCTGCCTCAACTGGACACCGGCGCGTGGCGGCAGACGCTGGAGCTCAACGCGACCGGCACGATGCTCGTGCTCAAGCACGCGGCCCGCTCGATGGCCCGGACGGGCGGCGGCGCGTTCGTGGCCATCTCGTCCATCGCCGCGTCCAACACCCACCGCTGGTTCGGCGCCTACGGCGTGTCGAAGGCGGCCGTGGACCACCTGGTGCGGCTCGGCGCCGACGAGCTGGGCGGCGTCGGCGTCCGGGTGAACGGCATCCGCCCCGGCCTGGTGCGCACCGAGCTGGTCGGCGGCATCGCCGAGTCCGGCCCGGTCCTGGAGGACTACCTGGCCTGCATGCCGCTCGGCCGGGTGGGCGAGCCCGAGGACATCGCCGAGGCCGCCCGCTTCCTGGCCGGGCCCGAGTCGTCGTGGCTGACCGGCCAGGTGGTCAACGTGGACGGCGGCCACCACCTGCGGCGCGGCCCCGACTACCGCTCCGTGTTCGAGCCGATGTTCGGCGCGGACGGCCTGCGCGGCCTGCCGCCCGACGGGGAGTGACGCCCGTGCACGATCTCGTGATCAGAGGCGCCCGGGTCGTGGACGGCACCGGCGCGCCCGCGCGCACCGCCGACGTCGCGGTCTCCGGCGGCGTCATCACCGAGGTGGGGACCGCGACCGGTCCCGCCGCCCGCGCCGTGGACGCCGACGGCGCGCTGCTCACCCCCGGCTTCGTCGACCTGCACACCCACTACGACGGCCAGGCGACCTGGGACCCGGTGCTCGCGCCGTCGTCCTGGCACGGTGTCACGACCGTGGTCATGGGCAACTGCGGCGTGGGCTTCGCGCCCGCCGCGCCCGACCGGCACGACTGGCTGATCGGATTGATGGAGGGCGTCGAGGACATCCCCGGCAGCGCGCTCGCCGAGGGGATCTCGTGGGAGTGGGAGACCTTCCCGGAGTACCTGGACGCGCTGGACCGCCGCTCCTACGCCGTCGACCTCGGCACGCAGGTGCCGCACGGGGCCGTGCGCGCGTACGTGATGGGCGAGCGGGGCGCGCGCAACGAGCCCGCCACGCCCGACGACATCGCGGCCATGAAGGCGATCGTGAAGGAGGGGATCGCGGCGGGCGCGCTGGGCTTCTCCACCTCGCGGACGCTGGCGCACAAGGCGATCGACGGCGAGTACGTACCGGGCACCTTCGCCGCCGAGGACGAGCTGTTCGGCATCGGCGCGGCGCTGCGCGAGCTAGGGCGCGGGGTGTACGAGCTGGCCCCGGCGGGCGCGGCGGGCGAGGACGTCAACGCGCCGCCGAGGGAGATCGCCTGGATGCGGCGGCTGTCGAAGGCGATCGGGCGGCCGGTGTCGTTCGCGCTGCTGCAGATCGACGCGGTGCCGGAACTGTGGCGGGAGCTGCTGGAGCTGTCGGCGGCCGAGGACGCGCAACTGTTCCCGCAGGTGGCGTCGCGGCCGTTCGGGATGCTCGTCTCGCTGGAGTCGCTGCACGCGTTCGGCGACCACCCCACCTACGTGGAGATGGCGCTGCTGTCGCGCGCCGAGCGCGTCGCGCGGATGCGCGACCCGGAGGTGAAGGCGCGCATCCTGGCCGAGCGGCCCGTGCGGGAGGACGTGCTCGCCGCGCTGGTGCGGGGCTTCCCCGAGCGCCTGTACCCGCTGGCGGAGCGCAACCCCGACTACGAGCCCGAGCCGGAGGCGTCGGTGGCGGAGCGGGCGGCGGCGTCCGGCCGCGACCCGTTGGAGCTGCTGTACGACCTGCTGCTGGAGGACGACGGCCGCAACATGCTGCTGCTGCCGCTGCTCAACTACTCCGACCGGAACCTCGACGCGCAGCGCGCGATGATGACCCACCCCCGCGCCGTCCTCGGCCTGGGCGACGGCGGCGCGCACTGCGGGTTCATCTGCGACGCGTCGATGCCGACCACGATGTTGTCGCACTGGGCGCGCGACCGGCGGCGCGGCGAGCGGCTGCCGCTGGAGCACGTGGTGCGGATGATGACGCGCGACACCGCGCGGCTGTACGGGCTGGCCGACCGGGGCGTGATCGCTCCCGGGATGAAGGCCGACCTCAACCTCGTCGACTTCGACGCCGTCGCGCTGCGCCGGCCCGAGGCGGCCCACGACCTGCCCGCCGGGGGCCGCCGCCTGCTGCAGCGGGCCGACGGGTACCTGGCGACGTTCGTGTCCGGAGTCCAGACGTTCGCAGACGGAGAGCACACCGGGGAGCTCCCCGGCGCGCTCGTGCGGGGAGGCACGCGATGAAGGTGGACCTGCTCGACGGCGAGATGTACGCGACCGACCCCTGGTCGGTCTACCGGTGGCTGCGCGCCGAGGCGCCGGTCTACCACGACGCGGAGAACGGGCTGTGGGGCGTCTCGCGGCACGCCGACGTCTTCGCGATCGAGCGCGACGCGAAGCTGTGGCGCAATTCCGGCGGATACCGGCCGCAACTGGACTCCGACCCGTCCATGATCGGCCACGACGCGCCCGAGCACACCGCGCGTCGCAGGATGGTCTACCAGCGCTTCACGCCGCGCGGCACGGCCCGCTACGCCGACAAGATCCGCGCCACCGCGGTCGACTGCATCGACACCGCGCTGGAGGCCGGGACCGTGGACGCGGTCCCGGCGCTGGCGGCCCCGCTGCCCGCCCGCGTGATCGGGTGGCTGCTCGGTTTCCCCGAGGAGTCGTGGGAGCGGCTCGTCCACTGGTCGGCGACGGCGGTGGTGGCGGGCGGCGGCCGTCGTTACATCACCGACGACGTCACGATCGCGGCGGGCGAGTTCGCGATGGCGGTGCTGGAGGTGGCCAAGGAACGGCGCGGCTGCCCGAGCTCGGACCTGATGTCGATCTGGGCGAACGCGGGTCCGGACGACCCCGACTACGACGACCAGCATCTGGCCCATGAAGCGCTGTTGTTGCTGGTAGGAGGCGCGGAGACCACCCGGACGGTGATCGCGACGGCGCTCGACGCGCTCATCGCGCACCCCGACCAGTGGGCGCTGCTGCGCGACGATCCGTCGCTGATCCCGGACGCGGTGGAGGAGTTCGTCCGGTGGACGACGCCCATCCTCAACATGTGCCGCACCCCCGTCCGCGACGCCGAACTGCACGGCGTGACCGTCCCGGCCGGGGAGCAGGTGCTGCTGATGTACGGCTCGGCGAACCGCGACGAGGCCGTCTTCGACCGGCCCGAGGAGTTCGACGTGCGGCGCCCCGCGGGCGACCACATCGCGTTCGGTCTGGGCCCGCACTTCTGTCTCGGCGCGTCGCTGGCGCGGCTCGAACTGCGGATCTTCTTCGAGGAGTTCGTCGCCCGCGTGGGCACCGCCGAGCGGGCCGACGAGCGGGGACCGCGCATCCTGCCCAACTCTTTTGTACGCGGCGTTACCTCTTTCCCGATTACGCTTACCCCTCGTCGTTGAGTTGCGGCGGGTAGTCGATCCTTCACCCCTTGCGATCGGCCTCCCGTCGCGGCTCGGCGCCCTGTCCGAGGAGCCCCCATGCGGACGTTCAACCTCGCGGACCTGTTCGAGACCGTCGCCGACGCCTGCCCCGACCGGACGGCGCTGGTGGCCGCGGGCGGTCCGGCCGCGCGCCTTACCTACGCCGGGCTGGACGCGCGGGCCAACCGGGCGGCCCACCACCTGGCCGCGCACGGCGTGGGCCCGGGCGACCACGTCGGGATCCTCGCGCACAACCGGGCCGAGTGGCTGGAGACGATGATCGCCTGCTTCAAGCTGCGCGCTGCCCCGGTGAACGTGAACCACCGCTACGTGGCCGACGAGCTGGCGCACCTGCTCGGCGACGCCGGGTGCGTCGCGCTGGTGGCGGAGAAGGACCTGCTGGCGAACGTGCGCCGCGAGGCGCTGCCGGAGCTGCGCCACGTGCTGACGATCGACGGCGACTACGACTACGAGGAGGCGCTGGCCGCGTCCTCCCCCGTGCGCGACTTCGCGCCGCGCTCGTCCGACGACCCGTACCTGCTCTACACCGGCGGCACCACCGGACTGCCGAAAGGCGTCCTGTGGCGGTGCGAGGACATCTTCGTCGCGGCGATGGGCGGCGGGAACTTCGGCGGCACGCCGATCACCGACCCCGAGGAGCTGGCGGCGTGCGCCGGACGCGACCCGATGCGGGCGCAGGTGCACGCGCCGCTGATGCACGGCGGCGGCCAGTGGATCACCTGGATCACGCTGACGACGGGCGGCACGGTGGTGCTGTGGACGGGCCGCCGCTTCGACGCGGCGGCGGCGCTGCGCCTGGCCGAACGCGAGCGGACCCAGATCCTGATGCTGGTCGGCAACGGGATGGCGCGCCCGGTGGCCGACGAGCTGGCGACGGGCGCCTACCCCGGCCTGGAGGTGTTCGCGTTCGGCTCGGGCGGCGCGCCCCTGTCGTCGGACGTGAAGGAGGGCCTGCTGAAGGCGGTCCCGAACGCCTACGTCTCCGACAACCTGGGCGGCTCGGAGACGGGCGCGATGGGCGCGGCCGAGGCGGACGGGCGCTTCCGGCTGGGCGCGGAGTTCGCGGTGCTGGGCCCGGACCTCGTCCCCGTGGCCCCGGGGCGGGAGGGCGTCGTCGCCCGGACGGGCCACATCCCGTCGGCGTACTGGAACGACCCGGCCAAGAGCGCGGCGACGTTCGTGACCGCGCCGGACGGCACGCGCTGGGCGCTGCAGGGCGACCACGCCCGCCTGGAGGAGGACGGCACGGTCACGCTGCTGGGCCGGGGCTCGCTGGTCATCAACACCGGCGGCGAGAAGGTCTTCGCCGAGGAGGTGGAGACGGTCCTGCGCGGGCACCCGTCGGTGGACGACGCGATCGTGATCGGCGTCCCCGACGAGCGCCTGGGCAGCCGCGTGGCCGCCGTGGTGACCCCGCGGGCCGACGAGGGCGAGCTGATCGCGCACTGCCGCGGGCGGCTGGCGGGCTACAAGATCCCCCGCGTCTTCCGCTTCGCACCGGAACTGAAGCGCACGCCGGTGGGCAAGCCCGACTATGCGTGGGCGCGTTCGATCATGGATTGAGTCAGGATTCCGCCAGGGTCCGGCCATCGGCCGCGCCGTGCGCGCCGGTCCGCGTCCCGCGTTGCGAAGCTGCGAAAGATCTTGTGTGCGCTTCGCCCGCGTCCCGGGCGCGAAAGGACTTGGCATGGGTGATCGGAAACGCCGCGCGGCGCTGCCCGCCATCGCGGTGGGCCTGGGAGCGGCCCTGGGTTCGGCCGTGCTGCAGCCGGTGCCGGCGGCGGCCGACCCCGATCCGCGGCGCGTGCCCAACGTCCCGTTCGTGGACCGGCTGGGCTGCGGGAAGAACCTGCACACGCTGTTCACCTACGACGGGGTGAAAGGGGCCGCCACCTCGGGGACGACCCGCCTGCCGGCCCGCGACAAGGGCTACCCGGACGCGAAGCTGACCGCGCAGCACTCCAGCGCCGGCGCCTGGGACACCGTCGACTACCCGGCCGACTTCAACGGCGGGCTGGACCCCCACTGGCAGGGCGAGGCGCTGGAACCCCAGGACGGCCCGATGACGGCCGTCTACGACCTCGGCTACGCCCAGCGGCTGTTCTTCAGCGTGGCCGACCTCGACGCCCTGGAGCACCTCCAGATCGTCGGCTACCGCGACGGCAAGCCCGTCACGCCGCGCGGCATCCCGCGCGGCGGCGCCAACCCCGTGGTCTCCACCGTCGGCGACGAGTTGGACATCCGCGACACCACCGGCGCCGTGGACCCCGGCGCCGACGACTTCATCCCCCTCGACGTCGTGGACGTGGTGTTCGACCAGCCCGTCGACCGGGTGCGCGTCTTCGTGGACGGCGCCGCTCTCGGCACCGCCGCCATCACCCGCTTCTTCGGCTGCCGCGACACGAGCATCGACAAGAGGGCCGGTGCTCCCCAGCGGTTGTCCGCCGGCAAGGACCAGGTCACCTACGCCATCCCCTACACCGTCACCGTCGGCAACCCCTACGGGAACATGCCGGCCCGGCCCCGCGTCACCGACGACGTCGCCCGCAGGTTCCCCCGGGGCAGCGTGGTGTCGATCGTGCCCGGCAAGGTGACCGGGCCGCGCCCGGCCTGCACCCCGAACAAGGGCTTCTTCGCCCGCAAGAGCAGCGAGCTGCTGCCGGGAGCCGGTTTCCTGGCGGGCGGGCAGAAGTGCACGGTCCACTACACGGTCAAGGTCACCTACCCGCGCGGGATCAACCCGCCGCCCTCCAGGAACACCGCGACGCTGTACGAGGACGGCAAGGCCGCCGTGGTGGACCGCGACACCGCCGTGGTCGACCTCGGCTCCGTGCCGGTCCTGCCGGCCGCCGCCTGCCGCTGCCGCCCGAAGGAGACGGCGTGACCTGAGACCGAACGGCGCTCGACTGTGATCTGGCCAACAAACTTACCGAGTGGTATAAAACACGTGCCTTGATCACTTTTCCGCCGGAGCGCCTGATGCCGCGAAGCCTGCTGGCCGCCCTGTCCGCCTGTGCTCTCACCGCCGGGACCGTCGCCGCCGCAGGGCCCGCGGCGTACGCCGCGCCCGCCGCGCCCGCCGCCGGAAAGGCGCGCACGGTGAACGTGAAGTCGTTCGACGGCGTGTCGATCGTGACCCACTTCTTCCCGGCGGGGGGCGCGGCGGCCGGGCGGCGCGCCCCCACCGTGCTGCTCGGCCACGGCTGGGGCGGGCGCGGCGAGACCGACACCGCCGCGGGGATGCTGGGCGCGCTGCTGACCGCCGGGTACAACGTCGTCACCTGGAACGCCCGCGGCTTCGGCTCGGGCGGGCAGGCCAACGTGGACTACCACCGCTTCGAGGGCCGCGACGTCCAGAAGCTCATCGACTGGACGGCCCGCCAGCCCGAGGTCGCGCTCGACCGGCCCGGCGACCCGAGGCTGGGCATGGCCGGCGGCAGCTACGGCGGCGCCATCCAGCTGGTCACCGCGGGCATCGACCGGCGGGTGGACGTCATCGCGCCGCAGATCGCCTACAACGACCTGCGCCGCTCGCTGTACCGCGACAAGGTCCTGCGCGCGGGATGGGTCATCAACCTGTGCCTCGCCGGGGTCGTCAAGGGCAACCGCATCTCGCCGCAGGTGCAGCGCGCGTGCGTGGACGGCGTCCGGGAGGGGCGGCTGGAGCCGAAGCTGGAGCAGTGGTTCGCCGACCACGGGCCGGCCCACCTCATCAGGGGGCTGAAGATCCCGACGCTGGTCATCCAGGGCACCGTGGACACGCTGTTCCCGCTGCGCGAGGGCGTCGAGACCTACCGCACCGTCAAGCGCAACGGCGCCCCCGCCAAGATGATCTGGTACTGCGGCGGGCACGGCTCCTGCAACACCAAGGCCGGGTCGGAGCAGCACATCACCGACGCCACGCTCGCCTGGTTCGGCCGGCACCTGCGGGGCGACCGCTCGGTGGGCACCGGGCCGGAGTTCGAGTACGTGGACCAGGACGGCGTCTACCGGGGCGCGGCGTCCTACCCGCCGCCCGCCCTCGCTCCGCTGAAGGCCAGGCGCTCGGGGCGCCTCGCGTTCACCCCGTTCGACAACTCGGGCTCCTCCATGGCCGCCGCGGTCAGCAAGAAGGCCGTCGAGGTGCCGATCCCGGCGTCGGCCGCGACCGCCCGCGTCGTCGGGTCGCCCCGCGTCACGCTCACCTACCGGGGCCACGCCATCAAGGCCGGAACCCCGCTGTTCGCCCAGGTCATCGACCGCGACACCGGCATCGTGATCGGCAACCAGGCCACCCCGCTGCCGGTCACCCTCGACGGACGCAAGCGCACCATCACGCGCGACCTGGAGGCCGTCGCCTGGAAGGTCGGCCCGAAGAGCCGCCTGGCCGTGCAGATCATCCCCGGGACGGGGCTGTTCACCTGGCAGCGCTCGGCGGGCTGGGCGGACCTGGACGTCTCGGTCACCGTGCCGCGCGTGCGCTGAGCGCGCGCTCGAACGGTCCCCCCGGGGTGCCGGTGCGTTCCGGGGGGACCGTTCGAGCCCGTGCGGGCGGGTTCCGGCCGGCGGCTAGGCGACGTCCAGCTCCCGGCGGCGCTCCGCCCACTGGAGCGAGTGCCGGATGGCGTCCCCGATCGTGTACTCCGGCTTCCAGCGCAGCAGCTCCCACGCCTTGTCCGGCCGCACGAACGCGCCCACCACGTCGCCGGGGCGGGCCGGGGCCTCCTGCGCGCGGAAGCCGTCGCCGACCACCTCGCGGAAGGCGTCCACCAGCTCGCGCACCGTCGTGCCGCCGCCCGTGCCCAGGTTGATGACCTGGTAGGCGTCCCGGTCGCCGGCCGGGCGGATCGGCGGGATGATCGCCTCGAAGCGGTCGAACGCCTCGTAGAAGGCGCGCGCGATGTCCCACACGTGGATGTAGTCGCGCACCGCCGTCCCGTCGCGGGTCGGCCAGTCCACCCCCGTGATCTGGAAGGGCTCGCCGTCGGTGTAGCACTGGATCATCTTGCCCAGCGCGTGCGTGGGCTTGCTGCTCTGCAGGCCGGTGCGCAGCCGCGGGTCGGCGCCGATCGGGTTCAGGTAGCGCAGCGACACCACCCGCAGCCCGTAGGCCGCCGCGAAGTCGGCCAGCATCAGCTCGGCCATCATCTTGGAGCGGGTGTAGGGGTTCTGCGGCTCCAGCGCCGACTCCTCGGTGACCGACAGGTCGTCCTCGGGCCGGTACATGCCGGCGGTGGAGGCGAAGATCATGCGGTCGCAGCCGTTGCGCACCAGGTGCCCGGCGAGGTCCAGCGTGCGCGCCAGGTTGACCTGGTAGTAGCGGTGCGGGTCGCGCATCGAGTCGGGCACCACGATCAGCGCCGCGCAGTGCACCACGCCGCCGATGTCGGGATGGCGGGCGAAGATCTCGTCCAGCAGCGCGCCGTCCCCGATGTCCCCCTGGTAGAAGATCTTGTCCTGGGCGAATTCCTGGCGTCCGGTGATCAGGCTGTCCAGCACCACCGGCGTCACGCCGCGCTCGGCGAACGCCGAGGCCATCGTGCTGCCGATGAACCCGGCTCCCCCTGTGATCAGCACTTTCACGGTGCGTCCCCTGGTTGCTTCGTGGTCCCCTTGCCTCGGTACGCACAGGATCAACAGGCGGTTGCGGACGGTCAACGGCCCGATGCGCAAGTGTCCGGGTTAGGACGCGCGTCAACCGGCGGCGCCGGTCGGGCGTCCGCGCCTGAGCCTTCCCGCTCCCCCGCCACCAGCGCGGTTCCGTTTTCAGCGGGTCTCCGGCCGCCGTTCGGGCCGTCCCACATCCCGGACGCGGAGTACAGCGTTTGCAGGATCCGCAGCGGCGCCCGACAGGGCATCGTCGGATCCATGCAGCCCATCCGCGTCCTCATCGTGGACGACCACGCACTGTTCGCCGAGGCGCTGGCGGCCCGGCTGGCGCGGGAACCCGACCTCGTGCTCCTGCCGCCGGCCGCCGACGCCCGCCGCGCGCTCGCGCTGGCCGCGACCGAGCGACCGCAGGTGGTCGTGCTGGACGTCTCGCTGGGCTCCGACAACGGCCTGGAGGTGCTGGAGCGGCTGCGCGAGCGGCACCCGGAGGTGCGGGTCGTCATGCTCACCGCCATGAGCGACCCGGACACCGTCGTGCAGGCGATCGGCCGCGGCGCGGTCGGCTGGCTGTCCAAGACCGAGAGCGCCGACCTGGTCGCGCGCGTCATCCGCTCGGCGGCGCGCCGGGGCGGCTGGATCCCGCCCGACATCACCGGCGAGGTGCTGCGCCGGCTGCTGGCCGCCGACCCCGAGCCGAGCGGCGGCGCGCAGCTGCTGGCCGAGCTGACCCCGCGCGAGCGCGAGGTCCTGCAGTGCATGGTGGACGGCCTCACCCGCGCGGAGATCGCCGACCGGCTGGGCCTGTCGGCCAACACCGTGCGCACCCACACCCAGAACCTGCTGGCCAAGCTCGACATGCACTCGGCGCTGGAGGCCATCACCCTCGCCATGCGCGCCGGGATGCGGCCCGGAGACCGCGACTGATCCGCCGCACCCATCAAACGACGTAGCGGGCGCTCGTCTCGTTGGGCGATTCGATCATCACCGGCCCTTCCTACGCTCTGGCTGACGAAGCCGGAGGGATGATCGTGGAGATCGACGAAGTCGCCGCCCGCGTGGTCCGCACCTACTGGGCGCTGCTGCTGGTCATGCTGGTGGCGCCGGTGCTGCTGGTCGGGTACGTGATGAGCGGCCAGGACCCCCCGCACGTCGCCGAGTCGCGTCTCCAGGCCAGCAGCAAGGCCACCGACGCAGCGCCCGGCGACGCCGGGGTCAGCATCGTGGTGAGCCAGGTCAAGGCGTTCGCCACCAGCCGCAACCTCCAGGACAGGGTGCTGCGCGACCTGAAGCTGCAGCGCGACCCGGTCCGGTTGTCCAAGGACATCTCGGTCGCCGGGCTCGGCACCTCGACGGTGGTCGAGCTGGCGGTCAAGGACACCGACCCCGAGGCCGCGCGGCGGCTCAGCGACGCGCTGGCGGCCGCCGTGGTCAAGGAGATCAACGAGTCCAACCAGGGCACGATCGCCAAGCAGATCAAGGACCTGGACAAGCGCATCCGCGAGCTGGAGGGCAGGCTCGGGCCGCTGGCGCAGCGCGCCGGGCGCATCCCGGTGCCCGACATCGGCGCCGCCAACGAGCGCGAGCGCGTGGCCGCCGAGCTGACCGACCTGCGCAGCAGCCGCACCGAGCTGCGCACCCAGCTGTCGGCGGCCGGCACCGCCTCGGTCGTGCAGCCCGCGGTGCTCGCGCCGCGCACCGACCCGGCGATGATGATGTCGCTGATCGCGGGCCTGGTCGGGCTGATCTTCGGCATCCTGGTCGCCGTCGTCATCGAGACGTTCCGGCCGACGATCCCCGGCCAGCAGCGCGTGGCGCGGCGGCTCGGCGTTCCGCTGCTGGGCTGGGCCGACCGCGGCGACGCCCGGCTCGCCGACCTCGGGCGGCGCGTCCGGCTGGCCGCGCGGCGCGCCGGGGTCGAGCAGGTGACGCTGGTCGGCGCGGGCGGCGGGCCCCTGCCGGCCGAGCTGGTGTCCCGGATCGCGGCGGCGGTGTACGGGGACGACACCAAGGTCGTCACCGCGCGGCACGCCCCGGCGGGCAAGGACGCCGACGCGGCCGAGCCGGGACCGGCGCCCGAGACCGGCGACGACGACGGCAGCGGCGGCGGCGGCAACAGCGGCAACAGCGGCAACAAGGACGAGAACCTCAACCACAACGATCCCGCCGGCGGCAAGGGCACGTCGATGGTGCGCGCGGGCGGCCGCGGCACCGCCGTGATCGCCAAGAAGTCGGGCGAGGTCGCGCCGTCCGCGGCCGCGCCGCGGCCCGCGCCGGCCCGCGCGGTGTGCCACGTGCACGCCTTCGCGGACCTCGACCCGGGCGCCGACGACGAGGTCGGCGTGGTCGCGGTGGTCGGCCCGGTGACCCCGGTCACCGGCCTGGAGTCGGTGCGCGACCTCGTGTCCGCGTCCGGCTGGCCGCTGCTCGGGGTCGTCGCCACCACCCGCAAGGTCAAGGGCTGAGAGGGACAACCAGGCCATGAGCTCCAGCGAGCAGACCACGATCCCCTTCAACATCACCTCGTTCGCCGACGGGACCGCCGACGCGCTGGTGAAGGTCCTGGACTCCGGGTGGGTCACCACCGGTCCGCAGACCGCCGCCTTCGAGCAGGACTTCGCCGACCACCTCGGCGCCGCCCACGTCATCGCGGTCGCCTCCTGCACCACCGCGCTGGAGCTGTGCCTGCGCGCGCTGGACCTGCCGCCGGGCTCGGCCGTGCTGACGCCGAGCCTGACCTTCTGCGGCGCGATCAACGCGATCCTGCACGCCGGGCACCGCCCGGTGCTGGTGGACATCGACGAGCGCACCCTGGTGCCGAGCGAGGCGACGGTCGCGGCCGCCGCCGCCCGCGTGCGGCCCGCCGCGATGATCGTGCAGAACCAGGGCGGCTACCCGGTGGACGTGCCCGCGCTCACCGCGGCCGCCGGGCTGGAGCGCACCCGCGTGATCGAGGACGCCGCGCACGGCCCCGGCGCCGCGCGCGGCGGCCGCCCGGTCGGCGCCGACTCGTTCGCCGCCTGCTTCAGCTTCTACGCCACCAAGAACATGCCGATCGGCGAGGGCGGCGCGATCGCCACCGGCGACCCCGAGCTGAACGACCGCGTCCGCGCGATGCGGCTGCACGGCATGAGCAAGGACTCCTGGAAGCGGTACCTGCCCGGCGGGAACTGGCGCTACGACGTCAAGCGCGCCGGGCTGAAGGCCAACATGACCGACATCCAGGCCGCCATCGGCCGCGCCCAGCTCGGCGTCCTGCCGGGCTGGCAGCGCGAGCGCGCCGAGCTGGTCGCCCGCTACGACGAGGCCCTGCGCGGCACGCCCGGCCTGATGCTGCCGCAGCGCGAGCTGGACGGCGTGCGGCACGCCTGGCACCTGTACCAGGTGCGGGTCCCCGACCGGGACGCGATCATCGAGGAGCTGGCGGCCGACGGCGTGTCCACCTCGGTGCACTTCATCCCGGCCAACCAGATGACCCTCTACCGGCAGGCGCTCGGCGCGCAGGAGTGCGCGACGGTGCCGGTCACCGACCGCGTCGGCGAGGAGCTGCTGTCGCTGCCGCTGTACCCGGGGCTGTCGGCCGACGCCCAGGACCGCGTGGTGTCCGCGCTCGCCAAGGCCTTGCGGGCGCGGAGCTGACGGTGTTCAGGTTCCTGCGGCGCCGCCCGCGCCCCGCCCCCGCCCCCGTCCCGGCCCCGGTGCCGGCCGAGACCAGCCCGCTGGCCCTGCTGATGGGCCGGGCCGAGGTGGTCGCCGGCTCGCGGGGCGGGCGGATGGTGCGCGGGCGCCGGGTGCTGGTGACCGGCGCCTGCGGGACGATCGGGTCGGCGCTGTGCCACCAGGTCAAGAACCTGGACCCGGCCGCGCTGTGGCTGGTGGACAAGGACGGGGCCGGGCTCGCCCGGCTCGGCCACGAGATGGCCGGGCGGCTGGAGGGCGGCCTGGTCTCGCTGGCCGAGGCCGACGTGCGCGACCGCGCCCGGGTGCAGGAGGTGCTGGGCGCGGCCCGTCCCGACCTCGTGTTCCACACCGCCGGGCAGAACGAGCTGGCCAAGGTGGAGCGCGACCCGTGCCGGGGCGTGGCCGCCAACGTGGTCGGCACCCGCAACCTGGTGGACGGCGCGGTCGCGCACCAGGTGCAGCGCCTGGTGCTGGTCTCCTCCGACAAGGCCGCCGACCCGACCTCGGTGTTCGGCGCGACGATGCGCCTCGGCGAGCTGCTGCTGCGCACCGCGACCGGCGGGCCGACCTGCTTCGCGGCCGTCCGGGTGGGCAACGTGATCGGCTCGCCGGGGTCGCTGCTGTCGGTGCTGGCCCACCGCATCTCCTGCGGCGAGGTCGTCACCATCACCCACCCGGAGGTGGCGCGGCACTTCATGACGGTGGACGAGGCGGCCGGGCTGCTGCTGGAGGCGGCGGCGCTGGCCGAGGAGGCCGAGACGTTCGCGCTGGACATGGGCAGCCCGGTCCCGGTGATCGAGCTGGTGCACCGCTACGCCGAGCAGCTGCGGCTGCCGGAGGTGACGATCCGGTTCAGCGGGCTCGGGCCCGGCGAGAAGCTGGCGGAGAAGACCTTCGCCGACTCCGAGCGGCGCATCGCCACCGCGCACCCCAAGATCTGGGCGACCCGGCCGGCCGCGCCGCCGGCCGGGCTGCCGCGGCTGCTCGACGCGCTGGCCGCGGCCGCCGACGACGGCGACGCCGACCGGGTGCGGCTGCTGCTGCGGCGGCTGCTGCCCGAGTACCGGCCGGTCCGCCGCCGCCCCACCGGCGCGACCCCGCCCGGCGGCACCCCGCTGTGCGACGCGGGATGTACCCCTGACGCCCCCGGTCTGTGAGTGAGGTGCGCATGAGCCCGACCCGCAAGCTCCGAGTCGCCACGGTGATCACCCGTTTCAACGGCGGGGCCGGCCAGGTGGCGCTGAACGGGATGCTGGCGCTGCCGTCCGGCGGTTACGAGCGCGCGGTGGTGACCGGCGGTGTGGGGATCGACAGCGTCGCCGCCGGCGCCGTGCGGGACGACCGTGACGTGCTGTACGGGGACGAGGCCGTCGCCAACGCCGCCGCCGGGGACCTCACCCCCGCCGCCCACCGGGCCGGATGCGAGATCGTGCAGGTCCGGCCGCTGGTGCCGCAGATCTCCCCGCGCGACGACCTGGCCGCGCTGCGCACCCTCACCCGCGTGCTGGCCGAGGGCCGCTACGACGTCGTGCACACCCACAGCGCCAAGGGCGGGGTGATCGGGCGGCTGGCGGCGGCGCGCGCCGGGGTGCCGCGCATCGTGCACACCTGGCACGGGTTCCCGTTCAACGAGTTCCAGTCGCGGCTGCGGCGCTCGGTCTACGTCCGGCTCGAACGCGTCGCCGCCAAGCACACCGACGCGTTCCTGGCGATCGGGTCGGAGACGGTGACGACGGCGCTGCGCCTCGGGCTCGCCACCCCCGAGCGGATCCGGCTGTCGTGGCCCGCGGTGGACGTGGCCGCCTACGGCGTCGCGCCCGGGTCGCGGGCGCAGGCGCGCCGCCGCCTGGAGCTGCCGCTGGGCGTGAAGGTCGTCGGGTCGATCGGCCGCCTGACCTTCCAGAAGGGCCCGGAGATCTTCGTGCGGGCGCTGGCCGAGCTGCCCGAGGACGTGTTCGGGCTGTGGGTCGGCGGCGGCCCGATGGCCGACGAGCTGGTGAGGCTGACCGGCAGGCTCGGCCTCACCGAGCGGATGCGCTGGCTCGGGCACCGCGACGACGTGGCCGAGGTGCTGCCCGCCTTCGACGTGATGGCGATGGCCTCGCGCTGGGAGGGGCTGCCGTGCGTGCTGGTGGAGGCGATCGGCGCGGGCGTGCCGCTGGTGGCGACCGCCGTGCCGTCCAACCAGGACCTGGTGCTGGCCGGGGAGACCGGGATGCTGGTGCGGCCGGAGGACCCCGGCCAGCTCGCCACCGCCGTCGCGGTCCTGCTCGACGATCCCGCCGCGGCCGCCCGCATGGCCGCCCGCGCCCGCGACCGCGTCGGGGACTGGTTCTCGCCGCGCCATCTGGGCGACCAGCTCGACGACGTCTACCGCGGGAGTTCAGAACGGCCCCACCGCCAGTGATCGGGCCACCGGCAGTCAGCGCTCGGGAGAAGGCATGACCGCGACCACCACGGCCCGCCCGGAGCCGCCGCCCACGACGACCGGGCCGTCCGCCGCGCCGCCACCGGGGCCGGGGCCGCAGGAGCGGCCCGCGCTGCGGCGGCGCCTGTCGGTGCCCGCGGCGATGCTGGTGGGCGCCATCGCCTCGCTGCCGATGCTGATGCCGTTCGGGCTCGGCGCGGGACCGGGCAACACCGGCCTGCCCGACCTCGCGCTGGTCGCGCTGACGGTGACCACGCTGTTCTGGGCGGCGGGGCGGCGGCGCACGGTGCACTGGCCGTTCCTGATCCCGACGCTGCTGACCATCATCGCCGGGGGCATCGCCGCCATCATCAACGACGCGGGCGCGCTCACCCTGGTCAAGGACCTGTTCGTGCTGCTGTGGGGCGTGTGCCTCGCCAACCTGGGCCGCGACCTCGGGCTGTTCCGGCTGGCGCTGAAGGCGTGGGTGTACATCGGCACGTTCTACGCCCTCATCATGATCTTCGGTTACCTGATCGGGAACGACGTCCTGTCGGGCAAGCAGATCGACGGCGAGCGCGCGATGTTCACCTTCGGCGACGCCAACTACTGCTCCAACTGGTTCATCGTCTGCTTCTTCCTCGCGCGCGCGGCGCGGGTGCCCGAACGGAACTGGCAGCGCTACGCGGTGTGCGGGATCCTGCTGTTCGCCGAGATCTTGACCGGCTCCAACGGCGGCGCCCTCGCGCTCGGCTGCGCGCTGGTGCTGGGCTACCTGTTCAAGCTGTTCCGCGAGGGCAAGGCGCACCAGGCGATCGCGGCCGCGTCGCTGGCGGTGTTCGTGGGCGGCGGCGGCGTCGCGCTGCTCAGCCAGGTGGACGTCCAGCCGTACCTGGACCAGGCGAGCCAGGCGTCGCCGTTCCTGCGCGACTCGATCGGCCGCACCACCGGCGAGTCCACCAACTCGCGCAGCACGGTGTTCGGCACGACCGTGCGGATGATCCGGGAGCAGCCGCACCCCTGGGGCATCGGGCCCGGCCACACCGAGGCCGCGATGCTGGAGAACCAGGAGACCTACGTCCGCGAGGCGCACAACGACTACATCGCCGCCGTGCTGGAGCGCGGCTTCCTCGGCGGGTTCGCGCTGATCGTGCTGGTGTTCACGCTGCTGCTGGCGTGCGCGCGGATCGCGCGGCGCGGCGCGCTCACCCCCGGGTACGCCAGGGCGATGCCGCATCCGGAGCTGCTGGGCGCGCTGGTGGCGGTGTTCCTGATCTCGGGCCTGTTCTACGAGACGCTGCACTACCGGCACGGGTGGGCGTTCTTCGGACTGATCGCGGCGCTGAACCTGTTCGGCCGCCGCGAGTCGCCCGTGCTGCGGACGGCCGAGGGGAGGGCCGGATGACCGAGACGCGGCCGCCCGGCGCCGGCGGCCCGGCCGACCCCGGGAGCGCGTCCGAGAGCGCGCCCGGGGACCTCCCACCGGCCCCGGCCGTCCCCGACGATGCCGGCCGGGGCCTGCGCGGCCGGCTGGTCGCGCTGGTGGCGGGCAACATGGCGGGCCGGATCGGCGCGCTGGCCTCGCTCGGCATCGCCACGGTCATGGTCGCGCGGATCGGCGGTCCCGCGCTGGTGGGGGCGTTCACGCTGGTGCGCATCCTGCCGGGCCTGGTGTGCCACCTGTCGAACGCGGGGCTGCCCGGCGCGGCGCCGTTCTTCCTGGCGAGCAGGGAGCACGACCAGGCGCGGGTGCGGCCCACGCTGATCTGGATGACCTTCGGCGGCGCGGCCGTGGGCGGTCTGGCCTGGCTGGCGCTGAGCCCGCTGATCTACCTGCTGTTCTTCAAGTCGTTCGGGCTGTGGGTGGCGGTCGCGGCGGCGGCCCCGGCCTTCACCCAGGGGTTCGTGTCGGTCGGCAAGGGCCTGCTCCAGGGCACCGACGACCTGCGCGGCGCGAGCCTCGCCATCGCCGTCGAGGAACTGGTGTTCCTGCCGATCTACCTGGTGATCCTCATCGGCTGGTACGGGCCGGGCGCGCTGATCACCGGCCTGGTGCTGGCCGACCTCGCGGCCGCCGCGTGGATCGCGGCGCGGCTGGCGCGGCGCGGCTTCTTCCGCGGCTGGGGCCGCCCGGACCGGCGGCTCGGCCGCGCGGTGGCGTCGTACGGGATGCGCGGTCAGCTCGGCCAGCTCGTGGACCTGCTCAACCTGCGGCTGGACGTGGCGTTCCTCGGCGCGATCGCGGGGCCCTCGGTGCTCGGCGTCTACACCGTGGCCAGCAAGTTCGCCGAGCTGGTCCAGCTGCCGGGCCTCGCGGTCAACTACGTCCTGTACCCCGACTTCGCCAAGGAGGACGAGGCGACGGCGACCGCCCGCACCGGCCGGCTGATCCTGCCCGCCCTCGCCGTGTCGGCCCTGAGCGCGCTGCCGCTGGCCCTGGTCGCCGGATCGGTCCTGCCGCTGGTGTTCGGCGACGCGTTCGACGGCGCGCTCACCCCGACCTACATCCTGCTCGGCGGCCTGGTCACCTTCGGGGTCTCCGGGCTGGTCATGGCCTACCTGTACGGCGTGGGCCGGCCGGGCCTCACCTCGCTCGCCCAGACCGCGGGCCTGCTGGTCACCGTCGGCCTGGACCTGGCGCTCATCCCGCACTTCGGCGCGGTGGGCGCGGCCGTGGCGTCGGCGCTGTCCTACTACACCACCACCCTCGTCCTGCTGTTCTGGTTCGCCCGGTTGAAGGGACGGTCCCGTGAACGACAAGCCTGAACTGGAGACCCGGCCGATCGATCCGTCCGACGGGATCGCGCCGTCGGCGCCGCGCCGCGCGCTGGACGTGCTCGGCGCGCTGGCCGGGCTCGTGCTGCTGAGCGTCCCGCTGCTGGCCGTCTACCTGGCGGTGCGGCTGACCAGCCCCGGCCCGGGGGTGTTCAGGCAGACCCGCGTGGGGCAGGGCGGGCGGCCGTTCACGATGTACAAGTTCCGCACGATGCGGCAGGGCGTGGGCGGGCTGACCGTCACCGCCAACTGCGACCCCCGGCTCACCCGGATCGGCAAGCTGCTGCGGCAGTGGTCGCTGGACGAGCTGCCGCAGCTCGTGAACGTGCTGCGCGGCCAGATGACGCTGGTCGGGCCGCGTCCGGAGACCTACGACCTGGCGGTGCACTACGACGCCGGCTCGCGCTGGATCTTCGACCACCGGCCGGGGCTGACCGGGGTGTCGGAGGTGCGGTTCCGCGACTTCGACGTGCTCGGCCCGGGCGAGGAGGTCGATCTCGTCAACTACATCGAGCGGATCGTGCCCGCGCGCGTGGCGGTCGACGCGATCTACCTGCGCGACCCGTCCATGGCCGCGACGCTGCGCGCGCTGTGGGACACCGTGCGGCACGTCCTCGGCTTCACGATCCCGCCGCTGCAGGTGACCGCCGACGGCACCGTGCGAGAGGGGGCCGACTCCCGCGCGCCGGACGGCGGCGTCCGCAAGGAGGGCGCCGGCGCCGAGGAGCCCGGCACCGCCGCCTGAACGCCCGAACGGGAGACGCCGACCGACGCCGCGGGGAGGCAGCGATGAGGGACCGCTACAAGATCCTGGCGGTGGTGGCCGCGCTCGTGCTGGCGGGGGGCTTCCTGCTCTCCCTGCGGGACGCGCGCTCCGGCGGCGGGACCGAGTCGTACCAGGGGCCGCCGGCCACGCCCGGCACGCCCGCGACCGGGCCCGGCGGCACGCGGCGCATCGCGCTCAACACCCGGCCCTCCGACTACCCCAAGCTGCGGGAGCTGGGCTATGACCTCGTGGACGTGAAGCCGGAGGACTCGCTGGTCGCCGGGGTGCCGGACGGTATGCGGGCGATGATGTGGGTCGGCAACTTCCAGTGCGACGACTACGAGATGTCCTACGAGGACTTCACCAGGGCCGTGCAGAAGTACGCGCGCCACCCCAAGGTGTACGGCTGGTACCTGTCGGACGAGCCCGACCCCGGCACGTGCCCCAAGATCGTCTCGGAGATCAGGCGCCGCGCCGACTACCTGGAGCGGCACGCGCCCGGCCAGGTGTCGTTCATCTCGCTGACCGACTTCCCGATGAAGCCGGTCACCCCCGCCAAGGTCAACGTGGACCTGGTGGGGCTGGACCCCTACCCGTGCAAGGGCGCGGCCAAGGCGCGCACCGACTGCAACATCGGCGCGATCGACCGGATGGTGCGGATGGCCGACGAGGCGGGCATCCCGCGCCGGCTGGTGGTGCCGGTCCTGCAGACCTTCGGGCAGAGCTGCTCCAAGGGCCAGCGCCAGTACTGGCTGCCGACCGAGGACCAGTTCCGGCAGATCCTGCGCCGCTGGGACCGGCTGGTGCCGCGCCCGCCGATGGAGATCTCCTACTCGTGGGGCCACCAGGGCGAATGGGCGTGCCCGACCCTGCGCGACGCCGACGGCGGCGACCATCCCGACCTGCACTCGCTCGTCCGGGCCCGCAACCGGGCCGGGACCTGAGCGGCCGGCGTCAGGGGACCGGCGGCGCCGGCTGGTCGGCGACCGCGGCCTCCGATCCCGGAGCCTTGGGCAGGGGCAGCTCCAGCGACCCCAGCTTGAGTGCGGCGAACTCCATGAGGAGCACCGCCAGAACGAGTCCCACACCGCTCAGAACGAGCTTCTTGCGCGTCAAACCCCGACCCCTTAAAAACCCCATCAAACAGGGAGAATTTAGCAGGTCGTGACAACCGCGCGGTGCCGGACCCCGCACGACGGGCCGCCCTTCGCGGGCGGCCCGTCGGGGTCGGACGGGGGCGGGCCGTCAGCCGACCGGACGGCTGCCGAGCGCGGCCGAACGGGCGTTCACGCAGACGCCGGTCGCCAGGTCGAAGGCGAAGTTGTGCGCCAGGCAGTGCACCTGGCCGTCGCGCACCACCGCGCCGATCGACAGGTCCTCGCCCGCGTGCGGGCAGTAGCGCGGGATGTCGTAGGAGCGGCCGCCGGACTCCACCACGATCCGCTCGGACTCGTCGCGGCCGGTCTCGTAGGCCTCGACGGCCTGGAGCGCGGGGGCGTTGGCGTGCTTGAGCAGGCCGACCAGGTAGTCGTTGTAGACGTCGGGGTCGCGGTAGAGGGTGACCCGGAAGGAGATCAGCAGGTCCTCCCACGCCATCTCGCCCCGCAGCACCCCGTCCACCCAGCGGCCCGCGGTCGTGATGCGGTAGTGCGGGCGGGCGCCGGGGGACGCCTCGCCGACCTTCAGGCCGTCGGGCGTGAAGTCCACGTCCCAGACGCCGCCGTGCGGACCGGTGATCTCGAAGCGGACCAGCATGTCGATCTGGCGCAGGAAGTAGTCGCTGAGCCCGCCCAGGTACTCGAAGTGGGCGACGAACCGGTCGAACAGGTCGGGGCCCGGCTCGGGGTGGGCGGCCAGCACGGCGTCGAGCTGCGCGGCCCGGTCGGCGGCGTAACGTTCCAGGTAGGCGGGGCGGTCGGCGTCGGCGAAGGAGAACTCCGCCGAGACCGGGTCGCGCACCACCTCGCCGGTGTCGAGGTCGACCGAGTCGCCCGGGTTGAAGTGGTCCCAGCGCTGCCGGGGCAGGTGCTCGCGCAGCCACCGCGTGGAGACGTCGGGATCGCAGAACGCGCCGTCGCGCTGGTCGAGCACCCAGTTGAGGTGGGCGACCTCGCCGTCCAGGAAGCAGGGCGGCCCCGCGAACGGCACCGCGAGCTCCGGCGCGGTCTGGCGGACCAGGCGCTGCGCGGCGCGCAGCTTGGACATCCGCTTGGCCATCGACACCTCGGCCATCTCCTGCGGCGGGTACTCGTAGCAGATCGGGTGCCAGGACGCCCCGGAGGTCTGCAGCGCCATCAGGTCGAGGGTGCCGCCGGCCAGGTGCTTGGCGCGGCGGGCCTGGGCGGCGGTCAGGCGCGCGTCGTTGCAGTGCAGCACCGCGCGGCCGTCGGCGACGATGAGAAATGCCGCGTCATGACACATCGGAGACAGTTCGGGAATCACGGTGATCCACGACCCCGTATTGTCAAGGGGAAATTTCTCCCAGGCGGCAATCTCGATTACCTGCCGGGAACCCGCGACCTCCGCCATCCGTTGCCGGAAGGCGGGCCCGGGATAGCGCGGAATGAGGATTCGGGTCCGCTCGGGCAGCTGCTCGATGACCCAGGGGTCGAAGTGATCTAGGTGCTCGTGCGAGACGGCGACCCAGTCACAGTCGATCAGCGCGGGAACGTCAAGGTGATCGTTTCTCGGGTACTGGTGCCACGCGCCCAGGAACGCGCCCGTTGGAGCGAGCCAGGCGTCCGCGAGCAGGCGGAACGCGGAAGCGCGTACCGCGATTCCGGCATGTCCGAGAAAGGTGACCGTCGGCATAGGGCGACTGTCTCCCCGGCAAGTGCCGCCCACACCCATCGGAATGCGCAAGCCGCCTACGCCGTAGGTATGAAAGAAATGTCGCGGAGGCGACTGACAATCCTGTCTTAGACGCCCGGACAATGATGGCGGTTTACTCGGACTTTGCCATGTCCACTTCCGGTCAGCCCTTGGTCGGTTGCGGTCAATTGACTGGACATGGGTGGCCCCACGGGTGACGGTCACCTTGGTGCTGGTATTACGGACGGGGGTCCTCCATGAACGACGGGCAGTCTCGGTCATCTCCGTTGGACGATCCCGCATATGTCGCCACGCTCGCCGGCGCCCAGGACACCGGATCGGGGGACCCGGCCCTGTGGCGGCGCCGGCTGCGGCACGACATCCGCCACGAACTCGGCACGATCATCATGCTGGCCTCGGCGGTCGTGGTCGCCGACGACATCGGGGACGGCAGCCGCGCCCGGATCGAGCAGCTGCTCGGCGAGACCCGCTGGCTCGACCATCTGATCCGCCGGCTCGACGAGGAGGAGCCCGACGCGCCCGACGCCGGCCTGCCGAGCCCCGAGCGGCTGCGGGTCGACCAGCTCACCGCCGAGGTCGTCACCGGGATGCGGCTGGCCACGCCGCACGCGGTGGAGTTCACCGGCGAGCAGGCGTGGGCGCACATGGACGCGGTCGCCCTGTGGCGGGCGCTGCGCAACGTGCTGGACAACGCCTGCCGCGTCGCCGAGGGCCGGGTCGAGGTCAGCGTCCTGGTCGAGCAGGGCTGGGTCGTCATCCAGGTCGACGACGACGGCCCCGGCTTCGGCCGCCGCCGGGAGGCCCCGCGCGGCCTGGCCTCGCTGGGCCTCGGCATCGTCCACGACCTCATCGCCGGCTACGGCGGCAGCCTGGAGATCCGCACCGGCGAGATGGGCGGCGCGCGGGTGCGCCTGTCGCTGCCGTCCGCACCGCCCGCGCACGACGACTGGCGGCCGCACCCATGAGGGTCATCCTCTGCGACGACCACGCGGTGTTCGCCGACTCGTTGTCGCTGGTCCTCACCGACGCGGGCCACATCGTGGTGGGGGTCGCCTACTCCCCCGAGGACGCGGTGCCGGTGCTGCGCGGCCGCCCCGCCGACGTGTGCCTGATCGACCTGCACTTCCCGACCGGCACGGCACTGGAGTGGATGCCGCGGCTGCGCGCCGCGGCCCCCTCCGTCGCGTTCGTGGTGCTGACCGGCTACCTGGAGCAGCCGGTCCTGGAGGCGGGCCTGGCGGCGGGGGTGCGCGGCTTCGCGCACAAGGGCCAGCAGGCCGGCGACATCCTCGCGATCCTGCGCCGCGTGGCGGACGGCGAGGTGGTCGTCGACCAGGCCGCCCGGCGCCCCTCGGGCGTGCGGCCGCGCAGCCAGGCGCAGAAGGTCGCCCAGTTCCTCACCCCGCGCGAACGCGAGGTGCTGACCCGGCTGGCCCGCGGCGAGTCCACTCAGGCGCTCGCCAAGGCGATGGGCGTGACCCGCAGCACCGCGCGCAGCCACGTGCAGAGCGTGCTGAGCAAGCTGGGGGTGCACTCCCAGCGCGAGGCGGTGATCGAAGCCGCCCGGCACGGCCTCGTCAGCGTCGAGACCGGCGAATGGCTGTGTTGACCTAGCGGGCGGAGTCGGCGGGGCGGCCTGTTTCGGTCATGCCGGGTCGGGGAGGGACGCGTTACCTTCCGGTTGGAAGAGGAGGTCACCCCATGCCTCAAAGGCGAGGCTGTGTTTCTTCGGCCTTCCGGCCCGGCCCGCTCGCCTGGCGGCTCGCGGACCGACCGGAAAGCGGCGAGCGCTCAGTCGCTTCGCGACCTGCCGCTCAGGTCCTCGCCTCCGGCGTCGGCCCCGAGCGGCAGACCTCCGGTCGCGCTCGCGGTGCGGGGTGAGGCCGCTATGAACCAGATGGAGCGGATGCGGGCGCGCACGCCGGTCGCCTGGCTCGCCGACGAGGGCGCCTGGGCCGTGTTGCGGTACGCCGACGTCCGCCGCGCGCTGGAGCATCCCGGGTTGTTCGGGCCCGATCCCGGCCAGGAGTTGCACGGGCCCGTCTGCCGGAAGGACGGTGACCAGGCCGCGTCCATCGACATGGAGCCGCCCACCGGGGCCCTGCTCGAACGCATGGCCGGGCCGGAGCCTGTGGACTTCGTCACACAGGTCGCCGCCGACCTTCCAGAGACGCTCCGCAACGCCCTGGCGGGCGGCCTCTACGCGCTGCTCCGCCATCCGCACCAGTACGACCTGCTGCGCGACGGCGACGACCGGCTCCTCGACAGCGCCGTCGAGGAGGTCCTGCGCTGGTGGACGCCCGTCATGCGGCTCCGCCGGACGGTGCTGCGCAGCACCTCCATGGGCGGCGTCCCGCTCCTGGCCGGGGAGGACCTGGTCCTGTGGCTGACGGCCGCCAACCGCGACGAGGCCGCCTTCGACGAGCCCGACGCGTTCCGGGCCGCCCGTTTCCTGCACGGCGCTCCCCCGCATCTGGGCCTCGGGCACGATCCGCGTCCGTGCCTCGGCGGGCGGCTGGCGCGGGTGCATCTGCGCGCCTTCCTCGCCGCCGTCGTTCACCGTCCGGGACGCCCGGAATCGGCCGGTAAACCGGTACTCTTGCGATCCAGCGCGCGCCACGGCTTCGAGCGGCTTCCGATCCGCTGGGCCGAGTGACGGCGGCGCCCCGCGCCCGGCGCACCTCCTGACATGCCCGTGACATCACGGTGGAACGACGGGACGTCGTGACCGGCCCCGCTGAGCCCCCCATTACGATCATGTCCGCTTTCTGAACGTTTGCTGGAACTCAACGGCATATCCGCTGAGTTGTTCACTCGCGCCCGATCGTTCGGAGCCGGGCTGGTGACCGAAGGGGACTGGGTGTGGAACTGACGAGCTGGGGGCTGCTCGGGCTGCTCACCGCGAGCACGCTCGGCTGCCTGGCCGCGACCGTGTGGCTGTGGCCCCGCCTCGCCGGGCGCGGGGTCGTCCGCGCGGCGCTGCGCCCGGTGCTGCTGCTCGGCACGCAGGTCGTGGTGGTGCTGACCCTGCTCACCGGCGTCAACAGCTACTACCTGTTCTACGGGACGTGGAAGGACCTGCTCAGCGCCGCCGGGGGCAAGGCGCAGCAGAAGCAGCAGGTCCGTCCCCCCGCCCGCGCCGACACCGCCGCGTCCTCGCAGGTGGTCCGCAAGGTGACGCCCGATCTCGCGCCCGGCCGCAAGGGCAAGGGCGGCCCAGGCGTGAACGGGCAGGTCGAGCACCTGGAGATCCGCGGGGTGCGCACCGGCATCGAGTCCGAGGCGTACGTGTACCTGCCGCCGCAGTACTTCCAGCCGCAGTACGCGACCAGGCGGCTGCCCGTCGCGGTCTTCATCGCGGGGTACCCGGCCGCCGACCGGCTGACCTGGATCGACAAGGGGCACCTGCCCGAGGAGGCCCTCGCCATGGGCGGCTCCGGCCAGATCCAGCCGATGATCTACGTGATGATGCGGCCGACGGTGCAGGACGGCTGGGACACCGAGTGCGCCGACGTGCCGGGCGGCCCGAAGGTGGAGACCTTCTTCGCCCAGGACGTGCCCGAGGCGATCGCCGGGACCTACCGCACGCCGCTGTCGCGCAAGGGCTGGGGCCTCGCCGGGTACTCCACCGGCGGGTTCTGCGCGACCAAGCTCGCGATGCTGCACTCCGACCGGTTCGCCGCGGCCGCCAGCATGGCCGGGCACTTCCACGCGCTGCTGGACACCACCACCCGCGACCTCTACAGCGGCAGCAAGGAGATCCGCCGCAACAACAACCTCATCTGGCGGCTGAAGAACCTCCCGCAGCCGCCGGTCTCGGTGCTGGTCGGGTCGGCGCTGGTGGGCGAGAAGACCTACCCCTCGGCGCAGAAGTTCATGGCGGCCGCGCGGCCGCCGCTCCAGGTGGACAAGGTGCTGCTGCCGACCGGCGGCCACAACTTCAAGACCTTCCGCAAGTACATCCCGCCCACGATGAAGTGGCTGAGCGGCCACTTGCAGGGGGAGTGACGATGGAGCCCACCGATTGGGGCCTGCTCGCCCCGCTCTGCCTGCTCGCGGCCGCCGTGTTCGGCGCGACGCTCTGGCTGTGGTCGCGCGTGTCGGGCGGCGGGACGCGGCGGATCGCGGCCCGTTCGGGCCTGCTGGTGGCCACCCAGGCGCTGCTGACGGTGGCGCTGGTGATGGTGGCCAACAAGTACTTCGTCTTCTACGCGACCTGGAACGACCTGCTCGGCAGTGACAAGGCCAAGGTGCAGGTCAAGCAGGTGCAGACCGACAAGGGCAAGGAGGCCGTGCCGTCCGGGCTGATCCACCGGACCACCACCGCGCTCGGCCCGCACCGCAAGGGGCGCAAGGCCGACCCCGCCAAGGACGGCCGGGTGGACCGGCTGCAGGTGACCGGCGCGCGCTCGGGCCTGGACGGCGAGGCGCACGTCTACCTGCCGCCCGAGTACTTCCAGCCGAAGTACGCCGCCAAGCGCCTGCCGGTGGTGCTGCTGCTGTCGGGGCAGGTCCGGCCGCAGGACGGGGCCGCCGACGACAAGCTGGCCTGGATCAAGCAGGCGCACCTCCCCCAGGCGGCGCAGGCCCTCGCCCGCGGCGCGCACGGCCAGCCGGTGATCTACGTGATGACGCGGTCGGCGAAGGCGCTCACCCAGACGCGCCAGCCGCCCGCCGGGCCGGACGCCGACAAGGGGCTGGCCAAGCACCCGACCACCACCGCGGCGGGCGGCGGCCACCCCGCCTCCTGCCTGAACGTGCCCGGCTGGGGCTTCGGCCAGGCCGAGACGTTCTTCACCCAGGACCTGCCGGTCGCGCTCGGCGACACCTACCGGGTGCCGCGCACCCGTACGGGCTGGGCGGTCGCGGGCTTCGGCGCGTCCGGGCAGTGCGCGGCGCGGTTCGCGATGCTGCGTTCGGACCTGTTCGCGGCCGGGGCCAGCCTGAACGGCACCTTCGACCCGCCCCCCGGCCAGGTGGCCGGCGGCGGCGCCAAGGCCGACCTGTACGGCGGCAGCAAGGCCCTCAAGCAGGACAACGACCTGCTGTGGCGGCTGGAGCACCTGCCGCCTCCCCCGGTGTCGGTGCTGGTCGCCGCCGGTCGGGGCGGCGCCGACGCCGACCGGCAGGCGACCCGGTTCGTCGCGCTGGCCAAGCCGCCGATGCGCGCCGAGAAGATCACGATGCCGGGCGCGGGGGCGTCCCTGCGGGAGGCGCGCGCCTGGCTGCCGCAGGTCCTGGCCTGGCTGGGCGGGCAGGTCCGCCCCGAGTGACGGCGGTGGCGCCGCCGGGCCCCGCGTACCCCGGGAGGAGTAGCGGCGATCACTCCTCCCGGGCGACGCCGGGCTGCGGGCGGCCGGGTTAACGTGCGGTTGTGAGCATCTCCCCGCACCGCGGTCCCGGCCGGCCCGCGCTGCTGAACCCGGCGGCGTGGCCGGTGTGGGTCGTCCCGCTGGTCCTGGCGTTCGTCCAGGTGATGGGGTCGTTCGGCGCGCAGCAGGGCGGCGGCCCGCCGGGCCGCCCGCAGGAGCACGGGGACCTGCACGCCGCCTACCCCAGCACGCCGCTGGACCCGCTCGGCGTCGCGCTCCTGCTGGCCGGGCCCGCGCTGCTGCTGCTGCGCCGCCGCCACCCGGTGGTCGCGCTGGCGGCGGTCGGCGCGGTCACCGGCCTGTACTTCCTGCGCGCCTACACCTACGGCCCCGCGCTGCTGTCGGCGCCGGTCGCGATGTTCGCGGCGATCGCCGCCGGGCACCGGCTGCTCGCCTGGGCGGGGACCTTCACCGCGCTCGGCGGCTGGCTGGCGCTGACCGCGGTGATCGGCGTCCCGGCCGCCGAGCGCGGCAAGGACGGCGTGCCGTTCCCCGTCGAGCGGCCGACGCTCGGCGGCACGCTCGCCACGCTGGGCTGGGCGCTGGTGGTGCTGGTGACCGCCGAGCTGGTGCGGATGCGCGCGCAGAAGGCCGCCGCCGCGGCCCGCACCCGCGCCGAGGAGGAGCGGCGCCAGGCCAGTGAGGAGCGCCTGCGCATGGCCCGCGAGCTGCACGACGTGCTGGCGCACAACATCTCCATGATCAACGTGCAGGCGGGGGTGGCGCTGCACCTCATCGACGACGACCCGCACCAGGCGCGGACCGCGCTCGCCGCCATCAAGGTGGCCAGCAAGGAGGCGCTCACCGAGATGCGGTCGGTGATCGGCGCGCTGCGCGCCGACGGCGAGCAGGCCCCGCGCACCCCCACCGCCGGGCTGGACCGGCTGGAGGAGCTGCTGGAGCGCGCCCGCACCGCCGGGCTGGCGGTCGAGGCCGAGATCACCGGGGAGCGCCGCGCGCTGCCCGCCGCGCCGGACCTCGCCGCGTTCCGCATCGTGCAGGAGTCGCTGACCAACGTGACGCGGCACGCGGGCCCCGGGCCGGTGACGGCGCGGGTCAGCATCGCCTACGGTGAGAGCGACGTCGCCGTCCAGGTCGAGGACGACGGCCGGGGCTCGCCCCTGCTGGACGACCGGCCGGCCGGCAGCGGGCTGCGCGGGATGCGCGAGCGCGCGGCCGCCCTCGGCGGCACGTTCGACGCGGGGCCGCGCGCCGGCGGCGGTTTCCGGGTGCGCGCCCGCCTGCCCACCGCCGGCTCCCCCGAGACGGAGGACCAGGCATGATCAAAGTGCTGCTGGCCGACGACCAGGTGCTGGTCCGCGCGGGCTTCCGGGCGCTGCTGGACGCCCAGGGCGACATCGAGGTGGTCGGGGAGGCGGGCGACGGCGCCGAGGCGGTGGAGCAGACCCGGCGGCTGCGCCCCGACGTCGTGCTGATGGACATCCGGATGCCCGGCCTGGACGGGCTGGCGGCCACCCGCCAGATCGCCTCCGACGAGCGCCTGAACTCCACCCGCATCATCATCCTCACCACCTTCGAGCTGGACGAGTACGTCTTCGAGGCGCTGCGCGGCGGCGCCGGCGGCTTCCTGGTGAAGGACACCGAGCCGGTCGAGCTGATCCACGCCGTGCGCGCGGTCGCGGCCGGCGACGCGCTGCTGTCGCCGAGCGTGACCCGCCGCCTGATCGCCGAGTTCGCCGCGCACGCCCGCGAGCCGGTCGCCTCCCCGCACCTGAACGCGCTCACCGAGCGCGAGCGCGAGGTGATGGCGCTGGTCGGCGAGGGCCTGTCCAACGAGGAGATCGCCGCCCGGCTGGTGGTCAGCCCCGCCACCGCCAAGACCCATGTCAGCCGCACGATGATCAAGCTGGGGGCGCGCGACCGCGCGCAGCTGGTGGTGTTCGCCTACGAGTCGGGGCTGGTCAAGCCCGGCTGGCTGCCCTGACGCCGTCCCGCCGGGGCGCGCCGCCGCACGCTCCGCGGCGATTCACCGGCGATCCCCTGTCACCCGCGGCGCGGACGTGACAGGGTGGAGCACACAGTCGCCCAGGCGGGGCCTGGGGCCGAGTCGTCGCCGACGCGGAGGGGTGCGGTGCCGAACACCACCAGGGTCCTGGCCGTGGACGACCGGACGGAGAACCTGGTCGCACTGTCGGCCGTGCTCGACTCCCTGCCGGTCGAGGTGGTGACGGCCACCTCGGGCCGCGCCGCGCTCAAGGAGCTGCTGGCCGACGACTTCGCGCTGATCCTGCTGGACGTGGTCATGCCGGAGATGGACGGCTTCGAGTGCGCCGCCCACATCAAGGCCCGGCCCCGCACCCGGGACGTGCCGATCATCTTCCTGACCGCCGCCGGCGCGACCGGCGACGAGGCGTTCCGCGGGTACGCGGCGGGCGCGGTCGACTACCTGACCAAGCCGTTCGACCCCTGGCTGCTGCGCGCGAAGGTGTCGGTGTTCGTGGAGCTGCACCGCCGCAACCTGCAGCTGCGCGAGCAGGCCGCGCTGCTGCGGCGGGCGCTGGCCGGCGAGGGCGGCGAGGCGGCGTGCGAGGGGCTGCTGCCGCTGCTGCGCGAGCGGCTCGCGCTGGTCGAGGCCGACGTCGAGCGGCTGCGCGCCGCGCCCGGCGACGGCGCCGTGCCGGCCGAGCTGACCGCGCACGTGGCCGACCTGCGGCTGGCCCTGGACGCCCTGGACGCCGGGCGCGACTGATCCCGCGCCCGGTCAGCCGCTCATGCTCCCGCGCAGCAGGAACGCGCCCGTCAGCACGGCGACCACCACCAGGATCACCGCGACCGTCACGATGATGAGGGTGGTGCGGCGCTGCCGGTCGGCGGCGCTCGCCGACGGCTGCTGCTGCCGCCACTGCGGGTAGTGGGTCTGCTGCTGGTGCTCCCAGGGCTGCGGGGTGCGCGGCGCGGGCCCGGGGCCCGCCGACCACTCGGTCTCCTCCAGCAGGGTGTGGGCCTCGGGATCGGCCTGGGGGCGTTGCCGCGGGACCGGGGCCGAGGGCTCGCGGCGCTCGCTGGGCCGTTCGGGCTGGTGCGGCCAGCGCTGGGACGGAGGTCCCGAGGCGGGACCGGAGTCCTCGCGGGTGGGCGCCTCGAACTCGGTGACGTCCAGGATGGTCTCGGCCGCGATGTCGGGGCGGCGGCGCGACGGCTCGTCCAGCACCGTGGCGTCGGTCGCGGTCGGCGGCTCCGCCGACGGCTCGGGCATCAGCGCGACCTGGGTCAGCAGCGGCTCGGCCTGCGCGGCGTTCATGCGGTGCACGGGCTCGCGCGCGAGCAGCCCCTCCAGCACGCGCCCCAGCGGCCCGGCGTTGCGCGGCGGCGGGACCGGCTCGGTCAGCGCGGCCTGGAGCGAGGACATCGCGTCCGACCGCTCGTAGGGCGAGCGGCCCTCCAGCGCGGCGTACAGCGTCGCGCCGAGCGCCCACAGGTCGGAGGCGGGCACGGCGCGCTCGCCGGCGGCGCGCTCGGGCGGGATGTAGGCGGGCGACCCCATGACCAGCCCGGTCTGGGTCAGCGTCGCGTCGCCCTCCATCTGCGCGATGCCGAAGTCGGTCAGCACCACGCGCCCGGTGTCGGTGATCAGCACGTTGCTGGGCTTGACGTCGCGGTGCAGGATGCCCTTCCCGTGCGCGTGCCGCAGCGCCCCGAGCATCTGCAGCCCGATCTCGGCGACCCGCCGGTGGCTGAGCGGCCCCTGCTCCAGCAGGTCCTGCAGGGACCGGGCGCGGACCAGCTCCATCACGATCCAGGGGCTGCCGTCGGCCTCCACCACGTCGTGCACGGTGACCACGCCGGGGTGGTTGAGCCGGGCCGAGGCCCGCGCCTCCCGGAAGGTGCGCTCGTACAGCACGTTGCGCTCGGAGTCGGTGAGCCCCGGCGGCAGGACGACCTCCTTGACGGCGACCTCGCGGTCGAGCGTGAGGTCGTGCGCGTGCCACACGGTGCCCATCCCGCCCCGGCCCACCACCGCGTCCAGCCGGTAGCGGGCGCCGAGCAGACGGCCTTCTTCCATGACTAAACAGTCCCCCGTCGCGCGCGACTCTGCCTAGAGGAGCACCGCGGACGCACCTCTGCTGCAACTCTCGTCTCTGGGACGCGCGAACGCCCGCCCAGGTTCAACGGCGCTTCACACATGGAAGCCGCCGAGGACATTGTTCACGGTCTGCTGGCGCTGGTTCCACTGCGCGGCGGGGACCGCGACCATGACGGCGTAGGACTGCCCGTTGATGATCACTCCGCGGTCGGCGGCGCGCATGGGCGTACTCCCGTTGTTCCAGACGAACTGCAGGTCGGCGGCGGTCTCCCCGCTGCGCATCCGGACGGTCCGCAGGCTCCTGCGTTCGAGGCCCGGGAGCGCCTTCGCGGTCCCGGGGTCACGGAGCCATTCCTCCCAGTGCGCGACCGGGTCCCCCGACCAGCCGGTGCGGTCGACCATGATGTAGGCGGCGGAGTTCGGGTCGAGCCAGACGGTCCGGTCCTCGCTGTCGCGGCGGCGCGTCCAGCCTTGCGGCACCGGGATCTTGTAGTCGCCGGTGCCGTCGTTCGCCCAGCGCATCCCGGCGGGCAGGGTCGGCGGGACGGGCGCCACGCCGGACGGCTTGCTCTGCGGCTTGCCCTGCGGCTTGGCGGGCGTGGCCGCCGGGCCGGTCCCCGGGGTCTTCGATCCGGCGCGGGCGTCGAAGGGCGGGGCCTTCTCGTCGCCGCCGAGCCCCAGCACGACCACCGTCGCGATCACGGCGACGCCGACCACCCCGGCCAGGGCGGCCCACAGCAGCTTGCGCGGGGAGCGCTTCTCCGGGACGGGCCCGGTCCGCGCGTCCCACGGCGCCTGAACGTCGGCGGTGCCGGCCCACTGCACGGGGGGCGTGCCCGGATCCCCCACCAGCGTGCCGGTGCCGGAGGGCGCTGGGACGGCGGCTGCGGCCGGGCGCGCCTCCCAGCGGGTCTCGACGGCGGGCGCGGACATCTCGCCCGCCTGGACGCGGGCCAGCGCCTGCTCCGCCTCGTCGGCGCTCATCCGCCGCGCCGGGTCGCGCTCCAGCAGCGCCCGCAGCACCGGCGCCAGCGGCCCGGCGTTGCGGGGCGGCGTCGGCTCCTGCGTGAGGATGGCGGCCAGCACGGCCATGGCGTCGTTGCGGTGGTGCGGCGGCTTCCCCTCGCACGCGGTGTACAGGGTGGCGCCGAGCGCCCACAGGTCGGAGGCGGGCAGCGCGCGGTCGCCGTTGACGCGCTCGGGCGACATGTAGGCGGGCGAGCCCATGATGAGGCCGGTCCGGGTCAGCGTGGCGTCCCCGGCGATCTGCGCGATGCCGAAGTCGGTCAGCACGGCCCGGTCGTCGGCGGTGATCAGGACGTTGGCGGGCTTGACGTCGCGGTGCAGGATGCCGATCGCGTGCGCGGCGCGCAGCGCCCCGGCGATCTGGCGCCCGACGCCGGCGGCCCGGCCGGGCGGCAGCGGCCCGTCCTCGTCCAGGATCTCCTGGAGCGACCGGGCCTGGACGAGTTCCATGACGATCCAGGGGTGGCCGCCCTCGTCCACGACGTCGTGGACGGTCACCACGCCGGGGTGGTTGAGCCGCGCCGACGCCCGCGCCTCGCGCAGCGTGCGCTGGTGCCGCTGCTCGCGCTCCTCGTCGCCGAGCGCCTCGTGGAGCAGCACCTCCTTGACGGCCACCTCGCGGTGCAGCGCCTCGTCGCGCGCGCGCCACACCGTCCCCATGCCGCCCCGCCCGACCACCGACAGCAGCCGGTAACGACCGGCGAGCAGGCGTTCACTCCCCCGCGCGTCCTGTTCCCCCTGCGACATGTGTCGCGACACTACCGAGACCGCCTCACGGAACGACATACCTACCCCGCATTCGCGGCTTTTGCCCCAAAACGCGAAGTTGCCGCATGGCCATGACCCCGGGAGCGCCCGGCCCGCGGCCCGGCCGGAAGAGCGCCCCCGTGCGCCTCCGGTCAGTCGTCGGCGGCCTTGAAGGAGGAGAAGACCGGGGCGAGCTTCTCCATGCGCGCGTCCCAGCCGTCGGCGGGCCCCGCGATCAGGATGGCGTAGCCGCGGCCGTTGGCGACGAAGCCGCGGTTCAGGATGCGGCTGCCGTTGCCGTGCGTGAACTCCCAGTCGGCCGACTTGCTGCCGTCGCCGGTGTCGGGGACGGGCGGGTGGTTCCCCGTCGGCGCCAGGCGCAGCAGCTTGTAGTTCTTGAAATTCTTGGGGGCGCCGGCGTCCGACTTCTTCCAGTCGTTCAGCGCGCTGGGGCCGGGGCTGGAGGTCTGGTCGATCTGGATGTAGCCGCCGCCGGGCGCGTCGAAGAAGACGCTGCTCCGCTCCCGGCGCGGCCCCTTGTAGTCCTTGGGGATCGCGATGGAGAAGCCGGTCCGGTCCTCGTGGCGGCGGAAGCCCGCCGGGACGCCGTCGGCCGGCGGGGTGTCGGAGGGCGACGGCTTCGCCGAGGTCGGCGGGGCCGAGGTCGCCGGGGGCTTGCTGGACGCCTTGGCCGTCGGGGCGAGGGACTTCTGGCCGCTCCGCTTGTCGGCCGGCTTGTCGTCGCCGTTCAGCATCAGCGCGACGCCGCCGACCGCCAGCAGCGCGACCAGGATGATCGCGCCCACCAGCAGGGCGGTGCGGTTCGGGCCGCCGGACCCGTCGCGCGGGGCGGGCGGCCGGGCGGCGGGCTCGGTGTGCGGGCCCGCGTTCCACGTCGCACCCGACGCCGGGGCGCGCTCCTCGCCGACCGCCGGAGTCACGCGGGTCCGGCCGTCGGTGGGCTGCTCGGCGGGCGGCTCGGCGGCGGGCGGGGGGACCCTCGGCTCGGGCGGCGCCAGCATGTCCTCGGTGACCTCGACGGCCATCGTGCGCTGGGTGTCCACGGTCTCCTGGCGGACGATGCCGTCCAGCAGCGCGCCCGCCTCGATCGCGTCCATGCGCTCGTCGGGGTTCTTGCGCAGCAGGCCCTCGATCACCGGGGCCAGCCGGCCGGCCTTGTCCGGCGGGTCGGGCTCCTCGGAGATCACCGCGACCAGGGCCGCCATCGGCTCCGAGCGCTCGAACGGCGACCTGCCGTGCACCATCGCGTACAGGGTCACGCCCAGCGACCACAGGTCCGAGGCGGGGCCCGCGGTGCGGCCGCGGGCGCGCTCGGGCGCGATGTAGGCGGGCGAGCCCATCACGAGACCGGTCTGGGTCAGGGTGGCGTCGCCCGCGGCGGTGGCGATGCCGAAGTCGGTGAGGACGGCGCGGTCGCCGGCCGTCAGCAGCACGTTGCTGGGCTTGACGTCGCGGTGCAGGACGCCGGCGTCGTGCGCGGCGTGCAGCGCGGCCAGCATCTGCCGGCCGATCTCGGCGGCGCGGCGGATCTCCAGCGGGCCGTCCTGCTTGATCACCTGGTCCAGGGAGCGCGCGTGGATCAGCTCCATGATGATCCAGGGGCGGCCGTCCTCCTCCACGACGTCGTAGACGGTGACGACGCCGGGGTGGCCGAGCCGGGCGGCGGTGCGCGCCTCCCGGAAGGTGCGCTTGTACTGGACGGCGCGTTCCTCGTCGGTGAGACCATGCGGCAGGATGACCTCCTTCACCGCAACGTCACGACCGAGGACCTCATCGTGAGCCTGCCAGACCGTGCCCATGCCACCGCGGCCGACCTTGGTCACCAGTCGGTAGCGCTGGGCGAGCAACCGCTCCCCGCTGGTCTCATTTGGCATATCCGCGACCATATCGACTTTTGCTGACAATCTTGGACTCGGTGTGCAAGCCACATCCCCCTACCCGTAGGACGTCCGCCGTAACGCCGAGGTTCGCGGCGCGGGGCGACGGCCGCGGAACGAAGACCGGCGGACCCGGCCGGAACCCCGGTCGCCAGCCTTTCACGGGCCCGGCCGCCCCCACCCGGACATGGGATGCGACAGGGGCTTCGATTCCGGCGCGTCCGCTCCGTCTCGCCGTTACGTTCGATGACGTGCAGCACCACCACGACTACCGCCCGTACCCGTTGCCCGGTCAGGGTGCCAGCTATCCGGCGCGCCCGCAAAGGCGGGGCGCCGGACGCCCCCGGGGTCGAAGGGGATAAGGCCGTCCTTTACGGTGGCGCGGTTCACCGAACCGGGAACCCGCCGGAAGGCGGAGGCAGCATGATGTACAGCCACCGGCAGCCCGAAATCCCCGCCGATCACGGCAGGGAGGACGTCAAAACCGGTACAACTAGGATTCTTCGACGAAGTGGCGACAGGGGGACCATGAACGTGCGGACGGGCGCGTCCGACGGTACGACGGGCCTGCTCGGCGCGTGGCGGCGCCTGATCGAGGCGGTACCGACGATCTTCTTCTGGTACACCCGGCTGTCGGGCATCATGTCCATCCTGTCCTGGCTGTCGTCGGATCTCATCTTGAAGATCGCCGACATCTGGGCGCTGCGCTGGCTGTACTTCCTCGGCTTCTTCGCCAGCGTGCCCTGGGGCCTGCTGCTGCTGTTGCTGTCGATGGGCATCCGGCGGCGCAAGAAGGCGGCCTGGCGCATCCTGGTGCTGCTGATCGGGCTGTTCGCCGCCTCGTCCCTGGCCGTCACGCTGACGCTGTTGCTGGACCCGGCCGAGCCCACCCCCGTCGGGGTCAGCATCACCAGCGCGATCTACCTGGTGCTGCTGGGGCTGCTGGTGGCGGCGCGCGGGCAGTTCACCACGCTGCCCGACCGCGCCAACCGGCGCGTCGCGGCGATCGTCTTCTCGGTGCTGCTGGTGGTCAGCGGCGGCATCGGCACCTTCCTGGTCACCGTCACCGACCGCAACCCCGAGGGCGACTTCCTCACCCACCCCACCTACGTGCTGCTGCAGACGGTGCTGGGGTCGGGCGTCACCGGCGAGCCCATCAACGTGGACGTGCCGAGCTGGGTGGACGTCATCATCGGCGTGCTCGGCACCGGCCTGCTCATCGTCACCTTCTGGGCGCTGTTCCGGCCCGGCCGCCAGGACGCGGTGCTCAGCGAGCGCGAGGAGCTGGACGCCCGGCGGCTGCTGGCCGAGTACGGCGACCAGGACTCCCTCGGCTACTTCGCGCTGCGCCGCGACAAGGACGTCATCACCGCACCCAACGGCAAGGCCGCCATCGCCTACCGGGTGGAGGGTTCTGTCTCCCTGGCCAGCGGCGACCCGCTCGGCGACCCCGAGTCCTGGGACCAGGCCATCGAGACCTGGCTCGCCGAGTGCCGCGCGCACGCCTGGATCCCCGGCGCCGTCAGCGTCAGCGAGCGCGCCGCGCACATCTACCGGCGGCACGGCTTCGACGCGATCGAGCTCGGCGACGAGGCGATCATCGACCTGTCCGACTTCAACCTGGACGGCCGCGAGATGCGCCAGGTGCGGCAGGCCGTGCGCCGCGTCGAGCGCGCCGGGTACACCGTGCGCATCCGCCGCCACTCGCAGATCCCCGACTGGGAGATGGCCAAGCTCATCCGCAGCGCCGACGCCTGGCGCGGCGAGGAGACCGAGCGCGGCTTCTCGATGGCGCTGGGCCGCCTCGGCGACCCCACCGACGGGCGCTGCGTGATGGTGGAGGCGTTCGACGCCAAGGGCGAGCTGCGCGGGTTGCTCAGCTTCGTGCCCTGGGGCCGCAACGGCCTGTCGCTGGACCTGATGCGCCGCGACCGCGCCGCCGAGAACGGCCTCAACGAGTACATGGTCGCCAAGCTCGCCGAGAAGGCCGCCACGGTCGGCGCCCAGCAGCTGTCGCTGAACTTCGCCATGCTGCGCTCGGCGTTCGAGCGCGGCTCGCAGATCGGCGCGGGCCCGGTGGCGCGGCTGTACTACCGGTTCCTCTCCTTCGCCTCCAAGTTCTGGCAGCTGGAGTCGCTGTACCTGGCCAACGCCAAGTACCTGCCCGACTGGCGGCCCCGCTTCATCTGCTACCAGCAGAACCGCGACCTGGTGCGCCTCGGCCTCGCCTACGCCCGCGCCGAGGGCTTCCTGCCCAGCCTCAACCGGCCCAAGCTGGACCGCGCCGCCAACACCGTGCCCGCCCGCTCCCTGGTCGAGAAGATCAAGGAGATCGAGGACGCCGCCGACGCCGCCCGCGCCCCGCAGCGCCGCCTGTCGGAGCAGGAGCGCGTCCGGCACGCCAAGCTGGAGCGCATCCGCGCGGCCGGGATGGAGCCCTACCCGCTCGGCTTCGACCGCACCGACCACGCCGCCGACATCCGCGAGCGGTGCGCCGGGCTGGCCCCCGACACCCGCACCGGCGAGCGCGTCGCGATCGCCGGGCGCGTGGTGCTGGCCCGCGAGCACGGCAGGCTGATCTTCGTGTCGCTGCGCGACGAGACCGCCGACCTCCAGGTCATGCTGACCGCCGACGAGCTGGGCGAGGACGCGCTGCGCTCGTGGAAGGAGCTGATCGACCTGGGCGACCAGGTCGGCGTCACCGGCGAGGTCGTCACCTCCCGGCGCGGCGAGCTGTCGGTGCTGGCCGACTCCTGGAAGCTCACGGCCAAGTGCCTGCACCCGCTGCCCAACAAGAACGCCGGCCTCACCGACCCCGAGGCGCGGGTGCGGCAGCGGTACGTGGACTTCATCGTCAACGACGACTCCCGGAAGATGTTGCGGATGCGCGGCGACGCGGTCGCGGCCGTCCGCGACGGCCTGCGCGACCGCGGCTACCTGGAGGTCGAGACCCCGATGCTCCAGCCGATCCACGGCGGCGCGACGGCCCGGCCGTTCCACACCCGCATCAACGCCTACAACATGCAGCTGTACTTGCGGATCGCGCCCGAGCTGTATCTGAAGCGGCTGCTGGTCGGCGGCGTCGGCAAGGTCTTCGAGCTGAACCGCAACTTCCGCAACGAGGGCGTCTCCCAGAAGCACAACCCCGAGTTCACGATGCTGGAGGCGTACGAGCCCTACGGCAACTACGACACCATGGCCGCGCTGACCCGCGAGCTGGTGGTGTCGGCGGCGCAGGCCGCGCTGGGCACCACGGTCGTGGTCCGCGACGGCGTGGAGTACGACCTGGGCGAGCCGTGGCGGGAGATCACCGTCTACGGGTCGGTCTCGCACGCGCTGGGCGAGGAGGTCACGCCCGACACCCCGCTGCCCGCCGTGCACGCGCTGGCCCAGCGGGTCAAGCTGAACTTCGACCCCGAGTGGGGCCAGGGCAAGCTCGTGCAGGAGCTGTTCGAGGCGCTGGTCGAGGAGGAGCTGAAGGCCCCGACGTTCGTGCGAGACTACCCGGCCGAGACCTCGCCGCTGACCCGCCCGCACCGCAAGGACCCGCGGCTGGCCGAGAAGTGGGACCTCATCGTGTTCGGGCTGGAGCTGGGCACCGCCTACTCCGAGCTGATCGACCCGGTCCTGCAGCGGCAGCGCCTCACTGAGCAGTCGCTCCAGGCCGCCGGGGGCGATCCGGAGGCGATGGAGCTGGACGAGGACTTCCTGCGCGCCCTGGAGTACGCGATGCCGCCCGCGGGCGGCATGGGCATGGGCATCGACCGGCTGCTGATCACGCTGACCGGCCGCTCCATCCGGGAGACGATCCCGTTCCCGCTGGTGCGTCCGGGCACCTGATCCGTCCGGACCCGGCCTGGGCGCACCGTCCGGGCCGGGTCAGAGCGTGCGGGGGCCGGGCCGGTAGCCGTACTCGGCGAGCCAGTGCCGGGCGCGCCCGCGCTGCCGCTCTTCCTTGAAGAACCGCCACCGCGCGGCCACGGGGCCGGCCTCGTCGGCGAAGCGCCCCTCCTCCACGGCCCGCACGAGCCGTTCGCGCAAGGGGCCGTCGCCGACCGACCCCGCGAAGTCGGCCATGTCGCGCGGATGGGGCCCGGTGGGGCCGAACACCAGCCAGCGCTGCGCGTCGTACTCGGGGGCGTGGGCGTCGAAGGCGGGCTCGTCCTCAAGATCGTCCGGGGTGAGCAGGTCGCCCCGCCGCAGGTCCAGCACCCAGATCTCCCCCGGATCGCCCTCCAGGGCCGTCCCCAGGGCGCCGAGGTCGGCCGGGACCTCGGTGAGCGCGCCCCGGTCGCGCGGCGCGCCCAGGGCCGCCGTCAGCTCGGCCGCCAGCTCGGCGTCGCCGGGCCGACCGCGGCCGTCCAGCTCCTCCAGGCACTTGCGGGCGAGCCGCTCGGCCTCAGGGACGCGCTGGCGCAGCGCGGCGACCAGCACGTCCCCGGCGTACTGCAGCACGGGCCCGAGCGGCTGGGCGCCGAGCACCCCGGCCCCGGCCCGGCCGTCCCCGCGGTACGCCGCGGCACGCAGCTGGATGAGCGCGTCCTCGCCCCAGTCGGTCACCCTTCCTTTCTACAGAACACCTACGACCGAAATGGCTGACCCGCCGTCGTCTACGGGCTCCAGGGCGTGAACCGGACGTCGTGATCGGCGTCCGGCGCGGCGAAGGCCAGGAGCCGCGCCCCCTCCTCCTCGGCCTCGGCGGTGTCGGGCAACGGCTCGAACAGCTCCACGGTGAGGACCGCCGTGCCCGCTCCCCGGTCGTGCTCGATCGACCAGACGCCGTGCACGCGGCCGTCCACCAGCAGGGTCGCCTTCACCCACGCGTCGCGGCAGACGATCTTGCGCCGCTCGTCGGTCATCATCCGGGTGCGGTCGTGGTGGGCGAGCAGGACGTTGTCCAGGTCGGGCAGGTAGCGGACCGGGGCGGGCACGTCGGGGTCGGGCAGGGCGGCGTCGGGCAGGTCGAACAGCTCGACGCCGTTCTCGTCGCGGTAGGTACGCAGCCCGGGGCGGAGGCGCTCGAAGTCGGCGTCCATGCGGCGCAGCCCCGACCACATCTGGAAGTCCCGCACGGAGGCGGGGCCGAACGCGGCGAGGTAGCGGCGGATCAGCTCGTCGGGCCGGGGATCGCGCTCCAGCGGGCGGCCGATCCACTCCTCGGCGAGGGCGAAGGGGGTCGCGCCGCCGGTGCCCCAGGTCCCGCTGGGCGGCGGGTGGACGGCGGGGACCGTCAGCTGCGCCGACCAGCCGAGCGCGCCGAGGTCGCGGTCGGGCCAGCGCTCGGCCATGGCGCGGGCGAGCCGGGGGCGGGTGAGGGTCCGCCCGGCGAGCAGCCGGCGCGCCTCGGCGGCCACCTCGTCCAGGTCCCAGTCCCTGCTGAGGCGCCCGAACGCGGCCTGCCGCGCCCGGAGCAGGACGGGCGCCAGCAGCGGGCGCATCCACAGGAAGTCGTCGGCGGCGGCCATGTGCTGGGTGGCTCGCAGGAAGGAGGACCGCACCACGCTCCGGTCGTGGAGGAGCGCGGTCAGGTCGTCCTGGCGGAAGCCGGTGATCCTGGTCCAGAGCTGAAGGTAGGGGACGCGGGAGTCCTGGCCTTGGAGCGCGACCAGCCGCCTGACCACGTCGAGGGCGGGGGTCTCGTGGCGGGCCAGCAGGAACTGGCGTTCCAGGGCGGCTCGGTTGAGGGTGCGCCGGTCGATCATGTCGACCTCCTTTGCGGAACGAATCCTTCCGTTCCATATTAACAGAACGGAATGCTTCATTCCACTAAACCGCGGACCCGCCTCCCGCCCGATAGGCCCGGACCGCGAACCGCAACCGCGCGCCCACGAGCATCTCCTCGTCCGCCGGGCAGGCCAGCAGCCGCCGCGCCAGCGCGATGACCTGCTCGTCGTCGAGCTCGGGCGCGCCGTCGGCGATGCGCCCGACCAGGGCCACCAGCTCCGGACGCTTGTAGGTGACGATGGACCGTCCGGCCTGCGCGTAGACCTGGTCCTGCGGAACGGCATCGGGAGGGGCCGGGGCCGCGTGCGGCTCCGATTCCGGCTCCGGGGATCGTCGCGGTTCCGGAGGCAGGGCTGGTTCCGGCTCTGGGGACCACTGCGGTTCTGGAGACGGGGCCGATTCCGGCTCCGAGGACCACTGCGGTTCCGGAGACGGGGCCGGTTCTGGCATCGGAGACCACCGCGGTTCTGGGCGCAGGGCCGGTTCCGGAGGCGGGGGTGCTTCCGGCATCGGGTGCGCTTCCGGGGCCTGGCGCGGCTGGGGGATGTGATGCCGCTCCGGGGCCGGAGCAGGTTCCGGGATCAAGGGGGCGTCCGGTCCCGCCGGTCTCAGCGGAGCCTCCAGGCGTTCGTCCGCCAGCGGCGACGGGCCCTCCCGGAACTCCCACGACTCCACCGGCCGCTCCTCCGGGGCCTCCGGTGCGGGCTCGGAAGCGGCGTTCCCCGCCCCCTCCGCCGGCGGCGCGAAACGGGCCAGCAACAGCCTGAACAGCGACGTCTCGGGAGTCACCAGCGCCCGCAGGTCGTCCGGCAGGTCCTCGCCCGGCACCCGCACCCCCGGCTCCTCGGCCTCGGGCGTCGCCGCGTCCGGCGCCGGCGGTCCCACCAGGATCACGCGCGGAGCCGTCCACAGCACGTACAGCGCCTCGGCGCCCGTGTCCCGGTCCCCGTCCACCACGACCGCGTCGAACACCTCGTCCGGCACCGTCTCAGGGATCTCCCACAGCGGCACCAGCCGCGCCGGGGCCTGCGGCGCCCCGCAGTGCGCGTTCCACGCGCGCAGCGCCGACAGCTCCCGGTGCCGCGCCTCCGCCTCCTCCAGCGCCGACCGCAACTGCGTCTCGGCGGGCGACCGGGGCAGCTCCTCCAGCCGCGCCGACGCGTGCGCCCAGGCCCACGCCTCGTCCCAGCGCGCCAGCCGGGCCGGCCACGCCTCCGACGGCACCGCCAGCACGTCCGGCAGGTCCGGGTGGGCCGCGCGCAGGCGCTCCTCGTAGTCGGCGCAGCGCAGCTGCGCGGCGCGCTCGTGCCGCACCTCGGCCAGGTCGATCAGCGCGTCCCCGTACGCGTCGGCGTCGCGCGCGTCGATGGCGTCCAGGGCGCGGCGCAGCTCGGGCGGGTCGCCCGGTCCCTCGCCGATCGAGTCGCGCAGCGCGGCCAGGTCCGCCGCCGCCCGGTTGACCCCCTGCGACAGCAGCGCGGTCTCCAGCGCCGTGGTGTAGCCGTACCACTGGAGCGGGTGGGTGACCGGGATGCTGAGCCCCGCCAGCAGCTCGACGGTCTCCTCGACCGCGGGCAGCACGTCGCGGACGCGCGCGAGGCGACCGTGCGCGCGCCGGAAGCGGGCCACCCGGTCCTCCAGCGGCACGTCGGCGGGGAACGAGACCCCCGCCGCCTCCCACACGTACTGCAGCTCCTGGCAGGCCATCAGCACCATCAGGTGCGTGAACACCGCCTCCAGCAGCTCCGGGGTGGTGGGCGGCGCGCCGTCCACGGTCACGCTCGCCAGCAGCGGCTCGGCCTGGCGCTGGGCCGCCGAGCGCAGCGGGCCGCGCTTGAGGGTGCCGCCGTCGGCGAGGTAGGTGCGCAGGTCCTGCGCGATGCTGGCCATCCGCCGCAGGTGCAGGTCGCCGGAGGGCAGCTCCACGCGGCGGCCCGCGTTCGCCTCCAGCGCCCGGCCCGCCCACTCCGCCTGCTCGGCCATCTCCGCCACCCGCGCCCACACGGCGCGGCGCCGCTGCGCCAGCGCGTCGGTGAAGGCGCGGACGGCGTGGTCGGCGGGGTCCCAGCCGCCCGGGTGCCCGGCGAGCCCGAGATCGCGCAGCGCCCCGTCCACCCCGGAGGCGGCGGCGTCCAGCCGGGCCAGCACCTCGACGTCGCAGCGCCGCAGCCGCCGCGACATGTCGGTCTCGTTGCGCCCGGCGAGCTCGGCGGCGACCTGCTCGGCCTCGATCAGCGTCCGCACGTACGGGGCGCTCGGCAGCGTGCACGGATCGACGTCGCGGTGCCGCGTGCGGTCGGGGCCGGCCGGGGCCCGCACCAGCTCGGTGACCTCCTCGCGGGTCAGCGGCGGGGTGGTGGGCAGGCCGGGGCGCGGCGGCAGCCAGTTGAAGTCGGGGGCCTCGGCGTACAGGCGGCGGGCCAGCGCGGCGCGGTCGCCCCGGTAGCCGGGGCCGAGGTCGCACTCGTCGGCGTTCTGCGTGAGGCGGAGGCGTTCGCGCAGGTCGGCGGCGGTGTGGGCGGCGTCGGCCTCCCGCCGCGCCAGGTCGTCCACCGGCTCGGGCTCGCCGGGCGCGAACCCCTCCGGATCGCACAACGCGGCCACGCGCGGGTGCAGGACGGCGCCCAGGTCGGTCGCGTCGGTGGCGACCAGCACGCGCAGGCCGCGCGCCAGCAGGCCGGTCAGCAGCTCCGCGAGTGCCTGCGGGGTGCGGTCGGGGACGTGCAGCAGCGGCGGGCGCCCGCGCGGGTCCAGGAAGCGCGCGGCCGCGCCGGGCAGGTCGGGCAGCCGGGCGGCGAGCCGGTCGTAGTGGTCGGCGACGGCCGTGCGCCCGGCGGGCCGCACGACCAGGGCGGGCGCGACGCGCAGCCGGGGCGCGCCCGACGGCGGCCCGGAGGGGGCGGCCCAGTCCTCCCGGAAGGCGACGGTCTCGTCCCGGAAGGCGACCGTGCTCCACTTGCGCAGCACGTCCGACACCGACGGGCGCAGCCCGAAGCCCTGCCCGGCCTGCACCGCGTCCCACACCCAGTCGGTACGGGCGGGCCGGAAACCGGGCAGCCCCGCCAGCAGCTCGCGGTCGCGCAGCGCGGTGGGGCCGTCCAGCACCACGTCCACGCGGCCGGTGCGCTCCTCGGCGACGACGCGGACGGGCGTGGCCAGCAGGTGCGCGGCGACGGCGGGCCCCTCGGCAGGCCGCCACGACAGCAGCCCGGTCGCCAGGTCGGCCGCGCCGCCCCGGTCGGCCAGCTCGCGCAGCAGCCGGTACCAGTGCCGCAGCGCGAGCCATCCGTCGAACTCCTCGGGCACCGAGGGCGGCTTCAGCGGGATGACCGGGACGCTGAACAGCACGTCCCCGAGCCCGGCGTCGGTCTCGACGTAGACCTCGCCGGGCAGCTCGGCCAGCCAGTGCACCCGCTCGCCGTCGCCGTCGCCCGCGCCGTCCGGGACGCGGCGGGCGCGGGCGAGGTCGCGCAGGAACCGGAGCAGCCGGGCCGCGGGCTCCGCGCCCCGGCCGGTCGTCCCCGGGCCGTGCTCGGGCACAGCCGCCTCCCCTGCTCGGCGAACATCGTGCCCCGATCTAACACCCCGCCCCGCTCCGATCCAAGCGGAAGGGATGATCTTGCACGTCAGGCGATCATGTCAGGTGTCGCGGGCGTGCGCGTCAGTGCGCGCGTCAGTGCGCGCGGGCCCGGTACTTGTCCTCGTTGGGCAGCATCACCCACAGCACCAGGTAGACCACGAACTGCGGGCCGGGCAGCAGGCAGGAGAGCAGGGCCAGGAGGCGGACGGTCCCGGCCGACAGGCCGAACCGGCGCCCGAGGCCGGCGCAGACTCCAGCGATCATCCGACCGTCGCGGGGGCGGTAGAGGCCGTTCATGATGGTGTGTCACTCCGATTCGTGTCGGGTTCGTTCCCTGTTGACGTGTTCCACGCTACGGAACCGATGCCCCGACACGGATCGGCCTAACGGCTGGTCCTGCCCCGCTACCTGCGGATTAGGGGTAACCCCCTAGGGGTGGCGGGCGTCACTCCGGGGAGTTGTAGGCCGCGACCCGGTCGGGCAGGGAGGCGAGCTCGTCGAGCACGAACGTGGCCCGCGCGACCGCCTCGTCGTCCCGCTGGATGTGCCCCCAGGGGCCGCGCCGCAGGAACGCCGCCCGCATCCCGAACGCCAGCGCCGGGCGCAGGTCGTTGTCGATGCGGTCCCCCACGTACAGGACGTGCTCGGGCAGCACGTCGGCGAGTTGCGCGCAGCGTTCGAAGAACTCCGGCGCGGGCTTCTCCACGCCCCACACCTCGGAGATGCCGAGCGCGTCGACGGGCAGGCCGAGCGCGGAGAACTGCCCTTCGGCGTCGGCGGGCTGGTTGCCCGCCACGCCCACGAACAGGCCCTGCGCGCGCAGTCCGGCGAGGCAGCCGCGGGCGTCGGGGTAGAGGTCCTCGCGGCCGAAGCCGTTGGGGACGCCGGCCTCGGCGCGGCGCTTCTCCTCCTCGGCCAGGTCGAAGCCCGGCTTGAAGTGCTCGAACAGGTCCATGTAGGTCCCGCCGCCCGCCAGGACGGCGCCGAGCTTGGTGAGGAAGGTGTGGCGCGGCACGCCGAGCCAGTCGGCCCAGCGGCCGTAGATCTCGCCCTCGTTGACGAGGGTCTCGCCGATGTCGAAGAAGACGGCCTGGATGGGCCGCACGTGCGCGGGCGCGGTCACGCGGCCCTGCCTTTCCGGGGGAAGCGGGTGGTACGGATGGTTCGGAGGGTCACGCGGCGTCCAGGTCGACGGACTCGCCCGGGGTGAGGCGGCGGAAGTCCTTGCCGAGCTGCTTTCCCGCGTTGGTGACCGCGGTCTGCATGACGGTGAGGCCGATGTCGTTCAGCAGGCCGTCGTGGATGACGAAGGCGCGGTCGGGGTTCACCGCGCGGGTGTACTGGAAGAGTTCGGGGACCTTCATCCAGGGCGCGTTGCCGGGCAGGCACAGGGTCGGCACGTGCGCGGACGGGACGGTCAGCGCGTCGCCGGGGTGGAAGACCTCGCCGTCCACCAGGAAGCCGGTGTTGGGGATCGGCGGCACGTCCGGGTGCAGGATCTCGTGCTCCTCGCCGTAGACGTGCACGTCGAACCCGGCGGCGGTGAAGGTGTCCTCGTGCCCGACCTGGCGGACCCGGTCCCCGAGGTCGGCGAGGTTCTCGGCGACCGCGCGCGAGGTCCAGACCCGGAGGTCGGGGTTGTCCGCCATCGCCTTGCGCAGGCCGTCGGGGTCGAAGTGGTCGAAGTGCTCATGCGTGATCAGTACGGCGTCCGCGCCGGCGAGCGCGGCGCCCGCCTCGCTGAACGAGCCCGGGTCGATGACGAGGGTCCGGTCGTCCTTCTGGAGCCGCACGCAGGCGTGCCCGAACTTGGTGAGACGCATGTGCCGATCTTTTCATGCGGCTTCGGGCCGGCCGCACGCACACATAACTTACCGAGCGCTTGGTTGGGATTTTTGTTATAACCGCAGGTGGCGGTGGTCGCGGGCCGGAACGGCCATTGACCGCGCGCGAGGCCGTTGATAGAACACGTTTCACTTTGTGGTGCGGCGCGAGGAGGCGGCGATGCCCGTTCCCGACCAGCGGGATCCCGAGGTCACCCGGCGGGCGCTGACCGCGTGGCTGGACCGGCGGCTGCCCGGCGCGGCCATCCCGGTGATCGAGACGCCGCAGACCAGCGGCTTCTCCAGCGAGACCCTGATGTTCGAGGCCGGCTGGACCGAGGGCGGCACCGAGCGGCACGAGGCCCTGGTCGCGCGGGTCGCCCCCGCGCACTACCAGATCTTCCCCGAGCCGCGCTTCGAGGAGCAGTACCGGCTGATGCGCGTGCTGGACGAGCGCACCGACATCCCGGTGCCGCCGATCCGCTGGTACGAGCCCTCCGCCGAGCCGCTGGGCGCGCCGTTCTTCGTCATGGGGCGCGTGGACGGGCGGGTGCCGACCGACATGCCGCCCTACCACTCGGGCGGCTGGGTCACCGAGGTGCCGCCGGAGGAGCGCGCGGCCATGTGGTGGTCCACGCTGGAGATCATGGCCCGGCTGCACCGGCTGGACGTGGCCGCGCTCGGTCTGGGGTTCCTCGACCAGCCGCACTGGGGCGCCACGGGCCTGGAGCAGCGCCTCAACTACTACGAGCACTACCTGCACTGGGCCTACCGGGGGCCGCAGGAGACCGCGCTGAAGGCCCTGGAGTGGCTGCGCGCCAACCGGCCGGAGGAGCCGGACCCGCCGGTCGTGCTCTGGAACGACGCCCGCATCGGCAACGTGATCTTCCGGGAGGGGGTGCCCGTCGCCGTCCTGGACTGGGAGACCGCCGTGCTGGGCGCGCCCGAGGAGGACCTCGCCTGGTTCATGTTCCTGGACCGGCACCACTCCGAGGGGATCGGCGTCCCGCGCCTGCCGGGCTTCCCGTCCTACGCCGAGACCGCCGACCGCTACGCCGGGCTGCTCGGCCGGCCGCTGCGGAACCTCGACTACTACGAGGTGCTCTCGGGCTTCAAGTTCTCGATCATCATGGCCCGGATCGGGCAGGCGATGATCGACTTCGACTGGATCGAACCCGCCAGCGACTTCCCCTACAACAACAACTGCACCCAGCTGCTGGCCCGCATCCTGGGCCTGCCCGCCCCCGCCACCACCGGAGGGTCCGCGTGACGCTGTCCCCGCTCGACGACTACCCGATCCACCAGGCGCCCGAGGTGATGCGGCACGTCGCCACCTCCGACCGCAACTTCTACGACCGCTACTACTTCAACCTGCACCCCTGCGGCGACGACCTGATGATGATCATCGGGATGGGGCAGTACCCGAACCTGGGGGTCGCCGACGCCTACGCGCTGATCCGGCGCGGCCCGCTCCACAAGGTGGTGCGGGCCTCCCGCGAGCTCGGCCTGGACCGGATGGACACGAGCGTGGGCCCGTTCCGCGTCGAGGTCCTGGAGGGGCTGAAGCGGCTGCGGGTCACGCTGGAGGACGACGGGCACGGCCTCGCGTTCGACCTCACCTGGGAGGGCGCGGTCCCCGCCCAGCTCGAACCGCCGCACTACCAGCGCTGGCAGGAGCGCGTCATCTTCGACTCCCGCCGCCTCGCGCAGACCGGCCGGTGGAGCGGGCACCTGGTCGTGGACGGCGAGCGCATCGAGATCACCCCCGACCGCTGGTGGGGCTCGCGCGACCGCTCCTGGGGCATTCGGCCGGTGGGCGAGCCCGAGCCGCCCGGCATCCAGGTCAAGAACGCCGGGACCTTCTACTGGCTGTACGCGCCCATGCAGTTCGCCGACCACTCGGTCATGGTGATCGTCCAGGAGGACGAGAAGGGCCGCCGCGTGCTGGAGGAGGCCGTGCGCGTCTGGCCGGACGAGGGCCGCGAGCCCGAGTACCTCGGCCGCCCCGAGTACCGCCCGGTGTACGCCGAGGGCACCCGCGACGTGGTCACCGCGACGCTGGCGTTCAGCCCGCCCGGCGGGAAGCCGTTCGAGATCGGCGCGACGCCGCTCCTGCCGGTGCACATGATGCTCGGCACCGGCTACGGCCTGGAGCCGGAGTGGAAGCACGGCATGTACCAGGGCGCCGAGATCGTCGTGCAGGGCGTGGTCTACGACGCGCGCAGGCCCGAGGACGCCGCGCGCATGTGGGGCATGATCGACGCGGTCGCGCGCTACGAGTACCTGGACGGCGCGGCGCCGGAGGGCGGCGACGGCGTCGGGCACGGGCTGTTCGAGTACTGGGCGCTCGGCCCGCACCCCTCGTTCGACGCCTGAGCGCGGCACGGCTCTGCCAGACTGGCGCCGTGACTTCACCGGCAGGCGACGGGCCGCCCTCGCGGGAGGAGCTGGACCGGCAGGTGCGCGACCGCTACGGGACCTGGCGCGACCAGCCGCGCGGCCTGGCCTGCGCGGTGGTGGCGGCGTTCCTGGTCCTGACGACGGTGGCGTTCGCGCTGGTGGTCCTGGCGCTGGTCGCGGCGCTGTAGAGCGCACCGAGGGCGCCGATCCGCGAACGGATCGGCGCCCTCGGCGTTCCACCGTGCGGGCGCTCCTGGTCGAGCGGGGAGCGGATCAGGTGCGGCCCGCGGCGGGTCCTGCGCCGGCTAGACCTCTTCGTCGTCGGCGATGGTGAACGCCACGTCGCCCTGCGGGTCCACCTGCGCGTCCAGGGTCTTGTCGTCCAGCAGGTCGGCGACCTGGGGCTCCAGGTACACCCGGGCGCCCTCCTCCTCCACGACCTGGTCGCCGGCCTCGGGGGCCGGGGCGACCGACAGCCGCAGGGCGTCGGAGCCGTTGACCCCGGGTTCGATGCGGAGCCCGGTCTCCGGCGGGAGCTCGGGATTGGTCGTCACGGTACGGATCACCTGGACGGCGTCGCTGGTCAGCGTGAGCATGCTCAGCTCCTAGCGTGTCGGTGCTGCGGGGTCGAATGGTCCTGTCGTCGTACGAGATCCGCGCTGGCGGCGCGGACCTGCCCCACCCTCCCCGGCCTTCACGGCGGTAAACCTCGGCACCGCGACGATCCGTCACGCCCCGTCACCGCGACGGGGCGCGACGGGACCGTCAGCCCGCGCTCGGGGCGAGCGCCCGGACGGCCTCGACGTGCGACAGGCCGCCGCCGGGGACGATCGCGAGCACCGGCGTGGTGAGCCCGTTGTCCACGTACTCGCGGACGCGCGCGCGGCACGCCTCGGGCGAGCCGTGCACGATCAGGTCGTCCACCACCTCGTCGGGGATGACCTCCAGGGCCTTCTTGCGGTCCCCGGCGGCCCACGCCTCGTTCATCGGGCGCAGCGCCTCACCGCGGCCCAGCCACTCGTGGAAGGCCCGGTAGACCGGCACCGTCATGTACGCGGCGATCATCCAGCGGCCGATCGCGCGCGCCTCCTCGGCGTCGGCGGTCGGGCACACGAACAGCCGCGCGATCAGCTCCGGATCGTCGCCCAGCACGCCGCGCACCGTCGGCACGTCCTTGGGCGCCAGCCAGTTGGTGATCGCGCCGTCGGCCTCGCGCGCCGCCAGCCGCAACATCCCCGGCCGCAGCGCCGCCAGCACGATCGGCGGCGGTACGGCGGGCGCGGTCTCCAGCTTGAAGCCCTTGACGGCGAAGGTGTCGTACTCCTCCTTCACCTTCTCCCCCGCCAGCGCGTGCCGCAGGAACCGCAGCGTGTCGCGGACGCGCTTGTACGGCTCGTCGAACGGGATGCCGTTCCAGCGCTGCACGATGGTGTCGGAGGAGGTGCCGATGCCCAGCACGAACCGGCCCGGGGCCAGGTCGGCGAGGGTCGCGGCCTGCTGCGCCAGCAGCGCCGGGCCGCGCGTGTAGACCGGCACGATCGCCGGGCCGAGGCGCAGCTCGGGCGCCCACTGCGAGGCGAGCGCGAGCGGTGTGAACGCGTCGGTGCCGTTGGTCTCGGCCGACCAGGCGTCGGTGTAGCCGAGGCCGGGCAGCTCCTCGATGATCTGTCGGTGCTCGGCCAGCGGCAGGCCGGTCAGCGGAAGGGTCAGTCCCCAGCGCGACATGCTGTTCTCCTCGCGGATCAGGCGATCGACGGGCGGATGATGGAGCCGCCGTCCACGACCATGGTCTGGCCGGTCATCCAGGACGAGGCGTCCCCGGCCAGGAACACCGCCGCGTTGGCGATGTCCTCGGGCTCGCCGAGGCGGCCGAGCGGCATGTACCCGGCGATCTGCTCCTCATTGCTCTCCCACAGCGCGCGGGCGAGGTCGGTCTTGACCAGGCCGGGCGCGATGGCGTTGACCCGCACCTTCGGGGCGAGCTCCATCGCGAACTGCCGGGTCAGGTGGATGACGGCGGCCTTGGTGGCGTTGTAGTAGCCGATGCCGTGCTCGGTGACCAGCCCGCCCACCGAGGCGACGTTGATGATGGAGCCGCCGTGCTCCTTCATGCGGGCGTTCCAGGCGAGCTGGGTCCACTGCACGACCGCGAACTGGTTGACCTCGACGGTCTTGGCGGCGGCGGCCGGCGAGATCTCGGTCATCGGGCCGAAGTGCGGGCTGGTCCCGGCGTTGTTGATCAGCACGTCCAGCGAGCCGAACTCGGTGACGGCGGCCTCGACGCAGGCCCCGGCCTGCTCGGCGTCGCCCACGTGCGCGGCCCTCGCCAGCACGCCCGCCTCCGGGTGGGCGGCGCGCAGCTCGGCGGCGACCTTGTCCAGCGCCTCCTGCTTGCGCGAGGACAGCACGACGTTGGCGCCCTCGGCCGCCAGCGCGAACGCCATCGCCTTGCCGATGCCCCGGGACGCCCCGGTGATCAGTGCGGTCTTGCCCTGCAGTCCGGTGCGCATCAGCCCACCCTTTCCTCACCCGACAGAATCAGACTCGGTTTTACTGTACCGAAAGTGACTGACGGGTCAGTTACCTGGAGGGGCCGTCAGCACGAACGCCCGGAACGCCTCGGCCACCGGCGGCCGCGTGCGCACCTCCGACCAGGTCAGGCCGATGTCGCGGACCGCGTCCGGCTCGGCCAGCGCGATGTGGCGCACCCCGTGCGACTCCTCCTCCCCCGGCGGGGGCGGCGAGACCACCGCGACGCCGAGCCCGGCGGCGACCAGGCCGCGCACCGTCATGGGCTCCTCCCCCTCGAACGCGATGCGCGGCCGGATGCCCGCCCGCTCGCACAACCGCTCGAAGATCGGCCGCAGCCCGGTGTCGGGCCGGAACGCCACGAACGGCTCGTCCCCCACCTCGGCCAGCCGCGCCCTCCTGCGCCGCGCCAGCCGGTGCCCCTGCGGCACGACCAGGCACAGCCGCTCGGTGATCAGCGGCCGCCAGCCGAAGTCCGGGCCGTCCGGGCGCGGGCTGGTGATGCCGAGGTCGGCGCGGCCCTCGGCGACCGCCGCCGCGATCGGCCCGGCGCGGTCCTGGATCAGCCGGAACGTCACGCCGGGGCGGCCCGCGCGGAACCGGCGGATCAGGTCGGGCACGAACGACGGCCCCTGGGTGTGCAGGAACGCGAGCGACACCTCGCCGCGCTCGGGGTCGGCGGCCTGCGCGAGCGCGCGCCGCGCGGCCTCCTCCTCGGCGACCAGGCGGCGCGCGTGCTCGGCGAACACCGCGCCGTACGGGCTGAGCACCACGCGCCGCCCCACCCGGTCGAACAGCGGATGCCCGAGGTCCGCCTCCAGGCGGGCGACGGCGCGCGACAGGCCCGGCTGCGAGATCCGCAACTCGGCTGCGGCGTTGGTCACATGCCCGAGGTCGGCCACGGCCAGGAACCAGCGCACCGTCTGGAGGTCCATGCCTTCATGCATACACCGCATCGGTTAACGCAGGGGAGAACATTGGACGCATCACCGCCGGTGGGCGCAGCCTGGCGATCATGCCCCCGACCTCCCCCGCCGCGGCCGCGCAGGCCGAGCCGTCCCCGTCGCACGCTCCCGAACGGCCCGCTCCCGAACGGCACCGAGCCGGCTCGCCCGGCCTCCGCCGCGTCAACCTCGCGCTGTTCGCGGCCGGGCTCACCACCTTCATGTCCCTGTACTGCACGCAGGCGCTGCTGCCGGAACTGTCCGGCGCGTTCGGCGTCTCCCCCGCCAAGGCCAGCCTGCTGGTCTCGCTGGCCACCGGCGCGGTCGCGCTCGCGGTGATCCCGATCAGCTCGCTGTCGGAGCGCTACGGCCGCACCCGCGTGATGGTGGTGTCGTCGGCGGCGTCCGCGCTGGTCGGGCTGCTGATCCCGCTGTGCACCACGTTCGGGATGCTCGCGGCGGTGCGCGCCGTGCAGGGCCTGGCGCTGGCCGGGGTCCCCGCGGTCGCGATGGCCTACCTCGCCGACGAGGTGCACCGCGAGCACCTCGGCGGCGCGATGGGCCGCTACGTCGCCGGGACCGGCATCGGCGGCGTGCTGGGCCGGGTCGTGCCGTCGGTGACCACCGACCTGGCGGGCTGGCGGTGGGCGCTGGCGGTGACCGCGCTGGTCGCGCTCGGCTTCACGGTCGCGTTCTGGCTGCTGCTGCCGCCCTCGCGCTTCTTCGCCCCGTCCCGCGTGGACTACCGGCCGCTGCTCGGCCATCTCGCCGATCCCGGGCTGCGGCGGCTGTACCTGACGGCGCTGGTCGCGATGGCGGGGTTCGTGACCGTCTACAACTTCCTGACCTACCGGCTGCTGGAGGCGCCGTTCCACCTGCCGCAGGCCGTCGTCGGGCTGATCGCGGTGACGAACCTGGCGGGCTCGTTCGCCTCCGCCCGCGCCGGGGCGCTGGCCGACCGCGCCGGCCGCCGCCCGGTCCTGCTCGGCGCGACGGGCCTCGGCGCGGCCGGGCTGCTGCTGACGCTGCCGGCGTCGCTGCCGCTGGTGGCGGCCGGGCTGCTGCTGTTCACCTGCGGGTTCTTCGCGGTGCACGCGGTGGCCAGCGGGTGGGTCGGGCTGCGCGCGTCCACGGCGCGGGCGCAGGCGTCGGCGCTGTACCTGTTCGCCTACTACCTGGGCAGCAGCGTCGGCGGGTCGGCGGGCGGCCTCGCCTACGAGCGCGGCCACTGGACCGGGACGGGCCTGTACGTGCTGGCGCTGCTGGCGGTCGGGCTGGTCGCGGCCCTCGGGATGCCGCGCCGCGCGAAGGCGGGGACCGCCCCCACTATTTGAGCGTGCGCTTGGTTGGTAAGCTGCGCCCGGAGACCGCCGAGTCAGGGAGGGTGCGTGGGCACGACCAAGCAACGGCGTCCGGCGATCGAGGGCTGGTACACCGCCGAGGACGGGGCCGTGCGGCTGCTGGGCACCCGCTGCTCCTCCTGCGGCACCCCCTACTTCCCCCGCAACGAGCTGGCCTGCCGCAACCCCGGCTGCACCGGCCCCAAGGACGGGTCGGAGCTGGCGGAGTACGCCCTCTCGGGGCGCGGCACGGTCTGGTCCTACGCCGACTCGCGGTACAAGCCGCCGCCCCCGTACGTGTCGCCGGACCCGTTCGTCCCCTACACCGTCGCGGCGGTGGAGCTGGAGGCCGAGCGCATGGTGGTGCTCGGGCAGGTCGTGCCCGGGGTGGGCGTGGACGGCCTGGAGGTCGGGATGGCGGTCGAGCTGACCGAGGGCGTCCTGTACGAGGACGACGAGACCGCGTACACGGTGTGGATGTGGAGGCCGATCTCGTGAGCAGGGACATCGCCGTCCTCGGGGCCGGAATGCACCCGTGGGGCAAGTGGGGCCGCAACTTCGTCGAGTACGGGCTCGCGGCCGCCCGCGCGGCGCTCGCCGACGCCGGGCTGTCGTGGAACGACGTGCAGTACGTCGCGGGCGCCGACACCATCCGCAACGGCTACCCGGGCTTCATCGCGGGCGCGACGTTCGCGCAGGCGCTCGGCTGGTCGGGCGCGCGCGTGTCGAGCTGCTACGCCGCCTGCGCGTCCGGCGCGCAGGCCATCGACAACGCCCGCGCGCGCATCCTGGCGGGCCTGTGCGACGTGGCGCTGGTGGTGGGCGCCGACGCCGCGCCCAAGGGGTTCTTCAAGCCGGTCGGCGGCGACCGGCCCGACGACCCCGACTGGCTGCGGTTCCGGCTGCTGGGCGCGACCAACCCGATCTACTTCGCGCTGTACGCGCGGCGGCGCATGGCGGTGCACGGCGCGACGCTGGACGACTTCGCCGCCGTGAAGGTCAAGAACGCCCGGCACGGCCTGGCCAACCCCAACGCCCGCTACCGCAAGGAGGTGACCCTGGAGGACGTGCGCGAGTCCGCGGTGGTCGCCGACCCGCTGCGGCTGCTGGACATCTGCGCGACCAGCGACGGCGGCGCGGCGCTGGTGCTGACGTCGATGGAGTTCGCGCGCCGGCACGGGATCACGGCCCCGGTGCGCATCCCGGCGCTGTCCACGGTGACGCCGACGTTCCCCAAGACGGTGCTGGACCTGCCGGACTTCGCCACCGACTCGGCCATGACCGTCGCCGAACCCGAGCGGCCGTTCCGGTCGGCGATCGCGCACGCGGCGTACGAGGAGGCCGGAATCGGCCCCGAGGACCTGTCGCTGGCGGAGGTGTACGACCTGTCCACCGCGCTGGAGCTGGACTGGTACGAGGACATCGGCCTGTGCGAGCCCGGCGGCGCCGAGGAGCTGCTGCGCTCCGGCGCGACGGCGCTCGGCGGGCCGCTCGGGGGGTATCGGGGGGTCGTCCCCTCGGGGAGGGGCTGCCCGGTGAACCCGTCCGGCGGGCTGGCCTCGTTCGGCGAGGCGATCCCGGCGCAGGCGATCGCGCAGGTCTGCGAGCTGACCTGGCAGCTCAGGGGGCGGGCGGAGGGGCGCCAGGTCACGAACGCACAAGCGGGCATCGCCGTCAACCAGGGGTTGTTCGGGCACGGCTCGGCCGTCATCGCCGTCCGCTGACGGCCCCGCTCCGGCGTGAGAGGATCACGGAACGGGAGACGCGCATGCCGGAGGACACCGCGTGGCACAGGGCGGGGGACGTGGCGGGGGACGGCCCGAGGGGCCACCCGATCGGGGACGGCTGCCGTCCGGCCGGCACCGCCTGCCCCGCGACTACGTGGCCCAGCACCAGATAGCGCGCATTATCTCGGCCGTCATGGAAGTGGCGGGAAAGGTCGGCTACGCACAACTCACGGTCGACGCCATCATCGCGCACGCCGGTGTTTCCCGCGCCACTTTCTACGTCCATTTCAAGAACAAGGAAGGCGCTTTCCTCCGCGCCTATGACGTGATGGTGGAACGCCTCATGGAACACGTCACCGCCGCCTATCAGGAGGAGAGCGAGGCGCTCGACCGGCTGCGCGCGGGACTGTCGGCGTTCCTGGGGTTCCTGGCCGACGAGCCGCTCGCGGCGCGCACCTTCATCGTGGAGTGCCTGGCGGCCGGGCCCGCGGCGGCCGCCCGGCGCGACCGCGCCAAGCAAGCGTTCGCCCAGCTCGTCGAGGTCAACATGCGCGAGACGTTCCCGCACTACCCCGAGCCGGGGCTGATGGCCGAGACGATGGTGGGCGGCATCTACGAGGTCGCCTACACGCGTATCCGGCGCGGCGAGACCGCCGAGCTGCCGCAGTTGCTGAACGGCCTGCTGGCCGCGTTCGCGGTGCCCGACCCCGAGCGCTGGGGCCCGGACGCGACGCCTCCGGCCTGATTTCCGGCGCGGCGCGGACCGCCGGCGCGGCCCGGATTTCGGCACCTTTCGCGCATTGAACGTGAAACATCAACGGGTTTCTTATGGACGGATGAGCAGCGTTCCGCGGGCGGTCACGCTTCCCGGAAAACCGAAAATGCCGTCCCGGCGCCCCGGCGTCCGCGGCCGGCCCGCCGGGACACCCCTCGCCGCCTCCCGGGACCACGGGGCCTTGGCCCCTCGCCCGCACGTGCTCACAGCCCGCCCTCCAGACCATCGGGCCTGCTGAACGCCGTCCGACCCGCGTTCGCGTTCTCCCTGATGAAGCCCGAGCCGATGAGTTGACCCGGCGCGCGGGTCATCGGACCGATGGCCGGATGCGGACACTCTGGAACCTGTCCCAAATGACCGCCCAGTCAGTAACCACTGACGTGATGCCTGACACACACACGCTGCGATCACGCCCCGGCGCTCCACCCAGAGTGACGGCTATCACACCCGATCGACCCTTATATTCGGTCACCGCCGCCGGCCCGATTCCTATCTCCAAAACCCGAAGCCCGGCTACTGGCGAGTAGGGCTTCCTTGATGAACGCCGTCATTCATGGTTCTGTCCGAGTGCCGCGAACACCATTCCGGTCCAGGGCCCGGACGGGACGGCGAACGCGGTTTCCCCCTCTCCACCCCGAAAAGCGAGGGAACATGAGAAAGCTCGGCCGGATCGCACTCCCCCTGATCGGCACCTCCGCGCTTCTCTTCAGCACCGCAACGGCCGCCATGGCCGCGGTCACGATCTACGACGCCGACACCAACACCGCCTACTCCGGCAACGTGCGCGCCAACAACATCGGCGGCAACGTCACGCTGAGCGGCTCCAGCTCGCTGGGCTTCATGCTGACCACCTGCACCAGCGGCCAGCTCGACGCCAGCGTCCTGTCCAACGGCACCGGCGGCCAGCTCACCGGCGTCAACCTCAGCAGCTGCACCAACAACATGGGCGGCACCACCACCGTCACCGCCCTGGGCCTGCCGTACTCGGGCGCCACGGTGAACTACGGCCCGGTCTCCGGCGGCCGCGACGGCACCATCGACATCGCCGCGCCCAACCCGGCCGTCAACGTCAAGGCGGTGCTGACCCTGCCCAACGTCGGCATCCCGTCGCTGACCTGCAACTACGGGCTGACCACCAGCACCCCGCTGACGATCAGCCTGTTCAACCCCACCAACGCCAACAAGCCGGTGCCGGCCAACGCCAACTCGCAGGGCGTCCTGGCCGGCCAGTCGCTGCAGCGCCTCGGCACCGACGCCCGGTGCCCGGCCTCGGTCGCGGCCAACGGCAAGTTCCAGATCGTCGCCCAGCCGAGCGGCCACAAGCTGCGGATCGGCCCCTGATCCCCGAGGCTCTCCGTCCCTGACGGCGTGCGGCCCCCGGCCGCACCTTGAAGAACACGGGCCGCCGTGCTCAGCACGGCGGCCCGTCCCCCCCTGAACGACCCCCCTTGAACGACCCCCGCCCTGGAGCGTCTCGATGACTTCACCGTTCCGCCGCCGCGTCCTCGGCGCGGCCTCCGGGCTGGCCCTCGGCGCCGGCCTGCTCGTCGGGCCCGCCGCGCTGCCCGCCGCCTCCGCCGAGATCCCCAGCTTCAGCTTCGCCGACTGCCCCAAGCTGCCCGAGGGCGCGGTCCCGGAGTTCTGGCTCTGCACCGTCGCCATCACCACCGGCGGCAAGATGCAGCTCGGCAAGCTGGACCAGCCGATCAGCAAGCCGATCACCATCACCTACGCCAACGGCTTCGACCCGGTCACGCTGGAGGAGCAGGTCATCTTCGGCGGGATGCGCGCCGAGCGGATGCTGGTGCAGCGGGGGATCTTCGGCGACCCGCTCATCACGGCGGTCTACGCCCAGCCCCGCTACGCGGGCGACTTCGCCCTGGAGGGCGGCCGGATCAAGCTCGCGCTCAAGATGAACGTGCAGAACCCCGCCCTCGGCAGCTCGTGCCACATCGGCACCAACAGCAACCCGATCAAGCTGGAGCTGACCACCGGGACCACCAGCCCGCCGGCGCCCAACACCCCGATCTCGGGCAAGCCGCCGGAGATGGTGTCCACCGACCCGCCGGTGCTGAAGACCACCGTGGTGGACAACGCCTTCGCCGTTCCCAAGGCGAGCTACTGCGGCCTGGCGGGCACGCTCAACTGGGCGATCAACCTCCAGGCCGGGCTGCCGTCGGCCGCCGGGCGCAACACCGCCATCTTCGACCAGTACGTCCGCAACAAGCCCTACACCGAGATGGCGAGCTGACCGAGACCTCCCGCCCCAGTCGCGCACCGTCGGTGCGGCGAGACCTCCCCGCACCCACCGGTCCGTACGGCCGCCGCCCGGCGACCGTACGGACCACGACCCCTTTTGGAGAACATCGATGAAAGCACCGATCGGCGGCCGCAGGACCGCCCGATCACTCGGCACGGTCCTCACCGCCGGTGCGGCCGCGCTCGCCCTGGCCGCCGCGCCCGCTGCCAACGCCGCCCCCGCGGCGGCGACCGCCCGCGCCGCGGCCCCGCCGCCCGAACTGAACTTCGACGACTGCCCCGCGCTGCCCGACGGCGCGATCCCGGAGTTCTGGCTGTGCAGCGTGGTGGTCATCACCGGTGGCACCCTGCAACTCGGTAAGATCAACCAGAAGATCACCGCGCCGATGAAGATGACCTACGCCAACGGCTTCGACCCCGTGACCCTGGAGAGCAAGTCCATCTTCGGGCCGCTGAAGGGCGCACCGGTCAAGGTGGACGGCGGGGTGCTGGGCATCCCCGGCTCGGACTTCCTGCCGCTGCTCCAGATCCACGCTCAGCCGCAGTTCGCCGCCACCCCGGAGCCGGCGCCGCAGGACGCGCCGGGGATCGTCTACCGGCTGAAGCTCAAGATCAAGACGATCAACCCGCTGCTCGGCGACACCTGCTACATCGGGTCGAACGCCAACCCGATCACGCTCAACCTGATCTGGGGCACCACCAACCCGCCGCCGCCCAACAAGCCGATCAGCGGCGTGTTCCCCGAGCCGGTTCCCGACCACCCGGAGGTGCTCAGCAGCCGGTTGGTGGACAACGCCTTCGCGGTGCCCAAGTCGTCGGGCTGCGGCCCGTTCGGGCTGCTGAACCCGATCGCCGACTTCCGCGCCGGGCTGCCGGCCAAGGCCGGCACCAACACCGCGATCTTCGACAACTACGTCGCCAACCGCGCCTACACCGGCCAGACGCTGTCCAAGTCGCAGGTGGCCCAGTTCCAGGCCAAGGTCAAGGCCAAGATCAAGGCCGCCAAGGCGGCCAAGGCCAAGGCCAAGCGCAAGTAGCCGCCGCCGCGGTCCGCGCCGCCCCAGCCCTCCCTGGGGCGGCGCGGGTCGCGGGAGCACAGCAGTGCACGACAGACCTGTTCACCTTCACCCCGCACAGCGAGGAAACATGAAGAAGTACGGTCGTATCGCGCTCTCCGTCCTCGGCTCGGCCTCGCTCCTGACCGCCGCCCCCGCGTCGGCGGAGACCGCCTCGTCCTTCTACGACGAGAGCACCAACTCCCCCTACGCCGGCGCGATCCGCGGCACCAACCTCGGCAACGCCACCCTGACCGCCATCACCTCCCTGGGGGTCCTCCAGACCACCTGCACCTCCTCCCAGTTCGACTTCCAGCCGGTCGGGATCACCGCCTTCTCCTTCGCCGGCTGCACCAACAACCAGGGCGGCATCACCACCGTGACGACGCAGAACCTGCCCTACAGCGGTGTCGTCGTCACCCACGCGCCGGTCGTCGGCGGCCGGGACGGGACGGTCTCCGTCCCCGCTCCCAACCCCAACGTGCACCTCCGCCTGGTGATGACGCTGCCCAACATCGGCATCCCGACCCTGACGTGCGGCTACGGTCTGACGACCAGCACCCCGCTGACGGCAGAATGGTTCAACCGGACCAACGTCAACCGCCCCGTGCCGTCCAACCCGCACGCCCAGATGTCGATGAAGTCCCAGGTCTTCCAGCGCCTCAGCACCGACACCCGCTGCTCGCCGACGCTGGGGCTCAACGTCAAGTACCAGATGTCGGCCCAGCCCAGCGGCCACGACGTGCGGATGGGCCCCTGACCGGGTGAACCCTCCTCGGCCTGCCCGCGGTGCGACGGGCAGGCCGGGGAGCGGTCACGACCGTTCCTCTCCCTGAGCGAGGAAACATGCGAACGCCAAGCAGGATCGCCCTGTCCCTCCTCGGCTCCACCGCCCTGCTCGTCGCGGGCGCGACCGCGGCGCACGCCTCCGGCTACGTCTACGTCTACGACGAGACGACGCTCGCCGTCTACTCCGGCGGCGTCCAGGGCACCGGTCTCGGCACCGGCACGCTGAGCACCCCGAGCCCCTTCTCGCTGGTGCACTCCTGCGGCTCCGCCCAGTTCAGCGCCGCCGCTTCGGGCACCGGCGCGTGGGGCTTCGGCTCGTTCACCATGAACTGCACCAACAACAAGGCCGGCACCACCACCCTCACCTCCAGCCTGATCCGCACGACCGGCGCCCAGTACAGCCCGGTCGCCGGCGGCAGGAACGGGTACCTGGCGACCCCCCTGTTCGACCGCGATACCGCCGTCCAGGTCGTGATGACGCTGCCCGCCCTGGGCATCCCCGCCGTGCGGTGCACTTACGGTCTGACATCGAGCAATCCGGTGCGCTTCGACTGGTTCGACCGGGCCAATCCGAACCGCCCCGTCCCGGCCAACGCCCATGCCCAGCTCGCGCTGACCGGGCAGAGCTTCCAGCGCCTGTACGGCGACACCTGGTGCTCGGCCTCCCTGGGGATCACCGCCACGTTCCAGGTGCTCGCCCAGCCCAGCGGCCACGACCTGCGCCTGATCCCCTGACCCGGAAGATCCTCTCCGGTCCGCCCCGGGTGCGGAGGGCGGGCCGGAGAGCGGACCCGGGCCGCCCGGCGGCCCGGGTCCGGCCCGGCGTCCGGAGGTGGACGGGCCCTGTCCAGCGGACGGGCGCACGGCCTAGATTCGCCCCGACGACTCGCCCAACGTCGAGCGGGAGGCGGACTCCATGAAGATCGCGGTTCTGGGCACCGGTGAGGTCGGGCGGCGCATCGGCGGGCGGCTGGCCGGGCTCGGGCACCAGGTGACGCTCGGCTCGCGGACGGCCGGCAACGAGGCCGCCGCCGCGTGGACGCGGGAGACCGGCGGGGCGCACGGCACCTTCGCCGACGCCGCCGCCGCGAGCGAGCTGGTGGTCAACGCCACCGGCGGGCTGGTCTCGGTGGCGGCGCTGACCGCCGCCGGAGCCGCCAACCTCGACGGCAAGGTGCTGATCGACGTGTCCAACCCGCTGGACTTCTCCGGGGGCTTCCCGCCCCGGCTCGTCGTCCCGCCGGAGGGCAGCACCGCCGAGCAGATCCAGGCGGCCTTCCCCGGCGCGCGGGTGGTCAAGACGCTCAACACGATGAACAACACCGTGATGGTCGAGCCGGGCCGGGTGCCCGGCCGCCACCACGTGTTCGTCTGCGGCGACGACGCCGAGGCGCGGGCCGCGGCCGCCGGGCTGCTGCGCTCGTTCGGCTGGACCGACGAGCAGATCCTCGACCTCGGCGGGCTGAGCGCCGCCCGCGGCACCGAGCCGATGGTGCTGCTGTGGGTGACCCTGTACGGCTCGTTCGGGACGGGCGACTTCAACTTCGCCGTGCACCGCGCCTGAGCGCTCCGGTCACGCCGACGGGCGGGACGAGCGGGCCACCTTCAGCGCCCAGGCGATCAGCGGGGCCTGGAACGGCAGGCGGCCGTAGGCGGCGGCGCGCAGCGGCAGCGGGCGGCCCCGCCAGTCGTAGGCCATCTTGACGTTGGCCGGGAAGACCGCCACGAACAGCGCGGCGGCCGCCAGCGCCCCCTTCCTGCGGGTCCGGGGCAGCGCGACGGCGGCCGCCAGCGTCAGCTCGGCGGCCCCGCTCACGTAGGTCCAGGTGCGGGCCGAGCCCGGGATCCGCTCGGGCACGATCGCGTCGAACGGGCGCGGGGCCAGGAAGTGCAGCGTGCCCATGGTGCCCAGCATCGTGGCCAGGCGGCGGGCCGGGCGGGTGGAGTCGGTCATGCGGAGAGTGTGGCATGTCGGACGGATCGTCCAATAGGCGGGCCGCCCGTTCCCCTCACCCCTCGGTGAGCGCGATGGCCCGGTTGGGGCAGGCCGCGACGGCGCGGCGGGCCGAGGGCAGCTCGGCCGGGGCCGGGTCGGGCCGCAGCACGAGCACCAGCCCCTCGTCCTCGTCCTGGTCGAACAGCTCCGGCGCGTTGAAAACGCATTGCGCCGCGCCCCGGCAGGCCGTTCTGTCGGCCTCCAGCCGCGCGCCGCTCACCATCGCACCGGCAGTTCGTACGTTCCGTAGATGACCATCCCGTCGCGGAACCGGAGGCCGGATTCCTCGGTCGCCAACGCGAGGCCGGGAAAGCGATCGAAAAGACGGCTGAACGCCATCTCCATTTCGACGCGGGCCAGCATCTGGCCGATGCATTGGTGCATTCCGAAACCGAAGGCGACGTGCTGACCGGCGTCCCGGCGGACATCGAAGCGGTCCGGTTCCGGGAAATGCCCGGGGTCGCGGTTGGCCGCCGGAAGCGCCACCACCACCCCCTCTCCCGCGGGCACCGTGACCCCGCCGACCTCCACCGGCTCGCGCGCGACCCGGGCGGTGCCGAGCTGCACGATGGTCAGGTGCCGCAGCAGCTCCTCGACGGCGGACCGGATGAGCCCCGGTTCGGCGCGCAGCGCGGCGAGCTGGTCGGGGCGGCGCAGCAGCACCAGGGTGCCCAGGCTGATCATGTTGGCGGTGGTCTCGTGCCCGGCGATCAGCAGCAGCCGGGCCATCGAGACCAGCTCGTCGTGGTCCAGCTCGCCGGCGGCCACCCGGGCGGCGGCGCGGCCGAGCAGGTCGTCGGTCGGGGCGTACTCCTTGGCGGCGACCAGCCCGTCGAGGTAGCGGCCGATCTCCTCCATCGCGGCGGCGGCCCGCTCGGGCCCCAGCTCCAGCGACAGCGCGACGGCGCTGTGCTCCTGGAAGAAGTCGTGGTCGGCGTAGGGCACGCCGAGCAGCTCGCAGATCACCAGCGACGGGAGCGGCAGCGCGAACGCCTCGACCAGGTCGGCCGGGGGCCCCTGCCGGGCCATCGCGTCCAGCAGGCCGTCCACGATCCGGCCGATGGCGGGGCGCAGCGCGTTCGTCCGCCGCATGGTGAACTCGCCGGCCAGCATCCGGCGCAGCCGGCCGTGCGCGGGGTCGTCGTAGCGCAGGAACGACAACATGCCCGGGATCGGCGGCAGCGGGAACATGCGGGGGAAGCCGGGGTGGGTGTCGTCGGCGCTGAAGCGCGGGTCGGCCAGGACCGCCCGCACGTCGGCGTGCCGGCTCACCAGCCAGTGCTCGCTGCCGTCGGGCAGGCGCACGCGCGTGGGCGGGCCTTTGCGGAAAGCGGCGTACTCGTCGGGGGGATCGAGCGGCCGGGGCCTTTTCGTCGGCAACGGCGGGACGGCGGGAACGGTGTTCTCCATGGGCTCCTCCGGCGGCCGACCTTCGGCCGCCCCTCGGGGTTCCCACGGCGCCGGGAAATCCATCTCCTTTTACTTTAAAGGCCGGTTACTTCACGTCAAGCATAACGAGGGTAAGGGAAGTCTTACGCATTTACGGCCATTCCCCGAAGGTGAAAGGCGCGAACCGCCATCGCGCGGACCGGCCCGCCCGGACGCCGGCGCGCGTCCGGGCCGACGTGGCCGAGGTCACCGGCGCGGCCGGTCATCGCGGCCGGGTCCGGGGTTAGATTTGTACTGACCGGTCAGTTTAAATAGTTCTGCGAGGAACCGTGTCGTCTTCCGAACCCCCCGCCTCCGGCCGCCACGCCGCTCCCGGCGCCGCCCTGCCCGTGCGGACCGAGAGCCTGTCGCTGCGCGGGGCCCGCGGCTGGGTGTTCCGCGACGTGGCGCTGGACGTCCCGGCGGGCGGGCTCGCCGCCGTCACCGGCATCGCCGGGTCGGGCCGCACCGCCCTGCTCCTCACCATCGGCGGCCGCATGAAACCCACCTCCGGCATCGCGACGGTCGGCGACCTCGACGTCCCCGCCCGGCTGCGCGCCGTGCAGCGGGTCACCGCGCTCGGCACGGTCGCCGGGGTGACCGACCTGGACCCGATGCTGAGCGTGCGCGAGCACCTCAGCGAGGCCCTGGACCTGCGCGAGGGGGTGTTCGGCCGGTGGCGCGGCCGGTCGGCGCGCATCGCGCGGGCGCTGGAGGAGGTCGGGCTCGGCGGCCTGGACCCCAGGGCGCTCGCCGAGGAGCTGGACCCCGAGCAGGCGCAGCTCCTCGGCGCGGCCCTCGGCCTGGTCGGCGACCCCGGCGTGCTGCTGCTGGACGACGTGGACGAGGGCCTGCCCCTCGACCGCCAGCGCGCCCTGTGGGAGCGGCTGCGCGCCATCGCCGACTCCGGCGTCACCGTCCTGGCCACCTGCCACGACCCCGCCCCCGCCGCCGGCCTCGCGCAGCGCGTCGAGCTGCCCGACCCCCGTACCGCCCTCCTTGAGGAGAACCCCCGATGAGACTTCCCGCCCTGACGACGGGCGGCCTGGAGCTGCGCCGCTTCCAGCGGAACCGGCTGACCAGGATCGCCCTCGCCGGACTGGTCCTGCTCCCCCTGCTCTACGCCGGCCTCTACCTGTGGTCGTTCTGGGACCCCTACGGTCGGCTCGGCCACATCCCGGTGGCGCTGGTCGTGCAGGACAAGCCCGCCAAGGCGGGCGGCGAGGAGGTCCACGCGGGCGCGGACCTCGCCGACGAGCTGAAGAAGCGCAAGGTCTTCGACTGGCGCACCGTGGACGCCCGGACCGCCGACGAGGGCGTGCGCGAGGGCCGCTACTACATGGCGCTCACGATCCCGTCCGACTTCAGCGCGCGGATCGCCTCCCCGTCCGGCGACGGCACCCCCAAGGCCGCGGGGCTCAGGCTCCAGATGAACGACTCCAACAACTACGTGGTCGGCACCGTCGCGCAGGCCGCGTTCAAGGAGGTCAGCACGGCGGCGAGCGGCAAGGCCGTGCGGGGCTACTTCGACCAGATCTTCGTGTCGTTCGGCAAGCTGCACGGCAAGCTCGACGAGGCCGCCAAGGGCGCGGGCGAGCTCGCCGACGGGTCCGGCAAGGCGCACGACGGCGCGGGCGAGCTGGCCAAGGGCGCGGGCGAGGCCAGCACCGGGGCGGGCAAGCTCAAGGGTGGCATCGACGACGCGCACTCGGGCAGCGGCCAGATCACCAGCAACCTGGACAAGCTGCAGGACGGCACCCGGCAGGTCGCGGCCGGAACGCAGAAGCTGTCGGCGTTCGTGAACCAGGCGGGCGACACCCTGCTGCCGGTGCTGCGCGAGAGGGCCCCGGAGATCCGCGAGGGCGCCCTGCTGGTCGCGCGCGGCGCCGACGCGCTCGCCGACGGCGCGGGCACCCTGCCCGCGCAGACCCGGCAGGCCGTCCAGTGGGCCGAGACCGCCAAGGCCGGGCTCCGCGCCCACCTGGCCGCGCACCCGGAGATCCCCGCGAACGTCCGCCAGGACCTGCTGCGCTCGGCCGACCAGGTGGTGGACGTGGCGCGGCAGGTGGACCGGTACGCCCGCGCGCACGGCGCCGACCTGCGCAAGGTCGCCGCCGACGCCCGCCAGGTGGAGAAGGTCGCGCGCCGCCTCGCCAAGGAGGCGCCGACGCTGGCCGCCAAGGTGGACAGGGCCCAGCGCGACGTCAACCGGCTCAACGCGGGAGCCCGGCAGATCGACACCGGCACCGGCAAGCTGCTGGCGGGTTCGGCGAAGCTGACCGACGGCCTGGTGGCGTTGCAGGGCGGCGCGGGGCGGCTCCAGAGCGGCCTCGGCAAGCTGGCCGACGGGTCGGTCAGCCTGGAGACCGCGCTCCTCCAGATCTCCGACGGCAGCGGAAAGCTCGCCACCGGCCTGGACGAGGGCGCCGAGCAGGTGCCCGACTACGGCGACGGCGAGCGCGGCGCCCGCGCCGACATGATGAGCGGCCCGGTGAAGCTGGTCGGCTCCACCGACAACAAGGTGCCCAACTACGGCACCGGGTTCGCGCCGTTCTTCGTGCCGCTGGCGTTGTGGGTGGGCGCGATGTTCGCCTACATGATCCTGCGGCCGGTCAACCCGCGCGCCCAGGGCAGCACCGCCCCCGGGTGGCGGGTCGCGCTGGCGGGCTGGCTCCCGGCGGCGGTGATCGGCGCGGGCCAGGTGCTGGTCGTGCTGGCGGTGCTGCGCTTCGCGCTCGGGCTGGAGGCCGGGCACTGGGCGGGCCTGGTCGCGTTCCTGGTGCTGGCGTCGGCGACGTTCATGGCGGTGGTGCAGTGGGTCAACGCCCGGTTCGGGCCGATCGGCCGGGTGCTGGCGCTGGCGCTGCTGATGCTGCAGCTCACCTCGGCGGCCGGCACCTACCCGATCGAGACCAGCCCCGGCTTCTTCCAGGCGATCCGCCCGTTCCTGCCCATGTCGTGGGTGGTGGACGCGGCGCGGCGGCTGATCAGCGGGGGCGACCTCGCCGTGGTGTGGCAGGGTGGTGCGGTGCTGGCGGCGTTCCTGGCCGGGAGCCTCGCGCTCTCCGCCCTCGCCGTCCGGCAGAACCGGGTGTGGACGATGAAGCGGCTGCACCCCGCGCTGAGACTGTGAGGGGCGTGCCAGTGGGCCGGACGGCGGGCGGGACGGCGGCGACGCGGGAGCGGCTGTTCGCCTCGGCGATCGAGCTGATCGCCGAACGCGGGTTCGCCGCGACCACCGTGGACCGGATCGCCGAGCACGCCGGGGTCGCCAAGGGCACGGTCTACTACAACTTCGGCAGCAAGGCGGCGCTGTTCTCGGCGCTGCTGGAGTACGGGATCGAGCGGTTCGCCGCCACGCTGCGCGAGGCCGCCGCCGGGCACGAGCCGCTGACCGCGCTGGAGGCGGTGGTGGGCGCCGAGCTCGCCTTCATCGGCGAGCACGAGTCGTTCGCCCGGCTGCTGATCGCCGAGGCGTGGCGGTCGGGCGGCGACTGGCAGCACGCCGCCGGGCTGATCCGCGAGCGCGCGATCGGGGTGCTGGCGGGGGTGCTGCGCGAGGCGGTGGCGGCCGGGCGGCTGCGCCCCGACCTGGACGTGGAGCTGGCCGCGTCGGCGGTGTTCGGGATGGTGCTGACGGTCGCGCTGGAGTGGCGCACGCTCCAGCCCGGGCGCGACCGGGCCGAGATCCAGGCGACGCTGATGGACCTGCTGCGCGGCCGGCTGGTCGGCTGAGCGGCCGGCCGCTAGGGCAGGTCGCGGACGCGCTCGATGACCTTCGGCATCTCGGCGTTGCCGCCGTCGATCCAGCGCCGCAGGAACGCCAGCTCGCGGTCGCTGCAGGAGGCGGCGCGCTCGGCGAACGAGGCGCCGACCGGCTCGAAGTAGGCGCCGAAGCGCGCCATCGCCTCGGGCACCACCTCGACGATCACGCGGCGGCGGTCGTCGGCGTCCCGCGAGCGCCGCACGTACCCGGCCTTCTCCAGCCGGTCGATCACCGCGGTGATCGCGCCGCCGGTGGTGATGCCCATCAGCCGGGCGAGCGCGCCGGGCGTCTGCGGGCCGTCCAGGTACAGCGCGTTCAGGGCCTGCGCGTCGGTGACGTTGAGCCCGGCCTTGGTCGCGGTGGCGTGGTGCAGCAGCACCGTGTACATGGTGCTGCGCTGGACCGCCAGCTGCAGCCGCGCCATCGCCTCCGCGCGCTCCCGCGCCGTCGCCACGCCGCCACCCGCCCTCTGAGTCTCTACAAACGAGAGGTCGTCTTTTCAACGACTCGACGCCGGAGAGTCTAGCGCGCGTGGCCGACCGTGCATCCCGGCCACTGCGAACAGGCCGTAAAATGGTTTTTGGTTAGGACCGCTAACAACGGCCCCGGCCGGCCCCGGGACCCACAAAGCCCCGGGGCCAACAAGCCCATCAGGCGTTCTCGGCCACCTGCTTGGCCCACCGGTAGTCGGCCTTGCCCGCCGGGGAGCGCTTCATCTCCGCCACGAACGCGTAGGTGCGCGGCACCTTGTAGCCCGACAGCTCCTTGCGGCAGTGCGCGTCCAGCTCCTCCACCGAAGGGGCCTCCCCCACCGGCTGCACGACCGCGGCCACGCGGTTGCCCCAGCGCTCGTCGGGGACGCCGGTGACGACCGCGTCGTACACGCCCGGGTGCCCCTTCAGGACGGCCTCGACCTCCTCGGGGAACACCTTCTCGCCGCCGGTGTTGATGGTCTGCGAGCCGCGCCCGTAGACCGCGATCGAGCCGTCCTCCTCCACGGTGGCGATGTCGCCGGTCAGCAGCCAGCGCCTGCCGTCCACCTCGGGGAAGGTGCGGGCGGTCTTCTCCGGGTCGTTGTAGTAGCCGCGCGCGATGTGCCCGCTGCGCGCGACCTGCCCGATGACGCCGGAGCCGGGCGCGACGGGCCGCAGCGACTCGTCCAGTACGGTGACGTTCGCCACGTCCGGCGCGAACTTCAGCCCCTTCTCGGGCGTGGAGCCCGCCACGGCCTCGGCCGTCGAGCCGGACTCGGTGGACCCGAACCGGTCCAGGATCATGACGTTCGGCAGCGCGCGCTGCACCCGGTCGCGCACCGCGCCCGTCAGGATCGCGCCCGTGGACACGAACGCGAACAGCGACGACAGGTCGTAGGACGCGCCGCCCTCCAGGTCGGTCACCATCGGGATCGCCATCGCGTCGCCGGTGATGGTCAGCGAGTTGACCTTCTCGCGCTCGATGGTGCGCCACACCTCGGCGGCGTCGAACTTGCGCACGTACACCACCGTCGCGCCCATCCACCAGGAGATGAACGTCGCCATCTGCGCCGCGCCGTGCATCAGCGGCGCGATCGGCATCATCACCATCGGGCCGCCGTTCCGCGCCTGCTCCACGATGTCGGCGGGCTTGTCCGGGCGCGGGAAGGTCGGGTTCCAGAACGCCATCAGCAGCTGCTCGACCGACCACATGACGCCCTTGGGCATCCCCGTCGTGCCGCCGGTGTAGATGATGTAGGTGTCCTCGCCCGACCGCGCCGGGAACCCCCGCGTCTCGGGCTGGTCGCGCAGCGCGTCCTCGTAGGCGACCACGCCGGGCACCGCCGACGGTCCGCCCACCGCGATCAGGTGCCGCAGCTTCGGCGCCTGCGGCGCGGTCGCGGCCACCCGCTCGTCGAACTCGACGTCGTACAGCAGCGCGACGGCGTCGGAGTCGGTGTAGACGTAGCGCAGCTCGCTCTCGACGTACCGGTAGTTCACGTTGATCGGCACGGCGCGGATCTTGAGCGCCGCCAGCAGCGCCGCCGCGTACTCCACGCCGTTGTACAGCTGCATGGCCACGTGCTGGCCGGGCTCCACCCCCGCCGCGGCCAGATGGTGGGCGAGCCGGTTGGCGTGCGCGTCCAGCTCGGCGTAGGTGAGCCGCTGATCGCCGCAGACCAGCGCGAGCCGGTCCCCGATCGCGTCGGCGACGCCCTCGAACAGGTCAGCGTGGTTGTACTCCATCGGACGGCCTCCGGGAGGTCATGGCTTGTCGCTGCCGACGATCCACATCGCGAAGAACTGCGCGCCGCCGCCGTAGGCGTGGCCGAGGGCGCGGCGCGCCCCGTCCACCTGGTGCTCCCCGGCCAGGCCGCGCACCTGGAGGGCCGCCTCGGCGAAGCGGATCATGCCGGACGCGCCGATCGGGTTGGACGACAGCACGCCGCCCGAGGCGTTCCAGGGGATGTCGCCGTCCAGGGCGGTCGCGCCCGCCTCGGTGAGCTTCCAACCCTCGCCCTCGCCGCAGAAGCCGAGGTTCTCCAGCCACATCGGCTCGTACCAGGAGAACGGCACGTACACCTCGGCCACGTCCAGCTCGCGGCGCGGATCGGTGATGCCGGCCTGCCGGTACACGTCGGCGGCCGCGTCCTTGCCGCCCTGCGGGTTCACGGTGTCGCGCCCGGCGAAGAAGATCGGCTCGGAGCGCATCGCGGTGCCGTGCACCCAGGCGGGCTTGTTGGGCGCCTGCTTGGCCGCGTCCTCGGACGCCAGCACCATCGCGCACGCGCCGTCGGAGGACGGGCAGGTCTCCAGGTAGCGGATCGGCTCCCAGAGCATCGGCGTGGACTCGACCATCTCGCGCGAGATCCCGGGGATGCGCAGGTGCGCGTAGGGGTTCTTCAGCGCGTTCTGCCGGTCCTTGACCGCCACCAGCGTGCCGATGTGGTCGGGCGCGCCCGAGCGGCGCATGTAGGCGCGGATGTGCGGGGCGAAGTAGCCGCCCGCGCCGACGACCAGCGAGGTGGAGAACGGCGTGTTCACCGTGAGCGCCCAGGTGGCGTTCGACTCCGACTGCTTCTCCCACGCGACGGTCAGCACGCGCTTGTGCACGCCGCTCTGGATGAGGCTGGCCGCGACGATCGCGGTGGACCCGCCGACCGACCCGGCGGTGTGCACCCGCATGATCGGCTTGCCCGTCGCGCCGAGCGCGTCGGCCAGGTACGCCTCCGGCGTCGCGACGCCCTCGAACAGGTCGGGGGCCTTGCCGATGACGACCGCGTCGATGTCGCGCCAGGTGAGCCCGGCGTCGTCCAGGGCCTTCTGCGCGGCCTCGCGCAGCAGCCCGGCCATGGACACATCGAGGCGCTTGGTCTTGTAGGCGGTCTGCCCGACGCCGATGATCGCGCAGGGGTTACCCATGGGTGGCTCCCGAGAGGACGCAGACGAGGTTCTGCTGGAGGCAGGGCCCGGAGGCGGCGTGGGCGAGCGCCCGGTCGGCCGTCCCGTCGCTGATCCGCGCGGCGGCCTCGCCGATGCGGATCAGCCCGGTCGCCATGACCGGGTCGGCCGACAGCGGGCCGCCGGAGGGGTTGACCGACACCTCGTCGCCGAGGCCGAGGGCCTCGCGCAGGATGAGCTCCTCGTGGCTGAAGCGGGCGTGCAGCTCGGCGACCTGGACGTTCTTCGCGCCCGCCCGTTCGGCCGCCAGGCGCGCGGCCTCGGAGCGGGACAGGTCGCGGACGCCGGGCGAGTGGGCCTCGGCGCGGTGGTCCATGCCGGTGATCCACGCGGGCCGCTCGCACAGCTCGCGCGCCTTGTCGCCGGCGGCCAGCACGATCGCGGCGGCCCCGTCGGTGACCGGCGAGACGTCGTGCGCCTTCAGCGGCGCGACCTCGTAGTCGTCGCCCTCGGGGTCGGGCAGGTGCAGGGCGAAGGGGTTGTCGCGCCCGGCCGCGCGGGACCGGGCGGCGACGGCGCGCAGGTCGTCCTCCTTGGCGCCGGACCGTTCGAGGTAGGCGCGGGCCTGGAGCGCGGCCATCGAGGTGCCGTCGATCCCGAGCGGCGCCAGGTAGTAGGGGTCGTAGCCCTGCGTGGCGATCTCGGCGATGTCGCCCTGGGAGGTCTTGCCGAACCCGTAGACCAGCGCGGTGTCGATCTCGCCGTGCTGGAGCTTGACCCACGCCTCGTACAGGGCCCAGGCGGCGTCCATCTCGACATGGCTCTCGGAGATCGGCGGCCAGGCGCCGATGGCGTCGAGCGCCGACACGAACGAGAACGGCGCGCCGACCAGGTAGTCGTTGGAGCCCGAGCAGGTGAAGCCGAACCGCTTCTGCCCGGTGCGCTCCTTGATCTCGGTGATGACCGGGGCGAGCAACTCGGTCTCCGACAGCCCGGTGTCCTCGCCGGTGTGCTGCGTCTGCACGAACGCGACGACGGCGATGTCACGTTTCATGAATCCCACCTTGGGTCGTTGGACAGACTGATAGCGTCTGATTACGCTCCGCGATAACCAAGCGGGGGAGAGATGGTCGAAACAACCTCGCCGAAGGGCGGGCGGAGAGGTGAAACGCCTGTGGAGCTGATGTAAGACGGATCTCGGCGGAGTCCGCTTCACCGAGAGCGCTACCGGCGTAGAAGCAGGAACCCCAGTCGGCGACGACTGGATTCTCAGTCCCTGCGGGCAGAGAAGACGTCAAAGGTAGTCCTTGATCGCGTCGAAAGGCACGTCAGGCTCGTCGAGTGGGGCGAACCATCGGATATTCGCCATGGTTCGTCCCCACTCCTCGCGCGGCTTCCAGGCCGCCTTCACCCGCATCCCCATCCGCACCTGGTCGGCCGGGATGCCCGCGACCAGCGTCAGCATGGTCAGGCCGGCGCCGTCCAGCAGGATGTAGGCCGACACGAACGGCACCTCGGGCGCGCGCGGGTCGGGCAGGTTGTTGACCGCGAAGGTGGTGACGGTGCCGGTGTCGGGCAGCTCCACCTCCTGCGTGGTGGGCACGCCGTCCTTGGGGCACAGGCCCTTCATCGGGACGATGACCTGGCCGCACACGTCGCACTTGTGGCCGATGAGCTTGCCCTGGGAGACGCCCTCCAGGAACCGGTCCAGCGCGCGGCCGCCCTGGAGGCGGTACTCCAGCCGGGTCGGCGAGGTGATCATCGTGACCTCGGGCTGGAAGCACTCGATGTCGCCGATGTCGCCGGTGCGCTCGGCCCGCCACCGGGGGCGGACGCGCATCCCGGTCTTCAGGAAGCGCGGCGGTTTCGCGCCCTCCTCGAACACGCCGAGGTCGAGGGCGTGCAGGACGGCGGTGTCGGCACCGTCGGGGCGGATCAGCGCCCAGGCGAAGGGGCGGTCCAGGGGGTGGGTCTTGCGGGGTTTCGCGACCCAGGACCAGGTGGTGACGGTGCCGACGGGGCCGACCGGGACGAACTCCTCGGTGACGGCCTCGCCGCTGCCCGGGTCATACTCGGTGGGCGGGAACAGGACCCGGCCCTCGCGGGTGCGGACGCCGACGAGGTTCCCGTCGCGCAGCTCGCTCAGGAAGCGCCCGATGACGGGGCCGACCGAGCGGGTGTAGCCGCCGGGGAACTCCAGGATGTGGTTGGGAGCGTCGTCAGATGGCACTGTCGCGGTCCTTCCAGTAAGGGTCCCGCAGCTTGCGCTTGAGGAGCTTGCCGTTGGGCTCGCGCGGCATGGTCTCGATGAAGTCGATGGTCCGGGGCCACTTCATCTTGGCGAGGCGGCCCTCCAGGGACGCGAGGATCTCGGCGGCCAGCTCCGGCCCCGGTTCGATGCCCTCGGCGGGCTCGACGACCGCCTTGATCTGCTCGCCCCACTCCTCGTCGGGGATGCCGAAGACCGCGACGTCGGCGACCTTCGGGTGCAGGGTGATCTCGTTCTCGATCTCGGCCGGGTAGATGTTGGCCCCGCCGGAGATGATCATGTCGGACTTGCGGTCGGACAGGAACAGGAAGCCGTCCTCGGTGAGGTAGCCGACGTCCCCGACGGTGAAGAAGCCCTTGAGGCGGTTCTTCTCGGTCTTGTCCCGGTCGCCCTTGTACTCGAACTCGGTGCCGGCCATCTTCATGTAGATGGTGCCGTGGGCGCCGGTCGGGACCTCGTCGCCGTCGTCGTCCACGATCAGCAGCTCGCTGATCGGCCAGGCGTTGCCGACGGTGCCGGGGTGGGCGCGCCAGTCCTGCGGGGAGGCGATGGTGCCGCCGCCCTCGGTGGCCGCGTAGTACTCCCAGATGCAGTCGCCCCACCAGTCGAGCATCCGCTGCTTGATGGGGACGGGGCAGGGCGCGGCGGCGTGGATCGCCCACTTCATGGACGACACGTCGTAGCGCTTCTTCACCTCGTCGGGCAGGGCGAGCAGCCGCTTGAAGTGGGTGGGCACCATGTGCGTGTTGGTGACGCGGTACCGCTCGATCAGCCGCAGCGTCTCCTCGGCGTCCCACCGGTCGACGTAGACCAGCGTGTGGCCCATCTGGAGCGCGGTGCCGCCGAACTGGGTGACGGCGGTGTGGTAGTTCGGCGAGGTGATCAGGTGCGCCTGCGGGGGCTGGCCCGCCGGGCGGCCCGGCTGGATGCCGAACATCGACAGCAGGAACGACATCAGCTCGGCGCTGTCGTCGGGGTCGATCCCGGCGAGCTTGCGCTTGACGCCCTTGGGGCGGCCGGTCGTGCCGGAGGTGTAGTGCATGGTCGCGCCGTTGCTGCGGTCGTCCGGCAGCGCGTCGCTCTGCCCGTCCACCAGCTCGCCGTAGGGCCGGAAGCCCTCGACGCTCCCGAAGGCGAACCGCCGGTGCGCCTCCAGGCCGGCCTCGTCGGCGGCCCGCGCACCCTCGGCGCCGTACCGCTCGTGGACGAAGAACGCCTTGGCCTCGCTGTCGGCGACGATGTACCCGATCTCCGGCCCGGTCAGGTGCCAGTTGATCGGCGTGTAGTACCAGCCGGCCTGCAGCGCGGCCAGGTAGAGCACCAGGCCCTCGTGCCCGTTGGGGACCAGGCCGCAGATGCCGTCGCCCTTCTCCAGTCCCAGGGCGCGCAGCCCGTGCACCAGCCGGTTGGCCCGCGCGAGCAGGTCCCCGGCGGTGAACTCGGTCCCGTCCGGGTCGACGGCGGCGATCCACTCGGGATCGGCCTGTGCCAGCCGCCAGAAGCCCAACGACCCCATCGGATCTCCCCTCGGTGATCGCATGGTCAGTGAGCACCGTCACACCAGGGTGCCCAGCGAGGAAAGTAGATCACGTTCTCGTTTTGTCGGGCAAGACCTGTCGGCAAAGCCCGGCCACAACTAGAATCGGTTCTCGTTTCATCCCACGCACTCCGGAGGAACCGATGGCCGAACGGCTGCCGATCAGCACCGAGCACTGCACCGTCGAGCAGGACGGCCACGTCGTCATCGTCACGATGAACCGCCCCGAGGCCCGCAACGCGCTCAGCTCGGCGATGCTCGTCGGCCTGGCGAGCGCGTGGGCGTACATGTCGGAGACCCCGGAAGTGCGGGTCGGGATCCTGACCGGTGCCGACGGCCAGTTCTGCGCGGGCGCGGACCTGAAGGCGATGGGGACTCCCCCGTCGGACCCGCGGGTGCAGGAGCGGATGCAGCAGATCCCGAACTTCCACTGGAAGGGCCTGCTGCGCGAGGGCCAGCCGACCAAGCCGCTGATCTGCGCGATCGAGGGCTACGCCGTGGCGGGCGGCACCGAACTGCTGGCCGGCACGGACCTGCGCGTGGTCGCCGAGGACGCGACCCTCGGCCTGTACGAGGCGAAGCGCGGCCTGTTCCCGATGGGCGGCTGCGCGATCCGGTTGCCCCGCCAGATCGGCTACGCGAACGCGATGGACATCCTGCTGACGGCCCGCTCGGTGACCCCGCAGGAGGCGCTGGCGATGGGCCTGGTCAACAAGGTGGTCCCCGCGGGCACGGCCCTGGCCGCCGCCCGCGAACTGGCCGACCAGATCGCCGAGTGCGGCCCGCTGGCGGTGCAGGCGATTCTGCGCACCTACCGCGAGACCCAGCACCTCCCGGAGGAGGAGGCCCTCAAGATCTCCGACGAGATCGGCTGGCCGGTGATCGGCTCGGAGGACGCCAAGGAGGGCTCGAAGGCGTTCAAGGAGAAGCGCCCCGCGGTCTTCAAGGGGAAGTGAGCGCGCCCGGCGCGCCCGCGGGTGCCGGGCGGAGCCTCGCGGCCCCGCCCGGCGCCGATCAGCTGAACAGGGTGTTCAGTAGCGGGACCAGCTGCTCCTCCTCGTAGGCCAGGTGCGCCTCCAGGTCGCCGGCCAGGCGGTCGAACTCCGCCAGCAGATCCGCCGGGGCGGTGTCCTCCGCCGTGACCAGGGCCTGGATCCCCGCCAGCAGCGCCGCGACGGCCTCGTGCTCGCGCTCCATCCGTGCCAGCGGCTCGGCCAGTTCCGGACGCGCCTTCGCCACGGCCGGGAAGATGCCGCCGTCCTCGCCCTGGTGGTGGGTCGTCAGGCCCTGGCACATCGTCAGGCAGTTGATGCGCAGCTGCGCGCCGAGGCGCGGGCCCGCGGCGGCCAGCTCCTTGCGGATGATCGCCAGCTCGTGGCGGTAGCCGTCGTGGATCGCCTTCAGGCCGTCGCCCATCGGGCGGCCGCCGAGGTTCGGCGGGCCGGGGACCGCGACCAGCGCCACCACCGGGATCGTCCGGGTCGTGGCCGCCTGGTACTCGGCCCAGCCCGGCTCGGCCTCCACCGCGCGGGCGAAGGCCGCGTCGCGCTCGGCGCCCTCCAGGACCAACGCGTCGGCCTCGTAGGTGAACGCGCCGCTCTCCACCGTGACGCGCGGGTTCGCGCGCAGGTTGTGGAACCAGGCCGGGTGGCGGGGCGAGCCCCCGGCCGAGGCGATGACCAGGTCGCGGTCGCCGTCGGGCAGGTAGCCGACCGGGGTGGTGTGGGGGCGGCCCGAGCGGGCGCCGGTCGTGGTCAGCAGCAGCAGGCGGCCGCCCTCGAAGGGGCCGCCGACCCGGCCGTCGTTGGCGCGGAACTCCTCGATGATCGGCTTGTTGAAGTCATTGGGCATACGTGTGCTCTCCAGGCATGGGTGAAATCCGCGCGCGGGCGCGGTGAAGGAAAAGGGCGGTGCGGTGCGATGCCGTCGATCGGCCCTGCGCGGGCGCGGCCATACCGGGAGGAAGAAAAAGGGGGGGCGGCACGTTCGGCCACCGCCGGGCGCGGGGACGGCGCGCTAGATCAGACGGATCCTGTGAACGTCATGGCCACGTCATCATCCCCTGCGCGTACAGGTGTCGGCCACCCTCCCGCCGTCCACCGGGCGAGGGGCGCTTCACGACACATTGATCATTAGAGGGCGGATCCGCCTCCGGTGTCAAGCGGGCCCGGTCGTCCGCTGGCCGCGTTCGGCCGTCGCAGGGCCGTCCTCCGGTGTGACGCTGTCCCTTGGATGTCCGCGTTGCGAGAGGAAAGCCCATGGACGACACCGCCCTGCGCGCACTGGACCGCCTCACCGGCACCTGGAAGGTGACCGGCGGCGCCGAGGGGACCGTCACCTACCGCTGGCTGGACGGCGGGTTCTTCCTGCTCCAGGACGTCGATCTGGAGCAGGACGGGCACCGGGTCAAGGGGCTGGAGGTGATCGGCCGCGAGCGTCCGTACGGGGCCGACGAGCCCGGCGAGGACATCAGGTCCCGCTACTACGGCGGCCACGGCGACACCCTCGACTACGTGTACGAGCTGGAGGGCGACACCCTGACCATCTGGGCGCTGGAGAAGGGCTCGCCCGCCTACTTCCGTGGCACCTTCGCCCCCGACGGCGACTCCCTGGCGGGCGCGTGGACCTATCCCGGCGGCGGGGGTTACGAGTCCACCATGACTCGCATTAAGGACTGACCGGAAAGGGGACGGCGTTTGCGGTGATCGGCTTGCGGCATACCCGGGGCGCGAACGCGGAACGAAGGAGTGACAGGCCATGGCCGTGCACATCTTGAGGAACCGCCGCCGCGCCGCGACCGCGGCGGAGGCCGACACGAAGGTCGCGCCGGCGGCGCCCGCCCCGGCCCCTACGGTGGTGGAACGCCGGCCTCGCCGGTGGCGGCGCAGCAGGCCCAACCCCGTCAGCATGGCGCTGCTGGGCGCCGGCTGGGCCGCCGCGCTGATCCTCGTCCTGGGGATGCTGCTGACCTGGGGCGGGGCCAACCCCGGCAACACGATCGTGGACGCCACGCTGGACGCCGGGCACTGGCTCGCCACCCCGTTCCACGACGTGTTCACCCGGCCTGACCCCGACCACCAGCTCTACGTCAACTGGAGCATCGCGGCCGTCGTGTACTACCTGCTGGGCCGGGTCCTGTCCTGGCTCACCCGCTTCTGACGGCGGGCGACGACCTCCGGGAGCGGGGCCCCTGGCGCGGGGCCCCGCTCCCGGTACGGCCCGGGGCTACTCGGCCTCGGTGATGGTGTTGAGGCGCTCGACCGCCTCCACGTACTCCTCGATCAGGTCGTAGACCACCTGCGCGGCGGGCTTCACCTGGTTCATCGACCCGACGATCTGCCCCACCGGGAAGGTCACCAGCTCGCCGTCGCCGGACCGCGCGATCCGCGGCAGCGCGTCGGCCACCAGCATGAACTGCATCGGCATCGGCAGGTAGCCCGGCGACTTGTCGCTCTCCCACGCCTCGGTCCAGGCCGTCTTGAGGAAGCGCGCGGGCTTGCCCGTCCACGCCCGCGACCGCACGGTGTCGCGCGAGGTCGCCTTCAGCAGCTTGGGCAGGGCGCGCTCGGGGGTGTCGGCCTCGTCCACCGTCAGCCAGATCGAGCCCGTCCAGACGCCGTCGGCGCCCAGCGCCATGCCCGCGGCCATCTGGCGCCCGCGGCCGATGCCGCCGGCCGCCAGCACCATGGCCTCGGAGCCGACCTCGTCCACCACCTCGGGGATCAGCACCATCGTGGACACCTCGCCGGTGTGGCCGCCGGCCTCGGTGCCCTGCGCGACGATGATGTCCACGCCGACGTCCACCTGCTTGCGCGCGTGCCGGGCGGTCGAGGCGAGCCCCGCCACCTTCACGCCGTGCTGGTGGGCGAGCTCGACCACGTCGGCCGGGGGCGGGCCGAGCGCGTTGGCCAGCAGCGCGATCGGGTGCTTGAGCGCCACCTCGACCTGCGGGCGCGCGGTCTGGTCGGTCCAGCCCAGCAGCGCGCGGTTGGCGGTCTCGGCGGACGGCTCCACGCCGTGCTCGGCGAGCAGGTCCTCCAGGAATTTGCGGTGCCCGGCCGGGATCATCCCCTGGAGCTTGCCCAGCAGCTCGTCGGCGTCGCCGAGGTCGGCGCCCTCGTACTTGGCGGGCATGACCACGTCCACGCCGTACGGCTTGCCGCCGACGTGCTCGTCGATCCACTTGAGCTCCAGTTCGAGCTCTTCGGGGGTGAAGTACAGCGCGCCGAGCACGCCCATGCCGCCGGCGCGGCTCACCGCGGCGACCACGTCGCGGCAGTGACTGAACGCGAAGATCGGATACTCGATGCCGAATAGTTCGGTGACTGGTGTCCGCACGCTTTCGACCCTAGGGCGCGCCAAGCAAAACTGCAACAAGTTCTAGTTGGTGATTGTTGAGCCAGACCGTTACTGAAGGGCAACTCCTAGAACACGTATCAGCGAGCTGGGCGCGGGAACGCGAACGGCCCCGCACCGGGGACCGGTGCGGGGCCGTCGGGCGTGCGGTCAGCGGCGGCCCAGGCGGCGGGGGGCCTGCCGCCCCTTCGGCGGCGTCTTGCCGCCGGGCGCGGGCTTGCCGGGCTCGGCAGCCGGGGGCTTGCCGTCGGCGGGCGCGGACGGGGCCGCGGGCTTGGCGGGAGCGCTCGGCGCGGCGGGCTTGGCGGGGGCGTTCGAGGGCGCGGGCTTGGCCGGAGCGCCCGGGGTGACGACGGGCTTGGCGGGGGCCGCGGACATGCCGCCGAACTTGCCGTCCGCGCCGCGCGGCGCCGGCGGCCCGTCCGCGGGCGCCGCGGGCTTGGGGGCGCCGTCGCCGAACTTGCCGTCCGGCCGCCTCGGCGCCTTCGGCGCGGGCGCGGCGTCGCCCTCGGCCTTGCGGCGGCGCGCCGCCAGCCAGCCCACCAGCACGCCGAGCGCCAGCAGCAGCACGCCGACGACGACCGCGCCGTAGGGCACGTAGGTCCGCACCATCGCGATCTTGAGGGCGTTCTCGTTCGCCAGCTTCACCAGGCCGTCCTGGCTCGCCTTGGTGGTCTTCAGGTCCGCCTGCGCGACCGTCAGCCGGCCCCGGCCGTCCGGTGTCTGCACAAAGCTGTTGATCTTCTGCTCGATGCGGATCGGGACCCCGGTGCGCGGGTCCACCCACTGGGTGATCGACGCCTCGAAGAAGCGGTCCACCTTCTGCGCGGGCTTCTTCTTGCCGAGGCCCAGCAGCTCGCCGGGCACCTTGAAGTCCACCTTGCCGGTCTTGCTCGGCGGCACCTGCTGCACGAAGCGGTAGGCGTCGATGCCGCCGATCTCCTCCTCGCCGCTGAACCGCATGGGCACCGACTGCCGGGTGGACATGTCGAAGAAGGGGTAGTCCCGCTTCTCCACGTGCGCGAGCGGGTACAGCAGGCCGTAGCCCGACATCTTCACCGAGCCGTCGCCGCCCACGTGCGTGCCGCAGCAGTTGGTGAGCTCGGAGGACTTGCGGTCGAAGGCGATCCGGTACGACTGGATGTCGATCTGCTTGTCCGGCGCGCTCTTGTCGTAGATGTTGGTCGAGGAGTCCCAGACCGCGATCTTGTCGTTGCCGTTGTTGGCCCGCACGTCGCCGCGCACCGTGTTGTCGGCGACCAGCGTGACGTTCTTGCGGGTCTGCAGCTTCGCCATGTCGAAGTACTGGGCGCCCGGCGCCTCCAGCTGGGTGCGCTGGTAGCGGTTGAGCGGCGCGACCACCGTCCTGTCGGCGACGTACAGCTTGACCAGCGGCGCGAGCGTGAGACAGAACGCCCCCAGGGCGATCAGGATGAGGCTGAGCGGTCGCCGCATGTCCATCTCCCCAGACTGCCGTCTCACCCGGCCCGCCGGGTCGCTTTCGCGTATGCCCGCGTTACCCTACATGACCGCTCACCACCGTTTCTCCGGCCGCCCGGCCGTCCCGGAAGGCACTCCATGACCCCGCCCGCCCGCGTGCCGGACCGCCGGTGGCCCGCGCTCGCGGCGGTGCTGCTCGCCACGTTCATGGACCTGGTGGACGTGACGATCGTGACCGTGGCCCTGCGCGCCATCCAGGACGACCTGCACGCCTCCTACGCCGCCGGGCAGTGGTTCACCGCCGGGTACACCCTCGCGTTCGCGCTCCTGCTGGTCACCGGGGGCCGGCTCGGCGACGTGCACGGCCACCGCCGCGTCTTCCTGCTCGGCGTCGCCGGGTTCGTCGCGGCCTCGGCGCTGGCGGCGGCCGCGGTGTCGCCGGGCATGCTCATCGCCGCCCGGGTGCTGCAGGGCGCGTGCGGCGGCGTGATGGTCCCGCAGGTCATGTCGATCATCGCGACCGAGTTCCGGCCGGGCCGCGAGCGCACCACCGCGATCAGCCTGTACGGGCTGGTGCTCGGCGCGGGCCAGGTCGGCGGGCCGGTGCTCGGCGGGCTGCTGACCGGCTCGGGCGGCGGCCCCGGCTGGCGGCTGATCTTCCTGGTGAACCTGCCGGTCGGCCTGGTCGCCCTGGCGGGCGCGTGGTGGTGGATGCGCGAGTCGCGCGCGGTCCGCCCGCCCCGGCCCGATCCGGCCGGGGCCGCCCTGATCACGCTCGCCGCGCTGCTGGTCGCCTTCCCGCTGGTGCAGGGCCGCGAGCTGGGCTGGCCCGCCTGGACGGGCCTGTCGCTCACCGCCGCCGGGCCGGTGCTCGCGCTGTTCGCCTGGCACCAGCGCCGCCGCGAGCGCGCCGGGCGCGATCCGCTGGTGCCGACCCGGCTGTGGCGGCAGCGGCCCTTCGCCGCCGGGTCGGCGCTGCTGTTCGTGCTGTTCTGCGGCGTCTCGGCCTACTTCATCATGCTGACCTGGATGCTCCAGTTCGGGCTGGGCTGGACGCCGCTGCACGTGGCGTTCGTCGGCCTGGCCTGGCCGCTCGGCGTCGCCTGCACCGCCCAGCTCACCAACCGCTACGGCCCGGCACGCGCCCGCCTGCTGGTCGCCGTCGGCACCCCGATCATGACGGTAGGCGCCGCCGGGCTCGCCTGGTCGGCCGCCCGGCACGGCCCCGACCTCGCCGCCGCGCACCTGGTGCCGTGGATGGTCACCGCCGGGGTCGGCATGGGCCTCACCATCCCGATCCTGTCCAACCTCGTGCTGAGCGACCTGCCGCGCGGCGACGCGGGCGCGGCGTCGGGGGTGCTCAACTCGGTGATCCAGCTCGGCAACGCGATGGGCGTCGCCCTCGCCGGGGTGATCTTCTTCGGGGAGCACGGGCCGGGCGCGGGACCGGCCGCGTTCACCGCGGCGGGGGCGCGGACGCTGCTGTTCAGCGCGGCCGCGTTCGCCCTGGCGGCCCTGCTGTCGCCGCTGCTGCCGCGCCGCGTTCCCTGAAGCGGGCGTCGCGCGGTCGTATCGGACGGCCCCGTACCAGCAGGTAGGCTCCGGCGTACCCGTTCGCCCCGCACGCTTCCCCGCCCCCGCGAGGTGGTCATGTCACCGGCTTCCCGGGCCGCCCCCCGGCACCATGCGACGCTGGCCCGCTCGGTCCGGCTGTTCGCCGCGTTCCGCAGGGAGCGCACCGAGCCCGAGTACTTCTACGGCCTGATGGCCCGCGACGCCGTCGCCCAGCTGTCGGCCTACACCGACCTGGACGGCGCGACCGTGGTCGACGTCGGCACCGGCGCGGGCTTCTGCGCGGCCGCGCTGCGGGCGGCCGGGGCCCGCTGCTCCGGCCTCGACCACGACCTCGCCGAGCTGACCGCGCACCGCAAGCCCGGCGACGACGACCTGGTGGCGAGCGCGACGGCGCTGCCGTTCCGCACCGGGTCGGTGGACGTCTGCTTCTCCTCCAACGTGCTGGAGCACGTCGCCGACCCCTGGCGCATGGCCGACGAGATGGTGCGGGTGACCAGGCCGGGCGGCGTGGTGTACCTGTCGTTCACCAACTGGCTGTCGCCGTGGGGCGGCCACGAGACCTCGCCGTGGCACTACCTGGGCGGCGAGCGCGCCGCGCGCCGCTACCAGCGGCGGCACGGCCGCCCGCCCAAGAACCGCTACCGCCGCAGCCTGCACCCGGTGTCGGTCGCCGACGCCCTCGCCTGGGCGCGGCGGCGGCCCGACGCGACGGTGCTGGCGGTGTTCCCCCGCTACCTGCCGCGCTGGGCGGCGGGCATCGTGCGCGTCCCGGTGCTGCGCGAGTTCCTCACCTGGAACCTCACGCTGGTGCTGCGCAAGAACCCCGTGAAGGACTGATCCCGTGTCCGGCCCCGCGCACGCCCCCGCCCGCCCCGTCCCGCAGCCCGTCGCCCCGCAGGTGTCGGGCCACCAGGACGCCCTGGACGGCGTGCGGGCGGTCGCCGCGCTCGGCGTGCTGGTCTTCCACGTCGCCTCCAACGCCGGCGCGATCAGGGCCCCGGACGGCGCGGGCTGGCTCTACAACGGCGGCCAGGTCGGCGTCGCGGTCTTCTTCGTGCTGTCGGGGCTGCTGCTGTACCGGCCGTGGGCGGCGGCCGTGCTGACCGGTCGGCCCGCCCCGAAGACCGGCTCCTACCTGCTGAAACGAGCGCTGCGCATCCTCCCCGCCTACTGGGTGATGATCGCGGTGTTCTTCGCCTTCGCCGCGCGCGAGCACCTCGCCGACCCCGCCTCGTGGGCGACGATCCCGACGCTCACCCACACCTACCTGACCGACCCCTGGTGGAGCGGCGACCTCGGCCCGCACCACATCGGCCAGATCTGGAGCCTGGCCGTCGAGGCCGCCTGGTACGTGCTGCTGCCGCTCACCGCCGCGCTGCTGGCCCGGTACGCGCGCCGCACCGGCTCGTCCGACCCCGCCGTGCTGGCCCGGCGCCTGCTGTACGGGCTCGGCGGCTACGCGGCGCTGTCCTTCCTCTACACCGCCGCCATGTTCGTGCCCGAGTACCACCGCCGGGTCGGGGTGTGGCCGCCCCGCTACTTCGCCTGGTTCGCGCTCGGCATGGCCCTCGCCGTCCTGACGGTGTGGGCTCGGCTGGACGAGCGGGGCCCGGCGGCCGTGCTGTGCCGCCGCGTCGCCGACTCCTGGGGCGCGTGCTGGGCGGCCGCCGGGCTGCTGCTGGTGATCGCCGCGACGCCCGTGACCGGGCCGCTGTTCCTGGGCGAGCAGCCGCAGTTCTGGCCGGCGCAGTTCCACCTGGTGGTGAACGGCCTGTGCGCGCTGGCGTTCGTCGCCCCCGCCGCCCTGGCCCCGGCGGGGCCGGGCGGCGCGCACGACCCGGTGCGCGGGCTGCTCGGCAACCCGGTGATGCGCTTCCTCGGCCGCATCTCCTACGGGCTGTTCCTGTGGCAGATGCTGATCATCGTCGTCTGGTTCGAGGAGAGCGGCCGGATGGGGCGGGGCTCGGTGGCGACGGATCTGCCCCTGCTCCTGGCGGCGACCATCGCAGCGGCGACGGTGGGCTACTACCTGGTGGAGAAGCCGTTCCAGCTGCTGGCGCGCCGTCGGGGGCGCGCCAGCTGATCACGATCGGCTCGGCGGCGGCGCGCGGCCGGGGCCGCCACAGCTCGACCGCGAGCCGCGCGACGACGGCGACCCCCAGCAGTTGGGGGACCAGGTCCCCGAGGACGCCCGAGGGCGCGGCGGGGTTGGCCAGCAGCCCGAACCGGAGCCCGGCGGCCATGCAGAGCGTGCCCGCCAGCGCGAGTGCGGCCGCGAGCCAGGGCGAGGCCACGGCCCGCGCGAAGCGGGAGGTGCGGGTACGCGCCCACGCCACGGCCCCCGCGACCCCGGCCGCCACCGCGCCGCCGACCGGACCGGCCGTCCACAGGCCGAGCAGCACCGCCAGGCCCAGCGCCGCCCACACCGGCCATCCCGTCCCGGCCGGGAGCGGCCTCCGCCGCTCGCCGCCGGGTCCGCGCAGACAGGACACCAGCAGCAGGACCAGCAGCAGGTTCAGCCCGACCACCACCGCGATCCGCTGCGCGCGGTCGGGGCCGTAGGTCAGCTCGACGGTGCCGCTGGTCCCGGCCGGGAGGATCCAGCCCTGCTTCCAGCCGTCCAGGCGGACCGGCTCCAGCGCCGTGCCGCCGACCTGGGCCTTCCAGCCGGGGTTGTAGTTCTCGTTGACGGTGAGGAACGACCGGCGCTCGGCCTCCACCTCGACCTTGCGCGATCCCGCCGACCACTCGGTGACCCGCACGGGCCGCCGCGCCCGGTCCCTGCTCGCGGCCCGGCCCACCACGGCCGTCTCGATCCGGAACGGGTCGAACGGCGCCGACGCCAGCCGGTTCGCGCCCTCCTTCAGGTTCACGCCCCGCCCGCAGGCGGTGAACCGCAGCGGCCGTCCCGCCAGCACGTCGCCCACCGTCCCGGCGGCGCGCGTGGGGACCGCGGTCCCGCCCAGCTTCAACTGGGGCCCGAACCCGCACTTCAGCTGCAGCGGGAAATCGCGCAGGTCCGGCAGGTGCCGCACGCCCGGGATGACCAGGTCGGTGAGCTGAACCGGCTGCAGGCGGCCGTCGCGGCGGAAGGTGACGGTGAGCCGGTCGGTCCTCATGGGGGCGAAGGACAGGCGGCCCTTGGCGTCGGGCCGCCCCTCGCGGGTCTGGCCCTGCTCGCCCTCGACCATGACCTGCATGGCGCCGCCCGCGCCGGGCGGCTGCCGCAACGTGATCGTGCTGACCCGGGTGCGGCCCTTCCACGCCACGGTGAAGGTCGGGTTGAGGTCGGACTCGGCGGCGATCCAGGTGGTCGCCGGGTCCCCGTCGAAGCCCGAGCGCGCCTGCGCCGCCGGGTGCTTGGTGATCGTCGATCCGGCGGCGACCAGGGTGGTGGCGCCGAAGCCCGTGTAGCGCTCGATGAGGGCGGGGTCGGTGAGCACGGCGGTGCCGGTCAGCGGGACGCCCCGGCCGACGGACGCGGCGGTGAAGGTGCGGTCGAAGCCGTCGCCCTCCTCGTCGGCCCAGCCCAGGGAGGGGGCGCAGACCCAGCGGCGCGCGCCCTTCATGCAGTCGGGCGCGCCGCCGGAGGCGCGGCTCATGACGTAGGCCGCGTCCTTGGCGGTGCTCTTCGCGGCGCCCTTGGAGGCGTTCCCGGGGTCGGGCAGGGCGAAGGTGCGGACGGGCTTCACGCCGTCGATGGACAGCTCGGTGATCCCGGCCCGCGCCCAGGCGGGCTCCTTCGCGGGCTCGGCGAGCGCCAGGACGCGCACCCGCACCCAGCGCGTCTCGCCCGACGGGACCCGCAGGTCCTGCGCGGCGGCGTCGGGCCGGACCGCCTGCTCCACCCTTCCGGCCTCGGTCTCCACCGCCACGCGGGCGACCGGCGGCCCGGCCTTCTCGCTCTTCAGGAACGCCGCCGACAGCCCCGGTACCTCGCGCGGCCGGTCGAAGTCCACCTTCAGCCACTGCCCCACCGGCCCGGTCCAGCCGCCGGTCTCCCAGGCGGTGAACCGGTTGCCGTCCAGCGCCGCGTAGGGCGTCGCGGCGGTCTGACGGGCCTGCGGGATCGCGTCGGCGCCCGCGGCCGACGACGACGCCGTCACGTTGCGGACCCCGCCGCCGTAGAGGGCGCGGGTGGTGTACTTCTCCCAGCCCTCGTCCAGCACGTCGGCGGCTTTGCCGCGGTCGGCCTCGGCCAGCGTCGGCGAGGTCTGGTGCAGCTCGCCGAAGTTGCGGCGCAGCAGGCGCGGCGAGTCCGACACCACCGGCGCGCCGCCGAGCTCCGGCGAGTCGTCGTTGAGCAGGACCGGCCCGCGCGGCAGCGCCTTGCCGTCGGCCATGGCCAGCAGCGACTCCGGCCCGCCGTAGACCCGCACGGGGCCGGTCGCGTCGGCCATGTCCACCACGTCGTCGGCGCCCGCGACCTCGTACACCTCCAGCGCCGGGAGCGGCTGGTCCAGGCCCGACACCGCGTCGTCGGTGAGGTCGCCGCCGACCGGCCCGCCGAACGCGGCGACGCGGCGCAGCCCCGGCGAGGAGTCCAGCGCCTGGTGCAGCCGGGCGGGCCAGCCGCCGCGCAGCGTCTCGCGGCGCAGGTCGTTGCGGACCAGCAGGTACCGCACGCCCATCCGGCCCAGGAACGCGGCCATCCCCGGCGACGCGGTGCCCGAGCGCACCTGCCGGTCGACGGCGTCCAGCGCGCGCGTGTAGCCGGGCGAGCCCGCCGGGACGAGCTGCCGCACGCCCCACCGCACCGACAGCAGGGGCTGCACGATGTCGTCCATCGGCCGACCCCAGGTGTACTCGCCGAACGCCGCGCCCGGCAGCGCCAGCACGCCCTGCTGGCCGGCGCGGGCGTTGAGCCAGGACGCGGCGTCCCGCCAGTACTTGGGGACCTGCTGGAACTCCCCCGGCCCCGTCAGGCCGTGCGAGACCGCCGTGGCCGCGACGCCGCCGAGGCCCAGCAGCGCGGCGGCCGGGACCAGCAGCGCCCGGCGCGGCCGGGAGATCCCGGAGGCGGCCCGCGCGGCGGCGCGCTCGTCGGCCCGCACCGTGGTCATCAGGTGCGCCAGGCCCAGCGCCAGCGGCAGCCGCACGACCGCGTCGAACTTGTGCACGTTGCGCAGCGGGGCCAGCGCCCCGTCCAGCAGCTCGCGGACCTGCCCGGAAAACAGGCCCGGCAGGTCGCCGATGTGCCCGGCCGAGATGATCGTCAGCCCGGCCAGCAGCGTCAGCAGCAGGAACGAGCGCTCGGGCAGCAGCCGCCGCAGCAGCCCGGCCGCCCCGAGGGCGGCCACCAGGCCGGTGCACACCACCGGGACCGGCGAGGTCGACAGCGCGTGCCCGACCGGCCACCACGCCTGGCCGTCCACGTTGAGGTAGTTGACCCAGCGCTCGGCGCCGCGCAGCGTGTTGATCAGCCCGGTGGGGCCGGTGGTCGTCTCCGCCTTCTCGGTGTAGGTGAGCCAGGAGAAGCCGTAGGTGCCGGTGAGCAGCAGCGGGACCAGCCACCAGAGCGTCGCGAGGCCCGCCGCGGCCGACCACCAGGCCAGGATGCGGACGCGGGGCGCGGCGCGCGGCCGGGTCAGCACGTACAGCACCGGCACGGTCAGCACCGCGATGGTGGCGGTGGCGTTGATGCCGCCGCACAGCGCGATCGCGATGCCGGAGCGGGCCGCGGCGCGCACCCGGCCGCCGCCCTCGGCGGCGGTGACCAGCGGCAGGACGATCCACGGAAGCATCGCGACCGGCAGGTACTCCGAGGAGATCTGCCCGAGGGTCGCGAGGCCGCCGGGGGCCAGGGCGTAGGCCATCGCCCCGACCAGGCGGCTGGTGGGGCCGCCCACGCCGAGCCGCGCGCCGAGCCGCCGCACGCCGACGAACGCCAGGCACATCAGCAGCGCCAGCCACAGCCGCTGGGTGATCCAGGCGGGGACCCCGGCGAGGTCGCCGAGCAGGTGGAAGGGGCCCATCGGGAACAGGTAGCCGACGGCCTGGTTCTGGAGCTGGCCGAACTGCTCGGGGTCCCACAGGTGCAGGGCGCGGCCGAGGAAGCCGCCCGGGTGCACCGCCATGTCGATCTTGGTGTCGGCGAGGATCGCGCCGGGCCGGGTGGCGAACGCCATCGCGGCGAGGGCGAGGCAGCACGCCAGGGCGCGGAGCCGTTCGCGGAAGCGCGCGTCGCCGACGGGGTCGGCCCCGGAGCCGCCCGCCGAGCCGCCCGCCGGAGCGCCCGTCACGCCGCCCGCCGGGACACCCGCCCGACCGCCCGTCGGGCCGCCCGCCGCGCCGCCCGTCCGGTCGCCCGTCACGCCGTCGAACCGGCCGTCGGTCCGGCCTCGCCCGGGGGCGGGCGCAGGGCCCGCGGGCCGGTGCCCGGTCCCGGGCGCGGCGGCCGAGGACGGGTTCACCTCTCCGACGGCCATGCTCGCTTCCCTTTCCGCCGCGCCGCGCGCGGGCCCCCTGTCCGGCCGGTCCGGCCGGTTCCGCCGGTCAGGACCCGGTGCCCGCCTCCGGCCTGCCGAGCAGGCGCTCCAGCGGCGTCGCCGGCCGGGCCGAGCGCACCGCGCCCGCGTCGGCGAGCAGCGTGTCCCGGGCCGGGCCCTCCACCACCAGCGGGTGCTCGTCACCGTACCGGTGCACCACGTGTGCCCGGTCATCGCCGGTGCCCGCCGTCCCCGCCCGGACGGAGGCGGCCAGCAGCCGCGCCATCCGGCCGGTGGTGCGGGCCCAGTCGAACTCCCCGGCCCAGCCGCGGCAGGCGGCGGCGACCTCGGCGCGGCGGCCGGGGTCGGCCAGCTCCTTCAGGGCCCGCTCGACGACGTCGGCGAGGTCCTCGTCCGGGTCGGCCAGCCAGCCGGTGGCGCCCTCGCGGACCGCGTCGCGCAGGCCGTCCACGTCGTAGGCGACGGTCGGCACGCCCAGCGCGGCCGCCTCGACCACGCTGAGCCCCCAGCCCTCGCCCTGGGAGGTGCTGAGGTGCAGGTCGGCGCGGGCGACCAGGGCCGCCTTGGCCTCCTGGGAGACGTAGCCGTGCAGGGTGACCACGCCGCCGAGCCCGCGGTCGCGGACGGCGCGGGCCAGCGCGGCGGCCTCGGGGCCGTCGCCGACGATGTCCAGGCGCAGGCCCGGCCGGTCCTCGGCGAGCCGCTCGGCGAGGTCGAGCAGGCGGGACAGGCGCTTGTGCGGGACGAGCCGGGTCACGCAGACCAGCGTCGGGTCGCCCGGGGAGGTCGGCGCGGGGACCTCCGCCGGGGGCGCGTCGGCCCCGTTGGGCACCAGGTAGGCGGGGCCGGTCCAGCCGAGCCGCTCGCGGACGGCCCGCCGCGTCGAGGGCGACACCACCACGAACGCGTGCCGCCGGTAGGTCAGGCGGCTCACCGGCCCCTCCAGGACGCGGCCGACCCACGCCAGCCAGGCCGGGAAGTACAGGCCGAACTGCCCGTCGTGCACGTGGTGGACCACGCACAGCACCGGGACGCGGCGGGGCAGCACCCAGGGGGTGAAGAAGGGGATGCCGTTCTGGCAGTCGATCACCGCGTCGAAGGAGCGGCGGTGCGCCAGCGTCCAGGCCAGCACCAGCGGGTACAGCGTGAAGGTGCCGCCGAGCCGGACCAGCTCGACGCCGTCGGCGCGGGACCGGCGCTCCTGGCCGGGGGCGCGGCTGGTCAGGTAGACGACCCGCGCGCCGCGCGCGGTGAGGCGGCGGGCCAGCTCCCAGGCGTAGCGCTCGGCGCCGCCCGCGGCCGGGTGCCAGGGGTCGCGCCAGTTGACGATCGCGATCCGCAGCCCGGCGACGTCGTCGAGCGCGGGCCCGCCCGCCGCGGCGTCCGGCGAGCCGTTCACGGCGGGGCCCGGCGAACTGCCCGCCGCAGCGTTCGACGGACCGTCCGCAGCGGTGTCCGCGTGGCCGTCCGTGCTCATCCGGGACCGGCCGCGGACGCCGAGGGCAGCGCCGTGTCGGGGGCGAGGGCGGGCGCGGGGACGGGGGCCGGGCGCCGGGCCGCCAGCGCGCGGACGCGGGCCAGCTCCGCCAGGACGGCCAGCGAGTGCCGCCGGATGGAGAAGGTGCTGCCGGGCCGGTCCCGCCACACCACCGGGATGTCGGTGACCGGCGCGCCGCGCCGCACGCAGTGCATGAGCAGCTCGACGTCGAAAGAGAACCCGGCGGTGCGCAGGTCGGCGGCCGCCGCGCGGGCGAGGTCGCCGGCGAAGAACTTGAAGCCGCACTGGGTGTCGGAGACCCCGCCGGCCAGGTCGCGGACCAGCCGGTTGAAGGTGATCGCGCCGAGCCGGCGCAGCGGCTGCCCGTACCCCTGCACCTGCGAGGCGGCGTGCCGGCGCGAGCCGACCACGACCGGGCGCCCGCCGGTCAGCAGCGCCAGCGCGCGGTCCAGGGCGTCCAGACCGGTGGCCATGTCGGCGTCGCAGAAGCCGACGTAGGGGGCGCTGGTGGCCAGCAGCCCCGTGCGGACCGCGGCGCCCTTGCCGCGCTCGGCGCAGTGCAGCACCCGGACCGGGACGGGCCCGGACCAGGCGCGGGCGAGGTCGGCGGTGGCGTCGGTGCTGGCGTTGTCCACCACGATGACCTCGGCGCGCACCGGCAGGCCGGCCAGCTTGCCGCCGAGCAGCGTCAGCCCCGCCGGGAGCCGCGCGGCCTCGTTGTAGGCGGGCACGACGACCTCCAGCGCGACGGCGCCTGCGGTGCCCGTCGCTGCCCCGGCCAAGGCGTCAGCGGGAGCCGTAGTTGTACAGCGGCTTGATGACGGGGTCCTTCTGGGAGGCGTTCGCCAGCTGCACCGCGCCGAGCGCGGTGCCTCCGGCGAGCAGGACGCCGATCAGGGCGGAGACGGCGATGCGCATCAGCGGGTCCTTCGGCTGAGGGGACGGAGGGGGTGCGGGGTGCCCAGATTAATGCCTGTGGCGAGGAATGACCAGAAAACGACCAGTCCGGTGACGAGCCAGGCGAGCGCGGCGGCCGGGACGGGGACCGTGCTCTCGGCGACGCGAGGCGCGCCGGGGACGCGGTAGAGCACGAGGTCGGGGCCGCGCATGACCTCCCGGGCGCCGGGCAGGCGCGCACCCCAGGCGTCCCGGGCCTCCGGGGCGTCCACCAGGACGTACCCGACGCCCGCCCGGCGCAGGTCCTCGGTCAGCGGGTCGCCCGCCCGGATCAGCGGGTCGAGCCGCCGCGCGCGGGGGTCCTCGGCCGCGACCGTGACGGCCTCGCCCCCGGAGGTCACCGTGACGGCGTCGTTGGCGATCACGCGGCGGTCCAGGAAGCGGGGCATCGGATCCAGGACGCGGCGGCCGTGGTTCCACGCGTAGGTCCGGTAGTAGGCCCAGGGCAGCAGCAGGACGTCGCCCGGCGCCCGGTCGGCCTCGATGATCTGCTTGGCGCGGGTCCAGTCGTCCGGGTAGTCCACCGCGCGCAGCTGCCCCGCCGCGCCCCAGGCCAGCGACGGCAGCACCAGCACCGGGACCAGCGCCGCGCCGAGGGCCGCCGCCGGGAGCCGCGCCTCGTACGCCCGGTCGGCCGCCATGCCGAGGCCCACCGCGACCACGACGGCGAGCGGCGCGACGAACTGCTGGCCGTCGCGCAGGACCGCGAGGCCCGACCACAGGCGGATCGCGCCTTCGAGCACCGGGCCCGCGACGGCTCCGAGCGACGCGACCGCGAATCCGGCGGCCGCCGCGACCGCCGCGCCCTTGGCCCAGGGCGTCCGGCAGTACCTGCCGTACGCGGCCAGCGCCGCCAGGACCACGGCCAGCCAGGCGACGGCCAGGACGGGCGTGCCGTAGCCGGCGGGCACGGCCTCGCCGTTCCAGACGCCGCCCAGTGCCAGCAGGCTGCCGAGCGTTCCGAAGGGGGTGTCGGCGCGGGAGGCGAACGCGTCCACGCCCGTCGCGTCCCCGGGGATCCCGGCGGGCCGCAGCAGCCCCGGCACCAGCCACGGCAGGCTCAGCACGGCCACCGCCGCGACCGCGCGCGGCGCCGCGCGCCGCCGCTCGGCCCCGGCGAGGGCCGCCGCCAGCGCCGCGAGCCCGGAGACCGCGAGCGCCGCGAACCCGCCGATAGCCGCCGGGACCAGCGCGCGGACCAGGCGCCTCCCGCCGCCGCGCTCCCCCGCCACGGCGGCGGCGGACACCACCCAGGGCAGCGCCGCGTACCCCAGCAGCAGCGCCCACTGGCCCAGCAGCAGGCGTTCGGCGACGAAGGGGTTCCAGGCGTAGCAGACCCCGGCGGCCAGGCGCGGGAGCAGCCGCCCCGAGGGCACCAGCGACGCCGCCGACGTGCACGCCATGACGAAGATCGCCAGCAGGATCGCCTTCTGCGCGAGCCCGCCCGGCAGCACGGCCGACAGCGCCGCCGCGAACGCGTCGCTCGGCACGTGCCGGGGCACGGTGCCGGTCAGCCCGAACGTCAGCGCGTTGAACAGCGGTTCGGGCACGAACACCATGTCGTACGACAGCACGAAGCCGGGCGCGAGCGCGGGCCCCAGCGCCAGCAGTCCGAGCCCGAGCCCGGTGAGAGCGGCCGGGAGGTGCCGCGAACGCCTGGTCATCAGGGGCCCGAGGCTATCGGACCGCGCCCGCGTGTCCGGCATGACGAGGTCCTGGGAAAGGGAAGGCGGCCGTGAACGCCCCCCGCGCTCACGGCCGCCTGGTCTTGCGGACGCCGCCGTTCAGCGGCGCTTGGCCCCCGTCGCGCCCATCAGCCAGTCGGTCAGGCGCGGGGCGAGCCACGCCTGCGCGGCGACGGCGCGCAGCGTCAGCGGCAGCAGCACGCGGCGGCGGTCGCGCGCGGTCGCGGCGACCAGGGCGCGGGCGACCTGCTCGGGGCTGACGGTCGGAACGATCGCCGAGATCGACGGGATGCGCTCCTCGGAGCCGGGGTTGTTGGCGAAGTAGTCGCTGGAGACCTTGCCGGGCATCACCTCGGTGACGCCCACGCCGGTGCCGCGCAGGTCGGCGCGCAGCGCGGTGACCAGGCCGCGCAGGCCCCAGCGGGCGGCGGCGTAGCCGAAGGCGCCCGGCCAGGTGGCGCGGGAGACCGGCGAGTTGACCACGATGATCCGGCCGCTGCCGCGCCGCACCATGTCGGCGGCGAACGCGCAGGTCACATAGCCCGCGGCCAGGTAGGGGGCGGCGGCCATGGCGCGGAAGTCGTGCGGGGTGGACTCGTCCACGAACAGCCAGCGGCCGGCGCCCGCGTTGTTGACGATGACGTCGGGCGTCCCGAGCCGCTCCCTGACCGCGGCGGCCAGCGCCACGACGGCGTCCGGGTCGCCGAGGTCGGCGGGGAACACGTGCGCGGCGCCGTCCAGCTCCCGGGCCAGCTCCTCCAGCCGGCCCGCGTTGCGGGCGACCAGCGCGACCGCCGCACCCGCGCGGACGAACTCCCGGGCCGCGGCCGCGCCGATGCCCGAGGACGCGCCGGTGATCAGAACGGTCTTGCCGCGCAGGTCCACGTGTGCTCCCCCGAAACTTTGTGAAGGAGTTTCATGTTACGGGATCGCGCGGCAAACCGAGAATCCGCTCCCCGATCACGTTGAGGTTGACCTCGGTCGTGCCGCCGCCGATCGACATCGCGCGCGAGGCGAGCAGGTACCGCGTCCACCTGCGGCGCAGGTCCGACCTCCAGCCGCCGGTCAGCGCGCCCTCCTCGCCCAGCAGCGTGAACCCGTACTCGGTGACCTGCTGCCCGTGCTCCATCGCCACCAGCTTGCGCACGTTGGCGGTCGCGCCCGGGTCGGTGCCCGACAGCCGCTTGAGCGTCGCCCGCAGCCCCAGCAGCGCGAACGCGTGCTCGTCGCAGGCCAGACGGCCGATCTCGGCGCGCACCACCGGGTCGTCGGCCAGCTCCAGTCCGGCCGCCAGCCGCACGAGCTTGGGCAGGTCGCCGCCGAGCTGGAACGAGCTGGTCAGCCCCACCCGCTCGTTGGCCAGGGTGTTGCGGGCGACGCGCCAGCCCTCGTTCACCGGGCCGACCACCAGCTCGTCGGGCACGAACACGCCGTCGAGGAACACCTCGTTGAACACCGCGTCGCCGGTGCACTCGCGCAGCGGCCGGATCTCGATGCCGGGCGCGGACATGTCCACCAGGAAGTAGGTGATGCCGTCGTGCTTGGGCCGGTCCGGGTCGGTGCGGGCGACGCAGATGCCCCACTGCGCGTCGCGGGCCAGCGACGTCCAGATCTTCTGCCCGGTGATCTCCCAGCCGCCCTCGACGCGCTCGGCGCGGGTGGTCAGCCCCGCCAGGTCCGAGCCCGCGCCCGGCTCGGAGAACAGCTGGCACCAGATGATCTCGCCGCGCAGCGTCGGCGGCAGGAACCGCTCCTGCTGCTCGGCGGTGCCGTACTGGACGATCGACGGCACCGCCCACGCCGCGATCATCAGCGGCACCGGCCGCACCCCGGCGGCCTTCAGCTCCTGCTGGATGACGATCTGCTCGAACGGCCCGGCGTCGCGCCCCCACGGCTCGGGCAGGTGCGGCACGACCCAGCCGCCCTCGGCCATCGCGGCGCGCTGCTCGACCGGCTCCATGGCGGCGAGCTCGGCGACCTGCGCGCGGATCCGCTCGCGCAGCGGCTCGACCTCGTCCGGCAGCTCGATGCCCATGGGCCGCCGCACGCCCGCCACGGCGAGCGCGGCGACCTCGGCGCGCGCCTGCGAGGCGCGGCCGATCAGCGCGCGCAGCGACAGGGCGCGGCGGTAGACGAGGTGGGCGTCGTGCTCGTAGGTGTAGCCGATGCCGCCATGGACCTGGATGTTGCCCTCGGCGCACTGGACGGCCGCGTCGCCCGCCAGCACGGCGGCGACGCCGAGCGCGTAGGCGCGCTGATCGTCCGGCTCCTCCAGCGCCCGGACGGCGTCCCACACGGCGGCGCGGGCGCGTTCGAGCGCGATGAGCATCCGGGCGCACTTGTGCTTGACGCCCTGGAACTGGCCGATGGGACGGCCGAACTGCTCGCGGGTCTTGGCGTAGGCGACCGCGTCGTCCAGGGCGCGCCCGGCGACCCCGCAGGCTTCCGCGCCCAGCAGCACGACCGCGAGCGCGCGCACGTCCACGCCGGAGACGAGCCGCTCCTCCGGCACGTCCGCCGGTGCGGCGACCTCGCCGACCGAACGCGTCAGGTCCAGCGACTCCAGCGGCGCGACCTCGGCCCCTTCGACGATGGCCCAGCGCCCTTCGCCCAAGGGCAGCACCAGGACGTCGGCCTCCGCCGCGCCGAGCACGGGGCCGCCCGGGACCAGGCCGATCGCGGCGGTCCGCGACCCGTCGGCCAGCGCGGGCAGGATCTCGGCGCGGGCCTTGTCGGAGCCGCCCGCGGCGATGGCGGCGGCGGCGAGGACGGTCGGCGTGTACGGGCCGGGGACGGGGCAGCGCCCGAGCTCCTCCAGCGCCACGGCCTGCTCCAGCAGCCCGTAGCCCTGGCCCCCGTACTCCTCGGCGAGGTGCAGGCCGAGCAGCCCCTGCCCGGCGAGCGCGCTCCAGTAGGCGGGCCGGCCCTCGTCCCCGATCCCGGCCCTGACCTGCTGCGGCGTGATGTGCCGCGCCGCGAACCCGCGCACCGACGCCGCGAGGGCCTCGTGCTCCTCGGTCAACCCGATCGCCATGACCGCACCTCTCCCTGGGGTGGGCACAGCCTATTAGAACGGTATTCGGTTTCCTAGGCCCAGAGCCATGCCGCGACCACGCCCGCCGCGAGCACCAGCAGGGCGCCGAGCACGGCCGCCGTCATGGGGCCCTGCTGCCGCAGCGGTTCCGCCGGGACCTCCCGGGCGGGCGGATCATCGGCGGCGGGGCGCTCCCGCGCGTCACCGGGGCCGGGCGGCGGCACGGCACCGCGCTCCTCCGCCGGACCGGCGGCCACCCCGAAGGCGGGGCGGCCGTCCGGCCTGATGATCGGCAGCGGCCCGGTGGACGCGTCGTCGGCGTGCTCCTGGTTCGGCCCCACGCGGGCAGCGTAGGCGAGAGATCACCTGGGGCGCAGTGGCGCCCCGCCGTCAGGAGGCGACCCGCAGCTGGCCGAAGAACTGGTTGATGTCCGGCCACATCTTGCGGTGGGTGTTGGGCATCGAGGCGAACACCACCGCAGGCACCGGCTTGCCGGTGTCGATGACGGCGGTCGCGATGACCTCGCCGGTGGCCCGCACGCCGGCCCGCTTGTAGGTGAGGTAGGACGCGACCAGCCAGCCCTTGCGGCCGCCCACGTTCAGCGGCTGCGACGCCAGCGGCACGCTCTTGTGCGGGAAGGCGTAGTAGTTGCCCTCCAGCCCCTTCGCGGCGAGGCCCGTGACGTTCTTGAGGCTCTGCGGCCCCTCGTAGGCGCTCTGCAGCGTGGGGATCAGCGAGCCGGTCAGCAGCTGCCCGTACCAGGGCTGCCCGGCGCGCTTCTCGGTCACCACGACCTGCTGGCCGGACCAGCCCTGGGTGCCCAGCTTGTTCTTCTTGTTGGGCACCTGCCAGGGCGGGCCGAGGCGCGGGTAGGACAGGCCGGAGAAGCGGTCGCTCACGCGGCCGACCACCTTGGTCGGCTTGCCGGGGAAGCGGCGCAGCACGCGGTCCGGCGGGAGCTGGGCCTGCGGGGGCTGCGGCTTCTGCGCGGCGGCGGGACGGCCCGGCTTGCCCTCGGACGGGGCGGGCCCGCTGTCGTCCTTGTTCTTCATGTAGTAGACGCCGCCGGCGGCGAGCACGGCCACCACCAGCAGCCCGACACCGCCGAACAGCACGAGCCTGCCCTTGCCGCCGCCGCTCTCGTCCGACTCGGCCGTACGGCCCAGCTTGGCGTCGGCGGCCTGCTCGTCGGCCATCCAGTCGGGCATCTGCCAGTTGCCGCTGCTGGGCTTGCCGGGCTTGGCGGGACCGTCGGCGCCGGTGGGCGTGACGGCGGCGTAACGACTGTCGCCGCCCTCGTCGTCGCCATCGAACAGCGAGCCCTCCCAGCCGGGGCCGTGCTGCTCGTCGGCGGGCACGGGGGCGACCTTGACGTCATCGGGCTCGACGTCCTGCGACGGCACGGGGGCCCGGTCGTCCTCGGCGTGGGCGGGCAGCGGCCCGGTATCGCCGGAACGCGCGGGGGACTCCTCGAACTCGGCGCGGACGGGCAACGGCCCGGTCGAGCCGGAACGGGGGGCGGGCACGTCTTCACCCTGCACGGGCAGCGGCCCAGTACCGCCGGACGGGGCCGCAGGCACATCCTCGGCATGCACGGGCAACGGACCAGTCCCACCAGACCGGGCTGCGGGCACATCCTCAGCCTGCGTGGGCAGCGGCCCAGTCATACCGGACCGAACCGCAGACACGCCCTCATCCTGCGTGGGCAGCGGCCCAGTCCCACCAGACCAAGCCGCAGGAACGTCCTCATCCTGCACCGGCAACGGACCGGTCACACCAGACCGGGCCGCAGGCTCGTCCCGCTCTTCGGCCTGCACGGGCAGCGGGCCGGTCCCCACCACGGGGACGGCCTCCGGCTCCCGGGACGCGGGCTCCGGTCGGGTCGGCGCGTCGCCCTGAACCGGGGCGGGCCCCGCCTCCTCGACGTCCCGGGCCGGAGCGGAGGGGCGCTCGGCGGGGGCCGCCGGGCGGGCGGCGGGACGGGCGCGGGGCGTCTCGACCTTGCCCCACACGTCGTGCGGGACCGGCTCGGGCTCGGTCTCATCGGAGAAGTCGGTGCGGCCCACCGGCGCGGGGACCTCCGCCTCGGGGATGCCGGCGGTCCTCGCCGGACGGTCCTCGGAGGTCTCCCCGCGGGCCCCGGTCGGCGCCTCGGCACGCTCGACGGTGTCGTTCTCGCTCATATCGGTCCAGCGCACGTCGCGCTCCCCCTGATCGGACATGCGGCACACGTTACGCGAAGATCACTATTTACGACCGGGCCGGTAATCACGCTCAGGACACATCTTTCTATCGCCTCAGTGATGTTCTCCGGTACCAAGGTCATCCCCGGTGACCTGCGGATTGTCCGCCAGCCGTTCCCTGGCCAGCAAGGTTGCGCCCGCCACCGCGCCCGGCATCGCCAGCACCGCGCCGAGGGGAATGAGGAAGACCACAAATGTGGCCGCGCCGAAACCCACCACGAGGCTGCGATGCCGCTTCATGCGCGCGAAGCGCTCCTTGCGGAGGATTCCGCGCCGCTCCAGCGCGACCGACGACAGTTCACCGGCCAGGAAGTAGCCCGACACGCACGCGGCGACCACCGGCACCACCGTCTGCCCGACGACCGGAATGAACCCGCAGGCGAAGAAGACGATCGCGAAGCCGAGCGCCACCACCGCGAGCAGCAGCGTATCGCCGACCATGCGGAGGATCTTGCGGAGCAGCGGCTCGTCCCACTCGGGCGGCGCGCCGCCCTGCGAGTCCTCCACCCGCACCGCGATGCGCTCGTAGAACGGGTCGCCGACCAGCAGGGTCAGCGCGGTGAAGGTGAGGATCGCCAGGAACAGCGACGCGCCGAGGATCGCGATGCCGGCGATGACGCGGGTGGTGGTGCGCAGCCCGGACGACCAGTCGTCGGCGAAGGGGGTCGTCCAGTCCGCGACGTCGTTGACGTTGGCCGCCAGCAGGCTCAGCCCGGCCACGTACACGATCAGCACGATCACGGCGGGGATCAGCCCGAACAGCCACTGCCCCGGACGTCGCACGATCCAGGCGAGACCGCGGAAGAGGTAGCCGACGCCGTTGAACAGGTCCTTGAAGGCGCCTGGCTCGGCCGGCCGCTCCGCGGAAGGGGCGGCGCGGTGTCCGGGCGGGGGCGCTTGGCGGGCAGGGCGCGGTTCGTACGGCTGGTTCACAGGGCCAAACTATCGGGCCGGAAGCCCCGCGAGGTGGGCCGAACGCTCCCAGACCGCCCGCCGCAGCTCGCGATCCTTGCGCGCCGCCGACGCCGGCAGCAGCCGCGCGCCCGGCGTGGAGGAGTAGAAGCCGCCGCTGCTGTCGGCGAACTCGGGCTCGGTCGCGAGCCGCAGCGCCATGCGCGCGCCCTGCTCGGGCGTGCGCAGCAGCGGCGTCCGGGCGGCCAGCGGGCCGAACCGCCCGGCGCCGGGCACCTCGCGGGTCAGGTCGGTGGCGACCATGCCGGGGCACACCGCGTTGATCGTCACGCCGGTGCCCTGGAGGCGCTCGGCCATCTCCTGGGTGAACAGGATGTTCAGCAGCTTGGAGCGCGCGTACACGCGCAGCGAGCCGAGCGCCCCGTAGGAGCCGGGCTCGGCCAGCCGGTCCGGGTCGAGCGGGCCCGCGTGGCGGTGCGCCTCGGAGGCGACCATCACCACCCGGGACGGCGCGGACGCCACCAGCAGGTCGCGCAGCAGGTTGGTGAGCAGGAACGGCCCCAGGTGGTTGGTGGCGATCATCCGGTCGAAGCCGTCGGCGCTCACCTTGGCGCGCAGGGTGTGCACCCCGGCGTTGTTGACCAGCACGTCCAGCCGCCGGTACCGGTCCCGCAACCGGCCGGCCAGGTCGCGGACCTCGGCGCGTGAGGACAGGTCGGCGAGGAAGATGTCCGCCCGCGCGTCGGGGGCCCGCTCGGCCAGGGCGGCGACCGCCGCCTTGGCGCGCACCTCGTTCCGACCCACGATCCCGATCCGGTAGCCGCGCTCGGCCAGCCCCGCGGCGATCTCCCGGCCGATGCCCGAGGTGGCTCCGGTGACGACCGCGATCCTTTCGTCCATGGTCCCAGCCAAGCGGAGATCCGCGTCACAGTGGAAGACCTGGCGGACGATTTTTGATCATGGCGTCCAGCGGGGGTCGCGGCCGGACTCCGCCAGCGCCCGCTCGAACGCCGGGGCGCCGGCGGCCACCGCGACGGGCTCGGCGAACCCCTCGTAGCGCCGGTACAGCTCGGCGTGCTCGGCGACCACCTTGAGCATCAGCTCGCCGACCTCGGGCGACACCGCGATGTCCTGGCCGGTGGCGCGGGCGACGTCCCAGCCGTGGACGGTCAGCTCCTTGATGATCAGCTTGAGGACGTCACCGGCCGGGAGCTCCTGGTCGCCGATGAGGATCGGCCCTTCCCACGCGGCGGGCTCGGCCCAGGCGGCGACGGCCCTGTCGAGCTGCGCCGCGTACGCCTCGGCCCAGCGGGGGTCGGCGGTGAAGTCGCGCTCCATCAGCTCCTCAGGGATCGGCCGGCGACGGGCCCGGCACTCCAGCCCGTGCGAGGTGAACAGGACCCAGTGGTTGACCAGCGCGCGCACGTCGTACTCCGCGCAGGGAGTGGGGGCGGCCAGTTGCTCGGGACGGACCCCGCGGGCGATGCGGGCGGCTTCGGCGGCGCTGGCGGCGAGGTGCGCGTGGAGTTCGTTCATGCCTCGAACCTAGGGAGGACGGCGGTCCGCGCTCTTGAAGAAACACGCCACTAACCTGTCGTTATGACGGATACGCCACGGGGCCTCCTCTACCCGAGGAAGCAGGACGGGACGGTGCGTTCCATGACGCACCGGCCGGGCCCGCACGCGGCCCGTTTCGTCGAGTTCTACTGGCACGTCGCGTGGGACGTCCCGATGCCGCACGACACGAAGGTGCTGGCGCATCCCAACGTCCACCTGGTGTTCGAGGAGCCCGAGGCGCGCGTCTACGGCGTGGACCGCAACCTGTTCGTGCGCCGGATCGAGGGTTCGGGCCAGGTCCTGGGCGTGAAGTTCCGCCCCGGCGGCTTCCGCCCCTTCACGACCGGCCCCGTCGCGGACCTGGCAGACCAGCGCCTCCCGGCCACCGCGTTCTTCGGCCCGGAGATCACCGAGTGGACGGCCACCGTCCTGGCCGCCCCGGACGGCGCGGCGATGGCGGCCCGGGCCGAGGAGTTCCTCCTGCCCCGCCTGCCCTCGGCGCCCGACGCCCTGGCCGAGGACGCGGCGGCGATCGTCGAGCGCATCACCTCGTCCCCGTTCCTGGTCCGCGTCGACCAGGTGGCCGAGGAGGCGGGCCTGTCGGTGCGGACCCTGCAGCGCCTGTTCGCGGAGTACGTGGGCGCGAGCCCGAAGTGGACGCTGCGCCGGGCCCGCCTGCACGAGGCGGCCGCCCGCGCCGACCAGGGCACCCGCGTGGACTGGGCGTCCCTGGCCGCCGACCTGGGCTACGCCGACCAGGCGCACCTGACCCGGGACTTCGCGGCCACGGTGGGCACGACCCCGGCCCGCTACGCCCGCGCCTGACCGCAGACGCACAAAAGCCCTCCGCCCGGCCATCGGCCGGTGGAGGGCTTTCGCAACAGCAGGCCATCGGGAAGGCGCTCAAGCGCCGAACACGGTGGTCCGTCTCGTGGAGGTGGCGGGAATCGAACCCGCGTCCTTCGATGATGAGTCAGGGCTTCTCCGGGTGCAGCCTGCTCGTCGTTTTCTCAGCCCCGGCGCTCACGCAGGCAAGTCGCCGACAGGCTCAGCCGCTGTTAGTTGTTCCTACTCACCCCGCGACCGGGTGGGCAGGTGGAGTCTCCTTACGATGCCAGACCCCGGGTCGGAGACGCTCCCGGGCTGACAGAGTCGCTACTCGCCTCAGGCGGCGAGAGCGAACTCGGACTGCTTCTTGTTGGCAGTTTTTGTTCGCCGTCACAGGATTTACGAGGTCATGACGACCACCCTCGACCCGCTTCCCCTGGCTCGACCTATCGAAGTCGAAGCCGGTCACCCCCATGTTGAATTGTCAAGCCGGACGTCCCGCCGTGGCGGGCGCCCGCATGCAGACGCTACAAGGTTAACGCGCCGGATGCCAACGGGATTCCCGCCGGGGCGGACGGGTTCGGGGGCCGGAGAGTGTGACGCCCCGGTGGGCGCGAACGGATCGCGCCCACCGGGGCCGACCGGCAGGGTCGGGCCGGTCCGGACGGCAGAGCCTCCCCCGAGACGAGGCTCTGGTCTCATCACGGCGACTGAGTCCGCAACCCCCCAAGCGGTGTCCCAGTCATCTGTAGAGACGCTCGGGACCGCCCGGATGGTTGCGCCCGCGACGTAAAGAGATCACAAAGTGATAACGGAGTGCGGAACCCCTGTAACGGCAGGGGTTCCGCGTCGATGCGGCCGGGTCAGCGGGCCGGGGCGCCCGTGCCCGTCGGGGTGCCTGTGCCCGCCGTGCGGCTGCTGGTCCCGCTCAGGAAGTGGCCGATGAGCTTGGCGGTGTCCACCTTGCCCTCGACCGCGAGCGCGAAGCCGAAGCCCGCGTTCGAGCCCACGAACCACGACACCGTCCTGGTGCGCCCGTTCTCCGGATAGGTGACCGTCGCCGTCAGGCCGAACTCCGCCGACGGGGAGCCCGGGCTGTTGGCCGAGCCCCGCTTGGCCGCCTGCCTCATCATCCGCTGCAGGTCGCCGTTCGCCGCGGTGTCCACCAGCGGCTGCGGCGGGACCACCTCGGCGCTGCGCGGCTCCTTCAGCAGCTGCGGGGGACGCCAGTTGCCCGTCTCGGTCGCGCCCACCGCGAGCGCCATCGACAGCGGGCTCACCCGCACCTTGCCCTGGCCGGCCAGCAGCGCGGCCTTCTCCCCGGCGTTGGCGGGGGCCGGCGCGGTGCCCGAGAACGAGGGGATGCTCAGCCCCCAGTTCTTGCCGAGCCCGAAGCGGGCCACCGACGTCATCAGCGCCCCGTTGTCCACCTTGTCCGCCAGCGCCGCCAGCATCGTGGCGCAGCCCTGCGCCAGGTGGTTCCGGAAGGGCGCGGCCGGTCGGCCCCCGGCCGGGTTGGTGATGGTCTGCCCCCCGCCCGCGTCGACGCCGGCGGGGCATTCGACCTTCGTGGTCGGGGTGACGGCGCCGCTGCTCAGCAGCGGGCCCGCCGTCACGATCGAGAACGTGGCGCCGGGCGGGTACTGCCCCTCCATCGCCAGGTTCCGGCCGCCGGTGCCGTGGTTGGAGACCGCCCACAGCTCGCCCGCGTTGGAGCGTACGACGACCATCGAGGCCGGGTAGGGCACGCCCTCCAGCGCCCGGTCGGCGCGCTTCTGCCAGACGCTGGACAGGTACGTGCGCACCGGCTGCGTCTGCTCCCCCTGCCAGGAGATCAGCTCCTGCTCGTCCTTGCCGGCCGGGTCCTGCGCGACCACCCGGACGGTGGGGGTCCCCGCCAGGCGGCGCTGCTGGTGGAGCTGCAGGCCCTCGGTGCCGATGGTGTCGCCGGGCTGGTAGGGGGCGCCGACGGTCTGGAGCTTCTCGGCGGTGGCCGGGCCCAGGGTGCCGACGACCTCGGGCGCCTGGGTGGCGCCGATCGGCAGCGGCTTGGGGATCACCTCGACGCCCGCGATGTCGCCCTGCCGCAGCCGGTCGATCAGCGCGCTGTGGGCGGGCCGCTGCAGCGTCAGCAGTTGCAGGAACTTCTGCGGCGGGGCCGAGCGGACCCGGCCGAGCAGCCGCTCCACGTCCAGGCGGCGACCGCCGTCCAGGCGGGTGACCTTGGCGAGCTGGTCCAGGGTGCGCTTGGGGTCGGTCAGGCGGCCCGGCGTGACGCCCACCACGTTCGCCTGGACCGGCTTCAGCATCGACCCGCCGTTCGTGTCCAGGATCGCGGCGCGGGCGGGGGTCTCGGTGACCACCGCCAGCCGCTGCCCGGCCTTGAGCCGCGGATGGATGATCGAGGGGTCCCAGACCACCTTCCAGTGGCCGCCGATCCGCTTGAGCCGCATCAGGCCCGTGTAGGTCCAGGGCTTGCCGTTCTCGCCCAGGTCGAACTTGACCGAGAACCGCGCGTCGGCCGAGTCGCCCTTCTTGACGATCGCCACGCCGGTCTTCTTGTTGCTGCCGGGCTGCACGGGCACGCCGAGCGCCAGCTTCATCGACACCGCGTCCAGCTGGGTGCGCACCTGGCCGAGGGTGTTCTCCACCGCCGCCTGGTCGGCGCCGGTGGTGAGCTTGGAGGCCGCCTTGTAGTTGCCGACCTGCCAGGCGATGAGGAAGTCGCGCACGGTCGGCATCGCCGACGGCTCGGCGAAGCAGCCCGACGCCGTCGTGGCGACCAGCGCCGCGCCGGCCGCCATCGAGATCACCCGGCGCATCGGCGCGCGGGACAGCCGGTGCCGCGGCGTCCGGGCGTGCGCCCGCCCGCGGGCTCGCTTGGACATCGCCACCCTTACCGTCTCCTGAACCGGGCCGCAGCCGCCTTCTGCATCTCCCGGTCCGCCTCGCGCTTGGCGATCGCCTGGCGCTTGTCGTAGGACTTCTTACCACGGGCAAGGCCGATCTCGACCTTGGCCTTCCCGTCCTTGAAGTACAGCGCCAGCGGGATCAGCGTCCAACCCGGCTCGGACGACTTGGCGATGATCTTGCCGATCTCGCGCTTGTGCAGCAGCAGCTTGCGGCGCCGCCGCGGCGCGTGGTTGGTCCAGGTGCCCTGGACGTACTCGGGGATGTGCACGTTCTCCAGCCACACCTCGCCGTCCATGACGTGGGCGTAGCCGTCGGCCAGCGAGGCGCGGCCCGCGCGCAGCGCCTTCACCTCGGTGCCCATCAGCACCATGCCCGCTTCCCAGGTGTCGTCGATGTGGTAGTCGTAACGGGCACGCTTGTTCTGCGCGATGAGCTTGCGCCCTGTCTCACGTGGCACGTGATCAGCCTCGGTCCTTCTCCGGCAACGTCGCGAGCGGCCCCCGCAGCACCGCCCGGGCGCGCTGCTCGGCCGCCCTGGGCGGTCGTTCGGCGGAGACCGCCACATCGGGGTCGATCCCCACCCCGTCGAGGTTACGGCCGCCGGGGGTGCGGTAGCGACCCGCGGTCGGCTCGATCGCCGGGCCGTCCGGCGGCCTGGTCGGCTCCTGCGCCGAGCCCTTGCCGTAGGTAGGCGATCCTACGATCACCGCGCGGTCGCGGTCGCGCAGGGACCCGGCGCCGTAGGCGCACGGCACCGCGACGGCGAAGGCCGCCCCGCGCAGCACCCGGCCGGTGATCGGGAACATGCGTTCCAGTCTAGGTCGGGGCGCGCGGGACGGCCGGGGCGCGTCCGCCGGAGGGTCAGACCTTCAGGTAGCGGCGCAGGGTGAGGAAGGAGGCGCCGGCGCACAGCAGCACGCCCACGCAGATCGAGAAGATGATGATCCCGAACACCGAGCCCCAGCCCAGCTCCAGCGCGAAGCCCACCGACTCGCGCAGCTGGTCGATCAGGTAGATCTTGCTGCCGACCAGCAGCACGGCGGCGAACATGCCGCCGATCAGGCCCGCGATCGCGCCCTCCAGGATGAAGGGCATCTGGATGTAGAGGTTGGAGGCGCCGACCAGCCGCATGATCCCGGTCTCGCGGCGCCGGTTGAACGCCGACAGCCGGACGGTGTTGCCGACCAGCAGCACCGCCGCCACCACCTGGATGAACGCGATGAGCAGCGCGGCCCACTGCAGGCCGTCCAGGATGCCGAAGAACTTCTTCAGGATGTCCTGCTCGTTGACCACCGCGTCGACGCCCGACTTGCCGCGCACCACCTGGGCGACCTTCTCGAACTCCTTGGGGTTCTTCAGCCGGATCCGGAAGGAGTCGGGGATGTCGCCGACCTTGGTGCTGGAGACGAACGCCGGGCTGGAGGCGAACCGCTGCTGGAAGCGCTTGTAGGCGGTGTCCCGGTCCTCGTAGACGACCTTGGAGACCTCGGGCCGGCCCTCCAGCAGCTTCTTGAGCTCGCTCTTCTGCGAGTCGGAGACGTCCTGGCGCCCGCAGCTCGGGTTGCTGCTCGTCTTGGCGCACAGGAAGATCGAGACTTCGACCTTGTCGTTCCAGAAGCTCTGCGACTTGTCGACCTGCGCCTTGATGAGCAGGCCGGTGCCGAAGAGCGCCATGGCGATGGCGACGGTGATGACGAGGGAGATCGTCATCGTGAGGTTCCGGCGGAGACCGATCCAGATCTCCTGGAATACGAACTGTGCGCGCATGCCTCGCTGTCCTTGATCGCCTGTGCCCGCGGGGAGCCGGGTCCGGTGCAGGCTATGCCATCCGTCCGGATTGCACCTGCTTGAACCGAATCCGCATGGATTTCAGTCGTGGTCTGTACGTCCCGGCCGACAGCACCGGTTCAGGGCCGCGGCGGCGGCCGGGACGACGGTGTCAGTAAGCCTGCCCGTAGACGCCCCGGGACTGGTCGCGGACCACGCGACCGTCCTCCAGCTCGACGACGCGCTTGCGGAAGGCGTCGACGATGGCGGCGTCATGGGTGGCCATGACGACGGTGGTGCCGGTCCGGTTGATGCGGTCCAGCACCTTCATGATGCCGATCGAGGTCGCCGGGTCGATGTTCCCGGTCGGCTCGTCGGCCAGCAGGATCATCGGCCGGTTGACGAAGGCGCGCGCGATGGCGACGCGCTGCTGCTCACCGCCCGACAGTTCGTCGGGCATCCGGTGGCCCTTGCCCTCCAGTCCCACCAGGTCGATGACCTCCGGCACCACCTTGTGGATGAAGCGCCGCGGCTTGCCGATCACCTCGAGGGCGAACGCGACGTTCTCGAAGACGTTCTTGTTGGGCAGCAGCCGGAAGTCCTGGAACACGCAGCCGATGCGGCGACGCAGGTGCGGGACCTTCCAGTTGCTGAGCCGGCTCAGGTCCTTGCCCGCCACATGCACGTGACCCTGGGAAGGACGCTCCTCTTTGAGGATCAGTCGCAGGAAGGTCGACTTGCCGGAACCGGAGGGACCCACCAGGAACAGGAACTCGCCCTTCTCGATGGCGACGTTCACATGCTGGAGGGCCGGCCGGTTCTGGTTCTTGTAGACCTTGGTGACGTTGTCGAAATGGATCACGGCTGCATCACGGCGGTTCAGTGTAGGGGTCGAGTGGCGCGGCGTCGCTGGTGCCTCGGACGAGTCCGCGGTCCCGAGCCGCCGCCGGGGCTCCTCGGCCCTTGGGACCGACGGGCCTTGGAGCACTATAGATGGGGCGGTCAACTGCCTCGGCCCTGACAGGCCGGTCCAGAAGGTCGCGGCACCCCGCCGGAGAGGGCGGATCACCTGCGCCGGAAGGGCCCCGGAGCCGGAACGGAACGGCCCTGGCCGACGGGCCGGCGGCCCTGGCGGAGCGCCCGGGCGCGGACCGCCCGGCACCGGCGCGCGGGGGCCGGAAGGGTCGATCCGGCATCAGGCCCGATCGCGGGGGTAGGGCGGACGCCATGGGCGGGATCTCGGGCGGTTCCGGGCGAGGGGCGGCGGGCGGGACCACGGGTGGGACCAGAGGCGGGACCACGGGCAGGACCCCGGTCGGTGCGCCGTCCCTGGTTGCCATGCGATCGTCTCCCGACGTCCGGCCGGACCCGCGCCCGCCGGGCTCCCGGCCCGGCCAAGCTCCCGACCCTGCCGGATCGACCATACAGTCCGGCTACGCTGGATGATGGCGAAAGATGCCCGATAGGTCGTCGATCGACGTTCTCGCCCGTACGGCCGCACCTACCGCCCTACCGCCCACGGAGATGGGGGCCCCACGATGAGCTGTGAACACCTGATCTGCGCCCACTGCTCGCACCCGGTGTCCGAGGGCCGCTGCGCCACCTGCCGCGCCGCCCACGCCGAGATGCACAGGCACGGCCCGCAGATCCCGCCGGCGCTGGTCCTGGCCGGGCTGGTCGCGCTGCTGTTCGCGGCCCTGATGCTCCGCCACCTGGCCACCTGAGGCCGCCCGGTCCCTCCCCGCGCCCGGCGCCGCCGGCCCGGGTCAGGGGTTCTTGGGCGGCGGGGTGCTCGCCTTCGTCACGGCGCCCGCGTTCGCGATCACGTCCGCCTTCGGCTGGTCCTTGCCGCCCTTGGCCCGGACCGGGTCCACCGCCGCGAACTGCAGGGTCTCGGAGGTGTTGATGTCGGTCCCCTTCACGGTCCCGTCCAGCAGGTGCGCCACCTCCGGCGGGATCGGCGGCTTGTGCTCCCTGTCCTTCACGCTGGTGACGCTGTTGCGCGACAGGGAGTAGAGGACGAGGCCGTCCTGGTGCTCGGTGCGCAGCGCGAAGATCGGGAACTGGGTCGCCACGAAGACCGCCTGGAGGTTCAGGCCGCGGTCCTTGGCGCGCTTCTCGGCCCGCTCGGTCTGCTGGTAGTAGCCGGTGGTGACCGGGCCGCTCTTCATGATCTTGGAGACGACGCTGGCCGGCCCCTCCTGGGCCAGGGTCGCCTGGATGCCGGGCACCTCGCGCGGCCGGATGAGCACCGACCCGTCGGTGTTGGACAGGTGGGGGGCGTACCCCTCGGCGTCCAGCCTGATCTTGGGGACCTTCGCCTTCGGCATCAGCTCGGTGGTCAGGCTGAGCTTCCAGTCCTCGCCCGCCGAGCGCCGGATGAACGCCATCAGCGCCGTCCGCGTGCTCTTGTCCTGGCCCTTGACGGTGCGGGCGGTCTCGGCCACGAACCACTGCGGGTAGGTCGCCTGCGGCAGCTTGGGCACGTACAGCCGGGGCCTGCCGTACTCGTAGCGCTTCACCGGGTCGCCGTCGAAGGCGGCCTTGCGGTACTCGGCGGCCGTCAGCAGCGCCTGGCCGTCGGCCACCCACGACAGCGCCAGCCGCTCGTCGCCCGCGGCCCGCGCCACCTCGTCGTTGGCGGTGTAGGCGGCGAACTCGCGCTCGGCGTCCTGCGGCGTCAGCGGCCGGGGCGTTGGAGCGGCCGACGAGGGCATCGGGGACGGCCTGGCCTCGCTCTTCCGGTCGGCGCAGGCGGCCAGCGGCGCCACGACCGCGAGCGCGACCGCCGCGGCCACCGATGTCCTGTGCACCCTGTCCCCCGGCCTTTCTCGGCGAATCTCCGCGAACCCGTACGCAGGTCTGGCGACGCTGCTCCGTGATTGTGCCATCCACAGGGTATTGACCGGCGCTCCGGCACTGTCCCGACGACGATAAGCTCAGAGGGTGGCAGGAATCGATCCAGAAGATCAGCTCAAGGAGCTCGGCTCGACCCTGACCAGCATCGAGCAGGTGCTGGACTTGGACGCGATGCGCCGTGACATCGCCGAGCTGCGCGAGCAGTCCGCCGACCCTGATCTATGGAACGACCAGGAGCGCGCCCAGTCGGTGACGCGCCGCCTGTCGTACCTGGAGGCCGAGCTCGGCCGGGTCGAGGGGCTGCGGCAGCGGCTCGACGACGCGGCCACGCTGTACGAGATGGCCGCCGAGATGGACGACGCCGACACCCGCGCCGAGGCCGACCAGGAGCTGGAGGGGCTGCACAAGGCCGTCCAGCAGCTTGAAGTGCGCACCCTCATGTCGGGCGAGTACGACGCGCGCGAGGCGCTGGTCACCATCAACGCCCAGGCCGGCGGCGTGGACGCGGCCGACTGGGCCGAGCAGCTCCAGCGCATGTACCTGCGCTGGGCCGAGCGGCACAACTACCCCACCGAGATCTACGAGACCTCCTACGCCGAAGAGGCCGGGATCAAGTCCACCACCTTCGCGGTGAAGGCCCCCTACGCCTACGGCACGCTGCGCGGCGAGCACGGCACGCACCGGCTGGTCCGCATCTCCCCGTTCGACAACCAGGGCCGCCGGCAGACCTCGTTCGCGGGCCTGGACGTGGTGCCGGTCGTCGAGCAGAGCGACCACGTCGACATCGACGAGGGCGACCTGCGCATCGACGTGTACCGGTCGTCGGGGCCGGGCGGCCAGGGCGTCAACACCACCGACTCGGCGGTGCGCATCACGCACCTGCCGAGCGGCATCGTGGTGTCGTGCCAGAACGAGCGCAGCCAGCTCCAGAACAAGGCCAGCGCGATGAACGTCCTCCAGGCCAAGCTGCTGGAGCGCAAGCGGCAGGAGGAGGCCGCGGAGATGTCGGCGCTGCGCGGTGAGGGCACCAGCAGCTGGGGCACGCAGATCCGCAACTACGTGCTGCACCCGTACCAGATCGTGAAGGACCTGCGCACCGGCGTCGAGGTCGGCAATCCGACCGCGGTGCTGGACGGCGACATCGACGAGTTCGTCGAGGCGGAGATCCGCTGGATGCGCCAGCAGGAAAGCTGACATAAGGGTCATTCTCCATTCGCAGGGTAATCAGACGATGACCCTGCGATGATGTGGCGGTCCCGCTCCACCGCCTCTCCCCTCGGGGGCCCTCATGTCCGTACGCTCCGCGGCCGCCCTGCTGCTGCCGCTCGGCGCGACCCTGCTGCTCCCGGCCTGCGGTTCGGGGCCGGAGGCCGGTTCGGCCCCGCCGGCCCTGTCCCGGGACCAGGCGCGGCAGGTGCTGTCGCGCTACGCGCAGGCGGTGGGGCAGGCCGGGCAGCGGCTGGACGCCTCGCCCCTGTCCGCGGTGGCGACGGGCCCGCAGCTCGCCATGGACACCGCCGCGGTGAAGCTGCGCCGGGCCACCAAGCAGAAGCCGGGCCCGCTGGCCTTCGCCAAGCCGGTCTTCTACATCCCGCGCGCGACCGGGCACCCGCGCTGGTTCGCCGTCGACGCGGTCTCCGGCTCGGGCAAGCAGACGCTGCGGCACGCGCTGCTTTTCACGCAGGCCAAGGCGGGCGGCCCCTGGCTGCTGGCCGCCGACCCCTACCCGACCGACGCCGCGCTGAGCCGCATCAGGCTCGACGGCGACGGCTACGCGACGGCCGTCCCGGCGGTGACCTCCGGCCTCGCCCTGGCGCCCGGCAGGGTCGCCGCCGCCCACGCCGCCCTGCTGTCGAAGGGCCCCGAGGGCTCGGGCGTCACGTCGCTGGCGCCGGGCCCCAAGACGACGCAGACCCGCGACGAACTGGAGCGGGGCGTGCGGCTGCTGGCCAAGCGCGGCGTGCGGCTGACCTCCTCGTTCACGCCCGATCCGGCCCCCGCCTACGCGTTGCGCACCAAGGACGGCGGCGCGGTGGTCTGGTACGTCCTGCGGCAGAAGGAGGCGTACTCCGCTTCCCGGCGGGGCACCCTGACCGTATCCGGTGATCTTTCCGGGCTGGCCCCGGCGGGCGCGGCCGGGAGCCGGATGACCACCACCGTCCTGATCCAGTACCTGGCCACGGTGCCGCCGAAGGGCGCCACCGCCGTGACCGGGATGTACCGCAAGGCCGTCGCCGTCGACGGCGTCTAGAGCCCGCCGGGCGTCGGGGCGGTCCCGCTTCTTCCTGACCGCTGCAGTGGGACCGCGCCGACGCCTTACGGGCCCTCCGGAGGGGACTCGCCTCTACACTGGCGCGACAGATGCCGAGACTGTCCGTAGAGGTGGGGAAATGCGCCGGTTTCTGGCTCTGGTCGCCGCGCTCGCGTGCACCGCGTCCTGCTCCGGCGGGCCGGCCGACCGCGGCGACGCCGGTCGGGCGCCCGCGGGCGAGCCCGCCGTGACCGTCGAAGAGTCGGCCCGCGCCCTGCGGGACTGGACGTCCCGGCACAACAAGGCGCTCACCTCGGGCGACGAGAAGCGCTGGCGCGACACCGTGACCGGAGCGCTCGCCGCGCCCGTCCGGGCCCGCGTGAAGGCCTACGGCGACCTGCCCGGATCCGCGCGGATCTCCCTGCGCAACCCCGTGCTCTACGTGCCGCGCCAGAGCGGCTACCCCCGCCGGTTCGGCGTCGCCGCGCTGGAGCGGACCGAGGACGGCGACGAGCAGCAGATCATGGCGTGGTTCGTGCGGACGGCCGCGAAGGAGCCCTGGCGGGCGGCGCACTGGCTGACGTTCAAGGGGCCTCCCCCCGAGCTGGACTACGACGCCGAGGGGTACACCGTCCCGGCCGACGACCGCGCCCTGCCCGCCGCCCACGCCGCCTACCTGGGCTCCGGCGACCAGACGGCGCTGACGCCCGACGCCCACTCCGCCAAGGCGCGCGAGAAGGAGCAGGGCGACTGGCGCGCCGAGCCGGGCCGGTTCCGCGCCGGCCCGGGGACCTCCTACGCGCTGCGGACCAAGGACGGCGGCTCTCTGGTCTGGTACGGGATCGAGCAGGAGCAGACGCTCACCGGCGGATCGGTGGGCACGCTCCCCGCCGACCTGCGCGCCTACCTCGACCGTTCCGGCATCGACCCCGGCGAGAGGCTGCGGACGAAGTGGCAGTGGCTGGCGATCGGCTACGCCCCCACCAGCGGCCGGGCCCGCGTCCTCGGCGAGTCGGTGTCGCTGACCGACGCCGACTGACGGCGGGCCGCCCGCGCCGCCCTCACGACGAGCGGGCCAGGCGGAACCCCAGGTCGTCGATGCGCAGGGTCGGGTGGCTCTTGCGGCGCGCCGACGCCTGGCACCCCCAGGCGCGGTCGTGGGCGCCGCCGCCGCGGAACACGCGGTAGGGACCGTAGACCGCCGGGTCGTAGAGGTCCCAGCACCACTCCCACACGTTGCCGATCATGTCGTGCAGGCCCCACGCGTTCGGCTCCCTGCCCCCGACCTCGTGCACCTCGCCGCCGGAGTTCTTGCGGTACCAGGCGATCTCGTCCAGCTCGCCGTAGCGCACGCCGGTCGTCCCGGCCCGGCACGCGTACTCCCACTCCGCCTCGGTGGGGAGCCGGTAGCCGCCCGCCTCCGGGTCGCAGGCCACGTCCAGGGCGTCGGGGTCGTCGCCCATCGTGTAGCAGGGCGCGAGGCCCGACATCAGCGACAGGTCGTTGCAGAACCGGACGGCGTCCTTCCAGGACACCTCGGTCACCGGCGCCCGCGGCCCGCCGGGGCCCGCGGGGTCCGCGCCGCGGACGGCTCCGTACAGCTCGCGGGTCACCGGGTGCGCGGCCAGCCGGAAGCCGTTCAGCTCGACCTTCCAGGCGCTCTTGGACCCCTCGTCCTTCAGGACGACCTCCCCGGCGGGGATCTCGACCAGGGCGGGGACGGGGCGGGGCGGTGCTGTTCCAGGGCTCATCGCCCTTCCGACCCTACCCAACGATGATCATTCCGGCCGCCGCGCTCCGGCCCCGCCGCCGTCACAGGCCCCGTTCCAGCATGTCGATCAGCAGGCGGGCGGCCTCGTCGGCGTGCTCGTCCGGCAGGCCGCGCAGCGGGCCGTCGATGAGCAGCACCGCCAGGCCGTGCACGCTCGACCAGATCAGGAACTCGGCGCCCGGACGGTGTTCGGACGGCATCAGCCCCGCCTTCACCAGGTCGTCCAGGACCGCGCCGAGCAGTTGGAACGGGGTGAGACCGCCCTCCCCCGCGGAGACGGCGGTCTCGGCCTGCGTCATGTCGGCGGGCACGTAGAACGCCGCGCGGAACAGGCCGGGCTCGGCGCGCGCGAAGCGCAGGTAGCCGGTGCCCACGGCGCGGAACCGCGCGAGGGCGGCCTCGACGGGGTCCGCCGCCAGTGGCAGGCGCGCCTGCTCGGCCTCCATCGTGCGGGCCAGCTCGGCCATCGCGGCCAGCGAGACGGCGTGCACGAGGGCGTCGCGGTCGGCGAAGTGCCGGTAGGCGGCGTTCGGGACCACGCCCGCCCGCCGGGTCGCCTCGCGCAGCACCACCGCCTCGGGGCCGCCCGCGCGGGCCAGCTCGATCCCGGCCTCCAGCAGGGCCTGGCGCAGGTTCCCGTGGCGGTAGGTGCCGCGCTTGGCGGCCGGTTCCCGGTCGACCATCGTTCCTCCTTATGTGGACATCGTCCACTTGAGTGTGTCATGATCTCGCCGTCCGCAGATGTGGACACCGTACACAAGAGGGTCGGCGCCCCCGGCCGCCCGCGCCCAGAGGAGTCCCCATGACGCACGCCATCAGCACCGCCGACCGTTCCTTCGCCACGCCCTCGGCCCTGCGGAACTGCGCCGTCGCCGCCGGTCCGCTCTTCCTGGCGGTGGGCGTGGCCCAGGGCCTGACCCGCGACGGGTTCGACTTCACCCGCAACGCCATCAGCCAGCTCAGCCTCGGCGACCTGGGCTGGATCCAGGTGGCCAACTTCGTCGTCACCGGCGCGCTGCTCATCGCCGGCGCGTTCGGGCTGCCCGGCACCTGGGCGCCCCGGCTGGTCGCGGTGTTCGGCGCCTCGTTCCTGGTCAGCGCGGTCTTCGCCGCCGACCCGGGCGCCGGGTTCCCCGCCGGGACCCCCGACGGCCCCGGCACGCTCAGCGCGCAGGGCACCGTCCACATGCTCGGCGGCATGGTCGGCTACCTGGCGCTGTGCGCGGCGCTCGTGGTGCTGGCCCGGCACCTGTCGGCCCGGGGCCGGCGCGGCTGGGCGGTGGCCACGCGCGTGGTCCCGGTGCTGGTCGTGGCCGGTTTTGCGGGCTCGGGCGCGAGCGTCCTGTCCTTCTTCGCGGGCGCGGCGCTCGGCCTGCTGTGGCTGGCGGCGGTGGCCGCCCGGCTCGGCGGCGAGGCGCCGGCCGGGCGGTGAAGCGAAGGCGGTGAAACGAAGGGGCCGCCGCGGGGAGGATCCCCGCGGCGGCCCCTCGGCCGTCACGCCGTGCTCACGCCTCCGTGGAGGGCAGCGAGCTCGCCGTCACCAGCGTCCGGATCGAGCCCAGCGCCACCGACAGCGTCGCCAGGTCGAAGCTGTCGCTCTCCCAGATCTCGCTCAGCGTCTGCTGGGCCCGGGAGACCGCCGTGACGTTCTTCTCGGTCCAGTTCAGCAGGCGCTCCTCGGGCTTGGCGCCCGCCACGCTGGTGACCAGCACGTCGCGCGTCAGCGCCGCGTGCGCCGCGTACAGGTCGTCGCGCAGCGCCGAGCGGGCCATCGAGCGCCAGCGGTCGTCGCGCGGCAGCGCGATGATCCGCTCGCGCAGGCGCGCCAGCTGCAGGCGGTCGGCCAGGTCGAAGTAGACCTCGGCCACCTCCTCGACCGGGCGGCCCGTGTCGTGGGCGATCCCCACCAGGTCGAAGATGCAGTAGGCGGGCACCAGCATGGCCGTCTGCTCGGCCAGCTCGTCCGGCACGCCCCGCTCGGCGAAGCCGTCGCGGCGCTGCTCGAACGCCAGCAGGTCCAGGCCCGCCAGCAGCTTGGGCAGCTGCGGGACCAGCGTGCGGGCGCCGGTGACGAAGAAGTCGATCGTCTCCTGGATGTCGAACGGGGGCCGCCGGTTGTGCAGCAGCCACCGCGCCGCGCGCTCGGTCAGCTTCCGCGCCTCCAGCAGCATCGCGATCTGCGTCGACTCGTCCACCTGGTGCGACAGCGACTCCACCGACGCCCAGAACTCCGGCATGTCGAACACCTCGCGCGCCACCAGGTAGGCCTGCGCGATGTCGGACGGCGACGCGCCGGTCTCCTCGTTCATCCGGAACGCGAACGACAGGCCCGAGTTGTTGACCATGTCGTTGACCACGGCGGTGGTGATGATCTCGCGCCGCAGCGGGTGCCGGTCCATGTAGGAGCGGAACCGGTCGCGCAGCGGCGTCGGGAAGTACTCCACCAGCCACGACTCCAGGTAGGGGTCGTCGGGCAGGTGGGAGGAGACCATGTCGCGGTCCAGCGTCAGCTTCGCGTACGCCAGCAGCACCGAGAACTCCGGGCCGGTGAGGCCGAGGCCCGCCTGGCGGCGCTCGGCGAGCGCCTTGTCGTCGGGCAGGAACTCCAGCCGGCGCTTCAGCCCGCCGTCGCGCTCCAGCTTGCGCATGAAGCGCGCGTGGACGTGCAGCATCGCGGGCGCCTGGGCGCGCGTCGCGGCCAGCACGACGTTCTGCGCGTAGTTGTCGCGCAGGACGAGCGAGCCCACCTCGTCGGTCATCTCGTACAGCAGGTTGTCGCGCTGCTTGCGGGTCAGCTCGCCGTCGCGGACGACCTGGTCCAGCAGGATCTTGATGTTGACCTCGTGGTCGGAGGTGTCCACCCCGGCGGAGTTGTCGATGAAGTCGGTGTTGACCAGGCCGCCCGCGCGGGCGAACTCGATGCGGCCGAGCTGGGTCAGGCCGAGGTTGCCGCCCTCGCCGACGACCTTGCAGCGCAGCTCGGCGCCGTCCACCCGGACCGGGTCGTTGGCCTTGTCGCCCACGTCGGCGTTGTTCTCCGAGGCGGCCTTGACGTAGGTGCCGATGCCGCCGTTCCACAGCAGGTCGACCGGGGCCTTGAGCGCCGCGCGGATCAGCTCGAACGGGGTCAGCGCCTTCACCTCGGCGTCGATGCCGAGCGCGGACCGGATCTGCGGGGTCAGCTTGATCGACTTGGCGGTGCGCGGGAACACCCCGCCGCCCTTGCTGATCAGCTTGGCGTCGTAGTCGGCCCACGAGCTGCGCGGCAGCGCGAACAGGCGCTTGCGCTCCTGGAACGAGGCCGCCGGGTCGGGATCGGGGTCGATGAACACGTGCCGGTGGTCGAAGGCCGCCACCAGCTTGATGTGCTCCGACAGCAGCATCCCGTTGCCGAACACGTCGCCGGACATGTCGCCGATGCCGACGACGGTGAAGTCCTCGTTCTGGACGTCCTTGCCCAGCGAGCGGAAGTGGTACTTGACCGACTCCCACGCGCCGCGCGCGGTGATGCCCATCGCCTTGTGGTCGTAACCGACCGAGCCGCCGGAGGCGAACGCGTCGCCCAGCCAGAAGCCGTAGGAGGCGGCGACCTCGTTGGCGATGTCGGAGAAGGTCGCGGTGCCCTTGTCGGCCGCGACGACCAGGTAGGTGTCGTCGCCGTCGTGGCGCACCACGTCCGGCGGCGGCACGACCTTGCCGTCCACCAGGTTGTCGGTGACGTCCAGCAGGCCGGAGATGAACTCCTTGTAGCAGGCGATGCCGGCCTTCATGAACGCCTCGCGGTCGGAGGCGTCGGGCAGCTTCTTGCCGACGAAGCCGCCCTTGGCCCCGGCCGGGACGATCACGGTGTTCTTGACCGCCTGCGCCTTGACCAGGCCGAGGATCTCGGTGCGGAAGTCCTCGCGCCGGTCGGACCAGCGCAGGCCGCCGCGCGCGACCGAGCCGAAGCGCAGGTGCACGCCCTCCACGTTCGGCGAGTACACGAAGATCTCGAACTTGGGGCGCGGCAGCGGCAGGTCCGGGATGCGCTCGGGGTCGAACTTCAGCGCCAGGTAGGGCTTGCGCTGGTAGTGGTTGGTGCGCAGGGTCGCGGTGATCATCGCCAGGTAGGCGCGCAGGATGCGGTCCTCGTCCAGCGAGGCGACCTCGTCCAGCTTGCCGGCCAGCTCCTCGGTGATGCCGTCGCTGCGCTCGGACTCGCCGCCGGCCAGCGCCGGGTCCATCCGCGACTCCCACAGCCGGATCAGCAGCCGGGTGATCGCCGGGTTGCCGAGCAGCACCTGCTCGATGTAGCGCTTGGAGAAGGAGGTGCCGGTCTGGCGCAGGTACAGCGCGTAGGCGCGCAGCACCATGGCCTGGCGCCAGTTCAGGCCGACGTGCAGGACCAGCGCGTTGAACCCGTCGTTCTCGATCTCGCCGCGCCACAGCGCGTTGAAGGCGTCCTGGAACAGGTCCTTGATGGCCTCTTCGGGGACGTCGGCGGGCGGCACGTAGCGCAGCCCGAGGTCGTAGATCCACGCGCGCGGCCGGTCGCCCGGGCGGATCTCGTAGGGGCGCTCGTCGATGACCTCGACGCCCATGTTCTGCAGCAGCGGCAGCACCCGCGACAACGAGATCGGCTCGCCCAGCCGGTAGATCTTCAGGCGGCGCTCGCCGGGCTCGGCGCTGTAGGGCTCGTACAGGTTGATCGAGGTGTCGTCGGCCGCGGTGAGCGCGTCCAGGCGGCGCAGGTCGGCCACGGCGGTGCGGGCCGGGAAGTCGGCCTTGTAGCCCTCGGGGAACGCGTCGCCGTAGCGGCGCGCGAGCTCGCCCGCGCGCTCCTCGCCGCACTGCTCGGTGATCGCGTCGGCGAGGTCGTCGGCCCAGTCGCGGGTCGCCGCAGCGAGCCGGGCCTCCAGCTCCTCGACGTCCACGTCGGGGATCGGGCGGCCGCGCTCGGTGCGCACCACCACGTGCAGGCGGGCCAGCACCGACTCGGTGACGTTGGCGCTGTAGTCCACGCTGACGCCGTCGAAGGCGGTGCGCAGGATCTCCTGGATGCGCAGCCGGATCTTGGTGGTGTAGCGGTCGCGCGGCAGGTAGACCATGCACGACATGAAGCGGCCGTAGGCGTCCTTGCGCAGGAACAGCTTGAGCTGGCGGCGCTCGCGCAGCCGCAGCACGCCGAGCGCGATCGGCAGCAGGTCGTCCACCGACAGCTGGAACAGCTCGTCGCGCGGGTAGGTCTCCAGGATCTCGATCAGGTCCTGGCCGTCGTAGCTGTCGGCGGTGAAGCCGGCGCGTTCCAGGACCTCCTCCAGCTTGCGCTTGAGGACGGGGATGTGCGCGATCGACTCGCTGTAGGCGACGTGGGTGAACAGGCCGAGGAAGCGGCGCTCGCCGATGACGTCGCCGGCCTCGTCGAACTTCTTGACGCCGATGTAGTCCAGGTAGTGCGGCCGGTGCACGGTGGAGCGCGAGTTGGCCTTGGTCAGCACGAGCAGGTGCTTCTCGGTGGCCTTCTCGCGGACCTCCGGCGGCAGCGCGGCGAAGCTGTCGGACTCGCGCTTGTCGGTGCGCAGGATGCCGAGGCCGGTGCCGGGCTCGGGGCGCAGCGCCGTGCCGTCGTCGGTGAGGGTGTAGTCGCGGTAACCGAGGAAGGTGAAGTGCCCGTCGGCCAGCCAGTCCAGCAGCTCGACGCCCTCGGCGAGCTCCTTGTCCGGCAGCGGCGGGCGGCTCTCGTCGATCTCAACGGCGATCTGCCCGGCGCGGGCGCGCATCTTGGGCTCGTCCTCCACCGCGACCCGCACGTCGCCGAGGACCCGCAGCAGGTCCTTCTCCAGCGCCTCCAGGCGGGCCCGGTCGCTGGTGCGGTCCACCTCGATGTGGATCCACGACTCGTCGAGGTCGGTGTCGCTGTCGAGCTTGCCGCGGAACGCCTTGAGCTTGCCCGCCACGTCGCGGTCCACGCCGAGCAGCGGATGCACGATCAGGTGGCTGGTGAAGTGGTGCCGGTTCAGCTCCATCGAGACCGAGTCGACCAGGAACGGCATGTCGTCGGTGACCACCTGCACGACGGTGTGCCCGGGGTCCCAGCCGTACTCCTCCAGGGTGGGGGTGAAGACCCGCACCTTGGCGCGCCCCTGGGGCCGCTCCTCGCCCAGCAGCCGATGGGCCATCGCCGGGCCGCAGATGTCGGCCGGATCGCGCGTCAGCAGATCCTCGGGGGCGACATGGCGGTAGTAGAGGCGCAGGTACTCGACCGCCTCCTCAGGATCGCCACCACGCGCTCCGGGACGCTGGGCGCACGTCTCAGCCGCCCGCCGTAGCAGATCGTCCTTCGCCTGATCGAGCTTGCCGCCCATCAACACTCCCCTAAGAACTTCCGCCACCTCGTTGTGGCGCCGCTCACTGCGTCAGCGTAGCCAGGAATTCCCCCAAAGCCGACTCGCACAGCAGGCAGGCGGCCGTGGCTTTGCCCACCCTGCCAGGCATGGAGGCCCGGCTCACGGTGTTCGCGCGACCTGTCTCAACCTGCGGACGGCGGGGGTGTTCCACGGGTGCGGGAAGGTTTCACTTCGGGCGCGGAAGGGCGCTTCGAGGGCGGAACGGGCCGCCCTCGAAGCCGGTGAAGGGCGCTCAGTCGGCGGTCTTCTCGCCGTCGTCGCCGGTCTGGTCGCCCTCGCCGCCCGGGTTGTTCGGCTCGCCGGTGGGCTCCTGCGTCGGGCCCGTCGGCGGCGTGGTGACCGGGTTGCTGGTGGGGGGCGTGGTCGTCGGGGTGGTCGGGGCCGTCGGCGTCGGCCGGCCGGTGTCGGTCGGCACCGGCTCGGTCGGCTCGGTCGGCGTGGGGCTGCCGGTGCCGGTCGGCGCGCCGGTCGGCGTGAAGCTGGTGGCCGGCCGCATCGGGGCGGTGCTCCGGCGGCCGGTCGTCGGGGCGACCGGGACCTCCTCGGTGGTCACCTTGACGTTGCGGTCGGGGTCGCTGGCCGGCTGGGCGGGCTTCTCGGAGCCGCCGCTGAACGCCAGCGCCGCCGAGACGATCACCGCGGCGATCACTGCGGCCGCCAGGCCCGCCACGGCGGCGGCCCGGCGTCCCGACAGCTCCATGACGTGGGCGAGCGGGTTGCGGCGGGGCGGCCGGGAGGCGGGGGCGATGGTGTTCTGCTCGGCCCACTCGGCCGGGCTGGGCAGCCGTTCGGGGGTGTCGGGGAGGCCGACGACCTGCGTCTCGGTGGAGGCGGGCTCGACGGCGGGCGCCACGGCCGCGGCCGCCGCGGCGGGCTTGCGGGCACGGGCGCGCCGCGTCGCGGGGTCGGCGGAGGTCGCGGCGGCGGGCCGCTCCTCCGCGCCCAGCTCGGCGACGACCTCGGTGCCCACGGTCAGCAGCGCGTGCTCGTCGTCGTGGGCGGGCTGCTCGCCGTGCCCGAGCAGGCGCATCAGCACCTGGCGGGCGTCGGGGCGGCGCTTGGGGTCCTTGTCCAGGCAGTCGGCGACCAGGTCGCCGAGCGGGCCGCCCAGGTCGCCGAGGTCGGGCTCCTCGTGCAGGATCCGGTTGATCACCGCGGGGATGGAGTCCTGGCCGAACGGCGGCTGCCCGGTGGCGGCGAACGTCAGCGTGGCGGCCCAGCAGAACACGTCGGCGGGCGGACCGACCTCGGCGGCGCGGATCTGCTCGGGCGACATGTAGGAGGGCGTGCCGATGACCTTGCTGGTCAGCGTGGTGGAGCCGCTGAACGCGCGGGCCACCCCGAAGTCGATCACGCGCGGGCCGTCCGGGCCGATCAGCACGTTGTGCGGCTTGAAGTCGCGGTGGATGATCCCGCCCTGGTGGATCGCGGCCAGCGCGGTCGCGGTGCCGACCGCCAGCCGCTCCAGCGCCGCGCCCGACAGCGGGCCCTCGGCCAGCACCTGCTGGTTGAGCGAGGGGCCGGGCACGTACTCGCTGACGATGTAGGGCAGGTCACCGTCCACGTCGGCGTCGATGACCTGCGCGGTGCAGAACGGCGCGACCCGCTTGGCGACCTCCAGCTCGCGCAGGAACCGGGCGCGCGCCTTGTCGTCGGAGGTCAGCTCGGCGTGCAGGAGCTTGACGGCCACCCGCCGACCGTCCTCGGCGGTGCCGAGGAAGACGGCGCCCTGCCCGCCCTCCCCGATCCGGCCGACGAGCGCGTAGGAGCCGAGTCGCTCCGGGTCGGAGGAGCGCAGCGCCCCAACCTCCATGCGTGGAACCGTCCCTCTTCGTCGAGTCGTGCAGTCCGGACCAGGTCACCGGACCGAATCAGCACAGACCGGCCCTGTGTTTGTGTGACGTCCTGAACCCGGGGGAAGTTCACCCGGTCGCGCGAACTTGCGGCGCGAACCTCCGGGAGCGCCGTCTTTGATCTGAAAACAGCTTAGTGCCGTCACAGCCGTCGCGATAGCACCCACAACCGGCATCCGACCACATACGTCCAGCTGGATGCGGGGTTTACGGAGAATTTCGGCGTGCGCGCCGCGGCCGCCGGGTAGATCGACTGCGGATGATCTTGACAGGGAGGTACGACGGGCATGTCCATCCCCTTGAGAGCCGCCGCGTGCGGCGCCGTCGGCGTCGCGCTCACCCTCACCCCCGGCGTCGCGGACGCCGCCGGCCCCGGGGGTCCGGCCGAGGTCCGCGTCGAGAAGTCCAAGCAGCGGGGCGGGATGCACAGCCGCAGGTCCCGCGCGGAGGTGCACGCCAAGATGCTGGCGGCGCTGCAGCGCTCGGTGCGCAAGAAGCGGGCGCAGATGACCGCCCAGTGGGACCGCCGCGCCGACCGGGCCGTCCGCCACGCGCTCAAGCAACTGGGCCGCCCGTACGTGTGGGGCGGCACCGGGAAGAACGGGTTCGACTGCTCGGGCCTGGTGCAGCAGGCGTGGAAGCAGGTAGGGGTGGAGCTGCCCAGGGTGAGCCACGACCAGTACCGGCGGGTCCGGCCCCACATCGCGCGCGACCAGCTGCGTCCGGGCGACCTGGTGTTCTTCAACGGCCTGGGGCACGTGGGGATGTACGTGGGCGAGCGGCACTTCATCCACGCGCCGCGCCCCGGCAAGTACGTGACCTTGCAGAAGATGCAGGGCTACTACGACTCCCGCTTCGTCGGGGCGAGCCGGCCGGGCTGGAAACCGCTGCCCGAGGTGCCGACCGAGCTCTGGTGACGCGCGGGATCGGCGAAGATGGACGCCATGACCATGCTCGACGGACGCCGCGTGCGGACCCGCACCGACCTGATGGCCGCGTACGGGCTGGGCCGCAGCACGTTGGAGAAGTGGTACCGCGAACGCGCCGGGAACGGCCACCCCGAGCCGGTGGGGATGGTGGGCGCGCAGCACGCCTGGGACGCCGAGGAGTGGGACCGCTGGTACGCGGCGCGGAGGTCGGCGCCGAAGGTGCCGCCGGGCGTGCTGTCGCGCGAGGAGCTGGGCGAGCGGCACGGCCTGAGCAGGCACCGGCTGAAGCAGCTGTGGGCCGACCGGGCCGCCAACGGCCATCCGGAGCCCGCGCACCAGAGCGGGAAGGCCCTCTACTGGGACGCCGACGAGTGGGCGGCCTGGTACGCGGACCTGGCGGACGAGGCACCGGCGGAGGGCGACCCGGAGGACCTGGTGACGCTGGCGGAGGCGGGCCGGATCCTGGGCTTGGCGCAGACGAGCGTGACGGTGTACCCGAAGCGCCCACCTGCGGGCTGGCCGGAGCCCGCAAAGGTGGAGCCTCTAGGAGGAGGCCGGGTAAGGCGCTACTACCGGCGCGCCGACATCCTGGCCTACGCGGCACGCTCGCGATGAGTCCCACCGTGGCCGCCGGTCTGTATCTCTGACAGGCAATCGACCGCACGCAGGGAGACCGGCATGACCGCCACCTACACGTTCGACGTCTTCTCCAGCCTCGACGGCTTCGGCGCCGCGGGCGGCGACTGGACCGGCTACTGGGGCAAGCAGGGCCCCGAACTCCTCGACCACCGCCTCGCCCTGTACGAGGAGGAGCAGCGGATGGTCTTCGGGGCCAACACGTACCGGGCGTTCGTGCAGATGCTCGCCGAAAGCACCGAGAAGTCCGACGTGCGCGACCCGTGGGTCACCCGGATGGTGAACCTCCCGGCGACGGTGGTGTCGAGCACCCTGGAAGGCTCCCTCGACTGGCCGAACGCGACCCTCGCGAGCGGCGACGCCGTAGAGGTCGTGGCCCGGCTCAAGGAAGAGTCCAAGGTGCCGCTGCGCTCGCACGGCAGCCTGTCGATGAACCGGGCGCTGATGGCCGCGGGCCTGGTCGACCGCGTGCAGGTGACGCTGTTCCCCGTGATCACCGGCCGGACGGGGGCGGACCCGATCTTCCAGGGCGCGGCGGACTTCGACCTGGAACTGATCGAACACCGAACCCTCGACGACCACATCCAGGAACTGATCTACCGCCCCACCCTGCACGGCTGAACGCGTCCGCGAACACCTACCCGGCGGCGGGGCACGTCAGATGAGGTCGTGCTCCCCGCGCCGCACCCGCTCAGCAAAATCCCGCCAAGCCGCCGCACCAAAGGCCAGGCGTCCGCCATCCGGGTCCTTGGAGTCCCGCACAGCAACGTCGTGAACCAGCTTCGCCACCTCAACGCAGTCCCCACCGTGGTGATCGCTATGACTGCTCTTACGCCACTGCACGGCTGATGACCTCATGGGAGATCGTGCTCGCCGCGCCGCACCTGCTGGGCAAACATCCGCCAAGCAGCCGCGTCAAAGGCCAGGCGTCCGCCATCCGGGTCCTTGGAGTCCCGTACAGCAATGCCAGCAGCCAGATCTGCGACTTCCACACAGTCGCCGCCACTGGTGTTGCTGTGGCTGGACTTGCGCCATTGCACACCGGTCACCTCAGGTGAGATCGTGCTCGCCGCGCCGCACCTGCTGGGCGAACGCCCGCCAAGCAACCGCGTCGAAGGCCAGGCGTCCGCCATCGGGGTCCTTGGAGTCGCGTACCGCGATACCGGTAACGAGCTCGGCGACCTCGACGCACTCGCCGCCCTGGTGGCCGCTGTGGCTGCTCTTACGCCACTGCGCGGCTGATGCCTCGACCTTGCTCATAGCTCCCCCACCACCGTCCTCATAAGAGATCGCGATGCCCAACAGGCAGAACATGGCTTCTGATCACGTCGTACTCTATGGCGAATTTCGCGATGAGAACAGGGTCCTCCAGCAGGACTCCCATGCCGAAAGACTCGGTATAGGTGGCGTGCGAACCATCCCCGAAGCCCAGGATCGTGAAGCTCTCCGTAAGCCCCGGATGGTAGCCAGAGTCCTGCGGGACAACATTGATCACGACGTTCGGACGCTCGCTCGCTTCGAGTAGAGCTTGAATCTGCTCGCGTTGCACCTCCCTACTGCCGATCACGCGGCGCAACGCGGTTTCGTCAACGGTAAACATAATCATCGCAGGGGATTCTTCGCGCAGGACGATGCTCTGCCGTTCCATCCGTTTGGCGACAAGTTGGTCCGCGATGTGCTTCTCCGCCGAACTGATCATGGCGTGCGCATAGCCTTCGGTTTGGAACAGGCCAGTGATCAATGCCAGACAGAAGACCCTCGCAGATACGGCTTCCTTCTCCCGTTCCACGTATTGCAGGAACCCGGGCGGCAGCGTCACCGCGCTTCGGGAATCGATGATCCGCTCCCACAGTCGGTGAAACACCCCATTTGTCACAAAGAAGGTGTCGAGGTCCCTGGCGAAGTCCTCGGAGGGGGTGTTCTTGCGGAGCTCGATCTGCCCGACGTACGAGTCGGTGTATCCGAGCAGGTCGGCCAACTCCTTCTTGTTCAGCTTGGCCGCACATCGCCACGCCTCCAACTCTTTGGCGAAAGTGACGATCGCGGGGTTGTCGTAGGGCACCGAACTCGCGGACATCACTACCTCCAGGCGTCGAACCTGATCAGGGTTTGATCGATCTTCCGGCGGGTGCTCCGGCGGTTCTCCGTGGTCGCTTTCCGAGCGTAGCTCTGCAATGCGAACGTGGTCAGGCGAACACAACAGATCGGCGACTTGAGCAATTCATTCGCGATGTCGGCGTATACAACGCCCGAAAGCAAGGAGCGTCAGCAATGGAAGCTTCCGCCCCTCGCACGTCCTCGAAGCCGTCCGAAGCGGACGACGACGCGCGGGCACTGGCCGAACTCCGCACGGACTTCCCGGGCCACCGGGTGTGGCGGAGCCGGCGTTGGGACGGCGCCTTCGGGGATTGGGTAGCCACGCTGCACGACCCGTCGGCGGGGATCGAGCCGACCCTGATCCGTCCGGACGCGGCAACGCTGCGTACGGCCCTGGTCAGGGAAGGCCGGCGCGCCGCCGAAAAGCAGCGTTCTCACTGAGCCAACGCCGTTAGAGCCCGGCACCCCTTGGCCATCTGGGACGCCGGTGCCAGGCCCCACCCCAACGCCCTGGCACCGGCCGGGGCCGCGCATCAGGACGCGGCCCCCCTGGGGGGAGGTGGCGCGGTCGGTGGGCTCCCCCTCGGGCACACCGGCCGCGCCACCACTCCCCTACTGCGAAAGAGCACCGAGAGGTGGGCAGTCCGTGCACGACGACACCTCGCCCGACATCCCCGTGACCCTGCTGCGGCAGGCCGCCGCGGCAGGGCTGCGCGAGCGTTTCCCCGGCGTCCACTGCTGGTGGGGCCGACACACGCGGAAGTGGTGGGCCTACCTGCCAGGGAACGGGCTGGGGCTACTGCTGGAAGCCGACACCCTGGACGGCCTCACCACCCGGATCATCCAGGCGCGGAGGCGTCCATGAACGCTCGCAGGCCGCCGCCATTGCCACTACTCCAGCGGGCGGAAGTGGTCGAGGACCTCCGGGTTCGCCATCGAGTCGCGGTTGGCCGCCTTGTCCACCGGGGTGCCCAGCAGGATCTTGCGCACCGGGACCTCCAGTTTCTTGCCCGACAGCGTGCGCGGCACGCCCGGCACCACCGTGATCTCGTCGGGGACGTGGCGCGGTGACAGGGCCGAGCGGATCTCGCGCTTGAGGCGCCCGGTCAGGTCGTCGGTCAGCTCCGCGTCCGGGGCGAGCTGCACGTACAGCAGCAGGCGGCCCTCCTGGCCGAGGCGGCCGGTGTCGATGACCAGGCTGTCGGCGATCTCGTCGAACGCCTCCACCACGCGGTAGAAGTCGGCGGTGCCCATCCGGATGCCGCCCCGGTTCAGGGTGGAGTCGGAGCGGCCGTAGATGACGCAGCCGCCGTCCGGACGCACCTTGATCCAGTCGCCGTGCCGCCACACGCCCGGGAACGTCTCGAAGTAGGACTCGCGGTAGCGCTCGCCGTCCGGGTCGTTCCAGAAGAACACCGGCATCGACGGCATCGGCTCGGTGATGACCAGCTCGCCGACCTCGTCGATGACGGGCTTGCCGTCGTCGCCGTACGCCTCGACCTTCGCGCCCAGGCCGCGGCACTGGATGACGCCCGCGTACAGCGGCAGCACCGGGGACGGTCCGACGAAGCCCGTGCACAGGTCGGTGCCGCCGGAGAACGAGCCCAGCAGCAGGTCCCGGCCGACGTGCTCGTACACCCACGCGAAGCCCTCGGGCGGCAGCGGCGACCCGGTCGAGCCGATGCCGCGCAGCCGCGACAGGTCCAGCTCCGCGCCGGGGCTGCGGCCCTCCTTGAGGGAGGCCATGATGTACGGCGCGCCGACGCCCATGTAGGTCGTGCCGGTCTCGGCGGCGAGCGTCCACAGGTCCAGGGGCGCGCCGTCGTACAGGACGATCGTGGCGCCGACCAGCAGCGCGCCGGCCAGGTAGTTCCACATCATCCAGCCGGTGGTGGTGTACCAGAGGAACACGTCGCCGGGGCCGAGGTCCTGGTGGAACGACAGGGCCTTCAGGTGCTCCAGCACGACGCCGCCGTGGCCGTGCACGATCGGCTTGGGCAGGCCCGTGGTGCCCGAGGAGTACACGACCCACAGCGGGTGGTCGAACGGGACGGGCTCGAACTCCAGCTCGTGGCCGGGGCGGGGCAGGTCGGCGTAGGAGGTGGTGCCCTCCAGCGTCGCGGCGGCGTCCAGGTACGGGATGAGGACGGTCGCGGCCAGCGTCGGCAGCGCGTCGCGGATCTCGGCGACGGTGCCGCGGCGGTCGAAGCGCTTGCCGTTGTAGGCGTAGCCGTCCACGGCGATCAGGACCTTGGGCTCGATCTGGGCGAACCGGTCGATGACCGAGGAGGAGCCGAAGTCCGGCGAGCAGGACGACCAGACGGCGCCGAGCGAGGCGGCCGCCAGGAAGCAGACCAGGGCCTCAGGGATGTTGGGGACGTAGGCGGCGACGCGGTCGCCCTTGCCGACACCGAGGGCGGCGAGCCCGGCGCGGACCTCGGCGACGTGGGCGGCGAGCTCGCGACGGCTGAGGACGCGGTGGCCCCCGGCCTCGGAGCGGAAGACGACGGCGGTCTCGTCGGGGTGCTCGGCGGCGCGGCGCAGGGCGGTGGCCGCGTAGTTGAGGGTGGCCGAAGGGAACCAGCGCAGGCCGTCCACGGGCATGGGGCCGCCGGTGCGGACGGGCCCGTCGCCGCGCTCGCCGACCACGTCGAAGTAGGACCAGACCGCGTCCCAGAACGCGTCGACCTCGGTCACCGACCAGCGCCACAGCTCGTCCGGCGACTCGGTCAGCACCCCCCGGTCCATCAGCCAGTGCTGGAAGTGGGTGACGCGGGCGTTGGCGACGACCGTCTCGGACGGCTCCCACAGCGGAGCGCCCTCGGAGACCTGGGACGACATGGGCACTTCCCTCCTGCCGCGCCCGGCGCGCGGCACCCCTGATCAAGAGCCTACGGACACACCATTGTGTATCCGGACAGGAGGTCGGGGCACCGCGGGCTCAGCCCTCCGTGCGGCTCAGCGCCTCCATGGCTTCGCGTTCGATCCGCGACAGGTCGCGGAGGGCGGCGCCCGCCTGGGCGAGGCACTGTTCGTCGCCTGACTCGCCGGCCTCGGCGATCAGCGCCGCGACCTCCGTCCACAGGGCGGCCGCCTCGGCGTACAGCCCGTGGCCGGTGCGCAGGGGGCCGCTGTCGATCAGCTCGGCGCACTCGGCGAGGAAATCGCGGTAGAGGTTTCGGAACAGCGCGCCGCCGGTGCCGGCCTTCTCCATCAGCAGGGCGACCTGGGGCAGGTCCCGTCGCGGGTCGTCGGTGCGCCGGAGCCAGGTGGGCACCAGCTTGCCCGCCTTCTCGATGCCCCGGTGGCCGAGGTTCGCGATGGGCGGGTTGAGGAACGCTTCCGCGCAGGCGGTGATGGCGGGGACGATCCGCTCCCGTGGCGGGGGCATGCCCTTCGGGACGGCGAGGGTGAAGGACCGGTGCCTGGCGGTCATGGGGCCGCGCGCGGCCCTGGCCTGCGCGAGCCCGGCCAGGCCGGTGGACACCGCCCCGCCCTGCTGCTCGGTGTCCACCAGGTGGGCGTCGTGGTCGTCGTAGCCGTACATGGCCACGATGTGGCCGCCGAAGTGCACCTTCGTCCGGAAGTAGTCCAGGTGGTAGCTGTCGAGCTGGAGGCCGACGGGGCGGCCGGCGTCGAGGGAGGACGTGACGTTCTCCCACGCCTTGCGCGGCGAGGCGGTCTCCCGGACGTCGAGCTCCAGTCCCAGCCTGGCGGCCAGGTTCCGGGTGAGCTCGAAGGGCTTGACCCGTCCCCCGAGGAAGGGGAAGTCCATGTGCTTGGCGTCCCAGTAGACGAAGGACAGGCCGGAGCCGAGGCCGAAGAGCATGGGCTCGGACAGGTCGAGTCCCCGGTGCCGCAGCAGCACCCCCAGCGCCGTCGTCTCGCAGTGCTGTGCACCGCGCGCGTCGATGTCCTTCACCATGGTCATGCCGTGCGCTCCTGGGACGGGGGTCGTCGGTCCCTGCGATGATCGCCCCTCCCACTGTGGGAGGGTCCAACGCCGCTATCCCTCGTAGGGCACGGTGTCGTAGGCGGCGCGCAGCTCGGTCAGGCGGGCGGCGTCCAGCTCCTCGCCCTTCTCCAGCGCGCGGTGGATCTCGCGGAAGTAGTCCTCGTAGCCCGCCGGGGTCAGGATGAACAGGCAGCGGGCCCAGTCGGACGAGGCGTTGCGGAAGCCATGGGCGGTCCCGCGCGGCACCGACACCGTGCCGCCCGCGCCGACCGTCCGCACGCCGCCGGCCAGGTCGAAGGCGATCTCACCGTCGAGGATCTGGAAGTGCTCCTCGTGGCCGTGGTGGACGTGCGGGGCGGCGCCCAGCGCGCCGGGCGGGAAGCGGTACTCGACGATGGCGAGGGAGCCGCCGGTGTGCTCGCCGGACAGGCGGACGAGGTACTCCCCGGCGGGCGCGCGGAGCCGTTCGGCCTCGTCCGGGCCGATCAGGGCGGTCACCGGGTCAGGTCCAGGACGGCGGACACGACCTCGTCGGTGTCGGCGAGGGTGCCCAGCACGCGGTCGGCGCCCGCCGAGCGCAGTTCGGCGGCGGTCGCGCTGCCGGTGGCGACCGCGATGATCGGGGAGCCGGCGATGTGGGCGGCCTGCACGTCGCGGGGCGAGTCGGCGATGTAGACGGTGGCGGACTCGCCGTAGCGCGCGCCCTGGACCGCACCGACCCGGCCGCGGGCCAGCTCCAGGAGGGCGGCCTTGCTGTAGACGCCGTTCTCGTAGCCGCCGGAGGCGAGGTCGAGGTGGTCGGCGAGGCCCAGCTCGGTGATCTTCAGGACGGCGTTGGGCTGGAGCGAGCCGGTCAGCACCGACTGGGCGGTGCCGGGCACCCGCGCCAGCGCGGCGATCGCCTCGCGGGCGCCCGCCAGGACCCGGCCGTGGGCCCGCAGGTCGGCGCGGCGGGCGGCGAACGCGTCGGTCAGCGCGACCATGAAGGCGGGCAGGTGGTCGTCGGTGGTGACGATGTCGTTGAACGCCAGCGTCTCGAAGATGATCTCCGACTCGGTGCGGCCGGGGGTGGGGGCGAGCCGGACCAGGCGGCGGCCGGTGGTGCGCTGGAACGCCTCGGCGTAGGCGTCGCGGGCGACCCGCCCGACGTCGACCAGCGTGTGATCGACGTTCCACAACACCAGCCGGTTCAGCGTCGTCATCCCAGTCCTCAGGCGTGGTCCGATATGGGCGCCCTTATCGTCGGGCCTGGCGGGCGCCACCCGCAACCGGCGCGGACCGGGGGCCCCGGCCATCGCGCGCGACCGGCCCGGTGAGGCGGCGCCGGAGGCGCGCCTCACCGGGCCGTGCGGCACTCGCGGAACAGCGGTCGGAAGTACGGGCCGGCGCCTAGCCCATGTGCGGGTAGCGGTAGTCGGTCGGCGCGACCAGCGTCTCCTTGAGGGAACGCACGTTCACCCAGCGGGTCAGGTTGAAGATCGACCCGGCCTTGTCGTTGGTGCCGCTCGCCCGCGCGCCGCCGAAGGGCTGCTGGCCCACCACGGCGCCGGTCGGCTTGTCGTTGATGTAGAAGTTGCCGGCCGCGAAGCGCAGCTTCTCGGTCGCCGCCGCGATCGCGGTGCGGTCCTGCGCGATGATCGCACCGGTCAGGCCGTAGGGCGCCGAGTTCTCCATCTGGGTGAGCATGGTGTCGTAGTCGGCGTCGTCGTAGACGTGCACGCCCAGGATCGGGCCGAAGTACTCGGCCGTGAAGATCTCGTCGGTCGGGTCGGCCGACCGCAGGACGGTGGGCCGCACGAACCAGCCCCGCTCGTCGTCCACCTCACCGCCGGCCAGGATGTCGATGGTGTCCAGGCCCTTGGCGCGCTCGATGGCGGCCTTGTGCTTGGCGAACGCGCGCTCGTCGATCACCGCGCCCATGAACGCCGACAGGTCCTCGGCGACGTCGCCCACGGTCAGCGAGTTGACCTCGTCCAGGAACTCGTCGCGCATCCGGTCCCACAGCGAGCGCGGGATGTAGGAGCGGGACGCCGCCGAGCACTTCTGGCCCTGGTACTCGAACGCGCCGCGCACCAGGGCGGTCTTCAGCACGCCGAGGTCGGCCGACGGGTGCGCCACCACGAAGTCCTTGCCGCCGGTCTCGCCGACCAGGCGCGGGTAGCCGCGGTAGCCGGCGATGTTCTCGCCGACGGTGCGCCACAGGTGCTGGAAGGTGCCGGTGGAGCCGGTGAAGTGGATGCCGGCGAGGTCGGGGTGGCTCATCGCGACCCGGGAGACCGCCTGGCCGTCGCCGGTGACCAGGTTGATCACGCCGGGCGGCAGGCCGGCCTCCTCCAGCAGCGCCATCGTGAAGTGCGCGGCGAACTGCTGGGTGGGCGAGGGCTTCCACACCACGACGTTGCCCATCAGGGCGGCCGAGGTGGGCAGGTTGGCCGCGATGGCGGTGAAGTTGAACGGGGTGATGGCCAGCACGAAGCCCTCGAGCGGGCGGTACTCCATGCGGTTCCACACGCCGGGCGAGGAGATGGGCTGCTGGGTGTACAGCTCGCGCGCGTAGGCGACGTTGAAGCGCCAGAAGTCGATCAGCTCGCAGGCGGCGTCGATCTCGGCCTGCTGCACCGACTTGGACTGGCCGAGCACGGTGGCGGCGTTCAGCACCTGGCGCCAGGGGCCGGCCAGCAGCTCGGCGGCCTTGAGGAAGATCGCGGCGCGGTCGTCGAAGGACAGCGCGCGCCAGCCCGGGGCGGCCTCGCGGGCGGCGTCGATGGCGGCCCGGACGTCGTCGTCGGTGGCGTTGCCGATGGTGCCGAGCACCCGGCCGTGGTCGTGCGGCTGCACGACGTCGATGGCGTCGCCGCCGCCGAGCCGCCGGTCGCCGCCGATGCTCATGGTCAGGTCGAGGCGCTCGCCGGCCAGTTCCTTGATCTTGCTTTCCAGCGCGGCGCGCTCGGGGCTGCCCGGGGCGTACCCCTTGACCGGCTCGTTCACCGGTACCGGCACGTTGGTGACGGCGTCCATCTGACCACTCCCTGGAAGTCCGACATCATTGTCGATAGGCACACGTATCGTCGCACGACACCCGGAGCGGGCCGCCCGTGCGACGGCCGCCCCTCCGCTGGACGGGACCTACCCCGCCCGCCCGCGACGCTCGCTTTCAGCCTACGAAATTTTGCCGATTCCGCCCATTCGATGCGTCAGGGGGCCAGGTCGCCCAGCTCCTGGGTGGCGTACCAGAGGAGTTCGTGGCCCTCGGCCCCGTCCACGGTGAAGCGCGCGTCCTCGTCCCCGGCGTCGGCGGCCGCCACGGCCCCGGCCGCCGCGCGGACGTCGTCCTCGGCCGCCTCGTCGTCCACATGGCCCGAAGCGATCTTCTTCCACGGGACCGCAGCGGCGACCCGCACCAGGGACCGGTCCTCGCCGTGCTCCCAGGAGACCGCCTCGTCGGGCACCTCGGCGGCCAGCACCACCCGGCGCGGCGGGGCCTGCGGGTCGGCGGCCAGCAGCCGCAGCGAGTCCCGGGCGGCGGCCGTCAGGGCGGCGTACTCCAGCTCCTCCTGGTCGCCGTCGGCGTACCACTCGCGCAGCGCCGGGGTGACCGCGTGGGCGGCGAGCGGCGCGGGGCCGACCTCCCGGGCGGAGTGGACGGCGGCGAGGCCCGGCAGCGTGGCCGGCAGATAGACGCGCATAACGATCGGCAGCCTATCCGGCCGGGCCCGTGGGAAGCGCCAGGCCGCACGGCCTTTTCACAGCGCGCCGAGCGCCCGCAGCTCCGCGATCGTGGTCTCGGGGGCGGTGTGCAGGATGCCGCGCATCCCGACGGCCTCGGCCGCCCGCACGTTGTGCTCGATGTCGTCGATGAACACGCAGTCGGCGGGCGCGAGGCCGAGCAGGTCCACGGTGTGCCGGAAGATCCGCTCGTCCGGCTTGCGCATCCCGACCTCGCACGAGATCACCACGGCGTCGAACAGGTCGGCGAACAGGTCGCGCGGGTAGTCGTTGCCCCAGGAGTTGGACAGCAGCGCCGTCCGCGTCCCGGCCGCCCGGCACTCCCGCAGCGCCTCGTACATCGGCTCCACGGGCATGAACGCGCCGAACATCCGGGCGATCAGCCCCTCGGCGACCACCGGCTCCCCCGCGTCGGTCAGCAGCTCGGCGGCCAGCAGCCGCTCGAACTCGGCGGGCTCCAGGGTGCCGTCCTCCAGCCCGTGGATCGGGTTCACCCCCGCGCCGTCGTAGGCCTGCCGCACCCAGGCCCGCATGACCGACTTGTAGCGGTCCACGTCGAGCCGGTCGGCGGCCAGCCACCGGGCGATCGCGTCGTTGAGGGGGGAGGTCAGCACGCCGCCCCAGTCGGTGATCACCGCTCGGACGGGGGCGCCCTGCCCGGCGGGGCTTCCGGTCTGCCGCTCGCTCTGCATCTCGCCTCCGGCTTCGGGGGTCCTGTGGCGACGGCGATCCTACTGACGCCGCGGACGGCCGGGCAGGGGCGGTCACCAGATCACGAAGGTGCTGTCGGCCCGGCTGCCGAAGGTGACCGACCCGGCGACGCGGTCCGGCACCCGGGTAGGGAAGGTGCGGTTGGTCCGGTCTCCCAGGCCGAGCTGGCCGGAGCCGTTGGCGCCCCAGCACCACAGGGACCGGTCGGTACGGGTGGCGCACGTGTGGCCGAACCCGCCGAACGGCTGCCGCCAGGTCGTGGCCGACCCCACCTGCGCGGGGACCAACGCCACGGTGGTCTGGCCGGTGCCGAGCTGGCTGGAGCCGTTGGAGCCCCAGCACCACAGGGTGCCGCTGGTCCGCACCGCGCAGGTGTGGGATTGCCCGGCGCTCAGCCGGGCCCAGGACGTCGCGGCGCCCACCTGGGTGGGAGTCGTGTAGGCGGCGTAGTCGCCCTGCCCGTTCTCGCCGGAGCTGCCGGTGCCCCAGCACCAGAGCGTGCCGGTGGTCCGGATGCCGCAGGTGTGGGCGTCGCCGGTGCTCACCTGGCTCCAGGACGAGGCCGTGCCCACCTGGATCGGGGTGCTGTGGGTGTCGAAGTCGTCCGATCCGATCTGGCCGGCGCTGCTGGTGCCCCAGCACCACAGGGTGCCGTTGGTCTGGATGCCGCAGGTATGCGCGGTCGCGGTGCTCACCTGTTTCCAGGAGGTTCCGGCGTTGACCCGGGTCGGCGTCGGCCGGTTGTTGAAGTCGCCGACGCCCAGTTGCGCGTAGGCGCTGTTGGCGCCCCAGCACCACAGGCCGGCGTCGGTCCGGATGCCGCAGGTGTACTTGTCGCCGGCGGCCACCGAGGCCCAGGTGGCGGTGTTCACCTTCATCGGGGTGGTGTGCCCGGTGGTGTCGCCGGTGCCGAACTGGCCGGCGTCGTTGGCGCCCCAGCACCACAGGCCGCCGTCGGTCCGGATCCCGCACGCGTGGTCGGTCCCGGCGGCGACCGACGTCCAGTCGGCGGCGGTGCCCACCTTCGCCGGGGCGGTCCGGTCGGCGGTGTCGCCGAGCCCCAGGCGTCCCCCGCCGCCCGCGCCCCAGGCGTGGAGGGAGCCCCTGGTGAAGTCGCCGCTCGCCGCGAGCGAGGACGCCGGGTTCCGCGTGGTGTCCGTGAACGCGCCGTGCACCGGGCCGTAGGCCAGGAGCGGCAGCAGCAGCGTCACCCCGGCCGCGAGGACCGTCGCCACCATGAGCCGCATGGCCGTTCCCTTCCCGCTTCCGCCGTCGGTCGATGTCGTCCCTGCCGTCCGGACGCCAGCCACGCGGCGGCCGCGAAGGAGGCCAGCCACGCCAGCACCGCCGGGTAGCGGCCCTCGCGGGCGGCCAGCGCGGGCCTGCCGACGTAGGGGATCACCAGCCGGTCCAGTCCCCGCACCCCGTCCGGGTCGACGGCCACGGGGTCCTCGCTCTGGTTGGCGTCGCCGCGGGTGACGACGCGGCCGTCGTCCAGCAGCCGCACCACCCGGTGGGAGACCGCCCGGCCGTCGCGGTGGACGACCACGATCTGGCCCCGCCGCAGCGTGGTGGGGCGGACCGGCGAGCTGACCAGGACGTCGCCGGGATCGATCGCGGGGCTCATGGAGCCGCTGACGACGATGCCGGGCGTCCAGCCCAGCAGGACGGGGACCAGGCTCCAGAACACCAGGCCCGCCCACATCGTGAGGTAGGCGACCCCCGTCACCTGCCCGGCCTGCCGCAGCGCCCTTCCGGGCCGCGGCGGCGTCCGCCGGTCAGCTCGTCTGTGCCGTCCAGGTGAAGGTGGCGTTCGCACTGGTCCCCTGGGCGCTGTCGGGTGTGGTGGGCTGCAGGAGGTAGGTGAAGCGGTAGGTCCGGCTCTGCCCCGAGGCGGTGGGCGCGAAGGTGCCGACGCCGCTGGCATGGCCGGTCTTGGTCGCCCCGAAGTTCGCCAGCGTGCCGCTGTAGGCGGTGCCGGACGCCGCGAACCCGGCGCAGTCGGCCGACCCGCCGCCCGTCCCCTCCTCGATCTGCAGGTCGAGGTAGGACCCGAGCGCTCCGGAGACCGAGGTGCCGTACAGCTTCACCGAGGCCGCGAGGTCGCCGTTGTAGTCGACCTTGATGCAGCGGGTCCCCGTGCTGCCCGGCTTGAGGCCGCTCGCGTCGAACATCGCCGCGCCCGAGTCGTCGTCGGACAGGGCGACGCTGCCGGCCTTCCAGTTGTTGCCCGGGTTCTCCGTGCTGGCGGTGAAGGCGGCATGGGACGTCTGCCAAATCAGCGCGCCGCTGGCCAGGATGCCGACCACGATGCCGAGGAAGATCGGTGCCGTAGCGCGCCGCCGTGCGTGTGCCATGTGCTTGCGTACCTCCGGGGATGTCTTCACCTGGAGGCCACGGTGACGGCCCGGGGGTGCCGCTTCGGGTGCAGAACGGTTGCACGCCGGGTGCGGCTCGCACACCACGCCGAACAGGGATTCTACACGAAAGGTAGTGGTTTGACTACGCTCGGCGGTTCAGTCCGGCCGCCAGCATCAGCAGCGGCGCGGCGGGCAGCACGTAGCGGTAGTCGAACTGCGCGGTGAACGCCGGGATCACGATCAGCCCCATGCCCGCGCACCACGGCAGCAGGTTGTCCCCGCCCCACTCGTGGCGGCGGCGCACGATGCGCACCGCGCCGAGCGCCGCGACGCCCAGCAGCGCGACGCCGGGCAGGTAGGCGACCTTCTGGTAGGCCCCGAGGAAGTCCGCGTACGGCCGCACCACCCGGGGCGGCTCGTAGCCCGGATCGTACTCGCGGATGTAGTGCTCGGCCTTGGCGTCCGGCCGGGCCACCTTGGGCGCGAACAGGTACAGGCGGTAGGTGTCGGCGTCCGGGAACGGCGGGTGCCCCAGGCGGAAGGCCCGCGCGATGTCGGTCCCGGCCACCTTCAGGTAGTCCAGCGGCTGCGACATGATCGCCCGGATGGCGAACGACCGGGACAGCCGCTCCCCCTCGGGCGTGAAGCCCTCGGCCTCGATCCGGTACCGGGGCGCGTGGTGGCCCCAGATGTAGGACTGGCGCACCGAGCGTTCGGCCGGGGACGAGCCCAGGCACAGCGGCATCTCCTCGACCGGCACGTCCATCTTGTGGCAGTCGGCGAACGGCGCGACCCGCCCGTACAGGAAGACGCCCGTGCTGCGGGTCAGCGTGAACTGGCCGTGGTCGATCGCGAACCACGAGGCGTAGGCCACCAGCGGCACCACGGCCGCCGCCAGCGCCGCCGTCACCGTCCGCCACCCGGCCCGCCGCACCAGCAGGACCACCACGACCAGGCCGAGCAGCGGCAGGCCGGTCGAGCGGGTGACGGCGGCGAGCCCCATCAGCAGCGCGCCGACCACCGCCCAGCGGTCCCGGTGCCGGTCCGGCGCCAGCAGCGCGGTCACCGCCGCCATCACCAGGAACGCGAACAGCGTGTCCGACATGACCAGGTGTTCGAGCTGGAGCTGGTAGGCGTCCAGCAGCACCGGCGCCGCCGCGACGGCCGCCATCCAGGGCGGCAGGCCCCGCCGGTGGAGCAGCGCGTAGAGCATGACCGCGATCCCCACGCCCATCGCGTGCTGCAGGAACGCGACCAGCGTCAGGCTCTGGAACGGCCCGGCCAGCGCCAGGAACAGCGAGTACCCGCTGGGGCGGATGAGGTTCGGGTTCGGGTTGACCGCCCCCGACAGGTAGTCGTTGGAGTCGGGGAACCACAGCACCGACCGGTAGCCGAGCATGGTGACGACCCGCAGCACGACGCCCAGCGCGGCGAGGGCGAGGAAGACGCGGTGGCGCCGGGCGAACGCCCGCGACCGGTCCCCCGCGGGCGCGCCGCGTCCCGCCGGCGGCGTCGCGGTGGCGTCCGCCGGCCGTGTGGTCAGCTCGGTCATGGTGGATCAACGATGCCGGAAGAGCACGTTCTCGTCCATCTCCGGAATCGTCTCGAACCTTTCGGTGAATCGGCCAGGGTAGCCGCCCGGAAGAACCGAACGCCGTTCTGTCAGACTGGCGCCATGGACTTCGAACTGAGCCCCAAGGCGCGCGAGTACCAGGAGAGACTGCAGGAGTTCATGGACGGGCACGTGTACCCGGCCGAACGCGTCTACGCCGAATGGCGGGCCGCCAACGACCCCCACGCGCTGCCGCCCGTCGTCGAGGAACTGAAGGCCGAGGCCCGCCGGCGCGGCCTGTGGAACCTGTTCCTGCCCGACGTCTCGGGCCTGTCCAACCTGGAGTACGCCACCCTTGCCGAGCTGACGGGCCGTTCCCCCGACCTGGCGCCGGAGGCGGTCAACTGCGCCGCCCCCGACACGGGGAACATGGAGGTCCTGCACATGTTCGGGACCGAGGAGCAGCAGAAGCGGTGGCTGGAGCCGCTGCTGGACGGCGAGATCCGCTCGGCGTTCGCGATGACCGAGCCCGAGGTCGCCTCCTCCGACGCGACCAACATCACCACCAGCATCGTGCGCGACGGCGACGACTATGTGATCAACGGCCGCAAGTGGTTCATCACCGGCGCCGCCGACGAGCGCTGCAAGATCTTCATCGTGATGGGCAAGACCGACCCGGACGGCCCCGCCCACCGGCAGCAGTCGCAGATCCTGGTGCCGCGCGACACCCCGGGCGTCGAGATCCTGCGGCACCTGCCGGTCTTCGGCTACCAGGACCAGCACGGCCACTCGGAGATCGCGTTCGAGGACGTGCGCGTCCCGGCCGCCAACCTCATCGCGCAGGAGGGCGACGGCTTCATGATCGCTCAGGCGCGGCTCGGACCCGGCCGCATCCACCACTGCATGCGCGCCCTCGGCATGGCCGAGCGGGCGCTGGAGCTGATGTGCCGGCGCGCGGTGGACCGCGTCGCGTTCGGCAAGCCGTTGGCCGCCCAGGGCGTGGTGCGCGAGCAGATCGCCGAGTCGCGCATGGCGATCGAGCAGGCCCGGCTGCTGACCCTCAAGACCGCCTGGCTGATCGACCGGCACGGGGCCAAGGGCGCCCGCTCCGAGATCGCCGCGATCAAGGTGGTCGTGCCGCGGATCGCCCACCAGGTGCTGGACCGCGCCATCCAGGTGCACGGCGGCGCGGGCGTGTCCGACGACACCCCGCTGGCGGCCATGTACTCCTGGGTGCGGGCCATGCGCATCTTCGACGGTCCGGACGAGGTCCACGTGCGCACGGTGGCCCGCCAGGAGCTGCGCCGGTACCAGGACTGAGGCGACGGGCAGGGCGTGGGGAGGCCGCCTCCCCACGCCCCGTCCGCTCAGGCGGATCTCAGCCGCTGGAGGGCCTCCCGGACTCCTCCGTCGGTCTCTTCCAGGACCACCGTGGCGCGCGCGGCAGGCACCTCGCCCAGCAGCGAGACGAGGGCCACGCGGGTGTTCCCCCCTGCCTCGGCCAATGCGTTCTCGCAGGTGCGGGCGTCCATGCCGGTCGCCTCGGTGAGGATGCGCACCAGGCGGGCGCGCAGTTTGCCGTTCAGCGCGTTCACGCTGACCATCAGGTTGGAGTAGGTCCGGCCCAGCCTGATCATCAGGGTGGTGGAGAAGGAGTTGAGCACCAGCTTGGTGGCGGTGCCGGCCTTCATGCGGGTGGAGCCGCTGATCACCTCCGGACCGGTGGCGAGGCCGATGTGCACGTCCACCTCGTCGCCGTAGGGCGTGTGCGGGTTGCAGCTGATCAGCGCGGTGTGCGCCCCGGCCGCGGCGGCCGCGCGCAGCGCGCCCAGCACGTACGGGGTGCGGCCGCTGGCGGCGACGCCGACGGCGATGTCGCCGTGCCGCACGTCGGCGGCGTCGCGGGCGCCGAGGTCCACATCGTCCTCGACGTCGGAGATCGCCTGGGACAGTGCGCCCGGCCCGCCGGCGTGGTGGGCCACCACCCGGCCCCAGGAGCCGAAGGTGGGCGGGATCTCGGCGGCGTCGATGACCGCCAGCCGGCCGGAGGTGCCGGCCCCGAAGTAGTGCACCCGGCCGCCCGCGCGCAGCGAGACCACCGCCAGGTCCACCAGTTCGGCGATCTGCGGGAGCACGGCGGCCACCACCATGGGGACGGTGGCGTCCTCGGTGTTGATCAGCCGCAGTACCTCCATCGTGGGCAGCACGTCCACATCGACGGTGCGGGGGTTACGGCCCTCGGTGGGCAGATCGCAATCGATCACCGACGCCTCCGGTCGGGTCGCACGGTCCGGCCGCGGACCGCCTCGAACGTGGCCTCCAGGGCCTTGCGGGTGGGTCCGTAGGTACGCTGCGCGATGCCGACGAACAAGCAGTCGATCACGGTGAGCTGGGCCAGCCGGCTGGCGGTCGCACCGGAACGGAACGTGGTCTCCCGCGCCGCCGTGGTCAGGATAAGGTCGGCGACCTCCGCGATGGGCGACTTGGGGAAATTGGTCAGGGCCACGGTGGTCACCCCGCGGCCGCGGGCCACCTCCAGCGCGTCGATGGTCTCCATCGTGGCGCCGGTGTGGGAGATGCCGAGCGCCACGTCGCCGCTGCCCAGCACCGCGGCGCTGGTCAGCATGATGTGGGCGTCGGACCAGTTGGCGCACACGCGCCCGATGCGGTGGAGCTTCTGCTGGAAGTCGGCGGCCACGAACGCGCTGGCGCCGACGCCGTAGACGTCGACCCGCTCGGCGGCCACCACGGCGTCCACGACCTGCTCCAGCACCTTGATGTCGAGCTGGGCCGCGGTCTCCTCGACCGCGCGCGCGTCGGCGAAGGTCACCTTCTCCACGATCTGCTCTAGCGAGTCGTCGGGGCTGATGTCGCTGCCGATGACCCGGCCGCCGGTGGCGCTCTGCGCCCGGCCCGCCTCCGTCGCCAGGGTCAGTCGGAGCTCTGGATAACCATGGAACCCGATCGCGCGGCAGAACCTGATGACGGTGGTCTCGGAGGTGCCACAGTTCTGCGCGAGTTCGGTGATGGTCGAGTTGGCGACCCCTTCGGGGTCGTCGATGACGCGTTGCGCGACACGGCGCTCTGCGGGGGGCAGCGAGGGCAGCAGTGAGCGCACCCGCACCACGGTGCTCAGCGGCGTCGCCTCCCTGGCCGGCGCGGCCTCCGCCCCGGGCGGGTGGTGGGGCGCGCCTGCCTCCCCTGTGCTCCCCGGCTCTGAGCCGGTGGGTTTCCTCATGTAAGGAATTTTCTTACTTACGCGTTGTCGCGTCAACGGTAGAAAAGGCTACGGTCGCCATGTGTTGACCCATTTGGCCGGTCCTTTCGTGATCGGCATAGACGCGGGTGGCACGAAGACCCGCTGTGTCGTACTAACGCTCGGGGGAGCTCTGGCCGGTGCCGGCACCGGTCCCGGAGCCAACCCCAACTCCGGGGGCGACACCGCGGGGGCGCTCACCACGGCCCTGCGGGAGGCGCTCGGCGAGGTCGACCGGTCCCTGGTGATCGCCGGCGTGTTCGGCATCGCCGGGGCCGGCTCGGCCGGTCGGCCCGCCGCCGTCGCCGCCGCCCGGCAGGCCTGGCACGCGGTCGGGCTGCGCGGCTCGCCCGCGGTGGTGACCGACATCGCCGTGGCGTTCGCCGCCGGGACCAGCTCGCCCAAGGGCATCGTGGTGTTCTCCGGCACCGGTGCGGGCGCGGCCGTGATCAACGACGGCGCGATCGTGCAGCGCGCCGACGGCTACGGCTGGCTGGTCGGCGACGAGGGCTCGGCGGTGTGGCTGGGCCGCGAGGCGGTGCGCGCCGCGCTGGCCGCGCTGGACGGTCGCAGCCGCCCCACCACGCTGACCGAGTCGGTGCCGCGCGCGCTGCTCGGCGCGGCGGTGGTCGCCGAGCTGGACGCGGCCCGGCGGCCGTGCCCCCGGCACCGCCGCACGCTGGCGATGGCCGGGGCGGTGCCGCTGGACGGCGGCCGGCACGGCGGTGGTGCGCCCGGCCTGGGCGCCGGGGCCGCCCCGCTCGGCTCCGGCGCCTCGCCGCTGGGCGTCCCCCAGCCGTCCCCGCACGGCGGGGGCCCCGCGCTGTCGGCGGGCACGGGCACGGCGGTGCTGGTGCAGGACGTGCCCCGCCCGGCCGAGCCGCAGGCGTTCGCCGAGACCCCGCCCAACCCCCAGCTCGCGCAGGCCATCATCAAGGAGGTCTACGGCCGCCCGCCGGCGGCCCTCGGCAGACTCGGCCCGGTGGTCGCGGCCGCGGCGGCCGCCGGCGACCCGGTGGCCCGGCGGATCACCGAGGAGGCGGCCGAGTGGCTGCTGCGCGACGTGGACGCGGTGCGCCCCGCCCTGGGCGACCCGACCGCGCCGGTGGTGATGCACGGCTCGGTGCTGCGCGAGGGCCCGGTGGCCGAGGCGGTGCGCGAGGGCCTGTGCGACCGCTTCGCGGAGGCGCCGCGCCGGGCGGGCGACGGCGCGGTCGGCGCGGCGGGGCTGGCGCTGCGCCGCCTAGGCCATCCGCTGCCCGGCTGACGTCCCCTTTCGCCCCGCACCTTCACCCCGCGTATACAGACCACCCCGCGCACCACACCTGCCTGATGCCGTCCGTCCCTTTCGTGCTGCCCGATTCCGTGACACGAGAGGTCCACGTTTATCGGAGTTCTGCTTGCGGCCGGGCGGACCGCTGTGATTAAGCTGTGATCAGCGGTGGAGACGAAACTCCCCCGGCCGTGCCCGTCAGGGGCGGTCCCGGAGGGATCCGCCCGCCACGGATGTGGCCCGTACCGAACAGCTGCGACAAGCGCAGCACCGTCCGTCCCGCCCGGCTCCCCTCCCGAGGGGTGAGCGGCCGAACGCCCCCTTCCGCCCTGTCCCAGGGCCGACGCGGCTTCGGCGCACCGCGGCGCACGGCCGGTGGTCCCGTTCTGTACCCCCACATCGAACGAGGTCTCCTTGCACGCGCTCCCCCCTTCGCGTCCCCGCCTGCGCGCCGTCGCCCGCCTGGCCCGCATCCGGAAGCCCTCCCGCCGCACCGTGCGCGCCGCGCTCGGCGCGTTCGCCGCCCTGGTCGTGCTGGTGACCGGCACGCTCGTGGTCGTCTACCAGCGGACCCCCACCCCGACCGAACCCCAGGACGGCGTCACCGACGAGGGCTCGGCCGTCTACTACGGCGACGGCCGCACCCCGATCCTGCGCCTGGGCGCCAACCGGCAGGCCGTCCGGCACGGCGACATCCCCGACCACGTGCGCTGGGCCGTCCTCGCCGCCGAGGACCGCGGCTTCTACCAGGGGCACGGCGTCTCCCCCGTCGGCACCGCCCGCGCGCTGTGGAACGCCGCCTCCGGCGGCGACGTCCAGGGCGGCTCCACCATCACCCAGCAGCTCGCCCGCAACTACTACAAGGGCCTGAGCCGGGACCGCACCCTGGACCGCAAGGCCAAGGAGATCTTCATCGCGCTGAAGCTCGACCGGGCCAAGGGCAAGGACGCCATCCTCGACCTGTACCTCAACACGATCTACTTCGGCCGCCAGACCTTCGGCGTGCAGGCCGCCGCCCGCGCCTACTTCGACAAGGACGTGCAGCAGCTGACGGTCGCCGAGGGCGCGCTGCTGGCCGCGATGATCCAGCGCCCGGCCTACTTCGCGACGCGCGGCGACTCCGCGCCCGCCCGCGCGCTGCGGGCCCGCTGGCGGTACGTGATCGACGGGATGGTCGGCATGGGGCGGCTGGCGCGGCGCGACGCCGACCGGCTCCGCTTCCCGGTGACGCGCAGGCAGTGGCGCGGCGTGCTGCTGTCGGGGCAGTCGCCGCTGGTCCGGCAGCGGGTCCTGGAGGAGCTGCGCGACGCCGGGATCCCCGAGCAGAGCGTCGTGAACGGCCGCCTGAAGATCTACACCGCGCTCGACCAGAAGTGGATGGCCCACGCCGAGCAGGCCATGCGCGCGGCGCAGGAGCCGCGCTGGCCCCGGGACGTGCAGACCGGGCTCGTCGCGGTCGATCCGGCCGACGGGGCGGTGCGGGCGTTCTACGCGGGCGACCCGGGGCGCAACCAGGTCGACACGGTGTTCCGGCCGATCGCGCAGGCCGCCTCGACGTTCAAGCCGTACGTGCTGGCGGCGGCGCTGCGCAAGGGGATGACGGTCCGCACGAAGGTCAGCGGCAGGTCGCCGGTGAAGTTCGCGCCCAACGGCGAGACCACCCCGCTGAGCACGCCCGGCTACCTGGTCGACAACGACGAGAAGATCGGCTCGCTGGGCACGATGGACCTGGTCCGGGCCACCGCGCTGTCGGTCAACACCGGATACGTGAAGCTGGCGTTCGAGGCGGGGATCGACAACGTGATCCGCACCGCCGAGGACTTCGGCGTCCCGGCGGCGGCGCTGAGGCCGTTCAAGGGGCAGGCCGGGGTCGCGCTCGGCGTCGCCGACGTCCCGGCGTCGGTCCAGGCGGCCGGGTACGCGGCGTTCGCCAACGGCGGCACCGCCGTCACCCCGCACCTGGTCACCCGGGTCGTGGACGCGCAGGGGCGCGAGGTGCCGCTGCCCTGGACCCGGCCGGGCCGCCGGGTGCTCACCCGCGAGCAGGCCGCGCAGGCCACCTACGCCCTGCGCAGCACGGTGCTCACGGGCACCGGGCGGCGGGCCGCGCTGGCCGACCGGCAGGCGGCGGGCAAGACCGGCACCTCCGACCGCAGCCGCGACGCCTGGTTCGTCGGGTACGTCCCCCGGCTGTCGGCGGCGGTGGTGGTGTCCGACGCCAGGTCCCGGACGCTGCGGAACCTGCCCGGCCACCGCGGCGTGGTGTCGGGCCAGGACGTCCCGGCGCGGATCTGGCGGGCCTTCATGTCCAGGGCGGCGACGGCGCTGCCGGGCGAGGACTTCCCCGAACCGTCCTTCACCGGCACGGCCCGGGACCTGACGCCGCCCGTCACGCCGCCGACCTCGCCCCCCGCACGGCCGGACCCGACCGCGTCGGCTCGACAGCGCCAGAAGGAGCGGCTAACGTCGCGAGGTCAGATCACGAACGAGTAACGACCTTGTCGGGGGGCCTGGTCCGGTGCATCGCCCGTCATCCGCCGTCGCGGCCTCGGTCGCGGCGCTGCTGGCACTGCCGCTGGCCGCCTGCGAGAAGGCGCCCGCGCCCGTCGCCGGGTCTTCGGCGCCGAGCCCGGCGAAGCCGTCGCCGGCGAGCCCGAGCCCGCGGCCGCAGAGCACGTGGATCCCCGGCTTCGTCGCCGACATGAGCCTGGCGGAGAAGGTCGGCCAGCTGTTCGTGCCGACCTTCTCCGGTGCCGCCGACGCCGAGTCGATGATCAAGAAGTACCACGTGGGCGGCTTCATCTACTTCCCCGGCAACCTCACCACCCCGCGCAAGACCGCCGCGCTGTCCAACCGGCTGCAGAAGGCGTCGAAGGTGCCGCTGCTGCTGGGGGTGGACGAGGAGCAGGGCCTGGTGACGCGCACCCCGTTCATCACCCGCTTCCCCGGCAACATGGCGCTGGGCGCGACCCGCAGCACCGACGACGCGCGCGACGCCGCCCGCGTCACCGCGACCGAGCTGCGCGCCGTCGGCATCAACCAGGACTACGCCCCGGTCGCCGACGTCAACGTGAACCCGGCCAACCCGGTGATCGGCGTCCGCTCGTTCTCCTCCGACCCCAAGCTGGTGTCCACGCTGCTGAGCGCGGCGATCGGCGGCTACCAGTCGGCCGGGGTAGCCGCGACCGCCAAGCACTTCCCCGGGCACGGCGACACCGCCACCGACAGCCACACCGGACTGCCGGTGATCAAGCACACCCGGGAGCAGTGGGAGCGGCTGGACGCCCCGCCGTTCAAGGCCGCGGTCGCCGCCGACGTGGACGCGATCATGTCGGCGCACATCGTGGTGCCGAAGCTGGACGACTCCGGCGACCCCTCCACGCTGTCGCGCGCGGTGCTGACCGGGCTGCTGCGGCAGAAGCTGGGCTACCGGGGCGTGATCGTCACCGACTCGCTGCAGATGGAGGGCGCGCGCCGCAAGTACGGCGACGCCGCGACGCCCGTCCGGGCGCTCAACGCCGGGGCCGACCAGCTGCTGATGCCGCCCAGCCTGCCCCGCGCGCACGCGGCGGTCATGAAGGCGGTGCGCAGCGGCAAGGTCTCCAAGCAGCGGCTGGACGAGGCCGTGGGGCACATCCTGCGGCTGAAGGAGAAGCGCGGGCTGTTCGGGGGCACCCAGGCCGACCCCGCCCGCGCCGACCAGATCGTCGGGTCGGCCGCCAACAAGGCCGTCGCGCGCCGGGTCGCCGAGCACGCGGTCACGCTGGTCCGCAACAAGGGCGGCGTGCTGCCGTTGAAGGGCAAGCGCGTGTACGTCTCCGGTCCCCGCAGCGACACCCTCGCGGCGGCGCTGCGCGGCGCCGGGCTGCGCACCGTCACGGCGCCGGGGTCCGCCGACGTGACCGTCCTGACCACGCTGAACTCCGACCCGTCGGCCCGCATCCGGGCCGCCGGCGGCAAGCCCGTCGTGGTCGCCGCCCTGGGCCGCCCCTACGACCTCGCCAGGGCGGGCGGGGCCGACGCGGCGCTGGCGACCTACTCCTCGGGCTCCGTCGCGGTGCAGGCGCTGGGCCGCGTCCTGTCCGGCCAGGTCAAGCCCACCGGCAAGCTCCCGGTCCCGGCGGGCGCCCCGATCGGCACCGGCCTCACCTACCGCTAGACGGCCCGGCGGCGGCCTGGCAGGATCAGCGCGCGCTTACCTTCCGGGAGGTCCCGTGCGCCTGCGCCTGCTCCTCGTCGTGGCCCTCGCCCTGCCCGCCGCCGCGTGCAGCGACGACCCCGCACCGGCCAAGCCCGCCGCCGAGGCGCCGCCGCGTCCCAGCGCGCACACCGCGATCCCGCCGAAGCAGACCGCCGCCGCCCGGACGGCCCTCACCAGGTACCTGCGGGGCATGGCGTCGGGCGACGCCAAGGTCTGCGCCCTGCTGACCCCGGCCTACGAACGGGCGATCTACGGCAAACCGGGCGGCTGCCGCCCCGGCCTCCCCCAGGCCCGCCGCAAGATGCGGCCCAAGGACCTGGCGGCGCTGCGCACGGTGACCGTCCCGACGGCGGAGCCGGGCGCGGGCCCCGGAGAGTACAGCGTGCAGTTCGAGGACCTGAAGTGGAAGGACGAACCGGCCCGCCCCGGCGGCGCCCTGGCCGCCCGCTTCACCCTGCGCAAGACCGGCGCGAAATGGCTGCTGGTGCCCTGACCCCGCCACCCGCGCGCCCCACCGGCGCCCCGGCTTCATCCGCCGGTAGCGTGGACCTCGGCGAAATGAGGTGCGTACCGATGTCCATGCCGGTCTGGGCGACCGACCCCAAGTCCCTGCTCCTGACCGCCGCGCAGTACGCGGAGCTGCCCGACCACGTTCGCCGGTCCATCGAAGTCGTCGACAATCATGTGGTCTTCCTGCACTCGGGCAGCGTGGAGCATTCCCGGGTGGCGCGGCGACTGGCCGAGGCGATCGAACGGGCCCGCCCGGACACGCCCTGCATCGCGGTCAGTACCGAAGTCGACATGCACTACCGCCGTTTCCACCGCAACGCCGATGGCGATTGGCTCTCGTTCCGCCGGCCCGACGTGACCGTGCACCGCTGCCTGGCACGTGGCACCGATCTCACCAGCGGTGACGCGCTGGTCGTGGTCGAGGTGGTGTCACCCGGCAGCGAGCAGGCCGACACCGTCCAGAAGGTCGCCGAGTACGCCAAGGAGCAGATCCCCGTCTACCTGGTGGTGACGTTGGACGACGACCTGTACGTCAAGTTCGTGCGCGAGTACCGGCTGGACTGGTCTCGGACGAACTACCAGCTCGTCGGCGTGCACGAAGGGGAGCTGTCCCTCACCGACCCGGTCGCCTTCACCGCGCTGTTCACCGAGCTCGACCGCGCCTGACCGGATGTCCGCGTCCCCGACGGCGTGCTGCCGTTCCGTCGCCGCTGACGGGCGGCGAGGTCACCCCTACACCGGGTGACCTCGCCGTCCGCAGGTCTACAGGCCCAGCTCCGCCAGGGCGGGCAGGGCCGCGCGGGCCGCCTCGCGGGCCCCGGCCGCCGAGCGCGTCCCTCGGGCCGCCTCCGCCGCCGCCCGGCACTCGGCCAGGGTGTGGCGGGACAGGGCCGCGCGGACGAGGGGCAGCGACGGGGCGCTCATCGACAGCGAGGTGACGCCCAGGCCCACCAGCACGCACGCCAGGGCCGGGTCGCCAGCGGCCTCGCCGCAGACGCCGCACGGCACGCCCGCGTCCGCCGCGAGCGCCACCAGGTCCAGCACGGCGGGCAGCCACGGGTCCTGGAGGCCGGCCAGGCCGCCGATCTGGCGGTCGGCGGCGCAGGTGTACTGGGTCAGGTCGTTGGTGCCCAGGCTGAAGAACTCGATCTCGGGCGCCAGGTCGCGGGCGCGCAGCGCGGCCGCCGGGACCTCGATCATGACGCCGGGGTGCTCGATGCCCGCGGCGCGGCAGGCGGCGGCGAAGTAGGCCGCCTCCTCGGCGTCGGTCACCATAGGGGCCATGACCTGCAGCTTGGCGCTCTGCCCGGCGGCGGCGCGGGCCAAGGCCGACAGCTGGGCGGTCAGCACGTCCTCGTGGCGGCGCAACATCCGCAGCCCGCGCTCGCCGAGCGCCGGGTTGGGCTCCTCGCCGGGCGGCGGCAGGAACGCCAGCGGCTTGTCGGCGCCCGCGTCCAGCGCCCGCACCACCACGCGGCCCTCGGGGAACGCCTCCAGCACGCGGCGGTAGGCGTCCTCCTGCTCGGCGTCGGACGGTGGCGTGGAACGGTCCAGGAACAGGAACTCGGTCCGGTACAGGCCCACGCCTTCCGCGCCGTTGGCCAGCGCCGCGTCCAGGTCCTTGGGGCCGCCGATGTTGGCCAGCAGCGGGACCGCGCGGCCGTCCTTGGTCGCGCCGGGGCCGGTCGCGCCCTCCAGCGCGGACGCGCGGGCGGCGGCAGCGGCGCGCGCCTCGGCGACCTCGGCCTCGGTCGGGTCCACCCGCACCGTGCCCGCCGCGCCGTCCACCAGCACCATCGTGCCGTCGGCGAGTGCGGTCGCGCCGGGCAGCGCCACCACGGCCGGGACGCCCATCGTGCGGGCCAGGATCGCGGTGTGGCTGGTCGGGCCGCCCTCCTCGGTCACGAACGCGACCACCTGCGCCGGGTCCAGCACGGCGGTGTCGGCCGGGGCCAGGTCGCGCGCGACCAGCACGAACGGCTCGTCGGAATCGGGCACGCCCGGCATCGGCAGGCCGAGCAGCCGCGCGACCGTACGGTCGCGGATGTCGTCCAGGTCGGTCACGCGGGCCGCCAGGTACTCCCCCGCCCCGGCGAGCATCTCGCGGTAGACCGCGAACGCCTCGAACACCGCGCGGGCCGCGGAGGTCCCCTCCCCGATCCTGGCGGCGGCGCCCTCGGCCAGGCCGGGGTCTCGCGCCATGAGGGCCTGCGCGTTCAGCACGTCGCGGCCCTCGGTGTTGCCCGCGGCGGCGGCGCGCTCGCCGCGCTCCTCCAGGTCGGCGGCCACGGCCTCCAGCGCGGCGGTCGCCGCGGCCCGCGCCGCCTCGGCGTCGCCGCCGTGCCGGTCGCCCTCGGGCGGCTCGGGCACCGCGCCCGCGATGCCGCGCACCGGACCGTGGCCGACGCCGGGGCTCACCCCGGCGCCGATCAGCCGCTCAGGCACCGGAGGGCTCCGGCTGCGCCAGGATGGCCTGCAGCTGGTCCAGCACCTCGTCGGCGCCGTCGCCCTCGGCCTTCAGCGTCACCTGCTCGCCGTGCCGCGCGTCCAGGCCCAGGACCGCCAGGATGCTCTTGGCGTTGACCGGGTCCTTGCCCTGCTTGGCGACGGTGACGTCCATCGGGGCCTTGGCCGCGGTCTGCACGAACAGCGCGGCCGGGCGGGCGTGCAGCCCCACCGTGGACTCGATCTTGACATTACGCTCGCTCACGGCGACTCCTCGTCAGCTCCCCGGCACCCGCAGCACGGGGCCGGGCAGTACGGCTATTTCCAATAGGTCGGCCACCACGCGGTCGGCCGCGGCCAGCGCGTCCGGCGGCTGGGTGGTGGTGATCCCCACGCAGGTCATACCCGCGGCCTTGACCGCGGCCACCCCGGCGGGCGCGTCCTCGAAGGCCACCATGCGCTCCGGCGGCACGGCGAGGCCGCGCGCGGCGGCCAGGAAGCCCTCGGGATCGGGCTTGCCGACGGTCACGTCGTCGGCGGTCACCACCAGCTCCAGCAGGTCGCGCACGCCGAGGGCGTCCAGCAGCCCGAAGGCGTACCCGCGCATCCCCGAGGTCACCACCGCGACCGGGACGCCCGCCGCGTGCAGCGCGCGGACCAGCTCGACCGCGCCCGGAACGGGCCGGGCGGCGGGCATGTCCGGGGCGTTCTCGTAGGTCAGGGCCTGCTGGAACAGCTCCTCCACGCCGCGCCCGGGGAACAGGTGCAGCAGGTCGGCCAGCGCCTCGCGGCCCCGGCGCCCGGCGAACGAGGCGATCAGCGCCTCGTCGTAGGGGGCGCCGTGCGCGTCGAACAGCCGCGACCACATCACGCGGTTGCGGGGCTCGGTGTCGATCAGCGTGCCGTCCAGGTCGAACGCCACGGCTTCCAGGCTCAGTTCGGTCAAGGGCTCAGTTCCACCGGAACAGCTCGGTGCCCTTGGCGACCTCGCCGCTGTCGACGACCTGCGACAGGGCGTCGGCCCCGGCGTCCAGGGCGACGACCGCGCAGATCGGCGAGCGGCCGCCCGCCTCGATCTCGGCCGGGTCCCAGGCCACCAGCGCCTGCCCCGCGGTCACCTCGTCGCCCTCGCCGGCCAGCAGCCGGAAGCCCTCGCCCTTCAGCTGGACGGTGTCGATGCCGAGGTGCACCAGCACGCCGTGCCCCTCGGCGTCCACCACCACGAAGGCGTGCGGGTGCAGCTTCACGATCTTCCCCGAGACCGGGGCGATCGCCTCGCCCGGCCCGCGCTCGGGGTCCACGGCCGTGCCCGGACCCACCATGGCCTGGGCGAACACCGGGTCGGGCACGCCCGGCAGGCCGACGGCGCGGCCGGCGACCGGGGACAGTACTCGTGTCATGGCTGGGCCTCCCTAGTCGAGGATGTCCTCGATGTCGCTGGCGATGGTGTCGGCCTCGGGGCCCACCACGACCTGCACGACGGTGCCGCTGCGCATGACGCCGAAGGCGCCGGCGGCCTTCAGGCCCGCCTCGTTCACCAGCCCCGCGTCGGAGACCTCGGTGCGCAGCCGCGTGGCGCACGGCTCGATCTCCACGATGTTGTCGGCGCCGCCCAGGGCGGCGACGATGGCCTCGGCCTTGTCCATATCGGTGACTCCTTGTTCTCAGTCGGTCTGGGTGACCTTGTTCAGGCCGCGCGGCACGTCGGGGTCCAGGCCCAGCGTGCGGGCCAGGTTCTCGACGAGGATCTGGCCGGGCACGATCAGGCCCAGCGGCGCGACCCACTCGGGCAGGTCCGGCCCCGCCAGCGCGGCGGTGCTGGCCTCGGCGAGGGCGTCGCCGCCGCCGACCCCGAACGCGGCCGCGCCCGCGCCGCGCACCCGCTTGGCGAGCGCGACGGTGCCCGGCAGCGTCGGCCCCTCGTTGGCGGCCACCAGCAGCGCCGGGGTCTCGGCGTCCACGACCGCGATCGGGCCGTGCAGCAGGTCGGCGTAGGACAGGCCCATGGCGTGCAGGTAGCACGCCTCCTTGATCTTCAGGGCCAGTTCCAGCGCGGTGCCGAAGGCGATGCCGCGGCCGGACACGACCGTGCCGGGCACCTCCGACAGCGCCTGGACGATCTCGGGCAGCGCGACCGACGCCTCGGTGGCGGCGATGACCCGCTCCACCTCATCGGGCACGCGGGCGAGGTCGCCGGCGTCCACCTCGGCGCCGAGGCCGAGGCCGAGCACCGCGAGCGCGGCGAGCTGGGTGGTGTAGGTCTTGGTCGCCGGGACCGCCAGCTCCTCGCCCGCCTCGGTGATCAGCGCGATCTCGGCGGACTCGGCCAGCGGCGAGCCGGCGCCGTTGGTGACCGCCACGGTCCGGGCGCCGCAGCGGGCGGCCCAGTCCATGGTCTGCACGATCTCCTCGGTCTTGCCGGACTGGCTGATGGCGACCGCCAGCACGCCCGACAGGTCGAGGTCGCGCTTGTAGGTGGTGGCGATCGACGGCGCGGCCAGCGTGGCGAGCCGCCCGGCGTGCGACTCCACCAGGTAGCGGCCGTACACCGCGGCGTTGTCGGACGACCCGCGCGCGATGAACAGCACCTGGCGGGTGCCCTCGGCGAGCTTGGCGATGTCGGCGACGCGCGGCAGCAGGCCGTCGATGGTGGCGCGCAGCGCGGCGGGCTGCTCGCCGATCTCGGCGCGCATGCGGCTGGTGGTGCTCATGATCCCCCTCAGAAGACTTTCTGCCCGTTGATCCACGTCGTACGCGCCCGGTAGCCGTCGTCGAACCAGACCAGGTCGGCGGCGGCGCCGGGGGCGATGCGCCCGAGGTCGGATCGGCCGATCAGGTCGGCGGGTACGCGTGTGGCGGCGTCGATGGCGACGACCGGGTCGATGCCGAGGGACACCGCGTTGCCGACGGCCTCGTCCAGCCGCAGCCCGGAACCGGCGATGGTGCCGTCGGCGCGCAGCGGGGGGCCCTGCTCGGGCATGGTGATCGGCTCGCCGCCCAGCTCGTAGGTGCCGGGGGGCATCCCGGCCGAGGCGGCGGCGTCGGTGACCAGGACCACGCGGCCGGGCGCGGCCTGGAACACCAGGCGGCAGACCTCCGGGGCGACGTGGTGCAGGTCGGCGATGAGGCCGGGGTGCAGGCGCGGGTCGATCAGCGCCTGGACCGCGACGCCGGGGTCGCGGTGGTGCACGCCGGACTGGGCGTTGAAGATGTGGGTGACCATGCGGGCCCCGGCGTCGGCCGCGGCGGCGGTCTGCGCGGCGGTGGCGTCGCTGTGCCCGACGCTGACCAGCACGCCCGCGTCGGCGAGTGCGCGGACCGCCGCCAGGGCGCCGTCGCGCTCGGGGGCCAGGGTGACCAGCTTGACCAGGCCGGTCTCCAGCAGCTTCGCGATCGCGTCGGGCGCGGGGTCGGTGAGGAACACCTGGTTGTGGGCGCCCTTGCGCTTGGGCGACAGGAACGGGCCCTCCAGGTGCACCCCGAGCACCTTGGAGCCGACGGGCAGGCGCGGCAGCAGCCCCTGGGCGCGGGTCAGCGCGGCGGCCTGCACCTCGACGGGCGCGGTGATGAAGGTGGGCAGGAACGCGGTCACGCCGGTCTCGGGCAGCCGGGACACGACGGCCTGCCAGCCGCGCTCGTCGGCGTCCACCATGTCGTAGCCGTAGAAGCCGTTGACCTGGAGGTCCACCAGGCCCGGTGCCAGGATCCCCTCGGCGAGGTGCACGTCGGCGGTCTCCGCCGGGCGGCCCTCGCCGACCTCGGTGATCACACCGTTCTCGACCCGGACGAATCCCGGGGACACCACGCGGGTAGGACCTTCCCCGGGGGAAGTGATCAAGCTGTTCGCGGTGATCAGAAGTGCTGCCATAGGTGCGCACGCTCCGTGACGCCGAAACCACTGGTCGTCGCCTCCGACGACTGGTCTAGTCCGGACTAGACCAGTACGCACCATATCCCAGGAAACCGTTAGAGCGAAGATGTCGGGTCCCACTTGTCCGGGCGGGGCCCTCTCGGGGGAGGTCGTCCGCTCATGAGTTCCACGACCGCCGCGTCCGGCGGCGGGACACGCGGCGCGTGGTCCGCGACGTTCGCGGTGCTGCAACGGATCGGCCGCAGCCTGATGCTGCCGATCGCCGTCCTGCCCGCGGCCGGCATCCTGCTCCGGCTGGGGCAGGACGACCTGCTCGGCAAGGACGGCCTCGGCTGGAACCGGATCGCGGAGGTGTTCGCGGCGGCCGGCGGGGCGCTGCTGGACAACCTCGCGATCCTGTTCGCGGTGGGCGTCGCGATCGGGTTCGCCAAGAAGTCCGACGGCTCCACGGCACTGGCCGCGATCGTGGCCTACCTGGTGTTCGACCGGGTGTCCAAGACGCTCTTCCAGCACAGCTCGGAGCTGAAGGGGAGCGTCACGCAGATGGTCCAGGACGGCGACAGCGCCAAGGAGGTGCTGAACCTCGGGGCCAAGAACCCGACCCAGGTGCTGGGCGGGATCGTCGTCGGCCTCATGGTCGCCCTGCTCTACCAGCGCTTCTACAAGATCAAGCTGCCGTCGTGGCTGGCCTTCTTCGGCGGCCGCCGGTTCGTGCCGATCATCAGCGCGGTGGCCGCGCTGGTGCTGGGCGTGGTGTTCGGGCTGATCTGGCCGGTGCTGGGCAGCTGGATCGACTCGTTCGGCGACTGGCTGACCGGGCTCGGCGCGGTCGGCGCGGGCATCTACGGGATGGCGAACCGGCTGCTGCTGCCGTTCGGCCTGCACCACATCCTGAACTCGCTGATCTGGTTCGTGTTCGGCTCCTACGACGGGCCGGACGGCGCGGTGCACGGCGAGATCAACCGCTACCTGGCCGGCGACCCGCACGCGGGCACGTTCCTGTCGGGCTTCTTCCCGGTGCTGATGTTCGGCCTGCCCGGCGCGGCGCTGGCGATGTGGCGGGCCGCGCCGCCGCACAAGCGGGACGCGGTGGGCGGCCTGATGATCTCGGCGGCCCTCACCGCGTTCGTGTGCGGGGTGACCGAGCCGATCGAGTTCTCGTTCATGTTCGTGGCGCCGCTGCTGTACGGCATCCACGTGGTGCTGACCGGCATCTCGATGTACGTGCTGGCGGCGGCCGACGCCCAGCTCGGCTTCGCGTTCTCGGCGGGGCTGATCGACATGGTGCTGAACGCGACCAAGAGCAACACCCGGCATCTGGGACTGATCATCGGCATGGGGGTGCTGTACTTCTTCCTCTACTTCGGGATCTTCACCTTCCTGATCAAACGGCTGAACCTGCCCACGCCGGGCCGCGAGCCGGAGGACGAGGAGCCGCCGGACATGCGCAAGGACGGCCTCTGACCCCGTCCGACGGGCGGCGGCGGACCGGGGATCACCCCCGGTCCGCCGCCGTTCCACCCCTCTGACCTGCACAAATTCACGATCTTGCGTGATCGGTCCGTTACCGCTCAGGGCATTGACACTCCTTTCCGGCATGTGGTCTAGTCCGGCCTAGACCAGTACGAACCTGTCGATCCGGCGAGGACGCCCCCCGTGACGACCATTGATCCGCACAGTCCCGTCCCCAAGTACTTCCAGCTCCGCGCGATCCTGCTCGACCTGATCGAGAGCGCGGAGCTGCCGGTGGACGCGCTGATCCCCTCCGAGCGCGAGCTGTGCGCGCGCTACGAGCTGTCCCGCATGACCGTCCGGCAGGCGGTCGAGCAACTGGTCACCGAGGGGCGGCTGTACCGCGTCCCCGGCAAGGGCACCTTCGTGGCACGGCCCAAGCTGGAGATGCCGCTGCGGCTGATCTCGTTCACCGAGGACATGCTCGCCCGGGGCCTGCGGCCGGGCGCGGTGGACCTGGACCGGCGCACCCTCCCCGCCGACGCGCGGCTGGCCCGGCTGTTCGACGTCGAAACGGGCACCCCGATCCACGTCATCGAGCGGCTGCGCACCGCCGACGGCCAGCCCATGGCCGTCGAGCGCGCGCACATCCTCGCCTCGCTGGCCCCCGACCTGCTGGACCGGCGGCTGGCCGACCGCTCCCTGTACGGCGTGCTGGAGGCGGTGTACGGGCTGGTCTTCGACGCCGGCGACCAGACCATCGACGCCGTGCTCGCCGACGCCGCCGAGGCGCGGCGGCTCCAGATCCCCCGCAGCAGCGCCGTCCTGCTGCTGCAGCGCCGCTCCTACATCAACGGCGTCTGCGCGGAGCTGGGCGTGTCGACCTACCGGGCCGACCGCTACCAGATCCACACGGCCCTCGGAAATCCCCCATCGCGCCCCAGCGAAACCCGCTAAGAGGAGAGGAACCCCCTGATGAGCACCGCTGTCGCAGCGGACGGGACGGCCGGGCCGAAGCGCGGCTCCAGCGCGTTCGCCGTCCTGCAGCGCATCGGCCGCAGCCTGATGCTGCCGATCGCCGTCCTGCCCGCCGCCGCCCTGCTGCTGCGCCTCGGCCAGCCCGACCTGCTCGGCGCCGACGGCCTCGGCTGGGACAAGGTCGCCAGCGTCGTCGGCCAGGCCGGCAACGCCCTGCTGGAGGCCCTGCCGCTGCTGTTCGCGGTCGGCGTCGCGATCGGCTTCGCCAAGAAGGCCGACGGCTCCACCGCGCTGGCCGCCGTGGTCGGCTACCTGGTCTTCGACCGCGTCTCCAAGGTCATGTTCTCGCTCAGCGACAGCGCCGAGCTCAAGGGCCGCTTCATGATCGAGAAGATGGCGGACGGGAAGGCCGTCAGCGTCATCGACTGGGGCGCCAAGAACCCGACCGACGTGCTCGGCGGCATCCTGATCGGCATCATCGCCGCCCTGCTCTACCAGCGCTTCTACCGGGTGAAGCTGCCCACCTACCTGGCCTTCTTCGGCGGCCGCCGGTTCGTTCCGATCATCACGGCGCTGGCCGCGCTGTCGCTGGGCGTGGTGATCGGCCTGGTGTGGCCGTTCCTCGGCGGCGTGCTGGCCGACTTCGGCAACTGGGTGACCGGCGCGGGCGCGGCGGGCGCGGGCATCTACGGCGTGATCAACCGCCTGCTGCTGCCGTTCGGCCTGCACCACATCCCCAACTCGCTGATCTGGTTCGTGTTCGGCGACTTCCAGGGCCCCGACGGCATGGTGCACGGCGAGATCAACCGCTACCTGGCCGGCGACCCCGACGCGGGCGGCTTCCTGGCGGGCTACTTCCCGGTGCTGATGTTCGGCCTGCCCGGCGCGGCGCTGGCGATGTGGCGCGCGGCCCCGGCGCACCGCCGCCCGGCCGTCGGCGGCATCATGATCTCGGCGGCCCTCACCGCGTTCGTGACGGGCGTGACCGAGCCGATCGAGTTCGCGTTCATGTTCGTGGCCCCCGTCCTGTACGGCGTGCACGTGGTGCTGACCGGCATCTCGATGGCCGTGCTGGAGGCGGCCGGAGCCCAGCTCGGCTTCGGCTTCTCGGCGGGCCTGATCGACATGGCGCTGAACGCGACCAAGGACAACACCAAGGGCCTGGCCCTCATCCTCGGCTTGGGCGTCCTGTACTTCCTGGTGTACTTCTTCGTCTTCAAGTTCCTGATCGAGAAGTTCAACTTCGCCACCCCGGGCCGCGAGCCGGAGGGCGAGGACTCGGTCGCGGCGGACCCGGCGGCCTCCCCCGAGGTGGCGGCGGGGGCGAAGAAGGGCCGGACGGGGAAGAAGGGCAAGTCCGAAACCCAGGACTCACCCGCGTAACAACCCCGCCCGGCCGCGCCCCGGCCCCACCCCCAATCCCGGCCCGTCCAGCCCAGGGCCATGACCGCCGAGGTGGCGGAGCCGTTCCGAGGCTCCGCCACCTCGGCGTTCCGCGTTACGGGGACGCCCGCATCCGGCCAGGAGGTATCAGGGCTCGCTGAGGTCTCTCTTTCTCCACGACACGTCGAGAAGGAGGCCGTCATGCCGTCCAGCAACCGCCCGCCGGTCCGAGTGGTGCCTTACACGCCGCACAGCGTCGTTCAGGGGCCGGTGGGGACGGTGAGAGCGCACCTACGCCCGGTCCGGGGCGCACCGCCGTCCGGAGGGGCGGGGGCTGCTCCGAGTAGCCCGTCCGTCCCGCGTACGCCGCCCGCCTTGCACCTGGTGAGCTCGCCGGAGACGAGCGTGCGGGACGTGGCGGAGATGACCGCGCGCCTGGTCATCGAGGTGCTGGCGGGCATCCGGGTCCCCCGCCACCTGGACGCGAGGGCGCTTCCCCAGGTGAGGGCGGGGGTGGCGGCCCACCAGATCCCCGTGGCGGCGGGGGCGAGGGTGGCTCCGCCGCGAGTCCTGTCCGTACGGGCGCAGGAACCGGCTCCGGGCGTTGTGGAGGCGAGCGCGGTGGTGGTCCTGGCGGGCCACATCCAGGCGCTGGCGTTCCGGCTGGAGCGGCACAGGGGGCAGTGGCGTTGCACGGCGGTGGAGACGACGACCCCGATCAAGTCGAGACCGGCCCGTCGCCAGGCGGGCTGACCAGCTGAGCGTGGCCCTCGCCCTGCCCAGGGCTCCCGGCAGGTCGAGGGCCGCGCCCGGCAACCCTAGCCCCCCGCCTGGTACATGCCCGACAACCTCAGCCGTCGCGGCGGGGGTGCAGGGGGCGGAGCCCCTTGCCCAGGGGGCCGCGGGGGACGGAGTCCCAGCGGCCCCTAAAACAAGCACGCAGGCGCGAAGCGCCTTCCTTGCCGGGGGTGCGGGGGCGGAGCCCCTGCCGTGTGAAGCAAGCACTGCGGCGAAACCGTCCGTTGCGGGGTGTGGGGCAGCGCCCCGCCGGGGGACGTAGGGGGCTGGCCCCCTGCCCGGACGACGCACGCACGGCGCGAGCCCTGGCGAGCGCCGGGCGGGCGGCGCCCGGATGTGGGGGTTTGGGGGGACGTCCCCCCAAGGAGACACAGCCGCTTTCGCCGAGGACGAGGCACCGACTCAGTTAGTGGGGGTCTACACGGCCCCACCCAGCCCAACCACGCGCGGGTTTGCCCGCGCACCCAACAACCCCGGCCCCGCGCGGGTTTGCCCACATGCCCAGCAACCCCAGCCCGCACGGGGTTGAGGTAAGAACCCCCGCCAAGCCCAGCCCGCAACGTCCTGCCCTGCGCAAGCAGAGGTTCAGACTGCGCCTGCCGTGGCTGTGCCCGGCTTGCTAGCGCAAGCCGGGCACAGCCACGGCAGGCGGTAAAGAGCTCACGCAGGGTGCGACTTGGTGAACCCACACGCGAGAGCCAGCGCGGGGCGCGGGGCGCGGGTGCGGGGCGCAGGCGCGGAGCACGCGCGGGACGCGCAGGGCCCGGGGCGCACGGCGCGGCTTGGTGAACCCATACGCGAGGGCCAGCGCGAGGCACGGGACGCGAGCGCGAGGCACGGGACGCGCGGGGTGCGCGGCGCGCGCAGCGCGGGGCTGAGGTTGTTGGCCGGATACGCAAAATCTCCGCTTGGCTCAGTAGGCGCGCGCACCCAACCCCGCGTGGGGCTGGGGTTGTTGGGTACGTGCAGGGCGCGGGGTCGGGGTGGCTGGTCGGGGGTGCGAGGCGCGGGCTGAGGTCGTTGGCCGGGTGCGGAAAACCCCCGCGTGACTGGGCCGGTGCACGCGTGCACCTAACCCCGCACAGGCCGGGGTTGCCGGTCACGTTGGCAAACCCGCGCGGGGTGCGGCTGGGCGGACGGGTGTAGACCCCCACAGATACAGTCGGTGCAGCGTCCTCGGCGAAAGCGGCTGTGTTTGCCTTGGGGGGACGTCCCCCCAAACCCCCACATCCGGGCGCCGCCCGCCCGGCGCTCGCCAGGGCTCGCACCGTGCGTGCGTCGTCCGGGCAGGGGCCAGCCCCTACGACCCCGGCAGGGGGCAAGCCCCCCACACCCCCCACAAGGAAGACGCTACGCGCCTGCGTGTTCATTAAGTGCCGCTGGGACTCCGTCCCCCGCGAGCCCCTGGGCAAGGGGCTCCGCCCCCTGCACCCCCGCCCCCGGTGGCTGAGGTTAGGGAAAACCCGGCACGGAGCTGAGGTTGCTGGTCTTGTACCGGGCACGGGGCTGGGGTCACTGGGCCTGTGCCCGGCACGGAGCTGAGGTCCCCGGTCACGTGCGGGCACGGGGCCGAGGTCACTGGTCATGTGCCGGGCGCAGGGCTGACGTCGATGGTCATGTCGGCGTGTGGGGCTGGGGTTGTCGGGCACGTCCGAAGCACACGGCCCACATCACAGGTCACGTGCAAGACACAACGCCAGCCCCACCGGTCAGGCAGAAGCCCACGGCACCAAACGCGGAACGGCCCCCCGGAAACCCGGAGGGCCGTTCTCGCCTGCGTTGCCCGCCTGCGCCTACTTGCTGCGCGGGTCGCCGTGGCAGCGCTTGAACTTCTTACCCGAACCGCACGGGCACGGGTCGTTGCGGTTCACGCCCGCGTACTCGTCCTCGGCCTCTTCGGTGTGGTGCTCCACGCCGCCCTCGCCGTCGAGGGTCGGGGCCGAGTAGTCCAGCTTCTTCGGGCGCTGCGGCTCGTCCAGGCCCTTGGCGTGGATGGCCGGGACGTCGTCCTCGGGGACGTCGTCGGTGTCGGCCGTCTTGTTCAGGGCCACCGGGTTGGCGCCGACGGCGGGGGCGGCGGGCTGGTCCTCGACCTCGACCTCGAGGTTGAACAGGTAGCCGACCGACTCCTCCTTGATGCCGTCGAGCATCGCGTTGAACATGTCGTAGCCCTCGCGCTGGTACTCGACCAGCGGGTCGCGCTGCGCCATGGCCCGCAGGCCGATGCCCTCCTGGAGGTAGTCCATCTCGTAGAGGTGCTCGCGCCACTTGCGGTCCAGGACCGACAGGATGACGCGGCGCTCCAGCTCGCGCATGACCTCGGCGCCGAGCTCCTGCTCGCGCTTGTCGTAGGCGGCGAAGGCGTCCTCGCGGACCTTCTCGGCCAGCGTCTCGGCGTCCAGGCCGGAGATGTCGCCGCCGACCTCCTCGACCAGCTCGTCGACGGTGAGGGAGATCGGGTAGAGCTGCTTGAACGCCTTCCACAGCTTGTCCAGGTCCCACTCCTCGGCGAAGCCCTCGCCGGTGGCGCCCGCGACGTAGCCGTCCACGACCTCGTGGATCATGTTGCGGATCTGCTCGGAGAGGTCGGCGCCCTCCAGGACCTTGCGGCGCTCGGCGTAGATGACCTTGCGCTGCCGGTTGAGGACCTCGTCGTACTTCAAGACGTTCTTGCGCATCTCGAAGTTCTGCTGCTCGACCTGGCTCTGCGCCGACTTGATCGCGCCGGAGACGACCTTGGACTCGATCGGCACGTCGTCGGGGATGTTGAGGCGGGTCATGATCGCCTCGACGCGGGCGGAGTTGAACAGCCGCATCAGGTCGTCCTCAAGGGACAGGTAGAAGCGGGACTCGCCCGGGTCGCCCTGGCGGCCCGAGCGGCCGCGCAGCTGGTTGTCGATGCGGCGCGACTCGTGCCGCTCGGTGGCCAGCACGTACAGGCCGCCGGCCTCGGCGACCTCCTCGTGCTCGCCCTTCACCGCGTCCTTGGCCTTCTCCAGCGCCTCGGGCCAGGCGGCCTCGTACTCCTCGGGCGTGTCGAGGGGGTTGAGGCCGCGCTGGTGCAGCTCCAGGTCGGCGCGGAAGTCGGGGTTGCCGCCCAGCATGATGTCGGTACCGCGGCCGGCCATGTTGGTGGCGACGGTGACCGCGCCCTTGCGGCCGGCCTCGGCGACGATCGCCGACTCCTTCTCGTGGGCCTTGGCGTTCAGCACCTGGTGCGGGATGCCGCGCCGCTTGAGCATCTTGCTCAGCCGCTCGGACTTCTCCACCGAGGTGGTGCCGACCAGGACCGGCTGGCCGTTCTCGTGCCGCTCGGCGATGTCGTCGACGACGGCCTCGAACTTGGCCTGCTCGGTCTTGTAGACGACGTCGGCCACGTCCTTGCGGATCATCGGCTTGTTCGTCGGGATCGGCACGACGCCGATCTTGTAGGTCTTGTTGAACTCCGCGGCCTCGGTGTCGGCGGTGCCGGTCATGCCCGACAGCTTGCCGTAGAGGCGGAAGTAGTTCTGGAGGGTGATGGTGGCGAGGGTCTGGTTCTCGTCCTTGATCGACACCCCCTCCTTGGCCTCGATGGCCTGGTGCATGCCCTCGTTGTAGCGGCGGCCGTGCAGGATGCGGCCGGTGAACTCGTCGACGATCAGGACCTCGCCGTTCATGACGACGTAGTCCTTGTCGCGCTTGTAGAGCTCCTTGGCCTTGAGGGCGTTGTTGAGGAAGCTGACCAGCGGCGTGTTGACCGAGTCGTAGAGGTTGTCGATGCCGAGGTAGTCCTCGACCTTCTCCACGCCCGACTCGGTGATGCCGACGGTGCGCTTCTTCTCGTTGACCTCGTAGTCGCCGGGGCCGTACTGGTCGACCTGACCGGCGGTGCTGACCAGCTCGGCGCGCTTCAGCCGCGGGACGATCTTGGCGAACTCGGCGTACCACTTGGAGTTCTGCTCGGCCGGGCCGGAGATGATCAGCGGGGTCCGGGCCTCGTCGATGAGGATCGAGTCGACCTCGTCCACGATCGCGAAGTTGTGGCCGCGCTGGACGCACTCCTCCAGGCTCCAGGCCATGTTGTCGCGCAGGTAGTCGAAGCCGAACTCGTTGTTGGTGCCGTAGGTGATGTCGCACTCGTAGGCGGCCCGGCGCTCTTCGGGGGTCATCTGCGGGAGGATGACGCCCACGTCGAGGCCGAGGAACTGGTGCACGCGGCCCATCCACTCGGCGTCGCGCTTGGCCAGGTAGTCGTTCACCGTGACCACGTGCACGCCCTTGCCGGACAGCGCGTTCAGGTAGGCCGGGAGCACACAGGTCAGGGTCTTGCCCTCACCGGTCTTCATCTCGGCGATGTTGCCCAGGTGCAGCGCGGCGCCGCCCATGATCTGGACGTCGTAGTGCCGCTGCCCCAGTACGCGCTTGGCGGCCTCACGGGCGGTCGCGAACGCCTCGGGCAGCAGATCGTCCAGGCTCTCGCCCTCGGCGATGCGCTCCCGGTACTTGTCGGTCAGCTCACGCAGCTCGGCGTCGCTCATCTCGAGGAAGTCTTCCTCGATCGAGTTGACCTGATCCGCGAGCTTCTTGAGCTTGCGCAGGATTTTGCCTTCGCCCGCACGAAGGATCTTGTCGATGACTGGCGGCACTCTCGGAGGCTCCTTGCAGATCGTGGGTCACCGCTGGAGGGCGGTACGCACACCACACGTACGATGCCATCGTAGGCGAGACCCAGAATGGTCTAGGTCACCCTGCGACGCAATCCAGGACGGGTCTCGTTTGACCCGTCAGGTCAAGGAAAGATCTCTCAGTGCACCTGAGGGGAGGCGCATCATGTCCGAGGAATCGCACGGCTCGCACGCCGGCCGGCCCAGTTCGTGGGTCGCGGTTTCTATCATTTTCATCGGCTTCGCCATCGGTGGCGTGGCGTTGTGCTTGGGCCCGAACTGGCTGCTGTTCTGGGTGGGTGTGGCGGTCATCGTGGTCGGGATGGTGGTGAGCGCGGCGGTCCATCTCTTCTCCGATGTGGTGGTGGACGCCCCGCGTGTCATCCCCGAGATCGTCGACTACTCGGTGTTCGGCAGCCGCAAGGCCCAGCGCCGGGGCGGTCAGGCGGGCGAGACGATCGACAAGCCCGTCAAGAGCGACACCCAGCACACGCCGCACGGCTGACGCCCGTTAGGTGGAGAACGGCCCGCCGAGAGGATCGCGCATCGGGATCCCGGGCGGGTCGCTCTGTTTTGTCCGTGCGCTAGAGGAACGTACGGAGCAGGGGGGTGAGTTCCGGGTCGGCGGCGTGTTCGATCCGGACGTCGTCGCAGCCGACCCACGCCGCGGCGCGCCGCAGCGCCTCGGCCAGGGCCGTCGCCGACGCCTCCACCCGGCGGGGCGCGGCGGCCCACGGCTCCAGCGAGACCTGCTTGGCCACCAGCGTGCGGCCCTCGCGGCCGGGGTCGACCCGGCCGATCAGGCGCCCGCCCGCCAGCACCGGCATCGCGAAGTAGCCGTGCACCCGCTTGTGCTTGGGCACGTACGCCTCCAGCCGGTGGTCGAAGCCGAACACGCGCGAGGCGCGGGCGCGGTCCCACACCAGCGAGTCGAACGGCGACAGCAGCGTGGTGGCGTGCCGTCCGCGGACGGGCTCGGCCAGCGCGTCCGGGTCGGCCCAGGCGGGGTGCCGCCAGCCGGCGACGGTGACGGGGACGAGCCCGGTGGCCTCGATCACCGAGTCGACCTGCTCGCCCCTGAGGCGGTAGTAGTCGGCGAGGTCGGCGCGGGTCGCCACGCCCAGCGCGCGCCCGGCGTGCCGCACCAGGTGGGTCAGGCACTCGGCGTCGCTCGGCTCGCGGTCCAGCAGGGGGGCGGGGATGGCGCGTTCGGCCAGGTCGTAGACGCGCCGCCAGCCGGCGCGGCGCACGCACACGACCTCGCCGAGGTCCAGCAGCCACTCGATGGCGATCTTGTGCTCGCTCCAGGCCCAGGAGTCCGACATCGAGCCGGTGGCGGGGCCCGAGCGCGCGCCGCCGAGCTCCTTGGTGGTGAGGGGGCCGTCGGCCTTCAGGCGGGCGCGCACCTGGTCGCACGCCTCCGCGGGGACCTCGTGCCAGCGGTGGCCGCGCTCGCGGTACGCGCGGCGGCGGAAGGCGAAATGGGGCCAGTCCTCCACCGGCAGGATCGAGGCGGCGTGCGCCCAGTACTCGAACGTGCGGGCCCGGTGCGGCTCGCCCGGCGCGGCGGGCCCGCCCCAGTAGGCGGCGTCCACGGCGGCCCGGCCGACGGGGCCGAGCCGCGCGTACGGGACCAGCTCGTGCGAGCGTGCCAGCACCGAGATCGTGTCGAGCTGGACGGCGCCCAGCCGGGCGAGGGCGCCCGGCACGCCGCCCTTGCGCGCGCCCGCGCCCAGCAGGCCCTGGGCGCGCAGCTGCAGGCGGCGGGCCTCGGTGGAGGAGAGTTCGGCGTAGGTCACGCCGTGATGCTAGGCCACGACACCGACAAAACGCCTTGAGCGGTCACATCCCGGGTCAGGTGATCTCCAGCAGCTTCTCCCGCACCGCGTAGACCACCGCCTCCATCCGGGAGTGGAGCTGCAGCTTCTCCAGGATGTTGCGGACGTGGTTCTTCACGGTGTTCTCGGAGATGAACAGCTCCTTGGCGATCTCCCGGTTGCCCAGGCCGCGCGCCACCAGCCGCAGCACCTCCATCTCGCGCTCGGTCAGCCGCGGGGCGGGCACCTGCTGGGTGCGCTCCTCGCTGCGCTTGGCCAGCGAGGCGAACTCGGTGATCAGCTTGGACGCCATGGACGGGCTGATCAGCGACTGGCCGCCGTGCACCGCGCGCACCGCCTGCGGCACCTCGTCGATGGAGATCTCTTTCAGCAGGTAGCCGCTGGCCCCCGCCTTGATCGCCTCGAAGAGGTCCTCCTCCTCGTCGCTGATGGTCAGCATCACGATCTTGGCGCTGGGCGCGGCCTCCTTCATCGCGGTGCACGCCTCGATGCCGCTGCGGCGCGGCATCCGGATGTCCATGAGCACCACGTCGGGCAGCAGGTCGCCGGCCATCTGCACGGCCTCGTGCCCGTCGCCGCCCTCGCCGATGACCTCGATGTCGTCCTCGCCCTGTAGGACCATCTCCAGGCCGCGGCGGAACAGCGCGTGGTCGTCCACGATGAGCACGCGGATGGGGTCGGCCGCTCCGCCGGCCGCCGCGCCGGTCTCGGCGCCGGACCCGCCGCGCGGGGCGGCGCCGGCCTGGCGGGGCACCGCCGCGGCGCCGCGAGCCTCGGGATTCTCGCTCACCTGAGTCGCGGCGTGGAGGGGACGCCGCTTCCCCCCTTCGCAATCGGTGATCTTGGGCCTATGCAGGTTTCGGGATCCGGGGTCGCCCCCGGACGGGTCGCCTCCCGCGGTCGCCCGCGGACGGCTCGGCGCGCCTCCGGGGTGTCCCCCGGGCGGGCGCCCGGAAACCGGGACGGGTCGCGGGCCGGCGCTCGCGCGGCCCGGCCCCTCCCGGCAGGTCGTGCGGACCCGGTGCGGGCGCGCCGTGCGGCGCGCCCCGGGTCGGGGCCGGATTCCACCGGGGCCGGGATGGCGTCCCGGGCGGCGGTGTCCGGGTGGTGCCGTCGGGGGCGTCCCCGGGATGTGCGGGACCGGGGCCGTCCTCGACGTGCTGCGGGTCCGGGGCGGGCCCCGGAACGGTGCGGGTTCCCGGCTCCTGGTGCGGGGCCGGGCTCCACCGGTCGGACGTCCTCCGTCGGGAGGCGTCCTCAGCCCAACGCGCAGGGGGCCGGGGCCGTTCCCGGAGAGCCTGGCGCGGACGCGCGGCCGGGCACCCGGCGCACGGACGGACCCGTGCGAGGCGCGCCCGGCCGCCGCGTCCGCGGCCTGTCGGCTGACGTCCGTCTAGATCATGACACGCTTCGGGTCGTGACGTGACGCAAGTGCCACATCACTCTTCGACAAGGCGGATGACGCCGTAGTCCCACCCGCGGCGGCGGTAGACCACCGAAGGGGCGCCGTTGGCCTTGTCGCGGAACAGGAAGAAGTCGTGGCCCACCAACTCCATCTCGAAGAGGGCCTGCTCGATGCCCATGGGCTCGGCCTTGTGGAACTTCTCGCGGACGACGACCGGGCCGTCGCCGTCCATGGGGATCGGTACGAGGTTGCCGTCGGTCTCGGCGGCGGCCTCCGCCGCGGCGGCCGCGACGGCGCCGTCGGATTCGGTGTCGGTCCGGGTGTCGGTCAGGGTGTCGGTGGCCACCGCCGCGCCGGTGGCGGGCAGCGGCTCGGGGACGGCGGCGGCGAGCTTGGCGTTGATGCGGCTGCCGTGGTGCGGCTTGCGCCGGTCGGCGTCGCGGCGGAGTCGGGACTCCAGTTTGTCCAGGGCCAGGTCGAGCGCGCCGTAGCGGTCGTCCGCGGCGGCCTCGGCCCGCACCACCGGGCCGCGCCCGCGGATGGTGATCTCGACTCGTTCGCGCTGGTCGGCCAGGCGCGGGTTGCGCTCCTCGGACACCTCCACGTCCACGCGGGTGATCTTCTGGTTGAGCCGCTCGATCTTGGCCAGCTTGGTGTCGCAGTGCCGACGGAACCTGTCGTTGATGTCGGTGTGCCGGCCCCTCACGATGATGTCCACGCGGGACCCCCCTTCTCCCGATCGCGTTCCTCGTCCGGCCCGGGGGCGTCGCCGCCCCCGGGAGGACGCCACATCTGGATGGGTCGCACCCGCCCGGCCGACCTGGTCTTCGTCCCCACATCCGCCTGCCGAGGGGCTCGCAGCTCTATCGCCACTACTGCCCTTCTCCCGGTTCGGAGGATGTCTGATCCTCCGGCGGGGCAGGACTTACCTCTAAGGCGCACCGTGATCGGACGACGAGAAGTCGCCTTACGTGGGCCGTTTCGCCTGCGCCTGGCATCGGCTAGCCGGATCGCTTCCCATGCTCGCAACGAGCACAGCGATCCGACGCAACCACGGACCCGGGCGGGTGCCATGTCAGGAACGCTAACCCCTTACGCCACGAATGTCAGGGGGGTGAAGGGAGGAAAAACTCACTGACCGTCATCGGGACCCCCTCCGCGGCGACCCGCGACACCCTCCCACAGGCCGCTCACGTGCCGTGAAACCCCGTATCCGCAGGGGCTGCCGCCGATCGCGGCCGCGCAGGTCAGAGGTACCTGGCCGCCAGGTGAGTTTGCAAAATCTCTACCCTCCGACCGACCGTCGGTGACCGTTGATATCGCAACCAACCACAGCATCACCGACATCTCGGACGGTCGATGACTACAGTAAGTAACTACCTGCCGGGCGTGTCGCCGTGAAGAAAGTCACCCTCCGCGGGACCGCCCCCTGCCGTCCCGGCCAGACCGACATCACCTGATCATCGTGCCGGGCCGCCCGGCGCGGCGCCGCGCGCGACAGGGTGCCAGGGCCGCCCGCGGGTCAGGCGCGGGGTCTACGGAGGGTGACCGCGAGGGTGGCGGCGGCCGAAACGTCGGCGCCCGCCTCACCCAGGGCACGTGTCGCTTCCGCGAGGGTGTGGCCGGACGTCAGGACGTCGTCGGCCAGGACGACCGTGCGGCCCGTCACGTCCGCCGCCGGGTGCGCCTCCAGGGCGCCGGCCAGGTTCGCGGCGCGGGCGGAGCGGGGCAGGCCCGCCTGGTCGCGGACGCGGCGGCGCTGGCGCAGGGCCGCCAGGCCGGTCGCGGGGTGGCTCGGCGCGGCGCAGCTCCCGGACGGCCGCCTCCGCCATGCGGCGCATGGGGTCGTGCCCGCGGCGGCGCACCGCGCGGCGCGCCGAGGGGACGGGCACCACCAGGAAGGGCCCGGCGATCGGCGGGTCGGCCACGGCCGCCGCGAGCGCCCGCGCGAGGGCCCGGCCCAACGGGTCGGCGAGGGGCGTGCGGCCGTCGTCCTTGTAGGCGGTGATCATCACGCGGACCGGCCCCGCGTAGGGGGTGACCGACCAGACCGGGGGCAGAGCGGGCGGCACGGGATCGGGGCGGACGCGGGTGGGCTCGGAGTCCAGCAGGGCCCCGCAACGGCCGCAGAGGGGCCCTGAGGCCCGGGAACAGCCCGCGCAGCGCTGCGGGAGGAGCAGGTCCAGCAAGGCCGTGTACGGGCGCATGGGGCGATCCTGCGGCGCCCGGCGCACCACCGCACGGCGGATCGGCGATCTGGGGAAAACCCCGACCTCGACCCCGGCTCCGGTCCGCGCGGACCGTCCTAGTTCGGGTAGGTCGGGTCCGTCGCCGGGATCGAGCACGTCCACTCGCTGAACTGCTCGCGCGGGTTCCGCTGGCGGCACACCCGCGATCCCTCGGCCGTCTGGGTGCCGATCAGCACCGGCGCCCCCGGCGAGGCCGCGATGGTGCGGGCCGTGTCCAGGACCCCGCCGCCCAGCGGCGTGATCGCGCCGCCGCCGACCGGCATCAGGTACGGCAGCACCGTCTCGTCCAGCTCCTTGCGCCCCAGCACCGCGAGGCTGCCGTAGTCGCGCCAGGACAGGTCGCGGGCGTCGGGCAGCTCGGAGCTGACCGGCAGGAACGACCCCACGTCCAGCGCCCCGTCCGGCGCGCGGATGATGCGGCCGAGCTGCACCTGGTCCTTGCCGTCGATCCGGACGATGACGGCCGCGCGCACCCCGTCGCGGGCGACCTGGAAGGCCAGCACCTGGCGGCCGCCCAGCCCCCACACCTTGACCTGGACGGGCGGGCCGCCGCGCTCGCGCACCCACAGCCAGGACTTGTCGGCGCGGCTCTCCACCGTCCACAGGCGGCCGTTGCGGTCGAAGGCGGGCGCGGTGAAGCGCGAGTGCCGGCCCCGCCCGGTCAGCAGCGGGCGCAGCCGCTGGTCGCCGGTCAGGTCGGTGATCAGCACCTGGTCGTGCCTGCGGCTGAGCCCGGCGGCCTCCCGGCCGTCGGGCGAGACGGCGGGCCGGCTGAGGCGGCCCGCGTCGTTGGTCATCACCGGCTGCGGCCGGTCGCCGGCCAGGCGGCTGAGGTCGCCGGCCAGGCCCATCGCGTACGCCTCGCCGTTGTGCCGGTCGGGCGGGCCGTCGGGGGCGTACTCCTCCCAGGACCGCGACACCGGCTGGGTCTCGCCCATGCCGTCGGGGGTGTAGTCCTCGCCGTCGATCCGCAGCTTCCAGTAGCGGATCTCCGACAGCTGCCGCAGCGTCCAGCTGAGCTGGGCCGACATCCGCCGCAGGTCGCCCGAGGCGGCCTCCCCGCTCAGCTCCACCGTGGCGATCTTGTTGTCCACGGTGACGCCGCGCAGCTCGGTGCCGGCCGGGAACTCGCTGCGCACCGCGTCGCGCAGCCACGAGGTCGGGCCGCCGAGCAGCGCCTGGACGAGCTGGGCGGGCAGGCTCTGCCGGTCCACCAGCGGCAGGAAGATCCCGTTGGGGACCAGCCCGCTGCGGTCGGGCCCGAAGAAGTACAGGTCGACGGTGCGGAACGCGCGCTCCACATCGCTCTTGGTCAGCAGCAGCCGCGCCCCGGCGTCCCCCGACAGCGCGGCGATCCGCCATCCCGACTGCGGGGTCTTGGCGAGGTCGAAGGTGACGGCGACCCGCTTGGGGTCGGCCACGTACTGGCCGTCGGCGCGGATCGCGCCGAGCTGCTCGCCCTCCACCCGGACGGTGGCCTGGGCGGCGTTCTGCTTGACCATGACGGGCTGGAGCCGGTCCTTGAACACGCTGACCGACGGCCGCGGGCCGGGCGTCCACGCGCCGGGCTTGGCCAGGTAGGAGCGGGCGACGCGCTGCTTGTCGTCGAAGCTGCCCGAGGCGGCCAGGAAGCCCGACACGATCTGCTCGGGGGCCCAGTTCGCCTTCGGCGGCACCGGAATGAGCCGGACGTAGGGGTCGTCCACCTGGTCGGCGCGCTCGACGGCCTTGCCGGACACCACGCGGCCGCTGGTGGGCACGTTGGCGCAGCCGACCGCGCCGATGGTGAGCGCGGCGGCGGCCGCCAGCGCCGCCGGGACGCGCCGCATCCGCGGCTCGCGGCCGTCGCCGCATGGCGTGTTCGGGGCCGCAGGGCGCCCCGGGGGCTCGGCGGGCCGTCATTCGCCCGCCTCCAGCTCGGCGAACAGCGGCCGCGCCCCGCCCACGCCGGGCGGCACCAGCGGCAGCGGCGAGCCGCGCAGCTCGGTGCCCGCCACGCGCGGCAGCGACAGCCGGAACTGCGAGCCCGCGCCCGGCTCGCCCCACGCCTGGAGCCAGCCGCCGTGCAGCTGGGCGTCCTCGCGCGAGATCGACAGGCCCAGCCCGGTGCCGCCCGTGGTGCGGGCACGGGCCGGGTCGGCGCGCCAGAAGCGGTCGAACACCATCTGCCCCTCCCCCGGTTTGAGCCCGACCCCGTGGTCGCGGACGGCCACCGCCACCGCGTCGCGGTCGGCGGCCACCGACACCACGATGTCCTCGCCCTCGCCGTGCTCGACGGCGTTGACCAGCAGGTTGCGCAGGATGCGCTCCACGCGGCGGCGGTCGACCTCGGCCATGCACGGCTCGCCGGGCAGCTGCAGCACGACCTTGCTGCCCTTGCGCTCGGCGAGGCCCTGGATGTCGCCGACGCAGCGCAGCACGAGGTCGCGCATGTCCAGCGACTCGGCGTCCAGGGTCGCCGCGCCCGCGTCGTGGCGGCTGATCTCCAGCAGGTCGGCCAGCAGCGACTCGAAGCGCTCCAGCTGGCTCTGCAGCAGCTCGGCCGAACGGCCGACCGCCGGGTCGTCGAAGGTGTCGCGGCTCTCGTAGAGCATGTCGGCGGCGATGCGGATGGTGGTCAGCGGGGTGCGCAGCTCGTGCGAGACGTCGGAGACGAACTGCCGCTGCACCTGCGACAGGTCCTCCAGCTCGCCGATCTTCTCCTGGAGGTTGGCGGCCATGTCGTTGAACGAGCGGGCGAGCCGGGCGAGGTCGTCCTCGCCGCGCACCCGCATCCGCTCCTCCAGCCGTCCGGCGGCCAGCCGCTGCGCGCCCTGGGCGGCCAGCCGGACCGGCGTGACCACCTGCCGGGTGACCAGCGAGGCGATCGCGGCCAGCAGCAGGACCAGCACCACGCCGACCCCGACCAGCGACCGGCTGACCAGCGTCAGCGTGTGCTGCTCCTGGGTGAGCGGGAACAGGTAGTACAGCTCCAGCTGCCCGGTCTTGCCGCCCATGATCAGGCCCTGGACGGGGGCGCCCTTGGTGTAGGTCAGCCAGCCGTAGGTGTAGACCCGGGCACCGGTCGGGGCGTGCCGCAGCTCCTCGCGCATCCGCTGCGGGACGCTCTCGCTGAGCAGCTCGTTGGTGGCGAAACCGTCGTAGGTCTGCTCGCGGGTGTCGCGGATGTAGACCTCGTACAGCCCGGACGGGCCGCTGCGGGCCTTCAGGCCGTCCACGGCGCGCTTGAGCCGGTCGGTGTCGTCGGTGGTGGTGCCCCGGTTGCCGAGGTCGCGCTGCACCTGGGCGAGGCCGTCGTCGAGCTGGGCCTGGGCGGTCTTGGCCTTGCCGTCCATCAGGGCGTTGGACATCCGCTGGGTGATGAAGATGCCGAGGATCGCCACCACGACCGCCGACAGCACCAGCGTCCAGGTCACCACGCGGATCTGGAGGGAGCGGCGCCAGCGCGAGTAGCCGCTGCGGAGCACGCGCCGCAGGGCGCGGCGGGCACGGGCCAGGGCGCGGCGGACGCGCCCGGTGCGCCCCGGCCCGGTACGGCCTCGGCGCAGCGGACGGACGGCGCGCCGGCTGGGTGGTGCCGCTCATCACCGCGACGCGTCCGTTCCGGCGCCCCCGCCGGCTCCGTGCGGGCGGCGCGCCTCAGCGGGCAGCCCCGCGGCCCGCGCCTGCGGGGCAGGGCGGGGCTTCCAGGCCACCGGAGGGCGCGGCGGGCTCATCGGGGCGGCGCGTTCAGGCCGGGCCGGCCTTGTAGCCGACGCCCCGGACGGTGACCACGATCTCCGGCCGCTCCGGGTCCTTCTCGATCTTGGCGCGCAGCCGCTGGACGTGCACGTTGACCAGCCGGGTGTCGGCCGCGTGCCGGTAGCCCCACACCTGCTCCAGCAGCACCTCGCGGGTGAAGACCTGGCGCGGCTTGCGGGCCAGCGCCACCAGCAGGTCGAACTCCAGCGGGGTCAGCGGGATGTGCCGGTCGGCGCGCTTGACCGAGTGGCCCGCCACGTCGATGGTGATGTCGCCGATCTGCAGCGTCTCGGGGGCCGGCTCGTCGGTGCGGCGCAGCCGCGCCCGCACGCGGGCCACCAGCTCCTTGGGCTTGAACGGCTTGACGATGTAGTCGTCGGCGCCCGACTCCAGCCCGAGCACCACGTCCACGGTGTCGCTCTTGGCGGTCAGCATGACGATCGGGATGCCCGACTCGGCGCGGATCTGGCGGCACACGTCGATGCCGTCGGCGCCGGGCAGCATCAGGTCCAGCAGCACCAGGTCGGGCCGGGTCTCCCGGAACGCCTCCAGCGCCTTGTCGCCGTCGTGCACGAACGACGGCTCGAAACCCTCGCCCCTCAGCACGATGCCGAGCATCTCGGCGAGAGCGAGGTCGTCGTCGACGACCAGTACACGTCCTCTCATGGCCCTCATCGTCACTAGGTCGGGGTTCGGTGGGGGTACAGGGTTCGGCGGCGTGGCCGCCGCCTTCGGGACCGGAGCCCGGACCCACCTCGCCAGGGAGAGATATGCCTCGGCACGCAAGGTTACCTGCGTTTGCCTCGTACATGACTCCCCCCGACATCCGGAAACCGGGTCCTGACCCACCCCGGCCGCGTCCCATGCCTGGCGGGCGGGCGTCCGGGGCACGGACGAAAGGCCGCGGCGCGCCGGGACCGACCCGGACTGTACGGGCAATCCAGACGGCTCGACATGACAGGATGACCGGATCCGACAGGCGCACGGGGAGTTGGCATGGCGAGACCGGAGGAGCGGGGCGGCGACGCGGCCGCGCCCGCCCAGGTGCCCGCCCAGGAGGCCGGCCGGGGGCCCGTCGCGGGCACCGCCGCCGACACCGCCGCGCTGCTGGGCGGCGACATCCCCTTCCGGCCGATGTCGATCTCGGAGATGCTGGACGGCGCGATCGCCGGCATCCGCCGCGCCCCGCGCACCACGCTGGGGCTGTCGATCGCCGTCACCACCGTGATCCAGGTGGCCGGCTCGGTCACCGCCTACTTCTTCATCGGCGACCAGGCCCGCGACGAGATCACCCCGAGCGTGGTGCTGCGGTCGCTGGGCGCGCAGTTCACGCTCGGGGCGGTCAGCCTGGTGCTGTCGGCCTTCGGGGTGCTGCTGCTCGCCGGGCTGCTCGCGCCGGTGCTCGGCCGGGGCCTGTTCGGGCTGCCCAACGCGCCGCGCCAGGCGTGGCGGGACGCCCGCCCCCGGATCGGCCCGCTGCTGGCCGTCAGCCTGGTGATCATGACGGCGTCGCTGCTGGGGCTGCTGCTGCCGGTCACGCCGTTCCTGCTGCTGGCGGCGGCGGACGCGCATCCGGCGCTGAGCGCGCTGGCGGCGATCCTCGGGGTCCCGGCCGGGATCGTGCTGATGGTGTGGCTGTACGTGCTGCTGGTGCTAGCGGCGCCCGCGGTGGTGCTGGAGCGCCAGCCGGTCGGGGCCGCGCTGGCCCGCGCCCGGCACCTGTCGCGCGGCCGCTGGTGGCGGACCTGCGGCACGCTGCTGCTGGCCCTGCTGGTGACGGTGTTCATGGGCTTCTTCGCGCTGCGCATCCCGTTCCTGCTCGCCCAGCTGATCTTCTTCGGCGGGGACGCCGAGGGCGGCGCCGTCCTCGGCGCGCTGGCGCTGGACACGGTGGGCCGGATCGTGAGCTGGTCGGTGGTGCTGCCGTTCGACGCGGGCGTGATCGCGCTGCTGTACATGGACCGCCGGATGCGCCGCGAGGGCCTGGACCTCGACCTCCGCACCCGGGCCCCGGCCGGGGCCGACGACGACTTCTTCGAGCTCTGGCGGCCGGCGCCGCGGCCCGGCCCGCGGCAGGCCCCGTGGCCGGACCAGCGCCCGGGCCCGTGGCCCGAGCAGCGTCCGGGCCCCTGGACCGAGCAGTGGACCGACCAGCGCCCCGCTCCGCACCCGGAGGGCGGAACCCGATGACGTTCGCCGACCCGATCGGCCGCGAGGAGGCCCGCGAGCTGGCCCGGCGCGAGCTGGACGAGCAGATCTACCAGCGGGACAAGCCGTCCCTGCTGGAGCGGTTCTGGGACTCCTTCTCCGACTGGCTGCGCGACCTGTTCCAGCGCACGGCCCAGCCCGAGGCGCACGGCAACGGCGCGATGGGCTGGCTGTCCTGGCTGGTCATCGCCGTGCTGCTGATCGGGGCGGCCGCGCTGGCGGTGTGGCTGATGCGCGGCGGCCGCAACGTGCGCTCGGCGCGGGACGCGCTGCTGGAGGACGCCCCGTCCACGGCGCTGGACCACCGCGCCGAGGCCGAGCGGCTGGCCGCCACCGGGGCGTGGCCGCAGGCGATCCGCGAGCGGCTGCGCGCGCTGGCCCGCGACCTGGAGGAGCGGGCCGTGCTGGCGCCCCGGCCGGGCCGCACCGCCGACGAGCTGGCGGCCGAGGCGGGCGCGGCGCTGCCGGAGCTGGCGGGCGACCTGGCCGCCGCGGTGCGGATCTTCGACGATGTCTGGTACGGCGACCGGCCCGGCAGCGCGACCGCCTACGAGCAGGTCACGGCGGTGGACGAGCGGGTCCGGGCGACCCGCCCGCGCCCCTGGACGGGGCCGGCGAGCCCGCCCCGGCGGGCGCCGACGCGGACGGAGGGCTGCGATGGTGACGCGGGCGGCGGCGGAGGACGGGAACGCCGACCCCTCCGCGCGGCAGGTCGCCGGGCGGCGCTGGCGCGCCTCGCGCGGGGTGCTGCTCACGCTCCTCGCCATGGTCGCCGTCGCCGTCGCGCTGGCCGCGCTGCGCCCCGCCACCTCCGCGCAGGACCTCGACCCCGCCTCGCCCGGCGCGGGCGGCACCCGCGCCCTCGCCGAGATCCTCAAGGAGCGCGGCACGCCGGTCACGGTGTCCCGCCGGGCCGCCGACGCCGCCGCCCGCGCCACCGGCGACTCGGTGCTGGTCGTCACCCGGACCGAGCGCCTGACCGGCGCCGACCTGGACCGCCTGCGCGCCGCCCCCGGCGACCTGCTGCTGGTCGCGCCCGGCCGCGACGCCCTGACCGAGCTCGCCCCGGGCGTCCGGGAGGCCGCGCCCACCTTCGAGCGCACCGACGACCCCGACTGCGCCCTGCCGGCGGCGACCCTCGCCGGGCGCGTCCTGTTCACCAACGCCGAGACCTACGAGGCCCCGCCCGGCGCCACCGGCTGCTACCAGGCCGACGGGCTGTCCCGCCTCGTGCAGGTGCCCGACGGCGGCCGCACGGTCACCGTGCTGGGCTCCAGCGCCCCGCTCACCAACGAGCACCTGGCCGAGGCGGGCAACGCCGCGCTCGCGCTGAACCTGGCCGGCGCCCGCTCCTCGGTCGTGTGGCTGATCCCCGACCTGCCCGAGCCGGGCACCGAGGGCGGCGACCGGACGCTGGGCGACCTGCTGCCGTTCGGCGTCAAGCTGTTCTTCCTGGAGCTGCTGGTCGCGGTCGTGCTGGTGGCGCTGTGGCGCTCCCGGCGGCTCGGGCCGGTGGTGGCCGAGGCGCTGCCGGTGGTCGTCCGCTCCAGCGAGACCGTGGAGGGGCGCGCGCGCCTCTACCGGGCCCACCGTGCCCGCGACCGGGCCGCCGACGCGCTCCGGGCGGGCGCCCGCGAACGCCTGGTGCCGCTGCTGGGGCTGCCGCGCGGCGCCGCGCAGGACCCCGCCGCCGCGACCGGGATCGTCTCGGCGGTGGCGCTGCGCACCGGCCGGGAGGAGGCCGAGGTGGGCGCGGCCCTGTACGGCCCCGAACCGGCCGACGACGCCGGCCTGGTCCGGCTCTCCGACCTTCTCGACGACCTGGAAAGGCAGGTACGCGAATCGTGAACCACCCCGTGGACCTCGACAAGGACGACGACGTCCCGGCGCCCGGCGGGCCGGTGGGCGCCGAGGACGCGCGCGCGGCGCTCGCCGCGCTGCGCGCCGAGGTCGGCAAGACCGTCGTCGGCCAGGACTCGGTGGTGACCGGGCTGGTCATCGCCCTGCTGTGCCGCGGCCACGTGCTGCTGGAGGGCGTGCCGGGCACCGCCAAGACGCTGCTGGTCAAGACGCTGTCGCGGGCGCTGGACCTGGACTTCAAGCGGGTGCAGTTCACCCCGGACCTGATGCCGGGCGACGTCACCGGCTCGATGGTCTACGACGCGCGCACCGCCGAGTTCGACTTCCGCGCCGGGCCGGTGTTCACCAACCTGCTGCTCGCCGACGAGATCAACCGCACGCCGCCCAAGACGCAGGCGTCGCTGCTGGAGGCGATGGAGGAGCGGCAGGTGTCGGTGGACGGCACCGCCCGCGCGCTGCCCGACCCGTTCGTGGTGTGCGCGACGCAGAACCCGGTCGAGTACGAGGGCACCTACCCGCTGCCCGAGGCGCAGCTCGACCGGTTCCTGGTGAAGCTGACGGTGCCGGTCCCCACCCGGGACGAGGAGATCGCGATGCTGCAGCGGCACGCGTCCGGGTTCGACCCGCGCGACCTGTCGCGGGTGCGGCCGGTCGCCGGGGCGGCGGAGCTGGCGGCCGGGCAGGCGGCGGTGCGCACGGTGCACCTGGACGCCAAGGTCGCCGCGTACGTGGTGGACCTGTGCCGCGCGACCCGGCAGTCGCCGTCGCTGTCGCTCGGGGTGTCGCCGCGCGGCGCGACCGCGCTGCTGGCGACCTCGCGCGCGTGGGCGTGGCTGTCGGGCCGCGACTACGTGACGCCCGACGACGTGAAGGCGCTGGCCCGCCCGACGCTGCGGCACCGGGTCCAGCTGCGGCCCGAGGCCGAGCTGGAGGGCGCCACCGCCGACGGCGTGCTGGAGGGCATCCTCGCCCACGTCCCCGCGCCGCGCTGATGGCGCTGACCGGGCGGCTCGGGCTGCTGGCCCTGCTCGGCGCGCTGGTGCCGCTGGCGCTGCCGGGCTGGGGGACGCTGTGGGCGCTGTGGGGCGTGCTGCTGGCGGGCGTGGTCGCCGACCTGCTGCTGGCGGGGAACGTGCGGGCGCTGCGCTTCCACCGGTCGGGCGACGCCAACGTGCGGCTCGGCGAGGCCGCGCACGTGGTGCTGACGGTGGAGAACCTGGGGCGGCGGCGGGTCAAGGCGCGGCTGCGCGACGTGTGGCCGCCGAGCGCCGGGGCCGCGCCGCGCGTGACGCGCGTCGACGTGCCGGCCGGGGAGCGGCGGCGCGTCGAGATGACGCTCGTGCCGACGCGGCGCGGCGACCGCGAGGCCGTGACGGTCGTGGTGCGGTCGGTCGGGCCGCTGGGGCTGGCGGCGCGGCAGCTGTCGCGCCCGGCGCCGTGGCGGGTGCGGGTGCTGCCCGCGTTCCCCTCGCGCCGCCACCTGCCGGGCAAGCTCGCCAAGCTGCGCGAGCTGACCGGCGCGCACGTGGCGCTGATCCGGGGGCAGGGCACCGAGTTCGACTCGCTGCGCGAGTACGTGGACGGCGACGACGTGCGCTCCATCGACTGGCGGGCCACCGCGCGGCGCGGCGACGTGGTGGTGCGGACCTGGCGCCCCGAGCGCGACCGCCGCATCTATCTGGTGCTGGACACCGGCCGTACCGCCGCCGGGCGGGTCGGCGACGTGCCCCGGCTGGACTGCTCGATGGACGCGGCGCTGCTGCTCGGCGCGCTGGCGTCGCGGGCGGGCGACCGGGTGGACCTGCTGGCCTACGACCGGCGCGTGCGGGCCCGCGTGGAGGGGGCCTCGCGCACCGACCTGCTGCCGTCGATGGTGCAGGCGATGGCGCCGCTGGAGCCGGAGCTGATCGAGAGCGACGCGGCGGGCATGGTGTCGGCGCTGATGTCGCGGGTGCGGCAGCGGTGCCTGGTGGTGCTGCTGACCGAGCTGAACGGCGCCGCGATCGAGGAGGGGCTGCTGCCGTTGCTGCCGCGGCTCACAGCGCGGCACATGGTGCTGGTGGCGTCGATCTCCGACCCGCGGGTGGACGAGATGGCGGCCGCGCGCGGCGACCTCGCGGCGGTGTACGACGCGGCGGCGGCCGAGCGCGCGCGGGCCGACCGGCGGCGGCTGACGGCGGAGCTGCGCTCCCACGGCGTGGAGGTGGTGGACGCGCCGCCGGAGGAGATCGCGCCCGCGCTGGCCGACGCCTACCTGGCGCTGAAGGCCGCCGGGCGCCTGTGAGGGCGCGGGGCGGGCGGTCAGCCGGAGACGGGGGCGAGGTCGGGTCGGATCCCGGCGTCGCCGGTCTCGCCGCCGCGCACCGCGCGGCGGCCGAGCACCACCACGTACGCCAGGAACGCGGCCTCGGCGACCACGCCGATGCCGATGCGCAGCCAGGTGATGTGCACCCAGCCGGTCACGAAGCCCTCGATCAGGCCCGACACCAGCAGCACCCCGATGAGGCCGAGCGCGATGCTCATCGCGGCGCGGCCCTCCTCGGCCAGGGCCTGGCCGCGGCGGCGGGGGCCGGGGTCGATGACCGTCCAGCCGAGCTTCAGGCCCGCCGCGACCGCCAGGTAGACGGCGGTCAGCTCCAGCAGGCCGTGCGGCAGGATCAGGCCGAAGAAGATGTCGCCCTTGTCGTGGGCGAACATCAGGCCGCCGGTGACGCCCAGGTTGAGCTGGTTGGTGAGCAGGACGTAGACGGTCGGGATCCCCAGGAAGATGCCGAAGATCAGTGCGACCGCCGACACCCACGCGTTGTTGATCCACACCTGGAACGCGAACGAGGCCGCCGAGTGCTCGGTGTAGTAGTTGGCGAAGTCGTGCTCGACCAGCTCGCGCACCTGGTGCGGGGTGGCGATCGCGGCCTGCACCTCGGGGTTGCGCGCCACCCAGATGCCGAGGGCGAGCGCCAGCACGTTGCCGAGCAGCGCGTTGCCGAGCCACCACCAGCGCAACCGGTAGGCGGCGGCCGGGAAGGCGGCGGTGGCGAGGCGCGACACGTCGCGCCACAGCGGCGCCCGCGCGCCCGCGACGGCGGCGCGGCCGCGCGCCACCAGCGACGACAGGCGCGACACCAGCATGGGGTCGGGCGAGCTGGAGCGCACCACCGACAGGTGGGTGGCGGTCCGCTGGTACAGCTCGACCAGCTCGTCGATCTCCGCGCCGGACAGCTTCCGGCTGGAGTTGATCAGCTTCTCCAGGCGCTGCCACTCGGGGTTGTGCGCGGCCACGTAGGCGTCGACGTCCACCCGGCGAGACTAACGCCTCCCCCCGTACACCGGGCAAAATAGCCGTCACTACCGAAGGAGGGTCATGCCCGAACTGGTCACCGGCGAGGCCGTGGCGCTCGACCTGCGCGTCGCGCGCCTGGCCAGCCGGGGATGCGCCCTCCTGCTGGACCTGATGTTCCAGCTCACCCTCCTCAACGTCGCCGTCTACATCGTGTCGATGACCGCGCTGGTCGCCGACGAGGCGTGGACGGTCGGGCTCGTGCTGCTGACCAGCGTGCTGGTCCTGGTCGGCTACCCGTGCGCGTTCGAGACGCTGACGCGCGGCCGGTCGCTGGGCAAGATGGCGCTCGGCCTGCGGGTGGTCGCCGAGGACGGCGGGCCGGTGCGCTTCCGGCAGGCGCTGGTGCGCGCGCTGGCGGGGGTGCCGGAGTTCTGGCTGTTCTACGGGGCGCCCGCGCTGCTGACCTCGCTGGGCAGCCGGCGCGGCAAGCGGCTGGGCGACGTGTTCGCCGGGACGATCGTGATCCAGGAGCGGGTGCCCAGCACGGGCATGTTCGGGCCGGTCGCGGTGATGCCGCCGCCGCTGCTGCCGTGGGCGCAGCGGCTGGAGCTGTCGCAGGTCTCCGACGACCTGGCGCTGACGGCCCGGCAGTACCTGTCGCGGTTCTGGGAGCTGCTGCCGGAGGTGCGCGACGAGCTGGGCGAGCGCATCGCCGGGCAGGTCGTCGCGGTGATCAGCCCGCCTCCGCCGCCGGGGGTGCGGCCGGAGATCCTGCTGGCGGCGGTGCTGGCCGAGCGCCGGGTGCGCGAGGAGCGCCGCCTGGCCGAGCGCCGGGCCCGCCGGATGCGGCGCCTGGGATGGGCGCCGGAGCCGCAGTCCGTGCCGGAGATGGCGGTGGCCGTGGCGGGCCCGCAGCCGGTGGGGGCGCCGCGCCAGGGACCGCCCGCGCCGCCGCCGTTCAGCGCGCCGCGTCCGGGGCAGCCGGCGTTCCTGCCGCCGCAGCACTACGGGGCGGGCCCGTACCAGCAGGTCCTGGCGCCGCAGCCGCCGCCCCACCCGGGCGGCCCCCAGTGGCCGGACCAGGGCACCCCGCCGCACGGCCCCACGCACCAGGGCCGGGGCGCCCCGCCATACGGTCCTACGCACCAAGGCCAAGGCACTCCGCCGTACGGCCCCAGCCCTCAAGGGCAGAGCACGCCCCCGAACAGCTCCGCCTAGCAGGGGCAGGCCGGGCCGCCGCACACCCCCGCGTCCTAAGGCACGGCCAGGGCGAGCCCCTTCGCACCGCGGCGGCCCGGTCGTCCCACCCGTCTCTTGGGGCGCCATCAACTAACGCCACAACACCGCGCCGTTCTTGTGGAGATCTCCCACTGGTCGCGCCGCCCGCCCCGACCTAATATCCGAGCAACTTTCATATTTGGCCGGTCGCCTGCCCAGGAGGCGGTATGCGCGCTCGTCCCGTTCCCACCCGGCTCGCCGCCCTCACCACCGCGCTGGCCGCCGTCCTGGCCTGCGGGGCCGCCCTCTCCCCCGCCCGCGCCGCGCCCGCCGCCGCGCCGCCGCTCATCACCGACGACCAGGGCCGCGCGCTGGTCCTGCACGGCCTCAACACCGCGAGCTCCGCCAAGGGGCCCTCCGGCCTGCCCTGGATCAAGCGCGCGGACGTCGTGCGCGAGGCCCGCGAGCTGGGCACCAACTCCGTCCGCTACCTGATCCAGTGGAAGAACGTCGAGCCCAGCCCCGGCCGCTACGACGAGAGGTACCTCGACGAGGTCGCCCGCCGCCTCGCCTGGTACCGCGAGCAGGGGATGCACGTGATCCTCGACATGCACCAGGACATCTACGGCCCGGCCGCCTGCAAGGGCGCCGGGAACGGCACGCCCGCCTGGGCCACCTTCACCGACGGGCTGCCCTGCACACCCCAGACGCCCTGGGTGCTGACCTACCTGCAGCCGGCCGTCATCCGCGCCTACGACAACTTCTGGAACCACACCGGCAGGCACCCCGAGCTCATGCGGCACTACACGGCGATGTGGCGGCACGTCGCCGAGCGCTTCGCCAAGGACCCCGCGGTGCTGGGCTACGACCTGATGAACGAGCCGTTCGGCGGCACCCGGCAGTTCGGGTTCTTCGAGAAGCCCACCCTCACCCCCTTCTACCAGCGGATCGTGAACGCGATCCGCGAGGTCGACCGGGACAACTGGATCTTCCTCGCCCCGCAGGCGCTCGGCCCCAACGAGGGCACCGACACCTCGCTCGGCGCCGTCGCCGACCCGCGCCCCGGTGGGAGGCGCCTGGTGTTCGCGCCGCACTTCTACCCGGTCGGCATCGACCTGGGCAGCTCCTACACCGGCGCGACCAAGCTGCTCGCGCGCGCCCAGTTCGAGCTGTGGAAGCGCGCCATGCCCGCCGCCGCCAAGCGCCTGGGCCTGCCCATGTGGCTCGGCGAGGTCGGCGGCATGGGCGCCGACGCGCCCGGGGCGGCCGACTTCACCGCCGACTGGCTGGACATGGCCGACGAGCTGCGGATCGGCTGGGCCTACTGGTCCAGCGACCCGGGCGGCGCGGGCCCCACCGACGCCCAGGGCAAGTGGACGGTGTTCGGCAGGCTGCTCACCCGCCCCTACCCGCGCGCCGTCGCGGGCACCCCCACCAGGATCTCCTACAGCTCGGGCACGCTCACGGTGGGCTGGCGGAACCGCGCCGGCGTCACCGCGCCGACCGAGATCTGGTGGCCGAACGGCACGCCCAAGGTGTCCGGCACCGACCCGGCGGGCTCGTGGCGGTACCGCTGGGACGCCGCGCGCCGTGTCCTGTCGGTGTGGGCCGACCCGAAGACGGCCGCCCACACCGTCACCCTCAGGTCCTGAGGTTGGGCGGGGAGTCCAGGTCGGCCAGCTCGATGCCGGGCGCGTCCAGGACCACGTCGCCCGCCAGGTGCACGGTGCGGACCTCGCCCGTCGCCAGGTCGGCGACCTCGTAGCGCTCGACGGGCAGCGGGCCGCCATCGGTGTCGTGCGCGGTGACGTCGGCGAGGCGCCAGCGTTCGGCGACGGTGAGGGCGGCCAGGTTCGGCCCCGACAGCCGCACCAGCCGCACGTCGGCCTGCGCCCCCTCGGCCAGGTCCAGCGAGCGGGCCACCGCGACCAGGAAGCCCGGCGACTCCCCCAGGAAGCCCTTGGCGGGGGCGTCGTGCTCGGCGGCGTCCTCGCCCGCGCCGCGCACCCAGGCGACCGCCGGTCCGGTGACGCCGCCGCGCGCCCACCAGGCGGGGGCGACGATCTCGACGCGGATCTGCCGCCACCGCGCGTCCACGACCAGGTCGGTGCGGACGCCGTCGGCGCGCTCGCCCACGTAGCGCCAGCCGCTCGGTCCCGGGGCGCACTGGAAGCCCTCGGCGACCCCCTCGGTCCCCTCGTCCAGATGCAGGTACGTTCCGCGCGGCATCCGCCAGACGCTACCGGTCGGGCGGCGGCCGCAGAAATCGCCTTCCGGCCGCGAACGAAACGCGGGATATTCCTGATCTAATCAGGTACGTCCGGAGGGGCCCCGGACCCGATGAGGCCGCGAGGTGAGCGCTGGGATGACGATGCGGCCGCTGCAGCCCGGCGATCCGCGGACGGTCGGCGAGTACGAGCTGGCGGGGCGGCTCGGCCAGGGCGGGATGGGCACCGTCTACTTCGGGCGGACCCCGAGCGGCCGGGCGGTCGCCGTGAAGGTCATCCGCGCGGACTTCGCGGGGATGCCGCAGCTGCGCCGCCGGTTCGCCGCCGAGGTGCGGGCGGCGATGGGCGTCAGCGCGTTCTACACCGCGCCGGTGGTGGACGCCGACCCCGAGGGCGACCCGCCGTGGCTGGTCACCGCCTACATCCCCGGCCCGACGCTGGACGCGGCGGTGGACGGGTACGGCCCGCTGCCCGCCGACAGCGTGCGGCTGCTGGGCGCGCACCTGGCCGAGGGGCTGGCGGCGATCCACCGGGGCGGCCTCGTGCACCGCGACCTGAAGCCGGGGAACGTGATCCTGGCCGAGGACGGGCCGCGCATCATCGACTTCGGCATCGCGCTGGCCTCCGGCACGACGCGTCACACCGTGACGAGCGGGCCGATCGGCACCCCGGCGTACATGTCCCCCGAGCAGGCGCGCGGCGAGGGCGACATCGACTGGCGCACCGACGTGTTCGCGCTCGGCGGGGTGCTGGTGTTCGCGGCCACCGGGCACGGCCCCTTCGGCGACGGCCGCCCCGAAGCGCTGATCTACCGGATCTGCGCGCAGGAGCCCGACCTGGCCGGCGTGCCCGCCGAGCTGCGCGAGGTCGTCGCGGCGTGCCTGGCCAAGGAGCCCGCCGACCGCCCCGCTCCGCGCGAGGTGCTGGAGCGCCTGCGGCTGCCGTTCGCGGCGACCGGGCGGACATGGCTGCCCGCCGACGTCGGCACGATGATCGCCGAGCGGGCGGAGACCGGCGCGACCCAGGCGGCCCCGGCCCCCACGGCGCTCGCCGCCGAGACCCTCGAACACACCCGCGCCCACCCGCCCCCCGCCGCGGAGACCGCGGCCCTCCCGGAAGCCGACGCGCCGTCCGCCGACAAGGGCAGGCACGCCGCCGATCCCCCTGCCGGCGTCTCCGAGCCCGTCCCCGCCGCCTCCGGCGCGGCTGCCGTGCTGGAGCGCAGCCACTCCGCCCTCCAGCGCGGCGACCTCGCCGAGGCCCGGCGCCACTACCGGGAGGCCGTCGCCTCCGGCGACACCGGGGCCGTCCCCGTCGCGCTCTACGGCCTCGGGAACGTCGCCGAGCGCGAGGGCGACCACGCCGCCGCGCGGCACTGGTACGAGCGCGCCGCCGCCACCGGCCACACCGTCATCGTGCCGCGCGCCCTGCGGCGGCTCGGCATCGCCGCCGACGAGCAGGGCGACCTCGACCAGGCCCGCCGCTGGTACCGGGAGGCCGCCGCCACCGGGCACACCGGCATCGCCCCCACCGCCATGACCGACCTCGCCGGGGTCGCCGAGCGGCAGGGCGACCGCGAGGAGGCCCGGTACTGGTACGAGCGCGCCGCCGCCGGCAGCCACCCCAACGCCGCGCCCCACGCCATGCACTGCCTGGGCGCCCTGGCCGCGCAGGACGGCGACCTCGACGCCGCCCGCCACTGGTACGAGCGCGCCATCGCCACCGGGCACGCCGACTACGCCCCGCGCGCCATGCGGCGGCTCGCGCTCACCGAGCAGAAGCGCGGCGACGCCAAGGCCGCGTGGCACTGGTTCGAGCGGGCCGCCGCCACCCCGCACGCCGACGCCGCGCCGCGCGCGATGCGCCATCTCGGCCTGCTCGCCCGCGAGCTCGGCGACCCGGAGGGCGCGTGCGCCTGGTTCGAGCGGGCCGCGGCCACCGGGCACGAGGACGCCGCGCCCCGCTCCCTGCGCAGCCTCGGCCTGATCGCCCAGGAGGCGGGCCGGTTCGCGCAGGCCCGGGACTGGTACGAGCGCGCCGTCGCCAGCGCTTACCCGCCGGTCGCGCCCGCCGCCATGAACGACCTCGGCGTGGTCGCCGAGAAGCAGGGCGACCTCGCCGGGGCCCGCGCGTGGTACGAGCGCGCCGCCGCGTCCGCCGACGCCGAGATCGCGCCGCGCGCCATGCACAACCTCGGCTTCGTCGCCCAGGACGAGGGCGACCTCGCCGGGGCCCGCCTGTGGTGGGAGCGCGCCGTCGCCACCGGCCATCCCGCGATCGCCTCCGCCGCGCGCAAGAACCTGCGCGAACTCGCGCCCTGACCTCCGCGAGAAAAAAAATCCGGGCGCGATGTCGAGAACGCGGCGGCCGCTCCGACCAGTAGGCGAAACGACCTCAGGAGGAGATGGCAGATGAGCAAGGTCACCTGTGACATCGCGGTTTCGCTCGACGGCTTCGCGGCGGGCCCCGGCCAGTGCCTGGAGCACCCGATCGGCACGCACGCGGGCCGGCACGCCGGCGACCTGCTGCACCGCTGGATGTTCGAGCGCCGGGAGGAGAGCGCCGAGGAGATCGCGGCCATCACGGAGGCGGGCGCCTACATCATGGGCCGCAACATGTTCGGCCCCGACCGCGGCGAGTGGGACCTGGACTGGACGGGCTGGTGGGGCGAGGAGCCGCCGTACCACGCGCCGGTGTTCGTGCTCGCCCACCGCCCGCGCGAGACCGTGACGATGAAGGGCGGCACGACGTTCGACTTCGTCACCGACGGCGTCGAGGCGGCCATGGCGCGGGCGCGCGAGGCCGCCGGTGACCGCACGGTGTCGATCGCGGGCGGCGCGCACACCGTCAACCAGTACCTGGCCGCCGGCCTGATCGACGAGCTGCGCCTGCACATCTCCCCGGTGCTCCTGGGAGCCGGCGAGCGCCTGTTCGAGGGGGTCGGGGACCTGGACCTGACGCCGGTGCGGAGCAGGACCACCGACCTGGTCACCCACGTGACCTACCGCGTGGGCCGCTGAAGGGCCGGAGGGCGGCGCCCGCCTCAGCGGGCGCCGTCCATGAACACCATCGGCACCTGGTTCTCGCTCACCACGCGGCCCAGCAGCGCGGCCAGTGCCTCGCGCTCGGCCTCGCTGAGCGACGCCGGGAGCAGGTCGATGCGGGCGCAGGTCTCGGTGTAGAAGGTGTCGGCGAGGGCGGCCCCCTCGGGGGTGAGCGCGACCCGCACCGCGCGCCCGTCCTCGGGGTCGGGCTCGCGGCGCACCAGGCCGAGCCGGGCGGTGCGGTCCACCAGGCCGGTCAGGCTCGACTTGGCCAGCCCCAGCGTCTCGCCCAGCTCGGTCATGCCGAGCGGGCGCCGCATCAGCACGCACATCAGCTGGCCCTGCTGCGAGGTGATGCCGTGCTCGCGCGCCGACGCGGCGTACACGGCGTCGACCAGGTAGGCGGAGCGCACCAGCGCGGTGACGACCCCCATCCGCCCCTCTTCGCTCTTCACCATGGCCCCAGGATACGCATGTTCATTCGCGTCGCGAACTAAAACGGGCGGGCCGCAGGATCACGAGCCGAGCCGCCAGGAGTGCAGGTAGTCCTCCTGCTCGGGGGTGAGGGTGTCGATGTCGACAGCCATCGAGGCGAGCTTCAGCCGGGCCACCTCGGTGTCGATCTCCTTCGGCACCTCGTGCACCGCCGCCTCCAGCGAGGGGTGGGCCGTGGCGAGCCAGGCGCAGGTCAGCGCCTGGTCGGCGAACGACATGTCCATCACCGCCGGCGGGTGCCCCTCGGCGGCCGCGAGGTTGACCAGGCGGCCCTCGGCCAGCAGCACCAGGCGGCGGCCGTCGGCCAGCACGTACTCGTCGGCCTGCGGGCGCACGCCCCGGTGCACCGCCACCGCCATCTCGTCCAGGGCCCGCACGTCGATCTCCACGTCGAAGTGGCCGGAGTTGGCGAGGATCGCGCCGTCCTTCATCGCCGCCAGGTGCGCCGCGCCGATCACGTCGCGGTTGCCGGTCACGGTGATGAACACATCGCCGTGCCGCGCCGCGACCGCCATCGGCTGCACCTCGAAGCCCTGCAGCGTCGCGTCCAGCGCCTTGACCGGGTCGATCTCGGTCACCACCACCCGCGCGCCGAGGCCCCGGGCGCGCTCGGCGAGGCCGCGGCCGCAGTAGCCGAACCCCGCGACCACGACGGCCTTGCCCGCCAGCAGCGTGTTGGTGGCGCGGATGATGCCGTCCAGCGTGGACTGCCCGGTGCCGTACCGGTTGTCGAACATGTGCTTGGTGTCGGTGTCGTTCACCGCCACCATCGGGAACCGCAGCGCGCCCTCGCGGGCCATCTGGTGCAGCCGGATCACGCCGGTGGTGGTCTCCTCGCACCCGGCCTTGACGGTGCCGAGCAGGTCGGTGCGCTCGGTGTGCAGGATGTTGACCAGGTCGCAGCCGTCGTCCAGCACCAGGTCGGGGCCGATCTCCAGCGCCTGGTGGATGTGCCGGTAGTAGCCCTCGCGGTCGGTGCCGGCGCGGGCGTAGACCTCGGCGCCGTACTCGTGGACGAGGGCGGCGGCGGTGTCGTCCTGGGTGGACAGCGGGTTGGACGCGGCGAGCGCCACCCGCGCGCCGCCCGCCTGGAGGGTGCGGATGAGCCCGGCGGTCTCGGTGGTGACGTGCATGCACGCGGCGACCGTCAGGCCGTCCAGCGGGCGCTCGGCGGCGAAGCGCTCGCGGATCTGCCGCAGCACCGGCATGCTCCGGTCGGCCCACTCGATCCGCTTGACGCCCTCGTACGCCAGCGCGGCGTCGGAGATGTCGCTCATCAGCCGTCCTCCAGGGCGTGGGAGACCGCCGCCGCACCGCCCGTGCGGGCGGTGCGGCGGCGGTGGGTCCCGCTACGGGCGATCAGTAGCGGTAGTGCTCGGGCTTGTAGGGGCCCTCGACGTCCACGCCGATGTACTCGGCCTGCTCCTTGGTCAGCTCGGTGAGCTTGACGCCCAGGGCGTCCAGGTGCAGGCGGGCGACCTTCTCGTCCAGGTGCTTCGGCAGCACGTACACCCCGACCGGGTACTCCTCGGTCTTGGTGAACAGCTCGATCTGCGCGATGACCTGGTTGGTGAAGGAGTTCGACATCACGAACGAGGGGTGGCCGGTGGCGCAGCCCAGGTTCATCAGCCGGCCCTCGGCCAGCACGATGATCGAGTGGCCGTCGGGGAAGCGCCACTCGTGGACCTGCGGCTTGATCTCGATCTTCTCGATGCCGTCGATCCGGGCCAGGCCGGCCATGTCGATCTCGTTGTCGAAGTGGCCGATGTTGCTGACGATGGCCTGGTGCTTCATCCGCTCCATGTGGTCGGCGCGGATGATGTCGAAGTTGCCGGTGGTGGTCACGAAGATGTCGACCTGGTCCACCACGTCGTCCAGGCGGGCGACCTGGAAGCCGTCCATGGCGGCCTGCAGCGCGCAGATCGGGTCGACCTCGGTGACGATGACGCGGGCGCCCTGGCCCTTCAGCGCCTCGGCGCAGCCCTTGCCCACGTCGCCGTAGCCGGCGACCAGCGCGACCTTGCCGCCGATGAGCACGTCGGTGGCGCGGTTCAGGCCGTCGATCACCGAGTGGCGGCAGCCGTACTTGTTGTCGAACTTCGACTTGGTGACCGAGTCGTTGACGTTGATCGCCGGGAAGGCCAGCGTGCCGGCCTTGGCCATCTCGTACAGGCGGTGCACGCCGGTGGTGGTCTCCTCGGTGACGCCCTTGATCGTGGCGGCGGCCTCGGTCCAGCGGCCCGGCTTCTCGGCGATGGTGCGGCGCAGGGTCTCCAGGATGATCCCCCACTCCTCCGGGTCGTCGGCCGAGGCGGTCGGCACGGCGCCGGCCTTCTCGTACTCGGCGCCCTTGTGGACCAGCAGGGTGGCGTCGCCGCCGTCGTCCAGGATCATGTTGGGGGCCGACCCGTCCGGCCACTGCAGGGCCTGGTCGGTGCACCACCAGTACTCCTCCAGGGTCTCGCCCTTCCAGGCGAAGACCGGGACGCCCTTGGGGTCCTCGGGGGTGCCGTCGCGGCCGACGACGACCGCCGCGGCGGCGTGGTCCTGGGTGGAGAAGATGTTGCAGGACACCCAGCGCACGTCGGCGCCGAGCTCTACCAGGGTCTCGATGAGCACGGCGGTCTGGATCGTCATGTGCAGCGAGCCCATGATCTTGGCGCCGCGCAGCGGCTTGGCGTCCGCGTACTCCTTGCGGACCGACATCAGGCCGGGCATCTCGTGCTCGGCGAGCCGGATCTCCCGGCGCCCGAAGTCGGCCAGCGCCAGGTCGGCGACCTTGTAGTCCATGCTTTCGTTGCTCCTTGGGTCCCGTGGATGCGGCGCCCGCTCGCGGCGGCCGACGGACGGCGGATGGTGCGCGGTGCGCTGCTCCGTGCGTCGGCACGAGGGCGTGGGCCGGGGTCTGCGAGCGAGTCTAGGCGCGGTCGGGGTCGCAGGGCACGGTCGTCCCCACTTTTCTGACACGGATTTGTCAGAATTGGCGCCATGCGCATCACGGAGGCCGCGCGGCGCCTCGGGACCTCGCCCCGAATGCTCCGCTACCGGGAGAGCCTCGGCCTGCTCCCGCCCACCCGCGACGCGGCCCCCGGCGGCCACCGCCGCTTCGACGAGGCCGAGCTGCGCGCCATCGCGCTCGCCCTGGCGCTGGAGAAGCGCTACGACATCGGCCCGGCCGAGCTGGCGTTCGGGCTGCGGGTGCTCGCCGAGCCGGAGGTGCAGGCGCGCGTCCGCGAGTTGGGCGAGCGTATCGGCCGCGTCTCCGCGCCGCCCGCCCGCTACCTGGACTTCGAGAAGGAGAAGGCGCTGCGGCTGCTGCAGCGCCGCCGCTGAGCCGCCTCCCCCGGCCCGCCGCGCGGATAGCGGCCACGCGTACGGCCCGCTTCGCGGCCCGTCCTGAGGGCGGGTCCGCGAAGCCGGCGGTCGCGGGGGTCAGGCCGGGACGGGGGCCAGCTCCGGGTAGTCGGTGTATCCCTCCTCGGTTCCGCCGTACCAGTGCTCGGGCCGGCTCTCGTTGAGGGGCGCGCCCTGGCGGAGCCGCTCGACGAGGTCGGGGTTCGCCAGGAACGCCCGGCCGAGGGACACCAGGTCCGCGCCCGCCGCCAGCAGGCGCTCGGCCTCGGCGCGGCCGCCGTCCGCCGGGAACGGGCTCGGCCACGGGAGGGCCGGGTTGGCGATCAGGGCGGCCGGCCAGAGGGCGCGCAGCTCGCGGAAGAGCGGGCTGCCGGGGTCGGCGAACACGACGTGCAGGTAGGCGAGGCGGCGGGCGGCCAGCTCCCGGGTCAGGACCGGGTAGAGGGCCTCGATGTCGGTCTCCCGCATCGCGTTGGCGGTGACGCCGGGGGCGATGCGGACGCCCACCCGGTCGGGGCCGACGGCGGCCGCGACCGCGTCCACCACTTCCAGGACGAACCGGATGCGGTTGCCGACCGTGCCGCCGTAGGCGTCGGTGCGGTGGTTGGTGCGGGTGGACAGGAACTGGTGGAGCAGGTAGCCGTTCGCGGCGTGGACCTCCACCCCGGCGAAGCCCGCCGCGACGGCGTTGCGGGCCGCCCGGGCGAAGTCGGCGACGGTGGCGCCGATGTCGTCGAGGGTCATCTCGCGCGGCACGGGGGCCGGCTGCGGGCCGTCCGGGGTGTGGACCGCGTCGGGGAACGGGACCGGGGACGGCGCGACCGGGTCCAGGCCGCTGTTGGCGGGGTGGCCGATGCGGCCGCCGTGCTGGAGCTGCAGGAACATCCGGCCCCCGGCGGCGCGGACGGCCCCGGTGACCCGCCGCCAGCCCTCGGTCTGCGCCGCGTCGTGGACGCCGGGGATGTTCGGGTAGGTCTGGCCGACGCGGTTGGGGGTGGCGGCCTCGGCGACGATCAGCCCGGCGGTGGCGCGCTGGGCGTAGTACTCGGCCATCAGGGGCGTCGGGACGCCGCCGGAGGTCGCGCGGTTGCGGGTCATCGGGGCCATGACCAGGCGGTTCGGCAGGGTCAGCGGGCCGAGGGCGGCGGGGGTGAACAGGGTGGTCATCGTGGTCTCCTTCAGGGGGTCGGGCGTCGGGCGGGGAAGGCATGGGCGCGGGCCGCCAGGACCACGGCGAGGACCGGGGCCAGCAGGGCGAGGACGGCCCAGGGGAACGAGGCGGTGCCGAAGCGGTCGAGCAGGACGCCGCCGAGGACGCCGCCCGCGGCCATCGCGACGTTCCAGAGGGTGACCAGCAGCGTCTGCGCGGCGTCGGCCTGCTCGCCCCCGGCGTCGCCCGCGGCGGTCTGGAGCAGGGTCGGGACGCCGCCCCAGCCGAGGCCCCACAGCACCGCGGCAGCGTAGACGAGGACGTGGCTCCCGGACGCCGCCGCCAGCAGCGCCGCGCCGGCCGCGACCAGCATCGTGCTCGCGACGGTCAGGCCGCGCAGGCGGCGGTCGATATGCGCCCCGGCGGCCCAGATGCTCGCCAGCGAGGCCAGGCCGAACACCAGCAGCACGAGGTCGGTGGCGTCCCCCATGCCGAGGTCGGCCAGGAACGTGGCGATGTAGGCGTACAGGATCGTGTGGGCCAGGACGAACACGGTGGTGACGAACAGGACCGGCGCCACGCCCGGGACGCGCGCCGCGCGCAGCACGGGCACCCGCCGGCCCCGTTCGGCCCCGGGGAAGTCGGGGACGGCCGCCATGATCCAGAACACCAGGCCGGCGGTCAGCGCGGTCATGATCCAGAACGCGCTCCGCCAGCCGAGCGCCTGCCCGGCGAAGGTCCCGGCGGGCACGCCCAGCGACAGCGCCACCGGGATCCCGGCCATGGCGATCGCGATGGCCTTGCCCTGGAGGTGGGGCGGGGCGAGCCGCCGCGCGTACCCGGCGAGCAGCGCCCAGGCGAGGCCGGCGGCGACCCCGGCGACGAAGCGGGCCGTCATCGTCAGCAGGTACTGCGACGACACGGCGGTGACGGTGTTGGCGACCGCGAACGCCGCCACCGCCGTCAGCAGCAGGCGCTTGCGCCGCCATCCGGCGGTGGCCGCCGTCAGCGGGATCGCGAGCAGGGCCGTGCCGATCGCGTAGATCGTGACGGTCTGGCCCGCGGCGGACTCGGTGACGCCCAGCGCGCGGCTCATCTGCGGCAGCACGCCGGCGGGCAGGGTCTCGGTCAGGCTCGTGATGAAGACGGTGGTGGCGAGGGCCAGCAGGGCCGGCATCGGGAGCCGGTCGGGGGCGGCCGGTGCCTGGGGTCGTGTCGTGGTGGGGGCGCTTGCCATGGTCGGTCTCCGGATCGTTCAGGCGTCGAGGGTGAGGCCGCCGTCGACGGGCAGCCGCGCGCCGGTCGTGTAGGTCGCCTCGGTGGCCAGGAACAGGGCGGCGCGGGCGGCCTCGTCGGGGGTGCCGAGCCGCCGCAGCGGGGCGCGGGCGTCGCAGCGCTCCCGCAGGCCGGCGTAGTGGTCGAGGGGGACGCCGGGCGCCGGGTCGAGGAAGCCGGTCACGACGGCGTTCACCCGGATGCCGCGCCCGGACAGTTCGGTGGCCAGCGCGTCCACCGCCGAGCGCGGGAGGCCCGCGCCGGGCGAGGGGGCGATGAAGACGATCGCGCCGTCGTCGGCCAGCAGGGGCGGCAGGGCGCGGACGCCCGCCGGCCCGGTGGCGGTGAAGACGAGGTCGAGGCCGCCCAGCGCCCGCGCGACGGCCGCGGCGGGCACCTCGGCCGGCCCGGTGGGCCCGGCGGGCAGCGTCAGCAGGTGCACGGTGGAGCCGAGCTCGGTCGCCGCGGCCGCCAGCGCCGCCGCGTCGCGGTCGGCCAGCAGGACCTTCGCCCCGCCCTCCACCAGGCGTTTGGCGATGGCGAGGCCGGTGCCCGCCGCGCCGGCGACGAGCGCCCTGGTGCCTGCGTACTTGGTCATGGCAGGACTGTGCCGCCGGGCGCTTCGGGCGGGCTGACGGACCGCTGACGGCCGGGCCGTCAGCGGTGTGTACGGTGCGGACCATGCGTTTCGGGGTGCTCGGTCAGCTCGCGGTGTGGGGCGGGGACGGGGAGCCCGTCGCCGTGCCCGAGGCCAAGGTCCGGGCGCTGCTGGCCGACCTGCTCGTGCACGAGGGGCGGCCGGTCCCGGCGGACCGGCTGATCGACGACCTGTGGGGCGACCGGCCGCCGGGCCGCCCCGCCAACGCGCTGCAGGCCAAGGTCTCCCAGCTCCGCCGCGTGCTCGGCCGCGACCGGGTCGTCCACGAGGCGGCCGGGTACCGGCTGCGGCTCGACGACCCGCTGGACGTGGACGCCGCCCGGTTCCGCGCGCTGGCGGGCCGGGCGGGGGCGGAGGCCGATCCGGCGGCGCGGGCGGCGGCGCTGGCCGGGGCGCTGGACCTGTGGCGGGGCCCGGCGTTCGCGGACTTCGCCGACGCGGAGTTCGTGCGGCCCGCGGCCGAACGCCTGAACGAGCAGCGCCTCGCCGTCCTGGAGGAGCAGGCCGAGGCCCGGCTCGCGGCGGGCGACCACACCCTGCTGGTCGGCGAGCTGGCGGACCTGGTGGCGCGGCACCCGCTCCGGGAGCGCCTGCGCGCCGTCCACCTGCACGCCCTGTACCTGGCGGGCCGCCAGCACGAGGCCCTCGCCGCCTACGCCGAGCTGCGCGAACGCCTGGCGGACGAGCTCGGCGTCGATCCCGGCCCGGAGCTCGCCGCGCTCCACCAGGCGATCCTGCGCCAGGACGCCGCCCTGCTGCCGTCCCCGCCGCCCGCCTCCCCCGTCTCCCTCGCCGCCCCGGCCGCCCGCGCGGAGCCCGCCGGGCGCCCGCCGACGAACCTGCCCGCCCAGGTCACTTCACTGATCGGCCGCGACCGGGCCCTGGACGAGCTGGAACGCCTCCTGGACGGCGCGCGGCTGGTCACCCTCACCGGGCCCGGCGGGGTCGGCAAGACGCGGCTGTCGGTGGCGGCCGCGTCCCGCTTCGCGCCGCGCCTCCCGGACGGCGTCTGGCTGGTCGAGCTGGCCGGGCTGGGCCCCGGCGACGACGTCGCGCAGGCCGTCGCCGCCGCGCTCGGGGTCCGCGACGACGCGCCCGGCGCCGCCTCCCGCGCCGCCGACCGGCTCGCCTCCGCCCTGCGCGACCGCCGCCCGCTGCTGGTGCTGGACAACTGCGAGCACGTCGTCGGAGCGGCCGCCGACCTGGTGGACCTGCTGCTGCGCGCGGTCCCCGGCCTGCGCGTGCTGGCCACCAGCCGCGAGCCGCTGGACGTGGCGGGCGAGACGGTGGTGCCGGTCGAGCCGCTGCCGACCGCCGCCGCGGTGCGGCTGTTCACCGAGCGGGCCCGCGCCGCCGCGCCGGGCGTCGTCCTGGACGGGGAGTCCCGCGCGGCCGTCGCCGAAATCTGCCGCAGGCTCGACGGTATCCCGCTCGCGCTGGAGCTGGCCGCGACCCGCGTGCGGGGCCTCGGCGTCCGGGAGCTGGCGGCGCGGCTGGAGAACCGGTTCCGCGTGCTGACCGCCGGGCGGCGCGGCGCCCCGGCCCGGCAGCGGACGCTCCGCGCGATGATCGACTGGAGCTGGGACCTGCTGGGCGCGCCCGAGCGCATCGTGCTGCGCCGCCTCGCGGTGCACCGCGACGGGTGCGACCTGGCCGCCGCCGAGGCGGTGTGCGCCGGGGACGGCGTGGCCCCTGAGGAGGTCTTCGACCTGGTCACGCGACTGGTGGACCGGTCCCTGGTGGTGATGGCCGACCGGCCGGAGGGGCCCCGCTACCGGCTGCTGGAGTCGGTGGCGGCGTACGCGACCGAGCGCCTGCACGAGCTGGAGGATCTGGACGAGGTCCGCCGCCGCCACCTGCGCCACTACCTCGGCCTCGCCGAACGCGCCGCGCCCGGCCTGCACGGTCCCGGGCAGCGCGACCGGCTGGCCCTGCTGGACACCGAGTCCGCCAACCTGCGGGCCGCCTTGGCGGAGTCGCTGCGCGCGCCGGGGGACGAGGCGGTCCGCCTGGCCAGGGCCCTGGCGTGGTGGTGGTTGCTGCGGGGACGGCTGCACGAGGGGCGGCGCGCGCTGGAGGCGGTGCGGGAACGCTCCACCGAGGCCGGGCTGCTCCACGACGCGTTCGTGCTGCTGACCGGCGACCAGGCCGCGGAGCCGCCGCCGTGGGAGGGCGAGGCGGACGCGGGGGTCCTGCGGGCGGCGTGGCTCCGCGCGCTCGGCCTGTTCAACACCGGCGCGCTGGACGCCAGCGAGAAGCTCTGCGGGCGCGTCCTGGACCTGGCCGCCGGCGACGAGTGGGCCACCGCCGCCGCGCTCGGGCTGCGGGCGATGCACGCGCTGGTGCGGGGCGATCTCGACGGCATCGCGCGGGACGGAGCCCGCAGCGCCGAGATCTTCGGGGCGCTCGGAGACCGCTGGGGGGAGCTCCAGTCGCTCACCCCGCGCGCCTCGCTCGCCGAGATCAGGGGCGACTACGCCGAGGCCGAACGCCTGCAAGGCGAAGGGCTGCGCATCGCCCGCGACCTCGGCCTGGCGACGGAGGTCTCCGCGCGCACCTCCGGCCTGGGCCGGCTCGCGCTGCTCACCCGCGACTGGGACCGCGCCCGCGACCTGCACGAACAGGCGCTGGAGCTGGCCGTCCGGCAGGGGTACGTCTACGGCGAGGTCCACGCGCTGATGGGGCTGGCGCTCGGGGCGCGGCGCGCGGGCGACCTCGACGCCGCCGAGCGGCACCTGGCCCGCATCCGCGACGAGCACACCTCCTCGGCGATCGGCGAGCACCTGCTGGCGGCCGAGTTCGGCTTCCTCGCCGAGCTGCGCGGCGACCGCCGGACGGCCGCCGGGCACCACCGGCGCGGGCTGGAGATCGCCCGCTCGATCGGGGAGCCGCGCGCGCTGGCGCTGTCCCTGGAGGGGCTGGCGGGCGCGACCGGGGACGCCGGGCGGGCCGCGTTCCTGCTGGGCGCGGCCGACGGGGCGCGGCGCGGCGTGGGCGCGCCGCTGCCGCCCGGCGAGCGCTTCGACGTGGACCGGATCGCCGCGGCGGCCGAGGCCGCGCTCGGCCCGGACGCGTTCGCCGAGGCGTTCGGCCGGGGCGCGGCGCTCGCCGACTACTGGTCGGCCGACTCCTGGCCGCCGGGGACCACCACGCCGGACTCGTAGGCCAGCATCACCGCCTGCGCCCGGTCGCGCAGCCCGAGCTTGGTGAACACCCGCGCCACGTGCGTCTTCACCGTGTGCTCGCTCACCACCAGGCGCTGGGCGATCTCGCCGTTGGACAGCCCGCCCGCGATCAGGACCAGCACCTCGGTCTCGCGGGCCGTCAGCGTGGCCAGCTCGGCGGGGGCCTGCGGGCGGCTGCGGCGCTGCTTGGTGAACTCGCGGATCAGGCGGCCGGTGACCTGCGGGGCCAGCAGCGAGTCGCCGCGCGCCACCACCCGGACCGCCGACACCAGCTCGTCGGCCGTGGCGTCCTTGAGCAGGAAGCCGCTCGCGCCGACCGACAGCGCCTCGTAGACGTACTCGTCCACGTCGAAGGTCGTCAGCACCAGCACCCGCACGCCGTCGGCGCCGGGGCGCGCGAGGATGCGGCGGGTCGCCTCGATGCCGTCCATGCCGGGCATCCGGATGTCCATCACGACCACGTCGGGGCGGTGCCGCTCGGCCAGCCGCACCGCGTCGTGGCCGTCACCGCCCTCGCCGACCACGGTGATGTCGGGCTGGGCGCCCAGCAGCGCGGCGAAGCCCGCGCGGACGATCGTCTGGTCGTCCACGATCGCGACCTTGATCACCGCCGCCTCCGGGCCGGGTCAGCGGCGGCCGGGCGGTCCCTGCGAACCGGGATCACGAGACGGGTTCTCCTCCCTGGACAGCGGCAGTTCGGCCTCCACCAGGAACCCGCCCTGGGTGGCCGGGCCGGCGGAGAACCGTCCGCCCAGCATGGTCGCACGTTCCCGCATCCCCACGAGACCGTGTCCGCCACCGGACGGGTCGGGGACGGGCTGCACGCGGGTGCGCCCGGCGGGATCGGCGGCGGGGTCGGGCACGGTGCCCGTGGGGTCCAGTACGGCGGTACGGGCGTGGGGGCGCTCGCGGTTCAGCACCATCGTGGGCTGCGCCGACCCGTCGTCGACCACCCGCACCGCGAGCCGGTCGGGCAGGTAGGTCAGCTCCACCCGCACCTCCGAGCCGGGCGCGTGCCGCCGCGCGTTGGTCAGGGCCTCCTGGACGATCCGGTAGGCCGACAGCTCCACCGTCGTGGACAGCGCGCGCGGGTCGCCCTGGACCGCGAGGTCCACCCGGCCGCCCGCGCCACGGTGCTGCTCGATCAGCTCCGGCAGCCGGTCCAGCCGGGGCTGGGGGGCCGAGTCGGGCTCGGGGCGGGCGTCGGCGCGCAGCACGCTGAGCAGCCGCCGCATCTCCACCAGCGCCTCGCGGGCCGTCTTGGCGATCTCGGTGTAGCCCTCGCGGGCCTGCGGGGACAGGTCGTCCATGGTGTAGGGCGCGGTCTCGGCCTGCACCGCGATCATGGAGACCGAGTGCGCGACCACGTCGTGCAGCTCGCGCGCGATGCGGGCGCGCTCGCGCATCACGGCCTGCTCGCGCTGCACGGCGGTGAGCCGGGTGAGGGTCTCGTTGTTGCGCTCCTGGGCCTCGGCCTCGGTGCGGCCCGCGCTCTCGACCGCCCGGCCCGCGTCGCCGAGGCCGATGGCGGCCAGCACCGCGACGACGGCGGCGGGCCAGGGCACGTCGTCCAGCGTGGAGGTCGCGAGGTAGACGACCGCGACGGTGACGACGCTGCCGACCGCCAGCACCCCGGCCGACTGGCGGGGCAGCTCGCGGCCCAGCGCGTACAGCGTGTAGAGCGCGGCGAAGGTGGTGGTGACCAGCAGGGGCTGCCCGGTGAGCAGGCCCGCCGCGAACGCGCCCAGCGCCACCGCCGCGACGGGCCGCAGGTACTCGCGCCGCCACACCAGCGGCAGCGTGCAGGCGACCGCGAACGCCCCGGCCACGCCGAGCGGCGTCGCCACGCGCGGGGCCAGCTCGGCGACGGCGGCGATGGTGAGCGCGAAGCCGGTCAGCGGCGCGAACCACCACGTCCCGGCGACCTCGCCCCACACGCTCATCCAGCGCGGCAGCGGCGTGGCCTGGGTGTCGCCGGGCGAGGGCCGCCGGTCGAGCTTGGCGCCGATCCTGCGGCCGAGCGGGCGCAGCAGCGCCCCGATCCCGGTCAGCACCCACAGCAGCAGCTGGCCGACGCCCGCCACGATGCGCCCCGACAGCCGCCAGGCGTGGTGGGCTATGGCGGGGCCGAAGGCGGTGGGCGCGGCGGCGGGGGCGGTCTCGTCTGCGTGGTCGTCCCTGGTCACCTCTCCATAGTGCGCGCCGGCCCGGGGTCCTCACCTCACCGTGAGGGGCTATGCCTCAGGGTCGTATCCCCCTGGAGGACGACCTGTTTTCCCTCCTTTGGGGGGACGTACGGCTGATCCGAGGCCGCGTAGTGTCTTAACCGTGACCAACGCGGCGGCGCCGCCGGCTTAGGGGGTTCGGCGGGGCTGCCGCGGTCACACCAGAACCGTCCGGAATCAGGGGCCGGACGGGGAGCAAGGGGAAGAGGCGCCCTCGCCGGACGGCCGACCGACCGGTCATGTCCTGGGCTGGGGTCGACCGGCACCACACCGGCCGACCGGCGAGGGAACAGCCCCCCACGTAGGCTCCGCCCGGCGGCTTTTGCCCTCCCGCGGAGCCCGCTGGACGGCCCCTTGCCCCTCCTCCCGGAGAATGAGATCCCGGGGGACGAACCTTGATGATCTTCACGGGCCTTCTCTGCGCGGCCGTCGCCGTGCTGCCGCCGGCCGCCGCCGAGTGCGGCTGCTGGCGCTACGTCCGGCCGGAGGGGCGGCCGTCCGACACCGCGCTCACCGGCGTCGCCGTGCCCGACGCGCACGCGGGCTGGGCGGTCGGGCGGCGCGGCCGGGCGCCCTTCGCCCTCGCCTGGAACGGCGCCCGCTGGCGCGAGACCGCCGTCCCCGCTCCCCCGGGCGGCGTCCTGGAGGGCGTCTCCGCCTCCTCCGCCCGCGACGCCTGGATCATCGCCTCGGGGCGCGAGGGGACCGTCCTGCACTGGACCGGGCGCCGGTGGCGATCCGGCCCGCTCGGCGGCGTTCCGCGCGCCGTGGACGCCCGCACCGCCGCCGACGCGTGGATCGCCGGGGGCTCCGGCGGCCGGGCGGCCCTGTGGCGCTGGGACGGCGCCCGCTGGCGGCCCGCCGAGGTCCCCGCCCTCCCCGGCGAGCTGGTCTCGGTGTCGGCCCGCGCGGCCGACGACGCCTGGGCCGCCGGCGCGACCGCCCTGCTGCACTGGGACGGCCGCTCCTGGACCGAGCAGGGCGCGGGCATGGACATGGGCACGGGCGCAGGCGCGGACGGCGCCGAGTTGGCCGACGTCGTGGCCCTGCGCCGCGACGAGGCGTGGGCGGTCGGCTCCCGCGCCGCCGCGCCCCACGCCCGGCGCTGGGACGGCCGCACCTGGCGGGAGGTCCCGGTCCCCGGCCTGCGCGGCCGCTTCGACACCGTCGCCGGCGACGGCGGGTCCGGCGTCTGGGCCGGGGGCGAGGACGGCGACGGCCGCCCGATCCTCGCGCACTGGGCGCACGGGCGCTGGGACCTCTCCCGGCCGCCGGTCCCCGACCCCAGCGGCGACGACCCCGGCGACGGCCCGGCCTCGGTCGCCGCCCTGGCCCGCACGCCCGGCACCGGGCGCGTCGTGGCCGCCGGGTCCTACGGCCGCCCGCGGGACCCGCTGCGCCACGCGATCACCTGGACGGACGCGCCGCGTCCCCGCTGAGGGCGTCCAGCCGCTCGGGGTCGGCCAGCACGTCGATCGCGGCGATCCGCCCCTCGACGACCGTGAACGCCATGAGCGACACCGGCCGGTCCTTCGGCACCACCAGCACGCCCGCGGCCCCGTTGACCAGCACCGGCCGCACGAACGGCGACAGCGACCCGAAGGTGACCGCCTGCCCCGCCACCGTGGCCGCGCCGGTGAGCACCACGTTCTGGCCGGGGCGCGCCGCGCCGCCGTCCGAGCGCAGCACGACGTTCGGGTCGAGCACGGCGACCAGCGCGTCGAAGTCGCCCTCGCGGGCGGCGGCGAAGAAGGCGTCCACGGCCGCGCGCTGGCGGGCCAGGTCCGGATCGGGCGCCGGGGCCTGCCCCTGCACGCGGCGGCGGGCGCGGCTGGCGAGCTGCCGGGTCGCGGCCGGGGAACGTTCCACCAGCGGCGCGATCTCCTCGAACGGCATCGCGAACATGTCGTGCAGCACGAACGCCAGCCGCTCGGCCGGGGCGAGGGCGTCCAGCACCACCAGCATCGCGAGCCCCACCGAGTCCGTCAGCAGCGCCCGCTGCTCGGGGTCGTCGGCGCCCCCGACGATCGGGTCCGGCAACCGCAGTTCGAGGGAGTCCTCGCGGCGGCTCTCCCGCGCGCGCAGCACGTTCAGGCACACCCGGCCCACGACCGTGGTCAGCCAGCCGCCGAGGTTCTCCACGCCCTCGGTGCGGCTGAGCCGCAGCCACGCCTCCTGCACGGCGTCGTCGGCCTCGGCGACCGAGCCGAGCATCCGGTAGGCGAGCGCCCGCAGCCGGGGCCGGTGCTCCTCGAACCGGGCCGCCAGCGCCTCAGGCTCGTCCACGGTCACCTTCCTCCGTTTTGGGGATCATGGGCCTGTACGGCCGAAATCTAACCCATCGGGAGATGCCGGAGACGTCGCCGCGCGCGCCCCTGGCGCAGACCAGAGCGCCGCACGAACGCGAGCCGGGTGCCCGCGTTCCCAGGGAACGGCGGACACCCGGCTCGCGAGGTGACGGATCAGGACGAGGCGGGGGTCTCCGCCTCGACGCCGCGCGCACCGCTGTCGACCAGGGCGGGCTCCAGGTAGATCAGCTTGGCCTCGGGGAACTGGGCGCGGATCTTCGCCTCGGCGGCGTCGATGCCGCGCGCCACCTCGGCGGCGGTGTCGTCGTGGAAGACGGCGATCTTGGCCGCGATCAGCATCTCCTCCGGACCCACGTACTCGGTGCGGATGTGGATCACGTGGTCGACCTCTTCGACCGACTCCAGCGCGGCGATGATGCGCTCCTCCTGCTCGGGGTCGGCGCCCTCGCCGATCAGCAGGCTCTTGGTCTCGATCGCCAGGATGATCGCGATGGCGGCCAGCAGCACGCCGATGCAGACCGTGCCGACGCCGTCCCACACCAGGTCGCCGGTCACCACGGCCATGGTGACGCCGAGCAGCGCCAGGATCAGGCCGACCAGCGCGCCCAGGTCCTCCAGCAGCACGACCGGCAGCTCGGGGGCCTTGGAGCGGCGGATGAACTGCCACCAGGAGTTCTCCCCCCGGACCAGGTTGGACTCCTTGATCGCGGTGCGGAAGGAGAACGACTCCAGGATGATCGCCACGATCAGCACGCCGAACGCCCAGGCGGGCGAGTCCATCTTGGCGCCCGGGTGCTCGATCGCCTCATGGATCTTGTGGTAGCCCTCGTACAGCGAGAAGACCGCGCCGACGGTGAACAGCACCACCGCGACGACGAACGCGTAGAAGTAGCGCTCGCGGCCGTAGCCGAACGGGTGCTTGGGCGTGCGGCTGCGCTCGGACCGCTTGCGGCCCACCAGCAGCAGGCCCTGGTTGCCGGAGTCGGCCACCGAGTGGATGCCCTCCGCCAGCATCGACGACGACCCGGTGAAACCGAACGCGACGAACTTGGCGGTGGCGATGCCGAGGTTGGCGGCCAGCGCGGCGACGATCGCCTTGGTTCCGCCTTCTGCACTCATCTACGCAATCCTCGCTTTGAGCTCTTGGATGGCCGACACGGGCGTGGGGTCCACGCCCAACGCGATAGCCAAGTAAACCGTCACATAGTCCGCCAGCGCGATCAGTGTGGCGATTCTTTCCAGCGGATGGTCGCCCTCGGCCGCGATCTCGGTGACCGCCACGCCGCGTCCCCGCGCCAGCTCGACCGACGCCTCGCGGCGCTTGCGCGCCTGCGGGTGCTCGTCGGCGTCGCGCAGGACCACCAGGTGGAGCCCGTGCTCGGCGTCGTCGGCGCGGTCCCGGAAGAAGTCGTCAGGGTCGCCGCCGCCGCGCTGCTGCGCGAAGAAGCCATCGAACGCCACCACCTGGTTGTGGTCGGCCTCCGGCAGCTCCCCGTACACCCCGGGGTACTTGGCGTTCTCGTTGAGCTGGCAGCACATCCGGTAGGCCGCCACGCCCGCCAGCGGCGAGGAGCCCCACACCATCGGCACGTCCCCGGCGAGGTCCAGCGCGATGCGCTTGGCCGGGTTGACGAACGACTCGCTGGCCGGGCGGCACCGGTTGGCCACGTCCTCCAGCCGCCCGGCGGTCGCCTCCAGCACCTCGTCGGACACGTCGGTCAGGCCCAGCTCGCGGGCCGCCACGATCAGCGGGACCGTGAGGCCCCACAGCGTCGCGCGCGGCTGCCCCACCGACCGCACCGGCACGAACGGCGCGCGGTTCTGCGTCGCGAGCGCCGCCAGCGGCGAGTCCTCGCCGCCCACGAACAGCAGCCGGCAGCCCCGGCGCGCGGCCTCGGCCGCCACCGCCAGCGTCTCCTCGGTGCCGCCCGAGCACGAAACCGCGATGACCAGGTCGGACGCGCCGACCCAGCCGGGCAGCGCGTACCCGCGCACGGTCACCACCGGCACCGGGCAGCCGGTGCCGCACACCGCCGCCAGCACGTCGCCGGAGATCGCCGAGCCGCCCATGCCGGTCACCACGACCGCGCGCGGCCGCCCGTCCTCGGCCAGCGCCGCGACGCCGGCCTCGCGGGCGAGCCGCAGCCCCTCGCGGATCTGCGCGGCCGACGAGGCGACCTGGCGCAACATGCCGCCGGGGTCGGCGGCCTCGATCGCGGACGCGTCGTCCAGCACGCCCGCCTCGACCGCGCCGCTCACGGGGCCGGGGCCCTGGCCTCGTCCACCAGCAGCACCGGGATGTCGTCGCGCACCGCGTAGACGTAGTGGCAGGTGCCGACGCACGCCAGCTCGTCGGCGTCGTCGGCGGGCCGCAGGTCGCCGCCGCAGTTGGGGCAGGCCAGGATCTCCAGCAGCCAGGTGTCGAGTTTCACCGTCACTTCTCCCTCACGATCGCCAGGACCTCGTCGCGGACGGCGGCCATGGCGGGCTCGTCGGCGGCCTCCGCGTTGAGGCGCAGCAGCGGTTCGGTGTTGGACGGCCGCAGGTTGAACCACCAGTCGCCGCCATCGACGGTCAGGCCGTCAAGTTCGTCGATCGTAACGCCCGGCCGCCCGGCGAAGGCCGACCGGACCCGCTCGGCGGCCGCGGCCTGGTCGTGGACCTCGCTGTTGATCTCGCCGGAGGCGGCGTAGCGGGAGTACTCGGCCAGCAGCTGCGACAGGCTCCGCTCGTCCTGCTCGCCCAGGGCCGCGAGCACGTGCAGCGCCGCCAGCATCCCCGAGTCGGCGAACCAGAAGTCGCGGAAGTAGAAGTGCGCCGAGTGCTCGCCGCCGAACACCGCGCCGGACTCGGCCATCGTCTGCTTGATGAACGAGTGCCCCACGCGGGTGCGCACCGGCGTGCCGCCGTGCTCGGCGATGATCTCCGGCACGGCCTTGGAGGTGATCAGGTTGTGCACGATCGGCGCGCCGGGGTGCTTGGCCAGCTCCCGGGCCGCCACCAGCGCGGTGACCGCCGACGGGGACACGATCTCGCCGCGCTCGTCCACCACGAAGCAGCGGTCGGCGTCGCCGTCGAAGGCCAGGCCGATGTCGGCGCCGGTCTCGCGCACCTTGGCCTGGAGGTCGCGCAGGTTCTCCGGCTCGATCGGGTTGGCCTCGTGGTTGGGGAAGGTGCCGTCCAGCTCGAAGTACAGCGGCACCAGGTCGATCGGCAGGCCCGCGAACGTGGTGGGGACGGTGTGGCCGCCCATGCCGTTGCCCGCGTCCACCACGACCTTCAGCGGCCGGATGCCCGACAGGTCCACCAGCGTCTTCAGGTGGTCGGCGTAGCCCTTGAGCAGATCGCGCTGGGAGACGGTGCCGGGCTCGCCGTCGTAGGCGGGCACGCCCTGCTCGACCAGGTCGCGGATCTCGGTGAGGCCGGTGTCGCGGCCGATCGGGCGGGCCCCGGCGCGGCACAGCTTCATGCCGTTGTACCTGGCCGGGTTGTGGCTGGCGGTGAACATCACGCCGGGCAGCTCCAGCACGCCGCTGGCGTAGTAGAGCAGGTCGGTCGAGCCGAGCCCGGCCTCGACCACGTCCGCGCCCTGGGCGGTCGCGCCCCGGGCGAACGCGGCGGCCAGCGGCCCGGACGACTCGCGCATGTCGTGGGCGGTGACGACGGCGGACGCCCCGGTCACCCGCACGAAGGCGGCCCCGACCGCCTCGGCGGTCGCGGCGTCCAACTCCTGCGGCACCACACCGCGGATGTCGTACGCCTTGAAGATCTTGGCGAGGTCGCCCACTCCCGTGCTCCCCTGGTCGAACGGCTCTGCCGGCCCAACGTCCTTCTGCGGGCCCCGAGCCTACCGGGGCCGGAGGCGTCGGCCGCCCGGGGTGTGCGGGACCGGCATGGGAGCGGGACGGCCCCCGCCGGTGCGGCGGGGCCGGGCCCCGCGGATCACTCCTGGGCGGGCTTGGTGGCGGCGGGCTCGGAGCGCAGCACCCGCAGGTGCCCGCGGCGGCCGACCTCGGTGCCCTGCCCGACCGGCTCGGTGCGCCCGTCGGGCGCGGGCCGGGCGGCCTCGCGGACCGCGTCGGCGAGCGCCTCCAGGTCGTCGGCGCTCGGCTCGGTCTCGGTCTCGACGGGGAGGCGGACCAGTTCCCACCCCATGGGGGCGGTGAGCCGCTCGGAATGCTCCGCGCACAGGTCGTAGCAGTGTGGCTCGGCGTACGTGGCGAGAGGCCCCAGAACAGCGGTGGAGTCGCGGTAGACGTACGTGAGCGTGAACACTGCGGGCGCCTTGCAGGCGGTGCGGGAGCAGATGCGGACGGGGCTCACGATGGCCGACCGTACCTCCCCGCCGCCGCCTCCGCCACCACCCCGGTGCACGTGTCGCCGTTACCGGTCAATTTCCCCGGTAACAATCACATTCACGCAGCTAGTGATCACTATCCGTCACCGGCGCCGTCCGGCGGGGCCGCGGTGCCCAGCCAGCGGGCGATGGCGGCGCCCCGGGTGCGCACGCCCAGCTTGGCGAAGATCCGGTTCACGTGGTTCTTCACGGTGAACTCCGACAGCACCAGCACGGCCGCGATCTCCCCGTTGGCGCACCCCCGGGCGATGAGGTCCATCACCTCGGCCTCGCGCCGCGACAGGCCCCAGCGGTCGCGGACCGGCCCGGCGGGCGGGTCGGCGGGCCGCCCGGCGGGCCCGGCGCCGCGCAGCGCCCGCACCACCGCCACGCTCGCGGCCGGGGACAGCGGGCTCGCGCGGCCCTCGACGGTGTCGTGGATCGCGGCGATGAGCTCCTCCACCCCGAACGAGCCGTGCACCAGGTAGCCCGCCGCGCCGTTGCGGACGGCCGCGCCGATGACCTCGGCGTCGGTGTCGTAGGACAGCATCAGCACCTTGGCCAGCTCGCTGAGCGGCCCGGCCGCCGCCACCCCGTCCATCTCGGGCATCCGCACGTCCAGCAGCACGATGTCGGGCCGCAGCAGCCGCGCCTGCTCCACCGCGTGCCGGCCGTCCACGGCCTCCCCGGCGACCTCCAGGCCGCCGGTCTCCAGCAGGGCGACCAGCCCCGCCCGGACGACGGGGTTGTCGTCCACCACGAGCACCCGCGGCGCGGGCCGCCCGCTCATCGGGCGTGCTCCGCGCCGTCGCGGGGGCCGGGCAGCGGGCGGGCGCACGGGACCGCGACGTGGACGGCGGCGCCCCGGCCGGGCGCCGAGGAGAGGCGGAGGCCGCCGCCGACGCGGCGCGCGCGCTCGGCCATGCCGAGCAGCCCGTAGTGGCCTTCGCGGGCCAGCAGGTCGAAGCGGTCGCCGGCGGGCGGGGCGAAGCCCCGGCCGTCGTCGCGCACCGTCAGCTCGACACCGGCCGCCGAGCGGTCCAGCGCCACCTCCACGCGCCGGGCCCCGGCATGGCGTTCCACGTTGACCAGCGCCTCCTTCAGCACCGCGATGACCTCGTACCTGACCAGCGGCGGCTCGGGACCGGCCTCGGGTCCCGCGTCGCGCACGCGCAGATCGACCGGGACGCCGGCGGCGGCGCTCCACTCCGCGCACACCCGCCGCGCGCCCTCGGCCATCGGCAGCAGGTACGCCTCCTCGCGCAGGTCGGCGATGAGGCCCCGGGCCTCCCGGCGGGCCGCCGCGAGCGCCGCGATGATGGCGGCCGCGTCCCGCTCGGCACGGTCGGGCGCGGTCCGGATGCGGGCCGGCAGCACGCTCGCCGACAGCGCGACGCCCTCCAGGGTCTTGGCGAGCGAGTCGTGCATCTCGCGGGCGAGCCGGGCCCGCTCCTCGGCCGCGGCGAGCGCGCTCTCGGCGGCCGACCGCGCCTCCTCGGCCTCGGCGTACTGGTCGAACAGCCGGCGCAGCACGACCCCGGCGCAGGCGGCGAACGGGTAGAAAACAGGCAGGGCCACCAGCAGGCCGGGATCGGCGTGCGCGCTGGGGACGGTCCCGGGCATCGCCAGGTAGCACAGGGCGATCTGCACCAGGCAGACCAGCAGCACCGGCCCCCAGGCGTACAGCACCCCGGCGAGGGCCGCCGTCATGACCGTGAACAGGAAGATCGGGCCGAAGACGCCGCCCTGCGCCAGGATCGCGAACACCAGCACGGCGTCCAGGCAGACCAGCGCCGGGCGGCGGAGCAGGACCGGCAGGACGCGCCGCCAGGCCGCCTCGGCCAGCACCGTCTCGGCGGCCAGCACCGCGACGGCCGTCAGCAGGCCGGGGCCGAGCCGTTCGCCCGGCATCAGCACCAGGGCCATCGCCAGCAGCAGGCCGCGCAGCAGCAGGAGCAGCCGGAAGGTCACCGCGAGGCGCGTGTCCGCGGCGTGCCCGGCCGGGCCGCCGGCCCCGGTCAGTCGGGGCATCGGGGATCGTCGCAGGCGCGCCAGGCGTCGGAGTCGCGCAGCAGCCGCACCACCTGCCGGCGGTCGCGCAGCGTGAACGCGCCGCCGTCGGTGCTCGCGGCCAGCGCGCGCAGGTCGGGCGGGACGGCCGCGCCGACGCTCAGCACGATCACGCTGACCGGGCGGCGCGGGTCGAAGGACGCGGCCAGCTCGCGGCGGGTGCGTTCCAGGTCGCCGCGCGCGCCGCCGCCGTCCCCGCCGGCGGTGAGCACGATCACCACGTTGAGGTCGCCCTCGTCGTAGCGCCGCGACAGCGCGCGGTGGGCGGCCGTGATCGCCGTGTACAGGCCCGTTCCGGGGCCGGGCCTCGACCGGATCCCGTGCAGCGCCTCCTGGAGCGCCAGGCGCTGGGTGTGGCCGCTGGGGCGGCGTTCGGCGAGCGGGCGCACCGGCACCAGGACGCGGGGCGGGCCGCCGGGGCGCGCCGCGAGCGTCCAGAGCCCGAACTCGGTGTCGTCCAGCATCAGCGAGGCGCCCTGGGCGAGGGTGCCGAGCATGAGCTCCAGCCGCCGCCCGCGGGCGGGGCCGGACTGGTCGACCAGCGCCAGCGCGTTGACGCCCTGCTTGATCCGCCGCCAGTACTCCTGGACCTGCCCGGCCACCCGGTCGTTCGCGGCCGGCAGCACCGGCGGGGCGAGGCGGGAGAAGCGGCCGTGCGCGGCCCGGACGACGGGCAGGCCGGGGCCGTCCAGCCGGGGCGCGCCCGGCCGGAGCGGGCGGCGCAGGCCCGCGTGGTGCAGGTCGGCGACCGTGCGCGAGGAGTGCAGCTCGGCCAGGAAGGCGGCGGCGACCCGCCGCCGCCCGGCGTCGCGGGCGACGCTGACGTAGGGGAAGTCCAGGGCGGGCGTGCGCCGGGCGGGGTGCACGACGGCGAGGCGGTCGGCGTCGTCGCGGGCGTCCCGGTTCTGCCGCCAGACGTGCTGCTCGGGGACGGCGGCGACCTCCGCCCGCCCGTCGGCGGCGCCGAGGACGCGCTCCAGCGGGCGGCCCGGCGGCAGCGGCTCCACCGAGCGCAGCGTGTCGGCGAACCGCCGGGGCCCGGCGGCCGAGTGCCACAGCGCCTGGAGCGCCAGGCTGCCCGCGCCGGTCCGCGCGGGGTCGGGGATCCACAGCCGGAACGGGCCCGCGCCGGCCTGCGCGCGGTCGGCGACCGGGCGGGGCCTGCGGTCGGGTCCGAACCCCGCCCACGAGCGGTTCTCCAGAACCGGGCCGTGCCGGTCGGCGTCCGCCTGCGGCAGCGCGAACACGATCGGCGAGGAGGCGACCGACGGCGCCGCGCCGCCGGTCCCCGCCCCGGCCGCCCTGATCCAGTAGGTGGAGTCGGGGATCCAGACGTCGGGCACCGCCCGGCCCTGCCGCAGCACCGCGACGGTCTCGGCGGAGTCGCCGGCCACGACCTTCACGACGGCGCACCGGCCGTCGGCGCGCTGGGCGTCGTTGTAGCGCTCGGCGACCGCCAGCGCGGCGGGGGCGACGGCCGGGTCGGCGGTCACCGACAGCCACTGGGTGCGCCCGTCGCAGTGGGCGTCGCGGGTGGCGTAGGCCCAGCCGCCGCCCCCGACCAGAAGGCCGAGGCCGAGCGCCAGGGCGACGGCGATCGAGATGCGGTCGCGGTTGCGGCCGGCGCGGTCGGCGGTGGCATGGGGGACGGCGGGGATGACGGTGGCGGAGGGCGGCGGGGTTGCGGGCCAGGATCGCGGACCGGCCGGGTGGGCCGGGATCGTCTCCTCGCCGTACCGGTCCCCGGCCGGTGGGCCGTGGGCGGCCGGGCGCGCGGGGACGCCGTCCGGCCGGTGCCCGTGCGGGACCGGGGTCGCGTCCGCCGATGAGGGATCCAACGCGAGCGACCCTTCTTAACACTTCAACTAAAAGTGTGCCTCAAGAGGCGATATGCGTCACTGTAACCCCGTTCATCCCGCGAAGAACCGGCGTATTTCCGCCCCGGATCGGCGCTCGCTCCCTGACCTGCGCCGTCGGCGCGCGAAGGCCGGACAAGATCACCTTGGGTCACCGGGCGGGCGCGGGCGCTGGCCCCCCGGTACCAGCGGACGGTGGCGCGATTGGCCCCCTGGCACCTGTCCCGGGGCCCCGCGCGGCGGCAGTCTGCATCTCGTCTGTGGAAGCGGCGACCGCGCCGCCGGGGGCAACGGCCCAGAAGGTCCCTCCGGGAGGACGAGATGACAGAGACCCTGTACGGACCGGCACCGGTCGCCAAGGCCGGCTACGTGATCGTCGTCGCCGAGCACCTGGCGGACGTCGAGTCGATCAACGAGCTGCTGCGCTTCGACTCCGCCGTCGTGGTCGTGCGGGCGGTCGAGCACGCGGCGCGCTGGATGGCGCAGGAGGCGGCGCAGGAGCACGCGCCCGGCACCGGCGGCACCGGCCGCGAGCCGGACGGTGAGGACGGCGGGGGCGGCGTCCGGGTGGGCCGGCTGGAGATCCGCCCCGGCGAGCGCCGGGTGCTGTGGTGCGGCCGGCCGCTGGAGCTCAGCCAGCAGGAGGTCGGGATCCTGAGCTGCCTGGCGGGCGCGCCCGGCCGCGCGTACTCCTTCAGGGAGATCACCGAGTCGGCGTGGGGCTGCGCGCACCGGATCGAGCCGACCGTCGTGCACAGCGCGATCCGGCGGCTGCGGCGCAAGCTGGCGGAGGCGGGCGCCCGGGTGGGCATCGAGTCGGTACGCGGCTACGGCCTGCGGCTGATCGCCGAAGGCGCCGGGGATCCGGGCGCGGCCTGACCCCGCCGTCCGCCCGGACGGCGACAGGGCGGGGCTGGTCGCGGCGGCGCCGCTGCCGCGACCGAGGCCGTCAGCGTCCGGCGCAGGCGCGGAAACCGTAGCGCTCGGCGAAGTCGCGCATCGTCTCCTCGGGCCGGTAGGAGCCGAGCGACTCCTCCACGGCCCCGACCGCCGCCTTCTCGTCGCCCGCGCGCAGCGCGGCTTCGGCGCGGTCGGCCAGGCCGGTCAGCCGCACGGCCATCTGCCGCCCCGGCGCGACGAACTCGCGCCGCAGCCGCCCGGCGTCGTCCGCCGGCGGCCGCACGGCCTCGATCCGGCCCATGGCGGCGGTCATCACCCTGGCCGCCCGCCGCAGCTCGGCGACCTCGCCGGCCGCTCCCTCGGGCGCCTGTCCCTCGTGCTCGCGGCCCGCGTCGGCGCAGACGGCGTCCACCGCCGCGATGTACCGGCGCTTGGCGTCGGCGTGGCTCCGCTCGTCGGCCTGCGCGTCGGCGTGGTACCACCAGCCGGCCGAGCCGCAGGCGATCAGCGCGGCGGGCACCAGGCCGAGCAGGACGCGGTGACGGGCCATCGGGGGCTCCCCTTCGTCGGGCGGGCCGCCGGCCCCGCGTCCGCGGGGCCGGCGGTGGTCGAACGGGTGGAACTCGGGCGGGAACGGCGTCAGCAGCGGATGCGGACCTGCTCGCTGCTGCGGTACAGGTTCGCCGTCTGGCTGCCGCGGAGCACCGAGTACGCCTGGAGGTGCGCCTTCGGGCGGTAGAGCTGGCTGCCGCCCGAGCACTTCCAGGAGGCGGTCACCGTCTTGGTGTAGGCGTGCGAGGCGTTGTTGTCGGTGTGCTTGGCCGTCGCCTTGTTGCGCCACAGACCGAGGCCCCGGTACTGCTGGAGGTCGAGGCGGACGTTGATCCGCCGGCCCCAGCCGCCGGAGTTGCAGTGGAACTTCTGGCTGGTCTTGATGTAGCGGCCGGTCTTCCACGGCTTGGCCACCTGGTAGTAGCCCCGGCACTGCGGGTGGTAGCCGCTGTCGAAGTTCCGCCGGCCCGACCAGCCGGTCGCCGAGTAGCTCGGCTCGGCCTTGGCGGCCTTGGCGGTGGTCCCGGTGTCGGCGGCGGCCATCGCGGCGGGGCCGGCGACGGCGAACCCGCCGCCCACCGCGACCGCCACTACGGCCAGCTTGGCCACTTTCTTGCTACGCATCGGTGTACGCCTTCCTGTTGCCGGAAATTCCCCCGGACATCGCTTCGAGCGACATGGGAAATGATCGCGATCGTCGAATGTCGGCTCAATTCCCGGACGCGGTCGGTTCGGCGTCGAAACGCGTCCTTTCACCGGCGCGTCCCGGAGCGGCGGCCCGGCCGTGGGGGCGGCCGGCGGGTCCGTCCGGCATCGGCCGGGGCTGATCAGGGGGGCGCGGCGGTAGGCTGGGGCACGTGCGACCCCGTGTGGCGGGCGTACGGCGCCGCGACCGGCACGGTCGCGGCCTCCGTGGGCCCCTGACGCCCCCGCAGGCGCCGGTCTCCCGGACCCGGGCCGAGCGGTTCGACGACCTCGTCGAGGACGAGGTCCGCAGGCTCGGCCGGCGCTGGGAGCGCGAGCTGGCCAAGGTCGAGTTCGTCGTGGCGGAGGTCCCCGACCTCGATCCCGACTTCACCGGCCCGGCGCCGCTCGGCGAGACGCTGCCCGGCGACGCGGGCGGTCACGCGCGCATCGTGGTCTACCGCCGCCCCGTCGAGGCCCGCGCCGACGGCGACGCCGAGACGGTCCGGCTGGTGCGCGACCTCCTGGTGGAGGAGGTCGCCGACCTGCTCGACCTGCCGCCCGAGTCGGTCGACCCCAGCTACGACTTCCCCGACGAGTAGCGCCCGGCGGGCCGCGGCCCGCATTTTCCGCGGCCTTTTACGAGCCGTTCGGCGGGTGCCCCTTCCCTGAAATCCGGTGCGCGCCCCACCGTGCCCGGCTTTCTTTAGTGCCACGGCACTAAAGAAAGCCGGCGCAAATAGAGCCGGCGGGGGATTCCCGCGGCGGGCGATCACCGCCAGGGTGTGCGGTGGCCGTGATCATGGTGATGGCGGCCTCCGCCGCCACGAAGGGTCACCGGCATGCCCCTCCCCTCCCCCCGCACGCCCTCCCCCGCCCCGGTCCCCCGGTGAACGGCCGGGTCCTCGCCCGCGCCGCCGTCGTCGGCGCCGCGCTGACCGCCGTGGCCGCGCCGACCGTCGGCACCGCCGCCGCGGCCGCCCCCGCGGCGGCCGGGACCAACGCGGTCTACTTCGTGCACGGCATCGACTGGAACCACTCCCGCCCCGGCGACGCGCAGATCAACTGCGACAGCACCTGGAAGTCCGCCATCGCCGCGCTGCGCGCCAAGGGCTGGAAGGGCCCGATGGTGACCTGGGGCTACTACGCCAAGGACACCCGCTGCACGCGCAAGGTCAACGGCGACCTGAACACCCGGCTCCAGGAGCTCGGCCGCCGGCTGGCCTGGGACGTCCACGACCGCTACTCCAGGTCCGGCAAGCCCGTGGACGTGGTCGCCCACTCGATGGGCGGGCTGGTGGTCCGGGCCGCCCTGGAGGGCGTCCGGCGCTACGGCAAGAACAAGGACTGGCCGGACCGCCTGATCATCCGGGACGTCGTCACCTACAGCACCCCGCACACCGGGACGAGCTGGGGCACCGGCTGCACGGCGCTGCGCGGCTGGAAGCAGTGCAGCGACGTGCGGCCGAACAGCGGCTTCCTGAAGTGGGCCGGCCAGAACCCGCAGGGCTCCGGCGGCACCGACTGGACGCTGGTGGGCGCGAGCGACGACGACATGATCACCAGCGGGTCGGCCACCGGGATGCGCGCCAAGCACAAGGTCGTCTACGCCTCGGGCCAGGGCCTGGAGCACTCGGTGGTCAAGAACAAGGGCACCGGCTCCGGCTGGAAGTCCCGCTACTCCCACGACCACGGCTCGACCTGGCGCTCGACCGCCAACGGCCCGGGGCCGCTGCTGCTGCTCCACAACGCCCTGTCCGGCACCTCCGCGTGACCGTCACCTCCCCTCTGCGAAAGGACCCACGATGACCACCACGACCTCCACCGCCCTGCGCCGGAGCGCCGCCGTCGGCGGCCTGGCGTTCGCCCTCGGCGCCGGGGCCCTCGGCACCGCCGCCTCGGCATCCGCCTCCGCGCAGGACGGCGCCTCCGCGTCGGCCGTCTCGGTGACCCGCTCCTACGACGTGTGCGCCCCCAGCGTGCGCAAGTGCTCGACGGCGCCGCGCCTCAAGGTCCGCGCCAAGGGCAAGTTCACCTTCACCCGGACCTCGATCAAGGGCTCCGTCAAGGCCACCGAGCAGACGACCCGGCGCGCCACCGTCAAGGTGACCTACCACCTGCGGACCGGGTCGACCCGGACGACCACCTTCACCGTCAACCGGCGTCTGGACCGCGTCTTCGGCTACCCGTCCGGCCCGCGCGCGATCAAGAAGATCGTCGTTCGGGCGTGCGACGGCGCGGTCTGCGGGAAGCCGCAGACCATCGCCGTCCCCGCCCTCTGAGACCGCTCCTGGAGATCCCCCGCAGGGTGTGGGCCCCGGCCGGCGGCCGGGGCCCACACCCGTCTCAGGGCAGGATCGAGCGGGGCGAGTCCCCCACCGGCGGCAGCCGCTGCGCGACGGGCGCGGGCCCGACCGGCAGCACCGTGAACAGCCGCCCGGCGCCCTTGCCCGTGGCGAGCGTGCGGGCCGCGTGGACCGGCCCGGATCCCGGCCCCGGCACGATCAGCGCGCCGAACGACGGTGCGCCGGGCGGGCCCGCGAGCCGGGTCTCGGCCGTCCGACCGGCCGGGACCCGGATCTCCTGCGCGGCGCCGGGCCCGTTCGGGCCGATCGGGGTGACGCGCACGGTCGCGGCCCGGTCGGGCGCGGTCAGGCTCAGCCACGGCTCGAAGCGGTTGTCGGCGACGACGCCGCCCGCCTCGCCCAAGGGGGCCGTGGCCGTCCCGTAGGCGACGTCCGCGCCGCTCTGCGCGGCGAACCCGGCCACGACGGGGCGGTCGGAGGTGATCCGGACGGCGGCGGCCTTGCCCGCCAGGGTGCTCTCCAGGGGGACGGCGGTGACCGTTCCGGCGGGCGCGTCGAGCACGTCCTGGCCCTGCGGCGTGAACGCGCCCCGCGCCGTGATCGCGCGGACGCGGACCCGCGCGTCGTCGCCGCCGGGGACCGCGACCAGCAGTTGTCGCCGGCCCGATCCGCCGGGCACGCCCGGCACCACCTGGGAGGTGGCGGGCGCGGGTGCGGGCGGCAGCCAGTCGATGCCCGCCCCGGCGGCCGAGCGGACCCGCAGCGACGCGGCCACCCGGCCCGAGGTGGAGCGCACCCGGACGGCGATCTCGCGGGCGGCGGCCAGGATGTCGCCCAGCCCCTCCGGCTGCTCGCCCAGGCGGATGACGCGCGTGCCGTAGGGCTCGACCAGGGTGCCGCGGCCGTCCGGCGTGTCCAGCGGCCCTTCGCCCGACAGGGCGGTGACGTCCACGTTCGCGGGCTGGGCCTCCAGGTTGCTCAGGTGGAGGTCGAGACGGTCGGCCGCGCCGGGGCCCGGACCGGTGAACCACTGGTCGGCGTTGGGGGCGGCGCAGCGCACCCCGGCCAGTCCCCGATCGGCGCCGGAGGGCCAGTGCGTGGTCTGCTCGGCCTCCAGGCCCGCCGCAAGGGACCCGTAGGCGCGGACGGTGAACGAGTCGCGGGCCTTGTCCAGGTCCTTGGCCCAGACGGCGCCGAGGGCGGGCGCCCCGAGCGGGGCACCGCCGCTCGTCGGGACGATCTCGCCCTTGCCGAGGGCGGCGGGCTTGGCGGTCGGCGGCGGGGCGAGGGCGCTCAGTCGCATCCCCTCGCCGCCCGGACAGGCGACCAGGGCCGCGATGACCGGCACCTGCGCACCGGTGGCGGCACGGGCCGGACCGTCGGGCCGCGAGAGCGCGGCGGCCCCGTAAAGCGCCGCCAGAGCCAGCAGGACGAGCCCGGCCACGGCGTAGCGGTAGGCCGTCAGCCGCATGAGCTGCGCCAGGACCCTCATGATCATGCTCGCTCCCCCGCCGCCGGCCCTGCGGACACAGAGGACTCACCCAGCACGGACGGCCCACCCGACGCGGACGGCCCGGACGGCGCGGACGGCGCGGACGGCGCGGACGGCGCAGGCGGGTCGGATGGCGCAGGCGGGTCGGATGGCGCGGACGGCGCAGGCGGGTCGGATGGCGCGGATGGCCCGGCCAGCGCAGATGGCGCGGACGGCCCGGCCAGCGCGGACCGCCCGGACGGCACGGATGGTGCGGCCGACACGGATGGCGCGGGCGGCCGGGGCGGCTCGGCAGGATCGGCGGGCGCGGGCGGCGGGAGCGGCTCGGCGGGATCGGCGGGCTTGGTGAGAGCGGTCGCGGGTCCGTGGCCGTGTCCGGCGGTGACGCGGCGGCGTAGGGAGCCCGCCGCCGCCCGTGCCCGGCGGCGGCCGACCGGGGTGGTGAAGGTGTCCGGTCGCGCCCCGGGCAGGGCCAGGACGATCACCAGCAGGACGGCCGCGCCCTGGGCCGCCACCCAGGCGTGGCGCAGGCGCTGGCCCCGTTCCAGGGCGAAGTCCCCGCCGGAGGGCGGGACCTCGTAGGAGGCCGCCCATCCGTCGGCCGGGCGGGGTTCCAGTTCGCGGCCGTTCAGGGTCGCGCGCCAGCCGCCGTCGGCCGGTTCGGCCAGCAGGAGGGTGCGGGGGCCGGGGGCCGCCGGTATCCGGGCCCGTGCCGTCACCCGGTCGGTGGGGAGCGGCTCAGGTTCCGCGCCGCCCAGGAGCGTCAGGCGGCCGGCCGGCTGCTGGAGGCGCCAGGTGCCGAACGCCTCGGTACGGCTGAAGCGGGTCAGTTCCGGCGCGGCGTCCAGGACCGTGGTCAGCCCTTCCTCGGCCGGGCGGGCCACCAGCACGTACTGCACGCCCATCCGCGCCAGGGCCCGGCCCTCGTCGCCCGCACGTCCGCCGGCCAGCCCGGCGACCAGGCCGTCCATGCGGCGGCGCGCCCGCTCGTCGGTCGGGGTCTCGGTCTCCCCCAGGACCGGTTCGCCGCCGCGCAGCACGCTGTAGCGGACGCGGCCGTCGGGCGCGCTGCGCAGCAGGAGCGTGCGCGGGCCGGTCGGCTCGGCCAGGAACTCGGGGACGCCGCCCTGCGGGACCCGGGCCAGCGGGCCCGACCCGCCGACGATCCACGAGGCGGCCGCCAGGGCGGGCGCGGTGAGCGCGGCCAGCACGACCAGCGCCCCGCCCGCCTGGTAGATCAGGTGCGTCCCGGCCAGCGACTCGGCGGCCCGCCGGACCGCCGCCGTCGCCGCCAGCAGCAGCCCGCAGGCGGCGAACAGCAGGGCGGCGCCCGGCCAGGCCGGGGCCTCGTCGGTGCCCTTGACCACGATGAACGCGCTCACCGCCACCGCCGCCAGCAGCCCGAACAGCGCCAGCAGCCATCCCGCGAGCACGATCGTGCGGCGGTTGCGCAGCGGCAGCGCGCACAGCGCCGCCAGCAGCAGCCCGCAGGTGGCCCAGCGCGCCGGGGTCCCGGGGCCGCCCGGGTCGAGGGCGAGCAGGTCCGCGGCGCCGGGGAGCGGCAACATCGCGGCGTTCGGCCCCGCCTCCAGCAGGAAGCGGGACGGGTGCCGCAGCAGACCCAGCGTCCAGGGCCCCAGCAGCAGCGGCGGCACGGCCAGCATGATCGCCAGGTTGCGGCGGTTCCGCCCCGACAGCGTCCCCACCAGCGCCCCGGCGCCCAGGGCCAGGAGCCAGACCAGCGGAACGAACGCCGTCGCCACCGCCAGCAGCAGCGCCGCCGCCCACGCCGCCCGCCCCTCCACGCGCCGCCCCCGGCGGCGCGGCAGCCCGCACGCGCGCGTCGCCGCGAGCCCGATCAGCGGCAGCAGCACCAGCACCACGGCGGTGCCCAGCCGCCCGCCCGCGATCGCGCCGGTCGCGGCGGGCAGCAGCGCGTACGTCGCCGCGAACCATGCCCGGATCGCGGTCAGGGGGACGCGGCGGCGGTTCCGCGCCCGGCGCGGCCGGGAGGGCTCCGCCACCAGCGGCCGGGCCGCCGCGTAGGCCGCCAGCCCCGCCAGCGGCACGCTCGCCAGCAGCAGGACCGAGACCGCCAGCCACGGCTTGCCGAACAGCAGCGACGACACCGCCGCCAGTACTCCCACGTAGGGCGGGCTCCCGTCGGGCGAGCCCAGTCCGACCGGATGCCAGCCCGCCCAGTACCGGGCCCACAGATCGCTCGCGCCGCCTTCCGTGGGCATCAGCGCGCCGCCGCCGAGGCGGCTCCCCGCGAAGACCAGGGACCGTTCGGCGGCCAGCGCCACCACCGCCAGCGTCAGGAACAGCAGCGCGCCGGGACGCACCGACAACCAGCGCACCGCCGCGGCCATGGCGCGGCGGCCGCCGTGCCGCCGTTCCTCAGGATTTTCGTCCAGGTCGCGGCGGCGCTCGGCCTCGTGCGCGGCCACGCGTGCCGACAGCGCCTCGTACAGGCGGCGCAGCACCACGCGCCGCGCCAGGCGGCGGCGGACGCTGTGGTAGACGTGCCGCCTCCCCTGCGCGCGTACGGCGCGGGCCCGGCGCAGCCGCAGCGGGTGCAGCGCCACGTCGGCGAACGCGCCCAGCTCGGCGCGCGCCGCGTCGGGCCGTTTGATCACCAGCAGGTACAGCACGCGGGTCAGCGTCGTCCACAGGTTGCGCAGCAGCGCCCGCGGCATGGCCGGCCACGGCAGGTTCGCCAGCAGCGCGTACAGGGCGTTGCGGCGGTCGGTGCGGCGCGGGCTCCCGGCGCTCGCATCGACGCCGCGGTCGCCGCGCCGGGCGGCCTCGGCGTGGTGCACCACCGCGTCGCCGACCGCCACCACGCGGTGCCCGGCCGCCAGCGCCCGCCAGCAGAAGTCCAGGTCGTCGCGGAACAGGCCGAACGCCGCGTCGAAGCCGCCGAGCCGGTCCCACACCTCGCGGCGCACCAGCATCCCGGCGCTGCTGACCGCCAGCACGTCGCGGACGCCGTCGTGCTGGCCCTGGTCGAACTCGCCGCGCTCCACGCCGGTCTCGCGGCGGGCCGCGCGGTCCACGGTCGTGCCCAGCTCCAGCAGCACGCGCCGGTCGTACCAGTCGCGCAGCTTGGGGCCCAGCACGGCCGCGCCCGATCCGGCGGCGCGCAGCAGCCGTTCCAGCGCGTCGTGCGCGGGCGCGGAGTCGTCGTGCAGTAGCCACACCCACTCGGTGCGCGGCTCGCCGGGGTGGTCGTCGGGGACGGGCAGGGACGCCGCCGGATGCCGCAGCGCGGCGGCGACCGCGTCGCCGTAGCCGGTGGCGCGGGGCAGTTCGAGGAGGTTGCCGGGGGTGACGACCTCGGCGAGCACGCCGGGGCCCCGGTCGCGGCTGCCGGTGTCCACGGTGACCATCCGCTGGACGGGCCGGGACTGGGTGAGCAGCGCCTTCAGCGTCTCCGGCAGCCAGCGCGCGCCGTCATGGGCGACCAGGACCGCGGTGACGACGTGCCGGTCGGTGGTGGCGGGGGCAGGGGGCACGGGGTTTCCGCCCGATCTCGGGACGACAGACGTCAGCCGTGCCGCCCCCCGCAGGGGCCGACACGGCTGACACTGTACGCGCGGCTGCTCGAAATCTCCGGAAGTTCCCCGTTGTCCGGATCGTTGGCCGCGCCGACGCCTCAGGCGCCCGGCCGGACCGAGCCGCGCCGCCCCGCATCGCGCCCGGCCGACGCCGCGGGAGGGCGGCCGGCGCGACGCGCTTCAGGGCGGCGTGGGAATCAGACGGCCTGACGCTTCAACTTGCGACGCTCCCGCTCGGACAGACCCCCCCAAATACCGAAACGTTCATCGTGCTGCAACGCGTACTCCAGGCACTCGGCCCGTACCTCGCAAGCCCGGCACACCTTCTTGGCCTCGCGAGTGGAACCGCCCTTCTCCGGAAAGAATGCCTCCGGGTCCGTCTGCGCGCACAGCGCACGCTCCTGCCAGCCCAACTCTTCGCCGTCCGTGCCGTGCGCCAGCGGGATCACCACCTCGCTCACAGCGCACCTCCTAGCCCGTGGAGCCCCCTGGTCAATGCCTTCCCTCCAGCTCCATCCCCCGAGAAGGCACAGAACTACACCCACGAAATTACACGCGTGTAGCGCCCACTCCGTCAAGCGGAACAAGTTTCCGATGGGACAAAGAGGGGTTTTTGGGGTATGAGTGCGATCTACTTTGACCGGAGATCAGATAATCGCGGCTTCACCAGGGGTAATCAGGGTCTCACGGATGCGTCACTGCGGGGGGCGGTTGTCCCGATACCAGTCGCCGCCCTCGTCCGGACGCTGCTCGCCCTGGGGCGGCTGCTGTCCGTAACCCGACTGCCCGTAGCCGGGGTGGCTCGGCTGGCCGGTCTGACTGGGCTGCCCGCCCTCGCCGCCGGAACCGCCGTAGGCGCGCGTCCACTCGCCGACGCCCTCGCCGGTGTCGGACGGTGACTGCTGGCGGCCCTCGCCGTAACCGGGCTGCTGGTGGCCGCCGGTGCCCTGACCGTAACCGGGCTGCTGGCCGTACTGCTGGTACTGCTGGTCGGGCTGCTGGCCCGGCTGGCCCTGCGGCGGCTGGCCGTACTGGGCCTGCTGTCCGTAACCCTGCTGCTGGCCCTCGCCGTAACCCGGCTGCTGCTGACCCTCGCCGCCCTGCCCGTACCCCGGCTGCTGGCCGTACTGCTGGTACTGCTGCCCCGGCTGCTGCCCCGGCTGCCCCTGCTGGAAGTCCTGCGGGTGCCCGAACTGCTGCTGCTGACCGCCGTACTGCTGCTGCTGGCCCTGCTGGTAGCCGAAGTCGGGGTAGCCCTGCCCCATCTGCCCCTGCGGCGCGGCCGGGCGGGCGGGCTGCATCCCCTTGAAGATCGTCAGTACGAACCAGAGCGCCAGGCCCACCACGGCCAGCCGGGACGCGCCGTACAGGAAGACGCCCAGCTTCTCGGCCGCGGCGGCCGAGGTGGTGTCCACCAGCATCGCGCTCAGCCAGCAGACCACCGCGAACAGCGCGATGCCGCCGAGCACGCCAAGCGCGCCCATGACGACCGTGCGCGCCTGCTTGGTCGGCGGGCCGCCCCACAGCGAGACCGCCACCGCCGCCGTCACCAGCGCCACCGTGACGACGTTCGTGAAGAAGCCACCGGTGATCTCGGCGAAGGCGCGGCCCTTGAACGTGCTGCCCTCACCGCCGCCCGCGAGCAGCACGATCAGGCCGGCGAGCAGTTGCAGCCCCGCGGCGCCGAGCAATACCCAGGCGGCCGGTTCGCGCAGGCGCTGGACGGCTTCCTTGTTCACGGCCAAACATCTCCAGACGGTGTCTTCCCGGGGCACTGGCCCCAGGCCCCGGGCGTCGCCCGAAAGGCTGATACAGGCAATCGGATTACAGCGCAAAGCTTTGCACATCCGGCACCGGTGCGTCCTGCCGGCAATGATCGCGTCGTCGGACGCCACCGGGGTACAGGGCGCACGCCGGGGACGCCTAGGCTGATCCTCATGAGGATCGTTGCGCTGGCGGGCGGTATCGGTGGGGCCCGCTTCCTGCGCGGACTCCAGGCGGCCGCCCCCGAGGCCGACATCACCGTGATCGGGAACACCGGCGACGACATCTCGCTGTTCGGGCTCCGGGTCTGCCCCGATCTGGACACCGTCATGTACACCCTCGGCGGCGGGATCAACGAGGAGCAGGGCTGGGGCCGCGCCGACGAGACCTTCACGGTCAAGCAGGAGCTGGCGGCCTACGGCGTGGGCCCGTCCTGGTTCGGCCTGGGCGACCGCGACTTCGCCACCCACATCGTGCGCACGCAGATGCTGGAGGCCGGCTACAAACTGTCGGCGGTCACCGAGGCTTTGTGCGACCGGTGGAAGCCGGGCGTCCGGCTGATCCCGATGACCGACGACCAGGTCGAGACGCACGTGGTGGTCGACGACCCCGAGCACGGGCGCCGCGCGATCCACTTCCAGGAGTGGTGGGTGCGGCTGCGGGCGTCGGTCCCGGCGCAGGCGATCACCGCGATCGGCGCGGACGGGGCCCGGCCGGCGCCCGGCGTGCTGAAGGCGATCGAGGCGGCCGACGTGGTGCTGTTCCCGCCGTCCAACCCGGTGGTGAGCATCGGCACCATCCTGGCGGTGCCCGGCGTCCGGGAGGCCGTCGCCGCCAAGACCGTCGTCGGCGTCTCCCCGATCATCGGGGACGCGCCGGTGCGCGGCATGGCCGACGCGTGCCTGACCGCGATCGGCGTGGAGACCTCCGCCCGGGCGGTCGCCGAGCACTACGGCGCGGACCTGATCGACGGCTGGCTGGTGGACGAGGCCGACGCGGGCGTCGCGGTCGAGGGCGTCGAGGTGCGGTCGCGGCCGCTGCTGATGAGCGACCCCGAGGCGACCGCGGCCATCGCCGCCGCCGCGCTGGACCTGGCCCGGGAGCTCGCCCAGTGAGCCTGCGGGTCTTCGGCGTCCCCGGAATCCCCGAGGTGGCCGAGGGGGACGACGTCGCCGCGCTCGTCCCGGCCGATCTGGTCGAGGACGGCGACGTCCTGGTGGTCACCTCCAAGATCGTGAGCAAGGCCGAGGGGCGGGTCCTGGTCGCCGCCGACCGGGACAAGGCCATCGAGGCCGAGACCGTGCGGGTGGTGGCCCGCCGGGCGCACGCGCGCGGCGAGACCCGGATCGTGGAGACCCGGCAGGGCCTGGTCATGGCCGCCGCCGGGGTGGACGCCTCCAACACCGGGCGCGGCACCGTGCTGCTGCTGCCGGAGGACCCCGACGCCTCGGCCCGCCGCATCCGCGCGGGCCTGCGCGAGCGGACCGGCGCGAACGTCGCGGTCATCGTGTCCGACACCTTCGGGCGGCCCTGGCGCAACGGGCTGACCGACGTGGCGATCGGCGTCGCCGGGATGGCCCCGCTGGAGGACTTCCGGGGCCGCAGCGACGCGTTCGGCAACGCGCTGGAGGCGACCGTCACCGCCGTCGCCGACGAGCTGGCCTCGGCCGCCGAGCTGGTCAAGGGCAAGCTGGACGGCGTGCCGATCGCGATCGTGCGCGGTCTCGGCGCGCTGGTCACCGAGGACGACGGGCCGGGCGCGCGGGCGATGGTGCGGCCTTCGGCCGAGGACATGTTCCGCTACGGCTCGGCCGACGTGCTGTACGCGCGCCGCACCATCCGCGAGTTCACCGAGGAGCCGGTGGACCCGGCGGCGGTGCGCCGCGCGGTCGCCGCCGCGATCACCGCGCCCGCGCCGCACCACACCACGCCGTGGCGGTTCGTGCTGCTGGAGTCGCCGGAGTCCCGCACGAAGCTGCTGGACGCGATGCGCGACGCGTGGGAGGCCGACCTGCGCCGCGACGGCTTCTCCGAGGAGTCGATCACCAAGCGGCTGCGCCGGGGCGAGGTGCTGCGCCGCGCCCCGTACCTGGTGGTGCCGTGCCTGGTGATGGACGGCTCGCACGACTACCCCGACGAGCGCCGCTCGCGCGCCGAGCGCGAGATGTTCGTGGTGGCGACCGGCGCGGGCGTGCAGAACCTGCTGGTCCAGCTCGCGGTGGAGGGACTCGGCTCGTGCTGGGTGTCCAGCACGATGTTCTGCCGCGACGTGGTCCGCGAGGCGCTCGACCTACCGGGGACGTGGGACCCGATGGGCGCGGTCGGCGTCGGCCACCCCGCCGCTCCCCCGCGCGAGCGGCCGCCCCGCGAGCCGGACGCCTTCATCGAGGTCCGCTAGCGCCAGGACCCGACGGCCCGGTCGATCTCCTTCTGGCTCGGCAGGCGCAGGGCCTTGGGCGCCTGCTCCGGCACGTCCAGGAGTTCGGCCTGGTCGGGGGCCATCTCGCCCTCGGGCGTGCGGAAGCCGAAGCGCTGCAGGATGTCGCGGGAGGAGCGCGCCCCCAGGGCGTCCCGGAAGGCCTCGGCCGCCGCCCGGCGGTCGGGGTCCTCCGTCGTGACGGCGTAGGGGTGGTCGAGCAGCAGCGTGCCCTCGCGCGGGGTCAGCACGGCCAGCGGGTTGGGGCGGTGCGTCCGGTTGTAGGCGGCCACCGCCTGCTCGGTGGTCGCCGCGAGGGGCCGGTCGAAGCGTTCGGCGCCGGTCAGCCCGTCCAGGGGGCCGGCTTTCGGCGTCCGCTTGCGCAGGGCCTTGACCAGGCCGGACGGCGGGTCGTCCGCCTCGGTGACCTGGCTGATCGCGAGCATGGCCACGGTGCCCGCCATGCTCCGGGCGGGGTCGGCGGCGCGGCGCTCCAGGGGCACGTCCTCGGCCTCGTCGTCCAGCAGCAGCTTCCAGGACGGCTTGATCCCGGCGTCCTCGAACTCCTCGGCGACCGCACGGGTCGTCGCCAGCACCACCGGGGACGTCGCCACCGACGGGCCGCCCCGGGGGACGCCGCTCAGCTTCGCGTCCCGGGCCACCTTGAACCACAGCGACGACTCGGGCACCCACGCGTCGGACTCCTGGCGCACCGTCTCGTCGCGCAGGTAGTCGGCGGGCGCGGCGGGCATCACCTGGACGCGCACGCAGCGTCCCGCCACCCGGTGGTTCTCCACCGAGAAGCGGTCGGCGGCCTCGCGCAGCGCCTGCGCGGCCTCCGGCTGCGCGGCGACCGTGATGTCCAGCTCGGCGGCGCAGGCGCCCTCGAACACGCCGGACGCCCACGCCGCGCCGCCCACCGCCGTCACCGTGAGCGCGGCGGCGGCGCCCCACGCGACGGGCCTGCGCCACCACGGGCGGGGAGGCCGGTCGGGGCCGGGGGTCGGCTTTTCGTCCACGCGTCAGTCATACCGGACTGGGCGGCGCTTTTCCGCGCCGCCCGGTCACCGATCGGCGTCAGGTCCCGACCAGGGGCAGCTTCCGCCCGGCGCCGAAGTGGCCGATGCCGTCGGTGCGGCGGGCCGCCTCGACGCGCTCGGCCGGCACCGGGCCGTACAGGGTGTCGCGCTGGCGGGCGGGGCGGCCCGCGCGGGCGGCGATCTCCTCCAGCTCGCTGATCGCCTTGAACGACCCGTTCTCCGACCCGGCCATGCGGCTGATGGTCTCCTCCATCAGCGTGCCGCCCAGGTCGTTCACCCCGCCCTGCAGCACGCGGGTGCACAGCTCCTCGCCGAGCTTGACCCAGGAGGTCTGGATGTTGTGGATCGCGCCGTGCAGCAGGATGCGCGCCAGCGCGTGCACGGCGAGGTTCTCGCGCACGGTCGGCCCGGGGCGGGCGAGCCCGGCCAGGTAGATCGGCGAGTTGTGGTGCACGAACGGCAGCAGCACGAACTCGCTGAACCCGCCGGTCCGCTCCTGGATCGAGCGCAGCAGCCTGATGTGCCCCACCCAGTGCGCCGGGGTGTCCACGTGCCCGTACATCATCGTGGAGGTGGTGGGGATGCCGATCTCGTGCGCGGTGGTGACGACCTCCACCCACTGGTCGGTGGGCAGCTTGCCCTTGGTCAGCACCCAGCGGACCTCGTCGTCCAGGATCTCGGCGGCGGTGCCGGGCAGTGAGTCCACGCCCGCCTCCTTGGCCGCGATCAGCCACTCGCGGACCGACAGGTCGGTGCGGGCGACGCCGTTGACGACCTCCATCGGGCTGTAGGAGTGCAGGTGGATGCCGGGGGCGCGCTTCTTCACCTCGCGGGCGAGGTCGAAGTAGGCGGTGCCGGGCAGGTCGGGGTGGATGCCGCCCTGCATGCAGATCTCGGTGGCCCCGGCGGCCCACGCCTCGTCCACGCGGTCGCCGACCTGCTCCAGCGAGAGCGTGTAGGCGTCGGCGTCGGTGCGGCGCTGGGCGAACGCGCAGAACCGGCAGCCGGTGTAGCAGACGTTGGTGAAGTTGATGTTGCGGGTGACGACGTAGGTGACCTCGTCGCCCACGGCCTCGCGGCGCAGGTCGTCGGCGAGGCGGGTGAGCGCGTCGAGTTCGGGGCCGTCGGCGTGCAGCAGGGCGAGGGCCTCGTCGTCGGAGAGGCCGGCGGGGTCCTTCTCGGCGCTGGCGAGGGCCGCCTTGATGTCGGCGTCGAAGCGCAGGGGCGCGTTCATGCGGTCCTTGAGCGCGTCCCAGTCGCCGTAGACCTCGTCGAAGTCGTCGCGGCGGTCGCCGGTGCGGCCGGTGGTGTCGATCTCGACGTGCAGGTCGGTGCGGCCGAACGCGGCGAACCCGCCGTCCGGCTCCTGCCAGGGCCGCCCTTCCAGGACGGCGTCCTCGCGCGCGAGGCCGGTCCTGGGGTCGGCGAGCGCGGCGACGTGCCCGGCGAGGCGCGGGTCGAGCCACGGCTCGCCGCGCGTGACGTACTCGGGGTAGATCGTCAGGCGCTCGCGCAGCGTGAAGCCGGACGCGGCGGTGGTGGCGGCCAGCTCGTCGATGTGCGGCCAGGGGCGCTCGGGGTTGACGTGGTCGGGGGTCAGCGGGGAGACGCCGCCCCAGTCGTCGATCCCGGCGCGCAGCATGAGGGCGTGCTCGTCACCGACCAGGTTGGGCGGGGCCTGGATGCGGGCCTTGGGGCCGAGCACCAGGCGGGCGACCGCGATGGTGGCGGCCAGCTCCTCCAGGTCGGCGTCGGGCGTGGCCATCATCTTGGTGTCGGGCTTGGCGCGGAAGTTCTGGACGATGACTTCCTGGATCGCGCCGTACTCGCGCATCGTCCTGCGGATCGCGAAGATCGCGTCGGCGCGCTCGGCGACCGTCTCGCCGATGCCGATGAGGATGCCGGTGGTGAACGGCACGTTCACCCGGCCCGCGTCCTCCAGCACCCGCAGCCGGACGGCCGGGTCCTTGTCGGGCGAGCCGAAGTGCGGGCCGCCCCTCTCGCTGAACAGCCGGGTCGCGGTCGTCTCCAGCATCATGCCCATCGACGGCGCGACCGGCTTCAGGCGCTGGAAGTCCCGCCAGCTCATGACGCCGGGGTTCAGGTGCGGCAGCAGGCCGGTCTCCTCCAGCACCCGGATCGCCATCGCGCGCACGTAGGACAGGGTGTCGTCGTAGCCGTGCGCGTCCAGCCACTCGCGGGCGGCGCCCCAGCGGTCCTCGGGCCGGTCGCCGAGGGTGAACAGCGCCTCCTTGCAGCCCATCGCCGCGCCCTGCCGGGCGATCTCCAGGACCTCGTCGGGGCTGAGGTAGGGCGACTCCAGCTTGTGCGGCACGGTCGCGAACGTGCAGTAGCCGCAGCGGTCGCGGCACAGCCGGGTCAGGGGGATGAACACCTTGCGGCTGTAGGTGATGATGCCGGGGCGGCCGGCGGCCTCCAGGCCCGCGTCGCGGGTCCGGGCGGCGTAGGAGAGCAGGTCGTCGAGCCGCGCGCCCCGGGCGTGCAGCAGGGTGGTGGCCTCGGAGGGGTCGAGTGTCTTGCCGTCACGGGCTCGGGCGAGCGCCCGGCGCAGTGCGGAGTCGGTCACACCAGCGTCCATGCAGGCACTCTATGCCAATCGTCATATTCCGGAAGCGGCGGGAGCCCCCGTTCCCCGCCGCCTCCCAGCGACAGCCGCGCCGCCGGATGATCTATTCCCCGGTCCGGACGGCTTCGCCCCCGCCTTCGCCGCAGGCCGCGCCGAGCGGCGCGTCAGGCTCGTCCTCCGGGTCGCCGCGCAGGCTCGGCCGGCGTTCGCGCAGCTCGGCGGCCGATTCGCGCAGCGCCTCCAGCACCGCCCGCACCGAGGGCCGCACGTCCGCCCCCTCCCGCCACCACAGCACGATCCGCCGGCTCACCCGCCCCTCGGCCGGGTCGCGCACCACGATCCCCGGCTGCTCCTCCGCCAGCGCCAGGTCGGGCACCAGGCAGGCCGCGCCGCCATGCGCGATCATCGCGAAGATGATCAACAGGTCGTTGGAGCGGTAGCGCACCCGCGGCCGGAATCCCCCGAGCTCCACGCAGGTGCGCTCCAGCAGGTCGGAGTGGTTGGTCCCGATCCGCCCGGTCACCCACAGGTGGCGCGCCAGCCCGGCCACCGGCACCGGGCCGGGCGCGGCGGCCAGCGGGTCACCGGCCGGCAGCGCGATGCGCATCGGCTCCACGGCCAGCGTCTCGGCGACCAGCCCGGGGCGGCGCGGGCGGGGCAGCCGGGTGTACTCGTCGGTGATCACCACGTCGATCTCCTGGAGCGCCAGGGCCTCCAGCACCCGGGGGGACTCCTCGTCCACCGCCTCCACGTACAGGTCCGGGTAGGCGGCGGTGAGGCGCGGCAGCGCGGGGGCCAGCACGTGCAGCAGCGCGGTCTGGAAGCCGATCACCCGGACGGTGCCCGCGACGCGGCCCACCGCGGCCAGCGCCTCCTCCTCGGCGCGCTCGGCGGCCGCCAGCAGCGTCTCGGCGTGCGCGGCCAGCACCTCCCCGGCCGTCGTCAGCCGCAGCCGGCGGCCGACGCGCTCCACCACCGCGACGCCCACCTCCTTCTGGAGCTGGGCGAGCTGCTGGGAGACCGCCGACGGACTGTAGGCGAGGGCCTCGGCGACCGCGCCGACGGTGCCGCGCTGCTTCAGCTCGCGCAGCACCCGCAGCCGCATCAGATCGAGCATCGTGAAGGTCTCCTTACACAAACCATCCAGAAATGGTCGCTGGACCTGAACGTTGGACGGAGTCAAACTAGAAGCACGAACCGCGCGGGAACGTCCCGGGGACCCGGCCAGGTCCCCACGAGCACCCTAAGGACAGTCCCATGTTCACTCTCATCGCCCTCGTCCTCACCCTCGCCGCCTTCGGTGCGCTGGGCGTCCTGTTCGGCGCCGACTCCCGGGACGGGCTCGACTGGGCCCCCGACAACTTCCGTCTGCCGCGCCGCCGCCGGCCCGCCGTCAGAAGGAGCGGTAGTCCCGCACCGGCAGCCGCGGGGCGCGACGCGGCGGACGCGAAGCGCCGCTCGCTTCAAGCAGTCTGACCACCCGGTGCCGGTGACCCGCGTAGGGCTCCAGCAGCTCCAGCATCCCGGCGTCGTCCACGGGGCGGCCCGCCAGCGCCCGGCCCACGATGCCGGGCAGGTGGTAGTCGCCGACCGAGACGGCGTCGGGATCGCCCAGGGCGCGCTGCCGGATCTCGGCGGCCGTCCAGACCCCGATGCCGGGCAGGGAGGTCAGCCTCCGCACCGAGGGGTCGGCCTCCAGGCGCGCCGCGTGCCGCGCCGCGTTGACGATCGTGCGGGCCCGGACGGGCTCGGCGCCCGACCGGTGCCACTCCCACGACGGGATGCGGGCCCAGACCTCCGGCGGGGGCGGGACGCGCAGTTCGGGCGCGCCGGGCGCGGGCTCGCCGAAGCGGCGCAGCAGGTAGCCCCAGGCCCGCCACGCCTCCTCCAGCAGGACCTTCTGCTCCAGCACCGCCGGGACCAGCGCCTCGAAGACGAGCCCGGTCCGGCCGATGCGCAGTCCCTCGCTCGCCTGCAGCGCCCTGTCCAGGACCGGATGGCGCGACCGGAACCTCTCGGGGGCGTCGTTCGCTCCCAGGAGATCGGGGAGTCCGGCCAGCAGCAGCGCCGCGCCCGGACCCCAGGCGGTGGCGTGGACGATGTCGCCGGCGGCGACCCGCGAGGGATCGCGCCCGGTGCGCAGGCGCAGCGTCCCCGGGCCGTCCGGGGTGCGGGAGACGCGCCAGATCGTGCCGTCGCGGTCGGTCCGGAACGCCGGATCGCGGTGGCCCCGGCCGCAGGGGCGCAGGACGCGCCGCAGGTCGAGCGGCCAGGGGGCCCGCCACTCGCGCGCCAGCGGGGCGGCGGGGCGGCCGGGGAGCCCTCCAGCGGTGGGCTCCCCGGCCACCGCCTGGTCAGGCATCGGCGGAGAACCGCACCGCCGTGGGCGGCAGGGTGATCCCCGGCCACAGCCGCAGCCCGTTCTTCAGCTCGTTGCCGGGGCCGACCGTGACGCCGTCGCCCAGCACCACGCCGTCCAGCACCGCGCCCGCGCCGACCCGCGCGCCGCGGCCGAGCACCGAGTCGCGCACCGTGGCGCCCTCGGCGACGAACGCGCCGTCCTGCAGGACGCTGCCCAGCACCGTCGCGCCCGCCTCGATCTCCGCGCCCCGGCCGACCGTCGTGCCGCCGCGCACCGCCGCGCCCGGCGACACGACCGCGCCCTCCAGGCACAGCAGCTCGCCCGGCTCGCCCGGCATCGCCGGGGACGCGATGGTGCCGAGCACCAGGTCGCGCGAGCCCTGCACGAACGCCTCCGGCGTGCCGACGTCCAGCCAGTAGGCCGACTCGACGTGGCCCATCACCGGCGCGCCCGAGGCGATCAGGCCGGGGAAGGTCTCGCGCTCCACCGACACCACCTCGTCGAGCGGGATGGAGTCGATCGCCGAGCGGCGGAACACGTAGCAGCCGGCGTTGATCTGGTTGGTGACCGGGTGCGGGGTCTTCTCCAGGAACGCCGTCACCCGGCCCTGCCCGTCGGTCGGCACGCACCCGAACCGGGAGGGGTCCTCCACCTCGGTCAGGTGCAGCGTGACCGCCGCGGCCGCCTTCTCGTGCAGCTCGACCTGGGCGCGCACGTCGTGGCCGGACAGGATGTCGCCGTTGAGGATCAGCACCGGGTCGTCGGGGCCGCAGGTCAGCGCGGCGGCGGCGTTGCGGATCGCGCCGCCGGTGCCCAGCGGCTGGTCCTCGGTGACGTAGACCAGGTCGACGCCGTGCGCGCGGGTGCCGAAGGCCGCCTCGAACATCTCGGCGCGGTAGGAGGTCGCGAACACGATCCGCGTCACCCCGACCTGCCGGGCGCGGGCGAGCTGGTGCGCGAGGAAGGCGACACCGGCGGTGGGGAGCAGCGGCTTGGGGGTGGAGATCGTCAACGGGCGGAGGCGGGTCCCCTGGCCCCCGACCAACAAAATCGCTTCCAACGGGTTCCTTCCTCGCCCTTCCTCGGATGCCGTGCGACCGGCCCGTCAAACCTATCGGGACGCCGCATACTGGGAGACCGCGCGCTCGTAGGAGGCGAGGTGCGCCTGCGCCGACGCCTCCCAGCTGAACAGCTGGGAGCGGGCGTGGGCGGCCTCGGCCAGCGCGCGCCGCCGGTCGGCGTCGCCGATCAGGGCGGTGAGGGCGGCGGCGATCCCGGCGGCGTCGGGCTCGGTGTAGGCGACCGCGTCGCCGCCGACCTCCGGCAGCGGGCCGCGCCGGGTGGTCAGCACCGGGGCCCCGCAGGCCATCGCCTCCAGCACCGGCAGCCCGAACCCCTCACCCAGGCTCGGCAGCGCCACCACCAGCGCGCCCCCGAAGAAGCCGGGCAGCGCGGGCCACGGCAGGTAGCCGGGGCGCACCACGCGCAGCTCCAGCGGGACGGTCGCCAGCGCCGCGTCCACCTCGTCGTCCCAGCCGCCGCTGCCCGCCAGCACCAGCGCGGGCGGGTCGGGCAGCTCGGCGCAGGCGCGCACCCAGCCGCGGATCAGGTTGGGCACGTTCTTGCGCGGCTCCAGCGCCCCGAGGTAGGCGACGTAGGGCCGCCCGTGCAGGCCGAGCCGGTCGGAGACGCGCTTGACCTCGTCGGCGTCCGGCCGGTGGAAGACCTCGTGGTCGACGCCGTGGCAGGCCACGTCGATGTGGCCGGGGTCGGCGTTCAGCACCCGGACCAGCTCGTCGCGGGTGGCGCGGGAGGGCGCGATCAGCCGGGTCGCGCGGCGCGCGGCGGTGCGGGTGGCCGACTTCACGTAGGTGGTGCGCAGCGGGTCGTGGGTCTCCGGCTCGGCGAACAGCGTCACGTCGTGGATGGTCACCACGGTGGGCAGCCCCGGCCGGATCGGGATCGTGTACGACGGCAGGTGGATGACGTCGGCCCCGACCCGCTCGGCCAGGTAGGGCAGCCCGGACTGCTCCCAGGCCAGCCGGGACGCGCGGTGCGCCAGCGCCACCGGGCCCGCCGCCACGCGGGCGCCCGGCGCGAGCAGGCCGTAGCGCTGCTCGTCGGCGCGCTGGCAGGCCACCGCCAGGTCGGCGCCGAGCGCGTGCAGCGCGGCCAGCAGGCCGTCCACGTACCGGCCCAGCCCGCCCCGGTCGGCGGGCGCGGCGGTCGCGTCGAGGAGGATGCGCGGAGCCACGGGTCGCCACCCCTCTCCCCCGGCCGCGGCCGAGTGGCGTAGATCACTCTTTACCCTCCGAGCCTACGCCCATCGGGGTCAGAAGGTGGCGGTAGCGAGTGCAGCCAAGATGGTCGTTTTCGAGTCACCGTTCGAATGCGCAGAGTAATGTTCACTCCGTGGTCAAATCCCCTCACGAAGCGCGACATCACCTGTTCCGCGACAGCGAACAGGTCCTCGTCGGCGTGCTGGCGCTGCTGCGCCCCTCCGCCTCCGGCGACGGCCGCGTCCACCTGATCCGTCAACTCCCCAACGACATCACCGAGGCCGAAGTGGTCGAACGCCGCGTCGACACCGTCCTGGAGCTCGAGATCTCGGGCGTGCGCTGCATCGCCGCCATCGAGTCCCAGTCCTGCCACGACGACGACAAGCTGTTCAGCTGGCCCGCCTACATCGCCCAACTGCGCGATCGGCACCAGTGCCCGGCGTTCGTCCTGGTGATCACCCCTGACCTCAAGACCGCCAGGGAGGCCCGCAAGCCGATCGTCAACGAGATCCCAGGGCTCGGGATCGTCCAGACCACCCAGGTGCTCGCCCTGGGCCCCGACAACGTCCCCGCCGTCACCACCGTCGACGCCGCCCTCGCCAACGTGGCGAGCGCGACGGTCTCCTTCGTCGTCAACAGCAGGACGGAGGAAGCGGCTGCGATACTGGAGGCACTTGTCCAGGCGTTGGACCACGTCGCTCCCGACGAGGTCCGCGACCTCGTCAAGATCATCCGCGCCGTCCTCCCCGACACCACGACCGAAGCCGAGAACATCTGGAGGAAGCACATGGCAAGCGGACAGCACCTCTACATGACCGACATCGAACTCGAGGCAGAGGCCAGAGGCGAGGCCAGAGGCGAGGCCAAGGCGATCTTGACGATCCTCGACGAGCGGCATGTGCCGGTCTCCGAGAAGACCCGGGAACGCATCATCGCCTGCACCGACGAGCGGCACTTGGGCACCTGGCTGCGCCGCTCCATCACCGCCACCAGCGAGGACGAGCTGTTCGCCTGACGCGCGCCGGTGGCCTTGCCTCCGCGTAACGCGGTGGGCAGGGCCGCCGGCCGCTCAGGCAGCGCGCTTGCGGGCGTGCACGAGGACGATGCTGCCGCGTTCGTTGGGCGCGCCCCGGTCGCCCAACGCCACCAGCGGAGCCAGCGGGGCGGCGGCGTTGAAGCCCACCTTGCCCCCGTAGGCCGACAGCGACAGGTACAGGCGCTCGGCCGCGGCCGTCCGGAACTGGTAGGAGTAGCGCACCAGGTCGATGCCGCGCTCGTCCAGCAGCTCGCCCAGCGACTCGTGGGTGTAGGTGTGCTGCACGTGGTACTTGGCCTTGTGCGCGTCGCGCAGCTCGGGCCACTCGTCGGCGCGGCTCAGCACGTCGGCGGACATGAAGATCTCGCCGCCGGGGGCCAGCACGCGCGCCATCTCGTCCAGGGAGCGCCCGCCGTCGTCGAAGTGCTCGATGGCGCACACCGACAGGATCGCGTCGAAGGACCCGTCGCGAAACGGCAGCCTCAGCGCGTCGCACTCGATCAGCGCGGGCGCGTGCGCGAGCTTCCGGCCGTAGAGCATCTTCGAACGCATCAGGTCGATGGACACCGCGTCCGCGCCGCGCCTGACGGCCTGCCCGGCCCAGTAGCCGTCGCCGCCCGCCACGTCGAGGACGCGCTTGCCGCGCAGGTCGCGGCCCATCAGGTCGAGCAGCGATCCGGCCTCGCGGTACCGGCAGACATGCACCTGGTGCCCCATGAAGGCGACCACATCCGAGAGTTTCATCGCCCCAACTCTAGAGCGCACGGGCGGGCCGGGGGTTCACCTACGCTGGGCGGGTGAATATCAAGGCCGTCGCGGTACGGGCGCTGCGCGTGCTGCTGGTCGTGCTCGCGCTGGCCTTCTGCGCCTGGAGCCTGGTGTCGCAGTGGGACGACACGGTGCGCGCCTTCCGGCAGATGTCGTGGGCGACGCTGCTGGGCGCGTTCGCGTGCGGCGCGGCGGGCCTGTACGTGTGGATGCTGGGCTGGCGCGCGTTCCTGACCGGGCTCGGGTCGCCGATCCCGCTGAAGGCCGCCTTCCGCATCTCGGCGATCTCCGCGCTGGGCAAGTACGTGCCGGGCAAGGTGTGGGCGCTGGTCACCCAGATCGAGATGGCGCGCGAGCACGAGGTGCCGCGCTCGCGCAGCTTCTGGGCGACGCTGCTGGCGGTCGCGACCTCCACCGCGTGCGGGCTGGCGGTCGCGGCGGCGACGCTGCCGCTGACCTCCCCGGCCGCGCGCGACCGGTACTGGTGGCTGTTCCCGCTGGCGCCGGTGCTGCTGGCGCTGCTGCACCCGAGGGTCGTGACGTGGGCGCTGAACACGCTGCTGCGGCTCGTGCGGCGGCCGCCGCTGGAGCACGCGGTGAGCCTGCGCACGACGCTGGTCGCGGTCGGGTGGACGCTGGCGGGCTGGGCGCTGTTCGGCGTGCACCTGTGGCTGCTGTGCCTGGGCGCGGGCGGTGACGGCGCGGGGCTGCCGTTCCTGGCGACCGGCGCGTACGCGCTGGCGTTCGTGGCCGGGTTCCTGGTGTTCATCGCGCCCGGCGGGATCGGGGCGCGCGAGGCCGCGATGGTCGTGGTGCTGACCCCGGCGCTCCCGGCGGGCGCGCCGATCGTGGTCGCGCTGGCGTCGCGGGTGGTGCTGACGGTGGCCGACCTCGCCGGGGCCGGGGTCGCGTTCCTGATGGGGCGGCGGACGGCCCCCGCCGAGCCCGAGGATCAGTCCGAGGTCAGCAGCCCGGCCACGTAGGCGTCCCAGAGGGGGCCGTGGTCGACGGGGCGGACGCCCGCGCGCAGCCGTTCGGGCTCGCCGTCGGTGTAGAAGCGTTCGAGGGCGCCGGCCAGCGAGTCCGCGTCGTCGGGCTCGCACAGCAGGCCGTCCTCGCCGTCGCGGACCTGGGCCGGGAAGCCGCCCACCCGGGTGGCGATGACGGGGATGCCGTACTCGTGGGCCATCCACACGTTCTGCGAGGCGGTCGCGGTCCGGTAGGGCAGCACGAGCGCGTCGGCGGCGGCGAACAGGTCCGGCATGTCGGCGGCGGGCACGTAGCCGGGGCGCAGGTCCACGCGGTCGGTGAGGCCCAGCTCGCCGATCAGCGCCCTGGTCTCGTCCAGGCCGCCCCAGAACTCGCCCGCGACGGTGAGGCTCGTGCCGCCGGGGGCCTTCGCGAGGGCGCGCAGCAGCACGTCGAGGCCCTTGTACGGGCGGACGATGCCGAAGAACAGCAGGTGGTCGCGCACCTTGCCGTCGCGCTCGGCCGCCTTGGCCGCGCCGGGCAGGTGGGCGGGCATCTCGGCGACGCGGACGGGCCTGCCGGTCAGGCCGCGCGCCAGACCGGCCTGCTGCTCGGAGTGCGTCAGGACGCCGTCCACCCGCTTGAGCAGCGCCTTCATCAGCGGCACGTCGTAGGGCTTGCGCTCGTGCGGCAGGACGTTGTGGCACAGCGCCACCACGCGCGTCTTCCGGCCGATGCCCGCGAGGATGCCCAGGTAGGACGGGACCTGCACGGGGCTGAGCACCGCCAGCACCACCAGGTCGGCCGAGCGCAGCGCGCGGCCGGTGCGCCACCAGCCGTCGGGGCGGCGCCAGTCCAGCGCGTGCCGGGTGGCCCCGAACGGCTCGCCCTCGGGGTCGCTGATCGTCTGCTGCCCCGGGTAGAGGAAGGAAGGGTACTGCGCCTTCCAGGACTCGATCCGCACCTCGTGCCCGGCGGCGGCCAGACGGTGCGCCAGCTCGGTGGTGTGGTGCGCGCCGCCGCCCTTGTAGGGGAAGGCGGGGCCGACGATCGCGACTCGCATCGGCGCTAGACGTCCCCTCTGGATCTGACGATGAGGTCGGCCAGCAGCGCCATCGAGGCGATGATCAACCCCGTCACGAAGATCATGATGGTGTTGTTGGCGAAGTAGCCGAAGTGCACGACCATGTCGAACACGCCCTTGAGCAGGCCGATCACGATCAGCCACAGCGCCAGGGGCATGAGGACCTTGAGCGGGTTGAAGTACATCACCATCCGCAACACCTGAAGGATGTAGCGGTAGGCGTCCTTGGTGAAGCGGAACTTGGACTTGCCCGCCCGCTTGGCGTAGTCGATCGGCACGTACCGCACGGGGTGCTGGTTCGACAGGAACGCGATGGTGATCGTGGTGACGCAGGAGAACCCGGGCGGCAGCAGCCGCAGGTACGGCCGGGCCACCTCGCGGCGGAACGCGCGCAGCCCCGAGTTCAGGTCCGGGATCCTCGAGTTGGTGAGCCGCTCGGCGATCTTGCGGATGAACCACTTGGCCGGCACGCGCAGCAGCTTGTGCGTGCCCTCCTCGGTGCGCCGCGCGCCCACCACCTGGTCCACGGCGGGCTCGGTGTCGAGGATCTCCACCAGCTCGGGGATGCGCTCGTTGGGGTAGGACATGTCGGCGTCGGTCCACACCACGATGTCGCCGCGCGCCTGCTGGGAGCCGATCCGGCGCACGGTGCCCGCGCCGCTGTTGTGCTGGAACCGCATGATGCGCATGTGCGGGAAGCGGGGGGCCGCCTCCTCCAGCCGCGCCAGCGTGGCGTCGGTCGAGCAGTCGTCGACGGCCAGCAGCTCGTAGGTCTTGCCGCTGTTGTCCATCGCCTTGCAGATCCGCTCGACCTCGTCGACGACGTGGTCCTGCTCGTTGTAACAGGGCAGGACGATCGTCACGTGGACGCGGGTGGCGGGATCGGTACTCACGCAGCGCGAGAATACTCGCCCGCGCGCCCTGTTGCGGCCGATCAGGGGCGCGGACGGGCCGCACGGCCGCCCGTCCGCGGCGCGCGGGGGCGCGCCGGAGCCGGTCAGCGGCGCGGCGGCTCGGTCAGCCAGACGTTCAGGTGGAGGGTCCAGGTGCCGTCCGGCGGCTCGGTCAGGCTGCGCTCGTCCTGGCGCGTCCGCAGCGCCAGGGCCTGCACGGGGGCGCCGTAGGCGGTGAGCTGGCGCGGGTCGGCGCCCAGCAGCACCGGCCGCCGCCCGGCGGCGTAGATCTTGCCGGTCACCCGCCACACGTCCGCAGGGGTGGCGCCCTGGGCCGTGCGCGCGGCGGGCAGCCCGCACATCGACCGGACGACCTGCAAGAACATGTCGGCGGTGGCCCGGTCCACGATCACCACCGAGCGGCCGGGGCCCATCGCCCGGCACAGTCCGCGCACGGCGGCGACCTCGCCCTGGTTGGTGCGCGAGACCAGGATCCCGGCCGACGACAGCGCGACCGGCACCACCAGCAGCAGCGCGGCGAAGACGGCGCCGGGCCGCACCACGCGCGGCCCGTAGCCCAGGCGGCGGACGCGGCGCAGCGTCCAGGCGGTCGCCCAGACCGCCAGCAGGATCAGGCCGGGCACCACCACCGTGATCAGCCGGCGGCCCGCCCACGGGTGGTCGGGGGTGATGCCGGGCCGCACCAGCGTGGTCGCGGTCGTCCAGATGATCACCATGTAGGGCAGCAGCCACTCGGGCGACCGCCCGCGCAGCAGCCGCCGCACCAGCAGGGCCGCGCCGAAGGCGGCCATCAGCAGCACGGGCACGCCGATGTACCAGATCACCCAGTACAGCGACAGCTCGGTGTACTGGCGGGTGCCGTCCACCGCCAGGTGGTTGATGCGCTGGATCTCGGCGATGAACTGGGAGTTCAGCCGGTCGTCGGGGTTGGTGGGGACGCGCCGCACCGTCTGCACGAACGGGCGCGCGGCGAACGCGACCAGCGCCAGCAGCGTCAGCGCGGCCGCGACGTTGGGCAGCGGGCCGCGCGCGACCGCGCCGCCGAGCCGCCGCAGGCGCTCGCGCACCGGCGACCAGCGGTACAGCATCACCCCGGCCCCGGTGACCGCGACCAGCAGCGCCGTCAGCAGCAGCAGCGGGTCCAGCGAGGCGTGCAGGTACCGCAGGTAGGGCCGCGACAGCACGAAGCCCTCCAGCAGCCCGGCGCCGACGCCGATCGCGAGGCCCGCCGCCAGCGGCATCCCGGTGCGGCGCCGCCGCGCCACCAGCAGCCCGGCGAACGCCACGACGGGCAGCACGTCCCGCAGCCCGTCGATCCGCACCAGCACGATCAGGCCCAGCGCGAGCCCGGCCAGGAACGCCTTGGCCCGCGCCGACCGGATCTCCTCCTTGCGCACGTCGTGCAGCAGCGCGAGCCCGCCGAGCAGCATCACCAGCGCGGGCAGCTCGCTCAGCGTCGCGCGCGACACCCAGATCATCGGCGTGGTCAGCGCCAGCAGCAGCGCGCCGAGCGGCGCCCAGCGCGGCCCGACCAGCCGCGCGACCAGGCCGCCGAACGTCAGCACCGCGCACGCGCCCAGCACCGGCGCCATCGCCAGCAGCGCGTGGGTGCCGCCGATCCAGCCGCCCAGCGCCAGGATCATCGGCAGGCCCGCCATGAACTGCGGGACCACGTCGGCGCCCTGCTGGTAGAAGGCGGGGCTGCCGTAGCCGAGCACGGGGTCGCCGCCGCCGAACGCCGCCCGCCACTGCGGGACCGGCAGCGAGCCGTGGTCGTTCAGCCAGGTCGCGAACTGCACGTAGGAGGCCGGGTCGCGGCGCACGATGATCTGCTCGGAGCACATGACCAGCTGCACGACCAGGAACGCCAGCGCGACCGCCAGCACCCCGCCGGTCGACCACCACGACACCGCGCCCAGCGGGCCGGGCAGCGTGCGGTCGTCGGGGTCGGCGCCGCGCGGCCGGTCGCGCAGCCCGAGCCACAGCAGCACCCCCGCCACCGGCACGAACAGCGCGAACGCGGGGCCGGGCCCGAACGCCCCGGCCAGCAGCAACGGCAGGGCCACCGCCAGCCACGCCACGATCAGCAGGGCGGGCGCGACGGTCATCCGGGCGAGCAGCCGTCCGGCGCTCATCGGTCGGCTCTCATCTCGGCTCCGCAGGCATCCATCGATGCGGAGCGTAGCGGTCTTGCCGCCGTGTTCCGCCGCACCTGCGCCGAAACACGCCCTAGCCGGGGCGCGACCGTGCCGGGGGCCCTCCGACCTCTACGCTCACCCCATGAACGATGTCGCTCCCGCCGACCTGCTGCGCGGCCGGGTGGCCGCCGATCCGGCCCGTCCGCTGGTGACCTTCTACGACGACGCCACCGGCGAGCGGGTGGAACTGTCGGCCCGCACCTTCGACAACTGGGTCGCCAAGACCGCCAACCTGCTGGTGGACGGGCTGGGCGCCGAGCCGGGGACGCGCGTGGTGCTGGCGCTGCCGCCGCACTGGCAGACGGCGGTGTGGCTGGCGGCGTGCTGGGCGGCGGGGCTGGCGGCCGTTCCGGTGGACCCCGGGGCGGTGCGCGCGGCGGGCGGGATCGGTCCCGCGCTCGTCGAACCGGACCCGGCGGGCGGGCCGTACATCCTGGCGGCCGCTGAGGAGGTGCTGCCGGACGTGCTCGACGACCAGGACGCCGAGGAGATCGTGGGGCTGTCGCTGCACGCGCTCGGCGGCACCCTCGCCGAGTGCCCGCCCGGCGTCACCGACTACGCGCTGGAGGTGCGCTCGTACGGGGACCGGTTCGCGCCCGTGACACCGGTCGATCCGGGCGACACCGCACTGGTTGTGACAAAGGCCACATTCAGTGGGGCCGAACTGGTGCACGAGGCGCGCGAGGCCGCTGGGAAATGGGGGCTGGACGCCCAGGCCAGGGTTCTGGTTGACATGCCGTTCACCACACTCGACGGGGTACTCGCCGGTCTTCTTGCACCACTAGCCTCGGGAGCTTCCGTCATAATCCAACGAAACTTCGACAAAGAAGCCCTAGATCGTCGTATCACCCTGGAACATGTGACCGCGGTGGCCGGAGTGCCCGGATGGAAAGACGCAACCGGGTCCGTACACCGGCTCGTCTGACCTACTCTCTGTTTCCCGACCCCCCTGGAAGAGCGGGCCTCGCCCCGACCCCCGGAGCCGATGAACAGCAACCCGATGTACATGGAGTACGTCGATGACGCCGACCCGCAGGACGCGCCGGCGCATCGGCGCGGCTGGCGCATCCTCGGCTGGGTGTCCATCGGCCTGTCAGTGCTGATGGTGGCGACCTCGCTGACCTTCTACGGCGCCTACCGCTCCGCCATCGGGAACATCAAGCGCGACGACCTGTCCAGCATCGGGCCCCGCCCCAAGAAGCTGAACAGCGCCATGAACATCCTGCTGCTGGGCTCCGACACCCGCGAGGGCTCCAACGCCAAGTACGGCCGGCAGATGAAGAACGACCCGCCGCGCTCGGACACCATGATCCTGCTCCACCTGTCGCCGGGCGGCGGCCAGGCGATGGGCATCAGCTTCCCCCGCGACCTGATGATCCCGATGCCGTCCTGCAAGAAGCCCGACGGCACCCGCTCGCCGGTGCAGTCCCGCGCGCAGATCAACTCCGCCTACATGATCGGCGGCGCGGCCTGCGTCATCGCGACCATCGAGAAGATGAGCGACATCAAGATCGACCACTTCATGGAGGTCAACTTCCAGGGCTTCAAGGCGATCACCAGCGCCGTCGGCGGCGTCCCGATCTGCCTGCCCAACGACGTGGCCGACAAGAAGTCGGGCCTGTTCATGAAGAAGGGCCGGCACAACATCTCCGGCGAGGACGCGCTCGCCTACGTGCGCGCCCGGCACGGCCTCGGCGACGGCTCCGACACCGACCGCATCAAGCGCCAGCAGAAGTTCATGGGCGCGCTCGCCAACAAGGCGATGAGCGGCGGGGTCCTGAAGGACCCCAACAAGATGATGAAGCTGATCAGCGCCGGCACCAAGTCGCTGCGCACCGACAAGGGGCTGTCGGTCCCGGCGATGCTCAAGATCGCCGAGGGGATGCAGGGCATGACCTCCGGCAAACTGCGCTTCGTCACCGTGCCGTCGGGCCCCGACCCCGCCGACCGCAACCGGGTGGCGCTGCGCAACCCCGAGGCCGAGCGCTTCTTCACCATGATCCGCAACGACCGCACGGTGCCCGCCGAGAGCAAGCCGGGCAACACCCCGACGATCCCGCCGAGCCAGGTGAAGGTCCGGGTCTTCAACGCCAGCGGCATCGACGGCCAGGCCGGCCGCATCCAGGAGGACCTCCAGCAGCAGGGCTTCCAGGTCGAGATCGGCGGCAACCTCCGCTCCACCGCCACCACCCGCGTGCTGTACGGCGAGGGCGCCGACAAGCAGGCCCTCACCCTCAACCGGCTGATCTCCGGCGCGCCCCAGCCCGCGCCCAACACCACCTCCCGCGCCCAGGCGGGCACGGTCGACCTGGTGGTCGGCCGCTCCTGGCCCGGCCTGAAGAGCTCCCGCGCCGGCATCCCGAAGCTGACCGACGAAGTCCGCGCCAACGACGACCCCTGCAAGGGGGCCTGAGCGGCGGCCGGTGACCGCGGCGCCCGGCCGGGCGGGCGGCGACCTCGACGAGGAGACCCGACTCCGGAAGTCCTATGACCTACACCACCAGGCCGTTCTCGGCGCCCGAACCCCCGCCGCACCCCCGGCGGTCCTCCGCCCACTCCCAGGCTCCCCACGCCGGAAACGGCACCGGTGACGGCCCCCTCGTCCCCGAGGGCGACGCCGAGCCCGCCGCTCCGGGCTACCCCCTGGCCCCGGGCGGGGAGTCGCCCGCGGTCCAGCACCCGGGCATCTTCGCCAGCGCGGCCTTCCCCGAGCCGGCCGAGGCGCGGCCTCCGGCGGAGCCGCTGGCGGCGCCCGTCATGGCCGAGCAGGACTTCCCCGGAACGCCCGCCCCGCCTTCTCCGGCGACGGTGCCGATCCGGGCGTCGCACCCGGAGACGGTGTACACGACCGGCCCGCTGCGGCAGGTGCCGTCACTGGAGCAGGAGCCTTTCCCGGGAGCGCCGCCAGCGAACGAGAACTACCCCGCCACGCCTGAGAACGGTCCATATCCGGCACCGCTCGCGAACGAGCCGTTCCCAACGCCGTACGCGCACGAGCCTTATCCGGGGCCGTCCGCGCACGAGCCGCCCCAAGCGGCATTTACCGCCCACGAGCCGCCCCAAGCGGCGTTCGGCGCGCACGAGCAGGCGCAAACGGCATTCGGCGCGCACGAGCCGGCCCAAGCGGCATTCGCCGCGAACGGCGCCGTCCAGGCCCCGCCGCCCACCGCCCCCGATCTCGCCCCCGCCCCCGCCTGGAACCCGCAGCCCGACACCTCCCCCTGGGCCCCGGGCCCGGCGACCCCCGCCCGCCACGCCCCCTCCGGCGGCGCGGCGCGCCCGGAGCCGCCCGCCGCGGACCAGGCGGCCGGGAAGGCCCCCGCGCCGCCCCGCAAGGAGCGCGACCCCTTCTTCGACAACGCCAAGTTCCTGGCGATCCTGCTGGTGGTCGTCGGCCACTCGCTGGCCAACAAGATGAACGTGCCGCTGGCCAAGGGCCTGTACATCTTCATCTACATGTTCCACATGCCGCTGTTCATCGTGATCACCGGCTACTTCTCGCGGAACTGGACCTTCTCCGGCGGCAAGGCGCGCAAGCTGATCACCAACGTGGGCGTGCCGTACGTGGTGTTCGAGACCGCCTACTCGCTCTACGACTGGCTGGTCGGGCGCAACGAGCTGGAAGTCAGCCTGCTCAACCCCTACTTCCTCACCTGGTTCCTGTGCGCGCTGTTCATGTGGCGGCTGTCCACGCCGGTCTGGCAGCAGATCCGCTGGCCGCTGGGCGTGGCCACGGTGTTCTCGCTGCTGTCGTACATGAGCGACCTCGGCGGCACCTTCGACGTCCACCGCGTGATCGGGCTGCTGCCGTTCTACGTGCTGGGCCTGATGCTGCGGCCCGAGCACTTCGAGCTGCTGAAGAAGCCCGTGGCGCGGGCGGTCGGCATCGTGGTGATGACCGGCGGCCTCGGCGTCGCCTGGTTCGCCAAGGACCGCATGACCCACACCTGGATCTACTGGAAGACCCCGCACCAGGACCTGGGCGTGGACAACGTGACCGGCACGCTGATGCGGCTCGCCATGTTCGCCTGCGCGTTCGTGCTGGTGGCGGCGTTCCTGACGCTGGTGCCCAAGCGCCGCACCTGGTTCACCGCGCTCGGCGCGACCACGCTGTACGCCTACCTGCTGCACGGCTTCGTCACGCGCTTCCTGCAGTTCTTCGACCTGTGGGGCATGCCGTGGATGAACACCTGGTGGGGCATCGCGATCATCATCGTGTGCGCGGTCGCGGTGGGCACGTTCCTGTGCTCCAAGCCGGTCGTCAAGATGATGAGCTGGGCGCTGGAGCCCAAGCTGAAGTGGGCGTTCACCGGCCTGCGGCGGCCCGGCGGGTCCAGGCGACCGCAGCCCGCCACGCCCGGGCCGGCGCCCGAGCCCGTGCCGTCCGCCCCCGAGACCGGTCCGTTCACCGGCGCCTTCGGCGAGCCGGCCAGGCGGCACGCCGGCCAGGCGCCCCCCGCCCCCGGACCCTTCAACGGCCCGACCGCCGAGGACTTCGCCCGTCCGGCCGCCGGAGGCTTCGCCCGCCCGCCCGCCGAGCACGCGGCCCCGCCGCCGCCCCCTCGCCGGGGAGGCCGGTACTGAACGACCGAACGGCCCGCCGCGGGCCGTTCGGATAACCTGAAAGTCAGCTGCATGCCGTCCGCCGCCCTCCCCCCGATCACCGGGCGGACCCTCAACGGCGGGCCGGAACCGTCACCGTGCTAGTGGGAGAAACGTGTCACCGCTTCTCAGCGTCGTCGTGCCTTTCTACAACGTGGAGACCTATCTCGAAGCCTGCCTGGAGTCGCTGCAACAGCAGACCCTGCGCGACATCGAGGTCATCATGGTCGACGACGGCTCGCCCGACGGCAGTTCGGCGATCGCCAAGGAGTTCGCCGGGCGCGACGAGCGGTTCCGCCTCGTCGAGCAGGAGAACCAGGGCCTCGGCCCCGCCCGCAACACCGGCGCGCGGCACGCGACCGGCACCTACATCGCGTTCATGGACTCCGACGACGTGGTCCCCCGCTACACCTACGAGCTGATGGTGGGGTCGCTGGAGGAGACCGGCTCGGACATGGTCTGCGGCGGGGTCCGCCGGCTCACCTCGGCGGGGCCGCGCAACTCCCCCATGCACACCGAGATGTTCCGCGTCACCGACAAGCGGACCCACATCACCCGGCGCCCCGACCTGCTGGGCGACCGCACGGCGTGGAACAAGGTGTTCCGCAAGGCGTTCTTCGACGCCAAGGGCTTCGAGTTCCCGCCCGGCCTGTACGAGGACGCGCCGGTCACGATCCCGGCGCACTACCTCGCCGAGTCGGTGGACGTGCTCAGCGACGTCGTCTACTACTGGCGCGAGCGCGAGGGCGAGTCCCAGTCGATCACCCAGCGGCGCACCGAGCCGGGCAACCTGGAAGACCGGGTGCGCACCACCCAGACCGTCACCGCCTTCCTCAAGGAGCGCTCGCCGGAGCTGTGGCGGGCCCAGCTCACCTCGGTGCTGTCGGGCGAGCTGCCGCTGTACATCGACGTGGCCGGCGAGGGCGGCCCCGAGTACCGCGAGCGGCTGCGGACGCTGGTCAACGAGGTCGTGGCCGAGGCCGACGACGCGCTGATGCGCGAGCTGACCGCGCTGAAGCGGCTGAAGTACCACTTCATCCGCGCCGGGATGATCGACGAGCTGCTGGCGATGATCAGCTACCAGCAGGCGCAGATCTTCACCGCCGACGTGGAGCGGCGCGGGGCCCGCTGGTACGGCGTCTACCCGTTCTTCGGCGACGCCGAGCGGGCGGTGCCCGACGCGCTCTACGACATCACCGACGAGCTGTCGCTGCAGGGCCGCGCCGACACCGCCTGGTGGCGGGACGGCAAGCTGCACGTCAACGGGCACGCCTACATCACGCGCATCCCGATGACCGACCCCCGCACCGACCCCGAGTCGCCCGTCCTGCGGGTCTGGCTCCGGCACGCCCGCAACGGCACGACCATCGAGCTGCCGGTCAGGCGCGCCCACCGGCCCGACGTGTCGGCCGACGCGCGCCGCGCCGCCGCCGACTACGACTGGGCCGGGTTCAGCGTCGTGATCGACCCGGCCGACCTGAAGGTCAGCCGCTACCGCTTCATGCGCGCCACCAAGTACCGGATGCTCCGCGCGCTGCGCTCGGCCAACTGGGAGCTGCACGCCGAGGTCACCGCGCCCGGCGGCCTGAAGCTGGCGGGCCCGCTCGGCGGCCCGCGCCGCTCGGACGTGCGCTGGGCCAACGCCTACCTCGCCGAGCCGGACGTGGCGATCCGCCCGGTCACCTCGGCCGCCGACGCCTTCGTCATCCAGGTCAAGCAGCTCACCGCGCACGTGACCGCCGCCCGCGTCATGAACGGGTCGCTGGTGCTGGAGGGCCGCCTCGCCGACACCTCGATCACCTCCGGCGACCTGGTGCTGAAGCGCCGCCAGGGCATGGTGGAGACGCTGCACCCGGCCGTCTTCTCCGGCGGCGGCCGCTTCGCCGTCACCGTGCCGCTGGAGGCGCTGGTGTCCTCCGACGCCGCCGAGTCCGCCGCGACCCTGCACGCCTGGGTCACCGAGGGCCTGGACTGGGACGGCTCGCTGCGGATGCCCGGCCAGGCCAAGGCGATCCGGCTGACGATCTCCGACGAGGTCGAGGTGCGGCACCCGATGGGCGCCGACGAGATCGTGGTGACCCGCACCAAGTACGGCAACCTGCGGATCGTCGAGCGGCCGCGCCGCCCCACCGTCACCCGCGCCGAGTGGACCGAGGACGGCCGGCTGATCCTGACCGGCGAGCTGGCGGGCGAGGACCGTCCCGACCACCTGCTGCTGCGGCTGCGCGGCGGCGGCGACACCCACGCGTTCCCGCTGACCTGGGAGGGCGAGGGCTTCACCGCCGAGATCACCCCGGCCTCGGTGCCGCTGTTCGGCGCCCAGCTGCCGCTGTCCACCGGCATGTGGGGGCTGTTCGCGCCGATGGGCGAGGACGTCGTCGCGGTCGCGATCGCCCGCGGCTCGGTCGCCGACCTGCCGGTCCCGCAGACCGTCGGCCTGCACGAGATCAAGATCGTCACCTACCAGGCCGACGCGCTGCGCCTGGAGGTGCGGCCCGCGCTGGAGGACCGCGAGCGCGGCGTCTACGGGCTCAAGCGGCTGTCCCAGCAGGACTACCCCGGGTTCCTCGCCGAGCCGCTGCGCGACATGGCGGTGTTCGAGAGCTTCCGCGGCCGCCAGTACTCCGACAACCCGCGCGCGATCTACGAGGAGATGGCGCGGCGGCGGCCCGACCTGGAGTACGTGTGGGTCACCAAGGACGGCCAGTTCGCCGCGCCCGAGGGCGTGCGGACCGTCCTGTACGGCAGCCGCGAGCACTTCCGGGCGGTGGCGCAGGCCAGGTACCTGGTGGGCAACGACCCGATGCCCGAGTGGCTGCGCAAGCGCGAGGGGCAGTTCTACCTGCAGACCTGGCACGGCACGCCGCTGAAGCGGATCGGCTACGACATCGAGCGCCCCCAGTTCAAGAACGCCCAGGACTACCTGCGGCGCTTCTCGGCCGACGTGGCGCAGTGGGACGCGCTGGTATCGCCCAACCCCTTCAGCACCCCGATCATGCAGCGGGCGTTCCGCTACGACGGGGAGGTCCTGGAGTCGGGCTACCCGCGCAACGACCTGGCCGCCCGCGGCGACGCGGCGCGCGCCACCCGCGTACGGGAGCTGCTCGGCATCCCGGCCGACCGCAAGATCGTGCTGTACGCGCCGACCTGGCGCGACGACCAGGCGCGGGCGGGCGGCTACTCGATGGAGCTGCAGCTCGACCTGGAGGCCGCGCGCGAGGCCCTCGGCGACGACCACGTGCTGCTGGTGCGCGGGCACTTCAACCTGGGCGGCGGCGTGGCCGGCACCGACGGCGAGTTCGCCATCGACGTCAGCCGCTACCCCGACATCGCCGACCTGTACCTGATCTCGGACATCATGATCACCGACTACTCGTCGGTGATGTTCGACTTCGCGGTCACCGGCCGCCCCCAGCTGTTCTTCACCTACGACCTGGAGCGCTACCGCGACCAGCTGCGCGGCTTCTACTTCGACTTCGAGGCCGAGGCGCCGGGCCCGCTGTGCCACACCTCGGCCGAGCTGATCGAGGCGATCGCGAACCCGCGGGCCGCCGAGTACGACGCGCGGTACCGGGCGTTCCAGGCGAAGTTCTGCCCCTGGGACGACGGCCGGGCCGCGGCCCGCGCGGTGGACCGGATGTTGCGGGACGCGTGAGCACGGGAGGCCCGGCGCCCCTCCAGGACGCCGGGCATCCGTGACCGAACGGTCACAAATCGGCTTCAAGGCGGCTGTCCGCTTCCGGACAACCGATACCATCAAGGCGCGCGATTCTCCGGGGCGAGCGCGCCATCCCACCCATTCCTGATCTTGAGGTTCGCGCGGCACGCGACTGGGGAAGCCTCTCGTCACGATGAAAGGACAGCTCTCCATGGCGAACTTCACGCTCGACGACGTCCGGCAACGGACGTACAAGGCGCGTGACGCATGGTGGACGGTACTGCTGGTCGACCCGCTCGCCGCCCGGCTGGTCCGCTTCACGGCCAACCGCACGAACGTGACCCCGAACCAGCTGACCGTGGGCGCCCTGATCCTCGGCCTGGGAGCCGGGGCCTGCTTCGCCGTCGGGACCTGGCCGTGGCTGCTGCTGGGCGCGCTGCTGTACCACCTGTCGTTCACCCTCGACTGCATGGACGGCAAGATCGCCCGCCTGAAGGGCACCGGCTCGGTCTTCGGCGCCTGGCTGGACTACATCTTCGACCGCGTCCGGGTGCTGGCCTGCGCGATCGCGCTGATGGGCGGCCAGTACGCCATCACCGGCAACGTGGCCTACGTGTGGACCGCGGTGGCCGTGGTGTTCCTGGACATGCTCCGCTACATGGACGCCCTGGAGATCTACAAGGTGCGCTCGCAGATGCGCACCAAGCTCCAGAACATGCGCCAGGAGGCGCAGAGCCTGGAACTGGAGACTCGCCGCGCCAGCGGCGACCTGTCGGAGGTCGGCGACGACCTGCGCTCGGCGGAGGGCGCGCTGCGCCCCGACCCGGAGGCCGACATGGAGGACCAGGTCGTCGGCGACAACCCGAACATCGAGCTGCAGGCCGGCTTCAACCAGCGCTTCCCCTGGTACGCGCGCGTCCGCGACGTCCTGAAGAGCGGCCGCATCCGCCCGCACCTGATCAGCGGCATCGAGTTCCAGATGGGCGTGTTCATCGTGGCGCCGGTCGTGGCGGCGGTGATCTCCGGCGCGATCATCCCGGTGGTGGTGCTGTCGGGCATCGGCATGATGGCGTTCGAGCTGGTCATCATCTACAAGTTCTGGCTGTCGAGCCGCGACTACAGCCGCAGCGTCGCCAAGCTGCAGAAGAAGATCGACAAGCTGCGCGCGGAGCTCCCGCAGGAGTACCACGGGGCTTCGGTCTGACCTGCTGTTCTTGCTGAGAGACCCCGCGCGGGGTTGGGGTTGCCGGTCGCGTTGGCAAACCCGCGCGGGGCCGGGGTTGCCGGTCGCGTGGGCAACCCCGTGCGGGCTGGGGCGGGCGGGTATGTGGGCGAACCCGCGCGGGGCCAGGGTTGCTGGTCACGTGGGCAAACCCGCGCGAGGCCGGGGTTGCCGGTCACGTGGGCAAACCCGCGCGTGGTCAGGCTGGGCGGTCGGGTGTAGACCCCCACAGACTGAGTCGGTGCAGCGACCTCGGCGAAAGCGGCGTGTCATTGTGGGGGGACGACCCCCCACACCCCCCCGGTGCCGGGGCTCACCCGTCCTCACTCGCTGGCGCTCGCTGCGGGCGGGCGAGACCCGGGCAGGGGCCGGCCCCTACGACCCCGGCAGGGGGCAAGCCCCCCACACCCCCCAAAGACAACAGTTCACGTCCAACACACCCGAAGAGTTCTTTGCCCCGCAAAAGGACAGGGACGGACCCGGGCAAAGGTGGCGCTCGGCGGGGGCGGCGCCTGGACGTAGGGGTCTACACCAGACCACCCAGCCCAGCCCCGCGCAGGGTTAGATACACCCCCGCGCAGCCTCAGCCACGCGGGGGTTTCCCACACCTGACCAACAACCCCAACCCCGTGCCCGTACATGACCGACCACCCCAGCCCGCACGGCGGGGGTGCAGGGGGCAGAGCCCCTTGCCCAGGGGCCGCGGGGGACGGAGTCCCAGCGGCCCCCAAATGAGCACGCAGGCGCGAAGCGCCTTCCTTTGTCGGGGGTGCGGGGGCGGAGCCCCCGCCTCAGTAGGCAAGCACTGCGGCGAAGCCATCCGTTGCGGGGTGTGGGGCAGCGCCCCGCCGGGGGACGTAGGGGGCTGGCCCCCTGCCCGGACGACGCACGCCCGGAGCGAGCGCCAGCGAGTGAGGACGGGCGACGCCCGGATGTGGGGGTTTGGGGGGACGTCCCCCCAAGGCAAACACAGCCGCTTTCGCCGCAGACAAGGCACCGACTCAATCTGTGGGGGTCTACACAGAACCACCCAGCTCAACCACGCGGGGGTTTGCCCGCGTGTCCAACGACCCCGGCCCCGCGCGGGTTTGCCCGCGCACCCAACAACCCCAACCCGCACGGGGTTGCCCACATGCCCAGCAACCCCAGCCCGCACGGGGTTGAGGTAAGAACCCCCGCCAAGCCCAGCCCGCAACGTTCCGCCCTGCGCAAGCGGAGGTTCAGACTGCGCCTGCCGTGGCTGCGCCCGGCTTGCTAACGCAAGCCGGGCGCAGCCACGGCAGGCGGTAAAGAGCGGGCCCACGCGGCGCTAAGGCCCGCACGGTGCAGGGCTCACGCGGTGGTGAGGCCCGCGCAGCGCTGAGGGCCTGCACGGCAGTGAGGGCCCGCGCAGCGCTGAGGAACTGCACGGCGGTGCGCGTCCAGGCGAGGTTGTGCATTGCCCACTCACCCCAGCCCACGCCTGAATTGCGGTAAAGGGTGGCCCCGCCGAACTGGCTCAGCCCCGGCGGCGCACACGGCGCACGCGGCTCACGCGGCTCACGCGGCTCACGCGGCTCACGCGGCTCACGCGGCTCACGCGGCTCACGCGGCTCACGCGGCTCACGCGGCTCACGCGGCTCACGTGGCTCACGCGGCGCAGGTGGCTCACGCGGCATAGGCAGCGCAAACGGCTCAGCCCCGGCGACGCAGGCGGCTCAGCCAGCGGCGGCCCGGGGAGATCTCCACCGAGAGGTTCCCCTTGACCGTGCGGAAGGGGCGGACCGTCCGGTCGCCTTCCAGAGTGTCGGGCGCGGGCGCCCTGAGCGCACTCCCGGCCTCGCCGACCGTCAGGTCGTACCAGACGTCCCAGTTGCCGGCAGCCAGGCCCGACGTGGGCACCGCGGCCTCGATCACGAGGCGGTCCGGCGCGGGGCGCAGGTCGGCGGTCGCGGTACGGCTCTCGTCGCTCGTCCGGTGCCGCAGCCGTACCTGTACGGCGGGGTCGGCGCCGGGCAGGGCGGGTGGAAGCACCGCCGACAGCCGCAGGCGGCCGGACGACCGCGTCGCGCTGCCCTCGGCGGACAGGGAGCCGCCGCCGAGGCCGCCCACGTGCAGGGCCAGCCCTGACTTGACCTTGGTCAGGTACGGCGTGAACAGCGGGACGCCCTCGCGGACGGGCGCGATCCGGGGTCCGGGCAGCGCCAGGTCGGCGTCGCCGATCAGGTGGTCGGTGTAGTGGAAGTCCCCGGCGCTGACCGAGACGTACACGTCCCAGCGGCCCGACGGCAACGGCCGCCCGTCCGCGGCCGTGCGCGGGTCGATCTCAGCCGACATCTCCCCGTCGGCGGCGGCCGTCAAGGGGACCCGGTAGGCGTCGTCGTCCTCGCGGTCGCGCAGGATCAGCTCGGCCGACTGCTGCTCGGGGCGGACGCGGTCCAGCGACGCGAGGCAGCGCACCACCAGCCGGTCGCCGCACCATTCCAGGGCCTTCAGGCCGCGCCGCCAGGTCAGCGGCCCGCTGATCTCGTAGACGGAGTCGGGCACGCCGTCGCGGAAGCCCGGGTAGGCCAGGAACGCGCGCTCGCCATCGACCACGATCGGCGGCGGGTCGGTGGCGTGGACGCGGGCGGCCTCGTCGATCAGGTCGTCCAGGTCGTGCCGCAGCGCGTGGTCGAGCAGCCGCGAGTAGGGCGACATCGGCGCCATGATGTCGGGGTTGCCGAAGGTGCGCACCAGGTCGCGTGCGGCGGCCTTGGTCGCCTCGCGCTCCTCGGGCGAGAAGTGCTGGTAGCGGGGGTCGAAGCGGGAGAAGACCTCGATCGCGAAGTGGCGGCGCAGCAGCCGGTCGCGGACCGGGCCGGGCGCGGTGCGCTCGGCGACGTAGTCCATGAGCTTGCGGATCTCGGGGAAGTACGCCTCGGCGGGCGCGCCGCCCTGCTGGAGGGCGCTGGTGCCGTCCTCGCGGGCGACCCAGTAGTAGCAGTCGTAGTCGGCCAGCACCGAGACCCCGGACGCCTCGAAGTAGGCGCGGACGGCGAAGATCTGGTCCTCGCCGGACAGCACCCGTTCGGGGAAGCGGATGCCGTGCGCCTCCAGCAGGCGGCGGCGGTAGAGCTTCAGGGCGGTGATGCTGCCGTAGAGGTTGGGCTCGGCGTCGAAGATCGTGGTCTTGCCGACGGTCCGCGCGAACAGCCGGGCGTTCACCTTGCGGCCGACGCCGACGTACTTGGGGACGACGACGTCGGTGCCGTTCTCGTCGGCGATCGCGACGCAGCGCTCCAGGGCCTCGGGGCCGAGGTAGTCGTCGGCGTCCAGGAAGAAGACGTACTCGCCGGTGGCGTGCTCCATGCCGACGTTGCGGGGCCTGCCGGGCCCGCCGGACGCCTCTTGGTGGATCACGGTGAAGCCGGGACGCTCGGCGGCCAGCCGGTCCAGCTCCGCGTCGCTGCCGTCGGTCGAGCCGTCGTCCACCGCGATGATCTCGATCTGCTCGGCGGGCAGCGTCTGATCGAAGATCGACTGGAAGGTGCGGCGCAGCGAGTCCCGCCCGTTGTGCACGGGTACGACGACGCTCACCTTCGGCTGTCCCATTTCCCTCCCCCGAGAGCGGCAGACGCCTGATGTCCCCTTGTCGGCCGTCCCGAATACTACCGTGCGCAATGACGGCATCACGGATTCCTCCGTGATCGTTCGGAAAAGGAGCAGGTCAACGGCCTAAAAAGGGTTCGGCACCGGAAAAGCGACCTACGTGAGGTGTCGTATCGCTGAGTGATCGAGCCTGGTCACGCCCGCCGGCCGAGGGCCCGTCCGCCCGCAGTGGACCAGCGGCCGGTGAAGCCTTTACGAAGTCCCGAGGACCTTCTGACGCGCGTCGCACCCTTCATCGTCGTCGCAGGGCGCTTCCTCACCCTCTTCGCCCTTCGAGGCTTTCGCCGGCTTCTGGGACTCCTCGGCTTCGGGCTCCTGCGCGCCCTGAGGGTCCGTCATCGCGTCACTGTCTTCCGCCGCCTCGGCTCCCTGGGCGTTCTCAGGATCCGGCACATTCTCAGCCTCTGAGGCTTCGTCCTCCGGTTCGGAGCCGGCTTCCCGCGCGTCCTCTTCCTCGGCCTCGGACTCCCGAGTCCCCGCGGACTCCACCTCGTCCTCAGACTCCCGAGCCCCTGCGGACTCCACCTCTTCCTCAGACTCCACAGCCGCCCCGGACTCCACGGCCTCAGCCCCCGAAGCCCCTGCAGCCCCCGAAGCCACCGCCCCGCTCCCCTCCTCGGCCGGCAGAGAAACCCGACGCCCGCCCATCCCCGGGATCAGCGCCAAAGCCGCCGCCAAGCACGCGAACGGCACCGCGGGCGTCACGTACCGGTAGTCGAAGTCCGCCGTCGCCGCCGGGATCACCAGCAGCGCCGCCCCCATCGACCACGGCAGCAGCGCCGACCCGCCCCACCGGCTGCGCGGCCGCAGCCGGATCAGGATCCCGAGCAGGCCGACCCCCAGCAGCGCCCCCAGCACGGGCCCGGGCACGTACCAGCGCTCCTGGTACTCCCTGACGCTCGTCGCCTCCGGGTCCACCACCCGCGTCCGCGCCGTGGCGCCCCCGTATTCCGAGGCCAGCAGCTCCTGCTCGTCGGACCACTCCTCCCCCTGCGGGAAGGTCAGGTTGTGCACGGTCCACGGCGTCGGATAGGGCTTGCGGCCTCCCGGCTCGAACGCGCGGAAGGTGTCGCGCACGACCACTTCCAGGTAATCGCCGAACTGCGCCCTGATGGCGGCGTTCGCGAACTCGCCCGCCATCTTGTTGCCCTGCTCGCCGTAGATGCCGCCCGGGATCCACTGGAACGGGTTGTCGGAGGTCCACATCACCCGGAACGCGGGCGCCACGCGCGGGTCCGCCGCCGGGCGCGGGCACATGACGGCCAGCTCGGGCGGCGGCTTGATCTTCGCGCAGTCGGCGAACTCGGCCACGCGCCCGTACCGCCACACGTTGCTCGCCTTGGTGATCCCCGGCTCGCCCCAGTGCTGGCCGAACCAGTTCATGTACGCCAGGAACGGTCCCGCGAACACCACGCCCGCCGCGGCCACCGCCGCGAGCGTGCGCCTCCAGCCCGACCAGCGCAGCAGCATCGCCAGCACGACCAGCGCCAGCAGCGGCAGCCCGGCCAGCCGGGTCAGCGCCGCGCACGAGACCAGCAGCCCGGCGAGCGCCCCGGTCCACCAGCTGACCCGCGGCCGCCACAGCACCACCGCGACGGCCGCGACCAGCAGGAACATGAACAGGCTGTCGGTCAGCAGCATGTGCTCGGACTGCAGCAGGTGCCCGTCGTACAGGGCGGGGAGCGCCGCGGCGGTCGCGGGCACGCCGGGCAGCAGGATCCAGCGCGGCCACGCGGCGCGCGCGTGCCGCCACACCACCGCGTACACCAGCGCCCCGGCCGCGACGCCCAGCGCCGCCTGCGCCGCGACCACCGCGCCCATGTCGCGGAACGGCCGCAGCGCCGCCAGGAACACCGAGTAACCGCTGGGCCGACCGATGTGCGGCCGGAACTTCAGCGCCGCGTCGAGGTAGCCGAAGCTGTCACCGCCCCACAGCGGGGCCGGGTAGCCCCGCGCCGCGACGACGCGCACGGCGACGGCCCCGGCGGCCACGAGCAGGAACAGCAGGTGGCCGGCGAACAGGCGGCCGGCTCGCGTCAGCACCGACGCCCTGCCTTCCGGAACGCGCACGGGCGGGAGGGGGATGTGAAGCGGGGCACTCACCAGAGCTTACAGAGTTGACCATGCTCTCCAGGTCCGTGGAAGCCGCCCGCGGCTGATATTCCTGTACCGGTCACGCCGGGACGAACGGAGCGCCGATGACCACTCCCCGCATCCTCGCCTCCCGCGACCGGCTCGTCTCCGCCTGGTACTCGATGCTGGAGGTCGATGGGCAGGCGCCGCCGGACCCGTTCGCCTCCCCGCCGCCCGGCGGCTGGGCGGTCTGCCGGGGGTCGAAGCTGCTGATCCGCACCGGCGGGGAGGACAACCTGCTGCTGCGCGTCCGCTTCGAGAGCTGGACGGCCGAACCGGTCGTCGGGGACGACCGCTCCGAGCTCGATCCGGTCACCTGCACCCTGGCCGTCCCGGCCGGGGCCGTCACAGTCAGCGACGGCGAGGTGGCCGCCGGGGCCTTCGCCCTGCCCGCCCCCGGCGACTACCGCGTCCGGGTCACCGCCCACGGCCGGGACGCCGCGCGGCTCTACGACGAGGCCGCGACCCGCTCCCGCGACTTCGACGACCCGCAGTTCCAGGCGGACTGGGCGCTGCTGAACGGCCGCGAGACCTACGTCCTGCGGTTCTGGCCGGCGCCCTGACGGCCCGTCAGCGGTTCTGGCCGGCGCCCTGACGGCCCGTCAGCGGTTCTGGCCGGCGTCCTGACGGCCCGTCACGAGGCGAGCAGGTCGATCCAGCGGCGGCAGACCTCCTCCAGCGCGTAGGCGGCGCGGACCTCGGCGCGGGCCGTGCGGCGCTCGTCCTCCCAGCGGTCCTCGCGGACGGTCGCCGCGATCGACTCCGCCATCGCCGCCGGGTCGGCGTGGATCCAGCGCCGGTCGTAGATGGTGTCGGCGCCCGGCCACGGCAGCAGCGCCGGGACCGCACCCGCGGCCATGCCCTCGGCCGGGGCCAGGTGGAAGCTCTCGTCGTCGCTGGTGGACAGCACGAAGCCGATGCGCCGCAGCCAGCCGGCCACGTCGCGGCCGTAGGAGTCGAAGACCACTCCCCCCGACAGCAGCGGCGAGCGGCGGACGCGGCGGAACGCCCGCTCGTAGTGCTCGCGCTCCTCCGGCTTCTTCCAGATCCACCAGTACTCCCACGGCAGCTTCGACTTCACGAAGAGCGTGAAGCGCGGGTCGTCGCGGCGCAGCTCCTCCAGCACGTCGAGCGCCAGGTCGAAGCGCTTGCGCGACGGCGCGATCCCGATGACGCCGAGGTGGTGCTCGGCGCCCGGCAGCTTGGGCCGGTCCAGGCCCTGGTCGTCCACCCAGTTGGGGATGACGGTGACCTTGTCGGCGGGCCAGCCGGTCTTCTCGCGGGTCAGGTCGGCGTAGTGCGGGCTCACGCAGATCACCTGGTCCACCGCCTCGATGTCGAGCTGCTTCGGCCAGTCCGCGTAGAGCTCGAAGCGGTGCAGGCGCACCAGCAGGCGCTGGCCGGGGCGCTTGTGCTCGGCGTACCAGAGGGCGTTCGGCCCGCACCATTCGCAGATGACGACGTCGGCCCACTCGACCAGGGCCTGGCTGCGTTCGGCGTCGTGGGCCTTGAGGGCCGCCCAGTGGTCCAGGCGCACCTCCATGTCGGTGCGCGACTGGAAGTACTCCAGCAGGCGCGTGAAGAACTTCAGGTCGTGCCCGGCGACGCCGACGCGCAGCTTGCGGCCCGCGACCGGGATGCGCGCGTCCGGCGGCGGGAACGCCTGGGCCAGGTAGCGCCTCAGGCGCTCGGCGGCGGCGTCCAGGGTGAACCCGGCCGCCGCGTCGCGGCAGCGGTCGGCGGCCAGCGTGTAGGCGTCGGGGTTCTTGCCGATGAGCGTCAGCGCGTCGGCCACGTCCGTCTCGTCGGCGGCGAACAGCGGGTAGTCCGCGCCCAGCAGCCGCTCGTGCATCGGCGTGCGGTTGAGCACGACCGGAACGCCCAGCGCCCCGCACTCCAGGACCTTGGTGGACAGCTCCAGGCTGGCGTCCATGTCGGGGTGCCGCCACGACACCCCGACGTCGCAGCCCGCGGTGATGCGCATGGCCTCGGCGCGCGGGTGGCCGCCGTGCCAGACCACGCCCGGCGACTCCTCCAGCGCCGCGCGCATCCGGGGCGCGTAGCCGGGGTCGGACGGGTCGTCGTGCACCTTGTCGCCGACCATGTGCAGCTCGGCGTCCACGCCGCGCCGCGCGAGCAGGCCGGGCAGGGCGGTCATCTCCAGGGTGTTCCAGCGGGGCGCGAACTTGCCCGTGTAGACCATGCGCAGCGCGCGGTCCTCGGGCGCGCCGTCCGGGCGCGGCTCCAAGCCGTCGGGCAGCACGACCACGGGCGGGAACAGCACGCTCTTGCCCGCCGTCGCCGGGATCGCGCCCTCCATGAAGTCGCGCAGCTCCTCGGTCTGGCACAGCAGCAGCCGGGACGCGTCGGCGATGCGCCGCAGCTCGCCCCGGACGGTGCCGGTGAACCCGGCGGCCGACTGGGGGACGTCGGTCAGGTAGGTCCACAGGCGTCCGGCGAGGGGGCCGTGCGACAGCTTCCCGGCCAGGCGGCGGCCCCGGACCACGACGAGGTCGTGCGGCTCGGGCGCGTCGATCGCGGCGAGCACGGCGGCGGCGGTGCGGGGGGCCATGCCCTGGTCGCCGGCGACCAGGCGCTCGGCGTGCGGGCTGCGGACGGTGACCTCCGGCAGGGCGCGCAGCGGGTCGACCAGGCGGCCGGTCCGTACGGGGGCCTTCAGCACCAGGGTCACCGCGCAGCCGGCGCGGGCGAGGGCCTGCACCATGCCCTGGGCCCAGATCGCCGAACCGTCGATCAGGTTGAGATCGACGTCGCCGTAGACGAGGGCGCGAGGTCGCACGAGGGTTCCTTTCACAGGGCGGGCTGGGGGATCTCGGTGAGGGTGCGCGCGGTCGCGTCCCATTCCAGGACGGCGAGGCCGGGCGGGACGCGCTCGCCCAGCAGGACGCGGGGCAGGCCGCGGTGGCGGGCCAGCTCGCGCAGCTCGTGCAGGGCCCGCTCGCGGTCGTACACGCCGGGGACGCCGAGGTAGGCCCACGGGTTGCCGGGGTCGCCCGCGGCGGCGTCCACCACGAACAGGTCCACGTCGGCGTCGGCCAGCACGGTCCGCGCGTCGTGCGGGTAGAGCGGGACGACCGTGGCGTGGCCGGCGAGCGCGGCGGCGGTGTCGCGGGCGAGCACCCCGGCGATCACCGGGCCCTCGACCGGCCCGGCGACCAGCAGCCGGTCCTCGGGGCGGTCCAGGTGGTCGGGCTCGACGCGCTCGTCGGACTCGCGGCCGGTCACCGAGCCGGTGGTCGGCGCGTGCCGCCGCCGCCACAGCCGGTACAGCTCGCGGGGCAGCCGGGCGGCGCGGCCGCGCGGGTTGTGGGCCGCGCCCGCGACCAGGCGGCCGAACTGCACGGTGGTGGAGGTCTCCAGCGCCGTGAGGCGGCGCTCCAGCTCGTTGACGCGGGAGCGGCTGTCGCGCAGCGCGGCGCGCAGGCGGGCGGCCTGGCGGTGGGCGCGCTCGGCGGAGCGCGCGTCGGAACCGGTGCCGTCGGGACTAGTCACCCAGGAACTCCATGATGATGTCGGCGATGCGGGGGCCGGCCTGCCCGTCCCACAGCGGCGGGCGGCGGCGGCCGTCGGGCGGGCCCGCCGCCAGCGCCTTGCGGGCCTCGGGCACCAGGTCCTCGAAGGAGACGAGGCGGTTGGTGCCGTGCGTGATGGTGATGGGCCGTTCGGTGTTGGGGCGCACGGTCAGGCAGGGGACGCCGAGGATCGTGGTCTCCTCCTGGAGCCCGCCCGAGTCGGTGACGACGGCGGCCGCGCCCCGGACCGCCGCGATGAAGTCGATGTAGCCGAGCGGGTCGAGGACGTGCACGGCCGGGTGGTCGGCGAGCCCGGCGGCCAGCAGGGTGGCGCGGCCGCGCGGGTGGACGGGGATGACCACCTCGGCGAGGTCGGCGACGCCGTGCAGGTGCCCGACCAGCGCGGCGGCGGTCTCGGGGTCGTCCACGTTGGCGGGCCGGTGCAGGGTCGCCAGGACGTAGCGCTCGGGCAGGCCGTGCTCGGCGCGGGCGCGGGCGGTGTCGAAGGCGTCCAGGTTGGCCAGCAGCGTGTCGATCATCGGGTTGCCGACCAGGTGCGCGCGGCCGGGCGGCACGCCCTCGGCGGCCAGGTGCCCGATCGCCTCGGGGCTGGTGACCAGGCACAGGTCCGACAGCTGGTCGGTGAGGCGGCGGTTGACCTCCTCGGGCATGGTCATGTCGAACGACCGCAGCCCCGCCTCCACGTGCGCGACGGGGATGTGGAGCTTGGCGGCGGCGAGCGCGGCGGCGATGGTGGAGTTCACGTCGCCGTACACGATGACCAGCGCCGGTGAACGCCGCGTGAACTCGCCCTCCAGCCCGACGAGCAGCGCGGCGGTCTGCGCGGCGTGGCCGCCGGACCCGACGCCGAGGTTGACGTCGGGCTCGGGCAGGCCGAGCTCGCGGAAGAACACGTCCGACATGCGCTCGTCGTAGTGCTGCCCGGTGTGGACGACGACCTGCTCGGCGCGCCCGGCGAGGGCCCGGATGACCGGGGCCGCCTTGACGAAGTTGGGCCGCGCCCCGAGGACGTGCAGGACGGGGTTCCCCGCCTGGATGACGTGTGGTGCCGACACGATTTCCCTTCCGTTCATCGGGGGCGCTTACGCTCGCCCGCCGTGCAAACCCTGATCCGCCGTCTGAAAGCGGCCCTCTACCTGCTCGGACTCGCGTGGCGGCAGCTCCGCGACGATCCGGGCCGCGCCCCGCGCCTGGCGGTGCGGCTGCTGGGCAAGGCCGTCCCGTCCGCGCGGCTGCGGCGCTCGCGCCTGGCCCTGCCGCGCCCGCGCGACGAGCGGCGCGAGGCCGCCGACCTGCGCGTCCTGCTGCGCGCCGCGCCCGAGCCGGGCGGCCCGTCGCGCGCGGAGCGGGCGGTGCCCGAGAACCCGACCGTGCTCACGTTCGTGACCAACGCGCTGCCGCTCACCAACGCCGGGTACACCGTCCGCACGCACCGCATCGCCCTCGCGCAGCGCGAGCTGGGCTTCGACGCCCACGTGGTCACGCGGCTCGGCTACCCGCTCAGCCAGGGCCTGGCCGACGTGCGCGCCCGCGTGGACGTGGACGGCGTCCCCTACCACCGGCTCCTGTCCTGGCTGCCCGGCGCGGACCCGGCCGCAGACGTCCGCAAGAGCGCCGACCTCGCGGGACGGCTCGTCGAGCGGCTCCGCCCGCACGTCCTGCACGCGGTCAGCAACCACCACAACGCGGGCGTCGCGCTGGAGCTGGGCCGCCGCCACGGGCTGCCGGTCGTCTACGAGGTGCGCGGCTTCCTGGAGGACTCCTGGCTGTCGCGCGACCCCGCGCACAGCGAGCGCGACCCGTTCTACCGGCTGACCCGCGAGCTGGAGACGCGCCGCATGGCCGAGGCCGACGCGGTGGTCACGCTCGGCGAGGCCATGCGCGAGGAGATCGCCGGGCGCGGGATCGACCCCGCCAAGATCTTCGTGGTGCCGAACGGCGTGGACGACGCGTTCCTGCGCCCGCTGCCCGACGGCGCCGCGACCCGCGCCCGGCTCGGCATCGCCCCGGACGCCTTCGTCGCCGGCCTGACCTCGTCGTTCTACGGCTACGAGGGCATCGACACCCTCATCGACGCGGCCGCGCTGCTGGAGGCGTCCGGCACGCCGGTCACGCTCCTGCTGGTCGGCGACGGCCCCGAGCGCGGCGCGCTGGAGCGGCGGGCCGCCGCTCGCGGGGTGCGCGCCGTGTTCACCGGGCGGGTGCCGATGACGGCCGTTCGTGACTACCACGCGGTCCTCGATGTGTTCGCGGTCCCCCGGCGGGCGGACCGGGTCTGCCAATTGGTCACGCCCCTCAAACCGGTGGAGGCGATGGCCGGGGGAATCCCAGTGATAGCAAGTGATGTCAAGGCTCTCCGCGAAATCGTGGAACCCGGCGTGACCGGCGCGTTAACAGTTCCCGAAGACGCCGAAGCATGGTCCGATTCCCTGGCCTCGCTCATTTACAGTCCGGAACTGAGAAAGAAAATCGGACAGGCCGCCCGGGAATGGACCGGGAGGGAGCGCACCTGGCGTTCCGCGGCGTCCCGGTACCGGGCGGCGTATCGGCGAACGTGAACTCGCGAAGGGAGCCACCGGGTGGATCTGGTGGTCATCGGGCTCGGCTACGTCGGGCTGCCGCTGGTGCGTGAGGCCTGCCGCGCGGGCCTCGCCGTCGGCGGGCTGGACCTGGACGCGCGCGTGGTGGCGGGCCTGGAGGCCGGCCGCTCGCACATCGACGACGTGACCGACGCCGAAGTGGGCGCGATGCTGGCGGCGGGCTTCACGCCCACCGCCGACGAGGCCGTGCTGGACGGCGCCCGCACGGTGGTGATCTGCGTGCCGACGCCGCTGTCGGAGGAGGGCGGCCCCGACCTCGCGGCCGTGCGCGGCGCGGCCCGCACGATCGCCGCGCGGCTCGCGCCCGGCGCGCTGGTGGTGCTGGAGTCCACCACCTACCCCGGCACGACCGAGGAGGTGCTGCGGCCGCTGCTGGAGGAGTCGGGGCTGGTCGCGGGGGTGGACTTCCACCTGGCGTTCTCGCCCGAGCGCATCGACCCGGGCAACCCGCACTACGGCGTGCGCAACACCCCCAAGATCGTCGGCGGGCTGACCCCGGCGTGCGCGTCGGCGGCCGCCGCGTTCTACGGCAAGATCGTGGACCGGGTGGTGCAGGCGCGCGGCACCCGCGAGGCCGAGATGGCCAAGCTGCTGGAGAACACCTACCGGCACGTCAACATCGCGCTGGTGAACGAGATGGCGGTGTTCTGCAACGAGCTGGACATCGACCTGTGGGACGCGATCGACTGCGCCTCGACCAAGCCGTTCGGCTTCCAGGCGTTCCGGCCCGGGCCCGGCGTGGGCGGGCACTGCATCCCGATCGACCCCAACTACCTGTCGTACAAGGTGCGGTCGCTGGGCTACCCGTTCCGGTTCGTGGAGCTGGCGCAGGAGATCAACGACCGGATGCCGCGCTACGTCGCCGAGCGCGCCCAGCAGCTGCTGAACCGCGAGGGCCGCGCGCTCAAGGGCGCGAAGGTCCTGCTGCTCGGCGTCACCTACAAGGCCGACATCGCCGACCAGCGCGAGTCGCCGGCCCGCCCGGTGGCGCGGCGGCTGGCGCGGCTCGGCGCGGAGCTGTCCTTCCACGACCCCTACGTCACCGACTGGCAGGTGGACGGCGCGCCGGTGCCGTCCGCCGGGCCCGACCTGGCGGCGGCGCTGCGCGCGGCCGACCTCGCGATCGTGCTGGCCGACCACGCCGCCTACGACCCGGCCGTCCTCGCCGGGCAGGCCGCGCTGCTGTTCGACACCCGCGGCGCGACCCGTGACCTGCACCGCGAGAACGTAGAACTCCTGTGATCGTCCACCCCCCGGCCACACGGCATTCATCGGCATTTTCCACACCGCCGGAAGAATCCCTGACAGACGGTTTTCGGCGCCTTTCCGGAGTGAGTGGAATGCGGGTCTGCGTTTGCACGGTCGTGCACCATCCAGAGGACGCGAGGATTCTGCACCGGCAGATCCGGGCGCTGCTCGACGCGGGCCACGAGGTCACCTACATCGCCCCTTTCCGGGCCTGCAACGCGACGCCGTGGCGGGAGATCAGCCCGGTGGACGTGCCGCGCGCCACGGGCCGCAACCGCCTGCGCGCCCTGCGGGCGGCGCACCGGGCGCTGGTCGAGCACTCGGCGTACGCGGACGCGGTGCTGCTGCACGACCCGGAACTGCTGGTGGGCCTGCCGAAGGCCGTGCGCCGCCGCACCGTCGTCTGGGACGTGCACGAGGACACCGCGGCCGCGCTCGCGGCCAAGGGGTGGCTGCCCCGGCCGCTCGCGCCGCTGCTGCGCCCGGCCGTGCGGCGGGTGGAGCGGCGCGCGGAGCGGGACCACCACCTGCTGCTGGCCGAGGACGGCTACCGGGACCGGTTCGCGGTCGAGCACCCGGTGGTGCCCAACACGACCTACGTCGCCGACGCCGCCCCGCCGGTGCCCGACGACCGCCGGGTCGTCTACGTGGGTCACCTGTCGGCGGCGCGCGGCGCGTTCGACATGGTCGAGGCGGCCCGCCTGCTGGCCCCCGAGGGCGTCACGGTCGAGCTGATCGGCTCGGCCGACCCCGAGGTGCGGCCCGCGCTGCGCGACGCGCAGCGGGAGGGGGCGCTGCGCTGGTACGGGTTCGTGCCGAACGACCGCGCGCTGCGGATCGCCGAGGGCGCGATGGCGGGGCTGTCGCTGCTGCACGACGAGCCGAACTACCGGCACTCCATGCCGACGAAGGTGGTGGAGTACATGGCGCGCGGCATCCCGGTGATCACGACGCCGCTGCCGCCGGCCGTACGGATCGTGGAGCCGGCGCGCAGCGGCCTGGTGGTGCCGTTCAACGCGCCGGAGGAGGTCGCGGCCACGGTGCGGCGCCTGCGGGACGACGCGGAGCTGCGGACGTCGCTGGGCGCCCGGGGCTACGAGACGGCGCGCGCCCGCTTCCACTGGCCGACGCACGCGGAGCACTTCATCACGCAGTTGGAGGAGTGGGCGGGCAAGACGCGGGCCGTGCAACCGGAACCGAGCCCCCAGGTGCGAACGGCCTGAGCGGGGCTTTCAACGCGCCCCTCAGCGGCGGCCGCCCGCGCTCGGCCTCAAGCCTCCGAGCGGTCGCCCATGGGGGGTCGGATGAACATCTCGCCCAGCTTCCGCAGCAGCTCCGCGTCGCCGGTCGCGTTCGCGCTGCCGTCCTCCAGGCCCGCCGCCAGCGTCGTCCGCCCCTCGCCCACCCTCACGAACAGCCCCTCGTCCGCCGTGACGACCACGTCGGGACGCTGGGCCGGGCCGTGCACGGTGTCGATCGCGCCGTCGTCGATGTCGATGTGGAAGACCTCGTCCCCCACCCGGAACTCGTAGGTGGCGCGCACCCCGGCCGCGGCCTCCGGCACGAAGCACGACCGCATCCCCAGCACGAGCCACCCGGCGTGGAAGGTCTCGTCCTCGCGCCGCTCGTCCATCGCCCAGCGCAGTCCCCAGCGGGCCAGGGCCAGTACCGCCGGGCCCAGCTCCTCGCCCGCCTCGGTGAGGGCGTAGGCGGGGGTCCGGGCCGGCGGCGGCAGGGTGACCTTGCGGGCGAGGCCTTCGCGTTCCAGGTGCTTCAGACGGGCCGACAGCAGGCCGGTGCCGAGTCCGCGCAGGCTGGCCTGGAGGTCGCCGAAGCGCTTGGGGCCGGTCAGCAGCTCGCGGACCAGCAGCAGCGTCCAGCGCTCGCCGACGATGTCGAGAGTGCGCGCGGTCGCGCAGAACTGGTGATAGGTGCGCTGCTCCACTTCACCACTCTATGGCTCAGGCTTCCGGATTCCGAACCTCGCGCAGGGCGGCGGCGAGGGCGGCGGGGTCGGTGACCATCACGTCGTGCGGGCCGTCGAAGGCGACCGTCCGGTAGCCGAGGGCGCGCCCGAGGTCGGCGAACGGGAGCCGCGTCGCGCTGCCGTGCAGGGCCGTTCCGGGGACGCGGTCGACCGCGCCGGTGAGGCGGGCGGGCTCGGTGAAGGTCCGCAACGGGTGGGGGCGCATTCGCTCGGCGACCCACTGCGCGTCGGCCGGGTCCTCGATGCCCAGCAGCGCGGGGGAAACGACCGGGAGCCGCCCGTCCGCCTCGGTGCGGAGCAGCGCCTCGCGGAACCAGTCCGGCGCCAGGTCGAACAGGCTCGCCCCGTCCGGGCCCGCCCAGCCCTCCACCAGGACGATCCGCCGCACCCGGTCCGGAAGCCGGTCGGCGGCCTGCCGGACGACGAGCCCGGCGTAGCTGTGGCCGACCAGGACCACCTCGTCGTCCACGGCCTTCAACGCGGTGACGATCTGGTCTGCGTGGTCCGCGAGCCCGACGTCTCCCCCGCTCAACTCCGGGACGGCGGCGGGCGCGTCCAGCAGCGGGACGACCCGTTCCCACGCCCAGGCCCCATGCCAGGCTCCGTGCACCAGGACGTAAGTGGTCATGCGAACCCTCCTTCGCGCAGTAGCGGCAAGACCCGGTCGGCGAACTCGGCGAGGGCCTGCTCGTGGTCGTCCACGGCGAGCCGTACGACGATGTGGCGGGCCCCGGCCGCGACGTAGCGGCCGAGCCAGGCGGCGGTGTCGGCGGCGGTCCCGGCGAACATGGCCTGGATCGACGAGACGAACTCCAGCGAGGCGTTGTAGTAGCGCTCGATGCTGGCGCGCATCCGTTGCCGGGCGCGTTCGGGATCGTCGTCCACGCAGACCGTCGCGTAGAGGGCGGGCGTGACGCCGGGGCCGGCCGACGCCCTCTGCTCGGCGTACAGCTCCGGCGTGGGCGGGTACGGCAGCCAGCCGTCCGCGCCGCCCGGCTTGCCCGCCGCCCAGATCGGCGGACCTTCGGGCCGGACGGGCCGCGGCGCGATCGTGACGTCGTGGAAGGCGAAGTGGCGCCCTTCGTACGACGTCTCCTCCCCCGACCACAGCAGCCGCATCGCCTCGACGCACTCGCGCATCCGGCCGACGCGGGTCTTGTAGTCCACGCCGATGGCGGCGAACTGCGCCTCGGTCGCCGGGGCGGGGAAGCCCGCGCCCATCCCGGCGATGAGGCGGCCGTCCGAGAGGCGGTCCAGCGTGGCGAGCTGGTGCCCGAGCGGGATCGGATGGCGCAGCGCGGGCAGCAGCACCGCCGTGCCGACCGCGACGCGCTCGGTGCGCGCGGCGACGGCCGCGAGCAGGGTCAGCGGATCGGCGCGCTGCCGGGTGACGGGGCTGTCGCCCGCCCACACCGAGTCGAGGCCCGCCTCTTCGGCGAGGTCGGCGAGGCGCAGGAGGGGGCCCGTCCCGTGGTCGCCGAGCACGATGCGGTCGCGCGTCGGCAGCAGAAGGCCGATCTTCAGGTCGTCCATACGCGGCAGACTAGACCGAAACTTCCTGATTTTGAAGTAGGTACTTCTAATTTAGGAACTTGCCAGCGCCACCTGCACGAGTGCGAGGACGGCCAGCAGGGCCGGGCCGCGGAGCAGTTGCGCGATCAGGGCGACCGGCGCGGGACCGAAAAGCCCCAGGTCGATGAGGGCGCCCCCGTAGTCCACCGGCGGCTTGGTCGCCATCCGGTAGGTGACGAGCACCGCTCCGACGGCCGACAGGGCGGCGGCCGCGACGGGAATGCCGGGGACGGACGCCGCCGCCACCACGCACCACACCACCGACCCGACCCCCGGGACCACCAGGTGCGCGAGCGTGAGCAGCCGGTCCGAGCCGCCCAGCGCGCGGCGGAGCGCGGGCGCGCGGGAGACGATGCGGAGCCCTCCGGCCAGCCGGTCCACGGCCAGGAACGCGACCACCAGGTGGAGGACGGGAAGCAGCATGGTCATGCCCGCCACGTGGGCCGCGTACGGAACGGGCAGCAGCGCGGCCCAGACGAACAGGCCGCTCCGCATCCGGAGCACGCGCGCGACGTCGGCCCGCACCAGGGCGGTGAAGCGGTTTCCCCTGATGGGCGCCGGGCGGACGCGGACCATGGCGCGCGCACGGCGTTCGAGGGCGATGGCCCAGAGGAAAGTGGTGTCGAGCGACAGGACCGACACCTGGGCGGCCGTGGCGAGTTCGACGCCGGAGGAGATGGTCGCGCGGGTCATGGCGTCCAGCGCGCGGCGGGCCGCGAAGAGCGCGAGTGCGGCGGCCAGGAGCGCGACGGCGCAGGCTGGCATGGCGGCCCGTTCCAGGGACGGCAGCGGGGAGCCGGGGCGCAGGAACGGGACCGCGATCGCCACGCCGGCAAGCGCGTAAGCCACGACGTCCAGCGCTCGACCCACCGGCACGCGCCTGGCCTGCACCAAGACGCACACGCACGTCTCCACGACACCGACCGCGCCCCACAGCACGAGCCACGGCAGAAGCGGAACGGCGAGGCCCGTCACCAGCACGAACGCGAGCCCCAGCGCGGCCGACGCACCCGCGCCGACCGCGACGGCGGCGGCCAGGTTGCCGACGAGCAGGCGTCCCCGATCGACCGGCGTGCTGAGCAGCCAGGTGCGCGCGGGGCCGCCCGCATACAGCGGCCCGAACGCCAGCATCGCCTTGCCCAGCAGCACCAGGCACAGGACCGCGACGACGGCGGCCGTCATCTGGACCACCGGCGTGCCGCCCCGCTCGAACCGGCCCGTGTGGTCGCGGACGACCTCGAACGTCAGGCCGCCGAGCACGGCGAGGTAGAGGGCGCGCTCGAACAGCAGGGACAGCGTCTCCTTCGGCGAGCGCCGCGGCTTGTCGGCCCGCACCCTCCGGCGCAGGTCACCGGCCTTCGGAACGGCGGCGAGCGTCATGCGAACTCGATGACGCGGTCGGCAGTCGCCTCGATGAGGTCGGTGTCGTGGGAGGCGAAGAGCACGGCGACGCCGCCGGCCTTCTCGGCGTTGAGGCGGTCGGCGAGCCAGGCGCGGCCCGCGGCGTCGAGCCGCTGCTCGGGCTCGTCCAGGACCAGGAGGCGGCGGGGGCGCACGAGGCAGGCGGCGAGGCCGAGGCGGTGGCGCTGGCCGCTGGAGAGGGTGGCGGGGAGGCGGTCGGCCAGCGCGGCGAGGCCGACCTCGCCCAGCAGACGGTCGGCCGCGGCGTCGGCGTCGGGGGTGCCGTGCGACCAGGCGTAGAGCCTGAGGTGGTCGGTGACGGAGAGGTCGGGGAAGTGGTCGACGTCGTCGAGCAGGCAGGCCATGGCGGCGCGGACGGCGGGGTCGGACTCGCGGAGGCGGCGGCCGTCCAGCTCGACGGTGCCCTCGTCGGGGTCCTCGATCCCGGCGACGCACTTCAGCAGGGTGGTCTTGCCGGAGCCGTTGGGGCCGGTGAGGGCGACCGCCTCGCCGGGCGGGAGGGAGAGGGCGACGTCCTTAAGGACGGGGACGCCGAAGTAGGACTTGGCGACGCCTGAGACGCGCAGGAGGGGCGGTGCGGGGAGGGTGCTCATGGAAGCGATCTCGTAGGGGGCGTTCAGCTGTGCTTGCAGGCTAGGGCACCCGACCTTTACTTCCTGATTTTGAAGTAATAGCTTCTCTTACAGGAAGCGACTTCGAGGGGAAGCCATGACCAAAGCGATCTACTCGGCGCAGGCGCACGTCACCGGAGGCCGCCAGGGGCGCGGGCGCACCTCGGACGGGCGGCTGGACGTCGATCTGCGGATGCCGAAGGAGCTGGGCGGCGACGGGGAGGGCGTCAACCCCGAGCAGCTGTTCGCGGTGGGGTACGCGGCCTGTTTCGGCAGCGTGCTGGGGCTGCTCGGCCAGCGCGACGGCGTGCGGACCGACGACGCGACGATCGACGCGACGGTGTCGCTCATCCCGGCCGGAGGCGGAACGTTCAAGCTCGGGGCCGAACTGGACGTCACGCTGCCCTCGGTCGAGGACGGGGGGCGGGCGGCCGAGCTGGTGCGCGCGGCCCATCAGGTGTGCCCGTACTCCAGCGCGACGCGCGGCAACGTGGACGTCGCGTTCACGGTGAACGGCACGCCTCTTTAGGAGGACGGCGGCTCCGCGTCCACGGCGATGTGGACGGGGGCGGTCACTTCGGCGGCCTTCAGGGCGTTGACGAAGAGCTCGGTGGCCCAGACGGCGACGTCCATCGACCACTCGCGGGCCTGGCAGCGGAACGCCGAACCGAACCGCAGGCCGGTGGTGTGCGTTCGGGAGTTCAGCTCGTGGTCCAGGGCGCTGTGGTCGATGGCATCGGCCGGCTCGATCGTCATGTGCTCGTCGGTGAACAGGCCCACCGCGGGCACGATGAACGACGTGAGGCCGGGCAGATCGACGTCCGCGCGGGACGACAGGGACACGGTGAACTGCACGGATGCGTCCGGACGCGCCAGGGAGAACCATTCGCGGACGGTCGCCAGGGCGATCTGGCCGTCAGGGGCCAGGTGCATGGGCACCAGGGTGTGCAGGCCGGTGAAGGCGAACCGGCCTGCACGTCCCAGTGCCTCGTTGAGGACGGTGGCGAGGGGCTGGACGGGGAGGCGCTGTCCTTCCAGGTCCTCGGGGACGGCGACCTGGATCCAGGCCGCTTCGCGGGCCCGCCCGTCCTGCGTCCAGTCCTCGATGGCGTCGTTATGGGCCCAGCGCGTGTGCATGGGGCCTGCCGATGAGCAGTCGTCGAACCCGTAGGCGGTCGCCCGCATCACGGCCAGGCTGAAGACGTCGTGGAAGTCGCCCTCGTCGTAGGCTTCCCGGAGCCAGGGGTTGAGGGTGAACACGCCGTGGACGCCCATGTACATGGTCGGGTCCTGGTAGGTCGCTTCCTGCACACTGCAGTCTCCCGCCCAGGAGCCGCCATTACGAGGACCGTGGCGCGAGGCGGAGCGTGGCGAGGTCGACGGACTCGGCCATCGCGCGCGCTCCGGCGTCGTTGAGGTGCATCCCGTCTCCGGCGTCGAAGTCGGGGCGGATGAAGTCGGGCTTGTCGGGGTCCTCGACGGCGCGGGCGACGTCGAAGACGGCGTCGAAGGCGCCGCCGGTGCGGATCCACTCGTTGACGCGCCGCCGGGTCGCGATCCCTTCGGGGGTGCTGACCCCTTCGTAGATCGCACCGGCGAACGGGCCGATGGTGGCCGCGAGGACGGTCAGGCCCGCGTCGTGCGCGAGCGCGGCGAGGGTGGTGAAGCCGTCGATCAGGTCCTCGGCCGTCGCGGGCGGCAGGCCGTCCATGCCGGGCACGCCGAGGTCGTTGATGCCGAAGTGGACCAGCACGTGGGTCGCGCCCGGGACCGTCAGCACGTCGCGCTCGAAGCGGGCCAGGGCGTGCTCGCCCATCTCGTCGGTGAGCAGGCGGTTTCCGGCGATGCCCTGGTTGACGATCCAGCCTTCGGGCAGGCGCTCGTTGAGGACGTCGACGGAACGGCGGTTGGCGCCCCGCGTGCTGCCCACGCCCTCGAACCAGGAGTCGCCGAACGCGACGGCGATGGCGGTGTCGTCGGGGGCGAGGACATCGACGCCGGTGACGTAGAAGCGGCCCTCGGTCTGCTCGGCGCCGGGCAGCGTCTCGGCCGAGACGAGGTTGCCGGTGGCCACGTAGGCCGTTTCGGCGGGCAGGTGCGAGAAGGTCGCGAGGCCCGTCGCTTCGGGGAGGTAGAGGCTCAGGACCAGGTCGGTACCGGCGGTGACGGGCAGGTCCACCGGGTCGCTGACGACCTCGGCGCCTGCGGGGATCGTCACCTGCTCGGCGCCGTCGAAGCGCAGCGGGGTGTCGGTCTCGCCGATGATGCCGTCGTCGGCCTTGCGCTCGGCGACGTGGGCGGCCCCGATGGTCAGGGGGTCGCGGCCGTAGCGGTTGGTCAGCAGGACGCGCATCTGCGAGCCGCCGCCGGCGAGGTGGAGCGGCTGGCGGACGGTCTGGCCGTCGAAGCCGCGGGGCTCGGCGAGGCGGAGCCGCTCGTAGGGGCTGATCACGGCGGTGCGGAAGCCGGCGATCCATCGTTGCGCCATCGTCGCTCACGACCTTTCCAGGATTTAGTTGACGTGAGGAATACTTGTTAGGCAAGTATCTACACTTGAAGTATTCCTCACGTCAACTACTTGGTGAGCAACAGTCCTCGCGTCAAGCTTCTCGACTAGGCTCGCCTGCATGGACGAACGTGAGCTCTTCGCCGACCCGCGCCTCACGGCGATGGGCCTGCTCTTCGAGGCCCACGCGGGGCTGCTCGACAAGTTGCAGCCGACGTGGAAGGAGCGAGGGCTGTCGCCGTTGGACCTGAACGCCTTGATGCGGCTGAGCCGTTCGCCTGATCGGCGGCTACGCCTCGGGGACCTGGCGGCTCAGACGCGCCTGTCCACCAGTGGCGTCACCCGCTTGGTGGATCGACTGGAACGCGCGGGCCTGGCGCAGCGCGAGTCCAGCCCGGACGACCGGCGCAGCACGTACGCGGTGCTGACGGACGAGGGGGCGCAGCGGCTTCGGGAGGCGCTGCCGGATTATCTGGACGTCATCGAGCAGTGGTTCACCGGCTTGCTGACGCCGGAGCAGTTGGAGGGGGTGCTCGCCGGCCTGCGGATCATTCGCGACGCCGTTCATCCGGAGGCGGCTCCGCAGGCGGGCTCCTGACGGCGGCCAGAACGCAGGCGGCGAGAGGGTCGAGGATCTCGACTCGCGGTTGGACGAAGCCTCCGCGCGTCAGCAGGTCACGGAGTTCGCGGGCGGCCTGGTCAGTGGTCTGGCGGTTGGCGCCTGGGCAGCGGGGTTGCGTGACGAGCGCGATGCGCCCTCCCGAGCGGAGCAGGCAAGAACGAGAAGAAGCACCAACAGAAACCGCGCCGCCGTAACCTAAGCGACGATGCTCCACCCGAAAGCCCCGAACCAAGTCCGCCACTCCCGCCCGGAAGGCACCGGCGAGGGAGACGACCGGCAAGCTACTTACCTTGACCGAAATGTCCGAACCTCAGCAAGTGCTCATAATTCGTGTTACCCCTGAGTAGACCCGCAGGTCAGCAAGCCTGCTCCCCGCGCACGCGGGGATGGTCCCGTGTTGAGACGCGTTAGCGTCAGGCCATGCAGTTGCTCCCCGCGCACGCGGGGATGGTCCCCAGTACCAGCAGGTGCGGCAGTGGTGGAACGCCTGCTCCCCGCGCACGCGGGGATGGTCCCGGAGGTGCGTAGGTGGAGTTCAAGATCGGCACCTGCTCCCCGCGCACGCGGGGATGGCCCCCTCCACCACCGATGCCTGGCCCGCCTCGGCCTCTGCTCCCCGCGCACGCGGGGACGACCCCGACTTGCGCGGCAACGCTGAACGTGCCGTCCTGACCGGGGGCAGGACGGCAGCGGTCCGGTGTTGTCAGAGCTTCTTGATGGCGATCGACAAGGCGCGCGCCTGGGCGCGCGTGACGAACAGCTTCGGGCCAGCGGGATCCTTGCTGTCACGGACGGCGACGAATCCGAAGGTAGATGCAACTTCCACGCACTGATCGTTCTGGGCAGTGCTGTAGGTGGATTTCCGCCACCCAGTCATCTCCATTGCTCTTCAATCACCTTCTCGATAAGCGCTCGCGTGTCCCTTACGTTGAGCGATTCGGCTTGAAGTCTAGCGAACGCCTGCGCCAGTTCACTCAGATGCCGCTCGTCAGTTGTGGTTTCCCCACCCGTGGCGTTCACGATGTAGGCAGCCTCGCTACGGTCCTCTTGCGTGGCGAGGCCAAAGGAGGCGCGCGCCTCCTCCACGTACACGGGCATCGGAATCACCTGCACACAAGTATCATCGCGACAAGATATCTCCGCGAGGAATTCTAGTTGCTCCGCCATGTTGGCACGCGTCCCGACCTGGCGATACAGGACTCCTTCCTCCATCACCAGGAAGATCTTCGGACGCGGCTCAGACAACACCCTCTTTTGTCTGTTCATCCGGACCGCAACACCCTCCGGACGTTTAATCAATGCCGTCGCGTACGCCTCCGTCTGGAACAGGCCGTACACCAGATGCGTCTCATACGCGCGAAGCAGCGTTGAGGACGCTTCTGCCTTCGGGAACTTCACAAAGTGCTTGGGGTACTTAGTTCCCCGTATCAACTCATCCCACGTGTCCTGCAAATGGGTACCGCTCTTCAGTGCAGCATCCATCCGTTCAGCGAAGTCCCTCCGGCAACGGGTGATTCCCCGCTCCACCTGGCCAATGTAACTCCGCGTGACGTTGACCAAAGCTGCGAGCTGCTCCTGATTGAGCCCCGCGACCGTCCGCAACCTGTGGACCTCCTCGCCGAAGACGAGCAACTCCGGGGTGATCTTTTGGGACGCCACAATGATCTCCACAGATTGTTAGCCACGCCGGTAGCAATTGGTAGTGCCATGAGCCTGTCTCGCGCCTTGCCTAGTACCGTACGCCTTTCGTGCTGGATCGTAAGGCGAGTCACGAAACATCAACCAGGAGTCACAAACCAGAGGCACTCGCCATGATCAAAGAGTCAACGCACATGAGCCCAGAGCCAGAGGCCGACATTTCCGCATTGGTGATCGAATCAGTACCGGAATCGATCAAGAAAGCGCGGGATTTCACCGCGCGCTGGTTCGCCGACCAAGGCTTCGACGAGCGCTCCGCCCACCTCGCGCGCCTCGCCGTCACCGAGCTCGTCACCAACGCCCACAAACACGCCACCCGGCCCGGCGACAACATCACCGTCCGCCTCTACCGCACCGAGGCCGGCCCCCTCATCGAGGTCTGGGACCCCAGCCCCGCGCTCCCCACCATCAAGCCCCTCGACCTCACCAGCGAGGACGGGCGCGGCCTGGCCATGCTGTCGCTCCTCATCACCGCATGGGGCACCAACGCCACGGCCAACGGCGGCAAGGTTGTCTGGGCGCTCCTGGGTCAGGAGTGATCCATGCCCGTCCAGACCCTTCTCCTCCGCCTCCTCGGCGGCCTCTTCCCCACCTGGGACATCTGGATCTGCGACCGTGGCATCTGGCGCGCGGCCGGTGCCACGCTCATCAGCGCCTCCACCTGCGAAGCCCTCCTGCACCACCTGGCCGCCGCCGACCCCGACGCCCTCCGCGTCGCCGCCCGCAAGCTGCCGGACGGCATCCCCTGACCCGCCCCCAGTGAACGAGCCGGGAGCGCGGCGCGACCGTTCAACGCGCCGCGCTCCCGCCGTCTCACGAGCGCAGCGCCGCCGCCACGGCCCGCGCCAACCTCGGCGCAGCCGCAGGCGGCGACACGTTCACCACCACGATGCGCCGATCCACCCGCAGCGCGATCGTCCCCGCCGTCGGCCCCAGCTCGTACGCCTCGTCCCCGCCCAGGTCCGTCCGCTGCCTCGCCTGCGTCTGCGTCGCCTGCAACGCGTCCAGCAGCGCCGACGCCGCCGCTCCCGTCGGCGCCGTCCACCGCACCGTCACCGTCAGGTCCCGCGTCCCCCACTCCGGGTCCTCCCGGTCGCGCTCATCGGGGTCGGCCTCCAGCGGCGGGGTCTTCAACGCGTACGCGCACGACACCGCGCGCGGCAACTTCACCGCCCCCACCCGCGTATAACGCGGACGCGCGGTGTGATCCGCCAAGCCCACCGCCGCCAGGTCCTCCTTCACGAGCAAACCGCACGCGTCCGGCCAGTCCTGCGGCCGCACCCCGCCCAGCTCGTCAGGGCCCGCGCCCGGCGGCCCGCCCCGCAACGCCACCAGTCGCCCAGCCCCGTCCGGCCGCGGCGCCGCCTCCGGTACGGCCGCGAACAGCAGCCCGCCCGCCGCCGCCAGCCACGGCCGCACGCCCCGCAGGTCCGGGTCCAGCGCGAACGGCACCGGCACCGACGTCGCGGCCCCGTCGGCGGGCGCGATCACGTCCACCCCCGCCGGGAGCAGGTGCTCGGCCAGGCGCGGCCGCAGCGCGTACACCTGGTCGGCCGCCTGCGTCAGCGCCGCGTAGTCGGGCACGTCCCGCCGCCAGGCGGTGCGGCCCGCGTCGATCTCGACGGCCTCCATCCGCGCCGTGCCGGGCCGCGCCCCCTCCGGCCGGTGCACCACGACCAGGCGACCGCCGGCCAGCACCCCGGGGCACATCGTGTCGCCGCACACGTCGCCGTCCCAGTGCGCGAACCGCGTCCCGTACTGGTCGTAGGCCCGCAGCGCGGACGCGTCGGCCACCAGCGCGACCCCGTCCAGCACCGTCACCTCGGGCGACCCGTCCGCCCCCAGCGACCGCGACCAGCGGATGCGCCCGGTCGCCGGGTCCAGCGCCATCAGCTGCGTCGGCCCCTCGCAGTCCAGCGCGAACACCGCCAGCTTCTCCGCCCCGTCGGCCGGGTGCGGCGCGTCCTCGTACAGGCGGCACCCCGCCGGCAGGCGCAGCTTCCACAACTTCGCCCCGGTCGTCGCCGAACGCCCGAAGACCGCGCTCCGCTGCGCGCCCGTCGTCAGCACCACGCCCGACCCGGCGGGCCAGCGCAGCGTCGTGCGCCCGACGGCGGCGGGCCGCTCCCCCGAACGCCGCCACAGCACCCCGCCCGACAGCGCGTCGAACGCCACCATCTGCCGCTGGTCGCGGTGCCCGTCCCGCTCGAAGTGCCCCAGCAGCCGATCACCGGTGACCGCCCACCCCAGCAGCGTCCACCCCGACCGGCGGTAGCCCCAGCGGTCCCCGCCGGTCCGCGCGTCGCGCACCTCCAGGCCGCGGCCGGTGGCGGTCACCAGCTGCCCCTGCACCACGGCGTAGGAGACGTTGTCGTACCCGGCGACCGGCCCCCGGTGCACCCGCGCCGACCGCTGCCAGGTCACCGCCAGCGGGCCGGGCGGCGGGCCGAGCTCGGCGAGCTGGACGACCGGCTCGCCGGTGACGTCGTGCCTGACCTGCCACCACTCGGCCCCCAGCACGAACCGGCCGGCCAGGACGGCGCAGACCGCGACGGCCAGCGCCCCCGCGACCGCCCCGAACAGCAGTCGCCGCCGGCCCCCGACCACCTGGTCTCCCTCCACGCCTACTGTGGTCCCACGATGCCGTGTGTCGGCGTTCGGCGCGACACGGGCGGAGAAAGAACGGGGGCGGCGCGTGCAGATGTACACCGAGTGGCGGACCTGGGACCAGGCCCGTTCCTGGCTGGCGGAACGCCTCGACCCCGGCGCGCTCGATCTGCTGGACCGGGCGGCCGAGGCCGCGCGCCGCTGGCACGGCGACCAGCGGCGGCCCACCGGCGCCCCGTACATGGAGCACCTGCTGGAGGCCGTGGAGGTCCTCGCGCGCGGCGCGGACGTCACCGACGCCGACGTGCTGGCCGCCGCGCTGCTGCACGACGCCGTCGAGGACACCGACGCAACCGTCACCGACGTGGAGGACGAGTTCGGGCCGGACGTGGCCGAGCTCGTGGACTGGGTCACCAAGCCCCCGGCGACCGGCGCGGGACGGCAGGCCAAGCGCGCCGCCAAGTCCGCCTACCTGCGCCGCCTCGGCGAGGCCCCGGAGCGGGCCGTGCTGGTCAAGCTCGCCGACCGCGCCAGCAACGTGCAGACCCTGGACCTGATGCCGCCGGACTTCCAGCGCCGCTACTACGCCGAGACCGTCACCTACATCCTGCCGCTGGCGCAGGGACACCCGTGGTTCGCGTCCTGGTACGCGTCCTGGCGTGAACGGTTCAACCATCTTCGTTGAACTTTCCATCACGTTTCGGGGTCCATCCGTTACCTTGAGTTTCGGAGACCACAGATACCGGTGGGCGCCGGTAAGGGCTGGGAGTCAACGGGCACTATCGGGGACACTGGTACGAACGCGGAACGGACACGGCGGCCGACCAAGGCCCACGGTCCGGCCGGAGGAGCAGCCGGTGCGAAAAGACGCAGAGAGCGGGGAGCTTGCGCGGGGCACACGGCCCCTCGCGGACGACGACCCGCCCTCTGTGGGGCCGTACACGCTGGTGGCGCGGCTCGGCGAGGGCGGCATGGGCGTGGTCTACCTCGGCCGCGGCCCGGACGGGCGGAACGTCGCCATCAAGGTCATCCAGCCCGACCTGGCCGCCGACGCCGACTACCGGGCCCGCTTCCACGACGAGGTGCGGCACGCGCGCCAGGTCGCCTCGTTCTGCACGGCGGCGGTGCTCGACCACGGCGAGGCGGACGGGCGTCCGTATCTGGTCACCGAGTACGTCGAGGGCACGCCGCTGTCCCGGCACATCAGGCGGCACGGCGCGCTCCCGCCCGACACGCTGCACGGGGTGGCGCTGGGCGTGGCGGCGGCGCTCGCCACCATCCACGCGGCGGGGCTGGTGCACCGCGACCTGAAGCCCGCGAACGTGATCCTGTCGATCTCCGGCCCGCGCGTCATCGACTTCGGGATCGCGCGCGGGGTGGGCGACCTGACCGGGCGCACCCGGTCGGGGCTGGTCATGGGGTCGCCGGGGTGGATCGCGCCCGAGCAGGTGCAGCACGGGGAGGTGTCGCCCGCCAGCGACGTGTTCACCTGGGGCTGCCTGGTGGCGTTCGCGGGGATGGCGCGGCACCCGTTCGCCGGGACGGACGCGCGCGCCTCCAACGACCTGATGGTGCTCACCTACCGGGCCCAGCAGCACCTGCACGACCTGGAGGGGCTGGCGGAGCCGCTGCGTTCGCTGGTGGAGCAGACGCTGTCGCCCGAGCCCGACCTGCGTCCGACGGCCCGTGATCTGCTGCTGGCGCTGGTCGGCGGCTCGGCGGAGGCGGACGCGTCGCTGCCGATCGCGGGGACCCCGCCCGCCAAGACGTCCGGCGAACGCAACGGCGCACACCACCCCGGCCCCGACGAACGGCAGGCCACCCAAGCCCCCGACTCCGGCGAACAGCACAGAGCCGAAAACCCCGCCTCAGGCGAACAACACGGAGCCCAAAGCTCCGACTCCGGCGAACGACACGAACCCCAAAGCCCCAGCTTCGGCGAACGGCACGAATCCGAGAGCCCCGGCTCCGGCGAACGCGTCCCGCAGCCCAGGCGTCCCCCCGCCCGCTCCCCCGACCTCGCGCCCGCCGGAACGCCCCTCCCGCCCGACGACCCCGTCCTGTCCGCCGCCGGGCAGACCCTCGACCGCCACTGGCGGCTGGAGGAACTCCCGCTCTGGACGCCTCCCGAGGAGCCGCCGCCCGCGCCGCCCGCCCTCGACCTCGGCGAGCGCCGCCGCCCCCCGTGGACCTGGCGGCGCCGCGCGCTCGCCATCCTGCTGGTCGCCGGGGCCGCCACCGCGATCATCGTCTACCGCGAGGGCCGCGCCCCCACCGAGGGCGAGTTCGGCCGGCCCGCCCACGACGGCGACTTCTCGTTCGAGGCGTCGCCGCCCGAGTGCGACCGCGAGGTCGAGGGCGTGACCGCCAAGGACGGCAAGCTCTGCCAGGTCCGCTTCACCGTGACCAACACCGGCGTCACCGCGCACGTGCTCGACCCGGTCCACCAGCGCCTGCACGGCCGCACCGACCCCGACGAGACCGCCATCATGGTGTTCCGGGGCGACGCCTCCGACCTCGGCGAACGGGCGGAGTCGCCCTCGGTGGCGACCTCCACCTCCTTCAGCGGCGTGCTGCTGTACGACGTGCCGCCCGGGTTCTCGCCGGTCGAGCTGGAGCTGCACGTGGACGCCTCCAGCCCCGGCGTGCGCCTGCGCCTGGCCTCCGCGCCGCGCAAGTAGCGGCCGGGTCACAGGACCACAACCGGTCCGTCCGGGATACCGGGGGAACCTCCCTCATCTTGCGCTCATCCGATACTTTGACCCCTCCTGGGCCACAACGGGAACGCGGTCGGGGACCGCGCGGTCGAGAGGCCGGGGGACGGCCGATCCGGAGGAGCGCGCCCGGTGCACGAACACACCAGCCGTGACGGACTGCCCGCCGGCGTCCATCCGCTCGTCCCGGGCGCCCCGGCGTCGATCGGCCCCTACCCGCTGCTCGGCAAGCTCGGCGAGGGCGGCATGGGCGCGGTCTACCTCGGCCGCGGCCCGGACGGCCGGAACGTCGCGATCAAGGTCATCCAGCCCGAGCTGGCCGCCGACCAGGGCTACCGGGCGCGCTTCCACGACGAGGTGCGGCACGCGCGCCAGGTCGCCTCGTTCTGCACGGCGGCGGTGCTCGACCACGGCGAGGACGGCGGCCGCCCCTACCTGGTCACCGAGTTCGTCGAGGGCGCGCCGCTCTCGGAGCACATCAGGCGGCACGGCGCGCTGCCGCCCGGCACGCTGCACGGCGTCGCGGTCGGGGTGGCGGCGGCGCTGACCGCGATCCACTCGACGGGGCTGGTGCACCGCGACCTCAAGCCCGCGAACGTGATCCTGTCGATCTCCGGCCCGCGCGTCATCGACTTCGGCATCGCGCGCGGCGTGGACCAGGAGGGCGGGCACACCAAGGCCGGGTTCGTGGTGGGGTCGCCCGGGTGGATCGCGCCCGAGCAGGTGCGGACCGGGCAGGTGTCTCCTGCGGGCGACGTGTTCGCGTGGGGGTGCCTGGTCGCGTTCGCCGGGGTGGGGCGGCACCCGTTCGGCGCGGCCGACCCGCGCGCCACCAGCGATCCCCTGGTCATGGCCTACCGCGCCCACCAGCACGACTACGACCTGGGCGGGCTGACCGACCCGCTGCGCTCCCTGGTGGAACGTGCCCTTTCCCCCGAGCCGGAGGACCGTCCCACCGCGCAGCAGCTGCTGCTGGCGCTGGTCGGCGGGTCCGACGCAAGCGGGCAGGCCGCGCCCCTGGCCCCGGCCGGATACGACATCCAGGCGGATATCCAGGCCATGGCGAGCCACACCGTCGAGTCCACCTGGCGCACCGAGGACCTGCCGCTGTGGTCGCCGCCGGCCACGCCGCTCGCACCGGTGCGTCCCGCCCCGCCCGTGGACCCTAGGGTGCTGCGGCGGGCCAGGATCCGCACGTGGACGGGCCGGGTGGTCGGGCTGGCGGTGCTCGGCGGGCTGGGCGCGGGCGGGTTCATGCTGTACCGGGCGGACAAGGCGCCCGCCGCCGCGCAGTTCGACCAGCCCGCCAAGGACGGCGACTTCACGTTCCAGGCGTCCCGTCCCGAGTGCGACCGCAAGGTCAAGGGCGTGACCGCCAAGGACGGCAAGCTGTGCCAGGTGCGGTTCAGCGTGGCCAACGCGGGGGCGTCGGCGCGGGTGCTGGACCCGGCGGTGCAGCGGCTGCGCGGCGCGGCCGACTCCGAGGAGACGGCGGTCATGCTGTTCAGGGGCTCGGCGCCGGGCCCGAAGACCAAGGTGGGCGCGCAGACGCTGGCGGGCGGTACCCGCTTCTCCGGGGTGCTGCTGTACGACGTGCCGCCCGGCTTCACGCCCCGCGAGCTGGAGCTGCACGTGGACGGCACCAGCAAGGGCATCCGGCTGCCGCTGGAACCGTCTTGATCAACTCTGCGGCGGCCTCTACGTTGAGCCGGTGACGATCACCCCGGGCACCCGCCCCACCCGTCCCGACGCGGTCCGGGTGGCCGAGCCGACCCCGCTCCCGGAGCCCGCCGGGCCACTGGCGCGGCTGGTCCGCACGGTCGGGGCGCTGGTGGGGGTGCAGGCGGTCGCGGCGTTCGTGATCGTGCTGACGCTGACCTCCTACCGACGCGCGGCCGCGGACTGGATCATCCCGGTGGTGGGCGTGGTGGACGCGCTGGTGTCGCTGCAGATCGTGGTGCTGGCGCGGCGGGAGCGCCGCATGACGCGCACGCGCCCGAGGACGCCGACCGCACCGCCTCCGGGCGCGGTCCCCTTCGAGCCGCCGCCGGACCCGCTGCCCGTCCCGGACGCGCCGTTCAGCGCGAACGCGCCGACGCACCTGGACGCGAGCGCACCACCCCACGCAGGCGCACCACCCCACGCAGACGCACAGCCACAGACGGACGCGCAGCCGCACGCGGGCGCGTCACCCCTGCCCCACGCAAACCCCACACCCCCGACCCCCCGCTTCTCCCCTCCCCCTCCCCCTCCCCCTCCCCCTCCCCCACCCCCCTCCGCACTCCGCGTCTGGCTCCGCCGCCTCATCGTCCTCGCCCTCCTCGGCGGCCTCGCCGCCACCGCCTTCGCCGTCTACCAGGAGCGCAGCCGCCCCGCCCCCGGCGTCTTCGGCAAGCCCGTCAAGGACGGCGACCTCACCTTCACCGCCGCCGCGCCCCAGTGCGGCGTCCGCGTCAGGGGCGTCACCGCGCTCAAGGGCCGCCTCTGCCAGATCCGCGTCACCGTCACCAACACCGGGCCCGCCCCGCTCGTGCTGGACGCCACCGTCCAGCGGCTCCGCGCCGGGGAGGTCGAGCACACCGCCGTCGCCCTGCACCGCGGCCGCTCCGCCAAGGACCTCGCCCTCTCCCTGCGCAGCGCCGCCTCCTTCCAGGGCGCGATCGTGTTCGACGTGCCGGACGGCTTCACCCCCACCGCCCTCGACCTGCACGCCGACGCCGACGGCCGGGGCGTCCGCTTCCCGGTCGGTGCGGGATGATCGGGCCCATGGAACGGGAGTGGGTCGCCGAAGAGAGCGTCGTCATCGACGCCGCGCCCGGCACGGTGTACGACACGGTCGCCGACCTCAAGCGCATGAAGGAGTGGAGCCCGGAGCTGTTCGCCGTCTGGGTGCGCGGCGGAGCCGTCGAGGAGGGCACCCGCTTCGTCGGCTTCAACCGCATCGGCCCGCGCGTCTGGTTCACGACCTGCTGGGTCTCGGCGGCCGTCCCCGGCGAGGCGTTCGCCTTCCGCGTGACCAGTTTCGGCATGGAGGTCGCCCTGTGGGGCTACCGCGTCGAGGACATCGGCGGCGGCCGCACCCGCCTCACCGAGTACTGGCAGGACCTGCGGCGCGACGCGCGCGGGGCGAAGTTCGTCTCCCTGCTCGGCAAGGTGTTCACCGGCGTCCCCGCCGAACGCCGCGCCGCCCTCAACCGCGAGGGGATGCGCGTCACCCTCGACCGGATCAAGGCGGCCGCCGAACGGAACTGATCACATAGTGACAGAAAAACAAGAACCTGTTCTACTTGTGCGCATGGGGAGCACCGCCGACAAGCATGTGATCCAGGGCGAGGACGTGGCGCTGCCGGTCCGCATCCGCGACGCGGCCGTGGCGTCGGCGATGTTCGCCGTGCCCGCCGCGCCCGCCCAGGCCGTCATCGCCTACTCCGGGCTGGAGGTCGCCGAACCGCTGCCGGGCCGCGCGATCTGCTCGCTGGCCTTCGTCCGCTACGCCGACGGCGACCTTGGGCCGTACCACGAGTTCGCCGTGGCGTTCCTGGTCAGGCCGCCGGGCGCGCCGCCCACACGGCGGATGAAGGGCGTCGGCGCGTTCATCCACTGGCTGCCGGTCAACCAGGAGTTCACCCTGGAGGCCGGGCGCACGATCTGGGGCTTCCCCAAGGAGATGGCCGACATCCCCATGGACCTGTCGAGCCGCGTCAAGCGCTGCGCGGTCCGGATCGGCGGGCTGACGGCCCTCGAACTGGCGGTCCGGCCGGGGCTCCCGCTGCCCTCCGGCTCCGCCGCCCCCAAGATCGACGCGTACTCGTGCCTGGACGGCGTCACCCGCCGCACCGGCTGGACCATGGCGCCCGCCGGCGTCCGGATGCGGCCGGGCGGGGCGACGCTGCGCCTCGGCGACCACCCGGTCGCCGCCGAGCTGCGCGGGCTCGGGCTGGACCGGGCGCGGGCGCTCAGCAGCACGAGCGTCCGGCACCTGACGATGGAGTTCGGACCGGCCGACGAGGTGGGTCCGTGACCCGGCGGGTGCGGACGGCGCTGGTCACCGGCGCCGCCGGCGGGCTGGGCGCGCTCGCCGCGCAGCGCCTGGCCGCCGCCGCGTGGGACGTGGTCGCGGTGGACCTGGACGCGGCCGGGCTCGCCCGCACCGCCGACCGCTCCCCCAACCTGCACACCCGCGTGTGCGACGTCACCGACCCCGCCGCCGTCGAGCGCGTCGTGGCCGAGGCCGGGCCGGTGCACCGCGTCGTGCACGCCGCCGCGATCAGCCCGCTCGGCGCGGCGCTGGAGCAGCCGCTCGCCGACGTGGAGCGGGTGCTGCGCGTCGACTACCTGGGCACCGTGCACGTGGCGCGCGCCACGATGCCGGGGATGCTGGAGCGGGGCCGGGGCGAGCTGATCGTGTTCTCGTCCCTGGCGGCGTGGGTGCCGGGGCATCTGACCTCGGCGTACGCGTCGGCGAAGGCGGCCGTCAACGCGTTCGCCGAGTCCCTGTACCAGGAGACCGCGGGCGGCGGCGTGACGATCCGCTGCGTGTGCCCGCGCCAGGTGGACACCCCCATGTACCGCAGGATCGCCGCCGAGCACCCGGCCGCGACCGCCGGGATGCCGGGGATGCCGCCCGGCCTCGTGCTGGACGCGGTGGAGCGGTCGCTGGCCCCGCCCGCCGGCGACCTGTTCGTGTTCCCCGACCCGCTGACCCGCGCGACCGTGGCCGCCAAGCGGTTCCTGCCCGCCGCGACCCGGCGCGCGATCGGCCGGCGAACCGCCTCGACCTGACCGGTCACAAGGACCGTCCCCGCGACCGCATAAGCTGTCTGACTCCCCGGGAGAGTTCCCGGGATCAGCGTCGCGAGGAGTGGCCCGTATGTCGTCGTCCCCGGTCACCGGCCGCTCCGGCACGGTCAAGGACCAGGAGATCGCCGCCGAGCAGCGGTACGTGGACGTGGCCTACGAGCGCCTCGAACAGATGCGCGCCGACGCCCAGGCCATGATCCGCGAAGGCTACCGGCAGGCGCAGGCCGGCACCCGCGCCTCCCTGGTCGACCGGGACGCCATGGTGCACCAGGCCGCCCTGCGCGCCCAGGCCCTGGACATCGCCGACGACGGCCTGGTCTTCGGCCGCCTGGACCTGCACCCGCGCCCCCAGCAGCCCGGCACGCCGCCGGTCCGCCTGGTGGACGGGCGCGAGGTGCGCTACATCGGCCGCATCGGGGTGCGCACCAGCGAGCACGACTCCCTGGTGATCGACTGGCGGGCCCCGGCCGCCGAGGACTTCTACCAGGCCACGCCCGAGGTGCCGCGCGGGGTCGTCCGCCGCCGCGTGCTGCACTCGCGCGGCCACGCGGTGGTGGACCTGGAGGACGACCTGCTGGACCCCGACGCCGCCGACGGGCTGACCGTCATCGGCGACGGCGCGTTCCTGGCGTCCCTCGCGCGCACGCGCGAAGGCGAGATGCGCGACATCGTCGCCACCATCCAGCGCGAGCAGGACGAGGTGATCCGCGCGCCCGTCGACGGCACCGTGCTGGTGCGCGGCGCCCCCGGCACGGGCAAGACGGCCGTGGCGCTGCACCGCGTCGCCTACCTGCTGTTCCGGCACCGCCGCCGCTTCGGCTCCCGGGGCGTGCTGGTGGTCGGCCCCAACCGCCGCTTCACCGCCTACATCGAGCGCGTCCTGCCGTCGCTGGGCGAGGGCTCGGCGGCGCTGCGCTCCCTCGGCGACCTGGTCGAGGGCGTGCGCGCCACCACCCACGACACGCCCGAGCTGGCCCGCGTGAAGGGCGCCGAGACCATGACCACGGTCCTGCGGCGCGCGGTCGCCGACCAGGCCCCCGGCGCGCCCGACGAGCTGCGCGTGGTCTACCGGGGCGTGGTCGTGGCGCTGGACCGTCCGGCCCTGGACAAGCTGCGCAACGACCTGCACCGCCGCAGCCGGGGCAGCGTGAACGCCGCGCGCGGCCGCGCCGCCGAAGCGCTGCTGGACGCCCTGTGGCGGCGCTTCAGCGATCTCGGCGGCCCGGAGGCCGCCGCACAGGCCGCCGACGGCCAGACCGAACTGTGGTCGCAGATCCTGGCCGCCGACGGCCTGGCCGCGCTCGACGGCGACGGCGACGCGCCCCAGGGCGCCGGCCGCCCCGGCGAGCGCGGCGACTTCGACACCCGCGTCCGCGAGCAGCGCGCCTTCACCGACTTCCTGGTCGCCTGGTGGCCGATGCGCCGCCCGCTGGAGGTGCTGGCCGCCCTCGGCGACGCCGACCGGCTGCGCCGCGCCGCCGGACGCGACCTGGACCGCGACACCGTCACCGCCCTCGCCGCGTCCTGGCACCGCGCCCTGCCGGGCGACCCGACCTACCAGGACATCGCGCTGCTGGACGAGATCGACGCCCTGCTGGGCCCGCCGCCGCGCCCCTCGCGCCGCAAGGCCCGCGAGGACGACCCGTTCGTGGTGGACGGCGTCAACATCCTCACCGGCGAGGAGGTGGCCGACGAGTCCTGGGAACCGGAGATGCAGGAGCTGACCACCTCCATCGAGCGCCTGGAGCGGGCCCGCCGCGTGGACGACGGCGTGGTCGAGGAGCGCCCCGAGTACGCGCACATCGTCGTGGACGAGGCCCAGGACCTGTCCCCGATGCAGTGGCGGATGCTGGGCCGCCGGGGCCGCCAGGCGAGCTGGACGATCGTGGAGGACCCGGCGCAGAGCGCGTGGGAGGACCTGGACGCGGCCCGCCGGGCCATGGACGCCGCGCTGGGCGGCGAGGAGACCAGGTCGCGCTCGCGCGGCGGCCGGGGCCGCCGCCCGCGCAAGCCGAAGCAGCCGACCCGCCGCGTCCGCCACGAGTACGAGCTGACCACCAACTACCGCAACTCGACCGAGATCGCGGCGGTGTCGGCCCGCGTGCTGGCGATGGCCCTCCCCGAGGCCCGCCCGGCCCGCGCCGTCCGGACGTCGGGCCTGGACCCGGAGATCCGCGTCGTCCCCGGCGACGCCCTGACGGCCGCCGCCCGCGCCGCGACCGAAGAGCTGCTCGACCAGGTGGACGGCACGATCGGCCTGATCGTCCCCCTGGCGACGGCCGACGCGTGGAGCGCCGCCGACCGCGACCGCCTGGCCGAGGGCCTGCCCGACCGCGTCCAGGTGCTGGACGTGCTGGAGGCGAAGGGCCTGGAGTTCGACGCGGCCGTGATCGCGGCCCCGGAGACGATCGCGACCCAGTCCCCGAGGGGCCTGCGCGTGCTGTACGTGGCGGTCTCCCGAGCGACCCAGCGCCTGACGGTCCTGACGGCCGACCGGACCTGGCGCGACAACCTGACGTAGCCGCCCTAACCTCCTGCACCCGCACCACCAGGCCCGGGGGTGCAGGGGGCGGAGCCCCTTGCCCAGGGGCCGCGGGGGACGGAGTCCCAGCGGCCCCCAAATAAGCAGGCAGGCGCGGAGCGCCTTCCTTTGTCGGGGGTGCGGGGGCGGAGCCCCCGCCTCAGTAGGCAAGCAGGGCGGCGCAGCCGTCCGTTGCGGGGTGTGGGGCAGCGCCCCGCCGGGGGACGTAGGGGGCTGGCCCCCTACCCGGACGACGCACGCACGGCGCGAGCCCCGGCGAGCGCCGGGCGGGCGGCGCCCGGATGTGGGGGTTTGGGGGGACGTCCCCCCAAAGCAAACACAGCCGCTTTCGCCGCAGACGAGGCACCGACTCAATCTGTGGGGGTCTACACAGACTCGCGCAACTCAGCCCCGCGGGGGTTTGCCCACATGCCCAGCAACCCCAGCCCGCACGGGGTTGAGGTAAGAACCCGCGCCAAGCCCGGCCCGCAAAGTTCGCCCTGTGCAAGCAGAGGTTAAGACTGCGCCTGCCCTCGGCCCGCCCGGTGACAGGGCCGCCCGGTGGCGGGGCCGCCCGGTGACGGGGCCGCCCGGTGACGGGGGGTGCGGTGGCCGGGGGTGCGGTGGCCGGGGGTGCGGTGGCCGGGGGGCGGGGGCGGGGCCGCACGGTGGCAGAGGGCCGCAGACCACAAAGAGCGTCCCCGCAACCTCAAATAATCGGCGGGCGCCCCGTCCGCGTCATGCGCCAGGCCGTGCGCCACGAGATCGGGCGGCGCGGGCCCGCCGGCTTGCGCCAGCCCTCGACGAAGCCCTTGAACCACGGCTTCAGCGCAGCGGGCTTCCGCTCCCGCAGCAGCGTCATGCCCACCCACACCGCCAAATAGGCCAGCGCCAGCGGCCACGGCAGGTTGCGGCGGGCCAGCCATACCCGGTTGCGGGCGTTGTAGCGGTAGAACATCTCGTGCCTCGTCGGCAGCACCGCCGGGTGGAACATGACCGCCGACGCGTCGTACACGATGTGGTAGCCCGCGTTCAGGATCTGCCAGGCGAGGTCGGTCTCCTCGTGGGCGTAGAAGAAGTCCTCCGGCAGGCCGCCGCCTGCGTCCCAGGCGGCGCGGCGGATCGCGCAGGCCCCGCCCAGGAACGTCGTGACGGCCGAGGAGCGCTCCGGGTCGCCCGCGCGCAGGCGCGGGACGTGGCGGCGTTCGCCGCGGCCGCCCTCGGGGTCGCGGACCCGGAACGAGATCACACCCAGGTCGGGGTCGGCCGCGAAGCGGTCGCGCAGGTGCGCGCCCAGCCGGGTCGAGCGGTACCAGCCGTCGTCGTCCAGGAACAGCAGGATCTCGCCGCAGGACGCCTCGACGCCGCGGTTGCGGCCCGCCGGGATGCCCACGTTCTTCGGCAGCGCGATCGTCTTGACCCGCTCGTCGTCGAACGGCGCGCCCACCGCGCCGCCACCCGAGTCCTCGCCGCCACCCGAGTCCGCGCCGCCGACCGGGTCCACGCCGTTGCCGACCAGCACGACCTCGACGTCCACGTGCTCCTGGTCCAGGGCGCTGCGCACCGAGCGGGCCAGCTCCTCGGGCCGGTTGCCCATGGTCAGGACGATGACGCTCAACTTCATGGTTACTTGAGTCTCCGGGAGGCCAGGATGCTGATCAGGTGCAGCAGGGTCTGCAGGGCCGCCACGGCCGCCACCGCGACCGCCAGCACGCGCATCGCCACCGGGGTCTGGGCGTCCAGCAGCACGTCCAGCGCCGCCGCCGCCACGATCAGCAGCGACAGCTCCACCGCGCCGATGATCCGGTGGAAGCGCAGCATGGACGCCGCCTGGCGGGCCAGCGCGATCCCGGTGGAGCGGGGCCGCAGCGCCCGGTCGCCGCCGGTGGGGTCGGCGGGCAGGCCCGACTTGGCGCGGGCCACCACCACGTTGTCGGTCTCGGCCTTGATCAGGGCCGCGCCCAGCGCCGCCAGCATGCCGAGCTCGACGTAGCCGCCGGTCGTCCAGGCGCCCTGGGCGGCGTAGCCCAGGCCGACCAGCAGGGCGACCTCCGACAGGTAGTGGCCGATGCGGTCCAGGAAGACCCCGGCCACCGAGGTCTGCCGCAGGTAGCGGGCGACCTCGCCGTCCACGCAGTCCAGCAGCAGGTAGACCTGGATCAGCACGGCGCCGCCGACCGCCGTCCACAGCGCGCCCGTGCCGGTGGCCGGCAGCGACACCACGAGGCCGGCCAGCACGCCGCTGAGCATCATCAGGTAGGTGAGCTGGTTGGGGCTGAAGCCCAGCCGCAGCGCCAGCCACGCGAAGTAGGGCGACAGGGACCGCATGTAGAGCCGGCCCGCCCAGTGCTCCTCGTTGCGGCGGTCCTTCAGGCCGGGGGGCTGGCCGTGCCGCCGCACGTCGGCGACCTTGGCCTGCTTACGGGAGGGGCGCAGGTCGTCGCCCGGCCGGATGCCGCCGCCGGGCGGCGGACCCTGCTCGGGACGGTCAGTCGCCATGGGCCCGGACATACTCTTCCACCGCCTTGCGCGTCGCGTCCTCGGCCAGGCCGAGATGCTCCAAGATCGTATAGCGGCCGGGGCGGGTCTGCGGGGCGAACAGCACGGCCTGCGTGAACTGTTCCACACTCAGGCCCACGTCGCCCGGGAAGCGCGGCAGCCCGTGCCGCCCCAGGCAGTGCAGGATCTGCTCCAGTCGCTCGGCGCCCTCGCCCAGGTGGGTGGCGCGCAGGTGGTAGCAGAACGCCGCGCCGATGCCGGCCAGCTCCCCGTGGTTGCCGGTGCCGGGGTAGAGCTGGTCGATGGCGTGCAGGATCTCGTGGTCGCCGCCACTGGCCGGACGCGAGTCGCCCGCGAACGCCATCGCCATGCCCGACAGCACCAGGCCCTCGGCCAGCACGGTCAGGAAGCCGTCGGACTCGATCGAGCTCGGCTGGTGCAGCAGCGCCTCGGCGGCGGTGCGCGCGACGGTCAGCGCCATGCGGTCCACCCGCTCGCCGACGGCCTCGGCGGCCAGCAGCCAGTCGTCGACGGCCGAGAAGTTGCTGACCACGTCGCCGATCCCGGCGCGCACCAGGCGCGGCGGCGCGGCCCGCACGTAGTCCAGGTCCACGACCATGGCGAGCGGCATGACGACGCCGAACGAGCCCTTGCCCTTCTCGTGCGTCAGCGAGGCCACCGGGGAGCAGATGCCGTCGTGCGACAGGTTGGTGGCCACCGACACCATCGGGATGCCCGACAGGGTGGCGGCGTACTTGGTGGCGTCGATGGTGCGGCCGCCGCCGATGCCGACGACCGCCTCGTAGGAGCCGGCGCGCAGCTTGGAGCCCAGGCTGACGGCCGCGTCCACGGTGCCGCCGTCCACGTGGAACACCTCGCAGGCGCTCAGCGACGGCCGGACGTGCTCGGCGATCTGGTCGCCCTGGCCGGGGCCGACCGCGATGGCGACCCGGCCCTCGGTGGCGATGCGGCGGTCGGCCAGCAGCTCGCCGAGGCCCGCGACCGCGCCTCGGCGGACGTCGATGGACAGCGGTGCGTTCAGCATCCGCGACAGCAGGGGCATGTGCCTTCCTCGGTCGGGTCGTAGGTCGGCGGCGGCGGGGGGCGGCGGCCGGTGCGGGGCCGGGCGTCGGGGGGACGCCGGGCGGGTCCGCGAACGGCGGAGCCGCCGTGCCGGGCCCGATGCGGTCCCGGCGCGGCGGCCCGGTGCCTAGTAGGTGTGCGCGATCTCGCGGGCCTTGGCCAGGTCGTCGTGGTTGTCGACCTCGACCCAGGCGACCTCGCCGATCGGCGCGACGGAGATCTTCGCGCCGCGGTTGACCAGCTCCTGGTAGCCGTCCTCGTAGTACTGGTCGGGGTCGGCCTCCCAGGTCGCCTTGAGGGCGTCGGCCAGCGCCTCGGCGGCGGCGGGCTCGATCAGGGTGGCGCCGATGTACTCGCCGGCGGCGTCGGCCGGGTCCATCAGCTTGGTGATGCGCGACAGGTGGCCGTTCTCGTCGAGGATGACCTTCATCTCCTCGTCGGCCAGCTTCTTCACGTCGTCGACGGCGAGCAGGATGTCGGACTTGCCGCGTCCGGCCAGCAGCGTCTTCTCGACGCTGACCGGGTGCACGGTGTCGCCGTTGACCATCAGGACGCCCTTGGCGAAGTGCTCGCGGGCCAGCCACATGGAGTAGGCGTTGTTCCACTCCTCGGCCTTGTCGTTGTGGACGAGGGTGATGGAGACGCCGTACTTGGCCTCCAGCGCCGCCTTGCGCTCCTCGACCGCGCCCGCGCAGTAGCCGACCACGATCACGACGTCGGTGAGCCCGACCTCGGCGAGGTTGCCCAGCGCGATGTCCAGGATGGTCGTGTCGCCGTCCACCGGCACCAGGGCCTTGGGCAGCGTGTCGGTGTAGGGGCGCAGCCTTCGGCCCGCGCCCGCCGCGAGCACCATCCCGATCATGCGTTCTCTTCCTCCAGATCGACCATCTCGCCATTGCCGCGACCGGTCCGCGCCCACGTGGTGACGCTCTCGCCCGCGAACAACACGCCAAGGTAGGCCGCGAGCGCAGCGTACGCGAACGGAAGGAGCCCGGAGAGGCCCAGGAAGGCCACAATGAGCATCCGGCCCTCCCAGCCGAGTCCGGCGCGGAAGAGCCACGCCGGCGGCCGGAGCCCCTGGCGGGTGCGGTACACGGTGTCGTAGTGGTGGTACGCCAGGACGGCGATCAGCACGTAGACCAGCGGTGCCGATACTCCCTGCGCGAACCCCAGTACAGCGAGGTAACCATACTCGATCGCGCGGATGATGGGCGGGACGAGCCAGTCAAGCCGCCCCGTATGCGGATGGGTCGCCGCCGGTCCGGTCAGCAGCAGCGCCACGACCGGCGCGAACAGCGCCGGGGTCTGCTGCTCGCCCACCCCGGCCGCCAGCAGCACGGTCGTGGCGACGAGGGCCACCAGCGCGCCGGGCAGCGGCGGGAGCTGGCCGCGGGCCAGGGCGCCGAGGGCCAGGCAGATCGGGCCGTCGTCGCGGAAGTCGCGCAGCGGGGCGGGCTCGGCGACGGGCGGGGCGTTGTCGTGGACGGCACTGGTCATCGGGCGGTCGACCTCATCACTCGTCCGGTCAGGGTGTAGACGGCGGCGATCCAGCCCCAGGCGAGCAGGACCGCGAAGGTGATCCGGGCGTTGCCGAGCGCGGCGGTGACCGAGATCAGCGCGAAGCGCTCGCCGATCGGCAGCACGAGGACCTTCTTGGCCCAGTGCAGGGCACGGACCTTGCTGGTGGCGGCCGACAGCCGGGCGGCCGCGCCGCCCGCCGGACGGGCCGGGGCCGGGGCCCCGCCGTCGCCGGGCAGGGTGAGCGGCACCACCGGCGGCGGGGCGGGGGCCCGCTGGCCGGACCGCGCCGCGTACGAGAAGTCGATCATGTGGCGGACGGTCTGCAGCACCAGGGCCGCCACCGCCAGCGGCCACACGTTCCCGGCGTGCACCGTGCTGCCGAGGGCCGCCGCGCCCGCGCCGACCGCGAGCCCGGCGAAGACCGTGTACTCCTTGGCCCGGTCGAACACCGCGTCCAGCCAGGCCCCGAGCGGGCTGTAGCAGCGGGTGTAGCGGGCGAGCTGGCCGTCCACGCAGTCGAGCACGAACGACAGGTAGAACAGCACGGCCCCCGCCACCATCCCGGTGCGGGTCCCGGCGGCGAACCAGAGCGCCGCCAGGACGGCGACGCCCATGGACATGCAGGTCACGGCGTTGGGCGTCAGCCCGCGCCCGGCCGCCCATTTCACGATCAGCGGCGAGTAGCCGCTGACGGCGTAGGTGGCGAAGAACCCGTCGTTGCTCTTGACGGCCGCCGCGAGGCGGACCCGGTCCTCGTCCACGCCCGAGACGGCCTCGTACGCCTCCCCGGCGGAGCCCGGCCCGGTGGCGCGCAGGCAGGCGAGCGCGGGATCGGCGCAGGAGGCGACCGGGACGCCGGACCGGACCAGGCCGACCAGCAGCAGCTGGACGGGGTCGTCGACCGAGGCGGCCGAAGGCGCCGAGGAACCCGCCGCCGGCCCCGTGGAGCGCGCGCCCGCCGGGCCCGCGACCGGCGCGGGCAGGGAGTCGGGCGTCGCCAGGAGCCTGGCGAGGTCGTCGGCGATCTCGGCGAGCTCGGCCGTCCGCGCCCGGGAGACGCGCAGCACGCCGGGGAAGGCGGCGTTGGGCGAGGTGACCCGGTGCCGGGAGGACGCGGCGGAGGCGACGCGGCCGCCGGCCACCCGGGCGGGGCAGGTCCCGGCGCCGTGGGCGGCGACCGTGACGGCGGTCGCCGGGCCCCGGGCGTCGCGGACCAGGCGGGCCAAGAGCTCGGTGCTGACGGCGAGGTCGCCGGGCAGCAGCAGGACCGGGCCGTCCGCGCGGCGGGCCAGCAGGGCGATCTCGGCGAGGTCGGCGGCCGGGTCGGCGCACTCCAGCACCTCGTGGCCGTCCTTGCGCAGCAGGGGCGCCAGCTCCGGCCGGGTGACGATCCGCCGGTCCGGTACGTTGAGCGTGCCGAGCTGCTCGCACAGGCGGGCCAGCAGCGTGGGCGCGTCCGGTCCGTCCCCCCAGGGCAACGCCGCCGTGGGGACCGGATCGGGTTCCCCGCCGGTCACCCCGGTCGCGATGATTACCGCTACGGTCATCGGCGCCTCCGCCACGTCGGGACAGGGATCAGGACAAGGCCCGCGCCCCGCGGAGCAGGGCGCGCGGGCTCGGGTGCCTGCAAAGCGTAGCGGCTCGGTGACTTTACGCGACTAAGGAAGGGCGAGGATGCGGACGATCGCGGTCGTGCTGGCCGGGGGCATCGGGCAGCGGATGGGCGCGGACCGGCCCAAACAGCTCATCGAGATCGGCGGCCGCCCCATCCTGGCGCTGTCGGTCGCCGCCTTCGACGGCCACCCCGGCATCGACGAGGTGCTGGTGGTGATGGCCGCCGGGCACCTGCGCGAGGCCGCCGCGATCGCCGCGCGCTTCGGCAAGATCGCGCAGGTGGTCGAGGGCGGCGACACCCGCACCGCCTCCACCGCCGCCGCGCTGCGCGCCCTGGCCGGCCGCGACGACGCCGACCGGGTCCTGTTCCACGACGCCGCGCGCCCCTTCGTGGACGCCGCCACCATCGACCGGACGCTGGCGGCGCTGGACACCGCCGAGGCCGTCGCGGTCGGCACGCCCTCCTCCGACACGATCGTGGAGGTCTCCGGCGGCGTGGTGACCGCCATGCCGCCGCGCGAGGGCCTGCTGCGCTTCCAGACCCCGCAGGGCTTCCGGCTCGGCACCGTCCGCAGGGCCTACGAGCTGGCGCTCGCCGACCCCGAACTGCGCGCCACCGACGACTGCGGCATCGTGCACCGCTACCTGCCGGACGTGCCGATCCGCGTGGTGGCGGGCGACGAGCGCAACCTCAAGGTCACCCACCCGCTGGACATCGTCCTCGCTGAGCACCTCGCCGCCGACCTGCCGGAGGAGAAGTGATCTTCCAGGACCCGCCCGCCGTCATCGGCCACCGCGGCTCGGGCTCGGGCGAGGTCCCGCTGCCGGACGGCGGGACCGCCGCCGAGAACACGCTGCCGTCGATGCTGGCCGCGCTGGAGGCCGGGGCCTCCTGGATCGAGATCGACGTGACCCGCACCGCCGACGACGACCTGGTGCTGCGGCACGACCCGACCGGCGCCGACGGCGGCTTCCTGGTGGAGGCCACCGCCGCCGCCAGCGGGCTGCCCCGGCTGGTGGAGGTGTTCGACGCGCTGCCGCCGGAGGTGCCGCTGGACGTGGACGTCAAGACGGTGCTGGAGGACGCGGTGGACGCCCCGTCGCGCCGCACCGGGGCGCTGCTGGCGCCGCTGCTGCGGCGCGAGGCGCGGCGGCGGCCGCTGCTGGTGACCTCGTTCGACCCGTCGCTGCTGATGTTCCTGCGCGAGGAGGCCCCGGGCGTGCCGCTGGGGCTGCTGACCTGGCTGCGGTTCCCGCTGTGGCACGGTGTCCCGGCCGCCGCGGGCCTGGGCGTGCAGGCGGTCGGGGTGCACACCGCGTCCTGCGGCTTCGAGCACCCGGACACGCGGCTGCGACCCCTGGACCACGTCGTGGACGTGGCGCACAAGGCGGGCCTGGAGGTCCTGGTGTGGTGCCCCAAGGCCGACGCCGCCGCCGACTACACGGCGGCCGGGGTGGACGCGCTGGTCGTCAACGACGTGCCGGGCGTGGTGGCGGCGCTGGACGGACGGCCACCGGCCGCGGATGCCTGACGCGCCGCCGGGACGGTCCTAACGGCCTCCGCCGTACATCTGGGTCCACTCGCCCGGGTCATCCTCGTCGCCCTTGCGGGACTGCTTGGGCTCGTCGTCGAACGGCACCGCGCCCGACGGCGGGCGGCCGCCCTGACCGGGTGCGTGCTGACCGGGTGCGTTCTGGCCGGGTGCCGCGTGGCCGGGCGCCGCGTGGCCGGGCGCGCCCTGCCCCGGTGCGCCCAGGCGCGGATTCTGCTCGTACTGCGGGAGCTGCTGCCGCCCGTACTGCGGCGGACCAGGCGGCGGCCCCATCGGCTCCGGCGCCTGCGCGGACGGCGCGGCGTGCCGGGGCTGGGCGGCGGCCGGTCGGCGGCCCTTCCAGCGCGACGGCGACAGCGACGCCGCCACCAGCAGCGCCCCGACCACCATCATGGCCCCCATCCCACCGATGTTGAGGAAGGCGCGGGACACCTCGTCGGGCAGCGGCTCGCTCAACTCGGCCATCCGCCGGAACGCCAGCAGCCACAGCAGGCCGAGGCCGCTCAGCAGCAGACCGGGGAGCAGCGAGGCCAGCGGGGAGAGCCGCGACCCGGCCAGCAGCCCGGCCGCCAGGCCCAGCGCGAGCAGCACCGCCGCCCAGGAGTAGCGGTCGGCGGTCGACGCCGAGTAGCGCATCGCCTGGAACAGCCTGTCCATCCCGACCGCCAGGCCCAGCGCGAGCAGGGGTGCGGCGATCAGACCCAGCAGGACGCCCAGTCCGTGCCGTGCGCCGTTGGACATGGCCACCTCCTCAGGAGGGTTGGCGGCATGATCCGTCAACCTAACCCTGAGACGCGGCCCGGCGCCCGCCGGTTCGATGTCCTGGTATGACCCGCTCCGGTCAGGACTTGGCCGGGGTCGGCTGGCCCAGTCCGGGCGGGCTGGTGAGGAAGCCCACGCCCCACGACAGGTGCATGGTCGCGTACACCAGCGGCAGCCGCACCCACGCCGCGACCGGCAGGCCCCGGCCCTCCACGGCCGCGCCCGCCACGATCGCGAGGACGTAGCCGCCCGGCAGGACCCAGCCGGGCCAGAACCCGAACGCCCCGGCGGCCGCGCCGACCGCCATCGCCACCACCGCGAGCGGCGGGGCGAGGTAGCGCAGGTTCAGGGTGCCCTGGTGCTCGCGGCCCACCACGCGCCGCCAGCGGCCGGTGTGGAAGTACTGCTTGGCGAGCGCCCGCAGGTTGGGGCGCGGCCGGTAGGTGACGCGCATCCGGGGGGTGAAGAAGACGCGGCCGCCGGTCTGGCGGATGCGGTGGTTCATCTCCCAGTCCTGGGCGCGCACGAAGGTCTCGTCGTAGCCGCCGACGCGCTCCAGCGCGCTGCGCCGGAAGGTGCCGAGGTAGACGGTCTCCACCTCGCCGGCCTCGCCGCCGGTGTGGAACCGGGCGTTGCCGACGCCGATCTTGGAGGTCATCGCGCGCGCGACCGCCTGCTCGAACGGGGTGACGCCCTCGGCCGCCATGATCCCGCCGACGTTGTCGGCGCCGGTCTCCTCCATCGTCTCCACCGCGGCGCGCACGTAGTCGGCCGGCAGCAGCGAGTGGCCGTCCACCCGCACGATGATCGAGTACTGCGACGCCTTGATCGCGATGTTGAGGCCCTGGGGGGTGCGGCCGGTGGGGTTGGACACCACCACGATGCGCGGATCCTCGGTGGCGAGCCGGGCGGCGATCTCCTCGGTGCGGTCCCGGGACGGGCCGATGGCCAGCACCAGTTCCAGCTCGCCCGGGTAGTCCTGGGTGAGGATGCGGCGGACGGCGTCGGTGAGGTGGCGTTCCTCGTTCAGGACGGGCATGACCACCGACACCGCGGGCCAGGTCCGTTCACCGGGGGCTGCCTGGTGTCCGAGGTCGGTGCCGGAGTGGGCGCTGTGCGCCTGGGGAGACGGATTCATTCAGGTCCCTCGGGCCGAACCCCGGCCGATCAAGCCGGAGGAGAGCCCCCCTTCCTCTCTCGCTCGCTCGCTGTGACGTGACCCGGGATGCGGGGCGCCTCGGCGGAGGCCAAGACGGCGCCACGTTACCAGGGTCTCGCCCCCGTACCCGGCCGTTCGCGCGGGGCGGGAGGGCCCCGGGGGGCGGGTTTCCGCCGTCCGGGGGCGGGCAATGGCGGGACACGGGCCCCAGGTGCCGAACGGACGGGCGTTCCTCACTTTAAGGTGGTGGACACTCGCGTCAGAAGACGCCGGACATCGGTCGACTCGGGAGGCGGCGGCGAGGATGACAGACGGGCCCGACTCAGATCCGTTGGAGCGGTACTTCCGCCCCCGTCCCGGGGGCGCCCCGGACGGCGGCGGGCGGTCCGGCGACGGCGACATCGAGGGCGTGACCGTCGACGGCGTCCCGGCCCCGCGGGTGGCGGTGGACGCCCCGCGCGGCCCCCGGCGCCCCTCCCCCTCGCTGAGCCCGCGGGCGGCGATGAGCGCCCGGCGGCAGCGCCGCTTCCTCGCGGTCACCGGCGGGATGTCGGCGTTCGTGCTGCTGACCTCGGGCGGCGCGTGGGCGTTCCAGAACTACGTGACCGGCGCGCTGGACAAGGTGTCGGTGAGCGGCCTCGGCAAGGGCAAGGACTCGCCCAAGGGCGCGATGACGATCCTGGTGGCGGGGGTCGACCGGCGCGAGGGCCTGACGCGCGAGCAGCAGAAGGCCGCCAAGCTCGGCCGCGAGCCGGGCGAGCGGTCCGACACGATGCTGCTGGTGCACATCTCGCGCGACCACGACCGGGTCACGGTGGTGAACCTGCCGCGCGACTCCTACGTGATGATCCCCTCGCACAGGTCCAACGGGAGCGAGGGGCAGAAGGGCGCCCACGTCCCGGCCCGGTACGGCAAGCTGACCTGGGCCTACCAGTTCGGCGGGCGCGACCTGACGGTCGAGACGATCAAGAAGTCCACCGGGGTGTCGATCGACCACTACGTCGAGGTCAACTTCTACGGCTTCGTGAACATGGTGGACGCGCTGGGCGGCGTCGAGGTCTGCACCGAGGTCCCGATCGACGACAAGAAGAGCGGCCTGCAGCTGCCCAAGGGCAAGACCCGGGTGGACGGGCTGAAGGCGCTGGCGTTCACGCGGGCCCGCTACTCGCTGACCGGCGGCAGCGACCTCGGCCGCATCGAGCGGCAGCAGCAGTTCATGGCCTCGATGATGAAGCAGGCCCTGTCGTCGCGGACCCTGAGCGACCCGGTGAAGTCCACGCGGTTCCTTCAGGCGGCGCTGAAGTCGCTGACGGTGGACAAGAAGCTGGCCGACAGCCTGCCCAAGCTCGCCGACCAGATGAAGAACCTGTCCACCGACCGCCTGACCTTCGCCAAGGTGCCGCTGTCCGACCCCGGCTACAACGCGACGTTGTGGAACAGCGCGCAGCCGCAGTCCACGGTCCTGTGGGACCAGGGCAAGGCCAACGACCTGTTCCAGAAGATCGACCGGGACCGCCCGATCACCAAGGAGCCCAAGGCCCCGTCGCCGACGCCGTCCCCCAGCAAGACCAAGTCGGACGAGCCGACCGTGCCGCCGTCCGACATCCAGGTGAACGTGCGCAACGCCGTGGGCACCCGGGGCCTGGCGCGCAAGGCGGGTGACGACCTCAAGGAGGCCGGGTTCGGGGTGTACGTGGTGCCGGGCGTCGCGCGGCGCGGCCTGGAGAAGACCACGATCCAGTACGGGCCGGGCCGCGAGGACTCGGCCAAGACCCTGGCCGCCGCCATCCCGGGCGCCAAGCTCAAGAAGATCTCCGGGCTGGGCTCGCGCATCCAGGTGATGGTGGGCTCGGACTGGGACGGCGCCGAGAAGCCGAAGATCGCCAAGAGCCCGGAGCCGGAGCGCAGCGAGGCGACCGGCGGCGGGCTGGAGACCGACACCGCGACCGGGAAGCTCTGCAAGTAGCCGCCGGCCTGGGCCGACATTGCCGCCCGTTCGGGGGATCATGCATGATTTGCCGCATGATCCCCTCCACGGGCCGGGCCGCGTGACGAACCCGGAGTCGCAACTGCTGTTCGACCCCGGCGTGCCGGCCGAGGACCGGGTCTACCTGGAGCGGAACCGGCGCTGGGTGCACAGGCTGGCGCGCGGGGACATGTACTGGAGGCCGGAGTCCCGGCTGCGGCGCCCCCAGCACATGCTGACGGCGCTCTGCCAGGCGCCGCTGTGGGTGTTCCTGCCCGCCGCGCTGTGCTGGCTGTACCCGGTGTGGGTGCGGTGGGCCGCGGGGGTGGCGCAGGTCGCCGTCCTGGTGGCGCTGGTCGTGGTGCCGTGGCGGGAGCTGGGGATGGCCGCCATCGTGCTCCAGGCGGTCGTCTTCGTGGTGCTGTCGGCGCGTCCCGTGGAGTCGCGCGGCTGGCGGACGCTCCGCCGCAACCGCGACCGCTACCTGCGGATCGACGACCTGGACGAGCCGTCCCGGAAGCCGGTGAGGCGCGCCCGGCAGGCCGTGCACACCGTGCTGTCCTCGCACGCCCACCGCGAGGGCCTGCTGGACGACGTCCACAACGAGGTGACCCTGCCCTGGCAGTTGTGGGACATCGTGCAGACCGCGTACAGGATGAGCACGCTGCGCGCCGAGCAGGAGCGCGCGACGGCCGGGCTCAGGACGGCGCGGATCGAGGCCGCCCTCAAGCCGCAGCTCAAGGCGCTGGAGCTGGCCGCCGAGTCGCTGGAGCGGCGCGTGGTCGCGCTGGAGGAGTACGCCGAGCGCGCGGCGTCGGTGGACGAGGTGCTGCTGGAACTGCGGGCGCTCCAGGAGCTGGCCGACGACGGAGACGACTACCGCGGGCTTCTGGCCCGCATCGTCCGCGACGACCTGGCCACGGCCCAGATCAAGGGCCTGACCGAGCAGGCGCGGCAGATCGAGGAGATGCTGCGCGCCACCGTCGAGGAGGCCCGCCGGGCAGGATTCTCGCTGGCCGCCGAGATGGCGGAGGCGAGCTGAGATGAGCAGGCTCGAAGACGACACCTTCCTGGAGACCTGGCAGTCGCGGGTCCCCTGGTGGCTGAACATCCTGGGCGCGGTGCTGCTGCTGGGCCAGGCGCTGCTGTGGTGGTGGCAGCCGTCCTTCGGCAGCGACGGCGAGCGCCCCATGACGCCCCAGGAGTCCCGGGCGGCGGTGGCGCTGCGCGGCACCCCCGCCAAGGCGCAGCCCGGCAAGGTCGTGAAGCTGCCCCGGTACGAGGGCACGCCCTCGCCGGTGCTGGGCCAGGCCGTGGACCGGTACGCGCGCCTCACCTACGCGGAGCTGGGCGGCCTGTGGGACCCCGGCAGGCCGCCGGCCACGGACGTGAGGTCCGACTTCAACCGGACCCAGGAGTTCGTCACCGAGGAGTACGGCGACGGTCAACGCTGGATCGCCCAGCTCGGCTCGGGCCGCCTCCCGTCGCAGCTGCAGAACGCCTTCAGCGGCCCGGACCGCATGTTCAAGTCGGCGCTGGCGTTCGAGGACCACCGCACGGCCGACGCCTGGCCGAAGGGCACCGTGGCCCGGGACGTGGCGTCCCAGCCGCTCAAGGTGCAGGGCCGCCCCGCCTGGGTCATCGCGCGGGAGCTGAACTTCACCGGCCTGAAGAAGGGGATGAGGACCCGCACCGAGCTGTCGGTCACCGTCATGATCGACGTGGACGGCCACCGCCCGTCGTTCGTGAACATCTGCGTGCCCGACAGCCACCGCCGGCAGCGGCCGGACGTCAACCGGGTGATCTCCTCGATCAGGGTGCTTCCTTAGCCTCGTACAGGCCCATCGTGCAGCACTTGGGGCCGCCGCCGCCCATCTGGAGCTGCGGCATGTCGATACCGATGGGGTTGTAGCCGCGCTTGTCCAGCTCGGCGGCCAGATGCTCGGCCGAGCTGTGGATGATGACGTTCTCGCCGTCGGACAGGGCGTTCAGGCCGAGCTGGTTCGCGTCGTCGTCGTTGGCGATGACCGCGTCCGGGAAGACGCGCTCCAGCAGCAGGCGGCTGCCCTCGGAGAAGGCGCCGGGGTAGTAGGCGATGTTGCGCTCGTCCAGGACGCAGACGGCGGTGTCCAGGTGGTAGAACTTCTCGTGGACGAGCTGGAGGCTCATCACCGGCCGGGAGAAGAACTCCTGCGCCTCGAAGTGGGCGGACTGGTCGGTGCGGAACCCGGTCCCCGCCAGGATGAACCGCTCGGTGACCAGGAAGTCGCCCTCCCCCTCGCTGCGCGCCTTCGACACCCGCACGTCGTAGCCGGCGTTCCGGAACCACTCGGCGTGGACGGGGCCCTCCCCCGCGCGCTCCTCGCTGTGCGGGCGGGCGACGAACGCCTTGCCGTCGATGGCGACGGCCCCGTTGGCGGCGAACACCATCTGCGTCAGGTCCTCGTGCGGCTCGATCAGCCGGACCTCGTGCCCGAGCCGCTCGTAGACCCCCCGGAGCTTCTCCCACTCGGCCATGGCGGCGTCGCGGTCGGTCTTGGCGCCCGGCGGCGTCCAGGGGTTGTCCCCGGTGATCTCGTAGTACTCCGGCGGGCACATCACCAGGTGGCGCTTGCCGGTGTGCTTGATCAACGTACGGCCCATCGTTCCCCCCTCCGTACCGCCCGTCCCCTGGGGCGGGAGATCTCCACTAGCGTCCCGTCCCAGGTCCCTTCCCGTTCGGGACGCGGAATCACCCCCGCCCGGTCCCGGCCGGGTCGGAGGCGGGGCGGGTTCGTCCGAAGGATCAGCCGAGCCCTCGGCCCACCCGGTTCCGCTCCTTCCTGTACCTCTCGATCCACTCTTCCTGCTCGCGCGCGTGGAAGTCGTGGAGCAGGGCGTATCCCGGGTAGGGCTCACCCACCGGTCGCCGCTCCGCGGGCATTTCCGACTCGGGGTCCAGGATGCCGCTGATCCGTTCGTCCAGCCGCCCGGCGAACATGGCTCCGATGAGCAGCGCCCGGTGGACCGGCGGCAGCCCAGGATTGATCTCGTGCAGTGAGGCGAGGCCCAGCGTCCTGGCCCACAACGTTCCGTCGGCGCCCGTGTAGCGGGCGAGCTCGCAGTCCGAACGTCGCATCGTCTGCCTTCCCTGCTCGGTCGTGGCCAGACGCACGGAGACGACGGCGAGGACGGCCCGGTCCGGACCGCGCAGATGGGCCCGCTCCTCGATCACCGTCATGCCGTCGGCGTCGACCCGGCCGTCCCGGATCTGGGAGAGGCTGAAGTCGGCGGGGACGAGGGCGCCCAGCACCGTTCCCCGGGCGTCCAGAAAAGTGTGCTGAGTCGGGTAGGGATGGCCGAGGATCTTGGGAGCCCGGTCCGCGAAGAGCACCGTCGTCCCCTGCGCGTCGGCCACCCGGAGCGTGATCCGAGGTGCGTGCCGGCTCACGACGGGCAGGTGCCCCAAAGGCGGAGGGAGCGTCCCCAGGAACCGCTTGAACCCGCTCGCCCGCTCGGTCTCCCCCACCGCCACGGGCTCGGCCACCGCCACGACCTCGCCGGTGTCGGCGTCCTTGAGCCGGTAGGGCAGGTCCTCCGGCGTTCGTTCGGTCTGGAGCCGCCGCCCCGGCGCCGGAAGGCGGCCGGGGCGGCGGCGCCGCTCAGGCCGGGGGCGGGGGGCCGAACAGCCAGTTGCCGGGGGCGGCCGGGTCGGGGCTGGTGTAGTAGTCCAGCACGCAGCGGGTCAGCTCGTCGTGGTCGATGGCGCCGTCGCCGTCCAGGTCCAGGCGCTGGAAGGCGCGGCGGACGTCGTCGCCGGGCACGCCCGGGGCGTGGCCGTGGACGAAGGCGGTGTACTCGGCGAGGTCGATGGTGCCGCTGCCGTCGCGGTCGGCGACCTGCATGACCGAGTCGGCGAGCGCGCCCAGGGTCTGCCGCGCCAGCTCGGGGTCGCCGGCCAGCGCGCCGGTGGCGGCGACGAACTCGGCGCGGGTGATGCGCCCGTCGCCGTCGGAGTCCAGCGGGGCGTGCAGGCGCCGCCAGATCCGGACGTACGCCTCGATCATCTCCCGCTCGGCCTCACCGCCCGGCGGATGGCCGAGGCCGGCGGCCGCGCGGCGGCCCATCTCGACGTGGTCGGCCTCGGTGAACGCGTCGTCGCCGTCGCCGTCCAGCCAGCCGAACGCCGCCTCGATCTTCGCCGTCACGAACGGATCAACGTCCATCGGTCGCCTCTCGCTTGCCCGCACATCGGATACCAAAAGTACCGGGCCAGCTACTTACCGTGGCGATCGTCCTTCGTCACCCCTGGACGGACACGAACGCCCCGGCCGCGAACGGCCGGGGCGTTCTCGCAGGTCAATGACCTACTTCAGGAGCTGGCGGGCCATCACCATGCGCTGGATCTGGTTGGTGCCCTCGTAGATCTGGGTGATCTTGGCGTCGCGCATCATGCGCTCGACCGGGAACTCGCGGGTGTAGCCGTAGCCGCCCAGCAGCTGGACCGCGTCGGTGGTGACGTCCATCGCCACGTCCGAGGCCAGCGCCTTGCAGGCCGAGGAGACGAAGGTCAGGTCCGGGATCTTCTCGCCGTGGAAGGCGCGCTCGGACTTGATCGCGGCGTGGTAGGTCAGCTGGCGGGCGCCCTCCAGGCGCATCGCCATGTCGGCCACCATGAACTGCACGCCCTGGAAGTCGCTGATCGACTTGCCGAACTGCTTGCGCTCCTTGATGTAGCCGATCGCGTAGTCCAGCGCGCCCTGGGCGATGCCGAGGGCCTGGGCCGCGATGGTGATGCGCGTGTGGTCCAGGGTCGCAAGCGCGGTCTTGAAGCCGGTGCCCTCGGCGCCGATGATGCGGTCGGCCGGGATGCGGACGTCCTCCAGGATGACCGTGCGGGTCGGCGAGCCCTTGATGCCGAGCTTCTTCTCCTTCTCGCCGAAGGAGACGCCCGCGTCGGACTTCTCGACCACGAACGCCGAGATGCCGCGCGCCCCGGCGGCGGGGTCGGTGACCGCCATGACGGTGTAGTACTCCGACACGCCCGCGTTGGTGATCCACATCTTGGTGCCGTTCAGCACCCAGTGGTCGCCGTCCCTGACGGCGCGGGTCTTCATCCCGGCCGCGTCGGAGCCGGCGTCGGCCTCCGACAGGGCGTAGGAGAACATGGCTTCGCCCTTGGCCACCGGAGTCAGATACTTTTTCTTCAGCTCTTCGGAGCCCGACAGCAGGACCGGTACGGTGCCGAGCTTGTTGACCGCCGGGATCAGCGAGGAGGAGCCGCAGGCGCGGGCGACCTCCTCGATCACGATCACGGTGGCCAGCGCGTCGGCGCCCGCGCCTCCGTAGGACTCGGGGACGTGCACCGCGTGCAGGTCGTTCTGCACGAGGGCGTCGAGGGCCTCCTGAGGGAAGCGGGACTCCTCGTCGACCGCCGCCGCGTACGGAGCGATCTTGGCGTCGGCGAGCTCGCGCACCGTCTGGCGGAGCATCTCGTGCTCCTCCGACGGGGCGTAGGTCGGAAAGTCGGGACTCATAGCGCGAATGCTACCCGCCAGTACACTGCGCCGGTCGAGGGCAGGTACCCGTCCCGTTGGGGCAGGTCTTCCTGGAGACCGTACGGATTGAGAGGAAGTCGCCGTGTCGCATCGCCTGACGGTGATCGGTACCGGATATCTCGGCGCCACCCATGCCGCCTGCATGGCCGACCTGGGGTTCGAGGTCCTGGGGCTCGACATCGACGAGACCAAGATCGCCCGCCTGTCGGCCGGCGAGGTGCCGTTCTACGAACCGGGGCTGGAGCCGGTGCTGCGGCGCGGGCTGGACAGCGGCCGGCTGCGGTTCACCACCTCCATGGAGGAGGTGGCCGAGTTCGGCGACGTGCACTTCGTGTGCGTCGGCACCCCGCAGAAGAGCGGCGAGTACGCCGCCGACCTGAGCTACGTCGACCAGGCCCTGGACGCGCTGGCGCCGCTGCTGCGCCGCCCCTGCCTGGTGGTGGGCAAGTCCACGGTGCCGGTCGGCACCGCCGCGCGGCTCGCCGAGCGGCTGTCGCGGCTCGCCCCGGCCGACGGGGACGCAGTGCTGGCCTGGAACCCCGAGTTCCTGCGCGAGGGCTTCGCCGTGCAGGACACCCTGCACCCCGACCGGATCGTGGTGGGGCTGCCGGGCGACGAGGGCGCGGCCGGGTACGCCGAGAAGGCGCTGCGCGAGGTCTACGCCTCGATGCTGGGCGAGGACGTCCCGTTCATCACCGCCGACTACCCCACCGCCGAGCTGGTGAAGGTGTCGGCCAACGCCTTCCTCGCCACCAAGATCTCCTTCATCAACGCGATGGCCGAGGTCTGCGAGGCCGCGCACGCCGACGTGACCAAGCTGTCGGAGGCGCTGTCGCACGACGACCGCATCGGCGGCAAGTTCCTGGGGCCGGGCCTCGGCTTCGGCGGCGGCTGCCTGCCCAAGGACATCCGCGCGTTCATGGCCCGCGCCGGCGAGCTCGGCGCCGACCAGGCGCTGACGTTCCTGCGCGAGGTGGACGAGATCAACATCCGCCGCCGCATCCGCATGGTGGACCTCGCCCGGCACCTGCTGGGCGGCTCGTTCATCGGCCGGACGGTCGGCGTGCTGGGCGCGGCGTTCAAGCCCAACTCCGACGACGTGCGCGACTCCCCCGCGCTGGACGTGGCCGCCTCGATCCGCGCGCAGGGCGCCGAGGTGACGGTGTACGACCCGCGCGCCATGGAGAACGCGCGGCGCGTGCACCCCGCGCTGGGCTTCGGCGAGTCGGCGGAGGACGCGGTGCGCGGCGCGCACGTGGTGCTGCTGCTCACCGAGTGGGCCGAGTTCCGCGACATGGACCCCGAGGCGCTGGCCGAGTGCGTGGCCGAGCGGAACATCGTGGACGGCCGCAACGCCCTGGACCCCGAGCACTGGCGCGCGGCGGGCTGGAACTACCGGGCGCTCGGCCGCCCCTGACGCCGGGAACGTTCCGCCCTCGCACGGGGTTGTCGTGGACATGGCTGATGACTTCGCCGACCAAGGCGTGATCCGGCGGCTGCTGAACGAGTCGAGGACGTGGGCCTTCGTGGGCCTCGGCGACAACCCCGGCCGCGAGGTGTACGACCAGGCCCGCCTGCTCCAGCAGCGCGGCAAGAAGATCTTCCCGGTGCACCCGTCCGGGGCGGAGGTGCTGGGCGAGCCCGGCCACGCCTCCCTGGCCGACCTGCCGGAGAGGGTGGACGTGGTGGGGGTGTACCGGCGCGCGGAGCACGCCGGCGCCGTGGTGGACGAGGCGATCGCCGCCGGGGCCCGCGCGGTGTGGCTGCCCCTGGACGTCGTCGACGAGGCGGCGGCCCGCCGGGCCAAGGAGGCGGGCCTGGACGTGGTCATGGACCGCTGCCCGGCCGTGGAGTGGGCCCTGCGCCGCTGAGCGTCCGGCTCCGGAGCCCCGTTCCCCAGGGGTGGGGCTCCGGCCGCCCTGCCTCAGAGACCTTCGCGCAGCCGCTCGCCCTTGGCCTTCGCCTGGGCGTACAGGTCCTGCTGGAACGCCTTCATCTTCGCCTGGAGCCCCTCGTCGGAGGCCGCCAGGATCCGTACCGCCAGCAGGCCCGCGTTCCTGGCGGCGCCCACCGCGACCGTCGCCACCGGCACACCGGCCGGCATCTGCACGATCGACAGCAGCGAGTCCATGCCGTCCAGGTACTTCAGCGGCACCGGCACCCCGATCACCGGCAGCGGGGTCACCGAGGCCAGCATTCCGGGCAGGTGGGCCGCGCCGCCCGCGCCCGCGATGATCACGCGCAGGCCGCGCTCCGCCGCCCGCTCGCCGTAGGCGATCATGTCGTGCGGCATCCGGTGCGCCGAGACCACGTCGGCCTCGTGGGCGACGCCGAACTCCGCCAGCGCCTCGGCGGCCTGGCGCATGACCGGCCAGTCGGAGTCGCTGCCCATCACCACGCCGACCAAGGGGCTCGTCATCGCTTGTCCTTCATCTCGGGGCCCCACCGCAGGTAGTCGGCGGCGTGCCGGGCGCGTTCGCGGACCTCGGCCAGGTCGTCGCCCAGGGCGGTGACGTGGCCGATCTTGCGGCCGGGACGGACGTCCTTGCCGTAGAAGTGCACCTTGACGGCCGGGTCGTGGGCCATCACGTGGAGGTAGCGGGGGTACAGGGCCGGGTCGTCGCCGCCGAGCACGTTGGCCATCACGGTGTAGCGGGCGGTCGGCTCGGTGGAGCCGAGCGGCAGGTCCAGCACGGCGCGCAGGTGCTGCTCGAACTGGGAGGTACGCGAGCCCTCGATCGTCCAGTGGCCGGAGTTGTGCGGGCGCATCGCCAGCTCGTTGACCAGCAGGCCCGCCTCGGTCTCGAACAGCTCCACCGCCAGCAGGCCGGTCACGTCCAGCTTGTCGGCGATGTCCAGGGCCAGGCGCTGCGCCTCGGCCGCCCGGTCGCCGTCCAGGCCGGGCGCGGGCGCGATCGTCTCGACGCAGATCCCGTCCTCCTGGACGGTCTCCACGATCGGGTAGGCGGCTCCCTGGCCGTGCGGGGAGCGGGCCACCAGCGCCGCCAGCTCGCGGCGGAACGGAACGTACTGTTCGGCCATCAGGTCCACGTCCTCGGCCAGCAGCCGCTCCACCAGGGCGGCGTCCATGGCCCGCAGGACCCACACGCCCTTGCCGTCGTAGCCGCCCCGGGTCGCCTTCAGCACCACCGGCCAGCCGTGCTCGGCGGCGAACCCCTCCAGCACCGGCACGGCGGTCGCGGCGGGCAGGTGCGCGAACGCCGGGCACGGCGCGCCGAGCGCGGCGAGCCTCTCGCGCATGACCAGCTTGTCCTGGGCGTGCCGCAGCGCGTCGGGGCCGGGCCGGCAGGGCACCCCGGACTCGATCACGGCCCGGATGTGGGCGCCGGGCACGTGCTCGTGGTCGAAGGTGACCACCTCGCAGCCCTTGGCGAAGTCCAGCAGGTCGGGCAGGCCCGCGTCGTCGCCGATCCGGGCGTCGGCCACCACGCGGGCCGCGGAGTCGCCGGGGTCCCTGGCGAGCACCCGCAGCGACACGCCGAGCGCGATCGCGGCCTGCTGGGTCATCCGGGCGAGCTGACCGCCGCCCGCCATCCCGACGACCGGCATCTGAGCTGCATCAGTCACGGGCAGCAGATTATCGGCCGGGCCGGGGTGAACGGGCGCGGTGCCCCGGACGTCAGAAGTGGTGTGGGCGTTCCCCGCGGGGAAAGAAGGAATGAGGCGGGTACCGTGAAACGTTCATGTTCCGACGTCTCAGCGGGCACATGCGTCTATCCTCGTTGTGCCTCCGCAGTATCCAGTGAACATTCAGCCGCGCCTTAGGCAGCGGAGTCCGGAAGGACGGTTCCCCTTCGTGAGCCTGGTCGCCAATCTCTACCGCCGGTTCGAGCACCTGGTGCGCGAGCTGATGAAGTTCGGCAGCGTCGGCGCGGTGGCCTTCGTGATCACCCTGGGCGTCGGCAACCTGCTGCACGTGGGCGTGGGGCTGGGCGAGCTGACCTCGACGGGCATCGCCACCGTCGTCTCGGCCACCTTCGCCTACGTGGCCAACCGCTTCTGGACCTTCCGGCACCGCGACCAGTCGGGCATGGGCCGCGAGTACCTGCTGTTCTTCGCGCTGAACGGCGTCGGCCTGGTGATCACCTGGCTGTTCCAGGGCTTCACCAAGTTCGTGCTGGACCTCCAGGGCCCGATCGCCTACAACGTCTCGCTGATCATCGGCACCGCCGTGGCGACGCTGTTCCGCTTCTGGTCCTACAAGAAGTGGGTGTTCCTGCCCGCCGGCGCCCCGGCCGTGGACCCGCACTCGGGCCTGCCCGAGGCCGCCGACCTGCCGGTCAAGGACGCCGCGCCGGGCCACCACCGCGTCGACCCGCGCGAGGCCGAGGGCTACGCGGAGTTCTCGCGCACCCCCTGATCCGCGACATTCGGCGGGCGGCACCCCCTGGGGGCGCCGCCCGCTTTCGCTTCCGGGCCCGGTCTCGGCCGGTCGCGCTCATGCCGGTCACGCTCACGCCGGTCACGCTCACGCCGGTCACGCTGGGCCGATCACGACCCGTTCCGCCGCCAGCCGCGCCTCCGCCGTCGGCCGCAAGAAGATCCCGAAGACCGCCGGGCGCGCGCTGATCAGCTCCAGCCGCCCGCCGTCCACCACCGCCAGCGACCGCGCCAGGTACAGGCCGAGGCCCGTGCCCGAGCCACCGCTCACGCTGCGCTCGAAGATCCGCGGCTCCAGCTCGGAGGGGATGCCCGCGCCCTGGTCGCCCACCTCCACCAGGACCGATCCCGTGCCCTGCTTGGTGGTGATGGTGACGGTGCCGGACCCGTGGACCAGCGAGTTGTCCAGCAGCGTCGCGATGATCTGCGACAGGCCCTCGGGGTTGGCCATGCCGACCAGGCCGTGCTCGCCGGTGACCTCGATCTCCCGGTCGGCGCGGCGGAAGATGGGCCGCCACTCCTCGACCTGCTGGGCGATCACGCCGTCCACCGGGGAGGCCACCGCCGCGCCGGTGCGGTCGTGCCGGGCGCGGGCCAGCAGCTGCTCGACCACCGCGACCAGGCGCTCGGTCTGCGCGACCGCGGCCGCGCCCTCCTCCCGCACCACGTCGGGGTACTCGGCGGCCTCGATCATCTCCTCCAGCCGCATCGACAGCGCCGTGAGCGGCGTGCGCAGCTGGTGGCTGGCGTCGGAGGCGAACTCGCGGCTGGCGGCCAGCAGGTCGGCGATCCGCACCGCGCTGCGGTCCAGGACCTCGGCGACCCGGTCGACCTCCGCGATGCCGTAGCGGCGGCGGCGCGGCCGGGCGTTGCCGCTGCCCAGCCGGTCGGCGGTCTCGGCGAGGTCGATCAGCGGCAGCGTCAGCTTGCGGGCCTGGAACATCGCCAGGCCGACGGTGACGGCCACGCCCAGCGCGGCCAGGCTGCCGATCAGCAGCAGCTGCCGCAGCGCCTCGTCGTGCACCTCGGCGGCGGGCTGGGAGACCTTCACGTGCACGCCGCCGGCGGTGCCGTAGGCGCTGAGCAGTTCGGTGCCGCGGGCCGGCCTCGGGCCGGCGGTGATCACCCGGTCGTCGGGCAGGGTGATGACGATGGAGCGGCCGGGGTAGGCCGCCGCGATCTTGGATTCGTCGGGGTCCTCGCGGGCGTCCAGGTTCAGCGCGACACCGCCGAGGATGGAGGAGGCCTCCCGGTTCAGCGACTGGGCGGCCTCCTCGTAGATGAGCTTCCGGGTGGCGTAGGCGAGGGGGATGCCGAGCAGCAGGATCGCGACGATCGCGACCGCGAGCGTCGAAAGCAGCAGTCGGCGCCGCATCAAAGCTCCTAGGTCAGGTCAGCCATGACCATGCAGTCCGCCCCCGGCGGCCGCTCGGGACGGCCGCCGTGAACTGCATGATCATGGCGGGGCGGGGCTAGTCGCCGCGTTCGAACCGGAAGCCGACGCCGCGCACGGTGGTGATGTAGCGCGGGCTGCCGGCGTCGTCGCCGAGCTTGCGGCGCAGCCAGGAGATGTGCATGTCGAGGGTCTTGGTGGAACCCCACCAGTTGGTGTCCCACACCTCGCGCATGATCTGTTCGCGGGTCACGACCTTGCCCGCGTCGCGCACCAGCACGCGCAGCAGGTCGAACTCCTTGGTGGTGAGCTGGAGCTCCTGGTCGCCCATCCAGGCGCGGCGCGACTCGGCGTCGATCCGCACCCCCTGGACGATCGGGGTCTCGGTGCTGCCGCGCCGCAGCAGCGCGCGCACCCGCGCCAGCAGCTCGGCCAGCCGGAACGGCTTGGTGACGTAGTCGTCGGCACCGGCGTCCAGACCCACGACCGTGTCGACCTCGTCGGCGCGGGCGGTCAGGATCAGGATGGGCACGCCGTGGCCCTCGGCGCGGACCCGGCGGGCCACCTCAAGGCCGTCGAGTTCGGGCAGCCCGAGGTCGAGCACGATCAGGTCAACGCCGCCCCCGAGCGCCCGTTCCAAAGCCTGCGGCCCGTCCGGGCTCACTTCGACGGTGTACCCCTCGCGCCGCAGCGCACGGGCGAGAGGCTCGGAGATGGACGTGTCGTCCTCGGCGAGCAGTACTGAGGTCATGAACCGATCGTATGGCCATTCATGAACGTTTCCTGGCGTGCGCCACGCTCTTGACCTGCGGTTTGCCACTCGTAGTACATCCTCGAATACGGACGTACCACACGAACCCGGAGGTAGGAGCACGTGGCGACGCTGGACGAGGGCGTCGCGCGTCCGGTCGCGGCCGTGCTCTTCCTGGCGGTCGCGGTGGCCCACGTCCTGACGTTACCGGAAGGGTTCGCGGCCGAGTCCTATATCGGGGTCAGCCTCATCGTGGCGATCTTGATGGCGGTCGGTGGCGCGGCCGGGGCGATCGCCGAGACCCGCGACCGCATCTGGTGGTACGCGCTCGCGGAGGGCCTGCTGAACGCGGCGGGCAGCCTGTACGCGAACTCCTGGCGGCTGCCCCTGCGACGGGCCGGCGACTGGCTGAACGCCGATGGGCTGGCATTGCTGTTCCTTTCGGGGACGCTGACCGCGCTGGCGGCGTGGGTGCTTGTGCACCGGCGCGCCGCGCGCCGCTCGCCGCCTCCGGGCGTGTCGGCGGCCGAGTGGCGGATCAGGTCAGAACCGCCGCCGCCGAGGCGGCCAAGGTGAGCGTCCCCTCCGCCAGGTGCACGGCCGGGTCGGAGGCCAGCAGCACGCGGGTGGCCGGCACCGGCAGCCGGACGGGTGTGTCGTCCAGGTTCGCGGCGATGTGCACGTTTCCGCGCCGCATGACCAGCCAGCGCTGACCGTCCTCCTCGCGGCAGGTCACCGACGTCTCGGTCAGGCGCGGATCGGTCAGCTCCGGCCGCGACCGCCGCAGGGCGATCAGCGCACGGTGCCATTCCAGCAGCTCGCGGTGGTGCTCCTTGTCCGTTTCGTCCCAGTCCAGGACCGAGCGGCGGAAGGTTTCCACAGCCTGTGGATCGGGGACCTCGTCCTGCCAGCCGTAGCGGGCGAACTCGCGGCGGCGGCCCTCGCTGACGGCCCGCGCCAGCTCCGGTTCGCGGTGGTCGGTGAAGTAGCACCAGGGCGTGGACGCGCCCCACTCCTCGCCCTGGAACAGCATGGGCGTGAACGGGCCGAGCAGCAGCAGCGCCGCACCCACCTTGAGCATCCCGGGCGGCAGTCCGGCCGCGATGCGGTCCCCGGCCGCCCGGTTGCCGATCTGGTCATGATTTTGGAGGAAAGTGACGAAACGGTGCGCCGGGGTGCGCAGCCGGTCCACCGGGCGGCCGTGGTGGCGGCCCCGGTAGGTCGACATCGTGCCGTCATGGACGAACGCGCTGGTCAGCGCCTTGGCCAGGGTGTCGAGCGCGCCGAAGTCGCAGTAGTAGCCCTGGCGCTCGCCGGTGAGGGCGGCGTGCAGGGCGTGGTGGACGTCGTCGTCCCACTGGGCGTCCAGGCCGTAGCCGCCCGCCTCGCGCGGGGTGATCAGCCGGGGGTCGTTGAGGTCGGACTCGGCGACCAGGAACAGGTGGCGGCGCAGGTGCGCGGCGAGCCCGGCGACCGCGACCGCCAGCTCCTCCAGCACGTGCACGGCGCGGTGGTCGGTGATGGCGTGCACCGCGTCCAGCCGCAGCCCGTCCAGGTGGTAGTCGCGCAGCCACATCAGCGCGTTCTCGATCACGAAGGCGCGGACCTCGTCGGACCCGGCCTGGTCGAAGTTGACCGCGTCGCCCCAGGGCGTGGCGTGCGCGGCGGTGAAGTAGGGGCCGTAGGAGCCCAGGCGGTTGCCGCTGGGGCCGAGGTGGTTGTAGACCGCGTCCAGCACGACCGCGAGGCCGCGGGCGTGTGCGGCGTCCACCAGGCGTTTCAGCCCCTCGGGGCCGCCGTAGGGCTCGTGCGGGGCCCACAGGTGCACCCCGTCGTAGCCCCAGCCGTGGCGGCCGGGGAACGCGGCGACCGGCAGCAGCTCGATCACGTCCACGCCGAGCGCGACCAGGTGGTCCAGGCGGCCGATGGCGGCGTCGAAGGTGCCCTCGGGCGTGAAGGTGCCGACGTGCAGCTCGTACAGCACGCTGCCGGGCAGCGGGCGGCCGCGCCAGTGCCCGTCGGACCAGGTGAAGGCGGCGTGGTCCAGCACGCGGCTGGGGCCGTGCGCGCCGTGCGGCTGCCACGGGGAGCGCGGGTCGGGCAGGACCTCGCCGCCGTCCAGGACGAAGCCGTAGTCGGTGCCGTGGGCGGCGCCGGGGACCTCGGCGGCCCACCGGCCGGGGCGGTCCTCGACAGGGGCGAGCGCGTGCCGGTCGTCGCCGATCGCGACCTCGACGCGGCCGGCCTCGGGGGCCCACACCTCGAACCGGGTCATCGGGCCTCCTGTTCGGGGATCAGCAGCGCGACCGGGAGTCCGGCCAGGACGGCGGCGAGGGCGAGGTCGCCCGCACCGTGGGTCTCGCCGGTCAGGACGTTGCGCCAGGCGGCGCGCTCGGGCAGCCGGAGGCGCGTGTCGCCCCAGCCGCCGCGGCGTTCCAGCGCCACCGGCAGGCGGGTGGCGACCGTGACCGCCTCGCCGCGCCGGAACGCGACGGCGTGCTCGGCGGCCGGCCCCTCGGCGGCCACCGGCGCGTAGTCGGCGGAGCCGCCGAACGGCAGGAACCACTCGGGGCGGTCCCGGCGCAGCCGCAGCGCCCGCGAGGTGACCAGCAGCTTCTCGTCGTCCACGTCGCGCGGCGCGCCGTGCCGGCTGTCCAGCCGGGTCAGCCGGGCGCGGCGGCGGCCGTAGTCCACCGGGCGCCGGTTGTCGGGGTCCACCAGCGCGGGGGCGGTCAGCTCGCAGCCCTGGTAGACGTCCGGGACGCCCGGCATCGTGAGCTGGACGAGCTTCTGCCCGAGCAGCACCGCCCGCGCGTACGGGTCGAGCGAGGCGCTGAAGCGGGCGATGTCGGCGGTCAGGCCCTCGTCGGCCAGGACGCGGCGGGCGAAGTCGAGCACGGCGTCCTCGTAGGCGGCGTCCTGCTCGATCCACGAGGTGCTGGTCTTGGCCTCCCGCATCGCCTTGGTCAGGAACCCCGTCAGCCGCTCCTCGCTGATCGGCCCGACCCCGGCCAGGGTCTGCCACAGCAGATACTCCAGGTCCTTCTCCAGCGGCGGGTCGCCGGGCAGCCACCGCGACCAGCGCTCCACGGCCTCCGCCCACGACCCCGGCAGCTCGGCCAGGACGGCGAGGCGGGCGCGCACGTCCTCCTGGCGCTTGGTGTCGTGGGTGGACAGGGTGGTCATCGTGGCGGGCCAGTCGCGGGCGATCCGCGCGCAGTAGGCGTGGAAGTCGGCCGGGGAGACCGCGAAGCGCTCGGGGTCGCCGCCGACCTCGTTCAGCGCGGCCATGCGGTTCCAGCGGTAGAACGCGGTGTCCTCCACGCCCTTGGCCGCCAGCGGCGCGGAGGTCTGCTGGAACCGCACTACGAACTCGGCGGGCGCGCCGTCGCGGCCCAGGGCCAGCCGGACGAGCCGGTCCAGCGCGGCGTGCCGCTCGGCGGGCAGGTGGGGGCGGGCGCGGCGCGCGGCCTCCTCCAGCACGGCCACCGCCTGCGGCGGCGGCTCCTCGCCGGGGACGACGTAGGCGCGGTAGACGGGCATGGCCACCAGCAGCTCGACCAGCACCTCGTCGGGGATCTCGTCCGGGCCCGCGACCCGGCGCAGCACCCCCAGCAGCCGGTCGATCTCGGGCCGCAGGCCGTGCTCGGCGGCGTGCCGGCGGGACCGGTGCTCGACCTCGGCGAAGCCGGGCGGGCCGCCGGTGAAGGCCGTGTAGGTCTCGGTGAGGGGCTTGTCGCCCTGCGGGTCGACGAACAGGCCGCCGACCATGCCGAGCGCGTCGTAGCCGGTGGTGCCCGCGCACCGCCAGTCGCCGGGCAGCTCCTCCTCGCCGGTGGTGATCTTCTCGACCACCGTCCACGCGCCGCCGGACCGCTCGGCGAGCCGCTCCAGGTAGGCGCGGGGGTCGGTGAGGCCGTCGGGGTGGTCGACGCGCAGGCCGTGGACCCGCCCGGCGGCGATCAGTTCCAGCACCAGGCGGTGGGTGCGCTCGAAGACCTCGGGGTCCTCCTGGCGCAGGCCGATCAGGCCGGAGATGTCGAAGAAGCGGCGGTAGTTGGGCGTGCCCCGGCCCGGCAGGACCAGGCGGCCGTCCCCGGCCTCCCAGTCGATGTCGAACCAGCTCGCGTACGGGGAGTCCGGGCCCTCGGCCAGCACCGAGGCCAGGGCCCGGCTGCGGTCGGGCGGGTCGGGGATCGCCATGTGGTTGGGCACCACGTCCACCACGACCCTGAGGCCGTGCGTCCGGAACTTGGCGGCCATGGCGGCGAAGGCGTCCGGGCCGCCCAGCTCGTCGGACAGGCGGTCGTGGTCGGCCACGTCGTAGCCGTGCGTGGAGCCGGGCGCGGCCTGGAGCACGGGCGACAGGTACACGTGCGACACGCCGAGCGCCGCCAGGTAGGGGGCCAGCGCGGCGGCCTCGGAGAAGCCGAAGTGCTGCTCGAAGGTGCCGCGCAGCTGGAGCCGGTAGGTGCCGGTGGGGAGGGTCGGGGCGGCGGTCTCGGAGGGCGGGGGGTTCCCGGCGGCGGGCTCAGACACGGCGCAGCACCTGCACCGACCGCGCCTCGCACATCAGCGTCTCCCCCGCCTTCACGATCGGCGACTCCTCCTCGGCGAGCATGGGGTCGGCGGTGTCCAGCACCTTGATCCACATCCCTCCGTAGCGGCCCGGGGGCAGCGCGTAGCGCAGGTCCCCGTCATGGGCGTTGAACAGCAGCAGGAACGAGTCGTCCTTGATCGGCTCGCCGCGCCGGTCGGGCTCGACGATCGCGTCGCCGTTGAGGAACACCTGCAGCGACTTGCTGAAGCCGGCCGACCAGTCCTGGTCGGTCATCTCGGTGCCGCCGGGGGTGAACCACACCAGGTCGGCGAGGTCGGAGCCGGTGCCGGGCGCGTCCGGGGCGGCGGGGGTGCGGCCGCCGTGGAAGAAGCGCCGCCGCCGGAAGACCGGGTGTTTGCGGCGTAGTCGCGCGAGCCGCTGGACGAAGTCCAGCAGCGGGAACTGCTCCAGCAGCCGGTCCCAGTCCACCCAGGACAGCTCGTTGTCCTGGCAGTAGACGTTGTTGTTGCCGCGCTGGGTGCGGCCCAGCTCGTCGCCGTGGCCGATCATCGGGACGCCCTGGGACAGGAACAGCGTGGCCAGGAAGTTGCGCTTCTGCCGCTCGCGCAGCGCCAGGACGTCCAGGTCCTCGACGGGGCCCTCGTAGCCGCAGTTCCACGAGCGGTTGTCGTCGCTGCCGTCGCGGTTGGCCTCGCCGTTGGCGTCGTTGTGCTTGACGTTGTAGGAGACGAGGTCGTGCAGGGTGAAGCCGTCGTGGCAGGTCACGAAGTTGATCGAGGCGAACGGCTTGCGGCCGTCGTCGGCGTACAGGTCCGACGAGCCGGTCAGCCGGGAGCCGAACTCGGGCAGGGCGCCGGGCTGGCCGCGCCAGTAGTCGCGGACGGTGTCGCGGTACTTGCCGTTCCACTCGGTCCACAGGGGCGGGAAGTTGCCGACCTGGTAGCCGCCCTCGCCCACGTCCCACGGCTCGGCGATCAGCTTGACCTGGGAGACGACCGGGTCCTGCTGGACCAGGTCGAAGAAGGCGGCCAGCCGGTCCACCGCGTGCAGCTCGCGGGCGAGCGTGGCGGCGAGGTCGAAGCGGAAGCCGTCCACGTGCATCTCGGTCACCCAGTACCGCAGCGAGTCCATGATCAGCTGGAGCACGTGCGGGCTGCGCATCAGCAGGCTGTTGCCAGTGCCGGTGGTGTCCATGTAGTAGCGCGGGTCGTCGTCCACCAGCCGGTAGTAGGAGGCGTTGTCCAGCCCCCGGAACGACAGCGTCGGGCCCAGGTGGTTGCCCTCGGCGGTGTGGTTGTAGACCACGTCGAGGATCACCTCGATGCCCGCCTCGTGCAGGGCCTTCACCATGGCCTTGAACTCCAGCACCTGCTCGCCGCGCTGCCCGGAGGCGGCGTACTCGTTGTGCGGCGCGAAGAAGCCGATGGTGTTGTAGCCCCAGTAGTTGCGCAGCCCCTTCTGGATCAGCATGTCGTCGTGCACGAACTGGTGCACCGGCATCAGCTCGACGGCGGTGACGCCGAGCTTTCTCAGGTGGTCGATCACCGCCGGGTGCCCGATCCCGGCGTAGGTGCCGCGCAGCTCGGCCGGGACGCCGGGGTGCCGGGCGGTGAGGCCCTTGACGTGCGCCTCGTAGATCACCGTGTCGTGGTAGGGCGTGCGGGGCGGCCGGTCGTCGCCCCAGTCGAAGTAGGGGCTGACGACCACCGAGCGCATCGTGTGGGGGGCCGAGTCGAGGTCGTTGCGCGACCAGGGGTCCCCGAAGTCGTAGCCGAAGCACGCCTGGTCCCAGTCGATCGTGCCCTCGACCGCCTGGGCGTAGGGGTCGAGCAGGAGCTTGGCGGGGTTGCAGCGCTGTCCCCGGGCGGGGTCGTAGGGGCCGTGCGCCCGGAACCCGTACCGCTGGCCGGGCATGATCCCCGGCAGGTAGCCGTGGTGGACGAAGGCGTCCACCTCCGGCAGCCGGACCCGCCTTTCACCACCCGAGTCGTCGAACAGGCAGAGCTCCACCCGTTCGGCCGCCTCGGCGAAGACCGCGAAGTTGGTCCCCGCCCCGTCGAAGTGCGCCCCCAAGGGGTACGCGTCACCAGGCCATGCCTGCGCCACAAGGTCCTCCCGTCGTCGCGACAGGTTTGCTTCCCCTTGAGGGTTAGATCACACCGATATGGAGGTCACTGGCCAGAACGGACACGTTGAGCTACCTTAGGGGAGCCTAACCTTATTGAGGTTGCCCTTACCTACCTGCGCCGCACGAGAGGTCCTCCGCCGAGATGTACGTCTGCCTCTGTAACGGAGTCACCGAGGACGACGTGCTCGGCTGCATGAGCGAGGGCGGCTGCCGGACGGCCAAGGAGGTCAAGGCGGCCTGCGGCATGAAGCCCGGCTGCGGCTCCTGCACCCGGCGCCTCTACGGCCTGGTGAGCCGCTACCGCACCGCCGCCGACATCGTGGACGCGCTGGTCGGCCCGCCGATCCTGCCGCACGCGGTGCCGGACGCGCCCGAGACCGCGCGCCCCGCGGCCGGCCCCCTGACCGCCCCCGCGGACGTCCCCTCGGGCGCCCCCGCCGAGCTCTCCCCGGTGCCGCCGACCCCCGCCGACGCACCCCTCGCGGCCACCGCGCCGCCCGCCGCGCCCGCGGCCGGGCCGGCCCGCCGGATGGCCCCGGCGACCTCCCGCTGGCTCACCGCGCCGGCCGCCCCGGCCGGTGCCGACCGTCCCGCCGAAGGGGGTTCCGCGTCCCAGACCGCAGCCTGACATAGCGCATTCCACGACCCGTTCGGCCTACTTCGCGAAAAGGACACGCGCCGAACGGGGGTTAGTGCTGTCCAGACCCGGCCGGGCATGGAAGCATGGGGTGTTATGGAAGGCGACAAGGACATCATCGCGCTGCTCAACGACCAGCTCACCGCGGAGCTCACCGCGATCAACCAGTACTTCCTGCACGCGAAGATGCAGGAGAACTGGGGCTTCACCAAGATGGCGAAGCACACCCGCGACGAGTCCATCGACGAGATGCGGCACGCCGAGCGGCTGACCGACCGCATCCTGTTCCTGGACGGGCTGCCGAACTACCAGAAGATCGGCACGCTGCGGATCGGGCAGACCATCCCCGAGCAGCTCAAGGCCGACCTCCAGATCGAGCTGGAGGCCGTGGCGCGGCTGCGGCCCGGCATCGAGCTGATGCGCTCGCGCGGCGATGTGACCTCCGCCCGGATCTTCGAGGACATCCTCGCGGACGAGGAGGGGCACATCGACTACCTGGAGACCGAGCTGAGCCTGCTGCAGTCCCTGGGCGAGCAGAACTACCTCCAGCGCCTCACCGAGGCCCCCGGCGAGAGCTGACCGGCCGCGGCACGATGAGCAGGGCGGGGGACCGGCCGCCGGCCGGTCCCTTTCTCGTGCCCGCCCACCCGTGCCCGCCCACCCGCGCCCGCACGCGCATGATCGCGGCGCGCCCGGACCGTTCCGTCAGCGCAGCTCGCCCAGCGCGCCCGGACCGCCGGACGCGCCCTTCGCGCGGCGCAGCACCGACGGGCGGATGATCCCCAGCCCCTGCACGGGGCGCTGCACGATCCGCGTCACGTCGAGGTCCGGCTCCTCGTCCAGGCGGCGGGCCAGCTCGGCGTCGATCATCACGGTGCCGGGGCGGGCCAGCGAGGTCAGCCGGGCCGCCAGGTTGACCGTCGTGCCGAACACGTCGCCCATCAGCGGCAGCACCGGGCCGTAGGCGACCCCCACCCGCACGTCCGGCACCTCGGTCTCGTTCTTGATCTCCTCGGCGATGGTCAGCGCGATCTCGGCGCCGGTGCGCGGGGACTCGGCGCAGAACAGCACCTCGTCGCCCAGCGTCTTGACCAGCCGGCCGCCGCAGGAGGCGATGATGTCGGAGGCGGTCTCCTCGAACCACTCCACGACCCGGGCCAGCTCCATCTCCTCCAGCTCGCGGCTCATCTGGGTGAACGACACCATGTCCGCGAAGCCCACCGTCGTGAACTGGCGGGTCGGGGACGCCTCGCCGTCCTCCCGGGTGGCCGCCGCCGCCATCGCGCGGGTGCCCGCCGCGGCGAGCTGCCGCCGCCAGGCGTGCACCACCAGCGGCTCGAACTCGCCGATGTACTTCTCGGCGATCTCCACGATCGAGGCGACCGCCTCGGCGCTGGGCTGGTCCCGGTCGTCGGGGGTGAGCATGCTGCTGAGCAGGTTGACCTGCCACTCGGCGAGCCGCGTCATCGTCTGGCCGAACGCGCGCACCAGGCGGATCACGCCGTCCTCGTCCAGCACGCCGTCCTCCATCAGCCGCCGGATGCGGCACAGCGCGGCGATGTCGCCCTCGGTGTAGGCGACCGCGTCGTCGGCCATCGACGGGTAGCCGAACGCGCGCCACAGCCGGCCGGAGAACTCCCGGGTCACCCCCGACAGGCGGACGGCGTCCACGCGGGTGTACCGCAGCTCGCCGCCCAGGAGGAGTTCCTCGATCTCCTTGGGGTCCGGCATCCCTGCTGACATCTCCCCTGCCCCTCGCTGGCCCGGCCTGCTCGGTCAGACGTGCACCGGCCACGATACGGGCCCGTTCCGTCCCCCACCTCCCACGCGACATATCGTGGCAGACCAGACGCGGGCCGGGGAGCGCGACATCGCCCGTGCGTCCCCGGTCAACCGCCCGTTCGCCGCACGTGCACCACGTCGCCCGCGCTGACCGCCTCGTCCCCGACCACCAGCCGGCCGGCCGCGTCCACGTCCCGGGCGATCCCGGTCAGGGAGCGGTCGCCGGGCAGCTGCACCCGCACCTCGCGGCCGAGCGTGGCGCACAGGTCCTTGTAGGCGGTGCGCAGCCCGGAGGTCTCGGGGTCGCCGTCCAGGGCCGCCCACTCCCGGTACCAGGTCTCGAACTCGCGCAGGATCGCGCGCAGCAGCGGCGCGCGGTCGCTGAGCGGCGCGCCCTCGACGGCCAGCGAGGTCGCGGTCGGCACCGGCAGCTCGGCGGCGCGCAGGCCCACGTTCAGCCCGACGCCGACGACCAGGGCGTCGTCCACCTTCTCGGCCAGGATCCCGGCCAGCTTGCGGTCGCCCACCAGCAGGTCGTTGGGCCACTTCAACCGCACGTCCACGGCCCGGTCGCCGCGCGCCTCCCCGAAGTCGCCGCCGGCGACCCGCTCGGTCATCCGCCGCACGGCCGTGGCCACCGCGACGCCGGTCAGCAGCGGCGCCCAGCCCAGCCGCGCCATCGGAACGGCGGGCCGCAGCAGCATCGAGAACATCAGGCCGGAGCGGGGCGGGGCCGTCCAGGGCCGCCCGAGCCGTCCGCGCCCGGCGGTCTGGAGCTCGGTGACCAGGACGGCGCCCTCCGGCGCGCCCTCGCGCGCGGCGCCGGCCAGGTCGGCGTTGGTGGACCCGGTCTCCTCGACCACCTCGATCCCGCGCCAGAGGCCCCCGGGCCGCACCAACATCCGCCGCAGGGCCTGCTCGTGCAGCGGCGGCCGGTCCAGATCCCCGTAAGGTGGCGTGCTCATCCGCCCATCCAACCCCATCGGCCCACGTTCTAGAGTGCGGGCCATGGATGGTGTGACGCTGCGGCGGGACGGACATGTGGCCGAGATCGTGCTGGACCGGCCGGAGGCGCTGAACGCGCTGTCGTCGGCGATGGCGCGGCGGCTGGCGGCGGTGTGCGCCGAGGTGGCGGCCGACGCCTCGGTGCGCGCGGTGGTGCTGTCGGCGGCCGGGGAGAAGGCGTTCTGCGTGGGCGCCGACCTCAAGGAGCGCAACGCCATGAGCGACGAGGAGATCCTGGCGCAGCGGCCGCTGTTCCGGGCCGCGTTCGGCGGGGTGCTGAACCTGCCGCAGCCGGTGGTCGCGGCGGTGCACGGGTTCGCGCTGGGCGGCGGGTGCGAGTTCGCGCTGTCGTGCGACCTGATCGTGGCCGACGAGAGCGCGGTGTTCGGGCTGCCGGAGGTCGGGGTGGGGCTGGTGCCCGGCGGCGGCGGCACCCAGCTCGCGCTGCGGCGGCTGGGGCCGGGCCGGGCCGCCGACCTGGTGCTGACCGGCCGGCGGATCGGCGTCGACGAGGCCGAGGCGTACGGCCTGGTGGACCGGCGGGTCCCGGCCGGGTCGGTGCGGGAGGAGGCCCTGACGATCGCGGCGGCGATCGCGGCCAACTCCCCCACGGCGGTGCGGGCGGCCAAGCGGGCGATGCGGCTCGGCGGCGGCGTCGGGCTGGAGGCCGGGCTCGACATCGAGGACAACGCCTGGCGGACGGTGGCGTTCTCGGCGGACCGCCGCGAGGGCATCGCGGCGTTCGCCGAGAAGCGCAAGCCGAACTGGCCGTCCTGACGCCGCGCGGCCGGTGGGCCATGGCCGTCCCTTCGCAGGTGGCGTTTCCATCCGTACGACGGGACGGCCATGGCCCGATGGGACAACGCGTCAGGGGAGGTCCTTCACCATGTGGACGATCGAGCGGCCCTCGTACGCCTCGCGGCCGGTCTCGCGGTAGCCGAGGCGCTCGTACAGCGCGATGTTGCTGGTCATCAGCGCGTTGGTCATCAGCCGCAGGCCCGGCAGTCCCAGGGCGCGGGCCCGCTCCTCGGCGTGGGCCAGCAGGCGCCGGCCCACGCCCCGGCCGTGGTGGGCCGGGTCCACCGCGACGTTGTCCACCAGCAGCCGGTCGGCCTCCGGGACCAGGACGATCAGGCCGTGCTCGGCCAGGTGCACCCGCCCGGCCGCGATCAGCGCCCGGTAGTCCGAGCTCAGCGGCATCGGCGGGAGGCCGATGACCTCGGTCCAGGGCGTGTAGGCCGCCCGCACGATCTCCTCGACGCGTGGGCGGTCCGCCTCGGTCGCCGTCCTGATCTCCATGCCGATCCCTTCGTCAGCCGGTGTTCTGCAGTCCCGCGGCCACGCCGTTGACCGACAGCAGCAGGAGCTGTTCGAGGTGCTCGCGCTCGGCGTCGTCGGCGACGCCCGCGCGCAGCGCCGACAGGGCACGCAGCTGGAGGTGCGAGAGCGCGTCCACGTACGGGTTGCGCAGCTCGACCGCCCGTGACAGCACCTTGCGGTTCTCCAGCAGCCGCTCGTGCCCGGTGACCGCCAGCACCAGCCGGCGGGTGCGGTCGTACTCGGCCAGCACCGTGTCGGTCAGCTCGGGGCGGTCGCCCAGCGCCAGGTAGCGGGCGGCGATGGCGCGGTCGGACTTGGCCAGGCTCATCTCGGCGTTGTCCAGCAGCGCCTGGAACAGCGGCCAGGAGGCGTAGGCGTCCTGCAGCTCGGCGAGGTCGGCGCCGTCGGCCGAGACGGCGGCGAGGCCGCTGCCCAAGCCGTACCAGCCGGGCAGGTTGACGCGGGTCTGCGTCCAGGCGAACACCCACGGGATCGCGCGCAGGTCCTCCAGGCCGCGCGCGGCCTTGCGGCGCGCCGGGCGCGACCCGATGCGCAGGTCGCCGATCTCCGCCAGCGGGCTCACCTGGCCGAACCACTCGGCGAACCCGTCGGCCTCGATCAGCGAGCGGAACGCGGTGCGCGCCGCCTCGCTGATCTTGTCGGCGAGCGGCCGGAACCGCACCGCGGCCTCGCGGGCGCGCTCCTGCACCGCGTCGGTGGAGGCCAGCAGGACCGCGTTGGTGACCTGCTCGACGTGGCGGCGCGCGATCTGCGGCCGGCCGTACCGGGCGAAGATCACCTCGCCCTGCTCGGTGACCTTGAACCGGCCCGCGACCGAGCCGGGGGCCTGCGCCAGGATCGCGCGGTTGGCGGGGCCGCCGCCGCGGCCCAGCGAGCCGCCGCGCCCGTGGAACAGGGTCAGCCTGATGTCGTGGTCGGCGGCGAACGCCGTCAGCGCCTCCTGGGTGTCGTACAGCCGCAGGGTCGCGCTGGTCGGGCCGAGCTGCTTGGCCGAGTCGGAGTAGCCGAGCATGACCTCCAGGCGGCGGCCGGTGTCGGCGAGGCGGCTCCGCACGGCGGGGATCTCCAGCATCCCCTCCAGCACCTCGGGCGCGTTCTCCAGGTCCTCGCCGGTCTCGAACAGCGGGATCACGTCCAGGACCGGCGCGTGGTCGCCGAGCGAGGCGGCCAGCGCGTGCACGTTGGCGATGTCCTGCGCCGACCGGGTGAACGACACGATGTAGCGCGAGCAGGCCCGCACGCCGAAGCGCCGCTGGATCCACGACACCACGCGCAGGGTGTCGAGGATCTCCTCGGTCATCTCCGACGGCTCGCCGCCCGAGCGCAGCTCCTCCAGCGCCTTCTCGTGCAGCTCGGAGTGCTGGCGGATCTCCAGCTCGGCGAGGTGGAAGCCGAACGTCTCGACCTGCCAGATCAGGTTCTGCACGCGCCCGTACGCCTGCCGGGCCGCGCCGGCGGCGGCCAGCGACTCCTGGACGATGCGCAGGTCGGCCAGCAGCTCGTCCGGGGAGCCGTAGGCGAGGTCGGCGTCGCGCTCGCGGGTGGCGCGAACGCGGTCGGCCGCGTACAGCAGGAACTGCCGGTGCGGCTCGCCCGGCGACCGCTTGGCCAGGTCGTCCACGCGCGCCGGGTGGGCGGTGCGGGCGGCGGCCAGCGCGTTACGCAGCGCCACCGACGGCGGCGTGGTGGCGGCGTGCACGGTCAGCTCGCGGCCGATGCGGGCGCAGGTGTTCTCCAGGGCGCGCAGCACGTGCTCGGCCTGGATCATGATCGCGTCGCGGGTCACGGCGGCGGTGACGAACGGGTTGCCGTCCCGGTCGCCGCCGATCCACGACCCGAACCGCACGTAGGAGCGGGCCTTCGGCGGCCGGGTCCCGGTGCCCTCGGGGTCCAGGGCGGCGTCCAGGGCGCGGTAGACGCTCGGCACCACCCGGAAGATCGTCTCGTCGAAGGCGGCCATCGCGGTGCGGACCTCGTCCAGCGGGTCCATCTGGGTGTTGCGGCGCAGCGCGGTGCGCCACAGCAGGTCGATCTCCTCGCGCAGCCGGCGCTCGGTCTCGGCGCCCTCGCCGCCGCCCGGATCGGCGTTCAGCGCGGTCAGCAGGTCGCTGATGCGCTGGATCGCGGTGACCACGGCGCGCCGGCGCGCCTCGGTGGGGTGCGCGGTGAACACCGGCCGGAACTCCAGCCCCTCCACGGCCTCGGCCAGCCGGTCGCCGGCCGCCTCCCCCATCTCCGCCCTGCTCATCTCCTCGATGGCCGCCGCGACCGAGCCGGGCACGATGCCGCCCTCGGCGTCGCGCTCGCGCAGCGTGCGGACGCGGTGGTGCTCCTCGGCCAGGTTGGTCAGGTGGAAGTAGACCGTGAAGGCCCGCGCGACCTGCTCGGCGCGTTCGAGGGACCAGCCCTCGACCAGCGCGGCGACGTCGGCGGCGGGCAGCTCGCCGCGCCGCGCGTCGATGACGGCGTGCCGGAGCCGTTCCACATCGTCCAGCAGCGCCTGGCCGCCGGACTCCACCAGGCTGTCGCCCAGCATCGCGCCCAGCAGCCGCACGTCGCGGCGCAGCGGTTCGGGCATGTCCTGCCGAAGGGTGTCGCGGGTGTTGGTAGCCACCCCATAAGGGTAGTGAGCGGCCGAATCGCCTCGGCGAAGCGACCCGGTCGCAGCCGGGGAATCAGCGTGCGGTTACCCTGGCCCGCATGGCGATGGAAGCTCCTGAACCCCCGGTGGACGTCGACATCCACACCACGGCGGGAAAGATCGCGGACCTGGAACGGCGGCGGCACGAGGCCGTGCACGCGGGCTCGGAGCGTGCGGTCGAAAAGCAGCACGCCAAGGGCAAGATGACGGCGCGCGAGCGGATCGACGCGCTGCTCGACCCCGGCTCGTTCGTCGAGTTCGACGAGATGGCCCGGCACCGGTCCACCAACTTCGGCATGGCCAAGAACCGGCCCTACGGCGACGGCGTGGTGACCGGGTACGGCACCGTCGACGGCCGGCACGTGGCGGTGTTCAGCCAGGACTTCACCGTCTCGGGCGGCTCGCTGGGCGAGGTGTTCGGCGAGAAGATCTGCAAGGTCATGGACCACGCGCTGAAGACCGGCTGCCCGGTGATCGGCATCAACGACTCCGGCGGCGCGCGCATCCAGGAGGGCGTGGTCGCGCTCGGCCTGTACGCCGAGATCTTCAAGCGCAACGTGCACGCCTCCGGCGTGATCCCGCAGATCTCGCTGGTCATGGGGCCGTGCGCGGGCGGCGCGGTGTACTCCCCGGCCATCACCGACTTCATCGTCATGGTCGACCAGACCTCGCACATGTTCATCACCGGCCCCGACGTGATCAAGACGGTCACCGGGGAGGAGGTGACGATGGAGGAGCTCGGCGGCGCGCACTCGCACAACACCAGGTCGGGCGTGGCGCACTACCAGGGCTCCGACGAGGACGACGCGATCGAGTACGTCAAGGCGCTGCTGTCCTACCTGCCGTCCAACAACCTCGGCGACGCGCCGGTGTTCGACGTCGCGGCGGACCCGGCCGAGCTGGACGAGGAGCTGGACGCCCTCATCCCCGACTCGCCGAACCAGCCCTACGACATGCACACCGTGATCGAGCACGTGCTGGACGACGGGGAGTTCCTGGAGGTCCACGAGCAGTTCGCGCCCAACATCATCGTCGGGTACGGGCGCGTGGAGGGCCACTCGGTCGGCATCGTCGCCAACCAGCCGATGCAGTTCGCCGGGACGCTGGACATCGACGCCTCGGAGAAGGCGGCGCGGTTCGTGCGGACCTGCGACGCCTTCAACATCCCGGTGCTGACGTTCGTGGACGTGCCCGGCTTCCTGCCCGGCACCGACCAGGAGTGGAACGGCATCATCCGGCGCGGCGCCAAGCTGCTGTACGCCTACGCCGAGGCGACCGTGCCGCTGGTCACCGTCATCACGCGCAAGGCGTACGGCGGCGCGTACGACGTCATGGGCTCCAAGCACCTGGGCGCCGACATCAACCTGGCGTGGCCGACCGCGCAGATCGCGGTGATGGGCGCGCAGGGCGCGGTCAACATCCTGTACCGGCGCGAGCTCGCGGCGGCCGAGGACGCCGACGCGCGCCGCGCCGAGCTGATCACCGAGTACGAGGACACCCTCGCCAACCCCTACATCGCCGCCGAGCGCGGCTACGTGGACGCGGTGATCAAGCCGTCGGAGACGCGCGGCCAGGTGATCCGGGCGCTGCGGTCGCTGCGCGAGAAGCGCAAGACCCTGCCGCCGAAGAAGCACGGCAACATCCCGCTGTAGAACGGGGAGAACTGGTGACCGCCGAAGACAAGCCGTTCCTGCGGATCGTGCGGGGCGACCCGTCGCCCGAGGAGATCGCGGCGCTGGTGGCCGTGCTGACCGCCCGCGCCCAGGCCGCCGCGGCCGCGCGGGACGCGGGCGAGGCGCGCCCGGTGTCGCGCTGGGCCGACCGTTCGCGCGGGCTGCGCGGCGCGGTGGCCGAGGGCGTCCGGCCGCGCGGCCCGGGGGCGTGGCGGGCCGGCGGGCTGCCGCGCTGAGCGGGGGCGCGCCGGGCACGTTTCCGCGCTGAGCGGGCGTTTGCGCCGCCTTTTCGGCGCTTCCGGGGCATCATCGACGTCGATCGCGATGCCCCGGACGCGCCGCAGTCGTATCGCGGCAGGACGGTACGACATGTAACCGTGGTTCGCGCCATGGAACGGCCTCTGCACGAATAAGGTGAAAGGCCATGGCCACCTCGGAGTTCGTTCCACAGCCCGCGCGCTACGCCGTCTTCGTTGACGCGGGGTACCTCTACGCGGCTTCGGGGGCGTTGCTGCTCAACTGCAGTTCCCGCCGCGAGTACCGGGTCGCGGCCGAAAAGCTGATCAAGGCGCTGACCAGCCACGCCGACGACCAGCTGCTGGGCGAGCTGCTGCGCGTCTACTGGTTCGACGCCGCGCCGAAGCGCCAGCCGACGGTGGACCAGCGCGTGATCGCCAACCTTCCCCTGGTCAAGCTGCGCCTCGGCAACCTGAACGCCCAGGGCCAGCAGAAGGGCGTGGACGCCCAGCTGCGCGCCGACCTGGAGGCCCTGGCCCGGCACCGCGCCATCACCGACGCGGTGCTGCTGGCGGGCGACGAGGACATGCTGCCGGCCGTGGAGGCCGCCCAGCGCTACGGGGTGCGTGTCCACCTGTGGGGCGTGGAGCCCACGCACGGCTCCAACCAGGCCGAGTGGCTGGTGTGGGAGTCCGACACCGTCGAGGTGCTGCCGGCCGACTTCCTGCGCCCCTACTTCACCAAGGCCAAGGTGCTGCCCGTCCCGGCCCCGGCCGCCACCGCCGCCGGGGTCCGCGAGGGGGCCGCCGCGCACCGGGCGGCGCCGGTGCCCTCCCCCGCCCAGGTGTTCGCGGGCCGCGCGCCCGCCGTCAAGCCCTCGCCGGTGCCCGGCGTCGCCCCGAGCTCGCCGCGCGTGCCCGCCCCCGCCGCGAGCCCGGCCACCGTCGCCACCACGCTGAACAACAACGTGCCCGACGGCAAGCTGGGGCCCGACCGCGACCACATGCTGGAGATCGGCGAGCATGTCGCGCAGAAGTGGATCTTCGAGCGGGGCCGGGACAACATCCGCGACCTGCTGCCCGGCCCGATCCTGCCGCCGGTCATCGACAAGGAGCTGCTCATCGAGGCCGAGAAGGAGCTCGGCGGCTCCCTGCGCCCCTACCAGGAGGCCCGCACCTGGCTGCGCGACGGCTTCTGGGAGCGCGTCTACCGCGAGTTCGGGATCGGGATCGGCAAGTCCGTCTGACGCCGGTGAATTCGTGATTGTCCCGGCACGCTCGGTAGCGAACGGGTACAGTCCCGGCCGTGACGGGGGGACTCCGCAAGCCCGCGGGCGGCCGCCGGGCCGCTTCGGCGGCGGTGGCGGCCGCGCTGGCGTGCACGCTGGCCGGGTGCTCCTCGCCGGTCGCGTTCTACCGGCCCGGTGAGGGCGCGCCGGACGGCCCGGTGGCGGCGCTGCCTGGGCCCGCGCCCTACGTCCGGGCGCGGGCCGAGCCGCCGGTGCCGGTCGCCGCGGCGCGGACCGACGTGTACGCGGCGACGCGGGCCGGGATGTTGCGCCCGGCCGTCCGCTCGGTGCCGCACCGGTTGTACGTGCCGGACGCGCGCACCGGCCGCGTCGCCGTGGTCGACCAGCGGGCGGCGCGGGTGGTCGGCCGCCTCCCGGTCCGTTCGGGCCGCGTCGTCGCGGGGTGGGACCTGCGGCGCCTGTGGTCGGACGGGGCGGTGCCGGTCAGCCCGCGCACCGGCCGTGCTGGCCGCGCCGCCCCGGGGGCCGGCGCGGACGGCACGGTCTACTTCGACCCGTCCGGCCGCGACGCGCTGGTGCCGGCGGGGCGGCGGCTCGACGTCCACGACCCGGGCACGCTGCGGCGGCGCGGGTCGGTGCGGCTGCCGTGCACGGCGCGGCACGCGGACTTCTCGGCCGACGGCACGTTCCTGCTGGCGGCCTGCCCGTGGGCGGGCCGGGTCGTGCGCGTCGATCCGGTGCGGCGGGAGGTCACCGGGGTGCTGGCGCTACCGCCGGGCGCCCGCCCCGGCGACCTGCGGCTGGCCCCCGACGGCGCGGTCTTCCACGTCACCGACGCGGCGCGGGGCGGGGTCTGGCTGGTGGACGGCCTCGCGCTGCGGGCGGCGGGCTTCGTGCCGACGGGGCCGGGCGCGCGGGGCCCGGTCGTCAGCCGGGACGCGCGGCGGCTGTACGTGCCGGACGACGGCGGCGTGACGGTGATCGACTTCGCGGCGCGCCGGGCGGTCGGCCGCTGGCCGCTGCCCGCCGGGGACGCCGAGGCGGGCGGGGTGTCGGCGGACGGCTCGCTGCTGTGGCTGGCCTCGCCCGGGCGCGGCACGGTGTACGCGCTGTCGACGCGCACGGGCGAGACGGTGCACCGGGTGAAGGTGGGCGGCCGCCCGCGGGCTCCGCTGGTGTACCCGCAGCCGGGCCACCATTCGCTGGGCGGGCCGGGCCTGTACCGCTGACCCGGCCTCCGGCGCGATCCCGGCCTCTCGCTCGGCCCCGGACCGTCCCGTTCCTATGACCCGGCTTCCAGCGCGATCCCGGCCTCTCATTCGGCCCCGGCCGTCCCGCTCCTATCGTTGGCCCGGCACCGTCAGGCCCGTCTCGTAGGCCACGATCACCGCCTGCACCCGGTCGCGCAGCCCGAGCTTGCTCAGCACGTTGCTGACGTGGGTCTTGACGGTGTGCTCGCTGACCACCAGCGCCGCGGCGATCTCGGCGTTGGTCAGGCCGTCGGCCAGCAGCCGCAGCGTCTCGCGCTCGCGGGCGGTCAGCACCTCCAGCCGTCGCGCCGACGGGGCGGGCGGCGCCGTCCCGGAGGTGAACTGGGCGATCAGCCGCCGGGTCGCCGCGGGCGCCAGCAGCGACTCCCCGGCCGCCACCACCCGCACCGCGTGCGCGAGGTCGTCGCGGCGGACGTCCTTGAGCAGGAACCCGGCCGCGCCCGCGCGCAGCGCGTCGAACAGGTAGTCGTCGCGGTCGAAGGTCGTCAGCATGACCACCTTCGCGTCGGTCTCGGCGCACACGATCCGGGCCGCCTCGATGCCGTCCATGCCGGGCATCCGGATGTCGAGCAGCACCACGTCGGGGCGGTGCTCGCGGACGGCGGCGACCGCCGCGAACCCGTCGCCCGCCTCGGCGACCACCTCGATGTCGGGCTGGGCGTCCAGGATCATCGCGAACCCGGCCCGGACGAGCTCCTGGTCGTCGGCGACCACCACGCGCACGCTCACGCCGCCCCCAGCGGCAGCCGGACGCTGACCCGGAAGCCCGGGCCGTCCTCGCGGGGCCCGGCGGTCGCCGCGCCGCCGCAGGCCGCGGCGCGCTCCCGGATGCCGATCAGGCCGTTGCCCCCGGCGGGCAGGCCCGTGGCGGGGGCCGCGCCCGCGCCGCGCCCGTCGTCCACGATGTCGATCACCAGGTCCTCCTCGTGCCAGGCCAGCCGCACCTCGGCGCGGCCGGCGCCGGCGTGCTTGACGACGTTGGTGAGCGCCTCCTGGGTGATGCGGTAGGCGGCGACCCCGCCGTCGGGCGGCAGCGGGCGCGGCTCGCCGACCACGGCGTAGGCGACCTCCAGCCCGGCCCCGGCGACCCGGTCGGCCAGCTCGGGCAGGTCGTCGATCGTCGGCTGCGGGTCGCGCGGGCCCTGCTCCTGCTTCAGGACCTCCAGCAGGCGGCGGAGCTGGTCCATCGCGTCGCGCCCGGCGGCGGCGATGGTGTCGAAGACCTCCTCGGCGCGGGCGGGGTCGGCGCGCGCCGCCACCGGGCCCGCCTCGGCCTGCACGACCATGAGGCTGACGGCGTGGGCGAGGATGTCGTGCATGTCGTGGGCGATGCGGGCGCGCTCGCGCTCGGCGGCGCGCTCGGCCTCCAGCAGCCGGTCGCGCTCCAGCCGCTCGGCGCGCTCCTCCAGGGCGGCGGCGTGCGCGCGGGCCCCGGCGGCGGCGCGCCCGAACGCGTACGCGGTCACCGACAGCAGCACCCCGCGCAGCGCGGTGTCGCTGGAGCCGACCGTGAGCAGGCCGCCCACCGTCGGGACGGCGAAGGCCAGCAGCCGCACCGTCCGCCCCGACCGCGACGCCACGGTGTAGAGGGCGATGAGGGCGCCGTACCAGAGCGGCTGCCGTGCGACGGGCTCGACGAGGTCGTAGAGCGACCCCATCGTGACGCAGGCGACCAGGGCCGCCAGCGGGGCCCGCCGCCGCCACACGATCGGCACCGCCGACCCGGCCGCCGACGCGTACCCCCACCAGTGCCAGGGCACGCCGGCGGGGTTCTCCAGGGTCAGCAGCGGCCAGGTCTGGGCGGCCATGGCGAGGAGGGCCAGCGCCGCGTCCGGCCACGGCGTCCCCGCCCAGCGGCGGAACGGTGACATCACCGGCAGAGCGGACACGATGCCCCATGGTGTCACGCGTGGGCGAGGGACGGCGCGGGCCGGGCCAGCGGCGTGAACGCGGCGAGCATCAGCAGCCCCGCCAGCGGCAACAGGTCCAGCTCGACCATCGAGGCGAGCACCCCGAACACCACCGCGACCGGCGACCACGCCGGGACCGCGCGGACCACCGCCAGGTGCACGACCGCGACCAGCAGCCCGAGGTAGAACAGGGCCGGCCCGGCGTCGTAGACGGCGAGGTCGAGGCCGGGCACGGCGCGGACGTCCCGGAACATCCCCGCCATGTCGGCGTGGTCGGCGGCCAGCGCGCCGATGACGATGTCGATGGCGAACTGCGCCATGGCGAACACGATCCCGGCGAAGCCGACCACGGTGGTGGCCGCGGCGAACGTGCCGCCGCCGCTCAGCCGCCGCGCCTCCCACAGCACGACGCCGAACAGCGCCAGCGCGCCGAGGAAGGCCAGGTGGCCGGTGGTCCAGGCGAGGCCGGGGCCGCGTTCGCCGTCGAAGCCGTCGGCGATGCGGACCAGGCCGTAGACGGAGACGAGCAGAGGGGCGCCGAGGAAGGCGATGCGTTTGTCCATGCGTCCCAGCCTCGTCGCGGCGGGGCGCCGGAACATCGCCGACGCAGGCGATCTGCGGCCTCCCCCGCACGGGCGATGCGGCGGGTCAGTGCGCGGCGATCCGGTGCCAGTCGGGCAGCAGCTCCTCCACCAGCGCCTCGGTCTCGGGCTGGAGCTGGTCGAGCATCGGGTCGCGGCTCACGCGGTGGCGCAGCTCGTCCACCACGACGCGCACCTGCGCGTGGTCGCCGGTGGCGTGGGTGGCGCGCAGCAGGTCGCGCCACAGGCCCTCGTCCTCGTGGGCGAGGCGCAGCCCGGCGCGGGCGGCGCCGACCGCGCCCTGCGCGTCGCCCTCGTCGAGGCGCAGCACGACCAGACGGTGGGCGACGTCCACGACGCGGGCCATCGCCTCGAACTCCAGGCCGTCGCCGGCGACCCACCCGTACCGGCCGCGCGGGCGGTCGGCGAGGAAGGGGCCGCGCACCAGGTCCAGCGCGTAGGACATGTAGGCGGTCTCGGAGGCGGGCTCGGCGGCCGAGCGCCACACCAGCCAGCGGAACGCCGCCCAGTCGACGCGGACCTCCGAGCCGAGGCGGATGCGGCCCCGGTCGTCGTAGTACAGGTTGGGGCGGCCGCGCGCGTCGCGGCCGAGCCAGTCCGAGACCCGCGCGACGGTCGCGTCGCGGACGCCCGCGCTGACGCCGCGCGGCCAGATCGCGCCGCTCAGCACCGTGGGGTGCACGCCGCCGGGATGGGCCGCCAGGTAGACCAGGACCTCGGTGCACAGGTCGCGGCGCGACTCGTCCATGGGGCCGGGCGCGTCCACCTCGATCGGGCCGAGGACGCGGATGTCGACCGACGACTGCTGCGCGGTGGGCGGCTGGACCTCGCCCGGCGTCTCCGGCAGCGGCACCGAGTCGGTGCGGGCCGCGGTGCGGAACAGCTCGAAGACTCCGCGGTAGTGCTCCTCGGGGACGAGCTGGGCGTCCACCTGGAAGCCGAGCACGCCGGCCTGCATCCGCCCGTCGGCGCCGACGTCCCAGGTCCAGGTGGCGCCCTGGACGTCGCCGGGCACGATGTACCCGGCGGCCATGCGGGTGCCGGTGCGGGCGAGCGCCACCAGGCGGTCGGCCTCCCGCTCGGTGGGCTCGTCCGCCATGATCAGGTAGTGCGGCATCCACGCTTCGCCGAACACGCCCCGGCAGCGGCCGGTGAGCACCGAGTCCACGCCGGAGGCGGCCAGGGCCTGCCGCACCTCCTCACTGCGCCCCTCCAGCTCGGGCAGCGCCTCCACCAGTGAGGGAACGGCGCGCACGCGGTCGGGCGCGATCTCGGTGAGCCCCTCGCCGAGCTCCTGGCCGAAGCCGACCAGGGTGATGCGCATGTGGTCGGACCAGCGGTTGGTGGCCAGCTCCAGGGCGAGCGCGGCGAGGACGGAGCGGCGGGTCGCGTCCGGCCCGCGCAGGGCGATCAGCCCGTGGGCCGCTTCGAGGTCGACGAGGATGCGGCCGTTGTCGTTGGTGCCGATGGAGACGAGGCCGGGGTAGGGCGCGAGGACGTCGCCGAGGTCGGCGGCCTCCAGGTCGGGCAGCGCCTCGGCGCCCAGCCGCCAGACCTGGCCGTCGTCGAAGGCCGTCCAGGGGGCGGGCGGGTTGCGGTCGGCGGGGGCGATCCACAGGTCGAGGCTGCCGGTGCCCAGGTGCACGCCGTAGACGGTGGGCAGCGCGCGCCCGCCGGCGGCCATGGACTTCGACAGGTGCCGGAGCCCGAGGTCGAGCAGCCGGGCGGCGGCGGCGTCGGCCCCGACGCGCAGCGCGTGCTCGGTGAGCGCGGCCTGCCCCTCGGGCCGGGGGATCATGCGCCCGAACGCGCGGTGCCACATCTGGGTGCGCCGGCGGCGGCCGAGCGCGCCGAGGACTCCGGCGGCGAGCAGGGAGGCGGCGGCGAGGCCCTGGGGCCACTCGAGGTCGAGCGGGGACGCGCTGTCCTCGCGGCCGGGCACGGTGACGCCGCCCGTTCCGGCGTCGCCGCCGAGCTCGCCGGCGGGCCGGGGGGCGGGGGCTTCGGTGTGCTTGGGGGGCTTGGGGGCGGGGGCTTGGGCGGCGGGGGTCTGGGGCGCGGGCGTCGCGGGCGCGGGCGTTTCGGGAGCAGGGGTCTCGGGAGCCGGCGTCTCAGGAGCGGGGGTCTCCGGCGCGGGTGCCCCGGCTCCCGGCGCAGGCGTTTCAGGCGCGGGCCGACGTTCCGGCTCGGGTTCGGGCTCGGGCTGCGGCTCCTGCCGTTCGGGGACGTCGTGCCCGTACTTGTAGTAGTCGTCCAGGTCCTGCACCGACACGACCTGGGCGCCCTTGGCGTCGGACGGCATCTCCAGGATCCAGCCCGGCCGGATGAGGCTCGCGATGCTCAGCTTGCTGCCGTCGGGCTGCACGCGCCCCTTGTTGAGCGCGTAGATCTCCTTGTAGCGCCGCCCCTCCCCCAGGCACTTGTCGGCGATCTCCCAGAGGCTCTCGTGGTGCCGCCCCTCCGGCGGCCGCACGCGGTAGATCTTGGTGGTGCGCGCCTTCTCCGCGGGCTGCGCGGCCAGGTCGGCGGCGACCTGCTCGGCGGGCGCCTGCTGCGTCACCGCCGACATCCGCTGGAACTCCTGCGCCTGGGCCTGGGCCGGCGGCTGCTGGAACAGCTCCCGCCCCGAGAAGGCGGGCATGACCGCCGTGCTCGCGGTGAACAGCAGCAGCGCCGTCACGACCAGCCGGTGCACCAGCGACTGCGTGCCCCCGGCCAGCGGCACCCGCGCGGGCACCCCGACGCCGCGGATCCCGGCGTAGACCTCGACCACCACGCACAGGGCGAGCTGCAGCCACGCCAGCCAGACCAGCGCCACCAGCACCGAGATCAGCGCGCCCGGCCCGACCTGCGCGGTCAGGTCCGACAGCTCGGGCAGCTCGTCGGGGAACGGCGAGCCGAAGAGGGTCAGCAGCGCGTACGGCACGCCCACCAGCAGCGCCGCCAGCGCCGCCAGCGCGGCGAGCCCCGCCAGCACGTCGCCGGGCCCGCGCCGGTGCTTGATCCGCACCGGCCGCCGCGGCCCCTGCCCCAGCCCCGGGCCCCCACCCTGTCGCGTCACCATCGCGCCCCTAGCGGTCGCCGGTCTCTGATCGAGCTGAACCCCAAGCCATCGTAAACATGCCCCAGCCGCACAAGGCGATCCCCGCATAACTATCCCGCGTCGCCTCACAAACGCGTGGGACGGATCGGGCGGGGACATCCACCGGGACGCCCGGGGCGGCCGGGATGATCCGGCCCATCGGGCGATGGGACCGCAAAATCCGCCGCGAACACAACCTCAGACCGTTTCCGGCCACCCCCATAGCGCTCGAATTACCACCAAGTACTTCTGCGCGTTCTTGAGCACCGAGAACTGTCATGGCGACCACCATTACGGAAAAGCCGGTTTCTTCACCCAGGGGCTCACTGCGGGGCGTCGTCGGCGCCCGTGACGGGTTCCGCCGACGCCTCCGAGCGCATCGTGAACGAGCCGAAGCCCGGGATGATGCTCAGCAGCTGCGGCTCCACCGTGAGCTCCACCATCACGTTCACCTCCGCCGCGTTCGCGTCGCAGCGGCTGCCGGTCACCTTGTCGTCGTAGCGGGTCAGCAGGTCGCAGGCGGCCGCCTGCGCACGGCCCGGGTCCAGGACCGGCCTCCCGGTCTCGCGCAGCGCCGCGTCGTCGATCTGGTTCGCGCCCGCGCGGGCCGCCTGCTCGGCCATGTCGGCGGCGCGCTGGCGCGCGTGGATGGCCAGGCCGCCGTCCACCAGCAGGCCGGCCAGCAGGAGCACCGTGGGCGTGAACAGCACCACGTACATCGAGATCGAACCGCGGTCGTGCGGGCGCTTCACTGGTCATCTCCCGGTGGCGTGTTCGCGGTGTCGGTCCCCCGGTAGGTGTAGGTGTCGATCGGCGCGAGCGCCTTGCCCTGGAGGCGCTTGGTGCCGGGCAGGCCGACGAACGCCAGGTCGCTGAGGTCCACGTCGCAGGTGACGGTGACCTCCACCGAGCCGCCGGGGCCCCAGTCGCCGGTGTCGGTGACCACGGCGGGCCCTCCCGAGCACCACCGGCTGCTCTTGAGAGTGGCGGCGGCCGACTCCTGCGCCATCTGCTCGGCGCCGCCCGCGCTGCGGGCGACCGACGCGGCGCGCACCGCGTCGCGGGCCGCGCCGTCCATCTGGCTCTTGGCGTCCACCATCCGGCCCGCCCCGGCCAGCAGCAGCAGGAACGCGATGAACAGGGGCGTCGCCAGGACCAGTTCCAGCGACATCGAGCCGCGGTCCCTCATCCCGCCCCCTCGCACGCGGTGCCGGTGCCCTCGTCGGGGCGGAAGCACTCGATCGGGCCCTCCGAGCGCTGGGTCACCTTGAAGGTCATGAACGGGATCACCCGCACCGCCTCCCCGCTCACCTCGACCCAGCGCTGGTCGCCCCCCTCGCCGGTGCGGACGGCCAGCCCGCTCAGCAGGTTGGGACCGATCTTGCGGACGTCGCCGGTGGCCTTGGCGACGGCCGGCTCCTGCCATCCGCCGCCGACCGGCTGGGTGCGCGCCACGCGCGCGCCGGACTGGGCGGCGGCCAGCGCGACGTGCCGGGCGTGGTAGACCATCGCGAACTGCACCACCGCCAGGAAGACCAGGATCAGGACGGGGGTGAGCAGTGCCAGCTCCATCGAGGAGGCGCCGGTGTCGTCCCGGCGGGCGGCCACCGGGCTACTCCGTCTTGATGCTGCCGGCCTTGGCGGTGATCTTGTCCATGATCACCTTGCCGATGGTCACCGCGATCAGCGCCAGCACCGCGGTGATGATCGCCCATTCGATGGCCGAGGCGCCCGCGCTGCGGTCGGGCTCGTTGCGCAGCCGGTGGTAGCGGAGGCCGACGAAGGCGCGCAGGTAGACGACGATCGGATCGTTCAGGGGGTTCAGAGGGTTCATCACTCCACTCCTCGCGGGGTTCGGGGGACGGGGCTCACGCGCCCATCACCCGCATCACGGCCGGATAGGCCAGGAAGATCAGGAACGCGGCGCACAGGAACAGCTGCGCCACCAGCATCGACTGGGAGCGCTCGCCGGCCTTGCCCTCCAGCTCCGACAGCTCGCGGCTGCGCATCGACGCCGCGCGCGCCGCCAGCGACTTGCGGATCTGCGCGCCGTCGTCGGACACCAGCGCGAGCGCGCCCGCCAGGTCGCGCAGCTCGGCGATGTCGATCTCCTCGCCGAGCCGGCCCAGCGCCTGCCAGGGCGTCTGCCCGGTGATGCGGGCGTTGGCCAGGGCTTCGCGGATGCGCAGCATCGCCCAGCCCTCGCCGACGCCCGAGGCGGTCATCAGCGCCTCGGGCACGCCGCGCCCGCCCGCCAGGTTCATCGACACCAGGTCCAGGAACGCGCCGACCACGTGCCGGAAGTCCTGCCGCCGCCCGGCGGCCTCCTGGCGCAGCTGGAAGTCGGGCAGGACGAAGAACACCAGCGCGAACACGCCGCACACCCACACCGGGAGCTGCCCGGACGACCCGATGCCGATCAGCGCGAAGTACCCGGCCAGCACCGGGATGAACAGCACCGCGGCGGCGGGCAGCATGAACTTGGTCGCCAGGAACGCCTCCAGCGACCGGTCGGTGATCGCGAGGTCGGCCCGGATCGACTGCATCTGCCAGCCGCGCGACTCGCAGAACAGCACCAGCTGGCGGCCGACCTTGGCGCGCATCCCGCCGACCCGCTCCAACCGGGGCGACAGCCGCTGCGCCTGCGCGGCCTCCACGTCACGGCGGCGGGCCGCGTCGAAGGCCGCGAGCCGCGCCGACAGGCCCGGCCGGGCCGGGAACAGCGCCCGCACCAGTACATATAGGCCGAGACCGAGGACCGCTCCGGCCAGCATCGCGCCCGTCATGTCGCGCCGCCCCCGCCCGCGTCCATCGTGTGGCGGCCGCGCAGCGCGCCGTCGCCGCCTTTGCCCTGCCAGCCCGCCACCGTCGCCGGGGCCTCGCCGGGCACGCCCGGCGGGGCGGGGCGCGGCTCGGTCAGGAAGCGGCCGGGCAGCTCGTACTTCGCCAGGCGGCGCAGCCACAGGAACGCCGCCGCGTACAGCCCGATCACCACGCACAGCACGAGCTGGCCCACGAAGTCGTCGTAGGGCTCGACGTAGGAGTGGTTGAACACCGCGAGGCCGAGCGCCGTGCCGACCGAGACGCCGACGACGATCCGCACGCTGCGGCGGGTCGCGCGCCGGTCGGCCTCGACGCGGCGGCGCATGTCCAGCTCGGCGCGGGCCGAGGCCGCGAGCGCGCCCAGCATGTCGCGCAGGCCCGGCCCGCGCAGCTTGGCGTTCAGGATCAGCGCGGCGACCACCAGGTCGGCGGACGGGTCGTGCAGCTCGTCGGCGAAGCGGCGCAGCGCCTCGGGCATCGGGACGCGCGTGTGCAGCCGGTCCACCAGCTCGCGCAGCGGCTGCTGGAGCGCGGGCGCGGCGGCGCGCAGCGAGGACGGGATCGCCTGCTCCAGCCCGACCGCGCCGGCGATGGTGTCGCGCAGCGACTCGGTCCAGGCGGCCAGGGCCTCCAGGCGTGCCATGCCGCGCCGCTCCTCGGCCGCGCCCCCGGCCAGCCCGTTCCAGGACAGCACCAGCACGCCGGTGCCGAGGGCGGCGATCGGCCAGCGGGTCACGATCAGCACGACCACGCCGGTGATGACGGCGAGCGCCGTGCGGGTGGTGAGGGTCTTCAGCAGCTCCTGGCGGCTGCGGCCCCGGGCCGGTCCGGGACGCGACGGCATCCCGCGCAGCGCCATCACCAGCAGGATCAGACCGCCGCCCGCCAGTCCCCCGGCGATGACGGCCAGCAGGACGTCCGGCGCGGTCACCAGGCACCCGCGGTGTCGTAGCCGAACTCGGCCAGCTCGTCGGCGCACGCGATCGGCGCGGCCGGCACCGCGTGGCCCTCGGGGCCGAGCGCGAACACCTCCGACGACAGCACCCGGCCGTCGGCGCCGGTCACCTCGCGGACGCTGGCGACGTAGCGGCGCAGCCGGCCGCCGCTGGCGTATTCGTTGCGCTTCTCGATGAACACCACGAAGTCGATCGCGCCCGCGATCAGCATGTGGGTCGCCTCGACCGGCAGGCGCTCCTCCGACTGGATCGCGTAGGTCGCGATGCGGTTGAAGACCTCCATCGAGGAGTTGGCGTGGATGGTCGACAACGAGCCGTCGTTGCCCTGGGACATCGCGTTCAGCATGGTGACGATCTCGTCGCCCAGCACCTCGCCGACGATGACGCGCGAGGGGTTCATGCGCAGCGAGCGGCGCACCAGCTCGGCCATCGAGATCGCGCCCTGGCCCTCGGAGTTGGGCAGGCGCTGCTCGAAGGCGACGCAGTTGGGGTGCAGCTCGGGGAAGGCGTCCAGGCCGAGCTCCAGCGCGCGCTCGACGGTGATCAGGCGCTCGACCGGCGGGATCTCGTTGGCGACCGCGCGCAGCAGGGTGGTCTTGCCCGCGTTGGTCGCCCCGGCGATCATGATGTTCTTGCGGGCCAGCACGGCGGCCTTGAAGAAGCGGCCGAGCTCGGGGCTGAAGGTGCCGGTGCCGACCAGGTCCGACAGGAACACCTTGCCGAGGCGGGCGCGGCGGATCGACAGGGCGGGCCGCACGGTGACGTCCATGACGGCCGACAGCCGGGACCCGTCGGGCAGCCGCAGGTCGAGCTGGGGGTTGGCGGTGTCGAACGGGCGCGAGGACAGCCCGCTGTAGGCGGCCAGGATCTGGATCAGCTCGACCAGTTCCTCGTCGGTCTCGGCGACCGGCTCGCCCATCACCTCGCGGCCGTCGGCGTAGCCGATGAACACCCGGTCGCAGCCGTTGATGTCGATGTTCTCGATCTCGGGGTCCTCCAGCAGCGGCTGGAGCCGGCCCACCCCGAACAGCGCCGCGTGCACCCCGGCGGCCAGGGCCTCCTCCTCCTCGGCGTTGGGCGGGCGGCGCCCGGAGGTGATCTCGCCGCGCGCGAACTCCTCCAGCACCTGGCCGATCAGGGCGCGGGCGAACTGGCGCTCGTCCTCGCCCGACATGGGCGGCAGGCCGTGCGCGGCGTCCAGGCGGCGCTGCTGGGCCAGCCGGTCGCCGACCTCCTGGCGCAGCCGCTTGACGAGGGCGTGGTCCATCAGAGCCTCCCGTCCTGGAGTTGCAGGTCGACCGGCGGGGGTTCGGCCGCGGCGGCCCGGCGGTCGTTCAGCCGGGCGACCAGCGCGGCGGCGACCTCGCGGGCCGAGCGGATCAGCAGCGAGCGGTCCAGCCGCCCGCCCCAGCTCCCCGACAGCAGCCCGGCGCCCTTGGGGTCCAGGGCGAGGCCGCCGAGCACGGCCACCGGCGCGCGCGGCGGGCCGGGCGCGCCCTCGGGCGTCCGGTGGCGCTGCTGCGAGCCGGTGATGATGCGGTCGACCTCGGCGATCGAGGCGCGGTAGTCGCGGGGGTCGGCCAGCACGATGACGCCGATGGGCGGGCCGCCGCGCAGCTCGCCGGCCAGGGCGTCCACGCGTTCGCGCAGGTGGGCGACCTGTTCGAGGGTCGCGCGGGTGAACAGCACGACCAGGTCGGCCTCGCGCATCATCTCGTTCAGCGGCGAGCCCGCGCCGAGCCGCCCGCAGTCGGCCAGGACGTCCACCGGCGCGAGCCCGGCGAACGCGCGGCCGAGCGGCCCCCACAGCCAGGTCATCGCCTGCGCCTGCTCGGCGTTGGTGAGGCCGACCAGCACGTCCAGGCCGCCGACCAGCCGCTGGCAGTGCTCGGCGATCTGCTCGGGGCGCAGGCCGCGGCGGGCGGTGGCGGCGAGGCTGAGCAGGCCGCGCGCGGGGTTGAGCATCCCGCCGGCGGCCCCGCCCTCGGCGCCGCCCTCCTGCGGGGACGCGGCGGGCAGCCGGTAGACCAGGTCGCCGCCCGCCAGGTCGCATTCGGCGACCAGGACGGGCCGGGGCCACACCGCGCCGAGCGCGACGGCGGCGGTGGTGACGCCCGGCGCCCCCTTGTCGGCCGCGAGCGCGATCAGTGCCACGGTTCAGTTCCCGCCTGTGTTCGGGGTCTGCCGGCCGCCCTGCCCGCCCGGCGTCTGCTGGTCGCCGGGGCGTTCGGGCTTGTCGGTGGTGGGCGGCGGCGCGCCGCCGGGGGCGCCGTCGCCGGGGGCCGCGCGGGCGCCGTCGGGCAGCAGCGCGACCGCGACCGCCCCGGCCGAGGCGGCCTGGGTGAGCAGCGCGGCCTCGCCGGGCGGCACCGCGACGTCCATCGTGGTCTGGTCGCCGCGCAGCCGGTCGCCCGAGCCGCCCGAGCCGCCCCGGGCGAGGCCCACCACGATCGCCTCGCCCGACAGCACGGTGCCCGCCTTGGGGCCGCCGTTGGCGCCGCCGACCGCGTACAGGCCGACCCGCTTGCCGACCGTCAGGTCCTTGCCGGCCGGGAACTGGCCGGGCTTGAGGGCGAGGCCCACCACCACGCGGCCCTTGGTGGCCTCGTTGCCGGGGCTGAGCATCTTGTTGGTGAGCAGCGTGTCGGGCACCAGCGGCACGGTGGCGTAGAGCCGGGTGACGCCCTCGCGGTTGGACCAGTCGAGGTACTGGATGCCGGTGTTGCCGATCGGCACCTCCTTCAGCGCCGACGCGGGGATCCGCTGCCCCGCCGCGACCGGCTGGGCGATCGCGATGGCCGACACCCGCTGGCCGCTGGCCATGACCAGGTAGGCGCTGGTGAGCGCGCCGCCGAGGATGAGCAGCACGGCCAGCGCCGCGAGGGCGGGCTTGCGTTCGCGGGGCGCGACCGGCAGCCGCTGGCCGCCCGCCGAGCCCAGCCCGGCGCCGCCCGTCCCGGTGGGCGGGCGGGTGCCGGTGACAGCGCCCGCGACGGGCGACCGGTTGGTCTTCATCGCACTGGTCACGCGCTCCTTCCCCGCCCGGCGGGAATCGTGTCCCGGAGATCTCCGCACATCGGGCGATCCATGCTTGCGGGGGTGATGAGCCCGCGTCAATGGATTCGGCGAGGTGAAGCCGTCCGGTGACTCCGGGTACCGGGATGACCAGGGAATTCGGTGATCACTTACCTTCTTACCAACGGTCACACCAATCACTGACAACACTGAAGCGGGCTGCACATTTATAGGTTTTATGTGTCATCCATTGGGTAGTCCGCCCGGGTCGCGCCGCAGGTCGGCGCGGTGCGGCCGGACCGCCCGCCACGACCCCGCCGTCCCGGCCCGCCGCGCTCACTAAGCTGTGCCGGGTGGCGCGCCGCCCGCGCCACCGGCACGATGACCCGCCGCGACCCGCCGCCCCCACGGCCTGGCTCCGGCGGTGCACAATGGAGGGCTGGAATGCGGATCTCGTGCACGGCGGTGACCGGTGACGGGCCCCGGGACGTTGTGATCAACGTCGATTCCGAAGTGACGGTCGACGGGGTGGCGCGCACGCTTTCCCGCGCGTTGAACGGAAATGCCGCCGCGATAAGTTCGCCGGCCCTTCCCGAGCCGCGCTTCTCGAAACGGTCGATAGCGGCGGGCGACCGTTCCGGCGGCGGCGCGGGCCGCCCCGGCGGCGCGGCCGGTACGGGCGGTGCGGGCGGTGCGGGCGACGGCGCGGGCGAGCGGTCCGGCGATGGGCGGCAGGCCCTGTGGATGGACGGCCGGATGCTCGACCCGCAGGCCCTGGCCGTCAAGGAGCTGCGCGACGGCGCGGTCGTGACCGTCGAGCGCCGCGCCGCCGCCGCGACCGTCCTCGCCGAGCCGACCGGGCTGGTCGAGATCCGCGTCGCGGGCGGACCCGCCGCCGGGTCGGTGCACCGTCTCAGCCTCGGCGTCAGCACGCTGGGCTCCGGCGACGGTGCCCGCGAGACGGCCGGTGACGGGGCCGGCTCGGGCGTGGACATCGCGCTGGCCGACCCCGAGATCCCCGCCCGGTCGCTGCGCATCACCGTCGGCCGCGACACCGTGCAGGTCGAGCCGTCCGCGCACACCACCGCCACGCTCGACGGCGAGGCCCTGGAGGGGAAGGCCGACTGGCCGGTCGGCGGGATGCTCGCCGTCGGCGCCAGCATCCTCACCCTCGCGCCCGGCACCGCGCCCGACACCCACCTGGAGCCGCTGCCCGAGGGCGGCCTGGCGTTCAACCGGCCGCCGCGCCTGCACCCGGCCGGGCGGTCGCGCCGCCTGGCGGTGCCCAAGCGGCCCGAGCGCAACCCCAAGGAGCGGCTGCGGCTGTTCGGGGCGCTGCTGTTCTCGGCGTTCGGGCTGGTCATGGCGTTCGCGCTGAACCAGTGGTGGTGGGCGCTGTTCGCGCTGGCCTGGCCGGTGATGACGGTCGGCGAGTGGATCGGCGACCGGCTGCACGGCCGCAAGTCCTACAAGAAGGCGCTGAAGGAGTACCGGGAGAAGGCGGCCGCGTTCGGCGGCGAGCTGGACGAACTGCGCCGCCGCGACCAGGCCGAGCGGCGCGCCGCGCACCCCGACCCGGCCGAGGTGCTGCTGACCGCGACCGGGCCGCGCCGCCGCCTGTGGGAGCGCCGCCGCGACGACCCCGACACGCTGCACCTGCGGATCGGCCTCGCCGACCTGCCCGCGCGCGTGGAGCTGACCGGCAACGACGGCGAGCAGCCGGTGAAGGTGCCGACCGCGCGGCTGGTGCCGGTCGCGCTGCCGCTGGCCGAGCTGGGCGTGCTCGGCGTGACCGGGCCGCGCGCCGCCTCGCGGGGCCTGGCGCGCTGGCTGGTCGCGCAGGCCGCCGCGCTGCACAGCCCCCGCGACCTGGTCATCGTGGTGCTGACCGCCGACAGGGAGTCGGCCGCGGACTGGAACTGGGTCCGCTGGCTGCCGCACTGCGCGCCGCGCGAGGGCGAGGAGTGCACGGTCCTGGTCGGCACCGATCCCGAGTCGGTCGCGCACCGGGTGACCGAGCTGGCGATCCGGGTGACCGAGCGCCGGCGCGCCGCGCAGGCGGCGTCGGGGTTCTTCGGCGGCGAGGCCAAGACCGCCGAGGCCGTCCCGTACAACATCCTGGTCGTGCTGGACGGCGCGCGGGCGCTGCGGCGCGTGCCGGGGATGCCGATGCTGCTGTCGCGCGGTCCCGAGCTCGGCATCCACGCGATCTGCATCGACGACGAGGAGCGGCTCCTGCCCGAGGAGTGCGCGGCCGTCGCCGCCTGGGACCACGACCGCCCCGAGACCGTGCGGCTGAAGGGCGAGGGCCTGGACGTGATCGGCCCGGTGCTGGCCGACCGGGTGTCGCCGTCCTGGGCCGACCGGGTCGCGCGGGCGCTCGCCCCCGTTCGCGACGTGTCGCGCGAGGACGCCGACGAGGCCATCCCGGCGCAGGCCCGGCTGCTGGACCTGCTCGGCATGGCCACCCCGACCGCCGAGCACGTGCTCGCCGCGTGGGCGCGCACCGGCGGCCGCACCACGCGCGTGCCGGTCGGGGTGACCGCCGACGGCCCGTTCGAGGTGGACCTCGCCGCCGACGGGCCGCACGGCCTGATCGCGGGGACGACCGGCGCGGGCAAGTCCGAGCTGCTCCAGACGCTGATCGCCTCCCTCGCGGTCGCCAACCGGCCCGACGAGATGACGTTCGTGCTGATCGACTACAAGGGCGGCGCGGCGTTCAAGGACTGCGCCAAGCTCCCGCACACCGTCGGCATGGTCACCGACCTGGACGGCCACGCCACCGAGCGCGCCCTGGAGTCGCTGGCCGCCGAGCTGCGCCGGCGCGAGGAGATCCTGCTGGCGGCCGGGGCCAAGGACATCGACGACTACAACGACCTGCGCCCGGCCGACCCCGGTCTGCCGGTGGTGCCGCGCCTGACGCTGGTGATCGACGAGTTCGCCGCGATGGTGACCGAGCTGCCCGACTTCGTGACCGGGCTGGTGGACATCGGGCGGCGCGGCCGCTCGCTGGGCGTGCACCTGCTGCTGGCCACCCAGCGCCCGGCGGGCGTGGTGACCGCCGACATCCGCGCCAACACCAACCTGCGGATCGCGCTGCGCGTGACCGACCCCGACGAGTCCACCGACGTGCTGGACGTGCCCGACGCCGCGCAGATCGCCAAGGCCACCCCCGGCCGCTGCTACATCCGGTCGGGCGCGGCCGAGCCGCACGCGGTGCAGTCGGCGCGGGTCGGCGGGCGGCGCGCGGGCGGCGGCGCGCCCGCCGCGCGCACGGCCGTGGTGCCGCTGCCGTGGCAGCAGCTCGGCCGCCCGGTGCCCGCGCCGCGCGAGGCCGTCGACGACACCACGATGGTCACCGACCTCGCGGTGCTCGTGCAGGCGGTGGACGAGGCCGCGCGCCGCGCCGGGGTCGCGCGCCGCCCGTCGCCGTGGCTGACCCCGCTGCCCGAGCGCGTCCGGCTCACCCCGCGCCCGGCGGCCGGGGGCTCGGTGGTGGACGTGCCGCCGCTGGCGTTCGGCATCACCGACCTGCCCGCGGTGCAGGCACGCGAACCGCTCGTCCTGGACCTGGCGACCGGCGGCCACCTGTACGTGGCGGGGTCGGCGCAGTCGGGGCGGTCCACGGCGCTGCGCAGCCTGGCGGGCGCGCTGGCCGAGTCGTGCTCGCCGTTCGACGCGCACCTGTACGCGATCGACTGCGGCGCGAACGCGCTGCTGCCGCTGGTGTCGCTGCCGCACTGCGGCGCGGTCGTCACCCGCGACCAGCTCGACCGCTGCGAGCGCTTGCTGACCGCGCTGTCGGCGGAGGTGTCGCGCCGCCAGCAGCTGCTGGCCGAGGCGGGCTTCGCGTCGCTGGCCGAGCAGCGCGCCGCCGTCGCCGCCACCGACCGGCTGCCGTGGATGGTGCTGATGCTGGACCGGTGGGAGGGGTTCGTCGCGGCGTTCGAGCACTACGACTACGGCCGGCTGGTGGACCAGGTGCTGCGGCTGCTGCGCGAGGGCGCGGCGGTCGGGCTGCGCGCGGTGTTCACCGGCGACCGGACCGGCCTCGGCGGGCAGGTGTCCACGGTGTTCGACCGGCGGCTGATCCTGCGGATGGCCGACCCCAACGACTACGGGTACGCCGGGCTCCAGGACAAGCAGGTCCCGGCCGCGATGCCGCCGGGCCGCGCGCTGGAGCTGATGGGGCCGGGCGCCGCGCCGCGCGAGTCGCAGATCGGGCTGCTGGGCGACGACCCGTCCGGCACCGCGCAGGTCGCCGCGCTGCAGGAGATCGCGCGCGCCTGCGTGACCCGCTACGGCCGGCTGCCGCGCCGCCAGCGCCCGATCCACGTGGACGAGCTGCCGGTGCGCGTCACCTACCGCGAGGCGATGGCGCTGGACCAGGAGTTCCTGGCGCCGTCGGCGCTGTGGGCGCTGGTCGGGGTGGGCGGCGACACGCTCGCGCCGGTCGGGGTGGACCTGCTGAACGAGGGGCCGGGCTTCGCGGTGGCGGGGCCGCCGCGTTCGGGGCGCTCAACGACGCTGCGCACGATCGTGCACTCGCTGCTGGACCCGGCGGTCGGCGGCGGCCTGGTGCCGGTGGTGCTGGTGACGCCGCGCCGTTCGCCGCTGCGGCTGCTGGCGGGGCGGCCGGGCGTGCTGGGGGTGCTGGACGGCGACGCCGACGCCGACGACCTGACCGAGGCGATCGGTGAGGAGCACCGCTACGCGGTGGTCGTGGACGACGCCGAGCTGCTGGACGAGACCGAGCTGGACGACGCGCTGCGCGAGGTGCTGCGGACCGCGCGCGACGGCGAGCACGCCGTGGTGATCGGCGGCACGACCGAGGACATCGGCCGCGGCTACCGGGGCTTCCTGTCGGACACGCGGCGGTCGCGGTCGGGGGTGCTGCTGGCGGTGGAGTCGGCCGACGACGGCGACCTGTTCGGGCTGCGGCTGCCGCGCAACGCCGCGCTCGGCGGGCCGACCGGGCGGGGGCTGTTCGTGGCGCTGGGGGCCACGACGCAGATCCAGGTGGCGCTGCCGCCGCCGGTGAACGACTGAGCCGGCTCAACCGAGGCGGTGCAGACAGGGCGTGCGGACGGTCACCAGGACGCCGGTGTCGTCCTCCCCGGCCAGCAGCTCGCTGGTGACGCCGTCGCGGTCCTCGAAGACGGCCTCGTGCCTGCGCCCGACGGCCTCGCGCTCGCGGGCCAGCTCGGCCGCGACCCGGTCCACGACGGGCTGGGCGGGCCGGGCCCCGACGGTGGCCGTGTACTGGACGACGCCGCTGCCGGGCGGCTCGACCAGGCCCGAGTCGCGCCCCCGGTAGGCCCAGCACCCGCCGGGCCGCACGGTGCGCCGGACCTCCCCGGCTCTGCCGCCGGCCAGCCGCAGGACGGTGCGCAGCTCGGCTTCGGCGCGGCGCTCGGCCTCGTCCGGCGCCAGCCCGGTGAAGCGGTCGGCGAACGTGTCGTAGCGGCGTTCGGGCGAGTAGAGATCGGGGGCCAGCCCCACGGCCCAGCCCGAGGTGAGCAGCCCGATGACGGCCCATCCCCCGACCAGGCCGCCGCCCAGCGCGCGCGGTCCCCGCAGCAGGAGCACGGCGCCCGTGCCGAGGCAGAGTCCGGCGCAGCCGACCGCGACCACCAGGACCAGGCCGAGCGAGGGCGGCGGCGGCATCCAGCGGCGGTCGGGGGCCATGGCGACCCCGAGCGTCCACATCAGCAGGGGCGTGGACAGCAGCCCGCACGCGCCCGCCGCCATGACGGCCCCGCCGAGCCCTTGGGCGACGCGTCGCATGGGGGCCTCCCGGGCTAGGCGGACCTCCTCATCATCCGCCCGCTTCCCCGGTAATTCACCAGACGGGACGCAGGAGCTCCACCGCCTCGGCCGCCTGCGCACGCCCGGCGCGGTAGGCGCCGGGCCAGCGGGCGAGATCGCCGAGGTCGGTCCCGAACGCCTCGCGGGAGGCGGCGTCGGGCCCGATGCGCACAGCGTCGCCCGGGACCGAGGGGGGCGGCATGAGGTGCGCGAGTGGCTCGATGAGGACGAGCACGTCGGCGCCGGCGGCGAGGTCGGCGTTGGCGCCGAAGCCGATGGCGCCGTCCATGTAGCGGCGGCCGCCGAGGGGAACGGGCCCGGACGCGCCGGGCACGGCGGTGCTGGCGGCGACGGCGTCGACGAGGGGGACGCCGTCGGTGCGGTCCCAGACCCGCCGCTCGCCGGTCTCGACGTCCACGGCGGTGATGCGGAGATCACCGGCGGGCCAGTCGCGCGCGCCGACGATGGCGCCCATGCGCGCGACGTGCGTCTCGGCGGGGAGGGCGTCGGCGGCGAGCGCGAGCGCGCCGACCTCGCGGCGGGCGGCGGCGGGATCGCGCGAGGGGTCGCCGAGCAGGGCGAAGACCTGGGTCATCAGCGAGAAGTCGGGGCTGCCGGCGTCCGGGCCCCGGGGCGGGGCGGCGAGCCGTTCGAGGTCCTGGCCGGTGCGCAGGACGGCGCCGACGACGGCGCCCGCCGAGGTGCCGACGAGCCGTTCGGCCGCCGCGAGGTCGAGGCCGGCGTCGCGCAGTCCCGCCGCGAGCCCGGACAGCCAGGCGATCCCGGCGACGCCGCCCGCGCCGAGCACGAGCGCGCGTCCGCCGGTGGGGTTCTCAGGAGTCATGGGCCGAGCATGCGGCCTCAAGCGTGCTTCAGGTCAACGGCCCGCCCGGGACATGCGCGCGGGGACCGGGTCCGGGGGCGCGGGTGCTGGAGCGCTTCGACGAGGAGCAACTCCGGACGATCGCGGACTTTCTGGACACGGCGCGGAGCGTCCAGGAGGAACAGGCCGCCAGGATCAGTGAAGTGCCGTGATCCTGCCCGATTTTGGGCAGAAAACTTGGTTTCCCTTCTCCTCGGGAGGCATACTCGCCGGGTGCCGTACGAAGATCTGGTCGCCCACCTGACCCGGACCAGCCCCCTGAGCCCCGGGGAGGCGGCCCGGGTCGTCGCCGACGTGCTGGCGTACTTCGGCGAGCCCGTCGAGGGCTACGTCCGCCGCCGCCACGCCGAACTGCAGGCGCGGGGGCTGACCAACCCCGAGATCTTCCGGCGGATCACCGCCGAGCTGGCCGGACGCCGGGTGGCCCCGCCCGAGCTGTCGGAGCGCCAGCTGCGGCGGATCGTCTACGGATGAGGAGCGAAGCAACGTGTGCGGAATCGTCGCCTACGTCGGCCCCCAGGATGCGACGCCCATCCTGTTCGAGGGCCTGCAACGGCTGGAGTACCGCGGCTACGACTCGGCGGGCGTCGCGGTCGTCGGCAGGTCGGGCGGCCTCAAGGTGCGCAAGGCCAAGGGCCGGGTGCGCGACGCCGCCGACGGCCTGCCCGCCCGCTTCAAGGGATCGCCGGGCATCGGCCACACCCGCTGGGCCACGCACGGCGAGCCCAGCGACGCCAACGCGCACCCGCACGTGTCCGGGACGGTCGCGGTCGTGCACAACGGCATCATCGAGAACGCCGACGAGCTGCGCGCCAAGCTGGCGGCCGAGGGCGTGGAGTTCGCGTCCGAGACCGACTCGGAGGTGCTGGCGCACCTGATCGCGGCGGCGGCCGCCGCCCCGGACGTCGACCTGGCCGAGGCCGTCCGGCTCGCGCTGACGCGGATCGTCGGGACCTACGGGATCGCGGTCGTGGACGCGTCCCGTCCCGGCGTGTGCGTGGTGGCGCGCAACGGCAGCCCCGTGGTGCTGGGGCTCGGCGACAAGGAGATGTACGCGGCCTCGGACGTGGCGGCGCTCGCCGGGCACACTCGCCAGGTCGTGCACCTGGACGACGGGGAGATCGCGGCGCTGACCGCCGGCGGCTACCGGACGTTCACGCTGGAGGCGCGCGCCACCACCAAGGAGCCGTCGGAGCTGGACGCCGACGCCGAGTCCTACGACACCGGCGGCCACGCGACGTTCATGGCCAAGGAGATCCACGAGCAGCCCGAGGTCGTCGAGCGCGCCCTGCGCGGCCGCCTGGACCCGCGCTTCCACACCGCCCACCTCGGCGGCCTCAACCTGGACCCGCGCGACGCCCGCGCCATCCGCCGCGTCAAGATCATCGGCTGCGGCACCGCCTACTACTCGGGCCGGCTGGGCGCCCAGCTGATCGAGGAGCTGGCCCGCATCCCGGCCGACGCCGAACCCGCGTCGGAGTTCCGCTACCGCAACCCGGTGGTCGACCCGGACACCCTGTACGTGGCGGTGAGCCAGTCGGGCGAGACCTACGACACCCTGGCCGCCGTCCAGGAACTGCGCCGCAAGGGCGGCCGGGTGCTCGGCCTGGTGAACGTGGTGGGCAGCGCGATCGCCCGCGAGTGCGACGGCGGCATCTACCTGCACGCGGGCCCGGAGATCTCGGTGGCGTCGACCAAGACGTTCACCGCGACGGGCGTGGCGTTCGCGCTGCTGGCGCTGTACCTGGGCCGCATCCGGGACCTGTCCCCCGCCGACGGCGCCCGCATCGCGGCGGGCCTGCGCGCGCTGCCGGGCCAGATCCGGGAGATCCTGGACCGCGAGGACGAGATCGCGTCCCGGGCGGCCGAACTGGCGCAGCACCGCGCGGCGTTCTTCATCGGCCGGGTGCGGGGCTTCCCCGTCGCCCGCGAGGGCGCACAGAAGCTGAAGGAGATCTCCTATCTGCACGCGGAGGCGTACCCGGCGAGCGAACTGAAGCACGGCCCGCTGGCGCTGATCTCCCCGGAACTGCCGACGGTGGCGGTGGTGCCGGACGACGAGCTGCGCGACAAGAACCTGACGACCCTCGGCGAGATCCGCGCCCGGAAGGGCCGCGTGATCGCGGTGGGGCACTCGGCGGTGGCGGAGGACACGATCGTGGTGCCGAAGAATGAGCCGGAACTGGACCCGATCCTGCTGACGGTGCCACTGCAGATCCTGGCGTACCACGCGGCGCTGAGCCTGGGGCACGACATCGACCGGCCGAGGAACCTGGCGAAGAGCGTGACGGTGGAGTAGGAGGCGGTCAGCGGGGCCGGGGCGTGCACTTGTGGATCTCACCGAAGCGCTTCTGTGCGATGCGCATGAAGTCGGTCATGTCCTGCACGGCGTCCCGCCCCCGCACGACGGGCACGAAGTCGATGCTGATCCAGGGCTTCCGCTCACCACAGCGGAACATCGCGACCGAAAAATTCGGCCTAGGCGTCATACCGCTCTGAGGAAAGAGGAGGGCCACGCCGTCTCCCAGTTCCGCCGGAAGGTCGCGTTCGAGCTTCGCCCGGCTTTGGGCCCGCTGGACCTTAATGACCTTTTCCCCGTCATTGAGCGACCAGGTGACGCCCAGTAGCGGTTCCTGCCCAGGCGTACGAACCAAGCATTGTCCATTGTCCGGCTGCGGCCCATTTGACCAATTCGCCGTCAAGGCGGTGTTGCTGCCGACGACTCGCCGAAACGCCTTCTCAGGCACCAAGTCACAGAGATAGGGAGCGGTTTGCGCCACTGGTTGCATGTTCGGGGTAATTACCGGAGGACGCCGCTCCCCCGAGTCACTGCAACCGGCCGCCGTCAACGCCACGCCAGCGAGCAGAACACATGAAAGTCGGCTCATGTTCATCACCATCGGAAGCTGGGGCGGACGTCATCCCCAGGCTTGTCTTTGAAATGCCCGGCCGTCTCCGTCTTTCCCTGCTCAGTCGAGGAGTGAACGGCCTCCGCGAGATCGTTCAGCCCGAACCTGTTGGTCGCCCACCTGACGAGCTCTTCCAGTTGGCCCCCGTTCAACGACTCAGGTGGCAGAACTTTCGCCTGTGGACCAGAAGATGCGAACGACTGTCCTCTCAGATCTTCCCGGGGAAGCCGGTCATGGCTGTAGAGAGAAGAGACGATCATCTGGCTGAAAAGCTTTTCAACCGCCTCTGAACTGGTTTTCGGGGCGAGGATGGTGTCGTCCGGCTTGTCCGCTGCCCGTTCGACGATCCACTTGGTCAGTTCGTCCTGAGCCTTGCCCACCACCAGGTTGAACCCCTCTCCGAGGAGAGGCGCCTTCGTGGCGACCGACTCGACCGCCTTGCCGCCCGCGAAGCCCACCCCCATGGAGACGTACCCCTCGATGCGCTTCTTGTCCTCGGCGAGACGCGACTCCTCGCCTTGCGTCGTCTGGTGCCGGGCCTCCAGCAGGTGGCCGAACATCCACCCTTCTCCGATGATCGCGTTCTCCAGCTTGTCCTTCCCGCCAGGGGCCGCGCGGTCGATGGCGACTTTGGCGTGAGCGATCTGGGCTTTGAGGAGGGTGTCGTAGGCGTCGGCGCTCCGGGTCAGTTCCAGCAGCAGGTAGTCCAGATCCGCGTCGTCCATCGGAGTGCTGCCGCTTGTGGCGCCGAAGCGGAACGCCTGGTAGATGTCGTTCATCTTGGTGATGTGAGAGGCGAAGATTTGCGCCGCCGGTTCGCGTAGGCCCGCCAGAGCGTCCAGCCGCTCCTCACCCTGAATCCCAATCTTGTCTTCTTTGACCGTGAAGTGCTTTCTGGCGTCGTCCGCCAGGAGCTTGCCCGCGTCGAACGCCAGTGCCCTCGACAGTTCGTCCTGTCCCGAAGCCGCCACCCGCAGCGCCTCCCCCAGCGCCGCCCCGTGGTCCGCCTGCGCCGCCTTCCCCCACAGCTCGCGACGGTCGCTCAGCAGGTACTCCAGGTTGCCCATCTTCGTGTTCGCCGGCGCGTCCTTCGCGTGAGGACCCATCGGCGCGCCACGGAACAGCGCCTGCGCTCCCTGCCTGCCGGAAGCCGCCGCGGCGTTCAGCAGTGGGACCAGGAAGTCCGTGCTCCCTCCCGGTGCCGAGGACGGGTCCGCGCCGCTCTTGAACCGCGCCGTCAGGTCCGGCAGTGGAGCGTTGCCGAAGGTCTCGCGGATGTGGCGGTCGTGCGCGATCATGTCGGTGCCCACGGCCTTGAAGAAATCGGGTGAGAAACGGGTGTTCCCCGCGTTGGCCAGCAGGGTGGACAGTGCCTGGTAGCCCGTGATCCCGGCCGGGAGGCTCGCGTTCGGCGGGAAGGTGCTCCGCCCCGCTCCGATCAGGTCGCCGAAGAACCGGCCGCCGACATAGCCGCTCTTCTGCCCCGGGTCGGTCGCGAACGCCAGGCCGCGGCCAAGCAGGCTCAGCGTGTTCCAGTTGGCGCGTGCCAGTGCCGTGTCCTCCCGGTGGGCTCGCACCTGGTCGGCGAGCCTGCCGGTGACGTCGAGCAGGCCGGACGCGCCCAGTTCCGTCATCAGCGCCTTCGCCATCGCCGGTGTCACGTCCTCGGGACGCCGCCGCTGCAGCTCCGTCAGGGCCGTGCGGTCGCCGGCCGCCGCTCGGCGGGCCAGGGCGGCGATCCGGCGGCCCTCCGCGTAGCCGATCTGGTCGGTGTAGCGGTCGGGCAGCGTCAGGTACGTCCCGTCCACACGGGACACCTTCATCGCGATCCGCTCGCGGTCCAGGTTCTGGGCCAGGGCGTTGCGGCGGCGCAGTTCGGTGGCGGCCTCCCGTGCCCAGGCGGCGATGCGCTTGATCTCCATGGCGGGCGCGGTGCTGACGCCCGCGCCGTTCAGCGCCTGCCAGAGCTGGTCGGCCAGGGCCGCGAGCTGCGGTGCGGCGCGGTCCATGTCCTGGGTCATGCGCTCGAACTGGGCGAGCTTCACCCCGCAGGTGTCGGGGGCCAGCCACTGGTCGGCCATCGCTCAGGCCCCCGGCAGGCCGCGGTGCAGCTGCTCCTGGACGAGGGCCAGCGCCTTGCGCAGCTGGGCGCGCAGTTCCGCCTGGTTGCGCTGGAGGTCGCCGCCGAAGCCCTTGGCCGCCGCGCCGCCCACCCAGGCGTGGTCGTCCATGGCCCGCGCGGGGCCGGCCAGCAGGTGCCAGTGCTCGTCCGACAGTCCTTGGAGGCGGTTCAGCAACAGCTGTAGCCGAAAAAGGTCGGCCTGGTTCGCGGCGATCTCTGTTCCCCTAACAGGTCACGTGCGGCGCAGGTGCGGGAAATGGCGCGGGCCCCGGCCTCGGGGGGATGGGCCGGGACCCGCGGTCCGTGGGAGGTCGCCCGTCAGCGCGTGGCGGCCTCGATGTTCTGCTGGGAACGCTTGATGTCCTGGCTGCCCTGCTCCAGCGCGACGGCCATCTTGTCGAAGGCGGTCTTGGCCTCCATCCAGGCGGCGCGGAAGCGATCGGCGCCCGGGCCCCACCAGATCTCGGTGCTGCTGACGGTACGGCCGTTCAGGTCCTTGATCAGGGCGTCGAGGTTCTTGGAGTGCTTGCTGAACATCCGGGACAGGTCTTCCAGCGCCGCGATGCTGGCGCCGCGCTTGTCACCGCTCATGCTTGGACCCTTTCCTCGCCTGCCGGCGGTCCTGGTGAGGCGCCGGTGTTACCGCTGGAACGTGACCATCACCCGCGGATGCGGGGCCGAACCGTTTCAAGCCCAAGAATGGCGACAGCCTACGCCCCATCGATCACAAGAATCCAGACGGTACCGGGACTTCGGCCGCCGATTCCGCCGCATTACCGGCGAGTTTTGCTGGCCGAATCCGGCCACCGCACCGGCGTGATCACGTGTTTCGCGACCCCCGTGTCACGCTCCGGAGTTTTCTGACGGGTATTATTACTGTGCGTCAATGAATGTGCAGGACGCCGGACCGGCCACGCCAGGCCGGCCTCGCACAACAGAAGATCGGGGGCTCTGACCGCCGCTGTCAGCGGACGGTCGGGCGCTCGGGGTCGTTCACCGGTCGCGCGGCCGGGTCCAGGACGCCCTCGCCGACCAGCGTCAGCCGCCGGTCCCGGGTGGTGAACTCGAACCGCCGCCGCACCGACTGCACGAACCTGCCGGTGTCGTAGCGCACCTCGGTGTGCTCGGTGGCCTCCAGGGTGATCCGGTCGCCGCGCCGCACCGCGCGGTCGGCGGCCAGCGTGGTGCGGACACCGGTGAACGCCGGCCCGCCCTCGACCGGGGCGCGGTTGCGCGTCCTCAGCTCGCGGACGGCGCGCTCCTGCACGCCGGCCACCTTGGGGGAGATCCGCACGCCGAGCACCTCGTCGATCGGCTTGCGGTCGCGGTCGCGCCGGGCCACCAGCGCCTGGGAGCGGTCCTGCACCAGGGCGCGGGCGGCCGCGGTGAGCTGGCGGGTGGTCTCGGCGTCCAGCACGGGACGTCCGGGCAGGACGCCCGAGGAGGGCAGCAGAACGCATCCGGCCAGGGCGAACGCCAGGCCGAGACGGGTCCGGTGCTGGGGCATGCGACTCCCGCTCTCGCGTTGATCAGTGGCGAACATACACCGGCGGGGCGGGCCCGCGACAGAGCCCCGTTTTCAGATGGAATGAAAACCGTTGTCAACATGTTGACGCCATCGTGCAGCCGCGCCGCTGCGGAAGGGGGACAGATGGCACGCAACGAACTCCGGCCCGTGGTCAAGATGCGGTCGACCGCCGGCACCGGTCACACCTACGTGACCCGCAAGAACCGCCGCAACGATCCCGATCGCCTCACCCTGCGCAAGTACGACCCGATCGCCCGCAGCCACCAGACCTACCGGGAGGAACGATGAAGAAGGACATCCACCCCGACTACCACTACGTGGTCTTCCGGGACCGCAGCGCGGACTACACCTTCCTCACCCGCTCCACCGCCACGAGCGAGCGCACGATCGAGTGGGAGGACGGCAACACCTACCCCGTGATCGACGTGGACGTGTCCTCGGCCAGCCACCCGTTCTACACGGGCAAGAGCCGCCTGATGGACACCACCGGCGCGGTGGACAAGTTCAACCGGCGCTACGGCCGCAAGTCCGGCTGATCCCCGGGGGTCCCGCCACGCCCCCGGCACCGTGGACGCCCCGTGCGAGCACCGCTCGCACGGGGCGTTCCGCGTGTCCGGACGCCCGGTTGAACTGCGCAAAACCATCAATAAGGAGGGCCTTACGAAACCCGGGACCGGCGATTATCTAGACTGCCGTGCGAGGTTGAGGGAGGAGCCCCACGTGCGCAAGGTCCTGATCGCCAACCGCGGAGAGATCGCGGTCCGCATTGCCCGCGCCTGTCGCGACGCCGGGTTGACCAGTGTCGCGGTGTACGCCGAGCCGGACCTGGACGCCCTGCACGTTCGGGTCGCCGACGAGGCGTACGCGCTGGGCGGCCAGACGGCCGCCGAGAGCTACCTGAACATCGACAAGATCCTGAGGATCGCCGCCGACTCCGGCGCCGACGCGGTGCACCCCGGCTACGGCTTCCTGGCCGAGAACGCCGACTTCGCCGCCGCGGTGGAGAACGCCGGCCTGACCTGGATCGGTCCGCCGCCCGCCGCGATCACCGCGCTGGGCGACAAGGTCCAGGCCCGGCACATCGCGCAGAAGGTCGGCGCGCCCCTGGTCGCCGGCACCAAGGACCCGGTCTCGGGCGCCGACGAGGTGGTGGAGTTCGCGCGCGAGCACGGCCTGCCCATCGCGATCAAGGCGGCCTACGGCGGCGGCGGCCGCGGCCTGAAGGTCGCCCGGACGCTGGAGGAGGTGCCCGAGCTGTACGAGTCGGCGGTGCGCGAGGCCGTCGGCGCGTTCGGCCGCGGCGAGTGCTTCGTCGAGCGCTACCTGGACAAGCCCCGGCACGTGGAGACCCAGTGCCTGGCCGACCGGCACGGCAACGTCGTGGTGGTGTCCACCCGCGACTGCTCGCTCCAGCGCCGCCACCAGAAGCTGGTGGAGGAGGCCCCGGCGCCCTACCTGAGCGAGGAGCAGCTGGAGCTGCTCTACACCTCCTCCAAGGCCATCCTGAAGGAGGCCGGGTACGTCGGCGCGGGCACCTGCGAGTTCCTGGTCGGGCAGGACGGCACGATCTCGTTCCTGGAGGTCAACACCCGCCTTCAGGTCGAGCACCCGGTGACCGAGGAGGTCGCGGGCGTCGACCTGGTGCGCGAGATGTTCCGCATCGCCGACGGCGAGGAGCTCGGCTACGGCGACCCCGAGCTGCGCGGCCACTCGATCGAGTTCCGCTTCAACGCCGAGGACGCCGGGCGGGGCTTCCTGCCCGCGGTCGGCACGCTGGTCCGGTGGGAGCCGCCGTCGGGGCCGGGCGTGCGCCTGGACGCCGGGTACGTGGAGGGCCAGACCGTCCCGCAGGCGTTCGACTCGCTGATCGCCAAGCTGATCGTCACCGGCGCGACCCGGCGGCAGGCCGTGGAGCGCTCGCGGCGCGCGCTGGCGGAGTTCGTGATCGACGGCATGCCGACGGTGCTGCCGTTCCACCAGGCGGTGCTGGAGGACCCGGCGTTCGTGCCGGAGAACGACGGCGAGCCGTTCACCGTGCACACGCGGTGGATCGAGACCGAGTTCGACAACCGGATCCCGCCCTACCAGGCCGCTCCGGCCGATGAGGAGGAGGCGGGCGAGCGCGAGCGCGTCACCGTCGAGGTGGGCGGCAAGCGCGTGGAGGTCGTGCTGCCCGCCGGGCTCGGCGCGTCGGCCGCGGCCGGCGCCGGGGGCAAGGCGGCCCCGGCCAAGCGCCGCGCGGGCAAGAAGGGCGGCGGCGCGCAGGCGTCGGGCGACTCGCTGGTGAGCCCGATGCAGGGCACGATCGTCAAGATCGTCGCCGCGGACGGCGCGACCGTCGCGGCCGGGGACACGATCGTGGTCCTGGAGGCGATGAAGATGGAGCAGCCGCTGACCGCGCACAAGGCCGGGACGATCACGGGCCTGGCGGCCGAGGTCGGCCAGACCGTCTCCAGCGGCGCGGTGATCTGCGAGATCAAAGACGGGGGCTGACAGCCAGCCGTCTACCTGCTGCTATGCGGCGGGCGGGGAGCGAATCCCCATGAGATCCCCACGAGGTGGGGAAGCTAGACAGCCTTGAGACGTCGGCGGGAGAGTGCCTGAAGCGCGCTCTCCCGCCCTTCGTCGGTGGGGTCGGTGTACATGTCGAGCGTGGTGCTCGCTCGACTGTGGCCAAGGATGGACTGGACCGTCTTCACGTCCACGCGCTCCCCGATGAGGAGCGTGGCCAGGGAGTGGCGGAGCTGGTGGGGGTTCACAGCGATCCCCGCCGCCTTGCAAGCCGACTTCCACAGGCTCTTGAGAGAGTCACGGACCATCGGCCGCCCCGCATCGGTGGTGAAGATCAGCCGTACGGCGCGCATCTCCTCATGGCCGTCGCGGTACCGAAAACGGATCACCGTGTCCGTGGGCGGGTTCTCCTTGATCCACTCTTTGAGAGCACGGGCCAGGTCCGGGGACATCAGCACGCGCCGGATGCCCGACCGGCTCTTGGGCTCCTTCAGATAGGTCTCCTTCGTCACGTGGTGCTTGGCAACCTGTCGATCAATGACCATTTCGCCGGTCTGCTCGTTGATCTGGTCTTCGCACAGGGCCAAGCCTTCGCTGAGCCGCGCGCCGGTCTCGCCGAGCACAGTGAAGATCGTCCGGAGCTTGGTGTTGGAGCTGAGTGCCTTCTCAGTCTCCGCGTACTCCCTTTTGGTCAGCGACTTCGGCTCCCGTGGTTTGCGCGGCGGGACGATCACGCCCACCTTCGGGTCCTTGCGTACGATCACGTCCTTGTTGATCGCGTCGCGGAGGATCGCGGCGACCGTGTTGAAGTACAGGGTCGGGTGCTTGCCCTGCCTCTGAAGGTCGTTCACGAAGTCCTGAAGGACATCCGGAGCGAGTTCCGTCAGCTTCTTCTCCCCGATGAGGGGATTGATCGTCGCGTTGAGCCGTGACTTGTAGGTCCGGATGCTGCTGTCAGGGTCGACGTCGGTCTTGGAGGTCAGCCACTTGGCCGCGTAGTCCTTGAAGAGGATCTGCCCCTTACGACGGTCCACGTAGGTGCCTTCGCGGCGGGTGGTGCGGATACGGTCCCGCTCAGCGCGGACCGCTTCCAAGTCCTCAGACGGCTTCACGCGGACTTCCTTGCCGTCGATGGTGGTCCGCCAGCCGTAGACCTTCACAGGGCGGCCGTTCGCACCCTTGGCGCGCTCACCGTTGCGGTTGAGCTTGTAGCGCCACGAGATTCCGTCTGGAGTCTTGCCTTCCCACTTGTCAGCCATCGTCCTTCTTCCGTGTCGGTTGCCCTTGCCGGGCGTGGTGGATTGGCCCGGAGAGATCAGGCGGCGCGCTGGCCTGTGAGCCACTGGTCAAGATCGGTGCGGCGGGCGCGGAGCTGGTTGCCGACCTTGAAGAACGGGAGTTCGCGGCGGTGGTCGTAGACCCACGAGACCTTGACGTTGAGGTAGGCGGCGACGGCCGGGACGGTCATGAGCGGTTCGGGGGTCTCGGGGACGGTGCTGAGGTGGCGCAACTTGGTTCCTTGGTGTGGGTGGGGTGTGGGCAGGCTGCCGTCCCGGCCCGGCCAAGGGCCGGGACGGCAGTGAAGGGGAGGGTCAGGCGGCGGCGGTGAGGGCCGCGCCGTCCAAGTCCAGGGATTCCTGGACCGGGGCCAGCAGGGACCGCCGCTGGTCGGCGGGCAGGGTGTCCAGCAGGGTCCGCAGGTCGGCCATGCTCAGCGGCGCGGGTGCGGGCACGGGGTTTGCCTTGGGCTGCTTGGCCTTCTTCTTGGACTTCTTGGCCTTGGCCTTCTTCGGCTTCTTGGCCTTCTTCGGTTCGCCGTCCAGCAGGGCGGCGAAGTCGGCCGCGCTCAGCGGCTTGTCCGGCAGGGTCGCCAGGATCTCGGTGACCGGGTCCGGGGCGTGCTGCGGTTCGGTGACGGGCGGTTCGGCAGAGCCGTACATGACGGCCTCAAGCGCTTCCTGGGAGATCTCGGTTGCTTCGCGCTCCGGCGAGAGGTCCCCGAAGTCCTCGATGGTGGCCGTGACCGTGACGTCTTCGACCACGACCGGTTCGGTGTACTTGAAGATGTCGGCGCGGCGACCGCCGGTGTAAGGGCCCTGCCCGACGCTGAGGGTGTCGCGGTTGGCCACGATCAGGTCCAGCGCTTCGCGCTTGATCCCGTACTTCTTCAGGATCTCGGTGGAGGTCCGGCCGATCTCCCCGGCTTCCCGGATGTACGCCTCAATGCGGACCGGGAGATCCCCGCCTTCGGACTGAGCGTCGGGGAGGACATGGGTCACGGTCTCGACCATGTAGGTGACCAGCGCGGTAGCGGCGTCCAAGTCCGCCACGTGGATCTCATCCCGCTTGGAGGCCAGCGCGTACAGCGCGGCCAGACGCAGCATGTACCCCAGAGCGCGTTCGGCGTACTGGGCCAGCGCTTCGGTACCGAGCGTCAGGGCTTCGATGATCGGCCGGTGCTTGTCCTCGAAGATGTCCTCGACCGTCGCGGGCATGGTGACCTCGGAGACGTTGACCGTGTAGGCGATCATCTCCCGCAGCTTGCGCGCGAGCTTGACCACCACCTCCGAAGGCGTGCGCGCCTTCGACAGCCGGACCTTCTTGGTTCGCTCGACATACACCGGGAAGAACCGGTTGTAGGTCCCTCCGGTCGCGTCCTTGGTGCCGGAGATCGCTGCCCAGTTCTTGGGCTGGACGTGCATGACCATGCCGAGGTGCGGACGCTTCACCACGATCTGACCTTGCTTGGTGATGTTGGTGAGGGTGGACCCGTCCCATGCCTTGCGGAACGCCACTCCCAGCGTCTTGGAGCGCTTGGCGGCGTCGATCAGGTTGTCTCCTTCTTCCTCGACCAGGAAGACCGGAGAGGCCACATCGCCCACGGCCAGCGTCTCCAAGGTGGCGGTGAAGCCCTCCCCGGTGCGCGGGCACCCTTCGACCATGGAGGTGTCCATGAAGCCCGCATAGGCGACGCTGAGGACCTGCATCGCGGCACCGTGCGCGGTGCCCTTACGCCCCTTGCCGGTCGGACCGACCAGCACCGGCCAGAAGCTAAGCGGCTGGGTCTTGCCGTGCGCGATCTTGACGTCATGGCCGATCACCGCTGAGAAGGCGGACAGCAGCGTCACCAGGACGCCGACACGGTCGCCTTCGGTGTGCGGGTCGATCGCTGCGGTGATCTTCCCGAACGGGCCGACGTACACGGCATCGGACACGGTGGGACGGTTGGAGGACATGAGATGCTTCTTTCCGTTGGCCCCACAGCGGCGTTCTTGGCGGAGTGACGCTGTGGGGCTGGCCTGTGTCTGGCCCCAACTTCCTTCACTCGGTTCCCCTATCCGCGCCCTTCCCGTGTCCCGTGCGCAGAGCGCGGGAAGTGGGAGAGGGCGGGAAGTGGAGGGGTGGAGGAGGGGCGGGCAGTTGGGAGGCTCAGCGGCTGGCGTGTTTGGCGCTGGCCGCTGAGCGGAGCCACAACGTAAAGCCGCAACTCAGCGAATGACAAGTCACAGCGCAGCGAAAGCAGCGCCGTTTGCGGCGACTCATGCAGAGAATGCGCAGCTCACAAGTACACACTCATCAATTGATGTGAAGTACGCCACATTGGATGACTCGGACTGGAAAGAAGCGCGGAATCAAGCCCGCTTGGTTCATCTTTCAGGCGCAGGTCAGGGGGTGGGGGGGTGCGTAACTTCATCTCTCGCACGGGAGAGAGACGTCTCCCCTCTCCGCGTCTTGTAAGTTTGAAAAACTTTTGACCGCCCATAAAAAGGCGTTTCGAATGCTGACAGAAAGAAAAAGGCCCGAGCCGGGAGGGCTTGGGCTGGCTGTCGAGCAGGTCACAGGGGATCGTGTGTGGCGCACCATCCGGAGGTCACGCACCGGTTAGCAGCCGAGACACACCGGGAGAATCCCAGCCCCACGCCCATGGCGTAGTCCTGGCCGTCCCTGACGGTCACGCATGGGCCCTGTCCGCAGGGTTGGCCATACTGGGGACTCCTGGGGCCTCGGAAGCTGTCACAGACGCATTCAGCGTCGCTTGAGGACTTCTGTTCGCGCTTCCATTTACCGCCCTTGGGCTTGCGCTGGCGGGCGCGCTCTGAGCGGGTGTTCCCGTAACTGCGTCCCACGGTTACACCTCCTCCGGGAGTTCTAGCGCGGCAAGGGTCTTGAGGAACAGGCTCCGTGCGTCCTTGAGAGCCGTATCGGCGGGATGGCGCTTGACGTTCCCGCCCGGAAGGTTCACCACGTACCCATCGGCCTTCAGAATCGCTTCCAGCGCCTCCATTTGGTCCGCCAAACGACACGCTTCGATGAGGAGGTGAAGTTTCTCCGCCTGCGGCTCTCCGTATTCCTGGGTGATGTCGCCCCAAAGCGCTTGACCACGCTGGGCGAGGCCGAGTTCATCGACCATCTCGGGATCTCCTTTCGTAAGAACCCGAACCAAGCGCCGGCCCCCGGAGGGGCCAGCGCTCAGGGCGGGAGGGTCAGCCAGCCTTCACGGTGAGCTTGGTCAGGGCCTTGGGCTCCAGCACCTTCATGCCGTACACGTTGAGCATCTTTACCGCGCTGGCGAAGGTGCCCTGAAGACGCTCCGGCTCGGTCCTGACGATCTGCTGGGCGACCGTGGTCGCCAGCGGGTGACCGGCGATCGCCAGCGGCCCGGCAGGCATGTTCTGGGTGACCAGCACGTTGAACCCGACGATCGAGCCGATCCGGCCGTTCTGGATCGGCTCGGCGTTGCCGTAGTTGGCGGCGGCGATGAACTTGTCGCAGTCCAGCAGCAGTTCTTCAGCGGCCGGGTTGATCACCAGGAACCGCGCGCCCAGGGGAACACCGTTGTCGGACAGCAGCGTCCGCAGCTTCAAGATCCCCTTGTAGAAGGCGTCCCCGGTGGTTGGGGCCGACGCCATCTCGACCTGGGTCGCAGCGGTAGCCATCTGGGCTCCGATGTGGGTGTCCATCTCATGGGCGAACACATAGCCCATGCGCCTGCTGGCTTCACCAAGGATGTTGAACCCGGCGGCGGTCTGCGCCTGTTCCACATCGTCGACCTTGACGAAGGTCGCCTTGCCACGGTCGATCTTCAGGTCCTGGTGGCTGATGTCGAGCCGCTTGTAGTCGTAGCTGGTGTAGGCGGTGTAGTCCACCACCTCCGGGTCGGCGAGGTTGGGAATCCGCACCGTGTCGCCCTGGTCGGCGATCTCGCCTTCATAGTCGCGGTTGACCGCGAACCGTGAGCCGAACACCAGCGTGTCGTCCAGCTTGACCTGAGCCTCGGCGGCCCAGATCTCGGGAATGAACGAGGTGGCCATGGGGATACCGGCGAACGTCATCGACGATGCACCTTCACTTTCTGTAACTCGAATCTGAAACAGCGAAGGCCGGTCCTGGGGACCGGCCTGGGAACGAAAAAGGGCCCCGGATGGGGCCCTTGGGAACCTGCCACAGCAACCAAGGACCCCGGCCGGGGCCAGGGACCACCACCGAGGAGACGAGACGGTGGTGAAGTCGTGAACGTGGCAGGTTCAGCGGGGTTCCGCAGACAACGAACGGCCTGCGGAAAAAGGAAGGCCACCGCTCGGCGGTGAGCCCTGGGGCCACGGCGGAAGACTCCGCCGGGTCTACTGGAAGGAAGAAGGAAGCCGTAGGGCTCCAGCCCGGAGGCTTCCGCCCTCTACGGGCATGTACCTCTTCCGGCTTCTATATAGATGCGTGACTCTGGCGAATCCGGCACATCCAGTGGGAGTGACTTCGGTCTCACTCGGAGGGATGGAGGGCGTTAGCGCCCTCCCTTTCCCAAATAGATGTGCCCCGGAGCAGTATCCGGGGCACCTGGTGACTGTGGCCTGTCCCACATTCCTTTGGGAGTCCTGTGGTCCGTCGAAACCGGCAGGCAAAGCCGGACGGGCCCGTCCAGTAGCACTTGTACTGTTTCCGGGACCCGGTGTTCCGGGTCCCGGAGTTCTGGGTTCCGGGTCCCGGAGTTCTGGGTACAGGGATACGGGTTAGGTCATGTATTTATGACAGTCACGCCTCATTCCGCCGCGAAGGGGTCCTGCATCCTCCATCGCTCGGCTTCTGGAACGAACGGGTCTTCCATCACAGCCGCCGCGGTCGCCTGTGACACCTCGGCCTGTTGCGGTTCCGGCTTTGGCGACTCCGAGGGGGCGTTCAGAAGCGGGCCGTGCACAGCGTCTTCCAGGTTCGGGTACTTGGTCCTGAGTGCTTCGGGCAGCGTGATGGTCAGCAGGTCGGTCCGGTGCTTGGAGCCACGGCGAACGAGGAACCCATGCTCTAGGAAGGCATCCAGAACCGCTTTCAGCGGCGCACCGTTGGAATGGATGCCCAGATCGTCGCCGATGGTCCGACGTGACACGAACGTCTCGGACCTGCCCCGGTTGTAGTGGTGCAGAAGCGCCACCATGTACAGCAGGCCAAGCTGAGGGTCCACATTCCCCCGCAGCTTTCCGTCCTTATCGCGGATCTCCTCGTACAGCATCTCCAGGTACAGCGCCTTGAACTCGTGCGTGAAGTCCAGCGCCCGGCACGGCTCCGCCATCAACGACCTCCCCCGACTGCCAGCCCAGCGCGAGACAGTCACCGAACAGGATTATCCGAACCCGGAGCGATCCACCAAACCGGACCGCGCAGCCCGCCACGCCCGAGGTTGAAGGAAGCAAGCACATCTGAGGCCCGGTCGCCGTGATGGGCCGAGTCAAGCCGAAGGATCAGCCGGCCCCGGACGTGAGCTTGTAGGTCTCCCACTACCCGAACACGCCAGAGCGGCCCCGGCCGGATCGAGCTGGAGCCGCTTTCGCGGTAGGTACTTATCGGGTTCCTACAAGCGCGGATGCGTTGCACTGCGCCGGGTCACAGGCTCTGCTCGATTGCTTCGAAGATGTCGGCGTCGGTCTCCTGCTGCCACGACGGCAGATCTGCCCAGTCTGCGACGTAGGAGGGCTTGGGATCGGGGAAGTGCCGGTAGATCTGGGCGGTCCAGCACAGTGCGACGAAGCGGCCCTTCTGTTCGCGTGTGAGCTTCGCCGATCCGCCCTGTGAGGCGGTGATGAGATCAGCGACCTGTCCGAAGACCGCGCTGGCCGCCTGGCGCTCCCAATCGGGGGTTTCCTCCCAAGGAGCGATGTAGCCGGGCTTGGGCTCACCGGGGTAGTACTTGCGCACGCCTGCGATCCACGCCTCACGGAAGACGCGCCCTTGCTTGTCTTGGCGGGCTTGCGGGTCTGTCTGCATGGCACTCCTCATAGTTGGGCGATTCGTTCGCTGAGCTGCGCCGCTCGTCGATCGGACAGCATTGGGACGAGTTCGGTCCGCAAGCTACGGAGCTTGCGGCCGATGTAACCGGATGAGCGGGTCTGATCGGCCAGGTCGGCGGCCTGTTCGCCGTAGAAGATGGCCTGATCGAGGTCTTTCGCGCGGATGCCGAGTGTGGCCAGGTCAACGAGGATGCTGCCGCGCCGTCGCGGTGAGGACGTGCTGTTGAGGGCTTGGTCTAGGGCGACAGATGCCAAGTCGGTCCGGCCGAGAACCGCATAGCAGGTGCCGCGTTCCTCGGCCAGCCGCGAACCGTCGAAGCGCAGCCAACCGCCCGGTGTCGCGGAGGCGGTGAGTTCCTGGACCCGGTCGGCGGTGTCCAGTGCCCGCTGGCAGGCGTCGAAGTCGCCCAACCCGGCATGAGCCTCAGCTTGCACAGCGGCAATCCAGTACCGGGTGGACAGTTGGCTGTCTCCGCGTCCGGCGACATGGGCCGCTCCGTCCAGGAGAGGCATCGCGGTGGTGAACCGGCGTTCGTACATGTCCAGGTATGCATGACGGGTGAGCGCGCAGGCCCATTGGTCGAACGCCCCGCCTTCCTTGCTCGCGTCCGCTGCCAGCTTGTAGCAGTGGGCAGCGTCGGTGTACCTGTCGGCGTCGAACAGGATCTCTCCGGCGAGTTGCAGAAGATTGCCGGTCGCCACACACAGGCGATCGCGCGTGGCCTGCGAGTGGGCTTGGCGGAGGTTGCCCGTCAACAGGTCGAGTTGCTGACGCACTACTGGGTAGACCGTGCGCTTCGACGGAGACAGGGCGAAGACCTGCCACAGGTGGGAGTTCAGCGACTCGAACTGCTTGATCTGTTCTGCGTCGTCGGCGTGTGCCTCAGTGGTCAGGTTGGGGACCGCGACCAGCGTCCCGGCAACACTCAGCAGGCGAAGCAAGTCCCGGCGGTTCATGCTCTCCAGTTCATCAAAGAGGGTGCCTGTCGAGGGCACCGCCTCCCCTATCGCTTCGTCCGCCAGAGGTGGGTCAGAAAGAACCGAAGGATGCGTCGGCCGCTGGGGGTGAATTTCCAGAAGTCTGTTCAGCTCCTCCGGGGTGATCCGCAGGAGTTGAACGAGCCTGGAGCGGTAGTACGGCTGTGGTTCGCATTCCCCGCGTTCCCAGCGGGCAACAGTGGAGCGATCGGCCCCCAACTCTGTCGCTAGAGACTCTTGGGTGAACCCCTGAGTTCTACGGCGCGCGGCAAGGCGTTGTCGCCTGGTCGCCGTCATGAACGCCTCCGAGGGGATGCCGGACGTGATGCCCGTTTTCCTACGTCAGCGTAGGACGCGAAGCAACGATGAAGCGCGGATGCACCACAGATGCACCATCCATGCGCCGTGGCTGCCCTGGGAAGGGGCTGCTCTCTGGAGTTGCCTAAGAGAGCACGAGCCACCCAGTCAGGGAGCACGGATGCCGACCCGCCCTCAACCGCAACGCCGCTTCACTGGTGCTTACGCGCCTCCCCAGCCCTACCGCCAACCATCGGTCTCCGAGATCCTGGCGCGCTTGCGGTGCGCTTACCCGTCCTGGGGGTTCATGTACGACGCAACCGGGCGACGGTGGATGGCCTGTCGGGTCGTCAGTGGCGTCGCCATCGAGATCACTCGTACAAGCCCGATCGCGCTGAGGTGCGCGATTGATTCCTCCCTGTGGAGGAGAAAGGAGATCCCTGATGGTTCCCTACGGCCTGGAGCACCAGGTCCGCCTGCCGGAGGTGTACACCGCACCTCTGCCGGACGTCACCTATGACCCGTCCATCCAGCTCAACGTGACCGGCGGCCGTCCGCTGGTGCAGCAGCCCGCACTGCTGCGCCAGTACACGGTCACCTGGGGTACCGAGAACAACGACAACAAGACCGACGACGGAGGCTGATCCCCAGTGCGCACGGTGCTCGTGGTGACCGACGCCGACGACCACACCGCTGACCTGATCGTCTCCGAGCTGACGCAGCGTGGAGAAACGGTCATGCGGCTGGACCCCGGAGCCGCAGGCGTCGACATGGACGTCGAGCTGACCGGCGGTCGCTGGCGCAACGTGATCCAAGACGAACACCGTGCCGTCCGGCTGGAGGACGTTGTGTCGGTGCTGTGGCGCTGGCCGACTCCTCCGGCCGGGCATCCGGCCATCGTTGACGACGCCTGCCGCGCTTGGGCCGCCCGTGAGGACACAGCGGCGCTTCACGGCGTGCTGCGATCGCTGCCGGTCCGATGGATCAACCATCCGGGCGCGGTCGCCATGGCGAACTTCAAGCCGGTCCAACTCCGGGCCGCGAACGAAGTAGGTTTCACCGTTCCACCCACATTGATCACAACCTCCGGAGAGATGGCACGACGTTGGGCCGCTCGCCGCGAAGTCCTGTACAAGGCGTTCCACTCCCAGGGAGTAGACGACTGCCGGATGGTCATGGCCACACCGGTCAACGGTGCGGAACTGCCGCCCCAACTGGGGGCGGCCTCGATGTTCCAAGAGATCGTCGGCGGCCGTCAGGTGCGGGTGACCTGCGTCGGCCGTGTGGCGTTCGCGGTCGTCATCACCGGCGCCGACCGTGTCGACTGGCGCGGCATTCCCAACGTGGGCTATCGCCCCCTGGACGTTCCGCGCGACGTGCATCGGGCGCTGTTGCTCTACCTCAGCCGCTTCGGTCTGGAATACGGCGCGTTCGATTTCGTGATCGACGATTCCGGCGACTGGGTGTTCCTGGAGTGCAACCCGCTCGGCATGTACGGCTTCGTGGAGATCGCCACCGGTCTGCCGATCACCAAGGCGATCGCCGATCGTTTGTGCACGCCCCTGAGTTCACCTGTCACAGACCCCCGACCGATGCGAAGCTGAGGAACATGACGACCACCACCAAGGCGCTCACGCCCCAGACGGCGGCGTTCCTCATTCAGCCCGATGCGAAGCTGCGCGACAGCTTCCTAGAGGCCATGGCCGAACATGACGCCGTCGACGGCAGGCCCGACGCCGACGGCCTCACGCTGGCCGACCTGCGGTCCGGTGACTGCGTGGACTGCTACGTCTCAGGGCTGATCGACGGAACCGCGCTCCGTCCTGGCACCGAGCCTCTGCGTTGCACGGCCTGGTGGTACGTCACCGACACCCCGCAGGGACGCCGCTACATCGGCCGGGCCTCGCTTCGCCATCACCCCGCGACCAGCACCCTTGGCGAGTTCGGGAGCCAGCTATGGGTGACCGTTCGGCCGTCTGAACGCCGTCAGGGTTACGGCCGGGCCCTTCTCTCAGCGGCGCTTCCCTTCGCAAGGGCCAACGGCATCGAGGATGCCGTCATCGAACTGGATCGAACGAACGAAGTCGGGCGACGACTCATCGAGTCGCTCGGCGCACAGCAGATAGCGCACAGGCCCGCTGAACAGCGCGGACGCCACCGGTACCGGCTGACGACAGTCCGGGCAGATCAAGACCTCTGAGTCCCCCACGCACCCCACTCGATCCCCACGGATGGGATTCAGTAGGGCTCCAACAGGCTCCAAGGAACCGAAGTAAGACCATCCCCGCATACGTGCTCTGACCAGCGCGGGAAGGCATTCAGAGACCACCGACCGGACTAGGCTCCAAACAGCCGAAAACCCCCGTCTTCGATCTGCGAGATCAAGGACTCCTGACCCCGCTCCGAGCACCTGACGGCGCCTCGCCCCCGGTCATCGGGGGCGGGGCGCCGTCGCCGTTTCCGGAAGCGGCCATCGCGATTGCGCGGTCCGCCGGGCGGTGAGGACACTTTCTGCTTCCGAGGGGGTGGGGGTGATGTGACGGGGGCGACGGGGCGGTCGGCCGAGGCGCGGGCCGTCGCGGACGGGGTGCCGGTGGTCCTCGGGGTGCTGGCCGTGACGGGACGGCTGCTGCGCGGGCAGGCGCCAGCGCTTCATGGTGCTGGAACGGCTCGGCCCGCTGGCGGCGCTCCGCCGCGCGTTCACGGCCGGCCTGCACCGGCAGACGCGCTCCGGCCTGCTGGTCGTGGTGTGCGCGGCGGTGCCGGGCGGGCTCGGAGCGGCGGTGTGGTGGGCGCTGGCGGGCCGGGAGGGCATCGCCGCGACAACGCTCGCGTGGACGCTGCTTGGGCTGCTCTGCGCGTTCACGGCGGTGCTCCAGGGCACGTCACTGGCGGTGGCCGTACTGAACCAGGGCTATCCGGTCACCGTGGTGTCACCGTACGATCCGGCAGCGCCCGCTGGACCCGGCGGCACTGGTGGCCAGCCTCCCCGGCGCCCGCCGCCCTGGCCCGTGCTGGCGCTGACCCTGCCCGGAACGTCTGCCGGGTTCTTCTCCTGGGGTCGTGCGCCGACCGGTCCTGCCGGGGCGGCCTGCGGACGCGGCGGTTCGAGCGGCGGATCGACGACGGGCCGCTGGGCTCGGTGGCGCTGCGGGACGGAACGGCCGCCGCCCGGCCCCGGCGCTGGCGCTCGGCCCCGACGGGTTACTGCTGCTGGCCGCCTACGATCCGGCGCGCCGCCGGACGCTGCTCGTCGCCTGCCACGACCTTGGCTGCGCGGACCGTACGTCGGTCCCGATCGGCTCGTGGAAGGACGAACCGGGCCCGCTGGACCTGAAGGTGGGCGCCGACGGGAGGCCCCGGGTGCTCTGGTCGTCCCACGGTCCGGAAGGGCGCCGCTCCGAAACGCACCTGACGCTCTGCCGCCGCCTGCGGTGCCGGGGCTGAACCGGCGCAGGGCGTCCAGGGAGGTCACGGCCGTCAAAGCGCGTCTTCGTTCAGGGGTCGCGGGGGGCGAACGGGGTACAAGGGGATTGATCACGCACCTGGGACCAGACCGGGAGCCACCGGGTTCCGGCGCCGGGGGAAGCGCGCCGGCATGCGCGTCCAAAGGGTGGGCAAAGGAGCGGAACGTCCGCCGCCGCCCGCGCGTCTTACCTGGTAAGGAGGCAGACTGTAATCATGACCTCGGAACCGCTGTCCGTGCGGAAGGCGCGTCTCGGCGCCCTTTCGGCAGTCATCGCCGTCGTCGTCGCCCTGCTGATGTCCGGGTTCGCCGCACCGGCCCAGGCCGACACCACGACCCAGATCGCCCAGGGCCTGCTCAAGTCCCGGCTGTACGTGGTCAGCTCGGTCGAATCGGCGGTCCCCGCCGGTGACCGGGAGCGCGCCCGGCAGGCGCTGGACTCGGCGGAGGACGCCGACGTCCGGGCCGTCATCATCCCCGACAGCACGAACCTCGCCGGCGTCCGGTCGACGCTGGTCGGCATCGCCAACACCGTCGGCAAGGGCAAGACCTACGTGGCGGTCACCGCCGACGGACAGCACATCCGCGCCGTCTCCAAGGACCTCAGCGGCTCCGAGATCAACCAGGTCATCGCTCGGAGCGGCGTCCAGGGGGCGTCGGCCGTCGACCAGATCGTCGGGTTCACCCGGGCGGTCGAGAAGAAGGCCGACGACCAGGCCCGCAGCGGCATGGTCGGCATGTTCGCCACGCTCGGCGTGCTGCTCCTGGTGGTCGCCGGAGGGCTCGGCTTCTTCCTGATGGCGCGCAAGCGCCGCCGGGAGAAGGACGCCCGCGAGATGGCCGAGCTGAAGCAGGGCGTCGAGGAGGACGTGACGCTGCTCGGCGAGGACATCGCCCGCCTGGACCTGAACGTCATGGACAAGGAGCTGCCCGCCCCCATCCGCGAGGACTACGAGCGGGCCATGAACTCCTACGACAAGGCCAAGACCGCCACCGAGCGGGCCGCCGTGCCCTCGGACATGGGGGCCGTGGCCGAGGCGCTGGAGGACGGCCGCTACTACATGACCGCCACCCGCGCCCGGCTGGCCGGCGAGCCGGTGCCCGAGCGGCGCGCGCCCTGCTTCTTCAACCCGCAGCACGGCCCGTCCGTGCAGGACGTCATGTGGGCCCCGCCCGGCGGCGTGGCGCGGTCGGTGCCGGCCTGCGCGGCCGACGCCCAGGCCGTGCTGACCGGCGGCGCCCCGGACGTGCGGATGGTGCCCTACGGCAACGGCCGTCGCCCCTACTGGGACGCCGGACCGGCCTACGCGCCCTACGCGGGCGGCTACTACGCCGGGTACGGCGGCATGGACCTGATCAGCGGCATGATGATCGGCACCATGCTCGGCTCGATGATGGGCGGCGGCTTCGGCGGCCTCGGCTACGGCTACGGCGGCGGCTTCGACGGAGGCGGCGGCATCGGCGGCGGCGGGGACGACTGGGGCTTCGGCGGCGGCGACTTCGGCGGCGGTGGCGACTTCGGCGGGGGCGGCGGCGACTTCGGCGGCGGCGGGTTCTAAAAGCCCGCGATGGCCCGGCTGCCAGGCGATCCGGGCCCACTGCGGTGGGCCCGGTACGCGCTGGGCTTCCGGCTGCCGCCCGAGAACCGCGACTGGGTCCGCCACGACCTGACCGACGCGGGCTGGCGCGGCCGCGTCCTGCTCCGGCACCTGGCGCTGATGCTCCCGATCTGCGCCGGCCTGGCGTTCCTGCCGACGGCCTGGTGGATCCGGGCGCTGGTGGTGGCGCTCGTGCTGGTGTCCAGCGTGTTCACCGTCGCGATCAGCGCCGACGACCTGCGCAGGGCCCGGCTCCGGCAGCACGGGCTGGACCCGCCCGCCTGAACGCGAAGTGGCGCGTCGTGTCCTGCCGGCGGAACACGACGCGCCACTACGTCTGCTTCTAGTAGGCGTGCTCGGTCATCAGCCGGCGCGCCGCCTCCTGGATGCTGCCCGACATCGACGGGTACACCGTGAAGGTGTGCGCCACCTGGTCCACCGTCAGGTGCTGCTGCACCGCCACCGACACGCCGTGGATCAGCTCGCTGGCGCGCGGCGCGACGATCACGCCGCCCAGCACGATCCCGGTGGAGGGGCGGCAGAACAGCTTCACGAAGCCGTCCTCGAAGCCCTGCATCTTGGCCCGCGCGTTGGTGAACAGCGGCAGCATGACCGTCCGGGCGTTCACCTCGCCCGAGTCGACCATCTTCTGGCTGACGCCGACCGAGGCCACCTCGGGGTCGGTGAAGATGTTGGAGGCGACCCAGCCGAGCTTCAGCGGCTGCACGGCCTCGCCCAGCGCGTGCCACATCGCGATCCGGCCCTGCATGGCCGCGACCGAGGCCAGGTTCAGCACGCCGGTGCAGTCGCCGGCGGCGTAGATGTGCGGGACCGAGGTCCGCGACACCTTGTCGACCTCGACGGTGCCCCACGAGGTGAGCTTGACGCCCGCCTTCTCCAGGCCGATGCCGCGCGTGTTGGGCACCATGCCGACCGTCATCAGGCAGTGCGAGCCCCTGATCTTCTGGCCGTCCTCCAGCGCGACCACCACGCCGTCGCCGGTGTTCTCGACCCCGGCCGCGCGCGAGCGCGACATGACCTTCATGCCGCGGCGCAGGAACACCTCCTGCAGCACCGAGGCCGCGTCGGCGTCCTCGGTGGGCAGGATGCGGTCGCGCGAGGAGACCAGCGTCACCTTCGAGCCCAGCGACAGGTAGGCCCCGGCCAGCTCGGCGCCGGTCACACCGGAGCCGACCACGATCAGCTCCTCGGGCAGCGAGGGCAGGTCGTAGAGCTGGCGCCAGTTGAGGATGCGCTCGCCGTCGGGCTCGGCGCCGCGCAGCACGCGCGGGGTGGCGCCGGTCGCGAGCAGGACGATGTCGGCGCGGATGTGCCGGTCGCCGACCGCCACCACGTGCGGCTCGACCAGCCGGGCCTCACCCCGGACGATCTTGACTTCCTCGTAGGCGAGCCGCTCGGCCACGTCGAACGACTGGGCGCGGGCCAGGTCCTTCACCCGCTTGTTGACGGTCGCGAGATCGGCCTCCAGGCCGCCCACGATGCCGTCGGGGCCGCCGTTGAAGCGCAGCCCGAGCGCCGCCGACTCGCTCATCACCGCCATGCGGGTGGAGGTGGCGATCAGGGTCTTGGAGGGCACGCAGTCGGTGAGCACGCAGGCGCCACCGGGGCCGTCGCGCTCCACCACCGTCACGTCCGCGCCGAGCTGCGCCGCGACGAGGGCGGCCTCGTAGCCGCCGGGGCCTCCTCCGATGATCACAATGCGAGTCACATCTACCATTGTTTACTACTCAAGGGAGTGACCCGTACGGGGTGCCGTACGCTTGGGCGGCGTGACTCTGTACGCGGCGTACGCCTCCAACATGGACCCCGAGCAGATGGCGGCCCGGGCCCCGCACTCCCCGCTGCGCGGCACCGGCTGGCTGTCGGGCTGGCGGCTGACCTTCGGCGGCCAGGACAAGGGCTGGGACGGCGCGCTCGCGACGGTGGTCGAGGACCGGTTCGAGCAGGTCTTCGTCGTGCTCTACGACGTCCCCCCGTTCGACGAGCAGGAGCTGGACGCCTGGGAGGGCGCGGCCCTCGGCGTCTACCGCAAGATCAGGGTCCGGGTGCAGACCCTGGACGGCGACGCGCTCTGCTGGCTGTACGTCCTGGACGACTACGAGGGCGGCCTGCCCTCGGCCCGCTACCTGGGCATCCTCGCCGACGCCGCCGAGGCGGCGGGGGCGCCCGACGACTACGTCAAGGACCTGCGCAACCGCCCGTGCACGTCCTTGGGCGACTGATCCCGGCGGTAATGTCGGGTCCGTGAGCAACGACGCTTTTTCCGCGGCCCGCGCCGCGGCCGACGAGCTGCGCGCCCGGACCGGGTTCGACTCCTTCGACGTGGCCCTGGTGATGGGCTCGGGCTGGGTCCCGGCCGCCGACGCGCTGGGCGCGCCCGCCGCCGAGATCCCGGTGACCGAGCTGCCCGGCTTCGCGCCCCCGGCCGTCGAGGGCCACGCCGGCAAGATCCGCGTGGTGGAGGTCGCGGGCCGCCGCGCCCTGGTGTTCCTGGGCCGTACGCACCTGTACGAGGGCCGCGGCGTGGACCCGGTCGTGCACGGCGTGCGCACCGCGCTGGCCGCCGGGGCGGGCACCGTCGTGCTGACGAACGCGGCGGGCGGGCTGCGGCCCGAGCACCAGCGGGTCGGCGACCCGGTGCTGATCGCCGACCACCTGAACCTCACCGGCGGCAACCCGCTGACCGGCGCGACCTTCCTGGACCTGTCGGAGGCGTACTCGGGCCGGCTGCGGGCGCTGGCCAAGGAGATCGACCCGACGCTGTCGGAGGGCGTGTACGCGGCGTTCCGCGGCCCGACCTACGAGACCCCCGCCGAGATCCGGATGCTGCGCACCCTGGGCGCCGACATGATCGGCATGTCCACGGTGCTGGAGACCATCGCGGCCCGCGAGGGCGGCGCGGAGGTGCTCGGCATCTCCCTGGTCACCAACATCGCGGCCGGACTGTCGGACCAGCACCTGGACCACGAGGAGGTGCTCGCGGCCGGGAAGGCGGCGGCGTCCCGGATGGGCGCGCTGCTGGGCACGGTGCTGTCGAAGCTGTGATGGACCACCGCAAGGCCGCTGAGGAGTGGCTGTCCCAGGATCCCGACCCCGAGACGCGGGCCGAGCTTCAGGCGCTGCTGGACGCCGGTGACGACGCCGCGCTCGCCGACCGCTTCGGGGCGCGGCTGGAGTTCGGCACGGCCGGGCTGCGCGGCGAGCTGGGCGCCGGCCCCAACCGCATGAACCGCGTCACCGTCATGCGCGCCGCCGCCGGGCTGGCCGCACGGCTGCTGCGCGACGGCGGCACGCCCAAGGTCATGATCGGGTTCGACGCGCGGCACGGGTCGCGGCGGTTCGCGCAGGACACCGCGGCCGTGCTGACCGGCGCGGGCGTGCGGGCCGGGGTCTTCGCCGACCCGGTGCCGACGCCGGTGCTGGCGCACTGGGTCAAGACCTTCGACGAGTACGCGGCCGGGGTGATGGTCACCGCCAGCCACAACCCGCCGCGCGACAACGGCTACAAGGTGTACTGGGGCGACGGTTCGCAGATCGTCCCGCCGCTGGACGCCGAGATCTCCGCCGCGATCGACGCGGTGGGCCGGGTGGACGAGCTGCCGCTCGGCACCGGCTGGGACGTCCGCGACGCCTCGGCCGTCGATCTCTACCTGGCGTCGGTGGCGGGCCTCGGGCTGTGGCCTGAGCGCGCCGGCCGGGAGCCCGTTCCGGGCGCCGCCGACGTGCCGATCGTCTACACGCCCCTGCACGGGGTGGGCCGCGACACCTTCCTGCACGCGTTCGAGCGCGCGGGCTTCCCGGCGCCGGCGGTGGTCGCCGAGCAGGCCGAGCCCGACCCCGACTTCCCGACCGTGGCGTTCCCCAACCCCGAGGAGCCGGGGGCGATGGACCTGGCGCTGGCGCTGGCCGCCGAGCGCGGGGCCCGGCTGGTGATCGCCAACGATCCGGACGCCGACCGCTGCGCGGTGGCCGTCCCGGCGGGCGGCGGGTGGCGGGCGCTGACCGGTGACGAGGTCGGCGGGCTGCTGGCCGAGCACGTGCTGCGGCACACCTCCGGGGACGACCGGCTGGTGGCGACCACGATCGTGTCGTCGTCGCTGCTGGGCTCGATCGCCCGCGCGCACGGGGTGCGGTTCGCCGAGTCCCTGACCGGCTTCAAGTGGATCATGAAGGCGGGCGGTCCCGGCGACCGCCTGGTCTTCGGCTACGAGGAGGCCCTCGGCTACAGCGTCGGCAACGACCTGGGCGTGGCCGTCAACGACAAGGACGGCATCGGCGCGGCCCTGGCGGTGGCGGGCCTGGCGGCGGAGGCGGCGCGCGACGGCCGCACCCTCACCGACCTGCTGGACGACCAGGCGCGCCGGTACGGCCTGCACGCGACGGCGCAGCTGTCGGTGCGGGTGGCGGACGTGTCGCTGATCACCGGGGCGATGGCGCGGCTGCGCGCCGCGCCGCCCGCCGAGCTGGGCGGGCGCGCGGTGGAGGCGCTCGACGACCTGGCCGAGGGCGCCGGGGGCCTGCCGCCGACCGACGGGCTGCGGTTCCGCCTGACCGGGTCGGCGCGGGTGGTGATCCGCCCGTCGGGCACCGAGCCCAAGCTGAAGTGCTACCTGGAGGTCGTCCTGCCGGTCCCCGAGGGCGGCGAGGTGGCCCCGGTGCGGGAGGAGGCGGCCGCGGCGCTCGACACGCTCAAGGCGGACGTCTCGGCGGCGCTCGGCCTCTCCTGACCTGCGGCCGTGCCCCCCGGCCGGGGGGCACGGCCTTTCACGCGTCGGGGGACACCTCGATGTGCTCGGCGATCCCGATGATCACCACGCGCGTCCCCTGCTCCAGCGGCCGCCACCGGTGCGGCACGCCGCCGGCGCAGTAGAGGGTGTCCCCCGCCTCCAGCACGTAGTGCTCGCCGCCCGCCTCGGCCTCGGCCCGTCCCGCGACGACGTACATCACCTCGTCGTTGCGGTGCGTGAAGGACCGCTCCCAGTCGTGGGCGCCGGTGAACTCCAGCGCGTGCAGCCGCTGGTGCCCCCGGACGAGGGGGCGCACGCCGCCGTCGCCGTCCTCGGTGGCCTCGGGCGGTCCGGCGCGGACGACGTCCACCGCCTTCCGCGCGTCCGCCGCCGCGAACAGCTGCACGGCCGTGGTGTCCAGGGCGTCGGCGATGCGCTGGAGCGAGCGCATGCTGGGCCGCGCGCGGTCGTTCTCGATCTGGCTGAGGAACGGGACCGACAGACCGGTGCGGTCGGCGAGGTCGGCCAGCGTCAGCTCCAGCGCACGGCGGCGCCGCCGGACACCGGCCCCGATGCGCGCTGCGTGCTCGGTCACATTTCCCCTCGAAGTGGTGCGGAATACCCCTCATCTTAGATTACCTTTGCTGTCATCAAACAAAGTTTGATGGAGGAGCAGAGTTGAGCACCGTTGACCAGAACACCCGGCGCCGCCGCGGCACCGGCCTCATCGCCCTGGACGCCGACCGCGCCTTCGACGGGTACACCCTGTTCGCGCCGCTGACCGGCACCGGCGAGGTCTACCTGATCGACCTGCACGGCGCGGTCGTGCACCAGTGGAAGCTGCCCTACCGGCCCGGCCGGCACGCGCGGATCCTGCCCAACGGCAACCTGGCCTACAACGGCACGCTCCCCGACCAGCCCACGCTGTTCGCGATGTGGGACAAGTACCGGGGCGGCTCGATGATGGAGGTCTCCCCGGACGGCGAGGTGCTCCGCGAGCACATCGACCCGATGCAGCACCACGACGCCCACCACCTGGGCGACGGCGGGATCATCTACGCCGCGCTGGAGCCGCTGCGCGGCGCGGAGGCGGCCGCCGTCAAGGGCGGGGTGCCCGGCTCGGAGGCCGACGGCACGGTCTGGGCCGACACTATCAAGCAGATCGACGCCGACGGGAACCTCGTGTGGTCCTGGCGGGTCGCCGACCACCTGGACCGCGACGAGTACGCGCTGCACGAGGCGTACTCGCGCGAGCACTGGCCCCTGATCAACAGCGTCCGGCCGCTCGCCGACGGCAACATCCTGGCCAGCCTGCGCAGCGTCTCGGCGGTGGTGGTCATCAGCCGGGAGACCGGCGAGATCCTGTGGCGCACCGAGCCGGGCGTGGTCTCCCAGCAGCACTGCCCGACCGAGCTGGACAACGGCAACATCCTGATCTTCGACAACGGCGTGTTCCGGCCGCACTGGGACGTGCCGTTCTCCCGCGTGATCGAGGTCGAGCGGAGCAGCGGGAAGATCGCGTGGGAGTACCACGACCCGTCCCGCGAGGCGTTCTTCGCGCCGTTCATGGGCGCCGCGCAGCGCCTGCCGAACGGCAACACCCTGGTGACCGACTCCCCCGGCGGCCGCATCTTCGAGATCACCGCCGAGGGCTACCTGTGCTGGGAGTACGTGGTGCCCTACTTCGGCGGCTACCGGGAGGCCGAGGTCGGCAAGCTGTTCCCGGCCGAAGGGAACGCGCTGTTCCGCGCCTACCGCTACGCGGCCGACGAGATCCCCTGGCTCGGCGCGGGTGTCTGAGCCGACGAGCACGGTCGACCGGGCGGCGGTGGACGAACGGATCCCCGCCGCGCGCATGGTCCCGCTGGCCGCCCAGCACGTCCTGGCCATGATCGCCACGCCGATCTCGGCGGCGTTCATGCTGAGCGCCGCCCTCGGCCTGTCCCCCGCCCGCACGGCCTCGCTCCTCAGCGCGACCCTGGTGCTGTGCGGCGCGGGGGCGCTGCTGCAGTCGTTCGGGGTGCTGCGGATCGGCGCGCGGCTGCCGTTCCTGATGCTGCCGGGCGGCGCGGCCCTGGCGATCTTCCTGCAGATCGCCAAGGAGCACGGGGCGGCGACCGCGTCCGGCTCGGTGCTGCTGGCGGCGGCGTTCCTGCTGCTGGTGCTGCCGCTGTACCGGCGGATCGCGGGCCTGTTCCCGCCGCTGGTGCTGGGCGTGTCGGTGCTGGTCATCGGCATCAGCATGATCAAGGTGACCGGCGGCCTGGTGGCCGGCAAGCCCGGCACCCCCGGCCACGCCGCGCCCGGCGCGACCGCGCTGGCGTGGATCACCGTGGGCCTGACGGCGCTGTTCTTCCTGGTGCTGCGCGGGGTGTGGCGGCAGATGGCGGTGCTGTTCGGGCTGGTGGCGGGCTGCGCGGTGGCGGCGGTGACGGGCCTCGGCTCGTTCACCCTGGCCGACGGCGGCACGGTGCTGGCGGTGCCGCACCCGTTCCCCTACGGAACGCCGAAGTTCGACCTGCTCGCGGCCCTGCCGCTGCTGGTGTTCGCGCTGGCGTCACTCGCGGAGGCGACGGGCCAGACCGTCCTGAACAGCGAGGCCGTGGGCCGGGAGCCGGACCCGGGCCGCGACGTGCCCAGGGTCGCGCGGGCCGACGCGGTGGTGTCGCTGGCGGGCGGCGTGTTCGGCACGTCCCTGCTGGTGACCAGCGCCGAGAACATCGGGATCGTGCAGCTCACCGGCGTGCGCAGCCGCTTCGTCACGGCGGGGGCCGGGGTGCTGCTGATCCTGGCGGGCCTGCTGGCCCCGCTGTCGCGCCTGCTGGCCGCCCTGCCGGTGGCGGTGGTGGGCGGCGCGGCCCTGGTCATCTACGCGGTGATCACGGTGCTGGGCGTGGACATGCTGCGCCGGGTGGAACTCGCCGACACCCCGGCGGGACGGGTCAACCGGATCGTGCTGGCCCTGGCCCTGATCGCGGGCCTGCTGCCGGTGGTCGCCCCGGACCTGTACCTCGGCCTGCCCGGCTGGGGCCGCACGGTCTTCGGGACGGGCGTGACGGCCGCGGTGATCACGGCCGTGGCCCTGTACGCGATCTTCCACCGCTGGGCGGCCCGGGACCGTCCCGCCTGACGACAGTTCCAGCAAACACTGGCGTCTTTATGGGCCGCCGGCACGGCGTTCGAGCCCGTACGGCGGGGGGCGGAGCCCCTTGCCCAGGGGCCGCGGGGGACGGAGTCCCAGCAAGCTTGTTGAAAGCACGGCGGGCGGAACCCGGCCTTTGTGGGGGTGCGGGGGCGGAGCCCCCGCCTCAGTAGGCAAGCAGGGCGGCGAAGCCGTCCGTTGCGGGGTGTGGGGCAGCGCCCCGCCGGGGGACGTAGGGGGCTGGCCCCCTGCCCGGACGACGCACGCACGGCGCGAGCCCCGGCGAGCGCCGGGCGGGCGGCGCCCGGATGTGGGGGTTTGGGGGGACGTCCCCCCAAGGCAAACACAGCCGCTTTCGCCGCAGCCAAGGCACCGACTCAATCCGTGGGGGTCTACACGAACCCACCCACCCCAACCACGCGCGGGTTTGCCCACACGCCCAACAACCCCAGCCCGCACGGGGTTGAGGTAAGAACCCGTGCCAAGCCCAGCCCGCATGTTCTGCCCTGTGCAAGCCAGGCTTAAGACTGCGCCTGCCCTGGCTGTGCCCGGCTTGCTAGCTCAACGCCCCCACCAGCAACACCACCACCAGCGCCACCCCCGGCACCACCAGAGCCGCCAACGCCGCCTTGTTCCACGTCAGAGTCGCCCCTGCCATCGCCCCTGCCATCGCCCCTGCCGCAGCCCCAGTCGCCCCCTCCGCCGCCTGAGCCGCCGCCTGAGCCGCCGCCTGTGCCGCCTTGCCCGGGTCCCCCGAGCGCGCCTTCGGGCGGTTCCGGTCCGCTATCTCGTTCAGCTGCTGCGCCGCGTACTTCGTCGCCGTCCGCCCCTTCAGCGACGCCTCCGGCACCTTCGGGTTGTCCTTCGCCGCCCTCGCCTCAGCCCTCGCCTGCGCTCTCGGCGACGTCTGCAGCGACCACGCCCTCGTCTTGTGCTCGGTCCCGTCGGCGGCCGTCCACCTCACCACCACCGCGTCCTTGCCCTCGACGGACTTCACCGTCCGCCACGGCGCCCTCAGATCGCGCAGCGGGTTGCGCACCTCCACGCCCTCGTCGCCCGCCAGGATCGCCGGGCGCAGGCCCACCACGTAGGCGATGCCGCAGCCCAGCAGCAGCAGTACCGCCAGGGTCGCGGTCGTCAGGTTGTAGCTCGCCTTCCCGGTCAGGCCGAGCGCCAGGTCCAGCAGGTTCAGGGCGGCGAAGGCGAGCCACGCCCAGGCCAGCACGCGGGCGAAGGTCGAGCGGATCTGCAACTGCGGGGTCATGCTCAGATCATCCCACCGGACGCTCGCCACGCCACTTGAGCTGGGCGAATCCCGGCTTGATGACGCCGTTGATCAGTTCCAGGCGCTCGGGGAAGCCCACGAAGGCCGACTTCATCGCGTTCACCGTGAACCACTGCAGCTCGTCCCAGCCGTAGTCGAACGCCTCCACCAGCTTGTGGAACTCCAGGGACGGCGACGTGCCGCTCATCAGCCGGTTGTCGGTGTTCACCGTGACGCGGAAGCCAAGGTCGCGCAGCAGGCCGATCGGGTGCTCGGCGATCGACTTGGCCGCGCCGGTCTGGATGTTGGAGGTGGGGCACATCTCCAGCGGGATGCGCTTGTCGCGCACGTAGGCGGCGAGGCGGCCGAGCTTCGGCGCCTCGCCCGACGCCGTGGTGATGTCGTCGATGATGCGCACGCCGTGGCCCAGGCGGTCGGCCCCGCACCACTGGATGGCCTGCCAGATCGACGGCAGGCCGAACGCCTCGCCCGCGTGGATCGTGAAGTGGGCGTTCTCCCGCTGGAGGTACTCGAACGCGTCCAGGTGGCGGGTGGGCGGGTAGCCCGCCTCGGCCCCGGCGATGTCGAAGCCCACCACGCCCGCGTCGCGGTAGCGGACGGCCAGTTCGGCGATCTCCATCGAGCGGGCCTGGTGCCGCATCGCGGTCACCAGGGTCCCGACGCGGATGCCGTGCTCGCGGCCGCCCTTGGCGAAGCCCTCCAGGACGGCCTCCACGACCTGCTCCAGCGTCAGGCCCGTGGCGGTGTGCAGTTCGGGCGCGTAGCGCACCTCGGCGTACACCACGCCGTCCTTGGCCAGGTCCTCGGCGCACTCGTAGGCGACGCGCGTCAGCGCCTCGGCGCTCTGCATCACGCCGACGGTGTGGGAGAAGGTCTCCAGGTAGCGCTCCAGGGAGCCCGAGTTCGACATCTCCGCGAACCACGCGCCCAGGTTGTCCGGGTCGGTGGTGGGCAGGTCCCGGTAGCCGCTCTCGCGGGCCAGGTCCACGATGGTCGCGGGGCGCAGGCCGCCGTCGAGGTGGTCGTGCAGCAGCACCTTGGGCGCGCGCCGGATGTCGTCGAGGGTCGGGCGTTCGTTCATCTCTAGAACTTACCGGAGGTCGGCGGGCCGTTCTCTGTCACATGTCGCCAATCTCGGCATAGCGGGCCGCCGCCCGCGCGATCTCCGGCCCCCGGTCCCACAGGTCCGCCGGGTCGTCCGGCATCAGCCGCTCGCGGACGGCGTCCTGCATCGGGTAGGAGATCTTGGCCTTCAGGCGCTCGCCGCTCGGGTCGGTGAAGAACGCGGCGATCTCGGCGGGCTGCCGGGCGACCACCGAGGCCGGGGTGCCCACGAAGTACAGGTACTCGTAGCAGACCTCGGCCGCGTCCACCAGCGGCAGGCCCGTCAGGTCCGCCAGCCGCCACACCCACGCCGGGTCGGCCGGCACCGGGCCGCGTTCGGCCAGCAGCCTGCGGAACGCCGCGATCCGGTCCGCGCCGCCCCAGCCGTGGACGACGGGGAACTGGCGCAGCTTCCAGCCGGGCAGCTCGGGCGGGCCGAAGTCGCCGTCGGGCGCGTATTCGAGCACGACCCCCTCCTTGTGAGGGTGGCCCTGGTAGTTGAGCACGAGCAGCGCGCCCGTCGGGGTGCGCCACATCTCGCCCACTGCGTCCTTGCGGTCCCCGGCCAGGGACGTGAAGTGCAGGACCCGCCACCGGCCGCTGCCGTCGCCCAGCGGCGTGTTGGCCCATGCCGACAGCTCGTCCACCAGGCTCTGGCGGGTGTACTCCATCGTCCACGGGCGCGCGGCCTTCATCGCCGCCACGCCCAGCTTGCCCAGGGTGAACCACAGGCCGCCCAGGTTCGGCGGCAGTTCCACGTGGTAGATGGGCTCGGGGCGCGTCTGGGCAGGGGTGGCCGCGGCCTCCTGGAGCATGTCGGCCACCCTGCGCAGCGCCGGGACCCGCTTGATGAGGCGGCCCGCGGGCAGGTCGGGGCGGGTCCGCATCGCCTCCGGCAGCCACGCCGGGTACGGAAGGCCCAAAGCGTCGGACAGGCGTACGGACCAGTTCAGGCAGGCGACGGCCGTCCGCGCCGCCGCCTGCATGCCGTCGCGCAACTCCCGTGCCCGGACGTCCGGGAAATGCTCCGCGACCGCCTCACCGAAGGCTCGCGTGCCGTTCAGGGCCGCGTTGATCAGGGCCTCCGCCTGGGCGCGGGTCGTCCGGCGCAGGGCGTGGGAGCCCGCCTCGTCCACGGGCCGCAGGTGGGGCCACCAGCCCGGCGGGCAGGTGGCGTCCGCGCTGACGGGGGCGAACGGCAGCCGGGCCGTCACCGTGCCGTCCGGGGCGGTGATCTCGGTCGTGCCGCCGGCGTAGGAGACGAGGCTCGGGGCCGCGGCGCCCGGGAAGGTCGGCCGGCTCGTGGACGGGGCGTCCGGGCGGCGGCCCGCCGTGGCCGGGTCCAGCGTCAGCAGCCCGTCCTCCATGCGGAACGTCAGCCAGGCGCCGCCGCGCGGCAGCGACAGGAAGTGGCCCTCCCCGTCGTGCCACAGCAGGTGCTCGCCGCGGATGTAGGGGCCGCGCTCGGCGGGCAGGACGGTGCCGTCGGCCCGCACCACCACGGCCCACACCCCGGACGAGACGGTGAGGTGGTCGCCGTGCTGGACCTGCCGGAGCGCGTGGCGGCGGTCGTTGTTCCGCAGCCCGTGGGGGACCGCCTGCAGTTCGGCCGGGATGCCGCCGCGCAGCGTCGCGGCCAGCGCTTCGGCCGCGTCGGCGGCCACCGGCTTCGGCAGGTCGGTCTCGATCCGGTAGTAGCCCGCCTCCGCGAGGGGCGCCAGGCACGACAGCGCGTGCTCCAGCAGCGGCAGCGACGCCTCCGCCGCCTCGGCCGTCCACCGGTCGGCCAGCTCGCGCAGCAGGCCCCGGAAGGCGGGATCGGCGCACACCGTCCGCAGTTCGGCCAGGTAGTCCACGTTCGCGTAGTGGCCCACGCTGCGCGCGTACGCGTCCAGCTCGGCGGCGATCACGGGGCGTTCGGCGGCGATACGGGCGGTGTAGGCGCCCAGCTTGCTCGCGTCGAACCGCCAGGGGGTGTGGAAGCCCTCCACGTTCAGCAGCGGCGGCGCGGCCGGCGCCAGGAGCGGATCGGCCTCCGGGGGCGGGACCGGGGAGGCGGACGCGGGGGCGCCCGGCAGGACGCCGCCCGCCTGCTCGGCCAGGGCGATCAGCGGATCGGCCGGGCAGCGGCGGCCGGTCGTCAGGAACCAGTCGGCCGTCAGCCTCGTGCCCGCACCCGCGCCGGCCAGCGCGCCCAGCCAGGCGAACCGCGCCCGCTCGTCCGCCGGCCCGGCCTCGATCAGCAGGTCCAGCAGGTCGCCGGCGCGGCCGGCGATCGCGATGAGGGGCTTGGCGGCCGCCTCCCACACCTCGATCGGGGCCACCGGCAGGACGCCCGTGCGCAGCAGGTGCTCGGCCAGCCTCTCCTCGCCCACGCGCTTGCCGATCCCGGCCGAGACCGCCAGGCGGCGCACGTCCGGGAACAGCCTCGGGTACGGGACGAAACCCGCCGTGAACGCCGCGTCCAGCAGCTCCCGGTGGCGCTCGTAGGCGTCGCGCGGGGCCAGGTTCAGCGCCATCGCCTTGACGTGGCCGCGCAGCACCGCGGGCGCGACCGCGCGGAGCGGCACGAACTCCAGGAACACCGCGTGCAGCCGGTCCATCTCGGCCGCGTCCAGGTATGCCTGGTCGTACTTGCGGGCCTGCGTGAAGAACGAGACGGCGAGGGCCTGCGCCCCCGCGGCGGCGAACTGGCGTGCCGCCTCCTCGTAGAAGACCGGCAGGTCGGTGGGCGACACGGACTTCACCAGGGCCGTCACCCCCGCCTTGGCCTTGCGGGACGTCTCGGTGGTCAGCGCTGCCAGTCGGTGCTGCACGGTGCTCCTCGTTCTCCTTCGCCGGGGCCGGTAGATGGGACTCCGCAGAATCCGATCTTGTTCCGGCCCCGGCGGAGAAAGTCAGGAGATCCGGTCGATCACCAGCGGCAGCAGGTCCGGCCCGGCGCCGCCGCCCGCCGCGATCTCGTACGCGCCCTCCAGCGCCTCCAGCGCCCGCTCGAACCGGGACGCCTCGTCGGCGTACAGGCTGAGCAGCGGCTGCCCGGCGGTCACCTCGTCGCCCGGCTTGGCGTGGCAGATCACGCCCGCGCCGAACGACACCGGGTCCTCCTTGCGGGCCCGGCCGGCGCCCAGCCGCCACGCGGCCACGCCCACGCCGTAGGCGTCCAGCCGCGTCAGCACCCCGGAGGCGGGGGCCGCGATCTCGTGCACCTCGCGGGCCACCGGCAGCGGCGCGTCGGGGTCGCCGCCCTGCGCCGAGATCATGCGGCGCCACACGTCCATCGCCGAGCCGTCGCGCAGCGCGTCGGCCGGGTCCTTGCCGCCGTCCAGCCCCGCCGCCGCCAGCATCTCGCGCGCCAGCAGCACCGTCAGCTCGACCACGTCGGCCGGGCCGCCGCCCGCCAGCACCTCCACCGACTCGGCGACCTCGACGGCGTTGCCGACGGCCTTGCCGAGCGGCCGGTCCATCGCGGTCAGCAGCGCGACCGTGCGCAGGCCGTGGTCGGTGCCGATCGCGACCATCGTCTGGGCCAGCTCGCGGGCGTCGTCCACGGTCTTCATGAACGCGCCCGAGCCGACCTTGACGTCCAGCACCAGCGCCCCGGTGCCCTCGGCGATCTTCTTGGACATGATCGAGGAGGCGATCAGCGGGATCGACTCGACGGTGCCGGTCACATCGCGCAGCGCGTACAGCTTGCGGTCGGCCGGGGCGAGGCCCGTCCCGGCCGCGCAGATCACCGCGCCGGCCTCGCCCAGCACGTCCAGCATCTCGGCGTTGCTCAGCGAGGCCCGCCAGCCCGGGATCGACTCCAGCTTGTCCAGCGTGCCGCCGGTGTGGCCGAGGCCGCGGCCCGACAGCTGCGGGACGGCCGCGCCGCACGCGGCCACCAGCGGCGCCAGCGGTAGCGTGATCTTGTCGCCGACGCCGCCGGTGGAGTGCTTGTCGGTGGTGGGGCGCGCCAGCGCCGACCAGTCCATGCGCTCGCCGGAGGCGATCATGGCCTGGGTCCAGCGGGCCACCTCGGAACGGTCCATACCGTTCAGCAGGATCGCCATCGCCAGCGACGACATCTGCTCCTCGGCGATGTCGCCCCGGGTGTAGGCGGCGACCGCCCAGTCGATCTGCTCGGGCGTCAGGGTGCCGCCGTCCCGCTTGGCGCGGATGACGTCGATGGCGTCCACGTCGCGTGGTCCTCTCAGGCTCGGGAAATCAGGTCGTCGGGGCCGAACGCGTCGGGCAGCACCTCCGCCATGGGCCGGACGCCGCTGACGGTCTCCAGCAGCATGTCGGCTCCGCCGTGCTCCCACAGCAGCTGGCGGCAGCGGCCGCACGGCATCAGCGGGTCGCCGTGCCGGTCCACGACCGACACCGCCACCAGCCTCGGCCGCGGGCCGGGCGCCTTGTCGGCCCCGTGCAGCGCGCTCACCAGGCTGCACTCGGCGCACAGGCCGACGCCATAGGAGGCGTTCTCCACGTTGCAGCCGGTGACGACGCGGCCGTCGTCCACCAGCGCGGCCGCGCCCACCGGGAAGTCGGAGTAGGGCGCGTACGCGCGGGTCATGGCGGCCCGCGCCGCCTCGCGCAGCGCGGGCCAGTCGATGTCGCTCATACAGCCATGATCGTGGATCAGCGGGACTCGCCGCGCCGGTACCGCACGCCGTTGGCGGCCGGCATCCGCAGCCGCTGGCTGGCGAGCGCCAGCACCAGCAGCGTGGTGAGGTGCGGGGTGAACGACACCAGCTCGCCGTCCACCGAGTCGGCCATCATGAACCAGGTCAGCAGCCCGGCGGCCGCGACCACCGACAGCACCGCGCCGACGAAGGCGTTGCGCATCGCGCGCCGCTCCAGGTCGGTGGTCACCAGCGGGCGCAGCCTGGCGCCGCGCCGCGACTGCCACACCGCCACGCCGACCAGCAGCACGGCGACGAACAGCAGCAGCGCGTGCACCGCCTCGCCGCCGCCGCGCACGTTCATCGCGTCGGTGTAGCCGAACAGCAGCGACCCGGCCGCCAGCCCGCCCGGCCGCCAGTTACCGAAGATCATCGCGGCCAGGCCGATGAAGCCGCGGCCGCCGGTCTGGCCGTCCTGGTACAGCGGCGCGGCCACCGTCACCAGGAACGCCCCGGCCAGGCCGGAGAACGCGCCCGAGATGATCACGGCGGCGTACTTCATCCGGCCGACCTTCACGCCCAGCGACTCGGCCGCGTACGGGTCCTCGCCGCAGGAGCGGACGCGCAGCCCGAACGCGGTGCGCCACAGCACCCAGAAGCTCAGCGGGATCAGCAGCAGCGCCACCAGCGTCAGCAGCGACATGCCGCTGGTCAGGCCGCGCGCGATGCCCGCCACGTCCGAGAGCACGAACCAGTGCCGCTTCTCCAGCCAGCCGAGCGCGTCCGGGCTCTTCCACCCGCCGACCTGCCCGCCCGACAGCACCGGCAGCGTCAACGTCATGATCGATTCGACCGGGGGCGACTGGCGCGGGCCGCCGCCCAGCGCCTTGGCCTCGCCGGTGTTGAAGATCAGTCCGGCCAGGAACTGGGTGAGGCCCAGCCCCAGGATGTTGATCGCGACACCGGACACGATGTGGTCCACGCCGAAGCTCACCGTGGCGACCGCGTGCAGCAGCCCGCCCAGCGCGCCGCCCAGGATGCCCGCGACCACGCCGGCCCACGGGCCCCACTGGTAGCCCGCCCAGGCACCGGTCCAGGTGCCCAGGATCATCATGCCTTCCAGGCCGATGTTGATCACGCCGGCGCGCTCGGACCACAGGCCGCCCAGCCCCGCCAGGAAGATCGGCACCGACAGCCGCAGCGCGGCGCTGACCAGGCCGCTGGAGGTGACGTCGTCGGCGCCGGTCAGCGTGCGCACCGCCGACAGCAGCACCAGCAGCCCGGCGGCGATCAGCAGGTAGTGCGGCCAGCGCAGGTGCAGCCGGCCGTTCACGGCCTTGACCTTGCTCGCGACTTGCGCGGTACTCACGAGGTCTCCTTGGCCAGGTCGTGCCCGGTGGCCAGCTCGCTGGCCACCGTGCGCTGCTGCAGCCTGATCTCCCAGCGCCGCACCAGCTCGTAGACGATGACGACGGTCAGCACGACCACGCCCTGCATCACCCCGACGATCTCCTTGGGCACGTCGACCTCCTGGAGCACGTCGGAGGTCTGGTCCAGGAAGGCGAACAGCAGGGCCGCCAGCGCGATGCCGACCGGGTGGTTGCGGCCGAGCAGCGCCACGGTGATGCCGGTGAAGCCGAGCCCCGCCGGGAAGTTCAGCGAGTACTCGTAGGACGCGCCGAGCAGCTCGGGCATCCCGATCAGGCCCGCGACCGCGCCGGAGGCCACCATCGTGATGACGACCATCTTCTTGGCGCTGACCCCGCTGGCCTGCGCGGCCGTCGGGGACAGGCCCGACACCTTGAGGTCGAAGCCGAACCGGGTGCGGTTGATGACCACCCAGAACACCACGCCGACCACGATCGCCAGCGGCAGCAGCCCGTACATCTGGCCGGGCAGGTCGATGCCGATCGACGACAGCAGGCCGTTCAGCGGGCCGACGCGGCCGTCCTCGGGGATCGGCGCGGTGGCCACGTTGTTGCTGCCCGGCCGGACCTCCGCGAGGCGCTTGTCGTTCAGCAGGTAGGCGATCAGGCCGGTCGCGATGGCGTTCAGCATGATCGTGGACAGCACCTCGCTGACCCCGCGGGTCACCTTGAGGATGCCGGCGATCGCGGCCCACAGGCCGCCGATCAGCATCGCCGCCACGATCGTCAGCAGCTGGCCGAACGGCGCGGGCAGCGTCATCGCGCCGCCGAGCGCGGCCGACAGCATGGCCGCCATGCGGTACTGGCCGTCCACGCCGATGTTGAGCAGCGCCATCCGGAAGCCGATCGCGACCGCCACCGCCGACAGGTAGTAGCGGGTCGCGCGGTTGACGATGTCGACGATCGAGTTCTCGGTGGTGCCGTAGTCGATCATCGACTGGATGGAGCTGACCGGGTCGGCGCCGGTGATCCGCAGCAGGCCCATCGTGATGAGCAGCGAGATCAGCAGCGCCAGCACCGGGGCGCCGATCTTCAGGGCCAGGCCGCGCGGGCCCAGTCCCTGGATCGCCGCGCGCCAGGCCGGGATCTCCGCCGGGTCCTGGTCCTTGGCCGGGGCCTTGGCGGGGTCCTTGGCCGGGTCCTTCGCCGAGTCCTCGGCCTGAGCCTTCGCCGGGTCCTTCGCCGGGCCGCTCGCCGCGTCCTTGCTCAGGTCCGGGGCCTTCTCCGGCCCGCTGTCCGGCTTCTCGGGCGGCTCACTCATCGCCGTCCTCCGGCGAGCCGGTGGCGCCGGTCATCGCGGAGCCCAGCTCCTCGGGGGTGACCGACCCCGGATCGACCTGGGCGACCAGCCGGCCGCGCAGGATCACGTGCAGGGTGTCGGACATGCCGATGAGTTCCTCAAGGTCCGCGCTGATGAGCAGGACGGCCAGGCCCGCCGCGCGGGCCTGCCGCAGGTAGTCCCAGATCGCCGCCTGCGCGCCCACGTCGATGCCGCGGGTCGGGTGCGCGGCGATCAGCAGCTTCGGGTCGCCCGACATCTCGCGGCCGACGATCAGCTTCTGCTGGTTGCCGCCCGACAGCGCGGCGACCGACACGTCGATGCCCGGCGTGCGGACGTCGTACTCGCGGACGATCCGGGTGGTGTCGCGGCGCGCGCCGCGCTTGTCGATCCAGGGGCCGCGCACGTTCGGCTTCCGCGTCTGGTGGCCCAGCATCCGGTTCTCCCAGAGCGAGCCCTCCAGGATCAGGCCGTGCCGGTGCCGGTCCTCGGGGATGTAGGCGATCCCCGCCTCCCGGCGGCGGCGCGTGGGCCAGTGCGTGATGTCGTCGCCGCCGTAGCCGATGGTGCCCGAGTCCGCCGACCGGATGCCCATGATGGCCTCGATCAGCTCGCTCTGCCCGTTGCCCTCGACCCCGGCCAGGCCGACGATCTCGCCGCGCCGGATGCGCAGCGACACGTCGTCCACCACCGGGCGGCCCTCGGGGGTCAGCACCGTGAGCGACGCCACCTCCAGCTGCACGTCCTCGGTGACCGTGGACTCGCGCAGCTCGGGGGTCGGCAGCTCCGAGCCCACCATCAGCTCGGCGAGCCGCCGCGAGGTGACCTCGGCGGGGCGCAGGCAGGTGGCGACGGTGGTGCCGCGCCGGATCACCGAGATGCTGTCGGCGACCGACAGGACCTCGTCCAGCTTGTGCGAGATGAACAGCACCGTCAGGCCCTCGGCGCGCAGCTCGCGCAGGTTGCCGAACAGCTCGTCCACTTCCTGCGGGACCAGCACCGCGGTCGGCTCGTCCAGGATCAGCACCCGGGCGCCGCGGTAGAGCACCTTGAGGATCTCCACCCGCTGCCGGTCGCCGACGCCGAGCGTCTCCACCAGCACGTCGGGGTCGACGCGCAGCCCGTACTGGGCCGACATCTCCGTGATCCTGGCGCGGGCCGCGGCGAAGTCGATGCGGCCGCGCCTCCTGGGCTCGGCGCCCAGGATGACGTTCTCCAGCACGGTGAGGTTGTCGGCCAGCTTGAAGTGCTGGTGCACCATGCCGATGCCGCGCGCGATCGCGTCGGCGGGGCCCTTGAAGGACACCTGCTCGCCGTCGATCTCGATCCGGCCCTCGTCCGGCCGCTGCATCCCGTACAGGATCTTCATCAGCGTGGACTTGCCGGCGCCGTTCTCACCGCACAGCGCGTGCACCTCGCCGCGCTCGATGGTGAGGTTGATGTCGCGGTTGGCCACCACGCCGGGGAAACGTTTGGTGATCGATGTCAGCCGTACGGCCGGCACCTGGTCAGGCACGAGTGCCCTCCTGGGTCGAGCCCGTGCGCCGCGGGCGCGTCCGGGGTGTCCGGACGCGCCCGGGCGTCAGCGGGGAAACGCGGTCAGGGCTTGACCGGGACGGTGATCTTGCCCGCGACGATGTCGGCCTTCAGGGCGTCCAGCTTGGCCTTGATGTCGTCGACCTTGCCGCCCGACACCGAGTAGGACACCCCGTCGTTGGACAGGTCGTACTTCTTGGTGCCGCCCTTGAAGGTGTTGTCCGACACCGACTTCACGAAGTCGTACACCGACAGGTCCACGCGCTTCACCATCGAGGTCAGGATCTGCTCCTTGGCCTCGGCGACCGCCGGCAGGTTGTACTGGTCGGAGTCCACGCCGATGGCCCACTTCTTGGCCGCGCCGACGGTCTTGATGACGCCGATGCCCGCGCCGCCGGCGGCGTGGTAGATGACGTCCGCGCCCGCGTCGAGCTGGCCCTTGGCGGCCTCGTTGCCCAGCGCCGGGTTCTTGAAGCCGTCGAAGTTCGGCGGCTGGGTCAGGTACTTGGCCGGCAGCACCTTGATGCCCGGCTTGGCGGCCTTGGCGCCCGCCTCGTACCCGGCCTGGAACTTGTGGATCAGCGGCACGTTCACGCCGCCGATGAAGCCGATGGTGTTGCTCTTGGACTTCAGCGCGGCGGCCGCGCCCACCAGGAACGAGCCCTGCTCCTCGGAGAAGCAGGCGCCCTCGACGTTGGCGCCCTCCACCTTGCACTGGTCGGCGTCCACGACCAGGAACTTGGTGTTGGGGAAGTCCTTGGCGACCTTGTTGACCGCGTTGGTGTAGGCGAAGCCCACCCCGATGATCGGGTTGTAGCCCTTGCCCGCCAGCAGCTTGAGGCGGGCCTCCTTGTCGGCGTCCGGCTCGTCGGGCTTGGCCGAGATCTCCTCGGTCTGGATGTTCAGGTCCGACTTGACCTTGTCCAGGCCCGCCGCCGCCGAGTCGTTGAACGACTGGTCGCCGCGGCCGCCGATGTCGAAGGCGAGGCCGACCTTGAGGGTCTTCTTGCCGCCCTCGTCGTCCGACCCGCCGGAGGTCTTCTTACCGCCACACGCGGAGGCGCTGAGCGTCAGCGCGGCACCCGTCAGCGTGACGAGCGAAATCTTCAGTCCACGGCGCACGTGGCGCTCCTTCCGGTTCCCCACCCAAGACATAGCGGCCCCCTCCGGCCACTGGAAACGTTCGGAAGTTACCTCGTGAAACGCCGAAAACCCCCAGCGTGCACTGTTTCGCAACGTGTCCGTTACCAATGCGTAGGCATGTCGCCACAGGTCAGACCACTGATCATGACCAGGAAGCACACCGGCCCCGGCCGTGTGCGGGCCGGGGCCGGTGGGGCGGGCGGTGGGATCAGGCGAGCGCGGTGCCCTCCACGGGCTCGCCGGCGCCGGGCCGGTTGCCGTCCCACAGGGCCGTCAGCGCGGTCGCGGTGAGGACGCGGACACCGACGGCGATGCAGTCCTCGTCCACGTCGAAGTCGCCCCGGTGCAGGTCGTACTCGACCGTCGAGCCCGGCTTGCGGACGCCGAGGCGGGCCAGCGCGCCCGGGACCGACTCCAGGTACCAGCCGAAGTCCTCGCCGCCGAGGCTCTGGGGCGTCGGGACGGCCCCGTCCTCGCCCAGGACCTGCGCCGCCGCGTCGCGGAACATCTGGACGCTGGCCGCCTCGTTGACCGTGGGCGGCACGCCGCGCACGTACTCCAGCGACGCCGTCACGTCGTAGGCCGCCGCCACCGACTGCAGCAGCGCCCGCATCATGTCGGGCGCGCGGTGCCAGGCCTCGTCGTCCAGGCAGCGGACCGTGCCCTCGGCGATGCCGTCGTCAGGGATCGCGTTGGCCACCGACCCCGCCGACACCCGGCCCCACACCAGCGACAGGCTGGAGCGCGGGTCCACCCGGCGCGACAGCGCCGCGGGCAGCTCGGTGACGATCTTGGCCAGCGCGTAGACCAGGTCGGCGGTCAGGTGCGGGCGGGCGGTGTGGCCGCCGGGCCCGGTCACCTTCACGTACACCTTGTCGCAGGCCGCGGTGATCGCGCCGGTGCGCAGCCCCAGCTCGCCCACCTCGATGCGCGGGTCGCAGTGCAGCGCGAACGCGCGGTCCACGCCCACGATGCCGCCGCCGGCGATCACGTCCAGCGCCCCGCCCGGGGTCTCCTCGGCGGGCTGGAACAGCAGCCGCACCCGGCCCGGCAGCAGCCCCGCCTCGGCCTGCTGGGCCAGGAACAGGCCCGCGCCCAGCACCATCGCGGTGTGCACGTCGTGGCCGCAGGCGTGCGCCACGCCCGGCACGGTGGACCGGTAGGCGACGCCCTCCTTCTCGTCCTGCAGCGGCAGCGCGTCGATGTCGGCCCGCAGCGCGACGGTGTAGCCGTCCTCGGGGCCGATGTCGCAGAACAGGCCGGTGCCGCGCGGCAGGACCCGCGGCTTGAGCCCGGCGGCGGTGAGCGCGGCCACGATCCGGTCGGTGGTGCGGTACTCGTTGTAGCCCAGCTCGGGATGGGCGTGCAGATCCCGGCGGAACCCGATCAGGTCGGCCTCGTGCCGGGCCAGGAACGCGTCGAGCTGCGGCTGCAGCGCCGCCGGCTCGCGGGCCGCGCCCGCCCCGGGGACCGCGCCCGGCCGCGCCGCCCCCCGCGGGGCGCCTGGTGGTTCGAGGCCGGGCATCACCCCGGGTCCGGACTGTGTCATGTGCGCCCCCTGCGCGATGGCGGAACCGATCCGCCCGATGGTCTGGTCGGTGCTTGCTGCGTCGTCGCTCCCCGGCGGGCGGCCGCGCCCCGCCGGGCCGCCTCCCGCCGGCTCGGCGGGCTCCTCAGTTGCCGGCATGTGCGACCTCCCCGAAGGTGACGAACCTGTCCTCCGCGAGCTCGGTGATCGCCGCGCCGACCACGTCCTCCAAGGTTCCGCCCTGGGCGCGGATCGCGCGCTGGCGTTCGTACGGCGCCCCGTGTTCGAGGACCTCGCCGGCCACCTTGAGCTCTTCGGCGCAACCGAGCCGGTCGGCCACGGGCTCCAGTTCGCGGATCAGTTCATACAGATCGTCGCGGAGCGGTGCGGTATTCCCAGTGTCGTCGGTGATGACGATGGCGTCGAGCCCGTAGCGGGTGGCGCGCCACTTGTTGTCGCGCACCACCCAGGCGGCCGGGCGCGGCAGCGTGTAGCCGCGGTCGAGCTGCTGGTCGAACAGCGTGACCAGGCTCTGACACAGCGCGGCGGCCATGCCCACCTCGCGGAGGGTGGGGATGCCGTCGAACATCCTGATCTCGACCGTGCCGAAGTCGGGGTGCGGGCGGATGTCCCACCACACCTCCTTGATGCTCCGGATGGTGCCGGCGCGCAGCAGGGTGTCCATGTAGTCCTCGAACTCGGCCCAGTCGCCGAGCGAGTGCGGCGGACCGGCCGTGGGGAGCTGGCCGAACACCACCGAGCGGCACGAGGCGAGGCCGGTGTCGCCGCTGCTCCAGTACGGGCTGGAGGCGGTCAGCGCGAGGAAGTGCGGCAGGTAGGCCGACAGCGCGTTGACGATGGGGATCGCCTTGGCCGCGTCGGACACCCCGACGTGCACGTGCACGCCGAAGGTCTGGATGCGGCGGGCCAGCCACTGCATCTGCTCGATGAGGTCGGCGTAGCGCTGGATCGGCGCGGTCACCGCGTCCCGCCAGTCGCTGATCGGGTGGGTGCCGGTGCAGGCCAGGGCGAGGCCGCGGTCGGCGGCGGCCGGGCGCAGCGTGCCCAGCGTCTGGGCGAGGTCGCGCTGGGCCTCGCCGACGGTGTGGTTGATGCCGGTGACGATCTCGACCGTTGACTCCATGAGCTCATGACGGATCTTCGGAATCTCGCCGCCCTCGCTGAGCGAGGGCAGCGCGGCCAGCACCTCGCGGGCGTCCTGCCGCAGGTGCCGGGTCTCGGCATCGATGAGCTGGAGTTCCCATTCGATGCCCAGCGTCGCGCCGCTCGATGGGTTGAAGTCAATGGCCACGGCCAACCTCCGTCCACAATCCTTGCAGGTCGATGCGTGGCACGTGGCGCAATTCAGCCAGCGGGTCCTTAAGCCTGGACAAACGCCGGTCCAGGCGGGTGCCTGCCCATCATGGCGTCCGGTGCCCTTCGCCCTGCGGCCTTCTGTGCCCTGCACGGACCAATTGACTCGTCCGGGCCGCCGGAAGACGGCACGCGTCGTACTTTTCGGTCATCGATCTTGATGTAAGGATCACTCGAACGGACTAGTCCGCGCAGGCTGACCATGTTTTTGCCGTCCGGTCCGCACCCGGCGTCACCGGTGCGGCTTTGGTGACGATAGGTCCCCGGCGTCGAACTCTCGCCCCGGGGGTACCTGTTCTCCGGGTACGTCGCCTACCCTTTCGGGGAGTCATGAGCTGTGCGAGAGGCCGCGGGGCGGCCGGACTGAGGGGTACCGGGAGCTTGCGAGCAGAACGACCGCGGACCACCGGTCCGAAGGGACGCGCGCCGGGGGGCCGCCGCCGCGCCGCCGCGGCGCTCGCCGCCCCGCTGGCCGCCGCCACCGCCGTCCTGCCCGCGGCCCCGGCCGCGTCCGCCTCCCCCGCGCGGCCCGTCGCCGCCGCCGCGCCGGCCGAGCCGGTCGGCGGCCCGCAGCTGGCCGGCAAGGGCACGATCGTCAACGGCGCGCCGGGCGTCCCGGCCGCACCCAAGATCAAGGCCGCGTCCTACCTGATCGCCGACGGCGACACCGGCGCCGTGCTGGCCGCCAAGGACCCGCACGGCCACTACCTGCCCGCCAGCACCCTGAAGACGCTGACGACCGTCGCACTGGTGTCCAAGCTCGACCCCAACCGGCTGGTACGGCCGAGCCAGACCGCCTGCGACGTCGAGGGCACCAAGGTCGGCATGACGCCGAAGATGCAGTACAAGGTGTCCGACCTGTTCTACGCGCTGATGATGATGTCGGCCAACGACGCCGCCGTCGCGCTCGCCGAGGCCAACGGCGGCATGAAGAAGACGCTGGACGACATGAACGCCGAGGCCCGGCGCCTCAACGCCCGCGACACCCTGGCCGGCTCGCCCAACGGCCTGGACAAGGACCTCGGGCTCACCGTCAAGACCCAGCGCACCTCGTCCTACGACCTGGCGCTGATCCTGCGCGAGGGCCTGAAGAACCCCGACTTCCGCAAGTACGTGGAGACCATCGACCACCACTTCCCCGCGCCCCCCACCAAGAAGGAGCGCAAGAAGGGCAAGAAGGTCGGCGGCTACCCCATCCACACCCACAACCGGATGCTGCCGGGCCAGGCGCACGCCTACCAGGGCATGATCGGCGGCAAGAACGGCTACACCGTCACCGCCAGCCAGACCTACGTCGCCGCCGCCAGGCGCGGCAACAAGACGATCATCATCGCGCTGATGAAGGCCGACAAGCCGCCCTCGCCGTACGCGGCCAAGCTGTTGGACTGGGGATTCGCCGCGCAGGGCAAGGTCAAGCCGATCGGCGAGCTGGTGGCCCCGGGCGACCTGACGCCCAAGCCCGCGGGCGACGACCGCCCCCGCACCCTGCTGCCCCGGGCGCTGACCAGCCCCGACGAGTCCGACCAGAGCTGGATGCTGGTGGGCGGCGGCGCGCTGGGCGTGGCGCTGGCGGCCGGAGTGCTGACGTTCGTGCTGCGCCGCCGGCGCTCCTGACCGCGGTAAGGCTTCCCTCACTGGCCCCCGCCCGGCCGCGGGCTTACCCTCGCGGTGGCGCCCGGTCACCGCGCGCCGCCGCTGGACGGCGGACCGGCGCGCCGCAGGAGGAATCACCGTGTCCGAGCTCCGTGCGCACGAACATCCCAACGTCGCCCTGCTCAGGGAGGGCTACACCGCGTTCGACAAGGGCGACATCGGGCTCATCCGCGAACTGCTGTCCGACCGGGTGGTGCACCGGGTGCCCGGCCGGGGCCCGCTGTGCGGCGACTACACCACCGCCGAGGAGGTCCTCGGCTTCTACGTGAAGCTGTTCGAGCTGTCCGACGGCACCTTCCGCACCGAGCCGTACGCGGTCATGGCGGGCGACGACCACGGCGTCGCGCTCGTGCACACCTACGCCGAACGCCCCGGCAAGGTGCTGACGGGCCGCGCGGTGGACGTGTTCCGCTTCGAGGACGGCCGCATCGCCGAGATCCGCACCATCGCCGAGGACCAGTACGCCGACGACGCCTTCTGGTCCTGACCTCAGCCGACGGCGGTCACTCCCCCGCCGCCGGGCGCGGGCTTGGCGGCGACCGTCCGGGCGTCCTCGGGCGCGGGCCCGCTGCGCCCGTTGTCGGCGTTCAGCACGGCGCTGCGCGTGGCCGTCCAGGCGGCCGTGTACAGGATGAAGCGCGACACGATGTTGATCCACACCATCAGCCCGACCAGCACCGCGAACGAGGCGTACACCGCGTTGCTGGTGGTCCGCGACAGCAGCAGCGTGGCTATCTGCTTGAGGATCTCAAAACCGACCGCGCCCACCAGCGCGCCCTTGATGATGCGCCGCCAGGGCGCGCGGGTGCCCGACAGCCGCGAGAACAGCACCAGGAAGATCACGGTGTTGAAGACGATCGCGACCGCCAGCGACAGCAGGCGCAGCACCGTGCCCGCGCCGGTGACGTCCTCCAGGCCCATCCAACCGAGCACCGCGTTGGTGGCCTGACTCGTCACGGTGGTGGCCGCCGAGCTGCAGATCAGCATCGCGCCCAGGAACACCAGCACCGCGGCGTCCCACACCTTCATCAGCAGGAAGTTGACGCCCTCGACGACCGGCTCGAACCCCCAGATGTCGCGGAGCGACTCGCGCAGCACCGCGACCCAGCCGAGCCCGGTCAGCAGCAGGCCAGCGGTGCCGATCAGCCCGGCGGCGGTCTTGGACTGGGCGATCCGCTCGATCTGGAGCTGCGCCGACAGCCCCGGCAGCAGCGAGTTGATCGCGTCCACGAAGTACTCGCGGGCCTGCTCGCTGACCCCGACCAGATACCCGAGCAGCGCGTACGCCAGCGCCAGCAGCGGGAAGAACGACAGGAACCCGTAGGAGGTGAGCGCCGCCGCGAGCCGGTCGCCCCGGCGGTCCTGGTAGCGCTCGTAGGCGCGGGCGAGGTGGTCGAACCACTTCCAGCGGGCGCGCGCGGCGCGCAGCATGGCCTTGACGGCCTCGGTCGCCGCCTCGACGCGCCGCCCCACGGAGTCGATCACCTTAGGCATGCACGGAGCGTACCGTCACTGGAACTCTCGGCTTTCCTTCTCGGGTCGCTGTCGATGTTCGGCCACGCTGGTCCTCGTGGACGGCCCGGCCCTGACGGTCCTGGCGGGCCTGGACACCGGGCCGGGCGGCCTGCCGGGCGGTACGGGTCCTACCCCTCGCCCACCAGGCGAATCCTGGCGGGTTCGGGAGCCCGGCCGCCGGGCGGCCTGCCCGGTGTCCTGGATCGCGGGCCTTACGGCTCCGGCGTTGCGGACGGTAGCTCTCCGGGTCCCGATCCCGCCCTGGTGAGGGCTCCGGTCGGGCCCGGTCACACCTGGCCGCCGCCGGGCCTTCAGACCCTGCGATCGACGTCCGATCACCACCGCCGCGGCGTGGTGCCGCGAGACGGTGGCCGTTCCGGCGGACTGCTGGTCGTTGCGTTCGCTCAGAGGCCCCAGCCAATGCCGAACGCCCCATCGGCTGGTGTAAGCGGGGTCCACTGCGATCACCGCCAGCCCGGCGTGCCAGGCCATGCCGGCCAGCCGCTCCCGCAGGCGGGCGGTCGGGATCCCCGCCACCGTGCGCCGGAATCGTTTTCCGCGCCTTCCCCGGCCCAGCCGTTCGCGGCCGGTCGCACGGGCATCGGCGAAGTCCAGGTCCTCGATCGCGATCGCCGCGCAGTGATGCGCCCTGGCCACGTTGACGAGGTCGGTGATCGCCTGCCGCAGCCGCCCGTCCCGCGCTGCGGCGGATCGTCCGGCCAACTCCAGCGCGACGGTGTGCGGCGGTCCGATCGGGTTGCCGGAGGCGTCGAGCACCCAGCAGGCGAAATGGTCGGCGTTGGTGTCCACGGCCAGCCGCCGTAGGCCCGCCAAGTCGTGCAGCGAGGGCTGCGGGGCGGGCGAGGTCTTCCAGGAGGCGTCCAGGTACCAGCGACCCCGACGCGGGTCGTAGGAGATGTCGTACCGCACGGCCCGGTCGGCGGCGACCCGGTCAAGCCAGTCGGCGCCCCGCGCACCGAAGCTCACCCGCTCCCGCAATGTCAGCGCACCACGATCCTCGGGCTTCGCCAAGTCCTCCAACGGAGCCGGGAGCCGTATCCGCACCGCCCCGTGCGGCGAGACCCGGATGGTGAGGTTCCCCCACCGGATGCCGGACTCTCCATCGGCGGTGAGGAACCAGCGGGATGCCCGCCACTGCCGCTCGGCGTGCTCCCGTACGGTGGGATCGTCGCTGTTCAGCCGACTGGCCGGACGGCGCCCGCCCCGCACTATCGACGGTCGCTCCGCAGCGATCATCTTTTCCAGCCGAGCCAGGTCGCTCTGCAGGCGCTGCAGGCGGGAGCGCTTCATCGCATGTTCGTGCCCGTCCGCATAACCGCGCGTCCGGCCTTGGCATCCGCCGATCGGGGCCGCCAACCTGCGTTGCATGGTCTGGATGGCCTGGCGGCGCTGCATCGCGCATGCGTGCAGGTTCCGCATGGCCGTCTGGTAGGCGTCCTCACTGGTCCGGGTGATCGCACCGGCCCACCGCGACGACGACTCGGCCGTCAACGCGCGCTTGCGCGCTGCGCGCGTTCCCAGACCATCGGCTCCGGCCCGTACTCGCACCGCCAGATCCCTGGAGGCGAGGCCACCCAGGTGTGCTGCCATCAGGCGCAGCGCCTGCTCTTCTTCGGGAGTGGGACGCAGCCGGGTACGGATCCGTGCGCCCGACGGGGCGGCCACGATGAACGGCGCCCTCTGCGGCCGCGCAAGCCTGCCCACCCTGGACCGCCTTAGCCGGTTACTCTGACATTGCAGTCGGCCACACTACGCCATCATTATCGAACTTACAGTCGAACGATGAATTCGGTCGCAGATCGTTCCACGGACGCGTCAGGTGTGGGCGGGGCGTTCTCTGTGGCGGTGCGGGCGGTCGTCGCCGAACAGGAAGTCGCACTGGGGCCGCCACACGCCGTCCTGGCCGTGCTCGTACAGCGAGAACCCCCACACCTCGAAGTCGGCCCGGTAGTCGGCCAGCTCCTTGAAGGCACGGTCCAAAACCTCGTCGGGCAGGTGGTGGGCCACGGTCACGTGCGGGTGGTAGGGGAACGACAGCTCGCGCTCCAGCGGGCCCGCCACCACCTTGGCCTGGAGCCGCTCGCAGCCGCTGATGCCGTCGGCCAGCGCGATGAACACCACCGGCGACACCGGCCGGAAGGTGGCCGTGCCGCGCAGCCTGATCCAGAACCCCTTCTCCGGCAGCGCGACCGCGCCCAGGTGGTGCTCGATGGCGCTCAGGGACGACTCGGGGACCGTGGTGGGCGGCAGGAGCGTGATGTGCGTGGGGATGGCGTTGGCCAGCGGGTCGCCGAGCGACTCGCGCTTCGCCTGGAGCGCGCTCCCGTAGGGCTCGGGAATGGGGATGGCCACCCCGATCGTGCGTGTGCCGGGGTGGCCGGGGGCGGCGCCGGATAGGTCAGTCGCCACGTCCCACGAATCCCACCCGATCGCGCACGATCTCCATGGTCCGGGCGGCGACCGCCCCGGCCCGCCCGGCGCCGTGCCGCAGGATCGCGTCCAGGCGCTGCTCGTCGCCCAGCAGCTTCTCGGTGCGCTCCCTGATGGGCGTGAAGGTGTCCAGGACGACCTGGGCCAGGTCCTTCTTGAACTGGCCGTAGCCGCTGCCCGCGTAGCGGGTCTCCAGGTCGGGGACCGGGGTGCCCTCCAGCGCCGAGAAGATGCGCAGCAGGTTGGTGACGCCGGCCTTGTTCTCCTCGTCGTAGCGGACCTCGGTGCCGGTGTCGGTGACCGCGCGCATGATCTTCTTGCGCATCGGGCCGGGGTCCTCCAGCACGTCGATGATGCCCTGCGGCGAGGAGGCCGACTTGCTCATCTTGGCCGACGGCTCCTGCAGGTCGGTGATCTTGGCGGCGGCCGCGGGGATGAAGGCGTCGGGGGCCACGAAGGTGTCGCCGAAGCGGTGGTTGAAGCGCTGGGCGAGGTCGCGGGTCAGCTCCAGGTGCTGGCGCTGGTCCTCGCCGACCGGGACGTGGAAGACCGGGGCGTTCTCGCCGGGCTCGGGGGTGTAGAGCAGGATGTCGGCGGCCTGGAGGATCGGGTAGGTGAACAGGCCGACGCTGGCGGCCGAGGCGCCCTGCTTGGCGGACTTGTCCTTGAACTGGGTCATCCGGCTGGCCTCGCCGAAGCCGGTGATGCAGCTCAGCACCCAGGCCAGCTCGGCGTGCTCGGGGACGTGGCTCTGCACGAACAGTGTGGAACGCTCCGGGTCCACGCCCATGGCGAGCAGCTGGGCGGCCGACACGCGGGTGCGGCGGCGCAGCGCGGCGGGGTCGTGCTCCACGGTGATCGCGTGGAGGTCGACCACGCAGTAGAAGGCGTCGTGGGAGTCCTGGAGCGCGACCCACTGCCGCAGCGCGCCCAGGTAGTTGCCGAGGTGGAAGGAGTCGGCGGTGGGCTGGATGCCCGACAGGACGCGGGGCGTTCCGGCGGCGGCGGTTTCGGACGCTTGGGACATGTGCACGTACCGATTCTCTCAGGCGCTGTCTGCGGCGGGTCCGTCCGGGGCGGGCGGGCCCTCTTCGGTTGGGACGCCCCCGCGGGCGGGGGTGTTCGGGCTTGCCTTGGGCGGGGCGACGCGCACGCGGGCGACCCGGCGGCCCTCCATGCGGGCGACCGCCAGGCGGTGTCCGGCGATCTCCACGCCGTCGCCCTCGGCGGGCACGCGGCCGAGGACGGCCATGATGTGGCCGGCGACGGTCTCGTAGGGCCCGGCGGGCAGCCGGAGGCCGGTGACGGCGGCGAACTCGTCGAGGTTGAGCAGGCCGTCCACCTCCACGACCCCGTCGTGCAGGCGCCGGGCCTGCGCGTCCTGCACATCATATTCGTCGCGGATGTCGCCGATCAGTTCCTCGACCAGGTCCTCCAGGGTGACGATGCCGGCGGTGCCGCCGTACTCGTCCATGACGATCGCGAGGTGCACGCCCTCGCGCCGCAGCTCCGACAGGACGGGCAGGACGCGCTGGGAGGCGGGCAGGTACTTGACGGGCCGGACCAGCTCGCCGACCGGCAGGGAGCGGTCGGCGACCTCGGGGACCAGCAGGTCGCGCAGGTGGACGAAGCCGATCACCTCGTCGTGGGAGTCGCGGAAGACCGGGAAGCGCGAGTGCGGGCTGGCGGCGGCGAGCCGGGCGGCGCCGGCCAGCGGCAGTTCGGCGTCCAGGAAGACCACCTCGGTGCGCGGCACCAGGACCTCGCGCAGGGGCCGCTCCCCGGCCGCGAACACCTCGCCGATCAGGGCCCGCTCGTCGTCGGTGAGCTGGGTGTGCTCGGCGATCAGGGCCCGGACGCGTTCGGTCGAGGGCTCCTCCCGCACCGCCTGCGGGTCGCAGCCCGACAGCCGCGCCACGAGGTCGGCCGCGCGGGTCAGGGCCCGGATGAGCAGCCGCGCGAGCCTGCCGGGCTCCGCGGGATCGCCGCCGTGCTCCATCCGCAGCCCTCTTCGCTCGGGGACCTGTCATGCGACGCCTTCCCGCCGGGCGGGGCGCGCAAGCCCCCGGGAACGGGTTTCGCGGCCTGATCGCGCGCTTCCGGATAGCCTGGGCCGCACCCCGCCTGTTCCGTCCCGACATGGAGGTCCGTTCGTGAAACTGCTCGTCACCGGAGGCGCCGGCTACATCGGCAGCGTGGTCTCGGCCCAGTTGCTGGAGGCCGGGCACGAGGTGGTCGTGCTGGACGACCTGTCCACCGGGCACGAGGACGCGGTGCCGGCCGGGGCGCGGCTGGTGAAGGGGACGCTGCGCGAGGCGGCGTTCGGCACCCTGGACGGGGCCGGTTTCGACGCGGTGCTGCACTTCGCGGCCAAGTCCCTGGTGGGCGAGTCGGTGGAGAAGCCCGGCCTGTACTGGGACAAGAACCTCGGCGAGTCGCTGGCGCTGCTGGACGCGATGCGCCGGGCCGGTGTGGACCGGATCGTCTTCTCCTCCACCGCCGCGACCTACGGCGAGCCGGAGTCCACCCCGATCGTGGAGACCGACCCGACCCGCCCGACCAACCCCTACGGCGCGTCCAAGCTGGCGATCGACGCGACGCTGACCGAGTTCGCGCGCCTGTACGGCATCGGCGCGGTGTCGCTGCGCTACTTCAACGTGGCCGGCTCGCACGGCGCGCAGGGCGAGCGGCACGCGGTGGAGACCCACCTGATCCCGAACGTGCTGAAGGTGGCGCTCGGCGAGCGCGAGTCGGTGCAGATGTTCGGCGAGGACTACCCGACGGCGGACGGCACCTGCGTCCGCGACTACGTGCACGTGGTGGACCTCGGCAACGCGCACCTGCTGGCGCTGGACGCCTGCGAGCCGGGCCGCCACCAGATCTTCAACCTGGGCAGCGGCTCGGGCTACTCGGTGCGCGAGGTCATCGAGGTGTGCCGCGAGGTGACCGGGCACCCGATCCCGGCGGTGGTGAGCCCGCGCCGGCCCGGCGACCCGGCGGTGCTGATCGCCTCGTCGGAGAAGATCCGGTCGCAGCTGGGCTGGAAGCCGGAGCGGGACCTGCGCACGATGGTCTCCGACGCGTGGGCGTTCATCCAGCGGTGAGCGTCCGGGCGGCGTTCCAGGAGGCGTACCGGCGGGCCCCCGAGGCCGTCTGGCACGCCCCGGGGCGGATCAACCTGATCGGTGAGCACACCGACTACAACGAGGGGCTGGTGCTGCCGTTCGCGCTGCCGCTGGGCGTGCAGGTGGCGGCGGCGCGGCGGGACGACGGCCTGCTGGAGGTCCGCTCGCTGCAGGCGGCGGGCGCGCCGGTGACGGTCCCGGTGGCGGGCGGCGCCGTGCCGCCCGAGCATGCGTGGGCGGCCTATCCGGCCGGGGCGGCGTGGGTGCTGCGGGAGTACGGCGTGGGCGGCGCGTCCCTTCTGGTCGACGCCGACCTGCCGCAGGGCGCGGGCCTGTCGTCGTCGGCGGCGCTGGTCTGCGCGACGCTGCTGGCGCTGTGCGACCTGTACGGCGTGGAGATCGAGCGCCCGGAGCTGGCGCGGCTGGCGCGGCGCGCGGAGAACGAGCACGCGGGCGTGCCGTCGGGCCTGATGGACCCGGCGGCGTCGCTGCTGGCGACGGCGGGCCACGCGCTGCTGCTGGACTGCCGCAGCGGGCTGTCGGGCAAGGTGCCGTTCGCGCCGGAGGCGGCGGGGATGACGCTGCTGGCGGTGGACACCCGCGCGTCCCACGCGCTCACCGGCGGCGAGTACGCCGAGCGGCGCGCGGAGTGCGAGCGGGCGGCGGACGCGCTGGGCGTGGCGGCGCTGCGCGATGTGAAGGACCTGGCCGGGGCGCTGGGGTCGCTGCGCGATCCGGTGCTGCGCCGCCGGGTGCAGCACGTGGTGACCGAGAACCACCGCGTGGAGGCCGCGGCGGGCCTGCTGCGCGCGGGGGCGGTGGCGGAGATGGGCGCGATGCTGACGGCGTCGCACCTGTCGTTGCGCGACCAGTTCGAGGTGTCGTGGCCGCAGGCGGACGCGGCGGTGGAGGCGGCGATGCGGGGCGGGGCGCGCGGCGGCCGGATGGTCGGCGGCGGCTTCGGCGGCTCGGTGATCGTGCTGACGGCGACCGAGCGGGCCGACCGCGTCCGCGAGTCGATCACGGCGGCGTACGAGGCGCGGGGGTGGGAGGCTCCTTCGTTCCTGGAGGCGGCCCCTGCGAACGGCGCGCATCGATTGCCTGAGGGCGCCTAAAGGGGCGTGTGCCTCCGATCGCCTGGGGCGATCGGAGGCACACGGTAGTTGCGCACGCTCGTTTTTCTCGGGTCAGTGCAGTTTCACTTGGGCCGTGGCCACGTTGTCGGCCGGGTTCCTGTCCCCTTGTGCCGACGCCGCGCTGACCGCGAAGTCCTGCGCGCGGGCGCGCAAGGCGGGCTTGTTCCAGACCACCACGGCCTTCACCTTCCGCTTCGCGCCATGCGCCAGCGTCCCCAGGCTGCACCGCAGGTACTGGTCGGGGCCCTGCTGGCGCAGCACCTGGCAACGGTCTCCCGGTGCCGTGCGCAGGCGTGCCTTGTGGGCGCCGACGTGCAGCATCACGTGGTCCGCGGTGCGCGGGCCCTTGTTGAGTACCGTCGCCGTCACCACCAGGCGGGCGCCTCGCGCCGCGTCGGCCGGGGCCTTCAGGCGGACCGCCAGGTCCGTGCCCGGCGTGACGGGCAGCGCCACGGCGGCCGTGTCGTTGGCCGGGACCCCGTCCTTCGCCGTCGAACGGACCGTCGCCACCATGCGCAGCGTCCCCGCCGCCTCCGGTTTCACTATCCCCAGGATGTGGACGGACCGCGCACGGCCCTTCGCCAGGGACGGGAGCGGGCAGCGCAGCAGGCGGCCCTGCTCAGTGCACTCGGGCCGGTCGGTCTCCACCACGGCCAGGTCGCGCGGCAGCCGCATCGTCGCCGTCGGCGCGGGGGCGGTCGCGGGGCCGGAGTTCCACACCGTGATCGTGAAGCCCACCAGGTCGCCCGGGCCGGCCCGCTTCTGCGAGGCCGTCACCGCCACGCCCAGGTCGGCGGCGGGCGGCTGGTGGGCCTGGCCCGGGGCCGCCGTTGTGAGCAGGGCCGCGAAAGCGCAGCCGTGCGCGACCAGTACCCGGCGCATGGAAAGCATCAACCCCGTCGCCACTCGTCCCCGTGTGCGCAACGGATTCTATTGAGCACACGGGGTGAGCGCCGGGCGCCGACACGCGTGTCAGGCGGGGCGGTCCTGCGATCGCCGGATCTCGTCGCGCAGGTCGGCGGCCGTCGTGGCGGGGTCGGTCTCGCCCAGGGCGGTGAAGCCCTCCACGGCCGTCTCCACGTGCTCCAGGGCCTCCTGGTGGCGGTCCAGGGCGGCCAGGATGCGCGCCTGGTCGTAGGAGACCAGCGCGGTCAGCCAGGTGCGGCCTTCCGGGTTGTCGGCGGGCAGCGCGGCCAAGGCGGCGCGGGACGCCTCGACGGTCGCCACGGCCCCGTCCGGCTGACCGCTCCACAGCAGGCACATGGCCGCCCGCCGCCGGTTCTGCACGACGGCGTAGGGGTTGCCCGCCCGCTCGGCGGCGTCGGCGGCCTCAAGGAACCGTTCGGCCGCCTGGGCGTCCATGTCCAGGCCCGTCAGCACCTCGGCCGACCGTTCCAGCATCTCGGCCGCCACGGCGGGCTCGGTGTCCTCGGCCAGGGACGCGAAGGTCGCGGCGGCCTCCGCCTCGCCCAGGCCCTGCTGCGCGTGCGCCAGGATCAGGCGGCAGCGGTGGGCGTCGGCCGGGCCGTCCAGGCCCGGCAGCGCCTCCTCGGCGGTCTCGGCGGCCTCCAGGTGACGGCCGGACGCCTGGTAGGCGGCGGCCAGGTCCACGCGCGCCAGCACGGCCGGGCCGGACAGGCCCGCGGCGGTGAACCCGGCGACGGCCTCCACCAGGTCGGGAACGGCGTCGGCGGCGCGCTCGGAGCCCAGCAGCAGCGTGCCGCGCTCCAGGTGGGCGCCCGAGCGCAGCGGCGTCCCGGCGGGCGCGTGGGCGACGGCTTCGTCCAGGGCGTCCAGGGCCTCCTTGAGGAGGTCGGCGTCCTCGGTGTGCGAGGCGGAGTGGTTCAGCACGCGGCTGAGCAGCAGGGCCGCCTGGGCCTGCTCAAGGCCGCCCTGACCCGTGGCGCGGAACGTTTCCAACGAGCGGCGCAGCGCGGCCGTGCCGCCGTCCATGTCGCCTGTTTCCAGCAGCGCCTGGCCGCGCAGGAGTTCGACCTCGCCCGCCTCCCAGTCGCCGTCGGGCCGGACGGTGTCCAGGACCGGAAGGGCGTCGGCGGCCCGGCCCCGGTGCAGGTGGGCGCTCGCCAGCCGCATCCGCATTCCCGCGGAGGAGCCGCGTTCGGCCGGATGGGCGTCGTCGTAGGCCACGGCGGCGGCCAGCTCGGCGAGGCCCCGCTCCTCGTCGCCCTGGGCGAAGTGCGCCGCGCCCATGCGGCTGAGCGTGCGGTGCTGGAACTCGCCCTCCCCTAGCTCACCGAACCGCGCGAACGCCTCCTGCCACGCCGCCAGCGCGCTCTCGTGGTCGTTCCGCAAGGCGTGCTCGACGCCCCGGGCGTCCAGCCGCCGCGCGGCCTGAAGGGCCGTGGGCTCGACGGTCTCGGCCAGCTCGTCGAAGCGCCGCCAGGCCGCCAGGGCGCGCGGCACGTCGTCGGACGAGCGACGCTCGTCGGCCGCGTCCAGCAGGGCGTCCAGATCGCTTTCGGCGGTGAAGTCCGGGGGCGGCGGCATCTGTACCGGGGCAGGGGCCGGGCGGTGGTCGTAGGCGCTCAGCGGCAGGTGCTCCACCAGCAGGTCCGCCGTGAGGACCTTCCGGATCAGGTCCCCCTGGAAGGGGGTGCCGTTGCGCGCGTCGAAGCGCGCCGCCAGGCCCTCGGCCAACTCCGCCAGCTCCGCGCGCAGCTCCGGCACCGGGACCTCGGCCGCCGGGCGGTCGGCGTGCGCCGGGCGCCGCACCGTCGCCGCGCCGTGCCCGGCCTCCTCGACCCGCCGCAGCACCAGCGCCGCGCCCGCCGCGAACCACATCGCCGCGTACGGGCTCGGGGCCCGGTCCAGCCAGCCCAGGTGCCGCTGGAGGATCTCCAGGCCGCGCGCGTGGTTGCCGGTGCGCCCGCAGAACTCCAGGTGCTCGCCGATCTCGTGCAGGTCGGCGAGCTGGGGGCGGTGCAGCCGGTAGGCGCGCCGGTGCGCCTCGCGCGCCTGCTCGGCGCGCCCGGTGCGCAGGTACACCTCCAGCATCGCCGTCAGGATGCCCTGCGGCTGCTCGGTGCAGTTCAGCTGGTCGGTCAGCACCGGCGCGGCGACCTCCAGCGCCTCCTCGTACCGGCCGCGCAGCCGCAGGTGCTCCACCATGCCGGTCGGGTCGCAGCCCGCGCAGTCCGACAGCTCGTCGCGCGGCGCGGCCACCCACTTGGCGTACCAGTGGTCGGCGGCGTCGAGGTCGCCCACGTGCCGCGCCACCAGGTTGCGGTAGTGGTGGACGGCCTGGAGGCTGTGGCCTCCGGCCAGGTAGCGGCGCTCCATGTCGTCCAGCACCGCGTGGGTGCGGTCGAGCGGGATCTCCGGGAACGCGGTGAGCGCGCTCACCGTCGCCTTCATCTGCCACAGCAGGCCGCGCCCCTGGTCGAAGCGCGCCGGGTCGCGGTCGTGGTCGGCCAGCGTGCGGCTGAACGTCGCGAACGCCTTGGCGGGCTCGCCGCCGTACCGGTAGGCGTTGGTCAGCTCCATCCGCACCCGGAACGCCAGGTGCTCGTCCCCGGCCGCCTCGGCGCGGCGCAGCGCGTCCTCCACCAGGACCGTGCGGGCCTCCCCGTAGGGCAGCTCGCCGGCCCGGGCCATCAGGGCGTAGACGTCGTCGTCGGTGTTCACGCGGGGGCCTCCGGGTCGTGCACGGCCCATTCCAGGAGGCCGAGGAAGGAACGGTTGAGGACGGCGGTGTCGGCCGGGCGCAGGGGGTGGTGGCCCAGCAGCAGGGCCTGCCCGTACAGCGCCTGGACGGCCAGCTCGACCAGCCCGTCCTCGGTGAGGCCGGTGATGCGGCGGGCCAGCGGGTTGCGGTGGTTGAGGACGAGCTGCGGGCGGTCGCTCGCGGCGGCGTTGTCGAGGGCGCCCAGCACGTCGGCCCACAGGTCGTCGGCGGCCTCGCGGGCCTGCGTCAGCTCCTGCCGGTACTGGGCGGCGCGGCTGGTCAGGTACAGCGCGGGCAGCGACGCCGGGTCGAAGTCGCGGACCACGACCTCGCAGCCGAGGCGCTCGACGGCGCGCTGCGCGGCCGCCAGGAACGGCCGCATCCCCAGCTCGGCGCCCGAGTCCAGCACGCCGAAGTGGGTGGTCAGCTCGGCGGCGTCCAGCCGGGTCAGCCGGATGTCGGGGTCGATGTCGGGAAGCCGCTCGATGATCTCGGTGTCGTGCACGTAGCCGCCGTTGACCAGGCCCACGCCCTGCGCGCCCGCCACGGCCGACAGGCGGCGGAACTCGTCCACGCTGGTGGTGAAGCGGGCCTCGCCGTGGCGGCGGCGGAACTCGGCCAGCGTCATCGGCCCGGCGGAGGTCTCGAACTCCAGCCAGCGGTCCACGATGCGCAGCATGTCGTCGTCCTGCAGCGCCATCGCCTTGACGCCGAGGTGGTGCAGGCTCAGGAAGCCGCGCAGCCTGGCCGGGTCGGTCTCCGACAGCGTCACCAGCCACTGGCGCAGCCGCTCGCCGAGGGCGTGCCGCGTGGACTCCAGCAGCTCGTCCTCGTAGAGGGCCTCGCGGCTGGCGGTGGGGCGCAGCTCCCCGGCATCGACGACGCAGCGCGCGAAGAACGCCCACTCGGGGAGCAGCCCCTCGACGCTCTCGGCCAGCAGCATCCGCTTGAGGTAGACGCGGTGCGCGGCGCGGGCGCTCGGCGACACCGCCTGCGGGAGCACGAACGCCACGCCGGTCAGGCCCGCCTCGGGCACGTCCAGGTCGATGACGTCGTAGGGCTCGAAGCCGTAGAGGCTCTTGCAGTAGGCGTCCAGGGCGCGGCGGCGCCTGGCCGGGTCGGGGTGGCCGGCCTGCCACGGCGGGCCGTCCCCGGTGATCGGGACGCCGTCCACGGTCAGCTCGACCGGCAGCAGCGAGCCGTAGGAGGCGGCGAGGTCGGCGACCACGGGCGGGCTGAGCAGCTCCGCCGAGCCCTGGCGGGGGCGCAGGGTGACGGTGGTGCCGGGCTCGTCGCGCTCGCCGGGCTCCACCCGGTAGCTGCCACCCGACAGGCCCGTCCAGCGCACGGCGGGGCCGCCCTTGGCCGAGCGCGTCACGACCTCGATCTCGTCGGCGACCAGGAACGCCGACAGCAGGCCGATGCCGAACTGCCCCAGGAAGTCGTGCCGCGCGAAGCCCAGCTCGTCGCGCTTGGAGGAGCGGCCGATGGTGGCCAGCAGCTGGTGCACCTCGTCCTCGGTGAGGCCGACGCCGTCGTCGTGGACGCGCAGCGCGCCGCCGCCGGTCTCGATCCGCACCCGGCTGCCGTCGCCGCCGCGGGCGGTGATCGCGTCCACCGCGTTCTGCAGCAGCTCCCGCAGGTACACCCGGGGGCTGGCGTACAGGTGGCGGCTGAGCAGGTCCACCACCCCGCGCAGATCGACTTGAAACGCCTGGTCGGCCACCCGCGGTCCTCCTGGTCTCGTGTGAGCGATCAGTCAGCCTACCGACCGGGCCCTGTCGGGACCGCCCCCTTTTGTCGGAAGAGGGACGTCCTGGGCGGATGCGGGACGGGACGAGCCCCGGCCCCTCGGGGGCCGGGGCTCGTCGCGCGGAGCCGGTCGGACGCGGGTCAGATGAGGCCCAGCTTGCGGACCGCGTCGCGCTCCTCGGAGAGCTCGGCGACCGAGGCGTCGATGCGGGCGCGCGAGAAGTCGTCGATCTCCAGGCCCTGGACGATCTCCCACTTGCCGTCCTTGCAGACGACCGGGAAGGAGGAGATCAGGCCCTCGGGCACGCCGTAGGAGCCGTCGGACACGACCGCCATGGAGGTCCAGTCGCCCTCGGCGGTGCCGTTCACCCAGGTGTGGATGTGGTCGACGGCGGCCGAGGCGGCGGAGGCGGCCGAGGACGCGCCGCGGGCCTCGATGATCGCCGCGCCGCGCTTGGCGACGGTCGGGATGAAGTCGTTCTCCAGCCAGTTCTGGTCGTTCACGACCTCGGCGGCGGTCTTGCCGTTGATCTCGGCGTGGAACAGGTCCGGGTACTGGGTGGCCGAGTGGTTGCCCCAGATGGTCATCTTCTTGATCTCGGAGACCGAGACGCCCGCCTTCTTGGCGAGCTGGGCCAGGGCGCGGTTGTGGTCCAGGCGGGTCATCGCCGTGAAGCGCTCGGCCGGGACGTCCGGCGCGTGCTGCTGGGCGATCAGGGAGTTGGTGTTGGCCGGGTTGCCCACGACCAGGACGCGGATGTCGTCGGCGGCGCCGGCGTTGATGGCCTCGCCCTGCGGCTTGAAGATGCCGCCGTTGGCCTCCAGCAGGTCGCCGCGCTCCATGCCCTTGGTGCGCGGGCGGGCGCCGACCAGCAGCGCGACGTTGGCGCCGGCGAACGCCTTGGTGGCGTCGTCGAAGATGTCGACGCCGTCCAGCAGCGGGAACGCGCAGTCGTCCAGCTCCATGGCGGTGCCCTCGGCGGCCTTCACGGCCTGCGGGATCTCCAGCAGCCGCAGGCGTACGGGTACGTCCGCGCCGAGAAGCTGCCCGGAGGCGATGCGGAACAGCAGCGCGTAGCCGATCTGGCCCGCGGCGCCGGTGACGGTGACGTTGACTGGGGTGCGCGTCATAGCCTTCTTCATCTCCTGTGACCTGACGGGGCGCGATCGGCCTCATCCGGAAGACCCGCCCGACCGCCGAGCACGAGTTCTCTCGGCGTCGAGATATTCCGCCTGCCAGGCTATCGCGCCCGCGACGCCGCACATCCGCCAGGTGCGGCCTTGGGCATGGCGCTTTTCTCACAGTCCCTGCCCGTACCAACGGCGAGGGCCGCCACGGGGATCCCCGCGGCGGCCCTCCGACGAGACCGCCCCTACACCGGACTGCCTCGCTCCTGCCGTGTCACTTCGTGCCGAGACCCGCCAGCGCCTCGTTGAACGTCGCGGACGGACGCATGATCGCCGCGGCCTTCTCCGGGTCGGGGCGGTAGTAGCCGCCGAGGTCCACCGGGGAGCCCTGCACGGCCAGCAGCTCGTCCACGATCGCCTGCTCCCGCTCGGCCAGGGCCTTGGCCAGCGGGCCGAACGCCGCCGCCATGTCGGCGTCGTCGCTCTGCGAGGCCAGCTCCTGCGCCCAGTACATGGCCAGGTAGAAGTGGCTGCCGCGGTTGTCGATGCCGCCGAGGCGCCGGGTCGGCGACTTGTTCTCGTTGAGGAACGTCGCGGTGGCACGGTCCAGCGTGTCGGCCAGCAGCTGCGCCCGCGCGTTGCCGGCCGCCCGGCCCAGGTGCTCGAAGCTCGCCGCCAGCGCGAAGAACTCGCCCAGGCTGTCCCAGCGCAGGTAGTTCTCCTTGACCAGCTGCTGGACGTGCTTGGGGGCCGAGCCGCCCGCGCCCGTCTCGAACAGGCCGCCGCCCGCCATCAGCGGGACGATCGACAACATCTTGGCGCTGGTGCCCAGCTCCAGGATCGGGAACAGGTCGGTCAGGTAGTCGCGCAGCACGTTGCCGGTGACCGAGATGGTGTTCTCGCCGCGCCGGATGCGCTCCAGGGAGTACTTCGCGGCCTCCACCGGCGACTTGATCTCGATGGTCAGGCCCGCGGTGTCGTGCTCGCCGAGGTACTTCTCGACCTTCTCGATCAGCACCGCGTCGTGCGCGCGCTCGGCGTCCAGCCAGAACACCGCCGGGTCGCCGGACAGCCGGGCCCGGGTGACGGCCAGCTTGACCCAGTCGCGGATCGGCTGGTCCTTGGTCTGGCACATCCGGAAGATGTCGCCGGCCGAGACCGGCTGCTCCAGCAGGACCTCGCCGGACCCGTCCACGACGCGCACGGTGCCGTCGGCGGGGACCTCGAAGGTCTTGTCGTGGCTGCCGTACTCCTCGGCCTTCTGCGCCATCAGGCCGACGTTGGGGACCGAGCCCATGGTCGCCGGGTCGTAGGCGCCGTTGGCGCGGCAGTCGTCGATGACGGCCTGGTAGACGCCCGAGTAGCTGGAGTCGGGGATGACCGCCAGGGTGTCGTGCTCCTCGCCGTCCGGGCCCCACATGTGGCCGGAGGTGCGGATCATCGCGGGCATGGAGGCGTCCACGATGACGTCGCTCGGCACGTGCAGGTTGGTGATGCCGCGGTCGGAGTCGACCATGGCGAGCTCGGGGCCGGCGGCGAGCTCGGCCTCGAAGGACGCCTTGATCTCGGCGCCCTCGGGCAGCGCGTCCAGGCCGGTGAAGATCGCGCCGAGGCCGTCGTTGGCCGACAGCCCGGCCTTGGCCAGGGTCTCCCCGTACTTGTCGAAGGTCTGCGGGAAGAACGTGCGCACCACGTGGCCGAAGATGATCGGGTCGGAGACCTTCATCATGGTGGCCTTGAGGTGCACCGAGAACAGCACGCCCTCGTCCTTGGCGCGGGCGACCTGCGCGGCCAGGAACTCGCGCAGCTCCGATACTCGCATCACCGAGGCGTCCAGCACCTCGCCGGCGAGCACCGGTACGGACTCGCGCAGCACGGTGACCGAGCCGTCGGCGGCCGCCAGCTCGATGCGCACCGAGCCCTCGGCGGAGGCGACGGCGGACTTCTCGCTGGAGCGGAAGTCGCCGGCGTCCATGGTCGCGACGTTGGTCTTGGAGTCGGCCGTCCACGCGCCCATGCGGTGCGGGTGGTTGCGGGCGTACTGCTTGACGGCGGCGGGGGCGCGGCGGTCGGAGTTGCCCTGCCGCAGCACCGGGTTGACCGCGCTGCCCTTGACCTTGTCGTAGCGGGCGCGGACCTCGCGCTCCTCGTCGGTCGCGGGCTCGTCGGGGTAGTCCGGCAGCGCGTAGCCCTGCTGCTGGAGCTCGGTGATCGCGGCCTTGAGCTGCGGGGTGGAGGCGGAGATGTTGGGCAGCTTGATGATGTTGGCGCCCGGGGTGTCGGCGAGGTCGCCGAGCTCGGCCAGGGCGTCGCCGATGCGCTGCTCCTGCGTGAGGCGCTCGGGGAAGGAGGCGATGATCCGTCCGGCGAGGGAGATGTCGCGGGTCTCCACCTTCACCCCGGCGGTCGAGGCGTAGGCCTCGATCACCGGCAGGAACGAGTAGGTCGCCAGGAGCGGGGCCTCATCGGTGTGCGTGTAGATAATCGTCGAGTCGGTCAACCGGACACTCCCTCACATAACTACGTCGTTATTGCTCGATATCAAGATATCTGGTGTCCGGCGCATGCCCCACCCCGGCGAGGCCCCCTCGCCGGCGGCACGGCCGGCGGCGGGCGCGCGCCGGGCCCGCGTCACTTGCTGGGGACGACCCAGGCCGCGACGGCGATGGCGACCGCGAACCCGGCCATGGTGGCGACGTCCAGCCACTTCTTGCGCGTCTCCAGCATCCCGACCTGGCTCGGCGGCAGCACCAGGCGCGCGAGCGCGCCGAACAGCACCGCGGCCGCCATCAGGCCCGATCCCTTGCGGAAGTAGTCGAGCGCGCACAGCGCCAGCCCGCCGGCGACGCCGGCCAGCACGATCAGGTAGGGCAGCTGTCCCAGCCAGTGCGGTGCGGCACCGCGGCTCCGGGGGGCCCGGCGCCGTCGCCGGTGCAGTTCAGTGCTCATGATTGACGCTCACGGCCTCGCTCTGCTCGCGGTCTCGGCCTCCACGGTAGTGGACGGTGAACCCATCGAGACCCGGACGGGAGGGACAGAGCGGACACCCGAGAGCCCTGAAACCCCTTCCCCCACTGGGCTACTCGCCGGTAAGCGTGTGTGGCCCGCGACCCGCCCGGGTAACCCGCCAGACAGGGGTCGCTAACTAGCTGGGAGGACTGCCGTGGAGGGGCCGTTCATGCGGATCGAGGACAGCGGGCTGGTGATGCCGCTGCGCCCCGACGTCACGACGGTCGGTCGAGGGAGAGGAGTGGACATCCGTCTCGACGACCCGAGTGTGTCCCGTTTGCACGCAGAGATCGTTCGGCGCGGCCCGTACGTGTACGTCGTGGACATGGGGTTGTCCCGGAACGGGACCCGTGTCAACGGCAGGCCGATCGCCCGCCGTGTCCTGGAGGACGGCGACGTCGTGAGCTTCGGCACGGCGCGCTGCCGGATGGGGGGAATCCCCCGCGAGGAGGTCGATCCCGACGTCGAGCTGCGGCGCGCCGTGGCTCCCGAGCTGACCCGGCGCGAGGTCGATGTGCTGACCTCGCTGTGCCGGCCCGCCCTGTCGGACGAGGCGTTCGTGGCCCCCGCCACGGCCCGCGAGATCGCCGCCGATCTCGTGGTGACCGAGGCGGCGGTCAAGCAGCACCTGCTGCGCCTCTACCAGAAGTTCCGCATCCCGGAGGGCGCCAACCGCCGTACCCGCCTCGCCAACGAGGTCATCGCGATGGGCCTGGTCCGGCCGCTGCCGCCGGTCCACGTCCCGCAGCAGCAGACCCGGCCGGCGGTGGACGGCCGGGGCCCCACCGGGGAGATGCGCCGCACGCCGGGCGCCAACCACGCCGCGCCGGGGCACGTGACCCGGCCGGCGGCGGCGGGGCGCCGGGCGAGCTGACGGTGTGATCCCGCGGCGTCCCCGCAACGGCAGCGCGACCGGGACGCCGCGGGATTCCAACCGTGCGGGGCGGCGCGGCCGCTCCGCACGGTCCACCGTCAGACGCCGGCGGCCCTCTCGGCGGCCTCGACCACGTTGGCCAGCAGCATCGCGCGGGTCATGGGGCCCACGCCGCCGGGGTTGGGCGCGACCCACCCGGCCACCTCCGCCACGTCGGCGGCCACGTCGCCCGCCAGCTTGCCGTCCACGCGGGACACGCCCACGTCCAGCACGGCCGCGCCGGGCTTCACCATGTCGCCGGTGATCAGCCCCGGCACCCCGGCGGCGGCCACCACGATGTCGGCGCGGCGGACGTGCTCGGCCAGGTCGCGGGTGCCGGTGTGGCACAGGGTGACGGTCGCGTTCTCACTGCGCCGGGTGAGCAGCAGGCCGAGCGGGCGGCCCACGGTGATGCCGCGCCCGATCACGGTGACCTCGGCGCCCTTGAGCGGCACGTCGAAGCGGCGCAGCAGCGCCACGATGCCCTTGGGCGTGCAGGGCAGCGGGGCGTCCTCCATGAGCACGAGGCGGCCGAGGTTGATGGGGTGCAGGCCGTCGGCGTCCTTGAGCGGGTCGATCAGCTCCAGCACGCGCTGCTCGTCCAGGCCGCGGGGCAGCGGGAGCTGCACGATGTAGCCGGTGCACTCGGGGTCGTCGTTGAGCTCGGCGACGGCGCGCTCGACGTCGGCCTGGGTGGCGTCGGCCGGCAGGTCGCGGCGGATGCTCTGGATGCCGACCTCGTCGCTGTCGCGGTGCTTCATCTTGACGTAGGAGTGGCTGCCGGGGTCGTCGCCGACCAGGACGGTGCCGAGGCCGACGCGGACGCCCTTGCCGCGCAGCACCTCGACCCGCGTCTTGAGATCGGCCCGGATCTCGGCGGCGGTCGCCTTCCCGTCCAGGATCTGTGCCGTCATCGGTACCTCCGCGCTGTGTTCACCGGGGACGAGCCCGCGGCTCGGTTCCCGGCCACCCAGGCGCGCGGTGTGCCGGACTGCTTCGCTCCCCGGTGGTCGATCCCACCTTGACCGCGCCAGTCGCGTCGGGCCCATGCTAGCGGGCGGGGGCGGGACGGCCGGGAAGTGGTTTCCGGGAAGTGCGCGCAAGTGGCCCTGCCGGCAGGCCACTTGCGCTTCCTAGGCTGCTCGCCATGAACGATGCGTGGTTCGATCTCCCCGTCCTGACCGGCCGCTACGTCCGCCTGGAGCCGCTCGCTCCCGAGCACGCCGAGGGATTGTTCGAGGCGGGCAAGGACGCGGACGTGTGGACGTGGCTGAACGAGCCGAAGCCCGCCGACGTCGCCGCCGCGCGGGCCCAGATCGTCGACGCCCTGGCCGCCCGCGAGCGGCGCGAGCGGCTGCCGTGGGCGCAGATCGACGTCGCGACCGGCGAGGTGGCGGGCACGACGTCCTACTACGCGATCACTCCGGCACACCGGGGGCTCGCGATCGGCTACACATGGCTGGGCGCACGCTGGCACCGCACCGGCCTCAACACCGAGGCCAAGCTGCTGCTGATGGGGCGGGCCTTCGACGACCTCGGCGCGGTCCGGGTGGAGTGGCACACCCACGTGCACAACGAGCGGTCGCGGCGGGCGATCCAGCGGCTCGGCGCCGCCTTCGAGGGCGTGCACCGCAACCACCGGATCCGCCCTGACGGCAGCCTGCGCGACACCGCCACCTACGCGATGATCGACTCGGAGTGGCCGGACGCGCGCCGGGCGCTGCGGGCCCGGCTGTGCTGAGCCCCCCGAGCGACTACTTCGGGGACTACTCCTGGTCCGCGCGGCCCCGCCAGGCGATGATCCGGTCGGTGCCGTGCCAGCCGAACTGCGCGGCCAGGACCGCCGCCAGCACGGCCGCGGCCAGGCCGATGACCTGGCGCGCCTCGGTGAGCAGCGTCAGGGTCTGCACGATCGAGCTCAGCAGCAGGGTGACCAGCGAGTCCATGGGGCCTCCGTCCGCGTACGCGGTGCTCGCTCGCCGCGGCGGGCGGGCGCAGGGTGGGAAGGGTGGCGAGGTGCCGGAGTCAAGGAGGAGTCAAAAGTTCTTGACCTCGCCGAGGCTACCAACGCCTAAACGTAAAACCGCCAAAGATCTACGAAACCACCCGTTCGGGCTACTTCCCCCCTAGCACCGGCGAGCCCGGTCCCGCGGGCGGCGGGACCGGGCTCGGCGGCGTTCGGGCGATCAGTGGAAGAAGTGCCGCACCCCGGTGAAGTACAGGGCGATCCCGGCCTTCTCGGCGGCGGCGATGACCTTGTCGTCGTTCACCGACCCGCCCGGCTCGACGATGGCGCGCACGCCCGCCTCCGTCAGGACCTCCAGGCCGTCGGGGAAGGGGAAGAAGGCGTCGGAGGCGCCCACCGACGCCGCCGCCCGCTCGGCCCCGGCGCGGGTGACCGCGAGCCGGGCCGAGTCCACCCGGTTGACCTGGCCCATGCCGACGCCGGTGGTGCCGCCGTCGTGGGCGAGCAGGATCGCGTTGGACTTGACCGACCGGCACGCCTTCCAGGCGAACGCCAGGTCGCGCAGGGTCGCCTCGTCGGCGGCGGCCCCGGCCTTCAGCTCCCAGGAGGCCGGGTCGTCGCCGGGCGCGTCCACCCGGTCCACGGTCTGCAGCAGCAGGCCGCCGTCCACGCGGCGGAACTCCACATCGTTCGCGGGCCCCTCGGGGCAGCGCAGCAGCCGGATGTTCTTCTTGCGGGTGAGGATCTCCAGCGCCGCGTCCTCGAAGTCCGGCGCGACCAGGACCTCGGTGAACACCTCGGCGACCTGCTCGGCCATCTCGGCGGTGACCGGGCGGTTGACGGCGATCACGCCGCCGAACGCCGACACCGGGTCGCAGGCGTGCGCCTTGCGGTGCGCGGCGGCCACGTCGTCGCCGACCGCGATGCCGCACGGGTTGGCGTGCTTGATGATCGCGACGGCGGGCTCGGCGAAGTCGTAGGCGGCGCGGCGGGCGGCGTCGGCGTCCACGTAGTTGTTGTAGGACATCTCCTTGCCGTGGAGCTGCTCGGCCCCGGCCAGGCCGCCCGTGCCGTCGGTGTAGAGCGCGGCGCGCTGGTGCGGGTTCTCGCCGTAGCGCAGCACGTTCGAGCGCTCCCAGGTGGCGCCCATGAAGTCGGGCCACCGCGCGTCGGCGGCGGTCTCGTCGGGCGCGTAGGTCCCGGCGTACCAGGACGCCACGGCCACGTCGTAGGACGCGGTGTGCGCGAACGCCCGCGCGGCCAGCCGCCGCCGCTCCTCCAGCGTGAACCCGCCCTCGCGGACGGCGTCCAGCACCTGCCCGTAGGCGGCCGGGGACACCACGACCGCGACGCTGGCGTGGTTCTTGGCGGCGGCGCGGACCATGGTCGGGCCGCCGATGTCGATCTGCTCGACGCACTCGTCCGGCTTGGCGCCGGAGGCGACGGTGTCGGCGAACGGGTACAGGTTCACCACCGCGAGGTCGAACGGCTCCACGCCGAGGTCGTCCAGCTGCTGGAGGTGGTCGTCCTTGCGCCGGTCGGCCAGCAGGCCGGCGTGCACCTTGGGGTGCAGGGTCTTGACCCGGCCGTCCAGGCACTCGGGGAATCCGGTGAGCTTCTCCACCTTCATCACCGGCACCCCGGCGGCGGCGATGCGGCCCGCCGTGGACCCGGTGGAGACGATCTCCACCCCGGCCTCGTGCAGGCCCCTGGCCAGCTCCTCCAGGCCCGTCTTGTCGTACACGCTGATCAGCGCGCGCTTAATCGACACCCGACTCACCGGTCGAGCTCCCCTCATGGTCTGCGGACGTGTTGCACGTGCGGCACTTCATGGAGACCCGCCTGCCTCGGGCGGTCCAGCCATCGCGGGCCAGGCGCCCCACGACGTCGACCAGGAGCCGGCGCTCCACCTGCTTGATGCGCTCGTGCAGGGAGTCTTCGTCGTCATGCCAGCCCACGGTGACCGCTTCCTGGGCGATGACGGGTCCGGTGTCCACGCCTTCGTCGACGAAGTGCACGGTACAGCCCGTCACCTTCACGCCGTACGCCAGGGCGTCCCGCACGGCGTGCGCGCCCGGGAAGGACGGCAGCAGCGCCGGGTGGGTGTTGACGGTACGGCCGCCGAACCGCGCCAGGAAACGCGGTCCGAGGATCTTCATGAACCCCGCCGACACCACCAGGTCGGGCTCGTGCTCGGCGACGGCCTCGGTGAGGGCGGCGTCCCAGGCGTCCCGGTCGGGGAAGTCGCCCACCCGCACGGTGAAGGCGGGGAGTCCGGCCTCCGCCGCGCGGGCCGTTCCGGCGATCTCACCGCGGTCGGCGCCGACGGCCACCACTTTCGCCCCGTAGGCTGGATCTGCGCACGCGTCGAGCAGCGCTTGTAGGTTGGTCCCCGCGCCGGAGACGAGGACGACGAGCCGGGCGGACACCATGACTCCCTGGTAACGGTGGGGTGTAGGGGTTGGGCCGCGGCGTCAGGCGCCTGGCGGCAGGACGAAGCCTATCCGGCCTGCTCGTCGCGACCCGACCCGACACCGCGCACACGGCGCGGACAGTACGGCGCAGACAGCCGACCCGGCCGAGCAGGCCGGGCCGACACGCAGGAGGAAGCCACGTGAGCGAGCAGCCGGGCCAGGGCCAGGGCGGCACCGGAGCCCGACCGGACGTCCCCGAGCGCCCGCCCGTCTACAAGCAGCCGGACGCGCCGCAGGGCCCGGCCGGACCCGACGCCTCCGACGGCGCGGGGCGGCGGGCGTTGTGGCTGGGCGTCGGCGGCCTGGTGATCTCCCTGTTCTTCTGGCCGCTGGGGCTGGTGCTGGACATCGCCGCGGTCGTCATCGGCACCAAGGCCCGCCGCAAGGCGGCCGCCGTGCGCGGCCGCGCCCCGGGCGCGACCGCGGGCATCGTGACCGGCGCGATCGGCACGCTGCTGGGCGCGCTGGCCCTGATCATGGCGATCGTGATCATGCCGGAGACCAACGCCCGCACCACGTGCCTGGACAAGGCCAACACCCTGTCCGAGGAGAAGGTGTGCAACGACTCCTACCTGCGCGACCTTGAGAAGAAGTTCGGCCTGCCCGAAGGCTCGATGGACCGCTACTCCGGGATGTTCTGATCCTGGAGCGGCTCGTCCCGCAGGACGTAGATGGCGCCGCCGCGGTTCTCGGTGCGGCCGGCGTCGTCGCGCGGCGGGGCGGGCCGCGGCGGGGCCGCCGGCTCCGGTTCGGCGACGGGCTCGACCAGGGGCTCGGCCAGGGGCTCGGGCTCGACGACCGGCTCCGGCGGCGCGTCCTCCAGGGCGGCCTCCGGCGGGGGCACGTCGGCGCGCCTGCCCCCGCGTGACGGCCTGCGGGGAGCGAGGATCGGCTCCGACTCCTCGAACTCCACCGGATCGGACACGTGCGGCGAGGGCTTGCGCGGGGCCGGCGGCACGGGCGTCCGGGCGGGCGCGGGCGCCGCGGGCGGGGCCGCGGCGGGCCTGGGCTTGATCTTCACCGGCCCGGCGGGCCTCCGCAGGATCGACCAGTTGGCGACCCAGGCGGCGATGGCCGCCGAGATGCCCACCTCCAGGGCCGCCATCAGCCCCACCTGCCAGGCGGACGGCCCCATGGTCGCCATGCGCCCGCCGCCCAGCGGGCCGCCCGACAGGGCCGTCAGGACCGCCACCACGACCCCGGTGACCGCCCCCGACAGGAAGCCCCACAGCGGCGCGGCCTCGTAGACCGGGCTCGGCATGGCGCGGACGGTCAGCGTGCCGCCGACCGCGCCCGCCGCGAACGGCGCGGCCAGCGCCAGCAGCGACAGGACGGGCGCGGGCCCCGGCTCGGGCAGGGCGGCCAGCGCGGGGAAGGTCGGCATCGCGTCCAGGATCACCCCGGTGGGCGACACGGTCGTGCCCGCGCCGACCGAGAAGCCGGGGCCGACCGCGTAGGCGGTGCCCCAGATCACGGCGTTCGGCAGGTAGGCGAGCTGGATGAGCAGCAGCAGGACGCCGCCCACGGCGCCGGGCGCGAGCATGTCGTAGAGGCGGTCGGCCTCCTTCAGGTGCAGGGCGAGCGAGCCGCCGACCAGCAGCGCGCCCGAGGCCAGCAGCGTGGCGGTGGCGCCGGCGACGCCGACCACCAGCGAGCGGGGCCGTTCGGGCAGCAGCTTGAGCAGCGCGCCCAGCCCGGACCGGACCCGCCGCCCCCGCGCGGCCACCAGCGCCCGCGCCGCGCCGAGCCCGCCCGCGATCACGGCGACCAGGAAGCAGGCCAGCAGCGCCTGCCAGGCCGACGGCCGGACCGAGGGCGCGGCGGCCGCCACGGCGAGGGCCGCCGCCAGCAGCGCGTACGGCACCGCCAGCGCGACGGCGACGTGCAGCACCCCGGTCCGCGAGCGCCCCGGCGTCCCTGCGGCGCGGAGGATCCAGCCGCCGCCCCGGTACAGCAGCGCGCCGGGCAGCACGACCAGCCCGAGCGGCAGGAGCCCGACCCGGCCGTTCGGCCCGTCGAACCCGGCGTGGTGGGAGACCAGCCAGAGGTTGACCGCCGTGCGGAAGACGCCGGGCAGGCCCTGGCCGAGCGCGGTACGGGGCGCGGCGATCCAGCCGATCAGGGTGATCGTGGTGAGCACCGCGAGCCCGATGCCGATGCACCACAGCGCGCCCACCAGCCCGGTGACCAGCAGGGGGCGGGGCGGTATGGCTGGTGGTGCGGCGGGCGCGGCCCGGTCGGGAGCGCTCTTCGACGTCTCCGCCCGGTCCGCGGTCGCTCGTTGTCCAGGGGTCACGTCGCTCACGGCGTCCATGCTGACAGCCCGGCCGCGCACCGGCGGCCCGCGCGCCCGGCGTGTCGCCTTTGTCATGGCCCCGGCTTGACGGCAACCGCGCCGGACCGGACTAATGGGATCATGTTGGCCTTCGCGCTGGCGTCGGTGGTGCTCGTCCTGATCCCCGGGCCCGACCAGGCGCTGATCACCAAGAGCTCGCTGACCGGCGGGCGGGCGGCGGGGATCATGACGACGCTCGGCGGCGTGCTCGGGCTGGGCGTGCACGCCACGATGGCCGCGGTGGGGCTGTCGGCGCTGCTGCTGGCCTCGGCGACGGCCTTCACGGTGATGAAGGTCGTCGGCGCGGCCTACCTGGTCTGGATGGGCGTGCAGACGCTGCGCGCCGCCGCCCGCTCCCGCCGCGAGGGCCGGCCGGCGGAGGCCGAGGCCGTGCGCGCCCCCGTGCGCAAGGCCGTCGCGCTGCGCCAGGGCTTCCTGTCCAACGTCCTCAACCCCAAGGTCGCCCTGTTCTTCGTGACCCTGCTCCCCCAGTTCCTGGACGCCGGGGGCACCGCCCCCTGGGCTCAGGCGCTGCTGCTGTCACTGATCTTCGCGGCGGTGTACTTCGCCTACTTCGCCCTGTACGTGGCCGCCGTGGACCGGCTGGGCCGCTGGCTGCGCCGCCCGAGGGTGAAGGCGGGCATCGAGCGCGTCACCGGCGTCCTGCTGATCGCCTTCGCCGTCCGCCTCGCCACCGCCCACCAGCACTGACCCCGCCGGCCGGACGCGAAAGACGCCCGGGCCGCGGGCGGCTCGGGCGTCTTTCGGGGTGATCCGTGGGGATCAGAGGTTCTGCATGATCTCCCGCATCAGGACGGCGGTCTCGCTCGGGGTCTTGCCCACGCGCACGCCGACCTTCTCCAGGGCCTCCTTCTTGGCCTGGGCGGTGCCCGCCGAGCCGGAGACGATCGCGCCGGCGTGGCCCATCGTCTTGCCCTCGGGGGCGGTGAAGCCCGCGACGTAGCCGACGACCGGCTTGGTCACGTTGTCGGCGATGTAGGCCGCCGCGCGCTCCTCGGCGTCGCCGCCGATCTCGCCGATCATGACGATGGCGTCGGTCTCGGGGTCCTCCTGGAACGCCTTGAGGGCGTCGATGTGGGTGGTGCCGATGATCGGGTCACCGCCGATGCCCACGCAGGTGGAGAAGCCGATGTCGCGCAGCTCGTACATCATCTGGTACGTCAGCGTGCCCGACTTGGAGACCAGGCCGATGCGGCCGGGGGTGGTGATGTCGGCCGGGATGATGCCGGCGTTCGACTTGCCCGGGGAGGCGATGCCGGGGCAGTTCGGCCCGATGATCCGGGTCTTGCCGCCCTTGTCGACCGCGTAGGCCCAGAAGTAGGCGGTGTCGTGCACCGGGACGCCCTCGGTGATCACCACGCACAGCGGGATCTCGGCGTCGATCGCCTCGACCACGGCGTCCTTGGTGAACTTCGGCGGCACGAAGACGACCGACACGTCGGCGCCGGTCTTCTCCATGGCCTCCTTGACGGTGCCGAACACCGGCAGGGAGGTGCCGTCGAAGTCGACCTCGGTGCCGGCCTTGCGGGCGTTCACGCCGCCGACGACCTGGGCGCCGGAGGCGAGCATGCGGCGGGAGTGCTTCATGCCCTCCGAACCGGTCATGCCCTGAACGATGATCTTGCTGTTCTCGGTGAGCCAGATAGCCATGCTCATGCACCTGCCGCGGCGAGTTCGGCGGCGCGCTTGGCCGCGTCGTCCATGGTGTCGACCTGCTCCACACCCGGGAGGGCGGCGTCGGTCAGGATCTGGCGGCCCAGCTCGGCGTTGTTGCCGTCCAGGCGGACCACCAGCGGGCGGTTCACGGTCTCGCCGCGCTCGCCCAGCAGCTTGTAGGCCGCGACGATGCCGTTGGCGACCGCGTCGCAGGCGGTGATGCCGCCGAAGACGTTGACGAACACCGACTTGACGTCGCCGTCCGACAGCACGATCTCCAGGCTGTTGGCCATCACCTCGGCGGACGCGCCGCCGCCGATGTCGAGGAAGTTGGCCGGCTTCTGGCCGCCGAACTCCTCGCCGGCGTAGGAGACCACGTCCAGGGTGGACATGACGAGGCCCGCGCCGTTGCCGATGATGCCGACGCTGCCGTCGAGCTTGACGTAGTTGAGGTCCTTGGCCTTGGCCGCCGCCTCCAGCGGGTCGGCCGACGCCTTGTCCTCCAGCTTGTCGTGCTCCTGGCGGAAGGAGGCGTTGTCGTCCAGCGACACCTTGCCGTCCAGCGCCTTGACCTCGCCGTCGGCGGTGAGGATCAGCGGGTTCACCTCGACGAGGGTGGCGTCCTCGTCGGTGAAGACCGCCCACAGCCGCTCGATCAGCTCGGCGGCGCCGTCCAGCGCCTCCTCGGGGAGGCGGCCCTGCTCGGCGATCGAGCGGGCGGTGGCCCGGTCGATGCCGTCCAGCGGGGAGACCGGCACCAGCGCGAGCCGGTCGTGCGGCACCTCCTCGATCTCCACGCCGCCCTCGACGGAGCAGATGGAGAGGAAGGTGCGGTTCGCGCGGTCGAGCAGGAAGGAGAAGTAGTACTCCTGCGCGATCGCCGAGCCCTCCTCGATCAGGACCTTGTGGACCGTGTGGCCCTTGATGTCCATGCCGAGGATCTGCCCGGCGAGGGTCTCGGCCTCGGCGGCGTCGTCGGCGAGCTTCACGCCGCCGGCCTTGCCGCGGCCGCCGGTCTTCACCTGGGCCTTGACGACGACCTTCTTGCTGCCGGCGGAGAACAGTTCCTCCGCGATGGCGCGAGCTTCCTGGGGAGTATGGGCGACCTTGCCGGTGGGCACCGGTACCCCGTACTCGGCAAAGAGTTCCTTTGCCTGGTGTTCGAACAGGTCCACGAGGGCGTCCTTAACGGATCGACAGCCAATGACCACGGGAGTGGGGGGTACACGGGTGCCCGTGCGGCCGCCACTCTGCGGTCCGCTCCGTCGATGCAGCCTAGTCCTCCCAGGTCCATGGTCATGCCGCCGGGGCCGCCCGTCGGCGCTCCGACCATCGGCCGAGGTCATCGCCCGGGAGGAGGAGGGCCGCACCGGACCACGGAAGGATGCTGCGTTTGGGGGCGTTTGATGTACTTGACGGGTACCTAAGGGTGAATGCGGGGTGAGCAGGGGAAGAGGGGGCGCGTGAGCGGTTCGGGGGGTGTCGTGCGCAGGGTCCGGCGCGCGGCGGCGTTGCTGCTGGTGGCCGCGCTGGTGGCGACCTGCGGCGCGACGATGCCCGAGCGCGGCGGCCCGGCGTGGGCCAGCCCGGGGCTGGTCGGGGGCGGCGGGTGGCCGTTCACCGGCACGCCGCTGCCGCCGGTGGACGCCCGGGGCGCCTCCTACCTGCCCGACAGCTCGGTGGTCCGGCTCGCCGATGGCCGGATCCGGCTGATCCCCTTCGGCGGGGACACGCCGATCACGGTGTCGGGGACCGACCCCCGGGTGCGCCAGGCGGTGCGGTCGGACGCGGCATGGCTCGCGCGCGGCTCGGTGCCCGGGGCGCTCGCCCCCTTCCCGGTGGAGCCGCCGCCGCGCCCGCACGCGCAGGCCGCGCGGCCGCTGGCCCCCGCGGTGACCGCGCCGGAGCCGGGCCCGGTGAGCGGGCTGCCCGAGCGCCGCCCCTACCGCGACATGGCCGCGCGGGCGCTGCTGGACCTGCGGCTGCTGACCCGGCCGAACGGCGCGTCGCTCGCGTCCTGGTACGGGGCGTGGAAGTACTCATGGCCGCGCGACTCGGCGTTCACGGCCGCGGCGTTCACGGTGACCGGGCACCGGCCCGAGGCGCGCCGCGTGCTGCGGTTCCTGGCTCGGGCCCAGCACGAGAACGGCATGTGGGCCGCCCGCTACCACCCCGACGGGACCGCCGTCGCCGACGGCCGCGCCCCGCAACTCGACTCGCTGGGCTGGGTGCTGTGGGCGAGCTGGTTCTTCCGCGAGCAGGCCCCGGACGACGCCGCCGCGATGGACGAGCTGTGGCCGATGGTGCGCCGCGCCGCCGACCGGCTGGCCCGTTCGCTGGACTCCTCCGGCCTGCCGCCCGCCTCCTCCGACTACTGGGAGCGCAGCCCGTCGAGCGAGGAGGTCCCGCACCTGCCGACGCTGGGCGTGGTGGGGCCGGTGCTGTCCGGGCTGCGGTCGGCGGCGGCGTTCGCGCGCGACACCGGCCGCGCGACCCATGCGGCGCGCTGGCAGACGGCCGCGCACCGGCTGTCGGACGCGGTCGCGGCTCGGTTCACCCCGCACGGCTACCCGCGCTCGCCGCTCAAGGGCGGCCGGATGGACACCTCGGTGACCTTCCTCGCGCCGCCGTTCGCGCCCGCCGATCCCGGGGTGGGCGCGGCGATCGCGCGGGCCGCGCAGCGGCAGGCGCTGCCCAACGGCGGGGTGCTGCCGGGCGAGCGCTGGTCGGGCAACAAGAAGGTGGCCTGGACGCCGGAGATGGCGCTGTTCGCGCTGTCGGCGGCCGCTTCCGGCCGCCATGACGAGGCGCGGGCGCGGCTGGACTGGCTCTGCGACCACCGCACGTCGCTGGGCGTGCTGCCGGAGAAGGTGGACGAGAACGGCCGGCCGGCGGCGGTCGCGCCGCTCGGCTGGACCGCGTCGCTGGTGGTGCTCAGCCTGGCGGCGCTGGAGAAGCCGCTGCCGGTGCCGCACGCGTGAGCCCGGCCGTCAGGCGAACTGCTCGTACCCCAGCTTGGCCACCATCGCGGTCACCACGCACAGCAGCACCACCCGCACGAAGCCCGCGCCCTTGCTGATCGCCATGCGCGCGCCGATCTGCGCGCCGATGATGTTGCAGACCGCCATCGCCAGCCCGATCGTCCACAGCACGTGCCCCTGCGCGGCGAACACCGCGAGCGCGCCCAGGTTGGTGCCGGTGTTGATGATCTTGGCGTTGGCGGAGGCGTTGACGAAGTCGCTGCCGAGCAGGGTGGTGAAGGCGATGACCAGGAACGTCCCGGTGCCGGGGCCGACCAGGCCGTCGTAGAAGGCGATCACCAGGCCCGGGACCAGGATCGCGGCGGCGAGGCGGCGGCGCGTGCGCAGCACCAGCCGGGGCGTGCGGCCGAGGTCGGGCTTGAACACCACGATCGCCGCGACCGCCAGCAGCACCACCATGACGATCGGCTTCAGCACCGCCGAGGAGATCGCGGCGGCGCACAGCGCGCCCACCGCCGCGAAGCCCACCGCCAGCACCCCGGCGGGCAGGGCGACGCGCAGGTCCGGTTTGGCCTTGCGCAGGTAGGCGATGGCGGCCGAGGAGGTGCCCGCGATCGAGCCCAGCTTGTTGGTGGCCAGCGCCGCCACCGCCTGCCCGGGGTGGACCAGCATGAGCGCGGGGAGCTGGATGAGGCCGCCGCCGCCCACCACCGCGTCCACCCAGCCGGCCGCGAGGGCGGCCACCAGCAACAGCACGACGTGTTCGGCCGCCAAGGGGGCTCCCGGGGGGTGTAAGGAGTAAATTAGAATCGATCATTACTGTACCCGGGACGTTCCGGTGCGCCGCCGACCGGGCGTCCGCGACAGCCCGAAAGTCCCGCAGGCCAGGCGATTGGCACCGTCTCGGCGGTTGTCGCGCAACGACTTGCTCACAAACAGTGATGAACATGCCTCAAGTGGTGCTTATGGGAACACTGGACACCAAGGGCCTGGAGTACGGCTGGCTCCGCGACCGGCTGCGCGCGCGGGGCGTGTCGGTGCTACTGGTCGACACCGGCACGCTGGACGCCCCGCGCGTCACCCCCGACGTCCCCCGCGAGGAGGTCGCCCGCGCCGCCGGGACCGATCTCGCGGCGCTGCGCGCGGACGGCGACCGGGGCGTGGCGGTCACCGCGATGGCGCGCGGCGCGGCGGCGGTCCTGGCCCGGCTGCACGAGGCCGGGCGGCTGCACGGGGTGCTGTCGGTCGGCGGCAGCGGCAACTCGGCGATCTCCACCAGCGCGATGCGGGCGCTGCCGGTCGGCGTCCCCAAACTGATGGTCTCCAGCATGGCCTGCGGCGACGTGGCGCCCTACGTCGGCGGCCACGACCTGACGCTGATGTACAGCGTGGTGGACATCGCCGGGCTCAACCGCGTCTCGCTGCGCGTGCTGGCCAACGCCGCCGACGCGATCGCCGGGATGGCCGCCGGGTACGCGGCGGGCCGCCCGGCCCCGGCAGGCGACCGGCCGCTGGTCGGCGCGACGATGGCGGGCGTCACCACCCGGGGCGTGGACGCCGCCCGCGAGCGCCTGGCCGCGCTCGGCTACGAGGTGCTGGTGTTCCACGCCAGCGGCGCGGGCGGCCGCTCGCTGGAGGCGATGGCCTCGGCCGGCCTGCTGGCCGCCGTGCTGGACGCCACCCTGCTGGAGGTGTCCACCGGGCGGCTCGGGGGCGTCGGCGGGGCCGGGCCCGAGCGCCTGGAGTCGGCGGGCCGGGCGGGGGTGCCGCAGGTGGTGAGCCTCGGCGCGCTGGACATGGCCAAGTTCGGCCCGGCGGTGCCCGAACGGCTGCGCCACCGGCACGTGCACGTCCACAACCCGTCGGTGGCGGTGGTGCGCACCTCCCCCGCCGAGTGCGCCGCGATGGGCCGGGAGATCGCGGCCAAGCTGCGCGCCGCGACCGGCCCGGCGGCGCTGTTCGTGCCGCTGCGGGGGCTGTCCACGCTGGGGGTGGCGGGCGGGGTGTACCACGACCCGGAGGCCGACGCGGCGCTGTTCGAGGCCGTACGGGCGGGGCTCGCGGGCTCGGCGGTGGAGCTGCACGAGCTGGACGCCGACGTCAACGACCCCGCCTTCGGCCGCGCGATGGCCGACCGGCTGCACGCGCTGGTCACCGGGCCCGCCCGCGCCGCCTGCTGATCAGGCCCGCGCCGGCACCCCGGCCCACTCCTCGGCCAGGATCGACCACATCTGCATGTCGCGCCGCCGCCCGCCGACCGGGAACACCGACCGCAGCGTGCCCTCGTAGGTGAACCCGATGCGCTTGGCGGCGGCGATGCTGGCCGCGTTGTCCACGTCGCAGCACCACTCCACCCGGGCCATGCCGCGCTCGCGCACCGCCCAGTCGATCATGTGGTGGACCGCGCGCGTGACCAGCCCGCGCCCGCGCACGGACGGGTCCAGCCACACCCCGACCTCGCACACGCCGGTGGCGGCGTTGAAGACGCGGAACAGCACGCCGCCGGCCAGCTCGCCGTCGACCCAGACGCCGTAGATGCGCCCGGCGTCGGTGGCCTGCCGTTCGGCGTAGGTCTGCAGGAACGCCCGCGCGGAGTCCTCGTCCACCACCGTCCGCGCCCACGGGATCCAGGGCAGCAGCTCCTCGCGGACCCGCTCTGCGTGCGCGGCGAACGCGGCGGCGTGCCAGGGCTCCAGCGGACGCAGCTCGGCGCCTTCGGTCAACGGGAAGGAGAACACGGGACCCCCCAAGGGTGCGTACCGAACGTTTGTTACGTACTCTAGCCCCATGCCCGCACGTGGAGATCACGACGCCCGCCGCCGCGACGTCTCGGAGGCGGTGTGGCGCGTGCTGGCCGCGCGCGGCTTCGACGGCCTCACCCTGCGCGCGGTCGCCGCCGAGATGGGCGCCTCCACCGGCCTGCTCACCCACTACTTCCCGAACAAGAAGGCCCTGGTCATGCACGCCCTCGACATCGCCGAGGAGCGCACCATGAACCGCGAGCGCCGCGTCCCGCCCGCGCCCGGCCTGCCCGCCCTGCGCACCGCGCTGCTGGACGTGCTGCCGCTCGCGCCGGCCGGGGCCGCGATGAACCGCGTCTGGGTGAGCTCCTGGGACGGCGCGCTGGCCGACCCCGACCTGGCGGCCCGCGAGTCCGGCCGCTACGAGCGCTGGCGCGGCATGTTGCGCCCGCACGTGGAGAAGGCCCGCGAGCTGGGCGAACTCCCGCCCGACACCGACGCCGACGACGTCGCGGCCACGGCTGCGGCGTTCACGCACGGCCTGGTCGTGCAGGCGCTGTTCGACCCCGGGCGCTTCCCGCCGGAGCGGCAGACGGCCCTGCTGGACGCCTTCCTGGCCGGCCTCGTCAGCCGCCCGCCCCGGTGACCCGGATCACGTCCCGGCGCCCCGCTACAGCTTCTCCACCGGGGCGTACCGCAGCACCAGCCGCTTGACCCCGTACTCGCCGCCGAAGTCGACGCTGGCGGCGGTCTTGTCGCCCTCGCCGTCCACCGTCACGACGGTGCCCAGCCCGAACGAGTCGTGGGTGACCTTGTCGCCGGGCGACAGGCTCGGGATGGCGCGGCCGCCCGAGGCGCGCACGTTCGGCCGGGCCGCCATCGACGTCAGCGCCGAGGTCTTGGAGCCCTCGCGCTCCCAGTCCAGCAGGGTCGCCGGGACCTCGGCCAGGAACCGCGACGGCGGGTTGACCTGCGGCGCGCCCCACGACGAGCGCATGGTGGCGCGGCTCAGGTACAGGCGCTGCCGGGCCCGCGTGATGCCCACGTAGGCGAGGCGGCGCTCCTCCTCCAGCTCCTTGGGGTTGCTCATGGCGCGCAGGTGCGGGAAGACCCCGTCCTCCATGCCGGTGAGGAACACCACCGGGAACTCCAGGCCCTTGGCGGTGTGCAGGGTCATCAGCGTGACCACGCCCTGGTCGTCGACCTCGGGCTGCTCGCCCGGCGGCACCGCGCCGCTCTTGGCCCCGCCGGGGATCGAGTCGGCGTCGGCGACCAGCGCGACCTGCTCCAGGAAGTCGACCAGGCGGCCCTCGGCGGACTCGCCGTCGAGGCGCTCCTCGAACTCGCGGGCGACCGCCTCGAACTCCTGGAGGTTCTCGATGCGGGTCTCGTCCTGCGGGTCCTTGGACGCCTGGAGCTCGGCCAGGTAGCCGCTCTTCAGCAGGATCCGCTGCACCAGGTCGGCCGGGGTGAGGGTCTGGGCGGACTCGCGCAGCTCGTCCAGCAGCGCCACGAACTCGCGCACCGCGTTGATCGAGCGGGTCGCCATGCCCGGCACGTCCTCGGGGCGGCGCAGCGCCTGCCAGAACGTCATCCGCTCGCGCGAGGCGTACGCCTCCACCACGGCCTCGGCGCGGTCGCCGATGCCGCGCTTGGGGACGTTCAGGATGCGGCGCAGCGAGACGGTGTCCTCGGGGTTGCCGAGCACGCGCAGGTAGGCCAGCAGGTCGCGGACCTCCTTGCGCTCGTAGAAGCGCACGCCGCCGACGACCTTGTAGGGCAGGCCGACGCGGATGAACACCTCTTCGAACACGCGCGACTGCGCGTTGGTGCGGTAGAAGATCGCGACGTCGCCGGGGCGGGCGTCGCCGGCGTCGGTGAGCCGGTCGACCTGCTGGGCGACGAAGGCGGCCTCGTCGTGCTCGTTGTCGGCCACATAGCCGATGATCTTGTGGCCGGCGCCCTGGTCGGACCAGAGCTTCTTGGGCTTGCGGTCGGCGTTGCGCTCGATCACCGCGTTGGCCGCCTCCAGGATCGTCTGCGTGGAGCGGTAGTTCTGCTCCAGCAGGATCGTGGTGGCGTCGGTGTAGTCGCGCTCGAACTCCAGGATGTTGCGGATCGTCGCGCCCCGGAAGGCGTAGATCGACTGGTCGGCGTCGCCGACCACGCACAGCTCGGCGGGGCCGACGCCCTCCACCGGGGCGGTCAGCTCGCGGACCAGCTCGTACTGGGCGTGGTTGGTGTCCTGGTACTCGTCCACCATCACGTGCCGGAAGCGGCGCCGGTAGTGCTCGGCGGCCTCGGGGAAGACCTGCAGCAGGTTGACCGTCATCATGATCAGGTCGTCGAAGTCCATCGCGCCGGCCTGCTGGAGCCGCGCCTGGTACATCTCGTACGCCTGGGCGAGCGTCTGCTCCATGTGGGTGGAGGCGCGCGCCTTGAACGTCTCGTAGTCGATCAGCTCGTTCTTCAGGTTGGACACCTGGGCGCTGAACGACTTGGGCGGATAGCGCTTGGGGTCCAGGTCCAGCTCGCGGCAGACCAGCGCCATCAGCCGCTGCGCGTCGGCCTGGTCGTAGATCGAGAAGCTGGTCGGGAAGCCCAGCCGCTTGGCCTCGCGGCGCAGGATGCGCACGCACGCCGAGTGGAACGTCATCACCCACATCGCGCGCGAGCGCGGGCCCACCAGGGCGTCCACCCGCTCCTTCATCTCGGCCGCGGCCTTGTTGGTGAAGGTGATGGCCAGGATCTGGCCGGGGTGCACGTCGCGCTCGCCCAGCAGGTAGGCGATGCGGTGCGTGAGCACGCGGGTCTTGCCCGAGCCGGCTCCGGCGACGATCAGCAGGGGCGATCCGGCGTGCACGACGGCGGCCCGCTGCTGCGGGTTGAGGCCGTCCAGCAAAGGGTGAGCTTCGGTCTTCGACATCACGTGCGAGTGTACGGCCCGGGCACGGCGGATTCGGCCGGTTCACTTCCGGCACCGGGGGCGAGGCCATGGTCACCAGTCCGGAAGAGGACAAAGCCCGCGCGGTGCCGGATACGTCTTGACGAGGCCCTCCGCCGGGCGGAGCGTAGGCCCCGCGGGGCGGCGCGAACCACGGCCCCCGGCCACTTCGACCGAACGATCATCCGGATGCGCGCCCTGGCACGCCCGCCCGCGACCGCGTTGGGCCAGCAGAGGCCCACGCTCGGTGAGGGAGGGTGGCGTCGATGACGATCCACCAGGAAGAAGTCCAGGGACGGCTCGAGGTCCCGCCGTCGCGGATGCGGGAGCTGCCGCCGATGCTCCGGATCGAGGGGACGGCCGAGGCGCCCGAGCCCACGCCGGTGCCGATCCCGATCCCGCTGGTGACCGGGCACCGCTTCCTGATCTACAAGCAGGACCCGACGGTCACCCAGCTCGGCGTGCGCGTGGCGTTCGTGCCCACGACCGTGCTGAACGGGCCGACCGACGCGCGCATCACGACCGTGCTGCCGAACGTCACGCCGGTGCCGCGCAACGCCAACGGCGACTTCGTGTTCACGGCCAACACCCCGCAGTTCGACTGCGCGATGGCGTTCGCGGTGGTGCGGCAGACGCTGTCGATGTACGAGCGGCACAACGGCGGCAACCCGATCCCGTTCGCCTGGAACGTGGGCGGCAACACCGACCGGATCAGCGTGTTCCCGCGCGCCGGGGCGGGCGCGAACGCCTTCTACAGCCGCACCGCCAAGGCGCTGAAGTTCCTGTCGTTCACGCCGCAGGGCCAGACGCAGGAGATCTTCACCTGCCGGTCGCTGGACATCGTCGCGCACGAGGCCGGGCACGCGATCCTGGACGGCCTGAAGCCCGGCTGGCTGGCGGTGGGCAACCCGCCGCAGACCGGCGGCCTGCACGAGGCGTTCGGCGACCTGAGCGCGATCTTCATGGCGCTGGCGCAGCCCGACCAGGCCGACGCGCTGGTGGCGCTGACCCGCGCCAACCTGCACGACCGGTCGTTCCTGCCCGCCCTGGCCGAGGAGTTCGGCCGCGGCCTCGGGCTGCAGTTCGGCCTGCGCAACGCCGACAACGACCTGAAGCTCAGCGAGGTCGGCAACGAGGTGCACGCCATCTCGCAGGTGTTCACCGGCGCGATCTACGACGTGCTGGCCGACGTCTACCAGTTCGAGATGGGGCGCCAGCGCCGCACCAAGGACCCGGCGCTGGTGCTGATCGAGGTCGCGCAGCGGCTGTGCAAGCTGGTGTTCGACGCGATCGTGGCGGCCCCGGCGACCGGCGCCGTGTACGCGGACGTCGCGAACAAGATGCTGCAGATCTCGGCGAGCCAGGGCGACCCGGTGGTGTACCGGACCTTCATCCGCAACCGGTTCGCGGTCCGCGAGATCACCACGGCGGCGACGCCGCTGACCGACCTGATGAGCGGGCGGATGAAGATGTCGGACGCCGACTACACCGGCAACGGCAAGAAGGACGTCACCGACGTCGAGGCGGCCGACGAGCACTCGGCGAGCCTGCGGGCCGAGCAGGACCGCTCGCGGTGCTGCGGCACCATGCAGATGCCCGAGTACCGCATGGTGGACGCCAAGAAGCTCGCCAGGCGCGGCGAGCTGACCGACGACGACATCCTCCACGACGAGCTGGAGGAGCTGCGCCGGGTGTTCAACAAGTAGCCGAAAACTCCGCCGTTTCCCGGTCGTGTCGCCCGGTTTCGGGCACCACGACCGGGAGACCGGGCACGAACGGAAGGCGGAGTGACGTGCGCGTCAAGATCGAGAGCACCGGCGGGTTCGCCGGGCGGGAGATGATGGTCGCCAAGTACGACACCGACGACCTGCCGAAGGACCAGGCCGAACGGATCGAGGAGGCGGTGCGGGCGCTGGCCGACGCGGACGCCTCCGGCGAGCCGGGCGAGATCGGCGCGGACCTGCCGTCCTACCGGGTGACGGTCGGCGACCCCGACGACGGGCCGAGGGTGTTCGAGGTGTGCGGGGAGCCGGGCTCGAACGTGGACGCCCCGCTGAGCCGGCTGCTCCAGGGCCCGGTGGAGCCCAGGGAACGTCCGGAGGACGAGGCGGCCGAGGAGGAGTCGGCCCGACGGAACGCCCCGCCCAGCCCGTCCGGCCTCTGAGCGGTGTTTCCTGAAGCCCCGGCCCCAGGGGCACTCGCCTGGCGGCTCGGGAGTCGGCTGTAGTTGGGGCCGTTCGGTTACTTCTTGCGGAAGTCGTAGGCCGATTCCGCCGCCGCCACCACCTCCGCCAGGTCCGCGCCCGACGCCGCCGTGGACGCCGCCGCGATCGCCCCCTCCACCAGCGGCGCGTCGGCCAGCACCACCTCGGCCTCGGCGTCCTCGGCCACCAGGCGGGCCGTCAGCACGCTGCTGCCGATGTCGGCCAGCAGCACCACCCCGTCCCCCGCGTCGGCCGCCGCCACGGCCCGTTCGACCAGTTCCGGGCTGGTTCCCAGGCCGCCGTCCGGGGCGCCTCCGGCCGCCTCGACCACCGCGCTCCCGACGCCCATCGCGCGTGCCACCTCGGCCGTGCCCTCGGCGAGGGCGCGGCTGTGCGAGATGATCACGATTCCCACCCGGTGCTCAGACGGCATCGGCCAGCGCCCCCAGGATCAGGGCCGTGGAGACCGCGCCGGGGTCCAGGTGGCCGACGCTGCGCTCGCCCAGGTAGCTGGCCCGTCCCTTGCGCGCCTGGAGCGGGGCCGTGGCCTGCGCGCCCTGCTCGGCGGCGTCGGCCGCGGCCCGCGCGCAGGCGGCCAGGTCCGCGCCCTCGGCCAGCGTGGTCTCGTAGGCCGCCACGGCCGGGGCCAGCGCGTCCACCATCGTCTTGTCGCCCTCGACCGCCCGGCCCAGCTCCCGGACGCCCTCCAGCGCCGCCCGCAGGGCCGTCCCCAGCCCGGCGGCGTCGATCTCCTCGGCGTCGCCCAGGGCCTTGCCCGCGCGGCGCAGCGCCGTCCCGTACAGCGGGCCCGACGCGCCGCCGGTCTTGGAGACGATCGCGCGCCCCGCTGCGATCAGCACCTTGCCGGGCGGGGCGTCCTCCGGCAGCGCCGCCACGGCCGCGCCGAAGCCGCGCTCCAGGTTGTGCCCGTGGTCGCCGTCGCCGATCGCGGCGTCCAGCCGGGTCAGCCGGTCGGCCTCGGCGGTCACGCGCTCAGCGGCCAGCCGGAGCCACGCCGCGGCGCTCACCGGCCCCACCGCAGCGCCGGGGTCTCGACGGGCGCGTCCCACAGCCGCAGCAGCTCCGGCGTCGCCCGGCACACGGTGATCATCACCCCGGCCATCTCCAGGCTGGTCACATAGCCGCCCACCAGCCGCCGCGCCACGCTCGCGCCGTGCCCGGCGAGCCAGTCGGCGGCGGCCCCGTAGGCGATGTACTGCTCGATCAGCGGGGTGCCGCCCATGCCGTTGACCAGCACCAGCAGCTCCTGCCCGGCCAGCGGCATGTCGGCGTCGATCGCGGTCAGCGCGGCGTCCACGATCTCGGCGGCGGTGGCGGCCTTGGCGCGCTCGCGGCCCGGCTCGCCGTGGATGCCGATGCCGAGCTCGATCTCGTCCTCGGCCAGCTCGAAGGTCGGCCGCCCGGCTGCCGGGACGGTGCACGGCGACAGCGCCACCCCGAACGACCGCGACCGCTCGTCCACCTCCCGCGCCACGGCCGCGACGGCGGCGAGGTCGGCGCCCTCCTCGGCCAGCGCCCCGGCGATCTTCTCCACGAACAGGGTCGCGCCGGTGCCGCGCCGCCCGGCGGTGTAGGTGCTGTCCTGCACCGCCACGTCGTCGTCCACCAGCACCGAGGCGACCTCGACGCCCTCGTCCTCGGCCAGTTCGGCGGCCATCTGGAAGTTCAGGACGTCGCCGGTGTAGTTCTTCACGATGTGGAGGACGCCCGCGCCGCCGTTCACCGCGGTGGTCGCGACCAGGATCTGGTCGGGCACCGGGCTGGTGAACACCGCGCCGGGCGCGGCGGCGTCGAGCATCCCGTACCCGACGAACCCGGCGTGCAGCGGCTCGTGCCCCGAGCCGCCGCCCGACACCAGGGCGACCTTCCCGGTCCGCGGCGCGTCCGCCCGGACCACGACGCCGGCCTCCGGATCGACCCGGAGCGAGGGGTGCGCGGCGGCCAGGCCGCGCAGCGCGTCGGACACGACGTCCGCGGGGGCGTTGATGAGTTTGCGCATGTTCCCAGCTGTACCCCCGCCGGGGGCGCCGTCCCAGGCCCAATCCGGCGGATCGATCTAGCTCCGCCTACAGTGGGAGGGGTGACGAGCGTTCTGGACGATGGTGAGATCAGCCGCATCCTCGTGGTGATGGCCCATCCCGACGACGTGGACTTCGGCGCCGCGGGCACGGTCGCGGGCTGGACCGACCGCGGCATCGAGGTCGTCTACCTGATGGTCACCGACGGCGACGCCGGCGGGTTCGACGACGGCATCACCCGCGAGGAGATGGCCCGGCTGCGCCGCGACGAGCAGCGCGCGGCGGCCAAGGCCGTGGGCGTCACCGACGTCCGCTTCCTCGGCTACCCCGACGGCCGCGTGACCGCCGACTTCGGGCTGCGCCGCGACATCTCGCGGGTGATCCGGCAGGTGCGGCCCGACCGGGTGCTGATGCCGAGCCCCGAGCGCAACTACGAGCGGATCTACCCCAGCCACCCCGACCACCGGGCGGTGGGCTCGGCGGCGCTGGACGCGGTCTACCCCGACGCCCGCAACCCCTACGCGCACCCCGAGCTGCTGGTCGAGGACGGCCTGGCGGCGTGGACGGCGCGGGAGGTGTGGCTGTCCGGCGGCCCCACGGTGAACCACACCGTGGACATCACCGACCATTTCGACCGCAAGCTGGCCGCGCTGAAGTCGCACCGCACCCAGACCGCGCACATGGCCGAAGGCGAGCTGGAGGCGATGCTGCGCGGCTTCCTCGGCGCCAACGCGGCCGCGGCCGGGCTGCCGAAGGGCCGCCTCGCCGAGGCGTTCCAGGTCGTCGACACCGCCTGAACCCCCCTCCCCCGAAGGAAACCCCCCTTGCCTGACACGCCGCCTAAAATCCTGCTCGACTGCGACACCGGCATCGACGACGCGCTGACCCTGCTGTACCTGGCGTCGCTGGTGCGCACCGGCGACGCGGACCTTGTCGGCGTCGGCACGGTGCACGGCAACATCGACCCGGGCACCGGCGCGCTCAACACGCTGCGCGTGCTGGAGCTCGCCGGGATCGAGGGCGTGCCGGTCGCGGTCGGGGCGGGCCGCCCGATGGCGCAGGACGTGCACTACGCGCTGGACTGGCACGGCCAGGACGGGCTGGGCGACACCGACCTGCCCGCGCCGGCGGGCGCGCCCACCGGGGAGTCGGCCCCCGCGCAGATCGTCCGGCTGGCGCGCGAGCACCCCGGCGAGCTGTCGCTGCTGGCGATCGGGCCGCTGACCAACCTGGGCGCGGCGCTGCTGCTGGACGGCGAGCTGCCCGCGCTGGTCCGCGAAGTGGTGATCATGGGCGGCGCGTTCGACCACCCCGGCAACATCACCACCCACGCCGAGGCGAACGTCTGGCACGACCCCGAGGCCGCCGACCTGGTCCTGGCCGCCGACTGGCCGGTCACGCTGGTCCCGCTGGACGTCACCCACCCCACCGCGATCGGCGAGCAGTGGCTGACCCGGCTGGCCGCGCACGACTCGGCGGCGGCGCGGTTCGCGGCCCGCATCCTGGACTTCTACGTGACCGCCTACACGCCGGTGCTCAAGCGGCGCGGCGCGGTCGTGCACGACGCCCTGGCCGCCATGCTGATCATGAACCCGGAGGTGTGCGGGTACACCGAGCGGCCGGTGCGGGTGGAGCGGCGCGGCGAGCTGACCCGGGGCGCGACGGTGTGGGACGCGCGCTCGATCCCCGCCGACGACGACCGCCGCCCCGCGCGGGTGGCGACCGGCGTGGACGTGGCCGCCTTCCAGGACCGGCTGCTGGCGGCGCTGCTGTCGCTGGACTGACCGCGCCCGGGTGAGGCGGCCCACACCGCCGCGCGACTTGTTCGGCGGCATCGCCGCTGGTTACGGTGCGATGATCACGCTCCGGGGAGGCCGACCATGCCACTGCAGTTCGAAGCCACCGCCACGACCGTCGCCGCCCCCGAGGTGGTCTTCAAGCACCTGGCGGTGGCCGAGGCGTGGAACGAGTGGGGCGCCTTCCCCACCCGGGCCCGGCGCGAGCGGGCCGGGGACGAGCGGCCCAACGGCGTGGGCGCCGTCCGCCGGATCCCGCCGGCGCGCGAGCAGGTCGTGGAGTACGACCCGCCGCACCGCTACGCCTACATCGCGCTGGCCGGGCTGCCGCTGCGCGACTACCGGGCCGAGGTGACGCTGGAGCCGCAGGGGCTGGGCACCGGCATCCGCTGGCGGGGGTCGTTCGAGCCGCTGATCCCGGGCACGGGCGGGCTGGCCAGGTTCGTCATGTCGCGGATGCTGGACTCGTTCGCCAAGCGGATCGCGCGCCACGTGGAGAAGTGCGAGCCGGGCTGCCCGGCGCGGCTCCCCGACTCGATCTAGGACTTGTAGGGGACGGCCCCGGCCAGGATCGCGTCCACCGTCTGCTCCGGGGTCTGGCCGGAGGTGTCCAGCCACAGGCCGATGCGGGGCGTGGTCTCGCGCAGGCCCCGGTCCAGGTCGGCGACGCTGAAGGCGCCGTACGCCTTCTTCGCGCGGCCCGCCTCGCGCGCGGCGACGGTGGCGGCGTCGGGCGCGAGCACGACCACGTACAGCGGCCGGGTCCGGTACCGGTCCACCGCGTAGGTCAGCTCGGGGCCGAGGACCACGTCCTGCACCACGGCCGTGAAGCCCTCGGCGGCGTAGGCGTCGGCGGTGCGCGCGGCGAGCCGGTAGCGCAGCCGGAGCTGGGCGAGGGCCTCGGCGGACGGCTCGGGGCCCATGTCGGCGCGGCCGTTCACCACGAAGCGGCGGAAGGCGTCGCCGCGCACGTGCGCCGAGCGCGGCAGCCGTTCGGCGAGCGCCTGCGCGACGGTGGACTTCCCCGCGGCCTGCACGCCGGTGATCAGGTAGACCGCGCTCACGCCTTCTTGAACCCCCGCAGATCGGCCGACTTCACGATGGCCTGGTGCGCGGCGGCCAGCGCCGGGTCGTCGCGCAGGATGTAGAAGACCACCTTGGACGTCGGCAGGTACCAGGCCTTGGTGACGAAGCGCTTGCCGTTGCGGCACGGCACGTGCCACTCGCGGTGCTCGGCGCGGCGGCCGTCGGCGAGGGGGGTCAGGTCCCGGACGGCGATCTCGGCCTTCTCCTGGTCGGCGAGGTCGGCCTCGGTGGACCCGGCGGCCATGCAGAACGGCGGGTCGCCGGGCGACCAGCCCCACTTCTCGTTCATCCGCCCGTCGCCGGGCCAGGAGCTGTACCGGCCGCCGACGCGGCTGACCTGGAGCGCGCCCGCCTGCTCCTTGGGCTTGCCGCAGCGGTCCTTCCCGGGCGGCTGGACGCAGAGGAAAGCCGGGTCGGACGCGCCGTTCAGCTTCCAGCCGGCGGGCAGGGTCAGCTTCATGCCCTGCCAGGTCACGACCTTGCCCGGCGGCGTGGCCGGCCGGGTCGCGGGCTTGCCCGCCGCCCCGGCGGACGGTCCCACCCGCGCCTTGCCCTCGTCCCCGCCGCAACCCGCCAGCAGCACCAGCCCCGCCCCGGCGGTCAGTGATGCCCCAATGATCACAGAACGACCCATGTACCCAGGATGGCACCTCCCGGCCGGCCGTGGTCAGCCGCCGTCAGCCGACGGTCAGGCCCCGGTCAGCGGCGGCGGCCAGTCTTCGGGCATCGAGAACGAACCCCCGAAGGAGCACACCATGGACCGCACCGCGAACCGCACCGTCCTGATCTCCGGCGCCAGCGTCGGCGGCCCCGCCCTCGCCCACTGGCTGACCCGGTACGGCTTCCGGGTGACGATCGTCGAGCGCTCGCCCGGCGGCCCCCGCAAGGGCGGCCAGGCCATCGACGTGCGCGGCCCGGCGCTGGAGGTCGCGGCCCGCATGGGCGTCCTGGACGAGATCCGCGCGTCCCGGGTGCAGATGCGCGGCATGTCCATGGTGGACGCCGAGGGCAACGAGCTGTACCGCAGCGAGGAGCGCACCATCACCGGCGGCGAGCTGGACAGCCCCGACATCGAGATCCTGCGCGACGACCTGGCCGAGATCCTCCTCGCGGCCGCCGGGGACGGCGTGGAGTACCTGTACGGCGACTCGATCGCCGCGCTGGAGCAGGACGAGGACGAGGTCCGGGTCGTCTTCGACAGCGGCCTGCGCCGCACCTTCGACCTGGTCGTGGGCGCGGACGGCCTGCACTCCAACACCCGCCGCCTGGCGTTCGGCCCCGAGTCCGACTACCTCAAGGACCTCGGCACCTACCTGGCGGTGTGGACGACCCCGAACTTCCTCGGCCTGGACCGCTGGCAGGTGTTCCACCAGATGCCCGGCAGCACCGTGGGCGGCGGCACGATGAGCGTCCGCGACAACGCCGAGGCCCGCGTCTACCTGGGCTTCCAGTCCGACGTGCCGGTGGACTACGACCACCGCGACACCGAGGCGCAGAAGAAGCTCATGCAGGAGCGGCTGGCGGACGGCGGCTGGGAGATGCCCCGGATGCTGGAGTACATGTGGGACGCGCCGGACTTCCACTTCGACGCGATGGCGCAGATCCACATGGACGCCTGGTCCAACGGCCGCGTGGTGCTGCTCGGCGACGCCGGGTACTGCGGGTCCCCGCTGTCGGGGCAGGGCACGAGCATGGCGATGGTCGGCGCGTACGTGCTGGCCGGGGAGCTGCGGAAGGCGGGCGGCGATCATGTCGCCGCGTTCGCGGGCTACGAGGCCGAGCTGCGCGGCTACGTCACCGCCAACCAGCGGCTCGCGCTGGACAACAAGCGGCGCGTGGACGCGCAGACCTCGGCCGAGATGGGCGACACGGCGGCCGCCGAGGCCCTGGCCGAGGAGGGCGTGGCGGCGTTCGAGACGGTCGTGAACGACTTCGTCGTCAAGGACTACTGATCCCCCGCAGCCGGAAGCGCCCGGCCCTCCTCGGGCCGGGCGCTGTTCGCCGTGCTCACCGGCGCTTGCCGCGCAGCAGCAGGATCCCGGACGCCAGCACCGCCACGGCGGTGGCCGCGTGGACGCCCAGCGCCGTCGCCGTCGAGCCGTCGCGGGCCAGGATCGTCAGCGCGTCGCCCGCCGGGATCGTCGAGAACGCCGCCATCGCCCAGCCGAGGGCGCGCCACTCGCGGCGGGCCATGAGGACGAGCACGACCAGCCCCGTGCCGAGGTCCCGCACGCCCTTGATGTTGAGGAACCCGGCGGCCTCGCCCTCCGGCCAGGCGGGCAGGCCGAAGGAGGGCGCGGTGCCGGCCGGGTCCAGCAGGTAGCTCAGGCCGACGTAGGAGATGCCGACGCCGGTCAGGGCGGCGAGCCCGGCTCCGATCCGGAACGCCTTGGACGGCGCGCCCTCGCGGACGCGGCGCATCCGGCGGTCGTAGACGCGGCGGCCCGCGACGTTCCAGAAGGTCCGGACCGGCTTGGGGAGCCCGCCCAGCATGAGGTCGCGCTCGACGGCGTCGGCGTCCTCCAGCGCGATGCCGAGGAAGGTCAGCAGCTTGCTCTTGGGGGCGGAGTTCGCGAAGTGCTCGCCCTGGGCGTCCCACTCGGCGGCGGTCAGGTGGCGCTCGGCCAGCGGGAGCAGGTGGGCCTCCTCGTCGTCCAGGTGCTCGACGAGGACGGCGCGGTGCTCGACGAGGGCGGCGACCAGCTCGTCGCGCTCGGGGGCGGCGGCGGTGGCCTCCCAGCGGTCGGCGGCGGCGCGGACGCGGGCCAGGGAGGCGGCGACGCGCTCGTGCTGCTCCTCCATGCGCAGCACGATGTCGGCGTCCAGGTCCACGCGGGCCAGCAGCAGCGGCCAGATCAGCTCGTCCTCGCCGTGGTGGTGGTTGTGCAGGCCCAGCGCGTAGTCGCGCAGGTGGGCGGTCAGGGTGCGGGCGCGGGCGGCGTCGCCGGGCCGGACCTCGGCGATCAGCTCGGCCAGCAGCCGGGACTCGCGGCGCAGGCCGCGGTGGACGGTGACCATGGTGCGGGTGTCGGGGCGGGCGGTGGCGGCGGTGGCGCTCTGCGCGGTGGTGTTCATGGCTCCACCTTCGACCGGGCCTCTTGGAGGCCCCATGGAGACGACTTGGAAAAGATCTTTTACGATGCCCGGGTGCGGATCTCGGTGCTCGGCCCCGTCACCGCGGAGACCGCGGCCGGCCCGGTCGCGCTCGGCGGGCCGCGGCAGCGCGCGGTGCTGGCGCTGCTGGTGGCCGCGCGGGGCGGCGCGGTGCCGGCCGAGCGCATGGTGGAGGACCTGTGGGACGGCGCGCCGCCCGCCCGCGCGATGATCTCGCTCCAGTCCTACGTGTCCAACCTGCGCAAGATCCTCGAACCGGACCGGCCGCCGCGCACGCCCGCGCGGGTGCTGGTCAACGCCCCGCCCGGCTACGCGCTGCGGCTGCCCGCCGAGGCCGTGGACGCCTGGCGCTTCACCGACCTGGTGGCCGAGGCGCGGACGGCGGCCGACCCGCGGCCGCTGCTGCGCGAGGCCCTGGCGCTGTGGCGGGGACCGGCGTTCGCCGAGGCTGCCGACCGCGCGTGGGCGCAGCCCGAGATCAACCGGCTGCGGGAGCTGCGGCTGGCGGCGCGGGAGATGGAGGTGGCGGCGCGGCTGCGGGCGGGCGAGCCGACCGTGCCGGAGGCCGAGCGGCTCACGCTGGACGAGCCGCTGCGCGAGGAGGGGTGGCGGCTCTACGCGCTGGCGCTGTGGGGCGACCGGAGGCAGGCGGAGGCGCTGGCGGCGCTGCGGCGGGCGCGTTCGGTGCTGGCGGAGGAGCTGGGGCTCGACCCGGGCCCGGAGCTGGTGGAGCTGGAGGACGCGATCCTGAACCAGCGCCTGGAGGCACTGGAGGCCGAACGCCCGGCCTTCCAGGCGGGGCCGGTGGGACTGGCGGGGCCGGTGGGACTGTCGGGGGCGACGGGGTCATCGGGGCAGCCGGGGCCATCAGGGGTGCCGGGGCCGTTGGGGCTGGCGGGACCATTGGGAGCGCCGGGGCTGTCGGAGTCGACGGGGTCGCCAGGGGAATCTGACGGGGCGCGCGGGGCGTCCGCGTCCGCTCCCCCGGCCGAGTTGTTCGTGGGACGCGACGCCGAGTTGGCGGCGCTGCGGGCCGCCGTCGATCAGCGGCGCGTCGCGCTGGTCACCGGCGAGGCCGGGCTCGGCAAGACCGCGCTACTGGGCCGCCTCGCCGCCGGTCTGGCCGCCGACGGCCACCTGGTCGCCGCCGGGCGCTGCCCCGAGGTCGAGGGGGCGCCGCCCGCGTGGGCCTGGACCGAGGCGCTGCGCACCGTCGCGACCGTCGTCCCGCCGCCGCCGGAGGCCGACGCGCTGCTCGCCGACCGGCCGCGCCCGGCCGCCGACGCCGCCGCCGGGCGGTTCCGGCTGCACCGGGCGGTGTGGGAGTGGCTGGCCGAGGCCGCGCGCCACCGCCCTCTCGTGGTCATGCTGGACGACCTGCACTGGGCCGACGCCGAGACGCTGGCGCTGCTGACGGCCGGGGACGCGCCGATCGCGCTCGTCCTTGCGTTCCGGGGCGACGAGGCGGCCCCGCTGGCCGGGGCGCTGGCGACGCTGGCCCGCCGCTCGCCGCTGCGCCTCGCCCTGCCCGGCCTGCCCGGCCCCGCCGTCGCGCGCCTGGTGGCCGCCGAGTGCGAGGCGCCCGTGGACGCCGCCACCCTCGCCGCCCTGACCGAGCGCACCGGCGGCAACCCGTTCTACGTGCGCGAGAGCGCCCGGCTGCTGAACGGCGAGGGCACGCTCTCCGACGTTCCCGAGGGCGTGCGCGACGTGCTGCGGCGCCGCCTCGCCCGCCTCCCCGAACCGGCCGTCGCCGTGCTGCGCCTGGCGGCCCTCGCGGGCCGCGAGGTCCCCGTCGAGCCCCTGGTCGAGGCGGCCGACACCGGCGAGGACGGCGTCCTGGACGCGCTGGACGCCGGGGTCGGCGCGGGCCTGCTGACCGAGCCCGAGCCGGGCCGGGTCCGGTTCGCGCACGCGCTGGTCCGCGACACCCTCGTCACCGACCTGAGCGCGCTGCGCCGCACGCGGATGCACGCCCGGCTCGCCGCCGCCCTGGAGCGGCTGTCGCCGGGCGAGATCCCGCTGCTGGCCCACCACTACGCGCACGCCGCCACCGCCGCGACGGCCCCCAAGGCCGTGGACTACTCGGTGCGCGCCGCGGAGCTGGCCCGCGACCGCTACGCCCACGACGCGGCCGTCGCGCTGCTGCGCCAGGCCGTGGCCGCCCTCGAACGGGTGCCGGGACGGCCCGGCCTGCACGACCTGCTGGCCGAGCTGCTGCGCGCCCAGATCCGCGCTGGCGACGTGACGGCCGCCCGCGAGACGCGCCGCCGCGCGGTGGAGCTGGCCGAGGGGCGCGACGACCTGCTGCTGGTGACGTTCACGGCGTGGACGGAGCTGACGCCGTGGCAGGTCCGCGAGTACGGCACGGTGGACCACCGGGTCGTGGCGCATCTGGCCCGCCTCCTGGAGCGTTCCGACCTCACCTCTCGCGACCGCTGCCTGCTGCTGAACGCCTACGCCGCCGAGCTGACCGGGGAGGGCGACCCGACCGCGCAGGCGGCGGCCGAGGAGGCCGCCGAGCTGGCCCGTTCCCTGGACGACCCCGGGCTGCGCGCCCTCACCTGCGGCACCCTGGCGCGGGAGCTGAACCGTCCCGGCGGCGGAGCGCAGGAGGCGCTGGGACGGGAACTGGTCGCGCTCGGCACCGAGCACGACCTGCCCGCCGCCCTGTGGGCGGGCACGTTCAACCTGGCGGCGGCGGCCGTCCGGCGCAACGACGCGGAGGCGGCGCGCCGCTTCGTGCACGAGGCGCTGGAGCTGGCCCGGCGCTACCGGATGGCCGACGCGGTACTGGTCGGCGAATGCTCGCTGGCCGCGCTCGCGCACGTGGAGGGCAAGGCCGAGGAGGCCGAGCGCCGCTACGCCGAGGCCGCCGAGGCCATGACCCGCCAGGGGTCGCTGCACGGTCAGGGCTTCCTGCTGCTGGTCCGCGCGACCCTGGCGGCCACGAGCGGCCGTCTCGCCGACCTGGCCGACGACCCCGCCTACGCGGGCCTCGGTTCGATGGGCGCCGACGTGACGGCGGCGGCCCTCGCGGCGGCCGGGCGCCTGGAGGAGGCCCGGCGGGTGCACGCCCTCACCGAGCCGATCCGCCCCAACTACTTCCTCACCCTGTTCGCCGCGTTCCGGGCGATGACGGTCGTGGCGCTGGAGGACCGCGAGGCCGCCGAGGAGCTGTACGAGCGGCTGCTCCCCTTCAGCGGCGGCCCGCCCTCGGGCCTGGAGAGCCTGTCGGCCGCGCTGCCGCCGGTGGACCGCACGCTGGGCGAGCTGGCCCGCCTGCTGGGCCGCGACGCCGAGCCGCACTTCGCCCGCGCCCGCGAGGTCTCCGCCCGCTGGACGGCCCCCTAGACCAGGCGGCGCGCGGCGGCCCAGCGCGACAGCTCGTGCCGGTTGGACAGCTGGAGCTTGCGCAGGACGCTGCTCACGTGGGTCTCGACCGTCTTGACCGAGATGAACAGCTCCTTGGCGATCTCCTTGTAGGCGTAGCCGCGCGCGATGAGGCGCAGCACGTCGCGCTCGCGCTGGGTGATCTGGTCCAGCTCGGGATCGACGGCGGGCACGTCGGAGGCGGCGAACGCGTCCAGCACGAACCCGGCCAGCCGGGGCGAGAAGACCGCGTCCCCCTCGGCGACGCGGCCGATGGCGTCGGTCAGCTCCGGCCCGGAGATGGTCTTGGTGACGTAGCCGCGCGCGCCGCCGCGCACGACCCCGATCACGTCCTCGGCGGCGTCGGACACCGACAGCGCCAGGAACCGCGAGGGCACGGTGCCGTGCAGCCGCCGCAGCACCTCGATGCCCCCGCCGCCGGGCAGGTGGACGTCCAGCAGCACGACGTCGGGTTGCGCGGCCTTGATGACGGCGACGGCCTCGTCCACGTCGCCCGCCTCTCCGACGATCTCGATGCCGTCGCCCAGCTCGGCCTTCACGCCGGTGCGGAACATCTGGTGGTCATCGACCAGGACGACACGACTCACTTCTTGATCTCCAAACGGACTTCGGTGCCCTCGCCGGGGGCGGTGCGGACCGTGGCCTTGCCGCCGTGGCGCTCCATACGTCCGATGATGGACCCTCGCACGCCCATCCGGTGATCCGGGATCTGGTCCAGGTCGAATCCCTTGCCCCGGTCGCGGACGAAGACCGCCACCTCGTCCCCCTCCACCTCGGCGTAGACCGACACCGACGGGGCCCCGGAGTACTTGGCGGCGTTGACCATCGCCTCGCGCGCGGCCTGCAGCGCCGAGCCGAGCCGGTCGTCCAGGGCGGTGTCGCCGACCACGACGACCTCCATGGGCACGCCGTGGTCGTCCTCGACCTCGCCGGCGATCCCGCGCATGGCGGCGGCGAAGGTCTGGTCGGGATCGGCCTTGGGCTCGTAGAGCCAGGTGCGCAGCGTGCGCTCCTGGGACCGCGCGAGCCGCTGGACCTCGCGCGCGTCGTGGGCGTTGCGCTGGATCAGGGTCAGGGTGTGCAGCACCGAGTCGTGGATGTGGGCGGCGAGCTCGGCGCGCTCCTGGGACCGGATGCGCTCGCCCCGCTCGGCGTCCAGGTCCTGCCACAGCCGCACCACCCAGGGCGTCGCGATCACCGCGACCCCGGTGAGGATGATCAGCATGGCGATGACGACCTCGCGGGCCTGCCCGGGGTCGACGTTGCGGACGATGAACCCGCCGATGCCGCCGATCACCAGGATCAGCCCGAGGACGCTGCGCAGCCACATGTGCCGCAGCGGCAGGACCCAGCGCTGCCGCTGGTCGCGGTCGGCCTGCTGCCACAGGATCGCGGCCCCGATGCCGCCGATGACGAACGGCCACAGGGCGGCCTGGGCGACCCCGGTCCCCCAGGTCAGCGCCGACAGCCCGAGGGCGACGGCCGTGTAGGCGAACAGCTGCCCCCAGTCGCGCCCGCGCAGCAGCCCGGACCGCGCCCCGGCGTCCTGCCGGGGCACCAGCACCCAGAAGGCGCCGTAGGCGGCGAAGCCGAGCCCCCCGGCGACGCTGAGCAGGACGAAGGCGGCCCGCACGATGAGGACGTCGATGCCGAGGTGCACCGCGAGCCCGCGGCCGACCCCGGCGACGAGCCGTCCGTCGGGCCGCCGCTCCAGCCGGTCGACCGGCGCGGCACTGTCGCTCGTCATCGTCGTCGCACTCCCACCCGGCACCCCCACACGACGATCGTCACATGCCCGACCCGGAGACGGCATCAGGGGCCGACCCTGATTTCCGGCTCCGAAAGAAGATCGAGAAAGCGGCGGGCGACTTCCTATGCTGGGGTGATGGCCGCCCCTCCCCCCGGACTGCCGTCATCGTTCCCCGCCAGGGACGCCGCGCTCGCCGCCGGCGTGGCCCTGCTGATCACGCTCAGCACCGCGCCGGTGCTGCTGACCGTCCCCGCCGAGACCTGCCCGTACCCGCTGGTCGACGTGCTACTGATCGCCGGCGTGTGCGGGCCGCTGGTCCTGTGGCGCAGCCGTCCCCTCGCCGCCGGCGTGCACCTGGTGGCCGCGACGGTCGGGTACTACGCCGTCAGCCCGATCGACGGGCCGCTCGTCCTGGCGCTGCTGCCGTGCCTGTACGCCGTCGCGGCGGCCGGACGGTCCCGCGCCGCGGCCTGGCTCACCGCCGCCGCCCTCGCCGGGCTCGGCCTCGGCGCCCTGGCCGGCGCCCACCCGATCGGCGGCTTCGCCCTGGTCATGCTGGGCGGCTGGGCGGCGGCGCTGGTCGCGCTCGGGGCCGTGCGGCACGGCCAGGCCGCGCAACTGCGCGCGGCCGAGGACCGGGCCCTCGCCGCGGCCCGCCGGCACGCCGCCGACGAGCGGCGCCGGATCGCCCGCGAGCTGCACGACGGCATCGGCCACCACATCTCGATGATCAGCGTGCAGGCCGGGGTCGCGCTGCACCGCATCCGCCGCGACCCCGACCAGGCCGCCCCCGCCCTCGGCGTCATCAAGGAGGCGGGCGGGACGGCGCTGCGCGAGCTGCGCGCCACCCTCGGCGTGCTGCGGCAGGTGGACGGCGACGCCCCCGCGTCCGGCCTGGACCACGCCGCTGGGCTGGTGCGGCACGCCGAGGCCGCCGGGCTGGCCGCCCGGCTCCTGGTCGTCGGCGAACGGCGCGCGCTGCCGCCCGCCGCCGACCTCGCCGCGTACCGCATCCTCCAGGAGGCGGTCACCAACGTGATCCGGCACGCCGGGGCCCGCGCGGTGGTGCTGACCGTCGCCTACGACCCGGCGGGCCTGCGCCTGGAGATCGACGACGACGGCACGGGCGGCGGCGCGGGCGGCAGCGCGGGCGACAGCGCAGGCGGCGGCAGCGGGATCGCCGGGATGCGCGAGCGCGCCCGCGCGCTGGGCGGCGACCTCACCGCGGGGCCCGTCCCCGGCGGCGGCTTCCGCGTGCGGGCCCGGCTGCCCTACGGCGACCCCCGCGCCGGGGAGCCGTCGTGATCCGGGTGCTGCTGGCCGACGACCAGCGCCTGGTCCGCGCCGGGTTCCGCGCGCTGCTGGACGACGAGCCCGACATCACCGTCGTCCGCGAGGCCGCCGACGGCGCGCAGGCCGTCGCCGCCGCCCGCGAGCTGCGGCCCGACGTGGTCCTCATGGACATCCGGATGCCGGTGCTCGACGGCCTGGAGGCCACCCGCCGGATCGCGGCGGCCGGGGACGCCCGGATCGTCATGCTGACCACCTTCGACCTCGACGAGCACATCTACGCCGCGCTGCGCGCCGGGGCCGCCGGGTTCCTGATCAAGGACACCGACCCCGCCGAGCTGGTGCGCGCGGTCCGGGTGGTGGCGGAGGGGGACGCGCTGATCAGCCCGCCGGTGACCCGCCGCCTCATCGCCGAGTTCGCGGCCCGGGTGGACCGGCCCGACCCCGGCCCGGCGCTGGCCGCGCTCACCGGGCGCGAGCGGGAGGTGCTGGAGCTGGTGGCGGGCGGGCTGTCCAACGGCGAGATCGCCGAGCGGCTGGTGCTCAGCCCCGCCACCGTCAAGAGCAACGTCAGCCGCATCCTCGGCAAGCTCGGGCTGCGCGACCGGGCGCAACTGGTGGTGCTGGCCTACGAGACGGGCGCGGTGCGGCCGGGCTGGCTGCCCTGATCCGGGACGCAACTTCCGGAGTCCCCGGACGCATCTCCGGGCCGATGCGGGGCCACGGCCGCCCCGCGCACCCTTGAGGGCATGAACGATCACCGACGTGTCCTGCTGGTCCTGCTCGCCGCGGCCGCCGCCACCGGCGGCGTCGCCGCGCCCTCCGCCGCGTCCCCGGCGCCGCCCGACCCCGCGCCCGGCGGCCCGGAGCGCCCCTACGAGCCCGACGTGTCCGGGCCCGCCAACCTGGACGGGATCACGGTCACCGCGACCGGCGGGCCCGGCCGCAGCGTCACCCTCGCGTTCGACCGCCGCAGCCGCACCGCCGACGGGTCGGTGCCGGCCGCCGCCCGCCGGTTCGTGTTCCTGTTCGACGAGTCCGTCCGGTTCAACCCCGGCGCGTTCCCGACCTGCGCCCGCACCGTCATCGAGCGGGACGGCGCGGACGCCTGCCCGCCCGGCTCGCGCATCGGCGGCGGCCGGGGCACCGCCCACGACGGCACGCAGGGCGAGGTGCTGGCGTTCAACACGCGGATCGGCACGCGTCCCGGCGTCCTGGTCGTCCTGCCCGCCGCGAACATGATCTTGGAGCAGACGTTCGAGAGGGTCACCGCCCCCTACCGGCACCAGGGCTACCGGTGGGCGCTGGACGAGATCGTCCCGCCGACGCCCGTGCCGCCCCAGGACCGCGCCGGGACCGCGCGGTTCGAGCTGTCGTTCGGTGCTACCCGCCGGTACCGGGGCCGCACGGTCGGATTCGCCGAGACCCCGGCCCGGCCCGGCACGCCCCTGAGGTTCGGGCTGTGGAGCGAGTTCGTCACCGGCCAGGTCGTCCTGCCGACCGACACCGCCCCCGCGCCCCGCGATAACCGCCGCCGAACGGGGTAGTTCCACAGAACACCTGGTCAGCGAGGAGATGTGATGGCTTCCGAAACCGAAGTGCGGCGCTACGGCTTCGCCTTCGAGGACCGTTTGGTCCGCCCGTTGGCCCTGCTGGGCATCCGGCCGGACACGGCCCACCTCCTGATCACCTCCGAGCGGCTGAAGGCCCGCCTCGGCCCCTGGCTGGTGCGGACGCCCCTGGAGAACGTGGCGGGCGCGGAGGTCACCGGGCCCTACAACGTCCTCAAGGTGGCCGGCCCGCACCTGTCGCTGGCCGACCGGGGCCTCACCTTCGGCACCAACACCGAGCGGGGGGTGTGCATCCGCTTCCACCGGCCGGTCAAGGGCCTGGACCCGCTGGGCCTGCTGCGCCACCCGGGCCTGACGCTCACCGTGGCCGACCCGGAGGAGGCGGCCCGCCAGCTCCAGGACATCGTGTCGCTCAGGAGCAAGGGCACTCCCAGCGGCGGCTGAGCGGCGCCGACCCCTCGTCCGTGGCGATCCGGCCGCGCAGCATGGCCTCCATGACCTTCATGAAGCGCTGCGCCCTGGCCTGGCCGATGACGAACGGGTTCTCCACGGCCCCGGCGCGCAGCTCCTCCATGCGCGCCAGGCCGTGGTCGCTGAGCCCGTGGTTGTTCAGCTCGACGTCCACGCCCGCCCGCCGCATCCGGGAGGCGAAGGAGAGCGCGGAGGAGAGCTGGGTCCGCTTGTCGGCGGTCGCCGCGGGCGGGTTGGTCCCGCCCCACAACATGGCGGTGTGGCGCCGTCCCTTCCAGTGCACCGGGAAGATCGGCGAGACGGTGCCCGGCGTGTGGCCGGGCGTGTGGTGGAACCTGACCGTCGTGCCGCCGAGGGTCAGCCGCCCGCCGTCGGAGATCTCCAGGTCGCGGGCGGGGACGTCGCCCGGCGAACCGGCGACCAGATCCCAGTCGGCGGGGCTCATCATGACGCGGGCCCCGTACCGCTCGGCGAGGTGCCGGGCCCCGCCGAAGTGGTCGGCGTGCCCGTGCGCGACCACCACGTACCTGATCTCGGCCGGGTCCAGCCCCACCGCGCGCAGCTCCGGAACGATGATCTCCTCGGCGTCCCCGGCGGAGCCCAGCGCGTCGAGCAGGACGACGCCCCGGGAGGTGCGCAGCGCCGTGGCGGAGACGAAGCCGGTGCCCACCACCGCCACGTCGTCGAAGATCCGCAGCGGCTCCGGGTCCGGGACCGTCGGCATCTCCGCGCCCGGCGAGAGCGCCCTGACCAGGGCCTTCAGGACGGGATCGGCACCGGCCAGGGCTGCGGCGCGGTCGTAGTGGCGCTGCGCGTCCCCGGCCACGGCGGCCGACGCCCCGCCCCCGCGCCCCGCCAGCGGCAGGGAGGCGGCGGCCGTCAGCAGGACGCGGCGGGACAGGTGTCGGGCGGGCATGCGTTCCTCCTGGGTCAGAGCCTGCCGAGGGCCTTGGCCAGCGCGGTGGCGGTCTCGGCGACCACCTTGTTGTCGGGCTCGACGCCGTTGGCGTTGCGGTGGGTGTAGACCGTGAAGACGATCGGCGCGGACGAGCCGGGCGGCCAGGCGACCGCGATGTCGTTGGCGGTGCCGTGGTTCTGCGCGCCGCCGGTGCCGGTCTTGTCGCCGACCGTCCAGTCCTTGGGCAGCCCGGCACGGATGCGCTCGTTGCCGGTGACGGTGGCGCGGAGCCAGCCGACCAGGCGCTCGCGGTCGCGGCGGTCCAGGGCGTTCCCGGCGGTGATGCGGGACAGGCTGCGCGCGGCCGCCTTGGGCGTGGTGGTGTCGCGCAGCTCGCCGGGCTTCCAGATGTTGAGGTCGGTCTCGTAGCGGTCCAGCCGGCTCGTCCGGTCGCCGAGGGAGCGGAAGTACCGGGTCATCCCGGCGGGTCCGCCGATCTGCTTGAGCAGCAGGTTGCCCGCCAGGTTGTCGCTGGTGGTGATGGTGGCGCGGCAGAGCTGGGCGGGGATCATGCCGGTGTCGGTGTACTCGCCGGTCTCGGGCGAGCCGGGCAGCACGTCGGCGGGCTTCCAGCGAATGATGCGGTCCATCAGGCGGGGGTCGGTGTCGCGGGCCTTGCGGAGCACGGCGGCGCACACGTACGCCTTGAAGGTGGAGTTGAGGGCGAAGCGCTCGTCGGCCCGGTAGCCGACGGTTTTGCCGGTGCTCATGTCGATCGCCGCCGCGCCGATGCGCCCCTGGTAGGAGGCTTCGAGGGCACGCAGGGTGCGGGCGAGGTCGGTCGTGGCGGCGGGGGCCGAGCGGGTCTGGGCCACCAGGCTCACGGTGCTCGTCTGGGCGGGGGACGCGTTCGTCCCGCAGGCGGTGCCGGTCAGCAGGGTCGCGGCCGCCAGAGCGGCGAAACCGAACCGGGCCCGTCGTCGGGTGTGGAGTTCCATGCCGGAGAGCAGATCAGAGCCCGAATGCATGTGTCCAATATTGATATCGATCAAAAACCAATATCCAAATGCGTATCGGCCCACTACATAACGCGTTTTGACCTGCGGAGAAGCCGCTCAAGCAAGCCAGCAGCGATCATGGCACGCCCGCCCCGCCGCCGGACGGGCTTCGGCGCGGACGCCGCCCTTCAGCCGGGAGCGACCAGAGCGCGAAGCTCCCGCGCGGCAGGCAGGGCACGCGCCCGCGCGGGCAGGACCTTCACGATCCGCTGGACCTGGTGGTCGATCAACGTGGTGCGCTGGCCGGACTCCAGGGCCGGGGCGAGGGTGTCCAAGGCGTGCCCCAGGCCCTCCTCAACCTCCCTGGCCTGCACCAATGACAGGGAGCGGTAGAGCGACGTCTGCGTGCGCGCGTGGGCCAGCTCGGCCGGGTAGAGGGCGAGCGCCCGGTCGATCGCCTCGTCGGCCCGCGCGGTGTCGCCGACCCTGGCCAGGGTCGACGCCTGGATCGCCCACGTCGTGGACTCCGGCCACGACCACGCCGGGATCTGGTCGCGGGTGGCCGCGTCCGGCAGGGACGCGGCCACCTCCTCGATCGCGTACAGCGCGGCCAGCACGCCCCTGCCGTCGTCGTGCTCGGCGGCCATGTGGGCACGGTTGGTGAGCGCCCGCGCGAGGCCGATGCTCGGGCGCCCGCCGGCCAGGTCCAGCGCCTCCCGCGTCAGGCTCGCGGTGACCTGCTCGTGCCGTCCTCCGAGCAGGGAGCGCATCCCTTCGCGGGCGCGCACCCAGACGGCGAGATCACGATCCCCGGAGGCGTCCGCCGCCTGCCTGCTCGTCCGCCACCATCGCCACGCCGCGCGATATTCGCCCAGGTCACAGAGGTCTTCGGCCAGGAGCGCCGAGAGCTGGGACGCCACCCGGCGCAGCCCGTGGCGCAGGGGTCCGGGGAGGTCGCGCTCCAACGACTCCCGCAGCTCGGCCAACTCCAGAGCCAGTTCCGGCGCGAGCCGACCGGTCACGCCGGTCCAGTAGCGATGGCCGTACTCCCACGCCGTGCGCTCCCAGTCCGCCAGGTCGGGCGGCCCGAGGGCGCGACCCAGCCCGGTGCGCAGATCTTCCAGCGAGGCCAGCGGCCCGACCGCGGCTCCAAGAGCGAACGTCTGGAGCAGCTCTCGGCGCTTCACGTCCTCGTCCGCCTCCTGGCCGGGGATCTCCTCGTCCACGCTACCTCCCGGGATCCGGAGGTGGCCGAACAAGTCGCCCTCTGTGGATTCGAACGCGGTGGCGTACGCGGTCGCCCAGTCGCGCGGAAAATGCTGGCCGCGTTCCCAGTCCAGGATCTGCCGCACCAACGACGCCACCCGCCTGCGTTCGGGCTGCGCGCCGATCGCCCGCAGCAACTCGCGCGCCATCCGCGGCTTGCTCCAGCCGCGCGCCTCGCGTTCGTTCCTCAGCCGGGCCCCGACGTCGCTCATGCCTTCCACTCCACACCAGGAGAGTCCCCGATACGCATGTATCCGGGTATCCCGCCTGCTCGCCGGGCTTTTGCCCCCCGGTCGCGCGCTGGTCCGCTGGGACCTCGAACACGGAGCGTGAGACAGGGGACACGAATATGCCAGAACGTCCAGGTTGGGAGCCGCCACGGCTGTACTCGTGGGACGTCGAGCAGGGTGGGGCCGGCGGGGTGACCGACGATCCGGACCGGGCCATCGACCAGGTGAACCAGGCCCTCTCCGCCGCGCCGCCCGGGGCCTCCGCCGTCGTCCGGCGGGTCACGCTGGGGTGCGCCCTCAACGGGGACTACCGCGTGATCGACGAGGTCGGCACGGCCCGGCGGGACGCCCGCAGCGGGGTCGTGGTCTGGGAGTTCTGACCTCCGGGATCTCAGGGGCGCGTCAGGGACCTCCCTGATACCGGAGAGGGACCCCGGTCGTCAGGATGGGACCCATGGGCGACCGACACGACACCCTGCAGCGGGATGACGCTCCAGAAGAGATCGAGTACCGGCGGATGGCGCGGGTGCGCGAGGGGCGCGTCCTCGGCGGGGTCTGCACCGGACTCGGGCGGCTGACCGGGATCGACCCCGTCGTGTACCGCGTCGGGTTCGCCATCCTCGTGCTGTCGCACGGGCAGGGCATCCTGCTCTACCTGGCCGCGCTGGCCTTCATGCCCGCCTCGCCGGGGGTGCCCTCGTTCGCCGAGTCCGCCTTCAAGCGGTGGTTCGACAGCAACGCCGTGCTCACCATCCTCGGCGTGCTGCTGTGCGTCGGCGTCGCGGCCAGCCTGCTCGGGGGCGGGGTCTCCACCGACGCGATCGCGGTCGTCACCGTCTTCGGGCTCGTGCTCGTCGTCGCCCACGCCCGCGGGGTCAACCTGGTCGGGGTCGCCCGGTCCCTGCCCGAACGCCTCCAGGGCCACCCGCCCGGCTCCATGGGCGAGCCCGTCGAACCGCCCAAGGGGCCCGTCGGGCCCGTCTCGCTCGACAAGGGCGCCGACGAGCTGCCCCCCGGGATGATCGACCTGGCCGCCTACAGCGCGACGGCGGGCGAGCCCGAGGTGATCGTCGCCCCGGCCCGCCGGCCGAAGTGCGCCAGGGCCGAGAAGAAGTCCCCCCTCACCCCCATCATCGTCCTGTTCGCGCTGGGCGCCGGGGCCGCGGTCATGCCGGTCGCCGGGGCGTACCCGGTGCCGCACTCCACGATGATCGTGCTCTCGGCGGCGCTCGCCGTCGTCGGCGTCGGGATGCTGCTCGGCGTCCGGTTCCGCGTGCACGGGCTGGCCGCGATCGGGGCCATGCTGACGTTGGGCCTGCTCACCACCGCGGTCGCCGCCGAGGTGCCGCAGGGGGCCCGGTACGGAGAGGTGCAGTGGCGGCCCGTGCAGGTCACTCCCGCGCAGCAGGACTACCGGGTGGTCGTCGGGTCGGGCGAGCTCGACCTGACGGCGGTCCCCGTCGCGGCCGGGCAGCGCCTCACCGTGAACGCCGAGGTCATGGTCGGCCGGATGATCGTCACCGTGCCCAGGGGCGCGCGCGTCGAGCTGGACGCGCGCACCGGGCTCGGCGACCTCAGCGTGGACGGGCGGACCGTCCCCGGGCCGAACGCCAGGGCCGACCAGGTCCTGGAGGCCGAGAACGGCAAGGACACCCCGCCGGTCATCGTCCTGCGGGTACGGAGCAAGCTCGGAGACGTGGAGGTGCGCCGTGCGTGAACCACGCGGGCGGTTCGACCCCGGTGCGCTGGTGACCGGGCTGTTCTACCTGGCCGTGGCGGGTGTCTTCGTCGCGAGCGGGCTGTCGGGTGAGCTCGTCGTGGACACCCGGATCCTGGCGCCGGTGCTGCTGGTCGGGCTCGGCCTGGTGGGCGTGGTGCGGGTGCTCACGCGGGCCCGCCGGCGGTGATGTGAGCGGCATCACCCCACCCGCCCGGAACAAACAAACCGGACATTAGGGTTAACTGACCCCGTGAGGTTCTCCAAGAAGAGCATTCTGCTCGTGGCCCGGCTGCACGTGGATCTGTGCCGCCTCGCCAGCGTGCTGTGTCGCGGCTGATCTAGCCCCCCGCCTCTTCTTCCTCCCCTCCCTCCCTTTCTCTCTTCGCACGCCCGCGCGCCGTGATGTCCGCGCCCGGGTCGTGAGTTCATGACTCCTGGAGAACCCTTGCGCGTCTGGAAATGGCAGTTCTGGCAGCAGATCGTGCTGTCGCTGGTGCTCGGCGTGGTCGTCGGCGCCCTGATCAACAACCTGGCCGGCGACGGCGCCAAGGTCGCCGAGGACTGGCTGGACCCGTTCGGCGGCGTCTACACCAGCCTGCTGAAGGTCGTGGTGGTCCCGCTGGTGTTCGCCGCGATCGTGGTGAGCATCGGCCGGCTGCGCGGGGTCGGCTCGGTCGCCCGGCTGACCGGCAAGACCCTCGGCTGGTTCGTGATCACCTCGGCGATCGCCACCGCGGTCGGCCTCGCCGTGGCGCTGGTGCTCAACCCGGGGCAGGGCCTCGGCAAGCTCGCCAGCGAGACGACCGAGACCGACGCGGTCACCTGGACCCAGATCCTGAAGAACCTGTTCCCGTCCAACATCGTCAACGCGATGGCGGAGGGCAACGTCCTCGGTGTGGTCACCTTCGCGGTGCTGTTCGGCGCGGCCCTGGTCGCGATCGGCGAGCGCGGGCAGCGGCTGACCAACATCATCGACGACGTCTACGTCGTGATGCAGAAGGTCGTGTGGTGGGTCGTGCGGCTCACCCCGATCGGCTCGTTCTTCCTGATCGCCTCGGTCGTGGCCACCTACGGGCCGTCCACGCTGGCGCCGCTCGCCAAGTTCACCGGCGCGATCTACCTGGCCGTCGCGATCATGCTGGTGGTCGGCTACCCGGCGCTGCTGGCGGCGTTCGGCCGCGTCTCGCCGCTGAAGTTCTACCGCAACACCTGGCCGGCGCTGCAGTTCGCGTTCGTGTCGTCGTCGTCGCTGGCGACGCTGCCCATCGCGCAGAAGGTGCAGATCGAGCGCAACGGCGTGCACCGCGAGTACGCCTCGTTCGCGCAGCCGCTCGGCGCCACCATCAAGTTCGACGGCTGCGGCGCGATCTACCCGGCGGTCGCGGCGGTGTTCGTCGCCCAGTACACCGGCACCGAGCTCGGCCTCGGCCAGTACGCGCTGATCGCGCTGGCCGCGATCATCGGCCAGCTCGGCACCGGCGGCACCCCCGGCCCGGCGCTGGTGGCGCTGACGCTGACCCTCACCACGGTCGGCCTGCCGCTGTCGGCGGTCGGCTACCTGATCGCCATCGACAAGGTGATCGACATGGCCCGCACCACGCTGAACGTGGCCGGCCAGCTCACCGTCCCGGTGCTGGTGGCCCGCTCGGAGGGGCTGCTGGACGACGAGGTCTTCAACGGCAGGCCCGTCGACCTGACCAAGGTCGAGGCCGACGAGACCCGCGAGGACCGGCCCGCCGAGCGCGAGCTCGCCGGCGCGTCCGCCTGACCGGCCCCTGAAGGGCCGCCCCTCCCGCGAGGGGCGGCCCTTCTTCGCGTCCGGCCGCGGGAAGTACTGTGGCGTCAACCGAACGAAGGAACGCGCGAGTCCCGATGGCCAGGCAGCCCGGATCACCCCGGGGCGAGGACGCCCTCCCCGGCTCCCGGTCGGCGCGCGAGCCCGGCCGCGCGATCAAGCCGGGACGGCACGGCCTGCCCCCCGAGACCGTCGCCGTCATCCAGCGCGACCGGCTGATCGACGCCTTCGTCGAGGTGGTCGCCGAGCACGGCTACGCGCGCACGACCATCGCCCGCGTCACCGCGACGGCCGGGGTCACCAAGAAGGCGTTCTACGACCACTTCCCCGCCCTGGACGACTGCTTCCTGGCCGCCTACGAGCGCGGCACCGGCATCGTGCTGGACCGCATGGCGGCGGCGTTCGCCGCGGAGCCGTCCTGGCCGGAGGGCGTCCGCGCGGCGCTGCGCACGCTGCTGGAGTCGCTGGCGGCCGAGCCGCGCTTCGCCCGCGCGTCCCTGGTGGAGGTGAACGCGGCGGGCCCGCGCGTCCGGCGGGCGCGGGTGGAGTACCTGGAGCGCTTCCGCCCCTTCTTCACCGACCCGGCGCCCGGCCTGGAGCCGGTGCCGGTCGTGGTGGTGGACGCGATCGCAGGCGGCGTCTACAGCGCCGTCTACGTGCGGGTCGAGGCGGGCGAGACGGCCGCGCTGCCGGACCTGCTGCCCGAGCTGACCTACTTCGCGCTGCTGCCGCTGATCGGCAAGGAGGCCGCGGCCGTCTACCTGGCCGGCGGCGCCCCCTCCTGACCGAGGTCCTGGAAGTAGCCGAGCGCAAAGCGGGTCATCGCCGGGAGCAGGGCGGGCAGCTCGGCCGTGCGGCCCGCGGCGATGTGCGCGTAGACCGTTCCGTACAGGCCGCCGACCACCGAGTCGCGGACCACCTCGGGGACGTGCGGGGCGCCCGGCCCGGCGAGCAGCGGGCGCAGCCCCATCAGGAAGCGCGCCCGCGCCCGGCGCACGCGGGGCCCGGCCGCGCTCGACTCGATCACGCAGACGCGGGCGGCCCCGGGCGCGGCCGCGACCGTGCGCAGCGCCGTCTCCAGGGCGGCGGCGAACGCGTCGGGCCAGGGGCGTTCGGCGCGGTAGGCCGCCTCCATCCGGGCGCGCAGCAGGCCGGTGTGGTGGAGGTAGGCCGCCAGGAAGCAGGCGTCCAGGTCCGCGAAGTGCTCGCGGAAGCACTCCTCGGGCAGGCGCGCGGCGGCCGTGACGGCGGCGGGCGCGGTCCGCTCGTAGCCCCGCGCGGCGACGGTCCGCACGAACGCGGCGAGCAGGCGGGCGCGGCGCGCGGCGGCCGCGCTCTCCGGCGACACCATGACCACGGGGCCCTCCCTCCCGCGCCCCTCCCACCTTGCCACGGAACGCTGGCGCGTTTCCATCACCGGGCCCGATCCCGGCCGATCTCGCGGGTTTCGGGCGCTCGCCCGGGACATAACGGCCAGTCGATGCGCCGGTACGGACAAATCGGCGGCCCCCGGTTGTCACCGTGGCCGGAAAAGGCCGCGATGATCGCCGCACCTTGACGTGAAACACCCACGGGTTTCTATTTGGCCGCAGAGATCTTCCACCCCCGCGCACCCCCCGCGTCCCCCGAAGGAGGCGATGGCATGGGCCATCGACGACGCACCCGCACCGGCGCCCTGGTCGCGGCGGCCGTCCTCGCGGCGGTCCCCGCCGCCGTGGCGCTGCAGGCCCCGGCGGGCGCCGCCGAAGCCGCCGAGTACCCCGTCCCCACGTCCGACTCCGCACCGTTCGGCATCACCGCCGGGCCCGACGGCTCCATCTGGTGGGCCGAGCACGCCGGCGGCATCGGCCGCCGCGAGCCGTCCGGCAAGGTCACCCTCCGGCCGTTCTTCTCCAACTCCAAGAACAACCACGCCGTCCCCACCGACATGGCGACCGCCACCGACGGCGCGATCTGGTTCGCCGACGCCAACTGGGGCAGCCCGCGCCTCGGCCGCGTCGACCAGAACACCGGCGCGTTCAACGGCTACGAGCCCCAGAACACCGGCGACATCGACTTCAGCACCGGCCAGCTCACCGGCGTCACCCGCGGCGAGGGCGTCACCATGTGGTTCGCCGCCGGATACTCCGGCGCGGTCGGCCAGATCGACGCCTCCGGCCGCACCACCGCCTACGCCACCGGCATGGCCCCCTACGACCTGGTGCAGACCGCCGACAAGACGGTCTGGTTCACCAGCCAGGACGGCCGGATCGGCAAGCTGGACCCGGCGACCGGGCAGGTCACCGCCTTCGACCCGCCCGACGCCGCCTCCGGGACCATGCCGGGCGAGATCATCGCCGGGCCGGACGGGAAGATCTGGTTCACCCGGCCGGGCCTCGGCCGGATCGGCCAGATCGATCCCGCCACCGGGCAGTTCACCGACCACCCGCTCCCGACCGCCGACAGCAAGCCCGCCGGCCTGGTCGCCGCCCCGGACGGCAAGATCTGGTTCACCGAGGCGGCCGCCAGCAACATCGGTCAACTGGACCCGGCCACCGGGCAGATCACCGAGCATCCGCTGCCGGCCCGCCTGTCGGCGCCCACCCGCATCGCCGTCGCCCCCGACGGCAAGCTCTGGTACACCGCGCCCGGCCGCGGCCGGATCGGCCGCATCGACCCGGCCGACCCGCCGTCCGGCGCGGCCCACCCGGCGGTGCCCGCGCTGTCGCCCGGCATGCCCAACGGCGCGGCGGCGTTCCAGAACCGGTGCCCGGTCGGCGGCATCTGCCAGACGCAGGTCACCACCGCGGGCAAGGCCAAGATCGGCAAGTTCGTGCAGGAGCTGCCGCCGGGCGCCATCCGCATCACCGGCTCGCTGCTGGGCAGCCTGGAGCTGCAGCCGCCGCTGACCGGCAAGCAGCTCGAAGGCGCGCCGATCGAGGTCAAGGGCGGCCTGATCGGCCAGCTCCCGCTGATCGGCCCGATCCTGGGCCTGAGCCCGGCGGCCATGTGGAAGGTCAACCGGCTGACGATCTCGCAGTCGCTGGCCGGGCCGATCCAGGTCGTGTTCGGCCCGGACGGCATGGGCGCCCGGACCAAGCTCAACATGCACCTCAACAACGACCTGCTGGGCGCGGGCTGCGTGATCGGCCCGATCGAGGTCGACATGACGCCCAAGTTCCTGTCCGGCTCGCTGGGCGGCGAGCCGACCATGGGCTGGCTCGCCAACCAGATCGGCATCAACGCGCCGATCGCGGTGCCCAAGGCCAAGGGCTGCGGCCCCGGCGGCTTCCTGGACGGCGTCATCAACCAGATGATGGGCCTGCCCTCGCCCGCCTCGCAGAACACGATGGAGCTGACCGGCATCGTGTCCCTGGGCGGCGGCATCAACGCCTCCAACGTGCCGGACGCCCGCGTCGCCCCCGGCTCGGCGGCGGCCAAGGCCAAGGCCCTGCTGAACGGCGCGAAGCGGACGCAGACCGCCAAGCCGCCCGCGAAGGTCGCCAAGCCGGTGAAGGTCACCGTCAAGGTGCGGCGACGCTGACCGGACCGGGACGTCCCGCCCTGGACGTCCCGGCCGGCCGAGTGGTTCCCTGGCCGGGTCGCGGCGCCGCGCGCGCCGCGGCCCGGCCCTCCCCGACCGAACGGAAGACGGTATGACGTTGCGACGGCCCGCCGCCGGGCTCCTTGCGTTGTCCCTGGTCATCGCCGGTTGCGGCGGCGACTCCAAGGAGGGCTCCGGCACCGCCGCCACCTCGGCCGCGCCGGGCGGGGCCGCCCCGGCGGGGGTGGCGACGCGGCCCCCGGTGAACGGCGTGCGGCCGGGCGCGGAGAAGAAGTCCTCCCTGGACGGGACGTGGCTGGCGCGCACGGGCGGCCAGCGGGTGGCGCTGCACCTGTTCCGGGGCGCGGCGGCGCTGAACTCCCCCGGCTTCTGCAGCGGGACGATCGACAAGGCCGCGCGCATCAAGATGACCTGCGCGAACGGCGGCGGGCCGCGCGCCGCGGGCAAGGCCGCCCTGCGCGGCCGGACGCTGGTGGTGACCTGGGAGGGCGGCACCAGGGACACCTTCCGCCGGGGCTGACCGGCCGGGCGCGCCCGGCCGGCCCCGCCCGGCTCACTCGTACTCGGTGCCGCCCTTGCGCGTGAGGTAGGCGGGCGAGACGAACTTGGCGATGGCGCGGCCGCCGATCACGTCGCTGTAGCGGCCCGTCGCGGTGCGGACGACCAGCCCCTCGCGCAGGTGCGCCTCGGAGCCCGACACGGTCTCGCGGCCGGTCGCCAGCTCCATGAGCAGGTCGGCGTCGTACGGCCCGGCGTACAGCTCCGGCACGGCGGGCAGGCCCGTCTCGTCCAGCACCTCGGCCAGCTCGGCGGGCGTCAGCCAGCGCAGCGCGCCGTCGGCGCCCGCCACCCGGACGTCGAAGACGGCGTAACCGGGGCGCTCGTCCTTGCCGCTCGCGCCGTACGCCAGGTCCTGCACGCCCGCGCCGAACACCTCGCCGAACACCGCCACGCGCGGCGTCCCGAACCGGGCGGCGATGCGGGCCGCGGCCTCGGGCACGCCGTACGCCTCCACCGCGCGCCAGTACAGGTTGCGCGGGTCGTGCTTCAGCGCCATGTGCTTGGCGCTGAACCCCTTGGACGACACCCGCGGCACGCCGTCGGCCAGCGTGAACGCGCAGGCCGTGCCGTGGATCTTCTCGGTGGCGACCACCGGCTCGCCCGCCTGGAAGATCGCCGGATAGCGCTTGACGTCCTCGATCTCGATCCACGGCACCAGGTCCGGCGCGGCCTCGATCTCGCCCTCCATGTGCACCGGGATCGGCGGCACCCACTTGGTCACGCCCAGCTCGGGCGCGAAGTCGTGCCCGGCGGCGTGCGCGGCGGCCAGATCGACGCCCCGCACGGCCTCGGGGACGCAGACCAGGCCCTGCGACAGCTCCCCGCGCAGCCGCACGGCCTTCACGCGGTTGGCGGCCGCCCCGGCGAGCCGCCCGGTGAGGCCCAGCTCGGCGATCAGGCCGTCGGGCAGCAGCGCGCCCTCGGGGATGTAGAGGGCCCAGTCGCCGGTGCGGTGGCGGCCCTTGGCGACAACGGCGCGGTAGAGGCCGACCTGGGCGAGCTCCAGGGCGTCGGCGTTGCCGTGGGGGTGGATGGTCAGCCGTTCGGCCGTGACGCGCAGCGTGGACATGGCGCCCCCTTTCGTGATCGCGCGTTCAGGGTGGCAACGCGCGGGGGCGCCGGGCAAAGCGTTTTTCTAGATGTACTGGCCCGTCCCGGAGGCGTCGAACTCGATCTGCCCGGTCGGCATGTGCCCGGCGCGCAGGGCGTACAGCTCGGCCAGGGTCGCGCCCTGGTGCCCCACGCCGTCCGCGCCGCCGAGCCAGGCCACCGCCTGGTCGTGCGGGAGCGGGCCCACCTCGATGCGGGCCATGGCGCGGCCGGGCCGGATGACGGCCGGGTGCAGGCGGCCGAGGTCCTCGTTGGTGGTGATCGCGACGAGCACGTCCCGGCCCTGGCCGAGCAGCCCGTCGGTCAGGTTGAGCAGCCGCGACAGGGCCTGCCCGGTGGACGACTTGGCCTCGGCGCGGATCAGCTCGTCGCAGTCCTCCAGCAGGATGAGCCGCCACCTGTCGCCGGGCGTGTCGTCCTCGGCCTCGTCGCCGGCGACGACCTCCATGAGGTAGTCGGTGCGCTCGAACAGCTGGTCGGGGTCCAGGACGCAGTCGACCTGGCACCAGTCGCGCCACTCGTGCGCGAGCGCGCGCAGCGCGGTGGTCTTGCCGGTGCCGGGCGGGCCGTGCAGCAGGACGAGCCGCCCGTAGACGTCGGCGGGCCGGGTCGCCGCCAGCCGGTCGACCGCGGACGCGACGCCCGGCGCGTAGTTGGGGCGGATGCTCTGCCAGCTCGGCGCGGTGATCGGCCGCAGGTGCCGGGTCGCGCCGGTGCCGGCGGAGAAGTGCCAGAAGCCGAGGGGGACGGTGCCCTCGTCCGGCGGCTCCTCCACGTCCTTGACCGCCTCGGCCAGCACCTCCTCGGCGAGCTCGCCGCTGGTGGCGATGACGCGGACCGAGGCGCTGCGGTCGCGGCGGCGGACGGCCGTGAGGATCCAGCCGTCGCCGCGCGCCATGTGCGAGCGGCCGATCACGACCTCGGCCGTCCACAGCTCGCAGGGCCGCGCCGGCAGCAGCTCGGCGCCGGCCTTGAGCTGCTCGATCTCGGCGCGGCGGGCGTGCGGGCACTCCCCCGACACGAACGCGTCCAGGGCGATCAGGTCCAGCGCGTCGGCCGGGTCGTCGTGCGACTGCAGGAAGCTCCGGATGCGGCTCACCTGCCAATGATCTCCCATGCCGGGGGCCGGCGACCGGCGTTCAGGCGAGCTGGGCGTGCAAAGTGACGGCGTAGGCCGGGCCGGGGTTGGTCAGCTCGTGGGTGTGGCCGCCGCCGTGCACGCGCACCCGGTTGGCGCGCAGCGGGCGCTCGGTGACCCCGTCGCCGTCGATCTTGATCTCGGCCAGCTCCCCGGCGATCACCGTGCTGACCTCGGTACCGGCGTGGTCGTGCACGTCGGTGCGGTGGCCGGGCGGCCAGGTGGTCACCCACAGGCGCACGCCCTCCACGGCGTCCAGCCGGACGCGGACCGGCGCGGCGGGGTCGAAGCGGACGGTGGGCCACCAGTCGGCGGGCCGGGCGGCCAGGTCGCGGATGCGGGCGGCGAGCTGGCCCACGGTCGGCGGGCGCACGGCCAAGGCGCGGCCGTGCGGATCGTCCTGACCGCGCATCGTGATGTCGGGAACCATCAGGAGAGGTCCTTCGGATACGGCCGACGGGCGGCCAGACGGAGAAAGAAGATCAGAGCCGGGGAGCGGTCACCCGGGGTGCTGCGTCGAACGGACCCGAGGTCAGCGACAACAACACGAGGGACACGGCGCGCTCGCCACGTGGCGCAGGGCCACGGGGCGGAAGAAGAAGCGCGCGGTCATGCCATCTAGGAGACACGCGGTCACCCAGCGTTGTCAAGTCGGGCACGGAAGGACGATCCACGTTCATGATCCCGCCACTCCCCGCTCTGGCGGCGGCCGCCGCACCGGGAGACCATGCGCCCGACGACCCTCGGGAACGGAGAAGGCATGACGCTCGACAGACGGACGATCCTGCGCGGCGGCCTGGCGGCGGGCGGCGGCGCGGCCCTGGGCCTGCTGAACGCGGGCCCGGCGGCGGCGCTGCTGCGGTCGCGTCCGGCGCTGACCCACGGCGTGCAGAGCGGTGACGTGACCGCGCACGGTGCCGTGGTGTGGGCTCGTTCGGACCGCCCCGCGCGGATGCTGGTCGAGCTGAGCCGCCGCCCGGACTTCCGGCGCTCGTGGACGGTGGGGGGCCCGGTGCTGACGCCGGGGGGCGACCTGACGGGGAAGACGTTCCTGCGCGGCCTCCCCGCCGGCGAGGAGCTGCACTACCGGGTGCGGCTGGCGGACCTGGACCGGCACGGGGCGGAGTCGGCCCCGGTGGCGGGCCGGCTGCGCACGCCTCCGATCGGCGGGCGGCGCGACCTGACGTTCGTGTGGTCGGGCGACCTGGCGGGGCAGGGCTGGGGCATCAACCCGGAGCTGGGCGGCTACCGGATCTTCCGCTCGATGGGGGCGCTGGACCCGGACTTCTTCCTGTGCAGCGGCGACCTGGTGTACGCCGACGGCCCGCTCGCCGAGACGGTGCAGCTGCCGGACGGCCGGACCTGGCGGAACATCGTGACGCCGGAGAAGGCCAAGGTGGCCGAGACGCTGGCGGAGTACCGGGGCCAGTTCCGGTACAACCTGCTGGACGAGAACCTGCGGGCGTTCAACGCGCGGACCCCGATGATCTACCAGTGGGACGACCACGAGGTCACCAACAACTGGTACCCGGGTGAGATCCTGGACCTGCCGCAGTACACCGAGAAGAACGTCGACGTCCTCGCCGCGCGGGCCCGCCGGGCGATGTTCGAGTACACGCCCACCACCGCGCACGACGCCCGCAACGGCCGCGTCTACCGGAAGCTCTCCTACGGCCCGTCCCTGGACGTGTTCGTGCTGGACATGCGGACCTACAAGGACGCCAACGGCCCGAACGACTCGGCCACCCAGAGGAACGGCGTCCTGGGCGCGGAGCAGCTGGCCTGGCTGAAGCGCGAACTGCGCCGCTCCCGGGCCACCTGGAAGGTCATCGCGGCCGACCTCCCCCTGGGCCTGATCGTGCCGGACGGCACGGCGTTCGAGGGCATCGCGCAGGGCGACGGCGGCGCGCCGCTGGGCCGCGAGCGGGAGATCGCGGACCTGCTGTCCTACGCGAAGCGGAACCGCGTGCGGAACATGGTGTGGCTGACGGCCGACGTGCACTACACGGCGGCCCATTACTACAACCCGGAAAAGGCGGCGTTCAAGGACTTCGACCCCTTCTGGGAATTCGTGACGGGCCCGCTGAACGCGGGCGCGTTCGGGCCCAATACCCTGGAGTCGACGTTCGGGCCCGAGCTGAAATTCCGCCAGGCCCCGCCCCGCGCGAACACTTCTCCCGCCGAGGGTTTCCAGTTCTTCGGCCAGGTGTCCATCGACGGCCGTTCCGAGGCGCTGACGGTCAATCTGCGCGACATCGACGGCAAATCCCTCCACGCGCAGACCCTGACCCCGCGCTGAGCGTTCAGCGGCTGTTCGCGGGTTCGTTCTCCACCGGGCTCTCGGATGCGCGCTTCTCGACCTCGGCGCGCATCCGGGAGATCCGCTTGCGCTGGTACTGCTGGACCCCGAAGGCGCCTGCGGTCATCATGATCCAGGAGAAGGCCGAACGCGCGCCCTCCCCCCTGGGAAAGCCGCTGTAGTAGCCCACCGCACCGCCCACCACGGCCATGACCGGCACCATCCACGTGCTGCGGGCCAGCCGCTTGAGCCGGTCGTCGGCCCACAGGCGGGCGGCCCGGTCCATTCCCGGGTCCTTGGGTGCGCGTCCGGACCACCCGGCCGCTCGGAGGTCCGCCATCTCGGCCTCGCCGAGACCGGTCAGTTCCCGCTGCCAACGCTGGTCGTGCCTGCTCCACAAAAAGAGCGTGACCAGCCCGGCCAGGCACAGCGCGACCCCGGGCACCATCCCTATGAGCTTGGTCAGGAGCAATCCGCCGAAGACGGCCACGAAGAAGGCCCCGCCGTACAGCCAATCTTTCGTCTGAGTCCGCATGGTGAAGTGATCCCCAGGCCCGGCCGCCCAATCGTCGTTGGCCGCCAACGGCCAGCGAGATCGTCCGGGCGCCTTGGGCTTTGTTTTCGGCAGGGGCAGCGTTCACGAGGACGGGGTCCGCGGGACGGCGATCACATCAGGCAGGCCCGCGCAGGGCGCGGCGCGGTCAGCCGAAGCGTTCTCGCAGGGCCGGGAGCAGCTCCGCCTTCGCCCAGTCGCGGAACCTCTCCTGCCTGTCGGCCCCCACCTGGCAGAACGACATGTGCGTGAAGCCCGCGTCGGCCCACTGCCGCACGGTCTCCAGGTAGTGGTCGATGTCGTCGCCGCAGGGAACGGCCTCGGCGACGTCCTCCGGGCGCACCGTCTTGCTGCTCGCCTCGAAGTTGACCGGGCCCGGGAGCTCGGCCATGACCTTCCAGCCCGCGGTGCCGAACTTCCAGAGCCGGTGCGCGTTCTGCTTGGCCTCCTCGTAGTCGGTGCCGTAGGAGACCGGGATCTGGCCGTAGACCGGCTTGTCCGCACCGCCCTCCTTGTGGAAGAGCGAGACGACGTCGCCGACCGGCTGGTCGGAGATCAGCACGTCGGCGTGCTCGGCGGCCAGCCGCCCGGCGCGCGGGCCGAAGGCGGCCATGCCGATGGGCACCGGCTCGTCGGGCAGGTCGTAGATCTTGGCCGAGTCCACGGTGAAGTGCTCGCCCCGGTAGTTGACGTACCCGCCGCCGAACAGCTCCTTGATGATCTCGACGGCCTCGGTGAACATCTCGTGCCGCACGTCCACCGACGGCCAGCCGCGGCCGACGATGTGCTCGTTGAGGTTCTCGCCCGCGCCGAGGCCCAGGGTGAAGCGCCCCTGCGACAGCACCCCCACCGTGGCGGCCTTCTGCGCCACCACCACCGGGTGGTAGCGCATGATCGGGCACGTCACGAAGGTCATCAGCGGGATGCGGTCGGTGGCCTGGGCGAGGGCGCCGAGCACCGACCACGCGTAGGCCGAGTGGCCGAGCTCCTCCAGCCAGGGGAAGTAGTGGTCGGAGATGACCGAGTAGTCGAAGCCGATCTCTTCCGCCGCGACCAGGTCGGTCACGAGCTGGCGGGGCGGCGTCTGCTCGCAGAGCAGCGTGTATCCGAATTTCATATGGATCCCCCTTCCCGTCCGATGGGCCGGGGATAGCCAAGGACGCACCATGCGGGCGGGGGCCGATCCGCCCGGGGTGGTAAAACATCGCGCCATAGGGGCGATCGCCGGAGTTGTCGCGCTCAGCCGGGTAAGGGACCGGGCGATGGAGGGAAGCGCGATGGAGCGGTGCCCGGACGCGCGCGGACCGGCGGCCGGGGGGCCGGCATGAGCGACGTCGAGGACGTGCGGCGGGCCGCCCTGCCGCTGGAGCGCGACGGCGATCTCGATCCGCTCCTGGAACGGATCGGCGGCGCCCGCTGCGTCCTGCTGGGCGAGGCCAGCCACGGCACCCACGAGTACTACGCCTGGCGGGCGGCGATCACCAGGCGGCTGATCGACCGGCACGGGTTCTCGTTCGTGGCCGTGGAGGGCGACTGGCCGGACTGCTGGCGGGTCGGCCGCAGCGTGGCGCTGGCCCCCGGCGCGCCGTCCGATCCCCGCGAGGAGCTGGACGCCTACCGGCGCTGGCCGACCTGGATGTGGGCCAACGAGGAGACCGTCGAGTTCTGCCGCCGGCTGCGGCGGCACAACGCCGGCCTGCCCGCCGAGCGGCGCATCGGCTTCTACGGCCTGGACGTCTACAGCCTGTGGGAGTCGCTGCGGGCCGTCGTCGTGCACCTGTCGGAGCACCGGCCGGAGTACCTGGGGACCGCCCTGGCCGCCTACCGCTGCTTCGAGCCGCACGGCGAGGACCCCGAGGCGTACGCGCGCGAGGTCGCCCTGGCCCCCGACGGATGCAAGCGCGAGGTCCTGGACCTGCTCACCGACCTGCGCCGCGCGCCCCCGCCGGACCGGTCGGGTGATCCGGCCGAGGAGCTGAACGCGCGGCAGAACGCCGAGGTGGCGGCGGGCGCCGAACGCTACTACCGCGCGATGATCGACGGCGGCCCCGAGTCGTGGAACGTCCGCGACGCGCACATGGCCGACACCCTCGACCGCCTGCTGGACTTCCACGGCGGCAAGGCGGTGGTGTGGGCGCACAACACGCACGTGGGCGACGCCCGCGCCACCGACATGGCGCGGGCCGGGATGACCAGCCTCGGGCAGATCGTCCGCGAGCGGCACGACACCGCGCTGGTCGGCTTCGCCGGCGGCTCTGGGACGGTGGTCGCCGCGCCGCGCTGGGGCGCCCCGATGGAGGTCATGACCGTGCCGCCGCCGCGCGCCGGATCGCTGGAGGCGCTGCTGACCGACGCGGCTCCGGAGAGCGCGCTGTTCCTGCCGCCGCCCGGCCGCGACCGCCCGTCCTGGCTCACCCGGACGCTCGGGCACCGCGCCATCGGCGTGGTCTACTCCCCGGACCGCGACCGCCACCAGTTCGTGCCCACCCGCGTCGCCGAACGGTACGACGCCCTGTGCTGGTTCCGCACCACCTCCGCGTTGCGCCCGCTGCATCCGGAGGCCGCCCGCCGGGGCGAGTTGGAGACCCTGCCGAGCGGAGTCTGACCAGGTCACCGGCCTGCCGTGGCGGTGTCAGCCCCGTCCGGGACGGGTAGTTCCCCCTCCGGGACCATCCAGCGTGCAGGGGGCATCATGGAGTACGAAGCAGAACGGGCCATGCCGGCCGGCAGCAGCACCGTGTTCGCCGTCGCCGCGGACGTGGAGACGATGCCGCGCTGGCTCCCCCGGGAGATCAACGTGGAGCGGATCGCCACCGACCTCGCCGAGGCCGAGACCCGCGACGGCGACGACGACGTCCTGATGCGCGCGGTCCCCGACCAGCTCCGCGTGGAGTGGGGGCTGCACGGGCGCCCCGACTACACCGGCTGGCTCCAGGTGATGGACCGCGCCGACGGCACCAGTAGCGTGGTGGCGCACCTGTCCTTCCTCGGCGACCAGCCCCAGGCGAGCGGTTCGACGCGGACCCGCGAGGCCACCCAGCAACTCCTGGAACGGTCGCTCGACCGCCTCGCCGACGAGGTGGAGCGCCAGGACTCCGGCGGTTGAGGCACGAGGTCAGAGGAGCATCTGCTTGAGCGCGGCGGCCATCCGGCGGCGCTCGGCGGGCGGGACCACGTTCGCCCCCTCACGGCCCGAGAACGACAGCGTGTAGCGGCCCACCCGCTTCACGTCCGCCGGGTCCTTCACCGAGCGCTGGTACGCGCGGGCCTTCGCCACGGTCAGGAACTCGGCGATCGTCACCCGATCGGTGGTGATGAGCTGGCGGCAGCCCCGCTTCACGCACTTCGGGGTCGTCTCGCGCGGGTTCGGGAGCCGGTGGGTCGCGGCGAGCTGGGTCGCCACCTGCTGGGCCGTCAGCTCCGGCGGCGTGGTCGGCGCGGCGGCGGGCGCCGGGGCCGCTGACGTCGTCGTCGCCGGCCCGGCGGATTCGGTCGTCGCCTGGCCCGCGCGCTCGACCGCGATGCCCGCGCCGCCCAGGACCAGCGCCGCGCCGAGGACCGCGCCGCCCACCACGGCGGCCTTGGGGCGCTTCCGCTTGACGGGCGCGAGTGCCGGACGCGACGAAGCGATCGGACTGGGCTCAGTGAGCGGCTCGGGCGAGGGTTGCGATGCGGGGACGGCCTGCGGCACCGGCGCAGGTCGCGGCTCGGGTACCGGTCGCGGCTCAGAGGCGGGCGCGGGTGCGGGGGCGGGGGTCGATGCCTGCGGCTCCGCCGGGCGGGCTCGCCTCGCGTTCTCTTTGAGGAGGCGCGTCAGGATCACGCCGCCGGCCGTGGCGGCCAACAGGAGGCCCAGGGCGACCGGGTCGCGCCGGAAGGGCCTTCGTCCGCCCTTGCCTGGGACGCCCGCATTGACTGGCATGACACATATTGAACCGCGTTCACGGGACTCCCGCTGCTATCGCGCGCCGAAGAGTCCGCGCACGTTTTCCTCGCGCACCTCTTGCGGACCGCCCGCCCGCCGTGGTCGGCGGCCGCCCCCGGCGGGGCCGCGCCCCCTTCGGTTGACACGGCGCGAGGTGGGCAGAGTCCGCCCATGAGCACGGTCGAACGGGTGGACGCCTACCAGCAGCGGCACACATGGGCGGGCCTCCCGCTGGCGGTGGTCTACAAGTTCTTCGACGACCAGGGCGGCTACCTCACCGCGCTGATCACCTACTACGCGTTCGTCTCGCTGTTCCCGCTGCTCCTGCTGCTGGTCACCGTGCTCGGCTTCGCCCTCCAGGACGATCCGGGGCTCCAGCAGAAGGTCCTGGACTCCGCGCTCGCCCAGTTCCCGATCATCGGCGACCAGATCAAGAACAACATCCACTCGTTCAAGGGCAACGCCTTCGCCCTGGTCACCGGCGTCATCGGCAGCCTCTACGGCGGGCTCGGCGTCATCCAGGCCACCCAGAACGCCCTCAACAAGCTGTGGGGCGTCCCGCGCAACTCCCGCCCCAACCCGATCTTCTCGCGGGTGCGCAGCCTGGTGCTGCTGCTGGCCGGCGGCGGCGCCGTCCTCACGCTGACCGTGTTCGCGTCGGTCAGTTCGAGCCTGCTCGGCGGGGGCGCGTGGGCCGCGGTCAGCATCGTGGGCGTCGTCGCCGTCAACGCCGTGCTGTTCACGGTCGCCTTCCGCGTGCTCACCGCCCGGGACCTGTCGATCGCGCAGGTCCGGACCGGGGCGATCGCCGCGGCCGTCGCCTGGCAGGTCGTGCAGTGGGGCGGCAACCTCTTCCTCGGCCACATGCTCAAGGGGGCCACCGCCACCTACGGGCTGTTCGGCATCGTGCTGGGCATGCTGACGTGGATCTACCTGGGCGCCCTCACCTTCGTGATCTGCGCCGAGGTCAACGTCGTGCGCGACCGGAAGCTGTGGCCGCGCAGCCTGCTCACCCCGTTCACCGACAACGTGACCCTGACGGCGGGCGACCGCCGCTCCTACCGCTCCTACGCCCAGACCGAGCGCCACAAGGGCTTCCAGACCGTGGACGTCGAGTTCAACGAGCCCGGTGACGCCCGCTGAAATCGACCCGGCAAAGGTCTGGCCGCCGACCTCACCTCGGCATACGTTCGTTTCGTGTGTTCCGCGTCACAGTGACAGTTCCACCCCGAGAGCGTCCCTGGGAGAACGAATGCCACGTATCCGTGTCGAGGTCGACGGCGTGCCCTACGAGGACGACGTCGAGCCCCGGCTCCTGCTCGTGCACTACCTCCGCGACCGCCTGGGCAAGGTCGGCACCCCGGTCGGCTGCGACACCACCAACTGCGGGGCCTGCACGGTCCTGCTGGACGGCCTGAGCGCCAAGAGCTGCTCGGTCCTCGCCGTCCAGGCCGACGGCCACGAGGTCACCACGGTCGAGGGCCTCGGGACGGGGGCGCGCCCCCATCCCCTGCAGCGCTCCTTCCACGAGGAGCACGCGCTCCAGTGCGGCTACTGCACCCCCGGCATGATCATGGCGGCGCTCGACCTGCTGCGCGAGAACGCCGACCCCTCCGACGACGAGATCCGCGCTGGCCTCGAAGGCAACCTCTGCCGCTGCACCGGCTACCAGAACATCGTGCGCGCCGTGCGCGGCGCCGCCGTCGAGATGCGGCGGGGCGCGCCGGAGCGGGAGGTGTCCCCATGAGCGAGATCGCCCCCGAGGGCGTGGCCGAGAAGGTCGCCGAGGACGGGCCCGTGAGCGACCCCGTCCCCGCCCGCGAGATCGGCTCGCCGCGCCGGCGCAGCGAGGACGCCCGGCTCGTCACCGGCCGCACCCGCTGGACCGACAACCTCCAGCCGCCCGGCACGCTGCACGTCGCGTTCCTGCGCAGCCCGCACGCGCACGCCCGGATCACCTCCGTGGACGTCGAGCAGGCCAAGTCGCGGCCCGGCGTCGTCGCCGTCCTCTCCGGCGCCGACCTCGCCGAGGAGCAGGGCGGCCTGCCGTGCGCGTGGACGGTCACCGAGGACATGAAGGCGCCGCTCCACCCCCCGATGGCCGTGGACGAGGTCCGCCACGTCGGCGAGCCCGTCGCGTGCGTGGTGGCGCGCGACCGGTACGCGGCCGTGGACGCGCTCGAAGAGATCGACATCGACTACGAGCCGCTGCCCGCCGTGGTGGACATGGAGGAGGCCGTCCGGGAGGGCGCGCCGCTCGTCCACGCCGACCTCGGCACCAACGAGAGCTACCGCTGGGTCTTCGAGAACGGCGACGTCGACGCCGCGCTGCGCGACGCGCCGGTGGTCCTGGAGCGCCGCTACGTCCAGCAGCGCCTCATCCCCACCGCGATGGAGCCCCGCGCGGTGCTGTGCGAGCCCGACGGCGACGACTTCACCGTCACCTCCGCCACCCAGATCCCGCACATCCTGCGGCTGATGCTGGCGACCGTCACCCAGATCCCCGAGCACCGCATCCGCGTCGTCGCCCCCGACGTCGGCGGCGGGTTCGGCTCCAAGCTCCAGGTGTACGGCGAGGAGGTGCTGTGCCTGCTGCTGGCCCGCCGCCTCGGCCGCCCGGTCAAGTGGACCGAGACCCGCAGCGAGGGCAACCAGGCCACCCACCACGGCCGCGACCAGATCCAGCGCCTCACCCTGGCCGCCGACCGCGACGGCCGCATCCGGGGCCTGAAGGTGGACCTGCTGGCCGACATGGGCGCCTACCTGATGCTGGTCACGCCCGGCATCCCGCTGCTGGGCGCGTTCATGTTCAACGGCATCTACAAGATGGACGCCTACTCCTTCACCTGCACCGGCGTGTTCACCACCAAGACGCCCACCGACGCCTACCGCGGCGCGGGCCGCCCGGAGGCCACCTTCGCCATCGAGCGGCTGATGGACGAGCTGGCCGCCGAGCTCGACCTCGACCCGATCGAGGTGCGGCGGCGCAACTGGATCGGGCACGAGGAGTTCCCCTACGACACGATCGCGGGCCTCACCTACGACTCGGGCAACTACGAGGCCGCCACCGACCGGGCCCTCGCCCTGTTCGAGTACGACAAGCTGCGCGCCGAGCAGGCCGACCGGCGCGAGCGCCGCGACACGGTGCAGCTCGGCATCGGAGTGTCCACCTTCACCGAGATGTGCGGGCTCGCGCCGTCGCGCGTGCTGGGCTCGCTGTCCTACGGCGCGGGCGGCTGGGAGCACGCGTCGGTGCGGGTGCTGCCGTCGGGCAAGGTCGAGGTCGTCACCGGCTCGTCGGCGCACGGCCAGGGCCACGAGACCGCGTGGGCGCAGATCGCCGCCGACCGGCTCGGCGTCCCGTTCGAGGACGTCAAGGTGCTGCACGGCGACACCGCCGTCTCCCCCAAGGGCATGGACACCTACGGGTCACGGTCGCTGGCGGTCGGCGGCATCGCGCTGTACGGGGCGTGCGACAAGGTCGTGGACAAGGCGCGCAAGGTCGCCGCGCACCTGCTGGAGGCGTCCGAGGACGACCTCGAATTCGACGCGGGCCGGTTCAGCGTCCGCGGCGTGAAGGAGGCGGGCGCGACGCTGCAGGAGGTCGCGCTGGCCGCGTTCGCCGCGCACGACCTGCCCGACGGCGTCGAGCCCTCGCTCGACTCCGACGCCACCTACGACCCCGACAACTTCTCGTTCCCGCACGGCACCCACCTGTGCGCCGCCGAGGTCGACACCGAGACCGGCATGGTGAAGCTGCGCACCTACGTGGCGGTGGACGACGTCGGCTCGGTCGTCAACCCGCTGATCGTGGAGGGCCAGGTGCACGGCGGCCTCGCGCAGGGCATCGCGCAGGCCCTGTACGAGGAGGCCGTCTACGACGCCGAGGGCAACCTGACCACCACCACGATGGCCGACTACCTGATCCCGTCGGCCGCCGACCTGCCCGAGTTCCTCACCGACCGCACCGAGACGCCCGCGACCTCCAACCCGCTCGGGGTGAAGGGCGTCGGCGAGGCCGGGACGATCGCCTCCACGCCCGCGGTGGTCAACGCGATCGTGGACGCATTGCGCCACCTCGGCGTGGCCGACGTGCCGATGCCGTGCACGCCCGAGCGCGTGTGGCGGGCGCTGCGCGAGGCGTTCGACGAGGACCCCGAACCGTCCACCGGCACCGCCCCCGGCGCGGGCGGCGGGCTCGGCTCCACCGGAGGTGCCCAGTGATCCCCGCGTCGTTCGAGTACGTGCGCGTGCTGTCGGTCGAGGAGGCCGTCACCGCGCTGTCGGCGGCCGGCGAGGACGCCAAGGTGCTGGCCGGCGGGCAGAGCCTGATGCCGCTGCTGCGGCTGCGGCTCGCCTACCCCGACCCGCTGATCGACGTGGGGCGGGTCGAGGAGCTGCGCGAGATCCGCGACACCGGTGACGCGCTGGTCATCGGCGCGATGGCCACCCACCACCAGGTGCTGGGCGACCCGCTGGTGCGCGAGCACGCGCCGCTGATCGCACAGGCCACCGCGACCGTCGCCGACCCGGCCGTGCGGCACCGCGGCACCATCGGCGGGTCGCTGGCGCACGCCGACCCGGCCGGCGACCTGCCCGCCGTCGCGGTGGCGCTGGACGCGGTGCTGCTGCTGCGCTCGGTGCGCGGCGAGCGGGAGGTCCCGGCCGCCGACTTCTTCGTGGACTGGATGACCTCGGCGATGGAGCCCGACGAGCTGCTCACCGGCGTCCGGGTGCCCAAGCTCGGGCCGGGCTGGGGCGTGCACTACGAGAAGTTCCACCGCACCGCGCAGGCGTGGGCGGTCGTGGGCGTCGCGTGCGCGGTGCGCCGCGAGCGGGGCGCGATCGAGGACGCCCGCGTGGCGCTGACGAACATGGGGCCGGTGCCGGTGCGCGCGCACGCCGTCGAGCGGTTCATCGAGGGCCGCTCGGTGTCGCGCGACGCGTTCCGCGCGGCGTCCGAGCACGCGGCCGAGGGCGCCTCGCCGCCCGCCGACCTGCACGGCTCGGCCGAGTACCGGGCGCATCTGGCCACGGTGCTGACCGCCCGCGCGCTGACCGCGGCCGCCGCGGTCTGACCGGAGCGTGATCATGCGGCCGGGCCCGTTCGCCCCCGGAACCGGCCGCATGATCACCCGGTCGGGCGGGCCGCCGCCCGCCGGGGGCGCCTGGCGGCGGTGCCGGAGGTGGCCGTAGGGTCGCCGCAAGCCCCCGGATGACAAGGACCTGACGATGGAGCTTGATCACGAGTTCACCGTTCCCGTGCCGGTGGACCGGGCCTGGTCGGTGCTGCTGGACGTGGAGCGCGTGGCGTCGTGCATGCCGGGCGCCACCCTCGACTCGGTGGCGGGCGAGGAGTACGCGGGCCGGATGAAGGTGAAGGTCGGCGCGATGACCATCACCTACCGGGGCACCGCGCGCATCACCTCGGCCGACACCGGCGCGCGGGCCGTGACCATCGAGGCCGCCGCCAAGGAGGCGCGCGGGCCGGGCACGGCCGCCGCGACCGTGCAGGCGCGGCTGCACGACGAGGGCGAGCGGACCCGGGTCACCGTGCACACCAAGCTGAACGTGACCGGGCGTCCCGCCCAGTTCGGCCGCAACATCCTGGCCGAGGTGGGGGCCAAGCTGATCTCCCGGTTCGCCAAGGCGTTGGCGGAGGAGCTGGAGACGCCGGGCGAGGAGCCGACCGAGCCGAACGTCGTGCAGCAGGCGGCCGTGGCCGGACAGCGGTCCGCGGAGCCCACGATCGTGGACCAGCAGGGCGCCGAACAGCAGGCAGAGCAGGTCCCCACGGAACCCACGATCGTGGACCAGCAGCGCGCCGAGCAGGCCGCTGCGGAGCCGCAGATCACGGAGCCCTCCGTCGCCGAGCCCGCGATCGTAGACCAGCAGGGCGCCGAGCAGCGAGCGGAGCAGGCCGCCGCAGAGCCCACGATCGTGGACCAGCAAGGCGCCGAGCAGGCCGCCGAAGAGGCTCCCGCCGAGGTGCCCGTCGCTGCCGTCCCCCAGCCGCGGCCCGCCAGCCCCGTCGAGTCCACCTCCGACGACACCCCGCCCGACCCGATCAGGGTGGTCGAGCCCGTCGCTCCGGTCGCGCCCGCCGAGCCGCCCGTCACCGCCGAGGCGGCGCGTCCCACCGAGCCCGTGCGGCCGGTGACTCCGATCCGCCGCCGCGACGACTCCGACGACGCCATCGACCTGCTGGAGATCGCCGGTCCGTCACTGGCCAAGCGCGCCGCCCCCGCGCTGGGAGCGCTGGTCGCGCTGCTGCTGGTGCTCCGGTACCTGGTGCGGCGCCGCCGCCGCTGAGCACCTCCGTCCGCTCGCGGCGGTGCGGCACGAACGCCAGCGCCGCCGCGAGCGCGGCGAACGGCATCGCGGGCAGCACGTACCGGTAGTCGAAGTCCGCCGTCGCCGCCGGTACCACCAGTAGCGCCCACGCCACCAGCCACGGCAGCAGCGCCCGGTGCCGCGCGCCCCGCCCCGGCAGCAGCAGCCCGGCCGCCCCGACCAGCAGCACCGCACCCAGAACCGTGCCGGGCAGGAACACGTGGTCCTGGTAGCCGCGCATCCAGCCCGCGTACGGCTCCACGACCTTCCGCGGCCCCGCCGAGCCCGTGTAGGCGCGGGCGACGTGCGCCTGCCCCCTGTTGAGTTTCGCCGTCCGGTCGGGGAACTCGTACTTCCGGAACGTCCACGGCGACGGGTACACCGTCCGCTCCCACGCGAACGCCCGCACCACGTCCCGTCCGACGACCCTCAGGTAGTCGTCCGGCTGCGCCCTGAGCGCCGCGAACGCGAACTCGCCCGCCAGGTCGTTCCCCGCGGCCTTGCCCCCGCGCATCTCCGCGAACGGTGACCGGTCCGTCCACAGCGCCGCGTACGCCGGCGACACGTCCTCGGGCGGCGGCTTCGGGCACATCTTCGCCAGCTCGGGGCGCGGCCTGATGACCTCGCAGTCGGCGAAGTCCATCGTGCGCCCGTACAGGAACACCTTCTCGGTGCTGGTCAGCGCGACCCGCTCGTGCGCCGCGTAGAACCACCCCGCGTACAACACCAGCGGGACCAGGTAGGCCCCGGTCAGCGCCACGGCGGGCACCACCATCGCCCGCCTGCCGCGCCGCCGCAGGAACAGCCACGCCAGCACGAGCAGCAGCAGCGGCCACCCCACCGACCGCGTCACCGCCGCCAACCCGAGCAGCCCGCCGGACGCCACCGCGGTGCGCGGGCCGACCTCCGGCCGCCACAGCAGCACGACGACCGCCGCGACCAGCAGGAACATGAACAGCGCGTCCGACAGCCCGAGGTGCTCCAGCTCGATCTGGTAGGCGTCGAACAGCACCGGCGCGGCCACCAGCGTCCCCACCAGGCCGGGCAGCCGCGCCCGCTGCGGCCACGCGGCCCGCACGTGCCGCCAGACCAGCGCGTACACCATCAGCGCGACCGCCAGCCCGAGCAGGTGCTGCACCGTGACCACCACGATGAAGCTGTGGAACGGCTTCAGCACCGCCAGCAGCACCGAGTACCCGCTCGGCCGCGTCCCCGAGGGCGCGAGGCGGATCGCCGACCGCAGGTACCCGACCGAGTCCCCGAACCACAGGATCGTCGGGTACCCCAGCACGGCCAGCGCGCGCAGCGCCAGCGCGACCGTCACCGCGCCCGCCATCGCCCAGTGGACGCGCAGTGTCCGGACGAGTCCCGCCATCGCGCTCCTCCGCGCCGCCGTCACCGAATCCACTGATCGTCGTACCCGCTGCGCGCCGCCCGTCCCGGCCGGACCCGGCCGCCTCCGCACCGGGCGGCGGCCAAGTCCGGGTCAACGATCAGGCCATGATCGGCGGCGCTGGTGGTCCCGGCCCGCGCCATCGCGTCGGCTAGGGGCGTGGACACCGTCGAGATTCAGCGCATCGTCGAGATCGAGAGCGGCAACTGGTGGCACCGCGAGCGCCGCGCGCTGCTCACCCGGGAGCTGCGCCGGTACGACGCGCCCGGCCGGGCCGTGGACATCGGCGCCGGGGGCGGCGGCGTGGCCCGGCTGCTGATGGACCAGGGCTGGGAGGTCACCGCCGTGGACGGTTCGGCGGCGGCGGTGGAGCTGTGCGAGGCGCGGGGCGTCGCCGCGTGCCGGGCCGACGCGCGGTGGCTGCCGCTGCCGTCGGAGGAGTACGACCTCGCGCTGGCGCTGGACGTGCTCGCGCACATCGAGGACGACGGGACCGCCGCCGCCGAGGTCGCGCGGGTGCTGCGGCCGGGCGGCGCGGCGCTGGTGTCGGTGCCCGGCGACATGGCGCTGTGGTCGGCCCACGACGTGGCGCTGTCACGGGTGCGCCGCTACTCGCGGTCCGCGCTCGCCGAGGTGCTGGCCGGCGCGGGGCTGCGGGTGGAGCGGGTGTGGAGCTGGAACGTCCTGGTGCGGCCGATCGTGCGGTGGATGCGGCACCGGCGCGCGCACTGCGAGGACCTCGGGCCGCTGCCGGTCGCCGTGGACCGGCTGCTGGCGCTGGCCACGGCCGTCGAGCAGCGCCTGCCGCTGCGGTCGTGGCCGGGCGTGACGCTGTTCGCGTGGGCGCACCGCCCGGCCTGAGGGTCCGGGGCCTCTTGGCCCCGGACCAGCTCCAAGGGCGCAGTCGCGCGTTGCCGTGCCGCTCTAGCAGCGCGGCGTTGTCACTGGCCCGGCGGCAGGTGCGCGTACAGGGGGCGGTCCGGCAGCAGCCGCACGCGGCGCCAGCCGCGCGGGAAGTCGCCCGGCCGCTCCTCCATCGCGACGACCACGACCTTGCGCCCGGCCTTCATCTCCCTGGCCAGCCGCTTCTCCACCGCCTTCGCCGCGCCCCCCTCGGGCAGCACGCCGGGGTAGACGCCCCAGGCGCTGCACCGCGCCAGGTAGCCCAGCTCCGGCGCCTCGTAGCCGTAGACGAAGCACGGCGAGCCGACGCCGAGGGCGCGCAGCTTCGCCCCCGCCTCCGCGATCGGGCGGCGCTGCCGCTCGGCCCGGTCGGCGAACACGGCGGCGACCGCCGCCTGGCCCGCCAGGTGCGCGAACACCAGCGCGCCCACGATCGCGACGCGTCCGGGCCGGTGCCCGCGCCCGGCGAGCCACCACAGCCCGGCGGCCACCGGCAGCGCCAGCAGCGCCTCGCTCGGCAGCAGGTAGCGCGGGTTGGCGTGGCCGGTGAGGAACAGGTAGGGCACCGCCACCACCACGGCGGTGCCGGTCGCCAGCACCATCACCGGCGCCGTGCCCGCGCGCCGCGACGCCCACAGGCCGAGCAGGACCAGCGGCGGCAGCGCGCACGCCAGCGCCACGGCCGCCACGGTGTAGCCGCCGCAGTCGGGTTCGCCGTCCCGGCACACCAGGGCCGTGCTGCCGAAGCTCTCCACGTGCCGCAGCAGCAGGAAGTGCAGGCCGCCGCCGTTGACCTGGTCGATCAGCTCCAGCCGCCGGGCCGGTCCGCCGAAGCGGGCGTAGGCGTCGTAGAGCCAGTGGCCCCAGCCGACCGCCGACCCGGCGGCCACGGCCGCGAGCGGCGCGGCCCGCCGCCAGGGCCGGTAGAGCAGCGCCGCCGCGAACAGCGGCAGCGCGGTCCACGGCGCGTCCATCGGACGCAGCAGCGACATCACCGCGAACGCCGCGACCAGGCCCGCCAGCGCGGTGATCCGCCGCAGGCGCCGGTCCGCGGTCGCCGCGAGCGGGAACAGCGCGACCGCCGCGACCGTGCACCCGGAGGTGTAGACGTTCGGCATCGCCTGGCCGCCGTAGAAGACCGTCAGCCACAGGCCGCCGTACAGCGCCGCCGCCAGCGGGACGACGCGGCCGCCGCGCAGCGCGAGCCACGGCAGGAACGCCAGGAGCAGGCACAGCGCCGACAGCACCGCCAGGTACAGGCGGATGGCCGTCACCGACGCGGTGAGCAGCGTGACGGGCGCGACCAGCAGCCCCATCCCGATCGAGCGCGGCGCGGTGAGCACCGACGGCGGGACGCCGGGCGCGTACTGGCTGACGTACATGCTCTCGTCCCAGGCGAAGGCCATGCCCAGCGGGACGAGCAGCAGCTGAACGCCGAGGTAGGCCACGGCTACGCCCGCCAGCATCCACAACGGGCGCCGGTCCGGGCGCCCGGCCGCCGTCTTGCCGGAGGCGGCCGCCGCCCGGCGCGCGGCCGGGGGCAGGGTGCGCGTGGCGCTCATGGCCGCCTCCGCGCGAACACCCAGCGGTCCAGCGCCGCGAAGCGCAGCACCGTCATCAGCAGCGCCGCCGCGACCAGCGTGGCGGTCTCCCCCGCCCGGCCCAGCGCGGGCGGCGCCATCAGCACGGCGGCGGAGGTGACCAGGTAGGTCAGCACCAGCAGCGCGCCGGCGCGCAGGTGCGCCCCGGTGCGCGGCCCGTCGTGGCGGAAGGTCCACCGCCGGTTGGCCTCGGTGTTGGCGATCGCGCACAGCAGCAGGGCCGCGAGGTTCGCCGCCGCCGGGTCCCAGAACGCGCGCAGCAGCGCGTACAGGCCCGCGTGCACGCCGGTGGACAGCCCGCCGATGACGGCGAAGCTGACGAACCGGGCCAGCGCCGCGCCCCGCCGCGGCGCCACGACCGCGTCGGGGTGGGCCGGGCGCAGCTCGGGCCGGGGCGGCAGGTCGGCCAGCGCCGCGCCGGAGGCCATGGCGCGGGCGGTCCGCACCATGCCCCTGAGGTTGTGCGCCGAGGTCCCGGCCACCCGGACCCGGGAGTCGGTGTCCTCGATCCAGTCCACCGGCACCTCGTGGATGCGCAGCCCGTTGTGCTCGGCCAGCAGCAGCAGCTCGGAGTCGAAGAACCAGCCGTCGTCGGCGGCCTTGGCCAGCAGCGGGCGGACCGTCTCGGCGCGCGCGGCCTTGAACCCGCACGCCGCGTCGCTGAACCGCGCGCCGAACGCGGCGCGCAGCAGCCCGTTGTAGCAGCGCGACACCGCCTCTCGTCGCAGCCCCCGGCGGATGCGGGCGCCGTTGCCGAGCCGCGTGCCGATCGCGAGTTCGGAGTGGCCGCTGGCGAGCGGCGCGATCAGCGGCAGCAGCGCGCCCAGCCCGGTGGACAGGTCGACGTCCATGTAGGCGACGATGTCGGCCGGGCTGTCGGCCCAGGCCGCCTTGACGGCCGCGCCCTTGCCGCGCACCTCCAGCCGCCGCGCGTGCACCCCGTCCAGCTCCTGGGACAGCCCGGTGGCGATCTCCCAGGTGCGGTCGGTGCTGCCGTTGTCGACGATGGTCAGGCGCCAGGGCAGCGGAAAGGACTCGTGGAGGAAGGCGTGCAGCGTCCGGACGCAGCCCGACAGGGCGCGCTCCTCGTTCAGAACGGGGATCGCTATGTCCACCGACGCCATTTGCGATGCTGCGGTGCGCGGTTCCGGAACGACCGCCGTCCGCGTTTCTTCCGAAGTCACCTGCACGTTCCACATCCTTGCGCCGAAGGTGCCGGACGGCCGTTGCTCGATGGTTCCTTGCGCATTTCTTTGCCGAACACGTGCGAACCGTTAAAGGCGCCGCACGCGCGCCATCAGCGAAACGCCCGGAAGGGATTTGACGGGCAGGTGCCGCTCGACCGCCACGATCGAGCGCAGCACGGTGTTGGCCAGCGGCGACATCTCCTCCAGGTCGCAGCCGGTCGCCTTGCGGCGGCGCACCCGCACCACCGGGCGCAGCAGCACGTTCCAGCTCCACAGCTCCTCCACCCGCAGCCCGGCGCCCTCCAGCACCTCGCGCAGGGTGGAGCGGGTGTAGCGGCGCACGTGCCCGAGCGCGACGTCGTGCGCCGACCACAGCGCCATGTCGCAGGGCACGGTGACGAACCCGGCGCCGCCGGGGCGCAGCACCCGGGCCATCTCGGCGGCGGCGGCGTTGTCGTCGTGGACGTGCTCCAGCACGTCCAGGGCCATGGCGAAGTCGAACGAGCCGGTGGGGAGCGGCAGGTCGCAGGCGTCCCCCCGGCACGCCTCCACGCCGCGCGAGCGGGCGAAGTCCACGGCCGCCTCGGACATGTCGACCGCGACGGCCTCCCAGCCGTGCTCCAGCAGCACCCGCGTGTTGCCGCCGCCGGCCGCGCCGATGTCCACCGCCCGGCCCGGCCGGCCGAGCCGCCGCAGCTGCCCGGCGATGATGCGGCGGCGCTCCTGGTACCACCAGTTCCGCTCCTCGACCGCGACGACCCGCTCGATCTCCTGCGTCTGCATAGCCCCGTCCTCGATGTGCGTTGGAGTGTGTGTGCGTGCGCGCCGGCCCGCGCGGCGGAAGCGGCGCGGGCTCAGCCCGCCAGGAGGCGGTCGACGGCCCGGCGCGCGGCGTCGCCGCCGCGGTGCGGGCAGAAGCGCGCGCTGAACTCCCGGTAGGCGGGCGCGTGGGATTCACGTATCGCGTCGGCGTCGCGCACGGCGTCGATCAATTCCGCCGAAGTGCGCAGCAAAGGTCCGGGGGCGTCCTTTTCGAAATCGAAGCAGAAGCCGCGGACGTCGTCACGATAACGCTCCAGGTCGTAGGCGAAGAAGAGCATCGGCCGGAGCGTCATGGCGAAGTCGAACATCACCGAGGAATAGTCGGTGACGAGAATGTCGCTGATCAGGAGGAGTTCCGCCATGTCGGGATAGGCGGTGACGTCCAGGGCGAAGGAGCCGTCCGCGCCCGCGACGCTCTCCCCCACGTTGAAATGGCCGCGCACCAGCAGCACGTGGTCGTCGCCGAGGGCGCGGCGGGCGGCGTCGAGGTCGATCCGCAGGTCCATCAGGTAGCCGTGGGTCGCCTTCTGGTCGTCGCGCCAGGTGGGCGCGTAGAGCACCACGCGCTTGCCCTCGGGGACGCCGAGCCGCTCGCGGACCCGGCGCGCGCGGTCGCGGGGCAGGGCGGCGAGCAGGTCGTTGCGCGGGTAGCCGGTCTCCAGCACCTCGCCCCCGTAGCGGAACGCGCGCCGCAGGACCGGCGTGCTGAACGGGTTGGGCGACAGCAGCACGTCCCACTTGGCGACGTCCTCGCCGAACCGGCGCAGGTAGTCGCGGGCCCCGTTGAACCGGGGCGTGGCGATGTCGAACCCGATGCGCTTCAGCGGGGTGCCGTGCCAGGTCTGCAGGTAGACCTGGCCGGGCCGCTTGACCAGCCATTCGGGCTGGGGGTCGTTGCTCACCAGGTAGCGCGCCTCGGCGAGCGCCCGGTAGTGGGCGCGGCTGTCGTACAGGACGGCCTCGGCGCCCTCGGGCGGGCGGCACCGGCCCTCGTCGCTGACCCAGACGCACTCGATGTCGGGGCGCCGGCGGCGCAGCTCCTCGTAGATCGCGCGGGGGTTGTCGGAGAACTGGCGGCCCTTGAAGCTGTCGAAGACCGCCAGCTCGCGCAGCGGCGCGGTGCGGTAGCGGGGGTAGTGGTCACGCTGCAGCAGGGCCTGCGCGTGGCTGCCGCGCTCGTCGTCGGCCAGGGCGCCGGCCACGGCCAGCCGGAACGCGCCCTGCTGGGACAGCTCGGGCGTGAAGCGCAGCAGCCCGGCCTCGCGCGCGCCGGGGAAGTCCTCCACCGCCTCCAGCGCGGCCCGGACCGGGTTCCCGGCGGCGTCCTCGGCGAGCCATGCACCGGCGGTGAGCGGGACGGCCTCGCCCAGCACGGGCAGGGCCGCCGGGTCGAACTCGAAGCGCAGGCCGCCGGGCGTGCGGCGGCCGGGGATCCTCCGGCAGCCGCCGCTCTGCCGCATCCGGAGGACCAACTCGGGCCGCCCGCCGTTGTCGTGCCCGTCGCCGGGGCCGTTGTCCTGCCCGTCGCCGTGCCCGTCGCCGTGCCCGTCGCCGTGCCCGTCGCCGTGCCTGTTGCCGGGACCGTTGTCGTGTCCGTCGCCGGGGCCGTTACCGTGCCCGTTGCTTTGCCCGTTGTCTTGCCCCTCGCCGTGGTCCTCGGCCGACAGCACCAGCCGTCCGTCCTCCCAGGCCGCGCCGGTCAGCACCAGGCCCTCCGGACGCACCTCCACGCGCAGGTTGCCGCGCGTGGTCGGCCCGGCGACCAGCAGCCCGCCGCCGACCCGGTGCCGTACCTCCAAGGCGTCCGCCACCAGCACCCGGAACGGCTTGCCCTGCCCCTCGGCCTCCAGCAGCACCGACCACCGGCCCTCCGCCGGAACGCCCGCGGCGGCCTCGTCCCCGTCGGCGGTCCCGTCCGCCTCAGCGGCCACCGGGGCGCCGGCGAACGGCGTCCCCTCCAGCGGCAGCCGCGCGGTGAACACGACGCCCGCCCCCTCGCCGCGCCCCTCGACGCGTTCGGTTTCAGCGGAAAAGGCGACCACCGTCCGGTCGCCGTCGTCGGCGAACAGCAGCCGGACGGGCCGCCCGGCCGGGCAGGCCGCCGTACCGGTCAGCACCAGCTCCCCGCCCACGACCTCGGCCCCGGTCAGCACGGCCTGCGGGGTCTTCACCTGCACGCCGAACCGGTCCTCGGGCAGCGGAACGGGCCGCACCCACACCCCCTCGGCGGGCCGCGCGGCGGACGGCCGTCGATGCGCGCCGTGCGCGGGAAAGCCGAGCTGTCCGGAGCGCCGCAGCCCCCGGGTGCGGACCTCCGCGTGCAGCTCCCAGGTCGCCGCCCGCCACCGCCGATCGGTGCGCAGCGCCGCCGCCGGGACCTCCACCTCGAAGCCCGACCAGTCGTACCCGGCCGTGGCGTACCGGCTCGCGGCCGTCACGTCGGGACGGTGCGTGCGCCGGACCGGCAGCCGCACCACCGTCCCGGTGCGCGCGTCGCGCAGCCACACCCTGATGTGGGCACTGTCGGGCGCGGACATGTCGAGCCGCCCGATGTAGGCGTGCCCCTCCAGGACCAGGGTCCCGTCGCGCCAGCGCGTCCGGTCCACCCGGCCCCACAGCGCCAGCTCGTCGGTGACGTCGTAGACCTCGTCGGGCACGTCCCGCCCGAAGAACGGGTAGTCCGCGTACCAGCGGGGCCGCAGCGCCCCCTTGCGGACGGCCCGCCCGAACGGCATCCGCCGACGCTGGAACAGCAGCACCTCCAGCAGGTCGTCCATGCGGCCGTGCCGGATCAGGTGGTACTTGAGCCGCCGGAGCGCGTCGATCTCACCGAGCAGCGCGTCGTCCACGTGCGCCAGGAACGCGGTGACCGCGACGCGCAGCCGCTCGCGGTAGGCCTCGTCGGCCTCGTCGGCCACGTCCACGAAGATCGCCAGGTCCGAGACCAGCGCCGAGGTGAGGTAGCGGCGGCGCAACTCGGGGTCGCGGTCCCGGAAGAACCCGGCGACCCGCGCCACCGATCCGATGCGGTCCTCCATGTTGCCCGCCTCGGTGCGGCGCTGGGTGATGGAGCGGCAGTCGCCCTCGCGCTCGCGCCAGTGGTAGACCGTCTCGCGCAGCAGGTCCACGCTCCCGGCGAGCACGTGCGCGGGGACGGTCACCGGCGCGTCCTCGTACAGGCCGGGCGGGAAGGCGAAGCCGTGCTCCTCCCAGAACGCGCGCCGGTACAGCTTGTTCCAGGCGGTCCGGTCGCCCAGCAGGTCGGGCCGCCGGGACACGTGGGTGCGCTCCTCCGGCGCGGTGAAGATCTTGCGGTGCATCGGCGAGGGGTGCAGGCCGAGCGAGTTCAGCCGCCGCACCGCGCCGCAGGCGATGTCGGAGCCGGTGCGCTCCAGCGAGCCGGCCAGCAGCTCGTAGGCGTTCGGCGGCAGCACGTCGTCGCTGTCCACGAACGCCAGGTAGTCCCCGGTGGCCTGCGCGGCGCCGGTGTTGCGGGCCGGGCCGAGGCCCTGGTTGTCCTGCTGGAGGAGGCGGAACCGCTCGTCGCGGTGCGCGAACGTCTTGGCGATGACGGCGCTGCCGTCCGGGGAGCCGTCGTCCACCATGATCACTTCGAGGTTCCGGTGCGTCTGGGCGGCCAGCGACTCCAGGCACGGCGCGAAGTACCGCTCGACGTTGTGGAAGGGGACGACGATACTGATCTTGGGTGCCAAGGAAGGCTCCTCTAGCTGGTCGCGGACGGTGGGCGCCGCCGCCCTCGGACGGGGCCGGCCGGGCTGGGGTCGCGGGCCGGTCAGCCCCCCGGCGATCCGCGGCGGACCGCCATGACGAAGCCGTTCGGCAGCTCGGCCCGCACGAAGGCGGGCGACGCGAACTGCCCGGGGGCGAACCGCACCCTGGTCGGGTGGTCGTAGGCCGCCCACTCCCAGTACGGCCCCCTGCGCTTGAGCACGAAGACGTCGATCCCCCCGAACCGGGTGCGCGCCGAAGCGGCGGCGAAGCGGGCGGGGTCGCCGATCCGCGCGAGTTCTTCCAGCGCGCGGGCGCGCGAGTACCAGTGCGTGGTGCTGCCCGAGGCGCTGCGGTCCACCCCGATGTAGCCGGGCCACGTGGTGACGCCGAACAGCCGCTCGTCGACCGACAGCGTGACCGGGCGGGCATCCGGGCCCAGCACCGACCGGACCCGCTCGACGGCGGGGCCGACGGGGAACCAGCGCGCCCGCGTCCCCTCCGGGGCGAACGGCGAGTAGGTCCCGTCCGGAAGGGGCTCGGCGAACGCGCGGGTGGCGTGGTTGGGGGCGGCGCTCGCCGAGATCCGGTACTCCCGGGCGTCGCCGCCGGTCGGCGGCGCGCCCGGCAGCCACGTCCGCCACAGCGCCGTGCAGGTCCAGGCCACCAGCACGGCGAGCGCGAGGACGGGCAGCCCGGCGGGCGCGTCCGTCCGGAGGCGGCGCGCGACGGTGGGCGCGGCGCGCGCCACCGTCAGGACTCCCGCGCACGCCAGGAGCAGCTGGATGAGGCCGTCGGTGTAGTGCAGGACCTTGGTGTGGCCGTTCAGGACGTAGCCGGCCAGGAACACCAGCCGGTACAGGTAGGCGCTGGCCAGCAGCACCAGCAGCGTCTCGGCCCAGCGCTCGCGCCTGCGGTACCAGACCAGGCCCGCGAGCCCGGCCAGCTCCAGCGCGCCCAGCGGCGTCGCGGCCAGGAACGGCATCGGGTGGTCCAGCATCCGGGGGCTGTTGAACACGTCGGTCATCTGCAGCCCGCGCGAGGCCAGGGTGGCCAGGTACGGGCCGAGATACCACGAGGCGGCCGCGGCGGCGACGAGCACGGCGCCCAGCAGGTGCAGCGCGTAGCCGCGCCGGTCCGCCGAGCGCCGCCAGGCCAGCACGGCGAGGACCACGACGCCGAGCGCCGCGAACATCAGGTAGCCCTGGTACAGCAGCACCATCAGCCCGCCGAGCAGGCCCGCGACGGTCCAGTGCAGCCGGTCGCGCCGCGCCGGGGCGGCGACGGCGGCGAGCGCCCACGGCGCGATCACCATCAGCGCGAAGACCTCGAACGCCTTGTCCGGGCGCGGGAAGACCACCAGCGAGACCACCGCCAGCGCCAGCGCGACCGGCGCGGCCACCGTCCGCCGCCACAGCGCGAAGCACACCACGACCGCGAGCGAGCAGGTGACCGCCTCGGCCAGGCCGAACAGCCGCCACGCCGGGACCTCCAGCAGCACCCCGGCGCGGCCGATCAGCCACGGGTACAGCGGCGGGTACTCCGACGGCGCGGCCTGCACGATGCCGTCGCTGCTGCGCAGGGTCACCGTGTGCCGCATGGCCATGGCCGACAGCCGGCCCTTGTCGCCCAGCAGCCCGCCGTACCCGTAGGCGGCGCCGGTGAGGCCGAGGCGCATGGAGAACGCCGTCCACGCCGCGAACAGCCCGGCCGCGACGCCGCTCAGCGCCGCGAGGGCCCGGCCGCCGCCGCGCCCGCCCCGGCGCAGCGCCGTCGCCGCGACCGCCGCCGCCAGCAGCGCCGCCGCCCCCACCACGATGGGGATCATGGCCGTGCGCAGGTGGAACGGGTCGGCGCCGAGCGCGCCCGGCGCCCAGAGCGCCACGCGGCAGCAGCGCCGCGTACACGATCGCGGCCCAGGCGGTCGCGCCCGGCCGGGGCACGCGGCGCCGCGTGCGGGCGGCGGGGCCGTCGGTGGCGCGCGGCGCCGCCGTCGAGGTCGCTGTGTCCAGCATGGCCGGTCGCTACCGGGTGGCGACCGGGGGCCGCCCGGCCGTCTCCCGCTCCTCGGCGGGGCGCGGCGCGGGCACGACCGGCGCGGAGCGGCCGGTCCCGGCGGGCGCGCCGCCGCTCTTGGTCTCGTGGTAGTCGGCCTCGACGTTGACCGACCAGATGTCGTGGCCCGCGTCCTCGACCAGGTTCTCCACGGTGAGCATGGCTGTGAGCATCGAGTGGTCCTGGTTGTTGTAGCGGTGCATCCCGTTGCGGCCGACCGGGTGCACGTCGGGCCACTCGGCGGCCAGGTAGGCGCGCAGCGTCTCGACGTTGGCGGCGTAATCGGCGTCGTAGACCGGGTACGCCTTGGGCATCCGGACCACGTGCCCGGCCTCGACGGCGTCGGCGTCCACCAGGCCGAGCCGGTCCAGCTCGCGGCGGCCGAGCTCGACGAGGTCGGCGTCCTCGGCGTCCCACAGGTCGTCGCCCTCGTTGACGAAGTACTCCAGCCCGAGGCAGGTGCGCCCGTCCTTGACCAGGTAGGGCGACCAGGACCCGAAGTTCTGCACCCGGCCGAGGCGCACCTCGGGCGAGTGGATGTAGATCCAGTTGTCGGGGAAGGAGTACTTCTCGGGCACCACCAGCGCCACGGTCAGGAAGTCGCGGTAGGCGAGGCCGCGCGCGGCCGCCAGCACCTCCGGCGGGGCCTTCGGCGTCAGCGCGTCGATCAGCGCGGCCATCGGCATGGAGGAGATGAGCCGGCGGCAGGCGACCGTGCGCTCGGCGCCGTCGGCCGAGCGCGTGGTCAGCTCCAGGCCGCCGTCGGCGGCGCGGGCGATCCGCTCGACGCGGGTGCCGAGGCGCACCTCCGACCCGGCGTCGGCCACCTTCTCGGCGCACGCCTCCCACATCATCCCGGGCCCGAACTTGGGGTAGCGGAACTCCTCGATGAGGCTGGTGATGTCCTTCTGGTTCCGCTTGGGCATCAGCGCGTTGGCGATCGCCTTGGCCAGCGACAGGTTCTTGATGCGCTGGGCGGCCCAGTCGGCCTGGATGGAGGCGGCGGGCACGCCCCACACCTTCTCGGTGTAGGTCTTGAAGAAGATCCGGTAGAGCCGCCAGCCGAACCGCGCGGCGACCCAGCCCTCGAAGGTGGTCTGGTCCTTGGGCGGCCGCACCCGCGCCCACGCGTAGGAGCCGAGGCAGCGCAGCGCCTCCAGGACGCCGAGGTTGGACAGGGCGTTCTGGGCGCGCAGCGGGTAGTCGAAGAACTTGCGGTCGTAGTAGATGCGGCTCATCCGGGGCCGCAGCAGGAAGTCGTCGGGACCGAGGATCTCGTTCCAGAAGTCCTCCACCCGCTGGACCTTGGTGAAGAAGCGGTGTCCGCCGATGTCGAAGCGCCAGCCGTCGCGCAGCACGGTCTGGGAGATGCCGCCGACCACCTGGTCGGCCTCCAGGACCAGGCAGCGCCGGTCGCGGCGGGCCAGTTCGAAGGCGGCGGTCAGGCCGGCCGGCCCGCCTCCCACGGCAGCGAACTCGACCTTCTCCACCTCAGGGCCAGCCATCTATTGCTCCGTTCGAAGTTCCGGCATGAACGTGCGAATTCCAGAAAGTATCGACTCGCCGACAGCGCGCACCCGAACGGCGAATTCGTTTGCCGAACGATGGTCGTGCGCTGAGCGGCAAATGGACGGGCGTTAGATCCGCCCTTGCCCGGCGCGGGGACCGGCGCGTCAGAAAAGTCCGCCGAACACCTGGTCCACCACCCGGGCGGCGGCCTTTCCGTCGTCCAGGGCGCAATGCACCCTGGCGAATTCCGCGTAGGCGTCGGCGTGCTCGGCGGCGACCTCGTCGATCCTGGCCAGGGCGTCCACGACCTCGTCCTCCGTCCGCAGCAGCGGGCCGGGAGCCTGCTTTTCGAAGTCGAAGTAGAAGCCGCGCAGCTCGTCGCGGTAGTTCTCCAGGTCGTAGGTGAAGAACAGCATCGGGCGGCCGGTGTTGGCGAAGTCGAACATGACCGACGAATAGTCGGTGATGAGGACGTCGGTGATCAGGAGCAGTTCCTGCATTTCGGGGTAGACCGACACGTCGAAGACGAATCCCTCGCCCGCCCCGGGAACGCGGTCCACGATGTTGGGATGGCGGCGGACCAGCAGCACGTGGTCGTCGCCCAGTTCGGCGCGCATCCGCGCGGGGTCCAGGCGTAGGTCCAGCCGGTAGCGGCCGCGGGCGTAGAAGCGGTCGTCGCGCCAGGTCGGCGCGTACAGCACCACCTTCCTGCCCGCCGGGATCCCGATGCGCTCGCGGACGGCGTCGGCCACCTTGTCGCGGTCCTCGGCGTGGAACAGGTCGTTGCGCGGGTAGCCGGTCTCCAGGATCTCGCCCTCGTACCGGAACGCCTTCCGCAGGATCGGCGTGCACCAGGGGCTGGGCGAGACCAGGCGGTCCCACTGCCCGATCTCGGTGCGCAGGCGCTCGTGGTAGTCGCGGGTGGCGAAGCGCACCTTCTCGATGTCGAACCCGATGCGCTTCAGGGTCGCGCCGTGCCAGGTCTGCACCACCCGCTGCCCCTTGCGGCGGCGGAACCAGGACGGCAGGTGGCTGTTGGTGACCACGTACGCCGAGCGGGCGAGCGCCTCGTAGTGGTCGCGGCTGCCCCGCCGCACCACGGCGAGGCCCTCGGGCGGGTCGGCCTGCCCGTCGGCGACCACCCACAGCAGGTCCAGGTCGGTGCCGCGGCGGCGCAGCTCCTCCAGGATCGCGCGCGGGCTGTCGGAGTACTGGCGGCCGAAGTAGCTCTCGAACACCGCCTGCCGCAGCATCGGCTCCCCGCGCAGCGCCGGGTAGACCTCGCCGGTCAGCACGGCCTGCCGCTGCCGGCCGGTCTCCCCGGGCAGCAGGTCGCCGAGCACGCGCAGCGCCAGCGCCAGGTCGGGGCCGGCGGCGAGCGCGAGGCGCCGGCCGGCGCGCACCACCTCGTCGAGCACGGGCGGCTCGGCGGCCTGGACGGGCGCGTCCCGCGTGCCGTCGTCGCAGATCAGCCGCACGTACAGGCGGTAGGTGCCCTTGGCCAGCGGCAGCGCGCCCGCCGGCGACACGATCCGGCACGGGTCGAACTCGACGCTGAAGCGGCCGTCCTCGTGGTCGAGCGGGAACAGGTGCTCCTCGACGCGCCCGGCGGCCCGGACGACCAGCCCGGCGGCCAGCTCGGCGCGCACCGGCAGCTCGCCGGCGATCCGCAGCCCGTCCGGGGTGTGCTCGACGGTGTCGGCGAGCGGCCGGACCGGCCGGGCCACCAGCTCCAGGTGGCCGGTGGCCGACCGCAGCGCGACGATCTCGCGGCCGTCGGCGCCGTACCGGGCCGGGCGGGCGGGCGCGGGCAGGATCAGCGGGGTCGCGGCGCCGTCCGCGCCGACCAGCTCGATGCGCCAGGCGGTGGTGTCGCCGAACGCGGCCGCCTCCGGGCCGTCCTCGGTGAACACCGGCGCGGGCGCGGACGGCAGCAGGTCGGCCAGCGGCAGCCGGGTGGTGAAGCCCTCGCCCTCGGGCCCGCGCGTCAGCGGGTGCAGCTGCGGCGCGCAGCCGGGCAGGCGGGTGATGCGCAGGTGGCTGCCCCACAGCAGCCCGGCCGGGGCCGAGCACGACAGCTCCAGCGTCCCGCCGGCCTGCTCCATCCCGGTGACGATCACGGCGTCGTCGCCGGTGCGGATCACGAGGTCGCCGCCCGCGGCCCACTCGGGGCGCACCCACACGTCGCCGACCCGGCGCGCCTCCAGCCGGCGCGCGGCCGCCGACGGCGAGCGCAGCTCCTCGCGGCGGAAGATGCCCCGGTTGAGCATCCACAGCTCCACCCGCCAGGCGGTGCCCTTCCCGGCCAGGCGGCGCGGGTCCACGGCGATGCGGTAGCCGCTCCAGTCGTGCCCGGACCCGGCCGAGGCGCGGTCGGAGGCCGCCACCCGCACCGGCACGCGCTCCCCGGTCTCGTGGCACACGAGCCAGGCCAGCATCTGCTGCTGCCAGCGGCGGCGCGGGGTCAGCCAGCGCAGTCGCGCCACGCCCTCCACCACCAGCCGGTCGCCGTCCCACACGACGGTCTCGGCCTTCTGCCGGACCTCCAGCTCCTCGCCGAGCCGGTAGACGTGGTCGGGCACCCCCGGCTGCGCGTCGCCGAAGAACGGGTAGGCGGCGTAGTAGCGCACCCCGCGCCGGATCACGCCGGCGCGGGCCATCTCGCGGCTCTTCTCGAAGGTCAGCGTCTCCAGCAGCTCCGGCATCAGCCGGCGGCCCACCAGGTGCCACTTGAGCCGGTCGATGACCTTCAGGCCGGCGAGGGCCTCGGGGTCGCACTCGGTCAGGTAGGCGTTGGCCCGGTCCAGGAAGCGCGCCCGGTAGGCGTCGTCGCTCTCGTCCAGCACCTGTAGGAACAGGCGCAGGTCGCCCGACAGCACCGCCTGGTCCCAGCGGCGCTTCTGGTCGGTCAGGCCCTGGTCGGCCAGGAACCGGGCGACGGTGCGGACCGCCTGCACGCGGTGCTCCAGCGCCCCCTCGCGGGTGCGGTCCTGGGTGATGGAGCGGTCCTCCTCGGGCCGGATCCGCCACAGGTACACCGGGGCCTCCAGCACGTCCACGGCCGCGGCCAGGAAGTGCGCGGAGATCGCGATGAGGATGTCCTCGTGCAGCACGCCCTCGGGGAACTCGAAGCCCTGCTCGTCCCAGAACGAGCGCCGCCACAGCTTGTTGGTGACCAGCCGGTCGGCCAGCAGCTCGTCGCGGCGGGTGACGTGCGCGCCGTGCACGGTCTCGGCGAACGCGCGCCGGTGCATCGGCGACTGGCGGGCGCCGGCGGCGTCGAAGCGGTGCACGTTCCCGGTCGCGAAGTCCGAGCCCGACTCCTCCAGCGCGGTCAGCATGTACTCCAGCGCGTAGGGCGGCAGGAGGTCGTCGGAGTCCACGAACGCCAGGTACTCCCCGCACGCCTCGGCGACGCCCGCGTTGCGGGCCGCGCCCAGCCCGGCGTTGTCCTGGCAGAGCAGCCGGAAGCGCTCGTCGCGCCCGGCGTACTTGGCCGCGATGAGGCCGCCGCCGTCGGTGGAGCCGTCGTCGACCATGACGACCTCGAAGCCGGGCAGCGACTGCGCGGCCAGCGACCGCAGGCAGGCGTCCAGGTAGGGCTCGACGTTGTAGATCGGCACCACGATGCTGATCATGGGAGACAAGGAGCGCTCCTGGGCTGGCGGGCGGCGGACGGGCGCCGGCACGGTTCCGGCGTTCCGCCAGCATGGTTACGCAGGGCATTCGCAGGGCTGCGCATCGCGAATGCTGGACCGTCCGCTGACCCACTCTTGACCTGGGCACCCGCCCGTTCCGGCTCAATCGAGGCGCACGTTGACATCACTCTCGGCGACGGCGGCCCGGATCGTGTCGGCCAGCGCGCGGAACTCCTCGGCGCGCGGCGAGGTGGCGCGGTAGCCCAGCCCGATCCGGCGGGACGGGGCGGGCGCGGCGAACCGGTGCTCGCTCAGCCCGGGGGCCCGGCGCGTCTCCACCGGCAGCGCCGTCTCCGGCACCAGCGTGACGCCGAGCCCGCCCGACACCAGCTGCACGAGCGTCGCGAGGCTGGTGGCGTAGGTCGCGGCGGCGGCGCGCGCCCCGGCCTCCCGGCACACGTCCAGGGCCTGGTCGCGCAGGCAGTGGCCCTCGTTGAGCAGGATCACCTCCAGCTCGTTCAGCACCTCGCGCGGCACCGGGTCGGCGAGCCGCGAGGAGGCGGGGGCGACCAGGACGAAGTCCTCCTCGTAGAGGGTGAGTTCGGTCACGCCGGAGACGGGCGCGGGCAGCGCGAGCACCACCACGTCCAGCCGGCCGGCGAGCAGGTCGGCGACGATCGCCTCGGTCTGCTCCTCGTGGACCGACAGCTCCAGCTCGGGGAACCCGGCGGCGAGCCGGGGCAGCACCGGCGGCAGCAGGTAGGGCGCCACGGTCGGGATGACGCCGAGCCGCAGCGGCCCCACCAGCGGCCCGCGCACCGCGTGCACCTCGTCCACCAGTCGGTCCAGGTCGGCGAGGATGTGCTGGGCGCGGCGGGCGACCCGCTCCCCCGCCGGGGTGAGCAGGACCTTGCGTGTCGTACGCTCCACCAGCCGGGTGTTCAAACTTTCCTCAAGAGCCGCCACGGCGCCGGACAAGGCGGGCTGGCTCATGCGGAGCGCCGCGGCGGCGTCCCGGAAGTGCAGGTGCTCCGACAGCGCCGCGAAGGCGCGCAACTGGGCCACCGTGGGTCTGCTGATAGCAAACTCCTATCAGGTTGACGCGATAGATCGATTTCTCTTTGCACGATACCTGGGGCACTCTGAGTGACATCGCCGGACGGGCGCGGCCCGCCCCACCGGCCCCACACACTCCACCCGCCTGATCAGGCGGGTGACACACGCGAAAAACGAGGAGCCTGCGTGCTTACTGTTGGTGACCAGTTCCCCGAGTACGAGCTGACCGCCTGCGTGTCCCTCGACGCCGACAACGCGTTCGAGACGATCAACCACAAGTCCTACGAGGGCAAGTGGCGCGTCGTGTTCTTCTGGCCCAAGGACTTCACCTTCGTGTGTCCGACCGAGATCGCCGAGTTCGGCCGCCTCAACGAGGAGTTCGCCGACCGCGACGCCCAGGTCCTCGGCGCCTCCGTCGACAACGAGTTCGTGCACTTCGCGTGGCGCAAGGACCACCCGGACCTGCGCGAGCTGCCGTTCCCGATGCTGTCGGACCTGAACCGCGAGCTCGCCGGCGCCCTCGGCATCCTGACCGAGGACGGCGTCGCCCAGCGCGCCACCTTCATCGTGGACCCCAACAACGAGATCCAGTTCACCATGGTGACCGCGGGCTCGGTCGGCCGGAACGTCAAGGAGGTCCTGCGGGTCCTCGACGCCCTCCAGTCCGACGAGCTCTGCCCGTGCAACTGGAACAAGGGCGAGGACACCCTCGACGCCTCCAAGCTGATGGCCGGCGCTTAATCAAGCCCCGGCCCAGGATGCTCGCCTGGCGGCTCGCATCCTGACCGTTGCTTCGGCGAGTGCCACATCGCTTCGCGATCCGCCCCGGCGGAGCTCGCCTCCGGCATCGCCCCACCAGGGCGGTTAGTCACTCGCGTGACGGTTGAGGTCTCCGAGACAGGGGACCCCGTAACACCCCGACGGCCGGCCGCCGTGTCGCGGCCGGCCGTTCGCATGAAAGGACCCAGGAACCATGAGCGTTGACGCGCTGAAGTCGTCCCTCCCGGACTACGCCAAGGACACCAAGCTCAACCTGGGCTCGGTGACCTCCACCTCCCAGCTCAGCGAGCAGCAGCTGTGGGGCACCGTGCTGGCCACCGCGCTGGCCAGCCGCAACCCGGTCGTCATCCGGGAGCTGGCCGAGGAGGCCGGCGACTACCTGTCGGCCGAGGCGTTCGAGGCCGCCAAGGGCGCCGCCTCGATCATGGCCATGAACAACGTCTACTACCGCTCCACGCACCTGCTGAGCGACGAGACCTACGGCACCCTGCGCGCGGGCCTGCGGATGAACATCATCGGCAAGCCGGGCGTGGACAAGGTCGACTTCGAGCTGTGGTGCCTCGCCGTCTCGGCCATCAACGGCTGCGGCCAGTGCCTGGACTCCCACGAGCGCGTGCTGCGCGACGCGGGCATGCCGCGCGAGCAGATCCAGGAGGCGATCAAGATCGCCGCCGTGGTGCACGCCGCCGCGCTGACCCTGGAGGGCGAGGCCGCCCTGGCCCCCGCCACGGTCTGACCCCCCGATCCCGAAAGGCCCGGACGCCATCCGTCCGGGCCTTTCGCGTTCCCTGCGCGTCCCGGCGTTCCTGGCATACCATCCACGATCATGCGGGCCCCGTCCCCCACCGGAGAGGTGTTCATGGAACCCGAGGCCATCGACCCCACACGTCCGGCGCCGGCCCGGATCTACGACTACTTCCTGGGCGGCAAGGACAACTACGAGGCCGACCGCGCGGTGGCCGAGCAGCTCCTCAGGCTCGACCCGGAGGTGGCGCGGGCCGTCCGCGAGAACCGCCGGTTCCTCGGCGCGGCCGTGCGCCACCTGGTCTGCGAGCAGGGCGTCCGCCAGTTCCTGGACATCGGCGCCGGCCTCCCCACCCAGGACAACGTGCACCAGGTGGCCCACCGCCACGCCCCGGACGCGCGCGTCGTCTACGTGGACAACGACCCGATGGTGCTGACGCACGGCCGGGCCCTGCTGGACGGCGGCAACACGACGATCGTGCAGGCCGACCTGCGCGACCCCGGCGCCATCCTGGCCCACCCCGAGGTGACCAAGCTGATCGACTTCACCGAGCCGGTGGCGATCCTGCTGGTGGCGGTCCTGCACTTCCTCTCCGACGCCGAGGATCCGGAGGCGGTCGTCGCGAGCCTGCGCGACGCCCTCCCGGCCGGCGGCTTCCTGGTCCTGACCCATGGCACGGCCGACGGCGTCGCCGGCAAGCTGGAGGAGGCGACCGAGGCGTACAGCCCGGCGAGCTCCCAGCTGGCCCTGCGCTCCCGGCACCAGGTGGAGCCGTTCTTCGGCGACCTGGAGATGCTGGAGCCGGGCCTGACCTGGATCCAGGACTGGTGGCCGCCGTCCCCCGTCGCCCCGGGCGACCGGAGGGGCCTCTACGCGGGCGTGGCGCGCAAGAACGCCTGAACGAAAGCCGAGGGCCCGGCCGGACGACACGTCCGGCCGGGCCCTCGCCCTGTCAGGAGCGGGTCACTCCCACTCGATGGTGCCCGGGGGCTTGCTCGTGATGTCCACCGTCACGCGGTTGATCTCGCGCACCTCGTTGGTGATGCGGGTGGAGATCTTCTGCAGGACGTCGTAGGGCAGCCGGGCCCAGTCGGCGGTCATCGCGTCCTCGCTGGTCACCGGGCGCAGCACCACCGGGTGGCCGTAGGTGCGGCCGTCGCCCTGCACGCCCACCGAGCGCACGTCGGCGAGCAGGACCACCGGGAACTGCCAGATCTCGCGGTCGAGGCCGGCGCGGGTCAGCTCCTCGCGCGCGATCGCGTCGGCGTCGCGCAGGATGTCCAGGCGCTCGCGGTCCACCGCGCCGATGATCCGGATGCCGAGGCCGGGGCCGGGGAACGGCTGGCGCCACACGATCTCGGCGGGCAGGCCGAGCTGCTCGCCCAGGGCGCGCACCTCGTCCTTGAACAGGGCCCGCAGCGGCTCGACCAGCTGGAACTGCAGGTCGTCGGGCAGGCCGCCCACGTTGTGGTGGGACTTGATGTTGGCCGCGCCGGTGCCGCCGCCCGACTCCACCACGTCCGGGTACAGGGTGCCCTGGACCAGGAACTCCACCGGCTCGGAGGCGTCCGCGCCGACGATCTCGCGCGCGGCCTCCTCGAAGACCCGGATGAACTCGCGGCCGATGATCTTGCGCTTCTCCTCGGGGTCGGTGACCCCGGCGAGGGCGGACAGGAAGCGCTCCTGGGCGTCCACCACGTGCAGGTTGACGCCGGTGGCGGCGACGAAGTCCTTCTCCACCTGCTCGGCCTCGCCCTTGCGCAGCAGACCGTGGTCCACGAAGACGCAGGTCAGCTGGTCGCCGATGGCGCGCTGCACCAGCGCGGCGGCCACCGCGGAGTCCACGCCGCCCGACAGGCCGCAGATGGCGCGCTTGTCGCCGACCTTGGCGCGCACCGCCTCGATCTGCTCCTCGGCGATGTTGACCATGGTCCAGGCGGGGCGGCAGCCGGCGCCCTCGTACAGGAAGCGGCGCAGCACCTCCAGGCCGTGCTCGGTGTGCAGCACCTCGGGGTGGAACTGCACCCCGTAGAAGCCGCGCTCGCGGTCCTCCATCCCGGCGACCGGCGTCACGTCGGTGCTGGCGGTCACGGTGAAGCCCGCGGGGGCCTGGCTCACGAAGTCGCGGTGCGACATCCACACCGCCTGCTCGCCGGGCATCCCCTCGAACAGCATGCCGGGGTCGGTCACCGCGATGGTCGCGCCGCCGTACTCGGCCACGTCGGAGTTGGCCACGGTGCCGCCGAGCGCCTGGGCCATCACCTGGTGGCCGTAGCAGATGCCGAGCGTGGGCACCTGCAAGTCGAACAGGCCGTCGGGGACCGCCGGGGCGCCCTCCTCGTACACCGAGGCGGGACCGCCCGACAGGATGATCGCCTTGGGCTTCTTCGCCAGCATCTCGGCCGCCGGCATGGTGGACGGCACGATCTCGCTGAACACATGGCACTCACGGACCCGCCGCGCGATCAGCTGCGCGTACTGCGCGCCGAAGTCGACGACGAGGACGGTGTCAAAATTCTGGTCTACGGCCACCAACAGCGCCTTTCGCAGGAGCACGACGGGATCAGGCGGAGGATTCCAGTCTACGGGCCCGCTGCCTGCGCCGATGCGGACGACCCCCGTGACGGGCGACACGGAGCGTTTCCGGTCGATAACGGTCGGCTCCCGTTTCACCGGACCCCACCCGTGCCGGACCGCCCCTCTGGTACCAGTTGGTGACGGTGCGCATCCGCTCCGCTCCCCCTGCTCCCTCCCCTAGGAGTGCCGTGAAGTCGCTGGCCGCCGCCGTCATGATCGCCGCCGCCCTGGTGCCCGCCGTCCCGCCCACCGCGCTGACCGGGACCGCGGCCTCCGGCGGGGGCGGTTGTGCTCCGGCCGAGGCCCGCCTCCGGCCCGGCGCGCACGGCGTCCGCGAGCGCAACGAGCTGACGGCGGGAGCGGCGCAGGCGGTGGAGGACGAGCTGGCGGCACTGCTGGCCCGGCTCGGCACGGCGCCCGACCGGCGCACGCGCGCGCGGGCGGCCGGAGTGACGCAGGTCACCGTGCCGGTCTACGTGCACGTCCTGCATGACGGGGCCAAGGGGAACCTGCCGGCGGCGACGGTCCAGCGACAGATCGCGGTGCTGAACTCGGCGTACGGGGGCCGCTACGGGGGCGCCGACACCGGCGTGTCGTTCAGCCTGAAGGGCGTGACGCGCACCGACAACGCCGGATGGTTCAGCGATCCCGAGGGCAACGAGACCGCCTTCAAGCCGAAGCTGCGCAAGGGCGGCGCGGGCACCCTCAACCTGTACACCGCCAGCCTCGGCGAGGAACTGCTGGGCTGGTCCACCTTCCCGTGGAAGTACAGGTCCGAGCCGAAGATGGACGGCGTCGTCATCCACATCGGCAGCATGCCCGAGGGGTCGGTCGAGCACTTCGACCGCGGTTTCAGCGCCGTGCACGAGGTCGGCCACTGGCTCGGCCTGTTCCACACCTTCCAGGAGGGCTGCACCGGCAAGGGCGACCGCGTCGCCGACACCCCGCCCGAGCGCGACCCCACCCACGGCTGCCCGGACGCCAAGGACACCTGCCTCGGCGGCGAGGCCGACCCGGTCCACAACTTCATGGACTACGGCTGGGACGCCTGCATGAACCAGTTCACCGCCGGCCAGGGCCAGCGGATGCGCAAGGTGTGGAGCGCCTACCGGGGATGAGCGCGGCGGCCCATGACGTAGGTGGCCTTGACGGCGCGCTCGTCGCCGAGCATCGCCAGGGCGAAGAGTCGCTCGTGCACGTCGTCCGCGTTCTCGGTACGGCGCTTGAGGACGGGCGTGGCGGCGAAGTCCAGCACCACGAAGTCGGCCTCGGCCCCGGGATGGAAGCCGCCGATGCGGTCCTCCAGGTGCAGGGCTTCGGCCGCTCCCCTCGTCGCCAGGTAGAAGCCCTGGAGGGCGGTGACGTGGTCGCCTTGGAGGGCCGCCACTTTGTACGCCTCGTTCAGGGTCGCCAGAAGCGAGTAGGAGGTGCCCGCCCCCACATCTGTGCCGAGCCCTACGCGGACGCCCGCGCGGCGTGCCCGCGCCAACGGGAACAGGCCGCTGCCCAGGAAAAGGTTGGACGTGGGACAGAACGCTATGCCCGCGCCCTTGTCGCGTAGGACGGCCCAGTCGGCGGGGCCGTCGGTCCAGATGGAGTGCGCCCACACGCTGCGCGGCCCGACCATCCCGCACTGGTCGTAGACGTCCAGGTAGGAGCGCGGCTTGAGGTCGGCGAAGCGCTGCATGACCTGCTTGACCTCGTCGGTGGTCTCGGCCAGGTGGCTCTGCATCCACAGGTCGTGCTCGCGGTAGAGCCGTCCCGCCATGCGCAGCAGCTCGACCGTAGAGGTGGGGCCGAAGCGCGGCGTCATGGCGTAGAGCGCGCGTCCCCGGCCGTGCCAGCGCTCGATCAGCTCGCGGCACTCCTCCTCGGCCTGCGCCACGTTCAGGTCGAGCAGTTCCTCCGGAGCGCCGGTGTCCATCAGCACCTTGCCCGCGACCATGCGCAGGCCGCGTTCCTCGGCGGCGGTGAAGAACGCGTCCGTGGAGACCTTGAACGACGTGGTGTGGACGCAGGCGGTCGTCGTGCCCGCCGCCAGCATCATGTCCAGGAACGCGCCCGAAGCCTCCCGCGCGTAGCCAGAATCCCGGAACCTCGCCTCGGCCGGATAGATGTAGTCCTTGAGCCAAGCCATCAGGTCGCCGCCGGGGCTGGCGATGGCGTCGACCTGGCCCGAGTGGGCGTGCGCGTCGACGAAGCCCGGCAGGATCAGGTCGTCGCGGTGGTCCTGCACGGCGTTGACGCGCTGCTCGCCCGTCAGCTCGTCCCAGCGCGCGACGCGTTCGACGCGGCCGCCCTCGTCCACGACGAGCGCGCCGTCCTCCACCAGGTGAACGTCCTGCTCTCCCGAGAACCACAGCACGGTCCCCCGATACACCACCACGGTCAGCGCCCCCGATATGCGTCCGTCAGCACCTGGGCGTCCGCTTCCGGCATCCTGCGGACCGCCTCTCGGAGGGTTACCCCGGAAATCGTGCCGATCCTCTCGGCGACCCACTTCTGTACCCAGGCTGGTTCCTTCTTGGACAACTCCCGCAATACCCACCCGAGGGCCTTGCGGATGAAGAACTCGCGCTCGCCTATCAGCAGGTCCCCGTAACGGGAGATGCGCGCGAAGTCAGGACGTCCGGCCCGCACGCCGGGCAGCAGGGCCAACAAGGCGGCCCGCCGCACCCACATGTAGGGATCGCCGACCCACGCATCGACGGAAGCCAGCCGCCCCACCACCTTCTCGGCGAGGCCGTCCACGTGAACCCAGCTGGCGGAGTCACGGATCAACCGCTCGGCAAGCCCCACGTCGCCGGACTCCAGCAGCCGGACCCAACGCACCAGAACCTCGATCGCGGCCATCCGCGCCTCATGTACCGGAAGACCGCTTTCGGTCACACCCCACAGCGTTTCAGCCAGCCCCAGGGCGTCCTCGCGGGTGCTCACCGCGGCCGTCCGGACCACCTTCCGCACCTCGGGCACCGGCACCCCCAGATGCACGAAATCGCTCTTGAGGTAGCGCTTCTCCCCTTCGGCGCGGCCCGGAACGACCCGCCGCCGCATTTCCGCCACGATCCGGGCGGCCTCCTCCTCGACGTCCACGCGCCCCAAGCTACGCCCGCGTCCTCCGCGATCCGACGTAATCCGGCATACGCAATTTGCCAGTAGTTGCGCCCTTTGCAGTGACTTACTCATGTTTTGACGCTTTTATGATCACGGCCCCACCGCTCCCCGAGGAGACCCGTGAAACGAGCCCGCGCCATCGCCGTCGCCCTCGCCGCGTTCGCCTCCGTGACGGCCTACGCCCCCGCCACCGTCGCGGCCGCCCCCACCGCCGACTGCGCCCCGCAGAACGCCCGCGTCCGCGCCGGCGCGCACGTCAAGGAGCGCAACCAGCCGAGCGCGGCCAAGGCCGCCGCCATGGAGAAGGACTTCCGGAACAAGGTGCAGGGCCTGCGCGCCCAGGGCGCCGACCGGACCAAGCCGCTGGTGATCAGGGTGCACTTCCAGATCGTCCACAACGGCTCCGAGGGCAACGTCCCGACCAAGCAGCTGGTCAAGCAGCTGGTGGTCATGAACAAGGGCTTCGCCAAGCAGAAGATCTACTTCGTGCCCGCCTCGGTCCGGCGGGTGAAGAACGCCGCCTGGTTCAGCGACCCGGAGGGCAACGAGCGCGCGATGAAGACGGCGCTGCGCAAGGGCGGCAGGGCCGACCTGAACTTCTACACCGCCGACCTGGGCGAGAGCCTGCTGGGCTGGGCGACCTTCCCGACCGACTACGCCGCCGACCCGAAGCTGGACGGCGTGGTGGTGCACTACCAGAGCCTGCCGGGCGGCTCGATCACCAACTACAACGAGGGCGACACCGGCACCCACGAGGTCGGCCACTGGATGGGGCTGTACCACACCTTCCAGGACGGCTGCGGCACCGAAGGCGACCGCGTCGCCGACACCCCCGAGGAGCAGAGCCCGGCCCAGGGCTGCCCGACCGGCCGCGACACCTGCCCGGCCCCGGGCGTCGACCCGATCCACAACTTCATGGACTACAGCTACGACGCCTGCATGTACGAGTTCACGAAGGGCCAGGGCCAGCGGATGCGGGAGATGTGGGCCGCCTACCGAGCCTGACCTTTCCCGCCTGACGCACCCGCGCGCCTTCCCGGCGCGCGGGTGCGCGCTGCTGGTACGGCGTTCAGCGGGAGACCGACAGGCGATCACCCGGGCCGCGACGACCCAGGAGTTTCAGGGCGGGCAGAAAGGGGTGATCCATGAGGCGCTTTCCTGGGCCACCGCGGCTCCCCCGGCCAGGCCCCCGCGTCCCTCGTGCGTTAGGGGCTCCTGCGGGCCTAGAGGCTGCGCCCAACACATGCCCCATCAACCCCAGCCCGCACAGGCGGGGGTGCGGGGGCGGAGCCCCTGCCGTATGAAGCAAGCACTGCGGCGAAGCCGTCCGTTGCGGGGTGTGGGGCAGCGCCCCGCCGGGGGACGTAGGGGGCCGGCCCCCTGCCCGGGTCTCGCCCGCCCGGAGCGAGCGCCAGCGAGTGAGGACGGGTGAGCCCCGGATGTGGGGGTTTGGGGGGACATCCCCCCAAAGCAAACACAGCCGCTTTCGCCGAGGAAAAGGCACCGACGGTATCTGTGGGGGTCTACACGGACTCGCGCAACTCAGCCCCGCGGGGGTTTGCCCACGTGCCCAACAACCCAGCCCGCACGGGGTTGAGGCGAGAACCCCCGCCAAGCCCAGCCCGCAAAGCCCCGCCCCACCCCTCCTCAGGTCACGTCGACGATCGGAAGCCTCAACGCGCCCGGCGCCTCCGCCGGGACCACCGGGTTCTTCGGCGCCACCGGCCGGATGCGGCGGTAGGTCGCGCCCAGGGCCGGGCGCCGGTCCTCCTCGCCCTTGTTCGGCCACAACGACATCGCGCGCTCGGCCTGGGCCGTGATCGTCAGGGACGGGTTGACGCCCAGGTTCGCCGAGATCGCCGAGCCGTCCACCACGTGCAGGCCAGGGTGCCCGTAGACCCGGTGGTAGGCGTCGATCACGCCGCGCTCGGGGGAGTCCCCGATCGCACACCCGCCCAGGAAGTGCGCCGTCATCGGGATGTCGAACAGGTCTCCCCAGCCGCCGCCCGCCATGCCGCCGACCTCCTCGGCCAGCAGGCGGGTCGCCTCGTGGCCCTCGGGCAGCCAGGTCGGGTTCGGCTCGCCGTGGCCGCCGGTGGCGCGCACGTCCCAGCCGAGCGGGCCCTTCTTGGGCTTCAGGGTGATGGAGTTGTCGCGGGTCTGCATCACCAGCGCGATCACCGTGCGCTCCGACCAGCCGCGCAGGTTGGTGAGCTGCGCCAGGTCCTGCGGGCGGCGCGCCACGTGCGCCAGGAACTTCGCCCAGCGCGGGCGGCGCTTCTCGCCGGGCCGGTCGCCGTCCACCAGCAGCGTCTGCAGGGCGCCCATCAGGTTGTTGCCCTTGCCGTAGCGGACCGGCTCGATGTGGGTGTCGGGCGTCGGGTGGAACGACGAGGTGATCGCCACGCCCCGCGAGTAGTCCGGCCCCTCGATCCGGCGGCGGCCCGCGCCGAGGATCGCCTCGGAGTTGGTGCGGGTCAGCGCGCCGAGGCGGTCGGACACGAACGGCAGCCGCCCGGTGCTCTTCAGCTTGTGCAGCAGCTTCTGCGTGCCGTAGGTGCCGGCCGCGAACACGACCTGGCCGGTGGTGAAGGTCTTGCGGTTGCGGCCGAACGACCCGGTCCGCACGATCTCCACCTCGTACCCGCCGCCCGGCAGCGGCGTCACGTGCGTGACGCGGCTGAGCGGCATGATGCGCGCGCCCGCCTTCTCCGCCAGGTACAGGTAGTTCTCGGTGAGCATGTTCTTGGACCCGTGCGGGCAGCCCACCATGCAGTTGCCGCACTCGTTGCAGCCGCGCCGCGCCGGGCCCGCGCCGCCGAAGTAGGGGTCGGGGCTCTCCGCGCCGGGGCCGTCGCCGAAGTACACGCCGACCGGGGTCTTGACGTAGGTGTCGCCCTTGCCCATCCGTTCGGCGACCCGCTTCATGACCTTGTCGGCCTCGGTGGTGGTCGGGTTCTGGACGACGCCGAGCATCCGCCTGGCCTGGTCGTAGTGCGGCGCCAGCTCGTCCTGCCAGTCGGTGATGTGCGCCCACTGCCGGTCCTTGAAGAACGGCTCCGGCGGCACGTACAGCGTGTTGGCGTAGTTGAGCGAGCCGCCGCCCACGCCCGCTCCGGCCAGCACCATGACGCGGCTGGCCTTCTCGCCGCGGATCACGTGGATGCGCTGGATGCCGGTCAGGCCGAGCGCGGGCGCCCAGATGTAGCGGGAGACCCGCCAGTTGGTCTTGGGCAGCCCGGGGTGCCGGGTGCCGGGGCCGCCGGTCTGGCCGGTGTCGTAGCGGCGGCCCGCCTCGATCACCCCGACCCGGTAGCCCTTCTCGGTCAGCCGGAGCGCGGACACGCTGCCGCCGAACCCCGAGCCGACGACCAGGACGTCGTAGTCGAACTCCGTCATTTGATCCGCAGCCTCTTCATGACCTTGATGCCGTTGGACATGAGCCCGGCGAAGGTGTCGAAGGAGACGTTGCCGGGAGGTTCCAGGTCCATCAGGTGCTGGCTCGCGACGGTCTGGACCTCGGTGAACTTCAGCAGGCCCTCGGCGCCGTGCCGGCGGCCGACGCCCGACTGCTTGAAGCCGCCCATCGGGGCGTCGTAGGAGGCGTAGGCCGCCCCGTAGCCGTCGTTGATGTTGACGGTGCCGGCCTGGAGGCGGGCCGCGATCCGGCGCCCGCGCGCGACGTCGCGGGTCCACACCGAGGCGTTCAGGCCGTACTCGGTGTCGTTGGCGCGGGCGATGACCTCGTCCTCGTCGCGGAACCTGTAGACCGACACGACCGGGCCGAACGTCTCACTGGCGCACAGATCCATGTCGCCGGTGACGTTCTCCAGCACGGTCGGCTCGTAGAACAGCGGGCCGAGGTCGGGGCGCGCCTTGCCGCCGGCGAGGACGGTCGCGCCCTCCTTGACGGCCTGGTCGACATGCGCGGTGACGGCTTCGAGCTGGCGGGCGTGGGTGAGCGAGCCCATCTGCGCCCGGAAGTCCAGGCCGCTGCCCAGTGTCATCTCGCGGGCCAGCTCGGCGAAGCGCGGCACGAAGCGGTCGTAGACGTCCTCGTGCACGTACAGGCGCTCGATGGAGATGCACAGCTGCCCGGCGTTGGTGAAGCAGGCGCGCAGCGCACCGCGGGCGGTGCGCTCGACGTCGGCGTCCGCCAGGACGATCATCGGGTTCTTGCCGCCGAGCTCCAGCGAGTAGTTCACCAGGCGCGGCGCGACCTTGGCCGCGATCGCCTTCCCGCCCCGGGTGGAGCCGGTGAACGACACGTAGTCGGCGTTGTCGATCAGCGGGTCCCCGATCTCGGCCGGGTCACCGACCACGATCTGCCACAGGTCCTTGGGCAGGCCGAGCGCGGACAGCAGGTCCAGCACCCACAGGCTGGACAGGCAGGTCTGGGTGTCGGGCTTGTGGACGACGGCGTTGCCCGCCATCAGCGCGGGCGCGATGTCGCTGGCGCCGAGCGCGAACGGGTAGTTCCAGGGGGCGATCAGCCCGACGACGCCCTTGGGGTGGCGCAGCTCCCGCACGCGGGTGAGGCCCGGCATCATGCCCTGGCGGCGCTTCGGCCTGAGCAGCTTGTCGGCGCGGCGCGCGTAGTACAGCGAGCACAGCGCCACGTCGAGGAACTCCTCCAGCGCGTGGCGGCGGGCCTTGCCGGTCTCCAGCTGGATGATGTCGAGGATCTCGTCGCGACGGGCCACCAGCGCCTCGGCCAGCCGCAGGAACGGCTTGGCGCGCTCGGCGGGCGGCAGTGCGGCCCAGGCGCGCTGGGCGACGCGGGCGCGCTCGTAGGCGGCGCGCACGTCGTCGGCGCCGGACAGCGGGATCGTGGCCAGCGGCTCACCGGTGAACGGGGTGGGGATCACGGCCGTCTCGGCGCCGCCGGAGGCGACGTGCGAGGTCAGCCGCTCGATCAGGTTCGGGGGGAGCTGGTGCGCTGCAGTGCCTTTGGCGGGAACCGTCGGGGATGCCATGAAGGCAGGGTATGACCAGGTGGCCATCTCTGACTACCCGTGAGTAACGCAGCACTTGCGGTGATGTGCACCACATTCTCCGAATTGTTGTTCTTGCTCCCATCTCTGCCGGTAAACCCGGCGTTCCACTATCGGCCGACTTCCGGAACTCAGGGACCGACCATGACCTGTCGGTGTATTCCGGAATCAGGAGAGACGGCGGAAAGGACCGGGGCGGCGCGCCCCGGGGTGCTGAGGACGGCGGCACGCGCTGCGACGGAGGGGTGGCACATGACCGACGCACCGGACGGCACCGGCGGGCGGACGGCCGGGCCGGCCCCCAGACCCGGGCCGGGCGGCGGCCGCCGGGAGCGCCGCGAGCAGACCCGCGCGGCCCTGCTCGCCGCCGCGCAGCGCCTGTGGGCCGAACGCGGCATCCACGGCGCCTCGCTGGACGACATCGCGGCGTCGGCGGGCCTGACCAAGGGCGCGGTCTACTCCAACTTCGCGGGCAAGACCGACCTGCTGCTGGCGCTGCTGGAGCGCTACACCGAGGAGCGGCTGGGCAGCGAGGTGTGCGACGAGCTGCGCGACACGGCCCGTCCCGCCGACCAGCGGCTGGAGCAGGTCGGCAAGGCCTTCGCGCGCCGCCTGTCCGGCGACGACTCGCGGCTGGTGGCGCTGCTGCTCATGGAGTTCTGGCTGTACGGGATGCGCGACTACGCGGCCGGGTGGCGGATCGCCGACTGGCACGCCGAACGCCGCGGGCGCCTCGCGCAGTGCCTGGGGGACGTCGAGGGGATCGCGGCGGCGGACCGGGCGACGCTGGCGATCGCCCTGGACTTCGGACTGGCCTTCCAGCACCTGCTGGACCCCGAACGGGTGCCCGCCGACCTGTACGCGACGGGCCTGCGGCTGCTGCTGGGCCGCAGCGTCTCCTGAACGGCCGCTGAGCCACAGCGGCCGCTGGGCCACAACGCCCCCGAACGGCGGAAGGCCCGCACGACCAAGGGTCGTGCGGGCCTCCGGAGCCTCCCGAGCGCAGGTCACGCGCCCGGCGCGGGCTCCTCGGTCACGATCGGCGGCTGGCCGTCGGCCGGGGGCCGCACGTCCTCGGCCGGCGGGACGGAGCCGCCCTCGGCCGGGGGCAGCTGGATCTCGTTCGGCGGCGCGGCGGGCGCCTGCGCCTCGTCGTTGTCCTGGGCGTTGTCGGACACCGTCGGCGGCGCGATCAGCGGGCTCATCGTGAACCGGCCCTTGGCGGCGGCGAACACCAGGTTGAAGTTGCTGAGGTAGCGGCCGTAGGTCCAGGCGTGGTCGATGGTGATCATCGCCTCGTCGTTCCAGCGCAGCGCGTCCCAGGTGTAGCTGTGGCTGCCGGTCAGCACCAGCCGGTGCCGCTTGCCGGAGTACAGGCCGTCGATCAGCAGGTACTTGGAGTGGGCGTGCTGCTTCTGCGCGCCGGTGAAGTAGCGCACCTCGGGGCCCTTGTTGCGGCCGGGACGGGTCAGCTCCGAGACGGCGCTGCTGCCGAACTGGCCACCGACGATCTTCACGTGGCAGCCCTGGTCGTCCATCGCCGCCAGCTTCCTGGCGATCTGCTCCCGCGCCAGGATCCCCATCGTGATGCTGACCCAGGTCCTGCCGCCCGCGCAGCTCACCCTGTTCAGCACGTCCACGATCGGGTCGCCGGTCGCCTTGGGGAAGAAGCTGGCCTTGCGGAGCCCGGCGTTGTAGGTCCGCCAGTAGTTCCCGTTGGCCTTGCGCTTGGCGAGGTCGTAGAAGTACTTGCGGTAGGCGCTGTAGATCCGCGCGTCGGTGGAGGTGTAGGAGTCGTTGTACTGGTTGTACATGCCGCCGGTGGCGTTGCCGGAGGTCTGCACGACCACGTTGCGCGAGTCGTAGGTGTGGGAGAAGGAGTAGAACTTGTTGTGGTTCTTGCTCCACTGCCCCTTCCACTTGGGGGCGATGCAGCCGCGGCCCGCGGGGCACAGCAGGACCCACGAGCGGTTCTTGGTGCTGGCGCCCAGGTTGCGCTTCAGGTAGTCGTACACGTACCGCCGGGACGAGAGGGTGTTGGAGTCCAGCACCAGGCGGACCTTGGCCCCGCGCCGGTGGGCGGCCACCAGTTCCTTGGCCATCCCCTCGGTCTGCAGCCGGAACAGGGAGACGTTGATCTCCGCGCCCTTGGGCGTGTTCCGGATCAGCTTCTTGACGTAGAGGTCGATCGCGCCCTGCTGGGCGGTGTTGCCGGTGGGCCAGTTGAAGCGCGGCCCCTGCGCCACGTAGTAGCGCTTCTTCTTGCTGGTGGTCTTCTTCGGCGAGGAGACCTTTCCGCCGGCCGGTCCACTCTTGTTGGCCGCCGGGACCAGCGGTGGCTTGGGCGCCGCGGACGCCGTCGCACCCCCCGCTGAGATCACCGCCATCGAGAGGACGAGTCCCCCGGAAGCGAACACCAGTCGCCGCACTGCCATCTCCCGCCTACTGACCCGCATGATCAGTCGAAGATCGAGAGATTAGCACTTATTTACCTTTTAACCACTTTGATCTCATAGGTCAACTTTTGCCGCTTCCGGCCATCCGCGCCTGACCAGCACAGGGGCACGGACGGTCAGCGCAGCAAAGCAGGAGGTCCCCGAACTTAACGGACAGGCAAAACCAGCACGGACACGGCGGAAAGCCGCGTGGCCCGGTGCCGCTTGCGAGCAAGCGGCACCGGGCCACGCGGTAGAGACGACCGGCACGGGATCACACGGTCGAGCCGGCAGGAGCGGGGACGCGCGGACGGCCGAGGCAACAAGGACAAGGACGCACGCGATCGGTCAGGCCGACCGAAGCCCGGACCAGGCCCCGAGCGAGCTAGACCCGAAAGCCCAACGTCACGGTGTCGCCGTCGGCACGATGTCCGGTGCCCCCCGGCGCCGGGCGTCCGCCTCCTGGTCGTCCTCCTGCGTCTGGGAGGCCCGCTCCGCCTCGATCCGCTTCCGGTAGTACTCGATCTCCCTGTCGCGCTGCTTCTTCGACCAGCCCAGCACCGGCATCAGCAGGTCGGCCGCCTCCTGCGCCACGCCGATGCCCCGGTCCCAGGTCTCGATCGAGATCCTGGTGCGGCGGGCCAGGACGTCGTTCAGGTGCCGGGCGCCCTCGTGCGTCGCCGCGTAGACGATCTCGGCGCGCAGGTAGTCGTCGGCCCCGTTCAGCGGCTTGCCGAGGTCGGGGCGTTCGGCGATCAGGCCCAGCAGGTCGTCCACCAGCGTCCCGTAGCGGCGCATCAGGTGCTCGATCCGCGCCACGTGCAGCTTCGACTTCGCGGCCAGCCGGTGGCGCGCGTTCCACATCGCCTGGAAGCCCTCGCCGCCCACCAGCGCGACCCGGTCGGTGCACGACTCGGCCACCTTGCCGTCCAGGCCGTGCGCCACGGCGTCGATCGCGTCCTTGGCCATCACCCGGTAGGTCGTGTACTTGCCGCCCGCCACCAGCACCAGGCCGGGGACCGGATGCGCCACGATGTGCTCGCGCGACAGCTTGGAGGTCTCCTCGCTCTCCCCCGACAGCAGCGGCCGCAGGCCCGCGTACACGCCCTCCACGTCGTCGTGGGTCAGCGGCGTGGTCAGCACCGAGTTCACGTGCTCCAGCACGTAGTCGATGTCGGCCTTGGACGCCGCCGGGTGCGCCTTGTCCAGGTCCCAGGCGGTGTCGGTGGTGCCGATGATCCAGTGGCGGCCCCACGGGATCACGAACAGCACCGACTTCTCGGTGCGCAGCAGGATGCCCGTCGAGGAGTGGATGCGGTCCTTCGGCACCACCAGGTGGATGCCCTTGGACGCCTTGACGTGGATCTGGCCCCGGCCGCCCACCAGCTCCTGGATGTCGTCGGTCCACACGCCGGTCGCGTTCACCACCTGCTTGGCGCGCACCTCGCTGGTCGTGCCGGTCTCCAGGTCGCGGACGCGGAGGCCCGTCACGCGCTCGCCCTCGCGCAGGAATCCCACGCACTGCGTGCGCGAGGCGATGTCCGCGCCGTACTCGGCGGCCGTGCGCAGCGCCATCATCACGAAGCGCGCGTCGTCCACCTGCGCGTCCCACAGCTGGATCGCTCCCACGAACGACGACCGCTTCAGCGACGGCGCCAGCTTCAGCGCGCCCCGCCGCGACAGGTGCCGGTGGTGCGGGACGCCCCGGGTGCTGCCCATCTGGAAGGCGAGCGCGTCGTACAGCGCCACGCCCGCGCCGAAGTAGCCCCGCTCCCACACCCGCCGCGTCGTCGGCAGCAGGAACGGCACCGGCCGCACCAGGTGCGGCGCGATCCGCTGGAGCAGCAGGCTCCGCTCGGTCAGCGCCTCCCGCACCAGGTCGAAGTTGTACTGCTCCAGGTAGCGCAGCCCGCCGTGGATCAGCTTGGAGGAGCGCGAGGAGGTGCCGGAGGCGAAGTCGCGGGCCTCCACCACCGCCACCGACAGGCCCCGGGTCGCCGCGTCCAGGGCCGCGCCCGCGCCGACGATGCCGGCGCCGACCACCACGACGTCGTACTCCTCCCGCGCCATCCGGTCGAGCGCGGTCGCGCGCTCGGCCGGGCCCAGGCGCGAGCTGCCCAGTCCGGTCACCGGTGATCCCGTCATCGCGATTCCCCCTGTGCGGTTGGGTGTCCGAGCGATACCTACCCAACAGTAGGGAGCGGTCCACGCGGGGGCCACCGATTCATCACCCGTTCACCCCGGGAACGCCGGAGGGGCGGCACCGCCGTCCGGTGCCGCCCCTCCGCGCGCCGTCCTAGTGCGGCGCCACGACCACCTGCACGCGCTGGAACTCCTTCAGCTCGGTGTAGCCGGAGGTCGCCATCGCGCGGCGCAGCGCGCCGATCAGGTTCATCGAGCCGTCGGCGACGTGCGAGGGCCCGTACAGGAGCTGCTCCATCGTCCCGATGGTGCCGAGGTCCAGGCGGGTGCCGCGCGGCACGTCGCCGTGGTGCGCCTCGCTGCCCCAGTGGTAGCCGCGGCCCGGCGCCTCGGTGGAGCGCGCGAACGGCGAGCCCACCATCACCGCGTCCGACCCGCAGGCGAACGCCTTGGCGATGTCACCGGAGTTGGTCATGCCGCCGTCGGCGATGACGTGCACGTACCGGCCGCCCGACTCGTCCATGTAGTCGCGGCGCGCGGCCGCCACGTCCGCCACGGCCGTCGCCATCGGCACCGCCACGCCGAGCACGGTGCGGGTGGTGTGGCCCGAGCCGCCGCCGAAGCCGACCAGCACGCCGGCCGCGCCGGTCCGCATCAGGTGCAGCGCGGCGGTGTAGGTGGAGCAGCCGCCCACGATCACCGGCACGTCCAGGTCGTAGATGAACTGCTTGAGGTTCAGCGGCTCGGCGCGGCCCGACACGTGCTCGGCCGACACCGTGGTGCCGCGGATCACGAACAGGTCCACCCCGGCGTCGATCACGGCCTTGTGGAACTGCGCGGTGCGCTGCGGCGACAGCCGCGCCGCGACCGTCACCCCGGCTTCGCGGATCTCCTGGATGCGCTGCCCGATCAGCTCTTCCTTGATCGGCGCGCTGTAGATCTCCTGGAGCCGCTGGGTGGCGCGCACGTCGTCCAGCGAGGCGATCTCGGCCAGCAGCGGCTCGGGGTCGTCGTAGCGGGTCCACAGACCCTCCAGGTCGAGGACCGCGAGACCGCCGAGGTTGCCGACCGCGATCGCGGTGGCCGGGCTGACCACGCTGTCCATCGGCGCGACCACCAGCGGCATGTCGAACCGGTAGGCGTCGATCTGCCAGGCGACGCTGACCTCCTCGGGGTCGCGCGTCCGGCGGGACGGCACGATCCCGATGTCGTCGAAGGCGTACGCCCGACGACCGCTCTTGCCCCGGCCGATCTCAACCTCAGCAGCCACTGCGCTTCCTCTTCCCTTACCGCGGTGATCAGGCGGGAGTGTTCCCGCTCCCGGCGGTGAACAAGCCCCGGAGAGCCTACCCGCGCTTACCTGCCCTGGTAGTTGGGGGCCTCGACGGTCATCTGGATGTCGTGCGGGTGGCTCTCGCGCAGGCCCGCCGAGGTGATCTGCATGAGCTGCCCGCGCTCCTGCAGCTCGGGGATGGTGCGCGCCCCGGCGTACCACATCGACTGGTGCAGGCCGCCGACCAGCTGGTGGGCGACGTTGGACAGCGGGCCCCGGTAGGGCACCTGGCCCTCCACGCCCTCGGGGATCAGCTTCTCCTCGCTGGACACGTCGGCCTGGGCGTAGCGGTCCTTGGAGAACGAGCCGCCGCGCTCGCGGTTGCGCATCGCGCCGAGCGAGCCCATGCCCCGGTAGGACTTGTACTGCTTGCCGTGCACGAAGATCAGCTCGCCGGGCGACTCCTCGACCCCGGCCAGCAGGCTGCCCAGCATCACGGTGTCGGCCCCGGCCACCAGGGCCTTGGCGATGTCGCCGGAGTACTGCAGGCCGCCGTCGCCGATGACCGGCACGCCCGCCTCGCGGGCCGCCCGCGACGCCTCGGTGATCGCGGTGATCTGCGGGACGCCGACGCCGGCGACCACGCGGGTGGTGCAGATCGAGCCGGGGCCCACGCCGACCTTGACCGCGTCCGCGCCCGCCTCGACCAGCGCCTTGGCGCCCGCGTAGGTGGCGATGTTGCCGCCGACCACCTGCACGTCGCTGTTCTTCTTGATGGTGGCGATGGTCTCGGCCACGCCCCTGGAGTGCCCGTGCGCGGTGTCCACGATGATCACATCGGTGCCGGCCTCGATCAGCGCCTCGGCGCGCCGCACCGCGTCCTCGCCGACGCCGACCGCCGCGGCCACCAGCAGCCGCCCGTCGGCGTCCTTGGTGGAGAAGGGGTACTGCTCGCTCTTGGTGAAGTCCTTGACGGTGATCAGGCCACTCAGCCGCCCGTCGCCGTCGATCAGCGGCAGCTTCTCGATCTTGTTGTCGGCCAGCAGCCGGAACGCCTCGTCGCGGGTGACGTCCACCGGCGCGGTGACCAGCGGCATCGGCGTCATCACCTCGCGGACCGGCCGGGACAGGTCGGTCTCGAAGCGCATGTCGCGGTTGGTGACGATGCCGACCAGCACGCCCCGCACGTCGGTCACCGGCACGCCGGAGATCCGGTAGCGGGCGCACATCTCCTCGACGTCGGCGAGGGTGGCGTCGGGCAGGCAGGTCACCGGGTTGGTGATCATCCCGGCCTCCGAGCGCTTGACCCGATCGGCCTCGGCCGCCTGCTCGGCGATGGACATGTTGCGGTGCAGCACGCCGATGCCGCCCTGGCGGGCCATGGCGACGGCGGTGCGCGACTCGGTGACGGTGTCCATGGCGGCCGAGACCAGCGGGATGCGCAGCGAGATGTCGCGGGTCAGCCGGGTGGTGGTGTCGGCCTCGCCGGGCTGCAGGTCCGAGTAGCCCGGCAGCAGCAGCACGTCGTCGAAGGTCAGACCCGGCGGGAGGATCTTGGCGGACTCGGCGGCGGGGTTCATGGCGCCCTTCCCGTAGAGGTGTGCGGTATCCGGCCAGGTCACGGCGGCCTCGTCCCATGGTAGGGCGCACCCCGCACGAAGGCGGCGGGTTTCGGAGGCGCCCGGCGCGTGGTGTTGCCGACACTGCCGGGGCCCGCCGGGACGGGCCGCCGCGCGCGGCACCGTACGGTCGCCGTGCGACCGGCCTGAGGACCGGTGTGTGACATGCGGTAACGCGCGCGACACGCGGGTGATTCCCGGCCGGGACACGCCGGGGAGGCCGTTGTTCGCGCACAGAAGAGAGCGGGGGGTGCACCTGCCGGGCCGCGGCGCAGTAGCGTGGGTGTGTGCACGACGACGCTCCGCTCGACCCGTTCGCCGGCGATCCGGAGGACCCGGCGGCCTCGCTCGGCGACCCCGGCGAGGACGCGGCCCCGCTCAGCGTGACCGAGCGCGAGGACGTGCTGGCCGACCTCGCCGACCTGGAGGTCTTCCGCGCCCTGCTGGAGCCGCTGGGCGTGCGCGGCCTCACCGTGGACTGCGGCGACTGCGGCAAGCTGCACTACATCGACTGGGAGCTGCTGCACGGCAACCTGCGGCACCTGCTCGACCAGGGGCTGCCCCGCGTCCACGAGCCCGCCCTGTCGCCCGACCCGGTCGACTACGTCAGCTGGGAGTACGCCCGCGGCTACGTGGACGGCGTGATCGACAGCGAAGAGGGCCGCGAGGGCGACTGACGCCCCGTCCCCGGCCGCTCAGCGGTACCGGCCGAGCCGCTTCTCGGTGCGGCGGCGGATGTCGTCCAGTCGGCGCCGGGTCTGGTCGCCCGGATCCCGGTCGCCCCTGTCCCCTCGGTCGCCCCGGTCGCCCCGGTCGCCCCTGTCGCCGCGCCGGTCGGGCTGCGCGGGCCAGGTGGACGGCTGCCGGGACTCGGTGCGCGGCGGCAGCAGGCCCTCCAGCCCGTCCCGCAGGTCGTCGAGCCGGTCGCGCAGCGCGTCGGGCTCGGCCGCCGGACGCGGCTCGGGACCGCGGTCCCGGCGCTCGTCCGGCCGCCGCGCCGGCGGGGCGGGGACGCCGACCGGCCGGACGTCGGGCCCCTGCCGCGTACGCGCGCGCGAAGCCCGCTCGGAGCGGGCCCGGTCGGCCGGCTTCGCCGCGGTCGGCCTCGGCGGCCTTCGGGGCGGGGGCGGCCGGCTCGATGACGCCGCCGCCCGCCGCCGCCACGCCCGTGCTCGCCAGCACCACCCCGGCCACGCCGAGCGCGACGATGGTGCGGGGGCCGCGGCGGCGCGAGGAGGGCGCCGCGGAAGCGTCGGGATCGGAGGTCTGCGCGGACGCCTGCGGCGTGCCGGACGCCTCCGCCGGCTCAAGGCCGCGCTCGGCCGCCTCTCCGGCGGGCACGCGCCGCAGCACCGGCTCGTCCACGTCGGCGATCAGCGCCCGCAGCAGCCGCACGGCCGGATCGGCCTCACAGGCGGCAGCGCGCCGGTCGGCCAAAGCCTCGATGATGGCGTCGGTGCGGCCGATCCCAGCCGGATCGGCGCGCGGGACGTTCGCCCGGGACCGGACGGGGCGGCCGCCGGAGTGCGAAGGCCCGACCGGATCCGGGGCGCCATGGCTCCGCTCCGTCAAGCGATCGACTCCTCTCTCGCCATCGCCCGAAGCCGGGCCAGTGCCCGGTGCTGCGCGACCCGTACCGCCCCCGCGGACATGCCCAGCACATTACCGGTCTCCTCCGCCGACAGGCCCGCCACCACCCGCAGCAGGACCAGTTCCCGCTGGTGGTCGGGCAGGCGCGTGAGCAGGTCGCGGGCGCGTTGCGCCTCGATGTAGCGGACCACCGTCTCCTCGGGCCCGGGCCGGTCGTCGGGGCCGTCGGGCAGGTCCTCGGTGGGCACGGCCGCACGCACCGCGCTGCGCAGCGCGTCGGCGATCTTGTGCGCGGCGATGCCGAAGACGAACGAGGCGAACGGGCGGCCCATGTCGCGGTAGCGCGGCAGCGCCGACAGCACCGCGATGCAGACCTCCTGGGCGACGTCGTCGGCGATGTGGTACTGCCCTGACACGCGGCCGAGCCGGGCCCGGCAGTAGCGCACCACCATCGGGCGCACCTGTCCGATGAGCACCTCGATCGCGCCCGGATCGCCCTGGACGGCCAGGTCGGTGAGCTCCTTCAGATCGCCCGGCCGCTCCCCGGCGTCCTCCCGCAGCAGGCGCAGCCGCCCGGCGTCGGGGGAAGGCGGAGGTGCGGGCCCCCCCGAGGGTTCGGTCACGCCCGCGGTACCCGTCCCGGCGAAGCATCCCTCGGTCACGTAGAGCATGATGCCCAGCGGCCCGGTGCCTGTCTCCACTGTGCACGACAACGGAATGGTCACAGTGCTGGGACGAGCCACGCATTACCACGCAACGCGGTCACGTTGTGGCGCTGAGTGCCCGCCATTCTCTGCTTTTCGCTTTAAATAGCAATAAACAGCTCAGCAAGCTACAAAAGTGTCACTCCCGGAGCGGCGCAAAAAGACAAGATCGTCGCTGGAGGCACCCCCGGCTTCGCATCCGAGCGCCCCTCCACACGAAAGCGTCCGCCGCGCCCCAGGGGCGCGGCGGACGCTTTCAACACCTTCGGCGCGAGCACGAGCCCGCTTAGGAACGCGAACCCGAGCGCAAAGGCCGACCCGCACGCGAGCGCCTAACTGCCGCCGGGGGCCGATGCCGAAGGCGAGGCCCCCGGCGGCAGATCGCGAAGCGATGTGGCGCTCGCACGCTTTTCGGTCAGCTCCTGAGCCTCTAGGCGAAGGTGCTGGGCCGAAAGGCCATTTAACTCAGTGCCCGTGGCCGTGACCGTGGCCGTGGCCACCGGCGGCGGCCTCGTCGGCCTCCTCCGGCTTCTCCACGACCAGGGCCTCGGTGGTGAGCAGCATGCCCGCGATGGAGGCGGCGTTGGTGACCGCCGAGCGGGTGACCTTCACCGGGTCGATGACGCCCTGGGCGACCAGGTCGCCGTACTCGCCGGTGGCGGCGTTGTAGCCGTGGCCGGCCTTCAGCTCCTGCACCTTGGAGACCACGACGTAGCCCTCCTGGCCCGCGTTCTCCGAGATCCAGCGCAGCGGCTCGACCAGGGCGCGGCGCACGGCCTCGGCGCCGGTGGCCTCGTCGCCGGTGAGGCCGAGGGCGTCGAAGCCCTCCTTGGCCACGTGCACCAGCGCGGAGCCGCCGCCGGAGACGATGCCCTCCTCGATGGCCGCGCGGGTCGCCGAGATGGCGTCCTCCAGGCGGTGCTTCTTCTCCTTGAGCTCCACCTCGGTGGCCGCGCCGACGCGCAGCACGCACACGCCGCCGGCCAGCTTGGCGAGGCGCTCCTGGAGCTTCTCGCGGTCCCAGTCGGAGTCGGAGTTCTCGATCTCGACCTTGATCTGGTTGACCCGGGCGTTGATCTCGTCGGCCGAGCCCTCGCCGTCCACGATGGTGGTGGCGTCCTTGGTGACGGTGATCCGCCGGGCGCGGCCGAGGTCCTCCAGGCCGATCGAGTCGAGCTTGAGGCCGATGGCCTCGGAGACGACCTGGCCGCCGGTCAGGGTGGCCATGTCGCCCAGCATCGCCTTGCGGCGGTCGCCGAAGCCGGGGGCCTTGACGGCCACCGACAGGAAGGTGCCGCGGATCTTGTTGGCGACCAGCAGCGCCAGGGCCTCGCCCTCGACGTCCTCGGCCACCACCAGCAGCGGCTTCTTGGTCTGGGCGACCTTCTCGGCCAGCGGCAGGAACTCCTGCACGTTGCCGATCTTGCCGTCCACGATCAGCACGTAGGCGTCCTCCAGGACGGCCTCCATGCGCTCGGGGTCGGTCACCATGTGCGGCGACAGGTAGCCCTTGTCGAACTGGAGGCCCTCGGTGAACTCCAGCTCCAGGCCCATGGTGTGGGCCTCCTCGACGGTGATGACGCCGTCCTTGCCGACCTTCTCGAACGCCTCGGCGATCAGCTCGCCGATCTGCGCGTCCTGGGCCGAGATCGTCGCCACGTGCGCGATCTCGCCCTTCTCCTCGACCTCGCGGGCCGACTTCAGGAGCTGGTCGGAGACGTAGCGGGCGGCCGCGTCGATGCCGCGCTTGAGGCCGAGCGGCGAGGCGCCGGCGGCCACGTTGCGGGTGCCCTCGCGTACCAGCGCCTGGGCCAGCACGGTGGCGGTGGTGGTGCCGTCACCGGCGATGTCGTTGGTCTTGGTCGCCACTTCCTTGGCGAGCTGGGCCCCCAGGTTCTCGTAGGGGTCCTCCAGCTCCACCTCGCGGGCGATGGTGACGCCGTCGTTGGTGATGGTCGGCGCACCGAACTTCTTGTCGATGACGACGTTGCGGCCGCGCGGGCCGATCGTCACCTTGACGGCGTCGGCGAGGGCGTTCACGCCGCGCTCCAGGGCGCGCCGCGCGTTCTCGTCGAACTCCAGGATCTTCGCCATGAGGAGATCTCCTTCTCAACGCGCCCGCCCCGGGCCCGCCTCCGTCAGAGGGCGGGACCGGGGCGGCACGGTACGTCTCAGGTCTTTACTTCTCGATGATCGCGAGGACGTCGCGGGCGGAGAGCACCAGGTACTCCTCGCCGTTGTACTTGACCTCGGTGCCGCCGTACTTGCTGTACAGCACCACGTCACCGACCTTGACGTCGAGCTCCACGCGGGCGCCCTTGTCGTCGACCCGGCCCGGGCCGACGGCCAGGACGGTGCCCTCCTGGGGCTTCTCCTTGGCGGTGTCGGGAATCACCAGGCCCGACGCGGTGGTGGTCTCGGCCTCAAGCGGCTGGACGACGATGCGGTCCTCGAGCGGCTTGAGAACAACCTTGGTGGCGGTCGTCACGATCTGACCTCCCCTTCGATTGGTCCGCGACCGGCCGTGGCGGCCGGTCGGCACATATGACAGAGAAGGCGACCCTGGACCGGCCTGTCGTCGCGGGTGCCAGACCGAACCTTTGTCGCTGTGTTGGCACTCTCGTAGGGAGAGTGCCAGTCACGGACTCTATGCCGTGCCCCGTGAGCCGTCAACACGAACACGGCCGACCCCGGTGCCGAGTGCCGGACCGGACCCGCCCGGAACGTGCCCGACGGACGAAACCCATGGTCGGCCCGGCTAACGTCCAGCCTATGGACATCGAGGGGTTCCGCGGCCTGCTGACTCCGGAGGGCCGGTCGGTGCTCGCCGCGGCCGCCGCGTCGGACGTCGGCGAGAACGCTCTGCTGGCCACGGCGAGCCGGCTGCGGGAGCGCTATCCGGCCGATCTCGTGGCGGCCGCACTCACCCAGGTGCGGCTGCGCGAGCGCGGCCGCGCCAAGTTCGGCGCCGACGCCGGGCGCATGTACTTCACCCCGGCCGGGCTGGAGCAGTCCACGCGCGCCTCGGTCGCCCGGCACCGCGCCAAGCGCTTCGCCACCTACCTTCCTCCGGCGGGCCAGGTGCTGGAGCTGGGCTGCGGGATCGGAGCCGACCTCATCGCGCGCACGCGCGAGGGCGTGACCGGCGTCGGCGTCGAACTGGACCCGCTGACCGCCGAGGTCGCCGCCGCCAACGTGACCGAGTTCGGGCTGGACGGCCCGGCCTCGATCCGCCGGGGCGACGCCACCGAGCAGGACCCCGCCGGGTACGCGGCCGTGTTCGCCGACCCGGGCCGCCGCACGGCGCGCGGCCGGGTGTTCGACCCGCGCTCCTACGAGCCGCCCCTCGACACCGTCCTGGACCTGGCCGGCCAGGTGCCCGCCGCGTGCGTCAAGGTGGCCCCCGGCATCCCGCACGAGGCGCTGTGGGGCGACGCGGCCGCCGTCAAGGGCCCGGTGGAGGCCGAGTGGGTGTCGGTCGCCGGGGAGGTCAAGGAGGCCGCGCTGTGGCTGGGCGAGCTGGCCGGGGACGTGGGGCGGCGCGCCACCCTCATCTCCGGCGGCGCCGACCCGGTGACCGAGACCCTGACGCCGGTGCCGGGCCTCGGCGACCCGCCGGTGCGCGGCTGGGGCCGCTACCTGTACGAGCCCGACGGCGCGGTCATCCGCGCCCACCTGGTCGCCGAGGTCGCCGTCCGGCTCGGCGGCGGGCTGGCCGACCCGCACATCGCCTACATCACCGCCGACGCGCTGCTGCCCACGCCGTTCGCCGCCGCCTACGAGATCGAGGACGTGCTGCCGTTCTCGGTGAAGCGGCTGCGCGGGGAGCTGCGCCGCCGCGACGTCGGCGTGCTGACGGTGAAGAAGCGCGGCTCGGCGGTGGACGTGGACCGGCTGCGCCGCGACCTGGGCTTCGGCCGCAAGGCGCCGCGCGGCGCGCGGGAGATGACCCTGGTGCTGACCCGCGTGGGCAACGACCCGATCGCGCTGCTGGCCCGCCCCGCGCGCCTCTGAAGGGGTTGCAAGCGCGCTTGCAACCCCCTGCCCGCCCCGAACGCGCCCAGACGGGCCCCGTCCGGCAATCAATCCCAAAGATCTCCTTACGCGGCCGGCCCCGCTTCGCAACGCCAAGTGGACGCGGGAGACGCACCACGCCCGCGCAAATACTGCGCGCTTTCCGGCATTGCCTTCACTAAGCCTTTGCGGCACCCCGCCAAGTCCGCCCTCGGAAGGCGGGAAACGGCATGTCCAGATCAACGGCCGAAAAAAGACCAAGAGAGGTTCAGGGAGCGCGTCCGGCCATCGCCCGGCGATGATCGACAATTGCGGCCGGGACCCCGGCCGCGGCACCGGCCCGGACGCCCGGCGGCATCCCGGTCGAACCGCGCACCGCAGACCGATCGCCCCCGAACGGCGGGGTCGAACCGGTGGCGTTGGCCGAGATGCGCGGTTCCGCCCCGCCGCCGCGCGCCGCGCCGCGCCGCCGGCGCCCGCCGCGGGACCGGCCCCCGCACCGGGCCGCACCGCCGCATTACCGCAAAGGGGCCGCGAAAACCCGGAAACCGCCGTCGGAAGGATCAACCAAACGTCCGCGACCTTGCGGATATCAAGCGCATTCCACAGAACTCGTAATGTTCCCTGCTACCTCTTATAGCGGTGCCGTGCACGCACTACAGTGAGGCGTTCACGATTCAATGCCGCGCGCCATTTCGTCGCGTCGGCACACGAAGGAGCATCGGGTGGAAACCAATCACAACTTCCTGCAGACGGGGGGTCAACCGGTCTCGGATCGGATGCGGGAGTTGCTCGCCCGTGCGGCGCAGGACCACGTCTATGAACAGCGCTCCCAGGGTCAGGTTCTGGACGAGATCCGCCAGCGGCTGGAGGGCATGGAGTGGCTGCTGCGGGAGGTGCGCGAGCGCGAGCTGAGCGGGCTCACCGGGCAGCTCGACACCGTCCGCGGGCAGGTCGACGAGCTGACCGGCAAGCCCCCGGAGTGGGCCGAGGGCCTGGCCGAGCACATCGAGTCGGTGGGCGAGCGCGTCAAGCCCGTCGCCGAACTGCCGGCGCTGTGGGCCGATCTCGGCGCCATCGGCGAGCACGTGGACGAGGGTCTGAGCCGCATCCAGGCGGTCATCGACTCCGCGCAGCACATCACCGACGTCACCCAGCAGGCGTCGCAGCGCATGGAGGAGATGGGCAAGCGGCTCGACAAGCTGCAGGGCAGCATGGAGGCCGCGTCCGTCCGGTTCAACCGGCTGGACAAGTCGCTGGCCGAGCTGGGGCACCGCTCGGAGAAGCTCGAACACTCGGTCAATGGCATCAGCACCCGGGTCGACCAGTCCCTGGGCGAGATGGCCGAGCGCGTGGAGCAGGGCCTGGAGGCGGTCAACGGCCGCGTCGAGGGCGTCGGCGGCCGGCTGGACGGGCTGGACGGGCGGCTGGAGGGGCTGGACGGCCGCCTTGAGGGCCTGTCGGGCAAGCTGGACGGGCTGGACGGCCGGTTCGAGGGCATCGACGACCGCATCGACGGGGTCAACGACCGCATCGGGCAGCTGCCGGCCACGCTGGAGATCTCCGAACTGCACCGCAAGCTCCGCGACCTGGCCGAGCGGCCGGTGGTCGACTACGGCGACCGGTTCGAGGCGCTGGAGAAGCACCTGACCCAGGCCGTCGACCCGCTGATCGACGAGCTGCGGGCCCGCCCGGACCGCGACGAGGTCAAGGCGACCATGTCGCAGATCGCCGAGACGGCCTACAGCGACGTCGCCAAGCGGATGGACGAGTTCTCCCGCCGGTTCGAGGACGTGCACGAGGACGTCCGCAAGCGCATCGAGGGCATCCACGAGGAGGTCACCAAGAAGGTCGACGGCGCGCTGGAGGAGTTCACCACCCAGGTGGACATCGTCTCCCGCAGCGTCGAGTCGGTGCACATCGATGTGACCAAGCAGGTCGAGTCGGTGCAGAACGAGGTGTCGCGCCAGGTCACCGGCGTGCACTCGGACGTGTCCAAGCGGATCGAGGACATCCACCAGGACGTCACCAAGCAGGTGGACAGCATCCACGAGAACGTCACCCAGCAGGTCAGCGGCCTCCAGGAGGACGTCGCCCGGCAGGTCGACGGCGTGCAGGAGGAGTTCGGCAAGCGGGTGGACGGAGTCCAGGACGAGGTCACCCGCCGCGCCGAGGCGGTCCAGGAGGCGCTGGGTCAGCGCTTCGAGGACGTGCAGGAACGGGTCGGCATGCGCGTCGACTTCGTGCACGACGACGTCACCAAGCAGGTGACCGCGGTGCACGAGGACGTCCTCAAGCGGCTGTCCACGCTGGAGGAGACCATGCTGGCACTGGCCGAGGCGCTGCTGCGCCCGCGTCGCGAGGGGAAGGACTGAGGGCTGAGGTGGGGCGTCCCTGACCGAACCCCTCAGGACGCCCCACCCGGTTCGCCCGCCGGCCCCGGCGGGTCGCTCGTCGATCAAGGCACGTCGATGACGTGCCTTTCGTTACGTTCCGGCTTCGCAAAATCACGCTCAATACGCGCCGGAATCCGTTTTGATGGTGGTCGTGACGCACCCACCCGCCTTCTGCCCGCCGACCGAGGCCCTGACCGACCGCGCGACGCGCTGGGTCGAGCGGTGTCTCGGCCCGGGCGCCGAGGTGCGCCTGGTCCGCCCGCTGCCGGGCGGCACCGCCCACGCGAACCACGCCCTGCTGGTGGAGAGCCGCTCGGGCAGCGCGCACCGGCTGGTGCTGCGCCGCTGGCTGCCGCGCGAGGGCCTCGCCGCCGCCGAGTTCTCCCCCGAACGCGAGATCGCCGCGCTGGCGCTGCTGGTCGGCTGCGAGCTGCCCACCCCCGCGCTGGTCGCCGCCGATCCGGCGGGCGCCCACTGCGGCACCCCGGCCCTGCTGATCACCCGGCTGAACGGCCACCGGCCGCGCCCGGCCCCGGGCGACCTCGACGAGTACCTGATCCAGCTCGCCGCCGCGATGTTGTCGGTGCACGCGCTGCGCGGCGCGGCCTCGATGCCGCCGTACATGCCCGCCAACCGGCTCGACCTGCGGCTGCCGCCCGCGCACGCGCTGCGCCCCTGGTTGTGGGACCGCGCCCACGAGGCGGCCGCGCGGCCCGCGCCGCACGCGCCGTCCCGGTTCATCCACCGCGACTACGAGCCGGACAACACGCTCTGGGCCCACGGCCGGCTGACCGGCGTGGTGGACTGGTCGGACGCCTCCTGCGGCCCGGTCGCGGTGGATGTGGCGCGGATGCGGCTGGGGCTGGCGCTGCGGCACGGCGTGCAGGCCGCCGACCGGTTCCTGAAGGTGTTCGACCAGGTGTCGGGCGGCCACGAGCACGACCCGTACTGGGACCTGCGGTGCCTGCTGGACCTGCTGCCCGAGGACGGCGACCGGGTGCTGCCGGAGGAGGACGTCCCCCTCTGCGAGGAGTACCTGGCCGCCCTCCTGGCCGCGGCCTGACGCGCCCGGCCCGCCGCTACAGCCGGACGGCCTCGATCGGCAGGCTGGAGTCGGCGGGCAGGTCCAGCTCCGAGGGCGCGAGACCGGACGAGACCAGCTCCGAGCCCAGCGCCGCGACCATCGCGCCGTTGTCGGTGCACAGCTTGGGCCGCGGCACCCGCAGCCGCACCCCGGCGCGGTCGCAGCGCTCCTGCGCCAGCGCGCGCAGCCGCGAGTTGGCCGCGACGCCGCCGCCGATCAGCAGGTCCTGCACGTCGTTGGCCTTGCAGACCTGGAGCGCCTTGTGGGTGAGCACGTCCACCACCGCCTCCTGGAACGAGGCGGCCACGTCGGCGACCGGCACCGGCTCCCCGGCGCGCTCGCGGGCCTCCACCCACCGCGCGACGGCGGTCTTCAGGCCGGAGAAGGAGAAGTCGTAGGTGCCGTCGGCGTACTTGCCGCGCGGGAAGCCGATCGCGGCGCGGTCGCCCTCGCGGGCGGCCCTGTCGATGAACGGCCCGCCCGGGAAGCCGAGGTCCAGCACCCGCGCGACCTTGTCGAACGCCTCGCCCGCCGCGTCGTCGACGGTCGAGCCCAGCAGCCGCACGTCGGTGGCCACGTCCGGCACCAGCAGCAGCGAGGAGTGCCCGCCCGACACCAGCATCGCCACGCACGGCTTGGGCAGCGGCCCGTGTTCGAGCTGGTCCACGCACACGTGCGCGGCGAGGTGGTTGACCCCGTACAGCGGCTTGCCCAGCGACAGCGAGTACGCCTTGGCCGCGGCGACCCCGACCATCAGGGCGCCCGGCAGGCCCGGCCCGGCCGTCACCGCGAACGCGTCGATGTCGGCGAAGGCGACGCCCGCGTCGGCGAGCGCGCGCTCGACCGTGGGGGCCATCGCCTCCAGGTGCGCGCGCGAGGCGACCTCGGGCACCACGCCGCCGAAGCGGGCGTGCTGCTCGACGCTGGAGGCGACCGCGTCGGCCAGCAGCGTGGTGCCGCGCACGATGCCGACGCCGGTCTCGTCGCACGAGGTCTCGATCCCCAGGACCAGCGGCTCCGAATCGATGATCATTTATGCCTCTCGCGAGAATCCCACCGGCGGCCGGGCGCGCAGCACCAGCCGCATCACGATCGCGTCCACGCCGGACGGCTGGTAGTAGCGCTTGCGCAGGCCCACCCGCTCGAACCCGAAGCGCTCGTACAGGCGCTGGGCGGGCGCGTTGTCGGCCCGCACCTCCAGGAACACCGCCTCGCTGCCGCGCCGCGCCGCCTCCTCCAGCAGCTCGGTCAGCAGCGCCGCGCCCAGCCCCGAGCCGCGCCGGTCGGGCCGCACGCCGATGGTCTGCACGTCGGCCTGGCCGCCGGCCGCCGCGAGCCCGGCGTAGCCGACCAGCTCCCCGGCGCCCTGCCCGGCGGGCCCGCCGGGCAGCTCGGCGACCACGTAGTGGCGGGTGCGCGGCTGGTCGGCCAGCTCGCCCCGCAGCATGTCCATGCTCCAGGCGTCCTCGGGGAACAGCTCCCGCTCCAGCGCGTGGACGGCGGGCAGGTCGGCCTCGGCCATGCCCCGGATCAGCGCGGTGCCCTGCGTCACGCCGGGGTCACCTTCTTGCGCGGGCCGGGCTCCTTGGCGTCGGGACGGCGCAGGTAGAGCGGCTCGGGCGGCAGCAGCGCGGGGCCGGGGCGGCCCGACAGGCGCGTCACCGCCAGCTCGGCGAGCGCGGTGGCCGAGGGCAGCAGCGGGGCGGGGTCGGCGGCCCGGTCGCCGAGCACCTCGGCGTACAGCTGCGCGCCCTCCCCGATGACCGGCAGCCCCTCGGGCAGCCCGGCGGCGGGGCCGACGGCGGGCTCGGTGGCGCGGACCCGCGCGGAGTCGTAGCGGGCCCAGTAGACCTCTTTGCGGCGGGCGTCGGTGGCGACCACGAACGGCTCCTCGCGGCCGGACGCCCAGGCGATCACGTCCAGCGTGCACGCCCCGTGCACCGGGACGCGCAGCGCCTCGCCCATGGCGATCGCGGTGACCAGGCCGACCCGCAGCCCGGTGTAGGGCCCGGGGCCGACGCCGACGGCGATGGCGCTGAGGTCGGCGGGCGCGGCGCCCGCGTCGGCCAGCACCTGGGCGACCGACGGGGTGAGCAGCTCGGTGTGCCTGCGCCGGTCCACCGCTTCGGCGGCCCCGCGGGCGCGCACTCCCTCGCCCGGGGTCCATTCGTACAGCGCGACGGTGACCGCGGCGGTGGCGGTGTCGAAAGCCAAGACCAGCACGATGGGCAAGCCTATCCGCCCGGCCGGGATGCCGGTCCCGGCTCCGGGAGGTGTGTCCGGCCTTTACCCGGCGGCTACTGCTCGGCGGCCAGCCGCTTCACGGCGGCGCGGGCGGCCTCGACCGAGCCGTCCATGGCGTCGTCGGCGCTCAGCGGGTCGCCGTGGTTGCTGCCCGAGTAGTGCACGGTCACCAGGACGTTGGCGACGCGCACGTTGGCGATGGCCTCGCCCGCGCCCTGGCCCTTGTCCACGCTGTAGACGACGTAGCTCTCCTCGCCCAGGTCGGCGGGCTTGGCCTTGTCGGTCAGCTCCTGCCCGGCCAGCAGCGCCTTGCCCGACTCGTCGGCGCGGCGCTCGGAGCCGAAGGTGCGGCGCGCGGCGTCGGTGGGGCTCTGCTCGGCGGCTCCGGCGACCGCCCGCAGCTCCAGGGTGAGCTGGCGCTTGCGGTCGCCGGTGTAGGCGCCCCAGACGCACTGGTTCTGGCGCTCGTTGCTCTGGTAGTTGTCGGCCTGGGTGCGGTCGGCCTTGGGGGCCAGCTTCCCGGCCAGGTCGGCGCCGACCAGCTCGCAGGCGTCGGGGACGACCGAGCGCTCGGACTTGGCGGGAGCGGAGGACTCGGCCGCGCCGCTGCCCACGATCTGGCCCGCGTCGCGCTCGCCGCCCACCCCGACGTTGCTGAGGATCGCGACGGCGGCCAGCACGCACACGCCCGCGCCGGTGGCGATGCCCGCGAGGATGAGGCCGAGGCGGCGGCCGGTGCGGCGCTCGCGCTCGACGCGGCGGTGGCTGCCGCTGCCGGTGCGGTGGCCGGAGCCGGACGCCGAGCGGCGGGAGCCGGGCTGGGTGGGACGGCGGTGCTCGCCGGTCACCGTGCGGTGGCCGCCGGTCGAGGACGACGCGGAGGATGCGGAGGACGCGCCGGAGTAGCGCGGGCCGCCCAGGCCGTAGTCGCCGGAGCCGGAGGCCGGGCGCTCGGCGGAACTTCTGAGGGGGTGGCCGGCGGAGCCTCCTGCGGCGTATTCGGCCGAACCGCCGACCGGGTATCCGGTCGAGCCGCCGGCGGGCTGCTGGGAGGGGTACCGCGCGCCGGTCAGCCGGTGGTCACCGGTGATCTGGGCGTCCGGAAGGGGCGCGCCGCCGGTGGGCGCGCTCGCGCCGTACCCGCCGGTCGGGGCCTGCCCGTACCCGCCGTGCCGTTGCTCTCCCTGGCCGTGCTCACCGCTGCCCGTTCGGTAACCGTCGCCTGCCGCGCCGTGGTCGCCGCCCGAACCACGGTAGCTGTCCATGCGGTGACTTCCGCTGCGATGGCTACCACTCACCGGATACCACTCCTGCGTCGAGGAAAACTGTTATGTCGCGAAGGTGAGGTTCGTTCCGGCAAAGAGTACGACATCTCCCCGCAAAGGTGTCGGCGCACACTGACAAAAAATGCGAGGGTTTTTCACTTTAGGAGTTAAGGTGATCTTGCAGGTCGGCCCAGCGATCACCAATCCCCGACAGCCGCACGGTGCGCTCCTCGGTGGAGTCGTCGGCGGCTCGCGAGATGATCAATTCCAGCCGTTCGTCGGCCAGCCCCTCGGCCAGTCCCTCGCCCCATTCCACGATCGTCACCGATTCGGCGAGCGAGGCGTCCAGGTCCAGGTCGTCCAGCTCCGCGAAGCCGCCCAGCCGGTAGGCGTCCACGTGCACCAGGCCGGGACCGCCGGCCAGCGACGGGTGCACCCGCGCGATCACGAAGGTCGGCGAGGTGATCGGGCCGCGCACCTTCAGCCCCTCGCCGATGCCCTGGGTCAGCGTGGTCTTGCCCGCGCCGAGGTCGCCGGTCAGCACCAGCAGGTCGCCGGCGCGCAGCAGCCCGGCCAGCCGGACGCCGAGCTCCCGCATGTCGGCGGCGGTCGGGACCGGGACGGTGATGCCCGCGCTCCGGCCCTCGGCGCCCTGCCCCTTCACGTCCTGCTCCTCCATGCTCGATCCCCCCACGTTCGATCCCCCACGTCCGGTCCGCTCACGCGGAACGCTCCTCGATCATCGGACGGACCCGGTCCAGCAGGCGGCGCACCCCGCCGGTGACCACGCCCGGATACTCCAGCGGCAGCACGTGCCCGGCCCGCTCGATCTCCACCAGCTCGGCGTCCGGCAGCGCCTCGGCGATGCGGCGGCCGTGCGCGGGCGGGGTCAGCCGGTCCCGGCCGCCGGTCATGACCACCGCGGGCACCTTGCCGATCACCTCCAGCGCCGCCGCCTTGTCGTGGCCGACCAGCGCCGGGTAGAACTCGGCGATCACATCGATCGGGGTGGCCCGGATCATCTGCTCCAGGAAGTCCACCACGGTCGGGCTGATCTGCGGGTCGGCGAACGCCATCCGCTTGGTGACCATGAACGCCACGTCCGCGCCCAGCCCGCGCACCCGGTCCACCAGGTCGGCGCGGCGGCCGAGGCCGCGCAGCGTGCCGGGGGTGAGCGGGCGGATCAGCTTGGCCAGCGCCATCGGCAGGCCCAGCGTCATCTCGCGCAGGTCGCCGCCGGAGGTGTTGACCAGCGCCACCCCCACCACCGGGTCGCCGAACAGCTCGGGGCGCGCGTCGGCCAGCGCCATGATCGACATGCCGCCCATGGAGTGGCCGACCAGCACCACCCGGCCGCCGGGCCGCACCGTGGCGCGCAGCACCGCCTCCAGGTCGGCGCCGGTCTGGTCGACGGTGGCGTGCACGGCGTCGCTGCGCCCCGACCGGCCGTGGCTGCGCTGGTCCCAGAACACGAGCCGCAGCCGGTCGCCGTCGGGCAGGTCGCGGCGCTGGTAGTGCCAGGTGTCCTGGGTGAGGCAGTAGCCGTGGCAGAACAGCACCGTCAGCGGCGCGTCCTCGGGGCCCTCGACCTCCACGTGCAGCGCCAGGCCGTCGTCGGCGGTGACCGTCATCGGCTCGCCGCGCAGCCCGCCGAACGGCTCGCCGGCGTCGGGGTCGGGCCGCAGCCTGATCCGGCCGACCGCGAGGTGCCGCAGCCCCACCGCCGCGCCGACCCCGGCCGCGCCGACGCCCGCGACGGCCCCGGCGACGCCGATCCTGCGCCTTCTCCTGCTATCCATGCCCTACCTCTCCGGCGAGCCGCCCGGTGTACACGCGGGGCACCCTGGACCCGATCCGGGTGACGATCTCATACGAGATCGTGCCGAGCGCGTCCGCCCACTCCTGGGCGGTCGGCTCCCCCCGGTCACCGGGCCCGAACAGCACGATCTCGTCCCCGGCGGCGATCACGTCGTCGCCGAGGTCGATGACGAACTGGTCCATGCACACCCGCCCGGCTATGCGGCGGCGGGCGCCGCCCGCCAGCACCTCCAGCACGTTGGAGCCGTGCCGGGGGACGCCGTCGCCGTAGCCGGCGGGCACCACGGCCAGGTTGGTGTCGTGTTCGGTGATGTAGGTGTGGCCGTAGGACACGCCGCTGCCCGCCGGGACCCGCTTGACCAGCGAGGCGTCGGCGGTGAGCGTCATCGCGGGCCGCAGCCCGAAGTCGCCGATCCGCGGCACCGGGGTGAGCCCGTAGGTGGCGATGCCCGGCCGCACCAGGTCGAAGCGGGCCTGCGGCAGCGTCAGCGCCGCCGCCGAGTTGGCGAGGTGCCGCACCTCCGGCCGCACGCCCGCCTTCTCGGCCTGCTCGACCATCTCGGTGAACGCGGCGAGCTGGCGCGGCACCGACGGGTGGTCGGGCTCGTCGGCGCAGGCGAAGTGCGACATGATCCCGACGACCTGGAGCACGCCCTCGGCCTCGGCCGCCAGCGCGGCCTCCACCAGGCCGGGCCAGTCGTCGGGGCCCGCGCCGCCCCGGCTCATGCCGGTGTCGGCCTTGAGGTGGACGCGGGCGGGCCTGCCCGCCAGGCGCGCGGCGGCGGCGATCTCCGCCACGGCCCACGGCGCCCCGACCGTCAGGTCGACGTCCGCGGCGACGGCCCGCTCGTAGGGCTCGCCGGGCACGCTCAGGCACACCAGCACCGGCACGCCGGTCACCCCGGCCTCGCGCAGCCGCAGGCCCTCGACCAGTTTCGCCACGCCGAGCCAGGTCGCGCCGCCGGCCAGGGCGGCGCGGGCGGCCGGGACGATGCCGTGCCCGTACGCCTCGGCCTTGACCATCGCCATGACCTCGGCGCCGCGCGCGCGTTCCCGCAGCAGGGTGATGTTGCCGCTGATGGCGTCGAGATCGATGCGTGCCTGCGCTGGACTCCTCATGGTTACCCAGTGTGCCGTCCCCGGGGCGGTGACCGGGGCGAAGTCGCGTCCCCCGGCACCGGCCCGGCGCGCCCCCGGCGGCCGGCTCCCCGTCGTCCCCGTGAACACCCGCGGTGTTCCTCACCCTTTGGGACGCGCGAGGGCGCGGCGGGGTTCAGCCGAGGGCGCGGAACGCCTTCGGCAGCGCGGTGATCACGTCGAACGCGCTGATCGGGGACTCGCCCCGCCGGTCGCCCCCGGGCCCGTCGCCGCGCGGCCCGGCGGCGGCGAGGCGCGCGGCCAGGCCGTGCAGGTAGGCCCCGGCGGCGGCGGCCTCCAGCGCGGGCGTCCCGCCCGCCAGCAGCGCGCCGACCAGCCCCGACAGCACGTCGCCGGTGCCCGCGGTGGCCAGCCGGGGCGTGCCGGACGGGTTGACGCGCACCGGCCGGTCCTGCTCGGCGACCAGCGTGGTCGAGCCCTTGAGCAGCACGGTCGCGCCCAGCTCGGCGGCGGCCCGGCGCACGTGCTCCAGGCGGCGCGCCTCGATGCGCTCGCGGTCGGCGCCGATCAGCCGGGCCAGCTCGCCCGCGTGCGGGGTGAGCACGGTCGGCGCGTCCCGGGCCAGCCAGTCGCGGTGCCGGGCCACGACGGTGAGGCCGTCGGCGTCCACCAGCACCGGTACCTCGGTGCGCAGCGCCGCCTCCACCAGGGCGTGCGCGTCGTCGCCGGTGCCGAGGCCCGGCCCGACCACCCACGCCTGCACCCGGCCCACCCGCTCCAGCGCCCGCGGCCCCGGCTCGATCACCGTGGTGACCGCCTCGGGCCAGCGCCGCCGGACCAGCTCCACCGGGTGCGGCACCGACGCGAAGCGCACCATGCCCGCGCCGCCGTGCACCGCGCCGCCGGCGCTGAGCACCGCCGCGCCGGTGTACTGGTCGCTCCCGGCCAGGACGCCGACCACGCCGCGCCGGTACTTGTCGGACTCGGGGCCGGGGTCGGGCGGCCGCACGTCCTCGGGCCAGGGCGCGACCACGTCGGGATCGGGCAGGTCGCCGCCCAGCCCGATGTCCACCAGCTCCACCACGCCGCAGTGCGCCGCGCCCGGGTCGATGAGCAGGCCGGGCTTGTGGGTGCCGAAGGTGACGGTGACGTCGGCGTGCACGGCCGCGCCGTCCACCCGGCCGGTGGAGGCGTCCACGCCGCTCGGCACGTCGCAGGCCACCACCGTGCCCTCGGCGTCGGCGGCGAGCCGGGCCAGGGTCGCGTGCGGCTCGCGCAGCCCGCCGGTGCCGCCGATGCCGGTCAGCCCGTCGATGATCAGGTCGGCCGCGGCGACGAGGCCGGCCGCGCCCGACGCGTCCGGTTCCGCCCGGCCGCCCGCCGCCCGCAGCGCGGCCAGCCCGCCTTCGTGGACCTTCGATCCGGCCGGGACCGCGACCACCCGCGCGCCCCGCCGCGCCAGCCGCGCGCCCGCGTACAGGGCGTCGCCGCCGTTGTCGCCGGAGCCGACCAGCAGCACCACCCGCGCCCCGTAGACGCCGGGCAGCAGGCCGGCGCAGACCGACGCCAGCCCGGCGGCGGCCCGCTGCATCAGCGCGCCCTCCGGCAGCCGCGCCATCAGGGCCTGCTCGGCCGCCCGTACCTTGCCGACCTCGTGCGCGTACCGCATCTCATGTCCCTTCGCGCGGCTGTCCGGGGTCCGATTCGGCGATCACGATCGCGGTGGCGATGCCGCCGTCGTGGCTGAGCGACAGGTGCCAGCGCGCGACGCCCCGTTCGGCGGCCGCCGCCGCGACCGTGCCGGTCACGTGGAGCGAGGGGCGCCCGTCGTCGGCGCGGCGGACCTCGGCGTCGGTCCACAGCAGGCCGCGCGGCGCGCCCAGCGCCTTGGCCAGCGCCTCCTTGGCGGCGAACCGCGCGGCCAGCGACCGTCCGGCCATCCCCCGCTCCCCCTCGGTGAACAGGCGCGTCCGCAGCCCCGGGGTGCGCTCCAGGGACCTCTCGAACCGCGCGATGTCCACCACGTCGATGCCCACTCCAACGATCACCTACCCAGGGTGCCACGGCGGTCACCGCCGCACCCGGGTTCAGGCCGCCGGACCCGCCGCCACCGCGCGCAGCGGCGCGACGGCCGGGCCCGCGGCCTGCTCGGCGGGCACGTGCACCCAGCCCTCGTGGCGCCGCCCGCCGACCTGGACGCGCACGCCCGGCCGGTAGCTCTCGCGGCGGATGCCGTCGTACTCGTGCCGCACGATGTTCCAGTAGATGTCGGCGGACACCACCACGATCATCGGGGCCGCGACAGCGGCGAAGCTCGCCTTGAGCCGGCGCGCGTCCAGCATCCGGCACGCCACGTCCAGCGCCTCGCCGAAGTACCCGTCGGGATCGCGGTGGATCTCCCCGGCGTGCACCACCGCCCGCAGCCGCAGCCCGCGCCGGGGCCACTCCTGCGGCGGCAGGCCGAGGTTGTACTCCAGCAGCAGCCGGTTCAGCTCCGGGAGCAGCCGGCTCAGCAGGTAGGTCTTGGGGATCTCGTCGGCGGGGTGGACCAGCGCCAGCACCCCGTCCCCGCGGTCCTCGAACGGGTCGTGGCGGCCGGGGCCGATGCCCGCGTGCGCCATCGCCGCGCGCAGCATCGCGTAGAGCTGGCGGCGCAGCTCGCCCCTGATCGGGTTGGTGCGGAGCGGACCCGTCGACCTCTCCATGTCGACGGCGAGAATGCTCCGGTGCAGGGGAAGGTCGTTCACCGGACCCCTCCGTTTTCCACCGGCCCGCGGGCCGGTCCGGCCTGTGATGGCGGGTGCCCCAGCAGGGAAGGCCACAAGGGTGTGGCCGGATGGCCCGGCGAGGCGTCGTTGCGGTCGCGGGCCGCGAATGCCCGACGGGCCGGACCGGGCGCCGGCAGCCGGTACGGCCGTCGTGAATTGGAACGTTCCTTTGATGGTGACCAGCGGGAACGTCCCGGTTTCCCAGGCATTATGATTTTCTGGTCGACATCTCGATTGTGCGTTAATGTAGGTTTCTCTGCAAGTTTCATTGCGTCATGCGCCGTTAGCTCACCGGTTATGGTCTTGTCGGTCACGCGATCAGAAGCGAGGCTGAGTGCTCACCCCCTGTCCGCCCCCACGATCAGCACTCCGCACCTCCGAGGCCACCCGCACCCTCCAGGTCCCCTTTCCCCGCCGAGGTCAGCAGCCATGAGCACCTCACGCGGCCCGACCGTCCGCCAGCGCCGCCTGGGCATCGAACTCCGCCGCCTCCGCGAGACCCGCGGGCTCACCGGCGACGAGGTCGCCGCCCGGCTCGCCTGGTCCACCGCCAAGGTGAGCCGGCTGGAGAACGCGCGCACCGGCGCCCGGGTCGGCGACATCACCGACCTGCTGAAGCTGTACGGCGTGGACGGCGGCCGCCTGGACGAGCTGATCGCGCTGGCCCAGGACGCCACCAAGCGGGGCTGGTGGGAGGACTACGCCAAGCTCAGCCCCGGCTACAGCGAGCTGATCTCCCTGGAGTCGGAGGCGGACGCCAGCCTCCAGTGGGACAACCTGGTCGTCCCGGGCCTGCTGCAGACCGAGCCCTACGCCCGGCACACCGTCAACGGCTGGAACGTGGTGTCGACCAAGCCGCCGGCGGAGATCGAGCGCTGGATCGAGGTCCGGCTCCGGCGCCAGCAGGTGCTGCACCGGCCGTATCCGCTCAAGCTGGACGTCGTCCTCGACGAGTCGGTGCTGCACCGGCTGGTCGGGGAGCCGTCGGTGATGGCCGAGCAGATGGAGCACCTGCGGCAGATGTCCCTGCTGGAGAACGTTTCGGTCCGCATTCTTTCACTCCAGGGAAAGCACCCTATCCTGGCCTCTTCTTTTACGTTGCTAGAATTTTCGCCGGTGCACGACGTGACCTTTCCCGATATTGTGCACATAGAGAGCATCACTTTCAGCTACCTGGACGGCGAGGAGACCACGCACATGTACCGTCTCGCCCACCAGGGAATGGCGAAGGCGTCGCTCGACGAGCATGAGACGAGGCGCCATTTGGCCGCCGTACGCGACCGCTGGCACCAGCGCCGCTGACACGCCGGACGGCCGCCGCCGCGTCAGGGAATCGCAACATGCCGTTAACGCGGCGGCAAGGGCGGCCCGCCCTCGAAAAGGCGACATTGGGGCAGCGGGGGCCACGGCACGCTCGCAAGGATGACATTCACCTCATAGAGGTCGTGACGCTCCCTTCCCTGCCGCTTTCCGCATTCACGAGCATGCACCTCGTTCGGGACCGACCGATACGACTCTCCTTTGGATGCGACAACCGAAATGCTGATAGGGTGCCTCCGATAGTCGGCCGGTCGATCACCGGCCGCGGAAAGTTACCTTCATACGTCACTTTCCATAACGGAGTATCGCCATCAGTGCTCCACAGCCTCATCCCGGAAGCGGACACACCTGGCCCGACGATGGCCGGATGGCGGGCTCTTATGGCCAAATTAATCCGAAAGGTAGTGTTTTGTCCCCTTTTGAGGATGCCGCTCCCCGCTGGCGGCGCAGTGCACGCTGCGGGGCGAACGGCAGTTGCGTGGAGGTGGCGGCCCTCTCCACCACTGACCGTCTGATCGGCACCCGCGACACCAAGCGCGGCGAGCAGAGTCCCGTCCTGACGTTCTCCCAGGACGAGTGGCGCGCCTTCATCGGCCGGGTCAAGGACGGGGTCTTCGACCTCTAGACCGGCACCGTCGCGCAACGAGACGAGTCGAGTCCCATGCGCCACGCGCCCCGGACTCGGCTCCTCTCTTTCGAACGTTCCCTTCTGCGGTTCGCACGGCGACCGTCAGAATCCCCGCCGCCGGTTCACCCGGCTCGCCAAGGCCGCACCCGCCGCAAGACACGCCCCGGCCGACAGAAGCGCGGAGGCGGCGCCGTAGGTCTGTCCGATCTCGCTGAGCAGCCGCCAGTCGGTCCGCGTCCCCTCGTAGATCTCGAGAAGTGCGAGCGGCGCCCACAGCAGCATGGCGATCGTCAGGAGGCCGGCGATTCCGATGAGCATGATGCGAACGGCGGTCCTGTTCCTTGGCAAGAGGCACATCCCCCGGATGTTCCGCGTTCCCGGCGCTGCTTCGGCCGTTCTCAGTGAAACCGACGCGGGAAAGACGGCCAACGGGCGGGCGAACGCCCACCGCGGAGCGGCTCGACCGGATGGACGGACATGTGGCCCGCACGTCAGATGATCTCCGGCGCGGCGGGGTACGAGACAGGATGGCAACGTCGCCGGCCGTCCCTGACCCCTACACCGCGCAGCAGGAGGTGGGATGCGAGCCGACCATGTCCACTCGATCCACTGGAAACGAAGCAGTCTCTGCGGCCCCGATCAGTCCTGCGTCGAAGTGGCCCGTCTCGGCCCTGAGGCGATGGGGGTGCGCGACAGCGTCCCCGACGGGACGCACGACCCGTCCGTCTGGATCCTGTCGTTCGGCGACGCCGTGTGGCGGGACTTCCTCCGACAGGTGAGGAAGGGCGCCTACGATCTGTGAACCCCGACCGGTCACGGGCGGATCCGGCCCCTCCGGCCGGGTCCGCCCCTCGGCGGCCGGTGGTCGCCGGTCAGGCGAGGCGGACGCCCTTGGGCATCGTGTGCACCGGGGTGCGCAGGCGGCGCGTGGTGATCCAGAACGCGCCGGCCGCCAGCAGCACGTCGAAGGCCAGGCCGTACGGCCAGACCGGGCCGACCTCGTCCTCGTCGCGGTCGTCGCCGGCGCGCACCTCGCGTACCGAGCGGCCGAGGTCGCCGAGCGGGTCGCTCGCGGAGTCGCGCACGATCTCGTCCCCGTACAGGACCTCCCTGCGCTCGGGCAGGCGCGGGGCGGCGTCGGCCAGGACCACCACCGGGTTCGGTGCCAGCAGCCACCAGATCCTCTCGGGCCGCTCCCGGCTGTAGGCGTAGCGGACGCCGGTCTCGCCGGAGTAGTAGCGGGGTTCGCTGGTCAGCGGCAGCGCCAGTGCGAACGCCAGGGGCGTGCCGCCGAACAGCGCCAGCACCGTCAGGTACGACAGCAGCACCGAGGTGATGCTGCGCGCCACCAGCGCCGACCACGCCTGCGACAGGGCGCAGACCACGCCGATCAGCAGGGCCGTCACGGCCAGCACCGCCGCCGCCCGGCCCACCGTGATCGCGCCCTCCACCACCGGGAACAGCACGCACGGCAGGGTGAGGGCCAGCACCAGCAGGCCCGCGCCCCAGGCGGCCAGCAGCTTGCCGAGCGCGATGTCCAGCGGCGACAACCGGGTGATCTGCAGGGCGGCAAGGGTGCCGCGCTCGCGGTCGCCGTTGACCGACTGGCCGGTCAGCGCCGGAGTGATCAGCAGGCACAGCGCCAGCACCGCCAGCAGCACGCCGCCGAACATCGGCACGCCCTGGTGCCGCTCGCCGCCCGCGTCGTTCTCCAGGCTGATGCGGAACAGCAGGCCAAGGCCGTTGACCACCACGGCCCAGACGCCCAGCAGGACCTTCCACCGGCCGGTCCGCAGCCGCACGCGGACCTCCTGGCGGGCCACCAGCCCCGCCCCGTGCACGTGTGCGCTCAGCGCGCCCATCCGGTACCTCCCGAGGTCATCGGCGGTTCTCGGTCATGGCCAGGTACACCGACTCCAGCGCGCTGGTCGCCGGCCCGAACTCCACGACCCGCACCCCGCGGGCGACCAGGTCGGCCAGCAGCGCCGCCGCCTGCGCCTCGGTCAGCGGGCCGAGCTCGCAGCCGCCCGGCAGCGCGCTGACCTCCCCCGTTCCGGCACGGTCGGCGAGGGCGGCGGCGAGGTCCCCGGGGTCCAGGGCGCGGACGCGCCAGCGCGTGCGGGCGCTGCCCGCGAGGTCGGCCATGCGGTGCTCGCCGACGGTCCGGCCCCGGTCGACCAGCACGACGCGGTCGGCCATCTCCTCCAGCTCGCTGAGCACGTGGCTGGACACCAGCACCGCCACGCCCTCAGCCGCCAGGGAGCGCAGCAGGTCGCGCAGCTCGACGCGCGAGCGCGGGTCCAGGCCCGAGGCGGGCTCGTCCAGCAGCAGCACGCTCGGCTTGTGGATCAGCGAGCGGGCCACGCCCAGCCGCTGCTTCTGCCCGCGCGACAGCGCGTGCACCGGCTGCCCGAGGTACTCCTCCAGGTGGACCAGCGCCAGCAGCGCCCGGATGCGGCGGGGCTTCTCGGCGGCGGGCAGCCGGTAGGCGTCGGCGAAGAACGCCAGGTACTCGTCCACGGTGAGCTGGTCGTAGACGCCGAACACGTCCGGCATCCAGCCGAGCTCGGCGCGGGCGCGGCCGGGGTCGGCGCGCAGGTCGTGCCCGGCGACGCGGACGTGCCCGGCGTCGGGGGCCAGCAGCGTCGCCAGGATCAGCAGCAGGGTCGTCTTGCCCGCGCCGTTCGGCCCGACCAGCGCGGTGACCTGCCCGTAGGGGACGGTGAGGTCCATGCCGCGCAGGGCGGGGACGGTGCCGAACGCGCGGGCCACCCCGCGCGCCTCGATGCCGAATCCGGCAGTAACGTTCGGACGGACCACCCGCCACCTCCCGCGCACCGGCGTGTCCCGGTGCGACGCGGGCGGGCGGCGGGCGGTTCCCGTCGTTACCGGACCGTGATCATTCCACCGTGACGGACTTGGCCAGGTTGCGCGGCTGGTCCACGTCGTGGCCCTTGGCGGTGGCCAGCTCGCACGCGAACACCTGCAGCGGCACGGTGGTGACCAGCGGCTGCAGCAGCGTCGGCACGGCCGGGACGCTGATCAGCGTGTCGGCGTAGGGCGCCACCGACTCGTCGCCCTCCTCGGCGATCACGATGGTGCGGGCGCCGCGGGCGCGGATCTCCTGGATGTTGGACACGATCTTGTCGTGCAGCACGTCGCGGGCGCGCGGCGGCACCACCACGATGACCGGCAGGCCCTCCTCGATCAGCGCGATCGGGCCGTGCTTCAGCTCGCCGGCCGCGAAGCCCTCGGCGTGCATGTAGGCGAGCTCCTTGAGCTTCAGCGCGCCCTCCAGCGCGACCGGGAAGCCCACGTGCCGGCCCAGGAACAGCACGCTGCGCTCGTTCGCCAGGGAGCGGGCCAGCTCGCGCACCGGCTCCATGGTCTCCAGGACCTTGTCCACCTTCTCCGGCATCCGCTCCAGGAGCTGGATCATGGCGAAGACCTCGTCGCCCCACTTGGTGCCGCGCACCTGCGCGATGTAGAGGGCGATCAGGTAGACCGCGACGAGCTGGGTCAGGAACGCCTTGGTGGAGGCGACCGCGATCTCGGGCCCGGCGTGGGTGTAGAGCACGCCGTCGCACTCGCGGGGCAGGGTGGAGCCGTTGACGTTGCAGATGCCGAGCAGCTTGGCGTGCTGCTGGCGGGCGTGCCGGACGGCCATCAGCGCGTCCATCGTCTCGCCCGACTGGGAGATCGCGATGACCAGCGTGGAGCGCGACAGGATCGGGTCGCGGTAGCGGAACTCGCTGGCCAGCTCCACCTCGCAGGGCAGCCCGGCCCAGTGCTCGATGGCGTACTTGGCGATCAGCCCGGCGTGGTAGGAGGTGCCGCACGCCACGATGATGATCTTGTCGACCTCGCGCAGCTCCTGGTCGGTGATGCGCATCTCGTCCAGCGAGAGCCGGCCGTCGGCGCCGATCCGGCCGAGCAGGGTGTCGGCGACCGCGCGCGGCTGCTCGGCGATCTCCTTGAGCATGAAGTAGTCGTAGCCGCCCTTCTCGGCGGCCGACACGTCCCAGTCGACGTGGTACTCCTTCACCTCGGCCGGGCGGCCGGCGAAGTCGGTGACGGTCACGCCGTCGCGGCGCAGCTCCACCACCTGGTCCTGGCCCAGCTCGATGGCGTCGCGGGTGTGGGCGATGAAGGCGGCCACGTCGCTGGCCAGGAAGTTCTCCCCGTCCCCGACGCCGACCACCAGCGGCGAGTTGCGGCGCGCGCCCACCACCAGGTCGGGGTCGCCGGTGTGCACCGCGACCAGCGTGAAGGCGCCCTCCAGCCGCCCGCAGACGCGGCGCATGGCGTCGGCGAGGTCGCCGCCGCCCTTCAGCTCGTCCTCCAGCAGGTGCGCGACGGCCTCGGTGTCGGTGTCGGAGGACAGCTTGTGGCCGCCCTCCTCCAGCTCGCCGCGCAGGGCCGCGAAGTTCTCGATGATCCCGTTGTGGATCACGGCGACCCGGCCGGAGCAGTCCAGGTGCGGGTGGGCGTTGCGGTCGTTGGGGGCGCCGTGGGTGGCCCAGCGGGTGTGCCCCATGCCGAGCGTCCCGGCGGGCGGCGGCTCCTCGGCCAGCGCCTCGCGCAGGTTCACGAGCTTGCCCGCGCGCTTGGCGGTGGCCAGCTCCCCGTCGGCCAGCACCGCCACGCCCGCCGAGTCGTATCCGCGGTACTCCAGCCGCGCCAGTCCCTCGACCACGACGTCCAGTGCCGGCCGTCCACCGATGTACCCAACGATTCCGCACATGGCGAGCAGCCTATTCGTTCCCGACACCCGGACCTACCTGCAAGCGCCGTAGGCGCGGGGCTATAGCGTGAACCGCCGGTGAAACGCCGGGCGCCACCTGACCGGGTGGTTAATGTTCACTGCATGACGAGCGGATGGGACAGCGTGCCGAGCCCTTACGTGGAACTCTCCCGCGATGCCTGGCGGGGGCTCCGCGAGAACACCCCGCTCCCTCTCACCCCGGGCGAGCTGGACGCGTTGCGCGGACTGAAGGACCCGATCGACATCACCGAGGTCGAGGAGGTGTACCTGCCGCTGTCGCGCCTGCTGAACCTGTTCTTCCTGTCCGACGGCGGGCTGCGCGACACCGTCAGCGGTTTCCTGGGCGAGCCGGTGAAGCCGACGCCGTTCATCATCGGCGTGGCGGGCAGCGTGGCGGTCGGCAAGTCCACGACCTCGCGGGTGCTGCGCACGCTGCTGGCGCGCTGGCCCGAGCACCCCAGCGTGGAGCTGGTCACCACCGACAGCTTCCTCTACCCCAACGCGGTGCTGACCGAGCGCGGGCTGATGGAGCGCAAGGGGTTCCCCGAGTCCTACGACCGGCGGGCGCTGCTGCGGTTCGTGTCGTCGGTCAAGGCGGGGGCGGCCGAGTACGAGATCCCGGTGTACTCGCACCTGGAGTACGACATCGTGCCGGGCGCGCGGCAGACGGTGCGGCGGCCCGACATCCTGATCGTCGAGGGCCTGAACGTGCTGCAGGCCCCGCCCGCCGGCACGCTCGGGGTCTCCGACTTCTTCGACTTCTCGATCTACGTGGACGCGCGGGTGGAGGACATCCGGCAGTGGTACGTGGAGCGGCTGTTCGCGCTGCGCCGCACCGCCTTCACCGACCCGCGCTCCTACTTCCACCGCTACTCCCGGCTGGACGAGGACGAGGCGGCGGCGTTCGCGCAGCGGGTGTGGCGCGACATCAACGAGATCAACCTGGTGTCCAACATCCTGCCGACGCGGGCGCGGGCGACGCTGGTGCTGCACAAGGGCCGCGACCACAGCGTCCAGCGGGTGCGGCTGCGCCGGATCTGAGGCTGTTCGAGATCGCCGGGACGGCGCACAATGCGGGTGACCCCGTGTGAGGTGACCCGGTGCGCGAGGCGGTCAGGCGGTTGCTGCGCGAGCGCCATGTCGACCTGGTCAGGTTCGCGTACCTGGCGCTGGACGACGGCGCCGACGCGCCCGACCTGCTGCTCGTCCGGGCCCGGCGCGCGGTGCGGCAGGCTGCCGCCGGACGCGCCGCGACGTCCTATGCGGAGCTGCGCGGCGCGTTGTGCGCGGAGCTGCTGGCGGGTCCGCCCCCCGCCCGGCTGCGCTGGTTCCGGCTGCTGGCGGAGGCCGCGCCCGGGACGGCGGGGCCGGCGCGGGCGGCGCTGCGTGAGGCGTCGCCGCACGAGCGCCTGGTCTGCCTGCTGGGCCGCCTGGAGGGGCTGACCTCGCCGGAGGTCGCCGCCGAGCTGGGCGAGCGCATGATGCTGGACACCTGGCACGTGGACCGCACGCTCGCCGAGCTGGACACCGCGTCCGGGCTGGACGCGGCCGGGCAGCGGGCCGAGCTGCGCGCCTTCGACCCCACGCTGATGCGCGTCCGTCCGCCGATGCCGCGCCGCCGCCTGCCCGCCGTGGCCCTCGCCGCGCTCCTGCTGGCCGGAACGCTGCTGGCCCTGCAGCAGCGGGACGACCCGTCCGGCGACCCGCTGGTGGTCGGCGGCGACGTGTGGCGGCGCACGTCCTCGCCCCTGCTCGAACACTGGCCGACGCGCGGCCCGCTGAGCGGCGACGCCGCGCTGCTGCGCCGCGCCGCCGACGCCTGGCGGCGCGACCGCCGGGAGCCGCCGGTCGGCCGGATCGCCGTGCTGTACGCCGGGCGCGTGGACGGCGCGGCGGTGGTGGTGCTGCGCGACTCCCCCGGCTACCGCAACGCGCCCATGATCGCCGACTACTACGAGCGGCGGCTGTCGCGCGGGGTGGAGTCGCTGAACCGGCTGGGCGGCGCCTCCGGGCAGCTGATCATGCTGGGACCGACCTGGCGGTTCCTGGCGCCGCCGTGGCTGACCGACGTGCGGGTGGCGCGCCCGTCCGACGCCGTGCCGCGCTGGGCGCCGGTGCGGGTGGACGACGGGCTGAGCGATCCGGTGCCTTGGTCGTGGATCGGGCCGCGCTGCCAGAACTACCTGGCGTTCGCGATGACGCACCGGCCGGCCACCGGCGGCTGGCCGCGCCCGCTGCTGCAGCTGGCGGCGCAGACCGCCGGCACGCCCACGTCCCGGGTGTGGTTCCGGGGCGATCTGATGCGCGACACCCGCGCGCAGTGGGCGGCGCTGCGCGCGGCGGCCTGCGAGTCGATCAGGTCGCTGAGCGAGACCGGCGACCTGCGGATCGGGCGGCTGTGGGAGGGCGGGCTGCCCGGCGGCGACCGGGCGTGGCTGCTGACCATCGACACCTCCGTGCCGTGGGGCGCGCCGGGCACGGCGGCGCTGGTGAGCCCGGACGGCCGCGCGCTGTCGGAGCGGGGCCGCACCAACGGCGACTACGCCGCGAGCGGGGAGACGATGGCGGCGGCGGTGTGGTGGCGTTCGGCGCGCCGCTGGCACCTGGTGGCGGCCGCCGGGCCGGGCGTGGCCGAGCTGCGCGTGGTCGGGGACCTCGGCACGCACCGGGCACGGGGCCGGGGCCCGGTGCTGACGGTCCCGGGCCCGGCGGTGCGCCGCCCCGACGCGCAGGACGTGCGCGAGCTGCCGGTGGTGCAGGTGGTGGCCGTCGAGCCGGACGGGGACCGCACGCTGCTCGGCCCTTCTTGACAGTGTTTCCCTGCACCTGTCATTGTTCGCTAACAGGTGCAGGAACGACCTAAGGATCATCCCCTGACCAGCGAAGAGCTGCTCGCCGTGCTCGCCGCCGCCGGACACCCCCAACGACTGCGGGTCGTGGCGGGGCTCGCCGACGGGCGGCTGCACGTCAGCGAGCTGGCCCGCCGCCTCGGCGTCTCCCGCGCGCTGCTGTACCTCCACCTGGAGCGCATGGAGAAGGCCGGGCTGGTCAGGGGCAGCCTGGAGTTGGCCCCGGACGGCAAGGCGATGAAGTACTACGAGCTGGTCCCGTTCGAGGTCGTGCTGAACACCGAGACGATCCTGACGGCGCTGCGCGCCGACGACCGAGAAGGCGAGGACCGCTGATGGGCGGTTTCGGAGTGGCCGAGTTCGTGATCCCGCTGCTGGTGGCGCTGGTGTACGCCGCGCCGGTGGCGGCCGTCCTCCTCTACCTGGGCCGGCGGGCCAGGCGGCGCAACGACGAGCTGGCCCGCTTCCGGGCGGCGGCGGAGGAGTCGGCGCTGCGGCAGCGGGAGATGTCGGCCCAGATCAAGGAGCTGACGACCCGGGTGCACGCGGTGGAGGACCTGCTCCGCAGCGTCGGCTGAGCCCGTCCGGCCGTCAGGCCGGGCGGATCAGGCCGCGGCGGGTCGCGGCGGCCACGGCGGCGGTCCGCGAGTCCACGCCGAGCTTGGCGTAGATGTGCACCAGGTGCGTCTTGATCGTGGTCTCGCTCAGGAACAGCCGCTTGCTGATCTGCCGGTTGGACATCCCCTCGGCGACCAGCTGGAGCACCTCCAGCTCGCGCGGCGTCAGCGTCGCGGCCCGTGGCCGCATCCGGTCGAGCAGGCGGGAGGCGACGCTGGGCGCGAGCGTGCTGTCGCCGGCGGCGGCCGCGCGGATCGCGGCGTGCAGGTCGGCGGACGGGGCGTCCTTCAGCAGGTAGCCGGTGGCCCCGGCGTCGACGGCGGCCACGATGTCGGCGTCGGTGTCGAAGGTGGTCAGCACCAGCACGCGCGGCGCGTCCGGCCCGGCGGCCAGGATCCGCCGGGTCGCCTCGGCGCCGTTCATCCCCGCCCCCAGCCGCAGGTCCATCAGCACCACGTCGGGGCGCAGCGCCCGCGCCCGCGCGATCCCCTCCTCGCCGGTGGCGGCCTCGCCGACCAGCTCGAAGTCGGGCTGGTCGGCCAGCATCGCCCGGATGCCCGACCGCACCACGGGATGGTCGTCGATCAGCAGGATCCGGGTCGGCGCGCTCATCGCCCCTCCAGCGGGAGCGTCGCCACCACGGCGGTGCCGTCGCCGGGCGCCGACTCCACCGCGAGGTCTCCGCCGAGGGACCGGGCGCGGTCGCGCATGGCGCGCAGCCCGTAGCCGGTGCCGTCGCCGCCGGTCCGGGCGGCGGGGTCGAAGCCGGCGCCGTCGTCGTAGACGTCCAGGATCACGGCGTCGTCCAGGTAGGTCAGCGTGACGCCCGCGTTGCGGGCGCCCGCGTGCTCGCCGACGTTGCCGAGCGCCCCCTGCGCGATGCGCAGCAGGGCCAGGTCGTGCTCGGCGGGCAGCGGCCGGGGCGTCCCCGACACCTCGAACCGCACCCGCGTCGCGGTCCGCGCCGACGCCGACCGCGCGAGGCGGTCCAGCGCCTCGGCCAGCGAGGAGCGCTCCAGCGCCGGGGCGGTGAGGGCGCGGACGAAGTGGCGTGCCTCCTCCAGGTTCTCGGCGGCGGCGCGCTCGGCCTCCCGGAGCCGCTCCTCGGCGGCCGCGCGGTCGGCGTCCAGGTCGCGGCGGGCGGCGCGGAGCAGCAGGATGATGCTGGACATGCCCTGCGCGAGCGTGTCGTGGATCTCGCGGGCGAGGCGCTCGCGCTCGGCGAGGCGGGCCCCGTCGCGTTCGGCCAGCACGAGCTGCTCGCGGGTGCGGACCAGGTCGTCGATGAGCATCCGGCGGCGCTCGCTCTCGCGGTGCAGCGCCTGGTAGGCCAGCGCCATCAGCGTCGCCACCGCCGCGCCGAGGCTGGGGCCCAGCACCTGGGCGAGCGTGAACGGCTCGGCGTGCCGGGCCGACGCGGCGACCGCCGTGGCCGTCAGCACGGCCACGGCAGGGAGCGCCGCCCGCCACGGCAGCAGGTAGTGGCAGACGAAGAACAGCGGGAACGCCAGCCACACCATCTCCGGCGCCGTGAAGGCCAGGACGCCCCACAGCACCGACACCAGCGCCAGCCAGCCCCACGCCCGGACGGGGACGCGTCCCGCGTGGAGCACGTGCCGCCGCGCCGCGACCCCGGCGGCGTACACCAACCCGAGCGCCACGCCCCCGGCGGCCGCCCCGGCGCGGCCCTGGCCCGCGACCCGCACCACGGCGATCACCAGCAGCACCGCGAAGGTGCCGTGCACGGCCCAGCCGAGCAGCCGCACGGCGGGAAAGAACGGATCATCACTCATCGTCACTCAGCGTAATCGGCGGGCGGGGCCGGCGGGGTCGTACAAAAGGTTGATTTCGCCAGCTCCCCCGCACGATGCGCCGGGCGGGGCGCGCCGCGCAGGCTGGAGCCGTCCGAAAACGAGAGAAGGGGGTGCGCCGTGTTCGTGGCGCTCAGGGACCTGCGGTTCGCCAAGGGCCGGTTCGCCCTGATGGGCGCGGTCGTCCTGATGATCACACTGCTGGTGACCCTGCTGTCGGGACTGACCGCCGGGCTCGCCCGCGACAACATCTCGGCCGTCACCGACCTGCCGGCGGGCCACGTCGTCTTCTCCGGCGGGACCGACGAGAAGACCTCCTTCTCCGACAGCCGGATCACCGAGCGGACGCTGCGCGGCTGGCAGGCCGTCCCCGGCGCGGACCCCGAACCGCTCGGCATCACCATGGGACGCCTCGCCTACGCCGACCGGGGCGCGTCGGCCGCCGTCCTCGGCGTCGAGCCCGGCGGAACGCTGGCCCGGCGGACCGGCGGCGAGATCGGGCCCGGACGCGTCCTGCTGTCGAAGGCGCTCGCCGAGGAGAGCGGCCTCAAGCCCGGCGACAAAGTGCGGTTCGCCGGACGCGACCTCACCGTCGCCGGGACCGGAGCCGCCTCCTCCTTCAGCCACGCGCCGGTCGCGTGGACCTCCATCGCCGACTGGCGGGCGACCGCGCCCCAGCGCGACACCGCCGCCACCGTCCTGGCGCTGACCGGCGCCCCGTCCGGCGGCGCGATCGCCAAGGCCGACGCGGACCTGCGCACCACGACCATGGCCCGCGACGACGCGCCCTCGGCCATCGCGTCCTACTCCTCGGAGAACGGATCGCTCCAGCTCATGCGCGGCTTCCTGTTCGCGATCTCGGCACTGGTCATCGGCGCGTTCTTCACCGTGTGGACGATCCAGCGCCGCGCCGACGTCGCCGTCCTCAAGGCGCTCGGCGCGAGCACCGGCTACCTGCTGCGCGACGCCCTCGCCCAGGCCGTGGTCATGCTGCTGATCGGCGCCGGGCTCGGCGGCGCGCTCGGCGCGGCGGCGGGGCTGCTCGCCCGGGGGATGGTGCCGTTCGTGCTGTCGGCGGCGACCACCGTGCTGCCCGTCGCCGTGCTGGTCCTGCTCGGCGCCGCCGGGGCCGCGCTGGCCATCCGCAAGATCACCTCCGTGGACCCGCTGACCGCCCTGGGAGCCTCGCAATGACCCTGCGCCTCACCGACATCACCCTGACCTATCCCGACGGGGAGCAGACCCTCACCGCGCTCGACCGGGTGAGCCTGGCCGTGGACGCGGGCGCGTTCACCGCCGTCACCGGCCCCTCCGGCTCGGGCAAGTCCAGCCTGCTGGCGGTCGCCGCCACCCTCGTCACCCCCGCCTCGGGCACCGCCGAGATCGCCGGACACGAGACGACCCGGCTGAGCCCCCGCGAGCGGGCCCGGCTGCGCCGCGACCACATCGGCATCGTGTTCCAGCAGCCCAACCTGCCCGCCTCCCTCACCGCCCTCGACCAGCTCCTGGTGATGCCCCACCTGGCGGGCCGCTCCCCGCGCAAGGCCGAGCCCCGCGCCCGCGAACTGCTGGACGCCGTGGACCTCGCCGACCAGGCGCACAAGCGCCCCCACCAGCTCTCCGGCGGCCAGCGCCAGCGCGTCAACATCGCCCGCGCCCTGATGAACGGCCCCGAGGTCCTGCTGGTGGACGAGCCCACCAGCGCCCTGGACCACGAGCGCGGCGCCCGGATCGTGGACCTGCTGGCCCGCCTCACCCGCGAACGGGGCCTCGCCGCCGTCATGGTCACCCACGACCTGGCCCAGCTCGGCTCCGTCGACCGCGTCTACACGATGACCGACGGCCGGCTCGCCGAGGAGGTCACTCGGCGCTGGCCACCGACAACGAGCGCAGCCGCACCACCGCCAGCGCCGTCCCGGCCGCGGTGACCAGCACAAGCAGCCCCAGCGCGACGGGCAGGTCCACCGTGGAGCGCACCGTCGAGGCGTCGGTGAGCGCGTCGGCCACCGACAGCGCCCACTGCTGCACCGAGGCCGACTTCGCGCCCGGCGCGAAGTTGCCGAGCAGCGTCTCCCACACCAGCGCGTACAGCAGGCCGATGGTGACGGCGTTGCGGCTGACCACCGCCAGCGCCACGAACAGCGCGCTGTAGGCGACCCCGCCGACCAGCACCCCGACCGTGAAAGCGGGCGTGACCTGCGCCGTCATGCCGGTCAGCACCAGCCCGGCCGCGCACACCGGCAGCACCGCGAACAGCACCACCAGCACGATCGCGACCGCCAGCTTGGTCAGCACGATCACCTGCCGCGGGATCGGCTTGGTCAGCACGTACATGATCTGGCCGTCGTCGATCTCCGGCGCGAGCACGCCGGTCCCGGCGATCAGCGCCAGCAGCGGCAGCAGCGTGGCGATGCCGAAGCGCTGCAGCACCACCGTGGAGGTCTCCAGGTCGTTGGTGCCGGTCATCCGCAGGCCCGCCGCCAGCGCCAGCAGCAGCACCGGCAGCACGAGCAGCAGCAGCGCGCGGCGCCGCCCCAGCATGGCGCGGAACGTGATCATCGCGATCGTGGGGTTCATCGGTTCCTCTTAGGCGTGGAGACCCCCGTCTTCGTGCGGGGAAGGGAAGACGGCGGATGACCGCTTCTTCGAACGAGCACGCGATTTCCAGCCGCTGGGCTGGCAGGATGTGGGGCATGGCGCGGGCGGTGAAGCGGGCGTTCAAGTTCCGCTTCTATCCCACGCCCGAGCAGGCGGCGGAGTTGTCGCGCCCGTTCGGGTGCGTGCGGCTGGTCTACAACCGGGCGCTGGAAGAACGCACCCGTGCCTGGCGGGACGAGCAGCGCCATGTCTTCTACGCCGAGACCTCGGCGATGCTGACGGCCTGGAAGCGCACCCCGGAACTGGCGTTCCTGGGCCAGGTGTCCAGCGTGCCGCTGCAGCAGGCGCTGCGGCACTTGCAGACCGCCTTCACCAACTTCTTCGCCAAACGCGCCCGGTACCCAGCGTTCAAGTCGCGCAAGAAGTCCCGCGCGTCGGCGGAGTACACCCGCTCGGCGTTCACCTACCGGGATGGGCGTCTGAGGCTGGCGAAGATGGCCGAGCCGCTGGACATCCGCTGGTCGCGTCCGCTGCCCGCGGGCGCCGAGCCGTCCACGGTCACCGTCACCCGCGACGGCGCCGGACGCTGGTTCGTGTCGCTGCTGTGCCAGGACGCCATCACGCGTCTGGAGCCCGTCGAGCAGGCGGTGGGCATCGACGCCGGCGTGACCTCTCTGGTCACCCTGTCCACCGGCGAGAAGATCGCCAACCCCCGGCACGAGCGGCGCGACCATCGGCGCCTGGCCCAAGCCCAACGCGACCTGGCCCGCAAGGCCCCGGGATCGCAGAACCGGGACAAGGCCAAGCGCCGGGTCGCCCGCATCCACGCGCGGATCGCCGACCGGCGCCGCGACCTGCTGCACAAGCTGTCCACCCGTCTCGTCCGTGAGAACCAAACGGTCGTGATCGAGGACCTGGCCGTCGCCAACATGCTCGGCAACCACCGCCTGGCCCGCGCCATCTCGGATGCGGCCTGGCGGCAACTGCGCACGATGCTGGAGTACAAGGCCGACTGGTACGGCCGCGAACTGATCGTGATCGACCGCTGGTACCCCTCCACCAAGCAGTGCTCGCGATGCGGAGCCGTCACCCGAACGGTGCCCCTCCACATGAGGGAGTGGCGATGCCACTGCGGCACGGTCCATGACCGTGACGTCAACGCCGCGCGCAACATCCTCGCCGCCGGGCTGGCGGAGAGCCGAAACGCCTGTGGAGCCGGTGTAAGACCCCAAGGGCGCGAGCCCGGCGGGCGCTCGGCGACGAAGCAGGAAACCCGTCCCGCGAGGGAAGGGATCACCTGCCTTCAGGCGGGTGGCGGAAGTCAACGGTCCACCAGGTAGGAGAAGACGCTTTCCAGGGACTCGTCGGAGGGGGCGACCTCCCACAGGCGCACGCCCGACTGCTTGGCGACCTGCGGCAGCAGCCAGGTGAAGCGCTGGAAGTCGGTGGCCTCGATCTCCACGCCCTTGGGGGTGAGGTTCACACTGCGCGCCGAGCCGTCGGCGATGATCGCGGCGGCCAGCGCGCGGTCGTCGCCCGAGCGGACCAGGAAGCGGTGCGGCCGGTCGGTCATCAGCCGCCGGATCTCGCGGAAGTCGCCGGAGGCCGCGTGCCGTCCCGCCACGATCACCTCGATGTGGCTGGCCAGCCGCTCCACCTCCTCCAGGATGTGGGAGCTGAACAGGATGGTGCGACCCTCGGCGGCCATCTGCCGGATCAGGTCCATCAACTGCAGGCGCTGGCGCGGGTCCATGCCGTTGAAGGGCTCGTCCAGCAGCAGCATCGCCGGGTCGTGCACCAGCGCCGAGGCCATCTTGATGCGCTGCTTCATGCCCTTGGAGTAGTTGCCGATCGGCCGGTCGGCGGCGTACTCCATCTCGACGCGGTCGATGGCGCGCTGCGCGGCCGCGCCCGGCTCGGGCAGCTTGTGGAGCTTGGCCATGGCCAGGATGAACTGGCGGCCGGTGAGGAAGTCGTAGGCGGTCTCGCGTTCGGGCACCAGGCCGAGGACGCGGTAGACGTCGGGGTTCTGCCAGACCTGGGCGCCGTCCAGCGTGACGGTGCCCGAGGAGGGGGCCAGGAAGCCGCCCATCATGTGGATGAGGGTGGACTTGCCCGCGCCGTTGGGGCCGAGCAGGCCGGTGACGCCGGGGCCGATGTCCATGGTCACGCCGTTGACGGCGACGACGTTGCCGTACCAGCGCGACACGTCCGCCAGCTTCATCGTGGTCATGACAGGCCCGCCTTCCGGAACCGCGCGTACAGGACGGCGGTCGCGCCCGCGACCAGCGCCGCGCAGACCGCGAGCGCCAGGACGCCCCCCAGGGTGCCCGGCGGTTGCGCGCCCGAGGACGGGTCGGCGCCGAGCAGCCGCACCTGGACGATGTCCACCAGGTTGAACGGGGTCGCCAGCCCCATCCAGCCGGCCAGCGTGAAGTTGGTCTGCGCCTGCGCCAGCTCCTGGATGATCACCACGAAGGCGCTGGAGAGCATGTAGACCGCGATGACGGCCGCGACCCCGAACCCGCGGCGCGGCGTGAAGGCCGCCACCACCAGCCCGATCGCCGCCAGCACCAGCGCGAACAGCACGCAGCCGACCAGCGCGCCGAGGTAGTGCAGCAGGTGGTCGCGCGAGTCGGGCACCTTGGTGACCAGGCCGCCGACGTACAGCAGCGTGACCGGTAGCGCCATCAGCGCCAGCAGCGCGGTCGCCAGGGCCGCCAGCTTGGCCAGCACGAAGTCCAGGTGGCCGACCGGCCGGGAGAAGTACAGCGGCACCACGTGGAAGCGCAGCTCGCGCGAGGCCAGCACCGGCGCCTGCGTCGCCAGGAAGATCGCGATGACCACCTGCATGATCGGCGCGTAGGAGGAGTAGCGGATCAGCGCGTTCGGCTCCTTGGTGACGGCGACCGCCGCGACGCTGCCGACGGCGGGCAGCATCATGATCGCCGCGAGCAGGAACGGCATGACCTTCGCGCGCGCCGGCCGCCCCAGGCCGAAGGCGGCGCGCAGGTTGTGCACGTACAGCGAGCGCAGCACGTAGGCGCGGCCGAGGCGGCGGCCCTCGTAGTGCCGGTAGCCGATGTCGTGGATGGCACTGGTGGTCATCGGGTCGCCTCCTGCGGCACCGCGTCGGCGGCGAAGACCTCTTCGATGTGGTGGCGGCGCTGCTCCAGCCGGATCAGCCGCAGCCCGAGGTCGGCGACGCCGTCGCGGACCAGGTCGTAGGTCTGCTCCCCGGCGATCTCCACCACCAGGAAGCGGCCCTCGGGCCGTACCGCGACGCCCTGGTCGTACAGGTGCCGGCCGAGCACGTCGCGGCCCTCCTCGACCTCCACGGTGAGCGCGCCGCTCGCGGCGGTGTAGGCCGCCACCTCCTGCGAGCGCAGCAGCCGGCCGCCGTCGATGATCACGACGTGGTCGCAGACGCGCTCCAGCTCGCCCAGCAGGTGGGAGGTGACCAGCACGCTGATGCCGAACTCGGCGCCGATGCGGCGGATCAGGCCGAGCATCTCGTCGCGCCCGGCGGGGTCGAGGCCGTTGGTGGGCTCGTCCAGGAAGACGAGCTCGGGGTCGTGCACCAGGGCCTGGGCGAGCTTGACGCGCTGCCGCATACCGGTGGAGTAGCCGCCGATCGGCCGGTAGCGCTCCTCGTACAGGCCGACGTGGCGCAGCGTGTCGGCGGCGCGCTCGCGGGCGGCGGTCGGCGGCAGCCCGGACATGCGCGCCATGTGGACCACGAACTCGGTGGCCGACACGTCCGGCGGCAGCGCGTCGTACTCGGGCATGAACCCGACCCGTTCGCGGATGCGCGCCCCGTCGCGGGCGATGTCCAGGCCCAGCACCTGGGCCTGTCCGGAGCTGGGCGGCAGCAGGCCCAGCAGGATCTTGATGAGGGTGGACTTGCCGGCGCCGTTGGCCCCGACCAGGCCCACGACGCCCGGCTCCACGGCCACGGTGAGGTCGTCCAGCGCGGTGACGCCCGGGAACCTCATCGTCAGCCCCTGGGCAGCGATGATCGGCATGTCTCGAACCTAGCGGCCGGGCCGCCGCGCCACCTCAGCCTTATGGCCGAATCCGACCCGGACTTCTCCCCCATCTGCGCAGGACGAACCCCCACACCCAGTGCTGCACGAACAGCACCGCCACCCCGGCGATGACCATCCCGGCGAGGTTCACGCCGAGCTGGAGCAGCGACCCGTCGATCTCGCTGCGGTGCCTGAGCGCCAGCGCCACCGCCAGGTTGCCGGCCGCCGGGACGGTGGTGACCGAGATGAACACCCCGACCAGCGCCGCCGACTTGCCCGCCGTCAGCGACAGCACCCCGGCCGCGCCCGCCAGCAGCGCCACGATGAACGACCAGCGGTCGGGGCTGTAGATGAAGTCGGTCATCGGCCGGCTCCGCGGCAGCTCCGCGGTGTCGATCACGCCCATCCACCGGCTGACCAGGGCGAACACGTAGGTCACCGCGATCGCCACCACGAACCCGATGGCCAGGGTGCGCAGCGCCGTCCCGATCCGGGCCGGGTTCCAGCGGAAGAGCCCGTAGCAGACCGCCGCGACGGCGCCGAACTCCGGCCCGACGACCATCGCACCGATGATCAGGATCGGGGAGTCGGTGAGCGCGGCGATCCCGGCCAGCTGGGTGGCCAATGCGAGGAACACCATGAAGGACCAGGTCAGGCGGCTGTCGTCGGTGGTGCGCCGGTCCAGCTCGGCCCAGACGACCGCGTCGTCCTCGTAGCCGGGCGCGGCCTTCTCGGCGAGGTCGGCCCGCTGCGACAGCGACAGGTCGATGCGCTCCAGGGTGACCGAGCCGTCGCGGGGCAGGTCGAGCCGCTTGAACTCGTCGAGGATCTCGTTGACGGCCTCGCGCGCGACGTCGGCGGTCACCAGGTCGCCCTGCGGCGACCGGGCGGCGCCGGGCACCACGACGATGTTGGCGGCGCCGGGCGCGTCGGCGAGCACCTGGCAGACGGCGTCGGTGCGGTCCGCCGGAACGATCGCTCTGAGATGCAGCACGCCCTCATGGTGCCGTATGGCGCCGCCGGGTGATCGGCGCAGCGGCTTCGCCCTGCCGGGGAACGGGCTCGGCAAGGACGGCCCGTGCCCGCTCCACCAGTTCGGGATCCCCGCGAAAGGGATGGGCGGCGGTCGGGAGGTTCTGCATGAGCACCTCGAAGGCGGCGGCCTTGCGCGCGATGCGCCGCCGCTCGTCGGCGTCCGGATCGTCGCTCACGGCCGCGCGTCCCCCTTCCGCAGGTGCGCCGCGAGCTGCCAGGCGTCCCCGGCGCCCGTCACGGCCTGGAGCCGGGCGCGAAGCTGCTCGGGAGTGTCGGCCTCCACGTCGGCGATGCGGTTGGCCTGGTCGCGCGGAAGCGGCCCACGCGTGGCCCACCAGCGCCCCCGGTCGGTGTGGATGATCGACCACCCGGGGAACTCCGCACGGAGCTCCGCCTTGACGACCTCTGGCTTGCAGTCGAAGGTCTCGCACATGACGCATAGCTTCACGCGCGTCACCCACCGCAGTGTCCCAAGATGGGACATGCCCTCGGTCGTCTCTCCGCCGTCGGCGGACTACACGGCCACGCGTCGCTGAAGCCTGCGCAGCGGCTCAGGAAGTGATCGACGCACGTCCACCAGGTGCGCCACGACGGACCGTGCCGAGGGGTGGAACTGCGTCATCTGCGGGGCGGTCCGGTCAGCGCTCTCCAGACGCTCCAGCGCCTTGTCGTAAGCGCCGGTCTCAACGTGCACGCGAGACATGTCGATCTCGTGATGCGCACGCCGTTCAGGCGGAAGCGCGTTCAACGTCCGCTCCCCTATGGCGTGGTCCCGGCGGGCCGCCTCGTCCAGATCGCCCAACTCGACCGCGACGGCCGCCCCGTGGATGGCGACGTTGGCCGCGGTGAACTGGAGCCCGTGCACGTCGGTGCCGCCCTTGCCGGCTTTGATGCGCTCGGCCGCGCGGCCGAGGTAGTCCCAGCCACGGGAGGCGTCCCCGGCCCGGCTGGCGACGATGGCCGAGCGCAAGTCGAGTGCACCCGCCACCTCGCCCGAGTCTGGACGGTCAGGGTCGATCTGCCCGGCGGCCCGGTCGAGCAGGGTCAGCGCAGGCGCCGGGGCGTTCATGCCCAGCAGCAGCAGGGCCCGTGCCAGCGTCATCAGCGCCGGAAGGTGCGGGTCCTCGGCCCGCCGGGTGACCTCGGCCGAGCGTTCCAGCAGCGCGAGCGCGTCTCCGCCGTAGCCGAGCCGCCGCGCGAGGCCGACGGCCGAGTAGAGCGCCCTGCTCAGCAGCGCCCACGCCCGTGGCGAGTCGCTTTCGTAGGCCCAGTAGGTGAGCTCTTCCAGCACGCTGGGCAGGCGTGTCCCCAACCTGGTCAACTGCGCCTTGTGCAGCAGATGCCGCGCGGTGGCGACCTCGGCCGCCAACTCGTCAAGCGAACGCGGCGACCCGGCGAGTTCGGGACCGGCGTCCATGCACGCCAGCACGCGCCGGAACTCGGTAATGGAGACGTGCACCTCGTCGTCATGACCGTGGGCCCGGTAGGGCTGGCCGTAGATCTCGGCCGGGTCCACGCCGAGCGCGGCCGCGACGGCGGCGACGAACGCGGGGGTGGCCACCTTTGCGCCGGTCTCGATCTGGGCGATGTGCGAACGGGAGTAGCGGGCCCGCTGCGCCAGGCCGTTCTGCGTGAGGCCACGACGCTTGCGCGCTCGCGCCACGCGGACGCCGACACGTTCCTGGATAGCGTCGTCGGGCATGAGACCCTGCCTCTCCTGGTGGACCGCACTTTCAGGCTACGAGACAGAGGCGTGATCGCGTCAGGGGAATCCACAGGCGGACGGTGCCGCCGTCAGTCGGACATCAGGACGTGCAGTCGTCGCAGGGGCTCGGGAAGGGTCCGTCGTACGTCGACCAGGTGCGTGACCAGGGCGCGGGCCGACGGGTGGTAGCGGGTCATCTGCGGGGCCGTGTCCTGGGCCGACACTAGTCGCGCGAGCGCCCGGTCGTGATCGCCGGTCTCGACGTGGGCACGGGCCATGTCGATCTCGTGGTGGGCGCGGCGTTCGGGGACCAGGCTAGCCAGCGATCTCGTGCTGAGCCTCGTGTCGCGGCGCACGGCCTCGTCCATGTCACCCAGCTCGACCGCGACGGCCGCGCCGTGGACGGCCACGTTCGCCGGAACGAATCCCGTCGTCACGCCATGCACGTCGCCCGGCTCGTCGCTGGCGCGCCGCAGCTCGGTCGCGGCGCCGTGGTGCTCCCACGCCGTCGCGCCGTCACCGGCTCGGGCCGCGACGATGGCCGCGCGCAGGTGCGCGGTGCCGCGGACCTCGGCCGCGTCGGGACGGGTGTCGTCCACGGCGCCGGTGGCCCGATCGAGCAAGGCCAGCGCGGGACGCCACTGGGCCAAGGCCGCCAGCAGCAGCGACCGGCGCAACGCCACCAGCAGCGGCAGATGGGGGTCTTCGCTGCGGGCCGCCGACTCCCGCGCGGCGTTCAGGCAGCCGTTCGCCAGGTCGTGGTAGCCGAGCTTGCGGCACAGGTCAGCGGCCGTCTCGTGCGCGCGGAACAGGTCCGCCCACACCTGCGGGGCGCCGCTGTCGTGAGCGTGCCAGGTGAGCTCCTCCAGGACCGACGGCAGCCGCGTGCCGACCTGCCGGTGCCGGGAGGCGGCCTGCAGCTCCCGCAGCGCCGCCAGCTCGGCGCGCAGCGCGGCGACCGGCCGGGGCGGGCCGTCCAGATCGGGCGGCACCTCCATGAACACCAGCGTCCGCCGGATGTCGGGGACGGCCGCGTGCACCGCGTCGGCCTTGGGCGTCCGGCCCCGGAACGGCTGGCCGTAGATCTCGGCGGGGTCCACGCCGAGCGCGGCGGCGACGGCGGCCACGAACGAAGGGGTCGCCATCTTGAGCCCGGTCTCCACCTGGGCGATGTGCGAACGGGAGTAGCCGGCCTTCTGCGCGAGACCGTGCTGCGTCAGGCCACGACGCTTGCGCGCTCGCGCCACGCGGGCGCCGACGCGTTCTGGAGCAGCCTCGTCCGGCATGGGACCCTGCCTCTCCTGGGAGCCTTGCTTCCAGGCTACGAGGCGAAGCCTGATCGTGGTCGATATCCACAGGGTGTGGACGGCGGGCATCGCGGTTGAACCCCCCAGAATGGGCATAGAAGGCCAGGACAGGGAGGGTGCGCTCATGCCGAAGGTCGGACGGATGACGGCGGTGGCCGCGATCGGCGTCATCGCGCTGGCCGGTTGCGAGGGGCAGAACGTCGGCGGAAACGGCAACGCGACCCCGGCCGCCCAGGGCACCAAGCCCGCCGACCGCAGCGTGGCCGCGGCCCGCAAGGACCTGTCCGGCCTCAAGGTCACCGGCGAGGGCGCGCGCTCGGGGTACAGCCGCGACGAGTTCGGCACCCGCTGGAAGGACATCGACCGCAACGGCTGCGACCAGCGCAACGACGTGCTCGCGCGGGACCTCAAGGAGACCCGCAAGCAGGGCCGCTGCATCGTGCTGGCGGGCAGCCTGGACGACCCCTACAGCGGCAAGAAGATCGACTTCACCAAGTCCAAGGCCGCCGAGGTGCAGATCGACCACGTCTACCCGCTCGCGCTCGCCTGGCGGATGGGCGCCTCGCGCTGGACCGAGGACCGGCGCGAGCGGTTCGCCAACGACCACGACAACCTGCTGGCCGTCTGGGGCGTGCCGAACCGCCAGAAGAGCGACAAGGGCCCCGGCGAGTGGAAGCCGCAGAAGGCGTTCCAGTGCGCCTACGCCGTGAAGTACGTGGCGGTGGCCCACGAGTACGGGCTGCCGGTCACCCGCCCTGACCACGACGCCTTGCAGGACTTCCTGGTCCGCTGCTGACAGGCGGCCCGCGCTGCGTAGGGTGAGCCCATGAGCAGCGAGCAGACCGTACCCTCCCCGGACGAGCAGGACGAGCGGCCCGTCGAGCGGGTGCACATCAAGCGCGGCATGGGCGCCCGCGCGACCGGCGCGGAGGTCACCGGGGCCTCGGCCACCGGCATGACCCTCCGCGCCGCCAACGCGTTCGGCTCCCTGGCCCTGGGGTCGATGGCGCTCGGCGCCATCGCCGTCGGCGCGTTCGCGATCGGCAAGCTGGTCGTCAAGCGCGCCGTGGTGGAGCACCTGGAGGCCGGCACCGTCGAGATCAGGCACCTCAAGGTCGGGAAGCTGGAGATCAGCGAGGGCTAGACGCCCCGGACCACCTCGGCGAGGCGCTCGGCGATCCGCTGCGCCTGGTCCTGGGCGGCCGCCTCGACCATCACCCGGACCATCGGCTCGGTGCCGCTCGGCCGGATCAGGACGCGGCCGGTCTCGCCGAGCTCGGCCTCGGCCGCCTCGACGGCGGCGGCGAGCTCCGGCGAGGCGGTCGCCTTCGCCTTGTCCACGCCCTTGACGTTGATCAGCACCTGCGGGAGCCGCGTCATGGCCTTGGCGAGCTCGTCCAGCGGGCGGCCGCGGCGCGCCATCGCGGCCAGCAGGTGCAGGCCGGTCAGCACGCCGTCGCCGGTGGTGGCGTGGTCCAGCATGATCACGTGGCCGGACTGCTCGCCGCCGAAGTTGAAGCCGCCGCCCTTCATGGCCTCCAGCACGTACCGGTCGCCGACGGCGGTCTCCACCACCGTCAGCCCGGCCTCCCGCATGGCGATCTTGAAGCCGAGGTTGGACATCACGGTCGCCACCACGGTGTCGGCCGCCAGCCGCCCCGACTCGCGCAGCTCCAGCGCCAAGATCGCCATGATCTGGTCGCCGTCCACCTCCTCGCCCGAGGCGGTGACCGCGAGGCAGCGGTCGGCGTCGCCGTCGTTGGCGATGCCCGCGTCGGCGCCGTGCTCGCGGACGGCCTCCTTCAGCGCGTCCAGGTGGGTGGAGCCGACCCCGGCGTTGATGTTGAGCCCGTCCGGCGCGCACCCGATCGTGATGACCTCGGCCCCGGCCCGGCGCAGCGCCTCGGGCGCGACGTCGGCGGAGGCGCCGTGCGCGCAGTCCACGACCACGCGCAGCCCGTCCAGCGACACCGGGAGCGTGGACAGCAGGTGCGCCACGTACTGCTCCACGGCGCCGTGCGCGTCCCGGACCCGGCCGACCCCGGCGCCGGTCGGCGCCTCCCACGGCGTGCCGAGCGTCGCCTCGATGCGGTCCTCGATGTCGTCGGGCAGCTTGTACCCGCTCCGGTCGAAGAACTTGATCCCGTTGTCGGGCGCGGCGTTGTGCGAGGCCGACAGCATGACGCCGAGGTCGGCGTCCAGCGTGTGGGTCAGGTAGGCGACCGCGGGGGTGGGCAGCACCCCCAGCGTGAGGACGTCCACGCCCGCGCTCGCCAGGCCCGCCACCACGGCGGCCTCCAGGAACTCGCCCGACGCCCTCGGGTCGCGCCCCACCACCGCGACCGGCCGGTGCCCCTTGAAGGCCCCGGCCTCGCCGAGCACCCTCGCCGCGGCGACCGACAGGTCCATCGCCAGCGCGGCGGTCAGATCACGGTTGGCGAGCCCGCGTACGCCATCGGTCCCGAACAGACGACCCACAGTTCAACACTCCCGAGGAAAACGAAAAGACCGCGCGGACGCCACCGGAGCCTCGCTGCCCCCGTAACGCTCCGCGCGGTCAAATCTAGTGCGCAAAAGCCTTGAAAACGCGGACGAGCCGCCGCACCCGTACGCCGCCGACCAGGTGGGGTCGGCCGCAGGAACGCTGTGGGGTGCGACGGCTCGTACCGGTGAATTAACGCTTGCTGTACTGCGGCGCCTTGCGGGCCTTCTTGAGACCGGCCTTCTTGCGCTCGGGCACGCGCGCGTCGCGGGTCAGGAAGCCCGCCTTCTTCAGCGCGGGGCGGTGCTCGATGTTGGCGAACTGCAGCGCCCGGGAGATGCCGAGGCGCAGCGCGCCGGCCTGGCCGGTGGTGCCGCCGCCGCTGACGCGGACCATGACGTCGAACTGGTTCTCCAGACCCAGCAGCACGAACGGCTCGTTCACGATCTGCTGGTGGACCTTGTTCGGGAAGTACTGGTCCAGGGTGCGGCCGTTGATGGTCCACTGGCCGGAGCCGGGGACGATCCGGACCCGCGCGATGGCCTGCTTGCGGCGGCCGGTGCCGGCGGCCGGGCCGGTCGCGACCGGCTGGCCGAGCAGGCCCTCGCCGGCGGTCTCGGGGGTCTCGGTGGAGTACTCGGACGGGGCGTCCTCGTACGAGTCGAACTCGGCGCCCTCGGGCGTCTCGATACCGGTGGACTCGGTCACGCTTCTCCTATGAGGTCTTCTAGCCAGGGAGGCGGACCCGCTGTGCGGGCACCCCGGCGGCCACTGTTTGGAACGGCGCGCGGACGTTCGCGCGCCGGGCTCGCCCGTACGGCTCCGCGCGGGAGCCGGGCCGGTGCGCTGCTACTTCTTGATCTGGCTGATCTGGGTGATCTCGAACGGGACCGGCTTCTGCGCCTGGTGCGGGTGCTCCGGACCGGCGTAGACCTTGACCTTGCCGAACATCTTGCGGCCGAGGGAGTTCTTGGGCAGCATGCCCTTGATCGCCTTCTCGACGGCGCGCTCGGGGTTCTTGGCCATGAGGTCGCCGTAGGCCACCGAGCGGAGGCCGCCCGGGTAGCCGCTGTGCCGGTAGGCGCGCTTCTGCTCCAGCTTGTTGCCGGACAGCGCCACCTTGTCGGCGTTGATGATCACGACGAAGTCGCCGGTGTCGAGGTGCGGCGCGTAGATCGCCTTGTGCTTACCCCGAAGCAGCTGTGCGACCTGAGAGGCGAGCCGGCCCAGCACGACATCGGTCGCGTCGATGACGTACCACTGACGCTGTACGTCAGCGGGCTTAGGGGTGTACGTGCGCACGGTGGTTGGCCTTCGTTTCTTGTCGACTCAGCGGATTCCTGTACACGCCGATCAGAGACTGGTCCGACCTGGCGCTCCGGGAGGCCGGGCTCCCGACCCATGACAGCTGGTCGGAACACGCCGGCGGATGGTCTGCGATCGCGGCCGACCCACAGGGCGGGCGTTATCGCATACAACAAACCCGCAGAATACCCAGTCCGGGGGGTGGGGGTCAAAGTGAAGCGTCGGAGGGCGGTCCCTGCGGTCCCGGACCGCCGCCCGGCGATCTGCCGCGCCCGTCCCCGCAGCCTGAGAGATCGCCGGATTTTTCCTGCATATATGGATAAGGTGCCGCCCGACCGGATCCCCGCCGGAATCCCCCCGCCGGCCTTCCCCCACGGAGGTCTCGTTGGCAACTCCCCGCCGCCGACCCGAACCCCGCAAGCCCGTCCAACCCAGAAGCGGCCCACGCTCGGAAGCCCCGGGCACCGGGCGGCCGCCCCGCTCCGGCCCGCCGCGGCCGGACGGCCCGGCCCCGGCCCAGCAGCCGCGCTCCGGCCCGCCGCGCCCGAACGGCCCGGCCCCCGGCCGCGCCCGCCCGCCCCAACCCCTCGCGCCCGGACCGCCCCGGCCCCGCCCAGCCGTCCCGCTCCGGCCCGCCGCACGCGGACCGCGGCCGCCCCGGGCAGCCCCGTCCCAGCCGTCCCCCCCCCACGGCCGCCCGCCCCCCGCGCCGCGGCAAGACGATGATCACCATGCTGGCCACCGTCACCGGGGCGAGCCTCGCCATCGGCGCCGGCTTCGCGCTCGACCGCGTCGTCCTGCCCGAGCTGCGCTCCGAGCCCGCCTCCGCGCACGGCGCCGCCCCAAGACCCGACTCCGCCCGCACCTCGCCCCTGCCCGAGGACAGGGCCCGGCCGGACGCCGCCCCCAGCGCCCGCCCCAGCCGCGTCCCGGCGCCGGACGGCGGCCTCGGCAGCTCGCCGCTGCCGCTCAAGGCGCTGCGCGGCGCCCTGCCCACCGCGTCCCCCACCCCCAAGCCCACCGCCTCCACCACGCCCCCGCCCGGCAGCGGCGGCGACAGGGACACCGGCGGCGGCAACAGCGGCGGGGGCGCTCCGGCGCCCGGGGCCAGCGGCCCCGAAGGCGCCGTGGTCGCGCTCACCAACCAGGAGCGCGCCAAGGCCGGATGTGGCGCATTGCGCACCGACTCCCGCCTGACCCTCGCCGCGCGGCGCCACTCCGCCGACATGGCCGAGCACAAGTACCTCGACCACACCTCCCGCAACGGCGACAGCCCGTGGAAGCGCATGGAGGACGCCGGATACACCGGCGGCGGCGGCGCGGAGAACATCGCCCAGGGCTACGCGACCCCCGCGGCCGTCGTGAAGGGCTGGATGGAGAGCCCGGGACACCGGGCCAACATCCTCAACTGCAAGCTCCGCGCCATCGGCGTGGGCATGGCCAAGGGCTCCGGCGGCCCCTGGTGGACGCAGAACTTCGGCTGGAAGTAGCGGCCGGCCGGCGGGCACGGCGAGCTTCGGGAAAGCCCGGCGCCCGGTTCGCCCCCATGTCATGGTGGGTGTTCCGAAGGTCCAGAGCCCCGAAAGAGGAACGGTAAGGTCCAAGCCATGGGTTATCCGGGCGATCAAGGCAAATCCGGCGGCTGGCCTCCCGAGCAGCCGCCGCACGAGCCGTACGGACCCGGCGCGGGACGTCCGGAACCGGCGCCGTTCGGCGCCGACAAGGACGAGGCGCCCTTCGTTCCGCGCGGGGCGGCCGGCGGTTCCGCCGCCCCCTGGGCCGACGACGCGACCGAAGCCCCCGACCGGACGCGTCCGGTCGGGGGCGGCGGCGGTCCCTTCGGGCAGCATGACCGGTTCGGGCAGCAGGACCAGTTCGGACAGGAACCGTTCGGCGGCGGCCACGGCGGCGACCGCTTCGACGACCGCTTCGACGACGGCGGGCCCGGCTCCGGGCCCACCCCGCCGGGCGGCAGGCGCCGCAACCTGCCCCTGATCATCGGCGGCTCGCTGGTGGCGGGCGTGCTGCTGATCGGCGGCGGCGTCGCGGCCTCGACGATGCTCAAGGACGACCCGAAGCCCGCCAAGCCCGGCGGCGCGCCCGCCGCCGGCAAGCCGAAGGCGCCGGCCAAGCCCACCGCCCCGCCGTCGCCCTCGTTCGTGCCGGTCAAGCTGAAGAGCCGCCAGAGCGACCCGAAGCCGCTGTCGCTGGCCGAGGTGTTCGGCAAGTCCTCCTTCAAGGCCGGCAAGCAGAAGTACGTGCGGGCCGGGGCCAAGGCCACCAAGGGCTGCACCGGCACCGTCACCGGGGCCACGCTGACCAACGCGGTCAAGAAGGGCGGCTGCAGCCAGGCGCTGCGCGCCTCCTACGCCCGCACCGACCGCAAGCTGATCGGCACCGTCGGCATCCTCAACCTCAAGACCGAGAACGCCGCCAAGCTGGCCCGCAAGGCCGCCCTGGCCAAGGACTCCTTCCTCCAGCCGCTGCCCGGCGCGGGCTCCACCAAGACCCTCGGCAAGGGCGAGGCCCTCGGCACCGCCGAGGTGCGGGGCCACTACCTGGTGATGACCTGGGTGCAGCGGCCGGACGGCAAGAAGATCCCCACCTCCGCGCACCCCGCGGTGACGGCGTTCGCCCAGCAGGTCATCCAGGGCAGCAACCTCAGCTTCGCCCTGCACTACCGGGAAACCGAAGGCAAACCCTTCCGAAACTGATCGGTATGAATACCCTGTCTGCCTATGTCTGGACCTAACGAGCCCGGGGGGACCGAGGCGTCGTCCGCTCCGGTCTCTCCGGCGCCGCCCAGTTTCGGCGACCCCGGCTCCGCCGCTCCGGCCTCCGACGCGCTGCGCCTGCCGCCCTTCGGGCTCCAGAAGCCCTGGTGGGCCGCCGAGGACGACGCCGAGGGCACCGACGACGCCGCGGCCGACCAGCCGTCCCGTCCCGGTGACGCCCGGTCCGCCGGCACCGGCCCCGTCCCGCTGCCCGCGGGCGGCGCCGAGCCGCCGGGCGCGCTGGTGGCCGGGCGCGGCGCGCCGTCGGTGGACACCCGCGGCGCGGTGCCGCGCAGGCCGGTTCCGGCCGCCGCGAACGCCCCCGCGTTCGCCGACACCGACCCCGACGGCATCCCGGTCATGCCCGCCGAGGACAGGCCCGCGCAGGCCCCCGAGGGCGCGCCGTCGCCCGTCCTGGTCCCGGACGCGATCCTGCCGCCCGGCGTCACCCCGCCCGCCGACAGCACCGTGACGATCCCGCAGGCCCGGCCCGTCCCGCCGCAGGACGGGCCCGAGCCGCAGGCCACGGTGATCACGCCCGTCTCCCACGCCGAGGGCGGCCTCTCCATCGACGCCGGCCCGTCCGCGGCGCCCCCGGTCGACCGCGGCCCCGAGCCCGGCGAGCAGACCGCGCCCCAGCCCGCCGTGCGGAACGCCTCCGACGACTCCGGCCCCGGCGGCATCTTCGGCTCCGGCCCGCTGCGCGAGGAGCCCTCCGGCAAGCGCGACCGCCGCCCCCTGCTGATCGGCGGCGGCGCGGCCGTCGCGCTGATCGTCGCGGCGTCCGTCTTCGCCGTCGCGGGATCGGGCAGCGGCGAGGACAGGCCCGCCAAGCCCGCCCGCAAGGCCCCCTCGTCGGCCCCGGCCGCCCAGCCCACGCCGCCGACGCCTCCCCAGGCCCCCGTCGACATCACCAACGAGAAGAGCGACCCGAGGCCGCTGGCGCTCACCGAGGCGTTTCCACAGGAGAAGGTCACCGTCGGCGGCCGCCCCTACGTGCGGGACCGCGCCTCGGTCAACCACCGCTGCTCGCTCGCCGCGCGCGGCGAGATGGCGCAGGCGCTGACCCGCGAGAACTGCCGCAGCGTCGTCCGCGTCACCTACCTGGACGGTGAGAAGTCCCTGGCGGTCACCACCGGCATCGCGGTGATGCCGAACCGGCCCGTCGCCGTGCGGGTCAGCAAGGTCGGCGACCCGGCCGCCTACGAGTGGTTCCGCGGCATGGCGGGCAAGAACTCCCAGCAGATCGACCAGGCGGGCGGGTACGCGCTGAGCACCGTGCGCGGCCGCTACATCATCTACGCCTACGCCCAGTACGCCAACGGCAAGAAGGCCCGCACCGGCGACACCACCCTGCGGGACGCCGCCCGGCAGCTGCTGGACCAGAGCGTGCGCCCCATCGAGGCCCGCGCCGGCCGCTGAACGGCGAACGCCCCACCGCGACCTGCGCGGCGGGGCGTTCCACGTCCCGTCAGGAGTCCTCGGACTCCCCGTCCCCGACCGGCGACGCCGCGGCGTTCAGCGTCCGCACCCGCCGCGTCTCCAGCGCCCGCTGCGCCAGCCCCTCGGCGTCCGGGTAGCTGATCTCCTCCAGCGTCAGCCCGTGCGCCGGGGCCACGTTCACCGCCGAGTCCCGCATCCGGGTCGCCAGCACCTCGGCGGGCCAGGTCACATCGCGCCGCCCGTCGCCCACCACCAGCAGCGCGCCGACCAGCGCCCGCACCATCGAGTGGCAGAACGCGTCGGCCTGCACGGTCGCCGCCGCGACCCGCTCGGCCTCGCGCGCCCACGAGAAGCGCAGCAGCTCCCGGATCGTGGTCGCGCCCTCCCGCTTGCGGCAGTAGGCGGCGAAGTCGTGCTCGCCGACCATCAGCCGGGCCGCCTCGTTCATCCGGTCCAGGTTGAGCGGCCGCGGGTGCCACAGCACGTCGTGGCGGCGCAGCGGGTCCACCCCGACCGGGTCGTCGCACACCCGGTACACGTACCGGCGCGACAGGGCCGAGAACCGGGCGTCGAAGCCCTCGGGCGCCACCGACACCCGCCACACCCGCACGTCCGGCGGCAGCAGCCCGGCGAGGCGGCGCGGCATCGTGCCGTTGACCGCCGAGTACGCCGCCACCGGCAGCACCACGTGCGCGACCTGGCCGCGCGCGTGCACGCCCGCGTCGGTGCGGCCGGCGACGGTCAGCATGGGCGGCGGGTCCAGCCGCAGGAGCTTGGCCAGGGCGTCCTCGATGACGCCCTGGACGGTGCGCTGGCTCGGCTGCCTGGCCCATCCGGCGAAGTCCGTCCCGTCGTAGCCGATGTCGAGGCGGAGGCGTACCAGTGCGGTCATGAGGGCGGGGTGTCCTTGTCCAACGAAACGGTGCGGTGCGGGAACGGAGATCAAGTCTCGCAAAGATGAGGCCCGCCGTCCCGTAACGGGAACGGCGGGCCTCAGCGCAATCTCGGGCCGGAGGGCCCGCACGTGGCGCTATGCCTTACTTGGCGTCCTCGGCCTTGGCCTCGTCCGCGGCCTCGGGGGCCTCGGTCTCGGCGGCCTCGTCCTTGACCGCCTCGTCCTTGGCGGGCTCCTCGGCCTTCGCCGGCTCGGCCTGCGCGGCCGGCTTGGCGGTGGTGGCCGTCAGCTGCTCCTGCACCAGCTCGATCACGGCCATGGGGGCGTTGTCGCCCTTGCGCGGCCCGAGCTTGGTGATGCGGGTGTAGCCGCCGGGACGGTTCTCGAACCGCGGCGCGATCTCGGTGAAGAGCTCGTGCACGATGCTCTTGTCCCGGATCACCTGGGCCACCTGGCGACGGTTGTGCAGGTCGCCCTTCTTGGCCTTGGTGATCAGCTTCTCCGCCAGCGGGCGGACCCGCCGGGCCTTGGCCTCGGTGGTGGTGATGCGGCCGTGCTCGAACAGCGCCGTGGCCAGGTTGGCCAGGATGAGGCGCTGGTGCGCGGCGCTGCCGCCGAGGCGGGCGCCCTTGGTGGGCTGAGGCATGGTCGTTCCTTCCTGCGCCGGCCGTGTCAGGTACCGGCGTCAGCTTCAAGTCCCGGGCCGGAAGGCCCGACCCGGGACGGGTCGATCTGTGCGGGCGCGGAGACCGCGCCCCGCCGGGATCAGTACTGCTCGGTCTCGGCGTAGCTGGTGTCGTCGTCGCCGTAGTTGTCGGCCGCCGCGCTCGGGTCGAACCCGGGCGGGGAGTCCTTCAGCGACAGCCCCATGTCGTTGAGCTTCTGCTTGACTTCCTCGATCGACTTGGCGCCGAAGTTGCGGATGTCCAGCAGGTCCTGCTCGCTGCGGGCGACGAGCTCGCCCACCGAGTGGATGCCCTCGCGCTTGAGGCAGTTGTAGGAGCGGACCGTGAGGTTCAGCTCCTCGATCGGCAGCGCCAGGTCGGCCGCGAGCGCGGCGTCGGTCGGCGACGGGCCCATGTCGATGCCCTCGGCCTCGACGTTGAGCTCGCGGGCCAGGCCGAACAGCTCGACCAGCGTCTTGCCCGCCGAGGCCACCGCGTCGCGCGGCAGCATGGCGTGCTTGGTCTCCACGTCCAGGATCAGGCGGTCGAAGTCGGTGCGCTGCTCGACTCGGGTCGCCTCGACCTTGTAGGTGACCTTCAGCACCGGCGAGTAGATGGAGTCGATCGGGATACGGCCGATCTCCTGGCCGGGCTGCTTGTTCTGGGCGGCCGAGACGTAGCCGCGGCCGCGCTCGACCGTCAGCTCCATCTCCAGCTTGGCCTTGTTGTTCAGCGTGGCGATGTGCAGGTCCGGGTTGTGGACCTCCACGCCCGCCGGCGGCGCGATGTCGGCGGCGGTGACCTCGCCGGGGCCCTGCTTGCGCAGGTACATCACGACCGGCTCGTCGTGCTCGGAGGAGACGACGAGCTCCTTGAGGTTCAGGATGATGTCGGTGACATCCTCCTTGACCCCCGGGACGGTCGAGAACTCGTGGAGCACGCCCTCGATGCGGATGCTGGTGACCGCGGCACCCGGGATCGAGGAGAGCAGGGTACGACGCAGCGAGTTGCCGATCGTGTAGCCGAAGCCCGGCTCCAGCGGTTCGATGGTGAACCGGGACCGGTACTCGTCCACCTGCTCTTCGGTGAGAGTGGGACGCTGTGCGATGAGCATGGGTGTTCCTTCTTCCCGCGACGCCCGCTATTTGACGCCGCGAACGGAGTTCTTCCCAGTATCGCCGAAGCGGACGCGCAGCCGCTGCGCGCCCGCCCCGACGACAGGAGGGTTCCGGAGAACCCGGTGAGGACTACTTGGAGTAGACCTCGACGATCAGCTGCTCCTGGACGGGAGCGTCGATCTGCTGCCGGACCGGCAGGGAGTGCACGAGGATCCGCATCTTCTCGGAGTCCACGCCCAGCCACGCCGGGACCTGGCGCTCGCCGGACTCGGCCTTGGCGACCTGGAACGGCGTCATCTCCAGCGACTTGGCCTTGACGTCCACGATGTCGGCCTCACGGACCAGGTACGACGGGATGTCGACCTTCTTGCCGTTGACGCGGATGTGGCCGTGGCGGATCAGCTGGCGGGCCATGTCGCGGGACTTGGCGAAGCCCGCGCGGTAGACCACGTTGTCCAGGCGGCGCTCCAGCAGGACGAGCAGGTTCTCACCCGTCTTGCCGCCCTGGCGGTTGGCCTCCACGTAGTAGTTGGAGAACTGCTTCTCCAGCACGCCGTAGATGCGCTTGGCCTTCTGCTTCTCGCGGAGCTGGAGCAGGTACTCGGTCTCCTTCGGCCGACCGCGGCCGTGCTCACCCGGCGGGTAAGGACGGATCTCGATCGGGCACTTGGGGCCCTCGCACTTGCTGCCCTTGAGGAACAGCTTCATCTTCTCCCGACGGCAGAGCTTGCAGTCGGCACCGGTGTAACGAGCCATTTTTCCTTATCCCCCTGGCCTCAGACGCGCCGGCGCTTGGGCGGGCGGCAGCCGTTGTGCGGGACGGGCGTGACGTCCTGGATCGAGCCCACCTCGAGACCGGTCGCCTGCAGCGAGCGGATGGCGGTCTCGCGGCCCGAGCCCGGGCCCTTCACGAAGACGTCGACCTTGCGCATGCCGTGCTCCATCGCGCGCCGGGCGGCCGACTCGGCGGCCTGCTGCGCGGCGAACGGGGTGGACTTGCGCGAGCCCTTGAAGCCCACGTGGCCCGAGGAGGCCCAGGAGATCACGTTGCCGTTGGGGTCGGTGATCGAGACGATGGTGTTGTTGAACGTGCTCTTGATGTGGGCGTGCCCGTGAGCGACGTTCTTCTTTTCCTTGCGGCGCACCTTCTTGGCGCCGACACGGCTCTTAGGAGGCATCTGCTCTCTCTACTCTGAGGTCGTCGATCCGTACGGACCGAGGTCCGGGCGGACTACTTCTTGCCGGCCTTCTTCTTACCGGCCACGGTCTTCTTCTTGCCCTTGCGGGTGCGCGCGTTGGTCTGCGTGCGCTGACCGTGGACCGGCAGGCCACGACGGTGCCGGATGCCCTGGTAGCAGCCGATCTCGATCTTGCGGCGGATGTCGGCCTGGATCTCGCGGCGCAGGTCGCCCTCGATCTTGTAGTTGGCCTCGATCCAGTCGCGCAGCTGGACCAGCTCGTCGTCGCCGATCTGGTGCACCCGCAGGTCACCGGAGATGCCGGTGCCCTTCAGGGTCTCCAGCGCCCGGGTACGGCCGATGCCGAAGACGTAGGTGAGAGCGACCTCGAGGCGCTTGTCGCGCGGGAGGTCGACGCCGAGGAGGCGTGCCATCTCTGGCGGTTCCCTTCATTGGGCGGAGGTGTTGGCGCGTCGCGTCCGCACACACCCGCGAAGGGTGGCGGCCCCGGCCTCCGTCGTCCGGGGGTGGGCCTTCACACGCGGCCGCCGCACGACTCGATCATGAGTCGTGCGGCTGCCGGGCGAAGGTTGCGATGCGTTGATATGTCACCCGCCCGGAGGCGGGGTCACGCAGGTGGGAACGTCAGCCCTGACGCTGCTTGTGGCGCGGGTCGGAGCAGATGACCATGACCCGGCCGTGCCGACGGATGACGCGGCACTTGTTGCAGATCTTCTTGACGCTCGGCTTGACCTTCACTGGGTCTCCTAGGGATCAGGGTCACCCCCGCGCCGCCACGCACGGGGAAGGCAACCCCAGTGGGATGATTACTTGTAGCGGTAGACGATCCGACCGCGCGTGAGGTCGTAGGGGCTCAGCTCCACGACGACGCGGTCGTCCGGCAGAATACGGATGTAGTGCATCCGCATCTTGCCGGAGATGTGGGCGAGCACCTTGTGCCCGTTGTCGAGCTCCACCCGGAACATGGCGTTCGGCAGCGACTCGATGACGGTGCCCTCGATCTCGATGGCGCCTTCCTTTTTGGGCATGTCCTCCGCGCTTCACTGATCGGCTCATTGGACTCGGCCCGTGAAACGCCCGGAGATGACCACCGAGGGAAGCCGGCCGCAACCCCATGAGACGCCGAGGGCGTTCCACCGGGGATGAAGGCGGCCGAAAACGGACCGACAAAGGAGTGTACGTCACCGGAGGGCCGAATGCGAAATCATCGCACGGTCCACCACCGGAGACTGCTCCCGACACCAGCATACCGCGCCCGCCCGTTGTACCTTTCCAAGAGAGAAGCACGTCCAAGGAGGATCGGATGCCGAGCTATGACTTCGCGCTGATCCTCAGCCGTCCCCTCTACGAGGAGGAGCTCGACCCGCTGTTCGACCGGACCCAGGGCCGGGTCACGGTCTCGATCATCAGCGAACCCCAGCACGCCGACCGCCCCGGCAACGCCTCCTGCACCTGGGAGGGCCCCACCCTGGCCGCCGCCATCATGGAGGTGGTCGAGCACGTCGAGGCCGCCACCTCGGAGGTGCACGTGCTGCAGGTCGAGGCGGACCCCCTGCTGACCATCCGCGACATCGCCGAGCGGGTGGGCCGCTCCGTGGACTCCGTACGGCTGTCGATCACCGGCGCCCGCGGCCAGGGCGGCTTCCCTGCCGCCGAACTGTCGACCGGAGGCCACCGCCTGTGGCGCTGGTCGAAGGTGGCCGCCTGGTACAACTACGAGGACCCGGGCCTGGTCGAGGCGAAACCGACGGCCCAGGCGATCAACGGCTGGCTGGCCCTGAGGGACGTGGTCCCGGACGTGGCCCCGAAGGCCGAGGACATCACCTCAGCCCTGTCCCTGGTGATCCCACACGTGGCGTAGTTGGTTCGGCCTTTCGGCCCGGCGTGCTCGCCTGGCGGCTCGCAAGCCGACCGAAAAGCGGGCGAGCGCCACATCGCTTCGCGATCTACCGTCGGCAGGGCCTTGCCTTCGGCTTCGGCCCTGCCGACGGTAGTTAGGCGCTCGCGTGCACCTTGGGCACCCCCTCAACCACACCCGGCTGGGGAGACCCCCAGATTCAGGGGCGGAGCCCATGCTTGTCGGGGGTGCAGGGGGCGGAGCCCCTTGCCCAGGGGCCGCGGGGGACGGAGTCCCAGCGGCCCCGCAATAAGCACGCAGGCGCGGAGCGCCTTCCTTTACGGGGGTGCGGGGGCGGAGCCCCCGCCTCACTAGGCAAGCAGGGCGGCGCAGCCGTCGTCTGTTGGGGGGTGTGGGGGGCTTGCCCCCTGCCGGGGTCGTAGGGGCCGGCCCCTGCCCGGGTCTCGCCCGCCCGGAGCGAGCGCCAGCGAGTGAGGACGGGTGAGCCCCGGCACCGGGGGGTGTGGGGGGTCGTCCCCCCACAATGACACGCCGCTTTCGCCGCAGACGCTGCACCGACTTGATCCGTGGGGGTCTACACCCGACCGCCCAACCCCAACCACGCGGGGGTTTGCCAACGTGACCAGCAACCCCAGCCCCGCGCGGGGTTAGAGCAGCACACCCGCGCCGTGCCCGACCACACGCGGGTTTGCCCACATGCCCAGCAACCCCAGCCCGCACGGGGTTGAGCTGAGAACCCGTGCCAAGCCCAGCCCGCAACGTCCTGCCCTGCGTAAGCAGGGGTTAAGACTGCGCCTGCTGTGGTTGCGCCCGGCTTGCTAGCGCAAGCCGGGCGCAACCACAGCAGGCGGTAAAGAACGGGCCCGCGCGGTGGTGGAGGGCCCGCGCGGTGGTGGAGGCCCACACGGTGGTGAAGGCTCGCACGACAGTCAGGGCCCGCACGACAGTGAGGGCCCACGCGGCAGTGAAGGCCCGCGCCGTCAGGCGCTATAAGCGCCACCCGTACTCACGCAAGTCCCTGCACCAAGTCCCGCCACCTGTAAGCCGCCGCGAACGACGCGTACACGATCAAGTTGTCCGCATATCCGCGCCTGGATGCGACGTACCGCCCCGCGCACGTAATCAAGCGCAGTTCCGGCCGCTCCGCTCGCGGGCCCGCCGCGTGCACTCGACCCGTCGAGAAGCCCTCCCCCGAGAACTTCCCCTTCGGCACCCGCTCGGTCGCCGTCACGCGGAAGACCGCCACCGTCTCGTCCGCGCGCACCACCCCCACGATCGCACCCAGGTCCAACTCCCGCAGTCGCGCGAACACCGCAGGGTCCGTGAGCGTGCCCAGATGGCCCACTAAGACCGCCGCGCCGGGTTCCCCAGGCGCGGGGCCCGCCTCGTCCCAGCCGGCCGTCCTGGGCGCGCTCAGGGGCGGCGCGGCGATGGCTCCGTTCTCGTCCCGGCCCACTCTCGTCACAGGCGCGCTCACTCCGATCGACGGGATCGCCAGGGACGTCGGCAGTGCCCTCCCGAGCGCCGACACCGCCAATGGCACCGCCGCCGCAGGTGTCGTCGCCGCAGGCGCCGCCGTCAGGGGCGCCAGCCCCCTCCGCTCCGCAAGCGTGATCGGCGGCGGCACCAGGTCCACCCCATGCATCGGCGACGAACGGCACACCTCGCACCCCGCCACCACCTGCGACAGCTCCACCGTCGCCGTCAGCGCGCACCTACCGCGCCGCCGCCGTCTCCTCGTACACGTCCTCACCGGCTGCCGCTCCCCCTCCGCCGATGCTCCACGTACAGAGCCACTCCCGCCCCCAACGCCAGCAGCAGGCCCACTCCCGCCACCACTCGCGCCCTCATGCCCGGTCCCCGCTGCTCCCCCTGCCGCTCCCCCTGCCGCTTCGTCAACCGCTTCGCCAGCCGCTTCGGCGGTAGCCCGTCGTCCGTCCGCACGCCGCATCCGCCGTTCGCGCAATCCACGGCGACGGTGTAGACCTTGATGCGGGCACGCTCTTTGATCTTCGTACCGGCTCGGACCGCGACCTGTCGGCCCTGGCGGGCGGAACCCTCCGCCCCGACGCCTCCGACGGCCGCCCGCGCCGAAGCCGACACGGACACCGGCAGCACGGACACCGGCAGCGCGGACGCCGGCGCCCAAGACGCCGGCGCCGCCGCAGGCGCGCCGAACGTCACCAGCAGGGCGGGCGCGACGACGGCGGCCAGTCTGTCGAGCATCGGTCCCCCGGCCGGTCCCGGGGACGGACGGAACCGGTGGTCTTCTTGTCCCCGGGGCGGATCGACAGGGCGGTCAACCGGGCGCAAAGATCGTTCCAGCACTCCCGGCGGCGGCGCGGCCGAGGGAGGCGGCGGCCCGGCGTGCCCGGACGGCCGGTCCGTGATGTGCTTGACGTAGGGGGTAGGGATCAATGGCGATCATTGCGCAGCTCAGCGACATCCACCTGGCCGCCGGCCGGGACGGGCAGGTGGACGACGGCTCGGGTCCGGTGCGCGCCCTGCGGGCGGCCGTGTCGAGCCTGCTGTCGCTCCCGGCCCGGCCCGACGCCGTCGTGCTGACCGGCGACCTGGCCGACGGCGGCCTGGTCGGCGAGTACGAGCGGCTGCACGCGCTGCTGTCGCCGCTGCCGATGGCGGTCTATCCGATGCCCGGCAACCACGACGACCGCGACGCACTGCGGGCGGTGTTCAAGGACCACCCGGCGGTGGCCGGTTCCGGCGGCTCGCCGCAGGCCCCGGTCCAGTACGCGGTCGAGGTCGGCGACGCCCGGCTGGTGTGCTGCGACACCACGGTGCTGGGCGAGCCGCACGGGGCCATGGACGACGGGCAGCTCGCCTGGCTCGACCGGACCCTGGCCGACGCGCCGGACACCCCCACCGTCGTCGCCACCCACCACCCGCCCTACCCGATCGGCATCCGCTTCATCGACGACATGCGGTTCCTGGACCCGGCGGGGTTCGCAGCGGTGCTGGAACGGCACCCGCAGGTCGTGCGGGTGATCAGCGGGCATGTGCACCGGGGCTCGGTGGGCTCGGTGGGCGGGCGGGTCAGCACCACCTGCCCCAGCACCTACCGGCAGCTCTTCCTGGACCTGACCCGGCCGGGGCGCGCGGCGGTCACCGGGGAGCCGGCCGGGTTCGCCGTGCACCTGATCACCGGTGAGGGCGTGGCGACCACCCACTTCGTCCCGACCGGCAACTACCGCCCGCTCATGGACGTCGAGTAGGCACGCCCCGCGCGGGACCGCTCAGCCCCGGTTCCGCAGCACCGTCCCCAGCAGCAGCGCCAGCCCCCAGGGCCCCGCCACCCACAGCCACCACGGGTACACCAGCGTCCCGGTCACCGCCAGGACCATCCAGATCCCCACGTTGATCCCGCTGACGACGCCCCACGTCGCCCAGGCCGTCCGCAGGTCGCGGCCGCCCGGCAGGGCGGGCGACGAGGACGACGCCTTCACCGGGGACGACGAGGACGGCGCCTTCTGCGCGGCCGGCACCGGCAACGTGTACAGATCCTCTTCGGGGAGATCATGCGTGATCTCCTCCAGCTGCCCCAACGTCCGCGCCTGGTAGACCGCGTCCAGCCGCTCGTGCAGCTCCTCGACCGTGATCCGCCCCTGCGCGCAGTGCTCCTGGAGGCTGCCGGCCACGCGGTCGCGGTCGGCGTCCGATGCCCGGATCTCAGGGTTCGACGCCATACCGGGGGTCCTTTCGGTCAAGGGGTCGCTCTACCGGCCCAACGAACCGGCCCGCGAGTCCGGCAGCAAGATCTGAGAACTCGGCGAACCGATCCGCGCGCGGGTCAGCGAACGGTGTCGCCCTCCAGCTTGGCGAACCACTCCCGGCCTTCGTCAAGGGCGGTCAGCACGCGCGGGCCGTCCTCGGTCACGGCGAAGGTGTGCTCGAAGTGCGCCGACGAGCGCCCGTCGGTGGTGATGACGGTCCAGCCGTCGTCCAGCTCCTCGGTCTCCTTGGTGCCGAGGTTCACCATCGGCTCCACCGCGAAGCACATCCCCACCTCCAGCACCGGGCCGTGGCCGGGCGCGCCGTGGTTGGGGATCAGCGGGTCCATGTGCATCTCGGTCCCGATGCCGTGCCCGCCGTAGCCCTCCACGATCCCGTAGGTCCCCTGGGAGCGGATGTAGGACTCGATCGCGTGCGACATGTCGGTCAGCCGCGCCCCCGCCACCCCGGCGGCCAGGCCGTGCCACAGCGAGGTCTCGGTGACCGCCAGCAGCTTCTCCAGCTCCGGGGTGATCTCCCCCACCGGCACCGTGATCGCCGAGTCGCCGTGCCAGCCCTCCACGATCGCGCCGCAGTCGATGGAGATCACGTCGCCGTCGCGCAGCACCTTGTCGGGGCGCGGGATGCCGTGCACGATCTCCTCGTTGACCGAGGCGCAGATCGTGCCGGTGAAGCCGTGGTAGCCCTTGAACGACGGGATGCCGCCGTGGTCCCGGATGTTCGCCTCGGCGATCCGGTCCAGGTCCAGCGTGCTGATGCCCGGCTCGACGGCCTGGCGCAGCAGCGCCAGCGTCTCGCCGACCAGCCGGCCGGCCTTGCGCATCAGCTCGATCTGCTCGGCCGTCTTCACCTGGATGGCCGGCCTGCGCCGCTTGAACATCTGTCCCCCCTGAATCCGCGGCCCGGGGGCCGCCTCTCCAGCAGGCTCGGTTCGGTGAGCGCTGTGCCGGGCGGGGGCGGCCCCCAGATCACGCGCTCCTACTTCTCCAGCGGGCGTAGGGCCGCCAGAGCGCGCTTGGTGACTTCCTCGACGGGCCCCGTCGCGTCGATCCCCACCAGGATGCCCTCATCGGCATAGAACTGCACCAAAGGCGCGGTCTGCTCCTGGTAGACCTCCAGGCGGTGCCGGACGACCTCTTCCTTGTCGTCGTCGCGCTGGAACAGGTGGCCGCCGCAGTCGTCGCAGACGTCGTCCTGCTTGTCGTCGAAGTCCACGTGCCAGATCCGCTCGCACTTGTCGCACGTGCGCCGGCCCGACAGCCGCCGGACGACCTCGTCCTCGTCCACGACGAGTTCGAGGACGATGTCCAGCTTGGTGTCCATCTCGGCGAGCATCTTCTTCAGAGTCTCGGCCTGCGGGACGTTGCGCGGGAATCCGTCGAGCAGGAACCCGTCGGCGGCGTCGTCCTCGGCGAGCCGGTCCCGCACCATCGCGATGGTGATCTCGTCGGGGACCAGGTCGCCGCGGCTCATGTACTCGTTGGCCTTGTGGCCGAGCTCGGTGCCGCCGTTGACGTTGGCGCGGAAGATGTCACCCGTCGAGATCTTCGGGATCGACAGATGAGAGGCGATGAACTGGGCCTGTGTCCCCTTGCCCGCTCCCGGGGGGCCCACCAGCACGATACGCATCTACCGCAGGAAGCCTTCGTAGTTGCGCTGCTGGAGCTGAGATTCGATCTGCTTCACGGTATCCAGTCCGACGCCGACGATGATGAGGATGCTCGTCCCGCCGAAGGGGAAGTCGTTGGTCGCCTTCAGGAGTGCGAACGCCACCATCGGGATCAGTGAGACGAGCCCCAGGTAAAGAGCACCGGGTGTGGTGATCCGGGTCAGCACGTAGTCGAGGTACTCGGCGGTCGGCCGGCCCGGACGGATGCCTGGGATGAACCCACCATACTTCTTCATGTTGTCGGCGACTTCAGTGGGGTTGAAGGTGATCGCGACGTAGAAGTACGTGAAGAAAATGATGAAGGCGAAGAACACGCCCATGTGCCAGGGGTTGTCCTGCTGCAGGTAGGGCTGCACCTTCTGCAGCCACTTGGTGTTGGGCCACAGCTGGGTGGCCAGCACCGGCAGGTACAGCAGGGACGAGGCGAAGATCACCGGGATGATGCCGGCCTGGTTCACCTTCAGCGGGATGTAGGTCGAGGTGCCGCCGTACATGCGGCGGCCGACCATGCGCTTGGCGTACTGCACCGGGATGCGGCGCTGGGCCTGCTCGACGAACACCACGCCCGCCATGATGGCGAGGCCCACGATGAGCACCAGGGTGAAGACGAACGCGCCCTTGGACTTGTAGATCGACCAGAACTGGGCCGGGAAGATCGCCACCACCTGGGTGAAGATCAGGATCGACATGCCGTTGCCGACGCCCCGGTCGGTGATCAGCTCGCCCAGCCACATGATGACCGAGGTACCGGCGGTCATCACCACCACGATCGTGATGATGGTGAACACGTCGGTCTTGTAGAGCACGTCACCGCCGCCGGCCACGCCCTGGAAGAGCTGCCCGGTGCTGGCCATCGCCACGATGCCGGTGGCCTGGAGGATCGCCAGGCCGATCGTCAGGTAACGGGTGTACTGGGTGATCTTCGTGGTGCCGGCCTGGCCCTCCTTCTTCAGGGCTTCCAGGCGCGGGATCACCACCGTCAGCAGCTGCAGGATGATGCTCGCGGTGATGTAGGGCATGATCCCCAGCGCGAACACCGACAGCTTCAGCAGCGCACCGCCGCTGAACAGATCGACCAGGCCGTAAAGGTTGTTGCTGTCCTTGGCCGCCTTGGCCGTCTCCGACAGCACCTTGGTGTTCACGCCCGGGGACGGCAGCAACGAGCCGATCCGGAACACCACGATGATGAAGAGCGTGAACAGCAGTTTTTTACGCAGGTCAGGCGTACGGAAAGCCCGAGCGAACGCGGTCAGCACCATTCCTCCTGCGCGACTGACGAATTCATGGCAGCCGAGGGGCCGGTTACGGTTCCAAAGACGGCGGAGCGGCCAGGGGCCACCACCGCCGGTGTGACTCTAACAGCAGATGAGGCCGGGGCCGCCCCGCCGTGCGCGCGGACCTTTCGGCCCTCAGCGCAAGGCGAACACGGCCCCGGCTTCATGATGTGGCTTTACAGCTCGTCGGCGGTCCCGCCGGCGGCGGCGATCTTCTCCTTGGCGGAGCCGGAGAAGGCGTGCGCCTTCACCTGCACCGCGACGGAGATCTCGCCGCTGCCGAGGACCTTCACCGGCCGGCCGCGGCGCACCGCGCCCTTGGCCGCCAGGTCCTCAGCGGTGACCTCGCCGCCCTCGGGGTAGAGCGCGGAGAGCTTGTCCAGGTTCACGACCTGGAACTCGACCCGGTTCGGGTTCTTGAAGCCCTTGAGCTTCGGAACCCGGCGGATCAGCGGCATCTGGCCGCCCTCGAACCCCACGGGGACGGTGTTGCGGGCCTTGGTGCCCTTGGTGCCGCGACCGGCGGTCTTGCCCTTGGACGCCTCGCCGCGGCCCTTGCGGGTCTTGGCCTTGTTGGCACCCGGAGCCGGACGCAGGTCGTGCACCTTGAGGGGCGTGCCCTCGTTGGTGTCCGCCATGTCAGTCGACCTCCTCGACGGTGACCAGGTGGGCCACCGTCCGGATCATGCCGCGGACCTGGGGGGTGTCCTCGCGAACGGTGCTCTGACCGATCTTCTTGAGGCCCAGGGTGCGCAGCGTGTCACGCTGGTTCTGCTTCTCGCTGATCACAGACTTGGTCTGCGTGATCTTCACGTTGGCCATCAGCCCGCGACCTCCGCCCGGGGCTCGCTGCCGGCGGCGCGCGCCCGCAGCATGGCGGCCGGGGCGACGTCCTCGATCGGCAGGCCGCGCTTGGCCGCGATCTCCTCGGGCCGCTTGAGGGCCTTCAGACCGGCGACGGTCGCGTGCACGATGTTGATCGCGTTGTCGGTGCCCAGCGACTTGCTCAGCACGTCGTGGATGCCGGCGCACTCCAGCACGGCGCGCACCGGGCCACCCGCGATCACACCGGTACCCGGGCTGGCCGGGCGCAGCAGGACGACGCCTGCGGCGGCCTCACCCTGGACGGTGTGCGGGATGGTGCCCTGGATCCGCGGCACCTTGAAGAAGTGCTTCTTGGCCTCTTCGACGCCCTTGGCGATCGCCGCGGGCACCTCCTTGGCCTTGCCGTAGCCGACGCCGACCGTGCCGTTGCCGTCGCCCACGATCACCAGGGCGGTGAAGCTGAAGCGACGACCGCCCTTCACGACCTTGGCGACACGGTTGATCGCGACGACCTTCTCGATGTACGACTGGCCCTTGTCGGCGCCACCACGACGGTCGTCGCGGCGGCCGTCGCGACGGTCGCCACCCTGACCGCCACCACGCCTCTGCGCTGCCATCAGTGGTTCCTCTTCTCGTTGGTCGTGGAGGCCATCAAAGCTCCAGGCCCCCCTCGCGCGCGCCGTCCGCAACAGCGGCGACACGGCCGTGGTACTTGTTGCCGCCACGGTCGAAGACCACGGCGGTGACGCCGGCGGCCTTGGCGCGCTCGGCGACGAGCTCGCCGACCCGGCGGGACTTGGCCGTCTTGTCGCCGTCGGCGGCGCGCAGGTCGGCCTCCATCGTCGACGCGTAGGCCACGGTGTGGCCCGCGAGGTCGTCGATGACCTGGACGAAGACGTGCTTGGTGGAGCGGGTCACGACAAGGCGAGGACGCGCGGCGGAGCCGACGACCTTCTTGCGGACCCGCAGGTGCCGGCGCTTGCGGGACTTGGCCCGCGCCGACGTGGCCTTGCCGGCCAGGGTCTTGGTGCCTGCCATGACTACTTACCAGCCTTTCCGACCTTGCGGCGGATCTGCTCACCCTCGTACCGCACGCCCTTGCCCTTGTACGGGTCGGGCTTGCGCAGCTTACGAATGTTGGCGGCGATCTCGCCGACCTTCTGCTTGTCGATGCCCTCGACGACCAGCTGGGTCGGCTTCTCGACGGTGAAGGAGATGCCCTCCGGCGGCTCGATCACGATCGGGTGGCTGTAGCCGAGCGAGAACTCCAGGTTCTTGCCCTTGGCGACCACGCGGTAACCGACGCCCTGGATGACCAGGGTCTTCTTGTAGCCCTCGGTCACGCCGACGACCATGTTGTTGATCAGCGAGCGCGTCAGGCCGTGCAGCGCGCGGACCGTGTTGAGGTCGTTCGGCCGGGTGACGGTGACCTTGCCGTCCTCCTGCTGGACCTCGATCGGCTCTGCGACGGTGTGCGACAGCGTGCCCTTGGGTCCCTTGACGGTGACCTCGCGGCCGTCGATCTTGATCTCGACGCCGCCGGGCACAGTAACGGGGAGACGTCCAATGCGAGACATGTTCTGAGCCCTCCCCTCTACCAGACGTAGGCGAGGACTTCGCCGCCCACGCCGCGCTTGCCGGCCTGCCGGTCGGTCATCAGGCCGGAGGACGTCGAGATGATCGCGACGCCCAGTCCGCCCAGGACCTTCGGCAGGTTGTCCTTCTTCGCGTACACCCGCAGACCCGGCTTCGAGACGCGCTTGATGCCGGCGATGGAGCGCTCACGGGTCGGACCGAACTTCAGCTCGATCACGAGCTTCTTGCCGACCTCGGCGTCCTCCACACTCCAGCCCGAGATGTAGCCCTCCTGCTGGAGGATCTCGGCGATGTGCGCCTTGATCTTCGAGTACGGCATCGCCACGCTGTCGTGGTACGCCGAATTCGCGTTACGCAGACGCGTCAACATGTCTGCGATCGGGTCGGTCATCGTCATGGCCTACTGGCCCTCCCTCGCCACGGTTTCCATCGGGCTGATGAAGCCCGATGGACCTTTGGCGCGGTCATGGGCACCTTCGTCAGGTGCCCGGTGGTTATTACACAGACTGGGGGGCCGGCCCCACCGGCGGCGAACCGCCCGGGGGCCGGGCTCCTACCAGCTCGACTTGGTGATGCCGGGCAGCTCGCCCCGGTGCGCCATCTCGCGGAAGCAGACACGGCACAGGCCGAACTTCCGGTAGACGGAGCGGGGACGCCCACAGCGCGAGCAACGAGTGTACGCGCGCACGCCGAACTTGGGCTTGCGGGCCGCCTTGGCGATCAGCGACTTCTTCGCCATGCTCAGTTCTCCTTGAACGGGAAGCCCAGGAGCTTCAGCAGCGCCCGGCCCTCTTCGTCGGTCTTCGCGCTCGTCACGAGCGTGATGTCCATGCCCCGCTGGCGGTCGACCTTGTCCGGGTCGACCTCGTGGAACATGACCTGCTCGGTGAGACCGAAGGTGTAGTTCCCGTTGCCGTCGAACTGCTTGGGCGACAGGCCGCGGAAGTCGCGGATGCGCGGGAGGGCGGTCGCCAGCAGGCGGTCCAGGAACTCCCACATCCGGTCGCCGCGCAGCGTCACGTGGGCGCCGATCGGCATGCCCTCACGCAGCTTGAACTGGGCGATGGACTTCTTGGCCCGGTTCACGGCCGGCTTCTGACCGGTGATGTTGGTCAGGTCGCGGACCGCGCCCTCGATCAGCTTGGCGTCCTTGGCGGCGTCGCCGACACCCATGTTGACCACGATCTTGGTCAGCCCGGGGATCTGCATCACGTTGGCGTAGCCGAACTGCTCCTGCATCGCCTTCGCGATCTCCTCGCGGTAGCGGAGCTTCAGGCGCGGCTGCGGCACGGGGCGCTCGGTGGCGGTCTCGGTCATCTCAGATCTCCTTGCCGGAACGGCGCGAGATCCGGACCTTGCTGCCGTCCTCGTTCACGCGGTAGCCCACGCGGACGGCCTTGCCGTCCTCGACCAGGGCCACGTTGCTGACATGAAGGGCGGCCTCGACCTTGACCTGGCCGCTCTCCTTGCCGACCCGCTGGGCGTCGGCCTTGATGTTCTTGGTGATCATGTTGACGCCTTCGACGACAACGCGCTCACGCTGGACGTCCACGCGCAGGACCTTGCCCGTGGCGCCCTTGTCCTTGCCGGCGATGACGACGACCTCGTCGCCCTTCTTGATCTTCATCAGAGCACCTCCGGCGCCAGCGAGATGATGCGCATGAACTTCTTCTCGCGCAGTTCCCGGCCCACCGGGCCGAAGATACGGGTGCCGCGGGGGTCCCCGCCGTCCTTGATCAGGACGGCGGCGTTCTCGTCGAAGCGGATGTAGGAGCCGTCCGGGCGCCGGCGCTCCTTGCGGGTGCGCACGACGACCGCCTTGACGACGTCACCCTTCTTCACGCCCGCGCCGGGAAGGGCGTCCTTCACCGTCGCGACGATGATGTCGCCGACTCCCGCGTAGCGCCGACCCGAGCCGCCGAGAACCCGGATGCAAAGGATCTCCTTCGCACCCGTGTTGTCGGCGACCTTGAGTCGCGACTCCTGCTGGATCACGTCAACTCCTGTTCGTCACACCGGTTCTCCTCGCCGAGGGCGAAGAGCCTGGCGGAACCAGTAATTACTTGGCCTTCTCGAGGATCTCCACCACGCGCCAGCGCTTGCTCGCCGACAGCGGGCGGGTCTCCATGAGACGGACGCGGTCGCCGACGCCACACTCGTTGGCCTCGTCGTGCGCCTTGTACTTGGTCGTGCGGCGGATCACCTTGTGGTACTTCGCGTGCTTGACGCGGTCCTCGACGGACACGACCACGGTCTTGTCCATCTTGTCGGACACCACCAGGCCCTCAAGAACCTTGCGGGTGGTCCGCTGCTCGGTCTGCTCAGCCATTGTCCTTGCCCTCCGCGGCGTCCTCGGCGACCGTGACGATGCCAAGCTCGCGCTCGCGCATCACGGTGTAGATGCGGGCGATCTCGCGCTTCACGGTGCGCAGCCGCCCGTGGCTCTCAAGCTGGCCGGTCGCGGCCTGGAAGCGGAGGTTGAACAGCTCCTCCTTGGCTTCCTTCAGCTTGGTGACCAGGACGTCCTCAGGCTCGGTCCGCAGGTCGTCGGCGGTAAGACCCTTGGCCATCAGGACTCACCAACCTCTCGCTTCACGATCTTGCACTTCATCGGCAGCTTGTGGATCGCGCGGGTGAGCGCCTCCCGAGCGACTTCCTCGTTCGGGTAGGAGATCTCGAACATCACGCGGCCCGGCTTCACGTTGGCCACCCACCACTCGACCGAACCCTTACCGGAACCCATGCGGGTCTCGGCCGGCTTCTTGGTCAGCGGGCGGTCCGGGAAGATGTTGATCCAGACCTTGCCGCCACGCTTGATGTGGCGGGTCATGGCGATACGCGCGGCCTCGATCTGCCGGTTGGTCACGTAGGCGCCCTCGACGGCCTGGATGCCGTACTCACCAAAGGTAACCTTCGTGCCGCCCTTGGCCATTCCCCGGCGCTTCGGGTGGTGCTGCTTGCGGTGCTTGACCTTACGAGGGATCAGCATCGAGTTCAGCTCCCCTCACCAGTCGGAGCAGCCTCAGCGGCCGGCGCCGGCTGCTCGGTGTTCTGCTGCTGCTTGGGCGCGCGGTCGCCGCCGCCCTGGCCGCCACGGCCGCCACGGCCGCCGCGGGCACCGCCGCCGCCACGACGCTCGCCACCGCGGCCACCGCCGCCACGACGCTCGCCGCCACCGGTGGCGCGCTGCTGGGCGGCCTTGGCCTCACGCTCGGCGCGCGTCGCCGCGGCCTCGCCCTTGTAGATCCACACCTTGACGCCGATGCGGCCGAAGGTCGTCCGGGCCTCGTAGAAGCCGTAGTCGATGTCGGCGCGCAGGGTGTGCAGCGGGACCTGGCCCTCGCGGTAGAACTCCGACCGCGACATCTCGGCGCCGCCGAGACGGCCCGAGCACTGCACCTTGATGCCCTTGGCGCCCGACTTCATCGCGGACTGGATCGCCTTGCGCATGGCACGGCGGAACGCGACGCGGCTGGACAGCTGCTCGGCCACGCCCTGCGCGACGAGCTGGGCGTCGATCTCGGGGTTCTTGACCTCGAGGATGTTCAGCCGCACCTGCTTGCCGGTCAGCTTCTCCAGGTCGCCCCGGAGGCGCTCGGCCTCGGCGCCACGCCGGCCGATCACGATGCCCGGACGCGCGGTGTGGATGTTGACTTCCACGCGGTCACGGGTGCGCTCGATCTCGACCTTGGAGATGCCCGCCCGGTCCATGCCCTTCTGCAGCATGCGCCGGATCTGGACGTCTTCCTTGACGTAGTCCTTGTAGAGCTTGTCGGCGAACCACACGGACTTGTGGTCGGTGGTGATCCCGAGCCGGAACCCGTGCGGGTTGATCTTCTGACCCACTACCGGGCCCTCCTCGTCTTCTTACCGCCGGCCGTGGCCGAGGCCTCGTCCCGCGACTCCACGACCACGGTGATGTGGCTGGTGCGCTTGTTGATGCGGTAAGCCCGGCCCTGGGCGCGGGGGCGGAACCGCTTGAGGGTCGGGCCCTCGTCCACCCACGCACGGCTCACGACAAGCGTGTCGGAGTCGAGCTTGAAGTTGTGCTCGGCGTTGGCGATGGCACTCGCCAGCACCTTGCCCACCGGCTCACTAGCAGCCTGGGGGGCGAACCGCAGCACCGCCTGAGCCTCCGCGGCAGGCAGGCCGCGGATGAGGTCCACCACGCGGCGGGCCTTCCTGGGCGTGACGCGGATGAACCGCGCCTGGGCCCTGGCTTCCATCGCTGTTCCCTCTCTCCTACGAACTATCTGCCTGCTCAGCCGCGACGGCTGCGGCGGTCTTCCTTGACGTGGCTGCGGAACGTGCGCGTCGGCGCGAACTCGCCGAGCTTGTGCCCCACCATGGCGTCGGTGATGAACACCGGCACGTGCTTGCGGCCGTCGTGCACGGCGATCGTGTGACCGATCATGTCCGGCACGATCATGGAGCGCCGGGACCACGTCTTGATGACGTTCTTGGTGCCCTTCTCGTTCTGGGCGTCCACCTTCTTCTGAAGGTGGTCGTCCACGAAGGGACCCTTCTTAAGGCTACGTGGCATGTCGAGCGACTCCTACCGCTTCTTCTTGCTGCGCCGACGGACGATCAGCCGGTCGCTGGCCTTGTTCGCCTGGCGAGTGCGGCCTTCCTTCTTACCCTTGGGGTTGACCGGGTGGCGACCACCGGAGGTCTTGCCCTCACCACCACCGTGCGGGTGGTCGATCGGGTTCATGGCCACACCGCGGACGGTCGGGCGCTTGCCCTTCCACCGCATACGGCCGGCCTTGCCCCAGTTGATGTTGGACTGCTCGGCGTTGCCGACCTCGCCGACCGTGGCGCGGCAGCGGACGTCGACCATGCGCATCTCGCCGGAGGGCATACGCAGGGTGGCGTACTTGCCCTCCTTGGCCAGCAGCTGGACGCCGGCGCCGGCCGAACGGGCGATCTTCGCGCCGCCACCGGGCTTGAGCTCGATGGCGTGGATGACCGTACCGGTCGGGATGTTGCGCAGCGGCATGCAGTTGCCCGGCTTGATGTCCGAGCCCGCGCCGTTCTCCACGCGGTCGCCCTGCTTCAGGCCCTGCGGCGCGAGGATGTAGCGCTTCTCGCCGTCGGCGTAGTGCAGCAGCGCGATGCGCGCGGTGCGGTTCGGGTCGTACTCGATGTGAGCGACCTTGGCCGGCACGCCGTCCTTGTCGTGCCGACGGAAGTCGATCACGCGGTAGGCGCGCTTGTGGCCACCGCCCTGGTGCCGGGTGGTGATGCGGCCGTGGTTGTTACGACCGCCCTTCTTGGGGAGCGGACGCAGCAGCGACTTCTCCGGCTCGCGGCGGGTGACTTCGACGAAGTCGGCCACGCTGGAGCCACGACGACCCGGGGTCGTCGGCTTGTACTTACGGATGCCCATCTTTTTCGTTCATCCTTTTCTGATCTTCGGGCGGGCCGCGCCTCAGGAGGCGGGGCCACCGAAGATGTCGATCCGCTCGCCCTCGGCCAGGCTGACGATGGCGCGCTTGGTGTCCTTGCGCTTGCCGTAGCCGAACCGGGTGCGCTTGCGCTTGCCCTGGCGGTTGAGCGTGTTCACCGTGGTCACCTTGACGCCGAACACGGCCTCGACGGCCTGCTTGATCTGCGTCTTGTTGGCGTCGGTGCGCACCTCGAAGGTGTACTTGTTCTCGTCCAGCAGCCCGTAGCTCTTCTCCGAGACGACGGGCGCGAGGATGATGTCGCGGGGGTCGGCGATCTTGTTCATTCCGAACCCTCCTTACTTCTTCGCCGCGCGCGAGATGAACTCGTCGTACGCCTTCTGCGTGAAGACGACGTCGTCGTTCACCAGCACGTCGTAGGTGTTGAGCTGGTCGGAGACGATCACGTGCACGGTCGGCTCGTTGCGCAGGCTCTTCCAGGTCAGCTCGTCCTCGCGGTCCAGGACCAGGAGGACGCGCTTGGCCTCGGTGACGCCGCGCAGCGCCGACAGCGCCGCCTTCGTCTTCGGGGTGTCGCCGTCGAGGAGGCTGTCGACCACGTGCACCCGGCCGAACCGCGCGCGGTCCGACAGGGCGCCGCGCAGCGCGGCGGCCTTCATCTTCTTCGGCGTCTTCTGCGAGTAGTCACGCGGCTGCGGGCCGTGGACGATGCCGCCGCCGGCGAACTGCGGAGCGCGGGTCGAACCCTGGCGGGCGCGGCCGGTGCCCTTCTGGCGGTACGGCTTCTTGCCACCGCCGCGGACCTCGCCGCGGGTCTTGGTGGCGTGGGTGCCCTGGCGCGCGGCGGCCAGCTGGGCCACCACGACCTGGTGGATCAGCGGGACGCTCGTCTTGGCGTCGAAGATCTCACCGGGCAGGTCGATGTCGAGCTTGGAGGTCACTTGCCCGTCCCCTTCACTGCGTCGCGGACCAGGACCACGCCGCCGTTCGGGCCGGGAACCGCGCCCTTGATGAGCAGCAGGTTCTTCTCCGCGTCGATGGCGTGGACGGTCAGGTTCTGCACGGTGGTACGGGCGTTGCCGTGCCGTCCCGCCATGCGGAGGCCCTTGAAGACGCGACCGGGGGTCGCGCAGCCGCCGATCGAGCCCGGCGAGCGGTGCTTGCGCTGGGTGCCGTGCGAGGCGCCGAGGCCCTTGAAGCCGTGGCGCTTCATGACACCGGCGGTGCCCTTGCCCTTGCTGGTGCCGGTCACGTCGATCTTCTGGCCGGCCTCGAAGACCTCTACGGTGATCTCCTGGCCGAGGCTGTACTCGGTGGTGTCGTCAGCGCGCAGTTCGACGAGGTAGCGGCGCGGCGTCACGCCGGCCTTCTCGAAGTGGCCCGCGCCAGGCTTGTTCACCTTGCGCGGGTCGATCTGCCCGAACCCGATCTGGACGGCGCTGTAGCCGTCGGTCTCCTGGGTGCGGAGCTGGGTCACGACACACGGCCCGGCCTGGACGACGGTCACCGGAACGATCCGGCCCTCATCGTCGAAGACCTGGGTCATGCCGAGCTTCTCGCCCAGGACGCCCTTCCTCTGCGTACTCATATCTGGGTGCGTCCCTTAGAGCTTGATCTCGATGTCAACGCCGGCCGGCAGGTCGAGCCGCATCAGCGAGTCGACGGTCTTGGGCGTCGGGTCGATGATGTCGATCAACCGCTTGTGCGTGCGCATCTCGAAGTGCTCGCGCGAGTCCTTGTACTTGTGCGGCGAGCGGATGACGCAGTACACGTTCTTCTCGGTCGGCAGCGGCACCGGGCCCGCGACCTTGGCGCCCGTCCGCGTCACCGTCTCAACGATCTTCTTCGCGGAGGTGTCGATGACCTCGTGGTCGTAGGCCTTGAGCCGGATGCGGATCTTCTGTCCCGCCATGGTGGCCTCGGTGTCCTTTACTGGTAGTGCCGCTGTTACTTCGGATTCGTGGTGCGGCGGCCGGTCCGGGTGCCGGGGCCGGGACGTGCCCGACCCCGGCGGGCGGACCGGTCCGCCGCATTGCACGAGGTGTTACTTGGTGATCTTGGTGACGCGCCCGGCGCCCACGGTCCGGCCACCCTCGCGGATGGCGAACTTCAGGCCCTCCTCCATGGCGACCGGCTGGATGAGCTCGACGCTCATCTCGGTGTTGTCGCCAGGCATGACCATCTCGGTGCCCTCGGGGAGGTTCACCACGCCGGTCACGTCGGTGGTGCGGAAGTAGAACTGCGGCCGGTAGTTGTTGAAGAACGGCGTGTGGCGGCCGCCCTCGTCCTTGGACAGGATGTAGACCTGGGCCTCGAACTCGGTGTGCGGGGTGTTGGTGCCCGGCTTGATGACACACTGGCCGCGCTCGACGTCCTCGCGCTTGATGCCGCGCAGCAGCAGGCCCACGTTGTCGCCGGCCTGGCCCTGGTCGAGCAGCTTGCGGAACATCTCCACACCGGTGACGGTGGTGGAGGTGGACTCCGGCTTGATGCCGATGATGTCGACGGTCTCGTTGACGTTGACGACACCGCGCTCGATGCGGCCGGTGACGACGGTGCCGCGACCGGTGATCGAGAAGACGTCCTCGATCGGCATCAGGAACGGCTTCTCGGTGTCACGCTGCGGCTCGGGGACGTTCTCGTCCACCGCGGCCATCAGCTCGAGGATCGACTTGCCCCACTTCTCGTCGCCCTGCAGCGCCTGGAAGGCGGAGACGCGGACCACGGGGACGTCGTCGCCCGGGAACTCGTACTCGCTCAGCAGCTCGCGGACCTCGAGCTCGACGAGCTCCAGGATCTCCTCGTCGTCCACCATGTCGCACTTGTTCAGCGCGACGACGATGTAGGGGACGCCGACCTGGCGGGCCAGGAGCACGTGCTCCTTGGTCTGCGGCATCGGGCCGTCGGTGGCGGCGACCACCAGGATGGCGCCGTCCATCTGCGCCGCACCGGTGATCATGTTCTTGATGTAGTCGGCGTGCCCGGGGCAGTCGACGTGGGCGTAGTGACGCGACTCGGTCTGGTACTCGACGTGCGCGATGGAGATGGTGATACCGCGCTCGCGCTCCTCCGGCGCCTTGTCGATGTCCTCGAACGGCGTGAAGGGGTTGATGTCCGGGTACGCGTCGTGCAGCACCTTGGTGATCGCCGCGGTAAGGGTGGTCTTACCGTGGTCGATGTGACCGATGGTGCCGATGTTCACGTGCGGCTTGGTCCGCTCGAACTTGGCCTTCGCCACTGTTGCTCCTTGTTGCGATCCTCGGCCGGCTTGCCGACCGCTTCGATGTACGTCCTGGTGACCTTGGCAGGAAGGTCGGGCAGGCCGGGTGCTTACTCGCCCCGAGCCTTGGAGATGATCTCCTGCGCGACGTTCCCGGGAACCTCGGCGTAGGAATCGAACTGCATGGTGAACACAGCCCGGCCCTGGGTCTTGCTGCGCAGGTCACCCACGTAGCCGAACATCTCGGACAGGGGGACCAGGCCCTTGACGACCCGCATGCCCGCGCGCTCGTCCATGGACTGGATCTGCCCGCGCCGGCTGTTGATGTCGCCGATCACATCGCCCATGTTCTCCTCGGGCGTGGTGACCTCGACGGCCATCATCGGCTCCAGGATGGTCGCCCCGGCCTTGCGGGCGGCCTCCTTGAACGCCATGGAACCGGCGACCTTGAACGCCATTTCCGAGGAGTCGACCTCGTGGTAGGCGCCGTCCCGCAGGGTGACCTTGACGCCCACCATGGGGTAGCCGGCCAGGACACCGAACTCGGCGGCCTCCTGGCAGCCGGCGTCCACCGACGGGATGTACTCCCGGGGGATGCGGCCACCGGTGACCTTGTTCTCGAACTCGTAACCGTCGCTGCCCTCGCCCAGCGGCTCGAGGTCGATGATCACGCGGCCGAACTGGCCCGAGCCACCCGTCTGCTTCTTGTGGGTGTACTCGACCTTCTCGACCTTCTTGGTGATGGTCTCGCGGTAGGCCACCTGGGGCTTGCCGACGTTGGCCTCGACCTTGAACTCGCGCCGCATGCGGTCGACGAGGATCTCCAGGTGCAGCTCGCCCATGCCGGCGATGACCGTCTGGCCGGTCTCCTCGTCGGTGCGGACGGTGAAGGAGGGGTCCTCCTCGGCCAGGCGCTGGATCGCGGTGCCCAGCTTCTGCTGGTCGGCCTTGGTCTTCGGCTCGATCGCGACGTGGATCACCGGCGCCGGGAAGTTCATCGACTCGAGGACGATGGGGTTCTTCTCGTCGCAGAGGGTCTCGCCCGTGGTGGTCTGCTTCAGACCCATGACGGCGACGATGTCGCCGGCGCCCACGCGCTCGATCTCCTCGCGCTTGTTGGCGTGCATCCGGTAGATCTTGCCGATCCGCTCCTTGCGCTCCTTGACGGAGTTCAGGACCGTGGAGCCGGACTCCAGCACGCCGGAGTAGACGCGCACGAAGGTCAGCTTGCCCAGGTGCGGGTCAGAGGCGATCTTGAAGGCCAGCGCGGAGAACGGCTCGTCCTCGCTGGGCTTGCGGGTCAGCGCCTCCTCCTCGTGGCGGACGGCGTGGCCTTCGATGGCCTCCACGTCCAGCGGCGAGGGCAGGTAGCGGACGATCGCGTCCAGCAGCGGCTGCACGCCCTTGTTCTTGAAGGCCGTGCCGCACAGCACCGGGTTGACCGCGGCGGCCAGGGTGGCGCGACGGATCGCCGGGTAGATCTGCTCCACGGTGGGCTCGTTGCCCTCCAGGTACAGCTCCATGATGGCGTCGTCGGCCTCGGCCAGCGTCTCGATCAGCTTGTCGTGCCACTCGCGGGCGGCGTCGGCGTGGCTGTCGGGGATCTCGACGGTGTCGTACATCTCGCCGAGCTTGGCCTCTTCGTTCCAGACCAGGGCCTTCATCGTCACCAGGTCGATGACGCCCTTGAAGTCGGCCTCGGCGCCGATCGGCAGCTGCATCACCAGCGGGGTCGCCTGGAGGCGGTCGCTGATCATGTCGACGCAGCGGTGGAACTCGGCGCCCACGCGGTCGAGCTTGTTGACGAAGCAGATGCGGGGCACGTTGTAGCGGTCGGCCTGACGCCACACGGTCTCCGACTGCGGCTCGACACCGGCGACACCGTCGAACACCGCCACGGCACCGTCCAGGACGCGCAGCGAGCGCTCCACCTCGACGGTGAAGTCAACGTGGCCCGGGGTGTCGATGATGTTGATGGTGTGCTTGACGTCCTGGACCGACCAGTTGCAGGTGGTGGCGGCCGAGGTGATGGTGATACCCCGTTCCTGCTCCTGCTCCATCCAGTCCATGGTCGCGGCGCCGTCGTGAACCTCGCCGATCTTGTAGCTCATCCCCGTGTAGAAGAGGATGCGCTCGGTCGTCGTGGTCTTGCCCGCGTCGATATGGGCCATGATCCCGATGTTGCGGACCTTGGCCAGGTCTACACCGGTTTTGGTAGCCACTGTGCCCTCGCGTCGTCTCGTCGTCAGTCGTGATCCGCCGGATTACCAGCGGTAGTGGGCGAAGGCCTTGTTGGACTCCGCCATCTTGTGCGTGTCCTCGCGCTTCTTGACAGACGCGCCGAGGCCGTTGGAGGCGTCGAGCAGCTCGTTCATGAGGCGCTCGGTCATGGTCTTCTCGCGACGCTGGCGGGCGTACAGCACCAGCCAGCGCAGGGCGAGGGTGGTGCTGCGGGCCGGCCGCACCTCCACCGGGACCTGGTAGGTCGCGCCACCGACACGGCGGCTGCGGACCTCCAGGGTCGGCTTCACGTTGTCCAGAGCGCGCTTGAGCGTGACGACCGGGTCGTTGCCGGTCTTCTCGCGGGCGCCCTCCAGGGCGTCGTACACGATGGACTGCGCGATGGAGCGCTTGCCGTCCAGGAGCACCTTGTTGATCAGCGCGGTGACCAGCGGCGAGTTGTACACCGGGTCAGCGATGAGCTGGCGCTTGCCAGCCGGGCCCTTGCGCGGCATTAGCTCTTCTCCTTCTTCGCGCCGTAGCGGCTGCGCGCCTGCTTGCGGTTCCGCACACCCTGGGTGTCGAGCGAACCCCGGATGATCTTGTACCGAACGCCGGGGAGGTCCTTCACTCGGCCGCCGCGCACGAGCACGATCGAGTGCTCCTGCAGGTTGTGCCCGACGCCGGGGATGTAGGCCGTGACCTCGATCCCGCTGGTCAGCCGGACACGAGCGACCTTGCGAAGCGCGGAGTTCGGCTTCTTGGGCGTCGTCGTGTAGACGCGCGTGCAGACACCCCGGCGCTGGGGGCTGCCCTTCAGCGCAGGCGTCTTGTTCTTGGTCACCTTGTCCTGGCGGCCCTTTCGGACCAGCTGCTGGATCGTGGGCACCGCGTCTCCGTCTTCCTCGTACCGAGCCGGTAAGTCTTGTTCTGCCTGAAGTTCCACTCGCGTGGAACCCGTCATCACCACCTCAAGCGAGGCTGTGACCTGCCGGTTTCCCGACCTCTCCGACCCACGCGGTCGGGCGTGTCGTCCTGTCTTGGACCTGACACGGACCGCCCGGCCCATGCAAGGGCCGAATCAAGCCGGGGAGTGTTTGCGGCGCTGGGCCCGGCCCCTGACGGAGTCCTGCCGACGCGCACGCAGATTGGCCCGCACAGAGCGGGCACGAAGAGAGAGGTTACCGACCCTTGCGCGAAAGGTCAAAGCGAAGCCCTCACTATCGCGATCGACCCCTCCGACGCAAGCCCGCGACACCCTCTTCGGGCATCTTCCCGTAGCCGTAACGCCGGAACGCCGACGGCTGTTCCCACCGCGCGTGCGGGAGTCCGTCGGCGTTCCGGGCGCGGGCGCGCCGCGCGGCCGAGATGTGGCCGGGTCTTTACATCATCATGGCGATGACCACCACGATGATGATCACAACGACGACCGCGGCGGCGATGATGATCAGGTTCTTGTTGCCCTTGCCGCCCTTGCCGGACTGGTCGCCGGCGTTGTCGTAACCGGGGTAGGCGGGCTGGTCGCCGTACTGCTGCTGGCCGAAGCCCTGCTGCTGCCCGGGCTGCTGGCCGTGCTGCTGGGCGGGCTGCCCGTAGCCGTGCTGGCCGAACTGCTGCTGGTCGCCCGGCTGGCCGTACTGCTGCTGGGCCTGCCCCTCGGACTGGCCGTAGGCCTGCTGGCCGAACTGCTGGGCCCCGCTCTGCTGGCCCTGCTGCCCCTGCTGCTCGTAGGGCGACTGCTGACCGAACGGGAGCGCGCCGCCCTGCTGCTGCTCGTGGGACTGCTGGCCGTACTGCTGGGGCTGCTGGCCGAAGCCCTGCTGCCCCTGCTGGCCGTACCCCTGCTGCTGCCCGTAACCCTGGCCCTGCTGGCCCTGCTGCTCCTGCCCGGGGCCGGTCCACTGCTGCTGGCCGATGTCCATACGGGTGGCCTCCCCGTACGGCGACTGCTGCTCGGAACCCTGCTGGTTGGGGTCGAACGCCTGCGTGGAACGCGCGTCCTCGCCCTGCTGGTCGGCCGGGGCGCCGAACCGCGGTTCCTCCCCCACGACGGGCGCGCCGGGCTGGGCGCCGAAGCCGGACTCCGGCGGCGGCACCATCATCGTGCGCTCGTGGTCGCCGCCCTGCCCCTGGCCCTGTCCCTGCTCGGGCGACCAGGGCTCGGGGGTGTTCGGCGGCGTGGGGGCCTGCCACGGCTCGGCCGGGGCCTCGGCGGGCTTGCGGCCGGGGCCGGAGGCGACCGGGGTGTCGGGACCGGGCGACCAGTGCCGCGTGGCGGCGTCGTCGACCTCGGGCTTGGGCCGGTCGGGCTCGCCGGCGCCGGGGCCGGGGACGATCAGGGTGCGCTCGCCCTCGCTCTGCTGCGGCTCGGGCGGCGGCGGGAAGCCGGGCGCGCCGAACTGCTCCTGCTGCGACCCGAACGGCTGCTGGCCGTGCGGCTGCTGGGGGTAGGGCTGCTGCGCCTGCTGCTCGGACTGGCCGTACTGGGGCTGCTCGGGCTGCCCGTACTGCTGCTCCGGCTGGCCGTACTGAGGCTGCGGCGGCTGGCCGTATCCGGGCTGCCGCTGCTCGTAATCGGGCTGCTGGGCGTATCCGGGCTGCTGCGCGTACCCCGGCTGCTGGGCATAGTCCTGCTGCTGCGGAGGCTGCCCGTAAGCCGGCGGCTGGCCGTACCCCTGGTCCTGCCCGTACCCCTGCTGCTCCTGCCCGTAGGGCTGCTGCGGCGGCTGCCCGTAGTCCTGCTGGGACGGCGCCTGCGGCTGCTGCCCGTAGGGCACCTGCGGCTGCTCGACCATGGTCGGCGGCGGAGGGGTCGGCTCCTGCGGCTGCGCGGGCTGCTGCGGAGCGGACTGCTGGGGGGCGGGGGGCTGCTGCGCGCCGCCGAGCTGGGGCGCGCCGAACACCACGGTGCGGTCGCCCAGCGGCCGGGCCGGGGGCTCCTTCTTCTGCCCCTGGTCCTGCTCCCGCGCGCCCTCGGGCTTGTCCTTGTCGTCAGGCAACGGCCACTGCGGTCCCTGCGTGCCGTCATTCTCGGTCATCGTCGGGCTCCTTCAGCGCCGTCGCCCCGGGCGCCTCGCCCGGGCCGTGCCTGTCCGCCCGGAGACGCGTGGCGCATAACGCCGTCTCCGAGCCTTGTCACCGCTCCCCCGTACGACGGCCGTGCCGCCATGACGGGCTTTCCGCCTCCAGCCTGCCCCGATCGCCGGTGGTATCGCAAATCACCGGTCCCGGCGGAAGGCGGAAACGGTCACACCTTTCCCATGATCTCGATCATCAAGCCCGCGGTCCACCGTCCGGCACGACAAAGCCGCTCCCCGTTAGCGGGAAGCGGCTTCGACGGCCTGGTCAGGCGCTACCGGTAGGGCCTACCGATAGGCGAGGCACTCCACTTCGGCCCGCCGCTCGGTCATCCCGAGCTCGACGCTCCGGTGGACGCAGTCGCGCTGGGCCTGGGTGAGCCGCGGCTCACCGCACACCCGGAAGCTCGAATAGGTGCGGCACCCGATGTCACCGGTCCGTTCGGCCGGCTGCGTCCGCGACTCCGCCCTGTCGGGCCTTTCGGGCGTGGCCTGCGCCGCCGCCGGAACCAGGACCGCACCGCCGGCGCCGAGCGCGGCCAGCATGGTCGTCGCGATGAGCTTCCTCATATGCATCCCCCCATCTAGCAACGTAATGGCCACTTGCCCGGCTCTATGGAACGGAACCGTCATTAAATGCAAAAACCGGCAGAGAAGGACGAACGCCTCGCCCCCGTTGCGCGGGGACGAGGCGTGGACCGTACGGCCGGGGCGTCTCAGTCGGCGACCAGCGCGTCCAGCCCTCCCGGTACGGCGGGAGCGCCGGGCGTGCCGGGCGCTCCCGGCGTTCCCGGGGCCCCCGGCGTGCCGGCCTTGCCGAGGGCCGGCGCCCCTGGCGCCTTCGGCCGTCCCGGCGCCTTCGGCGCGCCGGGCGCCGCGGGCCGCTGGGGCGAGCCCTGCCCCGGGCGCTCGTCCTCGTCGTCCTCGTCGTCCCCCACGCCCACGCCGCCGAGCAGCCCGCCGCGGCCCTCGCCGCACAGCAGCCGGTAGGTCGGCAGCAGGCCGAGGCCCTTCAGCGTCGGCCCCAGGACGTCCTCACAGAGGTCGAACCGCTCGTCCGGCCGGTAGCCGGAGTACTCCTCGACCCGCCGGATCGTGCCGTCGTCGGCGCGCGTGATCACCGTGCGGCCCTCCCGGTCGGCGGTGTCGTCGGCGACCGCCGTTCCGGCGGCGACGATCACCATCCCGCCTCCGGCGATCAAGATGCCCATGGTCGTGGCCAGCGTCCTCATCATGCCCCCCGCGGGCGGTTCCGGCCCGCCCTCCGCAGCGGAGGAGGCTCCTCCGCAGTAGATCGACTCCGGCAGTTCACCTCCCCGCGGCCACCGGAGCGGAACCCGGCCGCCGGGCAAAGAAGGCGCATAAGCCGAGCACAGGGCGGGACGGAGCGGGCATATCACCGCACCGCCTGGGAAAAGACGGGAGGCCGCCCCCCACCGAAGTGGGGAGCGGCCTCCGCGTGCCGTCGGTCCGCCGGGTCCCGGGTCGCCCCGGAGCCCTGGGGATCAGCGGTTGTACTGACCGAAGTCGTACTCCTCCAGCGGCACCGCTTCGCCGGAGCCCTGGCCGAAGGCGTACTCGGCGCCGTCGTCGTAGGAGCCGACCGAGTAGACCGCGGCCTTCGCCTCCTCGGTGGGCTCGACCCGCACGTTGCGGTACTGGGGCATGCCCGTACCGGCCGGGATGAGCTTACCGATGATGACGTTCTCCTTGAGGCCCAGCAGCGGGTCGCTCTTGGCGTGCATCGCGGCCTCGGTGAGGACGCGGGTGGTCTCCTGGAAGGAGGCCGCCGACAGCCACGACTCGGTCGCCAGGGACGCCTTGGTGATGCCCATGAGCACCGGGCGGCCCGCCGCCGGGACGCCGCCCTCGGCGACGACCGAGCGGTTGCGCTCCTCGAAGATCGGACGCTCGATCAGGTCGCCCGGGAGCAGGTCGGTGTCGCCCGACTCCAGGATGTTCACCCGCTTGAGCATCTGCCGCACGATGATCTCGATGTGCTTGTCGTGGATCGACACGCCCTGCGAGCGGTAGACCTCCTGGACCTCGTGGACCAGGTGCAGCTGCACCGCGCGCGGGCCGAGGATGCGCAGCACCTCGTGCGGGTTCTGCGCGCCCTTGATCAGCTGCTGGCCGACCTCGACGTGGGCGCCCTCGCGGACACCGTCCTCCAGGCGCGAGCGCATCGGCACCTGGTAGGCGATCTCCTCCGAGCCGTCGTCGGGGACGATGACGACCTTGCGGGTCTTCTCCGTCTCGTCGATCTTGACCCGGCCGGCGACCTCGCTGATCGGGGCCACACCCTTGGGGATGCGGGCCTCGAACAGCTCCTGCACACGCGGCAGACCGTGGGTGATGTCGCCACCGGCCACACCACCGGTGTGGAAGGTGCGCATCGTCAGCTGGGTGCCGGGCTCGCCGATGGACTGCGCGGCGATGATGCCGACGGCCTCGCCGACGTCCACGCGCTTGCCGGTGGCCAGCGAGCGGCCGTAGCAGGCGGCGCAGACACCGATCTTGGCCTCGCAGACCAGGGCGCTGCGGGTGCGCACCGACTCCACGCCGGCCTCGACCAGGCGCGACACCACGGCGTCGGACAGGTCGGTGTCGGCGGGGAAGATCACCGTGCCGTCGACCACGACGTCCTCGGCGATGGTGCGGCCGATCAGCATGGTCTCGGTGGTGGCCGGCTTGACCAGCGTGCCGTCGGGCAGCTTGTCGGCGACCTGGAACGGGATCGTGCGGTCGGTGCCGCAGTCCTCCTCGCGCACGATCACGTCCTGCGCGACGTCCACCAGACGACGGGTCAGGTAACCCGAGTCGGCGGTGCGCAGGGCGGTGTCGGCCAGACCCTTGCGGGCGCCGTGCGTCGAGATGAAGTACTCGACGACCGACAGGCCCTCACGGAAGGACGACTTGATCGGACGCGGGATGGTCTCGCCCTTGGGGTTGGAGACCAGGCCGCGCATACCGGCGATCTGGCGGAGCTGGAGCGGGTTGCCTCGGGCGCCCGACTGGATCATCATCCAGATCGGGTTCTCCTTGGGGAACGCCTTCTCCATGTCCACCGCCACGTCGGCGGTGGCCTTGTTCCAGATCTCGATGAGCTCCTGCTTGCGCTCGTCGTCGGTGATCAGACCGCGGTTGAACTCGCGCTGCACCTTGTCGGCGCGCTGCTCGTAGGAGGTCAGGATGTCCGCCTTGTTCGGCGGGGTCACCACGTCCTCGATCGAGATGGTCACACCGGACCGGGTGGCCCAGTGGAAACCGGCGCTCTTCAGCGCGTCCAGCGCGTTGGCGACCTCGACCTTGGGGTAGGTCTCGGCCAGCTCGTTCACGATCGCCGACAGCTGCTTCTTGCCGATCTCCGCATTCACGAACGGGAAGTCGGCCGGCAGGGTCTCGTTGAACAGCGCGCGGCCCAGCGTGGTCTCCAGCCGGTAGGGCTGGCCCGGCTCGTAGCCCTCGGGCGCCTGCCAGCCGCGGGGCGGCGGGACGTCCTTGAGCCGGAGCTGGATCGTGGCCTGCAGCGACAGCTCCTCGCGGTCGTAGGCCATGATCGCCTCGGAGATCGAGCCGAACGCGCGGCCCTCGCCCGGGGCGCCGTCCTTCTGCGTGGTCAGCCAGTAGAGGCCGATCACCATGTCCTGGGTGGGCATGGTGACGGGCTTGCCGTCCGACGGCTTCAGGATGTTGTTGGTCGACAGCATCAGGATCCGCGCCTCGGCCTGGGCCTCGGCCGACAGCGGCAGGTGCACCGCCATCTGGTCGCCGTCGAAGTCCGCGTTGAACGCGGTGCAGACGAGCGGGTGGATCTGGATGGCCTTGCCCTCGACCAGCTGCGGCTCGAACGCCTGGATGCCCAGGCGGTGCAGCGTGGGCGCGCGGTTGAGCAGCACCGGGTGCTCGGTGATGACCTCTTCCAGCACGTCCCACACGACCGGGCGGGCCCGCTCGACCATGCGCTTGGCGCTCTTGATGTTCTGCGCGTGGTTCAGGTCGACCAGGCGCTTCATCACGAACGGCTTGAACAGCTCCAGCGCCATCTGCTTGGGCAGGCCGCACTGGTGCAGCTTCAGCTGCGGGCCGACGACGATGACCGAACGGCCGGAGTAGTCGACGCGCTTGCCCAGCAGGTTCTGGCGGAACCGGCCCTGCTTGCCCTTCAGCATGTCGCTGAGGGACTTCAGGGGGCGGTTGCCCGGGCCGGTGACCGGCCGGCCGCGGCGGCCGTTGTCGAACAGCGCGTCGACGGCCTCCTGGAGCATCCGCTTCTCGTTGTTCACGATGATCTCGGGCGCGCCGAGGTCGAGCAGACGCTTGAGCCGGTTGTTCCGGTTGATCACGCGGCGGTACAGGTCGTTCAGGTCGGAGGTCGCGAAGCGGCCGCCGTCCAGCTGCACCATCGGACGCAGGTCCGGCGGGATCACCGGGATGCAGTCCAGCACCATGCCGAGCGGGCTGTTGCGGGTGTTGAGGAACGCCGAGACGACCTTGAGCCGCTTGAGGGCGCGGGCCTTCTTCTGGCCCTTGCCGGTGCGGATGATCTCGCGGAGCTTCTCGGCCTCGGCGTCGAGGTCGAAGTTCTGGAGCCGGGCCTGGATGGCCGCGGCGCCCATGCCGCCCTCGAAGTACTTGCCGAACCGGTCGCGCATCTCGCGGTAGAGCAGCTCGTCGCCCTCCAGGTCCTGGACCTTGAGGTTCTTGAAGCGGCTCCACACCTCGTCGAGGCGGTCGAGCTCGCGCTGCGCGCGGTCGCGCAGCTGCTTCATCTCACGCTCGGCGCCGTCGCGGACCTTGCGCTTCTGGTCGGCCTTGGCACCGGCCTCCTCGAGCTCGGCGAGGTCGCCCTCCAGCTTCTGCTGGCGGCTCTCGATCTGCGCGTCGCGGGCCTGCTCGATCTGCTGGCGCTCCACCGAGATGTGGGCTTCCAGGGTCGGCAGGTCGCGGTCGCGGCGCTCGGCGTCCACGCTGGTGATCATGTAGGCCGCGAAGTAGATGATCTTTTCGAGATCCTTCGGGGCCAGGTCCAGCAGGTAGCCCAGGCGCGAGGGCACGCCCTTGAAGTACCAGATGTGGGTGACCGGCGCGGCCAGCTCGATGTGGCCCATCCGCTCACGGCGCACCTTGGCACGGGTCACCTCGACGCCGCAGCGCTCGCAGATGATGCCCTTGAACCGGACGCGCTTGTACTTGCCGCAGTAGCACTCCCAGTCCCGGGTCGGACCGAAGATCTTCTCGCAGAAGAGTCCGTCCTTCTCGGGCTTGAGGGTCCGGTAGTTGATCGTCTCCGGCTTCTTCACCTCGCCGTGGGACCACTGGCGGATGTCGTCGGCGGTCGCCAGGCCGATGCGAAGCTCGTCGAAGAAGTTGACGTCAAGCAACTTGTTTCCCCTTGAGTTGATCAGACCTCTTCGACACTGCTCGGCTCACGCCGGGACAGGTCGATGCCGAGCTCCTCGGCGGCGCGGAAGACGTCCTCGTCGGTGTCGCGCATCTCGATGGACATGCCGTCGCTGGACAGGACCTCGACGTTGAGGCACAGCGACTGCATCTCCTTGATGAGCACCTTGAAGGACTCCGGGATGCCGGGCTCGGGGATGTTCTCGCCCTTGACGATGGCCTCGTAGACCTTCACGCGGCCGAGCACGTCGTCGGACTTGATGGTCAGCAGCTCCTGCAGCGCGTAGGCCGCGCCGTAAGCCTCAAGGGCCCAGACCTCCATCTCACCGAAGCGCTGGCCGCCGAACTGGGCCTTACCGCCGAGCGGCTGCTGGGTGATCATCGAGTACGGGCCGGTCGAACGCGCGTGGATCTTGTCGTCGACCAGGTGGAGCAGCTTGAGGATGTAGGTGTAGCCGACCGAGATCGGGTCCTTGTAGGGCTCGCCGGTGCGGCCGTCGAACAGCCGCGCCTTGCCGCCCGGGCCGACCAGGCGGTCGCCGTCGCGGTTCGGGATGGTGGACTCGATCAGACCGGTGACGTCGTCCTGGTGGGCGCCGTCGAACACCGGGGTGGCGGTGCGGGTCCAGGGCTCGGCCTTGTCGGCGCCGATCTGCTTGAGCTGGCGCTTCCAGTCGGCGTCGTCGCCCTCGACCTCCCAGCCGCGGCTGGCGACCCAGCCCAGGTGGGACTCCAGGATCTGGCCGATGTTCATTCGGCCGGGGACGCCCAGCGGGTTGAGGACGATGTCGACGGGGGTGCCGTCCTCCAGGAAGGGCATGTCCTCGACGGGCATGACCTTGGAGATGACGCCCTTGTTGCCGTGGCGGCCGGCGAGCTTGTCGCCGTCGGTGATCTTGCGCTTCTGGGCCACGTAGACGCGGACCAGCTCGTTGACGCCCGGGGGCAGCTCGTCGCCCTCGTCGCGCGAGAACACCCGCACGCCGATGACCTTGCCCTGCTCGCCGTGCGGCACCTTCAGCGAGGTGTCGCGCACCTCGCGCGCCTTCTCACCGAAGATCGCGCGCAGCAGCCGCTCCTCCGGCGTCAGCTCGGTCTCGCCCTTGGGCGTGACCTTGCCGACCAGGATGTCGCCGGGCACCACGTCGGCGCCGATGCGGATGATCCCGCGCTCGTCCAGGTCGGCCAGGACCTCCTCGGAGACGTTCGGGATGTCCCGGGTGATCTCCTCAGGCCCCAGCTTGGTGTCGCGGGCGTCGACCTCGTGCTCCTCGATGTGGATCGAGGACAGCACGTCGTCCTGCACGAGGCGCTGCGACAGGATGATCGCGTCCTCGTAGTTGTGGCCCTCCCACGGCATGTAGGCGACCAGCAGGTTCTTGCCGAGCGCCATCTCGCCCTGGTCGGTGCACGGACCGTCGGCGACGACCTGGTTGACCTCGACGCGCTGGCCCTCGAACACGATCGGCTTCTGGTTGAAGCTGGTGCCCTGGTTGGAGCGCTTGAACTTGGCCACCCGGTAGGTGGTGCGCGTGCCGTCGTCGTTCATGACGGTGACGTAGTCGGCCGAGACCTCCTCAACGACACCGGCCTTCTCGGCGACGATGACGTCACCGGCGTCGACCGCGGCACGGTACTCCATGCCGGTGCCCACCAGCGGCGCCTCGCTGCGCAGCAGCGGCACCGACTGGCGCTGCATGTTGGAGCCCATCAGCGCGCGGTTGGCGTCGTCGTGCTCCAGGAACGGGATCATCGCCGTGGCGACCGAGGTCATCTGGCGCGCCGAGACGTCCATGTACTGGACCTCGGTCGGCGGGATCAGCTCGACCTCGCCGCCCTTGGTGCGGACGAGGATCTTCTCTTCCTGGAAGGTGCCGTCGTCGTTGAGCAGGGAGTTGGCCTGCGCGACGACGAAGCGGTCCTCCTCGTCGGCGGTGAGGTAGTCGACCTGGTCGGTGACGCGGCCGTTCTCGACCTTGCGGTAGGGGGTCTCCACGAAGCCGAACGGGTTGACCCGGCCGAACGCCGCCAGCGAGCCGATCAGGCCGATGTTCGGGCCTTCCGGGGTCTCGATGGGGCACATGCGGCCGTAGTGCGACGGGTGGACGTCGCGGACCTCCATGCCCGCGCGCTCACGCGACAGACCGCCCGGGCCCAGCGCGGACAGACGCCGCTTGTGCGTCAGGCCGGCCAGCGGGTTGGTCTGGTCCATGAACTGCGACAGCTGGGAGGTGCCGAAGAACTCCTTGATGGAGGCGACGACCGGGCGGATGTTGATCAGGGTCTGCGGCGTGATCGCCTCGACGTCCTGGGTGGTCATCCGCTCGCGGACCACGCGCTCCATACGGGCCAGGCCCAGGCGGACCTGGTTCTGGATCAGCTCGCCCACCGTGCGCAGACGACGGTTGCCGAAGTGGTCGATGTCGTCGACCTCGATCGGCACGGAGGCGACGCCGAGCGTGCCCTCCTCCTCGCCGGCGTGCAGCCGGACCAGGTACTCGATCGTGGCGACGATGTCGTCCTCGGTCAGCGTGCCCTGGTTCATCTCCAGATCGAGCCCGAGCTTCTTGTTGACCTTGTAACGGCCGACCTTGGCCAGGTCATAGCGCTTGGGGTTGAAGTAGAGGTTCTCCAGCAGCGTCTGCGCCGACTCCTTGGTCGGCGGCTCGCCCGGACGCAGCTTGCGGTAGATGTCCAGCAGCGCGTCGTCCTGACCGGAGGTGTGGTCCTTCTCCAGCGTGATGTTGATCGACTCGTACGCGCCGAAGTGCTCGCGGATACGCGCCTCGTCCCACCCCAGCGCCTTCAGCAGCACCGTCACCGGCTGCTTGCGCTTGCGGTCGATCCGCACGCCCACGTTGTCGCGCTTGTCGATCTCGAACTCCAGCCAGGCACCCCGGCTGGGAATCACCTTGCACCCGTAGATGTCCTTGTCCGACACCTTGTCCAGCGCACGTTCGAAGTACACACCCGGCGAACGCACCAGCTGCGACACCACCACCCGCTCGGTGCCGTTGATGATGAAGGTGCCCTTCGGGGTCATGAGCGGGAAATCACCCATGAACACCGTCTGGCTCTTGATCTCACCGGTGGTGTTGTTGATGAACTCCGCCGTCACGAACATCGGGGCGGAGTAGGTCATGTCCTTGTCCTTGCACTCCTCCACGGAGTACTTGGGCGGCTCGAACCGGTGATCCCGGAACGACAACGACATGGTCCCGGAGAAGTCCTCGATCGGACTGATCTCCTCAAAGATCTCTTCGAGGCCCGACTGCGTCGGGACGCTCTTACTACCGGCCTTCTGGGCCGCCTCGACCCGGGCCTTCCACCTCTCGTTACCCAGCAGCCAGTCAAAGGAGTTGGTCTGCAGAGCAAGGAGGTCCGGGACTTCGAGCGGCTCCTTGATGCGCGCGAAGGAGACGCGGTTCGGACCGGTTGCGGTATTCGAGGCGTTGCGCGAGGCTGCCAAGAGTGGTCCTTCCGAGGGCTCGCGGCGTAACTGACGACACGCACGCCAGACGATCCACGTTCAAGACCCGCGCAAATCGCCCCGGACAGGGGCAGGGCAGGGACGCTCTCACACGTGGATAGTCAGAGGGCAGCGCAAAGGGGCAGTGTAGCCGACTGGTACACCGCTCGCAACTCTACGCCCGCAGTATGCATCACAGTTGCCTGCGAGCATCGCCCCTCAGGGGCTTGGAGTCAAGAGCGGACTTGGACTTTTCGTGCTCTGACCTGCAGTGAGGAAGGCCATAGTTTAAGCTCGCCCCGCGTTACCCGGCGGTAGGGCCGTGAACGCAAGCGAGGGACCGCCCTGGGCTGGGCGGTCCCCCGGTTCAACGCCGGATCGGCGTCGGGCATTCCGCTAGATCATCTGGAGCTCGGCGACCAGCCAGCGGTCCCCGATCTTCTGCATGGTCATCCGCAGCGTGTACTGGCTCGGCGTGCGCTGGGCGGTGGTGCCCTTGGCGGTCTGCTGGTTCAGGTACACCAGCGCCACGGCCCGGTCGCCGTCCACGCTCTCCACCGCGGTCTTGACCGCGGTGCCCTCCACCACCGTCTGCTGCTGGGTGGCGGCCGGCTTCACCTGGCCGATCTGCTTCTCGAACTCGGTCCTGAACTTGCCGGTGGTGTGGCCGGTGGCGCGCTTGAGGTCGGCGTCGATGGTGCGGAAGTCGTAGGAGGACAGGTCCTGGGCGGCCCGCCCCGCCGCGAACGTCACGCTCTTGATGTCGCCGTCGTCGCCGATCTTGGGCGAGGTGCCGCCCATGGTGACCAGGATCCAGGCGAGCGCGCCCGCCAGGAGGACGACGACGGCCGTCAGCGCGTAGTGCAGCTTGCCGAAGCCGGAGCCGCGGCGGCGCTTGGCGGGCTCGGGAGCGTCGCCGTCGTCGCCGTCCTCGTCCTCGTCCGTCTCGACGGCCTCGGCCGCTTCGGCGGTCCCGGCCGCGGTGCCGGTCTCGTCCTCGGCCTTGGCGTCGTCATCGTCCTCGGTCTTGGCCGCCTTCTCGGTGGCGGCCTTCGTCAGGACGGGCTTGGCCGGCTCTTCCTCGTCGGCGTCGCCTTCGGGCGTGTCGGCGTCAGCCTCGGCCTCGGTGACCTCGACCGTGTCCGTCTCCGGCTCCGCCTCCGCCGTGTCGGCCTCGGCCTCGGCTTTCCGGTCCTTGCCGGCGGTCTTCGCCTCGGCCTTGGCGGGCCGGGCGTCCTCGACGGTCTCGTCCCCGTCCTCGACGGCGTTCTCGGCCGCTTCGGCCTCGGCGGCGGCCCGTTCGGCCTCCTCGGCGGCCTCACGGGCCTTCCGGGCGGCCTCCTCGGCCTTCAGCCGCGCCTTCTCGGCCTTCTCCGCCTTGCGGGCCTTCTCGGCCGCCTCGCGCTTGCCGCGCCCGAGCATCGTCATGGGACCAGTCCCAGCTTCGAGACGAGCCAGCGCCCGTCGACACGGGTGAGGTCCATGGCGAACCGGTAGTAGCGCGGGGCGCCGTTCTGGACCTTGGGGCTCGTGGTGGTCGCGCTGATCGCCACGATCGCCTCGGCGGAGTCGCCGTCGATCGAGACCACCCCGGCGCGCACGTTCTGCACGGTGGAGGTGGACTGGGTCTTGGTGGCGGTGTCAGCGATGATCTTGGCCTGGGTGGCCCACTGGTTCTTGATGTCGCCGGTCATGCCGCCGAGCACCTGGTCGATGCCCTTCTGCACGTTGCGGTAGTCGAGGCTGGCGAGGTTGACGCCGGTCTGCTTGGCGGCCTGCATGGCCGCCGCCCGCGCGTCGTCCTGCTGCTTGGCCTCCCACAGGCGGAAACCGAAGAACCCCACGGCCGCGGCGAGCGCCACGGCGACCACCCCCAGGACGATCGCGGTGATCATGCCACCGCGGCCCTGCGACGCCGCGGCATCGACCGCATCGGTCGCGCCGTACTTCATCGCGTCGCCTCCTTCATCGCGTGTCGATCACCTTGCGTCCGCGGCCCCGGCCGGCGTCGCCGGCCGGGGACGGGAACGTCACTTGGCCAGCGGGCCGAACAGGAGCATCTTCCAGGAGGCGTCCCCGAGCAGACGCTGCTGGCCGCCGGACCAGCCCATGCCGTAGCGCTTGCCGTCGGGCCCGTAGACCGCGCCGGTCGAAGGATCGTACCCGGCGAGTTCCACGGAATTGGACGAAAGCGGCACGTAGACGGTGTCGGCGGGGGCGGCTGCGGTGTCCTTGCCGTCCTTACCGCCGTCCTTGGCGGCCGCTTCCTTCTTGGCCTCGCTCTTCTCGCCCTCCTGCTTGGCGTCCACGCCGGCGCCGCCGGAGGGGAAGCCCGCGCCCTCGGTGGCGCCCGCGGGCACCTTGGGCGGCGGCGCGAGCGCCTCCTGGGGCACGTTGCGGGAGCCGCGCACGGCCGCCGGGCCCTGCTTGGGCTCCTTGCAGCCGACGTCCAGGCGCGGCTCCTTGCGGTCGGTGAACTGCGGCCAGCGGCGCTTGACGTTCTCGTAGCCCTTGGTGCAGGGCGCCGGGTGGTCGATGTTCAGCGCCAGGCCGAGGTGCTGGGTGCCGTCGCCGGGGGTCACGGTGAACGCGCCGGCCACCGCGACCGGGTACAGGATCAGCAGCGACCGCAGGCCCGCCTTGCGGGAGGCGATGATCTGCCCGGTGGTGGTCATGTTGGCCAGCAGCACCGGCAGCGTCGGCGCCAGGTCGTTGATCAGGCCGTTGGCCTGCGTCACCGCGCCGGGGGTGGCGTCGATGGTGGAGCGCAGCGCCGGATCGTCGTTGCGCAGCGAGGTGGTGAGCTCGTTGAGGTTCCGGGCGAAGCCGCGGATGTTGGCGCCCTGGGACCGCTGGGTGTCCAGCACGGTGCGGCTGTTGTCCAGCAGCTCCTTGGTGGCCGGGAAGGAGCGGTCGGCGGTCTGCAGCAGCCGGTCGGTGTCGTCCAGGATCTTCTGCAGGTCGGTGGCCGACCCGGAGAACGCCTTGTCCAGCTCGTCCACGATGGTGCCGAGGTGCTGGGGGTTCACCGACGACACGAGGTTGTCGACGTTGCGCAGCAGCTCGGCGGTGGACACCGGCAGCTTGGTGAGCTGGCGCGGGATCGTGTACGGGTCGCCCTGGTCCAGGTAGGGGCCGGTGTTCTTGGACGGCTGCAGGTCGATGTACTGCTCGCCGACCGCCGACCGGTTGGCGACGATCGCGGCGGTGCCCTCGCGCGGGATGCGCTTGCCGCGTTCGAGGACCAGCTTGACCTTGATGCCGTCGCGGGTGAGCTGGATCGGGCCGACCCGGCCGACCGGGATGCCGCGGTAGGTGACCTCGGCGTTGGTGAACACGCCGCCGGAGTCGGTGAGGTCGACGTAGGCGGTGTACTCGCGGCCCAGCACGCCGCGGCCGATCCCGATGTAGTTCACCGACACCACGGTGACGCCGATGATCGTGATCAGGGCGAACGCGATGAGCTGGATCTTGACGCCGCGCTTGAGGATCACGACAGGCCCCCCGTCATCAGGGTCTTCAGATCAGTGGGTCCCATGGCGCCGGGCAGGTTGCGGCCCTTGTCGTTCTTGGCCGGCTTCTGCTGCTTGTTGTTCTTCTGCGTGGGCTGCGTCGGCACCTGGAGCCCGGGCAGCCCGCCGCCGGTCGGCATCTGGGGCAGCACGCCGAGCGGCGTCTTCGGCAGGCTCACGTTCGGGACCTTGAGCATCCCGCGCATCTGCTTGCCGCCGAGCTGGTCCTCCAGGTCGGTGCCGCCCAGCAGGTTGCGGGCGATCGACTCGAAGTCCAGGTCCACGGTCAGGCGCACGTTGCCGTAGTCGCCCTCGATGACGTTGCCGAACTTGGGCGAGAACGGGAAGGCCAGGAGCGCCTCCAGCGACCGGGGCAGGTCCGAGCCGGACTTGTTGAGGTTCTTCAGGATCACGTCCAGGTCCCGCAGGTTGGCCAGCAGGTCGTCGCGCGACTGCTTGATCACACCGGTGGTGGTGCGGCTGAGCTTGTCCAGCGCCACCAGCATCCGGGTCAGGTCGGCGCGGTTGCGGTTGAGCACCGAGATGGCCGGACCGGTCTTGTCGATCGTGTCGGTGATCGTCTGCCGCTCGGCCGCCAGCTTGCCGGTGAGCCGGTCGATGCTGTCCAGGGCGCGGGTGATGGACGAGCGGTTGCGGTCCAGCGTGCCCACGAAGGTGTTGACCCGGTGCAGCACCGACTTGATGGTGGCCTCGCGGCCGCCCATCGCGGCCTGCAGCTCGTGGGTGATGGTGGAGACCTGCTCGATGCCGCCGCCGTTCAGCAGCAGGCTCATCGCCGACAGGACCTCTTCGATCTCGGTGCTGCGCGTGGTGCGCGACAGCGGGATCACGTCGTTCTTGCCGAGCTCCCCGGTGGGCGGCTCGCCCGTCGGCGGCGCCAGCGCCACGAACTTCTCGCCCAGCAGGCTGGTCTGGCCGACGGTGGCGATCGCGTTGTCGGGCAGCCGCACGTCCTTGCGGACCTTGAGGGTGACCACCGCGTGCCAGCCGCCCTGGCCGCCGGCCAGGTCGATCTTGTCGACCTTGCCGACCGACACGTCGTTGACCTTGACCACCGACTGCGGGACCAGGTCCAGCACGTTGGCGAACTCGACCTTGACGGTCCTGGGGTCGGAGCCGAGGTCGGGGCCGCCGGGCAGCGGGATGGAGTCCACCCCGCGGAACCCGCAGCCGGTCAGGGCCACCGTCCCGACGATCGCCGCGGCGGTCAGCCGGGCCAGCGGCCGCCTCCTGCTCTGCCGCGTCACTGGCCACCTCCGGGGAGCAGCGAGCTGAACGACCGCTGCTTGGCCTGCCCGCCGCCGGTGCGGGCGCTGGTCTTCTTCTTGGCGTCCGAGCCCAGCACCTTGCCGGTGCCCTTGCCGCCGCCGGGGACCCGCTCGTTCGGTCCGTAGGCGTCCGGCGGGATCGGCTGCGGGTCGTAGTGGGTGGTCAGCGCGGTGATCCAGGACAGGTCCAGGCTGAGGCCGGTCAGCGCCTTGCCGATGCCGTTGTAGGGCCTGACGAAGTCCAGGCACTGCTTGGCCGGGGTGCCCACCGAGTAGGCCAGCGAGCAGATCCAGTCGGCGAGGTCGTGGAACTGGCGCAGGTCGGCGCGGTTGTGGATGGTGCCGCTGATCGGGTCGTAGGCGCGCGCCACGTTGTTGATGGCGAGCGGCGCGTTGGCCAGGAACTCCGCCAGCGCGTCCTTCTCCTTGACCAGCACGCCGGTGATCTGCGCGAGCTGGCGGACGTTGTCCGACAGCTGCCCGCGGTTGTCCTTGACGAAGCGCTGGACGTTGCGCAGGGTCGGGGCGAGGGTGTTGAGGGCCGCGCTCAGCTCCTCCTTCTCCCCCGCCAGCTGGCCCGACACCCCGTTGAGGTGGCCGGTGAACTGCCGGATCTGCTGGTCGTTGGCCTTCATCGCGGCGGTGATGACCCGCAGGTTCTCGATGGTCGAGGCGACGTCCTCGCGGTCGTTGCTGAGCGTGCTCAGCATCTTGGAGGTGTCGGAGATGGTCTGCCGGATGTCGGTGCCCTGGCCCTCCAGGGTCTGCGCGCCGACGGCCAGCAGCCGCGACAGCGCGCCCTGCCCGTCGGCGCCGGGCTTGTTCGCGCCCTCGGGGCCCAGCGCCTTGTTCAGGTCGTTGAGGCTGCCGCCGATCTCGTCCACCTCGACCGGGACCGCGGTGCGGTTGATGGTGAGGGTGGCCTTGTCCGGCATCACCTCGCCGCCCTTGTAGGCGGGGGTGAGCTGGACGTAGCGGTCGGAGACCAGGGTCTGGTTGACGATGACGGCCTGGGCGTTGGCCGGGACCTTGTACTTGGCGTCGTACTTCAGCTCGACCTTCACCGAGCCGCCGGCCGGGGTCACGCTGGTGACCCTGCCGACCGGGATGCCGAGGATGCGCACGTCGGCGCCGGAGTACAGGCCCACGGTCTTGCTGAAGTACGCCGTCATGTACCGCTGCTTGGGCTCGCGAAGCAGCAGCACCAGCGCGGCCGCCAGCACGGCGAGCGCGAGCGCCGCGCCGCCGATGCGGAGGATGGTTGCTGAGTTACGCACGAGTGACCTGCCTGCTCACGCTCACGGGAGGAACGGCAACGGGTTGTTCTGGTTACCGGACTTGCGGCCCTGCTGGCCGCCGTGCTGACCGCCGTTGCCCGGACCCCGCTCTCCGGCTCCCCCGCCGTTGTGGGGGGCGTCCTGGATGGAGGCGGGGATCGGGAGGAGGTTCTGGATGTAGCTGTCGAACCAGCGGCCGGTGCCGGCGACGTCGGCGAACTGCCGCGTGTAGGGCGCGAACAGCTGCAGCGTCCGGTCCAGGTTGGCCTGGTTCTTCAGCAGCAGCCGGTTGACCCGCTCCAGGTTGTCCAGCATCGGGCGCAGCTGCCCCTCGTTCTCCTTGATCAGCGCGTTCACCTGCTGGGACAGGGTCACGGTGTTGATCAGGAGCTGGTGGATGACCGCGCGCCGGGCCTGCACCGCCTGCAGGACCTTGTCGCCGTCCTGGATCAGCTTGGTGAAGTCCTGGTTGCGGTCGGCCAGCAGCTGGGAGACGTCCTTGGCCCGCCCGGCGAGCTGGTGCAGCTCCTCGTCGCGCGAGGCGATGGTGTCCGACAGCCGCCGCAGGCCCTTCAGGGACGCGCGGATCTCGTCCGGCGAGTTCTTGAAGGTGTCCGACAGCACGTCGAAGGACTTGGCCACCTGCTGGTGGTCGATCTTGCTGACCCGCTGGCTCAGCTCGCTGATGGCCGGGACCACCTCGAACGGGGTGGCGGTGCGGTCCAGCGGGATCGGCTTGCGCAGGGTGCCGCCGCCGCGCGGGTCCAGCGCCAGGAAGTGCGAGCCCAGCACCGTCTTGATCTTGATTTCGGCGCGGGTCAGCTCGCCCAGCTTGACGCCGTCGTTGACCTGGAAGGTCACCCTGACGCGGTCGCCGGCCAGCTCTAGGTCGGTCACCTTGCCGACCTTGACGCCGGCGACGCGCACCTCCTCGTCGGCCCGCAGGCCCGCGGCCTCGGCGAACAGGGCGGTGTGCTTGGTGCCCCCGGCGATGAACGGGATGTTCTGCAGGTTCATCGCCAGGGCCAGCACCAGAATGATGACCACGAAGGCTGCGAGGCCGATGGGGACCGGGTTGCGCTCCCGGAAGGGGATCCTCACGGCTTGCACCTCGCGTTCTCGTTCACGATCGCCGGGGTCTGGTAGACCGGGCCGCCGGGCAGCCGCACCCGCGCGTCGAGACCGCAGATGTACATGTTGAACCAGGAGCCGTAGGAGGAGATGTTGACCAGCCCCTCCAGCCGCTTGGGCGTGCGCTCCAGGCCCTTCTGCAGGTAGCTCTCGTTGGCGTTCAGCGTGCCGGCCAGCTGCCGCAGGCCCGCGATGTCGCGCTTGATGGCGGGCCGCCCGTCGCGCAGCAGCGCGGCGGTGGTGCCGGTCAGCTCGTTGATCGCCGCCACCGAGTCGAAGATCGCCTCGCGGTCGTCGGCGACCCCGGACACGAAGCCGCGCAGGTCGGTGATCAGCCGGTTGACCTCGGAGTGCCGCTGGTCGATGGTGCCCAGCACGTCGTTGAGGTTGGTGATCACATCGCCGATGACCTTGTCGCGGTCGGCCAGCGTGTTGGTCAGCGACGCCACGTGCGACAGCAGGCTGTTGACGGTGCCGCCCTCGCCCTGCAAGGTCTGCACGATCTGGAAGGCCAGCTTGTTGACGTCGTCGGGCTCCAGCGCCTTGAACAGCGGGCGGAAGCCGTTGAACAGCACGGTGAGGTCGAGTGCGGGCTTGGTCTGGGTCACCGGGATGGTGCCGCCCGGGCGCAGGTAGTCGTTGGCCGCGCCCGGCCCCTCGCTCATCGCCAGGTACCGCTGGCCCATCAGGTTGCGGTAGCGGACCTGGATCTGGGTGGAGGACGGCACCCCGGCCCGGAACACCCCGTCGCGGTTGATGCTGAAGGTGACCCGGGCCTGGTTGCGGCCGAACAGCTCGATCTTGTCGACCTGGCCGACGCGCACGCCGGCCACCCGCACGTCGTCCTTCTCCAGCAGCCCGGCCACGTCGGTGAACACGGCCTTGTAGCTGCGGGTGTCGGCGAAGCGCATGTTGGTGATGGTCATCGCCAGCACGCCGGTGGCCAGCGAGGTCAGCACCACGAAGATCACCAGTTTGACGGCGGCGCTTGTGGTCTTCACTTGACCGTCACCACCGATCCCTGCATGACCGGGCCGAACAGCAGCGCGGCGAGGTCGGACACCTGGTCGGCCGGGGTGCGCGTCAGCGGCCCGACCACGTTCTTGATCTTTTCCTTCTCGCTCATGGTCCCGGGATCGACGAACACGTTCGACACCGCGCGGCCGCGGCCGTTGGCGGTCGGGTGCGGGATCGGGTCATTGGGCGCGTGCGGGTTCTTCCACCACAGGTCGTCCTCTGTCCCGTCGCGCGCGAGGTAGTCGGGGAAGGGGATCTGCGGGTTCGGCAGGTTGTAGCAGCGCGGCCCGCGCATGTCCTTGGCCTCGGGCCGGTCCAGCGGGTACTTGTACGCCGGCCGCGGCTTGACGATCTCGATCGTCAGGTTGAAGGTCTTGCCGTTGCCGCCGACCCGGTCGGCCTCCGGCCCCAGCTTGATCAGGCCGTTCAGCACGCACGGCAGCGACGGCGAGTACTCGGCCAGCAGCGCCAGCCCGTCGCGGTTGGCGATGTTGAACCCGATGATCTTGGGGGCGTTCTCCCGCATGAACCGGTTCCCGTTCCCCGCGAACCCGGTCACCATCGGGATGATGTCCTCGATCGTGCCCTGCTTGTCGGTGATGGTCTTGCTGGTGACGTTGAGGTTGCGCAGCGTCTGCAGCAGGTCCGGGGCCGCGGCCGAGTAGATGTCGGACACGTCGGCCAGGCCCTTGAGGTCGTAGACCAGCGTGGGCAGCTCGGGGTTGACCTTCTTCAGCAGCGCGTCGGTCTGCTCCAGGTTGCGGCCGAGCTGGTCGCCGCGGCCCTGCAGCGCCGTCGCCAGCGCGTTCAGCGTCGTGTTCAGCTTCTCGGGCCGGACCGCCTGCAGCAGCGGCAGCAGCTTGTTCAGCACCCGGTCGATCTCGACCGCCGACTTGGACACGTCCTGCGGGATCACCTGGCCCTTGCGCAGGCCGAGCGGCCCCGGCTGCTCCGGGATGCCGAGGTCCACGTACTTCTCGCCGAACAGCGTCTTCGGCAGCAGCCGCGCCTGCACGTTGTTCGGGATCAGCTTGGCCTTGTCGGGGTCCAGCGCCAGGTCCAGCACCGCGCCCCGGTCGGTGGCGCGCGTCGAGCGCACCTCGCCGACGATCAGGCCGCGGACCTTCACGTCCGAGTGCGGCAGCAGCTGCAGCCCGGCCCGCTGGGCGTCCACCTTGACCTTCACCACCGGGGTGAAGGCCTTGTTGAACAGCGCCACCGTCAGCACCAGCAGCAGTGCGATCACCAGCAGCATCGACACGCCGAGCAGCCGGAACCGGACGTGCTCGGGCATCCCCTTGTGGATGGGAGTGCTCATTCCCGCCTCACCCCGCGATCCGTACGGTCGTGGTCGCGCCCCAGATCGCCATGCCCATGAACAGGTCCGCCACGTTGATCACCACGATGCTGGTGCGCACCGCGCGGCCCACGGCCACGCCGACGCCCGCCGGGCCGCCGCTGGCGTGGTAGCCGTAGTAGCAGTGGATCAGCATCACCAGCAGCGAGAAGACGATCACCTTGCCGAACGACCACAGGATGTCGTTCGGTGGTAGGAACAGATGGAAGTAGTGGTCGTAGGTGCCGGTGGACTGGCCGTACCAGACCGTCACCACCAGGCGGGTCGCGCCGTAGGAGGCCAGCAGGCCCACGATGTACAGCGGGATGACCGCGATCATGCCGGCCAGCATCCGGGTGGTCACCAGGAACGGCATCGACGGGACCGCCATGACCTCCAGCGCGTCGATCTCGTCGGAGATCCGCATCGCGCCGAGCTGGGCGGTGAACCCGCAGCCGACCGTGGCCGACAGCGCCAGCGCCGATACCAGCGGCGCGATCTCGCGCGTGTTGAAGTAGGAGGCCACGAAGCCGGTGAAGGCCGCGGTGCCGATCTGGTTCAGCGAGTTGTAGCCCTGCAGGCCCACCTGCGAACCGGTGAAGAAGGTCATGAAGCCGACGATCACCACCGAGCCGCCGATGACCGCCAGGCCGCCGGTGCCCAGCGACACCTCGGCCAGCAGCCGCAGCACCTCGGTGCGGTAGCGGCGCAGCACCCGCAGCGTCCAGGCGAACGCCCGGACGTAGAACGACAGCTGGTGACCGAAGTCGTCCAGGCGCTGCAGGGGCGCGTTCACCGCGCGTGAGACGGCCTTCCCCGTCTTGCCAGGGGCAGCCATCTACATCCCCTTCTGCGGAACGAACTGGAAGTACAGCGCGGAGATGATGAAGTTCTCCAGGAACAGCAGCATGAACGTGATGACCACCGTCTGGTTCACCGCGTCGCCCACGCCCTTGGGGCCGCCCTTGGCGTTCAACCCCTTGTAGGCCGCCACCAGCCCCGCCGTGATGCCGAACACGAACGCCTTGAACTCCGCCTGCAGCAGGTCGGGCAGCTGCGCGATCGCGTTGAACGAGGCCAGGTAGGCGCCCGGGGTGCCGTCCTGGAGCACCACGTTGAAGACGTAGCCGCCGACCAGGCCGACGACCGACACCAGGCCGTTGAGGAACAGCGCGATGAACGCGCACGCGAACATGCGCGGCACCACCAGGCGGTGCAGGGGGTTGATCCCCAGCACCTCCATGGCGTCGATCTCCTCGCGGATCTTCCGCGAGCCGATGTCGGCGCACATGGCCGAGCCCGCCGCGCCCGCGACCAGCAGCGAGGTGACCAGCGGACTGGCCTCGCGCACGATCGCGACCACGGCGGTCGCACCGGTGTAGGACTGCGCGCCCAGCTGCCGGATCAGCCCGCCGACCTGCAGCGACAGGATGCCGCCGAACGGGATGGCGACCAGCATGGTCGGCACCACGGTCACGCTGACGATGAACCAGGACTGCTGGATGAACTCACGCCACTGGAAGGGCCACTGGAACACCGCGCGGAAGGTGTCCAGCACCAGGGCGAAGAAGCGCCCCGGTTCCTTGATGGCGACATTGGCGGCACCGTCGGAGATCTTGCTCAGCGCACCGGGAGACCCGTTGCGCCTCTTGCCCCCTCGCTGGTTCGCACCGATACCAGGAGTGGACATCAGTACTTGCCCCCACCGGGCTGCGGGGTCCCCGGAGCGGCCTGCCCGCCGGCCGCCGGACTCGGGCTCATCGAGGCCACGTAGCGCGGCCACTCCTCCACCCAGTTGCGGCCCACGTCGTCGATGAACGACCTGGGCGGCGGGGTCACCCCGTGCGCGGCGCACCAGGCGCCCGGCGCGTGCTGGCCCGCGCGCACCCGGCCGTCGCTCGGCATGAGCTGCGGCGGGATGGGCGGCAGCTTGCCGACCTCCAGGCCCATCTTGGCCTCGGCCTCCAGCTCGGAGACGTCCTTCTCCTCCGACATGCCGATGGGGCCGACGCGGCGCGCGTTCAGGAACTGCCGGACGACCGGCTCCTCGCTGGACAGCAGCATCTCGCGCGGCCCGAACATCACCAGCTCGCGGCGGAACAGCAGCCCGATGTTGTCGGGCACCGTGCGCGCGGTGTTGATGTCGTGGGTCACGATCAGGAACGTGGCGCCGATCTGCGCGTTCAGGTCGACGATCAGCTGGTTCAGGTAGGCGGTGCGGACCGGGTCCAGACCCGAGTCCGGCTCGTCCACCAGCAGGATCTCCGGGTCCAGCACCAGCGCGCGGGCGAGGCCGGCGCGCTTTTTCATACCGCCGGAGATCTCACCGGGCAGCTTACCCTCGGCACCGAGAAGACCGACCATGTCCATCTTCTCCATGACGATGCGCTTCACCTCCGACTCGCTCTTCTTCGTGTGCTCGCGCAACGGGAAGGCGATGTTGTCGAAGAGGTTCATCGACCCGAACAGCGCGCCGTCCTGGAACAGCACGCCGAACAGCTTGCGGGTGTCGTACAGCTGCGACTCGGGCAGGTACGGCAGGTCCCGGTCGCCGATCCAGATGTGGCCGCGGTCGGGCTTGAGCAGGCCGACCAGGGTCTTGAGGAAGACCGACTTGCCGGTACCGGAGGGGCCCAGCAGGACCGAGACCTCTCCCGCGGGCAGGGTCAGCGACACGTCCTGCCAGATCGTCTGGCGGCCGAAGGACTTGGTCAGCCCCTCGACTCTGATTTCGACGCCCACTCGTCACCTTTCGTCCAGGCCGGGGGAATCCGGAACCGTGAGGCGAGATAGCTACTCGGCTTCGCGATGTGCGCCCGCCCGGTTCGGGGCACCGGGGGGTGAATTTTGTCGTCGCACCTTGCGTCCGCCTCGTTACTACTGCCGGGTAGCTGTGGCGGGTGCCACTACCGTAGCGGCCCGAGACGGAAATGGAAGAGGCTGGCGGCTAGAACAGCGACAAAATGCGACGTTGTAAGACAATCGTTACTTACGTCACCTGCGAGACTACTGGTCCGAGAACGCGCACCTCAAGCCGGGGGTGGGGCGACGGCCGGGACCGGACGGGCCTTATTGGCCGCAGTGTCAGCGGGAGACTCAGGGGACGCTACGCCGCTTCCGAGCACTCGCACAACCCACCTCCGTGCGGACGCCGCCACCGGGTTTTATCACTCTCCGACAGTTTTCGGCGCGGCTTCGCTCCAGCCCGGTCCGGGCCGTCCCCGGAAACGCCGAAGGCGGCCACCGGCACCCCCGTGAGGGTGCGGTGACCGCCTTCGGATGAGCGCTGGAACCGCGAGGGTTCCGGAAGCTCGGAGAGGGAGCCTTACTGTTGCAACCCCTCGAAGGGGCGATGAACAGCGCAGGCTCTCCGGAGAGGGGCCTTACTTGACGGTGACCGTCGCGCCGGCCTTCTCCAGGGCCTCCTTGGCCTTCTCGGCCGTCTCCTTGTTGACCTTCTCCAGGAGCGGCTTCGGAGCGCCGTCGACCAGGTCCTTGGCCTCCTTGAGGCCGAGCGAGGTCAGACCGCGCACCTCCTTGATGACCTGGATCTTCTTGTCGCCGGCGGCCTCGAGGATGACGTCGAACTCGTCCTTCTCCTCGGCCTCGGCGGCCGGGGCGCCCGGGGCGCCCGGAGCGGCGGCCATGGCCACGGGGGCGGCGGCCTTGACGTCGAAGACCTCTTCGAACTGCTTCACGAACTCGGACAGCTCGAGGAGGGTCATCTCCTTGAAAGCGTCGAGCAGCTCGTCGGTGCTGAGCTTCGCCATGATTTTCCTCCGCTATGGCTTGAAACGTTCAGGGTGTTACTAGGACCGCGGGGTCCGGTCCCGGCGCGAACCGGGACTTACTCGGCGGTGGCCTCGTCCGCGGCGGCCTCGGCGGCCGGCGCGTCGTCGGCGGCCGGGGCCTCGACGGTCTCGCCGGCCTCGGCGCGCTTGGCGCGCAGCGCCTCAGCGAGCTGGGCCGTCTGCGTCGGCAGGGCGTTGAACAGCGCGAGGGCGTTGGCCATCGAGCCCTTCATCGCACCGGCCAGCTTCGCGAGGAGCACCTCGCGCGACTCGAGGTCCGCGAGCTTGGCGATCTCGGCGGCGTCCATCGACTGACCGTCGAAGTAGCCACCCTTGATCACCAGCAGCGGGTTCGCCTTGGCGAAGTCACGCAGGCCCTTGGCGGCCTCGACCACGTCGCCCTTGACGAACGCGATGGCCGACGGGCCTTCGAGCAGCTCACCGAACTGCTCGTCGAGCCCGGCCTCGTTCGCCGCGCGCTTGGTCAGCGTGTTCTTCACCACGGTGAACCTCGTGCTCTCGCCGAGGTTGGTGCGCAGCTCCTTGAGCTGCGCCACCGTGAGCCCGCGGTACTCGGTCAGCACGGCGCCGTTCGAGCTCTCGAACTCGCTCTTGAGCTCGGCGATCGCCGCGGCCTTTTCGGCCTTAGCCATGTGGCCTCCTTCCGATTACCTGGGTGGGAAGCCGCCGGGGCGAAAGGCTCTGAAAAACAGCGAACGCCCCGGCGTAGGCGCACGGGGCGTTAAGCAGGACCGCGGAGGTCATGCGGAAGCTCTCGTCTCACCTACGCGGGCCGCCCGAACGGATTCGGGTCCTTCGGCCGCCCATCACTGGGCGACGACCGGCGGTCTTCGGCAGTACACAGAGTATGCGCTGCGCCCCGGTTTCGCCAAACCGGGGCGGAGAACGCGGCGGGACCACGGGCGACCGCCCGTGGTCCCGCACGTCATGGAGCCCGGTCGGGGCTACCTCGGAGGGCTCAGCCGCCCAGGCCCGGGAGCTTCGGGGTGCCGGTCTCCGCCGCCGGCGGCGCCGTCACGTCGACCGGCTTGCCGTAGTCGCTGAACAGCATGGTGGTGTTGACCGCGCCCATCTGGGTCTGCACCTTGTTGACCATCTTGCGCGGCAGCGAGTCGTCGCCGACCCACAGGTCGAACGCGATCGGGGCGTTGCCCATCTGCGCGTACGCCTTCTCCATCGCGGCGCGGTTCTGCGGGTCGAGCTTGGCCAGCGCCTCCTGCGGCGAGACGGTGCCGGTGTAGTGCTTGGTCTGCACGCCGCCGATGTTCTCGGTGCCGACCTCGCGCACGTCCTTGGACGCGGTGAGCATCCGGGTCTGCTCGGCGGGGCTCTGCTGCTTGGACTGGTCGAGCATCTGCCGCAGGTTCAGACCGCCGGACGCCTGGCTGACCGCCGTCAGCGAGATCTTCGCCCACGGCTTGCCGCCGTTCTGCGGGGCCAGGGCGGGCATCTTCATGTACATGTAGTCGCCCAGGATCCGTGCCTCGTAGCCCGGCATGGTGCGGCCGCCGACCGACATCGACTTCACGTTCATCGTCATGGCGACGTCGGGGCGGGTCCGGGTGGCCACCGACATCTCCATCTTCATGGCGCCCTGCGTGAGCTGGCTGTCCACGGTCACGTCGGCCTTGTAGCTGTCGGCCTTGCCCGCCTTGTCCGCGGTCTGGCCGAGCATCTGGGCCGCACTGAGGCGAATGCTCTTGCCCGCCTCGCTGGCGCCCTCCTTGGCGTCCCCGAGACAGCCGGTCAGGGTCAGGGTGAGGCCGGCGGCGACCGCCGTCCCGACGGCGAAACGACGGATCATGTGGTTCTCCTCTGTGCGATGGTCGATCGTGCGCCGGTCCGGACGAGCCGGGCCGGCGCACGATGGGTCTGACGCACCGGAGACCCTACGGGTTCATCCGTCCCGATAAGGAACCAATGAACCGATCGGTCGCTTCAGTTGCGCGGGGTGGGCGTGCCGCCCAGCAGCCCCTCCAGCGACAGCTGCCCCACCTGGTCGGCGGGCGGCGGGTTCACGTTGAACGACTTGCCGTAGTCGCTGTAGCGCACCTCGACCGACCCGTTGTGGCCGTTCGCGCCGCTGCCCTTGGAGACCAGCTTGCGCGGCAGGTTGTCGCCGTCGGTCCACAGATCGAAGTTGATCTTCTCGTTCGCGGCGCCCGCGCCGAACCGCTGCTCGACCTTCTGCCGCACCTGCGGGTCCAGCTTGGCGAGGGCCTCCCGGACGGTCACGGTGCCGGTGTAGTGCGTGGTCTTCACCCCGTCCAGGCTCTCCTCGCCCACCCGCCGCACGTCCTTGGAGGCGGTGAACATCCTGGTCTGCTCGGCCGGGTTGACCTGCTCGACCTGGTCGATCAGGCTCTTGACGTCGAACCCGGTGCGCTGGGCGACCTGGTTCACGTCGATCCGCAGCCAGGGCTTGCCGCCCGCCACGAACTGCGCCAGCTGCGGCACCCGCGCGTACAGCACGTCACCGGTGAAGATCGCCTGGCCCTGGACGCCGGACACCGCCTGGCCGCCCTTGCTGAACTCGTCCAGCTTGGCGCTGAACGCCAGCTGCGGCTTGAGGCGGAACTGCCCCGACGCCCGCACCTTGGCGCCCTCACGGCCGTCGTTCACCGTCAGCGTGGCCTTGAAGGTGTCGGCCTGCCCCGTCTTCTGCGAGGACTTCACCAGCGCCTCGTTGGCGCTCATCTTGATGGTGCCGGCCGTACCGCTCGACCCGTCCCCCGTGCACCCGGACAGGAGGAGGGCGGCCCCGACCGCGGTGCCGCCCGCGGCGACGGCGAATCGACGCTTCATGAGGATTGAGCCTCCCTAGTCGCCCTACTGATGGGACCAGTCTCACCGGACGCGGCCGCCGCTACATCCCCCGCTGGTACGAATGCCCGCTTCGCCGGTACGACCCGCGGCGTACCCCGGACGGGCTCCGGCTACCGGTAGTCGCGGAAGGTGAGCGATCCTTCCAGCCGCACGCCCGGGGCCGTGGTGGCCATCCCGACCCAGGAGGCGCGCTCCGCGCGGTCGGCCCACAGGTCGGCCCGCACGCCCGCCGACCCCGGCAGCGAGCCGCGCACGCTCGCCGTCAGGTCGGCCGGGAGCAGCCCCAGGACCGCGCCCAGCGTCGTCCGCGCCGAGCACCTGGTGGAGCCGAACCGGTCCCGCGCCGAGCACGTCGCGCCGGGGACCGTCCGCAGGGCCCGCACCGCGCGCGCCGGGTCCGAGAGCGCACGCAGCTTGTCGTACTGCCCCTTGCCGAGCTTCGTCCGCCGCCACTTGCGGCCGTCGAACACCGACAGCGTCCGCCCGCTCAGAGTGGTGCGGTGGGTCAGCGTGCTCAGCCGCCCGTCGGCCATGGTCTGCCGCGTCCCCGACGCGGTCACCGTGAACGACGGCGACAACGTGATCCGCGCCGTCTCGGTCACGTGCCGGTAGTCGCCGTCCGACGAGCCCGACACCTTCAGGTCGACCATCCGCACGAACGACCTGACCTTCGCCGGCGGCCCCGCCGGGCGCACCGACCCCGCCGGCGACGCGGGCGCCTCGGCCCCCCGCTCCCCCGCCTTGCGCTGGGGCGCCAGTCCCAGCGCCGCACCGGCGCCCTCCCGGCCGGCGGCCGCGATGCCGGGCGCCGAGCCGGGCTCGGCCCGGTCGACCACACCGGTGGCGAGCACGCCCAGTGCCACGAGCGGCACCACCAGGGCGGCGACGAGCACGCAGACCACGAGCACCCGGTCCGTACGACGCTTCATGCTGTTTTGTCCAGGGGGAGGTGAGGGGGAGAACGCAGCGGAGACACCGATTCAACACCAAGCGCCACACAGGTAACAAAGCCTTCCGCCGAACATGCGAGAAGGGCGCTCCCCGGGGAGCGCCCTTCCGCGAACGATCGGCGGGACCGGCGACGCGCGCCGGCCTTCCGCTACTGCGCGTCGGCCTCGTCCAGCTCGGCCGTCAGGTTGCGGACGATGTTCGGGTCCACCGGGATGCTCGGCCCCATCGAGGTCGTGATCACGGCCTTCTTCACGTACCGGCCCTTGGCGGCCGACGGCTTCAGACGCTGGATCTCGTCGATCGCCGCGGCGTAGTTCTCCACCAGCTGGCGCTGGTCGAAGGAGGCCTTGCCGATGATGAAGTGCAGGTTCGCGTGCCGGTCGACCCGGAACTCGATCTTGCCGCCCTTGATGTCGGACACGGCCTTGGCCACGTCCATGGTCACGGTGCCGACCTTCGGGTTCGGCATCAGGCCGCGCGGGCCCAGCACGCGGCCCAGGCGGCCGACCTTGCCCATCTGGTCCGGCGTCGCCACGACCGCGTCGAAGTCCAGGAAGCCGCCCTGGATCTTCTCGATCATGTCGTCGGAACCGACGAAGTCGGCCCCGGCCTCGCGGGCCTCGTCGGCCTTGGCGCCACCGGCGAACACCAGCACGCGGGCGGTCTTACCGGTGCCGTGCGGCAGGTTGACGGTGCCGCGCACCATCTGGTCGGCCTTGCGCGGGTCCACGCCGAGGCGCAGCGCGACCTCGACGGTCGCGTCGAACTTGGTGACCGCGGTCTCCTTGGCCAGGGCCGCGGCCTCGGCCGGGGTGTACAGCCGCTCGCGGTCGATCTTCTCGACCGCGGCGCGGTAGCCCTTGCTGCGCTTCATGTCCACTCCTTGTGGTGAAGAGCGGGCCGGGGCGTGCCCCCGGCCCTCCCACTGATCCGCACGGACGGCCCGTGCGGAGGGTCCTGCTCAGGTCCTACTTGACCTCGATGCCCATGGAACGGGCGGTGCCGGCGACGATCTTCTCGGCGGCGGCCAGGTCCTTGGCGTTGAGGTCGGGCATCTTGGTGGTGGCGATCTCGCGGACCTGGTCCGCGGAGATCGAGCCGACCTTGGTCTTGTGCGGCTCGCCGGAGCCCTTCTCCACGCCCGCGGCCTTCAGGATCAGCTGCGCGGCCGGCGGGGTCTTGGTGACGAAGGTGAACGAGCGGTCCTCGTAGATCGAGATCTCTACGGGGATGACGTTGCCGCGCTGCGACTCGGTGGCGGCGTTGTACTGCTTGCAGAAGTCCATGATGTTGACGCCGTGCGGACCGAGCGCGGTACCGACGGGCGGGGCCGGGGTGGCCGCACCGGCGTTGAGCTGGACCTTGACGATCGCCGCGAGCTTCTTCTTCGGGGGCATGAGCCCTCCTTCGTCCCTTTTTGTTGCGGTCCCGACTCCCGATGTCCGGGCAACGACGCGGCAGGGACACGGCCGCGACGTAGGAACCGTTGGTATTCATTTGCCCGCCCGGCCGCGGTCGCATCCCGCGGAGGCGGGAGCGGGGTGCCGGAGCGGTGGCTCCGGCGTTCGAGCGGACCGGAGCGGCCCCGCGCAGGCGGGGCCGATCGGCAAGTCTATGCGAAACGGAACGCCCCCGCGTCCGCGAGGGCGTTCGACGTCTCAGGTCAGATCTTGGAGACCTGGTTGAACGACAGCTCGACCGGGGTCTCGCGGCCGAAGATCGACACCAGCACCTTGAGCTTCTGCTGCTCGGCGTTGATCTCGTTGACCGTGGCGGGCAGGGTGGCGAACGGACCGTCCATGACGGTGACCGACTCGCCGACCTCGAAGTCGACCGCCGGGGTGGCCTTGGCCTGGGTCTCCTTGGCCTTGACCGAGCCCTCCTCGGGCTCGGGGGCCAGCAGGTTGGCGACCTCGTCCAGGCTCAGCGGGGACGGCTTGTTCAGCAGGCCCACGAAGCCGGTGACGCCGGGGGTGTTGCGGACCGCGGCCCAGGACTCGTCGGTCAGCTCCATGCGGACCAGGATGTAGCCCGGCAGGACCTTCTCGTTGACCTTCTGCCGCTTGCCCTGCTTGATCTCGGTGACCTCGTGCTGGGGCACCTCGATCTGGAAGATGTAGTCCTCCATGTTCAGGGTCTGGGTCCGGGTCTCGATGTTGGTCTTGACCCGGTTCTCGTACCCCGCGTAGGAGTGCACGACGTACCAGTCGCCCGGCTGGAGGCGCAGCTCCATCTTGAACGCCGCGTAGGGGTCCACCGGCGGCTCGGCCGGGGTCTCGTCCTCGTCGGCGTCCGTGCCCTCGGCGGCGTCGGTGTCGGTGTCGGCGTCAGTGTCGGCGCCGGCCTCGTCGGCGGTCTCCGCGCCGGTCTCGGCGTCGGCGGCGGCCGTCTCGTCAGCCGCGCCGGCGGCCTCGTCCGCAGCAGCCGCCGCAGACTGGGCCTCTACGTCGGCCTCGTCGTGGGGCTGGATGGGCTCGGACTCGGACACGGTGGCTGACTCTTTCTCTCGGGACGACAGGCGTGCAGTGGAGTTTCAGGCGGTGCGGGACCCGGCGGGTCCATCGACCGGAACGGGGACCTCGACAGGGGTATTCCCCGGTTCAGTACGCGTGGCTCAGGTGAAGAGCCAGAACACGCCCTTCTGCAGGCCCCAGTCCAGACCCGACACGAGCGCGATCATGATGATCACGAACACCAGGGCGGCCATCGTGTAGGTGACCAGTTCCGAGCGGGTCGGCCAGATGACCTTGCGCAGCTCGGCGATGATCTGGCGCACGAAGAGGGCCGGAGAGGTCCGCTTGCCCGCGGGCTTCCCCTTGCCTTCGTCCTTGGCCGCGGGCTCGCCGCGAGTCTCAGTCGCCATTGTGCCGCCGTTCACCTCATAGGTCGTGTTTCAACCACACGTGTGTGGTCGTTGCGCGAATCCGAGCCGCGACGCGGCGGGCGCGTGACGGGCACGGGTGCGCGTGCACCGCACCTCGCAGGGCAGGAGGGACTCGAACCCCCAACCGCCGGTTTTGGAGACCGGAGCTCTACCAATTGAGCCACTGCCCTTCATTTCCTCCGTGAAGAGGAATCCCGATCCTAGAGGATCGGTCGTGCCGGTCATAGCTTACGGCCTGTGCGGACATGGTCGTATGCCGGTGACGCGCCACTAGGAGGGTGAGTCTACGTGGCCGAGGCCCGTCCGTCGAACCGGAAGCCGCGGCGGGTCCTCCGGGCCGCGCGGCGGGAGGGTCGCACGGGGCGGCCGCGCGCGCCGGGGCGCGCGGTCCCACCAGCGACGGCGCGTTTCGGCCGATCGGCCCGGACATACCGCTGAAGGCATCGCCCGGTGTCTGTAACGATAGGGACATGAGCATCGATCGTCCTCGCATCTCCCAGCGCATCTCCCAGCGCATCGCCGCCATCTCCGAGTCCGCCACGTTGGCCGTCGACGCCAAGGCCAAGGCGCTGAAGGCGGCGGGCCGCCCGGTCATCGGGTTCGGTGCGGGCGAGCCGGACTTCCCCACCCCCGACTACATCGTGGAGGCGGCGGTCACCGCGTGCCGGGTGCCGCGGTTCCACAAGTACACCCCGGCCGGCGGCCTGCCCGAGCTGCGCGCCGCCATCGCCGAGAAGACCGAGCGCGACTCCGGCTACAAGGTCGACGCCGCGCAGGTCCTGGTGACCAACGGCGGCAAGCAGGCGGTGTACGAGGCGTTCGCGGCGCTGCTCGACCCGGGCGACGAGGTGATCGTGCCGACGCCGTACTGGACCACCTACCCCGAGTCGATCAAGCTGGCGGGCGGGGTGCCGGTGGACGTGGTGGCCGACGAGACCACCGGCTACCGGGTGAGCGTCGAGCAGCTGGAGGCCGCGCGCACCGACCGCACCAAGGTGCTGCTGTTCGTGTCGCCGTCCAACCCGACCGGCGCGGTGTACTCGCGCGAGGAGATCGAGGCGATCGGGCGCTGGGCCGACGAGCACGGCCTGTGGGTGGTCACCGACGAGATCTACGAGCACCTGGTCTACGGGGACGCCGAGTTCCACTCGATGCCGGTGGTGGTGCCCGAGCTCGCCGACCGCACGCTGGTGCTGAACGGCGTGGCCAAGACCTACGCGATGACCGGCTGGCGGGTGGGCTGGCTGATCGGCCCGCAGGACGTGGTGAAGGCGGCGGCCAACCTGCAGTCGCACGCGACCTCCAACGTGGCGAACGTGTCGCAGGCGGCGGCGCTGGCGGCGGTGACCGGCGACCTGACCGCGGTGGCCGAGATGCGGCGCTCGTTCGACCGGCGGCGGCAGACCATGGTGCGGATGCTCAACGAGATCCCGGGCGTGTTCTGCCCCGAGCCCGAGGGCGCGTTCTACGCCTACCCGTCGGTCAAGGAGCTGATCGGCAAGGAGATCCGGGGCAGGCGGCCGGCGGACTCGGTGGAGCTGGCGGCGCTGATCCTGGAGGAGGCCGAGGTGGCCCTCGTCCCGGGTGAGGCGTTCGGCACACCGGGCTACTTCCGCCTGTCGTACGCGCTGGGCGACGACGACCTGGTCGAGGGCGTGTCGCGGGTCGCCAAGCTGCTGTCGGAAGCGCACTGACCAGGGCGCATCCCTAGAAGGATCATGGACCGGGCGGCCCCGGTCCATGATCCTTTTTTGTGCGCGGCATGGCACGCGGCGGCCATGCCGCATAGTCCGGACTGATGGTCCTGGTGAGCCGCGGGTTCGGCGCGTGGCCGCATCCGGCAACATTGGGCCATGGAGGCCCCTACCGCCGTTCCGGCACCGCACGCGCCCGCCCGTCCCGTCCGGCGCGATGTCACCGCGCTGCCCAAGGCCCATCTGCACCTGCACTTCACCGGCTCGATGCGGCACTCGACGCTGGTGGAGCTGGCCAAGGAGCGCGGGGTGCACCTGCCCGACGCGCTGGTGGAGGACTGGCCGCCGCGGCTGCGGGCGACCGACGAGCGGGGCTGGTTCCGGTTCCAGCGGCTGTACGACATCGCGCGGTCGGTGCTGCAGACGCCCGAGGACATGCGCCGCCTGCTGCGCGAGACGGCCGAGGACGAGGCGTCGGAGGGGTCGGGCTGGCTGGAGATCCAGGTGGACCCGAGCGGTTACGCGAGCCGGTTCGGCGGGCTGACGCCGACGGTGGAGCTGGTGCTGGACGCCGCGCGCGCGGCGGAGGCGGCGACCGGGGTGGGCATCGGCGTGGTGATCGCGGCCAACCGGACCCGGCACCCGCTGGACGCCAAGACGCTCGCCCGGCTGGCGGTGCGGTACCGCGACCGGGGCGTGGTGGGGTTCGGGCTGTCCAACGACGAGCGTCGGGGCCGCGCGTACGACTTCGAGGGCGCGTTCCGGATCGCGAAGCAGGGCGGCCTGCTGTCGGCGCCGCACGGCGGCGAGCTGCTGGGCCCGGCGAGCGTGCGCGAGTGCCTGGACACGCTGGAGGCCGACCGGATCGGGCACGGCGTGCGGGCGGTCGAGGACCGCCGCCTGCTGGAGCGGATCGTGGACCGGGGCGTGACGCTGGAGGTGTGCCCGGCGTCGAACGTGGGCCTGGGGGTGGCGGCGACCGCGGCCGACGTCCCGGTGCGCGCGCTGTACGAGGCGGGGGCGTCGCTGGCGCTGGGCGCGGACGACCCGCTGCTGTTCGGGTCGCGCCTGGCGCGGCAGTACGAGCTGGTGCGGACCGAGCACGGGTTCACCGACGCGGAGCTGGCCGAGCTGGCGAAGCAGTCGATCAGGGGGTCGGCGGCCCCGACGGACGTGCGCGACCGGCTCCTGGCGGATGTCGACGCCTGGTTGCGTTGATATTTGGCCTTTCGGCCCGAACCCCTCGCTTGGGCTCGGGAACCGGCCGAAAGGCTTGCGAGCGCTGCATCGCTTCGCGATCTGCCGCCCGGGGGCCTCGCCTTCGGCTTCGGCCCCCGGGCGGCAGACCTTCGGTCGCGCTCGCGTGCGGGGTGTCGTCAGGCGGGAATCTTGATCGATTCCGGCTCGGGGGCGGTCTGCACGGGCGCCGTGTCGGGGGTGTGGGACGGGGCCAGCAGGGTGACGGCCGCGGCTACGGCCAGGACGGCCGTCGCCGTCCACATCGCCGGGACCAGCCCGTCCGCGAAGTGCCCGGGGCTCGCCATGTCGCCCCGCGCCTCGAAGATCGCTCCCAGGACCGCGACGCCGAGCAGCGTGCCGAGCTGGCGGCCGACGTTGGCGACGCCCGAGGCCACGCCCGTCAGGGCGGGCGGGGCGAAGGCCAGGGCCAGGCGGGTGGCGGGCGGGAAGAACAGGCCCATGCCGATCCCGGCCAGCACGAACCCCGGCACCAGCGCGCCGTAGGTGACGGTCGGGCCGAGCTGGGCGGTGATCCAGCCGAGGCCGGCGGCCTGGCAGGCCAGGGCGAGGGCCAGCACGTTGCGGGGGCCGACGCGGGCGGCCAGCGGCGCGGTCAGGGGCGCGACCAGGATCGGCATCCCGGTCCAGGGCAGGCTGCGCACCCCGGCCTCCAGCGGGCTCATGTGCAGCACGGCCTGGAGGAACTGGATCAGCAGGAACGTCGTGCCGAACATGGCGAACGCCATGGCCAGGCCGACCAGGTTCACGATCGTGAAGCCGCGGCTGCGGAACAGGCCGAGCGGCAGCATCGGGTGGGCGGTGCGGGCCTCGCGCACCAGGAACGCGGCCAGCAGGGCTGCGCCGCCGATCAGGGCGGCCAGGACCTGGGCGCTGGTCCAGCCGTGGCCGTTGCCGCGCACCAGGCCGAGCACGACGCCGAGCAGGCCCGCGGTGATCAGGGCGGTGCCGGGCAGGTCCAGGCGGCGGCCGGGGCCGCGGCTCTCGGTCAGGAAGCGGGGGGCCAGGGCCAGCACCACCAGGCCGGGCGGGACGTTGATCCAGAAGATCCACTCCCAGGAGGCCGACTCGGTGACGGCGCCGCCGACGACCGGTCCGAGCGCGACGCCGAGGCCGCTCATGACGCTCCAGGCGGCCAGCGCGACCGGGCGCCTGGCGGCGGGCACGGCGGCGGCGAGCAGGGTGAGGGTGAGCGGGGCGAGGATCGCGCCGCCGACGCCCTGCAGCGCGCGGGCGGCGATCAGCACGCCGATGGACGGCGCGAGCGCGGCGGCCGCCGAGGCGAGGGTGAACAGCGCGAGCCCGGTGACGAACAGGCGGCGGCGCCCGTAGCGGTCGGCGATCGCGGTGGCGGGCAGCAGCAGGACCGCGAAGGTGAGGGTGTAGGCGTTGACCGTCCACTCCAGCCCTTCCAGGCCGGTGCCGAGATCGGTGCGGATGGCGGGCAGCGCGTTGGTGACGATGAGGTTGTCGAGGGTCACCATGAACAGGGCGATGCCGGTGACGATGAACGTGCGGAGGGGTCGCATGTCCGGTCGTCTCCTCTCTGGTTAGTTATCAGTCACTAACTTCGATGGGCAAAAAAAAGGGGGCGGCGGGCGGGGTCAGTCGCGGACCTCCTTCGCCCACGCGTCCAGCGACGCGGGCAGCTCCGCCCCGGGGGCGTAGGGGACGCCGAAGGCGGTGAGCACGTTCAGCAGCATCCCGACCGAGACGAACCGCATGACCTCCGCGGCGTCCTCCCCCGACAGCTCGGAGAGGGTGCGCCACAGCCGGGCCCAGCGCTCGCCGCCGATCCGCTTGACGTCGTCGTCCACGAGGGCGGCGGCGTAGATCTGGAGCTGGAAGCGCAACATGTTCGGGTCGCCCGTGAGGATCTCGCGGTAGCGGCGGCCCATCGCGACGATCGCCTCTTCGCCGTACCGGCCGCCGGCGGCCTCGCGCATCGCCTTCTCCAGCTCGTCGAAGCAACGTTCGGCGGCGGCCAGGAACAGCGCGTGCTTGCTGGGGAACAGCCGGAACAGGTACGGCTGGGAGACCCCGACCCGCTTGGCGATGGCCCCGGTGGAGGTGCCCTCGTAGCCGCCGCCGGCGAACTCGGCCAGGGCGGCCTCGATCACCTGTTCGCGGCGCTGCTCGGCGCTCATCCGGGGGCTCATGCGCTCAAGTTATTGGTCAGTCACTAACTTCGTCAACCCCCTCCGCCGGCCACATCCCGCGCCGCTCCAGGTGCGCGACCAGCGACCGGCCCGCGCGCACCACGTGCCGCCGCATCTCGGCGCCCGCGGCCTGCCCGTCCCCGCCGTGCAGCGCCTCCAGCACGCGCTGGTGGTCGCGCACGGCCGCCTCCGTCCAGTCCGGCAGCCGCGCGAACCCGCCGGGCGGCCTGTAGCGCGCCACCACCGCCAGCGACCACGACAGCTTGGGCGAGGCCGCCGTCCGGCCCACCTCCCGGTGGAAGGCGTGCTGGCACTCGGCGGCCAGGTCCGTCCGGCCGGTGACCACCGCGCGTTCCAGACCGCGCTGGACCAGGGTCAGCTCGCGCAGCGCGTCGGGCGTCATCCGGGCGGCCGCGCGGACGGTCAGCTCCGCCGCGATCGACGCCTGCACCCAGAACAGGTCCGCCACGTCCTGGCGCGACAGCGGCGCCACCACGAAGCCGCGGCGCGGCTCCAGCAGCACGAAACCCTCGCTGCGCAGCGACTGCAGCGCCTCGCGCACCGGCGTGACGCTGATGCCGAACTCCAGTGCCAGGCGCTCCAGCCGCAGGTACTCCCCCGGCCGGATGCGCCCGTCCATGATCGTCTCGCGTATGCGCGCGGCGACCTCGTCGCTCAGCTGGGGGCGCAGTCCGAGCCCCCGCTGCGCCCGTGAAACGGCCACGGTGATGCTCCGCCCCGCCAGGTCCCTCCCGCGACGGAGGCCGCAGGGGTGGAGGGCCCTGCCCCTTCATCATGCGCCCCGAACCGCTCGGAAGGAACGGGGAAAACAATTGTCGGCGCGCGGCACAGCGCGCCGGTGTCCGACGTCAGAGGCTCACGCCGACGAGGACCGGCTCGTTGACCAGCTCCACGCCGAACGCCGCGCGCACGCCGTCGCGGACCTCGCGGGCCAGCGCCAGCAGGTCCTCGGTGGTGCCGTCGCCGGGGTTGGTGAGCGCCAGGGTGTGCTTGGTGGAGATGCGGGCCGGGCCGAGCGCGTGGCCCTTGGCGAAGCCCGCCTTGTCGATCAGCCAGGCGGCGGAGGTCTTGGTGCGGCCGCCCAGCTCGGGGTAGCGGGGGAAGACCGCGTCCGGGCCGAGGCGCTCGGCGGCGCGGCGGGCGAGCTCGGCGACCTGGTCGGCGTCCAGCACGGGGTTGGTGAAGAAGGACCCGGCGCTGCGGGTGTCGGGGTCGGCGGGGTCGAGCACCATGCCCTTGCCCCGGCGCAGCTCCAGCACCGCGTCGCGGGCCTCCTTCAGCGGCACGCGCGCGCCCGGCTCCACGCCCAGCTTGCGGGCCAGCTCGGCGTAGGCGATGGGCTGGGACTCCTCGGTCTCGCGCAGGGCGTAGGCGACGTCCAGCACGACGTACCGGTCCGAGCCCTTGAAGACGCTGTGCCGGTAGGTGAAGCGGCAGGCGGCGCGGTCGAGGGTGACGCAGCGGCGCTCGTGCCGGTCGTAGGCGCGGACCTCGACGATGGTCTCGCCGACGTCCTGGCCGTAGGCGCCGACGTTCTGGATGGGGGTGGCGCCGACGCGGCCGGGGATGCCCGACAGGCACTCCACCCCGGCCAGGCCCTCCTCGACGCAGCGCGCGACGAACGGGTCCCAGTCCTCGCCGGCCTGGACGCGTACCAGCACGGTGTCCTGGTCGGCGGGCAGGCGCTCGGTGCCGCGGGTGCCGACGCGTATCACGGTGCCGGGGAAGCCGGCGTCGGCGACCACCAGGTTGCTGCCGCCGCCGAGCACCAGCACCGGCTCGCCGGCGTCGTCGGCCTTGCGGACCGCCGCCACCAGCTCGGCCTCGGTGGTGGCCTCGACGAACCGCCGGGCCGGGCCGCCCAGCCGCAGCGTGGTGTAACCGGCCAGGTTGACTTCTTCGGCGAACACCGCCACGTGGTCCCTACCTCCCCTGACGGAGCGAACGCGTGCGCCCCGAGCCGATGGTACGGCCCCGGGCGCACGCGTTCGCGCGGCCTCGCTGCGCTCAGGCGAGCCGGACGACGGCCTTGGCGCGGGTCAGCACCTTCTGCCCCGCCGAGCGGGCGGTGAGCGCCACCACGACCCGGTTGTCGTCCAGCTTCTCCTCCACCTTGCCGGTGATCTCCAGTTCGGCGCCGCCCTCGTCGGGCACCACGACGGGCGCGGAGAAGCGCACGCCGTAGTCCAGGACCGCGCCCGGGTCGCCGACCCAGTCGGTGACGTACCGGCCGCCCTGGGCCATGGTGTACATGCCGTGGGCGATCACGTCGGGCAGGCCGACGGCCTTGGCGGTGCTCTCGCGCCAGTGGATCGGGTTGAAGTCGCCGGAGGCCCCGGCGTACATCACCAGGTTCATGCGGTCCACCGGGTAGCTCTGCGCGGGGAGCTCGGTGCCGACCTCGACGTCGGCGTAGTTCACCTTGGCGGTCATCAGGCCCCCCGCTCCACGATCGTGTTGTAGGTCTTGCAGATCGGCTCGCCGTCGACCGTCGCGATCTCGGTCTCGATGACCATCTTCTCGTTGTTGCCGATCGACCTGATCTCGGTGATCGTCGAGGTGCAGGTGACGATGTCGCCGGCCTGGATCGGGCGGGTGTACTCGAAGCGCTGCTCGCCGTGCACGACCATCGCGTAGTTGAGGTTCAGGTCGGGGTCGGCGAGGCCGGGGCCGCCGAGCGAGACCACGATGGGGAAGGTCGGCGGGGCGATGACGTCGGGGTAACCCGCGGCCTTGGCGGCCTCGGCGTCGCGGTAGACCGGGTTGCGGTCCCCGATGGCGTCCGCGAACTCGCGGATCTTGATGCGGCTGACCTCGTACGGCTCGCTGGGCGGGAAGCTCCGCCCGATGAAATCACGGTTGAGTGCCATGCAATCCGTCCCTCCAGGTCAAGATGGGCGTGCACGCCCGAGTGCGCCGCCCGAGTGCCCGCGCCCAAGCACCCGCTTACCGGTTCGCTCGGACCGTAACAGAACGACGTTCAGCCCGCCTCCGCCGGGTGGCGGGGACGGGCTGAGGACGTCGTCAGGGCAAGCCGAGCAGAGAAGTCGCCTGCGGGGAGTCGCTACGGGTTAGCGGCCTCGCGCCGACTGCCGGCACTATGCGGATCGCTGAGTTAGCGGGTCTCGCGGTGCGCGCGGTGGCAGCCGGCCCCGTGCGGGAGCGCAGCGGGCAGTACTTCTCAGTACGTGCCGTCAGCGGGTCTCGCGGTGCGCGCGGTGGCAGCGGCAGTTGGGGCAGTACTTCTTGATCTCCAGGCGGTCCGGGTCGTTGCGCCGGTTCTTCCGCGTGATGTAGTTGCGGTGCTTGCACTCCTGGCAGGCCAGCGTGATCTTCGGCCGTACGTCGGTGGCAGCCACGATGGAGTGCCTTTCTGAGCTAGGGACATGGTCTGTGCGTCGGCCGTCCCGGGAAGGACGACCGGTGGATCAACCCAGCCGTCTCGCCCCCGTGGGGGGCGAGAGGCCTGGGTAGTAGCGAGGGCCGGACTTGAACCGGCGACACAGCGATTATGAGCCGCTTGCTCTGCCTGACTGAGCTACCCCGCCGAGATGGCCACTGTGGACCGGATTGCAAGGATACCGGATGTCCACCGGACCCTGGAATCACGAGAACCCGAACTCGGGGCTTGGGGTCTCGGTTCCGAGAGAGTCTGTCGCGAACCGTTTCCCAGGTTACCGCCTGTGCCGGTGACCTGCGAACCGTCCGTTGGGACCGGAGGGACGCTATCACAGCGTGCGACAAGGCGCGAAATCAGGACACCGCACGCCCGCCCTCCGACCCGCTCGGAGCGGCCGTCCCAGGGCCGGCCGCACACCTTGCAGATCTTGAAGAAGTTCCGCCGGGGCGCCTCGTCGGCCGTGCGCGGCGCCGAGGGGGGCATGGGTCCGGAGAACGAGAAAGACCGCCTCCCGGCGGGAAGCGGTCTCTGTGTGGAGCCCCTTTACGGAATCGAACCGTAGACCTTCTCCTTACCATGGAGACGCTCTGCCGACTGAGCTAAAGGGGCCTGTGCTCCGCGTTCTTTCGTTCGCGGCGACGGGTGTAACCATACACGGCTCGCGGACCACATGCGAAATCAATACGGCGGCGCCCCCCGCGGACCGGGAGGCGCCGCACGCGAGGTCAGCGCAGCAGGGCGCGGGCGATGACGAGCTGCTGGATCTGGCTGGTGCCCTCGTAGATCCGGAACAGGCGGGCGTCGCGGTAGAAGCGCTCGACGGCGACGCCGCGCATGTAGCCCATGCCGCCGAAGACCTGCACGCCCCGGTCGGCGACGCGGCCGAGCATCTCCGAGCAGAAGTACTTGGCGCAGGACGGGCCGAGCTTGTCGTCCTCGCCCGCGTCGTAGGCGCGGGCGGCCTCCAGGACCATGGCGCGCCCGGCGTACAGCTCGGCCTGGGAGTCGGCGATGAGCCCCTGGACGAGCTGGTGGTCGCCGATGCGGGCGCCGCCCTGGGAGCGCTCCTTGGCGTAGGCGACGGTCTCGTCCAGGATGCGCTGGGCGAGGCCGACGCAGACGGCGGCGATGCTGAGCCGGCCGTGCGCGAGCGACGACATGGCCGTGCGGAAGCCGGTCCCCTCGGGGCCGACCATCGCGGTCGCGGGCACGCGCGCCCCGTTGAGGAACACCTCGGCGGTGTGCGCGCCGCGCTGGCCCATCTTGGCGTCGGGCGGCCCGACCTCCAGCCCCGGGGTGCCCTGCTCGACCAGGAACGTGGAGATGCCGCGCGACCCGCTCCCGCCGGTGCGGGCGAAGACCATGAACACGTCGGCCTCGGGGGCGTTGGTGATGAAGCGCTTGGCCCCGTCGATGACGTAGTGGTCGCCGTCGCGGCGGGCGCCGGTCGTCAGGGCGCTGGGATCGGACCCGGCCTCGGCCTCGGTGAGGGCGAACGCGCCGACGACCTCGCCGGAGGCGAGCCGGGGCAGCCAGGCGGTCTTCTGCTCCGCCGTGCCCGCGTGCACCAGGACCTGCCCGGCGATGCCGTTGCTGGTGCCGAACATGGACCGGAAGGCGGGGCTGGCGTAGCCGAGCTCGAAGACCAGCCGCACCTCCTCGCTCAGGGAGAGGCCGAGACCGCCGTACTCCTCGGGCAGCGCGTATCCGAACAGGCCCATCTCGCGGGCGGTCCGGCGCAGGGGCTCGGGGATGGCGTCGCTCTCCTCGATCTCCTCCTCGCGCGGGATGACCTGCTCGCGCACGAAGGCGCGGACGGCCGAGACGACGTCGGCGAAATCCTGTGAGTCCATGCCCGAATCCTAGAACGAAATTCTAGGATTGTGCTGACTCGTGTGGCGATATGCCAGGCTTGTCACTCATGAGTGAATTCCTCCAGCACGTGGACGCCACCGTGCGCGCCGCCGTGGCCGAGGACCAGGCGTTCAGCGACCTGATGCCGCGGCTGATGAGCCAGTCGCAGAGCGTCCCGCCCACCGTGCTGACCATGGCGATGACCTCGATGGGCGAGGGCATCGCCGCCGCCCCGCCCAACCTGGGCTGCTGGCTGGCGATCATCGCCGGGGCCTGGGTCGAGCAGGGCGCCGCGACCTTCGGCGTCGAGGAGCCGGTGCTGGCCAAGCTGCTGGAGGTGGCGCGCAGCGGCGTCGGGTTCGCCGACGCCTGGCGGGCCGCGACCGGCGGGCCGCCGCCGAGCCCGGACGGGCAGCCGTCCCAGCAGATCGTGGACACCGTGGCCCCGCACCTGCCCGACCCGGTGGGCGCGATGATGGCGTGGTTCGCGATGGAGAAGTTCGCGCTGTCGGCCAACACGATGTTGTCGAGGTCGCCGCGGCTGCGGGCGTCGGTGACCCAGCGCGAGGACAAGGCCCGGCTGGTCGCCCGGCTCGCCGAGCACTGCGACAAGATGGACTGGGTCGCGCGGCTGCTGCGCGTGCTGGACGACGAGCGGCTGCTGGTGCTGGACCGCAAGACCGGCCAGGGCTGGACCGTCACCATCGGCGGCATCGGCGACAACTTCCAGCTGCACGTCCTGCTCGCCGGGGCGCTGCTCGGGCGGCCGGGCGGGCTGCCGGGCGAGCCGGTCCCGGCCGAGGTGGTCTCCTGGTTCACCGACACCGAGGTGCCGAGCTCCGGCCCGATCGTCAACAGCACGTGGAACCTGGTGGACGCGCACGGCGAGTGGATCTACAACGAGGGCGTGCCGGCCGACATCCCGGCGGTCGGCGGCACGCGCGTGGTCGTGCTGGACCCGCCCTCCTACCGGCGCTCGTTCCCGGCGGGCCGCAAGCACCCGATGATGACCGGCCGCCTGGTGCTGGAGGGCGTGCACCACCCCGAGGACCTGTCGGCCTGGTGGCCGCACGTCCGGCCGGCCAACGACCCGGTCTAGAAGCGGACGAGCACGGCCGTGGCGTCGTCGTGGCGCTTGCCGCGGCCGTTCACCGCGCCGTCGGCGGCCTCGGCCTCGCGGGTGCGGCGGATCACCTCGCGGGGCCCGGCGCGGTCGAGGAGGTCGAGCAGCCCGTCCCACCCGGTGAGCCCGAACCGCTCGACGAGCCGGGCCGCCCCGTCGCTGAGCACGGCGGCCCGGCGGACCCCGTCCAGGGGCGCGTCCCCGGTCAGCGCCTCGTAGGCGGCCTCGGGCCGGGTGCTGGCGACCCAGAACCCGCCGGGGCTGTTGCGCGCGGCCCGTACGGCCTCGACGGTGTAGCTGGGCAGCCGGCCGACCCGGTCGTCCTGGATGACCCGGACCTCGCCGTCGTCCACCAGGACCGGCGAGTCGGCGAGCACGAGCCACTCCAGCCGCCCGGCCCGCCGCCGCAGCATGGCGACGGTGGCCGAGGGGCTGTCGGGATTGCCGAGATCGCACTCCCGGTGCATCCCGCCGACGGCGCGGATGCCGTCGGCCAGCAGATCGTCCAGCGGCGCCCCGTCCTCGGCGGCCAGCCGCCCGGCCAGCACGCCCCCGAGCCGCCGCACGAGCCAACCGGGATCGTGGGCGCACCCGGCGTCGACGTCGGGCCGGGCCGTGGCCCCGTCCAGCAGCACGACCCAGCCGGGGCCGGCGACGATGTAGTCCTCGTTGGGCCGCCCCGGAGTGGCCTCACTCGCGTAGATCACCTGCACGCCGCCGGTCCCCCCTGCCTGCTTCCGCCGAGCGACCGCGGCCCTCGGCTTGACCTTGTCACCGGTGTCAAGGAATACCGTCCCAGACGAACACGGATCAGGGAGAACGGATGCGGATCGGAGAACTGGCCGAACGCGCGGGCGTGAGCACCCGGTCGCTGCGCTACTACGAGCAGCAGGGCCTGCTGTCGGCGCGCCGCTCGGCCAATGGCTACCGCGAGTACGACGAGTCGGACGTGCGCCTGGTGGCCGAGATCCGCTCCCTGCTGGCGTCGGGCTTCACGCTGGAGGACACCCGCCCCTTCGTGGACTGCCTGCGCGCGGGCCACCAGGAGGGCGGCTGCTGCCCCGAGTCGGTGGTGGTCTACCGCCGGAAGCTGGCCGAGATCGACGCCGAGATCCGCGCCCTGATCGAACGCCGCGCCGAGGTGGCCGACCAGCTGGCCCGCGTCCGCCCCCGCTGCGCCTTCACCCCGGAGGAACCCCTTGCTGGAACTGACGACCGAGACCTTCGACGAGCTGGTACTGCGCGCCGCCAAGCCGGTACTGGTCGACTTCTGGGCGGACTGGTGCCCCCCGTGCCGGATGATCCACCCGGTCCTTGAGGAGATCGCGGCCGACTTCGCCGCCGACCTGACGGTGGCCTCGATCAACGGCGACGAGCACCCGGAGATCACGCAGCGTTACCACGTACTGGGCTTCCCGACCCTGCTGCTGTTCCGCGACGGGAACCTCGTCCACCAGTCGGTGGGCGCGAAGCCGAAGCGCCGCCTGCTGGCGGAGTTCCTGCCGCACCTGGAGCCGGTGTCGTTCTGAGGGACCCTCAGCGCGACCGGCGCCGGGCGTAGGCCCAGGTGACGGCGGCGAGCAGCGGCCCCCACAACACCAGCGGGGCGTAGGTGAGGTAGAACACGGCGGCCTCCCAGCCGCCGGCCCGTCCCGGGTAGTCGGCCGGGACGGGCCGCCCGTCGAGGGTGACCCCGGCGAACTCGGTGACGACGCTCGCGGTCCACAGGACCGTCAGCACCACCGCGCCGAGCGCCGCGGGCACCACCGCGGCCGCCGTCGGCACCCGGCGGCCGCGGAGGCCGGGAATCCAGCGCGGGAACCGCTCCCCCCAGACCGCCACCAGCCCGACGGCGGTGAACGCCAGCACCTCCGACACCACCGACAGCAGGACGACGTACACCTCGACCGGCAGCCAGGACGGAAGGTCCCCGCTCTTGGCCGCGCCGTCCTCGTCGGCGAGGACCGTCACGATCCGCCAGAGGCCGGACGGCAGCACGGTGAACGGCACCGCGAGCGCGGCGATCCGCGCCCACCGGGGGACCCCGGCCGCCGGAGCGTGCGCGCCGCGCCACGCGGCGCGCACCCGTCCGGCGGCGGCCGGCGACTCGATCATGACGACCTCCGTTCCGGCGGGCTCCGTCGCCCGCCACCCCGAAGATCGCAGCGGCCCGTGCCCCGTTCATCGCCCGCGCAGGGGATCCTCCTCCCCCGCGCGGGTGACCGGGCCGCCGCGCCGGTCGTCACGGGCGGCCGCCCACACGCCCAGCACGGCCGCGAGCACCCCGAACAGCGCGTAGCGGAACGCCGTCCGGTAGCCCTCGACCTGCGCGGACAGGTCGCCCGGCGCGTCGCCCGCGACGGCGGTCGCGGCGCCCACCAGCACCGCCAGGCCCAGCGCCCCGCCGAGCTGGTCCACCGACCGCTGCACGCCCGAGGCGACCCCGGCGTCCGCCTCGGTCACCCCGTGCAGGGCCGCGTTCTGCAGGGTGATCAGCCCGACGGCCATGCCGACCGCGACGGCGACCATGCCGGGGACCACATCGACCCACAACCGGCCGTCCACCGGCAGCCGGGCCAGCCACCCGGCCCCGGCCGCCGCGCACAGCAGGCCGATGATCGCGGTGTACTTCATGCCGAGGACCCTGATGAGCGGCGCCACCAGCGGGACGGCCAGCAGCAGCGCGAGGCAGAACGGCAGGTAGGCCAGCCCGGACCGCAGCGGGCCCAGCTCCAGCACGTTCTGCAGGTAGAGGGTGACCAGGAAGAACGTGGCCGTCAGCGCGGCGCTGAGCAGCACGGTCGCCGCGTTCGCCACCGCGCGCGTGCGGTCGGTGAAGAAGCCCAGCGGCACCAGCGGCCGCCGCGTCCGCGCCTCCACCAGGACGAACAGCAACAGCAACAGGATCCCCACCGGCACCAGGACTGCGGACGCCTGCAAGATTCCGTACACCAGCGCGATGGGGCCGAGCGTCAGCAGCGCCGCCCCGGGCAGGTCCAGCCGCCCGCCCGTGCGAGGGCCGTCGCCCCGCACCAGCCGCGGCGTCGCCAGCAGTGCGGCCACGACCAGCGGAACGTTGACGAAGAAGATCCACCGCCAGTGCAGCAGCTCGGTGAGCACGCCGGAGAGCACGACGCCCACCACCAGCCCGCCACCGGAGATCGCGCCCCAGACGCCGAGCGCCCTGGCCCGCTCGGCCGGGTCGGTGAACAGCAGCGCGATCAGCGACATCGCGGCGGGCGAGGCCAGCGCCTCGCCCATGCCCTGGCCGAAGCGCGCGACGACCAGCGTCTCCAGGTTCGGCGCGAACCCGGCGGCCAGCGACGCCAGCCCGAAGAGCGCGGCGCCGAGCAGGAACAGCCTGCGGCGGCCCAGCAGGTCGGCGAGCCGGCCGCCGAACAGCAGCAGCCCGCCGCCGACCAGCGCGTACCCGTTGACGACCCAGGCCAGCGCCCGGGTGCCGGCGTCGAGGTCCGAGCCGATGGAGGGCAGCGCCACGTTGACGACGGTGACGTCGATGGCGATGAGGAACTGCAGCAGCGAGAGGAGCGCCAGGGCGGCCCAGGGACGGGCGCGGTCCGGCGCGGGATGGGAAGCCTTCATGAAAGTGGACTCCAGGCAGGGCGCTCGTCGGCGACGAGCGCCGGAGAAGAACGGGCACCTGTCGCGCCGGACACGGCGGACCCGCTCCGCGGGCCGGAACCGGCGGAGGTTCACACCGTGGGCGGCGCGCCCGGAGTCACTTGGTGAAGACAGCCATGATCGGGATCGTAACAAGCGGCGAAGGCGGCCGCGCACGAGCACCGCCGCCGCCCTTGCCCCGGCCAAAGAGCGGTCACTACCGCCACAGGTCCCGGAGCGCCTCGAAGACCGCGCCCGTCAGGAGCATCAGGGAGATCAGGACGAACACGCCGAAGGCCAGCAGAGCTCCGCAGAACAGCAAGAAGATCAGTTGATCCTGCCAACCGACCCTGCTCATGGCGCAGCTGAAGTCGCAGTTGGGGGGAGGTTCGTCCTGCAGCGCAACGACCAGCGCCCCCGCCAACGCACACGCGACGCTGATCGCCAGTGGCCACGCGGCGGCTCGCCAGGAAGGACCCGTTACACGTCCACGCCATGCCATACCGCCATGGTGCTCAGCGCCCGTCCACCGCACATCAGCCTGAGGTCTGACCCGAGACAGGCCGGCCGTTGCGGAGCGGAATCGGCAACGGCGGTGCCCGGCAGACCCCATGGCCCGGAATGCGAACGGCCCCTGACCATGCTTGCGCTGGTCAGGGGCCGTTTCCACTGATGTGGCGGGTGCAGGGTTCGAACCTGCGTAGGCTAAGCCGACGGATTTACAGTCCGCTCCCATTGGCCACTCGGGCAACCCGCCTTGGTGGCGTCGCTCTCGCGACGGCACTGGAAAGAATAGCGGAACCCGGGAGTGGTCGTGACATCGGGTGCGGGCCGTCCGGGGTCAGTCGTGGACGCGCAGGAGCACCGGCCACGTCTTCGGGCCCACGATCCCGTCGGCGGCCACGCCGCCCCACTTCTGCACGCCCTTGACGGCCGTCTCGGTCACCGCGTCGAAGGTGCCGGTGATGCGGACCTCCTTGTGGCTGCGGGCCATCAGCAGGCCCTGCAGCGACTCGACGTGCTCTCCCTTGTCGCCTCGGCTGAGCTCGGGCAGCTTCCTCATCATGGCCTCCTGCCAGGACTCCGCGGGCGGCGTGGTGCCGCCCGATCCGGTGTAGGCCGGGCGGCCGTACCCGGCGATCACGGTGTGGGCGCGGACACGGCGCCTGACGGTGTCGGAGGTGTTGCCCTCGATCGTCTGGACGCGGCCGCCGCCCAGGACCTTCTCGATGACCCCGACGTGGTCGATCGCGCCGACCGAGTTGCTCGTGCCCCAGTCGAAGAAGACGATGTCGCCGGGCCTCGACCGGTCCAGGTTGGCGGCGGTGCCGGTGTACCAGCGGTCGATCTTCTGGAAGTCGGTCGCGTGCCAGACGGTGTAGGCGCGGTCCCCCGCCGGGAGGACGGCCTTGGCGTTGCCGCTGTTGCGCGCCCAGTAGGTGACGGCCATGTCGCACCAGGGGGCGCGCAGGAACTCGCTTCCGTGGCGGGACGCGTAGTCGCGGGTGATGTAGTTCGGGCGGCCGCTCAGTCCCAGGGACTTGCGGGCCTCGGCGAGCATCGCGGCGGCGGTGGCCATGTCACACCTCCTCGGCGCGGTGGACGCCGTCGGAGTCCGGCGGTCCGTAGAGGGAGCGCAGGACCTGCTCCTCGTCCGGTTCGGTGGGGCGGTGCACGTCGGGGTGGGCGTCCACCTTGTCCATGTTCGACAGCTCTTCAGCGTCGGCTGGTCTCACGGCTCCTCCGGAGAGTCGGTGTGCGGTAGACCGTAGCGTCCGGACATGGGGGCATATGGTCACTTCGCACAGCCGGTGGCGGTCGTTCAGGCTTCGGACCGCCCCTTGGTGCCCGGCAGGGCACGATCAATGCCGCCCATGCCGAACCGGCATGGCCGCGGATCCGGCTCCGTCGCCGCACCTCCCGTCCTCGCTAACCTCGTGGCAGCGAAGTACCAACACTGACGAGGAAGTGCGCCATGGCCGACTCCAGTTTCGACATCGTGTCCAAGCTCGACCGCCAGGAGGTCGACAACGCCGTCAACCAGGCGATCAAGGAGGTGGGCACGCGCTTCGACTTCCGCAACGTGGACGCGGGGATCAAGTGGTCGGGGGAGACCATCGAGATCCAGGCCAACACCGAGGAGCGCGCCAACGCCGTCCTGGACGTGCTGAGGGACAAGCTGGTGAAGCGGCAGATCTCGCTCAAGGCGATCGACGCCGGCGAGCCGCGCCTTTCCGGCAAGGTCTACAAGCTGAACGTGTCGCTCAAGGAGGGCATCTCCCAGGAGGACGCCAAGAAGATCAACAAGATCATCCGGGATGAGGGCCCCAAGGGCGTCAAGTCCCAGATCCAGGGCGAGGAGCTGCGCGTCAGCTCCAAGAAGCGCGACGACCTCCAGGAGGTCATCGCCCTGCTCAAGGGCAAGGACCTCGATCTGGCCCTGCAGTTCGTGAACTACCGCTAGGGCCGGTGGTCACGCGGCCGGAGGCGCCGGGGGGTTGGCGCCCGGCCGCGTGACCGACCGTCGAGCGCGCCGCCACCTTCCCCCGCAGAAGGCGCCGGCGCGCTCTTGTCGGTTAAGACGCCCGAGGTGCCCCGGAGGTTCGCAGGTTTTTTCAGCCGGCTTCCGCCGATCGTTCAGGGGCGTCGAAATGTTCTGGTTCGCGGGCGAGTGTCGCCAGGTCCAGGACGCGGGCGGCGGTCACCTTCACCGTCGGCCCCGCCGAGGCCGAGGCGCAACGGCTGATCGACACCACGCGCCGGGCGCTGGACCGGGCGATCGCCATGGCCCTGCCCGGCAACCGCATGGGCGACATCGGGCACGCGGTGGAGCGCACCGTCGCCATCACCCCGGACGGCCCCCGCGTCCTGATCCTGCCCTGAACGCGCGAACGCCCGGCCCGCACGGGGCCGGGCGTCCGGCGGAGGTCAGCGCAGGCCGGCCATCTTCTCCAGCCGCTCCACCCGCTCGGCCGTCGGCGGGTGCGTGGAGAACAGCTTGCCGATCCCGCCGCCCCGGAACGGGTTGGCGATCATCAGCGAGCTGGTGGAGGCCAGCTCCGGGTCCTGCGGCAGCGGCCGCGCCTGCGTGCCCGCCTCGATCTTGCGCAGCGCCGAGGCCAGCGCGAGCGGGTCGCCGGTCAGCCGCGCGCCCGACTCGTCGGCCTGGAACTCGCGGGTGCGGCTGATCGCCATCTGCACCACCGCGGCCGCGATCGGGCCCAGGATCAACATCAGCAGCGCGCCCAGCGGGCCGGGGCCGTCGTCGTCCTCGGCGCGGCCGATCGGCAGGAAGACCGCCAGGTGCGACAGGTAGGTGATCACGGTGGCGATGGCGGCGGCCACCGAGGAGATCAGGATGTCGCGATTGTAGACGTGCGACAACTCGTGCCCGAGGACGGCGCGCAGCTCGCGCTCGTCCAGCATCCGCAGGATGCCCCGCGTGCAGCACACCGCCGCGTTGCGCGGGTTGCGGCCGGTGGCGAACGCGTTGGGCTGCAGCGTCTCCGACACGTACAGGCGCGGCATCGGCTGCCGCGCCGAGGTGGCCAGCTCCCGGACGATCCGGTACATCACGGGCGCCTCGACCTCGCCGACCGGGTGGGCGCGCATCGAGCGCAGCGCGATCCGGTCGCTGAAGAAGTAGGCCACGCCGTTGGTGCCCAGGGCGATCACCAGCGCGATGAACAGCCCGGCGTTGCCGCCCAGCACCCAGCCGACCGCGAGCATCAATGCCGACAGCGCAGCGATCAGTGCCGCCGTCTTGACGCCGTTGAACCGCACTTCCGTCCGCCTCCCCGTTGCCGTGAGTCATCAGTCACAACGGTTTGACCTGGACGGATGTTCCAATCAGCTGACCGAGGAGACGGTCTGGAGCACGAGCTGCGGCGCGACCGACAGCACCACCGAGCCCGCGAAGGCGGCCGCCACGGCGGCCCGCACCGCCGTCCCCGGGGCGACCTCGGCGGGCCGTCCGGCGGGCGCGGCGAACAGCTTCACCGCCCACACCAGGTAGTAGTACAGGCCGATCACCGTGTTGACCGCCATCACCACCGCGAGCCAGGTCACGTCCCCGGCCAGCACGCCGCGGAACACCACGACCTTCGCGAACAGCCCCATCACGCCCGGCGGCAGTCCGGCCAGGCAGATCAGGAAGAACGCCAGGGCGGCGGCCAGCGCGGGGCTGCTGCGCGCCAGGCCCCGGTAGTCGTCCAGGGTGTCCCAGCGCGAGGCGGCGGCCCGGTGCGCGCGGTCCCGGAAGGCGATCACCACGGCGAACGCGCCCAGGTTCATCACCGCGTACAGCGCGACGTAGGCGGTGGTCGCCGCGACGGCCTCCGGCAGCCGGCGGTCCCCCACCGCCAGCGGCGCGAGCATGTAGCCCGACTGCGCCACCGACGACCAGGCCAGCAGCCGGATCGCGGTGCGCTGCCGCAGCGCCAGCAGGTTGCCCAGCGTCATCGTGACGGCGGCGAGCACCGCGACCAGCGGCCCCCACACGTGCCCGAACGCCGGGAAGCCCAGCGCCAGCACGATCGCCAGCCCCGCGAACCCGGCGGCCTTGGACACCACCGACAGGAACGCCGCGACCGGCAGCGGCGCGCCCTGGTAGACGTCGGGGGCCCAGAAATGGAACGGCACCGCCGCGACCTTGAAGGCGAACCCGGCCAGCAGCAGCACGACCCCGGCCGCCGCGACCGGCTCCATGCGGGCCGGCAGCGTCTCCAGCGACAGGGCGATCCGGTCCAGGTGCATCGCGCCGGTCGCGCCGTAGACCAGGCTGATCCCGAACAGCATCACCGCGGCCGAGATCACCGAGACCAGGAACAGCTTCAGCGCGGCCTCGGAGGCCGCGCCGTCGTAGCGGCGCAGCGCCACCAGCGCGAAGATCGGCAGCGAGAGCGTCTCCAGCGCCACCACCAGCAGCACCAGGTCGCGGGCCGCCACCAGCGTCACCGCGCCGATCACCGCGGCCAGCAGCAGGAAGTGGTACTCCCCCGCCGGGATGCGGGAGTCGACGATCTCGCGCAGCGACAGCAGCACCACCACCAGCGCGGCGGCCAGCACCACGCCCTGGAACAGCAGCGTGAAGTCGTCGGCGACGTAGGAGCACGAGCGCGGGCCCGTGCCGCGCAGGCCCGCGGGCAGGCAGAACGTCGCGCGCCGCTCCCCGAGCGCGAGCACCGCCACCGCGACCAGGGCCGCGCCCAGCGCGCCGCCGCACAGCAGGCCCAGCACGCGGCGCGGCACCTCGAACGCGTCGGCCAGCAGCAGCCCGAGCGCGGCCACCGCCAGGATCAGCGGCGGCGCGATCGCCGCGTAGTCGATGCCCTGGATCATGGGCGTCAGCCACCTCCCAGCAGCGCGCGCACCGGTGCGGTGGTCACGTCCAGCAGCGTCTTGGGCCACAGCCCGACCAGCAGGGTCAGCACCACCAGCGGGAGCCAGGCCGCGTACTCGTGCCGGGAGACCGCCGCGACCGGCCCGGCGGCCGCGCGCGCGTCCGGCACCGGACCGTGCGTGATCTTGGCGAGCATCCGCAGGAAGTAGGCGGCGGTCAGCACCGCGCCCAGCGCGCCGACCACCATGAACGTCACGAACGTCTCGCGCGGCAGGTCGGCGTGCGGCTTGTACGCGCCGAGCAGCGCCAGCATCTCGCCCCAGAAGCCCGCGAGGCCCGGCAGCCCGAGGCTCGCGACCGACGCGAACGTCAGCACCGAGGCCAGGCGGGGCGCCGAGGTCAGCATCCCGCCGCCCAGCTCGCGCAGGTCGCCGGTGCCGTAGCGGTCCTTGACGGCCCCGGCCAGGAAGAACAGCAGGCCGGTGATCAGGCCGTGCGCGATGTTGCCGAACAGCGCCGCGTTCACCCCGACCGGCGTCAGCGTCGCGATGCCCAGCAGCACGAAGCCCATGTGCCCGACCGACGAGTAGGCGATCATCCGCTTGAGGTCGGTCTGCGCCAGGCACGCCAGCGAGCCCCACACGATGCCGACCACCGCGAACAGGCCGAGCCAGGGCGCCCAGAACTCCGCGCCCTCGGGGGCCAGCGGCAGCGCGACCCGCACCAGACCGTAGGTGCCCATCTTCAGCAGCACCCCGGCCAGCAGCACCGACCCGACGGTGGGCGCGGCGGTGTGCGCATCCGGCAGCCAGGTGTGCAGCGGCCACATCGGGGCCTTGACCGCGAAGCCCAGGCCCATCAGCAGGAACGCGGTGACCTGGACGGCGTGGGTGACGCCCGAGCCGTGCCGGGCGGCCAGCTCGGTCATGTCGAGGGTGCCGGCGTTGACGCCGACCAGCAGCATCCCGGCCAGCAGCAGGCCCGAGCCGAGCAGCGTGTACAGGATGAACTTGTAGGCGGCGGCGCGGCGGCCCGCCCCGCCCCAGATCGCGATCACCGCGTACATCGGGATCAGCACGACCTCGAAGAACACGAAGAACAGGATCAGGTCGAGCGCCACGAAGGTGCCGAGCAGCCCGACCTCCAGGACGAGCAGCAGCGCCGTGAACAGGCGGACGCGGCCGCCGGCGGGCGGGTTCTTGGCGGTGTGGATGAAGCAGAGGAACGTCAGCAGCGCCGTCAGCACGATCAGCGGCAGCGACACCCCGTCCGCGCCGAGGTGGAACCGCAGCCCGATCGCCGGGGCCCAGGCCCGGTCGACCTCCAGCTGCATCCGCTCGGGCGCGCCGAAGTCGAACGCGGTGACCGCCGACAGCGCCACCAGCAGCGTCGCGCCCGAGACCCCGACGCCGAACCGCCCCACGGCCGCGTCGCCCGGCAGGAACCGCCCGGCCGGGACCAGCAGCGCCAGCGCCGCCAGCAGCGGGATCGCCATCATCAGCAGGAAGATCACAGCAAGACCACCACCACGCCCGCGATGACGACGACACCGGCCAGCAGGCCGGTCAGGTAAGCCTGCGGGTTGCCGTTCTGCGGCGCCCGCAGCGCCCCGCCGAGCCGCCGCGCGGCCCCGGCGGTGCCGACGACCGCGGCGTCGATGCCCTTGGCGTCGGCGGCCACCACCAGGCGGGCCGCCGCCCGGACGGGCCGGACGATCACCAGCGCGTACAGCTCGTCCACGTAGAAGGCCCGTTCCAGCACCGGCCGGACGGGTCCGAGCACGCGGGCCGGGTCGCGCGCGGGGTCGCGGTTCCACAGCAGGAACACCGCGCCGCCGCCGAACCCGGCCAGCGCCAGGGCGATCAGCGCCGACCCCAGGTGCGGGCGCAGCTCCTCGGCACCGCCGCCGAAGAAGCCCATGATCGCGGCGGGGACGGCCAGCGCCGCGACGGTCCAGGCCATCAGCTTGGGCGCCTCGCGGGGCGCGAAGTCGCCGCGCTGCTCGCCGAAGAAGGTCATCAGCCACAGGCGGACGGCGTAGGCGGCGGTCAACGCGACGGTGAGCAGCAGGCCGAGGTAGACCAGCCAGGCCGCCCAGCCGGGCAGCAGCGGTGTCGGGGGGACCCAGTTCGTCTGGGTGCCGGTGGCCTCGGCGTACAGCTTGAGCTGTTGGCCGTGGAACCGGCTGATGCCGGAAGGCGGTGTCACCTCGTCGAGCGGCGCGTACGCGAACCACGCCCGCGACTCCCTCTCGCCGCCGTGCAGCGCCGCGTGCTGCGCCGCCTCGATCACCGCGTCCTTGCTGAACCAGCCGCTCACCGGCGGCAGGCCCACCAGCGCCGCCAGCCCCACCGTCATCGACCAGAACGTCACCGGCATCGCCCGCCGCAGCCCGCCGTAGCGGCCCAGCAGGTTGCTCCCGGTCACCAGGATCACCGCCCCGGCCGCCAGGAACAGCAGCGCCTTGAACGCGCCGTGCGTCAGCAGGTGGAAGACCGCGGCGGTGTCCGCGCCGACCGCCAGGCCCGCCGCCATCACCGCCAGCTGGCTGATGGTCGAGTAGGCGAGCACGCACTTGATGTCGTCCTGCGCGAGCGCCGCCAGCGCCGACCCCACCATCGAGACCACCGCGAGCACGCCCAGCAGCGTCAGCGCGCCCGAGCCGGTCTGGAACACCCCGTACAGCCGCGCGACCACGTAGACGCCCGCCGCGACCATGGTGGCGGCGTGGATCAGCGCGCTGATCGGCGTCGGGCCCGCCATCGCGTCGGGCAGCCAGGTGTGCAGCGGGAACTGGGCGCTCTTGCCCGCGACCCCCGCCACCAGCAGGAACGCCGCCGCCGTGACCGTCGAGTGCGGCATCTCGTAGACGCGGATCAGCACGTCCTTGATCAGGAACGACTTCGCGCCCACGCCCAGCACCAGGATGCCCAGCAGGAAGCCCACGTCGCCGAGCCGCGTCACCAGGAACGCCTTGACCGCCGCCCGCGAGTTGGCGCGCTTCTCCCAATGGTGGCCGATCAGGAAGTAGGAGCAGACGCCCATGACCTCCCAGCCGACGTACAGCAGCAGGAGGTCGCCCGCGTAGACCACCAGCAGCATCGCGGCGGTGAACAACGAGATGAACGCCGCGTAGGAGGAGTAGCGCGGGTCCTTGGCCATGTAGGCGATCGAGTAGACCTGCACCGCCAGCGCGACGCAGCACACCATCAGCCCGACCACGGCCGCCAGGCCGTCCACCTGGAGGCCGACGCGGATCGGCACCGAGCCGGTCTCGATCAGCGTCAGCGTGCCGGTGCGCGCGCCCGGGGAGCGCCAGACCGTGACCGCGACGATCGCGGCGAACACCGCCGCGACCGCCAGCGGCAGGCACGCGATCAGCGCGGGGCCGCTGCGCAGCGGCGACCGCTCGGCCGTGAGCGCCGCGCGCCACCACGACTCCTCGGTGGTGGCGGGGCCGCCGCCGGGCACGGGGGCCGTCCCGCGCGGGCGCAGCAGCCGCGACAGGCGCGGGCCGAGCAGCATCCCCGCGAACGCGGCGGCGAACGGGAGCAGGATCGTCAGCGACGCCAGCACGATCACGAGGCGCCCTCCGCGACCCGGTCGGGGGTTCCCTCGGCGGGCGGGCCGGGCGGGCCGTCGGCGGTCGCGCGGTCCTCGCCCAGCTCGCGCAGCCGGTCCACGTCGATCATCTGCCGGTTGCGGTACACCAGCAGCACGATGGCGAGGCCGAGCCCGACCTCGGCGGCGGCGATCACGATGGTGAACAGCGTCAGCACCTGCCCGCCGTGCAGCCGGTCGCGCCAGAACACGTCGAAGGCGACGAGGTTGAGGTTGACGGCGTTCAGCATCAGCTCGACCGACATCAGCACCAGGATCGCGTTGCGGCGCGCCAGCACCCCGTACACGCCGACCGAGAACAGCAGCGCCGACACCACCGCGGGATAGAGCAGGTGCATCAGCGCTCCTCCTTGCCGTCGTGGCCGCGCGCGGCTCGGCCGCCGTCCTCGCGGGCGGCGTGGTCGCCGTCGCGGTGGACGTCCCGGTCGGTCCCGTGGCCGGGCTCGCGCGGGCCGATGTCGGAGCGCGACAGCACGATCGCGCCGACCAGCGCCGCCAGCAGCAGCACCGACAGCACCTCGAACGGCAGCACCCAGGTGCGGAAGACGGACGCGCCCAGTTCCTCGGCCGACCCGCCGCCCGCCTCCAGCGGCGCCGACACACCCCGGAAGCCCAGCACCACCACCGTCACCAGCACCGCCGCCGTGCCCACGGCGACCGCGAGCGCGGCCCACCGGTTGCCCGAGTCCAGCTCGGCCGAGCCGATCGGCGCCCGGGTCAGCATGATCCCGAACAGCAGCAGCACGACCACCGCGCCCACGTAGATCAGCACCTGCACCCACGCCACGAACTCGGCGGTCAGCACCAGGTAGCCGCCCGCCAGCGCGCCGAACGACACCACCAGCCACAGCGCCGCGTGCACGATCTGCCGGGTGGTGACCACCAGGATCCCCGAGCCGACCGCGACCACGCCGAGCAGCGCGAAGACGATCTCCTGGCCGGTCATGCGCGGCTCCCCGGGCCGCCGCCGGGCGGCCCGGCCGGCTTGCGAGCGGCGCGCGCGGCGGCCTTCTCGGCGGTGGCGATCTCCTTGGGCGGCTCGGCGAGGGGGTCGTGGGCCTGCGGCGGCGGGACCGTCCACATCCACTCGCGCAGGCGGTCCTTCTCGTGGGTCAGCTCGTGGATGTCGTACTCGGCGTACTCGAACTCCGGCGACCAGAACAGCGCGTCGAACGGGCACACCTCGATGCAGATCCCGCAGTACATGCACAGCGCGAAGTCGATGGCGAAGCGGTCGAGCACGTTGCGGGTGCGGGCGCGGCCGCCGCCCTCGGCGGGCAGCGTCTCCTTGTGGGAGTCGATGTAGATGCACCAGTCGGGGCATTCGCGGGCGCAGAGCATGCAGACCGTGCAGTTCTCCTCGAACAGCGCGATCACGCCCCGGCTGCGCGGTGGCAGCTCAGGCTGCACCTCGGGGTACTGACGCGTGACAGAACGCCGCGTCATCGTGCGCAACGTGACGGCCAGCCCCTTGGCCAGCCCGCCTCCTGGTAGCCGTCCCACGCGTCACATGATTCCTTACTGAGGGGCGCGGGGGAACGCAACGGGGGCGGCGTTCGTCAAAGCAGGCGTGGGCTCGCGGCTCACCGGCGCCGCGACGGCCCGTCCGGGAGGCCTCGTGAACGACGACTTGGACGACCCCATCGGCCCGGATCCGGACGGCCGCCCCGGAGGCGGCGGGCGGCCCCGCGCCCCCGGGCGACCGGGCGGCGGCGCACGTCCGGACGAGGTCAGGCCGCCGCGGCCGCCCCGCCCGCGGCACCATCCCCCGCCGATGCCGCCGCCGGGATGGCGCGCGCCCTACCCGCTGCCGCCGCGGCCGGAGCTGCCGCCCGAGGAGCACGAGCCGCAGGGCATCCTTTGGGCTTTCGTGCCTTTTCTCACGTTGGGCCTGGGAACGCCGTTCTCGTTCCTGTACGCGGCGATCCGGCGCGGTTCGTGGAACCTCGGCGCGACGGCGGCCGGGTACGGCGGCGCGCTGACCATGGTGTTCATGCTGCTGAGCGCGCAGGACCTGCGGCTGGTGATGCTGGGCGGCCTGATGCTGACCACCCTGTGGATCGCCGGCACCGTGCACGCCTTCGTCGCCCGGCCGTCGGCGTTCCCGCGCGGCCACGTCCCGAGTCCGGGCAACCGGCACGCCGTCCGGGTCGCCCGGTACCGGCGGATGTTGCGCGAGGAGGCGCGGGAGCTGGCCGCCGAGGACCCGGCGCTGGCGCACGAGCTGCGCATCGGCCGTCCCGACCTGCCGCGCGCCTACGACGACGGCGGGCTGGTCGACGTCAACAGCGCCCCGCCGCAGGTGCTGTCCACGCTGCCGGGCCTGACGCCCGAGCTGGTCGAGCGGATCGTGCGGCTGCGGCGCGAGCGGGGCGGGTTCGTCTCGGCGGAGGAGCTGTCGGTGGACATCGACCTGCCGCCGGACCGGCTGGCGAAGGTCGCCGAGTACGCGCTGTTCCTGCCGTAGGGGTACTCAAGCCGTACTGAGTACGGCAGCGGATGTGCCCGTGCCCCGGGCGCGGCGAGGATTCCGGTATGCGCACTCCCACCACCGACGCCGTCGCCCTGTCCGCCGCCTACGCCCTCGTCTGGACGGCGCTGGCCGTCGCCGCGACCGCCACCGCCCGCTCGCTCAGCCGGCCACGACCTTCAGCACGCCCGTGAGCGCGAGCTGGGCCAGCGACAGCGGCACCAGCCACGCCCACGCGAGCTTCTGCAACTGGTCCTCGCGCATCCGCGGGTAGCTGACGCGCAGCCAGATCACCAGGAACGCGAGGACGAAGACCTTGAGCAGCGTCCAGAGCCAGCCCAGCTCGGCGTCCAGGAACGGCCCCTTCCAGCCGCCCAGGTACAGCACCGTGGTCAGCGCGCACAGCACCACGATGCCCGCGTACTCGGCCAGGATGAACAGCGCGAACCGCAGGCCGCCGTACTCGGTGTACGGGCCGAAGATGATCTCGGAGTCGGCGACCGGCATGTCGAACGGCGGCCGCCGCAGCTCGGCGAGGCCCGCCACGAAGAACACCACCGCGCCGACCGCCTGCCAGGGCAGCCACCACCAGCGCCACTCCTCGACGATGCCGCTCAGCGACAGCGTCCCGGCGGCCATCGCGACCGACGAGGCCGCGAACACCATCGGCAGCTCGTACGACATCAGCTGCGCGGCGACGCGCATCCCGCCGAGCAGCGAGTACTTGTTGGCGCTGGCCCAGCCCGCCATGATCGCGCCGATCACGCCGACGCCCATCACCGCCAGCGCGAAGAACAGCCCGACGCCGAGCTCCAGCGCGACCTGCCCGTCCGGCCCGACCGGGATCACCAGCAGCACCAGCAGGTACGGGATCAGCGCGACGGCCGGGGCGAGCTTGAACACCCGCCGGTCGGCGGCGGCGGGGACCACGTCCTCCTTCTGGGCGAACTTGACCCCGTCGGCGACCAGCTGGGCCCAGCCGTGGAAGCGCCCGGCGTACATGGGGCCGAGGCGGCCCTGCATGTGCGCCATGACCTTGTGCTCGATCTGCCCGACGACCAGCGGCAGCACGGCGAAGGCGGCGGCGACCAGCGCCAGCTTCAGGACGATCTCAAGCATGGGGTCCCCAGTCCTCGGGCACGCCGGGCGGCCGGACGCGGCGCCGGCTCGGCGCGCCGTGCCCGGACTCGCCGGGCTCCTTGGCGCCGGGCCAGGGCTTGGCGACGCGGGAGGCCAGCACGAAGTCCTTGCGCAGCGGATGCCCCTCGAACCCGTCGGGCAGCAGCAGCGGGATCAGGTTGGGGTGGCCGTCGAAGACGACGCCGAACATCTCGAAGGTCTCGCGCTCGTGCCAGTCGGCGCCCCGGTAGACGCCGGTGGCGGTCGCGAGGCGGGGCGCGTCGCGGGGCACGCGGGTGCGGACCAGCAGGTGGTGGCGGTGCTCCAGGGAGTACACGTGCGCGACGATCGCGAAGCCCTCCTCGACCTCGTCGACGCCGGTCAGCCAGTCGAAGAAGTCGCAGCCCAGCTCGTCGCGGGCGTAGGCGAGGGCCTCGACCCAGACGGCGGCGGGCACGCCGACGGCGAGGCCGCCGAAGGTCTCCTCGGTCGTGACCTCCTCACCGAAGCGCGCGGCCCAGGCGGTGGTGAGCTCGGCGGTGTTCACCGGCGGTCCCGTCCGATCTCGTCGTCGGCGCCGTCGTCGTCGGCGAGCCCGGGGATGATGGAGGGGTCGTGCTCGCGCTCCCGCAGGGACGGGAGCGGCGCGGTGCGGTCGTCGGCCCCGGCGAAGGGGCCCACCGGGGAGGCTCCGGTGTCGGGGGCGTCGTCAGGGCGGGCGGCGGAGGGCGCGGGGGCGTCCGTAGCGGGCGGCGTGGTCGCGTCGTCTGCGGTGGGCGGCAGGGGATCGACCTTGGGCGGAGTCAGCGGCGTCGTCGCGTCATCCGGGGCGGGCGGCGCGGCTTGGGGCTCAACCGGCGTGAGCGGAGTCGTCGCGTCGTCCGCGGCAGGCGGCAGGGGATCGGCCTCGGGTCGGGGCGCGGGCGATTCGAGCGGCGTCAGCGGAGTGGTCGCGTCGTCGGGCGCGGCCGACGGCGGGAGCGAGACGAGCGGCGTCGTCGCGTCGTCGGGCGCGGCCTCGGCCCTCGTCGCGGACGGTTCCGGCGGGCTCAGCGGCGTCGTCGCGTCGTCGGGCGCGACCGGCGGCGCGGAAACGGCCTCCGCCTCGTCCGGGAGCGGGTGGATCTGCTGCGTCTCGGTGACGTCGGCGACCGGCGGGGGCTGGAGGGGGCGGCGGAGCACGGTGGCCGAAAGCGGTCGCGGGGCCGGGGCGGGCGCGACGGGTTCGCCGCCGCGCGTGTACCGGTCGCCCAGCGACTCGCCGGCGATCTTCTCCTGGAGCTTGATGATGCCGTGCAGCAGCGCCTCGGGGCGGGGCGGGCAGCCGGGAACGTACACGTCCACCGGGATGATCTGGTCGACGCCCTTGGTGACGCAGTACGAGTCCCAGTACGGGCCGCCGCAGTTGGAGCAGGCCCCGAAGGAGATCACGTACTTGGGCTCGGGCATCTGCTCGTACAGCCGGCGCACCGCCGGGGCCATCTTGTCGCTGACGGTGCCCGACACCACCATCAGGTCGGCCTGGCGCGGGCCGGGCGCGAACGGGATCACGCCCAGCCGGATGAAGTCGTGCCTGCTCATCGAGGTCGCGATGAACTCGATCGCGCAGCAGGCCAGGCCGAAGTTGAAGACCCACAACGAGTACCGGCGGCCCCAGTTGAGCACGAACTTGACCGGCTTGGGCGCCAGCCGCGACAGCGGCCCGACGCCGGGCGGGGGCAGATCCACGGTGCTCACACCGAGCATTCTTACAGTTCGATCAGACCCACGACAGGACGCCCTTCTTCCCGGCGTACACCAGGCCCGTGGCCAGGAACCCCAGGAAGACGAACATCTCCGCCAGCGTGGTCATCCCGTACCCGGGCGCGGAGAACACCGTCGCCCACGGGAACAGGAACACCGCGTCCACGGCGAAGATCACGTACAGGTAGGCGAACACGTAGTAGCGCACGTACGACTGCGCCCAGTGCGTGCCGACCGGATCGACGCCGCACTCGTAGGTGGTGAGCTTCTCCGCGGTGGGCCGGGACGGGCGCAGCAGCCGGTTGGCCGCCAGGCCGCCGCCCACGATGCCGCCTCCCACCAGCAGCAACGCGACCACGACCAGGTAGCTGTCGAAGTAGTCCTGCACGGAGACCTCCCGGAGAGCGTTCCGTCAAGTATCCCCGAACCCTCCGCGGCGCGGCCGCCGGGCGGCCGCCGGGGCGAGGGATCACATCGTCGTCCCTTTGCTGCACACTAGAGATGCATTTGAGGTCGATTGACCTGGAAGGACGTGACCGGATGAGCACCCCTCCGCCTCCCCCGGGCTGGGAACCCCCGGCCGGTCCCTCATGGCCACCGCCTCCCCCGGGCGGTCCGCCGCCGCAGGGACCGCCGCCGCAGGGACCGCCACCGCAGGGCCCTCCGCCCGGCTACGGCGGGCCGGGCGCCCCGCCGTTCTTCCCGCCGTCCCCGGGCGCGCCGATGGGCCCGCCGCCCAGGAGGTCGGGTCCGGGCGCGCTGATCGCGGCGCTGGTCGGCGGCGGCCTGGTGGTGGTCGTCCTGATCGCGATCGTGGTGTTCGCGGTCGCGGGCGGCGGCAAGTCGTCGGAGGAGCAGCTCAACTCGGCCGCCGGCGTGCTGGAGCGCACCAAGGTCGTCGCCTACAAGGGCCTGGTCAGCAGCGGGACCGAGGTCCTCCAGGGCGACCTGAACGTCACCCGCGGCGGCCGCGCCACCGGCCAGGTCACCTGGAACTCCGACTCGGTCACGCTGCTGGCGGCCGACGGCAAGCTGTTCGTGAAGGGCGACGGCTCCTACTGGCGGCGGCGGACGCTGTCGGTGAACGAGCCCTACTTCCTCAACGGCGGGTCCCAGTGGGGGCGCGTCGGCTCCGGCCGCCTCGACCTGGACTTCAAGGAGCTCACGCCGGGCGCCCTGGCGGCCAGGCTGCGGTCGGCGGCCCGGGCCAAGCTGAAGCCGACCAAGACCTCGCTCAAGGGCTTCAAGGCGCTGCGGTTCGGCAACTCCTCGGGCTTCTTCTACCTGTCGGACGCCGACGAGCCCACGCTGATGCGCTACGAGACGACGCAGCCGCGCGTGGCGGTGGACGTGGACCCGCAGGTCAAACCGGAGGAGGAGACGGCGGCGCTGGGCGAGATGCGCAACCGCGTCGGCGAGCTGAAGGACTCCTTCGACAGCTCGGTGCAGCCGCGCATCGCCGAGTGGAGCAAGACGCCGTGCTCGACCAACAGCGACAGTTGCCGCGTCAGCGGGCGCGTCCAGGCGCTGGTCAGCTCCGACCAGCCGGTGCAGGTGGAGGTGCGCTACAGCCTGCGCAGCGGCAAGACCGGCACCACCGGCCGCGACCTGGGCAGCTGCACCACCAGCGTCACCCTGCGCGGCAGTTCGGGCGCGTGGGCCGAGTGCCGGGTGACCGGCAGCGCCTGGTCGAGCTGGTCGCGCTCCAGCGAGCGCGACTACCGCCGGCAGTACGACTTCAAGGTCAGCGGCGCGTCGAGCGCGGAGATCGAGAGCCTGCGGAGCGGCCTCGACCAGGAGTGACACCGCCGGCCCGCCGGGTCCGGGAAGTGCCGGCGATGCGCGTTGCGGCTGCGGCACCGCGCATCGTCCGGCACTCTATGTCTGGCATCGGCCGGTTGTGCGCCCCGCGGAGTGCGGCGCACGGGAGGCCGCCGAGCGGAGGCTGAACGAGTGGGCACGGGGAGCGCCGAGTGAGCGTCGAGCAGGGCGGGCCGGCCGGGGACACGCCGGTCGCGGGTGCGGCGGCTCAGGGAGGACCGGAGGGCGGACGGCCCGCGAACGTCCGGGGCAAGACCGCCCCGGGCGACGTGCGCGTCGCGGGGGCCCGGCGCGAGCCGCCGGGCGGAGCGAACGGGGACGTCCCCGTCGTCGGCGCGCCCGGTGAGCCCGCTGGTCCTCACGGCTTTGCTGGTCCCAACGGTCCCGCTGGCACCAATGGTCTCGGCGGGCCTGGTGGGCCCGGTGGGGCGGTGCCTGTGCGGCCCAAGCGGCGCGCCGTTCCCAAGCCCGCCCTCATCGCCGCCGCCGGTGTCCTCCTCGTCGGCGCCGTCGGCGGCGCCGTGCTCCTGACCGGCGACGACTCCTCCGGCGGCAAGCCCGGCAAGCCCGCCCCCTCCGCGTGGGCCCAGGAGGCGGGGCGCCAGCTCACCGCCAAGCCCGGTATGCGCTACGCCGGCACCCTCACCGTCAACGGCAAGCCCATGAACGTCACCCTCCAGGTCTCCCGGAACGGCGCGGCCGGCGGCACGCTGACCGCCGGGGCCCTCAGGGCCGACCTCGTCACCGCGGGCGGCGTCACCTACGTCAAGGCCGGCACCGCCTTCTGGCGCGACCACGCCGGGGAGACCGCGCGGGCCGAGGACTACACCGGGCGCTGGACCAAGGCCCCCGCCTCCCTGTTCGGCGTGGACGTCCGCGACCTGCTCGGGCCCAAAGCGATCGCCGCGGCGCTGCTCAAGGCCCCGGCGAAGCCGCCCGCCGAGAACGTCGCCGGGACGCCCGCCTACCGGGTGAAGACCCCCCGCGCCGACTACCTGATCACCAACGCCGCGCCGTACCGGCTGCTGGCCGTCCAGACCGCCGGGCACGGCGACCCCCGCTTCGCCGCGGCCGAGATCGCCGACGGCGGGCCGCTGTTCGCCGCGCTCCGGCCCCGCGTGGCGTCGCTGGCGGGGGCGGTGGACCCGGCGCTGCGGTTCACGCCCGGCAAGCTGACCTTCGTCAACTGCAACGAGAACACCCACGGCTGCACCGTCAGCGTCTCCGCCTCGCTGGCCGAGCCGAGGGGTTCGGCGCCCTCGGGCGCGCGGGCCGTGCTGCGCGCCACGGTGCTGTCGGGCGCGCAGGTGCTCGGCCAGTGCCGCGGCTCGGGCGCGGTCCCCTCCAACGGCCAGATCGTGCTGCGCTGCACCGTCGTCGGCGGCGCCTGGAAGCGGTGGATGAAGCGGGCCATGGACGTCCCCGGCAACTACACCTACCGGGCGAACGCCCGCGTCCTGGGCGAGGCGGTGTCGGCGGAGGACGTCGCGGGACTGCTGAAGGACCTGGACGCCGAGGGCGGTCCGCGTCCCGCGGCCGGGGCGTCAGTACCCGCTTCCGTACCCACGTCAGCCCGGCCGTGAGCGGTGGGGGGCGGTGCGGTCGAGCCGCGTTCGGCATCGCTATGGTTCGGGGCGTGAACTCCGTGCCCCCGGGGAGCTTCGGCGCCCCTTGCGATCCCCTGCGGCTCGTCCGGCGTCTGCACGTCGACCTGTGCCGCCTGGCCAGCTGCCTGTGTTCCCGGTGAACACCGGAAGCCGGCCCCAACCGCGCCGTACCGCCGGATAGGACCTGCCCGAATTACGGGGAGACGCATTTTTCGTGCCCTGAGGTGATACCTCTTGGTGTTACGGGGCCACGACTCCCTGGAAGCGGGACGTCACATGACGGGCGGAGCGGCGGCGGCCGCGGCACCCCCTACCGCGGTGGGACCTCAGGACCGGCCACGCGCACGGCGCGGACCGGAACACGATTCTGCCCCTGACGGTCCCCCGTTCCCCGAGAAGAGCATTCGTTCCCGGACATACCATGAAGGTAAGCCTAAGTAGCATCACGATCCTGGGTGCCTCCCCCAGGACGGGTGCTGCGCGTCGAGGAGGTCTTCCTCTGTGACCAAACAGGTCCAGCAACTCGACCGCGTCATCATCCGCTTCGCCGGTGACTCCGGTGACGGCATGCAGCTGACCGGCGATCGCTTCACCCAGGAGACGGCGTCGTTCGGCAACGACTTGTCGACGCTGCCCAACTTCCCGGCCGAGATCCGCGCCCCGGCCGGCACCCTGCCCGGCGTGTCCAGCTTCCAGCTGCACTTCGCCGACCACGACATCCTGACGCCCGGCGACGCGCCCAACGTGCTGGTCGCCATGAACCCGGCCGCGCTCAAGGCCAACCTCGGCGACCTGCCGCGCGGCGCGGACCTCATCGTCAACACCGACGAGTTCACCAAGCGCAACCTGGCCAAGGTCGGCTACGCGTCCAGCCCGGTCGAGGACGAGTCGCTCAGCGAGTATCGGGTGCACGCGCTGCCGCTCACCTCGATGACGGTGAAGGCGCTGGAGGACTTCGACATCTCCAAGAAGGACGCCGAGCGCGCGAAGAACATGTTCGCGCTGGGCCTGCTGTCGTGGCTGTACCACCGGCCGACCGAGGGCACGCTCGCGTTCCTGGAGAAGAAGTTCGCCAAGAAGCCCGAGATCATGAAGGCCAACATCGCGGCCTTCCAGGCGGGCTGGAGCTACGGCGAGACCACCGAGGCGTTCTCGGTCCAGTACGAGATCAAGCCGGCCGAGCACGCGCCGGGCCTGTACCGCAACATCACCGGCAACGTGGCGCTGGCCTACGGCGTCGTCGCGGCCGGGACGCAGAGCGGGCTGCCGGTCTACCTCGGCTCCTACCCGATCACCCCGGCCTCCGACATCCTGCACGAGCTGTCCAAGCACAAGCGGTTCGGGGTGCGCACCTTCCAGGCCGAGGACGAGATCGCGGCGGTCGGCGCGGCGCTCGGCGCCTCGTTCGGCGGCGCGCTCGGCGTCACCACCACCTCGGGGCCGGGCCTCGCGCTCAAGAGCGAGACCATCGGCCTGGCGGTGGCGACCGAGCTGCCGCTGCTGGTGATCGACGTGCAGCGCGCCGGGCCGTCCACGGGCCTGCCCACCAAGACCGAGCAGGCCGACCTGCTGCAGGCCATGCACGGCCGCAACGGCGAGGCCCCGGTCCCGGTGATCGCGCCGCGGTCGCCGTCGGACTGCTTCGACGCGGCGCTGGAGGCCGGCCGGATCGCGATCAAGTACCGCACCCCGGTCATCCTGCTGTCGGACGGCTACCTGGCCAACGGCTCGGAGCCGTGGCGGCTGCCGGACACCGCGTCGCTGCCCACGATCGACCCCGGGTTCGCCGAGGCCGACCAGGAGGACTTCCAGCCGTTCAAGCGCGACCCCGACACCCTGGCGCGGCCGTGGGCCGTCCCGGGCACGCCGGGGCTGGAGCACCGCATCGGCGGCCTGGAGAAGGCCGACGGGTCGGGCAACATCTCCTACGACCCGGCCAACCACGACAAGATGGTGCGGCTGCGGCAGGCCAAGGTCGACGGCATCGCCGGCGACATCGAGGCGCTGGAGGTCGACGACCCGTCCGGTTCGGCCCGGGTGCTGGTCCTTGGCTGGGGCGGCACCTTCGGCGCGATCTCGGCCGCGGTGCGGCGGGTGCGCCGGGCCGGCCACCCCGTCGCGCAGGCCCACCTGCGCCACCTCAACCCGTTCCCGGCCAACACCGAGCAGGTGCTGCGCTCCTACGACCGGGTCATCGTGCCGGAGATCAACCTGGGCCAGCTCGCGCTGCTGCTGCGCGGCCGGTTCCTGGTGGACGTCATCGGCTACAACCAGGTCCGCGGCCTGCCGTTCAAGGCGGAGGAGCTGGCGGGCGTCATCCAGGATGTGATCGACAGTGAGTGAGCACGCCGTGAACGGCGCGGTCGACGGAGAGGGCCGCCGGGCCCTGTCGCTGGTCCCCAAGACCGACGCCAAGCAGACGCTGAAGGACTTCAAGACCGACCAGGAGGTGCGCTGGTGCCCCGGGTGCGGTGACTACGCGATCCTGGCGGCGGTCCAGTCGTTCCTGCCCGAGCTGGGGCTGCGCCGGGAGAACATCACCTTCATCTCGGGCATCGGCTGCTCGTCGCGGTTCCCGTACTACATGAACACCTACGGGTTCCACTCGATCCACGGCCGTGCGCCCGCGATCGCGACGGGCCTCGCCACCTCCCGCCCGGACCTGTCGGTGTGGGTGGTCACCGGTGACGGCGACGCGCTGTCGATCGGCGGCAACCACCTGATCCACGCGCTGCGCCGCAACGTCAACCTGAAGATCCTGCTGTTCAACAACCGGATCTACGGGCTGACCAAGGGCCAGTACTCGCCCACCTCCGAGGTCGGCAAGATCACCAAGTCGACGCCGATGGGCTCGCTGGACGCCCCCTTCAACCCGATCTCCCTGGCGATCGGCGCGGAGGGCACCTTCGTGGCGCGCACCATCGACTCCGACCGCAAGCACCTGCAGTCGGTGCTGCGGGCGGCCGCCCAGCACGAGGGCACGGCGCTGGTGGAGATCTACCAGAACTGCAACATCTTCAACGACGGCGCGTTCGAGCCGCTGAAGGACGCCGCGGTCCGCGACGACATCACGATCCGGCTGGAGCACGGCGAGCCGATCGTGTTCGGCGCCGAGCGCGACAAGGCGCTGCGCCGCACCCGCACCGGCGCGTTCGAGGTCGTGAACGTGGCCGACGTGGACCCGTCGGAGATCGCGGTGCACGACGCGGCCGCGCCGGACCCGTCGCAGGCGTTCGCGCTGTCGCGGCTGGACTCCCCGGCGTTCGAGCACACCCCGATCGGCATCTTCCGCAACGTGGACCGCCCGTCCTACGACGAGGAGATGCGCGCGCAGATGGACGAGGCCGTCGAGCGGCAGGGCCGGGGCGATCTGGCCGCGCTGCTGGGCAGCGGCGACACCTGGCGTGTTGATTGACGCCTGCGGCTCGCGGCTCGACCGCATGCGGGCGAGCGCCGCATCGCTTCGCGATCTGCCGCTCGCGTGACGGTCGAGGCTGACGATCCCCGCGAAGACCCGGTTCCCGTTCAACGGAGCCGGGTCTTCGCGCGTCATATGGCTGGGACGGGGTACGCAGGAGACCGGCGTGACCGGGTTGGGACGGTCGGACGATGCGTGATCCCGCTCCATGCTGAAAGACTGGAGATCATTCCGCCGGGGAGGTGACGATGCGGGTCGTTCCGCGCCGCAGCAAGGGTCGTCAAGGAACGCAGGAAAAGGAGCCCCCTGCCGTCCAGGAGACCGCCCACCGGCCCGGGAACGTTCCGCGCGCCCCGGAGAAGGCGGGCCGCCGGGACCGGCGCCGCGCCGCCGACAAGCCCGTGCCGCCGCCCGCGGTGAAGCCCGCCGAGGCTGTCGAGGCCGCCGAGCCCGTGGCGGCCGTGAAGTCCGCCGAGGCGACGAAGCCCGCCCAGCCGGCCAAGGCCGCGAAGCCCGGCCGCAAGGAGCGGCGACGGGCCAAGAAGCAGGCCAAGAAGCAGGGCAAGAAGCAGATCCTCCCGGCGGTCGAGGCCGAGAAGTCCGCCGCCGGGAAGTCCGCCACCGAGACCAAGCCCCTGGAGCGGCCCGCCGTCGAGGCGCCCCTCCCGGCCGACCCCGACCAGCGCCGCCGCGCCCGCGTCTCCCAGCGGCAGCGCACCGCCGCCGAGGTCAAGCGCAGCCGCGCCGCCCTGCGCGGCGACCGGACGCGGCAGACCCAGCGCGAGCGCGCCGCGCGCGAGCACCGGGCGGCGCTGCTGGTCATGGTCCTCACGCTCGGGCTGCTGATCGCCGCGGTCGCGGTGACCGGCGCGATGATCGCCACGTCCCGGCGGGCCCAGCCGATCACGCTGGCCGCGCCGCTGCACATCTACCCGGTCGCCCAGGTCACCGCGGGCCAGTGCCCGGCCGGGACGCCCGGCATCACCGGCCCGTCGGCGACCGGCCCGACCTGCTACCGGCTGAACCAGGGCATCGCCATCCGCAAGGTCGCCGACCTGCGGGTGCAGCGGTCGGCCGGCGGAAGCGGCCACGACGTCGCGGTGGCGCTGCGCAGCGCCGACCAGCGCGCCTTCGCCGACCTCACCAGGGCGACGGTGGGGCGGCAGGTCGTGTTCGTGGTGCGCGAGCAGCTGGTGACCGCGCCGCGCGTGGACACGCCGATCACCGACGGCAAGGTCGTCATCACCGGCCCGCCGTCCCGGCCGGAGGCCGAGAAGATCCTCCGCGAGCTGCGCGGCCGCTGACCGGCGGCCGCGCGGGCGTCCCGCCGGAACGGTCAGCGGGCCGGTTCCCGGGCGAGCCGGTCGGCGGCGGCCGGGAGCCAGGCCGCGCGGGCGTTGCCGACCAGGTGGTCGCCGCCGGGCACCGCCAGGTACTCGCCGTGCGGCGCGGCGGCGGCGAGCCGGGCGCCGTTCGCGACGCCGGGGATCACGTCGGTGTCGCCGTCCACCACCAGCAGCGGCACGGCGATCTCCGGCGCGAGGCCGGTCAGGTCCACCCGGTCCGCGAACGCCCGCGCCGCCTCGGCGTCCCCGGCCCGCAGCGCCAGCGTCCCGGTCACGAACGGCGGCAGATCGTCCCAGCTCAGCCGGTACGGGCCGCTCACGGTCACGGCGGCGCGCACGCGCGGTTCGCGGGCGGCGGTGAGCGCGGCGTAGAAGCCGCCGAGGCTGAGGCCGATCACGCCGACCGCCTCCGCGTCGAGGTCGGGACGGCCGCCGACCGCGTCCAGCGCCCGTCCGACGATCCGGTCGTAGTCGGCGTCCGGCGCGGTCGAGGCGGCCAGCACGCCCTGCCCGGGGCCGTCGATCGCCAGCGTCGCCAGGCCCCGCCGCAGCAGCGCGTCGGCGACGGCCGTGAACTCCTCCTTCGAGGAGTCCATCCCCGGGACCACCACGACCAGCGGCGGGCGGACGGCCCCGGCCGGACGCCGCAGCCATCCCGCGAAGCCGGCGCCCTCCACGCGTTCGGCGGACGGCTCCAGCAGCTTCAGAGCCCGGCCCATCGCCTCGTCGGCCGCCGCCTCGGCCTCGGCCAGGACGCCCGGCACGGGCAGGATCGCCGCGAAGTGGAACCACAGCGCCGCGTCCCGGAGCGCCTCCCCCGCCGAGATCGCGGAACCAGCGCGCTCGGCGTCGGCCAGGCGCTCGCGGGCGGTGCGCAGGAACGCCGCCGTCCACTCCCGCGGCGTGCCGATCTCAGCGGTCACCCGCTCGTAGTGGAAGGGGTCGATCCCGGCGGCGGCGGTGCGCGACCGGTTCCCGGCGATGACGCCGGGCATGTCGATGTGCAGGGTCATCAGCTGTTCTCCAGGGTCAGGACGGCGTTGCCGACGATGCGCCGGTCGCGCAGATCGGTCAGGACGCGGGCGGTGTCGGTCCAGTCGGCGACGCGGCCGATCTCCGGGTGCAGGCGGCCCGACGCCACCAGCCCCACCAGCGTCGCGAGGTCGGGCCCGTAGGGGCCGGGCGCGTCGGCGTAGTGGAAGTGCCGCAGCGTCGCCCCTTCCGGCCCGGCGAAGAAGTCGAAGAAGTCCAGCGTCACGGGCTCGCGGCTGGCCTGCCCGAACCAGATCAGCGTGCCGTGCGGGGCGAGCCGGGCCAGCGCGGCGGGCAGCGACCGGCCGCCCACCGACTCCAGCACCACCTCGAACGGCCCCGAAGCCGCCGCCGCGTCCGGCACCACGGCCGCCGCGCCCAGCTCCATGAGCCGCCGCCCGCGCTCGGGCGTCGCCGACACCGCCGTGATCTCCGCGCCCGCCGCGGCGGCCAGCTCCACCGCGTAGTGCCCGACGCCGCCGGACGCGCCGGTGATCAGCACCCGGCGGCCGGTGACGCTCCCGGCCGCGCGCAGCAGCCGCAGCGCGGTGATCCCGGCCAGCGGCAGCGCGGCGGCCGTGGTGAACGGCACGTACGGCGGCAGCACCGCCAGGTCGGCGGTCGCGGCCGCCGCGAGCTCGGCCCAGCCGCCGCCCGGCAGGTGCGCCACGACGCGCTCCCCGGCGGGCGGGCCGCTGCCGTCGGCGGCGGGGCGGACGACCGTCCCGGCGATGTCCTTGCCGGGCCGCCAGCCCCGCGGGTCCTCCAGCTTGAACGTCTCCCCGCGGTTGACCGAGAAGGCCGCGACCCGGACCAGCGCCTGGTCCGGCCGGGGCTCGGGGTCGTCGAGGTCGGCGGGGGCGACCCCGTCCCCGCCCCGGCCCGTTGCGATCAGTGCTCTCATGCCGACCAGCGAAACGCCTGCTCAGGGGGCGCGTCCAACAGCGATCAGGGGATTTTGACAACCGGCGGTTGTCAGGCAGGGTGAGCGGCGTGGATCTCGATCTGGCGCAGGTGCGGGCGTTCGCGGCGGCCGCCGCGCACCTGCACTTCGGCCGTGCCGCCGGGGAGCTGTTCCTCACGCAGCAGGCGCTGTCCAAGCGGATCGCGCGCCTGGAGGAAGGGCTCGGCGTGCGGCTGTTCGACCGTTCCGGCCACACCGTCCGGCTGACCGCCGCCGGGGAGCGCTTCCTGGAGCCGGCCCGCCGGGCGCTCGTCGCCGCCGACGACGCGGTGGCGGCGGCGCGGCGCGACGATCGACCGCTCCGGCTGGAGGTGTGGGGCCACCTGTTCGACCCGATGCGGATGATCCGGCGGGTCGTGGACCGCCGCCCGGACCTGCCCATCGAGCCGAACCTGCGGCGCGGCGCGGAACCGGCCCTGGCGGCGCTGCGGCGCGGCGAGATCGACGCGGGCTTCGGCCGGGTGCACGCGCCGGCCGGCGGCGCGGGCAGGCGGCTGGTCCGGCTGGAGCCGATGGCCGCCGTCATGGCGGCCGGGCACCCGCTCGCGGGCGCGGAGGTCCTGCGGCCCGCCGACCTGCGCGCGACGACCCTGTGGTTCCCGGCCGCGATCGACAAGCTGGACTTCCTGCACCATTTCCGCGCCGCGTTCGACCTCACCGGCGAGTTCGGCGGCGTCAACCTGGGCCTGGACCACTTCCTGGACCGCCTGCGCGGCGATCCGGGCAAGGCGTCGATCCTGCCGGGCGAGCTGGTCACCGCCGCCGAAGGGGTGCGGGTGGTCCCGCTCGCCGACCCCGTCCCGCTGTACGCGTGGTCGCTGCTGTGGCGGGCCGACGACCGGCACCCCGTGCTGGAGCCGCTGCTCGCCGGGTTCGCGCGGGCCGCCGCCGAGCACCGCTGGCTCGACCACGACCCGCGGCGTTCCTGGCGACCCGACAGCGACATGTGACGAGCCCCGGGCAGGACGCCCGGGGCTCGTCACGGTGATCCGCCGTCAGCCCTGCGGAAGGGTCTCCCCCTGCGCGGCCTGGATCTCCAGCTCGACCCGGAGGCTCTCGCCGACGGTGGCGATGCCGGCCTCCAGGATCTGGTTGAACCTGATGGCGAAGTCGGTGCGGCGCAGCTCGGTCGTGGCGCGGAACGCCGCCCGCGTCCCGCCCCACATGTCCGGGCCCGACCCGAGGTAGGTCAGGTCCAGGTCCACCGGACGGGTGACGCCGTTGAGGGTGAGGGCGCCGTGCACCGTCCAGCGGTCGGCGCCGCGCGCGGTCAGGCCCTCGCCGACGTACTCGATCACCGGGTGGGCGGCCGCGTTGAGGAAGTCGGCCGACCGCAGGTGCTCGTCGCGCGCGGCGTTGCCGGTGTCGATGGAGGCGGCGTCGATGCGGGCGGTGACGCGGGAGCGCTCCACCGGCTCGGCGACCTCGATCCGCCCGGCGAACGACCCGAAGCGGCCCCGCACGCTGGACAGCCCCATGTGCCGGGCGACCGCCCCGACGCCCGAGTGCGCCGGGTCGATCGTCCACGGGCCGGGCGGCGGCAGCTCGGTGCCGCCCGCGCGGGCCAGCACCAGCGTGCCGAGGTCGGCCGCGCCCGAGCCGGTCACCAGCAGCGTCCGGGCGGCGGGCTCGTAGCCGACCGCGGTGACGATGGCGGTGTAGGTGCCCGGGGGCAGCGGGTCCGAGCGCACCGTGCCGTCGGCGGCGGCCTGCGCGCGGGCCACCTGGCGGCCCTGCATGTCGGTGACGGTGACGATGGCCTGCGGGACCGCCCAGCCGTCCTTGGTGCGGGCGGCGGCGCGCAGGCCCTGGTCGGGAAGGTTCACGGCGCTCACTCGTCCGGGTGCCCGAGGACGAGGTCGTGGTCGTCCCGACCGCCGCCGCCCAGCGTCAGCGCGGTGGCGACCGGCGGGTAGCCGGCGGCCGTGACGGTGTACCGGCCGCCGGTGAGGTCGCCGAACGCGTACTCGCCGTCGGGGCCGGTGATCGACATGGCGACCACGTTCCCGGCCGCGTCCACGAGCGTGACGCGGGCGTCGGCGAGCGGACGGCCGGCCCGGTCGCGGATCGTGCCGCGCACCCGCGCGCCCGGCGGCAGCTCGACGTCCTGGCGGGTCTGGCCGTTGCCGGTGACCTCGACCGGGAGCGCGGCCGGGCGGTGCGCGGCGGCGCTGACGGCGACGGTGTAGGCGCCCGCGGCGATGTCCTTGACCAGGTAGCCGCCGTCGGCCCCGGTGCGGACGGTGCCGACGACCTCGCCGCGCACGTCGGTGACCACGACCATCGCGCCGTCGATCGGGGCACCGTCCGAGCCGCGCACCGTGCCCGCGAGGCCCCCGTTGCCCGCCAGCACCAGGTCGAAGTCCACGACCCTGTCGCCGACCACCAGCGTGGCGGCCTGCGGCTCGTGCCCGCCGGTCGCGGCGATCAGCACGTAGGTGCCGGGGCCGGGGGTGGGCAGCGCGTACGCGCCGTCCTGCTGGGTGATGGCGCGGCCGAGCTGGTGCCCGGTCACGTCGATCAGGGTGAGCGCGGCGGCCGGGACGGGGCTGCCGTCACCGGTGCGGACCACGCCGCGGATCGGCGCGCCGCCCTGGGGCCCGGTGTCGAGCGGGGCGTACTCGCCGGAGGCGGCCGAGGCCGTCACGGGCTGCCCGGCCGGGGCCGGAGCGAGGCCGTTGGCGCCCTGGACGGGGGCGGTGGCGACCGCCACCAGCTCCTGGTCGGCGCCCCGGGCGTGCCGGCCGCCCTGCTGGGCGGGCGCGGCCGCGGGCTCGGGCGGGCCCGCCTGCGGCGACCCCTGTGCCGGACCGGCGGCCGCGGCGCGCGCCGCCGAACCGCGCAGCGGCAGCTCCTTCAGGAACAGCACCGCCAGGAAGCCCAGGACCGCGATCGGCACGCCCACCATGAACACCGTCTCCAGCGCCCTGGTGAACGACTCCAGCACCACGCCCTTGAACGGCTCGGGCAGGTTGTGGACGGCGTCGGGCGAGCCGAGCGTGAGGTCCCCGCCCGCCGGGGGGCGGATGTGCGCGGCGGCCAGGCCGTCCTTCAGCTCGGCGGTGAGCCGGTTGGTGAGGATCGCGCCGAACGCGGCCACGCCCATCGCGCCGCCCAGGTTACGGAAGAACGAGACGCCGGAGGTGGTGGCGGCCAGGTCCTTCAGGTCGGCGGCGTTCTGCGCGGCCAGGATCATGATCTGGAGCGTCAGCCCCAGGCCGAAGCCCAGCACCGCGACGTCGGCGCCGATGACCAGCTTGCTGGAGTCGACGTGCAGCTGCGACAGCAGGAACATCGAGACGGCCACGCACAGCAGCCCGATCACCGGGTAGACCTTCCAGCGGCCGGTGCGGGTGACCAGCTGGCCGGAGGCGGTGGAGGTGACGAACATCGCCGCCACCATCGGCAGCGTCATCAGGCCCGAGGCGGTCGGGCTCATGCCCTTGACGATCTGCAGGTACTGCGGCAGGTAGATCATGCCGCCGAACATCGCGATGCCCATGCACAGCGAGCCGATGCTGGTCAGCACAAAGGTGCGGTTGCGGAACAGCCGGGGCGGCAGGATCGGCTCGGCGGCGATGCGCTCGGCGACCACCGACAGGCCCAGCAGCACGACCGCACCGGCGATCAGGCCGTAGGTCCAGGCCGAGTTCCAGTCGAACTCCTTGCCGCCCAGCGACAGCGCCAGCATCAGCAGCGTGGCGCTGCCGGTGATGGTGACCGCGCCGAAGACGTCGATGCGGGTGTCGCGCCTGACCTTCGGCAGCTTGAGCACCTTCTGGATCACCAGGAAGGCGACGATCGCCAGCGGGATGCAGACGTAGAAGCACCAGCGCCAGCCGAGGCCGTCGGCGTCCACGATGAACCCGCCGAGCAGCGGCCCGGCGACGGTGGCGACGCCGAACACCGCGCCCATGTAGCCCGAGTAGCGGCCGCGCTCGCGCGGCGGGACCACGTCGCCGAGGATGACCTGCGCGAGGGCCGACAGGCCGCCGACGCCGAGGCCCTGCACGGCGCGGGCGGCGATCAGCTCGCCCATGTTCTGCGACAGCCCGGCCCCCACCGAGGCCACCACGAACAGCAGCAGCGCGCTCTGGAACATGAGCTTGCGGCCGAAGACGTCCGACAGCTTGCCCCACAGCGGGGTCGAGGCGGTCATGGTCAGCAGGGAGGCGCTGGCCACCCAGGCCAGCTGGTCCTGTCCGCCGAGGTCGCCCACGATCGTCGGCAGCGCCGTGCCGACCACCGAGGTCGAGATCATCGCGGTCAGCATCGCCATCATCAGGCCGGAGAGGATCTCCAGGATCTGGCGGTGCGTGTAGTCGACCGGCGCCGGCCCGCCGGCCGGCGCCGTACTCGGCGGAACCGCGTTCGCTTGCGCCACTGGGCCCCCATCGCATCAATTACCTGTGTTTTGCATATATGCTATGTAGACACTTGTTTACTTGCAACTCGGGCGTCCGGCGGGGCCGGACGCCGGGAGGGCGTGGGACGATCGTGCGGGTGGAGACACCGGTGAAGCAGCGCCCCCGGCGCGACCGCGAGGCGACCCGGCGGCGGCTGCTGGAGGCGGCCCGCGACCTGTTCGGCGAGCACGGCTACGACGGGGTGTCGGTCCGGATGATCGCCGCGGCCGCCGACGCCAACCTCGCGCTGGTGCACCGCTACTTCGGCAGCAAGGCGGCGCTGTTCGCCGAGGTGCTGGCCGACGAGTCGCCGCTGCTGCGGGTGATCGAGGAGCCGAGCGCGGTGCCGCTGCCCCGGCGGCTCGCCGAGCACTTCGTCCGGCAGGCCCAGCAGCGCGAGGTCAAGCCGCTGTCGCGCATGATCGACCGCTCGTACGGCAACGCCGAGGTGCGCGAGATTCTGCGCGCCCACATGGAACGGGTGCTGATCGACCCGCTGGCCGCCCAGCTCGACGGTCCGGACGCGCGCGCCCGCGCGACGCTGGCCGCCACGTTGATCATGGGCGGCGGGCCGATCCGCCGCCTCGGCCTGCACGAGCTGCGGTCGGGCGAGCCGGAGGACCTCACGCGCCGCCTCACAGGCATGTTCGAAGCGGCTTTGGCCTAAGCGGGGCCCAGGGCCGCTCCGGTACGCCGGGAGGCGTAGCCGCGCCCCCGCCTCTACGGCCACGGGCGCAGGCGTGATCGGCACAGGGGCGGAGCGGGCCCCCTCCCCGCGCCCCCTAGGCTTCTGCCCATGAGGCTGGGGGGAGCCGGGCGGCTCCGCAAGCGGTGGGAAGAGACCGGGCGCGCCAAACGCTGGACGGCGGCGGGCGGCGCGGTCGTGGTGTTGGCGGGCGGCGGCCTGCTGTGGGGCGCGGCGGCCGGCGGCGAACCGCCCGTCACGGCGCTCCAGCAGCGCATCGACGTGCTGGACGGTCCCAAGAACGACCAGAAGGTCAGCCTCGACACCACCTTCTACCGCCCCGTCGGCCGCGCCAAGGCCCCGGTGATCCTGCTGGGGCACGGGTTCGGCGGCACCAAGGACGAGGTGAAGGGCGACGCGCAGGCGCTCGCGCGCGCCGGGTACGGGGTGCTGGCCTGGTCGGCGCGCGGCTTCGGCAAGTCCACCGGCGAGATCGCGCTGAACTCCCCCGACTACGAGGTCAAGGACGTCCGCCAGCTCATCGACTGGGTCGCCAAGCGACCCGACGTGCAGCTCGACGGCCCCGGCGACCCGCGCCTCGGCATGTCCGGCGAGTCCTACGGCGGCGCGATCGCGCTGCTGACCGCCGGGCACGACAAGCGCGTGGACGCCATCGCGCCGCGCATCACCTGGAACGACCTGCCGCAGGTGTTCTTCCCGAACGCGACCGGCGAGGGCCCGGCGAACGGCGTGTTCAAGAAGTTGTGGGCCGGGCTGTTCTTCACCAGCGAGTCCGGGCGGACCGCGTGCGGCCGGTTCCTGCCGTCGCTGTGCGAGATGTACCAGCGGGTCGCCGAGAACGGGAAGCCCGACGCCGCCGCCATCGAGATCCTGCGGCGGTCGAGCCCCTCGGCCGTCGCCGACCGGATCAAGGTGCCCGCGCTGATCGTGCAGGGCCAGTCCGACTCGCTGTTCCCGCTGGACCAGGGCGACGCCAACGCCCGCGCGATCGCCCGCAACGGCGCGCCGGTGTCCACCGTCTGGTACCAGGGCGGCCATGACGGCGGCGCCGAGGAGACCTCCCGGCTGCGCGGACTGGTCCGCGACTTCTTCGACCGGCGGCTGCGGAGCGAGGGCGGCGGCGACCCCGCGTTCACCGTGACGCGGGCGGGCGGCATCGACTCCTCCACCCAGGAGGTGAACGTCGAGGCCGCCACCGCCGACACCTACCCCGGCCTGAACGCCTCCCCGCGCACGCTCCCCCTCTCCGGCCGCGAGCAGACGGTCCACAACCCCGCCGGCGGCTCCCCCGCCTCGATCTCGGCGCTGCCCGGCCTGGGCGCGCTCGGCAGCCTCGGCGACCTCGGCGGCGGCGGGCTGGGCGGCCAGTTCCCGGTGGACATGCCGGGACAGTCGGCCACCTTCTACACCCGGCCGCTGGACGAGCCGCTCCAGATCACCGGCGCGGCCACCGTGCGGATCAAGGTGACCGGCGACGGCGACGTCCCGCTGTTCGCCAAGCTCTACGACGTCGGCCCGTCCGGGCAGGGCTCGCCCGCCCGCCGCATCGCCGCGCCGCTGCGCGTCGCGAAGGCGGACGAGGGCCGCGAGGCCACCGTGACGCTGCCCGCGATGGACTACCGCTTCGACCGCGGCCACCGGTTGCGGCTGGTGCTGACCACCACCGACATGGGCTTCGCGACGCCCGCCAAGCCCGCCTCCTACAAGGTCGCGGCGGTGTCGGGGCTGACGGTGCCGACCGTCCCGGCGCTGCGCACGCAGGCCGCGCCGCTGCCCGCGTGGGTGTGGGCGCTGCCGCTGGCGGCGCTGGCCGTCGCGGCGGGCATCGTGCTGACGGGCCGCCGCCGCGACTCCGCGCCGGAGTTCGACCCCGAGCTCGCCGACGTCCCGCTCCAGATCACCGGCCTGACCAAGGCGTACAGCAACGGGCACCGCGCGGTGTCGGACCTGTCGTTCCGCGTGGAGAAGGGCCAGGTGCTGGGCCTGCTCGGGCCGAACGGCGCGGGCAAGACCACCTCGCTGCGGATGCTGATGGGCCTGATCCTGCCGGACGCCGGCGAGATCAGGATCTTCGGCCACCGCGTGACGCCGGGCGCGCCGGTGCTGTCGCGGCTCGGCTCGTTCGTCGAGGGCCCCGGCTTCCTGCCGCACCTGTCCGGCCGCGACAACCTCGACCTGTACTGGCGGGCCATCGGCCGCCGCCCGGACGAAGCGCACCTGGAGGAGGCCCTGGAGATCGCCGGGCTGGGCGCGGCGCTGGACCGGACCGTGCGCACCTACTCGCAGGGGATGCGCCAGCGCCTCGCCATCGCGCAGGCGATGCTCGGCCTGCCGGACCTGCTGGTGCTGGACGAGCCGACCAACGGCCTGGACCCGCCCCAGATCCGCGAGATGCGCGAGGTGCTGGTCCGCTACGCCGCGGCGGGCCGCACGGTGATCGTCTCCAGCCACCTGCTGGCCGAGGTCGAGCAGTCGTGCACGCACGCGGTCGTCATGTCCCGCGGCCACCAGGTCGCGGCCGGCCCGGTCGCCGAGATCACCGGGGCCGGCCGCCGGCTGGAGGACGCGTTCCTGGAGATCATCGGTGAGGGGACCCCATGACCGCGACCCTGAACGGCCGCGGCGGCGGCCCGGCCGCCCGCGCCGACGGCGGCGCGCCCGGCTACGACGTGCGGCGCACGCTGCCGCTGCGCGTGGAGGTCGTGCGGCAGTGGCGGCGGCGCCGGACGCTGGTGGCGTTCGCGATCCTGCTGGTGCTGCCGTGGGTGCTGGTCGCCGCGTTCAAGATCGGCGGCGATCCGGAGCCGGACGGCTTCCCGAGCCTGGTGGACGTGGCGACGGCGAGCGCGATGAACTTCGCGCTGTTCGCCCTGTTCGTCTCGACGGGCTTTCTGCTGGTGGTCGCGGTCGCGCTGTTCTGCGGCGACACCGTGGCGAGCGAGGCGGGCTGGTCGTCGCTGCGCTACCTGCTGGCCGCGCCCGTCCCCCGCGCGCGGCTGCTGCGGCAGAAACTGATCGTCGCGCTCGGGTACGCGGCCGTCGCGGTGCTGGTGCTGCCGCTGATGTCGCTGCTGGCGGGCACGGTCGCGTTCGGCTGGGGCGAGGTGGAGCTGCCGACCGGCGGCGAGGTGGCGGTCGGCACGGCGCTCGGCCGGATGGGGATCATCATCGGGTACGCGCTGGTCAGCCAGCTCGTCGTGGCCGCGCTGGCGTTCCTGCTGTCGGTCACCACCGACTCCCCGCTCGGCGCGGTGGGCGGCGCGGTCGGCCTGGTGATCGTCAGCAACATCCTGGACGCCGTCACCGCCCTCGGCTCCTGGCGCGACCTCCTGCCGACGCACTGGATGTACTCGTGGATGGACGCGCTCCAGCCGCAGATCCAGTGGGCGGGGATGGCCAAGGGCACCGCGATCTCGGTGGCGTACGCGGCGGTCCTGTTCGCGCTGGCCTTCCGCCGGTTCCGGAGCCGCGACGTGGTGTCCTGAGCGACACTCTTCGTACCCCCGTCGCCACCCAAAGCAAACCCGGTTCCCCGAAATCGGTCGAACGGGCCGAGGTTGTCGCATAAGCTCGCGGAACCTCGCGTTCGACCCCCGCGTCGAACGAAAAGAGGCGGACATCGGCTCGATCACCGGGTTTGAACACCCGGCTCGACGGGGGAGATGATCACCATGGCACGGCAGCAGCTCATCAAGCGCCCGAAACCGCCACGTCAACCGAGCCCGATCGATCTCAGGACGCCCTCGGGGCGCCTCCTGCCGTACTGAACGGGACCACGACTTCACCGGGGCCTTCGCGCGTCCGCCCGACGCGCGGGGGCCCCGCCTTGTTCCACCCCCCGGAGAAAGATCCCCCATGCCGGAAACCGCCCGCCTCCTGTTGCGCCCCCTGACCGGCGGCGACTTCGACGACTACGCGGCGATGCTCGCCGACCCCGAGGTGTCGGGCGGCCTGGCCGAAGCGGTCGGCGGCTCCCCCGCCGACGCCTGGCGGAGCCTCGCGACCTTCATCGGCCACCGCGAGATCAGGGGCTACTCGCACTGGGGGCTGATCGAGAAGTCCACGGGCGCCTTCGTGGGCCGGGCCGGCCCCTGGCGCCCGCACGGCTTCCCTGGCCTGGGCGTGGGCTGGTGCCTTGCCAGGGCGCACTGGGGCAAGGGCTACGCCTCGGAGGCGGCGAAGGCGGCCCTGGACTACTGCTTCACGGACCTGGACGCAGACGAGGTGATCTCGCTGATCCTGCCGGGCAACGCGCGCTCGGTCGCGGTGGCCGAGCGGATCGGCCACCGCCACCTGCGCGACACCGAGTACCGGGGTCGCCGCGTGCACGTCTACGGCCAGCGGCGCCCTACCTGAGCCGCGCGAGGAACCTCTCGCCCCGCACCACCACGCGCTCCACGAGCCCGAAGCCGACGACGGCGCCCCCGTCGTCGGTGGCGGTGAACCGGAACCCGAGCCGCCGCCCGTCGACCTCGATGAGCTCGGCGGCGACCCGGACCCGGGCCCCCACCGGGCTGGCGGCCCGGTGCTCCAGCTCGACCCGCGTCCCTACCGTGGTCTCCCCGTCCGCCAGCCGCCCGGCGACGACCTGCACGGTGACGGCCTCGGCGAAGGCCAGCAGCCGGGGCGTCCCGAGGACGGGCAGGTCCCCGCTCCCGACCTGCTCGGCGGTGTCCGCTCCGGCGACCGTGAACACGCGCTCCGCGCGCAACCCGACGTCCATACCGTTCATCATGGCCGTCGAGGGGCGCGGTGGGGCACCAGGGGACGGTGCGACGCCCCGCGACGACGGCCGCCGAGCAACGCTTCCCGCACCAGGCATTCAGCGACCACACTCTTGGCCATCAATCGAAAAGCCACCTGGCTACTAGGCAACCGACGCCCACATCTCCGGTGACGAGGAGCTATATAGCCAGCTCACAGAGTCATGTTTCACCCTCCAGGCCGCCGCAGAAGCTATCTGCAAAGTGCCATATGGCTAACCGACCTATGTTTTTCCGCTCATGTCATCCAGCTTCAGGCAAAATCGACCACAACGACGTTCATCCCGAGGACGGCACATGGTGCGGCTACCGTGGCTCCCGCGCAAGCCCGGCACAGGCACGTTCGTCTACCGGCTGCTCCTGGCCGTCGACCTGGAGCAGTACAGCCGGCTCCTGCCCCAGCAGCAGCTCATCGCCCAGACCGACCTGCGCCGGCTGCTCGACGACTGCGCTCGGCGCACCGGTCTCGGCCCGGACGGCTGGTACCGCCAGGTGGGCGGTGACGGAGAGCTGGTGGTGTTGCCCACCGACAGCGACGTGCTGCGCGCGGTCGGCCCGTTCACCAGGAGGCTGGAAGAGGCACTGGCCGACCGGAACAGGTACCGGCTGGACACGCCCCGGCTGCGGATGCGGATGGCCCTGCATCACGGCCCACTGCTGATCGAGGGGCCGCTGGGCCCGGCGGGCGACCCGCCGATCGTGGTGGCGCGGCTGCTGGACTCGGCGCCGCTGCGACGCCACCTGGCCGACCATCCGGACCGCGACCTGGCGCTGGTGGTGTCGGACTCGCTGTACCAGGACGTGGTGCGGAGCGGGTTCTGCGAGCTGGACCCGGCGGCGTTCACCGCCTTGGAGGTGGAGACGAAGGGACGGCTGTACCGCGGCCACATCCACGACGCCGACGCGCCGCTGGCCTCGGAACGGACGATGGCCCTGCGGACCGGCGGCTGAGCGTCAGTCGGACGACCGCCGGAGGGCGCGCGTCAGAACGCTCCACTGCGCGGACGACAACGCCAGGACGGCGTCGTGGGAGCCGCGCGAGTCCCGGATGAGGATGGCGTCGCCGCATCGGGCGATCTCGACGCAGTCGCCGTCCACGCTCCGGCGCCCCTTCCGCCACTTCAGCCGTGGTCGCTCCAAGAGCGGTACCCCTTTCTCCAACCGCCGGTCGCCGCAACGCGGCCGCTAGGGAATTCAGGGCGCGTTTTCACCGGAGGCGCAGGACGGGCACCGGGCGCCCCGGCGAACAATGCCATTCCCGGCTACTTCCACCGGATTTCAAAGTTCACCACAACGCTGTGTCGAACTCTGTCAACCCCAGAGTGTATGCGTTGGCCGCATATCAGGCCATAGGCGATAAGAGCGGCGTTCGACCGCGAACGCCGTCAGCGGGATTCGACCAGGGTGCTGAGCAGGACCGCCGAGCCCTCCGGCCCCAGCGAGATCCTGCGCAGCAGCTCGAACCGCTCCCGATAGCGCACGATCTCCTCCCGGTAGTCGCGCCCGAGCAGTTCGCCCTGGGCGCCCTCCAGGTAGAGCACGTCGTCGTCCTCCGGCTCGGCGAACTCGATGATCTTGAACGGCCCCTGCAGGCCCGGATGCGCGCCCGAGTCGATCGGCACGATCTCGATCGTCACCGAGGGCCGCTGGGCCATCTCCAGCAGGTGCGCGAGCTGCGCCCGCATGACGACGGCGCCGCCGACCTTCCGGCGGATCGCGGCCTCATCGATCACGAAGGAGGTCTGCGGCGGGTCGTCCCGGTCGAAGATCTCCTGCCGGCGCATGCGGACCTCGACCAGATCGGCGACCTTGTCGGCGGGGAACTCGGGCCGGACCGAGGTGATGATCTCCTCCGCGTAGGCGCTGGTCTGCAGCAGGCCGGGCAGCACGAGCGGCTGGAACTCACGGGTCAGGCGGGCCGCCGACTCGTACCCGATGAGGTCGAGCATCTGCGGGCTGAGAAACCGGCGGTAGGAACTCCACCAGCCCTGCTCCCGAGCCGCCCGCGCCAAGGCCAGGAACTCCGCCTCCCGCTCCGCCGAGACCCCGTAGAGCTGGAGCAGGATCTTCACGTCCGTCACGGCGACCCGGACCGTCCCGCCCTCGATGCGAATGATCTTGGAAAGCGACCATTCCAGGTCCTTGGCGGCCTGTTCCTGGGTCAGCCCGGCGGCCTCCCGAGCCTTGCGCAACTCGATCCGCAGCCGTCGCTGATGCACCGTCGGGCTGTCCGGCATATCCTGCCCCTTCCCCAGTGCGTGCCGCCAGGCGGCAACGTGCGACCTCGCAAAGTGCTCCAGGCGTTCAGACTAGTGGATGCCAAAGTCGGATGGGGCTGTCGGGCCATGATGTTCACCCTTCACCGGGACGACACTCCCTTCACCGATCGGCGACCCTGACATGAAACGAAAAAAGCGATCAATAGGCACGAATAACCCAGCAAGAACATCCCTGACATCCGAAGGATCACCATGCCCGAGCCACTGGCGAACCTCGTTTACGAATTGGGCCTCCTCAAGCGCTACAAGCGCACCGGCTGGCTGGTCGCCGGCGTCACCGATCCCGAGAGCGTGGCCGACCACTCGTTCCGGACCGCGGTCATCGCCGCCGTCCTGGCCGCCCAGGAGGGCGCCGACCCCGAGCGCGCGGCGTTCCTCAGCCTGTTCCACGACACCCAGGAGACCCGCCTCACCGACCTTCCGTACCTGGCCAAGCCCTACGTGACCAAGGCGCCGAACGAACGGGTGACCGCCGACCAGACGCGCGACCTGCCCGCCCCGGTGGCCGCGCTCATCACGAGGACCGTGACCGAGTACGAGTCCCAGGAGACCCCCGAGTCCCGCTGCGCCCGCGACGCCGACAAGCTGGAGTGCCTGATCCAGGCGATCGAGTACCGCGACCAGGGCAACCGGAACACGCAGCCGTGGATCGACAGCTCGTTCGCCCAGCTCCGGACCGCCACCGCCAAGCGCCTGGCGGAGGAGGCGCTGAGCACCGGCTCCCTGGACTGGATCCACAAAGCCCTGGACAGCTGACCTGCCGGGTCACTCTTCTTCGCCCAGACTCTCCTGGCGCTCCCACGGCGAAGTGCCTGGTCCTGATCGAGATCGCTGGCACGCATCAAGGAGAAGACCCCGCGCCCTTCAGCGATCGCGTAGCTCAGGGCTTTGGCGATGGTCTCTTCGTACAGCCGCTCACCTTCTTGCGGCCAGAAAATGACACAGCGAACGCCGTACCGATCCGATCTGTCCGTTCGCGGCGCCATGGGCCAATTCGAGGCGTCCCCGCTTTGCCGAGTCTCTCCGGCTGTACGGTGAGGGCGTGATCAGTTGACCTTGCCCGGCTCGCGGCGGTCGGGCGGCATCGCCGGGAGCGCGCCATGCGGATCAAGGGCAAGGGCCGGGGGACGCCCGACGCGGAATCCCCATGGGACGAGATCGTCCCGCTGCTGTGGATGGGCGGCCACCACTACCGGGATCCGGCGGGCACCCGGGTACCCGTCATCGTGGGCGGCGAGTTCGATCTGGTGGTCAGCCTGCACGTGCGCGAAGGACACGGCCCGGACGACGGCGTCGAGCACCGGCGCGTGGAGGTGCCCGACGGGCCGCTGACGGCCGGGCAGATCGAGGACGTCTGCCGCGCGGCCGAGCTGGCGGTCGAGGCGATCGGGGACGGCCGGCGCGTGCTGGTCCGCTGCCACTCCGGGTACAACCGGTCCGGCCTGGTCATCGTCCAGGCCCTCACGCTGCTGGGCCACGAGACCGGCGACGCGATCTCCCTGGTCCGCCGGCGCCGGTCGGAGTGGGCGCTGAACAACCCGCTGTTCGTCGACTACCTGACCACCGGGCTCGACGTGGCGCGCCTGCTGACCGGCCTGGAAGCCTGACGCAGGCAGAACTCGTCGCCCTCGGGATCAGCGAGAGCGAGCCGGCCGACGTCGACACGGACGGCACCGAGACGGAGGGAACGAGGCCCGTCCTCCGTCGTTCAAGCCCCTTGCAACGAGGGCAGGGCTTCGCCCCGGCGGGGCTCGCGGCGTTCCGAAAGCCAGAACAGGTAGCCCCGTAGGTACTGCTCAAGCCCATCGTCGATATAGGCGACGTAGTCACGAAGCCCCTGGGCCGCGTCGTCATAGTGGCCCTGGTATTCGGGGTCGCCCTTGCCGGCCCACCGGTCCGCCACCGTGAGCGCCCAGGAACGGACCCTGCCGCGCTCGCGCCACCAGCGGCGGACCTCCGGCACCGTCCAGTGATCGTCGCCGTCCATGGCGTAACCGCCGTGCCCGAAGATCGAGCCGTTGAGAAGGTCGGCGACCTGCTGCTCGTTCACCGGCTGGCGGTAGACGAACTCCGTACCGCGGTAGTCGCCGTACTCATCGTCGTAGGCGATGTGGAAGGGAGCGTCCATCCGGCCCCCGTGCATCGAGTCGGTCTCGGCGCCGTAGAAGGGGCCTGGCACGTTCCGCCAGTTCAGCTCCGCCCACTCTCCCTCGAAGAGATCGAGCATGCCCTCCGCGATGAGCCGCCGCGCGCACGGCACAGGGTCCCAGTAACCCGTCACAGACCGGACGCTCCGGGTCACTCCGCCGGGGCGACGCCGATCGGGCAGGACAGGCCCGTGCCGCCGATGCCGCAGTAGCCGTTCGGCTCCTTGTGCAAGTACTGCTGGTGGCAGTACTTCGTTCTAGGCAATAGAACGGAGCCCTCGGTGAGCGTTACCAAGCGTGACATCATCCCCGTTGTCTCCTACACGTGAATCTCGGCAAACCAAGAACGAGACGAGCACGGCATCCAGTATCAGCACAAGGTCAATAGGCAGACCGCCGAACGACTCGGCTGGACCATGGTCGAGGAGTTCACCGACAACGACAAGTCGGCTGCCAAAGTCGGAGTCGTCCGCGATGCCTTCGAAGCGATGCTCCGCGCTCTCCGCTCCGGGAAGTTGCCGGACGGCCGAGCCGTCCGTGGGACCGTGGTCATGGCCGAGGACCACTTGGTCCGCCGCCCCGGCGTCTACGAGCGCTTCGTGGAGGCGGTCACCTACCGGGACGGCCGGGTCTACGCCGACCAGCGCGGCTCCAAGGATCTCTACAGCGAGGACGTGGAGAGCATGGGGCTGATCGGTGCGGTCATCTCCAAGATGGAGGTCCGGAAGATGCAGCGCCGGATGCGCAACGACCACCGCCGCCGCGCTCTCGCCGGAGAGCCGCCCGCCGGCGGCAACCGCCCGTTCGGCTGGAAGGACGACCGGCGCACCCTCGACCAGGACGAAGCCCGCCTCGTCGCAAAGGCCACCGAGCAGTTCATCAGCGGCCGGGGGCTCAACTCGATCGTGGCCGAGTGGCAGCGGGCGGGCATCAGGACCACCACGGGCCGGAGTGGACCACCACTTCCTTGAAGGTGATGCTCCAGAACCCGCGTCTGTGCGGCTGGCGGATGATCAACGGTGAGCTCGTCCGAGGCCCGGACGACGAACCGGTCGTCGGGCAGTGGAGCGCGATCATCACGCCCGACCAGTGGCGGTCCGTCAATGCGATCTTCACCGCGCGCAAGGGCAGGAGCGTCAACAAGGACGGCTTAACAGGTGCCGCGCTCCCCCACGACTTCCGCGAGCACCGGTACCTCCTGACCGGCTTCCTGCGCTGCGGTCGCCTTCGGCCGGACGGTTCGATGTGCGGAGCGCGTCTCCGCGTGACCCGGCAGCGCGACTGCAAGCAGCACATCTACTCATGCCCGCCCAAGACGTCGGGAGGATGTGGGGGACTCGGCCGTCGCGGCGACAAGGTGGACGAGTTCATCTCCGAAGCCGTCCTCGCCAAGCTGGAGGCGCAGAGCATGGCCCGCGCTCAGACCATCGGGCCATGGCCGGGCGAAGACGACCTCCGAGCGGTCGAGACGCAGATCAGGGAACTCCACGACCAGTGGCGAGCCCGCAAGATCAGTAATGAGTTGTTCTTCAGCGAGATCCCAGCGCTGGAGAGCGAGCAGGGCCGTCTGCGCGCCGAGCGCGACAGGTACGCCCTGACCGCCGAACGCGCCGCCACTGACATGACCGACGTGCGGCGTCGGTGGTACTCGGAGAATGATGACGACGGGTTGGACATCTCGCAGAAGCGGGCCTACATCCGAGAGGCGCTGCACGCGGTGATCATCCACCCGATCGGCCGAGGCGGCAGGATCAAGTTCAACCCTGATCTCCTGGAGCCCGTCTGGCGGGAAGACTGATCACCGAGTTCCTTCGGCGTGATGTGCGTCACTGCAAGCGGACGCAGCCGTCGTCCACTGATGTCCGCTGGTGACCGCTGCTGCCCACCAGCCCCCGCCAAGCCCGTAGCGCCTGTTGGGCCAGGGGTTTCAGGTGGGACGGATGCCGGGTACTCATGGACGCGGAGCCGCAGCCAGCGACTTCGGGAGGCGAGTGGCGAACAGGGGTCGGCTCCCTGCCGCGGAGCCCTCGTGAGGGGGTTCCCACGAAAAGAACAGCCCCATAAAACACACACGCACGCATGATCGCCGAAGTGGGCTCTCGGCACGTACGGCGGGATAGGCACCGGGCGGGAGACCGCCGAACAGTCTCATGACCCTCACAGCCCTGGCCAACACAGCGCACAGAACAGCCACTCGCCGCAGCAGCAGATCAACGGGCCTGCGTCAGCGCGCCCACGGATCAGCGTGCTCACGGTTTCCCGATCTCGCCACGCGCTCCTTTCCACTGGCCAGGGAGAGGAGTCACCAGGTTGGAACCCAGCCCGGAAGCCATCGCATGGGGCAAGCGCCAAGCCGCGAACTCGCCACGCTGGACCAGCGCGAAGTGGACCCGCGTCGCCACCATCTTCGAGATCGTCCTCACCGAGAACGCGGGTGTCCCCGACCAGTCCGCCATCAAGGACCAAGACCAGGCCGGCGAGTCGCTGCGGGACGCGGCATGAGCGCTCCGGAGCCCCCGAAGCTGCCGCCCGAACTGGCCGCCGCCGTAGAGCGCTCGGTGATGCCGGACTTCGAGCGCTGGCACCAGATGATCCGCTCGGCTGGCGGCTGCGAACAGCCCGTCCGTCTGCGCGGCGAACGCCTGACCCTGGATGGTGAGACCGGCGAGCTGATCGAGTCCTACAGCACCGCCGACGAGCCGACCGGATACCTGATCACCGCGTGCGGCAACCGTCGCGCCTCACGCTGCGCCGCCTGTGCCGAGGTCTACCGCGACGACACCTACCGCCTGATCATCACCGGCCTGACCGGCGGCAAGGGCATCAGCGACGAGGTCAGCAGCCACCCGAGGGCGTTCCTCACCCTGACCGCCCCGTCCTTCGGTGCGGTCCACGCTCACCGGCCTGCGGGCGGGGGCAAGCCGCAGCCTTCTCGGCCGCGCAAGGATCGTCCGCTCTGCTCTCATGGACGCCCGGCGGGATGCGGACGACGACACGGACCCGATGACGAGATGCTCGGGCAGCCGATCTGCATGGACTGCTACGACTACCCGGCCGCCGTGCTGTGGAACGCTCACGCCCCCGAACTGTGGCGTCGCCTCACCCTCGCAGTCCCCAAGCTGATCACCGCCGAATTCGGCATCACCCACAAGCAGCTCCGCCGCCAAGCCCGCCTCTCCTACGCCCGCGTCATCGAATACCAGCGACGCGGCCTCATCCACTTCCACGCTGTCGTCCGCATCGACGGCCCCGAAGGCCCCGAGCAGCCCCCGCCTGCATGGGCGACCCCAGAACTGCTAGAACGCGTCCTCAGAACCGCTGCCGGACAAGTGCACCTACCAGTCCCGCACCCCGACGGAGAGAGTTCACCGCTCATCCTGACCTGGGGCCGGCAACTGGACGTCCAGCCCATCAGGGTCGCCGCTGAGCTGGAGGGCATGGCCGACAAGCACGTGGCCCGCTATATCGCCAAGTACGCCACCAAGGGAGCCGAGGACTCTGGCACCGTCGACCGACCGGTCCGCTACGCCACCCAGATCAACAGCCTCAAGGTCTCCGACCACGCCCGCCGCATGATCTGGACATGCTTCGCCTTGGCCGACCTGCCCGAGTATCACGACCTGCGCCTACGCCAGTGGGCCCACATGCTCGGCTACGGCGGGCACCTTTCCTCCAAATCCCGCCGTTACTCCGTAACCCTCACTCAACTCCGCCAGGCCCGAGCTGACCACGCGGCCAAAGCGGCGCGCCAAGCCGAAGGTCTCCCCGAGCCCGATCCCAACCGGACCACCGTCACGATCGGGCAGTGGAAGTACTCAGGCAGCGGCCTCCTGTACGGCGAGCACTTCTGGGCGGAACAAGCCCGCAACCGCATCCAGAAGGCCCGAACGATCGGCAACCAAGTCACCGAACGTGACCAGGACCGACAGGCAAGCTGACCCGGACCGTCCCACGTCGAGAAGTTTCACTACAGGGTCAAGGGCGACCCGCTGACGCGGCCCGCCGGCGGCCGCCCGCCCCGGCGCGCCGGGCGTGCGGCCTGTTCCGTCCGGTCCCGTCACGCCGCGTCGCCCGTCCGCTAGTACGCCGCGATAGAGATCTACCAACCCCAGGTCTCTGGATCAGCACGACGTCCGACCCGACGAATGTCTTCAGAAAGGCGCTCGCTGGTTTCTGACCAACTCCACGGCAGTCCGTTGTCTGTCATCTTGAGCCACTGCCGGTCAAGGTACAGACGGAAGTACTCACTGCGACCAACTCGTTCTGCAAGGTGATGCACGTCTTGAACCAGCGAACTATATTGAGAATCGACGATCGGCGTATCAATAAGAATTGCGTCGACGTAAGCAAAATATGCCAGGAGCACTCGGGTTGTATAGGCACCCACAGTGGTGATGCGGTAATGAAGCCTGGGGCCGTCATTTGAATGTCGGGGCGCGGCGTCAAGGAGCCTCTTGACCACGGCATAATCAAGCGAGGCAGCGATCTGGTCTACATTGAAGCCGAGCCCTTGAGCGAAGTCAAACAGAGCTTCCGCAGATACATAACCTTCCTCGCCGACCCGCTCCCCCAAATTCTGTGTCTTACTTAGAAGAAGAGGCAGCAAAAAATGTTCACGACCGTCCGGCTGAGTAATCTGAAAAAGATTAGCAATCGGCGACGCTTCTGGGTCGTAGTAGACTCCATCACCGAAGAGTAGCGCGCGAAGGAATTCATGGAGCGGAATCTTGTAGCGCCCCGACTCCTCAAAGGCCCGCAGCATTTTTGCAGTGTCTATATGGCCGCTTCCGATGAACTCGGTTACGAAGTGTAGAGCCAGGCGCATGTTACCACCAGCCAGATTATCAATCAAGGCTAGGAGTTCTTCATTTGTTCTGAAGTTATCCGCGAGGAGATCGAGAAATACTTTCAGGCTGTCACTATCGAGCGTTACGCCTGTCGGGAAAGACCCCAGACGGCCAGTTTCTCGCAACTGCGCTAGGGCAAAGTCGACGCGCCTTTGAAGCATGACATCGGCGCGAGGAGGGGCAATGGTGAAAACCCGCGCCTGATATCCCGAGAGCGTTCCACTTCTGCTCGATCGGTAGAATGTCTCTGGTCGAAGAGTAACAAAAACAGTCGCTGGCCACGTCTGAGCAAGTTCGTTAGAGATCAAGAATACTTGTTCCTGATCTTCGCTGCTTCTCTGGTCAATATTATCCAGGAAAATGACGATCTGCTTTCGCCAGCTCGCTCGCAGATGCTCCAAACTCGCTTTGAGGTGGCCAGGACGGTCCTCCACTTGGCGGCGAAGGAAGTTTATGCGTTCCTTCTCGTATGCAAGTGGATCGATATCCTTTAGGCGCCCTACTACACCTTTGTCGAAGCGATTTAGAGCGCCATGATGTACTGCTTCAACGAAAGCAGCTTCTTCGATGTCAGTCCCGTAAGTTTCCCTTAGCTGGCGAATCGATTCTTCGATGACAAATGTATTTAGATGACTGAGAGTCGTCGACGCGCCGAAGTCAATATAAAGGCTCAGCGCCTCATCGAAAAGTTCCTCGGCGTCGACGTGAACAAGTCTCTGAATGAACGTTGTCTTCCCTACACCCACATCCCCGAGAAGAACGATGGGACGCCGGGCAGCCGCTGCTGCAAGCATGTCCTGCGTTAGTGTAGGACTCAGACCCTTCCTTCCTTCCACCGGAGAGATGGCCGGGCCGTTCTCTTGCTTCAGTAGTGCATAGCGAGTGCGGAGAATCTGCTTACTCACCTCTGCATATTGCGAAAGCGCACCACTTGAGGCATAGCATTCACGCAAGAAATCGGTACGCAATTCCTCTAGCCTCGTAACATCTTCCAGGAAGAGTTCACCGAGAATATCGAGTCCCGATTGTAGGCTATTGCGACGCTTTGATCCAGGATAATTGGCGAGGTGTGTCGACAAGGGTTCGGGTGGAGGCGCTTCTTTTAGGCGAAGCGTGCGGAACAGGTTCTTTTGATCCACGCCAGCATGAGAAGCGTTATCCCAAAGCAAGCGGAAGTCGCTGCGCATGTCAGAGAGACTCGGAAAGATCAGCGCCTTTCCTTTTAGTGGCGGCACGCCATCAGTGCGTGCTGCGATAAAAAGCACCAACTGATGGCCATTGGTCACTCCTGCGGGAGCAACCCCATGTCGTGCTGAATATTCTGCCACTTGTGACATGGCCTCTTTAAGGGGACGCCCCTTCTCGCCGCTGCAGATATTCTCTATGCCGTGAACGCCGGTTCCAACTCCAGCAGGGAGTTCAAAATAGATTCCCTCACGTTTCGCTTCTACGATGAACTGAATACCGGGGACGCCAAGCGCATAATCGATGCGACCGCTTCCGGCCGGCTCCTCAGTTTTGATGCTCTCCCTTGGCCAGCGGAGCACCTCTATCAAGAGCTGATCAATGAGGTGAAGCCTTGTTGTTGCTTCGTTTCGAGAATCTCCGGCCGCGTGAGAGTCAGCCCACTCGATAAGTTCGTCGAGTGAAGCCTTTCCTAGGTCATAGAAGCTAGGCAACGCAGACCGGCCCTCAAGAGTAGTACACGACTGTGACAGACCAAGCTTATCGGGCCCGCCCCTCCACCAACACAGCGATCAGGCCGGTTCACCAAGACGAGACAGGTGGAGTCCCAGCAGGTGCAGGGCCTTTGCGATCATGTGGGGTTCTTGGACAGCCCTGACCACCGCCTATGGACAAGCCGTTGAGGTATGCCGGCTACATCGTCTTCCGCAACGTCCTCGCTGTTAGGCCATGCGTCCCCTGCCCCGCAATCGCCACGGCGTAGCTGAGACGGGTAGGTAGTTGGGGGGCGATCTCTGTCGCGGGGCTTCCGGTGCTCAGGCCGTGGCTAGCCCTGCGCCCCGGCTCCTCTTGTCCTCAACCAAGTGGGTGTAGTGGGCCCGATTACTAACGCAGGTGCCAACGGCAGGCGTGGACAGGGTTGGATGTCGGTGAACCTGGAAGGGGCACGGAGGACGCTGCCTAGCAGGTTGGGGGACGTCTGTGGACGGGTGTGGATCTTGTTTGTTGGTCTCGCAATGCCCAGGTCACTGGTCCGGCTCTGAGCGGATGACCACGGACCAGATCACCTAAGGCTAGATAGTGCGCGGGTCAGGTGCGTGGTTGGGCCGTCCACCGTGCTGCGGGGGTTGTGGACGGCCGCCCGCGCTTTGCGCGTGCGGCCTGGGGGCCGTTCGCAGCGCGGGCCCCGCCCCCAACCTCCTCGCCCCGTGGACGGCCCGCACCCGACGTATCCTGCAAGTCCAGGTCACGCCCCGCGCGGAGGTCGCTTCGACGTTGCCACGCCACAGATGCCTACAAGCGCTCCTCTGTGCCAGCGCTCAGCACTTCGTTGATGTGCGCGGTCAGCGTGCGTGTGTTCAACCTCTGCTGCCGTCCCAGCCGGTAGAGGAAGTCGAGTTCAAGTAGGTAGTACTAGCGGTGGTTGCCAGCCGACTGTTGGATCACCGAGATCAGTCCGCTGTTGGCCCAGCGCCGCAAGGTGGCCGTGGAGACGCCGGCCACGGCGGAGGCGAAGCCGGGCTCAGACCATGGGCCGCGCGAACTGTCGCAGTACAGGATGGCGATCCATCCCCACCGGCTGATCTGTGGAGGTGGAAGCGTCATGTGCGTGCTCGGCGGGAGTAGGGGCCCGTCCAGGTGGCGACGTTGACGATCGCTTCACGCAGTTCCCTGGGACTGTCGGCCTCCACCAAGCGCAGGCCGCCGCGTCGCAGCGGCACCACCGCCCACCACGAACGGGTGGTCAGGCCGAACCAGGCCCGTATGCCGGGGAACTCCGCTTCCATGCCCGAGGCCGCCCACTGCTCAGCCTCCGGCATCAACGCCGTCACCCGGGCGTCCCATCAGAAGGGACCGCCAAGACATGTCGGATTCGGTCGGCCGCGGTTTCCGTGTCGGCCAGAGGACACAGCGGTTCCAGGTCCGGAGCTGTGTTGCGGTCGGGGTTCATCCAAGCCCAGTGCCACCACAGGGCGTCGTCCGGGCCGTGGGGACGGCACCACACCTCCTGTTGAAGGCCGGGGCTCAGCGCTTGTCCGCGTGCGTCGTCCGGGTCGGGTTCACCGGCCGGGTTCCGGGCTCCCACGGCTCCGTGACCGAAGATCTTTGCGACCAGGCCGCGCGCTTCGAGTGCGGAGACCAGAGCCTTCGCCTCGTCATGCCAGCCGCTGAACCGTGAATTCGTCCGCGCTTTCACGTCCATGTCACGGGACGCTATTGACCCAGCTCAGAGCCAACAATGGCACTCTGCGCTTGACGATTCGCGAAGTGCCACCCAGCGTCAGAGCGGCAGGTGGACGAAGTCCGCAAGCTCTCGCATGTCCGGTGTCAGCGTCCGGCGGCGAGAAACGATCTGACCCAAAATGTCCCGGGCGTAGCGCTGGTTGGAGATCCACTCTGGGGCGTCGTGGCGGATGCCCTGGAGGAGATCGAACGCTTCTGCGTGCTGGCGGAGCTGGACGCGGGCCTTGGCCACGTCCAGGAGGTGACGGTTGCGGTTGTTGGACGTGGGCCGCAGGTCGTTCACCGGGATGGCCTGCGACATGGCCAGCACGCGGTCTGGACGGTCTTCCACCATGGCGTTCTCGGTGCGCTTCATGGCCACGGTCAGCGGGCCGAAGGCGCGGAGGAAGTCGTTGGCCGGAGAGTACTCGCCGGCCATGGCCACCGCCGCCGTGCGCGCAAGGCGAATCGCGTCTTCGGCGTCGCCAGGTTGGTTGTTGCGAACGGCCGCCGCCGAGTGCCGGACCAGCAGCCAGCCCCAGGCCGACAGCTCTGCCATGGTCGCCTTGGACATGCGCGGTTCGATCTCGTCCGCCCACCGCTCCACCAGCGACAGCGTGTCGGGTAGCCGTCCTTGCCTGATGAGCAGCCAGGCCAGGGTGTTGACGATGGCCGCCGCGTCCAAGCGGTCGGATGCGTCGTCCAGCGCCCGCCGCAGAGCCAGATCGGCCGCCTCGAACTGGCGTGTCTGGGTCAGCAGCCAGCCTGTGTGGTGGAGCAGGCGAGAGCGGACCTGCCTGCCTTCCGAGCCGAGTGCTTCGGCGTCCCGGAGGAGCGGGGGCAGCAGGACGGCTAGTTCTGCGTACCGGTCCTTCGCGAAGAGGCGGATCGACGATTGCAGCGTGCTCGCCACGCCCTCCACCGTCGGCTCATCGGGAGTGCCGTCGGCGGGGAGGCCGTGGAGCGCCTTGCGGACAGAGACCCATTGATCGGTGGTCGAGGTGCGGGGATCTTCGGTGTCGGCGCGATCGATCAAATCGGATGTCGGCACCTTGAGCGCGACGGCGAACTTGCGCAGCGTCTCCACTCGGGTGTCTTCCCGCTCTCCCTGTTCGAGCTTCCTCACCAGGGAGAGGGAGACCCCGGCGAGGCCGGCCAGCTCTCGTTGGGTGAGTCCCCGGCGCTTGCGCACTTCTTGGAGACGACGCCCGACGTTCCGAGTGCTCATGCCTCCAGGCTAAGCACTCCGGTCCCGAAGGAGCAGGGCATCAACTGCACGGGCGGAACTTGCTCTGGATCGTCAGAGGACAGCGCAAAGCCCACCCCGCAAGGGAGGGCGACGGCCCCGGCGTCTCTGATCGCCGGGGCTTCGCGCAGGTCACGCCCTACTCGGCGGGAGCCACACCGATCGGGCAGGACAGGCCCGTGCCGCCGATGCCGCAGTAGCCGTTCGGCTCCTTGTGCAGGTACTGCTGGTGGTAGTCCTCGGCGAAGTAGTAGTCGGTGGCCGGGGTGATCTGGGTCGTGATCGGGCCGTAGCCCGCGCCCGTCAGCACCTTCTGGTACGCCTCGCGGGACGCCTCGGCCTCCTGCCGCTGGGCCTCGGTGCGGGTGAAGATCGCCGAGCGGTACTGGGTGCCCACGTCGTTGCCCTGGCGCATGCCCTGGGTCGGGTCGTGCGACTCCCAGAAGACGCGCAGCAGGTCGCCGTAGGACACCTTCGCCGGGTCGTAGACGACGCGCACCGCCTCGGTGTGGCCGGTGCGGCCGCTGCACACCTCCTCGTAGGTCGGGTTGGGCGTGTAGCCGCCCTCGTAGCCGACGCTCGTGGACAGGACGCCCGGGGTCTGCCAGAACTTGCGCTCGGCGCCCCAGAAGCATCCGAGGGCGAACTCGGCGATCTCGGCGCCGTCCGGGTAGGGCGGGGCCAGCGGGCCGTCCAGCACCTCGTGGCGGGGCGGGACGGGCATGGGCTCGTCGCGGCCGGGCAGCGCCCGGTCGGGTGAGATCATCTCGGTCTTCGCGAATCCGAACACGGTTGCAGGTTATGCGCCCGGAGGGCCGGTCGGCACCCCGGCAGGCCCTCCGGCGCTCACCGGGTGGTGGCGGTGGTCCGCGTCTGGGCCGGCTGGACCGGGATGTCGGCCTTCTCCACCTCGATGCGCTCCTTGGCCAGCGTCTCGCGGACGGTCTGCTGGGTCTGGGCGCTCTTGCGGCGCAGCCGGATGCGCTCGACGGGCACGACCACCTTGGTCACCATCAGGCGCTCGCGGTACAGGATCATCTCCTGCTCGTCGGCGGCCATGTCATGCCGCTCCACGCGGCCGTTCTCGATGGGCTCGCGCACGACCTCGAAGTCCTCGGTGAGGACGCCGACGGTCTGCTCGTAGGCCTCGTTCTCCACGACCTTGCGGATCCTGACGCGGGCGGCCTCCTCCGACTGCTTGGTCACGCTGAGCCGCTCCTCGTAGCGGGTGACCTCGACCTCGTCCCGGTCCCGGTGGCGGCCGGTGTCGTCCCGCTCCTGCCGGGGCGCGCGGGCGGTCTCGCCGGTCGCCGAGGTGCGGGTCGTCGCGGGCGGGGTCGCGGTGGCCCGGGGCGTGGCGGCGGCCGCCTGCGGGGCGGCGGACGTGGTCGCCCGTGCGGTGGTGGACTTCAGCGCCCCGTGCGGGCCGCGGTCGTAGTACTGGACGAGCGTCGCCTCGTCCTGCGCGGTCAGGCCGTTCTCCAGGTCGACCTGCGGGCTGTCCTTCACCAGGTCCCGGCCCATCGGGACGGTGACGCCCTCGCCCGACGCGCGCGCCCCCGCGTACGGCACCACCCGTTCCCGCATGCCGAACGGGCCGGACTTCACCACCAGCCACTCGGGCTCGCCCGAGCCCTCGGCGTGCACGATCTGGGAGACCGTGCCGATCTCCGCCCCGTCGTCGCCGACGACCTGCTTGCCGATGAGACCGCTCTCCTGCGTCGTCATGGCGTTTCCTCCCCCTGGGAATCGCACCGTCTCTCATGAGCACTACCCGTGAGCGTGGAGCGACAATCTGCTGAGATCGCCCCCTGGGGGATTTATGCCGCGGGTTTGCTCAGCGGCGGGCCGGCAGGTACGTGCGGGCGGCCTCGCGCTCGTCGCAGCCGGCCGCGCGCCCATCCCCCGTCAGCAGCATCGTCTGTTTTGGCTGCTTACATCCTGCTAGATTGCGGCTTGTGGTGAACCGTCGCGGGATGCTGTTCGGCATCGCCGCCTACGCGCTCTGGGGCCTGTTCCCCCTGTACTGGCCGCTGCTGAAGCCCGCCGGTGCCGCCGAGATCCTGGCCCACCGGATCATGTGGTCGCTGGTGGCCGTGCTCGCGATGCTGGCCGTCCGCCGCCACTGGGGCTGGCTCCGCGCCCTGACGCGGCGGCAGGTCGCCCTGCTGGCGGCCGCCGCCGTCCTCATCACCGCCAACTGGGGCACCTACATCTACTCGGTCAACAGCGGCCACACCATCGAGGCCTCGCTCGGGTACTTCATCAACCCGCTGATCAGCGTGCTCTTCGGCGTGCTGGTCTTCCGGGAGCGGCTGCGCGGCTGGCAGTGGCTGGCGGTCGGCCTCGGCACGCTGGCGGTGGTCGTGCTGACCTTCGACTACGGCCGCCTCCCGTGGATGGCGCTGGTGCTGGCCTTCTCGTTCGGCACGTACGGGCTGGTCAAGAAGTTCGCCGACATGCCGTCGGCGGAGAGCCTGGCGATCGAGACGGCGGTGCTGTTCCTGCCCGCGCTGGCGTTCGCGCTGGTGCTCCAGGCGCGCGGGGACGCCGCGTTCGGGCACGAGGGCCCGGCGCACGTGGCGCTGCTGGTGGGCGCCGGGGTGGTCACGGCGTTCCCGCTGATGCTCTTCAACGCGGCGGCGACCCGCGTCCCGATGAGCACCATCGGGATGCTCCAGTACCTGGCGCCGGTCCTGCAGTTCATGATCGGCCTGCTGGTGCAGCACGAGGAGATGCCGGCCAGCCGCTGGGCGGGGTTCCTGCTGGTGTGGGCGGCGCTGGCGGTCCTCACGGCCGACGGCCTGCGCGCCGGCCACCGGGCCCGGCGGGCGGCCCGCGCCGAGCCGGTCCCGGTGGCCGAGGGCGCCGGCTGACGGCACTTTTTCGGTGTTGCGGGCAACTTTTCCGGGTTTGGCGACATCTCTAGAGTCAGCAAGCCCGACCCACTAAAGTGCCGGACGTCACACCGCCCGCATGTTTGAACGAGGAGCCCCCTTGCGCCTGCTGAGCTTCGCCGCCCTCGGAGCGGCTCTGGCCACGGCGGGCCTCGTGGTCCCCACCGCGGGCGAGGCGACGGCCGCAGCGTCCAAGCGCGTCGCGGTCAGCCCGAAGACGGCGCAGCCGGGCCAGCGGGTGGAGCTGCGGGTTCCGGGCTGCGCGGTCGGCGCGCAGCGGCACTGGGCGACCTCCCCCGCGTTCACCGGGAAGGTGGTCCTGGGCGGCAAGGCCGACTTCGGCACCGGCGTCGCCACCCTGAAGAAGGGCCTGCGGGCCGGCTCCTACGCCGTCACCGCGCACTGCGGGCCGCGGACGGTCACCGGGAAGGTCAAGGTCTCGACCCGGCGCTCGTGGCCGACGCTGCTGCCGACGCCGCTCAACCCCGAGGCGACCCGCAGCACGCCCTGAGGTTCTTGGCGCCGCACGTGGGCGCCCACCGCAAATAGCCCGCCCGGAAGCCTCCGGCGGGCTTTTTCTTTCACCGGGACGGCGCCCGGGAATGGCGCCTGGACGCGCTCCGGACTTCACCACGGCAATGACAATCCGGCACCGCCTCTGTCAAGCCGTCTCGAATGCTGGAACGGCCCCGAAAAGGTGACCAAGATCACCTATAAGTGCATTAATTTTCTACGACCTTGGCTCTTGTTAACAGTTTTCCAGCGTGTGATACTCCCTCAGAACCTCCCATATCGCCCATGCATCCCAAAAGCACCTAAAAGCAGGAGGCGGCCGGGCCGACGACCCCATGGCCCGGGTCACGGCCTCCACTCCGTCCTGAGGGGCATCTCGCATGTCAGTCGATGTCGGTCCGGCACCAGCCGCTCGGAAGGCCAAGAACTTCCCGCTCTACCGCACCGCCGCCGGATTCATCCGGGACCCCCTGGAGCAGATCGAGCGCATCGGCCGCGAGGCCGACGGGCAGCTGATCCGGCTCGACCTCGGCGCCTCCCGCCCCTTCCTCGCCACCCATCCCGACCACGTCCAGCAGGTGCTGCGGGGCGAGTCGGAGAACTTCCAGCGCGACGGCGTCTTCTGGCGGCCGCTGAACGACCTGATGGGCGACAGCATCCTGTCCGAAGGGCAGGAGTGGGAGCTCAGCAAGCGGGTGCTCCAGCCGGTGTTCACCACCCGCAACGTCAACCGGCTCACCGACCTGATGGCCACGGCGATCAACAACGCGGTGGACGAGCTCGACGAGCCCGCCCGGGCGGGCCGGCCGGTCAACGTGATGCCCGAGATGAGCCGGATCGTCAACGAGACGGTCATCAAGGTGCTGTTCGGCGACAAGATCGCCCCGGAGCAGGCCAACATCCTCATCCCGGCCTTCGACGAGGTCGCCACCTCGATCGCCTACCGGTTCCTGCTGCCGTTCGTGCCGCGCGCCATCCCGCTGCCCGGCGACCGCGCCTTCCGCCAGGCCGTGCAGACCATGGACGACACCCTGTTCGCCCTGGTGGAGAAGTACCGCGACGACCCGGGCGACGGCAGCGACATCTTCACCGCGCTCTGCCTGGCCCGCCAGGCCGCCGGCAGCGAGCTGGACGACCAGTGGATCCGCGACAACCTGCTGGCGATGTTCGCCACCAGCACCGAGACCACCACGCTGGCGCTCACCTGGCTGTGGCCGCTGCTGCACGACCATCCCGACGTCGCCGACCGCCTGTTCGACGAGATCGACTCGGTCGTCGGCACCGATCGCGTCACCGCCGCGCACCTGCGGGACCTGCCCTATGTCAAGCAGGTGGTGCAGGAACTGCTGCGGCTGTACCCGGTCGGCTGGATGTTCCCCCGCATGGCGACCAGGCCGACCGAGATCGGCGGGGTGCCGATCAAGCCGGGCCAGACCGTGCTGATCAGCCCGTTCCTCACCCACCGGCTGCCGTCGGTGTGGGACCGGCCGGAGGAGTTCGATCCCGAGCGCTTCACCCCCGAGAACGTGCGCAACCACCACCGCTACGCCTACTTCCCCTTCGGCGGCGGACCGCACCAGTGCATCGGGCGGCACGTGTTCAACGTCGAGGCGCACATGATCCTGACCAGCATCGTGAGCCGGTTCCGGCCGCGGCTGGCGCAGGCGGTGCCCGCCATGCCCCGCATCGGCGCGACGCTGCGCCCGCGCGAGGACCTCGCCCTGTACCTCACGCCCCACGGGCGGTCCGAGTGACCGTGCCCGAGAACGCCTCTCCCGGCGGGGAGCCGGGGGCGGCCCGGGCCGCGGGCGCCACGATGGCCCAGGCCGTGCGCAGCGCCCGCGACCTGGCCGCGTGCGCCGAGCGGCATCCCGACCTGTTCGCGGCCGACCCCATCGACGAGACGCTGTACAACGCGGTCGCCGCCGCCAACGCGTTCGGCTCCCCCTGGCTGACCGCCCAGGACCTGCGCATCGCCAACCGCACCTCACTGTGGATCTTCGGCCTGGACTGGCTGGTGGACCACAAGGCCACCGACCGGGCCCGGATCGACGAGCTGAACGCCCGCTGCCTGGCCGTGGCCGACGGCGGGGCCCCCGGCCCGGACGGGCTGTCGCGCTTCCTGGCCGAGATCCGCGACGAGGTCGCGGCCGCCCCCGCCTTCACCGCGCTGCGCGGCGCCTGGCGGGAGCAGTTGCGGCTGCTGCTGGAGTGCGGGGCCGTGGAGTGGACGTGGAAGTCCCGGCTCGCCGACGGGCCCCGGCCCACCTTCGACGAGTACCTCGACAACGCCCACAACTACGGCTCGGCGTGGGTCAACATCTCGCACTGGATCGTGCGCGGCGACGCCGCGACGCTGGAGCACATCGACGAGCTCCAGGCCGTCAGCCACCTCGTCCAGCAGGTGCTGCGGCTGCTGAACGACCTGGCCACCTACGAGCGGGACCTGACCTGGGGCGACCTCAACGCCCAGATGCTCGGCGCGGACAAGGCCGGGATCACCGCGCGGCTCGGCGAGATCGTGGAGCGCTGCCGGGAACTGCTGCGCCCGCTGGCCCCCGCCTGCCCCGAGGCGGTGGCGTATCTGGAGCGGCAGATCGGTTACAGCACCGGCTTCTACGGCATCAGCGACTATTGGGGCGCGTTGTGACGCCGAACCCCACCCGGACCGCCCGGTCCGCGCCGTCCGGTTTCCCGGACGTGGTCGAGGCGGCCGACCGGCTCGTGGCCGGACTGCTGGCCGAACCGTGGGGCCGCTCCTCGCCGTCGGTGTACGAGACCGGGCGCCTGGTGTCCCTGGCCCCCTGGCTGACCGGCCATGCCGAGCGGTTGCGGTTCCTGGTCGACACCCAGCGCCCCGACGGCTCCTGGAGCGCGCCCTCGCCCGCGTACGCGCTGGTCCCCACGTTGAGCGCGACCGAGGCCGTGCTCTCGGCCATCGCCGCCGGAGAGACCGCCGTCGAACCGGCCCTGCTGGTCAAGTGCGCGGTCCGAGGGCTGGAGGCCCTGACCGGACCGCTCGCCGATCCGCCGGACCTGCCGGACATGCCCGCGATCGAGCACATCACCCCGGCACTGGTCGCCCGGATCGGGCGGCTGCTGGACCGGATGCGGGAACGCCCGCCGGCCGGGCTGGAGCACTGGACGGCGGCGGGCCCGCCGCCGGCGCCCGCCGGGATGGACGGCGCGCTGCTGCCCATGATCGGCGACCTGCTGGACCGCGGCACCGACCTGCCGGAGAAGCTGCTGCACGCGCTGGAGATCGCGGGCGAGGCCGCGGTCGGCGCGCCTTCGGTCCCCTCCGTGCCCGCGGGCGAGAACGGTCCGGCCGACCCCGCCGGCGCGCCGCGGACGATCGGCGCGTCGCCCGCCGCGACCGCCGCCTGGCTGGGCCCCGACGGGAGCGGGGGCGCGCTGTCCGACCCCGCCGAGGCCGCCGCCCTGCGCCGCTACCTGGACCGGGCCGCCCGGCAGCACGGCGGCCCCGTCCCCGTCGCCGTCCCGATCACCAACTTCGAACGCGGCTGGGTGCTGGGCTGGCTGGTCCGGGCGGGCGTCCCCGTCCAGGTGCCCTCCGCCCTGGTCGTCGCGATGCGCGCGTCCCTCGGTCCGTCCGGTGTGCCGGGCGGGGCCGGGCTGCCCGACGACGCCGACAGCAGTTCCGGGCTGCTGTACGCGCTGTCCCTGCTGGGCGCGCCATGCCCGCCCGACCTGTTGTGGAAATACGAGACCGACACGCATTTCTGCACCTGGCAAGGCGAGAACGGTCACTCGATCACCACCAACGCGCACGTCCTGGAAGCGTTCGGCCATTATCTGGCCGGGACCGAAGGCGGCGCTGACACCGACCGTTACGCCGAGTCAGCGGGCAAGGCCGCGTCCTGGCTCCGCGCCCGGCAGGGGGACGACGGCCGCTGGCACGACCGCTGGCACGTCTCCCCGTATTACGCGACGTTCTGCGCCGCCCTGGCGCTGGACGCGTTCGGCGGCCCCGAGTCCGCGGAGTCGGTGGCGCGCGCGGTCCGCTGGGTGCTCGCCACCCAGAACGCCGACGGCTCCTGGGGCGATCTCGGTGGCACCGCCGAGGAGACCGCCTACGCCCTGCAGTTGTTGCTGCTGGCCCGGAACGTCCCGGCGGAGGCGGCGGGCGCGGTCGCCCAGGGGGCGGCCCTGCTGCGGGCGGCGGTGCTCGCCGGAGAGGTGGATCCGGACAAGCCGCCGCTGTGGCACGACAAGGATCTCTACCGGCCCGTCGCCATCGTCTGGGCGGCCGTCCTGGCCGCCCTTCACCTGGCCGACTCCGGGGGACCCGTTTCCGCGACGTGAATTACGACACACCGCGTGTCCGTTACCTCGGTGAAAGCTTTCCGGTAAACCATTCACCTTGAGCGGCTTTGATCGCGTTGGTAAGGTTCTGCGGTGCGCGAACCCGGCAATACCGCCATGCGCCGCAACCCCCCGCCGCCCGTGTCTCGCATACTGGTCAAAGCACCGCGCGTTGCAGGCACCATGACAATTGTTGGGGCGATTCGTAATGCGTTTCCGCAACTCCCGCCTGCGGACGAAGATTGTGGCACTGCTGGTGTCGCTGACCGCACTGTGGGTCTTCGCGGCGTGGGTCACCCTGCGCGAAGGCGTCAACCTGCTGTTCGTCCAGACCATGGACAGCCTGGTCGCGCCCAGTGACCCCATGCTCGTCGAACTGCAGCGGGAGCGGCGGCTGTCGGTGGTCGGGCTCGCCTCGGGCCGACCCGACCGGGCCGAGCTGGCCGCTCAGCGCGCCCGTACCGACAAGACCATCGGTGTCGTGGTGAAGGCGGCCCAGAGCGGCTCGCTCCGGCGCGCCGCCGACGCGGGCCTGGAGCAGCGCCTGGACGCCATGGTCAAGCTGCTGCGGCAGGACCTGGGCCGGACCCGGCAGCGCATCGACACGATGGCGATCAACCGGCACGGCGTCACCCAGAGCTACGCCGAGACCGTCGAGTCGGTCTTCCGCGTGTACGACTCGATGTCCACGCTGGACGACAAGGACTTCGCCACCGACCTGCGCTCGGAGGTGGCGGTCAACCGCACCTGGGAGATGCTCTCCCACGAGGACGCGGTGGTGGCCGGCGTGCTGGCCACCGGCCGGATCACCTACGCCGACCAGCTCGAGATCGCCCAGATCGTGGGCGCCCGGCGCGTGGCGTCGGCGCGGGCCATGGTCGACCTGGCCGAGGCCGACCGGGTGGCGCACGCCGAGCTGACCGACAACGTTCACCTGTCCACCGTCCGCGGCCTGGAGGACCAGCTCGCCCAGCGGGTGCGCGCCGGGCAGCGCCCCCGGGTCTCCGCCGAGCAGTGGCGCGTGGCCACCGAGCCCGCCCTCGCGCAGATGCGCAAGACCATCCAGGACGCCGGCGACCGGATGGTGGCGCGCGCCACCCCGATCGCCATCGGCGTCATCATCCGGCTGATGCTGGCCGGTGGTCTCGGACTGCTGGCGGTCATCGCCTCCATCGTCGTGTCGATCACCACGGCGCGGTCCCTGGTCCGCCAGCTGGAGAAGCTGCGCAGGGCCGCGCACGAGCTGGCCGACGAGCGGCTGCCCGGCGTCGTGGAGCGCCTCGGGCACGGCGAGAAGGTGGACGTGGCCGCCGAGGCCCCGCCGCTGCGCTTCGGCAACGACGAGATCGGGCAGGTGGGCCAGGCGTTCAACGCCGTCCAGGAGACCGCGATCCGCACCGCCGTCGAGCAGGCCGAGCTGCGCCGCGGCATCCGCGACGTCCTGCTGAGCCTGGCCCGCCGCACCCAGACGCTGGTGCACCGGCAGCTGTCGATGCTGGACACCATGGAGCGCCGCCGCGACATCGACCCCAAGCACCTGGAAGAGCTGTTCCGGCTGGACCACCTGGCGACCCGTATGCGGCGCAACGCCGAGAACCTGATCGTGCTGTCGGGCGCCATCCCGGCGCGCGGCTGGCGGCGCTCGGTCCCGATGGTGGACGTGGTGCGCGCCGCGGTCGGCGAGGTCGAGGACTACACCCGCGTGTCGGTGCTGCCGTTCGGCGAGGTGGAACTGGCCGGCCGCGCGGTCGGCGACCTCACCCACCTGCTGGCCGAGCTGATCGAGAACGCGGTGTCGTTCTCGCCGCCCGACACCGTCGTGCAGATCGGCGGCCACCTGGTGGCCAGCGGTTTCGCGATCGACATCGAGGACCGCGGCCTCGGCATGACCGACGAGAAGCTCGCCGAGATCAACCAGCGGATCGCGCACCCGCCGGAGTTCAACCTGCAGAGCTCGGTGCAGCTCGGCCTGTTCGTGGTCGGCAAGCTGGCCGAGCGCTACGGCCTGCAAGTGCAGCTCAAGCGTTCGGCCTACGGGGGCACCACCGCGGTGGTGGTGATCCCGCAGGAGCTGATCGTGGAGGCGTCCCAGCAGCAGCCGCAGCAGCGCCCGGTGCCGGTGACGGTGGGCGCGACCACGCAGAACGGCCTGGCGGTGCGGCAGCCGTCCCAGCAGCCGGCGCTGGTGGCCGTCCCTGGCCCCGGCTCCGGGCCTGAGCAGGCGCCGCAGCACGCCGCCCCCGAGGAGACGGGCCCGCGCCCGTTCCCGGGGCCCGGCGACACCGGTCCGCGGCCCGCGCCGCTCCCCCAGGAAGGCGACACCGGTCCGCGGCCCGCGCCGCTCCTCCAGGAAGGCGACACCGGCCCGCGCCCCGCACCGCTCCCTCAGGCGGGCGACACCGGTCCCCGGCCCACCCCGCTCCCGCAGGAGGGTGACACCGGCCCGCGCCCCGCGCCGCAGCCCCCGGCCGGCCACCAGCCGGAGGCCGACCCGTTGCCGCGTCGCACCGCCCAGTCCGAACCCGCCGAGGAGGACCAGCCCCCCGTGCCCGAAGTCCCCAGCACCCCGTCCGGGCTGCCCGTCCGGGTGCCGCAGGCGAGCCTGGCCCCGCCGCTGCGCACCGACGAGCCGCTGACCGCCGCCGAGCCCGACGCCGAGCCCGAGGAGCCGGCCCGCTCCCCCGCGGAGATCCAGCGGATCATGGGCTCCTACCAGCGCGGCACGCGGCGCGGCCGGAGCGAGGCGGCCGAAGTCCTGGGCAACAACGCAGAAGGCGAGGACGAGCAGTGATGCAGAAGGCGGGTTCGGCGGCCGATCTGAGCTGGTTGCTGGACGACCTGGTCAACCGGCTGCCGCACGCCCGGCACGCGGTCGTCCTGTCGGCCGACGGGCTGCTGATGGCCTCCTCGGCGGCCATGTCGCAGGACGACGGCGAGCATCTGGCGGCGGTCGCGGCGGGCATCCAGAGCCTGGCCAAGGGCGCGGGGACCCGCTTCGGCGGCGGCCCGGTCCGGCAGACCATCGTGGAGATGCAGTCGGCGTTCCTGCTGGTCTCGGTGGCGGGCAAGGGCGCGTGCCTCGCCGTGCTGTCGGACGAGGAGGCCGATGTCGGCCTGATCGCCTACGAGATGGCGATGCTGGTCACCAGCATGGGCCACCACCTGTCCACCCCGTCGCGCAACGAGACCGGAGAGCGCCCCCTGTCATGATGCCGCCGGAGGATCCAGCCCAGTGGCCCGAGCGGCCCCAGCAGGAGTACCCGTCCGAACGCTTCCTGGACGAGCACGCGGGCCCGATGGTGCGCCCCTACGTGATGACGAGCGGGCGGATCGAGCCGACCCGCGGCAAGTTCGACCTGATCACCCTGGTGGTCGCGGCCGGCCCCGAACCGGACAACACCATCGGCCTCGGCCCCGAGCACCTGGCGATCGTGCGCCTGTGCCAGTCGGTCATGTCGGTCGCCGAGCTGACCGGCCATCTCGACCTCCCCGTCGCCACCGTGCGGGTCCTGCTCGGGGACCTGCTCGACAAGGGCTTCATCACGATGCAGGAGCCCGAACCCGAGGCGGACATGCACGACATCAGGCTCTACAAGGCGGTGATCGATGGTCTCCGGGCGCTCTAACGGCCGCCGGCTGCCCACGGCTGTCAAGATCGTTATCGCGGGCGGCTTCGGCGTCGGCAAGACCACCATGGTCGGCACGGTCTCGGAGACCAAACCGCTGCGCACCGAGGAGGTCCTGACCGACGAGAGCGTCGGCGTGGACGACGTCTCCGGCGTGGAGAAGAAGAAGACGACCACGGTGGCGATGGACTTCGGCCGCATCACGATGCGGGAGGAGTACGTCCTCTACCTGTTCGGGACGCCGGGCCAGGAGCGCTTCTGGTTCATGTGGGACGAGGTCGCGCTGGGGGCCCTCGGCGCCGTCGTGCTCGCGGACACGCGCCGCCTGTCGGACTGCTTCCCGTCGGTGGACTACTTCGAGCGGCGGGGCACCCCGTTCGTGGTGGCGGTGAACTGCTTCGAGGGCGCTCGGCAGTTCGACCTGGCGGAGATCCAGATGGCGCTGAACCTGGGCCCGAACGTCCCGGTGATGCTGTGCGACGCGCGGAGCCTGGCCTCGTGCAAGAAGGTGCTGATCGACCTGGTGCTGCACGCGATGAAGATGCGGGGCCTGGTGCCGGAGACGCAGAAGGCGTAGCGGGCGGAGGCCCTGCCGCCGGCGGGGCCTCCGGGGCTGCCGGGACGGGTCAGGACCTCCGGCCGCGCGGGTTGCGGCGGACGATCGCGGTGTTCAGGGCCGTCGCGAAGGCGGTCCAGCCCACGTAGGGCACGAGCATCATCCCCGCGCGCCGGTCCGCGCGCCACACCCGCCGCATCAGCACGGCGTTGGCCGCGTTCAGCGCCAGGACCTCCGCCAGCGCGGCCCGCGGCGCGCGGGCGGTGAAGAACAGCGGCGTCCACGCCGTGTTCAGCGCCAGGTTCCAGCCGAAGGCGCGCCGCACGCCCGCCCTTTCGGCGGGCTCGGACGCCGAGTCCAGCGCCCGCGCGCCCGCCCAGGCGATCAAGCCGTACAGCGGCGTCCAGACGAGCCCGAACACCGGCGGCGGAGGCTGCCAGGACGGCTTGTCCAGGGACTCGAACCAGGACGAGTCCGGCCGGGTGGCGATCCCGCCCGCCGCGGCGGCGGCCGTGACGGCCAGCGAGGTCTTCACCAGGGTTCCCCGGGAGGCCCGGGCGCGTTGAGCTGCCATGATCGCGTCCTACCCCGCGAGGGGAGGGGGTCACGCGTTCGCGGAAAAGACCGCCCGCGCCTTTACCCTGGGCGGGAGCGCCCGCGGGCTCAGCCCGTCCGCGACACCACGTAGTCGCACAGCCCCGTGAACGCGTCGCGCGCCGGGATGTCGGGCAGCGTCAGCAGCTCGGTCCGCGCGTCCTCGGCCCAGCGGCGCAGGTCGGCCCGCGCCCGGTCCATCGCCGGGTGCGCCCGCAGCAGGGCCAGCGCCTCGGCGTGCAGCGCGTCGTCGGTCAGGTCGGCCACCAGCAGTTCGCGCAGCCGCGCGTCGTCGGGGCCCGAGCCCACGCCCGCCAGCACGTGGTGCATCGGCAGCGTCCGGATGCCCTCGCGCAGGTCCGTGCCCGGGGTCTTGCCCGACTGCTCGGTCTCGGAGTCGATGTCCAGGATGTCGTCCGACAGCTGGAACGCCACGCCGATCTTCTCGCAGGCCGAGGTGATGGTGTCCACCACGTGCTGCGGGGCGCCGGCCAGCAGGGCGCCGAACTGGCCCGACACCGCGATCAGGGAGCCGGTCTTGTCGGCCATCACCTGGAGGTAGTGCTTCAGGGGGTCGGTGTCGGCCGCCGGGCCCACCGTCTCCTGGATCTGGCCCTGGACGAGGCGGGCGAACGCGCGGGCCTGGATGCGCACCGCCTCCGGGCCGAGGTCGGCCAGCAGGTCCGACGCCCGTGCGAACAGGTAGTCGCCGGTCAGGATCGCCACCGTGTTGGTCCAGCGCGAGTTCGCCGACTGCTGACCCCGGCGCACGGTCGCCTCGTCCATCACGTCGTCGTGGTACAGCGTCGCCAGGTGGGTCAGCTCGACCACGACCGCGGCGGGCACCACGCCCGCCGCGGCCGGGTCGCCGAACTGGGAGGCGAGCAGCACCAGCATCGGCCGGAACCGCTTGCCGCCCGCCTCCACCAGGTGCTTGGACGCCTGGGTGAGCAGCGGGTCCTCGCCCTGGACCGACTCCAGGAGCAGGTCCTCCACGGCGTCCAGCCGCGTGCGGACGTCCGCCGCCAGGTCCGCGTCGATCGGCAGCCCGAACGGCCCCGTCGTCTGCTGCGCGGATTCCCCAGCGAAAGCGCTACTCACCCAAACCCCCTACCGGACGAACAACTGCGCCGCCGCCTGCCCCGCCAGGTCGAGCATGGGCTGCGGCAACACGCCGAGTACCACAGTAGCCGCCAGGCCGAGCGCCACAGCAGCCGCGGTCGCCGGTGCGGCCACCACCGTGGGGCCGTCGGCCTCGGGCTCGCTGAAGAACATCACCACGATGACCCGGACGTAGAAGAACGCCGCGACCGCCGACGACAGCACGCCGACCACGACCAGCGGGGTCGCGCCGGCGTCGACCGCCGCCTGGAACACCGCGAACTTCCCGGTGAACCCGCTGGTCAGCGGAATGCCCGCGAAGGCCAGCAGGAAGAAGGCGAAAACGCCCGCCACCAGGGGAGATCGCTTGCCGAGGCCCGCCCACCGCGACAGGTGGCCGGCCTCGCCGCCCGCGTCCCGCACCATCGTGATCACCGCGAACGCGCCGATCGTGGTGAACCCGTAGGCGGCCAGGTAGAACAGCGCGCCCGACAGGCCCTTCTCGGAGGTCGCCACCACCGCGGTGAGCAGGAAGCCCGCGTGCGCGATGGAGGAGTAGGCGAGCATCCGCTTGATGTCGGTCTGGGTGATCGCGATGACGGCGCCGGCCACCATCGTGAGAATCGCCACACCCCACATCGCGGGCTCCCAGTCCCACTCCAGCTTCTCCAGCGCCACGTAGTAGACCCGCAGCAGCGCCCCGAACGCCGACACCATCGTGCACGAGGCCATCAGGGCGGTGATCGGGGTCGGCGCGCCCTGGTAGACGTCGGGCTTCCACATGTGGAACGGCACCGCGCCGATCTTGAACAGCAGGCCGACCGACAGCAGCGCGACGCCCGCCAGCAGCATGGTCTCGCTGCCCGCGTCGCGGGAGATCTGCGCCGCGATGACCGACAGCCGCACCGATCCGGCGTACCCGTACAGCAGCGCCGCGCCGTACAGGAAGAACGCCGAGGAGAAGGCGCCGAGCAGGAAGTACTTGACCGCCGCCTCCTGCGACAGCAGGCGCCGCCGCCGGGCCAGCCCGCACAGCAGGTACAGCGGCAGCGACAGCACCTCCAGCGCCACGAACATGGTCAGCAGGTCGTTGGCCGCCGGGAACATCAGCATGCCGCCGACCGCGAACATCATCAGCGGGAAGATCTCGGTCTGGGTGATGCCCGCCGCCATCGTCTCCTGCTCGGCCTCACTGCCCGGCAGGGCCGAGGCCTGCGCGGTGAAGTGCGACTGCTGCCGCTCGGCGATCAGCAGCAGGCTGATCAGCGCCAGCACCAGGATGGTGCCCTGGAGGAACAGGGTCGGGCCGTCCACGCCGAGCGCGCCCATGGCGGCGACGTGGAACGGCTTGTCGACCACCCCGAGCACGATCGTCCAGACGAAGGCGCCGAACAGGCCGAGGAAGGTCAGCGGCACCTGGACGGCGTACCGCCAGGAGCGGCCGACGAACGCCTCGACCAGCACGCCGGCGATGGCGACGCCGAACACCAGCAGCATCGGCCCGAGCTGCCCGTACTCGATGTGCGGGGCGGGGATCTCCGCGCCCTGCGCCAGGACGTTCAGTTGAGGGCTCACGGACGTGCTCCGTTCTCCGCGACGGTACCGATCTTCGGCGCCGGGTCCTGCGGCTGGCCGACCCGTTCCAGCGTCACCTTGACCGAGGGGTTGATCACGTTGAGCACCGGCTGCGGGAAGAAGCCCATCGCGATGATGATCGCGATGATCGGGGCGACCGCCCACTTCTCCCGGGCCGTGAGGTCGGCCATGCCCTGCACCTTCTCGACGGCCGGGCCGCCCATGGTCCGCTGGTAGGTCCACAGGATGTAGATGGCCGCCAGCACGATGCCGGACGTCGCGACGATCGCGGCGACCTCGTACCGGCTGAAGGTGCCGGTCAGCACCATGAACTCCGACACGAACGGCGCGAGGCCCGGCAGCGACAGCCCCGACAGGCCCGCGATCAGGAAGGTCCCGGCCAGCACCGGCGCGACCTTCTGCACGCCGCCGAAGTCGGAGATCTTCGCCGAGCGGCGGCGCACGATCAGGAAGCCGACGATCAGGAACAGCGCGCCGGTCGAGAACCCGTGGTTGACCATGTACAGCGCCGCGCCGGACTGCGCCGCGCTGGTCATCGCGAAGATGCCCAGCACGATGAACCCGAAGTGCGACACCGAGGTGTAGGCGACCAGCCGCTTGAGGTCGACCTGCCCGATGGCCAGCACCGCGCCGTAGACGATGCTCAGCACCGCGAACGCGATGACGACCGGGGCCGCCCAGGCGGACGCGCCCGGGAACAGCTCCAGGCAGAACCGCAGCATCCCGTAGGTGCCGACCTTGTCCAGCACGCCCACGATCAGCACCAGCGCGCCGGCCGGGGCCTGCGCGGCGGCGTCGGGCAGCCAGGTGTGCACCGGCACCATCGGCGCCTTGATCGCGAAGGCGATGAAGAAGCCGAGGAACAGCCACTTGGCGGTGGTCGGGTCCACGTCCTTGATGGTGCGCAGTTCCTCGAACAGGAACGTGCCGTGCCCGAGGTGGTCGTTGGACAGCTTGACCAGCCACAGCACCGCGACCAGCATCAGCAGGCCGCCGAACAGCGAGTACAGCAGGAACTTGACCGCCGCGTAGGACCGCTGCGCGCCGCCGTAGGACCCGATGAGGAAGTACACCGGGATCAGCATCGCCTCGAAGAAGACGTAGAAGACGAACACGTCGGTCGCCGCGAAGACGCCGATCATCATCGCTTCCAGCGCCAGCAGCAGCGCGAAGTAGGTCTTCACCGAGCGCTTGGGCGGCACGTCCACGCCGCCGGAGCGGCCGTCGGCGGTCCAGGAGGCCAGGATGACCAGCGGCACCAGGATGACCGACAGCAGCACCAGCACGAGCGCGACGCCGTCGACGCCGACCGCCCAGTGCACGCCGAACTGCTTGATCCACCAGTACTTCTCGGTGAACTGGAACCGCGCGCCGTCGGGGTCGAACCCGAGCGCCATCACCACGGTCAGCGCGCCGACCAGCAGTGAGACGCCGAGGGCCGTCTGCTTGACCAGCGCCTCTTTCGCGCCGGGCAGCAGGCCCACGACCACCGCGCCGACCAGCGGCAGCGCGATGAGCAGGCTCAGCCAGGGAAAGTCTTCCATCAGACGTTCACCACCAGCAGCGCCGCCACGATGACCGCAGCGCCGAAGAACATTGACAGGGCATAGGAACGAACGAAGCCGGTCTGGACCCTGCGGACGCGGCCCGAACTACCGCCGATCCCGGCCGCCAGGCCGTTCACCGCGCCGTCGACGCCCCGGTTGTCGAACCAGACCGCCAGGCGGGTCAGCCACTGGCCGGGACGCATCAGCAGCGACTCGTTCAGCGCGTCGCCGTACAGGTCCTTGCGGGCCGCGACGGTGATGAAGGACCCGGCCGGGGCCTCCACCGGCACCGGCCGCGCGCCGTACTGCCGCCACGCGACCGCGACGCCCGCCGCCACCAGCACCAGGGCCGCGAGGCCGGCCGGGGCGAACGGGTTGAAGCCGTGGTGCTCCTCCGGCTCGCCCACGACCGGGGCGAGGAAGTCGGAGAAGCCGCCCAGCATCAGGAACGCGCCGGCGCCGATCGAGCCGATCGCCAGCACCATCAGCGGCACCGTCATCACCTTGGGCGACTCGTGCGGGTGCACGCCCTCCTCCCAGCGCTTGGTGCCGTAGAAGGTCATGAACATCACCCGCGACATGTAGAACGCGGTGATCGCCGCGCCGAGCAGCGCGCAGCTCCCCAGCACGATGCCGGTGGCGCCGTCGTGCGCGAACGCGGCCTCGATGACGCCGTCCTTGGTGAAGTAGCCCGAGAACGGCGGCACACCGATGATCGCCAGGTAGCCCAGCCCGAAGGTGGCCCAGGTGATCTTCATGACGCCGCGCAGCGCGCCGTAGTGGCGCATGTTGACGTCGTCGTTCATGGCGTGCATGACCGACCCGGCGCCGAGGAACAGGCCCGCCTTGAAGAAGCCGTGCGCGATCAGGTGCGCGATCGCGATCGCGTACCCGGCCGGGCCGAGGCCGGCGGCCAGCACCATGTAGCCGATCTGCGACATCGTCGAGCCGGCCAGCGCCTTCTTGATGTCGTCCTTGCCGCAACCGATGATCGCACCGGCCAGCAGCGTGACCGCGCCGACGATGGTGACCACCAGCTGCGCGGTCTCCGACATCTCGAAGATCGGCGCGGAGCGGACGATCAGGTAGACGCCCGCGGTCACCATGGTCGCGGCGTGGATCAGGGCCGACACCGGGGTCGGGCCCTCCATCGCGTCCAGCAGCCAGGACTGCAGCGGGAGCTGCGCGGACTTGCCGCACGCGCCCACCAGCAGCATCAGCCCGATCGCGGTGGCGGTGCCGGTGCTCAGCTGGGACGCGGCGCCCACGTGCTCGGCGCCGGTGCCCAGGATCTGCTCGAACCCGAAGGTGCCGAACGTGGCGAACATCAGCATGAGCGCCACGACGAACCCGAAGTCGCCGACCCGGTTGACCACGAACGCCTTCTTGGCGGCGGTCGCGGCGGTCGGCTTGTGCTGCCAGAACCCGATCAGCAGGTAGGAGGCGAGGCCCACGCCCTCCCAGCCGATGAAGGTCATGACGTAGTTGCCGCCCAGCACCAGCAGCAGCATCGCGGCCACGAACAGGTTCAGGTAGGCGAAGAAGCGCCGCCGGTCCGGGTCGTGCGACATGTAGCCGATCGAGTAGATGTGGATGAGCGAGCCCACCCCGGTGATCAGCAGCACGAAGCTGATGGACAGCGGGTCCACCAGCAGGTCCACATCGACCTTCAGGGAGCCGGCCTGGAGGAACTCCCACAGGTGCAGCGTGCGCCGCCGCTCCTCGCCCCCGTAGCCGAGCATCTGCACGAACATGGCCGCGCCGACGGCGAACGCACCGAGCGACATGGCGGTACCGAGCAGGTGCCCCCATCTGTCGGTGCGCCGACCGCCGAGCAGCAGGACCGCCGCACCCGCCAGGGGCAGGGCGATCAGAAGCCAGGCCAGGGCCTGGACGCCTTCAGCTTTCACCCCGTGCCCCTCAGTACTTCAGCAGGTTCGCGTCGTCCACCGACGACGACCTGCGGGTCCGGAAGATGGTCATGATGATCGCCAGGCCGACCACGACCTCGGCCGCGGCCACCACCATCACGAAGAACGCGATGATCTGGCCGTCGAGGTTGCCGTGCTGGCGGGCGAAGGTGACGAAGGCGAGGTTGGTGGCGTTCAGCATCAGCTCCACGCACATGAACACCACGATCGCGTTGCGCCGCACCAGCACGCCCACCGCGCCGATCGTGAACAGGATCGCCGACAGCGCCAGGTAGTGTCCCGGGCTCATTGACCAGCCTCGCTTTCGCTCGCCCCGCCGGAGGCACCGCCCGACACCGGGGTGCCCGCCTTGACCGACCGCTGCTCGGCGCCCGCGCCGTGCACCTCGCCGGTGATCGCCTTGACGGCGGCCACGTCCTCGGCCAGCGCGTCCCGCTCGTCCTCGCCGTACAGGTCGGCGTGGCGCGAGGCGGTGTCGGTGCGGGCCGCGATGACCGGGTTGACCGACAGCTCCGACGGGGTGCCGTCGGGCAGCAGCGCCGGCATGTCCACCGCGTTGTGCCGCGCGTAGGTGCCGGGGCCGGGCAGCGGGCCGGGGTGCTCGCCGCTCTTGAACCGCTTGATGGACAGGTCGCGCTGGGTGTCCTTGGGCGTGGTGCGCTCGCGGTGCGCCAGCACCATCGCGCCCAGCGCCGCGGTGATCAGCAGCGCGCTGGTCACCTCGAAGGCGAACACGTACTTGCCGAACAGCAGGGCGGCGAGGCCCTCGACGTTGCCGCCGTACTCCTCGTTGGCCTTCTTCAGCCCGGCCGAGTCGCCGAGCGCGGCGTTGCCGAGGCCCGCCGCCAGCAGGACCAGGAAGCCGAGCGCGCCGACCGTCGCCCACAGCCGCTGCCCGCGGATCGTCTCCACCAGCGAGTCGGTGGAGGAGACCCCCACCAGCATCAGGACGAACAGGAACAGCATCAGCACCGCGCCGGTGTAGACGATGACCTGCACGAACGCCAGGAACGGCGCGCCCTGCACCGCGTACAGCGCCGCCAGCGAGAGCATCACCACCGCCAGCAGCAGCGCCGAGTGCACCGCCCGCCGCATGAAGATCATGCCGAGCGCGGCCAGCGTGGACACCGCCGCCAGCGCCCAGAAGATGAACGCCTCGCCGGGCTGCGCGTCGGCCACCTGCCCGGCGATGATCTGTGCCGTCACTTCTTGTCCCCTTCCTCGGGCTGGAGGCCGAGGCGGTAGTAGTCCTCCTCGGTCTCGCCGAGCCGCATGGCGTGCGGCGGCGTCTCCATGCCCTCGCGCAGGGGCGCCAGCAGCATGTCCTTGGTGTAGATCAGGGACTCGCGGCTGTCGTCGGCCAGCTCGTACTCGTTGGTCATGGTCAGCGCCCGGGTCGGGCACGCCTCGATGCACAGCCCGCACAGGATGCAGCGCAGGTAGTTGATCTGGTAGACGCGGCCGTACCGCTCACCCGGCGAGTAGCGCTCGTCCTCGGTGTTGTCGGCGCCCTCCACGAAGATGGCGTCGGCCGGGCACGCCCAGGCGCACAGCTCGCAGCCCACGCACTTCTCCAGCCCGTCCGGCCACCGGTTGAGCTGGTGCCGGCCGTGGAAGCGGGGCGCGGTCGGCTTCTTCACCTCGGGGTACTGGACGGTCTCGCTCTTCATGAACATCTGGTGGAACGAGACCCCGAACCCCTTGACCGGGTTCAGGAAGTCAGTGAATCCCACTTCCGACCTCCTTCCGAGAGGATTCGGTCTTGCGCGGTAGCGGCACGTCGGCGGCCTTGCGGCCGTGGTAGTGCGGCGCGTCCATGGGCGGCACGGGGAACCCGCCCGCCGCCGGGTCGACGGGAGCCGCCTCGGCGGCGGGGCCCGCGTCGCGCCCGTCCTTGCCGCCGCGCACCATCTCCCACACGATCGTCAGGCCCAGCACCACCGCCGCGACGGCGGCCGCGATCAGCGTGATCTGCTGCATCGCGACGCCCTCGTTGCGCAGCGCGCGGATGGTGGCCACCAGCAGGATCCAGCCCAGCGAGAAGGGCATGAGCACCTTCCAGCCGAGCTTCATCAGCTGGTCGTAGCGGACGCGGGGCAGCGAGCCGCGCAGCCAGATGAAGAAGAAGATGAACGCCCAGAGCTTCACCATGAACCACAGCACCGGCCACCAGCCGGAGTTGGCGCCCTCCCAGAAGGTGGAGATCGGCGCCGGGGCCCGCCAGCCGCCCAGGAACAGGGTGGTGGCGAGGGCCGACAGGGTGGCCAGGTTGATGTACTCGGCCAGGAAGAACATCGCGAACTTCAGCGAGGAGTACTCGGTGTGGAAGCCGCCGACCAGCTCGCCCTCGCCCTCGGGCAGGTCGAAGGGGATGCGGTTGGACTCGCCCATCATCGTGATCACGTAGACGATGAACGAGGGCAGCAGCAGCACCACGAACCACGTGTCGGCCTGCCGGTTGACGATCTCGGTCGTGGACATGGACCCGGCGAACAGGAACACCGCCACGAACGACAGGCCCATCGCGATCTCGTAGGAGATCACCTGCGCCGACGAGCGCAGCCCGCCCAGCAGCGAGTAGGGCGACATCGACGACCAGCCCGCCAGCACGATGCCGTACACGCCGATCGACGACATCGCCAGCACCAGCAGCACCGCGACCGGCAGGTCGGTGCCCTGCAGCGCGGTGTGGTGCCCGAAGACCGACACCGTCGGCCCGAACGGGATGATGATGAAGGAGATGAACGCCGGGACCGCCGACACGATCGGCGCCAGGACGAACACGACCTTGTCCACCTGGCGCGGGACGATGTCCTCCTTCAGCGCCAGCTTCACGCCGTCGGCGAGGCCCTGCAGCAGCCCGAACGGGCCGCACCGGTTCGGGCCGACGCGCAGCTGCATCCGGCCGATGACCCGGCGCTCGACCCACATGGACATCAGCACGGTCAGCACGAGGAAGACGAAGACGGCCAGGACCTTGCCGCCGATCAGCCACCACGGGTCGTTGCCGAAGGTGGACAGCGTCGGATCGGTCGGCGCCGGGCCCGCCAGCACGAGCGACCTCATGAGGTGCCTCCAGAGGAGAGGGTGACCAGGCTTCCGGCTGCCGCGCCCAGGTCACGGTGCGGGGCGACGCCGGCGGAGTTGGCCGGCAGCCACGCCACCCGGTCGGCCATGCCGGGGGTGATCTCCAGGGGCAGCGTCACGCTGCCGCGCGGGCCGGTAACGGTGACGGTGGCGCCCGCCGGCCCGGTCGGGCCGGTCCGCGCCGCGGCCGGCTCGATGCCGAGCTCGGCGGCGGTCACGGGCGACAGCCGCACCACCGGCGGCCGGGCGGTGCCGGCCAGGTAGGGCTCGCCGTCCTGGAGGGTGCCGTCGTCCAGCAGCATCCGCCAGCTCGACAGCAGCGCCTGGCCGGGGCCGGGCGCGGGCGGCACGTTCTGCGGCACGCTCGGCGCGGCGGGGCGCTCGCCCCGGTAGGCGCCGAGCTCGGTCAGCTCGCGGCGCGCGGCCTCGGGGCCCGGTAGGCCGAGGTGCACGTCCATCTCGCCGGCGAGCGCGTCCAGCACCCGCAGGTCCGACAGCTTGCCGGCCGACTTCAGCACGACCTCGAACGGGCGGCCGCGGCCCTCCCAGTCCACGAACGTGCCGGACTTCTCGGCGACGGCCGCGACCGGCAGCACCACGTCGGCGCGGTCGGTGACCGCGCTCGGCCGCTGCTCCAGGCTGACGACGAACGGGGTGGCGTCCAGCGCCGCGATCGCCGCCTCCGGGTCGGGCAGGTCGTAGGGGTCGACGCCGCCGACCAGCAGCGCGCCGCGCCGTCCGGCCGCCGCCTCCGCCAGGATCGCGGCGGTGTCGCGGCCCGGCGTGCTCGGCAGCTCGGCCACGCCCCAGGTGCGGGCGACCTCGGCGCGCGCGGCCGGGTCGGTGGCCGGGCGGCCGATCGGCAGCAGGCCCGGCAGCGCGCCGGCCTCCAGCGCGCCGCGCTCGCCCGCCCGGCGCGGCACCCACGCGAGCCGCGCGCCGGTGCTGTGCGCCAGCCTGATCACGCTGGACAGCGCGCCGGGGCTGGCCGCCAGCCGCTCCCCGACCATGATCACGGCGCCGGGGGTCTCCAGCAGCTCGCGGACGCCGGGGAAGCCGTCCCCGCCGACCAGCGCGCCGAGGACCTCGGCCTCGCCGCCCGGCACGGCCGGCAGCAGCGTGCCGCCGACCTTGGCCAGGCCGCGCGAGGCGAACGGCGCGACCGCGTACACCTTCAGCGCCTTCTTGCGGAACGCCTTGCGCAGCCGCAGGAAGACGATCGGCGACTCCTCCTCCGGCTCGAAGCCGGCCAGCAGCACCGCCGGGGCCTTCTCCAGGTCGGAGTAGGACACCTCGATGGGCCGCCCCGCCACCGCGGCGGCCAGGAAGTCGGCCTCCTCGGCCGAGTGCGGCCGGGCCCGGAAGTCCACATCGTTGGTGCCGAGGGCGATCCGCGCGAACTTGGCGTAGGCGTAGGCGTCCTCAAGGGTGAGGCGGCCGCCGGTCAGGACCCCGGCGCTGCCGCGCGCCGCCGCCAGGCCGCGCGCCGCTATCTCCAGCGCCTCGGGCCAGGACGCGACCTCCAGCTCGCCCTTGTCGTTGCGCACCAGCGGGTGGGTGAGGCGCTCGGGCCGGGTGGCGTAGGTGAACGCCCAGCGGCCCTTGTCGCAGTTCCACTCCTCGTTGACCTGCGGGTCGTCCCCGGCCAGCCGCCGCGTGATCTTCCCGCGCCGGTGGTCGGTGCGCAGCGCGCACCCGGCCGCGCAGTGCTCGCAGGTGCTCGGCTGCGACACCAGGTCGAACGGCCGCGACCGGAACCGGTAGGCCGCGCCGGTCAGCGCGCCCACCGGGCAGATCTGCACGGTGTTGCCGGAGAAGTAGGACTGGAACGGCTTGCCGTCGGCCGCGCCGACCTGCTCCTTGGCGCCGCGCTCCAGCAGGTCGATGAACGCGTCCCCGGCGATCTGGTCGGAGAAGCGCGTGCAGCGGGCGCACTGGATGCAGCGCTCGCGGTCCAGCAGCACCTGGCTGGACAGCGCGATCGGCTTGGGGAAGGTCCGCTTGGCCTCGGTGAAGCGCGACTCGCCGCGGCCGTTGGACATCGCCTGGTTCTGCAGCGGGCACTCGCCGCCCTTGTCGCAGACCGGGCAGTCCAGCGGGTGGTTGATCAGCAGCAGCTCCATCACGCCGTGCTGCGCCTTGTCGGCGACCGGCGAGGTGAGCTGGGTCTTGATCACCATGCCCGGCATCACCGCGGTGGTGCAGGAGGCCTGCGGCTTGGGCATCCCCCGGCCGTTGCCCGCGTCGGGGATCTCCACCAGGCACTGGCGGCAGGCCCCGACCGGGTCCAGCAGGGGGTGGTCGCAGAAGCGCGGGATCTGGATGCCGAGCAGCTCGGCGGCCCGGATGATGAGCGTGCCCTTGGGCACCTCGATCTCGAAGCCGTCGATGGTGACCGGCACCATCTCGACCTTCTCGACCTGCGCGTTGTTCTCGGTGACGGTCATCAGGCACCTGCCCAGAGGGTGGACTTGGCCGGGTCGAACGGGCAGCGCCCCAGCTCGAAATGCTTCAGGTACTCGTCGCGGAACAGCTTGATGGACGAGACCACCGGGCTGGTCGCGCCGTCGCCCAGGGCGCAGAACGACCGGCCGAGGATGTTGTCGGACAGGTCCAGCAGGGTCTCCAGGTCCTCCTCGGAGCCCTGGCCGGCCTCCAGCCGCTTGAGCATCTGCTTGTACCAGTAGGTGCCCTCGCGGCACGGCGTGCACTTGCCGCACGACTCGTGCGCGTAGAACTCCGACCAGCGCAGCACCGCGCGCACGACGCAGACCGTCTCGTCGAAGATCTGGAGCGCGCGGGTGCCGAGCATCGACCCGGCCGCGCCGACCGACTCGAAGTCCAGCGGCACGTCCAGGTGCTCCTCGGTGAACAGCGGGGTGGAGGAGCCGCCCGGCGTCCAGAACTTCAGCCGGTGCCCCTCGCGGACGCCGCCCGCCATGTCCAGCAGCTCGCGCAGCGTGATGCCGAGCGGGGCCTCGTACTGGCCGGGCCGGGTGACGTGCCCCGACAGCGAGAAGATCCCGTAGCCCTGGGACTTCTCGGTGCCCATCGCGGCGAACCAGTCGGCGCCGTTCCCCACGATCGAGGGAACCGAGGCGATGGACTCGACGTTGTTGATGACGGTGGGACCGCCGTAGAGTCCCGCGACCGCAGGGAACGGAGGCTTGAGCCTGGGCTGACCGCGGAACCCCTCCAGGGAGTCCAGCAGCGCCGTCTCCTCGCCGCAGATGTAGGCCCCGGCGCCGGTGTGCACGACCAGTTCCAGGTCGTAGCCGGAGCCGAGGATGTCCTGCCCGAGGTAGCCGGCCTCGTACGCCTCCGCGACCGCCTGCTGGAGGCGGCGGATGACGTGCAGCACCTCGCCGCGCACGTAGATGAACGCGTGGTTGGACTTGATCGCGTAGGAGCTGATGACGATGCCCTCGATGAGCACGTGCGGGTTGGCCATCATCAGCGGGATGTCCTTGCACGTGCCCGGCTCGGACTCGTCGGCGTTGACCACCAGGTAGCGCGGGTTCGGGCTGCTGGCGGGCAGGAAGCCCCACTTCATGCCGGTGGGGAAGCCCGCGCCGCCGCGGCCGCGCAGGCCGGAGTCCTTGACCGCCTGGACGATCGTGTCCGGCTCCATGCCCAGCGCCGTGCGCAGGGCGCGGTAGCCGCCCTCGCGCTCGTACCCGGCGCGGGTGAAGGAGTCGGCCTGGTCCCAGTTCCTGGTGAGGATCGGGGTGAGCGTGGTCACTGGTTGCGGCCCTCCTGCGATCCGGGCTTGACCTCGCCGGCGATGGGCTTGCCGGGCTCGTTGGGCGGCGGGTCGGAGACCTCGTCGGCCTGCACCGGCTCGTGCGGCTGCTCGCGGTCGGCGTCGGCCGGGGGCGCGGTCCAGCCGCGCTCCTTGGCCAGCTCCAGCCCGCGCAGCGACTCCGGTCCGGCCTGGACGCCCTCGTGGGCGCGGCCGTCGGGGAAGCCGGCCAGCACGCGGCTGGCCTCCTTCCAGGTGCACAGGCTGTTCGGACCGCGAGAAGGAAGCACTTGCTTACCAGCGCGCAGGTCGTCGACCAGGGCCCTGGCCTTCTCCGGGGTCATGTTGTCGTAGAACTCCCAGTTGACCGTCATCACCGGGGCGAAGTCGCAGGCGGCGTTGCACTCGATGCGCTCCAGCGACACCGAGCCGTCCGGGGTGGCCTCGTCATGGCCGACGCCGACGTGCTCGCTCAGCTCCTGCCAGATCTGGTCGCCGCCCATCACCGCGCACAGCGTGTTGATGCACACGCCGACGTGGTACTCGCCGACCGGCCGGTGCTTGTACTGGGTGTAGAACGTCGCCACGCCGGTGACCTGCGCCGAGGTGATGCCGAGCATCTCCGCGCAGAAGTCGATCCCGGCCTGCGTGATGTGGCCGTCCACCGACTGCACCAGGTGCAGCATCGGCAGCAGCGCCGAGCGCGGCTTCGGGTACCGCGCGATGATCTCCTTGGCGTCGCGCTCCAGCCCGGCCCGCACCTCGGGGTCGTACTCGGCGGTGACGCGCGTGGTGATCTGATATGTCGTGGGCTCGTCCGTCAACGGTCCACTCCCCCCATGACCGGATCGATCGAGGCGACCGCGGCGATGACGTCGGCGATCATGCCGCCTTCCGACATCACCGGGGCCGCTTGCAGGTTGGTGAAGGACGGGTCGCGGAAGTGCACCCGGTAGGGCCGGGTGCCGCCGTCGCTGACCACGTGCACGCCGAGCTCGCCGCGCGGCGACTCCACGGCCGCGTACGCCTGGCCCGCCGGAACGCGGAAGCCCTCGGTCACCAGCTTGAAGTGGTGGATGAGCGCTTCCATCGAGGTGCCCATGATGTGCGCGATGTGGCGGGGCGAGTTGCCCATGCCGTCGGCGCCGATCGCGAGCTGCGCGGGCCAGCCGATCTTCTTGTCCTCGACCATCACCGGGCCCTTGACCGTCTGCAGCCGGTCCACGCACTGCTGGACGATCTTCAGCGACTCCTCCATCTCGGCCATGCGCACCAGGTAGCGGCCGTAGACGTCGCTGGTGTTCTGGGTGTGGACCTCGAAGTCGTAGGTCTCGTACCCGCAGTAGGGCTGCGACTTGCGCAGGTCCCACGGCAGTCCGGTCGCGCGCAGCACCGGGCCGGTGACGCCGAGCGCCATGCAGCCGGTGAGGTCCAGGTACGCGATGTCCTTGGTGCGGGCCAGGTAGACGGGGTTGGCGTCCATCAGCTTCCGCAGCGCCTGGAACCGCTTCGGCATCCGCTCCAGGTAGTCCTGCAGCTTGCTCATCGCCCCGCTGGGCAGGTCCTGGGCGACGCCGCCCGGGCGCACGTACGCCATGTTCATGCGCAGGCCCGAGATCTCCTCGAACAGGTCGAGGGTGTACTCGCGCTCGATGAAGCCGTTGAGCATGACCGTGGTCGCGCCGAGCTCCAGGCCGAAGGTGGCGATCGCGACCAGGTGGGAGGAGATCCGGTTGAGCTCCATCATGAGCACCCGGATGATCTGCGCCCGCTCGGGGATCTGGTCGGTGATGCCGAGCAGCTTCTCCACGCCCAGGCAGTACGCCGTCTCGTTGAAGATCGGCGCCAGGTAGTCCATCCGGGTGCAGAACGTGGTGCCCTGCGTCCAGGTGCGGAACTCCATGTTCTTCTCGATGCCGGTGTGCAGGTAGCCGATGCCCACCCGGCACTCGGTCACCGTCTCGCCGTCGAGGGTGAGGATCAGGCGCAGCACGCCGTGCGTGGACGGGTGCTGCGGGCCCATGTTGACGACCAGGCGCTCGTCGCCCGCGTCCTCGGCGCCGGCCACGACCTGGTCCCAGTCGGCGCCGTTGACGTCGAAGACCCGGCCCTCGGCCGCCTCCTCGGCGGCGTACGCGTCGTACTCGGTGTACTTGGTCGAGGGGCTCATGCGTCACTCCTCCGCTCGTCCCCGTGCTCCGAGGGACGCTGTTCTTCGGTCGCGCGGCTCATACGTAGGACCTCCGCTCGTCCCCGGCGAACCAGCAGGGCCGGGATCTCGGCGCCCCACGGCCGGCTCATGCGGCTCATACGTAGGACCTCCGCTCGTCGGGCGGCGGGATCTCGGCGCCGCGGTACTCGACCGGGATGCCGCCGAGCGGGTAGTCCTTGCGCTGCGGGTGGCCGACCCAGTCGTCGGGCATCTCGATGCGGGTGAGCGCCGGGTGCCCGTCGAACACGATCCCGAAGAAGTCGAAGGTCTCGCGCTCGTGCCAGTCGTTGGTGGGGTAGACCGCCACGACCGACGGGATGTGCGGGTCGGCGTCGGGGCAGGTCACCTCCAGCCGCACGCGCCGGTTGTGGGTGATCGACAGCAGGTGGTAGACCGCGTGCAGCTCGGCCCCGGCGTCGTCGGGGTAGTGCACGCCGGACACGCCGGTGCACAGCTCGAAGCGCAGCTCCGGCTCGTCGCGCATCCGCTGTGCGACCGCGGGCAGGTGCTCGCGCCTGACGTGCAGCGTCATCTCGCCGCGGTCGACCACCACGCGCTCGACGGCGTCGCCGAAGTCGGGCAGCACGCGGGCCAGCTCGTCGGCGATCTCGTCGAAGACCCCCTCCTCGCCGCCGCCCTCGGGGCCGCCGTAGGGGCGCGCGGACGACACCTTGGGGCGCTGCCGGACGACCAGGCCGCCGTACCCGGAGGTGTCGCCGCTGGTCTTGACGCCGAACATGCCCGTGCGGGCGACCGGCTGCTCGCGCCGCTCCTCCTCGCGCTCGGCGGGCAGGCGGTCGGCGGCCTGCTCGGCCTGCTGCTCGGGGTGTTGCGAACTCATCTAGACCGTCCCCTGTCCCAGCAGCGGAAGCTGCCGGCGCTTGGCCACTTCCAGCTCCTCGATCTGCCGGGCTCGCTGCGGCCCGAGCTTGGTGTTCTGGATCTTGTCGTGCAACTTGAGGATCGCGTCCAGCAGCATCTCCGGCCGCGGCGGGCAGCCGGGCAGGTAGATGTCCACCGGCACGATGTGGTCCACGCCCTGCACGATCGCGTAGTTGTTGAACATGCCGCCCGAGGAGGCGCACACGCCCATCGCGATGACCCACTTGGGCTCGGTCATCTGGTCGTAGATCTGGCGCAGCACCGGCGCCATCTTCTGGCTGACCCGGCCCGCCACGATCATCAGGTCGGCCTGCCGCGGCGTCGCCGAGGCGCGCTCCATGCCCCAGCGCGAGAAGTCGTGCCGCGGGTCGCCGCTCGCCATCATCTCGATCGCGCAGCACGCCAGCCCGAAGGTGGCCGGCCACACCGAGCTCTTGCGCGCCCATCCGGCGACCTGCTCGACCGAGGTCAGCAGGAATCCGCTGGGGAGTTTTTCCTCTAGACCCATGTCAGTCCCACTCCAGACCACCGCGACGCCAGATGTAGGCGTACGCCACCAGCACGGTGAGGATGAACAGGACCATCTCCACCAGACCGAAAATCCCCAGGTGGTCGAAGGCGACCGCCCAGGGATAGAGGAAGATGATCTCAATGTCGAAGACGATGAACAGCATCGCCGTCAGGTAGTACTTCACCGGGAAGCGCCCGCCGCCGACCGGCTGCGGGGTCGGCTCGATGCCGCACTCGTAGGCGTCCAGCCGCGCCCGGTTCCATCGTTTGGGACCCGTCAGGGAGGCCATCGCCACCGAGCCGGCGGCGAACAGGAACGCCAGCACTCCCAGCACAATGATCGGAACATAGAGATCCACGTCTCTACACCCTCTCCTCGGAACGTACGACGCTGTACGGGGCGCGGGCCCGAGCGTTCAAGGCGCTCGGGGGCCGCGCCACGGTGACGACCGGCCCGTGACCTCGGTCACGGACGCGGGTCGCCACCCTAGCCAAGGTGATCAATAGCACTCCCCTCCGGGGATCGGTTATGCGGCCGGTGCCACCTTCTGCATGGCGTTGATGAGGCGGTCCATCGCGTCACCGCCCTTGGGGTCGGTGAGGTTCGCCAGCAGCTTGAGCGTGAACCGCATCAGCGTGGGGTGCGGCAGGCCGTGGGTGGTGAGGAACTTCATCACCCGTGGGTCCCCGATGGCCTGCACGAAGACGCGCGCCAGCGTGAAGTAGCCGCCGTGCTCGTCCTTGAGGATGCGCGGGTACTCGTAGAGCGTGCGCTCGCGCTGCGCGGGGGTGCGGCGCGACAGCGCCTGCACCATGATGTCGGCGGCCAGGCGGCCGGACTCCAGCGCGTAGTCGATGCCCTCGCCGTTGAAGGGGTTGATCATGCCGCCCGCGTCGCCGACCAGCAGCATCCCGCGGGTGTAGTGCGGCTGCCGGTTGAAGCCCATCGGCAGCGCCGCGCCGCGGGCCGGGCCGGTGGCGTGCTCCTCGTCGAACTGCCACTCCTGGGGCATGTTCGAGGTCCAGAGCTTGAGCATGTTGCGGTAGTCGACGTTCTGGAACGACTTGGAGGTGTTGAGCAGGCCGAGGCCGACGTTGCAGGTGCCGTCGGCGACCGGGAAGACCCAGCCGTAGCCGGGCAGCAGCCGCTGCCCGTCCCACAGCTCCAGCCACGCCTCCATGTAGTCGTCGGTGTGGCGGGGGCTCTCGTAGTAGCGGCGCACCGCCACGCCCATCGGCCGGTCCTCGCGGCGGCGCAGGCCCATGGCCAGCGAGAGGCGGGTGGAGTTGCCGTCGGCCGCGACGACCAGCGGCGCGTGGAACTCGACCTCCTCGCCCTGGTACTTGGCGGTCACGCCGATGATGCGGTCGGTGCGGTCGTCGAGGATGGGGCCGGTGACGTTGCAGCCCTGCAGCAGCTCGGCCCCGGCCTTGCCGGCGTGCTCGGCGAGCAGCCGGTCGAGGTCCATCCGGGTGCGCACCAGGCCGAAGTCGGGGAAGCTGGCCAGCTCGGGCCAGGGCAGCTCGATCTTGACGCCGCCGCCGTAGATGCGCAGGCCCTTGTTCCGGCTGAAGCCGGGGTCGTTGATGTCCACGCCCATCGAGATCAGCGCGCGCACCGCACGGGGGGTGAGGCCGTCGCCGCAGATCTTGTCGCGCGGGAACGTCGCCTTCTCCAACAGCAGCACGCGCAGGCCGGCCTGGGCCAGCCAGTAGGCGGTCGACGACCCGGCGGGGCCGGCCCCGACGACGATCACGTCAGCCTGTCGGGTGGAGTCGGTCACAGCGTTCCTCTTAGCTCGTTCGCTTGTGAAGTACTTCACAAGAATCCGTTGGGGAGTCTATTCCTTTGGAGCGGCCCGTGGGTACCTCTCGGCCGCGCGGGATTTGGACCGGTCCGAATCGCCCCTGACGTCCGGACCGACCTGATCAGCCCGGGTTGACGGCGTGGTGCAGCGCGGCGACCCCGAAGGTCAGGTCGCGCCAGCGCACCTCGCCCCACCCGGCCTCCTGGACCAGGCGGGCGAGCCCGGCCTGGTCGGGCCAGGCGAGGGTGGATTCGGCCAGGTAGTGGTAGGAGTCGGGGTTGGAGCTGACCCTGGCCAGCAGCGGCAGCCCGAACTTCAGGTGCGTGCGGTGGCCGAGCGCCAGCAGCTTGTTGGGCGGGTGACTGACCTCACACACCAGCAGGCGGCCGCCGGGCCTGGTCACCCGGCGCATCTCGCGGAGCGCGCCGACGGTGTCGGCGACGTTGCGCAGCCCGAAGGAGATGGTGACGGCGTCGAAGGACGCGTCGGCGAAGGGCAGCTTGAGCGCGTCCCCGGCCACGAAGGACAGCCGGGGGACGCCGGCCTGCCGCCGCACCCCGACGCGCAACATGCCGAGGGAGAAGTCGCAGGCGACGGTGTCGGCCCCGGCCTCGGCGAACGGCACCGAGGAGGTGCCGGTGCCCGCCGCCAGGTCGAGCACGCGCTCACCCGGCCGGGCGTCCACGGCCCGGACGACCTCCCGCCGCCACCGGCGGTCCTGGCCACCGGTCATCAGGGTGTTGAGCAGGTCGTACCGCTCGGCGGTGCTGTCGAACATCGCGGCGACATCGGCCGGCTGCTTGTCGAGAGAGGCGCGGGTCATGCCTCAAGACTAGGAGTGTTTATTGAAGTCCCGGCCCAGGGGGCTCGCCTGGCGGCTCGCCCCCTGACCGTGCCTTGGCGAGTGCCACATCGCTTCGCGATCCGTCCCGTCGGGGCTCGCCTTCGGCATTGCCCCGACTGGACAGTTAGGCACTCGCGTGATGGCTGAGGTCTTAGGAGCCGGAGTCCTCTTTGGTGCGGGCCCGGTTCATCTTGCGGCGCGAGCCCTGGATGCCGGTGGCGACGGCGGCCGACATGGCGTCGCGCTGCCCCGACAGCAGGACGAAGCTCACGACACCGCTGATCAGCAGCGCGAGCAGGAGCAGCAGGAAACCGCGGGCGCCCAGCAGCGCGAGCACGGCGGCGGTGACGGCGAAGATGCCGACCCGCGCGGCGGTGTAAAAGAATACGGAGCGCATGACGCCTTGAGCCTATCCGAGGACTTCCAGGAACAGCGCCGGGTCCACGTTGCCCCCCGACACCACCGAGACGTAGGCGGGCACGTCGGGCAGTTCGTCGCGCCGGTACAGGTAGGCGGCGGTGGCGACCGCGCCGCCGGGCTCGGCGATGAGGCGGGCCTCGCGCGCGAGGCGGCGCATGGCGAGGAGGATCTCGTCCTCGGCGACGGTGACGACGTCGTCCACGTACTCGCGCAGGTGCGCGAAGGCCAGGTCGCCGACCCGCTGGGCGCGCAGCGCGTCGGCGATGGTGCGGCCGGTCTTCTCGGCGTCCCAGGCGACCGGGTGGCCGGCGCGGAAGGAGTCGCGGGCGTCGGCGGCCTGCTCGGGCTCGACGCCGATCACCTTCAGTTCGGGGCGCGTCTGCTTGAGCGCGGCGGCGACGCCCGCGATCAGGCCGCCGCCGCTGATCGGCACCAGCACGGCGCCGGGCCCGGCGGGCGCGTCCTGCGCGATCTCCAGGCCGACGGTGCCCTGCCCGGCGATGACGCGCGGGTCGTCGAACGGCGGGATCAGCGTGAAGCCGTGCGCGGCGGCGAGCCGGTCGGCGGTGGCGACGCGCGCCTCCATCGTGGGCTCGACGTAGACGATCTCGGCGCCCAGCGCGATGCAGGCCTCCACCTTCACACCGGGAGTGGTGTGAGGGATGACCAGAACCACCGGTACGCCGAAGTGGCGCGCGGTGTAGGCGACGGCCTGCGCGTGGTTGCCGCTGGAGTGCGCGACCACGCCGCGCGCCCGGTCGGCCTCGGGCAGCGCGGAGATCGTCGCGTACGCGCCGCGCAGCTTGAACGCGCCGGTGGGCTGCAGGGACTCGGCCTTCAGCAGCAGTGGCGGGGAGGACGCGGGAAAGGGCACCAGCGGGGTGCGGACGGCCGTTCCCGACAGCCGTTCCGCGGCCCTTTCGATCTCCGCGAGGGACACCAGGTCGGACATGGTGGCGAGACTATGCGCTCGCACTCCGCGATCGTTAACGGGCGGTCCGGTGCCGGTCGCGAGGGGTCAGCAGAGATCGACGTGACGGCTGTGTCCAAAGCCACGTTTACTTCACGTCATTTCCCCTGCTCAGGCCATTACTGAGCGTGATGTTTTGCGAAAACAAGGGAGAAATCGGTCTTGAGCCGCCACACTAGGAAACAGTCCACCCGCACCGAGAGCGGGACAAAGGGGGAGAGAAACGTGGAAAGCACGAGCGAGCGCCTGCTGACCCCCGGAGAGGTCGCCGCCCTCTTCAGGGTCGATCCGAAGACCGTCACCCGCTGGGCCGCGGCCGGCCGGATCAGCAGCATCCGCACTCCCGGGGGGCACCGCCGCTTCCGCGAGTCGGAAGTGCACGCCCTGCTGCGCGGCGACGAGCCGGTGGCCGAGCACGCCCGCTGACCCGGCGCCGGGCCCCGGTCCCTCCGGCCGGCCCTCCAACCCGGCGCCGCGGTCACATCCCACCCCGCTTTCCTGTTCATCGCTCCTGTTCCACGTGCTCTCGGCACGGCCTCCCGGCGGCTTCTCCTCCAGCCCGTCCCGGCGCGCCCGCCGAGCGACACGGCCGAGCCCGGGGAGGTCGCGTGTCGGACCCGACGCGGGAATGGCGCATCGCCGGCTTCCGCGAGCTGCGCGAGCTGGGCTCGGGCGCGTTCGGCCGGGTGGTGCTCGCCGAGCGCGAGGGCACCGGTCACCTCGTCGCGATCAAATACCTGCGCGCCGCACGGTCCGGTGACATCGACGCGCTGCGGCGCGAGGCCGAGCTGCTCGGCCGGGTGCAGAGCCCGTACGTGGTGCGGCTGTACCGCTTCGAGGCCGACGCCGAGGGCTCCCGCGCCGCCATCGTCATGGAGGCCGTCAACGGCGTCTCCCTGCAACGGGTGCTCCAGGAGCACGGGCGGCTCTCCCCCGAGGCCGCGCTGACGGTGCTGAAGGGCTCGCTGCTGGGCCTGCACGCCGCGCACGAGCTGGGCGTGGTGCACCGCGACTACAAGCCCGCCAACGTGCTGGTCCGGCCGGACGGGCTGAGCAAGCTCGCCGACTTCGGCATCGCCGTCCACGCCGGGCAGGACGGCGGCGCGGGCACGCCGCTCTACATGGCCCCCGAGCAGTGGGAACGGCAGCCCGCCGGCCCCGCCACCGACGTCTACGCCGCCGCGTGCGTGTTCTACCAGTGCCTGACCGGGCGGCCGCCGTTCCGGGCCGAGGGCGCGGCGGCGCTGGGGCGGGCGCACCTGAACGATCCGGTGCCGCTGGAGGACATCCCGGAGAAGCTGCGGCCGCTGGTCGAGGGCGGGCTGGCCAAGAACGCGTGGGGCCGTCCACCGACCGCGCGGGACTTCGTGGACGCCCTGGAGACCCTCGCCCGCGACGCCTACGGCAAGCGGTGGGAGCAGCGCGGCGTCAGGGCCCTCGCCGCCGGGACCGCCGCGCTGGCCGCGTCGCTGCCGCTCGCGCTGCTGGGCGGCGGAGGCGCGGGCGCCGGTGCCGCGAGCGGCCGAGCGGCACGGCCGCCGCGGGCGCCGCCGGGGCGCAGGGCACCGGCGGCCTGCTGGCCTCGGCGGGCGGCGCGAAGGTCGTGGCGGGCGTCGCCGCCGGGGCGATCGCCGTCGGCGGCGGGGGCTTCGCCGCCTACCAGGCGACCCGCCCCGAGCCGCGCCGCGCGCCCGCCGCCGTCCGGACGCAGCCGGTCGCCGCGACCGTCGCGCTGAGCCGGGCGCCGTTCCGCGACACCACGACCGGGCTGTTCTCCAACGACGCGTCGGTCGTGCAGGTCGGCGGCATCGAGGACGCCGCGCTGCGGGCGCGGGTCAACAAGGCGCTGCGCGCTCCGCTGGACGAGTACGTTGCCTGGATGCGCCGTATCTACGTCTCCTTCGGGCCGCAGGGGCAGCCGATGCAGCGCAAGCTGAACCAGGAGTCCGCCGCCAAGGTCAAAACCCGGATCGGGATCAGGGGACCGCGTTACGTCTCGGTCGCCTACGACATGGCGAGCACGATCGCCGCGGGCGGCGGCAAGATCCAGACGATCCGCACCATCACCGTGGACCTGACCAGCGGCCGGACGCTGACCGCCAAGGACCTGTTCCCCGCCGAGCGGCTGACCGCAAGCGGGCTGCGCGGGTTCGCGCGGGTGCCCAAGCCCGCCGCGATCCGCACCATGCAGCCCCCGGACTGCCGCGCCAGGATGGACAAGCTCGACCGGCCCCGCGACTCGGCGGAGGCGTCGAAGCCGGCGTCCGCCGAATATGTGGCCACCCGGGTGCTGCTGACCAGGAAGGGGGCCGAGTTCGTTTTCGGGGAGGGCGACGCGGGCGAGTGCGCCGGGGTCGCCTGGACGGCGATGCCGTTCGCCGAGCTCGGCGGGCTGCTGCGGCCCGACGTCATCCGGATCGCGCAGAACTCGGCCTAGAGGGAGCCCGCTCATTCGGCGTCGGGCTGCTCGGCCTTCCACTCCTCGAAGCGGCGCTGCAGCTCGGCGTCGCCGTCGCGCCAGGCGCGGCGCCGCTCGTCCAGCTCCTGCTCGGTCAGCGCCTCCGGCAGCAGCCGGTCGTAGTCGGGGTCGCCTGGGCCGATCTCCACGTACGCGTCGGCGATGATCCCGCCACCGCCGCCCGCGCCGCCGCCGTCGTCGTCACCGCCGGTGTCGTCGGCGGGTTCCAGCAGCACGCTGTGCGGCACCCGGAGCGTGCCGTCCGGGAGTTTGATCACGTACATCGTCGATCACCTCCGGTGGCCCGGTCGGGGTCAGATTCCATAGCGGCGGTTGAAGAAGAGCATGACGTCCAGGGCCGCGCGGATGTTGCCGGCGAGCATATCCACCAGGGCCGGGCGCTGGCGGGCGGAAATGGCGGCGAACGCGTCGGCGAAGAACTCCCGGCGGCCGAGCGCGTCGGGCTGCCGGTGGAACTCGCTGGCCAGGTAGGGCTTGCACTGCTCGTACAGCGCGCGGAAGGCAGGGCTGTCGGAGGTCCATCCCCCGTCGCCGCCGTCGATGTCGTCCAGCGCGTGGCCGACCTCGTGCATCATCACGTCCGGGGTCGGCGACGGCCGGTCCCCCACCACGATCTTGCGGTCGCCGTAGGCCCCGGCGCAGATGTCCCAGGTCGCCTTGCCCGAGGGCAGCGGCCGGTCGCGCAGGTGGCCCATGTCGTCGAGCTGGGGGACGCCGCCCGGCCCGACGTAGATGCCGTCCAGGCCGCCGGCCAGCTTCTCCTTCAGCGGCTCGGGCAGCGCGGCCAGGCTCTCCACCGCCCGGACCACCTCGGGCGTCGGCGGGCCCTGCCGGACGTCCCACTGGCGGTAGACGATGCCCTCCAGCACGCCACAGTGCAGGCGCCCGTCGGCGAGGTAGGGGGTGCCGGGCGGGTGCGGTTCGGCGCGCGGCGGGGAGTCGTCCAGCTCGAAGTCGCGCCAGGAGTAGCCGGACGCGCGGCCGTCGCGCGGGGGCAGGGGGCGGGCGCCGCGGCCGGTGTCGTCCACCGGGCCGTCGGCAGGGCGGCGGGTGGCGAAATCGTCGTCGCGGCCGCCCCGGCGGAAGCGGCCGAACCGGTCGCGGGGCTGGTTGCTGCGCGGCCTGACGTGGCGCGACTCGGGACGCTGCCCCGGCTCGGGGGGCGAGGACGCGTACCCGGCGTCCCGCTGCTCCCGAGGTTTGCGATGGATGCCCTTGAAGCGCATCAGGCTCCTCTGTCCGCGGCCCTCACCCGGGCCTCTGAGGCAGAGTAAGCCGTGACCCGACACGCCGTCATCCCCGGCGGTCGAGGGCCCCCGGCGGAAACGCGGGTGCCGCGTACCGGGACGCCGCCACGCACTACTCTCGGAGCCATGGCCTATGTGCTGCTCGCCCTGCTCCTGGTCGGAGTGTGGCTGTTCTGCCTCTTCGACATCCTCACCACCGACGAGCGGGACGTCCGGTACCTGCCCAAGGTGGGCTGGCTGCTGGTGACGTTGCTGTTCATGCTCGCGGGCTCGGTGCTGTGGCTGCTGCTGGGGCGGCCGCGCGGCGCGGCCCGCGTCCCGGCCGACGGGCCGGTGGAGGAGACCGGGCCGCAGGCTCCGAGGCCGCCTGCCCCTAAGGGCCCTGACGACGACCCCGAGTTCCTGCGCGACCTGGACCGCCGCATCCACGGGGAGGACTGAAACAACGGCGACGGCCCCGGGGAGGCCCCCGGAGCCGTCGCACGATGTCCGCCGGTGGGCCCGCCCGCTAGGTGAGCGACGTGGTGTGCACCTGCACCACCGCGTGCTCGGGCGCGGCGTAGGAGTGCTTGCCCTTGAACATGTAGTTCACGCCGAAGAAGTTGAACAGCAGCGCCGCGAACGCGACCAGCGACAGGATCGCGGCCTTGCGGCCCTTCCATCCGGCGGTGGCGCGGGCGTGCAGGTAGGCGGCGTAGACGATCCAGGTGATGAACGACCAGATCTCCTTGGGGTCCCAGCCCCAGTAGCGGCCCCACGCCTCGTCGGCCCAGATGGCGCCCATGACGATGGCGGCCGTCCAGATCGGGAAGGCGAACATGGTGACGCGCAGGGCGAGGCGGTCCAGCCCGGCCGCGTCCGGGAAGTGCGACCAGAAGCCGGTCTCGACGGTCCCCCTGGCTTCGCGCGGGGCCTTCAGCAGGTACAGGATCGTCGCCACGCCGCCGATGGTGAACGCGCCGGTCGCGATGATCGCGGCGGACACGTGGATGGCGATCCAGTAGGAGTTCAGCGCCGGGCGGACCGGGCCGACCTCGTTGTAGAGCCAGATGTTGGCCGCGCCCAGCGCCATCACCGCGGCGATCATGACGAACGCGCCCAGGAAGCGGGCCCGGAACTTCCACAGGCACACCAGGTAGGCCGTCACGGCGGCGAAGGCGATGGCGGTGAGGAACTCGTACATGTTCGCCCACGGCCAGCGCTCGCCGGCGAGGCCGCGGGTGAGCAGCACGCCGAGGTGGGCGGCCCAGCCCAGCACGTTCAGCAGGACGGCGAAGCGGCCCCAGTCGCGGCCGCCCTCCTCCTGCCCGGCGTCGGCCGGGGCGCCGTCGGCGGGGGCGTCGGCCTCGACGCTCTCACCGCCGCCCGCGCCCGCCAGCACCTTGGCCTTCGGCTGCGCCACCGCCGGCGCGGCCGCCCGGCGGCGGCCGAAGCCCAGATCGGCCGCGTAGCCGATCATGGCGATGATGTACAGCACGACGGTGGTCAACATGAGCTTGTCGCTCAGGTTCGCGAGGTCGGCACTACCCACCCTCGTCACTCCTTAGTTTCGGTGTCCGGACCGGCGCCGGAACCGTCCGGGCCGCGCTCGCCGCGCAGGGCGGCCACGATGTCGTCGAACTCGGGGGTCGGGTGCCCGAGCGTGAGACCGCCGACCTCCACCACGGTACGCCCGTCCTTTCCGGCGCCCGCACGGACCCACACCCGGCGGCGGCGGACCATGAACGAGGCGATCACTCCGGCGACCGCGAGGATGGCCGCGACCAGCGCGGGCCAGCGGCCGGGGTCGTGGTTGACCGCGAGGCTCGTCCACTCGCGGAGGCCGTCGAAGGTGATCGAGCCCGCGCCGTTCGGCAGCTTGAAGGTCTCGCCGGGCTTCAGCAGTTGCTGCCCGTCCTTGATGGGGTGCAGGGTCTTGCCGATGCCGTCGAGCTTGTAGACCGACTGCGGGGTGCCCGAGTCCAGGCCGATGTCGCCCTTGAAGGAGGAGATCGTGAGCACCGGGCGCAGCGGGTCGGGCCAGACCGACTCGATCTGCTTGCCGTCCTTGGAGGTCATGGCGGTCGGCCACAGGATCGCGTAGAAGGCGAGCTGCTCGGGCAGCGCGTCCGGGACCTTGATCACGCCCTCGGAGGTGAGGTTGCGCGGCTCCATCGGCAGGAACGGCACCGCGTCCTGGAAGGCGATGTCGCCCTTGGCGTCGCGGACGGTGAAGACCGGCGAGTAGCCGTGGTTCAGCATGTAGACCTTGGCGCCGCCCACCTGGAGGGGGTGGTTGACCTTGAGGTTGTAGCGCTTCTCCGGGGAGCCGGGGGTCTCGCGGTAGCGGAGCCTCGCGTCGTAGTCGATGGCCTGGCCGCGCTGGGCGCCCTCGGTGGCGTAGGTGGCCTTGTAGTCGTCCAGGGTGAACGAGAACGGGGCCAGCTCGTCGGTGTCGAAGGCGCGGCCGGGGGTGAACTGGTCGTAGTGGTTGAGGCCGTTGGCGAACGTCTTGCCCTCGGTGATCAGCACGTTGCCGCGGTAGCCGAACAGGTTGCCCAGGCCGAGCGCGAACAGCAGCGCCAGCAGGGCCAGGTGGAAGACCAGGTTGCCGGTCTCGCCCAGGTAGCCCTTCTCGGCGGCGACCGTGCCCTCCCCCGCGTCCACGCGGAAGCGGCGCTTGCGCAGCAGCCTGCGGGCCTCGGCGAGCACCTCCTCGGGGGCGGCGTCGCTCTCGTAGGTCGCCGACTGCGGCAGCCGGGCCAGGTTGCGGGGCGCGGCCGGGGGCCGGGCGCGCATGGCCTGGTAGTGCTTGACGGCGCGGGGCAGCACGCATCCGGCCAGCGACACGAACAGCAGGATGTAGATCGCCGCGAACCAGGGCGAGGCGAACACGTCGAACATCGACAGCTTGTCCAGCCACGGCCCGAGCGTCTTGTGCTCGTCGAGGTACTCGACGACCTTCTCGGGGGCCTCGCCGCGCTGCGGCAGGATCGAGCCGGGCACCGCGCCCAGCGCGACCAGGAACAGCAGGACCAGCGCGGTGCGCATGGTGGTCAACTGCCGCCAGCCCCAGCGCAGCCAGCCGATCGGCCCCAGGCCCTTGGGGCGGGGCGCCTCGGGGGCGGCCTGCCGCGCGGCGGGCGCGGCGGTGGCGGCGGCCTCGGCGGCGCCGTCCGTGCTCGCGGCGCCGTCAGCGCTGTCGGTCTTCGCCATCACTCAAATCACCGTCTCGAAGCCGCTGATCCACGACCTCATCTGGAGGGACAGATCGGTCCACAGCCCGGTCACCAGCAGCACGCCGAGCAGGACCAGCATCCCGCCGCCGATCCGCATCACCAGGGCGTAGTGCCGCTTCACCGCGCCGAACGCGCCGAGCGCGCGGCGGTAGGCCAGCGCCGTCGCCAGGAACGGCAGCCCCAGCCCCAGGCAGTACGCCAGCGACAGTAGCGCGCCGCGCCCCGCGCTGGCCTCGGTGAAGGACAGCGTCTGCACCGCGCCCAGCGTGGGGCCGATGCACGGTGTCCAGCCGAGTCCGAACAGCAGGCCCAGCACGGGCGCGCCGACCAGTCCGGCCGAGGGCGTCCGCCCCGACTTGAAGGTGCGCTGCAGTCCCGGGACCAGCCCCATGAACGCCAGCCCGAACACGATCGTGACCGCGCCGAGCACGCGGGTGATGGGCTCCTGGTACTCCAGCAGCCAGCGGCCCAGGCCGCCCAGCAGCACCCCGTAGCTGACGAACACCACACTGAACCCGATCACGAACAGCGCCACGCCCGCCAGCAGCCGCCCGCGGCGCTGCTCGGCGAGGTCGGCGCCGGTCAGGCCGGTCACGTACGACAGGTAGCCGGGCACCAGCGGGAGCACGCACGGCGACACGAACGACACCAGGCCGGCGGCCGCCGCCAGCGGCGCCGCCACCAGCATCGACCCGCTCGTGACGGTCTCGCCGATCCCCGCCGCCGGCATCACTTCTCGGCCAGGACCTTGGCGACCAGCGGGGTCAGCTTGGAGTAGGTGGTGGCGCCGATGATGCGCACCGCGACCCGGCCCTGCCGGTCCAGGATCAGGGTGCTGGGGATGGCGTTGGGCGGCACGTCGCGGAAGGCGAGGCCGATGCTGCCGTCGGCGTCGTGGAAGCTCGGGTAGGTGACCTTGAAGCGGCGCTCGAACGCCTTGGCGTTCTCCTTGCCGTCCTTGAAGTTCACCCCGAGGAACTCCACGCCCTTGCCCTTGTTCTCGGTGTACACCTGCTCCAGCGAGGGCGCCTCGCCGCGGCAGGGCGCGCACCAGGACGCCCAGAAGTTGACCACGACGACCTTGCCCTTGAGGCCGGCGAGGTCCACCTGCTTGCCCTCCAGCGTGGTGCCGGACGCCTTCGGGGCGGGCTTGCGCGCGCCCGGGTCGATGGCCTGGGCGTTGCCGTCGCCGCCGACGAAGCGGTTGCCGCTGTCGCCCGGGTCGTTCTGCCCGCCGTCGCCGGCGCACCCGGACAGCACCAGCGACAGCGCGGCGGCCCCGGCGACGGCGCCGGCGCGGACGCGCCAAGGGGAGATGCGGGGGTTCAACGGACCCTCCTACTACAAGACGTAGTACTCAATGTAGTGGCAGGGTCAGGCGCCTGCGACACCGGTGCCCTTGCCCAGGCCGACGCACGGGTCGGCGTAGGCGACCTCGACCAGCCGGCTGTCGTCGAAGGTGAGGCTCGTGATGCTGGCCAGCCCGCACTCGCGGCGGGCGGGGTGGTGCCACAGGCGGCGCTTCTCGGCGTGCGAGCGCAGGATCCAGATGGGGAGCTGGTGGCTGACGGCGACCGCCTCGTGGCCGCGCGCGGCGTCCCGGGCCCGGATGACCGCCGACCGCATCCGCGCGGCGATCTCCCTGTAGGGCTCGCCCCACGAGGGCGTGAACGGGTTGTACAGGTGCCGCCAGTGCTCGGGCCGGCGCAGCGAGCCCGCGCCCACCCCGAAGGTGAGGCCCTCGAAGTGGTTGCCGGCCTCGATCAGCCGGTCGTCCACCGTCACCGGCAGGTCGAACGCGTCGGCCAGCGGTGCCGCGGTCTCCAGAGCGCGCTGCATGGGCGAGGAGAACAGGGCGGTGACGTCCCGCTCGGCGAACCACTTGGCGGCGGCCTTGGCCATGAGGACGCCGTCCTCGCTGAGCCGGTAGCCGGGCAGCCGCCCGTACAGGACGCCCTCGGGATTGTGCACCTCACCGTGCCGCAGCAGGTGAACGATCGTCTTGTCAGTCATGGCGAGGTCAGGTTACCCGCGCGCCCCGGTGGAGCCGCCGCGGGCCTCGCGCGATTTGATCTTGGTCGGCCCCGTTCGCCGGACATGCCCGGCGCGCCGCGCGCCGCGTTACGGGGAGCCGCCGGTGCGGCTCACGGTCCAGTCGTGGCGCTCCAGGAAGCCCCGCTCGCCGGTGGCGTACTCCCGGAACGCCCGCTGGACCTCGGCGAGGTCGGGGACGCGGGTGCTGTAGATGACGCCCTGGGCGCTGTCCTTGTACTCCAGCTCGAACGCGCCGCCCTCCGGGGACACCTGGACGAAGTGGCGGCCGAAGGCGACCAGGGTCGTGAAGGGGTTGGCGGGGGCGAGCCGTTCCAGGGCGTCGTGCACCAGGGGCAGGTCGGGGTCGATGACGATGAGCCCGTCGCCGGTGTGGAGCTGCAGCCCCTCGTAGACGCCGGTGGGGCCGAGGTTGTGCACCAGGCCGCGGTCGGGGTCGAAGCAGACCAGGCCGTGCGCGCGGGCGAGGGCGTAGGTCTCGGTGGAGATCTCGTCCACCTGCTCGGCGGTCATGCGGACCCGCGCGTAGCGGGACTCGGGGGCGGCGACCTCGACCTCGGGCCGCAGCACCCCGAACTCCTCGGCGAACTCGCCGACGGCCGGATGCGGTTCGAGGTCGCCGGGCTTCTGGGCGGCGGCCTCGGCCCGGGTGATGGGTGCGTCGGTGTGCCAGGCGAGAAGCTCGAACGTCATGCCCTCATGATTTCAGGATCGCGGCCGGAAGGTGGGACCAGCCCGGCGGGAGGGCCCGGCGGCCCGCCGCCGGAGGCGCCCCGTTCACCGCCGGGCCGTGGGGACGTAGGCGGCGATCCGGCCGGCGATGCGGTCGAGGTCGGCCTTGGCGATCCTGCCTTTCTCCTCGGTGACCTGGACGTACCAGTAGGTGAGCGCCGCGACGCACGTCCTGGCCCGGGCCACCGGCAGGGTGCACTGGATGGCGGCGGGCCTGCCCTCGCCGAGCATGACGCCCATCACCACCTCCAGGTACGGGGACGGGGGCCGTTCCCCGAAGTCCTCGTTCGACGGGCCGCCGAGCATGGCGCGCACGCCCGGCAGGCCGGAGGCGACGTCCTGGCGGGCGGTCAGGCTGGAGGTGCAGTCGAGCCCGGTCCGCCGCTGGGCGGCGGCCTCCGGCGAGTTCGGGAAGTACTGGCAGGTCATCGACGCCAGGTTGCCGACCGAGAACTGCAGCGGCTCGGTCACCCAGCCCGTCCCGCGCGGCCCGGCCACCTGGCGGGAGCCGCCGCTCACGCCGGTGGACCGCTCGCAGGAGGCCCGCGCCTCGCCGATCATGCGATGGCCGTCGTCGGTCTCGTAGACGGCGGCGCCGGCGGGCAGCCGGACCTGCTCGGGCAGCCGGACGGGAGCGGGCTTGGGCCCCGGAGGCTTGGTGCCCTGGAGGTCGCTGACCCGGCAGTCGCGGACGGGGGTGAGCGCGGCGGCCCGGACGGTCGGGGTGGGCCGGGGAGGCGGGGCGTCCCCGGAGGCGACCTGCTGGACGGCGACGGCGCCGCCCGCCACGACGACGGCGGCTCCGACCCCCGCCACGGCCTTGCCCCCGACGGTCGCCAGCAGGCCCTTGCCCGCCGTGGCCGCGGCCTGCCCGCCGACGACCGCCCCGGCGCCCGCGCCGACCGCGGGCGGGGCGACGAGCAGGGCGGCGAGGGGGAACAGGGCGGCGAGGGCGACGGCGGCCCCGGCGAGGGCGCGGACGCCCCTGTCCTCCCAGTCGGGGCCGTAGCCCGCGCGGGCGGCGCGCTCCAGCTCGTCCACGAACGCGGCGGCCCCGGCGGGCCGGTCGGCGGGGTCCTTGGCCGTGCCGTGCCCGACGAGGGAGTGCAGGGGCGCGGGCACGCCGTCGAGCGGCACGGGCCGGGTGAGGTGGGCGGCGCGCAGCTCGGCCCGGTCGCCGGCGAAGGGCCGCCGCCCGGTCACGCACTCCACGAAGACGCAGGTGGCGGCGTAGACGTCGGTCGCGGGCGTGGCGGTGTGCCGGTCCCACTGCTCGGGGGCCATGTAGAAGGCGGTGCCGGCGCCGCCCGCCGCCTGCCCGGCGGGGACGGCGATCCCGAAGTCGACGAGCTTGCTGCGCCCGTCCGCCGGGACCACCACGTTGGCGGGCTTGAAGTCGCGGTGGACGACCCCGAGGCGGTGCGCGGCGGCCAGGCCGAGCAGCGCGCCCTTGAGGACGGCCAGCGACGCCTCGGGCCCGAGCGCGCCGTGCCGCTCCAGGAGCTCCTTGAGGGAGACGCCGTCCACGGCCTCCATGACGATGGCGACGCCGTGCCCGCTCTCGACGAGCCGGTAGAGGCGGGCGACGTGCGGGCTGTCGGCCCGGGCCAGCATCTCCGCCTCGTGCCGGAGCCGCTCCCGCTCCCGGTCCCCCGCCCCGGCGGGCAGGTACTTGACCGCGACCGGCGCGCCCGACCCGTCGTGCCGGGCGAGCACGACCTCGCCCTGCCCGCCCGCGCCGAGCCGCCCCACCTCGGTGTAGCCGGAGATCCGCCAGCCCGCCACGCCCACCTCCCAAGATCATGATGAAGGTAGCGAACCCCCGCCCCGAAGGGCACCGGCGCCGGGCGGGCGGCGCGTTCACCGAGGTCGTTCTGCGGCCCGAGGTCGTCGTCACCGACCCCGGCCTCACCGGCAGGGCCGAAGGGCTGCACGAACGCGCGCACGAGATGTGCTTCATCGCCAACTCGGTCAACTTCCCCGTGCGTCACGAGGCCACGGTCAAGACGCGCTAGGTGTGCTGTCCGGAGCCAGGGGTCGCCCACCGCCCACATAGTTCGTTGAACGAATTATGGAGCCCGTCACCTGGCATATCCGCAGGTCTACAGCAGTCCTGCCTGGAAACTGATCCGCCCGTGAACACTGGCGTTGACGCACAGTGGGTTGCAAGTTCGCTCCACGAACTAATACAGTTCGTGGAGCGAACTTAACTTCTCCTGAGGAGCTCTGCACCATGAGTCGTACCGTTGCGATCGTCGGCGGGGGCTACGGCGGCGCCGCCGTCGCCAAGGCGCTGGAGGCCGAGGCCGACGTCGTCCTCATCGACCCGCGGGACGCGTTCGTCAACGCGGCCGCCTCGCTGCGCGCGCTGACCCGGCCCGACTGGGCGGGCAACATGTTCTTCCCTTACGAGACGCTGCTCACGCGGGGCAGGCTGGTCCGCGACCGCGCGGTCTCGGTGGACCCCGGCGGCGTCACCCTGGCCTCAGGCGGGCGCGTCGCGGCCGACCACCTGGTCCTGGCCACCGGTTCCGGCTACGCCTACCCGGCCAAGCCCGTCTCCGACTCGTTCGGCGAGGCGCTGGACGACCTCCGGCGGACGCACAAGGAGCTGCGCGGGGCCGACCGGGTGCTCGTCCTCGGCGCCGGCCCGGTCGGCCTGGAGCTCGCCGGGGAGATCAAGGAGGTCTGGCCGGGCAAGCGGGTGACCGTCGTCGATCCGGCCGGGGAGCTGCTGCCCGGTTTCGCGCCCGAGGTCGTCGCGGACCTGCACGCCCGGCTCGACGCCCTGGGCGTCGAGGTGCGCCTCGGCACCGCCCTGGCGGCGCCGCCGGACACCGGCGCCGGCCTGGCGGGCGCCTTCACCGTCACCACCACCGGCGGCGACGAGATCACCGCCGACATCTGGTTCCGCGCCCACGGGACGAGCCCCAACAGCGACTACCTCGCCGACGGCAGGCTCATCGAGCGCACGCCGCAGGGCCGGGTCCCGGTGACCGCGACCCTCAACGTCCGGGGGTACGACCACGTCCACGCGGTCGGCGACATCACCGACGTCGCCGAGGCCAAGATGGCCGGCTACGCGATGCAGCACGCCGAGGTGGTCGCCCGCAACATCACCGCCCGGTTGAACGGCGAGCCGGCCACGGCCGTCTACCGGCCCCTCGGCTTCCCCATGATCCTGCTCCCGCTCGGCACGACCGGCGGCGTCGGCCAGCTGCCCTCCCCCGACGGCCCGTTCACCGCCCCGGCCGCCCTGGTCACCGAGTACAAGGGAGCGGACCTGTTCACCGGCCGCTTCGTCGAGCAGTTCGGCCCCACCGCCTGAAAGGCAGGACCCCTTGTCCACTCCAGAGATCACCTTCGGTTTCGGCGCGCACAGCGGCGTCGACGGCGGCGCCGAGCTGCTGCGCACGGTGCGGCAGGCCGACCGCGACGGCCTCGACGTCTTCTCGCTGTCGGACCACCCCTACTTCGGCGGGCGCCTGGACGCCTACGCCGCCCTGGGCTTCCTGCTCGGGCGCACCGAGCGCATCGCGGGCCTCGCCAACGTCACCAACCTGCCGACCCGGCCCGCCCCCATGCTGGCGCGGACGGTGACATCGCTGTCGGCGCTGTCCGGCGGCCGGGTCGTGCTCGGCATGGGCGCGGGCGGGCTGTGGGACCGGATCTCCGACATGGGGGTGCCGCGCCTTACGCCGGCCGCGGCCGTGGACGCCTTCGAGGAGGCGATCACGCTGGTCAGGCTGCTGTCGGGCGGCGGCGCGCCGGTCACCTTCGAGGGCCGCCACTACCGGGTGGAGCGGATCGAGCCGTCCCCGGTGGCCGCGCCGCCGGTGTGGACGGGATCGGTCGGCCCGAGGTCGCTGGCCGCGACGGGCCGGGTGGCCGACGGGTGGATCCCGGGCCACGCGGCGGACTGGCTCAGCGAGCGGTACCGGACGTCGCGGCCGGTCATCGACGAGGCCGCGGCGGCCGCCGGCCGCGATCCGCGCGAGATCCGCACGGTCTACAACCTCCCCGGCCGCATCACCGACCGGCCGCTGCCCGCCACGCGCGACGGGGACGGCCGCTGGCTCGGCGGCTCGGTCGACCAGTGGGTGGAGGAGCTGACCGGGGCCGTGCTGGAGCACGGCGCCGCGGGCTTCACGCTCTTCTCGCCCGACGGCGGGACGCAGGACCTCGCCTCCCTCGGCCGCTGGGGCAGGGAGATCGCCCCGGCCGTGCGCGAGGCGGTCGCGAAGGAGGGCGGCTGAGCCCCGCCTCGCGGGGCGGGCGCGTCGCGGCGGCGCCCGTCCCGCCTCAGGTGGCCAGGCGGGCGGCGCGCCGGTCCAGGACGGCCAGGGCGTGCTCCGCCCAGCGGATGTTCTCCTCCTCGAACGCCCGGCCCCGCATCAGCGTCAGGTACGGGCCGATCCGCTCGGCGGACGCCAGGTACTCGTCCTCCGCGAGGCCGTCCAGCAGGCGGTCGCGCAGCCGGTCGTAGCGGGCCAGCTTGGCGCGCGACCGCGCCAGGCGCTCGGCGACCGCCTCCCGCACCGCCGCGCCGTCCCCCGCGTCCACCGCCTGCACCTGGACCATCAGCTCCTCGCGGATCGCGCCGGGCTTCGGCGGCCTGGCCGTGAACTCGCGCAGCGCCCGGTGACCCGCCTCGGTGAGGGAGAACAGCCGCTTGTCGGGGCGGCGCTCCTGCCGGACGACCCGCGCCTCGATCAGCCCGTCGCCCTCCATGCGGTCGAGCTCCCGGTAGAGCTGCTGCGGCGTGGCCATCCAGAAGTTGGCCACCGAGGCGTCGAAGCCCTTGGCCAGGTCGTAGCCGGACGCCTCGCCTTCCAGCAGCGTCGCCAGCAGGGCGTTGCGCAGTGCCATGGCGCCAGGTTACCTTCCTTGATGATTAGTCAAAAAAGTGAGTAGGTGAGCCCGATGCACCCCTTCCGCAAGGCCGTGGAGGCCCGCGACCTCGACGCCGTCGAGGCCATGCTGGCCGAGAACGTGGTGTTCACCAGCCCGGTCGCGTTCAAGCCCTACCCCGGCAAGGCCATCACCGCCGCCATCCTGCGCGGGGTGCTGCGGGTCTTCGAGGACTTCCGCTACGTCCGCGAGATCGCGAGCCCGGACGGCCGCGACCATGCGCTGATCTTCACCGCCACCGTGCAGGGCAAGCAGGTCAACGGCTGCGACTTCCTGCACTTCGACGACGAGGGGAAGATCGACGACTTCACGGTCATGGTCCGGCCGCTGTCGGGCGCCACCGCGCTCGCCGAGGCCATGGGCGCGCAGTTCGCCCGGATCGAGGCCGAGGCCATGGGCGGCTGACCCCGGCCGCGCGGCCGGCGCGGGGTCAGGACGCGGGGTCGCGGGCCGACTCCCAGATCTCCCGGAGCCACCTGGTCATGGAGTGGTCGTCCCCCAGCGCCCGCGCGGAGTCCTCCACCACCGCCCGCAGCGGACCGCCGGCCGGGGGCAGGTCGTTCGCCGCGATCTGGACCAGGGCCTTGTTCGCCGCCGCCAGCAGCGTGAAAAGGTCGTACCCGCCGCGCGTCCTCCGCAGCTCGGCCTCGGTCCGCTCCAGGATCTCCATGGCGCGGCTCAGGTGGCCGCCGTCCCGGTAGGTGGCGGCCATGTCGATGTCCAGCACCCATGCGAGCAGGTGCTCCCCGCCGGACCGCCGGTAGGCGGCCGCCCCGTGCTCGAAGAGGTCGATCGCCTGGTGCGTCCGGCCGGCCTCCTTGCAGATGTTGGCCAGGTCCTGGTGCGCGTCCAGGGTGAAGACGTGCTCCTCCCCCAGCACGCGGACGCAGTCGGCCAGCAGCGGCATGACCGACGGGAGCGCGGTCGCCGCCTTCCCCGCCCGCTCGTACAGGCACAGCAGGTCGAGGCGCGCGGAGAGGGTGTCGGGGTGGTCCGGGCCGAGGGCGCCCCTGCGCTCGGCCACCGCCGCCTGGAACAGGGGAAGGACGGGCTCCACCTCCCGCTGGACCTCGTGCCGCCGGAAGAAGCGGTCGAGGTACTCCCTGTGCCGCTCGTCGCCGCGCAGGGCGAGGAACATGCCGACCTTGCCCCACAGGAGGCTGAGGCTGACGATGTCGTCGCCGGTGAACCGGTGCCGGGCGAACGCCGCCACGTGCGGCATCAGCGCCGCCCACTCGGGCGTGCGGGCGTCGTCCCCCGCACTGCCCGACAGCCCGAGGGTGAGCAGGGCGGCCGCCTCGTAGCGGAACCGCCAGATCCGCTCGGCCATCTGGTCGCGGAAAGGGAGGGGCCGCCCGCCGGGACGGAAGGCGCGGACGACCGCCTGCACCAGCCGGTGCGTCACCAGCGAGCCGTCGTCGGCCAGGGTGACCAGGCTGCGGGCCGCGAGGCGGCGCACGGCCCCGTCCAGCGCAAGCTGGCCGCCCAGCGGCCCGGCCAGCGGGTCCAGCAACGTTCGCGGCACCGGTTCGGGCCCCAGCCAGGCGAGGATCCGCAGCACCCGCATCGCCTCGGGCGACCCGTACTCCAGATCGTCCAGCATCGTCCGCCACACCTGCGCCACCGTGCCCGCCGGCTCGCCGCCCGCGTACTGCTGGGCGTACAGGTCGTCGGGATGCTCGGCCAGCAGGTCCAGGTACCGGCGCGGCGAGCGGCCGGTGTCGGCGAGGTACCCGGCGGCCTGCTCGACCGCCAGCGGCAGGAACCCCAACTCCCGGCAGAGCAGCTCCCCGTCGGTCAGGTCGGCGTTGGGCCGCGCCTCGGTGACGGTCCGGACCAGCAGCTCGGCCGACTCGTGCGGCGGCGGCACCTCCAACCGAATCGCCCGCCCCACCCGGTGCCACCCGGCGGCGAGCCGGGTGGTGACCAGGATGTGGCCGGTGCGGCAGCGGGCCAGCAGCGGCGCGAGGTGGTCCGGATCGGTCACGTCGTCCAGCACCAGCAGCCAGCCGTCGTGGGAGGCCAGCCAGTCCATGGCCTGCTCGGCGGCCGGCCCCCGGGTCGCGTCGTACCCGCCCCTGGCCAGGACGACCGCCAGCCGGGCCAGGCCCGCCGCCAGGCGCACGGGACCGTCGGCGTCGATCCACCAGGTCACCCTGCGTTCGGCGAGACCGGCGGCGGCCCAGTGCGCGGCCAGCGCGCTCTTGCCGATCCCGCCGAGGCCGTGCAGGACCCCGACCCTCCCCGGCGCGGCGAAGACCTCGTCCAGCCGCTTCAGCTCCTCCCGGCGGCCGACGAAGACGTCCCCGGCCCGGTAGGGCAGGTTCACCACGGGCGCGGGCGGCTTGTCCAGGGCCGGCGGGGGCGCGGCGGCGCCGGGCGGCGGGACGTTGATGTACACGCCGGTGAAGTCGCGCCCCTGGAGCACCGGACCCGCGCTGCCGGACATGTCGTTGGTGGTGCCGGCCGCGTTCGCGGCGGGCGGCGGCCCGCCCGGCTCCTCGGCGCGCCGGACCCTGCGCCGCCCGGCGTCGGCGTCGGCGCGCACCTGCTGCCACCACGTCATCGGCCGGGGCCTGTAGGCGTCCGGCCGGAGCCACCAGGTGGGCGACGCCTGCTGCCGCCGCAGGACGTGCTCCTGGAGGCAGGTGATCAAGAACGTGAACGCCTCGGACTCCGGCGGCACCTCGCCCTCCAGCCAGCCCGCGACCTCGTCGGAGGCCAGCGCGACGGGCGGTTCCTGGTGCCAGGCGCGCCCGACCAGCTCCTCCTCGGCGGGCCGGCCGGCGGCCTCGTAGAGGCGCCGGAACTCCGTGGTGAAGCGCTCGTGCGCACCGGTCATCGCTCGCCTCCGTTCGCCTCCTGCCCCCAGCATGTCCGACCGGGGCCGGTCCGGTACCGATCACCGGCAAGTCGTCCGGCCGTGGCCCCTCCGGAGCGGTGGCCGAAAAACTTTCCGGAAAAACCCGGAACGCGTTGTCGATCGGTGCCGCGCACGATCGACGTGTGGGCAGAGGCCGGCACGAGCCGCGCCCGCCGCACCGGAAGGAACGATCAGCATGAGCAGCACCGCCAAGCCCGCCACCGCCAAGCCCACCACCGTCGCCGAGTACGCCGCCGCCCTCCCGCAGGAGCAGCGGGCCGTCGTGGACGCGCTCGTCCCGCTGATCGACGCCGTGCTGCCCGGCGCGGGCGGCGTCTGGCACGGACACCCGGTGTGGAGCCTCGGCGGCGCGCCCGGCAAGACGCCGGTCGCGCTGGTCAAGGCGTACGGCAAGCACGTCACGTTCGGGCTGTGGCGCGGCCAGGCCGTCGCCGACGGGTCGGGACGGCTGGAGAAGGGCGCCCGCGAGATGGCCGCGGTCAAGCTGCGCGGCGTGGGCGACGTCGACGCCGCCCTGTTCACCGGCTGGCTGGAGCAGGCCGTCGCGCTGGAGCGGTCCGCGTGAGCGGCCCGCGTCCGCTCAGGCGGCCGCCGACACCGCGCGCAGCGCGTCCAGCGCGGCGCGGATCGCCGGGCGGCGCGCCGCCTCCTCCCGCCAGATCGCGTAGACGCGGCGCGTCAGGGCCGGTTCGAGCTGCACGACCCGCACCCCCTCCGGGATGCCGCAGCAGCCCAGCCGGGGCAGGATCGCGTTGCCGAGCCCGGCCGCGACCAGCGCGAGCTGGGTCGGGATCTCGTACGCCATGTGGTCCACGCGCGGCTCGCTCTCGATCGAGCGCAGCGTGTGGAACAGCCAGTCGCAGCAGATGCTGTCGGGCGAGGAGCTGATCCATGGGTCCCCGGCCAGCTCCTTCAGCTCGACCCGCTCGCGGCGGGCCAGCGGGTGGTCCGGCGGCAGCGCCACGTCGGCCACGTCGTCGCAGATCAGGCCCTTGCCCAGCCCCTCGGCCAGCGGCAGCGGCTGGTTGTTCCAGTCCTGCACGACGGCCATGTCGAGATCGCCCCGGGCGACCAGCGGCATGCTCTGCATCGGGTCCATCTCGTGGGTGACCAGGCGCAGGTCGGGGTGGGCGGCGCGGAGCCGGCCGAGGGCGCCCGGGAGCAGGCCGCGGGCGGCGGTGGCGAAGGCGGCCACGGTGAGCTGGCCGACGACCGCGCCGCGGTGCGCCTCCAGATCGGCCTCGGCGCGCTCGACCAGGGAGAGGATGTGTTCGGCGTGCTCGACCAGGAGTTCGGCGGCGTCGGTGAGACGCACGCCTCGGCCGTTGCGCTCCAGGAGTTTCTGACCGGTCTCCCGCTCCAGCTTGGCGAGCTGCTGGGAGACGGCGGAGGTGGTGACGTGCAGGACGTCGGCGGCGGCGCTGACCGAGCCGTAGGTGGCGACCGAGTGGAGGGCGCGCAGGCGTTCCAGATCCAGCATGAAGTAACTCTAAACCGTCATGTCAAGAAGTTCTAGCTTGTCCTAAAACAACAGTAGCGCGACCATCGCCGGTATGCGCCTTCGCCACGTCCTGCTCGCCACGCTGATCGCCGCGCTGTGGGGCTTCAACTTCGTGCCCATCAAGGTGGGTCTCGACAGTTTCCCACCGCTGCTGTTCGCCGCGCTCCGCTTCGTCGTGGCCGCGGTGCCCGCGGTGTTCCTGGTCGCGCGGCCGCCGGTCGCCCGGCGCTGGCTCTGGATGATCGGGCTGCCGCTCGGCGTCGGCCAGTTCGGCCTGCTGTTCATCGGGATGCACCTCGGGATGCCCGCCGGGCTGTCGTCGGTCGTGCTCCAGACGCAGGCGCTGTTCACGGCCCTGTTCGCCGGGATCATGCTGCGCGAGCGGCTCACCCCGGCGCAGGGCGCGGGCATGGTCGTGGCGTTCGGCGGCGTCGCGCTGCTCGGCGTCGCGCAGGCCGGCGAGCACGGGCAGAGCCCGGTCCTGGCGTTCGTGCTGTGCGTGGGCGGAGCCGCCATGTGGGGGCTCGCCAACGTCGGGATGCGCCGGATGAACCAGGCCGCCGCGCAGCCGGTGGACTCCTTCTCGTTCATGGTGTGGATGTCGCTGGTGCCGCCGCTGCCGCTGCTCGGGCTGTCGCTGGTGTTCGAGGGGCCGGGCGCGATCCCGTGGGCGGTCGAGCACGTGTCCTGGACGGGCGTCGCCTCGCTGGCCTACATCGCCTACGTCTCCACGCTGTTCGGCTTCGGCGTGTGGGGCTGGCTGCTGCGCCGCTACGCCGCCAGCACCGTGGCGATGTACTCGCTGCTGGTGCCGCCGTTCGGGATCGTGTCGGCCTTCGTCCTGCTGGACGAGCACATCAGCGCCCCGCGCCTGGCCGGCGCGGCACTGATCATCGCCGGGGTCGCCGTCGGCAGCGTGCGCGCCCGCAGGCCCGCCGCCCCCCTCGTTCCCGAGCCCGCCCCCGAACCCGTCAGGTGAGCCCCGTGCACGGAATCCACGCGTCCCTGGTCACCCCGTTCACGGCCGGCGGCGCGCTCGACGCCAAGTCGCTGGAGCGCCTCGCCCGGCACTGCCTCGACAACGGCGCCGCCGGGCTGGTCGCGCTCGGCACCACCGGCGAGGCCCCGCTGCTGACCGCCGACGAGCGGCGCGCGGTGCTGGAGGTCTGCCGCGCGGTGTCGATCGAGTACGGCACGCCGCTCACGGTCGGCGCGGGCACCATGGGCACCGCCGACACCCTCGCCGAGGTCCGCGAGCGCGCCCCGCTCGCCGACGCGCTGCTGGTGGTGGTCCCCTACTACCTGCGCCCCTCCGACCAGGGCGTGCTGGACCACTTCGCCGCCGTCGGGGCGGCCGTGGACGTGCCGCTGCTGCCCTACAACATCCCCTACCGGACCGGGAAGCACCTGGGATCCGACGCCCTGCTGCGGCTGCTCGCGCTGGACTGCGTGATCGGGATCAAGCACTGCCCCGGCGGCATCGACCACGACACCCTGGCGCTGCTGGCCGCCCGGACCGGCAAGGCGGTGCTGTGCGGCGACGACGCCTACGTGCACCCGATGATGGCGCTCGGCGCGTCCGGCGGCATCACCGCGTCGGCGTGCCTGGCGCCCGCCGCGTACGCCGAGCTGGCCCGCAGCGGCTGCCAGGACCTGCACAACGCGCTGCTGCCGCTGGTGGACGCGCTGTTCGCCGAGCCGTCCCCGGCCGTCCTCAAGGCGTGCCTGGCGGACCTCGGCGTGCTCGACTCCCCGGCCGTCCGCGCGCCGCTGCACGCGCCGCGCCCGGAGAACGTGGCCCGCGCCCGGGCCGCCCTGCGCGCGCTGCCGGGCCATCGCGTCCGGCGCCCCTGCGCCTGGAACGCGACGGCCCTGGCACGGCCGGTCTAGCGGCCCTGCGCCTGCGCCTGAGCGGCCGCGCGGGCGGCGTGCGGGAGCACGTCGGTGATCCGCTCCAGCGCCGCGTCGTCGTGCGCCGCCGACAGGAACCACACCTCGTACGCCGACGGCGGCAGGTACACCCCGCGCTTCAGCGCCTCGTGGAAGAACGCGGCGTAGGCGGCGGTGTCCTGCCGCTGCGCGGCCGCGAAGTCGCCCACCCGCTCCTCGGTGAAGAAGATGGAGAACAGGTTCGCGGCGATCTGGAGCCGGTGCGGCACGCCCTCCTTGAGCAGCGCCTCCGAGGCGGCGCGCGACACGATGTCGGCCGCGCGGTCGATGGCGGCGTACACCTCGTCGGTGGCGTTGCGCAGCGTCGCGAGCCCGGCCGCGGTGGCGAGCGGGTTCCCCGACAGCGTGCCGGCCTGGTAGACCGGCCCGGCCGGGGCCAGGTGCGCCATGACGTCGGCGCGGCCGCCGAACGCGGCGGCGGGCAGCCCGCCGCCCATCACCTTCCCGAACGTCATCAGGTCGCCGGCCACGCCCTCGGCCCCGTACCAGCCCGACCGCGTCGCCCGGAAGCCGGTCAGCACCTCGTCGATGACCAGCAGCGCGCCGTTCTGCCCGCACAGGCGCTTCAGCAGCGCGTTGAAGTCGGGCAGCGGCGGCACCACGCCCATGTTGCACGGCACCGCCTCGGTGATCACGCAGGCGATGTCGTGGCCGTGGTCGGCGAACGCCTGCTCGATCGCGGCGACGTCGTTGTAGGGCAGCACGATGGTGTCGGCGGTGGTCGCGCCGGTCACGCCCGGGGTGTCGGGCAGCGCGAGCGTCGCCACGCCCGACCCGGCGGCGGCCAGCAGCGAGTCCACGTGCCCGTGGTAGCAGCCCGCGAACTTCACGACCTTGGCGCGGCCGGTGAAGCCGCGCGCCAGCCGGATCGCCGACATGGTCGCCTCGGTGCCGGAGTTGACCAGCCGCACCTCCGCCGCCGGGGTGCGCGCCACGATCTCCTCGGCCAGCTCCACCTCGCCCGGCGTGGGCGCGCCGTAGGAGGTGCCGCGCCCGGCCGCCTCGCGCACCGCCTCCACCACGGCCGGATGGGCGTGCCCGAGGATCATCGGCCCCCAGGAGCAGATCAGATCGACGTACTCGTTGCCGTCGGCGTCGGTCAGGTACGGGCCGCGCCCCGCGGTGATGAACGGCGGCGTGCCGCCCACCGCCCGGAACGCCCGGACCGGCGAGTTCACCCCGCCGGGTATCACCCGATTCGCCCGTTCGAACAACTGCTGGGAGACTTCGAAATCGGTCACCGTCCCAGTGTGTCAGTTGCAGTTCGGCCACTGCTCTTGACCTCGCCCGGCAGTGGCCGATATTCCAGCAAAGTGGCATGTCCGTCCCATCGCAGGCGGATGTGGACGGCAGCTTCAGGCAGCGCTCGCGGCAGTGTTCGGAAGCGAACGACGACGCCCGTCACCGGGCGTTCGGTGCGCCGGCGCCGGCCGTATCGGAGGGGATGGCTCGCACGTGGTCAACGGCTGGACGGTCCCGGGCTTCACGCACGCCCGCGAACTCGGCGGCGGTGGTGCCGGCCGGGTGGTGCTCGCCGTGGACGACGTCACCCAGACCGAAGTCGCGATCAAGTATCTGGACGACCGGCTGGAGGGCGACCAGGCGTTCCTGGAGCGCTTCCGCACGGCCGCCCGGCTGCTGTCGCAACTGGAGGACCCCAACGTCGTCGACTTCTTCGACTTCGTGGAGACCGAGGGCGGCGCCGCGATCGTCATGGAGCGGGTCGAGGGCGTCACCCTGCGGCACATCCTGGCCGCCAAGGGCCCGACCGGGCCGCTGGCCGCGCTGTCGCTGCTGGGCGGGGCGCTGCTGGGCCTGGCCGCCGCGCACGAGCACAAGATCGTGCACGGGGCGGTGCGGCCCGCCAACGTCATGGTCGACCCGGCCGGCAACGCCAAGGTCACCGACTTCGCCCTGGTGCCGCCGGGCAGCGAGGCGCAGGCCGGCCCCGCCTACGCCGCGCCCGAGGTCTGGAACGGTTCGCCGCCCAGCGTCGCCGCCGACCTGTACGCGGTCACGGCGGTGTTCTTCGAGTGCCTGACCGGGCGGCCGCCGTTCTCGGCGCGCAGCCAGTCGGGCCTCGCCAAGGCCCACCGCGAGGCCCCGATCCCGGTGGAGGAGGTGCCCGGCCCGCTGCGCGACCTCATCGCGCACGGCCTGGCCAAGGAGCCGGACAAGCGCCCCGCCTCGGTCGCCGACTTCCTGGCCGCCGTCGAGGAGGCCGCGGTGGCGGCCTACGGCCCCTCCTGGGAGGCGCAGGGCCGCGGGCGGCTCGCCGAGCTGGTCAAGGAGTCGGCCGCCGCGCCGCCGCCCCCGCCCGCCAAGGCCAAGACCCGCTCCTCGGGACGGCACCCGGTCGCCGCCGCGCCGCGCAAGAGCCGCCGCGGCCGCCTGACGGTGGCGGTGCTGGCCACGCTGCTGATCGCCGGTGCGGTGGCCGGGGCCGCCACGCTCATGGGCGAGGAGCGGGACGAGCCGCCGCGCCCCACCACCAGCGGCAGCCCGCAGCCGGTGGTGCAGCCCCCGGCGCAGTTGCCGGAGGCCGCCACGCTCGCGCAGCGGATCGAGCAGTCCACGGGCCGGACGCCGGGCGCGGGCTTCGCGTTCCGGCGGTCGGGCTGCTGCGGCGGGCCGATCAACGCGCGGGGCTCGCTGTCGCTGGCGCCGGGCGCGCCCGAGTCGTACGCGATGACGGTCACCGGCTCGGCCGACACCCGCAAGCCCGCGCCCGTCGTGCTGGTGCGCGACACCGCCTACCTGCGGGCGGGCAAGAAGTGGCGGCCCGTCCCGGCGCAGACGCGCGGCTACCCGGCGCTGGCGGCGCAGGTGCGCGCGGGGTCGTCGCCCGCGAACGTGCCCGCGCTGCTGAAGGCGGCGACGGTGTTCAAGAAGGCGGGCGCGGTCTACCAGGGCTCGGCCGCGCTGGACCGGCTGGCGCAGACGCCGCTGTTCGCCGAGCTGGCGCGGGCGACCGGGGCCCGGCAGGCGAGCTTCGCGGTCCGGGTGGACCAGGCGGGCCGCCCGACCCACGTGTGGGTCAAGGTGGGGAGCGGGGCCAAGGCGCAGGTGCTGTCCACGACCTACTCGGGCTGGAGCCGCAAGGCGGTCACGGCCCCGCGCTGAACCGGTGCGGCGCGAGCAAGGCCGCAAACCGGGCTAAAGCGCCTCACAACTGTCGGAGAGGACTTCGAGGAGCCGCAGGGGGTCGGGAAGCGCGCCGCCGTCCGGCGGGCGCACCCAGACCGTCTCACGGCCGTACGGGAGCACCGACGGCGGCGCGAGGACGTAGCTGTCGCGGCAGTGCCAGCGCATGCCCGGGGTCTCGGTGACGGTCTCGGGCGAGCAGTCCAGGTGGCAGCTCCACCACTCGTCCTCGTCCATGGGGGCGCCGCGCGTGGCGACGAAGAACAGGTAGCGCTCGTCGCCGATCGCGGCGACCGGGCCGACCGGCAGCCCCTCGGCGTCGATGCGGGCCAGCGCATCGGCCCCGGCAGCGGCGGGGACGTCGAAGACGTCGAAGACCCGGCCGGTCGGCAGGATGATGTTGGCCTCGGGGCGTTTGGCCCACATCCGGTCGACGACGTCGACGTCCACGCTGGCCTGCAGGGCCCAGGCGCCCGAGACCGGGTGGGCGCCCGGGTCGGGACAGCCGACCCGGTCGCAGGAGCAGGCACGGTCGGCGCCCGCGCCCGCGCCGGGGACGCAGGGCCAGCCCTGCGCGGCGTACTCGCGCGCGGCGGCGGCCATCCGGTCGCGCCGGTCCCGCCGGTCGCGCCCCTGTCGTCGTCGGCTGCCCGAGACCGCCAGCATCCCCGCCCCCTCGTACATCAAGGTCGAAAGTGCATCCTTGATAGCCGATGATGCCGGTGCTCGGGACGGTGGGACACGTCAACCCCCCATGAACGGCCCCAAATGACTAGCCGGGAGCGCCGACCGGTAATAGATCACATCACCCGGCGTACGGGCGTGACTACGCCGCTCTGGTCCCGGCGGGGCGGGTTCAGCGGGCGAGCCGCTGCGCGACCTCGGTGGCCCAGTAGGTCAGCACGATGTCGGCGCCGGCCCGGCGGATCGCGATCAGCGACTCGTCGATGGTGCGCTCACGGTCGATCCAGCCCTTCTCCGCGGCCGCCTCGATCATCGAGTACTCGCCGCTGACCTGGTAGGCGGCCACCGGCACGTCCACCGCGTCGCGGACGCGGCGCACCACGTCCAGGTAGGCGCCGGCGGGCTTGACCATCACCATGTCGGCGCCCTCGTCGAGGTCGAGGAACACCTCGCGCAGCGACTCGTCCGCGTTGGCCGGGTCCTGCTGGTGGGTGGAGCGGTCGCCGAACGTCGGCGCGCACTCGGCGGCGTCGCGGAACGGGCCGTAGTACGCCGAGGCGTACTTGGCGGAGTAGGCGAGGATCGGCAGCTCCTCGTACCCGGCGCCGTCCAGCGCCTCGCGGATCGCGGCGACCTGGCCGTCCATCATGCCGCTGGGCGCGACCACGCGGGACCCGGCCTCGGCCTGCGCGACCGCGATCGACGCGTAGCGCTCCAGCGTCGCGTCGTTGTCGATCCCGCCGTCGGCGGTGACGATGCCGCAGTGGCCGTGGTCGGTGAACTCGTCCAGGCACAGGTCGGTCATCAGCACCGTCTCGTCGCCGAGGTCGGCCGCCAGGTCGCGCAGCGCGACCTGCACGACGCCCTCGGGGTCGTCGCCCGCCGAGCCCCGCTCGTCCTTGACCGCCGGCACGCCGAACAGGATGATCCCGCCAACGCCCGCCTCGACCGCCTCGTGGGCGGCCTTGCGCAGGCTGTCGCGGGTGTGCTGGTAGACGCCCGGCATCGACGCGATCGGAGCGGGCTCCGACAGCCCCTCCTTGACGAACATCGGCAGCACGAGGTCGGCGGGGCTGAGGCGGGTCTCGGCGACCAGGCGGCGCAGCGCGGAGGTGCGGCGCAGCCGCCGCGGCCGCGCGACGGGGAACTGAGCGGACATGGCCCTTCTTCCTGAGGGTGGTCTGGGCGGACGGCTACTTGCGGCGGCGCGCGCCCCGGCGCATCTGGCTCGGCTTGCGCAGCGGGTCCCCGGCCTCGACCTGGGCCGCCCGCCGCTTCGCACCGTACTCGGCGAGCGCCTCGGCGAGGGCCGACACCGACGGTTTGTCGGCCATGACGTCCACGCGCAGCCCGTACTCCTCGGCCGTCTTGGCGGTCTGCGGGCCGATCACCGCGATGACCGTCACGTTGTGCGGCTTGCCCGCGATGCCGATGAGGTTCTTCACCGTCGAGGAGGAGGTGAACAGCACCGCGTCGAACCCGCCGCCCTTGATCGCCTCGCGGATCGGGGCGGGCGGCGGCGCGGCGCGCACGGTGCGGTAGGCGGTGACGTCCTCGCACTCCCAGCCGAGCGCGGTCAGCCGCGCGATCAGCGTGTCGGTGGCGATGTCGGCGCGCGGCAGCAGCACCCGGTTGATCGGGTCGAGGTCCTCGTCGAAGGGCGGCCACACCTCGGCGAGCCCCTCGCTGGACTGCTGGCCGGTCGGCATCAGGTCCGGCTGCACGCCGAACTCCACCAGGGCGCGGGCGGTCTGCTCGCCGACCGCGGCGACCTTGAGCCCGGCGAAGGCGCGGGCGTCCAGGCCGTAGTCGACGAACTTCTCGCGCACGGCCTTGACGGCGTTGGTGGAGGTGAACACCACCCACTCGTAGCGGCCGGTGACCAGGCCCTTGACGGCACGGTCCATCTGCTGCGGGGTGCGCGGCGGCTCCACCGAGATGGTCGGCACCTCGTCGGGCACCGCGCCGTAGGCGCGCAGCTGCTCCGACAGGTCGGCGGCCTGCTCCTTGGTGCGCGGCACCAGCACCCGCCAGCCGAACAGCGGCTTGGTCTCGAACCACGACAGCTTGTCGCGCCAGTTCACCACGTCCCCCACGATGATCATCGCAGGAGCCTCCATGCCCTTGGTGTCGGCGGCGAGCCGCGCCAGGGTGGAGACCACGGTCTCCTGCTCGGTGGTGGTGCCGAGGCTGGTCATGGCGGCCGGGGTGGTGTCGGCGCGGCCGACCGCGATCAGGCCCTTGGCGACCTCCGAGACGGTGCCCTCGGCGCCCAGGATCACCAGCGTGGCGTCGGGCGCGGAGAACTTCTCCCAGTCGACGCCGCCCTCGGCGGCGTCGATGACGCGGACCTCGCGGCGCTTGTGGTCGGTCAGCGGGATGCCGGCGTACCCGGGCACGCCGGTCACCGCCGACACGCCCGGCACCACCTCGAACGGGACGCCGGCCTTGGCCAGCGCGCCGCCCTCGGCGGCCAGGGCGCCGGCCGTGCCGGGGTCGCCCGGCAGCAGCCGCACCACGCGGCGGCCCGCCTTGGCGGCCTTGGCGGCCTGCTTGACCGGGTCGCCGTCGGCGGCGTCGATGATCTCGGCGTCGGGGCGGGCGTGCGACAGGATCTCGGCGTGGCACAGCGCGCGGTCCACCACGACCACGTCGGCCCGGCCTAGCTCCGTCGCGGCGCGCAGGGTCAGCAGGCCGGGGTCGCCGGGGCCGGTGCCGACCAGGGCGACCAGGCCGGCCTGCCCGGTCGTGTCGGCGGCGGTGGTCTTCTCGCCGGCCGGGGCGGTGGCCGGGCGCTGGCTAGCGGGGCTCAATGTCGCGTTCCCCCATCAACTGGTCGGCCCCCTCGGCGAGCATCCGGTGCGCGAGGTCGCGCCCGATCTCCTCGGCCTGGTCAGGGTGGCCGCTTGCGGACAGCCGGATCTCACGGGTGCCGTCGGAGGCGACGACGGTGGCCGTGAGGCGCAGCTCTTGTTCTACTTCGGCAGCGTATGCTCCCACGGGCGCCGAGCAACCGGCCTCCAGCACCGCCAGCACCGTGCGCTCGGCGAGCACTGCGGCGCGGGTGGCGCGGTCGTCGATCGTGCCCAGCAGCTCGACCAGGTCGGGCCGGTCGGCGCGGCACTCCAGCGCCAGCGAGCCCTGGCCGGGCGCGGGCAGCATCCGCTCCGGGCCGAACACCTCGGCGACCTCCTCCAGGCGGCCGATGCGCTTCAGGCCCGCGTGCGCGAGCACGACCGCGTCGAGCTCGCCGTCGGTGACCTTGCGCAGCCGGGTGTCGGCGTTGCCGCGGATCGGCACGACGTCGAGGTCGGGGCGCACCCGCCGCAGCTGCGCGACCCGGCGCGGCGACCCGGTGCCGACGCGCGCACCGCGCGGCAGGTCGTCCAGCTTGGCCGGGCCGCAGAGCGCGTCCCAGGGGTCGTCGCGGCGCGGCGTGGCGGCCAGCGCCAGTCCCTCGGCGGGCCCGGTGGGCAGGTCCTTCAGCGAGTGCACGGCGAAGTCCACCTCACCGGCCAGCAGCCGGTCCCGGAGCGCGGTGACGAAGACGCCGGTCCCCCCGATCTGCGCGAGCAGTGCCTTGGAAACATCACCTTCGGTGGTTACCCCGACCAGCTCCACCGCATACCCCGTACGCTGCGACAACTCGTCGGCGACCAGTTGCGACTGGGACGTGGCCATGAGGCTCTTGCGGGTTCCGAGCCGCAGGGGCCCCTTGCTAGCGGTCACGATCGTGTTCCTTCACTGTCAGCGGTGCCGCCGGTGGGCGCTCCGGCCCAGGGGCGGACGGTGGGCGCGGCGGGCGGCGCGGCGGCCGGCTCTCCGTCGCGCAGGTCGGCGCGGGCCACGGCCACCGGCGCGGTGGGGTCGAGGTCGAACAGCTCGCGCAGCGCGTCGGCGTAGGCGTCGCCGCCCGGCGCGGCGGCCAGCTCCTTGACCCGGACGGTCGGGGCGTGCAGCAGCTTGTCCACCACGCGCCGCACCGTGTGGGCGATCTCCTTGCGGGCGCGCTCGTCCAGCTCGGGCAGCCGGCCCGACAGGCGGGCCAGCTCGGCGTCCACCACGTCGGCGGCCTTGCTGCGCAGCGCGACCACGGTCGGCGCGACGGCGGCGGCGCGGGCGGCGCCGAGGAACGCGGTCACCTCGGCGGCGACGATCTCCTGGACGGCGGCGACGGCCTCGGGGCCGATCGCGCGGGCGGCCTGCTGGGCGGTGCGCAGGTCGTCCAGCCCGGCCAGCGCGACGCCCGGCAGGGCGCGCACGCCGGGGTCGATGTCGTGCGGCAGCGCGAGGTCGAGCAGGAACCGGCGGCGCGCCGCGCCGTCCGGGCCGGCCGCGCCGACGCCCGCCGCGGCGAGCTGCTCGGCGGTCAGCACCAGGCCGGTCGCGCCGGTGCACGACACGACCAGGTCGGCCTCGGCGAGCGCGGCGTCCAGGCCGGACAGCTCGATCGCGCGGGCCGGGGTCTCCAGCGAGGCGGCCAGGCGCTCGGCGCGCTCGAAGGTGCGGTTGGCGATGACGATCTCACCGGCCCCGGCGCGGCTCAGCGTCGCGGCGGCCAGGCCGCTCATCGAGCCCGCGCCCACCACCAGGGCGCGCAGTCCGTCCAGCGGGCCCAGGTGCGCGACGGCCACCTCCAGGCCCACGCTGACCAGCGACGCGCCGGCCTTGTCGATGCCGGTCTCGTGGTGGGCGCGCTTGCCCACGCGCAGCGCCTGCTGGAGCACGTCGTGCAGCTCGCGGCCGAGGGTGCCCTCGTCCTGGCCGAGCCTGAACGCCGCGCGGATCTGGCCGAGGATCTGCCCCTCGCCGACCACCATCGACTCCAGCCCGCACGCCACCGCGAACGCGTGCTGGATCGCCCGCTCCTCGTAGTGCACGTACAGGTGCTGCGACAGGTCGTCCAGCGGGACGCCGGTGTGCAGCGCCAGCAGCTCGGTGATCGTGGTGACGCCGCCGTGGAACTTGTCCACCACCGCGTACACCTCGACGCGGTTGCAGGTGGCCACGATCGCGGCCTCGGCCACGTACGGCGAGTCGTGCACCGCGTGCAGCAGCTTGGCCAGGTCGTCGCCGGACACCGCCGCGCGCTCCAGCAGCGCCACCGGGGCGCTGCGGTGGCTGAGCCCCACTACCAGGACGCTCATGAGGTGTCCCCCGCTCGCCTCTCCCGCTGCTCGCTCATGCGGCCTCTCCCGCTCCGCTCATGCCTCTACCGCCTCGACGTACTGCGCGGCACCGGGAGGGTCCTCGCCGGCGGCCAGCGGGGCGTACCCGTCCGGGCCCCCGGCCTTCCGCTGCTCGTGGAACGCCAGGATCTGCAGTTCGATGGACAGATCGACCTTACGCACATCGACCCCGTCCGGCACCGACAGCACCACCGGCGCGAAGTTCAGCACGCTGGTCACGCCCGCGGCCACCACCCGGTCGCACACCCCCTGGGCGGCGCCCGCCGGGGTGGCGATCACCGCGATCGACACCCGGCGGCCGGTGATGATCTCCTCCAGGCGGTCGATGGGCTCGACCGTCCGGCCGGAGATCTCCTGCCCGATGATGGTCTCGTCGGCGTCCAGCAGGGCCGCCACGCGGAATCCGCGGGAGGCGAATCCGCCGTAGCCGGCCAGCGCCCGGCCCAGGTTACCGACCCCGATGATTGCCACGACCCAATCCTGGGTCAGGCCCAGTTCACGAGAGATCTGGTAGACGAGGTACTCCACCTCGTAGCCGACGCCCCTGGTCCCGTAGGAGCCGAGGTGCGACAGGTCCTTGCGGAGCTTGGCGGAGTTGACGCCCGCGGCGGCGGCGAGCTCCTCGGAGGAGACGGTCGCCACACCGCGCTCCTGGAGGGTGTGCAGCGCCCGCAGGTAGACCGGCAGGCGCGCCACGGTGGCTTCGGGGATGCCGCGCTCGGCGCGGTCGCGAGTGCGGTTCTGGCGAGATGTCACGGCCTGCTCTTCGGGGGCTCGACGCTGAGTCTGACCCCGGTCGGAGCGCGACCGGGTCGGAGTAGTCGTGGCCCGGCCGCACCAGGGCTGCCCCCCAGATTAAGCCTTTGTGAATACACGCACAAAGTCGCCCCCCGGCCGAGCGGCCGGGCACATCACCGCGAAGGCGGGCGAAACCGCAGGTCAATGGAGGTTCAAGTGAGGAAAGGCACAGGGTCGGCGGTGCGGGCGGGCACCACCGGATGTGACTGACGAGACATCCCTTTTTTCACTGATGTCGCTCCGCTCACACCGGAATGTGCTGAGCCGCCGCCCGGAGCACGGCCGGAGGGCGTCAGGCCGTGCGGCGCGCCTTCTCGATCGCGGCGCGCAGCCGGGCCTCGTCCACCCGCCAGAAGTCGTGCTGCACCCCGTTGACCAGGGTGACCGGGATCTGCTCCCAGTACTCGCGGGTGTCGGCCTCCGAGCGGGTGATGTCGCGCTCCTCCACCCGCGCGCCGAGGTCGGCGGCGACCCGCTCGATGATCACCCGGGCGTCGTCGCACAGGTGGCAGCCGGGCTTGCCCAGCAGGGTGACGGTGACCTCGGACGGCGTGTCGTTCACAGGGCGCTCACAGGACGGGACGGCCGCCGGGCGCGGCGGGCGCGGGCAGCGGGGCGAGCTTGGCGCCGCTCAGCTTCAGCTCGATGACGTTGGTGGTCAGCACGTGCGTCCGCGCCTCGGTCTTGAAGCGCTGCCAGTGCGGCTGCTGGCGCTGCGCGGTGAAGGCGCCCTCGTCGCGGAACAGCCAGTAGAAGATCCGCTGGGTGGGCGCGTTCTCCACCTGGTGGCACGCGAAGATCATCGTGTCCGGCTCGGCGGCCTTGGTGGCGGCGACCAGGTCGGCGGCCAGCCGGTCGAACGCCTCCTCGCGCCCCTCCAGCAGCGTGTAGACGGTGATCTGCCCGCAGGCGGCCGACAGGTCCGGCGGGCCGGGCAGCCCCGGCAGGCCGGGGGCCGCGACCTCGCCGGTCTGGCCGCGCAGGCCGTCCAGGCCGGCCGCCGCCGCGGGCGGCACCGGCTCGAAGGCGGGCTCGGGGAAGCGCAGGTCGTCGGCGGGCGCGGGCTCGGGGAAGCGCCGGTCCTCGCGCGGGGCCGGCTCCGGCGGCGCGGCCGGGACGGGCGGCGCGGGCGGGACGGGCGGCGCGGGCGGGGCGGCCTGCTGGGCGAAGCGGGCGGGCTGCTCGTCGTAGCCGGTCGCGGGCCGGTCGTCGTAGCCCTCGTCGTCGTAGTCCGCCGCGTCGTCCTCGTAGACCGGGATCGTGCGCATCGCGCCGTACCAGACCAGCCCGGCCGCACCGGCGAGCATGAGCACGACCAGGAACGACGGCAGCAGCCCGCGCGTCCCGGCCACCACCAGCACCCCGGCCAGCGCCACCAGCGCGACCGGGATCAGCAGCTCGGCCGCCTCGCGGTCCTGCCGGCTCGCCAGCAGCGCGGTCACCACCGCGCACGCGACCAGCGAGATCACCGCGACGACGTGGCCGCCGTCGATGAGCAGCAGCGGCAGCGCGTCGTAGGCCTCGCCCGGCTTGGGCAGGCTCTTGTCGAGCGTCTTGGTCAGCGGGTCGGCCAGCAGGATGACGATGGCGACCACGGTGTAGGACAGCGTGAACAGCCAGGCGGCGAACCGCACCTGCACGTAGCGGGCGATCAGTTCGACCATGCCCAGCGCCAGCCACAGCGGCGCGATCAGCGCGGCCCCGGTCTCGGCCACCTTGAACAGCAGGTCGTTGAAGCCCAGCAGGAACCCCAGCGCCATCATCAGCAGCGCCAGCGTGATCCCGACCAGGGTCACCGACCATGCGATCAGGTAGAGCAACCGGTCTTTGTAGGCGCGCGAGATCAGCAACCCGGTGGGCACGAGGGCGCCCAGGGTCGCCAGCAGCGCGATGAGAGCTTCGACCATCGCGCCCCATGGTGCCCGATGGGAGGCGGTGAGGGGTAACCGCTCCCGGCGAAGTGGCCCGAACGTGCCGCCACCGCGGCCGCGTGCGGCACACCATTGCCTGCCGAACCCGTCGGTATCTAGAGTGGCAAATCACGTCGGAGGTCGCGTACGCCCCGAGGAGAACTGCATGAGCAGCTTGACCCTCGATGTCCGAGTGACACCGATTCCCCGCCCCGCCAGACGCTCCGGCACCGCCGCGGCCCGCCCGTCGGACGCCATGCGCGACCTGGTGCTGCGCGCCCGCGACGGCGACGCCGAGGCGTTCGGCGCCCTCTACGACGACTACGTCGAGCTGGTCTACCGCTACGTCTACTACCGCGTCGGCGCGCACCCCCTGGCCGAGGACCTGACCAGCGAGACCTTCCTGCGGGCGCTGCGCCGGATCGGCGACTTCCACTGGCAGGGCAAGGACTTCGGGGCCTGGCTCGTCACCATCGCGCGCAACCTGGTCGCCGACCACTTCAAGTCCGGCCGGTACCGGCTGGAGGTGTGCACCGCCGAGCTGCTGGAGCCCGACCGGCCGCAGGAGGGGCCCGAGCGGGCGGTGCTGGAGGACCTGACCAACCGGACGCTGCTCGCGGCGGTGCGCCGGCTGGGGTCCGAGCAGCAGGAGTGCGTGGTGCTGCGCTTCCTGCACGGGCTGTCGGTGGCCGAGACCGCGCTGGTCATGGGCAAGAAGACCGGTGCGATCAAGGCGCTGCAGTACCGCGCGGTGCGGGCCCTGGGGCGGATGCTGCCCGACGACCTCCGGATGCACTGACGCCGGGCGCGCCGGGCGGGAGCCGTAACCTCCGGGCCCGCGCGCTCGTTCTCGCGTACACAACCGCATTTCAGGGGGCGCCATGAGAACGCGGCGGAACAAGGCCGCCCGGGTCCGCGGGCCGCTGGCCGAGCTGCGCGTGGACACCGCCGATCCCGATCCCCGTTTCCGGGCCGTGCTGCGCGAGAGGCTGCTGGAGGCCGCCGAGGTCGGCCCGCCGGGGAGCGAGTCCCGGAGAGGGCCGGCCCCGGAACGGGCGCCGGCCCCGGCCCGCCGCGAGGGCCGTCGCAATCGCAGGCGGCGCGTCGGTCCCGACCGGCGTCCTGACTAAGCTCGGCTCATGCGGCTTTTCTGGCAGCGCGGCAAAGAGGAAGATCCGGTCAGCGCGGGCAAGGCGGCCGCCGCCGCGGCGGCGGAGCCCGAACCGCTGCCCGAGCCCGATCCGACCGCCGCCGCGTTCTTCGACGTGGACAACACGATGATGCGCGGCGCGTCCATCTACTACTTCGCGCGCGGTCTGGCCTCACGCAAGCTGTTCACCATGCGCGACCTCGCCATGTTCGCCTGGGGCCAGGCGGCCTTCCGGCTGCGCGGCACCGAGAACGCCGAGCACATCGGCAGCGCCAAGGAGGCCGCGCTGGCCTTCGTGGCCGGGCAGAACGTCTCGGACCTGGTGCGGCTCAGCGAGGAGATCTACGACGAGGTCATGGCCGACCGCATCTGGCACGGCACCCGGCGGCTGGCGCTGCAGCACCTGGACGCCGGCCAGCAGGTGTGGCTGGTCACCGCCACCCCCGTGGAGGTCGCCCGCACCATCGCCCACCGGCTGGGGCTGACCGGCGCGCTCGGCACCGTCGCCGAGACCAGCGCGGGCGTCTACACCGGCCGCCTGGTCGGCAACCTGCTGCACGGCTCGGCCAAGGCCGAGGCGATCCGGGCGCTGGCGCAGCGCGAGGGCCTGGACCTGGCGCGCTGCTCGGCCTACAGCGACTCGGTGAACGACCTGCCGATGCTGACCGCCGTCGGCCACCCGCACGCGGTCAACCCCGACGCGGCGCTGCGCGAGCACGCCAGGCAGAACGGCTGGCCCATCCACGACTTCCGCACCGGCCGCAAGGTCACGATGATCGCGCTGCCGGCCGCGGCCGGGGCGGGCGCGCTGGCCGGGGGCGTGGCGGCGGGCGTGGCGCTGCGCCGGCACTACAAGTCCTGAGGCGGGCCGGCGCGGGCCGCGACGGGCCGCGCCGCCGCGCGGCCCGGGAGGCGGCTCAGAAGAAGGCGGGGCCGCGCCGCAGCAGGGTGTCGTAGAGCATCTGCTGGACGTTCTCGCGCACGTGGTCGGTCAGGTTGAACACCGTCATGGGGTCGTCGGCGGCGTCGGGCCCGTAGTCGTCCAGCGGCATCGGCTCGCCGAACTGGATCATCCACTTGGACGGCAGCGGGACCATGCCCGCCGGGCCCAGCCACGGGAAGGTCGGGGTCACCGGGAAGTAGGGCAGGCCGAGCAGCCGGGCCAGCGGCTTCACCTCGGCGATCTTGGGATAGATCTCCTCGGCGCCCACGATCGCGCACGGGATGATCGGCACGTTCGCGCGCAGCGCCGTCTCCACGAACCCGCCCCGGCCGAACCGCTGGAGCCGGTAGCGCTCGGCGAACGGCTTGCCGACGCCCTTGAAGCCCTCGGGGAACACCCCGACCAGCTCGTCCTTGGCCAGCAGCCGGGCGGCGTCGGCGGGCGAGGCCAGGGTGTGGCCCGCCTTGCGCGACAGGTGGCCGAGCACCGGCACCTGGTAGACCAGGTCGGCGCCCAGCAGGCGCAGGTCGCGGTGGAGGCGGTCGTGCACGGCGACCGACAGCATGATCCCGTCGATCGGCACGGTGCCGGAGTGGTTGGCCACGATGAGCGCGCCGCCGTTCTCGGGCACGTTCTCCTGCCCGAACAGCTCGACCCGGAACCAGCGCTCGTACAGCGCGCGGGCCAGCGGCAGCAGGACGGCGCGGTTGAGTTCGGGGTCGAAGCCGAACTCGTCCACCTCGTACTCGCCCGCCAGGCGGCGGCGCAGGAAGGCCAGCCCGGCGGCGGCCCTGCGCTCCAGGGGATGGCGTTCGGGCGGCGTGCCGGGCCCGTCCCCCGGCGGCTGGTCGGGCCGGACGGCGTTGAGCGGGATGACCTGGGCGTCCTGCCCGTCGGCGGGCCGCCGGTCGTCGTCGTGGTGGTGCGCGTTCACCGTGTGACCTCCCGGGACCGGCCGTCAGCCGCGGCCCAGCGCCGCGCCCAGCCGGTCGATCAGCTCCAGCGGGGCGCTGCGCCCCCGTCCCTGCGCGGACACGAAGTCGGCGAAGGCCGCCTCCGAGCCGTACTTCGGCCGCCAGGCCAGCTCGCCGACCAGCGCGGCGGTGTCGATGACCCGGCCGTAGGTCAGCCAGCGCTGCAGCTCGGGCGAGAACCCCGGCAGGCCGCCGAGGCGGCGGCCGAGGTCGCCGAGCGTCGAGATCGAGGCCGCCGGCACCGGCACGTAGGGCCGGCCGGCCCGGCGCAGCGCCTGCGACAGCAGCAGCACGCCGTCGCCGGCCACGTTGAAGCAGCCCGGATGGTCCTCCACGGTCATCCGGCGCAGCACCTCGACGCCGTCGTCCTCGTGCACGAACTGCAGCCGGGGGTCGAACCCCAGCACCGTCGGGACGACGGGCATGCGCAGGTACCGGGTGAGCGGAGAGTCCACTCCCGGTCCGAGGAAGTTGGCGAAGCGCAGCACCGAGACCGTGAGGTCGCCGCGTCGGCGCAGCAGCCCGCGCACGTAGCCCTCGACCTCGACGGCGTCCTTGGCGTACCCGGAGGTGGGCGCCTCGACGGGCTCGTCCCGCTCGGTGAACACCGCCGGGTCCATGGGCGAGGACCCGTAGACCGCCGCCGACGAGCGCACCACGAGCTTGCGCATGTCCGGCGACCGCTGGCAGGCGGCCAGCAGCTGCATGGTGCCGATGACGTTGAATTCCTTCACCTTCGACCGCGGGCCCGACGCGTTCGTCACCAGGTTCAGGTGGACGACCGTGTCGACCTCGGCCGAAGAGATGATCTTCGCGATGCTCGGCGTGCGGATGTCGACGCGCACGAACTCGGTGCGCCCGAGCGGCGTCGTGGGTGGGACCGTGTCCACGCCGATGACCCGTTCGATGCCCGGGTCGGCCTGCAGCGTGTTCGCGACCCGCGCCCCCAGGAAACGGGAGACGCCCGTGACGAGGACGACACGGGCCGCGGCGGAGGGCATGGAGGACACTGTGCGCCCCACCCCTTACGGCTCGGTGGCCTGCGTGCTTACTTCTTGTTGCGGCGCTGGATGCGCGTCTTCTTCAGCAGCTTGCGGTGCTTCTTCTTGGCCATCCGCTTGCGGCGCTTCTTGATGACAGAGCCCACGAGACCTCGCTCGGCATATCGGGTGTCTTACAGGAGAAGGACAGTCCGCCGCCGAGCAAGACTCGGGTGACGTACACGGTCCGATGCCCAAGGGTACCGCTGCGCCGGTGGCGGTCAGGCCGCCGGTCGCCCGCCGCGCCTCCGGCGCCCCTGGCGCACCGCCCGCGACGGGGGTCGCGGCGGGCCCCGGGACGGCGCCGGAAAGCGCGGCGGGCAAGGCCCTCCGGCAGGCGGCCGACCGTTGCGCGCGGTGCGCCGGACGGCTCGCGGTCCGCTGCGAGAACACCGGAACATGGAGATCACCGGAAGCGTGGAGACCAGGGGGAACGTCGCGCGGCGCGGATCCCCGCCGGCCGGGAAGCCGTGCGGGAGTCGTGCCGGGAGCACCACGGCGTTGGCACGGCGAGCGGACCGCCACGGGGCGGACGCGCACGCGCACGCGGCGCGCCGGCCCGTTCCCGGCGCCCGGGACACCGGCGGCATCGGCGATGCCCCCGATCCCCCGGACACCGGCACCGGCGGCCCCGGGCCGCCGGCCGGTCCTTGCCCTTGTTCCCCGGTTGCCGGCCCGGACCTGGCGGTCCGGGTCAACGCCCCCTGCACGGCCGGGTCCGGGGCGAGCGGCGGGCGGGGCCCGCCACCGCCCCGTTATCCGGCTTCGATGAACGCGTCGCGCAGATAGTCGTGTACGGCCTGCTCGGGTACCCGGAACGAACGTCCCACGCGGATCGCGGGCAGCTCTCCCGAGTGGACGAGGCGGTAGACGGTCATCTTGGACACCCGCATCACCGCCGCCACTTCGGCCACGGTCAGGAACCTGACCTCGCTGAGAGGTCGCTCGCCTGAGCTCATCGGACGCCCTCTTCCACACGTGCCGCGCACCGGCCCTTTGGGTGACTTTGATCACGCACGTGTACTTCCCCCAGCGTAAATCGTGTATCGACAGTCGCAAGAGGGGAGTTCCACTCATTTCCGTACCCCCGCACTGTCCCCGGGGACACACTGACCTTCCGTACGCAGCGTGGAGCCGACGGCACCGAGCGTCGCGCGGCGACGGGTTGTGAGCCCAGACCACGCGATGACCTGCGACTCAGAGGTCAACGGCGGTCGGGCGCCGACCCAACAGCCCCGATACGACCGTCACGTCACACCCTGTGACGTCCGCGGCCCCGCCGCGGCGGGGCTTTCGGCCGGACCGGACCTCAGCCGAGGCCGGCGCGGTCGAGCAGGTAGGCGGTCAAAGGCGCGTAATGGTGCGGCGATACGCCGTCGTCCAGCGGCACGGTCACGGCGATCTTGCCTTCGGCCGCGCCCACGAACAGCGCCGGGTCGTTACAGTCCGCGAAACCGACCGCGTCGATGCCCGCCTGGCCGGCCGCGCCGCACCAGCCGTGGTCGGCGATGGCCAGATCCGGCCAATCGCGGGATTCTCCGGCCGCCGATCCCTCGCCGGAGGTAGCGGAGAGCTCGGCGAGCATGGCCTCCATCGGGTGCGGGTCGTGGGTGTGGTGGGTGCGCCCGCCACCCTCCAGCATCGCGACGCCGCCCTCGGCGTAGACGATGCGGCGCTTCTCGGTCGTGCCGCCGGACTCGACCTCGTACTCCCAGCCCGCCGCCGGGGTCAGCACCCGGCAGCCGCGCTCGGCCAGGGCCCGCGCGACCGCCTGGTAGAGCGGCGTCAGCGTGGCGGGGTGGCCGGTGGCCAGCACGACGTTCTCGGTCCGGCGCGCGGCGCGGCCGATGCGGTCGCCCATCGCCTCCAGGGCGTCGATGGTGAGCTCGGGGTCGATGGTGTCGTCGCCGTACAGGTGCATCGGGTCGGGGTCCACGCCGCAGCGCTCGACCATGATCTCCAGCACCTCGCGCTCGGTGTAGGAGCGCTTGAACTCCAGGCCGAACTGGTAGTACGGGTTGCCGGCCGCCATCCGGCGGAAGTGCAGCAGGTTGTTCTGCCGGGGGGTGGCGACGTCCCCGGAGATCATCGTCCGGACCAGGTGGGCGCGCAGGTCGGCGCGGGAGATGACGGCCATCAGATATCGGTCATGGGGTCCAGGCCGTGTTCGGGGAACACCGCTCGGCGCGTGGCCAGGACCGCCTGGTCCACCGGATTGGCCGGGTCGTACCCGGTCTCCCACGTGTGCACGTCCACCTCGTTCGTTCCGTCGGTCATCCGGCGCGGCGCGATCTCCTCGGTGCGCAGCCGGACCAGCTCGCGCCACCCGTCCGGGGTCGCGGCCAGGGGGTCGATGGGGCGGCCCGCCGCCTCGGCCAGCAGGTGCGTCCAGGCCCGCGGCACCACCTGCACCAGCTCGTAGCCGCCGCCCCCGGTGGCCAGCCAGCGGCCGCCGGACACCTCGTGCGCCAGCTCGTGCAGCCGGGCGTAGGCCGTGCGCTGGCCGTCCACGCTGAGGATGAGATGCGCCAGGGGGTCGAGCGCGTGCGCGTCGGCGCCGTGCTGGGTGACCAGGACCTGGGGCGCGAACTCGCGCAGCAGCGGAGGCACGACGGCCTCGAAGGCGCGCAGCCAGGCGGCGTCGCCGGTGCCGGGCGGGAGCGCCACGTTGACGGCGGTGCCGAGGGCGTTCGGACCGCCGGTCTCGTTGGGGAAGCCGGTGCCGGGGAACAGCGTGCGCGGGGTCTCGTGCAGGCTGATCGTCATGACGCGGGGGTCGTCGTAGAAGGCGGCCTGCACGCCGTCGCCGTGGTGCACGTCGATGTCGACGTAGGCGACGCGCTCGGCGCCGTTGTCCAGCAGCCAGGCGATGGCGATCGCGGGGTCGTTGTAGATGCAGAAGCCGCTGGCGGCCCCGGGCAGCGCGTGGTGCAGGCCGCCGGAGACGTTGGCCGCGTGCCGGGCGTCCCCGCTCCAGACGGCGCGGGCGCCCGCGACCGAGGCGCCCGCGATCAGCGCGGACGCGTCGTGCATACCGAGGAAGACGGGGTTGTCGGCGCTGCCGAGGCCGAGGCGCGGCTCGGGGAGCCCGGTGGCGCCCGCGTGCTTGACAGCCGCGATGTAGGACTCCTCGTGCACGAGCCCGAGCAGCTCGTCGTCGGCGGCCTCGAAGGCGGCGACGGTGACGTTGTCCTGGTCGAGCAGGCCGAACTCGCGGGCGAGCGCGATGGTCAGCTCGACGCGGATCGGGTTCATGGGGTGGCCGGGGCCGAAGTCGTAGCCGACGAGCCGCTCGTCCCAGAGCACCCGGAGGCCGCAGTGCTCGCGCGGCGGAGGCGGCGCGGCGCCGCCGGGGTCACTGCTGCTCATGGGCTCACGCTATCGCCCCGCACCGTGGACGCGTCCAAGTGACTTAGCTCACCACCGAGAACGGCACAGGGGACGACACAGAGGGCGACACCACGGGCGCGCCGGGTTTCGGTCCGGCCCTCAACCCTGCTTCGGTGCTACAAAGTTGTGACGTGAACAACCGTGGAACGGCGGGCATCTAAGTAACACACCTGAAATACGACAAATGGGGTGTTGGTAGATGGACACACGCCCGCCCTCCTCGCTCCCGGCGGAGGTCACCCCTCTGCCCACGGCGAGCCCCTCAGCCGGTGCCGCGCCCACCCCCGCCGCGGGCCGCCTCCCCTACGAACGCCGCCCCAGCGCCCGCAGCCGCGCCATCTCCGGCGCGCTCCGCATGGGCCTGCGCCCGTTCATCCACCACGTGCCGACGCGCGGCATCCGCACCGCGCGCTCGACCGTGGACGCCGCGTCCCTGCTGATGCGGCCCTCCCAGCGCGTGCACGTCCGGCCGCTGCACGACCCGCGGGTCGAGACCGGCCGCGACGACGTCCCGGTCACCGGCGAGTGGGTCGTGACCCGCGAGGCCGAGCGGACCGCCGCCCCCGGCGCCGTCCTCTACCTGCACGGCGGCGGGTACGTGGTGTGCTCGCCGCGCACGCACCGCCCCATCACCGCGCGCCTGGCGCTGGACACCGGCCTGCCGGTGCTGGTGCCGCGCTACCGGCTGGCGCCCGAGCACCCGTTCCCCGCGCCGCTGGAGGACGCGGTCGCGGCCTACCGGTGGCTGCTGGACCGGGGCGTGCCCGCCTCCGGCATCGTGATCGCCGGCGACTCGGCGGGCGGCCACCTGGCCGCCTCCCTGACCGGCGAGATCTGCCGGACGGGACTGCCGCGCCCCGCCGGGACCGTGCTGTTCTCGCCCTGGGTGGACCTGACGTGCGAGCTGTCCACGCAGGCCCAGCGGGGCGCCCGCGACCCCTACATCAGCGCCTACGCGGCCCGGAGGGTCGCCCGACTCGTGGTAGGGCCGGCCGGATTCGACGACCCGCGGCTGGCCCTACTCACGTCCCCGTGGACCGACGCCCCGCCCATCTTCATCCAGGTGGGCGGCGCGGAGGTCCTGCGCCCGGAGGCCGAGGCGCTCGCGGAGGCCCTGGCGAACGCGGGCAATGAGTGCGAGCTGCAGGTCTGGAAGGGCCAGATGCACGTCTTCCAGATCCTGAACCGGGTGCTGCCGGAGGCGAGCGCGGCGATGCGGGAGACGGCGCGCTTCATCAGGTCGGTGACGGAGGCTGCGGCCGTGGCGTCCGCCGTCGAAGGGGAGGGGGCCGTGGCCTGACCCGTTCCGGGGTCACTCCGTCCGCAGCGCCGTGACCGGGTCCAGGCGGCCCGCACGGCGCGCAGCGTCGCGGTGGCCCACGCCGTCACACCCGCGCCTCCTCCATCGCGCGCGCGGGCGTACGCGTCACGAAGAAGCCGACCAGCGCGGCCAGCGCGGCGACGCCCTCCCCCACGGCGCTGGCGGTCTTCTCTCCGTACCAGACGGGCTCGTGCATGTTCGGCAGCGGACCGAGCGCCCCGACATCGACGTAGTAGTAGAGGACCAGTGCGCCGAGCGCGCTCGCCGCCGTCAGGAACGCCAGCGCGTACGTCCAGCGGCGCGGCATCCCCAGCACCAGCACCGCCACGCCGGCCGCCAGCGCGGCCTGGAGGTAGAAGAGGACGTCGCCGGCGATGGCCCCGCCCTCGACGAACTTCATCTCCGGCGCGAAGCGCCAGTGCACCACGGCGTCCACGGCCAGCCCGGCGGCTACGAGCACACGAAGCAGGATTCCCATACCTGTTGCACGTACGGGACCCGCTCCGGGCTCAACCGCCGGCCAGTTCCCGTCCCCGGTTGCGGGCCGCCTCGATGGCCTCCAGGACCGCCGCCCGCACGCCGTGCCTCTCCAGCTCGCGGATCGCCGCGATCGTCGTGCCGCCCGGCGAGGTCACCGCCTCGCGCAGCATGACCGGGTGCTCGCCGGAGTCGCGCAGCATCACGGCCGCGCCGACCGCCGACTGGACGACCATCTCCAGCGCCGCCGCGCGCGGCATCCCCAGCAGGATCCCGGCGTCCACCATGGCCTCGACCAGGTAGTAGAAGTAGGCCGGCCCGCTGCCCGACAGCGCGGTGGCGCCGTCCTGCAGCGACTCGGGGATGCGCAGCACCTTGCCGACCGGGCTGAGCAGCTCCTCGGCGAGCTTCAGGTGCTCCTCGCCGGCGTGCGACCCGGCGGAGATCACGCTCATGGCCTCGTCCACCAGGACGGGCGTGTTGGACATGACCCGCACCACCGCGACGCCCGCGGGCAGACGCTCCTCGATGAAGGCGCTGGTGATGCCGGCCGCCATGGAGATCACCAGGGTCCCGGCGGGGACCAGCGGGCCGATCTCGGCCAGCAGCGCCCCCATGTCCTGCGGCTTGACCGCGAGGATCAGCGTGCTCGCGGTCGTGGCCGCCTCGGCGTTGCCCGCGACCTCGACGCCGTAGCGCTCGCGCAGCAGCAGGCCGCGCTCCTCGCGGCGGGCGGTGACCATCAGCTCCGACGGGCGGCGGCCGGCCCGCAGCACGCCCGACAGCAGCGCCTCGCCCATCTTGCCGGCACCCAGAATCGCGATCATTTGCACACCTCAAGCCAGGGGACGAACGCCCCAACCCTAGTGCCGCCGCCCGCGCCCCGGCGCTCTCCCCCGCGCCCCGGTCAGCCCCTGGTGGCCATGGAGCGCAGGAAGAAGCCGAGGTTGGCGGGGCGCTCGGCCAGGCGGCGCATGAAGTAGCCGTACCACTCCTGGCCGTAGGCGACGTAGACCCGCACCTGCGCGCCCTGCTCGGCCAGGCGGCGCTGCTCCTGCGGGCGGATGCCGTAGAGCATCTGGTACTCGAAGGTGTCGGGCTCGCGCTCGTTGAGGACGGCCAGCGCCCCGGCGATGTCGACCAGGCGCGGGTCGTGGGTGGCCAGCATCGGGTAGCCCTTGCCGGCCATCAGGACCTTCATGCAGCGCACGTACGAGCGGTCGACGTCGGCCTTGTCCTCGAAGGCGACCGACTCGGGCGCGGCGTAGGCGCCCTTGCACAGCCGGACCCGGGAGCCCTCGTAGGCCAGCTCGGCGCAGTACTCCTCGGCGCGGCGCAGGTAGGACTGGACGACCGCGCCGGTGTCGGGGAAGTCGCGGCGCAGCTCCTGGAGGATGCGCAGGGTGGAGTCCACGGTGGTGTGGTCCTCCATGTCCAGGGTGACGGTGGTCCCGGCCGAGCGCGCGGCGGTGCAGACACGGCGGGCGTTCTCCAGCGCGGTGTCCTCGTCGAGGGCCTGGCCCACCGCCGTCAGCTTCAGCGAGACCTCGGCGCGGGTGCCGAGCCCCTGCCCGGCGAGGCGTCCCAGCAGGTCGACGTAGTGCTGGGCGGTCCGCTCGGCCTGCGCCTTGTCCAGGACGTCCTCGCCCAGCACGTCCAGGGTGACCAGCAGGCCCTCGCCGGTCAGGTCCCCGGTGACGCGCAGGGCGTCGTCGGTCGTCTCGCCGGCGACGAAGCGGCGCACCACCCGCCGGGTCCCGGGCGCGGTCTCAACGATCTTGCGGACGCCGCCGCTGCGCGACGCGACCAGCAGGGCCTGACGAAGCACGTGCACATCCCCTATCCGGCGGGACGGCTCTGGCCCGCCTTCTCCAGGTTATGCCCGTTTCCCCCGCGAAGATCACCCTTGCCGGGCACCGTCCGGCGCGAGGGCGTCACGGGAAGGCGTCACAGGAAGGCGTCACACCGTGAAGCGCGCGATGCGGGCCCGGTCCGCCGCCGCCAGGGCCTCCGCGCGGGTGGGCTCGCGGTCCGAGGGCAGGCCGAGGAACGGGTCCTTGACCGCCCGCGGGCCCTTGCGCCGCACCAGCTCCTGGAGGAGGTCGGCCACCTCCCCGCGGTCCTCCACGACCACGGGCGCGGCCTCGAACCGGCGCCCCCGGACGACGAGCGTCACCGGGCGCCCGTCGCGCAGGCCGCTCATCCACCCCGTCCGAGCGCTGAAGGCCCACACCTCGCGCGGCTCCCAGAACAGGAAACCGACCGGGAGGACGTATTCACGCCCCGTCCTGGCCCCGGTGTAGGCGACCAGCATGAGCCAGTGGCTGAGCAGCGGGTGCAGCGGAGAGCGCAGGAGGGGCCGCACGACCCGGTTGACGCTCCGGAAGAACGCCGCCGGGGGCCGCCATCGGTCAACGCCCATTCGCCACCTCCGCCGTCGCGTTCCCGTTCTCCCGGACCGGTACCCGCCTGATCGGCTCCTTCCCCGGGCGAGGGTCAGGAGACCTGGCCGATGCCGTTCGCCCCGCCGTACTGCTTGACGTAGTCGGCGACCTCCGCGGTGCGGACGGCCTCGAACAGCCTCTTGGCCTTCACCTGGTCGATCAGGACCACGCTCTGCTTGCCGCGCCGCGCGCTGCCCTTGTGGGGGACGGTCATGAACCGCACGTCGCCGGCCCGCACGTTGCGCATGCTGAGCGCCAGCGAGCGCAGCTTGCCGCCGGTGACGCCGTCGTCCACGCTGATCGACTTGGTCAGCGCGGTCAGGAAGCGGTTGAGCTTGAAGGGGTTGGTGACCGTCCCGCCGTCGGCGGCCTTCTTGGCCAGCGCGCCCAGGAACGCCTGCTGGCGCTTGATCCGGTCGAAGTCGCCGTTGGGCAGGTTGTAGCGCTGGCGGACGAACAGCAGCGCCTCCTCGCCGTTCAGCGTCTGCCGCCCCGCCTGCCAGTGCTTCTTGCGGGCCGGGTCGTAGACCGTCTGCTTGATGTTGACCTCGACGCCGCCCAGCGCGTCGGTCATGTTCTTGAACCCGGCGAAGTCGATGGCCCCGAAGTGGTCCACGCGGATGCCGGTCAGGTTCTCCACCGTCGAGATGAGCAGCTGCGGGCCGCCGTAGGAGAACGCCGCGTTGATCTTCTGGTTGCCGTAGCCGGGGACCTCCACCCAGGTGTCGCGGGGGAAGGACATGATGTAGGCCTTGTCCCGGTCGGTGGGCAGGTGCAGCAGCATGATCGTGTCCGAGCGCTGCTGCCCGGGCTTCCAGAGGTCGGCGCCGTCGGCGCCGGTCGTGCCCACCTCGGCGCGGGTGTCGGAGCCGACCAGCAGCCAGTTCTCGGTGCCCTCGGCCCCGGCGGCGGGCCGGTCGCCCTTGGGCATGACGCCGGTCTGCCGCTTGATGTTGCCGTTGAACGACGACTCGCGCTCCCAGGCCAGGGCGACCAGGCCGCCCATCACCAGCACGATGAAGACCCCGATGGCGATCAGGATCCGGGGCCAGCGCCGCTTGCGCGGCTTGGCGTGCGTGCCCCCGCCGGCCCCGTCCGACGGCCTGTCGGGGTCGAAAAGGTCCACAGCGGCGGCGCGCTGCGGCTGCTGGGGCTCCTGGGGGGTCATGGCGACGGAGATTACCAGCACAAACGCACACAGATGGGTTGTTCCGGCATCCCCGCCCGCGACCCGCGCGGCGCCGCCGGCGGCCGCCCGCCGCCGTGCGGCCGGAGGTCAGGCCAGGTAGCGCTGGAGGGTCGGGGCCAGCAGCCCGACCAGCTCGTCCTCGGTGGCCGAGGCGATCGGCTCGACCCGGAGCACGTGCCGCAGGACGGCCACGCCGATCATCTGGCCCGCGGCGGCGTTCATCCGGACCAGGGGGATGCCGTGCAGCTCGGCGGCCCGCGCGAACAGCGCCTCCGACACGAACTCGCGCAACATCGCCGCGGCCTTCTCGTTGGTCATCGCCGACCGCAGCAGCGCCAGGATCGGGGCGCGCCGGTCGGGGTCGTCCCAGACCGACAGGAAGACCCGCGCCATCGTCTCGCCGAGCCGGTCCCGCGGGGCCGACAGGATGAACGGCATCAGCTCGCCGGGGTCCACCGGGAAGCGCATGGCCGCGACGAACACGCCCTCCTTGCTGCCGTAGAAGTGGTGGACCAGGGCGGCGTCCACCCCGGCCGCGCGCGCGATGGCGCGCACCGACGCCCCGTCGTAGCCCTTGTCGGCGAACAGCTCGCGGGCGGCCGCCAGGATCGCCTCGCGGGTCTCGGGGGCGCCGGGCCGCCGGCCCGGCGGGCGGCCGCGCCGCCGCCTCGGCTCCTGCGGCGCCGCGCCGTCCCGCCGCGTCCGGGCCTCGGCGGCGTCGGGGCCGGGGGCCTCGGTCACCGGGCGCCGCGCTGGGAGATCTCGCCGGTGGAGCTGACCTCCCACGTGCGGTCGGCGGCGGCCAGGTGCAGGCGGGCGAAGGCCAGCGCCTCGGCCAGGTCCTCCATCCGTTCCTCGCGGGTGTCGGCCCGGCGGGTGTTGACCTCCAGGACGACGTGGCCCTTGAACGCGCGCTCGGCGAGGCTCTCCAGCATCGGGCCGCACGGCTGGTTGCCGCGCCCGGGCACCAGGTGCTCGTCCTTGTTGGTGACGCCGACGCCGTCGGCCAGGTGGATGTGCCGCAGCCGGTCGCCGAGCTCGCCGGCCATCTCCAGCGCGTCCGAGCCCGAGACCGCGGTGTGCGACAGGTCCAGCGTGACGAACGGGAAGTCCTGGTCGACGGGGTTCCAGTCGGGCAGGTACATGCCCGCCTCGGCGCCGCGCGCCTTGAGCGGGAACATGTTCTCCACGCAGAACCGGACGTCGGTCTCGTCCTGCATCCGGGCGAGGCCCTCGACGAACTCGCGGGCGTACTCGCGCTGCCAGCGGAACGGCGGGTGCACCACGACGACCTCGGCGCCGAGCTCCTCGGCGACCTCCTTGGAGCGCACGAGCTTGCCCCACGGGTCGCGGCCCCACACCCGCTGGGTGAGCAGCAGGCAGGGCGCGTGGATCGACTTGATCGGCATCTGGTGGTAGTCCGACAGCCGGCGCAGGACGTTCAGGTCCTGGGAGGAGGCGTCGGTGGAGACCATGACCTCGATGCCGTCGTAGCCGAGCAGCGCGGCGATCTCGAAGGCGCTGGGCACCTTCTCCGGGTAGACCGACGCGGTGGACAGCGTGATCGGCGCGTCGGGCACGCGGATCGCGGGTGGAACGGCGCCGTTGTGCTGCGGGGTCAAGGCTCCCTGCCAGATGGTCGCTCGGCTGTGTTCGGCAAAAGCCTATGCGCCCGGCGCGGTGAAGAGACCACCGCCGCCGGGTGATCCTCATTTCTTGACACGCCCGATGACGGCGCACTGACTACGCTCGGTCCCCGTGGCCGAGATCGCACCCGGGGCCGTGCCGAGCCCCAACATCTGGAACTCCCCGCAGGTCTACGAGATCGAGAACCGCGCGGTCGACCCCGACGGCACGCTGGAGTCGGCGATGCGCGCCCTCCGGCCGTGGTCCGGCGCGACGGTCCTCGACCTCGGCTGCGGCACCGGCTTCCACCTGCCGATGTTCGCGCGCGAGGCCGCGCGGGTGGTCGGCGTGGAGCCGCACGCGGGCCTCGCGGCGGCCGCGCGGCGGCGGGTGCGCGACCTGCCGAACGTGACGGTGCGCGTCGGGGCCGCGCAGGCGCTGCCGCTTCCGGACGGCTCGGTGGACGTCGTGCACGTGCGGTGGGCCTACTTCTTCGGGCCGGGCTGCGAGCCGGGCCTCGCCGAGCTGGACCGGGTGGTGCGGCGGGGCGGCGCGGCGTTCGTCATCGACAACGACGCGACGCGCTCGACGTTCGGCGGCTGGTTCCGGCGGGGGCTGCCCTCCTACGACCCCGGCGCGGTGGAGCGGTTCTGGACGCGGCGCGGCTTCCAGCGGGAGCCGCTGATGATCAGGTGGGCGTTCCAGAGCCGGGAGGACCTGGCGGCGGTGCTGCGGATCGAGTTCCCCGAGGCGCTGGCGGCACGGTTCCTGAGCGAGCACGAGGGGCTGGAGGTGGACTACGCGGTGAACCTCTGGTGGCGCCATTACTGACTAGTCGGTCACATCCGCTTCCCCGGGGTGGCCGCTACTGGATCGGATATACAACAATTGTCCGATCTAGGGCGCTTTCCGCGATGAATGGGGAGGTCGGACCATGGGCCGTGCCGCCAGGACCAGCCGCAACATCCTTGCCGCCACCGCGCTCGGCGCCGGTGCGGCCGGAGCCGGACTGCTCGCGCAGCGCCGCGCGCTCCGCCGGCTCCACCTGCGCCCCGACCCGTACGCGGGCGAGCCGTTCGGCGCGCTGCGCGGCCGCCCGGTGGCGGTCCGCGCCGACGACGGCACCCGCCTGTACGCCGAGATCGACGGCGAGGACCGCACCGACATCGCCGTGGTGTTCTCGCACGGCTGGACCCTCACCCAGGACTCCTGGCACTTCCAGCGCAAGGCGCTGCGCGGCCTCGGCCGCCTGGTGTTCTGGGACCAGCGCGGGCACGGCCGCTCCGACGGCGGCGCGCGCGACGACTACGGCCTGCCGCGCCTCGCGCACGACCTGAAGGCCGTCATCGACGCCACCGTCCCCGAGGACACCCCGGTGGTGCTGGTCGGGCACTCCATGGGCGGCATGACGACCATGCGGTTCGCCGACGAGTACACCGAACTGCTCGGCCGCAAGGTGGTCGCGGTGGGGCTGCTGTGCACCTCCTCGGGCGCGCTCGGCGAGGTCACCCTCGGCATGCCGGCGGCGGTGGCGCGGATCACCCAGCGGGTGCTGCCGCGCTCGCTGCGCGCGGTCGGCGCGGGCTCGGCGGTGATCGAGAAGGTGCGGCACCTGGGCCGCGCCGGATCGATGCTGGTGGAGGACCTGATCGCGTTCGGCCCGGACGCGAGCCCGGCGGCGGTCGCCTTCGCCGAGCAGATGATGGCCGAGACGCGGATGGAAGCGCTGATCCACTTCTTCCACTCGATGATCACCCATGACGTGATCAGCGACTGCGGCGCGCTGGGCCGGGTGGACACCCTGGTGATCGGCGCGGAGAACGACATGCTCACCCCGGTCGAGCACAGCCTCAAGATCGCCGACTGCGTGCCGTCGGCGCGCCTGGAGGTCATCCCGGTCTCCGGCCACATGGCGATGCTGGAACGTCCCAGCGTGGTGGCCGACCACCTCGGCGACCTGATCGAGCGCGCCCGCAAGACCGTCGAAGGCGCCTGACCCGCCGCGCGGCGGCCCGGGACGGCGTCTCCTCCCGGGCCGCCGCACGCCGCCCCCTGACCTGGCCGCCTGACCTGGCCGCCTGACCTGGCCGGCCGCCTCGCGCGTCCGGCGGCTCGGCGGGCGCGAACTGTCCGACGCGCCCCCTACGCTTCGGGCCATGGCGAAGGCGAAGACGGCGAAGGCCGCGTACCGCTGCTCCGAGTGCGGCTGGCAGACCTCCAAGTGGGTGGGCCGCTGCGGCGAGTGCCAGACCTGGGGCACGATCATCGACGGCACCAGCGCCACCCCCGCCCGCGTCGTGTCGGCCGGGCCGGTGTCGGCCCCGGCGCGGCCGATCGGCAAGGTGGACGTGCGCTCGGCGCGGTCCCGCCCCACCGGCCTGGACGAGCTCGACCGGGTGCTCGGCGGCGGCTATGTGCCCGGCGCGGTGCTGCTGCTGGCCGGTGAGCCCGGCATCGGCAAGTCCACGCTACTGCTGGAGGTCGCGGCCCTGGCGTCCCAGCCCGGCGCCGACGAGCCCGGCGTGCGGCGGCCGGTGCTGTACGTCACCGGCGAGGAGTCGGCCGAGCAGGTGCGGCTGCGCGCCGACCGCATCGGCGCCATCACCGACGACCTGTACCTCGCCGCCGAGACCGAGCTGTCGGCGGTGCTCGGGCACGTGGACGCCGTGGAGCCCCGCCTGATGGTGGTCGACTCCATCCAGACCATCGGCACCTCCGAGGTGGACGGCGCGCCCGGCGGCGTCACCCAGATCCGCGAGGTCGCCGCCAACCTGATCCGCGTCGCCAAGGAGCGCGGCATCACCGTGGTGCTGGTCGGCCACGTCACCAAGGAGGGCGCGATCGCCGGGCCGCGCCTGCTGGAGCACCTGGTGGACGTCGTCCTGTACTTCGAGGGCGACCGGCACAGCCGGCTGCGCATGATCCGCGCGGTGAAGAACCGCTACGGCCCCACCGACGAGCTCGGCTGCTTCGACCTGTCGGAGGTCGGCATCGTCGGGGTGTCCGACCCCAGCGGCCTGTTCCTGACCCGCCGCGACGAGCCGGTCCCCGGCACCTGCGTGACCGTGACGCTGGAGGGGCGGCGGCCGCTGGTCGCCGAGGTGCAGGCGCTGGTCGCCAAGTCGCACCTGCCCTCGCCGCGCCGCGCCTCCTCCGGCCTGGAGAACTCGCGCTTCGCGATGGTGCTGGCGGTGCTGGCGCAGCGCTGCAAGATCTCCATGCACGAGCAGGACGTGTACGTGTCCACCGTCGGCGGGGTGCGGCTGGCCGAGACCTCGGTGGACCTCGCGCTGGCGCTGGCGGTGGCCGGGTCCACCGTCGAGCAGTCGCTGTCCAACAGCCTGATCGCGGTCGGCGAGGTCGGGCTGGCCGGCGAGGTGCGGATCGTGCCGGGCGTGCAGCGGCGGCTCGCCGAGGCGACCCGGCTCGGCTTCAAGTACGCCGTGGTGCCGCGCGGCTCCCTGGAGTTGGGCAGCGGCTCCCCGCTCAAGCGCGCCGACCCCCAGCTCATGAGCTACGAGGGGATGAAAGTGATGGAGGTGGACAGTCTCACCCAAGCGCTGCAGGTGGCCTTTACGGCCCCGTGACAACGGTCCCGCCAGAGTATTACGCCACGGGCGTCACGCTTGCGACCAGGGGAGGAACCCACCGGCGGGGCGCGTCGGTAAACTGACGCCGTCCAGCGACCTCCGGGGGCCAGGTGCCAACACACGACAAGGGTCATGACGAACGACGCCGAGCCACGCTCGCCGCGGTGGCCCCGGGCACCCAGATCCGCGACGGTCTGGAGCGCATCCTGCGGGGCCACACCGGCGCGCTGATCGTGCTCGGCTACGACCGGCTCGTCGAGGAGCTGTGCTCGGGCGGCTTCGAGCTCGACGTGGAGTTCTCGGCGACCCGCCTGCGCGAGCTGGCGAAGATGGACGGCGCGATCGTCCTCGACAGCACCCACAACCGCATCGTGCGCGCCGCCGTGCACCTGGTGCCCGACTCCACCATCCCGACCGAGGAGTCCGGCACCCGGCACCGCACGGCCGAGCGCGTGGCCCGCCAGACGCCGCACCCGGTGATCTCGGTGAGCCAGTCGATGCACATCATCGCCCTCTACCTGGACGGCATCCGCTACGTCCTGGAGGACTCGGCCGCCATCCTGTCCAAGGCCAACCAGGCCCTGGCCACCCTCGAACGCTACAAGCTGCGGCTGGACGAGGTCTCGGGCACCCTGTCGGCCCTGGAGATCGAGGATCTGGTCACCGTCCGCGACGTGGCCGCGGTGGTGCAGCGCCTGGAGATGGTGCGCCGCATCGCCGACGAGATCGAGGGCTACGTGGTCGAGCTCGGCACCGACGGCCGCCTGCTGTCGCTGCAGCTCGACGAGCTGGTGTCGGGTGTGGACGTCGACCGCGAGCTGATCGTGCGCGACTACCCCTCGGCCGACCCGCGCACCGGCATCGTGGAGAACGTGCTGGCCGCGCTGGACGTGCTGTCGGCCAACGAGCTGCTGGACCTGTCCACGGTCGCCGAGGTGATGGGCTTCGCCGGTCCCGACGCCCTGGACCTGCCGGTGAGCCCCAAGGGCTACCGCCTGCTGGCGAAGGTGCCGCGCCTGCCGAGCCTGGTGGTGGAGCGCCTGGTCGAGCACTTCGGCGGGCTGCAGAAGCTGCTGGCCGCCAGCATCGACGACCTACAGGCCGTCGGCGGTGTGGGCGAGTCGCGGGCCCGCAGCGTGCGCGAGGGGCTGTCCCGGCTGGCCGAGTCGTCCATCCTGGAGCGGTACGTGTAGGGCGGGCGGGGTCGGCTAGGGCGGGGTCAGCGCAGCGTGAAGACCTGCTTCTTGATCTTGAACTTGGCGGACTTCACGGTCGCCACGTAGGTGCCCGGCAGCGCCTTGTCCCGCCTGCCCCGGCAGTCGTCGCCGCTGCGCAGCCGGTCCCAGGTCACGGTGCCGACGTAGGGGATGCCGCGCCGCAACATCTGGATCGAGGAGCCGCCGCCCTGCGCGCACCGCGACGACGACCACACCCGGTCGCTGCCCGAGGTGATCCGCACGTCCAGGGCGTCGGGGCCCACGTCCATCGTGCAGGCCCGGGTCCCGGTGTTGACGACGGTGATCTGCATCTGCGGGTTCTCGCCCTTGCCGTACACGTCGCGGGTGGTCGCGGCGTTGACGACCACGTCCCTGCTCTCGCAGGCGTCCCCGTCCTTCTTGACCGGCTCGGGGGTCGCGGTGACCTGGGCGGTGACCGTCACCGTCGGCATCGCCGACGGGAGCGCCGCCGCCGGCGAACCGGACGTCGCGACCGCCGCCGCGTTGCGCACCGGCTGCTTGTCGTCGTCGCCCCCGCCGGCGGTGCAGGCCCAGGCCATCAGGCCGACCACGCCGAGCAGCCCGCCCAGCGCCACGGCCCGGCGCCGCCAGTACGGGTCCAGGGTCAGACCGTCCTGCTCACGTTCGGTGTCCGCTGCCATACGTTCAGTATGCAAGCACCGGTCGCGGCGGCCATGGCGACCCGCCGCCGTGCCACAATGGCGAGTCGTTATGGAGACCAGCACACCGGCCGCTCCCCCGCGGCGCGACCCCTCCTCGATCACCGGACCGATCCTCGCCTGGTACGGCGAGCACGCCCGCGACCTGCCCTGGCGCGCCCCCGGCGCGACGCCGTGGGGCGTGCTCGTCAGCGAGATCATGCTCCAGCAGACACCGGTCGTGCGGGTGCTGCCGGTCTGGGACGCCTGGATGCGGCGCTGGCCGACGCCCGCCTCCCTGGCCGCCGAACCCTCCGGCGAGGCCGTGCGCGCCTGGGGGCGCCTCGGCTACCCGCGCCGGGCGCTGCGCCTGCACGCCGCCGCCCAGGCCATCGTGGAGCGGCACGGCGGCGAGGTCCCCGACGACCACGCGGCCCTGCTGGACCTGCCCGGCATCGGCGCCTACACGGCCGCGGCCGTCGCCAGCTTCGCCTACCGGCAGCGCCACGCGGTGCTGGACACCAACGTCCGCCGGGTCCTGGCGCGCCTGATCGGCGGCGTGGAGTACCCGCCGAAGGCGCAGACCCGCGCCGAGGTCGTGACCGCCGAGTCGCTGCTGCCCCTGGACCCGCCCACGGCGGCGCGCTGGTCGGTCGCGGTGATGGAGCTGGGCGCGCTGGTCTGCACGGCCCGGTCGCCGCGCTGCGCGGACTGCCCCGTCCTCGACAAGTGCGCATGGCAGCTCGCGGGGCGTCCCGCCTACGACGGCCCGCCGCGCAAAGGGCAGACCTACGCCGGCACCGACCGGCAGTGCCGGGGCCGGATCCTGGCCGTGCTGCGCGAGTCGGAGGGCCCGGTCGAGAAACCGGCGCTCGACATCGTGTGGTCGGACGCGGTGCAGCGCGAGCGCGCGCTGGACGGCCTCATCGCCGACGGCCTGGTCGACCCGCTGGACGACGGCCGCTACGCCCTGCCCACCTGAGCACGGCGGCCCGCCTGGCCGGAAGTGGCCTCAGGGAGCCATCGCGGCCGCCCGGACGTCCATGGGTGCGAGAACTTCGCACTGGAGGGCGCCCTTTCATGCCGGACCTGATCCTCGGCCTCGGCGCGGCGGTCGTGAAGACCGCCTGCAAGCTCGTGCTCGGCGACAACCAGATCCTCGCCGAGCTGAGCGGATCGGTGGTGGACGCGGTGGCCGGGCAGGACGCCGGGGTGCGCGAGCGCCGCCGCGCCCGCCGGCTGCTGGAGAACCTGGAGGAGACGGTCGCCGACAAGATCCTCACCACGATGGGACACGAGTTCGCGGGGCTGCCCGAGCACGAGCGCAACGCCGCCGTGCTGGCGGTCACGGCGTCGCTGGACCGGGCCGAGCTCACGGACGAGGACCTGTTCGCCGCCGATCTGGACGCGCTCTACCTGGAGCGGCACGTCCGGCGCTCCCATCCGGGGGCGACGCGGGACCTGGACCACCGGGCGGCCGCCCTCTACGACCACGTGCTGGCCGAGTGCTGCGCGTACGTGATCGAGGTGACGATCGGGCTGCCCGCGTTCGAGAAGGGCGCGCTGACCCAGGTGCTGCGGCGCGAGACCGAGATCCTGGAAGGCGTCCGCGAGCTGCTGGACCGCCTCCCCGGCCCGGACGCGGGCACCCCGGACGCGGCGTTCCTGGCCGCGTACCGCCGCCAGGTGACCGCCAAGCTCGACCAGATGGAGCTCTTCGGGGTCACCGCGTCCGAATCGGTCCGCCGGTACCCGCTGAGCGTGGCCTACATCAGCCTCCAGGTGCAGGCGGACGGCCTGGGCGTGCGGCCCGTCCACCTGGGCGAGCGGGACCGCGAAGCCGCCGGGACGATGCGCGTCGAGCAGGCCCTCGCGGCGTCCAGGGCGCTCTTCCTGCGCGGCGAGGCGGGCTCGGGGAAGACGACGCTGCTGCGCTGGCTGGCCGTCCGCAGCGCCCGCCGTGACTTCCCCGAAGCGCTGGCGGCGTGGAACGACACCGTTCCGTTCCTGATCCCGCTGCGCCGCTACGTGGGGCGGTCGCTGCCCGCGCCCGAGAACTTCCTCGACCAGGTGGGACGGCACATCGCCGACGAGATGCCCAAGGGGTGGGTGCACGGGCTGCTGCGCTCGGGGCGGGCGCTGCTGCTGATCGACGGCATCGACGAGCTGCCCAAGGCCGAGCGCGGCCCGGCCCGGGAGTGGCTGCGCGAGCTGACCCGGACCTATCCCGAAGCGCACTACATCGTCACCTCCCGGCCGGGCGCCGCCGGTGCCCGCTGGCTGGACCGCGAGGGCTTCGAAGCCGCCGACCTGCGCCCGATGACCTGGCCGGACGTGCAGGCGTTCATCCGGCACTGGCACGCCGCGCTGCGCTCCGGCCCCACCTCGCCCGAGCAGGTGGACGGCTGCGAGAGCGGCCTGCTGGAGAAGATCCGTTCACGCGGCCACCTGCGCGCGCTGAGCACCAACCCGCTGCTGTGCGCCCTGATCTGCGCCCTGCACCTGGACCGCCGGATGCAGCTGCCCCGCGACCGGATGGAGCTGTACGACGTCGCGCTGGAGATGCTGCTCGAACGCCGCGACGTGGAACGCCGCATCGGCGGCGAGCACCCGCCGCTGGCGCGCACCGACAAGATCCTGCTGCTCCAGGACCAGGCGTACTGGCTGATCCGCAACGGCTGGTCGGACGCGCCCGTCGAGCGCGTGGTCGAGCGCGTGCGGGAGCGGTTGGCCGGGATGCCCCGGCTCGCGGGACAGCAGGCCGAGGACGTCTTTCACTACCTGCTGGTGCGCAGCGGGCTGATCCGCCAGCCGGTCGAGGGCCGGGTGGACTTCGTGCACCGCACGTTCCAGGAGTACCTTGCCGCGCGGGCGGCGGTCGCGGCCGACGACATCGGGGTGCTGGTCGGGCACGCGGGCGACGACCAGTGGAGCGAGGTCATCGTGATGGCCGCCGGGCACGCCCACCCGCGCCAGCGCACGGAGTTGATCACGGGGATCCTGGACCGGGCCGATCTCGGCACTCCGGCGGGACGGGCGGTCGCGGCGCGGGCGGTGGCGTGCCTGGAGACCTCACCGGAACTGGACGCCGCCTTGCATGATCGAGTTCAGTCGGTTGCCAGGCTCCTCTTGCCACCGAGCCGGATGAGCGACGCGGAGGCGCTGGCGCGAGCCGGGGACTTCCTGCTGGATCTCATGGCCGATCGGTCTGTTCGGGGACCCCGACAAGCCGCCGCAACGATCCGTGCGGCCGCCCGCGTCGGCGGAGCAGGGGCGCTGTCGCTGATCGCCCGTTGCGCATCGTCCAAGGGGCGCGACGTAAGGAATGAACTGATGGCCGCATGGCCGCAGTTCAATACGGCCGACTTCGCCCGTGAGGTACTGCGCGGTTCACCCCACGAAGAGCAACTGAGTCTGCGGGACGCCGGAGTAGTGCTGTCCTCGGTGCGTCATCTCCATGGTGTCAAGCATCTGGATTACCAGAGGGAAAGCGGGCCGGGCGACATCGAGTTCGTACGCCATCTTTCCGAGCTGAAAACCCTCTACATCTACAAGGACCCGGACCTCAGTGATCTTTCGCCGCTGCGCGATCATCCGACGCTCACTACCTTGTGGCTACGCAGGACGGCAGTCCACGACATCACAGTCCTCGCCTCTCTACCGAAGCTGAACGGCCTGTCGATCGAAGATGTGGAATTCGATGACCTGAGCGTGTTGAAGCGCTGCCCCGGACTGACCCGTCTCTGGCTGGACAGACCTTCGCTCACCCAGCTCGACGGCATCCTGCCCGACCACCGCATGACGCTCTTGGGTCTACGGCGGACCGATATCGAGGACGCACTCGCCCGGCTCGCAGACATCGAACGACTCAGCGACCTTACTTCTCTGGACTTTTTCAACTGCACCGGCCGTTCCCTCAACGGGCTGGAGACGTGGGCGTCCACCCTCACCAGCCTGGTGTTGTGGCCTTGCTCCGAACTCCGTGATCTCACCGGCGTCGCCTCCCTGCGCCGTCTTCAGAAACTCGAAATAGCGGGACCCCCCTACGACCTTGCGCCGATCGTCGATCTTCCCGAGTTGCATTTTCTCAACCTGAGTGACGCGCCGGGCTTCGATCTTTATCCAGTAGGAAACCTGGCCGCCCTCGATTACCTCTCTCTTCAAGGTCGCGGCACGGTCGATCTCTCCCCCCTCGCGGGCCGGGAGAACCTGCGCGTCCGGTCTACGCGCGGCATCCGGCTCATCGGCGCAGACCGTCTCGGCCCCGGCAGCAAGATCACCCGCCCCCGGTGAACGGGCTCAGGCCGACCGCTCCCCCGCCCGCTGGATCCACACGTGCAGCAGCAGCATCAGCTCCAGCCGGATCTCCGGGTCCTCGATGTCGAAGTCGAAGATCTCGTGGAGCTGCCCCAGCCGGTAGCGCACCGTCTGCGGGTGCACGCACAGCGCCGCGGCCGCGCCCGTCGCGTTGAAGCCGTTCTTCAGGCACTCCAGCAGCGTCACCGCCAGCCGGTACCCGTGCTTGGAGCGCGTCCGGGCCAGCGGGGCCAGCCGCCGCGCCGCGATGCTCTCCAGCAACGCCCCGCCCTCCTGCAGCAGCAGGCTCGGCAGGTGCTCCTCCGCGCGGATCAGGTGGCCCCCGCCACGTCCGGCGGGGCCGGTCACCACGCCGTTGATGATCAGGTCCAGGGCGCGCCGCGCCCACTGCAGCGACGTCCCGGCCTGGCCCGGGGGGACCGAGGGACCCACCGCACCGGTCCAGCCCGCGAGGGTGCCGGCCAGGCGATCGGCCTGCCCCGGCCCGTCAGGGTCGGGGACGACGAGGCAGGGACGGCCGTGGCTCAGTCCCGTCAGCAGGTCCGGGGCGAGGCCCGTCGGGCCCTCTCCCCCGTTGCCGGGGCGCGGCTGCAGCACGATCACCGCGAGCCGCCGGGGCAGCGACCAGCCGGCCAGGGCGGCCTGCTCGGCGATGACCTCGGCGGGCGCGGGCGGCTCCGACAGCAGCAGGCTCAGCAGGCGGCCGCGCCGCTGCTCGCGCTCGCCGGCCGCCTTCTCCCGCGCCCGCGAGTAGCCGTGGGCGGCGGCCGACGACAGCTCGTCCAGGTAGGCGAAGTTGGCCTCGGCGAGCAGCGACACCAGCGAGCGCGGGCGGCCGAGCCGGTCGGCCTCGACCGACAGGTGGCGCCAGGCGATCCGGGAGCCGATGCGCATCGCGTTCTGGAGGTGCTCCAGGCTGCGGCCCTCGACGGCCTCGCCGTAGCCGACGTCGAAGTAGACCTGGTGGATCTCCTTCCACGAGCTGTCCGGGTCGGCGATCATCTGCACGAAGTGCTCCATCGCGTACCCCACGGCCGCCTCCACGACCCGCAGGTACATGGGGTCGCCGGGCCGGGAGTACTCGGGGACGTGGAACAGCACGCCCTCGACCATGACCTGCTGGACGGCGGGCAGCTGCGGCCGCATCCACTCGGCCTCGGCGGCCGGAACGTCGCGCCAGGGCTGGTCGCTCAGCCCGCTCGGCGCGGCCCGCCCCGCCGCCGGGTTCTCGTATGTCACGGACATCGCAACCGCCTCCGTCCAGACGCCGATAAACGCTCCGGTATTAGAAGGTAGGTACTCTCGGCGACCGGCGACACTCATTACGCACACGCCGCCCCCGGAGGCCCTTGTCACTTCTTTGACAACACGGCCCCGACGGCACCGGATTCTCGGCAAACGCGGGCCGCAGGGGTGACGCACCGGCCGGACCTCTGCTTACAGGCCGTCTTGCGGCGAGAGCGGGTGACCGGAAAGCCGTTCTCACCCGCCTTCTTGACGCCCGGACAAATATTGAAAATATCTCACGTCCTGCAAAGCAGGACGAGACGTTAATCGCAGGCCGGAGCGCCGGCGCTTTTGTCCAGCGCCGTTCTCCTCCGTTTCCGACTGACCCCGGCCGCCATTTCCGCCCCCTCCGGCCCCGGAGCGCGGCGGTGCGAGCCGCGCCCGTCCGGCACCGGGCGGCGGGGCGCGGGGACGGGCCGCGCGCCGCTTCCATGATTTTTCCGGTCGGGCGATGAGTTCCGGCGGAAGCCCAGGTCAGTACGGACTAGCCACACGAGTAGGGAGCGGCAGATGTCACCGAGCGACGATCCCATCGCCCTGCTGACCAGGGCGCTCGACCAGACCGGCGCGGTCATCGCGCGGGTGCGGCGCGAGCAGGCCGGCGATCCCACGCCGTGCCCGTCCTGGGACGTGCGGACGCTGGTCGACCACGTCGTGGACGAGGTGGCGCGGTTCGCCGCCATCACCGGCGGCGAGCGGCACCCGCGGCGCGCCGACCCGGGCGACGACGACCTGATCGACGCCTACATCGACGCGGCCGAGTCGCTGCTGAAGGCCTGGCAGCGGCCGGGCGCGTTCGAGCGCACGATCCGGATGCCGTCCGGCGAGGTCACCGCGGCCTGGACGTTCGGCCGCCAGGTCACCGAGCTGGTCCTGCACGCCTGGGACATCGCCAAAGCCACCGGCCAGCCCACCGACCTCGACCCCGAGCTCGGCCGCTACGCGCTGACGTGGGGACGCGAGAACCTCGGGCCCGAGCACCGCGCCGCCGCGACCGACGGCGAGCACATCGGTCCCGCGGTGCCCGCGCCCGAGGACGCGTCGCTGTACGAGCGGGTCGCGGCGCTGGGCGGGCGCGACCCCCGGTAGCGCGATGGGCGCCGTGCCCGTGCGGCACCGACCGGGAGGCCGTGCGCCCTCGGTCGTCCGACGCTGCCCGCCGCCCGGACGGCCGCCCGCGACGCGCGCCCGTCCCGGCGCCCTGTCCACGGTCCGCGTCCCCTGGATCCTCGCTCCCTTAAATGCGTGGCCGACGGCCCTGGGCACGCCCTACGGTGTGCCGGTGCGCGATCTGACCGCTTTGCCCAAGACCCATCTGCACGTCCATCTGGAGAGCACCGTACGGTGGTCCACGCTCCAGGAGATCGGGGCGGCCAACGGCGTCGCGGTGCCCGAGCCGGACGGGCCGCTGGGCGGGTTCGCGGCGTTCTTCCAGCAGAACGAGCTGGTGCGCGACTGCCTGCGCACGCCCGCCGACTTCCGGCGGGTGGCCTACGAGTTCTGCGCCGATGAGTCCGCGCAGGGCACCCGCTACGCGGAGGTGTCCTTCACGGCCGCCGCCCACGGCGAGCGCCTCGGCGACCTCGACATGCCCCTGGCGGCCGTGCTGGAGGGGCTGCGGGCGGGCCGTGCCGACTTCGGGGTGGAGTGCCGTCTGATCCTCGACCATTCGCGCCGCCGGTCCGTCGAGCGCGCCTGGCGCACCCTGGACCTTGCGCGCCGCCACGACGAGGTGGTCGCGGTCGGCCTCGCCGGGGACGAGTCGTACCCGGGCGACCCGTTCACCGAGGTCTTCGCGGCCGCCCGGGAGGCGGGCCTGCACGTGGTGCACCACGCCGGGGAGGCCGAGGGGCCCGCCAGCATCCGGCAGGCCCTCGACGGCGGCCGCACCGAGCGCCTGGGGCACGGCATCCGGGTGCTGGACGACCCCGCGCTGGTCGCCGAGGTGCGGGAGCGGGGCGTGCCGCTGGAGGTGTGCCCCTCGTCCAACGTCGTGCTCGGCTTCGCCCCGTCGCTGGCCGGGCACCCGCTGCCCCGGCTGCGCGAGGCGGGCCTGCTGGTCACGGTCAGCACCGACATCCCCGCCATGACCGGGGTGCCGCTGGCCGGCGAGTACGCCCTGGTCCGCGACGCCTTCGGCTACGACGACGCCGTCCTCGCCGAGCTGGCCCGCAACGGCGTGACGGCCTCGTTCGCCCCCGAGCCCCTGAAGGGCCGCCTGCAAGCCGAGATCGACGCCTGGCTCCGCTGAGGCGCGCGGGGCGTCCCTCAGGGGCGTGCTCGCGGTCACCCCGGCAGCACGGGTACCAGGGGGCCGGTGCGGATCGCGCGCAGGAACGGGTCGGTGTCGGCGTCCAGCTCGGCCAGGGTGCGCACGACCGGGTGCACCGGCAGCCCCAGCCGCGCGGCGGTCTCCTGGGCCGCGTCGAAGGCCTCCTCCGGCGCCACCGCGCCGACCACCAGCAGCTCGACGTCGCCGGGCGGGTCGCCCGGCGTGCCCTCGTAGCGCTCGGCCCAGGCGCCGAACAGATGGACCTGCCGGACGCCCGGCAGCGCGCCGAACTCCTCGGCGGCCACGGCCGCCGGGCCGAAGGTCAGCATCACCAGGCGGGCGAGCGGCTCGTACAGCGGGCTGGCGGTGTCGCGGGCGACCAGGCGGCCCGCGCCCGTGCGGCGCAGGGTCACCAGGCCGGCGCGGGCGAGGCGTTCGATCTCGCGGACGACGGTGCCGAGGTCGGTGCGGAGCATGACGGCGAGGTCCAGCATGGTGTGCTCGCGGTCCGGGCCGAGGAGCAGGCGGGCCAGCAGCTCGCCCTGGAGCCGGGAGCGGAAGATCGGCAGTTGCGGGGGCGCGCTCGCCCGCAGGTCGCGCATGAACAGTTGGGCGAGGTGGGAGTCGATCGGGCGGCGCGAGGGCCGTCCGTGTCGCCGGAAATCCGCAGCCGAGCCCAGCAGATTCGATCGCATGTTCGAAAGACTACGGGTCGGGTCCGACAGAATCCGCGGCCCGCGGCGGCCGGAGACCGGCCGGTCCCGTCAGCGTTTCAGGTAGTGCGCCATCCCGGCCGCCAGGGAGGCGGCCGCGCGCTGCCGCCACGCGGCGTTCCGCATCCTCGCCGCGTCGGTGGCGTTGCGCATGTTGCCGCACTCGATGAACACCTTGGGGACCTTCGACAGGTTCAGGCCGCCGAGATCGGTGCGCACGTCCAGCCCGTCGCGGCCGATGTAGTTCGCGTACGGCTGCCCGGTGCCCTTCCGGAAGGCGTAGCGGACGTCGTAGCCGAGCCACTTGGACGGCTTGACGATCGGCCCGGTGTAGCCCTTCACGTGGCCCGGCACGATCACGTGGAAACCGCGCCGCTTGCCGGACGCCCCGTCGGCGTGGATCGAGATCGCCGCATGGGCGCGCACCTTGTTGGCGAGGGCGGCGCGCTGGTTCACGCACGGCCCGACGCCGGCGTTGTTCGGCCTCGTGAGGTGCACGGTCGCGCCCTGGGCCCGCAGCAGCCGGGCCAGCCGGGTCGCCACGTCGAAGGTGTAGGCGTGCTCGGCGTAGCCGGAGTTCGTGGAGGTCCCGGTGGTGTCGCACGCCTTCCGGAAGGGCCCGGCCGGCACCTTCCGATTGATGATCTTGGGGTGCCGGTAGTTGCGGCCGTTGTGCCCGGGGTCGATGACGACCACCTTGCCCGCCAGCGGCCGCGGGGCCGCCGCGGCGACCGGCCGCGCCTGCGGACGGGACGGCCCGTCCTCCGCCGGCAGCAGCACCACCGCCGCCACCGACGCCGTCGCCAGGGACGCCGCGACCGCTCCGACACTCACCGCACGCCGAGCCACCATGGCACCGCACGTTACCGGCGTTGATCACCTTTGGGGAGCGATCGCCCGTTTCCGGCCAGACGCCGCCGCTCGGGGCGCACTGCGCGGTCCGGAGGTGCCCCCGCACCCGTCCCCGCACATGCGGAGGGCCCGCACCGGATGATCCGGTGCGGGCCCTCTCGGCGCCTGGCGGAGGCGGTCAGTCCTTGTTGAAGTTGACCGCGCCCTCGATGGGCGGCGGGGTGTCGGGGACCGTGGACGGCTTCGGCACACCCTTGAAGGTGAACTTGGCCGTCTCGCCCGAGCCCTCGACGCCGACGATCACGATCTGACCCGCCTTGAGGTCGTTGTACAGGATCTTCTCGGACAGGTTGTCCTCGATCTCCCGCTGGATCGTGCGGCGCAGCGGGCGGGCGCCCAGCACCGGGTCGTAGCCGCGCTCGGCCAGCAGGTCCTTGGCCTCCTGCTTGAGCTCCAGGCCCATGTCGCGGTCCTTCAGCCGCTCGTCCACCTTGGCGATCATCAGATCCACGATCTGGATGATCTCCTTCGGGGTGAGCTGGTGGAACACGACGGTGTCGTCGACGCGGTTCAGGAACTCGGGCCGGAAGTGCTGCTTGAGCTCCTCGCCGACCTTGGCCTTCATCCGGTCGTAGGAGCCCTGCTCGTCGTTCTGACGCGCGAAGCCCATCGACTGGCCCTTGGAGATGTCCCGGGTGCCGAGGTTGGTGGTCATGATGATGACGGTGTTCTTGAAGTCCACGACCCGGCCCTGGGCGTCGGTCAGGCGACCGTCCTCCAGGATCTGCAGCAGCGAGTTGAAGATGTCGGGGTGGGCCTTCTCGATCTCGTCGAACAGCACGACCGAGAACGGCTTGCGGCGCACCTTCTCGGTGAGCTGGCCGCCCTCCTCGTACCCGACGTAGCCGGGCGGGGAGCCGAACAGCCGCGAGACGGTGTGCTTCTCCATGAACTCGGACATGTCGAGCTGGATCAGCGCGTCCTCGTCGCCGAACAGGAACTCGGCGAGCGTCTTGGACAGCTCGGTCTTACCGACGCCGGACGGGCCGGCGAAGATGAACGAGCCGCCGGGGCGCTTGGGGTCCTTCAGGCCCGCACGCGTGCGCCGGATCGACTGGGACAGCGCCTTGATGGCGTCCTCCTGGCCGATGACGCGCTTGTGCAGCTCGTCCTCCATGCGCAGCAGACGGGTCTGCTCCTCCTCGGTCAGCTTGAAGACCGGGATACCGGTGGCGGTGGCCAGGACCTCGGCGATGAGCTCCTCGGTCACCTCGGCGACGACGTCCATGTCGCCGGCCTTCCACTCCTTCTCCCGCTGCGCCTTGGCGGTGAGGAGCTGCTTCTCGGAGTCGCGCAGCGCGGCGGCCTTCTCGAAGTCCTGCGCGTCGATCGCGGACTCCTTCTCGCGCCGCACGTCGGCGATCTTCTCGTCGTACTCGCGCAGGTCCGGCGGCGCGGTCATCCGGCGGATGCGCATCCGCGAACCGGCCTCGTCGATGAGGTCGATCGCCTTGTCGGGCAGGAACCGGTCGCTGATGTAGCGGTCGGCCAGCTGCGCGGCGGCCACCAGGGCGCCGTCGGTGATCGACACGCGGTGGTGCGCCTCGTAGCGGTCGCGCAGGCCCTTGAGGATCTCGATGGTGTGCGACAGCGACGGCTCGGCGACCTGGATCGGCTGGAAGCGGCGCTCCAGCGCGGCGTCCTTCTCCAGGTACTTGCGGTACTCGTCGAGGGTGGTCGCGCCGATCGTCTGCAGCTCGCCGCGGGCCAGCATCGGCTTGAGGATGCTGGCGGCGTCGATGGCGCCCTCGGCGGCGCCCGCGCCGACCAGGGTGTGCAGCTCGTCGATGAACAGGATGATGTCGCCGCGGGTGCGGATCTCCTTCAGGACCTTCTTCAGCCGCTCCTCGAAGTCACCGCGGTAGCGGGACCCGGCGACCAGCGCGCCGAGGTCGAGGGTGTAGAGCTGCTTGTCCTTCAGGGTCTCGGGCACCTCGCCCTTGACGATCTTCTGGGCCAGGCCCTCGACCACGGCGGTCTTGCCGACGCCGGGCTCGCCGATCAGCACCGGGTTGTTCTTGGTGCGCCGCGACAGCACCTGCATGACCCGCTCGATCTCCTTGTCCCGGCCGATGACCGGGTCGAGCTTGCCTTCGCGGGCGGCCTGGGTGAGGTTGCGGCCGAACTGGTCCAGCACCAGGGAGGTCGAGGGGGTGGCCTCGGAGGGACCGCCGGAGGCGGCCGGCTCCTTGCCCGAGTACCCGTGCAGCAACTGGATCACCTGCTGGCGGACCCGGTTGAGGTCGGCGCCCAGCTTCACCAGGACCTGGGCGGCGACGCCCTCGCCCTCGCGGATCAATCCCAGCAGGATGTGCTCGGTACCGATGTAGTTGTGGCCGAGCTGCAGGGCCTCCCGCAGCGACAGCTCCAGCACCTTCTTGGCCCGGGGAGTGAACGGGATGTGCCCGGAAGGCGCCTGCTGGCCCTGGCCGATGATCTCCTCGACCTGCTGCCGCACCGCCTCAAGGCTGATCCCCAGGCTCTCCAATGCCTTGGCAGCGACACCCTCGCCCTCGTGGATCAGACCCAGGAGGATGTGCTCGGTGCCGATGTAGTTGTGGTTGAGCATCCGGGCCTCTTCCTGAGCCAGGACGACAACCCGCCGCGCGCGGTCGGTGAACCTTTCGAACATCTCGTCGCTCCTCACAGAGCGGTCGAGCAGAGTCCGGAACGTCCGAACCTGCCCTTCCGCAGGTGCTGGCACCTATCAAACTAGCCGCCCGCCCCGAGGAGGCCGCCCGGTGCACTCCCACCAGGAGACGTTCCCCAGCTAAGCGCTGTTCAGTCTCATCCAACTACCGCATCGGTACGTCATGTTCCCGCTACGCCGCAAGCGAACGGGGCTTTTTCGCAGGTGGCGCGGAATCGACGGTGCGCGATCGCCGAATGGGACCTGTCTACCTCGTCCCGGCCGCGCCAACCCACGAATCTCTACGCCACAAGCGAACGGCCCGCCTCACGCTGGAGACGGGCCGTCGGCGGACGGGCGCGTCAGTTGGCGGCCTCGTACTGCTCGATCACATTCTGCGGGATACGACCACGCTCATTGACCTTGATGCCGCGGGCCTTGGCCCAGGCGCGGATCTCGGCGCTGCGCTCGCGGTTGGAACCGGTGCGCGCGCGACGGCGCCGGGCGGCGCCCGCCTTACGCGACTTCTCCACGAACGGCTGCAGAGAATCCCGCAGCTTCTTTGCGTTGGCGCCACTGAGATCGATCTCGTAGGAGACGCCGTCGATCGAGAACGCTACGGTCTCGTCCGCCTCGCCACCGTCGAGGTCGTCGACGAGAAGCACCTGAACCTTCTGTGCCATGAGGACAGACCTTTCGCTGGAGCAAACTGCATTCGGTTGACAAAGATATACCGCGATCTGCGGTGTTGACAATTCAACGCACGCGATGAACTTCTCTTCCCCTGCGGTAACTCATCGTAATCATGCTCCGCGAATCCGGCCCGCGGCGCCCGGCGGGCCCGGCGCCGCGGGGCGAGCGGTATGAATTGTCCGGCCATGGCGGGGCGATTTCGGGGTGACCGAGATCACGGCGACCCGCCCTGACCAGGGGCGCCGATCATGCCGGACCGCCGGTTTCGCCGGGTCACCGGCTTTCCCCGCGGCGGCCGCTTGGCCCCCGAAATAGGCCCCGCAGGGCCTTAACGAGGGGACATCACCCACCCCGGCCCCATCGATTAACCCTGACGTAACGGCACTAACCGCACCGCCGCCGGAATGCCCCCGAGGGCGGCCGGGGAGCCTGCGGGCGGCTTCGACCGGGCCATGTGAACCGATTACCACCGGACCGCCCCCGGCGAAATCAGTTACCGTCGCGGCGCGCACGGGGCGGAAAACCTGGGCGTGTCCCAGTCGCGGGCAAGCGGGACGGCCCGGCTTTAGCGGAGATAAGTCCGCAATGTCACATCGCCCGCCGCCGCGGGAAGCCGGGCGGGCCGATCTCCGGATCCGGCGGACGGCCCCCGGGCACGGGGCCGGCGCGCCCGCTCTAAACGCCCAAGGCCGCCGTTCGGGGGCCACACCCGTTTTCCGTTGCCGAAGCCACCGCATAATCGCGTACGGCCCCGCACGGCCGGGCGGGAGGACGGGCGGGCCGCCCCCGCAGAACACTTACCGGACGCTTAGGCGTACAGCGCTGCAAAGACGGCCCCTTAGCGGGAGCGGATACCCGCTCCGCTTACCGGCCCGGCTTCTCCGGATTTCATTGCGGCCCGAACGCGCCGAGCGGCGATTGCGGCCGCGGGACGGCCCGGATCAGCTCGCCGGGCGTTTGATCACAAGGGTGTCGGCCAGGCGGTCGTGCACCGCCTGCCGCCGCCCCTGGGCCGGCTCGCCCTTGGCGCGCAGCCCTTCGAGGATCGCGCCGACGTTCACCACCCAGAAAACGGCGGCCACCAGACTCACGACGGGCACCGGGCGGACCGCGATCGGCAGCGTGTAGACCGCCGTACGGGCCAAGGAGCGGGCGACGCCCAACCGGCGCGCGGAAGCGGGCGCTCGCCGCTCCTCGGGACTCTCAGGGCCCTCAGGGGCTTCCGGGTCCTCCGTGCCCGCCGCGCCCTCCTGGGGCGCGGCGCGGACCACCTCGATGCCGGCGAAGCGCTTGCCGAGCGTCCGGCCCCACAGCGCGATCTGGACGGTCTCGTACAGCAGCAGAGCGGCCGCCACGAGGGGCGGGGCGAGCGCGGCCTCCGTCGTGGCGTCGGGCACCGCCGCGCGCAGCGCCATGACGACCGGGAGCCCCACCACGAGCGTGTCCACGATCCGGGCGACCAGCCGTTGCCCCGGCTCGGCCAGGACCTGCTCCGCCGCGACCGCCGGGCCGGCCGCGCCATCCACGTCCACCGCGCGTCCTAGTGCCCGTAGCCGTCGTGTCCGTAGTCGTCGTGCCCGTAGCCGTCGTGGTCGCCGTCCCCGACGCGCTCGTCGATGACGACCGTCCCCGAGAGGCGGTCGTGCAGCGACTGGCGCAGCGGCTGGTCCCAGATCGCCCACAGGTACGCCATCACCGCGCCGATCCAGGCCAGCAGCATCCCGTAGGCCGCGTACTCCCAGACCTTCACCGCCAGCACCAGGAAGAAGAACACCCCGATCTGGTATCCGATGTGAGTGATGCCCGCGCGCATGACCGCCTGCGAGGTGGTGATCGGCCCGCCCGCCGGATCGCGCTGGACGACGCCGACGTGGGTGAGCCGCTTGCCGATCGTGCGGCCCCACATCGACAGCTGCACGGCCTCGTAGACGAACGGGATGACCGCCAGCACGGCGAACAGCGTGAAGATGATCGGCCAGTTCCAGATCGCGCCCTCGGTGGAGGTCTTGCTCCCGGAGGTCTCCAGCCCGAACACGCCCACGGTGACCGGCACGACCAGCGCGAACCCGAACACCGCGACCAGCGCGTTGTCGGCGAGCCGCGCGACGGCGCGGCGGCCGATCGGCGCGAGCGGGAGGTCGGCGGCGTCGCCGTGGTGGCCGCCGCCCTGGTGGCCGTGGTCCCGGTGGCCGCCGCCGTACTCGTCGTAGGAGCCGTAGGAGGCTTCGGCGGTCTGCCGCCACTGCTGCTGAGGCTGCTGGCCCTGCCACGGCTGCGGCTGGTGCCCGCCCTGCCACTGGGACCCCTGCTGCGAGGGCGGCGGGCCGTAGGAGGGGCCGCCCGGCGGCGGGTACTGCCCGCCCCGGTGGGGGGATTCGCTCATCGGTCAGTCCTCCAGGCGAAGCAACATGCGGGTATTTCCCAACGTATTCGGCTTGACCCTGTCGAGGTCCAGGAACTCGGCCACGCCTTCGTCATAGGAACGCAGGAGTTCCTCGTACACCTCGGGCGAGACGGGGGTCCCCAAGATTGTCCGGAAGCCGTGCCGGGCGAAGAAATCCACCTCGAAGGTAAGACAGAACACCCTCCGCACGCCCACTTCGCGCGCCTGGCCCAGCAGCCGCGTCACGATGCGGTGGCCGATGCCCCGGCCGTTCAGCCCCGGCGCGACCGCGACGGAGCGGACTTCGGCCAGGTCCTCCCACATCACGTGCAGCGCACCGCAGCCGACCACGGTCCCGCCGCTCTGCAGGTCCTCGGCGACCCAGAACTCCTGGATGTCCTCGTACAACGTCACGGTGCTCTTCTGCAGCAGGCGACGACCTGGCCCGCCATAGGCCTCGACCAGTTTCCGGATCTCCGGCACGTCGGCGGTGCGGGCACGCCTGATCATGACTTCCACAATCAGGCGACATTATCGAAGACCGGCCCTTTACCAAGGGTCGGTGCCCACTTACCCTTGGTAGCGCGACAGCAGGTGATCGAGCGGGGACGGCCCGCGATCCGCCCCTTTCCGGGGCGCTCTCCGCGGCGCCTCCCCCGAAAGGGGCGGCCGCCGCGCACGCGCCGTCCGCCCCGCCCGGCGAGTCCCACGGGGCATCGCGTGTCACCTGCGTTTTCGCCTGTTCTGGTTGGCATCCCCTGCCGACTCCGTTAGTGTCCTGCGCTGACATCGGCCGCCTGCACCTGACGGCGGCCCGCACCGCCGAATCCACGGGCCGCAGCCGGCGGTCCCGGAACCGGGGACCCACCTTCGACGCCGCCACGGGACCCGCCCGCAGGCCCGGCGCCGATAGGGGTCAATCCACCACCGCACGGCCCATCCCGTGCGCGCGTGGACGGGCTGCTCCGGCCCGAACCCGTCAGCTAACCCGGTAGGCGGACCAGGAGGGAGAATCCGTGGAGCCATCGCGCCCTGCGTCCTCGCCGCCGCGCACTCCGGCCGGGCCGCCGCCCGCCGGGCCCGGCCGAGGCCGCCGTTCCGCCTTCCCGTACGCCGGTGCCCGTCGCCCGGTCGGTCGACCGGCCCGCCGTCCGGTCCTCCGCCCGGCCGTGGCCGCCGGGCTCCTGGCCGCCGCCGCGGCCGTCCCGGTCCTGCCGGCCGCTCCCGCGCACGCCGACCCCGACGACACCAAGGAGCTGAGCTCCCAGGCGCACAAGCTCGCCGACGAGCTCGAACGCCTCACCGAGCAGTACAACGGGCTCAAGGTGAAGCTCCAGCAGTCGCAGCGCGCCGCCAAGGTCGCCACCGACAACGCCGAGCGCCAGGAGAAGGCGCTGGAGGGCCTGCGCGAGAAGATCGGCAGCCTGGCCGCCACCAGCTACATGCAGGGCGGCACCGACCCCACCCTGTCGTTCGTCGCCGCCCAGGACCCGCAGGCGGTGCTCGACCAGTCGGCGACCCTCAACTACTTCGCCCAGCGCGACGGCACCAAGGTCGCCGGGCTGGTGCAGACGATGCAGGCCGCCCAGCGCGCCCGCCGCGCCGCCGAGGAGCGCGCCAAGCAGGTCAGGACGTTGCGGTCCCAGCTGGAGACGCAGCGCGAGAAGGTCACCAAGAGCTACGAGCAGGTGCGCGGCAAGCTGGTCAAGAAGGACCCCGGGCAGCTGGCCAAGCTGCCGGTGGTCGGCACCGGCAAGGCGGCGCAGGCGCTGCGCCTGGCGATGACCAAGATCGGTCGGCCGTACGTGTGGGGCGCCGCGGGCCCCAGCACCTTCGACTGCTCCGGCCTGATCATGTGGGCCTACGGCAAGGTCGGGGTCAGCCTGCCGCACTACACCGGCAGCCAGTGGAACGCCGGCACCCACATCTCCCGGGAGCAGATGCAGCCGGGCGACCTCGTGTTCTTCTACTCCGACCTGCACCACGTCGGCATGTACGTGGGGGACGGGAAGATGCTGCACGCCCCGCAGACCGGGGACGTCGTCAAGATCGCGCCGATCGGCGGCCGCCCGTTCGCCGGCGCGGTCCGGGTCGCCTGACCGCAGCGGCCGGTTCCGGTGAACTGCGTCCGCGGCGGCGCCGTCTGCAGGGACCTACCTGTCAGGGGTACGGCGCCGCCGCTGCGGGGTCGGACGGAGTTCGTCGGTCGGGCCGGTTAGATGAGCTGCCTTCGGGCCGCCCACACCACGGCCTCGATAGGGGTGTTGACCTCCAGCCGGTCGCAGATCGTCCGCAGCCGTCGCCGCAGGGTCCTTGCGCTCAGCTCCAGCTTGCGTGCCGCCACATCGGCGGTGACACCGCTGGCGATCTGCGCGAGCAGCCGGATCTCCTCCTCACTCAGACGCAGGTCCTCGGTGCCACGTCGCAGCAGTGTGGCCTGTTCCACTCCGTCCTCCCTCGTCCGTGGTGATGACCGCGGGGATGCAGCCGTCCGCTGCACAGGTACGGGTGAGCGTCGTCGTCGCCTGTGTTCTGTGTCGCGCGTTGGGTTGCCGGGTCCGGAGCCTTCCGGACTTAGATCATCTGTTTCCTTCACTGTCTGGCGTGCCTGGCCGGAGGTGGCCGATGGGTCGATTGCGGGGCGCCGTAGGGGAACTCCGGGTGACGATTCAGACGTTGGCCCACCGAACGCGGTCCGGATCGAGATCTCCAGCCATCCCATTCCGTCCCTTCACCTCGGTCGTACCGCGCCACGGTCGGGCTCCGCCGACCCGAGCCGTGAACGAAGATCGTGAATCGTTTCAAGCTACGCTTCGGCTCGGAACGCTAGGCGGCCGGATCCGGCCCGTCAAGCGTCGATTGAGTGCTATCCGTGCTCCTATGACCACTTTCCGTGACCGCTTTCACGGGGGCCTGCCACGGGGAACTCGACAACCTGCGAAAACAGATCCGGGGCCGACGAGGAGTGCTTTGCCACAGAGCAGTATTCGCGAGGTCGCGAGGCGTGCCGGAGTCTCAGTTGGGACCGTTTCGAATGTCCTAAACCGGCCAGATCTCGTGGCCGAAGCGACCCGAGACCGCGTCCGCGCGGCGATCGACGAGCTCGGATTCGTGCGCAACGAGTCCGCGCGCAGGCTCCGCACGGGCCCGGACGGGCCCGACGGACGCCAGGCGCCGCGCGCCCGCGCGTTCGGCGTCATCGTGGAGGATCTCACCAACCCCTACGCCACCGATGTGGCGCGCGGCGTGGAGCTCACACTGAACGCCGCGGGCTACGAGGCGTTCTGGCTCACCACCGACCACTCGGCCGACAAGGAGCGCCGGCTGCTGGAGCTGCTGGAGGCCCAGCGCGCCACGGGCGTGGTGGTGATACCCGTCTGCCTGAAGGCGGCCGGCATCGCGCGGCTGCGCGCCGCGGGCATGTCGGTGGTGCTGCTGGACCGGGCCGGCGACCAGGTCTGCTCGGCCCAGGTCGACCATGTCGTCGGCGGCGACATCGCGGCCGCGCACCTGCTGGAGCTGGGCCGCGACGACATGGTCTTCGTGTCCGGGCGGCCCGAGCCGCAGCCGTGCGTGGAGCGCCGCGACGGCGCGGCCCGCACGCTGGCCAAGGCGGGCGGCGGCGAGCTGGCGACCCTGACGCAGGCGGCGCTGACCGCCGGTGAGGGCCGGGCGGCCGCGCACCGGCTGCTGGAGCTGTCGCCGGTGCCGACCGGGGTGTTCTGCGCCAACGACCTGCTGGCCATCGGGCTGGTCAACGAGCTGACCCGGCTGGGCGTGCGGGTGCCCGAGGACATCGCGGTGATCGGCTACGACGACATCGACCTCGCCGCCTCCGCCGCGGTGCCGCTCACGACCATCCGGCAGCCGCGCCGCGAGCTGGGCATGGAGGCGGCCGAGCTGGCGCTGGCCGAGACCGCCGAGGGCGAGCGGCACGAGCACCGCCAGATCATCCTGGCGCCGGAGCTGGTGATCCGCGAGTCCGCGTAATGGTCGGGCGCGCACGGCGCGCCGGCCGGTCCCGGGTCGGGCGACCCGGGACCGGCCGGCGGCCGCGGTGCCGGTGCTACTCGGGCTTGACCAGCGGGAACAGGATCGTCTCCCGGATGCCCTTGCCGGTGAAGGCCATGATCATCCGATCGATGCCCGCGCCCATGCCGCCGGTCGGCGGCATCGCGTACTCCAGCGCCCGCAGGAAGTCCTCGTCCAGCTGCATGGCCTCGGGGTCGCCCCCGGCCGCCAGCAGCGACTGCTCGGTGAGGCGGCGGCGCTGCTCGACCGGGTCGACCAGCTCGGAGTAGGCGGTGCCGAGCTCGGTGCCGAAGCCGATCAGGTCCCACTTCTCGGTCAGCAGCGGCTCGTCGCGGTGCTGGCGGGTCAGCGGGGAGGTCTCCAGCGGGTAGTCCATGACGAACGTCGGCTGGACCAGCGTGTGCTCGATCAGCTCCTCGAAGATCTCCTGCACGAGCCTGCCCTGGCCCCACTTGGGGTCCCAGTGGATCTCACGCGCGTCGGCCAGCTTGCGCACGGTCTCGATCGGGGTGTGCGGGGTGATCTCCTCGCCCAGCTTCTCCGACACCGACCCGTACAGCGTGATGCGCGGCCAGCGCGCCAGGCCGAGGTCGACCTCGCGGTCGCCGTGCACCACCACGCTGGTGCCCAGCGCGGCCTGCACGGCCTTCTGGTACATGCGCTGGGTGAGGTCGGCCATGTCGTTGTAGTCGAGGTAGGTGCCGTAGGCCTCCAGCATCGTGAACTCCGGGTTGTGCGTGGAGTCCGCGCCCTCGTTCCGGAAGTTCCGGTTGATCTCGAAGACCTTCTCGATCCCGCCCACGACCAGCCGCTTGAGGTACAGCTCGATCGCGATCCGCAGGTACAGGTCCATGCCGTAGGCGTTGATGTGGGTCTGGAACGGCCGCGCCGCCGCCCCGCCGTGGATCGGCTGGAGCATGGGCGTCTCGACCTCGAGGTAGCCCTCCTCGTGCCAGAAGTCGCGCACCGCGCGCACGGTGGCGCTGCGGATGTGCGCCATCCTGCGGGCCTCGTCGTTGACGATGAGGTCCACGTAGCGCATCCGGACCCGCGCCTCGGGGTCGGTGAGCCCGGCGTGCTTGTCGGGCAGCGGCCGCAGCGACTTGGAGGTGATCGCGAAGCGGTCCGCCATGACCGACAGCTCGCCGCGCCTGGAGGTGATCACCTCGCCCTCGACGCCGATGTGGTCGCCGAGGTCGACGTCGCGCTTCCAGGCGTCCAGCTGCTCCTGGCCCACCTTGGCGAGCGAGAGCATGACCTGGATGTCACCGGAGCCGTCGCGGATGGTGGCGAAGCACAGCTTGCCGGTGTTGCGGACCAGCATGACCCGACCGGTGACGCCGACCTTCTCCCCCGTCTCGGTGCCCGGCTCCAGGTCCGGGTGTTTCTCCCGGACCTCGGCGATGGTCGCGGTGCGCGGGAAGGTCACCGGGTAGGGGTCGATACCGCTCTCTCGGAGGCGGTCGAGCTTCTCCCGGCGCACGCGCATCTGCTCCGGGAGATCGTCGTAGGTCTGGTCGCTCACCCCTCAAGGCTATCCATCCCGCCGCGCGGGCGGGTCAGGTGTTGCGCTGGTAGATCAGGCGCAGGCCGACCAGGGTCAGCCACGGCTCGAACTCGTCGATGCTGCGCGACTCCTCCAGCACCAGCGGGGCGAGGCCGCCGGTGGCGATCACCGTGACCTCGTCGGGGTCGGCGGCCAGCTCCTCCGACATGCGCTCCACGATGCCGTCCACCTGGCCCGCGAAGCCGAAGATGATGCCCGACTGCAGCGCCTCGACGGTGTTCTTGGCGATCACGTTGCGGGGGCGGACCAGCTCGATCTTGTGGAGCTGGGCGCCGCGCACCGACAGGGCGTCGATCGAGATCTCGATGCCGGGGGCGATCGCGCCGCCCACGTACTCGCCCTTCGCCGAGACCGCGTCGAAGGTGGTGGCGGTGCCGAAGTCCACCACGATCGCGGGGCCGCCGTGCAGGTGCACGGCGGCCAGCGCGTTCACGATGCGGTCGGCGCCGACCTCCTTGGGGTTGTCCATCCGGACCGGGACGCCGGTCTTGACGCCGGGTTCGACGATCACCGCGGGGACGTCGCCGTAGTAGCGACGGCACATCTCCCGCATCTCGTGCAGGACCGACGGGACGGTCGAGCACAGCGCGATGCCGCTGATGTCGGTCTCGGCCAGCAGCGGGCTCTGCTGGACCAGGCCCTGGAGGACCACCGCGATCTCGTCGGCGGTGCGACGCGGGTCGGTGTTGATCCGCCAGTGCTCGATCACCTCCTCGCCCTCGAACAGGCCGAGGACGGTGTGGGTGTTACCGACGTCGATGGTGAGCAGCATCAGGTCCCCGCTGGTCAGGAGAAGTCAAGGCCGATGTCGAACACGCGCGCCGAGTGGGTCAGCGCACCTACTGCAAGGTAGTCCACACCGGTCACGGCGACATCTCGGGCCCGGTCCAAAGTGAGTCCGCCGCTGGCCTCCAGCTCGGCGCGGCCGCCGGTGGTGCGCACCGCCTCGGCCATGTCGGCGTCGCTCATGTTGTCCAGCAGGATGCTGGTCGCGCCGGCCGCGAGGGCCTCGGCGACCTGCTCCAGGGTGTCGCACTCGACCTGGACGTGCAGGTCGGGGTGGGCGGCGCGGACCGCCTGGAAGGCCCGGGTGACCGAGCCGGCCGCCGCCACGTGGTTGTCCTTGATCAGCGCGGAGTCGTGCAGGCCCATCCGGTGGTTGACGCCGCCGCCGCAGCGCACCGCGTACTTCTGCAGGGCGCGCAGGCCCGGCAGGGTCTTGCGGCTGTCGCGCACGCGCGCCTTGGTGCCCGCCATCGCGTCCTGCCAGCGGCGGGTCGCGGTCGCGATGCCCGACAGGTGGGTCAGCAGGTTCAGGGCGGTCCGCTCGGCGCGCAGCACGGCGCGGGTCGGCCCCGACACGGTGATCAGGACGTCCCCGGCGCGCACCCGGTCCCCGTCGGCGACCTTGGCGTCGTAGCCGACGCCCAGCAGCTCGAAGACCGTCTCGGCGACCGGGACGCCCGCGACGACGCCGTCCTCGCGGGCCGCGAAGTCCCCGCGCGAGGTCTCGTCCGGGCCGAAGATCGGCTCGCTGGTCACGTCGGTGTCGCCGTCCTCGGCCAGCGCGACCCGCACGAGGTCCTCCACAGCCTGTGGATCGAGGCCGGCGGTGTGCAGCCGGTCCTGGAGTTCGGGTGTCATGTCAGCTCCTCGTAGTGGGTCGTCAGCTCGCCGCCGTCGAGGCGGGTGACCAGGTGGCCGTGCCAGGCGGCGTCGTCGTGGTCGGGGTGGTCGGCGCGCCAGTGGCTGCCGCGGGTCTCGGTGCGCCGCCGCGCGGCCGCGACGATCGCCGACGCCACCAGGTGCAGGTTGGCCGCCTCCCAGGCCGCCACGCCCGGCGCGGCGTCGCCGCCCAGGGCCGCCAGCCCGCGCTCGGCGGCGGCGAGGCCCTCGGCGTCGCGCAGCACGCCCGTGTGCGCCGTCATGATCCGCTGGATCTCGCCGCGCGCCTCCGGGTCCGGCAGCGTCCCGGAAACGGCCGTCAGGGCGATCTCCGCGCGTTCCGGGGCGGGCTCCGCGCCGATCGCCGCCGCGATCCGCTCGGCGAACACCAGGCCCTCCAGCAGCGAGTTGGACGCCAGCCGGTTCGCGCCGTGCACGCCGGTGCAGGCGACCTCGCCGCACGCGTACAGGCCGGGCACCGAGGTGCGCCCGTCCAGGTCGGTCCGCACGCCGCCGCTGGCGTAGTGCGCGGCCGGGACGACCGGGATCAGCTCGGTGACGGGGTCGATCCCGTGGTCGCGGCAGGCCGCCAGGATCGTCGGGAAGCGCCGCTCCCACATGGCCGCGCCGAAGTGCCGGGCGTCCAGGTACATGCAGGGGGCGCCGGTCTCCCGCATCCGGTTCATGATCCCCTTGGCGACCACGTCGCGCGGCGCGAGCTCGGCCAGCTCGTGGCGGCCGACCATGAAGCGCTCGCCGGAGGCGTCCACCAGGTGCGCGCCCTCGCCCCGGACGGCCTCCGACACCAGCGGCTGCCGCCCGCGCGCGCCCGGCCCGAGCCACAGCACGGTCGGGTGGAACTGCACGAACTCCAGGTCGGTCACCTCGGCGCCGGCGCGCAACGCAAGCGCCACCCCGTCCCCGGTGGAGACCTCGGGGTTGGTGGTGGCCGAGAACACCTGCCCGAGCCCGCCGGTGGCCAGCACGACCGCGCGGGCGCGAACGGCCCCCACGCCGCCCGGCTGGCCCTCGCCCATCACGTGGAGCGTGACACCGGCGGCGCGGCCCGCGGCGTCCTTGACCAGGTCCAGCACCAGGGCGTGCTCGACGACCTCGATCCCGGCCTCCTTGAGCGCCGCCAGCAGCGCCCGGCTGATCTCCGCGCCGGTGGCGTCGCCGCCCGCGTGCGCGATGCGCCGCCGGTGGTGGCCGCCCTCGCGGGTCAGCGAGATCTCCCCCGACGCCGCGCGGTCGAAGCGCGCGCCGAGGTCGATCAGCCGCCGCACCGCGTCCGGCCCCTCGGTGACCAGCGCCCGGACGGCGGCCTCGTCGCACAGTCCGACCCCGGCGGTCAGGGTGTCGGCCAGGTGGTCGGCGGGGCTGTCGTCGGCGCCGAGGGCGGCGGCGATCCCGCCCTGCGCCCAGCGGGTGGACCCGGCGTCCAGCAGCGCCTTGGTGACCAGCAGCACCCGGCCGTGCGGGCGGCAGCGCAGGGCGGTCACCAGTCCGGCGATCCCGGAGCCGATCACGACGACGTCGGCGTCGGCGGTCCAGCCGGGGGCGGGGGCGGCCAGCGGTCGGGCGGCGGACCGGGGGGCAGGTCGAGGGGCCATGAGCCCTCCTCCGAAGGGGGTTGTTCTCGTCATTGTGACATTAACCCCCGGATGCCCCGGACACCGGCCCGGCGAAAGCGACGGCCGCCCCTTCGCGAGGAAGGGGCGGCCGCAGGGACGCGCAGGTCAGCGCCGCACCAGATCGCCGCGGGCGTCGGTGGTGCCCGGCACCGGCTCGGCCGGGTCGGTGCCCAGCGAGATGATCTTGTTGTCCCGGTCCACGTGCACCACGGTCGGGACGAACTCGCGCGCCTCGGCGTCGCTGAGCTGGGCGTAGCTGATGATGATGACCAGGTCGCCGGGCGACACCAGGCGGGCGGCCGCGCCGTTGATGCCGATCACGCCCGAGCCGCGCTCGCCGGCGATCAGGTAGGTCTCCAGGCGCGCGCCGTTGTCGATGTCCACCACGTGCACCTGCTCGCCGGGCAGCAGGTCGGCCGCCTCCAGCAGGTCCTGGTCGATGGTCAGCGACCCCACGTAGTGCAGGTCGGCCTGGGTGACCGTGGCGCGGTGGATCTTGCTCTTGAACATGGTCCGCATCATGAGCGCTCTCCTTGTGGGGGTCTCGTGCCGGTGGCTACGAGCCGAACTGCAACGGGAGGTTGTCGATCAAATGGGTGGCGCCGACCCGGCCCGCCACGGCGAGCACGGCCGGGCCGGTGTGCCCGGCGCCGACCTCGGTGAAGGTCGCCGGGTCCACCAGGACCAGGTAGTCCAGCGCGAGCGGCGGCCGGGCCGAGGCGGCCTCGTCCAGCACCGCGCGCGCCGCGCCGACCACCGCGGCCGGGCCGCCGGCCGCCGCGTCCGCGCCCGCCTGGAGCGCCCGCGACAGCGCCACGGCGGTGCGCCGCTCGTCCTCGGAAAGGTAGCGGTTGCGGCTGGACAGGGCGAGGCCGTCCAGCTCGCGGACGGTGGGACCGCCGACGATCTCGACCGGGACGTTCAGGTCGGCGACCATGCGGCGGATCATCGCCAGCTGCTGGGCGTCCTTCTCCCCGAAGACCGCGAGGTCGGGGCGCACCAGGTTGAACAACTTCAGCACGACCGTGAGCATTCCGTCGAAGTGCCCCGGACGGGTCTCCCCCTCCACCCGCTCGCCCATCGGCCCCGACTTCACCGTGACCTGCGGCGGCTCGGGGTACATCACCTCGACGGTCGGCGCGAACACCACGTCCACGCCCTCGGCGGCGCACGCCTCGATGTCGGCGGCGAAGGTGCGCGGGTAGCGGTCGAGGTCCTCGCCCGCCCCGAACTGCAGCGGGTTGACGAACACGCTCACCGCCACGGTGTCGGCGAGCTGCCGCGCCTTGCGGATCAGCGAGCGGTGCCCCTCGTGCAGGGCGCCCATGGTGGGCACCAGCGCCAGGGTCCCCTTCACCTCGGCGCGGACCGCCGCCAGCTCCGCGCGGGTCTGGGCGATGACGGGCGTCATGGATCCTCCTCGATCAGTCCGCCAGCACTTCGAGGAGCCGCTCGGCGTCCTCGGGCTTGAGCAGGCCCGCGCCGAGCGCGCGGTCGGCGGTGAGGCGGGCGAGCGCGACGTAGGCGCGGCGGCCCTCCGGGGAGTGGCGCGCCAGTTCGCCGACGTGGTCGGCGACGGTGCCCGCGTCGCCGCGCGCGACCGGCCCGGTCAGGCCGTCGATGCCCAGCCGCAGCGCGTTGTCCAGCGACGCGCCCAGCAGCGGGCCCAGCATCCGGCCCGGCTCGCCGACCCCGGCCTCGCGCAGCAGGTCCATCGACTCCACCACCAGGGTGACCAGGTGGTTGGCGCCCCCGGCGAGGGCCGCGTGGTACAGCGGCCGGCGCTCCTCGGTGATCCAGACCGGCTCGCCGCCCATCTCCAGCACCAGCGCCTCGGCGACCGGGCGCAGCGGCTCGGGCGCGGTGACGCCGAAGGAGATGCCGTTCAGCCGGTCCACGTCGTCGGGCCGCCCGGTGAAGGTCATGACCGGGTGCACCGCCAGCGGCAGCCCGCCCGCGCGGGTCAGGTCGTCCAGCACGGCGGCGCCGTAGCGGCCGCTGGTGTGCAGGAACAGCTTGCCCGCGACCGGGACGCCGGTGGCGACCAGGCCCGCGGCCAGCTCGCGCAGCGCGTCGTCGGGGACGGTCAGCAGCACCAGGTCGGCGGCGGCCACGACCTCCTGCGGGGTGCCGGGGACGGCGCCGGGCAGGCGTTCGGCGGCGCGCCGCCGGGAGGTCTCCGAGACCGCCGAGGCGGCCGCGACGCGGTGCCCGGCCCGTTCGAGCGCGACGCCGAGCGCGGTGCCGACCCGGCCCGCGCCCACGACGCCGGCCGTCAGCCGCGCGGGCCGCTCCTCGGGGCGCGGATCGCCGGGCTCGGGGAACCTGTCGGCAGGGGGCATGGCGCGTGCATCCATGAAAGTCGTTCCAGTCCTCAGGTAGGTACCGGACGGGCGCGACCCAGCGTACCCGCGGGCCGCTGTCCCTCCGGCACCCCGGGCACCATCACACCCAGGTGACCATACGAATACCAGGAGTCACAGGAACATCGGGTAACGGGACACAGTTGGCCCGGCCGCGGGAACGATCGCTTGCCTTCGATCTTCGGGCAGGAGTAACTCTGAGTTGTGACGACACCGTCACGCAAGGTGAGAAACACGAGATGGAACACGCAAGGTGAAGCGCGCCGAGCGCGTCACCCCAGGTGCAGCCAGGGCGCTCCGCCCCCCGACGAGATGGAGCACACCGTGATCAAGACCGCCCTCAAGACCGCCGCCGTCACCGCCACCATCGCCGGCTCCGCCTTCATGGCCGGCCCGGCCATGGCCGGGACCAACAACCACGGGGAGGCCATCGGCAACAACGTCAACGTCACGATCGTCGGAGGGTACGGCGTCACCTGCGGCTCGGTCTCGGTCGCCGGGCAGTCGGGCACCAACTGCAACGGCAACGCGATCGAGAACGACTCCAACGCGAGCGGCACCGGCGGGTTCTCCCGCAACGGCTGACCGGCCACGAGGACCGCCCGTGGCGCGCCCGCGGTGAGGACGCCGGGCTAGCGTCCCCACCCCGGCCGCCGGGGCCCCTCGCACCGCCTCCGCCCCACCGCCGACCCGTACAGGCGGTGGGGCGGAGGCCCGCGACGGGCCGGGGCCGCGCGGGCGCCGGGGTCAGTCGTGGGCGAGCGACTCCACGATCGACGCCTTGGCCGCGCGCCGCGCGGGCAGCACCGCGGCGAGCATCCCCGCGAGGCCCGCCAGCACGATGAACCCCGCGATCTGCCCGAACGGCACCGCGAACACCGAGTCCGCCGCCATCGCCGTGGTGGCCGCCCAGCCGAAGCCCACGCCGAGCACCACGCCGGTGAACGCGCCGATCACGGCCATCACCAGCGCCTCCACCGACAACATCCGGCGCAACTGGCGGCGGGTGAGCCCGAGGGCCCGCAGCAGCGCCGACTCGCGGGTGCGCTCCACCACCGACAGCGTCAGCGTGTTGGCGATGCCGAACAGCGCGATGATCACCGCCAGGCCGAGCAGCCCACCGAAGATCATCAGGATCATGTCCACCGCCTTGTCGATCTGCTCGCGCATCTCGGCCTGCGAGGCGATCTTGGCGGTGGGGTAGGGCCGCGCCGCGTCCTCGATCGCCTGGCGCGCGGCGGCCGCGCTCACCCCGTCGCGGGTCTTGGCGTAGACGAAGGTGGGGTCGCGGACGTCGAAGTAGCGGTCGAAGTCGGCGTCCGGCACCAGCAGGCCCGACAGCGGCACGTCGTTGCCGTAGAGGCCGACGATCCGCACCGGGACGGCGCCCTGCCGGGTGGCGATCCGCGCGGTGTCCCCGGTCTTCAGGCCGAGCGACCGCGCGGTGGAGACGTCGGCCAGCGCCGTGCCCGGCTTGAACACGCCCAGCGAGCCCTCCTTGAAGTCCAGCTTCAGCACGCCGCCCAGCGCGCCGTCGGTGAGGGTCCCCACCGGCGTCTCGTCCCGGCCCACCCGGCTCTTCGCCTCGCGGGCCTCGATGACGGTGCCGAACTCCGACCGCTGCCGCAGCGCCTGTGCCAGCGCGTGCGGGACGCGCTGCTCCTCGCCGCCGGACCGGAACTGGGTCTGCACCTGGAAGTCCACCGGGAACTGCTTGTCCATCTGCTGGTTGGACATCGCCTTGCCGCTGGCGGCCACCACCGCGAACAGGCTCATCAGCCCGACGCCGACGGTCAGCGCGATGGTGGTGGTGGCGGTCCGGCGCGGGGCGCGCTGGGCGTTGGCCACCGCCAGGCGGGCGGGCACGCCGCCGACCCGGGCCGGAAGCGCGCCGACCAGGCGGCTCAGCGGCCGCACCAGCGCGGGCATCAGGATGATCACGCCGAGGAAGAACACGGCGCCGGAGGCCGCGACCAGGTACATCGCGGTCTCGCCCTTGTCCATGCTGAACGCCCCGAACCCGCCGAGCGCCACGCCCAGCACCAGGAAGAGCGCGGCCGCCGCGGTGCGCGGCCGGCCGAGCCGGAAGCGGCCCGTACCGGGCTCCAGGTCCGAGCGCAGCGCCGCGACCGGCGAGATCCGGGTGGCGGCGCGGGCCGGCAGCACCGCCGACACGACCGTCACCAGCACGCCGACCAGCAGGCCGACCGCCACCGTGCGGGGCGCCAGCGAGACTCCGCCGGTGCTGGGCAGGTTCGCGCCGAGGACGTCGAACAGCACCAGCGCGCCCGCGCCCAGCCCCAGCCCGGCCGTCAGGCCCAGCAGGGAGCCGACCAGGCCGACCGCGACCGACTCGGTCAGCACGCCGCCGAACACCTGGCGGCGGGTCGCGCCGACGCAGCGCAGCAGCGCCATCTCGCGCATCCGCTGCGCAATGAGGATCGAGAAGGTGTTGTAGATGACCAGGGCCGACACCAGCATCGCGACCATGCCGAAGATCAGCAGCCCGGCGCGGATCAGCTTGGTGTCGGCGCCGGCGGCCTTGGCCAGCCGCGCGGCCAGCTCGTCGCCGGTCAGCACGTCGTAGGAGCCGCCCACGGCGCGGGCGACGGCGGCGCGGTCGCCGCCCGCCACGTCGATCTCGCCGAACTTCTTCGCCCCCGTCACCCGCACGGCCGTGACCGGGTCGAACCCGACCGCGCCGCGCATGGTGGCGTCGGCGTCGATGCCGAAGTCGAGCACGCCGACCACGGTGAAGCGGTGCGGCCGGTCGCGGTGGTCGAGGACGGTGACGGTCTGGCCCACGCCGAACTTCTCGCGCTCGGCGGTGCGCTGGTCCAGCACGACCTCACCGGGACCGGACGGGGTTCGGCCCTTGTCGATCTCGTAGCGGAGCAGTCGCCCGGACGGGACGGTCTTGGCGACGGTCGGCATGTCGCCGACCGCCTTGCCGTCGCGCCCCAGCAGCGGGGCGTCCCCGTCGACCAGGCCCTGCGCCTGGGCGACGCCGGGCACGGCGCGCACCTTGGCGAGCAGCCCGGCCGGCAGCCCCTCCTCGCCCCGCCCCTGCTTCGGCACGACCGCCGCGTCCACCTTGTCGGCGGACCGGGCGAAGGTCTCCCCGACGCCCTTGTCGATGGTGTCGGTCAGCACGAACGTGCCGGCGATGAACCCGACGCCCAGCGTGATGGCGAGGCCCGTCAGCAGCAGCCTCAGCTTGTGGGCCCGCAGGCCGGCCAGTGTGGTCTTCAGCATCGCGGCCTCACGCGCCCAGGCTCTTGAGCCGGTCCAGCACGGTGTCGGGCGTGGGCTCGAACAGCTCGGTGACGATCCGCCCGTCGCGCAGGAACACCACGCGGTCGGCGTAGGAGGCGGCCACCGGGTCGTGGGTCACCATGACGATGGTCTGGCCCATCTCGCGCACCGAGGAGCGCAGGAAGCCCAGCACCTCGGCGCCCGAGCGGGAGTCCAGGTTGCCGGTGGGCTCGTCGGCGAAGATCACCTCCGGCTGCGCGACCAGCGCCCGCGCGCAGGCGACGCGCTGCTGCTGGCCGCCCGACAGCTCGGCGGGCCGGTGCCCCAGCCGGTCGCGCAGCCCGACCACGTCGATGACCTGGTCGAACCACTGCTGATGCGGCTTGCGCCCGGCGAGCTCCAGCGGCAGCAGGATGTTCTGCTCGGCGGTCAGGGTGGGCAGCAGGTTGAACGCCTGGAAGATGAACCCGACGCGGTCGCGGCGCAGCAGCGTGAGCTGCTTGTCGCTCATCCCGGTGATCTCGGCGTCGCCGATGCGCACCCGGCCCTCGCTGAGGGTGTCCAGCCCCGCCAGGCAGTGCATCAGCGTGGACTTGCCCGATCCGGACGGCCCCATGATCGCGGTGAAGGCGCCGCGGGCGAACCCGACGCTCACGCCGCGCAGGGCGTGCACGGCCGCGTCCCCCGCCCCGTACACCTTGGACACCTGGACGGCCTCGACGGCCGGCGGCCCGGCGGCGGCGGGCGTCCCGCCGGACGGTGGCGGGGTGGCGAACGTGCTAGTCACGATGACTCCTCCGTGGAACTGAGCGGACATCGACCACGTTAGGAATCATGAGAACCGCTGCCATCGACCGCGCGGCCACGCTTGGCGTCAGCACTGAGGCCGGTCGGCGGCGCGGCGTGCGACCTGAGTCGTACGCCTTCGTCCCCCTCGGAGGCGACCCGCGCCGGGCACGCGAAAGCGCCGGGACCCGGGTGGCAGGGTCTCGGCGCCGTCGCTTCGTCGTTCGGCGGCGCGCGGGGGCGCGCCAGGGCCGGCCGCTACGTCACCGCGCCGATCAGGCTGACCGGGCGGGCGGCCGGGCCGGTCAGTGGTGCTTGTGGTGGCCCTTGTGGTGGCCGGGGACGTGCCCGACCGACGCGCCGCCCTGGCAGCCGGACCCGGCGATGCCGAGCACGGCCACCGAGTTGCCGCAGACGTTGATCGGGATGGAGATCGGGGCGACGACCTGGTTGCCCGAGAGCACCCCGTGGGAGCCGTCGGTGACGATGTCGGCGCTGGCGGGCGCGGCGGCCAGGGCCGAGCCGAGGGCGGCGAAGGCCAGAACACCGGTGGCGGCGAGCTTCTTGAGCATGTGGATCCTCCCGTACGTGGGGCCCGAGGGCCCTACTGACATGCGCATCGGTCACGTCTCCACCAGGAGACGTTCACGTACGGTAGTTACTCAGATACCGATCGGTAAGGGAAAGCCAAAACCGCGGCCAGCTTCAAACAGTCACCGGAGGGTCATCAAACTGTTACGGCGAGTTGCCGGTTTGGCCGCTCTTGACCAGACCTGTCTCGTAGGCGAACACGACCGCCTGCACCCGGTCGCGCAGCCCCAGCTTCATGAGGATCCGCCCCATGTGCGTCTTGACGGTGGCCTCGGAGACGTAGAGCCGCCCGGCGACCTCGGCGTTGGACAGCCCGCGCGCCACCAGCAGCAGCACCTCGCGCTCCCGGTCGGTCAGCGTCTCCAGGGCACCGGCGCGGCGCTCGCCGTCGTCGTCGGGCAGGTGCAGCGCGAACCGGTCCAGCAGCCGCCGCGTCGTGCTGGGCGCCACCACCGCGTCGCCCGAGTGCACCGCGCGGATGGCCTCGATGAGCTGGGCGGGCCCGGCGTCCTTCAGCAGGAAGCCGCCCGCGCCCGCCTTGATCGCGGCGAACGCGTACTCGTCCAGGTCGAAGGTGGTCAGGATGATCACCTTGGGGCCGCCGGACGCCACGATCCGGGCGGTGGCCTCGATGCCGTCCATGCGCGGCATCCGCACGTCCATCAGCACCACGTCGGCCGGGGTGGTGCGCAGCAGCTCCACCGCCTGCGCGCCGTCGCCGGCCTCCCCGGCCACCTCGATGTCGGGCTGGGCGTCCAGCACCATCGTGAACCCGGTGCGCACCAGTTCCTGGTCGTCGACCAGGACCACCCGGATCGGGCGCTGCTCGTTCATGTCCGTGCCTCCTCGCGCACCGGTATCCGGGCGACCACCTCGAAGCCGCCGCCCCCGCGGGGGGCGGCCACCACCTCCCCGCCGTACACGGCGGCGCGTTCGCGCATCCCGACCAGGCCGTGGCCGCGGCCGTCGTCGGGGGCCGCCGCGCCCCGGCCGTCGTCGCTCACCCGGACCTCGATCACATCGTCGCCGTAGTCCAGCACGACCCGGGCCGTGGCGCTCGGGCCGCCGTGCTTGAGGGTATTGGTCAGCGCCTCCTGGACGATCCGGAAGACCGTCACCTGGCGGCCCTCCGAGACCCGCGCCGGCTCGCCCGTCGCCCGCAGCGTCACCTCCAGGCCCGCGCCGCGCACCTGGTCCACCAGCTCGGAGAGCTGGTCCACGCCCGGTTGCGGCGCGTACCCGCTGCCCTCGTCGCCCTCGCGCAGTACGCCGAGCAGCCGCCGCATCTCGGCCAGCGCGGTCCGCCCGGTCACCGAGATCGTCTCCAGCGCCTTCCGGGCGCGCCCCGGGTCGGTGTCGATCGCGAAGGAGGCGCCGTCGGCCTGCACGATGATCACGCTGACGTTGTGCGCGACCACGTCGTGCAGCTCGCGGGCGATGCGGGCGCGCTCGGTGGCGCGGGCGGCCTGCAGCTCGTTGTCGCGGTCGCGCTCCAGGCGCGCGGCGCGCTCCTCCAGCGAGTTGAGGTAGGCGCGGCGCGTCTTCATGTGCAGGCCGAGCACCCAGACGCCGGAGAGCACCACGGCCAGGAACAGCAGCGGGTCGCGTATCGCGGTCCACGGCAGGTCCTCGTCGTAGCTCACCCACTGCTGCCACGACTCCATCACCGCCCCCAGCAAGGTGGTCAGCAGCGCCGCCACGCCCCACCGGAAGGGCCGGTAGGCGGTGACGGTGTACAGGCCGATGAGCAGCGCGATGTCACTGGGCACCAGGGGGATCTGCCGGAGCCACTGCGCGAGGCAGGCCAGCGCGATGATCGCGAACGTGGCCAGCGGCCAGCGGCGGCGCCACACCAGCGGCAGCAGCATGGCCGCGCTGACGGCCCAGTAGAACGGCAACGAGACGCCCTGCTTCCCGTAGACGGTCCCGATGGTGCCCGCCTGGATCAGCGTGAGCAGCAGCACGGGCAGCGCGAAGGAGGCGTCGACCAGCGCGGGCTTGCCGCGCCACCAGTCCCAGACTCTGCCGACCATGCGACCAGCCTACGTTCACGCAGGTCAGGCGCCATCAGCCACAGGGTGGACCCGGGTCAGCCCTGAGGCGTATAACGTCATGGTCGTGGCCGCATGGACGACCTGGCGCGACGCCATGGAGCAGGCGCTTTACGGGCCGGACGGGTTCTACCGGCGCGGGGAGCGCCCCGCCGAGCACTTCCGCACCTCGGTGCACGCCTCGTCGCGGTTCGCGGCGGCGGTGGCGCGGCTGCTGGAGGAGGTGGACGCCCTGCTCGGCCGGCCGGAGCGGCTGGACCTGGTGGACGTCGGGGCGGGCTGCGGCGGGCTGCTGACCGACATCCTCGGCTCGGCGTCCCCCGGGCTGGCCGCGCGGCTCCGCCCGGTCGCGGTGGAGATCGCGCCGCGCCCGGCCGGTGTGCCCGGGGCCGTCACCTGGCGGCCCGACCTGCCCGCCGCCGTCACCGGGCTGGTCATCGCCAACGAGTGGCTCGACAACGTGCCCCTCGACGTCGTCGAGCAGACCCCCGGCGGGCCCCGCACGGTCCTGGTCGATCCGGCCACCGGCGCCGAGCGCCCCGGCCCCGAGCCGCCGCCCGCCGACCTGGAGTGGGCCGGGCGCTGGTGGCCGCTGCGCGAGCCGGGCGACCGCGCCGAGATCGGCCGGCCCCGGTGCGCGGCCTGGGCGTCGGTCATCGGCCGCCTCGACCGCGGCCTCGCGGTCGCGGTGGACTACTCGCACGTCCGCGCGGCCCGGCCCGTGTACGGCACGCTGACCGGCTACCGGGACGGCGCGACGGTGCCGGCCGTCCCGGACGGGTCGTGCGACATCACCGCGCACGTCGCGCTCGACGCCTGCGCCGCCGCCGGTGAACGCGCCGGGGCGTCGGCGTCCCTGCTGACCACCCAGCGCGCCGCCCTCCGCTCCCTGGGCGTGACCGGGGCGCGGCCGCCGATCGAGATGGCCCACCGCGACCCGCGCGCCTACCTGGCGGCGCTGTGCGCGACGGGCGAGAACGCCGAGCTGACCGACGCCGAGGGGCTGGGCGGTTTCGGCTGGCTGGCCCAGAGCGTGGGCGTCCCGCTGCCGGAGTCGCTGCTGGCCGGCGGTCAGACCTCCACCAGCAGCCCCTCCAAGCCGCGCAGCACGTAGCCGGGCTTCCACCGGGGCTCCTCGACCAGCCGCAGTGCCGGGGCCTGGCGCAGCAGCGCGCCGTAGGACTCGGCCAGCTCGATGCGGGCGAGCGGAGCGCCCAGGCAGTAGTGGATGCCGAGGCCGAAGGTGATGTGCGGGTTGGGGTCGCGCGCCACGTCGAGCCGGTCGGGGTCCATGAAGATCTCCGGGTCGCGGTTGGCGGCGGCGAACTGCAGGGCGACCTCGGCGCCCTTGGGGATGACGACGCCGCCGACCTCGATGTCGGCGAGCACCCAGCGCTCGAACATCGGCGCCGGGGTGTCGTAGCGCATCAGCTCCTCGGCGGCGGTGGGGATCAGCGCGTGGTCAGCGCGCAGCCGGGCCAGCTCGCCGGGGTTGCGGAACAGCGACCACCAGCCGTTGCCGGTCGCGTTGACGGTGGCCTCGTGCCCGGCGTTCAGCAGCAGGACGCAGGTGCCGATCAGCTCGTCCTCGGTGAGCCGGTCCCCGTCGTCCATGACCTGCGCCAGCGCGCTGATCAGGTCGTCGCGCGGCTCGGCGCGGCGCGCGCGGGCCAACTCCCGCAGGTAGTCGGAGAACTCGGTGGCCGCGCGGACGGCGGTGCGCTGGACCTCCTCCGACGGGTTCAGCTCGTACATGCCGCAGATGTCGGCCGACCAGGGCCGCAGCAGGTGCCGGTCGGAGGCGGGCACGCCCAGCATCTCGGCGATCACGTTCACCGGCAGCGGCTCGGCGACCTCGGCCAGCAGGTCGCCGCCGCCCCGTTCCACCAGGCCCGCCACCAGTTCCCCGGCCAGTGACGCGATCATCGGCCGCAGGCCCTCCACCATGCGCGCGGTGAACGCCTTGGACACCAGGCGGCGCAGCCGGGTGTGCGCCGGCGGCTCCACGTCCAGCATCCCGGCCCGGACCAGGTCCCAGAACGGCCGCAGGAACTCCGGCTCGGCCGCCTGCCCGAACTCCTCGTGGGTGGCCAGGTGCAGGTAGGAGCGGCCGAGGCGGCGGTCGCGCAGCAGCGCGTCCACGTCGGCGTACCGCGACACCACCCACTGGCCGGTGGGCTCGTCGAAGAACACCGGCCGCTCGGCCCGCAGCCGCTCGAACACCGGGTAGGGGTCGGCCACGAAGGCGGGCGACCAGGGGTCATAGGTCACTTCACTCATGCCCGGACAATATGCCCTGATCAGCGAGCCCAGCGCGCCTTGTCGCCGCCCCTGGCGCGGGCGGCCTGCGCGCGGTGCGCGGTGGCCTCCACGATCGCGCGCGCCTCGCCCAGCTCGCGGTCGGCGGCGGCGACCCGCACGACGCCGGGCGGCGCGTCCACGCGCACCGTCGCCAGGCGGAGGAGGCGCTGCACCGGGTCGACCGTCAGCCGCACGCTCTGCGCGCGGGCGTGCGCGATCACGTCGGTGCGGCGGCACAACCAGCCGTGCCGGGACACGAACACCGTCTCGTCGGTGCCCGCGCCGTCGGCCCGGTCGAGGGTGAGGCCCTTGGCCGAGGCGGGGTGCAGCGCGACGGCGTCCACGGTGGCGCCCGGGAAGACCTGCGCCACCAGCATCATGCACACCTGGCGGGGCGCGACCGGCAGCAGCACCGACGACAGCGCCTGGCGGTCGCCGGCGTACCCGGCGACGGTGACGTCCAGCCGGGCCCAGCCGAACCCGCGCCAGATCGCCGGCTCCACGATCCGCACCGCCTGGACGCGGCCCGGCGGCAGCGTCTGCATCCGGGTCTCCAGCAGGCCGTAGCGCAGGCGCACGCCGTCCGGCGACATCGCCACGGTGTACCCGGCGTACATCACCAGCGGCGCGACCACGGCCCGCAGCAGCCCCAGCAGCGCCGGGACGGCGACCGCGAACATCGCGCCCTCGACGTAGACCAGCAGGAACAGCAGCGAGGCCAGGAACAGCAGGATCGTGGCGAGCACCGGCAGCTTCATCACCAGCGACCCGAACAGCATCCCGAACGAGACCCGCCAGAACGGCCGCTCGGGCGCCTCGGGGGTGTGGCCGGGCAGCCCGGCGGCGTGCGCGAGGACCTCGGCGCGCAGCTGCTGCGCGTCGTGCCGTCCCAGGTAGCTCAGCGCGATCTCGCTGTGCGCGTCGCCGGCCAGCTCGACCCGGACCTCGGCCAGCGCCAGCATCCGGGTGACCAGGGGCCGCACCACGTCGATGGCCTGGACGCGCGACAGCGGGATCCGGCGGACGTTCTTGCGCAGCAGCCCGCGCTCGACCACCAGGTCGTCGCCGTCGATGCGGAAGCGCAGCGCCCGCCAGCTCCACGCCCCCGCCGCCACCATGACGATGGCGGCGGCCGCGCTGACCGACACGAAGATCCCGACGGTCTCGGCGCTCAGCGGGAGCCCGCCGTCCCGCCTGCCCAGCGCGACCAGCAGGGGGAAGCCGAACAGCACGAAGTAGATGACCATCCCGGCCATGGCGCGCAGCGGCGCGGTCGCCCAGTGCAGGCGGTGCGTGCCCTGGGAGAACCGGACCGGCGGACGCTGCTGGTAGGCGGGATGCGGCTGGGGACGGAACGGAGGGCCGCCGTAAGGCGGGCGGGGCCCGTAGGGGCCGGGAGCGATCGGCGGGCCATAGGGGCCCGGGGCGGCCGGCGGGCCGTATGCGGGAGGCTGCCCCCTATAGGGAGGGCCGCCGTTCGGAGGCGGCCCATAGGGGCCGTAAGGGCCGCTCATAGACCCATGCTCCGTTCCTCGCCCTTTTGGGCCAGGCGGTCGCGCAGCAGTGCGGCTTCGGCCGCCGGCAGGCCGGGGACGCGGGCGTCGGTGGCGGCCGCGGCGGTGTGCAGCCGCACGGTGGCGATCCCCATCCAGCGCTCCAGCAGCCCCGCGGTGACGTCCACGAACTGCATCCGGCCGTAGGGCACCACGATGAGCCGCTTGACGAACACCCCGTAGGTGACGATGAAGTCGTCGGTCCGCTCGGCGTACCCGTGGGAGCGCTGTTCGAGCCGCGCCACGATCCACGCCAGCACGGCCACGACGAGCATCGCCGCGACCCACAGGGCCGCACTGAGCGTGCCGCCGCCGGTCCACATCAGCAGCCCGCCGCCCGCCGCGGCCACGACCGACCACAGCACGGCCTTGATGCGGCGCTGCCAGACGTAGCGCGGCGAGATGCGCGCCCACGGCATCTCGCCGCCGGGGGCGAACGCGTGGTCGGCGGGGTAGAGGACGTCCTGCCGGGCGGGGCCGTGCGGGTAGGGCGCCCCAGAGGGAGGCATCCCCGGCGAAGGCGTTCCCGGGGACGGCAGGTGCCCGCCACCCGGCGACGGCGGGCCCGGTACGCCGGCCGGCGGCGGACCGGGCGGCGGGCCGGGCGGCGGCTGGAGATGGGGTGATTCGCCATGGGATGCGTTCATTGCCACCTAGTCAACCGGAAAAAGCGCGTCCTGCGCCACGCGGAACACATCCGTACCAGGCCCAAACCGGCGCCCCCCGGGTCATGGGAGCATGGGGGCGTGACCACCGAACGGATCGTCGGGATCGGGGCGGGGGCCAAGGAGCTGGCCACCGAGGACATGATCCTCAACATCGGCCCCCAGCATCCGTCCACGCACGGCGTGCTGCGGCTGCGCCTCGCCCTGGACGGCGAGCGCATCACCGCCGCCGAGCCGATCGTCGGCTACATGCACCGCGGCGCCGAGAAGCTGTTCGAGGTGCGCGACTTCCGGCAGATCATCATGCTGGCCAACCGGCACGACTGGCTGTCGGCCTTCTCCAACGAGCTGGGCGTGGTGCTGGCCGTCGAGCGCGCGCTCGGCATGGAGGTGCCCGCCCGCGCGGTGTGGGCCCGCACGCTGCTCGCCGAGCTGAACCGCGTGCTGAACCACCTGATGTTCCTCGGCTCCTACCCCCTGGAGGTCGGCGCGATCACGCCGATCTTCTACGCCTTCCGCGAGCGCGAGACCCTCCAGCGCGTCATGGAGGAGATCTCCGGCGGCCGCATGCACTACATGTTCAACCGCGTCGGCGGCCTCAAGGAGGAGCCGCCCGCCGGCTGGACCGGCCGCGTGCGCGCCGCCGTCGCCGACGTGCGCGCCCACGTGCCCGACCTCGCCGACCTCATCATGGGCAACGAGATCTTCCGCGCCCGCACCCGGGGCGTGGGCGTGCTGACCCGCGAGCAGATCACCCAGTACGGCGTGTCCGGCCCCATCGCCCGCGCCTCCGGCGTGGACTTCGACCTGCGCCGCGACGAGCCCTACCTCGCCTACGGCGAGCTCGACGTGCGCGTGGTCACCCGCGCCGAGGGCGACTGCCTGGCCCGCTTCGAGTGCCTGCTCGACCAGCTGCACGCCTCCCTCGACCTCGCCGACGCGTGCCTGGACCGCATGGCCGAGCTGCCGCCCGGCCCGATCAACCAGCGGCTGCCCAAGGTCCTGAAGGTGCCCGAGGGCCACACCTACGCCTGGACCGAGAACCCGCTCGGCATCAACGGCTACTACCTGGTGTCGCGCGGCGAGAAGACGCCGTGGCGGCTCAAGCTGCGCTCGGCCTCGTTCAACAACATCCAGGTCCTGGCGGAGATGCTGCCGGGCACGCTGGTGGCGGACATGGTGGCGATCCTGGGGTCGATGTTCTTCGTGGTGGGCGACATCGACAAGTAGCGCCGCCGGCGACCGCCCGGCTCGGGCGCGCGGCTCAGGCGCGCGAGGCGCCCCGGTCGCGGGCCTCGTCCTCGGGGTCCCGGGGCACGCGGCAGGCGTACTCCAGGAAGAACGCGGCCCCGACCAGCACCAGCGCCGCCAGGAACGTCCCGCCGCTGACGAAGAAGTCCGCCCGCGGCGTCGGCTTGTCCAGGGCGTCGGCGAGGCTCGCGGCGAAGCCCGCGAACACGCCCGCCAGCACGGCGGCGGCATGCGCGCTGGCCTTGCCGAAGGCGGCCATCCGGGCGACCACCAGCGGCTCCACCGGCTTGGTCCCGGGGCGGCGGCGGATCCGGCGCAGGATGTTCACGCCGGTGAACGCCTCGCCCAGGGCGAGGAGCAGCAGGGTCGGGACGGCCGTCCACGGCAGCGGCGGCAGCGACATGTAGGCGGTCCGCAGCACCGCCCACGTGATCAGTGCGATGACGACCACGAGGGCGAGCAGGGTGACCGGGCGGCTCGGCTTCATGCAGGCGGTTGCAGGGTCAGGTCGTCACGGCGGCGCACGGCGGAAGGGCCCCCTTCGGCGAGTTTGGCGGCGGCGAGGTCGCCGACCCGGCCGTGGTCGGCCAGCAGCACGTCCGGCTCGATGTCGGCCCACGGCACCAGCACGAACGCCCGCTCGTGCGCGCGGGGGTGCGGCAGGGTCAGGTCGGGGTCGTCGGACGAGATGTTGCCGAACACGACGATGTCGATGTCGAGGGTGCGCGGGCCCCAGCGGACCTCGCGGACGCGGCGCAGGGAGTTCTCGATGTTGAGCACGCGCTCCAGCAGGTTCTCCGGGGGGAGCCGGGTGTCGGCCACCAGAACGATGTTCAGGTAGTCGCCCTGCTCGGGGAGGGACTCGCCGGGGGGCGCGTAGGGGGCGGTCTCGTAGACCGGGGAGAACGCCACGAACTGCAACCCGGGCGCGTCGAACAGCGCGTCCACGGCCTCCTGGATGTTGTCCAGGCGGTCGCCGAGGTTGCTGCCGAGGGAGAACACGACGCGGTGCTGGACCAGCATGTGGCCACCGGTCGCGGTGCGGTCGGGCATGCGGTCGGACGCTGTCATGGGCGACTCCTCCTGATCTTCACGGCGACGTCCGTGAAGGGGTGCGGCACCGGGGCGGCCGGCTTGTGCACGGTGACCTCCACCGCCGCCACGGTCGGGTCTTCCAGACAGATCTTCGCGAGCCGGTCGGCCAGCGTTTCGATGAGGTTGACCGGCTCCCCCTCGATGACGGCGACCAGGCGGCTCGCGAGTGATCCGTAGTCGACGGTACGCGACAGATCGTCCCCCGCCGCGGCGGGGGCGGTGTCGAGCCCGAGCGAGACGTCCACCACGAACTCCTGGCCCAGCTCGCGCTCGGCGGGCAGGCAGCCGTGCCGGCCGCGGGCCCGCAGCCCGCGCAGTTCGATCAGGTCGAGAGTCATTCTTCCTCTACGGGGTTGAGGATGGGCGAACCGTGGTGGAGCAGCAGACGCCACTCTCCGCCGTCCCGGACGAAGATCTTGGTCGCGACGATGCTGCCCGCGGCCAGGAACCCGGTCTCGGTGTCCTCGTCGGCGGTGAGGACGTTCTCCTTGCACGTGACCACGGCGTGGTCGCCGTAAACGTCGGTTTCCACGTCTGTCAGGACGAACTGGATGTACGTCGTATTTGCCATGATCAGCGCCCAGGACCGCAGCACCTCCTCGCGGCCGCGCAACATGTCCCAGCCCGGGTGCACGCAGCTCACGGCCGCCGCGTGCGGCCCGTCGGCCCACACCGCCGCCATCCGGTCCAGGTCCCCGGCCTCGAACGCGGCGTAGAACTCGGCGTGGGTCTCGTCCAGGTCCTTGCTCATGCACGCCCTTCCGGGGGGTCGGCTGATGCGGCGGTCGGCCCGGTGGTCGGCCCGGCGGTCGGCTCAGTGGCCGGATCGGCGGCGGCGCGCACGGCGGCGGCCACCCGGACGGCGTCGGCGTTGGGCCGCACGCGGTGCACCCGCACGCACCACGCGCCCGCGGCGGCCGCCAGCGCGGTGATCGCCACGGTGGCGTCGTCGCTGCCGGCGAACGGCCGCGGCGTCCCGTCCGGCGCGGCCAGCAGCCGCCCCAGGAAACGTTTGCGGGACGCGCCGACCAGCACCGGGTAGCCGGTCCGCCGGAACGCCTCCAGATGCGCCAGCAGCGTCCAGTTGTGCCCGGCCTCGGGGCTCTTGGCGAAGCCCAGCCCGGGGTCCAGCACGATCATCGAGGGGTCCACGCCCTCGGCCAGCACGGCGTCCACCCGGCGCAGCAGCTCCTCGCGGACCTCGCCGACGACGTCGGCGTAGACCGCGCGGCTGTGCATGTCGTGGCTGTGCCCGCGCCAGTGCATCACGACGTAGGGCACCCCGGTCGCCGCGACGACGCGGGGCATGCCGGGGTCGGCGAGCCCGCCGCTGACGTCGTTGACGAGCCGGGCCCCCGCCGCGACGGCGGCCTCGGCCACCTCCGCGCGCATGGTGTCGACGCTGACCGGCACCCCTCCGGCGGCCAGGGCCTCGATGACGGGGACGACCCGGCGCAGCTCCTCCTCGCGCGAGACGCGCTGCGCGCCGGGCCGGGTGGACTCGCCGCCCACATCGACGATGTCGGCGCCCTCGGCGACCAGGTCGAAGCCGTGCCGGACGGCCTTGTCCGGATCGAACCAGGCGCCCCCGTCGGAGAAGGAGTCGGGAGTCACGTTGACCACGCCCATGACGAGGCACCGCCCCGGCTGGGGCAGCCCCGGAACAACGGCACTGGTCATACGGACAACCCTATGCCTTGATCGCTCCGGCCCGTTCCGGCGGCCCGGGGCGCCCCTCCGGCCCCTCTGTCACCTCTGGACGGCCCCGAAACGACACTGAAATGCGAAAACCGCCTCTGGCGGCCCTTTCGGGCCGCCAGAGGCGGTCGTCACGTGCTCGCGGGCCGCGGTCGGCCCAGGATGCGATCAGCCCAGGATCAGGCCCATCGCCTCCGCGCGGGTCTCCGGGTGCTCCCGGAAGTCGCCGCGCACGGCCGAGGTGACCGTCTTGGCGCCGGGCTTGCGCACCCCCCGCATGGTCATGCACAGGTGCTCGGCCTCGATCACCACGATCACCCCGCGCGGCTCCAGGATGCGCATCATGGCGTCGGCGACCTGGCTGGTCAGCCGCTCCTGGACCTGCGGGCGGCGGGCGTACACGTCCACCAGCCGCGCCAGCTTCGACAGCCCGGTCACCTGGCCGGTCTTGTTCGGCGTGTAGCCCACGTGCGCCAGCCCGTGGAAGGGCACCAGGTGGTGCTCGCAGGTCGAGTACACCTCGATGTCCTTGACCAGCACCATCTCGTCGTGGTCGGCCTCGAAGACCTTGTTGAGCGCGTCCTCGGGCTGCTGGCGGAGGCCGGCGAACTGCTCGGCATAGGCCCGCGCGACCCGGGCGGGGGTGTCGAGCAGCCCGTCGCGGTCGGGGTCCTCCCCGATCGCGAGCAGGATCTCGCGCACCGCCCGCTCGATCCGGGCATGGTCGAAACCGGTGCCCACGTCGCGCAGACCGTCCTCGCCGTCGTAGACGACAGCCTCCGTCATCAGCTCTTGTCCAGGTCCGGGTCGGCGACCGGCTCGGCGGGCGCGCCGCTCTGACCGTTGTCCTTGGTCAGGTCGGCGACGTCCTGCGGCCCCATGAGCGCGAGCTCCTTGGGCGTCAGCACGGGCGGCCGGTCCGACGGCAGGCGCTTGCCGTAGCCGGTGTAGGACTTCTGGAGCGGCCGCTTGGTGATCGGCGCGAAGATCTCCAGGACCTGGTCCTTGGACAGGGTCTCCTTCTCCATCAGGTTGACCACCAGGTCGTCCAGGACGTCCCGGTACTCGACCAGGATCTCCCAAGCGGCGTCGTGGGCGGCCTCGATGTAGCGGCGGACCTCGTCGTCGATCGCCGAGGCGATGTCCTCGGAGTAGTCGCGCTCGTGGCCCACGTCGCGGCCGAGGAAGACCTCGCCCGCGCCGGTGCCGAACTTGCGGGCGCCGAGGCGCTCGCTCATGCCGTACTCGGTGACCATGTTGCGCGCGATCGAGGTGGCCTTCTCGATGTCGTTGGCCGCGCCGGTGGTCGGCTCGTGGAAGACCAGCTCCTCGGCGGTGCGCCCGCCCAGCAGCATGGCGAGCTGGTCGGTCATCTCCGAGCGGGTGGTGAGGAACTTGTCCTCCATGGGCAGGGTCATGGTGTAACCCAGGGCCCGGCCGCGCGGCAGGATCGTCACCTTGTGCACGGGGTCGGCGTTCGGCAGCGCGTGCGCCACCAGCGCGTGACCGCCCTCGTGGTAGGCGATGATCTTCTTTTCCTTCTCCGACATCACCCGGGTCTTGCGCTCGGGGCCGGCCATCACGCGGTCGATGGACTCCTCGAGGGTCTCCATGTCGATCAGCTTGCGATCGAACCGCGCGGTGAGCAGCGCCGCCTCGTTGATCACGTTGGCCAGGTCGGCGCCGGTGAAGCCGGGCGTGCGGCGGGCGATGACGTCCAGGTCGACGTCCGGCCCGAACGGCTTGCCGCGGCCGTGCACCCGGAGGATGCCCTTGCGGCCCTCCAGGTCGGGCCGGTCGACGGTGACCTGCCGGTCGAAGCGGCCCGGACGCAGCAGCGCCGGGTCCAGGATGTCGGGCCGGTTGGTGGCGGCGATCAGGATGACGCCGCCCTTGACGTCGAAGCCGTCCATCTCGACCAGCAGCTGGTTGAGCGTCTGCTCGCGCTCGTCGTGGCCGCCGCCGAGCCCGGCGCCGCGGTGCCGGCCGACGGCGTCGATCTCGTCGATGAAGATGATCGACGGCGCGTTGGCCTTGGCCTGCTCGAACAGGTCGCGGACGCGCGAGGCGCCCACACCGACGAACATCTCGACGAAGTCGGAGCCGGAGATGGAGTAGAACGGCACCCCGGCCTCGCCGGCGACCGCGCGGGCCAGCAGCGTCTTGCCGGTGCCGGGCGGGCCGTACAGCAGCACGCCCTTGGGGATCTTGGCGCCGATCGACTGGAACTTGGCGGGGTTCTGCAGGAAGTCCTTGATCTCCTCAAGCTCTTCCAGCGCCTCGTCGGCGCCCGCCACGTCGGCGAAGGTGGTCTTGGGGGTGTCCTTGGTGATCAGCTTGGCCTTGGACTTGCCGAAGTTCATCACCCGCGAGCCGCCACCCTGCATCTGGTTCATGATGAACAGGAAGATCAGCACGATGACCACGATGGGCAGCAGGCTGAACAGCAGGTTCATGAAGAGGCTCTGCTTGGGAACCTCCACGTTGTAGCCGCCCGGCAGCTTGCCGGCGGCGGCCTGCTGCTGGAGCTGGTTCTGAAGTTGGAGTCCCTGGCCGTCGACCCAGGATGCCTGCTGCTGCTTACCGTTGGTGAGGGTGACCTCGATCCGCTGATCCTTGTCAATGATCTTGGCGGACTTCACCTGACCCGCGGCGATCTCCTGGACCACCTTGGAGGTGTCGGTCTTCTCGAACGAACGGCCGGGGTTGACGCCCCACATGACGAGGGCGACCAAGAGGCCGAACAGCAGGATCCACAGCAGCGGCCCGCGAAAATAGCGCTTCACGTCCATGTATCCGGTTACCCCTTCGGGGCCCGTCCCTCCTGACCTTGCGATCCTCGCCCGTTCCGGCGGAACGGACGCCACTGTGAACCAGCACCGTGCCCGGCCGTGCCGGCGCTGGGGCGCTCGCACCGGCCGAGGCGGCCGCCGTCATGACTCCCGGGCGGTAGTCCGGGGTATCGACGGTACACCGCAGGACACAGGGGACGCAGCCAGCGCCGATCCCCTGATCCTCCCGATGTACCCCTCAACGACCTTTGCAACGATCCGTGACGGGTTCTTGTTCCCATGTCAAGTGGGGGACGGGCGTCGGGGCGGCGACCGGGCCGGTCAGGACGGCTCCGGACGGTTCGGACGCCGCGCCGGGGTCAGGCGCTCGAACCGCCGTACACGTGCGGGGCCAGCGTTCCCACGAACGGCAGGTTGCGGTACTTCTCCGCGTAGTCCAGGCCGTACCCGATCACGAACTCGTTGGGGATGTCGAAGCCGAGGTAGCGGCAGTCGATCTCGGTCTTCACGGCCTCGGGCTTGCGCAGCAGCGCGCAGATCTCCAGCGAGGCCGGGCCGCGCGAGCGCAGGTTGCTGATCAGCCAGGACAGCGTGAGGCCGGAGTCGATGATGTCCTCGACGATCAGCACGTGCTTGTCGAGGATGTCGGTGTCCAGGTCCTTCAGGATCCGCACCACGCCGGAGGACTTGGTGCCCGACCCGTAGGACGACACCGCCATCCAGTCCATGGAGGCGGGCGTGTGCAGCGCCCGGGCCAGGTCCGCCATGATCATGACCGCGCCCTTGAGCACGCCCACCAGCAGCAGGTCCTTGCCCGCGTAGTCCGCGTCGATCTGCTCGGCCAGCTCGCGCACCTTGGCCTGCAGCCGGTCCTCGGGGATCAGTACCTTCGCCAGGTCGGCGCCCAGGTCCTTCTCGTCCACAACCCCACCCCTTGTGACGACACGCCTACGACCCGGGTTCGGCCGGGCCGAAGAGCAGCTTTTCATACCGCCGGAAAGCGCGGAGACCCCCCGGCAGGTCCACGTGACGTTGGCCGCGCCAGGCGGTGACCAGCCGTTCCACTTCGTCGATGTGAACGGCCGCGAGCGTACCCGGTGGGCTGCCCGCGCGGATCGCCGCGGTGCGCAGAACACGGGTGCGGACGGCGCGGGGCAGGTCGGCCAGCACGGCGATCCGCAACGCGACGAACGCCGTGGGGGCCGCGCCTGCGGCGCTTTCCGCATCGGGGCCATCCACGCTGGCGTCGCGGTAGGCGCATGTGGCGTACATCTCCAGCGCCTCACTGTCATCGCGCAGCATCCGGGCCGTGCGCGCCAGTGCCTCCTTCACGCCAGGGCCGAGGGTCCGTTCCAGGACGGGTAAAGCCTCGTGCCTCACGCGCACGCGCGTATAGGCCGGGTCGTCGTTGTGGGGGTCGTCCCACGGATCGAGCCCCATCGCCAGGCAGGCGCGCCTGGTCGTGGCCCGGTCCAGGTCCAGCAGGGGGCGTACGTAGCGCACGCTGACGGCGTCGGCGACCTCGACGGCGTCGGCGGGGTCCAGCGCCTCGTGGTCGTCCAGCGAGATGACCTCCGACCCCGGCAGGCGGCGGGTGAACGCGGCGGGCATCCCCGCCAGCGACCGCGCCCCCGATCCGCGCGCCAGGCCCAGCAGGACGGTCTCCGCCTGGTCGTCGCGCGTGTGCCCGAGCAGCACCGCGGCCGCGCCCAGCCGCACGGCCGCCTCGTCCAGCGCCGCGTACCGCGCCTGGCGGGCCGCGTTCTCCGGCCCGCCGCGCTCCCCGACCGTGACGGCGACCGAGCCGACCGGGTCGAGGCCGAGGCCCGCCAGGGTGCGGACGACGGCGTCGGCGCGCTCGGCCGAGCCCTCCTGCAGCCCGTGGTCGATCGTCACCGCGCCCGCCGGGCGTCCCGACCGCGGCGCCTCGAACGCCAGCGCCCCGGCCAGCGCCAGGGAGTCCGCGCCACCGCTGACCGCCGCCAGCACCATCGCACCCGGCGGCGTCCCGGCGAGCGCCCGCCGGACCGCCAGCCGCACCGCCGCCACCGCGGGATCAGGGCCCATGCGGTAACCCTTACCGCATCGGCGGCCGAACGGTCATGCCCCGGCGCCGTCGGTGCCGGTCGCGGCGCCCGGCTCGCGGCCCGGGCCGATGCCCGGCTCGGGCGGGGCGTCCAGGTGGCGCGGGCCGACCACGCGGTCGATCCACAGCGCCGGCTCCTTGATCTCCGGCAGCGTGGGCAGGGTCTCGGGCGACCGCCAGACCTTGTTGAAGTCGGCCATGCCGACCTCGGTGACGACCTGGCGCACGAACCGCGAGCCCTCGGCGTACTGCTTCATCTTCAGGTCGATGCCGAGCAGCCGCCGCACGGCCTTGTCCAGCCGCGACCCGCCCTCGCGCCGCCCCTGGAAGCGGGAGCGGATCTGCTGCACCGACGGCACGACCTCGGGTCCGACCGCGTCCATGACGTAGTCGCCGTGCCCCTCGGCCAGCGTCATCACCGCGGTGAGCCGGTCCAGGATCACGCGCTGCTCGGGGGTCTGGATGGCGTCGATCAGGTTGCCCTCGCCGCCGCGCACCGCGTCGGCCAGCACGTCGGCGGCGTCGCGCAGCCGGTCCATCAGCGCGCCGGGGTCCAGGTCGGAGGCCAGCAGGAACTTGGTCATCTGGTCCTGCACGTACTCGCGCAGCCACGGCACGCCGGTGAACTGGGCGCGGTGGGTCTCCTCGTGCAGGCACACCCACAGCCGGAAGTCGTGCGGGTCGACCTCCAGGTCCTGCTCGACGTGCACGATGTTGGGCGCGACCAGCGTGAGCCGCCCGGTGGGGGCGCGGCCAGAGGGGTCGGGCGGCAGGAACAGCTCGTACTGGCCGAGCACCCGGCTGGCCATGTACGACAGGATCACGCCGACCTGCATCCCGGTGACGCGGGAGCCGACCGCCTGCACCATCACGCCGCCGGGGCCGCCGCCGAGCAGTCCGGGGCCGCGGCGCGCCTCCATCTGCTCCAGCAGCGGTTCGAGCACGACGCGGAAGCCGTCGACGTTGGCGCGGATCCAGCCGGGCCGGTCCACGATCGTGGCGGGCTCGGGGTCGGCCTCGATGGCCATCCCGGTGAAGTCGCGCACGTGACCGTGCGCGATCTTCGACAGTTCGCGCAGCTCCGCCACGACCTCGCGGGCCTCGGCATGGCTGATCTGGGGGCCGGGCCGGACGAGCCTGGTGCCCGCCTGGACCGCGACGTTCCAGTCGATCATTGAGGCGCTCATGTACTCCACCGTAGGTTTCGGCCGCGGCGCCGTGGCGCCCTGCACGATCGTTCAACGAACAACCGTTCTGGTTATCTCCCGTACGGCCCCGGCCACACACCCCGCGGCGGGCGCGCGCGAGCGGATCAACGGCGCGGATCAGCAGCCGCAGGTCGCCACCAGTGCGGCGAGCTGGTCCAGCTTCGCGGGGTCGGCCGTGCCCTTGCCGTCGCCCATCATGAACGCGAACGCCAGCAGCCGCCCGTCGGCGTCGCGGACGATCCCGGCCAGCGTGCTGACGCCCGCCAGGGTGCCGGTCTTGGCACGGACCATGCCCGCGGCGGCCTGGCTGGAGGGCACCGCGTAGCGCGGCGGCCGCAGCGTCCCCGAGAACCCGGCGACCGGCAGCCCGGTGATCGCCGCGCGCAGCTCGGGACGCTCGGGCGAGGCGGCCAGCGCCGCGATCCGGGCCAGCGCGATCGGGGTGATGCGGTTGCGGGTCGACAGCCCGCTGCCGTCGTTGACCAGCACGCCGTCGGCGACGCCCAGCCCGCGCAGCACGCCGGTCACCGCCTGCGCCGCGCCGGCGAACGACGCCGGCAGGCCCTGCTTGACCGCGACCTGGCGGGCGACGGCCTCGGCGACGTCGTTGTCGCTGGCGGTCATCAGATGCTCGACCAGCGCCGACAGCGGCGGCGACCGCACCTCGGCCACCTGCGCGGACCCGTCGGCCGCCTGGACGCGGCGGCCCGCCTTGGCGGGAACGCCCGCCCGGGTCAGCGCCCGCGCGAACTGGGCGGCCGCGGCGGCGGGCGGGTCGGCGACGCGCGTCTTGCGCTCGGTGTCCAGCGGCGCGACCCGGCCCTCGTCCACCGCCAGGGCGCTGACCGGCGCGGCCTCGCCGTCCGGGACGTAGTTGGGCTTCCACCCGGCCGCCGTGCGCGGCCCCTCGTAGGCGGAGGCGTCGTAGTCCACGCGCGTCCGCCGCACTCCGGCTTGGCGGAGCGCGGCGGCGGTCTGCCGCGCCAGGTCGGCGAGCGACGCGTACGGCGGATGCCCGGCTTCCGGCCGCGCGGGAAGGGCCGTCAGTGTAGGATCCCCGCCTCCGACCAGCACCACACCGCCCGGGCCTCGCACGACCCGGGTGGCGATCCGGTGTCCGGGCCCCAGCGCCGCCAGCGCCGCCACCGAGGTGGCCAGCTTGGTGGTGGAGGCCGGGGTGGCGGGCTGGTCGGCGCGCTGCTGGAACAGCGGCCGCCGGGTGACCGCGTCGATCACCACCGCGTTGATCTTCGCGCCGGCGCCGCCGGCCGGTCCCGCCAGCCGCCTCGCCAGGGCGGACGGGTCGGGCGCGCGGGCCGCGCCCGGATCGGCGGCCGGCACCGTCGCGGCGGTGCGCACCAGGTCGCGCTCGGCCACGGTGGGAGGCTGCGGCATCAGGTGACGTTCCGGTGTGAGTTTCGCCACTGCCGCCCCGGCTCCGGTGGCGAAAACACTAAGGAGGGACAGCACGATCATGGAGAGGGCTCCGGCGCGTCCAGGCGCGCGACCGCCCCTCTCCTGCTCAGCACTCACCAACGTGCGACATCCTTATATAAGGGAACCCAACCCTGTGGGGGTCGGCCTCACCCGCACAGACTCCCGAAAGACTATTCACTGCGACCGCGCAGGGAGCGGAGGACATCTTGGATTTCGACGTCACCATTGAGATTCCGCGTGGCAGCCGGAACAAGTACGAGGTGGACCACGAGTCCGGCCGCATCCGGCTGGACCGCATGCTGTTCACCTCGACGCAGTACCCGGCCGACTACGGCTTCGTCGAGGACACCCTGGGCGAGGACGGTGACCCGCTGGACGCCCTGGTGATCCTCCAGGAGCCGACCTTCCCGGGTTGCCTGATCAAGTGCCGCGCGGTCGGCATGTTCCGGATGACCGACGAGGCGGGTGGCGACGACAAGCTCCTGTGCGTGCCCTCGACCGACCCGCGGATGGAGCACCTGCGCGACATCCACCACGTGCCGGAGTTCGACCGCCTGGAGATCCAGCACTTCTTCGAGGTCTACAAGGACCTTGAGCCGGGCAAGTCGGTGGAGGGCGCCAACTGGGTCGGCCGGGTCGAGGCCGAGGCCGAGGTCGAGCGTTCCCGCAAGCGCTTCGCCGACACCGGCGGCCACTGAGGCCGATCACCCGGGACGGCGTAGAACCGCTCCCCGCCGTCCGCGGCGTGGCTGCTGCGAACCCTTCCGCACGATCTCGCTCGTGCGGAAGGGTTCCTGTCTGTCGGCGCCCTCCCGCCCGCCGGGCGGCCCCGCCGGGGCGCCCGTCCCCGCCCAGGTCCGTCACCCCGCCGGGCGTGTCGCGCCGATGAGGCCGTTGCGGTAGATGCTGGAGATCCGCACCCGGGCCCCGGTGTAGGGCGCCTCCACCATGCGCCCCTTGCCGATGAAGATCCCCACGTGGTGGATCGTGTCGGGGTCGGAGGTGTTGTTGGCGAAGAACACCAGGTCGCCGGGGCGGAGCTGGTTCAGCGGCACGTGCGGCCCCGAGGTCCACTGCGTGCCGGTCCAGTGGTCGAGCCGCACGCCCGCCTTGCTCCAGGCGTACAGCGCCAGCCCCGAGCAGTCGAAGCCGTAGATGCCCGACCCGTGCTCGATGCCGTAGCTCGGGCCCCTCGCCGTGCCGCCGCCCCACGAATAGGGCGTGCCGAGCCACTTCAGCGCGTACCGGACGACCAGCGCGCCGCGGCCGGACGCCGAGGCCAGACCGGCGGCCGGGCGCCCCGATCCTCGGAAGTTCCGCTGCGCCGCCAGCGCCTCGGCGCGTTCGAGCGCGGCCTGCCGCTCCCGCGCCAGGGCGGCCGCGCGGGCGCGCTCGCTGCCGAGGCGCTGCTCCAGCCGCCGCTTTTCGGCCTCGATGCGCTGCACGGACGCGCGCTGGCGCGCCACCGCCTCCTGCGCGGCGCGTTTGGCGTCCTCGGCGCGCCCGGTCGCGGCGTGCTGCTCCTCGTACGCGGCCTGCGCCTGCTTGCGGAACAGCTCGGCGACGGTGCGGGCCGCCTTGACGCGCTCGGCGATCCCGGCGCGGCGGTGCGCCAGCATCTCCAGCATCCCGGCGCGGTCCAGGGAGCCCTGCGGACCGCCCTGCCCCGCGATCATCGCCGCCCAGGGGTTGTAGCCGGTGCCGGCCTGGTAGGCGTCGGCGGCGAACGCGGCCAGCTCGGCCTGGGCCTCGCGGAACCGGAGCTGCGCCTCGGCGGCGCGGCGCCGGGTCTCCTGGTGGGTGCGCCGGGCGCGGTCGAGCTTCACCAGCTCGCCGTTGTAGCGTTCCACGGCCGATGCGGCGGCCACGCCGAGGCGCTCCAGCTCGCCGTCGGCCCGCGCCAGCATCGCCTTGACCCTGCCGACCTCGGCGGCCCGCTCCTGGACGCGCCGCTCGCTCTCCCGCACGTCGCGGGCGCTCGGCACGGGCTCGGCCGCCGGGCGGGCGGAGGCGGCCGGGATCATCAGGGTCAGGGTCAGGGCCGCGCCGGAGGACAGCGCGACCAGCCGTCGGGCGGGGCGGGAGCCGGTCGGCCGTCCCGCGGTGGTGCTCGGTGATGGAAACACGGTCCTCCCCTGCCGCGATTCACCCAACGCAAGCATTGAGATACCGAGAGTAGTTGACCGTGGTGACAATCTGAACTTCCGTCCCGCAGCGCACAGGAATTACTCAGCGGCGCGGTGGTCCGGCAGTCCCAGCAATCGCGCGATCCAGGGGCGTATCGCCGTTCCGGGCGGCAGCGCGGCGCGCGGGTAAGTGAAAATGGGCACCGGCGCGCCGTAGGCCGACCGCAACTCGGCGGCCTTGCACCAGTCGGAGGTCGTCCGCGTCGCCGCCCACGCCGCCGCCAGCGGGGGCCGGGTCTCCGGGCGGCGCTCCCACAGCCGCAGCAGCGCCATGGTGGCGTGGGCGGCGGAGTAGCCGTCCTCGGGATAGGCGACGCCCGCCAGGAAGGCGGCGGTGGCGGGGCCACCGTGGGGCGAGCCGAGGGCCCAGGTCCAGTTGGCGACGACCAGTTCCCGCACGGGCGCGGGCAGGAGGGCGGCCGCGGCGTACATGCGTTCCTGGCGTGCGCCGGTCAGGCGGCTGGTGGCCAGGAGCCAGCCCAGGTCGTCGGGCTCGGGGGGCGGCCCGGCGCCGGCGGCGCCGTCCCGGTCGCCGCGCGCCAGCCAGGACAGGACGGTCAGGCTGCGGGCGGTCTGCAGGCGGCACAGTTCGGCGAGCTCGCGGCGGGCGCGGACGGCCGGTTCGATCCACAGCGGCCATGCGGCCCGCTGGACCTCGGTGGCGAGGCGGGCGAGCGCGGCCGTGACCGGTAGCGGGCTCACCCGGGCGTCCGGCCGTAGCAGGAAGGAGGGTTCGCCCACGCTCAGCCGTCCGAGCCCGGGGGTTCCGGGCTGCGCCGCGCGGGGGACGGATCGTCGGGCGTCGGGGGCGGGGTGCCGGGCGGTGGGGCGCTGGAGGGCGTTCTGCTCGGCGACGGGCCGCTGGGCGACGGGCCACTGGGCGAAGGGCCGCTCGGTGCCGGATCGCTGGGCGGCGGGTCGCTCTTCGGTGGGGACTGGCTGCCGGACGGATGCGGCGTGGGAGGCGGCGTGGGACTGCCGGGCGGCGTGCTGGGCGCCGGGGGTCGCGAGGTGGGCGGCCGGGGCGCCGTGGGCCGTTCGGTGGGGGTCGGGGTCGGGGGACTCGTCGGGGGCGGTCCGGGCCGCCAGGTGACGTGCACCTGGGCTCCGCCGGGCTGGAACGTGATGCCGCCCTCCCCCTGCGCGTCCGGGGCGCGGAACGCGTGCACTCCGAGCACGATCGTCTGCCCCGCCTCCAGCCGCCCCGACGAACGGGCGGGGCGCACCGGGCCCTGGGACCGGGCGGTCCAGTCGACCGGGCCGCCCTCGGCGCGCAACTGGATCGTGCCGTCCGATCCGCCCGCCAGGTCCAGGTGGTATGGCGACACCGACAGCGTGCCGGACGCACCGGGAGGCAGCGGCCCGAGAGGCTCCTCCCCAGGGGCCGAGTGGTAGTCGCGGCGGGGAGGTGGGGAAGGCAGGGCCGTGGGAGGGGCGGCCGAGGCTTTCGCCCCCAAGGGGTAGGTGGCCGAAACCGGAACGGTGGCCAGGTCTTCAGTGGAGCGCTCCCCCGCGGGCGCGGGCGGACTGAGCGAAGGCGGGGAGGCCGGGGGTAGGGACGGCCTGGGCAGACTGTCGGGCACCGGCCTGTCATCACGGCTTTGCTGGCCGGTCAGGTGAGCGGCCCCCGCCCCGCCGCCCAGCAGCAGAACGCTGACGCCGAGCGCGACGGCGAGCCGTACCGTGGCGGCTCCGCGTTTGTGGGGGTTCCTTTCTCCGAGCTCCAGGAATTCGGCGCTCGGAGGTACGGAGGGAAATCCGTCCGGCTTGAAATCGGCCACGCGCGTGGCGACGAACAGCCGGTACCCGACCAGCTCGGGGTCCAGGAAGCAGGCGACGACCCGCGCGCGCAGCGCGTCGGAGGGGACGGCTCGCGGCAGCAGCCTGTACACCTTGGCGGCCGATACGGGGTCGGGCCGGAACGGGCCGCACTCCGGACATGCGCGGGCATGGTCCAGCAACCGGCCGCTCGACTCCGGGGACGGGCCGCCGTGGCGTTCGCGCAGCAACACGGCGCGTTCGACGCAGCCGTACGGGCCCTGCACGGCCAGCAGCTCGGCGGTCAGCGCCGCCTCCAGATCGGTGTGCGCCCGCTTCAGGGCCGCCTGCGCCTCCGGCACCGTCAGCCCCAGCACGGCCGCCAGCTCGGAGACCGGCAGTCCGTGCCGGACCCACAGGTCGAGCATCTCCCGCCCGGCGGCGGGCGTCCCGAGCACCGCCCGCCACGCCGTGATGCGCTGGTCGACGTCGTCCTGGTCGTGGCTGGCCACGGCGATGTCGGGCGCCTGGTCGGGAGCGACCGGGCGCCGGGCGCACTCCAGCCGCGCGAGGGCGTAGAGCCAGGGCCCGAACCGGGCGGGGTCGCCCAGGCGGTCGATGTGCGCCTCGACCACGATGAAGGTGTCGCGCAACGCCACCTGGGCCGCGTCCTGGCTGCGCAGCCGGAACCAGCAGTACGCGTAAATCCGGTCGGCGTAGGCGGTGTACACCGCGTCCGGCGCACCGGTCTCTCGGGCGCGAAGGGCCGCGACCAGGTGATGGTCGTTCATGGCAAAAAAGGTAAAGGTTCGGCGCGCTTCCCACCGTCGTTTCCCAAAGTTGGGGAGAAGCCTCTACGAAACCAATCCCTATGCTCCTCAATCACCACTTTAGACGGCGATACCCCAAAGATCCTATTTTTCGATACCCCGCGCGAACAGGCATGCGCCGCTGTGAGCACCTGCCCAGGCACGATACGTAAACACTCGAAAATGCATCCGAATCAGGACGGTCATTCCGGCGGGAATTCCTCCGGCATCGGTGGGAGGAGCCGTTCCGCGGCCGCCGCGATCGTGGCCACCTGGGCGCTGGTGAAGATGACCGCACGCGCCGTTATCACCTGCGGCACCTCCCGGACCGCGTGCACGAGCACCTCCCCGTGGACCAGCCCGCCGCGCGGCACGCGCGCCCCGTGCACGGCGACCATCGGCGTGACCACGATCTGGTGGTCGAGCTCGGCGGACAGGAGCCCGGCGACCGTCCGCGCCGCGCGCCCGGCCGCGCCGACGCTCCCCACCGCGCGCCGCCCGGCCCAGAGCCGCCGCCCCTCGACCCGCACCCGGGCCCGCCAGTGCCAGCGGCGGCTGGCGATGGCGTAGACGCCGGTCAGGCCGACCACCAGATGGTCGAGGTTGGTGGTCGCGCCCGGCAGCACCCGATCGTGGAGCACGTGGTGGCCGGCCGGGTCCAGCCGCCCGAGCCGCCGCCCGGTCCGGCGCTCGGCCACGGCCCCCCGTCGCCAGTCCGCCATCGGCCGCGACCGCGTCCAGCCGTGCAGCACGCCCCCGGCGAACACCGCGACGGCGACCACCGGCCCGGCCCACCAGACGGCGATCCCCGCCGCGACCACACCGGCCCCGATCGCCAGGACGCCCTGGAGCAGCAGCCGCTCCCGTCGATGCCTGGCGGCGAGCGCGCGGTAGCGCGCCCACGCGGAGGCGCCGGCGTTGGACGCACCTCCACTGCCGCGCACCAAAGGCCCCTCTCCCGTGCCTTGAAGGAGCAAGCGTGCGCCAGCGGCACCCGACGTTCAAGGAGTTTGACCTTCTCGTGCTCGCATCGCGAGAAAGCCTTCATTGACACTGTAACGATGACAGTGTCATCATTGGAGCATGGACGGTACCTGGACCATCGGCGAGCTGGCCGAACGGGCCGCGGCGGCACTGCTCGCCGTCGAGCCCGTGCAGGCCAACGGCCGGGTGCGCGACCTGCCCAACACCCGCCTCATCCGCTGGTACACCACGATCGGCCTGGTCGACCCGCCGCTGGCCCGCCGGGGCCGCGTCGCGCTCTACGGCCCGCGCCACCTGCTGCAGATCGTCGCCGTCAAGCGCCGCCAGTCGGCGGGCCGCACGATCGCCGAGATCCAGGTGGAGCTGGCCGCCGCCACCGACACGATGCTGGAGCGGATCGCCGGCCTCCCGGCCGCAGCGCCGCCGGATCCGCCCGATGCCGCCGCCCCTGCCACCGAGGCCGCCCCCTCCCACCCCGAGGCGGCCGCCCCCGCTCCCGGCGCCACGACCGGACACCGGCTCCCCGACACCGACCAGCACGAAGCGGATCCGACCGCGCCGAGCCCCGCCTCCGGCGCCCGAGAGGCCGAGTCCCGAGCAGACGCCCGCGCCCGTTTCTGGTCCGCTCGCCCCGACGCGGCCACGCCTTCCGACCCAGCACCACCCTCCGAAAGCGCCGCCCCTTCCGGGGCCGCCTCCGAAACCGACCGTTCCTCCTCCACACCCTCCGACACGGGGCCGAAGCCGACCCTCGACATCTCGACCCCCGCTCATCTGCGGGTCGACTTGGTCCCCGCCCAGTCGGCGGTCGTCCAGGCGGTGCGCCTGGCCCCCGACCTGACCGTCCTCCTCGACGTCGCCACGCTGACGCGGGACGACGTCACCGCGATCCAGGACGCGGCCCGTCCCCTGCTGGACGAGCTGCGCAGGCGCGGCCTGATCTCCGCATCCCCCACCCCTCTCTCCGGGAGGTCCACGTGACCGTGCGCATCACCTCTCTCCCCGAGCCCGAGACCGTCCCGTCCCCCGACGGCGGCCTGGGCGCGCTCACCACCGACAAGGGCAACCTGCCGCTGGACGCGGTGGACGTACGCGCCGCCATCACCGGGCTCGCCGCGAGCATCGAGGTCGCCCAGGGCTTCCGCAACCCCTTCGACGTGCCGCTGGAGGCCACCTACGTCTTCCCGCTGCCCGACCGCGCCGCCGTGACGGGCCTGCGGATGGAGGCCGCCGACCGGATCGTCGAGGGCGTCCTCAAAGAGCGCGGCCAGGCCCGGCAGGTCTACGGCGCCGCCATCGCCGCGGGCCGGCGCGCCGCCATCGCCGAGGAGGACCGCCCCGACGTCTTCTCCGTGCGGGTCGGCAACATCCTGCCCGGCGAGCGGGTGACCGTCCGCCTGACGCTCGACCAGCCCCTCCCCTACGAGACCGACGACGGCACCGCGACGTTCCGCTTCCCCCTGGTGGTCGCGCCGCGCTACATCCCGGGGGCGCCCCTGGACGGCGACCCCGCGGGTCCCGGCACCGCGCCCGACACCGACGCGGCGCCCGACGCCTCCCGCATCACGCCGCCGGTCCTGCTGCCCGGCTTCCCCAACCCCGTACGGCTGTCGATCACGGCGGCGATCGACCCGGCCGGTCTCCCCCTCACCGAGATCCGCTCCGCGCTGCACGTCACCTCCGAGGAGGACGGCCCCGACGGCACGACCGTCCGCCTCCTCCCCGGCGAGCGCCTCGACCGCGACTTCCTCCTGCGCCTGGCCTACACGCCGCAGGAGGACCGGCCGGCCGCCGCCCTGGCCCTGACCCCGGACACCACCGCGGAAGAGGACGGCCCACAGAGCACGGGCACCGACACCCGGCAGGCCGGAGAAGCCACGGCGCCCCAACCGGCCGGAGGCACCTTCACCCTGACGGTCCTGCCCTCGGGCACGGGCCGCCCGCGCCCCCGCGACGTCGTGCTGGTCCTCGACCGGTCCGGCAGCATGAACGGCTGGAAGATGGTCGCGGCCCGGCGCGCCGCCGCCCGGATCGTCGACACCCTCACCGGTGCCGACCGGTTCGCCGTCCTGTCGTTCGACAACACCATCGAGCGGCCCCGCGACCTCGGCTCCGGCCTGGCCCCCGGCACCGACCGCAACCGGTTCCGCGCCGTGGAGCATCTGGCCGCGCTGGACGCCCGCGGCGGCACCGAGATGCTCGCCCCGCTGGAAGAGGCCTGCACCCTGCTCGCCGACTCCGCCAACGACCGGGTCCTGGTCCTCATCACCGACGGCCAGGTGGGCAACGAGGACCAGATCCTCGCCCGCCTCGCACCCCGGCTGAGGGGCGCGCGCGTCCACACCGTCGGCATCGACCGCGCCGTCAACGCCGGATTCCTGACCAGGCTCGCCGAAGCGGGCCAGGGCCGTTGCGAGCTGGTCGAATCCGAGGACCGCCTGGACGAGGTGATGGAGCACATCCACCACCGCATCGGCGCACCGCTGGTCACCGACCTCTCCCTGCACCCCGAGGGCCTGGCCCTCGTCCCCGAGACCGTCGCCCCCGGCCGGCTGGGCGCCCTGTTCCCCGGCGTGCCGCTGGTCGTCTCGGGCCGCTACGAAGGAGCCCCCACCGGCAGCCTGACCGTGCGCGGCACCACCCCCGAAGGCGAGCCCTGGGCACAGCAGGCGAAGGCCACCCGCACGGACGGCTCCCCGGCCACCTCCCTCTGGGCCCGCGCCCACCTGCGCGACCTGGAGGACCGCTACACCGTCACCGACTCGCCGGAGCTGGAAAAGCGCATCCTCGACACGTCCCTGCGCTTCAACGTGCTGTGCCGGTTCACCGCGTTCGTGGCGGTCGACAACCGCGTGGCGACCGATGGAGAGGTCCCGCACCAGGTCGTCCAGCCGGTGGAGCGCCCCCAGGGCTGGGGCGCCGCCCCTATGGCGGCGTCCATGCCCCGCCCCATAGCCCCCGCCGCGTACGGGGCTCCGGCTCCGGCACCCATGGCCCCCGGCGCGTTCCCGCCGCCTCCCATGGCCTCCGACGTCGACTTCGACGACGCGCCGGATTTCCTCGGCGGCCCGTCGCTCCCGCTCCCCGCGCCCAGCCGTCGCCGCCGTGGCGCTTCTTCCGCGTCCAAGAGGCTCGGCGAGGCCCGCCGCCGCCTCACCGAGGAGCTCACCACCCTGACCGGCCTCCGCTCAGCGCCGCAGGAGCAGCGCCACGAGCAGCTCCTGACCCGGCTGCTCCCGGCCCTCCAGCAGGTCGTCGACGAGCTGTCCGGCGAGGCCCCGGAGACACTGACGACCCTGCTGGCGGCCCTCCGCGCCGCCGCCGAGGGGAGCCCGTCCCCGGCCCACCTGGACAACCTCTGGACCCAGACCATCGAGACCCTGGAGAAGTTCACCGGCAGAGGCTCTTCCCGCCCCTTCTGGAAGCGCCGCCCCTGACCCGCCCCAGGAGACACCACAAGTGACCGGCGGCGTTCCCCGCCGTGCGCAACCGCCCTCGGGCAGCAACACAGCGTACGGCGGGGACCACCACCCTGCACGTGGCTGCTCCACCAGACGGAACAAGCAGACGCACGAAGCGAGCAGGCCGGCGGAGTAGACGGAGCCGTCCAGCTCGCAGAACGTGAGACGGGATCTTGCCGTGAACGCCGACAGCGCACTGGCCGTTGCTCGGCCGTGCGCTGTCAGCGAGTCGGATCAGGTCACGCGTTACGCGGGGTCAGGCGGTCTTGGTGCGTGCCCGCTCCAGCAGCCACAGCACCAGGGTCGCGGCGGCGAAGGCCGCGCCCAGGATCGACACTCCCGTCCAGCCCGCCTGCACCCACGCGACCGAGGTCAGGAAGGAGCCCGCGGCGCCGCCCGCGAAGTTGGAGGTCATGAAGGCCGAGTTCAGGCGGTTCCGCGCCTCCGGACGCAGGGCGTACACCACGTTCTGGTTCGCGATCAGCAGGCCCTGCTGGGTCAGGGCCAGCAGGATCAGGCCGCCCAGCAGCAGCGGCAGCGAGCCCGCGCCGAACGCCAGCAGCGCCCAGGAGGCCAGCATCCCGACCGCGCCCACGGCGGTCACCAGCTGCACCCGGCCCCGGTCGGTCTGCCGGCCCGCGACCGACGCGGCGATCGGGCCGCCGATGCCCACCAGGCCGAACAGTCCGATCGCGGCCTCCGACCAGCCGTAGGGCTCGCGGGCCAGCAGGAAGGCCAGCGCCACCCACACGCCGTTGAAGCCCGCGAACGACAGCGCGCCCATCCCCGCGCGCCACCGCAGCACGGGCTCCTCCTTGAACAGCATGACCGTCGAGCGGATCAGCGCCGGGTAGGCCAGGCCCACGTCGTCCTTCATGCGCGGCAGGAACCGCCACAGCAGCGCCGCCATCGCGGCCATCAGCAGCGCGTTCACCCAGTAGACCGTCCGCCAGCCGCCCAGCTCCGACAGGCCGCCCGAGACGGTCCGCGACAGCAGCGCGCCCAGCAGCAGGCCCGTCATCACCGTGCCCACGACCCGGCCCCGCTCGGCGGGCGCCGCCAGCGCCGCCGCGAACGGCACCAGGACCTGCGCGGCCACCGACGCGAACGCCGTCAGGATCGTGCCGGCCATCAGCACCGCGCCGTTGGGGGCGGCCGCCGACACCAGCAGCGCCAGCGCCGTCACCCCGAACAGCCCCACCGCGAGGCCCCGCCGTTCCAGCAGGTCGCCCAGCGGCACCAGGAGCAGCAGTCCGACGCCGTAGCCGATCTGCGCGGCGGTGACGATCATCGCGGCCATGGAGGTGCTGAGCTGGAGTTCCCGGCTGAACAGGTCCAGCAGCGGGTGGGCGAAGTAGTTGCTGGCCACCGACAGGCCGGTGGCGGCCGACATGAGCAGCAGCAGCCCGCGTCCCAGGCCCGCCTTCCGCTCGACGGGCGGGGCGGCGGGGGCCTGCGCGGGCCTGGTGTTCAGGGGGATCGTCGTCATGCCCTCAGCTTGGCGCGCAGCGATCGATGAGTCCAACACATGCTTGTCATCCCAACGATCGTGAATCACGATAGATCGGTGGAGTTGCAGCAGATGCGCTACGTCATCGCGGTCGCCGAGACCGGCTCGTTCACCCGGGCCGCCGAGCGCTGCCTGGTCGTCCAGTCGGCGCTGAGCCACCAGATCGCCAAGCTGGAGCGCGAGCTGGGCGCCCGCCTGTTCGACCGCACCAGCCGCAGCGTCCGGCTGACCCCGGCGGGCTCGGCGTTCCTGCCCGCCGCCCGGCAGGCCCTGGACGCCGCCGACCGCGCCCGCGCCGAGGTCTCCGCCGCCACCGGCGAGATCCGCGGGCGGCTGGCGATCGGGGCCATCCCCACGCTGGCCGCCGTGGACCTGCCCAGCGTGCTGAAGGAGTACCACCAGCGCCATCCCCACGTGCGGATCAGCCTGCGCACGATGGCCAGCGAGGTGCTGATCGAGCAGGTGCGCGACGGTTCGATGGACGCGGCGTTCCTCGGCGTCCTGCCGGGCACCGCCCCGCCGGGCGTCGAGCACCGCGCGCTGGTCCACGACCGGCTCATGGCGGTCCTGTGGCCCGGCCACCCGCTGGCGGACGAGCCCGAGGTCGAGCTGCGCCGGCTCGCGGAGGAGACGTTCATCGACTTCCCGGCGGGCACGGTGGGCCGCGCGCAGTCCGACCACGCCTTCGCCGCCTCCGGCGTCCGGCGCGAGGTGCCGTTCGAGGTCTCGGCCAGCGACCTGATGATCCGCATGGTCCGCACCGGCCTCGGCATCACCCTGCTGCCCGCCGCGTTCACCCCGCAGATCGAGGGCGTGCGCACCGTCGCCGTCCGGGACGCCCCGGTCCGCGTGGAGATGCTCATCTGGAGCCGGTTCACCCCGTCGCCCGCCGCGGCCGCCTTCCTCGACGCCCTCGGCTGCCGTCCCTGAAACGCAGGAGACCCCCGGCCGGACGGCCGGGGGTCTCAGGACGGGCGGAAGGTCAGGCGGTCACCGCCTCCGCGCGCCGCCGCAGGAGCAGCGGGACCGCGTTGAGGAGCAGGCCGACCACGCCGACCCCGGTCACCAGGTTGACGCCCGGGTGGAACTGGCCGAAGTCGCCGCCGGCGTGCCCGCCCCCGGCGACCAGCGCCGTGACCGCGGCCAGCACCAGGGCGGCGCCGACCTGCCCCGAGGTCTGCACCAGGCCGGAGGCCAGGCCCTGCTCGGAGTCGTCGATGCCGTCGGTGGCCTGGGCCATGATCGAGCTGAAGCCGAAGGCGAACCCGCCGCCGAGCAGCAGCATGGTCGGCAGCACCGTGAACGCGTAGTGCGGGGTGTTCCCGGCGGTGGCCAGGAACCACACGTAGCCGAGGCTGAGCGAGGTCATCGAGGCCATGATCAGCCGCGGGGTGCCGTACCGGTCGATCAGGCGGCCCATGAACGGGGACACGACCGCGACCAGCAGGCCCGCCGGCAGCAGCGCCATCGCCATCTTCAGCGGCGACCAGCGCAGCACGTCCTGGAGGTAGAGCGTCATCATGAACTGGAAGCTCAGGTAGGAGCCGAACAGCGCGATCATGCTGAGGTTGGCGCGGACGATGCTGCCGATCCGCAGGATGCCGAGCCGGATCAGCGGGTGCCGCACCCGCTTCTCGGTGATCACGAACGCCACCAGCAGCGCCACCGCCAGCACGACCGAGCCGACCGTCAGCGGGTCCAGCCAGCCGCGCTCGGGCGCCGACACCACCGTGTAGACCGCCAGCAGCATGCCCGCGGTGAGGGTGACCGCGCCGACCAGGTCGTGGCCGCCGCCGGCGGCGGGCTTGTCGCGCGGGATCAGCGCGATGCCCGCGACCAGGGCCAGCACCGCGAGCGGCACCGGCGTGAGGAACGTCCAGCGCCAGCCGAAGCTGGTCAGCAGCCCGCCCAGGATCAGGCCCGAGGAGTAGCCGCTGGCGCCGAAGACCGAGAACACCGACAGCGCCCGGTTGCGCGCCGGCCCCTCGTGGAAGGTCGTGGTCAGGATGGACAGGGCGGTCGGCGCGGTGAACGCGGCGGCCAGGCCCTTGACGAAGCGGGTGACGATGAGCAGCGGGCCGTTGTCGACCAGGCCGCCCACCAGGGACGCCACGGCGAACACGCCGAGCGCGATCAGGAAGACGCGGCGGCGGCCCAGCAGGTCGGCGGTGCGGCCGCCGAGCAGCAGCAGGCCGCCGTAGCCGAGCACGTAGCCGTTGACGATCCACTGCAGGGAGGTGGTGGACAGGCCGAGCTCGGCGCCGATGGAGGGCAGCGCGACGCCCACCATCGAGACGTCCAGGCCGTCCAGGAACAGCACCGCGCACAGCACCGCCAGGACGCCCCACAGGCGGGGGGTCCATGTCTGCTGCGCCGGTTCGGCGGAGCCCGGCTCGCGGGTGACGGAAACGGGGGAGGTTTCGGTGATGGTCACGTCGGAGGACAGTACATGCGTGTGCATCAAATGTCCACGCACTAAATTCACTAGAATCTAATTCGTGCGCATCTAATGCGTACGCATGGTATGATGCGCCCATGAAGTCCGAGGCTGAGTTGATCGGCCAGTGGCGGTCGCTGCTGACCAGCTACAACACCATCGCCTGCCATCTGGACCGCGCGCTGCAGGAGTCGTCCGGACTGAGCATGAGCGAGTTCGAGACCCTCGACCGCCTCGTCGGCGCGGGCTGCGAGAAGCTCCGCATGCAGGAGGTCGCCGCCGACATGTACCTCAGCCAGAGCGCCCTGTCGCGGACCGTGGCCCGGCTGGAGAAGCACGGCCTGGTCGAGCGCGCCCTGTGCGAGGACGACCGGCGCGGCATCTTCGTCCGGGTCACCGAGGCGGGCCGCGGCGTCCACGCCGAGGCCCGCAAGGTCCACCTCGGCGTCCTCGCCGAACACCTGGACCGGGCCCCGGGCCCGACCGACTGAGACCGTCCCGCCGCACCGGAGGCGCCGCGCCTCACGCAGCGTGACATACCCCGGCAGACCGCCCGACAGCGGATGGCGTTACGTACCCGCAGGTCAGCACCCTGCCAATCCCGGGGCAAGTGACCATAACTCCCCGACCCCATGCGTCCGCGGCCCCGCCGCCATCACACTGAGTCTCCACAGCATCGCTCACCGCATCCAGTGGAGGCCCCTATGCGCAGCACCCCCGTGCTCGCCCCCGTCCTCGTCAGCGCCGCCCTCCTCACCGCACTCCCCGCGCAGGCCGCCATCGGACCGCCCGGCGCGAGGCTCAACCTCAGGGCGTCGGGAGCGACCCTGCCGGAGCGCGGCGCGTTCCTGGAGTGCCCCGGCGGGCTCGGCAACCACCCGCACGGCGAGGCGGCCTGCGCCGACCTCGCCGCCGCCCGCGGGGACCTCAACAGGCTGCCCGGCGACCCGCACGGCTGCACCAAGGAGTACGCCCCGGTCACCGCGGTCGCGACCGGCTCCTGGTACGGCCGGCCGGTCCGGTGGAGCCGCACCTACTCCAACGCCTGCGTGATGGACGCCGCCACCGGACCGGTCTTCCGGTTCTGGAGATGAGCCGACCGGGCGCCCGCCGCTAGTCCCAGAACGAGGGCTCGGCCGCGGGCGTCCGGTGCCGTCCGTCCGGCTTCGGCTCCGGCTCCCCGTCCGGCTCGGCCGGCTCGGCCGTGCGGCCGCGCGTGCGGGCGAGGGCCGCCAGCGCCGTGGTGATCGGGACGGCCGCGATCAGCCCCAGCGTCCCGGCGACGCTGCGGACGATCTCCTGCGCGACCACCGAGCCGGTGAGCACCTCGCCGAGCGGCTGCCGCCCGATGCTGAACAGCAGCAGCAGCGGCAGCGAGGCCCCCGCGTACGCCAGGATGATGGTGTTGATCACCGAGGCGATGTGGGCCCGGCCGACCCGCGCCCCCGCCCGGTACAGCTCCGCGAAGCGGTAGGCCGGGTTGGCGTGCGCGAGTTCGGCGACGGTCATCGACTGGGTCACGGTGACATCGTCCAGCACGCCCAGCGACCCGATGATGATGCTCGCCAGCAGCAGGCCCTGCGTGCTGATCTGGTAGGTGAGGTCCAGGTTGAGCGAGCTCTCGTCGGTGATCCCGCTGAGCCGGGTCAGCCCGATCGCCGCCCAGGCCAGCACGCCGGTCAGCGTCAGGCTGGCCAGCGTGCCGATCACCGCGATCGAGGTCGGCACCGTGAACCCGTGGGTGAGGTAGAGCACCGCCAGCATGATCGCCGCGGCGCAGACGATCGCGACCGCCAGCGGGGGCTCGCCGGCCAGCACCGCCGGGATCAGGAACTTCAGCAGCAGCACGAACGTGACCGCCAGCCCCACCAGCGCGGTCAGCCCGCGCCAGCGCCCGAACGCGACCACCGCCAGCACGAACGCCGCCCCCACCAGCCACAGCGGCCCGGACCGGTCGTGGTCCGACAGCTGGTACGGGTTGCCCTCGGGGGTGTCGGCCAGATGCAGCACGATCACCTTGTCGCCGGTCCCGAACCGCTGGCTGCCCGGCCCGGACGGCAGCGCCGTGGTGACGACCCGGCCCTTCTCCATCCCCTCGGTCAGCTCGATCTGGGCGTCACCGCACTTGCGCGGGTCCGGCGGCGGGGCCGTGCCGCCCAGCCCGTTCGGCTCCCCCTCCGCGCCCAGGCCCACCTGCTTGGCACAGGGCTTGAGGGCGATCCCGACGATCTTTCCGTGGACCTTGCTCATCCCGGGGGACGGGGCGTCGGCCGCCTTCGGGGCGTCCGGCCACATCCACACCAGCGCGGCCAGCGTCACCACCGCGAGCGGGACGATCACCGCCAGACAGACCCGCACCGCCCCGCGCGAGCTCGGCCTCCGCACTCCGTGATCATGCCCGGCGCCCACGCCGCACCACCCTCGTCATCCCGTGACCGCCTCGAACAGCGACCAGACCGCCAGGGCAATCATGACGACACCGCCGACCCGCTGCACCGTCTTGAGCGGAACCCGGTCGGCGATGAAGCGCCCGGCCACCAGCGCCAGCGCCGACACCGCCATCAGCGCCAGCAGCGCTCCCAGCCCCACCGACAGCGGCCCGCGCGTGGCGGCCAGGTTCGCCGTGGTGATCTGCGTCAGGTCGCCCCACTCTCCCACGAACACGACAGTGAAGGCCGTCAGCCAGGTCGGCCAGAACCCGGCCACCCTGCGTCCCGCCGCCACGTCCTCGTCGTCGTCATCGCCGCCGCGCAGCAACGTGTAGGCCCCGAACGCGAACAGCGCCGCCGCGACGACCTGCACCAGGGGCTTGGGCAGCAGCGCGAAGACGCTGCCGGCCGCGACCGCGATCGCGACGTGCACCACGAAGGCGCTGGAGGTGCCGAACCAGACCCACAGGGGCCGCATCCGCGTCCCCATGGCCAGCGAGGCGAACATGGTCTTGTCCGGCAGCTCGGCCAGGAAGATCACCGCGAAGGCGGTGGCGAACGTGGTGAGATCGAACGACATGAACGACGGCCCTCCCGCGGGTGCCGGACCGCACCGTCGCACCCGGAAGGCTGGGAGGACCGCTCGGCCCGGCACGACGAATGCGCCCGGCCGAAGGACCGGGCACGCCTTACCAGACCGAAGGTCTCGTCCACCGCCCTGGGACGGCCCGAGGACCGGGCTCCCCCTAGGGGCAGCCAGCATGTCGGCCACTCGGCGGTTCGGGACTACTCCCCTTCGCCGCCCCCACCCTACCGGACGGCCCCGGACCCGGCACCGCGCCGCCCGCCCCATGCGTCGCGGTCGTGCACATGTTCCGATCACTGCAAGACCTGCAAAGGACTAAAAAGCCTACTCACTCACCAAAAGCCGCACTCAAGGCACAAGAGTGCGGCTACGGGAGAAATACCCGGCCTCGCTTCTCCGGAGACGGCGGGGACCGAGCACCACTTCCCCCGTTTCGCCGCTTTTAGGGACATGAAGACAGGGCACAGTTGAAGGAGTAGACTCGATGGGCACGAGAACAATCGTGACAGGGACATGCCGAGCCCCTCTTCCCGCTTCCACGCCTGCGGGAAAGTTCGCAAACCGGGGAACCGTCGGCGCCCTGGACCGTCGAACAGACGTGTCGGGCAATTCCGCGTCCGCGACGGACGCGGCCAACGGCTTTCGTCGTGCTTTGACCAACACACCCTTCGACCACACACCCTTTGACCAACACACACCCGAACGCTCGTTCAGCGACCACCGCAGGCGCTCCGTCCCAGGACACCGGCACGACAGGACCCCGCGGGACGGCGCGGAGCGGCTGAGATGCCGGTCGGGAGACCGGCGGGAAGCGGCGGCTCATGTACGACCTGATCATCGTCGGCGGGGGCATCATCGGGTGCGGCATCGCGGAATGGTCAGGTACGGAGTTCACCCGGATCTGTCTGGTCGAGCAGAGCGATAAATCGATCAGCGAGGGCACCTCGGCGGCGGCCGCCGGAGGGATCACGCCTTTTCTGGGCGATCACTGGGCCGGCGCCCTGGGCCCCATGGCCGCGCGGAGCAGGGACCTGTACCGGGAGTGGGTGAAAGAGCTCGACGCCAGGACGGGACGGTCGCTCCGCGTCCGGCGCACCGGCCTGCTCCAGCTCGCGATCGACGACGAAGAGGCCGACCGCCTGGCGAACAAGGTCAAACCCCATCTGGATTCCTGCGGCGTGGAAAGCACGATGTTGTCGGGAGACCAGGCGCGCAGGCGCGAACCGCTGCTCGGCCCCCGGATCGTCGCCGCCCTGCAGCAGCCCGCGGACCTGGTGGTGGAGCCCCGGCGGGTCATGGAGGCGCTCTACCGGGCGCTGCGCGCCCACGAGCACGTGGAGATCGTCTACGGGAGGGCGGAGGCCGTCCGGGTCGAAGGCGACCGCGTCGAGGTCGGCCTCGCCGACGGCCGTACCCTGCACGGCGAACGCGCGGTCGTGGCGGCCGGCCATCTCAGCGGCGCGCTCCTGCGGGAGTACGGCGTGCCCCCGGCGCTGTTCCGGCCGGTCAAGGGCCAGGTCCTGGACCTCCAGGTCCCTCCCGGCGGCGCGCCGCGCTTCCTGTGCGACATGGTCGCCCACGACGGCGGCGAGGAGCGGGTCGCCTTCGTTGCCCCCTATCGGGGGGACCGGATCGCCGCCGGCGTCACCTTCGAACGGGACGAGGACGACCCCGCCCCCGACCTGGCCAGGGCGCGCGACCTGATCCGGCCGCACCTGCGCCGGGCGCTGCCGCGGGTGGCCGACTATCGGATCCTGGGCTCCCGCGCCGGTGTCCGGCCGGGCACCAGCGATGACACGCCCCTGCTCGGATTCGTGGATCCCGGCCGGCGGGTCCTGGCCGCGACCGGGCACAACGGTCTCGGCCTCACGCTCGCGCCGCGCACGGCCCAGCTCGCCACCGGCCTGCTGCTGGACCGGCCCCAGAACGCCGACGACCAGGCCGATCTCGGTCTCTGCGACCCGCGGCGGTTCATGGGCCGGACGTCACCCTGACGCCCTGCCGCCGTCCCGCCCGCCCCGGCCGGGGCCGTGCGCCGCGCCGTCGAGCAGCGTGACCGTGTCCAGGAGCATCGCGACGGTGTCGACCGCGAGCTGGTCGCGTATCCGGCCGACCGAGATGTCCCACTGGCGGGTGAGGCCGTGCGCCCGGTCCAGGGCCTCCCACAGCGGGAGCAGCTCGGGCTTGACGCGGGCGGCGGGCATCCAGTGGTGCAGCACGTGGCCGACGACGGGCCGGACGCCCCGCAACATGCGGTCGGCCGCTCCGGGGCCCGCCGCCGCGCGCGCCAGCGCGTTCTCGACGACGGCCAGCAGCCAGTCGTGCAGCGCCAGATCCTCCACCAGGACCAGCAGGTCCTCGGTGCACTGCCGGGGCACCGACAGGCGGACCAGCCGGACCCCGTCGCGCAGAACGGTGAAGCGGAACAGCGGCTCACCGCCGTGGAACGCCCAGCGCCACGCTCCGCGCGGCGCCCGGAGGGACAGGACGCCGTCGAGCATCGGCGACGCCTGCACCCCGTTCATCGTCTGCTCGGCGATGCCGCCGAGCTCGATGCCGCGGACGCCGCGCTCGTCCTCGGCGAACCCGGCCGCCGCGTCGTCGAGGTCCATCCTGCCCAGGTGCTCCACCACGCCGGGCCGCCCGAGGTAGTGCGACCACGGGAGCCGGTGGCCGCGCGGCGACGGCACGATCGTGGTGTAGGAGCACGCCTGTAGGATGCGCCCTCCGGTGACCGTCACCCGCGACGCGACGGTGCCGACGCCGCGGACCCGCCGCCCCTTCGCCGACGGGAGGTCGCAGTCGACCCCGGTCAGCGGCGTGGGCGAGACCGCGTAGGGGCGCGGCCGCCCGGCGTGCCGCACCTGCTCACCGGGCACCAGGCGCAGCAGCGCCGACGCCTCCTGTAGGGAGATCTCGGTGGAGTGGCGCACGAACCCCGTGCGGACCTCCCCGATCGTGAGCGCGCCCTCAGCAGCCGTCGGTGAAGACATGCGCCACCCTCCGCACCAGTTCGTCGGCGATCTCCACCTTCTCCCGGGCGGCCTGCTCGGCGGTCTGGGCACTGATCACCGGGTCGACGGCGACCTGGCCGAGGATCAGCCGGACGGCCGCCTCGACATCGGCGAACCTGGTCTCCAGCAGGGTCATCGTCTGGTAAGCGGCGAACGGGTGGGCCCGCTCGCTCAGCCGGATCACCGGCGGCAACTCGTCCCACTCCTGCGGGAAGGGCCCGGACCACCGCTCGGGAACGACGACCGCCCTGCCCTCGTCGCGCAGGACGCCGAGGCGCAGCAGCTGCCAGACGGCCGAGAGGAACGCGCACGACCAGCGGCGCTCGCCGTCCGGCTCGTCCCAGAGCTGGACGTCCATGCAGATGGAGTGCGGCCGTGCGTCGTTCTGCCGGGGCGGGGTCCAGGCGCGGTCCCCGGCCATGGCCTCGCTCACCTCGCCCGGCCGCGCCATGCCCTGGCCGTTGGTGAGCCAGCCGGACTCCCTGGCGGGCGGTCGCAGGCCGTTGGTGCCGGGCGGCGGGTCGGGGACGATGCGTTCCAGGACCAGGGCCGCCGGTGCGACCGTGCCGGTGTCGGCGCAGGCCGATTCGCGCGCCAGGTAGTCGAGCGTCAGGCCCTGCGACGCGACCGCCGCCATGATCTCGGGGATGAGCTCGGCGGGCCTGCGGATCGTGCTGGAGTACTCGTCGACCAGGAAGCAGGTGCTGAGGCGGCGGGAGGCGTACCGGGCGGCCACGAAGTCCGACCAGGGTTTGATCCGGGCGAAGTGGCGGTTCAGCTCCTCCGGCCCGGCGAGCAGGTCCTCCATGTAGAGGTGCCCGAGTTCGAGGGAGAGGTGGGACCGGGGGACCCGCTCCACCCGGACCCGGTCGGTGAGCGTCCGCGCCTCCAGCTCGGGGACGCTCACGGCCTGCTCCAGGTGTCGCCGGTCTCGATGTCCTCGGCCAGCCGCCGGAACGCCTCGACGGTGCCGGCGTTGGCCACGCTGTCGTAGACGTCGGAGTCGGTGAGGAGCTGCTCGCGCCACTGCAGCACCGGGTCGAGCGGGATGCTCGCGATGACCGAGCTCCGGCCGAGGCCCAGCTGGATGGCCCGGTCGTTGAGGTCGGTGTTGACCTGGCGCAGCCAGGCCTGCTGGGTGGCCTGCAGCCCGCGGGCGGACGCGTCGTCGGGACTGATCACCGCGGTGCGCACGAACCGGATGCCCTCCCGGAGCGAGCCCTGGGGGTGGCCGCGCAGTTCGCCGAACTGCACCAGGCCGCTCCTGCCGTCGACCAGTCCCGCCGCGGCGGTGATGTGCTGCCGCGTCCAGCGGTGGAACACGAGCCAGCGCGCCTCGATCCGCCTCCTGCGCAGCTCCCGGTCGGCGGTCACCGTCAGCAGCATCTCGGCCGCGTGCGAACGTCCGGCGCTCAGGTCGATGAGCACCAGGTCGAACTCCTCGTCGAGCCGGATCAGCAGCTTGGCGCACCGCTGCAGGACGTCTGCGGTCGTGTTGAACTCGCCGCCGCCGAGATCCCCGGGGAACAGCACGAGCCGTCCGGTGGTCGGCGGGCGGGAGCGCAGGCTGCGCCGGTTGCTCACCTGCCACACGTCGATGCGCTGGGGCTCGGCCACCGTGCCCTGCAGGTACTGGTGGAGGCCGCCGCTCTCGACGCCGTGGTCGATCTCGTCGACCCCGAAGACCGCCCCGGACGTCGGCGAGCCGAAGTCGAAGTCCAGATAGCAGGTGTCGTGGCCGAGGAGGGCGCGCCGGTAGGCGACGTTGCAGGCCGTCACCGACCGGCCGGTGCCGCCCTTGTCGGAGGTGGCGATCACGAGCATGTCAGCCCGCCTCCCGGTCGGCCTTGCGGCGGGCGACCTCGAGCCGGTCCAGCGCCTCCAGGGCGTTCAGCGACAGGCCCATCGACGTGCCCGGCGCGGTGGCGATGATCTCGCGGCAGCGGTCCAGCCTGCCGCGCACGCGGTCCAGCTCGGCGCGCAGGTCGCCGACGACGCCCACCGGCGTGCCGAGCAGTTCCCGGTCGTATCGGCGCTCGGCTTCGCTGAGCAGCTCCTGGGCCCGCCTCAGCAGGTCGGAGCCGGGCGCCACCTCGGTGCGGATGTGGTTGGTGGCGGCCACCAGGCACTCGACGATGCGTTCGGTGTAGTACCACGAGGGCCGGTCACTCTGCGCGGTGATCTGCGGGAAGACGCGGTCGGGGGAGTCCCACAGGCCGGCGCCGAACGACGACACCATGCGCCGCCCGTCCAGGTGCGACCAGATCTCGTCGGAGAAGGAGACCGAGCGGTCGCGCAGCTCCTGGCTCTGGGCCAGCGAGGCGAGGCGGAGGGAGCACTTGTACAGGACGGCCGAGTAGTCCGACAGCTCCCAGCGCAGCAGCGGCCCGCCGTCGAGGCCCTCGCTCCCGGGCAGCGGGATCAGCGTGCCCGGGTGGTGCAGGTCCACCCCGGGGTCGCCGGGCTCGGCCCGGCGGGTGACGCGCCCCCGCTGGCCGAGCTCCTGCAGCACCCGCAACATCCGGTCCAGGTCCGACAGGGTCGGCGGGTTGGTCGCCGGGCGGTTCTCCAGGGCCGACAGGACGATGGAGCTGACCAGGAGGCTGAAGTGCTCCGAGGCGCGCCGGTCGTTGGTGCGCCAGGGGATGTCCTCAAGTGGCCATCTCCCCTCGCCGTAGGTGGCGATGTTCGCCCAGTAGCGCTGGGTGATCTCCCAGCGCAACCGCAGCGAGGCGGCCAGCCGCTGCTGCTCCTCGTTCAGCAGGCTCAGCCGGGCGGTGCGCGGGGAGAACAGGTCGGCGATGCCGTCCAGGGCGTTGATGGTGAAGTAGAGGATCGGCGCGGCGTGCGCGACGCCCTTGCGCTGCGAGGCGAGGTCGAGCACGCCCTCGACCTCCGGGGCGTCCTGGGCGATGCCCCAGGTCCAGCCCACCTCGAACAGCCGGTTGCGGTTGTCGAGCTCCTCGATGCTGCTGCCGAACCCGATGCTGACCTCGCGCAGGGACGCCCTGACGTCGCCGAGGCGGCCGTAGAGGTCCTCGGTGATCCGCCGGGGCGAGTCGCCGTACTGGTTCAGCGTCCGGATCAGCGCCTGCCCCTCGGGGGACTCGGGCGAGAAGATGTTGATCACGAAGCCGCGCAGCAGGCCGACCATCGCGGCGGTCAGCCGCTTGCTGGCGATGTCCTCCAGGAGGCGCAGCCGCTGCAGCGTCTCGCTGCTGCGGACGGCGGTCTGGTAGTCGCGGACGAAGGCGATCGCGCTCAGCATCAGCGTGACGGCCATGGAGCACGAGTCGACCATGTCCATCTGGCGCTGGGCCGGGCTGGGCTCCTCGTCGGCGACCGAGCTGAGGAAGTAGCTGCCGCCCGAGAAGACCGGGCCGTCCACCCCGCTGTAGTCCTCGATGTGCCTGATGAGGATCTCCACCAGCCGGCGGGGGATCTCGAACTCGTCCCCGAGCCCGCCCAGCGCCCGCCGGATGTCCTCCTGGGTCTGGTCCGGCCGGCTCAACCGGAACACCGGCGTGAACGAGGCGGGGTACAGGACCGACAGCAGCAGTTCGGCGTCGCTGATGGAGTTGCGCTCCAGTCTGCCGCCCCAGACCGGCTCGGCGCGCGGGTCCCGCTCGGGGAACGAGTACTTGACGACCGAACGCCAGATTTCCAGGAGTTCTTCGCGAGGTTTGTTTCTCATGCTCTCGTCCGGGCTTTCTGTCCGCAGACCAGAATCATTCCGGTGTAGCCCGGGCGCACCGGAGACGGCCCGGGGTCGAGTCGGCATATGTCGAGGTCCCCGGCGCCGGCCAGCGCGGCCCGCACGTCGGACACGGTGACGGCGACGGCCGGGAATTCCTGCGTTCCCACCTGCCAGCCGTGCGAGTTCTCCATGAAGGCGGCGGCGAACGGGGCGCCGGGTTTCAGTGCGTCGATGAATCCGTGCACGGCCAGCTCGAATTCCCGCAGGCTGCTGGATATCGACTCGGCGACGAAAAAGAGCGTGCCGAGATCCCAGCGGCGGACCGGCAGGCGGAAGACCGAGCCGAAATCGACCCGGGCGCGCCGGCTCAGCTCCTCCCGGGGCCGGTCCAGCGCGGCGTAGGTCGGCGCCTCGGCCAGCACCTTCCAGAAGGGGTCCCATGTCACGGCGTACTCCCGCGCCTCCCGCCGCAGCCAGGCGACGTTGGCCGTCGAATAGTCCAGTAGCGTCAAGCGCCTGCAGAACGGGAGCATCGCCAGCGCGGGGTAGAGGTTGGCCCCCGCGCCGACGTCCACGCCGTGGAGGCCGCGCCGCCGCCGGAGCGCTCCGCCAAGGAAATCACGCACCTTCGCGAGAAACTCAAGATCGTTGCGATGGGGGATCAGATAGTTCTTCTCAAGGTAAATACCGGGGTTCAGTCTGTTCCATTCAAAGTCGCTGTTGAAACCTGCGCCCCGTGGCCTGTTGTGGCCAGATTCCGCCGGCACGGACATCAAGCCCGACTCCTCTAATGAAGATGCGTGGAACATTGTAGGAAGGTATATGTCATCACGCATCTCCTGGCGAGCGCGTGGGACCGGAGGTGGGACGGTGACGTTGACGATCCGGCGCCTGGAAGAACCCGGTGACCTTCAGGACGCCTGTCGGCTGTTCGACGGAATCTGGAAGTTCGATCCCGGGGGCGACCCTTTGTCGGTCGAAGTCCTGCTGACCCTGGAACGCTGCGGCAACTACGTCCACGGCGCGTTCAGCGGGGACCGGATGGTGGGGGCGTCGGTGGGGATCTTCGGCCCGCCCTCCAGCGGGGACATGTGCTCCTACATCACCGGGGCGGCCACGGCGGGCGCCGGCATCGGCCTGGCCCTCAAGCGCCACCAGCGCGAGTGGGCCGCGGCCCTGGGCATCCGGCGCATCTTCTGGACCTTCGATCCGCTGATCCGCAGGAACGCCCACTTCAACCTGGTCAAGCTCGGCGCCCGCGCCGAGCGCTACCACGTCGACTACTACGGGAAGATGCCCGACAGCATCAACGGGGACGACGAGTCCGACCGGCTGCTGGCCGCCTGGCACCTGAACGACCCCGCCGTCGCCGAGGCCGCCCGCGGCGTTCCCGCCGCCGTGCCGGTCCCCTCCGGCGCCGAGGTCCTGCTGGAGGCCCGCGGCGACCGCCCCGTCCGGCACGACTCCACGGCCGCGACCCTTCTGCTGGAGGTCCCCCACGACATCGAGAAGCTGCGGGCCACCGACCCCGGCCTGGCCCGGGAGTGGCGGGTGGCCCTGCGGGAGACCCTCGACCCCGTGCTGGCGAAGGGGGGCGTCATCGCCGGCTTCCACGACCGGACGAGCTACGTCGTGCAAAGGAACGGGTGATCCATGCCAGCACAGTCCTCCCGGGCACGGGCCGGCCTGACGACCAGCCTGGTCGCCCGGCGCGTGACGATCGCCCTGCTGACCGGCGCGTTCACCCTCGGCATCACGGCCCTGGCGCAGGGCGAGCTGTTCTCGGTCACCGCGGTCACGCTGTCGGTCCTGCTCGGCGGCATCACCTTGCTGACGCAGGTCCTCATCGACTTCGAGAAGGCGATCACCAATGTCGACCAGGCGGTCGAGGAGCGCTTCTCCCGGGCCTCGGAGTCGGCCCGGCTCCTGGACGCGGTGGGCGCCTCGGCCCTGGACGGGACCAAGGTCACCGAACTGCTGGAGAACAGCGCCCGGGTCGGCCCCGCGGTCCCGCCGCTGCTCAAGGGCGTCGCCGAGACCGAGGTCGCCCGGACGTCCCGGTTCCTGCACCAGCTCGTGGGCGGCGAGGTGGTCTACGACGACGGCGAGGACCGCGACTGGCTGCTGTCCCTGACGCGCAACGCACGGCTCACGATCGACGCCACCAGCACGACGACGGTGGACGGCCGGGGCCCGAGCTTCGCCGACGGCTTCTGGTCCAGCGACCTCGGCAACCGCTACCTGCGCGCCCAGAGCGACGCGGTGGTCCGGCACGGCGTCGAGATCCGGCGCCTGTTCATCGTGAAGGACTTCGAGGAGTTCAACGAGGCGCCGTTCGCCTCGATCGCCGAGTCCCAGGAGAAGGCCGGCATCAAGATCCTCCCCCTGCAGCGGGACAAGGTGCCGACGACCCTGCGGCCGTCGCTCATCGACTTCATCCTGTTCGACCAGGTGCTCAGCTACGAGGTGATCCCGACCCCCTCGTCCTCCCCCACCCCGGAGTTCCTCAACACGCGCCTCATCCGACGCCCTGAGCACGTCACCGAACGCCGGGCCTGCTTCGAGACCCTCTGGAACCTCGCCGTGGACCTGCGCAACCAGCAGGGCCACTGACCCGCCCTTCGCGACGCTCAGCCCCTACGGCCGCGGATCAACCCCCTGGCGATTCCGATCATGTCCCGCTCCAGCCTGCGCCGATCGGCCGGACGATCCGACCAGAGATCGACCAGGTAGTAGAGATCTCCGGCCTCGGGAGGGCAGCCGACAACGTCAAAATAGGCGGTGATCCTGGCGGCGCCCTCGTGAGGTGCGACCGTCCGATCGACCATGAGACCGGCCCAGGCGCGCACCTTCTCCCAGTACGCCGCCTCTTCGGTGGGGATCTCCACGCCCAACTCGGCCATCGCGGCGAGATAGAGATCACGGATCTCTCGAACGTCATCGGAGCACCCGGCGAGCTCTCGAAGCGCCGGAGAGCCGACCCCGCGAACCAGCGCTTCGGCCGCGACCATGGGCAACGTTTCCGGTGCCAGCTCATGAGCGGCGTAATCCCAGGCCACGCGGCAGAGGATCTGCATCCGTCGAGTCTGGAGGCAGACACCGGATACAGCCAACCAACGCCGAACCCCGGCCACACATGCGGGAATGACCCTATGAGCAGCACAGACATGCCTGCGCCACCCAGTTGATCTCCACCGAGATGTAGTCACTCATGCAAAAGGCCCCTTCCGAGTGATCGGAAGGGGCCTTTGAGGTGGAGCCGCCTATCGGAATCGAACCGATGACCTATTCATTACGAGTCTCACGAACAAGATCCACACCTGTCCAGCCCTAACCGCTCACCTGCTGGGCAGCCCTCCGGAGCACACTTCTGTTCCGCCTTCGTCCAGGCTCGTCCAGACCAGCCGTTAGCATTCGCGTTAGCATTCCGCCCCATGCCGTCCGGAGGTCGTGAGCCCCTAGCCGGGCGCTCGCTCAACCGGTCCCGGCTCCGCGAATGTCCGCTTTTCAGGAGCAGCAACCACCATGATCGCGTGCGACGCGTCGAGGTAGACGATTTCTAGCGGCAGTCAGTCGTAACCCGTGTGCGGGCTGTTGTCATCAGTGCTATCGCCAGCTCGGCCTTCGCCTTCGAGCCGTCGCACTCGTCGCTTGCAGCGGACGGCCCGCACCTGTACCCCTATAAGGACTCTGCGCCCTTCGAACGGCCATCGCCGCCAGGCCCCTGAAAACAAGATAGGCGTAACTCATGCCGAGAGACCGCCTCACCTGAACGAACATGAGGCGTTTGATCTTTCATTCCCCTTGCCCATCAATCTTTCGCTTATAGGGAAGGTCGGGTGCAGGGTTCGCTGGGTCGTTCTCACGAGCTCGCGCCCAGAACTGGCCGTCCAGTGAGAATTTCGGGCGGGCATCGTCGGGTGAGACAGCAACGAGGCGGGCAGAGATCCATTCACCCTTGATCGGTACCGGTAGTCCGAGCGCACGGGCGGCGTGCGGATGTGATCCTTGGTGCCCCAGCACGACGATGCCTTCCGGGCGCAGCTCTATCCGTGCGTCGCGGGCCCGCTTCGGCGAGTCGTCCTGCTGGCCAACGGTCAGCACTGCCTGCCGGCCGACGATCCTCTCCTGCACCTCGCGGAACAACTGGTTCATACGCTGCTGCCCCGACGAGCGCCGACGTGACGGCGAGACTGCAAAAATCCGCTCGCGCGCTTCGGCATCCAGGTGACGCAGCAGGTTCGTCGGCAGATCTGTCTGGAGGCCACCCCAGAGCCAGTACACCTCAGACATGGCGGTGTCCGCGAGCTTGCGCTTGTTGTCTCGGTTGTATGCACGCACGCGGTCACCGTTCGCATCCACCCCCCTCTTCCAGCGCAGGCGCTCATCGGTGATCCGCACGATGCCCGCGGCCCACTGGCTCGTGTCGTCATTCATCCAGGTCACGACCGCCGGATGGTCGGCACGACCACTCCGGCCGCCGTGGTCAGCACACAGATACATCTCCATCGGGATCTCCCAGCCACCGAGATCCTTGGAGAACTTGCAGTCGATGTCGAGGCCAGCGATCGACCAGTCAAGGTCCGCGCCGTTGGCGATCTCGAACTCCTTGGTGAGGTTCACCTCAACAGCCGTGCCGAGATACGTCTTCTCGGTCTTCGTGAGGTGCTGGTATGCCCAGCGTCCCGTCCGCTGGCCATCGAGCAACTCATCGAGGGAGTCACGCAGTGCCCACCGGAAGCGCTCTCGCGCCTCGGGCTGGCTGTCGAGCCACTCCACGAACGGGGCGAGGTCATCAGGGACCTGCTGCGTAAGACCGGACTGAATTCGCCACTGGCGCGGAATATTGCTCATAGCCTCACGGGGAAGATCCCAGGTGCGGAACGTGTTGCGGCGCGAGTGCTTCGCCGCTAACGCTCGCGAGTCCTGAGCGGCATCCTGGGGGAACGGCAGGCCTGCTTGAATCGTCACGCGCAACAGTCTGGCAGCAGGCGCCGGCAGTCCGGCTATCAGAGGGTCGAGACCAACCTTGATACGGATGCCCGACCCGTTGGATGCAGCTGGTTAATCTCCCGTATCCCCCAGCCCAGCAGGTCCCTCGAAAGGAGCTGCCCTTGCCCTTGAAGGGGCGATCAGGCACTCTCACCTCTGATCCACAACTACCGGCATGCACTTGAACTGGCTTGTAAGCAAGCCATCCGTGACGCCGCCGCGCGCCTGCGCTTCGACGGTCACAGCGATCCAGCGCTCTACCCTGCTGAGTCGGACGTCCGCTTCAGCGCAAGCAGTATTATCGCTTGGGGCCGCGGCCGATCAGCTTGCGAAGTTGCTTAAGGAACTTGTGCTCGACGCTAACCACCTGCTGACCCGGCTTCATCAGCTTGACCCCACTGGCGAAGCGTTCCGTTACGTTGATCACCTTGATACCCATGCGCGTCAGGTGGATGTTCCCCAGCACACGAAGCTGCTCCGCAACGCCCCAGCTATCATCCATGGAAATGTCCCAACGGCGCTACATGCCCAATACTGGCCGCTAGCGCAATATGCATGATATGCGTGCCGACTATACGGACGCGTGCGACAGCAAGGCGTTCTGATACGTAGTTAGGTCAGGGATGCTAAACGCATCCAGATCTGCTCTCTGACCTGCACTCGGGCGCCTGCTGCATGCGCAGCATTCCGAGACCATCCAAAGCTATTGTTGGCGCCTCTGCCAGCAATCTCAACCTGCTGCAGCCCTGATCCGGAGTGCATGATCGCGCGAACGATCGTCATGTGCGGCAGATAGTTTCGTGCGATCATGTACTCCGGCCCGCGAGGGGTCCAGGGGGCGGCGCGCCCCCTGGTTCGAGCACGCTTAATCGGCCTATGATCATAGCTTTAGCTGGCAGTAGGATTTATCAGGCCATGGCGGGCTTTACTCTACGAGGCTGCCGAACAGCATCCGCCCTCTTCCAGCCCCATCCCCAGACTTGCCTGAGACGACTTGTTAACGCTCTCCGACCCTAGGCCCATCTAGCGCCAACAAAACCTCATTAGTTTTGCAATAACAACCACAAACTTCGATCCCTCGCCATCAGAGCCAAGCGGATCCGGAGCACAGGACTTCTATACCGGTGCCTCGACAAGCTGCTGTCAGCTTGAGTCACCCGTCCGGTTGAAGCTCCAAAGCCCCCCGGAATTTGCGACAGCACCTTTACGTCGCAGATAGGACAGGCTCGCACTGACCGCGTCCGGCGTCGCTGAGACTCCATACGTCGATAGACGCTCCGTGATGTCTGTGCGCGTGAGAGGCCGTTCCGCCTCGGCGAGAACCTCCCGAACCACAGGTGTGATCCGAGCCCGACGTTCTCCGCCCGCCGACTGCTCACAACGTGCAGGGCTAGGCAAAGGCTGACCGGTGAGCCGTGCGATAGACAGCATGAGACCGTACTCTTCGGCTCGAAGTCGTTGCAGCTCGTTGGCGGCTGCGCTTATCTCCCGCCTCACTTGAGCGATCCTGCGGGTGATCGCTTCCAGCTCCTCCACAAGAACAAACTAGCAGCGCTACGCCTTCCACCTGACTTGACTTGACTTGACTTGATACGCCTCAGGCGCGTACTCTCTAAGAAGCTTCGTGAGGTGTGCCTGTGAACAGAGGTGGATGATGGCCGTCAGTCCGAGCCGGGTGGTTGATCTTTTTTCCGGCGGCGGCGGCATGAGCTGCGGCTTCTATGCCCATCCCACGTTTGAGCTTGCCGGCGCCGTTGACGTGGAGCTCGGCAAGCCGAGCACGGGTCACGGCGCACTGGGCTGCAATGCAACCTATGCCGAGAACCTGAAGGTCGCACCTCTGTCGCTTGACATGTCTGCCACTACTGCAGACGAAGTCAATGAAGCCCTTCTGGCGACCGGAGGAGGGCGTCCCGAGGTCCTTCTGGCGTGTCCCCCTTGCACTGGTTTCTCTCGGGCGGTCTCTAGAAATTGGGCGCAAGACGACCCAAGAAATTCGCTAGTGGCTCATGTTGCCGACCATGTGGCACAGATGCGACCCCGAATCCTTATGATGGAAAATGTCCCCCAGCTCTTGAATGGAAATTTTCGGTACCATTTTTCTGCGCTTCGTTCCAACCTTGAAGCGATGGGGTACAAGGTCCATGCCAGTTCTCACCTGCTCAGCCGTTTTGGCCTCCCGCAGCAACGGGAACGTGCTCTAGTAATAGCGGTTGAACGAGACCTGCCTCTTCATACCCTCGAAGATCTCTGGCAAGGATACGGGGTCAAGCCGGAAGCTATCACCGTAAGGCGAGCGATTGGCGATCTCCCCGCAGTCGAGACAGGGAAAAGCCATCCGGACGATCAAAATCACACTAGCACCCTGCTGAAGGGGGAATCATTGGCTCGCATTTCAGCCATACCCAAGGACGGCGGGAGCTGGCCCGATCTGCTAGGGAGTCCTCAAACTGAAAAGTATCTGATTCCCTCCATGTGGAAGGCTGTAAACGCGGGCCGCCTCAATTCCTATAGTGACGTTTATGGGCGCATGAACTGGGAAAAACCCGCACCCACCATTAAGCGTGAGTGCTCACACGTAGGCAACGGGCGCTACTCTCATCCTGAGCAGGACCGACAGTGCACAGTTAGAGAGCTTGGAATCTTGCAAGGGTTCCCAAGGGATTACCGCTTTGTAGGTGCGAGCAGAAAGAACCTCTATCGCCAGATCGGCGATGCCGTTCCCCCGCTGATTTCTTACCAACTCGCCTGGGTCGCTGACTGGATACTTACCGGCAACAAGCCAGACATCTCGCAAATTATCCTCCCAGCAACCTCGCTCCGAGAGGATGATCTCCTCGCAGTCAACCCTCAGCTAATTCTCATTTGAATTCCCCTGGCAGCCGAATCCGGCTTCCTCACAATCCATGTCCCATGCAGTATGCAATAACGTATTTGAAACCAAACTCGAACTTTCTCCACGCTTGAATCCAAGAGCATCCTAAATAGCTTATCCCCATTCTCGGGGTGATAGAAATCGGCGCCAAAGCTAATTCCCTTTCTACTGCCCCTATCTTTCTTTGAAAACATTTCTCCCTTCGCTTCGGATACGCTTCTTTGAAGTAGAGCCTTTGGAACCTCGTGAAGCTTGTATATGTAACAATCAGGGCGAGTTTCTGCGCGTAGAACAAGAATTCGATCGTATCCTTCCATGTGTCTTGGTATGCGTGTTCTAACTTCTTGCGCGCACACCTCAGCTGTGAGAGCTTCTCGCACCCATCGCGCTTCTGAGAGCTTTTCAATCTTCAATTGCGTTGCACTCAAGCTTCTGGCGGCTTCGGTCTTCAAAGACCATCTCTCGTTGTTTCCAAAAACGTCATAAGCAGACACCCCGGGAGCGGGATTTAGATCGGCTTCTGAGTGCCCTTGCGCGATCAGGCATTGTTTCATAACGTATTCGAAGGGCTTCTTGTTCAGAGGTGATTCTTGGCTTGAATGATGCAAGCTGAGTTGGTTCGACATCTCCTCTGCGAAGACCTCGTCAACTATTTTCGTGCTCTGGCCCGGGAAATAGTCAACTGGTATGTGAAAGCTCTTCACCATCCCCGCTACGAGTTCGAGCTGCTTCTGAGTCAGAAGTCGGAGCCCGCTTACGATCTCGTCGATGACATCCGCACGTTGCATCATGGTGCTCCAGGCTAGCCGTAATACCTTCGTCGGGTGCAAGAGCTCGTACCCCATACCGCGGACAGCTCTCCTGCGGCCGCAGCTGCCGGGTCCGGCCAGGCCTTCAGAGCAACGCTGGCCTGTCCCAGCGGTTTTGGTCCTGTCATGGCTATACAGCACGCCGCGGTTGGCGGGACATACTATCTAGCTATCGATGTTCCTGGTACTCAAGGCGCCTGCACCTCCCGCATCCGGCCTAGTCGCCTCCCCTTAGCCGAACCAGGACCAAGCCCCTATGTACCTCGCGTCGCAGGTCCGCCGGTAGTGACTGAGCCGTTGCGGCGGCGGCGAGCCCATGCGAGAGCAGCGGCCAGGCCTACCTAATCCTGCCCTCTCTGCCAGCGCTATCATCTCCAGCCGTATACATCACGGCCGCCGGCCAGCCCGGTTCGGAGGCTAGGGCTAGGGCACCAATTAGACGACATCTCATTTGGTGGGTCGGCGGTAGCCTGCCGTTCGTGGAGATGGTCGAACGGCTGGTGCCGAGTGAGTTGTGGGAGCTGTTCCAGCGGGTGGTGCCACCTGCCCCGACGCGGCCGCAGGGTGGGGGCCGGCGCAGGCATGGGGACCGGGAGGTGTTGGCGGCGATCATCTTCGTGGCCACCACCGGCTGTACCTGGCAGCAGCTGCCGCCGGTGTTCGGTCCGTCGGGTCCCACCGCGCACCGCCGCTTTTGTGAGTGGAGCGCGGCCCGGGTGTGGGCCAAGCTGCACCGCCTGGTGCTGGACGATCTCGGCGCGGCCGGGGAGCTGGACTGGTCGCGGTGCGCGATCGACTCGGTCAGTGTCCGCGCCGCCAAAGGGGGAGCTGACAGGCCCGAATCCTGTCGATCGCGGCAAATCTGGGTCGAAGATCCATCTGCTGGTCGATCGTGCCGGACTGCCCTTGTCCGTCGGGATCTCGGCCGCCAACACCCACGACAAGCTCGCCCTGCAGCCGTTGGTGCGGGGCATCGCGCCGATCCGCTCGCGGCGCGGTCCGCGCCGGCGCCGCCCGGGCAAGCTGCACGCCGATAAGGGCTATGACTATCTCGACCTGCGGCGTTGGCTGCGCGGCCGCGGCATCGCCCCGCGCATCGCCCGCCGCGGCATCGAGTCCTCACAGCGGCTGGGCCGACACCGCTGGGTGGTCGAGCGGACGGTGTCGTGGTTCAACGGCTTTCGCCGCCTGCACCGCCGCTACGAACGCAAACCCGAACACTTCCTGGCCTTCGTCGGCATCGCCGCCGCGCTCATCTGCCACCGTCGACTCACCAAATGAGATGTCGTCTTAGCTGCTCACCCGCCAGCGGGGAGATCGTTAGCGTAGAGAGCCCTTCATCACCGGACGATCACAGCATCGGCGCTGCTACTGCCAGGGGGCCGCGCGCCGCTCCTCTTCAAGTGCCTTCTAATGTCTGGGTAGCCTTTTCAAAATGAAAGCTATTCAAGCAGAGTGAACGAAAAGTTGTACGCGTTCTCTGATGCTTACAAGCTCAGGCGCTTGATCATCTACCTGGGCAAGCAACCGCTCTTGCTCTCCTAGAATCTCTTGGGCAGTAACAGGCTCCCAAGCCTCGCGTCCCAAAGCAGCTCGTGTTCGTTCCACCCATCTAGCCTTAGAGCCGCTGGACGCTACGGGTTCGTTTGTCATACTAAGCAAGAGAGATTCTGGATCATCACCGGGCAGAAAATCCAAGTTCCGTTTGCACCATTGAAGAATAGCTCGCAACTGAGCAACTCGCTCTCCAGGGGTGGCTGTGCCTCCGGAACCATTAAGGGAGAGTCGCGGTTCGCCATGCAGAAGAACCCGAACTACCCCTTCCAAGTCGGTTTCTGCCACCGCTTCGGGCGTTACGTTACTGCTCTCAGTAACCTGATCCCCATCTAGCAGGATAAGACAATCTTTGGTTCTAGAAAGCGCGAAGGATGGAATGAAATGAAGTTGAATGGAATTCGTTCCACCAGGTATCGGCTGAACCTCCACTAGAGAACAAAAGGATTCTCCGAGGGGCCTAATTGCTTTCCTGACCAACGCTTCCGCCAGCCGGTCTTCAACATAAACGGTTTTCTTCCGCTCACCTTTGAAGCCCAGCCTGAAGAATGCTTCCGAAGCCTCGGATTCTTGGCTTACGAGTTCGATTCGCCCATCGGCTCCGTTAGCATGAAATACCTTGATAGCCTTTGCAGGCAAGTTGCGAACTATCTCGGGAGAATGAGTTGATACTATAATCTGTTGATATTTTTCTCTCGCCTGCTTACAGAGAAAGTCAATTAGCTTACGTTGAGCTCCAGGGTGAAGTGAGACTTCCGGCTCGTCAAGCAGGATGAGCGAGTGTGAGGGTGCCTCCGTAACCTTTGCAACGAGCATCGCCACTGCAAACTCTCCGCTTCCTGCAAAGGCTTCTGAGTACTGCAAACCTACAGTTTTCATAACTACAGTTGAACCTTCTACCCCAAAATACTTATGCTTAATCAATTTTATTGAAACGTACTCTCGCCCAAGAATATTAGAGATTTCTTCACATTGCTGAACACTGAGCTCTCTCGCAGGCTCTACAATCCTCTCGATTTTGTGCAACACGTGCGACTCCCGTGCAGTGTTCAGGGCTTCTGCGAGATATTTAGCCCGTCGACGAATAAAAGCCTTTTTATCTGGAAGGCTGGGAGTTCTCGCATCAAAGGGAACGTGGAAGAAATATTTGTCGTATGCAGACAATTCTGATCGGAAGTCGAGATAGACTACATTCTTGCGGACTGCTTTCCATCGTGTTTTACTACGCTCGGGGGGGAGCTCGGTGTCTTTGGCCACCGCAGGCATGCGGGACATGCCGTCTGAAATTATCGGACGGGCGGGTTCCCAGTAGTCAGGGTCGCCTTGTCGGTCAATTCGGCTTTTGATGACCTCAACCATCTCGCCCACACTCTGGGCTTTATATCCATAGATGAACCGGTGTCGATCGCCAGTCTGGATAGGGTCTAGGTTCGTTGAAAACCAGTACTGACCGAGGTTGTATTGGTCAGGACAACCTTGGAGCGCTCGCAGCACAGCCGTCTTATTGGTTCCATTGGAACCCACGAGAGCTGTGACAGGATGCTCGAAATCAATTCTAGTCATTTCTCGAATATTACGAAAAAACGGGAAGCGGATATAGTGAATATAGGGTTCAAATTTTCCCGCTTTCATCATTCCAGACAATGCTCGATGAAGATCTGCCATAGCTCCCCCTCTAGGCGTCTGCGCTTCATGCGCTTCCGAGTACTGGCAAACGGGTAATATCGATCCGGACGCTTACATCGCTGCTTGCGCAGTTTAGAGCTGTTACAGCCTCGATGCAGTGTGAACGCGCTACCCACTGTCTGCAGTGGGACGCCAACACTAGGCCAGCCCCCTATCAAAGCAATCATCATAGGAAGTGAGCCATCCGTGAGGTGACAGCGAGTACACGCCGATAGGCCGGGATGGGTCGGCCCGGAGAGGCCGCATGCCCAGCCCGGACCGGTCGGCGGCGGCCGCGTCAGCGGGCCGCCCTTGAAGACGTAGAGAAAGTTCTCATCCGGCCCTCTGGTCTCGCTGGTCTCAGTTCATGAGTCTGCGGAGGGTCGTGCGGGTCTGGTCTGCCAGGCTGACGGCTGCGCCTAGGCGGTTGTCGATCGTGGCCGTGACGCCTGGTGGTGGGTCCTCGGTCAGGGTGCTGGCGTAGTGGTCCCAGTGGGACAGCTTCCAATGGTCGCGTGGGGCGTCTCGGGTCTCGATGTACTCGTGCATGGTGCCGAGATCGCTGTTGATCCACACGGCGGCGACCTCAACGCCTCGGCCCTGGCATCGGTGGGTGAGGCGGTCCAGCCATCCGGGGGTGTGCAGCTCGGTGATGAACGGGGCCGCCAGGATCATGGACACGCCGCAATCGATGTTGCCGTGGGCGGCGCTCATCAGGCACCGGTACTCGTGTGGGCGGACCTCGGCGCGGTAGAAGTCGGTGTGCCGGTCGTGGGGGTCGCCGCCCAGCGAGATCAGCAGGCGTTCGGTCATGCGGCGGGTCAGGGCGTCCTTGTCCAGGACCGCCCAGCCGGTCAGATCGGACAGGAAGCGGGCGAACTCGGTCTTGCCCGAGCCGGCGTAGCCGCCGACCAAGACCAGGACCGGGCCGCTTCCCGCGTTGGCGGTCGCGCGGGCGTGCAGTGCATTGGCGATGCGGGCCTTCAACGCGGCGGCCTGGGGGAAGAACGGCGACAGGTCGACGGGAAGGGAACCCGTCTCCGACTCGGCTCCTCGTGCCCATGCCGCCTTGCGCTCCAGGACGGCCAGCGGAACGCCGTAGCCGCGGGCGATGTGAGGAAGCCAGTCGTCGGGGACGCGCGCCCCGCGCTCCCAACGGGAGATCTCGTGCCGCGTGAGGGTGCTGGAGCCCGATAGGTCGCACAAGAGCGCTGCGGCGGCGCGCTGGCTGCGGTCTCCGCGTAGCCGAGCCAGGTAGGCGCCGAACTCCTTGCGTCGCTGAGTGGTCATCGAGCGGCCTCCCGGCCTTCCAGTCTGGCCCCCTCCTGGCCCCCTGTCAGGCTCCTCTGTGAAACCAGGGACGGCGAGAGGTTGGGGAGCACGGTTCAACCCTGCCGCTCGACTCCCGGCCCGCGTTCGGGTGCGGCGGCCAGACGTGAGGCTTCCCCGATGAACGAGACCCGCGCACAACGCGCACAAGCTGAGAACGAGGTCCTGGACCGCCTGCGCGCCGACTTCCCCGGCCATGCCATCTGGCGGTCGACCCGCTATGACGATCAGCCCGGCGACTGGGTGGCGACCCTGCGCGACCCGGCCGCCGGCGTTGACCCGACCTTGATCCGCTCCACGCCTTCGGAGCTGCGGGCGGCGCTGATCGACGAGCAGGAGCGGGCACTCACGCGAGACACGGGACCCCGGTGATGGGCCGAGAGGGGAAGTCCGTCCCATCACCGGAAGGGGCCGCTCAAGGGCGGGCGGCCCGGGGGGAAAGGGCAGAGACGGCGCGGTCGGCGGGCGCGTCCACCGGCGCATCGGCCGCGTCGTCTCTGTCGCGATGCTGGACGGCCTGGCGGACGAGACGGCGGCTCGACCGGCTGGCTCGGAAGCTGCGTAAACGGGGCTGGATGACCGAACGTCGCGACTTCGAGACGCCCGTGCTGCTGCGGGTCTACCCGCCTGCGGCTCCCGTCGTCGGCGACAGCATCTGTGTCGTTCGCGACATGGCGGGCTGGGGCTACCAGTCGAGCACGGGCAAATGGCTGGGGCTCTGCTCCGAACCGGACGTTGCCGCCGACATGGTCGCGGGACAGTTCGCCTGCTTCGGGCTCTGGCCGTCGTGGGATGGGAGACGGCCGTGCTGACCGCCAAGCGCTCGGTCGTGGCAGCGCTTGAGCGGGACTTCGGCTGTGTGCTGTCGGCCTGGTACGGGCGTGCCACGGGCAAATGGTGGGCGTTGATCAGAGTCCGGCGGGGGCTGTGCCTGGTGGAAGCGGCCAATCCCCAAGAGTTGCGCGACGTGGCGGTTCAGACAGACGCAGCGTCACGGCACTCGGCTCGGGCACCGCTGATCAGCGGACGCGGGCGGCGTCCGTCGCCTCGATGATGCGGCGGGCCGCCTCGGCGACCTCGACCAAGTCGGTCCGGATGACCAGGTCAGCCGGTAGCGCCGCCCCCCTGCCTCGCTCGCGCCGCTGCTCGTCGTCGGCCTCGTCCCACGCTCGTAGCCGGGCGGGCGTGTCGACGTCTCCGCGCTGCCGTGAACGTTCGGCGCAGACCTGGCGGGGCACCCACAGCACGACCTTGCACCACTCCAGCGGTATGGCCTCGGCAAGACTTCGCATGTCGGCGAAGCTGCCCACGTGCACGACCGGCACCCGTCCCGCCTCGACCAGGTCGGCGACGTCCTGGCGGTCGACGGCGTAGCGGTTGCCGTAGCGCTCGGTCTCTACCGCCAGGCGCCCCGCATCGCGGAGCGCCTGCAACTCCTCGGGCGCGACGTAGCGGTAACCGGTGCTGCGGCCGCTGCCGACCTTGAGCTTGGTCAACAGCGTGAACCGGTCGTCAAGGGCCGACAGAGCGGCGGTGACGGTGTCCTTGCCGCTGGTCGGTGGGCCGTACAGGATCACGCCTCGGGAGGTCACCCGAGGATTTTACGGAGTGCCTCCCGCGTCTGGTCGGCGATGCTGATCGCCGCGCCCTGCCGGTTGTCGATGGTCAGGTGGACGCCAGGCGGAGCGTGCTCGGCGTCGACGCCGGCGATGTACTCGTCCCAGTTGGCCAGCTTCCACGCGTCGCGCGGAGCGTCGCGGAACTCGATGTACTCCCGCATGGAGTCGACGTCACAGCGGACCCAGATCGCCGCGACGTCCATCCCCTTGGCCTTGCACCGGTTGGTGAGGCGGCTCATCCATGCTTCGTCGTTCAGTTCGGCGATGAAGGGGGCGGTCAGGATGGTGGAGATGCCGCAATCGATGTTGTCGTTCGCGGTGTCCATCAGGCACTTGTACTCAAGGGGCCTGATCTCATTCCGGTAGAGGTCGGTGTGGCGGTCGTGCGGGTCGCCGCCGAGCGAGACGAGAAGGCGCTCGACCAGGCGGCGTGTGAGCGAGTCCTTGTCCAGGAACGCCCACCCGGTCACGTCCCCCAGGAAGCGCGCGAACTCGGTCTTACCTGACCCGGCGTAGCCGCCGACCAGGACGAGAACGGGGTTCTTCACGCCATCGGTGAGCATCCGGCCGCGCCACGCGTTGACCACGCGGTTCTTGAGCACTTCACCGGCGGCGCTGTCGTAGTCCTGTGTGCCGTCGGTGACCTGGTCAAGCCCAACGGAGATCGCTGATGCGGCCTCTTCGGTGACGGCCGGATCGGTGGCCGGCCTCGGCACCGGCAACACAGCGCTCGGGGGCGTCTGCTCGCTGGGCAACGGGAGTCGGAAGCCGAGATCCGGCTCGGTGGCCTGGTACATCAGGCAGTATGCGCGGCGGTAGTGCGGGCCTGGGTAGACGTTGCCGTTCTCGTGAGACCAGATCGTCTGGAAGTTCGCGGCAAGGCGCAGGTTGGCGCGGTCGGCGACATGGCGCAGCTCATCACCGGCGGCCTCAAGGCTCAGGCCATGGGCTTCGCGGCGCTCGCGCAACCGCTCGGGGTGCCAACCGGGCCGCTGCTTGGTGCTGGTCATGTCCTTCGGCCTTCCTGTCACCGCGGACCGTGCGACGGCTGGCCGTCCGGTCCGCTCGGGGGGATGTGAAAGCGGATGTATAAACCGGCGTGCAAGAACCTGGCGAACTAGCTGTGATGGGCTTCACACGCTTCCTGAGCTGGAATTTCGGTGTGGCCAACAAGCGGACGGATCACAGCGGGAGGCGGTCTCCGATGGCGGAGAACGGCGGGCGGACGCGGACCCCTGAGGACCTGGTCGGGCTGATCCTCGCCGAGCTGGACGACCTCATTTGCCGGGTCGATCAGCTTTCGGCGGCTCTCGGAACACGCTCTTTTCCAGACGAGAGACCCGTCCCCCAAGATCTCGAATCGCCTCCAGGACCTCCGCCAACTGCTTCGTGAGGACGTCGTCGCCGGCGGACGCGGTGGTCTCGTCGGCGTCGGCCTGGTCGCGGACGAACACGCCCTTGCCCTGTTGACCGATCACGGCGCCCTCGGTGCGGAGAACGCTGATCGCGGACTTCACGACTCCGGTGGACGCGTCGTAGTCGCGGCTGAGCTGCGCGATCGACGGCAGGGAGTCACCAGGGGCCAGACGGCCGTCAGCGATCTGTTTCCGCAGGTCATCAGCGATCTGCAGATATCCGGGCCGTCCAGTCTTCTTGACCATCGTCCGCCTTCCGTCGGGGCTCCGCTCCCCAAGTTCAGCACAGCTTGTCGGCCAAGTGAACAAGGAAGTCCTTGACAACTTAGACGACCAAGTCGACTATGTTGCCTAAGAGTTCCACCCAACCTTCGGAGGTAGTTCGTGCGCTCCATCCCCGTCGACGTCACCGCTCTCACGTTCGTGTGCGTCGCTCCGCCCCGTCCCAAGCTGGTCAGCCAGGAGACCGGAGAGGTCAAGGTCGACCGCGACGGCAACACCGTCTTCACCATGGGCCTGTCGGCCGCCGACGAGATGGGCCGCGTCGAGATCGTCAACGTCGCGCTCCCCAAGGACCCCGGGATCGTGGTCGGGCAGATCGTCCGGCCGGTCGGCCTGGTCGGCTCGGCCTGGGAGCGTGAGATCAACGGGCGGTTGCGCTGGGGCATCGCCTACCGCGCCGCCGACGTCGTCCCGGCCACGCTGTCGGCCGTCCCGCCCGTCGACGCCGAGACCTCCGCCTCGTCGGACGCGGCCTGAGGGGACACGTGATGACGAACCTCGACGCCTACCTCTTCCTCGTCCTCCTGGTCGCCGCCCCGGTCGGCCTGTGGGCCTGGCGGCGCTGGCACCCGATCTCGTTCTGGTACGGCGTGGGCTTCCCGGTCCGGGTGGTGCTGGTCTATCTGACCTGGACCAACGTCGCCGGCGGCTGCGGCCTGGCCCACAAGCGGCGGCGGTGGCGCCTCACTCTGGACGCCGTCCCGCTGGCTGGTGCCGCTGCCCGCAACACTGTCGCCGTCGTGCAGCACAAGCGCCGGATGAGCCGCGTCGATGTCGACAAGGCGCCCCGCCTGGGTCTTCCTCGGCCGACCCGGCTGGGCTGGCGGGTGCGGCTGCGGCTGAGCGACGGGCAGGTTCCGGCCGACTACGAGAAGGTGGCCGAAGGCATCGCGCACGCCTGGCGCGTTCACTCGGTGCGGGTGGTCGACGTCAAGCCGGGCAAGGTCACGCTGTGGGCCACCATGCGCGACCCGCTGACCGTCGTGGACGTGATCCCTGAGACCGGTGAACTGCTCAAGGTCCGTCCCGGCAAGCTGGAGAACGGACAAGACTGGATCATCGACTTTCGCACGGTGCCGCACTGGCTGAACGCGGGCGCCACGCAGTCGGGCAAGTCCAACCTGGCCAACGCCATCATCAAGGCGCTTGCGCCGCAGCCGCTCGCCATCGTCGGCTTCGACCTCAAGGGCGGCGTGGAGTTCACCCCGTACGCGCCCCGGCTGTCGGCGCTGGCCACCACCCGCAAAGAGTGCTGCGGCCTGCTGGATGACCTGGTGGCCGAACTGGAGGACCGCATGGCGCTGTGTCGCTCCCACGGGGCGCGCAACGTGTGGAAGCTCCCCGAACCCCTGCGGCCGGTCCCGATCGTCGTGCTGATCGACGAGGTCGCCGAACTGTTCCTCATGGCCGACAAGAGCGAGAAGGACGAGGTGGCGCGCACCGGAACCGCGCTACTGCGGGTCGCCCAACTCGGCCGCGCGTTCGCCGTTCACCTGATCGTGTGCGGGCAGCGCATCGGCTCCGACCTCGGCCCCGGCGTCACCGCGCTGCGGGCGCAGCTCTCCGGGCGAGTGTGCCACCGCGTCAACGATCCCGAGACCGCCAACATGACCTTGGGCGACATGGACCCGGCCGCACTGGACGCCGCACGCGCCATCCCTGCCGAGACTCCCGGCGTCTGCATCGTCGCCGGTCAGGACGGAGCCTGGTACCGCGCCCGTTCGGTCTACGTCTCTGAGGAAGCCGCGGAAGCCGCCGCCCGCGATCACGCCCACCTGACCCCCGACTGGGACGACCTCACCGGCTCGATCCCCGCCGCCGGCCCCAGCCTGCCGGCCGCCGCCTAACCGGCCCTTTCTTCTCCCTCTCCGCCCGGCGTGAGCCCTGATCACGCCACGTCCCTACCCGACCCATGCCCGAAACCGGCTCTGGAGGCATCGTGACCGCCCGCGTGATCGCCCTTCGTCCCCGTCCCGTCCCCGGCTCGGCGTCCGTCCCGCCCTCGTCCTCGCCGTCCCCGGCCGTCCTCGGTCCCGTCCGGATCGGCTGGGACGCCGTCCGCAAGCTCCACTTCGCCCGCTGCTCCCGCTGCGTCGACGCCTTCGCCGCCGCCACCCTCGACCACGTCGACCAGTGGGCCGACGCACACCGCTGTGACGCCGAACTGGTCGCGCTGCTGGCCTCGCTGAACGTCCGGAACGCCGCATGAGTCGGCGCGTGTGGCGCGGCATGGCCCACGGTGCGGCCGACTCCGCCCCGGTGCTGGTCCTGGCGGTCATCGCCGCCGCAGGGTCCTTCACCCACATCCGCCAGACCGCCGTTGAGCACGGGCAACACGGCTGGATGGCCTGGGCCGTGGCGGTCTGCATCGACCTGACCTGTGTCATGGCGGCTCGTGAGCGGCAGCGGGACAAGAAGACCGGCCGCCGCGCCTCCGGTCCGTCGTGGCCGACGCTGGTCCTGGTCGGCGGCATCCTGCTGTCGCTGGCGGCCAACCTGGCGCAGGCCAAGCCGACTGTCTGGGGCTGGATCGTCGCAGGCACCCCGGCGGCCGCGTTCCTGGTCGCGGTCTCCATGCTCGAACGCCGGGCCGCCGGCGCTGGGACGGCTGAACCAGCGGGCTCGTCCTCAGACGAGATGGCCCCGCCGCCGTCCTTCGGCCGTCCCGCGTCCTCGTCCTGGCCGTCCTCGCTGTCCACCTCCCACGAAGTTCAGGACGGCTCTCGTCCCGAACTGGCGGCCACCGTCCCCGCCGCTCCCGACTCCGGCGAGCAAACCGTCCTGCCCGTCCCCGGCGGCGCATCCCCTGCGGCTGCCGAGAACGGGGCACCGGACCCGGCCGCGCCGCTGGTGGCCTTCGCCCGCCGCGTCGCCGCCGAACACCACGCCAAGCACGGACGCCCCATCACCCGCGACGCACTACGCGCCCGGCTGGGGGTGTCCAACCAACTCGCCTCCGAACTGCTCCGCCAAGTCCGCGACCACGTCCCCGCCTGACCCGCAAGGAGAACGCGATGACCGAGAACAACCCGCAGATCATCACCCGTGACCTGTTCGCCCGCCACCGGACCATCGCCGGACTGCGCGCACTGGCCGACTTCCTGGAGGCCAACCCCAACGTCCCGATCAACCGGCACGGCGTGACCTACTACGTCCACAGCCCGCGCGACCGGTCCGACACCTGCGGCCGCGCCTTCGTCGACCACATCGCCGCCCTGCTGGACGCCCCGGTCAACGACGACACCGACCAGGACGGCCACTACTTCGCCACGCGCGACTTCGGCCCCATCTGCTACGAGGCCCTCCACATCCCCCAGCGAGCGCGCGCCCTGCACCGCGCCCAGTACAGCTACGCCGACAACATCACCCTCGGCGGCCACAACGAGCGGGCCGCCTAATGTCCTCCCCGCCCGCTCCCCGGTACTGGTACCGGTGCCGGTGCCGCAACTGCGGCCACTCCCGCGCCTCCGACTGGCCCGGCCTGCCCGGCGACCTGACCGGAACCTCCTGCAACTCCTGCGGCTCGGAACAGATCACCCTCTACGAGATCGCCACCCGCGCCGCGCTCGTCCTGCCCCGTCCGCTGGTCCCGCCCGTGCGGCGCTTCGTGTGCTGCCACTGCGGCGGGGGCGGCCTGGACTCCCTCGGCGCCACCTGCCTGCACTGCCACGGCGCGGGCTTCTGCTGAAACGAGGTTCTCCGATGATCCTGCGTCGACTCGGCTACGTCGCCCTGGTGCTCGTGCTCGTCTTCTACGTCGTCCGCGACCCGGCCGGCGCGGCCCGCACGGTCAAGCTCATCCTCGCCGCGCTGGCCACCCTCGCCGACGCCCTGGGCCGCTTCGCCTCCGCCTTCTGACCCGGCCGCTTCTCGCTCCGCCCTGGCGCGGCACCCCGCACCGCGCCAGGGCCACCCGTCGCCCTCTGCGAACAGGAGACCTGTCACCCGTGACCAGCGCTCCCGCCGTCTCCCTGCTCAACCCGGCCGCCGTCCGGCAGATGGCTACCCGCCTGAACGGGGCTGACTTCGCTCGCTGGGCCGCCCGTACCCGCGCCCTCGGCGGCTGCCTCCAGCCCATCCGGCTACGCGGCCACGTCGACCACATCGACGCAGCGACCGGTGACCTACTGCACCGTTACAGCACTGATGCCGAACCCGGCGGCACCCTGCGCGTGGCCTGCAAGACCCGCCGCGCCTCCCGCTGCCCCGCCTGCGCCGAGATCTACCGCGCCGACACCTACCAACTCGTGCGCGCGGGACTGGTCGGCGGCAAAGGCGTTCCCGAACACGTCACCGCCCACCCGGCCGCGTTCGTCACCCTGACCGCCCCCTCCTTCGGCCCGGTCCACACCCGCCGCGACAAGAACGGCGCGGTCATGCCCTGCCGTCCACGCCGCAACGCCGGGACCTGCCCGCACGGTCGCCCGTTGTCGTGCACCGCCCGGCACGGCGCCGACGATCCGCGCCTTGGGCAACCGCTGTGCCCCGACTGCTACGACTACACCGGCTCGGCGTTGTTCAACGCCCTGGCCCCGGAATTGTGGCGGCGCTTCACGATGGCGCTGCGGCGACGCATCGCCAAAGCCGCCGGCCTCACCCTGGCCGAACTGCGCCAGACGCTGACGGTCTCGTTCGCCAAGGTCGCCGAATACCAGCGGCGCGGCGTCGTCCACTTCCACGCCGTCATCCGCCTCGACGGACCCGACGGCCCCACCTCGTCCCCGCTGCCGTGGGCCACCTTCGACGCCCTGGCGCACGCCGTCGACCACGCCGCCCGCGCCGTCGCCGTCCCAACCCCGGCCGCGCCCGGTCTGCCGTCCCGGTCGCTGACCTGGGGGACACAGGTCGACATCCGCCCGATCACCAGCAGCGGGGACCTCACCGACCAAGCCGTGGCCGGCTACATCGCCAAGTACGCCACCAAGGCCGCCGAGTGTCTCGGCACCCTCGACCGGCGCGTTCACCCCTCCGACAACCTGGACGCCCTCCCAGTCACCGCCCACGCCCGGCGGCTCATCGCCGAATGCCTGCGCCTGGGCACCCTCGACGAAATGGCCGACCTCCGCCTCACCGAGTGGGCCCACATGCTCGGCTTCCGCGGCCACTTCTCCACCAAGTCCCGCCGCTACTCCACCACCCTCAGCGCACTCCGCGAAGCCCGCATCACCCACAACCAGCACACCCGCGAGATCACCACCGGCCGTCTCCCCTTCGAGGACGACGACCAGGTCCTCACCGTCGCGCACTGGCGCTACGCCGGACGCGGCCTCTCACCCGGTGACGCCCTGCTGACCTCCGCCCTCACCGGAACGCCGCTCCCACCGCTGATCACCGACCAAGGGAGTACCGCATGACCCGACTCCTGCTCACCGTGCCCGAAGCCGCCAAAGCCCTCGCGATCTCCCGGAGCAAGTTCTACGAGCTGCTCGCCTCCGGCGCGATCCGCTCGGTCCGCATCGACGGCTCACGCCGCGTCCCCTACGACGCCCTGACCGACTACATCAACGCCCTCACCAACATGAAGGAAGCGGCCTGATGCCCCCGAAGACCACCCTCGCCACCCCCGACGAGCCCGACAAGCCCAAGGGCAAGAAGGCGCCCAAGAAGGACGCCCCCAAGCTCCGCGACGGCGTCATGAAGCGCGGGAGCACCTGGTCCTACGTCATCCGCGTCACCGACCCCGAGACCGGCCTCTCCAAGCCCAAGTGGGTCGGCGGCTTCGCCACCGAGGACGACGCCAAAGAAGCCCGCGACGAAGCACGCGTGAAAGCCCGGCGCGGCGAGTACATCGACCGCAACACGATCACCGTGGGTGAGTACCTGGACCAGTGGATCGAGTCGCACGCGGTGGAGATCCGGTCGCGCACCCTGGCCAGCTACAAGACCATGATCCGGCTCTACATCAAGCCGCGCATCGGCGACATGCGGCTCCAAGCCGTCCGCCCGGCCGTGATCACCCGGCTCTACGCCGATCTCCTCCGCTCCGGCGGCGACGGCGGAAAGCCACTCAGCGGCTCGACCATCGTCCGGGTCCACGCGATCCTCCGCAAGGCGTTCAAGGACGCCGTCGTCGTCGATGAACTGCTCCCGAGCAACCCCGTCGAACGCGCCAAGCGGCCCAAGGGACGGCGGCCGTCCGAAGAGCGGACGATCTGGACGCCTGACCAGCTCAAGACGTTCCTCGCTGCGATCCGCCGGCACCGGCTGTTCGCGTTCTACCGCCTGGCCGCCTACACGGGCGCTCGCCGTGGGGAGCTGCTGCACCTGCGGTGGGCGGACGTCGACTTCGACGGGCTCAAGATCACCCTCAAGGGCTCGACCGGCGTGATCGGCGGGGAGCGGATCGAGGGGCCGACCAAGAGCGGCTGGTCCCGCGTCGTGACCATCGATCAGGAGACGGCGAACGTCCTCCGGGAGCACCAGAAGGCGCAGGCCGCCGACAAGCTCCTCGTCGGCGACAAGTGGCGCGGCGGCCGCGACGGCTACGTCTTCGCGACGAGCTGGGGTGACCCAATTCACCCCGACTCGGTCGGCTGGCTCATGACCAAGACCATCCGGGCCTACAACAAGCCCACGGACGGGCCGCCTCCAGCCGAACCGCTCCCCCATGCGCGGGTTCACGACCTCCGCCACGTCCACGCGACGACGCTGCTCCTCAACGGCGTCCCGGCCCACGTCGTCGCCGCGCGGCTCGGTCACGCGGACCCTGCGATCACGCTCCGGGTCTACGCCCACGTGATCAGGTCGGCCGAGGTCACGGCGGCTGAGGTCTTCGCCAAGGCCATGGGCGAGAACGCCGCGTAGGACGCGCTGTTAGCAAACCCGTTAGCAAAAGGCCCCTTGCGAGTGATCGCAAGGGGCCTTTGACCTGGAGCCGCCTATCGGAATCGAACCGATGACCTATTCATTACGAGTGAATCGCTCTGCCGACTGAGCTAAGGCGGCCTACCGCACACGCGTGAGTGCGGCGGGCAGCAGTCTACCGGGTCTTGAGGGGTGCGTGCATCAGCCGCAGCGGGTGCCGTCCTTCGGGGGCTCGCCGGTGGTCAGGTAGCGGTCGGTCGCCTTGGAGATGCAGGGGTCTCCCTGCAGATAGGCGGTGTGGCCGTCGCCGTTGAGGGTCAGCAGGACCCCCGAGTCGAGCTGGGAGGACAGCGCTTCGGACCAGGCGTAGGGGGTGGCCGGGTCGCGGGTCGTGCCGATCACCAGGATGGGGGCCGCGCCCTTGGCCGTGACGGGCTTCGGCTCGGCCTGGGGCTTGACGGGCCAGTACACGCACGGGAGGCCGCCCCAGACGACGAACTCGCCGAAGCGCGGGGCCGCCTTCCTCACCTCTTCGACGGACTTGCCGTAGGTCGCCGCGTCCGGCGGGTTGGGCTTGTCCACGCAGTTGACGGCCATGTTGGCGGCGGCCTGGTTGCTGTAGGAGCCGTCGGGCTTGCGTTCGACCATGAAGTCGGCGATGGCCAGCAGCTGGGTGCCGTCGCCCTTCTGGACGGCCTGGGTCAGGGCCTGGCGCAGGAGGGGCCAGGACTCCTTGTTGTAGAGGGCCGTCGCGATGCCCATCGTCGTCCACGACTCGGTCACCCTGCGGTCGTCGCGGCGGTTGGCCAGGGGTTTCCGGTCGGTCTGGCGCAGCAGGTCGGAGACCTTGGCGAGGGCCGCGTCGGTGGTCGTTCCCAGGGGGCAGCCGGGGGCCTTCACGCAGTCGTCGGCGAACGCGCGCAGCGCCGTCTCGAAGCCCTTGGCCTGCTCCACCAGCAGGCCGGTGGCGGACTGCTTGGGGTCCACCGCCCCGTCCAGGACCAGGGCGCGGACGTTCTTCGGGAACTGCTCGGCGTAGAACGCGCCCAGGTAGGTGCCGTACGAAGCGCCGTAGTAGGTCATCTTCTGGTCGCCGACGGCGGCGCGCAGGATGTCCATGTCGCGGGCGGCGTTCAGGGTGCCGACGTAGGGGAGGCGGGCGGCGGAGGCGGTCTGGCAGGACTGCGCGAACGTCTTGCTCTCGGTGGCCAGGGTGTCCTTCTCGGCCTGGTCGTCGGGCGAGAAGTCGGCGCTGAAGTACTTGTCGAAGCCCGGCCCGTCCAGGCAGCGGACGGGCGCGCTGGCGCCGACGCCGCGCGGGTCGAAGCCCACGATGTCGAAGCGTTTGCGCAGGTCGGAACCGAAGGTTCGGGCCGCCTGCCGGGTGAAGTCCACCCCCGACGCCCCGGGCCCGCCCGGGTTGGTGAACAGCGAGCCGATGCGGCCGGACTCGTCCTCGGCGGGCAGGCGGATCAGCGAGATGGCCAGGTCGCCGCCCGGCTTGGCGTAGTCGAGCGGGACCTTGGCCGAGGCGCACTGGAAGCCGCCGCCGCAGTCCTTCCAGGAGAGCTTCTGCCCGTAGTAGCGCTCCAGCCCCGCCGGCGACTCGGTCGACGGGGTCGGCGGTTGCGCCTCGGTCTCGCAGGCCGTGGCCAACGACAGTGCCAGCAGCACGGCTCCGGTGATCTTTGTCGCCCGCACTTTGGGTCCCCGTCCCTCCATCGCGCCTTGTACGCCCCCGCCTACGCTACGTCCGCGCGCGGCGCGGGGCCACCCGGTCGGCTACCCCCGTACTCGCGCTCGATTCCCGAAGTCGTGACGCTACTCCCCCGACTCCGGGAGGTGGTTGTCGGGTGTCTCGGGCCGGGGCCGCTGCTCAGTTGCCGCGGCGCATGCCGCCGGTCTCGCTGACGGTGGTGGCGGTGACGGTGCCGCCGGAGCCGGCGGTGCCGCGCACCATGACCGTCGTGCCGGAGGCCAGGTCGGCCACCGCGCCCTCCTTCGTGACGGTGATCTTGGTCTTGGCGTCGGTGCGGACCTTGACGGTGCGGCCGTCGGCGGTGCGGAGGGTCAGGCTGTTCTTGCCCACGGCGGTCACGGTGCCGAGGGTCATGCCTCCGTCGCCGTTCTGGCCGCCGTACGGCCTGCCGCCCGGGGCGTTGTTCTGCATGTCGCGGCCCGCCCGGCCGCCCGGACCTGCCGCGTTCGGGGTGTCGTCGTCCGCACGCCATTTCTGTGCCTGGACGCCGCCGATGAAGCCGGCCACCAGGAGCAGGCCCGACGCCAGTACGAGGGTCGGCACGGGCAGCGACCGGCGGCTCGGTGCCGCCGTGAGGCCGTCGTCTTCGGGGAACGGGGACGTCGCCAGCAGTTCGGCGTCGCTCATCGGCTTGTCGGGCTTGGCGTGCACGCCGTTCTCCTTGTTCGGGGTCGGTTGGGCGTCACTCATGGCGCAGCGCCTCGATCGGGCGCAGCTTGGCCGCGCGGTTGGCGGGGTAGCCGCCGAAGAACAGGCCGATCGCCACCGAGACGCCCAGGGCGAGCACGATGGACGACGGCACCAGCACCGGCTCGACGCCCGCGATCGTGAACCGGCTCCCCACCACCCCGGCCAGCACGCCGAGCACGCCGCCGATCAGGCTCAGCACCGTCGCCTCGGCCACGAACTGGCCGAGGATCGCGCCGCGCGGGGCGCCGATGGCCTTGCGGATGCCGATCTCGCGCGTCCGCTCGGTGACGGTGACCAGCATGATGTTGGTGATGCCGATGCCGCCCACCAGCAGGCTGATCGCGGCGACGGCCGCCAGCAGCACGGTGAAGGTGCGGGTGGACTCCCCGACCGCGCTCTGCACGCTCGCCTGGCTGGAGACGGTGAAGTCGGCCGAACCGGTGATCCCGTGCCGCTGGTTCAGGATCTCGGTGACCTCCGACTGCGCGGCGTCCACCGTGTCGGCGCCGGTCGCCTGCACGACGACCTGGTCGAGGCCGCCGTATCCGGTGAGGGTCGCCTGGACGGCTGAGAGTGGCGCGATCACGATGCTGTCGGGGTCGTTGAAGCTCGACGAGGACGATCCGCTCGCCTTCAGCACCCCCGCCACGGTGAACCGGATCCCGCCGACGTCGATGCGCTTGCCGATCGGGTCCACCCGCCCGAACAGCTCCTCGGCGACGGTGCTGCCGAGCACGGCGGTCTTGGTGCCCGCGGTGACGTCGGCGTCGGTGAACGGCGCCCCGGAGGCGACGGTCTTGTTGGCCGCCGCGAAGTAGGACGGGGTCGTCCCCACGAACTGGTTGATCGTGACGCTGGCGCCGGAGTACCCCGCCGTCACCGACTGGCTCGTCACCACCGGCGACGCGCTCTTCACCGACGGCGCGGCCTTCCCCACCAGCGCGGACGCGTCGGCGGCCGTCAGATCGCGGGCCTGGGTGCGCGGCCCGGTCCGCTGCTGCTGCGCCTGGCCGCCCATCCCGGGCGGCCCGCCGAACCCGCCGCCGCGTCCCCCGCCGCTGGTGGACGGGCTGACGGTCAGCGAGTCCGCGCCGAGCCGCTGGATGCTCTTCTTGACCTGCTCGGCCGACCCGTTGCCGACCGCGACCAGCAGGATGACCGCGCCGACGCCGATGAGGATGCCGAGGGTGGTCAGCCCGCTGCGCAGCTTGTCGGCGGCCAGCCCCCGCACCGCGAAGCGCAGCACTTCCCAGGGGCTCACCGGGCCGCCTCCGGGACGCGCCGGACGTCCTCGACGATCCGCCCGTCGCGCAGCCGCACGATCCGGCGGGCGTGCGCCGCCACCTCGTCCTCGTGCGTGATCACCACGATGGTGCGGCCGGTGCGGCCGAGCCGGTCGAACACCCCGAGGATGTCGGCGGTGGAGGCGCTGTCGAGGGCGCCGGTGGGCTCGTCGGCCAGCAGCAGGGTCGGGGCGGTGACCAGCGCCCGCGCCACCGCGACGCGCTGCTGCTGGCCGCCCGACAGCTCGTTGGGCTCGTGCCGGGCGCGGTCGGCGAGCCCGACCTCGCGCAGCGCGGCCCGGGCCCGGCGCCTACGCTCGGCGGCGCGCACGCCGCCGTAGGCGAGCGGGAGCTCCACGTTGGCCTGCGCGCTCATCCGCGGGATCAGGTTGAACGACTGGAACACGAACCCGATGCGCCGGTTGCGCAGGATCGCCAGGCGCCGCTCGTCCAGCCGCCCGACGTCGGTGCCGGCGAGCAGGTAGCGGCCGGCGGTGGGCACGTCGAGGCACCCGAGGATGTTCATCAGCGTGGACTTGCCCGACCCGGACGCCCCCATGACCGCCACGTAGTCGCCCTGCCCGACGGTCAGGGAGACGCCGCGCAGCGCGTGCACGGCGGTGTCGCCCGAGCCATGGACCTTGGTGACGTCCCGGACGTCCAGGACGGGCGGCGGTGCGGTCACGGTCGGCCTCCGCCCCGGCCGCCGCCCGGCAGGCCGCCGCCCGGCATCCGGCCGCCCGGCACCATCCCGCCGTTGCCGGACGTGCCGCGCGTCGCGGCGACCACCACCTGGTCGCCCTCCTCCAGCCCCGAGGTGATCTGGGTGCCCTGGTCGCCCTTGACACCGATCTCCACCTGCACGGTGTCGCGCCGCCCGTCGCGCAGGACGGTGACGGTGCTCTGCCCGCCCGCCGTGCGGACCGCCGCGCTCGGCACGTACAGCGCGTCCTCGGCCCTGCCCACGGTGATCTCGGCGGTCGCGGTCTGCCCCAGCCGCACGCCGGACGGCTTGTCGTCCAGCGTGATCGTCGCCGGGTACTTCACCACGTTGTCGCTGGTCGTCGGGGACGGCCCGATCGCGGTGACCCGGCCGGTGGCGCTCACCCCCGGCAGCGCGTCGAAGGTGACGGTCGCCCGCTGCCCCGCCTTGAGCCGGGTGGTGTCGGCCTCGGTGAACCGTCCCTCCACCTGCAGCCGCCCGGTGTCGGCGAGCTCGATGAAGCCCGATCCGCTCGACGAGGACGAGGGCGACGAGGAGTCGCCGGACGAGGCCGCCGTTCCGCCCCCGGTCCCTTCCGACGAGCCGCCCACCGTCCCGTTGACCGCCGTCACCGTCCCGGCGAACGGCGCCTTCAGCACGGTCCCGGCCAGCTTCCGCGCCGCCGCGTTGTAGCCGTTCTTGATCTGCAGGTAACTCGCGTACCCCTTGGCGGTCGAGGTGTCGGCGTCGGCGGCCGCCAGGTTCGCCTTGGCCGCGTTGTAGGACTCCAGCGCCTCGGTCTGGTCGAGCCGCGCGAGCACCTCGCCCGCGCTCACCCGCTCGCCCGCCTTGACGTAGATCTTGGCCACCGTGCCGGAGCCGCCGAACGACAACGAGCGCGCCCGGCCGCTCTCCACCGCGCCGGACGCCGACACCGTGGCGGTCACGGTGCCCCGGGACACCGGGACGGTCCGGGACGCGGCGTCCGCCTGGCCGTCCCCGGAGCCGAGGGTGAGGTACGCGACGCCGGCGCCGCCGGCCAGCAGCGCGCCCAGCGCGCCGTTGACCAGGAGAGACCGGCGTGGAATCCGCCGTTTCATGAGTGCTGAGGGTGCCGTCGCCGTCTGTGAGGCGGCTGGAGCGCGGATGAGACTTCCATGAGAAATCCGGGGCGGGTGTTGCGCTCGGGGCGTCCGCTCCCGGCCAGGTGCGGCGAAATATCGTCCGGCGGCGGGCGGTTGCCCCGGGCATGAGCACCCACGCACGCGTGCGCGTCGAGCAGGGGCACAAGCGGGTCCGCGCCTACCTGGGCGGGCGGCTGGTGGCCGACACCGTCCGACCGGCCCTGGTCTGGGAGGTCCCCTACTACCCCACCTACTACGTCCCGCTCGCCGACGTGCGGGCCGAGCTGGTCCCCGCCGGCCCCGGGCGGCGGTCGCCCAGCCGCGGGGACGCCACCGCCTACACGGTGAAGGTCGACGGCGCCGAGGCCCCCGGCGGCGCCGCCCGGTACGTCGAGTCGCCCGTGGAGGAGCTGCGCGACCTCGTCCGGCTCGACTGGAACGCCATGGACGCCTGGTTCGAGGAGGACCAGGAGGTGTTCGTCCATCCCCGCGACCCCTACACGCGGGTCGACGTGCTGCCCAGCTCGCGGCACGTCCGCGTCGAGGTGGACGGTGTCACGGTCGCCGAGTCGGGCAGCCCGCGGCTGCTGTTCGAGACCGGGCTCCCCACCCGCTACTACCTGCCCAAGACGCACGTCCGGATGGACCTGCTGGAGCCGTCGGACACCGTGACCCGCTGCCCCTACAAGGGCACGGCCGAGTACTGGTCGGTCCGGGCCGGGGGCGCGGTGCGCAACGACCTCGCCTGGTCCTACGCCGCTCCGCTGCCCGAGAGCCGGGGCGTCGAGGGCTTGGTCGCCTTCCACGACGAGGAGGTCGACGTCTTCGTGGACGGCGTCCGGCAGGAGCGGCCGCGCACGAAGTTCCGCTCCGCCGAGTGACGGCGCTCGGGGGTCCCGCCGGTCTCTGACCGGCGGGACCCTTCGCGTTTCCGGGGTACACCGCCGGTTCTGCGGTCAGGTGCGGGTTTTCCGTGCCGATCCCACAAAGCACGGGCCCCACTTTGTCACTGAGCCCTACACCGCTTGATGTCTCATTGTGCGATGGTGTGATGCCTGTCGCTTTCGCCGGCCTGCTCTTGCCTTCTCCCTAGACCTACGCAAGCGTAGGTTACGCAAGCGTAAGTTTGAAGCGCCCGGGGAGGCCCGCTTTGACCGCTCCGCACGCGACACCGCCGCGTGGTCCCGTCCGCCGGCTGGCGGACGCCGCCCGCTGGCTGTCCACACCCCTGCTGCCCGAGGACTACCTCGCGCTGCTCAACCCCCTGTGGTCCACCGCCGAGCTGCGCGGCCGCGTCGAGGCCGTGCGGCGCGAGGCGCCCGGCGCCGCGACCGTGGAGATCCGGCCCGGCCGCGACTGGGCCGGGCACGTGCCCGGCCAGTGGCTCAAGATCGGCGTGGACATCGACGGCGTCCGCCACTGGCGCACCTTCTCGCTGTCCTCGCCGCCGCGCCCGGACGGGCGGATCACCATCACCGTCAAGGCCACCGAGGACGGGAAGGTGTCCCGCCACCTCGTCCACGACGTCCGGCCCGGCGCCATCGTCCGGCTGGAGGGCGCCGACGGCGAGTTCGTCCTGCCGTCGCCCGCGCCCGAGCGGGTGCTGTTCCTCACCGCCGGCAGCGGCGTCACGCCCGTCATGGCCATGCTGCGCGGGCTCGCCGAGCGCGGCGCGATGCCCGACGTCGTGCTGGTCCACTCGGCCCGCACGGCCGAGGACGTCATCTTCGGCGCCGAGCTGCGGGAGCTCGCCCGCAGGTTCGACGGGCTGACGCTCGTGGAGCGCCACACCTCGGCCGAGGGCCGGTTCAAGCCCGCCGAGCTGCCCGAGCTGTGCCCCGACTGGGCCGACCGCGAGACCTGGGCCTGCGGCCCCGCCGACCTGCTCGACGAGCTGGAGGCGCACTGGCGCGCCGAGGGCGTGCCCGAGCGGCTGCGCATCGAGCGCTTCCGGCCCGTGCTGGCCGGCGCCGGCGGCGAGGGCGGGCGCGTCAGCTTCACCAGGAGCGGCGTCGAGGTCGAGGCCGACGGCTCCACCCCCCTGCTGGAGGCCGGGGAGGGCGCCGGGGCGCTGCTGCCGAGCGGCTGCCGCATGGGCATCTGCTACAGCTGCGTCGGCCGCCTGTGCTCCGGCCAGGTCCGCGACCTGCGGACCGGCGAGGTGCACGGCGAGGAGGGCCACCTGATCCAGACCTGCGTGTCGGCCGCCGCCGGGCCCGTCGAGATCGAACTCTGAGAGGAGCAACGCCATGACCACCACAGCCCATCTCACCGCCGCCGACTACGAGGCGATCGCCGTCGAGCTGGACGCCCTGCGCGAGGAGATCACCGCCGAGCTCGGCGACCGCGACGCCGCCTACATCCACAAGATCATCCGCCTGCAGCGCGGGCTGGAGATCGCCGGGCGCGGCCTGCTGATGGCCTCCTCCCTGCCGCCCGCCTGGATCGCCGGGACCGTGACACTGTCGGTCGCCAAGATCCTGGAGAACATGGAGATCGGCCACAACGTCATGCACGGCCAGTGGGACTGGATGCGCGATCCCAAGATCCATTCAACGACCTGGGAGTGGGACAACGTCTCCCCGGCCGAGCAGTGGAAGCACTCGCACAACTTCGTGCACCACACCTTCACCAACGTCATCGGCAAGGACAACGACGTCGGCTACGGCATCCTGCGCGTGACCCCCGAGCAGCCCTGGCACCCGGCCAACCTGCCCCAGCCGGTCTACAACGCGCTGCTGGCGATGTTCTTCGAGTACGGCGTGGCGCTGCACGACCTGGAGATCGACAAGATCCGCGCCGGGACCGCCGACCCGGAGGTCACCAAGGACAAGCTGCGCGCCATCGGCCGCAAGATCCGCCGCCAGTGGGGCAAGGACTACCTGGCGTTCCCGCTGCTCAGCGGCCCGCAGTTCGCCACGACGCTGGCCGCCAACTTCACCGCCAACATCATCCGCAACGTCTGGGCGCACTCGGTCATCTTCTGCGGCCACTTCCCCGGCGACGTCGAGGTGTTCGAGGTCGGCGAGGAGCAGCTGGAGGGCGAGACCAAGGGCGAGTGGTACGTCCGCCAGCTGCTCGGCTCGGCCAACATCAGCGGCGGGAAGCTGTTCCACCTGATGACCGGCAACCTCAGCCACCAGATCGAGCACCACCTGTTCCCCGACCTGCCGAGCAACCGGTACGCCGAGATCGCGCCGCGCATCCGGGCCCTGTGCGAGAAGTACGACCTGCCGTACCACACCGGCCCGTTCGGCAAGCAGATCGGCAGCACCTGGAAGAAGATCGTCCGCTACGCGCTGCCGGGCCCCAAGGTGCCGGCGCCGGCCCGCGCCCCGCTGGCCAAGCAGCCGGCCACCGCGGCCTGAGCCGCCCCGGAGGGCCGCCGGCGCGGTGGCCCTCCGGCGCCCGGTCAGCCGGTCCGGCGGTGCGAGCGGATCGCGATGTCGGCCGCGTTCAGCGGGCGGGACGTCGCCGGGAGGGGGTCGGAGATCTGCTCCCGGTAGTTCGCGGCGCCGTAGAAGGCGACCGTGCCGCGCCCGTGGTTCCAGATCGTCCTGACCCGGAACGCGCACCGCCGCCCGCCGCGCCGCCAGTCCGGGTCGTCGCCCCGCCAGCTGCAGAACGCGCCGGTGGCCCCCGGGCCGCTCCACGCGCACACCCGGCCCCTGGCGCACCGCTCCGGCCCCGCCGCCTCCGCGACCGGCGCGGCGAACGCCGCCAGCACGACCGCCGCGACCACCGCCCCGGACGCCCGCCGCTTCCCGACTCCGACCATGCCCATCCCCGTTCCGCCGTGCCGCTGCAGGGGAGAGGTTAGGGACCGGCGGGCCCGCGGCCGGGCGGCTCGCTGGTCTCTCGCCCGACCGATTGCCATGCCTCTACCCGGGCGGCGGCTCTCCGGCCCCGTAACGGGCGTCGTGCTGGCGGCGCGGCGAGCACACCGAGGCGGACGGGCACGAGCAGCGCCCTCCCCCGTTCAGCCGGACGGTCACGGTGTCGGACGGGACGTTCCGGCCCACGACCTGGCCGGGCCCCTCGGGCGTCTCGACGCGCTCGCCGAGGGCGGGCATCTCCTCGTGCGCCTGCACGTACAGCGGGTGCTCGTACTTCAGGCAGCACATCAGCCGCCCGCACGCCCCCGCGATGCGCAGCGGGTTGACCGGCAGGTCCTGCTCCTTGGCCATGCGGACCGACACCGGCTCGAAGTCCTTCAGGAACGTCGCGCAGCACAGGTCGCGCCCGCACGGCCCGATGCCGCCCTGGAGCCGCGCCTCGTCGCGCGGGCCGACCTGCCGCAGCTCGACCCGGGCCCGGATCGTGCGGGCGAGGTCGCGCACCAGCGCGCGGAAGTCCACCCGGTGCGGCGCGGTGAAGTAGATCTTGAAGACGCCCTCGGCGTCCAGGAAGTCCACCCCGATGACCTTCATGGGCAGCCCGTGCTTGCGGACCAGCCGCTTGGCGATGGCGCGGCCCTCGGCGCGCCGCCGCCGGTTGGCCTCGTCGCGGGCCAGGTGCTCGTCGGTGGCCGGGCCCGCGCAGACGGGCAGGCCGCCGATGTCGTCGGAGACCCACTGCGGCGCCCACACGCACTCGGCGACCTCGGGGCCGGAGTCGGTCGGGACCAGCACCTTGTCGCCGACGCCGGGCGAGTGCGGACCGGGGTCCAGGTAGTACAGCCGCCCGTACCGGGTGAAGCTGACGGCCATCACCATGCCCATGGGTTCGCTCCGTTCGCCCGACTGCGCCTCCAACCCTACGCGGCGGCGCGCGGAACGATCATCGCCCGCGGGCGGGAGGGGCGGCGGTCACCAGGCGACGTCGCCGAGATCGGCGGCCGGGACGGCGGTGCCCGCCTTCAGGTACAGCCGCCCGTCGCCGCCCGTGGCCAGCAGGTGGCCGCCGGAGCCGTCCGGGGAGATGCGGGAGGGCGGGGCCGCGGCGGCGCGCTGCCACAGCAGCTGGGTGGGCCGGCCCGTGTCGGCCGCGTACGCCTGCATCTTCAGGGTGGAGTCCTGGCCGACGCCCGCCACCACGGTGCGGCCGTCGCGGCTGAGGACGGCGGCGACGCTGCCCTTGGGCAGGAGCATGACGGCCTTGCTGAGCTTGAGGTCGCCCCCGCCGGCGGCGGTGTCGAGGGTGCGCAGCTGGCGCTTGACGACGGTGGGCCTGCCGTTCACGGTGCGGACCGGGTTCCACACGAACGACAGCGCCGGGCCCGCCCACGACAGGTTCGTCAGGCGCGCGGGCAGCCTGGTCGTCCAGCTGGTGCGCTTTCCGGTGTCGCGGTCCACGACGTCCAGGCGGGCGGCCATGCCCTGGTAGGTGACGTAGGCGATCTGCTCGCCGTCGGGGCTGACGGCGAGGTCGGACCAGTCGGTGGAGGCGCCCGTGACGGTGACGCCGGGCACCTCGGTGAGGTCCTTGGGGTGGCCGTTCTTGTCCAGCCGCAGCCGCTGGAAGACGACCTTGCCGGAGCCCGCCGTGGCCGACACCACGTAGGAGCCCTCGCGTTCGGCGGCGATGCGCTGGAAGCGGCGGCCCTGGGGCGCGGCGACGGGCAGGCCCACGTCCTTGCCGGTGCGCACGTCGCGGACGACCAGCGCGGTGCCGGTGCGACGCACGCCCACGACGTAGCGGGGCACGCCGCCGGTGCGCTCCTTGCCCGCGGCCTGCTTGGCGGCGGGCTTGGGCTTGGGGTCGGAGCGGTCCTTCTGGACGCGGTGGACGAGGTCGGTGCCGCCGCCGATGGCGAGGGCGGCGAGCGTGGCCGCGCCGACCGGGACGGCGGCGCGCCAGTGCCTGGCGAGCCGCGCCTTCGGCGCCGGATCCGTGTGCCTGCCGTCCATGCGCGTCCCGCCCACCCGTCCTCTCACCGTCATCGCCTGCCCGACGTTTCTATCTCATTCGCCCCACGACAAACAGCCATGATTACGGAGTCATGCGTCCTAAGCGAACCCTGAACGTCCCCTGAACGCGCGGGGCGGCCCGCCCGCGCCTCTCCCAGCATGGCGTCCGAAGTGCGGCCTTTCAGCGCTTTTCCTAACTGTAGACCCGGTAATGGCGTGCAATTTCAGCGGGCGAGGGCGAGGGCGGCGCGGGCCGCGTCCACCGCGGACGCCCGGTAGGAGCCGCCGAAGAGCACGACGTGCACGAGCAGCGGGTGCAGCTGGTGCAGCGGCACCCGCTCCCGCCGGCCGCCGGCCAGGGGCGCGGCCTCGTCGTAGGCGGCGATGATCCGGTCCAGGTGCGGGGCGCCGAACAGCTCCAGCATCGCCAGGTCGGTCTCCCGGTGGCCGCCGTGCGCGGCGGGGTCGATGAGCCGGACGCGGCCGCCGGTCCACCGGAGGTTGCCCGACCACAGGTCGCCGTGGAGGCGGGCGGGCGGCTCGGGCGGCCCGGCCAGGTCGTCGATCTCCCCGATGACCCGCTCGAACAGGCGGATCTCGGCGGGCGCCAGGTGCGGGGCGGCCCGGCGCAGGAACGGGGCCAGGCGGCGCTCGGCGTACCAGCGCGGCCAGGGCCCCTCGTCGAGGGTGTTGTCGAGCGGGAGGTCGGCGATGTAGCCGTCCCAGGGCGCGCCGTAGGCGTCCGGGGACGCGGCGTGCAGCGCGGCGAGGTCGCGGCCGAAGCGCTCGGCCGCCCGCGGGGCCGGGCTCTCCGAGGGCAGCCACGGCAGGACCAGCATCCGGTCGTCGGCGGCCAGGACCTCCGGGACGGGCGTGTCCGGCCCCGCCTCGCCCAGCCAGCGCAGACCGGCGGCCTCGGCCTCGAACACGCCCGCCGGGCCGCCGGCGGCGGCCTTCACGAACACCTCGCGGCCGTCGGCGAGCGCGGCCCGGTGCAGGGTCCAGGAGTGGCTGGAGCCGAGGTCGGCGACATGGTCGACCGGGACGCCGAGCAACTCCCGCATCCTCAGCGGTCCTTCAGGTCCGCGCGGATGCGGTCGAGCAGCCCCGGCACGGCGGCCTCCACCAGCTCCAGCACGTGGTCGAAGTCGGCGCGGCCGCCGTAGTAGGGGTCGGGCACGTCCAGGTCGTCCCCGGCGGCCGGGTCGAACTCGCGCAGCAGGCGGACCTTGTCGCGGGCCTCGGCGTCGGGGGCCATGGCCCGCAGCGCGCGCAGGTGGCCGTCGTCCAGCGCCAGGATCAGGTCGTACCGGTCGAACCAGTCCGCCTCGAACCGCCGCGCGGTGTGCGCCGACCGGTACCCGGCCCGCCGCAGCGCCGCGACCGTGCGGGAGTCGGCCGCGTCGCCGACGTGCCAGCCGTCGGTGCCGGAGCTGTCCACCTCCACGTCGAGCCCCTCCTCCTCGACGTGGTGGCGGAGCACCCCCTCCGCCATCGGCGAGCGGCAGATGTTGCCCGTGCAAACGAAGGTGACGCGATAGGACATGCCTTCATCCTGCCCCACGGGCCCCATCCGCTCACCCGCCGACGGCGGCAGGGATCACTCCCCGAAGGCCACCAGGTCCACACCGGGCCGGTGGTCGCGCAGGGCCGCCAGCACCTTCTCGGCGGACGGCCGGTCCTTCGCCGTCACCCGCAGCGTGCCGCCGAACCCGCTCTCCCGGGCGCCCGTCTCGATGCCCGGCCACGCGCTCGCGTCGGCCTTGTAGCGGGCGAACGCCTTCCCGGGGGTCTCGTAGTGGACGCCGACCACTCCGGGAACGCTCCGCAGCGCCGCCCCCAGCGCGTCCCGCTGGCGGCCGGTCACCGGCTTGCCCGCGCACGCCGGGGCCGTCGACGCCGTGCCGCACAGCCGGACCGTGACCAGGACGCCCTCGAACACCACCCGGTCCACGCCGGGCAGGCGGCGCGCCCGGTCGCGGGCGGTCGCCGCGTTGGCCTCGCCCGCGACGGTCAGGCGGAACGCGTCGGGGACGGTGGTGTTGCCCTCCTTGCCCGGGAAATCGGCGAACCTCTCCTTGAAGCGCTGCAGCGCCTCGGTCCGGCTCTCGTACTCGATCTTGTGGACGCCGGGCGAATCCGCCAGGGCGCGCCAGATCCCCTTGCGCTGCTGCGGTGTCGTGCCGGCGTCGCCGCACGACCGGTTGGACGAGTTCTCGACGCACAGGAAGACCGAGACCTGCATGGGCGTGGCGCCCTCGTGCCTGGTCACCACGGGGCCGCTCGCCGCCCGGTCCCGGTCCCGCGCCGCGTCCCCGCCGTCGCGCCCCACGACCACTCCCCCGATCACCACCGAGGCCGTCAGCAGCGCGACGCCGCCCATCGCGGCCAGGGACCGGCCCGCGAAGAATCCCCTTCTGGCCGTCTTCCTGCGCCCGGCCGCGAACTCCGGCTCGGGCACGTCGTGCGGGCCCAGCGTGTCCCCGGCGGCGCGCAGCGCGGCGGTGAGGCGTTCCTCTGTCCGGTTCATCATGAGTCCTCCTCCAGCATCCGGCCCAGCGCGGCGATGCCCCGGGACGTGGTCGACTTGACGGTGCCCCGGCTCACGCCCATGGCCTCGGCGATCTCCTCCTCCGACAGCTCGGCGAAGTAGCGCAGCACCAGCGCCTCCCGCTGCCGCGCGGGCAGCCGGTGCATCGCCGCCAGCACCTCCCGCTGCTCCTCACCGGCCAGCGCGGCGGCCTCGGCCGACCAGACCGGCGGCGCGTGGTGGGCGCGGAACGGTCTGCGGCGGCGCCGCACGGCGTGCCGGCAGCCGTTCAGCACCGCCGAGCGGACGTAGGTGAGCGCCTTGTCCCTGTCGCGCAGCGTGGGCCAGCGCCGGTAGAGCCCGGCGAACGCCTCCTGGACGACGTCCTCGGCGGTGGGCTTGTCCCCGACCATCACCAGGGCCAGGCGCATCATGCCCAGCGCGTGGCCCCGGTACAGCTCGGTGACCGCCGAGGACGCGTCGTCCCGCACGCGTTCCATCATGGCCGTTTCGGCTTTCATGCATCAGAGACCCCGGAGGGGGTCCGGGGTTGCCTCCGGCCCCAGGATTTTTCACCAGGCGGCCGACTGGAAGGTGCCGTGGCTTCTGATGAGCCATCGCACCTGGCCGTCCCGCACGGCGTACAGTCTGGAGACGTCCGAGCAGGCTGCGGAATCCCGCCCCAGCAGCAGGGTCCGGCCGTCGCCCGCGTAGGTGAGCATCGTCACGCCGCCGCAGCCGGGCAACGTCACCGGCGACCCGCCCCATCGGCCTTCGCTGTAGCGGAACAAGCGCACCTTCTTCCCGTTCACAACGGCCACGACCAGGCCGTCCGCGTCCGGCACCGCCAGCTCCACCCGTCCCGGCGCTCCCGTCCCCGGGACCAGCGTCCGCTCGCGGCCGGTCGCGGGGTCGAGGCCGCGCACCGTGTTCCGGAGCGTGAAGGTCACCTCTCGGCCGCCGGGGCGCCACGCCAGGCCCAGCCCGGTCAGCGGAGCGCCCCCCGACCGCACCGGCCATTCGCTCTGCCGCAGGGACGCGAGGTCCAGCACGCCCAGCCTGGGACCGCCTTCGCCCATCGCGCGGAAGTAGGCCAGGCGGCGGCCGTCCGGCGAGAGCGCCATCTCCAGCAGCACGCCCGGGGCCGTCCAGTCCAGCGACGGCCCGATCTTCGCCCTGCCCTCCGCCGTCACGGCCACCCGGTGCACCCGGCTGCTGAACTTCGGCGGGAGCCGGCGCGTCGGCGGCTTCGTCAGGGTGCTGACGCCGGTCAGGTATCCGCCCGTGCCGGCGTCGCGGGTGACGGCGTGGTAACCCGTCCTCGCCGGGTCGACCTTTCCCGGCAGCGTCGCCGGCCCGTGCGGAGCGAGACCCGTGCGGCCGTCCACCACGCTGAGGCCCTTGCCGACCGACATCACCACGTAGGGCGTCGCGACCGGTCCGGCCGGACGCGGAGGCGTCCGCTCAGGCTCCCCGGCACCGACGATCACCGCTGCCGCCGCCACCGCGGTCACGGCGACGGCCGCGCCCAGTGGAGCCAGCAGCCGCGCGCGCCGCCGGGGACGCCGGGCGGCGGGCAGGGGCGGCGGCGTGTCCGGCCCCCACGCGTCGGCGGCCCGGTAGGCGTCGCGCACACGTTCTTCCAGGCCGCTCATGAGTCCGCTCCGAGGATCTGCTCCAGGGACCGCAGCGCCCGGGAGGTGGTGGAGGAGACCGTGCCGCGGCTGATGCGCAGCGTGCGGGCGATCTCCTCCTCGGGAAGGTCGCAGTAGAAGCGCAGCGCCCCCGCCACCGCGCGCCGCCGCAGCGCCGACCGGCAGCGGTTGAGGACCGCCGACCGCACGTAGGCGAGCGCCCCGTCCGGATCGCGCAGCGCGTCGCGGTGGCGGTGCAGGCCCAGGAACGCGTCCTGCACGACGTCCTCGGCGGTCGGCGCGTCCCCCACCATGAGCATCGCCAGGCGGATCAGCCCGGCGGCGTGCTCGCGGTAGAGGGCGCCGACGTCGGTGGGGGCCGCGCGGGGCGGCACGGCGGCGGTCAACGGAAGGTCCACGACACAGAGACGCGCCGCCCGCCGGAATGCTGCCTCGCGCCGGTGGCGGGATTCAGCGGGTGCGCAGCGCCAGCGTCATGGCCTCCACGGCCAGCAGCGGGTTCACGTTCGCGCCGAGCTGCCCGCGGCAGTGCATGATCGCGTCGAGCCGCCGCAGCGTCGCCTCGGGCGTGCCGTCCGCGGCGGCCGAGCGCAGCTCGGCGCCCAGCTCGGTGTTGACCAGCTCGCTGCCCGCGCCGAGCTGCAGCGTCAGAACGTCGCGGTAGTAGGAGGCGAGGTCGAGCAGCGCCCGGTCGAGCGCGTCGCGCTTCAGGCGCGTGGCGCGGGACTTCTGCCGGTCCTCCAGCTCCTTCAGCGCGCCCGCCGTGCCGCGCGGCATCCGGCCCTTCGCGCTCTCGCCCAGCGCCTGGCGCAGGGCCGCCGTCTCCGACTCGTTCAGCTCCTCCACCGTGGCCTTCGCCTCGGCCTCGGCCGCCTTCACCAGCGCCTCGGCCGCCGCGACGGCCGGGCCCACCGACGTCAGGCGGCGCGGCACCGCCAGCACCTCGTCGCGGCGCTTGCGCGCCTCCGGGTCGGTCGCCAGGCGGCGGGCGCGGCTGATGTGGCCCTGCGCCGCGCGGGCCACGGTCTCGGCCGTGCCCGCGTCCACGCCGTCGCGCAGCCGCAGCACCTCCGCGACCGCGCCGACCGCCGGCGTGCGCAGCGTCACCAGGCGGCACCGGGACCGGATCGTCACCAGCAGGTCCTCGGGCGACGGCGTGCACAGCAGCCAGATCGTGCGCGGCGGCGGCTCCTCGATCGCCTTCAGCAGCGCGTTGGCGGCCGCCTCGGTGGCGCGGTCGGCGTCCTCGAACAGCACGACCTGCCAGCGGCCGCCGCTCGGCGAGGACGCGGCGCGCAGCACCAGCTCGCGGGTCTCCTTCACGCCGAACGACAGCCCGGCGGGCCGGATCACCTCGACGTCGGCGTGCGTGCCCTGCAGCACCTGGTGGCAGGACGCGCAGTGCCCGCAGCCGCGCGGCGTCTCGTTGCACTGCAGCGCCGCCGCGAACGCGCGGGCGGCGGCCGTGCGGCCCGACCCGGGCGGCCCGGTGAACAGCCACGCGTGCGCCGGCTTGCCCTCGCCCTCGGCGGCCGAGCGCAGCTGTTCGACGACCGGCTCCTGCCCCACCAGGTCATCCCACACGCTCATGCCGACAGGTTACCGGCGGCCGCGCGGGTCAGGCGTCGGTGATGGCGGGGAAGGTGCTGGTGATGTCCTCGGTCCCGGCCGGGACGGGGTCGGGCAGCAGCTCGGCGATGCGCTCCTGGATCTCACGGCTGATCTCGGTCTGGGAGCGGTCGCGGCCCGCCGACACGATCAGGTAGCGCTCGGGGTGCGCCTCGGCCAGCGCGCGGAAGCCCGCCAGCACCCGGTCGTGGAAGTCGCGCGGCTCGGACTCCATCCGGTCGGGCTCGGTGGTCAGGCGGTTCAGGCCGGTCTCCGGCGGGACCTCCAGCAGCACCGTCAGGTCCGGGACCAGGCCGCCGGTCGCCCACGCGTTCACCTCGGCGATCTCCTCGACCGGCTGGCGCCGCCCGTAGCCCTGGTAGGCGAGGGAGGAGTCCACGTACCGGTCGCTGACCACGATCGCGCCGCGCTCCATCGCCGGGACGATCACGTTGGCGACGTGGTCGGCGCGGTCGGCGGCGTACAGCAGCGTCTCGGCGCGGGCCGACAGGCCGGTGGTCTCCTTGTCCAGCAGCAGCGCGCGCAGCCGCATCCCGGTCTTGGTCGCGCCGGGCTCGTTGGTGGAGACCACGTCGTAGCCGTGGTCGCGCAGCCAGATCGCCGCGAGCCGCGCCTGGGTGGTCTTGCCCGCGCCCTCGCCGCCCTCGAACGCGATGAACACGCCGCGCTCGGGCTCGACGCGCGGGACCTCCGGCTCGGCGGGGGCGGGCGGGGCGTAGACCTCGCCGCGCAGCGCGGCGGCCAGGTCGAGCGACAGCGCGATGCCGCGCCGGTCGTCCAGGCGGCGGTAGGCGACCAGGCCCGCGACCAGCGTCAGCACGGCCGCGGCCAGCAGCACCACGCCGACGCCGGTGAAGTCGTAGACGGCGCCGCCCGCCCTGAGGCGGTGGGCGCCCAGCGCGCCGGCGACCGGCGGCGCGACGGCCGCGGCCAGCAGCGCCACGACGGCGACGGCCGCGCGGGGGCGGACGGTCGAGGCGTCGGTCAGCCGGGCCGCCGCCCAGGCGATCCCGGCGGCGACGCCGAGCAGGGCGGTGACGAACGCCACGACGACCAGGTTCTGCACCAGGGCGATCACCAGCAGCGCGAGCGCGGCGGCGACCACGGCCAGGCCGAGCAGGCGGCGGCGGCTGAACGGGCCGAGCACGCGCGGCCCCAGGAAGACGCCGAACGCCACCCCGAACGCCAGCGCGACCAGGATCGCGCCGTAGCCGGGGTCGCCGCCGCCCAGCTCGCGGGCGTGCACCTTGGCGAGCGCGAGCAGCGAGCCGGCGGCCAGGGCCGTCGCGGCGACCGCGAGCAGCAGGCCGGGCGCGCCCGCCCGCTCCGACCGGCGGAACAGCGCCACGATCGGGGCCCGCACGGCGACGGCGGGCGCCGGCCCGGCGGGCAGGCTCCGCGCCAGGCCGCTGAGCAGTGCCGTCACCGCGAAGATCGCGAACGTGGCGTACAGCGCCAGGTGCGCGCGGTCGGCGGCGTCCAGCACCGCGTCGGCGGCCAGGGACAGGAAGGTGAACAGCAGCGCCGCGAACGGGGCCATGGCGAACACCGACCGCCACAACGAGCGGCGGCCCTCGCCCTCGGCCGCCCCGACCTCGTCCCCGCCGTCCCCGCCGGCCCCGCCGATCTCGTCCCGGGCGGGCGGCGCGCACGCGTCGGCGGCCGCCGCCCACACCAGGCCCGCCAGCGACACCAGCACGGCCGCGATCCCCGTCCACAGCAGCGGGTCGATCGCGGGGATCAGCAGGTCGACCAGCGGCACCGACAGCACCAGCACGGCCCGCACCGCGTCCATCGCCAGCAGCGCGGTCCGCCGGTCGAGCCGGGCCGCGACCGCCGCGCCCGCGGGCGGCAGCGCCACCAGCGGCAGCAGCCAGGCCGCCAGCACCAGGCCGACGGCCTGCGCGCGCACCGCCAGATCGTCCTCGCGGGTCAGCACGCCCGCCATGGCGGTCAGCGCCGGGAGCGTCAGCCAGTGGCCGAGGCCCGACAACGACAGCGTGGTGCGCAGCCGCTCGACCTGGGCGTTCGACGTGACGTCCCGCGACACGGCGGGGTGCGGCCGAGTGGCGTCCGTTCTGGTCATGTCGGTCAGGGTATCGGCGTAGTTGTCCTTAGGAACCGGACTTCGTCGAGGTGCGGCGGCGGGTCGTCGTCTTCTTCTTGCCGCCGCCCGCGGCCACCTTCTCACGCCGCTCGGCGAGCAGTTCGGCGGCGCGCTGGATGGTGATGGCCTCGACCTCGTCGCCCTTGCGGAGGCTGGCGTTGGTCTCGCCGTCGGTGACGTAGGGGCCGAACCGGCCCTCCTTCACCACCACCGGCTTGCCGCTGGCCGGATCGTTGCCGAGCTCGCGCAGCGGCGGCGCGGCGGCCGCACGGCCCCGGCCCCGCTGCTTGGGCTGCGCCAGCAGCTCCTTGGCCTGCTCCAGGGTGACGGTGAACAGCTCGTCCTCCGACCCCAGCGAACGGCTGTCGGTGCCGCGCTTGATGTAGGGGCCGAAGCGCCCGTTCTGCGCGGTCACCGGCTCGCCGTCCAGCTCGCCCAGCACGCGCGGCAGCGACAGCAGCTTCAGCGCGTCGTCCAGCGTGATCGTGTCCAGCGACATCGTCTTGAACAGCGATCCGGTGCGGGGCTTGGTGTCGGCCTTCTTCGTGCGCCCACGCTTTTGAGAAACGGGTTTCGAGCCCTCGGCGGGAGGCGACGCCGAAGGCGTCTTCGGCGGAGCCGAAGGAGGCTCGGGGAGGATCTCGGTGACGTAGGGGCCGAAGCGTCCCGACTTGGCGACGATCGTGTGCCCGGTCGCCGGGTCGACGCCCAGCTCGCGGTCGCCGGACGGCTGCGCGAACAGCTCCTCGGCCTTCTCGGCCGTCAGCTCGTCGGGCGCCAGGTCCTCGGGGATGTTGACGCGCTCGCCGTCGCGGTCGAGGTAGGGGCCGTAGCGGCCGACGCGCACCATGATGTCGGTGTTCTTGATCGGGAACGAGCTGACGCCCTTGGCGTCGATGTCCCCGATGTCGCCGGTCAGCTCCTTCAGGCCCTCCTCGCCGTTGTCGCCGAAGTAGAACCGGGTCAGCCAGCGCACCCGCTCGGCCTCGCCGCGGGCGATCTCGTCGAGGCCGTCCTCCATGTGGGCGGTGAAGTCGTAGTCGACCAGGTTGCCGAAGTGGCGCTCCAGCAGGTTGGTCACCGCGAACGCCAGGAAGGACGGCACCAGCGCGGTGCCCTTCTTGAACACGTACCCGCGGTCGAGGATCGTGCCGATGATCGAGGCGTAGGTGGAGGGCCGGCCGATCTCGCGGTCCTCCAGCTCCTTGACCAGGCTGGCCTCGGTGTAGCGGGCCGGCGGCTTGGTCGAGTGGCCCGACGCCTCCACCGAGCGCGCCGACAGCGGGTCGCCCTCGCCGAGGTTGGGCAGGCGCCGCTCGGCGTCGTCGCGGTCGGTCGCGGGGTCGTCGGCGCCCTCCACGTAGGCCTTCAGGAAGCCGTGGAAGGTGATCGTCTTACCGGTCGCGCCGAACTCGGCGACCTCGCCCTGCGTGGACTCCCCCGTCACCCGGATCGACACCGACCGGCCGACCGCGTCCTTCATCTGCGAGGCGATCGTGCGCTTCCAGATCAGCTCGTACAGCCGGAACTGGTCGCCGCCCAGGCCGGTCTCGGCGGGGGTGCGGAACACCTCGCCCGCCGGGCGGACCGCCTCGTGCGCCTCCTGGGCGTTCTTGACCTTGGAGGCGTACACACGGGGCTTGTCGGGCACGTACTGCGCGCCGAACAGCGCCGACGCCTGCCGCCGGGCCGCGGTGATCGCGGTCTCCGACAGGGTGATGGAGTCGGTGCGCATGTAGGTGATGAAGCCGTTCTCGTACAGCTTCTGCGCGACCGACATCGTGTACTTGGCGGAGAAGCCCAGCTTGCGGCTGGCCTCCTGCTGCAGCGTGGTGGTGCGGAACGGCGGGTAGGGCTTGCGCGTGTAGGGCTTGGACTCGACCGACTTGACCTCGTAGGGGCGGCCGCCCAGCCGCTGCGCCAGCCCGCGCGCGGCCTGCTCGTCGAGGTGGAGCACGTTGGCGCTCGCGCTCTTGAGGACGCCCTCGGAGGAGAAGTCGCGGCCCTGCGCGACGCGCTTGCCGTCGACCGCGACCAGGCCCGCCTTGAACGCGGTGGGCTCCTCGTCGCGGCCGGTGTCGAACTCGGCCTGGATGTCCCAGTAGTCGGCCGGGACGAACGCGATGCGGTCGCGCTCGCGCTCCACCACCAGCCGGGTCGCCACCGACTGCACGCGGCCCGCCGACAGCTTCGGCATGATCTTCTTCCACAGGACCGGGCTGACCTCGTAGCCGTACAGCCGGTCGAGGATGCGCCGGGTCTCCTGGGCGTCCACCAGGCGCAGGTTGAGGTCGCGGGGGTTGGCGGCGGCCTGCTGGATCGCGTCCTTGGTGATCTCGTTGAAGGTCATCCGGTGCACCGGGACCTTGGGCTTGAGGACCTCCTGCAGGTGCCAGGCGATCGCCTCGCCCTCGCGGTCCTCGTCGGTGGCCAGGAAGAGTTCGTCGGCCTCCGCCAGCAGCTTCTTGAGCTTGGCGACCTGCGCCTTCTTGTCGGTGTTGATCACGTAGAGCGGCTCGAAGCCGTGCTCGACGTTCACGCCGAGCTTGGCCCACGGCTCGCCCTCGTACTTGGCCGGCACCTCCGAGGCGCTTCCGGGCAGGTCCCGGATGTGGCCGATACTGGACTCCACGATGTAGCCACGGCCCAGGTACCCCGCGATCGTCTTCGCCTTCGCCGGCGACTCGACGATCACCAGGCGGGTACCGCCCCCGGCCCGGCCGCTCTTCGCGGTGCCGTTCTTGGCTGGCACAGTCGCTCCAACCTCGCTGTCTGGTCTCACTAGTACGGGCTTGCTACAACGTTGCTCGACGACGCGTTCATGCCCGCGAGTTCCCGTCGGTAGTACCGGGATCATCGGCCACGGCCCCCGGGAGCGGGCGCCGGGCGCCGTTCGGCACGGGCCCCCGACAGGATGACACGTCCCCGTCGGAGGTGCCGACCGCGGTCGCCACCGGAGGACCGGCGTCGTTCACCGTCAGGTCATAATGGTCGCAATGGTGGAGTACACCTACCTCGTCCTGCGACTGCCGCGCGGCACCACCCGAGACACCGCCCGGCAGATCCTCACCGAGCACGCCGAACGCGGCGGCTGGGAGATCGATCGGTTGCGCCTCTACCCCGACGGTAGCCGCCGAATCCAACTCCGGCGCAAGATCATCCGCCAGGTCCGTACGTTCTGACCGGTCCCGCCCGGAGCGTAGCACTACGTACGAATCCTATGACGTGCGGTAATCATATTGCCTTCGGACAAGGCTCTGCCCGTTCCGGACCGCGCCTCCGGAACGGGCAGAGCGTCTCGGGCGTCCCCGGGAGATCAACGATGCCTTGACGGCCGGTTGACCGTTTCCGGGCACCGCGCCCGGGGCGCCGCCTCCGCGAGGTGATCGCCCTCACGGGGGCGGTGGCCGGCGGTCCCGCCCAGCGTCCGCGTCGGGCTGACGCGTCCGTGCCACCCGGGCTGGCGCCGCCGATCGGTGCGCCCTGCGGCCTCCGCGCGGGCCGGCGGCCGCGCGGGGGACGTCTGTGCCGGGCTCGCGGACCTCCGCGAATCCGGCGGCCGAGCCGGTGCTCCCGGCGGCGCCCGGGCCCGCGGGGTCCGCCGAGCCGCTCGGCGGTCCGCACGCCCGTGACCACCGGGTCACCAGGGCCGGTGGATCAGCGGCGGCGGCCGACGCGGACCCGGCGGGTCAGCGCGACCGCGCCCGACAGGGCCGTCATCACCGCGGCGGCGGCCAGCACCCACAGCGGGCCGCCGCGCTCGTCCCCGTCCAGGGGCGTGGCCGCCGCGACCGGCTTGATCGCGCCGAGGCCGCCGGTCACGCCCTCGGCCGCGCCGGTCACGCCGCCGGCCTTGTCGGTCACACCGCCGACTTCGGGGGCCTTGATGTCACCGGTGACCGGCAGCGCCGACAGACCGGGCAGCGTGGGCACGCCGGGGACGGCCGGCACGTTGGCGGGCAGGGCGACAGGCAGGTTCCGGGCGCGGGCGGCCGGGGCCGGGGCCATCGGCATGACCGGGACGGCGGGGGCGGCCCGCAGGACGCCGGTGCCGGGCAGCTGGGGCGGCGTCACCGGCAGCTTGCCGGTGTCCACCGGGAGCTTGCCGGCGTCCACCGGCAGCGTGGCCGCGTTGCTGGACACCTCCCGCTTCCCCGCCTTGCTCTTGCTCTTCTTCGGCATCAGGGAGCCGACCAGCGGCACCGACCTCGGCTTGGGCGGCAGGGAGCCGACCAGCGGCAGCGAGCCGACGGGCTTCGGCTCGTCGCCGCGCATCCGGTGGGTCGGCACCGCGCCCGGGAGCTGACCGGTGATCTGCTCGGCGCCGGCCAGCCGGGGCAGCCCCGACAGCGGCACGCCCGCCAGCGGGTCCTCGACCGGGAGCGGCAGGCCGGCGGGCGCCGCCTGGCGGGAGGCGGACGGCGCCTGGCCGGGGGCGGACGCCGCGGGCAGCTTCGGCAGCGCGGGCATCGCCGCGGCCGGGCTCACCGGCAGGGCCTTGGACAGCTCGCCGACGGCGGGCAGGCCGGGCACGGCGCCGGACCCGGCGCCGCGCTGGTAGGACTGGTAGCCGCCCCAGCTCGGGCCGTCGTCGCACTGCGGCTTGGGCTTGCCCGCGACCGCGACGTTGTTGCCGCACACGTCCACCGGCGCCTTGGTCGGCGCGTTGACCTGGTTGCCGCCCTTGGTGTGGTCGCCCGCGCCCTGCGGGCCCTCCACGACCGCGGTGCCGTTGCACCCGGCCGCCGCGGCGCCCAGCACCGCGACGGCGTTGCCGCACACGTTGACGGGGATGTTCACCGGCGCGTTGGCCTGGTTGCCGGCCAGCACGCCGGACTGGCCGGAGGTGGTCTGGCCGCCGCCCGAGCTGCTGCGCACGTGCGCGCCGCCCTGGCAGAACGCCCCGGCCTCGCCCAGCACCGCGGCCGCGTTGCCGCAGACGCTGACCGGGACGCTGACGGGCGCGTTGGCCTGGTTGCCGCCCAGCACGCTGTGGTCGCCGTTGGTCCGCTGGCCGCCGGAGCCGTGCCCGCCGTTGCGGACCGAGGCCCCGCCGTCGCAGTCGGCGACGGCGTTGCCCACGGCGTTGCCGCAGACGTCGATCGGGGCGCTGATCGGCGCGTTGACCTGGTTGCCGCCGCCCACGCTGGACTTGCCGGAGGTGGTCTGCCCGGCGCCGGTGTGGCCGCCGTTCTTGACCGAGGCGCCGCCGTCGCAGCCGGCCACCGCCTCGCCGAAGATCGCCGCGGCGTTGCCGCAGACGTTGACCGGCGCCGAGACCGGCGCGTTCACCTGGTTGCCGGCGATGACGCCGAACTGGCCCGAGGTGATCTGGCCGCCGCCGCTGCCCTGGTTGTCGACCTTGGCGCCGCCCTTGCAGCCGGCGTCGGCCGAACCGAAGATCGCCACGGCGTTGCCGCAGGCGTTGACGGGCACCGAGACCGGCGCGTTCACCTGGTTGCCGGAGGCGACGCCGGACTGGCCGGAGGTCTTCTGGCCGCCGCCGCTGCCGCCGCCGTTCTTGACGGTCGCGCCGCCCTTGCAGCCGGCCTCGGCGTGGCCGAACAGCGCCAGCGAGTTGCCGCAGGCGTTGATCGGGGCCGAGATCGGCGCGTTGACCTGGTTGCCGGAGGCGACGCCGTGCTTGCCGGAGGTGGTCTGGCCGCCGCCGCCTCCGTTGTGGACGCTCGCACCGCCCTGGGACTTGCCGTTGCCGTTGCCGCTGATGTTGATCGGCGCGGAGACCGGCAGGTTGACCTGGTTGCCGCCGAGGACACCGGACTCGCCGCTGGTGGTGTCGGCGAAGGCGGTGGCCGGGACGGTGGTGGCGCCGAGCGCGACGAAGCTCGCGGTGAGGGCGACGGTGCGGGCGGTGCCCTTGGACCACGTTCGCATGATGGCTCCGTTCGGGGGAGATCTACTGATGTGACTGACGGATCGAGATCTGGGCGTGCGACGGCCGGGCAGGGGCGATCGCACGGGCATCTCGGGAGATGACGGACGCCAGGGGGCGTCGCGTCCCGGCCGCGGCCCGAGCCGCTCGGGACGGGGGCCGGAGTCGTGGGGTGCGCGCTAGTCGGGCGCGAAGGACGGCTCGTCCGCGGCGGTGCGGACGGCCGGGGGCACCGCGCCGGGGGCGCGCAGCAGCACGCCTCGGGGGCGGTTCAGCGCCCAGGCGCGGCGGGTGCGGCGGTGCGCCGATCCCGCCGATGAGGACCAGGCCGGAGGTCGGCAGGGCCGACCCGGCCTCGGCGGGCGCCGGAAGCGGGGCCAGGGGCCGGGCGTCACCGGCCCGGTCGGCGGCTTCCGGCGCGGTGTGCCGCTTGAGGTGCGTCTTGCGGACGAGGGCGCGCTCGGCGGCCTCGGCCTTCTTGGCGGGACGCCGCGGCGTCAACGCGGCGGCGGCCGTCGCGCGTTCGGTGGCCGCCTCGACCGGCTCGGACCGGGTCCGGACCGTCCGCGGGACGTCCCGCTCGACGGGCCGCACCTGCGGCACGGCGACGGGCGGCACGGCCGCGTCGATCGGGCGCCGGTCCTTGACGGTCTCGTCCACGATGGCGCGGACGGGTGGCACCGGGCGCGGGACCTGCGCCTCGCGGGCGGCGGCCGCCCTGGCGACGCGGACGGCGTCGCCCAGCACCGGGGCGTCGGTGACGACGCGCGCGGCGTCGGCCGGGGACGGACCGTCGGCGTGCGCCTGCGCGGCGCCGCCGAGCAGCCAGCCGGCGGCCACGAGGCCCAGGACGACGAGGAGCCTGCGGACCGCGACACGGCACGACAGGGCGGAGACCGCCCGTGTCAGTGCCGAGTCGAACGTCACAGGTGCTCCCCACCGATCGTCAAGAGCGGGTCATCCCGCCCCCTACGTTTGGTGACCGTAGCACCACGGATCGCACTCGCGACGGGGATACGGAGAAGAAATCAGGCGCGATCAAGGAAATGGTCGAGAACGCGCACGCCGAAACGCAGTCCGTCCACGGGGACCCGTTCGTCGATTCCGTGGAACATTCCGGAAAAGTCCAATTCCGGGGGAAGCCGGAGCGGCGCGAATCCGTAGCAGCGCATCCCGAGCTTGGCGAAATGCTTGGCGTCGGTGCCGCCGCTGAGGCAGTAGGGCACGGGCAGGGCGCCCTCGTCCTCCGAGATCAGGGCCTTCTCCATGGCGTCGACGAGCGCGCCCTCGTACTCGACCTCCAGGGCCTGGTCGTTGTAGATGAAATCGCGCCGCACGTCCGGCCCGAGGAGCCCGTCCACCACGGAGAAGAACTCGTCCTCGTGCCCGGGCAGATAGCGCCCGTCGACCTGGGCGGTGGCGGTCTGGGGAATGACGTTCGTCTTGTACCCGGCGTCCAGCCGCGTCGGGTTGAGGGTGTGCCGGAGGGTGGCGCCGATCATCCGGGCGAGCGGGCCGATCTTCTCCAGGCACGCCTCGGGGTCGTCCGGGTCGAACTCGACGCCGTAGGCCAGGCAGGCGCGTTCGAGGAAGGCGCGCACGGTCTTGGTCATCCGCACGGGGAACTCGTGGCTCCCCAGCCGCGCCACGGCCGCCGCCACGGCCGTGACGGCGTTGTCGGGGTGGACCATGGACCCGTGCCCGGCCGTCCCCGTGGCGGTGAGGTTCATCCAGGCGATGCCCTTCTCCGCCGTCTCGATGAGGTACATGCGCTTGTCGCCCGGGACGGTGAGGCTGAACCCGCCGACCTCGCCCACGGCCTCGGTGCACCCCTCGAACAGCCCGGGATGCTTCTGGACGAGCCACTGCGCGCCGTACTCGCCTCCGGCCTCCTCGTCGGCGAGGAAGGCGAGCACGACGTCGCGCGGCGGCCTGCGCCCCTCCCGGAGCCGCTGCCGGACGACGGCGAGCATCATCGCGTCCATGTCCTTCATGTCGACGGCCCCGCGCCCCCAGACGCACCCGTCGGCGATCTCTCCCCCGAACGGGTCGCGGGTCCAGTCCTCCCGCTTGGCCGGCACGACGTCGAGGTGCCCGTGCAGCAGCAGGGCGTCGCGCGAGGGGTCCTCCCCCTCGATGCGGGCGACGACGCTGGCCCGCCCGGGGTGCGACTCCAGGATCCGGGCCTCGAGCCCGACCTCGTCGAGCGCGGCGGCCACGTACTCGGCGGCCGCCCGCTCCCCGGGCCCGGAGTTGTCCCCGGGGTTGCTGGTGTCGATCCGGATCAGCTCCTGGCAGAGCCGGACGACCTCGTCCTCAGCGGTGGGCCGATGAGCCACAGTGATCACCTTCACGCCTGGGAGTCCCGTACCCGACCCATGGTGCCCCTCGATCGACTTCGCCGCGACTCCGGACCTTTGGTATGGTGAAGCCCGCCGCACAGCGCTGCGGCGTGCACACCTGTCCGGGTGGCGGAATAGGCAGACGCGCTAGCTTGAGGTGCTAGTGCCCTTTACGGGGCATGGGGGTTCAAGTCCCCCCTCGGACACGCACCGACCGCACATGTGGGGGTTCCGGAATGATCCGGGCCTCCACTTCGTGCTTTTGGGGATAGTAGGTCATCGCCAGCCCCATCTGCTGGTAGAGATCCGCCTTCTCCAACGGATCGGCGCGGAAGACCATCTGTGTGAGGTCGCCCACCCGGTTGAGCATGTCGGTGATCTCTTCACGCGAGATCCGTTCACCGCTCGGGACCGTTCGCAGCTTCTCCTCGGCTTCTGCGCGCTGCCTCTTCACCTCGTTGATCCAGCCGGTGACCTCGATCGGATCGGCTCCCGCGTCCAGGGCCGCCCGGTAGCGGATGAGCTTGCGATCGCACTGCGCCAGCTCCTTGCGGAGTTCGGCGGCAGCCGCTTCGTCCGGGTTCACTGTGTGCTCGGCCATCATGTCGATGGTGGCGGCGATCCGGCTCGGCGCGAACGCCGTGGCCAGCCAGGCGTCGACCGGCGGCAGGATCTCCGCTTCGCGCAGGTAGACGATCCTGGGGTGGTCGAGTTCGTTGACCAGGGCGTATTCGCTGGGGAACCGGCAGCGGTAGTAAGCCTGGTCGTTGTTCCAGTTGCCCTGCATCTTGCGCTGGCAGTAGCCGCACTGCACGCAGCCTCGGAAGACGTAGGGCCGCTTGGTGGGGTTGCCCTTCTTGGAGTACTGGCCGCCGGCTCGGGACGCGCGAAGCTTTTGGGCCCGTTCGAAGTCTTCGATGGACACGATTTCGTCGTGGACGGTGTAGTCGGACCAGATCCAGTCGGCGCGGTCGTTCCAGCGTTGCTTGGTGGTGTAGCCGAGTGCGACGTCGTTGACGTCCAGCAGCACTTCGTCCTTGCGCTGCTTGCCCCAGACCTCATGGCCGGTATAGCGCGGGTTGCCGATGATGGTCCTGATCGCCGACTTGGACCAGGCGATCTGGTTGCGGTGGCGGTTGCGTTCGGGGTCGCTGGCCGAAGGGGACGGGATGCCCATGCGGGTCAGTTCTTCGGCGATGTCGAGGAGTCCTTTGCCCCGCTGCTTGATGTACTGCGCGAAGATCCACTTCACGACCAATGAATGGACCGGGTGGGCGACCAGGCGCTTGAGGCGTTTGCCGTCGGCGGCCTTGGCGGGATTGGGATGCGGGCCGGCGTCCACGAGTTGGTAACCGTAGGGCGGGCGGCCTCCCAGGTAGCGGCCTTCGGTGGTGGTGATGGCCGCCATCGCGGCGCGAACGCGGATCTTGATGCGGTTGCGTTCGCCCTTGGACAGTCCACCGAAGACACTCATGATCATGTCGTGGGCTTCGTTGGCTCCGTCGATGGGGCCGCCGACCTCGGGCACCCACAGCGGCACCTGGTAGTGCTCGAACAGCGGAAAGGTCAGCGAGTACTGGTTGCCGTAGAAGGCGCGTTGCGGCTCCCCGATCACGACCGCGTCATAGCCCCGGTCAGGGTCTTTGAGTTCGGCCAGCAGCGCTGAGGCGTGCGGGCGGCGCTGCCAGGGGATCGAGCGGGACTTGTCCACGTCGAAGAACTCGGCGACGATCTCCCCTCCCTTCGACTCGATCAGCGCACGGGCGCGGCGGAGCTGCCAGGCGCGGGAGGCTTCAGGGTCCTGCTTATCCTCGGTGGACACACGCCCGAGGAACGCGAAACGCAACGGCTTTCGGTCAGCCAGAGCTTGGGACATGACCTTCTCCTGATCGTCTCTTTGGGACGGCAAGCACTCCCTGTTGGGCTGTGGGTCGGGGTGTCGGCCAAGGTCTTGGCCGACACCCCGACCCACAGGGCTCGCTAGGGGTTGGCGGCGTGCGGATGAGTGGCTGAGCCGCAGGAGCGGTCGGGGTTGGTCTGACCGGGGCGAGGTTCGTTAGCCCCGGCCAGAATCTTCATCAGCAGCACGTCCCTGCGGCTGGCGGGGTCGAGCGGGCCACCGGTCTCCCCGGTCCACAGTTGCTTGCCGTGCCGGGCGAGCAGTTCGACCACGTCCCACAGGGGCGTGGCGGCGAAGGTGCGGAAGGTGACGCGCGCGATGATCACGGCGTCGAAGACGTCGGCGGGCAGGTCATCGATCAGGGCACGGGCCTGAGGCCGCTGGCCCCAGGCCGTCTGGAGCACCTCGATCGGCTCGCCGTCGTTGGTGGACAGGATGTCGAAGTACTCGGCCGTGATCTTGCCGCCGCGCGGCTCGATCACGGTGCGGGCGGTCTGCTGATCCCACCACTGGGCCGCGTGCGGCCTGCGGCCGTCGCGGGGCTGCTCCAGCGCATAGCCGTACAGGGCGAACCGCAGCGGCACGCGTCCAATCTCGGCGATGGCGCCGGACTCGTCGGCACGGAGGACATTGCGGCGTTGCAGATCCGCCTTCGTTGGGCGGACCTGGCGGTTGTCAGCCTCGCTGAGGCCAGGATCGGTGCGGGAGTGGCGGCTGGAGGTGACGTTCAATGGTCGGGGCTGGGAGTCGGAGCCGGATTGGGGCATGACCTCTCCTTGATGCTGGAGTTCGGGTGAGCGCGGTTGTGGGCCTTGAGCAGGATTCGCAGGAGCGCGTGGGTCGTGCCGGGGGTGAGCTGTGGGGGCTCGGTCGGCACGGTCACGCGCACCCTCCTGCTGCTTGACCCGTCGGTTCCGGTCACCGGCCGCCCGTCGGGGCGGCGGTTTCCGCTCGCCGCCGCACGTTCCGGTGGTGGTCCCCGTGGTGGGGATGGTCACCGGGCGGGCGACGGCGGGACCGGTATCGACGCTCACCTCTGTCCCAAAGCTCCAGTCCGCTCGTGCTCGGCGGACAAGGCGCGAGCACGGTGACCGGAGGGGCTGCGTTCTCGGCGTGGCCGGCGGATGCCCGCAGATGCCACCAGAGGTCGCACCGGAAGGCGCGCAGACTCGCTCCCGGTGCAGCGATCTGGGCAGCGCGGCGGGCTTGGCGGCGGCTGAGATAGCGGGCGCGTCCGCACCTGCCGCAGGCGCCCTGTTGAAGCGCCGCCAGCACCTCAGCCACCCGATCGCGCCGGGCAGGACGGACCGGGACGGGCAAGGTCGGCCATTTGCTCGACGTCATCAGCGGCCCCGCTTCAGGTCGGCGGCGCGCTGGAAGACCAACAGGTCCTCATGCGCGCTCGCGCATACCGGGACACCGCGCTCGCGAGCACGGCGGGCCTCCACCAGCTGGAAGAACGAAGCCCGGTTCACCAGGCCGCCGTCACGGACTCCGGCCAGCAACGCGGCAAAGCGATCGGTCAGCACCAGCCCGTTGCGCTCGGCGGTCTCCACCACCAAGCCAGGCAGATCGACCAGCGCCCCGTTCATCCGGATCGGCCGCACGGTGATAGCCACTACGCCGCTTGGAGCCAGCAGCTCGGCGCTGCCAGACAGAATGCGCCCGAAGCCCTCCAGCAAGTCTTCCAGCTTGCGGTGGGCCAGGTTCCCCCGATCGCGGCCGCCGGTTGAGTAACGGAAGTGGGCTTTCTGTACCTTGCCGCCGCCGTTGTCGCGGCCGGTGCGCACCTGTCCGTGGGTGTGCGGCCCGTACGGTGGGGAGGTCAGCACCAAAGCAGCTTGGCCGCGCCGGTCACCGAACAGCGTGGCGACCGCCGCGCCGTCCCCACGGCACAGCTTCACGGTGCCGGTCGCGCCCTGCTTTTTGGCCAGCAGCAGGTTTCCCAGCGCCAGTTGGGTGAACTCGCTCTCGTACTCCACCCCGATCGCATCGCGGCCCTGGTGGATCGCCTCGACCAGGGTGGTGCCGATCCCGCACATCGGGTCGACCACCAGCTCGCCGGGACGGGTGAACGCGGCAATCACTTGCGCCGCGATGGCGGGCAACATCTTGCCGGGGTGACGCATCGACTCGGGCGTGTAACGCCCCGCCCGCTGGGTGCGAGAAGGCCACTGGCCGGTGGTCCACACCGACGCCAACGCTCCAGTCCCCTGGCTTTCGTACTTCTGGCGCTCGTGCTGGTCCTGGCGCTCGCGGGCGTTGTCGTGCTGGGTCATCGGGCACCCCCGACGCCGGTGGAGGCGGACTTGATGAACAGACACACGTCGGCGTGCACGCTCACCTTCGGCGGCAGGGCGCGCGAAGCCGCATCGCGCAACTGTGCAAGCTCGCCGGGGGCGTACTGGACCGCCAGGGTGTCGCCGTCGATCGGCACGCGCAGCGCGATGACGTGCTGCACGTACCGCAACCCCAGACCCGAGGCGTGCTGAATGATCCGGGGCGCGGGGTCGTGCAACCGCCCGTCCTCACGATGGCGGGCGGTGGTGATGACCGCCAGCACCCCGCCGGGCTTCAACACCCGCCAGCAGGCGAACAGGAACCGGTGCATCTGCTCGCCGTCCAGCATCCACAGATCGGCCCGGCACGCAGGACAACCGCGCGCGCCTGCGGCAACCTTGGGCACCCGACCGCCGACCTCATAGGCCGGAGGCGCAGCCACCACCAGCGCGACCTCACCCAGCCGGTCGGCCAAGCCCCGCGCCATCTGGTCGGGGCGCACCGGCCGCAACCCGGCCCGCTGCCGCAGCGCTTCGGGCAGCTCAGCACGGATACGGGCACCGATGTGCTGCGCGAGCGGGAAGTGCGGCACCAGCGCCGCCCCATCCCGCCCGGCCTGAACAGCGGTGACCAGTGTGGTGGCGCTGCTGGTGAACGCCTCCACCACCAAGTCACCCGGCCGGGTACAGGTCTCGACCAGATGCCGCGCCAACTGCGCGCCGACGGCTTGGCGATGCTGGGCGCACACCTGATCCTGCGGCTTCCGTCCGCTGGTCGAAGTAGCCGTGCTGGTCGTGGTGGTCCTGCGCGTGGTCGGGCCGGTGTCGTCAGAGCACAGCCAGACCGTCAGCGGCAACAGCCGCTTGTCGCCGACTCCAGCTGAGCCAGTGCGCCCCTGGCCTTCATCGTGCGGATTGTGTGGTGCGTTGTTCATCTGGGGTGACCCGTGACGGCCACCCGATCCCTGTCACTACATAAAAGGGTCCTGGCACCTGCTGATTCGGCGGTCTTGAAGGTAAAGGACGCCTCCTCTCCGTATCACAGCCACGGCAGAGGCCAGAGTCTGTGCAGCTCAAAAGCCGAAGGGTGTGATTCCTTTGTAAGGACCTGCTGAGCTGGGGATGCACCAATCCGGTCGGGTTCACGCTGGGCCCGCCGTCCTGCCGTTCCGCTGCAAAGCCGCTGATGGCGCGCGAGCACGGAACAGGGCCTACCGCCGCCTCCGGATCCGTGGGCAGGACCGAACAGCTCGTACTCCGACCCACGAGGTCGCAGCTCATGCAGGTGGCGAGGTCCTTGCAAAGGAACCACACCCGTTCTCTTACGGCCATGTGTGGCCGCGTGCGAGGACGGCAATATCCACATCGGCGCGAGGAGACCGGAAATACTGAAAGCCCCACCCCTCGGAGGCTTAGGTGCAGGAGCCCTCTGGTGAGCGGAGCGACGCCGCGCAGGTGACAGAGGAGCAGGTAGCCGTGTTGCGGGCTGAACTGCGGCGAGTGCGGGAGGCTCGGCTGGCGGCCGAGAAACGCACGCAGGGGCGCACGACAGCGGAGTCGGCTGTGCGGTCGGCGGCACAGGACCGTGACGTGGTCACTTCCCCTGAACTACAGGCGGTGCAGGCTCGGTCGGATGAGCTGGCCGAACGCTTGCAAGCGATGTGGCTGGGCAATGACTGGATTCGCCTGCTGGTGGGGCGGACGATTGCTGCGGGCGTGGAGCTGGAAACCGATGAGAGTTACTCGGGCTCGCGCAGATTGATGGCTGCGTTCTCGGACGAGGCCGTAGCGCGCGCTCAGGCTCGGGCGTTGATCGCGGATGCCGGGCTGGTCTGGCTTGAGGTACCAGAGGTGTTGAGTCTGCGTCGCCCGCCGCACCCCAACCGTGAGCGTCTTAAGCAGGTGATGGCGGACGCCTACCAGGACTGGCGGGAGCGGCAAGCGAAGATTCGTCGCTCGGGGCGTCGGCGGGCCGACTATCTGCCCCGGGAGTCCTGATGGCCCGCGGAAAGCACAAGCGTACCAAGGCCAGCAAGGACGCGCATCGGCTAGCTCAGGAGTTCGGTCTGCTCACTGCTGAACTCGAGACTGAGCGCATCAAACTCGCCCAGGCCGAGCAGCGGGTGAGGGAAGTGGAGGAGCTGCGCGCGGAGTTGGAGCAGACTGTCGCCGAACGCGACGCCAATGTTGCGCCCACGGTGGCCCGGTTGAAGGGCCAGAACACGATCTTGTCTGAGGTGCTTGCTGATGCGTCAAAGCATCGGGAAGCGATCCAGGATGCGTGGGACGAGGTGTGTGATGACCTCACCGACCGGCTGGGGGGCGGTGCGGAGGGGCACGAGAACCTGGTGCTGCTGGTCGCGGGCCGCCATCCGGTGCTGACCGACACGCACCAGCGGGGGATGCCGCTCGAGCAGGTACAGCGGCTGCAGATGGTGCGGGGGCAGCGTCGCAGCTTTCGCGAGGCCAAGCCCTTGGATGCGCACGCCTCCAGCATGGTGCCGCTACGGAAGCGGTGGCGAGAGATCTATCAGCAGACTGACCTGCTGGATCTGCCCGCGTCCGAACGGGAAACGCACATTCTGGCGTTGTCCAAGGAACTGCAGCCACAGGTCCGCGAGGCCGACTCCGTCAGCACCGCACTGCTCAACAGCACCGTCACAGCCACCAGTCTGGACGCCATTCACTACTGGCACCCCTCTCGCAGCATCATGCTGGATCTAGAGGAGCCCAACAGAGCTGAGATCGTCGACCAGCTCGGCGCCTGCGGTGCGTCCCTGCTCCCGGGCCCTTCGTCGCTCGCGACTGTGGGAGCGCCGACTCCGATCCTGACTTATGCCGGTCGTAGTGGGATAGCCGCCGGCGCCGTCGAGGATTTCCACCAGGCCTGCGCTGGTGACTTGGAACGTGACGTGACCCTGATACGAGCCGCAGACCGGCTGACAGCTCCTTGGCAGCCGCTGCCGGCTTTCCCTGCGCCAGGAGACGCCATCGCGCTGCGGTACTGGTACAAGGTTGCGGCGTTGGGATCGTGGTCGCAGTACAGCGACTACCTGGAAACCGATGCTGAGGAAGCACAGGTGCCCAGCACTCAGAGTGCTCGGGACGCCATGGCCCAAGCCGCGGTCGGGCTGGCGTCGGCGGTGCCGTTCTGGCTGCCGTCCGGCCAAGCCTACGGTTACGCCGACTCTGAGCCCCTGCGGGCACAAGACCTGGAAGAGATTCGGCTGCCCTTCCCTCAAGTGTTCGTTGCCGCAGCAGATCCACTGCGGCTACCCGCGGTCGACGAACCGGACGCCGAAACGCAGGCGATGCTGGGCGAGTTGGACGCCGTCGTGATGGAGAGCCTGAGGAAACAGGGAGAACAATGGACCGTGCTCACCCACCAAGACGCGCCACTGGACTACAACCTGTGGAACAAGGTCCCTCCGCTGTCGTGCATGCTGACGGTGCGCGGAGCCCGGGTGGAAGGGTTGCTGCTCCTCGGAGACACCATGGGGCGTCTCTCCGACGATTTCGCCTGGTGCCTGGCCATTCCCTCTGACGCTGGTGGCGTGCACGCTCGTGTTGTCGTACCAGCGAAAAGGTCTCGGACGGCGTGGTCGTCGGTGGTGGAGAACTTCGCTGCTGCGTGTGCTTGGGCCGACTGGCATGAGGCCGACAGCGGGCTCGGCGAGATCGCCTCTGCTCGTGAGGCACGCCAAGCCGCTGGAATGCCGTCGTTTCGCAAGTTGTACGGGCGTGGCGGGGCAGGTGGAGTGCGGGTGCTCAACGTCAAAAGGACCGGCGGGGATGCCCGAGCGAAATCGGCGCCCACGGGTCGGACGCTGGCTCCACACGTGCGCCGTGGCCACTGGCGGCGTCAGCACCACGGCCCAGAAGGTTCGCTGATCAAGCGCGTGCGTATCGCGCCAGTCCTGGTGAACGCGAGCAAGGGAGACCTTGCTCCGAGGGTGTATCGGTTGCCGGGAAAGTCACATCGATCGGTCGACTCTTGAATACAGCCTGCTCGAGGTGACCTGGTGGAAGGCGACCTAGCCGTTGGCGGAGTCGCTGTCCACGATGTCGGTGTGGACGGGTACTGTAGCTCCGCAGCCGCGACAGGTGACCATCAGGTTCGGGCGTTCGAACGGTTGCCCGGAGACCCCGCGGGCGCCTTCGACTTTGTAGGCCCCGCACTCGGGGCAGGGGTGCGGGTAGAAGACCTCGTCGCAGCGCAGGCAATTCCACTGGTCGGCTTCAACGGGTTCGGCGTCGGCTTTCTCGTGGGTGTCGTAGTTGTCGATGCCGCGGAGTTTCTCGCGCATAGTGTCGGCGCTGCCGCAGGCGGGGCAGAGGACGTCGTGTCGGCTCATGGAGTGCTCCTGGCGTTGAGGTGGGATGGCTCCATGGTTGCGAACGTCAGGCTGGTCGCGTAGGAAAACACAGTCGTTCGATTAGCTCGACTCGCGGTCACGGGGCTGGAGTCGTCAATGGGCTGGGCTGCCTTCCACCGCTCCACGAGCCCAACGCTCTTGTCGGTGAGGTAGTAGTTCTCGGCGACAGCGACACCGCTGATCACAAGCTGGGCTCCGCGAGGTGCGGTCGGCTGAGCATGCCATCGCGTAGGAGGTGCATCAACTGAATCCGGTTGATGTCGCTGCCGCCGGTCAGCTTGATGACGCGGGCACCTGGGTTGCTGGCGAACAGTTCGATCACTCGTCGTTCGAAGTCGCCATAGCGGGCGTTGAGGAGACCGAGGTTGGCTTTGTACTGCCGTAGGGCCTTGCGGTCGAGGTGCCGTGCGTTGGTCTTGTCCTTCTTGAGCCCGTGGCAGTTGGCGCACAGCACGATCAGGTTGTCGAACTCGTGCTTTTGGACTCGTGCCCAGTCATCAATGTGCTCGATGTTCAGGGGAGCGACCACTCGGCAGGTGGGGATGGCGCAGCGGTGGTCGGCCTCCAACATGACGGCTCGCTCTAGAGCAGCAGGGATGTCAGGTCGACGTTCAGCCACGGTGCCTCGTTCTGCGGGGACGGGTGAGGGTGTTCCAGTTCGTCTGCAGGGACCTGTCGAGCTGGACGCTTGCACGTATGGCTCGTCATGGGTCCGGAATCTCTACTACCCCGACGCGGTAGGTGACTTGATCCAGCAGGTCAGGGGTGACATGAACACCGGTGAGGCGCTCGGTGAGGGCGAAGGCCGCCTCGGTGTGCAGCTCGTAGCTGCGGCCTCGGCCGTCACTGAGGTCGAACCCAACCGCGGCCATGACGTCATTTAGGGCGTCGGGCGTGCGGCCCTTTCTGGCGTAGGCGAACAGCGGCTCAAACGTGGTCATAGCCTGACTGTTGTCCCACCAGGCGAAGTAGTCCTTGGCGGTTCCGGTCCGCAGATGGGTGACGGCACGGCCGCCGGCCGACAGCGGCCTGAGCAACTCGCCGTACACGCCGTGCACCCCGAAGATCTCAACGGCCAAGGCCCAGTCACTGCCGTCTCCGGGAACGGTCGCGACCCCGATCACCATGGTGTCGGAGGATTCCAGCTCCTCCCACCGCTCCCACAGCCCATTCAGGCCCACGGCCTCGCCCTGATCTTCGGCTCCGATCCGATCCAAGAACTCCTGGGAAGACAATCCGGAGGCCACAGTCAGGCAGTGCCCTTCACCCAGCAGACTGCTAGAAAACCAAGCGTAATCAGCGGCAACGGTCGGCATTCCCCGCATCTTGCCAGCAGCCTCGGACACTCTCCCCGCTCAGGACCAAGGCCGCACGATCCACGTCGAGTAGCGGGGCTCCCAGACCCACGACGCGCCTGGCATACAAGCGCCCAACTCGACACGTCCCTGCAGACGAGCCGCACCCATGCGACTTGCCCAAGACTTGACCATCGCTCATTCGTGTCACCTCGCGCCCTCGTCCCACCAGGCAGGAGTCGCCTGCGGCCCTCTTTGGCTTACCTCGACCTGTCCGGCGTTCAGAAGAGCGTTTCCGCATGTCACCACGCCTTTAAGTGGTTCATGAGCGGGTGAACAGCGCTCGCGATCCGCTCATCTTTAGCTCACGAGCCGCCTATTCGGTGGTGCACACCTGACGGCATCCGATCCACCGTCACCTCTTTCGGAGGCCCTCAGTGCTCACCGGTTCGTTCTCCGGCAACACCCTGGACATCGTTGAAGCCACCTACACCGCCCTTGTCACCGGCCCGGCTCCGCTGGCACTGGACGGCGCGGCGATCGGGGGCGAGCTTCCCGCCCGCTCCGTTCCGCTGCCGGAGCTGGAGGGGCTGCTGCTGGACCGTCCCGGCCGTCCCAGCGCCGGACGCAAGACCCGTGACGCCATCTGGCGGGAGCTGATCACTCGTGCCCGCAGCGAACGGGAAGCCTGGGTGATCGGCTGCTTCGGGGTGGCGTTGCCGGGTCTGAAGCGCCTGGCCGCCCAGGTCACCAGGCCCCTGGACCGTCATGCCGCCGACGGCGTGGTGTCAGAGATCGTCACCCGGTTCCTGGAAGCGGTGCACACCATCGATCTGGAACCCCACAACGTCGGTCCCCGGCTGATCTGGAGGGCACGCGAAGCGGCCCTGTACGCGCGGATGCGCCACACCCGCGACATCCCCGCCGAGCCCCACCAGGTGCTCGGCGACACCGAGGCCGCCCACGCGGTGGGACTGGACCACGACGTCACCCCCGCCCAGGCACTGGCCGAGGCCGTCGCGCTCGGCGTCATCACCCAGCACGAGGCTGACCTGATCACCGTGACCCGGCTCGGCCCCACCAGCCTGAGCGATCTCGCTCGGAAGCTGGAGGTGCCGAACAAGCGCCTGTACAGCCAGCGCGACCGCGCCGAGACCCGCCTGCGCGCTGCCATCGCTGAAGGTCATGTTCCGGTAACGGCCAACGGTCGGGTGCCGAATTCGGCCTCCTGAGGCCCCTTTTACGGAGTGAGAGGGAAAGAACGCGGGCCAGGTGCGGCCTGGGCGGACGGCTCACCCGGTCACCTGTCACCCACACCGGAACGGCGTCCTTGAAGGAGGACACCCGCAGCTCCGGCCGCCCGGCTCGCGTCTCCCTCTCCCACATCAGCACTTCCTCATCCACGCGCATCCCGTCCAAGGGAGATCTCGTCATGTCCAGCAACCACCCGCGCCTGCGCATCCGTAGGGCCCTGCCCGCCCTTCCCATACCGCCGGCCGTCCGTCGAGGAGGCCAGTACTGCAAACGTCCCTCGTTCTCCCGCAGCGTCCCCAGCTTGGCGCGGCGCCTGACCGCCTCGGCGGTGTGGACCGCGGGGTGTGTGGGGGCGGCGGTGCTGGTGCCGGGAGTGGCCGAGGCCGCCACCGGTCTGGCGGCGGCCGGATCGCTGGACCAGGTCATCAACAATCTGCGCAACGTGCTGGTCGGGTTGCTGGTCGGTCTGGCGACGCTGTTCATGACGATCGGCGGCGTGCGCTACATCCTGGGCAGCGGTGAGCCCGGCGAGGTCGAAGGCGCCAAGCGGTCACTGCGCCATGCCGCCGTCGGCTACGGCGTGGCGCTGCTGGCTCCGCTGCTGGTCCAGCTCCTCAAGCAGATAGTCGGGTCCTGATGACCGGGCCCGCGCGACGCCGCCGCCCGTTCCTGCCCCATCGCCTTGTGTCCTCTCGGACGCGGCTGGCACTGCCCGTCTTGGTCCTGGTCGCCAGTCTGGCCGGAGCCGTGGCGGGCGGGGCGGCTCCTGCCTCGGCCGAGCCGCCCCCGCCGCTACCGTCCACGCAGCCCTGGATCGAATCCCCGCAAGGTGTCCCGGGGGCGCCGGTGAACCCTGGTCAGTCGCCTCCGCCGCCGGGATCGGTGGTCGGCGCGGGCGGGCTGGTGTGCCTGAGCGAACCCAAGCTGCAGACCCCCAAGCACGGCATCACGCCCAAGGTTCTGTGCGAGACCTCGCCGGGTAAATGGACCCCGGTCGATCCCGACAAGCTCGCCCAACCCCCGGTATGCCACGGCAAGAAGAAGCATCTGGCGCTGCCCGGCGCTCCGCTGCCCGACACGCTGTGCGAGATCGCTCCGGGCAAGTGGGTGCGCGACCCGTCCTCGACCTACAAGAACAACGGCCCTGGTAAGCCGCGCAAGGGATGCGCGTTCGGGGACCTGGCTTGCATGGCCGGAGAGGCGGTCACCGGCTGGTTCCGCGACCTGGTGGAGTCGGCGCGCAAGCCGGTGTTCACCTTCCTGGCCTCCACCGTGCTGGGCACTCCCGCAATCGACTCGCCCCACATGAAGCGGCCTCGGCAGATCTGGGACACCTCCCGCTGGATCGCCAACACCTGCTTCGTCCTGCTGGTGATGGCGGGTGGGGCACTGATCATGGCGGGGACGGCGTTCCCCAGCGGACTGGCACCCGCCGAAGTGGCGCCGCGCCTGGTGTGGGCGTTCGTGGCGGCGAACCTGTCGCTGGTCTTCATCGGCTACGGCATCGCCTTCGCCAACGGCCTGGCCTCTGCGTTCCTGGACGCGGGTGGCAAAAGCATCGACCCCGTGCAGGCCGGAAAGGTGATGGGCGCCGGGATCGAGGCGACCATCAACACCGCCGGCGTCTTCGTCATCCTGCTCGCCCTGGTCGCCGTTGTCCTGGCTCTGATCGTGGCGTTCATCTACGTGGCACGCCTGGCCATCACGATGGTGCTGATCGCCGCCGCACCGCTGGCGCTGATGTTCCACGCCCTCCCCGCAACCGACGGCATCGCCCGGATGTGGTGGCGCGCGATGACCGGACTGCTCGCCATCCAGGTCTGCCAGTCGCTGGTCCTGGTCACCGCCCTGCAAGTGCTGTTCACCACCAACAAGCAAGACGGCATGTTCGCCGGAGTCCCCACCACCAGAGCCGACTTCCTCGACCTGCTGCTAGTGATCTGCCTGCTGTGGGTGATGATCCGCATCCCGTCCTGGGTCGCCCGCTCCATCTGGCGCGACGCCTACCCCAGAACCCCCGGCCGCCTGCTCAAATCCTTCGTCCTGTACCGCGGCGCGGGGACCCTCTTCAACCGCCTCGGCGCAGCCGGTACCGCCGCTCGCCACCTGGGCCGCCCGCACTCCGGCAACGGTCCTGGACCTCGTCGTCCTCGCCCTGGTCCTGGCCGTCCTAGCCCTGGCCGTCCTGGCCCCAACGTTCCCCGACCGCAGCAGCCCGGGACCGGCCCAGCGCCGGCCAGTCCAACACCTCCTTCTCCGCCTGGTGCCGCCGGTGTACCGGGAGCCTTGCCAGGAACGCCATCGGGACCGCCACCGCTCGCGTTCGGTAACCCGCCCGCCACTCCATCGCCGTCACCAGGGTCACAGAACGTGGGAGTCGTCTACCGGGTGCCGCGCCGTCCCACCCCGCCACCACCGCCCGCTCCTCAGCGACCTGTCCACGCCGCTTCGCCAGACGGGAAGCAGCCTCCGCCTGCCCCGGCCAGTCCCTCTGGACCGCCCGGTAACGGTGCGCAGCTTGCGCTGCCGATCCCAGTCCGCCCCGCACCCGGCACCGGCCGCCCGCTACAGACCGCCCTACCGATCCCGATCGTCCGCGTCCCGGCTCGGCCGCTGCCGCCCGAGCCCCCATTGCGTCCGGCGCCACGCTCGCGGCAGCTCATGTTCCCCGAGATGCCCAAGCGCCCGGTCCCGCCCCGCCAGCTCACCTTGTGGATCGACCGCGGCAAGAACAGGAGGTCCTGATGCCCCGGCACCTGCTGGACGCCGAGCCGCCCGCCGCGCGGATCCCCGCCGACATCGACCAGCCCGACAAGATCCTGTACGGGCTCACCGTCCGCCAGACCCTCATCCTGGCTGCCACCGGCCTGGTCTGTGCCGGCCTCTACGCTCTCGCCGAGCCATGGTTGCCGTTGCCGGTGATCGCGGGCTTGCTGCTGCCGGTCGTCGCGTTCGGCGCGGTGGTGGCGGTCGCGCGGCGCGACGGGTTGAGTCTGGATCGCTTGGCCCTGTCGGCCTTGCTGCACATCCGTACCGCCAGGGAGCGCGTTCCCGCAGGAGTCCAGGTCACGCCGCCGCCTGCCTGGTGCCGGATGCGCGGGAAGCTACCCGCTCCGCTGCGGTTGCCGGTGCGGGCGGTCCGCGAGGACGGCGTGATGGAGCTGGCCGGGGGCGAGGCGGCTGTGCTGGTGCAGGCCGCGACCATCTCCTTCGGGCTGCGTACTGCCAGCGAGCAAGGCGCGCTCGTGGCGGGGTTCGGGCGCTGGCTCAATTCGTTGGAGACCCCCGTACAGATCCTCATCCAGACGCGGACGGTGGATCTATCGGGACTTGCCGACCACTTCACTGCCAGCGCCTCCGGGTTGCCCGACCCCGCTCTAGAGGCCGCCGCGCTGGATCACGCGGCCTACCTGGATCAGGTCAACGCCACCTATCCCCTGCTCACCCGCCAGGTTCTCCTGGTCGTCCGTGACGCTGCCCCGCCCGCCTCCGTTTCGCTGGCCTGGCTGCCGGGGCGTCAGCGCCGCGCCGCGCGTCAAGGCGGAGCGGTGGTGGTGCAGCGCCGTGCTGCCGAAGCCGTCACCGCCCTGGCCTCGCTCGGTATCACCGCTCACGTCTTGGACGCCACCGCCTGCACTACGGCCTTGGCGCAAGCCCTGAACCCCGGCGAGAGCGCTCTCGCCGGCATTACCGGCCCCGACGAAGTCATCACTGCCCAGCAAGCCGCTCAGGAGGCCACCGCGTGAAACGACTCCTCCGTAACGCTTCCGCTCAGACTGTGAGCCTCGCCGAAGACCCTGCTGCTGCGACCGCGGACGACGCGGGCGTTCCCGGCCCCTCCGCGCTACGCGTGCAAGCCCGCACCGTGGAACTGCCCGGTGGCGTGTGCTCGTCCTTCGCCATCACCGGCTACCCGCGCCAGGTGTACGCCGGATGGCTGGAGCCGCTGCTGACCTACCCCGGCCGCTTGGATGTTTCCTTGCATGTCGAACCCGTCCCGCCGCTGGTCGCCGCACAACGACTCCGCCGTCAGCTCGCCCGACTGGAGTCGGTGTCGCGCGGCAACGCCACCGCCGGGAACCTGGCCGACTACGCCACCGAGGCCGCCGCCGAAGACGCCTCCGAACTCGCCTCATCCTTGGCGCGAGGGCACGGGCGGCTGTTCCGCGTCGGCCTGTATCTGACCGTGCACGCCACCGACCGCGCCGAACTGGAAGAGCACGTACAGCGGGTACGGGCGCTGGCGGCCTCCATGCTGCTGGACGCCCAGCCCACCACCTTCCGCGCCCTGCAAGGCTGGACCACCACCCTTCCCTTGGGCGAAGACAGCATCGGCATCCGCCGCGCCTTCGACACATCAGCGCTGGCGGCGGCGTTCCCGTTCACCTCACCCGACATCCAACCCGCCCTCGGCGACACCCCGGTGTTGTACGGGCTCAACGCCCACTCCTGCGGCGTGGTGGTCTGGGACCGGTTCGCCTGCGACAACCACAATTCCGTCACTCTGGCGCGCAGCGGCGCGGGCAAGTCCTACTTCACCAAGCTGGAGATCTGCCGCCTGTTGTTCCAGGACGTGCAGGTCGCCGTCATCGATCCTGAGGACGAGTACCGCCGCCTCGCGCACGCGGTCGGTGGAACCCACCTGGGACTTGGGACGGCCGGGGTGTGCTTCAACCCCTTCGACCTGCCCGACACCGGCGAGGCCGACACCGTTACCCGCCGTGCCCTGTTCATCCAGACGCTGGTCGAGACCATGCTGGCCGAGCCGCTCGCCCCGCGAGCACGGGCCGCCCTGGACCGGGCAGTGATCGCCGCCTACGCCGCCGCAGGCATCACCTCCGACCCGCACACCTGGAAGCGTCCCGCTCCGGTCCTGGCGGACCTCGCCGCCCAGCTCAACCTGGCCGGTGAAGCCGGAGGCGACGAGGCCGCCGACCTGGCCGTCCGCCTGGCCCCGTACGTGAACGGCTCCTACTCCGGGTTGTTCGCCGGACCGACCAGCACCCCGCCCGACGGGCACCTGATCGTCTTCTCGCTGCGCGACCTGCCCGACGAGATCCGCCCCGTCGGAATGCTGCTCGCCCTCGATGCGATCTGGCGCAAGGTCTCCAACCCGCACGACCGCCGCCGGCGCCTGGTCGTGGTGGACGAAGCCTGGACGCTGATGCAGACCGAAGCCGGAGCGCACTTCCTGTACCGGCTGGCCAAGTCCGCCCGCAAACACTGGGCCGGGCTGGCGGTGGTCACCCAGGATGCTGCGGACCTTCTCGGCTCCGACTTGGGGCAGGCGGTCATCGCCAATGCCGCCACCCAGATCCTGCTGCGTCAGGCTCCCCAGGTCATCGACGCCATCGCCGACGCCTTCGATCTCACCGACGGCGAGCGCGCCTTCCTGCTGACCGCCGACCGCGGCCAAGGGCTGCTGTGCGGAACCGGCTCAGGCTCGGACCGCGCCGCCTTCACCGCCATCGCCAGCCCCCACGAACACGCGCTCGCCACCACTGACCCTGCCGAACTCGCTCGTCTCGACACCTGCCAGCAGCCCGCCGGGCCGGACGGCGCCGACGCCAGCCCGGAGAGCCTGTGATCCTTTCCACCAAACCGGCCCCGCCCCTGCCCTCGGTTCCCACGGTCCCGTCGCCCGGTCTGCCGACCGATCCGCTGGTTCGTTGGCTCGAAGGCCAGATCGACCACATCGACGATCTCGCCGAAATACCCGGCCTGCTGTGGCACTTGGCATCCGTCCACCTTCCGCTGCTGGCCATCGCTCTTGGCGTTCTGGCTGCGGTGAAAGTCGGCGGGCGCGCGATGCTGTGGCGCTGGCGCTGCCACCACCACGCTCAAGGCGCGCGGCTGGTCGAGGTCAATGTGCCGCCCGCGGTGAACTCCGACAGCGCCGCCGTCTGGTGGCGTCACCTGGCCGGCCTCCACACCTCCCATTGGAAGCGCCTTCTCTACGGGCAGCCCCACGTCGGGTTTGAATACCGGGGCGGCGTCGAGGGTGTGCAGTTCCAGATCTGGGTTCCCGGCACCATCCCGCCCGGCACCGTCGAGGGCATCGTTCGCGCGTCCTGGCCGGGCGCGACCGTGGTCACCCGTCCCGCCGAGCCCCTGATCCCCGTACGCGCGGCGGCGGCCGGAGGACGTATGGCGCTCGGCAACAGCGACCACTATCCCCTTGCCGCCAACCACGAGAGCGATCCGGTACGCGGACTGCTGGAGGCCATGTCGGGCCTGCGCGAAGGTGAACACGCCGCCGTGCAGATTCTGGCCCGTCCCATCACCGGTCGTCGCCTGCGCAAGGCCCGCCGAGCCGCTTCTCACTTGCGTGGGGCGCGTTCGCGCGCACCGCAAGCTGCACTGTTCGACCTGGCTACACCTGGTGGTGATGCCCACCATCAGGCGCGCCCGTGGGAGCTGTCGCAGATGTTCCCCGAACGCGCTGCCCAGGTCCGCGCCATCCTCAACAAAGCGAACCAGCCTCGCTTCGCCGTTCAGCTCACCTACGCCGCCGCCACCCTGCGCCACCTTCCGCAAAACGACACCACAGCCACTTTCGCTACTCGCCGCGGGGCTGCGTCAGACTCTCCGCTCAGCGGCACGGAAAATGTTCCCTGCGTGGGTCTGTTGGAGCGATGGGAGAGCCACCGCCGGGCACGAGGATGGCTACGCACTCGCGCCCACCAGATCGCCGCTGTCTTCGGCCAGTACGCAGCCGCAGACCAGCACCTACACCGCCGGCACCTGGTCAGCCCCGCCTACCACCTCAACAGCCGGAACCTGGAATACGGCTACCTGCTGGCCGCAGATGAACTCGCAGCTCTGGCGCACCTGCCGCACGAGGACGACGCCCCCGGCATCACCCGCGCCGGAGCTCGCCCCGTCGCTCCCTCGCCCCGCATCCCCGCCCGCGTTCTGCTACCCGCAGGAGGGGCGGTACGGATTCTCGGGGATGCCGACGCCGGTCCTCCTCGTCCGGTCGGGTTGGCGGTGGCCGGTGCCCGGCAGCACGTGCACGTTCTGGGCCAGACAGGCGTCGGCAAATCCACCTTCCTGGCCTCGCAGATCCTCGCCGACGCGAAGGCCGGACGCGGCGCGCTGGTCATCGACCCCAAAGGCGACCTGATCGCCGACCTCCTGGACCGGCTGCCCGAACGCGCCATCGGCAAGACCGTGGTGTTCGACCCCGCCCAGGACGGGCCGCCACCGTACGTGAACGTGCTCGCCGGACCAGACCCCGCCTTCGCCGCCGAGGCGATCGTCACGACCTTCCGGCGCTGCTTTTCCGCCAACTGGGGTCCGCGCATGGACGACCTGATGCGCTCGGCCTGCCTGACCCTCACGCACACCCGGGGCAGCAACGCCACGCTGGCCGATCTGCCCCGCCTGCTGGACGAGGGCCGCTTCCGCCACCAGATCACCGGCACGATGAACGACCGGCTGCTCGTCAACTTCTGGAAGGGCTACGACGAGTTGTCACCCGGTGCCCGCGCGGCCCTGGTCAGTCCCATCATGAACAAGCTGCGCGCGGTGCTGCTGCGCCCGTTCGTCCGTGACGCCCTGTCCGGCGGCCCTTCCACCGTGCACCTGGGACAGGTGCTCAGCGGCGGCGGCCTGGTCCTGGTCCGCGCGTCCAAGGGGATGCTAGGCGACGACGCCGCCCGTCTGTTGGGGTCGTTGATCCTGGCCCAGACCTGGCAGGCCATGACCCCGCGCGCCGCTCTGCCCGAAGACGACCGCCGCGATGTCAGCGCCTACGTGGACGAGGCCCACAACTTCCTCAACCTGCCCGGCTCCGTCTCCGACATCCTCGCCGAGGCCCGCGCCTACCGGTTCTCGATGGTGATCGCCCACCAGCACCTGTCGCAGCTTCCCAAGGACCTGCGCGACGCGGTCTCGGCCGATGCCCGCAACAAGATCTACTTCGCCGTCTCGCCCGAGGACGCCTCCGTCCTCACCCACCACACCGCGCCCTTGCTGGGTGCGCACGACCTGACCCACCTGGGCGCGTTCCAGGCAGCCGCCCGCACCATCTGCGGCACCGCTCCAGCCCAGCCCTTCACCTTCCGCACCCGGCCGCTGCCCGAACCCGTACCCGGACGCGCCGACGCCGTTCGCCAGGCTTCCCAAGCCGCCTACAGCCCCGCCCTCGCGCAAGACGAGACCGAACGTCGCCCCGCGAACGATCTGGTCGCCAAACCACCTGCGCCGCTGGTGCCGCGCTTCGACCAGACCGCTTCGCGCAGCCGCAGCGACCGAGCCCAGGAGAGCTGATCCATGACCGCCCGCCGTGCCCCGCGCCGCCCGCGCAGCGTCTCCAGTGATCTGGCCCTGACGTTGGCCGCCCGGCTCACCGATCGCGACCGCAGCATTCTGGACCTGGTCCACCAACACCGCACGTTCACCACTGACCAGCTCACCGCCTTGTTCTTCCACAGCCTTCGCCCGGCCCAGAGGCGTCTGGCCGAGCTGGAGGGCCTTCAGACGCTGTTGCGGTTTCAGCCGCGCGCCATGACCGGGAGCATCTCCAGCCGGTGGGCGCTGGGACCGGCCGGGGCGTATGCGCTGGCCGCGTGGCAGGGAATAGAGGTCAAGGACCTGGGATACCGGCCTGACCGCATCGAGCGATTCCTGATGTCCCAACATCTTGCCCATCAGCTCGGCGTCAACGACTTCTTCGTCCGCTTGCGCGTCCTGGCTCGTTCCCGCGGCGAATGCACCGAGCTGGCCCAGTGGTGGCCCGAGCTGCGCTGCGCCCGAGTCTGGGGCGCACACGCCCGCCCCGACGCCTTCGGCCGCTGGTACGAATCCCTCGCCGGGGAACGGGTCGGCCTCGACTTCTTCCTCGAACACGACACCGGTACCGAGCCCTTGTCCCGCGTGGTCGCCAAGCTCAGCGGTTACATCTCCCTCGCCCAGGACACCGGCACCTACACCCCGGTGTTGTTCTGGCTGCCGAATCCCACCCGCGAGGCCAACCTGCGTCGCCTGCTCGGCGTTCCCCAGGTTCCGGTCGCGACCGCAGTTCACAGCACCGCCGGAGACGGGCCTGCCGGAGCGGTCTGGCTTCCGGCCGGGGTGACCGGTCCTCGCCGCCGCCTCGCGGCCCTCGCCGACGCCTGGGCCACCCCTGACCGGCCTCGCGATCTGCGGTCGGATCGCTCTTGGGACCTGGACTGATGCCGTTGGTTCTCGGAGGTGTCGGCGTCGGGCTCGCGGTCCTGGTGGTGATGATCGCAGCCGTCGGCGCGACCTTCGGCGGCATGACCGCCTCGGCCGGGGACGCCGGCTCTTGCCAGTCGGCCCCTGGCAAGGCCGCCGCCTTCATCCCGCCTTCCTACCTGGCGCTGTACGTCCAGGCCGGAGGCAAGTACGGCATCCCGTGGAACGTGCTGGCGGCCGTCGGTCACGTCGAGTCCAACCACGGCCAGGGCACCAGCCCCGGTATCAAGAGCGGCCGGAACTCGGCCGGAGCAGCCGGGCCGATGCAGTTCATGCCCGGTACGTGGAAGGCATTCGGGGTCGACGGCAACGGCGACGGTCGCAAGGACATCTACGATCCGGCCGACGCCATCCCGGGCGCGGCGGCCTACCTCAAGCACAACGGCGCTCCCGGTGACCTGCACAAGGCGCTGTTCGGCTACAACCATGCCGACTGGTACGTCAAGAAGGTGCTGGCGCAGGCCGCCGCCTACGGGCGTGGTGCCGACGCCTCCGGCTGCGCAGATATGGCGGTGGTGGCTTCGGGCCGCGCGGCGGTGGCCGTGCGGGCTGCGCTGCGGTGGCTGGGGACGCCCTACTCCTGGGGCGGCGGCGGCCTCACTGGTCCGAGTCTGGGAATCGGGCGTGGCGCGGGCACGATCGGCTTCGACTGCTCGGGCTTGACCCGCTACGCCTGGCATCAGGCCGGGGCGAGCCTGCCGCGCACCTCACAAGAGCAGTGGCGGGCCTTGCCGCACGTGCCGGCCAGGCAACAAGCCCCCGGCGATCTGGTGTTCTTCGAAGGGTCGGGCGGTTCGGCGACCGCACCCGGACACGTCGGGCTGGTGATCGCGCCGGGGAGAATGGTGGAGGCTCCGCGTACCGGGTTGAAAGTCCGCGTCGCCTCGGTCACCGGCCGCTCAGATCTGGTCGGCTACGCCCGGCCCGGCCTCGCCAAGGGCGGGCGACCGTGATCGACCGGCTGATTCGTGCCACCACCGCCGGGGCGGTGGTGCTGGTCGCGGTGGTGGCCGCCGTGGTCTCCTACCGGCACGCCCTGGAGCTGGTGCGCGCCCACGGCGAGACCGGCCTGACCGCCTACCTAGTCCCGATCACCGTGGACGGCCTGGTGTGGGCGGCTTCTATGGTGATCTTGGACGCCGCCCGCCGTGCCAGGCCGGTCCCCACCTTGGCGCAGTGGAGCCTGGGTGCGGGCATCGTGGCCACCATCGGGGCCAATCTGGCCCATGGCCTGGACCACGGACCTCTCGGCGCGGTCGTGGGGGTCTGGCCCGCCCTGGCGTTGGTCGGCTCCTACGAACTGCTGATGATGCTTCTCCGCAAATCCCCTGAACCACTTCAAGATCATCTTGGTGGGCAGAGGAACCAGGCTCCCGAGCCCGGCCAAAGAGCCAGTGCCGAACGCCAAGCCGAAGACGACGCCGAGGCGGCGGCGCTGGCCGACTACCTGGCCAGCCTGCAAAGTCCCGGACCGCCAGCGTCTCAACGCTACCTCGCCGCCAAACACGGCCTGTCCCGACGCAAGGTGAAACAGCTCATCACCTCGGCGGACCACAGGTAAACCACCCGCGCACCACCGGCGAGCCGGATGAGTTCCATCCGTGTGCCGGTCTGGACCGCCACCGGTCTGCCCATGGTCTTCGGTGAACCAGACCGGCACGCGGGGTGGTACACCTACGGCGAAGGTGGCGCGCGAGATTGCGCGAGGTGGCGCAGCCGGTGCCACGGTGACGCAGCCCTACCCGGACGCCGCCCGCGCGCGCCGCACCGCCGGGGCGCGGTCCGGTGGCCGTGGTGGCGTCCCAGGGGCCGTAGCCCCCCGTCCGCCGGGGCGGCGGGGCGTCCCCGGCAGCCCCGCCCGCGCGGCGGCCCGAACGCCCCGCGTGGCCGGTCGGGGCCGCACCCGCACCACGTGCGCGCGAGGCCGTTGCGGGGCGTGGTGCCGGTGGGACACGTCGGGGCGGCCCCGTCCGCAGGGTGTCCCGCGCGGTGGGGTGAGGCGTAGGTGAGTGCGGGGACAGCAAAGAGGCCGGGCGGGCGGCCTATGAGGGCCGCCCGCCCGGTGCGAGGTGCGGGGTGGGTCAGCGTGACGCATCACCCCCGCCGCTGGTCAGGGTCGGGGTGACGCGGTAGGGAGCCAGGTCGGCGCGGCGGGCAGGGTCTTCCAGGTCGATCCAGAACACGCCGGGTTCGGCGTCGTCGATGTAGTCGATGTGTTGGAAGGTTCCGCCGGTGTCCCATGCCTCGATGGTGAAGGTCCGCGCGGGGATCAGGTAGACCTCGGGGTCCGGTCCGGTTCCGGTGTTGACGGTGGTCAGGGTGGCGGGCGGGTAGATGATCAACGCTGCCCAGGTGACATCGGCGCTCCACGCGCGGGCGGGGTGGGTCACACCGGGACGGTAGGGCAGCACCTGCACCACCCCCCGGTGGGTGTCCAGGTCCACGCCCGCCCCGTCCGGGCTGACCAGCGATCCGACCGCCAGATCAGCGACCAGAAGGCCCACGGCCTCGATCAGGTCCGCCGGGGCGGCGGAGGATGCGGGGACGGGAAGGTTCGGGGTGGTCATCATGGGTCTCCGTTCGGTGAGGGCGGCCGGTAGGGGCCGCCGGATCGTTGACCGCACGGTGCGGCGGGGTGGGGCACCGGCCGCCCCCGTGGGGGGCGGCCGGTGGGGCGTGGTCAGGGCGTCAGGCCGCTGGGGAGGGTGGGGCGTTTGCCCGACGCGCCGCGCGCGATCGCGCGGGCGGCGGCCTGGTCGTGGTGCGGGCATCCGGTCTCACCGCACGGGGCGGTGTCCAGGTCGGCGGTGTGGTCGTAGAACATGCGCGCGCCGTCGACCGCCGCCACCGCCAGCGCCCACTCGAACGCCGCCGCCCCGCCCGACGACGGGGACGGGACCGGGGACGGCGGGCCCGCTAGGGCGGTACGGGCGTCGCGGCGGGTGCAGGTCAGCGCGTTCGGGGCGGTGTGGTCCTCGCCGTCGATACCGATGATGACCTCGTCCCACCACGCGGCGAACGACTGCGCGACCGCGACCGCGCGCATGGTCTCGGCGATCTCTCTCCGGTTGAAACCGCCGTCCCTGAAACACTCGTCCAGGCGGACTTCCGCCGACACCCGCGCGTCGTGGGCGTCGTCGCGGCACGTCCGCAGGTGGTCGTCATAGGCCGCCATGACGGCGGCCTCACCGCTCAGCGTCCGCGCGGTGTTCGGGGCGGGGCCCGGGGTGTTGTGCGGGGCGTCTGAGGTGGCCATGGGAAAGATCCTCTTTTCCGGTCGGAACAGTGGGCTGTGAGGGCGGCGGCCCGGTCCCGGGCCGCCGGTGTGGCCGTGTGGGGCGGCCGGGGGGTGCCGGGGCGGGGCCGGTCGGCCCCGCCCCGGCACGGGGCGTCAGGCGGTCGCGGTGGCGGTGTCGGCCGGGGCGGCGTCCGGGGCGGCGGGCGTGGTGTCGGCGGCCTCACCCGCCGGGGCGTCCGTCGCGTCACCGGCCTTCGCGGTGGGGGTGGCGTGGCGGTAGCGGATGGGCTTTTCCGAGGTCATGACGATCTCGCCGTCGTTGGCCATGGTCGCCATGGCGTTGGCCACCGCGCCCGACGAACGCCCCAGCACCCGCGCGACCTCACCGGGGGTCAGTTCGGCGTCGGGGTGGGCGGCCATGTGCGCGGCCACGTCCGGGCGCAGCGGACGGGGCGCGGCCCGGTGCCCGCCACCCCCGTTGCCCCCGGTGCCGGTGCGGGACGTTCCGCCGGTGGCCGACGGGCGGGCGGGGGCCTTGGCCGCGCGCCGCACGTCACCGGTGGCGGCGAACACCTTCTCCAGCCCGGCGGCGGTGGCCGCATCGTCCCCGGCCGCAACGGCGGCGTAGGCGGTGGTGACCGCCGTCAACAAGTCCGCCAACGCCGCCCGGGTCTCCTCGGCCGTCTGCCGCCGCGCCAGCTCCGCCAACACCTTGGCGCGACGGGCCTCCTCCTCGGCGAACTCACGCCGCAACTCGGCCTCGGCCGCCGCCCGCCGGTCGGCCTCACCCTGAATGATCGCCACCGCGTCGGCGATCGCGTCGGCCGACACCACCCCCGCCGGGGCGGGGGCGTCCCCGGCCGCCCCGTCCCCGTCCCCGGCGGCGGCGGTGTCGGCGGGGGCGGTCAGCGTCCACACGTCGGTGTTGACGCCCTTGTCGCCGGGGGTGCGCGTCAGATGTCCGGCGGCCTGCAACACCGCCAGCTCCTCCTTCACGACCTTGCGCGTCAGCCCGGACACGTCGGCGATCGCCGGGACCGTGGCGGCCGGGGTGGCGGCCACCGCGCCCCACACCGCCGCCCCCGTGTCCGTCAGCCCCGCCGGGGCGTCCGCCGGGGTCGCGGTGGCGTCCAGGGCCCCCGGGACGGTCCCGGGGGCGGTGGTGGCCGTGTCAGCGGCCGGGGCGGGCACCGCGTCAGCGGTGGTGGTGTTGGTGGCGGGGGTACGGGTGGTGTTCGCGGCCATTTCATGACTCCTTTTCGTCGGCCCGGCGGCGGCCATTCCCGCCGCCGGATTCCGTGGTGTGTTTTGTTGTTGTGCCATCACCATTTCTCGATAGGGAACGGGACTCAAGCCCGGACGCGAACATTTTCCGTTGCTGAAACGGCTGGAGAGGCTGTCCTAACAAATGCCCGCGCGCGAAAATTTACCCGCGAATTGCGCTGGGAATTTGACTGCCCACCAATGCCGTTTTCGTCACGGGCGGGTAACTGCCGGTGCCGCACGGAAATCTTCGCCGGTAGGCGCATCGCGTCTTCGTCATAATCCGCCGACCGGACTTGACGCCCGGCCTTGAACTCACCAAGACCGACCTCGGCGGCGACAACGCCGACCGACCTCGCTCCGCCCGACAGCCGCCGGCGGGCGAGCCCAGCGGACACGACCTCAGCCATCAAGACAGCAGGGCCAAGAGGAGGCCGGACGAGGGACGGCGGAGAACGCCAACACGTCTCCTGACAGCGCCCCAAAATCCCGCACATCTACTACTGGTCGTCTATGTAGACGAGTCTGGGCGGCAAGCGCGCCCCTAAAGCACCGCTGACCTGCGACGGAGATACAGGGGTAGGGGTATACCTCTAGAACGGCTGGCGAGCGACCTTCCTACCGTCCCCTGTAACGACCCCCTGAAGCTTCGATACCCCTTGTCTGGGGCCACCGAAAAGTGTGCGTCTATGCCCAGGCAGGACGAAGGCCCCGCTTCCAGACTTGCGGAAGCAGGGCCCGTTCCCTGAGTGCTGTCTATCCTGGTCGCGAGGGACCAGCCTGATATGCGCAGGCTGGTCCCTCGCTACGAGGCCAGAGAGACGTCCAGGCGAGGTGCGATGTTCAGGTCGCAGGCCAGGTCGAGGGCGACCCAGACGGTGTGGCCTTGGTCGCTGCTGCCGCGTACGCCGAACTCGGTCGCCAGTTCGTACAGGGTGAGCAGGCCCCGGCCTCCCTCCTCGCCGCACGGGCCGGTGTAGCCCTCGGGCAACACGGTCGGCACCCCGCTCCCGCCCAGGTCGGTGACGGCGACATAGGCCGGGTTGGCGTAGACCAACTCCAAGCCGAACCAGCCGCCCTCCGCACCGGAGTGGCTGTGGCGGATGGCGTTGGTCGCCAGCTCGCTGGCAGCCAACACGACCGCGTGCTCGCACGGGACTCCGGCGAACATCGTCTGGGCCAACCGCCGTGCCGCAGACACCTGCTCGCGCCGTCCCGAGTACACCCGCCGCCACCGCATCGGCTCGTGCGCCCACAGCCATTGCGCTGCGGTCTGCGGCTCCACTTTCCGGTTCCCCATTCTGCTGCCTCCTTGACACCGCTGCCCGCTGACGACTGATAGCCGTGCACCACGCGGGCGGCATTAAATACAATGCAGCATTACCTCGTCGAGCGATGTCAAGTTTCAAGAAATGAAATAATAGAGCTCACGGAAGGCTTTGAGTTGGCTGCAGCGGCAGACAAATCCCTCTCCGCCGCCCTCAAATCACAATGCCGCCATTTCAATGGACAGCTTGGAGACGACTTTGCTCAAGTCATTCAGCTGGTCGTACGGCAGGTAGATCTGAGCGTGCGGAGCGAGCTGCATACCGCTCCCCTCGTCATGCACTACGGGAACGAAAACCCGCCATGATCCCTTCTGCCAGCGCACCGTGACCGCCCGGCGGAACGAGGTCTCCGCCAGAGCGTTGGTGAGGGCTGTCGCGTCGGAGACGGGCATCTTCAGCCAGGCCCAGCCGCGGAAGTACTCCACGTACCCCGCGTGACCGGTCGGTTCGCGGCCGGGCTTGCTATTGCGGGCGGCTTCGGCGTACTCCCCCGAGTCCTGGCAGCAGCCGGCCGTCGTCAGCCCGGCCGACCACAGAGCACGGACGACGGGGATCATCTCCACGTCGATGTGAGCGGTCGTCCCGTCCGGCGTGAGCAGGCTCCGAGTCGGATGAATGTTGGGTTCTTCGTCAGGCATGGCGGCTTCTCCTAGGTGCGGTGCTCCGTCCACCGGTGTGCGGCCTCGGCCATGTCGCGGGTCCATGGTTCGCCGTTGTCATCGGCGATTCCCCTCCACATCGCCTCCTGGGCGCGGGCGAACTCGGTGACGGCTTGGCGTGGCGCGGGCGACCAGCTCGGCACCCGGGCCGCCCATGTCTCGGCTTCGGCGGGCGTATGGCCGGATGCGACGAGCCAGACGACCCAGCAGGCCGGGTCGATCCAGGCCGCGCCGCGCGTGGGCCAGGCCCAGTCGATGATCCAGGCGCTGTCGTCGGTCACCAGGACGTTGCCCGGGGTCCACTCGGTGTGGAGCAGGGCGTCACCGGCGAACAGTTCGGGGCGGTCGGCGTAGGCGGCCCAGCGTTGTTCGGCCCGCTTGAGCTCGATCGGCGGCAGGTCGATGCGCTGCAGCCGCTCCATCGACGCTACGAGCTTCGGTAGGTCGGCCGAGCCGGGCGTGTAGTCGATGCTCTGGCCGGGGATGTATTCGAACCCCAGCAGCGACCAGCCGTCGCCCTGGTGCGACCACAGCAGTTCAGGGGCGATAGGACGAACGTAGGGATTTACGAGGCGTTCGCGTTCCTGGGTCCAAGCGCGCGGGTGGTCTTGGCGCAGCCCTTTAACGAACGTGGTGCCGGTGTCGGTGCGGACGATGACGGCTACCTCGGAGTTGCGCCCCTCCCCCACCGGCTGCGCGTGGCGAACGGAGCCGGTGTGCTGTTCGATGAGGTCGCGGAGGTCTTCCCAGTTGACTCGCTGGATCACTGAGGAACCTTACTGGCGGGATGCCCGGTGCGGCCCTGGTCAGGAACGGGCCGCACCGGGCGGTTCGTTGGGCTAGTAGGGGTTGTCGTTGCCGCACCCGAGCATGACCTCGGCGGAGGCGATCGTGTCCATGTCCGGCATGAACACCACCTCCTCCTCGTCGGTCACGACGGGCGCCGACGGTTCGAGGTCAACCAGCGCACGTGACATCGGAACTCCTTTCCTGTTTGTGCTGGCAATAGGTGGCCAGCGGAGCTTTGGCCTTGCGGTAGAGGGTGACCAGGGGCATGCACGTGGTGCAGCGCCCGGCCAGGGTGCAGCCGGTGCAGCCGGCCTGTCGGGTCAGCAGTCCGTCGGCGACGGCCCCGAGCCTCGCCAGCCCGTCGAGTCCCTCGGTCGGCAGCGCGATGCTGGGATCGCGGCCGATCTTGCAGATGGACGCCCGTCCCATCGGGTCGACGTGGAACGAGGTGTGTCCGGCGTCGCAGCCGGTGAACGGCCTGCGGCCCGTCAGGTACTCCGGAGACTGGCTCGGCAGGCTTTCGGCACCGCCGTAGATCGTCGGAGAGATGGAGGAGTACTCGCGATAGGCCAGGCCGAACCGATCGGCCAGGCCACGCATCGCATCGACCTCATGGGCGTTGTCCTGAGTGATGATCAGGCTCAGGTCCAGCGGCAGCCCGGCTTCGGTGGCCGCCTCCAGGCCGCGCATGAACTTCCGGAACGCCCCTCGGCGCTGGGTCAGGCCGTCGTAGGAGTCGGCCGTCGCGCCGTACAGGCTCAATGAAATCTTGTGCGGGCGCCGGGTCGTCAGCAGCTCCATGATCCGCGGGGCCGCCAGGCGTGAACCGTTGGACAGGACCTCGATCATCATGCCGAGGTCCCAGGCCAGCTCGTAGACCGGGGCGAACAGGCGGTCGATCATCGGTTCGCCGCCGGTGAGCTGGCACCACAGCACCCCGGCGTCCCGCATGGCGTACAGGACCGCCTGCCGGTCCTGCCACTCCATGCCCTTGAACTCCTTCAAGCCCAGGTAGCACATCTTGCAGTCGTAGTTGCAGCCCAGGTTCAGCTCGTAGGACGCGCGGCCGAACCCGAACGCTGAGATGGGGCGCACCAGCAGCGCCTTGCCGGACCGCCGGCCGCGCAGGTCGAGACCCCACGCTCGCCGCGCGGTCTCGACCAGCCACACCGGGACCGGCTCACCGACCGCCGCCGAGCAGCGCAGTTCGGCATATCTGCGGTGCGGGATCTTCAACCCGCCTCCCTGGCCGGGCCGCAGCACGTAGTACTCGTTGAGGAACGGGCTGACGATCAGGTCGTGCATCGGGCCTCCCTGAACCTTGGTCACGGCGTCAGCGGTGTCTCGTCCACTGCGGAACGTTCGGTCATTGGCCGCGTAGATGGCGGAGGGTTTTCCTCGTCGTCCATCAGCTCGCCGAGGTTGTGCTCGGCCTGGATCTCGATGAGCTTGATGGTGTCCGGGAGCAGACCGTGCTGACGCATCGCTTCGTTATAGGCACCCCGCACGATCTCCATCGCTTGCCGCAGTGCGAGGTCGATGGCTTGCATGGCGTCGTCGCTCACCGGCTGTCGGCCTTTCCGCAGCAGAGCCCCCGCTCACGTGGGGTGGGCTTCGTCGCACAGCCGGCGGCGTTTTTCAAACGTTCGTGCGCCTGGTGCCGTCCCTGCGATCGGTGCTGCTCGGAGTGCCGAGGCGGGAGCCGGACCGCCCAAGCCAGCAGGGTCAGCGCGCCACCTCCACCCAACAGGCCGAGAAGCGACAGAATTGCCAGGGTGCTGTCGCAGAGCACGTCCGTCATGGGGCACACCTGCCCATGGCGGCAGCGTCCTGCTGCACGGCGGTGATCTGGCGCGCCAGCTCGCCGGCGTCTGGCGAGAAGAGCAGGCCGAAGCCGAAGGCGGCCGACATGGCGGTGTAGTGCTTGCTGTACTCGCCATAGACAACGCTCCAACCAGGGAACATCGCTTCCAGTCGCACGACGCTCGCTGCTTGCGGCGCCGCCTTGTCCTGCTGTTCGCGGGGAAGGACAGCGAACGCGGACCTAGGACGTTGGCGCCCTGTCGCAGGATGTGGCTGCACGGGAGGCACGCTCATGGGTGAGGTTCCTGACGGGTGAGTGGGCATCCGGTTCCGACGAAGTGCGCGACCACCGTCGCCGGTGATCGGCCCACCGCTCGGTGACCGGCGAGCCCCTGAACTGTGCCTCTCGACTGCACAGCTGCCAATCGCACCCCATCCACGTATTCGCCGAATCCGAGTCCGCTCCACGGAAAGCGCTGCCGTTTCCGCGCCTGCTCAACGGAAAGCTCGGCGAATCGCTCACAGTCCGAGACCGCGCGGTCGCGGTCTCCTACCCTGGGCGTAAGGGAAGCCTGATCCCGTCGGAGGCGACATGGCCCGCGGTGAGCACCGCCCTTCCTGCGCCAAGTCCTGGCGAGAACAGGCCCGCGCCGAGGGCTGGTCGGCATGGCAGACCGTCCAAGCGATCCGCCATTGCTGTGGCGTCAGCCTTCTCAAAGCCCACCGGCTCGCCCGAGGCTGGACCGCTGTCGTCGCCGTTCACGAACTCCAGGAGCTCTGCCGGCGCGAGCACCTCGCCCCGCCCAAGATCAGCATCGACCTGCTCAACTCCTGGGAGAACGGCCGGTCCCGGCCCCAGCCCGAGACGATCGACCGGCTCGCCCGGCTCTACAAGTCCAACGCGATCCGTCTGGGCTTCGCCTCCGATTACGGCGACGACGAGGCGGCTTCGCCTCCCGCGCTTCTCGCGATCCCACCTCGCGGTGAGCTGTCCAACCCCGCCAGGTCGGATCTCGCCGCGCCTTCCGGCACGCCATCATCCGTGCTGTCCGTCGACTCGGCCACGGTGTTCTACCAAACGTTGCGAAGCGCTGATCAGCCGGAAGCGAGCCTGTTCGTCGAAGTGGAGCGGCTCCGTAGAGCGATGGACCGTACGTTGGCCATGGGGACCGCCACCGAAGACCAGATGGACCGGATGGACGAGACCGTTCTCCAGCTTCGCCGCGATTACCTCGTCACGCCGCCGCTGCCAATGCTCTGCCAGCTCATGCTGGAGTTCACCGACGTTCAAAGCCTTGCCGCGCATCGGCAACGCGGTCCGATCCAGCGTCGACTCTCCCACGTCGCCGCGGTGCTGGCGGTCCTGGCCGCAGACGCTCTGATGAAGCTCGGCGACCTGCGCCAAGCCCGGTCCTGGTACGGAACGGCCAAGGCCGCCGCTGACGACACCGGCGATCCGCGCCTGCGCGCCTTGGTGCGCGCGCAGGAGGCGATGCTGCCGTACTACTACGGGGACCTGGGCGACGCCGTCCGGCTTGCTGCTGAAGCCCAGTCGATCGCACGGGCCATCCCGTGTTCTCCCGCCGCACTCGCCGCCGCAGCCGAAGGCCGCGCCCGCGCCCGCCTCGGCGACCACGGCAGGGCCGGGCAAGCACTGTCCGAAGCCCAACGGGTCTTCTCGAAGATCAGAACCTCTGCTTCGGCGGACCTGGCGTTCGACTTCACCGAAGAGCGCCTCTACCTGTACCTCAGCGGAGCCCACGCTCACATGCCCGACGCACGACAGGCCCGAGCCGTCCAGGAACACGCCCTCGCCCTGTGCCGTAAATCCACCGTGCCCAGCATCGACCCCGCGCTGGTCACGTTGGATCGGGCTGCGTCTCTGGCCAGGGGCGGTGAGGTGGTCGGCGCCTGCGTGCTCGCCGAGCAGGCGCTGCTGGACCTTCCTTCAGAACACCGAACCTCCATCGTGTTCGTTCGCGCCCGAGACGTCCGCCGCCTCATCGGTCCCGGCCCTCGTCCGCCCCGGGAACTGCGTAGGTTGGATGAGGTACTTGGCACCGAACCCACCGCTCCTGATGGCCACAGCGAAAGGCTCCATGGCTGAATCACCGGCCGGCGTCGCCAGCCTCGCCGAACGCGCCCAACAGATCCTGCGCGCCGTCTGCCGAACCGTCGGGCTGGACCATGGCGGCGCCGAGTTGCTGCGGCTGCGCAGCAACGCCGTCTACAAGCTCAAAGACCCGATCATCGTCCGGATCGCCACCGCGCCCACCGCCGCCGAGCGGCTGCCCGCCGTCCTGGCCGTCACGCGCTGGCTCGACGAGCACGGCTTCCCCACCGTCCGCCCCGCCGACCAGGTCGCCGACCAGCCGGTGATGTGCAACGGCGTCGCGGTCACCTTCTGGGACTACGTACCGGGCAGCGACGTACCCGCCACCACCGGCGAACTCGGCCGTCTGCTGCGCGACCTGCACGCCCTCCCCGCCCCACCGATCGCGCTGCGCCGCCTGGACGATCCGCTGGCCAGCGTCCGCGCCAATCTCCGGCAGCATCCCGAGAGCCTCACGCCCGGCGAACGCGACTGGCTGAACCACCGCATCAGCGACCTCACCGAGCAGTGGGGACGACTGCCGTTCGCCGGGCCTCCCGCTCTGGTTCACGGTGACGCCTGGATCGACAACCTGTTCCGCCACCGCGACGGCCACGTCGTCCTGGGCGATTGGGACAGTGTCGCCCTCGGCCCCCGCGAATGGGACCTGATCCACAGCTACCACGGCCAGGCCCGCTTCGGCCTCAGTCGGCATGACGTGGACGCCTTCGCCACCGCCTACGGCCACGACCTGCGCACCTGGCCCGGCTACCAGACACTCCAGCACATCCGCGACCTCTACGCCGTCGGCATCCACATCCGCAACGCCCACGGCGACCCCTTCTCCCGCCAAGAGCTCCAGCGCCGGATGCGTTCCCTCATAGAGGGCACCGCCGACCGGTGGTACATGAAGCCAGCCTGACCGCGCCGCAGACGGCGGCCCGGCTCTGGATGTTCAGAGCAGGCCGCCTAGCGTGGAGAAGCGGTTCACTCCTCGACGGTGAGACGCCGGTAGAGCTGTTTGGTATGGGCGTCAGGCTGATGGCCGGCCTTGGCGAGTTCTTCGGTGAGCTGGTCGTAACAGTGGTGAACCGCAGTCACGCGGCCGAGGGCCGCGTAGTGCTGCATCCGCTGCCGGTAGAGGTGTTCGGCGGTGGGTTCGATCTCGCAGGCCCGTTCCAGGTGGACCAAGGCGCGCGTCGGCTCGTTCTCCCCGCTGGCAAGCCGGGTGAGGGCATCGACCACGATTCGGGTGATACCGCGGGCGGTGTTCTGAGTCCAGGGGAGAGCACCATGATCGGACAGGTAGGGACCGGTGTACAGGTCCACCAACGCTGCCAGGTCAGCCGTCTCGGAAGGACCGCCGGTAGTGACGGTACGGGAAGCCCGGTCGCGCAGCTGCCACACGTCGCAGGTGAACAGTTCGCGGTTGAGCTGGTAGCCGTGCGGCGCGATGTACCGGATCATCAGACGTCCCTGACGCGACGGACGGCCCAACGCTTCGCACAGCCGCGCCCGGGTGTCGCGCAGCAGACTGTTGAACTTGGCGTCACTGATGTCCTCGCCAGGCCAGAGCTTGTCCTCGATCACGGCGCGGGTCACGAGCTGCTCGCGGTGTTCGACCAGTAGGGCCAGCAATGCCCAAGCGTCGTTCTTGCGGAAGGTCACCGGTCCGCCCGGTCCGTCCAGACGGCAGTTGCCCAGCAGCCGCACCGTTCCGGGAACCGTCGCGAGATCCGGCTTCGTAGTCGGCATGGTGGCTGGCGCAGGGCTGGGCGGGTTGAGACCAGCGATCCGGGCGAGGGCGGTGCCCTGGTCCCAGCGGGCGAGCTGGGTACCGATCAGGTGTGTGGCGGCCGGGCCGGTCCCGTCCAGCACCAGGCCGCCGTCGTCGACGGCCAGGGTGGTGCCGTGCGGCCAGTCCCCCAGCAACACCGCACCGACGCCGAGCGCGTTCCCTAGCCGCAGGTCGGCATGGAGCTGCTCGGTGTGGCGGCCAGGAGCCAGCAGGCAGACCAGCGGCGTAGATCGTTCCGAGTCGGTGGCAACAGCAGGCAGCACACCATCCTCGGTGAGGCGAGTGCGCTCGATGATCTGAGCGCCCAGGTGTTCCAGGGCTTCGGCGATGTCGTCGGCGACCTGCAAACCGTTGATGCCCTCGACAGCGGCGAGATGCTGGTGGCCGAGCAGCCATTCCAGGTCGGCCCGTGCGGTGATCACCTGCATCCGGCCTGCTTGGGCGGCAGTGATCAACTCCACCAGCAGAGTACGTTCAGCCTCCTCGGCGCCTGCGCCGACCAGCCGCAGCCCGCCGGTGGCGGCAAGGTCCGCCATGACCGGCCGGCCCTGCCGCAGCCCCAGCGCGACAACCGCTGCTTCGAACGTCGGCTCTTGGACTGTCGCTGTGCTGGCACGTTCACGACCAGGGACAGGCCCGGACGAGTGGTGGAACAAGCGGAGGCAATGACGCAACGCAGTGCCACTGATCGCCGCGAAGCCCGCCTGGCGGGTCAGCCCCCATGCCATGAGCGCCGCGACCAGACCAACGGAACCGATCACACCCACTTGCGCAGGTAGCGAATCCAGTAGCTCCACCTCAACGGACTTTGCTGGCCTAACAGGAACCGCCTGCGCCCCCGGCGTAACCGCTGCTGTCCTGGGCTTCGGCGGAGAAGACATTGACGGCCGCGCAGTCGCTGGTGGGGGCTTTATCGTGCCTGGCTTCTCTCGGAGAGGCCCCTCCCCCTTACGGTGACCAACGGCGGTTCCCCTGCCCTCTCTTCCGGTATGGGGCAGTACCCGCCCACCGACGGAGGCAGGTGCTCGCGAGGCAGGCTTGTTCTGGACCGGCGGCCGACGCACCTTACGGGGCTCTTTGGCCGCAGTGACCTGGCCAGAGGCGCGTTGACCACGCTCCGCCGGAGGACTCTGATAACCCCGGGTGGATCGCCTTAGCATCCGGCCCCAGTTTGGGGAGCTCTGGAAGCCGTTGCTCCGGCCGAGTTCTTGCCCCAGGTTGAGGCATAGCTTCTTCTGGTCGAACATCTGCGCCGCGGCGCCCTTCAGATGCGCGCAACTGCCACCGGCGGTCGTCGTTGCATCCACCGGGCCACCGGCCAGCAGTACCAGCCCGGCTACGGCACCGCTCGAAACCAGCCTTCGCAGCGTCCACGAGACACCCCGCTTGGGGCTATGGCCATGCACTTCGTCGGTCATGTTGCCTCCCGGTCGGCCGGCGCTCACGGGTCACGATGGAACCGTGGCGGCCAAGCCGCCGCCGCAGATGAAACTCGCAATGACAGCAAGTGGCCGATACCTCGGCGTCCGGCCTGTCCTTGCAGGTGCACGGCAAGGTTGCTGTGGCAGGCCCTCCGGGCGTCTCGTTCACGCGAAGTAGAGCCATGGTGACTTCCACCCATCGGCGCGAAACACTCACCGCTTCGCCCTTGTCACTAGGGCATCACATGTCGCTACTCTCTGTGTCCGGAGGTGTTGCGCTTGAGCGCTTCGGTCGAAGACACGGCGAACCGGCTTTTGAAGGGTGTTATTTCTGACGAACTACTCAGCTCATACATCAAACTGCTAGCGGACAACGGCTGCTCGCAGGCTGAGGCGTCGGCTCTCCTCGGGGGCCATGACCAGGTCACGGCCTTGACCGAGTCAGGCTTGGCACACATCACTTCCACCGGTCCGGCGCTGCCTCCCCGGCTGGTACCGGTCCGCCCCGATCTGGCTCTGCAGGGCACTCTTGCCACCCTGACACGGCAGTTGGTGACCGAACACGAGCGCCTGCTCATGGGCCAACGTCGCATGGCCGAGACCCACCCATCGCCCGGCCTGACAGCAGATGGATCGATGGATCGGCTCGTACAGGTCATCACGGACGGAGAAGAGATCAGCAACTTCTCCCGTGCCATGATCAGCACGGCTCGGCACGACTGGATGACCCTCGACAACGGGGCTGTGGAAAGACCCATGGACGAACTGACCGCGGTTCCTCCACCGCCCTCCTTCGCAGGCCATGTCCGATGCCGGGCCATCTACGAGATCGCGTGTGCGGAGCACCCTGTCGGAGTCGAGACCATCAGGGCCGCTGTCAAAGCAGGGGAACAGGCGCGGCTGCTGCCGCGGATCGGCATGAAGATGAAGATCGCTGATGAAGCGATCGCCCTGCTCCCGCTGACGCCCACCGGCCTTTCCGGCGCGTTGTTGATCAGATCCGCTGTCGTCGTCGGGGCGCTGCGCGAGTACTTCGAACTGCTGTGGGAGAGAGCGATCCCCTTCGGTGCCGCCCGGCCCGAGAGTCCGCTCACCGAGGTGCAGATGACCGTCTTGAACCTGCTGGCCCAAGGGATGGCAGACGAGAGCATCGCTCGTCGCATCGGCATCGGCCTCACCACGGTGCGACGGCATGTCAGCACCATCCGCGAAGAGCTGGGAGTCGAGACGCGCTTCGCCGCCGGAGCCGCCGCCGTCCGACGCGGCTGGATCGAGTAACCCCCGCACCCGAGAGGCATCCATGCCCAGCTACCTGGATTTTGTCCCCCGGCAACGCTTCCAGCCCACCCTCGCTCTGTCGCCCGACGGCGACATGGTCGCCTACTCCAGCAACATCGGCGGCCAGTTCGATCTGTGGACCAGCCCCTTGGCCGGTGGACCGGCGCGCCAACTGACCCGGCTCACCGAGCAGGCGGTACGGCAGATCGCCTGGGCTCCCGACGGCCGATCCTTGGTCTTCACCGCCGACCACCAGGGCGATGAGCAGTACCGGCTGTACCGCATCAGCCTCGACGACGAGAAGGTCCAAGAGATCAGTCCCGGCCCGGACTGCCAGCGGATGCTGGCCACGGTGCCCTTCGACCGCAGCGGGCGCCATCTGGCCTACGCCGCCAATGACCGCGACGCCACCGTGCAGGACCTCCTCGTCCGAGACTTGATCGAAGGGAGCGAACGCCGCATCATCCCGCCCGCCGGAGTGGTGTTCGAGCCCGCCGGGATCTCGCCTGACGGGCGATGGCTGCTGACGGCGGGCTTTCGGTCCAACACCGAGGTCGCCAGTTACCTCATCGACCTTGCCGATCCCGAAAGCGAACCGGTCTGCGTCACCGCCAGCCACGGGACAGGGCTCTTCGAACCCGGACCCTGGACATCGGACTCCTCCGGTTTCTACCTTCGGACGGATCTGTGGGGGGAGTTCGTCGCCGCGGCCCGCTACCGCCTCGATGACGGCGCCCTCGAACCGGTCGCCCAGCCCGCGTGGGATGTCGAGGGCATCGACGCCGCCGATGAGACGGTGGTGTGGTCGGTCAACGAGGCCGGATGCTCCAGGCTCCACGCCCGCCGGAAAGGCACTGAGCTGGCACTCCCCGATACTCCGTCAGGAGTGATCGGTGCTCTGGCGCTCGCTTCCGATGCCGAGCGAGCGGTCCTGCTCATCGAGGCCGCGGCCAGGCCCACCGAGATCGCCGTCCTCGACCGGTCATCCGGTTTCCGCTACCTCACCGACAGCCGCCCGCCGGCACTGCACGTCGTTCAACCCGTCGAGCCGGAGATCGTCACCTATCCGGCGTCGGACGAGCGGCAGGTCCACGCTCTCCTCTACCGTCCTGACACCCCAGGGCCGCATCCGGTCCTGCTGTCGATCCATGGTGGGCCCGAGGCCCAGGAACGTCCCACCTACATGCGATCGGGGCTGTACCAGCACCTGCTTGACCAGGGCATCGCGATCTTCGCGCCCAACATCGCCGGATCCACCGGCTACGGCGCCGCGCACCAAAAGCGCATCTACCGCGACTGGGGCGGAGCCGACCTCGACGACCTCGACCACGGCATCCGCTACCTGCGCACCGTCCCCGGCCTGGACGCTGACCACGTCGGCGTCATGGGCGGCTCCTACGGCGGCTTCGCTGCTCTGTCCTGCCTGGCCCGGCTTCCCTACACCTGGGCCGCGGGAGTCTCGATGTGCGGCCCCAGCAACCTGGTAACCCTCGCCCGAGCGGTGCCGCCGACCTGGCGGACCTTCGTCACCATCGTGCTCGGCGACCCCGACGCCGACGCCGAACACCTGACGCAGCGATCCCCCATCACCTACGCCGACGGCATCTCCACGCCCTTGTTCGTCATCCAGGGCGCTCGCGATCCGCGCGTCCCCCGCGACGAGTCCGACCAGCTCGTCGCCCATCTGCGGCGCCGAGGGGTGGACGTCCGATATGACGTGTACGCCGATGAAGGACACGGCTTCACCAAACGAAAGAACGAACTCAAGGCGTACGAGGAAATCGCGAACTTCCTAATTTCGCACCTACATTCCCCCAACGGTCAGCAAGTAAATCTCAAGGAGACGTCCTCGTTCAAGTAACGGATGAGGTAATTAACGAAGCGATGCAATGGCCGTAGTCTAAATTTACTGCCCATGACGTCGCCCTCCCCGCTCGCCCTGTTCAGAGACCTGTCAGTTTCCCCATTGTTCATTGCCCGCCTCATCTCCAGCGCAGGCGTGGGGTTCGGGCAACTCGCTCTAACTTGGGGGGTGATGAGCCTAGGTCACGGTCCAGGCGGCCTTTCGCTTGTGCTGACCTGTAATTCACTACCCGTCCTGCTCATCCTGTTCGGAGGAGTCGCCGGTGACCGGTTCCGGCGTCATCAGGTGCTCGTAGCAGCAGAACTCCTCGCCAGCACAACCTGGCTGGCGCTGGGAGCATGCTTCCTCACCAAGCAAGCACCGCTTTTCCTGCTATGCACCCTCTCCACGCTGGCCGGGGTGGCGATAGCGCTTTTCTTGCCGACGATCCGAGGGATCGTCGCAGACCTCATGGTCGGCGAGCGGCGGCTGGCCGGCAACGCTTTGATCAGCCAGATGCAGTCACTCGGCCTCCTGATCGGCTTGGCATCCTCGGGCGTGGTGGTTTCCACTCTTGGCTCCGGCTGGGCTGCCCTAGCCCGGGGGGGTCTTTGCGCTATCAGCGCCTGCCTACTCAGCCGTCTCAAAACACCCCACTGGAACAGCGCCGAGCGCGGCTTGGTTCGCGAGCTGCGCGGAGGCTGGCGCGAGTTCGCAGCCCACAGGTGGGTATGGCTCTTGACCCTTCAGTACACGGCGGTCATTATCGCAACGGTCTGCTACACCGATATTGCCGGTCCTCTGTACATGTCCCAAGGACATGGGGGCGCAAAAGCATGGGGGTTCATTACCGCGAGCGAAGCTCTTGGGGCATTGGTCGGGGCCCTCATCGGTGCCCGCCGGAGAATGCACCGATCTCTTTGGTTCATGGCAGCGCTGCCAGCGGTGACGGCAATTCCCATGCTCATGCTGGCGAACGAAGTCCCATGGATGTACCTGGCAGTCGCCTCTTTCATTCCCGGCGCCTGCCAAGCCACCTACTACGTACTCTGGACCACTGCCCTGCAGAGCGCTTTCCCTCCAGGGGTGCTGGTTCGAGTCAATAGCTGGAACATCATGGCCAGCTACGCCCTCATGCCGGTTACATTGCTGGCGGCCGGCCCCCTGGTGAAGGCCATCGGACCTCAGGAAACAGCTTTTGTCACGGCCTCCTTCATCATCTTCTCAACCGTTGGAACACTTATCGTCCTGCGTTCACCCATGAACGTTGCACCGAATACCATCGCACGGCGCGATACCTTCAAAGACTCTATGCAGCTCGCAGAGTCGACATCCCTCAATCATCAGTGATTGAGCTCTTCCAACTCAAATTGGAAGAGCTCAATGTCGGATAACACCGGTTTTCATTTCGGACAGCAGTTGCTGTCCGAAATGAAAACCGGTCTGTCAGTCATCACGCATCACGAGACAGGGAAGCGATGTAGTCGCGGGCGTACTGACGGTGCAAGAGGTCGTCGACGCGGTTCTTGTTCCAGCACTTCGCGGTGGTCAGGGTGGGAACGTTTTCCTCATTGAGCTGATCGCTGATCGCAGCCAGGCTCAGTCCCTGTCGCCTCAGGGCTACCACGCGGCGGAGGAGTTCCGGCGGACAGCTCGGCGGGCGCCCCCGCCGCCGGGCGGGGGCATACGTCGGGGCGCTCAACGCCGCTTCCGGTGAAACAGCCGCAACAGGTCGCGGAAGACCTTGTACCGCATCGCCGTCTGGTTGGAGTCGGCGCTGAAGAGGACGGCGATCGTGGCGGTCGCGAACAGAGCCACGAAGACCCCGATGATCACCACGATGGCGGTGATCACCCACTCGGCGACCGGCCCCATCTCCACCACCAGGCGCAGAAGGATGTCCAGCATGATCAAGCTCTCTCTGCTCAAGGCGAGGAGAGCGATCTAGCGGACCGCTGGAATTCTCCTCGCCACGGATAGGCCTTGGCGTCTGAGCAGAGACATCTGGTGTGACGAGTCATCGCCACGCGCCCCGAGCCGACGGCAGGACATCAGCAGGCGGAGAAGGAACAGCGCCGCATCCCAAATAAGGGGCACTACAATGCGCTCACGGGCGAGCACGCGCACCGTGAAGACCAAGATGAGCGACATGGCAAGCATGACCCAGGCGGCGAACATCGCATCCCTGGCTTGCAGGATTTGTTCCCAGGGTTCATGCCACAACTCAGTGGGAAATTCGAGCTGCGCCAGGAGGAGAGGAACTTCCTCCAGCGGCATCGACATCGGCGATGTCGGCGACACCGCAAAGCTCGCGGTTCCCGTCGTCCGCTCCATCGCTTGAACAAGAACCGTTTCAGCCGCCTCGGCCAACCGTAGGATGCACGCCGCCAAGGCGATGACGGGACTGGAGTCTCTCCACCGATCGGGCCGCGGCGCGGCATCTAGGTCCAGCTTCCTAACAGTGCGGTCGACTATGTCCCATCGGCACCGCTCCTCCTGCAACAACCGCCGGATAGTGTCGGCGGCCCCACGGGGAGCAAACAGTGAGCCTGCCACGCGCAGGTTCTGGTTGAGGGCAGTGGCGGCGAGCGCCGAACCAGCAGTTGTGGGTCCACAAACCGCAGGCAACATCGCCTTGGCGAAGCTGGTCCCGACCCCTTCCATGCCCACAAGCGGCCGAACCGACAAGGCGCCAAACAACGACCCAGCGGGCCTCGTCACCTGCATTGCCCTCGCAGCACTCGCGAGAAGCCCAGCACTCCCCAGACCTGAAACCGCAGAACCACTAGCGGCGAGAAACGCCGGCCTTACCGCCTTGTCAGCACTGCGCCCAGACAGCACCGCCTTGGCGAAACTGGACCCGACCCCTTCCATGCCCACAAGCGGCCGAACCGACAAGGCGCCAAACAACGACCCAGCAGCACCCGTCACCCGCAACGTACCTGCAGCGGGTACTGCTGGCGGCTCCACAGCACGAATCAACGGTTTGCGCGATTCATGCAACGCTGGAAGGACGGCGTTAGCCGTGATGGTGCAGGCGTACTTCTTCATGTTCTCGTGGAGCTGAGACCGCATACCTGCTGCGATCCCGTTCACCACCCCACCCCAGGGAGGCGCGACAGAACGATGTGCGTCCATGCACGTCCTCCCTTCGCAGGCGTGTTCCGTAAGCTGACTCTCAAGAGGGTAGCGGCTTCGGTGAAGCGTCCTGTGAATTCGGCCTAAAGAGGCAGGTCATCGCTGGGATGGCCGCCGCACGGGTACATCCACGCTTACCGTACCCCTACGGATTCGAGCCCGCTCTCACCTCACCGCCCTTGGCTGCTTCGCTGGTGGGACTCAGGCTAGATCGCACCCACTTCGCGAGCCCATTGGGTGATCATCGCCTCGGTCGCACCCCAGTGTGCAGGGACAACCTTACCGTCACTATTCATTAGGGGATTCTCCGGCAGTCCGAAAGCATGGAATGCTTCGTTCGCCAGAAGGGCTGCTGCCCCTACCAGCGCTGGCCCCTCGGTTACCAGGTCGTCGATGAGGGCAAATGCGTTACCGCTAGCTCCATCGGGTGCCTGCTCCAGGCCGGCGTAGTCTCCCGCTGGCCCTTCCCACGACAGCTTCAGCTCGTATCCAGCATCACGGCCTACCGCAACTGGAGTTCCCTGTGCCTGGTCGCTACCGCCGAGGAGGCTGAAGCGCAACGAGGCGACCCCGGACGCGCCGACCCGTTGCGCGTGCCATCCGAGGTACCGCAGTCCCGACAGCAAGTAACGCGCCGCATCTGGTGCCGGGACGTTCACGGTGCCGCGCTGCTCATTGACACCGGTTTGCAACGAAACCAGGAAGGCGCCAGCGCCGTCCTGATGCAACTCGCAGTAGAGGACGATGAAGGGATGTCCAACCCCAGAGACCAACTTGCCTGGAGCGACACGCACCCATTCCAACGGTGCATCTGCCAGGAGAACCGGAGTCACCTCGTGGAAGGTGCGCTGGTACTCGTCACGGCTCTGCCGACTGATCACCATCCGCCCGTGGACCTCAGGTACCAACGTCACGGCCAGAACAGGGTAGGCCGGCTCCTGGGCCAGGACGTTTGAAAAGCGCGACTCGGTTGCGTTCTCGGAGGCCCGATTCGCCTGGTCTTCTCTGCGCTCGTAGTCCTGCAGCGCCTGAGCTTCGACTTCGTCGACCTGCTCTCGGGTCGACCGGGCTTCGGCAAATCGGTCCCGGTAGCGGGTGGCGACCTCGGGTTCCTGCATCCACCGTGTCGATGCGCCGTTGCGGATCGGGTATCGGACCCATCCGTCCTTGTGGTGGGTCTGTGGCGAAACGTCCAGAAGAGCATGTGGTGCCAGAGCACTTCGCTCAACTACCACGATCATCACGCCGCGTCCCGGATCAGCGGGATTTTCCAGTGGGATAACGTCTACAGGCAGGTGGGGTGAGACATCCAGAAGCAGCGACCGGAGCCGAAGCCGCTCATTGTCTGTGGTGTCCACGCCCGGTACGGCTTGGGGGACAGAGTTGGCATCTTCGTCGACCCCGATCACCAAGATGCCGCCCAAGCCATTCCCCATGGCAATGGCGTCCTTGCGGAACTCGGTCTTGTCCTGGGGAGACTTGGCGTGGACCACCTTCTTGTAGTCGAGCTCAGCGGTCTCAGCAGCGGCCGGGTTCCCGACGAGCGCAACCACGTCGGCGTAGGAAAGCTGGTCGAGACGCTTACCGAACAGCACCTCAAGCTGAGGGGATCGAAACATGTTCGCACCTTAGTCATGGTCGGCCACCTGCTGAATGAACTTTGCCTGGGAACCATGCTCCGCGTTCACAGCCAGGGCTGCGGCGCTATGCTCCGATCGTGGTCCGATACGGAGCGCCGCTTGGGCACCATCCAGACCATGTGCGAACGGCAGTAGTCCCATAGGCCGCAACCAGCCGTATGTGTCCCGGCTATCCCGCCTCTGACTCTCTGTCGATCGCTGCCTCGTAGAACGCATCGGCGAGCGCCATGATGATGTCGTTGATCGCAGGCCCGTCGGTGAAGAAGTAGTCAGCCATGGTGTTGTGCGCTTCCTGGTTGTTGGCGACGGCTTCGGTGACAGCGGACTGGAAGTCCGGCGACTCCATGAACTGCTTCTTTGAGTTCTTCTTGGTCTGCTGGACCAGATCAGGGTCGGTGAGCAGCCGCTGCACGAGCCCCTGCACGAATTCCCGGATCTGGGACTCGGCGAACGACTCGGCGCCGAAGAGGTGGTTCATCTTGTCGATGACGACCTGGAGCGCGACGTACTTCGGCTCCTTCTTGACGCCGGTGCCTGCCGCGCTGATCCCCTTCAGTTCGCCGTCTCCAGTCAGCGAGATGTCGACGGCGATCTTCTTAGAGTGCTTCACTCCGACCAGGACTACGTCGGAAAGGTCGACGTCGGCGCTCCAGGAGGACTCGGCGATGACCTTCTCTAGGAGTCGGAGGAAGATCGAGAGCATCTCCATGTACGGGTCGCCGTAGTCGACGATCTGGCTCATGAAGTCGTAGAGCCGGACGTAGGTGGAGACGTCCTTGCGGAAGAGGTCGAGGCTCTGGAGCGTCACCTTGTCGTCGGCTTCGAGCGCTGCCGCGTAGCGACGCCGGAAGTCGTGCTGGGCCGGGCTGATCGCCGCCGAGAGCGCGTTGTTGCCCTTGCGGGCGATCCACAGTTCGGCGACCTGGCGGACCTGCTCCTCGGTGTAGATTCCCGCCTGGGCGAGCTTGTTCGCCAGGTGTACGACCACATACGGGTCGGTCTCGGTCTCCAGAGCAGCGTCGGTGAAGTAGGGCTCGAAAGCGGCTCTGATGTCGTCGGGCTTGTTGACGAAGTCGATGACGAACGTCTTGGTCTTCTGCTCCCCGCCGGCGGTGCGGTGAGTGCGGTTGAGCCGGGAGAGCGTCTGCACGGCGGTGACCCCGGAGAGCTTCCTGTCGATGTACATCGCCGAGAGCAGCGGCTGGTCGAAGCCGGTCTGGAACTTGTTGGCGACCAACATGACCTTGTACGTCTCACCTTTGAACGCCGCGGCCAGGTCGGCGCCCGCCCCGGGGTTCATGTTGGCCTCAGTGAACTCGTCGTCCTTGGACGGCGCCGGTCCCCAGTCCTGGCTCCACTTCTCGTTCTCGGCCATCGATACCGATCCGGAGAACGCGACCAGGGTCTGGTAGTTGTATGAGGCGTCCTTGGCGGCCCGCTTGGCGATGTAGGCGTCGATCGCCTTCTTGTACTTCACCGCGGCCTTGCGCGAGTCGGTGACGACCATCGCCTTCGCCTTGCCCTCCAGCAGGTGGGCGACGTTGGCATGGAAGTGCTCGACGATGATCTGCACCTTCTGGCTGATGTTGGTCGGGTGCAGCTGCACCCACCGCATCAGCCCCTTGCGCGCCGCCGCCTCCTCGACCTTGCTACCATCGCCACTCGCGGCCTTGCCAGCGATCTTCAATGCGGTGTCGTAGGACTGGTAGCCCTTGAGCACGTCGAGGATGTAGCCCTCCTCGATCGCCTGCTTCATCGAGTACAGGTGGAACTCACGCGGCTTGCCGTCCGGCCCCTTGCGACCGAACAGCTCCAGGGTCTTGTTCTTGGGCGTTGCGGTGAAGGCGAAGTAGGAGATGTTCTCCGACTCTGCCCGCTCGGCCATCTCCGCGGCCAGGACCGCCTCGACGTCGACCGAGCCGCCGTCCTCGATCTCCTTGATCTCCTCGGCGGTCAGGACCTGCCTCAGCTTGGAGGAGATCTGCCCCGACTGCGAGGAGTGCGCCTCATCGGCGATGACGGCGAACCGCTTGCCCTTCAGGCCGGAGTCGGCCCGGATCTCATCGAGCGCGTACGGGAAGGTCTGCACCGTCACCGCAATGATCAACTCGCCGTTCTTCAGCGCCTGGGCCAGCAGACCGGACTTCGACTTCGCACCGGCCTTGCGCACGTCCTCGGGGCTGATCGTCGCGACGATCTTCCCACTGCCGTCGATCTGCCGGATCGCGCCCTGAAGCTGCCCGTCGAGCACCGTGCGGTCGACGACCACGATGACCGAGTCGAAGACCTTCTCATCGTTGACGTGCAGCCGGGCGAGACGGTGCGCCGTCCAGGCGATCGTGTTCGTCTTCCCCGATCCTGCGGAGTGCTCGATCAGGTAACGCTGACCGGCACCCTCCTCAGCCACGGCGGCCACGATGTTCGTGACCGCCTCCCACTGGTGGAACCGGGGGAACAGCATGCTGGTACGACGCACCGAAGTACCGGTCGCGACGTCCCACTCCTCCTTGGTCTCCACGATCATCAACCGGCCGATGATGTTGAGCCAGGCGTGCTTCTCCCAGACCCGCTCCCACAGGTACGCCGTCGCCGCCTTCCCGTCCACGCCGGGTGGGTTCCCGGCACCACTGTCGAAGCCGGTGTTGAACGGCAGGAAGTGCGTCTTCTCACCCTCCAACCGGGTGGTCATCGCGGCGAGGTCGTTGGAGACCGCGAAGTGGACCAGCGCCCGATGCCCAAACGACAGCAGCGGCTCCGGCCGGCCCTTGGTCAGCGGGTTACGATCCCTGCGGTACTGCTGGATCGCCTCGTCCAGCGACTGGGTGAAGTCGGTCTTCAACTCCACCGTCGCAACCGGGAGCCCGTTGACGAAGAACACCAGGTCGATGCTGCGCTGGTCAGCAATCGAAAAGTGCACCTGACGCATAACCCGCACCCGCATCGCCGCATACTCGGCGTTCGTCGTCGCGTTCAACGACGTCTCGGGCCGAAACTGCGCCATCCTCAACCGGCCACCGCCGATGTACTGCACTCCACTGCGCAGGATGTTCAGCATCCCACCGCCGTATTCGAGTGGCTTGTCCAGTGCCGTGGTCAATACATCGAGGAACTTCGCCTGCGATCCCGCTGCCTTCAACGCCTTCTCGTAGGCCGACTTCTGCGTCGCCTCCAGCCACGCGAACAAGTCCTCGGGGAACAGCGCCCGCTCCCGATCGTAACCAGTGTCGTCGGTCGAGTACAGCCAGCCATGGGCCGCGAGGTACTCACAGATCTCGGCCTCGAAGACAATCTCTTTGTAGTCAGCCATTACGCAACCTCGCGCACGTCGATCTGACCTGTCACAGCCGCCGTGATGAGCGCGGACCTGCGTTCGCGGGCGAGCTCAATGAACCGCTCAGCCTCAGCGATGAGCGTGTCGATCTTCGCAGACTGATCATCGAGATATGCCGTGATCCGCCGCTGCTCATCCAACGGGGGCACTGCGATCTTGAAGTCGGCAAGCAGTGGGCGCCGTAGCGATTCCATGGTCACTGTGTTGCTCCCCGCAAGCGCGACTGGCCGGAGGAACGTGGACAGGAAGTAGTAGAAATACCAGCCCGAGACGTCTACAAAGTCTTTGAATACATAGACACGCTGGTGTGCTTCAAACTTACCCTTGAAGTAGTGGAATACCTTACCCGTACCTCCCTGACCATCGCCAGGCGTCATGACTGCTTCGCCGTCGAAAGAGTAGTGGTTGATCCGCAAAACTTCGCGACCGCGCACATAGAACGGATAGTCGCCGTCCTCAGTGGCATTTCCTGAATCTTCGGAACCAGTAGTGATCGTGCAGAGATATCGAGTCGGAACCATTCGCCAGTGCCCCGGTATGGCCCCCAACAGTTCCACTCCAGACGGCCTTTTATCTGCGGCATCGAGGCCGGACAGGAGTGCCGAGCGGATCGTTGCCTCGCGCCGCTCGCGGAGCATCTCGATCAGGCGCTGCTGTTCCTCGATGAGCGTGTCGATGCCAGCGGTCTCGCGATCGAGATAGGCGGCAATGGCACGCTGCGTATCGAACGGCGGAGCAGGCACCGGAAAAGCGCTAACTTTGTCCGCGGTAAAGTGAGGGATGGTCGCCGTGAAGCATGCAACTTCAATCTCCCCGGCCGCGAGTGCGGATTGAAGGGCATAACTCAGAAAACGTCCTGTCGCAATGTCGCATCGAGGGCGAACACGAATGATGGAGTTTTGGAACCCCCATCCAGGACGATCCTCAGGAACTACTGCCGAACGCCCGTAACCAGCACCCCCTTCGACGATCACTACGTCGTCAGCCCGGAGATCATGCAGCTTTAGCTCTTGCTCGGAGAACCACATGGTTTTGACGCCGACGTCGATCAGTCTTCCCTGTGGTTGAACATGTGCCGCACGAAGATAGGGTGCAGCTACGTCGGCGGATGACTTCGGCTTCCCTTGCAGCATCTTTCCAAGAAAGATGTCTCCGAGTCGTTTCATCGGTAGCCGTGGATAGGTCACTGTTCCACCTCGCGGAGCAGGTCGAGGATCTTGGCAACCTGCTTCTCTAGGTCGGCATCTATTTCGGCGAGGGTACGGGGCGGGACATACTTGTAGAAGTGGCGGGCGAAGGGAATCTCGTAACCGACCTTGACCTTTGCCCAGTCGATCCAAGCATCGGGTACGTGCGGTTTCACCTCGCTGTCGAAGTAAGCCTGGATAACTTCATCCTTGGCCGCAGCGCCAGCGATCGAGCCGCCGTAGGTGAAGGGCACGTTCTCGGTATCGCGTTTCTTGGAGTCAGGTTTCGGCTTCCCCTTTCGGTCAACGACGGGCTTGCCATCCTCGTCCAGCAGTGGCCGCTCGACGGTGATGGTCCAGTAGCCGAACTCGTCGTTGCGCAGCACCTTGGAAAAGTCGGGGTCAGCGTCGGTGAAGTCGGCGTACAGACGGAGGATATTGGCGCGGTCAACGTCGCTGAGCTCACGGTTCTTGTTACCGAGGTTCTTGCGCATCTTGGTCCAGAACGATGTGCCGTCGATGAGCTGGACCAGGCCCTTGCGATCGAGGTGCTTGGCGTTGTCGAGGATCCAGATGTAGGTGGCGATTCCGGTGTTGAAGAACATGCTGGTCGGCAGCGCAATGATCGCCTCGACCAGGTCGTTTTCCAGCAGCCATTTGCGGATGTTGGACGGGCCAGACTCGGCGGCACCGTTGAAGAGCGGCGAGCCGTTCATGACGATTCCGGCCCGTCCACCGCCGTCCTCAGGGGCGCGCATCTTGTGTGCCAGGTGCAGTAGGAAGAGCATCTGTCCGTCCGAGGTGGCGGGCAGGCCCGGCGCGAAGCGGCCGTACGGACCGGCTTGGTTGCGTTCCTTGGTGACGGCCTTGGCGTACTGCTTCCAGTCGACGCCATACGGCGGGTTGGACATGCAGAAGTCGAACTGGCGGCCCTTGAAGGCGTCGTCGGTGAGCGTGTTGCCGAAGGCAATGTTGGATGCGTCGTGGCCCTTGGCGAGCAGGTCGGACTTGCAGATTGCGTACGACTGTGGGTTGTACTCCTGGCCGTACAAGCCCAGCCGGGCGTCTGGGTTTTGCGCGAGCAGGTGTTCCTCGGCCAAGGCGAGCATGCCGCCGGTGCCGGCGGTGGGGTCGTAGAGCGTGCGGACGATCCCGGCCTCGGTCAGGTCGGCGTCCTTCTCGGCGAAGAGCAGGTCCACCAGTAGCCGGATCGCGTCACGCGGTGTGTAGTGGTCACCGGAGGTCTCGTTCGCGGCCTCGTTGAACTTGCGGATGATGTACTCGAACGCGTCCCCCATGTCGGCGTTGGACACGACATCGGGATGAAGGTCAACGGCACCGAAGGACTTTACGATCTCGCGCAGGAGGCCGGCCCTCTCCAGCGCGATGATCTCCTTCTTGAAGTCGAAGTACTCGAATACGTCGATGTCGGGAGAGAACTGGTCGATGTAGTCGATCAGGTTGGCCTCGAGCCCGTCCGCGTCCTGGAGCAGGTTGGCGAAGCTGTACTTCGAGGTGTTGTAAAACGGTCGGCCGGTCTTCTTCCTGACCTCGATCCGGAGCCGGTTCGGGTTCTCGTACGCGGTAACCAACTCCCGGACGGCCTCGCGGTCAGGCTCCAGGATGCAGTCGAGGCGCCGAAGGATCGTGAAGGGGAGGATCACGTTCCCGTACTGGTTGGGGCGGTAGGGGCCCCGAAGTTGATCGGCGATCGACCAGATGAAACTACCGAGCGTACTCACAAGACTCCTCACGAGAATCACTCAACGCATATGGCTCCGTCGGCCCACTGGGCTAGTCGCGCCTCCGCAAGGCAATGCACATCCGCTGACGGGGCGTCATGAGGCTATCTTTGCGCATCGCCTCCTGTGTACACAGAGAGTCAGGCGGAACTTCAGACCCGCTCGCACCGTAGGGGAGGGGACCGACATCAACCGTGAGCCACGTAAGGTTGGCGGCCTCGGCGAACTCCACCTCATCCGAGATCGAACCATCCCGGCCGGTGGCCAGATCCGGCGCGGGTGAATGCCAGCGGGCTCTTCGGCTTCACGCGATCAATTGCGCCGCCCCTGGACCCGCTCTGCTCCGGCACGGTTCGCCATTTGACCCCTGGTTGGTGCCCCTCAACACCCTGCAGTGCCACAGGCCCGCCGCGCCATCGGTTGAACCAGGCGATGGAGATGCCACAGCAGCCAAGGTCGTTCAGGCTCTCCGCCGTTCGGTGGTGCCCAACACGAAACCCCGGTGGATCATCAAGTGATCCACCGGGGTGATCGCGGATCTGCGCCCATGCTTGTGGTACCCCCTACCGGATCCGGATCAGCTATACGACCTGCAGAACACACGGATCCACCCCGGAGGCTCCCGGGCTGCCGCGATGCGGTAGCAGATGATCAGTCAGCGGTACGCTGAAAACCTGGTTCAGCCTGGGCATCGGCGGCCAGCCCCAGCAAGGTCAGGCCCAGTTCTTCGGCCTCGGCCACGGTCAACGGCCGCTTGCTGTCGTTCCGCCGCGCATCTTGGGCCAGGTCCACCGCCGGCGTCTCAGCGGTGCCGTACAGCCGGGCCAGGAACGGCCCAGTGGCTCGGTCGGTGGAGACGTGGGCGTCGTCCTCGTGCTCATGGCACCAGGCCGGGCACTCGGCCACGATGCGAGTGCCGGGCTGTCCGGCCCGGCCGGTGGCCACCAGGTGCAGGACCTGGTGGGCGAAGCTCTCCGCCTCGTCGAGGGTGAGCTGCAGGTCCGTGGCGCGGCCGTCACGCGTGATCTCCACATGTGGTTCGATCTCGCGGAAGTGCTGGTAGAGCGAGCCCCGCAGTTCGCTCGGCGCCTCGTCGGTCGGGAGGTAAAGCTCCCGATCCTGTGCCACCGTCATGACCACCGACGCGTGTCCACCGATGTGGATGCGGTCGTTGTAGTGATCGTGCTCGTTGTGGTCGTCAGGCCAGTGGCACCAGGGCGGGCAGCCGTTCGGCAGCCAACTCGGCCGGGCGGGCCCTGTCCTCGCCTCTCTGGTAGCGCTGCCGTCGACGTTGGAGGTGGTGGTCTCATCGGGACCAACCTTGTGTGCGCTGCGGTCGTTGTCGTGCGCTTCGTTGGAGCCGGCCGACTCTCGCGAGTCGGCCGTGGCAGTGCTCGGAGTGGTGTCGTCGTTCTGTGGCCCGGGTGCAGGATGGGTCTCGGTAATGGTCACAGCGGTCTCCTGGTGTGAGTCCCTCAGTCCCCTCCACCACTACCTTTCCCTTCTAACGCAAACGACTCATGCCATTTCGTTGTGTAACGGAAGTCCTCGTTAGGCGACGTTCGGCGCCCTCCGCGCCATCCTGTGGAACTTCGTCACGCAGACATCCACCGTTCAGCGGTGCTGAGCATGAGGCCCCGGCTGGCCAATAGCTGATCAACCGGGGCGATCGCCGCATAGGCGGACTCATGCTTGCCGCACCCATACGAAAGAGCAGGCGGCACACATACTCACTGCGAGCCTTTGGACGTGATCTGCGATAGACACAGGCAGGAGCCGACATGGAGATCAACTCCACGGGGGACACTTGTGATCATGCCCCAACTATGATCCGGTGCGGGGTGCCGATCGGGCACCATCCGGGCCATGTGCGGGCGGTGGTGGTCCCCCCTCGGACACGTACCGTTCCCCCAAATCGGGGGTCACGGGATCGCACGATCCGATCCGGGTCGAGGTTCGCCTCGGCCCGGATTTCGTGTTTTCCGGGGTGGTAGGTGAGCCGGACGCCGAGGGAGTGGTAGACGACCTGCCGGTCCTCTGGCCGGGCGTCGGACAGGACGCGAACGAGATCACCGAGCGCCGCGATGAGCGTTTCAATCTCAGTGACGGTCATGGTCCGGCGGCATTCGGTCTGGGCCGCGTGGAGTTCTGCTTGGGCGGCGGCGAGTTGGGCTTCAGTCTCCCCCATCCACTTGGCGATGGTCGCCGGGTTGGCTCCCGCTTCCAGCGCGGCGCGGTGGCGGGCGAGCTTGGTCTCGTATTCAGCAATCTGCGCCTTGGCACGTACTGCGGCGACGTTGGCCTGGGGTTCCTGGGCACCGTACAGATCCTCGATCGTCTGCCTGATGCGGTGGGGCGCCAGGACCTTCGCCAGCCAGGCGTCCAGGAGCGCGGTCACCTGGTGTTCGCGGACGAAGACGTTGCGCGGGTGATCGACCTTGTTGGCGAGTGCGTACTCCTCGGGGTAGCGGCAGCGGAAGTAGACGTAGTCCTTGTAGGTGTGGGCCTGCATCTTGCGGCCGCACAGCCCGCAGTACATGACGCCGCGCAGGGCGTAATGGCGCTTGACGCGGGCGTGGGCCGCCTTGGTGCCGCCGGTCTGGCAACGGCGGGCGGCGAGCTTGCCCTCGATCCGGCCGAAGGTATCCTTGTCGATGATCACGGGGTGGACGACCTTCTTGGAGTACACCCACTGCTCGCGGTCGTTCCACGTGAGCTTGGTGATGTGGCCGAGGGAGACGTCGTTGACGTCGATGAGGACCTCGTCCTTGCGCTGCTTGTTCCAGACCTGGTGACCGGTGTAGCGCGGGTTGGTGAGGATGGCCTTCACCGCGCTCTTGGCCCACGCCAGCCCCTCGCGGTGCCGGTTGCGTGCGCGGTCATGGGCGGACGGGCATGGGATGCCGTCCCGGGTCAGGCCCTCCGCGATGGCGAACAGTCCCTTTTCCGGGGAGCCGCCGAGGCCGAGGAACTCGCGGAAGATCCGTTGGACGACGGGGGCGGCGTCGGGGTCGATCGCAAGCTTGAACAGGCGCTTGCCGTCGGCGGCCTTGCCGGGATGCGGGTGGGGTCCGGCGTCTTCGAGCATGTAGCCATAGGGAGGCCGACCGCCGAGGTAGCGGCCTTCGGTCTCGGCGATGGCGGCCATGCTGCTGCGGACCCTGACCTTGATGCGGTTGCGCTCGCCCTTGGACAGGCCGCCGAACAACGACATGATCATGTCGTGGGCCTCGTTGGCGGGGTCGATGGGACCGCCGACCTCGGGCACCCACAGCGGCACGCCGTAGTGGTCGAACAGCGGGAACGTCAGGCCATACTGCCCGCCGTAGAAGGCCCGGTGCGGTTCCCCGACGACCACGGCGTCGAAGTCTCGGCCAGGGTCTTTCAGCGCTTCCAGCAGCGCACTGGCGCGAGGCCGCCGCGCCCACGGGATCGACCGCGACCGGTCCACGTCGAAGTACTCGGCGACGACCTGCCCTCCAACAGCCTCAGTCAGCGTCATCGCGCGGCGTAGCTGCCACGCCTTGGACGCAGCCGGGTCCTGCTTGTCCTCGGTGGACACCCGTCCGTAGAACGCGAACCGCAGGGGCGTCGTTCTTCCAGATCGCTGGTGGTTCAACGGCCGTTCTCCTTCGAGTCGTGATCGGTTGTGCTGCGGTCGCGGGCCTCCAGCAGGAGGGTCAGCAACGCACGAGCCGCCGCAGGAGTGAGCCGTGGCGGCTCGTCCGGTGCGACCAGGCGCAGCCGGACGGGCTTGCCTTTGGAGGCGGCACGCGCCCTCGGGACGGCTCCTCCGTTGCCCGACCGGGTGCCGGGCGGCGGCCGGTCCGCCGGGACGACGGACCGGGGACCATCAACGCTCGACTCGTCCGCCGGGCTCAAGGCTGGGGCTGGCGGGCGGCTATGGGTGCGGCTGGATGAACGGCGAGACGGACTTCCGGGCGGGGCCGGCGGACGGCCGCAGACATCTGAAGACGTGCGCGGGCGGTCGGGGTTCGAGCTGGAAGGTGTGGCGGTCATGTGCCGGGCGACCTGGGACGGCAGGGCGCCCGTTCCCCCTTTCGCCTAAGGAGGACCGCTCACGCGCCGGGATTCGGCAGCTCGCCTGTTCAAGGGTTGACCAAGAAGCAGAAGGCCGTCATCCGACTTGGACGTGCTGTGAGATGCATCGGTGACGAGCACCAGGCGGCAAGCTGAGCTCCAACCCGATCTTGCAACTTCCCATGCACTTCTTGACCGTGTCGCGGTTGATCATTGAGCGCACGACGTATGTGATGCATGCGGGGAGCGGGTGAGACCGTCACGGGTCCACTCAGCATGCATGACAAGTCTTTCAACGGGCCTTCACGCCCGAACGAGTCCGTAACCGAGCAGGCATCAACCGAGGCAGGCGCTGCCAAGGCCGTGACGTCTCCAGGCGCACACGGCGCGCACATGACATGTGTCGGCGCGCCTGGAAACACCGTCATCGGCGCTGGCGACGTACTGGCCGACCTGGAGACACAGTTCCAGCAGTTGGTCGTCGGGCCTAAGCCATTGGCTTTGGACGGCGGGGAGATCGGCCACGGCCTGCCGCCTCAGTCGATCAATCTGGGTGAGTTGCGCACGATGCTGCTCGCCCCGACGACCGGCCGGCCTCTCAAAGACGCCGTATGGCGACTGCTGGTCCAGCGCGCCCGCTCCGAGGGCGGCGACTGGGTGTCCGGGTGCGTCGGGATGGCGCTGCCCGGCCTGCGCGCAGCGGCGGCCCGTGCTGTGCGGTGCAGCCCCGATCGGCTGGCCGACGACATCGTGGCGGAGTTGCTCGTCGAGTTCCTGGCGCAGCTTTCTCGCATCGACCTTGCCAGGGATGACATCGCCGTGCGGCTGGTGTGGTGGGGACGCAAAGGAGCGTTGCGCGAACGCGGACGTGCGATGCGGTACCTGCCGATCGACCCTCATGAAGCCGTCAGGATGGCCGAGCGGGCCGCCTCTGACCCGGCATGTGAACCTTCAGACGCGCCGCCGCCACAAGCCGAACCAGCCGATCTGCTGGCCGAAGCCGTACAGCAACAGATCATCACCTTGGACGAAGCCGCGCTGATCAGAGCGACCCGTCTGGAAGCCCTGAGCCTGCGCGCCTACGCCGCCGCTCGCGATGAGAGAGCCCCCAAGCTCTATTCACGCCGTCAACGCGCCGAAGCTCGGCTGACCGCCGCGATCGCCGATGGCCGAGTTTCAGCGTCGTCACTGGTCATGTGACCGATCAGCGCTCCTGGTGCGGTGCGGCACACCTCACCGAACCAGTTCTCGGAGTCCCGACGAACCTCACGACATCCAAGAGGAGATCTGATGACCCGGCCCGGCAGAACCGCCAACCGTCTACGCGGCCTCCAGGTTCCGCCATCCCGGATGACACCGGCCCTGATAACCGATCTGGCCCACCGGCTCACCACCCGAGACCGCGCCATCCTCGCCCTGGTGTGGAAGCACCGTGTCCTGACCACCCCACAGCTGACCGCTATGTTCTTCCGCACGTCCGAACGCACCCAGCAGCGGCTCCGCCAGCTCCACCATCTCCACGCACTGACACGCTTCCGCCCTTGGGCGCCCGTCGGGACGGAACCGATGCACTGGGTGCTCGGCCCCGCCGGAGCTCACGTCCTAGCCGCCGAGCAAGGCATCAGCTTCCGCAAATTCGGTTACCGGCACGACGCCGTCCTGAGCATCTCCCTCTCTTCTCGGCTCGGTCATCAGGTCGGGGTGAACGACTTCTTCGCCCACCTGCACGCATACGCTCGCTACCGAGGCAACGGGACCGAAGTGGACCAGTGGTGGTCTGAGCAGCGGTGCGCCGAACTGTGGGGAGACCTGGCACGTCCCGATGCCTTCGGCCGTTGGGTGGAGGTGCCTGAGAAGCTTCACCCGAGCACGTCGCCACAAGGCATCGACTTCTTCCTCGAACACGACACCGGCACCGAACCCTTGAAAAGGGTCGTCGCCAAACTCGCCGGCTACGCCGAACTCGCCGACTCCACAGGCATCACCACACCGGTGTTGTTCTCGCTGCCCAGCACCGCCCGCGAGGCCAACCTGCGCCGTCTGCTCGGCACACCTGAGGTCCCGGTCGCCACCGCCGTGCATACACCCGCTGCGCCCGGCCGCGTCTTCGGCCATCCAGGCCCCGCCGGGCCGATCTGGCTCCCCGCCGGAACCACCGGCCCCCGCCAACGCCTCGCCACGCTGCCAGACGCCTGGGGCGGCTACCACGATCCCCACAGTCATCCGGGAACTGCCTGATGGTCACATGCCTACCAGGAGCGGCGCAGTACGACCGAAGAAACGGGCGGCAGGGAAGACGCGACTGGCAGGGATCGCAGAGCGACCAGGACAGCCCTCACACCTACTACAGGTCGTCTATAGGGACGAGTCGGGGGCACGCCCCCTCTCCCCACAGGGCACCTACCTGCGAATCCATCGAGTGATGGGCGTTCTGGTCATAAAGAGAAGCCCTAAAAGAAGCCCGATAAGAAGACCAGCAAGAAGGAGCATCATCGGAATGACCAACTTCGCATCACAGGCCCCATGTCCGAAATAAGATGATGGCCCGGCCTCGCCCCATATCGGGCGAAGACCGAGCCGTCACTCCCTCGGGCGCCTATCCTGTCCCCGAAGGACCAGCCTGATATGAGCAGGCTGGTCCTTCCCTACAACACCAGCGCGGCGGGACTCTGCGCGCTCTCATCCTCCAGGGACCGGTTGAGGTCGAGGTCGACCCAGACGGTGTGACCGAAGACGCTGCTGCCGTGGACCCCGAAGGTCAGCGCCAGCTCCGACAGCATCCGCAGCCCCCGGCCGCTCTCCTCCAACTCCTTGCCTGGAGCGCCGTAGCCCTCGGGCAGGGGCGTGGGGATGCCGTGGCCTCCCATGTCGGTGACGGCGACATAGACCGGATTGTCGTAGACGACCTCCAGCCCGAACCAGCCGTCCCCACCCTCACCGGAGCGCGAGTGTCGGATGGCGTTGGTGGCCAGCTCGCTGACCGCCAGCGCCGCCACCTCCCCGCACGGAGCCCCGGCGAACAGCGCCTCGGTGAACTTGCGCGCCTGCGCCACCTGATCCTTCCGTCCCTGGTAGATCCGACGCCACCGCATCTCCTCCGACGCCCACAGCCACTCGCGCGCCGTACCGCCGGACCATTGCACGTTCTTCATCTTGCGCGTTCCTCCTTCGCTCACCACCTGCTGCCGAAAAAACGGCTCGATTGACACAGGCGATCGAATTTTGATTAACGCGCAACTCAATTCCAAAGGTCAAGTCCAACATCCTTGCCGATTACCACGCACGTTCTCCGCACAGGAGAATCTCCAGTCCGCTCGATCGCCGTCCCACCGCCCCTTGTCCTTTAAGGGTTTTCAGCGGCTGAAAGCACGGTGGCGAGTTCGACCAACTGGCCCTTGGGGAAGTAGATGTTGCTGTAATCGGCCAGCCCTTCGGGGCCGAGCCACACTTTGGAGTCCCAGCCGTCGTCGGCTTTGGCCGTCAGCCGCGGGGCGAACTGCTCGGTCATGCTGAGGGTTTCCATCAGGGCATGTGCGTCATCCAAGGGCATCTTCAGCCAGGCATGACCGCGCAGAAAGGCGTGCCAACGCTTCGGGACGGGCCACATGCCACCGTCCGCCATGGCCTCGCCGACGTCCTGGCAGCTCATCAGGGTGGTGAGCCTTCGGTTCCACAAGGCTTGGATGACCGGGACCATGTCCAGGTCGATGGCTACCGATAGGCCGCTGGGCGTTCGCAGCAACCGGGTGGGGTGGACGTCGGTGATGCGAGGCATGGTCAGGGAGCTCCTCGATGATGTTCGGCCCAGCGCCGTGCGGCCTGGACGGTGGCGTTGATCCAGGGGTCGTCAGTGGCCTGGGGATACAGGCCGGTCCAGGTCGCCTCGGCCGACAGCACGCTGACGCGCACGGCCTCGGGGTCGGCGTCGTTCCACACCGGCAGTTCGGCCAGGATCGCTTCGGCGTCGTGCGAGGTGTGGCCGCAGGTGATCAGGCACAGACCGACGTCGGCGACATCGGACCAGGCGACGCCGCGTGTGGGGACGGCCCAGTCCACTAGATAGGCGCGCTTGCCGCTGATGCGCACGTTGCCGGGGTTCCAGTCGGTGTGCAGCAGCGCCTGGCCGGCAAAGCGCCACAGCTCATCAGCAGGGGTGTAGTTGGCCATCCGCGCCTCCAGCGTCGGCAGCGGCGGCGTCAGGGCCGGGGCCGCAGTGCCCGCCAGCGCCTGCAACGTCTCCAGCACCAGCGGCAGGTCCGGGGAGGCGGGCGAGTAGTCGACGCGGCGGCCGTCGATGTACTCGAACCCCAGCAGCATCCAGTCAGCCTGCTGGACCTGCCACAGCAGCGCCGGTGAGACGGCGGTGACGAAGGGGCTGATGGCGGCCTCGCGGGTCAACGAGCGGACCCGGCGCGCGTCGCCGGTCTGGACGCCCTTGATGAACACCCGGTCGTGGCGGGTGTGGGCGATGAGGGTGATCTGCGAGTTGACGCCTTCGCAGATCGGTTCGGTCTTCACCACGGTCCCTGTCTGCTCGGTGACGGCCTGGCGTACCTGGAGCGGCAGGTCTTCCCACTGGACTGGTGACATGCGGGGAAGACTGCCACGGGGCGGGCGCCGCCCGAGGCCGAACGACGCCCGCCTGCATGACCGTCCTCAGACCAGGCCGGTGTTGCCGGTCTTGATCTGGGCGAACAGCGCGGCGATCGTCGCGCGGTCCACCGTCAGGTGCCCGGCCTCGGGGGCCTGGCTGTCGCGCAGCCCGATCGAGGCGGCCGGCAGTCCGGCCAGCTCGACGCACTGGGCCTTGTTGGTCTCGTCCCCGCTGTGGGAGGACTTGCGCCACGCGGCGCGGGTTCGGTCGGTCAGGGACATGGGCTCCTCCAGAGCCGTCAGGCACGGCCGGTTACCGTGCTGGAGCCTTCGGGCGTGGCGTCCCCTCCGGGGGCGAAAGCGCCGCCACGCCCGAAGGTGTCTAGGGGTCGTCCCGGTCGGCCAGGGCGGCGAGGTTGTCCTCGGCGTAGCTGCTGATCAGGACGATCGTGCTGGACAACATGCCGTGCTGGCGCAAAGCCTCCTCGTACGCCGCCTTGACGACCTCCAACGCCCGACCGAACTCCGGGGCGGGCAAAACGAGCGCGTCCTGTTTCGCCGTCATCGGTGCCTGTCCGTCATCTCGGCGAGGATCGCGGCGGCGGCGACCTCAGGCATGGTCACCGGCGCTATCTGGCCGCCCCACCGCCCCCAGCGGAAGACGGCGGCGTCCTGGCCGTTAAGCGGAGGCGTCACGGTGACCACGCGGCGAGCGACACTTCCCACCAGCACACGGGACTGCTCCGGAACCGACCTGTCCAGGCGCGCATAGACCCCCGGGTCCTGCCGGTGCAGCACGGTCCGCAACTCCTCCAACTGCCGCACGACTGCTTCCTCCTCTTCAACACCGCGCGAAGGGACGGAGGCATACGCCGAGGTGTTCAGGGGTCCCACTTCAAACTGGTCGCGCGTGGCCCTGTAACGGCGGTGTCGAGGCATCACCGGCTCCTGGGTGTCGTGGTCGTCGCGTCGTTTCCAACCCTCCAACCGATCACTCTCGGCAACCACATCAGCACTGCATAGGAAACAGAGCCCCTCGATGCAACGATGAATATCCGCAGCGTCCACAGCCGGGAGGCCGCGTCATGAACGAGAGCAAGAAGCTGTGCGCTCGGTGCGGCAAGCCGCTGAGCCGCTACACCACCGGAGAAGTCTGCGGACCATGCATCACCGCCGCGCGTTACGCTCCCACCCCGCCACCGGCGATCCGACTCCCGCTGGAGTTCTGGTTCTCCGAGCAGGTCGCGCGGGCGCTGGCATCCTGGGATTGGTCAACCGTCCTGGTGACCGTTCATCAACACACCAACGCCACGCAGGCCGCCATCGCCGCCCAGACCGGACTGTCCCAGGGGTCGATCTCCCGCCTCATGGCCGGACGCAGCGGCGGGCAGACGATCGAGACCGCCTTGAAGCTCCTCGATGGCCTGGGCGCACCGCGGACCCTCGCCGGGCTCGCTCCCAAGGGGCTCAGTCACATCACCGGCCGCACCGCCGATCAGCAACCCGGCCAAGCGGGTAGACAGAACGACGTGAAGCGCCGCGAGTTCACCAGCACGCTCGTACTCGCCGGCCTGTCGGTCTCCTTGATCGGACAGGCCCGCCCCCATCCGGCAGCCGATGAAGACGAGGTCATCACCGGTCTCCAGCGCCCCTGCGACGCCGTCGCCGATCTATGGGCCCTGGACGCCAAGCACGGCGGCGCCACCTTGGCCGACCTGGCCGAAGCCCGCCTCGCCGGCGTCCTGACGCAGATCAAAGACCTGTCCCCCAAGCCTTCGCAGGAGGTGTTCCTGCACGCTGTCATCGGTGAGATCACCTCAGCCGCCGCGTGGTTCACCTTCGAAAGCGGCAACCTGGACCGTGCCGAACAGCTACTGAAGGACGGCCTGTACGCCGCGCACTGCGCCAACAGCACCGACCTGCGCCTTCAGATCCTCGACACCATGGCAATGGTCTCCAGCGCACAAGGCAAGCCCGCCCAAGCCCTCACCGTCGCCCAAGGCGCCCTGGCCTCAAGCGCGCAAGCCGACCCGCAGCTTCGCACCCTGCTGGCCATGCGCGTCTCCCTCGGCCACGCCCGCCTCGGCGACCAGGACGGCCACCACCGCCTCAAAGGCCACGCCTGGGACCTGCTCAACAAGACCGGTCCCTGTCCCGATCCCGACGAGTGGTTCCGGTTCTTCGGCGAAGGCGAGATGCGCGGCCTGGAAGCCATCGCCCAATCATCCCTCGGCCATCACCAGCGCTCCGCCGAACTGCTCGACGGCATCACCGCCACGATGGCCCCGCGCAACCGCGCCTTCTACCGCCTGTGCCAAGCCACCGCGCTGGCCAAGGCCCAAGACCTACGCTCCTCCATCGAGATCTTCCACGGCGACCTCCCCCTGCTCACCGAAATGATCAGTGCCCGCATCGGCAAGAAGGTCCGCAAGTACGCCGCCGCGCTCGCGCCGCACATCGACAGCGACGCCCAAGAAACCCGGCACATCGCCCTCAGCCTGATCGGAGACCTCCCGCATGCCTGACGGCGTCTCCCACACCCTGAACCGCCACGACGGCCAACAGGCCCGGGACATGCTCGACCAGCTCGCCGACCTCTACGTCCCGGCCTACGCCGAACCGCCCTACAAGCCGCACCCGATGTTCAGCCGCGAGGCGTTCCTCGAACGCACCACCCGCCAGACCCACCGCGACGGCTTCACCCTCATCACCGCCCACACCGCCACGCAGCAACTCGCCGGCTTCGCCTTCGGCTTCACCCTCGCCCCAGGCCGCTGGTGGCGCGACGTCTCCGGCTCCACCCCACCCGCCGACATCGTCAACACCAGCAAATTCGCCGTCGTCGAACTCGTCATAGCCCCACCCCACCGAGACCAGGGCCTGGCCCGACGCACCCTCAACGCCCTACTGGACGGCCGCCCCGAACAACACGCCGTCCTCCTCGCCCAACCCGACACCCCGGCCCGCGCCATCTACGCCCACTGGGGCTGGACCGAAATAGCCAAGGTCCAATCCCAACCCGGCGCCGAAACCGACGACGTCCTAGCCCTCAAGCTCTGAACCACCGAGCACCCGATCAACAGGAGGGCTCTACAGTCCCCTCGGGGTGGGCCACGGACTACGTCCCGAACGATCATCTCAGTACGCGCCACAAAAGTCCCCTTTCGGGGCGGGGGTGGCCACATTCAGAGGGTTTCGGCCAGCCACTGAGTGTCGTCGAGGCTCCGAGCCAAGCATCGACGCTGGCCTCCAGCACGCTTACTTGCCGCGACCTAATCCAGATGGGAGGGCGGAGGGCCTAGGACGACCCGGCCTACAGCATGGCCAGCCGCGGCTGCCCCATCTCGTAGCAACTCACGGCTTGCGCGTTGATCACCAACGGATGTGATCCCAGTCACACGATGGTCGGGCATTGCCGACGCCCGTCAGCCCGATCAGTCACTCCTGACCAGGATCTCCATATATCTTCTTGAGTGCGCAGCGAGACTGCGCACAGCATCACATGCGGAGGGTGGACGCCAAAGATGCTGGTAGACCCTCCAGGCTAATTGCTACTTTAACTTCTAGAGGCCCCTTGAAGGGCCAGGCTTCGCGGGCTCCCGCAGCATGCGAAGCAGGTCAAAGGTCTGCGCAGTAATACTGCGCACTAGACTGCTACATGCTAAGACAGGGAGACCGCAGGATGAAATCGTTCTTCGAGTTGCTCGGGAAGGCGATGGAGAGCACGGGTATGACGCTGCGGCTCTGCCTGTTGATCCTGGTCGTGGCGAGCGCGTACTACTTCATCCAGGTGCGATAGGACGACATGAGACGAGGAGGATCACGCGTGGAGAACAGGGACGTTCAGTCGTACGCAGTCGATGTCGCCGACCGGATCTGGCGGTCTTACCTGCCCTTCCGGCGAGGCCGCAGCACTGCTGGCGATCTCACCGCGATGCTTACGATCCTAGCTCTCGCACGATTCGTCCAGACGAGGGGTGAACCAGAGAGCGAGCTCTCCAGGCGATGGGCGCGAGCCGTCACCGAGGCGCGTTCAGGAGCCTCGCCGCTGGTCGACCTGCACGCCGCGATGCAGAACGCCGACATGGCCGACAGCTTTCCGATATCTAGCCTCACTCCTTCTCTGGCCAGACCCCGCGGCGTAGCACTCGACGACATGCCTTGGGTAGCCGCTTTCCTCACCGAGTTGGAGAAGTCTCCGCCCATGACCAGCCTCGAGACAGCGGAGATCTGTGATCTCCTCCTGGACAGGCATGCCCAAGAGAGCCCCTCCTCGGCAGGCGAGTTCTACACACCGCGCGGAATCGTAGACCTGATCGTCAGGTTGACGTCTCCGCAGCCCGGAGATCGCATTCTCGATCCAGCCTGCGGGACAGGCGGCATGCTCGCCGCCGCAGCGCAGTACATCGCGGAGGCCGGACGAGTCGATAGGGCCTCCTTCGAGGCATATGCCATGACTTACAGCAACATGCAGCTGGCGAAGATGAACATGATTCTCCATGGCATTGCGCGTCCTGCAGTCCAGGCGGCCGACCCTCTGTCGCTTTATCAGAGCGGGGGGAGCGGCCTTGTCGACCGAGTGCTGAGCAATCCGCCGTTCAATCAGCGGATTGACCGAGTCGAGGACGTCAATTGGCCCTTTGGAATCCCCCCCAAGACCAACGCTAATTTCGTCTGGCTCCAGCTCGCCTGGAGCCGCCTGAGCGATGATGGAATCGCGGGAATAATCATGCCTGCGGGGGCCGCTTTCCATGACGGCAGAGCCGCCTCGATCCGCAGGAAAATGGTCATCAATGGAGCGCTTCTCGGTATCGTTTCATTGCCGACCAACCTCTTTTACGAGACCTCCATTCCGGTGCATATATGGCTGCTCGCCCGCGACAAGACGCGTCCTCTGTCGAAAGGTGTCGAGAATACCGTCCTATTCGTCGACGCCACTGGCCTTGGCACACAGGAACCACGACAGCCACGCACACTTTCCACGGCGGACATAAAAAGGATCAGCGGCCGGTTTAGCGAGTGGCTGCGGTCCTCTGGGACGACGGTCGATGAACCAGGTTTCTCGCGAGCGGTCACCCACGAAGAGATCTTGGCCAACGGGAGCAACCTCGATCCTCGACGTTACGTCAACGCCCCGCAGAAAGAACAGAATCCGGCACCCGACCTGCGCCGACTTCTGGAAAGTCTTGACCGGTCGTCCATCGATTCGAGTGCCGAGCTCCGGGAGGCGTTCGACACATACGAGCAATTGATCCGAACCGGGAACAGAGTTCGACATGTACCGCTCCAGAGCATCATTAGCAGCAGTGCGCAGGTCTTGCCCGAGGGTAACCGCCCAGGGCGAATCATCGCCGGCCCCTCCGGAAGCCTAATCCGCGCCGACGACTACGAGGACGATGGCATACCAGTGGTGATGCCCAAGGATCTGACCGATACCGGCTTCAGCACAAAGAACATCAGATACATCGCCGCCGAAAAGGCCCGATCCCTTGAGCGATTCCACCTCCATCGTGGCGACATCGTATTGGCTCGTCGCGGAGAATTGGGGCGGTGCGCTGTAGTGCGGAACGAGCAACAAGGGTGGGTGTGCGGAACCGGCTGCTTTGTTCTTCGCCCTCCATCAGCCGTCGACGCCGATTACCTAGCGGCGTATTTCCGGAGTACAGAGGCTCGGGAGTGGCTCAATACGCACTCCACGGGCAGTATGGCCATGAAGACCATCTCGCTCGACGTCCTGGCCAACTTGCCCATCGCGATACCCGATCTCGGAGTACAGAGAGCTATCGCCGCCATCATGACAAGACTGGACGACCACAAAAGAATGCTGCAAGAACAACTCGAACTGACGCAAGGGTTGCGTCGCGACGCCCTACAAGAATTCCTGAAAAGCTAGTCCTTTGGCCGGGCCCGTCGGATCGGTAATCTCCAGATGACAACTACCCTTCTTGCAACGTGGCCACCAGTTCTCGATTGCCGAGTGCGTGATGCCCGACACCAGGCGAAAGCTCTGCGCGCTGACCGGCCCCTTACCATCCCGACCCGCCTAGGAAGTGAAAGATCCCGTCATGAACAGCGGCATGGGTGAAAAACGAACGTGCGGGCGACCGACCAAAGCTGGTTCTCCTTGCAAACAGGTGCTCTACGGTCACGATGTCGCCTGTAAGACGCACGCCACAGATCACGATCGCGCATTGGCCTCTGAGCGAGCGGAGGGCTGGCAGGAAGGGTACGCACGCGGTCAAGAGGTGGGAGCGATGACCGCCCAGCACGAACGGGCGGAGCTGGAACGCCTCCGGAAGAAGGTCAGAGAACTGGAGGAGCGGCTTGCGGACGCGTCGCGCTACTACGAGGTCGACGGCGATCAAGTAGTCGAGGTCGGTCGTTACGGCTACCGCTGGAGTGGAGCGGAAGAGTTGAAGGTCGGCGATCGCGTTCTGCTCCCTGAGAACTACATCAGCAGAATCAAGAACGGCCCTGGTCCCGTCGAAGGCGTGGTGACGAAGCTCGGTTCGACCTACCGGGACGGGCCACTGTCCCGCATCATCCGCCGACTGCCCGGATAGTCGTGCCCATGGCGCCTGCGAAGATCATTTAGGGATGGTCAGCGATGCGGCCAGCGGGATCGTTGGGGTAACGGGCTCGTTCCCCCCTCGGACACGTACCACTGACCCACGGTCGGCGGATTGATCGGACGAAAGGTCCGGGCTGAGAGTGATCTCAGCCCGGACCTTTCTGCTTCCCGGGTGGTAGGTCAGCCGGACGCCGAGCTGTTCGTAGAGACGGTTCTTGTCCTCGACGTCGGCCTTGGCGATGGCGTCCTTGATCCCTCCGGCCGCCTTGATGAGCTCGGCGATCTCACCTTCGGTCATGATCTCGCTCCGCCGGTTCTGGGCGGCGGCGAGCTGCTGCTGGGCCACGGCGAGCTCGGCTTGGGCCTGGGCGGATCAGGAGGTGACGAGGACGGGGTCCATGCCCGCCTCGATGGCGGCGCGGTGACGTTGGAGCTTGGCCTGGCATTCGGCGATCGTGGCCTGGGCGAGCTCAACGGCGTGAACGTGGGACGGGTCGCGTTGGGCCTGGTGAAGCTCGCCGATGGTCTCCTTGAGCCGGTGCGGGGCGAGCTGGCGTGAAATCCAGCGGTCCAGGCCGCGAACGACCTCGTCCTCGCGCACGTAGACGTTGCGCGGGTGCTGGACGTGGTTGGCCAGGGCGTACTCCTCGGCGTACTTGCACCGGTAGTAGGTGGTGCCGTCGCGGCGGTTGGCCTGCATCTTGCGGTTGCACAGGCCGCAGCGCATCATCCTGCGCAGCGCGTAGGGGTGGGTGGCGCGGCGGGTGCGGGTGCTGCCCTTGTTCTTGTGGGCGCGCACCTTCATGATCGGCTGGGCCTGCTCGAAGGTGGCCTGCTCCACGATCACGGGGGGACGACCTGCTGGGAGTACACCCAGTCGCTCTGGTCGTTCCAGCGCATCCGGGTGACGTGCCCGAGGGCGACGTCGTCGACGTCGATGAGGATCTCGTCCTTGCGCTGTTTGTTCCAGACCTGGCGGCCGGTGTAGCGCGGGTTGAGCAGGATGGCGCGCACGGCGCTCTTGGACCAGGCGATCCCGTCGCGGTGCCGGTTGCGGGCCTTGTCGTGGGCCGAAGGGCTGGCGATGCCGTCACGGGTGAGCCCCTCGGCGATGGCGAAGTACCCCGTGCCCGTGATGAACTCGCGGAAGATCCGCCGCACAACCGGGGCGGTGACGGGGTCGAGCTCCAGGCGGTGCAGGCGCTTGCCGTCGGCGGCCTCGGCGGGGTTGGGGTGGGGCCCGGCGTCCACCAGGCGATACCCGTACGGGGGACGCCCGCCCAGGAAACGACCTTCTGTAGTGGTGATGGCGTTCATCGTGGCGCGCACGCGGGTCTTGATCCGGTTGCGCTCGCTCTTGGACAGCCCGCCGAACACGCTCATGATCATGTCGTGGGCCTCGTTGGCGGGGTCGATCGGGCCGCCGACCTCAGGCACCCACAGCCCGATCCTGAAGTGCTCGAAGACGGGGAACGTCAGGCTGTACTGGTTGCCGTAGAAGGCGCGCTGGGGCTCTCCGATGACCACGGCGTCGAAGCCGCGTTCGGGGTTCTTGAGCGCTTCCAGGAGACGGGCGGCGTGGGGACGGCGCTGCCAGGGGATGGAACGCGAGGCATCGACGTCGAAGAACTCGGTGACGATCACGCCTCCGCGCGGCTGGATGAGGCTGGTGGCGCGATGGAGCTGCCAGGCGCGGGAGGCTTCGGGGTCCTGGTTGTCCTCGGTGGAGACACGGCCGTAGAAGGCGAAGCGCAGAGGCGCGGGGTCGTTGGAGCTGGGCATCGAGGCGTTGTGGTGAGGCGGCTGCGGGGTGCGCATGATGCGGATCCTTCACAGTTGACGGTGGCGGCCAGGCAAGGCGATCGGGCTACTGGTCGTGTCCGGCGTTCGGCGGGCTCAGGCGCTGGTGGCGGGTGCCGGTGATCCCGTCAAAGGAGCGGTAGCGCGCCCCTCGCTCAGAGCCGGGCGTGTGGACCCCGAAGAGGATCTTCATGAGCAGGACATCGATCTGGTTGCCCGGGTCGATGGGCCCTCGGATTCCGCAGATCCACAGCCGCTTGCCGTACTGGTGAAGCAGCTCGACCACGTCCCAGAAGGGCGTGGTGCCGAACGTGCGCGTGCCGGGGTCGGCGATGACCACGGCGTCGAAGGCGTCGTCGGGCAACGCTTTGATCAGGGTGTGGGCCTGGGGCCGCTGCCCCCAGGGCTGTTGGGTCAGGGGCGGGACGTTGTCGGACCAGACCGTGGTCAGGGTGTCGAAGTACTCGGCGACGACCCTTCCGCCCCTCGGTTCGATCCGCTGGCGGGCGGCGGCGAGCTGCTGGGTTCGGGAGAGGTCGGCGGTGCGGCCGGACTTGGAGCGTTTCGGCGCGCTGCCGTAGAAGGCGAAACGCATCCGGGTGTGTGCCTCGCGGTCCTGGTCGAGGCGGTCGGCGTCGGGCGTGCGGTGTTCGAGGTGTGACACGGTTTCCCTCGCGATGATGGAGCGGACGGATGAGCGGCCTTGCGCAGGATCCGCAGCAGCACCTGGGCCGCTCCGGGGGTGAGCCGCAACGGCTCGTCCGGCGGGATCAGACGTGCGGGCCTGCCCGGCTCGGTCACCACCAGCCCATTTCGAAAAAGGCGTCGGTCGTGACGTCCGGAGCTGCGTTGCTGTCGTCCTGGCACGCGCGGCCGGGCGGGCGGCGGGGCCGCCGGTTGCCGGTGTGGTGGTGACCATGGGTGGATGCACGCTCACCTCGGTGTTGAAGGGCAAGGTCGGTGCGAGGACCCCTCGCGCTGCGCACCTTCGCCGGCGGGACGTGAGGCGGAACGGTTACCGGAGGCGCCAGGACCTGCGGGTGTCCCGGGCGGCTGGTCAGGTGCCAGCGCTCTCCGCACCGGTAGGCACGCAGAGCGCGGCCGGGCGCGGCGATCCGAGCAGCCTGACGTGCTTCGCGGCGGGTGGCGTAGCAGGCCCGCCCGCACCGGCCGCACACACCGAGCTGGAACCAACCGAGCAGACGGGTGACGCGTTCGCGGCCTTCCTGGACGGTGAGGCGCGGCCGCATCGCGTGAGTGACCGGCTGGTTCATCGGCAGCCTCCGCCCAGGTCCGCGGCGCGCTGAAAGATGAGCAGGTCCTCGTGGGCGGTCGCGCAGGCGGGCAGGCCGCGTTCGCGGGCGCGGCGGGCCTCCAGGATCTGGAAGAACGACGCCCGGGTCACCAGCTCGCCGTCCCGCACGGCGGCCAGTAGCGCCACCAGCCGGTCGGCCAGGATCAGCCCGTTGTCCTCCGCTACTTCGATCACGCGGCCAGGCAGGTCAACCAGCTCGCCCTTGACCCGGATGGGCCGCACGGTGACCGCGACCACCCCACCCGGCTGAAGCAGCTCGGCGGACGCGGCGAGGATCGCCCCGAACCCGTCCAACAGCCCGCCCAGCGGCTGGCGGGCCAGGTTCCCGCTGCGCCGTTCGCTGGTGTAGCGGAAGTTGTACTTCTCCACCTTCCCGCCGCGCCGGGGGCTGGCGGTGCGCACGTGACCGTGGGCGTAGTTTCCGTACGGCGGAGAGGTCAGCACCAGAGCGGCCTCGCCACGCCGGTCGCCGAACAGCCCAGCGGTGGCGCGTCCGTCCCCGTGCACCACGCGAGCACGGCCCTTGGCGCCCTGAGACTGAGCCAGCAGCAGGTTCCCCAGGGTCAGGCGAACGAACTCCGACTCGTACTCGACCCCGATCGCATCACGGTCAAGACGGATCGCCTCCACCAACGTGGTGCCGATCCCGCACATCGGATCGACGACCAGCTCGCCGGGACGGGTGAACGCGGAGATGACCTGCTCGGCGATCGCCGGAAGCATCTTGCCCGGGTGCCGCATCGACTCAGGCGTGTAGCGCCCCTTGCGCTGATCCCGAGACATCCGCTGCCCGGTGGTCAACACCGAGGCCAGCGCTGGACCTGCCTCGCGACTCCGATAGCCGAGCCCGCTCATTGCTGGCTCCCGTCCCGCTCGACGCCGACCGGGCGGACGAACAGCAGTACATCCGAGTGCACGTTGGCGCGCGGCACCGGAGCCTTGGAGCCGACGTCGCACAACATCCCGATCTCGCCCGGCTCGTGCTGCACCGCCAGCGCGTCACCCTCGATCGGCACCCGCAGGGCCACGACGTGCTGGACATAGACGAACCCGAGCTGGGACGCCTGCCGGATAATGGACGGGGCCGGGTCGTGCAAGCGGCCGTCGTCCTGGTGACGGGCGTTGGTGACGACCGCCAGGACGCCGGACGGCTGAAGGGTCTCCCACGCGGCGGCCAGGAACTTCGAGAGCTGCAGGTGCTCCAGCATTCCCAGGTCCGCCTGGCACGCCGGGCACCCGTGCTGCCCCACGACCTTGGGGACACCGCCTCCCACCGCGTAGCTCGGCGGAGCCGCGATCACCAGAGCCGCCTGCCCGGGCTGGTCGGCCAACGCCCGCGTCATCTGGTCGGCTCGGGCCGGTCGCATCTCCACCTTCCTGCGCGCAGCCGGGCCGTGAGTGGCACACAGCCGGACGCCGATGTGCTGGGCGAGCGGGAGCGGCACCAACGCCACGGCCCGCCGGTCGAGCCCAGCGGCAGCACTGAGGACGGCGTCACCGCTGGTGTACGCCTCCACGACCAGCTCGTCCCGCATGGTCCAGGAACTGATCAGGTGCCGCGCGAGCTGGTGCCCGACCGCGTGGCGATGCTGGGCGCACAGCTCTCCCGGCTTCGGCCGAGCAGGTTCGTTCTTCGCGCCCTTGTCGTCGGCGGTAGCGCTGTCGGAGCAGAGCCACACGGTCAGCGGAACGAGTCGCTGGTTCTTGGTCCCGACGCGGCGGTTGCTATCCGCGCCGGAGGCTTCCGGAGAGGAAGGCGTGTTCGTCATCCGTAGGTGACCTGGAACGCCGCCCGCTTCCCATGCACCCCTTGAAGCCCGCCAGCAGCGCTGGTTCCCGCACCAGGAAGGTCAAGGTCATGCCCACCAGGCTCTCCATACCGATCCGCCAAGGCGTTTCCGCAGCTCAGAGGCACGATAAGCACTTCGCGAGCAGTTCATGAGCACTTCGCTGGAGCAGGAGCAGGAGCAGCACCCGACCCGAGCTTTCCTGACTGCCCGATGCCTTCCAGGGAAAGGGAAGAGAAGGACGGGGCTAGGGGGAACATGCTGTGAAGGCTTCCAGCGGTCAGACACCCGCTGAAGGGTTCGCTGTGATGAACGTCGTGTTGGACGACGGCGTGGTCGGGGTCCAACAGGTGGCGCCCTGGAAACACGAAGGCGGGTACCCGATTCCCAGGCAGAAGCCGGTCCGGTTGTTCAGCGCCTACCACCGTGATGGGCAGAAGCACAGTCAACGCGTCAACCAGGACGCTTAGGCTCGCCTGGCAGCCGAAGTGGTGGCCATGAAGAACGTGTCCTGGTGGGCGACGGAGTGGACCGAGACTGCCAACAGGTTCGGAGCCGTCCCTGCGGGAACCCCATGCTCATTGAGCTGCCCCATCCGCTCACGAGGAAGGTGTTGGAGGGTCGAAGAGACTTCCCTGACCAGAGATTGCGTGCTTGTAGGGGCTGGCTTTCGAGCCTCTCGCGCGGATGCGTTTCTGCCGTGCCCTGACTGATTCTTCGCTGCGTTCGGCCGCGAGCATGACTCCCTGGCCGGCGTCCAGTCTGCCCTCGACCAGATCACGCAGATGTTCCACCGAGGTCCCGACCGTGCCTGCAAGACCGTGCTTGACCAGTTCAACAAACTGGGAGCCGATCAGATGGCGCTCCACCTGCCGATATCCCAGGTAACGCGCGTCGCGATCCTCTCTGGCACCGCGAGTGCATTCGTCGGCCAGCAACAACCGGACGTAGGACAGCGGCAGATACAGGCCCGGCACAAGCCCGTCGACCGGTTGGGTAGTGGTGTCGGCAGGCCAGAGAGCAAGCTTGAGGAAGCAGGCATCGCCGCCCATCCGCCAGTCGCGTGGCACGGTTGGCGGCTGGCTGAGCTTCGTCACCTGCTCTAGCTTGTCGAGCTGCTTCTCCAGCTGAGACGTGACGTAGATGTCCCGAGTCCTGGGGTCCAGGCGCTTGTACTGAACTAGGACAAAGCTGTGGGTCGGCTCGTGGTAGTAGATCATGTCGGTGCCCAACCGGCTCTCGACCGGCGTGGCGTTGACGTTGGCGATCTCCAACCGCCGTCCCTTGTTGTCCTGAAGGATGTGCACGTCGCACCGGGTCCGGGTGGACCCCTGCCATTCGGCGAACATGCCGAACGGCTCGCCCGCGATCCGAATGTCGTGGTCGATGTAGCTGTGCTCGACCGGCTGCGGAATCAGCCCGGCCAAGTAGGGCTCATCTGGAGAGGCGGGGCGGCGCCACGCGGCCAACGCCGACGGCGGGAACTCGGCGATGCGGGCGATGTTGCGCAGTGCGTCCTGCTGCTCCAGCCACGATAGATCTGCCGCATTGTTTGCATCCAGGCGAGGCGGCTCCGCCTGGGCCAGCAACCAGTCGAGCAGCTCAACCAGCTCGGGGCGCCCCTGTCGAAGAGCCGCTTCCACGGCTGTCCATGTCTCTTGGCCGAAGCCACCGACACCGCCGGGGATCACGGCCCGGTCAAAGTCCTCACGTGCCGAGGGCGGCAAGGCATCCAACAGCCCACCGTCGCCATCGAACGCGACCGGGCTCAGGCACTCCCTCAGCGGGTCAACGGTGATGCTGGCATCGACCGCACCGACCGTCCCGAATTTCGAGACGACGCCCAGCCACTCCAACTGCAGACGTCGTTCGGTCACATCCGTCTGCGGGTCAGCGCCGGAGTCAGCCAGCACCAACACCATGGGAGGTCCGTCAGCGCCGGTGCGTGCTTTCGAGAGAGCTTTGGTCAGCCTCAGCTCATTTCGAAGCTTGCCGTGAATAGAGGCCAACTCCGAAGCCGGAAGCGTCACGATATAGGCCACTTGCGGATCGTAGCGTCCGCGGGGCTTTTCGCGCGGCTCGCGCCTCGCCTGAACACTCGAGGCAACGGCAGCACGTGTCGGAGGTGATGACCAAGGCTTGACCACTGCTCCTTGTCTGGAGCTCCTACGCCCTGCGCCGTAGGACTTCTGAAAGCGCCCGACCCGTTTACCCCTGCTTGGTGAGCACTTCCTTCTGCAGGGCTTCTTCGCAGCTCAGCGACTGTATAAGTGGAAGGTGAGCGAGTTCTCGGTGCTCGCCTGATGCTCGTGCTCTGCTCGGGAAGCGCTTATCGGGTGGTGGACACCTGACGTCGTCCGATCCGGAATCACCTTCCACCGGAGGTCGTCATGGCTGCCCCTTCCGTCATCGCCGAGCCCAACGCGCTCAACGTCGTCGAGGACGCGTTCCGCGCGTTGACCGCTGGTCCCGCCTCGTTGTCCCTGGATGGGCGTGCTCTCGAGCACGGGCTGCCAGCCCGTGCGTTGCGGGTGGAGGAGTTGAACAAGCTGCTGCGCGACCTGGGAAATGCGGCTGGGGACGTGGTGTGGCGCGAGCTGGTCACCCGGTCGCGTGCCGGAGATCCCGCGTGGGTGATCGCCTGCTTCGGTGTCGCGCTCCCCGCGTTGAAGACCACCGCCCAGCGCGCCACCCGTGACCTTCCCGCCGACACCGCCGCCGACGTGGTCGCCCGGTTCCTGGAGGCGCTGGCCACCGTCGAGGTCGACCGGCACTCGATCGCACCCCGGCTGATCTGGACCGCGCGGAAGGCCGCCAACCGGGCCCGGCAGCGTCTCACCCGCGCTGTTCCGGTTAATCCTCACTCCGAGGTGCTGCGTAGTCGGGCGGTCACCTCGCTTGAGGCCGCTCTCCCCTGTGACCCGGGTCAGGTGCTCGCGGACGCCGTCGCGCTGGGGGTGCTGACCCAGCATGAGGCCGACGTCATCACCGTGACCCGGCTCAGCACCACCAGCCCGGCCGAGCTCGCCGAACGGCTGGGGGTTCGCGCCGCCGCCTGTACGGGCAGCGGGAGCGGGCCGAGGCGCGGCTGCGCGAGGCGATCCTGGGCGGTCAACTTCCGGCAAAGGGCGTCGGCTCCGGCGGGAACCGGGCGCGCTGACGGGCTTCAAGGGGTGTCGAGCAAGGTCACGGCCCGATGGGGTTCGGGGCGGACGTGGTCCGGTTCCCATGCACAACCCATCACGCGAGTCCTTGAAGGAGGACGACCGCAGCCCGCCTCGTCGGGTCGTGGCCTTGGTTCGGCAGCCCGTTCAGTTCGCTCCGCCGCGTGATGCGGCCTCAGCACGGAGATGCTGCCATGTCCACTCCGCCTGCTAGTTCCCCGCGTTCGGTCCGTCCGGCATTCCGCTGCGCGCACGTCCTCGGCCACCGGCCGCCCGGCCGTCACCGCCATCCGCGTCATGTGGGCGCTGGGCGGCGGCTGGTCGCCTCGGCGTTGTGGACGGCCGTGTGCGTCGCGGCCGCGCTGATGGTTCCCGGGATCGCCGAAGCCGCTACGAACCTGGTCGAGACCGCCGCAGGCTGGGAGCAGTTCACCGGCTGGCTCCACGCCTCCATCGGCGACCACCCCAACGCCATCGCCCACTACCGCGCCGCCCTGGAGCTCGCCGAAGACGTCGGCGACCGCGACATGGTCTCCACCGCCCTGTCCCTGCGCGGCCACGTCGCCTGGATGGCCGGAAACACCGCCGCCATGATCGGCCTCTCCCAAGCCGCCCAACGCGAGGCCCACCGCATCACCCGCACTGTCCTGGCCCTCACCGTCCAACAGGAGGCCCGCGGCCACGCCATCGAAGGCGACCACTACCGCATGGAAGCCGGACTCGACCGCGCCGCCACCCTGATCACCGGCGCCAACGGCCAGCCCGACTCCCAGTACTTCTACAACTCCGCCTACCTGGAGATGCAACGCGGCCTGGCCTACCGCCTCGCCGCCACCAGCGCCGCCCAACGCCCCCGGCCTCTACCGGGTGGCGAGCAACTCCCTCCAAAGCGGTATGCGTAACTTCGACCCGGCCACCCTCACCAGCGAGTGGGCCACCTGGTACGTCATCGAACTGGCCCACGCCTACGCGGGCCTCGGCGAACCCATCCCAGCCGCCTACCACGCCCGCCGCGCCCTGACCGTCGCCAAGGCGACCGGAAGCACCCGCCTCACCCACGAGGTTCAGGCCATCCACCAGACTCTTACCGCGCGCTGGCCTGATGAAGACGAGATCACCCGTCTGACCGAGGCGCTCGCATCGATGTAAGCAAGAAGCCGTCGTCCCTCCGCAACAGGTCAAGCCGTATACGGAAGCGTCACAATGCCCTCTCCTGTCACTCAGCTGCACTATGCTCCGCAGCGTGATTACGGGTGAGCTGCGTAGCAAGGTCGACAGGTTGTGGGACGCGTTCTGGTCCGGTGGGATCTCTAACCCGCTGGAGGTCATCGAGCAGATCACATACCTGATGTTCATCAAGCGGCTGGATGGCATCCAGACCAGCAAGGAACGTAAAGCCACCCGTACCGGCAAGGAGGAGCCTGAGAACCCGATCTACACGAAGGACACCATGGCGCTGCGCTGGTCGGTGTTCACCGACCAGCAGCCGGAGCAGATGTACGAGACAGTCGCCAATGGGGTGTTCCCGTGGTTGCGGCGACTCAGCGGTGAGGAGTCGACCTACTCCCACCATATGAAGGACGCCCGGTTCACCATCCCCACGCCTAACCTGCTTACCAAGGCCGTGGACATCCTGAACGAGCTCCCCCTTGAACGAGGGGACGTCAAGGGCGACCTGTACGAGTATATGCTCAGCAAGATCGCCACTGCTGGGCAGAACGGCCAGTTCCGCACGCCTCGACACATAATCGAGCTGATCGTCGAAATGATGAATCCAGGTCCCGGAGACGAGATCTGCGATCCGGCCTGCGGTACCGCCGGGTTCCTTGTAGCCGCCGCCGAGTACGTCCAGCGAGAACACTCCGAGGCACTACTGGAACGCAATCAACAGCACCACTTCCACAACAGCATGTTCCATGGGTTCGACTTCGATTCGACCATGCTACGGATCGCCAGTATGAACATGCTGTTGCACGAGGTCGAACAGTCGGACATCCGTTACCGCAACTCCCTCGCCCAGAGTGTCGCCACTGAAGCGGAACGCTACTCTTTGATCCTGGCCAACCCGCCGTTCGCGGGCAGCCTCGACTACGAAGCCACTGCAGAGGACTTGCTTCAGGTAGTCAAGACCAAGAAGACTGAACTACTGTTCCTCGCTCTGTTCCTGCGGCTACTCAGACCAGGCGGGCGGGCTGCTGTTATCGTCCCGGACGGAGTACTGTTCGGTTCCAGCAAGGCCCACGTGGGTCTACGGAAGATGCTGGTCGAGAACCACAAGCTCGACGCCATCGTCAAACTCCCATCGGGCGTGTTCAAACCGTATGCCGGGGTCTCCACCGCCATCATTTTCTTTACCAAGACCAACGCAGGTGGAACCGAAAACGTTTGGTTCTACGAGGTAACCGCCGATGGCTACAGCCTCGACGACAAGCGCACCCCACTCCTTCCAGAGGACAAACGGGGAGCACGCCTCAATCCCCCTACCACTCTCGACGAGGCCGACCACGCCAAGAACAACCTCCCTGACGTCCTGAATCGTTGGGCTCGCCGCAATGGTTCCGAACGGGAGCGTCCACGAACCGCTCAGAGCTTCACCGTCACCAAGGAAGACATCGTTGGCAACAACTACGACCTGAGCCTAAATCGATACAAGGAAATTCTTCACGAAGAGGTCGAACACCGCCCACCCCTTGACATCATCGCCGATATCGAACTCCTAGAGTCCGAAATTCAGTCCGACCTCTCCAAGCTGAAGGGAATGATCGGATGATCCCTGTTGTTCAACTCACAGAAGTAGCCCAGCTCAACCCTCGCCTTATCACGCGACCCGCAAACGATGCAATAATTTCCTTTTTGGCAATGGCGGACGTCGGAATCGACGGAACGACTTCCGAAGGTGAAGATCGTCAATTCAGTGACACCACAAAGGGGTACACTCAATTTCGCCGCGGGGACATCTTGGTAGCCAAGATCACACCATGCTTTGAGAATGGAAAAATTGCCCAGGCTCAGATAAGAAATGAACAGGGAGCAGGCTCTACTGAGTTCCATGTAATTCGACCAAACCCAAGTTTCTTGAATGGCCGTTATCTTCATCATTTTCTACGCCAGCCGATAATACGATTCGCAGGCGAGCACAGAATGACCGGCAGCGGCGGCCAGCGCCGCATCCCCGAGGCTTACCTCAGCCAGCTCAAGATCCCGATTCCACCGTTTGAGAAGCAGCAACAAATCGCAGAAGCTCTGGACCAGGCTGATGCACTGCGAGCGAAGCGGCGGCAAGCCATCACCCTACTCGAGGAGCTTGCGCAGTCCACATTCCACGACATGTTTATGTCAAGCGATGGCGTCCATGCCGCTTGGCCATCCCACAGCATCTCCGATGTATGCAATCTAGTGGTTGACTGCATCAACAGAACTGCACCAACGGTTGAAACACCGACGCCATATAAGATGATCCGTACAACCAATGTGCGAAATGGAATCGTAGATCTCTCGTCTGTCAAGTACGTTGACAGGGAAACCTTCACCCGCTGGAATCGAAGAGCCACCCCCAGGCCCGGGGATGTGCTACTTACTCGCGAGGCCCCGGTAGGTGAAGCAGGAATTCTTTACTCAGAAGAAAATGTTTTCCTCGGACAGCGCTTGATGCTGTATCGGACAAACCCCGAACTCATCACTCCAGAATACCTACTGGCGGCATTTAGGAGCAATTTCCTTGCTAGGCAATTTCAAAAATACGGCTCTGGCTCAACCGTAAAACACCTCCCTCTTCCTGCATGTCGAAACTTTGAAATCCCCTTGCCGCCAATCTCACTTCAGCGAAGATATGAGAATCGGATACAAAACATCAACAGCATGAAAACTTTTTATTCAGCGAGCCTGAAGATGCTTGATGATCTCTTTAACTCCCTCCAATCGAAGGCATTTCGCGGGGAGTTGTGAGAGACTTGTGGCATCTGTCCGTTCTGGAGGGCAAGGGCGGTTGTCATGAGCAACTTCGGGTTCCTGAAGGCTGAGTGGCCGGAGCTGTACAACGAGGCGTTCCGGGCGGAACGGTTGGCGATCGCTGACCCGCGAACTTCGTGCTTCTACGCGCGGCGCACAGTCGAGCTGGCGTTGAACTGGCTTTATAAGGCGGACGGCAGCCTTCAGGAGCCCTACGGACGTGACCTTAGCGCGATGATCAACGAGCCGACGTTGGTCAACCTGGTGGGTCCGGCCCTGCGGACGAAGATGGACGTGATCCGCAGGCAGGGCAACCTTGCCGTGCACTCGACCAGGCAGGTACACAGCAACGACGCGAAGCGAACCGTTGGGGAGCTATTCCACGTTTTGTACTGGGTAGCTCGCAACTACGCGCAGTATGAGGCTGACATCCCATCGTCCGGTCTGAACTTCGACGCGTCGCTGATCCCGGTGCCCGAATCCGCTTCGGTGCGGAAGAAGAAGCTGGCCGAGCTGCAGGCCATGGCGGACCGGGCCGCCAAGCAGCAAGAGGAGCTGGCCAAGGAGCGCCGGCGCAACCAGGACCTGACCGCTGAGGTCGAGCGGCTGCGGGAGCGAATCAAGGCGGCCAAGCTCGCCAATGCTCAGCGTCACGACACCCACGACTACAACGAGGCCGAGACCCGCGCCCACATCATCGACCTGTTGCTGCGCGAGGCTGGGTGGGCGCTGGACAAGACCGAGGACCGTGAGTACCCGGTAACCGACCTTCCGTCGACCAAGTCCGGCAAGGGCAGGGTGGACTATGTCCTGTGGGATGACGACGGCAAGCCGTTGGGGCTGGTGGAAGCCAAGGCCACAACGCGTTCTGCGCTGGAAGGGCAGGAGCAGGCCCGGCAGTACGCCGACGCGTTGGAACATCAGTTCGGCAGGCGGCCGGTCATCTTCTACACCAACGGATACGAGACCTGGATCTGGGACGACGGCAACAAGTACCCGCCGCGGCCGGTGCATGGCTTCTACACCCAGGACGAGCTGCGTTCGCTAATCCTCCGGCGCGCGTCCCGGCAGGCCCTCAGTAGCACGCCGATCAATGAAGAGATCGTTGAGCGCTACTACCAGAGCCGCGCCATCCGCCGGATCGGGGATCGCTTCGACCGGGACAACCAGCGTCAGGCCTTGCTGGTCATGGCGACCGGTTCGGGCAAGACTCGAACCGCCATCGCGCTGGTCGATGTGCTGCAGAAGGCCGGCTGGGTCAAGCGAGTGCTGTTCCTGGCCGACCGCACGGAGCTGGTGGCCCAAGCGACTGGCGCCTTCAAGGATCACTTGAGGGGCACCACCACAGTCAACCTGCTTGAGAAGAAGGATGACACCGCCCGGGTGTACGTCTCGACATACCCGACGATGCTCAATCTGATCAACAACGTGTCCGACACTGGCGAGCGCAGGTTCGGGCCGGGTTACTTCGATCTGGTGATCGTGGACGAGGCTCACCGGTCGATCTTCAACAAGTACCGGGCGATCTTCGAACACTTCGACGCTTTGTTGGTCGGGCTGACCGCCACCCCCAGGAACGAGATCGACCGCAACACCTACCGAACCTTCAATCTGGAAGAAGGTTGCCCGACCGACGCCTACGACCTGGAGCAGGCGAAGGAAGACGGCTACCTAGTCGGTCCGTTCACCATCAACGTGCCGTTGAAGTTCCCGCAGCGTGGCCTCCGCTACGACGATTTGTCAGAGGAAGAGAAGGAGCGCTGGGACGAACTCGACTGGGACGAAGATGACGGTGCCCCGGCCGAGATCACCGCCGACGAGGTCAACCGGTTCCTGTTCAACAAGGACACCATCGATAAGATGCTTCAGACCGTCATGCAGCGAGGCTACAAGGTCGACGGCGGCGACCGGCTCGGCAAGACGATCGTGTTCGCCCGTAACCAGCGGCACGCCGAGTTCATCGTCGAACGGTTCAACACGCTGTACCCCGAACACGGTGGCGAGTTCGCGCGAGTGATCAGCCACAAGACGCGCGGCTCGAAGCAGCTGATCGACGAGTTCCGGCGCAAGGACTCGGCGCTGCGCATGGCGGTCTCGGTGGACATGCTCGATACCGGTATCGACATCCCCGAGGTCGTGAACCTCGTCCTGGCCAAGGCCGTCCGTTCCAAGACCAAGTTCTGGCAGATGATCGGCCGAGGCACGCGGCTGCGCAAGGACCTGTTCGGCCCTGGCCGGGACAAGCAGCAGTTCCTGGTGTTCGACCTAGCCCGTAATGTGGAGCACTTCAACGCCGACATCTCCGAGGCCCCAGGCAGCGTGCAGAAGTCGCTGAGTGAGCGGCTGTTCGGCCAACGTGCCGAGTTGCTGTACGCCCTGGACCAGAACAAGTCCTCAGCCGAGGGTGATTTCACCGTGCGTGAGGACGTGGCAACCCGGCTGCAAGGCGAGGTCGCCGGGATGAATCGGGACAACGTCGAGGTACGGCGGCACCTGCGTGAAGTGGACACCTTCATCGACCCTGAGTCGTGGAAGCAGATCACTGCCGAGAAGCGCGACGACCTCAAGGAGAAGCTGGCCGTCCTGCCGTCGACCTACAAGGACGACGACAACAGCGAAGAGGCCAAGCGGTTCGACCTGCTGGCCCTGCGACTGCAGCTTGGGCTGCTCGTAGGCGACCCCGGTTACGACGCATTGAGGGAGCAGGTCCAACGGATCGCCGAGACCCTTCTCGAGCCCACCACCCTCAACAATCCCGTCGTTGCCCGTCATGCCGACTTCCTCAACGAGGTCGTAGACCCCGACTGGTGGCAGGACGTCACGCTGCCAATGCTGGAGAAGATGCGCCGCATCATGCGTGGCTTGGTTCGGCTCATCCCAACCAAGCGCCGCGCCATCGTCTACACCGACTTCGAGGACGAGCTCGGGGAGCTCACGCACGCCGAGCTCAAGGGCCTGGAGGTCGGCACTGACCGTACTAAGTTCGAGCGGCAGGTCCGCACCTACCTGCGCAGCCACAACGACAACATCGTCGTCCAGAAGCTCACGCGGAACCGCCAGATCACCAGTACCGACCTCGAAGAACTCAGCAAGCTCTTCCTCGATCTTGGTTTCGGGACCGAAGACGACCTCGACCGGGCAGCCGAGGAGCACAAGGGGTTTGGGCTGTTCCTACGTTCCATCACCGGATTGCGCCGCGAGACCGCAGTCCAAGCCTTTGAGCAGTTCCGGAAGAACCGCGACCTCTCGGCCAACGAGAATCACTTCGTCAACCTCATCATCGACTCGCTCTCTAAGAACGGCTACCTCGATGTTGGTGACCTGTACGAACCACCCTTCAAGCGTCTGGGCGACCCCGACATCGTCTTCAGCGAAAGCGTCGCCGTCGACGCTCTCACTCACGTCCTTGAGGACGTGAAGAAGGCCGCCACCCCGGCAGCCGCAGAAGCAAGCTGATCGCTTCACTCAGCGACGTCCGAGGCATCCGAATAGCGATCTCAGATGCCTCGGACACGCAGAGAGCCGACACGATCAAGATGGCCGACGTCCTCTTACGAGGCTCGCTGCTTGCTCTTGTGCTCGACGCTGATCATGAAACCCCTACTGATCAGTAGTTGATCAATCGGAAGGCGCAGTCTCTGGCGGCTCCGCTGCGTCTGGTGTTCCACCGGCGGTGCAGCGAGCGTGGGCGTATAGAGGTTATGCTCATCACCGGTCATGACCTCGTTCATGATGCTCTTAGACGACATCTCATTTGGTGAGTCGGCGGTGGCAGATGAGGGCGGCGGCTATGCCGACGAAGGCCAGGAAGTGCTCGGCTTTGCGTTCGTAGCGGCGGTGCAGCCGGCGAAAGCCGTTGAACCACGACACCGTCCGCTCGACCACCCAGCGGTGTCGGCCCAGCCGCTCTGAGGACTCGATGCCGCGGCAGGCGATGCGCGGGGCGATGCCGCGGCCGCGCAGCCAACGCCGCAGGTCGAGATAGTCATAGTCCTTATCGGCGTACAGCTTGCCCGGGCGGCCCCGGCGCGGACCGCGCCGCGAGCGGATCGGCGCAATGCCCCGCACCAACGGCTGCAGAGCGAGCTTGTCGTGGGTGTTGGCCGCCCAAATACCGACGGACAAGGGCAGTCCGGCACGATCGACCAGCAGATGGATCTTCGACCCGGATGTGCCGCGATCGAGCCGATTCGGGCCTGTCAGCTCCCCCTTTGGCGGCGCGGACACTGACCGAGTCGATCGCGCACCGCGACCAGTCCAGCTCCCCGGCCGCGCCGAGATCGTCCAGCACCAGGCGGTGCAGCTTGGCCCACACCCGGGCCGCGCTCCACTCACAAAAGCGGCGGTGCGCGGTGGGACCCGACGGACCGAACACCGGCGGCAGCTGCTGCCAGGTGCAGCCGGTGGTGGCCACGAAGATGATCGCCGCCAACACCTCCCGATCCCCATGCCTGCGCCGGCCCCCACCCTGCGGCCGCGTCGGGGCAGGTGGCACCACCCGCTGGAACAGCTCCCACAACCCACTCGGCACCAGCCGTTCGACCATCTCCACGAACGGCAGGCTACCGCCGACCCACCAAATGAGATGTCGTCTTAGTGGGCGTTTGATTCCGATGTGAGGTCATTCATGCAGGCACGTGGGGGGCGATGTGGCTGCTTCGGGATGTTGCTTGGGAGAGTAGAGACGTCCTGTGTGACCGAGGGGGAGGATGGGGTGATGATCTGAGGTCTTCCTCCTGTCTGATTCCAGGACGCCCCGACGTGATGCGGTTTGCGGGTAGCGGCGACGCTGGAGCAGCCTGCCCTGTCCTCGGTGTCCGTGGGCCCGGGCCGCTGGACTGCGATACGCCCCCTCTATGGCCTCGCCCCATGCCTACCCCAGCGACCTGTCCGACGCCCGCTGGCAGCTCATCGAGCCCACCCTGACCGCCTGGCGCGAACACCGCCGGCACGACGCGCTCGATATCGGCCGCCCGCCCGAACACGACCTGCGCACCGTCATGAACGCGATCCTGTACGTCGACCGCACCGGCATCCCCTGGCGCTACCTGCCCCACGACTATCCGCCCTGGGCCACCGTCTACGGGCTACTTCGCCCACTGGCGCGACGAAGGCGTCTTCGCCGACCTCAACGGCCTGCTGCGCCGCCTGGTCCGCACCACCGACGGCCGCGCCCCCGACCCGTCGGCGTGCATCATCGACGCCCAAAGCGCCCGTGACCTCCACCAACGTCCCCGCCGCAGGCCAGGGCGTCGACGCCGCCAAGAAGATCGTCGGACGCAAACGCAACATCGTGACCGACACCCTCGGACTGCTGCTAGCGGTGCTGGTCACCGCCGCCTCGGTGCAGGATTCCACCGCCGGACGGGTACTGACCGACCGCGTCGCGGCCGAGTTCCCCACCGTCACCACCACCTGGGTGGACGGCGGCTACCGCGCTCACCTGGTCGAACACGCCGCCACCCGGGGCATCGACATGCAGATCGTCCAGCGCCCGCCCGGCGTTCGCGGCTTCACCCCGCTACCGCACCGCTGGGTGGTGGAGCGCACCCTGGGCTGGCTGATGCAGCACCGCCGCCTGGCCCGCGACTACGAAACCCTGCCCGCCAGCTCCGAAGCCATGATCCACATCGCCTCCATCAATCTCATGACCCGCCGCCTCACCGGCGAGAACACCCCCACCTGGCGCGGCACTTGACACACACGACCCCGGGATCAAACGCCCACTTAGCGGTCTCACGTTGTGTCTGGATCGCTGTGCCGGTGAGAGTGATCTGGCATTCGGCGATACCAGTTCGCCAGTCGTAGCGGATCTTCAGTCGGAACGCCTCCAGCAGCCGTCGCAGCGCGGGCTCGGGAACGTTGCCCAAGTCGACCGTTCCCATCAGCAGCATGTCCAGCAGCTGCAGCGACGTCTGAATCGGTTCGTGTTGTTCGAGTCCGGCGAGCAACGCATTCTGCTCGGTTTGCTGTCGGCCGAGCTCCAGGGAGCGCTCACGGATGTCGTTCATCAGCGCCTGATCGTGTCCATCGGCTTCCTCAAGGCTGCGAACCAGGTTGCGCCGCCGTCGCTGGATGTCCGTGATCGCCTGCTGTACCGCCGCCAGCTGCGCCTGGTGTTCACCGACGGTGCGCTCGCGTGTTTCGTTCAAGGCACGGGCGAGGTGGGTACGCCGGCGCGGGCCGAAGACATGGCTGTTGAAGAACTCCGTCAACGCCTCCAGTACCGGTTCCTCGCGCAACCAGAACGACTTGGGGTGGTCGTCGGTTCGGTCGTTCTTGTTCGGCTGACACACGTAGTAGGTGTTGTTGCGGCGCGTCTTGCCGTGGGTGCGGTGCTGGCACAGGGCGCAGGTTATGAATGAGCGCAGTTTGTAGGAGCGGCCGAGGCTGCTGGGGTGGGCTGTATTGGAGCCGCTGCGCCGCCGTGAGCCCTGGCGGCTCTGGGCGACTCTCTGAGCCTCGACGAAGGCGGCGAGGGTGACCAGTGGTTCGTGGGTGGGCGCGCTGGACCACACCCACACCTCGGGCGGATTGTACCTGCCCCGGTTGGATTTCATGGCGCGGCGGTTCCACACCATGTAGCCGGTGTATTTGGGGTTGGTGAGGATGTCACGGACCGAGGACTTGGTCCACTGGCCGACTGCGCGGGCGGGGTCGGGCGGCACCGGCGGCGGGAAGCGGTCGAGGTCGGTGTTCAGCCGTTCGGCGATGTCCTCGTACCCGAGCTGTTCCTTCATTCGCATGGCGAAGATCGCGGTCACTACCGGACCCCGCACTGAATCAGGCATCAGCCGGTGCTTGGACGCGCCCTCGGCGCGCCTGGCGGGCACCGGATGCGGGATCTTCTTGGCCAGGTAGCCGTACGGCGGTTTACCGACGTTGTAGCCCTGCTCTGTGTGGGTCTCGAACCCCTCCCAGGACTTCTCCAAGAGCTCCAGGACGTACCACTCAGCGACCCCTGTTTCACCCGGCGGGTCAGGACCTGGGTGGCGCGCTTGCCGTTGAGGGTGATCGGTTCATCTGAGGCCAACAGCGGTGCTCCAGCCGCTTCGAGCCGGTTCTCGATGAGGATGCCGAGGTAGGTGCGGCGGGCGATACGGTCGATCGACTCGCAGATCACCACATCGAAGCGACGGCCCGGGCGTTCGGCCTCCTCCAAGAGCTCTTGGATGCCGCCGTCCCGTGGGACCAGGATGGAGATCCGCTCGTGTCCTCTCCCACGTCCGCGCGCTTCCAGCGTCTTGCGGCCGGATTCGACGTCGTAGAAGTGCGCAACGATGACGGCCTGCTCGGGCAAGGCGTTGCGGCAGTTGGTGAGCTGCCGGGGGATCGACAGGGTCGGATCCTGTTGGTCCTCGGTGGAGGTGCGTCCCACGAACGCCACCCGCAACGGCCCGGAGAGCCGGTGCGCCCCGCCGTGCCCATCAATCTTCCTCGACGGGTCCCTCCGCGTCCTGCGGAGAAGACGTCGAGGGGGATAGGGGCTGTGGATGTCCCCTTGGAACAGCTCTCCCTGAACCGGTGCCAGCGTATGGCCGAGCGCTCGCCCGTGCCCGAACGAGCGCTACACAGCGATCGTGGAGCTGCAGCGACAAGAACGGCTCGAGTTTGTGCAGTTCTTGGCCTTCGGCATGGCGATCTGCGCGGCTACATCACCCAAAGAGGCAACGTCCGTCCCATGCAGGCGAATCCCGTCCTCACCGGGAGCGTGCGGGGTCAGCTGGCCTCGTAGGAGTGTCTGATGAGCGGTTCTGCCTTATCAAGGTCTTCGCGACTACGGATCCGCACCTCTAGATCGCCGGTGCCGTAGTGGCCGAGCTTGCTCACGTCTCGCGTGAAACCATCCTCCAAGGTCACCGTGCTGGGATCGACCTTCAGGAAGACGACAAGGGTCTGCGTGGCGGGGTGGACCTCGACGCATGCGAAGTTCTTCAGGCGGCGGAAGGCGAAGTAATACTTCAAGGTCTTCTTGGTGACGTCATCGCCCAGGCTGATGGCCAGGTCTTCAAAAGCCGTGTAGAGGTCTTTCAGGGGCTGCTTGGCCTGGGCAGGTACTCGGTGACAGTCTTGTATTCGCCGCCGGACTTCCCCGTCGACTCCTTCGCGGCACCGCCGGCAGAGGAAGACCCTCCGGCCGGGCTGACCGCCGCACTTGAGGTCATCAACTCCAGCGCCAGCAGTTCGCCGTCGAAGTCCTTGTAGGAGACAAGCTCGATCGAACGGTTGATCTGACGCACGGCGTACTCGTCGTACTTGGTGAAGTCGCTGGCGACGCAGACCAATCGCGGGTTCTTCCAGTCAACCTCCCCGCTCTGCCCGTTGCCGGACGCCAGCTGCTCGAACTCGGCGCGGTGGTCCATGAGCCAGTCCAGGTAGTACAGCCCCTGGTTGATCACGTTCTCGTTCTGGGCGCGCTTGTACTCGAAGATGACCGGTGACCCGTTCTCGTCCAGACCGAGCGAGTCGATGCGCCCGCCGTGCACGGCACCGGTGGAGTACTCCGAGGCGAGGAACCGGACCCCGAACAGCGTTTCCATGTTCCGCTCGATCAGCTCTTGCAGGTACTTCTCCAGCGTGAAGGTCTTGGCTGCCAACTCAACGGCAACGCCACCGTCGAGCCGGAACAGCTTCAGATCACTCATCCCGATCTCCCGCCTACCGCGTACCTTGTGCAGGATCGACGATTATCCCGGATTTCCATGGTCATTGAAGATTTCAGGGCCAGTGCATCAGCACTGGCCCATCACGCGAGCCGCCTGGTGTGGCGGCTCAGCGGTTGGCTTCGCTTCGCTGGGCGGGTTGATACATCGGGCGGCTCCCGCTGCATGGCGGCGGGTCTCTGGCTACAATGTAGGTTCCTTGAACCTACCGAGGGTGACGGAGGCGCTGGCAGGCCAATCGTGGCGGCGTTAGGCCGCGATGGGGTCTAGCGGGTACGTGATCATTAGGGTCATGGCCTGTGGGCCAGTGGTTTGTGTCAATCCTCGGACACCACACGACGGAAGGCCCCGGGTCACTGACCCGGGGCCTTTCGCTTTTCCGGTCTGTCCGGGTCGGTTTCCCGTGGAGAGTGGTCCCATGCATCCCACTGCGACCGACTACACGTGGTTCGACGAGCTGTTCAGCGGTGACCTCGCCGAGGCGTACTGCCTCACCGTCGCGCTCCGGCTGAGTCCCGAGGAGTACCTGCGCCGGCTGGACGCCGAGGTCACCGGGCGGTGGGAAGGGGTGGCGGGCATGGCCGACCATGCGTTGGAGATCGAGGGCCGGTCGTTCGTCGCCGTGACCCTGTGCGAGAGCGCTCTCGGTCCCGCCGTGCTGGCCGTCGAGCCCAACGGTTATCTCGGGGTGACCGAGGACGTCATGGCCACCGTTTCGGCCGGGACCACCGCCGTTTCCCACTTCCGCAACATCAACTGGCTCGACGGCTTCCTGTGGACGGAGGACGGCCGGATCCGGCTGAGGTTCGAGCCCTACCTCTCCAGCGAGTGCGTGGGCAGCGTCCCCGACGAGCTGGTCGCGCAGATGCGGGAGTCGGGTTTCGACCTCCGGCCGGGCCTTTCCGACGAGGAGCTGGGGCCTTACAGCGCGGCGGCCTTCGCGCTCGCCGAGCGGATCGGCGGTGTCCGGGTCACGCCGGATCTGCTGGCCGGGTCCGCCTACCTGTGCGGGACGGTCCGCTCGCGCTGACGTGAGGACGGCGCCGGGCCGGGATCCCGGTCCGGCGCCGCCTCCTGACGGTCGCCCCGTGTCAGGCTTCGGTGGTGCGCTTGCGGGGCAGCACCAGGCCCAGCAGGATCATGCCGATGCCCAGGCCCAGGTGGAGCCAGTTGTCGGCGTTGTTCAGCGGCACGAAGTTGGCGCTGCTGTGGTGGTCGACGAGCAGGCCGTACAGCCACAGCAGCAGGTAGATGATGCCGCCGCCGACCAGGAAGCCGCGCGCGCCGGCCACCGTCCGGGAGAGCGCGATCCCGGCGACGCCGAACAGGGCGTGCACGATGTTGTGCAGGATGGACACCTGGAACAGGCCCAGGAGCTTGGCGTTCGACTCGTGGCCGGCGAACTTCATGGTGTCGTAGTCGGTGGTGATGCCTGGGATGAACCCGAGTACGGCGACCAGCAGGAACACGATGCCGACCAGCAACGCCGCCAACTCCACCGGCGTGCGCCCGGCGGCGACGGCGCGGGTGCTCGAATTTCTGGCCATCTTTTCCTCCCACGATGCCGTGGTGGTCATCTCGCTAGAAACAGCCGATCATCATGGATTTACCCTCCTCGCGGGGGCTAAACGATTCCGAGGGCCCTCTTCTGTGGCTCGGATCGGTCTCTGACCTGCATGTTCTTGGCCGGTACAGTATTCGGTGAAAAATGATCAAAAACTTCGCCCAAGCGTCATCGCCGCGTTTGTGGAACGTTCTCGGCGGTATTGGCTGGGGAACGGCTCATCGGCAGGACCTGCGTCTTTCAGCGGTGCCGACTTTCACGGGAGCCGCACCGAATTGACGGCGGGGGGACCGATGGGCTTGAGCGAGCACGAGGCGGCGGCGCTGGCGCGCATCGGGAGCCGTCTCGAACGTGAGGACCCCCCGCTCGCGGCGCGGATGTCGACCCTCGCCACGGGCGGGCGGGACGTCGCCACCTGGCGGCCGCCCCGCGCGGCGGTGGTCGTGGCGTCGATCGTCGTCTCCGCCTCGGTGTTCCTGATCGTGATGATGACGGTCGTGATGGCCTAGCCTCAGGGCCACGGCCAGGAACCCGGACCGCCGGTTCTCCGCCACGTCCACCGCTAAGTCCGAGGTCGTCAGGTAGTGGGCCAGGCCCCTCGCGACCTGCCCGCACCCGGGCGGCGGCGCGGGGAACCGGGGCACCGGGGGCGGAAGGCGTACACTCGTTCCAGGACTCAGGGCTTCTCGACGCCGGCGGCAAAGCAGGCGGCACCCTGGCCTCCATGACATGGGCCCTTCCCGGGGTCCGGACGGGTCCGGCGCCATGCCGCCGCAAGATCGCCCCACGCCGCCTCGGACGGCCGAGCCGCGCGCTCGCCGAGCCGCGCGCTGACGCCCGTGTCATCCGCCCGTCCGCGCACCCAGCGCGATCGGGACGACGAACCCCGGATCGGAGATCCACCCATGGAACACCCCCACCGGCCGCTGGCCGGCCTCGCCCGGGAGCTGTTTCCCGAGCACGCCCTCATCACGCTGCACGGCGAGATCGACATCGCCTCCGCCCCCGACCTGCGGGCGCGGTTGCGCACCGCGCTGGACTCGGCCGGGCCGCGCGCGGTCATCGACCTGTCCGGCGTCACCTTCTGCGACGTCTCCGGACTGGCCCTGCTGGTCTGGGCCCACCGGCGGGCCGGGGCGGCCGGCACCGACCTGGTCCTGGCCGCTCCCCGGCCCCAGCTCGCCCGGCTGCTGGAGGTCACCGGGCTGGACCGCACCTTCACCGTGCGCCGCCTGGTCCCCTGCCCCGCCGCGGCCTGAGGGGGCCGCACGATCCGCCGGGATGATCTTTTCCGCTCCCGGGGCGGTCGCTAGACTCGGCGCCCATATCTGGCCGGCTGGGTTCGGGAGGGGCCGTGACGCGACCCGGACGGCGGCCCGCACCGCTCCCCGACCCCGGCGGCGCCCTCGGACGTTTCGCGCAGGGCCTGCGCGAGCTGCGCGACCAGGCCGGTGACCCCAGTTTCGACGCGCTGGCGCGCGCGGCGCAGCGGTCGGGCGCGCCCTACTCGGAGTCGTCGCTGCGCGCCGCGGCCGCCGGGCGCGCGCGGCCGTCGTGGGAGGTCACGGCGGCTTTCGTACGGGCGTGCGTGTTGTTCGCGCGGGACAACCCCCAGCTTGCGGACGAGGCCGCGCGGTCCTGGGACGAGGCGGCCCTGCTGGAGGAGTGGTCCCGGCGCTGGCGCGGTGCCGGGGCGGGCGCGGCCGGGAGTTCGCTGCCGTCGCTGCCCACCCGTTTCGTGGGACGCGAGCGGGAGCTGGCCGAGGGGCTGCGGTTGTTGTCGGCCGAGCGGCTGGTCACGCTGACCGGCGCCGGCGGGGCCGGGAAGACGCGGCTGGCGCTGCGGCTGGCGGAGGAGGCCGCCGACCGGTTCCCCGGCGGGGTGTGGCTGGTGGAGCTGGCCGAGCTGGACGCCCCCGCGACGGTCGAGCGCGCCGTCGCCACCGACCTCGGCGTGCAGATCTGCGCGGGCCGCGGGCCGCTGGAGTCGGTCATCGAGGCGGTCGCCGACCGCCGGATGCTGCTGGTGCTGGACAACTTCGAGCACCTGGTCGAGGAGGCCGCCGCGCTGGTGCGCTCGCTGCTGCGCGCGACGCCGAACCTGCGCGTGCTGGCCACCGGCCGCCAGCCGCTGGACGTGGCCGGTGAGCACGTCCTGCCGGTCGGGCCGCTGCCGCTGCCCGAGGGGGACGGCGATGTGGCGGGCTCGGTGGCGGTCGAGCTGTTCGTCGACCGCGCGGCCGCGGCCTCGCCGGGCTTCGCGCTGACCGAGCGGAACCGCGCCGCCGTGGTCGAGGTGTGCCGGGAGCTGGACGGCCTGCCGCTGGCCCTGGAGCTGGCCGCGCGGCGGCTGCGGGTGCTGACGGTGGAGGAGCTGCGGGAGCGGCTCGACCGGCGGTTCCTGCTCGGCGACGGCGACGGTCAGCGGGCCGTACACCGGCGGCACCGGACCCTGCGCACGGTCTTCGACTGGAGCCACGAGCTGTGCACGCCCGGCGAGCGCCGGGCGTGGGAGCGGTTGTCGGTGTGCCAGGGCGGCCTGTCGCTGGCCGACGCCGAGGAGCTGGGCGGCGGCGGGTTCGCGGCGGTCGCCGGGCTGATCGACAAGTCGCTGCTGGTGCGCAAGGAGACCGGCGGCCGCACCCGGCTGCGGATGCTGGAGACCGTCCGGATGTACGGGCGGGAGATGCTGGCCGGGTCCGGCGGCGAGGCGGCGGCGCACCGGCGGCACGGGGCGCTGTACCTGGGGATGGCGGCGCGGGCGGGGGCGGCCTACGCCTCGGCGGAGCAGGCCGGGTGGCTGGACCGGCTGCGGCCCGAGCACGCCCACCTGCGGCAGGCGCTCGGACGCCTGGCGCACGAGGGGACGGCGTCGGCCGCCGAGCTGGACGGCGTCTGCGGGCTGTGGCTGTACTGGGTGAACCACGGGATGGTCGGCGAGGCCGCCCCTCTGCTGCGGCGGGTCGCCGCTCGGCTGGCGGTGCCGGACGACCCGGAGCTGCGGCCCGCCTGGGGCGGGATGATGTGGTCGGTCGCGTACGTGCTGCTGCTGGGCGGTGACCAGGACGGCGCGCGGCGCCACCTCGACCGGGTCGCGGCCGTGGCGGGGACCGGCGAGGAGACCGTCGCGGCCGTCCACCAGCTGCGGGGCCTGCTGGCCTTCTCGGTCGGCGACGTCGAGGGCACCATCGCGCACTCGGCGGCGGCGCTGCGCCTGGCCCGGCACCGGCCCGGCCTGCTGACGGCCCAGCAGGCCATGGCGCAGGCGGGGCTGGCGGCGGGGATGCGCGGCGCGCGGGACGAGGCCGAGGAGCACGTCCGGCGGGCGCTGGAGGCGTCGGAGGCGTGCGGCGAGATCTGGCACCGGTCGTACGTGCTGTGGGCGCTGGCCGGCGAGTGCTGCGCGGCCGGCCGGGACGAGGAGGCCGCCGGGCTGCTGCGCGACGCGCTGGCGATCAAGCGGCGGCTCGGCGACCGGCTCGGCGCGGCGACGGTGAGCGAGACGCTGGCGCTCTGCCTGGCCCGGCTCGGCGACCCGGGCACCGCGGCGCTGCTGCTGGGCGCGGCGCACCACGCGTGGCAGGTGGCGGGCGCGCCGCAGCTGTGGGGGTTCAGCTCGTTGCGGCGCTACCGGGAGCAGAGCGTGGAGCTGGTGCGTGGGCTGCTCGGGGACGGCCCGTTCGACGCCGCGCGCGCCGAGGGCGCGAAGCAGGGGCTGGACCAGGTGGTCGCCCTGGTCGTCGGGCCGGTCGTCACTCGATCTTGTTGATGTGCGTGCTGTAGGTGGACCAGGCCGTGTGGACCCGCGTCCAGCCGAGCGGGTTGGGGCCGAGCCGGAAGACGTGCCCCATGTTGTCGGGGGCCTCCCCGGCGTAGGCCACCTCCAGCCGGGACAGCTTTTGGTAGTCGGCGGGGCCGAACGCGGCGATCCGCTTCCGCATCGCCGACCGGCACGCCCCGAGGCCCGCCGGTACGCCCGCGCTCGCGGCCAGAGCCTCCTCGGCCTTCCGGTCCAGGGTGTTGCAGAACAGCACCGGCCCGTTCCGCAGGCCGCCCAGCAGCTCGCGGAGCCTGGCGGCGTTGTAGGCGCTGGACTTCCCCAGCTCCTGCTGCCGCGCGGTGTCCCGCCGCTCCGCGTTCTCCTTCATGCCCTGCCCGAACGACTCCCCCAGCGAGGCGACGTACGCGAGCGTCATCGTGGCCAGCATGACGGCGCCCAGGCGCAGCGGCGAGAAGCCCCTCTTGACCATCCACACGATCCCGGCCACCGGCGCCGCCCACATCGCGATCATCAGGGGCACGCGCAGCACGTACGCCAGCGCCATGATCCCGATGGTCAGCACCGCGAGCACGCCGAGGAGCAGGACCGGCCCCAGCGAGACGGCCGACAGCCCGCTGCCGAGGCCGGACGGCGCCTGCGACCGTGCGCGCGTCGCGTCGTAGCCGTGCTGGGCGACCCACTCGCTGGAGCCGTAGAGGGGCCCGTCGTCCTGCGCGCGCGGCGGCGGCGCGGTGTTGGGGCGGACGTCCCCGGTCAGCGGCGTCCCGGTGGACGGGATGTCGTGGTCGATGTCCGGCGAGCCGGAGCCGTCCAGAACGTGCCTGGTCCAGTTGCCGTTCTCGCTCCAGCGCTGGCGGCCCTGCGGGTCCTCCCGGTATCCGGCGGTCATGCGCGCCCCCTCGTTCGTCGTTCTCCCCGCGATCAGTGTCGGGGGGCGGGGACGGCCGCTGAAGGGCGTTCCGGATTGTCTGCGGAACCGCTGCGGAAAGGGCCGGCGGGCAGGCGGGCGGTCACGACCAGGCCGCCGCCGGGCCGCGACAGCGCCGTCACCGTGCCGCCGTGCGCGGTGGCGATCGCGCGGACGATCGACAGCCCGAGGCCCGCGCCCCGGTCGGAGCGGACCCGCTCGGTGCCCAGCCGCCGGAACGGCTCGAAGATCGTCTCCAGCTCGTAGGGCGGCACCACCGGCCCGGTGTTGGACACCACCACCTCGGCGTGCCCGCCGCCGGTGCGGGTGAGGACCGACAGCTCGCCCCCGTCGCGGTTGTGGCGCACGGCGTTCTCCACCAGGTTCTGGACGAGGCGCTCGATCAGGACCGGGTCGCCCGCCGTGGGCGCGGGCCCCAGCGAGCGGGTCGCGGTGATGCCGCGCCCGCCCGCCTCGGCGGCGGCCTGCTCCACCACGTGCCCGGCGACGTCGCTGAGGTCCACCGGGCTGTGCTCGGTCACGGTGTGCTCGCTGCCGGCCAGGGTGAGCAGGCCGTCGATGAGGCGCTCGTGCCGCCCGTTGACCACCAGCAGCGACTCGCCGAGGCGGCGCAGGTCGTCGGTGGCGTCGGGGCGGCGCACCGCCACGTCCACGAGGGTGCGGTTGATGGCGAGCGGGGTGCGCAGCTCGTGCGAGGCGTTGGCGATGAAGCGGCGCTGGCCGTCGAAGGCGCGGGCGAGCCGCCCCAGCATGGTGTCGAAGGTGTCGGCGAGCTCCTTCACGTCGTCGCGCGGCCCGGTGTAGGCGATGCGCTCGGTCAGGTCGTGGCTGCGCGCGACGCGGCGGGCGGTCTCGGTGATCCGGTGGACCGGGCGCAGCGCGCGGTCGGCCAGCAGCCAGCCGAGCGCCAGGGTCAGCGCCATCACCATGCCGAGCGCGACCGCGCCCTGGGTGAGCAGGCTGCGCAGCGTGGTGCTCCGCACGTCGCCCTTGTAGCGGATGATCTCCGCCCGGCCCGCCACCATGTCGGTCCGCGGCATCTCGACGATCGCGCGCTCGCTCGTGCCGGGCCCGGTGGTGGTGCTGCTCTCGTACCCGGCGGCGGGCGCGGGCAGGGAGTTCTTGACCAGCAGGTACGTCAGGGCGAGCAGGGCCACGCCGCCGAGCAGGAACAGCCCGCCGTAGATCAGGGTGAGGCGGGCGCGGATGGAGGGCCGGAAGGCTTCGGCGAGCCTGGGGGCGGGGGCGGGCGCGGCGGTCACGGGATCCGGTACCCCACTCCCGGCACGGTCTCGATCAGTGGCGGGTCGCCGAGCTTGCGGCGCACCTTCATCAGCGTGACGCGCACGGTGTTGGTGAACGGGTCGGTGTGCTCGTCCCACACCTTCTCCAGCAGCCGCTCGGCCGACACGACCGCGCCGCCCGCGCGCAGCAGCTCGGCCAGCAGCCCGAACTCCTTGCGCGCCAGGTGCACGTACCGGCCGTCGCGGTAGACCTCGCGGCGCGCCGGGTCCAGGCGCACGCCCGCGCGCTCCAGCACCGGCGGGGCGGCGGGGGCCGCGCGGCGGCCCAGCGCGTGCACCCGCGCCACCAGCTCCTCGAACGCGAACGGCTTGGTCAGGTAGTCGTCGGCGCCCAGGCGCAGCCCCGCCACCCGCGCCGGGACGGCCGCGGCGGCGGTGAGCATCAGCACCCGCACCGGCCCGCCGGCCTCCACCACCGCGCGGCACACGTCGTCGCCGTGCACCACCGGCAGGTCCCGGTCCAGCACCAGCACGTCGTAGTCGTTGACGCCGAGCCGCTCCAGCGCGGCGTCGCCGTCGTAGACCACGTCCACGGCCAGGGCCTCGCCGCGCAGGCCCTCGGCGATCGAGTCGGCCAGCATGCGCTCGTCCTCGGCGATCAGCACTCGCACCGTTCCCCGCCTTCCCTGTGGTGACGGGCACAGCGTGCGGGATGGGGCGTAACGCCGACATAACGAGAAGTGGTTACGGCGGGGTTATCGATCTCCGGATGGACTTCGGGTCGCCGGCCGGGACCGTCCCGGCCGCACCGACGAGGAGACGACATGCGGCGGACGAGGACCCGATGGGCGGCGCTGCTCCTGCTGCCCCCGCTGCTGCTGGGGGCGGCGGCGTGCGGCGAGGGGGCGGAGCCGGGCGCGGTCGGCACCGGCAAGGCGGGCGACCAGGCCAAGATGCGCGAGTTCGCCAAGTGCATGCGGGCCAACGGCATCGACATGCCCGACCCCGCCGACGACGGCCGGGTGGAGATGCGGCAGTCGGCCAAGCCCGCCCAGGGCGCGGACGGCGGCGAGGCCGAGATGAAGCGGGCCCAGGACAAGTGCCGGCACCTGCTGCCGGACGGCGGCAAGCCCCGCAAGCTCGACGCGAAGACGCTGGCCCAGGTGCGCGCCCACGCCAAGTGCATGCGCGAGCACGGCATCGACATGCCCGACCCCGACGAGAACGGGCGCGTCACCGTCACCAGGAGGAAGGGCGAGAAGGACGACGGTCCCAGCCTGGACGGCCCCGACAACCCCAAGTTCCGCGAGGCCGACAAGGCGTGCCGCAAGCTGCTGCCCGACGGCGGCAAGGGCGGCGTGGTCGGCGAGAGCGGGAGCAAGGGATGAGGCGGCGGCGGGCCGCGCTGCTGGGCGCGGCCGGGATCGCGGCGGTCGCCGGGGCGGGCCTCGCCACCGCCGGGCTGGGCGGGGGCGGCGGCGCGCCGCCCGCGCGCGGCGCGGTGCCGCCCGCGACCGCGCCGGTCGAGCGGACCACGCTGGTGGAGACCCAGAAGGTGGACGGCACGCTGGGCTACGGCGACACCCGCACCGCCGCGAGCGCCGGGAGCGGCACGCTGACCTGGCTGGCGCGGCCGGGCGCGCGGATCGCACGCGGCGGCACCGCCTTCAAAATCGACAACCGGCCGGTGCCGCTGCTGTACGGGTCGCTGCCGCTGTACCGGACGCTGAAGAGCGGCGTCGAGGGCGCGGACGTGCGGCAGTTCGAGCGCAACCTGCGGGCCCTCGGCTACACCGGCTTCACCGTGGACAAGACCTACGGTTCCGCGACCGCCGCGGCCGTGAAGCGCTGGCAGGACGACCTCGGCATGGCCGAGACCGGCGAGATCCGCGCCGGGACGGTGCTGATGGCGCCCGGTGAGATCCGCGTCGCCGCCCGGAAGGCGGCGGTCGGGGACCGCGCGGGCGGCGCGGCGTTCACCTACACCGGCACCAAGCGCGTGGTCAGCGTGGACCTGGACGTGCAGTACCAGCGGCTGGCGCGCACCGGCGCGGAGGTGACGGTGGAGCTGCCCGAGGGCGGCACGGTCAAGGGCCGCGTCCGCGAGGTCGGCAAGGTCGCGACGGCGGGCCAGGGCGACGATCCGACGACCGTGAAGATGACGGTCGAGATCGGGCGGCAGGGCGCGCTGGGCTCCTACGACAAGGCCCCGGTGGAGGTGCACCTGACCGCGCGGCGGCACGCGGACGTGCTGGCGGTGCCGGTCGGGGCGCTGCTCGCGCAGGCCGACGGCGGGTACGCGGTGCAGTTGGCGAGCGGCGCGCTCGTCCCGGTCGAGACCGGGGTGTTCGCGCAGGGCAAGGTCGAGGTGTCCGGCACGGGCCTCGCCGAGGGCGTGAAGGTGGGGATCCCGAAATGACGGTCACGCCGGTGGTGGAGCTGCGGTCGGTGACCCGGACCTATCCGGGCGGGGTGACCGCGCTGGACGATGTGTCGCTGGTGGTGCCGCCCGGGGAGCCGGTCGCGATCGTGGGGCCGTCGGGGTCGGGCAAGTCCACGATGCTGCACCTGCTGGGCACCCTGGACCGGCCGAGCTCGGGGACGGTGCTGGTGGAGGGGCGGGACGTGGCGCGGCTGAGCGACCGGCGGCTGTCGGCGCTGCGGGCCCGCCGGATCGGGTTCGTGTTCCAGCAGTTCCACCTGGCGGCCGGGGTGAGCGCGCTGGACAACGTCGCCGACGGGCTGCTGTACACCGGCACGCCCGCGTCCGGGCGGCGCCGGCGGGCGCGCGCGGCGCTGGAGCGGGTCGGGCTGGGCCACCGGCTGGAGCACCGCCCGCACCAGCTGTCGGGCGGGGAGAAGCAGCGGGTGGCGATCGCCCGCGCGGTGGTCGGGGAGCCGGCGCTGCTGCTGGCCGACGAGCCGACCGGCGCGCTGGACTCGGCGTCGGGCGCGGGCGTCATCGGCCTGCTGCGCGAGCTGGCCGGGTCCGGCACCACCGTCGTGCTGATCACCCATGACCGGGACATCGCGGCGCTGCTGCCGCGCCAGGTCGCGATGCGCGACGGCCGGATCGTGCACGACGCGTCGGAGGCGGTCCTGTGAGCGGCCCTGAGGGCACGGCGCGCGGAGCCGGCGCGGCCCGGCATGGTGGGAACAGGCGCGGCGGGGAGGGGCGCGGCGGGGACGCGCCCGCCCGGCTCGGGCCCGCCGACGTGCTGCGGGTCGGCGCGGCGGGGCTGCGGGCCCGGCCGCTGCGGGTGTTCCTGTCGGCGCTCGGCATCGCGATCGGCATCGCGGCGATGATCGGCGTCGTGGGCATCTCGACCTCCAGCCGCGCCCAGCTCCAGGCGACCCTGGACCGGCTCGGCACCAACCTGCTGACGGCCGCGCCCGGCCGCGACTTCTTCGGCGACGGGACGCACCTGCCGCCGGACGCGGTCGCGATGATCGGGCGGATGGCGGGGGTGGAGTCGGCGTCGGCGGTCGGCAAGGTCTCCGGCGCCAAGGTCTACCGCAACGACCACATCCCCGAGGGCGAGAGCGGCGGCATCGGCGTGCTGGCCGCCCGCCTGGACCTGCCGCGCGCCGTCGGGCTCACGATGGCGTCGGGGACCTGGCTGAACGCCGGGACCGGCCGCTATCCCGCCGTCGTCCTGGGCTCGGCGTCCGCCGAACGGCTCGGGATCACCGGCCCGGGCGCCCAGGTGTGGCTGGGCGGGCAGTGGTTCACGGTCGTGGGCGTCCTCCAGCCGAACGCGCTGGCCGCCGAGCTGGACTCGGCCGCGCTGATCGGCTGGGAGGCGGCGCGGGCCCGGCTCGGCTTCGACGGCCACCCCACCACCGTCTACGCGCGTGCCGCCAAGGCCGAGGTGGAGCGGGTGCGCGACCTGCTGGCGGCCACCGCGAACCCCGAGTCGCCCAACGAGATCGAGGTCAGCCGCCCCTCCGACGCGCTGGCCGCCGAGCAGGCGACCGACCGGGCGTTCACCGGGCTGCTGCTCGGCCTCGGCGGGGTGGCGCTGCTGGTCGGCGGCGTCGGGGTCGCCAACACCATGGTCATCTCGGTGCTGGAGCGGCGCGCCGAGATCGGGCTGCGCCGGTCGCTCGGCGCGACGCGCGGGCAGATCCGGCTGCAGTTCCTCACCGAGTCGCAGCTGCTGGCGGCGCTCGGCGGGGTCGGCGGCGTGGCGCTCGGCAGCGCGGTCACCGCCGGGTACGCGGTGACGCGGGACTGGCCGACGGTGGTGCCGCCGTGGGCGATGGCCGGGGGCGTCGCCGCGACGCTGCTCATCGGCGGGGTCGCGGGGCTGTACCCGGCGGTCCGCGCCGCGCGCCTCGCGCCCACCGAGGCCCTCAGCGGCCCCTGAGGGCGGCGTCCGCCGGGCGCGGGGGCCCGGCGGACGGTCCTGGTCCGGACGCCTATCAGCCCTGGTCGCGCATCCACAGGGCGATCAGCTCGTCGGTCTCGGCGGTCCGCGGGGCGACGCTCTTGGCGGCGTGGTCCACGTCGATGCCGACCGGGCGCAGGTCGGGCAGCATCCCGCTGGACAGGGCGTGCTCCTCGGGCATCTGCTCGTAGGCGCCGGGCCGCCACCAGTAGACCTGCGCGGTGATCTCCTTCTCGCCCACCTCGTGGTGCCGGGCCGCCAGGTCCTGGAGGGTCTCCATCGCCCAGAACAGGTGGGTGCCGCCGCCGATGACGTGCATGATCACGTACTCGGGCACCGGCAGCGCGACCAGCGCGCCGTACGGGGCCGACGCCGGGTCCACGTGCCGGCGCAGCGCGTGCACGTGGGCGCTGACGTACCGGTGGGTGCCGCCGATGTGCACGATCGGCACACCGTGCAGCTCGTCGTTCTGGACGTAGTGCTCCTCGCGCCCGATCGACGCCGCGACCGCCGCCCCGAACACCTGCTCGGGCGGCAGGCCGCCGGTGTCGGCCCGGTTCAGCGGCATGACCGCGTCGGGGTAGTCCACCACGACCGACTCCAGCAGGCCGGGCGCGATCCGCCGGGTCACCAGGGCCGAGGTCATCTCCTCGGTCATGGCGTGCTCGGGGTACAGGCGGATCCGCAGGCGGTCGGCGTCCAGCGTCCGGGCGATCTCGGCGTGCCCCGCCATCCGCGCGGTGCCCTGGAGGACGGGCCCGGCCTTCTTCACGAAGCCCTCCACGAAGGACGCGGCGATCTCGGGCAGGTCGGCCCGGGAGTTGCGCCCGGCGAAGGCGCGCCATTCGGCGATGTCGATCGGCGCGGAGGGCTCCGGCACGTGGAGCTGGAGCTGGGTCGGCCGCGGCAGCGTGGCCTGGAAGCCGCGGTCGGCGAACGCGCGGACCAGCGCGTCGCCGATGACGTCGGGGGCCGTCATGGTCCTCCTGTCGGAAGCGGGTGAAGATCCACTCCGTACGACTCCGCTCCGGGGCCCGGGGTTCCCGGCGGATTTCCGGCGGGCCCGGACGTGGAACGCCCCGGCGCCCGCCAGATCGACCTGGCGGCGCCGGGGCGCGCGGGACGCGGGGGCGGGCGGCCGGTCGCCCGCCCCCGCGGGTCTCACTTGACCGGTTCGGCGGCGGCCTCGGGGGCCGGACCGGCCGGGACCGCCTCGGCGGCCTCGCCCCGCGGTTCGCGCGGGACGGCCAGCGCCGCGCCCAGGCTGATCAGCGTCACCACGGTCAGGTAGCCGGTGATCGACATCCAGGTGCCGGTGGAGGCGAAGATCGACGCCGCGATCAGGGGGGTGATGCCGCCGCCGAGCAGCGAGGCCAGCTGGTAGGCGACCGAGGTGCCCGAGTAGCGGATCGCCACCGGGAAGAACCCGGCGGTCAGCGTGCCCTGCGGGGCGTGCGTCACCGCCAGCACACCGCCCATGACCAGCATGAACACCGCGATCAGCGGCTTGTTGCCGGTGTTGACGACCGGCAGGATCGCCAGGGCGCCGAGCAGCAGCACGACCGAGCCCCACGACAGCACCGTGCGCATCCCGAGGCGGTCGCACAGGTGCGCCCAGATCGGCGCGGTCACCAGCCACACCGCCGCGCCGCCGATGACGCAGGTCAGCAGGAAGGTGCGCGACAGGTGCGCCTCGTCCTTGCCGTAGTTGAGGATGTAGACCATGAAGATGTAGGCCACCGCGCTGTTGCCGACGATGACGCCGATGGTGTGCAGCACCGCGCGCCAGTGGTCGCGCAGCACGACCACGACCGGCAGCTTGGCGGGCTCGCGCTTGTCGACGAGGTTCTCGTAGTCGGGGCTCTCCTCGATGCGCAGCCGCAGGTACATGCCGACCGCGACCAGCGCCAGGCTGATCAGGAACGGCACGCGCCAGCCCCACGACAGGAAGGCCTCCTCGCTCAGCCAGGAGGAGGTGCCGAGGAACACGAGGTTGGCGCAGAGCATTCCGGCGGGCGTGCCCATCATCGGGAACGCTCCATAGAGGCCGCGCCTGCCCTTGGGCGCGTGCTCCATCGTGAGCACCACGGCCCCGCCGAGCTCGCCGCCGAGGCCGATGCCCTGCGCGACGCGCAGCAGCACCAGCAGCACCGCGGCCCACAGGCCGATGCTGTCGTAGGTGGGCAGCACGCCGATCAGCGCGGTGCCGATGCCCATGATGAGCAGCGAGGCGACCAGGGTGTTGCGGCGGCCGATGCGGTCGCCGAAGTGGCCGAAGACGACACCGCCGAGCGGCCGCGCCAGGAAGCCGACCGTCATGGTGCCGAACGCCGCGATGGAGCCGGCGACCGGGTCCATCGACGGGAAGAACTGCTTGTTGAAGACGAGGGCGGCGGCCGTGCCGTAGAGGAAGAAGTCGTACCACTCGATGGTCGTGCCGATGAACGCCGCCCACGAGACGCGGCGCGCGGCTTGACGGCGCTCTGTGTCCAAGTCCAGCCCCTTCGTGTCGAATATCACGAAGAGGATGCACGGCCGAGGTATGCCAGGGCGAATACCTATCTGACCGCAAGATATGCGAGGTCCGTCATATCTCCGCGCAGATATACCTGCGGACGGAGCGGTTATAGCGCGTTCTTCCGGCGCGGGACTTTCATGATCATATGCTGCGCCGGGCCGGTGGCGTCAGGGCTCGCGGGCGACGACTCCGGCGAAGGCATGGTGGGCGGCGCCCTGCCGCGGCGCCGCCTCGGCGGTCAGGTGGCGCACCACGCGCCGCAGGAACGCGCGGTCGGCGAGCGCGGAGCCCCGCCCCTCGAAGGTGATCCGCAGCGCCGCCTCCGCAGCCTCGCGGTCGACGGCGTGGTCGTCCGTGCCGCCGGGGAGCGGTCGTGACTCCGGGCGACGCTCGGGCGGGGCCGCGCGATGTGACGAAAGCGCCGTCGACCGGCATGATCCTGTTTTGTCAGAGCCGACCCGTAATGTTCGGAGCATCAATCGGAGCACACCGGTTCCGGTTTTGCGGATGTCCCTGCCCCAGGTACGTGACCTGCTGTTCCATGCTGCCTGACGGGCCGGGAATCCGTTCGGCCATTTCCCTTCGACAGCGAATTCGGAGGCCATTTGCATATGCGGGATTCCCAGGGAAGAGCCGCTTGGGAGCGGCGCAGCACCGTGCGGGTGGTGCCACCGGTACGGCCGCGCAAGCTGGCGAAGGTCCCCTTCGTCGAGCTGGCCGACGGGCGGCTGCAGGGCGTCGTGTCGAGCGGCTCGGACATCGCCCGCGTGTACGTGTCGTCGGTCGCCGCCGGCACCCGCGCCTACAGCTGCAGCACCAACAACAACCGGCCGTGCGGCGGGCTGCGCGGCGCCCCCTGCAAGCACCTGCACGCGCTGGTCTCCGAGGCCGTCCTCCAGTACGGGCAGGAGCGCGTCGCGCGCTACCTGCGCGTCGAGGCGGGCCCGGACGAGGACCTGGTGCGGCTGCTGGACGGCGGGCCGGAGAAGGCGCAGGCGGCGGTCGTGTTCAGCCGCTTCCTGCGGCACCTGTCCTACCTGGAGCTGCCCGACACCACCGAGCCGGTCGCCGAGATGCACTGGTTCCCGGCGCTGGGGGCGCACTCGTGATCGGGGCGCGGCTCGAGAAGCTGGTCGCGGCCGACCCGGCGGGCGTCGGGGAGGCGCTGGCGCTGGCCGACGGCTTCGACGACGCGCTCGTGCACGGCCTCGCGCGCATGAACGAGGCGCAGGCCGCGGCCGTCACCGCGCTGGCGGGCGCGCTGGGCGCCTCGCCGCTCGGCCCCGCCATGGGCGAGGCCGTCGCCAAGATCGCGAGCGGCTCGGTCTCCGAGGAGCACCTCGCGGTGCTGGCCGGGGGCCGGACGGCGCTGTTCGGCGCGGTGCACGACGCGCTGCTCGCCCATCTCGACGACGCGCTCGGCCGCGAGCGCGCCGCCTGGGAGGCGGCTCCCGAAGCGGCGGCCGACGCGCTCCTCGCCGGGAGCCGAGCCTGGCTGCAGGAGCTGGCCATCACCGGCTGGCGCGGCGTCGGCGACGAGCTGGTCTCGGCCGCCGACCAGATCCTGGAGACGCTGTGGCAGGCGCCCGCCACGCGCGGCACCGCGATGCTGCTCGACGGGCTGGCGGCCGAGCTGCGCGCGGCGGGCCCGATCGCGACCATGGACGTCGTCCCGGCGCGGCGCTGGGCCGACCTGTGGGCGCGGGCGCTGCTGGCCCGCCCGGCGGCGCCGCCGGAGGACGCGGCGGCCGAGACCGTGACGGGCCGGCTGCTGCCCCTCGGAGTCGAGGTCCAGGAGCACGGCACCGCCGTGCAGATGGTCATGCACGCCGTCCTGGAGGCCGGCGACACGGTCCGGCTGGTGCGCACGAGCGTCGCGGCCCCCAAGGTGGACACGATCGTGGGCCCGGCCGTGTGGCGGCTGCTGCACCGCTACCCGCTGTTCCTGAAGGCGGTGGCCGAGCACCGCTGCGTCGAGGTGACCGGCCTGCGGCTGCTGCCCGGCGGCCGCCTGGTGTGGGCCGAGGAGGGCGCCGCGATCCGCGCCGCCACCGACCCGTTCGTCACCGCGCGCGTCCAGCTGGAGCAGGCGGCGGCCCCGGCCGTGCCGCCGCTGGACCGGCACCCGGCGCGCATCGCCGAGCCCGTCCTGCTGGAGGGCTACACCGTCGCGGACGGCGTGCTCACCCTGGACGGCCACGCCCTGCCCGTCGACCTGGACCGGCTCCCGGCCGGCGGGTCGGTCACGCCGGAGCTGGTCGCGGCGTCCAGCGCCTGTATCGGGCTGCTGCGCTGGGACGGCGGCTGGTCGCTCCAGGTCCTCGGCGTCCGGGGCAAGGTGAAGCGCACCGAGGTCGAGGCCCACAACGGCGACTGGGCGCAGGGCCCCACCGACCCCAAGATCCTCAAGGCCGAGGCCCGCACCGGCGACGCGGTCGCCGTGCTGCGCGAGCGGGCGGGACGGTTGCTGCGGAAATGAGCGATGCCGACGAGAACCGCAGGCAGGTCCTGTACTGGCGGTTGCTGGCCCAGTTGTTCGAGCCCGAGGAGCAGCCCGCGCTGGAGGCGGCGAGCCTCGCCGTCGTCGGCGACCTGGGGCTGCCGCCCGCGCTGCTCGACCCCGGCGTCTCGCTGAGCGGTCTGGTGCAGCGCTTCCCCGAGCTGGACGGCGCGTTCGACGGCCTGCTGGAGGGCGCCGACGACGATCCCGACCAGCAGGTCCGGCGCGCCGCGCTGGTGTCGAAGCTGCTGCTGAACGTCTTCCGGACCGGCAGCGGCAACGTCAGCGCCACCCGGCTCGCCGACTGGCAGGAGGACGCCCGCTGCCTGATGCGGGCGCTCGGCATGGGGCCGGGCGGCGGCCAGGGCGCCGGGCAGGGTGAAGGCGAAGGCCGAGGCGATGGCGACGGTCAAGACGACGGCCAGAGCGGCGGACCCAGCGGCGGGCCGGGTCGCGGCCTGGGCGAGGGCCGGGGCTTCGGCCGGCACGGCGAGCTGGCCGGCGAGCTGGCCGAGCTGGAGGCCGACCTGGTCGCCCGGATGCACCTGCGCGAGGTCCTGGCCGATCCCCGGCTGGCCAAGCAGCTGTCGCCCAGCATGTCGCTGATCGAGCAGCTGCTGCGCGACAAGTCGAACCTGTCGGGCGTCGCGCTCGCCAACGCCAAGGCGCTGATCCGCCGGTTCGTGGACGAGGTCGCCGAGGTGCTGCGCACCCAGGTGGAGAAGACCAGCGTCGGCACGATCGACCGGTCGGTGCCGCCCAAGCGGGTCTTCCGCAACCTCGACCTCGACCGCACCATCTGGAAGAACCTCACCAACTACAGCCCCGAGGACGAGCGGCTCTACGTGGACCGGCTCTTCTACAAGCACACCGCGCGGCGCACCACCCCGGCCAAGCTGATCGTGGTCGTGGACCAGTCCGGCTCGATGGTGGACGCGATGGTCAACTGCACCATCCTCGCCTCGATCTTCGCCGGGCTGCCCAAGGTGGACGTGCACCTGATCGCCTACGACACCCGGGCGCTGGACCTGACCCCCTGGGTGCACGACCCCTTCGAGGTGCTGCTGCGCACCACGCTGGGCGGCGGCACCGACGGCACCGTCGCGATGGCGCTGGCCCGCCCGAAGATCACCGATCCGCGCAACACCGTGCTGGTGTGGATCTCCGACTTCTACGACGACCGCTCCCTGATCAACGACTTCGAGGCCGTGCACCGGTCCGGGGCGAGGTTCATCCCGGTCGGCTCGGTCAACAGCTCGGGCCGGGCCAGCGTGGACCCCTGGTACCGGCAGAAGCTGAAGGACCTCGGCACCCCCGTCATCTCCGGACACATCCGCAAGCTCGTGTTCGAGCTCAAGAACTTCCTCGCTTAGGAGACACCCCATGACCGACGACATGTTGCGCGCCCCGGCCGAGGTCAAGTACGCCGAGGAGCTGGACTGGCTGGAGTCGATCGACGACGGGCCCAAGCCGTTCTCCTGGCGGCTCAGCCCGAAGATGGTCCGCACGTTCGTCCTCGGGTCCGAGCGGGCCGACGGCCTGGACCGCGAGGTCGCGCAGAAGTGGTTCGGCGACCGGAGCTTCGTCGAGCGCAGCATCGTGACGCTCGCCTCCGACCGCGGCCTGCTGCTGATCGGCGACCCGGGCACCGGCAAGTCGTGGCTGGCCGAGCTGCTGTCGGCGGCGATCAGCCGCAACTCCACGCTGGTGGTGCAGGGCACCGCCGGCACCACCGAGGACCACATCAAGTACTCCTGGAACGTCTCCCAGGTGATCGCCAAGGGGCAGTCGCGCGAGTCGCTGATCCCCTCGCCGATCATGACGGCGATGGAGCGCGGGGTGATCGGCCGGTTCGAGGAGCTGACCCGCTCCACCAGCGACGTGCAGGACGCGCTGATCTCGATCCTGTCGGAGAAGTACGTGTCGATCCCCGAGCTGGACGACGACAACATCGTGTTCGCCCAGCCCGGCTTCTCGATCATCGCGACGGCCAACAGCCGCGACCGGGGCGTCAACGACCTGTCCTCGGCGCTGAAGCGGCGCTTCAACTTCGTGCGCATCCCGGTGGTGACCAGCAAGAAGAGCGAGGCGGAGATCGTCCGGTTCCGCACCACCGAGCTGATGCGCCGGCACGCGATCGAGCTGGAGGTGCCGCCGACGCTGCTGGACATCCTGCTGCAGAGCTTCGCCGACCTGCGCACCGCCGCCGCCTCGGCGACCAGCGACGACGAGAAGCTGGAGTCGGCGCTGTCGACCGCCGAGCAGATCGGCGTGCTGGAGGACGCGATCCTGCACAGCCAGTTCTTCGGCGACCGCACGCTGCGCGCCCAGACGCTGGCGGGCTCGCTGGTCGGGTCGCTGGCCCGCCGCAACCCCGAGGACCTGGCGATCCTCAACAAGTTCTGGCACGGCGTGGTCGAGCCGCGCAGCCAGAAGGACGAGGGCGGGCCGTGGACGGAGTTCCTGGAGGGCGGCCGCGAGGCGATCGGGAAGCTGTCTTGAGCGGGACCGGCGTGACCGGGAGCGCGGCGGCCGGGCCGTTCGCCGCGCTGCGCGAGCAGCTGCTCGACGCGGCCGCCGCGTTCGGCGGCGCGTCGGCGGTGCCGGACATCCTGACCGGCATCGTGGACGACGTGGACCGCGCGCTGCGTGAGGACCTGGAGATCTTCCCGGTCTGCCACCACTCCCCCGCCTCGGCGCTGGCGATGGCGCGGCGGCTGCGCGACAAGCGGCCCAAGGTCGTCTACCTGGAGCTCTGCGAGGACCTGCAGCCGCTGCTGGCCGAGCTGCGGCACTGCCGGCTGCCGGTCGCGGTGCAGGCGTTCGCCTCGGAGCTGGAGGGCTTCCCGGCCGAGCTGGGGCCGCTCAGCGTGATCGCGCCGATCACCGAGGCGTCGGCGGAGTACCAGGCCATCGCCTACGCGCTGGACACCCCGGGCGTGGAGCTGGTGGCGGTGGACCGGTCGGCCGACCACGTCTTCCAGTGGGGGCCGCGCACCCGCGACGACGGGGACGGGGCCGCGGGCGGCGAGGAGCCGGCGGACGAGGAGGCCGCGCTGCACGGCGACGCGGTCGGCGTCGAGATCGGCGACCTGCGGCCCCGCTTCGCCGAGCTGGAGGAGCACCTGCTGCACCACGGCAAGGTGCGGCACTGGTCGGAGTGGTGGGACCAGTACGTCGAGCAGCCGCTGTCGGGCGCCGACTACGCCGCCTACCGGCAGGTCATGGTGATGATCGGCAGCCTGTTCCGGCGGCTGCGGCCCGAGGACGACCGCCGCGCCCGCATGGACGAGGACCGCGAGCGGTACATGTGGACGCGGATGCGCGAGCACCTGGCGGCCACCGGCACCGACCCCGCCGACTGCCTGTACGTGTGCGGGGCGTTCCACGCCGCCAGCCGGGTCGAGCAGTTCGGGGTCGCCTCGGAGGCGCCGTACGAGATCTCGCCGCGCACGAGGACGCGCTGGCAGTACGGGCTGATCCCGTCCAGCCACTCGGCGATCGAGGCGCAGTTCGGGCTGGCGGCGGGGTCGGTGTCGATCGCGTCGGCGACGTGGGGCAAGGCGCTGGCGCGGACGGGCGTGAAGCCGTTCCGGCTGTCGGGCCAGAAGGGCGGCCCCAAGCGTCCGCCGAAGGCCAAGCCCGCGCCCGCCCCGGAGCCGACCGCCGACCGGCTGAGCGAGTACCTCAAGCGGCCGCCCGCGGTGGACGACCTGGACGAGGCCGAGCTGCTGGGCTGGAGCGTGGACATCGTCCGGCTGGCCCGCCGCAACGGCTACCTGGCCAGCACCGCCGACGCCATCGCGGTGTTCGAGACCTCGATCCTGCTGGCCGGGATGCGCGGCCGGGCGCGGCCCACGCCCTACGACTTCCAGGACGCGGCGATCACCTGCATCGAGAAGGACTCGGTGCCGGGCCGCCGCGACGTGCGGCGGCTGTGCGAGATCCTGCTCGGCGGCGACCGGATCGGCCGGGTCGGCTACGAGTCGCTGCCGCCGCTGGCCCGCGACGTGCTGGACCGGCTGGAACCGCTCGGCGTCGACCTGGACAAGCGCACCATCCAGCGCGCCCTGCTGGACCTCAACGCCGACCCCGACCTGCGGCCGTGCTCGGACCTGCTGTGGGTGCTGCGGCGGCTGCTGCCCGCCGACGCGCTGCGCCCGATCATGGGCTCGCGGCGGCTGGGCGAGCGCTCGATCCAGGAGAGCTGGGACCTCGCGATCGGCCGCCACCAGCGGGCGCTGGTGGAGCTGGGCTACGAGGGCGTCACCGTCGAGCAGGTGCTGGAGCAGCGGCTGCGGCGCGCGGCGTGGGCGCCGAAGGCGACGGCCGCCGACGCGCTGGAGGCCGTGGAGGACGCGCTGCTGTTCCTCGGCGGCCGGCGCTTCGCGGGCGAGCTGGGCGCCCGCGCGGTGGAGCTGCTGTCGGCCGAGCGCACGGTGGACGACGCACCGGAGGTGCTGCGCCGCATCCGGCGGCTGCTGGCCTACTACCGGGGGGTGTCGCCCGAGCTGCCCCAGTGGGTGAAGGCGTTCGTCACCACCGGGTACGCCCACTACTGCACGCTGCTGCCGCAGGCGTTCGTGGACGACGACGCCGGCGTGCGGGAGGTCGGCGCAATGCTGGGCTTCCTGTTCGGCATGGAGGGCCTCGCGCTGTCGCTGGGCTGCGACCACGCGCAGCTGGAGCTGGCGGTACGGCAGTCGCATCCGGAGTCGCCGGCGAAGGTGGCGCTGCTGTGGGCGGCGCGCGAACAGCTCGGGCTGATGTCGCGGGCCGAGCTGCGGGCGCGCTGCGACGAGCTGCTGGACAACCCGCTCGCGGTGCCGTCGTTCCCGCTCTACCTGAGCGGGTTCGTGCAGGCGCTGGAGTCGGTGCCGGGGCTGGCGCCGTTCGTGGTCGAGACGATGTCGAAGGCGTTCGGGCGGCTGCCGGACCCGGTGCTGCTGCCGTGGCTGCCCAAGCTGATCATGACGCTGCGCAAGCAGGCCCGCGAGCTGGTGCCGGTGCTGGTGCGCGAGGCCGCGCGCACGTTCCCCGGCTCGCTGGCGGCGCTGGACGCGTGGGAGGCCCCGTGGGAGGCCGAGCCGCGGCCGGCCGCCGCGCCGCCCGCCGCGTCCGGCCCGGTCGCGGACCTGCTGGCCGCGCATCCGGCGGCCTGCGACGCGGTGGCCGGGCTGCTCGGCTGCGAGGGCGAGTGGTCGGCCCCGGGCGGGGCTCCCGGCGACACCGAGGTCTCGGCCCTGCTGCAACGGCACCCCGAGACCGCCGACGCCCTGGCGGCGCTGCTGGTCCGGGCGTGATCGACCGGCGGGCCCGATCCGGCGCGGATCGGGCCCGCCGCGAATGCGAAGATCATCCACATGCTTCGTGATCTGCGCGTCTGCTTCGTCGGGGACTCGTTCGTGGCCGGGGTGGGCGACCCCCGGCACCTGGGCTGGGCGGGCCGCCTGGCCGCCCGCGCCCATGCCGGAAAACTGCCGCTGACCTCCTACAACCTCGGCGTACGGCTCCAGACCTCCGCCGACGTCCTGGCCCGGTGGCGGGCCGAGTGCGCGCCTCGGCTGCGCGACGGGGACGACCTGCGCGTGGTGTTCTCGTTCGGGGTCAACGACGCCGCCCACGTGGACGGGCGGCCGCGCGTGGCGGCGGAGGAGTCGGCGGCGAACCTGGCCAAGGCCCTCGGCGAGGCCGCCGCCGACGGCCAGCCCGCGCTGGTGGTCGGGCCGCCGCCGATCGACGACGCCGGGCACAACGCCCGCACCGCGCTGCTGGACGAGCGGTTCGCCGAGGTGTGCCGCGAGGCGTCGGTGCCCTACGTTCCGGTGCACCGGCCGCTGCTCGGCAGCGACGTGTGGACGCACGAGGTCCGCGCGGGCGACGGCGCGCACCCGGGCGCGGACGGCTACGACGTGCTCGCCGACCTCGTCGAGCCCCGCTGGCGGGAGTGGCTGGGGTACTGAGCGCCCCGGGGCGTCATGGCCTGGCCGATCCCGGCTCCGGGGGCCGCCACCCCCGGGGCGGGGCGGACTGGCAGACCGGCTCCAGGAAGGTGACCGTGGCGTGGCCCCGTGCGAGCAGGCCGGCGTCGCTGTCGGGCTCGCCGGAAGGGTCCACCGCCGCCACGGCCGTGCGCAGGAAGCCCTGGCCGTGCTCGGCGATCGTGGTCTGCACGGCGCCGAAGGAGGCCAGCGGGGCGAGGCGCAGCGGGCGGACCTGCGGGAAGGGCAGGTTCGGGACGTTGAGGTTGACCGCCACCGGCGCGTCCACCGACAGCAGCGAGGTCAGGACCTCGGCGGCGACGGCCGCGGCGGTGTCCCAGCGCGGGTCCGGCCCGACGTCCAGCGACACCGCCATGCCGGCGACGCCGTTGGTGCGGGCGGTCAGGACGGCCCCGACCGTGCCCGAGTGCAGCACGGCGTGCCCGGCGTTGGCGCCCAGGTTGATGCCCGACAGCACGAGGTCGGGCGGGTCGCCGAACGCGCCGTTCACGCCGACCAGCGCGATGTAGCCCGGCGCGGCCGCCACCGCGTAGGCCGGGACGCCGTCCAGGTCGGGCAGCTCGCGGGGCTCGGCGGCCACGCGGCCCTCGCGCCGCACCGCCGTGAGGCCGGCGCCGCTGCCGCTCGCCTCCTCGCGGGGCGCGGCGACGACCACCTCCAGGCCGCAGTCGCGGGCCGTGCGGGCCAGGCAGTGCAGGCCGGGCGAGTCGATGCCGTCGTCGTTGGTGACCAGGACACGTTTGATCATGTGGGCCTCGTGAGATCCGCCAGGTCGGTGGGCGAGAGGGAGCGGGTGGGTTCGGGCTCGGCGGCGTCCAGCGGGTGGAGCTCGACGCGTTCGGCGAGTTGGCGGGCGGCCTTCGGGTCCAGGGTGCCGAGGCCGTGCCGGGTCACGTTCAGGGCGCCCGCCGCGACGCCGAGCCGGACCGCGTCCACCGGCTCCAGCCCGCCGACCAGGCCCGCCGCGATCCCGGCGGTCATGGAGTCGCCGGCGCCGCGCGGGTCGGCGGTCTGCAGCTTCGGCAGCGGCACGGTGTAGACCTCCTTCTCGATCATCACCAGCACCGGGTCGGCGGCGCGCGAGACCACGACGGTGTCGGCGCCCTCGGCGCGCAGCCGGTGCATGGCGACCACGAGGTCGGAGACGTGGTCGTGCTCGACCCGGCCGTCGGCGAGCAGCTCCTCGTGGCTGACCTTGAGCACGTCGACGCCCGACTCGAGCGCGGCCGCCAGGGGCTCCCCGGTCAGGTCGACCACGACGCGCCCGCCGTTGGCGCGCAGGTCGTGGCCGAGCCGCCGGTAGACGTCGGGCGGCACCAGGCCCGGCCCGGCGGGTCCCGACAGCAGGCTGATGTCGGCCTCCAGGCCCTCGGCCAGCGTGATGTTGTACAGGTGGTCGAGGTCGTGGCGGCTGAGCGGGGCGCCGGGGTTCTCGGCGAGCGCGTCGCGCTCCCCGCCGCGGCGGTCGTGCACGTACACGCCGTTGCCGCCGGTCCGCTCGACGGCGCGCACCTCGATGCCCTCGTCGGCGATGTAGTACTGCAGCGCGGGCCCGGCCTCACCGCCGAACGCGCCGCACAGCACGACCCGGACGTCCAGCGCGGTCAGCACCCGGCCCTGCCATAAGCCCTGCCCGCCCGCGTGCAGGTGCACGTCGTCGCCCCCGTCGTGCGCCTCGATCGTCACCGTCAGCACCGGTATCGGCGCAAAGATCATCGCTTTGCCTGGCATCGGGCCCCCCTTGCCGCGCCTCGCGTCCCCCTGCACTGGTTGATCCCCGCTCTCCGCCGCCTCATGCGTGGCGCCGCCGAGGACGCCCCGGCCACGGCGCCCGGAGGGCGTGCGGGAGAATGGCGGCCATGGGACAGGTCACCGCAACCACGCAGGCCACCGTCGCCGCGCCGCCGCAGCGCGTCGTGGCGGCGCTCGCCGACTACGCCACCGTCCGGCCGCGCCTGCTCACCGGGCACTACAGCGAGTACGAGGTGCGCGAGGGCGGGCAGGGCGCGGGCACGGTCGTGCACTGGAAGCTCGCCGCCACCTCCAAGCGGGTGCGCGACTGCCTGCTGTCGGTGACCACCCCCGACGAGGGCACGCTGGTGGAGACCGACGCCAACTCGTCCATGGTCACGACCTGGAAGGTGTCGCCGGCCGCGCAGGGCTCGCGCGTCCAGGTCACCACGACCTGGAAGGGGGCGGGAGGCGTCGGCGGCTTCTTCGAGCGCACCTTCGCCCCCCGCGGCCTGACCCGCATCTACGACGAGCAGCTGGCCAAGCTCCCCTCCGTGCTGGAGGACTAGGGGGCTGTGTTTTTTGAAGTCACGGCCCAGGGGCTCGCCTGGCGGCTCGCCCCTGACCGTGCCTTTGGCGAGTGCCACATCGCTTCGCGATCTGTCCCCGGCGGAGCTCGCCTTCGGCTTCGCCCCGCCGGGGACAGGTAGTCACTCGCGCGACGGCTGAGATCCTGGGACACGGCCTAGGAGGCGGGGCCGGCCTTCTCGGGCGGGTCCCGGTCGGGGTCGTCCTCGGCGGCGGGCCGCTCCTCGGCCCCGACGTCCTCCTTCAGGCCCTCGGGCAACTCGGTGTACTCGTCGATCGGCACGTCCCTGGGCACGATCTTGCTTTCGTCGCCCCCGGGCTCCTCGGTGCCCGCGCGCATCGCGACCGCGTCGGACTCGCCGCCGAGCCTGCCTGGCCTGGTCATCAGGGCTCCTTCCGCTGAGGTTCGGTCTGCTCTGTTATCTCCAGCCGACGGAAATCAATCCAGGTCAGAGCATGTTGCACGGAGAGTCCCGTCTCCGGAAAGGCAGTGCTGTGCGCGTTGAGATCTGGTCCGACCTGATCTGTCCCTGGTGCTACATCGGCAAGCGCCGGTTCGAGAAGGCGCTGGCCGCCTTCGACCACCGCGACGAGGTCGAGGTGGTGCACCGCTCGTTCCAGCTCGCCCCGGGCACGCCGAAGGGCGAGGCCCGCGACCTGGCCGAGATGCTCGCCGCCAAGTTCGGGATGCCGCGCGAGCGCGCCGAGTCGATGAACCGCGAGATGGAGGCGCGCGCCGCCGAGGACGGCCTCGAGTACCACCTGGTGGGCGGCTCGGTCGGCAACACCGCCGACGCCCACCGCCTGCTGCACCTGGCGCAGGACGGGGGCGTCCAGGCGCAGGCGCTGGAGGCGTTCTACAAGGCGTACTTCACCGACCAGAGGTCGCTGTTCGACCGCGACTCCCTGCTGGCCGTCGCGACCGACGCGGGCCTGGACGCCGGCGACGCGGCCCGGGTGCTGGACTCGGACGAGTACGCCGACGCTGTGGTGGCCGACCAGCGGGAGGCGCAGCAACTGGGCGCGACGGGGGTGCCGTTCTTCGTGCTGGACGGCCGCTACGGGGTGTCGGGGGCCCAGCCGGTGGAGCTGTTCGCGCAGGCCCTGGCGCGGGCCTGGGAGGAGTCGCGCCCGGTGGTGCTGGAGGGCCCGGGCGAGACGTGCACGGACGGCACCTGCGCCGTTCCGAACGCTTAAAGCCAGCGTGGCGGACCTTTCGAGGTTGCGCAGTCCCCTTGGCGGGACCGCCCTCCCGTAGGGCGGTCCCGCCGCTGTCTCACAAAGCTCTCTGACGTTCGAGGGCCGCGCGCTCGGCTTCCTTGACCAGCGCGGCGCGCAACGCGGCGGCGTCCGCCCGGATCACCGTGGGATCAACGCCCGCGTCCGGATCGTGCAGGGTGGCGACCCAGTCGCCGGCCGCGCCGTCCCAGCGCCTCCCCCGCCACACGCGGTATCCGGGGAAGTCCGCGCGGAGCCGCTCCAGCGCTCGGTCGTCGGGTTGCCTGCACGCGTTCATGACGAGCCTCCGTTTCCTGGCGACATGTGAGAACAAGGTGACCAGCGTCACACTGACGACTACGGTCGGCTATGAACCGGTGACACCCCCTGGTCACCCCCCTTGGTGAGTCGTCACCCCGGAGACCGGGGACGCCGACTCCATGGCGTGGTTGAGACGGAAGGCCGCCCTCATGCCCCGACGCAGAGAAATGAAGCCCGACTCCCTCCGGAGCTACTTCGGTGCGAAGATCCGCCGTCGCAGGGAAGGTCTCGGGTTCTCGCTGGAACGCCTCGCGAGCGAGATGGGCTACACGCCGCAGTGGCTTCACAAGATGGAGACCACGGACAAGGCGATCCCGCCGAAGTTCGCCGAGGACGCCGCCACCTACTTCGACGATTCCGAGTTCGTCGAGATCTGGCAGGCGATCCAGCGCGCCGGGCGGCGGGCGTACCTGCCGCGCGGTTTTCCCCAGTACATCGAACTGGAGAACGAGGCCTCATCGCTCCGGGTTTACGGCGCACAAGTCATACCGGGTCTTCTACAGACCGAAAGCTACGCCCGCGCCTTGATGAGCGCTGGACAGACACCGCAGGCACTGGACGAGATCGTGGCTGCGCGCATGGAGCGGCAGCCCGTCCTGACCAGGGTCCCGTTCACGCAATTTCAGTTCGTCATCAACGAAGCCGCGCTCCATGTCCCTGCCGGCGGCCCGCAGGTGATGCGAGAGCAGATCCGGAAGGTGATCGACACGGTCCAATTGCCGAACGTCCAGGTCCGGGTGCTCCCGTTCTCCTCGGTCACCTACGCGGCGCTGGACGGGCTCTTCACCCTCCTCGGGTTCACAGACGGCTCAGAGGTCGCCTACGTCGAAGGGCCCGAGGTCTCCCAGGTGATCGAAGATTCCAAAGTGATCGCGAAGAACGCTGTACGGTTCGAAATCATCATGGGCGAAGCGTTGCCACAGGCGGCTTCACTCGATCTGCTGAGGCAGCACGAGAAGGAGTACATGTGATCAAGCTGGACCTCTCTGCGGCGGGTTGGCGCAAGAGCAGCTACAGCAGCGGGCAAGGCGGAGAGTGCGTCGAGGTCGCCGGCCTGCCGTCCGTGATCGCGGTGCGCGACTCCAAGGACCCGCACGGCCCCAGGCTCGTCTTCGACGCCGCCGCCTGGCGCTCGTTCGCACGCCGCGTTCGGGACGGCTCACTCGACCGCTGACCCCTCGCACGGACTGTACGGGCGATTCCCCTCTTTCAGCCTGCCGGAAGATGCCTTCGGTGACCTTGAAAGACCGGGGCGGAGAAACGTTCGACCCCAAGGAGACATGTGAGCAAGGCGTGGGTGATCAGGGCCGGGCGCTATGGCGAGCGTGAGCAGTGGGCGCTGACGCAGAAGGTCTCGGGAGGCGGCTGGCACGAGATTCCCGACCTGACGGAATGCGGTAGCCGCGAGGATGTCGCGAAGGTGGTCGGCGGTGCCCTGCCCGCGGTGACCGGCGGCAAGCTCATCAACATCATCGGCCAGATGTGGGCGCTGCGCGGCCGCATCCAGGTCGGCGACCTGCTCGTCATGCCGTTGAAGACCGGCAAGCAGATCGCCTTCGGCCGTGTGACCGGCGGCTACGCCTATCTGGCCGACGAGCCCGACCCGAGCAGGCGCCATGTGGTCAGGGTGGACTGGCAGCGCACCGATCTGCCTCGCACCGCTGTCAAGCAGGATCTGCTGTTCACGCTGGGCAGCGCGCTGACCCTCTTCGCGCCGAGCAAGAACAACGCCGTCGCGCGCCTGGAGAAGCTCCTGGCCACCGGCGTCGATCCCGGCAACGCCGTCCTGATCGGCCCTTCGGCCACCGAGGTGGACGAGCCGGAACTCGCCGCCGACATCGAGCAGGCCGCACTCGACCAGATCACCGCCCGGGTCAACGAGGAGTTCTCCGGGCACGGGCTGGCGACGCTGGTCTCGGCGATCCTGACGGCGGAGGGCTTCTACTGCGATCAGGCCCCGCCCGGCCCGGACGGGGGCATCGACATCACCGCCGGACGCGGACCGCTCGGCCTGGACATCCCGCGCCTGCTGGCCCAGATCAAGTCGGGCGGGCAGATCGGCTCGCCGGTCGTCACCCAGCTCCACGGCGTCATGTCGACGTACGGAGCCGACCAGGGCCTCCTGGTCGCCTGGGACGGGCTGACCAAGCAGGCGCGCGACGCCTTGAAGAACCAGGCGATGCGCGTGCGCGTATGGGAGGCCGCGGACGTCGTCAACGCCCTGCTGCGCACCTATGACCGGCTTCCCGAGGAGATCGTCGCCCGGGTGCCCCTGCGCCGGGTCTGGATGCTCAGCGACGGCGGCTCCTGATCGTGGCGACGCCGCCGTCGCTCCGCCGCCGCATGACCGCTCAGGCGCGCTTCGGGGCGTAGTGCAGGGCCGTGATGCCGCACTCGAACGGGCGCGCGGTGACCAGCTCGAAGCGCTTGGCGGACTCGGTGTTCGGGAAGACCGGCATGCCCTCCCCGATCGCGGTCGGGTTCACGAACAGGTGGATCTCGTCCAGCAGCTCGGCCGCGATCAGGTCGCGCACCAGGGTGCCGCCGCCGTAGGCGATGATGTCGCCGCCCGGCCGCTCCTTCAGCTTGGTGATGGTGCCGACCAGGTCGTCCGCCACCGTCGCGTTCTCCCACGGGGACTCGGTCAGGCTGCGGGAGATCACGACCTTGGGCGTGTTGTTCATCATGTCGATCGACTCCTGGTCCTCGCCCTCGGGGCCGGCGGCCCAGGCGGGGATGAAGCCCTCGGCGAGGTTGCGGCCCAGCACGATGCAGTCCACCGGCGCGGTGAGCGCGTTGATGTGGTCGCTGATGTCGTCGGTCCAGGGGAAGGTCATCCAGTCCATCTCGCCGTTCGGGCCGGCCATGTAGCCGTCGATGGTGGTCTGGACCTGGAGCTTGAACGTGCGCATCTGCTTTCTCCTTCTGGGGCCGTGCTCTGAACTGCTTCCAGCATGGCGGAGACGGTTTACGGGATGTTTACGGCTTCTCGCCGGGCTTGTTCCGCAGGTAGGCCAGCACCGCCAGGACGCGGCGGTGGGTGTCCTCCGTCTGCGGCAGGTCCAGCTTCGCCAGGATGTTGCCGACGTGCTTGCCCACCGTCGCCTCCGAGATGAACAGGCGGGTCGCGATCGCGGTGTTGGAGTGCCCCTCGGCCATCAGCGCCAGCACCTCGGTCTCGCGGCCCGACAGCGCCGACAGCGGGTCGTGGCGGCGGCGCAGGAGCTGGCGGATCACCTGCGGGTCCACCACCGTGCCGCCCTCGTGCACCTGGCGCAGGGCCGCCGCGAACTCCTCGATGTCCACGATCCGGTCCTTGAGCAGGTAGCCCACGCGGCGGCCGTCGCCGGAGTCGAGCAGGTCGGCGGCGTAGCTCAGCTCGACGTACTGGCTGAGGGCGACGACGGCGAGGCGCGGGTCGGCGCGGCGCAGCTCCAGGGCGGCGCGCAGGCCCTCGTCGCCGAAGTCCGGCGGCATCCGCACGTCGGTGACCACGAGGTCCGGCCGGTGCTCGCCGACGGCCGCCAGGAGGGCTCCGGCGTCGCCCACGGCGGCCGCGACCTCGAAGCCGAAGCGCGTGAGCAGTCCCGTCAGCCCCTCGCGCAGCAGCACGCCGTCTTCGGCCAGGACTACTCGGACGTGCACGGGATCTCCAGGCGTAGGACGGTCGGCCCGCCGGGCGGGCTGGACAGGAGCATTCTGCCGCCGGCGACCGCGACCCGGTCGGCGAGGCCGGTCAGGCCCGTTCCGGCGGCGGGGTCCGCGCCGCCCCGGCCGTCGTCGCGGACCTCCAAGGCGAGGGTGCCGGATGTCCAGCGGGCCGTGATGTGCGCCGATGCGGCCCCGCTGTGCTTGGCGACGTTGGTCAGGGCCTCGGCGGCGGCGAAGTAGGCCGTGCCCTCGGCGTGCGGTTCCAGGCGGGGGACGTCGGCCTCGACGGTGGTGCGGACGGCGGACTGGTCGGCCAGCTCGCCGAGGGCGGCGGCGAGGCCCCGGTCGGTGAGGACGCGCGGGTGGATGCCCCGGATCAGCTCGCGGAGCTCGGCCATGAGCTGCTTGGCCTGCCGGTGGGCCTCACCGACCTTGGCGTGGGCGGGAGAGTCGGGCGGCAGGTCCAGGCGGGCGAGGCCGAGCTGCATGGTCAGGCTGATCAGGCGCTGCTGGGCGCCGTCGTGCAGGTCGCGTTCGATGCGGCGGCGCTCGGCCTCGAACGCGTCCACCAGGCGGGCGCGCGAGCGGGAGACCTCCACGAGCTCGGCGCGCAGGTCCTCGCCGGTCAGCAGCGCCCGTGCCGTCGCGGCGTGCGCGGCCGCCAGGAGTCCCAGCAGGTAGGGGACGGCCGGGAGCGCCGCCAGCGCGCCCAGCGCGTAGGGGGCCGCCTCGCCCGCGCTGTCCACGCTGGTGGGGCCGAGGGAGACCGGCGCCGCCGAGTCCGCCGCCAGCAGCGGGCTCACCAGGAGGATCCCGACCAGGAACACCACCAGCAGCACCGCCAGGTACGCGGCCGGGACGACCGTGCCCAGCAGCCAGCAGTAGGCCGCCTCCCGCCAGGTCGCGCCCTGGGTGTAGCGGGTCCAGGACCAGGCCGGGCGGTCCCCCGGCTCGATCGGGCGGGCGTCGGCCAGGCGCAGGCGGCGGCGCTCGGCGCGGGCCAGCGGCGCGGCGAGCGGCGGCGTCGCCAGGACGATCAGGACCGAGGAGGCGGCCGCCGTCGTCGGGGAGGGCGCCAGCGCCGACGGCAGGAGCAGCGTGCCGAGCGCGAGCACGACGCCCGCCATCGCCGGAAGGCTCGTCACGAGGTAGCCGGCCGCGCGCCACGGCCACATGCCGACCAGGTAGCGGCGGCCGGTCATGGCTTCGGCGACGGTCTGCGGCACGAACCGTACGTTAACGGGTAGGGCTGGCCCTACCTCCCGGTTGGTGGCCAGGGCTGATCCGCTTCGCGCCCCCGCCGGATGGGATGGTGGCATGCGAAGCCACCACGTCACCGAGCTCTTCGGGGTGACCAAGGAGTACGGCCGGGGCGCGGCCCGCGTGCGGGTGCTGGACGAGGTCAGCCTCGCCTTCCCCACCGGCTCCTGGACCGCGGTCATGGGCCCGTCGGGCTCGGGCAAGTCCACGCTGCTGCACTGCGCCGCCGGGCTGGAGCGGGTGACGTCGGGGCGGGTGACGCTGGCGGGCAACGAGATCACCGGTGTGCCCGAGAGCGTCCTCACCGCGATGCGCCGCACGACCCTCGGCTTCGTCTTCCAGAACTTCAACCTGATCGGGTCGCTCACCGCCGAGCAGAACGTGGCGCTGGCCGCCAAGCTCGCCGGGGCGCGGGCGCCGCGCGCCGAGGTGCGGCGGGTGCTCGGCGAGGTCGGGCTCGGCGACCGGGCGCGGCACCGGCCCCGGGAGCTGTCGGGCGGGCAGCAGCAGCGGGTGGCGATCGCCCGCGCGATGATCACGCGTCCGGCGGTGCTGTTCGCCGACGAGCCGACCGGCGCGCTGGACTCGGCGTCGGCGCGGACGGTGCTGGACCTGCTGCGCCGCATGGTGGACGGCGGCCAGAGCATCGTGATGGTCACGCACGACCCGGGCGCGGCGGCCCGCGCGGACGCGGTGGTGTTCCTGCGCGACGGCCGGATCGTGGACCGGCTGGCGCGTCCCTCGGCGCACCAGGTCGCCGACCGGCTCGTGCGGCTGGAGGCGTGATGCTGCGGCTGTCGCTCAGCACGGTGCGGGACCGGTGGCCGCTGTTCCTCGGCGCGTTCCTGACGGTGGTGTTCGGGGTGGCGCTCGTGCAGTCGGCGCTGCAGGTCGCGCTGGCGACCGGCGAGCCGGAGGTCCCGCCGGGCGTGACCGGCCGCGCCGCCGAGCAGGTCCGGGAGGGGTACGTCGGGGCGGCGACGCTGCTCGGGATGACGATCATGCTGGCGTCGTTCCTGGCGGTGTTCATCGTGGCGTCCACGTTCGCGTTCACGGTGGCGCAGCGGCGGCGCGACCTGGCGCTGCTGCGCACGCTCGGCGCGGGCGGCGGGCATCTGGTGCTGCTCCTGCTGGCCGAGTCGGTGCTGCTCGGGGCGCTGGGGTCGGCGGCCGGTTCGCTGGTGGGCGTCCCGGCGGCGTGGGCGCAGTCGCAGTTGTTGATCGGACTGGGGATGTTGCCGGACGGCTTCGGCGCACCATGGTCGGTGCGGCTGGTGCCGATCTCGTTCGGCGTCGGGGTGAGCGTGGCGGTGCTGGGGGTGCTGGGCGCGTCGGTGCGGGCGATGCGGGTCCGGCCGATGGAGGCGCTGCGCGACGCCGGGCGGGCGGCGCGGGTGATGACGGCGGTCCGCTGGCTGGTCGGGGCGTCGCTGCTGGCCTGCACGGTCGCGCTGGTGTTCGCGGGGCGGGGCGCGGACCTGCTCGGCGCGATGCTGATCGGGATGGGCGTCTCGGTGCTGGGCGCGGTCGCGGTGAGCCAGCTCAGCCCGCTGCTGGTGCCGTTGGCCGGGCGCGCGCTCGGCGCGGTGCTGCGGCACGGCACGCTCGGCGATCTCGCGCAGGCAAACCTGCGCGACGGGGTGCGCCGCAGCGCCTCCACGGCCGCGCCGCTGATCGTGCTGGTCGCGCTGGTGCTCGGCCTGTCGGGGACGCTGGGCTCGCTGGCCAACGCCACCGGCAAGGACCTGGTGCGGATCACGGCCGGCGACCTGGTCGTCTCCTCGACGGGCGCGGAGGCCGACCGCATCCGGGCGGTGCCCGGGGTCGCGCTCGCCTCCACGGAGCTCCATGTGGAGATGTCGATAAAGATCCGGCACCACGACGAGGGCCGCCACCGCGACGCGGTCTACCACGCGGGCGTCTTCGCGGTCGATCCTGACGCCTACCGGCGCGCCCACCGGCTCAAGCCCGACTTCGGCTCCCTGGACCTGCTGCGCGGGCGCACGGTGGCGGTCGGCCCCGGCCTCGCGCACGAGGGCGTCCGCCGCCGCGACCCGGCGACCGCGCGGATCGGCGGTACGCGGATGCGGCTGCGCGTCGTCGCGATCATGCCGCCGACGCTGGAGAACGGCGCGGAACGCTTCCTGGTGCCGCGCACGCTCATCCCCGCCGACCTGGCCGCCCGCTCGCCCGCCACGACGTTCGTGCAGGTCGCGGCGGGCGCATCGGCGGCCGAGGTCGCCGATCGCATCCGGGCGGCGGGCGGCGGCCAGGTGCGCACGGTGTCGGCGTGGGCCTCGGGCAAGGTCGCCGAGCAGCAGCGCGGCAACAACGGGATCATGGCCGTGCTGATGGGGTTGTCGGGCCTGTACGCGGCGCTGGCCGTGGTCAACGCGATGCTGATCGCGGGCGCGGAGCGGCGCGGCGAGTTCGCGGTGGCGCGGCTGACCGGCCTGAGCCGGGGCCAGGTGGTGCGGGCCGCGCTGCTGGAGGCGGCGGCGGTGACCACGATCGGGCTGCTGCTGGGCTGCCTGGTCGCGGCGGGCTCGCTGGCGTCGTTCCTGGCCACGCCGGGGGTGCTGGCGGTGCCGTGGGGGCTGCTGGCGGCGCTGACGGTCGGGGCGTACGCGGTGACGGCGGTGACGAGCGTCGCGAGCACGCTGTCGGTCACCCGGGAGGCCCCGGTGCGGCTGGCGGCGGCCCGGGAGTGACGGTCAGGCGGCGACGCGGTCGAGGACGCGGTCGCACGCCTCGATCAGGCGCTCGCGCAGCGGGCGGGCCCGCTCGGCGAAACCGCGCTGCAGCGCCGCGTATTCCGCGCGGCCCTCGGCGGTCTCGACCCGGACGGGCCGGTACCCCAGCGCGCTCAGGTCGTACGGGCTGGCCCGCATGTCCACCGCGCGCACGTCGCGCGCCAGCTCGAAGCAGTCGGCCACCAGCTCCCCGCCGACCAGCGGCGACAGCTTGTAGGCCCACTTGTACAGGTCCATGTTGGCGTGCAGGCAGCCCGGCTGCTCCAGCTCGGGCTGGCGCTCGCGGGTGGGCTGGAGCAGGTTCAGCGGGCGCGCCTTCGGGGTGAAGAACCGGAACGCGTCGAAGTGGCTGCACCGCACGCCGCGCTCCTCCACGACCGCCGCCGTCTCGTCGGGCGTCAGGCGCAGCGGCCACGCCTGGTGGCGGACCTCCTCGGCCCGGTAGACCATCGCCCACTCGTGCATCCCGAAGCAGCCGAAGTGCGCGGGCCGGGACGCCGTGGCGCGCAGCAGCCCCGCGATCCACTCGACGGACGCGCGCCGCCGCTCCAGCAGCCCCGCCACGTCCAGCGTCGCGCCGGCGCCGGTGTCGAGGTAGTCCCTGCCGAACCCGGCGGCCCCTTCGAGCAGCACCCCGGCCCCGGGGTGCCACTCGCGCAGCCGGGCGGGCCGGTGGCTGTAGTAGGTGAACAGGAAGTCCTCGACCGGATGCGCCTCGCGGCGCGCCTTGCGCTCCAGGTGCGGGTCGATCCACGCGGCGACGCGCCGCCGGTGCGCCTCCCGCCGCGCCCGCCACTGCTCCTCGGCCAGAACCTCCACGCGCAGCAGGATATGCGGGGCCGGGCGGCGCGCCGTCCGGCCCCGCGCGGCGGGTCAGGAGGGCTCGACGAACTGGAGGTCCAGGCTGATCTTGACGGTGTCGCCGAGCATCCCGGCCCCGAAGCGCAGCCCGTAGTCGCTGCGGCGGACCTCGCCGGTCGCCTCGAACCCGGCGTGCCGGCCGTACTCCCCGAACTCCTGGACGCCACCGAACTCCAGCGCCAGGGCGACCGGCCGGGTCACCCCGCCGATGGTCAGCTCGCCCTCCAGCCGCCAGTCGTCGCCGTCGGGCACCACGGCGGTGGAGCGGTAGGCCATGGTCGGGCGCGTGGCGACGTCCAGCATGTCGGGGGCCAGGACGTGGGCGTCGCGGTCGGGGTTGCCGGTGTCGATCGAGCCGATGTCGATGGTGGCGGTGACCGCGGTGGCGGCCAGGGTCTCGCCCACGGTCAGGGCGGCGTCGAACTTCTGGAAGCGGCCGCGCACCTTGGAGATGCCGAGGTGGCGGACGGTGAAGCCGACCGCCGAGTGCAGCGGGTCCAGCTCCCAGCGGCCGGCGCGGAGGGGAACGGGGACGTTGTCGATCGTCTGCGTCGTCATGGCCCTCACGCTGCCGGTCCGCGCGGCGGGGAGGGAGACCGTGCCGAGACTGGCCCTGGCGGGGCCACGCTAAGCGCCGCCCCGCCGATTACCGTGGGCCCCGTGAGCGACTCTCCCGTGGGCGACAACGAACTGGGCGCCTTCCTGCGCACCCGCCGAGAGGCCGTGACCCCCGCCGACGTGGGGCTGCCCGCCGGATCGCGCCGCCGCACGCCCGGCCTGCGCCGCTCGGAGCTGGCCACGCTCGCCGGGATCAGCGTGGAGTACCTGACCCGGCTGGAGCAGGGCCGCGACCGGCGCCCGTCCGCGCAGGTCCTCGGCGCGCTCGCCGACGCGCTGCGACTGTCGATGGACGAGCGGATGCACCTCAACTACGCCGCCAAGGCCGCCGAGGGGTCCAACCTGTTCCCCTGCCCGAAGACCCGGCCGGCGGCGCAGGAGGTGCGGCCGACCGTGCGGGCGCTGCTGGAGACGCTGGAGCCCGCGCCCGCCGTGCTCGTCAACCACCTCACCGACGTGCTCGCGCACACCGGCGGGTACGCGCGGGTGTTCGGGGCGGTCGGCGTGCTGGACGGCGCCGAGCCCAACCTGGCCCGGCACGTGTTCGCCGACGAGCGGGCCCGCGCCGCGTTCCCCGACTGGCACCGCGTCGCCGACGAAATGGCGGCCTGGGTCCGGCAGGTCTGCTCCCTGGAGGACGCCCCCGTGCCGCGGCTCGTCCGGGAGCTGATCATCGGGGCCGGGGCCGACTTCTCCCGGCGGCTGGAGACGCTGCCCGCGTTCGTGCCGCGCACGGGCCTGCACCGGCTCGTCCACCCGGAGGCGGGCGAGCTGCGCCTGTCGTACGAGTCGCTGGAGCTGCCGCCCGACGACGGGCAGCGCCTGCTGGTGTACCTGCCCGCCGACGACGCCACGGCCGCCGCGCTCGACCGGATCGCCGGACGCCGCCCCGGGGCCCTGCGCGCGGTGAACGCCTGACGCGACCGGCCCCCACGACCGGCCTAGCATGACCGGAATGACCCCTTCGCACGGTTCCGCGCTGGCGCCGCGCACGGCCCGGGCGATCGCGGTGGCAGTGCCGGCGGCGTTCACCAGCGTCTACCTGCTCGCGGCGATCAGCGGGCCCGGGGACGCGGCCGCGGTGGTGCCGCTGTCGCTGCTGGTGCTGGCGCTGCACCTGCCGCACGCGCTGCCGGTCCTGCGCCGGTTCCGGGGCCGGTGGCTGGCCCCGGCCCAGGCGGTGCCCGCCTGCGTCGCGGTGCTGGGGTTCGGCGTCACGGTCGGGATGCTGGGCCTGGTCGTGGGGGCGCTGCTGCTGCGGTCGGCGTGGCGCACGGCGGCGCTGGCGACGGCCGCGTCCGTCGGGGTCGCGGCGCACCGGGCGGGAACGCTCGCGGGCGCGCTGGACATGTCGATCACGGTGGTGCTGACCGGCCTGGTCTCCTACGGCCTGTGCCGCCTCGCCGACCGGGTCGAGGAGGCGCACGCCGCGCGCCGCACGCTGGCGATGGCGGCCGTGGAGGAGGAGCGGCTCCGGATGGCCGCCGCGCTGAACGACGGCGTCGGGCGCGGCCTGGACGCCGTCGCCTCCGCCCGCCCCGACGACCTGGACGCGGCGCTGGCGGAGGCGCGGCGCGCGCTGGCCACCGCCCGGTCGGCGGCCGCGGAGCTGCGCAGCCTGTCGCTGGCCCCGGAGATGGCCGCCGCGCGCGGGATGCTGGCGGCCGCCGACATCGACGCGACCGTCCGCACCGGCCACGCCGAGCCCCTCGGCCGGGCGGGCGCGCTGCTGGCGGCGGTGCTGCGCGAGGCGGTCACCGACGTGGTGCGGCAGGGCGGCGCGACGCGCTGCGAGATCGAGACGACCGGCCGCGGCGACCTGGTGGTCCTGCGCGTGACGAGCGACGGCGTGCGCACGGCGGCGCGCGGCGCCGAGGCGCTGGCGCCCTTGATGGAGCGCGTCGCGGCGGCGGGCGGCACTCTCACCGCGGGCCTGGACCCTGACGGGCGCTTCACCGTGACGGCGTCCGTCCGGGCCGAGCCGCCGCCCGAGCCCCGCCCCAGCGGCGAGTACCGGCTGTCGGTGCTGGTGCTGGCGACGGTGCTGGCCGGGTTCTCGGTCAAGGCGCTGCTGCTGATGCCGCCCTCGCACGCGCTGGCGGCCGTCCCCCTGCTGGCGGCCGGCTGCGCCCTGACGCTGCGGCGCTCGCGCGAGCACCGGGGATGGGCGCTGCTGCTCCTCGCCCTGCTCGCCTACGTGCCGCTGCCGTGGTTCGGCAGGGCGTGGGGCGGCACGCCGGGCTTCCTGGCGGGCGCGCTGCTGGTGTGGCTGCCCGCCCGCGTCGCGTGGCCGCTGGTGGCGCTGGTCATGGCGAGCATGGGGGTGCTGGCGCGGGCGTTCGGGCAGGACGCCCCGGTCGTGGTGAACTCGGTGGTGAGCGTGCTGGTCAGCGGGCTGGTGGTGTCCGGGCTGATCCGCCTGGCGCGGCTGGCCGACGAGCTGCGCGCGGCCGGGGCGGGCCTGGCGCGGGCGGCGGTCGTCCAGGAGCGGCTGCGCGCCGCCCGCGACCTGCACGACCTGCTCGGCCACACCCTGGCCGCGATCCTGCTGAAGGGCGAGCTGGCCCGCCGACTGCGCGCCGCCGCGCCCGAGCGCGCCGACGCCGAGCTGGCCGACATCGTGGCGATGGCGGAGCAGGCACGCGCCGACATGGAGACCGTGACGGGCGCGGCCCCGAACCTGGACCTGTCCAGGGAGCTGGAGTCGGCCCGCTCGGTGCTGGCCGCCGCCGGGATCGAGGTGCGGGTGACCGGCGACCCGGTGGCCGGTGACGGCATCCCGGCCGGGCACGAGGCGGTGCTGAGCGCGGTGCTGCGCGAGGCGGTCACGAACGTCCTGCGGCACAGCGCCGCCGAGCACGTGGAGATCGAGGTCGGGCCGGGCCTCCTGGCCGTGCGTAACGACGGCGTCCCGGCGCAGGTGACGCCGCCGGGCGCGGGCATCGGCAACCTGTCCACCCGGCTGGCGGCGCTGGGCGGCCGCCTGGAGGCGCGCCCGCTCGGCGACGGCCGCTTCCAGCTCACGGCCTCCCTGGAGGAGCGGGTCGCGACGGCTCCCGGTTAGAGCCAGCCGGCCTCGGTGGCGATCCGCACGGCGTCGGTGCGGCCCCGCGCGTTCAGCTTCGCCACGATCGCCGTCAGGTTGTTGCGGACCGTGCCCGCCGACAGGTGGAGCCGTCCGGCGATCTCGTCGGGTTCGGCGCCCTCGGCGGTCAGGCGCAGCACGTCCTTCTCGCGCGGCGTCAGCGGGTCGTCGGCCAGGTCCCACGCCGCCACGGCCAGCTCCGGGTCGAGCACGCGCTCCCCGGCGGCCACGCGGCGGATCGCGGCGACCAGCTCGTCCGGCGGCGCGGTCTTCAGCATGAAGCCGGCGACCTTGGCCCCCAGCGCGCGGCGCAGGTGGCCGGGCTTGCCGTGCCCGGTCAGCATGAGGGCGCGGCAGCCGGGCAGCCTGTCGTGCAGCTCGGCGGCGGCGGTCAGCCCGTCGCCGCCGGGCATGTCGATGTCGAGGACCGCCACGTCGGGCCGGTGCGCGAGCGCCGCGCGGACCGCGTCCGGGCCTGCGGCGACGTCGGCGACGACCTCCAGGTCGTCCTCCAGGTCCAGCAGCGCGACCAGCGCGCCGCGCACCACGTGCTGGTCTTCGGCGATCAGTACCCGGATCACGTCACGAGACTACCCGTGACGATCTCACGGGTGGCCGGTGACGAGCTCTCTGGAGGACGGCGCCGCAGGTCAGCAGAGTTGAGGGCATGAGCGAAGCGGTGGTGCTGGACACGGTCAGCAAGGTCTACGGCAGGGGCGGGGGCGCGGTCGCGGCCCTGCGCGAGGTCTCGGTCGGGCTCCCGAAGGGCGGGTTCACCGCCGTGATGGGCCCTTCGGGATCGGGCAAGAGCACGTTCCTGCACTGCGCGGCGGGGCTCGACAGGCCCACCGCCGGGACGGTCCGGCTCGGCGGACGGGACCTGTCGGGCATGAACGAGACGGCGCTGACCAAGCTGCGGCGCGAGCGCGTCGGGTTCGTGTTCCAGGCGTTCAACCTGGTGCCGTCGCTGACGGTCGGGCAGAACGTGACCCTGCCGCTGAAGCTGGCCGGGAGCCGTCCCGACCGGGCCTGGCTGGCGGAGGTGCTGGAGCGGGTCGGGCTGGCGGGCCGCGCCGGGCACCGGCCCGCCGAGCTGTCGGGCGGCCAGCAGCAGCGCGTCGCGATCGCCCGCGCGCTGGTCACGCGGCCCGACGTCGTGTTCGGCGACGAGCCGACCGGCGCGCTCGACACCGTGACCGCGCGGGACGTGCTGGCGCTGCTGCGCGAGGTCGTGGACGGGCTGGGCCAGACCGTCGTGATGGTCACCCACGACCCGGTCGCGGCCGCCTGCGCCGACACCGTCCTCTACCTGGCCGACGGGCGGATCGTGGACACGATGAGCGCCCCGACCGCCGCCGGTGTCGCCGACCGCATGACCCGTCTGGGGGCCCGAGTCTGATGTTGTCCTTCGCCTTGAGCACGCTGCGGCACCGCCGCGCCTCGTTCGCGGGCGCGTTCGTCGCCCTGTTCTGCGCCGCCGCCCTGGTCTGCGCGTGCGGCATGTTGATGGACACCGGCCTGCGCGGCTCGGTGGAGCCCGAACGGTACGCGGGCGCGCCGGTCGTGGTCGCCGGTGATCCCGAGTCGCATTTCCTCAAGGACAAGGGCGACGGCGAGACCAAGCGCAAGTCCAAGCCCAACACCGCGCGGGCCTGGCTCCCGGCGGAGCTGGCGGACGAGATCCGCGCGGTGCCCGGCGTCCGGCAGGTGGTCACCGAGGTCTCCTTCCCCGCCGGGGGCGCCGACGGGCACGGCTGGGAGTCGGCGGCCATGGCCCCGTTCACGCTCAGGGCCGGGCGTGCGCCCGCCGCCGACGGCGAGATCGTCGTGGACGGTTCGGCCGGACGCGGGATCGGCTCGACGGTGTCGCTGGTCACCCCCGCCGGGACCGGCTCCTACCGGGTGGTGGGTATCACCCGGGAGACCCTGGAGCACCAGTCGGTGACCTTTTTCTCCACGAACGAGGCCCGGCGGCTGGCCGTGCGCGCCGGAAAGGTGACCGCGATCGGCGTCTGGCCGCAGAGCGCCGCCCCGGCCGTCCGGGACGCGGTGCGCGGCACCGGCGCGACCGTCCAGACCGGCGAGGGGCGCGGCCGCGTCGAGTTCCTCGGGATCGACAGCGCCCGTACCAAGCTGGTCAGCATGGGCGCGGCGCTCGGCGGCACCTCCCTGATCGTGGCGCTGCTCGCGGTGACCGGCACGTTCGGCCTGGCCGTCCAGCAGCGCGAGCGCGAGCTGGCCCTGCTGCGCGCGATCGCGGCCACGCCCCGGCAGCTCCGCAGGCTGGTCGGCGACGAGGCGCTGCTGCTCGGCGTCCTGGCGGCGGTGCCCGGCGCGGTCGCCGGGCTGTTCCTGGGGACGGCGCTGCACGCCGCGTTCACCGACCTGGGCGCCGTCCCCGCCAACCTGCCGGTGGAGGTCGGCCCGTTCCCGCCGCTGGCGGCCGTCGCGGTGACGGTGCCCGCCGCGTGGCTGGCCGCGCGGCTGTCGGCCCGCCGCGTGGCGCGGCTGCGGCCGGTGGAGGCGCTGGGCGAGGCCGCCCTCGCCCCGGCCCGGGTCTCCCCGGTCCGGCTGGTCGCCGGGGTGCTGGCGCTGGGCCGGCGCGGTGGTGCTGACGATCCTGCTCACCTCGGTCCACACCGAGCCCGCCGCCGGGCCGCTGACCCCGCTGACCGCGCTGCTGTGGACCGCCGGCCTGGCGCTGCTCGGCCCGCTCCTGGCCCGCGTGCTGCTCGCGGCCGCCGCGCTGCCGCTGCGCGCCGCCGGGGGCGTCCGCGACCTGGCCGCCGCCAACCTGCGCGCCGGGGCGCGCCGCATGGCCGCCGTGATCGCGCCGCTGACGCTGATGGTCGCGCTGGCCTCCACGCTGCTGTTCTCCGACACGACCATGAAGGGCGCGGCCGAGGAGCAGGCCGCCGCCGGGAACGTCGCCGACCACGTCCTCGGCCCGAACGTGCCCGCCTCCGCCGCCGCCAGGGCGCGGGCCGTCCCGGGCGTCGAGGCGGTCACCGAGGTCCTGCACACCCGCGTCCGCGCCGTGAACAGCCCCTACAGCGCCCAGGGCGTCACCCCCGCCGGGCTGGCCAGGACCATGGACCTGGGCGTCACGTCCGGGTCGCTGGACCGGCTCGGCGACGGCACCATGGCCGTCCGCGAGGGCCTGGGCAAGAAGGTGGGCGACAGGGTGGCGTTCGCGATGGCCGACGGCGCGCCGGTCTCCCTGACCGTCATCGCGGTCTACGAGCGGGGGCTCGGCTTCGGCGACTTCACGCTGCCGCACTCCCTGGTCGCCGCGCACGTGGACGTCCCGCTGAGCACGGTCCTGATCGCCGCGCCGAAGGTGTCGCGCGACACGCTGGCCCGCGCGGGCCTGCCGGTCGTGGAACGCGCCGCCGCGCCGGGCCGGTCGAGCGGCAGCGCCGTCAACTACCTGTCCCTCGGCCTGATCGTCGCGTTCGCCGCGATCTCCATGGTCAACACCCTGGCCATGGCCGTGGCGGGCCGCTCCCGCGAGCTGGCGCTGCTGCGCCTGGCCGGGGCGACCCGCCGCCAGGTGCTCGGGATGCTGCGCTGGGAGACCCTGACGGCGACGCTGCTCGCGGTCGTGCTCGGCACCGGCGTGGGGCTGGTCACGCTCACCGCCTTCGCCGCCGGGATGACCGGGGCGGGCAGCCCGCACATCGCGCCGCTCGGCTACCTCGGGATCGTCGGGACGACCGCCGCCCTGGCGCTGCTCGCGACCGTCCTCCCGGCGAGGGCGGCGCTGCGGACCGCCCCCGTCGAGGGCCTGGCCGCCCGCGAGTAGCCCGGCCAGGCCCCCGTCCTTCGCCCGCCGCCCCGCTACGCCTTGGGGTGGCGGGCGAAGAAGTCCCAGATCACCGGGCCCGCGTCCACGCCCTTGCCCGTCCCGCGCGGCCACTCGTGCCCGCCGCCGGCGATCGTGCACAGCGTCACCGCCGACCGGGCCGGGGGCGAGGCGCGGCAGACGGTGTCGCGGGCGTTCAGGACGACGTCGCGCAGCGGCCGGAGCAGGTTGGCCCGCACCCAGAAGTCGATCACCTGGGCGACCGACGGGAACGGGGCCTTGTTGTCCCAGTCCAGGTTGCCGCCGCCCAGGTAGGGCACCGAGAAGTCCGCGGTGCCGTGGAAGGCGATCACCGAGATGGGCCGGGCCGGCTTGCACGGGGTGGCCAGCGAGCCCGACACCACGCCCACGGCCGCGACCGTCCCGGACCGCTCGCACGCGTACCGGTAGGCCATGCCGCCGCCGTTGGAGAAGCCGGTCAGGTAGATCCGGCGGGGGTCGGCCTGCCCGGAGCGCACCAGCGAGGCGATCAGCCGGTCCAGGAAGCCGACGTCGTCGATGCCGGCCAGGCGCGCCAGGAAGCAGCAGCCGCCCGCGTTCCACGAGCCGAGGAAGCCGTTGGGGTAGGCGACCAGGAAGCCCTTGCGGTCGGCGAGGCCGTCCAGGCCGGTGCTCTCGCGCAGGTAGTTCATGTCGTTCAGGCCGCCGTGCAGGGCGACGACGAGGGGGCGCGGCCTGGCGGCGGGGCGGCCGGCGGGCACCTTCAGCAGGTACTCGCGCCGCCAGCCGCCGTTCATCGTGACGGTGCGCTTGTGGACGCCGGGCGCGGGCGCGGAGGCAGGCGCGGAGGCGGGCACGGAGGCGGGTGCGGCCGCGGGGGCGGCGGCTGTTGCGGGGGCGGCCGCCGAGGCGGTGCCCGACGTCAGGGGGACGGGCGCGACGAGCCCGGCCAGCAGGCCGAACACCAGCGCGGCCCGTGACGTGATTCTCATGGGAATGATCTATCGTCGGCGCCGCGCGCCGGGCTATGGAGAAAGTAACGACTTTCTTGCGCGCACCTCACCTCCGGGGACGTGGCGGCACCGGCCCGTTTTGCGGCGGGCGCAGGGGGCGGGCCGGTGCCGCGCGAAAAGTGTCACCGGATGAGCGGGGTCAGTCCGCGACCAGCCGGTCGGGACGGGTGCCGTCGCCGCGCTCGCGCTGGCGGCGGATCACGTAGGTGCCCGGCGCGATGCCGTTGCCGCCGTGCTCGGGGTGCAGCAGGTAGGCCGGGCCGGAGGTCCGCAGCGCGCCGAGCGCGAGGCCCATCGAGTCGCGGAGCCCCCGCGTCCATTGGCAGGTGCCGGGGTCGGCGGCCAGCGTGTGCGGGTTGCCGCCCGCCGCGCCGCGCAGCACCTCCACGCCCTCGGCGGGCACGTCGACCCAGCCGGGGTCGCGCCGGAAGACGATGGCGTGCTCGATGACGTGCAGCGGGATGACGATGAGGTCGCCCTGGGCCTGCATCCCGTCGAGGACGGGGACGGCGGCGTCCCGCTCCAGGTGGTCCAGGACGTCCAGGCCGGTGCGGCGGGTGAGGTCGGCGAGCGTGACGGTCATGGGTTCTCCTCTCATGTGCGTCGGGCGAGCCGGGCGTACTGGGGGCCGGACAGGCCGTAGGACCAGGCGGCGGCCGCCACGGGGTCGTCGAGGTGGCCGGGGACGTTCAGGCCGTAGCGGCGGCGGGCGCCGTCGCGCTCCACCGAGCCGTTGACGGCCAGCAGCACCCGCGTGGACGCGCCCCACGCCCGGTGCGGGACGTCGTAGAGCCGCAGCTCGAAGCCCGGATTGCCGGGGTCGGGGGCGGTGGACACCAGGCGCATCCCCGCCTGGCCGAGGTAGGCGTCCCAGCCGATGCGCTCGATGGCGCAGCGCCGCACCTCGACGTTGGGCTCGCCGCCGATGCGCTCGGCCGTGGGATCGGTGATCACCCATTCGGGGACGCGGGTGCCGTGCCAGGAGTGCAGGCCCCAGCCGTCGGCGTACCGCACGGCGGGGCCGTCGGGACGGTGGAGCCGGCGCTCGCCCTGGGTGCGGCCCGGCATCGGCTCGGTGTGCACGGCGACGGGCCGCTCGGAGACCACGCACACCTCGTCGTAGGGCCACCACCAGCCGCACGACCGCGCGAGCGCGACCCACAGCCGGAACTGGTGCCACTGCTCGGCGGAGTAGCGGGCGAGGCCGAGCCGCTGCTGCACGTCGTAGTGCGCGACCCAGTAGGCGTCGTGCTGCCCGTGCCAGGCGAGGCCGGGAGAGGCCCCCGCCCGCTCCCGCAGCATCGTGGCCAGCGGGGTGCACACCTGGTCGCGGACGAACAGGCGCAGCGGGTCGCGGACCGCGTCGTCGATCACCTCCTGGAGCAGCACGCCGTCCAGCAGCGCCGCCTCCAGGTCCACGAGCCGGGGTTCGGGGAGGCTCCCCCAGGTCGGGACGGCCCACGGCCGGCCCACCCGGCGGTCCAGACCGGCGCGGAACCCGCTGACCACGGTGGCGAGCCGGGAGGCGACCGGCCAGGTGTCCGGCAGGTCGCCGGGTCTGATCGTGAACGGCCGGTCCGCGGGCGCGGCGGCCGCGGCGGCGCCGGGCGAATCCACCCAGACGAAGCGGGGCGGGGCCTGGCCGGCCAGCCGGTACAGCTCGGTGATGGCGGCTTCGGCGGCGGGGCGGTCGGCACGTTCGGTGCTCAGGGCGTGCCGCAGCCATTCGGCACGGATCTCAAGGGCCTGGCGGCCGAGTTCGAGGTTCTTCGGGACGTCGCGGGGCACGGCCCGGCGCGACGCCTTCCGGGCGCTCATCGGCGCGGGGCGGGACGCCCCTTTCTGTCGATCATGTCTCGGATGGTGACAGGGCCGGCCGCGGTCCGCAAGGGGTTACCGCGGCCGGCCCCGGGTCCGAGGGGGCGCGCAGAAGAGCGCTCAGAAGGGGCGCTCAGACGAACGAGCGCAGGAAGAACGCCAGGTTGGCGGGGCGCTCGGCCAGGCGGCGCATGAAGTAGCCGTACCAGTCGCCGCCGTAGGGGATGTAGGCGCGCACCCGGTGTCCGGCCCCGGCCAGCCGGTGCTGCTCGTCGGTGCGGATGCCGTAGAGCATCTGGAACTCGTAGTCGCCGGGCTTGCGGCCGTTGCGCACCGCCAGCTCCTGCGCGATCTCGATCAGCCGCGGGTCGTGCGAGCCGATCATCGGGTAGCCGCCGCCCGCCATGAGGATCTTCAGGCAGCGCACGTAGGCCCGGTCCACCTCGGCCTTGTCCTGGTGGGCGACGGTCGCGGGCTCCTTGTAGGCGCCCTTGACCAGCCGGACGCGGGAGCCCTCGGTGGCCAGCGCGCGGGCGTCGTCCTCGGTGCGGAACAGGTACGACTGGAGCACCGCGCCCGTCTCGGGGAAGTCGCGGCGCAGCTCGGCCAGGATGCCCAGGGTGGAGTCCACGGTGGTGTGGTCCTCCATGTCCAGGGTCACGGTGGTCCCGGCGGCGCGGGCGGCCTCGGCGACGCGGCGGGCGCCCTCCAGCGCCAGCTCCTCGCCGCCCGACGGCAGCGCCTGGCCGAAGGCCGACAGCTTCACCGACACCTCGGCGCGCGGGCCGAGCCGCTCGGCGGCCAGGGCCTCCAGCAGCCGCAGGTAGGCGTCGCGGGTCGTGGTGGCCTGCGCGGCGGAGGTGATGTCCTCGCCGAGGTGGTCGAGGGTGACCTCGATGCCGTCGGCGGCGAGGTCGCGCACGGCGGCCAGGGCGTCGGGCAGGGTCTCCCCGGCCACGAACCGGTCCACGACCGGGCGGGTCACCGGGGCGGCGGACACCAGGCGGCGCAGCCGGTCGCTGCGGGCGGCGGTGAGCAGGACGGGACCGAGCATCGAAACCTCCTCGTTCGGACGTCTCCGAAGCTAGGCGGCGGTGCGGAGCCGGACCAGCGACAGGGGGCGGAACATACTTGGACACATGTACGAAGGCGATCTGCAGCGGCTGGCCGACGAGGTCTCGGCGCTCCTGGACGCGCCCGCCACGCTGGAGGACCGGGACTTCCGGCTGCTGGCGTTCGCCGCCCAGGAGGGCGACCTGGACGCGGTGCGCACCGGCTCGATCCTGCGCCGCCGCTCCACCGCCGAGGTCCGGGCCTGGTTCGAGGGCTTCGGGATCGCCCGCGCGGACGGTCCCGTCCGCACCCCCGCCGACCCGCGCACCGGCGTGCTCGCGCGGCTGTGCCTGCCCGCCCGCGACGCCGGGGTCACCCACGGGTACCTGTGGCTGCTGGACGAGGGGAAGATCGCGCCGGACGACCCGCGGCTGCCCGAGGCGATGCGGCTGGCCGCGGCCGCCGGGGCGCTGCTGGCCGAGCAGGACCGCCCCGCCCGCGGCCTCGCCGGTCTCCTGGCGGACTCGGCCGCCGAGCGCGCCGAGGGCGCGGCCCTGCTGGCCGGCCACCCGGCCGCCACCGGCCCCTACGTGATCATGGCCGTGACGGCCGAGCCCCGCCCGGCGCCGCTGGGCTCGGTGGCCCACCGCGAGGCCCTGCTGGCGCCGGTCCGCGACCTCGCCGAGGCCCGGTCCCGGGCCGAACTGATCGCCAAGCGCACCGGGCCGGTCGGCGTCAGCCGGGTGCGGCGCGGGCTGGAGCACGTGCCGGACGCGTGGGCGCAGGCGCGGGCGGCGCTGCGCGTGGCCCGCGCCGTCCCCGAGGCCGGGCCGGTCGCCACCTGGGACGGCATGGGCCCCTACCGGCTGCTCAGCGCCCTGCCCGGCGGCGATCCGGTGGCCGCGCCGCTGCTCGACCCGGCCCACGAGGTCCTGCGGCGCACCGCCGAGACCTACCTCGACCAGGCCGGGCACGCCCAGCGCACGGCGGCGGCGCTCACGGTGCACCGGCAGACGCTGTACTACCGGCTGTCGCGCATCGAGGCCCTGACCGGGCTGGACCTGGACTCCGGCGGCGACCGGCTGCTGCTGCACATGGCGTTGAAGGCGGCCCGCCTCCAGGAGTGAGCGCCCTCACCCGCCGTTCACCCGGCCGCTTCGCCGCCCGCGGGCTCGCCGGCGGGCCGGTCGGTCAGCCAGTCGCGGATGCGCGCGTAGACCTCGGGGTGGTTGAGCAGGTCGAAGTGGTGCACCCCGGCGACCCGGCACACGTGCTCGCCGGGCAGGTCGAACCGCCGCTCCCCCGCGTCCTCGCCGCACGCGCTCCTCGGCCGGACCAGCAGGTCGCCGAGCAGGTCGCCCAGCAGGTCACCGACCGGCGATCCGGGGCGGCGCGTCACCGTGCCGACCACCACGAAGTGCCGCGCGCCCTCGTGCAGCGGCACCGCCGAGGGCGGCGGGCCGCCCAGCGCGTCGGGGTGCCGGTCCGCCCAGTCGGCCTCCAGCAGGCTGCCGTGCCGCAGGTCCTTGATCCCCGCGCTGCGCGCGGCCAGGACGGCGGCGACCGCGCGGGTCTCGCCGACGCGGTCCAGGGCGTGCGTCAGGAGAGCGGCGCCCTGCTCCAGGGGCGCGCCCAGGTGCGGCGTGCCGAGCGTGACGGTGTCGCGGACCGCGGCGGGCCACGCCGAGCCGCGCTCCACCGCCTGCGCCAGCGCGCTGCGGATCACCAGCCCGCCCATCGAGTGCCCGATGAGCAGCAGGTCCTCCACCGGCACCGGCCACGCCTCCGCCAGCCCGGCCAGCAGCGCGTCGAGCCGCCCGCCGTTGGCGGAGATCCGCAGGCCGGTGTTGTAGCGGACCTGCACCGGCGTGTAGCCGAGGTCGGCGCGCAGCAGGTCGCCGTAGGTGACGCCCGGACGGCCATGGTGGCGCACGGACTTGTAGGCCCAGGCGCCCTCGTTCTCGACCAGGCCGTGCAGGAACACCGCGATGCGCCCGGTCGCGGGACGGTGCGCCTCGGCCAGCTCCCGGGTCTCGACGGGCACGTCGCGGCCGCGGGCGCGCACGGTCATGGGCAGCGCCAGCCCGTTGCCGTCCTCGTCGAGCCGGTCTCCGTGCCAGCCGTTGAGCAGGGACAGCACGATCCGGCCGCGCGGGGCGTCGCGCAGCGCGAAACCGTCGCCGGCGACATCGGCGAGCACCGCGCCGGCCGTACGGCCGCCGGCCGACAGCGCGCCGCCCACGCCGGTGTAGACGGCGGCGGAGATGCCGTCGTGCACGATGCGCACCGGCGTTGACGCCGGTCCGATATTGCGGAACACCCGCCCGGCGATGCCCCGGTGGGTCTGCCGTACACGATCGGCGCCGGCCTTGAGCGCCGCTCCGGCCAGGTCGCCGAGGCCCCGGATCTCATGCGCCAGCATCGCGTCACCCCGTCGGTCCCGATGTCTCGACCGTCCACGCTGACGGACGTCCGGGAGCGGGTCAAGACCTCGAACGGGGCGCGGGTCCCGGAGTGGGACTCAGAAAATGATCAGAGCTTGTCGAGCTTGGCGAAGGGCGACGGGATGCGGACCTTCTGCGGCCCGAAGTCGACGAGGACGGCGGTGGAGTCGGCCCCGATGACCACGCCCATGCCGTACTTGTCGTGCGTGACGCGGTCGTTCACCTCGAACTGCTGGACCGGCGGAGGCGGCGCCGGAGCCTTGAACGGGCTGGTGGGCAGGTGACGTTTTGTGGCTGCGCGAGAAGTTTTCATCATTCCCAGTATGCGCCGCCTTCGGCGAGCGCGGGGCGGGTACCGCGACTTGTGGCCACCCCGTGACCGGGAGATAACACCCAGAGTGGTGCACATCACTCATCGTATTGGCTTTTCGCGGCCGGGGGGTGGTAGTGTGGCGATCAGTTGCGGTTCCCATGGACTCTTGTGTGCGCCTGCGGTCTTCCCCAGGCGCTTTTTGTTTTTCTGGGCTCGATCGCGGCGACTCCGGGTCCGCACGGTGTGGACCCGCTGTTTGAAGGAGACGCATCATCGCTACTGGCACCGTCAAGTGGTTCAACGCTGAAAAGGGCTTCGGCTTCATCGAGCAGGACGGCGGCGGCCCCGACGTGTTCGCCCACTACTCCAACATCGCCGCTCAGGGCTTCCGCGAGCTCCAGGACGGCCAGAAGGTGACCTTCGACGTCACCCAGGGCCAGAAGGGCCCGCAGGCGGAGAACATCGTTCCCGCCTGACCCCACCCCGGGCAGTAGGCGCGCGGCGGGCCCCCGCAAGGCCGTGGCCCGCCGCGCACCCCCGCCCCGCCTCGCTCCGCGAGGCCTCCCCGGCGCACTCGTCCGAGACGCGCCCGGCGCTCCCGCATCCGGTGAGCGCCCCACCAGGCTCGTTCTTGTGACCTTCTCCTCCCGCTCCCGCACGCCGGGTCCGGTGGTGGAGCACTCCTCGAAACGTGCCCCCTTCGAGGAAGGTCCTCCATGACTTCTCGTTCGCAGCCTGCCCGCAGGCGCTCCTCCTCCTCGCGGCCGCGCTCCGGCGGCGGCCGCCGCTCCTCCTCCGCCTCGCGCCCCGTCCAGCAGGGCGGCGAGTTCGCGATGCCGGAGAGCCTCACCCCCGCGCTTCCCGCGGTCGCCTCGTTCGCCGAGCTGGACATGCCCCGCGAGCTGCTGGCCACGCTGGCCGCGCAGGGCGTCACCGAGCCGTTCCCCATCCAGGGCGCGACGCTCCCCAACACCCTCGCCGGGCGCGACGCGCTCGGCCGCGGCCGCACCGGCTCCGGCAAGACCCTCGCGTTCGGCCTGGCGGTGCTGGCCCGGCTCGCCGGACGGCGCGCCGAGCCGACCCGCCCGCTGGCGCTCGTGCTGGTCCCGACCCGCGAGCTGGCCACCCAGGTCACCACCGCGCTCCAGCCGTACGCCGACGCGGTGAAGCTGCGCACCGCGACCGTGGTGGGCGGCCTGTCCATCGGCCGCCAGTCGCAGGCGCTGCGGCGCGGCGCCGAGCTGGTCGTGGCCACGCCCGGCCGGCTCGCCGACCTGATCGACCGGCGCGACTGCGACCTGTCCCAGGTCGAGATCACCGTGCTGGACGAGGCCGACCAGATGGCCGACATGGGCTTCCTGCCGCAGGTCACGCGCCTGCTGGAGCAGGTGCGCCCCGGCGGCCAGCGGATGCTGTTCTCGGCCACGCTGGACCGCAACGTCGACCGCCTGGTGCGGCGCTTCCTGTCCGACCCGGTCACCCACTCGGTGGACCCGTCGGCGGGCGCGGTCACCACGATGGAGCACCACCTGCTGCACGTCTCCGACGCCGACAAGTTCGCGGTGACCACCGAGATCGGCGCCCGCGAGGGCCGCACGATCATGTTCGTCGGCATGAAGCACGCCGCCGACCGGTTGGCCCGCAAGCTGCTGCGCGAGGGCGTGCGGGCGGCGGCGCTGCACGGCGGCAAGAGCCAGCCGCAGCGCGACCGCACCCTGGCGCAGTTCAAGGACGGCCAGGTGACGGTGCTGGTGGCGACCAACGTCGCCGCGCGCGGCATCCACGTGGACGGCCTCGACCTCGTCCTGAACGTGGACCCGCCCACCGACCCCAAGGACTACCTGCACCGCGGCGGCCGCACCGCCCGCGCCGGCGAGTCCGGCACGGTGGTCACCCTCGTGCTGCCCGAGCAGCGCCGCGAGACCGACCGGATGATCTCCGACGCGGGCATCAGCCCGTCGGTGGCGACCGTGCGGCCCGGCGACGCGGAGCTGGCGGCGGTGACCGGCGCGCGGACCCCGTCCGGCGAGCCGGTCGTGATCCCCGTCCCGGTGAAGGCGGCCGCGGCCGCCCCGGCCGAGCGCCCGCAGTCGCGGCGCGGCGGCTCGTCGGGCCGGCGCCGTCGCGGTGGTGGCGGCGGCAACGGCGGCGCCTCGCGCGGCGCGGCGGCCGGCGCGTCCACCGGGCGCGGCGAGGGCGGCGCGCACCGCGCCGAGGCCGGACGCTCCGGGCAGTCGCTCGGGCAGGCACGGCGCTCGACGCGCAGCCGCTCGGCGGCGTCCTCGTACAACTCCTAGCAGCGCGCGGAAAGGGCCGTCCTCGTCACGAGGGCGGCCCTTTCCGCGTTCTTCCTAGGATGAGCCCCATGACCCCCGAGCTGGAGCGGGCGGTCGCCGAGGTGCACGCCGTTCTCGGCGCCTACCGCGCCCCCGCCGACGCGGACTTCTGCACGCACTGCCTGCGCCCCGAGCAGGTGGCCGCGCTCCGCTCCCGGCGGCTCGCCGACCTCACCGAGGCCGATCTGGACCTCTACCTGTACCGCGCCATGGGCACCTGGGGCGGCGAGGCGGAGTTCAAGCACTACCTGCCGCGCATGCTGGAGCTGCTGGCGCGCGACGAATGGTTCGACGCCGGCACGGTGGCCCGCAAGTGCGGCCTCTCCTGGCCGCCGGAGGAGGGCGCGGCCGTGGTGGCCTTCTTCGACGCGTGGCTGCGGTCGGCGCTGCTGGAGCATCCGCGCCTGACCCCGTTCACGCAGGTCCTCGACGTGGTCCGCGAGCTGGGCCTCGACCTGCGGACCTATCTGGCGGTGTGGGAGCGGACCGCGACGCCCGGCACCGTCCGCCACATCGCCGAGCTGCTCGTGCACCCGCCGAACGACCCCGTCCTGCAGCACTGGCTGGGCGGCGACGCCGTCGGGGACCTGCTGCTGGAGCACGACGCCGACGGCGAGGCGCTGGCGGCGCACGACCTGTGGCGCGCCGCCCGTGACGCGGGGCACAGGAATGTTCGCCGGAGCCCGGGGTAGGCAAAGCGCGTCCAAAGTAGCGGTCAGGAGGACCTCGTGGCGCTTTCCTCAATCCCGGCGGATGGTGCCGACACCGGCGAAAGTCCCGCCGAGAACCGGTTCCGGCGGCGGCTGGAGCGGTTGATCGGCGTGGCGGCGACGGAGGGGAACTCGGTCGTTCCCCTCCGCAACGGCGACCGGATCTTCCCGGCGATGCTCAAGGCCATCGAGTCGGCCGAGCACACCGTGGACATGATGACCTACGTGTACTGGAGCGGCGACATCGCGCGCAGCTTCGCCTCGGCGCTGGCCGACCGGGCCCGCGCGGGCGTGCGGGTGCGGCTGCTGCTGGACGGCTTCGGCAGCCGCCCGATCGACTCCGAGTGCCTGCGGATGATGAGCGACGCGGGCGTGAAGGTGGCGTGGTTCCGCAAGCCGCTGGCGCTGTCGCCGCTCAAGCAGAACCACCGCTGCCACCGCAAGGTGCTGATCGTGGACGAGCACACCGCGTTCACCGGCGGCGTCGGCATCGCCGAGGAGTGGTGCGGCGACGCGCGCAACTCCGGCGAGTGGCGCGACACCCACGTGGAGGTGCGCGGCCCGGCGGTGGACGGCATCGCGGCGGCGTTCGCGCAGAACTGGGCCGAGTGCCACGACGAGCTGTTCGACGACCGTGACCGGTTCCGGTCGCACGAGCCGGCCGGCGAGGCCGTGGTGCAGGTGGTGCGGGGCTCGGCCAGCTTCGGCTGGCAGGACATGCAGACGCTGATGCGGGTGACGTTCGAGTCGGCGGAGAAGCGCATCCGCCTGGCCACCGCCTACTTCGCGCCCGACGAGTTCTTCGCCGAGCTGATCTGCCGCACCGCCGCGCGCGGCGTGGACGTGGAGATCCTGCTGCCCGGCCCGCACGCCGACAAGCGGGTGTCGCGGCTGGCGAGCCAGCAGCACTACGCGCGGCTGCTGGAGTGCGGGGTGCGGATCTGGCAGTACCAGCCGTCGATGATGCACGCCAAGATCCTCACGATGGACGGCACGGTGACGCTGATCGGCTCCACCAACTTCAACCGGCGCTCCCTGGACCACGACGAGGAGGTCATGCTCGCGGTGATGGACGAGGACCTCACCGCGACGATGGACGCCGACTTCGACGACGACTTCGCGGTCAGCGAGGAGATCGAGGAGGTGCGCTGGAAGCGCCGCCCGCTCCCGCAGCGCGCCCTGGAGACCGCCGTGACCCCGCTGCGGCGCTTCCTGTGACGGGGGCCGCGCCCCCTACGATGGCGGGCGTGGACGCACGCGAGTGGGACGACCGCTACGGGGCGGCGGAGATGGTGTGGTCGGTCGAGCCCAACCGCTTCGTGGCCGAGGAGTTCGACGGCCTCGCGCCCGGCCGCGTCCTGGACCTGGCCGCCGGTGAGGGCCGCAACGCGCTGTGGCTGGCGGGCCTGGGCTGGCGGGTCACGGCGGTGGACTTCTCGGCCGTCGCGATCGGGCGCGGCCGCGAGCTGGCCGCCGAGCGCTCCCTTGAGGTGGAGTTCGTCGTCGCGGACGTGACGGAGTGGACGCCCCCGGCCGGCGCGTTCGACGCCGTCCTCGTCTCCTACCTGCACCTCCCGCCGGGCCCGATGGCCGCCGTCCTCGGCGGGGCGGCCGCGGCGCTGCGCCCCGGCGGCGTGCTGGTCCTCGTCGGGCACGACCGCACCAACCTCACCGAGGGCGTCGGCGGCCCGCAGGACCCCGACGTCCTGCACACCCCCGAGAAGGTCACCGGCGCGCTGCCCGGCCTCACCATCCAGCGCGCCGAGCGCGTGCGGCGCCCCGTGGCGAAGGACGGCGCCACCCGCGACGCGATCGACACGCTGGTGCGGGCGGTCCGCTCACCGCGCGGCTGACGGCCGCAGCTCCCCGGCGACCTCGGCGAACGCCCGCAGCAGCGGCGTCTCCGCGCCCGTCCGCCACACCAGCCCCCAGCGCAGCGCCGGGGAGTCGTGGATCGGGACGTAGGCGATGTCGGGGCGGGTGAAGTACCTGACCGCGTGCGCCGGGACGGGCTGCGTCCCGTGCCCCGCGCCGACGTGCGCCAGGATCTCCTGCACGGTCTCCACCGCCGGGCCGCGCGGGATGGGCCGCCCGCCGGGCGTCAGGCGCGGGACGACCGCCTCCTCGTAGTAGGCGGGCCCGCCGTGCGCGGTGCCGAACACCTGCCCGTCGGCCAGGTCCTCCAGCGACACCGACGCGCGCGCGGCCAGCGGGTGCCGCGGCGAGACGGCCAGCACCAGCTCCTCGGTGATGACGATCGGCCCCACCGTCAGGTCGGGCTCGGCGACCGGCAGCCACAGGATCTGCACGTCGACCGCGCCGGTGCGCAGCGGCCCGAACGGGTCGGCGACGTGCGCCTCGCGCAGCGCCAGCTCGCAGCCCGGGTGGCGGTGGCGGAACTCGGCCACGATGTCGTGGATCTCGTTGCCCGCCGCGCCCATCAGGCCCAGCCGCAGCGTGCCGGACGGGCGGCGCGCGGCGGCGGTGGCGCGCGCGACGCCGTCCTGGATGATGCGGTAGCCCTCGGCGAGGTCGTCGCGCAGCCGCTCCCCGATGGTGGTGAGCGCGACGCGGCGGCTGGTGCGCTCGAACAGCGGGGCCCCGATGCGGCGCTCCTGCTGCCGGACGGCCTGGCTGACGCGCGCGGTCGAGACGTGCAGGCGCTCGGCGGTGCGGCCGAAGTGCAGCTCCTCGGCGAGCGTCAGGAAGATCTCGATGTCCCGCAGTTCCATGCCCGCTCCCGTGCCGCCATCGTTAACACCTGCATTACGGATCGTTGCAGGCTTCGCCATTGTTCGGCGGCCCCGCACAGAAGATCTTTGAAACATGCGGAACGCGGTGCTGATCGGCGCGGACACGGACCTGGGCGCGGCCCTGGCCCGGAGCCTGTGCCGCATGGTGGAGGGCGGGACCGTGCACGTGACGGCCCCCGCCCCCGAGCGTGCGGCGGCCGTGGCGCGCGGTGCGGGCCTCGCCCTTCGCCCGGCGGCGCTGGACGTCCGCGACGCCGCCGCCGTGCAAGCCCTGGCCGACCGCGTCGGCGGCGCGGACGTCGTCGTCTCCGCCGCCTCCGCGCAGGTCGTGCCGGGCGTCCGCGTCCAGGAGCAGGTGCGCGACCTGGTCGCGGTCAACAACCACGGCGCGCACCACGTCCTGGCCTCGTTCGCGCCGCTGCTGAACGAGGGCGGGCGCCTGGTGGTCGTGACCGGCGGGCCCTGCACCCTGCGCCACCTCCCCCACCCGCTGCGCGCCCGCTTCACCTCCGCGTCCCTGGCCGGCCTCGCCCGCGTCATGGACGGCTACGTCACCGCCGTCGAGTCCGGCACGGCCGCCTCCGAGGGCTGGCCCGGCTGGATCGAGGTGGCCTCCCGGGTCGGGCAGGTCGCCGCGGTGCGGGCGGCCGCCCGCGACCTGCCGGCCGGCCGGGACGTGCTGGTGAACGCGGTCTGCCCCGGCGGCCCGCCCGCCGGACGGGCGGCCGCCGACGTCCTGTGGCCGGTCGCCCTCCCGTCCGGCACCCGAACCCCCCACGGGGAGCTCGTGCGGCACCGCACGGTCGTCCCCTTCGAAGGAGAGTCATGAAAACGTTCAGCCTCGTCGTCCTGCTGCTGTCCACCCTGAGCGCCGGGCTGATGGCGGGCCTGTTCGCGGCGTTCGCCTACGCGGTGATGCCGGGCTTCAGGCAGGGCAGCGACCGCACCCTGGTCGAGGGGATGCAGCGCATCAACGTGGCGATCATCAATCCGGTGTTCATGTCGGCGTTCATGGGCGGGCTGCTGCTGCTGGTCGCGGCGGTGGCGCTCCAGTGGCGCGAGGGCGGCCCGGCCCTGCCGTGGGTGATCGCGGGCCTGGTGCTGTACCTGGTGATGTTCCTGGTCACCAGCGGTGTCAACGTGCCGCTCAACAACCGGCTGGCCGAGGCGGGCGACCCGGCGAGGATCGCCGACCTGGCGGCCGTCCGGGAGGCGTTCGAGGCACGCTGGGTCACCTGGAACATCGTGCGGGCCCTGGCCTCCACGGGCTCGTTCGCCTGCCTGATGTGGGCGCTGGTCGTGCACGGCCGCGGGCTGGGCTGACCGGATCGGCGCGAAGGTGAGCAAGGCCCTGCGCAACCGCTGACGGTGCCCGAAGGCGCCCGCCCCGACGTGTCGGAGCGGGCGCCGCCCGTTGCGGCGAGGATCGACCGGACACCGCCGCGCGCGGTCTACCATGCTTGGCGGGACTTCGGAGGGGTGACGCATGACCGGACAGGCACGACCGATCACGCTGGTGGGGACGCCGGTGCTGCACCAGCCGTGCCGGCCGGTCGAGGAGTTCGACGCGGCGCTGGCCGAGCTGGTCGAGGACATGTTCGCCAGCATGTACGAGGCCGACGGCGTGGGCCTGGCGGCCAACCAGATCGGCGTGGACCTGCGGGTGTTCGTGTACGACTGCCCGGACGAGGAGGGCGTCGCCCAGAAGGGCGTCGTGGTGAACCCCACGCTGGAGCTGCCGGACCTCGGGCACCGCCACCTGGACGACAGCGAGGAGGGCTGCCTGTCGGTGCCGGGCCCGCACGCGTCGGTGGCGCGCCCCGACCAGGCGACCTGCCACGGCTTCGACGTGACGGGCGCGCCGGTCACCGTCGTGGGGACGGGCCTGCTGGCGCGCTGCCTCCAGCACGAGACCGACCACCTCGAGGGCAAGCTGTACATCGACCGCATCTCCAAGCGCGCCCGCAAGCGGGTGCTGAAGGAGATGGAGGAGCTGATGGCGGAGGCCGATCAGCCCGCCGGGTAGGGCGGGGTCGGGTCGTACTGCATGTACCGCACGACCTCGTGGTAGTGCTTCCGCCCGTACAGCTTCTCGATCAGCCACAGCGACATGTCGATCCCGGCCGAGACGCCCTGGCTCGTGATCAGGTTCCCGTCCACGACCCAGCGCTCGTCGCGCACCACCGTCACGTCGCCGCGCGCCTCCAGCGCGTCCTCGGCCGTCCAGTGCGTGGCGACCCGCCGGCCCTTCACGACCCCGGCCTGGTGCAGCAGCACCGAGCCGGTGCAGACGCCGGTGACCCACTCGACCCGCTCGGCCGTGCGCCCGATCCAGTCGACGACCTCCGGCGCGATCTCGTGCCGCCCGTCCCCGCCCGGCACCAGCAGCACGTCCAGGTCGGGGTGGTCGTCCAGCGTGTGGTCGGGCAGGACGCGCATGCCCTTCACGGCCCGGACCGGCGACCGGTCGGCGATCAGCACGGCGCGGTCCCCCTCGCCGCGCAGGTCGGCCGAGACGGTGAACACCTCCCAGGGCCCGACGAAGTCCAGCTCCTCGGCACCCTCGAAGATCAGCAGTCCGTACGTGGTCATCGGTACTCCCTCACGGCTTTGAATCGTTCGCGGTAGTCGGCGGGGGCGACGCCCACCCGCCGGTGGAAGGCCCGCCGCAGCGTCTCGGCGGTCCCGAAGCCCAGCCGCCGCGCCAGGTCCTCGACCGGCTCGGCGGACTCGGCCAGCGCCCGCCGCGCGGCCTCGACCCGCACCCGCTCGACGTACACGGCGGGCGAGACGCCCATCTCCGCCGTGAACCGCCGCTGCAGGTGCCGGTCGCTCAACCCGGCGGACCGGGCCAGGTCGGCGACGGTGTGCCGGGCGCCCGGGTCGGCGTGGACGGCCGCCACCGCGTCCCGGACCGGGTCGGAGGCCGGCTGCTCCGACCACAGCGGGACGCTGAACTGCGACTGGCTCCCGGGCCGCCGCAGGAACAGCACCAGCTCCCGGGCGACGGCGTGGGCGGCGTCGCGCCCGAGGTCGTCCTCGACCAGCGCGAGCGCCAGGTCCATGCCGGCGGTGACGCCCGCCGACGTCCAGACGCGCCCGTCCCGGATGAAGATCGGATCGCAGTCCACCGCCACCGCCGGATGCTCGCGGGCGAGCTGGTCCTCGCGGGTCCAGTGCGTGGTGGCGCGCCGCCCGTCCAGCAGCCCGGCGGCGGCGAGCAGGAACGCGCCGCTGCACACCGAGGCGACCCGCCGGGCCCCGGACGCCGCGACCCACCCGACCAGGCGGGCGTCGCGGCGGGCGGCGTAGACGCCGTCCCCGCCCGCCACCACGAGCGTGTCCGCGTCACCGGGACCGACGTCGCCGATCCCGGCCTCGGCGTGGACCGCCAGCCCGCTGGAGGCCGTGACGGCCCCCGCCGCGCCGGCGACGACGACGCACTCGTAGGCGCCCGTGGTCTGGAAGACCTCAAGCGGCCCGGTCAGGTCGAGGGTCTGGAAGCCCGGATAGATGAGGAAGACGACGCGGCGCATGTCCTCAAGGCTGGGGGCGCGGCGTGGATGGCGTCAATGACGGGCATCCCACGATTCGTGCCATGAGCGGAGAGGCGCTTTCACGTGCCCTTAGTCACGGAAAGCACCCATATGCGCACTTTGTGGAGTACCGAGGTATGACTCGTGCCGTCCTCTGGGGCGACGCCGCATCATCAGAAGGCAGGTGAGGGGGTTCCGCCCTGTGACGGAAGTGCCGGGGCCCGCCGGCGGCGCATCCTGGAGACAGGATGTGAGCACGATGTTCATCGCATGGATCACCGGCGTACGGATCAGTTGACCACTGCGGGGCGGGGCCCCCACCCCGGGGGCTCCATAACCCGCCCGAACTCGAGAACGGCCGGAGAAATTAGCACCGAAAATAATGCTTGACATCCGCCCCCGAGGCCGGGCTAATATCTCCCCCATGAAGTCTTGATCTCCCGGTTGAGCCCCGCCCGCAGCCCCGCTGCGACCCGCTCCCGTCCCTCCGGCGCCACGGGCGCTCCCGCATCTCCCACCCTGACCTGCGTGGACCTTGCACGTCCTCGACCAGGGCCGATGCGCGTTCCCGCACCCCTGCGCGTCCACACCCTTTTCTCCGGCCTTCAATGCGGCCGAATTCGACATGCCCGGAGGTGTTTTCATTTTGCGCGCCCTCAACAATGCGAACGACAACAAGCCCTTCCTGAACGCCATGAAGAACAAGGCCGCGCGGAAGGGATTCGACCCCAAGGCGGCGGCCCACGCCAACAACGCGCGCCGCAACGCGCGGCAGATGCCGACGCGGCAGCTCAACCGGGGCCGCTGACCCGCACGTTCCTCCGGCCCGCCCGTTCAGCGGGCCGGAGGAACGCGCCCGGGGAACTCGGCCCACACGACGGTGCGGTGACCGTCCTCGCGCCACCCCCAGCGCAGCGCGAGGGCTTCCACGATGCGCATACCGCGCCCGCTGTCGGAGCCGTTCTCGCTCTTGACGTGCGGCCGCGAGCCGGCCGCGCCGTCGTCGGCGACCTCCAGCCGGTAGACGCCGGGACGCGCGGCGAGCACGACGGTGACGCGCCCGCCGGTGCGGCCGGACGCGGTGTGCGTGATGGCGTTGGCGACGGTCTCGCTGCCGACGAGCACGAGGTCGTCCAGCACGGGATCGTCCTGGGGCACCAGGTCGCGCAGGAAGTCGCGCGCGTACCCGACCGAGCGCCGCACGCCCGGCAGGGTGATGGCCCCGAGCACACCGGTCACGCCGCCACCCCCAGGGCGATCCGGCGCGCCGCCTCCGGAAGCCGTTCGGGGTCGAGCTCCGTCCCCCGCCGCAGAAGCAGCCACCGATCCACCCGGAGGACCGCCAGCACGGCCTCCCTCCGCCCTCGCGCACCCATCACCCACAGCACAGCCTCCCCGTTGCCGGGCACGACCAGCAGCGAGGTAGCCGGGACAGCCCGCAGCTCCCACGCCAACCGGACCAGTAGTTCGAACCGTGTCTCCGACGCCCGCACCGGCGGCTCCCTTCGTTCCGGAGTCGCCCGCCACCCTGGTTGTACGTTTGGGCGCCCGAAGGACGTTCAGTGCCCGAGTGAACGTTTTCCACGACTGAAAGTTCAGTGGCCCGAATACCGCATCCGGATCACCACCGAGCGTGACATCGTGGGGAGATGCCCTCCGGGAAGCAACCCACCGTGCGGATGCGACGGATCGGTTCGGCCCTCCGCCAGGCACGCGAGGCGAAAGGCATGAAGCTCAGTACGGCCTGCCGGCTCTATGGCAGGTCGGCGGGCTGGTTCAGCACCGTCGAGAACGGCACGCAGGCCATAACCCCTTGCGAGCTGGCCGACCTGCTGGACTTCTACGAGGTCTCCGACGGCCTGCTCCGCGAATCCCTGCTCCATCTGGCTCGGCGGCCCCGCTCCAGGGGTTGGCAGCGCCCCTATGAAGGCCGGATATCCGCTGCCGCCTTGGACCTCATGAGCCTGGAACACGAGTCACGGCTGATCCGCGCGTTCCATCCCACGATCATCCCTGGCCTGCTGCAGACCAGGGACTACGCGCGGTGCCTTTTCGAGGCTGGATCTTCCGCATACTCCGGCCATATCCCAGCGTTGCTGGACTTCCGGCTGGACAGGCAGAAAGTGCTCACCTCACCCAACCCGCCGGACTTCACTGCGGTCGTCCACGAGTCCGTGCTGCACCACCCGATGGGCAGCGCCTCTGTCATGCGCGCGCAGCTACGCCAACTGTTCGAGTGGGCGCACTGGCCTCACATCCATATCCACGTCCTGCCCTTCGCCAAGAGCGCCTACCTGGGGCTGTCCGAGTCATTTCTTCTCTTGACTCTGCGTCCCCCCGGGGCTCTGACAGTGTCCGTACTTGAGCACCTGGCACGTTCGCTCTTCGTGGATGACGAGGAGGAGATGGCGAAGTTCGTCAAGATCTTCGAACGTCTCCTCAGCGCGGCCCTCAGCGAAGAGGAATCCCTGAAACTCCTTGAAGGAGTAACGTCCCGAGCATGAGCACTCACAGCCCGGCGAAGCACGTCTGTGGTGAGAGCCAGAACTTCAAGACCGACGTCGAAGTCGTTGGGCTCTGGAGGAAGAGCAGCCACAGCAGCCACCCAGAGGGGCACTGCGTGGAGATCGCGGAAGCTCAGCGCAAAACCGGACTCAGCGGCTCCGAAGAGAACGAATGTCTTGAAGCCAACCGAGCGGCTCGTCTGATAGCCGTCCGCGACTCCAAGGACGTCACGGGTCCCGTTCTCGTGTTCGGCCCTCTGGCCTGGCGAACCTTCCTCACCCACGTGAAGACCAGCGGCTACGACCTCCCCTGATCAACGGCCTCGGCCCGCCCCTGCACCCAAGCAACTACCTCAGCTCTGCGCTCTGCACGCGCCCAACGGCCCCAGCCCCGTGCTCCGCACCCGGACAACAACCCCGGCCCCGTGCCCGCACGTGACCAGAGACCTCAACCCCGTGCCCTGCACGAGCCCAACAACCCCAGCCCGTGCGGCGGGGGTGCAGGGGGCGGAGCCCCTTGCCCAGGGGCTCGCGGGGGACGGAGTCCCAGCGGCATTTAAAAAGGCACGCAAGCGCGTAGCGCTTTCGGTTCGGGGGGTGTGGGGGGCTTGCCCCCTGCCGGGGTGGTAGGGGCGGGCCCCTGCCCGGACGACGCCCGCACGGTGCGAGCCCTGGCGAGCGCCGGGCGTGCGGCGCCCGGATGTGGGGGTTTGGGGGGACCTCCCCCCAAGGCAAACACAGCCGCTTTCGCCGCAGACAAGGCACCGACTGAGTTAGCGGGGGTCTACACGGACCCACCCAGCTCAGCCCCGCGCGGGTTTGCCAACGTGCCCAACGGCCCTGGCCCGCGCGGGGTTGAGTGCACGCCCGCACCGGCCCCAGCCACGCGGGGGTTTCCGCACCCGACCAACGACCCCGACCCCGCGCTCTGCACGTGACCGGGAGCCTCAGCCCGCGCGCTGCACCTGACCTGCGGCCTCAGCCCGCGTCCTGTGCCTGGCCAAGCCCGCCGTGACCACGGGCGGGCGCGGGGTGTGAGCTCGGGGCAGGGTTGCGTCCACGGAGGTGGTGTAAGAGTTTGACCAGGTCAGTGGGTGTGGCGTCGTGCAAACGAGACGGCCACCGCGTGATCCTTCGAATCGACCAAGAACCGAAGGAGAACAGACGCGATGGCCGTGGACAACAGTGTGGACCCTGCGGGCTGGTTCGCCGAGCAGATCGGGGCGTGTGAGCCGGATCTGTTGCGGCAGATGGTGACCACGATGGCGAACGCTTTGATGTCGGCCCAGGCCGACAGCCTGTGCGGCGCCGACTACGGGCAGCGCAGCGACCAGCGCGTCAACTCCCGCAACGGCTACCGCACCCGCCAGTGGGACACCCGCGCCGGCACCGTCGAGCTGGCCGTCCCCAAGCTGCGGACCGGGTCCTATTTCCCCGACTGGCTGCTGGAGCGACGACGCCGGGCCGAGCAGGCCCTGGTCAGCGTGGTCGCCACCAGTTATCTGCTGGGGGTGTCGACGCGGCGGGTGGACAAGCTGGTGGAGCAGATGGGAATCACCGGGATCTCCAAAAGCCAGGTCAGCCAGATGGCCAAGACCTTGGACGAGCAGGTCACCGCGTTCCGCACCCGGCCCCTGGCCACCGGCCCGTATGCGTTCGTATGGGTCGACGCGCTGACCCAGAAGGTGCGTGAGGGCGGCCGGGTGGTCAACGTGCACGTGCTGACCGCCACCGGCGTCAACGCCGACGGGCACCGCGAGATCCTGGGAGTGGAGGTCACCTCGGCCGAGGACGGCGCGGGCTGGCTGGCGTTCCTGCGCGGCCTGGTGGCCCGCGGCCTGACCGGGGTGCAGCTGGTGATCTCCGACGCGCACGCCGGGCTGGTGGAGGCGGTCGGCGCCACCTTGCCGGGCGCGGCCTGGCAGCGCTGCCGCACCCACTACCTGCGCAACCTGCTCACCAAGGTGCCCAAATCCGCCCAGCCCTGGGTGGCCACGCTGGTGCGCACCATCTTCGACCAGCCCGACCCCGACCAGGTCACCGCCCAACACCACTGGGTGGTGCAGGCCCTGGAGGCCAAGCACCCCCAAGCCGCCGACCACCTGGACCAGACCCGCGAGGAACTGCTGGCCTTTGCGGCCTTCCCACCCCCACTATGGCGGCAGATCTGGTCCAACAACCCTCAGGAACGGCTCAACAAAGAGATCCGCCGCCGCACCGACGTGGTCGGGATCTTCCCCGACCGCGCCGCGGTGATCCGCCTGGTCGGCGCGGTCCTGATGGAACAGACCGACGAATGGGCCGAGATGCGCCGCTACATGGGCCTGGACCTGCTGGCCAAAACCCGACTGCGCATCATCGACACCGACACCGGGAACAACACCATCGACCAGCAACAACTCACCGCCTAACCTCAACAACAGATCACGCGGAGACCGATCTCATACACCACTCCGCTGGACGTGACCCGGGGCAGCTGGGCCCGTGCACCAACCCGCGCGCGGCTGGACTGAGCACCGATGTGCTGCTCCCGACCCCGTACGGGCTGGGCCTGCTGCGCGCGTGTACCTAACCCCGCGCGGGGCCGGGGTTGTTGGGCACGTGCACAAACCCCCACGTGGCCAGGCTGGGCGGTCGGGTGTAGACCCCCACAGATTGAGTCGGTGCCTTGGCTGCGGCGAAAGCGGCTGTGTTTGCCTTGGGGGGACGTCCCCCCAAACCCCCACATCCGGGCGCCGCCCGCCCGGCGCTCGCCAGGGCTCGCACCGGACGTGCGTCGTCCGGGCAGGGGCCCGCCCCTACCACCCCGGCAGGGGGCAAGCCCCCCACACCCCCCGAACCGAAAGCGCTTCGCGCTTGCCTGCTTTCTTAAATGCCGCTGGGACTCCGTCCCCCGCGAGCCCCTGGGCAAGGGGCTCCGCCCCCTGCACCCCCGCCCCCGGTGGCTGGGCTGGGCGGTCCCTTACCGGGCGCGGGGCTGGGGTTGTTGCTCGGGTGCAGAGCACGGGGTTGAGCTTGAGCGGTCACGTACCCGGCACGGGGCTGGGATCGTTGGTCACGTGCGGAGCACGGGGCCAAGGTCGTTGCTCGGGTGCGGGGGCGCAGGGCCAACGTTGCTGGTCAGGTCCAAGGCACAGGCTGATGGCGAGCACGAACAAGCAACCCACAAACGGAGCAACCCCACCCCACCCAGCCAACAATTGACGACCCCCCGCCGACATCGATGCCGACACCCACCCGCCATGTCATAGTTACCCTTGGCGATCTTGTAAACACTCTCAGTAGCAACACGCAGGAGGGAACCCGAGTGCGGATGAACGGCGCACGACGTATCGCAGTGGTGGCCTCGCTGGCAGGAGCCATGATGGCCGCACCGGCGGGCCTGGCTCTCACCCTCGCCTACGCCGGTGACGGCGACGGCGGGCCCGGAGGCGTGCTCTCCAACCTGACCGGCAGGAACTCCTCCGGCCACGCCAACCTCTGCGGCACGGGCAAGCTCGCGATCCTCAAGGAGCGCACCTGCGTGACCGAGGACACCGGCGACGGCGGCAAGGGCGGCGACTACGTGGGCCGCAGCGGCGGAACCCTGTCCAACCTTCTCTTCGCCCGCAACGCCTCAGGTCACAGCAACAACTGCGGCAACGAGACGGTCTCGGTCATGAGCACCACCACGTGCGTCACGGTGGACCGGGCCGGTCACTGAGCAGCCGCACGGCAGCCGGACAGCGGCCGGACAGCGGCCTGACAACGCGGGGCCGGTGAGCTGCTCCACGCCAGCGCAGCCCACCGGCCCCGCCACCCGAACGACAGTCCCCAACGACGAGAGGCAGGCAGAACCGATGAGCACGTCCGCATCCCAGCTGACCATCGGCGTGGTGGCCCCCCTGACCGGTCGCCTGGCCCCGCTGGGCAAGCCCCTGTCGTACGTCCTGCGCGCCCTCGCGCCGCACCTGGAGCACGTCCGCAACGGCCCGCGCCGCCACGGCCTGTCCGTCGCCGTGCGCGACAGCCGTTCTGATCCCGAGGCCGCCCGCCGGGCCGTCCACGACCTGGTCGCCGTCGACAAGGCCCACATCGTCCTCACCATGGCCGGGACCCAGGTGCTCCCCGCCGTCGCCGACGCCTGCGAGGAGTCGCAGGTCCCCTGCCTGTCGACCACCTTCCCCTGGCAGGCGTACGTGCACTCGCGCGGTGTCGGCCCCGAGCACCGCTTCCAGTGGACCTACCACTTCGCCTGGGGCCTGGACGACATCGCCACCGTCTTCGCCCAGCTCTGGGGGCAGGTCGGCGACCGGCAGGCCGTCGGCTGCCTCTGGAACGACGATCTGCAGGGCAGCCTGCTGCGCCACGACCGGTACGGCTTCGCGCCCGTGACGAACGCGCGCGAGCACACCCTTATCGACCTCGGCCCCTACCGCGAGCCCGTGAGCGACTTCCGCGCCCAGGTGAGCCGGATGCGGGAGCACGGCACCGGCATCGTCACCAGCGCCGCCACCGCCACCGACCTCGCCCTGTTCCACCGGCAGGCCCGCCAGGCCGGGGTGCGGCCCCGGCTGATCACCTGTTCGCGGTGGCTGACCTACCCGCACACCCACACCACCACCGCCGCCGACGCCCACGCCGAGCTCTCCGACGCGCGCGTGGCCACCCTGGTCTACTGGAGCCCCGACCACCCCTACCGCTCCAGTCTCGACGGCTCCACCTGCGCCGACCTCGCCCGCGCCTACCGGCAGGACACCGGCGAGTCCTGGTTGCAGCCCCTCGGTCTGGCCCACGCCCTCGTGGAGACCGCCCATCACGCCCTCGGCGCGGCCGACGACCCCACCGACCGCGCGTCCGTCGCCCGCGCCCTCGGCGCCACGTCCCTCCCCACGATCGCGGGGACCCTCGACTGGCGGCAGGGCCCGACCCCCAACGTCGCGCTCCTCCGCCTGTCCGGCGGGCAGTGGCATCCCGGCCCGGACGGTCCCCGCCTCGCCATCGTCGCCAACGCGGAGACCCCCGGCGTGCCCCTCACCGGCGACCTCGTGCCGGCATGACGCGAGCCGATAACCGATTGCACGTCTTGATCGACTGATGCCACGATCCGCCGATGCGCGCATCCCGCACCGAACTCCTGCGCTGGCAGTTCGATCTCACCTGGTCCCTGTTCGAGTACCACCTGGAGCGGCTGGAGCCCGAGGACTTCCTGTGGGAGCCCGCCGCCCACACCTGGACCGTGCGCCCGGACGCGGACGGGGCCTGGACGCCGGACTGGGCCGACAGCGAGCCCGATCCCGTCCCGGTCCCCACCATCGCCTGGCTGAGCTGGCACATCGGCTGGTGGTGGAGCGTGACCATCGACCACGCGCGGGGGCGGACGCCGCGCGAGCGGACCGATGTCGCCTGGCCGGGTGACGGGCCGGCCGCCGTCGAGTGGCTGCGCGGCCTCCGCCAGGACTGGCTGGAGGTCCTCGACCGGTTCACCGACGCCGACCTGGACGCCGCCGCGCCGTTCCCGTGGCCGGAGGGCTCCGAGCACACCGTCGCCCACATGGTCGCCTGGGTGAACTCCGAGCTGATGAAGAACGCCGCCGAGATCGGCCAGCTGCGGCTGGTGCGCGCCGCCTGAGCGAGGGCGGACGCTACGCGGCCTCGGCGAGCGACAGGCTGTTGCCGTCCGGGTCCGGCACGACGACGTGGCGCACGCCGTTGCCGTAGGTCTCCACCGGTTCGTGGCCGATGCCGTGCGCGGCGAGCCGGGCCAGGATCTCGTCGAGGCCGGTCACGCCGAGTGTGACCACGGCCGTGCCCGTCCGCTCGTTCCGCGCGTCGACGACGATCCAGGCGTTCTCACCGACCTGCCACAGGTGCTCCTCGCCGACGACCTCGTCCGCGGGGCGCCCGAAGAACGCCCCGAACCACTCCAGCGCTCTGGCGAGGTCGCTCACCGGCATGACGCTGTACAAATCCACTTGGCTCCTTCCGTCGTTCCGGAAGGTGGACCGCACCCGTGACCGGAACTCATCGCCGCAGGGCCGAGGGCAGGCCGTCGCGCCCAGGAACTCAGGGCTTCCGGCCTGCGGAACGTTCCCGCGCACGCGACGCGCGCAACTCGATCGCGTCCAGGAACAGCCCGATCGCCACTTCGAACTGGTCCTCCGCGTCCACGGCGGCCAGGTGCGGGGCGACCGCCGCGATGTTGGGGTAGAGGTCGGCCGGTGCGGCCAGGTACTCGCGGCTCCAGGCCGCGCGGTCCCCCGCCTTCGCGCTGTCCTCCAGCATGAGCTGGGTCGCCTCGAACGCGGAGTACGACAGCGCCACCTCGACCAGCGCCCGGTAGTACGAAGCCGCTTCCTTGCCCTCCAGGCCCGCCTGGAAGAGCGCGCCCAGGACGATGTCGGCGCCCAGGAACTCGGCGTCCCGGCGGGAGGTGCGCCCCGCGACGGTGGCGGCCACCCTCGGGTGCGCCAGGCAGGCCCGGCGGACGCGGCGGGCCAGGTTCGTCAGCGTCTCGCGCCAGTCCTCCGCGGGGGCGAACCCTTCGAGCGACTCGGCGAGGATCCGGGCCGTCAGCTCCAGCAGCAGGTCGTCCTTGCCGCCGAAGTGCCGCAGCACCGCCGTGTGGTCGACGCCGAGCTCGGCGCCCAGCCGCCGGAAGGTCAGGGCGTCGGCCCCCTCGCGCTCGACGATGCCCATCGCCGTGTCGAGGATCAGCTCGGGGGTCAGGAAGCCCAGCGACCGCCTGCGTCGCTTGCCGGCCGCAGCCTCGGTCACCGCTTCCTGCGTCTTCTGAGTAGGCCGCGCCACGCCGCCACCCTACCGGCCGGAACCCGCTCCGGAAGGGCCGCGCGAGGGGGGCCCAAAATTAAGCACCACTGTTGACACCGCTGGTGCTAAGCACTTTGATCCTCTCAACTCCCCTGAGTGCCCCACAGGAGGGCGAATGAGAAGCAACCTCCGAAGAGCCACCACCGCCGCGTTGTCGCTCGCGCTGGTCGGCACGGCGGCGACCGCCCTCACCGTCACCACCGCCCGCGCCGGCGCGCTGCCGGGGCCCGAGCGGTTCCCGCTGCCGCTGCTGGCCCACCTCCCTTTCTCGCCCACCGTCGAGGTGCGGCCCTCCTCAACGCCGGTGCAGCTCAAGGGCAAGGGCGGCGTCGTGGACACCGCCTACACCTACGAGGGCAAGCGTAGGACGGTACAGGACTTCCTGAAGCGCTCCTCCACCGCGGCGTTCATCGTGCTGCGCGACGACCAGATCATGGGCGAGCAGTACTTCTCCGGCTACAACGCCGGGAGCCTGTTCAACTCCTGGTCGGTCGGCAAGACCGTCACCGCGACCGCCGTCGGCATCGCGCTCGGCGAGGGGAGGATCGGCTCCCTGGACGACCCGGTGACCAAGTACGTCCCCGAACTGAAGGGCTCCGGCTACGACGGCGTCTCCGTCCGGAACGTCGTGCGGATGTCGTCGGGCAACAAGTGGTCCGAGCGCAACGCCGACTACTACAACCCCACCACCGGCATCGTCAGGGCGTCCATCCGGATGGGGCTCGGCACCCCGATGACGAGGCTGGCCAAGGGGACCAGGCCCGACTTCCCGGCGGGCGCCAAGTTCAACTACGACAGCATGAACTCCTACGTCCTGGCATGGGTGCTGGAGCGGGCGACCGGCCGGCCGATGGCCTCCTACGTGGAGGAGAAGCTCTGGAAGCCCGCCGGGATGGCGTCCACCATGAAGTTCGGCCGCGACCACCAGGGCAACCCCCTGGGGTACTGCTGCTACTTCGCCAACGCCCGCGACTTCGCCCGCTTCGGCCTGCTGTACGCCCGCGGCGGCCGGGCCGGCGGGCGCCAGGTCGTCCCGGCGTCCTGGGTCCGCGACTCGACCCGGCCGAGCGCGCCGCAGTTCGAGCCGCACAGGCTGTACCCCGGCGAGCCCGACGCGCCCGAGAACGCCTTCGGGTACGGGTACGGCTGGTGGCTCGGCGACGGTGACCGCGGCGACCACCTCGCCATCGGCATCCTCGGCGAGTTCGTCTACGTGTCCCCGCGCGACCGCACCGTCATCCTGAAGATCAGTGAGGACCTCAACTCCGGGCGGCACGAGGGCGAGTCGCTCGCCGCGTTCCGCGCCATCGCCGACGAGGTCGGCCGCGGCTGACCCGTGCCCCGTCCCGTCCGGCGGCCGAGGCCCCGGACGGGACAGGGCCGCCGGTCAGCGGAACCTCAAGATCAGGCCCGGACGTCGTCGCCCAGGTAGCTCGCGCGCCCCTCGTCGTCCAGCTCGAACGGCCCTTCGGGGATGACGCAGAACTCGTTCCCCTCCGGGTCGGCCATCACCAGGAAGCCGCCCGCCGCGTACCGGTCGAGCGGGCGGCCGCCCAGGGCTTCGATCCGCCGCCGCTCGGCGGCGGGGTCGGGCGAGGCGACGTCGAAGTGGACGCGGTTCTTGCCTGCCTTCGGCGCGGCCACCTTCTGGAAGCCCAGCCCGGGGCCGTCGCCGCGCGCGAGCCAGACGTACGGCCCTGTCCTCGCTACGACCTCCCGCCCCAGGAGCCGCCCCCAGAACGAGGCCAGCAGCTCGGGGTCGGCGCAGTCGATGATGAGGTCCCTGATCCGCAGGGGGGCGCCCGCCACGCCCGTCAGACCTTGCGCCAGCCGGGCACCCACGCCCCGTCCTCGACCGTGTAGTCGCCGAACAGCGCCGGGGCCTCCTTGACCAGCAGGTCGCCCACCTTGCCGAACAGCAGCCGGATCTCCTCCTCGGCGCCGGGCGCGGTGCGGTTCTCGATGACGTGCCGCAGGGTGCGGACGTTGGCCGTCCAGGTCAGCCCGGTCGCGACGCCCTCGGGCGCGAAGCGGCGCATGAACGAGGTCTTGGCCTTCTTCTCGCTGAAGTTCACGCCCTCCTCGTCCAGGCCGAAGTGCCCGGCCATCCAGCGCTGGAACTCCTCCATCCGGCCCAGCAGCTCGGTGGCGCGCTCCATCAGCTCGTCGTCCCGCTCGGCCCACTCGGGGAACCAGAACGGCAGATCGTCCAGGCGCACGAAGCGCAGCGACTCCTGCGAGATGGCGGTCCCGGCGCGGTGGCGGACCAGCTCGTGGGTGACGACCCGGCTCACGTTGTGCACCACGAACGAGAAGTTCACGTGCTCCAGCACCGAGCCGTGCGCGCTGGCCAGGATGTTGCGCAGGTACTCGTCCTGGTCGGTGCGCACGCGCCGCACGTTCGGGTTGAGGCCCGGCTCCCACGAGCGGTAGCAGATCCGCCCCGCGAACTCGGCGAGGTTCTGCGCGTCGTCCAGGTCGCCGCGGTCGACCCGCTCCAGCCAGCTCTCGCCGCCGATCTCGGCGAGGTAGCCGGCGACCTCGTCATAGTCCAGCCGGGGCCGGGCGATGAGACGGACCTGGGGTTCTACGCGACGCACGTCGTCCTCCGTGTTCGGTGCGATGGGGCCGGGCAAGCCTCCCACAGCCCTCCGACAGGCGGGGCTGCGTCACCGGTCCGCGCAGCGCTCCGCCCGGCCCCGCCCGATGAGTTCCGGGCCGCTCCCCGGTCTGCACGGGGGACGGAGGAGGAGCACATGTTCGAGAAGACCAAGGCGTTCAGCGGGTTCTCGGTGGACGACGTCCCGGCGGCCCGGGAGTTCTACGGCGGCACGCTCGGCCTGCGGGTGTCGGAGGAGCACGGGATGCTCACCCTGCACCTCGGCGGCGGCGGGGACGTCCTCGTCTACCCCAAGGGCGGGCACCACGTCCCGGCGGAGTTCACCGTCCTCAACTTCCCGGTGGACGACATCGACGACGCCGTCGCCCGGCTCTCCGAGCGCGGCGTGCGCTTCGAGGTCTACGAGCACACCGACGAGCGCGGGGTCTTCCGGGCGCAGGGGCCGCCGATCGCCTGGTTCAAGGACCCGGCGGGCAACGTCCTGTCGGTGGTCCAGGAGGGCTGACCCCGGTCAGTCCAGTTCCACCGCGTCCAGCGCCTGCCGGGTCATCCGGACGGCCGCCGCGACGGACTCGGTCCGCTTCCCGTCGGCGGGCGCGTAGACCAGCCAGGCGACGACGTTGGCCTTGTGCGCCTTGATCTGGATCTGGAGGACCTCGTCGGTGTTCCGGAACAGCGCGACGCTCATGCGCGCCTCGTCGCCCACGCCGGGAAGCGGCCGGAGGTCCTTCCCGGCCGTCTCCCGCACGTCCTGCCGGGCGCGTTCGATGCCGCCGTCGAGGCCGGTCGCGTACTCGTACCGCTTGTACGACAGGCGCAGCGCGTCCCCCCACTCGCAGCCGCCGGCGTCCCGGCGCGGCGCCGCCGCGGGCGCGGGCGGACGCAGCACGCGGCACGGGTCCGGCGCGGCGGCGGCCTCGGCGCGTCCCGGCCACGCGTCGTGGTGCCAGACGGGGTCCACGCTCACGAAGACGACCACGTACAGCACGGCCGACGCCGCGAGCAGCACCCGCGCTCCGCGCCGCACCCGCCCCGGGGCCAGCGGGACCGCCATCGTCAGCGCCAGGGCCACCAGGCACGCGCCCGGCGCCAGGGCGCCGATCGCCACCACCGCGACGCCCGCCGCCGCGACCAGCGCCGCCACCGCCCACAGCAGCGCGCGCAGCTTGCCGTTCACCTCGTCGGCCACCCGTCCGTCATGATCCGCCCGAATCCGGATCGACGCGACGATCGTAGTGATCGGGCCGGCCGGGCGGCCACCGCGGTAGGCCGTTCCCTTAGTGGAACGAATCATTCCGTTCTGCTAGAATGGAGCCACCCGAGCACGGAGGAGCCCCCCATGGTCCAGAGCACCGCCTTCCCCGTCCTGAACGCCTCCCTCGACGCGCTGCGCACCGTCGCCGCCCCCCTCACCGCCGCCGACTGGGACCGCCCCACCCCGTGCTCGGACTGGACCGTCCTCCAGGTCCTGCGGCACGCCGCCGGCGACCAGCTCGGATACGCCGCCGCCCTCACCGGCGAGGGCGGTCCCGACTTCGACCCGTTCGAGCCGTCCGGCAAGCCCGAGGACGGCGAGGACCCGCACGCCCTGCTGGAGCGCTCCGTCGCCGCCTCCGCCGCCGCCTGGGCCACCGTGGCGCCCGACGCCGAGCAGGTCGCGGTGCCGCTTCCGCCGCACCAGATGACCGCGCAGATCGGCGCGGCCGCCTGCGCGCTCGACGCCGCCGTGCACGCCTGGGACATCGCCGTCGCCACCGGGCAGTCCTCCCCGCTCACGCCCGAGATGGCGCGGCCGCTGCTGGAGGCCGCGCGCACGTTCGTCGAGCCGCTGCGGCAGTGGGGCGCGTACGCGGCCGCCCTGGAGACCGGCGGCGACGACGTGACCGCCCTGCTCGGCTACCTCGGCCGGCGTCCCGCCTGACGGCGGCCTTCCGACCGGGGCGGCGGGCCGCCGCCAAGCAAGATCCAAAAGCGGGAGATGGGTCTGGTTTGCCCTGATATCTCCGTAGAGTGAGGGCCGATGACCCTCACCGACCGCCGCCCCTCCTCCACCCCGGACGCGGCCCCCCGCCCCGGACCGTCCGCCCGCGCCCCGTACCTGCTGGCGGCCGTCTTCGGCGTGCTCTACGCGCTGATGTCGATCACCCGCCACCTGCGCTACGAGACGCGCTCGTGGGACCTCGGGATCTTCGACCAGGTGGTCGGCTCCTACGCGCGGCTGCAGGCCCCGGTCTCCGACCTCAAGGGGCCCGGCTTCAACATCCTGGGCGACCACTTCAGCCCGGTCACCGCGCTGATCGCCCCGTTCTACCGGCTGTTCCCGACGCCGGTGACGCTGCTGGTGGCGCAGGCGGTGCTGATAGCGGTGTCGGTGGTCCCGGTGACGCGGGCCGCGCGGCGCGCGCTCGGCGACGCGGCGGGCCTCGCGATCGGCGCGGCCTACGGATTGTCGTGGGGGCTCCAGCGCGCGGTGGACTTCGACTTCCACGAGATCTGCTTCGCGGTGCCGCTGATCGCGTTCTCGCTGGAGGCGCTGCTGCGCGGCCGCTGGTACGCCGCGCTCGCCTGGGCGCTGCCGCTCGGCCTGGTGAAGGAGGACCTCGGGCCGACCACGGCGGCGCTGGCGCTGGTCGTGCTGCTGCGGGCGCGGCGCTCGGACCCGCGCGCGGCCGGGGCCGCGTTCGGGGCGATGGTGTTCGGGCTGGTGCTGTGCGCGCTGACCCTGACCGTGCTGATCCCGGCGTTCAACGGCGAGGGCGGCTACGACTACTGGAGCAAGATGGGCGAGGGCGCGGGGCCGCTCGCCGGCTGGGACACCAAGGTCCGCACGCTGCTGTGGCTGGTGCTGCCGACCACCGGGCTGCTGGCGCTGCGCTCCCCGCTGCTGATCGCCGCGATCCCCACCCTGGGCTGGCGGATGACCTCGGGGTACGAGTACTACTGGGGTACCGACTGGCACTACAGCGCGGTGCTGATGCCGATCGTGACGCTGGCGCTGGTGGACGCGCTGCCGCGCTTCCGCGAGGCGGCGCGGCCCTGGCTGCGCGCCTACGCCCGGCACGTCCCGGCCGCCGCGCTCGCGGTCGCGGTGGCGCTGAGCACGGCGCTGCCGGTCGCGGCGCTGACCCGGTGGGACACCTACCGGTCGACGCCGACCTCCAGGGCGGGCGAGCGCGTGCTGTCGGTGATCCCGGACGGGGCGAAGGTCGAGGCCGACGTGCGGCCGAGCGCGCAGCTCACCCGGCGCTGCCGCGTCTTCTGGATCGGCAACACGCGCGGCATCGTCCCCGACTACATCGCCCTCTACGACACCAACGTGAACCGCGAGGGGATGCTCCGGTACGCCAAGGAGCTGCATCCGGACAACGAGTTCGCCGTGCGCGCGGCCGAGGGGGGCTTCTGGGTGCTCCAGCGGACCCGCTGACCCGGCGGCGCCACCCGGTGGCGCCATCCTTCCGAACGGCCTCTGACCCTGGTCAGAGGCCGTTTTTGTTTCCCTGAACCCCTTTCGATGACGCCATGTGGCATCACGTAGCGCCGCGCACACTTGCCAATGGCGTCATTTTGGTGTCATAGTGACGTCATCGCTGCACGCCGCAGGTCGGTCGCCCCTCCCGAAAGGAAGACCCCGATGGAACGTCATCCACGACGCTGGTGGATCCTCGTGGTGCTGTGCCTCAGCACGCTGGTGCTGGTGATCGACAACATGGTGCTGAACGTGGCGATCCCGCCGCTGACCTCCGACCTCGGCGCCGGTACCCGGGACATCCAATGGATCATGGAGTCCTACATGCTGGTGTTCGCCGGGCTGCTGCTGGCCGCGGGCAGCCTGTCGGACCGGTTCGGCCGCCGCCGGGTGATGATCATCGGACTGGCGCTGTTCGGGCTGGCGTCGCTGGCCGGGACGCTGGCCGACAGCCCCGGCCAGCTCATCGCGGCGCGGGTGCTGATGGGCGTCGGCGGCGCGCTGGTCATGCCGAGCACGCTGTCGATCCTCATCACCGTCTTCGACGAGGAGGAGCGCCGCAAGGCGATGGCCGCCTGGTCGGCGGTGGCGATGGTCGGCCTGGTCGGCGGGCCGGTGCTCGGCGGCGTGCTGATCGCCCACTTCTGGTGGGGCGCGGTCTTCCTCATCAACATCCCGGTCGCGCTGCTGGCCATCGTCGCGGCGCTCGTGCTGATGCCCGAGTCCAAGGGGCCCTGGCGCAAGGCCGACCCGCTCGGCGCCGTGCTGTCCATGGCGGGCATGAGCGCGCTCGTCTGGGTGATCAACGCGCTGCCGACGCACGGGCTGTCCCGCCCGAGCACGCAGATCGCGCTCGCCGTCGCGGTCGCGGCGCTGACCGGCTTCCTGGTCTGGGAGACCCGCTCGAAGTCGCCGATGGTGCCGCTCGGCCTGTTCCGCGACCGCAACTTCAGCGGCGCGAGCTTCTCGCTGGTGCTGCTGAGCTTCGCCAACGGCGGCCTGCTGCTCGCGCTGACGCAGTACCTGCAGTTCGTGCTCGGCTACTCACCCAGCAAGACGGGCCTGACGTTCCTGCCGATGGCGGTGGCGATGCTGCTGGTCAACACCGTCGCGGCCACGCTCGGCCAGAAGATCGGCAACCGCGCGCTGACGGTCGCGGGCCTCGCGGTCATGGCGGCCGGGTTCGGGGTGCTGGCGGCCATCGAGCCGGGCGACGGCTTCGGGATGATCGCGCTGGCCAGCGTCATCATGGGCGTCGGCGGCGGCCTCGCGATGCCGGCGGCGATCGGCGCGCTGATGGGCGCGGTCCCCGCCGAGCACGCGGGCGTCGGCTCGGCCCTGAACGACACGATCCAGCAGGCTGGCGCGGCGCTGGGCGTGGCCGTGCTGGGCAGCGTGATGGCGGCGTCGTTCACCGACACGATGCCGGACTCGGCCGCCGGCCGGGCCCGCGAGTCGGTGCAGGACGCGCTGGCGGTGGCGGCCGCCACCGGTGACGGCGGCCTGGCCGCCACGGCCCGCGAGGCGTTCACCACGGCGATGACCACGGGCTTCCTCGCCGGCGCGTGCGGCGTGGTGGCGGCGGCGGTGCTCGCGCTGGTCGTGATGAAGGACCGCAAGGCCGACGCGGGCGCCCCGGCCGAAGCCGGCGCGCGGACGGCCGAGCCGGTCGCCTGACCTCCTTCCCAGCCGTGCCCGGGACGCCCCGTCCCGGGCACGGTCGCGTCCCGAGTCAGTGGCGCTTGCGGACGCGCAGGCCCGGGCCCGGGTGCCAGGACGAGATCACGAGGTGGTCGGCCGGGTCGCCGACCCGGGTGTGCACCACCTCGGTGATGTCGAGGACGAAGTAGCCCGAGCCCGGCATCGCCCCCTCGGCGGGCGGGTCCACCTCCACCGCGCGGCCCGCCATCTTCGCGTCGCCCGGCCAGTCGCCCGGCGACTCGGGCGGCTCCAGCGTCGGGCAGTGCAGCGCCACGCGCGGGTCGCGGCGCACGTCGAGCAGCTTCAGCGAGCCGCCCATCATGCCGAACCGCACCTGCCCGTCCTCGAACACCACCTCGATCCCGCTGATGCGCGGCGAGCCGTCCCCGCGCAGGGTCGCCAGGGTCTTGTTGGTGCCGGCATCGAACGCCTCGCGCACCTTCGCGGCCAGCTCGGGAGCGGTCTTCTCGATCTCCGCCCAGGACGCCATCGACACACCTCCGGAATCGGCGACCCCCATTGCAGCACGCGGGTACGTCAGTTCCCCGCCGGCGCCATGCCCTGGACGCGCTCCCCGGCGATGACGGCGGCCAGGAACATGCGGACCAGGTCCGCGCCCACGGCCGGGTCGAAGCTCACCGACCACGTCGACTCGTGCAGCGTGGCCTCCCCGAAGTCCTGGCCCTGGACGGTCCGCGCGGCGAAGCGCGTGTGCGCGTTGTCGGTCTCGACGATCGCGACCGTCGTGCCGTTCGGGGCCCGCAGGTCCAGGCGCACCGTGGTGAGGCCGCCCCCGGAGCGGACCACGCTGCCCGTGGGGGCGTCGTGCTCCCCCCGCACCCAGATCTCCCTGATGTCCTGGTGGCGCTGGTAGGCGCAGCGCAGGACGAGCCTCCCGTCGGCCGCGTGGACCACGACGCCCCGGTCGCCTTCGTTCCAGCGGGGCTCCTGGACGTGCGCCAGCACGTTGTGGTCCCAGTCGGTCAGGCGGCCGCCGGACAGCAGGAGCCGGCCCGCGCCGAGCGGGTCGTCGGCGGGCAGGGTGGAGGGGGGCCGCGACCACGTGGTGCGCTCGTCGCGCCAGGCGGTCATGCGGGTCTCCTCGACCATGGCCCGGATCTCGCGGAGCCGGTCGAAGTCGATCGTGCCCGGCCCGGAGTCGCCGATCATGGCGAGCAGCAGGCGTCCGGGCTCGCGCGGGCCCAGGAGCCCCTTCCGGGCGGTCCTGCTCCTGGCCAGCTTCTGGGCGAACGGGTGCGGGGCCGTGTGGTCGAAGTGGGCGGCCAGCACCAGGACCTGGCCGCTCTCCCGGGACACCCCGATGGAGCGGATCAGCTCGGCGGGCAGCAGGTCCTCGCGCCCCCGGCCGGTGTAGAGGATGCCCCGCTCGGTCACCAGGACGCGCGGCTGCCGGCCCCTGCGCACCGCGACGGCCGCGAAGCAGCTCACGGCCAGCAAGGCGGTGCCGAGCAGCCCGCCGAGGACGAACAGGACCGTACCCCCCGCGCCTCCGGTGACCGCTCCGATGGCCACCGGCAGGGCGGTCGCCACCGCCATGGCGGCGATCATCCTGGGCAGGTCCTTACGCGCGTCCGAGATCACCACGTACCGCATGGGCGCCCTCCGGGATCGGGTCCGGCGATGCTATATAAACCAACATCATCCGGACATGGATCGGCCGGATCCGGGCGCCCCGCCGGCGGCCCCGCCGGCGTCAGTCGAGGTCGGGCGGCGGTACGACCGGGGTCACCAGCAGGCGGCCCACGACGCCGACGGCCTGCGACAGCACCGCGACCGAGGCGTCGTAGAGCGGCTCCAGCCGGCGCTGCGGCCACAGGTTCTCCACCGTGCACCAGGCCATGTCGCGGGCGCGGGCCACACTGAAGCTTCCGACGATGTGCTTGATCGTTTCGGCGTCCCCGGTGGCGATGCGGAGCAGGGCGGGCTCCAGGTCGCGGCGGACCTCGGACTCGATCCGCGCCAGCAGCCCGTTCACCTTGAGGAAGTCGGCGTGCACGGGCTCCCGGTCGGGCGGCAGGCCGCGCTCGGCGCAGGTCGCGATGACCGCGAGGGCCAGGTCGTGGTTGATGTGGGCGTTCATCCCGGCGAGGACGAACTGGAGCGGCCAGACCGTCGCGTCCCCGCGCGCCTCGAACAGCGGGCGCCAGCAGCGGTCGGGCCTGCGCCGGGCGAGGGCGTCCTCCACGTTCCTGAAGTACAGGTCGGCGAAGACGACGTCGAGGCGCCGCACGAACTCCTGGTCGGCGAAGTAGCCCTCCCGGAGGTGGTGCAGGACCAGCTCGGTGACGCGCAGGTAGACGCGGTTGAAGCAGGCGACGCCGTCGCCCGGGTCGAGCGAGCGGTCGATCTCCCGCATCCGCTCGATGACGTCCTGGACCGTTTTCATGATCGTCTCCCTCGGCGGCGGGGCCCCCGCCACCGACCCTAGGACCCGCCCCGGAGGCCTCGGGCACCGTACGGAGGCCGGCCGCCGGGCCGCGCGGAGCCCTCTCGGCCCTGTGGCCAGGGCTTCCATGAGCCGGGCGTTGCCCCGGCGGCCGCGGCTCGCGCACCATGGGCTCTGGCGTCCAGGTGAGGTGACGGTGTCCGGACCGGCGAGTGCGGTGTGGTTGCGCGGCCAGGTGATGGAGATCGGGGCGGCGCTCTTCCCGGACGCTCCCCCGGTGGTGGCGGACGCGTGGAGCGATCCCGTGCCGGTCGGGGACGGGCGGCGGCATCTGGTGCTGGTGGCCCTGGGCGGCGACGACCGGCCCGCCGGCCCGGAGGTCTTCGCACGGCTGCTGCGCGCGTTCGCCGACGCCGGTTGGCGCCCGCACGGACCGCGCCGCAGGGACGGGGAGACCTGGGCGGACGCGACGCTCGAAGGCTTCGGCGCGCGGCTCTACGAGGGCGCCGGGCCGGGCGTCCTGCACGTGCTGGCCTGGACGCCCGCGATCTACCCGGAAGGCGGGCACGTCCGGCCCGCGCACACCGTCGGCACCGTGACCCACGGCCTGCTGTGCCCCGAATGCGAAGGGCTCGGCGTGTGCCGGGCCTGCGAGGGCACGGCGCGGCTCGGCGGCCGCCGCTGCCCGGAGTGCACGGCGGGCAACCACGGGCCGGGGTACTGCTCGTACTGCGGTCCGTACGGAACCCTCCAGCCCGACGGCCTGCCCGCATGGCTCGAAGGCCACTTCCCCGGCCTCGCCCTCCCGGAGAGCGAGGAGTCCCTGACGGCCCCGACGAACACGGCGGCGTTCGTCGACGCGGTGCGTCGCGCGTGCGGGACGTGCGGCGAAGTGCGCTGCGCGTACCGGAACGTGGTCACGGAGGGGCGGTCGCGCTCGCGCTTCTTCGGACGCTGTCCGCGTTGCGGTGCCCGGCGGGCTTACGTCTACCGCCTTCCCCCGCCCGGAAAGTAACGGACGGGATCTGACCTATACGGCTCCTAACGTAGTCCTCGTCACCGCGACCGAGGAGCCCTTCATGAGCGTTCAGCCCGTCCCCGCCGGCTACACCACCGTCACCCCCTGGATCATCGGCCGCGACACCGCCGGGCTGATGGACTACCTGGCCGAGGCGTTCGACGCCGAGGACCTGGGCCGGGTCGCCAACGCGGACGGCACCATCGGGCACGCCGAGATGCGCATCGGCGACGCCGTCGTGCTGATGTTCGACGCGCGCCCCGAGTGGCCCGAGACGCCCGCGTTCCTGCGCCTGTACGTGCCGGACGCCGAGGAGGCGCACCGGCGGGCCGTCGCGGCGGGCGGCACGTCGGTCACCGAGGTCACGCACCTGGCGTTCGGCGACAAGGTGGGGCGCGTCCGCGACCCGTTCGGCAACCTGTGGTGGCTCCAGACCCGCGTCGAGGAGGTCTCGGAGGAGGAGTTCATGGCGCGGATGAGTGACCCCGGGTTCACGAAGGCCATGGAGTACGTGCAGGGCTCCGACTTCTTCGGCGGCGGCGCGGAGTAGCCGACAGCGCATCGGGGCGGGCGCCGTTCCAGGCGTCCCGTCCCGGCGCTCAGGCGAGGCGGCCCAGCTCGACGGAGAACGCCTCCGCGTCGGCCAGCCGCTTCCGCAGGGCCGCGCACCGCTCCTCCACCTCCGTCCGGTAGGACGCGAGGCGGCCCGCCAGCCGGGCCCGCTCGGTGCCGTCCACTCCGGCCGAACGCAGCCGGTCCAGCACCGCCAGCAGGTCCCGCATCTCCTCCAGCGTGAAGTCCAGCGGCTTCATCCGCTTGATCACCAGGAGGCGGGCCACGTCGGCGTCGGTGTAGAGGCGGAAGCCGCCCGCCGAGCGCGCGGTCGGCGGCGCGAGGCCGACCTCCTCGTAGTGGCGGAGGGTGCGCAGGCTCAGCCCCGTCCGGTCGGCGACCTCGCCGATCCGCAGTCGCGCGGGCGCCACCGGGTCAGTGCCCACCGGACAGCTCGCCCGACAGCGCGCCGTGCATCCGCGCGCTGGCCTCGTTCAGGCCGACGATCTCGACGGTCTTGCCGCGCGCGGCGTACTTGGCGGTGACCGCGTCCAGCGCGGCGACCGAGGTCGCGTCCCACACGTGGGCGTCGGTCAGGTCCACGACCACGTGCTCGGGATCGCCCGCGTAGTCGAACCGCGACACGAAGTCGTCGCTGGAGGCGAAGAACAGCTCCCCGGTCACGCCGTACACCGTCCGGCCGCCCTCGGGGTCGCGGACCGCCGACACGCGCACCAGGTGCGCGACCCGCCGCGCGAACACCACCATCGCGGTGACCGAGCCGACCACCACGCCGATCGCGAGGTTGTGGGTGGCGACCACGACCGCGACCGTGATGACCATGACCAGGGTCTCGCCGAGCGGCAGGCGGCGCAGCGTCGAGGGCGCGACCGAGTGCCAGTCGAAGGTGCCGACCGACACCAGGATCATGACGGCGACCAGCGCGGCCATCGGGATATCGGACACGATCGGCCCGAACACCACGCACAGCACCATCAGGAAGGCCCCGGCCAGGAACGTGGAGATCCGGGTGCGCGCCCCGTTCCCCACGTTGATCATCGTCTGGCCGATCATCGCGCAGCCGCCCATGCCGCCGAAGAGGCCGGTGACGATGTTGGCCACGCCCTGCCCGATCGACTCGCGCGTCTTGTTGGAGCGGGTGTCGGTGATGTCGTCCACCAGCCGGGCGGTCATCAGCGACTCCATCAGCCCGACCAGCGCCATGGCCAGCGCGTACGGGGCGATGGTGACGAAGGTGGCCCAGGTGAACGGCACGTCCGGCAGGCCCGGCACCGGCAGCGAGGAGGGCAGCTCGCCCTTGTCGCCCACGGTCGGCACCGCGATCCCCGCGCCCAGCGTCAGCGCGGTCAGGATCGCGATCGACACCAGCGGCGCGGGCACCGCCTTCGTCAGCCGCGGGAACAGCACCATCAGCGCCAGCGCGGCGGCGACCAGCGGGTACACCGGCCACGGCACGTCCCGCAGCTCGGGCAGCTGCGCCATGAAGATCAGGATGGCCAGCGCGTTGACGAAGCCCACCATCACCGAGCGCGGCACGAACCGCATCAGCCTGGCGACCCCCAGCGAGCCCAGCACCACCTGGAACACCCCGGCCAGGATGACGGCGGCGACCAGGTAGCCGAGGCCGTGCTCGCGGTTGAGCGGCGCGATGACCAGCGCGACCGCGCCGGTCGCGGCCGAGATCATGGCGGGGCGGCCGCCGACGACCGCGATGGTGACGGCCATGGTGAACGAGGCGAACAGCCCGATCCGCGGGTCCACGCCCGCGATGATCGAGAACGAGATGGCCTCGGGGATCAGCGCCAGCGCCACCACCAGGCCGGACAGCGCCTCGGTGCGCAGCAGCCGGGCGGTGATCGGGGCGGACGGTTTCAGGCGCGCCGAAAGGGCGGAAGGCAAAAAGGGTCTCTCCAGACGGGGGCGTTCGGGTCGGCGGGGGGCCGTGCGGGTCAGCCGGCCTCGGCCGCGAGCATCGGAGTGAGGGTGACCTCGGGGTGCTCGCGCTGGACGGCCTGCACCCGCCACTTGTCCACGAACACCGCGATCAGCGCGCCGTCCAGGCGGCGCGTGAAGACCTCCACGCCGCGCCGCGACGCCAGCGTCGCGGCCGAGGCGGCGTCGGTGATGCGGGCGGTGGTGTACTCCATCCGGTCGAGGTTGACCGGCGCGTTGAACTCGTGCTCCATGCGATGCGCGACCACCTCGAACTGCAGCGGCCCCACCGCGGCGAGCACCGGGGCCTGGTCGCCGCGCACGTCGCTGCGCAGCACCTGCACCACGCCCTCGCCGTCGAGCTGGTCGATGCCGCGCCGGAACTGCTTGGCGCGGCCGTTGTCCTTGGCGCGCACGACCATGAAGTGCTCGGGCGCGAACGCCGGGATCGGCGGGAAGGCGACCGGGCGCTTCTCGTACAGGGTGTCACCGACGATCAGCCCGGTGGAGTTGGGCAGGCCGATCACGTCGCCGGGGAAGGCGGTGTCCAGCGTGGAGCGGTCGCGGCCGAACATCGTCTGGGCGTACTTGGTGGCCAGCGGCCGCCCGGACGGCGCGTGCGTCAGCGTCATGCCGCGCTCGAAGCGCCCCGAGCAGACCCGGATGAAGGCGAGCTGGTCGCGGTGGGCGCGGTCCATGCCCGCCTGCACCTTGAACACCTGCCCGGCGAACGGCGCGGTCACCTCGCGCGGCTCGCCCTTGACGTCCAGGCGCGGCGACGGCGAGGGCGCCAGCTCGCAGACGGTCTCCAGCAGGGCCCGCACGCCGAAGTTGGGCAGCGCCGCGCCGAACAGCACCGGCGTGCACTTGCCGGCGGCGAAGTCGTCCATGTCGAGGGTGGCGCCGATCTCGTCCAGCAGCGCCAGCTCCTCCTGCGCGGTGGTCCACGCCTCGCCCTCCTCGGCGGCGGCGCGGTCCGCGTCCACGACCTCCTCGGTGGCGCGCTTGGCGCCACCGGGGGCGCGGTCGAAGCGGGTGAAGGCGCCGGTGGCGCGGTCGAGCAGGCCGCGGAAGTCGCCGGCGATGCCGACCGGCCAGGTCAGCGGGGCCGGGCGCAGGCCGATGCGCTGCTCGACCTCGTCCAGCAGCTCCAGCGGCTCGCGGCCGGGCCGGTCCCACTTGTTGACGAAGGTGATGATCGGGATGCCGCGGTGCCGGCAGACGTCGAACAGCTTGAGCGTCTGGGCCTCCAGGCCCTTGGCGCTGTCCAGCAGCATGATCGCGGCGTCCACGGCGGCCAGCACCCGGTAGGTGTCCTCGGAGAAGTCGGCGTGGCCGGGGGTGTCCAGCAGGTTCAAAAGCACGTCGCCGTACTCGAAGCGCAGCACCGAGGAGGTGATGGAGATGCCGCGGTCGCGCTCCATCGCCATCCAGTCGGAGGTGACCCCGCGCCGCCCGGCCTTGCCGTGCACCGCGCCGGCCGCCTCGATCGCGGCGGCGTGCAGCGCCAGCGCCTCGGTGAGGGTGGACTTGCCGGCGTCGGGGTGGCTGATCACCGCGAACGTGCGGCGGCGCGCCGCCTCGCCGGCGATCTGGGTCGTTCCAGCCTGAGCCGTGGTCACCGGTCTCCCCCCGTTGTCGTGAACCGAAGAACTCTACCCTTACGTGAGGTTAGGTCGTGTCATCGGGCGTGCGCGTCGGCGATCGCGGTGAGCACGCGGGCGCGGGCGTCCTCGGGCGCGCTGACGCCGATCAGGACGTAGTAGGCCAGCCCCTCGGTGAGCCCGGCCAGCGCCACGGCGGTCGCGCGCGGGTCGGGCGCGTCCGGCAGCAGGGCGGCGAGCTCGGCGTGGAAGGCGGCGTAGTCCTCGCGCAGGCGGGCCGCGATCGCCTCGTCGGCCAGGGCCAGGGCGGTGAACGCCTGGCGGACGCGCAGGTGGGTGCGGGTGACCGGGTCGTGCGGGACCAGCTGCGTCAGCACGGTCTCCAGGATCTCGCGCGGCGGGGCGTCGCGGCCGGTCAGGGCGGCGATGCGGGCGCGGGCGAGGGCGTTGGCGCGGTCGAAGGCGGCCTCGACCAGCTCCCGCTTGGCCGGGAAGTAGTGCTGGACGCGGCCCGCCGAGATCCCGGCGCGGCGGGCCACGGCGGTCTGCGAGACCGCGTGCAGGCCCTGGTCGGCGACGATCGCGAGCACGGCGTCGGCGATCCGGGCGCGCTGCTCGGCGTGCCCGGCCCCGGGGCCGCGGGTGCGGCGGTTCATTGACCCTACCTTTTCAATGTGATCACATTGGTTTGATGAGGACGAGCCTAGCGGGCCGCGGCGTGCTCGCGCTGGCCTGCGCCGCGCAGTTCATGGTCGTGCTGGACGTGTCGGTGGTGAACGTCGCGCTGCCCGCGATCCGGGACGAGCTGGAGGTCGGCGCGGTCGGCCTGTCCTGGGTCGCCGGGGCCTACGCGCTGGTGTTCGGCGGGTTCCTGCTGCTGGGCGGGCGGCTGGCCGACCTGTACGGGCGGCGGCGGGTGTTCGCGGCCGGGCTGGCGGTGTTCGCCGGGGCGAGCCTGGCGGGCGGGCTGGCGGGCGGCGCCGGGACGCTGATCGCGGCGCGGGCGGTGCAGGGGCTGGGCGCGGCGGTCCTGGCCCCGGCGACGCTGACGGTGCTCACCACGACCTTCCCGGAGGGCCCCGAGCGCACCCGCGCGCTGGCGGTGTGGACGGCGGTGGGCCTGACCGGGGGCGCGGCGGGCAACCTGCTGGGCGGCCTGCTCACCGAGGCGGCGTCGTGGCGGTGGATCCTGCTGATCAACGTGCCGATCGGCGCGGTCGCGCTGGCGGCGGCGGTGCGCGTGCTGCCCGGCGACGTCCGGGGACGCGATGGGCGGCGCGACGGGCGGCGCGGGCGGCGGCTGGACGTCCCCGGCGCGGTCCTGGTGACGGCCGGGCTGTGCGGCCTCACTTACGGCCTGTCGGCCGCCGGGCCGGGCCGGGGCGCCGCGCTGGCGGCGGCCGTCGCGGCGCTGGCCGCGTTCGTCGCCGTGGAGACCCGGCACGCGCCGCACCCGCTCGTGCCGCCGCCCCTGCTGCGCGCCCGCCCCCTGGCCCTCGGCAACACGATCATGCTGCTGGCGGGGGCCTGCTTCCAGATCCCGATGTGGTACTTCCTCACCCTCCACATGCAGAACGACCTGCACTACTCGGCGCTGCGCACCGGCCTCGCCTTCCTGCCGCACACGCTGCTGATGCTGCTGGTCGGGCTGCACGTCACGCCCCGGCTCATGCGGCGCCTCGACCACCGGGCGCTGATCGCCGCCGGGGCGCTGGCGGCGGCGGCCGGGTTCGCCTGGCAGAGCGGCACGACGCCCGGCGACGGCTACGTCGCGGGGATCCTCGGCCCGGCGGTGCTGATGGCGGTGGGCGGCGGGCTGTTCACCACGCCGCTCACCACCGTGGTCACCGGCGGCGTCCCGCGCGAGGACGCCGGGGCCGCCTCCGGGCTGATGAACACCGCCAAGCAGGCCGGCGGCGTCCTCGGCCTCGCCGCGCTGGCGGGGGCGCCGGACCGCGCCTTCGCGGCCTGCGCCGGAATGCTGGTGGTGATCGCCGCCCTGGCGCCCGCCCTGCCCGCCGCGCGGGCCCCCGCACGCGCCGGCGGCGCGTCCCCCGATCGCTGAACGGCGCGGCGGCGCGCGGGCATTCGCTCCCGCGTGCCGTAGCGTCTTACCCTGTGCGGCGCGATGCTCACCGAGAGTGCTCGGCGCCGCTCGGGAGGATTCGGGGGGATCCGATGCAGGGGGACTGCCGGGCGACGCGAAGGCGCCGCCTGTGGGCCAGGATTTTCTACTCGGTCCGGGGCCGCGCGACGGTGATCACCGTGGTGCTCGCAGCGCTGGTGCTGTCGGCCTGCGTGGGTCTCGCCCTGATGCTGGTCCGGGACGTGGCGCGGTCCTCGGCGGCGGCGTCGGCGGCCGACACCGTCGAGCGCGTCGTCTACGGGCTCGCCCGCGGCGGGAGGCCCCGGCCCCTGACCGCCGGGAAGGACGAGGCCCCCTACATCCAGATCGTCAGCGCCGGAGGCCGGGTCCTGGAGGCCACGCCCCCGCTGGACGGCCGCCCCCCGCTCGTCCTGACCGACCCCGCCAAGGGCCAGCTGCTGGTGGACCGCCGGGTGTGCCCGTCCTACCTGGACACCTGCGTGCAGGTGTTCGGGATGCGCCTCGCCGAGTCCCCCTACGGCCGGGACGTGATGGTGCTCGCCGCCCAGCAGCCCTCGCAGTTCGCGCGCGGCTGGCTGCTGCCCGTCGAGATCATGCTGGTCCTGACCGCGATGCTGGCGGCGATCGCCTGGTGGACCTGGCGGACCATCGGCCAGGCGCTGGCGCCGGTGCGGGCGATCGACGAGCAGATGGCCGAGATCAACACCACCGCCGACCTGGAGCGGCGGGTGCCCGAGCCCGGCACCGGCGGGGAGATCCAGCACCTCGCCGAGACCGTCAACCACACGCTGGAGCGGCTGGAGGAGGCCGCCGGGCGCGAGCGCCGCTTCGTCTCCGACGCCTCGCACGACCTGCGCAACCCCATCGCGGGCCTGCACACCCGGCTGGAGGGCCTGCTGCTGGAGGACGACGGCCACGACTGGAGGCCGGAGGTGCGCGCCGCGCTGCGCGACACCGAGCGGCTGAACGACATCGTGGCCGACCTGCTGGAGCTGTCCCGGCTGGACGCCCGCGCGCCCGCCCCGGTGGAGCGCGTGGACCTCGCCGAGCTGGTGCGGTACGAGGTGGGCCGCCGCGACGGCCGCGTCCCGATCGAGACCCGGCTGGCCGGGGGCGCGGTCGTGTCGGCCAACCGGGTCCGGCTCGCGCGGGTGCTGGGCAACCTGGTCAGCAACGCCGAGCGGCACGCCGAGTCCCGCATCACGGTCACCGTCGCGGTGGACGGCGGCGAGGCGGTGCTGGAGGTGCTCGACGACGGCGCGGGCGTCCCGCCCGAGTCCCGCGAGCGCGTCTTCGAGCGGTTCGCGCGGCTGCCCGACTCCCAGCGCCGCGACCCCGCCGGGACCGGTCTCGGCCTGCCCATCGCCCGCGAGATCGCCCAGACCTACGGCGGGTCGCTGCGCATCGCCGACAGCCCGCGCGGCGCCCGGTTCGTGTTCCGGCTGCCGCTGACCGGGACCGACGTCACCGCGGCTCGATGACCACGACCGGGATCTCCCGCCCGGTCATCGCCCGGTAGTCGTCGTAGCCGGGCACGGCCTCGGTGATCAGCCGCCACAGCGCGGGCCGCTCCCCGGGGGCGGCGGTGCGGGCGCGGGCGGGGAGGGAGCGCTCGCCCACCTGCACCGTCACCTCCGGGTCGGCGACGAGGTTGAGGTACCAGGCGGGGTGCCGGTCCGCGCCCCGGTTGGAGGCCGCCAGGAGGTAGCGGTCGCCGTGCGGGACGTAGACCAGCGCGGTGCGCCGCAGCCGGCCGGTCCTGCGGCCCCGCGTGGTGAGCAGCAGGTCGTTCATGCCGGGCCGGGGCCGCCCGCCGGTCTCCAGGAAGCGGCGGATGTGGTCGGCGACGAACGGCTCGGGGCTGTCCAGGACGTCCGTCATGCCCGCTCGACCCCGATGTGCACGCGGTGGTGGGCCGGGGCGTCGATCTCGTCCAGCAGCGCGATCGCGAAGTCGGCGTAGGAGACGCGGGAGGCGGCGTCGGCCGGGGCGATCCGGTAGCCGCCGGTGCGCGCCCCCTCGTGGTCGAAGTCGCCGGACGGGCTGACCACCACCCAGTCGAAGTCGGCGTCCTTGCGCAGCGCGTCGTTCCCGGCGGCGTGCCCGAGGAAGAACGACCGGTACTCCTGCGGGTAGCCGGGCGCGTCCATCAGCGGCGTGCCTGACGCGTCCTCCAGCACCGAGGCGAGGCCCACGTGCACCAGCCGGCCGACGCCCGCGCGCCGCAGCCCGGCCAGCAGCGCCTCGGCGGAGGCGGTGAAGAACGCGGCGGGCTCGGCCCCGAGGTCGTAGGTGGAATTGATCGCGGCGTCGTGCCCGGCGGCGGCCGCGGCGACGCTCGCGGCGTCGGTGACGTCGCCCGCGACCACGCGCACGCCGTCGGCCGCCAGGTCCCCGTGCCCGGCCGGGTCGCGGACGACGGCGGTCACCGCGTGGCCGCGCCGCCGCGCCTCGGCGACGGCCGCCCGGCCGCCGCGCCCGCCGGCCCCGAAGACAACGATCTCGCTCATGGAAGGTCCTCCCGCTCGTGTTGCCGGGACGCTAACCGAGGGGGTGGTTTCCGGTCGGATACCTCGTCTACCGTGAGCCGGTGACCTCCCCGCTGCACCCGGACATGTTCGACCCGCTCTGCCCGTCCGACCTGAGCCCGTTCCGGTTCCCCGACAAGTGGGCCGGGATGGTCATCCGGTGCCTGGCCGGCGGCCCGCGCCGCTTCTCCGAGCTGCGCGTCCCGCTGCGCGGCGTGACCGCCAAGTCGCTGACCAAGTCGCTGCGGCTGCTGGAGCGGGACGGGATCGTCGAGCGCAGCGCCGACGGGCGCGCCGTGGAGTACGCGCTGACCCCGCTGGGCCGGAGCATGCTCGGCCCGATCGACGCGATGTGCGCCTGGGCCGAGGAGCACTGGGACGAGCTGCTCGACGCCCGCGAGGCCGCGCTCCAGCGGCCGGCCGGCTGACGCCGTTCCGGCCGTCTCAGCCGGAGCGCGGCTCCAGCACCGCCGTCAGCCCGTAGTGGTCGCTGGCCTGCACGCCCTGCACCGGCTCCACGAACGCCCGCGCGCAGTCGCGGACGCGCAGGGACATCCCCCCGTCGGCGTTCCGGCGCACCAGGATGTAGTCGATCCGCCGGAACGGCCAGTCGCCGGCCTCCATCAGCGGGTTGGAGGGCGTGTAGGTGTGGCCGGGCGCGGTCCCGCGCGCGTGCTCCCACACGTCCTGGTAGCAGACGCTCGTGCCCTCCAGCGACTGGCGGCCCGTCCAGAACCGCATGCTCGCCGACTCCGGCGCGGCGTCCATGTCGCCCGCCACGACCACCGGCAGGTCGCGGCCGGCGAGCATCGCCTCCACCTCGCGCGCGACGAGGACGGCCTGCTGCTCGCGCTCGTACTCCAGGTGGGGGCGCCAGCTCGGGAAGTGGTTGCCGAACAGCAGCGGCACCGGGCCGTCCACCTCCGCCAGCAGCGTCGTGCAGGCGAAGTCGTCGGTGCGCGGCGGCACCGCCAGGTCGACCTCGCGCACCTCGCGCAGCGGCCAGCGCGACACGATCGTGATGCCCTGGCCGCCCTCCTCCCGCGTCGCCGAGTGGGCGAGGTGGTAGCCCTCGCCCATCAGGTCGGCGACCTGGTCGTAGTCGCCGGTCTTCGCGGTCTCCTGGAAGGCGGCGAGGTCGGGGTCCAGACGGGCGATCCCGGCGGCGAGCGCGTCGCGCCGCCGGGCCCAGTCACCGCGCGTCTCCCAGAGATTCAGCGTCAGCACCCGCATCCCCGGGCGTTACCCGGTGCGGATCAGACCAATCCCTGCGCGAGCACGGCGTCGGCCACGCGCTCGAAACCGGCGATGTTCGCGCCGGTCACGTAGTCGCCGGGCGCGCCGTACCGCTCGGCGGTGGCGGCGACGGTGGCGTGCACCTCCGTCATGATCCGGGCCAGCTCCTGCTCGACGCGCTCGAACGTCCACAGCTCGCGCCCGGCGTTCTGCCGCATCTCCAGGCCGCTGACCGCGACGCCCCCCGCGTTGGCGGCCTTGCCGGGGGCGAACGACACGCCCGCCTCCTGGAACAGCCGGACCGCGTCGGGCGTGACGGGCATGTTCGCGCCCTCCGACACCGCGCGCACGCCGTTGCGGATCAGGACGCGCGCCGCGTCGGCGTCCAGCTCGTTCTGGGTGGCCGAGGGCAGCGCGATGTCGGCGGGCACGTCCCACACGTTGCCGCCGGGCACGAAGCGCGCCGACGAGCCGCGCCGCTCGGCGTAGTCGGAGACGCGGCCGCGCTCGACCTCCTTGACCTGCTTGAGCAGCGCGAGGTCGATGCCCTTGTCGTCCACGACGTAGCCGGAGGAGTCGGAGACCGTCAGCACGTTCGCGCCCAGCGCCTGCGCCTTCTCGACGCTGTAGATCGCGACGTTGCCCGAGCCCGACACCGTGACCTGGAGCCCCTCCAGGTCCTCGCCGCGGTGCAGCAGCATCTCGCGCGCGAACAGCACGTTGCCGTACCCGGTGGCCTCCACGCGGCCCGGCGACCCGCCCCAGCCGAGGCCCTTGCCGGTGAGCACGCCCGCCTCCCAGCGGCCGGTGATCCGCCGGTACTGGCCGAACATGTAGCCGATCTCGCGGCCGCCGACGCCGATGTCGCCGGCCGGGACGTCGGTGTGCTCGCCGAGGTGGCGGTACAGCTCGGTCATGAACGACTGCGTGAACCGCATGACCTCCGCGTCGGAGCGGCCGTGCGGGTCGAAGTCGCTGCCGCCCTTGCCGCCGCCGAGGTTCAGGCCGGTCAGGGCGTTCTTGAAGACCTGCTCGAAGCCGAGGAACTTCACCACCGACAGCGACACGCTGGGGTGGAAGCGCAGGCCGCCCTTGTACGGGCCGAGCGCGCCGTTGAACTCGACGCGGAACCCGCGGTTGACGCGTACGCGGCCGGCGTCGTCCTGCCACGGCACCCGGAACATGACCTGCCGGTCGGGCTCGGTGAGGCGCTCCAGCACCGCGGCGTCGATCAGCTCGGGGCGGGCGGCCAGCACCGGCGCCAGCGTCTCCAGGACCTCGCCGACGGCCTGGTGGAACTCCGGTTCGGCCGGGTCGCGCGTCTGGACGTGCGTGTACAGGCGCTCCAGCTCGGTGGCGGTGGCGGCCGGGACCGGATGGCGGAAGGTCAGGGACACGGTTTTCCTTTCGTCGGGTACGGGGTCGTACGAGCCCGGACCGCATGCCGTTCAGCGGGCGGCGGGAGCAGGCGTCCCAGCAAACCGCCTGAACAGGCGTTCTCGCAAAATGTTCTAGCGCGCCGGCCTCCTGGCGAGCGCGAGCAGGGCGAGCGCGCAGGCGGCGGGGACCGCCAGCGCCGCGACCGGTCCGGCCCGCAGGCCGAGCAGGACCAGCCCCGTGACGGCGACGGCGGCCACGCCCGCCAACTCTTGCACGGTCCCGAGGACGGCCGACGCCTGGCCTGCGAGTTCGTCACCGGCGGCGGCCAGCGCGGCCGAGATCAGCGGGGACATCGTCAGCCCCATCCCGGCGCCGGCCAGCAGCAGCCCGGGCACCAGGCGCGCGGGCTGCGGCCCGGCCGCGGTGGCGGCGATCGCCAGCAGCCCGGCGGCCAGCAGGGCCGCGCCGACCGGCGGCGCGAACCGGCTCGACGCGCGTGGCGGCGGCGCAGAACCCGGCGTTCAGCGCCGTGAAGACCGCCCCGGCGGCGAGCGGGCCGAGCCCGTGGTGCTCCTGCAGCACCAGGGCGAGGGCGAACGTCAGCCCGGCCGAGGTCGCGAACAGCAGCGCGACGGCGGCCAGCCCGCGCGCGAAGGCCCGGTCGCGCAGCAGCGCCGGGTCGAGCAGCGGCGCGCGCCCGGCGGCGACGCGGCGGCGCTGCGCGGCCGCGAACGCGCCCAGCACCGGCACCGCCGCGAGCAGCGCGGGCCACGCGCCCGGACGGGTCAGCGGCACGATCACCAGCACCAGCCCCGCCCCCAGCAGCAGCGCGCCGCCGAGGTCCAGGGAGCGGGCGGGGCCGAACGACTCGGGCACCAGGCGGCGCAGCGGCGCCAGCGCGGCGAGGCCGACCGGGACGTTCACCAGGAAGCAGGCCCGCCAGCCGAGCCCGCCCGGGTCGGCGGCGATCAGCAGGCCGCCGAGGGTCTGCCCGCCCATCCCGGCGAGGCCGACGGTCGTGCCGTACCAGGCGAACGCCCGCGCGCGGGCCGCGCCGGGGTACAGCGCGCCCAGCAGCGCCAGGACCTGCGGCGCGACCAGGGCGGCGGCGACGCCCTGCACGACGCGCGCGGCCACCAGCACCCCGGCGGCGGGCGCGAGGCCGCAGGCCGCCGACGCGAGCGTGAACAGGGCGAGCCCGGCGGTGAACACCCGCCGCCGGCCGTACCGGTCGCCGAGCCGCCCCGCGACCACCAGCGACGCCGCGTACGCCAGCCCGTAGCCGGCCGCGACCAGGGACGTCGCGGTCGCCCCGGCGGCCAGCTCGCGGCGGGCCGAGGGCAGCGCGACGTTGACGATGAAGAAGTCGAGCGTGGTCATGAAGACCGCCGCCAGCAGCGGCAGCGCCCGGGCCTGTCCGGCCGCCGTCCGCGCGGGGGCCGGAAGGGTGAGCGTCATGGGGGGCTCCTCGGTTCGTGGCATGCCCCGAACCCCGCCGGGGCGGGTGGGGTTGCGCGCGCCCCCTCCGCCGCGCGGGGCGGAGGGGGCGCGAGGCGCGGATCAGCCGAGGTCGCGGGTGGCGACCCGGTAGACGGCGCCGAGGCCCTCGTCGCCGTGCCCGGCGTCCACGACCTTCCAGAACAGGTCGCGCAGCGCCTTGGGGTAGTCGGTGTCGAGCCCGGCGTCGGCGCTGGCCTCGACCACGTGGTCCGCGCCGACGGCCTGCATGCGCAGGGAGTTCTCGCCGCCGGGGAAGGCGCCCGCCGCGATCTCGTCGGCGACGATCCGGACGTAGCCCATCGGCCCGTCGGAGGCGAGGTCGGCGAGCAGCCCCCGCGCGAACGGCATGTACTCCCGGGGCCCGACGCCGTACCTGCCGACCAGCGCGGCGGCGTGCGCGAAGCTCGACACCGACGACCAGAAGACGAACAGCTGCGCCTGGTAGAACGCCATCGCGAGGCCGAGGTCGGGGCCGACGTAGGTGGTGTCGGCCAGCACCTTCAGCGTGGCGCGGTGCTCGTCCAGGACCTTCTCGGGGCCGCTGTAGAACACGTACGCGCCCGGCTGCCCGATGCCCGGCGGCGGCACCATGATCCCGCCGGTGAGCAGGGTCGCGCCGCGCCCGGCCGCCCATTCCCCGGCCCGGCGCAGCTCCTCGGGCGAGCCCGAGCTGAGGTTGACCAGGGTGGCGCCGTCGAGCCGGGCGTCGCCGAACGAGTCGTACATGGCCTCGTAGTGGATCTGGCTGATGACCGTCACGTCCGCCGCCAGCGCGGCCTCGGCGGCGCTGCCGGCCAGTGTCGCGCCCTGCTCGACCAGCGGGTCGGCCTTGCTCGCGGTGCGGTTCCAGACGATGGTGGGGTGGCCGGCCTTCAGGAAGGTCTCGGCCATCGTCGCGCCCATCGGGCCGAGGCCGATGACCGCCACCGTGGGACGCTCGTTCTCCGCCATCTCGTGCTCCTCTTCCGTTCCGTTTTCGTGTTGACCTCACTTTCGGGCGGTCCGCTACGGAGATCCTTCGGGCCCGCTACGGGGCATAGGCTGGTCCGGTGCGTTTCGGGGTGCTGGGTCCGCTCGCGGTGTGGACGGCGGAGGGCGAGCCCGTCGCCGTTCCCGAGGCCAAGGTGCGGGCGCTGCTCGCGGACCTGCTGATCACGCCCGGCCGCCCGGTGCCGGTGGACCGCCTGGTCGAGGACCTGTGGGGCGACCGGCCGCCGCGCAACCCGACGGGCACGCTCCAGGCGCGGGTGTCCCAGCTCCGCTCGGCGCTCGGCGACCGCTCGCTGGTGGTGTCGCGCCCGCCGGGGTACGCGCTGGAGGTCGCGGCGGACGCGGTGGACGCGGGCCGCTTCACCGCGCTGGTCGCGCAGGCGCGCCGGGCGGGCGACCCCCGCGCCAGGTCGGAGCTGCTGACGGACGCGCTGGCGTTGTGGCGAGGCCCGGCGTTCGCCGACTTCGCGGACCTGGAGTTCGCGCGCCCCGCCATCACCGCGCTTGAGGAGCAGCGCCTGACGGCCCGGGAGGAGCAGGCCGAGGCCCGCCTCGAACTGGGCGAGCACGCGGTGCTGGCCGACGAGCTGGCGCCCCTGGTGGTCGAGCACCCGCTGCGCGAGCGGCTGCGCGCGGCGCACCTGCTGGCGCTCTACCGCGCGGGCCGCCAGACCGAGGCGCTGGCCGGGTACGCCGACGTACGGGCGCGGCTGGCCGACGAGCTGGGCCTGGACCCGGGCCCGGAGCTGGCGGCCCTGCACCAGGCGATCCTGGAGCAGTCGCCGGGCGCGGCCGCGCCGCCCGGCTCCCGCGGCAACCTGCCCGCCGTGCTGGGCGAGCTGGTGGGCCGCGCGGACGCGGTCGCCGGGACGCGGAAGCTGCTGCGCGACCACCGCCTGGTGACGCTCACCGGCCCCGGCGGCGTCGGCAAGACGCGGCTGGCGCTGGAGACGGCGGCCCGGTCGGCCGGGGAGTTCCCGGACGGGGCGTGGCTGGTGGAGCTGGCGGGATCGGCCGCCGAGCCGGCCGAGGTGATCGCGGCGACGCTCGGCGTGCGGGACGGGGCGGGGGCGCTCGCGTGCCCGTCCGAGCGGCTGGGCGGGGCGCTGGGCGACCGGCGGCTGCTGCTGGTGCTGGACAACTGCGAGCACATGATCGACGAGGTCGCCGACCTGGCCGAGCGCCTGCTGCGCGCCGCGCCCGGACTCCGCGTCCTGGCGACCTCGCAGGAGCCGCTGGACATCCCGGGCGAGCGCGTCCGGCCGGTGCGGCCCCTGCACCTGCCGGGCGCCGACATCGCCCCGGAGACCCTGCGCGGCTTCAGCGCCGTGGAGCTGTTCGTCGCCCGCGCGGCGGCCTCGTCCCCCGGCTTCGAGCTGGACGCCGGGACGGCCGCGCCGGTGGCGGCGATCTGCCGCCGCCTGGACGGCCTGCCGCTGGCGCTGGAGCTGGCGGCGACGCGCGTGCGGTCGCTCGGCGTGCACGAGCTGGCCGCGCGGCTGGACGACCGGTTCACGCTGCTGGACGCCGGCAAGCGCGGCGGCCCCGCCCGGCAGCGGACCCTCCGCGCGATGATCGACTGGAGCTGGGAGCTGCTGCCGCCCGCCGAGCGGGCGGTGCTGCGCCGCCTGTCGGTGCACGCCGACGGCTGCACGCTGGAGGCGGCCGAGCAGGTCAGCGACGCCGACCTGACCGTCCTGCCGCACCTGGTGGACCGTTCCCTGGTCGTGCACGCGGGCGGCCGCTACCGCCTGCTGGAGTCGGTGTCGGCCTACTGCCAGGAGCGCCTGGAGGAGGCGGGGGAGCGGGACGCGCTCCGCGAGCGCCACGCGCGCTACTACCTCGGCCTGGCCGAACGGGCCGCGGCCGAGCTGCGCGGCCCCGAACAGGGCCGGTGGCTGGCCCGCCTGGACCAGGAGCACGCCAACCTGCGCCTCGCCCTGGAGGCGACCGGCGAGCCCCTGCGCCTGGTGAACGCGCTGGCCTGGTACTGGTACCTGCGCGGCCGCCTCACCGAGGCCCGCCGCGCCCTGGCGAGGGCGCTGGAGACCTCCTCCGGCCCCCGGGCCGAGGCGCTGGCCTGGCACGCGGGGATGATGATCGCCCAGGGCGACGAGGTCGCCGAGAAGGAGGTCGAGGAGGTCCTCGCCGCCTTCGACGAGCCGCTCCCCCGCGCCCGCGCGCAGTGGTTCCTGACGTCCCTGCGCTGGTACTACGGCGATCTGGCCAAGCACAACGAGCGGGCCCGCGAGGCGCTGGAGACGTTCCGCTCCCATGGCGACCGCTGGGGCGAGGCGGCCGCGCTGACCCTGCTGGCGCGGCTGGCGATCGTGGACGGCGACCTGGAGGGGCTGCGCGCCTCGGGCGAGCGCGGCCTCGCCCTGTTCACCGAGCTGGGCGACGCCTGGGGCCGCCAGGAGGCGTCCGACGCGCTGTCGCGCCGGGCGGAGATCGTCGGCGACCTGGAGCTGGCGGTCCGGCTGCGCACCGACGAGCTCCGCGTGGCCGAGGACCTCCGGATGTGGACGGAGGTCTCCTCGAAGCTGACGGGCCTCGGCCGCTTGGCGCTGCTGCAGGGCGACCTGGACCGGGCCGAGGACCTGCACCGCCGCGCCTACGCGCTGGCCAGGAGGCATTCGAGCCGTACGGCGGAGGAGTTCGCCGCGACGGGCCTGGCGCTGATCGCGCGCCGCCGGGGCGACCTGGACGCGGCGGAGGAGTACCTGCGCCCCTGGCTGGAGTGGCTGCGAGGGATCGGGGGCATGGCGGGCATCGCCTTCGTCCTGGCCCAGCTGGGCTTCATCGCGGAGCAGCGGGGCGACGCCGCGCGGGCGCTGGCCCTGCACACCGAGGGGCTGCGGGCCGCGGAGCGGGTGGGCGACCCGCGCGCGATCGCGCTGGCGCAGGAGGGCCTGGCGGGGGCGCACGCCCTGGCCGGGGAGGCCGCCGAGGCGGTCCGCCTGCTGGAGAGCGCGGCCGCCGCGCGCGAGGCGGCCGGCGCGCCCCTGCCGCCGGAGGAGCGGCACGACGTGGACCGGATCCGCGCCAGGCTTGCCCTCGCCAATCTGGATGTCTAACATCTAGATATGCGGATGAGCGAGGGGGTCGAATGGGCGGCGCACGTGTGCCTGCTGCTCGACTGGCTCGGCGGCGAGCGCCCGGTCTCCACCGGCCGGCTGGCCGCCGGCTACGACCTTCCCCCGCCCTACCTGAACAAGCAGCTCCAGGCCCTGGTCAGAGCGGGCATCGCGACCTCGACGGCCGGCGCGCGCGGCGGCTTCCGGCTGGCCCGCCCGCTCGACCGGATCACGCTGATGGACGTGGTGACCGCGATCGAGGGGCCGGAGGAGGCGTTCCAGTGCACCGAGATCCGCCGGCGGGGCCTCGGCGCGGGGGCCCCCGAGTCGGCGTTCGCGAGCCCGTGCTCGCTGAAGACGGCGATGCTGAAGGCCGAGATGGCCTGGCGCCGCTCGCTGGCCGAGCAGACCCTCGCGGACGTGGCGGCCGACGCGGAGAAGAGGAACCCGGGCCTCGCCGACAACGTGCGGGCCTGGTACGCGCGGCACCAGACCTGATCCGTCCCTGACCGCCGGGAGCCCCGGACCGCCGCCCGCCCAAAATCTAGATATTCCCCATTCAGTTAAGGAGAAGATGATGCACCGCCTGCCCAAGATCTACTCGCTCGCCGCCCCCGCCACCCAGGGCCTGCTCGACATCGAGGCGTTCCTCGGCCAGAGCGTGCTCCCCAAGCGCACGCTGGAACTGGTCAAGCTGCGCGTCAGCCAGATCAACGGCTGCGGCTTCTGCGTGGACATGCACGCCCACGACGCCAAGCAGGACGGCGAGACCGACGAGCGGCTGTGGTCGGTGGCGGCCTGGCGCGAGGCCCCGTTCTTCACCGACGAGGAGCGCGCCGCGCTGGCCCTGGCCGAGGCGGCCACCCGCATCGCCGACAACGGCGCGGGCGTCCCCGACGAGGTCTGGGACCTGGCCGCCGACCACTACGACGAGAAGGAGCTGTCCGCGCTGGTCATGGCGATCGCCACGATCAACGCCTGGAACCGGATCAACGTGACCGTCCGCACCCCGGCCGGCTCCATGCGCAAGGCGTCCTGACCCGCCCGCGGGCCGCCCGGCCGGCCGGGCGGCCGGAGGCGCGGCGTTAACGGGTGGAGAGCCGCCGGGCGACCTGGCATGGTCGTCGTATGGGCGCTCTGGACACGATGGCGAGCCGGGTCGCCGACGGGCGGACCGTCGCGTTCCGGCCCACCGGCTCCTCCATGGTCCCGCTGATCCGCAGCCGCCAGCGGGTGGTGGTGGCGCCGGTGGACCCGGCCAGGCTGGAGGTCGGCGACATCGTCCTCGCCCGCGTCGCCGGAACGGTCTACCTGCACCTGGTGTCGGCCCTGGACCCGGCCCGGAGGCGCGTGCAGATCAGCAACAACCGGGGGCGCGTCAACGGCTGGACCGGCCACGACCGCGTCTTCGGCATCTGCGTCGAGGTGGACGGCGTCCCCCGGGCCGGGGCGGCGGACAAGGTCCGCGCGGCCGAGCCCGGCGATCCCTCCTGACCCCGGGCGGAGGCCGGTCCGGTCAGTGGGTGCGGGAGCGGCAGGCCGTCACCCCCGACAGGTAGGCCGACTTCGGGCCCGAGTCCGCCCTCCGCCGCGGCGCGCTCCGCACGCGGGCGCCCTTCGAGCGTTCCGTCCTCGCCTCGATCCACAGGATCCCGGTGAGCACGGCGGCGACGAGACCGAACGCTGCGACCGTCTCCAACACGCCTCCTTCCCATGTTCGCCGAACGCGACCGTTCGGGAACGCAGAGTCATGACAGGCACTTCATCATGCATGTCGGAGATGTGCTCCGTCCCGCATACCGGCCTTTTCCCATGCAGCGTCCGCGTCTCCGTCCAGGCGACGGCCGCGAAGGCCAGGACCAGCAGTGCCAGGGTGACGGCTGCTTCCACCATCGGGCTCCTTCGGTCGTCCTCTCTGTATTCCCGAGGACGCGCCTGACGCGTTCACTGTTGCACCAGGGAGAATCTGCGCATGCTGGTTGGACGGGAGACGGAACGGGCGGCGATCGACCAGGTCGTCGCCGGTGCGCGGGCCGGTTCGGGACGCGCGCTGGTGCTGCGCGGGGCCGCGGGGGTCGGCAAGTCGGCGCTGCTGGAGTACGCGGCCGGGGCCGGGGCCGGGGCCGGGGCCGGGACGCGGGTGCTGCGCGCGGCCGGGAGCGAGGCCGAGCAGGGGCTCGCGTTCGCCGTCCTGCACCAGTTGCTGAACCCGGTGGTCGATCTGGTGGACGCCCTGCCCGCGCCGCAGCGCGACGCCGTGCGCGGCGCGCTGGGGCTGGCCGCGCCGCCCGAGGACGCGCGCTTCCTGGTCGCGGCGGGCGTGGTGTCGCTGCTCGCGGAGGCCGCCGGCGACGGCGGGCTGGTCTGCCTGGTGGACGACTTCCAGTGGGCCGACCGCGCCTCGGCGGACGCGCTGGCCTTCGCGGCCCGGCGCGTGCGCGACGACGGGGTCGCACTGCTGTTCGCGGTCCGGGACGGCGGCGCCGTTGGCGACGTGCCCGTCCTGCGCGTCGGGGGGCTCGATCGGCAGAGCGCGGGGCGCCTGCTGGAGGGGGCCGCGCCGGCCGTCGTCGAACGCCTCGTCGCGCTGACCGACGGCAACGCGCTCGCGCTCCGCGAGGCCGGGGAACGGCTCAGCGCCGCGCAGCTCGCGGGGCGGGAGGCGCTGCCCGACCCGCTGCCGGTCGGCGCGGACCTGTTCGGTGGCCGGATCGCGGAGCTGCCGGCGGACGCGCGGTGGCTGCTGCTCGTCGCGGCCGCCGAGGGGCGCGGCGATCTGGACGCCGTCCTGGCCGCCGTTCCGGACGGCGTGGACGCCGCCGGCGTGCTGGAGGCCGTGGAGGGCGCCGGGCTGGTGCGGATCGACGGCGCGGAGCTGCGGTTCCGGCACCCGCTGGTCCGGTCGGCCGCCTACACCGCCGCCGGGCCCGCCGAACGGCGGCGCGCCCACGCCGCGCTCGCCGCCGTCCTGGACGACCCCGACCGCCGCGCCTGGCACCGCGCCGAGGCGGCCGTCGGGCGGGACGAAGCCGTCGCCGCCGAGCTGGCCGCGGCCGCCGAACGGGCCCGGGAGCGCGGCGGCTACGGCGACGCCGCGACCGCCCTCGGCCGCGCCGCCGACCTCACGCCCGACCGGCGGGTCCGGGCGCGGCGGCTGCTCGACGCCGCGCGGGCGGCGTGGCTCGGCGGGCGGCCCGGCCAGGCCGAGTCGTGCCTGGCGGCGGCCCGCGAGTCGGGCGGCGAGGAGTTGCGGATCGAGGCCGCCCAGCTCAAGGGGCGCTTCGAGTTGAACTCCGGGGACGCGGCGCAGGCCCTGCGGATCTTCCTGGAGGCCGGGACGACGCCGGAGCTGCTCGCCGACGCCGGGGAGGCCGCCGGGGTCGTCGGGGACGTCGCCGCGATCATCGAGGTCGGCGAGCGGGCCGCGCGGCTGGAGGGCGGTTTCCTGCGCGGGATGCTCGTCGGGATCGGCGCGCTGCTCGGCGGCGACCGCGAGCGCGGGGGCGCCGTCCTGCGGGAGGCCCTGGAACGGTCCGGCGAGCTGACCGAGGCCGCCGACCTGCTGTGGGCGTCGGCCGCCGCCAGTTACCTCGGCGAGATCGACCTGGCCGCCGACTTCATCGTGCGCGCCGGGCGGGTCGCGCGGGTCTCGGGCATGGTCGGGCAGCTCCCCGTCGTGCTGGAGTACGTCGCGACCGCCGAGCGCCTCAGCGGCCGGTTCGCGCTCAGCGCCTCCATCGCCGAGGAGGGGCTGACCCTCGCGCGCGAGGCGGGCTACGCCAACTCCGAGGCCGCCCACCTGGCCAACCTCGCCGCCGTCGCCGCCGTGCGCGGGCAGGAGGAGCGGTGCGAGCGGCACGCGGCCGACGCCCTCGCCATCGCCGTCCCGCACCGCGTCGGCCTCCGCGCCGGCATCGCCTCCTATGCGCTCGGCCTGCTGGACCTCGGCATGGGCCGGTTCGCGTCCGCGCACTCGCGGTTCGCGGCGCTGGTGTCGGCCGGTCCCGGCGCGGGCCACCCGACGACCGTGTGGCGGTCCACGCCCGACCGCGTGGAGGCGGCCGTGGGGTGCGGCGAGACGGCCGCCGCGCACGAGGCCGTCGCCGCGTACAGGCGGTGGGCCTCGACCGCGCAGACCGACGAGTCGCGTGCGCTGGTCGCCCGCTGCCAGGCCCTGCTGGAGGAGGGCGAGAAGGCGCTCCCCTTCTACGAGGAAGCCCTCCGTCTCCACAACGGATCGCCGTTCGAGCACGCCCGCACGGCCCTGCTGTACGGGGAACGGCTCCGCCGCGTGCACCGCGCCGGAGACGCCCGCGGGCCTCTGCGCACGGCTGCGGAGACGTTCCAGCGCCTAGGGGCCGACCCTTGGGCCAAGCGCGCGCTGGAGGAGCTGCGCGCCGCCGGGGAGACCTCCGCCGCTCCCGAGGCCGACGCCCTCAACTCGCTGACGCCCCAGGAGCTGCGCATCGCCCGCCTGGTCGCCGAGGGGGCGTCCAACAAGGACGTCGCCGCGCGCCTGTTCCTCAGCCCCCGGACCGTCGAGTACCACCTCTACAAGATCTATCCGAAGCTCGGCGTCGCCTCCCGTACCGAACTCGCCCGCCACTTGGCCGGTGATCCCCAGTAGTCCTACGGATGGCCCCGGTGCCGCGCCCCGGCAAGCTCTCACTCAACACCGAACGAGAGGAAGAAGATTTTGGCCGCCGAGCGCATCATCACCAACGGGACCGTCGAGCTGTGGACCGAGGAGTTCGGGGACGCGGCGCACCCGCCGGTCCTGCTGATCCCCGGCTCGATGTCCTCCAGCGTCACCTGGCCGGACGAGCTGGTCGGCCGGCTGGTCGCGGCGGGCCGCCGGGTCATCCGCTACGACCAGCGCGACACCGGCCGCTCCAGCGCGATCGACTTCGACGCCGAGCCCTACACCTGGGCCGCCGGCAAGGACGACATCCTCGCCGTCCTCGACGGCTACGGGATCGCCGCCGCCCACCTGGCCGGCCACTCGGCGGGCGGGCTGCTGGCCCAGTGGGTCGCCGCCGACCACCCCGAGCGGGTGCTGACCCTCACCGTGATCGGGTCGTCCCCGCTCGGCGGGCAGGAGGGCCGCACCCTCATGCGGGCGATGACCGGGCAGGCCCCGGCGGACGACGACCTGCCGTTCCCGCGCCCGGAGTTCGTCGAGTACTTCACCACCGCCGCGCCGCCCGCCCCCGAGCGCGCCGCGATCATCGACTTCGCGATCGCCACCGCCCGCTTCATGAACGGCCCCGCGCTGCCCTTCGACGAGGACGGGCAGCGCCGCCTGGAGGAGCGGATCTTCGACCGGGCCCGCCGCCCCGGATCGGAGACCAACCACCAGCGCGCCTTCCAGGCCGACCCCGGCTTCGAGCCCGCCGGGGCGCTGGAGCGGATCAAGGCACCGACGCTGGCGATCGAGGGCACGCACGAGCCCTGCAAGCCCGGCCACAGCGCGCTCATCGCCGAGGGCGTCCCCGACGGCCGCCTGCTGATGGTCCAGGACATGGGGCACCTGATGACCCCGCCGGTCGTCCGGCCGCTGGCCGAGGCGATCATCGACCACACACCGGTCACGTGACAGATGCCGGGGCGGGGGCCGCGTTCCTAACGTCGAGGGCATGGACAACAGCACCGGCACCGGCCCCGACGTCACCCGCTGGATCGGCGAGAACGCGGCCCCGCTCGTCCCCGAGGGCCTGCGCGGGCCCGCGCGCGACGCCGTCGTCGTCGGCCTCGGCACCACCACCCGAGGCGCGCACGAACTGTTCGTCCTGCAGCACCGGATGCTGGCCTTCCTCGTCGAGGAGATGGGCTTCCGCACGCTGGCGCTGGAGGACGACTGGACCAGCGCCCTGCTGCTGGACGACCACCTGCGCACCGGCGAGGGCGACCTGCGGGAGCTGCTGCGCGAGGCGTGGCTGCCGTGGCAGGTCGAGGAGGTGCTCGACGCGCTGGCGTGGCTCCGCGCGTTCAACAAGCGCCACCCCGACGACCCGGTGCGCGTCATCGGCATGGACTTCACCGCCACCCGCGCCCCCGCCTACGACCTGGTCATCGGGCACGTCCGCGAGCACGCCCCCGAGCGCCTGGACGAGCTGACCGCCCTCTACGCGCCGCTGCGGCCCGCGGGCGGCATCGACGAGCACGTGGCCGCCTACCTCGCGCTGCCCGACAAGCGGCCGCACGTCGAACGCGCCGAGCGCGCCGCCCGGCTGGTCGCCGAGGTCCCCGGGGACGGCCTCGCGGCCTGGTACGCGCGGGGCATCGCCGACTTCCACCGCTTCCACGACGGGCCGCTCGACCTCCCGGAGGTCGAGCGCCGGATGGCCGAGACGCTGCTGTGGTGGCACCGGCGCACCGGCGAGAAGATCGTCTACTGGGGCGGGGTCGCGCACACCGCCGCCGGGGAGCGCCTGGTCACCGGCCCGCACGAGCGCCGCAACACCGGCGGCCTGCTGCGCCGCGAGCTGGGCTCCCGGTACCTGTCGGTCGCGCTGACCTTCGACCGCGGCACCATCCACGGCGGCCTCGCGGTGCCGCCGCGCGCGGCCGGGACGGCCGACGCGGTGCTCGCGACCGGCCCCGAGCGCTACCTGCTGGACGTGCGCGGCGGCCCGCTCACCGAGCCCGGCCCCATCCGGGTGATCGGCCCCGGCTACCGGCCCGAGGAGGACGACGACCACGTCATGGAGGGCGGCGCGCTCGGCACGCTGTTCGACGTGGTCGCGCACGTGCGCGAGGTCACGCCGTGTTTTATGAAGCCCCGGCCCAGAAGGCTCGCCTAGCGGCAGTGTTTCCTAAAGTCCCGGCCCAGGGGCTCGCCTGGCGGCTCGCACCCTGACCGTGCCTTTGGCGAGTGCCACATCGCTTCGCGATCTGTCCCGGCGGGGCTCGCCTTCGGCTTCGCCCCGCCGAGACAGTTAGGCACTCGCGTGATGGCTGAGGTCTTTGAGACAGGCCCCAGACACGGCCGTCAGGCCGCGACGAGCCGGGCCAGTTCCCCGCGCGAGGCCACGCCGAGCTTCGGATACACCTTGTACAGGTGGTAGCCGACCGTGCGGGGGCTCAGGAACAGCTGCGCGCCGATCTCCCGGTTGCTGAGCCCGGCCGCCGCCAGCCGCACCACCTGCAGCTCCTGCGGCGTGAGCGCGGCGAACACGTCCTCCACGGGCGCGTCCGCCGCGCCGCCGGCCGTGCTCTCCCCCGACGCGCGCAGCTCGGTGCGGGCGCGCTCGGCCCACGGCGCGGCGCCGAGCCGTTCGAAGGTCTCCAGCGCCGAGCGCAGCGCCGCGCGGGCGTCGTTGCGGCGGCGGGAGCGGCGCAGCCACTCGCCGTACAGCAGCTCGGTGCGGGCGCGCTCGAACGGCATCCCGCCGTCGTGCCGGTGCCGTTCGACGGCCCGCGCGTACAGCCCGCCCGCGTCGCCGTCGGCCGCCATGAGCGCGGCGCAGCGCAGCGCGACCGCCTCGGTCCACGGCTGCGCGACCTGCGCGGACCACTCCCGGTACCAGTCGGCGGCCTGGCGGCCCTCCCCGGCGCGGCCCGCGCGGACGGCGGCCTCCACGAGGTCGGGCAGGCTCCCGATGGAGCCCTGCCGGTTCGCGCCCGAGACCACGCCCAGCAGCCGGTCCAGCGCCGCGTCGTACCGCCCGAGCCCCAGGTCGAGCAGGCTCAGCGCGCCCGCCGCGTGCACGTTGCTCGGCGGGACGTCGCGGGCCAGCGGCTCGGCGGTCAGCCCGGCGACGCGCTCCTCGTCGCCCCGCATCGCCGCCAGCAGCGCCAGCACGGTCGCGTGGTAGACGCGCACCCGGTGCTGCCCGGTGTCGGCGGCGATCCGCATCCCCTCGGTCGCCGACGTCAGCGCCTCGCGCGGGTGGCCCAGCATGAGCTGGGCGCGGGCCAGCACCATCAGCGCGGGCGACAGCAGCCCGATCGCGCCGTCCTCGCGGAAGCGGCGCACCAGCGGCTCCACGAACGTGTGCGCGCCCGCGACGTCGGCGATCATCACGTGCCACAGCGCGGCGCGCAGCGTGTCGCGCGGGCCGAGGCAGGCCGCGCCGCTGTCGATCAGCTCGCGGAGCGCGGCGACGCCGTCGGACGGGTCGGCCCGCTCCAGCGGGTTCTGCCCGGCGAACAGCCGCACCAGCGCCCGGACCAGGTGGGCGTTGCCCACGGCCAGCTCCTCGGCGCGGTCGGCGAGCCGGGCCAGCCCGGCGTAGTCGCCCGCGTTGGCGGCGGCGGACCCGGCCTGGAACATCAGGTACCCGGCGGTCCGGGGGTCGGCCGGGGCGACCTCGGCGGCGGTCTCGGCCAGCAGCCGGGCGGCCTCGCCCGCGCGGTCCTGCTCGTCGGCGAGCGTCGCGCGGATCAGCACGAGGTCGGCCCGCAGCGACGGGTCGGCGACGTCCCGCGCGGCGCGCCCGGCGTACTCGACGGCCTGCTCGGGCAGGCCGCCGTCGGCGGCGGCGCGGGCGGCCAGCGCCAGCCGCATGGCCGCGGTCGGCGGGGTCGGCGCTGAGGTCGGCGGCGCGCGCGTACATCCCCGACATGGCCGCGTTGCCGCCCCCGGCGTGCTCGGCGGCGACCTCCTCCAGGACAGCGGCGGCCTCCTCGTCCGGCCCGGTCGCCGCGTGGGCCAGGTGCCAGGCGCGGCCGCAGGCGTCGCCGGCGTCTCCGCGGGCCTCGGCGAGGGCGCGGTGCGCGGCGAACCGGTCGCCGAGCGGCGCGTTCTCGTAGACGGCGGCGCGCAGCAGCGGGTGCCGGAACTCCAGCCGCCCCTCCGCCGAGACCACCAGGCCGCGGCGCTCGGCGGGCTCCAGGTCGGCGACGCCCGCGCCCAGCCGCGCGGCCGCGCCGAGCACGATCGGGACCTCGCCGCGGGCGTCGGCGGCGGCGACCAGCAGCAGCGTCCGGGTGGGCGCGGGCAGCGCCGCGACCCGGTCGGCGAACGCCGCCTGGACGCGCGTGTAGGCGGCCGAGGGGCCGCCCGCCGCCTCGGGGCGCGCGGTGGGCAGCTCCACCAGGGCGAGGGGGTTGCCCATCGCGGTGGTGAGGATCTCGTGGCGGACGTGCCGGGGCAGCTCGGCGGCGCGCTCGGCGAGCAGCCCGGCGGCGGCGTCCTCGGGCAGCCCGGCCAGGCGCAGCTCCGGCAGGCCGGACGCGGCGAACACCGGCGTGTCCGCCGCGGGCGCGTCGGCGTCGCGGACCGCCAGCAGCACCACGATCGGCTCGGCCTCCAGCCGCCGCACCGCGAACAGCAGCGCCTCGGCGGTCGCGGCGTCCAGCCAGTGCGCGTCGTCCACCACGCACAGCAGCGGCCGCTCCTCGGCCAGGTCCGACAGCAGCGTCAGCACCGCGAGCCCGACCAGGAAGCGGTCCCCGGGCGAGGCCGCGCCGTCGCCGAGCGCCAGCGCGTCGCGCAGGGCCCGCGCCTGCCGCTCGGGCAGCGCGTCCACGCGGTCGAGGTGGCGGCGCAGCAGCAGGTGCAGGCCCGCGTAGGGCAGCGTGCTCTCGTACTCGACGCCGGTGGCGCGCAGCACGCGCATGTCGGCGGCGGAGGCGGCGGCGTGGTCCAGCAGGGCGGTCTTGCCGATCCCGGCCTCGCCCCGCAGGACCAGCACGCCGCTCCGCCCGGCACGGGCCAGCCGGAGCAGCCGGTCGAGCGTGGCCAGTTCGGCGTCGCGTCCGTGCAGCATGGCCGTCACCCTATCCAGACTGGGCAGATAGCGATTTGTCGCCTTTTTCGAGGGCGGCGCGCAGGACCTCCTCCGACTGCGCGCCGGGCAGCTCGCGGCCGTCCACGGCGAAGACCGGGACGCCGCGCACCCCGCTCGCGCGGACCCGGTCCAGCTCGGCGCGCGTCTCGGCGGCCAGCCCGTCGCTCCAGGCGACCCCGGCCTCGGCCGCGAGGCGGCGCAGCACGGCGGGGTCGGCGACGTTCAGCCCGTCGGTGTGGTGGGCGCGGAACAGCCGCTCGACCATCGCCTCGGCGCGGCCCTGCCCGGCGGCGACCGCGATGAGCCGGTGCGCCTCGAAGGTGCTGGACATGACCGCGCCGGCGTGCCGGAAGACCAGGCCCTCCTCGGCGGCCTTGGCGGTGATCCCGGCGACGGCGTCGTCGGTGCGGTCGCCGAACGAGCGGCGCAGCACCTCCAGCTTGGGCTCGCCCTCGGCGGTGGCGTCCGGGTCGAGCTGGAAGGGCAGGAACCGGACCTCCACCTCGCCGCCCCGCGCCCGGTGGCGGGCGGCGGCGCGCTGGAAGCGGGCGAACGCGAAGTAGGACCACACGCAGGGGATGTCCAGCACGATCTCGACCCGCACGGGCCCGGTCCGCGCGCTCCCCGCTGCCACGGCTTCTCCTGTGTTCCGCATGACCTCGCCCCTCACGCCGTCGCCCGCTCGAACACGGGCGGCTGCCCGTTGAACCACACCGGCCGCACGTCCAGCCGCCGGAACCGCCACCCCTGCGGGGTGCGCACGGCCTCGCCCTCGAACGTGCCGCCGACGTCGAAGTGCGCGCCGGGCTCCTGGCCGCGCGCCCGCGCCGTCTCGGCGAGGTGCACGTGGACCATCAGCGCGTACCAGCGCACGCGGGCGCGGTCCCCGTCCAGGTCCACGATGTGGTTGCCGCTGAAGTGCTGGGTGGCGTCGAAGCGGCCGACGGCGGTGCGGGTGGACTCGACCGCCTCGGCGAGCCCTGCGCCGTCGCCGACCGGGGTGGTCGCGGCGAAGTCCTCGGTGTGGAAGGCGCGGGCCCAGTCGTCGTCGAACACGCGGTCGTCCAGGCTCACCATGTAGCGGTCGATCAGCTCGATGATCGCCGTACGGTCGGGCAGTGCGTTCATGACCGTTCCTCCAGGTCGGGGGCGGTGCCGTTGGAGACGACGCTACGGATCGCGGTCGAGGGCGGGCATCTGTCGGATGACTGGTCGGCGACGGGCGGGACGGTGGGGGGCCGGCTCCCGAAAAGGCTCAGGGCCGCCGGACCTTTCGGTCTGGCGGCCCTGTTCGGCCGATCCATGGTCAGGCCTTGTCGAAGATGCGCTTGGCCCAGAGGTAGGAGACGAGGGCGAGGCCGACGCACCAGGCGGTGGCGATGGCGGCGCTGTTGCCGATCGGGGTGCCGAGCAGCAGGCCGCGGACGGTCTCCATGATCGGGGTGAAGGGCTGGTACTCGGCGAACCAGCGCAGGACGGCGGGCATGGAGTCGGTGGGGACGAAGCCGCTGCCGAGGAAGGGCAGGAAGACCAGCGGCATGGGGGCGTTGCTGGCGGCCTCGGGGGTGGGGGACTTCATGCCCAGGGCGACCGAGAGCCAGGTGATCGCCACGACGAACAGGGTGAGCATCCCGGTGGCCGCCAGCCACTCCACGGCGGTGGCGTTGGGGCGGAAGCCGATGGCCAGGGCGATGCCGACGACCACGGCCATGCTGAGCAGCTGCTGGATCACGCTGGCGACCACGTGGCCGGTCAGGACCGAGGCCCGGGAGATCCGCATGGTGCGGAAGCGGGCGATGATCCCCTCGGTCATGTCGGTGGCGACCATGACGGCGGTCCCGGTGGCGGCGGTGGCGGCCGCCATGAGCAGGATGCCGGGGACGACGTAGTTGATGTAGGCGTCGCGGCCGCCGCCCAGCCCGTCGCCGAGGGTGCCGCCGAAGACGTAGACGAACAGCAGCAGGATGATGACGGGCGTGATGACCAGCTGCACCGTCATGGACGGGTAGCGGAGCAGGCGCTTCAGCTGGCGGCGGATCATGGTGGACGAGTCGCGCGCGGCGAGGGCGAGGGCGGTCATCGGGAGGCCTCCGTGTTCTGCTGGCCGGTGAGGGTGAGGAAGACGTCGTCGAGGTCGGGGGTGTGGACGCCGAGCCCGGCCGGCTCGATGCCTGCGGCGTCCAGGCGGGCGAGCAGGTCGCGCAGCGCGGCCACGCTCCCGTCGCCGGGCACCTGGAGGGTCAGGCGGGCGTCGTCGGAGCCGTCCAGGAAGCCCTGGCCGAGGACGTCCAGCGCGGCCTTCAGCGGGCCCTCCTCGGTGAACCGCAGGGACACGTGCCCGCCGGGGATGAGCCGCTTGAGCTCCTCGGCGGTGCCCTCGGCGATCAGCCGCCCGCCGTCGAGCACCGCGATGCGGTCGGCGAGCTCGTCGGCCTCCTCCAGGTACTGGGTGGTCAGGAAGATCGTGACGCCGCCCGCGACGAGCTCGCGCACGACGCCCCACATGGCGCGGCGGCTGCGCGGGTCCAGGCCGGTGGTGGGCTCGTCCAGGAAGATCAGCCGCGGGTCGCCGACCAGGGTCATCGCGAGGTCCAGCCGGCGCCGCATACCGCCCGAGTAGGTGGAGGCGGGCTTGCCGGCCGCCTCCACCAGGTCGAACCGCTCCAGCAGCTCCTTGGCCTTCCGCCGGCCCTCGCGCTTCGGCAGGTGCCTGAGGTCGGCCATGAGGAGCAGGTTCTCCTCGCCGGTGAGCAGCTTGTCGACCGCCGAGTACTGGCCGGTGACGCCGATCGCGCCGCGCACCTCGTCGGCCTGGCGGGCCAGGTCGTACCCGGCCACCCGGACCCGTCCCTCGTCGGCGCGGATCAGGGTGGACAGGATCTGCACGGTGGTGGTCTTGCCCGCCCCGTTCGGGCCGAGCAGGGAGAAGATCGTTCCTTCGGGGACGGCCAGGTCGACGCCGTCGAGCACGACCTTCTCCCCCTTCTTGCCGGCGTAGGACTTGCGCAGTCCCTGGGCTTCGATGGCGAGGTTCGTCATGGCTTCTGCTCCTTGGCGGGGTCGCGGGTCACAGGCTGCGGGCGGCGATGTCGCCCCGCAGGGTGGTGGCGCGGATGTCGAGCCGGGCGGTGCCGTCGTTCTTCAGGCCGTTGGTGACGCGGCCGTGGGAGGTGCCGGCGTCCAGGGAGGCCGAGACCCCCGCGGCGGCGGCGACCGAGATGTCGCCGGACCGCGTGCTCAGCACGACCGTGCCGCCCTTGGCCTCGGCGATCCGGATGTCGCCCCGCGTGGTGCTGATGTCCGCGGGGCCGTTCAGCCGGCCGACCTCGACGTGGCCGTCCACCGCGGTGAGGTGGACGCTGTCGGCCTCGTCCAGCTTGATCTGGCGGTAGGCGCCCTCGAAGGCGACGTCGCCGAGCCGTCCCACGCCCCGCAGCTCGGTGCCGGACGCCTTCACCTCGACCCGGGAGCCGGCGGGCAGCTTGACCGTCACCTCGATGGACCCGGAGGAGCCGAAGTACCAGTTCCCCGCCGGGGCCCCGACCCGCAGGACGCCGTCGGCGTACTCGACCCGGGCCTGCTCGGCGGCCTTCACGTCGCGGCCCTTGGCGGCGTCGGCGGGCCGGACCTCGACCGCGGTGTCGGCGCGGTCGGCGGCGATGAACTGGACGCGTCCGGCGGGGACGTCCAGGACGGCGGCGATCGGGGCGGGGGTGGCGAAGGTGCGCATCGTGTGCTCCCTGTCGGGTCGTTGTTTCTGACAATGGAAAAGCTACGTTGCCTTCATAGATCTGGCAACAAGTTTGTTGCACACAAGCCTTGTCCATGCAGGTCAACGTAGAGATTTCATTGCAACGTCCTTGAAAGGAATGCAACGCAACGGGCCATGTTCGTTGCAATGCAGTGAGAGTTAACGCTATGGTGGCGGCATCAGGCGGCACGGACGAGCACCAGGGAGCACACGATGCCGGGAGGCAGACTCACCCAGCAGGAACGCCAGCAGATCGCGCTGGGCCTGGCCGACGGCCTGGCCTACGCCGAGATCGCCAGGCGCCTCGACCGGCCCACCTCGACCGTCACGCGCGAGGTGATGCGCAACGGCGGCCCCGCCGCCTACCGCGCCGACCTGGCCCACCGCGCCACCGAGCGCCGCACCCAGCGGCGCCGGCAGGCCGCGCCCCGGGACGCCGAGGCCGTCCCCCAGCCCTACGGGCGCGACGCCGAGGCCGTGCGCGAGTACGAGGAGACGTTCACGACCGTCATGATGGAATCGGGCCTGCCCAAGATGATGGCCCGGGTGCTCGGCTGCCTCTACACCACCGACAGCGGCAGCCTCACCGCCGCCGATATCGCCCGCCGCCTCCAGGTCAGCCCCGCCTCGGTCTCCAAGGCGATCGCGTTCCTGGAGAACCAGCAGCTCGTCCGCCGCGAGCGCGAGCACAACCGCCGCGAGCGCTACGTCGTCGACGACGACCTGTGGTACCAGTCGATGATCGCCAGCGCCAGGGCCAACGACCGGTTCATCGAGACCGCGCGCCAGGGCGTCGCCGTCCTCGGCCCCGGCACCCCGGCCGGCGTCCGCCTGGAGAACTCCGCCCGCTTCCTCGCCTTCGTCAGCGAGAACATGCTCCGCGCCGCGGAGCAGGGCCGCGAGGTCCTCCACAGCAAGAGCCTGGCGGACACGAAGGGCCCCGCCGGGCCGGCCCCGGACGGCGAGTAGGCGGCCGCGCCCGCACGCCGTCCGCCCCGGGTTTTCACACCGCCGAAACGGCCGTAGAGGGCGGTGCGAAGGGTGAAACTTGCATGGGTCTTTACGGAAACGGGCACTTCCAGGTGCGGAGGTTTCCATGGCGGTTCGGGGTCCGGCGCAGGGCGAGCTGCTCGCGCGCCTGCGCGAACTGACCGAGCTGCTGCTGGCGGCTGACGACGCGCCGACCGCCTTCCGGCACGTGATCGACCTGGCCGCCCGGACCGTGCCCGGCGGGCCCGACGCCTACCTGACGCTGGAGGGGGCGCGGGGCCCGGTCACCGTGGCCGCCGCCACCCCGCTCACCCGCAGCCTCGGCCGGTTCCAGCACGAGCAGGGCGGCGGCCCGTGCCTGGCCTCGCTGCACTCGGGCCGCCCGGTCATGGTGCCCGACCTGGCCGCCGAGCGGCGCTGGGACGGCTTCCCCCGGCACGCGGTGGCGCTGGGCGTGCGCAGCATGGCCTGCTTCCCGCTGACGGCGCGGCGCGGCGACGGCGTGCCGGGCGCGCTCAACCTGTGCTTCCGCGAGCCGCACGGCATCGACGAGCGCGGCACCGAGATCTCCGAGGTGATCGTGGCGCACGCCGGGCTGCTGCTGGGCTCGGTGCTGCGCCGGGCCGACCAGGCCCGGCTGAACGAGCAGCTCCGCGAGGCGCTGGCCGGGCGCGCGGTCATCGACCAGGCCATCGGGATCGTGATGGCGCGGCGGCACGTGACGGCCGACGCCGCGTTCGCGCTGCTGCAGGAGGCGTCCCAGCGGCGCAACCGCAAGCTCCGCGCGATCGCCGCCGACCTGGTGCGGGAGACCGGCGGCGGCCGGCCCCGGCCCGGGGTTTTCCACACCGCCACAAAGCGCTGACCCGCGCGGCCGAGCCGGGCGATTACCTACCGCGATCCGACCGTCGCGGGTTATCTTTGACTGCAGACGGGTCCGGAAGCGCGGCCCGCTCCGTGTGGAGACCCCGGAGCACGCGTGCGCACGGTCCGTCGTTCGTTTCGGCGGGCCGCATCGCATCGCGGTCACGGGTCCACCAGCCTCCGGGCCGGGGACGATACCTGCCCCTCTGCTCCGGTCCGGGGAGTCCGCGTCCGGCCCATTCCGGTGCCGCCGCGACGCGGGCGCGCGGGGCCTCTGTCGTACCTCCCCCCCGACGGCAGAGGCTCCGCATCGGGCATCCCCGCCCCTGCGCGGCCGGCGCGCCCGCGCGGGGGCGCCGTTCAAGGCCACGGTGATCGGGTAGGGCGCACCGTAGGAACCTGTCCGCGGTCCGCGGGGCCCGTGACGGGAAAGCCCCAGATCGTGGAGGTGTGCGCCCGTGAGCAAGCGCGACGACGACCGGCCGCTGGCCGACCGCCGGGACGACCCCGAGCAGGAGGCCGAGCCCGACTTCGCGGGGGAGTACGAGCCCGGCCCGTCCGATCCGCCCAACGCCCCGGCCGACGCGCCCGGCGGCGAGGCGGAGGGCTACAGCCCGCAGACCGAGGCCCCGTAGCGGACGCGCCAGGGCCGCCCCGGCACGGCCGGGGCGGCCCTGGCGGACCGGCGGTGCGAGCCGGCCGGTGAGGTCAGCTCGGGTGCGGCGGCTGCTGTTCGGGCGGCACGCCGCCGCCCTTGCCGCCGCCCTTGTCGCCCTTGTCGGTGCTGTGGGCATGGCCCTCGGTGCGGGTCTTCTTGGGATCGGTGGCCTCCGGAGCGGGTTCGCTGGTGACCGCCGTCTTCCCGGAGCGCCGCATGGCGGGCTGTTGCGGGTTCGACATCGGTGCCTCCTACAGGTTCAGGGCGTTCTCGGGCTTGAGCGGGTCGTGGCCCAGCGTCATCAGCGCGTGGCGCCACCGCTCGTTCTGGGCGCCGTCCGGCGGCCGCCTGTCCAGCAGTCCCTCGGCGCGTTCGACGACGCGCCGCATGTCGGCCACGTCGTCGGAGGTGAGGTCCACCTTGCGCTTGCGCAGGATCTCCACGATCCGCTTGCCCAGCTCCGGCAGGTCCATGTCGGGGTCGGCGGGCAGCGCCTCCTCCCCCGAGGCGTCGGTCAGCAGCCAGGCGCGCAGTTCCTCCGAGGTCATGTTGACCGTCCGGTGGAAGTCGTCCCAAAGCAGCTCCACCTCGGCGGACAGTCGTTCGTTCATGTGTCACCTCCCGTTGTGTCCGGGGCCCTACCCGGGTCTCGGGCGGACATTCGGCCCGTTGTGCGTCATTTGCCGCTCCAGGGGAAGGCGTTGTCCATGAATCAATCCGAGACCCCTGTGCTGGACGCGTTGGCCGCCTACCACCGGCGCGGCCTGCTGCCGTTCACGCCGCCCGGTCACAAGCAGGGCCGGGGGGCCGACCCGCGGGTGCGCGAGGTGCTGGGAGAGGCGGTGTTCGGCTCCGACGTGCTGGTGTTCGCCGGGCTGGACGACCGGCGCTCGTCCGGCGAGGTGCTGGAGCGCGCGCAGAAGCTGATGGCCGAGGCCGTCCACGCCGAGCAGGCGTTCTTCTCCACCTGCGGCAGCTCGTTGTCGGTCAAGAGCGCGATGTTGTCGGTGGCCGGGCCCGGCGAGAAGCTGCTGGTGGGGCGGGACGCCCACAAGTCGGTGGTGTCCGGGCTGATTCTCAGCGGCGTGCGGCCGGTGTGGGTGGAGCCCAGCTGGGACCCCGACCTGCACCTGGCGCACCCGCCGTCCCCCGAGGCGTTCGAGCGTGCTTGGGAGGCCCATCCGGACGCGCGCGGCGCGCTGGTGACCAGCCCCACGCCCTACGGCACCTGCGCCGACCTCGCCGCCATCGCGCACGTGTGCCACGGCCGCGGCCGCCCGCTGATCGTGGACGAGGCGTGGGGCGCGCACCTGCCGTTCCACCCGGACCTGCCCGCGTGGGCGATGGACGCGGGCGCGGACGTGTGCGTGACCAGCGTCCACAAGATGGGCGCGGGCCTGGAGCAGGGCTCGGTGTTCCACCAGCAGGGCGACCTGGTCGATCCCAGGGTGCTGAAGGCGCGCGAGGACCTGCTCGGCACCACCAGCCCGTCGGTGCTGATCTACGCCGGGCTGGACGGCTGGCGGCGCCAGATGGTCGAGCACGGCCGCGAGCTGCTCCAGGGCGCGCTGGACCTGGCCGGGGAGGCGCGGGCCGCGATCGAGGGCATCGACGGCCTGCACGTGCACGGCGAGGAGTTCCTCGGGCCGGGCCGGGCGTTCGACCTGGACCCGCTCCAGATCATCATCGACGTGACGGGCCTCGGCGTGCTCGGCTACCGGGCCGCCGACCGGATGCGCGACGCCCACGGCATCGACCTGCACCTGTCGGACCACCGCCGGATCAGCGCCCAGTTCACCTTCGCCGACGACGCGGACTCCGCGCGGCACCTGGTGTCGGCCCTGCGCGATCTCAGCGCGCACGCGGACGGGCTGCGCGGCGGCCCCGAGGTGGCGGTGCCGGACCCCGGTGATCTACGGCTGGAGCAGGCCGACCTGCCCCGCGACGCGTTCTTCGGCCCGGCCGAGCAGGTCCCGGCCGACAAGGCGGTGGGCCGGATCTGCGCGGAGATGCTGACGCCCTACCCGCCGGGCATCCCGGCGGTCCTGCCCGGCGAGCGGATCAACGGGCCGGTGCTGGAGTACCTGCGCACGGGCGTGGCGGCCGGGATGGTCGTGCCCGACGCGGCCGACACCGCGCTGGACAGCGTGCGCGTGGTGGCGGAGGGGTAGCCGCCGGGCTCGTGCGGGGCGGGGCCTGCGCCATGCCGCCCCGCACGAGCGATCGGGGGACCACCGGCCGACGGCGGTGGTGCCCCCGATACCCAGCACCCTGGGCGATATGCCCCGTAAGGGCGTGTCGTCAGGCGTGCGCCCGCGCCTGGACGTCGGCGACCTCGCGGACGAACGCGCCGATCAGCTCGGCGGTGCGGTCCGGCTGGTCGATCATCACCCAGGTGCGGCTGTCCTCGACGCGCTCCACCCGGGCGTCGGGGAGCAGCGCGGCCAGCAGGCGGGCGTGCGCGAACGGGAAGAGCCGGTCGTCGGGCGCAAAGGCCAGCAGCACCGGCCCGGCGAACCCGGCGAGCCGCAGCGCCGCCTCCCGGGTGACGTCGGGGTCCAGGCCCCGGGTGACCTTGACGCAGTCGCGGCGGACCCCGGGGTCGCGGAGGAACGCCGCGATCCAGTCGTCGATCAGGCCGTGCGGCAGCGGCCCCCGGGTGAGCCGCCCGTAGGCGAACGGCAGGCGGCGCAGCGGGCGCATCCGCAGCGACCCGACGGCCAGGGAGACCAGGCCCGGCACCCGGGCGGCGGGCACCAGTGGCTTGAACAGCGTCGGCGGGCAGTTGTCGAAGCAGTCGCCGGGGGTGAGGACCAGCCCCGCCAGCCGCTCGGGGTGCCAGGCCGCCACGACCTGGGCGACGGCGCTCCCGCTGTCGTTGCCGACCAGCGTGACGCCGTCGAGGTCGAGCGCGGCCAGGGCGTCGGCGACCAGCGCGCCCAGGCCGCGCAGGCCGAGATCGGCGCCGGGGGCCATCGGGACGGTGTGCGCGCCCATCGGCAGGTCCAGCGCGATGCAGCGGAACCCGCCCGACAGCCGCTCGATCACCCCGTCCCACAACCGGCCGTCCATGACGTAGCCGTGCAGGAACACGATCGGCGGCCCCGCCCCGGCCTCCCGATAGCGGATCGTGCCCTGGTCCAGCCTGACCTGCGGCATGGCGGCCCCCTAGAATACGTACAGCCTGTATGGAAACGCGTGTCCCCGAGACTACATACAGGCTGTCTGTATTTCAATGGGCGGAGGAGCACGATGGCGGGCAGGCAGGGCGGCAGGCACGCCGAGCGGTCGGAGGCGACCCGGTCGGCGCTGGTCGCCGCCGGGCGCCGGCTGTTCGGCGAGCGGGGGTACGCCGAGGTGGGCACCGAGGAGATCGTGCGGGCGGCGGGGGTGACGCGCGGCGCGCTCTACCACCAGTTCCGCGACAAGCGGGAGCTGTTCGACGCGGTCGTGGAGCAGGTGGAGATCGACGTGACCCGCCGGGTCGTCGAGAAGGGGATGGGCGGGGCCGGCGACCCCGTGGCGGCGCTGCGGGCGGGCGCGCGGGCCTTCCTGGACGCCTGCGCCGAGCCCGAGGTCGAGCGCGTCCTGCTGCTGGACGCCCCGGGCGTCCTCGGCTGGGCGCGCTGGCGCGAGATCGGCGCGCGGCACGGCCTCGGCGCGACCGAGGCGGCGCTGCAGGCGGCGATCGACGCCGGGGCGCTGCGGCGCCAGCCGGTCCGCCCGCTGGCCCATCTGGTGCTCGGCGCCCTGGACGAGGCGGCGCTGGTCGTCGCCGGGTCGGCCGACCGGCCGGCGGCCCGGGAGGAGATGCTCGCGGCGCTGGAGGGCCTGCTCTTCGGCGCGACCGGAACGGAGGACTCCGCAGGGCTTTGACCCGTTTTCTACGGGTAAGGTCCGCTCGCGGTGGACCGGGCGGCGCCGCGGGCGAGGAGGGTGGCCGGTGAGAGCGTGGCCGGTGCGGCGGAGGCCGCCCGAGCGACCGGCGCAGATCGGGTGGCGCGGCTGGTTCGGCGCGGCGCGGCGGACGGTGCGCGAGTTCGGCGACGACGACCTGCTGGACTGGGCGGCGGCGCTGACCTACTACGGGGTGCTGTCGCTGTTCCCCGGGCTGATCATGATGGTGTCGCTGGTCGGGCTGGTGGGGGTGTCGGGCCGCCAGACGCTGGTGGACAACGTGCGCCAGTTCGCGCCCGGCCGCACCCGCGACACCGTGATCGAGATCATCGAGAGCCTCCAGGGCACCGCGCCGACCGCGAGCCTGCTGGCGGCCTCGGGCCTGCTGGTGGCGCTGTGGTCGGCCTCGCGGTACGTGGCCGCGCTGATCCGCGCGCTCAACGCCGTCTACGACATGCCCGAGGGCCGCCCGCTGTGGAAGCTCGCGCCGCTGCGGCTGGCGCTGACGCTGGCGATGGTGGTGCTGCTGGGGGCGAGCGCGCTGGCGGTGGCCTTCACCGGGCGGCTCGCCGAGCAGGCCGGGCGGCTGCTCGGGCTGGGCTCGGCGTTCACCACCGGCTGGAACGTACTGAAGTGGCCGGTGCTGCTGGTCTTGGTGATCGTCGCGATCGCGACGCTGTACTGGGCCGGGCCGAACGTGCGCCAACCCGGCTGGCGGTGGATCACCCCCGGCTGCGTGCTGGCGGTGGTCGCGTGGATCGCGGCGTCGGCGGGCTTCGCGGTGTACGTGGCCAACTTCGGGTCCTACAACAAGACCTACGGCGCGCTCGCCGCCGCGGTGATCTTCCTGGTGTGGATGTGGGTGTCGAACGTGGCGATCCTGCTGGGCGCGGAGTTCGACTCCGAGCTGGTGCGGGCGCGGCGGATGGCCGAGGGGGTGCCGGCGGACGTCGAGCCGTTCGCCGAGCCGCGCGACACCCGCAAGATGGACGAGGACGAGAGGCCCTAGCCGGTCCGGACGACGGATCAGGCGGGTCCCACCGCGCCGGAGAGCGCGGCGACGATCTCGGCGGCCGGGCGTTCGGCGGCCAGCCGCCAGGAGGCGCCCGCCCACAGGTTGACGCCCTCCGGGTCGCCCTGGGCGGTGGCCGCCCTGCGCAGCGGGGCCGTGAGGTAGTGGACGTCCGGGTACACCGCGGGGGCGTGCGGCGAGTGCTCGGCGAGGAAGCGGTTGACCAGGCCGCGCGCCGGGCGTCCGCTGAACGCGCGGGTCATGGCCGTCTCCGTGTAGCGGGGATCGGCCAGCGCGCGCTTGTGGAGCGCGCTCGCGCCGCTCTCGGGCGTGCGCAGGAACGCCGTGCCCGCCTGCGCCGCGACGGCGCCGAGGGCGAGCACCTCGGCGACGTGCCCGGCCGTCGCCAGTCCCCCGGCGGCGATCAGCGGCAGGCCGGTGACCGCGCGGACCTGCGGCAGCAGCTCCCGGATCGGCACGCCCGGCAGGTCGGTGTTGGTGAACGAGCCGCGGTGCGCCCCGGCCTCCTCCCCCTGCACGCACAGGACGTCGGCCGCCGCGGCGAGCCGGGCCTCCTCCGGCGTCGTCACCGTCACGACGACCACGGCGCCGCGCGCCCGGAACCCGTGCAGCACCTCGTCGGCGGGGCACCCGAAGGTGAAGCTCACCACGGCGGGCGGGTCGCGCAGCAGGTCGGCGACCTTGGCGTCCCAGTCGTCGGTGCGGTCCCCGGCGTCCCCCGGCTCGACGCCCAGCCGCGCGGCCTCGGGCAGCAGGCGCTCCCGGTAGGCGGCGACGGCGGCCTGGTCGGCCACGTCGGTGGACGGCAGGAACAGGTTCACCCCGAAGGGCCGCCCCGTGAGCGCGCGCGTGCGGTCGATGTCGGCGCGCATCTGCGCCGCCGTCTTGTACCCGGCGGCCAGGAACCCCAGCCCGCCCGCCTCCGACACCGCCGCCGCCAGCTCGGGCGTGCCCGCGCCGCCCGCCATCGGCGCCTGGACGATGCCCGCCCCGACCCCCGGAATGCCCTTCGTCTCCATGGTCGGCAAGATAGCCACCTGAGCCGGCGGGCCCGGAGCCGGACGCACCGTTCGTGGACCGGGCCGTACGAAGGGGGACCGCACATGCGCGTGCTGCTGCACTACGACGTCGAGCACGACGAGCCCGGCCTGGACGTCGTGAGCTGCCCCGAGGAGGACGACGCGCGCCTCGCCGAGCTGCTGCCCGGCACCGAGGTGATCTGGCACGTGCTGCGCCCCCTCACCGCCGCCGACATGGACCGCGCGCCGAACCTGCGGCTGATCCAGAAGCTCGGCACCGGCGTCAACACCATCGACCTGGACGCCGCCGCCGAGCGCGGCATCGCGGTCGCCAACATGCCCGGCACCAACGCCCAGGCCGTCGCCGAGACGGCGCTGCTGCTGATGCTCGCGACCCTGCGCCGGGTCGTGCCGTTCGACGCGCTGACCCGTGCCGGGCGGGGCTGGCCCGCGCAGCCGGGGATGGTCGGCGGCGAGATCGCCGGGCGCACGGTCGGGCTGCTGGGCGGCGGCGAGATCGCCGGGCTGCTGCGCGGGATGCTGGAGGCGATCGGCGCGCGCGTCCTCTACACCACCCGCACGCCGCGCACCGGCGACCCGGCCTGGCGCGGGCTGGCGGACCTGCTGCGCGAGAGCGACATCGTGTCGGTGCACATCCCGCTGACCGGCGAGACCCGCCACCTGCTCGACCGCGACCGGCTGGCGCTGCTGCCCGACGGCGCGATCGTCGTCAACACGGCGCGGGGCGCGGTGATCGACGAGGGGGCGCTGGTGGAGGCGCTGGCGTCGGGACGGCTGGCGGGCGCGGGCCTGGACGTGTTCGAGGCCGAGCCGGTCGCCGCGGACAACCCGTTGCTGAAACTGGACAACGTGGTGCTGATGCCGCACGTGGCGTGGCTGACGCGCGAGACGTGGGCGCGCTACTTCGCCGTCGCCGCCGAGAACTGCCGCCGCCTCGCCGCGGGCGAGGAACTGCTCCACCGCGTGCGGTAGCCGCCCTAGGGGACGCGGGTCAGGTGGAAGTACAGGGTGTCCTTCTGGCCCTTGGCGTCCATCGCGCCCAGCACCACCGTGTCGCTCACGCGGCGGAAGTGGTCGATGATCGGCTGGGTGTCGTAGACCATCGCGGCCGACACCGCGCCCCGGTAGGAGATCTCGCGCAGGCGGGCCGCGCCCATGCCGTCGTAGGCGTGGATCGCGCCGTCGGAGGTGCGGCACAGCAGCGGGTCGACGGTCTCGGCGTCGTGGAAGCGCTTGCCGTACCAGCGCATCTTCACCAGCCGCGCGGCCATCGCGTCGGCCTGGTCGAAGACGCCGCCCTCCCAGGTGCCGAGCATGGACGCGGCCGGGACGGGGGCGAGCTCGCCGAACAGCTTCTCCAGCTCGGCCGGGTCTCCGCCGTCGCGGATCAGGTCGAGGACGCGGTTCTCGGCGGTCATGACGCTGCCTCCATGAGCAGGACGGGCTTGACGACCTTGCCGGACAGGCTGTCCGCCTCGGCCTGGTTGATCGCGCTGAGCGGGTAGGTCTCGACCAGCCGGTCGAAGGGGAAGCGGCCCTGCTTCCACAGCCCGACCAGGCGCGGGATGAAGGACTGCGGGACGGCGTCGCCCTCGATGATGCCCTTGACCGTGCGGCCCATCAGCAGCAGCGACGGGTCGAGCCGGTACTCGCGCGTCCCGACGCCGGCCAGCCCGCACACGCCGGTGGTGCGCAGCGCGGCGACGGCGGTGGCGACGACCTCGGGCACGGCCGTGGTGTCGAAGGAGTACTGCACGCCCTCGCCGCCGGGGGTCAGCTCCCTGATCCGGCGGGCCAGGTCGTCGTCGGCGCCGTTGAAGACGTGGGTCGCGCCCAGCTCGCGGGCCAGCTCCAGCCGCGCGTCGTGCAGGTCCACCGCCACGACCACGGAGGCCCCGGCGACGCGCGCGGCCATCACGGCGGCCAGCCCGACCGCGCCCGCGCCGAACACCGCGAGGGTGTCGCCGGCGCGCACGCCCAGCGACACCAGCACCGAGGCCGCGCCGGTCTGCATCCCGCAGCCCAGCGGCCCCATCGTCGCCAGCGGCACGTCGGGGTCGATCGGCACGGTGTTGCGGACGGTGGCCAGCGCGTGCGTCGCGAACGACGACTGCCCGAACCACCGGTTGTTGACCGCCGCGCCGGACCCGTCGGTGACGCGCGGGACGCCGTCCAGCGGGACCGAGTACATGTTCAGCGCCTGCATCCGCGCGCAGTTGCCCGGCAGCGCGGCCAGGCAGTTGGCGCAGCCGCCGCAGGAGTCCAGCGACAGCACCACCGGCGTGCCCGGCGCGATCGCGACGCCCGGCCCGGCGGCCTCCACCACGCCCGCGCCCTCGTGGCCGAGCACGACGGGCTTGGCGACCGGGTCGCCGGGGGCGCGGCCCAGCAGGTCGGTGTGGCACATGCCGGTCCCGGCGATCCGGACGACGAGCTCGCCCGGACCCGGGTCGCGCAGCTCCAGCGACTCGATCGTGTAGGGGGCGTCGGCCGCCCGCAGGACGGCGGCGTCGATGCGCATCCGGTTCTCAGCCTCGCAGCGTGTAGCGGACCGGCAGGCGCTTCAGCCCGCCGACGAAGGTGGTGGCGATGCCCTGCGGCTCGCCGGCGGGCTCGATCGACTCCAGCCGGGGCAGCAGCTCCTCGAAGAACGCGCGCACCTCGATGCGGGCCAGGGCCGCGCCCAGGCAGTAGTGCACGCCGAACCCGAACGCCAGGTGCCGGTTGGGGTCGCGGCCGACGTCGAAGCGGAACGGGTCGGCGAAGACCTCCTCGTCCCGGTTGCCCGACGGGTAGGACAGCAGCAGCGCGTCGCCCTTGCGGATGCGCTTGCCGCCCAGCTCGCAGTCCTCGGTGGCGGTGCGCATGAACTCCTTGACGGGGGTGACCCAGCGGATCATCTCGTCCACCGCCAGCGGCATCAGGGAGGGGTCGTCGCGCAGCCGGGCGAGCTGGTCGGGGTGCTCCATCAGGGCGTGCAGGCCGCCGGTGATGGTGGAGCTGGTGGTGTCGTGCCCGGCGGTGGCGATGATGACGTAGTAGGACGCGGTGTCGAAGTCGTTGAGCGGCTCGCCGTCCACGCGCGCGTTGGCGATCGCCGAGGCCAGGTCGTCGGTGGGGGTGGCGCGGCGGGACGCGGTCAGCTCCTGGAAGTAGGCGAAGAAGTCCAGCAGGACCGCGATCTGCTCCTCGGGCGTGGTGCCGCGCCGCAGGTCGGAGTCGTCACCGCCGAACAGCTCCTGCGTCAGCTTGAGCATCCGGTCGAAGTCGGACTCGGGCAGGCCGAGCAGCGACAGGATCACGTACAGCGGGAAGTGCACCGCGACCTGCTGCGCGAAGTCGCACTCGCCGCCCAGCTCGACCATGCGGTCCACGTACCGCCTGGCCAGCTCCCTGACGCGCGGCTCCAGCGCGCGCATCGCCTTGGGCCGGAACCAGTCGGCGCCGATCGCGCGGATGACCCGGTGGTCGGGGTCGTCCATGTGGATGAGCGTGCGCAGCGCGATGCCCTGCTCGGCGCGCTCGGCGTTGAAGCGGTCGAACTCGGCGGTGCCGAGCAGCGGGCGCGGCGCGTTCAGGAAGCGGGCGTGGTCGCGCTCGACCTCCATGATGTCGGCGTGCCGCGTGACGCCCCAGAAGGGGTTGTAGCCGGGGCGCTCCACCCGGGGCACCGGGTCCTCGCGGCGCAGCAGGGCGAGCGCCTCGTGCAGGCGGCGGTCGTCGGCGTAGGCCGCCGGGTCGGCCAGGGCCAGGGCCGCGTCCGCGACGTTCAGCTCCATCGGGTCCCCCTCCAGGTGTGACCGCCCCCGGTAGGCGAACCTAGAAGCCGAACGTCATTCGGTCAAGGCTTGATCAAATGTCGCCGAAGTCGCCGTGCCGGCCGTGTCCGGCGGCGAAGCGCGCCGCGCCCTCGACCGCCTCGTGCAGGGCCCGGGTGCCGTGCTCCAGCTCGTTGGCGATGGCCTCCCGCTCGCCGAGGCCGTCCTGCTCCAGCAGCGACAGGCGGTCGCCGCGCAGGCAGGTCTGCGGGAACCGGGCGATCTCGGCGGCCAGCTCCTCGGCGGCCCGGCGCGCCTCCCCGGGCGGCACCAGCCGGTTGACCAGGCCGATGTCGTACGCCTCCGGCGCCGGGACGGGGCGGCCGGTCAGCACCAGGTCCATCGCGCGGCTCGCGCCGATCAGCCGGGGCAGCCGGACGGTGCCGCCGTCGATCAGCGGCACGCCCCAGCGGCGGCAGAACACCCCGAAGACCGCGTCCCGCTCGGCCACCCGCAGGTCGCACCAGAGCGCCAGCTCCAGACCGCCCGCCACCGCGTGCCCGGACACCGCCGCGATCACCGGCTTGGACAGCCGCATCCGCGTCGGGCCCATGGGGCCGTCGCCGTCCGGCGCGACCCGGTTGCCGCGCCCCTCGCCGATGCCCTTGAGGTCGGCGCCCGCGCAGAACGAGCCGCCCTCGCCCCACAGGACGGCGACGGCGGCGTCCGGATCGGCCTCGAACGCGCGGAACGCGTCGGCGAGCGCGGCGGCGGTCGGCCCGTCCACGGCGTTGCGGACCTCGGGCCGCGCCAGGACCACCGTCGTGACGGGGCCCCGACGCTCGGTGCGCACGGTCATCAGTTCAGTCGCTCCTTCGTGAAGTGCTCTTCGGGGACCTCGACGAACAGGGCGGCGGCGCGGACCGCGACCGGCCCGTCCGGAGCGCCGACGCGGCCCTCGCTCTGCAGGTACGCCTTGCGGCCGTCCACGCCGGTGCACCAGCCGCGCAGGTACAGCGTGGCGCCGACCGGGACCGGCGCGAGGAAGTCGGTCTCCAGCCGGCCGGTGACATAGCGCTTGCCGAGCAGCCAGGCGGCCGTGCCCAGCATCTCGTCCATCGCGGTGGTCAGGACGCCGCCGTGCGCGAGGCCCGGCGCGCCCTGGTGCTCGCGCCGGACCGTGTACTCGGCGGTGGCGACCCCGTCGTGCTGCCCGGTCCGCCTGATCCGCAGCCCGCTCGCCGCCTGCTCGCCGCAGCCGAAGCACCCGTCGTAGTCGGCGAGCACCGGGGAGGTGAGCCGGGCGTCGAGGCCGGCGGCCACGGGCGCGGCGGCGTGCGGGGGCGGCGTCGTGCGGGACGACGCGGGACCGGAACGTTCGACGGAGGGGGTCGTCATGGGAGTGCTCCTCATCGCGCGAATACCGAGCCGTGTTCGGTTTCTGGTGCGTCCGAGATTACGCGGGCGGCCCGTCGCGCCGGTCGTCCAGGGCTCCCTCCGCCAGGTCGGTGAAGCGGTCGAGGTCCTCGGCGGGGTCGTCGATGCCGCGCAGCGGGCCGCGGTCGGCGAGGTGCGCGCGGGCGTAGAGGCGGGCGACCAGGGCCTTGCGGTCGGTCCCGTGCGCGACGCGCTCCCATCCGGCCTGCTCCAGCAGCAGCGCGGCGGCGTGGAGGTCGGCCATGTACTGGGCGAGCGGGTAGAGGCGGGCCTCGGCGGTGGCGGGGTCGAGGGCGCGCCAGCGGTCGATGGCCCGGCGAAGGTGGCCGATGCGCTCGTGGACGAGCCCGGCGGTGGCGTCGTCGCCCTCCGGCGCGCGCCCGGCGGCCTCGGTGAGGCGGTCGAGGAAGGGCTCGTGGGCGTCCTGCCGGACGATGGCGCGGCGCACGTCCAGGCAGAGGATGTTGTCGCCGCCCTCCCAGATGGGGTTGACCTGGGCGTCGCGCAGGATGCGGGCGACCGGCCAGTCCTCGATGTAGCCGTTGCCGCCGTGGATCTCGACGGCGTCGCTCGCGGCGGTGACGCCGAGGCGGGCGGCGCGCAGCTTGACGAGCGCGGGCGTGAGGCGCTGCCGGTCCAGATAACCGTCGAACACCATCGCCTGGGCGGCCTCGGTCTCCACGATCATCTCGGCGAGCTTGCGGCGCATCAGCGGGTGCCGGTCCAGCGGCGCGCCGAACGCCTCGCGGGCGCGGGTGTAGCACAGCGACTCGACCAGCGAGCGGCGCGCGCAGCCGAGACCCATCATCGCGATGCCGAGGCGCGCGCCGTTGGTCAGCTCCATCATGCGGCCGAGGCCCTTGCCGTCGCCGCCGGCGGCCCGCGAGGCGGCCGGGGCCAGCAGGAACGCCTCGGCGTCGGCGAACTCGACCTCGCCGGAGGCGACCGAGCGGGTGCCGAGCTTGTCCTTGAGGCGGCGGACGCGGTAGCCGTTGCGCGAGCCGTCGCGGCGCTCCCTCAGGACCAGGAACGGGGCGATGCCGCGCACGCCGTCCTCGGCGCCCTCGGGCTTGGCGAGCACGACGAACGCCGAGCCGTTGACGTTGGAGGCGAACCACTTGAAGCCGCTGAGCCGCCACGCGTCGCCGTCGGGCACGGCGGTGGACTCCAGCGCGCCGAGGTCGGAGCCGCCCGCGCGCTCGGTGAGCATCTGGGCGGCCTCGCCGGAGAACATCCCGGCCGCGAACAGCGCGCGGACGCGCTCCTTCACGTCGTCGGGGGCGAACATCTCGGCCAGCCCCACGACCATGTCGCCGCCGGTGCCGAGCGCGCAGGCCATGCCGATGTCGGCCTGGTCGAGCAGGTAGCTCCAGGCGACGGCGAGCGGCGCGGCGTCCACCCCGGCGGCCCTGGCCTCGGCGAAGAACTCGGGCCGGGTGAAGGAGGTGGCGACCAGGTCGGCGCGCGCGGCCTCGAAGGAGGGCGGCATGACGACGCGGCTGACGTCGCGGCCCCAGCGGTCGTACTTCTCCAGCCGGGGCGGGTTGCGGTCGGTCTCCTCGGCGCGCGCGGCGACGGGGCCGCCCATGAGCGCGCCGAGCGCGGTCAGCCGGGGCTCGGCCCAGGCGAGGCCGTCCTTGCCGAGGCGCTGCTCCAGGACGAACCGCAGGGTGGGGTCGCAGTCGTACCAGTTGAGACCGGCCGCGCCCCGGTAGCGCTCGGTCGCGTAGCGGCGGGCCTTGTCCGGGCCGCCGAACGGGAGCCGGTCCACCGGCTCGGTGAGGTAGGAACCCATGGCCGGGACATTACGCTTTTTCTGCACTCGCGGGAAGACTGTAATCATGCCCGAAGGTGAGTTTGGCCCCATGCCCCGCCCGGCGCCGCGCGGCCGCGGGGTAGGGTCCGCCTCGATGACGAACGCCCTGGGCCTGCGCCCCCTGACCGCCCGCTCGGTCGTGCTCAGCACCCTGCTCGGCCTGCACCCGCCGAGGCTGCCCGCCCGGTACCTGGTACGCGTGGGCGACCTGTTCGGGATCGCCGAGGGCACGGTGCGGGTCGCGCTGTCGCGGATGGTCGCGGCCGGCGACCTGGTGCAGGCGGACGGCGCGTACGAGCTGACCGAGCGCCTGCTGAGCCGCCAGGCGCGCCAGGACGAGAGCCGTTCGCCGCGCACGCGCCCGTGGGACGGCACGTGGGAGATCGCCGTCATCACGGCCGACCGGCGCCCGGCGGCCGAGCGCGCGGCGCTGCGGCAGGCGATGTCGGAGCTGCGCCTCGCCGAGCTGCGCGAGGGCACGTGGCTGCGCCCGGCCAACCTGGCGCGCCCGCGCCCGGAGATCGTGCAGCGCCAGTGCACCTTCCTGGAGGGCCGCCCCGAGCAGCGGGCGGAGGCGCTGGCGGGCGCCCTGTGGGACCTGGAGGAGTGGTCGGCCAGGGCGGGGGCGCTGCGCGCCGCGCTGGACGAGGCGGAGACGCTGGCCGAGCGGTTCACGGTGTCGGCGGCGGTGCTGCGGCACCTGCTGATCGACCCGCTGCTGCCGGTGGAGCTGCTGCCCGCCGACTGGCCGGGCCCGGAGCTGCGCGCGCACTACGAGGAGTTCGAGACGTCCTTCGAGCGCCTGCTGACCGACCACCTGATGGCCTGATCAGTCGGGGAACCCGCCCGGACCGACGCTGACGGCGCGGAGACCGCCGACGTCCATGAGGTCGATCCTCCAGATGTCCTTGGTGGAGCGGTAGCGCGGCTCCTCGTCGAAACGCTTGAAGGCGCAGTCCCGGTTGAACGCGCGGATGCGGCCGTCCCAGCCGTTGCCGGTGGCGTAGAAGACGTCGTTGCCCGCGCCGGGGACACCGGTCACCACGACGGAGGCGTTCCTGCGCACGTAGACCGACAGGACCAGCTCCCCGCCCTGCGCGAAGGCGACGACGGCGTCGTCGTCGAACAGCCCGTTGCCAACGGTCAGCTTCCACCGCCCGCCGAAGGTGCCCCGCCGGACGATCGAGCCGTTGGCGGGACGGGTCTCCTCGACCGGCTCCGCTCGCGGGAAGCCGGCCAGCGACCGGAGGACGTCGGCACCGTCGGCGCGCGCCATCTCCGTGCGGACCAGGGCCCCGGTGCACATCTTCTTGAACCCGACGCGGCCGACCAGGAAGGCCACCTCGCCCTTGAACCGCCGGAGCGCACCGACGAACCTGCCGTGCTCCGACGCCAGCGACGCCGGGGGCGCGAGCCGCGCGAGATCATCGACGGCCTCGGTCACCCGCCTGTACATCTCATTGATGCGGAGGGTCAGCCCCTCGTATCCCTGAACCTGGGCGAGTCCTTGCAGCGTCCCCTCGATGGGGGCCACGGCGTTCGCCTTGGCGGAGCGATACTCCCGCTCCGAGAGCGCCGCATCGGCCGCACGCTCGTTCCCGGTGCAGGCCGCCGCGGCGAGAACGCCCAACGCGACCACGATCCCACCGCGTGCCCTGCGCGCCGCCATTCCGCCAGCGTGCTCCGGCCGGGAGGAGGGGTCAACGCCTCACGACGTCATCGCTTCGTAAGGGTCGTTCGGGGGCCCGCGAACCTACGGTCGGACCATGAAGAAGATCAGCCTGGTCCTCGCGGCGGCCGCGCTCGCCCTGGCCGCCTGCGGAGGCGGGTCCGAGGACCCCGCGCCCGCGACCGCCGCCGCCCCGCAGAGCAGTGCGAGCGACAAGCCCGCCGAGAGCGGCGGGCCGACGAAGGAAGCCGCGAAGGACGTGCCCGCGCAGCTGAAGTTCACCGCGGAGAAGCTCGGCGGCGGAACGTTCGACGGGGCGAGCCTGGCGGGCAAGCCGGTCGTGCTGTGGTTCTGGGCCCCGTGGTGCCCCAAGTGCCAGTCGGAGGGCCCGGCCGTCGCGAAGACCGCCGGCAAGTACGGCGACAAGGTGGCGTTCGTCGGGGTGGGCGGCCTGGACAAGAGCAAGGAGCAGATGGAGAGGTTCGTGTCCCGGACCGGGACCTCGGACCTCGTGCAGCTCGACGACCGCACCGGCGCCCTCTACAAGCACTTCAAGGTGACCTCGCAGTCGTCGTACGTGCTGCTGTCCCCCGCGGGCAAGTCGCACGAGGCGACGGGGCCACTGGACGAGGGCGAGCTGTCGGCGCTGATCGACCGGCACGCGCTGTAGATGGACGACATCGCACTGGCGCTGGCTGCCGGGCTGGTGGCGGCGTTCAACCCGTGCGGCTTCGCGCTGCTGCCCTCGTTCCTCGCGCTGCTGGTGTCGGGACCGGGCGGCGTGCTGCGGGCGCTGCGGCTGTCGGCGGCGATGACGGCGGGCTTCGTGACCGTCTTCGGCGTCTTCGGCCTGGTGATCAGCACGGTGACCGCGCCCGTCCAGGAGCACCTGCCGTGGGTCACGGTGGTGACGGGCGGGGTGCTGGTGGTGCTCGGCGCGTGGCTGCTGACGGGCCGCGAGCTGCTGCTGAGGCTGCCGCGCCTGAACGTGGGCGGGGCGTCGGGCTCGTTCCCGGCGCTCTACGGCTACGGGGCGTCGTACGCGGTGGCGTCGCTGTCGTGCACGATCGCGCCGTTCCTGGCGGTGACGGGCCTGGTGTCGGGCGGCGGCGACGTGCTCTCGGGCCTGGCGGCGTTCGTGGCGTACGGCGTCGGCATGGGGATCGTGGTCGGGCTGCTGGCGATGCTGGTGGCGCTGGCGCAGGAGGCGGCCGTGCGGAGGACGCGCGCGGTGCTGCCGTACATCTCGCGGGTGAGCGGGGCGTTCCTGCTGCTGGCGGGCGTGTACGTGGCCTACTACGGCTGGTACGAGCTGCGCGTCAACGCGGGCGGCTCGGCCGACGACCCGGTGGTGGGGGCGGTCACGGAGGTGCAGGGCGAACTGGCGTCCTGGCTGGACGGGGTGGGGGTGTGGTGGATCGGGGGCGCTTTCGCTCTGACGGTGGCCGCGGCCTTGCTCCTGCGCACGGCCAGGAAGCGCACGAAAGCGGCGGACGGCCCCGAATGACCGCCCGCCGCCAAGAGGCGAAGTCAGGGTCAGAGGTCGTGCGCACCGCGCTTGACGTCGCGCAGCAGGACGGCCAGGTCGCCGGGACTGAACGCGACACGAGGCCCGTCAGGGTCCTTGGAGTCCCTGACGAGGACGCGGCCGACGACGTTGGTCGAGACCTCGACGCATTCGAGCTTGGTATCGCTGTGGCTGGACTTACGCCATTCGATCATTGCATCGCCTCCATCTTCTTCTTGATCAGACAACGGGTGCCCTCCTCGTGCAAGGCTCTGGCACCGATCCATTCGTAATGCAGCCCCAGCGTTTCGAGTTCCACGGGCTCATAGGTGAGGCGTCCCGCCAGCGCCGCTTCGGTGTATCCAACCTGCTGGTCCGGAGTGGTCAGGATGATGAAACTCCCGTCGACACCTATGTACGCGCCCGTCGACGTCGGCACCACACGGATGCAGACGTTCCACATCTCCGACATCTCAAGCAGGTGCCGGAGCTGCTTGGCCATGGCGGCCGGACCCCCGACCGGACGCTCGATGACGGACTGGTCGAGTAGCACCCACAGCCGCAGCGGAGAAGGCGAGCGGGTGAGCACCGCCTGCCTCTCCATACGCTGCGCGATGAGCTCTTCGGCGTTCGGCAGATGCACTGATTCGAACTGCGCGCGAGCGTATTCGGGGGTCTGGAGCAGACCGGGGATGTTCAGCGCCTGGAAGACCCGGGACTCCCGGGCCTCCTTTTCCAGTTCGACGTAGTCGTTGAGCCACTTCAGCAGACTCTCTTGCCGCGCGTAGTAGAGGAGGACCTGGAAGTGCACCCCCGTCCCGAAGTACTCGTCGAGCTGCTTGGCGAACTCGGACTTGGGGCAATTGCGACGACTCTCGTACGACTCGATGGCCGCCCTGGTGGTGTACAGCTCCTTGGCCAGCTGGTCCTGGCTGAGGCCGCGCGCTTTGCGATGCCTGCGCAACTCGTAGGCGAAGAAGGCGAAGAGACTCTCGTACGGATCGATCGTTTGCTCGGGGGGCACTTCGATCACCGTCCTGCGATTTCGCGGGTCCAGCAGCCATCGATGTTCCCAGCGTAGATCCGCGCGGCCACGCTATGGAGGCAGAACGAAACAGAAAGCGACGAAAGCAGCGCGCTACCCAGAGGACGTCTCCGTGGATCATTTGCCCCTCGACCTCACCGACCAGGCCGTCCCCCACTACGGCCTGGGACTGACCGCCAGCGGCCTGGCCCCGCGCTCGGCGCGGGCGCTGGCGGCCGCCGCGCTGGACGAGTGGGGCATGGCCGATCTGCGGGACGACGTGGACCTGGTGGTGTCCGAGCTGGTCACCAACGCGGTGCTGCGCTCGCCCTGCGCCGAGTTCATGATCGCTCTGCGGGGCGAGGAGATCGAGGTGGCCGTCTGGGACGACGCACCGGGTCTCCCCGAGGAACGGCACGGTCTCGATCCCGCCGCAGCGCTCGACGGCCGCGGGCTCCTGCTCGTCCGGGAGTTCTCCAACGCGTGGGGCCACCGCCCCGCGCCCGGCGGCGGCAAGGTCGTCTGGGCACGCCTCGGCCCGAAGCCGAAGGAGTAGCGGGGTGACACCCGAGCAGATCGCCGCCGAGTTGGACCGCCGCCAGCCTGGCTGGGCGATCCTCTTCGGCCGCTACTCCCGCCAGTTCGTCGCTCTTCCGCTCATCGCCGGCCGAGTGCTGGCGTCCGGCGACCCTGGCGTCCTGGAACGCCTGATCGCCCAACGCACCCCGCCGACCGGCGACTCACCCCACGGTCAGGGCTTGCGGGCGACGCCGCAGTAGGCGTCCACTTCCGGCGGCTCACCGAACGGGTTCTCGGCAGGCCGCCAGCGTGAGACCGACACGACGCCCGGGTCGAGCAGTTCCAGCCCGTCGAAGAAGCGGGCGATCCGTTCGGGGGTGCGCAGCTCGTAGTCGTAGCCGGACTCGTCACGGACACGCTCGGCCTCGCTGGCGTCCTCAGGACGGACCGTCTTGGTGCCGTCCTCCAGCACCAGATAACTGCCGGAGGGGACAGCGTCCAGCAGGCGCCGCACGACCGACTGGGCCTGCTCGTCGTCGGCGATGGTGCCCAGGACTCCCAGGAGCATCAGCGCCACCGGCTGCGTGAAGTCCAACGTCTCAGCGGCCTGGCGCAGGATGTTCTCAGGGTCGCGGGCGTCGGCCTCGATGTAGCGGCACACGCCTTCGGGACTGCTGGTCAGCAAGGCTTGGGCGTGCAGCAGGACCAGCGGGTCGTTGTCCACGTAGACGATTTTGCTGTCGGGCGCGGCGCGCTGCGCGACCTCGTGCGTGTTGTCGTGCGTGGGCAGGCCGGTCCCGATGTCGAGGAACTGCCGGACACCGGCCTCGTCGGCGAGATGCCAGACCACGCGCTTGAGGAACATCCGCGCCAGACGGGGCACCTCGTCGAAGCCCGGGTAGGCAAGCAGAATCTGTTCGGCGAATTCGCGGTCGGCCGGATAATGGTCCTTGCCGCCGACGAAGTAGTTCCAGACCCGGGCCTGGTGGGCGCTGGAAGTGTCGATCGCGGGCCGGTCGTCCATGGGCGCTCCTAGGTGGGCGATCTTCGTCGGTCCCATCCTGCCCGCAGAGGCCCCGGTGGCGGGAGCATTTCCGGTCATGACCTCCGGAATCTCATCGAACCGCACCCACTCGCGAGCGACTCCGACCACGGCGGGGTGCGGGGGGCGGAGCCCCTTGCCCGGGGGCGGAGCCCCTTGCCGGAGGCCGCGGGGACGGAGTCCCAGCGGCCCTTAAATAAGCACGCAGGCGCGAAGCGCCTTCCTTTGCGGGGGGTGCGGGGGCGGAGCCCCGCCTCAGTAGGCAAGCAGGGCGGCGCGTAGCGCTTCCGTTTTTGGGGGGTGTGGGGGGCTTGCCCCCTGCCGGGGTTGTAGGGGCTGGCCCCTGCCCGGGTCTCGCCCGCCCGGAGCGAGCGCCAGCGAGTGAGGACGGGTGAGCCCCGGCACCGGGGGGTGTGGGGGGGCGTCCCCCCACAATGACACGCCGCTTTCGCCGAGGACGAGGCACCGACGGTATCTGTGGGGGTCTACACCAGACCGCCCAGCCCAGCCACGCGCGGGTTTGCCCACGCGACCAGCAACCCCAGCCCCGCGCGGGGTTAGGTACACGCGCGCACCCGCCCCAGCCGCGCGGGGGTTTTGCGCACCCGGCCAACGACCTCAGCCCCGCGCCCCGCACCCGGCCAGCGACCCCGGCCCCGCGCGGGGTTAGGTGCGTGCGCGCCGGCCTAAGCCACGCGCGGGGTTCTGCAGGTGAGCAACGATCTCAGCCCGCGCCCCGCGCCCGACCGGCCACCTCAGCCCGCGCCCTGCACGTGACCGGCAACGCCGGCCCGCGCGGGTTTGCCGACCTGACCAACGACCCCAACCTGCGCGGGATTGGTGCACGCGCGCACCAGGCCCAGCCCGTACGGGGCCGGAGGCGACACCTTCGCGCTCAGCCCGGCCCCGCGCGGGTTGGCGCACGGGCCCGGCCGCCCAAGCTCACCCCACGCCCGCCCATGGTCACGGCGGGCTTGGCCCGGCACAGAACGCGAGCTGAGGCCACAGGTCAAGTGCAGCACGTGGCTGAGGCTCCCGGTCACGCGCAGAGCACGGGGCCGGGGTCGTTGGCCGGGCGCGGGGCGCGGGGCGCGGGGCTGAGGTCGTTGGCCGGGTGCGCAAAACCCCCGCGCGGCTAGGGCCGGTGCGCGCGTGCACCTAACCCCGCGCGAGGCTGGGTCGTTGGGTACGTGCGGGGCACGGGGTCAAGGTTGCCGGTCGGGTGCGGAGCGCGGGGCCGGGGTCGCTGGTCAGGTGCGGAGCACGGGCTGAGGTCGTTGGTCAGGGGCGCAAACCCCCGCGTGGCTGGGGCCGGTGCGCACGTGCACCAGCCCCGCGCGGGGCTGAGGCTGTTGGGCACGTGCACAAACCCCCGCGTGGCTAGGCCGGGTGGGTCCGTGTAGACCCCCACAGATCGAGTCGGTGCCTCGTCCTCAGCGAAAGCGGCGTGTCATTGTGGGGGGACGCCCCCCCACACCCCCCGATGCCGGGGCTCACCCGTCCTCACTCGCTGGCGCTCGCTCCGGGCGGGCGAGACCCGGGCAGGGGCCAGCCCCCACACCCCCGGCAGGGGGCAAGCCCCCCACACCCCCCAAAAACGGAAGCGCTACGCGCCGCCTACTTTTTAAATGCCGCTGGGACTCCGTCCCCCGCGAGCCCCTGGGCAAGGGGCTCCGCCCCCTGCACCCCCGCCCCCGGTGGCTGGACTGGACGGTCACGTACCGGGCACGGGGCTGAGGTCCCCGGTCATATACGGGCACGGGGCCGGGGTTGTTGGTCAGGTGCCGGGCGCGGGCTAAGGTCCCCGGTCACGTGCGGAACACGAGGCCAGGGTGCCCGGTCACGCTCCGGTCCCGGGCTAAGGTCCCCGTTCACGTTCCGGCCCCGGATCGAGGTCGCTGCTCAGGCGGCGTCCACCGGCCGGCCCACCGCAGACCACGAACCGAGCCTGGCCGAGCCCACCACGCCCTAAGACGGCCGCCTAAGTCATCTCGATCGGCAGCTCATCCTTGTTGTGCAAGTGCTCCTCGTTCACCCGCAGGACGGCGTCGTCGCCCTTGAAGAAGACGACCACGCCGTCCTCGGACACGATCTGGTCGGCGTCGATGGTCTCGGTGACGCGGTTCTCGTCGTCGCCGTAGTCAATGCGGTACTGGGTCATGGGATAGCGATACCGGCCCCTGACCTGCGCTAACCCCAAGGGGCCGCCAAAGATCAGAAGGTGATGACCTGCCGCACGGCCGCGCCGGAGTGCAGCCGGTCGAAGCCCTCGTTCACCTCGTCCAGGGTCAGCCGGTGCGACAGCAGCGCGTCCACCGGCAGCGCGCCCGAGCGGTACATGCCGATGAAGCGCGGCACGTCCCGGCGCGGCACGCACGAGCCCAGGTAGCTGCCGCGCAGCGTGCGCTCCTCGGCGACCAGGCCGAGGGCGGGCAGGGTCAGCGGCGCGCCGGGGGCGGGCAGGCCCACGGTCACGGTGACGCCGCCCGCGCGGGTCGCCGCGTACGCCTGCTCCAGGACGGGGACGACGCCGGTCGTGTCGATCACCTTCTCCGCGCCGCCGCCGGTCAGCTCCCGGACGGCCTCGACCGCGTCCGGGCCGCCCGCCACGGTGTGGGCCGCGCCGAGCTTGAGCGCGAGGTCGCGTTTGTCGGGCACCACGTCGACCGCGACGATCGAGGACGCGCCCGCCGCCTTGGCCGCCAGCAGCGCCGCGAGTCCCACGCCGCCCAGGCCGAAGACCGCCACGGTGTCGCCCGGCTTGACCTCGGCGCTGTAGAGCGCCGCGCCCGCGCCGGTCAGGACGGCGCAGCCGAACAGGGCCGCTATCTCGTGCGGCAGGTCGGCGTCCACCTTCACGGCCGACCGCGCCGACACGATCGTGTACTCGGAGAACGCGGACACGCCCAGGTGGTGGTGCGGGCGCGTGCCGTCGGGCGCGGTGAAGCGGCGCTCCCCGGACAGGAGCGTGCCCGCGCCGTTGGCCTGCGCGCCGGGGCCGCACAGGGCCGGGCGCCCGGCGACGCAGCGGTCGCAGTGGCCGCAGGCGGGGACGAACGCCAGCACGACGTGGTCGCCGGGTGCGAACTCGGTGTCCCCGCCGGTCTCGACGACCTCGCCCGCGGCCTCGTGGCCGAGCGCCATGGGCAGCGGGCGCACCCGGGAGCCGTTGATCACCGACAGGTCGGAGTGGCACAGGCCCGCCGCACCCACCCTGACCAGCAGTTCGCCGGGGCCGGGGCGGTCCAGGCGCAGGTCGGTGACCTCCAGCGGGCGCGACTCGGCGTAGGGGGCGGGGCGGCCCGCCTCGACCAGGACGGCGGCGCGGGTCGCGGTCATGCGATCACCAGCTTCTGCATCTCGTCCCGCACCTGGCCGGTGATCTCCACCGGGCGGCGGGTGTCGCGGCCGACGAACACGTGCACGAAGTGCCCCTCGGCGATCGGCGTGCCGTCCCCGCGCACCATGCCGACCTCCCAGCGCACGCTGGAGCGGCCGAGCTTGCCGACCCGCAGCCCCACTTTGATCGTGTCGGGGAAGGCGACCTCGGCCTTGTAGACGCAGTGCGACTCCACGCACATGGCGATGGCCTCGCCGCGCAGCGGGTCGAACCCGGCGGTGCGGATCATCCACTCGTTGATCACGGTGTCCATCAGCGAGTAGTGCACGACGTTGTTGACGTGGCCGTAGACGTCGTTGTCGTTCCACCGCGTGGGGACGTTCTCCCAGTACAGGTAATCACCGGTCATAGCGGTCACTCTAGGGTCGCCCCGGCGGGGCCGCGCTCGCAGGTCCCGCCGCTGGTGGCCGTCACCGGCCGCGCGCCGCGCCGTTGTTCCGCCCCACAGTGCGGGGCTTTGTGGTGGTCTGTTCAACCATGATCGAGCGCTCGACCCGACCGATCTTCCTCCCGCCGGGGGCGGCCGTCGGGGCGGCGGCGCCGGACCGGCCGGTGCTGAGCGTCGCCGGGATCGGACGGCGGATCGCGGGGCGGCTGGTGGACACCGCCGCCGCGCTGTCGGCCGTCGCCGTGCCGTTCTGCGCGCTGCCGCTGATTCCCGCCTTCCTCCACGAGCCGCCCGGATGGCTGCTGGTCACCGCGTTCGTGCTGAGCCTGGTCTTCATCGCGGCGGCCGTGGTCGTCCTGCGGATCGGGTCGGTGGCCTGGTGGGGACGCACGCTCGGGCAGTACGTCGCGGGCATCCGCATCGTCCGCCACCCGGCCGGGACGCCCGCGCGCGGATGGCGGACGGCCCGCGCCCGCTGGTTCTTCATCGCGTTGGGTCGCGCCAGGACACTGGGGCCGCCGGAGGACCTCCACCGGATGTGGGCCGACCCCGAGTTGCGCCGCTGCGAGCACGATCTCGCGGCCCGGACGGTCGTCGTCCGCGCCGAGAGGCCGGACACGGCGCGGCGCGTCGCGGTCGCCACGGCGCTGGCCGCGCTGATCGCCGCCGTCGCCGTCCCGGCGTCGGTGCCCGCCTTCCGGGAGCGGATCACGCGTCCCGCCGGGCCGCCGTTCGAGGCGGAGAGCTTCTACGAGGACGAGGCCCGCTTCTCCATCCGCGCGGGCGCACACGGGGAGACCTACGTCCGGACGGGCACGCGGGTGCTGGACGACTCCGCCGGTTGCCGCGCCGGCGCGCAGGACGACGCCACGCGGACCCTGCTCGCGCGGTTCGAGTGCGACGGGCGGATCGAGGCCGTGTTCAGGACGGGAGCGGGCGTGGTCGTGAGCAGCCACGTGCTGCGGTTCCCCGACGAGCGGGCCGCCGACCAGGCCCGGCGCTCGCTGAGGTTCCAAGGGATGCGGCCCGCGGCGGGCGGCTCGCTCCCGCCGGACGGCCAGGCGTTCGGGAACGTCAACCACGGCGGCCGCTACCTGGTCGTCACGGCCTCAGCGGTCGGGAAGGGGCCTGAAAGCGAGAAGGAGGCGCTGCGAGGGGTCGCGCTGCTCCACACCAGCGTGGCCAACACGCTGCTGTGGATGGACTAGGGGGCCGGAAAGGGGTGCGGCGCCCGCCTGGCCGCAAGGGAAAGGTTCTGAGCACGATCCCGGCCAGGCGGACGCCGCACGTCTGTGTGCTCAAAGAGCACGATCCCGGCGGCGTTCACAGGCGGACGCCGCACGTTCTCGGGCGCCGACGCCTCAGGCGCCGCGCGCCTTGTCGAAGCGGGCCGTCACGTCGGTCCAGTTGACCAGCGACCACAGCTTCTGCACGTAGTCGGGGCGCACGTTGCGGTACTGCAGGTAGTACGCGTGCTCCCAGGCGTCGAACACCAGCAGCGGCGTGCTGTTCATGCCGACGTTGCCGTGGTGGTCGTAGACCTGCTCCACCACCAGGCGCTCGCCGAGGGGCTCCCAGGCCAGCACGCCCCAGCCCGAGCCCTGCACCAGCGAGGTCGCCGACGACAGCTGCTTGCTGAACGCCTCGAACGAGCCGAAGTGCTCGTCGATCGCGGCCCGCAGCTCGCCGTCGGGGCGGTCGCCGCCGTCGGGCGACAGGTTCTCCCAGAAGATCGAGTGCAGCACGTGGCCCGACAGGTTGAAGGCGAAGGTCTTCTCCAGCCCCACCAGGCCGCCGAACTGCTCCTTGTCGCGCGCCTCGGCGAGCTTCTCCAGCGTGTCGTTGGCGCCCTTGACGTAGGCCGCGTGGTGCTTGGAGTGGTGCAGCTCAAGGATCTCGCCGGTGATCGCCGGCTCCAGCGCCGCGTAGTCGTAGGGCAGGTCGGGCAGCGTGTAGTCAGACATGATCACCACTATTGCAAACAGTTCGCAGTTACGTCTATCTCGCAGGTGCAAGGGGGGATGAAAAAACCCGCCTCCGCCGAAGCGGAGACGGGTCGATGGGCCGGGGTCAGTAGCGGCGGGCTCCCCCGGCGCCGCGGCCCTTGCCGCGGAAGCGGGCCAGCAGGCCGCGGGCCTTGGCTTGGGTGCGCGGGTCGCGGGCGATCTGCCCGGCCCGGTTGCGGGCGCGCTGCCCCTGGGGACTTCGCGCGAACCGCCTGATCTTGTCGATGAGGGGCATGTCTCCTCCTCCGCCCGCGCCGGCCGGGGTGGCGGCGATGGCCTCACCTCGTCCAACGGACGGGCCGTCACAAAAGGTTGCGGGGCGATCCGGTCGTTCTGGACCGCCCCTACCCCTCATCCGGGCTCTCTCACCTCACCGGTCAGAAAGCCTCGTCGAACGCCACGCTGCCCTCGACCCCGATCTGGTAGGCCGACACGCGCCGCTCGAAGAAGTTCGACAGCTCCTGCACGTCCTGCAGCTCCATGAACGCGAACGGGTTGGCCGTCCCGTAGCGGACCGGCAGGCCGAGCCGCGCGAGCCGCTGGTCGGCCACGTACTCCAGGTAGGAGCGCATGTCGTCGGCGCTCATGCCCGGCAGCCCGTCGCCGCACAGGTCGCGCGCGAAGGCCAGCTCGGCCTCGACGGCCTCCTCCATCATCTCGGTGACCTGCCGCGTCATCTCCGCGTCGAACAGCTCCGGCTCCTCCTCGCGGACGGTGTCCACGACCGAGAAGGCGAACTCCATGTGCATCGACTCGTCGCGGAACACCCAGTTGGTCCCGGACGCCAGGCCGTTCAGCAGCCCCCGCGAGCGCAGCCAGTACACGTAGGCGAACGCCCCGTAGAAGAACAGTCCCTCGATGCACGCCGCGAAACAGATCAGGTTGAGCAGGAACGCGCGCCGGTCGGCGGCCGTGGTCAGCTCGTCCAGCTTGTCGATCGTCCCGATCCACTTGAAGCAGAACTCGGCCTTCGCGCGGATCGACGGGATGTGCTCGACCGCCGCGAACGCCTTGGTGCGCTCGTCCATGTCGGGCAGGTAGGTGTCCAGCAGCGTCAGGTAGAACTGGACGTGCACGGCCTCCTCGAACAGCTGCCGCGACAGGTACAGGCGCGCCTCGGGCGCGTTGACGTGCTTGTACAGGTTGAGCACCAGGTTGTTGGCCACGATCGAGTCGCCGGTGGCGAAGAACGCGACCAGGCGGTTGACCAGGTGCAGCTCGGCCGGGGTGAGGCGGGCCAGGTCCGCCAGGTCGGAGGCCAGGTCCACCTCCTCGACGGTCCAGGTGTTGCGGATCGCGGCGCGGTAGCGCTCGTAGAAGTCGGGGTAGCGCATGGGACGCAGGGTCAGGTCCATGCCCGGGTCGAGCAGCATTACTGGCAGGCCTCGCAGGATTCGGGGTTCTCAAGGGAGCAGGCCACGGCGTCGGGGTCGGCGACCGCCGCGGTCGTGGTCACGGTCGTCTGCGCGATCCGGGTGGCCGGGCGCGACCGCAGGTAGTAGGTGGTCTTGATGCCGCTGCGCCAGGCGTAGGCGTACATCGACGACAGCTTGCCGATGGTCGGGGTCTCCATGAACAGGTTCAGCGACTGGCTCTGGTCGATGAACGGGGTCCGCGCCGCCGCCAGGTCGATCAGCGCCTTCTGCGGCAGCTCCCACGCGGTGCGGTACAGCTCGCGCAGCGAGGCGGGCAGGTCCGCGATGCCCTGGATGGAGCCGTTGGCGCGCTTGATCGCCTCGCGGGTGGCGGCGTCCCACAGGCCGAAGCGCTTGAGGTCGGCGACCAGGTAGTTGTTGATCTGGAGGAACTCCCCCGACAGCGTCTCGCGCTTGAACAGGTTGGACACCTGCGGCTCGACGCACTCGTAGCACCCGGCGATGGACGCGATCGTCGCGGTCGGCGCGATCGCGATCAGCAGCGAGTTGCGCAGGCCGGTCTCGGCGACGCGGGCGCGCAGCGCGTCCCACGCCTCGGTGCGCGTGATGACCGCGTCCGGGAAGTGGTCCACGTGCAGCTGGCCGCGCGCGGTGCGGGTCGCGGCGTAGGCGGGCAGCGGGCCCAGCTCGGCGGCCAGGTCGGCGGACGCGCCGTACGCGGCGAGCGCGATCTCCTCGGCGATGCGCGTGGACAGCGCCCTGGCCTCGGCCGAGTCGAACGGCAGCCGCAGCTTGAAGAACACGTCGGCGAGGCCCATCACGCCCAGCCCGACCGGACGCCACTTGCGGTTGGCCCCGGCCGCCTCGTCGGTCGGGTAGAAGCCCCGGTCGATGGTGCGGTCCAGGAAGCGGACGGCGGTGCGGACGGTGGAGCGCAGCCGGTCCCAGTCGATGTCGCCGTCGGCTACGTGCGCGCCGAGGTTGACCGACCCGAGGTTGCACACGGCGGTCTCGCCGTCGCTGGTCACCTCCAGGATCTCGGTGCACAGGTTCGACAGGTGGACGACGTTGCCGGGCTCGGCGGTCTGGTTGCAGGCGCGGTTGGCGGCGTCCTTGAACGTCATCCACCCGTTTCCGGTCTCCGCCAAGGTGCGCATCATCCGCCCGAACAGGCGGCGCGCGGAGATCTGCCGGACGTAGCGGCCCTCGGCCTCGGCCCTGCGGTAGGCGGCGTCGAAGTCGTCGCCCCACAGGTCCACCAGCTCGGGAACCTCCTTGGGGTCGAACAGCGACCAGTCGCCGTCGGCCTCGACGCGGCGCATGAACTCGTCGGGCACCCAGTTGGCGAGGTTCAGGTTGTGGGTGCGGCGCGCGTCCTCGCCGGTGTTGTCGCGCAGCTCCAGGAACTCCTCGACGTCGGCGTGCCACGGCTCCAGGTACACGCACGCCGCGCCCTTGCGGCGGCCGCCCTGGTTGACGGCGGCGACCGAGGAGTCCAGGGTGCGCAGCCACGGCACGATGCCGTTGGAGTGGCCGTTGGTGCCGCGGATCAGCGAGCCGCGCGCGCGGATGCGGCTCCAGGAGACGCCGATGCCGCCGGCGTACTTGCTGAGCCGCGCGACCTGCGCGTACCGCTCGTAGATCGACTCCAGCTCGTCGCGCGGCGAGTCCAGCAGGAAGCAGGACGACAGCTGCGGGCGGCGCGCGGCGGAGTTGAACAGCGTCGGCGAGCTGGGCAGGTAAGACAGCGTGCTGAGCAGCGCGTACAGCTCCCCCGCGTCCTCGACGGTGTCCGACAGCCCGACCGCGACGCGCAGCAGGAAGTACTGCGGGCGCTCGACCACGCGGCGCGTGCGCGGGTGGCGCAGCAGGTACCGGTCGTAGACGGTGCGCAGCCCAAAGTACTCGAAGCGGTCGTCGGCGGCGTCGTCCACCAGCGCGTCCAGCGCCTCGGCGTTGGCGGCGACGAACGCGGCCGGCCCGTCGGCGAGCAGCCCCTCGCGGTGCGCGACCGCGACCGACCGCGCGAACGACCGCACGCCCTCGGCGGCGGCCTCCTCGGCGATGTGCGCGCCCAGCAGCCGGGCGGCGACCTTGGAGTAGGCGGGCTCGACCCCGACCAGCGCGGCGGCCTCGCCTATCGCCAGCTCGCGCAGCCCGGCGGCGTCCACCCCGCCGCCGCCGCGCACCGCGGCCAGCACCCGGCCGGGGTCGGCGTCCGGCAGCCCGGCGCAGGCGCGCTCGATCTCGGCGGCGAGACCCGCCGCCCCCACGACGGTGATCTCTTCGGCGGTGCCGGACAGGACGTCGGCCGGCGGCGCGATCAGTTCCTGGGTCACGTGCTCTTCCCCTCGGGAGCCTGGTGCCGCGCGGGCGGGCAGGCGAAGGGGGGCGCGGGCACGCCGCGCACCGCCCCCGGCCCTCCCGCGAGGCCTGGACGAAACTTCGGCGCTGGCAGGTCTTCGGACTCGTGGGCGCCGATCGCTCTCCTACTGGCCGTCGCTTCCCGGCCCCCGCCAGGGGTCCAGTGCTCGATGACGGCGGTCGTTCCCACTCACCGCTGCGGGGCAGTCCCGGATTCCCACCGGGTTCCCTCTTACGACGCCCGCACCGTCTCCGGCGGGGCGAACCAGCACGAGGCAAGACCCTACATCTTGGCGAGACTCCTCGCGCAACCCCAACATGTAGGGGCGTGTCGAGATCATCAACGGGGGTCGGGTGGTAGGAACCGGGCGTTGGTGGGACGATGGGGGCGCCATGTCCCCGCGTCCCGTTCTCCGCGCCTCCCGGGCGGTGGTCTTCACCACCGTCTGTGTGACGCTGGCCGCCCTCGGGCACGCCCTCGCCTCGGGCACCGAGGTCCCGGCGTGGGCGGTGCTGACGGGCTTCGCGGGCACGCTGCTGGTCACGCTGGCGCTGGCGGGCCACGAACGGTCGCTGCCCACCATCCTGGGCGGCCTGCTGGGCGGGCAGTTCGCGCTGCACAGCCTGTTCGCGAGCGCGAGCGCGCCCATGGCGGGCGGCCACCACGCCGCCGCCATGCCCGCGCACGACTCGGGCATGGCGATGACGCTGGCGCACGTCGCCGCCGCCGCGCTGTCGGCCTGGTGGCTGCGGCGCGGGGAGCGCGCGATCTGGGCGCTGGGCCGCCGCCTGGCGGCGCGCCCGGCGCGGTTGCTGCTGCCGGCGGTCGAGGCCCCGGCCCTCCCGCCGCGCGTGCCCGTCGCGCGGGAGACCCCCGTCCCGTTCACCGACCAGGTGCTGCGGCACCTGGTGGTGCGGCGGGGCCCGCCACTCCCTTCGAGGGCGCTCTAGCGGCGCCGTACGTCACCGGACGCGCCGACGCGCGCCCGGTTTTCACCCGTACGTTCCCTCGAACGGAGTTCTCCCATGCCCACACGCATGTCCGCACGCATGTCCACCCGCACAGCCGCCGTCTCCGCGCTGGCCGCCGCCTCCGTGCTCGGCCTCGCCACCGCCGCGTCCGCGCACGTCACCGTCCAGCCCGGCACCGTCGAGCAGGGCGGCTACAGCAAGGTCGCCTTCCGGGTGCCGAACGAGCGCGACGACGCCGGCACCACCCGGCTCCGCGTGGACCTGCCGATGGACCACCCGGTCGCGTCGGTCTCGGTGCGCCCGCTGCCGGGCTGGAAGGTCAAGGTGGAGAAGGCCAAGCTCGCCAAGCCCATCAAGGCGCACGGCGGTGAGCTCACCGAGGCGGTGTCCCGCATCACCTGGTCGGGCGGCACGATCGCGCCGGGCCAGTTCCAGGAGTTCGAGGTGTCGATGGGCGCGCTGCCGACCGACACCGACCGCATGATGTTCAAGGCCGAGCAGACCTACGCCGGCGGCGAGGTCGTCAAGTGGGACCAGGACCCCGGCACCGGCCAGGGCGAGGAGCCCGAGCACCCCGCGCCGGTCCTGAAGCTGGTCCCCAAGGGCGGGGCCGGGGCGCAGCCCGCCGGGCTGACCGCCTCCGCCAAGCCCGTCGCCGCCTCCTCGGCCGAGGCCGACGACGGCACGGCGCGGCTGCTCGGCGGCGTCGGCATCGCGGTCGGCGTGATCGGGATCATCGTCGGCGGCGTCGGCGTCGCGCGGGCGCGCACCACCGGGGGCAAGGCATGAGGGCCGCCAGGTTCGCCGCGCTGGGCGCGGCCACCGCGCTCACGCTGGCCGTGACCGCCGCCCCGGCGAGCGCGCACACCGCGCTGCGCTCCTCGAATCCGGCGGCCAAGTCCACCGTGGAGGCCCCCACGGAGATCGTGCTGACCTACACGCAGACGATCACCAGGCCGCAGGTCGTGCTGACCGACGCGAGCGGCGCGCGGCACGAGGCGGGCGTGGCCCGTGCGGTGGACAACCGGGTGGCGCAGCAGGTGCGGGGCACGCTGGCCAACGGCAAGTACACCGTGGGCTGGCGGGTGGTGTCGGAGGACGGCCACCCGGTCTCGGGTTCCTACACCTTCACGGTGAAGGGCTCGGCGCCGGCGGCCGGGGCGTCGGCGCCGGTCTCGGCGCCGGCCGCGCCCGCTCCCCTGCCCACGCAGAGCCAGGCCGCCGAGGAGGAGTCGTCCGGCATGTCGGGATGGCTCTGGATCGGCCTGGCCGCCGTGGTCATCGCGCTGATCGCGGGCGGCGTCGCCTGGGCGCGCCGCTCCGAGCAGGGCTGACCGGAGGCCTGGCGGGCGGCGCGCGCGCCGCCCGCCAGGCCGCCTCCGGCCAAACGATCACTTTCTCCGGCGCAGGCGATGATTACAGGATTACCTTGATAGCGTCCCTCTCCCCAAGGACGTGATCGCATGATCGTCGAGTACCTGCGCTACCGGATCGAGCAGGCCGACGCCGCCGCGTTCGAGGCCGCCTACGCCCGCGCCGCCGCCTCGCTCGCCGCCGCCCCGCAGTGCACGGACTACGAGCTGACGCGCTGCGTCGAGGAACCGGAGTGGTACGTCCTGCGCATCACCTGGACGTCGGCCTCCGACCACCTGGAGGGCTTCCGCTCCGGCGAGCACTTCCCGCCCTTCTTCGCCGAGATCAAGCCGTACGTGCGGGCCATCGCGGAGATGCGGCACTACGCGCCCACCGCCGTGCGCGGCGCCGGCGGCTCGGTGCCCACGATGTACGCGTGGGCGGGCGGCGCCGAGGCGTTGGGGCGGCTCACCGAGGCCTTCTACGACAAGGTCCTCAAGGACGAGCTGATCGGCCCGCTGTTCGCGGGCATGGACCCGGGCCACCCCCGGTACGTGGCGATGTGGCTGGGCGAGGTGTTCGGCGGCCCGGCCCGCTACACCGAGGAGCGCGGCGGGTACCGCCACATGCTGGGGCAGCACCTCGGCAAGGCGATCAGCGAGCCGCAGCGCCGCCGCTGGGTGAGCCTGCTGATGGACGCGGCCGACGAGGTCGGGCTGCCGGACGACCCCGAGTTCCGCGCGGCGTTCGCGGGCTACATCGAGTGGGGCACGCGGCTGGCGGTCGCCAACTCCCGGCCCGGCGCGACCCCGCCGGGGCAGGCCCCGGTGCCGCGCTGGGGCTGGGGCGTGGCGCCCCCGTACGTCCCCGGCTCCTGACCTGACCGGTCCCGGCCCCTCGACCCGACGGGCCGGGCCCCGGCCCACCCGTCCGCTTCCGTCACCGGTCGCCGGACGGGTCGGTGCCCTCGGCGAACGCCTCCGCCACGGCGCGGGCCGCGTGCTCCACCGCCGTCACGCCCGCGCCCATCGTGGGGTTCCGGTCCGACAGGACGGCGAGGGCGAAGGCGCGCCCGCCGACCGTCACGCGGCCGACGCTGTTGACCGTCCACCGGCCGCCGTCGGCCCGGCGCGGCAGCCAGCCGTTCTTCAGCGCGGTCCCCGAACGGCCGCCCGCCGCGCTCACGCCCCACGCCTGCTCCGGCGCCACGTCCTCCATCAGGCCCCGCAGGTAGCGCCGGTTCGCCGCGCTGAGCGGGCCGGACTCCAGGGCGGCCAGCACGCGGAGCCGGTCGGCGGTGCCGGTCCTGGTCGAGCCCCACGCGCCGCCCGGCCCCGGGACGGTGTCGCGCAGCCCGAGCCGCCGGTGGGCGGCGGCCAGCCCGGCGCCGCCGCCGATCATCCCCCAGAGCACGTCGGTGGCGGCGTTGTCGCTCTCCTTGACCGCCCGCGCGGCCAGGTCCCGCTGGTACGCCGTCAGCGTGCGGCCGCGCCGCTGCGCCTTGAGCAGCAGCGCGAGCACGATGTCCACCTTGACGACGCTGGCCGTGGCGGTCCGCATCCGGGCCCCGTAGGCGTAGCCGTGGCCGGTGGCCAGGTCGCGGACCGCGACCGACAGGCGTCCGGCGCGGCCGTCCAGGTAGCGGTCGAGGGCGCGGGTCAGCGCCGCGCGCTCCCGGCCGGAGAACGACGGCGCGTCCCGTACGGGGCGGGCGTCGCGGCGGGGGGCCGGCGTCGGCGGCGGGGCCATCGACACCGGGGCGGGCGGGAGCGGGGCGGGCCGCACGCCCGACGCCGACAGCGCCACCATCGCCACCCCCGCCAGCAGTGCGGCGATGGCGGCCAGGGTCCAGGCGTCGCGGCGGGGGCCGGGAAGGATCATGCGCCCGAGTCTCACCGGCCCGGCGTTTCCCCACCGTTACCAAGTCCGCCGCAGGTCAGCGGCCCGGTTCGCGCGCCGCGCGGGCCGTCATCGCCGTCGCGTGACCGCGACGGCCGCCCCCGCCGGCGAGATCGCGATCAGCGCCGCAGTCACGTGCGCGTCGAGGACCTGGACGCCCGCTTCCCGGGCCTGCTGGACCTGGTGGCCGCCTGGACGCCCGAGGGCTGACGGACCCGGCGCCCTACGAGGGCACCGCCGCCTGGACCGACGGCGTGTCACGCGTGAGGAGGGCGCGCTCCAGGCGCTGGAGCTCCAGGCTCGGGGCGAGCCCCAGCTCGTCGGCGAGGGCCCGCTGGCCCGCGCGGCAGACGTCGAGCGCCTCGGCCACGCGCCCCAGCGCGTAGAGCGCCTGCAAGAGCCGGGTCCGGGGCCGCTCGTGGAAGGGGTGGTCCGCGACGACCCCGTAGAGCTCCCCGACGACCTCGGCGGGCCGCCCGAGCAGCAGCTCGGCGGACGCCCACTCCTCGGCGGCCGCGAGCCTGAGCTCGGTGAGCCGGAACGCCTGCCCGCGCGTCGGCGACAGGTGCTCCAAGCCCTCGAAGGGAGCGCCGCGCCACAGGGCGAGGGCCGACCTGAGCGCCGCGGCCCCCTCGCCGGGCCGCCCGCCGGCGATGGCCGCGCGTCCCGCGCCGACGGCGGCGGCGAAGCACTCGGTGTCCATCTCCCCCCGCCCGACCACGACGGCGTAGCCCGGACGCCGCGACTCCAGCCGGTGGGCCCCCAGATGCCTGCGCAGGTGGTGGACGTAGCCCTGGAGCGTCTTGGCCGCCGTGCGCGGCGGGCCGCCGGGCCACAGCGCGTCGGCCAACCGGTCGGCCGGGACCATGCGGTTGGGCCGGCAGAGCAGGAGCGCCAGCAGGTCGCTCAGCTTGGGCGGCAGCGGGAGGACCCCGTCCGCCCCGTGGATCTCCAGCGGTCCCAGCACGTGAAACTTCATGGCGCGTCCCCTCAGGTCCCCAGGTGCATCGGATCTGCCCGGCCCCACCGTTCTAGGGCGGCCGGGAGTTGTCCGAAAGGCGTCCGGCGGTGTCTCCGGACGGGGCCGCCCGGATTCCGGACACGCAGGTCAGGGGCGCTGTACAACCGCCGTCCAACCGCGCCCCCACCTGCTCGCAAACCGGCTCCAACCTCCCCTTGCGACCTTGGTCCCGACGTCGCCACCACACGGAGGAGCACGCAGATGCAGTCCGGAACCCCACGCCGATCCCGCTGGGCGGCCAAGCTCGTCGCGCTCGCCGCGGTCGCCCCCGTCCTGGCCGCCACCGTCCAGACCGCGCCGGCGCTCGCCGCGCCCGCCTCGGCCACCGCCGCCACCGTCCAGGCGGCCGCCCCGGTGACCGCGGCCGCCGCCCCCAAGCGCGCGGACGCGAAGAACCGCGCCGTCTACTTCATCCACGGCTACCAGAGGAAGGAGGGCAAGGGGCTCGACTGCCGGATGTGGGACAAGACCAAGAAGCACTTCAGGAACCAGAAGTGGACCGGGGGGCTCATCACCTGGGGGTACTACAAGGCCGACAAGAACTGCACCGTCGAGTACGGCGGCAGCCAGAACACGGACCTGAAGTACGTCTCCCGCTCGCTCGCCTGGGACATCTACAACCGCTACACCTCCAAGGGCAAGACGGTCGACGTCGTGGCCCACTCCATGGGCGGGCTGGTCATCCGGAACGCCATCGCGCGGGTCAAGCGCGGTCACGACGGGTTCCCGCCGAGGCTGTACGTCGAGGACGTCGTCACGCTGGGCACGCCGCACGGGGGCTCGGACCTCGCGAACGGCTGCTCGTCCACGCAGTGCAAGCAGATGAGGGGGCACGGCGGCCACCTCAAGTGGCTCAACGGCCTTCCGACCGGCAACTTCCAGGCGACCGGCGGTACGAACTGGACACTGGCGGGCTCGTACGACGACGACTCGGTCACCGCCTTCCAGGCGACCTCCTTCTACGGCAAGCACAAGGTCAGGTACCTGCTGAGCGAGAACGTCGAGCACAGCGACTACTACAAGACGGGCGTCGGCAACGGGTGGGACTGCTACCGCAGCACCGACTACGGCAAGAACTTCAAGAAGTTCAAGGCCGCCTGCGCGGGGCCGATCAACTCCGCCTACGTCGGCGCGTACTTCCACTCGGCCCGCTGAGCTGAGGCCGGACCGCCCGGACGCCCACCGCGTCCGGGCGGTTTCCCCTGTTGTGCCGGAGACGGCCGTCTCCCTAGGCTCCTCGGGCACGTGCGAGGCGACCTGGGCGACGGGAGCGGACGTTGGGGCGACCTGAGCAGCCGCTGGCCCCGCTCGCCGGCCCCGTCGAGCGGCTCGCCGCCGAGCTGCGCCGGCTCCGCGACCAGAACGGGCGGCCCAGCTACCGCGAGCTGGCCCGCCGCACGCACTTCTCGCGCAGCACGCTCGCCGAGGCGGCGGCCGGTGTGCGCCTGCCCACGCTGGAGGCGGCGCTCGCCTACGCCGAGGCGTGCGGGGGCGACCGCGCCGAGTGGGAACGCAAGTGGCACCTGGCCGCCGACGAGCTCCAACGGACGAGCCGCCGCAGCCCGTACCCGGGGCTGTTCCCGCTCGGCACCGAGGACACCGACCTGTTCTTCGGCCGCGACCGCCTGCTGGAGGACCTGCTCAAGGCGGTGCAGCGGTCGCGGCTGACGGTGGTGACCGGGGCGTCCGGCAGCGGCAAGTCGTCCCTGCTCAGGGCCGGACTGCTGGCCCGCCTGGCCGCCGAGGGCACGCCCGCCCGGCTGGCCGTCCCGGGGGCGCGGCCGGTGTTCGACGCGGCCGAGGGCGTCCTGGTCGTCGACCAGTTCGAGGAGGTCTTCACGCTCTGCTCGGACGAGCGGGAGCGGGACGCCTACCTCGAACGGCTCAGCGCCGCGGTCGCCGAGGAGGACGGCCCCGCCGTGGTCATCGGTGTCCGCGCCGACTTCCACGAACGCTGCGTCCGGCACCCTGGCCTCGCCGCCGCCCTGCGCGACCACGCGCACGTGCCGGTCGCCCCCATGTCCGAGGAGGAGATGCGCGCCGCCGTCACCGGCCCGGCCTCCCGGGTCGGCCTGACGGTCGAGCCCGACCTGGTGGCCGCCGTGCTGACCGACGCCGCCGACCAGACCGGGGCGCTGCCCATGGTCGCCCACGCGCTGCGGGAGACCTGGAACCGCCAGCGAGGCGACACCCTGCGCCTGGCGGACTACCGGGAGGCGGGCGGCGTGGCGGGCGCGATCGCGCGGACGGCCGAGCGCCTGCACGCGGAACTGGACGGCGTCCAGCGCGACCTGCTCCGCGCCGTCCTGCTGCGCCTCACCGCCCCGCGCGGCGGCGCGACCGACGCCCGCCGCAGGATCGAGCGGGACGAGCTGACCGGGATCGAGCCTGCGGGCGAGCTGGACACGGTGCTCGACCGGCTCGCCGCCGCCCGGCTCGTCGTCGTGGACCACGACACGATCGACCTCGCGCACGAGGCCCTCGTCCACGCCTGGCCCCGGCTCCGCGAATGGCTCACCGCCGACCGCGACGCCCTGCTGCGCCACCAGCGGCTCGTCCACGACGCGATCGATTGGGAGCGCAACCGGCGCGGCGGCGACTACCTCTACCGGGGCGAGCGGCTGGCCGCCTGGGAAGGCGCGGACTTCGCCCCGCTGAACGACCTGGAGCGGTCGTTCCTGGCCGCCTCCCGGACGCACGCGGACGTCGAGCGCGCGGCGGCCCGCCGCAGGAGGAGGCTCGCCATCGGCGGGCTCTCCCTCGGGGCCGCGCTGGTCAGCGTCCTCACCGTCGTCGCGCTGGTCCAGGCGGGCCGGGCGGGCGGCGCCCAGGACCGGGCCGCGTCCGTCCGCCTCGCGCTGGAGGCCCGCCGCCAGCTCGCGCAGGACCCCGAACTCGCGCTGCTGCTGGCGATCGAGGCGTACGAGGCCGGGCCCACCCGCGAGGCCGACACCGTCCTCCGTCAGGCCACGGCGGACGCGCGGCTGCGCGCCGTCCGGCCGACGGGGCTGCGGCGCGCCGACGGCATGGCGGTCGCGGCCGACGGCCGCAGAGCCGTGGTCTGGGGCGCCGGGACGGCGGCCGACGCCGAGATCTGGAGCCTGGACGGCCCGGCACCGCGCCGCGAACGCCTCTCGGCCGCCCGCAACGTCCTCAGCGCCGCTTTCGGCCCGGACGGGCGCCTCGTCACCGGCCACGCCGGCGGTGAAGTGAAGCTGTGGAACGCCACCGGTGAGCCGACCGTCCTGGGGACCGCCAAGGGAAGCGTCCACGGCGTCAGCGTCGCCCCGGACGGCCGGGTGGCGAGCGCGCACGACGACGGTGTCCGCATCTGGGACCCGGCCGGGCGCTCGGAACCGGTCGAGCTGGACGTCCCCGGACGGTCCGTGGCGAGCGTCGCGTTCAGCCCCACCGGCCGGCGGCTCGCCACCGGCGGGAGCGGCTCGCCCCTCCACGTGTGGTCCATGTCCGGGGAGCGCCCCCGGCTGCTCCGGGCGGCCCCGCGCGGCGAGCCGGAGGAGGTGGCGTTCAGCCGGGCCGGTCCATGGGCCGCGACCGTCGAGGGGGACGTCCCGCGCCTCTGGAACGTCCTGGAGGAGCTGACCCCGGTCGAGCTGGCCGGCCACTCCCCTCGCCTGAACGGCGTCGCGTTCAGCCAGGCGGGCGACCGCATGGCGGCCTTCGGCGCGGACGGCCTGATCCGCGTCTGGAGCACGGGCGGCGACGCCGACCCGCTGGTGCTGCGCACGCCCGGCGGCGATCCGCGCGGCGCGGCGTTCGACCCGTCCGGCAAGACGCTGACCAGCGTTGACGCGGACGGCACGCTGCGGCGCTGGGACGTGGCGGTCGGCGAGCAGGCCCCCGCCGACGGCCGGCTCGTGGCGCTCGGTCCGGACGGCGGAACGCTGGCGACGGCCGCGAGCGCGATGTCCCTGACCAGGCCCCAGGACCTCCACGTCCGGATATGGCGGGGCTCGAAACGGCTCGACGTGCGCGGCCCGAGCGACGCCGCCTACCGGATCGCGCTGAGTCCCGACGGCCGGCGGATGGCCGCCCTCGGCAGGGCCGGGACGCTCTCCCTCTGGAACCTGGAGACCGGCGCCAGGACCACCGCTCCGGCCGCCCTTCGCGGCCTCCCCGTCGAGCTGGCGTTCAGCCCGGACGGCGAGCGCCTCGCGGCGGGCGCGCACGGCACCGAACCCCAGGTCTGGCAGGTCTCGCCGTCCGGAACCCTGACCAGGGTCACCGGCTGGGAGCGCCGTCCCACCGGCAAGGCGGACGGCGACGTGGCGCTCAGCCGTGACGGCGCGCTCCTGGCCGACGCCCGCGACGACGGCACCGTCGTGCTCTGGGACCTCACCGGCCGCTCCGAGCCCAGAATCCTGCGCGGGCACCGGGAGAGCGTCACCTCCATGGCCTTCGACCCCGCCGGAGGACGCCTCGCCGCCGCCGCGTCCGACGGCGCGGTCCGCCTCTGGAACACCACCGGCGGCGAGCCGACCGCCGTGCTGCGCGGAGCCGCCGGCGCCGTCCGCAAGGTCCGGTTCAGCCCGGACGGCGGCTGGCTGCTGACCGACGAGCCCGACGGCCGGATGCGCCTGTGGCGCCCGTCCGGCGGCGAGCCCGTGGAGCTGGCCGGATGGGGCCAGACCGGCGGCCTCGCGGCCTTCACCCCGGACGGCGCCCGCATCGTCCGCGGCCTCAGCCCGCGGGTCCTCCCCGTGCCCGGCACGAGCCGCACCGTGGTCCGGGCCTGCGAGGTGTGCGGTCCGGGCGAGCGGGTCCTCGACCTGGCCGAGTCGCGCCGCACCCGGGAGCTGACCGCCGAAGAGCGCCGGACCCATCTCGGCTGATCCGGTCTTGTCGCCGCGCGATGAGATCGCCGTCCGTTCTCGTGCGTTTTCTGCCTAGGCACGTCCTCCCGGGTGCCGGAAGGTACATCTCACCCCTCGGCACCCGGTCGTCCCGGGTGTCCCCCTCCCCCGAAGGGCCGTGCCATGCCCCAGCCCCCCAAGAGGCACCGCGTACCCCGCCTGCTGCAAGCGCTCGTGCTGGTCGCCGGTGCCGCGGCGGCCGTCCTGCCCGCCGCCCCGGCCGCCGCGCAGGCGCCCCAGGCCGCCGCACCCCAGGACGACCCCTTCTACCAGCCGCCGTCCCCGCTCCCGCCCGGCAGGCCCGGCGACGTCATCCGGTCGCGGCCCGCCAAGTTCGCCCTCGCGCCCTCGGTGAAGTCCTGGCAGGTCCTCTACCGGTCCGAGGACGCCCAGGGCGCGCCCACCGCCGTGTCCGGCACCGTCCTCGTCCCCGACAAGCCCTGGAAGGGCAAGGGCGAGCGGCCCGTCGTCTCCTACACCGTCGGCACGCGCGGCGTGGGCGACGACTGCGCGCCCTCCTACACCCTCACCACCGGCCTGGACTACGAGCAGTTCACCATCAACGACCTGGTCAACAAGGGCTGGGCCGTCGTCGTCACCGACATGCAGGGCCTCGGCACCCCCGGCGTCCACCCCTACATCGTGGGCCGCGCGGCCGGGCGCAACGCGCTGGACGTCGTCCGCGCCGCGCAGCGCCTGCCCGAGGCCGGGCTCGGCGCGTCCAACCCCGTCGCGGTCAGCGGCTACTCCCAGGGCGGCAGCACCGCCGGGTGGGCCGCCGAGCTGGCGGGCACCTACGCGCCCGAGCTGAACCTCAAGGGCGTCGCCGCCAACGGCGTCCCGGCCGACCCGATCGCCATGGGCAGGTTCCTGGACGGCACGCTCGGCGCGGGCCTGATGTTCCTGGCCGGGCTCGGCTTCGACTCCGCCTACCCCGAGCTGGACCTGGACGGCGTGCTCAACGACGCCGGCAAGAAGCTCAAGGAGGACTTCAAGGACGTCTGCCTGGTCAGCGTCGGCGGCCTCCCGGCGATCGGCAACACCGCCTTCCGGCGCATCTCCGACTTCGCCACCCGCGACATCCTCCAGGACCCGGCCTGGCAGGCGAGGTTCAACGAGAACAAGCTCGGCGGCACCAAGCCCGGCGTGCCGGTCTTCCAGGGCCACGCCCTGCTGGACGAGCTGGTCGGCTACCAGCAGGCCGACGCCCTGCACCGCGACTGGTGCAAGGCGGGCGCCAACCTCACCTGGAAGACCTACGGGGCCGCCGAGCACCTCGTCGGCTTCCTGCGGGCGTGGCCGGACACCGTCAACTTCCTGAACGACCGCTTCCAGGACAAGCCGGTCAAGGGCAACTGCTGACCATGCCGTGTGCGCCGCGCGCGATGGCCGGCGCGCGGCGCGCACGGCGGGACCCGGGATCAGCGTCGCGGCAGGACCAGCGGCCGCCCCGTCCGGGGGTGCGGAAGCACCTCGATCCCGTACTGGTAGACCTCGCTCAGCAGTGACGCCGTCAGCACCTCCTCCGCCGGACCGCACGCCGCCAGACCTCCCCCCGCCAGAACGGCGACGCGGTCGGCGTAGGCGGCGGCCAGCCCCAGGTCGTGCACCACCACGACCACCGCGTGTCCTCTCGCCGCCTGCGCCTTCGCCACCGCGAAGACCAGTTCCTGGTGCCTGATGTCCAGGGCGGCGGTCGGCTCGTCCAGCAGGACCGTCGCCGCGCGCTGGGCCAGCACGCGGGCCAGCGCCACGCGGGCCTGCTCGCCGCCGGACAGCGCCGTGAACGGTCGGTGGGCGAAGGCCGTGGTGTCGGTCTCCTCCATGGCCTGCGCGACCGCCTGCTCGTCGTCGTCCTCCAGGTCCGTCCCCGCCCACGGGACACGGCCCATGCGCACGACCTCGATCGCGTCGAACGCGAACGACAGCGTGTGCCGCTGCGGCAACATCGAGCGGCGCATCGCCAGCTCGCGCGGCGTCCAGTCGCCCAGCGGCGCGCCCGACAGGTGGACGGCGCCCTCGGCCGGGGCGACGTCGCCGCAGAACGCGGCCAGCAGGGTCGACTTCCCCGCGCCGTTCGGGCCGACCAGGGCGAGGATCTCACCGTGCCGGACGTCCAGGTCGACGCCGGTGAGCACGGCCCGGCCACCGCGCCGGACGCTGAGGCCGGAAGCGCTCAGGGCGGCGCCGCCGGGCTCGGCGGATTCGGGGAGCCGCACGCGGCGGCGCAGCGCGATCATCCCCAGCCTCCCGAGCTCCGCCGCGTGCGGCGCAGCAGCCAGAAGAAGAACGGGCCGCCGACGATCGAGGTCAGGACGCCGAGCGGCAGCTCCTGGTACGGGACCGACGTGCGCGCGACGAGGTCGGCGGTGACCAGCAGCAGCGCGCCGCCGAGCGCGCTCGCGGGGATCAGCGCGCGGTGCCCCGGGCCGATCGCCATCCGGACCAGGTGCGGGACGACCAGGCCGACGAAGGCGATGATGCCGCTGAAGGCGACGGCCGAGGAGGTCAGCAGGGCGATCACCAGGACGCACACCACGCGCAGCCTCTCGACGTCCACGCCGAGCTGGCGGGCGGCGCGCTCGCCGAGCGCCAGCACGTCCAGGCGGCGGGCGCAGGCCATGGCCAGGGCGATGCCCGCGACGGCGCACGGGGTGACGGCGGCGACGGCGGGCCAGGTCGCGCCGGACAGGCTGCCGAGCTGCCAGGAGGTGATCGCGCGCAGCCCGTCGTTGCCCGCGGCGAACATCAGCAGGCCGAGCGCGGCGGTCGCCACGGCGTTGACGGCGATGCCGGTGAGCAGCAGGTTCACCACGTCGGTGCGGCCGCCCGACCGCGACACCGTGTAGACCAGCAGCGTCGTCAGCAGGCCCGCGACGAAGGCGGCCAGCACGATCGTCCAGTTGCCGAGGAAGGTCAGGCCGAACACGATGACGGCGGCCGCGCCGACGGCCGCGCCCCAGGAGACGCCGATGACGCCGGGCTCGGCCAGCGGGTTGCCGAACACCCCCTGCATGACGGCCCCGGCGCAGGCGAGGGACGCGCCGGTGACGACCGCGAGGACGACGCGGGGGAACCGGACGATCCACAGCGCGTTCTCGCCCTGCGCGGCGGCCGGGACAGGTCCGACGTCGAGGCCCGCCTTGTGCAGGATGGAGCCGATGACCTGGGTCGGGGGGATGTTGACCTGGCCGAGGGCGGCCGCGACGACGGCCATCACCAGCAGCGCGGCGGCGAGCGCGGTGAGCAGGAAGGCCACCTTCAGGCGGCCGGTGGTGCCCTCCTTCACGGCCTTCACGCGGTCTCACAGGGCCGGTGCAGGGCCTTGGCGAGGGCCTCGATGGTCTCGCCCGTCCGGGCGCCGAAGTTCAGCAGCGTGCCGTCGTCGGCGTCGATGACGCGGCGGTTCCGCCCGGCCGGGGTCTGGGCGATGCCGGGCAGTTTCAGCAGGCCGGAGACGCCGCCGACCGACTCCAGCCCGGCGGACATGACCAGCAGCACGTCCGGCGCCGCGTTGATCATCCCCTCGCTGGTGAGCGGGCGGAAGCCCGCCAGCCCGGCGGCGGTGCCCGCGTCGCGGGCGCCGACGGCCTCGATCATGGCGTCCGAGCCGGCGCCCTTGCCGCCGATGAGGTAGACCCCGGCGGTGCCGCGCAGGTAGAGGAACGCCACGCGCAGCGGCGTGCCGCTCCTGGGCGCCTTGGCCTTGGCGGCCTCGATCTGCCGGGTCACGCGGTCGTTGAGCGCGCGGCCCGCGTCGGGCACGCCGAGCGCGGCGGCGACGGCGGTGATGTGCTCGCCGACGGCGGGCAGCGTCTGCTCGTCGCCGATCATCACGACGGGGATGCCCGCGGCGCGGATCTGGTCCAGCGCCTCGGGCGGGCCGATGCTCTTGTCGGCCAGCACCACGTCGGGGTCCAGCCGCATGACGGCCTCGGCCGACACGTCGTGCCCCTGGTCGGTGACCAGCGGCAGCGAGCGCGCGGCCGGGAAGGTGGTGGAGGCGTCCCGGCCGATGACGCGGTCGCCCAGCCCGAGGCTGAACACGATCTCCGACAGCGAGCCGTAGAGGTTGAGGGCCAGCACGCGGCGGGCGGCGGTGACGGTGACCTCGCGGCCGTCGGCGGACGTCACCGTGACCGGCAGCTTCGGCGCGGGCGCGGGCTTGAGGGGGTCGACGTCGCGGCTCGCGGCGACCATGGTGGACGGCCCGCAGGTGGCGGCCGCGTCGGTGGCGCCGGAGGCCGTGCCGCCGGAGCCCGCGGCGCAGGCCGTGGCGGTGAGGCCGAGGACGAGCGCGAGCGACGCTCCGGCGAGCCCCCGGACCTTGCGGACGTTCACGCGCGCCCGCCCGCGCGCCGCCGGACGACCAGCACGGCCGCACCGGCGACCACCAGGACCGCAGCGCCGCCGCCCGCCAGCAGCACCGGCGTGCCGATGCCGCCGCCGTCCCCGCCGCTCCCGCCGAAGCTGACGGGGACGCGCACGTCCTGGCTGCGGTCGCCCGCGCGGGTGTGGTCGGCGCGGGTGACGACGGCGCACCTGTCCTTGGCGCAGTCCACCGCGTCCGACAGCTTCGACGAGATCTTGATCTGGACGCTGAAGGTGCCGCCCGCGCCGTAGGGGGTGGCGAGGCCCTTGCCGTAGGGCGGCGGGTTGGACGACACCCACTGCGAGCCGCCGGTCTTGCCGCTGGTGTCGGCTCCGCCGCCGCAGGGCGAGGGGGCCTTGTCCGGCCCGTTGTCCTTGCAGAACGCGACGTAGACGCCCTTGCCCGCGTCGTAGCCCTTGCCGGTGACGGTGAGCGCGGCGCCCTCGGCGTCGAGCCCGGACGCCTGGGAGACGGTGAGCGTCTGCCCCTTCGGCCCGGCGGCGGACGCCGGGCCGGACGCGGCATGGGCGGCGGTGGCGCCCCCGACGAGCACCCCGAGAAGCGCGGTGCCGAGAAGTAGCGAGGTGGTGAAGGAGCGCATCGTCCGTCCCGGTCTTAGAACTTTGTGACTTTTGTTGGCTTTTCAACCGACGCCCGACAGGTTAGCTTAGGCTTACCTAACTAGGAAGTCGTAGGTCCGAGCCATGAATCACGTGCAATGAGATGGCGGCAGCGTGCCCTGACGAGCGTTTCGTCGGTGCTGCTCGCGCTGGCCGTTCCCATCGGTCTCGCCGAGCCCGCCCACGCCGCTTCGCTCCAGGTGTCCCAGCGCACCGGTGTCGACCCCGCCGGCGCGACCGTCTCGGTGTCGGGCTCCGGCTTCGACGCCCGGCGCAACAACGGGTTCGGGGTGTACGTGGTGTTCGGGCCGCGCCCCGCGAACTACTTCAAGGACGCCAACCTGTTCGCGGCCGCCGTGTGGGTGCACCCCAAGGGCGGCGGCAACGGGCAGGCGCGGATGAGCCCCTCCGGCTCGTTCTCGGTGAGCCTGCGCGTGAAGGCCAGGTACACCGACGGCAACGGCAAGGCCGTGGACTGCCTCGCCGTGGCCTGCTACGTCATGACGATGGCGGCGCACGGCGTGCCCGACCGCAGCCAGGACTCGATGGTCCCGATCGCGTTCAAGGGCAGGTCCCGGACGCCGACGGACACGCCCTCGTCCACGCCGAGCGGCGGGACGGGCGGCTCCAACGGCGGCTCCGGCTCCTCGTCGCTCGGCACGACCACGCCCGCCGGGACCGCCGGGACCGCCGCGCCCGCCGCCCCGCAGGGATCCGCCGCGGCGGGCGGCACGCCGCAGGGCTTCGCGACGCCCGTGGCCGCCGAGTCGTTCCGGCAGACCGCCTCCAGCGCGCCCGCTCAGTCACCCGCACTGTTCTGGATCGTTCTGGCCGCCCTCGCCGCGGCCGGTTTCGGCGTGCGCGCGCTCGCCCGCCGCAGGAGGCGGCGCCCCGCGAGCTGACCGGTCCCGCCCTCCTCGCCGACCCCCATCCGTCCACCGTGCCGAACCCCCGCAGCGGCACGGCGGGCCGGCCGCGCCCACCGGGCGCGGCCCTCCTCCCCCCGTCCCCTTCATCCAAGGAGAGTTCATGCAGTCCATCGCCTCGCGGCTGGCCCGCGGCACCGTGATCGTCGGGGGCGCCGCCCTCCTCACGGCCGGGCTCGGCCTCGCCCCGGCGTTCGCCGCCGGTCCGGGCACCGCCGTCAGCCCGACCACCGGCGCGGACCCGGCGGGCCAGGACCTCACCGTGCGCGGCTCGGGGTTCAGCACCACCGCCAACGGCGGGCTCGGCGTGTACGTGGCGTTCGGGCCGAAGAACGCCGACTACGCCACCAACGCCGGGGCGTTCCAGGTCTCCAAGTGGGTCCACAAGAACGCTCCCGCGGGCAGCACCGGCCAGGTCAAGATGAACGCCGACGGCGGCTTCGACGTGGTGCTCCCGGGCGTCAAGGCCAAGTACACCGACGGCAACGGCAACGCCGTCGACTGCCTCACCACCCAGTGCTACGTCATCACGATCGCCGCGCACGGCTCGCCCGACCGCAGCCAGGACTCCTTCACCCCGGTCACCTTCACCGGCGGTGAGAACCCCGGCGGCGGCGGTGAGAACCCTGGCGGGGAGAACCCCGGTGGCGAGAACCCGGGCGGCGAGACCCCCGGCGCCGAGAAGCAGCGCATCACCGCCAAGGTGAACCGGGCCGGCGCCCTCACCATGGCGGTCGCCGGGACCGACGTCGCCCTCAGCGACGCCGCGCCCGGCGGGCACGCCACCGGCGCGCTCAACAAGGCCACCGTCACCGACGCCCGCGGCACCAACGCCGGGTGGAGCCTGGTCGGCCAGATGAGCGACCTCACCGCCACCGGCGGCGGCAGCATCCCGGCCGCCAACCTGGCCTGGGCGCCGACCGCCGCGGTCGTGAACGACGGCTCCGCCGGCCAGGTCGTCGCCGGCCCGCGCGTGTCGGGCCTGGACGTCGCCCGCACCCTGGCCTCCTCGGCCGGCGGCAGCAGCGGCGGCGTGTTCGAGGCGGGCGCGGGCCTGGACCTCGGCATCCCGGCGGGCGCCACCCCCGGCGACTACACCGGCACCCTCACCCTGACCCTGTCCTGACGGGTCCCCGACCGGCGCGGCGCCCCTTCCCGGGGGGGCGCCGCGCCACCCGAACGCGGAGCACCACATGAACGCAACCGTCCGCACGGCCGCCGCCGCCCTGGCGGCCCTCCTCGCCGTGGCCGCGGCGCCGCCGGCCCTGGCCGACCCGGCGCCCGGAGCGCCGGCGGCCGGTGCGTCGGCGCCGGGCAAGGGCGGCTTCACCTGGGCGGTCCGGCCGTCCGGTCCCACCGGGCCGAGCGGGCGCGACTACTTCGTCTACACCGCCTCCCCCGGCCAGCGGATCAAGGACCGGGTCACCATCACCAACCTGGGCGACAAGCCGCTGACGCTGCGGGTGTACGCCACCGACGCGTTCAACACCGCCGACGGCGCGTTCGCGCTGCTGACCGCCGACCGCCAGGCCACCGGCGTGGGCACGTGGGCGGCGTTCGACGCGGGGACGCGGACGGTGAAGCCGGGCAAGCGCGCGCAGGTGCCGTTCACGCTGACCGTGCCCGCCAACGCCACGCCCGGCGACCACAGCGGCGGCATCGTCACCGCCGTGACCGAGCAGCGCACCTCGACCGGGGGGCAGCGCGTCAACGTCGACCGGCGGGTCGCCGCCCGCGTCCACGTCCGGGTGAACGGGCCGCTCACCCCGTCGGTGCAGGTGGACTCGCTCACCGCCGACTACTCCGCGCCCGCCGCCGGGGCCGGGTCCATGAGGGTCACCTACCGCGTCCGCAACACCGGCAACGTCCGCGTGACGGCCTCCGCGCGGATCACCACCGCCGGGCCGTTCGGCTGGACGCGGGGCAAGGCCGTCTCGCGGCCCATCCCCGAACTGCTGCCCGGCAACTCCTACACCTTCACCGAACGCGTCGCCGGGGTCGTGCCCGCGGGCCCGCTGACCAGCTCGGTGCGGCTGTCGCTGGCCGATCCCGCGACCGGCGGCGCGCTGCCGTCCCGCCCGGTCGTGCGGACCGCGTCCGCGTGGGGTGTGCCGTGGCTGGGCCTGGCCGCCCTCGTCCTCGCCGTGGCGGGGGCCGTCGTGCTGGTGCGCCGCCACCGGAGGCCCGCGTGAAGCGCCTGCTCGTCCTCCTGACGGCCGCGTTCCTGCTGGTCCCGGCCCCGATGGCGAGCGCCGCGCCGCGCGTCGAACTCGACCGCTCGGCGGTGAAGACGGGGCAGACCCTCACCGTCAAGCTCACCGGCTGGGCGGCGGGCAACGTCGTGGTGGAGTTGTGCGGCAACGAGGCGCGGCGCGGCACCGCCGACTGCGCCGTCGGAACGTCGGCGACGACGTTCGTGCAGGCCGAGAAGACCGCCACGGTCATGCTGAACGTCGCCAAGCCGCCGATCGGCTGCCCCTGCGTGGTCGCGGTGCGACCGGTCGCGGGCGGCGCGCCGGTGACCGCGCCGGTCAAGGTCGCGGGCATGGCGACGCTGGCGTCCCCCGAGCTCGGTGCGGTCGCGGGCAGCCGCCGGATCACCGTGCTGAAGGTGGCGGTGGACGGCTCCGGCGCCGCCGAGCAGTTCGGCGGCCCGGCCCGGCGCACGCTGCGGTTCACCGTCCGCAACGACGGCGCGACCGCCGTCACCGACCCGCCGCTGTCGCTGGCGGCCGGGCGCGGCGCCGACCCCACCTCGATCGTCGACGCCCCGCCGCTCGGCACCCTGGCCCCGGGCGAGGAGCGCTCCTACCGGGTCCTCTTCACGCTGGGGGCGCCCGCGTTCGGCCGTTACGCAATCCGTGGCGAGATCACCGGGCTGGACGAGCCGATCGCGTTCACCGGGCACACCGCGTCCTACCCGTGGGCGGTGCCCGTCGCGGGCCTGTTGCTGCTGCTGGTCGCGTTCCTGCGGGCGCTGCGCCGCCCGCCCGCGCCGCCCGCGCTGCCGGTGGACGCGCCGAGCCCCGACCGGGTCATCAGCATGAACCAGGTCGTCGCGGCCAACCTCGGCCGCCGGGTCGCCGAACGCGGCCTGCCCCCCGCGGCGACGGCGGCCGCCCTCGCCCGCCTGACGAACCGCCCCTGGTCGGCCGCGCAGATCGCGGGCGCGGGGATCGACTCGCCCCTCACCTTCGACGCCAACGACCTGCTCGCGCTGTCGCGCGTGCTGTCGGTCCCCCTGCCCGCGCTGCTGCTGCCGCCCACCGACCGGCGCTACCGGATCGCCGCCGCCGACCCCAACGAGCTGGCCGAGAGCATCTCGGTGGACGGGGTGGAGCTGCTGCGCGCGGTCGCGCCCGACGACGCCGCGTACGCCGACCGGGTCGCGGGCGTGCACCGCGCCTTCACCGGCACCCCCGCCCCAACGCTTGCCAAGGATTAGCCACCTACCCCCGTTCGGGGGTGGCGCGACGGTGTGACCTGGCTAACGATCCTTCTAGCAGTGCTGATACGAGGAGGATCCATGCCGGCAGTCGAGTTCCGGGCGGCGCGCGACTTCCTGCTCGCCCATCGTGCGGACTACGCGACGGCGCGGGAGAAGTTCCGCTGGCCCGTCCTGACCGGGTTCAACTGGGCGCTGGACTGGTTCGACCGGATCGCCGAGGACAACGACCGGCCGGCGCTCTGGATCGTCGAGGAGGACGGCTCGGAGGCCCGGTACTCCTTCGCCGAGCTGTCGCGCCGGTCCGACCAGGTGGCCAACCGGCTGCGCGCGGCCGGGGTGGAGCGCGGCGACCGCGTCGTCCTCATGCTCGGCAACCAGGTCGAGCTGTGGGAGACCGTGCTCGCCGCCATGAAGCTCGGCGCGGTGCTGATCCCCTGCACTCCCCTGCTCGGCCCGGCGGACCTGGCGGACCGCATTTCGAGGGGAAGGGCCCGGCACGTGGTGGCGGGCTCTGCGGACACCGGCAAGTTCGCCGGGCTGGAGGGGGACTTCACGCGGATCGCGGTCGGCGACCCGGTGGACGGCTGGCTGCGCTACGACGAGGCGTACGGGAGCGACGAGCCGTTCCACCCCTACGGCGCCACCCGCGCCGACGACACCCTGCTGCTCTACTTCACCTCCGGGACGACGGCGCAGCCCAAGCTCGTCGAGCACACCCACGCGTCCTACCCGGTCGGGCACCTGTCCACGATGTACTGGCTGGGGCTGCGGCCCGGTGACGTGCACCTCAACATCTCCTCGCCGGGCTGGGCCAAGCACGCCTGGAGCAACGTGTTCGCGCCGTGGAACGCCGAGGCGTGCGTGTTCATCTTCAACTACGCGCGCTTCGACGCCGACCGCCTGCTGCGCGAGATGGAGCGCTGCGAGGTCACGAGCTTCTGCGCGCCGCCCACGGTGTGGCGGATGCTGATCCAGGCCGACCTCGCGAGCCTGTCCGCGCCGCCGCGCGAGGTGGTCGCGGCGGGCGAGCCGCTCAACCCCGAGGTCATCGAGCGCGTGAAGCAGGCGTGGGACGTGACGATCCGCGACGGGTTCGGGCAGACCGAGACCACCGTGCAGATCGCGAACACGCCCGGCCAGCCGGTCAAGCCCGGCTCGATGGGGCGCCCGGTGCCCGGGTACGAGGTCGTCCTCGTCGACCCGCTGACCGGCGAGCCCGGCGAGGAGGGCGAGATCTGCCTCGACCTGCGCGAGCGCCCGCTCGGCCTGATGACCGGCTACCACGGCGACGCCGAGCGCACCGCCGAGGCGATGGCGGGCGGCCACTACCACACCGGCGACATCGGCTCCCGCGACGCCGAGGGCTACATCACCTACGTGGGCCGCGCCGACGACGTGTTCAAGGCGTCGGACTACAAGATCTCCCCGTTCGAGCTGGAGAGCGTGCTGATCGAGCACCCGGCGGTCGCCGAGGCGGCCGTGGTGCCGTCGCCGGACCCGGTGCGGCTCGCGGTGCCCAAGGCGTACATCACGCTGGCCGCCGGATGGGAGCCGGACGCCGCGACCGCCAAGTCCATCTTCGAGCACAGCCGCGCGCAGCTGTCGGCCTACAAGCGGGTGCGGCTGCTGGAGTTCTCGGAGCTGCCGAAAACGATCTCAGGCAAGATCCGTCGCGTGGAGTTGCGCGCCAGTGAACTGGACAAGCACCCCGACGCCGACGCCCGTCCCACCGGCGAGTTCCGTGAAGGGGACCTGTCATGACCGAGCCCTCCTACGCGTCGGGCACCTCGGCCAAGCCGCTGCTCGGCGACACCATCGGCGCGAACTTCGCCCGCACCGCCGCCGCGTTCCCCGACCGGGACGCGCTGGTCGAGCGCGCGACCGGCCGCCGCTGGAACTACGACCGGCTCGCCGCCGACGTGGACGCCGTCGCGCTCGGCCTGCTCGACCTCGGCGTCGCCGCCGGCGACCGGGTCGGCATCTGGGCGCCCAACTGCGCCGAGTGGGTGCTGGTCCAGTACGCGACCGCGCGCATCGGCGCGATCCTGGTCAACATCAACCCGGCCTACCGGGTGCACGAGCTGGAGTACGTCCTCAACCAGTCCGGCGTCCGCACGCTGGTCGCCGCGCCGGAGTTCAAGACCTCCGACTACGCCGCGATGATCGAGGAGGTGCGGCCCCGCTGCGCGGACCTCGCCGACGTCCTGCTCATCGGCCGCGACGCCTGGGACGCCCTGCTGGAGACCGGCCGCGCCGGGGACCGCGCCCGGCTGGCGGAGATCGGCGCGACGCTCAGCACCGACGACCCGATCAACATCCAGTACACCAGCGGCACGACCGGGTTCCCCAAGGGCGCGACGCTGTCGCACCACAACATCCTGAACAACGGCTTCTTCGTCGGCGAGCTGTGCGGCTACGACGAGGAGGACCGCATCTGCGTGCCGGTGCCCTTCTACCACTGCTTCGGCATGGTGATGGGCAACCTCGCGGCCACCAGCCACGGCGCGTGCATCGTCATCCCCGCGCCCGCGTTCGACCCGCGCGCCACCCTGGAGGCGGTCGCCGCCGAGCGGTGCACGTCGCTGTACGGCGTGCCGACGATGTTCATCGCGAACCTCAACGAGCCGTCGTTCGCCGAGCACGACCTGTCGTCGCTGCGCACCGGCATCATGGCCGGGTCGCCGTGCCCGGTCGAGGTGATGAAGCAGGTCATCGAGCGCATGGGCATGACCGAGGTGACCATCTGCTACGGCATGACCGAGACCTCGCCGGTGTCCACCCAGACCCGCGCGGGCGACTCGCTGGAGCGCCGGGTGGCCACGGTCGGCACCGTGCACCCGCACCTGGAGATCAAGATCGTCGACCCGGCGACCGGGGCCACGGTGCCGCGCGGCGTGCCGGGCGAGTTCTGCACGCGCGGCTACTCGGTGATGCTCGGCTACTGGGAGGAGCCCGACAAGACCGCCGAGGCGATCGACGCCGCGCGCTGGATGCACACCGGCGACCTCGCCGTCATGGACGAGCACGGCTACGTCAACATCACCGGCCGGATCAAGGACATGGTCATCCGGGGCGGCGAGAACATCTACCCGCGCGAGATCGAGGAGTTCCTCTACAGCCACCCCGACATCGTGGACGCGCAGGTCATCGGGGTGCCCGACGCCAAGTACGGCGAGGAGCTGATGGCGTGGGTGCGGCTGCGCGAGGGCGCCGCGCCGCTCACGCCCGAGGCGCTGCGCGCGTTCTGCTCCGGCCGCCTGGCGCACTACAAGGTCCCGCGCTACGTGCACGTGGTCGAGGAGTTCCCGATGACGGTCACCGGCAAGGTCCGCAAGGTGCAGATGCGCGCCGAGGCGGTGGAGATCCTGGGCCTGGGCGACGCCGCCGCGACCGAACACGCGTGACGCGGAGCACCCGTTTCCCTTCCGTACGGGCGGTGCGCGCGGCATCCTGCTGGCATGGGTGACGACGCCGGTGCGGTCCGTGCGGCGGTGCTGACCCTGCACCGCCGCACCGGCCTGCCCATGGTGTTCGGCGGGGCGACGAGCGGCCCGGAGCGGATCCGCATCACCGAACTGGTCGGCAACACCACCGACTCCCTGGCGGGGCTGACGGTGCGGCGCGGCAACGGGCTGGGCGGCAAGGCCATGGCGATGGGCCGCCCGATCTGGGTCGCCGACTACCCGCGCGCCTCGGGCATCAGCCACGACTACGACGCGCCCGTCGGCCGCGAGGGCCTGCTGTCGATCGTCGCGGTGCCGGTGGTGGTGCGGCGGCAGGTGCGCGGGGTGCTGTACGGCGCGCTGCGCGAGCCGCTGTCGCTGGCCGACCGCGTGGTGACCGCCGCCGTCGAGGCGGCCCGCGACCTGGGGCAGGACCTCGCCGTCCGCGACGAGGCCGAACGGATGCTGACCGCGCCCGCGCCGGCCGCCGACCCGGCGCGCTGGGAGGAGGTGCGCGCCGTCCACGCCGAGCTGCGCGACCTCGCCGAGCGCATCACCGACCCGGCCGTGCGGGACCGGCTGCTGGCCGCGTCGGCGCGGCTGGCCACCGCCGGGCAGAGCGTGCACCAGGTGCCGGACGCGCCCCGTCCGCCGCTGTCGCCGCGCGAGCTGGACGTGCTGTCGCAGGTGGCGGTCGGCTGCACCAACGCCGAGGCCGCGCAGCGCCTGGGGCTGCTGCCGGAGACGGTGAAGAGCTACCTGCGGTCGGCGATGCGCAAGCTCGACAGCCACACGCGGCTGGAGGCGGTGACGGCGGCGCGGCGCGCGGGCCTGCTGCCGTAGAGGGAATCCCGCCGGGCCCGGTTCGGTGGTCCGCCCGCCGCACGGCCCCCGTTGGCGCGCCGCCGGTCGAACCGGTCCTTCCGGACACCGCACCGGGCCCCGGACGAGATCGCTTCACGAACACGGATGTTCGTGGCGTACAAAGGTGTTCATTGTAGCCGGATCGGCGCCGTTGGTACGTTGGCCCCGTGGAATCCCGGGCCGCCGATCTCCCGGCCGCCGGTCCCCTGCCGCGCGGGCGGCACCACCTGACCCGCGAGCAGGTGGCGGCCTCCCAGCGCGACCGCCTGCTGCAGGGCATGATCGACGCCGTCGCCGGCAAGGGCTACGTGCGCACCTCGGTGGCCGACGTCCTGAAGCGCGCCCGCGTCTCCCGCGAGACCTTCTACGAGCACTTCGCCGACAAGCAGGACTGCTTCCTGGCCGCGTACGCGCTGGCCGCCGACCTGATGATCACCGTGGTCACCGACGTGCCGCGACGGCCGGAGGACACCCCGCTGGACCTGTTCGACCATGCGCTGACCGCCTACCTGGACGCGCTGGCCGCCGACGCGGCGCGCTCGCGCACGTTCCTGCTGGAGATCTACGCGGTGGGCCCGGACGCCACCGCGCACCGCTTCGCCGTGCAGCGCCGCTTCGTACGGCTGATCGCGGACGCGCTGCACGAGGACCCGCGCTGGCAGGCGCTGCCCGACCCGGAGTTCACGGGCCTGATGCTGGTCGGCGGGATCGCGAGCATGGTGAGCGGGAAGGTGGCGTCGGGGGAGCACGCGGGCCTGCCCGCGCTGCGCGTTCCGATCCTGGACCACGTGCGCAGGCTGCTCGACGCGACCTGTTGTTGAAGGCCCCGGCGCAACGGGGGCGGTGCGCCAGGGGCCTTCGCGGGCGCAGCGGCGTCGGGGGAAGGATGCCGCGCCCGCCGCCCGGGGCCTTCCGGTCCCGGGAGTTCAGGCGTTCAGGATTCGCTTGGAAGGTCCTGGCCTCGGAACACCTCACCGGCGCGCGTCAGTTCCTCGCCCGCGAGCGCGGCGACCTGCCGACGCGTGGACCCGAGGAAGCCGTGGGCGGTCATGGCGCGGTCGAACGCGGTGAACACGACGCTCACGGCGTCGGCCGCACGGGCTTGGGAGGCGTTCGCCTCGCGTTCGAAGACCTCGTGCTCGTCCCGGACACGCGCCAGCTCCCGTTCGACCTCCGTGAGGCGTGCGCGGAGGTGATCGGACTCGGCCTCTTCGGCGATGAGGTCCCGCTTGAGCTGCCCGGCAAGGCGTTCGGCCAACCCCGCCAGAGAAAGCAAGACACCCGCCGGCCCTCCGGCGTGGAGGTCGGCGGCCCTGCGCTTGAACGGGGCCTTCATCGGGCGAGATTCCAGAGCGCACGCCGACACACGTTGAGCGTTTCCTGAACGGCACTGTCGTGAACGGGCGCGATCGCCGTCGAGTCGCCTTCCCCGCCAGGCCCTCCGCCGTCCGAGGCCCAGGCGTACCACCAGCGCCCGTCGAGGAAGTTGGCCGTGACCGAGACGGCGGGCCCGCCCCCGCGCCCGGCGAAGGAGACGACGACGCGGAGGGCGGAGGTCTCGTCCCAGACCAGCACGCCGCGAAGGTCGCTGGCGCACTGGAGCGCGGCGAGAAGCTCGTCCAGCACCAGACGGCGCGGATTGGTGTGCCCAAACCCGCCGCCCTGACCGTCCCCGCCGAACGAACGACGTCGCACGCCGTCCCCTTGCCCCTCCAGCGCGCCGTCCCGGAACGGACGGTCAGAACGCGCATGACGCCCGCGCCGACGCCTAGACCGCGACGGGAGCATACGAGAGAACATTTCGGCACCTCCGAGGGTCATCCGCTATTCGACCTACAGGGTGCGCCTACTTGAATTACGCTGGCCAGCATTCCGAGAAAGCGCAGAAATGATTAGGATCTTGAATGCCCCCAAAACGCGATCTTGATCCTGCCCGCTCACTGTGGCACGTCATAGCCATTGAGCTGGAAAGACAGATGTACATCCACAGCCTGCAAGGAGTTGATCTGGCTCGCATCCTGAAGATCGACCCCTCTACGGTTTCTCGCATCCTCAGCGGAGGTCTTCACCTCAAACCCGAACAGGCATCCCTGCTGGACGGGCGGTGGAAGCTGCGCGGACTGCTGACCCACCTGGTCGCCCACGCCTGCGCACGTCCCGATCCGGACGACGACGAATGGCTCCCCGCACTGGCGGCGTACGAAGCCCGCGCCACCCGTCATCGCATATGGGATCACTCCACTGTGCCTGGATTGCTACAAACGCCGGATTACGCACGCGCCACCTTTCAACGCGCCTATACCGCCGGTCTCCTCAGGGACGTGGAATCAGCCCTACAGACCCGCATGGAGCGCCAGACCGCAATCTGGGAACGTGATGATCCACCGCGCGTCTCGATCGTCCTGTCCTGGACCGTGCTCGCCACGCCGGCCGGCGACTTCGAGATCATGAAAGGCCAACTCACCCACCTTCTGAACCTGGGAGAACGTCCGGGCGTAAGCGTGCGAATAGTGGATCGGAGCGTAGGTTTCCACGTAGGGCATGACGGGTCCTTCCGGCTCCTCACCGTGGGCGGTGCCGAGGCGGCGTTTTCGGAAGCTCCAGGCATAGGGCGGCTCTTCCTTGAAGCAGCACGCGTAGACCGATACGCGCTACGGTTCGAACAGATCAACGACGTAGCCTTGCCGGTAGGGGCCTCACAAGCCGCGCTGGAGAAAGCGAGGGACGAGTACGCATGATCGACACGACCCCATGGCGTAAGGCGAGCCGATCCCAGAGCACCGGCGGCGACTGCGTAGAGGTGCGGCGAGCCGCTGAGACACTGGAACTCCGCGACTCCAAGGACCCCCACGGCCCACGCTTCACCCTCGCCCCGGCCACCGCCCGCACCCTCCTCACCACCATCAAGGCAGACGCCTGGAAGGCATGACCCCGCCGGCCCCGTCCGTTCGAAGAAGGGGCTGCGTTCAGTGGCAGCGCTGCGACGTGCCGACCACCGCCAGGTGCAGGTGAGTTGTTTTGTTCAGCCAGAAGCCCCAGCACAGGTCGTTGCCGCACCGTAGGTCGTACAGCGCCTGACCGAACCGGGTGTCATCCGAGATGGCGTCGGCCTCCGGCCCGATCTGAGATTTGACCGGCTCCCACTGCGAACGCATCCACGTCATGCCCTCCTCAGGCGTCGTGGCAACCGCCTGCAACGGTCCGCGAAGGAGCGCCTTGCCGGGGCCGGCCGAATGACGGTCTGCCGCAGTCCCAGGAGTTCGACGGTGAATGATCTTTCCGGAAGACCCGAAACACAAGATCATCCACTGCTACGCTCCGCACCTTCCTCTAGATCCTTTCTACGTGAAGGTGATGGGCACAAGTGAAGATGGCAAGCAGGCGGATCGTGGTCGCCACCACGGCCGTGGGCGTCGGAACCGCACTGACCGCGACCGTCGTCGTGATGTCGGGCGCCGACGAGCGGAGCGCCGCCCCCGCCGGCGCCGCGGCGAACGAGCGGGCATGGCGGCAGGTCCCGCCGACGGCCTATCCCGGCAGCACCCAGATCAGCGACATCACCGCCACCCCGGGCGGCGGCGTGTGGGCGGGCGGGAACCTCAGCACGCAGAGCCTGCCGCTGGTGGAACGCCTGACCAGCAAGGGCTGGGCACGGCTCGCGATCCCGAGCACGCTGCCCAAGGTCCAGATCCACACCATCGGCGCTTCGTCGGCCACCAACGTGTGGGTCGGTGGCTCCATGTTCAAGCCCGGAGCGACCAGCCTGCTCCGCTGGAACGGCGCCAAGTGGTCCGCGCACTCGCTCGGCGAGAACTTCCTGCCGGTCGAGATCACCCCGATGAGCGCCAACGACGTCTGGGTCGCGGGCAACGCGGACCACCTCAAGCGGTGGAACGGATCGACCTGGCGCAACTACCCCCTCGGGTTCCGGGCGCAGGCCATCAGCGGAGTCTCGGCCAAGGACCTGTGGGCGGTCGGCCTGTCCACCGACCGGCGGCCCGCCGCGGCCCACTGGAACGGCACCACCTGGCGCCGTTCCACCCTCCCCGGCATCCCGGTGGTGTCCGGCGGCGAGATGAGCGCGCGCCTGAACGACGTGGTGGCCCTGGCGCCGAACAACGTCTGGGCCGCCGGCAGCGTCCCGGCCAAGGACGCCACCGGCAGGGTGACCGTGCGGGCCCTGCTCGCCCGCTGGAACGGCGCCAAGTGGACCACCGCCATCGGCGCGAACGACACCGCGTACTCCGAGATCGAGGGCGACGGCGCGGGCGGCCTGTGGATCCTCGACGGCACCGAGCTGCGGCACCGCACCAAGGCCGGCGTCTGGACCCGGGCCGCCCTGACCGTCGCGCCCGGCCTCCGGCCCCAGGCGTCGGGGCTGGCGCTGCGCCCCGGCACGAGGACGGTCTGGGCCGGCGGCTACGTTCCCAAGCCGAGCCCCGCCACCGACATCCGGACGATGTACTGGCGCAACGACTGACCGACTCGGTCGGCCTTGAGCGCCCGCCCCGGCGGGCGCTCAAGGCCGACCGGCAGCTGCGGGGCGGTACGGCTAGATGTCCGGCTCGGCGGGCCGGGCGGCGATGTGCACGCGCAGCTTTTGGGTGAAGACCTGCAACAGGGGCGTGCGCACGCCGGTGGCCCGGGCCAGGCACCACTCCACCGGGGCGGCGTCGTCGATCGGCAGGTAGGTGACGCCCGGGTAGCGGTAGTACCGGTTCACCTGGGCGCCGAAGGGATGGGCGCCGAGCCCGGCGGCGATGAGGGCCAGCGCCTGGTTGACCGAATCGGCCCGCGGTCCCCGGTGGATGGGCGCACCACCGGGGGTGCGGTGGGGAGCGCGTTCGGCGACCCAGCCGTCGGGCATCGTCGGGGTGTCCAGTAGCGGGACCGAGGCCAGGTCCTCCAGGGAGACCCTGGCGCGGCGGGCCAGGGGATGGTCGGCGGGGACGGCCAGCACCCGCGGTTCGCGCAGCAGGACGGGTCCGGCGGTGACGCCGGGTTCGACGACCGGCAGGCTGGCCGTCGTCACGTCGACCTGTCCGGCGGGCCACAGGCGCTGCGCCTGGCCGGGCGCGACCTCGCGAAGCGCGATCCGGACGGCGGGACACTCGGCCTGCACGGCCTCCGCGGCCCGAACGAGCAGGTCGCTCCACAGGGTCCCGACGAACCCGATCCGCAGGACACCGGCACGGCCGTGCGCGACGGCGGCGGCGCTGGCGAACGCGTCCTGGACGCCTTGGTAGTGCGGCAGCAGTTCGTCGCGGAAGCCGGCGCCGAGCGGGGTGAGGCGCACCCGCCGACTGGTGCGGTCGAACAGCGGGCCGCCGACCTTGCGCTCCAGCGTCTGGATCACCTGGCTGACGCGCTGCGGCGACACGCCGCGGCGCTGCGCGGTCCGTCCGAAGTGCAGCTCCTCGGCCAGCGCGAGGAAGGTCTCGATCACGCCGGGTTCGACAAGCGACACTTGATGATCATATAGAAGGTCGTTGTTGTAGCAACTGAGGCCGTTTCGTCAGGATGGGCGATGTCCCCCTGGTCGGACGCGCCGCACGCGGCACCGGCCCGCCGCCACGGCCGCGTCCCGGACCGGTGGACGGGCACCCCACCCGGGCGCCACCCCGCAGCAGTGCCAGGCAACGCCCGTGAACGGGCGAAGGAGCTGATCGAGCATGCGCATCAGGACCAGCACGATGGTGTTCACCGCGGTGGCGGCGGGGGCGGCGGTCGTGTCGTTCGCCGTTCCGGCGCAAGCCGCCGCCCTCAGCTGGACGGTCGTCAACCCCCGGGCCGACGGCGCCTTCACCGCGACGTCGGGGCCGCTGACCGTCCGCAACGCCGCCGGGAAGGTCCTGGTGACCTGTGCGGGCCTCACGGCGTCCGGTACCGCGACCAGCCGCGTCAACAGCACCGGCTCCGTGGGGCGGATCACCCATAGCCGGGGGACTTCCTGTGTGAACGGCCAGGGCCGGGCGTGGGCGGTGGTGATCCCCTCCACCTTCCTGGCGCCGCTCAACGGGACCGCCTACAACGCCGCCACCGGGCGGTCGGAGCTCACCGTGGGCGGACCCCAGTACCTGATGTCCCCCGCCGACAGCACCCCGGGGTGTGTGATCGCCACCCAGAACACGCGGATGAGCTACACCAACGCGACCGGCCTGCTGCGCACCACGACCGCGCAGGCCGTTGTGGGTACCACCAATGACGGGGTGTCCTCGTGCCCCGATGTCGCCCAGGGCGAGACCATCACCTTCGACACCGCCTTCACCCTCACCCCTCGACTCACGATCACCGCCAAGGCCGCCTGACCGGCCCCTGCTGACAGCACGGGCGCATCCCCGACCACGCGCCGACCGTCCCACCCGCCGGCGCACGCCGCGGTGCCGGGACGCGGCGCGTGCTTGGAATCACGACTCCAAAGCCGGCCTTCACCCTCGCCCCCACCACAGGCCCGTCGGCTGCGTTCAGTGGCAGCGCTGCGACGTGCCGACCACCGCCAGGTGCAGGTGAGTTGACTTGTTCAGCCAGAAGCCCCAGCGCAGGTCGTTGCCGCATCGCAGGTCGTACAGCGCCTGACCGAACCGGGTGTCATCCGAGATCGCGTCGGCCTCCGGCCCGATCTGGGATTTGACCGACTCCCACTGCGAACGCATCCACATCACGCCCTCCTCAGGCGTCGTGACAACGGCTTGGAGCGTGCCCGCCGGTTCGCGCAGCCAGTCGCGTACGACCTTGGGCGCGAACTCAGTCGTGAGATCGCGCCGCGCGGCCTCGTCCCCGTCGCCCTCTTGTGGTCAAGCCTCCCCAGAGGCGGGAAGCAAGGTCCTATCCGTGTGGGCCATGCGGGATGTCGGCTCGAAGGGCCGACGCCCCGACCGACCCTGCCACGGTCGATGTGGCCGTGCGCGGGGTCGAGGCGGCCGGCGCTACGGTCGCTGCCGTGCGAGCGGCCGGGATCGAGAGGGCTCCCGTACTGGGACGGACCAGCCAGCGCGACAGCCCGAAGGCAGAAGGCCGAGCCGGTCACCGGCGGGCTGATGCCGGGGCTGACCAGGCGCATCCATGCGTCCTAGACCACGTCCTCGGCGCCGGCGTGCGAGCCCAGCACGCGGTAGGCCACCGCGCGCAGCCGATCGTGCCGGGCCTCGAACGCCTCGGCCACCCGGCCCAAGGGGTGGGCGGTTACGGCCGGCGTTGCTGACGCAGCGAGACCCGGTTGCCGTCGGGGTCCACCGCCTCGATCCGGACCCCGAACGGATAGTCCACCGGCTCGGGCTCCTCGAAGACGACACCGCGCCGCCGCCAGACCTCGAAGTCCTTGCGCAGGTCGTCCGACTCCAGGATCAGCGGACCGGGCACGCCCTCCTGGCCCGGCCGCCCCGCAGCCGCCGCATGGGACCACAGCAGGATCTGCACCGGACTGCCGGGAACGCCGACGGTGAGGAAACGCCCGTCGGGTCCCGGGAAGTCGAGCCGCTTCTCCAGCCCGAGCCCCTGGGAGTAGAACTCCAGCGCGCGGTCCTGATCGGTGACGTAGACCGTCGCGTACATGAGATTGGTCAGCATCCTGTCCTCGCTTCGCTCGTCACGGGTGACGACCGCCCGTCCTCGGTCGCCACCCCCATGACGGGCGCGGGCGGCGGAAGGTAACAAGGATCGGCGGGAAAGATCCTTTTTTTTTCGCCGCCACCGGCGGCCGTTCAGTCTTCAAGCACTGGCTTGTTCACGCCATGGCGTTGGCCCGTTGCTCACGGCGAGCGACGTTTGCGGGGTAGGAGACACCAATCCCGAGGAGATGGTCGCTGTGTCCTTCCGATCCCGCGTGTCCATGACCGGGCCATTCGGCCCTCCGCTCCCCTCGCTGCGCCGGGCGGCGGCCGTCGCGGCGGGTACGGCGCTGGGAGCCTCGATCGTGATGTCCGGCGGTCCGGCTATGGCGCACCAGGTCGCCGTCGCCAAAGCGTGCGGCGGGACCGCCTTTCCCGCGTTCACCGGCTGGGGGCCCGAGAGCGTCTCCGGTTGCAGCCACGCGGGGCACCCCGGCAGCACGCTCGGCATCAGGTGGCATGCCCATTCCGCCGTCTGCCTCCAGGCGCAGGGAGGAGACGGTCGCTGGCACATGCTGGGCTGCGCCACGCGCGGCCAGGGTTCGGTCCCTTGGGGGAACGTCGTGGGCACGCCCAAGGTCAAGATCCAAGGTCCCAATTCCGCGGCCTGGGCGCACTGACGAGCGAAGGCGTCCTCGGCCGCACCGCTCCGAGGACGCCTTCAGGTGTGCGCTACCGGGAGGACCCGTCCTGGCAGAGCGCCGTCTGGACGGCCGTCTTCATGTCCTCGCTCTGCGCGTCCGTCCCGCCCGGGTCGAGGTTCACCATGACGGTGGCCTGGCGGCCGTTGACCGTCGCGCCGCCCACGGTCTCGAATCCGAAGATGTCACCGCTGTGCCCCCAGTACAGGCCCCCGCAGGGCAGCGACTTGCTCTCCAGGCCGAGGCCGTAGGCCCGGTTGTCGGAGTCGCCGGTCGGGCGGGTCTTCATCATCTCCCGCAGCTCGGCCGGGCGCAGCAGCCTGCCTCGTACGAGGGCGCCGAGGAAGCGGTTGAGGTCGGCCGCGCTGGAGATCATCGAGCCGGAGGCTCCCGCGACCGAGGGGTTGAACTCGGTGACGTCGAGCAGCGGCGCGGTGGGGCCCGGTCGCGCGTATCCGCGCGGGTGCGGTCCGGCGATCGTCGTCCTGTCGGTCGGCACGGAGGTGCGGCGCAGGCCGAGCGGCTCGATGACGCGCCGGTGGATCTCCTGGCCGTAGGTGCGGCCGGTGACCTTCTCGATGAGCATCCCGGCCAGCAGGTAGTTGGTGTTGGAGTAGCGCCAGCCCTCGCCGGGCTCGAAGGTGCGCGGGTGGGCGAGCGCGAAGGCGACCAGGTCGCTGGCGTCGTGGTGGGCGAGCGGGTCCTTCAGGATCTCCCGTGGGTCGAGGTGGTCGAGGTAGTCGGGGATGCCGCTGGTGTGCTGGAGCAGCTGGCGGACGGTGACGGTGCGCCCGTCGTTGTCGCTCCCGCGGACGACGCCCGGCAGGTAGCGCTCGACCGGCGCGTCCAGGACGACGCGGCGCTCTCCCACCAACTGGAGCACGACCGTGGCCACGAACGGCTTGGTCATGCTGCCGATCCGGAAGTTGCTGCCGGCGCGCATCGGCGCGCGGCTCGTCACGTCCGCGACGCCGCTGGTCAGCGCCGTGCCGCCGCGTTGGTCGCGCATCTCGATGAGCGCTCCGGGCCCGCCGTCGACCGTGGTCAGCCGGTTCATCAGCTCCCGCAGCCGGGTCTGGTCGGACGCGGCCTGCGCCGTTCCGGTCGTGGTCAGGGCGGCACCGGCCGCCAGGGTCAGGGCGAGTGCGCTGCGCAGTGCACGCTTCTTCTTGAACATGTGCGTCTCCTGATCGAATGAGTGGGTGCGTCGGACCTAGGCCGCCACGCGGGCCTTGGTGCGGGCGGGGGAGGACGGGCTCTGCTCGCGGGTGACCAGGACGAGGGCGCCCCAGATCAGCGCCGCGCCCACCGGGAGCAGGTCCAGCTCGACCGTGATGCCGACGAAGCCGAAGAGGACCAGGACGGGGCTCAGCGCGGCCACCGCCCTGCGTCCCGGGGCGACGGCGGCGAACTGGACGAGCAGCGCCACCAGCCCGAGCATGAAGAACACCGGGCCGATCTCGTAGACCGCCTGGGGAAGCACCGCGGGGACGTCGGCGTACCGGTCGGCGAGCGCGCTCTTCTCGGCGGGGCTCTCGGCCTCCAGGCCGACGTAGATGTCGATGATCGCGACGCGGATGAACGTCACCAGCCCGAAGGCGGCGACCGCGGCCGTGACGCCCGCCGCGACCCGGCGCGCGGCGCCCCCGGCGGTGGCCCAGATGTGGCCGTGCAGTCCGGCGATCACCCCGCCGTACAGCAGCAGGGAGCCGAGGAAGAGCAGGTGGCCCACCGTCCAGGCGGGTCCCGGGCCGTGCTGGCCGTCGCGGCCGTCGATCAGCCGGACGGCGCCGTAGGCGAGCATGAGGGCCGGGGCGAGGTGGAAGGTGAGCCTGGTCATGGGGGGGTTCTCCCGGAGTTCGAGAACGTCGTGCCAACGTTCTCGATCTTCGTAGGAGGGCCCCGGTCGGCGGATCGCCGCCGCGAGCGGTCTTCGGGCATCGGTGGCGCGGGGGAGGACGGGGTCGTCCCTCCCCCGCGCGAGGGAGCCCCGCCTCAGGAAGGTTCGATCAGCCGGGTCTCGTACGCGGCGATCACGGCCTGGACGCGGTCGCGGATGCCGAGCTTGGCCAGGACGTTGCTCACGTGGGTCTTGACCGTGTGCTCGCTGACGACCATGGCCGCGGCGATCTCCGCGTTCGACAGGCCGCGGCCGAGGAAGCGCAGCGTCTCGCGCTCGCGCTCGGTCAGGACCGACAGGCGGTCGGAGGCGGTCGTGCCGGAGCGCGGGCGGTTGCTCGTGATGTCGGAGATCAGGCGCCGGGTGATGGTGGGCGCGAGCAGCGACTCCCCCGCCGCCACCACCCGGACCGCGTGCACGAGGTCGTCGCGGCGCACGTCCTTGAGCAGGAACCCGCTCGCGCCCGCGTAGAGCGCGTCGTAGACGTAGTCGTCCTGGTCGAACGTGGTGAGCATGACCACGCGGGTCCGCGTCTCGGCGCACACGGCCTTCGCGGCCTCGATGCCGTCCAGGCCCGGCATCCGGATGTCGAGCAGCGCGACGTCGGGGTCGTGCTCGGCCACGGCGGCGATCGCGGCGGCGCCGTCGTCCGCCTCGCCCACCACCTCGATGTCGGGCTGCGCGTTCAGGATCATCGCGAAGCCGCTGCGGACGAGCTCCTGGTCGTCGGCGAGCACCACCCGGATCATGCGGCCGCCGTCGCGGCGTAGGGCAGGCGCGCGAAGACCCGGAACCCGCCGTCCGGCAGGGGGCCGGCCTCGGCCGTGCCGCCGCAGGCGGCGACGCGTTCGCGGATGCCGATCAGGCCGTCACCGCCCCGGCGCCACTCCGCGTCCGCTCCGTCGTTGCCCCGTCCGTCGTCGGTCACCGTGATCTCCAGTTCGTGTTCGGTCCAGCGGAGCCGGACCTCGGCCGTCCGCGCGTCGGCGTGCTTCACCGTGTTGGTGAGCGCCTCCTGCACGATGCGGTACGCCGCCAGATCGGCGTCGGAGGGCAGCTCGCGGCTCGTTCCCTCGACCGTGAGCCGCACCTGGACCTGCGTGCGGTTGACGTGCTCGACCAGGCCGGGCAGCGCGGCGACGGTCGGCTGCGGCGCGCGCACGCCGTGGTCCTGCTCCTTCTTGAGGACGCCCAGCGTGCGGCGCAGCTGGGCCATCGAGTCCCGGCCCGCGTCGGCGATCGCGTCGAAGACCCGTTCGGCCTGGTCGGGATCGGAGCGGACCACCACCGGGCCCGCCTCGGCCTGCACGATCATGATGCTGACGGCGTGCGCGAGCACGTCGTGCATGTCGCGGGCGATGCGGGCCCGCTCCTCGGCCGCCGCCCGCGCCGCCTCGGCCCGGCGCTCGCGTTCGAGCGCCTCGCGTTCGCGTTCGAGCCGCGTGGAACGTTCCGCCAGCGCGTCCGACCGTTCCCGCGCCGTCCGCGCCAGCGTGCCGAGCAGGAACGCCGTCATGGGCAGCAGGAGCGTGAACATGAACTCGCCCGCGTCGTTGCCCTTGACGAGCAGCGCGCCGGGCGGGATCGTCGCCACCAGCGCGCCGATGAAGCCCCAGCGCTGCCAGCGGTGCCGCCCCAGGTCGGCGAGGGTGTAGATGGCCACCAGCCCGCCGTACTGCAACGCCTGGCCCGGCCGGTCGTGCAGCGACACCGCCATCGCGAAGGACGCCACGACGAGCGCGACCGCGAACGGCGCCCGCCGCCCCCACACCAGCGGCACGACCGTGCCGAGGTTGAACACCACGCCGAACGGCGACACCTCCGGCGCCGTGGCGAACGGCACGAACACCGGGACGGCGACCGCCGCGGCGACCAGCACGTCCACCAGAAGGCCGGCACGGGACCGCGCGGAGAGGTCGAGATTACGGAACCGATCCGACATTCACTCAGTATCGCGGCCGAAGGGGCCATGATCCCTCGCTCGCGCGAGGGATATCGCGGCCGCCGTACGGGCCGGCTCAGGCGTCGATGCTCCAGGCCCCATGGACGGTCGTGAGTTGCAGCAGGGAGTCCTGTTCCAACCGCACGACCACCTCTCCTCCGTCGTGCCGGTGGAAGACCTCCATGGCCTGCCGCAGTCTTGCATCGAGCACCCGGATCCTCAGGTCCCCCGCATGGCGGATCCCGGCCTGGGCGGTGGGGCCGGTGTACCGGACGACATCGCTGGCTTGGCCCTCGATCTCCCGGTCGAACGTTCGGACGCTATCGACCGGCCGGACATCGACGTACCAGCGCGTCTCGCCCGCCACGTGCAGCAACGTGGGCCCTGCCAGCGGGACGACGCCGCAGTGGCCGAGGAAGTCCCGGTGCCCGGCCTCCATCGCGCGCATCGAGACCCCTTCGGAACGGAAGCCACCGTCAGTGGGCACGGTCACCCTGGCCAGCGCAGGACCGCCGGTGTAGAGGAACACGTCCGTCCCCTGGCCCGCGTAGCCGTCGGCGACTCGTGGCACCCCGGCGGGAAGGCGCGCGGTCCGGCCTCCTCGCGCTGCGCACGGCCAGGGTCGATGCGGCCGAGCCACTGGAGTTCCAGCCGGTCGAGGGCGTCATGGCCGCGGCCGACCTCGTCGAGGATCTGTTCGAACCGGTCGAGGCGCTTCGTCCGCTCGTAGGCGTCCAGTGCCTCCTGGTAGTCCCGGAGCATCGCGTCGGTAACGCCGTCCGCGCGGATCGAACCCGTGCCCGTCCAGCATCTCCCCGTACCGGGTCACCAGGCTCTCCGCCAACGACGGGTCCCGCCGACGCGTCCTCCATCTCATGTCGCCACTTTCGCACCAAATACCCCAAGTGACACGCCCCGCAGGAGTCTTTCGTTTTTCAAGGACTGGCCGATCGATGCCATGGAGTGGAGTGACCACTCACGGTGAACGAGGGTTGCGGGAAGAGGACACCAATACAAGGAGATGGTCGCTGTGTCTTTCCGATCACGAATGTCCATGGCCGGGCCGTTCGGCCCGCCGCTCCCCTCGCCGCGGCGGGCGGCGGCCGTCACGGCGGGCGCGGCGCTGGGAGCCGCGATCGTGCTGTCCGGGGGCCCGGCGACGGCGCACCAGGCCCCCGCCCAAGCGCCCGCCGTCAGGGGATGCGGTGGGATCGCCTACCCCGCGCCCAATGGCGGGTGGGGTCCGGAGAGCGTCTCCAGCTGCAGCCAGGCGGGGTACCCCGGCAGCACGCTCGGCATCAAGTGGAAGTCCGACCGTAAGGCATGTCTGGATGCGCAGGGAGGGGACGGCCGGTGGCACTCGCTGGGCTGCGCCGCCGAGGGCCGCGGCTCCGTCCCCTGGGGCAACACCCTGGGGATGCCCAAGGTCAAGGTCTCAGGCCTGCGCGTCGTGTACTGGGAGCACTGACCCTGCGCCCATGAACAGCAGAAGGAGCCCTCGGCCGCATCGGGCCGGGGGCTCCTTCGCCGGTCTTCCGCTCAGATGAAGATGCTCAGCGTGCCCGCCACCGCGAAGCCCACCACCGACAGGATCGTCTCCAGCACCGTCCACGTCTTCAACGTGTCGCGCACGCTCATGTTGAAGTACCGCGACACGATCCAGAAGCCGCCGTCGTTGACGTGCGAGGCGATGATGGACCCGGCCGAGATCGCGACCGCGATCAGGGCGATGTGCGCCTGGGAGTGGTCCGCGCCGGTGACCAGCGGCGCGACGATGCCGCCCGTGGTCACGATCGCGACGGTCGCCGAGCCCTGGGCCACGCGCAGGCCGCAGCTGATCAGGTAGGCGAGCACGATCACCGGCAGGCCCGCGTCCGACAGCGTGCCCGCCAGGGCCTTGCCGACGCCGGTCGCGGAGATGACCGCGCCGAAGAACGCGCCCGCGCCGACCACCAGCAGGATCATGCCGATGGGCCGCAGCGACTTGGTGGCCAGGTCCGACATCTCGGCGGCGGGCACCCCGCGCCGCACGCCCAGCAGGTAGAACGCGAGCAGCACCGCGATCGTCAGCGCCACGGCCGGGTTGCCGAGGAAGGTGAGGACCGGCAGCGCCGCGCTCCCCTTCCACCACACCGTGCCGAAGGTCGCCAGCAGGATCAGCACCAGGGGGATCGCGATGATCAGCAGCACCAGCGACAGGGACGGCTCGGACCGCTCGGGGACCCGCTCCCCGTTCTCGGCCGCCTCGTCCTCGGTCTTCCGCTTCGCCTCCTCGGCGACGATGTACTCCTCGGGCACCGTCGCGTGGACGCGCTTGCCGATCCACGCGCCCCACGCGATGCCCGCGACCGCGAACGCCGGCAGGCCGCACACCAGCCCCATCACGATCAGCCAGCCGAGCGAGACCTCCAGCAGCCCGGCCGCCGCGACCGGCCCCGGGTGCGGCGGCAGGAAGGCGTGCGTCATCGACAGGCCCGCCAGCAGCGGCATCGCGTACAGCACCAGCGACCGGCCGCCGCGCCGCGCGGTGATGTAGACCAGCGGGGCCAGTACGAAGATGCCGACGTCGAAGAAGACCGGGATGCCGAAGATGAGCCCCGTCAGGCCCATCGCGACCGGGGCGCCGCGCTCGCCGAACGCCCCGAGCAGGCGGCGCGTCAGCACGTCCGCGCCGCCGGACCGCTCCAGGATCGCGCCGAGGATCGTGCCCAGCCCGATGATCGGCGCGATATGGCCGAGGATGCCGCCGAACCCCGTCTCCAGCAGCGAGTTCTTCGAGCTGAGCGCGGTGCCGACGATCTGCTCGACGCTCAGGCCGGCCACCAGGGCCAGCGCCAGCGCCGAGATCAGCAGCGAGATGAACGGTTCCAGCTTGACCTTGATGATGAGGAACAGCAGGACCGCGATCGCCGCCGCGCAGAGCAGCAACAGGCCGCCGGTCTCGTGTTGCAGCCAATGGATCATGCGGGGCCCTTCGGTCGGGGGGTGGGGAGGGGGACGGGGCTCAGCGGACGCGCCCGTCGGGGCGCAGGCGCAGCGACCGGCCCGGCAGCGCGCCGGTCGGGCGGCCGTCCTCGACGACCGCCGTGCCGTTGACCAGCACGTACGGGATGCCCTCGGCGGTCTGGCGAGGTTCGGCGAAGGTGGCGGTGTCGCGGACGGTCGCGGGGTCGAACAGCACGAGGTCGGCGTGGAAGCCGGGCCTGATCAGGCCCCGGCGCTCCAGGTTCAGGCGGCGCGCGGGGCGGCCGGTCAGGTGCGCGACGCACTCTTCGAGGGACAGCACGCCCAGCTCGCGGACGTAGCGGCCGAGGTAGCGGGGGAAGGTGCCCCAGGCGCGCGGATGCGGTTTCGCGACGGCGAGGAGGCCGTCGCTGCCGCCGGTGTGCGCCGGGTGCCGCATGATGGCGCGCACGTTCTCCTCGTGCCCGACGTGCTGGAGGATCGAGGTGGACAGGTCGTCGGCGATCAGGCGCTCGCGGTAGACCTCGAACGGCTCGCGCCCGGACGCGGCGGCCAGCTCCGCGATCGTCCGCCCGACGACCGAGGGGTCCGGCGAGCCCGCGATCTCGATCGTCTCCCACTCGGCGGGCACGCCGTGGCAGCCGTCGGAGCCCTCGACCTCCATGGCGTGCCGGATGTCGGCGCAGGCCGCCGGATCGCGCAGCCGTTCCAGGATCGCCGCCGGGCCGCCCTCGGCCGCGCGGCTCGGCAGCAGCGCCGCCAGCGTCGTCGCGCCCGGCAGGTAGGGGTAGGTGTCGAGGGTGATGTCGACGCCGTCGGCGATGGCGCGGTCCAGCAGGTCGAGCAGCTCGGGCGCGCGGCCCTTGTTGACGCCGAAGTTCATGGTGGCGTGGGCGAGGTGCAGCGGGCAGCCCGACCGGCGCGACACCTCGACCATCTCCGCGTACGCCTCCAGCGCGCCCGCGCCGTACGAGCGGTGATGCGGCGCGTAGAAGCCGCCGAACGACGCCACCACCGCGCACAGCTCGGCCAGCTCGCCGTCGTCCGCGTACATGCCGGGCACGTAGGTGAGCCCGCTGGACATCCCGACCGCGCCCTCGCGCATCCCGGTCGCGACCAGCTCGCGCTGCCGGTCCAGCTCGGCGGGGGTGGGCGGGCGGTCCTCCCAGCCCATCGCCATCATGCGCACGGTGCCCTGCGGGACCAGGTAGCAGGCGTTGACGGCGATGCCCTCGTCCAGCCGGTCCAGGTAGCCGCCCACGGTGCGCCACGACCAGTCGAAGCCGGGCGGGTCGCCGTTCCAGCCCGCGATGGCGCGGCGGAGGGCGGCCAGCGCGGTGTCGTCCACCGGCGCGTACGACAGCCCGTCCTGCCCGATGAGCTCGCAGGTGACGCCCTGGGTGACCTTCGCGGTGTGCGGCGGGTCGGCCAGCAGCGCCAGGTCGGAGTGGGCGTGCATGTCGATGAACCCGGGCGCGAGCGCGAGCCCGCCGGCGTCCAGGACACGCCGGCCGGTGAGGCCCGCGCCGATCCCGGAGATCCGGCCGCCGGTCACCGCGACGTCGGCGATCCGCCCCGGCACGCCGGTGCCGTCCAGGACGAGCGCGCCGCGGATCACCAGGTCGGTCACCCGAACCACGTCCTGACCAGGTCCACCACGACCGGGTCGGCCGCGTCGGCGTCGTCCACGACCGGGATCAGCGCCCACTTGTCCATCGCGGTGCAGGGGTGCGACAGGCCGAGCCGCACCACGTCGCCGATCTCGGCGCCGGAGTCCACCAGGAAGGTGTGCTGGTCCATGACCTTGGTGACCCGGCCGCGCTCGACCGGTCCCTTGCCCCGGATGAGCTGCGGCTCGGGCATCCCCTCGTCGAACGGCAGGTCGCGCTTGCCGGTGTCCAGCAGCGCGAGGCCCGGCTCGGGGTTGGAGGTGACGCGGCCCCAGCCGTGCATGGCCGAGGCGAGCGCGACGCCCGCGCCGCGCGCCAGCGGCGACACCTCCCGGTAGAAGCCGTCGTCGTGGATGATGTAGGCCCCCGAGCGCAGGACCACCTGCGCGTCCAGGCCGCCGAGGACGCCCGCGACCTGGTCGAAGTAGGCGCTGCCCCCGGCGGTGACGAGAGGCCGGTCGGTCGCGTAGTCGAGGCGCTCGAAGAGGGCGGCGAGCCGCTTCAGGTAGGCGTCCACCGTCTCCAGCGACCCGGCCCCGGCGTCGTGCACGAACGCGCCCTCGTACCCGGCGACCCCGACCAGGTCGAGGGTCGGGGCCTTGGCGACGGCCTCGGCGACCGCCGCGGCCTCGTCGTCGCCGCGCGCGCCGGTGCGGCCGTCCGGGCCGCCCAGCTCGACGCACACGCTCATCGCGCGCTGGGCGCGGGCGGCGCGCAGCGCGCGGTCCATCAGCTCGACCGTGCGCACCGAGTCGGCCCACGCCACGAACTCGAAGTGCGGGTCGTGGTCCAGCTCCCCGGCCAGCCACGCCAGCCCGGCGAGGTCGGTCACCGCGTTCGCCAGCATCAGCCGCCGCACGCCGAACGCGCGGGCGACGCGGAGCTGCGGCAGGTTGGCGAGGGTGATGCCCCACGCCCCGGCGTCGAGCTGCCGCCGCCACAGCTGCGGGGCCATCGTCGTCTTGCCGTGCGGGGCCAGCAGCACCCCGGCGCGCTCGGTCCAGTCGGCGAGCACGCGGACGTTGTGGTCGAGCGCCCCCGCGTCCAGCGTCAGCAGGGGCGTGCCGAAGTCGCTCAGCGGCGGCCGCGCGGCGGCGTACTCGGCGACCGTCGTGCCGTGCGCGGAGGGCGGTATCGCCTTGAACCGCCAGTCGAGCCGTTCCTCGCCCAGCGCGTTCAGCGCGCCTTCGTCCACAGTGACCTCCCTCGTTGCACAGAATGCAATGCACATTGCGTCATGTGCTGCTGTGGTTGTAACATCGCGCTGGCAGAACGGTCAATGGCCAGGGGGGCTCATGCGGGACGCGGAACGCACGCCGGACGCCGTCTGCGTGGGCGAGACGATGGCCGTGCTCCTGCCCGACCGGCCGGGCCCGCTGGAGGACGTCGAGGCGTTCTCCTCCTCGGTCGGCGGCGCCGAGTCCAACGTGGCGCGCGGGCTGGCCGCGCTCGGCGCGGCGGCGGCCTGGGTCGGCCGGATCGGCGACGACGGCTTCGGCCGCCGCATCGTCCGCGAGCTGGACGCGGCGGGCGTCGACACCTCGCACGTCGCCGTGGACCCGCGCCGCCCCACCGGCCTGTACGTCAAGGAGACCCACCGCGAGGGCGGCCGGCTGCACTACTACCGCGCCGGGTCGGCGGCCTCGGCGCTCGGCCCGGACCTGCTGGACGGCCCCGCCGGGAAGGCGCTGCGCGACGCGCCGCTGGTGCACCTGACCGGCATCCTCCCCGCCCTGTCCGACAGCGCGTGGGAGCTGACGGCCGCGCTGCTGCGCCGCGCCGGGACGGTCAGCTTCGACTTCAACTGGCGGCCCGCGCTGTGGCACGACCGCGACCCCCGAGCCCTCCTGCCGCTGCTGGACGCCGCCGACGTCACCCTGCTGGGCGCCGACGAGGGCGAGGCCGCGTTCGGCGTGGGCGACCCGGCCGGGCTCCGCGCGCTGCTGCCCGGCCCGAGCCTGCTGGTCGTCAAGGACGGGGCGCGCGGCGCGACCGTCCTCACCCGCGACGGCACGGCCGTCACCGAGCCCGCGCTGAAGGTCGAGGTCGTGGACCACATCGGCGCGGGCGACGCGTTCGCCGCCGGGTACCTGGCCGGTACGCTGCGCGGATACGACCTGCGGCGCCGCCTGCGCCTGGGCCACATCGCGGCGGCCGCCACCCTGGTCGTGCCGGGCGACCACGGCCCTCCCCCGCCGGCGGAGCGCGTCGCGGAGCTGCTGGAGGCGACGCCGGAACGGTGGGCCGCCACGACCGTCCGGGGGACGACATGAGCCAGAGCCTGGCACGCGGACTCGGCATCCTGGTCGAGCTGGGCGAGGGCCCGCGCTCGCTGGACGAGCTGGCCGCCACGCTCGGCGTGCACAAGACGACCGTGCTGCGGCTGCTGCGCGAGCTGGAGCGCGAGCGGTTCGTCCGCCGCGACGACGCGCACCGCTTCCACCTGGGGTCGCGGCTGTTCGCGCTGTCGGGCGCGGCGCTGGAGCAGCGCGGCGTCCGCGCCATCGCCGCCCCGCACCTGGCGCGTCTGAACGAGGCGACCGGCCACACCGTGCACCTCGGCGTCTACGAGGGCGGCGCGGTCGTCTACCTCGACAAGTACGACTCCCGGCACGCCATCCGCATGTACTCGCGGGTCGGGCTGCCCATGCCGCTGCACGCCACCGCGATCGCGAAGGTGCTGCTGGCCGACCTGCCCGAGGGCACGCGCCGCCGCATCGCCGCCGGGATCGACTACGTGCCGTTCACCGAGCACACGCTGACCGGCCCGGACGAGCTGCTGGCCGAGCTGGAGGCGGTCGCCGAGCGCGGCTACGCGCTGGACGACGCCGAGCACGAGACGTTCCTGCGCTGCATGGCCGCGCCGGTCCGCGACGCCGAGGGCCGCGTGATCGCCGCCGCGTCCGTCTCGGTGCCCGACGTGCTGCTGAACCGCGACCAGGTCCTGGAGCTGCTCCCGGACCTGCTGGAGACCACCCGCGCCATCTCCGCCGACTGCGGCGGCGTGCCCTGACCGGGGTCTGCGAGACAGGCCCCGCGCCCCCGAGAGAGGACCCCTCAATGACCGACAAGACCGAGATCCGCACCGACGGCGCGCCCGCTCCCGCCTGGGCGTTCTCCCAGGGCGTCCGCAAGGGCCCGCTGCTCCAGGTGTCGGGGCAGGGGCCGCAGGACCCGGCCACCGGGGAGTTCGTCGCGCTCGGCGACGTGCGGGCGCAGACGCTGCGCACCCTCGCCAACGTGAAGGCGGTGCTGCTCGCGGGCGGCGCGAGCGTGGCGGACGTGCTGATGTTCCGCGTCTACCTCACCAAGCGCGAGGACTTCCCGGCGATGAACGACGTCTACACCGAGTTCGTGAAGGAGAACGTGCCCGACGGCGTGCTGCCCGCGCGCACGACGGTGTTCGTGGAGCTGCCGCACGAGTCGATGCTGGTCGAGATCGACGCGCTGGCCTGCGTGGACTAGTCCCGCAGCCGCCCGGACGCGACCAGCTCCAGGGTGATGAGGGCGGCGGCCGCCTCGACGGCCAGCAGCCCGACCAGCACCAGCAGCTGCGTCGCGCCCGCCTCCACCGGGTCGGCCCCGCCGAGCAGCACCCCGACGAACGCGCCGGGCAGCGTCACCAGCCCGACCGTGCGGGTCTGGTCCAGCGCGGGCGTCAGCGCCAGCGCGGCGGCCGGGCGGCACACCTCCAGGGCGGCCTCGCGCGGCACCAGGCCGAGCGCGAGGCCGCCCTCGTACTCGCCGTGCCGCGTGCGCAGCTCGTCCAGCGCGCGGCGGCCGGTGAGCGCGGTCGCGGTCATCGCGCCGCCGATGAGGATGCCCGCGATCGGCAGGACCGCGACCGGCCGCGCCGGGACCAGGCCGGTCGCCGCCAGCAGCGCCATCACCGGGGCGGTGCCCGCGACGACCGGCACCGCCGTCCAGCGCAGGTGGAACGTTCCGGTGACGCGCCGCCCGGCGGTCGCGGCGGCGACCACGGCCATGCCCGCGACGAACAGGGCCGTCCAGCCCGCGTGCCGCAGCACCGCGGCGATGAGCAGCGACACCGCCGCGAGCTGCACGGCGGCGCGCGCGGCGGCGGTCGCGACCTCGCGCGCCAGGCCCAGCCCGCCCGCCCGGACCAGCAGCGCCGCGACCGCCGTGAGCAGGACGAGGACCACCGCGAGGGGCGGCCCCAGGGCCGGTGCCGCGTTCATCCCGATGCCTCCGTATGCGCCTTGAGGGGATTGTGACCTCCATAAAAGCCGTAGATCATCTGAAAGACCGCTAACGTGTTGCTTGTGGCGGATTTGGAGGCGAGCGGGCCGTCCCGCCGTAGAGCGTTGTGGTTGATGGGCGCGGCTGCCGGGCTGGCCGCCCTGGGTGCGGACGGGGTCCACCATTCGGCCGCCGCCGCGCGTCCCGAGCGGGCCGCGGGCCCCGGGCCGAAGCCGGTCCCGGCGCCGCCGCCGTCGCCCACGCCGACCCCCACCCCGACGCCGACGCCGCGCCTGCCCCCGTGGACGCAGGGCAAGCTGACCGCGACGACCACGCCGGTGCGCAACCTGACCGAGCTGGTGCCGCCGCCCCCGCCCAACACCATCGCGCTCACCATCGACGACGGGCCGCACCCGGACTGGACGCCCCGCGTGCTGGACCTGCTGGAAGAGCACCAGGTCAAGGCCACCTTCTTCATCATCGGCGTGCAGGTGGACGAGTTCCCCAAGATCGCACGGCGGATCGCCGACCACGGCCACCAGGTCTGCAACCACACGATGAACCACCCCGACCTCAGCAACGCCACGGCGAAGAAGGTGCGCAAGGAGATCGTGGAGGCGCACCACAAGATCGCCGATGTGACCGGCGTGGTGCCCACCTTCTTCCGCGCGCCGGGCGGCGGCTGGTCCAAGCGCGTCTACGAGACGATCGCCGAGCACGGGATGCTGCCGATCGACTGGGCGGTGGACCCGCGCGACTGGGAGCGGCCGGGCGTCGGCAGCATCCGCCGCACGCTGGTCGGCAGCACGGCGGGGCAGATCCTGCTGTGCCACGACGGCGGCGGCGACCGGGCGCAGACGCTGGGCGCGCTGAAGGGCGCGATCCCGAGGCTGAAGAAGAAGGGCCTCGTCTTCACCGCGCTGTAGACCGCGGGCCGGCGAGCGGGCGTCAGCGCCCTGTAAGGATTCGCGGCCGCCGAACGGGCCCCCGCCCTGGTGGACTGGACTCCTCATCCCATTGACGAGGAGAGACGCGATGACCGGGCTGCTGGGCAAGACGTGGGTACGGGCCGTGCTGGTGCTGGTGGTGGTCCTCGGCGCGATCGCCGCCTACCTCACCCAACCGTGGCGGCTGTTCATCGACCAGAGCGTGAACGAGGCCGCTCCCGTCGCGGGGGCGGGCACCGCCGCCGGGGCCCCCGGGGGCACCGAGATGTTGGCGACCGGGTCGTTCATCTCGCACGAGCACGGCACGCGGGGCCAGGTGAGGATCGTGCGGCTGCCGGACGGCGGGCGCGTCCTGCGGATCGAGGACCTCGACACCTCCGACGGCCCCGACGTGCGGGTCTGGCTGTCCGACCAGCCGGTCAGGGAGGGCAGGGCGGGCTGGGGCGTGTTCGACGACGGCGAGCACGTGGAGCTGGGCCGCCTCAAGGGCAACAAGGGCGACCAGAACTACACGATCCCCGCCGGGGTCGATCTGGCGAAGCTGACGAGCGTGTCGTTGTGGTGCAAGCGGTTCCACGTCTCGTTCGGGGCCGCCGCCCTGCGCGCCTGAGCACGCGCGAAGGGCCGCCGGCGCACCGGCGGCCCTTCCGTCGTTCAGCGCAGCGCGGGCTCCGGGATCTTCGGCCGCACGTTCTCCTCCTGGCCGTGCGAGACGTGCGGCAGCCAGCCCAGCCAGCGCGGCAGGTACCAGTTGGCCCGGCCCAGCAGCACCATCACGGCGGGCAGCAGCACGACCCGCACGACCGTCGCGTCGATCAGCACCGCGACCGCCAGCCCCACGCCGAGCTGCTTGAAGTCCTGCATCGTCAGCGTGCCGAAGATGGCGAACGTGGCGACCATGATGGCGGCGGCGCTGGTCACGACCCCGGCCGTGGAGCGGATCCCGGCGCGTACCGCGTCGGCGGTGGCGAGCCCCCCGTCGTGCGCCTCGCGGATCCGCGACACCACGAACACGTGGTAGTCCATCGACAGCCCGAACAGCACCACCAGCACGAACAGCGGGATCCACGACTCCAGCGCGCCCGCCGCCTCGGCGCCGACCAGCCCCGCGCCCCAGCCGTGCTGGAACACCGCGACCATCACGCCGTAGGCGGCCCCGACCGACAGCAGGTTCAGCACGATCGCGCTGGCCGCGATGACGACCGACCGGAAGAACATCAGCATCAGCAGGAATGTCACGCCCATCACGAACAGGAACACCGGCACGATGCTGTCGCCGAGCCGGGCGTTGTAGTCCTCGGAGAACGCGAGCTGCCCGGTCACCGGCGCGTCGGCGACCCTCCCGACCGTCTCCGGCACGACCTGCTCGCGCAGGGTGCGCAGGGCGTGCTGGGACGTCGCGTCGCTCCCGTTCCCGGCGAGCGGGATCTCGACCTGGACGACCCCGGCCGCGCGGTGCGGCGTGACGGTGACCGGCTCGTTCATCTCCCCGGTCGCCACGGCCCGCCGCCGCAGCTCGGCGATCGCCCCGGTCACCTCGGGCGAGGCGACGTCGCGCGCCTTGACGACGACCTGCGCGGGGGCGGGGCCGCCGGGGAACGCCGCGTTCAGCCGCTGGTAGTCGCGCACCAGCGCGGCGTCGGACGGGAACTGCTGCGCGATCCCGAGCTTCTCGGTCTTCATCCCCAGCGCGGGCGCGGCCAGTGCCAGCAGCAGGCCCGCCGCCAGCACCGCCGCGATCCCCGGCCGCGCCAGCACCGGCCGCAGCAGCGCGCCCACGGCACCGCCGCGCGAACGGCGGCGCGGCAGCGGGAGGCGCCCCAGCTCGACCCTGTCGCCCAGCAGCGACAGCAGCGCGGGCAGCACCGTCACCGAGCCGAGCATCGCGATGAGGACCACCAGGATCGTCGCCATCGCGAAGCCCTCGAACAGCAGCATCCCGGTCAGGAACATCCCGGCCATCGCCACCATCACCGTCAGCCCCGACATCAGCACCGCGTGCCCGGAGGTCGCGGCGGCGACGCGCAGGGCGGTCCCCCCGTCGCGCCCGGCGGCGCGCTCCTCGCGCTCGCGCTGGAGGTAGAACAGGCAGTAGTCCACGCCGACCGCCAGGCCCATCAGCAGCATCACCGAGTTGGTGGTCGTGTCGACGTGCACCGCGTGGCTGACCACCGCGAGCAGCCCGCTCGCGGCGAGGAACGCGGTGAACGCCAGCAGCACCGGCAGCACCGCCGCCAGCAGCGCGCCGAACGCGACGAGCAGGATGCCCAGCGCCAGCGGCAGGGCCGTCAGCTCCGCGCGCTTGAAGTCCTCGCCGATCGCGTCCTCGAACGCCTTGCCCGCCGTGGCGTCGCCGAAGCGCCCGATGGTGAGGCCGGGGTGCGCGGTCCGCGCCTTGGCCGTCGCCGCGTCCAGCTCCGGCAGGCGCTCGTCGCTCAGCTCGTCGGGCAGCGCGAACCGCACCAGCAGCGACCGGCCGTCCTTGGAGACCACGTCGGGCCGCGCCTCGCCGGGCCGCGCGGCCGTGCGGACCTCGGCGGCGGCGCGCGCCCGCTCCGCCGCGCTCCCGCCCTGGACCAGCACCATCTCCACGTCGGGCTCGGTGATCCCGGCGTCGGCCAGGATGCGCTCGGCGCGCGCCGACTCGCCCGCGCCGTGCTCGTGGTCGGCCATCGTGACCCGGCCGGCCGCGCCGCCCAGCACCGAGGCCAGCACGACGAACGCGAGCCAGCCGAGCACCGCGATCATGCGATGGCGCGCGCTCCAGCCGCCGAGCCGCGCCGCGAGATTGGGTTTCATGGGAGTCCCTGCCTGCCGTGGGGGGTGGACACCCACTGACGTTAGGAAGCCGCCACCGGCGCGGACATGGGCTTGAACGCCGTCCGGGGGGTGTACCTGAGTACACCCCCCGTTCGGGTTCGGGGCACACTGTGCAGCGCCCGCCCGCACCGGAGACTGGACTCGTCAAGCGGGCGAGGTACGGAGGAAGCAGTGGACAAGCGGTCGTGGCTCGCGGAACGCGGCAAGCTCACCTGGGACGGCTTCCGGCTGTGGGCGGTGCTGCTGCCGGTGGTCCTGCTGTCGGTCGCGATGGTGGTGGCGGTCTCGCTGGTCAGCGCGGGCATCGGCGTGCTGCTGCTGCCCCCGGCGGCGCTCGCGGCGCGCGGGCTGCTGAACGTGCAGCGCGACATGATCACGCGCTCCAGCGGCGTCGCCGTCGACCGCCCCTACCTGCCCGAGCCCGCCGACGCCGAGGACGGCGTGTGGGCGCGCTTCCTGCGCGCGGTGAACGACCCGGCCACCTGGCGCGACCTGCTGTGGACGCTCGCCGCCCCGACCGTCGCGGTGTTCACCGCGGCGCTGCCGGCCCTCCTCATCCTGTGGGGGGTGTGGGGCTGGCTGCTGGCCGCCGGGTTCGGCCGGCTGATCGTCTCGCTGGGCGGCTCGGACTGGTACGCGTTCGTGCACGTCAGCGAGGGCTACGCGACCGACCCGGTCCGCCTGACCGCCACCGTCCTGGTCGGTGCGACCGCCATCGTGATCGGCCTGGCGACGGCCCCGCGCCTGGTGCACGCCTACGGCCTGTTCGGGCGGTCGCTGCTCGGCCCGACCGAGAGGTCGCGGCTGGCGCTGCGCGTGGACCGCCTCACCGAGACCCGCGCCGACGCCGTGGACACCTCCGCCGCCGAGCTGCGCCGCATCGAGCGCGACCTGCACGACGGCGCGCAGGCCCGGCTCGTCGCCATGGGCATGAGCCTCGGCGCGATCGAGCACCTGCTGGAGACCGACCCCGCCAAGGCCAGGATCCTGCTCGCCCAGACCCGCGAGTCGTCGGCCAAGGCGCTGCACGAGCTGCGCGACCTGGTGCGCGGCATCCACCCGCCGGTGCTGGCCGACCGCGGCCTCGGCGACGCGGTCCGGGCCCTGGCGCTGGACCACCCGCTGGACGTCGAGGTCACCGCGGACCTGCCCGGCCGCCTGGACGCCCCGGTGGAGTCGGCCGCCTACTTCGCGGTGTCGGAGATCCTCACCAACGCCGCCAAGCACTCCGGCGCCCGCCGCGTCTGGGCGGACCTGCGGCACACCGACGGCATGTTGCGGATCAGCGTCACCGACGACGGCCACGGCGGCGCGTCCCTGTCCGGCGGGACGGGGCTGCGCGGCATCGAGCGCCGCATCGGTACATTCGACGGCGTGCTCGCACTGAACTCCCCCGCCGGCGGGCCCACCATCGTCACCCTGGAGCTGCCGTGCGCGTCGTCCTCGCCGAGGATCTAGCCCTCCTGCGCGAGGGGCTGGTCAGCCTGCTGGAGTCGCACGGCTTCGAGATCGCGGCGGCGGTGGACAACGGCCCGTCCCTGCTCAAGGCGCTGCTCGACCACCGCCCGGAGGTGGCGGTGGTCGACGTGCGGCTGCCGCCGACCTTCACCGACGAGGGCATCCAGGCCGCGCTGGAGGCCCGCCGACAGGTGCCGGGGCTGCCGATCCTGGTGCTGTCGCAGTACGTGGAGCAGCTCTACGCCCGTGAGCTGCTGGCCGACGGCTCCGGCGGCATCGGCTACCTGCTGAAGGACCGCGTCTTCGACACCGCGCAGTTCATGGACGCGGTGCGGCGCGTGGCGGCGGGCGGCACCGCGATGGACCCCGAGGTCATCTCCCGCCTGGTGGCGCGCGGCGTGCGCGACGAGCCGGTGGGCCGCCTCACCCCGCGCGAGCTGGAGGTGCTGGAGCTGATGGCGCAGGGCCGCTCCAACGCCGCGATCGCGCAGGCCCTGGTCGTGACCGAGCGCGCCGTGACGAAGCACACCGCCAACATCTTCGCCAAGCTGGACCTCGCCGTGCACGACGACGACAACCGCCGCGTACTGGCCGTCCTCGCCTACCTCAACCGCTAGAGCCCCCAGAACGAGCCGGTCAGCCCCGCCTCGCGGAAGTAGGCGGCGGCCTCGGCCGGCTCGCGGCGCGTGTAGCCGCGGTCGAGCCGCCCTTCGTACCAGCGGCTCGCCAGCCGCCACAGCGTCGCCAGGTCCATGACGTGGCCGCGCGGCAGGCCGGTGCGGTCCAGCCAGGCGTCCACGCACTCCTCGGCGCAGAAGACGCGCTGGTTGCCGCAGGTGTGCACGACGTCGTCCCACATCCGCGCGGCGGGCGTCAGGAAGTGCGCGACCTGCCCGCCCTCCGGCGGCGCGTCGCGGGTGACGTTCCAGGCGTGCGGGGTCCCGCAGGCGGGGCAGCGGGTGGAGACGAGCGCCTCCGGCTCGTCCGGCACCAGGTGCGGGAGCGCGAACGAGTCCCACGCGCAGCCGCCCCACCAGAGCGTGCGCGCGCCCATCACCGCGAAGCCGAGCGGGATCGTCGCGAACGGGTGCGCCATCAGCACCCGGTCGTCGCCGTCGAGGACCAGGTGGCGCTGCGCGTGCAGTTCGCGCAGCCCCTCGCGGAAGCCGGGGCCGAACCGTTCGGCCAGGGCGGCGTGGTCCGGGGCGCGGCCGGTCACGGCGAGCGCGCGGTAGACCTCCAGGCGGAGGTCTTCGAGATCGAGGGACACCGGCATCTGCCTTCCTTGGGGTTTCGGGCTATCCGGGCCAGCAGTCGGTGAATTATCTTGCACGGGCGAGATGGCCCTTGGAGGGCGCGATGTCGGTGATCGTGGTCGTGATCCTGGTCCTGCTCTGCCTGGTGGTCGCCGGTGGCGAGCTCTTTCTGGCCTTCGACCGCAAACGCACCGGCCCCGGGACCGAAGTCGCCGAGCTGCGGCGGCGGCTCACCGGGACGCGCGACGAGCTGGCCGAACTGCGCGCCTCCCACGACAAGCGGATCACCGAGCTCGCCGACGCGCAGTCGCGCCAGGCCGAGCTGGCCGCGTCCGCCGACAGCCGGGTGCACTCGCTGATCGCGCAGATCAACGACCGGATGGTGCCGGAGATCAACGACCGGCTGCGGCACGAGAAGGAGACCGCCGAGCTGCTGGGCGCGGAGGTCGCGGCGCTGCGGGCGCACCTGGTCGGGCGGCTGGACCAGGCGGTGGCCGCGTCGCTGGGCGCCGATCCGGTGGACACCGTCGCGGGCGCGCTCGCCGCCGACGGCGCCGAGCCGCGCGGTGACCTGGCCCGCGCCTACGCGCGGGTCGCCGAGCGGTTCCGGCTGCGGATCGAGCTGACCGCGCCCGACGACACCGGCGACGGGGAGGCGTGGCGGGTGCGCTACTACCTGTCCGGACGCAGCCCGCGCGCGCTGGAGCGCGACTTCTTCGACCTGCTGCGCGCCCTGCGGGCCGGGTGCGACGACGACGCCGTCCCGGGGCTGCTGCGCGCGCTGCGCGAAGCCGGGACGGGCGGCGCGCAGCTCGGACCGCTGATCGTCGTACGGACGCCCGAGGCGCTGCTGTGCGGGGTGCTCACGCTGGCCGAGCTGCGGCGCCCCGGCCACGCGCCGCTCGCCGACCCGGCGGACACCGCGGCGCTGCTGCGCCGCCTGCCCGCGGGCCGCTTCCTCGACGCGACCGACCTCAGCGCGTAGGGCCGGTCCAGGTGAAGGCGGGCGGGCGGCGCTCCAGGAAGGCCGCCACGCCCTCCCGCACGTCGCCGCCCGCGGCGACCTCGTCCAGCCAGCCCTGGATCCTCTCCTCGGCGGGGAGCCCGGCGGCCAGCGCGTCCACGACGTCCTTGGTCGCCTGCTGCGTCAGCAGCGAGCGGGAGGCGAGGGTCGCGGTGAACTCCGCGACGCGGGCGGCCAGGCCCCCGGCGGGCACCACCTCGTCCAGCAGGCCGATGCGCAGGGCGTGCGCGGTGCCGACCAGGTCCGCCGAGTAGAGCAGGTACTTGGCGGCCGACGGGCCGACCAGCCGCACGATCCGCGCGGTCGCCGACAGCGGGTAGACGATCCCGAGCTTGGCGGGGGTGATGCCGAAGCGCGCGTCCTCGGCGGCGAACCGCAGGTCGCAGGCCGCCGCGAGCTGGCAGCCGCCGCCCACGCAGAAGCCCTCGATCGCCGCGATCGTCGGCTTGGGGAAGGCGGCCAGCGCCTCCTCGGCGGCCGTGGACAGGTGGGCCTTGCCGGGCCGGTCGATGTCGGCCAGCTCCCCGATGTCGGCCCCGGCGCAGAAGTCGCCGCCCGCCCCGGTGAGCACCACGGCGCGCACCGCCGGGTCGGCGGCCGGGCCCGCCAGGATCTCCGGCAGCGCGCGCCACATCGCGGCGGACATGGCGTTGCGCTTGCCGGGCCGGTCGATGGTGATCGTCCCGACCCCGTCGGCGACCTCCCAGCGCAGTTCGGCGGCGGTCATGCCTCCCCCTCCGTTGTGGACCGCCGCAATCGTACGGAGCGGCCCGCCCCCGGTACGGGCCAGGGTCGCCCTCCGCCCTGAGGACGATCCCGGTCCTCCCCCCGTACACCGACGGCCCATTCGCAAGACAGCCCTTACGAGGGAGGAATTCCGCGGGCGCGCGGCGGATTCTGGACGGTACGGGCGGCCCCGCAGATCGGAGTGCGCCGTGCCCCACAGCACACGCGTCTTCTGGACCATCGACCTCGCCGACCCCCTGGCCACCGCGCCCGACCGGACCGGTGCCAAGGCGGCCAACCTCGCCCGCGCGGCCCGGCACGACCTGCCGGTGCTGCCGGGGTTCGTCATCCCCGTCCAGTGCACCGCCGCGGACCGGCGCCACCGCGACACCGGCGAGCTGCGCGCGGCGTGGGCGCGCCTGTCGCAAAACAGCAAGCGCCCGCTGGTGGTGCGCTCCTCGGCCACCGACGAGGACGGTGCGACCTCCTCCATGGCGGGCCGGTTCGTCTCGGTCCTGGACGTGCGCGACTGGGCCGCGTTCGTCCGCGCCGTCCGGGAGGTCACGGCGTCGGCGTCGCGGCCGGGCACCATGGCCGTGCTGGTGCAGCCGCAGCTGGAGGCGGTGTCGGGCGGGGTGATGTTCGGCGCCGACCCGGTGGACGGCCGCACCGACCGCGTCATCGTCTCGGCCGTGGCCGGCGGCCCGCAGGCTTTGGTCGGTGGCGAGGCCGACGGCACCCGCTACGCGCTCACCCGGCGCGGCCGCCCGGTCGGCGGCGACGGCCCCGGCGGCCCCCTCACCCGCGCCCGGCTCCGGGAGCTGGCCCGGCTCGCGGCCCGCGCCGCCGCCGTGTTCGGCGGCCCGCAGGACATCGAGTTCGCGTTCGACGCCCAGGGCCGGCTGTGGCTGCTGCAGAGCCGCCCGGTGACGGCCCTCGCGCCCGTCGCGCCGCGCCGCGCGCCCCTGCTGGGGCCCGGCCCAGTCGCCGAGACCCTGCCCGACCCGCTGTCGCCGCTGGAGGAGGACCTCTGGCTGGCGCCGCTCGACCGGGGGCTGGGCGAGGCGCTGGCGTTCGCCGGGACGGTGTCGCGGCGGGCGCTGCGACGGAACCCGACCGTGCGCCCGGTGGACGGCCGCGCCGCCGCCGACCTCGACCGCCTGGGCGCGGCCCCCGGCCGCCCGTCGCGGCTGCGCCTGCTCGACCCCGTACCGCCCGCCCGCCGCCTGGCCGCGGCGTGGCGGGTGGGGCGGCTGCGCGCCGACCTGCCCGCGCTGGCCGCCTCGACGGCCGCCGCGGTGGACGCCGACCTCGCCGCCGTACCGCCGCTCGCCGAGCTGGACGACGCCGACCTGATCGCCGCCCTGCACTGGACCCGCGCGACGCTCGCGGCGCTGCACGGCTTGGAATCGCTCGCCGGGGCGCTGCTGCCGCCCGGCGAGGGCGAGGCGAGCGCGGCCGAACGGGGGCTGGCCGCGCTCGCCCGGGGCGTGGACGAACCGCTGCCGGACCCGTCCGTGCTGGCCCTGACCCCACCCGCCGTAGCTCCCCTGCCCCACCTCCCCGCGCCCCTCCCCTCCACCGGGGCCCCGCCCCTCACGGCACAGCCCCTCACGGCCCCGCCCCCTGCTACTTCGCCGTCCACGCTCCCATCTCGCGCCACCTCAACGCCCACGCCCAGCCCCACCTCCCCGTCCAAGCCCCCGCCCCGCGTCACCGCGCCGCACACGTCTCCCGCCACCTCAACGCCCACGCCTCACGCCGCCTCCCCGTCTGTGCTCCCGCCCTGCGCCACCTCGACGCCCACGGCCCCGTCCCCCGCCACCTCGACGCGCACGTCCCCTGCCGCCTCGCCGTCCTCATCGCTGGACGCTCGGCGCGCCGGGCCGGACGCGCCTGTGCCCGTGCGGCCCGAGCGTCCCGAGACCACACGGCGTCGCCCTGACCCGCCCGCGTCTCCCTCCGTCCCCGCGCGTCGGGCGCACGAGGCCAGGGAGCTGCCCGCGCGCGAGCTGCTGCGGCTCCGCATCCGCTGGGTGCAGGAGCTGGGCGCGCGGGTCGCGTGGGCGGCCGGGCTGCGGCTGGCCGCGTCCGGGGCGCTGGAGCGGCCCGAACCCGTCCGCGCCCTGCGCCTGGACGAGCTGGAGACGGTGCTGCTCGGCGGCGCGTTGCCCGCCGAGCTGGAGCGGCGGCCCGCACCGCCGCGCTCCGCGCCGCTGCCCGCCGCGTTCCGCCTGGCCGGCGAGCGGATCGTGGCCGAGAGCCCGCCGCCCGGGGACGGCGCGCGTCCCGCGGGCGGCGGCCGGGGGTCGGGCCCGGTCCACTCCGGCCCCGGGGCGCCGCCGCCCGGCGCCGTGCTGGTAGTGGACATCCTGGCCCCGTCCCTGGCGGCGTGGCTGCCGCGCCTGTCCGGGGTGGTCTCCGAGACCGGCAGCCCGCTGTCGCACCTGGCGATCCTGGCGCGCGAGCTGGGCGTGCCCGCCGTGGTGGGGTTGCGCGGCGCGCTGGACCGGTTCCCGCCCGGCACCGAGGTCCTGGTGGACGGCGGCACCGGCCGCGTCGAGGTCCTGCGGGACGCCGCCGAGTCCCGCGCCGGAGAGGAGTCGGTGGCGTGAGACGGGTCGTGTACGCCTCGCTCGGGGCGATGGTGGCCTTCACCGGCGGCTACATGGTCGTCTACCTCGCCCGGTGGGAGTGGCAGCGCGCGCTGATGGCGGGCGAGCTGCTGCTGGTCAGCCTGATCGTGCTGGCGGCGGTCGCGGGCGCGCACCGGCTCGGCCGGATCGAGCGGCGACTCGACGCGTTGGGCACCGCGCTGAACGGCGCACCGGGCAACGTACTGGGCACCACGCCAGGCCATGCGCCAAGCCACGCGCCGGGCCATGCGCTGAACGACGCACCGGGCTATGTGGTGGGCGCCGCATTGGGACACGCACCAGACCAAGCGCCAGGCGCCGCGTCGAGGCGGGCGTCAGGTCATGCGGCGGGGGGTGGGCGGGGTTTGGGGGCGGTGGTGCGGCCCTATGGGGCCGCACCGGCGGGGGCGGTGCCCGAGTTCCGTTGGTTGCGGCCGGATGACGGCTCCTACCGCGTGTTCATCCCGGTGCTGCTGGGTGCGGGCATCGTCGTGGCCGGGCTCGCGGCGCTGGTCGAGCGGGTCGCGACCGCGCTCGGCGGCTCGGTGCCGCAGGGGCGGCCGCCCGCCGGGCTGGTCCCGCCCTCCGGCGGCGTGCTGGCGGGCGCGCCGCCCCTGCCGTCCGCGCCGCCCGGACGGGGCCGTGGCCGCCTGGTCGCCGCCGCGTGGACGGCGGCGGCGCTGCTGGTCGCCGCGTTCGCGGTCGTCGAGCTGGCCGAGCGCACCCAGGACCGGCCCGACGTCCCCGTCGCGGCCGCCGCCAGCACCCTGGTCCTGGAGGCCGAGACCCACGGCGAGACCGGCGCGGCGACCGTGGACCCGCTGGCCACGCGGCTGTGGGAGTACTGCCGCGGCTCGACCCGGCCCTACCTGGAGCACGGCGGCGTCGCCTCGCTGGGCGACGGCCGGTACGCGCTGGTGGTGCGGCCCGCCCTCGGCGAGCACGCGCTGCGGCGGCTGACCGGCTGCCTCCAGGACGCCGTCATCGACCACGGCCGGTTCCGTGTGGTGTCGGTCCAACCGCCCGGGTGACGCCGTTTGAAGCTGTCAGTGAACACTGGCGCCTGGGAACCGAAAACCTGAACAATGAGTCGAATGGGGGTTTACCGGACTTTTAACAAGGGGGCTGTGCCGCCATGAGCGAACGTCATGTGCTCACACGGGTGTCCATCGGGATCGGGGCGGTCCTGCTCGCCGTCACCATGTCGGGCTGCACCGGCAAGAAGAAGGGCAAGGGCAAGAGCAAGAAGGGCGGCATCGGGACCTCGCAGGCCAAGAAGCGCGCCAAGGGGTCGGGCGACGAGCCCGAGCTGTCGTGCGCCGACGCGGTCGGCGACGTGCAGCGGGCCAAGGGCAAGGGCCGCGCGCCCGGTTGGAGCGACCTGAAGGCGGTCTCCTGGAACCGGGGTCCGGGCGGCGCGAGGGTGTCGTTCACGCCCGCCGTCTGGCCGCCCACCTCGGGCGCGCTGATCTACACCACGACCGTGCGGCAGGGGCCGCTCGCCACGTTCGTGCACGCCAGGCTGGCCAAGAGCGCCTGGACGGTCACCAGCGGGCTGCGCAAGCCGGTGCGGCTCCCCGTCACGCCCGAGGTGCGCGACGGCGCGGTCACCCTCGCCCTGCCGCAGCGGCTGCCGGTGGACGGCAGGGCCATCGACCTGGCCCGGCCCGCGCAGGCCGGGGCCGAGGCCCGGGTGGTGGTGCCCGCGGGCGCGTTCCGCGACCCCGAGTGCGCCGCGCAGGCCCCCGCCGGGCGCGCCCGCCCGCGCGTGTTCGCCGCCTGGCCGCTCGACCGGGCCGGCAACGGCGTCGGGGCGAACGACGACGCCGGAGCGGCCGAGGACACCGGGGCGGAGCAGGACGAAGGCGACACCGATGTGCCGAAGGCCAAAACTCCCAGGCGTAAGCGCCGCTGATCTGGGGAATGCATATCGGGGTGCGGGTGCTGTACTGTCGAGGTAGCGCCTCGCAGGCGCTTCTTCCCCGCCCGGGCCATCTGAGCGCCCGGTGACCCGAGTTCCCCATTCGTTCGTGGCCGGGGATCACGCCAGGCCACCGCACCTAGGGAGCCGTCGTCAACACGGCGAGCAGAGCCGTCTTCTCTCGTTCCCCTCGCGTACACGCCGCGGATCCCGCCGCCGTACGCGGAACCGATCCCAGGGAGCCCCATTGACCACCACCATGACCACCGAACGGCAGGACGACGCCGACGTGCAGACCCTGCCCGCGCAGGTGCCCCGGCAGAACGCCCGGGCCGCCCGCAAGACCGCCGCCAGGTCCGCCGACCGGGCGGCCGACCGGGCCGACGACAGGGCCGCCGCCCGGTCCGCCGGAGCCGACGAGGCCCCGCCGGTCCCCTTCCACGGCGTCCTCGCCGTCCAGGACAAGCACGCGTTCGTGCGCACCCGCGGCTACCTGCCCGGCAACGACGACGTGTACGTCTCCCTCGCGCAGGTCAAGAGCAACAACCTGCGCCCCGGCGACATCGTCGCCGGCACCGCCCGGCCGCCCAAGTCCGCGCGCGAGAAGTTCAACGCGCTGATCGAGGTCGAGACCGTCAACGGCGTGCCGCCCCGCCAGGCCGCGGACCGGCCCGAGTTCGGCAAGCTGACCCCGCTGTTCCCCGACGAGCGGCTGCGGCTGGACACCGGCCCGCTGGCCACCCGCGTCATCGACCTGGTGTCCCCGATCGGCAAGGGCCAGCGCGGCCTGATCGTGTCGCCGCCCAAGGTCGGCAAGACGATGATCCTGCAGTCGCTGGCCGCCGCGATCACCCTCAACAACCCCGAGGTCCACCTCATGGTGGTGCTCATCGACGAGCGCCCCGAAGAGGTCACCGACATGCAGCGCACGGTGCAGGGCGAGGTGATCCACTCGACCTTCGACCGGCCCGCCGAGGAGCACACGCTGCTCGCCGAGCTCGCGGTCGAGCGCGCCAAGCGCCTGGTCGAGCAGGGCCACGACGTGGTCATGCTGCTGGACTCCATCACCCGCCTCGGCCGCGCCTACAACCTGGCCGCCCCCTCCAACAGCCGCATCCTGGCCGGCGGCGTGGCGACCACCGCGATCTACCCGCCCAAGAAGTTCTTCGGCGCCGCCCGCAACATCGAGAACGGCGGCTCGCTCACCATCCTCGCGACCGCGCTGGTGGAGACCGGGTCCCGCATGGACGACGTGTTCTTCGAGGAGTTCAAGGGCACCGGCAACATGGAGCTGAAGCTCGACCGCTCCCTGGCCGACCGCCGCGTGTTCCCCGCCGTGGACGTCGAGGCCTCCGGCACCCGCCGCGAGGAGCTGCAGATGACGCCCGAGGAGCTGGCCATCAACTGGCGGCTGCGGCGCGCCCTGCAAGGCATGGACAAGCAGCAGGCCGTCGAGCAGCTGCTGGAGCGGATGAAGGGCACCTCCTCCAACGCCGAGTTCCTGCTGCGCGTGCAGCAGAGCACCTGACGCCGGGCGGCCCGGAGGGCCGCCGGAGGGTCTAGGGGACCCCGCCGGGGCGGAACGTCTTGAGGACGCGGTCGTGCAGCCGCTGGCTCGGCGTCCACCGCGTGTCCGGAGCCCGGAAGGCGAACTCGTACCCGCCCACGCGGCTGCGCAGCTCGTGCGCCCCGTCGGTCCGGAACTCCCACTCCGCGGCGTCCTCGGCCAGCTCGGGCACGGCCTCCAGGCGCAGCCTGCGGTAACCCGGGCCCCGCATGTCGCGCTCGGCCTCCCGCAGCCCGGCCAGCGCGTCGCCCCGCACGGGCGTGATGCGCAGCGTCCGCGCGTTGCCCGGCTCGTCCCACTGGACGGTGCGGCCCCGCTGCGACCGCGTCCAGCCCGTGGGCACCTCGACGGCGTACCGGGAGGTCGCGTAGGCGACGGTCCCGCTCCCTGGCGGCAGCGCCACCGCGACCGCGTCGCTCTGCCCCACCGAGTTCCAGCGCGCCGACCACGCGCCGACCACGATCACGGCCCCGGCCAGCAGCGTGACCCCGGCGACCGTGCCGGCCCGGGGCAGCCGCGAGGCCGCCGGCCGCGGTCCGGACGCCGGCGCGGCCTCCAGCAGCCGGGACGCCTCGCCCGCGGTGAGCCGCTCGGCCGGGTCCTGGCGCAGCAGTCCGACGATCACCGGTGCCAGCGTCCCGGCGTGCTCGGGCGGCGGGTACTCCCCCAGCAGCACCGCCACCATCGACGCCAGCGCGTGGCAGCGCAGGAACGGCGACCGCCCCTCCACGGCCGCGTACAGGGTCGCGCCCAGCGCCCACAGGTCGGAGGCGGGCACGCTCGGCTCGCCGCGCACCCGCTCGGGCGGCAGGTAGGCGGGCGAGCCCTCGATGCCGTCCATCAGCGTGTCGGCGATCTCCCGGCCCCGGTCGGTGTGCGAGGCCAGCCCGAAGTCGGTGAGCAGGACGCGCCCGTCCTCGCACAGCAGCACGTTGCTGGGTTTCACGTCGCGGTGCAGGATGCCCGCCGCGTGCGCGGCGCACAGCACCGCCAGCACCGCCGCGCCGATCTCGGCGGCGCGCTCGGGCGGCAGCGGCCCGTCCTCGGCGAGCACCCGGTGCAGCGAGCGGGCGTTCTCGAAGTCCATGACGATCCAGGGCCGGTCGTCCTCCTCCAGCACGTCGTGCACGGCGACGACCCCGGGATGCCGCAGCGCGGCGGTGGCGCGCGCCTCCTCCAGCAGGCGGCGGCACAGCAGGCGGCGGCGGCTGCGCGGCTGCCCGGGGGGCAGCCGCAGCTCCTTGATCGCGACCTCCCGGTCCAGCGTCTGGTCGTAGGCGCGCCAGACCGTGCCCATACCGCCGCTGCCGACCGGCTCCAGCAGGCGGTACCGCCCCGCGAGCGGTCTCCGCCGTTCGACCCCCATGCAGTGGTTATGCACGCGGACCGGGTCATGCGATGCCCCGTCCCGCGGCATCATTTCTTGACCAGGTGCCGGGGCCCCCTCTCCGGGGCGGGCCGCCGGTCGCGCCGCCGCAGCGTCCACCCGGCCCAGGCGAGGCCGCCGGTCGGGACCTCGATCGCGAAGGTGTAGAAGGAGTACAGGATGGTCCCGGCCGCCGCCGGGCCGGGCGCCACGCCGAAGTGCAGCAGCAGCGCGGCCGTCCCGGTCTCGCTGATCCCGGCCCCGCTCGGGGTGATCACGGCGGTGGTGAGCATCCGGTTGATCGCGAACACCGCCACCACCTCGGCCAGCTCGACCTCCGCGCCGACCGCGACCAGGCAGGCGTGCAGCAGCACCGCTTGCAGGAACAGGTAGGCGACCATGCCGGCGGTGAGGCCGCGCCAGCCGGTGCGCAGCACGCCCATCGTCTTGTTGCGGACGTCGAGCATCCCGCCGTCGGCGCGCAGCAGCAGCCTGCGCGGCGCGGGCGGCAGCTTCAGCGCGAAGCGGCGCACCCACCGGTCCAGGGCGCGCGCGGTGCCCTCCGACCGCAGCGCCAGCGCCAGCAGCCCCACGACGCCGAGCAGCGCCGCCGCGCCGACCGCGGCCATCGTCCCCATGCCGCGGCCGGGGACCTCCCCGGCGACCAGCAGGGCGATGATGCCGACCGCCGGGAGCAGCAGCCGCGCCAGCACGTTCCACACGCCGGTGACCAGCGTCGACACCGTGATCGCGGCGTTGCGGTGCCCCCAGCCGCGCGCCATGGCGAAGGTGACGGCGACCCCGGCCGCGCCGCCGAACGGCAGCAGGTTGCTGACCGCGCTGCCGACGGCGTTCAGCATGAACGCGTGCAGGTTGGTCAGGCCCGGCAGCGACGCCGTCAGCACGTAGGTGTAGGCCCACAGTCCGGCCAGCCACAGCAGCGTCAGCCCGACCAGCCACCCGGTGCTCAGCCTGCCGAGCTCGTGGCCGATCCGCCCCCAGTCCACGCCGACCAGGTACGGCAGCGCGAACAGCAGGGCGGCGGCCCCCAGCAGGGACAGCGCCGACAGGGCGATCCTCGCGGGGCGGCTCAACCGCCCGCCGCCACGGCAGGGTCGTACGGGGCGGCCGGGCGGCCGGACGGCGGGAACTCGCGGAGGGGATGGTCGAGCACGGTGCCCGGCCGCAGGTCCCGCCGCACGTAGTACTCGGTGCCCAGCGCCCGCCGGAACAGCGGCACCGGCAGCCGCAGCAGCGCCGCCAGCGTCCGCACCGAGTCGCCGCCGGTCGCCTGCGTGGCGTGGGCGGCCATGCTGGCCCGCTTCGCCTCGGCGTACGCGCCGACCCGCACCCGGTGGGTGATCTCGTCGCGTCCCGCGTAGGCGCGCTCGAAGGCCCGCACGTCGAGCGCGCGCACCAGCCGCCCGAGCGGGCGCAGCACGCGCAGCAGCAGGTCGCGGTCCACGGTGGCCTCCAGCACCACCGGCGTGCCCGCCAGCTCGGCGGCCCGCACGCCGACCCGGTGCACCTGCACGTGGTCGGGGTGGCCGTAGCCGCCCGCCGGGTCGTACACCGTCAGCAGGTCGGCCGCCTCCTGGAGCAGCAGCGCGGCCAGCTCCTCGGCGGCGGCCTCGACGCCGGCGCTCGCGAACCCGTCCTCGGCCGTGCCGTCCAGCCCCGAGTCGGCGTACCCGAGCAGCACGACGCGGGCGCAGCCGAGCAGCCGCGCCGAGGCGTGCAGCTCGGCCATGCGCACCGCGCCCAGGTCGCCGGCCCGGTCGCCGTCCGGCGGGGCGGCGAGGCCGCGCTCCCCGGCGGTGGCGACCACCAGGACGACCCGGTGCCCCTCGTCGGCCAGCCGCGCCATCGTGCCCGCGGTCAGCAGCGCCTCGTCGTCGGGATGGGCGTGGAAGAAGACACAGGTCCGTCGCACGGTCCCTAGATTCCCGCGGCGACGTGAAGATCAGACCTGTCCCGCGTCAAACCTGCGCCATCCCCCGGTGGCAGAGGGCGCGGGCCGCCGCCCGCTCCCGACACTCCAAGGGATGAGAATTCTCCACGTCAGCGACTGCTTCCTGCCCCGGCTGGGCGGCATCGAGCTCCAGGTGGACGAGCTGGCCCGCGCCCAGCGGTCCGCCGGGCACGAGGTCGCGATCGCGACCGCCACCCCCGGGGCCGCCGTGCCCGCCCTCGACGCCGCCGTCCCGTTCCCGGTGGACCGGCTGGTGACCCCCCTGCCCTGGGAGCTGCCGGTCGGCCGCTCGCTGGGCCCGGTGCTGGCCGACCGCAAGCCCGACGTCGTGCACGTCCACGCGGGCGCGGTGTCGCCGTTCGCCTGGCGCGCGGTGCGGCGCGCGACGCGGTCGGGGCTGCCGGTCGTGCTGACCGTCCACAGCCTGTGGGGACCGGTCAGCCGCGGCGCCTACCGGGCGCTGTTCTCGGCGTGGCCGGACACGCTGGTGGTGACGGCGGTGAGCGAGGCGGCGGCGCTGCCGGTCCGGGCGGTCGCCGCGCGCCTGCCGGTGCACGTGGTGGCGAACGGGATCGACCTGGCGCACTGGCACGGCGAGCCCGCCCGGCCCACGCTGCTGGACGACCACCGGCTGCACGTGGTCGCCGTGGGGCGGCTCGCCCCGCGCAAGGAGCCGATGAACCTGCTGCGCGTGCTGCGCGAGGTCGAGTCGCACGTCCCGATCCGCGCCACGATCGTGGGCGACGGCCCGGCGCGCGGGCGGATGGAGCGCTACCTGCGGCGGCACCGCATGGGCGGATGGGTGCACCTGACCGGCCGGCTGCACCGCTCGGCGATCCGGTCGGTGCTGGCGGGGGCGGACGTGTTCCTGGCGCCGGCGGCCAAGGAGTCGTTCGGGCTGGCCGCGCTGGAGGCGCGGCTGGCGGGGCTGCCCGTGGTGGCGCAGGCGGGCAGCGGGGTGGCGGACTTCGTGGAGTCGGGGCGCGCGGGCCTGCTGGGCGGCTCGTTCCCGGAGCTGACCGGGGCGCTGCTGCGGCTGGCCCGCGATCCGGCGCTGCGCTACCGGATCGCGGCCCACAACCGCACGACCGAGCCCGCGCACTGCACGTGGCCCGCGGTGCTCGCGGCGTTCGACGCCTGCTACGAGCAGGCGGCCGGTCAGCTCAGGACCGACTTGGCCCACTTGTAGTCGGACTTGCCGACGGCCGTGCGCTGCACCTCGTCCACCAGCTTCAGGGTGCGCGGCAGCTTGTAGCCGGCCAGCCGGTCCCGGCAGTGCGCGGTCAGCTCCTCCAGCGTCGGCGCGGTGCCGGGCCGGGGCGCGACGACGGCGGCCACGCGCTGCCCGAAGCGCTCGTCGGGCAGGCCCACCACGACCACGTCGTAGACGTCCGGGTGGTCCTTGAGCGCGACCTCGACCTCCTCCGGGTAGACCTTCTCGCCGCCGGTGTTGATGACCAGCGAGCCGCGGCCGAGCAGGACGATCGTGCCGTCCGCGTCCAGCGACGCGTAGTCGCCGGGCACCGACCAGCGCACGCCGTCGGCGTCGGTGAAGAAGGTGGAGGCGGTCTTCTTCGGGTCGTTGTAGTAGCCGAGCGGGATGTGGCCCGAGCGGGCCAGCTTGCCGATCTCGCCGGGCGCGACCGGCCTCAGGTCGTCGTCGAGCACGGTGATGCCGGGCTTCATCATGAAGCGGGCGGTGCCCTCCTTGCCGCCGACCGAGGGGCCGCACGCGCCGGTCTCGGAGGCGCCGTAGTTGTCGAGGAACATCACGTTCGGCAGGTGCGCCTTCAGCTCCTCCTTGGCGCCCTCGGTGAGCGGCGCGCCGCCCGAGGCGATCGCGAACAGCGAGGAGGTGTCGTGGTCGCCGGTCGCCAGGGCCTTGGCGACCGGGCGGGCCATCACGTCGCCGACCAGCATCATGACGTTGGCCTGCTCCTCGGCCAGCAGGCGCAGCGCCTCCCCGGGGTCGAAGGCGTGGTCGGTGTAGAGGACGACCTTGGCGCCGCTGAACAGGCCCATGAACGCGACCCACTGGCCCGCGCCGTGCATGACCGGCGCGCAGTCGAGCACGGCCATCGGGGGCTGCTCGGCGTTCGCGGCGATGGCCTCGGGGCTGGCGATGGGGTCGCCGAGCACGTTGCCGCCGCCGAGCGCGCCGAAGAAGATGTCCTCGCAGCGCCACTCGACGCCCTTGGGGTAGCCGGTGGTGCCGCCGGTGTACATGATGTAGCGGTCGTCGCTGGACCGCTCGGGGAAGTCGTCGTCGGCGGCGGCCTCGGCGAGCGCCTTCTCGTACTCGACCGCGCCCTCGATCGGGGTGGTGTCGCCGTCCTCGACGACGACCACGTGCCGCAGCTTCGGCAGTTCGGCGCGGATCTCCTCGACCTTGCCCAGCAGCGAGCGCTCGCCGATGAGGGCGACCGAGTCGGAGTCGGCCAGCACATGGCGCAGCTCGCCCGCCACGTAGCGGAAGTTCACCGGGATCGGCACCGCGCGGATCTTGAAGATGCCGAGCATGGCCTCGATCCACTCGGCCCGGTTGTAGGCCAGGATCGCCACGTGCTGGCCTTCGGTCACCCCCGCGGAGGCGAGGTGGTGGCCGACGCGGCTCGCCCGCTCGTTCAGCTCCCGGTAGGTGCGGCGCTCGCCGCCGGCGACCAGGGCGGGCCGGTCCGGGCCCGCCGCGGCCAGGATTTCGAGCAGATCGGCCAGGTTGTAGCTGCGCGCCATGCCACGTCCTCGCGTCGGGGGTGGGGAGGGTTCCTCCGATCATCCTCGGGAGTGCGTAAGCACTCAATTACCATTGACAAAGCGTCCAATGAGATGGGTCACATCGTGATCAAGGGAGCCGCACGTAGCGCAGCCGCGTGCGCACGCCGCTGTCGATCAGGCGCCCGTCGGGGCCGAAGGTCCCGAGGCCGAAGTCGTTGTCGTTGATGACGGCGAGGGTGCGGCGGTCGGCCAGCGCGATGCCCTCGATCTTGCCCGGCATCCCGGGGACCGCCGACAGGTCGACGGTCAGGGTCTTGGGCAGCGCGGTCACTCCGGCGGGGACCTCGGCGCTCTTCTCCAGGGACGGGTCGGTCGCCGCGTCGTCCCAGCGCAAGCCGAGGATGTCGGTCGCCCGGCGCGGGTCCACGGTGTAGACCTTGGCCACCTTGTCGGTGCGCTCCTCCACCAGCAGGCGGCCGTCGTCCAGCGCGGCCAGCCCGGAGATCTTCATCTCCTTCTGGTCGCCGCAGCTCGCGGCGTCGAAGGAGCACACGTCCTCGAAGCGGTGCACGTACTCGCCGGTGACCTTGCCGGCGCGCAGGTCGAAGCGCAGCACGCGGCCGTTGCGGGCGGCCTTGTAGGTCTTCTTGTCGGGGTTGGTGAGCGGGCTCTGCATCGCCGCGTACAGGGTGCGGCCGTCCCTGGCGATCGTCAGCGCCTCGAAGCCGCGGTTGTAGGTCCGCTTGTTGAGGATGGCGGGCAGCGTCTCCTTGACGGGGTAGGAGGTCCCCCTGCCCGGCCAGCCCTTGGGGACGTGGCGCTCGACGACGCGGCCGCGCCGGTCCAGGCGCAGCAGCGAGGGCCCGTACTCCTCGGCCACCCAGAAGCCGCCGTCGGCGGTGCGGACCAGGCCCTCGGGGTCGATGCCGTCGGGGTTGAAGGCCAGGCGCTCCCGCCCGGCGAAGTCCCAGGGGGCCTCCTCGCGGCCGTCCACGTTGGGCAGCCCCGTGACCGGCCGCCCGCCGCCCCCGGTGATCGGGATCGCCCGGACGATCTTGATCGTCCCCTTGCGCACCCGCAGCTTCACGATGGTCGGGGCGAAGCCGGGCACCGGGAAGGTGACGCGCTCCTCGCCGCCGGCCTCGACCGTGCCGTTGGGGCCCCGGTCGGTGATCGCCCAGAACTCGTCGGGGCGCGCCCCGGGCTCGTGGAACAGGTCGCTGCCGACCCCGCCCAGCGCCACGCCGCGATCGTCGGGAACGCTGCCCGGCAGCAGCGCGTTCTGGAACCGGGCCAGCGGGACGCGCGGCAGCACCGCCGCGTCCGGCGCCGGGCGGGCGGAGGCCGCCGTGGCGAGACCGGGGACCAGGGCGAGGGCGAGCGCGCCGGCGGCGAGGCAGGCGGGAAAACGTCGAGTCACATCGCGGACCGTAGGGCGCTCACATGGACGGCCGGTGACCTGCGGATGAAGGGCCGGGCGGCCCGGCACGTGAGAGAGATCACCCGATCCGGGGCCGCCGCATCCGGCCAATCGGGGGCGTTCTTACACGCCTCTTATCCCCGTAACGGCATTCTGAGCCGTAACGATTTCGTATCAGACGGGGGTAGTGGTGAGCGCAGGCGCTGTGGCGTGGACGCCTCCGACATGGGAGGAGATCGTCAGCGAGCACTCCACGCGAGTGTTCCGGCTGGCGTACCGCTTGACCGGCAACCGGCACGACGCCGAGGACCTGACCCAGGACGTGTTCATCCGCGTCTTCCGCTCGTTGTCCTCCTACAGCCCCGGCACGTTCGAGGGCTGGCTGCACCGGATCACCACCAACCTGTTCCTGGACCGCGCCCGCCGCAAGCAGCGCATCCGGTTCGACGCCCTCGCCGACGACGCCGCCGAGCGCTTGCAGGGCCGCGAGCCGAGCCCGGCACAGGCCTACGACGACCGGCACCTGGACGCCGACATCCAGCGGGCGCTGGACTCGCTGGCCCCCGAGTACCGGGCCGCGGTGGTGCTGTGCGACATCGAGGGCCTCACCTACGAGGAGATCGCGGCGTCGCTGGGCGTCAAGCTCGGCACCGTGCGCTCGCGCATCCACCGGGGCCGCGCCCAGCTGCGCGCCGCGCTGGAGCACCGCCGCCCGGCCGAGTCCCCGGTGACGACGCTGACCTGACGGCGCGTCCGCCGCGAGGGGCGGTCCTGGGATGGACGAGACCGAGGCCGAGTACGCCCGCGCGTGGCTGGCCGAGGACGGCGTGGTGGAACGTTCCCCCGGCGTGTGGTTCGAGCCGCCCGACCGGGTGATGACCCCCGATGAGGTGGCGCACGACTGGGCGTACGCCGCGATGAGCGGCTACGACGAGGACCCCCGCGACGCCCTGCGGACGGCTTTCGGGCTGCTGGACCTGCTGGACGAGTGGTGGGTCGCGTTCGAGATGTCGGCGGTGGTCGGGCGGCGTCCGGACGACCCGGTGTTCTGGGAGGGCTACCGCCGCCGCCTGGACTCGCCCGTGGAGCCGAAGCCCGTCACCTACTCGTTGTGGGTCGACTGGTTCGAGGACCGCTCGACGGTCGAGAAGGCGTTCGCCGAGGTCCTGGGCGACGACGTGGGCGACCTGGCGGCGATCCCGGACCGCGCCCGCTGGGTCCTGGAGGCGTCGGGCCCGGTCCCCTGGCCGCTGAAGCTCCCCGTCCTCCGGGCGGCCGCCGAGCTCCCGTCGCTGCACATGCCGCTGTTCAGGGCGATCCGCGCTGGCTACCACGACGTGTACGGCGACCTGGAGCCCGCTTCGGCCCTGGCCTTCCTGGACGGCCTGGACCTCCCCGCCGGCACCGAGCACCTGGCGCCGCTGCGCCTCGTCCTGGCCGAAGGACACCGCAATCACCACCGTTCGCCGGGGGCGTGGCGGGAGGCCGTGCGCCGGTCGGGCGGGTCCGCCTGACGCGATGAGTTTCCGGGGTCCGCGCAGTCCATACGTTCGAGACCCAGGAGGCGAAATGAGCAAGATCTACACTGCGGCGAGCATGTCCCTGGACGGCTACATCTCCGGCCCCGGAGAGAGCGGCTTCGACCACCTGTTCCGGTGGTACTCCGGCGGCGACGTGGAGGTCTCCACGGCCAGCCCCGAGCTCACCTTCCACCTGACCGAGCAGAGCGCGGCCGCCTTCACCGCGATGACGGAGGCGACCGGCGCGCTGGTGGTCGGGCGCAAGCTGTACGACCTCACCGACGGGTGGGGCGGGCGGCACCCGCTGGACCGGCCGGTGGTCGTGCTCACCCACCGCGTCCCCGAGGGGGCGCCGGAGGACGGCTCCCCCTTCACCTTCGTCACCGGCGGCATCGAGGAGGCCGTCGCCACCGCGCGGCGGCTGGCCGGCGGCATGGACGTCGGCGTCAACGGCGGGAGCATCGCGAGCCAGTGCCTGAACGCGGGGCTGCTGGAGGAGGTCCGCGTCTCGGTCGTGCCCGTGCTGCTCGGCGGCGGCGTCCCCCTGTTCGAGGCGCTGAAGGACGTCCCGGTCGAGCTGGAGGGGCCCGTGGAGGTCGTGCGCGACCCCCACGCCACCCATCTGACCTACCGGGTCACGACTCCCAGCGGCGGCCGGTGAGGCGCTCGTACACCTCGATGTAGCGGGCGCGGGTCGCCTCGACGATCTCCTGCGGCACCTCGGGGCCGGGCGGCGTGCGGTCCCAGTCCAGGGTGCTGCTCCAGTCGCGCACGAACTGCTTGTCCAGCGCGTGCTGGGGGCGGCCCGGCGTCCACTGGTCGGCGGGCCAGAACCGCGAGGAGTCGGAGGTCAGCACCTCGTCGCCCAGCGTCAGGGTGCCGTCGGCGGCGCGGCCGAACTCCAGCTTGGTGTCGGCGATGATGATGCCCCTGTCGGCCGCCAGCTCCGCGCCCCGCCGGTACACCTCCAGCGTGACCTCCCTGAGGCGGGCGGCGGTGTCGGCGCCGATCTCCTCGACCACGTCGGCGTAGGTGATGAACTCGTCGTGGCCCTCGGTCGCCTTGGTCGTCGGCGTGAAGATCGGCTCGGGCAGCTTCGACGCCTCCACCAGGCCCTCGGGCAGGGCGACGCCGGAGACGGTGCCGCTCTTCTCGTACTCCTTCAGGCCGAGCCCGGCGAGGTAGCCGCGCGCGATCCACTCGACCGGCAGCATGGTGAGCCGCTTGCAGCGCACCGCGCGCCCGGCCCACTCCTCGGGCACGTCGGTGCCGGAGATCACGTGGTTGGGCACCACGTCGGCGAGCTGCTCGAACCACCACAGCGAGAGCTGGGTGAGGATCTTGCCCTTGTCCGGGACGAGGGTGGGCAGCACCACGTCGTAGACGCTCACCCGGTCGGAGGCGACCAGGATCAGGTCGTCCCCGTCGGCGTACACGTCCCTGACCTTGCCCGAGTGGACCAGTTCCACGGTGTCTCCCCTAACTGCCGATCTCGTACTCGTAGGTCACCCAGCGCCCGGCGACCGACACGTGCTCGCCGTACTCCAGCACCGCGCCGGTCTCGTCGCGCATCCAGTTGCGGCCGCGCAGCACCGGGCCGCCCGGCGCGATCCCGAGGTCGGCCGCCTCCCGCTCGGTGGCGGCCGCCGCGGTGAACTGGTCGGTCTGCGGCCCGGCCACCGCCCGGCCGGTCGCCGCGCGGAGGTAGCCGGGGGTGCCCCCCTCCAGCCGCTCGCGGGCCAGTAGCAGGGGCGCGGCCTCGGCGAGCGCGCCGTCGAACCACGACACCGACGCCGAGACGGGCGCGCCGTCCCGGTCGGTGATGCGGTGCCGCCGGATCACCGGGGCGCCGGCGGGCAGCCCGAGCGCGTCGGCGACCTGCGGCGGTGCCTCGGCCAGCCCGGCGGCGACGATCCGGGCGCGCTCGTCGCCCGGGGCGGGCCTGCCGGTGCGGGCCGCGACGATCCGGTCCTTGGGCGAGTTCTTCACGTTGTGCGCCGTCACGACGGTGCCGACGCCCGCCACCCCGGCGGCCAGCCCCTCCGAGCGGAGCGCCGCCAGGACCTTGGTGGCGGTGGCCATGGACACGCCCCACTCGGCGACGATCCGCCGGGCGGACGGGACGCGGTCGCCCTCGCGCAGCTCGCCGGACTCGATCCGCGCCCGGATGTGCTTCACCACTTGCAGGTAGGGCGGATCGGGGCGGTGGATCGACGGCGACACGGGGGCGTTCCTTCCAAGGGCACTGCCCCGCAGTGTACTAGTACACCGTCGGATCAGACCCGGGCGGCCACGATCCGCACGAACGCCGGTATGACCCGGCCGCGCACGGTCGCGCGGTGGGCGAGGGAGAACTCGGAGGCCCCCACGAAGTCGAAGCGCCGGAACTCGACCGGGTCGACCTCGAAGACCAGCGGCCCCTTCCGGCAGATGTAGGACGCGTTCTCGTCCAGGCCGCCGGTGTAGCACGAGTCCACGCCCGGCACCGGCGAGTCCGGCGCCGCGCGGAGCTTCGCGGCGGCCTTCCTCCGCCTCGCGTGGTCGCGCGCGGCCAGCCGCGGATCGCCGACCGCCAGCAGCGTCAGCTCGAACGAGCCCGCGCCCGCGAAGGAGCTGTCGAAGCTCATGTTGTGCGGCAGCTCGAACCGGAAGGCGCACTCCGCTTCGGCCGCCGGCGCCTTGCGGGGGCCCACCCGGGGGCCGCGGGTGATGCCGGTGGCCTGCGGCAGCACCGACCGGATCTCCTCGTCGGCGATCAGCTCGCACGCCCGGGGCCACCGGGCGGGCGGTGTCATCCGGCCGGCGGTGACCGGCAGCTCGGCCTTGCGGGGCTCGGGCCGGGCGTCCTGGACCACGACGTCGATGTCGTGCTCCGGTGCGCCGCAGGCCGCCAGCGGGAGGCACAGCGCGCCGAGCAGGGCCGTCGTCAGGGCGGTTCGCAGCGGGGGTCCCCTTCCTCGATCTTCTCCTCCCCATCGACGCGTGATCGCCCCGCCGCGTTCCCCCGTACGGTCAGGCCGTGCGCGAGCCCCCCTGCCGGCGTGCGGCGGCCCGCGCCACCAGGTCGCGCAGCAGCGGGTTGACCACGTCGGGCCGTTCCATGATCGCCATGTGCCCGGCGCCGCGCACCACCTCCAGCCGCGCGCCCGGCACCCGGTCGGCGATGACCCGCTTGTGCGCCAGCGGGATCATCCGGTCGTGCCGGCCCGCGACCACCAGGGTCTCCACCTCCGCCAGCGCGTGCAGCGTCTCGCGCAGGTCGTAGGCGGCGAGGTCGGTGAGGAAGGCCGCCAGCGTCGCCGAGGGGCAGTCGACGATCATCCGGTGCACCGAGCGCACCAGCGCCGGGTCGCGGCGCGGGTCGGCGAACGCCATCCGCCCCACCACCGGGGCGGTGAGCACTCCGGTCAGCCGCCGCGCCACGTCCAGCCGCCCGGGGTCGCCCAGCACGATCGACAGCAGCCGCGCCAGGTAGGGCGCCCCGGCCTGGGCCAGCCGGGGCGGCAGGTGGAAGGCCGACTCCGACAGGCAGGCCGAGGTGTCGCACAGCGCGACGCCCGCGATCCGGTCGCCGAACAGCTCGGGGCGGTGCGTCGCCAGCGCCATGATCGTGATGCCGCCCATGGAGTGCCCGGCCAGGATCACCGGCGATCCCGGGGGCGCGGTCGCCTCGACCACGGCCCACAGGTCCTCGGCGAGCCGCGCCATGGTCGCGTCGCCGGGCCCGGTGGGGCCGGAGCGGCCGTGCCCGCGGTGGTCGTAGTAGACCGTGCGGCCGAGGTCGCGCAGCTCCTCGCGCTGGTAGTGCCAGGTGTCGAGGGTGACGGTCACACCGTGCGCGAAGACGATCGTGGGCGCGGACGGGTCGGGGTGCTCCTCCACCTCCACGTGCAGCGGGACGCCGCCCGCGCCGGTGACGGGGACGGGCTCGCCGCGCAGCGTGCCGACCGGCCCGGAGGCGCGGAGGGCGGCGCGGCGGGCGGCCCGGTGGGCGCGGTAGCGGCTCAGGTAGCCGATGGGCCGCGGATACGTCCGGTCGGTTCGCGGGGACATTCGCTCACCACCTCGGGGGGTCGGGGAAGGCCGTGGGCCCGGGACCCGAGGTATGTCCGATCATGCGCCGGTTATGACGGCGCGGAGCATCGGCTTCGCGACGGGCGGTGCGGGCCCCGGCCGGCCGGGGCCCGCACGGCGCGGTCAGCCCCCGATCTCGGCGAGGCCGTCCTTGATGACCACGTCGCCGCTGCTGGAGGTGGACTCGAACACGAACGCGCCCGCGCCCTTCTCCCAGATGCGGGTCGTCACGTCCTGGCCCGGCAGCACCGGCTTGGAGAAGCGCACCGCCAGCCGCCGCAGCCGCGCCGGGTCGCCCGCGGCGGCCGACTCGATCACCGCGCGCGAGGTGAACGCCATCGTGCACAGGCCGTGCGCGATGATCCCGGGCAGCCCGGCCGACTTCGCGAACTCCTCGTCCAGGTGGATCGGCATCGGGTCGCCCGACGCCTTGGAGTAGCGGAAGGTCTGGTCCTCGTCCACGTGCTGGGTGACCTCGGCGAAGGGGGTGCCGCCGCGCAGGTCCTCGGGGAAGCCGTGCGCCGGGGCGAGCTCGCCCACGGTCTCGCCCGCCTGGAAGCCGCGGAAGAACGACACCATCCACTGCTCGTTCACCAGGTCGCCGTCCTCGGCGCGGGTCTCCAGCTTCAGCGAGACCGTCGTGCCCGACGACTTGGAGGCGTAGCCGGTGACCTTGGCCCGCGAGGTCAGCTTCATGCCCGGCGTGATCGGCCGGTGGAAGACCATGTCCTGCTCGCCGTGCACGACGAACGGGATCAGGCTGTCGGGCACCACCGTGAACAGCGGTCCGATCATCCCCTCGAAGACGGGCACGATCGCGAACACCGGCGGGGCGAGCTCGCCCGACAGGTAGCGGGGGTTCTCGTCGTTGGTCGCCCTGGCGTAGGCGACGGTGCGCTCGGCCTCGACCTCGAAGCCGAACGGGTCGCTCCACTCGCCGAGGCTCTGCTTGTTCATCTGCGGCTGGTCGCTCATGGTTCCTCCGGTCGCGTCGCCAGGAACATACATGCCTGACTGTTTTCTTGCAGAGGGCGGGTCAGGAGTGCTGGGCCCTGGCCCAGCGGTAGTCGGCCTTACCCGCGGGGGAGCGCTTCACCTCGTCCACGATGCGGATGTCGCGCGGCACCTTGTACCCGGCGAGGCCGGTGCGGCAGTGCGCGGCCAGCTCCTCGGGGGTCACCTCGGCGGTGGTGGACACGACCGCCGCCACGCGCGAGCCCAGGCGCTCGTCGGGGACGGCCACCACCAGCGCGTCGTAGACGGCCGGGTGCCGCTTCAGCGCGGCCTCGACCTCCTCCACGAACACCTTCTCGCCGCCGGTGTTGATGACCAGCGAGCCGCGGCCGAGCAGCACGATCGAGCCGTCCCCGTCCACCCGCGCCATGTCGCCCTGGAGCGCCCAGCGCGTGCCCTCGGCGTCGCGCACGAAGGTCTTGGCGGTCTTGGCCTCGTCGTTCCAGTAGCCGAGCGGGATGCGGCCGGTGCGGGCGAGCTGGCCGATCTCGTCCGAACCCGGCGGGAGGCGGCGCAGCGAGGCGTCCAGCACCGCCACGTCGTCGCCGCGCGGCAGGAAGCGCGGCGACCCGTCGGCGGCGGGCTCGACGGCCTGGCCGGACGCGCCGGTCTCCGAGCCGCCGAACGCGTCCAGCACCAGCAGCATCGACGGGATCAGCTCGTGCAGCCGCGCCTTCACGTCGGGCGAGGTAGCCGCGCCGCCGGTGCCGACCGCGAGGACGCTCGACAGGTCGTGCGCGCCGGGCCGCGCCGCCAGCTCGTCGGCGATCGGGCGCGCCATCACGTCCCCGACCAGCAGCAGGACCTGGGCCCTCTCCTCCGCCGCGACCGCGAGCACCCGGCCCGCGTCGAAGCTGCGCCCGCACCACAGCACCAGCGTGGAGCCGGAGGTCAGCGCGATCCACGCCACCCACATGCCCGCGCCGTGCATCATCGGCGCGCACACCATCGTGGTGAGGCCGCCGTCCAGGACCTTGGTCGACAGCTCCCCGGGCGCGGCGATCGGGTCGCCCAGCAGGTTGCCGCCGAACATCGCGGACATGAAGATGTCCTCCTGGCGCCACATGACGCCCTTCGGCATCCCGGTCGTGCCGCCGGTGTAGAGCAGGTACAGGTCGTCGCCGGACCGCTCCCCGAAACCGCGCTCGGGCGAGGCGGCCGCGAGCGCCTCCTCGTAGGCGAGGCCGTCCGCCTCCTCGGCCGAGCCGTCCTCGATCACCAGCACGTGCCGCAGGTGCTCCAGCCGCCCGCGCGCCTCGCCGAGCCGCGCGATCAGCGAGCGCTCGCCGACCAGCGCGGCCGACTCCGAGTCGCCGATCACGTGGGCCAGCTCGCCCGCGGTGTAGCGGTAGTTGACGTTCACCGGGACGGCGCGCAGCTTGTAGGCGCCGATCTGGGCCTCCAGCCACTCGGCGCGGTTGTAGGACAGGATCGACACCCGGTCGCCCGGCCCCACGCCGGCGGCGGCGAGGTGGTGCGCGACCCGGTTGGCGCGCGCGTCCAGCTCGGCGTAGGTCAGCCTCGCCTCCCCCGCGACCAGGGCGAGCTTGTCCGGCACGGCGTCGGTCACGATCTCGAAAAGGTCGGCCAGGTTGAAGCTGTGGGACATCCGTCCTCCGGGGGCGTCACGGGCCACGACGGCTAGAAACATACAAGCTTGACTGTTTCTTAGACAGGGCCTAGCGTCGCCGGAAACCGAGGAGGCGCGAAAACCATGAGCAACCGGACCTTTGTCGTCGGCGTCGGCATGACCAAGTTCGAGAAGCCCGGCAGCCGGGAGTGGGACTACCCCGACATGGCCCGCGAAGCCGGCACCAAGGCTCTGGAGGACGCGGGCGTCTCCTACGACCGGATCCAGCAGGCGTACGTCGGCTACGTCTACGGCGAGTCCACCTCCGGGCAGCGCGCCGTCTACGAGCTGGGCATCACGGGCATCCCGGTCGTGAACGTCAACAACAACTGCTCGACCGGCTCCACCGCCCTGTTCCTGGCCCGCCAGGCGGTCAAGCACGGCGTCGTGGACTGCGCCCTCGCCCTCGGTTTCGAGAAGATGCAGAAGGGCTCGCTCGGCTCCACCTACGAGGACCGCGAGCAGCCGATGCTGAACCACCTGAAGGAGCTGTTCCCGCTCCACGAGTGGAAGGGCGAGCCGATCGCGCCGTACATGTTCGGCGCGGCGGGCCGCGAGCACATGGCCAAGTACGGCACGACGCCCGAGCAGTTCGCCAAGATCGGGTGGAAGAACCACAAGCACTCGGTGAACAACCCCTACGCCCAGTTCCAGGACGAGTACTCGCTGGACGACATCAAGGCCGCGCGCACCGTCTACGAGCCGCTGACCAAGCTCCAGTGCTCGCCGACCTCCGACGGCTCCGGCGCGGCGGTCATCGCCTCCGAGCGGTTCGTGGAGCAGCACGGCCTGTGGGACCGCGCCGTCGAGATCGCGGGCCAGGCGATGGTGACCGACACCAGCGAGACCTTCACCTCCAAGAGCGCGATCACGATCGTGGGCGCCAAGATGAGCGCGCTGGCCGCCCGGCAGTCCTACGACGAGGCGCAGATGGGCGCCGACGACGCGCAGGTCGTCGAGCTGCACGACTGCTTCTCCACCAACGAGCTGCTGACCTACGAGGCGCTCGGCCTGGCCGCCGAGGGCGAGGGCGGCAAGCTGGTGGACTCCGGCGACAACACCTACGGCGGCCGCTGGGTCGTCAACCCCTCCGGCGGCCTGATCTCCAAGGGCCACCCGCTGGGCGCCACGGGCCTCGCCCAGTGCTCGGAGCTGACCTGGCAGATCCGGGGACAGGCCGACAAGCGCCAGGTCGAGAACGTGACCGGCGCGATCCAGCACAACATCGGCCTCGGCGGCGCGGCCGTCGTCACGGTCTACAAGCCCGCCCGCTGACCCGTACCGGACCGCGGAGCCCCGGCGGCCTCCTCCGGCCGCCGGGGTCCGTCCGGTCACGGGGTGGACAGCGCCTCGGTCGGGGACAGGCGCGAGGCGCGCACGGCCGGGTACAGGCCCGCCAGCGCCCCGATCAGCAGCGTCGCCGCCACGCCGCCCGCCACCGCCCAGGGCGGCACCACCGCCGGCCAGCCCTGCGACAGCGCGTACCCCGCCGTGACCGCGACGCCCAGCAGCGCGCCCCCCGCGCCGCCCAGCGCCGACAGCAGCAGCGACTCGGCCAGGAACTGCGTGCGGATCTGCCCCCGCGTCGCGCCCAGCGAGCGGCGCAGGCCGATCTCCGAGCGGCGCTCCAGCACCGAGATGACCATCGTGTTGGCCACGCCGACGCCGCCGACCAGCAGCGACACCGCGCCGAGGCCCAGCAGCATGCTGGTCAGCGCGTCCTCGGTCGCCTTCTTGGCCGCCAGCGCGTCCGAGGGGCGCGACACCTCGGTCTCGTTGGGGTTCTCGGGGTTGGCGGTCGCGCCCAGCACCGAGCCGACCTGCTCCACGCTCTCCTCCTGCGAGCGGGTGTAGACCGTCGTCGGATGGCCGTCGAACTGCAGGGTCCTCATGGCGGCGGGCCAGCCGATCAGCGCGGCCGAGTCGAGTTCGGGGGCCAGCGCGGCGGGCTGGAGGATGCCGACCACCGTGAACCACTCGCCCCCGACCAGCACCCGCACCTCGGGGCCGGCGCGGCCGATGCCGAGGCGCTCGGCGGCCTTGGCGCCCAGCACCGTCGCCGGGTAGGAGCCGGTCGCCGCGTTCAGCCACGCGCCGCTGCGCAGCTTCGCGCCGACCGTGTCGCGCAGGCTGGTGCGCGCGGCGTAGGCCGCCAGGCCGTTGGTCTCGGCCTCGGGGATCTTGTCGTTGCGGTAGACCTTCGCGTCGTCCACCATGCCGATCGCCGACACCGTCTGGACCGGGCCGGTCCGCGCCACCATCGCCTCGGCCTCGTTGGGGAGCTGCGCCTGCTCGCCGGTCAGCGTCGTGCCGGGCTTGACCGTCAGCAGGTTGGTGCCGAGCGAGGACAGGGTCCGGTCCAGGTCGGCGCCCGAGGACGAGGAGATGCCGACGACCGCGACCATCGCCGCGATGCCGATCGCGATCCCGAGCGCCGACAGGAACGCCCGCAGCGGGCGGGTGCGCAGCCCCACCGCGCCGACCCGCAGCACGTCCTCGGGCCACATCCGCGCCGGGCGCAGCGCCCCGCCCAGCGCCCCGTTCGCCGCCCCGCTCACCGCGCCGCCGCCGTGACCTGGTCGCGCGAGTCGGACATGATCAGGCCGTCGCGCATCCGCACCTGGCGCGGCAGGCTCGCGGCGATCTCGCGGTCGTGGGTGATGATGACGACGGTCGTGCCGCCCGCGTGCAGCTCGCGCAGCAGCTCCATCACGCCCGCGCCGGACGCCGAGTCCAGCGCGCCGGTCGGCTCGTCGGCCAGCAGCAGGCGCGGCTCCCCCGCGACCGCGCGGGCGATGGCCACCCGCTGCCGCTCCCCGCCCGACAGCTCCTGCGGCCGGTGGTCCATGCGGTGGCCGAGGCCGACGCGCTCCAGCGCGGCGGCGGCCCGGCGGCGGCGCTCGGCGGCGCGCAGGCCGGAGTAGAGGAGGCCGTCGGCCACGTTGTCCAGGGCGGGCGTGCCCTGCGCCAGGTGGAACTGCTGGAACACGAACCCGATGCGGCTCGCGCGCAGCGCCGACAGCTGCGCGTCCGACAGCCTCCCCACCTCGTGGCCGTCGATGCGGACGGTGCCGGAGGTCGGCCGGTCCAGGGTGCCCAGCACGTTCAGCATGGTGGACTTGCCCGACCCGGACGGCCCCACGATCGCCAGCAGCTCGCCCGCGTCGACGTGCAGCGAGACGCCGCCGAGCGCGGTGACCCCCGGATACACCTTGGTGACCTCGGTCAACGTGATCATTTGGGGATCCCCACCGCCATGCCCTCGGTGACGCCCGCACCGGAGACCTCCACCCGGCCCGACGCGAACAGCCCGGTCCTGACCGGCACGTAGGTGGAGGCGCCGTTCTTGACCGCCTCCACGCCGAAGCCGCCCTCGGCCAGCGCCACCAGCGCCGCCACCGGCACCGTGAGCACGTCCTTGCGCGTCCCGGCGGTGAAGGTCACGTCCACCGACGCCAGCGCGTAGGCGTCGGCGGCCTTCTGCGCCCTGCGGTCGCGCAGCGCCACGGTCACCTCCACCTTGGTCGTCGGGTCCTCGCCCTGCCCGCCCGGCTCGACCACGGTGGACACCTCGTCGATCACGCCCTTGACCGTGCCGCCGTCGGGCAGCTCGACCTCCACCGCCGCGCCCTTCTTCGCCATGCGCTGGTCGGCGGTGTCCAGCTCGACCGTCACGGCCTTCTCGGTGCCGGTGTAGGTGAGGACCTTGCGGCCGGGCGAGACCGGGTCGCCCTTGCCCACCTCCCGGCCGTCCACCCGGACCGGCCCGGGCGCGAACACCACGTCGCCGAGCGCGACCTCGCCGGTCTCCTCCAGGTGCACGTCCTCCTGCCACTCCTCGACGGCGTCGGCGGTGTCCTCGGTGTACTCGTCGTCCACGGTGAAGCCGTCGTAGCCGAGCGCGGCGAGGTTGCGCTCGAAGCGCTCCACGTCGTTGCCCTCCACGCCGGGCTTCAGCGCGCGGTAGGCGGGCTTGGACCCGTACATCAGCGTCACCGGCCGGGTGTCCACCTCGTACAGCCGCTCCCCCCGGGTGATCTGCGCGCCGCTCTCGGGCATCCAGGTCAGCGTCCCGGCCTTGCGGCCGACCGCGGCGACCGACTCCCCGAAGCCCAGGGTGCCGTCGGCGGTCTCGGTGTCCTTGAGGGTCTGCCGCGTCACCGGCGTCGTCCTCGGCGGCAGCTCCGCCGCCGCCTCACCGCCGCCGGAGCCGCCGCCGAGGCCCAGCGTCGCGGCGGCGGCCGCGCCGATCGCGACCACCACCGCGACCACCGCCGCGTTGCGGCGGCGGTGGCCCCGGCGCCGCCGCTCCCGCTGCTGCGGCGGCGCGTCCCGAACCTCGGTGGTCACTGCCCCGCACCGCCCTGCGGCCCGCCGCCGGGCCCCATGAGGTCCTTGCAGGCCGACTGCGCCTTCTCGAAGTCGGGGTCGTCGCCCATGTCCTTGGTGATCATGATCCCGGTCTGGCCCGGCTTGGGGTCGGGGAACTTCTCCACGCCGTTCTGGCGCATGCACTCGGCGAACTTGCGGCTGCGCTCCTGCGCCCGCGGGTCGGAGCCCGCCTTGCCGTTCATCTGCGGGTTGAACTGCCGGCACGCCTCCATCGCCTTGTCGACGGCCTCCTTGGGGACCTTGCCGTCGAAGGTGAACCGCATCCCCTCGCCGGGCTTGGGGTCGTCGACCTTCATGCCGTTCTTGCGCAGGCACTCGGTGAACTTCACCCCCATGTCCTCGGGGTTGGCCGACTGCTTGGCCGCCGCCTGCCCGCCCTGCCCGGCGCCGGGCGCCGAGGCCACCTCGTCCTTGCCGCCCTCGTCGCCGCCGCACGCGCTGAGCGACAACACCAGAGCCAGCGGGAGGGCCGCCAGCACGCCGCGGGTTCGCGTTCGCATCTCGTTCTCCTTCTCCGTCGGACCGGCCTGTTCCGGCCCGACGAGAGGCGATGCAACCGGGCGGGGCGTTTCCTCAGTGTTTCCGCGGCCGCCGCCACGGCCTTTAACGGAAAGGAAACGCCGCGCCCGCCACCATGGGCGTCCTGACCCGAACGAAGGGACCGCTCCATGCGCGTGCTGGTGGTGGAGGACGAGCCGTTGCTCGCCGACGCGATCTCCGAGTGGCTGCGCGAGGAGGCGCACGCGGTGGACCAGGCCCTGGACGGCGGCGCCGCCCTGGAACGCCTGGCGGTCAACGACTACGACGTGGTCGTGCTGGACCGGGACCTGCCGGTGGTGCACGGCGACCAGGTGTGCCGCGAGCTGGCCGCGAGCGGATCGTCCACGCGGGTGCTGATGCTCACCGCCGCCGCCGAGGTCACCGACCGGGTCGACGGGCTGGGGCTCGGCGCCGACGACTACCTGACCAAGCCGTTCGCCTTCCCCGAGCTGGCCGCGCGGGTGCGGGCGCTCGGCCGCCGCGCCCGCCCGGCCGCGCCGCCGGTGCTGCGGCGCGCGGGCATCACGCTGGACCCGGCGCGCCGCGAGGTGTTCCGGGGCGGCCGCTACGTGCCGCTCGCCAAGAAGGAGTTCGCGGTGCTGGCCGAGCTGATGCTGGCCGACGGCGCCGTGGTGTCGGCCGAGCAGTTGCTGGAGAAGGCGTGGGACGAGCGCGCCGATCCGTTCACCGGCGCGGTGCGGCTCACCGTGCTGAAGCTGCGCCGCAAGCTCGCCGATCCGCCCGTCATCGAGACCGTCACGGGAGTGGGGTACCGCATCCGATGAAGCGACCGAGCCTGTCCGCGTTCACCTCGCACCGGTCGCTGCGGTTCCGGCTGACCGTCACCTACGCGGTGCTCTTCCTGGTCGCCGGGGTGGTGCTGCTCGGCGTCACCTACGTCCTGTTCAACCAGCAGCTGTCGCGACCGGGCACCAAGGTCATGCTGAACCTGGGCAAGGGGCCCTCCCTGCCCGGTACGCCGGGCGTCCAGGTCGGCCCGCCGTCCGACCCCGAGGGCGACCGGGTGTTCCAGCGCAAGATCGAGGAGATGACCGACCGCCAGCGCGACTCGCTGCGCAAGGCCGCCACCACCTCGCTGATCACCCAGGGCGGGATCGCGCTGGCGGTGGTCGGCGGCGCGGCCACCGCGTTCGGCTGGCTGATCGCCGGCCGGGTGCTGGCCCCGCTGCACCAGGTGACCGACACCGCGCGGCGCATCGCCGCCGCCCCGGCCGCCGGGCGCGGGCTGCACGAGCGCATCGCGCTGCGCGGCCCCGCCGACGACGTGAAGGAGCTGGCCGACGCCTTCGACACGATGGTGGAGCGGCTGGACCGCTCCTTCGACGGCCAGCGCCGCTTCGTCGCCAACGCCTCGCACGAGCTGCGCACCCCGCTCACCCTCGGCCGCGCGCTGGTCGAGATGGCGATGCACCGCAAGGCCGCCTCCCCCGACGTCAAGCGGCTCGGCGAGAACCTGCTGGAGATCAACCTGCGGCACGAACGGCTGATCTCCGGGCTGCTGCTGCTCGCCGGATCGGAGAACGAGGTCACCGAGCGCACCCCGGTGGACCTCGCCGACGTGGTCGGGCACGTGGCGGCGCAGACCGCGCCCGAGGCAGACCGCAGCGGGGTCACCGTGCGCGAGGACCCCGGCGAGGCGGTCACCGAGGGCAACGCGCTGCTGCTGGAGCGCCTGGTGCAGAACCTGGTGGAGAACGGCATCCGGCACAACACCGGCGCCGGCGGCTGGGTGGAGGTCGTGAGCCGCACCCGCGCCGACGGGCGCGCGGAGGTGGAGGTCGCGAACTCCGGGCCGGTGGTGCCGCCGTACGAGGTGCCGTCGCTGTTCGAGCCGTTCCGCCGGATGGACGCCGACCGGCTGGTCACCGCGAAGGGCGCGGGCCTCGGCCTGTCGATCGTGCGGTCGGTGGCGGTGGCGCACGGCGGCGAGGTGGCGGCGCGGCCGCGCGCGGGCGGCGGCCTGGTGGTGACGGTGGTGCTGCCCGCCGGGGCGGGCGCGCCCGCCCCGGTCGAGCGGGACGTCCCCACGGCCGTGCGCTGACCGGCGGCCCGGCCGGGGCCCGGCCGTCCCTATGATCACCTGATGACCGGTTTCGACGGCCTGGTGGACCAGGCGTGGCCCGCGTTCGAGCACGTCACGGCGCACGGGTGGCGGCTGCGGTACGCGGGCGGGGTGACCAAGCGCGCCAACTCGGTGTGGCCCGCCGCCGACCCCGGCGACCTGGCGGAGGCGATCGCGGCGGCCGAGCGCTTCTACACCGCGCGGGGCACGGCCCCGGTGTTCTCGGTCGGCCCGGCGGCGCGGCCCGCCGCCCTGGACGCCGAGCTGGAGCGGCGCGGCTACGCCCTGGCGGACCCGACCCTGGTCATGACCGCCGACCTGGCCCCCGGGCCGCCGCCGGACCGCCCGGTGGAGATCGCCGAGGCGCCGTCGCCCGCGTGGCTGAAGGTGTGGTGGTCGGTGGACGGCCGCTACGCCGACGCGCTGCCGACCGCCGAACGCATCGTGACCGGGGTGCCAGCCTTCTACGCCATGACCGGTGACGCCGTGGGGCGGGCCGTCCCGCAGGGCGACTGGCTGGGCGTGTACTGCATGGCCGTCGCCCCGGAGTCCCGCCGCCGGGGGCTGGCCCGCGACGTGCTGCGCGCGCTGCTGGAGGAGGGGCGGAAGCGCGGGGCACGGCGCGCCTATCTGTGCGTCACCGAAGCGAATTCCGGAGCGCAGGCCCTTTATGAAAAGGCGGGTTTCCGGACGGAAACGCGTTATCACTATCGCGTGGCGCGATGACGGGACCGCCGCCGGGAAGGGTCGTCGGGCGGCGGCCCCGGATCTCATCGGCGCACCGGGATCAGCACTTGCCGAGGTCGGTGCTCATCGTGATGGTCCAGCGCCAGGAGTTGGCGTGCTCGCCGCGGGCGGGGACCATCACCTTGTAGTTCCTGTAGGGGAAGTACTGCCGGACGCAGATCTCGACGGAGTGGCCGGCGCAGTTGTACCAGACGGCCTTGTCGCCGACCTTGTACGGGCCGCCGCAGGCCGCCTTCTGGACGGCCGGCGCGGGGGCGGCCTCCGCCGTCGCGGCGGTGCCCAGCGCCGCGCCGCCGGCCAGGGCCCCGGCGCCCAGCGCGAGGGCCCCGGCTCGTGCGATCTTCTCGAACATCCCACATCTCCTTCGCTCGTCTCCCGCCCTTTCCCGGAAAGGCGGATCCGCTGAATTCGACGTTAGGAGGAAAGGCGGTCGCGCTCTGTCGGTCGTTCGACCCACATTTCCCGGTCACAGGTCGTCCAGGCTCACCAGGCCGTCCTGCACCGCGCGGGCGACCAGCGCGGCCTTGGTGGGGGCGGGCCGCCCCGCGTTGGCGTACTTGATCCGGACGCGGTCGATGTAGGTGCCGACCGAGCGCACCGTCACGTTCAGCTTGCGGGCCACCATCTCCTTGGACTCGCAGCGGAACCACTCGACCAGCACCTCGGTCTCCCGCTGCGACAGCCGGGGCCGGTGCGGGCGGGTGTCGGTGCCGATCGCGCCGCCCAGGGCGGGCGGGGTGTAGGGCCGGTCCTCGGCGGCGGCGTGCACGGCCGCGACCAGGTGCGCCGGTCCCTCGGCCTTGGTCAAGAACGTGAACGCGCCGATGTCCATGCAGGTCAGCGCGGTCTCGGCGTCGTCGCGCATGGTGTAGACGATGACGTGCCGCCCGTCGTCCACCAGCCGCCGCAGCTCGGCGTAGGCGGGCGCGCCGCCGCCGAGCTGCAGGTCGAGCACCACCACGTCGGCGCCCCGGCCGGGCGGGGTCCAGGCCGCCGCGACGCGGGGCCCGGCCGCGACCACCTCGATGGGCGGGTCGGCGGCGGCGCACCAGGCGCGCACGCCGGTCAGCACCACCGGGTGGTCGTCGATCAGCACGGCGGTGACCGCCATCGCGCCTCCATCCACACTCGGTCCTCGATGGTCCGCGTGGTGACCGTGACCTCCCCGCCCGCCCGGTGCTCGCACCGGGCGGGCGCGTCGGCCACCACGCACACGGTCAGCTCGGCGGCCGTGCCGGTCGCCGTGCCGGTCACCGAGACGCGCGCGGTGGAGGCGGCCGTGGCCAGCACCGCCAGCGCGGGCTCGGTCAGCGCGCGCCGCACGCTCGGCGGCAGCGCGGGCCGGTCGCCCCGGGTGGCGAGGCAGACGGCCACGCCGCGCCGCTCGGCGACGTCGATGCACGCCTGGAGCTCGTGCAGGAGCGGGTCGGCGACGGTGTCGCGCTCGGCCATGAGCCGCCGCATCCGGGCCGCCTCCACCGAGCAGGCGCGCCGCACGCCGGGATCGCCGGGGTCGAGCGCCCCGGAGGCCAGGCCCGTCAGCAGGGGCACCGTCGTGCCGGCCAGCGCGGCGTACCGGTCGCGCCGGTCGCGGTGCAGCTGCTCCTGGACGGCCTCCAGCGTGCGCGCCCGCTCCTCCTCGGCTGCGCGGACCGCGACGGTGCCCGCGACGCGGTGCAGCGCCACCGAGGCCAGCGCGACGCCCGCCTGGTTGGCCCAGCCCACCAGGCAGGCGGTCAGCACGGCGGCGGGGGAGACGGCGCCGGGCGCGCCGTCCAGCAGCGCCAGCGTGACCCCGGCCTCGGCCACCCAGAACAGCGGCAGCAGCGCCAGGCGGCGCCCGGTCAGCAGCACCACCGCGAACCACCCCGCGTTGCCCTGGGCCCACTGCGCCCAGGTCCCCAGGTGCTCGGGCGGGACGGCCGCCGCGACCGCGAGCCCCGCCGCCGCGGTGATCGCCAGGATCGGCCGGCGCCACCGGTCGAGGGGGCTTCCACGCGCCACGAGCACCGCGCAGACCGTGACGGCGGCGACCGAGGCGGCGAACGCCGTCCAGTGGACGGCGGGCCACCGGTACTCCTCCACGTGCAGCAGCAGGTTCGGCAGCTCGGCCGCCAGCAGCAGGGCGGCGAGGGCGGCCAGGGCCGTCAGCCGCAGGCAGCGCAGCAGCCGGCGCGAGGTGAGCGAGGCGAACCCGTCCCGCTCGGCCTCGGGCGCCGCGGGCGCGGCCGGGTCCTCCCCGCCCTGCCCGGAGGGCGCCCACTCCAGCCGCACCCGGGTGCCCGCCCCCGGCGCCGAGTACACCCAGGCCCGCCCGCCGACCCGGACCATCCGCTCGAAGACCGACAGGGCGAGCCCGCGGCCGAACCGCGTCCCGCCCGGCCCCGCGGCCGTGCCGGGGGCGGCGCCCGGGACGAAGCCACGGCCGTGGTCCACGATCTCGACGGCGACGCCGCTCCCCGCGCGCTCGGCGCGGACCAGGGCGCGGTCCACCCCCGCGTGCCGCGCCACGTTCGTCAGCGCCTCCTGGACGCAGCGGCACATCGCGACGGCCGGGGCGGGCGGCAGCCGCAGGCCCGGTTCGGCCGCCACCTCCGCGGCGACCGCGCCGTACCGCGCCGCCTCGGCCAGCATCCCGGGGAAGTCCACCTCGCGCACGGGCGCGCCCGGCCGCCCCGACACGACCTCCAGGTCGCGGGCCGCCTGGTCGGCCAGCCAGGCGCGGCGCCCGGCGGCGGTGCCGAGGCCCACCATCAGCAGGGTCGCCGCCGCCGTGTCGTGCAGCGCGGCCAGGTACTCGCTCTCTTCAGCGCGCCGGGCCGCGGTGACGGCGCGGGCCGCACGGGCCCGCTCGGCGGCCGCCAGCAGCGCGTCCGCGCGGCGCCCCTCCCGCAGGATGAGCCAGAACAGCACCCGCGCCAGCGCGGCCTCGACCAACAGCCACGCGGCCTTGGGCGCCATCATCGCCGCCGCCTGCGGCCCCGCCAGCAGCGCGCCGCCGAGGTAGGCCAGGGACGGCACGAACGCCACCAGCGCGCCGCACAGCGGGCGCGTGTACCACTGGTAGGACACCACGGTCACCGACGCGACCGTCCGCACCCAGCCCGCGCCCATGGCGAGGTCGGCGGGCTGGGTGATCCACGGCTGGGCCAGGCACAGCGCCGCCAGCACCGCGACGTCGGCGGGCAGCGGCCCGCGCGCCCGCGGGCCTTCGCGCAGCAGGACGCGGTGGTAGCCGGCGGTCCAGACGACGACGGCGCAGACGGCGGCCGCCGTGCCCGCGTGGCGGGCGGGCGTGGTGCCGAGCGCCGGCAGCCCGGCCGCGACCACGCCCACGGTGCGGGTGCGGACGGCCTGGCGGCGGCAGAACGCCCGCAGCTCTCGCCCGGCGGGCCCCTCGGCCGTCACCGGCATGGCTCCCCGATCACCGGCGATGTCGTGACAGGTCAGTCACCCAGGGTAAGCGTGATCGGCGGCGCCCGCCGAAAGACGCGGCAAGGTCGTGCCCGGATCTCCCCTTCGGGCGGGGCCGGATCAGGCCGGGTCGGGGTCGGGGTCGGGCCAGCGTTCGGCGATCAGGCGCAGCCGGTCCTTGCTGCGCTGCCAGCGGTCGCGGGTCCGCTCGGGGGTGGTGGGGTGGATGAACATCAGCAGCCGCAGGCCCCGGACGGTCTCCAGCATCACGTACAGGTCGCCCCGGAAGTCCGCGTCCGAGATCCGGTCGCCCAGGAACACCTCGCCCAGGTCGAGGATGCCCGCGGTGACCACCCGCTCCAGCCGCGCCACGTGCTCGCGCAGCTCGGGATCGGTGCGGGCGGCGACCCACAGCTCCATCGACGCCTCGAACAGCGGCCCCTGGTGCGACTCCCACAGGATGTCCAGGGCGTCGCCGATGGGGTCGGCCGAGGCGCGCAGCCGGTCCAGGTCCCGCCGCACGAAGCGGTCGGCGCGCTTGCGGGCCAGATGCTCCACGGCGGCGAGGACCAGGTCGTTCTTGGTCGGGAAGTGGTGCACCTGCGCGCCGCGCGAGACGCCCGCGCGCTCGACCACGCGCGTGGTGGTCGTGCCGTGGTAGCCGTGCTCCACCAGGCACTCGACGGTCGCGTCGAGGAGGGCGCGCCGGGTGGCGGCGGTGCGCTCCTCCTGCGTGCGGCGGGGGCGGGTGGGCGTCGGCATGCCCGCACCCTATCCAACAAACAAACAGTACGGGCTGTATGTAGCCGAGGAGGCGGTCTCCGGAGCGGCCGGCGGGCCGTAGACTTGACAAGTGCTTGAAAACTAAACTAGTCTCCGGACAAGTCGTTGAAACTTCAAGCACAACGGGAGTCCCCATGACCGCCACCGCCGCCATCGCCCCCGAGCTGACCGCCGGGACGTGGAACATCGACCCGTCCCACTCCGAGGTCACCTTCACCATCCGCCACCTGATGACCAAGGTGCGCGGCAGCTTCACCGAGTTCTCCGGCGCCGTGCAGGTCGCCGAGACGCTGGCCGACTCCACCGCCACCGCCGAGATCAAGATGGCCTCCGTGGACACCCGCAACGCCGACCGCGACGCCCACGTGCGCACCTCCGACGTGCTGGACGTGGAGAACCACCCGGTCATGACCTTCGCCACCAAGGGCGTGCGCGCCGAGGGCGGCGACTACGTCGTGGACGGCGAGCTGACCATCAAGGACGTCACCAAGCCGGTCACCCTGGCCGTCGAGTTCCACGGCGTCGGCGAGGACCCGTGGGGCGGCGTGCGCGCCGGCTTCAGCGCCACCACCACGATCAACCGCAAGGACTGGGGCATCGAGTTCAACGTCCCGCTGAAGGGCGACAAGGCCCTGCTCGGCGACAAGGTCGACATCGCCCTGGAGATCCAGGCGGTCCGTTCCTGACCCGAGCCCGGGGCCTCGCCAGGACCCCGTAGCGACAACGACGAAAGGGCCGCCCGCGCACCGCGGGCGGCCCTTCGCGCGTCCGAACGCGCCCGCCCGTGCCGCCGGCCCGTCCGGGCCCGGCTACTCCGCCTCCTCCGCCAGCGGCAGGCTCAGCATGAAGCACGCCCCCTGCGGGCTGTCCACCACGCGCAGCGAGCCGCCGTGCGCGCCGGCGATCTCGCGCGCGATGGCCAGGCCGAGGCCCGTGCCCCCGGCGCCCCGGCTGCGCGCGGTGTCCAGCCTCGTGAAGCGCTCGAAGATCCGCTCCCGGTCGGCGGCGGGGATGCCCGTCCCGTCGTCGGTCACGGTGAGCAGCGCCTCGGCCCCCGAACGCCGCACCTCCACCGCGACGGCGCCGTCGGCGTACCGCTCGGCGTTGTCGAGCAGGTTGTTCAGCAGCCGCACCAGCTGCATCCGCACCCCGCGCACCGGCACCGGCTCGGCGAGGTCCATCCGGACGCGCCCGCCGTCCTTGCGGCGCTCCACCTCGCCGCCCGCCAGCGCCGCCAGGTCCAGGTCCTCCTGCGCCGCCGGGCCGCCGGTGCCGAGGCGGGCGAGCAGCAGCAGGTCGGTGACGATCGACTCCAGCCGGTCGGTGTCGCGCAGCGCCGAGCGCACCACCTCCGGCAGGTCGGTGTCGTGGGGGTGCATCGCCGCGTCCTCCAGGTTGGCGCGCAGCCCCGCGATCGGCGTGCGCAGCTCGTGGGAGGCGTCGGAGGCGAAGCGGCGCTGCTGGGCGACGGCGTGCTCCAGGCGGTCCAGGGTCTGGTTGGCGGTGCGGGCCAGCAGCGCGATCTCGTCCTGGCCGGCCGGCTGCGGCACCCGGCGGCTCAGGTCGCTGGCGCTGATCTCGGCGAGCTGGGCGCGGATCTGCTCCACCGGGCGCAGCGTGCGGCCCACGATCCGCCAGGTGATCCACGCCGCCAGCGCCGACAGCAGCAGGACCGCCGCCGCCAGCAGCACCTCCAGCAACCCGGTGACCAGGTAGGACGGCATCCGCTTGCCCGCGTAGACCACCACCGAGTCCGGCGCGGTGGTGACCCGGATCGCCTCCACCAGCAGGCAGCGGTGGCCGGGGCCGTGGCCGGTGCACTCGACCACGTCCTGGACGCGCTTGTCGGGCGGCGGCCACAGCCCGCTGAGCGGCGCGCGGCCGACCGCGGCCGGGGTGGCGTCCAGCACGTGCCCCTGCGGGCCGACCACCTGGATCAGCAGGCGGCCGCCGGAGTCGTCGGGGATCGGCGTGGGCAGCGTCCCGTCGCGGACGCCGCCGCTGGTGCGCCGCGCGGCGAGCTGGGTCTCCTGGAGCAGCGCAGCCTTGGTGGTGGAGCGCACCGACAGGTCTACGCCGACCGCGATCCCCCCGAAGACCAGGGCCGCGAGCACGGCGGACACGAGGGTGTCGCGCACCCGGATCGACCGAGGCCGAAGCCGCATGTCCTCTCCCGCTCCGTGGGCTTCCCGGCCGGCGCCGGTCGAACGACCATCACACAGTGTCACGAGCCGACGGGCGGCGGCACGCCGGTTATCCCAAAGTACCCACCGGTAACAAATCGGGTGCCCGAAACCCGCTCTCGGGTTTCACCGCCGCCAGACGGGACATCCGTTTTGTGATATCCCCCGGCGGACAGGGATGGTCTACATGGGCAGGGACGTCACGGCGGTCACCATCAGCGGCGAGGACCGGCGGCGCTACCGCGACAAGGTCCGGCGCTGCCTGGAGGTGCTGGCCAGGATGCTGGGCGAGTCGCAGTTCGAGTTCGAGCGCCCGCACATCGGGCTGGAGATCGAGCTGAACCTCATCGACTCCCTGGGCGACCCCTTGATGCGCAACGCCGACGTGCTCAAGGCGATCGCCGACCCGGCCTGGGCCACCGAGCTCGGCCAGTTCAACCTGGAGATCAACATCCCGCCGCGCGAGCTCGGCGGGGAGGGCACCGGCGAGCTGGAGGCCGAGGTGCGCGGCCATCTGGACCACGCCGACCGGCGCGCCCAGGAGGTCGGCGGCAACCTGGTGATGATCGGCATCCTGCCGACGCTGCGCCGCTCCGACATCGGCGAGGAGACGCTGTCGGCCAACGCCCGCTACAAGATGCTGAACGACCAGATCTTCGCCGCGCGCGGCGAGGAGCTGCACATCTCGGTGGACGGCGCCGAGCCGCTGCGGATGCACGCCGACAACATCACCCCCGAGGCGGCCTGCACCAGCGTGCAGTTCCACCTCCAGGTGAGCCCCGACGAGTTCGGCGCGTACTGGAACGCCGCCCAGGCCATCGCCGGGCCGCAGGTCGCGCTGGCGGCCAACTCCCCGTTCCTGTTCGGGCACCGGCTCCACCAGGAGACCCGGATCACGCTGTTCGAGCAGGCCACCGACACCCGGCCCGAGGAGCTGAAGTCGCAGGGCGTGCGGCCCCGCGTGTGGTTCGGCGAGCGCTGGATCACCTCGGTGTTCGACCTGTTCGAGGAGAACGCCCGCTACTTCCCGGCGCTGCTGCCGATCTGCGAGGACGAGGACCCGGTCGCGGTGCTGGACGACGGCGGCATCCCCCAGCTGGAGGAGCTGTCGCTGCACAACGGCACCGTCTACCGCTGGAACCGCCCGATCTACGCGGTGGTGAAGGGCCGCCCGCACCTGCGCGTGGAGAACCGCGTGCTGCCGGCCGGGCCCACGGTGGCCGACGTGGTCGCCAACGGCGCCTTCTACTACGGCCTGGTGCGGATGCTGGCCCAGGAGGAGCGGCCGATCTGGTCCCGGATGTCGTTCCAGACCGCCGCCGACAACCTGCACCGCGCCGCCCGCGACGGACTGGAGGCCACGCTGTACTGGCCGGGCCTCGGCGAGGTCCCGGCCGCCGAGCTGGTGCTGCGCCGGCTGCTGCCGCTCGCCCACGAGGGGCTGGACCAGTGGGGCGTGGAGCCCGCCCGCCGCGACCGGCTGCTCGGCATCATCGAGCGGCGCTGCGTCACCGGACGCACCGGGGCCGCCTGGCAGATCGAGACCGTCAACGCCATCGAGGAGTCGTTCGGCACGCCCCGGCACGAGGCGCTGCGGCTGATGACGCGCGACTACGCCGAGCTGATGCACGCCAACGAGCCGGTGCACACCTGGCCCGTCGGCACCTGACCTTCGCACCTGACCTTCCACACGCGATCTGCACAATTCGCGCCCAGAGCGCGCGCACGGCGCCCCTACAGTCGGGCCTGTGACACGCATTCTGGTCGTCGAGGACGAACCCACCATCGCCCAGGCGGTGGCGGCGCGGCTGCGGGCCGAGGGCTTCACGGTCGAGACCGCCGCCGACGGCCCCGGCGCGGTCGCCGCCGCCCGCGCCGGGGAGCCGGACCTCATCGTCCTGGACGTGATGCTGCCCGGCTTCGACGGGCTGGAGGTGTGCCGCCGGGTGCAGGCCGAGCGGCCGGTCCCGGTGCTGATGCTGACCGCCCGCGACGACGAGACCGACATGCTGGTGGGCCTCGGCGTGGGCGCCGACGACTACATCACCAAGCCGTTCTCCATGCGCGAGCTGGTCGCGCGGACCCGCGCGGTGCTGCGCCGCGTGGACCGGTCGGCCGCCGTGGCCGCCGCCGAGCCCGAACGGGACCTGTGGCGGGCGGGCGGCGTGGAGATCGACCGGGCCGCGCGCCGGGTGCGCCGCGACGGCCGCGAGGTGCACCTGACGCCCACCGAGTTCGACCTGCTGGACTGCCTGGCCCGCAACCAGGGCACCGTGCTGACCCGCGCGGTGCTGCTGGAGCGGGTCTGGAACTGGGCCGACGCGTCCGGCACCCGCGTGGTGGACGGGCACGTCAAAGCGCTGCGCCGCAAACTGGGGGCCGGGCTGATCCGCACCGTGCACGGTGTCGGCTACAGCCTGGAGGCGCCGTGAAGTTTTTCCACAGCCTGTGGAAAAGGTGGCCGCGGCCGCTGGACCCGCTGCGCTCCATCAAGGTCAAGTTCGGCGTCGTCACCGCCGTCACCGTGATCACCGCCACGCTGCTGGTGCTGTGGGGCTACGTCCTCGGCTTCCGCGCCCGCCAGACGCTGCCCGCCGGGGTGCTGCTGTCGCTGGTGGTCACCCAGCTCATCGCGCACGGCATGACCGCGCCGCTGCGCGAGATGACCGCCGCCGCCCGCGCCATGGCGCGCGGCGACTACAGCCGCCGGGTGCGCGCCACCTCCCGCGACGAGGTCGGCGAGCTGGCCCAGGCGTTCAACCGGATGGCCGCCGACCTCGCCGAGGTGGAGCGGCAGCGCCGCGAGTTCGTGGCGAACGTGTCGCACGAGCTGCGCACCCCGATCAGCGCGCTGCAGGCGGTGCTGGAGAACGTCGCCGACGGCGTCACCCCGGCCACGCCCGAGGTGCTGGAGTCGGCCGTGCAGCAGACCGAGCGGCTGGGCCGGCTGGTCACGCAACTGCTGGACCTGTCGCGGGCCGACGCCGGCGCGGCCGGGCTGAACCTCGCCGAACTGGACGTCGCGCGCTTCGTGGACGAGGTCGCCGCCGGGCTGCCCGAGGCCCGCGTCCGCGCCGACGTCACGCCGGGCCTCGGCGCGCTCGCCGACCGCGACCGGCTGCACCAGGTGCTGGCCAACCTGCTCGACAACGCCGTCCGGCACGGCCCGCCGGACGGCCTGATCACCGTCACCGCGCGCCCGCAGGGCACCGGCGTGGTGCTGGAGGTCGCCGACGAGGGGCCGGGCATCCCGCCCGCCGAGCGCGACCACGTCTTCCAGCGCTTCTCCCGGGGCTCGCGCGCCGGAACGCCCGACGGCGGCACCGGCCTCGGCCTCGCCATCGCGCGCTGGGCCATCGACCTGCACGGCGGCGACATCCATGTCGTCGACACCCCGCGCGGGTGCCGTATCCGCGTCGTCCTGCCCGGAGGTTCCGCATGACCGACCGCGTCCCCCCGCGAACCGCGCTCACCGCGCCCGCCCCGCCGGGGCCGCGGCCCCCCGGGGCGCACCCGCCGTTCGCGCGCCCGCCGGGCCCGATCGGCCCGCCCCCGCCGCCGACCTGGCCGGAGCGGCTGTTCCTGGAGTGGAAGGAGCCGCGGCGGGCGTTCTCCCCGCTGCTGCTGGGCGGGGTGGCCGCCGCCGGGCTGGCGGGCGTGGTCTTCTTCGGCGGCGTGGAGGAGAGCGGGCGGCTCGGGCTGAACGTCCCGCTCACCGCGCTCGCGATCGCGGCCGTGGTGCTGCCCACCGCGTGGTCGGCGGGACGGGTCGCCCGCAAGGGCGGGATCAACCGCACCGGCGTGCTGTTCGGCGTGCTGGCCCTCGCGCTGGCCGCGACCGCCGCCTACCGCGACGCGGTCTGGCTGGTCGCCCTCACCGGGCTGCTGGCGCTGCCCATCGCCTCCTACGCCATGACCGGGGGCCGGAGCTGGCCGGAGGTCATCGGCGGGGGCCTCGCGCTGCCGCCGGCGCTCGGCCGCCTGGTGCCGTGGGCGGCGCGCGGGGTCGCGGCCTCGGCCTCCGCCGGGCGGGGCCGGGCCGTCCCGGTGCTGCGGACCGGGCTGGTCGCGGGGGCGCTGCTGCTGGTGTTCGGGGCGCTGTTCGCGCAGGCCGACGCGGCGTTCAGCCGCTTCGTCGGCGGCCTGTTCCCGGACGTGTCGCCGGGCCTGGGCCTGCTGCGGCTGATCATCTTCACCGGGACGGCCGCGCTGACGCTGGGGCTGGCGTTCCTGGCGCTCGCGCCGCCGCCGCTGCGGAAGCTCGCCCCCGCGCGTCCCGCGCCCGCCGGACGCTGGGCGTGGGCGGTGCCGATCGCGGCGCTGGACCTGCTGTTCGCGGCGTTCTGCGCGGTCCAGGCCAACGTGCTGCTGGCCTCCGACAAGGACAGGGTGCTGGCCTCGACCGGCCTCACCTACGCCGAGTACGCGCGGCAGGGCTTCTTCCAGCTCGTGATCGCGACGGTGCTGGTGCTGGCCGTGCTCGCCTACGCCGTGCGGCGGGCGCCGCTGGGCGCGCGCGCCGACCGGGCGACGGTGCGGGCGCTGCTGGGCGTGCTGTGCGCGTTCACGCTGGTGATCGTGGCCGTGGCGCTGCGCCGCCTGTACCTGTACGAGGAGACGTTCGGGTGGACGCGGCTGCGCCTGTGGGTGCACGCGTTCGAGCTGTGGCTCGGCCTCGTGGTCGTGCTGGTCGCGGCGGCGGGCCTGCGGCTGAAGGCGTCCTGGCTGCCGCGCGCGGTGGCGGCGAGCGGCGCGGCGGGCCTGCTGGCGCTGTCGGCGCTGAACCCCGACGCGTTCATCGCCGAGCGCAACGTGGTGCGCTTCGAGGACACCGGCAAGATCGACCTGTACTACCTGCGGGACCTGTCGGCCGACGCCGGACCGGCGCTGAACCGGCTGCCGGAGCCGCAGCGCTCCTGCGCACTGCGCGACATCGCCTCCCGGGTGCGCACGGGCGAGCCGGTGTGGGCGGCCAACCTGTCCCGCCACCACGCACGCGACCTGGTGGAACGTCGCCCCGTGACGTCCACCGTCGGGCAGCCCTGCTGACCGGGCCCCGGCGCCGGCGGTGCCGGTGGTGCGCCGCGGGGGCCGCACCACCGGCACCGCTCACGGCCGCTCGCCGGGCCCGTCCACCACGGCCATCGTCGCGGCCCCGCCCCAGCCGAGGATCTCGCCGGGCTTGTAGCGCCGCTGGACGCCGTGCTCGTCGGAGTCGCGGTGCGGCTTGACGACCACGAACCGGAACCCCAGGTAGTCGTAGGTGCGGGGGTCCACCATGATCTCCGCGCGCAGGTAGCCCCCGACGACCTGGTAGAGCGTGACCCCGCGCCGCCCCAGGATGTCGGCGGCCCGGTTCTCGAACCGCACGCCCGGCATCTTGGCGAGCGCCCCGTACATGGCCGCGCGGACCTTCAGCGGGAGCACGGCGTCGCGCATCATCATCTCGATGACCTGGAAGGCGCGCTCGCCGTCGGCTATCGGCGCCTTCTCGGCGGCGACGCGGCGGCGGACCTCGGCCAGCAGCGCGTCCGGGTCGTGCGGCAGCCTCAGCAGGTACGGGTAGGGAACGGGGCCCTGGCCCCCCGCACGCGTGACCACGCGGCCGCCCTCGGTCCGGGCGCTCTGGGCGCCGTCCGCCCTGCGCCACTCCTCGAAGGTCATGCGGCGGTCCGGCGGGCCGAACAGCGAGCCGCCGACCCCCTTGGAGGAGGACGCCAGCACGGTCTTCACATAGCTCCACTGGTCGGGGCGCGGGGCGTCCGACCGCCGCGCGGCGGCGCGGGCGGCGTTGTCGGCCAGGCTCACCACGCTCGCGACGGGCCCCATCGCCGACGGCTCCGTCGACTCGCGGGGAGCGGGCGCGTCCCGGTCCAGGAGTGGGACGGCCACGACCCCGGCGGCGGCCGCGACGGCGAGCGCGCCGGCCAGGACGAACCGCCGCCGCCCGCGCACGCCCGCGCGCCGTTCGGGCCCGTCGGCGGCCGTGAGGAGCCGGGCCCGCAGCCGGGCCCTGGCCTCGGGGTCGTACGCGGCGGCCTCGGGGCGGGCCTCCCGCAGCAGAGCGATCTCGTCGTGCGTCATGCCAGGGACTCCTCGCTGCTCATCAGGGGGTTGACGCCGCCGAACGCGCCGCGCAACTTGGCGCGGATGCGGTGCAGCCGGGACCGGACCGTGCCCAGCGGCACGCCGAGGGCGCGGGCGGCCTCCTCGTAGGTCAGCTCCGCCCACGCGATGAGCAGCAGCAGCTCGCGGTCCTCGGGGGACAGCCGGCCCAGCGCCGCCGCCAGCTCCGGCCGCAGGCCCTGCGCGGCCACGCGGGCGTCGCTGCGCTCGTCGAACGACTCGGCGCGCGCGGGCCGGACGCGCGCCAGCAGCCTGCCGCGCCGCCGCTCCGAGCGCAGGTGGTCGCGGATCGCGAACGTCGCGATCCCGTACAGCCACGGCCGCGCGTCGGGCCGCTCCAGGTCGTAGGAGGCGCGCTTGCGGAACGCGGCCAGGAACGTCTCGGCGACCACGTCCTCGGCGGCCGCCGCGCCCAGCCGCCGCGCGACGTAGCGGTGGATCTCGTCGCCGTGCCGGTCGAACAGCCCGGCGAAGCACTCGGGCCGGCGCAGCGAGGCGCGCACCAGTTCCGCGTCGGGCGCGGTCACCGGATCGTCTCTGTCGTCATCGGGGTCCTTCCGGGGGGAGGCTCACACCCCCTACTCGGCCGGGCCCCGCCGCCGGGTTCCCTCAGGTGCGCCGGAAGGTGACGACCTCTCCCGAGTCGCCGACCGCCTCCTTGGCGGGAGGCAGGATCGGCTCGCCGGGGCGGTCGGCGAGCAGCGCCCGCGCCCGCAGCACGATCTCCAGGTCGAAGCGCAGGTCGGGGTCCAGCAGCTGGTCGCCGAACAGCTCCTCCAGCTGCCGCAGCCGGTAGCGGACGGTCTGCGGGTGGACGTGCAGCCGCATCGCGACCTCGTTGGCGTTGCGGCCCGACTGGAGCCAGGCCAGCAGCGTCTCGGCCAGCCGGTCCTGCTGGCTGGCGCGCAGGTGCGCGAGCGGCGCCAGGCGCAGCTCCGCCAGCGAGGTGATCAGCTCCTCGTCCTGGAACAGGATCAGCGTGGACATGTGCTCCACGCAGCGGATCACGCCGGAGTCGGCCTCGATCACGCCGCGCTGCACCAGGCCCAGCGTCTTGCGGGCCCACTGGACCGACCGGGCGGCCTCGGCGACCGGCACGGTCGGGCCGACCACCGCCAGGGTGCCGCTGAGGGCGCGGTCGATCAGCTTGGCGCGGCCCGGCCCGTCGGGGTCGGGGACGATCAGGCTGGGGGTGCGGCGGGTCAGGTCGGCCAGGATGTCGGGCGGGAAGGCGGCCTGGCGGCCCTCCTGGCGGCCGAGCGCGACGGCGGCGACGGTGCGCGGCACGGGCCAGTGCGCGGCGGCGGCGAGGTCGGCGATCGCCTCGGGCGCGGCGGGCGGGTCGGCGAACAGCAGGTCCAGCAGCCTGCGGCGGCGGCGCTGCATCTCGCCGGCGACGGCGGCCTTGGCCTGCGCGAAGCCCTCGGCGGCCGCGGCGGCCAGCTCGTCCTGGAACATCATCAGCGCCTCGCCGACCGCGCCGAGCGTGCGCGGGGCGACCTCCAGCACCGAGGCGCCCTCGGCGATGCGCCGCCAGGCGACCATGCCGCCGACGCGCATCGCGGTCTGCATGGCGTCCAGGCTGCGGCCCTCGCCGGCCTCGCCGCGGCCGATGGCGCGGAAGAAGTCGGTGACCGAGGCGGGCTCGTGGCCGGAGTCGGCGACCCGGTCCACGAAGTAGTGGAGCACGCGCTCGACGGCGAGGCGCAGGGTGCCCGAGTAGGAGCCGTCGCCCGGCCGGTCGTACTCGCGCACCCGGGACTGGATCTCCTGGATCATGTCGTCGGCCACCTCGTCCAGGTGCGGGCGCATGTGATCGGCCAGCTCCCGGGGCAGGTCCGCCCAGGGCCGTCCGGCCGCCTCGTCTGCCACGTGGTCCCTCCCCGTCCCTCCCCTGCGTTGCGCGCCCGACACAAGGGGTAATTACTTACTTATGTGGCTCAGGTGGTGGAAATCATGACTCCTGCGACTGTAGTGCGCAAAGTCTAGGTCGATAAACGACCAGATTCGGCCGCCGGGGCTGACGAGTTCTCACAGGCCGCGCGGGTGGTCCCCGGTGGCCGATGGTGCGACATTGGTGGGGAGAGGCGGCCGCCTCCGGGCCGCCGGCGCGGGAGGTCCCGATGCCGAACGCCACTCCCCCGCCGCGCCTCGCCGGCGCGGGCCGGGCCGTAGACGAGCGGTTCGGCGGCGCGCCCTTCCTCCGCAAGGCGATGCGCAAGGCGTTCCCCGACCACTGGAGCTTCCTGCTCGGCGAGATCGCGATGTACTCCTTCGTGATCATCATGCTGACCGGGGTCTTCCTCACCCTGTTCTTCCGGCCGAGCATGACCGAGGTCGTCTACGACGGCTCCTACGTGCCGCTGCGCGGGGTGCGGATGAGCGAGGCCTACGCGTCGACGCTGCATCTCAGCTTCGAGGTGCGCGGCGGGCTGCTGATGCGGCAGATCCACCACTGGGCGACGATCATCTTCCTGGGCGCGATCGTCGTGCACCTGCTGCGCAACTTCTTCACCGGGGCCTTCCGCAAGCCGCGCGAGCTGAACTGGCTGATCGGGATCGTGCTGTTCATGCTCGTCATGGTGAACGGGCTGTTCGGCTACTCGCTGCCCGACGATCTGCTGTCGGGCACGGGGCTGCGCATCCTGGAGGGGGTCCTGCTGTCGCTGCCGCTGGTCGGCTCGTACGCGCTGATGTTCCTGTTCGGCGGCGAGTTCCCGGGCGACCTGATCATCCCGCGCCTGTACATCGTCCACGTGCTGCTGATCCCGGGCATCCTGCTGGCGCTGATCCCGCTGCACGCGGTGGTGCTGACCTGGCGGCAGACGCACACGCAGTTCCCGGGCAAGGGCAGCGGCAACCGGACCGTGCAGGGCGGGCCGTTCTTCCCGGTCTTCATCGGCAAGACCACCGCCTACTTCCTGTGGGTGTTCGGGGTCTGCGCGCTGCTGGCGGCCTTCTTCCAGATCAACCCGATCTGGCTGTTCGGGCCCTACGACCCCGGCGCGATCAGCGCGGGCTCGCAGCCCGACTGGTACATGGGCTGGCTGGAGGGCTCGCTGCGGATCATGCCGTCCTGGGAGGTCACCGCGCTGGGCCACACCCTGCCGCTGAGCGTGATCGTCCCGGCCCTGGTCGTGCCCGGCGTGCTGTTCACCGGCCTCGCGATGTACCCGTTCCTGGAACGCTGGGTGACCGGCGACCACGAGATCCACCACCTGCTGGACCGGCCCCGCGACGTCCCGGCCCGCACGGGGATCGGCGCGGGCGGCGTGGTCTTCTACGGGGTGCTGTGGGCGGCGGGCGGCAACGACGTGATCGCGCACAAGTTCCACATCCCGCTGTTCTGGACGACGTGGTTCTTCCGCTTCGCGATCATCCTGGGCCCGGTCCTCGCCTTCGTCATCGCCTACCGGATGTGCCTGGGACTCCAGCGCCGCGACCGGGCCCTGGCGTCGCACGGCCTGGAGACGGGCGTCATCCGGATGTCGGCCGAGGGCGGCTTCACCGAGGTGGAGCGCCGCCTGCCCGACGAGGAGATCGGGGCGATCACCGATCCGCGCCCCCGCCCGGCGGTCCCGCTCGGCCGTCCCGAGCGCCAGGGGGTGGAGTCCCCCGAGGCGCGGGGCCCGCTCCGCAGGCTGCGGATCGCGCTGAACCGCCGCTTCACCGCGGATCTCGCCGAGCCGCCGGCCAACGGCGACCGGACGCCGCCCAGCATGAGGAAGGCGCTGGAGGACCAGAGCGAGCGCTGACCCTTCCCGGCGACGGCCCGCACCCGTGTCCGTGCCCGCGCGCCCGGCGCACGGGCGCGGCGAGTCACGCTTTCTTTCCCCTTCCAGCGGTTATGTGCCGTATGGTCCCGCTGTGGCTACCCTTCTCCTGGTCGAGGACGACGACCATGTCAGGCATGCGCTGCTCCGCGAGCTGAGCACCTTCCGGCACGTGGTCCGCAGCGCGGGCCGGGCCCTGGACGCGCTGCGCGAGGTCGCCGCCAACGCCCCCGACATCGTGATCCTCGATCTGGGGCTGCCCGACCTCGACGGGGGCGAGGCGCTCAAGATGCTGCGCGCGGTGTCGCAGGTGCCGGTGATCGTGGCGACCGCCCGCGACGACGAGCAGGAGGTCATCCGGCTGCTGCGCGCCGGGGCCGACGACTACGTGGTCAAGCCGTTCTCCGCCGGGCACCTCAACGCTCGCATCGAGGCGCTGCTGCGCCGGCTGCCGGCGCCCCGGCAGCGGGAGGAACTGGTGGTGGGCGCGCTCCGGGTGGACGTGGACCGGCGCGAGGCGAGCATGGACGGCGTGCCGCTGCGGCTGTCGCGGCGCGAGTTCGACCTGCTGGCGTTCCTGGCCCGCAACGCCGGGCGGGTGGTGCGCCGCCGGGAGATCCTGTCGGAGGTCTGGCAGCAGCCCTACGGCGACGACCAGACCATCGACGTGCACCTGTCCTGGCTGCGCCGCAAGTTCGGGGAGAGCGCCCGCGCGCCCCGCTACCTGCACACCGTCCGGGGCGTGGGCTTCATGCTGACCGAGCCGGGGCCCGAACGGCGCTAGCCGCCTTGGAACGAGCCAAACCGGGCGCCCCTAGTACTCGTGGAACTCCACCAGCGGCGCGTGGGAGTGCCAGGTGACGAACACCGCCGACCCGTGCGGGCCGTTGGTCAGGTCCACGCGCAGCCAGGTGCTCCGCCGCCACACCTTGGCCGTGTAGCCGCTGTCCGGGCTGGTGGAGACGAGCCTGGCCGAGTCGGGACCGATCGCCAGCGTCACCCGCCCGTGCCGCACGGTGTAGGTGCGGATCTCCTCGCCCGGTGACGCCTTGCCCGACGGCGCCTTGCTCGTCGGCGCCCCGGCCGTGGGCGCGCCGCTCGTCGGCGTCTGCTTCGGCGTCGGCGAGTGCGATGGCCGGCGTGTGCTCGGCACCGCCGTGACCTGCGGCTTCTCCGGCGGCGGGGTCGAGGCGGGGCTCATCGCGGGCTGCCGGCCCTGGTGCACCGGGATGCCGGCCGACAGTTCGGGGGTCGTCGAAGCCGTGCTGCGCACCGCGTCGCCCACGCCGGCCCAGCTGATCGCGACGCCCGCGGCCGTCGTGACGATCCAGACGGCGGCGAATCCGGCCTTCGACCTCATGGGCGGACATTATGCATCATCGCCGTTGCTGTTATTTTCACTCCTCGTAACCAGGCACGGTGTCCTGGAATGGGGGGCAGTGTGAGGGGTTCGCTGGCGCGGGTCGCGACGGCCGTCACCGCGATGGTGGCGCTGTCGTTCATCATCCCGCTCGGTCTGCTGAACGGGCAGATGGCGCGCGAGCGGGCGCTGGTCGCCGCCGACCGGCAGGCGGCGTCGCTGGTCCCGGTGCTGACGGTGACCCGGGATCCGGAGACGCTGCGGGACGCGCTCGGCTCCACCGTCGCCGGGGCGGACGGGAAGCTGGCCCTCCACCTGCCCGACGGCACCGTGCTCGGCACCTCCCACGCCGCGGCCGCCGACCTCGCCACGGCCCGGCGGCACAACCGCACCTTCGCCGCGGCCGCGCGGGGCGGCACGGCGATGCTCGCCCCGGTGCTGCAGGACGGCGGGCGGCTGGTCGTGATCGAGGCGTTCGTGCCGGAGGAGGAGCTGACCCGCGGCGTGCGCAAGTCGTGGCTGATCCTGGCGGCGGTCGCGCTCGCGCTGGCGCTGGTCGCGGTCGCGATGGCCGACCGGCTCGCCACCCGGGTCGTGCAGTCGGCCAACCTGCTGGCGGGCGCGGTGACGCGCGTGGCGGGCGGCGACCTGAGCGCGCGCGTGCGGCCGCAGGGCCCGGCCGAGCTGCGCGCCGCCGGCGAGGCGTTCAACCACATGGCCGACCAGCTCGCCCGGCTGCTGGTCGCCGAGCGCGAGACCGTCGCCGACCTGTCCCACCGGCTGCGCACCCCGCTCACCGCGCTCCGCGTCAACCTCGACGGCCTGGTCGGCCATCCCGGCGACCCCGGCCGGATCGCGCAGAGCCGCGACGCCCTGACCCGGCTGGAGGAGGCCGTGGACGGGATCATCTCGACGGCCCGCCAGCCCTCCCAGGTGACGGCCCACATCGCCGAGCCGTCCGAGGCCGGCGAGCCCGCCGTCCCCGCCGTCCCCGCCGTGCGGGGCTGCGACGTCGCCGCCCTCGCCCGCGACCGCATGGAGTTCTGGTCCGCGCTCGCCGACGACCAGAACCGCATCTGGGACCTCACGCTCCCCGACGGCCCCGCCCACGTCCCGGTGGCCGAGGCGGAGCTCGGCGCGGTCATCGACGCGCTGCTCGGCAACACCTTCCGGCACACCCGGCCCGGCACGGCCTTCTCCCTCACCGTCCACCGCGGCCGGTACTCCACCGGCCTGCTGTTCGGGGACGCGGGCCCGGGGATCCCCGACCCCGAGGCCGCGCTGCGGCGCGGCACCAGCGGCGCGGGCTCCACCGGGCTCGGCCTGGACATCGCCCGCCGCCTCGCCGAGTCCACCGGGGGCTCGCTGCGGATCGGCACCTCGCCGCTCGGCGGCGCGCAGATCGAGGTCTGGCTGCGCACGACCCCGCGGCCGGCGCCGCGCAGGTCGTCGCAGCGCCGTCGCTGACCCGCCTTTTGATGGTTCGCCCATGAAAACCTTAAGAGGTCTTGAAGACGCGGTTCCTCCTGCTTTCCGGGCTCTAACGTCACGGTCGCCCCCTCGAAGACCACAGGCAGGAGCCCCCCGATGAAGCAGATGACCGCACTTCGGCGCACCACGGCGGTGACCACCGTCGGCGTCGCCTCGTTCGCGGGCCTCGCGCTGGCCGCCTCCCCCGCCTCCGCCCACGGCTCGGTGCAGTACCCGGTGAGCCGCGTGCTGGCCTGCTACCAGGAGAACCCGGAGTCGCCCAAGTCCGCCGCCTGCAAGGCCGCCGTCGCCGCCGGCGGGACCCAGCCGTTCTACGACTGGAACGGCGTGCGCCTCGGCGACGTCGCCGGCCAGCACCGCCAGCGCATCCCGAACGGCAAGCTGTGCAGCGCGGGCGACCCCACCTTCCGCGGCCTGGACCTCGGCCGCACGGACTGGCCCACCACCAAGCTCGCCGCGAACGCCACCATGACCTTCCAGTACCGGGTCACCGCCCAGCACGCGGGCGGCTTCGAGTTCTACATCACCAAGAACGGCTACAACCCCGCCAAGCCGCTGTCCTGGTCCGACCTGGACGCCAAGCCCTTCCTCACCAAGAGCGGCCCGGTGGCCGCCAACGGGGTGTACAGCTTCACCGGCAAGCTCCCCGCCGGCAAGACCGGCCGCCACGTGATCTACGCGATCTGGGAGCGGAGCGACAGCCCCGAGTCGTTCTACTCCTGCTCCGACGTCGTGGTCGGCAAGGGCGGCGCCACGACCCCCGCCCCCGGCAAGCCCGCCAAGCCCGGCACGCCCGCCAAGCCCGGGACGCCCGCCAAGCCGGGCAAGCCCGCCCAGCCGAAGCCGCCGACCGGACCGTGCGTGCCGCTCGCGCCGGCCGCCAACCAGCACAACCACCACGGCACCACGACGCTGAAGAGCAAGCCCGCCGCGGGCGCCACCCCCACCGAGGGCAACGCCCTGGGCACCGGCATGATCACCGGTGTCGGGGGCCTGGTCCTCGGCGGTGTCGCGGGGCTGCTGCTGACCGGTCGCCGCCGCCGGGTCCGCAACCGCGCCTGACCCTCTCCATCCGTCCCGCGTCGGGACCGCCTTCCCCGCGGTCCCGGCGGGGGCCTGGGCCCTTCGGAAGACAGATGCCGCCTCCTCCGCGCCACAGCAAGCGTGGCCGCCGCCGGCGCCCCCCGCGCCCGCTCCGGCTCAGCGCATGGACCCGCTGGCTCACGTCCCGCCGGCCCGCGCCCCACCGGCCCGTCCCGGGCCTCCCCTACTTCCTGACCGCCGCGCTGCTGCTGGTGCTCGGCCCCGCGGCGGTGCTGACCCTGCTGCCCGTGCCCGGGAGCACGCTCCGGGCGACCTACAGCAAGATCAACGACTGGGGCACCGGCTACACCGCCCAGTACACGGTCACCAACACCGGCGACCTGCCGGAGCAGGACTGGGCCCTGTCGTTCCGCCTGCCGCCCGGCGCCCGCATGACCAACCTGCTGAACGGCCGCTACAACGTCTCCGGCGGCCGCGTGACGGTCCGCGACCGGGACTGGAACGACGAGCTGCCCAGCGGCCGGTCGGTCGCCGTCATCTTCACGGTGGACACCAGGCGGGGCGACGGCGACCCGACCGGCTGCATGATCAACAACGCCGTCTGCACGCCCCTGCACGCCCCGGAGCTGGCGCGCTCGCCGATCCGGTTCCGGCCGGGCGGCGCGGACATGGCGATCACCCCCTGAACCGGGCACCGCCCGGCCCGCGCTCCGCGCGGGCGAAACCGGCGGGGCCGGTCCGGAGGCGCGCCGGACCGGACCCCGCCCTGGAACTCAGCGCCGGTAGAGGTTCAGCTTGTCCTCGCCGATGCGCTCGCGCATCGCCGGGTCGTCCACGCCCTGGCCCTCGGCCGTCGCGCCGCACAGCACCGCGACCTTGCCGATGTGCTGGTTGGTCTGCACGGCGCGGGTCGCCTCGCCCGACTCCTCCAGCGGGAACACCTTGGACAGGGTCGGGTGGATCATGCCCAGCGAGATGAGCCGGTTGGTCTCCACGGCCTCGTGGTAGTTGAAGCCGTGCGAGCCGATGATGCTCTTCAGCCGCATCCACAGGAAGCGGTTGTCGTACTCGTGCTTGTAGCCGGTGGAGGAGCCGCAGGTCACGACCTTGCCGCCGCGCTTGGCGACGTACACCGACGCGCCGAAGGTCTCCCGGCCCAGGTACTCGAACACGATGCCCGGGTCCTCGCCGACCAGCCGGCGGATCGCCTCGCCCAGCACGCGGCCCGCCTTGGGGTGGCGCAGGCCCTGCTCGCCGAGGTTCAGGTCGTTGCGGTTGATGACGTGGTCGCAGCCCTGCGCGCGCACCAGGTCGGCCTTCTCCTCGGAGGAGACCACGCCGACCGGGATGCCGCCGCCGTTCTTGACCAGCTGGGTCGCGTACGAGCCGAGCCCGCCGGTCGCACCCCAGATCAGCACGACGTCGCCCTGCTTCATGCGGGCGCCGTGCGTGCCCACCAGCATCCGGTAGGCGGTGGCGGCGCACAGGGTGTTGGAGCCCGCCTCCTCCCAGGTCAGGTGGCGGGGCTTGCGGATGAGCTGGTTGGCCTTGACGATGCAGTACTCGCCGAGCGAGCCGAAGTTGGTCTCGAAGCCCCAGGCGAGCTGGGTCTCGCTCATCATGCCGTCGTCGTAGGAGCCGTGGTCCTCCTCGTCCACGTAGGACGGGGAGATGACGACGCGGTCGCCGACCTTCCAGTGCTTGACGCCGGCGCCGGTGCGCACCACCACGCCCGAGCCGTCGGAGCCGAGGATGTGGTAAGGCAGGTCGTGCCGCGCGCCGTACCAGCCCTGGCGGCCGAACTTCTCCAGGAAGGCGAAGGTCGGGATCGGCTCGAAGATCGCCGACCAGACGGTGTTGAAGTTGATCGCGGCCGACATCACCGCGACCACGCACTCGTCGGGCGCCAGCTCGGGCATGTCGACCTCGCCGACGTGCAGGGAGCGGCGCACGTCCTTGTCGGTCTGCCCCTCGAAGATGCCCACCTCGTCCTTGCGGGTGTAGGCGGCGCGGAAGCGGGTGGGCAGGTCGATGTCCAGCAGTTCCTGCTCGGTGGCGCCGTTGCGGGCGGCGTCGAGCAGGGCGTCGGACTGGGCCATGGATCTCCTCCGGTGGAGCGTGCTGTCGTGGGCGGGCCCTCAGCGGGCCGTGGTGACTACGGGCCGGCCGCCCTGTCCTTCGGACGCTGTCGCACCTGCGGCCTTGAACCGTCCAGCCAGCTGCCCCTCCAGGTGCGCGGCCATGACCTCGACACCGGGGGGGTCCAGCAGGTTCAGGTGGTGCACCCCGGGGATCGTGACGATCTCCAGGGCGGAGCAGAGCTCGCCGAAACCGTTGGTCCCGTCGAGCACGTAGCGGGCGTCGCGAACCGCCCAGGGGGTCTCCTCGGGGGCGTAGTAGAGGATGACGCGCCCGTCGTAGCGGGCGGGCCGGTACGCCTCCAGGGAGCGGGTGTCCTGGTGGGAGGTGAGCTGGTGGTGCAGCGCCGCGGGCGGGATCAGCTCCGCCAGCGGCGCGGCCCGCTCCATCACCATCGCGAACTGCGCCTCCTCGTCCAGCCCGGACAGCTCCTCGTAGGTGAGGCTGATCTCCAGGCCGTACGTCTCGTTGACGTAGGCGGTGAACGCCGCGAACCGGCGCGCCAGGGTGTCGGACTCGTCCTCCACCGGCAGCGGCAGGCCCGCGTCGAACAGCGCCACGAACTCGACCTCGCGGCCGGCGGCGGTGAGCTGCCGCGCGGTCTCGTAGGCCAGCACCCCGCCGAACGACCAGCCGCCGAGCCGGAACGCGCCCTCGGGCTGCGCCTCGACCAGCGCCTCGACGTAGCGGGCGGCGCGCTCCTCCACCGAGGGCGCGTCGTCGAACCGCTCCAGCCCGTAGACCGGCTGGTCGGGGCCGAGCAGCGCGACGAGCTGCCGGTAGCAGGCGGTGGTGCCGCCCGCCGGGTGCGCGATGAAGATCGGGCGGCGGTCGCCGGTGGTCTTCAGCGGCCGGACGGTCTGCCGCGCGGCCTCCTCGTCGGCGGCGCGGATGTGCTCGGCGACGTGCTCGGCGGTCGGCACCTCCAGCAGCGCGCCCCGCGTCACCTCCCCGCCCATCTCGGCGACGAAGCGCGCCACGACCTGGTCGGCCTGCCCGTCGGTGCCGCCCAGCTCGGCGAAGAAGTCGGCGACCACACTGACCCGGTCGAGCCCGAGCACGTCCTCGAAGATCCGCACGGCGAGGCGCTCGGCGTCGTCGCGCGGCATCACGTACCCGGCCTCGGCGTTCGGCACCGCGCTCTCGTGCGGCGCGGGCGCGCCGGCGAGGCCGAGCTCCTCGGCGGCCCACGCCTCGAAGACGTTGACGCTCGCGCCCTGCAGCAGCACCGAGGCGGGCACGGTCAGGCCGAGGTCGTGCTCGACGCCGCTCTTGATCCGGACCGCGACCAGCGAGTCGAGGCCGAGGTCGGTGAGCGGGACGGCCGGGTCCAGCCGGGCCGGGTCGAAGCCGAGCACGGCCGCGATCCGGTGCCGGACCTGCGCGGCGATCGCGCGGCGCGCGGCGGCCGGGTCGAGCCTGCGGACCTCGTCGATGCCGGGCCAGTCGCCGGCGTCCTGCTCGCCCTGCGCGTCCGCGGCCTCGGTGAGCGCCGCGAAGTAGGGCATCCGCTTGATCTCGGGGAACAGGCCCACCGCGGCGGCCGGGTCGAAGCGCAGCACGCCGGTCGCCGCGCGGCCGGCGGCCAGCAGCGCCTCCAGCGCCTCGGCGCCCTCGGCCGGGGAGATCGGCTCGATGACGGCGACCCGCAGGTCGGCGGCGCCGCCGACCTGCGACCAGGTGCCCCAGTTGACGGTGGTGCCCGCCCTGCCGTGCGCGCGCCGGGACGCGACCAGCGCGTCGAGCGCGGCGTTGGCGGCGGCGTAGGCGGCCTGGCCGGGCGAGCCGAGCAGCGCGGCGGCCGAGGAGTGCGTGACGAACCAGTCGAGGTCGAGGTCCCAGGTGGCCTCGCTGAGCCGCCGGGCCCCCTCCACCTTGGCCGACCAGACGCGGTGCAGGTCGTCCGGGCCGAGGTCGGTGATCATCCGGTCGTCGATGGCGCCCGCGCCGTGCAGCACGCCGTGCAGCCGCACGCCGCCCGCCTGCGCGACCTCCACGGCGCGCTCGGCGACGCCCGCCTCGGCGATGTCGCCGAGCACGACGCCGACGTCCACGCCGCTCTCGCGGAGCCGGTCGACGACCTTCTGCGCGTCGGGCCCGGGTCCGGAGCGGCCCACCAGCACGATGCGGCCCGCGCCGCGCGCGGCCAGCAGCTCGGCGGTGACCAGGCCGATGCCGCCGTAGCCGCCGGTCAGCACGTACGCGCCGCCGCGCCGGACGACGCGCTGCGCCTTGCCGAACGCGGGGACCTCGGCCTGCGCGAGCCGCGCGACGCGGCGCACGCCGCCGCGCCAGGCGACCTCGCGGGCGTCGCCGTCGCCGAGCAGCTCGGCGACCAGGGCCGCCGGGTCGTCGACGTCCACGAGCGTGGCGCGCTGCACGGTGCGCTCGAACGCCAGCACACGCGTGAGCGCGCGGACGTGCGCCTGCTCCGGGTTGCCCGGCTCGCCGTCCAGCACCGGCAGCGCCGAGCGGGTCGCGACCCACAGGCGCGGGCCGTCCGGCGTCGCCAGGCTGGCCTTGGTGACGGCGAGGACCAGCTCCTCGTCCACCAGGCGGGGGCCGGGGACCACCACGACGCCGACCGGCGTCTCGGTGATGTCGGGGTCGGGGCCGGCGGCCTGCCGCAGCACGAGGTGGCCGCGCTCTTCGAGGCCGGCGGCGACGGCCGCGGCGAACGGGTCGCCGTCCTCGGCGATCAGCAGCCAGGCGGCCTCGGCGTGGACGGGCTCGGGCGCCGGGCTCTCCTCCCAGACCAGCTCGACGGCCTTGTCGGCCAGCGGCACCGGCACGTCGGAGCGCTCGACGCGGCGCAGCGCCACGTCCACGACCTCGGCGAGGATCTCGCCGTCCGCGCCGACGATCTGCAGCTCGCCCACCGGGCCGTCCTCGCCCGGCACGACCTCGGCGCGCACGTGCCCGCCCCGGTGCGTCGGCCCGTGCACGCGCAGGCTGCCGATCGTCTCGGCGAGCCAGGTGCCCGCCCCCGCGACCGTCTCGGCCTCGGCCGACAGCACCGCCAGCGCGCGGTCCAGGACCTCCGGGTGCACCCGGTAGTGGCGGCTGCCGCGCTCGGCCCCGGCGACCTCGGTGGCGGCGCCGGTCAGCGGCGCGGCGGGGGCGCGGTGGTCGGCGCCGACGTCGGCGCTGGCGAGGCGCGCCCAGGTGCCGGCGGGGGTCAGCGCGTGGACCTCCACGCGCTGCTCGGCCTCGTCGTAGGTGGTGGTGACGGTGGTGTGCGCGCCGAGCGCGAGGGGCCGCTCGATCCACAGGCTGTTGACGCGCACGTCCCCGGTGCCGAGCGCCTCGGCCCCGGCGGCCAGCGCCATCTCGGCGAACGCGGCGACCGGCAGCGCGGGCAGCCCGTGCACGCGCGGCGTCCACGCGAGCGCGGCGGTGCCGACGTCGGCGCGCCAGGCGTGCCGCTCCTCGCCGGGCAGCTCGACGTGCGCGCCGAGCAGCGGGTGCTCGTCGCGGCCGCCGGAGCGCGGGCGGGCCTCCACCCAGTGGCGCTCGTGCCGCCACGGCGCGGACGGCACGTCGACGACCCGGCCCTCGGCGGGGACGGCGACCGGGTGCCCGTGCACGGCCAGCGCGGCGAGCTGCGCGTGGAAGGTCAGCGCGTCGTCGGTCTCCTGGCCCTTGGGGGCGCGCTTGAGGGTGTGGGTGACCAGCGCGCCGGTGCCGTCGAGGGTCTCGCCGACCGCGTGCGCGAGGATCGGGTGCGCGTTGACCTCGACGAAGGTGCGGTGCCCGTCCTCGGCGGCCGCCGCGACGGCGTCCGTGAGGCGCACGGGGCTGCGCAGGTTGGTCGCCCAGTACTCGGCGTCCAGCGGCGCGCCGCCGCCGAGGGCGCGCGGGTCGTCCAGGGCGGTGGTGTAGAGCGCGATGCCGTCGGCCAGCGGGGTGCCCCGCTCCAGGCCGACCTCGGCGAGCTGCTCGCGCAGGTCGGGCAGCAGCGGGTCCACCTGCGGGGAGTGCCCGGCGCCCTCGGCCTGCACCATGCGGGCGAGGCGGCCCTCGGCCTCGGCGCGTTCCACGATGGCGGCGACCTGGTCGGCGTCGCCGGTGACGACCGTCTGCTTGGGCGAGGAGTGGACGGCCGCGTACACCTCGGGCAGGTCGTGGCCGAGCCTTGCGACCTCCGGCGCGGACGCGCCCAGCACCGCCATCGCGCCGCCGCCGATCAGCCGCGTGAGCAGCCGGGACCGGCGGCAGATGACCTTGACGCCGTCCTCCAGCGTGAGCGCCCCGGCGACCACGGCCGCGGCGACCTCGCCCATGGAGTGGCCGATCACCGCGCCGGGCGTGACGCCGTAGGACTGCCACGTCCGCGCCAGGCCGATCTGGATCGCGAACAGCACCGGCATGACGACGGCCGGCCCGCCCTCGATCTTGCCGCCGTCCTCCAGCAGCGCCCACAGCTCGGGGCCGCCCTCCTCGGCGAACAGCTCGTCCAGGTCGTCGATGGCCTCGGCGAAGGCGGGCTCCTCCTCCAGCAGCCGCTGCGCCATGCCGGGCCGCTGCGCGCCGTAGCCAGAGAACACCCACACCGGGCGGCCCGGCACGCCCACGGCGGTGCCCGACACCACGCCCGGGTGCGGGCGGCCCTCGGCCAGCGCGGCCAGGCCCTCGACCAGCCCGGCGCGGTCGCGGGCGGCGACGGCGGCGCGGGCCCGGCCGCGCCCGCCGCGCCGGTGCAGGGTGCGGGAGAGGTCGGCGAGGTCGGCGCCGTCGTGCGCGGGCAGCCACTCGGCCAGCAGCGCGGCGTGGTCGCGGACGCGGTCGGCGGTGGTGTCCGACAGCGGGAAGGTGCGCAGCGTCGCGCCGGCCGGGGCGGCCGCGTCCTGCGGCGCGGGCGCGGCCTCCAGGACCACGTGCGCGTTGGTGCCGCCGAACCCGAAGCCGGACACGCCCGCGCGGGCCGGGCGGCCGCGCTCGGGCCAGGGGGTCTCCTCGGCGACGACCTTCAGCCGCAGGTCGTCGAACGGGATGTGCGGGTTGGGCTCCTTGTAGTGCGCGCTCGGCGGGATCACGCCGTGGTGCAGCGCCAGCACCGCCTTGATCAGACCGGCGATCCCGGCGGCCGACTCCATGTGGCCGAGGTTGGACTTGGCCGAGCCGAGCAGCAGCGGCTCGTCGGCCGGGCGCCCCGCGCCCAGCACCTCGCCGACCGCCTTGGCCTCGATGGGGTCGCCGAGGAACGTGCCGGTGCCGTGCGCCTCCAGGTAGTCGACCTCGCGGGTGTCGATCCCGGCGGCGGCGTAGACGTCGCGCAGCAGGGCGCGCTGGGCGTCGGAGTTGGGGGCGACCAGGCCGTTGGAGCGGCCGTCGGAGTTGACGCCCGAGCCCCTGATCAGCGCCAGCACCCGGTCGCCGTCGCGGACCGCGTCCGACAGGCGCTTCAGCACGACCGCGCCGCAGCCCTCGGCGCGCACCATGCCGTCGGCGGAGGCGTCGAAGGCCTTGCAGCGGCCGTCGGAGGCGGTGCCGCCGGCCAGGTCGAAGGTCATCGTGACGGTCGGCGACAGCAGCACGTTCACGCCGCCCGCCAGCGCCACGTCGGCCTCGCCGGCGCGCAGCGCCCGGACCGCCAGGTGCGTGGAGACCAGCGACGACGAGCACGCGGTGTCGACGATCATGCTGGGGCCGCGCAGGTCCAGCAGGTAGGACAGGCGGTTGGCGATGATGCTCAGCGCCGCGCCGGTCGCGGTGAACGCCTCCAGCGACGCCAGGTCGGAGGCGGTGAAGGCGGCGTACTCGGGCGCCGACACCCCGACGAACACGCCGGTGCGGCTGCCGCGCAGCGACGCCGGGCCGATGCCCGCGTGCTCGAACGCCTCCCAGGCGACCTCCAGCACCAGGCGCTGCTGCGGGTCCATGACCGCGGCCTCGCGCGGGGTGATGCCGAAGAACTGCGCGTCGAACCCGGCGACGTCCTCCAGGAAGCCGCCGAGCCGGGTGGTCTTGGCCAGCAGGTCGCCGACCTCGGGGGAACCGTCGTCGAAGGCGTCCCAGCGGCCGTCCGGCACCTCGCTGATCGCGTCGCCGCGGCCGGTGAGGAAGTTCCAGTAGTCGGCCGGGCCGGTCAGGTCGCGGCCGCCGCCGGGGAAGCGGCAGCCGACGCCGACCACGGCGATGGGCTCGTCGGAGGGGGCCGGGCGCGCGGCGCCGGGAGCGGTCACGGCGGCGGCGGCCGGGGCCTGGACGGGCGCCAGGTCGGCACCGGTGGCCAGCGCCACCGACAGCTTGTTGATCGTGGGGTGCTCCCAGACCAGCGTCGCGGGCAGCGAGCGGCCGAGCATCTGCTCCAGGTCGCCGGCGATCGCCACCGCGTCCCGGGAGGCCAGGCCGAACTCCTCCAGGGGACGGTCGGGGTCGATGTCGGCGACGGCGATCCGGGAGCGGCGCGCGATCTGCTCGATCAGGTGCCGGCGTAGCGCGTCCTCGGTGATGGCCGGCTGCTCGTCCTGCGCGACTCCGGAACGATCGTTGCTGCTCTGCATGCGCGGGGTTCCCCCAATGAAACCGGGATCGTTCGAAGACGAGGGACCACGATGTCCTACTTTGACCGTCTCACGATGCGCATCCAGACCACTTTTCTCGTCCGCTACTTGTCACGGTGATGACAAGACTCGGGAGTAACCAATGTGGCCTGATGGGATAGTTGAGGTTCCCTGTCCGGGAGCAAGGGACGGGTAACCGGTTACCAACCAATCGTAACAATATCCACTCACGCTTATAGGGGGAAGCGGCGGATCGCCCGGCCGGCCGGAGATCTTGCCGCACAGGGACTTGACCCGGGGCCGATACCGATGGGCGCTGGCGGTGGTCGCCGTCAGCGCATTCATGATCACCATGGACAACACGGTGGTCGCCAACGCGCTGCCCACGATGGTGGCCGACCTCGGCATGTCCAAGGGCGCGCAGGAATGGGTCGCCACCGGCTACATCCTGATGTTCTCCTGCCTGATGATCGCCGGCGGCCGGCTCACCGACATCTACGGCTGCCGGATCACTTTTGTCAGTGGAATGACGATCTTCACCGCGGCGTCGGCGGTGTGCGGTCTGGCCCCCGACGAGGCGGTGCTCATCATCGGCCGCATCGTGCAGGGCGGCGGCGCGGCGCTGGCGCTGCCGGCCACCCAGGTCATGATCACCGTCGGGCGGACCGACAAGCAGCGCTCGCTCGGCATGATCGTGTGGGTGGGCGCGGCCGGCGGCGCGACCGCGCTCGGCCCCACCATCGGCGGCATCATCGTCCAGCACTGGCACTGGGGCTGGATCTTCCTGATCAACATCCTGCCGGGCATCCTGGTGATCATGCTCGGCACCGTGGTGCTGACCGCCAAGGGCGAGAACAGGGACGCCCGGGTGGACCTGCCGGGCGTGCTGATCTCGGCCACCATGCTGTTCGCGCTGATCTACGCGCTGGAGGCGGGCCGCAAGTTCGGCTGGACCGACCCGTCGGTGGTGTCGGTGTTCGCGCTGGCGGTGATCGCGCTGGGCTGCTTCGTGGTGGTGGAGACCTGGGCGCCCGACCCGATGATGAACCTGCGCTTCTTCCGCAACCGCGTGTTCGTCGGCGGGCTGCTGTCGCAGATGATGTGGGGCATCGGCTTCAACGGGATGATCTTCTACGCGGCCACCTTCCTGCAGCGCTTCCTCGGCTTCTCCCCGTCCAAGGCCGGGCTGGTGCTGCTGCCCTCGGCGATCATGGTCATGGTCATGACGCCGGTGTCGTTCTGGCTGGCGGCCAAGCTCGGCCCGCGCATCGCGATCGGCGGCGGCATGGCGCTGATGGCGGGCGGCATGGTGCTGTTCTCGATGATCCGGCGCGAGGACGGGTTCGCCGACCTGATGCCGGGCGTGCTGATCGTCGGGTTCGGGTCGGCGATGTGCATGCCGCTGGTGATGTACGTGCTGAAGGCCGTGCCCGAGCACCAGGCGGGCGTGGCCAGCGGCATCATCAACGTGATCCGCGAGGCGTCGGGCGCCTTCGGCATCGCGATCGTCGGCCTGCTCATCCACGACATCCCCGGACCGAAGCCCACCGCGCAGGAACTGGAGACCTTCCGCAGCGGCACCGCCTCCGGCCTGATCCTCGGCGCGAGCCTGGTGCTGGTCGGCGGCCTGATCAGCGGGGTCACCCTGCCCAGCAAGCGCGGCTGGATGGGGCCCAAGCACAACCGCCGCGCCCGGCGCGCGGCCGCCGCTGCCGCCGCCGAGGAGGCGGCGCGGCTGGAGCCGGTGCCGAGCGTGCAGCCGGTGCCGGTGGCGCAGCCCCAGCCGCACGGGCAGCCCGACTCGCTGCTGGCGGCCCCGCACCTGGAGCACGCGATGAGCCGCGCCACCCCCTACGACGGCACGCCCGTCCGCTCCGACGAGGAGTGGCCGCCGCCCCCGCCCGAGGGGTGGTACCGCCCCTACACCCCCGAGGACGCCCCGCCCCCGACCGATCCCGGGCGGCCCCGCAACGACGCCTGGTGAGGAACGCACCGTGAACGATCCGGCCAACGGCACCCCCGCCCCCGCGGCCTCTCCCGCCCCCTCCCCCGCTCCCTCTCCCGCGCCCGGCGGCCGCACCGTCGTGATCTTCGCCGCCGGGTCGCGCGGCGACATCCAGCCGTGCGTCGCGCTCGGCCGGGCGCTGCGCGAGCGGGGCGACCACGTGCGGCTGGTGGCGAGCGCCCGGTACGCGCCGCTCGCGCACCGCGCCGGGCTGGAGCTCGCGCCGCTGACCGCCGACCCCACCGAGATCCTCGACTCCCCCGAGGGCCAGGAGCTGCTGGCCGGGGGCCGCAACCCGGTGCGGTTCCTCGGCGGGTTCCGGCGCATCCTCGGGCCGCTCGCCGAACGGCTGCTGGCCGAGTGCCTGGACGCCTGCAAGGGCGCCGACCTGCTGCTCGGCCCCACGCTCGGGCTGCTGCCGGGGCACATCGGCGAGCACCTGGGCGTGCCGTGGGCGCTGGTCCACTTCCAGCCGAGCCAGCCGACCGGGGCGTTCCCGCACCCGTTCGTGCCGCAGGCGGGCGCGCTGGGGCCGTGGGCCAACCGGGCGAGCTTCGCCGCCGTCGAGCAGCTCGCCTGGCAGCTGTCGCGGCCGTTCATCAACCCGTGGCGGCGCGACGTGCTGGGCCTGCCCCCGCTGCCGCTGCGCGGGCCGATGCGGCAGGTGCAGCGCGCCGGGCGGCCCGTGCTGGCCTGCTTCAGCCCGGCCGTGGTGGCCCGGCCCGCCGACTGGCCCGGCAACGTGCACCTCACCGGCTACTGGTTCCTGGAGGAGCCCGAGTGGGAGCCGCCGGCCGAGCTGGCGGACTTCCTGGCGGCCGGCCCGCCGCCGGTCTACGTGGGGTTCGGCAGCATGGTGCCCAAGGACGCGCGCAGGACCGACCTCGCCGTGCGCGCCGCCCTGCGCCTGGCGGGCGTGCGCGGCATCGTGCAGGGCGACCCGGCGACCTCCGACGACGACGTCCTCGCCGTCAACGACGTGCCGCACACCTGGCTGTTCCCGCGCACCGCGGCCGTCGTCCACCACGGCGGCGCGGGCACCACCGCCACCGGGCTGCGCGCGGGCGTCCCCACGGTGGTGTGCCCGTTCTTCGGCGACCAGCCCTACTGGGGCGAGCGGGTGCACGCCCTCGGCGCGGGCCCCGCGCCGCTGCCGTTCAAGGGCCTCACCGTGCCGCGCCTGGCCGCCCGCGTCCGCGCCGCGACCGGCGACGCCCGCCACGCCGAGCGGGCCGCCGAGCTGGGCCGCCGCATCACCGCCGAGGACGGCGTCGCCCGGGCCTGCGCCCTCCTCGACACCCTCTGAGAGACGGCACCGCCCGGCCCCGCGAGCGGGACCGGGCGGCGGACGCCGGGGAACGGCCTCCGGTCAGCGCATCGGCTTGGCGCCGATGGTCTGCATCATCGACGGCCAGGCGGTCTGCATCTCGCGCTTCCAGTACGGCCAGGAGTGCCGGCCGTTGCCGTAGATGTGCGCGGTGATCTTCAACTTCTGGCGCTTGGCCTCGTTGGCGAACTCGCGCACGGTCGGGCCGATGGCCCGCTCGCTGAGGTAGCCGATGTCCCACGGCTTGAGGTTCGGCGGGTCCAGCGGGCCGCGCTCACCGGTGGTGCCGGCCGACACGTAGAGCCGGGTCGAGCGCATCTTGGGGATCAGCTTGATCGGGTCGTGCGCGTCCCAGTTGGCCTTGTTGATCCACGGGATGCCCCAGATCGCGTACGGGTCGGCCTTGTTGCCGCTGTTGGTGTACATCAGCAGCGACGGGATGCCCGGGCTCGACATCGACAGCACGCCGCTGAAGCAGGCGGCGTAGCGGAACATGCCGGGCGCGCGGCCCGCGTAGGTGCACGCGCCCTGCGCGCCGGAGGAGATGCCCATCGCGGCGCGCGAGCCGCCCGCGTGGAAGTTGCGCTCGACGAGCTGGCGCACCTCGCGCAGGTGGAAGTCCTCCCACTTGGGAGTGCCGCCCCTGCCGCCGTTGAACCAGTTCGTGTACGACCCGTTGGCGCCCTCGGGCATCACGACCATGACGCCCCACTTGTTGGCGGTCGCCTGGATGTTGGTGCTGCGCGTCCAGGAGATGTAGCTGTCGCGGCCGCCGTGGTAGGCGTAGACGACCGGCCAGCTCTGCCGGGAGTTCTTCTTCCAGGTCTTGGGCACGATGACCCGGACCTTGTGGACCTGCCCGCCGAGCGAGGGGGACTTCACGGCGAAGTCGAAGGCGGTCTTGTTGATCCACTTGTACGACTGGACGTAGGCGCCGGTGTCGGCCTTGGCGAAGCCGGCGGCCTCGGCCGGGGCCGCGATCGCCGGGAGCACGGACGCGGTGACGGCGGCGCTGGACAGGATCACCCCCGCCCGCCTGGCGGCGCGGCGACGTGACTCAGTTGACATCGTTCTCCTCCACGGTGCTCCAGCGCCACCCCGAACCATCCGGGTTGGGAACTATCTCACGTTGAGTACGGGGCGCGCGCCGGGGTTGGGGTTGAGGCTGTCCATTAGCCCATGGTGACCAAGGAGGCTTCGGGGCGGGGGTTGGCGCCGGAGCTTGCGGATCAGCCGAGGTGGGTGTGGTCGGGGACGGCGGAGGGGTCCGCCGGGGCTCTGGAGGGGCCGCTTGTGGACGGGGTCGCTGTGACAACCGGACGGCGTCGTCGCGCGTCTGGGGCGCGGCGTGCCTGCCGTTGGGAGCCTGCGACTGCCCGGCCACGTGCCGGTCCCCTGGTTCGGGGTGGGTGGGCTGCTTGGGCTGTGCGGCCTGGGTGAGCTGCGCCAGGTGCGCGGCCTCCAGGGGCGCGGCGGCCTGCATGGGACGCGGGGGCGCCGCAGGCTGTGGCGGCGTCGCGGGCCGCGCGGGCGCGGGGGGCTGCGCGGGCGGTCCGGCCTGGGCGGCGTGCTTGCCCTCCGGGACGGCCGCCTGCTCCCACCGCATCGCGTACGGGTACGGCTGCTCCTTCGGCAGCGGCGGCGCCGTGCCGACCAGCGGCAGGTCGTCATCGTCGTCGAGCTCGCTGCGCTCGCGCAGGTCGAACCGGGCGTGCAGGCCCGCCAGCGGGCCGGGCAGCCACCAGTTGGCCGCGCCCATGAACCGCATCGTGGCCGGGACCAGCAGCGACCGCACCAGCGCGGCGTCCACCACGATCGCCACGAACATGCCGACGCCGATCAGCTTCACCACCGTCAGCCCGGCCATGCTGAACGCCGCGATGACCACCAGGAACAGCAGCGCGGCGCTGGTGATGATGCTGCCGGTGTGCTGCATCCCGGCCGCCACCGCGACCCGGTTGTCGTGGGTGCGGTCCCACTCCTCCCGGATGCGCGACAGCAGGAAGACCTCGTAGTCCATCGACAGGCCGAAGACCACCGCGAGGATCAGCACCATCGAGGTGGCCTCGACGCCGCCGGTCGGGGTGAAGTCCAGCACCCCGGCCAGGTGGCCGTACTGGAAGCCCCACACGATCGCGCCGAACGAGGCGCCGATCGACAGCACGTTCATCACGATCGCCTTGATCGGCAGCACGATCGAGCCGAAGAACATGAACAGCAGCAGGAACGTCGCCACGCCCACCACCAGCGCCATCTTCGGCAGGGTGCGCATCAGGCTGTCCATCAGGTCGAGCTGCGCGGCGGTGCTGCCCCCCACGTCGATGTGCATGGGGTAGCCGTTCTTGGTCAGCTCCATGCCGCGGATGCGCTCGACCAGGTCCTGCGCCCGCTTCTCCATCGGGTCGTACTTGTGGGTGACCGAGATCCGCACGCCGCCGTACTCGCCGGAGTAGCCGGTGAACTTCGACAGCGTGACGCCCGGCAGCGCCGCCAGGTCCCTGCGGAACTTCTCCAGGTAGGGCGGGATGTTGTCGCCCTTGCGCACCGGCCGCCAGTCGCGCGGGATGAGGTCGCCCGACACCACCACGTCGATGGGCTCGGCCGACCCGTTGGGGAAGTCGCGCTTGACGGTCTCGACCACCTGGCGGGTCGGGCTCTCCTTGGGCAGCACGCGGGCGTCGATGCTGCCGAACTGCACGTTCAGGAACGGCCCGAACATCACGCCCAGGATCACGATCACGGTCGCGAAGTAGGGCAGCGGGTGCTTCATCACGCTCTGCCCGAGCCGGTACCAGAACCCGCTGTCGGGAGCGCGCCGCGACCGCCGGGAGCCGGGCTTGCGCCACGGCATCCGGCCGAACTCCACGCGCGGGCCGAGCAGCGCCAGCAGCGTCGGCAGCAGCACGGTCGCGCCGAACACCGCCACCATCACGGTCGCGATCCCGGCCAGGCCGATGGTGCGCAGGAACATCTGCGGGAACAGCAGCAGCCCGGCCAGCGCCGCCGACACCGTCACGCCCGACACCATGATGGTGCGGCCCGCGGTGGCCAGGGTGACCGCGAGCGCCCGCTCCTGGGCGGGGCGCAGCGACTCCCGGTAGGCCTTCTTGGCGGCCTTGCGCGCGGCCCTGTCGGTCTCGGCCTTCCAGGGCTTGCCGGGCGGGATGCCGCGTCTTCGCATCCCCTCCTCCAGCTCCTCGCGGAACCGGCTGACGATGAACAGCGAGTAGTCGATCGCGAGGCCGACGCCCATCATCGTGACGACTTCCAGCGCGAACGAGGTCACGTCGGCGGCGTAGGTCACCGCGTGCAGCACCGCGAGGCCGCCCACGATGGAGAACAGGCTGACCACCATCGGCAGCATCGCGGCGGTCAGCGCGCCGAACAGCATGACCAGCAGGATGATCAGCGGCAGGGCGGTGATCAGCTCGGCCCGCACGATGTCGGCGACCACCTGCTCGCCGAACTCGGTGCCCAGCGGGTAGGCGCCGCCCAGCTCGGCCTCCAGCCCCGGCGCGGCCAGCAGCTCCTTGACCTTGAGGTAGTTGGCGACGCGGGTCGGCTCGTCCTGGCCGGCCATCTTCAGCGAGACGAACGTGGCGTGCCGGTCGCGCGAGGCGAACGAGGCCGCGTCCTTGGTGTTCTCGATCGACCAGTAGGAGATCTGCTCGGAGACGACGCTCTTGGGCAGCCGCGCGACGGTGGTGACGACGGCGGCCTGGTACTTGGGGTCGTCGACCGTCATGGAGTCGCTGCGGTACAGCACCAGCACGTCGGGGTTGGTGCTCCCGAAGTAGGTGGCGCCGAGCTTGGCGACCAGCGTGGAGGACGCCTTCGGGTCCTCGAACCCGCCCTGCTTGAACTTGCCGAGCACGCCGACGCCCCACGCGCCGGCCGCGACGGTGGCGAGCAGGATCAGGACAAGGCTGGTCCAGCGCCGTCGGTGGATGAGGCGACCCAGCCCCGCGAGCATGATCCTCCTGAGTCGGTGCGCCGGGGCGGGAGCTGCCCCGGCGGCCCTGCTTGGTGCCCGGCCGGCGGGCGGCTACTGACGCGCCGCCAGGCGTGCCGCGGTGGTCGGCAGCGCGCCGTCCAGGTAGCGCTGCCGGGTGGCGGCCCTAGCGATCTTGCCGCTCGAGGTGCGCGACACGCCACCCGGTTCGATCAGAAGGAACTCCGCCACGCCCATCTCGTGCTCGACGTTGACCGCGCCGCGCACCGCCGACTCGACCTCGGCGAGGTCCAGCCGGCCGAGCGGCACCCGCCGGTTGCGCTCGGCGACCACCACCAGGCGCTCGGTCTCGCCGCCGTCCACCGCGAACGCGGCGACGTGGTCGGGGCGGATCGCCTGGTGCGCCTCCTGCGCGGTGAGCTCGATGTCCTGCGGGTAGTGGTTGCGGCCGTCCACGATGATCAGGTCCTTGATGCGGCCGGTGACGTACAGCTCGCCCTCGTGGACGACGCCGTAGTCGCCGGTCTTCATCCAGGGCCCGGCCGGCAGGTCGCCGGGCTCGGCCAGCTCGCCGCCGAAGGTGTCCTGGCTGCGCTCGGAGTTGCGCCAGTAGCCGGGCGCGGTGTTGGGGCCGTGCACCCAGATCTCGCCGACCGCGCCGTCGGGCTGCTCCAGCCGGGTCTCGGGATCCACGATCGCCACGATCTGCCCGACCGGGCCGCCGCACGACACCAGCGTGCTGGCGCGGTCGGTGCCCGCCTCGCACAGCTCCAGGCGGCCCTGGGTGAGCGCGTCGCGGTCGGCGGTGATGATCTTGGGCGGGGCGTCCTCGGCGGCGGCCGTCACGAACACCGTGGCCTCGGCCAGCCCGTAGCCGGGGGCCTGCGCGCCCGGCCGCAGCCCGGCGGGGGCGAACGCGTCGGCGAAGGTCGTCAGCGTGGAGGTGCGGATGGGCTCGGCGCCGTTCAGGCAGGTGACCAGGCCCGACAGGTCGAGGTTCGCGAGCTTGTCGGGAGTGGCCATCGACGCGGCGTACTCGTAGGCGAAGTTGGGCCCGGCGGTGTAGACGTTCCTGCTCTCCCGGCCGGCGATCAGCTCCAGCCAGCGCATCGGGTTCATGATGAACGACACCGGGTCGGTGTAGATCGCGTGGTCGCCGCTGACCAGCGGCAGCGCCATCGTCGCGATCAGGCCCATGTCGTGGAACAGCGGCAGCCAGCTCACCAGCTCGGGGTTGGGCTTCTCGGGCGCCCAGCCCGCCCACAGCTGCATCGCGTTGGCGGTGACGTTGCCGTGGGTGATCTCCACGCCGGCGGGGCGGCGGGTGGAGCCGGAGGTGTACTGCAGGTAGGCGAGGTCGTCGAAGCCGATCGGCTCGTCGGTCCAGGTGTCGGCCAGCGCCAGGTCCAGCTCCTCGGCGAACACGATCTCCCGGGGCCGGGGCACCGGGTGGTCGGCCAGGAACTTCTCCACGTGCGGCAGCGCGTTGCGGGTGGTGACGATGACGGCGGGCTCGGCGTCGGTGTAGGCGCCGATCAGCCGGTCGGCGTGGCCGGGCAGGTCCGGGGAGAACAGCGGCACCGCGACCACGTGCGAGTACATGGCGCCGAGCATGGTCATCATGTATTCGAGCGTCTGCGGCAGCAGCAGCGCGGCGCGGTCGCCGGGCTCGGCGGCCTGCCGCAGCCGGGCCGCCATCGCGCGGGCGCGGCGGTCGGTCTCGGCCCAGCTCAGCGTCAGGTGCGCCCCGGCGGGGTCCAGGGAGTAGTCCACGAAGGTCCAGGCGGGCGCGTCCGGCTTCTCCGCCGCCCACCGGGCGACCCGCTCGATGAGGGGGGTGCGGCCGGAGCCGCCGGGCCGGAGTTCGGGAAGCAGCGAGCCCAGTGCCATGTGATCTATCTCCCGGGGGATGTGCCGGACGCAGTTCCGTCGGGGTCTGCGCGCCGTCGGCAGGGGGTTGAGCGGCGATGGCCGGGCGCGCTTCGCGGGCGCCCCCCGGCTACCGGCAATGATCGTGCAGCGTGAAGCTACCGGAAGGTAGCCATCGGCGGGTACTGGTCTGGAGGCACATTACTTCCCGCGCGCTTTGTCACAGTAGTGACAAGTGGGTGCCGACCGCCGACCGGTCTTCGCGCGCTTTCCGCCGCTCGCTCACCGGTCACGGCGCGGCCGGCGCCCCGGGACGGCGCCCTCCGGCGGGCGCCGCGGTCAGCGGCCCTCGGCCGAGAAGATCTTCTCCATGATGCCGCGCCGGTGCCGCCCCTGGTAGGTCGTCCGCGGGTTCTCGTCCTCGCCCAGCTCGGCCAGGTACTTGCTCTCGGCGTCGATGAGCAGCTCCAGCTCGCCGCGGTCGAGGAACACGCCCTGGCAGCCGGGGCACTCCTCGATGACCACCCCGTGCCGTTCGTGGGTGTCGAGCGCGGACGCGCACTTCGGACACCGCATGGTCGCCTCCGACATACCGGATCCCCTATCCGTGACGGCAGTCTTCACTGTCCGGCGATCAGCCTATTGACGGCGTCGGCCCTGGGGAATGGCGCGGCGGGGCGCGGAACCCGATCCGGATGACCGGAACCGGCTACCGGGCCTGGTCGGTTCCGGACGGCCGGGACCGCCGGCGGCGCACCGTCCGCCCCGCGGCGGCCACCGGCCGCAGCAGGAGCGGAACGCGGCGCGCGGGCAGGACGGGCCGCGCCGTGCGCGCGGCGTCGAGGGCGTTCAGGCGGGCGGTGCGGGCGAGGGCCATGCGCCGGCGCCACAGGCCCAGGCAGGCGGCCAGCCACAGCAGCCCGACCTCGGCGATCAGCGTGATCCCGAGGACCACGGCCCAGTCGGTGCCGTCGCCCTCCTCGTCCATGCCGGTCGGGGAGATCAGCGTCAGCTGGCCGTCGGCCGCGCCGGGCGGCAGCGCGATCCCGGCCCGCCCGTCGAAGGTCGGCAGCACCGAGCCGGACGGCCCGGTGGTCGGCAGGTCCATGGGCGGCCCGGACGGCGGCACGACCGGCAGGGCCGGGGCGCCCGGCGCGACGGACGAGGGCGGCAAGGGCGCGGGCTCGGGCGCGAACGCCGGGCCGGGGAGCGGGAGCGGTGCCTGGTCCGCGGGCGGCGCCTGGGCCGGGACCGGCGGCGTGATGAACATGGGCGCGTTCGCCGGCGGCTCGCGCCGGGGCGGGCGGGGGGCGGGCGACCGTTGGGGCTTCCGTACGGGCGCAGGCTGCGGCCGTGCCTGCTCCGCCCTGTCGCGGGCGGCCTTCGGGGCCGGCTTCCCCGCCTTCGGGGCGACGGTCTTCCGCGGCTTCGGCGAAGCCGTCGGGCTCGGGCTCGCGCCGGGCAGCGGCGGCAGGGCCGGGATCCCGGACGTGGCCGGCGCGGGGGAGGGCGAGGCGGTCCCCTTCGGGCGCGTCGGGCGCTGCGCGGGCAGCACGATCGTGGCGATGGCCTCGTCCTTGACGTTCCGGGCCTCCGCCACCGCGACGATCCGGGGCGAACGGCCCTCGGCGGCCTCCGGCGCGCGCGCCATCTGGGCGGCGGCCGACGTCCTCGGCGCGGCGCCCGCAGCGGGCTTCACCCCGACCATGTCTCCGGCCTCCGGCGCGCGTGCGGCGCTCGGCTCGACACGGCCCTGGGACGCACGGTCGGCGCCCGAGGGGGCCAGCCGGACGTTCAGCTTGGTGCGCCAGGGCCGGGCCAGGTCGCCCAGGTCGCAGCGCAGGACCGGCGTGGCGCCCTGCGCGGCGCAGCCGCGCGGCACGTCCTCCCAGGCCAGCGGGCGCTGGGCGAGCAGGAGCAGGCTGGTGTCGCGCGTCGTGCCGCCCAGCGGGCGCACCTCCGCGACATAGGTGAAGACCTGGGCGCCGCTCCGCGCCGCGCGGCCGGTGGGACTGATCGTGGCGGCCAGGCGGACGGCGCCGCTCTGGGCGGCGGCCGCGGCCTTGGGCCGGGCGGGCGCCTCGGGTCGGGCCGGTGCGGTGGGTCGCGCCGGCGCGGTGGGCCGCGCCTGCGGCACGGGATCGGCCAGCAGGGACGACACCATGTCCTCCACGGGGCCGCTCCTCGCCGCCTGGGCCGTGGTCTCCGCCATCGCGAACGCCGGCAGGACCAGCACGCCGCCCAGCGCGGCCGCCTTCCAGCGCCTCGCCCGTGTGCGCCGCTTCGATGCCGTGCTGCCCCCGGTAGGCACGCGTCCCCCTCGTCACTGACCATCGTCCTGTTCGCCGGGGGCGGCGCCGTGGAACGCCGGGCCTAGTCAGTATTGCCCGCCGCGCACGGGCCGTAACGTCGCGATCACAGGACGGCACCATTTCGCACAGCGAAATCATTTCTCCGTAGAATCGGGTGTCCGCGAGGAGAGGAGACACCGGTGGCGGAGGCCGTACGGTCCCTGGAACGCGCCTTCGAGCTGCTGGAACACCTGGCCGACGCGGGCGGCGAGATGGCGCTGTCGGAGCTGACGGAGGTCTCCGGCCTGCCCATGCCGACGATCTACCGGCTGATGCGCACCCTGGTGAACCAGGGGTACGTGCGGCAGGAGCCGTCCAAGCGGTACGCGCTCGGGCCGCGCCTGATCCGGCTGGGCGAGGGCGCGTCCCGGCTGCTGGGCTCCTGGGCCCGCCCGGCGCTCGCCGAACTGGTGGACGAGGTCGGCGAGACCGCCAACATGGCCGTGCTGGAGGGCGACGCGGCGGTGTACGTCGCCCAGGTGCCCTCCCGGCACTCGATGCGGATGTTCACCGAGGTCGGGCGGCGCGTGCAGCCGCACTGCACCGGGGTCGGCAAGGCGCTGCTGGCGCAGCTCCCCGAGCCCCGCGTCCGCGAGATCGTGGCGCGCACGGGGATGCCCGCCCACACGCCGCGCACCTTCACCGACCCCGACGCGCTGGTCGCCGAGCTGGCGCTGGTCCGCGAGCGCGGCTACGCGGTGGACGACGAGGAGCAGGAGATCGGCGTGCGCTGCGTCGCGGTGCCGCTGCCGGGCGCGCCCGCGCCCGCCGCCCTGTCGGTGTCGGGGCCCTCGGCGCGCATGACGCGGGAGGCGGTGGCCGGCGTGGTGCCGGTCATGCGGGCGGTCGCCGGGCGCTTCGCCGCCCAGCTCGACCCCGCCGGCGGCCGCGCCTGACGGCCGCCGGCCGGGCCCGCGGGCCCTCGGGTCAGCGGTCGACGACCTCGCCGACCACCACGGTCGGGCGGCCGCCCCGCTCCCAGGTCACGTAGTCGCCCGCGGCCCTCACCAGGGCGGCGGCCAGCCACAGGGCCACGCCGGTGTCGTCCATCACGCCGACGACCGGCAGGACCTCGGGGATCGCGTCGATCGGCGAGACGATGTAGACCAGGCCCAGCGCCAGCAGGCCGAGCGTTCCGTACGACAGGCCCTTGTACTCGCCGCGCAGGACCGCCTTGAGCATCCGCGGAACGGCCCTGGCGCGCTCCCCCAGGCCCGGCGCGTCCGGCTTCAGCGTCTCGCTGTAGATCTCCCAGGCCGCCCCCGCGGCCGCCGCGCTGCGCTTCTTGTCCATCAGGGACTCCTTGAAGGTGGTTGAGGGCGCCCCCCGAGACGCCCACGCTCTACTAGGACGCGGGCGGGGGCCGCCGTGTTCCCCGGTGTGACGGGCGCGACTCCTGGCGCCCCCGGGCCGCCCGGGTTATCGGGGGCCAGGTTTTCGTCACCCGGACGGGCGGGCTGCGGGGATTCGGCCGCATTTTCCGGCGTGCGCTGGAAACATGGCCTTCGGGCCCCCCTGGCCACGCGGGAGGGCGCCGTCTCCCCGCCAGCGCGGCCGTCCCGGCACGAGGGCCCTGCCCGCCAGGCACCAGGAGCTGACGCAGGACATGACCGGCGACCGTCCCATCCCGTCCCCCACCGGCGGCCCGGTCCGCGGCACCGCCGCGGGCTCCGGCTACCTCGCCCTGCCGCCTACCGCCGTGGACGCGCGCCCCGCGACCGCCACCCGCCTCGTGGTGGCCTGGCCCGGCCTCGACCCGCCCCGCACCGCGACCGCGCTGGCGGCGGCCGCGCCGATGACCGGGGTGCCGGTCTGGCGCGTCTACCTCGACCTGCCGGTCCCCGAGGGCCGGCCGGCCGCCGGGCTGGGGTCGGGCGCGTTCCTGGAGTCGCACGGCATGGAGGCCTACGGCGCGGCCGTCGAGCAGGCCGTGGAGCGGCTGCCCGCCGCGCTGGCCGACCTGCGCCGCGACCTCGGCCTGCCCGACGGCCCGGTCGGGCTGGCCGGGTTCTCCGCCGGCGGGGCCGCCGCGCTGCTGGCGCTGGCGCGCGACGTGGTCCCGGTGAGCACCGCCGCGCTGGTCGCGCCGGTCGTGGCGCCGAGCCGCGCGGCCCGCGCCCTGGAGAAGCGCGCGGGCCGCGACCGCGCCTGGTCCGACCGGGCGCGCGGCCTCGCCGAGCGCCTGGACCTCGGCGCCCGCGCCGGCGAGGTCGCCGCGCGCGGCACGGCGCTGCTGCTGATCGGCGGCGCCAAGGACCGGGTGGTGCCGCCCGGCGAGATCACCGCGCTGCGCGACCTGCTGCGCCGGCACGGTAGCGCCGCGGTGGAGTCGGCCACCTTCCGGATGGGGCACGCGCTGGCCGCCGAGCCCGGTGTCGAGCCGCGGCCGCCGATCACCGAGGCCGTCCGGGTGGACGGGGTGCTCAGCGACTGGTTCCGGGAGCGGATCGCCGAGGTCGATCCGCGGTTCGGCCACGGCGCGCCCGCCGCGGAGACCCGCACCGACCTGCGGCCGGTCCCGGTGCCGCTGCGCCTGGAGGGCTCGGGCCGGGGCGGCTGAGCCGGCTCAGCGGCGGGCCAGCACCTGGTAGCTCACCGGGACGACCCCGGAACCGGTGCCGCCGATCTCGGCCATCGCCGCCTTGGACAGGTCCAGGCAGCGGCCGCCCACGTACGGGCCCCGGTCGTTGATCCGCACCAGGACGGTCCTGCCGTTGTTCTTGTTGGTCACGCGGACCTTGGAGCCCATCGGCAGCGTCTTGTGCGCCGCCGTCAGCTCGCTCGGGTCGAACCGCTCGCCGCTGGCGGTCATCTGCCCCTCCCAGTAGTAGGAGGCCTCGCACGAGCCGCTGCTGACGACCCGCGCCTTCGGGGTCTTCTTCGGCTTGGGCCGCTCCGTCTTGCGCGGCTTGGCCGACGGGGCCGCGGACGGCGTGCGCGTCGGCTCCGCGGTCCGGTGCCCGCCGCGGCTGGCGCGGCTCGGCGTGGCGCGGGGCGGGTCGGCCAGCGGCGCGGTGGCCCGCGGTTCCGACGGCTGCGGCAGGGTCTGCGCGGCCCGTGCCGGCTCCGGCGAACGGGACGAGCCGAGCAGCGCCGCGGCGCCCGCCGCCAGCACCGCCACGGCGACGCCGGAGGCGACGAGGATCAGCCTGAGCCGGCTCTTGGGGCGGTGCTTTCCAGAGGTGCCCACGGAGAAGGGTCCTTTGTTCGGGGACAGGTCTCCGGACGCCCCGGACCGCGCTCGTGCGGCCCTGATCCTTCGGCGGTGGTGTCGCTCGCCGCGCGGGTCCTCCCCGGGACCTCGCGGTCCCACGGGCGCCCGCCCTGCCCTCGTCTCGGGGCTCCTACCGCGGCATCACGGTGGTACGGCGTCCGGCGGGTGCGGCACCGGCGCGCATGTTCATTTGGACTGCTGCTTCATTCGGACGGCTCTGCGCCGCCGTGATCGGTCCTGGTGCCGCACACAAGTCCTTGACCGTACGTTGTGAAACTCATGAAGCAAGCCGAAGGCCGCCCTTTGTGGGGTTTGTCACCCGGGCTTTTGCCCTTCGAGGTCATTCGACTTCACAGAGTGAAGGCCAGTGAAGATCACCTTTACTCTGCGTCGACGCACCGATCTCGGGGAGATCACGGGCTTTTCGCACGAACGCCGACGGGGCGCCCCCGGAGGTGTTCCGGGGGCGCCCCGTCGAGGCGCCGGGACCGTCGCCGCGCCGTTCGGCGGCCGGCCCGTTCGGGCGCGGGTCAGCTCGCGAGCGGCATCGACGGCACCGGCGGCACGAGGCCGGAGGTGTCGGTCAGGCCGCCGGCGATCCCGCCGAGCCGGCCGGACACCATGGCGTTCGGGCGGCCGCCCTGGCCGGTGACGCCGCCCAGCAGGTCCTGCACCGGGTCGCCGGAGCGGCCGTTCAGCACGCCCTGGACCTGCTCGGTGCCGAGCGGCAGCGGCGAGACGGGCCCGGTCGCGCGGCGGGCCGTGCGCCGGTTCGAGCCCGCGGGCAGGACCGACTCGGTCGAGACGGTGTCCAGCACCGGGGCGACGGTGCCCGAGCGGGTCACGCCGTTCAGCACGCCGCTCCCCGGCACCTTGGGCAGGTGGCCGCCGGCCGGCCGGCGGCCGGACGTCCGGGCGCCCAGGGACTTGGTGACCTGTCCGGCCTCGCCGGACTTGACGAGGCCCGCCACGTCCAGGCTCCGGACGACCTCGCCCACCTGGGTCTCGGTCAGCCCGCCCGGCGCCGCCTCCTGGTGGTCGTGGTGGGGGCAGCGCGCGGCGGCGGGGCAGGCGGCCGGGGTCCGGACGCGGTGGGCCGCGGCGCGCTTCAGGGTGGTGGAGGACTTGAGGCTCTTGGCCGGCAGCGAGATCGGCGCGAGGCCGGGCGCGGCGGGCATGGAGGTGACGGGCATGGAGGTGACGGGCTGCAGCACCTCGTCGACGGTCCGGTCGATCTCGCGCTGGGCGGCGCCGGCCGGCACGGCCGCGGCGGCCAGCAGCACGGCCGCCGGAGCGAGCGCGGCGGCGGCCCTCAGCAGGCTCCTGGTGGAACGGTTCATTCTCTTCCCCCCGGGGGTTTTTCGATTGTCCCTGAACGGGCGCACTGCGGTTCCGAGGAACCCCTCCCGGAATCGTTTGTCCAGTCGCGCCTTCGTGCCGGGACGCTAGTACAGCCCACCGGCGGGCACAGGGAATTGGAGAAATGACCAAGCCGCACGGTAAAGATCTACGAAAGGCCCCTGACCTGCCCGCCATACCGCCGCGTATCGGGGCCAAATCCCCCGTTCCTTGGGGCCCCGCTGCCCCGACAATGGCCCGGATATGAATGCGCGAACGCCCCGGAAGGCATCCGGGGCGTTCGTGGTTTTTACCTACGCGGTGAATCCATGGGCTACTCCGCGGCGCCGCCCAGCGCGATCGCGTCGGCGACCTCCTCCTGCCGCACGGCCAGCTCCCGGGCGTACCTCTCCGCGTCCACCTTCTCGGCGATCTCCTCGTCCTGGCGCATCAGCGCCTCCAGGTCGGCCTTGGCGTTGTCGAGCACGCCCATGTCGAGGTAGGCGGCCTGCACCTTGTCGCCCCACAGCCCGACGTCCTTGACGCACGGCACGATCCGGCTGAACAGCAGCGACTGGTAGAGGGTGTACATGTCGGAGTTGTCGACGTACTCCATGCACCGGTCCATGGGCAGGCCGAGCTGCTCGAAGACCTCGCGCCCCTTGAACCGGTCGCGCATCAGGTAGCAGCCCTCGACCACGAACTCCTCGCGCTCGGCCCGCTCCCTGCTGGTCAGCTCGGCGTAGTAGTCCCTGAGCGCGAGCCGCCCGAACGCCACGTGCCGCGCCTCGTCCTGCATCACGTAGGCGAGCAGCTGCTTGACCAGCGGGTTGGTGGACATGTCGCGGTAGAGCCCGAACGCCGCCAGCGCCAGCCCCTCGATCAGCACCTGCATCCCGAGGTAGGGCAGGTCCCAGCGGGAGTCCTCCAGCGACTCGGCCAGCAGCCTCGCCAGGTCCTGGTTGATCGGGTACGCCATCCCGATCTTCTCCTTGAGGAAGCGCGCGTACAGCTCCACGTGCCGCGCCTCGTCCATGGTCTGGGTCGCGGCGTAGAACTTGGAGTCGAGGTCGGGCACCGACTGCACGATGCGCGCCGAGACGTTCAGCGCGCCCTGCTCACCGTGCAGGAACTGGCTGAACAGCCACGACCCCTGGTGCCGGCCGAACTCGTCGCGCTCCTTCCGGGTCATGCGGTCCCAGATGTCCGAGCCGAACAGCGGGTTGAACTGCTCGGGGAGGCCCGCCACGTTGACCGGGTCCACCTCCAGGTCCCAGTCGATGCGCTTCTGCGCGTCCCACTGCTTGTCCTTGCCCTTCTGGTACAGGCCCAGCAGCCGGTCGCGGCCGTCGTCGTACTCCCAGGTGAAGCGGGCGTCACCGGCCATCGGAACGTCCCAGGTCTCCTTGGGGACCGAGCCGGTGTACAGGTCGAACGAGGTCACGGGGAAGCCTCCTACGGTGCGGGCGCCCGGCGGGGAAGGCCGTCGGGCGCGAGGGTCGCCGCCCACCGCTTTACATACCTTCGTAACATGTAAAGCACGCGTTGGCCATACCCGAGCGCTCAACCGCCGCCCGCCCGCGCGCCGCCTGACATAAGTCACGGCGAACCGGCCGCGCCCCGCACTACCGCCGCGGCGCGGGCCTTCCCTAGCGTGGAGAGCATGGTCAGCCGCATGAACGCCCCCCTCCCCGCCCCGGCGGTCGCCCGATGAACGACCGGTCCGGGTCCGACGACGACGCGCCCCGGATGCGCGGCCGGGCCTTCTGGATCTCGTTCGGGCTGCTCTACCTGATCCCCGTGGGGCTGGAGGCCGCCCGGCACGACGGCGCCCGCCGGGTGCTGGAGCTGGCCTCGCTGGCGGTGTTCGTGGCGGTCTACTACGGGGCGGCGCTGAACCGGCGGAGCTGGTCGGAGCCGTTCACCCCGCTCGCCTGGACGCTGTTCGGCGCGCTCGCGGCGCTGACGGTGGCGCTGCCGCCCGCTTTCGGGGAGCACTGGCTGGGCCTGCCGATCTACCTCGGCATCGTCGGCGCGCTCACGCTGCCGATGAGGGCGGCCCCCGCCGGGGTCGCCGGGGCGATGGTGCTGGCCATCGCCCAGGGCCTGCTGCTCGGCGCGCCGCCGCAGATGATCGCGGTGATCTCGCTGACCCTGCTGTCGTTCGGCCTGCTGATGGTGGCCTTCCGGCACTCGCGCGGGCTGGTCGCCGAGCTGCGCGCCGCGCGCGGCGAGGCGGCCCGGCTCGCGGCCGCCGACGAGCGGCTGCGCATCGCCCGCGACCTGCACGACCTGCTGGGCCACAGCCTGTCGCTGATCGTGCTGAAGAGCGAGCTGGCCCGCCGCGTCGCCGGGCGCGACACCGGGCGCGCGATCGCCGAGGTCGCCGACATCGAGCAGGTGGCGCGGCGGGCGCTGGCGGAGGTGCGCGAGGCGATCAGCGGCTACCGGCGGCGCGGCCTGGCCGAGGAGCTGGACGGCGCGCGCGCCGTGCTGGCGGCGGCGGGCGTGGCGGTGGCCGTGGAGGGGGCGGACGGGCCGCTGCCGGAGGCCGCCGACGGCCTGTTCGGGTGGGCGGTGCGCGAGGGCGTCACCAACGTCGTCCGGCACGCCCGCGCCACCCGCTGCACGATCACGGTCGGGCGGGACGGCGGCACCGCGACCCTGGAGATCCGCGACGACGGCCGGGCCGGGCCGGGGCACGTCCCCGGCAACGGCCTCACCGGCCTCACCGAGCGCGTCGCCGAGGCGGGCGGCTCGGTCGCCGCCGGCCCCCTGCCGGAGGGCGGCTTCGGGGTGCGGGTCCAGGTCCCGCTGCTCCCCGCGCAGGTAGAGTCCCCGGCGTGATCACAGTCCTCCTCGCCGAAGACCAGGGCATGGTCCGCGGCGCCCTCGCCGCCCTGCTGGACCTGGAGGACGACCTGGAGGTCGTCGGGCAGGCCGCCGACGGGGACGAGGCGGTCGCGGCCGCGGTCCGGCTCGCCCCGGACGTGGCGCTGCTGGACGTCGAGATGCCCCGCAAGGACGGGCTGACCGCCGCCGCCGAGATCGGCGCGGCGCTGCCCGGCTGCCGGGTGATGATCCTGACGACGTTCGGGCGGCCCGGCTACCTGCGCCGCGCGATGGAGGCGGGCGCGGCCGCGTTCCTCATCAAGGACGGCCCGGCCGAGGACCTCGCCGCCGCGATCCGCCGGGTGGCGGCGGGCGAGCGCGTGATCGACCCGGCGCTGGCCGCCGCCGCGCTGAGCGCGGGCCCGAACCCGCTGTCGCCGCGCGAGCGCGACGTGCTGGCGGCGGGCCGGGACGGCGCGACGGTCGCCGACATCGCCGCGCGCCTGCACCTGTCGGAGGGCACGGTCCGCAACTACCTGTCGGCCGCCATCAGCAAGGTCGGCGCGCGCAACCGCATCGAGGCCGTCCGCGCCGCCGAGGCGCAGGGCTGGCTCTGACCGCGCATACGATCGAGCGATGCGCCGCCCCCTCGCCCTCCTCGCCGCCCTGACCACGGGCCTGGCCCTCGCCGGATGCTCGGCGGACGCGCCGGGACCGGTCCGGGCCGAGCCGAGCGCCCCGGCCCCGGCCGCCGGGGCCAGCGCCGGATGCGGGAAGCCGTCGCCCGGCTCCGGGCGGCACGCCTTCGGTGGCCGCGCCTACTCGCTGACGCTGCCGACCTACGACGGCGCCAAGCCCGTCCCGCTGATCCTCGACCTGCACGGCCTGCACTCCAACGGCTTCCAGCAGGCGCTGTACGGGCGGCTGGGCAGCGCCGGGCCGCAGCGCGGGTTCGCGGTGGTCGAGCCGGAGGCCGCGCCCGGCCGCGACGGCTGGAAGCTGCCGGGCATGGCCGACGGCTCGGCCGACACCGCCTACATGGGAAAGCTGCTGGACCACCTGGAGCGCACGTTGTGCATCGACCGCAAGCGGGAGTTCGCGGCGGGCTTCTCCAACGGCGCCGGACTGTCGGCCGCGATGGTCTGCGGGCTGCGCGGGCGGCTGGCCGGGATCGCCCCGGTCGCCGGGATCAACCTGGCGCGGCCGTGCGCGGGCGCGAAGCCGACCACGATCGTGACGTTCCACGGCGACGCCGACCGGGTCGTGCCCTACCGGGGCGGCGAGCCGTTCGGCGGGAACCGCGCGCAGGTGCCCGGCTGGATGCGGCCGCTGGACGGCCGCTTCCACCTGCCGCCCGTGGCGGGGCTGACCGCGCAGTGGGCGCGGGCGTTCGGCTGCCGTCCGGTCGAGACCGACACCATCGGCGGCGAGGTGCGGCGCGAACGCCACACCGGCTGCCGCGACGGCAAGACCGTCGAGCTGTACACCGTGACGGGCGGCGGCCACACCTGGCCGGGCTCGATCGCGATCGGCGCGGGCCGGACCACCACCCGCATCGACGCCACCAGGATCGCCCTGGACGCGTTCGCCGCCGCCCGCTGACCGGCGGCGTCAGCGCGACTGGAGCGCGTCCAGCCCCACCGCCATCGCGATGACCAGGCGGCGGTCCAGCCGCGGGTCCTTGATGTCCACCACGTACCGGTCGCGCAGGCCGAACTTCTTCTCCACCGAGAAGACGACCTGGTCGCCCGCGTGGAAGTCGAAGTGGTAGGGCCAGGCGAACGGCAGGTTCTCGGCGTAGGGGATGAAGTTCCACGCCCGGCGCAGCAGCGCCACGCCCTTGTTGCGCTCGCTGCCGGTCGTCACGCCGAGACCGGGCTGCTCCAGGTGCCAGGTCGAGGCCAGCAGCGACTTCTTGAAGTCCTTGCGGAACACGCCGATCGGCTGCCCGGACGCGTCGGTGACGTCGTAGGCCGACGCGAGGTCGATGCGCTTGCGCGCCTTGAACCCCAGGATCGGCTGCGTCTTCCCGGTGTCGGCGTACAGGGTGACCTGCTCCTTGAACGCCAGCCGCTTCTGCTGGGCGAACGCGACCAGCCCGCCCTCGGAGCCGTCGGGGTTCTCGGCGTGCACCTCGTACTGGTTCACCATCAACCGGAGGCGCTGCCGCACGAGGAACCGGTGCTGTTGCTGCATCGTCGCGTGATCCACCGGTATCACCTGTTCTGTTGCAAAGCGGGGGGTCTGAGGGGAATGGAGTGTCCCATACCCCTGCGACAGGTGATCTACCGTTACGCCGAGCGGATGTGCCCGGCCAGGTAGCCGTGGATGAGCCGCTCGGCCTCGGCGAGGATCTCGGGGTCGCCCTCGGGGGTGCGGCGGAAGGCCATCTTGAGCACCGCGTCCCCGGCCTCGACCGCGATCGCCAGGGCGCGCGCCAGCTCGGGGGTGTCGGCGATGCCGAACGTCTGCACGATCATGTCGCGCAGCCGGTCGGCGACCACCGCGTTGTTGTCGGCGTCGGAGTCCAGCAGGTTGATGTCGGCCACGTCGCCGAACCGCAGCACCCGGAAGCCCGGCACGGTGCGGTGCATGTCCACGAAGATGTCGATGATCACACCGACGGTGTCGGACCAGTCGGTGAAGGTCTCCTCGCCGAGCCGCCGCGACACCCGCCGGCCGAACTCCTCCAGGTTGCGCAGCGCCAGGGCCTGCGCGACCGCGCGCTTGTCGGGGAAGAACTGGTAGACCGAGCCGATCGCGACCTCGGCGCGCTGGGCGATGCGGGTGGTGGTCAGCCCGTCGTAGCCGTCCTCGTCGAGGATCTCGGCGCACGCGTCCAGCATGCGCTGGACGCGTTCGGCACTGCGGCGCTGGGCGGGGCGGCGGCGGAGCGGGGTCCGGATCTCGGTCACGCATCCATTGTCTCCCCATTTACGCTCGGTCACGCCGGGTCGCGGCCGGGAGTCCGCCGTCCGCCCCCCGACCTCGCCTGACCTCCGGGGGACATTCACCTCTCGCGAGGACGGCCGAAGACTGTCCGCACCGTCCGCGGCCTGCTCTCCGGAACCCCCCGCACCCACCGGACACAGACAGGACATGACCCTGCGAACCCTCACGGACGCGGCGTTGTGGCAACGCGCGCAGGACGGCGACGAGCACGCCTTCGGGGAGCTGTTCGACCGGCACGCGCGCGCGGTCTACGGCTTCTGCTTCCGCCGCACGGCCGACTGGTCGGCCGCCGAGGACCTCACCTCGGTGGTCTTCCTGGAGACCTGGCGGCGGCGCGGCCAGGTGCGGCTGGAGGCGGACTCGCTGCTGCCGTGGCTGTACGGCGTGGCGACCAACGTCCTGCACAACCACCGCCGCTCGCTGCGCCGCCACCGCGCCGCCCTGGCGCGGCTGCCCGCGCCGCCGCCCGTCCCGGACGGCGCCGACGACACCGCCGCCCGCCTGGACGCCGAGCGCCGGATGCGCGAGGTGCTGGCGTCGATCGCCGAGCTGCCGCGCCGCGACCGGGAGATCCTGACGCTGTCGGTCTGGGAGGGCCTCGGCTACGCCGAGATCGCCACGGCGCTCGGCGTCCCGGTGGGCACCGTGCGCTCCCGGCTGTCGCGCGCCCGCGCCCGGCTGCGCGTCCCGACGGGACCGGAACCGCCCCCGGCGGGCCCGCCCGTCCCGCCCGGCCGCCCCACGTACTCCACGGAGCCGACCTCATGAACGACCTCGCCCCGCCGCCGTCCCGCGACCTGCCCCCGGGCCGCCACGACGCGCGCCGCGCCCACCTGCTGGAAGAGATCACCACCCGCCGCGGGCCCTCCGCGTTCGGCCTGCCCTCTCGGCGCCGCCTGCTGTTCGGCGGCCTGGCGAGCGCGGCCCTGGCGGGCGGCGTGACCGCCGCGCTCGTCCTCGTACCGCCCGGCGACGGACCGCCGCAGATGGCGCAGGCCGGGGCCGTCACCGTCCTGAACCGCGCCGCCGACGCCGCCGCCGCCGAGCCCGAGCTGAAGCTCCGGCCCGACCAGTACCTCTACGTGGAGTCGAAGGGCCGCTACGGGTACGGCCCGGGGCCGAAACGGCACACCCACCGGCAGGCGTGGCTGTCGGCGGACGGCAGGCACGCCGGGCTCATCGTCCAGAAGGAGGGGGGGCAGTGGGAAAGGTTCTGGAGCTGCACCTCGGGCTCCGGCGTGAACGGCGATTCCCGGGCGCTGAACCCCACGGGTCCGCTCGATCTGCGGAACCCGCCGACCGACTGCAAGGACCGGCCCGCCGTCCGCACCGACCTGCCGACCGGGACCAGGGCGATGCGCGACTGGCTCTACCGCAACAGCGAGGGCGAGAACCCGCCGGACGTCCAGGCGTTCATCACGGTCGGCGACACCCTCGGCGAGGGCTACCTGCCGCCCGGGGCGCGCGCGGCGGTCTTCCGTGCGGCCACCACGATCCCCGGCGTGAGCGCCCGCCGTCCGGTGACCGACCTCGCCGGGCGGACCGGCGTGGCGGTCGGGCAGACCTGGCAGGGCATCCGGTCGGAGCTGATCTTCGACGCGCGGACCTACCGGCTGCTGGGCGAGCGCACGGTCGTCGACGACGAGGACGCGTTCCGGCCGAAGGGCGCGCACGCCTCCCACTCCCCCGATGCGGGCCTGAAGCTGCCGCAGGGCACCGTCACCGGGCTCGAAGCCAACCTGAGGATCGCCGTCACCGACCGCCCGGGGCAGGCCCCCGGCCGCTAGCGCAGTGACTCGAAGAGCTCGTCGGCCCCGGGCCGGGTCCACTGGACCCGGTTCGGGTCGCCCGCGTACGGCTCCACCGGCACGGTCGAGAAGCGCACCTGGCTCGTGTCCCCCACGCTCATCGCCAGGTCGAACATCTGCTTGAGCCCCAGGTCCTTGTCCGTGGTCACCGACCTGGTGGCCGCGCGCAGGAACGACCACACCTTGCCCGGCTCGCCCAGCCGCCTCTTGGCGGTGTCGGCCATCGCCTTCATCAGGGCCTGCTGGCGCTGGATGCGGCCGAGGTCGGAGCCGTCGCCGACGCTGTAGCGGGCGCGGGCGTAGCCGAGGGCCTGCTCGCCGTCGAGCCGCTGCCGCCCGGCCTTGAGCCTCAGGCCGGCCTTCGGGTCGTCGATGGCCTGCGGGACGTCCAGCTCCACGCCGCCGAGGGCGTCCACCATGGCCTTGAAACCGGTGAAGTCGATCTGGACCACGTGGTCCACGTGCACGCCGGTGGCGGCCTCGACGGTCTTCCACGCGCACGGCAGCCCGGCCTCGTTGAACGCCGAGTTGATCATGCCGGTGCGGGCCGGGACCGTGCCGCCGCCGGGTGCCCGGCAGGACGGGATCGGCACCATCGAGTCGCGCGGCAGGCTGACGCCGCGCACGTTCCGCCCGTCGGCCGGCACATGGAAGAGGATCATGGTGTCGCTGCGGGCGCCCTCGTCGCGGCCGTAGGCGGCGTTGGCCCCGGCGCGGCTGTCGGAGCCCACCACCAGGATGTTCTCGGCCTCGGTGCGCTTGCCGGGGCGCGGGCCGAGACCGTCGGAGCTGACGTGCGAGATGTCGCCGTTCAGCCCGGTGTACAGGCCGTACAGGCCGGCCGACGCCAGGCCCAGCACCACGGCGGCGGCCAGGAGCAGCCGGACGCGTCGCCGTCGCCGTCGCCGCTGCCGCCGTTCGGCGGAGCGGCTCAGCTTGGGCCGGGCCTGGTGCCTCGTCATCTCACGTACCCCCGTGAGGCCATGCCGTCCAGGTTGTCACGGAGCCGGGAGGGGGTCCGGGCCAGCCCCTCCTCCAGCGTCATCCGCGGCTCATGGCCGGTCGGCGCGCGGGCCCGCGAGGTGTCGGCCGGGACGCCGGCGTGGGCGAGTCCGGCCACCGTCGCCGAACCCGCCCGGCGGACCATCGCGTCCGCTGCGGCGTAGGCCGGGTCCGTCCGGTCGAGGCGGTCGACCGCCGTCGCGATCCGTCCGGCGCCCGCCCCCGCAAGGCGCCGCTGGATCGTGTCGGTCCCTTCACGGCCCGCTCTGATAACGAAACGGACGTCATTTCTGTTCCGCCAGTGACGGGCGAGGTTCACGGCGGCCTCGTTCGGGCCGGTCGCGCCCCGGTGTCGGGTTCGGTCATGCCGTCGAGCATGGCGCCCGTTCCTAAGAGGTTCCTAAGACGGCGGCCGGGTAGACCTTGGTCGCTATCGCCGGGCGGCCGCGCTGGCGAGGATCGCGCCATGAGCGACACCAAGACCTACGACTCGGTCAGCGGGGCGGCCCTGATCATCGGCTTCTACGAGGGCGCCCTGCCGTTCCCCGCCAAGGCCTTCGACTGGACGCCGGTGTTGTGCCTGCCGCGCCATCTGGACGCCCCGTACTGGTGGATCGTCTCGGCGGTCGTGCTCGCGGCGGCCGTCATCACCATCCGGACCATGGAAGCTCTCAAGGGGCGTGTGGAGTGACCGCAGGTCACAGGTAGCGTCGTGGGAATGATGGAGGATGTGCGGGTCCTGGTCGTGGACGACGAGCCGGCGGTGCGGGAGACCGTCGGCGACACCCTCGGCCTCGACGGCTACGACGTCCGCACCGCGCCGGACGGCCCCGCCGCGCTCACCGAGACCGCCGTGCTGCGTCCCGACGCGATCGTGCTGGACGTGCTCATGCCTGGCCTGGACGGGCTGGAGGTGTGCCGCGCGCTGCGCGGGCGCGGCGACCGCACGCCCGTCCTGATGCTGACCGCCCGCGACGCCGTGGGCGACCGGGTCGCTGGGCTGGACGCGGGTGCCGACGACTACCTGGTCAAGCCGTTCGCGCCCGACGAGCTGCGCGCCCGCGTCCGCGCCCTGCTGCGCCGCGTCGCCGGCGCCGTCCCGCCCGCCGCTCCCCCGGGGTACGCCGACCTCGCGCTGGACCCCGACGCCCGCGAGGGCGCGCGGGGCGGGCGGCGGATGCAGTTCACCGAGACCGAGTACGCGCTCCTGGAACTGCTGGTGCGCAACGCCGGGCAGGTCCTCACCCGCGAGACGATCATGGAACGGGTGTGGGGGTACGACTTCGGCCCCGAGTCCAACTCGCTGGGCGTCTACGTCGGCTACCTGCGCCGCAAGCTGGAGGCGGGCGGCGAGCCCCGGCTGCTGCACACCGTGCGCGGCGTGGGCTACGTGCTGAGGTCGCCGTGACCGGGCCCCGGCGGCCGCGCCGGGGCGGGCCGCTGCCGGTCTGGGGGCGGCTGCCGCTGCGGGCGCGGCTCGCGGTGCTGACGGCGGCGGCCGTGGCGGTGGCCGTCGCGGGCGCGACCGCCGTCGCCTACCTGGTGCTCGACAGGGCGGTGCACGGCGAGCTGGACCGGTCGCTGCAGCGGCAGGCCGCGCAGCTCGACCGGGAGGTCCGGGCGCGGAGCTGGGCGCAGACCGGGTCGTGCGAGTGGATCACCTCGTCCTGCGCGCAGATCGTGCACCGCGACGGCCGCGCCGAGCCCGCCGACGCCGGGCTGCCGGTCACCCCGCAGATGGTGCGCGTGGCCGGAGGCCAGAGCCCGCCCTTCTTCACCGACACGGCTTCGGGACGCGTGCCCGTCCGCGTCTACACCAAGCCGCTCGACGCGGGCCGCGCGCTGGAGATCGGCGTCCGGGCCGACGGGGTGGCGCGCAACCTGCGCACCGCGCGGCTGGGGCTGCTGCTCACCGCGCTGGCCGGGGTGGGCGTGGCGGCGCTGCTCGGCTACCTGGTGGCGCGCGGCGCGCTGCGGCCGGTCGCGCGGCTGACCCGCGCCGCCGAACGCGTCACCGCGACCGGCGACCCCGGCCACCGCATCGAGGTCACCGGCGGCGACGAGCTGGCCCGGCTGGCGACCAGCTTCAACGCCGCGCTCGCCGCGCTGGAGGAGTCGGTCGCCGCGCAGCGGCGGCTGGTCGCCGACGCCTCGCACGAGCTGCGCACGCCGCTGACGGCCCTGCGCTCCGACATCGAGCTGCTGGACCGCCTGCCGCCCGAGCGCCGCGACCGCGTGAAGGCGCGGCTGCGCGGCCAGCTCGCCGGACTGACCGGCCTGGTGGGCGACCTGATCGAGCTGGCCCGCGGCGACGAGCCCGGCGACCCGCCCGAGCACCTGCGGCTCGACGGCCTCGTGGAGCACTGCGCGGCCGAGGCCCGCACCCGCTGGCCCGAGGTCGCCTTCCGCGCCGACCTGGAGCCCGCGGTGATCGCCGGAACGCCCCGGCGGCTGACCCGCGCCGTCACGAACCTGCTGGACAACGCGGCCAAGTTCGGCGGCGCGGACGGCCCCGTCGAGATCGTCCTGCGCGCTTCCGGCGGGCCCGTCCTGACCGTCCGCGACCACGGCCCCGGCATCGCCCCGGCCGACCTGCCGCACGTGTTCGACCGCTTCTACCGCGCCACCGCCGCCCGCGCCCTGCCCGGCTCGGGGCTGGGCCTGGCGATCGTGGCGCAGGTGGCCGCCGACCACGCCGCCGGGCTGACCGCCGAGGCGGCGCCCGGCGGCGGCACCCTGGTCCGGCTGCGCTTCCCCGGCTAGTCCGGCAGCGGCGCGCTGTCGCTTTCGGCCAGGCGCGGGGCGGCGGCGTTCTCGGCGAACCGGACGCGGACGCGCTCGCCCGCCCGGTGCCCGAAGCCCGCCGCGGCGCGGCCCGCGGCGGGTGCCAGGCGCGACACCATCATGGCGACCCGGGCCTCCGGCGCGACCGGCACCACCGGGCGGTCCTCGCGTACGGCGCGCAGGATCGCCCGCGCGACGCGTTCGGGCGGGTAGGCGCGCCGCCGGAACGACCGCGCGGCCTCCTCCTTGAGCCGGTCGGCCAGCGCGGCGGGGATGCCCACGTACCGCGCGTTCCGCGTGATCGGGGTGTCGATCACGCCGGGGCAGATCGCCGAGACGCCCACGCCGAACTCGGCGAGGTCGAGCCGCAGGCACTCGCTGAGCTGGAGCACCGCCGCCTTGGTCGCCGAGTAGGCGGGCAGCTCGGCGGTCGGCGTGTAGGCGGCCATCGAGGCGATGTTGACCAGGTGGCCGCCCTCGCCGCGCTCGGCCATCTGCCGGCCGAACAGGCGGCAGCCCCGGTAGACGCCGTCCAGGTTGACGGCGCGGATGCGCGCCCAGTCCTGCTCGCCGGTGTCCAGCAGCGACCCGGCGATGCCGATCCCGGCGTTGTTGACGACCACGTCGGGCACGCCGAAGGTCTCCCGGACGTAGCCGGCGAAGCGCTCCATCGCCTCGGCGTCGGCCACGTCCACGCCGTAGACGTGGGCCTCGCCGCCCGCGGCGACGATCTCGTCCACGGTGCGCTTGGCCGCGCCCTCGTCGAGGTCGGCGACCACGACCCGCGCGCCCGCGTCGGCGAACGCGTGCGAGGTGGCGCGGCCGATGCCGCTGCCGCCGCCGGTCACCACGGCCAGCCGGCCGCCGAACTCCTTCGCGGGGTCGGCGGCGGCGCGGGCGCGCGCCAGCCCGCCGGTCTCCGGGCCGCCCTCGACGTGCTCCACCAGCTCGCCGATCCACTCCGCGACCTGGTCGGGGCGGCTGCGCGGCGCCCAGTGCCCGGCCGCGACGCGCCGCACGTACAGGCGCTCCGCCATGCCCCGGCCGCACAGCAGCATCCCCTCGGTCGCGTACCGGTCCCGGATGGGCGCGATCACCTGCACCGGGACGTCGGTGCGCCCGTCGCCCGGCGCGTCCTGGAGCCGCCGCAGGTTGGCGCGGTACAGGCCGAGGCCGTTGCGCGCGTCCCTGGCGAGGGTGTCGGCGGGGTGGCCCGGCCGGGGCTCGGCCTTCTCCACCCGGGCCAGGTCGCGCGCGAACACCATCGGGATCAGCCGCGCGAACGCCTCGCCGGCGCGGGGCGCGATGAACACCGGCATGTAGGCGCTGCGCCGCAGCTGCCCCAGCACCTCGGCCGCGCCGCGCGGCCCGGACCGCAGCCGCTCGCGCGCCCACGGCAGCACGTGCTGCCGCGCGGGCCCCGACAGGGAGGTGAACGAGGCGATCCGGCCGCGCAGCCGGTCGCCCGTCACCGCCTCCCAGCCCTGGAGCGAGCCGAAGTCGTGGCCCACCAGGTGGACGGGGCCGGTCGCGCCGACCCCGTCGAGCACCGCCTCCAGGTCGCCGAGCAGCACGTCCATGCCGTAGTCGAGCGGATCGGCGGGAGTGGTCGAGGCGCCCGCGCCGCGCACGTCGTAGACGACCACCCGGAAGCGGTCGGCGAGGCGCTCGGCCACCTCGTCCCACATCGCGCCGGTGTCGGGGTACCCGTGCACCAGCACGACCATGGGGCGGCCCTCCGGCCCGCGCTCGCGCACGGCCAGCTCGATCTCGCCCGACCTCACCCGGTGGTCCCGCATACCGTTCACCTGCCCGTCAGAGGGGTCCCTTTCCAGTGAACGTACGCGTTCGGCGTGCGGTGTCCAGAGCGCCCGCCGGGGCGGTCAGGCCGCCCGCACCGGCTGGCGCAGGATGGTGAGCTGCGCGTCCGGATCGGTCTCGCGGAAGTCGGTCAGGTAGATCTCGTGGTGCAGCCCGTGGTGGACCAGGCCCTCGGCCCGGATGAACGCGTCCATCCGGGCGAGGCTGCGCGGCTCGTCCTCGAAGGGGCCGCGGTGCAGCATCTGCACGCACCGCCCCTCGGTGAAGGTGACGAGCTGGACGCGCGCGGCCGCGCCCGGCCCCGCCCGCCCGGCGTCCACCTCGGCGACGTCGTCGGGCACCCGCAGGAACAGGTGCCAGCGCCACTCGTCGCGCGGCACCTCCAGCGGCGGCCGGTCGTCCTCGACCCACCAGCGTCCCTCCAGCGGAGCGGGCGGCAGGCCCGCGGCCCCGGCGACCGCGTAGAGCGCCCGGACGGCCGTGCCGTGCTCGGCGCCGCCCGGCTCGCCGCGGCCCGACACCGCCAGCCCGCGCACCGGGCCGAACTCGACGATCTCGGGGTCGTCCGCCGCCTGGTACCAGTTCATTCCGCGTCCTCCAGTCCGATCATGACCCGGGTCGCCCACTGCTCGGGCGGGGTCGTCGCGGGATCGGTGAGGTAGAGCTCCCGGACCGGCCCGGCGGGGGTGTGCCCGCGGTCGCCGCACCAGGCGAGCAGGGCGTGCGCGGTCAGCGTGATCTGGCCGTACGGCCCCACGTGGGTGGCGGCCGCGAACGCGCCGCCGGGCAGGACCTCGTCGCCCGCCGCGTCCTCGACGGTCACCGCGACCACGAACTCGTCGGCGAGGTCCAGCGGGAACAGCCCGACCAGCGCGCCGCCCGGCGCCGCGCCGTCCAGCAGCCGCGCCACGCACGCCGACGTGGCCGCGCCGACGGTGGTGGGCGTGGCGGCGTCGCGGACCGCGCGGACGGTCCGGGCCGGCTCGCGGACGACCGCGACCTCGGCGCGCGGCAGCCCGTCCGCCAGCACCCGGTCGAGCGCGGCCAGGGCCTGCCGCCGCCGGTCCAGCTCGGCGGCCATGCGGTCGCGGGCGGCGCGCAGGGCCTCGGCCCCGTCCGCACCGCCGTCCAGCACCCGGCCGATGACCGGCAGCGGCACGTCCAGCGACCGCAGCAGCCCGATGGACAGCGCCTCCCGCGCCTGGGCGGGCCGGTAGTACCGGTAGCCGGACGCGGGATCGACGTGGGCGGGGGCCAGCAGGCCCAGCTCGTCGTAGTGCCTGAGCTGCTTGACGCTCAGGCGGCACAGCCGCGCGAAGCGGCCGATCGGTAGGAGTTCTTCGCTCACGGCCCCTAGCCTGGGCCCTCCCACGGCGGGAGGGTCCAGCGGGCGGGCGAGGCCGTTACGGGCGGGCGGCGAGGCCCGTGCAGGAGCGCAGCCCGTTCCACCGCTTGGTCTCGGCGACGGCGGCGGCCCCGGTCATCAGGCGCGGCAGGCCGCCGGAGATCAGCGCGGGCTTCCACTTCGCGGCCGACACCTTGCCGCCGTCCAGGCGCAGCAGCAGGACGCCGGAGTTGGCGGTCTGGCCGCGCGCGGAGGAGAACACGAAGTTGCCCATGCCGTAGTGGACGTACTTGCCCTTCAGGTAGCCGCCGCCGAGCGGGATGTGCGCGTGCCCGCCGACCACCACGTCCGCGCCCGCCGCCACCAGCTGCTTGGCGAGGTCCTGCTGGCGCGGCAGCGGGCAGGACTTCATCTCCTGGCCCCAGTGCAGGTGGACGATCACGTAGTCGGCGCCCTTGCGGGCCTCGCGGACCGCCCGCACCATCCGGGGCACGTCCTTGGCCGAGGCGAGGCCGCCCTTGGCGTCGGTCGCCGTCCACGCCGAGATCAGGTGGTCGTCCAGCACCTGGGTCGCGCCGACGATCGCCAGCCGGTTGCCCTTCACCGTGACGCGGTGCGCCCGGTAGGCCTCGGCGGCGTCCTTGCCGATCCCGACGGTGGGGAACCCGGTGCGCCTGATCGCCTTCAGCGAGTCGCGCAGCCCGGACTCCATGAAGTCCATGCCGTGGTTGTTGGCCATCGAGGTCACGTCCACGCCCGCCGCCTTGAGCGCGGTGAACGCCGACGCGGGCGCGCGGAAGGTGAACTCCTTGCCCGGCGCGGGCGTGCCGCCGGTCGTGATGGCGGTCTCCAGGTTGACCATCGACAGGTCGGCCGCGCGCAGCGTCTTGGCGATCGGACCGAGCGCGGTCGACGGGCTGGCCAGCCGGGACCGCAGCATGTCCTCGAAGTGGGTGTCGCCGCCGAACGCCAGGGTGATCGGCTGCTTGGGCGCCTCGGCGGCGGGGGGCCGGTCGGCGCCCTTCGGCTGCCCGGCCGCCGGCGGCTTCGCCGGGCCGGTGGCGCCCTTGGCCTCGGGCTCGCCCCCGCCGCACGCGGCCGCGCCCAGCGACAAGGTCCCGGCCAGGGCCGTCAGCATGAGCGCTTTCCTGCGCATCGGGGGGCCTCCTCGTTCGGTCCGGGCCACAGCATGCCACGCCGGACCGACGGTTCCGCACCCCGACACCGCCGATCGCCCGGGACCGGGCCGCACCTTGACGCTCCGCACACGAAGGTCACCCTTCGATCCACGTGAAACATCGCCGTGAAACATCGGCGCCGGGTCAGGCGGGCCCGGCCCCGACGTCGGCGCAGGAGCGCAGCCCCTCCCACTCGGTGCGGGCCCGCTGCGCCTCGGCGCCCTCCAGCGGCCGCGGGATCCCGCCGCTGATCATCGCCGGGGCCCAGCCGGCCTTGGTCACCTTCTTGGCCCCGGGGTCGAAGGTCAGGGTCAGCACGCCGGTCTTCCCGGTGCGCGGCCCGGAGTTGTAGAAGACGAAGTTGCCGAGCCCGTAGTGCACGTACTTGCCCTTGAGGAAGCCGCCCGCCTGCAGAACGTGCGCGTGGCTGCCGACGATCGCGTCCGCCCCCGCGTCCGCGAGCTGCGCGGCGAGCTGACGCTGCACCGGCGTGGCGCACGAGTTCAGCTCCTGCCCCCAGTGCAGGTTCACGATCACCATGTCGGCGCCCTTGCGGGCCTCCCGGACGGCGCGGACCAGGCGCGGCGCGTCCTTGGCCGAGGCCAGGCCCGCCTTGGCGTCGGTCGCCGTCCACGCGGTGGCCAGCTCGTCGTCCAGCACCTGCGTCGCGCCGATGACCGCGACCTTGGCGCCCTTCACGGTGGCGACCCAGGGCCGGTAGGCGTCGGCGGCGTTCCGGCCGATGCCCACGACCGGGAAGCCGTGCTGCCTGGAAGCGTTCAGCGAGTCCTGGAGGCCGGTCTCGCCGTAGTCCATGCCGTGGTTGTTGGCCATGGTCGCCACGTCCACGCCCGCCGAGCGCAGCGCGCGGAACGCCGCCGGCGGGGCCCGGAAGGTGAACTGCTTGGGCGCGGGCGTGCCGCCCTCGGTGACCGCCGTCTCCAGGTTGACCATCGCCAGGTCGGCCCGCCGCAGCTCGGCGGCGATCGGCCCGAGCGCGTCGTCGGGCTCGCTCGCCAGGCGTCCGGCCAGCGAGCCCGCGAAGTGCACGTCGCCGCCGAACGCGACCGTGAAGGGAGGCTTGGCGGGCTCGCCGCCGAAGTCGATGGGCGCCTCACCGCAGCCGGCGGCCAGGGCCCCGAGCGCGACGACCAGCCCCGCGCGCCGCCAGATTTCCACCGTGACCTCCCGTTTTCAGCTGTCCGCTCGCTTGGACGCCTCGGGGAGCGGAGAGGTTCGAGAGGTCGGTCACAGTACAAACTGGGATATGTCGTTAACTTGAACCATTCAAGTTAAGCGCGTAGGTTGATCCCCATGACAGCGATCCCGACCTCTCCCGCCGACGCCCTGCGCGGCGCCGGCCTGCGCGTGACGGCGGCCCGGGTCGCGATCCTGGACACCGTCCGCGCGGGCCGCCACCTCGACGTCGAGACGATCACCGGTGGCGTCCGCGACCGGGTCGGCCACGTCTCGACGCAGGCCGTCTACGAGGCCCTGCACGCGCTGACGGCCGCCGGGCTGGTCCGCCGCATCGAGCCGGCCGGCAGCCCGGCCCGGTTCGAGGGGCGCGTCGGCGACAACCACCACCACCTGGTGTGCCGCCGCTGCGGCACCGTCGAGGACGTCGACTGCGTCGTGGGGCACGCGCCCTGCCTCGACCCGTCCGACGCCGCCGGCTTCCTCGTGGAGGAGGCCGACGTCACCTTCTGGGGCCTGTGCCCCGGCTGCCGCGCGGGCGCCGCGCCCGAACCCCCCGGCGAAGCGGCACCGCCCGCCCACTGAGCACCACCGCGCCTTCACCAGGCAATGAAGCAGGAGGAACCGCGCCATGTCCGAACGCCCCGTCACCACCACCGACGCCGGCCAGCCCGCCCCCAGCGACGAGCACTCGCAGTCGGTGGGCCCGAACGGCCCGCTGCTGCTGCAGGACCACTACCTCATCCAGAAGATGGCCCACTTCAACCGCGAGCGCGTGCCCGAGCGGGTCGTGCACGCCAAGGGCGGCGGCGCCTACGGCGTCCTGGAGATCACCGAGGACGTCAGCCAGTACACCAGGGCCAAGCTCTTCCAGCCCGGCGCCCGCACCGAGTCGCTGGTGCGCTTCTCCACGGTGGCCGGTGAGAACGGCAGCGCCGACACCGCGCGCGACCCGCGCGGCTTCGCGATGAAGTTCTACACCGAGGACGGCAACTACGACATCGTCGGCAACAACACGCCGATCTTCTTCATCCGCGACCCGCAGAAGTTCTCCGACTTCATCCACTCGCAGAAGCGCCGCGCCGACAACCACCTGCACGACCACAACATGCAGTGGGACTTCTGGACGCTGTCGCCCGAGTCGGCCCACCAGGTCTCCTTCCTGATGACCGACCGCGGCACGCCCGCCTCCTGGCGGCACATGCACGGCTTCGGGTCGCACACCTTCCTCTGGTACAACGCCGCCGGCGACAGGTTCTGGGTGAAGTACCACTTCAAGACCGAGCAGGGCATCCGGAACTTCACCGCCGCCGAGGCGAAGGCCGCCGAGGCCGCCGACCCCGACCTGCACACCCGCGACCTGTTCGAGGCGATCCGGCGCGGCGAGCACCCGTCCTGGACGGTGAACGTGCAGATCATGCCGTTCGAGGACGCGGCCGACTACCGGTTCAACCCGTTCGACCTGACCAAGGTGTGGCCGCACAGCGACTACCCCGAGATCACGATCGGCAGGTGGACGCTCAACCGGAACCCGGAGAACTACTTCGCCGAGATCGAGCAGGCGTCGTTCGAGCCGTCGAACTTCGTGCCCGGCATCGGCCCGTCCCCGGACAAGATGCTCCAGGGCCGGCTGTTCTCCTACCCCGACGCCCACCGCTACCGCATCGGCCCGAACTACCTGCAGCTCCCGGTCAACCGGCCGAAGAACGAGGTGCACTCCTACAACTTCGACGGCCCGATGACCTTCCGGAACCCCGCCGACCCGGTGTACGCGCCCAACACCGTCGGCGGCCCCGCGGCCGACCCGTCGCTGTGGACCGGCGAGCACTACGGGGTGGCCGGTGAGATCGTCCGCAGCGCCTACCAGCTGCACCGCGAGGACGACGACTTCACCCAGCCCCGCGCCCTGTGGGAGAAGGTCCTGTCCGACACCGACCGCGACCACATGGTCGCCAACATCACCGGCCACGCCTCGGCCCCCGAGGTGACCGGCGACATGAAGAAGCGCGTCGTCGAGTACTGGCGCAACGTCCACAAGGACCTCGGCGACCGCGTTGCCAAGGGCCTCGGCGTCAACGGCGGCTGATCCCGGCGGCCTGACGGCCCGCCCCCGCGCCTGACGGCGAGGGGGCGGGCCGTACCTCTGTCAGCCCGTCTTCCCGGCGGGCCACTCCTCGCCCGGGGCCAGCTCGTACGGGGGCGTGACGGCCTCGCTGCCCTCGACCAGCGCGGCGGTGCCGGTGCGCAGCGGCGGCGGCTGCCGGACGTGCCGGCGCGCGATCGGCCGCACGACCGCCAGCCCCGCCACCGAGCCGGCGCAGAACACCGCGACCTGGAGGGCCACCGGCAGGCCCGCCGCACCGGCGAGGCCCGCCGCCAGCGCCGCGACCGCGAGCAGGCCGAGCGCCAGCGTCAGGGTGAGCAGCTCGGCGAGGCCGAGCAGCGCGGCCGCGAGCAGCCAGACGACCCATGGCTCCATCGCGACTCCCAGGGACCTTTCCGCCAAGGTAACTCCGGACGGGGAGGAAGACCATGGCGCGCGGAACCGGATACCGCCATGATTGGGGCGTTCCCGGCGCAAGGAGCATCTCCATGGGAAGCCGTACGGCCCACCGGACCTGTCCGCTCTGCGAGGCCCTCTGCGGCCTGGAGCTGACCCTCGACGACGCCGGGGCCGTCACCGGCGTGCGCGGCGACCGCGACGACCCGTTCAGCAAGGGCTTCATCTGCCCCAAGGGCGCGACCCTCGGCAGCCTCGACGGCGACCCCGACCGCCTCACCGGGCCCCTGCTGCGCGGCCCGGACGGGCACGCGCCCGGCGACTGGGACACCGCGTTCGCCACCGTCGGCCGCGAGCTGGCCCGCGTCGTCGAGCGGTACGGCCCGGACGCGGTCGCGGTCTACCTCGGCAACCCCTCCGCGCACTCGGTCGCCGCCCCCCTCTACGGCGGGGCGATCATCAAGGCGCTCGGCACCCGCAACGTCTACACCGCCAGCACCGCCGACCAGATGCCCAAGCACGTCAGCAGCGGCCACCTGTTCGGCGACCCGATGGCGGTCCCGGTGCCCGACCTGGACCGCACCGGCCACCTGCTGATGCTGGGCGCCAACCCGCTGGAGTCCAACGGCAGCCTGTGCACCGCGCCCGACTTCCCCGGCCGGCTGAAGGCGATCCGGGCGCGCGGCGGCAAGGTCACCGTGGTCGACCCGCGCCGCACCCGCACGGCCGCGCTGGCCGACGAGCACGTGTTCGTCCGGCCCGGCACCGACGCGCACCTGCTGATGGCGCTGGTGCACACGCTGTTCGGCGAAGACCTGGCCACACTCCCGCAGGACGTCAACGGCCTGGCCGACCTGCGCGCGCTGGCCCGCGACTTCTCCCCCGAACGCGTCGCCCCCGTCACCGGCGTGCCCGCCGAGACCGCCCGCCGCCTGGCCCGCGAGCTGGCCGCCGCCGAGCGCGCCGCCGTCTACGGCCGTATCGGCACCTGCACCCAGGCGTTCGGCACCCTGGCGAGCTGGCTGGTGGACGTCCTGAACGTCCTGACCGGCAACCTGGACCGGCCCGGCGGCGCGATGTTCCCCAAGCCCGCCCCGCTGCCGGCCTACCGGCGCAAGCGGCCGTTCACCACCGGCCGCCGGCACAGCCGCGTGCGCGGCCTGCCCGAGGTCAACGGCGAGTTCCCGGTCGCCGCCCTCGCCGAGGAGATCACCACGCCGGGCGAGGGGCGGATCCGGGCCCTGGTCACCATCGGCGGCAACCCGGCGCTGTCGGCCCCGGGCGCGGCCCGCCTGGACGCCGCGCTCGGCGAGCTGGAGTTCATGGTCAGCGTGGACCCCTACCTCAACGAGACCACCCGGCACGCGCACGTCGTCCTGCCGCCGCCCCGGCCCTCGCAGAGCCCGCACTTCCCGCTCGCGCTGCTCGGCTTCGCGGTGCGCAACTACGCGCGCTACTCGCCGCCCGCGTCCCCGCTCCCGGAGGGGCGGCCGAGCGAGGCCGAGATCCTGGCCCGCCTCGCGCTGCTGGCCGCCGGCGCCGACGGCGCCCCCGCCGACCTCGACGAGATGATCATCGGGTCCACGCTGGGCAAGGCCGCGGCCATGGAGGGCTCCCCCGTGCACGGCCGCGACCCCGCCGAGCTCCGCGAGATCCTCGCCAAGGCGGGGACGTCGAGCACCGAGCAGCGCCTGGACATGATGCTGCGCCTCGGCCCCTACGGCGACGGCTTCGGCGCCGACCCCGCCGGGCTCACCCTCGACCGGCTGCGCACCGAGCATCCGCACGGCGTCGACCTGGGCGCGCTCCAGCCGCGCCTGGCGGAGGTGCTGTGCACCGCCTCGGGCCGGATCGAGCTGTGCCCGCCGCCGTTCGCGGCCGACGTCGAGCGGCTGCGCGTCGCCCTGGACGGGCCCGCGCCCGAGCTGGTGCTGATCGGCCGCCGCCACCTGCGCTCCAACAACAGCTGGATGCACAACGTCCCCGAGCTGGTGCGCGGCTCCAACACCTGCACCCTCCAGCTGAACCCCGGCGACGCCGACCGCCTCGGCATCGCGGCGGGCGACCGCGTCCGCGTCGCCTCGCGCGCGGGCGAGCTGGAGGCGACCGCCGAGCCCACCGACACGCTGATGCCGGGCGTGGTCAGCCTCCCGCACGGCTGGGGCCACGGCCTGCCGGGCACCCGCGCGCGGGTCGCGGCGGGCAGCGCGGGCGTGAACGTCAACCTCGTCACCAACGAGCAGGAGATCGACCCGCTGTCGGGGAACGCCGTGTTCAACGGCGTGCCCGTGACCGTGACTCCGGTGGCCGTGACGCCCGTGACCATGGCGCCCGCCCCCTGAACGTCCGGCGGCGCGGCGCGCCGCCGGACGTTCAGGCGGCGCGCCGCGCCGACTCGATCTCGGCCGAGATGGCGCGGCACAGCTCGGCATGGGTGTCGGCCTGCACCAGCAGTCGGCACCCGGCGCGGAGCTGGTCGATGGTCAGCGGATCGGCGCTGGTGCGGAACGCCCACCAGCGGTGGGCGTCGCTGTGCCAGGCGCCCCAGCCGGGGAAGCGCGCCTCGATGTCGGCGATCAGGGACTCGCGGGTCGTGGTGGTCGGGTCCGGCCGCACGGCGGCGGCGTCGGGCAGCGGGGGCACGTCCATGGTGATCGGCTCGTCCGGTCGCGTGCAGTCGCCCTCACTGTATGCGATGGCCCCGTGCCGGAGAAGGCACTGTCCCGTGCCGGGTCCTGCTGGTTTAGGTCGCCTTACCCTTTGGTAGGTACCTGGCACCGTGGGTGCGCGCCGAGATCTCGCCGAACCACCGGACGGCCCGTCAGCCGGCCTCCGGGCGGTCGCGAACCCCTCCCCTCAGGTGGCCGCCGGTGATCACGGAGACTAGGGTCGCACCGAGCGTCCCGTTAAGGCCGTCTTTTTCGGTACCGGATGCACGCACCCGAGGAGGGACATGAACCGACGGGCGAGCAAGATCTTCCGGCGTGGCCGGCAGCCCCGGACCGGGTCGGGCCTGGTGGGCCTGACCGAGGCACTGGAGCACGCCAAGGGCCTGGACCGCCCGGCCCGCGCCATCTCCACGGCGGTGCGCCGGGCCCTTCCCAAGGGGCCGGTGAAGGACGCGCTCCACGGCGTCCCGGCCGGCCATCCGGCCCACCCGCCGCTCACCGACCTGCCGATGGGCGCCTGGGTCTCGGCGTCCCTGCTGGACCTGCTGCCCGGCACCCGCCGCGCCTCGCAGGTCCTGGTCGCCGCCGGGGTGGCCGGGGCGGTCCCCACGGCCCTCACCGGCCTCGCCGACTGGTCGGCGCTGCACCGCGAGCAGCAGCGCGTCGGCCTCGTGCACGCCATGGGCACCTCGACCGCGACGCTGCTCTACGGCGCGTCGCTGGTCGCCCGGCTCCGCGGGCACGACGGCGCGGGCCGGGGCCTCGGGTACGCGGGCCTCGGCGCGCTGATGGTGGGCGGCTACCTGGGCGGGCACCTGGCGTTCCGGCAGGCCGCCGGGGCCAACCACGCCGACCAGGTGTCGCACCTGGTGCCGCTCGGCTGGCACGACCTGTGCCCGGTCGAGGAGCTGCCCGACGGGTGGCCGGTGCTGCGGCGCCTGGGCTACATCAGCCTGTTCGTGCTGCGTTCGGGCGACGACGTCCACGTGCTGGCCGACCGGTGCAGCCACCTGGCGGGCCCGCTCCACCAGGGCCGCATCGTGACCGACGACAACTCCGACCTGTGCGTGGTGTGCCCGTGGCACGGCAGCACGTTCCGGGTGGACGACGGATCGGTGGTGCACGGCCCGGCGACCGGCCGCCAGCCGGCGTTCGAGAGCCGCGTGCTGGACGACGGCACGGTGCAGGTGCGCCCGGCCTCCTGACCTCGTAGGACAGGGCCCGGACCGCGTGCGGTCCGGGCCCTGTCCCGTGTTCCGCGCGCTCCCGGGGTCTGTGCGTCCCGGGGCGCGCGGCGGCGGAGGGCGGTGCGGGCGGTCTGCGGCCCGTCAGTCCTCGCCCTCGCCCTGCTCGTCGGCGATCGGGTACTCGACCAGCGCCAGGACGCGGCTGGCCATGAACCGTGCGGTCCGCACCGGGGTGCCGGTGCGGGTCACCTCGCTGACCTCCACCACGCCGCGCCGGGTGGCGATCTCCACCCGGCGTCCCGCGCGGGTGGCCACGACCTCGTAGTTGCGGGTGCCCTCGCCGCCCGCGTCGATCACGATCTCAACCCTGTCGCCCTTCATCGGACCGCGACTCCCCTGTCGTCGAACGTATATTCGAGTTATACCCGTCAAAGGAGTCGTTCAACCGCGACAGGGGGACGAACGTCCTCGGTCTCGGGCGGGCCGACCCGGCGGGACGCGGGGAGGTCCGACAGGACTGCAGCGAGCCCGCGGCGGGCCCGTGGCGCCTCCGGGAGGCGGCGCCCGCCCGCGGGATCAGTCGCCGGCCAGCATGACGACCAGCGCGACGAGGCCGACCACGACGATGACCCCGCGCAGCACCAGCGGCGGGATGCGGCGGCCGACCTTGGCGCCCAGCAGGCCGCCCAGCGTGGAGCCCACGGCGATCAGCAGCACCGCCAGCCAGTCGATCTCGGTGTCGGAGAGGATCGACATCCCGATGAACAGCACCGCCGCCGAGCCGTTCACGATGGCCGACAGCACGTTCTTGGCCGCGTTGACCCGCTGGAGGTCGTCGTCCAGCGCGATGCCGAGCAGCGCGACCAGCACGATGCCCTGGGCGGCCCCGAAGTAGCCGCCGTACATGCCGGCGCCGAGCACGCCCGCCCACAACCAGGGGCCGCCGTGCGGGTGGTGGTGCTCGCGCCGGGCCAGCAGCCACTTCTGCAGGCGCGGCTGCACCACCACCAGGACCAGCGCGATCACGATCAGCGCGGGCACGATGACCTGGAACGCCTCGGCCGGCAGCGCCAGCAGCAGCGACGCGCCGACCAGCGCGCCCAGCAGGGACGCGCTGCCCAGCCGCAGCAGCCGGTCCTTCTGCCCCTTGAGCTCGCGCCGGTAGCCGTAGGCGCCGGTCACCGAGCCGGGCACCAGGCCGATGTTGTTGGAGACGTTCGCCACGACCGGCGGGAAGCCGAGCGCCACCATGGTCGGGAAGGTGATCAACGAGCCGGAGCCCACGATGGTGTTGATACCGCCCGCGGCGATCCCGGCCCCGAAGATCGCGGCCGCCTCCAGCACTTCCACCTGCGCCCACCTCAGCCTTTACGTTCCCACTACGGTTCCCCGATGGTAGGGAAGCCTCGGCCGCGACCGGCGGGCGGGGGCCTTATCTGTGGAACGGTCCCATTTGCCCCTTTGGCTCGCAGATGCTCGCGGGGGCGGCCGACGGCCGGGGCGCGCCCGCGCCGCCCGGAGCGCGGGCGGCGCGGGCGAGAAGGCCCGGAGTCGTCGTCAGCGGGCCACGCGGGCGTACCAGCGGCCGTTCTGCCGGTCCACCGCCAGCGGCACCCCGAAGCACGCGGTCAGGTGCTCGCGCGTGAACACCTCGTCCACCTTGCCCTGCGCGACGACCTCGCCCTTGCGCAGCAGCAGCGCGTGGGTGAACCCGTCGGGCACCTCCTCGACGTGGTGGGTGACCATCACCGTCGTGGGGGCGTCCGGGTCGTCGGCGAGCCGGCCGATGCGGTCGACCAGGTCCTCGCGGCCGCCGAGGTCCAGCCCGGCGGCGGGCTCGTCCAGCAGCAGCAGCTCGGGGTCGGGCATCAGCGCGCGGGCGATCTGCACCCGCTTGCGCTCGCCCTCCGACAACGTGTCGAAGCTCCGCTTGATCAGGTCGGCGCAGCCCAGCGCCTCCAGCAGCGACACCGCGCGCCCCAGGTCGGTGGAGTCGTACTCCTCCTGCCAGCGGCCCAGGATCGCGTACGAGGCGGTCAGCACGAGGTCGATGACCTTCTCGCCCGCCGGGACGCGCTCGGCGACCGCGGCGCTGGCGATGCCGATGCGCGGCCGCAGCTCGAACACGTCGGTACGGCCCAGCTCCTCCTCCAGGATCTCCACCCGCCCGGCGGTGGGATGCAGCAGCGCCGCCGCCACCTGCAGCAGCGTCGTCTTGCCCGCGCCGTTGGGGCCGATGACCGCCCACCGGTCGCCCTCGTTCACCGTCCACGTGACATCGCGGAGCAGGTCGGACCCCCCGCGCTTGACCCCTACACCCTGGAGTCGCACTACCTCGCCGGCCATTGCGCGCCTTTGTCCCCTATCCAACGTTCCCAGGTGATCCGCTCGTCGGATAAGAACCTATGCGATGGGGAGCACTTATGGTGGACGGCATGTACGCAGGGTCTCGGCGAGGTGCGACCGACAACGACGCCCGTGACGCGGCGACCGCGCTGGTCGCGTGGGGCAACGTCTGGCTGACCGGCCACGTGGGGCTGGACGAGGCGGTGGACGCGGTGGAACTGCTGGCCGGCCCGCAGGTCCTCGGCGGCGATCCCGCCGAGGTGTCGCTGCGGCGCGGCCTCGGCGACCTGCGGGTCGGCGGTCTGACCGCGTTCCGGCTGGCGCTGCCCGCGCCGGGCGACCCGCTCGGCCTCGCCGGTCCCCCCGACTTCAACCGCGCGGCGCTGGAGGCGGGGGCGGCGGTGGTGCTGACGCTGCCGACCCGCGCGATCGGCCTGGTCCCGGCCGTCGACCGGCGCGGCTCCTCCTACGTGGGGCTGCGCTGGGAGATGCACGACGCCTCGCCGGCGCAGCCGGACGTGCCGTCGCTGGCCGACGCCGACCGGCATCTCGCCCTCACCATGCGGGACGCCACCGAGGCGCTGCTGGCGGTGGACGACGTGGCGGGCATGCCGCCGGAGATCGCCGACGCGCTGGTGGACCTGCGCGACCCGGGCCGCGACGACCACCCGCTGGCGCCGGGGTACCCGCAGCGCGCGCACCGGGTGGCGGCGCTGGCGGCGCGCCTGTCGCTGGTGGTGGACCTGGCGCGGCGGATGGACGCGCGCGGGTTGACCGCCGACCAGATGCGGCGGCGCGACGAGGCGCTGCGGTCGCTGGACGGCGCGGTGCGGCGGGCGCTGGTGGCCGCCTGCAACAGCGCGTTCGACCACGCGCGCTGACCGATCCCGCGCCCGCGGTCGGCGTCAGCGCACCGGCGCGCGTCGGCGGCGCGCCTGACGGCCCGTGCGCCTTCCGCCGGAACGGCGACGGGCGCCCCCGCGTGACCGCGAGGACGCCCGTCCGCTGGAGGCGCGCCGTCAGGCGCGGACGACCAGCGTGTTGCAGATCTTGTCGGCGAAGGTCTGCTTGCGCTCGTCCCACAGCGGCCACAGGAAGCCGATGTAGCAGGCGAAGCCGTCGGCCATGTGCGCCAGCCGGCGCACGAACGCCCCGCCGAAGCCCAGCGGCTGGCCGGTCTGGGCGCTGACCAGGCGGATGCCCATCTGCTTCTTGCCGAGGGTCTGCCCGGTGGTGCCCTCCATGTAGATCATGTAGAGGCCGGCCGCGGCGTAGCCGATGAACCCGACGAGCACCAGCAGGCCGCCCAGTCCCGAGCCGTTCATCAGCATCATGTAACCGATGAAGTAGATGATGCCGGGGATCGAGAAGAACGCCAGGCCGTCGATGATCGTGGCGCCGGCGCGCGAGCCCCACTCGGCGAGCTGCCCCGTCGAGCCGTAGTGGTGGTGGTGGACTTCCTGGTAGGCGGGCTGCTGCTGCCCGTAGCCCTGCTGCGCGGGCTGCTGGCCGTACCCGGGCTGAGCCGGCTGCTGGCCGTAACCCGGCTGCGCGGGCTGCTGACCGTAGCCCGGCTGAGCCGGCTGCTGGCCGTAACCCGGCTGCGCGGGCGGCTGGCCGTAGCCCGGCTGCGCCGGAGGCTGGCCGTAGCCGGGCTGGGCGGGCGGCTGTCCGTACCCGGGCTGAGCCGGCTGCTGGCCGTACCCGGGCTGCTGCCCGTAGCCCGGCTGCTGCTGGCCGTACGGGTCGTAGGGGTTACCCACACTTGCTCCTTATTGATTGACCCTGTGGTTCTGTGACGCCCGCCGGACCCGGAAGGCTCCGCGAAGTCTGGCCGACGACGGACGACGGCTCAAACTCGCAGGAGGCCCAGCCTGGCTAGCTGCCACAGCTCCGACCCCACGAGGGCGGCACCGATCAGCCAGGAACGGGTCCTGGGCCGCAGTGCCGTCCACCGGTCCCTCGCGACCGGCGCGAGGGCCACGCCGACCGCACCGGCGAAGGCCACCGGGTTCGCCAGCAGGGCCTGGGCCGGATGGCCCGCGCCCAGCTCGATGAACACGGTCGTGCCGCCGCACAGGGGACAGGGCACACCGGTGATCGCCCGCATGGGGCACAGCACACCGGGGTCGTTGACACGGTGGATCCACGCCGCGCCGACGGCCGCCCCGGCCATCGCCGCGATCCGCAGCAGCACGCCCACCGGGCCGTGCCGCGCGGCGTCCAGGGTTCGGCCGAGCACGCCGACCGGCGTACCCCGCGATGCACCGGCGACCGCGGTCCCGGGCGCTCCCCCCACCTGAATCCTCCGCCTCCTGACATAACGTCCGAGTGACCCATATATCGGGTGCACCCTGAGGCGGGTCAAGGCCAGGAGGTCATCCGCGATGGGACCGTTACCTGACGCGTGAGCCACACCACCTCACGGGTCAGGCTAGGACAAACCCGGCGTCCCTTCGCGGTTTTTCTGCACAGTTCGCCCGACCGTGATGTTCGCCTCGGCCAGGCTGGACGCCACCTGGAGGTTGCCTGCGCGGACCGGCGTCCGTCCGCGCACCTCGCCGCAGACCTCGCGCACGCGCGTTCGGGCCCGTGCGGAGGGAACGCACCGGCCCGGCGAACGGTCGGCGCGTCAGGACTGACCGGCGGCGCCGACCACCATCGGTCCCGCCGGGGCGGTCAGGTGCTCGCTCTCCACCACGTCGGCCACGACCGCGGTGATGTTGTCCGGGCCGCCGTTGTCGCGCGCCAGCTGGATCAGCCGCGCCACCGCCCGCGCCGGATCGGCCTCCGCCGACAGCACCTCGTAGATCGTCTGCGCGTCCACCGGCCCGCTCAGCCCGTCCGAGCACAGCAGGTAGCGGTCGCCGAGCCGCGCCTCCCGCAGCCGCAGGTCCGGCTCGCGGTCCGCGCGCCCGTCCAGCACCCGGTACAGCACATGCGACAACCGCGAGGTCTCGGCCGGATCGGCCGTCCCGCCCTGCTGCTCGGCCTCGGCCTTCAGCAGCTCGTCCATGGTGTGGTCCTGGGTGATCTGGAACAGCTCGCCGTCGCGCAGCAGGTAGCCGCGCGAGTCGCCGATGTGCGCCAGCGCGACCGACGTCCCGTCCCACAACATCGCGGTGAGCGTGGTGCCCATCCGGCTCAGGTCGGGCCGCTCCTCGCGGACGATGCGCAACTTCTCGTTGGCCTCGGCGACCGCGCGGCCCAGACCGCCCAAGAGATCGTCATTGGAGGCGTCGGTGTCCAGCGAGCGCAGCGAGCCGATGACGGTGGAGCTGGCGACCTCGCCGCCGGCGTAGCCGCCCATGCCGTCGGCGACCGCGATCAACCGCGCACCGGCGTAGCCCGAGTCCTCGTTGTTCTCCCGGTTGCACCCGATGTCACTGCCTGCTGCGTACCTGATTGCTACGTTCATACCGATTTCGATGACGATCCTGTCGGAGGAGTTGATGTCTCAGTCGCCGGCGAGTCCGTGGCGGACGGCGTACAACGCCGCCTGCGTCCGATCCTGTACTCCGAGTTTCATGAGCAGATTACTGACATGGGTCTTGACCGTCTTCTCCGAGACCACCAGCGCACGCGCGATCTCCCGGTTGGACCTGCCCCGCGCGATCTGCACGAGCACCTCCCGCTCCCGTTCGGTCAACGTCGCCGGGCCGCGCTCGTCGGCTCCGGCCTGCTCCGCGCGCACCATCGCCTCGGCGGCGTCGGGCGCTAGGAGGACATGCCCATCGTGAACCGCTTTGATCGCCTGCACGAGCGCGCGCGGCTCGACGTCCTTATATAGATACCCAGCCGCTCCCGCCTGTACAGCCGGCAGCACGTGCCCGCGTTCGGTGACACTGGTCAGGACGAGCACCCGTGCCCGGACCCCGCGAGCCCGCAGCTCCGTCAGCGCGGCCAGACCGTCGGCGCCCGGCATCTTGAGGTCCATCAGCACGATATCGGGCTCCAGCGACTCGGCCAGCGACACCGCCGACACGCCGTCCTCGGCCTCGCCGACCACCTCGATGTCCTCCTGCACGCCGAGGAAGGTGCGCAGGCCCTGCCGCACGATCGGGTGGTCGTCGGCGATCAGCACCCGGATGGCCCGTTCCGGCGGCGCGCCGGCCGGGCGTGGCGCGGTGCGCTCCCGGCTCACCGGAGCCTCCGCTCGGGTCCGGGGCGGCCGCTCCGGACGGCGGCGCGCCTCGCGAGGCCTCTCACAGGGGCACCTCCAGTCGCACGGCCGTCCCCGCGCCGGGCGAGGTGTCGATCGACAGTGTGCCGCCGATCGAGCGCGCCCGCTCCCGCATCGACGCCAAGCCGAGGCCGCCCTGCTGGTCGTCGCCGCCGCCGATCCCGCTCCCGTCGTCGGCCACCGTCAGCTCCACGCGCTCCCCCTTGCCCAGGAGCCGCACCTCCACGTGGCGGGCCCCGGCGTGCCGCAGCGCGTTGTGCAGCGCCTCCTGCGCGACGCGGAACAGCACCGCCTCCTGGTCTTCGGGCAGCACCACCGTGCCGGACGCGTCGAAGCGGACCCGCGTCTCGTAGGCACGGTCCAGGACCTCCACGTGCTTGCGCAGCGAGGGCACCAGGCCGTCGGCCAGGTCCGCCGGCCGCAGCTCGAAGATCACCGCGCGGAGCTCGGCCAGCGCCTCCCCGGCGAGCCGCTCCACCTGGTCCAGCTCGGCGACGGTGCGGGCCGGGTCGCGGTCGGCCAGCGCGGCGGCGGCCTGCGCGGTCAGCCGCAGCGAGAACAGCTTCTGCGCCACCGCGTCGTGCAGCTCGCGGGCCAGCCGGTTGCGCTCGGCGACGACGGTCAGCTCGCGGTCGCGCTCGTACAGCCGGGCGTTGGTCATCGCGATCGCGGCGTGCGCGGCGAACAGCGTCAGCAGCTCCTGGTCGTCCTCGGTGAACCCGCCCGGCACGCGCTTGTTGGCCAGGAACAGGATGCCGAGCACCCGCTCGCCGTCGCGGATCGGCACGCCCAGGAAGTCCTTCAGCACCGGGTGCGCGCTCGGCCAGCCCTCGAACCCGGCCTCCTTGCGGATGTCGGCCAGCCGCAGCGGGACGCCGTCGCGCAGCATCGCCGCGAGCATCCCGTGCTGGCGGGGCAGCGGCCCGATCGCCTCCCACTCCTCCTCCGAGACGCCCTCGACCACGAACTCGGCGAACGAGCCCTGGTCGTCGGGCACGCCGAGCGCGGCGTGGCGGGCGTCCAGGAGCTCGGCGGCGGCGCGCACGATGACCTGGAGGACCTCGCGCACCGACAGGTGGCGGGTGACGGCGAGGACGGCCGCGCTGACCGCGCGCAGGGCCGCGTTCGACCCCGGCGGCTCCTCGCAGGTCACGCGCTGACTGCCCATCTCGGTCCGTCCGGCCTCTCGTCCACCGGCGAGCGACTCCGGCGCTCACTGTGAAGACCGTACTCTCTGGCCGCCTCGGTACAAATCAGCCTGGGGGCTTAGCTTTCGGCGGCGCGGCCGCCTCCGCCGGGGGCGGCGGGGGACGGCGCGCTCACTCCGGGGTGTTACATCCCGTATGCGTAGTTCGATCGGGGGGACGGCCGCCGGTCCTAGGTCCAAGGTCCCGCCCCGCCGGACCGCGACGGCCGATGTGCCGCCCCCGGCGCGATCGTTAGTTTTCGGGGCATGACCACGACGCACCGGACCGCACTCGTCACCGGAGCCTCCCGCGGGCTGGGCCGCGCCCTGGCGGCCGGGCTGGCCCGTTCCGGCTGGCACCTCGTCATCGACGCCCGCGACGCCGCCGCGCTCGCCCGCGCCGCCGCCGGCATCGAGGCGGAGGCGGGCACATCGGCGGACACATCGGCGGGCACCGTGCGCGTCACCGCCGTGCCCGGCGACGTCACCGACCCCGCCCACCGCGCCGACCTCGCCCGCGCCGTCGCCGAGGCGGGCGGGCCGGACCTGCTCGTCAACAACGCCGGGACGCTCGGCACCACCCCGCTGCCCACGCTCGCCGAGCAGCCCCTCGCCGACCTCGCCGCCGCCTTCGACGCCAACGTCATCGCGCCGCTCGCCCTCGTCCAAGCGATGCTCCCCGCCCTCCGCGAGCGGCAGGGCGCCGTCCTCAACATCACTTCCGACGCCGCCGGCGAGTACTACCCCACCTGGGGCGGCTACAGCGCGACCAAGGCCGCGCTGGAGCAGATCTCCGGCGTCCTCGCCGCCGAGGAGCCGCGGGTGCGGGTCTGGTGGGCCGATCCGGGCGAGATGCGGACCGACATGCTGCGCGCCGCCGGCGAGGACGCCGACGCCGCGCCGCCGCCCGAGCAGGCGGCCGACCGCCTGCTGCGCCTGGTCGCCGACCGGCTTCCCAGCGGCCGCTACCGGGTCGCCGACCTGGCGGGCACCGGCCGATGACCACGATCCTGGACCCCTCCGACGAGCTGGGCCCCTCCGACGGACCGGCCCCCTCCGCGCCGGACGCCGTCCCCGAGCGCCGGGCCACAGTGCTGAGCGGCCGCTACCGTGCGCCCACGCTCGGCATCGTGCTGGTGGTGACGCTGCTGGCCTTCGAGTCGATGGCCGTCGGCACCGTGATGCCGGTGGTGGCCCGCGACCTGGACGGCCTCGGCCTGTACTCGTGGGGCTTCAGCGCCACCCTGATCGCCAGCCTGCTGGCCACGGTCCTGGCGGGCGGCTGGGTGGACCGTTCCGGCCCCACCAGGCCGCTCATGACGGGCCTGGCCACGTTCGTGGCGGGCCTGGCGGTGGCGGGCGCGGCCCCGACCATGTGGGCGTTCGTCGCCGGGCGCGCCGTGCAGGGCCTCGGCACCGGTGTCTCACTGGTCGCCCTCTACGTCGTGATCGCCCGCGTCTACCCCGACGCCCTGCGGCCCCGCGTGTTCGCGGCGCTGTCGGCCGCGTGGGTGCTGCCGTCGCTGATCGGCCCGGCGGTCGGCGGGTTCGTCGCCCAGCACGCGGGCTGGCGCTGGGTGTTCCTCGGGCTGATCCCGCTGGTGATCCCGCCCGGCCTGATGCTGGTCCCGGCGCTGCGCGGCATCAAGCGGAACGAGGGCCCCGGCTCCCCCACCGCCCGGAGCCGCTATGTCGCCGCCGTCACCGTCTCGGCGGGCGCCGCCGCCCTGCTGTACGCCCTCGGCCACCCCTCCTGGCCGATGATCCCGGTCGTCCTCGCCGCGCTCGCGGGCCTCGCCTACGGCCTGCTGAAGCTGCTGCCCGCCGGCACGCTGCGGCTGCGGCGCGGCCTGCCCAGCGTGGTGCTGGTGCGCGGGCTGATGTCCGGCGCGTTCTTCGGCACCGACGTGTTCATCCCGCTGGCACTGACCTCCGTGCACGGCTTCTCCCCCGTGCAGGCGGGCGTCGTGCTGACCGTCGCGGCGCTCGGCTGGTCGGCGGCCTCGCAGATCCAGGGCCGCTCCTCCCGATCGCGCGGCACGTTCGTGCTGCTGGGCGCGGTCCTGGTGACCGCCGGCATCGCCGGGGTCACCCTCGCGCTGCAGCTGTCGGGCTGGGCGGCCGCTCCCGCCTGGATCCTCGGGGGCGCGGGCATGGGCTTCGCGGTCGGCAGCCTGTCGGTGCTGCTGCTGGATCAGTCGCCCGAGGCCGAGCAGGGCGTCAACACCTCGTCCCTGCAGATCAGCGACACCCTCGGCTCGTCCCTGGTGGTCGGCCTGGCGGGCGCGCTGGTCACCGGTTTCGGCACCGACCGGCTCGAACTGGGCCTCGCGGTCGCCGGAACGCTGTTCGCCGCGATCGCCGCCCTGGCGATCGTCGCCGCCCTGCGCGTGGAGGCCGCGAAATGACCGAAACACCCGGCACGACGACCCTCGACTTCGTCCTGCCCCCGGACCTGGAGGCCCACGAGCCGCCCGAGGCCCGCGGCACGCCCCGCGACGGCGTCCGGCTGCTGGCGGCCCACCGCGCCACCGGCGAGATCGCCCACCGGACGTTCGGCGACCTGCCCGAGCTGCTGCGCCCCGGCGACCTGCTGGTGGTCAACACCTCCGCCACGCTGCCCGCCGCCGTGCACCTGGACCGGATCGCCGTGCACTTCTCGACGCCGGTACCGGGCGGCGACGGCCGGTCCTGGCTGGTGGAGCTGCGCCGCCGCGCCGGCAAGGCCACCCTCCCCTACCCGGGCGGCTGCCCCGGCGAGTGGATCCCGATGCCCTGCGGCGCGACCCTCGCCCTCCAGGAGCGCGCCACCGAGCGGCTCTGGCGGGCGCGCCTGTCCACCGACGTGGTGCCCTACCTGCACCGGCACGGCGTCCCGATCCGGTACGGGTACGTGCCCCGCGAGCAGCCGGTGGACGCCTACCAGACGGCGTTCGCGCTGGACCGCTCGGCGGGCGGCGCGGAGATGCCGAGCGCGGCCCGCCCGTTCACGCCGGAGCTGGTGACCCGGCTGGTCGCGCGCGGCGTGCTGATCGCCCCGCTGGTCCTGCACACCGGCGTGGCCTCGCCCGAAGCCCACGAACCGCCCTACCCCGAGCGCTACGAGGTGCCCGCCCCCACCGCCGCGCTGGTCGAGCACGTGCGCGCCCGCGGCGGCCGCGTCGTCGCGGTCGGCACCACCGTCGTGCGCGCCCTGGAGACCGCCGCCGCGGGCGGCCGGGTGCGCGCGGCGTCCGGCTGGACCGAGCACGTCGTCACCCCCGAGGGCGGCGTCGCCGCCGTCGACGGCCTGCTCACCGGCCTGCACGAGCCCCGCTCCTCCCACCTGATGATGCTCACCGCCATCGCGGGCCGCGACCTGCTGGCCGCCTCCTACCGCGCCGCCCTCGCCGAGCGCTACCGCTGGCACGAGTTCGGCGACCTCACCCTCTTCCTGCCCTGACCCCGCCCCCTCCGGGACCGGCCCCCGGCCCGGCGCGTCCGGATGGTGGACGTCACACGCGCCGCCGCCGACGGACCGGTACCGTGGTGAGCAGCATGGACGGCTCACCACAGCGCACGCTGCTCATCACGCTCACCGGCCGCGACCGCCCCGGTGTCACCTCGCGCCTGTTCACCACCCTGGCCGACTTCCCGGTCACCGTCGCCGACGTCGAGCAGGTGGTCATCCGCGGCAGGCTCGTGCTCGGGGTCCTGGTCGCCTACACCGACGGCGCCGACATCGGGCAGGTCTGGACGGCCGCCGAGCGCGTCGCGGGCGACCTCGACATGGAGGTGGAGCTGTCCACCGGCCGCGACAAGCGGCTGCCGCGCCGCCGCGGCCGGCTCCACGTCACGGTCCTCGGCGCGCCCCTCAAGCCCGCCGCGATGGCCGGGATCGCCGGCCGCATCGCCGCCGGCGGCGCCAACATCGACCGCATCGAGCGCCTGGCGCACTACCCGGTCACCTGCATCGAGCTGGACGTCTCCGGCGCCGACCCCGACGCGCTGCGCGCCGACCTCGCCAAGGAGGCCGCCGAGCAGCAGGTCGACGTGGCCGTCCAGCGGGCCGGGCTGCACCGCCGCGCCAAGCGGCTGATCGTCATGGACGTCGACTCCACCCTCATCCAGGGCGAGGTCATCGAGCTGCTGGCCGAGCACGCCGGCTGCCTGGACGAGGTCGCCAAGGTCACCGAGGCCGCCATGCGCGGCGAGCTGGACTTCGAGGGCTCGCTGCGCGAGCGCGTCGCCCTGCTCGCCGGGCTCGACGCCTCCGCCATCGACGACGTCCGCCGCAAGGTGCAGCTGGCCTCCGGCGCCCGCACCATGGTCCGCACCCTCAAGCGCCTGGACTACAAGTTCGCCATCGTCAGCGGCGGCTTCACCCAGGTCACCGACGCGCTGGTCGACGACCTCGGCATCGACTACTCGGCCGCCAACACCCTGGAGATCGAGAACGGCAAGCTCACCGGCCGCGTGACCGGCCAGGTCATCGACCGGGCGGGCAAGGCCACCGCGCTGGCGCGCTTCGCCCGCGAGGCCGGGGTCCCGGTCAGCCAGACGGTGGCGATCGGCGACGGCGCCAACGACCTGGACATGCTGCAGGCCGCCGGTCTCGGCATCGCCTACAACGCCAAGCCGGTCGTGCGGGAGGCCGCCGACACCGCCGTCAACGTGCCCTACCTCGACACGATCCTGTTCCTGCTCGGCATCTCCCGCGAAGAGGTCGAGGCGGCCGACGCCGACGACCCGCGCTGACCGGCCCGTCCCCACCGCCGGGTCCGTGCCGGGCCCGGCCCCGGCGTGACCGTTCCCACCTGATCGGCCCTGGCCTGCGGTGATCCGCCCGTCCCGTTTGCGGGTACGACGGATGCGGAGCACGCGCAGGGGGGTGACGGCCGTTGTTCAAGCGTGCGCGCGAGGCGTACGCCCGGATCGAGGGGCGCGCCGCGCCCTTCTACGGGCTGGCCGCCGCGCTCGCCATGGCCGTGCCGCTGATCGCCGGAGCGCTCACCGGACGCGCCGCGCAGGGCGCGATGGTCGCGCTCGGCGCGTACCTGGTGGCGCTGCGCGCGCCCGAGGGCCCCTACGGGGCGCGGGCCCGCAACCTGGCCGGGGCCGTGCTGGTGGTGGCGGTGGGCGCGACCATCGGCGGGCACCTCGCCGGGCACACCTGGCTGACGGTGCTGGTGGTCCCGCCCATCGTGGCGCTGGGCAGCATGATCTCCTGGATCGGGCCGACCGCCGCGCTGGCGGTGCTGATGACCGCCGTCCGCCCCGCCACCGACGACGTCGTCTACAACGGGTTCCTGGAGCTGCTCGGCGGCCTGTGGGTGAGCGCGCTGCTGCTCGCGCCGTGGCCCGCGCGGCGGCTGCGCCCGCTGCGGACCGCGCTCGCCGAGGCCGCCGAGGCCGTCGCCGAGGCGCTGGACGCGGTCGCCGAGGGCACCGGCGCGCACGACGACGCGGCCGTCCAGGCCCTGGAGGTGGACGACCCCGACCTGGCGACGGTGGCGCGCCGGCCGTACTGGACGCGGCGCCGCCACGCCGCCGCCCGCGCCCTGGGCGCGGCCCGCGGCACCGTCGGCTTCTACCGGCCGCCCGGCGGCGACGAGCCGTCCCGGCCCGAGCGGTTCGTGGACGCGCTGGCGCGGATCATGCACGAGACCGTCGCGCTCCGGTCGCTGGTCGAGGCCGCCCGCCGGCGCCCGCCGCACCGCGAGTGGGAGATGGAGGCCCATGTCGCGATCTCGGCGCTGGCGGCGCGGCTGCGGCTGCTGGCGGGCGCGGTCGCCACGGCGGGCGAGACCCCGCTCGGCGACCTGGAGTCGGCGGCGGTGCGGCGGCTGGCCCGGCAGACCGAGAAGATCCGCCGGGCCGGGCTGGCCGGGGACGAGGACCTGGTCGCCGCCGCGCTGATCGGCCAGATCCGCCGCTCCATCGACCGGATCACCGCGGGCGTGGACGGCGCGCGCCGCATCGTCGCGGGCGGCCTGCGCGTCGGCGTCGGCCCGCCGCGCCCGCTGCCCGGCGTGCACCCGCTGTCGGCGTGGGCCCGGATGGGCCGGGCCGTGCGGACCCGCTCGCCGGGGTTCCGGCAGGTCGCCCGGGTCGGGCTGATGGTGGCGGTGGCGATGTCCCTGTCGGCCGCGCTGCGGCTGTCGCACGGCCACTGGATGACGATCACCGTGATGCAGAGCCTGCGCGGCACCTACGGCGAGACGATGACGCGGCTGGCGCAGCGCGTCGGCGGCACCGCGGCCGGCTCGGCGATCGCGGCGGTGCTGCTGACGCTGGCGCCCGGCCAGATCACCGCGGCGGCCATCCTGTTCGTGTTCGCGCTGGCCGGTTTCACGCTGCGGCCGGTCAACTTCGCCTACTGGGCGCTGTTCGGCACGCCGCTGGCGATGATGCTGCTGGACTTCTCCGCGCCCTCGGACTGGACCGCCGCCGGGGAGCGCATCCTGCTGACGCTGGCGGGCTGCGTGCTGGTGTTCCTGGCCGTCCGGCTGCTGTGGCCGACCGGGCACGCCGAGCGCCTCCCGCTCCAGCTCGGCCGGCTGCTGTCGGCGCACGCCGACCTGACCCGCGCCACCGCCAAGGTCGTGGAGGGCGAGCGGGACCGGCTCGGCTACGAGGTCACCAACGCCGCCGAGCAGGCGACCGACACCGTCGCCGCCACCCGCAGGCGGCTGGCCGACGAGCGGCTGCCCGACACCGACCGGATCGCCGAGCTGCGCACGGCCGTGCGCTGCGCGAACCGCATCCGCGACCACCTCATCGCGATCGGCCGCGTGTCCCGCGAGGAGTCGGTGGACGCGGGCCCCATCCCCGAGATCCTGGACCGCCTGGCCGACCGCTTCGAGGAGGCCGCCGCCGAGCTGGAGGACACCGACCCCCCGCAGGGCGAGCGGGAGCCGTCCCCCAGCGAGCGGCTGGAGGAGGAGTTCGCCGATCTGGACGCGCACCTGTCGGGGCTCGCCAGGCGCCGCCGCGCCGAAGTGGAGGCGGGTGTGGGCACCGACGAGTTCACGCCGCTGCGGCACGCCCTGCTGCAGGTGGCGGGCACCCGCCACGCGGTGCGGGCCCTGCGCCGCGACACCGACGATCTGATCGGGGCGGCCTTCAGGGCGGCCGACCCGGCGGCCCGGGACTGAGCGGGCCCGCGCGGCCCCGGGGCGGGCGCCTCAGTCCTTGGGCGTGCGGAAGGCGGTCAGCTCGCCGCCGCCGGGCCGGGTCTCGGCCCAGGGGGCGTTCAGCTCGACCACCGCGAGGGCGCAGGTGGGGAAGTCGGGGGCGTTGCCCGTGAGGTCGTACACCACCTGCTGCGCCGACGGGTTGTGGCCCACGACCAGGAGCGTGCCCACCTCGTCGCCGGTCTGGCGCACCAGGTCCAGCACGAGGGCGGGGTCGTTGTCGTACAGCCGGGACTCGTGGCTCACCTCGGCCTTGAGGTCGAGCAGGTCGAGGGTCTGCCGGGTCCGGACGGCGGTGGAGCACAGCACCAGCCCCGGGACCAGGCCCTCCGCGCGCAGCCAGTCGCCCGTCGCGGCGGCGTCGCGCCGGCCCCGGTCGGCCAGCGGGCGGTCGGCGTCGTCCATCCCGAGACCGGTGACGGCCTTGGCGTGGCGCAGCACGATGAGGGTCGGCATGACCGTCACCCTAGCCGGGTCAGGGCGCGACCATGGCCGCGATCGCCCACAGGACCGCCATGATGCCGAGCATCCCGCACAGGACGATGGCGAAGCCCTTGGGCCCCGAGACCGTCTTCTTCTCGCCGCTCACCTTCACGCCTCCTGCCTGGCCGGACGGCCGCCGGCGGTCGCCCGGGACGATGCCGAACTGCGCCAGCACCAGGGCGAGCAGGCGCGCGGGCCACGAAGCCGTCCTGCCGCTCATCTCGCGCCTCCTGCCGTACCGGGCGGGCACGCCGGGCATCGCCGGGACACCGCGTCCCAGTACAGCGTACGACCGCCTCTCCGCGCTCCGGACACGCCCCGCCCCCGTGCGCGGACCGCGGCGCACGGGGGCGGGGCGCACCCCTCCTCGATCACTTCTTGTCGGGCGGGACCTCCCCGCTGACGGCGGGCTTCCCGTTCTCGGCGGTCTCCGCCGGAACGGGCTCGGCCTGCGCGGGGACCGCCCCCGCGCCCGGAACGGCGCCGGCGGCCTGCGCCGTCCCCACGGCGGCGGGCTCCGGCGCCCCGGCCACCTGGCCGGCGCCTCCCGTGCCGCCCGCCTCGCCCGCGCCGATCGGGTCGGCCCGCCGCTTGGAGATCACGATGGCCGCGACGACCACCGCCACCGCGCCGACCGTGACGCCCACGCGCAGCGGCACGTTGCCCGCGTAGGTCACCACGGTGTCGGCGATCAGCAGCGCGACCAGGTTCATCACCTTGATCAGCGGGTTGATCGCCGGGCCCGCGGTGTCCTTGAACGGGTCGCCGACCGTGTCGCCGATCACCGTGGCCTCGTGCGCCGGGCTCCCCTTGCCGCCGAGATGGCCCTCCTCGACCATCTTCTTGGCGTTGTCCCAGGCGCCGCCGGAGTTCGCGAGGAACACCGCCATCAGCACGCCGGCCGCGATCGCGCCGCCCAGGAAGGCGCCGAGCGGCGCGTACCCGAGCGCGAAGCCGACCGCGATCGGCGTCAGGATGGCCAGCAGGCCCGGCGTGGCCAGCTCGCGCTGCGCGTCCCGGGTGCAGATGTCGATCACCCGGCCGTAGTCGGGCTTCTCGGTGTAGTCCATGATCCCGGGGTGGTCCCGGAACTGCTGGCGGACCTCCACCACGACCCGGCCGGCCGCCCGGCCCACCGCCATGATCGCCAGGCCGGAGAACAGGAACACCACCGAGGCGCCCGCGATCAGGCCGATCAGCACGTTCGGGTTGTCGATCGACAGGCTGAAGTTCGCGAACGAGCCCAGCGCGTCCTTGGCGTCCTGCGAGGCGCCCTGGAGCGCGCTGACCACCGTCGTCCGGAACGACCCGAACAGCGCGGTCGCCGCCAGCACCGCCGTCGCGATCGCGATGCCCTTGGTGATCGCCTTCGTGGTGTTGCCGACCGCGTCCAGCCGCTCCAGCACCGCCGCGGCCTCGCCCTGCACGTCGCCGGACATCTCGGCGATGCCCTGGGCGTTGTCGGAGACCGGCCCGAAGGTGTCCATCGACACGATCACGCCGACGGTGGTGAGCAGCCCGGTCCCGGCCATCGCGACCGCGAACAGCGCCACCGTGGTGTTGCCGAAGCCGAGCAGGAACGCCCCGTACACCGCGCCGCCGATCACCAGCGCGGTGTAGACGGCCGACTCCAGGCCGAGCGAGATGCCCGCCAGGATCACCGTCGCGGGCCCGGTGCGGGCGCTGGCGGTGACCTCCTTGACCGGCTTGCGGCTGGTCTCGGTGAAGTAGCCGGTGAGCAACTGGATCGCGCTGGCCAGCACGATGCCGATCAGCACCGCGCCGAGCGCCACCCAGCGCGGATCGGCGTCCAGGCCGCGGATCGCGGTGTCGGACACGCCGGTCAGGCCGGCGAACGAGGAGGGCAGGTAGACGAACGCCGCGACCGCGACCAGCACCGCCGAGATGATCGCGGAGATGAAGAAGCCGCGGTTGATCGCCGACATGCCCGAGCGGTCCTTGGCCCGCGGCGCCACCGCGAAGATCCCGATCACCGCGGTGATCACGCCGATCATCGGCACGATCAGCGGGAACACCAGGCCCTCGGTGCCGAACGCCGCCGTGCCGAGGATCAGCGCCGCCACCAGCATCACCGCGTAGGACTCGAACAGGTCGGCCGCCATGCCCGCGCAGTCGCCGACGTTGTCGCCCACGTTGTCGGCGATCGTGGCGGCGTTGCGCGGGTCGTCCTCGGGGATGCCCTGCTCGACCTTGCCGACCAGGTCGGCGCCCACGTCGGCGGCCTTGGTGAAGATCCCGCCGCCGACCCGCATGAACATCGCCAGCAGCGCCGCGCCGAACCCGAAGCCCTCCAGCACCTTGGGCGCGTCGCCCTTGTAGGCCAGCACCACCACGGCGGCGCCGAACAGCCCCAGCCCGACGGTGAACATCCCGGCCACGCCGCCGGTGCGGAACGCGATCCGCATCGCCCTGCGCTCGCCGCCCTCCTCGCGGGCGGCCGCCGCGACCCGGACGTTGCCGCGCACCGCCAGCCACATGCCGACGAACCCGGTCACCGCCGAGAACAGCGCCCCGATGACGAAGAACACCGAGCGGCCGATCCGTTCCCCGGTCGAATCGGCGGGCAGCAGCAGGAGGACGAGCGGGATCAGGACCACGAACACCGCGACCGTGCGGAACTGGCGTTTCAGGTAGGCGAGCGCGCCCTCCTGCACGGCGCGCGCGATGTTCTGCATCTTGTCGGTGCCCTGGCCGGCGGCCAGCACCTCCCGTACCAGACCGGCGGCGACGGCCAGTGCCAGCAGCGCGACCACTGCGACGACGACGACCAGGGTGAGGTCGCCGCCGCTGAGATCCACTTCTGCGCCGGCCGGGCTTGACAGGGAAAGCCCAGACATCCGTCCTCCTCGACAGGAGCGTGGCGTGCGGAACGTCCAAAGGACGATCTTTATCGCGTACCCCGCGGGCGAGGTTTTGGAACTCCTTCCGCGCTGTCGCGGGTGCCGGGAGCCCACGCAGGCCGCCGGACGGGGAGAAGAGCGGGCGGCATTTCACCGAGTTGACGCGCAAGCGCAACCGGATCGGCGTTGATTTTTGTCCAATTCTTCGCCATGGACGGGATCAGCGCAGGTCAGCAGCACGGTAGGGAAATCTCACTGGAACCAGCATTGACGGCGGCGATTTTCTTTCACGCCAGCCCCACGCGCCCCATCCGGCCACCCCGAAAACCTTAATAAAGACCACCCGAATAATGGCACACCGGAAGCGCTCAGAAGACGATCTCATAATCACCGGACCCGCCCGCACCCGGGGGCTCCTTTGGCGCGGCGGTCCCGGCGATATCCGGCGGCGCGCTCCTCGTCCACGCGTTGCGCCGCGTACGAAGCCGGAAGCACCGCAGAGCGGGCGATGCACGCTCAGCGGAGCCCCGGCCATGCGGCTCCCTCAGGAGGCGCTGAGAAGCCGCTTGCGCGGCCTCTCAGGGGCACGCGCATCCGTCTCGGGCGCGCGGAGAACGGCGAAGGCCCCGTCCCCCAGGGGGACGGGGCCTTCGGCACGTTCGGGACGGGGGCGTCAGGGTGTCGCGGTGGGCGCGGACGGCCAGCTCATGCGGATCTGGACGCCCTTGGGGGTGTTGGCGATCTCCACGTCCTCGGCCAGCCCCTCGATCACGGCCAGCCCGAGGTCCACCGACCCGTCGTCCAGGGCGAACTCCAGGTCCTCCGCCGTCTCCAGGCCCTGCGCGGCACCGGTCTCGGGGAGACCGGCCGGGGCCGCGGAGCCGCCGGGTCCGGCGGTGTCGTCGCCGGGGACCGAGTCGCTGACGATGACCTCGAAGCGGTGGTCGGAGTCGATCAACTCCAGCCGCACCGGTTCGTCCGGGCAGTGCCGGCGGTGCGCCGCCACCGCGCGAGAGCACGCCTCGCCCACGGCCAGCCGCACCTCGTCCAGCAGGTCCTGGTCGATGCCACTGCGCCGGGCCACGGCGGTGACGATCAGGCGGGCCGTGCGGACGTGGACGGGCAGCGCACTGAATGAGAGTTCAACGGTCGCCATGTGAGCGGGGGCCGCCTACTTGGCGCCCTTGCGCTTCTCCTCGGCATCGGCGATCGAGTCGTGGATGCCGAAGACCTTGGTCAGCCCGGTGATCCGGAAGATCTTGAGGATGCGCTCCTGGGTGCACACCAGTTCCAGCGAGCCGTCGTGCGCGCGCACGCGCTTGAGGCCGCCGACCAGCACCCCGAGCCCCGTCGAGTCGAGGAACTCGACCTTCTCCATGTCCACCAGCAGGTGGAACTTGCCCTTGTTGACCAGGTCGATGAGCTTCTCGCGAAGCTTCGGCGCCGTGTAGACGTCGATCTCGCCCTCCACCGTGATGACGGTGAGGCCGTCGTCGGTGGTGTAGTCGTTCACCTTCAGGTCCACAGGTCCTCCAGCGCCCTACAGCACATTCACAATTCCGGCGCCCGATCCTCCGGATGGACGGCTCGGGGCGACGGAACTCCGTCGAAATTCAACCACGCTCCGGCGGTGTGTAGGCACGTTATCGCCCACTCGGACGAAACTTCGCGCCATCCCGTCTGACCTGCCGATCCGCCGGTCAGGGCAGGGGGGACCAGGCCACCGGCGCCGGGGCGTTCCCCTAGTTTTGCCCATGCTGGCAGACTGAAAACCTGATGGGCGCCCAAAGATCTTTCCTTCCGCTCGACCGGCTGCTGGCGGACCCGTCCCGCCGCGGCCGGATCACCCATGTCCAGAGCGTTCCCGCACGTCAGGGCCGCCGCGCCCGCTGGCCCGACTGGGCGCCCGAACCGCTGGTCCAGCGGCTGTCGGCGGCCGGCATCGAGGCGCCCTGGGAGCACCAGGCGGCCGCCGCCGAGCACGCCCGCGCCGGCCGCTCTGTGATCATCGCCACCGGCACGGCGTCGGGCAAGTCGCTGGCCTACCTGCTGCCCGCCATCGCGACGATCTACGAAGAGGAGCCCCGCGACCAGGGCACCGTGCTGTACCTGTCGCCGACCAAGGCGCTGGCCGCCGACCAGCTCCGCGCCCTGCGCGCGCTGCGGCTGACCCGAGTGCGCGCGGCGGCCTACGACGGCGACACCCCCCGCGACGAGCGCACCTGGGCGCGGCAGCACGCCAACTACATCCTGACCAACCCCGACATGCTGCACCGGTCGCTGCTGCCGGGGCACGCCCGCTGGGGGGCGTTCCTGCGCCGCCTCAAGTACGTGGTCATCGACGAGGCGCACGGCTACCGGGGCGTGTTCGGCTCGCACGTGGCGCAGATCCTGCGCCGGCTGCGCCGCGTCTGCGCCCGCTACCACGCCTCGCCCACGTTCATCCTGGCGTCGGCGACGACCTCCGAGCCCGCCGCGGCCGCGTCCCGGCTGACCGGGGTGGACGTGGTGGCGGTCGCCGACGACGCCTCCCCGCGCGGGCCCGCGACCTTCGCCCTGTGGGAGCCGCCGCTGACCGACCTGCGCGGCGAGCACGGCGCGCCCGTCCGCCGCTCCGCCACGGCCGAGGCGTCGGACCTGCTGGCCGACCTCGTGGTCGAGGACGTCCAGACCCTCGCGTTCGTGCGGTCCCGCCGGGGCGCCGAGTCGGTCGCGCTCGGCGCCAAGCGCGCCCTGGCCGAGGTCGCCCCGCAGCTCGCCGGCCAGGTCGCCGCCTACCGCGCGGGCTACCTCCCCGAGGACCGCCGCGCCCTCGAACAGGCCCTGCGCTCCCGGGAGCTGGTCGGTCTGGCCAGCACCAACGCCCTCGAACTCGGCGTGGACGTGTCCGGCCTGGACGCGGTGGTGATCTGCGGCTGGCCCGGCACCCGGGCGTCGCTGTGGCAGCAGGCCGGGCGCGCGGGCCGCTCCGGGCAGGACGCCCTGGCGGTGCTGGTCGCCCGCGACGACCCGCTGGACACCTTCCTGGTCCACCACCCCGAGGCGATCTTCGGCAACCCGGTCGAGGCCACCGTGCTCGACCCCGACAACCCCTACGTCCTGGAGCCCCACCTGTGCGCCGCGGCGTCGGAGCTGCCGCTGACCGAGGCCGACCGGGAGCTGTTCGGCCCGACCACCGCCGGCCTGCTGCCCGACATGGTGCGCCGGGGCCTGCTGCGGCACCGCCCGACCGGCTGGTACTGGACGCGCCGCGAGCGCGCCTGCGACCTGGCCGACATCCGCGGCGCGGGCGGCGCCCCCGTCCAGGTCGTCGAGCTGGGCACCGGCCGCCTGCTGGGCACGGTGGACGAGTCGTCCGCGCACACCCACGTGCACGAGGGCGCGGTGTACCTGCACCAGGGCGACTCGTTCATCGTCCAGACGCTGGACCTGGACGACTCGGTCGCGCTGGTCGAGGCCGCCGAGCCCGACTACTCGACCACCGCGCGCGACGTGACCGACATCCACATCGTGGAGACGCTGCGCTCGACCGCCTGGGGCGAGGCCACCCTGAACTTCGGCACCGTCGAGGTCACCAACCAGGTGGTCGCCTACCAGATGCGCCGCCTGCAGACCGGCGAGATGCTGGGCGAGAAGCCCCTGGAGCTGCCGCCCCGCTCGCTGCGCACCCGGGCCGTCTGGTGGACGCTGTCGGCCGACCGCCTCGAAGAGCTCGGCGACATGGACCTGGGCGGCGCGGCCCACGCGGCCGAGCACGCCTCGATCGGCCTGCTGCCGCTGTTCGCGACGTGCGACCGCTGGGACATCGGCGGCGTCTCGACCGCGCTGCACCCGGACACCGGCCTGCTGACGGTCTTCGTGTACGACGGCCACGAGGGCGGCGCGGGCTTCGCCGAGCGCGGCTACGCGGACGCGGCCGCCTGGCTGGGCGCGACCAGGGACGCGATAGCGGCCTGCGAGTGCGCGGCGGGCTGCCCGTCGTGCATCCAGTCGCCCAAGTGCGGCAACGGCAACGAACCGCTGGACAAGCAGGGCGCGCTGGTCCTGCTGGGTGAACTGCTGAGCCGGGCCCCCGCAGGGGTCAGCGGGAGTGCGGCGTCGTAGCGGCGTGCGGGGCCTGCCCGCCCCGGCGGGCCTGCGCGAGGGCGCGCTGGAGCTGCTGCTTCTCCAGCTCCAGCGTGTGGATGGACTCCTCGTGCTCGTCCCGGAGGTCGCGCAGCTCGCGGCGCAGGTCCAGCGAGCGGCGCAAGCCGAAGGCGGCGATGGTGACGCCCAGCATGAAGACGATGGCGACGACCACTCCGGCCAGGAAGACCTGCCACTGCGAGGTGACGCCGGGGACGGTCTCACCGAACGCGCTGAGCTGGGCGGCGGCGGTGTTGTCCAGGACGACGGCCACGGTGACCGCGACGGCGGCGGCCGCGAACAGCAACCCCAGGAAGATCATGCGGAGCGCTCCCTATCTCCGGACGAACCGGGAGATCTCGGCTGGCAAGGGAGCCTAGACCTCCGCCCGGCCGCCCGCCATCCCTTCGACCGATCAAGATCCTGTACGCCCCCGAAGGCGGAACGGCCGCCGGACGAGGTCACCCGGCGGCCGTTCCCACGCTCTTCCTACTTGCCGCGGCGCCGCCCGCGGGAGGCGGGCGCACCCTGCTCGTCCTTGGCGGTCCGGCCGCTCGAACGCTTGCCGAGGGTGGCCGGACGGCGCCGACCGGACGCGGCGTCGCCGCCCTTGCCCGGCTTGGCCTTGGCGTCGTCCGCAGGCTTCTTGCCGTCCTTCGCGTCCGCGGCGGCCGGCTTCTTGCCGAGCTCGACGGTAGGAGTCGTCCCCGCCGCGGCCGGCTTCTTGCGGTCGGCGGCCTTCTTGTCGAGCTGGACAGTGGGGGCCGGCTTCTTGCCGCCCTTGGCCTTACCGTCGCCCTTGGCCATGGCCTCGGCGGCCGCGATGTGCTCGCGGGCCTTGCTGACCCGCTTGCGGCCGGCGCCGGCGCGGGCCATGCGCGCGGCCATGCCCTTGTCGCTGACCCCGGCCTGGGCGACGCGCAGGCGGCGCGTCCACGTGCCGAGGTGGGCGGCGACCACCAGCAGGATCATCGCGATGCCGACGCTCTTGCCCCACTGCAGGCTGCTGCTCGCGGCCACGTTGCTCGCCTTGGGCGCCGCCTGCCCGGCGATCTGCGGCGTCGGGTAGATGAAGCCCGGGGTGGAGCCGGGCGGCTGCACCGAGGGCAGGGTGACCGGCGACTGGTCGTTGAACGGCGTCAGCGGCGTCGTGTTGCCGGGCGGCGGAGTGGTGCCCGACGGGTAGGTGGGCGCGGGGACGTTGCCGCCGCCACCGCCACCGCCGCCGGAACCGCCGCTGACCGTGGCGCGGGCCGTTCCGGCGCTGGAGGTGACCGAGCCGCCGGTACCGCTGGACCGCATGGCGCGCACGCTGACCGCCACCGACCCGGCGGAGCTGGCGGTGAGGGTGGCCGAGCAGCTGGTGCCCGAGCAGAACGAGCCGACGCCGCCGCTCCTGTCGGAGACGCCGGGGCCGCCCACCGAGTAGCCGGTGAGGTCGTCCTCAAGGCCGAGGTTCCAGCTGACGGTGACCTTGCTGCCGGACGCGCTGGCCGAGACGCCGCTGGGCCGCGCCGGGGGGATGCGCACGGTGAAGGTGTTGGAGTCGTAGACCTGCCCGGTGGGCCAGCCCTTGATGTACACGGTGTACCGGCCGTTGCGGCTCACCGGGATGCTGCCCGACAGGGAGCCGTTGAAGGCGCGCTCGTTGAGGAAGGTGTCGCCCGTGCCAGGTCCGTTGTACCGGAGCTGCATCTTGATGGCGTCCTTGAACTGCGCCCGTACCGCGACCGCGGATCCACTGGTGATCACTGCGCCGTTCCCCGGAGCGCTGATGCTTCCCGAGGCGGCCTGGGCGGGCGTCGCGGCGAAAACCGGGAAACCCATCGCAAGGGGTGCGGCGAGAACGACAGCACCGATCCTGCGAATCCTGGTCACGGCCTCAATCCCTTCATCGGATGATCTGCCGACAGCGTTCTGCTCATTCCGAACGCCGAGCCCAGCGGGAGGAGTCTCCGGCCATTCGGGGGGCGAGGGGCCGACGTGTCGAGTGATAACTGTGGGCTTACCGCAGCGTAACGTACCAACTAGTAGCGCAAGTCACAGGAAGGTGACAAAGAGGGCATCATCGCCCCTCATTCCACTTCCGGCCACCTATTGACACTCAGTGCAACGAACTACGGGGGCGCCAGGTTACGCCCTCCGGCCCGACGGGACCAGCCCTGGCCCGGGAAACGACGGGCAACATTCCGACCCCGCCCGGCCCGCGCACCGCCGAGGTCACCTCGACCTCGACGATCCTGCCACGCACCCGACATCCCGACAGCCGCGCACGGTGACGGACGACGGCCGCCCCCGCCCGCCGGCAGGCGACCCCCTCCCCCTCGGCCACCCGAGCAGCCCCCGCCAAGGCCGCCAGATCGGCCGCGACCTCACCCCGCTGCCGAGCCGCACGCATCCCACCAACGGCCACAGCAGCGATCCCCACCAACCAAACGACGGCCACGAAAGCGACGACCCACACCGCCCCCGCCCCGCACTCCCGCTTCTCACGCCCGACAACGACCGCCCACCGCGCCAAGACGACACCGCGCACCACTCCACACCTCCCACCAGAACCCAGCCCCCAAAAGCCCACTCCCTTGCCCTCCTCTCAAGCCACCCGCACAAAGCCCCACCTATCCGCCCTCCAACACCCCCGCACCCACACCCGCAGACCTCGCGCAGCAGACCCCTGCACCAGACCCGGCCCACGCAGCCCCCATGCGCACACGTCCAGCCCCACGCACGTCCAGCCCCACGCACGTCCGGCCTCACGCAGGCTCCGCCCACGCAGCCCCCCGCCCCACGCAGATCCCGGGCACGCACACCCAGCCCCACATAGGTCCCGCCCCACATAGGTTCCGTGGAGGGTGAGCACTGCCAAGGCAGCGTTCACCCTCCACATCGACCTGGGATCACCTTCCGTCGGCGTTCGTGGGGAGCGGCGAGGCGGGGTCAGCACCCGGTTCGGTGGCGGCGATGGCTTGGGCGTGGACGGTCAGCGGGGGCAGTCCGGCGGCCACCGGGGCCCGGACACGGGTGGTGATCTCGACTCGGGACGTCTCGGCGTCACGGTGGACGGTGATCGTGGCTCCTGCGGGAACGGCCTCCGCGACGAACGCGCGAACGGCGGTAAGGGCCTCTCCGCGCGCGGCCGCGCGAGCGCCGCTCCTGGCCGCGTCCGCACAGGCGAGATGCACCGAGGCGACGGATACGCCCCACAGGCAGACGGTCGTGATCAGCACCAGCACGGGGAGGGCCAAAGCGATCTCCGCAGTCACCATGCCGCGATCCCGCCGCACCGGAATGCCGATCAACCGGCCAGCGCGAGCGCCTTCTTGATGATCCCTAAGAGCATCGCCCTGATTTCGGGACTGCTCGCGATCTTGAAGAGCAGGCCGGCGAATGCGGCTGCGGCGACCGTGCCGACGGCGTACTCGACCGTGGACATGCCGGCGTCCTTCGCCGTGCGCCAGCGCCGCGACAACGACTTCGTGAACTTCTCCGCCTGCTTCATCTCGTCCTCCTCATCGTTTCCGGGCTCCTGATGGGCCTCGGACTGGGGATGATGCGCGGCCAGGCGCTTTCGCCCGGGCCGCTCGTGCCCTGCCTGGTTCACTCCTCAGGCAGCTCGTGCTCTGGGACTGCTCGAACGCTGCACGGCCTACGCCCTGCAGAGCTGCGTCCCAGGTGATCGACCCGAAGTAGCTCGCTAGCCGCAGCGATGCCATCGGGGCTTCTCGGCTTCGGGCTCGCTCTTCAAGGGTGGGCCCCGGAGGAGGACCGCTTCCAGACGGAATCAGATTCTGTGGAAAACCTGCTCAGGGCAGGGTGATCGTCGTAGCGAAGCCCGCGATCGCCGGGACGATCCCGACCAGCACGAACGCCGGCAGGAAGCACAGGCCGAGCGGGGCCATGGCCTTGATGCCCGCCGCACGGGCACGGGCGGTGGCGGCGAGGCCTGCGGTGCGGCGTTGATCACGGGCCAGGCGGGTCAGCGTCGGAGCCGGGGCCGCGCCGGTCTGTGCGGCACGGACGGCGGTCCGAGCCAGCGGGGCCAGTGGCGGATCGTCGGCCAGGGCCAGCCAGGCAGCCGCAGGATCGACGCCGAGACGGATCTGAACGGCCACGCCGCGCAGCTCGTCCCCCAGCGGTCCGCCGACCGCTTCCGCGACGGCATCGACAGCGTCGCTCCATGGCGTTCCGCCACGCATGCAGGCGGCGAGCAGATCCACCGCCACGGGCAGGTCGGCGATCAGGCGAGCGTGGCGACGTCGGCGGTCGGCGTTCCCCAGCCGGCCGAACGATCGATGCACGACCACGGCCAGCACGACCCCTGCCACGGCCCCGGTGAGGCCGCCCAGCACCACGAAGCACACCAGCCCCGCAGCGAGGGCCGCCGCCTTGCGCAAGAGAGGCTCGTGCCGGCTGGGAGCGCCCTCGCAGGTGCACTCGTCTCCGGAAGGATCTCGTTCTCTGGTGGGGTGGTGCTTTCCGCAGGACGGGTCATGGGGGTTCGAGGACGGGGAAAGGCGGCGGGCGAGCCTTCGTTCCGCCGGTTTGGGATCTGCGGGTAGCAGGAAGCCGCAGACCGCCATGCAGAGGACGGCCGACCATGTCGCGATCATCTGGGAACCTCCGCTGCCCGGGCCAGGCGGCGGGTCCACCACAGGCCGATCAGATCGAGCGTGATGCCACCGGCCAGACACCCCGCGCCGGGGAGCGTGCCGAAGAGGAAGGCCAACGGATTCGCGCCCAGGGCGGCCGCCATTCCGAGACCGAGCAGGGGAAGGAGGGCGAGCATCCGTGCGGTGACCCGAGGGGCGGCAAGCTGGGCGGCGATCTCTTGGCGTTGCGTCTCCTCGTCTCTGAGCGCGGAGGCCAGGCCGTCCAGGACCGCCGCCAGGGTGCCGCCCTGCTCCGCGCCAACGCGCCAGCAGGCCCCGAGGAGGCGCAGTCCTTCCGCTCCTGGATGCTCGGCTGCCAGGAGCTCAAGGCGTTCTCCGCTCAGAAGGTGCGCGGAGACGTACGGATCGAGGATGACCGCCGACGCCTTGAACGCCTCGTCCGGGCTGCGGCCTGCGGCCAGTTCGGCCGCCATTCCGTCGCACAGCTCGATCACGGCCATCCGCCACCGCTGCGGCCGCCGCCCTCGTTCCCGGAGCGCGGTGAGCCCGGTGGATGCCAGGCGGTGCAGCCGTTCAGCGGGCGAAAGGCCGGGTGACCGCCCGGCCTGAAACCGGGTCAGACGGCTGACGGCCGGAGGTGGGGCCATGAAGGCCCAGGTCGCACCCGCCGCACAGAGTGCCGCCAACGTGATCCCCGCACTCATGGCGGTGGGCCGAGCCGGTCGGAGCCAGGTGGATCACACCGATCACCGCTGGGACGGCCCGCTGTCAGGGGATCGGAGTCCGATCCGCCGGGTGCCATCTGCCCTTCTCCGAAGCAGGCTTGGTCAAGATGCCCGTGGCCCCGTCGCCCAAATTCCGGATGTTCCGGGGCCGGGTGAGCCTGGCTGGCATGTCTCAAGGCCGGTTGATCGGGGGCTCGGTCGGCTTGGGTCGGCTGGTCGGGCTTGGTGCGGCTTGGCTGGTTGGGGTGGGGTGATTGTCTTCGGTGGAGGGTGGGTGGCTTCCAGTGGTGGTTCAGGCGGGTCGCCAAGGTCTCGGCGCCGTGGGTCGCCGTCATGTCGCCCTTTGCGGTGAACGAAACCGCGGGAAGCACCCCCACCAAGCCGTCGGCCACTCGTTCCAGTAGGCAGATCTCTGACACCCTGCGGCTTCCGCCTCCTGGGTCGCGGACCAGGTGGACGACCACGTCCAAGGCCGCCGCCAGCTGGCTGTGCACCGCTTCCCTGGTCAGGCCGGCGGCGCAGGCCAGGGCTTCCAGACGCGCGGGCACGTCTGCGGCCCTGTTGGCGTGCAGCGTGCCGCAACCTCCTTCGTGGCCGGTGTTGAGCGCGCTCAGTAGGGTCGTTACCTCGTTTCCTCGTACCTCTCCCACTACGAGGCGGTCGGGTCTCATGCGCAGCGCTTGGCGGACCAGCTCGTGCAGGGTCACGCCGCCTGCGCCCTCGACGTTCGGGGGACGTGCCTCCAGGCGGATCACGTGGGGGTGGTCGGGGCGCAGCTCGGCCGAGTCCTCCACCAGGACGAGGCGTTCGCCGGGGTGCGCCAGCGACAACATGCAGCTCAGCATGGTCGTCTTTCCCGTGCCCGTGCCGCCGGAGATCAGGAAGGCGGCGCGGGCCTCGATCAGGGCGGCCAGCAGGTCCGCGCCCTCCGGCGGGATCGAGCCCGCCGCGACCAGCTCGTCGAGGGTGAAGGCGCGGCGGCGCGGCAGGCGCAGCGACAGGCAGGTGCCGTTCGCCGCGACCGGCGGCAGCACCGCGTGCAGGCGCACGCCGCCGGGCAGGCGCGCGTCCGCGTAAGGGGCCGCGTCGTCCAGCCGCCGCCCGGCCGCGGCCGTCAGCCGCTGGGCCAGGCGGCGCAGCGCCGTCTCGTCGGGGAAGCGGACCGATGTGCGGACTAGGCCCGCGCCCGCGTCCACCCACACCTCGTCGGGGCCGTTCACCAGCACGTCGGTGATCTCTGGCTCGCGCAGGAGCGGGTCCAGCGGACCGGCGCCCACGAACTCGGCCCGTAACTCGTCGGCCATGACCAGGACCTCGCTGTCGCCCAGCAGGCGTTCTTCCGCGCGCAGTGCCGCCGCCACGCGGCCTGCCGTGGCCTCCTCTCCCGTTTCGGCCAAACGTCCGCGGACCGCTTCGGAGAGCCGTTTCATCTCGTTTCCTTTCCGTGGCGATCTGCCGCCGCGCGTCGCGGGCGACGTTGTGATGGAGAGGCGGCGGCTTTTGCCGAGTGAACGGCGCCCGCTTCGTGTTCTGGAGCTCTTTAAGCGCGCGAAAGCCGCCTTCTCGGCCCTTATTTGGGACAGGCGAGGTACTCGGGGGCGCCGTTGTTCAGGCGGCTTCGCTCTGGGGCCGGGCGAAGGGGAGCGTCTTCAGCAGTCGGCCGCACAGCGCCGGGACCGGGCCCCGGCGGGTCGCGCGCCGCATGTCGGCCTCTTCCAGCGCGGCCGGTATGCGGCGGTCGCGTTCCAGCACGCCCGCCAGCGGCAGGTCGAGCGCTTGGACGGCGATCTCCGAGGTCAGGCCGCCCGGGGACGGGCCCGTCACGATCAGGCGCAGGTCGGCGGGGGCGTCGCGCAGGGAGGACGCCGCCACGATGGGGCGTATCTCGTGCGGCACCACCAGGAACCCCACGTCGGCCGTGCGCAGGGCGGCGCTCCCGATGGTGCCCGCGTTCTTCGGCACGTCCACCACGACCAGGTCGAAGCCTCGGGACGCCGCTTCCAGGACCGTGAGGGCCCCCTCTTCCGAGACCGGGACGGGCATGCCCTGCCGCCATGACAGGACGGCCAGCTCGTCCAGGCGCGGGAGCGCGTCGCGCAGGGTCGCCGGGCTCAGGCGGCCGCGCCGCTCGGCGAACTCCGGCCAGCGCGCCCCCTCGGCGTCCTCGACGCCCAGCAGCAGGTCGAGCCCGCCGCCGGCGGGGTCGCCGTCGATCAGCAGGGTGCGCAGGCCCGCGCGGACCGCCGTCAGGGCGAACGTCGCCGCCAGGACGCTGGTGCCCACGCCGCCCCTGGCCCCTCTGAAGCACACCGTCGTCGCGCGGCCGGGCGGCTCGGCGGCGCCGGCCAGAGCGTCGATCAGCCAGGGCTCCTCGGCCGGCAGGACGGCCAGGTCCTGCGCCCCGGCCTCCAGGGCGCGCCGGTGCACGTCCGGCGGCGCGTCGGGGCCGGCCACCAGGACGACGCCGGGACGGCGCGGTAACCCCTCGGCCGCGATGGCGTCGGCCAGGTCGGGGCCGACCAGCACCAGCGGCCGCGAGTACCAGCCGGTGCGGGCCTCGGCCGCACTCTGGACGAGATCGGCGCGGACGGCGGCCGCGGCGGCGAGCCGGAGCAGGTCGTCGGCGAGCGCCGGGTCGGTGGTGACGATCATTGCCGCGCTGGTCATGGCGCCTCCCGTGGGGTGCTGGGACCTCCACGATGCGCCAGGGGCGGCCGGGCCGGGAAGGGGATGCGCCGGCCTGTGGAAAACGTTCGGGCGGCGGCCGCTCGGCCGCCGCCCGAACCCTGGTCTGGGCGACCCCCGCCGGGGGGGAGAGCGGGGGTCGCCGTACGGTCCGGCTCCGGGGGGGTAGAGCCGGCCCGCTTTCCCAAGAAAGTCTCAGGACAGATCGCACGCGGCGGCAAGGCCAGTTCGATCTATAGGAGAAGCAAAGCCGCTGCCTCCAGTGTAGGCAGATACAACATATGCTGCCCGATCGTCGAGACTTACGTCGAGCGGGAAAGTCACCTGGCGGGTGAGGTTTTTTCTCACCTGGTTGCGAAGATGGCACACTCCGCGCCGCCGGGCGGGGCCGTCCGGGCGCAACCGGGCGGGAGAGGGAGCGTACCGGAGCCCTAAAGATCTTTCCGGGGCGGGCACAAAAAGAAATGATCACTCAGAGTGATCAAATCCGATGGCGGAGACCGCCGCCGGAATGGCGTCCCGCGGTGCGCGCACAAGTTCGGGGACACCTCGGCGGAGACCGGCGGTAACCCGCCCGTCCCGCCCTTAAGGGTCCTTCTTTTACGAATGAAGGGCTTGTCATCTGCGCAAATGAGGCGTAGACAGGTTCTACGGACCAAGTGTCCGAGCACGGCAGCCGGGTACCCACGCGCGACCAGCCGCGGGAGGCGCGTCGAGACGGGCTTGACCCGCTCCGACGAATATGAGGTGCACGCTTGGTAACCCGGTGTGACGTGACTGGCGGCGGCGCTCCCCCACGTGAGGGGCGCCGCCCGCTGCTTCCCGAGCCTCAGCCGGCTCGCACGTCCAGGCCGAGCGAGGTCGCCAGCACCACGGCCTGGTAGGGGTCGATCACCGCGCCGCGCAACGTCGCGGTGTGCGGGTCGATGGAGGAGATCTCACTTCCCCGCAGGTCGCAGTCCGAGAAGTCGGCCTGGTGCGTCATCGCGCCCGACAGGTCGACCTCGCGCAGCACCGACCCGGCGCAGCGCGCCCCCGTCAGGTCGGCCTCGCGCAGCCGCACGCCGCTGAACGACGCGCGCCGCAGGTCGGCGCCGGGCAGCCCCGCGAACGACCAGTCACCGCCCTCGACCTTCATCAGGTCATGGCCGCACCCGTCGAACACGCTGCCCGTGAACTTGCACCCGGTGAACGTCGCGTCGAAGAACCCGCAGCGCACGAAGGTGCAGTTGAGGAAAGCCGAGTCGGTGTGCTCGGACACGTTGAACCGCACGCCCCGGAAGGTGCAACCGGAGAACACCGCGCCCGTGCCGCTCGCCTCGGTCATGTCCACGTCGATGAACAGCACCGCCTCGTGCTCCTCGCCCGACAGGTCGCGCGAGTCCCAGTCGGCCGAGCGGACCGTGGTCTCGGTGGGCAGGGCGGGCCTGCCGCCCACGCGGTCAGCCATGCGCGGCTCGTGGAGCGTCCATGGCGGCGACGCTAGCGGGACCCTCCGACATCCGGCCGGGACGTCAGCCGCGCATGAACGCTTCGCAGATGGCCTGGGAGTCGCGGGCGGCCGCGGCGGTGGCGGCGGCGCAGTGCCCGATCCAGGTCGCGACGCCCTCGGGCGTGCCCGCCGCGTAGGCGCGGACGGCGGCGGCGTAGTCGTCGGAGAGCTCGGCGTGGCCGACCTCGGGGGCCGTCAGCGACTTGGGGTCCAGGCCGCGCGCGACCAGGGTGAGGCGCTGCGCGGCGCGCGCGACGATGCCGTCGCCCCAGCCGAACGGCCGCAGCGTCAGCAGCTCGCCGTGCACGATGGCCGCGACGACCAGCGCCGGGGCCTTGGTCGGCGCGGTGAGCAGGCCGCTCAGCGCGTCCAGGCGGGCGGCGACCTCCTCCGGGGACGGCGGGGCGCCCAGTCCCAGCGGGTCCTCGGCCTTGGCGCCGGCGGTGCGGGGGCGGCCCAGGTCGGCGCTGTCCACCGCGTCGGCGGCGGCCAGCACGTGCAGCCGGGCCAGGACCTGCCGCGGCGCCTGCCGCCAGGTCTCCGAGAGGGCGCCGAGCTCGGCCGACACCCGCAGCGCGCCCTGCACGACCGGGTCGGTCGGGTGCTCGGTGGTGCGCAGCTCGTCCAGGGTGACCGTCGCGCCCTCCAGGGCCGCGGAGGCGCGGGCCCCGCGCAGCGCGGACTCGGTGGACACCTCGGCGCTGCGCCGCCGCAGGATGCGGTGGCCCAGCAGGCGGTCCACCGCCTTGCGCGCGTCGGCGACCGCGTCGGCGACGCCGGGGAGGTTGGCGACTTGGGCAAGGGCATCGGTCACGAGGCCCGACTTTATGCGGTCGGCCCGACCGCTCCGACCTCGGGGCGGCCGGTCGGTCCCCGCGCCTGCGACCTGGGAAGAGCCGCTGTGTCGGGCATCACTTAGCATCCGGTCAGAGCCGGGAGCGCCCGTCGAGCCCGTCCCCTCCGTCAGGGATCGCTTGCGAGCGCGTAGATCCCCTGGTGAAGTGGGCTTTACCCGGGAGCCCCCTCTTTCGTTTGAGCAAGGAGCACGCGTGAGCGAGAGCCAAGAGACACTGTCGAACCTCCTCCAGGAGAACCGACGCTTCCCCCCGCCGGCCGAGCTCGCCGAGTCAGCGAACGTCACCGCCGACGCGTACGAGGAGGCCGCCGCCGACCGCCTGGGCTACTGGGAGGAGCAGGCCGGGCGGTTGTCGTGGGCCAAGCGGTGGGACCAGGTCCTGGACTGGAACGACCCGCCGTTCGCCAAGTGGTTCGTGGGCGGCGAGCTGAACGTCGCCTACAACTGCGTGGACCGCCACGTGGAGGCGGGGCTCGGCGGCCGGGTCGCCTACCACTGGGAGGGCGAGCCCGGCGACAGCCGCACCCTGACCTACGCCGACCTGCAGCGCGAGGTCAACAAGGCCGCCAACGCCCTGCTGGAGCTCGGCGTGCGCAAGGGCGACCGCGTCGCGATCTACCTCCCGATGATCCCGGAGCTGCCGATCTCGATGCTGGCGTGCGCCCGCATCGGCGCGACCCACTCGGTGGTGTTCGGCGGCTTCTCCGCCGACGCGCTGCGCACCCGCATCGACGACGCGCAGGCCAAGCTGGTCATCACCGCCGACGGCGGGTTCCGGCGCGGCAAGCCGTCGGCGCTCAAGCCGACGGTGGACGAGGCCGTCGCGCAGACCCCGTCGGTCGAGCACGTGCTGGTCGTGCGGCGCACCGGCGAGGAGATCGCCGAGCACGGGCGCGACGTGTGGTGGAGCGACCTCGTCGAGCGACAGAGCGAGGAGCACGAGGCCGAGGCCCACGACGCCGAGCACCCGCTGTACATCCTGTACACCTCCGGGACGACCGGGAAGCCCAAGGGCATCCTGCACACCACCGGCGGCTACCTGACGCAGGTCGCCTCCACCCACCACGCGGTGTTCGACCTGAAGCCGGAGACCGACGTCTACTGGTGCTCGGCCGACATCGGCTGGGTGACCGGCCACTCCTACATCGTGTACGGGCCGCTCGCCAACGGCGCGACCAGCGTGATGTACGAGGGCACGCCCGACACCCCGCACAAGGGCCGCTGGTGGGAGCTGATCGCCAAGTACGGCGTGACGATCTTCTACACCGCGCCCACCGCGATCCGCACGTTCATGAAGTGGGGCGACGACATCCCCGCGCAGTACGACCTGTCGTCGCTGCGGGTGCTGGGCTCGGTCGGCGAGCCGATCAACCCCGAGGCCTACGTCTGGTACCGCGCGCACATCGGCGGGGACCGCACCCCGGTGGTGGACACCTGGTGGCAGACCGAGACCGGCGCCATCATGATCAGCCCGCTGCCGGGCGTCACCGCGGGCAAGCCGGGCGCGGCGATGCGGCCGCTGCCGGGCGTCTCCGCCGACGTGGTGGACGACCAGGGCCGGCCCGTGCCCAACGGCGGCGGCGGGTTCCTGGTGGTCAAGGAGCCGTGGCCCTCGATGCTGCGCACCATCTGGGGCGACGACGAGCGGTTCGTCAAGACCTACTGGTCGCGGTTCGAGGGCATGTACTTCGCCGGCGACGGCGCCAAGAAGGACGACGACGGCGACATCTGGCTGCTCGGCCGGGTGGACGACGTGATGCTGGTGTCGGGGCACAACATCTCCACCACCGAGGTGGAGTCGGCGCTGGTGTCGCACCCGAAGGTGGCCGAGGCGGCGGTGGTCGGCGCGACCGACCCGCTGACCGGGCAGGCCATCGTGGCGTTCGTCATCCCGCGCGGCAGCGCCGGCGAGGAGGTCGAGGGCGAGGACTTCGCCAAGGAGCTGCGCGACCACGTCGCCAAGTCGCTCGGCCCGATCGCCAAGCCCCGCCAGATCATGATCGTTCCGGAGCTGCCCAAGACCCGCTCCGGCAAGATCATGCGGCGGCTGCTGAAGGACGTGGCCGAGAACCGCAGCATCGGCGACGTCACCACGCTGGCCGACAGCACGGTGATGGACCTCATCGCGCAGAAGCAGGCGGGCGTGAAGTCCGACGACTGACCGGCGCACTCCGCACGGCCGGGCGGCCCGTCCACCACGCGTGGGCGGGCCGTCCGCCGTTCTCGGACCTCCGCTCCGCCGACGCGTCCGGTGCCCGTCCCGGCATGGATGACGATCATGCGGGTACGGTCCGGGTCAGGTGGGCCGGGAAGCCGGGTCGGCGTGATCGCCGGACCGATGATCGGTAGATTCGTGGGCGTCCCCGGCGGCGCCGGATCGCGGGGGCCGCGACGCCTGTCGGGTCGGTTCCGCCGTTTCCCCGCCGATCGGCGGTTCGACCTATACCGGCCCCGCACAATTCGAGAGAGTGACGACAGCGGTCCCGGTCGTGATCCCCGTCGCCCCGGCGGCCGCCACCGTCGTCCTCCACCGGAGGGTGCGGGCGCGCCACCGCCGTCACCGGACATCCGTACCGGCCGGGCGGCGGCGGTGAGACACCGGGTGGCCGGACGAACCGCCCACCTGCCAGGCTGTGCATCGGCTCTGGAGGGCCGGCGCTCTGGAAGGAGAAAGCGATATGTCCGAGGCACTGCCGGGCGAACGCATCGAGGACAAGTCCCTCGGCGAACTGGTCGCGCTGGCGTCCAGCAACGTCTCCGGCCTGATCAGGGCCGAGATGGAACTGGCCAAGCTGGAGTTGAAGGGCGACGCCAAGAAGGCCGCCCTGGGCGGGGTGATGTTCAGCATCGCCGGGCTCATCGGCGGCCTGATCGTCATCCTGCTGTCGATCGCGGCCGCCTACGGGCTGGTCGCGCTGGGGGTGTGGCACTGGGCGGCGTTCCTGATCGTGTCGGCGGCCTACGCCGTGCTGGCCGCGGTCCTGCTGCTGATCGGCTTCCTGCGGATGAAGAAGATCGAGGGCGCCAAGCGCACCCGCAAGACGCTCAAGGACGACCTGACGATGCTGCGCAAGCGCGGCGACGCGGACCCGCCCGCCCTCACGGACTGAGCACGCGATGCCCGGGTACGACGCGTCGGTCGTCGAGGTGGACGGCCCCTGGACCCATCGCGCGGTCAGCGCCGGCGGCACCCGGTTCCACGTCGCCGAGGCCGGCGAGGGCCCGCTGGTGCTGCTGCTGCACGGCTTCCCGGAGTTCTGGTGGTCCTGGCACAACCAGCTGGTGTCGCTGGCGGCGGCGGGGTACCGCGCGGCCGCGGTGGACCTGCGCGGGTACGGCGGCAGCGACAAGCCGCCCCGCGGCTACGACCTGGTGACGCTGGCCGGGGACGCCGCGGGGCTGGTGCGCGCGCTCGGCGAGGCCAACGCCGTGGTCGTCGGGCACGACTGGGGCGGGCTGCTGGCCTGGACGATGGCGGTCTACCACCCCAAGGTCGTGGCGCGGCTGGCGGCGGTGTCGGCGCCGCATCCGCTGCGGTTGCGGCAAGCGGTGCGCGGCGACCCGCGCCGCCAGGGCTGGGCGGCGCGGCACACCCTGGGGTTCCAGGTCCCGATGTGGCCCGAACGGCGGCTGGTGCGCGACGACGCCGCGCTGGTCGGCAAGCTGCTGCACGAGTGGTCGGCGCCGGGCTGGCCGGACGAGCGCACCGAACGGCTCGTCCGGCAGGCCGCGCAGATCCCGGGGGTGGCGCACTCGGCGCTGGAGTACCACCGGTGGCTGGTCCGGTCGCAGCCGCGCCCCGACGGCATCCGGTACGCGCACCGGATGCGCGCCCCCGTCCAGGCGCCGACGCTGCAGCTGCACGGCGCGCTCGACCCGTGCACGCTGCCGAGCAGCGCGCAGGGATCGGGCCGGTACGTGACGGCGCCCTACCGGTGGAAGCTCATCGAGGGCGCGGGCCACTTCCCGCACCAGGAGCGGCCGCGCGCGTTCGACGCGCAGCTCATCGGCTGGCTGACCGACCCCGAGCCGGAACGGTAGCTACGGTGGGAGACGTGCGAGACCGGGACGAGACCGGCCGGGCGCGCAACGCCCGGCCGCGCGACGCGTACGGACGCCCGCTGCCGCGCGGGTCGGCGGGCGTGCCGACCATGCCCGACGACCTGACGCTGCCGCCGGAGGAGGCGCTGGCGGAGGCGCGGCGGCTGCTGGAGGCCGACCGGCCGTTCCACGCCCACGAGGTGCTGGAGGCGGCGTGGAAGGCCGCGCCGGAGCCCGAACGCGAGCTGTGGCGCGGGCTGGCGCAGGTGGCGGTCGGGATCACCCATGTGCGCCGCGGCAACGCGCGGGGCGCGCGTGCGCTGCTGAGCCGCGCGGCCGACCGGCTCGAACCGTACGCGGCCGACCCGCCGCACGGCGTCGACGTGGCGGGCGTGGTCCGCACCGCCCGCGAGCTGCACGACCGCGCCGACCTGGCGCCGGACGCGGACGTGCGCCTGCCGCTGTGACGGGTGACGCCGACCGGCGCCTCCCGCACGCGCGCGGGCCGCGCCCCGCGCGTCAGTCCGAGCAGCTCTCGGTGTCCACCGGGATCGTCGCGTTCGCGCCCGCCCGCGCGTCGGAGGCGACCTCGTCGGCCGTCAGCGCGTAACCCGTCGGGGCCGGGCTGTCCAGCGCCGCCGCGAAGATGACGCCGAAGACGCGGCCGTCGGTGGTGAGCAGCGGGCCGCCGGAGTTGCCCGGCTCGACCAGGCCGCGGATGGCGTAGATCTCGCGGTTCACCTGGCCGGCGTGGTAGATGTCGGGGCCCTTGGCCGTCTGCCGCGCCTTGATGCGCGCGGCGCCCGCGGTGAAGCTCTTGTTCTTGGGGAAGCCCGCGATGATGGCGTCGTCCTGGATGCGGGCGGGCCCGGCGAACTTCAGGGGCTTGGCGTTCAGCCCCGGCACGTGCAGGACGGCGATGTCGCGCTTGGGGTCGTACAGCACGACGCGGCCGCGCGCCCGGGCGCCGAGCACCGTCTTGACCGTCGACTGGCCGCGGGCGCCGGCCACCACGTGCGCGTTGGTCATCACGCGTTCGGGCGCGAACACGAACCCGCTGCCCTCGATCTTGCGCGAGCACTGCGGCGCGGTGCTCTCGATCTTCACCAGGCTCCCCCGGGCCGAGCGCAGCCCCGCGGTGTTCAAGATGGCGTCGTTGGGCGGCGGCACCTCGGCGACCGACTCGCCGCCCAGCCCGTTGAACACCTGCGGGAACTCGCTGCTGCGCACGAACCGCCGGAACGAGGCGAACCACGTCTGCGCCTGCGTCGGCATCATGCCGTCGATGCCGCCGAGGATGGTGGAGCCGTTCACCTGGGTGCGCAGCGGCTTGAAGTCGGAGTTGTGCAGCAGGCTGCCGAAGAACCAGGCGACGATCAGCAGCGACAGCGCGCTCACCACGGCGCCGCCCCCGGCGTCCACCGCGCGGGCGTTCAGGCCGGTGACGCGGTTGCGCAGCACGGCCCCGGCCGAGGACGCGATGAGCTGCCCGAGCGTCGCCGCCAGGAACGCGATGACGATGGCCAGCAGCGCCTGCTGGGCGGTGCCGTTGACGGCGGTCGCCGAGATGGGCGGGGCGATCAGCACGCCCACGATCCCGCCGCCGGCGAAGCCCACGAAGCTCAACAGGCTCACGATGAAGCCCTGCCGGTAGCCCGAGATCGCGAACAGCACGACGAGCACGAGCAGGATGAGGTCGAGAAGGTGGTCGCCCAGCACCGCTTCACCGTATAGCGGGCGGGCGCCTGTTCACGTCCCCTCGCTGTACCAAATTCGCCGTCTCCGGGTAGCCATGGGGGGCGATGCGGCAAGCCGTCCGTACCCGCCGGGGATGAGACGGGTCCGCGATCAGCTCCGGGAGGCCAGGTCGTGCACCTCGGGTGGCAGGTCCTCGACGCGGCCGCGGTCCCAGGGGCGGTCCCAGCCGCCGGCCTCCAGCACCTGGGTGAGCAGCCCGGCGGTGAACCCCCACACCAGCATCCCGCCCACCTGGAACGCCGGGCCCATCGTGACGCCCGACGGGTGCCGGACGACCAGCCGGTTGGCGGGGTCGGTCAGCTCGGCGATCGGGACGCGGGCGACGGTGGCGACCTCGCCGGGGTGGCCGGGCGCGACCTCCGACGGCTCGCGCCACCAGCCCACCACGGGCGTGACGCGGTGGCGGCTGTGCGGCAGGTACAGCTCGGGCATCGTGGCCAGCACGTCCACGCCGTCGCGCTCGACGCCGGCCTCCTCCCACGCCTCGCGCAGCGCCGCGTCGACCGGCCCGTCGTCCTCGGGGTCGATGCGGCCGCCGGGGAAGGCGGGCTGCCCGGCGTGCGCGTTGAGCGTCGCGGCGCGCTCGGTGAGCAGCACGTCGGGTCCGTCGGTCCCGTCGCCGAACAGGATCAGCACCGCGGCGGGCCGGGCGCCCGGCTGCGGCCGCAGCGGCGCCGGGACCTCCAGCCGCGGGGCGGCGTCCACGAGCGGACGGAGCCAGGCGGGACAGCCGGGGGGTGTCTGGGTCACTTCTGTCCCAACCCGCCGGCGGCGCCGTTGCTTCCCGGCAGGCCGCGCGCGACGCGCTCGGCCATGCCGGGCGGCGGGCCCTTGACGAGCTTGGCGGCCTCGGCGGCGTCGACCGGCCCCTCGCCGTAGGAGGGGCAGAGGTCGGCGACGGGGCAGACGCCGCAGGCGGGACGGCGCGCGTGGCAGATGCGGCGGCCGTGCCAGATCAGCCGGTGCGACAACATCGTCCAGTCCTTGGGCGGGAAGATGTCGGCGATGGCGCGCTCGACCTTGACCGGGTCGGTCTCCTCGGTCCAGCCGAAGCGCCGTACCAGGCGCCCGAAGTGGGTGTCGACGGTGATGCCCGGCACGCCGAAGGCGTTGCCGAGCACGACGTTGGCGGTCTTGCGGCCGACGCCGGGCAGGGTGACCAGGTCCTCCAGCCTTCCGGGGACCTCGCCGCCGAACCGGTCGCGCAGCGCCGCCGCGAGCCCGAGCAGCGACTTCGCCTTGGCGCGGTAGAACCCGGTCGGCTTGATGATCGCCTCCAGCTCCTCCGGGTCGGCGGCGGCCAGGTCCTCGGCCGTCGGGTACCGGGCGAACAGGGCGGGCGTGGTCATGTTGACGCGCACGTCGGTGGTCTGCGCCGACAGGACGGTGGCGACCACCAGCTGGAACGGATTGGCGTAGTCGAGCTCGGAGTGCGCCTCCGGGTACGCCTCGGCCAGGATCCGGTTGATCTTGCGGGCCCGGCGCACCATGCCCAGCCGGGTCTCCGGCTTGCGCCCGCCGGTCCGCCGCCGCGCCCCCACGTTCGTCGCCATGCCGCCAGCGTAAGGCCTCCGGCGGCATGGGGCGGGTGATCGGCGGGTGCCGGGCCGGGCGGCCGCGGCCGCCGGATCAGGCGCGCGGGCGGTCGCCGGAGCCGGTCCCCTTGCCGAAGGCGTCGGCGCGCCACAGGTTGCGCACGTGCTCGATCAGCGCCGGGCCGATGGCGTGCAGGCGCTCGGGGTCGCGCTCGGCCACCGGGACCGTCACCATCGCGCTGGTCGCCGCGATGATCATCTGGCAGGTGAAGCGGCCCGCCTCGTCGGTGACCTCCAGCAGGTCGGCGAGCGTCCCGGAGAGGGTGCCCTGCAGCTCGCCGCGCCGCCGCAACGCCTCGGGCCCCGCCGCGTACACCTCGACCAGGAACAGGCGGGCGAAGGGGAGTTCGGTGGCCAGCACGTCGAGATAGGACGTGACCGCCCGCTCGAACCTGCGCAGGGGCTCGTCCTGCTCGCCGTCCGGCTCTCCCGACTCGTCCGGTCCGCTGTCGCCGCCGCCGTCGTCACCGTCGCCGCCGAGGGAGTCCAGCACCCTCCGCAGCAGGATGTCGGCCGCCATGTCGAAGGACGCCATGAAGCAGTCGGCCTTGGAGTCGAACAGCCGGTAGAAGCTCTGCCGGGACACGCCGGCGCGTTTCAGCACGTCCTCGACGGAGGTCGCCACGTATCCCTGCTCGGCCATGACGTCGGCCATCGCGGCGCACAGCCGCGTTCTCTGGATACGGTCCACTTCCTCGCGGGACAGCGCGTGCCGTCCCCGAGGCAGCCGACGTGATGCTGACTGGGCCACCTGTTCACGATAGGGCGTCCGCCGCGGGTCCGATAGCGGGCGAACCGACCTGGTGTGACGGCATTCACCCGATGGTCCGTACACTGGGAGTACAGAATCATGGCGATCTGCGAACCCGGGCCGGCCTGCGAAGTTCGGCGCGCGGTTCGCGTCGGGGCAGAGCGCGGCCTGCGTACGGTGCTCCGCCGGTCCGGCGGCGCGACGCCGGGCGTGTCTCTGCCCGGGGCCTGCGGACGCCGCCGCGGGACGGGCACGCCGTCGTGAGGGGGCTCGCGACGCCACGGCCGGCCCGGGAGGGCGGCGCGCCGTGGGCCTGCCTTCACGTACGCGGTGGGACGTACGTCACACTATGTATGTAGGTGTTCGAGGAGGAGAAGCGTGACCGACCGCGACGTGGACGTACTGAGCCGGGCCCCGTTGTTCGAGGCCCTGGACGAGCAGGGTGCCAAGGCGCTGCGCGCCAACGTGACCGAGGTGCGGCTCGCCCGCGGTCAGACGTTGTTCAACGAGGGCGAGACGGGCGACCGCCTGTACGTCGTGCTCGAAGGCAAGATCAAGCTGACCCGCACCGCGCCGGACGGCCGGGAGAACCTGCTGAGCGTGCTCGGCCCGAGCGAGATGTTCGGCGAGCTGTCGCTGTTCGACCCGCGGCCCCGCACCGCCAGCGCGATCGCGGTGACCGAGTGCCGGCTGGCCGGGCTCGGCCACGACGACCTGCGCCCGTGGCTGACCGGCCACCCGGAGGTCGCGGTGCAGCTGCTGCGCGCGCTGGCCCAGCGGCTCCGCAAGACCAACGACGTGATGGCCGACCTGGTCTTCACCGACGTGCCCGGCCGGGTCGCCAAGGCCCTGCTGGACCTCGCCGAGCGTTTCGGCCAGCCGTCGGAGGCCGGGCTGCACGTCCACCACGACCTCACCCAGGAGGAGCTGGCGCAGCTCGTCGGCGCCTCCCGGGAGACCGTCAACAAGGCCCTCGCCGACTTCGCGCAGCGCAACTGGCTGCGGATCGAGGCGCGCGCCGTCGTCATCCTCGACATCGAGCGCCTGCGCAAGCGCTCCAAGTAGGGCCGGGACGGGCGCGGGCGCCCGGCCCCCGCTCGCCTACCGGCGTTCGGCCAGGTAGTCCAGCTGCGACTGCACCGACCATTCGGCGGCGGGCCACAACTTGGGGTCCACGTCGGCGTAGACGATCTCGACGACCTCCCGGGCCGTGCGCGCCCCCGCCGCCACGGCCGCCTCCACCTGGGCCAGCCGCTCGCGGCGGTGCCCGATGTACTGGTCCAGCACGGCGATCGGGTCGTCCAGGCGCGGGCCGTGGCCCGGCAGCAGGGTCGCGACGGCGCGCTCCTCGGCGAACGCGCGCAGCCGGTCCAGGGTGTTCAGGTAGTCGCCCAGCCCGCCGTCCAGGACCGTGGAGCCGTAGCCGAGGATCGTGTCCCCGGTGAAGACCGCGCGGTCGGCCGGCAGCCAGAACGCCACCGAGTCGTCGGTGTGGCCCGGGATCTCCATGACCCGCAGCTCCAGGCCGCCGGTGGTGACCACGTCGCCCTCGGCCAGGCCCTCGTCGCCCAGCCGGTGCGCGGGGTCCATGGCCCGGACGGGTACGCCCCCCGCCAGTTCCGCGAACCGGCCCGCGCCCTCGGAGTGGTCGGGATGGCGGTGGGTCAGCAGCACCAGCCCGACCCGCTGGTCGCGCGCGGCGACCTGCCCCAGGACCCGCTTGAGGTGCACGTCGTCCCGGGGGCCCGGGTCCACCACGACGACCCGGTCGGCGCCGGGCTCGGCGATGATCCAGGTGTTGGTGCCGTCCAGCGTCATCATGGACGGATTGGGCGCCAGCACGCAGGTCGCCCGTTCCGTTCCCATCCCGTCGATCTCGCTCATCCGCTCCATCCTGCCCGAGGCCAGTTCGGGGTGGCGGACCGGGTTCCACCCGATCCGCTCCAGCCGGCGCAGCGCCGAGGTGCCGACCAGCCGGCGGACGGCGGCCTGCTTCAGGCGCCGCGACCACATACCGCTATCCCTGCGGATAGTGGTGCGTGGCGTTCTCGGGGAGGACGAGGTAGGCCTCGCCGTCGATGATCTCGGCCTTGGGCTCGTGCACCGTGATCTCGCGGGGCGCGGCCAGCACGTCGGCGACGGTGTCGAAGGCGGCCAGCTCGGTCAGCGTCGCCAGCGTGGGCGGCAGCATGAACCAGTCCCCCGCGCGGGCGCGCTCGGCGGCCTCGGCGGGCTTCACCCAGGCGACCCGGTCGGCCTCGGTGCTGACATCGCGGGCCCGCTGCCCGGCCGGCATGGCGGCCACGAAGAAGCGGGTGTCGTAGCGCTTGGGCTCGATCGCCGGGGTGATCCAGTGCGCCCAGGGGCGCAGCAGGTCGGCGCGCAGCACCAGGCCGCGGCGGTCCAGGAACTCCCCGAACGACAACGAGCGGTCCAGCAGCGCCCGCCGGTCGGCCTCCCAGTCGTCGCCGCGGGTGTCGTCCACGACCGACGCGCCGGTCGGGCCCGCCAGCAGGACCAGCGTCTCCTCGAACGTCTCGCGCACCGCCGCGCACACCAGCTCGCGGGCCAGCGGCTCGTCGGCCTTGAACGCCGCGCCCCACTCGGCGGGCGACGGCCCCGACCAGGCCAGGTCCTTGTCGCCGTCGCGCGGGTCCACCGACCCGCCGGGGAACACGTAGGCCCCGGGCGCGAACGCCATCGACGACACGCGGCGCAGCAGGAACGCCTGGAGGCCGTGCTCGGGGTGGTCGCGCAGCACGGCGACGGTGGCGGCGTGCCGGGGCCGCGCCGGCTCGGCGCGCCCGGCGAGGATGTCCTCGATCTGCCCGCGCCACTCGGCGGGCAGCTTCAGCCCGTTCACCATCGCCGGACCTCACATGTGATGCTCATGGCGGCCAATTCGGACATACCGAATGGCGTTCCGTCAAGACCCCCGGGGCCCGCCGCGATCACCGCGGCGGGCTCCGGACGCTCGCTCAGGACACTTCGACGATCAGCTCGACCTCGACGGGGGCGTTGCGCGGCAGCACGCCCACGCCGACGGCGCTGCGCGCGTGCACGCCGGCGTCGCCGAACACCTCGCCCAGCAGGTCGCTGGCGCCGTTGACCACCTGCGGCTGGCCGTAGAAGTCCGGGGCGCTGGCCACGAACCCGACGACCTTGACGATCCGGACCACCTTCGCCAGGTCGCCGATCTCGGCCTTCACGGCGGCGATCGCGTTCAGCGCGCAGATCCGCGCCTGCTCGGCGGCCTGCTCGGCGGTGACCTCGGCGCCCACCTTGCCGGTGACCGGCAGCTCGCCCTTGACCAGGGGGAGCTGCCCGGCGGTGTAGACCAGCGAGCCCGTCCGCGCGGTGGGGACGTAGGAGGCCAGCGGCGCGGCGACGTCGGGCAGCTCCAGGCCCAGCCCGCGCAGGCGGTCCTCGGGGGCGCCCACGGTCACTGCTCCACTTCGCGCTTGAAGTAGGCCACGAGGTTCTCCGGGTTCGGGCCCGGCAGGACGGTGACCAGCTCCCAGCCGTCCTGGCCCCAGTTGTCGAGGATCTGCTTCGTGGCGTGGACGAGCAGCGGCACCGTTGCGTATTCCCACTTCTTCATGCCGCTCAGCCTATCGATCGTCGCCTGTGGCCTCGGCGTCGTAGCGCGTCCTGGCCGTGTGGACCTCGGCGATGTGCCGGTCGGCCCGGTCACGGACGTGCTCGACGAGGGGGACGGCGCTCGCGCCGAGGCCGGTGAGCGCGTAGTCCACCTGGACGGGGACCGCCGGGGTGATCGTGCGCGCTGGTGGACGCGGGGCGGCTGACGACGCGCGTGGCGGGAACGCTGCCGTTGGAGAAGGCGGCCGAGGCCCACCGCCTGCTGGCCGAGGGCGGGGTGCGGGGACGGCTGGTGCTGGTGCCGTAACGAGCAGGGGGCCGTATCGCGGGCGGCGCGCCCCGCGAGTGTCGTGGCATCGGGAACGACGGCATGGCACGAGGGAGCAGCGGCGACCCCAAGGACTACGAGGCCGTTCCGGTGGCCCGGTCGTCCCGGTGATCGGCGCGGAGCAGGACGCGGCGCAGCAGGTCCGACAGCAGGCGGCGCTCGGCGGGGTCGAGGGCGGCGAGCAGGCGGTCCTCCTCGTGGCCCAGGGCGCCCATCGCGCCGAGCCAGGCGGCGCGGCCGGAGTCGGTGAGCTCGACGTCCACCCGGCGGCGGTCGGTGGGCGAGGGGGTGCGGCGGATGTGGCCGCGGCGGTCGAGGGCGTCCAGGCGGCCGGTGACCGAGTTGGGCGGCATCGCGAGATCGGCGGCCAGCTGCGAGGGGGCCGCCCGGCCCCCTCGCCCCGCCAGCGCGTGCAGGGTCTCGAACTCGTGGCGGTGCAGGTCGAGGTCGGCGAGCGCCTGCTCCTTGTGGCGGCGCAGGTGGCCGGACAGGAAGTGCAGGCGGGTGACGGCGCCCTCGACGTCGGGGTCGAGGTCGGGCAGGACGGGCAGCCAGCGGGCCACGTGCTCGTCGACACGATCGCGGGGCGGTTCGGGGTGCTCCATGCCTCCCCACCTTACCTCGCTGACGAATAATTCCTTGACGAACTATTCTTCAACGAACTACCTTCCGGGACATGCGCTCCCGAGACTTCCGGCTGCTGTTCGCCGCCCGCGCGCTGTCGCTGGTCGGCGACGCGGCCGTCCCCGCCGCCCTGACCCTCGCCGTGCTGCGCACGACCGGCTCCGGCACGGCGCTCGCCCTCGTCCTGGCCTGCGCGATGGTGCCGCGCCTGCTCCTGCTCCCGCTCGGCGGCGTGCTGGCCGACCGGCTCCCGGCCCGCCGCGTGGCGATCGGCACCGACCTGACGGCGTGCGCGGCCCAGGCGTTCGCGGCCGCCGAACTGCTCGGCGGCGAGCCCCGGATGTGGCACCTGGCCGCCGCGCAGGCCGTCTGCGGCACGGCGTCGGCGCTGGCCCTGCCGACCGCGTCGCCGCTGGTCGCCGGGACGGTGCCGGAAGCGCGGCTGCAGCGCGCCAACTCGCTGCTCGGCGTCGCGAACGGCGCGGCCCGCCTGGCCGGGCCCGTACTGGCCGGCTCGCTCGTGCTGACGGTGGGGCCGGGCTGGACGTTCGCGCTGGACGCGGCGACGTTCGGGGTGAGCGCGGTGCTGCTGGCGCTGGCGAAGGTGCGGCACGTCCCGCTGCCGCGCCGCTCGCTGCGCGCCGACCTGGCCGAGGGGTGGGCCGAGGTGCGCACGCGGGACTGGTACTGGACGAGCCTCATCGCGCACTCGGTGTGGAACGGGGCGATGGCCGTGCTGCTGACGCTCGGCCCGGTGATCGCGGTGCGCGAACCGGGCGGGGAGGGCGTGTGGCTGGCCACGCTGCAAGCGGGGGCCGTCGGCCTGGTCGCGGGCTCGCTGCTGGCGGCACGGCTGCGTCCGCGGCGCCCGGTGCTGGTCGCGAACCTCGGGCTGGCGTCGCTGGCACTGCCGTTGCTGCTGCTGGCGTCCGGCACTCCCGCCCCGCTGCTGATCGGGGCGTACGGGCTGGCGCTGCTGGGCCTGGGGGTGCTGAACCCACTGTGGGAGACGACGGTGCAGACGACCATCCCGGCGCACGCGCTGGCCCGGGTGACCTCCTACGACTGGCTGCTGTCGCTGGCGGCCGCGCCGCTGGGCTACACGCTGGCACCGTGGGCGGCGTCGGCGTGGGGCTCGGAGGTGCCGCTGGTGGCGGCGGGGCTGCTGGTGGCGGTGGCGTGCCTGGGAACGGCGGCGGCCCCGGGCGTGCGCCGCCCGCTGGCCCTGCCGGCGAGGGGCACGGGCGCAGGCGACGAGAGCCGGCCCGCCGAGGAAGCGCGCCCTGCACCCGCCTGAAGGCCGCACTCCGCCCGGCCCACGTGGCCGCCCCGCAGGTCGTCCCCGTCCCAGATCCCTCAGTGCGGCGGCTCCTCCTTGCGCTCCGCCGGGTGGCGTTCGGGCTGGTCCAGGCCCAGCACCGGCGGCACGTCCGTCGCCGGGTCCAGCGCCGCGGGCGCCTCCGCCGCCTTCGCCAGCTCCTCCTCCGCCTTCGCCAGCCGCTCGCCCAGGTCCGGCTTCTCCTCCGGCTCGGACGCCTGCTGGGCCGGGCCCGTCATCCGGTCGAAGAAGCGCAGCAGCTCCACCGGCAGCGGCATCACCAGCGTGCTGTTCTTCTCCGCCGACACCTCCACCACCGTCTGGAGCAGCCGCAGCTGCAGCGCGCCCGGGTCCGCCGACATGATCTCCGCCGCCGCGGCCAGCCGCTTGGACGCCTGGAACTCGCCGTCGGCCGTGATGATCCGCGCGCGCCGCTCCCGCTCGGCCTCGGCCTGCCGCGCCATCGAGCGCTTCATGCCCTCCGGCAGCGACACGTCCTTGATCTCCACGCGCTCGATCCGGATGCCCCAGGGCGCGTCGGTGATCTCGTCCATGATGCCGCGCAGCCGGGTGTTGATCTTCTCGCGCTCGCCCAGCAGCTCCTGCATGTCGGTCTGGCCGATCACCGAGCGCAGCGAGGTCTGCCCGATCTGGGAGACCGCCAGGGCGTAGTTCTGCACGTTGACGATCGCCTTCACCGGGTCGATCACCCGGAAGTACACCACCGCGTCCACCCGCACGCTCACGTTGTCCTGGGTGATGCCCTCCTGGGCGGGCACGTTCATCGTCACGGTCTGCTGGTTGACCTTCTGCATGCGTTCGACGAACGGGATGATCGCCGTCAGGCCGGGCCGCCGGACCGCCCCGGGCCGCAGCCCGTCGGCGCCCTGCACCCGCCCGAAGCGGAACACGATCCCATGCTCGTACTGCTGGACCACGCGGATCGACGAGGCCAGCCCGATCAGGGCGAAGACGGCCACGCCGACCAGCAGGATCATCAGGAGTGCTTCCATCGCCGGCTCCTTCCGCCGTGCAGGTCACAGGCCCCCGGCGATGGGACGGCCCCATCCGGGCGCCGGTTCCACGTTTCCCAGCCAACCCCATGGGCACTGCCCGGAACAACGGTCCGGCGAGGGGTTCCGTGACGCGGAGGGCATCGTGTCAGGAATCACTTGCATCAGAGCGGACGCCCTCTGAAGTCTTTGCTGAGCGAACGATATGGTCAATCGGGTGAGCGCGAGAGACACCGACTGGGACGGCGTACGCCTCCATGTGGTCACGGGCAAGGGCGGCACCGGCAAGACCACCGTCGCCGCCGCACTCGCCCTGGCACTGGCGGCAGGCGGACGCAAGGTGCTGCTGGTCGAGGTGGAGGGGCGCCAGGGCATCGCCCAGCTCTTCGACTGCCCGCCGCTGCCGTACGAGGAGCGCAAGGTCGCCGTCGCCCCCGACGGCGGGGACGTGTACGCGCTCGCCATCGACACCGAAGAGGCGCTCATCGAGTACCTCGAGATGTTCTACAACCTCAAGCGCGCCGGCAAGGCGATGTCCAAGCTCGGCGTGGTCGACTTCGTCACCACGATCGCGCCGGGCCTGCGCGACGTCATCCTCACCGGCAAGACCAGCGAGGCCGTGCGCCGCAAGAACAAGGACGGCTCGTTCGTCTACGACGCGGTCGTCATGGACGCCCCGCCGACCGGCCGCATCACCAAGTTCCTGAACGTCAACGACGAGGTCTCCGGCCTCGCCAAGGTCGGCCCGATCCGCAACCACGCCGACACCGTCATGAAGGTGGTGCGCAGCCCCGAGACCGCCGTGCACTTCGTGACGCTGCTGGAGGAGATGCCGGTCCAGGAGACCATGGACGGCATCCACGACCTGGCCGAGGTCGGGCTCCCGGTCGGCGGCGTGTTCGTCAACATGGAGCACCCGCCCGTGCTGCCCGCCGAGGAGCTGGCCGCGGCCGCCGACGGCACGCTGGACGTCGGCGAGATCGTCCAGGGCCTCAAGTCGGCCGGGATGGAGGGCGAGGCCGAGCGCGTCGCCGCCGTCCTCGCCGAGGAGGCCACCGCGCACGCCCGCCGCACCGCGCTGCAGCGCCGCGAGAAGGAGCGCCTGGAGTCGGTCGAGCAGCCGCGCTACACGCTGCCGCTGCTGAGCGACGGCATGGACCTCGCCGGCCTGTACGAGCTGGCCACGGCACTTCGCGAGCAGGGAGCCGCCTGAGATGAGCAAGGCCCTCGACATCGACGCGCTGCTCGACGACCCGCGCACCAAGATCATCGTCTGCTGCGGCTCCGGCGGCGTCGGCAAGACCACCACCGCCGCGGCGCTGGGCGTGCGCGCCGCCGAGCGCGGCCGCGACGTGGTCGTGCTCACCGTCGACCCGGCCCGCCGCCTCGCCCAGTCCATGGGCCTGTCGGAGCTGGACAACAACCCGCGCCGGATCGAGGTGGCGGGCGACGGCGAGCTGCACGCGATGATGCTCGACATGAAGCGCACCTTCGACGAGATCGTCGAGGCGCACTCCGACCCCGACCGCGCCAAGCAGATCCTCGCCAACCCCTTCTACCAGTCGCTGTCGTCGTCCCTGTCGGGCACGCAGGAGTACATGGCGATGGAGAAGCTCGGCCAGCTGCACCGCTCGGGCGCCTGGGACCTGATCATCGTGGACACCCCGCCGTCCCGCAACGCGCTGGACTTCCTGGACGCGCCCGAGCGCATGGGCCGCTTCCTGGACGGCCGCTTCATGAAGATCCTGGCCGCGCCCGCCAAGACCGGCGGCCGCTTCGGCGTGAAGGTGATCAGCGCGGGCTTCGGCATGTTCACCGGCGTCATCAACAAGGTGCTCGGCGTGCAGCTGCTGCGCGACGTGCAGACGTTCGTGGCGGCGTTCGACACGATGTTCGGCGGCTTCCGCGAGCGCGCCGAGAAGACCTTCCGGCTGCTGCAGACGCCCGGCACCGCGTTCCTGGTCGTCGCCGCGCCCGAGCCGGACGCGCTGCGCGAGGCGTCCTACTTCGTGGAGCGCCTCGCCGAGGAGCGGATGCCGCTGGCCGGGCTGGTCGTCAACCGCGTCCACGAGTGCGACGACTGCCTGTCGGCGGCCCGCAGCCAGGCCGCCGCCGAGGCATTGGAGGAGCGCGGCGAGCACCAGCTGACCTCGGCGCTGCTGCGCCTGCACACCGACCGGATGCAGCTGGCGGCGCGCGAGGAGCGCCTGCGCGCCCACTTCACCTCGGCGCACCCGAACGTTCCCGTCACCGCCGTCCCCGCGCAGGCCGAGGACGTGCACGACCTGGACGGGCTGCGCCGCGTGGGCGAGGACCTGGCGGGCGACCGCACCAGGAACACCCCGGCCGCCTGACACCCGGCCCTGACGGACCCCGCCCGGCGCACCCGCCGGGCGGGACGCCGCCGACGCGCGCACGGAGCCTTGAGTACGCGGGCACCGGCACATGAGTAGCCGCACGGATCCGCGCGCCCCCGCCCCGGCGGTTGGCTGGACCCATGAACGCTCACGCCCCCGTCGCCCCCGGCACCCGGCCCGCGCAGGCCAAGCCCCGCCGCGACCCTTGGCGCATCGCCGCCGGGATCGGCCTGGGCGCCCTCATCCCGTCCACCGTGCTGGCCTGGATCGTCGTGCTCAGCTCGCCGGCCTTCGCCCGCTGCCTCACCTACGGCGAGGACTGCGACCCGAACGCGGGCGCGCTGCTGGCGGTCGCGTGGTGGTCGTTCTGGGCGGCCGCCGCCACCGCCGTGGTCGCGGTGATGCTGCCGCGGTCGGCGCGGGCCGCACGCCCGCCGCTGGTGGCCGTGCACGCCGTCGCGCACCTGGTGACCTTCGGCGCCGTCGTCGCCAGCGCGTGAGGCTCGCTGGGCCGCCGGCACACCCTGACGCGCGCCACGGCCGGGCCCGGACATGCACAATGACCGCAGGCGGGCGCCGAAGCGCCCACCTGCGGTCGATTGCTCAGACCGTGCCGGTCCCTGGACCGTTGTGCCCACCGGACCCCGGGGTCATGGGGGTCCGGGCGACGTCAGCTCGCGACGAGCTCTTCCTCGTCCACGTCCGCCGACCGCTCGTACTCTTCCTTCGCGGTCTCCAGCAGATCGCGCCACGACTGCACATCCGGACGCCGCCGCAGCAGAGCTCGACGCTCACGCTCGGTCATCCCACCCCAGACACCGAATTCGATCCGGTTGTCGAGAGCGTCGGCGAGACACTCGGTCCGCACCGGGCAGCCGCGACAGATGAGCTTGGCTCGGTTCTGTGCCGCTCCCTGCACGAACAGGGCGTCCGGGTCCGCGTTACGGCAGGCGGCGCGGGCGGTCCAATCCGTGATCCACATCTTGGCCCCACTCCCCTAGGGTCTGTGTCGATTTGCGCTCCTTGGCCAGACGGGCGCGGACGTCAGGCCGCCAAACGAAAGCCGTGGGGAAGAACTTACGGAAGCGAGGGGCGATTCAACAGTCCCCGATGGGCCCATTCTCGATATAGCCCGCCCGGGCCATACCGCCGGAACGGACTAGTTACCTCTTCTTGACGCGCGGGACCGCCGCGCGGTTGTCATCGCCGTCCCCGCCGAGGTCGGGGCGCACGCGCGCACGCGGCCCGGGACCAGGCCGGACCGGCCCGCGCATGACACCAGGGTCCCGCAAACGGCCCTCCTCCGGGGTGGAAATCGACCAACCCGGTCCCGTGCGCCCCCTCCGACAAAAGGTCCACTCTGTCCCCTCTGGGAAGAATCTCCGCTGGTGGGAGCGGTCGCGCCCGCGGTGAAAGATCGTGCCTGCCGGCGGCCAAATGGCGCGCCGCGCCCGGGAGGTGTCCCGTATGCACTGGTCGTCCCGCGTACCCTGGTCCCGTGCATGATGCGAATGAGGGTCGGGGCAACGCCTTCTCCACGCTGTTCCGGCTGCTGGGTGCCGCCGTCGTCGCCGGTGTCCTGGTCGCGTTCATCGCGCTGCCCGGCATCGGCAGCGCGGGACTGACCGCGCGCGACGCCTCCAACAACTTCCAGAGCATGGACAGCCGGCTCAGGACCGACCCCCCGTCGGAGAAGACGGTGGTCTACGACGCCTCCGGCAAGGAGGTGGCCCGGTTCTTCGACAAGTTCCGCGAGTCGGTCCGCCTCGACCAGGTCGACCCGGTCATGCGCCAGGCCATCGTCGACATCGAGGACTCGCGCTTCTACGAGCACGGGGCGCTCGACCTGAAGGGCACCATCCGCGCCCTGGCGTCCAACGCCAACTCCGAGCAGACCCAGGGCGGCTCGACCCTCACCCAGCAGTACGTCAAGAACCTCCTGGTCGACAGCGCCAAGTCGCAGGAGGAGTACCACGAGGCCACCGCGCCGACCGTCGGCCGCAAGCTGCGCGAGCTGCGGTACGCGCTGGACATCGAGCAGCGCATGCCCAAGGACAAGATCCTTGAGGGCTACCTGAACATCGCCTACTTCGGCTCCGGCGCCTACGGCGTGCAGGCCGCCGCCAAGCGCTACTTCAGCAAGCCCGCCGCCAAGCTCAAGCTGCACGAGGCCGCGCTGCTGGCGGGCATCACGCAGAACCCCAACGCCTTCGACCCCACCCGCAACCCGATCGACGCGCGCAAGCGCCGCAACGTCGTCCTCTACCGGATGCTGGAACTGGGGCACATCACCAAGGCGCAGGCCGACGAGGCCGCCGCCAAGAAGCTCGGCCTGAACCCGACCGCCCCGCGCGGCGGCTGCGAGACCAGCAAGGCGCCGTACTTCTGCGAGTACGTCAAGTACGACATGCTCAACATCCTGTCCGACGGCAAGTACTGGCAGCTCAAGCCCAAGCAGCAGCAGACCATCGTCAACAAGCTGAACCGCGGCGGCTACTCGATCCGCACCACCCTGGACATGTCGGCGCAGCGCGCGGTGGACAGCGCCCTGCGCGGCCGGGTCTCCCCGACCGGCAACCGGGTCGGCGCCGAGGCGATGGTGGAGCCGGGCACCGGCCACGTCCGCGCGATCGGTGCCAGCAAGCGGTTCGGCGACAGCAAGGGCCGCACCACCATCAACCTGCCCGCCGACACCATGCACGGCGGCGGCAGCGGCGTGTCGGCCGGGTCGACGTTCAAGGTCTTCACGCTGGCGGCCGCCATCGACCAGGGCATCCCGGTCAACACCTCGATCAACTCGCCGCAGACGACCACCATCAGCGGCTTCCAGTCGTGCAAGCTGCCCAACGGCAAGACGCTGGGCGGCGGCTCCTGGACGATGAGCAACGCCGGCGACAGCGAGTCCGGCGTCTTCAACCTGAAGAACGGCACCTGGCACTCGGTGAACACCTTCTACGCCGCGCTGGAGAAGCGCGTCGGCGTGTGCGAGTCGGTGAAGATGGCCGAGAAGTTCGGCATGCGCAAGGCCAACGGCGCGCCGCTGGACCCCTACCCGTCGCAGGTGCTGGGCACCAACGACGTCGACATGGTGCACCTGGCCGCCGCGTACGCGGGCTTCGCGGCGCGCGGCAAGTACTGCGCCCCGGTCTCGGTCACCGAGGTCGTCGACTCCGCCGGCAAGAAGCTGAAGCTGCCCAAGCGCGAGTGCGAGCAGGTCCTGGACGAGGACGTCGCCGACAAGGTCAACTCGATCCTGCAGGGCGTGTTCACCAAGGGCACCGCCAGGGGCCTGGGCATCGGCCGCCCGGCCGCCGGCAAGACCGGCACCTGTGAACTGCACAGCTGCGCGGTCTTCGCCGGCCACACCCCGAACATGGCGGCGGCCGTCGCCTACTGGGACTTCCGCGGCCCCTGGAAGTACAAGGTGCACGGCGTCTACGGCGCCGACATCCCCGGCCCGATGTGGCAGCAGAGCATGCGCAACGCCCTCGCCGGCAAGCCGGCGCAGAGCTTCCGGGCCCCGACGCAGGACTTCGGCGACACCACCACCGTCCCGGACGTCAAAGGCATGTCGGTGGGCGCCGCGACGGCCCGGCTGCAGGCCGCCGACCTGGTGGTGAAGACCTCGCCGCGGCCGATCGAGTCGGACGCGCCCAAGGGCAGCGTGGCCTCCACCTCGCCGGACGCCGGGACCGAGACCGCGCCCGGCACGGTCGTGACCATCTTCGTGAGCAGCGGCGAGAAGCAGGACGACCGCAGGTCCGAGGACGACGGCCCCGGCTTCAACTGGTTCTGGTAAGCCGAAGGCCCGGCCCCCGTCGGCGGGGAGCCGGGCCTTCGCACGTCCGCGTCAGGTCGCGAGCTGCCGCTTGACCTCGGCGGCGACGCGGCCGCCCTCGGCCCGCCCGGCGACCTTCGGGTTCACGATCTTCATGACCTGGCCCATGGCGCGCGGCCCGCCCGCCCCCGCCTCGGCGATGGCGTCGGCGACCAGCGCGGTCAGCTCGGTGTCGCCGAGCTGCGCCGGCAGGTACTCCTCCAGCACCGCGTTCTCGTCCCGCTCGGCCTGGGCCTGCGCGTCGCGGCCGGCGTCGCCGAACGCGGCGGCGGCCTCGCGGCGCTTCTTGGCCTCCCGGGTGAGCACCTTGACGACGTCGTCGTCGGACAGCTCACGGGCCTGCTTGCCGGCGACCTCCTCGTTCTTCACCGCGGTGAGGGCCATCCGCAGGGTGCGGGTGCGCACCTCGTCGCGGGCCTTCATGGCGGTGGACAGGTCGGTCTCCAGCTTCTCTTTCAGGGCGCTCATGTTCACATCATGCCCGCCCGTCCTCCCCCTTCTCACCAGGATTACCGCCCGGTCCGGCATGATTGGGCACCTGTGCGGCATGTCTGGGACGATGGAGCACGACGCGAAAGGTCCGGAGGGGATTACCGTGCGAAAGCTCTACGCCGCGCCGCTGGCGCTGGCGGGCACCGGCGCCGCCACGTTCGCGTACGCCTCGGTGATCGAGCGCAACTGGTTCCGGTTGCGCCGCTTCGAGGTCCCGGTCCTGGCCCCCGAGCGCCCCTCGGTGAAGATCCTGCACATCTCCGACGCGCACCTGACCCCCGGCCGCTCCCGCCTGATCCACTGGGTGCGGTCGCTGGACGAGCTGGAGCCCGACCTCGTCGTCAACACCGGCGACTCGCTGGGCCACCCCGACGCGATCGGCCCCTTCCTGGACGCGCTGGGCCCGCTGCTCGACCGCCCCGGCGTGTTCGTCTACGGCTCCAACGACCTCTACTCGCCGGTCTTCAAGAACCCGCTGCGCTACATCTGGCGCACCAGCAAGGCCGACTACAGGAAGCGGCGCCGCGAGCCCGACCTGCCCTACCGCGCGCTGGGCTCGTCCCTCCAGGCGGCCGGCTGGCTCGACCTGAACAACCGCATCGGCCGCCTGAAGGTCGGCGGCCTGGACGTGGAGTTCGGCGGCATCGACGACTCCCACATCAACCGCGACCGCTACGACAAGATCGCGGGCCCGGTCGACCCGCGGGCCGACGTGCACCTCGGCGTGATGCACTCCCCCGAGCCGCGCAACATGGACCGCTTCGTCGCCGACGGCTACGATCTGCTCCTGGCCGGCCACACCCACGGCGGCCAGGTCTGCGTGCCCTTCTACGGCGCCCTGGCCACCAACTGCGGCATCGACCGCCCCCGCGTGAAGGGCCTGCACAAGCACAAGGGCTCCTGGCTGCACGTCTCGGCGGGCCTCGGCACGTCCCCGACGGCCCCGATCCGCTTCTGCTGCCCGCCGGAGGCCTCCCTGCTGACCCTGGTCCCGCGCCCTCAGGTCTAGAGGGCGGACGGAGGACGACCCGACCACCGGCGCTTAATGCGGACGCAGCACCCCTCGGCATCCGCTACAGTAGTCAAGGCGCCGGGAGCACGTACGACTCCCGGGCAGCCACCAACCGGGGTGTAGCGCAGCTTGGCAGCGCGCTTCGTTCGGGACGAAGAGGTCGTGGGTTCAAATCCCGCCACCCCGACAGGTTGATGAAGGTCAGAGGCCGGTTCCTGGAGATCAGGGACCGGCCTCTGGCGTTCTTCCCCGCGTTCGCCTCAGCGGGTCAGCACGATGTACAGGATCACGGTCGCGATCACGCTGACGAGGATCGAGCCCACGCAGCCCAGGCGGTTCGAGAAGAAGAACATGCGCCCCGTCTACCCGGCGCGCAGGGCTTGATGCCGCTTTCCGAGCGTGGAGGCGGCTTTTGATCGTTTTATGGTGAACCGCAGGGGCCGCCGGTGCTTCCAATGAGGGGGAGGTGCCGTGACCTCGATCGTTCGTGCGCTCGTCGTCGTCCTGGCCGCGCTGGGGGCCGTGGGCGGATACGTCCTTGTGGGCTGGCTCGACTTCTACGGGCCCGGGACGCCTTCCTGGGTGAGCGGCGTGGTCGGTGTGCTCGCCACGGTGCTCGGCGTCGGGGTCGCGTTGAGGGTGGGGCGGCATCCCGCCACGGCGGTCGTGCTCCTGCTCGTGCTGCCGTTCTGCGGGTTCTTCATCCACAACGCGGCCGAGGACCGTGTGCTGGCCGTCCGGGGCGTCAGCGCGGAGTGCCGTGTGGACGATGTACAGCGCAGTAGCAGGACCGTGCTGAACGGGGGCGTCGAGGGCGGGACCTCCACCGTTGTCAGGAACGTGCACCGGGTGCGCTGTCCGGCCGGCGGGCCTGCCGAGCTGCGCACCGAAAGCGCGGCGGTTCGGGCCGGGGGTGCTCTGCGCGTCACCTGGGATCCGCGCCGCCGGGTTGAGGCCCGGCCTGCGCGCGATGTGCCCGGAGGGTCGGCGCTGGTGCTCCCGTCCGTTGCCGTCCTCGCGGTGCTCCTGCTGGCCGCCACGGCTGATCCGGCGGCCTTCCGGCGTCGGTGAGGGTGGCCTTGAGCGGCCAAACGCCGTCGCCCGGCGGTGGCGGTGGCTAGCGTTGATCATCCGTCCGGCGCCGTCCCCGGGAGTCCCCATGTCCGACGTCGATGCCACCAGGCCGCACCAGGCCCGGCTCTGGAACCACTGGCTGGGCGGCAAGGACTGCTATCCGATCGACCGCGAGGTCGGGGACAAGATCATGGAGGTCTACCCCGAGATCGCCGACGTGGCCCGGCAGTCCCGCGCGTTCCTGGTGCGGGTCGTGACGTACATGGCCGGGCAGGGGGTGCGGCAGTTCCTCGACATCGGCACCGGGCTCCCCGCCGCCGACAACACCCATGAGGTCGCGCAGCGGGAGGCCCCCGGGTCCCGGGTCGTGTACGTCGACAACGATCCGCTGGTCGTCGCGCACGCCCGCGCCCTGCTCAGGGGCGTTCCGGACTGCGCCTACATCGAGGCCGACGTCCGGGATCCCGAGGCGATCATCGAGCGGGCTTCGGCGGTCCTGGACTTCGACCGGCCTATCGGGCTCATGCTGCTCGGCATCATCGGCAACGTGGCCGACGAGGACGATCCGCACCGCGTCGTCCGGCGGCTGGTCGAGGCGCTGCCCGCCGGGAGCCACGTGGCGATCAACGACGGCACCAACGTGCTGGACGTCGACGAGTGGACCCCCGCCGAGGCCACGGCGCGCGGTGAGGCCCTGCGCCTGTGCGCCGACGCCGGGACGGTCCCGTACCACGCCCGTACGCCGGAGTTCATCGCGTCCCTGTTCGAGGGGCTGGAGATGGTCGAGCCCGGCGTCGTCTCGACGCCGTTGTGGCGGCCCGATCCCGCCCTGGTGGGCGAGGCCGGGGTCATCGACTCCTTCGGCGGCGTGGCCCGCAAGTAGGGGTTTCAGCTCCTGCCTCGGGTCAGCCGGCCGGCGAGCGCCCACGCCCAGATCGTGTGCAGGATGAACACCGCCAGCCACACGCGGTCGGCCGTCATGAGGAGGCGGTCGGCGTCGGCGCCGGTCATGGACTCGCCGAGCCGCCACAGCAGCCCCTGCCCCAGGCCGAACACGATGGTGTGGACGTACCAGGCCCGCCGGTCCCGAGTCATTTCGTTTCCCTTTCGACGTTTTCGCTGTGACTGAAGATTAGGGAGGCGGGTCCCGTGACGACTACGTATGGACTGTCATCCCTTTCTTTGCGGTGATGCACGGGAAAAGGCGGGACGGAAGTAACCGGCGCGCTCATGACAGATGTCACTATCGGCGCGCTTCCCGCACGACTTGCCGACCTGGTCTGCACATTCACGAGGTTGGGTGGGTGGGAGCGGCGGTACGCAGGCGGAGGGATCGGTCATGCGGATGGACGGGCGAGGGTGGCGCCGGCATTTCGAGGACGAGGCGGAGCGGCGGCGGCGCATTCCCGACCCGGATTGGAGCGCCGGTGCACGGCTGGACCCAGCGGTATTGCGGAGCCTGCAGAAATTCCAGGCCGGCGAATCGGGAGACGGGGCGAATCTCATCCGGAAGGCCGGGGCCGGGGACTACGGGGTCGCCGCCCGCTTGTTCGTCGCCGAAGAGCTGAACCATGCCCGGATGCTGGCGCTGCTGCTGGAGGCGGCGGGCGCCCCGACCATCGACGGGCACTGGAGCGACGCGGTCTTCGTGCGGCTGCGGCGGGCGCTGGGGCTGCGCACGGAGCTGGCGGTGCTGCTGATCGCCGAGGTCGTCGCGCTGGTGTACTACCGCGTGCTGCGCGACGGGTCCGGGGACGCGCTGGCCCGGGACGTCGCGGCCCGCGTGCTGGACGACGAGCGCCGGCACGTGCCGTTCCACCGGGACCGGATCGGCCGGACGCCCCGAGCGCTCGCCTGGGGGTGGCGGCTGGCGGTGGGCGCGGTGGCGCTGGTCGTCGCCCTGGATCACGGAGGCGCGTTGCGGGCGCTGGGGATCTCCCGGCGGCGCTTCGTCGCCGAGGTGCTCGCCGAGGCGCGGGCCGTTGGCCTGGAGGGCGTTGGAGAGGTTGTGGCGCAGGTGGGTTAGAGCGCGGGGTTGGCCGCCGTGCCTTCGGTGCTCAGCAGCACGAGCGTGCCGGTGGGGGCCAGGTCGGCGCGGCGTTCCCGGACGAGGGCCGCGCGGGCGCCCGCCAGGGACGCCGCACCGCACGGTCCCGCGGGGACGCCGTGGGCCGCCAGGTCGCGGGCCGCGCGGACGGTGTCGTCGTCGCTCACCGCGACGGCCGCGTCCAGGCCGTCCCGCAGGTACGGCCAGGCGAGGTCGGACGGGGTCGCGCAGTTGAGGCCCGCCATGATCGTGCTGCCGTCGGGGACGGTCACCGGACGGCCCGCGACCAGGCTCGCCAGGACGCAGGCGGCGGTCTCCGGCTCGACGGCCAGGACGGTGGGGGCCGGTGCGTCCGCGCGCGAGCGGTAGTGCGTGACCGCCGCCTGCGCCAGGGAGCCCACGCCCACCGGAACGGCGACGACCCCGGCGGGGGCGGCGCCCGCCGCCTCCAGCTGGGCGTCGATCTCGCGGAAGAGCGTCGAGTAGCCCTCGACGATCCAGCGCGGCACCTCCTCGTAGCCGGGCCACGCGGTGTCCTGGACGAGCAGCCCCGGATCGGCGGCGGCACGGCGGACCGCCTCGTCGTAGGAGGCGTCCACCTCGACGACCTCGGCGCCCTCGGCCTCGATCGCGGCCCGGGCGGCGGGGTGGACGCCGGACGGGACGAACACCCGGACGGGCAGGCCGTGCGAGCGGGCCAGCGCGGCGACGGCCCGGCCGTGGTTGCCGTCGGTGGCGGTGACCAGGCGTTCGGGGCGGCGGGCGGCGCGGCGCAGGGCCTGGTGGACGCCCCAGGAGGCACCGAGGATCTTGAAGGCGGGCAGGCCGAGGCGGGCCGACTCGTCCTTGACGAAGACGCGGTCCACGCCCAGCTCGGCGGCCAGGGCGGGCACCTCGGTCAGGGGCGTCGGCGCGTAGCCGGGCAGGGCGGCGTGGAAACCGGCGACCTCGGCGGGGGCGGGCGCGCACGTCCAGGCGCGGGCGGCCGGGCGGGAGAACCAGGTCGCGGCGGGAGCGGCGGTGGAGAGCGTCATGCCGGTTACGCTGCCGGAACAGTGATTCATCGGTCCAGCGGAACTTTCCGAGCGGTAATCGTCGGTAAAGCTGAAGGGTTGGTCCCGTGCTCGATCTCCACCGGCTGCGCCTGCTGCGCGAGCTGAAGCACCGCGGCACGCTCGCCGCCGTCGCCGAGGCGCTCTCCTACAGCCCGTCGTCGGTCTCGCAGCAGCTGTCGGTCCTGGAGCGGGAGGCGGGGGTGCCGCTGCTGGAGCCGGTGGGGCGCCGGGTCCGGCTGACGCCGCAGGCGGAGATCCTCGTCGCGCACACCGAGGCCGTGCTGGAGAGACTGGAGCGCGCCGAGGCCGATCTGGCCGCCTCGCTGGCCGGACTGACCGGGGTGTTGCGGGTGGCCGCGTTCCAGACCGCCGCCCTGGCGCTGGTCCCGGGGGCGCTCACGGCGTTGCGCGAGGAACATCCCGGACTGCGCGTGGAGGTCACCCAGGCCGAGCCGGAGAGCGCCCTGCCCGCGCTGCTCGCGCGCGACTTCGACCTGGTGGTCACCGAGGAGTACCCCGACAGCCCCGTCCCGCGCCCGGCCGAGATCGAGCTGGCGGAGCTGTGCCTGGACGAGATCCGGCTGGCGGTCCCGCGGGCCTGGGGGCCTCCGCGTGGAGGGCGCGCCGAGGACGCGCTGGCGGCGCTGGCCGACCGGCCCTGGGTGATGGAGCCGCCGGGCAGCGCGGCCCGGCAGTGGGCGACCATGGTGTGCCGGAGCGCGGGCTTCGAGCCCGACGTGCGCTTCGAGTCCAGCGATCTGCTGCTGCACCTGCGCCTGGTCGAGGAGGGGCACGCGGTGGCGCTCCTGCCCGACCTGGTGTGGACGGGGCGCGCGCCGTCGGTCGGGCTGCGGGCGTTGCCGCCTGGGCGGCGGACGCGGCGGCTCCTCACGGCCGCCCGGCGGGGCGGCGGGGCGCACCCGGCCGTCCGCGCCTGCCGGCGGGCGCTGGAGCGGGCGGCGCTTCCTTGAGGTAATCAAAGTATGACCGCGAGGGGCCATGCCCTCGGAAGCTTGCGCGGGCGAGGGCGCCCGGTGGTCGGCGCCGGTGTTGCGTTCGGTTCGGAGCGAGCGGGGTCCGGTGGCGAGATGGCAGGTCAGGGGCTGGATGTTGAACGCTTAGGAAGCCGAATGGATTGCTCTGTTCCTCTTCGGGGGGAGGTTCCACAGATTCTTGAGGGGACCCAGGCGCATCGGCTCTCAGGGGGTCGCCCCTACCTCGGATGAGGGTTTTCCCCGATGGCGATGAGTGGCACCGGTCGTCAGAGTCGTACCTAAGAGGAAGGGGCCGGGAGCCCCTGGACGGAAGAAGGAAGACCATGTCCGCCACGACGATGACCGCCTCCGAGCTGGCCCAGGTCCTGTTCACCTCCCGGCTGCAGGCGTCCGAGAACCCCACTCCCGAGCAGATCCGCGCCGCCATCGAGGAACGCCTGTACGCCTGCGCCGGCGACCGTTCCGTCTGCGCCGCCTCGGTCGCCCAGGAGGCCGGCGACCATCCCGAGTCCTACGCCGCCCGGATGCGGTGGGCCCTGCGCACCGTGACCGGGCTCGCCGCCGCCTGAAGGAGACCGTGATGCGTTCCCCCTCCACCGACACGACCGCCACCACCGTGCCCCGCACGCTCAGCCAGCTCCTCGCCGAGGACGCGGGCCAGGAAGTCGACGGCGCGCGCAGACGCCGGCCCCGCAAGGTCAGAACGCTGCGCCGCGGCACCTGACCGGGGCCTCGCCGTCCCTTCCCGCTTCACGCGGCCGCACGGGCCGTGCGGGTCTCCGCGGCGATCCCGGTGGCCGCCTTCGGCCGCGCCGTGGCGGGCGGCCGTTCCCGGCCCACGCGGGTCGCCCGGACGCCTCGGTCCGGTCCTCGCCGGGCCGTGCCGCGGCCTCCGCCGCGCGGCTCGCGCAGGACGTCCGGCCGCCTCCCGTCCATGCCGGGGCGGCGGCCGCCGTGCTCAGTGCTTCTTCTTTTTGCTCTTCTTCTTGTGGCTGTCGCCCGACTCCCACTCGTAGCCCTGCATGTTCTTCTCGCAGTAGCTGTTGCTGACGACGGTGTCGGTCGCGTCGTGCTCGCAGTGCCGCTTCTCGGAACAGCCCGTGAGTCCCAGCCCGGCGACGAGGACTGCCGCGGCGAGCAGGGCGGGGCGATGCTTGGTCATGTCGGTCTCTCCAAGGGCCGGGCCCGGATCCGTCCGGGCCGGTCGAACGGCTGCGATACCCCGGTTGGACGGGAGGAACCGGCGGCACGTTCCACGCGCACCGCATCCGGCCCGGTGATCTGCCGAACTATGCTGGCGGCCGTGACCAACGAGGCGGCAGAACGCGAGTACCGGATCGGGGAGCTCGCCGAGGCCGCGGCGGTGCCGGTGCGCACCCTGCGGTACTACCAGGAGCGCAAACTGCTGCCGCCCCCGCGCCGGGTCGGCCGGATCGGCCTGTACTCCGAGGAGCACCTGGCCCGGCTCCGCATGATCGGCAATCTGCTGGAGCGCGGCCACACCCTGGAGGGCATCCGCGAGCTGCTGTCGGCGTGGGAGCAGGGCCGCGACATCGACACCGTGCTCGGCATCGAGAAGGCCGTCACCACGCCGTGGTCGACCGAGGTGCCGGTGACGATGACGCTGGCGGAGCTGGCCGAGCTGTTCCCCGGCGAGGTCGAGCCGGGCGCGGTCGAGCAGGCCGTCGCGCTCGGCCACCTGGAGATCGACGGCGACCGCGTCACGCACTGGAGCCGCCGCCAGCTGGAGGCGACGGTGACGCTGGTGCGGGCCGGGGTGCCGCTGCGCGAGGTGCTGGCCGCCGGGCGCGAGATGCAGCGCGGCATGGACGAGCTGGCCGCGATGTTCGTCCGGCTGATCACCGAGCACGTGGTCGGGCGGCTCGCCGAGCAGGACCTGGACGAGCTCACCGAGACCCTCGCCCGGCTGCGGCCCGGCGCGCAGGTGTCGGTGGAGGCGGCGTTCGCGCGGGCCATGGACCGGCAGGTCCGCACGGCCATCGACCAGGTGCTGGGACGGCTCGGCCCGCCCCGCGGCCGAGACTGACTCGTTACGCGGCGGTCCTTGCCTCCCCCGCCCCACCGATCACTACCGTTTGTGCAATGCCACGCCGCCTTCGCCGCTCGCTGCCCGCCGCCCTGCTGACCGGTGCGGTGCTGGCCGCCGGGACCGGGGTCGCCCCCGCCACCGCGCACGCCGCCGTCCCGCAGCGGGCCGCCGCTGCCGCCGGCCCCTGCAAGTCCAGCGCCGACCCGCAGGCCGCGCGACGGCTGGGCAACGGCATCACCGCCGCGCTGCGCGGCCGCACCGGCACCGAGTCGGTCGCGGTGTACGACCGCAGGCGCGGCATCACCTGCTGGGTCGGCGGCTCGCGCCGCTACGACTCCGCCAGCGTCGTCAAGGTCACCGTCCTGGGCGCGCTGCTGCGCAAGGTCGTCGACCAGAAGCGCAAGATGACGGCCACGGAGAAGTCCCTCGCGCACAAGATGATCACGCGGTCGGACAACGCGGCGACGTCGGCGCTGTGGAAGTCGGTGGGCCGCACCCGCCTGCAGCGTTTCCTCAAGCAGGCGAACATGCGGCAGACCACACTCGGGCCGGGCGGCTACTGGGGCCTCACCCAGATCACCGCCTACGACCAGATCCAGCTGCTGAGCCGCCTCACCAAGCGCAACGCGCTGCTGCCCGACAAGGCCCGCGCGTACGCGCTGGGGCTGATGAACAGCGTGGTCGCGTCCCAGCGCTGGGGCACCCCGACCGGGCGGCCCGCCGGGGCCAAGTGGCACGTGAAGAACGGCTGGCTGCCGCGGCACGGCAAGTACTGGCGCGTGCACAGCATCGGCGCGTTCACCGGCCGGGGCCACGACTACATGATCGTGGTGCTCACGCAGGACACGCCGTCCATGGGCTACGGCGTCACCAGCATCGAGCGGGCGGCGGGCGCGGTGCACCGCGGTCTGAACCCGGGGATGCGCTCGATGACGTCCCAGAGCGTCCCGGACGCCACCTGGGAGGTCTCGGACGGCTCGGTGCCGCCGAACGTCTGATCCCGCGACCCTCCGGGCGCGGCGGCCGCGCGGGACGCCCGCGCCGCCTGGGCGATACTGGGTCCATGGTGGATGAAGAGCGCTGGAAGGCCCGGTTCCGGGCCGCACGGGTGAGCCTGCCCGGCTGGGCGGACGACGCGCCGCACCGCTGCACCTACCGGTCGAACGTCACCGGCACCTGGGAGATCTACACCTGGGACCGGGAGACCGACGAGCGGCGGCAGGTGACCGACCGCCCCAACGGCACCTGGATGGGCGGCGTCGACCCGACCGGCCGGGACGTGTGGTGGTTCGCCGACACCGACGGGGACGAGTTCGGGGTCTGGATGCGCGTCCCGTTCGGCGGCGGGGAGAGCGAGCCGGCCGTCCCGGGGCTGGAGCCGTCCTACCCGTCCGGGCTGGAGCGCGGCTCCAGCGGGCTCGCGGTCGTCGGGCGGACGACCGGGACGGGCACCACGGTCCACCTGTGCCGCCCCGGGCAGGCGCCCGAGACGCTGTACGAGCACGCCGAGGACGCCCACGTGGCCGGGCTGTCCAAGGACGAGACCCTGATCGCGATCGGGCACAGCGAGCACGGCGACAGCCGCCACATGGCGCTGCGCGTGGTGCGCACCGACGGCTCCACCGTCGCCGACCTGTGGGACGGGCCGGGCAAGGGCGTGTACGGCGCCGGGTTCGCGCCGGTGCCGGGCGACGCGCGGATGCTGGTCAACCACGAGCGCCGCGGCCGCGAGGAGATGCTGATCTGGGACCCGGTGGCGGGCACCGAGCACGAGATCACCCTGAACCTGCCCGGCGAGGTGACGGCCGACTGGTACCCCGACGCGTCGGCGCTGCTGGTCGGGCACGCGCACGAGGGCCGCGACGAGCTGTACCGGCTGGACCTGCGCGACGACTCGCTGACCCGCATCGACACCCCGCGCGGCGTGATCGGCGGGGCGACCGCGCGGCCCGACGGGACGGTGGAGTACTCCTGGTCGTCGGCCGCCGAGCCGCCGGTGGTCCGCTCCACCTCCGGCGCGGTCGTGCTGACCCCGCCCGGCCCGCCCGCGCCGCCGTCGGTGCCGGTCGAGGACGTGTGGGTGGAGGGGCCCGGCGGGCGCATCCACGCGCTGGTGAGCCGCCCGGAGGAGGGCTCGGGGCCGTTCCCGACGGTGTTCGACGTGCACGGGGGGCCGACGGCGCAGGACGCCGACTCGTTCGTGCCGCCGGTGGCGGCCTGGGTGGACCACGGGTTCGCGGTCGTGCGGGTGAACTACCGGGGCTCGACGGGCTACGGCTCGCAGTGGCGCGACGCCATCGAGGGCCGCGTCGGGCTGACCGAGCTGGAGGACATCAAGGCGGTCCGGGACTGGGCGGTCTCGTCCGACCTCGCCGACCCGGAGAAGCTGGTGCTGACCGGCGGGTCGTGGGGCGGGTTCCTGACGCTGCTGGGCATCGGGACGCAGCCCGACGACTGGTCGGTGGCGGTGGCGGCGGTGCCGGTGGCCGACTACGTCGCGGCCTACGAGGACGAGATGGAGGGGCTGCAGGCGTTCGACCGGTCGCTGTTCGGCGGCTCCCCGGCGGAGGTGCCCGAGCGGTACCGGGAGTCGTCGCCGCTGACGTACGTGGAGCGGGTCAAGGCGCCGGTGCTGATCCTGGCCGGGGAGAACGACCCCCGCTGCCCGATCCGGCAGATCGACAACTACCTGGCGCGGCTGGCCGAGCTCGGCCGGACGCATGACGTGTACCGGTACGACGCGGGGCACGGGTCGCTGGTGGTGGAGGAGCGGATCAAGCAGATGGCGGCGGAGATGGCCTTCGCGCGCAAGCACCTCGGGATGTCCTGACCCGGGCGGCGGTGGGACGGCCTCCGGCGGCGACGCGTGCGCGCCACGTCGGGGGCCGGGCCTTCTTTCCCTTCCCACCCGGGCGGGCGACCGCACGACGGGTGTACCGGGACGTCCCGACCCTCTAGTCGCGGACCTCGCGGATGATGCCGACCAGCTCGCGGGTCACCGACTTGAAGCCCGGCAGGCGCGACATCGAGACCATCTTGTTGACCAGCGGGACGGTGCGCTCGACCAGCAGGTAGGTCTTGCGGCAGCCGGGCGAGCCGTCGTGCACCCAGTACAGGACGAGGCCCATCGAGTACAGCCACAGCAGCTCGGGCAGCTCCTTGCGGAACTCGTCGTCGATCTTGAGGGTGGAGCCGTCCACGACCTCGCGGTAGATCGCGACGGCGGCGGCGCGCGCCGGGCCGGACTCGGAGCTGAACGGGTTGAGCGGGCTGGTCGGCTCGGCGGCGAACTTGAAGAACTTCCCGGCGAAGGCGTGGTAGGGCACCATCGTGTCGACCCGGGCCTTCAGCACGCCCAGCAGGCGGGGCGCGAAGTCGCGCTCGGCGTCCAGGACCGCCCGGCACGCCTTGACGTGCTCCTCCTGGAGCTCGTCGTAGTACGCCTGGATCAGCTCCTCCTTGGAGCCGAAGTAGTAGTAGGCGTTGCCGACCGAGACGCCCGCCTCCTTGGCGATGGCCCGCATCGTGGTCGCCTCGTACCCGCGCTCGCGGAACAGCCGCAGCGCCGTGTCGACGATCAGCGCCCGCGTCTGCTCGGACTTCACCGCCTTGGTCTCGGTCACGTAGGCCACCCTAAAGGCCGGGTCCCGGTATCGCTCCTGTTGCGCGGGCCACGCTCCCGGAATCCCCGGTGCGGCCCGCGACGGCGACGGGCCGCACGGGGGACTTCCCGCGCGGCCCGTCCCCGGCGTGTCAGCGGCCGGTGCCGCCGTAGACGGTGGCCTCGACCTGGTCGGCGTCGAGGTCGAACGCGCGGTGCGCGGAGGCGACGGCGGTGTCCACGTCGTCCTGGGCCACCACGACCGAGATGCGGATCTCCGAGGTGGAGATCATCTCGATGTTGACGCCGGCGTCGGCGATGGCGGCGAAGAACGTGGCGGTGACGCCCGGGTGCGAGCGCATGCCCGCGCCGATCAGCGAGACCTTGCCGACGCGGTCGTCGTAGCGCAGCGACTCGAAGCCGATGCGCTCCTTGACCTTGTTGAGCGCGGTCAGCGCGGTCTGCCCGTCGGTCACCGGCAGCGTGAAGGAGATATCGGTGCGGCCGGTGGAGGCCGCCGACACGTTCTGCACGATCATGTCGATGTTGATCTCGGCGTCGGACAGCACGGTGAAGATGGTGGCGGCCTCACCGACCTTGTCGGGCACGCCCACCACGGTGATCTTCGCCTCGCTCCGGTCGTGCGCGACGCCGGAGATGATCGCCTGCTCCATGCCCTCTTGTCCTTCGATGTCGCTGCTGTCGACGACCCACGTGCCCTCTTTCTGGGAGAACGAGGACCGTACGTGGATCGGGATGTTGTAGCGGCGCGCGTACTCCACGCAGCGCAGGTGCAGGATCTTGGCGCCGCTGGCGGCCATCTCCAGCATCTCCTCGTAGGAGATGCGGGGGATGCGCCGGGCGGCGGAGACGATGCGCGGGTCGGCGGTGAAGATGCCGTCGACGTCGGTGTAGATCTCGCAGACGTCGGCGTCCAGCGCCGCGGCCAGCGCGACGGCGGTGGTGTCGGAGCCGCCGCGGCCGAGGGTGGTGATGTCCTTGGTGCCCTGCGACACCCCCTGGAAGCCGGCCACGATGCAGATCGAGCCCTCGTCCAGCGCGGCGCGGATCCGGCCCGGCGTCACATCGATGATCTTGGCTTTGCCGTGGCTGCCGTCGGTGATCACACCGGCCTGGGAGCCGGTGAACGAGCGGGCCTCGTGGCCCAGGTTGGCGATGGCCATGGCCAGCAGCGCCATGGAGATCCGCTCGCCGGCGGTGAGCAGCATGTCCAGCTCACGGGCCGGCGGCAGCGGACTGACCTGCTTGGCCTTGTCGATGAGGTCATCCGTCGTGTCGCCCATGGCGGAGACCACGACGACGACGTCGTTGCCCGCCTTCTTCGTCGCGACGATGCGCTGGGCGACCCGCTTGACGCACTCGGCGTCGGCGACGGAGGAGCCACCGTACTTCTGCACGATAAGAGCCACGGAGGGGCGCTCCTCGGATCGGGGTCAGGCGTACCGGCGACGAGTCTACCGAGGTCGTGTCCATGGGTTACGGGCAGGTAAAGGCTCCGCTGAGACGAGGTGCCCGAAACGTGAGACGGCCCGTCGTGACGGCGACCCGCCGTGCAGGTCGCCGGCATGGCCCGCGGGCGTGGTGGCGACGGGGGCCGGTCGGCCGAGGTCCCGCCCGCCGGGCTTGCCGAGCGGGCGGGAGCCTCGTTCCATCCCGTCAGAAGTGAAAGGCTCAGAGCGGTGGCGCTAGCCGTGGTGGCCGCATCGCCCGCAGCAGTTCCCCTCCCTCTGCCGGCCTCCCCACAGCGCCGTGTACGCCACCGCCGCAACGCCGCCCGCGGCCGTCAGCGCGGAGCCGATTTCCGGGCTGACGTTGGCCAGCACCGCCGCCACGGACGCGACCGCCACCACCGCGGTATGCGTCAGCGCGCTCATCGGGATGAACAGCCCGCGCCGGGGCGGCGTGGCGACCGGCCGCCGGTCGGCCGCCTCCGCCGGTGCGGGCCGCACGGAATCGTGTCCTTGGCGATCAGCGTGCGCTCCGCCTTCGCCCTGTACGCTCATCGGCAGTGCTCCCATCTGTGCATTCGGAAGGGTGGGCAGCCGCTACGACGGTCTCCTGCTGATCCCAGGAGGCCGTCCGGCTTGTGGGTGGATCTGGTCAGGGCCTCAACCGCAGGCCCGCGCGCTGTCGGCCACCGCCTCCCGTCCCAGATGGGCCCGGAGGAGCCGGACATCCGCGAAGTCCTTGGGACGGCCGATCTCGAGCTTGTAGGCCAGCACGTCCTCCAGCGAGGCGAAACGCACGCCCTCGATCATGTCGGAGCGCTCGATGAGGCCGTCGGCGTCGCCGTTCCCGGTGACCCACTCCCGGCAGAACTGGATCAGGCCGCCCCAGAACGAGACGATCGGCGCGCCCGTGATGGTGCCGACGTCGGCCATGCCCTGCCGGCGGACCTGGGCCCAGGCGTCACCGCGGGCCACCACGTCCAGGTCGCTGACCTGGTCCCGCAGCCGGTGGGCCAGCAGCGGCCCGCTGCCGGCGATGACGAAGTCGTCCGGGGCCAGGTCGAGCATGACCAGCCGCCTGACCAGCGGGTGCTCCCGCAGGCCGCCGGGGCCGGTGCCGAACCTCACCGCTCGGCCCCCCCGTCCACGCCCGCGGCGGTGAGCTCGCCCCCGGCGATCCGGCGCAGCGTCTCGTAGCGGGTGATGGTCACCGTCTGCCTCCCGGTGCGGATGATCTCCCGCTCCTTGAAGAGACGGATGATCTTCTTGACCGCGTCCAGCGAGGCGCCGGCGAACGAGGCCAGGTCCTGCTGGCTGGTCCGCAGCACGATGTGGTCGCCCACCTTGCCGCCGAGCCCGCTGTCGATCATGTCGACGAACGCCAGCGCCAGGCGCCGCTCCACCGCCAACTCCGCCTCGGCGATCCGCTGCGTCGCCTGGTCGAGGCGCTCGTCCTTGGCCACGAGCTGGGCACGGGCCGCGCGCGGGTGGCGGTCGAGGAACTCGATCCAGCGGGCGGCCGGGATGTGCAGGGCGTCGACCTCGTCGATCGTCTCCACGGTGGCCGAGCGGGGCTTGCGCCGCAGGGGGGACATCTCCCCCACGACCTCCCCGGCCTTGCGGATGGCCACGATGCGCTTCGGCCTGCCGGCCGACACCTTCACGTGCCCCTTGAGGATCAGCAGGACGAAGTCGGTCGTCTCGCCCTCCTTGAAGAAGACGTGCTCCGGCCCGCGGTGCAGCGTCTGGCCGCGTTCGGTGAGCCAGGCGAGCTCGGCTTCGGTGAGGAGCGGATCGCCCGCTTCGTACAGCGCGTCCATCATGTTCTTGAGTGTAAAAGTACACTCAATTGGATGGCAAGCGCTCTAGAGAAAAGTGCCCGACGCGTCCGGGGTGGAGAGGACGAGCGGATAGTCCTCTCTGGCTTTCCGGTTACGTCTCTTTCGGCGGCCGCAAAACGGTCAGCGGCGTCGCGGCAGGGAGGGGTTCTCCCTGCCGCGACGCCGCTGACCGCGTCTGTTCGTTCTGGACGGCCGCGTGCCGCGCAAGGCGGCACCGGCTCGGCTCAGCCCGCCGCCACGGGCTCGGTCACGACGTCCAGGCGGGCGCCGGCGATCACCGCGTGCAGGGCGCGCAGGGCCGCGCCGGCATGGTTGCCCCAGTGGTTGAAGTAGCTGTACTGCCACCACCACAGGGCCTCCAGCGGGCGTTCCTGCTTGTAGTGGCGCAGGCCGTGGACCAGGTCGCTGGCCACGTCCACCAGGTCGTCCGACAGGCGGTAGGCGGTCGGCTCGGTGTCCTTGTAGGGGTCGAAGACCTCCACGTACTCGTCGAGCGCGAGGAGGCGCTCGGCGAGGCCCTGGCGGACGCTGTCCAGGTCGGGGTCGTCGCCGATCTCCGGCTCCCAGTTGTCGGGCAGGATCACGTCGGCGCTGGCGCCCAGCTGGGCGCCGGCCAGAATGACCTGCGAGACCTCCAGGAGCAGCAGCGGGACGGTGTGGGTGCCGCCGTCACCGCGGGCGACGGCCTCCAGACCGTTGAGGTAGTTCTCCACGTGGCACGCCACGCGCTCGGCCAGGGCGTTCCAGTCCTGCGGGCTGTTGGTGTCAGACATCGAGCAGCCTCCGTCCTTCGAATGCGCGGCCCAGCGTCACCTCGTCGGCGTACTCGAGGTCGCCGCCCACCGGCAGGCCGCTGGCCAGGCGGGTCACGGTCAGGCCCATGGGTTTCACGAGCCGGGCGAGGTAGGTCGCGGTGGCCTCGCCTTCCAGGTTGGGGTCGGTCGCCAGGATCAGCTCGGTGACCGTGCCGTCCGCCAGCCGCTGCATCAGCTCGCGGATCCGCAGGTCCTCCGGGCCGACGCCCTCGATCGGGCTGATCGCGCCGCCGAGCACGTGGTAGCGGCCGCGGAACTCGCGCGTCTTCTCGATCGCGACGACGTCCTTGGACTCCTCGACCACGCAGATGACGCTCGGATCGCGGCGCGCGTCCCGGCAGATGCGGCACTCCTCCTCTTCGGCGACGTTCCCGCACGTCTTGCAGAAGCGGACCTTGTCCTTGACCTCTTTGAGGGCCCTGGTCAGGCGTTCGACGTCGGCGGGGTCGGAGGCCAGGAGGTGGAAGGCGATCCGCTGCGCGCTCTTGGGGCCGACACCGGGCAGCCTGCCCAGCTCGTCGATGAGGTTCTGGACCACCCCTTCGTACAACGGTCCCTTCCTTTCACGTTCGTTCGGCGGTGCGGACGGAGGTCGTCTCCGTCAGCACCCGTTCGGGTCGGCGGGCCGGGGCCGTGGCGGCTTCCGGGCCGCGGGTCACAGGCCGGGCGCTCCGCCCGGCGCGCCGGGGCCGCCCAGGCCGGGCAGGCCGCCTCCGCCGAGACCGGGGATGCCGCCGCCTCCGCCCAGCCCCTCGGCGAGCGGGCCCATCTTCTCCTGCTGCAGCTCCTGCGCGGCGCGACCGGCGTCGCGGATCGCCGCCAGGACCAGGTCGGCGATGGTCTCGGCGGTGTCGGCCGGGTCGTCGGCGTCGACGGCCTTCGGGTCGATCGTCAGCCCGGTGACCTCGCCCTGCCCGTTGACCGTGGCGGTGACCAGGCCGCCGCCGGAGGTGCCCTGCACCTCGGTCTCCGCCAGCTCCTGCTGCGCGGTGAACAGCTGCTCCTGCATGCGCTGGGCCTGCTGGAGGAGCTCCTGGATGTTCAATCCACCGGGTTCCACGGTGCACTCCGTTTCGTGTCCGGCCCCGTAGGGCCTCATGTTCCGCGGCCCGTTCACCGGACGCCTGTCTTCCCGAGACTACGGCTTCCGGCCGTGATGCGGTACGCACCCCAGCCGGTGCGCCCGGAGCCGATCAGGTGTTGTCGATCTCACGGATGATCTGGCCGCCCAGTTCGCGCTGGATGAGCGCCATGCCGCTGGCCTCCGCCTCGGTGCCGTCGGCGTCCCGGTCGCCCAGGGGGTCGACGTCCTCGGTCTCGTCGAAGGGGGCGGGCTCGGGGGGCGGCGGCGGCTCGTCCGGCGGCGGGGGGCCCGGGTCGGGCGGGGGCGGCGGCGAGGGCAGGTCGGGCGGGCCCGCCGGACGGGGTCCGGACGACGGGCGTGGCGGGACCTGCTCGGCGGCGCCCGAGAAGCCTGCGGCCGGGTTGTCGGCTTGGGTGTTCTGCGCGGTGTTGGGTGCGCTTTGGGCGTTGTAGCCGCCGGAGGGGCCCTGGTGGGAAGCCTGGGTCGGGGGGGCCGGGGCGGGGGCGGGCTGGGGCTGGCCGTAGCCGCCTGTGCCGCCTCCGCCACCTCCGGTCGGGGCTCCGCCACTGGGGCGTCCGGGCGGGGGCATCGCGCCGGCCAGGACGGTGTCGATGCGCCAGTCGACGCCCATGCGCTCTTTCAGGACCTCGCGGAGGACGACGTCGCGCCCGCCGTTGGTGAAGTTGGTGCGCTTGCCTTCGGCGTCGAAGGCGAGGGTGAGCAGGTTGCGGTCGAGGGAGACCGGCTGCACGCCCGACATGATCACCATCCAGGCGACCCGGCTCCTGCGCTTGACCGCCTCGACGATGTCGGGCCACATGCGCTGGACGGCCGTGACGTCTCCGCCGCCGCCAGCGCCGGCGCCGCTGGCGCTGCCGGTGGGGGCCTGGGCGGGAGGTTGGGCCTGGGGTGCGGTTTGGGTGGGCGTGGGGCGGTTTGGGGGGCGGTTATCCCCAGAACGTGGTTCTGCCTCTTGGGGGCGGGTGGGGTGGTTGACACTGGAAGTGGGGTCGCCCCCCTGGGAGGGCGGGGGCTGTTTTGCGGGGGAATTCACGGAGGAACCCGCCGAAGCACTCGTCCCCCCAGCAGCGCCGCCACCGTTCACGGGCGCGCCCGCAGGCACGCCCACGCCCACGTTCACGGACGCCGTCCCCGCCGCAGGCAGCCCGGCCACCTGCCCCACCGACGCGGCCTGGCCCACGGACGCGGCCTGCCCCATCGACGCCATCGGCGCCGCGCCCGCCGCGCCCGCCGCGAAGCCGCCCTGCGACGCCTGCCGCTCCAGCCTGTCCAGCCGGGCGAACATCGACGCCTCGTCCTCGTACGCCGCCGGCAGCAGGATCCGCGCGCAGATCAGCTCCAGCAGCAGCCGCGGCGACGTCGCGCCGCGCATCTCGGTGAGCCCCGAGTGCAGCAGGTCCGCCGCCCGCGTCAGCTCCCCCGGCCCCATCGACGCGGCCTGCCGCCGCATCTGCTCCAGCTCGTCGGAGGGGACGTTGAACAGCCCGCTGCCCCCGGCGTCCGGGACGTTCGACAGGATCACCAGGTCGCGGACGCGCTCCAGCAGGTCGGCGGTGAAGCGGCGCGGGTCCTGGCCGCTCTCCACCACGCGGTCGACCGCCGCGAACACCTTGGCGCCGTCCCGCGCCGCGAACGCGCCGACGACCTCGTCCAGCAGCGACGCGTCGGTGTAGCCGAGCAGCGAGACCGCGCGCGCGTAGGTGATGCCCTTCTCGTCCGAGCCGGCGAGCAACTGGTCCAGGATCGACAGGGTGTCGCGGGCCGATCCGGCGCCCGCGCGTACGGCCAGCGGCAGCGCCGCCTCCTCGTACGGGACGTTCTCCGACTGGAGGATCTCCTCGACGAGCTGCGTGAGCACGCCCGGCGGGATCAGGCGGAACGGGTAGTGGTGGGTCCGGGACCGGATGGTCCCGATGACCTTCTCGGGCTCGGTCGTGGCGAACACGAACTTCAGGTGGGGCGGGGGCTCCTCGACCAGCTTCAGCAGCGCGTTGAAGCCCTCGCGGGTCACCATGTGCGCCTCGTCGATGATGTACACCTTGAAGCGCGCCGAGACCGGGGCGAAGAAGGCGCGTTCCCGCAGGTCGCGGGCGTCGTCGACGCCGCCGTGGGAGGCGGCGTCGATCTCGATGACGTCGATGTGGCCGGTGCCGGTCGGGCCGAGGGCGACGCAGGAGTCGCAGGTGCCGCACGGCTCGGGGGTGGGGCCCTGCTCGCAGTTCAGGGAGCGGGCGAGGATGCGGGCGCTGGAGGTCTTGCCGCAGCCGCGCGGTCCGCTGAACAGGTACGCGTGGTTGATCCGGCCGTTGCGCAGCGCCTGCTGGAGGGGCTCGGCCACATGTTCCTGCCCCTTGAGCTCGGCGAATGTCGCTGGCCGGTACTTGCGGTACAGAGCCAGACTCATGGGGGCCCGCCCTCCTGGAAGAAGCAGAGCGTCAGAAGCGAAAAGGACCCCCCGCACACCCGACAGAGCCTGCTTATCCTTGCTGCCTTCCGGCCCTGGGGAGGTTCACAGGATGACGCCGTGCGAGGGGTCTGCCCAGAGTCTATGACATCCTCGGGCCCGCATCGCACGCTTCGGGCATAGGCTCGGGCCTCATGTCGGACTCCCGCGCCGCAACGCTGCTGCACATAGCCGAACGCCGCCACTGGGAATCGGCCCGCGACACCGGTGTGTCGTACGCCATGAGCACCCTCGGCCGCACCCTGGAGGACGAGGGCTTCATCCACTGCTCGTCCGATCTCGACCAGGTGGGCGGCGTCCTGTCGCGCTTCTACCAGGGCACGGACCCGGATGACCTGGTCCTGCTGGTCATCGACGAGTCGGGGCTCGGCGTGCCGGTGCGCCGCGAGCCCGCCGACGGGCAGGTGTTCCCCCACGTGTACGGCCCGATCCCGGTGTCGGCCGTAATTGATGTCAGATCAGTGCCGCGGACCCGGTAGGCTTTCCCGCGGAGGATTCGCCTAGTGGCCTAGGGCGCACGCTTGGAAAGCGTGTTGGGGGCAACCCCTCACGAGTTCGAATCTCGTATCCTCCGCTCGCCTGACCAGGCAAAACGCACGGCCGGTACTCGAACGAGTACCGGCCGTTCTGCTTCTCGGTTGCGGTTCTGGTTGCGGTCAACTGCAACCACTAGACCCCACCGCCACCCCGATGTCCCTTGTGGGCACCAAAAGCACGCGTCAGCGGCCCCATCGGCACATCGCCGGGCAGCGGCCCGCACGCTCTGGAAACGTGCTGGTCAGCCTGCCGCCATAACCCACTGACGAGACACCGCTGCCGGCTCGGAGGAGGACGGCGGTGTCCCCGAAGACGGGCTTCCACACGTCCAGCCATCGACAGAGCCGGACGGTCTCGCCGTGAAGGCCGGCAGTATCCTCCTCGCGGCATGAGCGAACGTCACTCTCTGCCTTACCGAGCGGGAGGATTGCCGGTGAGAGGAAGTAGACGCCCAGGGTCCATGGTGGCGATGGCCTGCCCCCGCCCGGCTGCCTGACGGTCGCACAGCTGATCAATTCCCGGGTTCGTCGCGTCCTTCTTGGGCTCGGTGGAGGATTTCTTCCTCGGTGAGGGGGTTCTGGGGGTGATGGGTGAGGCATTGGGGAGTTTGGAGGAGGGTTGAGGAGAGAGCAAGGGAGGAGGCGTAGAACTCGCCGGGGTTGAGCCGGCCGGCGCGGTCCGCGTTGCCGCCGCGTGCCCGTGCCATCTCCTTGACCACGGCCAGTTGGGTGGCGTTGTTGATGCGGCCTATGAAGACGGTGGTCGCGTTGCCGGTGACCTTGTTGTCGACGCCCTTGGGGGCTTGGGTGGCGAAGATCAGGGCGAGGCCGTACTTGCGGGCCTGGGAGATCAAGGTCTGGGTGGCGGCGAGCGAGGGAGTGCGTTTGCCCGAGGGAGCGAAGATTTGGGCCTCGTCCATGACGAACAGGCCGCGCAGCGGGGAGTCCCGGGGCGGGTTACGTTTGATCCAGGTGAACAGGGTGGCCTGAAGCTGGCTGACGAAGTTCGGGCGGGACTCGTCCGTGAGGCCCGCCAGACTGATGACGGATACGCGAGCGCGTTTGCCGGGGGACGGGGTGAGCAGGGAGGCGGGGTCGACCGGTTCGCCTGCGCCCGCGAACAACGGGTCGGTGATCGTGGAGGCTTTGAGGACCTGGCCGATCTCGGCGGCGATCTCGTCGGCCTTGTCGAGGGCGCAGGCGGCGAACGGGAGAGCGGAGAGCATTTCCAGGAACGCGGGGAAGGTGGAGCCGCCGGTGCGGGCGAAATGCGCCAGTGCCTCGCGGAGCACCGCGCGTCCCTTGTCGGCCTTGGCGGTGGCGCCGGTGAGACGGGCGCGGGAGGCCAGGGTCTCGACGGCGAGGCTCAGGGCCGATTCGAGTTCGTCAGGGGCGTTCTGAAGTGCGGCGAAGTCAGGAAGTGGCTGGAACGTGAGGGGGCGGCCAGCGGAGCGTCCGGGGGTCCAGATGACGACCTCGACCTCGGCGACGTAGCGGCCGGCGCGTTCGGCGTCTCCGGGGAGCCAGCCCTCAGGCGGCTCCGGCCAGGGCTCACCGAGCCTGGCAAGGTCGTTGTTCGGGTCGAGGACGATCGAGGAGACGCCGAGCAGCGCGCATTCCTCGATGATCCGGCGCAGCAGGACGGTCTTGCCGGAGCCTGACCCTGCGAAGACCCCGACGTGCTGAGCCAGAACCGCTGGGTCGAGCGTCACCTGCGCCTGATTGTCCAGGCGATGACCGATCGTCAGCAGGGCGTCCTCTCCGGCCGCCGGTCCGGGGGCTTCCGGCAACACAGTGACGGTCGGCACGACCGCCGCCTGAGCGGTCGCGGAAGGAAAGGCGGCCGTGGGTATGACGTCCGCGAGGATTCCGCTGAGGAGATCCGTGGCGCCAGCGGGTCTGCGAGCGAGCAGCCATGCCTCCAGGCCAGGATCGGCCTCCTCGATCAGGGAGCTCAGAGCGGCATAGACGCGCAGGTCGTCACCGCGGATGGGGACGGAGAACCCGCCCCATTCCTTGAGGTCCGCGAGGGTCGCCCGTGTCGCCTCACCGTCCGACCAGCCAGGATTACGCAGGACGATGAACGATCTGTCGGGCACGTCCGCCCCCAGACCGGATGCCCGCATTCCCGCCCGAAGACGCGCAAGGCTCTTGTTTCCATGGGACGCGCCGATCATCCGGAACGTCCAGTGCCGTTCTTCTTCGGTGTTCGCGTCCAGGGTCTGCCGCAATCTGGCGTGCACCTCCGGAAGCTTCCCCGACGGCGGCGGGTCCGTTCGGAAGACGCGTCCGGCCTGACCCTGTTCCATGATCCACGCGTTCAGTCCGGCGCGGAGCAGTGCTGGAACGATCTCGTCCTCATGTTCGGGGTCGAAGGCATCGTCGATCTGTGCCGCGTCGCGCAGTTCCGCGAAGCGCGCATCCAGCCGGGCGAGATCGAATTGGTCCGGACAGGCCGGAACGGCGGGCTCGGCAGGTGTCTCGTCGAATCCGGCCAGAATCCGTACCGCGCCCTCGTTCCGGCATCGCTCGATGTGGTCGCCGATGTGTCTCAGCACAGTCCGCGGGGTGAGCCCGACGGACGTGGCGAATGCGTCCGGGGAGATCGGCCACACCGGATCGGGGGCATCGAAACCGGCCCGCGAGAACGCCGCCGAGAACCGTCGTTCGATCATGGCCCGTGCCGCTGCGGGGTCTGCCAGTGTCGACAGGATCAGCGAGGTCCGGAACCGGTCGCGGGCGGTGCCGACCGCCTGCTCCTCGATGAGCCGCCACGACGACGGCAGGCAGGCCATGAGGCAGAGGGTGCGCTGGGTGACGTGTCGCAGCGCCATCAGCCCGCCAGCGATCTCTTCGATCGCGTCGGATCTGTTCTCCCCGTCGGACGCCCCGGACGCACGGGACCGGCGGGAGTGTTCCAGGAGGGCGTCGATCTGGTCGACCGCGATCGCGGCCGGTCCGGTCAGCGCGAGCAGCGCCGACAGCTCTGACACGATCTCCTGGTGCCCCTTCAGCCCCGGGGTCAGCCCCCACGCGGCCCGGTCGCCGTCCCGGGTCTCCCCCACCGAGGTCAGATGATCGTTACCGACCTGGAGTCCGTCGGGCGTGCCCACCGCGTAGAGCGCGAGCGCCCTGATCGTGTCGCGGCTGCCCAGCAGCCGACGACTGTAAGCGATGAGGCCGCCTTCCAGCGCGTCGAGGTCCGCACGGGTACACGTGCGGTCCGCGGCGAACCGATCGGCGACGCCTGCCAGTTCCGCGAGCCGCAGCACTGCGACGACCGCCTGAACAGGCAGCCCTTCCGACGTGCTCCGCCCGAGGTCCTGGACCATGGCCCTTGCGACGACCCGCCAGAAGTCGCTGCCCGAACTGAAGTCCGCCAGGAAGAAGTAACCGCCCTCCTCCGCGATCCGGCCCTTGACCCAACCGAGCAGGTGGGTCTTGCCCGCGCCGCCCTGGCCCTCGATCACGACCCCGAGAGGGCTCGCTCCGGAGGCTGCGGCGGCCTCTCCGATGCCGTCGCCGATCAACCGCTCGGCCCGCGGGTGGAGCCCTGCGACGTGGAACGGCGGCGGGTTCCAGGCATGCTCGGAGGTCGCCGACCAGTCCAGTACCCGGGACAGCTCCCGCAGCGCCCGTTCCTGCGCTCCGTTCATCGTGCCTCGATAGCCAGCAGGTGATTCCGTACGCCGCCCACGGTCACCGCCGCCTCCCGGTCTTCCTCGGTCAGCGTCTTCTGGTCGGCTTCGGGGGCCAGATGAACATCCGGGAGCAGTTGTATCAGTCGCAGCGCCTCGTCGACGGCCGTCCGGGGGACGTGGCCGAGCAGCGGCCGCACCTTGGTCAGCAGCACCCATTCCTGGGGCTTGGCGGCGACCCGCCAGTAGGCTTCCCGAATCAGGGTGGGCAGGTCTGCCTTCACTTCCGCCTCCGCTTCCACATCCTCATTCGCAATCACGTTCGCGATGTCTCCGAGGCTGACGCCCATCAGGTCGAAGTACCTGTCGAAGTACCTGAAGACGGCGTAGGTGCTCCGAACGGTGAGCGCCCCGCCACGGGCCGGAGCCGGCTGAGACAGTTCGGCGGCGCACCAGGCCCAGCCCTCTTCGAGCAGTTCGTGACGGTAGGCGCGGCCTTCCCGGACGCTCTTCACCATGTGAAGCTCGTTGAGCCTGCGTCGCGGAGCGCCGTCGATGACGTCCCCGACGTGATCGCGGAGTCCGGGGTTGGTGGCCGTTCCCCCCATCGACATGAGGCCGAGCAGGAGGGCACGTTCTCTCGTCCCGAACATGATCTTTTCCACCGTCAGTTCTCCTCCGCCAGGCCGAAGACCTCGGCCACGAGTTCCTGTGTGCCGCCCACATCCCGGAGCGTGCCGTTCGCTCGAACGACAAAGCCGTCGAGGTGCGCGGAGACCGCTCGCTCATAGGTCGCCTCGTCCGGGAGCCGTACCCAGACCGACCGGCGGGCCGTTGTCCCCTCGACGATGACCGGGCCCTGCACCCGCGCCCGGAAGCGGGCGCCGCCGTCGTGGGACAGGGTCCTGACGAGGCCGGTCACCGAAGCTCTGCGCTTCTGGAGCCGGAGCAGCCGGTGCCGTGCAGTGCGCAGCGCCCTGCCCGAGCCCGGCTCGAACGCGACCATGCCCGCCGCGACATCCGTGGGGACGTCCCGCGCCCAGCGGAATCCGATCTCGAAACCCGCCCCGGCGCCGGGGCCGCTCAGCTGGGCGAGTGCACCGCAGAGTTCGGCCGAGACGCCTTCAGCCGTAAGCTCGTCGAAAAAGCCGAAGTCCTTGGTCTGGATCGCGTCCCGGGTGGCGTCGCTCAGCAGCGGGAGTACCCGGCGCAGCAGGAGAAGCGCACGTCGCCCTAGTGGCGGGTCGCCTGGCCCGTCCAACGGAACCCGAACCAGCACCATCTCTTCGGCCGCGACCATGGGCCCGACGCGCACCGCCTGAAGCAGGTCGCGGACGGGCGCGGGCGCGGGACCGTGGAACACCGACCGTGGTCCCACATGCGCGGCCCGCGCCGCCGCCAACAGGACGTCTCGGGCTCCGGTCAGCGCGGTGACCGCCTCGACGAGGCCGATCTGCCCGCCCAACGTGATCGAGGGCGCCTTGTACCACTGGAGGTCGGCCCTCGGCGTAGCGATGTCGGCGGCGACCAGTTCCTGCGGCCTCCCCTCGATCCGCGCGAGGACGCTCACGAGCTCCTGCACACGGCGCGGCCCGTCGACGAACCCGTCGAACTCCGGGACGATCACCTCGTGCTCGCCCTGGTAGACCCATACCGAGGCCGTCCGCCAGATTTCGGGCTGACGGACCCAGCCGGACGTGCCCAAGTAGCCCGTGATGTCGGCAGCCGACAGTTCGCCCGTCACAGTCGCGGCGCTCCGACGAGTTCGCGCAGCGCCTGCACCGTCAGGACGTTCCCCATGGGGATGCGCACAGAGGTTCGGCGTTTGGTGCTCGGCTCGGCGACATGGTCGGCGCCCTCGAACCCGCGGTAGAAGCAGAGCCGGCTGAACATCAGCCCGTCGGTCTCGACCCTGACGTACCGGTCCCGGTCCGGCGGGACGATCACCAGGAACAGGTAGCGCGGGACGAGGAACGGCCCGTGAACCAGCTTGTTGTACTGCACCTCGTTCAGTTCCGGATAGACGTAGTCCGTCCCGCTGACGTGGGGCCGCGACCACGACTTCACCTGGACCTCGATCGCGGGCGAGGCGATCAGTCCGGCCCGTCCCGGATATTTGAATCCCAGGTCGACCCCGTCGTGATCGGCGTCGTCCTTGAAGACCAGCAGCCCCGCCGCCGACGCGAGCGCCCGCACGTAGTCCTCGGCGAACTTCCCCTGATGGTTGTTGCGATCCAGCACTCGGCCCCCTCTCACTAGATCAAATATCACCCGTCAGGACTTGGCGATGAATTCTCAGAAATTCATCGGAACGCCTCGGGTATCGCCCGAAACCAGGAAGATCTGATCGAGAACCTGGACCTTCCCGGCGCCGTAACGATTGCCCAGGAGGCACGCCATGAGCGGGCGCCTGTTGGGGCGGGAGGTAGGTATCGATCCGGGAGTACGAGTGGTCGGCGCTGACCCGGTTCATCACCGACCCGGAGCTGCCGTCAGTGGTCCAGGAGGCGTTCAGGCCGTTGCGCGAACAGCGAACCGCCTCCCAGACCAGGCTCCTGCTCTACGGCTCGGCCCTGTCCTTTAGGGGCGGGCTCCTGTCGGGCAACGCGCCGCTCCGCGGCCGGGCCGGGCTCGAACTGCTCGTCCGCCCGCTCGATCAACGTCCTCGGCCCCCACTTCGAACAGGTCTGCCGCGACTGGTCTCTGCGCCACGCCGACCCCGATCTCCACCTCATCGACCTGCCCACTCTCTACGGCCAGATCTGAACGACCACCCCATCCAGAGAAAGTCTCGATCCTGTCTCAGCCGTTGCGGTCCTGGTTGCATTCGCGCATGCCCTCAGGGCGTTCAGGCGCGTCCGCTTGAAGCGGATCCTCAGTTCAGCAGGGGTTTCGACCACCCACGAACACCAACGTGCGAACTTGGAAAGCGTGTCGGGGACAACCCCTCACGAGTTCGAATCTCGTATCCTCCGCGTCCACGAGGGCGGCACCGATCGGCGCCGCCCTTGTTGCGTTTCGTCCCCTTCGAGGGGCAGGCATTGGCTCTGACCTGTGCGAAAGCCCGGTCGCGGGGTAGTGGGTCCTCATGCCTAATGATCCTGAGCAGGAAGCCGGGCGGCCGGACGGGGACACCGTGAAGGCCGTCGGGGAGTTGAGCAAGGCGCTGGAGACCCTGGAGCGGGCCCGGGGGCACCTCTACTCCTTCCACCAGCTGGTGGGGACCACCGACTTCACGCTCGGGGACGCGGCCGACCGGCTCGCCGCGGCCGGGCACAAGGGGTGGGCCGACGAGATCCAGGACGAGCTGGTCGGGCGCAACGTCCTTGAGGGGCGGTGGACCTACCAGATCATCGAGGAGTTCGAGGAGCTGTACTACGAGCCGTTCCGGGAGCTGGAGCGGCGGGTGCGCGACGACCTGGCCGGCGGGCGGCGCCATCTCCACGAGGCGCGGCTCAAGCAGGAGCGTCGCAGCGCGGGGCGGCGCGGTCACGAGGCCACGCCCGAGGACGTGGAGGGGTCCCGTTCGTAGTCGTTTCCGCTAGGGCGTGTCTGGTGGTTCTTGGACGGTGTCGCGGAGCCAGATGGTGATCGCTGCGATGGTCAGGGTGCCGTTGTAGATGTGGTCGCGTTTGTCATACCGGGTGGCCACCGCCCGATACTGCTTCCACTTGTGGACGCAGCGCTCGACCGCGCTGCGCTTGCGGTAGTCGGCCTTGTCGAAGGCCGGAGGCCGCCCGTCGCACCGGCCCTTGGCCCGGCGGTGGGCGCGCTGGTCGCCGGGTTGGGCGATGGTGGCTTTGATATGGCGTCGGCGCAGGTAGGCGCGGTTGGCCGCCGAGGAGTAGGCAGGAGTAGGCCTTGTCGCCCCGCGCGCGGTCGGGCCGGGTCCGCGGCCGGCCGCCACCGCGGCGGCCGATGCGCAGGGCGTTCATCAGCGGGATGAACATCGGGCAGTCCCCGCGCTGGCCCGGGGAGGTCAGCCAGGTCAGCGGCCGGGCCCGGTCGTCGGCCAGAAGGTGGATCTTGCTGGTCAGTCCGCCCCGTGAGCGTCCCAGCGCCTCGCGCCCATCGGCCTCCTCACGCGCGCCGCCCCTTTTTGCGGGAAGTCGGCCGCAGGCCGGCGCCGGGCCCCGGCCGCGTGCTGATGCGCCCGGCAGACGGTGGAATCGGCATTGACCGCCCACTCCACCCTCTGTCCGGCCGTGCGCCGGGCGTGCGCGGCGTCGGGGTCGTCGGCATCGACCAGGTCGGCCTCGATCTGCAGGTCTTCCAAGATCCTGCGCCAGGTGCCATCGGCCGACCAGCGGCGATGCCGCTCATACACGGTCTGCCAGGGGCCGTAGCGCTCGGGCAGGTCCCGCCAGGGCACCCCGGTCCGCGCCCGGAACAAGATCCCGTTGATGACGGTGCGGTGATCGGCCCACCGCCCACCGGGCTTGCCGCCGACCGGCAGCAACGACACGATCCGTCCCCACTGCGCATCGGTCAACTCATGCCGTCCCACCATGACAACCCCATGCCCGATCGACCAACAGATCCACCACCGACTTCAAGAGCCATCAGACACGTCCTAGGTGTCGGGCCCGCGTTCCAGGTCGTCGCGCAGGATCGCGTACAGCACCGCGTCCCGCCATTCGCCTCTGCGGAACGCGTAGGCCCGCATCACGCCCTCCCTGGTGAAGCCCGTCTTCTCCAGCGCGCGCTGCTCCGCCGTGTTGGCCGTCTCGGCGCCGTGCGCCACCATGAGCTGCCCGGCGTCGTCGTCCAGCAGGCCGTTGTCGGCCCAGCGGCGCCGCCAGCGGCCCTGGTCCCACCAGCCGTGCCACTCGAACGGGCCGGCGGCCTCCGGGTCGCGCAGGAAGCGCTCCAGGGACGGCAGGTCCGCCTCGTCCACCGGGCGCAGTGTCAGCCGGTCGGGGTCCATGGCCGCACACCCTAGATCCTTGGCCGCACGGGTGGCCATGGGTGAGTTCGCCCACCTCGGCGGAGGTGCGGGTGCTTTTCGCCGCGCACGGGGTAACGGGCGGGCGAAGGTGCACCGTCCGGCGGCCCTCACCTCCGGGTTAGCCCGGCCTTCCTCGGGGAAGGCCGGTGACCAGGGGATTCGGCGGACGGGCCAGGCCCGGAGGGGGACGCCGTATGGACTTCAGGGACGACGCTCAGCTCGACGCCTCGCAGGTGGAGGACGCCCGGGGCAGCGGCGGCGGCCGGATGCCGGGCGGCATGATGCTCGGCGGCGGCGCGGTCGGTCTGGTGGTGACCATCGTGGCGCTGGTGTTCGGGCTCGACCTCACCGGCGGTTCGGGGCCGGAGCGGCAGCAGCCCGCGGGGCAGGTCGGGTCCGGGACGAACCTGTCGGCGCAGTGCCGGTCGGGCGCCGACGCCGACCAGTCGCAGGACTGCCGCATCGTCGGCACCGTCAACAGCATCCAGAGCTACTGGAACAAGCAGTTCACCAGTGACGGCCGCCGGTACGTCCCCGCCAAGACGCAGCTGTTCAGCCAGGCCACCCAGACCCGCTGCGGGTACGCCACCTCCGACGTGGGCCCGTTCTACTGCCCCGCCGACCAGAAGGTCTACCTCGACCTGACGTTCTTCAACGAGCTGCAGCAGCGCTTCGGCGCCGAGGGCGGGCCGTTCGCGCAGGCGTACGTCGTCGGCCACGAGTACGGCCACCACATCCAGAACCTGCTCGGCGTCATGAGCCGGGGCCAGTCGGGCGCCAAGGGGGCCACCAGCGGCTCGGTGCGGCTGGAGCTGCAGGCCGACTGCTACGCCGGGACCTGGGCCAAGAACGCGGTGTCCACCGGCTTCCTCACCCAGCTCACCGAGACCGACGTCCGGCAGGCGCTGAGCGCCGCCGAGGCGGTCGGCGACGACAGCATCCAGCGGCGCAGCCAGGGCCACGTCAACCCCGACGGGTTCACCCACGGCACCTCCGAGCAGCGCCGCCGGTGGTTCACCACCGGTTACCAGTCAGGTGATCCGCGCAGTTGCGACACCTTCTCGGGCTCCATCTGACGCCGTAGACTCCTAGGGTGATCTTCAAGGCGGTGGGAGACGGAAGGCCCTATCCCGACCACGGACTCTCGTCCCGGGACTGGGCCAAGATCCCGCCGCGCCAGATCCGCCTCGACCAGCTGGTCAGCACCAAGCGCGAGCTCGACCTGCAGTCGCTGCTGGCCAAGGACTCCACCTTCTACGGCGACCTGTTCCCGCACGTGGTGCAGTGGAGGGGCGAGCTGTACCTGGAGGACGGCCTGCACCGCGCGCTGCGCGCGGCCCTGCACCAGCGGCTGGTGCTGCACGCCCGCGTCCTGGACCTCGACTCGGTCGACCTCAGCTCGGGCTGACGCGCGGCGCGTAGCGGGGGTCGTCGAACGGCCAGTCGCGCTCCAGCCAGGCGCTGACCGCCGCGTGCAGCACCGGGTCGAGTCCGGCGCGGTCGGCGCGCACCCACGACCGCACCGCCGCGTCGCCCGGCTCGCCCTCGTGCGGCGGGTAGACGTACACGCAGCCGACCACCTCGTCGTCGGCGTCCAGCACGGTGTAGGTGAAGCCGCGGCGCGCGGCGAAGTCGGCGGCGTGCCGTTCGAGGTCGGCGAGGTTATCGGCCTCGCTCATCTCGTGGGGCCACCGGCCGCCGACGAAGCCCGGCGTGGCGCGGATGTGCTCGACGCTGGAGGTCCAGGCCGCGTAGTCGGCCACGCTGTGCCGGGGCCGGAGGGGTTCCAGCCGGAACCCCTCGCCGGCCAGGCCCTCGGGCACCGGGAAGTCCGCCGGGACGAAGGGGCGCTCGCTCATCGCCCCACGCTAGCGGGTCAGCGCGAGACGGCCGACTCGCGGGCGGCGGAGACGACGATGCCGTCCTTGGGCTCGATGAGCTGCTCGATCGGGCCCTCGCGGTGCGCGGTGCTCGTCCGGACGACGCCCGGCCGCGCCGCCAGCAGGCCGAACACGACCTCCGGCACGACCAGCGCCAGCAGCAGCCCCAGCGAGACCTCCCAGCCGCCGGTGGCGCTGTGCAGCACGCCGACCGCCAGCGGGCCGAGCCCGGCCAGCAGGTAGCCGCCGGTCTGCGCCATGCCCGACAGCCGGGCGGCCACGGCGGGGCTCGGCGAGCGCAGGCTGAGCAGGGTGTAGGCCAGCGGGAACGCGCTGCCGGTGGCGACGCCGAGGACGGCGACCCAGACCCAGCCGGCCTGCGGGGCGACCAGCATGCCGACCACGCCGGCGGCCATGGCGGCGCCGACCGCCACGACCATGCCGCGCTGGTCGCGCAGCCGGGCGGCGAGCACCGGCACCACGAAGCCCAGCGGGATGCCGATCACCATCATCATCGAGACCATCATCCCGGCGGTGGCCGGGGCGTAGCCGTGGTCGCGCATGATCTCCGGGAGCCACGACATCAGCACGTAGAACATCAGCGACGCCAGGCCCATGAAGGCCGCCACGAACCAGGCCAGCGGGGAGCGCCGCAGGGAGCCCTCGTCGGTGCGCGCGGGGGCGCGGCGGGCGGCCGGGGCCTCGGCGCGGCGGCCGCGCAGCGCCAGCGGGCCCCACACCAGGACCGCCACCAGCGACGGGAGCGCCCAGACCGCCAGCGCGAGCCGCCATCCGGCGGTGTCGTCGAGCGGGACGGCGAGGCCGGCGGCGATCGCGCCGCTGCCCGCCATCAGCATCATGGCGAGGCCGGTGAGCGAGCCGACCTTGTCGGGGAAGACGCGCTTGATGACGGCGGGCATCAGCACGTTGCCCATCGCGATGCCGGCGCCGGCCAGGACCGTCCCGGTGAACAGGGCCGCCTGGGACGGCACGACGCGCAGCAGGATGCCCGCGGTGATCAGGACGAGGGCGCCGGCGATGGCGGTCTCGGTGCCGAGCCGCCGGGCCGCCACGGGGGCGAGCGAGGCGAACAGGCCGAGGCACAGCACCGGCAGCGTGGTGAGGACGCTCACCTGGACGCCGGACAGGCCGAAGGTCTCCCGCAGCTCGCCCAGCACGGGCGAGATGCCGGTGATGGCGGCGCGCAGGTTGACCGTCAGCAGGATCAGGCCGGCGAGCGTCCAGGCCGCGGTGGCGCGGGACACGGTCGAGGTCGTGGTCGAGGAAGTCATGGAACCTTCGTCAAGCGTGGGAGCTGGGTGAACGTGCGGGTCGCCGGGCACCCGATGGTGTTGGACCGGTCCAAAATCGTTTCCCGGAGAACGGGACCGGAAGGGCGCGGGCGCCGTCAGGCGGTCGCGGCGGGCGGGCGCTCGGCGACGGGCGCCGGGCCCTCCTCCGTCGCGGCTCCCGAGGTGCGCTCCTCGGTGGAGCGCAGGATCTCGTCCAGGCACGCGTGCGTGGCGTGGGCCGCGGCCGCCGCGTCCCCGGCCTCGATCGCGGCGGCGATCGGCCCGTGCGGGATGTCGGCGTGCTCCAGCAGGTTGCCCGCGGCGCCGATGCTGGCGCGCAGGGCCGCGCTGAAGTCGCGGTAGAGGTCGGTCAGCACGCGGTTGTGGGTGGCCTCGACGACCGCGGTGTGGAAGGCGAGGTCGGCCTCGACGAACGCGGCGTGCTCGCCGGCCGCCCAGGTGGCGTCCCGCTCGGCCAGCGCCGCGCCGATCACGGCGATGTCGGCCTCGGTGCGGCGGACGGCGGCGAGCCGGGCGGCCTCCACCTCCAGCCCGCGCCGGACCTCCACGATCTCGATCAGCTCGGCGGCCTCCAGGCGGCGGCGGACGGCGCCCGACAGCTCGCTGGTGGCGATGACGTAGGTGCCGTCGCCCTGGCGGCACTCCAGCAGCCCGGCGTGCTGCAGGGCCCGGACCGCCTCGCGGACGGTGTTGCGGCCCACCCCGAGCGTCTCCGACAGCACCGGCTCCGCGGGGATCTTGCCGCCGACCGGCCACACTCCGGTGGCGATCTCACCCCTGAGCTGGTCGATCACCTGATCCACCAGGGACGAGCGGCGGGCGGTGCGCAGAGTCACGGATACCCCTTCGGTGCGGTCGCGGTCAGGGGACGGACCGGCCGGCGAACGAGTCAGCCAATCATCCCATGTCTCCATGTTAGGACCACGGAACCGGGGGTTCTATTCCGTCACGACGTGAGCATGCTCACCTCTGGTCCCCACAGTACGTCGACGGTTGGGACGGGGAGGGGCCCTGCACGCGCGAGAGCGGCACGCCTGCCCGAGGCGTGCCGCTCGATCGTGACCGCTAGGGCCTCAGACCCTGCCCAGGTCGTAGGCGGCGGTCCGGGGACGTCCCGGGCGCAGGCCCGCGGCCTCCAGCGCGCGCCGGTAGGCGACGGCGGCGTCGGCGGGCTCGCTCGCCGTTTCGAGCAGTTCGCCCAGCTCGCGCAGGACGTGCGCGGCGGCGCGCCCGCGCGGCAGGGACTCCAGCTGCCCGCGGGCGGCGCGCAGGACGACCAGGGCCGCCTGCCGGTCCTCCTGCGCCAGCCGGGCGCGGGCGAGCACGAGCCGGGCCTGCGCGGTCTTGCGGACGCGGGCCTCCAGGTCGGTGCCCGGCTGCGGGACGACCGAGTGGACCGCGCCGGTGGGCGGCGCCGCCAGCGCCATCCCGGTGTCGAGGAACTCCTCCAGCAGCACGACCGCCTCGTCCGAGCGGCCCAGCAGGATCAGGGCGCGCGCCTTCTCGATCGTGGCCTCGGTCGCCTCGGGGCCGGTCAGGCAGCCGGTGTCCGACAGCAGCTCCAGGGCCTCCTCGGCCGCCTGCGAGGACGGCCTGGTCTGCGGGTCGCGCAGCTCGGGCGCCTCGGCGACCAGCGGCGCCCTGAACGAGGGGACGCCCCGCAGCAGCGCCCGCGCGGCGGCCAGGTGGAGCCGCGCCCGCACCTGCCGGGGCTCGCCCGCCGAACGCGACGCCAGGGCCTGGTCGGCGAAGTACAGCGAGTCGCCCACCGCGCCCTCCTCCAGGGCGCGGGTGCTGGCGCGCTGGTAGGCGACGCTGAGCGGCACCTCGGTGTCGTCGGCGATCAGCAGGTCGCGGGCCAGGGCGTGCGCGCGGGCCGGATCGGACCGGTCCACGTACGCCAGGAGCAGCACGCGCCCGGTCTCGGTGTGCTCCTCGCCCACCGTGAGGCCGAGCTTGCGCAGCCGGTCCAGGGCGCGCTCCCCCAGCGCGACGGCCTGGCCGAGGTCGCCGACCGCGTGGTAGCAGCGGGCCAGCGCGATCACCGCGGGCAGGCGGCTGGCGCGGCCCGGGTCGCGTTCGGCCTGCTCGCGCAGCTCCTCGAACAGGGCGATGGCCTCCTCGATGCGGCCGAGGTCGGCGAGGGCGCGGGCCCGGCCCCAGCGGGCGCGGGCGGTGAGGTCGGCGTCGTCGCTGCGCGTGATCACCTCCTGGAAGGCGGTCTCGGCCGCGGTCGCGTCGCCGCCGAGCAGGGCCAGGTGCGCATGGCGCTCGCGCACCTCCAGATGGGCGCGCTGCTCGGGCTCGACGCCCTCGGCGAGGTACTCCGGCGTGCAGCCGAGCCGTTCGGCCAGCATCCGCAGCACGGTCGGGGTGGGGGTGCGCTTCCCGGACTCGATCAACGAGATGTAGCTGTCTGAGAGGTCGTGGCCGGCGAGTTGTGCCTGCGACAAGCGTCTGGTCAGGCGCAGGTTGCGGACACGTTCGCCGACGTTGCCTGGACCCGGCATGTGGACTCACTTAGCGGAAGTAATCAGGCGGCTGGGGTGCCGACATAATTGCACATTGCGGGTTGGCGCACATCGAGAGTAACCAAGCGGGCCGGGGACGGATCGCGCGGCGGGCGGTGGACGCCCTGCTCGGAGGGGGTGCGCGGCCCGGCGGCCGGCGGTGCGGCGCGGGCGCGTCGCGGGGACGCGGCGGGGAGTGCGGTGGTGCGGTCGGGGGGCGCGGCGGGCCGCTCAGTCGTCGGCGGTCGCGTTCTTGTTGGGGAAGATCATCTCACAGACCTCGAGGTAGAGCTGCTCGGGGTAGGGCAGGTAGTCCACCGTCGACAGCGCCTGGTCCTGGCCGGCCGACTCCAGCACGAACTCGCCGTAGCCGAGCATCCGCCCGGTGATCGAGCGCTTGAAGCTCATGTCGGTGACCTTGGCCAGCGGCATCATCGCCACGTTGCGCGTGATCAGGCCGGTGGTCAGCAGCATGCGCTGGTTGGTGATGACGAAGTAGTCCACCGACCACTCGGCGACCCGCCACACGAACCAGGCCAGCAGGATCAGCCAGCCCCACCAGATCCAGCTGATGACCGCGCCGGCGCCGGCCACGGTGTTGCTGAGCACGCCGGCCACGATGAGGCCGCCGAGCACGAGGCCGACCGGCACCATCAGCACGGCGGGGTGCCGCCGGACCGTGATCACCTGGGTCTCGTGCGGGAGGAGGTACTTGTTGACCGAGGCCGGGGCGGAGTCACCGGGCGTCACCAGGCGCATGTCGACCTCACGCCAGGGCGCTGACGAAGGTGGCCAGGGAGTCGGCGACCGAGGCGATGCCGCCGGCCGCGTCGTGCACCGACTGCGCGGCGCCCTCGGGTTGCTGGAACACGTAGAAGGCCACAAAGGCCACGGCGGCCCACGTGAGGTACTTCTTGGCGGGCACGACAGCCTCCCGGAGCGCGATGAGCCTCAGACCCCAGGCAAGTTTCGCACAGCCCGCACCCCCCGCAAAGCAAGGGTTCTGGCGCGTTGCGCCCGCCGCCGGCGGCGGGAGGCCCGTCAGGCCGTCAGGGCGTGTTCCCCAGGCTGGTGCGGGGCGCCTGGCGGCGCTTCTCCGCCGCGACCATGGCGAGCACCTGCAGGTGCTTGCGGGCGATCCGCTCGACCAGGTCGGCGGGCGCGCCGCCGGTGACCTCCTCGGCGCCGTGCCGCGCGGCGGCGACGCAGCGGGTGACCGTGTCGGGCTGGTGCACGCCCGAGAACTCCTCGGCGAGCCGGTCGCCGATCTCTTCGTAGCTCGGCAGTTCGCCGTCCCCTGGGTGGGCCATCACGCTTCCTAGAGCCTCGCTCGCGTCGCCCCGGTCCGAAACCGTCCCCTGTGCGCCGGGGTGACGGAGGGGAACGATCTGACGTTCCGTGGCGGGTTCCTACCCGCTGTGATGGCCGCCGAACATCATGATCTCCGGGGGAGGAGCGGATTTGCGCAGGTCAGACGACTCCGTAGAGGCGGTCGCCGGCGTCGCCGAGGCCCGGGACGATGAAGCCCTGCTCGTTCAGGTGCGAGTCGATGGCGGCGGTGACCACGCGGATCGGCGCGCCGGTGCCCTCGAACGCCTCCTCCAGGTAGGCCAGGCCCTCGGGCGCGGCCAGCAGCACCACGGCGGTGACGTCGCGGGCGCCCCGGTCGAACAGCAGCTTGATCGCGGCGGCCAGGGTGCCGCCGGTGGCCAGCATCGGGTCCAGCACGTAGCACTGGCGGCCCGACAGGTCGTCGGGCAGCCGGGTGGCGTAGGTCTGGGCCTGCAGGGAGCCCTCGTCCCGGATCATGCCGAGGAAGCCGACCTCGGCGGTGGGCAGCAGCCGGGTCATGCCGTCCAGCATGCCGAGGCCCGCCCGCAGGATCGGCACCACCAGCGGCTTGGGGCTGGCGAGCTGCACGCCGTCGGCGGTGACGAGCGGGGTGCGCACGGTGACGTCGGCGACGCGGACGTCGCGGGTGGCCTCGTAGGCCAGCAACGTCACCAGTTCGTCGGCCAGCCGGCGGAAGGTGGGCGAATCGGTGCGCACGTCGCGCAGCGTGGTCAGCTTGTGCGCGACCAGCGGGTGATCGACGGCAAGGGTCTGCATGGCCACACCGTACCCGCGCGCGGTGCCGCCGGTCGCCGCCGGGCCGCCGTTCGCCCGGCGGATAGAAGGCCGCTGAGCGGGCAGTATGCCGTTATGAGCAGAGATCACGGCAAGCCGCGGCCGGATCGTGCGATGCGGGCCGGGGAGTCCGCACCCGATCCGCCCGGTGACGGCCGCGCCACCGAACCCCCGCCAGAGGCGCTCTCTCCCCGTGACGGCGCGGCCGCGCGCAACGGGACGCCTCCCGCTCCCCGCTCCCCCGCTCCCGAGAGCGACGTGAACCGCCCCGCACCGCCCGCCGCGGACCGTGCGGCGCGAAGTCCCGAGCGCGACCGCGGCGCGCGGCCGCGGTCCCGCGCCGACGGGCCCGGCCGGGCGCCCCAGGGCCGTGGACGGACGCTCGAACCCGGGTCCGCCGAGGCGGCCGCGGCCGGAGAGGTCACCGAGGAGGAGATGCGCGAGCGGCTGCGACGGCGGGCGGTCTTCCTCCGGGAACTCGCCGAGGCCAGGGAGCTGCGGCGCCGGGTGACGCCGCACCGCTCCCGGCGGGCGCGGATCCACGCCGCGCTGCGGCGCAGGACCTTCCGAAGCATCTGATCGGGTTCGAGTAGATTCGTTCGGCGGCGCCTCCGAGGGCGTCGCCGGACATGCGTGACGACAGGGCGGGGCGATGCCGGGCCGCGGCCGCCGCCGAGTTTGGCGGTGGGGTGCGCGAGGGCCCTCGGCATCTGCGACCATGCCTGGCAGGAACAGCGCCGGTGGGGTGGAAATGACGGATGTGGACGCGACGGACTTCGCCGTCGTGGTGTATCGGGAAGACGACCGCTGGGAGGCCGAAGTCCTTCCGGTCGCGCTGACCGAGGACCTGGCGGGGCTGATCCACGCGCTGCGTCAGCAACCCAGCCTGGGCGGCACGATCGGGCTGGTGTCGGTCGGCGACGACTTCTTCGTGGCGACCCGGCTGCTGGGCGACGAGGTGATGGTCTTCCTGTCGGACGTGACCGCCTCGGTGGACTGGCCGCTGGCCGGGCAGGTGCTGGACTACCTCGACATCCCGATCCCCGAGGACGAGGAGCTGGACCAGGTGCTGCCGGTCGGCGACATGTCGATCTTCGCCGACCTCGGGCTGGACGAGATGGAGCTCGGCGCCATCTCCGGCGACCTGGAGCTGTACCCCGACGAGATGCTGCTGAGCATCGCCACCCGCCTCGGTTTCGCGCCCGCCTTCGAGCGCGCGCTGGACGCCATCGCCTGACCGGCGCGGCAGGTTTCCCGATCCCACCTGCGTTGAGGGTGTGACCGGCACGATCGGGTGGGTCACAATGAACGGGTGTCCTACTTCGCCGCCGTCTTCGCCCGGACCCCGCAGGGCTGGCTGGGGACCGAGGCCGTGCTCGCCGAGGCCGAGACCGTCGACGACGTCGCCGACCTGATGCGCGAGGCGGCCGTCGAGTCCTACGGCGACCCGGTCGTGCTGCTGATCGAGCAGGACGACGACTGGTTCGCCGTGGTGCGCCTGGACGGCCAGGACGAGCCGCGCGCGTTCGTGTCGACCGTCCGCGACGACGGGCTCGGCGGGCTGTTCCGCCAGCTCATCGGCGACGTCCCCGACGGGGAGTCCGCCGGCGACCCGGCGCTGCTGGCCGATCTCCGGGTGCCGGGCAAGCAGCTGGCCGACCTGGCCGAGAGCGCGCTGCCGGGCGACGCGCTGCTGATCGTGGCCGGGCTGGCCGGGTTCGGCGACGAGTTCGACCGGCTGCGGGACTGAGCGGCCCGTGAGCGGGCCCGCCCCCTCCGCGCCGGGCGCGGACGAGCCGCACGGCGCCGTCCACCGCGCGGCGATGCGCGTCGCGCTGGAGCAGGCGCGGCTGGCCGGGCGCGACGGCGACGTTCCGGTCGGCGCGGTGGTGCTCGACGCGTCGGGCACCGTCATCGGCACCGGCCGCAACGACCGCGAGCGCACCACCGACCCCACCGGGCACGCCGAGATCGTCGCCATGCGCGCCGCCGCCGCGGCCCGGGGCGAGTGGCGGCTGTCGGGCTGCACGCTCGTGGTGACGCTGGAGCCGTGCACGATGTGCGCGGGCGCGGCCGTCCAGGCCCGGATCGACCGGATCGTCTACGGCGCGGTCGACCTCAAGGGCGGCGCGGTGGGCTCGTTGTGGGACGTCGTCCGCGACCGCCGGCTCAACCACCGGCCCGAGGTGATCGCCGAAGTGATGGCCGACGAGTGCGCCGCGCTGCTTATCGAGTTCTTCAGTACTCGCAGAGTCGGGTAGGCTCTCCCGCGGTGGTGTCGCCTAGTGGACGAGGGCGCACGCCTCGAAAGCGTGTGAAGTGCAAGCTTCCGTGGGTTCGAATCCCACCACCACCGCCACCAGAAGGCCGGTGACCCGAGGGTCACCGGCCTTTCGCGTTCCGCGGGGCCGGGGCCCGGTCCGGCGGCCGGTCAGCCCACCGTGACCAGCACCACACCGGCGGCCGCCACCACCAGGCCCACGCGCTGCACGGCGCGCAGCCGCTCGCTGTAGGCGATGCGGGCCATCAGCACGGTGACCGCCGGGTAGAGCGAGGTCAGGACGGCCGCGAGGCTGAGCAGGCCCTGCTGGACGGCCAGGAAGTACAGGACGTTGGCGCCGGCGTCCAGGGCGCCCGACAGCAGCGCCAGGCCGACCAGCGCGCGGCCCGGCACCGGGGGGCCGATCGCGCCGGGCCGCAGCCGGGCCAGCGCCAGCAGCGCGGCCAGGACCACGCTCAGGGTGCCGATCCGGGCGCCGACCAGCGGCCACAGGCCCGCGCCGTCGCCGGCCTCCTTGATCACCGTGAAGAAGATCCCGAAGCAGGCGCCGGAGACCGCGGCCATGACCGGGCCGCTGTCGGTCAGGCGGCGCAGGCCCGCGACCGGCGCGGTGCGCTCGGCGGTCCCGCCGCTCTCCATGCTGACCAGGCCGATCGCGACCAGGCACAGCAGCACCCCGGCCAGGACGGCGGCGTCCAGGCGCTCGCCGCGCAGCAGGCCGACCGCGATCGGGATGAGCGCGGAGGTCAGCGCCGACACCGGCGCGACCACGCTCATCGGGCCCCGGGCCAGCGCCCGGTAGAAGGTGATGAGCCCGATGCCGCCGGCCAGGCCCGCCGCCAGGCCCCAGGCCATGGGGACGAGCGCGGGGCTGCCGCCGGTCACCAGCGCTCCCGCCAGCGTCAGCAGCAGGCCGGTGGGCACGCACCAGACCAGGGCGCGCAGCGCGGAGGAGCGGCGTGCCACGGCGCCGCCGAGGAAGTCGGCGACGCCGTAGGCGAGCGCGGCGGCCAGGGCCAGCGCCGTGATCACTCGCCGGCACCGATCAGCCGGGTGGCGATCCGGACGTCCGGGGAGATGGCGCGCAGCCGTCCGGCGAGGTCGTCGGCGGCCGCGCGCAGCCGCTCCAGCGGGTACGGCTCCAGGCGCTCCAGCAGGAACAGGCCGTTCTTGGTGTCCTCGGTGATGCGGGTGCGCACGCACTGCCGCCAGTTCCAGCGGCGGCAGGTCACGCCCCGGTCGTCGCGCCAGACGACCTCGCCCTCGTCGGGGTGCTCCACGGCGGGCTCGCCCGAGACGACGACGTCGAACGGCTCGTCGCCGCTCGCCCGCACCAGGCGGGCCGCGCCCTGGTAGGCGTCCATGTCCTCGCCGCCGATGGGCAGGGCGTACTCGACGCTGACGGCGTTGTAGGCGTCCACGACCCGGTTGATGGCGGGCAGGGCGTCGGCGCGGCGCAGCAGGGCGTCCACCGAGGGGCGGGTGCGGTTGGGCTTGGCGCCGAAGGACCGGTACGCCTCGCGCCAGGACTCGACGTGCGGGTCGGCGGCGTCGGCCTTGGCGGCGGCGGTGGCCAGCCAGTCGGCCGACGCGGCGTCGCTCGGGCCGTTGGCCAGCCCCTCGGCGGTCATCACGAGCACGGCGAAATCGGGGCGCAGGGCGCGCACCGGCTCCTCGACGACGATCTGGTCCAGCATGGCGGTCCCCTCCGATGGCGCTGCGGTCATTTTAATGAACTATGCGTACCATCATACCGACCGACGGGGGTGCGCGCCGTACGCTGGGCCGACACGGGAGGAATCTTGAGCGATCAGGAAGCCATCGGCGAAGCGGTGGCCCGGACCGTGCGCGCGCTGCGCGCCGGGCACGGCTGGAGCCTGGACGAGCTCGCCGGGCGGTCCGGGGTGAGCAAGGGCGTGCTGGTCGGGCTGGAGCAGGGCCGCGGCAATCCCAACCTCGGCACGCTCATCCGCATTTCCGAGGCGCTCGGCGTCCCGCTGACCCGGCTGGTGCAGGTGGAGGAGCAGCCCGCGGTGCGGCTGTTCCCGCCCGAGCGGCAGGTCGCGCTGTGGCACGGGCCGTCCGGCGGCCGCGGGCTCCTGCTGGGCGGCAGCGACCCCCGGCCGTCGCTGGAGCTGTGGCGCTGGGAGCTGCGGGCGGGCGAGGTCCGCGACAGCGACCCGCACGTCCCCGGCACCAAGGAGATCGTCTACGTCGAGGACGGCGTCCTCACCCTGCGCGTGGACGGCCGCAGCGACCGCCTGGAGGCGGGGACGGCCGCGGTGTTCGTCGGCGACCGGCCGCACTCCTACGGCAACGACACCGACCGCGAACTGCGTTTCGTCCTGGCCGTTCTGGACCCGTGAGCTTCGCTTCCCGGGGCGGTCGGGGCAGTATGGAACGAGCCATCCACATCCATTCGTTGAGAGTTCGTGCGGACGCTTGTCAAGACGACCTGTCGCGGTCGATGATCCCCCGGATGAGACTCGTCTCACAGTCGAGGGGCCGTAAGCCGTGAACCGAGAACAGACCCCTGACCGCCCCGGGGTCACGGGCGCGGTCATGGCGCTCGCCGGCGGAGCCGCTCCGCGCGCCGTCACCCCCGCGATCGTCGAGTCCCCGCACCTGCTGACCGGCGTCGCGGCGGCGTCGCCCGCCGAGGTCTGGGTCGTCGGCACCGCCGGACAGCAGCCCCTCGCGGCGCGCTGGGACGGCGCCTCCTGGACGCTCCCGCCGGGCCCTCCGGTGGAGGCGGCCCTGGTGGGGGCGGGGCTGCAGGGCATCGCGCGGCTCGGGTCGGCGCGCGCGGTCGGCGACACCGCCTCCAACGTCGTCCGCCTCCCGCGCGGCGGCGCGGACGGTCCGCCGCTGGCGGTGGCGGTGGGCGGCGCCCACGACCGGCTGGCCGGGGCCGAGGTGCCCCTCATCCGGCACTGGAACGGCTCGTCCTGGACGGCTTGGAGCGCTCCCGGTCCTGATCGCGGCCTGGTGCTGACCGCCGTGGCGGCGACCGGCGAGGGCACGGCCTGGGCGGTCGGGCACGGCTTCCCGTGGGGCCCTGTCGACGGCCCGGTCGCCCTGCGCTGGACGGGCTCCGACTGGCTGCCCGCGCCCATGCCGGAGGTCCCCCTCGGCAAGCTGCTGGCGGTGGCCGGGACGGCGCCCGACGACGTGTGGGCGGTGGGCGCGGCGGGCCGCGAGGGCCTGGTCATGCACTACGACGGCCGGGCGTGGAGCCGGGTGCCGAGCCCGGCGACGCGCTTCCCGCTGACCGGCGTGGCCGCGCCGGGCCCGGCGGAGGCGTGGGCGGTGGGCCGCGACCGGGTGCTGCGCTGGAACGGCCGCAAATGGTCGCGCGTGAAGGCCCCGGTGACCGCCGCCAACACGATCGCCGCGCCGTCCCCCGACGACGTCTGGGTGGCGGGCGGCCGCGGCGAGCTGGCGCACTTCGACGGCCGCCGCTGGACGGCGGCGGCGTCGCCCGAGCCGTTCGCGACCGGCGCCGTGTGGCTGGCGTCGGCGGCCACGGGCCCGGACGGGGCCGTGTGGCTGGCGGGCTCGCGCCAGGTGACCCGCGCGGGCACGATGAACGGCGCTCCGAGCATCACGGCCCGCTCCACCGACAACTGACCCGGGCGCGGCGGAGCGGCCGGCGAATCAGGGAGCCGTCGCGTCAGGAGGACAGGCGGACCGGCATTGCCAGGTAGCGGAAGCCGGTGTCACCGGTGTCGTCCGGCACCGCCTCCTCGCCGTCGTCGCTCTCCGGGTCGGGGATGCCCGTCAGCAGCGCCGCCTTCGTGGGGCCGGTGCACTCCAGGCGGGTGTAGCGGGAGTGCACGCCCGCCAGGCCGTCCAGCAGGTACTGCGGGCTGAACGCGATGTCGATCGGGTCGCCGTCCAGGTGGGCGGTGAGGCTCTCGTTCGCGCGGGCCGAGTCGCCCGAGGCCGCGCGGATCTGCACCTGGCCGTCGGTGAAGGCCAGGCGGACGGGCGTGTTGCGCTCGGTGACCAGGGCCACCCGCTTGATCGCCTCCACGAACGGGGCCGTGCGGACCCGGGCCGTGGAGGACCAGGAGCCGGTCAGGCGGGACTGGTAGTTGATGAACTGGTCGTCCAGCAGGCGGGTGGTCATGCCGCGGCCGCCGCCGGACACGCCGATCAGGGTGTCGGCGACGCCGTTCAGGCCGAGGGCGACCTCCACACCGGGGCGGATCGAGCGGGCCGCGTCGGCCAGGGTGCGGGCCGGGACGACCACCCCGGCGGTGAAGCCGGACTCGGTCGGCGTCCAGGGCACCTCCACGGCCGCGATGCGGTAGCGGTCGGTGCAGGCCAGGCGCATGACGTCGCCGTCCAGGTCGATCCGGACGCCGGTCAGCATGGGCAGGGTGTCGTCGCGGCCCGCGGCGGGGGTCACCTGGGCGACGGCGGCGGCGAAGACGTCGCCGTGGATCGTCCCGGCGGGGTCGGGCGGCTCGGGGAGGGTCGGATAGTCCTCCACCGGCATCATCTGCAGCCCGAACTCGGCGCTGCCGCAGCGGACCACCACCTCCGCGCCCTTCAGCGCGATGTCCACAGGCTGTGGAGGAAGGTTGCGCACGATCTCGGCGAGCAGGCGGCCCGGCACCAGCGCGCGGCCCGGCGCGGCGACGTCGGCGTCGATGCGGGCCTTGGCCGACACCTCGTAGTCGAATCCGGCGAGGGTCAGGCCACCGTCGTCGGCGGCCTCGATCAGCATCCCGGCCAGCACCGGCAGGGCGGGGCGCGCCGGAAGGGTGCGCGCCGTCCACGCCACCGCCTCGGCGAGCGTCTGGCGATCGACCCGGAACTCCATGACGTGCCCCCATCCCTTGACCTTGCCTGTCAGGCACGTTAACGAGGGCCTACGACAGAATGGCGACGGCTCAGAACAGGGTCTCGGCGGGGCAGTGGCGGCGTTCGAAGTCCAGCAGGTAGCGCTTGCGGTCCAGGCCGCCGCCGTAGCCGGTCAGGCCGCCGGTGGAGCCGATGACGCGGTGGCAGGGGACGATGACGCTGATCGGGTTGCGGCCGTTGGCCAGCCCCACCGCGCGGGACGCGCTGGGCCTGCCGATCTCCTCGGCCAGCTGCCCGTAGGTGATCGTCTCGCCGTACGGGATGTCCTGCAAGGCCGCCCACACCCGCTGCTGGAACGGCGTCCCGCGCAGGGCGAGCGGCAGCTCGAAGGCCGTCAGCCCACCCTCGAAGTAGGCGCCGAGCTGCTCGGCGACGGGGTCGAAGACGGGCGCGGACGGCACGCGCTCGCCGAAGGTCTCCTCGGCGGGGCGGTGCCGCTGCAGCTCCATGTAGAGGCCGGACAGGGCGCCGTCGGTGGCGACCAGGGTGAGCAGTCCGAACGGGCTGTCGATGACGGTGTGCATCGGGGTCTCTCTCAGGCGGCGGGCAGGTGGTTGACGGCGTGGTCGCCGGTCGCCCACAGGTACTGGACGGCGTAGGCGCGCCACGGCCGCCAGGCGGCGGCGCGGCGGGTCAGCGCGGCGGGCGTGGCGGGCAGGTCCAGGGCGCGGGCCGCGTGGCGGACGCCCAGGTCGGTGGGGAGGAACGCGTCGGGGTCGCCGAGCGCGCGCATCGCGATGGTCTCGATCGTCCAGGGGCCGAGGCCGGGCAGTTCGGCCAGCCGGGCGCGGACCCGGTCCCAGTCGCTGCCGACGCCCAGGTCGAGGTCGTCGGCGAGCGCGGCGACCAGCGTGGTGAGGGTGGTGCGGCGGGTCCGCGGGAAGGCCAGGGCCTCGGGGTCGAGTCCGGCGAGGGCCCGCGGGGTCGGGAACAGGTGGGTGAGGCCGCCGCCGGGGTCGGCGACCGGTTCGCCGTGCGCGGCGACCAGCCGGGCGGCGTGGGTGCGGGCGGCGGCGGTGGACACCTGCTGGCCGAGGACGGCGCGGACCGCCATCTCCGGGCCGTCGGCGGCGCGCGGCACCCGGCGGCCGGGGGCCTTGTCCACCAGCGGGGCCAGGACGGGGTCGGCGCGCAGGGCCTCGTCCACGGCGACGGGGTCGGCGTCCAGGTCCAGCAGCCACCGGCAGCGGCTGATCGCGATGGTGAGGTCGCGCAGGTCGGTGAGGGTGAGGGTGCAGGCCACGTAGTCGGGGCGGGGGCTGAGGGCGGCGACGCCGTGGCCGTGCGGCAGACGCAGGGTGCGGCGGTAGGCGCCGTCGCGCCACTCCTCCACGCCGGGCACGGCGGTCGCCGCGAGATGGCCGAACAGGTTGTCGGGGCACAGCGGCGCGCGGAACGGCAGGCGGAGGGTGAGGGTACCGGAGGCGGCGGCCGGGTGGCCCTTGGCGACGCGGTCGCGCAGCTGGCTCGGGGTCAGCGCGAACACCTCGCGGACGGTGTCGTTGAACGCGCGGATGCTCGCGAACCCCGCCGCGAACGCCACGTCCCCCATCGGCAGCGCGCTCGTCTCGATCAGCAGCCGCGCCGTCTGCGCCCGCTGGGCCCGCGCGAGCGCCAGGGGCCCGGCGCCCAGCTCGGCGCGGAGCTGGCGCTCGATCTGGCGGGTGCTGTAGCCGAGGCGGGCGGCGAGGCCGGGCACGCCCTCGCGGTCCACGACGCCGTCGCCGATCAGGCGCATGGCGCGGGCGACGACGTCGGCGCGGTGGTTCCATTCGGGCGAGCCGGGGCTGGTGTCGGGGCGGCACCGCTTGCAGGCCCGGAAGCCGGCCTGCTGGGCGGCGGCGGCGCTGGGGTGGAACCGCATGTTCTCGGGCTTCGGCGGCACGACCGGGCAGGACGGCCGGCAGTAGATGCCGGTGGTCACCACGCAGGTGAAGAACCACCCGTCGAACCGGGCGTCCTTGGACTGGACGGCCCGGACGCAACGCTCCACGTCCTGGTACATGGCTCCAGCATCGCCCAAGCCCATCGCGCTCCACTAGCGGGAAAACGACATCATCGTCGCGCGACGGGCGAGGTCGTCGCCACCATGACGTCCCACGTAATCGATCTTCTTCCCCCGCTCCGGCAGCGTGGAGGGCATCGGACGGAGCGAAGGGAAGACACCATGAACGACGCGCACCAGGCGATCGAGCGCTACCTGGCGATCTGGAACGAGACCGACCCGGCCGCGCGCCGCGCCGAGATCGACCGGGTGTGGGGCGACGCCCCCGTCTACGTGGACCCGCTGGCGGTGGCCGAGGGCAAGGACGCCATCGACGCGACGATCGCGGCCGTGCAGGCTCAGTTCCCGGGCTGGGTGTTCCGGCTGGCGGGCGGGGTGGACGCCCACCACGACCTGGCGCGGTTCACCTGGGAGCTCGGGCCCGAGGGCGGGGAGGCGCCGGTGGTCGGGTTCGACGTGGCGGTGTTCGACGCCGACGGGCGGATCGGGAAGGTGCTCGGCTTCCTGGACAAGGTGCCGGGCTGAACGCGCCAGAACCCGAACGCCGCCGGCGCCGGACGATGTCCGGCACCGGCGGCGTTCGGGCCCGTGGTGTTCAGATCTGGCGGAGCGCGCCGCCGTCCACGGCCCACTCGGCCCCGGTGACCTGCGCGGCGAGCGGGGACAGCAGGTAGGCGATCACCCGGGCGACGTCCTCGGGGGCGCCCAGCCGGCCGGTCGGCAGGCGGCGCTCCTCGCGGACGAACCGCTCGACGGCCTCCTCCACCGGCAGCCCGTACTGGTCGGCGAGCTGGTCGGCGAAGCCGCCGGGCCCGTCCCACAGCCGGGTGCGGGTGGGGCCGGGCGCCACCACGTTGGAGCGGATGCCGTGCGGCCCGAACTCCCCGGCCAGGGTCTTGGAGACCGACAGCAGCGCGGTCTTGGCGGCGGCGTAGTCGATCAGCGGCGTGTCGGGGAAGCGGGCGGCCTCGCTGGAGACGTGCACCAGGGCGCCGCCGCCCTGGTCGCACAGGGCGGGGACGGCGGCCCGGGTCATCCGGACGGCGGCGTGCAGGTTCAGGTCGAAGGTGTCGCGCCACTGCTCGTCGGTGACGTCCAGGAAGCCGATCCGGGAGGTCAGGCCGCCCGCGTTGTTGACCAGGCCGTCCAGGCGGCCGTGCCGCGCCAGGGCGGTGTCCACGGCGCGCTGCGCGGCCGAGGGGTCGGTCAGGTCGGCGGCGACGGCGCTGAAGCCGTCCTTCTCCAGGGTGGTGACGTCGCGGGCGACGCCGACCGGGGTCGCGCCCTCGGCGGCCAGCAGGCGCATGACCGCTTCGCCGATCCCGGCGGAGGCGCCGGTGACGAGGTGGACGGTTCCGGTGAGTTCCAGGTCCATGGCCCTGTCTCCTTCCTTCGGTGTCGGCCGGTGTCAGCGGCGGCGCAGCATGGCGGCGATGAGGGCGGCTCCGGCCAGCGCGATCCCCGCGTTGGCGAGGGTGGCGAGGTGGACGCCGTCCAGGACGCCGGGGCGGGCGGCGGCGACGGCGCTCATCACCGGGATGCCGAGGGTGATGGCGACCTGCTGGGTCATGGTGGCCAGGCCCGTGGCCAGGCCCTGCTCGCCGTCCGGCAGGCCCGAGGTGGCGGTGCCCATGAAGGCCACGATCGCCACCAGGTTGCCGAACCCGCCGATCGCGGTCGCGGCCAGCAGCAGCGGCAGCGCGTCGCGGGACTCGCCGAGGCCGAGCAGGGCGACGGTCGCGGCGGCCTGGAGGACCAGCCCGGCGGCCAGGGTCAGGCGGCCGCCGAGGCGGGCCATGACGCGGGGCGCGACGACCCCTCCGGCGAAGGTGCCCGCGCCGAGCACGCCCAGCGCCAGCCCGGTCGCCAGCGGCGAGTAGCCGAGGACCTCCTGGAGGTAGAGGGTCATGAGGAAGACCAGCGAGGTCTCGGTCGCGAAGGCGATGAACCCGCCGACGTTGCCCCAGGCCACGGTGCGCTTGGTGAGGATGCCGAGCGGCGCGAGCGGGGCGGCGGCGCGCCGCTCGACCAGCACGAACGCCACCAGCAGCACCGCCGCGGCCGCCAGCGCCCACCCGGACGCCGCGGTGATCCCGTACACCAGGGCCAGCAGGCCGCCGGTGACGGTGACCGCGCCGGGCACGTCCAGCCGGGGTCGTCCCGCCGCGCGGCTCTCGGCGACCACCAGCGGCGTGACGGCGAGGATCACCAGCGCGACCGGCACGTTGACCAGGAACGCCCAGCGCCAGCTCAGCAGGTCGGTCAGCACGCCGCCGAGCACCGCGCCGACGGTGAACCCGGCCGACATCAGCGCCCCGCTCAGTCCCAGGGCCCGGGTCCGCGCCGGTCCCTCGGGGAAGGAGGTGGTCAGCAGCGACAACGCGGCCGGCGTCGCGATCGCGGTCGCGAGGCCCTGCATGACGCGGCCGGTCAGCAGCAGCGCCGGAGTGGTGGCCAGGCCGCCGATCAGCGAACCGAGCGCCAGCAGCGCCATGCCGGCCAGCAGCATCCGGCGGCGGCCGAACAGGTCGGCGACCCGGCCGAACAGCAGCGTGAACCCGGCGGCGGGCAGCGCGAACGCGGTGGCGATCCACTGCAGCGAGCCGAGGCCGAAGCCGAGGCCCTCGCCGACGACCGGCAGCGCGACGTTCAGGATGGAGAAGTCGATGGCGAGCATGAACTGCGCGCCCAGCAGGAGGGTCAGGATCAGCTTGTGCCGTCCGGTCATGCCCGCCCGCTCGGGGGCGGCGACGGCGGTGAGAGTGCTCATGTGGATCAAGGTGCCGCGCGGCGGCGCGGGTACCCAGCCCTCGCTCGTTGGTACCACTGGCAGGATCAGGCTGTGGCATCTCAGAACGAACTGGGCGAGTTCCTGAAATCACGGCGGGCGCGGCTGCGGCCCGAGGACGCGGGCCTGCGCACCTACGGCGGCCGGCGCCGCGTCCCCGGCCTGCGCCGGGAGGAGCTGGCCCAGCTCGCCGGGGTCAGCGTCGCCTACTACATCCGGCTGGAGCAGGGGGGCGCCGACAACGTCTCCGCCGAGATCCTCGACGCGGTCTCCCGGGCGCTGCGCCTGGACGCCGCCGAGCACGCCCACCTGCACCACCTGGCGCACCCGCCGCGCCCCGCGCCCCGCCGGAACCCGCCGCGGCTGCGGGCTCCGCTGCGGCACCTGCTGGACTCCATCACCCACGCGCCCGCGTACGTGGTGGGCCGCCACACCAACGTGGTGGCGTGGAACCGGCTGACCGCGGCCGTGTTCGTGGACCTGGCGGGCGTGCCGCCGCAGGAGCGCACGTGGTCGCACCAGATCCACCTGAACGAGGACTACCGGCGGCGGCTCGGCGGCAACTGGGAGACGGTGGCCCGCCGGAACGCCGCCTACCTGCGCTTCCGGTCCGGGCAGGAGCCGGACGACGCGGACCTGCGGCGGCTGATCGACGACCTCCAGGCGCGCAGCCCGGGGTTCCGGGAGATGTGGGGCGAGCACCACGTGTCGGACCTGGCGCACGGGATCGCGCGGATCGAGCACCCGGACGTGGGGCCGCTGGAGCTGGCGTTCGAGACGCTGACGCTGCCGGGTGACCCGGACCTGAGCCGAATGATGCTGTACGCGGCCGAGCCGGGGTCGGCGTCGGAGGCGGCGCTGCACGAGCTGGCGGCGTCCACGACGCTGCTGGCCAGCGCGGACCTGGAGTGAGCGGCCGGCGCCGCCCGTCCCGCTGAACGGACCGGAGCGCTCAGCCGGCCTGGCGGCGGGCGTGGAAGTGCGCCTGCCGGTCAGCCTTGGCCAGGGCCGTGTTCACCGCCGCGAACATCCCCCACAGCACGGCCGCCGACACCGGCGCGCCGATGCCCGGCAGGACGTGGAGCACCAGGGCGCCGCCGGTGGTGAAGCCCCACCAGGCGAGCAGGATCAGTGCCAGCGCCTCCAGGACGAAGGCCAGTCCTTCGTTCGCCACATGCAGAGGGCCGGGGAGTCGCACGGTGCCGCCTTCCGTCGCCGGTGATCTTCACATGGGCGCAGGTCACGGCGCCAGGGCGGCACAGCGGGCACGGTCGGCGGCACAGCGCCTACGATCGGGACGGGCGGGCGCGCGGGCGGCCGCCGGCGCGGGCGAGCGGAACGGACGGCCCATCATCACGACGATCACCTGGCACGAGGACGGCACCGAGCGCACCGCGCTGTGGCGGTCGGAGAACGGCGCGCCGCCGCCCCGCCGCGTCGTGGTCGCCGACGACACCACCAAGGCCGACCTGGCGTTCCGGCAGGCGAGCGAGGGCACGGCGCTGCTGTGGCGCGGCGACTACCAGAACGCGCGGCAGCTCCTCAAGGCGCTGGCCCGCCGGGCCGACCAGCCCAAACGGCGGGCCAAGCGCCGGTCCGGAAGCGAGTCCGAGGGCGCGCAGGCGTTCCACCTCTACCGGCAGGCGCGGGCCCAGCGGGCGCGGATGCTGGGGATGCTGCTGGTCCCCGTCGAGCCCGGGCACGTGGTGGCGCTGCGGCGCGCGCCCGACGTGCGGGCGGCGTGCGAGGAGGCGTACGGGCCGTCCGACGAGCCGTACGTGGTGTCGCTGCGGGAGCTGCTCGGGCTGATCGGCGCGCACGAGTGGCGGGTGAACGGCGTGCCGATCGGCGCGCTCGGCGGGGCGCGCGTGCACCCGCACTACGGGGTGTTCTCGCCGGTCAGGGGCGAGTACGTGAACCTGGTCGAGCGGGCTCCGCTGCCCGAGACCGGCACCGCGTTCGACATCGGCACCGGCACGGGCGTGCTCGCGGCGGTGCTGGCGCACCGCGGGGTGGGGCGGGTCGTGGCCACCGACATGGACCAGCGGGCCCTGGCCTGCGCGCGCGAGAACATCGAGCGGCTCGGCTTCCAGGAGCGGGTCGAGGTGTTCCAGGCCGACCTGTACCCGCCCGCCCGCGCGGGCCTCGTGGTGTGCAATCCGCCGTGGCTGCCCGGCAAGCCCGCGACGCCGCTGGAGCACGCGGTCTACGACCAGGGCGGCCGGATGCTGCGCGGCTTCCTGGACGGGCTGGCCGACCACCTGGAGCCGGGCGGCGAGGGCTGGCTGATCATGTCGGACCTGGCCGAGCACCTGGGGCTGCGCGGGCCCGGCGAGCTGCCCGACATGATCGCGGCGGCGGGGCTGCGCGTGCTCGACCGGCTGGACACCAGGCCCGTGCACGGCCGGGCGCGCGACACCGCCGACCTGTTCCACCGGGCGCGGATGGCGGAGATCACCTCGTTGTGGCGGTTGGCCCCGGGAGATCCGCAGGCCGAGTGAGCGGCCGGGGCGTCCTCGGCGTCAGGTGGCGCGCCGGAGGCGGTCGATGGCGGCGGTGATGCGGTCCACGTCGCCGCGTTCGGCGGGCGGCAGCGGCGCGCCCACCGACTCCCGCGCGGCGCGGGCTTCGGCCAGCAGGCGTGCGGCCTCCTCGTGGTCGCCGCGGAGCGCGTGCGCGCCCGCCAGCCCTTCGCAGGCCAGCGCGCGGGCGCGCGGGTCGCCGATGGCGTTCGCGTACGCCAGGCCCTCGCCGTGCAGCGCCAGGGCGGCGTCCGCGTCGCCGCGCAGCTCGGCGGTGAACCCCAGCTCGGCCAGGATGAACGCGACGCCGGCCTCGCCGTCCCAGCGGCGGCACCAGTCCAGCCAGGCCCGCAGGTGCCGTTCGGCGTCGTCCAGGCGGCCCTGGCGGCGGGCCACCATGCCGAGGCCGACCTCGGCGAACTGCTCGCCGCGCCGGTGGGAGTGCTCGGCGGCCAGGCGCTTGGCGCGGTCGTGCAGCTCCCGGGCGCCGTCCAGGTCGCCGGTCAGCAGCGCCAGGCGGCCGAGGCGGCCGAGCATGTTGACGACCTCGGTCGACAGGCCGAGGTCCTCGGCGATGCGCAGGCCCTCCCGGCACAGCCGCCCGGCCCGGTCGTGGTCGCCGGCGATCTCGGCGGCCGCGCCCAGCGGGTAGACGACCTGCAGCTCGCCCCAGCGGTCGCCCAGCTCGCGGAACAGGGCCAGCGCCTCCTCGCCGTCGCGGCGGATCGCCGCCAGGTCGCCCCGGTACATCGCGACCTCGGCGCGGGAGTTCAGCGCGGCGGCGGTGCCCCAGCGGTCGCCGAGCGCCCGGAAGTCGGCCAGCGCCCGCCCGACCAGCTCGCGCCCGGCCGCCATGTCGCCGAAGCCGTACCGGCACAGGGCCAGGAACCAGCGGGCGCGGGCGCGGCCGTGCGGGTCGTCCACGGTCTCGTAACGAGCCAGGACGGCGCCGGCCTCCGCGCGGGGATCGCGGGCGGGATCGTCCAGGAGCAGCAGGTCCATGGCCACGCGCCACATGTCGGCGGCGGCGCGCAGCGGCTCGGGGGCGGGGGCGTCCACGGCGAGGGCGCGGGCGAACGAGCGGCGCGCCTCGCCGAAGCGGCCGCGCAGGTACCAGTACCAGGCCAGCGCGTTGACCAGCCGCAGCGCGCGCTCGGCGTCCCGGTGGCGGACGGCGGTGTCCAGGGCGGCGCGCAGGTTGGCGTTCTCGGCGTCCACGCGGGCCAGCCAGGCGCGCTGGTCGCCGCCGCGCAGCAGCGGGTCGGCCCGCTCGGCCAGGGACAGGTAGTGGTCCAGGTGGCGGGCGCGGACGGCCTCGGCCTCCTCGCCGAGGCGCTCCAGGCCGTAGGCGGCGACCGACTCCAGTAGCCGGTAGCGGCCGTCGGCGTACCCGACCAGGGAACGTTCGGCGAGGCGCCCCAGCAGGTCCGGGACGTCGTCGGGCCGGACGCCGCCGCCCGCGCACACCTGCCGGGCGGCGGCGAGGTCGCAGCCGTCGGCGTGCACGGCCAAGCGGCCCAGCACGAGGCGTTCGGCGCCGGTGAGCGGCTCCCAGCTCCAGTCGATCATCGCGCGGAGGGTGCGCTGCCGGGGCGGGAGGCCCCGGTTGCCGCCCGCCAGGAGGCGGAAGCGGTCGTCGAGCCGGTCGGCCAGCTCGGTGGCGTCCATGGTGCGGAGCCGGGTCGCGGCCAGTTCCAGCGCCAGGGGGATGCCGTCGAGGCGGCGGCAGATCGCCGCGACCGCGTGCCCGTCCAGGACGGCTCCGGGCGCGGCCTCCGCCGCCCGCGCGGTGAACAGGCGGACGGCGCCGTCCGGCTCCAGCGGCGGCACCGGCCACAGCCGTTCCCCGGCCACCGACAGCGGCTCCTGGCTGGTGGCCAGCACGCGCAGGCCCGGGGAGCCGCGCAGCAGCAGGGCGGCGAGGTCGGCGGCCGGTTCGATCACGTGCTCGCAGTTGTCCAGGACGAGCAGGGCGGGCGCGCCGCGCAGCGCCCCGGTGATCCGGTCGGCCAGCGGCCGCCCCTCGGGGTCGGGCACGTCGCGGACGCCGAGCACCGCCGCGACCGCCTCGGCGAGGTCGGCCCGGTGCGGGGCGAGTTCGACCAGCCAGATGCCGCCGGGGAAGGCGTCCTCCAGACCGGCCGCGGCCGCCAGCGCGAGGCGGGTCTTGCCGACGCCGCCGGGCCCGGTCAGCGTCACCAGGCGCCCGGCGGCCAGCAGCCCGCGGACCTCGCGCACCGCCGCGTCCCGGCCCACCAGCTCGGTGAGCTGGGCGGGCAGGTTGGTGCGGGGTCGAGAGGCGGGGGCCAGCGCGGGATCCTGCCGCAGGACGGCCTGGTGCAGGGCGGCCAGCTCGGGGCCGGGGTCGAGGCCCAGGTCGTCGCGGAGCCGGTCGCGGAGCGCGTCGTAGGCGGCCAGCGCCTCGCTCTGGCGGCCCGCCCGGTACAGCGCCCGGATGTGCGCGGCGCGGAGCCGTTCGCGGAGCGGGTGCTCCTCCGCCGGCGAGGCCAGCTCCCCGGCCAGCTCGTGGTGGTCGCCCAGTTCGAGGCGGGCCTCGGCGAGGTCCTCCAGCGCGGTCAGGCGCTGCTCGGTCAGGCGCTGCGCCTCGGCGCGGGCGAACTCCTCGTCGGCGAAGTCGGCGAACGCCTGCCCGCGCCACAACCCCAGCGCCTCGGTGAGTAGCCGGGCGCGGACGTCCGGGGCGCGGCTCTCGCGCGCCCGCCGGACCAGTTCCTCGAAGCGCGCGGCGTCGGTGTCCTCGGCGTGCAGCACGTACCCGGGCGCGCGGAACGCCACCAGCCCGCGGCCGCCCGCCTCCGCCTCGGCCAGCGCCCGGCGCAGCTGCGACACCTTGGCGCGCAGCGTTCCGGCGGGGCTGCCGGGAGGCGCGCCGTTCCACAGGTCGTCCACCAGGCGGTCCACCGGCACGACCCGGCCCCGGTGCACCAGCAGGTCGGCCAGCAACGCCCGCACCTTCGCCTCGGGTACCCGCACCTGCTCCCCGTCCGCCGTCCACACCGCCAACGGACCGAGCACCCCGAAACGCATGGCGCCACCCTACGGCCGCAACCACAACCCGACCCGAACCGGACCGCAACCCCGCCCGGCCAGAGTCGGGAACATGAACCCCACTCCCGTCACCATCCTCGGGCTCGGCTCGATGGGCCGCGCCCTGGCCGCCGCCTTCGTCAAGGCCGGCCACCCCACCACCGTCTGGAACCGCACCCCCGGCAAGGCCGCCGAACTGGTCGCCGCCGGGGCCACCGAGGCGGCCACGCCCGCCGAGGCCGTCGCCGCCAGTCCACTGGTGATCGCCGTCCTGCTGGACGACGCGGTCGCGCGCGGCGTCCTGGAGTCGGCGGCCGGCTCCCTGCCCGGCCGCGTGGTGGCCAACCTCACCAACGGCACCCCCGCCCAGGCCCGCGCGACCGCCGCGTGGGCCGCCGAGCAGGGCGCCGCCTACCTGGACGGCGGCATCATGGCGACGCCGCCGCTGATCGGCGGGCCCGCGTCGTTCGTGCTGTACAGCGGCGACCGGGCCGCCTTCGACCGGCACGAGGGCGCGCTGAAGGTGCTCGGTGACGCCAGGTACCTCGACGCCGACGCGGGCACGGCGTCGCTGTACGACCTGGCGCTGCTCAGCGGCATGTACGGGCTGGCGGCGGGCGTCGGCCACGCCTTCGCCATGGTCGGGACCGAGCGCGCCGGGGCGTTCGGCGCCGAGCTGCTCGTGCCGTGGCTCCAGGCCATGGCCGGGGTCTTCGCCGGGCCCGCCGCCGCCGACATGGACTCCGACTCGCCGCTCGGGATGCAGGCGATGGCGCTGGACAACATCGTGCAGGCCAGCCGGGACGAGAACGTCCCGCGCGAGCTGGAGGTGCATCTGCTGACGATGATGCGGGAGATCGTGGCGGCCGGGCACACCGAGGTCCTGCCACCCCTCATCGAGGAGATCTCCGGAGCCCGCGCCTAGGGAGGCGGCCGGGTGGGGACGCGGCCCCGCCCGGCCGCGCTTGACCTCAAGTCGGCTTGAGGCCGCACCGTGGGGCCATGACCGTCACCGACTGGATCGCCCGGACCCGCCGCCCGCTGGCCACCGCCGACCCCGGCGCGCCGCTCGACGACCTCGCGCCGCTGCTCGGCATGGTCGGCGGCGCGTCGGTCGTGGGCATCGGCGCCGGAACGCGCGGTGCCCGCGAGCTCGCCGCCCTCCAGCTCCGCGTCGCCAAGCTCCTCGTCGGCGAGGCCGGGTTCCGCGCCGTCGCGCTGGACGCGGACTGGGGGTGGGCCATCGAAGTCGACCGCTACGTCCGCACCGGCGCCGGGGACCCGCGGGCCCTGCTGGCGAAGGGCGACGCCGTGTGGCAGGTCGAGGAGGTGTTGGCGCTGGTCGAATGGTTGCGCTCGTTCAACGTGAAACATCCCGGCGACCCGGTGCGCCTGCTCGGCGTGAGCGTGGGCGGCGTCGGGGAACCGGCCCACCGCGCGGTCCTCGACCACGTGCGGGAGGCGGCGCCCGACCGCGCGGCGGAGGTGGAGGAGCACTACGCCGCGCTGCGAGCGGGCGATGCCGCCCGCGCCGGAGCCGTGCACGCCCTGGTCGCGGGCCTGCCCGAGCACGAGGGCCGCGCGTGGGCCGTGCAGAACGCGCGGGTCGTCGCCGCCTCCCACGAGCACCGCGCGCACCGCACCCCGGCCGACCCCAACAACATGGCCGCCCTGGAACGCGGCTTCGCCGCCAACCTGCTGTGGTGGCACCGCACCGTCACCCCGAAGATCCTCCTCTGGTCGGCGACCACGCACGCGGCCAACGGCCCGGCGCGCACCGTCCGCTTCCCGCCGGTGCCGCACCCGCCCGCCCCGCAGCGCAACGCGGGGAGCATCCTGCGGGAGGCCCTCGGCGACGCCTACGCCTCGATCGCGCTGACCTTCCACGACGGCGAACTGAACACCTACCGCGACGGGCCGCCGTTCCGCGTCGTCCCGGCCGCCCCCGAACTCATCGAGGCGACCCTCGGCACCGACGCCTACCTGCTGGACCTGCGCGCCCCCGCGCCCGCCGCCGTCACGGCCTGGCTGAACGGGCCCGCCCGCACCCGGGTCATCGGCCCGCGCTACGACCCGGCCGACGACGGCGGCCACCACATGGCGGGCGGATCGCCGGCCGAATGGTTCGACGTCATCGTCCACTGGCCGCACGTCACGCCCACCCGAAGGACCGCCCGGAAAGACTGACACTCGTTGTCAGGTATGGCGGCGAGGCTCGTACCCATGACGCACAACACCCTGAACGGCAAGATCGCACTGGTGGCCGGCGCGACCCGCGGAGCCGGACGCGGCATCGCCGAGCAGCTCGGCGCGGCGGGCGCCACCGTCTACGTCACCGGCCGCAGCACCCGCGCGCAGCGGTCGGAGATCGACCGCGCCGAGAACATCGAGGACACCGCCGACCTCGTCACCGCCGCCGGCGGCCGCGGCGTCCCCGTCCAGGTCGACCACCTGGACCCCGCGCAGGTCCGCGCGCTGGTCGAACGCATCGACCGCGAGCACGGACGGCTGGACGTCCTGGTCAACAACATCTGGGGCGGCGAGCTGCTCTTCTCCTGGAACGACACGCTCTGGGAGCACGACCTCGACAAGGGCCTGCGCATCCTGCGGCTGGCCGTCGACACCCACATCATCACCAGCCACCACGCCCTGCCCCTGCTCATCAAGAACCCCGGCGGCCTGGTCGTGGAGATGACCGACGGCACCGCCGAGTACAACGCCGACAACTACCGCGTCTCCTTCTTCTACGACCTCGCCAAGACCTCGGTCGTCCGCATGGCCTACGCGCAGGCGCAGGAGCTCGGCCCGCGCGGCGCGACCGCGGTCGCCCTCACCCCCGGCTGGATGCGGTCGGAGATGATGCTGGACGCGTACGGCGTCACCGAGGAGAACTGGCGCGACGCGCTGGAGAAGCAGCCGCACTTCGCCATCTCCGAGACCCCCGCCTACACCGGACGCGCCGTCGCCGCCCTCGCCGCCGACCCCGACGTGCACCGCTGGAACGGGCGGTCGCTGTCCAGCGGCGGCCTCGCGCAGGTCTACGGGTTCACCGACCTCGACGGGAGCCGCCCCGACGCCTGGCGCTACGTCGTGGAGGTGCAGGACGCCGGCAAGCCCGCCGACACCACCGGCTACCGCTGACCCGCGCGCTTCGCCCGCTGACACGCGCAAGCCCTCTGCCCAAAGGACGGAGGGCTTGCGCGAACGACCGGAAACACCCAGCCGTGCCTACTGCGCCATGTCGACAAATCGGCTGTAGTGACCCTGGAACGCCACCGTCACCGTCGCGGTCGGACCGTTACGGTGCTTGGCCACGATCAGGTCGGCCTCCCCCGCACGCGGCGACTCCTTCTCGTAGGCGTCCTCACGGTGCAGCAGGATGACCATGTCCGCATCCTGCTCGATAGATCCCGATTCGCGAAGGTCGGACACCATGGGCTTTTTGTCCGTTCGCTGCTCGGGACCACGGTTGAGCTGCGACAGCGCGATGACCGGGACCTGGAGCTCCTTCGCCAGCAGCTTCAGCGACCGGGAGAACTCCGACACCTCGACCTGGCGGCTCTCCACCCGCTTGCCCGACGTCATCAGCTGCAGATAGTCGATCACGACCAGCCGCAGGTCGTGCTGCTGCTTCAGCCGGCGGCACTTGGCCCGGATCTCCATCATCGACATGTTGGGCGAATCGTCGATGAACAGCGGGGCCTCGGCCACCTCGCTCATCCGGCGGGCGAGCCGCGTCCAGTCCTCGTCCTGCATCGTGCCCGACCGCATGGCGTGCAGCGCGACGCGCGCCTCCGCCGACAGCAGGCGCATGGTGATCTCGTTGCGGCCCATTTCCAGGCTGAAGAACGCCGAGGTCAGGCCGTGCTTGATCGAGGCCGCCCGCGCGAAGTCCAGCGCCAGCGTGGAGTTGTGCGTGGGGATGCAGGACCGGCCCGCCAGGTACATGTGGTCGGCGTTGTCGACCTGGATGCACCGCACCGGCACGCTCTCGACCGGCCGCACGTCCACGATGTGGCGGACCTCGGCCTTGGGGACGACAGTCTTGCGCTGCCACGCCGCCTTACGCGGCAGGCGGAACACCGGCTCGGACGCGGTGAAGTCGATCCGGTAGGACGTCGCGGTCTCCGGCGGCCTGCCTTTGGCCGGCTCGGCCGTCATCGTGGGCCGGTGGCCCAGGCTCAGGATCAGCTCGTGGACGTCCTCGGCCAGACCCCTGTCGACGAAGACGAGCTGGATCCGGCCGGTCTCGCAGACGTGGCCGCCGGTGTCCAGCAACCCTGCGAGGACCGCCCGGCGCTGGGCCTCGGAGGCGCGCAGGTAGGCGATCGGGATGCGCTGGTCATCCCGGGGCCGCTGGGAGAGGTCGGGCGTCTCGCGCGATCCCGCTGCGTCGTGCAGGCTCTCCGGCCGGTCGGCCGCTTCGATCCCGGCGCCTCCGAGGCGGACGCCCAGCGCATAGGGGTCGATGGGGAGATCGCGCTCTGGCAGCTGGAAGGGCTCGGCCACCGCCACGGCGTGGTTGGGCCGGTTGTCGCCGCATCGCAGTGTCGCGGCGATCTGCTCGGTCGTCTTGACGGGGCGGTGCTGCGCCTTGGCCGCGGAGGTCTTGAAGGCGGGGGCGCTCGGCAGGCCCTGGTGAAGGCTGATGTGCTCGTCGCGGGGGCGGCACTCGGAGATGCCCTTGGCGGCGGCTCCGACCCCGACCATCGCCTTGCGGTGGGACCGCGCGCCGATGCCCGCCGCTTGGGCGGCGCGGGTGGTGGTGCGCCACTGGTGTTGGGCGTCGGCGATGATCACTTCGCCGTCGGAGAACTCGACCTCGTAGCAGGGGCGGCCGTGCATGACCTCGGTGGCGGCGACCACGCGGGTCGGCCTGCCGTCGGCTCCGATGACGTGGTCGCCGACCTGGATCTCTCCCATGGTCGTCCAACCGGAAGGGGTTGGAATCGGGCAATCTACGTGAAGCGCCTTACCCATCGCAGGGCGCGCGGCCACCACGATCATCTGGCCCGGGTGCAGGCCGTTGGTCAGCGCGTCCATGTCGGCGAAGCCGGTCGGCACGCCGGTCATCTGGCCGCCGCGCGAGCCGATCGCCTCGATCTCGTCCAGCGCGCCCGGCATGATCTCGCTCAGCGGGACGTAGTCCTCGCCGGCGCGCTTCTCCGCGATGGCGAGCACCTCGGCCTGGGCGCGGTCGAGGATGTCGTCGGCGTCGGCGCCGTCGGCGGCGTAGCCCATCTGGACGATGCGGGTGCCGGTCTCCACGAGCTTGCGCAGGACCGAGCGCTCGCGGACGATCTTGGCGTAGTAGCCGGCGTTGGCGGCGGTGGGGACCGAGGAGATCAGGGTGTGCAGGTAGGGGGCGCCGCCGATGCGGGTGATCTCGCCGCGCTTGGTGAGCTCGCCGGAGATGGTGACGGCGTCGGCGGGCTCGCCGCGGCCGTACATCTCGAGGATGGCGTCCCAGATGATCTGGTGGGCGGGGCGGTAGAAGTCGCCGGTGCGCAGGAGCTCCACGACCTCGGCGATGGCGTCCTGGGACAGCAGCATGCCGCCGAGCACGCCCTGCTCCGCCGCGATGTCGTGCGGTGGGGTGCGTTCGAACTCCTGCTCGTGCTGCCCGAGATCGGTCACGCTCACCTTGGCACACCCCCTCAACTCGGCCACCGACGTCCCCGTCCGCCACGTCGCCGATCGTTCATCCCACGTCTACCCGAAGCGTCTGACATTCTGCGGAGCCACGCAAAGGGACCTGTGGACAAGGGTGTGGAGTCGCTGTGCAGACACGCCGGTTCGGTTGTGCACGAGCTGTGGACAACCCTGGGGATATTCACCGGCCGCGCCGGGACAGACTACCTTTGAGCTGGGGAAACTTCATCCACGGGGTGTGTGGGAAAGAAAGTTGGCCGGCGGGGGCCGCAGAAGCGGCGTAAGAGACAAATTACCTTTATCGCTTACCGGTTGGTAGCGTGGCGGGAGTGAAGCTCGCCTCCTCCCCCCGCGACCGGGAGATCCTGCGCCTGGCGGTACCGGCCTTCGGCGCGCTGGTCGCCGAACCCCTGTTCCTGCTGTCGGACTCGGCCATCGTCGGCCATCTCGGCACCGCCCAGCTCGGCGGCCTCGGGGTGGCCGGGCAGATCCTCAGCACGCTGGTGTACCTGTGCGTGTTCCTGGCGTACGGGACGACGGCGGGGGTGGCCCGGCGCGTCGGGGCCGGCGACCTGCGCGCGGCGGTGCGGCAGGGCATCGACGGGATGTGGCTGGCGATCGCGATCGGCGCGGTGCTGATCGTGGCGGGCTGGCCGCTGGTGCCGTGGCTGGTGGAGCTGTTCGGGGCGTCGAGCGGGGTCGCGCCCTACGCGGAGACGTACCTGCGGGTCAGCCTGCTGGGGATTCCCGGGATGCTGGTGGTGCTGGCCGGCACGGGCGTGTTGCGCGGCCTCCAGGACACCAGGACGCCGCTGGTGGTCTCGATCGGCGGGTTCGGGCTGAACCTGGTGCTGAACGTGGTGTTCGTGCTCTGGTTCGGCTGGGGCATCGCGGGGTCGGCGTGGGGCACGGTGGTCGCGCAGACCGGCAGCGCGGCGGTGTACGCGACGGTGGTGCTGCGGGCGGCGCGTCGGCACGGCGCGTCGGTGCGGCCGGACCTCGCGGGACTGCGGACGTCGGCGACGGCGGGGGTGAGCCTGCTGATCCGGACGGCGGCGCTGCGGGTGGTGCTGATCGTCGGGACGTCGATCGCGGCGCGGATGGGCGACCAGGAGATCGCGGCGTACCAGGTGGGGTTCCAGGTGTGGACGCTGCTGGCGTTCGCGCTGGACGCGATCGCGATCGCGGGGCAGGCGATCACGGGGCGGTACCTGGGCGCGTCCGATCCGGCGGGGGCGCGGGAGGCCACACGGCGGATGGTGCAGTGGGGCGTGGGCTGCGGCGTGGTGTTCGGGCTGGGGATCGTGGCGGTGCGGCCCTGGCTGCCGGGGCTGTTCACGCAGGACGACCAGGTGCGGCACCTGCTGCTGGCCTCGCTGGTGGTCGTCGCGCTGCTGCAGCCGGTGGCGGGGGTGGTGTTCGTGCTGGACGGCATCCTGATCGGGGCCGGGGACGGCCGCTACCTGGCGTGGACGACGCTGCTGGCGACGGTGGCGTTCCTGCCGGCGGCGCTGCTGGCGTACGCGGCGGGCGGCGGTCTGGTGGCGCTGTGGCTGGCCATCGGGTTGTGGATGGGGGCGCGACTGCTCACGCTGGGCCTGCGGGTGCGGGGCGACAGGTGGCTGGTGACCGGCGCCGTCCGGAACTGAGCGGCGGAGATCGATGCGCGCCGATCGGCGCGACCTCCTGTGCCACCGGGGTCCCGGGCGCTACTATTCGAACATGTGTTCCATTCAAGGTGAGCGGCTGGCCCGGTTGTCGCAGGCGATCGACGATCTGGCGGCCGAGGGGCTGGCCGGGCTGCCGCCGGAGACCCTGGTGGAACGGGTGACGGGCATCTGGTCGCTGGTCGAGGGCATCGATCCGGAGGTGGCGCGCCGCCGCACCCGCTACAGCCCGCCCGAGGGCTGAGCGGGGCTCAGCAGGCCGCGACGGGGCGTGCGCCGACGACGTTCCCGGTCCAGCCGAGGTGCCGGGTCTCCTCCGGGCCCACGCACAGGTGCCCGTTGGGCTGGAAGCGGTAGCGCACGCGGATCTCCTGCGGGACGCCGCCGCAGCCGGTGTACCAGGACTGCCCGCCCCGCGCGTGGAAGCCGCAGGAGCGGCCTCGCCCGGTCACCGGCCCCGCGATGAGCAGCCCCACCGCGACGGTCGCGGCGACTCCCGCCGCCAGAGCCTTGCGCGTCGCCTTCATGGTCGTCCCCCGGTCGTGCCGTCGCCCCTCTCCCATGCTGTCCGCGCGCGGAGGACCGCCACCAGATGCCCTGGTAGGGACCCGGTACCGACTTTGGACGACACTTCGCTCAGCCCTGAGGAGGGCTCTCAGGGCCTGCGGGCGCGGCGGCTCAGCGGCGGCGCTCCGCGAGGAGCTCGGACACGTCCAGGGCCTCGTCCGGGTCGGCCGGGGCGCGCTTCTCGACCCGGGCTCCGCGCTCGGGGATCCCGCCGTCCACCTGCGGCGGCAGGCCCAGGCGCCGGGCGACGTCGCTCCGCAGCCCGGGCAGGCGGGCGTACAGGACGTCGCCGGGGCAGGTGGTGGCGACGTAGTCGCGGTGCCCGACGATGGCCTCGTAGGGGTCGAGCTCGTAGGCGTCGCACAGCCAGGCGCAGGTGTCCACCAGGGATTCCCACAGCGCGGAGGGGACGTTCGCGGCGCTGTAGGTGCCCTCGTTCTCGATGCCGATGGTGTGCTCGTTGTGGTCGAGGGCCTGGGCGCCGACGACGTGCCGGCCGGACAGGATCGCCGACAGGCTGCGGTTCCGGCCCTCCATGACGTGGCCGCCGCGGCTGATGGTGAGCTGCTGGCCGGTGTCGTCCCAGCCGCGGGTGCGCATGTGGAAGCGCTGGATGGCGCGCGACAGGTCGTAGGCGTGGGCGAGGGAGGTGTCGCCGAGGTTGGGGGAGGCGGTGTGGTGCACCACGATGTGGTCGGGGGCCGTGGCCAGGACGCGCGCGGGGCGGCGGGGCGGCCTCGCCTTCCACAGCCTGCGGGTGTGCACGCGCGGCCGGTTCACACCGGCGGGGGCGAGGGAGGCGGCCATGGCCTCATTGTCGGCCAGCGGCTCCAGCAGTCCCCAACCGAGCACACCGCCCAGCACCGCTCGACGTGTCAGCCTGGGTTCTCTCCGCGCGTGCCCGGACACCCCGCCCCCTCCGGCTCGTGGTCATCTCCTCACGGAACGTAGTGGCCGTTGAGTGGATCACCAAGCACCGGGCGATTCAGGGACGTCCCGGAAACGGCGAGCGGCCGGACCCCCGTCGGGGGTCCGGCCGCTCACGCGAACTTCGTCGATCAGGCCGCGACGACGTCCACGTCGATCGTGGCGCTGACCTCGGTGTGCAGCCGCACGCTGACCCGGTGGGTGCCGACGGTCTTGATCGGGTTGCCGATCTCGATCCGGCGCTTGTCCAGGTCGGGGCCGTCGGCGGCCTTGACCGCCTCGGCGATGTCGGCGGCGGTGACGGCGCCGAACAGGCGGCCGTTGCTGCCGGTGCGGGTGCGCAGGGTCACCTTCAGGGCCTGCAGCCGGCCGGCGATCTCCTTGGCGTGCTCGACGGTCGCGATCTCGCGGGCCGAACGCGCCTTCTTGATCGACTCGATCTGGGACTCGGCGCCCCGGGTCCAGCGGATCGCGAACCCGCGCGGCACGAGGTAGTTGCGGCCGTAGCCGTCACGGACCTCGATGACGTCGCCGGGCTCACCGAGGCCGGAGACCTGCTGAGTGAGGATGAGCTTCATGATCTGTTGTCCCCCTTACTCAGCGCGCGGTGCTGGTGTAGGGCAGCAGCGCCATCTCACGAGCGTTCTTGATCGCGGTGGCGACGTCACGCTGGTGCTGGGTGCAGTTGCCGGTCACGCGACGGGCACGGATCTTGCCGCGGTCGGAGATGAACTTCCGCAGCAGGACGGTGTCCTTGTAGTCGACGTAGGAGATCTTCTCCTGGCAGAACACGCAAACCTTCTTCTTGGGCTTGCGGGGAGGTGGCTTCGCCATCGTGGTGCTCCTTGGATGAGAGCCCCGCTCACGCGGGAATGGACGTGTTGTCGTGTGGTGGTGCTGTTAGAACGGCGGGTCGTCGGAGTAGCCGCCGCCGCCCCCGCCGCTTCCGCCGGTGGCCCAGGGGTCGTTGGCGGGCTGGCCGCCGCCGCCCTGCTGCGGGGCGCCGCCGCCGAAGCCGCCGCCGCCCTGCTGGCCGCCGCCGAAGCCGCCCTGGTCACCGCCGCCGAAGCCGCCGCCACCCTGCCGCTGGGTCTTGTTGACCTTGGCGGTGGCGTTGCGCAGCGACGGGCCGACCTCGTCGACCTCGATCTCGTAGACCTGGCGCTTCTCGCCCTCGCGGGTCTCGTAGGAGCGCTGCTGAAGGCGTCCCTGGACGATGACGCGCATGCCGCGGGTGAGGCTCTCGGCGCAGTTCTCCGCCGCCTGCCGCCACACGTTGCAGGTCAGGAACAGGGCCTCGCGGTCCTTCCACTCGTTCGACTGGCGGTCGAAGTACCGCGGGGTCGAGGCGATGCGGAAGGAGGCGACCGCCTGGCCGCTGGAGGTGAAGCGCAGATTCGGGTCCTCGACGAGGTTCCCGACGATCGTGATTACGGTGTCGCCTGCCATGGGGCTCGCTCCGGCTGCTGTGAGGGCTGAGCCTGGCTCAGTGGACCTCGGGACGGATGACCTTGGTGCGGAGGATCGACTCGCTCAGGTTGAGCTGACGGTCGAGCTCCTTGACCGTGGCAGGCTCAGCCGACAGGTCGACCACCGCGTAGATGCCTTCGGACTTCTTCTGGATGTCGTAGGACAGGCGGCGCCGGCCCCAGACGTCCACCTTCTCGACGCTGCCGCCGTCATCCTTGATGACCTTCAGGAACGGCTCCAGGGCCGCGGCGGCGGTGCGCTCGTCGATGGCCGGGTCGAGGATGGCCATGAGTTCGTAACGACGCATGCTGTGTCCCTACCTCCTCTGGACTGATGCGGTCACGGTCTCTCCGTGACAGGAGGGCTCTTGCGTCCGTCGCGGCCGTGACCCCTCGATCTTCGAGGGCACCGGCCGCGAGACCGATACAGACTATCAACTGTTCGGGCCTCGCCGGTCGGCCTTCGACCAGGTCCCGACCAGGTCCGCGGGCGCATGCCCGCCGGACCGCCCGCCCGGCCCGGCGCGGGGGCGCGCGGAACGGGCGGGCGACCGGGCGGGTGGCCGGGCGTCGGCGTGTCGCCTCAGCGCCTGGCCGCGGCCGAGGACTGCCTGGTGGCGCAGCGCCGGCGTTCGAGCTCGGCCATGATGTCGGCCATCCGGGCGCGCATCCGGGCGGCCTGGGTCGTCAGCAGCGACAGCTCTTCCACGAGCTCGGCGTCGCCGATGACCGCGAGTTCGCTCTTCCTCACTCGGGCACCTCCTGCCTCTCCCCGCTTCCCCTCGGGGCGATCCGAGGCGACGATCCTCGAATCGATGTTCGACGTTACCGGGTCGCGCCGACATTTTTCCGCGCCCCCGCCCCTGATTGATCACCACCGGTCCCGGGCATCCCTTGGGTGACGGGGTGCGGCACCGCCGCGCCACCGCCGTGATCAGCGCGAACACCACACGAGTCCACTGACGGGAAAGGGGTGTCCCGATGCCTGAGCACGCAGCCGGGAGCGGCCACGGGGCGGTCGGCGCCGAAGCGGGCGCCCGGCCCGCCGCCGGTGTCCGGACGCGCGCCCGCGGCAGTGCCATGGCGGTCGCCGCGGCGGCGATCGGCCTGGTGGCGCTGGTGCTGGGCTTCATCCCGGCCACGCACTTCTTCGGCGCGGTCGCCGGGGTGATCGGCCTGCCGCTCGGCCTGTACTCGCAGCTGGTGTCGACCTCGACCAACGAACGCTGGTTCAACGTGGTCGGCATGGTGGCCTCGTTCGTCGGGGCGGCCTTCGCGCTGCGGCACGGCGGCTTCTCCCTCTGAGCCCGGCGGATTTCGTCAGAGGGCGCGGCTAGGCTCGACGACATGCGCATCGGAGCCCACGTCGACCAGACCAGCCCGCTCGACAGCGCCCGCGAGAAGGGCGCCGAGGTCGTGCAGTTCTTCCTGGGCGATCCGCAGGGCTGGAAGAAGCCCGTGGTGCCCGAGGCCGCCGCGGCGGTCGCCGACGCCGGGGTGGAGGTGTACGTCCACGCCCCGTACGTGATCAACGTGGCGACCTCCAACAACCGCATCCGGATCCCCAGCCGCAAGCTGCTGGTCCAGCAGCTGGAGGCGGCGGCGTCGATCGGCGCGAAGGCGCTGATCGTGCACGGCGGGCACGTGCTGAAGGACGTCGACCCCGAGGCCGGCTTCGAGAACTGGCGCAAGGTCTTCGAGCGGCTCGACTTCCCGATCCCGGTCTACATCGAGAACACCGCGGGCGGCGACAACGCGATGGCGCGCCGCTTCGACCGCATCGCGCGGCTGTGGGAGGTGCTGTCGGGGGTCCCGGGGCTGGACGGCAAGCTGGGCTTCTGCCTGGACACCTGCCACGCGCACGCGGCCGGCGAGGAGCTGGTCGACGCGGTGGACCGCATCAAGGCGATCACCGGGCGGATCGACCTGGTGCACTGCAACGACAGCCGCGACGCGTTCGGCTCGGGCGCCGACCGGCACGCCAACCTGGGCAGCGGCAAGATCGACCCGGAGCTGATCCTGGCGGTGGTGCGGTCGGCGGCCGCGCCGGTGGTCGTGGAGACGCCGGGCGCGGGGCAGGCGGACGACATCGCCTGGCTGCGGGAGAATCTGGCCTGAACAGGCCGCCCGGGCGGCTCCGGGCGACGTCGCGCGGCGGCCGGGCGGAGACATGTCCTGCCTGCTGGGGAACCCGCGCGCCCGCAACGGCATCTAACGACGTGGTGCTGCTCGTCCCCCCGAGCAAATGCCCCGGATTCCGCCACACTGGCATAATCCGGAGTCCTTACCCCCAGCGCACGCGCGATCTCACTCGGCGGCGGGCGCGCGAACCGATCGGGAAGCACATGGCACAACCGCCCTACGACCCCTACGGCCAGCAGCAGCCCTACGGTCAGCAGTCCTCGCCGGTCCAGCACCACTACTACGGCGCGACCCCGGTGGTGCTCCCGCCCACCAACGGCCTGGCCGTCGCCTCCCTGATCTGCGGCATCGCCGGCTTCGTGCTCTGCGGGCTGACCTCGATCCTGGCGATCATCTTCGGCCACGTGGCCCAGGGCCAGATCAAGCGCACCGGCGAGGGCGGCTCCGGACTCGCCATCGCGGGGCTCATCCTGGGTTACATCCTGACCGTGGGCTGGGCGCTGTTCTGGCTGTTCTACATCGGTCTGTTCGCCGCGGTCGGCCTGAGCACCGGCACCTCCAGCGGCTACTAGTCCGCGGCTAGCGGAGCCGGGGGACGCCGGCGACCTCCGCTCCCGCGGTGGGCAGCAGGACCGCCATGGGGGTGCCGGTGTCCCGCCACGACTCCACGGCCTCGGCGAACACGTCCAGCGCCGTACGGAACGACGCCTGGTCCGCCTCGGCGAGACCGGTCCAGCCCTCGAACACCACCAGGTGCCCCCGGCGGGCGGGCGCCCAGGACAAATCGGTCAGGCAGTCCTCCAGCGCATCCCAGTTCTCCCCGTAGTAGTCGGGGAAGTCGAACACCCGGGCGCACAGCCGCAGGAAGCCCTCCTTGTCGCGGACATGCCCGGCGTCCAGGTCGAACGACCGCCAGCCCGCCTCCGCGGCCCGGTCCCGCCAGTCGGCGGCGGCCTCCGGGGCGCGCCACTGGTAGAGGCCGGGCCTGAGCCGTCCGGCCAGCAGCTCGGTCAGCGCCCGATCAGCGTCCACGTCGTCCCCCGGCCCTGTCATCCCTTGGTCACCCTCGCGTAGCTGCGGTAGTGGTCGGCGGTGTAGTACCGCTCCCCGCCCTCGCCGCCGATGATGCGGCGCGCCCCGCGGTTCCCGGCACCCGGCGTGGGGACGGTGTACTCGCGGTAGTAACCGCGTTCCCGTGGCGGCAGCAGGCCCTCACGGTTGCCGAAGACGGACCCGTCCTTGCGGTAGGGGAAGGGCCCGCCCGCCTCGATCAGCCGCAGCGTCTCCCGCGCCTCCTTCGGCAGGCGCGACTCGGGGATCTCGCCGATGCCCTGCCGCGAGGCCGTCGCCCGGGGCCCGCCGGTCGCGGCCGAGGGCGATGCCGTGACCGTGACCGTCACCGTGGCGGTGGGCGAGGCCGCCGGCCGGTCCCCGCCGGTGCACCCGGTGAGCGCCGGCAGCAGGAGCAGCGGCGCCAGAACGCACGCCGCCAGCGTCCGCAGCGTCCTCGTGATGGCGGTCATCTCGGCATCCCTCCCGAGCGGGATGGTGGCACAGCGTGCACCGCGATCGGCCGCGACGCGCTGACCCGGAGCCATCCGGGCGGCGGCGGTGACCCGCCGATGACCCGGGCCCGGTCGCTGGCGTCCGCCGCGGAAAGCCGCTTGAGTCTCCAGTGACTGGAGACCGCAGAGTGAGGCGCATGGACGGCGACACCCTCTACACGATCGGGGAACTGGCGCGGCGGACCGGCCTTTCGGTCCGCACGATCCGGTTCTACTCCGACGCCGGACTGGTCCCGCCGGCCGGCCGCACCCACGCGGGCTACCGGCTGTACGACCTGGCCGCGCTGGCGCGCCTGGACCTGGTGCGCACCCTGCGCGACCTGGGCGTGGACCTCGCGACGATCCAGCGGGTGCTGGCCCGGGAGACCACGCTCGCGCAGGTCGCGGCGGCGCACGCGGAGGCGGTGGACGTGCAGATCCGCACGCTGCGCCTGCGCCGGGCCGTGTTGAGGGCCGTCGCCAAACGCGGAAGCGGACCCAGGGAGACGGAACTGATGCACAAGCTGGCACGGCTCTCCGACGAGGAGCGCCGGAACATCATCAACGAGTTCGTGGACGAGGTGTTCGGCGGACTGGACGTCCATCCGGGCTTCGTGGCGAAGATGCGCGCCGGGATGCCCGACCTGCCCGATGACCCCGAGCCCGAGCAGGTGGAGGCGTGGGTGGAGCTGGCCGAGCTGGTCCGCGACGCCGGTTTCCGCGCCCGGATGCGGCAGATGGCCGAGTACCAGGCCGAGGCCGTCGCCAAGGGCGAGATGCCCGAGGGGATGCCGGAGCTGGTCGAGGCCACGCGCGACATCGTGGGCCGGGCGGTGGAGGCCGGGATCGAGCCCGGTTCGGCGGAGGCCCGGCCGGTGCTGGACGAGCTGGTGGACCTGTACGCCGCGCCGCTCGGGCGCTCGGACGACCCGGAGTTCCGGCGCGACCTGCTGGCGCGCATGGAGATGGGCAACGACCGGCGGGCCGAGCGGTACTGGCAGCTCCTGGGGACGATCAACGGCTGGCCGCCCATCCCGACGCTGACGCCGCTGTTCGAGTGGTTCATCGCGGCGCTGCGCGCCCACCCCTGAGCAGGGCGCGGAGCTCGTCCAGGGAGTCGTCGCGCAGGGTCGGCAGGTCGTTCTCGATCCCGTGCGCGACGTCCAGGGCGAGCTCCGCCAGCGCCCAGAAGCGCAGCTTGGCCTCCTGGCGCGGGGTCAGGGCGCGTCCCCGGTGCTCCTGGACGCGCCGGACGAACCCCGGCCCCGCCTCGGCCCACAGGTAGCACAGGTCGTAGTCGGGGTCGCCGATCTCGGTGTCGCCGAAGTCGATGAGGCCGCTGATCCGGTCGCCGGTCACCAGCAGGTGGTCCAGGCTGAGGTCGGCGTGCAGAAGCGCAGGGTCGTAGGCGAAGTTCGCGTCGTGGGCGAGGTAGTCCTCCCAGGCGGCGAGCAGGGCGGACGCCTCGTCGGGCGGCAGCAGCGGCGCCACCTCGGCGCGGGCCTCCGCCAGACCGCCCGTGTAGTCGGCGCGCATGTCCCGGTCGAGCACGCCGAGGGCGCGGGCGCGCTCGACGGGGAAGGCGTGGATCGCCTCGATGGCGGCGGCGATCTGGCGCGGCGGCGCGGCGGCCTCCAGCAGGCCGCGCGCCGCCCACTCCTCGGGCTCCAGCGACTCGCCGGGGACGACCGGGTAGCAGCAGAACCGGCCGGGGCCCAGTGGGTTGGGCGCGGTGAACACGAAGCGCGGGACGGGCAGGTCCAGCGACAGCTCCGGCAGCAGCCGGGCCTCGCGGTCGATGCCGGACGCGCCGTCCTCCTCCTTGGGCAGCCGCAGCACGTAGCCGCCGGACGGCGTCTCGGCGAGCAGCGCGACGCTGTCCTGCCCGGCCCCCAGCGGGCTCAGCCGGGCGCCGGCCAGCTCCGGGCGGGCCGCGGCGAGCGCGCAGCGGACACGGTCGGCCCAGTCGTCCGGCAGATCCACAGGTGCCCCTTTCGTCCCGTCATCTCTACCAGCCGAAGCCCCAGTCCATCAGCCGGACCGCGTCCCTGAACCGGACGGCGCCCCGCGTCTTGGAGCTGTCCAGCACCGCGCCCACCAGCGTCCGCCCGTTCTTGCGCGCGGCGAACAGGAAGCTGTAGCCGGCGGCCCGGGTGTAGCCGGTCTTGACGCCGATCATCCCCTGGTAGCGGTTCAGCAACGTGTTGGTGCTGCGCCACACGTACCGGCGGTGCCCGTCCCCGGCGGGCAGCACGTACCGGGGGCGTTGCACGATCCGCGCGAACTCCGGCAGCCGCAGGGCGTGGCGGCCGAGGACGGTCTGGTCGCGGGCGGTGGACCAGGCCCTCCGGTTCGGCAGCCCGGCGGCTTCCGCGTACCGGGTGTGCCGCAGGCCGAGGGACCGGGCGGTGCGGTTCATCTTCCCCACGAACGCGCGCCGCCCGGGGCCGTAGGCGTCGGCGAGGGCGGCGGCCGCGTCGCAGCCGGACGGCAGCAGCAGCGCGTTCAGCAGGTCGCGGGCGCGGACACGGTCGCCGACCCGCAGCCCGGCGGTCGAGCCGCCGTGCGCGGCGGCGCGGGCGAGGTGGCCCCGCTTGATGCGGACGCGGCGGTCCAGGCCGCCCTCCCGGAGCACGACCAGCGCCGTCATCACCTTGGTGAGGCTGGCGATCGGGCGCCGGACGACCGGCTCCCTCGACCACAGGACCGCGCCGGTCCCCGCGTCGGCGAGGTAGGCCGCGCGCGCCCGGACGCCGCGCAGCCCGACCGGCGACGGGGCGAGGGGCCGTCCAGCAGATCGTGCTCCGGACCGCGCCTCAGGCCGTGCCTCGGATTGCACAAGGGGCCGCGCGGTGGTCCGTTCCGTGGTGCGCGCGTCGGCGGGCGCGGTCAGGAGCGACGCCAGCAGGACGGGCGGCGCGAGCAGGGCGAGGGCGATCCGCATGATCAGTGACTACCCGGATGACCTGGCGTTCCATGCGGCCCGGCCGAGAACTTGACCTGCGATCGCTCAGGCGGGCGCGGTCGTGGCCGGCCGGGCGCGCCACCGCGTCAGCGTGAACCTGTCGGCGGCGCCGTCCAGCACGCCGCCCGCCGGGTCGTCCGCGCCGTCCGCACGGACCGCGTCGGCCGACGGCCGCAGGATCTCGTGCACGACCAGCAGCGCCATCAGCAGCACCGTCCCGAACCGCGCGAACAGCGCCAGGTAGTAGACGCCGGTGCTGATCCCCCCGTCCGGGACGCCGAGGCCCAGCAGCGCCGACACCGTCTCGGGCAGGGTCGCGCCCTCCGCGCCGCCCATGCCCCGCAGCGACACCTGGAGCAGGTACCACCAGATCCCGAAGAAGTAGACGACCTCGCCCGCCTGCCACACCACGAACGCGGGCAGCTTCGGCCGGGCCAGGACCGCCAGCGGCAGCAGCCACAGCACGTACTGCGGCGACCAGACCTTGTTCGGCAGCATGAACGCCACCAGCACCAGGAACATCAGCTGCGGCAGCCGGGGCCGCCGCGGCGCGGTGAGCGCGAGCACCGCGATGCCCAGCGCCAGCACCAGGAACGTGCCGGTGCCGTACAGGTTGAGCCGGCCGGTGTCGGTCAGCCCGGACACGCCGTGGTCCTGGAAGTAGAAGAACACCGAGCCCCAGTCGATGCCGCGCTCGCGGCTGAAGGAGTAGAACTCGACCCAGCCGTCCCACGCGAACACCATCACCGGCAGGTTGACCACCAGCCACGCGCCCGCCGCCCCCGCGACCAGCCGCCCGAGCGCCTTCCACCGCCCCGCCCGCAGGCACAGCAGGAACAGCGGCCCCAGGAACAGCAGCGGGTAGAACTTCGCCGCGATCGCCAGCCCCAGCAGCACGCCCGCCAGCGCGGGCCGCCGCGACGACCACGCCGCCAGCGCCAGCGCCGACAGCGCCACCGCCAGCAGGTCCCAGTTGATGTAGGCGGTCAGCAGCAGCGCCGGGGACAGCGCGACCATCAATCCGGTGCGCAGCGACCGGCGGCCCGCCACGTACGCGGTGGCCAGCACCGTGACGATCGCCAGGACCGCCAGCAGCAGCACGGTGACGTTGTAGAACGCCATGCCGCGCACGTCGGCGCCGAACGGCCGCACCAGCCAGCTCACCAACTGCATGAAGAACCCGCTGAGCACGGGGTACTCCACGTACCGCAGGTCGCCGCCCCCGGGGAAGGAGTCGAAGTACGGCACCAGGCCGTCCTGCAGCCCGCGCACGTAGTACAGCGGGTAGATGTCGGTGTAGCAGGCCCGCGTCGTCGTCTTCACGAAGTCGAACCCGGCGACGGCGCACGGCTGCTTCTGCAACCACCCCAGCAGGCACACCAGCGCGGTCACGCCCGCCAGCACCGGCGCCAGGCGGACCAGCCGGCCGGACGCGCTCTCGGAATCGGGGACTTCCTCGGTCTGCGGAGAGGGCGACGGCATGGTCACCACACTATTGGCCGCGCGGACCGGGGCCGGTGAAGACGCGAGCCCCGGTCCTGGCGGGACCGGGGCTCGGGTGTCATCGGGTCAGGAGGCGCCGACCTCGCGGCCGCGTTCTCTGTGGTTGGGCTGGTTCGGCCCGTTGTCGCCGCCACCGCCGCCGCCACCGCCGCCGCCGTCACCGCCGCCGCCACCGCCGTTGGGCGGCGGGCAGTTCGGGTTGCCCGGGTGCCAGGTGCACCAGCGCTCCAGGGCCTCCTTGCCGGTCGGCGGGAGGTTCGGGTCGCATCCCGTCGGCACGCCGAGGCTGGTGCACGGCTTGCCCGCGCCGCCGGACGGCGGGGGCGACGACGGGGGCGTGGTCGGCGTGGTCGGCGTCTCCGACGCGCAGTCCTGGCCCGGCTGCTGCGCGTCGCCCGGCTTGCACGTCGGGGTGTCGGTCGGCGTCGGCGTCTCGGGCCGCTCGGTCTGTGTCGGCGCGTCCCACGCCTTGGCCTGGCTGTCGCTGTAGGTCGGCAGGTCGAACGCCTGCTGCTCCATGTTGGAGCGCTTGATGACGCGCTCCATGAAGTTCTTCCAGATCTGCGCCGGGATCGTGCCGCCGTAGATGCTGTTGCCCTGGAAGCCCGGGATGTTGGAGATGGGCTTGCCGCTGTCCATGTTGTACATCGTCACCGCCGACGAGAGCTGCGGCACGTACCCCACGAACCAGGCGGCCGCGTTCTTCTCGGTGGTGCCGGTCTTGCCGGCGACCGGGCGGCCGTCCGACAGCGCCGCCTTGCGCGCGGTGCCGCTGGTGACGACCCTGCGCATCGCGTAGGTGGCCTGCGCGGCCTGGTCCTTGGTCAGGACCTGCTTCTTGGCGCCCTTCTCGTCCCAGGGGAGCTTGATGGTCCCCCACTTGCCGGTCTTGAAGTTCAGCTTCTCGACCTTGGCGATCAGGTGCGGCTTGACGGTGTGGCCGCCGTTGGCGAACGGCGCGTAGCCCGCCGCCTGGACGACCGGCGGGATGTTGGCCACGCCCAGCGACAGCGACGCGTTCCCGAGGTGCGGCTTCAGGTACTCGTGCGGGACGCCGAACTCCTCGGCGGTCTTGACGACGTTGTCCAGGCCGAGCTTGACGCCGAGCTTCACGTAGGAGGTGTTGACCGACTTCTCGGTGGCCGTCGCCAGGTCGATGACGCCCATCGGCGGGTCGCCCTCGTCGTTGTTGACGACGTAGCAGCCGGTGCCCTTGGCCTGCGCCTCACCGGTGGAGGTGTTGATGCACAGCGGCGACTTGCCGGTGATCGTGGACTTGATGCTCTGGCCCTCCTTGAGGGCCGTCGCCAGCACGTACGGCTTGAACGAGGAGCCGACCTGCGCGCCGTCGTGGAAGACGGTGTCCACCTGGCTGCGCTTGGGGCTGCCGCCGTAGAACGCCTTGATCTCGCCGTTGCGCGGATCGACGGCGATCAGCCCGCCGTTGATGTTCTTGGGCCAGTCGCCGGCCCGAGCGTCGCGCATCGCCAGGTAGGCGTCGCGCATCCAGCCCGCGTCCAGGCTGGTGGTGATCCGCACGCCGCCCTCGGACTCGGCCAGCTTGGCCAGCTCGGGGTCGATCTGCGCGAGCTCGACCTTGACCCGCTCCCGGATGAAGCCGGTCTGGGTGGTCTTGTTGTCGGCGGTGTCGTCGGAGTTGGCGGTGGTGACCGGGAACTTCTGCCCGACCTGCTGGCGCTCGGCCGGGCTCATCTTGCCCATCTTGACCATGCCGTCGAGCACGTAGTTCCAGCGCTGGCGCAGCGCCGCGTTCTGCGGGCTGTTGCCCTTGGTCGCGAAGTAGCTGGGGCGCTGGATCATCGCGGCCAGCAGCGCGCCCTCGCCCTTGTCGAGCTTGGAGACGTCCTTGCCGAAGAAGGCGCGCGCGGCGGCCTGGATGCCGTTGGCCTCGCGGCCGAAGTAGATGGTGTTCAGGTACTTCTCGAGGATGTCCTCTTTCTTGGCGCTCTGCCCCAGCTTCACCGAGATCATGATCTCTTTGAACTTGCGGCTCAGCGTGCGGTCCTTGCTGAGGCCCTTGTAGTAGTTGCGGGCCATCTGCTGGGTGATGGTCGAGCCGCCCTCGACGTCGCCGCCGGTCGCCGACTTCACGATGGCGCGGGCTAGGCCCTTGGGCGAGATCCCCAGGCTGTTGTTCTCGAAGTCGCGGTCCTCGGCCGCCAGCACGGCGTACTGAACGTGCTTGGGGACCTTGTTGAGCGGCACCGACTCGCGGCGCGCGCCCATGCGGATGATCGGGGTCTTGTCCTTGTACATGACGGTCGAGCCCTGCGCCGTCACGCCGTCCTGCGGCTCCTTGGGCACGGGCGTCATCACGTAGCCCACGACGAGGAGCGTGAACCCGGCCAGCACCAGCACGCCGAAGACGCCCGCCACGATCTTCCAGGACGGGACGTAGCGACGCCAGCCCTCCTTGGTGGACGGCTTCTTGTCGCCCTTGCCGCGCCTGGGGCGCTTCTCGGCCTCGCCCCAGAAACCGTCACCGGGACCGTCCGGCCCGTTGGGACCACGGCCGCCGGGACCATTGGGGCCACGCCCGCCGGGGCCTCCGGGCCCTCCCGGTCCGCGCCCGCCGGGGCCTCCAGGACCGCCCGGTCCGCGCCCGCCACCGCCGCCGCCCGTACGCGGCGGCCCGCCGGGGCCTCCGGGGCCGCCCGGAACGCCGGGCGTCGGCGAGGCCGCCGTACGGCGCTGCGGCGGTGCTCCCACGCGACGGCGGCCACCGCCGCCGGGCGGACGGCCACCGCGCTGCGGCGGACGCCCTCCGGGCCGGGCCGGCCGGCCGGGAGTGGGCGAGCCGCCGGGAGCCTCGCCCTGCGCTCCCCTGCCACTGCGGGGCGTGCCTGACCCGCCGGGTCGGCGCGGGCCCCGGGAGCGGGGGCCGTCTCCGTTTTCCGGTCCGTACTGGCTTGGGTAACTCACGCGTCCTCATCAACTGGGGGTACGGCTGTGCGTCGTCCGAGAGTACTGCGCACGTCGGTGCGCGGGGGTCGGCCGTGGCCGGTGCGGGGAAGATCGGGGAACACCCTGGACGGGCCGCCCGGTTCCGCCGCGAGATGTCGCTTGCTGTCCGTTCTGCCAGCCCGACCAGCGGAAAGGTTCGTCCGCCGGACCTCGCTTCGCCGCTATGGAGGCGGACGGAGCGGTGTTCGATCAAGACGGCGGTGAGCGCTCCGCACCCGACCGGTGTCGCGCCACCGCACCCCTGGAGGAAACCCGCACAATCTCTGCACAAACCCTGGCCGGAACGGCCGCGGCCGGCCTCACCCGGACGGGGAGGCCGGCCGCCGCCGTGCCGTTGGACGTCAGTCCCGCGGTCTGCTCGCGCCGAGCGGGATGCGCAGGCGTTCGGGAAGCGAGTTCGGTGTCGTCGGCTCCTGCTGCCCTTGTTCCTGGTTCTGTTCGTCTCCCTGGCCGTCCTTGCGGCACGCCGGGTAGTTCGGGTGCAGGCGGCACCACACGCCGTTCTTCGGCGGGTTCTTCGGCGGCTTGTTGATGTCGCAGTTGCCGTTGGGGATCCCCCCCGGACACGGCGGCTTGGAACCGCCCGGCTCCTGCTCCTCGGACCCGTCGCCCTTGCACTTGGCGTGGTCCTTGAAGATGGGAAGTCGGCAGAACCTGGGCTTGTCGCCCTTCTCCTCTTCCTTCTTCTCCTTCTTCACCGGCGGCTTGGCCCACAGCTCGATCCGGCCCGCGTTGGCGGGCTGCGGGAACGGCTTGACCTCCAGGCCCTTGGTCGCCTCGACCATGTAGGCGCGCCAGATGCGGGCCGGCACGCTACCGCCCTCGACCTCGCCGATCTCGGGCAGGATCAGCGACTTCTTGCGCTTGAGCTTCTTGTCGAACTCGTCGTTGTAGAGCGTCACCGCCGTGGAGATCTGCGGGACGTAGCCGACGAACCAGGTCGCCACGTTGTGGTCGGTGGTGCCGGTCTTGCCCGCCGCGGGGCGGTCGGGCAGCGCCGCCGCCTTCGCGGTACCGCGCTTGACGACCTGCTGCATGGCGAAGGTCGCGTCCGCGGCGACGGCCCCGGAGAAGACCTGGCGCTTCTTGGGCTTCAGCTCCGACGGCTTGAACTTCTGGGTGCTGTACGGGATGAGCTTGCTCTTGTTCTCCTCGTCGCGGATCTTCACCTCGCGCAGCACGTGCGGCTCGTGCCAGGTGCCGCCGTTGGCGAACGCCTGGTACCCGGCGGCCTGCTCGACCGGTCGGATGTTGTTGATGCCGAGGGCGATACCGCCCTGGCCCTTGTAGGGCTTGAGCAGGTCGGGGGCGATGCCGGCGTCGGTCTCGGTCTCGATCAGCTTGTCGTGGCCGACCTTGAAGCCGAGCTGCACGAACGCGGTGTTGACCGAGTCGGCGGTGGCGTCGGTCATGGTGACGGCCGGACCGCTGGTGTGCCCGTTGGGCACCTTGATGGTGCCGGGAACGTTGGGCGACACCACGTTGCCGTTGGTGTCGATCGGGGCCATCGACCGGCCTTCCAGCCGGCTGTTGAGGTGGTAGCCCTGCTTCAGCGCGGTGGCGAGCACGTACGGCTTGACGGCCGACCCCGCCTGGGCCGAGCCGCTCCAGACGTTGTCGAACGCCTGGGTGAGGTAGTTCGGGCCGCCGTAGAACGCCTGGACCTCACCGTTGGCGGTGTTGACCGAGATGAGGCCGACCCGGATCTTCTTGGTCGCGAGCTGCTTGGGGTGCACCTGCGGGACGGCGTGCTCGGCCGCCTGCTTGGCCTCCCGCATCTTCCTCTCGTCGAAGGTCGTGGTGATGCGGAGGCCCTTGGTGGTCAGCTCCTGCTCGGTGATGCCCTTGCGCATCAGCTCGGTCTTGGCCCGCATCAGCATGTAGCCGCGCTGGCCGGCGTAGAGCTGGCCCTGCTTGCCCGGCTTGTTGATCGTCGGCAGCTTGGTCTTGAGCGAGTCGGCCTCGGCCTGGGTGATGGTCTTCAGCTCGGCCATGCCGTTCAGGGTGTAGGCGTAGCGCTCCTTCAGGTACGCCTGGTTCTCCTTCTTGGTGATCTCCCGGTTGGGATCCTGGATCATCCCGCCCAGCACGGCCGCCTGGCTCTTGTTGAGATCGCTGACGTTCTTGCCGAAGTACTCGCGCGAGGCGGCCTGGATGCCGTAGGTGTCACGGCCGAAGTAGATGGTGTTCAGGTAGAGCTTGAGGATCTCTTCCTTCTTGTACTTGTCCTCGAGCTTGATGGAGATGAACATCTCCTTGAGCTTGCGGCTGTAGGTCCGGTTGAACGGATCGGAGTAGTAGTTCTTCGCGAGCTGCTGGGTGATGGTCGAGCCGCCGCCCTTGCCACCGGTCAGGTTCAACCAGAGAGCGCGGCCGGTGCCCTTGACGGAGATGCCGCCCTTGTCGGTGCGGAAGGTGCGGTTCTCCGCCGCCAGCACCGCGTCCTGGACGTGCCTGGGCACCTTGCTCAGCTCGACGCTTTCACGCCGCTTGCCCATCCGGCCGATCTCTTTTTTGCCGTCGGCGTAGTAGAAGATCGACGCCTGGTCCTCCACGCCCTCGACCGAGGGCTCCTCCGGCACCGGCGTGCCCGCGTAGGCCATGCTGACCATCGCGGCGAGGCTGCCGAACAGCAGCACGAACAGGCCGGTGACGACCTTCCACGACGGCAGGAAGCGGCGCCAGCCGGTCGTGCGCGACAGGAAGTGGCGCTTCCACCCCTGCTTCGAGGGGTCCTGCGCGCCGCGCCGCCCGCGGCGTCCGCCGCCGGGCCCTCCTGGACCGCCGGGACCGCTCGGGCCACCAGGGCCTCCCGGACCGCCGGGGCCACCAGGCCCTCCGAACCCTCCGGGTCCTCCTGGACCGGGGCCGCCCGGCCTACCGGGCCTACCGGGCCCACCGGGGCCACCGGGGCCGCCAGGGCCCGCCGGTGCTCCCAGACCGCCGGAGCGGTGCGCCCCGGGTACGTTGCGCTGCCCGCCCGGAGCACCTAACGGAGCGTCTGGACGGCCCGGCGTCGGGGATCCCTGCGGGGATCCGGGGGTGCCGGGACCGTTGGACGGACCGGGACGGGAAAAGTTCTGCCCGCCCGGCCGCGGCGACCCGGGTTCCGGTCGGGGCTGGCTTGGATGACTCACGCGACCTCGATCAACAGGGGGACTGATTTCCCGAAGATTACTGGGCGGGTTGGTGAGCGGGGGAGGGACGGGCCTGGCGGGGCCGCCGGAGGCAGTGTGCCACGAAGCCGCTCACATTGCCCGCACCGGGGCATGTCCTCACAGGTCAGAGGGGTGATCCCGGTGGCCGAGGACGTAGGAGACCGTCAGGTGGTTCCAGGCGCAACCTTGGCACACTTCCACCACATACACCCTGAATTCACCGTATTCCTGTGCCATCTCCGCAAGCTCGGCGGTGGCCTTCACGCGCCCTTCGTAACGGCCCAGTTCCGCACCGTAGACATAGGTCACATGGGTGAGTCGTTCGCGCCGGCAGACCGGGCAGGCGTGATCGGTGAGCTCGCCGTGGTGCCGGGCCGCGCGCAGCAGGTACGGGTGGGCGTCGCAGGCGTCGTCCCGCGACAGCCGGCCGGTCCGCAGCCCGGCCAGCGCCGCGCGCTTGGCCAGGCCGTAGTCCACGACCAGCCGGGGTCTCATGGGCGCGGGCTCCGGGCCCGCCTGCCGGCCCACATGCCAGCAGGGTAAGCCGCCCGCGCCCGGCAGGGAAGATCGCGAATCGGACGTGCCGGAACCCTTCATCGCAAGGTCGACTTGCCAGGACGGATCGCGGTACGTATCTTGGCGATGTATCGAAGCGATACATTCGCTCGATACATCAAGATGAGACATCGGCTCTGCGGAAGTGGGACGCGGCATGGCGGGCAAGAAGGGCTCGGGAGTTCTTGAGCTCGCGGTCCTCGGTCTGCTGCACGAGTCCCCGATGCACGGGTACGAGCTGCGCAAGCGGCTCAACACCCTGCTGGGGATGTTCCGCGCCTTCTCGTACGGCTCGCTCTACCCGTGCCTCAAGCAGCTCCTGGCCAAGGGGCTCATCATCGAGGACCGGCCCGAGGAGCCGAACGTGCCGCTGGCACTGCAGAGCCGCCGCTCGAAGATCGTCTACAAGCTCACCGCCGAGGGCAAGGAGCGGCTCCAGCAGCTCCTGACCGAGGCCGGGCCGGCGTCGTGGGAGGACGAGGGGTTCGGCGTGCACTTCGCCTTCTTCTCGCACACCCGCGCCGACGTGCGGCTGCGCATCCTGGAAGGCCGGCGCAGCCGGCTGGAGGAGCGGCTGGAGCGGCTGCGCGCCGCGCTGGCGCGCACCCGCGAGCGGGTGGACACCTACACCCTGGAGCTCCAGAACCATGGGCTCGAATCCGTCGAGCGCGAGGTCCGCTGGCTCAACGAGCTGATCGGACGCGAGCGGGCGGAGCAGGAACTGCTAGCCAACAAGACTTCGAATACGACTCAGGACATGCCTCGGGAGACGGGCCGCTGACGCAAGGCGGCCCACCCCCCTCGGGGTCGGGTGACGAAACACCACATGTTCCGCAAGAGAGAAGGAGCAACCGGATGGGTTCGGTGCGCGTAGCCATCGTGGGTGTGGGCAACTGCGCCTCTTCACTCGTCCAGGGTGTCGAGTTCTACAAGGACGCGGCGCCCGAGACCCGCGTCCCCGGCCTGATGCACGTTCAGTTCGGCGACTACCACGTGGGCGACGTCGAGTTCGTGGCGGCCTTCGACGTGGACGCCAAGAAGGTCGGCATGGACCTCTCCGAGGCGATCCACGCCAGCGAGAACAACACCATCAAGTTCGCCGACGTGCCGCCCTCGGGCGTCATCGTCCAGCGCGGCCACACCCTGGACGGCCTCGGCGAGTACTACCTCGACATGGTCGAGGAGTCCGACGCCGAGCCGGTCGACGTGGTGCAGGCCCTCAAGGACGCCGAGGTCGACGTCCTGGTGTCGTACCTGCCGGTGGGCTCGGAGGACGCCGACCGCTTCTACGCCCAGTGCGCCATCGACGCCAAGGTCGCCTTCGTCAACGCGCTGCCGGTGTTCATCGCCTCCGACCCCGAGTGGGCGCAGAAGTTCACCGACGCCGGTGTGCCGATCGTCGGCGACGACATCAAGTCGCAGGTCGGCGCGACCATCACCCACCGCGTGATGGCCAAGCTGTTCGAGGACCGCGGCGTCGAGCTGCTGCGCACCTACCAGCTGAACTTCGGCGGCAACATGGACTTCATGAACATGCTGGAGCGCAAGCGCCTGCAGTCCAAGAAGATCTCCAAGACCCAGTCGGTCACCTCCCAGATCCCGCACGAGATGGCCAAGGCCGACGTGCACATCGGCCCGTCGGACCACGTGCCGTGGCTGGACGACCGCAAGTGGGCCTACGTCCGCCTGGAGGGCAGGTCCTTCGGCGACACCCCGCTGAACCTGGAGTACAAGCTCGAGGTCTGGGACTCCCCGAACTCGGCCGGCGTCATCATCGACGCGGTGCGCGCCGCCAAGATCGCCAAGGACCGCGGCATCGGCGGCCCGATCCTGTCGGCCAGCTCCTACTTCATGAAGTCGCCGCCGGAGCAGTACAACGACGACCAGGCCCGCGAGGCGGTCGAGGCGTTCATCCGCGGTGACATCGAGCGCTGAGCTCGAACGAGCGGTAAGCGCCGGGCAAGGGACGGGCACGGGACGGTAAACGTCTGAGAGCCTGGTCACAAAGCTCACCAAGCAAGCCCTGACAGTGGACACACTGTCAGGGCTTGCTTATTCCTAGACAAGAAATGGTGATGTAGCGGCCGTTGTCACGCTCTGGCCCTACTGTGACACCTCCAGTGACGGTCCGATCGCCGAGCGGAGGAAGACGCATGGCACCGGTGGTGCTCAGGCTGACGGCGGGGCTCACGGGAGCCGTGATGACCACGGCGGGCCTCGCGGCGTGCGGCGGCGGCGACCGTTCGACGGACGCCGCGTCCGGCCCGCCGCGGGACGGCGGCACACTGCGCGTCCTCGGCTCCGCCGACGTCGAGCACCTCGACACCGCCTCCGTCAACGGCGTCGGCTCCTACGGTCTGACCCGCGTCTTCGCCCGCGCGCTGTTCGGCACCCGCGCCTCCAACGTCTTCAGCGAGACCATCCCGGTGCAGGCCGACGTGGCCGCACGGATCCCCACCCGGGAGAACGGCGGTATCAGCAAGGACCGCCGCACCTACACCGTGCACCTGCGCCAGGGCGTGCGCTGGAACACCAGCCCGCCGCGCCCGGTCACCGCGCACGACTTCGTCCGGGGGATCAAGCGGCTGTGCAATCCCGCCGCGCCGTCCTCCAACAAGGGCTACTACATCTCCACGATCAAGGGGATGGACTCCTTCTGCCGGGGCTTCGCCGAGGTGGACGCCAAGGACGCCGCCGCGCAGGCCGCCTACCAGGACCGGCACCGGGTCGCGGGTCTGCGCGCCGAGGACGACGACACGCTGGTGTTCACGCTGCGCCGGCCCGCCGCCGACTTCCTGAACCTGCTGTCCCTCCAGCCGTCGGCTGCCGCGCCGAAGGAGTACGACCGGTACGTGCCCGACTCGGCCGAGTTCCGGCGCAACACCGTCTCCAACGGCCCGTACCAGATCACCGACTACCGGCCCGGCCGCTCCTACACGCTCGGCCACAACCCGGCCTGGCGGCCCGACGGCGACCCGCTGCGGTCCCGGCACGTCGCCAGGATCGAGATCACGCTGGGCCAGGACTCGGCCGAGGCCGTGCAGCGCCAGATCGAGCAGGGCTCGGCCGACCTCGCCTGGGACCAGCCCGTGCCGACCTCGGCGCTGCCCCGGCTGCGCGGCGACGACCGGTTCGCGATCCGCGACGTGCCCAACACCAACCCCTACGTGGTGTTCAACACCCGCAGCCCCAACAACGGCGGCGCGCTCGGCAAGCGCGAGGTGCGGCAGGCGCTGGAGTACGCGGTGGACCGCTCCGCCCTCATCAAGATCGCCGGTGGGCCGGACGTGGCCCAGCCGCTGCACACGGTGATCCCCTCGGGTCTGCCCGGCCACTCGGCGCTCCCCCACTACCGGACGCCCGGCGAGGCCGGCGACGCCGCCAAGTGCCGGGACCTGCTCGCCAAGGCCGGGCACCCCGGCCTGAAGCTGCGCTTCCCCTACCGCACCAACAGCCTGCACAAGCTCATCGCGCAGTCGATCGCGGCCGACCTCGACGCGTGCGGCGTGGAGACCGAGCTGTCGGCCGACGCGGGCAACTCCTTCTACAGCAGCACCATCTCCGATCCCGGCAAGGCGAAGGCGGGCCACTGGGACATCGCCGCGCCCGGGTGGACGCCCGACTGGTACGGCAACAACGGCCGCTCGATGATCCAGCCGCTGTTCGACGGGCGGCTGTACGGGCCGGGTTCCACCAACTACGGCGGCTACGACAACTTCCAGGTCAACGGCGCGATCGACGCCGCGCTCACCGCGAGCGACCCCGGCCAGGCCGCCGGGTACTGGCAGCAGGCCGACCAGAAGATCATGGAGGACGCGGCGGTGGTGCCGCTGATGCAGCGCGCGGCGACCACCTACGTGTCCGAGCGCGTGCGGGGACTGCGGTTCCTGCCGACCGCGTCGTCCTACGACTACACGCACCTGTGGCTGGCGCCCTGACGCGGGCGCCGGCGCGGTCGGGGCCCGCGGGAGGCCGCATAGGGTGATCGGGTGAGAGCGAGCGAACTGCGTCCGATCGTGCGGGGCCGGGACTTCCGGCGCCTGTACGCGACGCGGCTGACCTCGCAGCTCACCGACGGCGTGTTCCAGGTCGCGCTGGCCGGCTACGTGTTCTTCTCCCCCGAGCGGCAGGCGTCGGCGGGCAAGGCGGCCGCCGCGTTCGCGGTGACGCTGCTGCCGTACTCGGCGCTCGGCCCGTTCGCCGGGGTGCTCATCGACCGGTGGTCGCGGCGCCGCATCCTGGTGTGGACGCCGGTCGTGCGGGCGGTGCTGGTCGCGGCGGTGGCCGCGCTGGTCGCCACCGGGCACGACGGCGCGGTGTTCTTCCTGGCGGTGCTGCTGGTCCTGGGGGTGAACCGGTTCTTCCTGGCGGCGCTGTCGGCGGCGCTGCCGCACGTGGTGCGGCGCGAGCACCTGGTGACGGCCAACGCGTTCGCCGTCACCTCCGGGACGGTGATCGCGTTCGTGGGCGCGGGCCTCGGCTACCTGCTGCGGTCGGTGTTCGGCGCGGGCCACGACGGGACGGCGCTGATCCTGTTGTGCGGGGCGGGCCTGTTCCTGGCGGCCGGACTGGTCGCGACGGCGCTGCCGCGCCGCACGCTCGGTCCGCACCTGGCGGAGGCCCCCGAGCAAACGCGCCGGGCGCTCGGCAACGTGCTGAACGGCCTGGCGGACGGGGCGCGGCACCTGGCCCACCGGCGGCAGGCGGCACTGGCGCTGGGCGTGATCTCGGTGCATCGCTTCCTGTACGGCGTCATCCTGATCATGACGTTGCTGCTGTGCCGCAACCACTTCACCACCGACGCCGAGGACGGGCTGGCGGCGTTCGCGGTGATGCTGGGGGTGTCGGGCGCGGGCTTCTTCGCCGGCGCGCTGGCGACCCCGCCGGTGGTGCGGCGGATCGGCAAGCAGGCGTGGGTCACGCTGCTGCTGGGGGCCGGGGCGGTGTCGCTCCTGCTGCTGGCGACGCCGTTCGCCGAGCCCCTGTGGGCGGCGGGCGCGTTCGCGCTGGGGCTGGTGTCGCAGGGCGTGAAGCTGTGCGTGGACACCGTCCTACAGGAGTCGATCGACGACGCCTACCGGGGCCGCGTCTTCGCGGTGTACGACATGCTCTTCAACGCGGCCTTCGCCGCCGCGGCGGCCGCGGCGGCGACCTGGCTGCCCGCGGACGGCGTCTCCTACCTCACCCTCGGCCTGGTGATAGCGGCCTACGCCGTGGGCGCGCCGGTGTACCGCGCCCTGTCGGGCCGGGCCGGGGCGGCGGTCGCGGCGCGCTGACGAGCCGGTCCGCACGCCGCGGGCGCGGCCCGTACGGGGACGGGCCCCGCGTCAGTCGTCGGTCAGCGAGGCCGCGGCGGCGTACATGGCGTCGGCGATGTGCTCCAGGTCGTCCTCGGTGCTCACGTACGGCGGCATCGTGTAGATCAGCTTGCCGAAGGGCCGCAGCCACACGCCGTGCTCCATCACGACCTCCTGCACCGCCGTCTGGTCGACCGGCTCGCGGGCCTCGATGACGCCGATGCCGCCGAGCACCCGCACGTCGGCGACGCCCGGCAGCTCGCGGGCGCTCTCCAGCCCGGCGGTCAGCACGGCCTCGATGGCGTCCACCTCGGCGCGCCAGTCGCGCGACAGCAGCAGGTCGATCGACGCGGCCGCCACGGCGGTCGCCAGCGGGTTGGCCATGAAGGTCGGGCCGTGCATCAGCGCCTGCGCCTCGCCGGTGGAGATGCCGCGCGCCACCTCGTCGGTGCACAGGGTCGCGGCGAGCGACAGGTAGCCGCCGGTCAGGGCCTTGCCCACGCACATGATGTCGGGCACGACCTCGGCGTGGTCGCAGCCCCAGAACTCGCCGGTGCGGCCGAAGCCGGTGGCGATCTCGTCCAGGATGAGCAGCAGCCCGTGCTCGTCGGCCACCTCGCGGAGCGCCCGCAGGTACTCGGGGGCGTAGAAGCGCATCCCGCCCGCGCCCTGCACGATCGGCTCGACGATGACCGCGGCCAGCTCGCCGGAGTGCTCGGCCGCGAGCCGCTTCAGCTCGGCGAGGTAGTCCTCGTCGGGCTCGTCCAGGTACCCGCCGGGCGGGGCCGGGGCGAACACGTGCCGGGCGAGCACGTCGCCGAACAGATGGTGCATCCCGTTGACCGGGTCGCACACGGCCATGTCGCCGAAGGTGTCGCCGTGGTAGCCGCCGCGCACCGTCAGCAGCCGGTGCCGCTCGGGCCGCCCCTGCGAGCGCCAGTACTGGAGCGCCATCTTGATCGCGACCTCGACGGCGACCGACCCCGAGTCGGTGAAGAACACCTTGGTCAGCGGCGCGGGCGTCAGCTCCACCAGCTTCTCGGCCAGCCGCACGGCGGGCGGATGGGTCAGCCCGCCGAACATGACGTGCGCCATCTTGCCGAGCTGGGCGGTGACCGCCGCGTCCAGCTTGGGGTGGCCGTACCCGTGGATCGCCGCCCACCACGACGACATGCCGTCGATCAGCTCGCTGCCGTCGGCGAGCGTCAGCCGCGTCCCGGAGGCCGAGACCACCGGCTGCACGGGGGCGGTCGCCGGCATCGGCGCGTAGGGGTGCCAGACGTGCTCGCGGTCGAACTCCAGCAGCCGCTCGGCCTGCTGCGGGCTCATCCGGCCCAGCCTGAGGTCGATCACGCCGCGCCGCCGTCCGCGCCGCGCTCGCCCTCGGCATCCGCGCCGCCGTCCGCGTTGGCGCCCGGGGCGGCGCCGCCGCCGGTCAGGCCCTCCTCGGCGGCCCAGCGGCGCAGCTCGTCCGCCGCCGCCTCCTTGCCGATCATGCCCCGGTCCAGGCGCAGCTCCAGCAGGAACTTGTAGGCGCGGCCCACCGCGGGGCCCGGCCGGATGCCCAGGATCTCCTGGATCTCGTTGCCGTCGATCTCCGGGCGGATCGAGGCCAGCTCCTCCTCCTGCGCCAGCCGGTCGATCCGCACCTCCAGGTCGTCGTAGGTGCGGCGCAGGCGGTCGGCCTTGCGCTTGTTGCGGGTGGTGCAGTCGGCGCGGGTCAGCTTGTGCAGCCGCTTCAGCAGGGGGCCCGCGTCGCGCACGTACCGGCGCACCGCCGAGTCGGTCCACTCGCCGGTGCCGTACCCGTGGAACCGCAGGTGCAGCTCCACCAGCCGCGACACGTCCGAGACGACCTCTTTCGGGTAGCGCAGCGCGGTCAGCCGCTTGCGGGTCATCTTCGCGCCGACCACCTCGTGGTGGTGGAACGACACCCGGCCGCCCGCCTCGAAGCGGCGGGTGCGGGGCTTGCCGATGTCGTGCAGCAGCGCCGCCAGCCGCAGCACCAGGTCCGGGCCGTCCTCCTCCTGCGCGATCGCCTGCTCCAGCACGATCAGCGAGTGCTCGTAGACGTCCTTGTGCCGGTGGTGCTCGTCGATCTCCAGCCGGAGCTTGGGCAGCTCGGGCAGCACGTGCGCGGCGAGGCCGGTGTCCACCAGCAGCGCCAGGCCCTCGCGCGGGTGGTCGCCGCAGACCAGCTTGGACAGCTCGTCGCGCACCCGCTCGGCCGACACGATCTCGATGCGGTCGGCCATCCCGGTCATCGCCTCGACGACGTCGGGCGCGACCGCGAAGCCGAGCTGGGAGGCGAAGCGCGCCGCGCGCATCATCCGCAGCGGGTCGTCGCTGAAGGAGTCCTCGGGGCGGCCGGGCGTGCGCAGCACCCCGCGGTGCAGGTCGGTGAGGCCGCCGAACGGGTCCACCAGCTCGTAGCCGGGCAGCCGCGCCGCCATCGCGTTCACCGCGAAGTCGCGGCGGCGCAGGTCCTCCTTCAGCGAGGTGCCGTAGGACACCTCGGGCTTGCGCGACTTGGGGTCGTAGGACTCGCTGCGGTAGGTGGTGATCTCCAGCTGGTGGTCGCCCTTGCGCAGGCCCACGGTGCCGAACTCGATGCCGATCGTCCACACCGCGTCGGCCCAGCCGTCGATGATCTGGAGGATCTTCTCCGGCGGCGCGTCGGTGGTCAGGTCCACGTCCTTGGTGGGACGGCGCAGCAGCGCGTCCCGGACCGGGCCGCCGACCAGCGCGAGCTCGTGCCCGGCGGCCGCGAAGCGGGCCCCCAGCTCGTCGGCGACCGGCGCGACGCGGCGCAGCAGGTCGGCGACGGCGGCGCGCTGGGCCGTCGAGGGGGCGGCCTGCGGCTCGGGGGAGGCGTTCTGGTTCGGCACGGCCATCGAGCGTATTTCCTTGGTGGGTCGCTGACAAAGGACTTTGCGCGTCCCGCGGGACCCGCTGTCCGTCCGAAGACGGGATTGAAGGCTCTTCACATCCCGCGATCCCCGGGTTACGTTCTGGACACCCCGGTGAACACCCGCGCGGCCGTCGGCCGAGCCTCCCCTGCCCCCCAACGGTAGCGGGACGCCGCCGCAGCTCGGGCCACCGCCCGGCCGGGCCGGCCCGCGACGGGGGCACCGGAAGGCGTCGAGCGCGCGGCGGGCGACGGAGGCGGTCGCCGCGGCCCTATGGATGATCTTCGCTGCGGCGGGTATGCGAACAGATCCGCCGGGCGGGGGCGCACCGGCGCGGGGGCGGCACGACCACGGGGCGCGGAACAGGCAACCGGGGAGATGCGAGCGGGGCCACGACCCCCGCGGAACGGAGCCGGAGATGAAGGACGCCCTCACCATCCACCGGGCGCTGCTGGAGCGCGAGACCCTGCACGAGATCGTGCGGCTGCCCCTCGCGATCGCGCACGCCGACGAGCTGCCCAAGGCGCTCGGTCTGCCCGCGGACCGGTGCCTGGTGACGCGCGTCTTCGCCTGCAACGACGTGTACCGGGGGCAGCGCTTCCTGGCCGGTGTGATCGTCGCGGCGGGGGTGCGGCCGCCCGCGGAGGCGGTGCGCCACGCCGTCGGCGCGCGGCTGGTCCGCCCGGCCCGCGCCGACCTGGTCAACAAGGTCACCGCGTACGCGGCCGGGCTGGTGTGCCCGCTGCTGCCGCCCGGCGGGATGCCGATGCTGGTGGACCAGCGCGTCCTCGACGGCCTGCCGTCCGACGAGGTCGTCTACACCGCGACGGGGGAGGCGTCCACGGCGCTGGGCATCCGGGCCCTGGACCTGTACGCGCTGAGCGGGGCCAAGCCGGTCGCGCTGTTCGGCCCGGGGCGGATCCCCGACCGGTCCGGGGCGGGGACCGCCTTCTTCTGACGTCCCCTTTCGACCCCGGGGAGGGGCGCTGAGCGGTTCTTCAGGACGCGCGGGGGGCCGGGAGGGGTCCGAGGGCGGCGGTGACGCGACTACCATCGAGCGCGTGGTGCGGGAATACGACGCCCGCCGCCCCCACGCGGCCCCTCCGGCGGGCCGCCCCCGGGCGGGCATGGCGTGAGACGGGTCGAACGCACGGCCGCGCTGGCCGCCCTCCTGCCCTGCCTCCTGGCCGCCATGACGCCCAGGACCGCCGCCGCGGCCTCCGGCACCGTCGCGGTCCCCAGGTCCTTCCTGACGGCGCCGGCCGCACCCGACGCCTTGGCGGACGGCTCGGTGGACACCTCGGTGGACGCCGTCCTGGCCGCCGCGCCCGACGCGGCGCTGCCCGACGCGCCGGGCGCCGCCGACCGCGCGCCGCAGCGCGACCGGCAGCAGGTCGCGCTCTCGCTGACCTCGATGTCGGCCAAGGCCGGCCCCGGATCCAAGATCAATGTCGCCGGCGTGGTGCAGAACCGGTCCGGCCAGTCGATGCCCGGCCTGTCGGTGCGCCTGCGCTACCGGGGCGTCCCCGTCTCCAGCCGCGGCGAGCTCGACCAGTACGCCGCCGCCCCGCCCGGCAACCTGAGCGGCCTGCCGCCGAACGCGGTCGGCCAGCTCCCCCAGACCGCCTCCTCCGGCGGGCGGCAGACCTTCACGCTGAGCGTGGACACCGGCGTGATGGGCCTGGAGCGGTACGGGTTCGGCGTCTACCCCGTCGGCGTCGAGGTGGTGGACGGCTCCGGGCAGGCGGTCGCGGGCGTCACCTCGTTCATCACCTACGTCCCGAAGCGGACCAGCTTCAAGCCGGTGCAGATCAGCTGGGTCTGGCCGCTGGTCGACCGCATGCACCGCGCCGACGACCGCACCTTCATCGACGACCGGCTCGCCACCGACACGGCCGCCGGCGGCCGGCTGCGCGGCCTGGTGGAGGCCGCGCAGGGCACCAAGACGCCGGTCACCTGGGCGATCGACCCGGCGCTGCTGGACGACGTCAGGGCGATGACCGCCTCCGGCGGCTACAACGTGCAGGAGCAGCGGCCCCGCAAGACCGTGCACAAGCAGAAGAGCCAGGCGGCCGCCGACTGGCTGAAGGCGCTGAAAGAGGCGTCCAAGGGCGACCCGTACTTCACCCTCCCCTACGCCGACCCCGACGTGATGTCGCTGGTCCGCTACAAGTGGATCGACCACCTCAACGCGGCCTACGGCCACACCGGCGTCGCCGCCGAGGTCCTCGGCAGGAAGCCCACCACGCAGATCGCCTGGCCGCCGTCGGGCCTGGCCGGGTACGGCACCCTCGGCCAGCTCGCCCGGCTGAACCTCAAGAACGGCGGGTCGTTCCTGCTCAGCGACGCGATGTTCGAGCCGCAGAACGTCACCACCGTCGCCCGCACCAACGTGCAGACGGCGCTGGGCGCCAAGCCCGTGCTGGCCTACGACCAGAAGCTCAGCAGCATCGTCTCCCAGAGCAGCGCCAGGTCGCCCGGCGGCGAGGTGCTGGCGCAGCAGCGCTTCCTCGCCGAGACCGCCATGATCACCATGGAGAGCCCCAACACGCAGCGCACCGTGGTGGTGGCGCCCAACCGGCACTGGAACCCCTCGCCCAAGCAGGCGAAGAACCTGCTCTCCTACAGCGAGAAGGCGTCCTGGCTGGCCGAGAAGCCGCTGGCCGACGTCGGCCGGACGGCGCCGCAGCCGCGCACCTACCGCGGCTACCCCGACGAGTACCAGCGCTTCGAGCTGGGCGACAAGTACCTGGAGCAGGTCTACGCGATCGGCCGCCGGGCCCGCGGCTTCACCGCGATCATGGTGGAGCCCTACGCGATGACCTACGACCGGGCCGTCCTGCGCCTGCAGTCGGCCGCCTGGCGCGGCCGCCCCGGCCCCGCCCAGCGGGCCCGCCAGGAGCTGGCGCTGGAGCTCAAGGAGCGGATGGACAAGATCCGCCTGCTGTCCAAGCGCGCCGGGCTGGCCGGCGCCTCGGGCCGCGTGCCGATCACCCTGTCCAACGAGCTGCCCGACCAGAAGGTGCGCTTCCGGCTGCGGGTGACCGCCGAGTTCCCCGCCAAGTTCAAGGTGGGCGAGCTGGAGGGCAAGGACGAGGTGATCGAGCTCGGCCCGGACCAGAAGGAGAGCCCGCGCATCCCGGTGCAGGCGCTGGGCAACGGCTCCTTCCGGCTGCGGGTCGAGATGCTGACCGTCAAGGACGGCAAGAAGTTCGGCGACACGCAGGTCATCACCGTGCGCACCACCGGGTACGGGCGCGTCGCGGTGCTCATCACCGGTGGCGGACTTGCCGTACTCTTCGTGGGCGTCGGAGTGCGGGCCATCAGAGCAAGGCGCCGCCGGGAAGCGGAGGCAGCCGGTGTCGGAAGCGGATCGGAACCAACGGCCGACGGAGCCATGGGACCAGGGACCCCCGGCGCCGGGTCGGCGGGATTCTGGCCGACCGGCCAACCCACCGGGCCCGCCGGGAACGGCTCCGCAGGGACCGCCCCCGCCGCGCCCGCAGGCACCCTCCCCGGGACACCACCAGGGACCGCCGCCGAGGCACCCGCAGGCACCGCATCCGCAGGCACCGCATCCGCAGGCACCTCACCCGCAGGCGCCGCACCAGGGCCCGCCCCCGGGTCCGCCGTACCGGAGCGCCCCTACGGGTCCGCCCCGGCAGTCCCCACCGCCGAGGGCCCCGATCCCGTACCCGGGGACGCCCCAGAGCGCCACGCCGGGGGCAAACATCGCGGCGGAAACGGCGGTTGACCTGCCCCTGCCCGCGACCGCCTCCCCGCCCTCCGCTCCGCAGGGCGGCGGCAAGGGCGGCGGCGCATCGGCGCTGCTCCGCTCCGGCGCGGTCATGGCCATCGGCACGCTGGCGTCCCGCATCACCGGGTTCCTGCGCACCGCGATGCTGGTGGCGGCGCTCGGCGTGGGCGCGCTGGCCGACGCCTACAACACCGCCAACACCGTCCCGTTCATCGTCTACGACCTGCTGCTCGGCGGCGTCCTGACCGCCGTCGTCGTCCCGCTGATCGTGCGGGCCCGCGAGCGCGACCCCGAGTACGGCGCGCGCTACGAGCAGCGGCTGTTCACCCTCGCCGTCCTCGGCCTCGCGGTGATGACCGCCGTGGCGGTGGCGCTCGGCCCGGTGTTCATCACCATCTACGGCGGCGACTTCCACGGCGCGCAGCGCGACCTCGCCGTCCTGTTCGCCCGCCTGTTCGCGGTGCAGATCTTCTTCCTGGGCGTCAGCGCGTTCTCCGGCGCGATCCTCAACACGCGCAAGCGGTTCGCCGCGCCGATGTGGGCGCCGGTGCTCAACAACATCGTCATCTGCTGCACGGCCGGCGCGTTCATCCTGCTGGCCACCGGCAAGGTGACCCCCGAGAACATCTCCGACGGGCAGATCGCGCTGCTGGCGGGCGGCACCATCGGCGGCATGGCGCTGCAGACCCTGGCGCTGTGGCCGTCGCTGCGCGGCTCGGGCTTCCGGTGGCGGCCCCGGCTGGACTTCCGCAAGGGCGAGCTCGGCCAGATCGGGAGGATGGCGGTCTGGACGCTCGCCTACGTGGTGATCACCCAGATCGGGTTCGCGATCACCACCCGGCTGGCCAACGCGGCGGGCGTGCAAGGGCGCGCCGAGCAGCTCGGCGATGTCGGCTACACCCCCTACTTCAACGCCTACCAGCTGTTCCAGCTCCCCTACGCGATCATCGGCGTCTCGGTGATCACCGCGCTGCTGCCGCGGATGAGCGAGCACGCCGCCGCCGGGCGCATGGCCGAGGTCCGCGACGACTTCTCCGGCGGGCTGCGCCTGTCGTCGGTGGTGATCCTGCCCGCCGCCGCGCTGATGGGCGTGCTGGCCCCCGAGATCACCACGGTGCTGTTCGCGCACGGCAACACCAGCGTCGCCGACGCGCACGTCATCGCCGAGGTGCTGCGGATGTTCGCGATCGCGCTGGTGCCGTTCGCCGCCTACCAGCTCATGCTGCGGGTCTTCTACTCCATGCAGGACACCCGCACCCCCGCCTACGTCAGCGTCGCGGTGGTCGCCACCAACATCGCCGCCGCCCTCACCGTCTCGGCCGTGCTGCCCACCGACAAGGTCATCGTGGGCATCGCCGGCGGCTTCGCGCTGGCCCAGACCGTCGGCGCGCTGGTCGGCTGGCTGGTCCTGCGCCGCCGCCTCGGCGGGATGGACGGCCGCCGCGTGCTCACCAGCTACGTCAAGCTCGCGGTCGCGCTGTGGCCGCTGCTGGGCTTCGGCTACGCGGTGCACGCCGTCGTGGAGGCCGGGCTCGGCGTCGGGCTGTGGCAGGGGCTGGTCGCGCTGGTGGTCGGCAGCGCCGGCGGGTTCGCGCTGTACCTGCTGTTCGCCAAGCTGCTGCGGGTCGGGGAGGTGCAGACGATGGTCGCGACGTTCGCGCGGCGCATCCCCGGCCGGGGGTGATCTCCGGTCGGTCGGGTAAAGCGTGGCAAAGTACTCGGGACGCGCGGCGATAAGGCGACCGCCCTTCCAAGGAACCACTACCATGTGGGGGACTACGGCTTGCGGGGCGACACCCTGGGGAACGCAAAGAGGAGGGTCGGAGGCGTAAGCTGCCACGCCACGAACATGGGATCTGACCACCTGCGCAGGACGTTGCCGTGAGCACGTCTGTCATCGAGCCCGGCACGCGACTCGCCGGCCGCTACCGCCTCGAAGAACGCATCAGCGACTCCGGCGGATCCTCGCTGTGGAAGGCCGTCGACGAGATCCTCGCCCGCGCCGTCGCCGTGCGCACCTTCGACCAGGAGTTCCCGCGCATCGCCGAGGTGATCACCTCGGCGCGCGCCGCCAGCCGCCTCACCGACCCGCGCCTCACCCAGGTCTTCGACGCCGACGACTCCGGCGAGAACGCCTACGTCGTCAGCGAGTGGGTGGTCGGCGAGACCCTGGAGCAGATGCTCGGCAAGGGCCCGCTGGAGCCCGGCCGCGCCGCCACCCTGCTGTACGAGGCCGCCGAGGCCATCGCCGCGGCGTACGCGGCGGACCTCGCCCACCTGTGCCTGTCGCCGCGCGACCTCGTGTGGACGACCGGCGGCACCGTCAAGCTGCTGGGCATCGCCACCGACGCCGCGCTGCGCGACTGCTACTCCGACGAGCCCGCCGTCCAGGACGTCCAGGGCCTGGGCGCGATGCTGTACGCGGCGCTGACCGCGCACTGGCCCGGAGACCCCGCCCGCTCGGCGCTGCCCGCCGCGCCCGAGACCGACGACGTGCCGCACGCGCCCCGCCAGGTGCAGGCCGGCATCGCCCAGGGCGTCAACGACATCGTGTGCCGCTGCCTGGGCATCGGCGATGGCGAGCCCATCACCACGCCCGCCGACCTCGCCAAGGCGCTGCGCGGCGTGCCGCGCACTCCGCTGCCGCTGTTCGCCGGCCTGGCCGCCGCCCCGCCGCCGCCCCGGCGCGCGCCCGCACGTCCGGCTCCGGCCCGCCCGGCGGCCCCCGCGCCCCAGCAGCACCGCCAGGAGCCGCAACCGCACCCCCAGCCCCAGGCCCACCACACGCCGGCCCCTCCCGCGACCGGTTCCACCGGCACCCGCCCCTCCGGTTCCAAGAGCGGCGGCCGCGGCCTGCTGCTGGGCGTCGCCGCCGCCGCGCTGACCGTGATCGTCGGCCTCGGCGCATGGGCCCTGGCGGGCGACGAGGAGCCCGCGCCCAAGGGCGGCACCAAGCAGGCCGGCGCCGGCGGCCAGCCGAACAGGCAACAGCAGCAGCCCCAGAGCAAGCCGTCCCCGGACAGGCTCAAGGTCGAGAACGCGATCGCCGCCGAGGAGGCGATCGACGGGCACTTCGACCACACCATCAAGAAGAACCCCGAGTCGGTGATCGACGGGCGCGAGTCGCCGCTCTGGGAGACCCAGACCTACGCCGACGTCAACTTCGGCAGGTACTCCAAGGGCCTCGGCGTCGTGCTCGACATGGGCCGCCCGGTCAAGCTGCAGAGCGTCAAGGTGAGCGGGGTGGAGGGAGGCGGCACCCTCCAGGTCCGGATCGGCGACTCGCAGTCCCCGACCGCCCTCACCTCGATCGGCCGCAACGGCACCAGTTCCGGGGAGACCACGGTCAACGTCTCGGCGCAGAAGGCCGGGCGGTACGTGCTGGTCTGGTTCACCAAGCTGCCGCCGTCCCGGAAGGGCAAGATCGGCGAGATCACGGTCTTCGGCACCGGCGCCTGACCGGGCCCGTCCCGGCGGGGCGGTGACCGGGTCGGGCGCGGAAGGCGAACCCCTCCCCGCTTTTGAAGATCGTTTATCGGGTCACGAGTCGGCGGCGATCCGGTCCCGGACGAACGGGCTGTGACGTGGGGCTGGATCAGTCGGTATCGTGCCTGTGAGCAGATTGTCCCCTCCCCCCAGGAATCCGTGGTGCGCACCCCAGCAGGCGTTTCCGGCCGCCGACGTCCGCCGCTGAACGGTCCCGCCGTGCTCGAAGGCCGCCGCCCATGGCGTCGGTGAGCACGCGCCCGGTGGACGAGACCCCCGACAAGGAGCTGCTCGCCCGGCACGCCGCGGGGGATCCCCATGCCTTCGCCGAGCTGGTCAACCGCCACCGCGACCGCATGTGGGCCGTCGCGGTGCGCACGCTCGGCGACCCGGAGGAGGCCGCCGACGCGCTGCAGGACGCCTGCCTGTCGGCCTTCCGCGCGGCCGGCCGCTTCCGCGGGGACGCGGCCGTCACCACCTGGCTGCACCGGATCGTGGTGAACGCCTGCCTGGACCGCATCCGCCGCAAGGCGGTGCGGCCCGCCACGCCGATGGGCGACGACGCCACCTTCGACGCCGTCGCGCCCAAGGCCCCCGACCCCACCGACGCGCACGGCGTCGCCCTGGACGTGCAGGCCGCGCTGGCGGCGCTGCCGTTCGAGCAGCGGGCCGCCCTGGTGCTGGTCGACATGATGGGCTACTCGGTCGACGACGCCGCCCGCGTGCTGGAGGTCCCGCCCGGCACGATCAAGAGCCGCTGCGCGCGCGGCCGCGCCCGGCTCGCGCCCCTGCTGACCCACCACCGGAACCGTCCGGCCCCCCGGAACGTCGGAGGTGTGGAAGGAGGTGGCACACCCAGATGAACAACCCCGCGCATCTTGACCACGACACTCTGGCCGACCTGGCCGAGGGTCTGCTCGAAGACGACCAGGCCGCCTCCGTCAACGCGCACCTCGAATCCTGCGCCGACTGCCGGGACCGCTCCGCCGACCTTGCGGACGTCTCCCGGATCCTGGCGGAGGCACCGGTACCGCCCATGCCCGCCGACCTGGCGTCGCGCATCGACTCGGCCATCGCCGCCGAATCGCTGCACGACGCCCAGGTGGTGAGCCTGGAGCAGCGGCGCGGACGACGGCATTGGCAGCTCCTGTCGGCGGCGGCCGCGACGGTGGTCGTGCTCGGCGGCGGAGCGATGATCGGCAAGGCCGCGATGGAGGGCTCCGGCGACGACGCGAACACGGCGGCCAAGACGCCCCTGATGGACCCGGGCGACGCCCGCGCGTCGAACGGCGCGCCCACGGACGGGTCCGCCGGCGCGCCCGGCGCGGCGTCCGAGGGCTCCTCGACGCGCCGCGGCCCCCAGCTCGCCCCACTGACCTTCACCGTGGCCGCCAGCGGCACCGACTACCGTGCCTCGTCCCTCGGCCCGCAGGTCAACGAACTGCTGGGCAAGGGCTCGGAACTGCGCACCAAGGGCCGCCCGGCGGACGCGCGCCTGCTGGGGTGCGTCGCGAACGTGACCCGCGGCAAGACGCCCGCGCTGGTGGACTCGGCCACCTACGAGGGCGGGCCCGCCACGGTGATCGCGCTGCAGGCCGCCAAGCCGTCCGCCTGGGAGATCTGGGTGGTCGCTCCCGACTGCTCGGCCGAGGACTCCCGCGAGCTCAAGCACACCGTCGCCGACGGCTGACAGGCGCCCGACAAGTACGGAAACAGGCACAGGAAAGGGGCCGCTCCCGATCGGGAGCGGCCCCTTTCCACGTCCAGGAGGACGGTGCGGCCCGGTCGGGCGGCCCGATCGTCAGCTCAGCTCGCGCAGGAAGTCCTCGGCGATGCGCCAGGCCCGCTCGGCCGCCTCGGCGTCGTGGTCGGGCAGGTCGGGGTCGGTGAACAGGTGGCCCGCGCCCCGGTAGCGGAACACCTCCACGTCGGCGCCCGCCCGCCGCATCCGCAGGTACCAGGCGTTCTGCCAGTCCACCGGCTCGTAGGTGTCGGGGTCGGCGACGTGCAGCTGCACCGGGATCTCGGTGGAGGCGTCGTCGGCGAGGTCGGAGGTGCCGTGCATCAGCAGCAGCCCGCGCGCCTTCTCGTCGGCCAGGGCGAGGTTCTGCGCGATGGCGCCGCCCAGCGAGAAGCCCGCGTACACCAGGCCGCCGTCACCGCTCAGGGGGGCGGCCGCCGTCACCGCGCGGCGCAGGAGCTCGTCCCGGCCGATCTCCTCCTTGATCTCGCGGCCGGCCTCCGGCGTGTCCGCCACGCGTCCGTCGTACAGGTCCGGGGTGTGCACCTCGTGTCCGGCCGCACGCAGCCGTTCGGCGGCCTGCCGGACGGCGGGCCGCAGCCCGTACATCGAGTGGAGGAGAAGAATCCGCGCCATGGGGCAAGCTTACGACCGGCGCTGCGGCGGCCCGGGAATCCCTGGGGCCTAGGATCGGTTGACGCCACCGACAGGGCGGGCTGAGCCGGAGGCGGCGAGGCGGCAGAGCGGTGAGGCGGCAGGGCGAGGCGCCCCGGCGTGAGCCGCGGCGGGCCTTGGCACCGAAGGCGAACAAGGAGAAGGACAGTACTGTGAGCGACGTCCGCAACGTCATCATCATCGGCTCGGGCCCCTCGGGCTACACGGCCGCGATCTACGCCGCCCGCGGCGACCTCAAGCCCCTGGTGTTCGAGGGTTCGGTGACCGCCGGCGGCGCGCTGATGAACACCACCGACGTGGAGAACTTCCCCGGCTTCCCCGACGGGATCATGGGTCCGGACCTGATGGACGGACTGCGCAAGCAGGCCGAGCGGTTCGGCGCCGAGCTGATCACCGATGATGTCACCGAGGTCGACCTGACCGCCGACCCCAAGATCGTCAAGGTGGGCGAGGACGTCTACCGCGCGCACGCGGTGATCGTCGCGACCGGTTCGGGCTACCGCGAGCTGGGCCTGCCCGACGAGAAGCGCCTGTCGGGCCGCGGCGTGTCCTGGTGCGCCACCTGCGACGGCTTCTTCTTCCGCGAGCAGGACATCGTGGTCGTCGGCGGCGGCGACACCGCGATGGAAGAGGCGATCTTCCTGACCAAGTTCGCCCGCTCGGTCACCGTCGTGCACCGCCGCGACGAGCTGCGCGCCAGCCGCATCATGCAGGACCGCGCCTTCGCCAACGAGAAGATCAAGTTCGTCTGGAACAGCGAGGTCGTGGCGATCCACGGCGAGGACCGCGTCCAGGGCGTGCAGCTGCGCGACCGCGTGACCGGCGAGGAGTCCCGCCTGGACGTCACCGGGCTGTTCATCGCGATCGGCCACGACCCCCGCAGCGAGCTGTTCGCCGGACAGCTCGACACCGACCCCGACGGCTACCTGCTGGTGGAGCACCCGACCACCGCCACCAAGATCCCCGGCGTGTTCGCCGCCGGCGACGTCGTGGACCACATCTACCGCCAGGCCATCACCGCCGCCGGCAGCGGCTGCTCGGCCGCCATCGACGCCGAGCGCTGGCTCCAGGACCGCGGCGAGGCCGAGCTCGTGCCGCCGCCCGCCGAGGAACTGGCCGGCGAGGGCTGACCGTCCGTCCAGCACGCGGCGGCGGGGACCTCCGCCGCCCGGGGAACACGAAGGAGAAACACATGAAGGCCGTGACCGACGCCGACTTCGACACCGAGGTCCTGAAGAGCGACAAGCCCGTTCTGGTCGACTTCTGGGCGGAGTGGTGCGGCCCGTGCCGGATGGTCGCCCCCATCCTGGAGGAGATCTCCAAGGAGCACGGCGACAAGCTCGACATCGTCAAGCTCAACATCGACGAGAACCCCAAGGTGCCGGCGCAGTACGGCGTCATGCAGATCCCGACCATGAACGTCTACAAGGGCGGCGAGGTCGTCAAGCAGATCATGGGCGCCAAGCCCAAGGCCGCCCTGCTGCGCGACCTGGCCGAGTTCCTCTGACCGGTCCGCCCGACCGGCCGGAGCGGCCCCGCGAAAACGGCCCGTACCTCACCGAGGTACGGGCCGTTCCGCTTCGCGGGCTCTGACGGGGCCTCACACGGGCCGGAGCGCGCCCTCCGGGGTCATGGAGCCCAGCAGCCGTTCCAGGGCCACCTCGACATCCTCACGCCACGACAGGGCCGACTTGAGCTCCAGCCGGAGCCGCGGGTACCGGTGGTGGGGCCGCACCGTCTTGAACCCGACCGACAGCAGGTAGTCGGCCGGCACCATGCAGCCGCCCTCCTCGCCCTTGAGGTCGCCGAACGCCTCGATGGCCTTCACCCCGCGCCGGGTCAGGTCCTTGGCCACGCCCTGCACCAGCATCCGGCCGAGGCCGCCGCCGGTGAAGTCGGGCAGGATGTGCGCGGTCATCAGCAGCACCGCGTCCGCGCTGACCGGGCTGGTCGGGAACGCCACCGAGCGCGGCACGTACAGCGGCGGCGCGTAGAGCACGAACCCCGCCGGGACGTCGTCGACGTACACGAGCTTCCCGCAACCGCCCCACTCCAGCAGGGTCGAGGAGATCCACGCCTCCTTCTCCAGCTCCGGAGCGCCCGCCTCCACGGCCCGGTCGCGGCTCACCGGGTCCAGCTCCCAGAAGACGCAGCGCCGGCAGCGACGCGGCAGGTCGCCCAGATTGTCCAGCGTGATGTTGACGAGACGACGCGACACCTGCTCGGCACCCCCAGGGCGGTACGCCACTTCGCGGAAAATCCCGGAACAGACCGGGACCCTCGGGCATCGTATCGGAGAGGGGGCGCGGCCCCCGGCAGGCGAGGCGCGGGGGTTCGGCCCATCCCGCCGACGGCGATGCCGTAGTTTGCAGAGACATTCCGATCACCCCTGGAGGTGCCTCGTGGAACAGCACACGCGCACGGATGCCTACACAGATCGCTACGCCGCCCGTGCCGCCGGCATGGTGGCCTCGGAGATCCGGGCTCTGTTCGCCGTGGCTGCCCGCCCCGAGGTGGTCTCCCTGGCGGGCGGGATGCCGTACGTGTCGGCGCTGCCCCTGGACGAGGTCGGCCGGATGGTCGGCGACCTGGTGGCGCGCAACGGCGCGGAGGTCCTGCAGTACGCCTCGGCGCAGGGCGACCCGCTGCTGCGCGAGCGGATCTGCGAGGTGATGTCCCTGGAGGGCATCACCGCGTCGGCCGACGACGTCGTGGTGACCGTGGGCGCGCAGCAGGGCCTGGACCTGGTCACCCGGATCTTCGTGGACCCGGGCGACGTGGTGCTCGCCGAGGCGCCCTCCTACGTGGGGGCGCTCGGCACCTTCGCCTCCTACCAGGCCGACGTCGTGCACGTCCCGCTGGACGAGGCCGGCCTGATCCCCTCGGCGCTGCGCGAGACGCTGGAGCGGCTGCGCCGCGAGGGCCGCGCCGTCAAGTTCCTGTACACCGTCCCCACCTTCCAGAACCCGGCCGGCGTCACCCTCACCGCCGCGCGCCGCGCCCAGGTCCTGGAGATCGCCGCCGAGTACGACGTGCTGATCATCGAGGACAATCCCTACGGTCTGCTGGGCTTCGACGCCGAGCCGATGCGGGCGCTGCGCGCCGACGACGCCGAGCGCGTCGTCTACCTCGGCTCGTTCTCCAAGACCATCGCCTCGGGCCTGCGGGTCGGCTGGGTGCTGGCGCCGCACGCCGTCCGCGCCAAGCTCGTGCTCGCCGCCGAGTCGGCGATCCTGTGCCCGTCGAGCTTCTCCCAGCTCGCCGTCCGCGAGTACCTCACCACCCAGCCGTGGCGCGAGCAGATCAAGGACTTCCGCGAGCTGTACCGGGAGCGGCGCGACGCGATGCTGGAGTCGCTGGACGCCTTCATGCCGGAGGGCTGCACCTGGACGCGCCCGGCGGGCGGCTTCTTCGTGTGGCTGACGCTGCCCGAGGGCCTGGACGCGAAGGCGATGGCCCCGCGCGCCCTGGCCGAGCGCGTCGCCTACGTCCCCGGCACCGGCTTCTACTCCGACGGCGGCGGCCGGCGGCACATGCGGATCTCCTACTGCTACCCCGAGCCGCACCGTATCCGCGAGGGCGTGCGCCGCCTGGCCGGGGTGGTCGAGCAGGAGATCCGGTTGCGGGACACTTTCGGGGGAGTCGAGCACCAGCGGTCCCCCGGCGGGGTCCACACGCCGGGTCCGGACACGGTCTGAGACGCTGAGACACCGAACCGAACGCCCGGCCTCCCACGGGGAGCCGGGCGTTTCCCATCGCACAGGAAGGCAGCGGACTTGGAACTCGGTCACGTCGTCGTGCTAGCCGGGGGACTGTCGCACGAACGGGAGGTGTCCCTGCGCTCGGGCCGCCGCGTCGCGGACGCGCTGCGCTCGGCGGACGTCCCGGTGGAGTTGCGGGACGCCGACGCGACCCTGCTGGACTCCTTCAGCCACGACCCGCCGGACGCGGTGTTCCCGGTGCTGCACGGAGCGGCGGGGGAGGACGGCGCGATCCGGGGCGTGCTCGAACTGCTCGGCATCCCCTACGTGGGCGCGCGCCCGGACGCGTGCCGGGTGGCCTGGGACAAGCCGACGGCCAAGGCGGTGGTCCACCGGGCGGGCCTGCGGACGCCCGCCTCGGTCGCCCTCCCGAAGGAGGTCTTCCACGATCTGGGGGCCTCGGCCGTCCTGGAGCGGATCCTGAACCATCTGGGCCTCCCCCTGTTCGTGAAGCCGGCGCAGGGCGGCTCGGCGCTGGGCGCGTCGGTCGTCCGGGAGGCGGGCGACCTGCCGGCCGCGATGGTGGGCTGCTTCGCCTACGGGGACACGGCTCTGGTGGAGCAGCACGTGGAGGGCACCGAGATCGCCGTCAGCGTCATCGAACGGGCCGGCGAACCCCACGCCCTGCCCGCGGTGGAGATCGTGGCCCCAGGGGGCCGCTACGACTACACGGCGCGCTACGACGCCGGCGACACCGAGTTCGTCACCCCGGCGCGCCTGTCGCCCGAGGCGACCGAGCGGGCGACGGCGGCCGCCGTGACGGCCCACCGGGCGCTGGGGCTGCGCCACCTGTCCCGGACGGACCTGATCGTGTCCCCGGACGGCGAGGTGCACTTCCTGGAGGTGAACGTGGCCCCCGGGATGACGGAGACGAGCCTGCTCCCCCGCGCGGTGAGCGCCGCCGGGCTGGACATGGGGGAGCTCTGCCGCGACCTGATCATGCGCTGCGTCCGCTGACGTACGTTTCACGGGAAACCACGCCTGCGGAGACACGGGTTTCCCGTGAAACATCGTCGACGTTTCCCGTGAAACACCGGCCCCCGCTCCCGCCGCGAACCGATGTTTCACGGGAAACGCGGAGCGCGGGTTTCGCGGACACGTGGCGGGAAATAGATGATCACGAAGTGGCCGCCAGGGGAGTGCGCTGGCTCGGCCGAGCAGGGCGCGGCCTCAGCCGCCGCACGAGGCGGGCGGTCCTCCGAGTCCCGGGACCGCCGCCGGTGGCGCCCCGCCCGGCATCTGCCATCGGCGTTCACCGCACATGCGAACGCCCCGGTCCGTGACGGGCCGGGGCGTTGGCGTCAGCGCCGCGCGGGGGCTCAGTCGTCGGCCTCGCCGACGCCCTCGTCGTCGGGGGCCATCGACTTGATGATGCGGTCCAGGTCCTCCAGCGAGGCGAACTCCACCACGATCTTGCCCTTGTTGCGGCCGAGGTCCACCCGCACCTTGGTGTCGTAGCGGTCCGACAGCCGGTCGGCCAGATCGCGCAGGACGGGCGACACCTGCTTCTTGGCGCGGCCCTGGCGGGGCTCGGGGGGACCGTCCTCCACCTCGCGCAGCGTGATGATCTCCTCGACCGCGCGGACCGACAGCCCCTCGGCCACGATGCGCTTGGCGAGGTGCTCCTGCGCCTCGGCGCTGTCCAGGCCCAGCAGCGCGCGGGCGTGGCCCGCCGACAGCACGCCCGCCGCGACGCGCTGCTGCACGTTCGGGGGCAGGTTCAGCAGCCGCAGGGTGTTGGTGATGTGCGGGCGGGACCGGCCGATGCGGGCGGCCAGCGCCTCGTGCGTGGTGCCGAAGTCGTCCAGCAGCTGCCGGTAGGCGGCGGCCTCCTCCAGCGGGTTCAGCTGCTGGCGGTGCAGGTTCTCCAGGAGGGCGTCCCGGAGCATGTCGTCGTCGCCGGTGTCCCGGATGATGGCCGGGATGGCCGTGAGCCCCGCCTGCTTGGCGGCGCGCAGCCGCCGCTCCCCCATGATCAGCTCATAGGGGTGCTCGGCGTCGTCGCTGCGCCGCACGACGATCGGCTGGAGCAGGCCGACGATGTGGATCGACTCGGCGAGCTCTTCGAGGGCCTCGTCCTCGAAGTGCTTGCGCGGCTGCCGGGGGTTGGGCCGGATCTCCTTCAGGGGGAGCTCGGCGAAGTGCGCCCCGGCGACCGGCTCCAGGCCCGGCGCGGCCGCGCCGTCCGAACCCGCCGGGTAGGCGCCGTGGCCGCTCCCGGGCGCCTCCGGCTCCGCCTGCGCGGGCGGGGGCGGAGCGGTGGGGATGAGCGCGCCCAAGCCCTTGCCCAGGCCGCGCGGCCGCTGGCTCACGTGGCGGCTCCCGCGTTGCGGTGGGCCATCTCGGACGCCGCCTCGCGGTAGGCGAGCGCGCCGCTGGAGCCCGGGTCGTAGGTGATGACGGACTGTCCGTAGCTCGGCGCCTCCGAGACGCGGACGCTGCGGGGGATCACGGTTTTCAGGACGATGTCTCCAAAGTGCTGCCGCACGTCCTCGGCGACCTGCGCGGCCAGCCGGGTCCGGGCGTCGTACATGGTGAGCAGGATGGTGGAGACGTTCAGCGCGGGGTTCAGGTGCGCCTTGACCAGGTCCACGGTCCGGATGAGCTGGCCGAGGCCCTCCAGCGCGTAGTACTCGCACTGGATCGGGATCAGCAGCTCGTCCCCGCCCACCAGCGCGTTGACCGTCAGCAGGCCCAGCGACGGCGGGCAGTCGATCAGGACGTAGTCGAACTTGTCGGTGTCGTAGGCGTCCAGCGCGCGGCGCAGCCGGGACTCGCGGGCCACCTTGGAGACCAGCTCGATCTCCGCGCCGGCCAGGTTCAGCGTGGCGGGCGCGCAGTACAGGTTGGGGATCTCCGGCGCGGCCACCACGATGTCGGCCATCGGGGTGTCCTCGATCAGCACGTCGTAGATCGACGGGATCTCCGCATGGTGGTCCACGCCCAGCGCCGTGGAGGCGTTGCCCTGCGGGTCCAGGTCCACCACCAGGACCTGGGCGCCGTGCAGCGCCAGCGACGCGGCGATGTTCACCGAGCTGGTGGTCTTGCCGACGCCGCCCTTCTGGTTGGCGATCGTGATGACCCGGCACCGGCCCGGCCGGGGCCACTCCTTGTCCCGGCCTCCCGCCTTCGCCTTGAGTGCGGCCGTCCCGGTTCCACGTGAAACCTTGGCGTCCCTGAGCGCCTCGCGCACGAGTTCCGACTCCCCCTGAGATGAACGTCCCGGCGGCTGAGCGCCGCCGTTGCCCCCGCTCGGGACGTAGCCGACGTTGTCGGCGGTCCCGGACGTCGTGTTCGCCCACATCGCGTGTCCGGACGGGGCGGTCGCGGGCGCCGCCTCCCCGGGCTCCCCCGCGCCCTGTTCGTCCACCGCGTCCGGCCGGTCCAGGCCGGAGTCGGAATCGTCGGGGGCTTCGCCGGCGCCGTCAGGCCGGCCCACTCCTGGTCCCGTGCTCATGAAGACCTCTTCCTCGACCCTTTAGCACGCCGGGGCGCGCGATCGGCGACCACACGGACAAGCGTTGTCGGCGGGTCGACCTTACCGCGCCCGACTTGGAGCAGTTCGGTGGTACGCACACCGAAACGCGTCAGAACCGGACGGGCCTCTTCCAGCTCCACGGCGGCCCGTTCTCCCTTGAGGGCGAGCAACTCCCCACCCGGGCGCAACAGAGGAAGGGCCCACTTGGCCAGCCTCTCCAGCGGGGCGACGGCGCGCGCGGTGGCCACGTCCACCGCGAAGTCCTTGGCGACCTCCTCGGCACGCCCCCGCCGGACCTCGACGTTCTTCAGTTCGAGCAGTTCCACGGCCTCGTTGAGGAAGGTGGTCCTGCGCAGCAGCGGCTCCAGGAGCGTGATCCGCAGATCGGGGCGGACGATCGCCAGGACCAGCCCCGGCAGCCCGGCGCCCGAGCCGATGTCCACCACGGTGGCGTTCTCCGGGACGGCCTCGGCCACCACCGCGCAGTTGATCAGATGGCGCTCCCAGAGACGATCGACCTCGCGCGGGCCGATCAGCCCCCGTTCGACCCCCGGCCCGGCCAGGAAGTCCGCAAAACGTTCCGCGATGGGCAGTGTGTCACCGAATACCTCACGTGCAGTCCCCACCGAACGAATCGTTCCACAAAACCCCTCGGCCCCGTACCCGCGAAACGGGGCGATGACCTCGGGGATGACCTTGGAGGCGGGTCCGCCGGGAGCGACCGTGCCCGAACCCACGCATATTCGCCGCTGCAGGGGTAGAGGGAGACCAGTGCTGCCCGCCCTTCACGGAAGGAGGCTCCGAGCCATGGGTATCGGAGTCAGTCTGGCTTTCATCGCCATCGGCGCGATCCTCGCCTTCGCCCTCAATGTCGACGTCAGCGGTGTCAACATCACCATGGTCGGCTTGATCCTGATCCTGGTGGGGGCCATCAGCATGGCCTTCACGTTGCTGTACACCCGGCCGCGCCGCCGCGCCGGCCAGGTCGTCGGCGCCGACCCCGCCTACGGTGACGAGGGCGCGCCGACCGAGACGATCGTCAAGGAGGAGCGCATCATCGAGCGCCCCGTGGACGCCGCGACGGGTGCGCCCATCGAACGGGTCGAGCGGGTGGTCGAGCGCCCCGCCGCCCCCGCCGGCGGCCACGCCGCGCAGGATCCCGCCGTCGCACAGAATCCCGCCGTCGCACAGGACCCGGCCATCCAGAACGTCACCCCGATCCCGCCGGAGCGCCGCGCCCCCCGCGAACGGAACTGAGTCCCCCTATACGACGGTCGCAACCGAACGGACTGAACGCTCGTGCGAGCAGCGCACCCGAAGACCACCGCCTCCCATGACGGACCCGGGACCGCAGGCTTCCCCCGCCGGAGCCAGGCGCATCCCGAGGGCAGGACGACGAAGCCGGCCTGAGCCGCCGCCGACGGCCGGTTTCCCAGAACGCTCGGTGTGCTACGGCGGCGGTGCACACCGAGCCCCCGCAGAGGCCCCGCATCCCAGATTTGGGGGCGGGGTCTCTGCCCGTCCGAAAGCAGAGCCTCCACCCACCCCAGGCAGAAAACGGCTTCGGCCCCGCACCCGATCGGGTGCGGGGCCGAAGCCGTTCAGTACAGATCACCGACACCAACCGTCACGCGAGTGACTAACCGGCTCGATGAGGCAAAGCCGGAGGCGAGCCTCATCGAGCCGGATCGCAAAGCGATGTGGCACTCGCCGGGCAACGGTCAGGGGTGCGAGCCTCCAGGCGAGCACCCCTGGGCCGGGGCCCCAATCAGGAAGGATGGACCACCACGTAGCGGTCGGGCTCCTCGCCCTCGGACTCGCTGCGCAGGCCCGCCGCGGCGACCGCGTCGTGGACGATCTTGCGCTCGAACGGGGTCATCGGCGCCAGCGGCTTGGCCTCGCCGCTCTGCTTGACCTCGTCGGCCACGTCCTGGCCCAGCTTGGTCAGCTCGGCGCGGCGGCGCTCGCGGTAGCCGCCGATGTCGAGCATCAGGCGGGTGCGGTTGCCGGTCTGGCGGTGCACGGCCAGGCGGGTCAGCTCCTGCAGGGCCTCCAGGACCTCGCCGCGCTTGCCGACCAGCTCGTCCAGCGAACCGCCGACCACCGCGACCAGCGCGCGCTCGCCCTCGACGTCCATGTCGATGTCGCCGTCGTAGTCACCGATGTCGAGCAGACCCTCGATGTAGTCGGCGGCGATCTCGCCTTCCTGCTCGAGCGCCTGGACGTCGACCTCGGTGGTGTCGGTCTGGCTCAACGGGATCTCCTTCTTCGGCAGGGGCCGGGGTCAAAACTAGCGCTTCGGGGTGCCGCTGCGCTTGCTGCGCGGCTTGCGCGTCGGCTGGTTGCGGACGACCTTCGGCTTCTCGGGCTCGGGGGCCGGCTCCGGCTCCTTCTTCAGCTTGGCCTTGATGCCGGTCGGGGCGGGGGCGTCCTTGCCGCCCTTACCGCCCTTGGCGGGGGCCGAGCCGTTGCCGTTGGCGCCGTCGGCGCCCAGCGGCGGGTACTTGGAGTAGATGTAGTGCTGCTGCACCAGGGTCCAGCTGTTGGAGGTCACCCAGTACATCAGGACGCCGAGGGGGAAGCCGAGGCCGAACAGGCCGAACAGCGGGGCCAGGAAGACCATCATCTTCTGGGCCTGCATCATCGGGTTGTTCTCGTCGGTGACCGGCTGGCGCTTCATGCTGGCCCGCACGGTGAAGAAGGTGGTGCACGAGCTGATGATCACCGCGATGCCGGTGATGACGATCGCGCTCCAGCTCTTGGGGTCGGCGCCGAAGGCGTTCAGGAAGGTGTCGGGGATGTGCGCGCCGAAGATGTTGGCCTTCTGCGCGCTGGACACCAGGTCGGGGGTGACCGCGAACACGCCCTCGCCGGGCTTGGCGTCGGAGACCTGCTTCAGCACCTGGAAGAGGCCGATGAACACCGGCATCTGCACCAGGAGCGGCAGGCAGCCCGACAGCGGGTTGGCGCCGTTCTCCTGGTAGAGCTTCATGACCTCCTGGTTGAGGCGCTGCTTGTCGTTCTTGTACTTCTTGCGCAGCGCCTGGACCTTGGGGTTCAGCTCCTGCATCTTGCGCGATGCGTGGATCTGTTTGACGAACAGCGGCACCAGCAACAGGCGCAGCAGGACGGTGAGCAGGATGATCGAGCCGCCCCACGCCCATCCACTGTCCTTGTCGATGCCGATGGAGCTCAGACCCGTGTGGATCCACACGATGAGCTGAGCAACGATCGAGTACAACCAATCAAGCACCGGGCAGCTCCTTGGGCTCTGCTAGGGCGGGGCCGCTCTCCTCGCGGCCGGAGGTGTGGGTGGGTGCCGCGTCCCTGTTCCGGCGCGGCGGCACGGGGTCGTGCCCGCCGCGGTTGAACGGGTGGCACCGGCCGATCCGGCGGGCGGTCAGCCACGTGCCGCGCAGCGCCCCGTGCGTCTGGAGGGCCTCCAGGCCGTAGGCGCTGCAGGTGGGCTGGAAGCGGCACTGCTGCCCGAGCAGGGGGCTCAAGAAGCGGCGGTAGGCACGGACCAGCAGGATCAGCGCTCGCGCCGCCGGGCTCGGCGGCGCCTCGGCCGGGTCCGGCCCGGTGGCCGGGCTCGGCGCGTGGGCCGCCTGGTCACCGGAGGCGGGCGCCCCTGGCCGATCGGTCATCTGTGCCCCTTGGACGTGGGCCGCAGCAGCCGGTCGAGCGCCGACTCCAGATCCGCGGCCAGGTCGTCGTTGCGCGCCGTCCCCGCGGCGGGGTTGGCGCGCACTACCAGCAGGCTACCCCGCGGAAGTCGATCGAGGTGCGCGCGCACCAGGTGGCGCAACCGGCGTTGGACCCGGTTGCGCACCACGGCGTTGCCGACCGCCTTGGACACGATGAAGCCCACCAGCGACGGCTGGTCGGCCTGGGCGTCCTCGCGGCGCAGCAGGTGTACGACGACAGTTGGCCGTCCGGCGCGGCGACCGCGCCGGACGGCCAACGTGAACTCGTCCCGCCGCCGCATCCGGTGTCCGGACGGCAGCATGTGAGGGGTCTGTCAGACCGCGATGCGGGCGCGGCCCTTGCCGCGCCGCGCGGAGAGGACGGCGCGGCCGGCCCGGGTGCGCATGCGCAGCCGGAAGCCGTGCTTCTTGTGGCGACGACGGTTGTTCGGCTGGAAAGTACGCTTGCTCACTTGAGGCTCCAGTGCTGCGGTCGGGTTGTCTTAAGCGCGATGTATCGCATCGAGGGCCGCGTCCGGTCCCCCGCAGCGGGGGCCCACCCGGGCAATGGAGGCGGGCACGCGTCATCTCCGTCGATACGACTCGACCTCAGCACGTTACGGGCTGGCTGCCCATCAGGTCAAACGGAGAGGTTCTCCGCCAGTGGACGCGCCGGGCCGCGCGCATTTCGCGGGGACGGCGCGGAGCCCGTGTCCGCTGAGCCCTAGTTTGTGCTCTACCGCACTTTCACGACGCATTCTCCCGGCCGAAGAGTGAAGGGCCACATTGCGCGGCCGGGGCGGTCCGCCGCGGAACCCTGCGGCAGCGCCCGGCAATCCCCTCGCGCGATCGTGTCCCGCGTTCACACTCCCTCCCCGCGCGCGATCGCCCTTCGCCCTCAGCGAATCGCGGCGTGGATATCCCTGTGGACAACCCTGTGCGGCCGCCTCGGACCGGAAGCCGCACGGCGCGCTTCTTCCGAGCCTTTGTCCACCGCCATTCCCGAGCGGCCCCGCTCGGTTCCCGAACGCCCCGGAGTGTCGGCGACAACGGCCGGCCGCGCCGCTGGGACCGGCCGCCCGGTTCGCCTCACTTCCGTACCGCGACCGAGTATTCCCAGGTCACACACGTGATGGGTTGATCACGAGCGGGTAGGGAGGTGGACGGAGGTGAGAGACGATGACCTGGGGACGGATCCGGTTCGTGTTGCGAGGGGGCGACGGCAGCGGCTAGGGTTTTGCCGTAGCCGACCCGTCTGTGCGTCGGCCTTCTTTTTCGGGTACCGCGGATGGCGGCACCCGGGACTCCCCTTCGAACGGCACCGAGTGATCCCGTGCGCCCTCCGGGCTTTTGCACAGGGATCTCGCGCTCATGCACAGCATGTGGACAACTCTGTGGACAACTCGTGAGAGAGTAAGTCTCTCGCGGCGCCGCCGTGCTCACTGGGACGGGCCTCGCGCGTGGTTGAACCGGGGCGGTCCGGTGTGCCGGTCTACGGAGTTTTCAGGAGGGGACCTTGCGCATGGACGGACAGGATCTCGGATCGGTCTGGGCCCGCACCCTCACGGCGCTCTCTGACGGGGACCTTCCGATCAGCTACCGCGCCTGGCTCCCGATGGTCCGTCCGCTCGCCCTGGTGGAGGGCACCGCGCTGCTCGCGGCCCCCAACGAGTTCGCCAAGGACGCGCTGGAGACCCGGCTCCGCAACCTCATCACGCAGGCGCTGTCGCGCGAGCTGGGCCGTGAGATCCGCGTCGCGGTGACCGTCCAGCCCGAACCGCCGGCGGGCGCCGGTGAGCAGCATCACGAGCGCGGTCCCGACTCCTATGGGGAGCGTCCCTCTTATGGGGAGCAGCCCTACGAGCCGTACGAGGACCGGTCGTTCGAGGACCGTCCCTATGAGGACCGCTCGTACGAGGAGCGTTCCTACGGGGAGAAGAAGTACTCCGACCGCCCCTATCCCGACCAGCCCTACGGGGAGCAGGGGTACGGCGGGCGCGCGCAGCCCGGGGTTTCCCACAGCCCCGGCGGTTATCCCCAGGCTGAGGAAGAGCGCGGCTGGCCGCAGCGCGACAACGACCGCGGCGCCCCCTTTCCGGCCGCCCCCCGGCCGCCCGCCTACGGCGCGGGCCCCGGCGGACGCTCGCCCTTCGAGGGGCGCGGGCAGCAGAACGGCTACACCGGCCCCGGTCGCGGCCGCACCGGTCCCGGCTACGGCGACTCGGGCAACGGCGGTTTCGGCGGCGACTCCGGCGGTTCCTCCCCCAACGGCGGCGACGGCTACGACCCCCTGGGCGGCCGCCCCTCCGACATGCCCCCGGCGTCCCGCGGGCACGCCCCGTCGCACCTGAACGACCGCACGCTGGGCGCGCAGCGTCCCGGCGGCGGTCCGGGCCGCCCCGACCCGCAGGGCCGCGACGAGCGGCAGCACGAGGCCCCGAACCGTTCGGAGGACTCCTACCAGCCGGCCGACCAGTACCGGGGCGGCGGCGAGGAGGAGAGCGCCGAGCCCCGTCCACAGGGCGGGGGCGGCGGTTCGGCCGAGCACGCGAGGCTGAACCCCAAGTACACCTTCGAGACGTTCGTCATCGGCTCGTCCAACCGGTTCGCGCACGCCGCCGCCGTGGCGGTCGCCGAGCAGCCCGCCAAGGCGTACAACCCGCTGTTCATCTACGGCGACTCCGGCCTCGGCAAGACGCACCTGCTGCACGCCATCGGCCACTACGCGCAGAATCTGTTCAACGGGGCGCGGGTGCGCTACGTGAGCTCCGAGGAGTTCACCAACGACTTCATCAACTCCATCCGCGACGGCAAGGCCGACGGGTTCCGCCGCCGCTACCGGGACGTCGACATCCTGCTCGTGGACGACATCCAGTTCCTGGAGGGCAAGGAGCAGACGCAGGAGGAGTTCTTCCACACCTTCAACACCCTCCACAACGCCAGCAAGCAGATCGTCATCTCCAGCGACCGGCCGCCCCGCGAGCTGGTGACGCTGGAGGACCGGCTGCGCAACCGGTTCGAGTGGGGCCTGACCACCGACGTGCAGCCGCCCGAGCTGGAGACGCGCATCGCGATCCTGCAGAAGAAGGCGCGCCAGGAGGGCCTGGCCGCGCCGCCGGACGTGCTGGAGTTCATCGCCTCGCAGATCGCCTCCAACATCCGCGAGCTGGAGGGGGCGCTGATCCGCGTCACCGCGTTCGCCAGCCTCAACCGCCAGTCGGTGGACATGAAGCTGGCCGAGATCGTGCTGAAGGACCTCATCCCCAACGAGTCCGGGCCCGAGATCACCGCCGCGATGATCATGGCTCAGACTGTGGAGTACTTCGGCACCACGATCGAGGACCTCTGTGGACCGTCGCGCTCGCGCATGCTGGTGACCGCGCGGCAGATCGCGATGTACCTGTGCCGGGAGCTGACCGACCTGTCCCTGCCCAAGATCGGGCAGCAGTTCGGCGGCCGCGACCACACCACGGTGATGCACGCCGAGCGGAAAATCCGCAGCTTGATGGCCGAACGCCGGGCGATCTACAACCAGGTCACCGAGCTGACCGGGCGCATCAAGCACCAGGCGCGCAAGCGCTGAACCGCGCCGCGCCCCCCTGCCCACCGGAAGATCGACTCACACAGCCTGGGGAAAACCCCGGGGAATTCCGTGGATAACCCGGGGGACAACCTGCGGAGAACTTGGGGACGACTCGTGGATGGATTGGGGACCGGTTGGGGACGACCACCCGGCATCATGGGGACGACCCGGTGGACGACCTGGGGAAGACCTGGGGACGGAGCCCCCGTCGGCGCCCGCCGGCCCGGCACCGGACCGGCACCCCGGGAAAACCTGCGGACAACCGGTGGACAACCGGGGGAGAAGGTGGGGAGGAGCTGTGGGGACAGATTCGCCGTCCTCAGGCCGCGCCGCGCCGTCCACCGTTCATGCACACCACCGGTGGACAGAAATACGCGGTCTCACCTGCGCAAACGAGGTCTGTCCACACTATCCACCGCCCCTATGACTAGTACTACCTCTGTGTTCTATCCAAGAAAAGATCCAGTTCAAATCAGGGCCTGGGGATGACGCGCCCCGAGCGCGCGACCGGGCCCGCTGCACCTCACCCTTGTCCGACACCTGCAGGAGGCGGGTCCCCTTGAAGTTCCGCATCGACAGAGACGCCCTGGCCGACGCCGTGGCCTGGACGGCGCGCACCCTCCCGGTGCGGCCCCCGGTGCCGGTCCTCGCCGGAATGCACATCGAGGCGAGCGACCGGCTGAAGCTGTCGGCCTTCGACTACGAGGTCTCGGCGCAGGTGTCCACCGACATCGACACCGAGGAGCCGGGCACCGCGCTGGTGTCGGGCCGCCTGCTCGCCGAGATCTGCCGCAGCCTTCCTCCCCACCCTGTGGAGGTGACCACCGACGGCGCGAAGGTGATGCTGCGCTGCGGCAGCGCGAAGTTCACACTCCTCACCATGCCTGTGGAGGACTACCCGACGCTGCCGGAGATGCCGCCGGCCGCGGGCGCGGTGGGCAGCGACGAGTTCGCCGCCGCCGTCGCGCAGGTCGCCATCGCCGCGGGCAAGGACGACACCATCCCCATGCTCACCGGCGTGCGGGTGGAGATCGAGGGCGAGACCGTCACCCTCGCCTCCACCGACCGCTACCGGCTGGCGGTCCGCGAGCTGCACTGGAAGCCCGAGCGTCCGGACTTCTCCGCGGTCGCCCTGGTGCCCGCCAAGACGCTCGCCGACACCGCCAAGTCGCTGACCGCGGGCGCCGAGGTCTCGATCGCGCTGGGCGGCGCGGGCGGCGCCGGCGAGGGCATGATCGGTTTCGCGGGCGGCGGCCGCCGCACCACCTCGCGGCTGCTGGACGGCGACTTCGTCAAGTACCGGTCGCTGCTGCCCAGCGAGTACGCCGGCCTCGCCGAGGTCTCCACCGCCCCGTTCATCGAGGCGGTCAAGCGCGTCTCCCTGGTCGCCGAGCGGAACACCCCCGTACGGCTCTCGTTCCGCCAGGGAGAGGTCGTCCTGGAGGCCGGGACCGGGGACGAGGCCCAGGCCGTCGAGGCGCTGGAGGCGAGCCTGGAGGGCGAGGACATCGAGATCGCCTTCAACCCCGGGTTCCTGCTGGACGGCCTGTCGGCGATCGGCTCGGACGTGGCGCGGCTGTCGTTCACGACCCCGACCAAGCCCGCCGTGCTCACCGGCAAGCCCCCGCAGGACGGCGAGAACCCCAACTACCGCTACCTGATCATGCCGGTGCGCCTGACGGGGTAAGTACCGTCAAAAGGGCATACCAGGGGGACCCGCCCGTACGGGAGACGCCCGCGCGGGTGTGCACAGGGAGCTATCCACAGGGGAGTGAGCATGGAACTGGGGATCATCGGGCTGGGCAAGATGGGCGGCAACATGGCCGAACGTCTGCGCCGGGGCGGCCACACCGTCGTGGGCTACGACCGCGACCCGAAGGTCAGCGACGTCGCCTCGCTGGAGGAGCTGGTGGAGCGCCTGCCGGCGCCCCGCGCGGTGTGGGTGATGGTGCCCGCCGGCGGCCCCACCCAGGAGACCATCAACAGGCTGGGGGAACTGCTCCAGCCCGGTGACCTGGTCGTGGACGGCGGCAACTCGCACTATGTGGACGACCAGAAGCACGGCGAGCAGCTGGCGGCCAAGCAGATCGGCTTCGTCGACTGCGGCGTGTCCGGCGGCGTGTGGGGCCTGGAGAACGGCTACGCGCTGATGGTCGGCGGCGACAAGGCGAACGTCGAGCGGCTGATGCCGATCTTCGAGACCCTCAAGCCGGAGGGCGAGTTCGGCTTCGTCCACAGCGGCGAGATCGGCGCGGGCCACTTCGTGAAGATGGTCCACAACGGCATCGAGTACGCGATGATGCAGGCGTTCGGCGAGGGCTACGAGCTGATCGAGGCCGCCGACATCGTCACCAACGTGCCCGAGACCTTCCGCTCCTGGCAGGAGGGCACGGTCATCCGCTCCTGGCTGCTGGACCTGATGAACCGCGCCCTGGCCGAGGACCCGCAGCTGGACGAGCTGCGCGGCTACGCCAACGACTCGGGCGAGGGCCGCTGGACGGTCCAGGCGGCGGTGGACCACGCGGTGCCGCTGCCGGCGATCACGGCGTCACTGTTCGCCCGCTTCGCCTCGCGCCAGGACGACTCGCCCGCGATGAAGGTCGTCGCGGCGCTGCGCAACCAGTTCGGCGGCCACGCGGTGGAGAGCGCCAAGGGCGCCGACTCCCCGGGCGCGGACGTGGCCCCGCCGAAGGTCTGACCCGAGGTCCCCGGACCCGCTCCACTGGCACGCCTTGCACGGGCCGCCCTCCCCAGGGCGGCCCGCGGCGGGTTATCCACAGCCAGTGGACACTTTCCCCACGGCCCTGGGAGGGCGGTGGACAATGGAAGTGGGGTCGGCCCCCTGGGCGGGCGGGGGCTGGGTGTGCGGGGGCTGGGTGTGCGGGGTTTTTCGCGGGCCGGTGGGCGGCTCCTGGTTCCGCAGTGGCAGCCGTGGCGGCTTCGAGGCTCTACCCTCATGTTCCGTGCACGTCGCCCACCTTTCGCTCCAGGACTTCCGGTCGTACGCCACCGCCGAGGTGCCGCTCGAACCGGGCGTCACCGCGTTCGTGGGCCCGAACGGGCAGGGCAAGACCAATCTCGTCGAGGCCGTCGGCTACGTCGCCACCCACGGCAGCCACCGCGCCGCCACCGACGCCCCGCTGGTCAGGCAGGGCGCGCCGCGCGCGATCGTGCGGGCCGGGGTCGTCAAGGACGACCGCAAGGCGCTGATCGAGCTGGAGATCAATCCCGGCAAGGCCAACCGCGCCCGGCTCAACCGCTCCCCCGTCCCCAGGCCCCGGGAGATCCTGGGGATGGTGCGCACGGTGCTGTTCGCGCCCGAGGACCTGGCCCTGGTCAAGGGCGACCCCGGGGAGCGCCGCCGGTTCATGGACGAGCTGCTCACCGCGCGGGCGCCGCGGTTCGCCGGAGTGCGCGCCGACTACGAACGTGTCCTCAAGCAGCGCAACGCCCTGTTGAAATCGGCGGCCGCCCACCGCCGCGCGCCTGGCGCCGAAGTCCTCGCCACCCTGGACGTGTGGGATTCGCACCTGGCCCGTACGGGAGCCGAGCTGCTGGCCGCGCGCCTCGACCTGGTCGCGGGGTTGCGTCCTCTCGTCGCGCGCGCGTACGAGGCGCTCGCCCCCAACGGCGGGGCGGCCGACCTCATCTACAAGAGCTCTTTGGGCGCGGCCGAGTTGTCCACAGACCGTGCACAACTCGGCGAGCAGTTGCTGGCGGGCGTGGGGGAGGCCCGCAAGCAGGAGTTGGAGCGCGGCGTCAGCCTCGTCGGCCCGCACCGGGACGAGCTGGTGCTGCGGCTGGGGGAGTTGCCCGCGCGCGGTTACGCCAGCCACGGCGAGTCGTGGTCGTTCGCGCTCGGGCTGCGTCTGGCGGCGTTCGACCTGCTGCGCGCCGACGGCGACGACCCCATCCTGATCCTGGACGACGTGTTCGCCGAGCTGGACGCGGGCCGCCGCCGGCGGCTGGCCGGGATGGTCGCCCCGGCCGAGCAGGTGCTGATCACCGCGGCGGTGCCGGCGGACGTGCCCGAGGAGCTGACCGGCGCGGCCTTCACGGTCTCGGACGGCCAGGTCGTCCGGGACTGACACGGCGTTCGCGGAGGGAGAGCGTGACATGACCGACGATCCACAGGATGTGCACAACTCCGCCGACGGGCCGGACGCCTCCGGCGCGCCCGCTCCCCCGGCCAAGACCGGCGTCGAGCTCGCCCGCGAAGCCCTCGCCCAGGCCAAGGCCGACGCCCTCAAGCGCGGCACCCTGCCCGGCCAGGGCGGCAAGAAGAAGCGCGGCCCCCGGCCCGCCCCCGTCCGCGACCCCGGGCGCGGCGGCGACCCCAAGGCGTTCGGCGCGGCCATCCGCGACCTGCTGGCCACCCGCGGCTGGGAGCAGCGCGCCGCGGTCGGCGGCGTCTTCGGCAACTGGCCCGGCATCGTGGGCCCCGAGCTGGCCGAGCACACCCGTCCGGAGCGGTTCGAGAACGGCGTGCTGACGGTCGTCGCCGACTCCACGACCTGGGCGACCCAGCTCCGCCTGCTGGCCGCGACGCTCGTCCGGCGGCTGAACGAGGAACTGGGGCAGGGCACCGTCCGCCAGGTGAAGGTGCAGGGCCCCTCCTCCGGCCCGCGCCGCACCGGCGCCTGGCGCGTCCGCTGACCTGCGGATACCCCGCGGGACCGCCGCCGAGGGGCGTCTTCGCGCACGGTTGAGCAACGCCGCCCGCCCGTGCCCCCGGGGCTTACCGCGATTTGTCAGTGGTCGGTGAGAACATCTGTTCGGAGCGTTCGACACGGCTTTCCGCGTCGAGCGCCCCGTAGGCCAGAGAAGCCCCTAGGGCGAATGGGGGGATGTGCCTCCGCGCCTGCCGAGCCGCCACACGGCCACACAGCGTCCGTCAGTGCCACTTTTCGGCGCATCACCCGGTAGAATGAATGCGGGTTCAGGATGCTGTACCGCCATGGGTAGCCCGGGTTCTCTGACCGACACGACCAGAGCACGTGGGCGCCCTTACGTGTGTTACGGGGCACACCGCGTTCACCACGGCGCGGGGCGGCGACGCGTCCCCGGCAGGAGGATCTCCTTTGGCGTACGACGCTAGTTCGATCACCGTCCTCGAAGGTCTGGAGGCGGTACGCAAGCGCCCCGGCATGTACATCGGATCGACCGGGGAGCGCGGCCTTCACCACCTCGTCTACGAGATCGTCGACAACTCCGTCGACGAGGCGCTCGCGGGCTATGCCGACACCATCGACGTGACGCTGCTGGCCGACGGGGGCGTCAGCGTCCTCGACAACGGGCGCGGCATCCCGGTCGGCGAGCATCCGGTCGAGAAGAAGCCGGCCGTCGAGCTGGTGCTGACCACGCTGCACGCGGGCGGCAAGTTCGACGGCAAGTCCTACGCGGTCTCCGGCGGCCTGCACGGCGTCGGCTCGGCCGTGGTCAACGCGCTGTCCACCCGGCTGGACGCCGAGATCAGGACCGACGGCCACCACTGGCGCCAGTCCTACACCTGGGAGGGCGCGGTCGGCCCCCTGGAGAAGGGCGAGCCCACCGAGGAGACCGGCACCCGGATCACCTTCTGGCCCGACCCCGACATCTTCGAGACGCTCGACTGGAACTTCGAGACGCTCTCGCGCCGCATGCAGGAGATGGCCTTCCTCAACCGCGGCCTGTCGATCACGCTGCGGGACGAGCGGCCCGACCACGTCAACGGCGAGCCGCGCGTGGTGGTCTACCACTACGAGGGCGGCATCGAGGACTTCGTCCGCTACATCAACGCGAAGAAGGACCCGGTCCACGACTCGGTGATCTACTTCGGCGACGACACCGAGGGCATGTCGGTGGAGATCGCGATGCAGTGGAACTCCTCCTACTCCGAGTCGGTCCACACCTTCGCCAACACCATCAACACCGCCGAGGGCGGCACGCACGAGGAGGGCTTCCGGGCGGCGCTGACCACCATCGTCAACCGGTACGCCAAGGAGCAGAAGCTCCTGAAGGAGAAGGAGGACAACCTCACCGGCGAGGACGTCCGCGAGGGCCTGACCGCGATCATCTCGATCAAGCTGGCCGACCCGCAGTTCGAGGGGCAGACCAAGACCAAGCTCGGCAACTCCGAGGCCAAGCGCTTCGTGCAGCAGGCGTGCAACGAGCACCTGCGCGACTGGTTCGAGCGCAACCCCGGCGAGGCCAAGGAGATCATCAACAAGGCCACCCAGGCGGCGCGCGCCCGGATGGCGGCCCGCCAGGCCCGCGACCTCACCCGGCGCAAGAGCCTGCTGGAGTCGACCTCGCTGCCCGGCAAGCTGTCGGACTGCCAGTCCACCGACCCGGTCAAGTCCGAGCTCTACATCGTGGAGGGCGACTCGGCCGGCGGCTCGGCCAAGGGCGGCCGCAACCCGATGTACCAGGCCATCCTGCCGATCCGCGGCAAGATCCTGAACGTCGAGAAGGCGCGCATCGACAAGATCCTCAAGAACAACGAGGTCCAGGCGATCATCACCGCGCTGGGCACCGGGGTGCACGACGAGTTCGACATCGACAAGCTGCGCTACCACAAGATCATCATGATGTCGGACGCCGACGTGGACGGCCACCACATCAACACGCTGCTGCTGACGCTGCTGTTCCGCTTCATGAAGCCGCTCATCGAGGCCGGGCACGTCTACCTGTCGCAGCCGCCGCTCTACAAGATCAAGTGGGACACCCGCGGCACGGACGTGGACTACGCCTACTCCGACCGCGAGCGCGACTCGATCATCGAGGCCGGGATCGCCGCCGGCAAGCGCGACCCCCGCTCCCGCGACCTCGTCCAGCGCTTCAAGGGCCTCGGCGAGATGAACGCCAACGAGCTGTGGGACACCACCATGGACCCCGACAACCGCGTCCTCCTCCAGGTCCAGCTCGACGACGCCGCCCAGGCCGACGAGCTGTTCAGCGTCCTGATGGGCGAAGAGGTCGAGCCGCGCCGCGAGTTCATCCAGCGCAACGCCAAGGACGTTCGGTTCCTCGACATCTGACGCGGCCGGCGCGGCGTCCCGCCGGACACCGGCGCCCGGGCACGTTCCCGGCCCGGACCCCCGGCCGGCCGCCGCGACGCGACGAGGCGAGGATCGCCGGCCAGGAACCCGCCCGGGCACGGCCCGGACAGCGCAGAGATCCGGTCGGCGAGTTTCCACTACGTAGAAGAGGACTTCCACAGTGACGGACATGACCACCGAGGACGGGCGGACAACCGACCGGATCGAGCCGGTCGACATCCAGGTCGAGATGCAGAAGAGCTATCTCGACTACGCGATGTCGGTCATCGTCTCGCGCGCGCTGCCCGACGTCCGCGACGGCCTGAAGCCCGTGCACCGCCGCGTCATGTACGCGATGTACGACGGCGGCTACCGGCCCGACCGCGGCTACTTCAAGTGCGCCCGCGTCGTCGGCGACGTCATGGGCAACTACCACCCCCACGGCGACTCCCCCATCTACGACGCCCTGGTGCGGCTCGCCCAGCCCTGGTCGATGCGCTACCCGCTCGTCGACGGCAACGGCAACTTCGGCTCGCGCGGCAACGACCCCGCCGCCGCCATGCGCTATACCGAGTGCCGCATGGCCCCCCTGTCGATGGAGCTCCTGCGCGACATCGACAAGGAGACCGTCGACTTCACGCCCAACTACGACGGCCGCTCCCAGGAGCCCGTCGTCCTGCCGTCCCGCTACCCCAACCTCCTGGTCAACGGGTCGGCCGGCATCGCGGTCGGTATGGCGACCAACATCCCGCCGCACAACCTCCGCGAGGTCGCCGACGGCGTCCGCTGGTACCTCGACAACTACGGCGCCTCCGACGAGGAGCTCCTCGAAGCCCTCATCGAGCGCGTCAAGGGCCCCGACTTCCCGACCGCCGGCCTCATCGTCGGCCGCAAGGGCATCGAGGAGGCCTACCGCACCGGCCGCGGCTCGATCACCATGCGCGCCGTGGTCGAGGTCGAGGAGATCCAGAACCGCACCTGCCTGGTCGTCACCGAGCTGCCCTACCAGGTCAACCCGGACAACCTCGCCCTCAAGATCGCCGAACTGGTCAAGGACGGCAAGCTCGACGGCGTCGCCGACGTCCGCGACGAGACCTCCGGCCGCACCGGCCAGCGCCTGGTGATCGTCCTGAAGCGCGACGCCGTCGCCAAGGTCGTCCTCAACAACCTGTACAAGCACACCCAGCTCCAGGAGACCTTCGGCGCGAACATGCTCGCGCTGGTGGACGGCGTCCCCCGCACGCTCCGCCTCGACCAGTTCATCCGCCACTGGGTCGCGCACCAGATCGACGTCATCGTCCGCCGCACCCGCTTCCTGCTGCGCAAGGCCGAAGAGCGCGCCCACATCCTGCGCGCCCTCCTCAAGGCCCTGGACCGCATCGACGAGGTCATCGCGCTCATCCGCCGCTCCCCCTCGGCCCAGCAGGCCCAGCAGGGCCTGATGGACCTGCTGGAGATCGACGAGATCCAGGCGCAGGCCATCCTCGACATGCAGCTGCGCAAGCTCGCCGCCCTGGAGCGCCAGGCGATCACCGACGAGCACGACCGGCTGATGGCCGAGATCGCCGACTACAACGACATCCTGTCCTCGCCCGAGCGGCAGCGGCAGATCGTCGCCGACGAGCTCGCCCCCATCGTGGACAAGTTCGGCGACGACCGGCGCACCGAGATCATCCCCTTCGACGGCGACGTCTCCTACGAGGACCTCATCGCCGAGGAGGACGTGGTCGTCACCATCACCCGCGGCGGCTACGCCAAGCGCACCAAGACCGACCTCTACCGCGCCCAGCGCCGCGGCGGCAAGGGCGTCCGCGGAGCCCAGCTCAAGCAGGACGACATCGTCGACCAGTTCTTCGTCACCACGACGCACCACTGGATCCTGTTCTTCACCAACAAGGGCCGCGTCTACCGCGCCAAGGCCTACGAGCTCCCCGACGCCGGACGCGACTCGCGCGGCCAGCACGTCGCCAACCTGCTCGCCTTCCAGCCCGACGAGCACATCGCCCAGGTCATGGACCTGCGCGACTACGACGTGGCGCCCTACCTCGTCCTCGCCACCAAGGGCGGCAAGGTCAAGAAGACCGCCCTGCGCGACTTCGACTCGCCGCGCTCGGGCGGCATCATCGCCATCAACCTCGCCGACGACGACGAGGTCATCGCCGCCCGCCTCGTCTCCTCCGAGGACGACCTGCTCATGGTCTCCACCGGCGCGCAGGCCATCCGCTTCCGTGCCGACGACGACTCGCTGCGCCCCATGGGCCGCGCCACCTCCGGCGTCATCGGCATGCGCTTCGAGGAGGACCAGGAGGTCCTCAACATGCTCGTCGTGCAGGACGAGACCCAGAACGTGCTGGTGGCCACCGAGGGCGGCTACGCCAAGCGCACCCCGGTGGACCAATACCCGGTCCAGGGTCGTGGGGGTAAGGGCGTCCTCACCGCTAAGATCGTTGAATCTCGCGGCAGGTTGGTAGGGGCCCTCATGGTGGGCCCGGACGACGAGGTCTTCGCCATGACGTCCAACGGCGGCGTCATCCGCACCAGTGCGGCGGAGATCAAGCAGTCCGGCCGACAGACCATGGGCGTGCGTCTGATGAGCCTCGCGGACGGGGGCAGCATCGTCGCCATCGCGAGGAACGTAGAGTCCATGGAGGACTCGGACGCCGACACGGACGAAGGGGGCACGGCGAGTGACGTTCCCTCAGCCCAGGAGGACACGTGAGCACGCAGCCCGGTAAGAGCAAGGGCGGGTCCGACAAGGGCGCCGAGACCGCCAAGCCCAAGAAGACCGTGGCCGCATCCGCCAAGCCCGCCCGGGACGAGGCGACCGTGGAGATCACCCCGGTGGTCTCCGACGCGACCACGCCCGATCTTGAGGCGGTCAAGGACAGCGACCTCGACCCCGTCGAGGACAAGGCGATCGCGCCGGTCAAGGACAAGAAGGACGGGCCGGCCAAGGCCGCCGCGCCCAAGCCCGCGGCGGCGCCGAAGGCCGCGACGCCCAAGGAGCCCGCCAAGGAGCCCGCCAAGAAGGACTGGACCAAGCCCGCCGAGCCCGGCGGATCGGTCTCCAGCGGCCGCACCGACACGCCGTTCCCCCGCGAGCCCGCCGCCTCCCCGGCGGCCGCCGGGGCCTCCGCCGCCGGGTCCGCCCCGGCGGCCTCGGGCAACGGCGCGGGCGGCTTCGCGGGCACCGTCCTGAAGGACCGCCCGGCGGCCGGCTCCACCAAGCCCGGCGCCAAGACGCCCGCGGCCGGCGGCAAGCCGGCCCGCAAGGCGCAGCTGCAGCTGGCGCGCCTGGAGCCGTGGTCGGTGATGAAGTTCAGCTTCGTCATGTCGCTGGTGTGCTTCGTGGTCCTGCTGGTCGCCGTGATCGTCCTGTGGTCGATCCTGTCCGGCCTCGGCGTCTTCTCGGCCATCAGCGACACCGTCAACGAGCTGACCAAGCAGCAGGGCCAGACCGACGGCGGCCTGGACGCCGGGAGCTGGTTCTCCTTCACCCGCGTGCTCGGCTACACGGTCCTGGTGGGCGCCCTGAACGTCCTGCTGGTCACCGCCCTGTCCACGGTCGGCTCGGTCATCTACAACCTGGCCGCCGACCTGGTGGGAGGCGTGGAGGTCACCCTGAAGGAGGCCGAGTAGCGGCCGGGTTTAAGGATTACCGGTCCGCTCGCGAGATGCGGTAATCTCTCCATGCGCCGCCGGAAGCGGGGGCGCAGGTGAGGGCGTATAGCTCAGTCGGTTAGAGCGCATCCCTGATAAGGATGAGGCCCGTGGTTCAAGTCCACGTACGCCCACCACCTCGAAAGCCCCCGTCGGACATCCGGCGGGGGCTTTCGGCATTAACGGTGGGTGCGCGGACCCGCCACAGGGCCGCGTCAGGCGGCGGCGACGGGCTCCCAGCGCTGCGCGGGGCTCCCGTTGCAGGCGTGGACCTGGATGGGGTTGCCGCTGATCAGGAAGCCCGCCGGGATGTCCAGGCAGACCGGGACGTTGCGGGAGGCGCCGTTGCGGAGACCCGAGCCCGCCACGGACTGCCAGGTCTGGTTCGGGGTGCCGTCGCAGGTCGCCTGCTCGGTCTTGGCGTCGAAGGCGAAGCCGGCGTCACCGATGACGTCCAGGCACTTGCCGGACGCGGCGTTGACGAAGGTGCCTGCGGAGAACCGCCGCCACTTCTGCGCGTCCGATCCGTTGCAGCGCCAGAGCCGGACCTTGGCGCCTTCGGCCTTGCTGGCGCCCGTGACGTCCAGGCAGTGGCGGCCGCCGTCAGGGCTGTAGGCCTTGGCGGGGAACGCCGAGCCGGTCACCTGGAACGAGCACCAGGCCGACCAGGCCGACATCTGGTCCCCGTCCTCGGCCCGGAAGCGGAACTGGTAGCTGCCGGGGCTGAAGCTGCCGGGCGCCGTCCCGACCACGAAGGTCGTACCGCTCGACTGGACCGGTGTGGCCTGCCGGATGAACGGGTCGCCCCCGGGCTTCGCCACCTCGATGCGGCCCGTCAGCCCTTCGTTGGGCCCCCCGGCGACGCTGGCGGCGAACGCCGGCGTCATCGCCGTGTCGAACGTGGGCGAGCTGGTCGGCGAGCACTGCTGGAAACCGGTGTTCAGGCCGGTGGAGATGCGCAGGGCCTCGGGAACGCCGGGCGCCGCCGCCGCGGACGCCGTCGAGGGGAGGCCGGCGAAAGCCGCCGCCGCACACGCCACCGTCATGATCGCCTTACGCATCGAACTCTCCTCGCGAAGATCAAAAAATCTCGGTGCTCGGAGTCCACCACGGGGGCGGGCGGTGCGTCACCGCCCGCAGTGATCACGTAAGCAGTCCATAACACTTGCCGGGGAATGCGGCCGAGGGACGGACCGCCTGGTCGCGGGCGGTCGGCGCCCCGGTGCGTCCCGTCTCAGAAGGCGCCGGGCTCGCCTCGGTCGGGCACGACGGCGGGCTTGGCGAGGCCGGCGGGGACCAGCAGGAACACCTTGGGCCCCAGGCGGTCCATGTCGCCGCCCCGGCCGAACACGAGGCCGGCGGCGAAGTCGATGAACTGCCTGGCCACGTCGTCGGAGAGCGCCGTGAGGTCCATGACCACCGGGACCCGCTTGTTGCGGAAGAAGTGGCCGACGTGCAGTGCCTCGTTGTAGTCGCGAGGCCGGAGAGTCTTGACGATCACCTGGCCAGTCTCCCTCAGCGGTTCCGTGCGTCAAGGGCGGCCGTCGGGCGGTACCTTCGGCGGGCATGGGCGGAGGGGGCGCTGATTCTCCGCACGCGGTCGCGGGCTACGCGTTGGAAAAGGGGCAGCCGGCGCCGGCTTGGACGCCTGTCGGCGCGCTGGGGATTTCGTGGTGGTTCGGCAGTGCGTCGCGGTGCTTTCTCCGCTGGTAGGAGTGCGGAACGGAATTCATCCACAGATTGTGGATAAAGGGTGCGCATCGTGACTACCCCGATGCTGCGCTCTCTGGCATGAGGCTACGGAGACGAGCGCGTTCATATGCGATTGCGACGCGACGCGGCGGGTCCTCGACGGCATGGCCGACGGGACGTTGTCCATCAGGGAGCGCGCCCGTCGCGGGCGGTCCGTTGGCGGTGTACGAAGCCGAAGCCGCGCACCGCGCCGGTGTCCCCGCCGACCGGCGGGCCCTGTTCGGCCATTACCTCAGCGACGCGGGGCTGGCGGAGTTGGGCGAACTGCTGGACAGCGGCCGCTATGAGGTCCAGATGTCCGAAGAGGCGGTGTTGCCGGTGGTCGCTTGGTTGATACGGGCGGGGGACGTCGCGATTGTTCGCGCCGCCTTGGAGGATGTCGTTGAAGGCGCGGGAATCGCCGCGCCCCATAGGGGACTGTTGCGGAGCGCGGTGAATGCGATGGTCGCAAAGCGCAGGCATCCCGGTTCGCAGCGGCTCGCCGCGTTGCGGACGCAGCAGCGGGAAATTGCAGAACGCCCCACGCGCTGGCCCAGATCCTCCTCAGGCGCCTTTCCGCTCTTCCCCAGGATGTGGGTATGGACGCGCATCGCCGCGCTGAAGGAGGTGGCGGAGTCGGCGCTCCAGGGGTGCCCGGCGACGAGCCTTCCCGATCCGCTGGTCCGCGGGTGGGGCGGTGACGCGAGGGCGGCGCTTCACCGGTCGGGTGGCCACTGGATGTTCGACGTCGGCAGGTCCCTTCCGCAGCCGCCTTAAGGGAAAAGTAGGGCTTCCCCTACCCCGGGTTCGGGGGCGTTCCCTGATGTCTCCGGTCCCGTTGCGATGATGCGATCGACCCATGATGTTCCTGCGCGCGGCGAAGATCTCGGTCGGGGCGATGGTGGGCGCGGCGCTGATCGCCGGCATGGTCCAGACGTCCCCGGCGCGGCACGCGGCCGCGCGGCTGGGCGCGTCCGAGGAGCACTGGGCGGGTGTGTGGGGCGCGGCCCCGCAGCGGCCCGGCGCGACGGACGGTGGGTGGGCGCGCGAGGGGTTCGCGGATCACTCGGTGCGCCAGGTCGTACGGGTCACCGCCGGGGGCGAGCGCCTGCGGCTGCGCCTGTCCAACCGCTACGGCGACCGGCCGCTGCGCGTGGCGGGCGCCATGGTCGGCCGGTCGGCGGGCGGCGCGGCGGTGCGGCCGGGGGCGGCGGCGGTGCTGTTCGGGCGCGCGGCCGGGACGGTGGTCCCGCCCGGCGCGGAGGCGGTCAGCGACCCGGTGCCGCTGCCGACCGCGCCGCTGGAGCGCCTGGCGGTGACGTTGCGGCTCGGCGGGGCCACCGGGCCCGCGACCTTCCACCGGACGGCGGCCGCGCCGTCCTACCGGGCCTCCGGCGACCGCCTGGCCGACATCGCGGGGGACGCCTACCGCGAGTCGTCGCCCTCCTGGTACTTCCTGGCCGGCGTCGAGGCGGTGGGCGGGCCGCGCCGGACGGCGGTGGTGCTCGGCGACTCGCCGGCCGACGGGGCGGGCTTCCCCGACCGCCTGGCCGAGCGGTTGGCCGCCGAGCACCGCTCGTGGGGCGTGGTGAACGCGGGGATCGGCGCGAGCCGCCTGCTGGGCGGCCCGGCGTGCGGCGTGGAGGGCGGGCTGGAGCGGTTGCGGCGGGACGTGCTGGGGCGGCCGGGGGCGCGGGCGGTGCTCGTCCAGCTGGGGACCGGCGACATCACCGACCCGTGCCCGGCGGGCGAGGCGACCGCGCGGAGCCTCATCGCCGCGCACCGCGAGCTGGTCAAGGCGGCGCGGGCGCACGGCGTGAAGGCGATCGGCATGACGCTGCCGCCGCTGAAGGGCACGCCCGCCTGGACGCCGGAGCGGGAGCGGGTGCGGCAGGGGCTGAACCGCTGGATCCGCGAGGGCGGCGAGTACGACGCGGTCGTGGACGCGGCCGGGGCGCTGGCCGATCCCGCCGACCCGCAGCGGCTGCGGCCCGGCTACGCGACGCCCGGCGTCCCGGTCCCCAACGACGCGGGCCAGCACGCCGTCGCGGGGGCCGTCGACCTGAAGGCGCTCTGACCGGGCGCATTGTCTGGTCCGGACGGTCTCGGACCCTTGTCCGGTGTGTCGGCTGGAGTGCGGGCCGGGCGCCCACGAAGGTGTCGTGCACAGGACCGGCCCTTCCTGGGGACAGCCTGGGGATGTCCGGTGGGCAACGCCCGTCCACCGGGTCCGGTCGATTGTGGAGGCGAGTTGCCCACAGGTTGTGCACGGCCTGTGAGCAACGGTGTACGAAAGGCGGCTCAGCCCCTGCTCACAGGGTTTTCCACCACGTGGACAACGCGCGAAGCGCCTGGGGAACACCTGGGGAAGGGGCGGTGGACACCGGCGCCGCGCACGAACCACAGGTTGTGCACGGAAGTTATCCACAGCCTGTGGATTCTGTGGACGGAGCCAGGGCGACGACCGGGCGGGTCAAGCCTGGGGAAACCTGGTGGACAGCGAAGGCGAAACGCCCTGGCAGCTGGGGATTTCGCTGTGGAATGACAGGGGGTACGGCCCTTCCCGCGCTGGTCATCGCCTGTGCATAGCGTTGCCCCCAGCCTGTGGATATCTCCCCGGAACGAGCGCTGCGGCGCTCCCGGATATGGACATGGGGACGCCGCTGCGCCTTAATGTCGCCATGAAGTCGAGCTCCGCGGGCATCGGCGGGACGTCCGCCCGCCGGGACTCGGACACGCCCGGGCGGCGCCGCGAGCACCTCGCCGGCACCAGCGGACCCGCCGCGAAAAACGGCGCTGACCAGGCACGGAGACGTCTCACGCGCAGGGAACAGGCGTTCGAGCCGCTGCTAGGGTCGAGGCTCCATGGGGCACCTTCTGAACGAGCCGATCCGCGCCGAGCACGACACCGCCGGACGGCTCACGGCGTACGAGTGGCGGGGCGCGCGCTACACCGTGGACGCGGTCCTGAAGACCTACGGCGCGGCGGCCGAGACGCGGATCTACCGCGTGCGGATCACCGGCGCGGCCGGGCCCGCCGTGGCGGAGCTGGGCCGTGACGCCGACCGCTGGCGGCTCCGGCACGTCTTCTCCGCCTGACCGCGCGCCCTCCGCGTCCCGCCGGGCCGCTCCGGGCGAGACGGCCGCCTCGCCCGACCGGGCCGTGTGGGCGCGCGTCGAGGGCGTCCAGGACGCGCCGCTGGACCTGATGACCGCCCGGTTGAAGCGGCTGCACTACGCCCCGCACGTGCACGAGGAGTTCGCCATCGGCGTCACCACCGCCGGATGCGAGGTCATGCGCTACCGGGGCGGGCAGGTCGGCTCCGGACCGGGCGACCTGGTGATCGTCGAGCCGGGCGAGCCGCACACCGGTGGCCCGGCGGGCGCGGAGGGCTTCGCCTACCGCGTCATGTACCCGAGCGCGTCCTTCCTGGCGGAGGTCGGCCGGCGGGTGCCGCACTTCCGCGACCCGATCGTGCGCGATCCGCTGCTGGGGTGCGAGCTGTGGCGGGCGCACCGGGCGCTCATGCGGGGCGACGATCCCCTGGAGGGCGAGTCGCGGCTGCTGTGGACGCTGTCGGCGCTGGTCGGGCGGCACGCCGAGACCGCCGCCCGCCCCGCCGGGCCGGGCGCCGGGCCGGGCGGCGAGGTCGCGCGGCGGGTCGCCGCCCGCCTCGCCGACGAGATCACCGCGCCGCCCGCCCTCACCGACCTGGCCGCCGACCTCGGCCTGTCGCGCTACCAGGTGCTGCGCGCGTTCCGCGACGCGATGGGCATGCCGCCGTACGCGTGGCTCGCCCAGTACCGGGTCGGACGGGCCCGCGCGCTGCTGGAGGCGGGGTGGCGGCCCGCCGAGGCCGCCTCCGCGGTCGGGTTCGCCGACCAGGCGCACCTGACGCGCTGGTTCCGGCGCGTGCTGGGGGTCACGCCGGGCGTGTACCGCAACAGCGTTCAAGACGGCGCCCGCCGCTCCGGCCCACACTGACGCCGGTGCGCCAGGGCGGCGCGCACGAGTGGAGGCAGTGGTGACCCGGCGGGGCTGGATGCTGTTCGCGTTGATGAGCGTGTTGTGGGGCATCCCCTATCTGTTGATCAAGGTGGCGGTGGAGAACGGCATCTCGGTGCCGATGGTGGTGTTCGCGCGCACCGCGCTGGGCGCGCTGCTGCTGCTCCCGCTGGCGCTGCGGGCCGGGGGGCTGGCGGCGGTGCGCGGCCACTGGAAGTGGCTGCTGGCGTTCGCGGCGCTGGAGATCCTGGGGCCGTGGGCGCTGTTGTCGGACGCCGAGCGCACCCTGTCCAGCGGCATGACGGGGCTGCTCATCGCGGCCGTCCCGATCGTCGCGGTGGTCGCGGGCCGGCTGACCGGGGACGCCGAGCGGCTCGGCCCGGCGCGCCTCGCGGGGCTGCTGCTGGGCCTGGTCGGGGTCGGGGTGCTGGCGGCGCCGCACCTGGACGGCGGCAGCGCCTGGGCGGTCGGCGAGGTCGGGCTGGTGGTGCTCGGCTACGCCACCGCGCCGCTGATCCTGGCGCGGAAGCTGCGGGAGGTGCCGAGCCTGCCGCTGACGACGGTGTGCCTGGGGGTGGCCGCGCTGGTCTACGCGGTCCCGGCGGCGGTGACCCGCCCCGCCGAGCTGCCGGACGGCCGGGTGCTGGTGGCGCTGGCGGTGCTGGGCACGGTGTGCACGGCGGTGGCGTTCGTGGCGTTCTTCGAGCTGATCCACGAGGTCGGCGCCGTCCGCGCGCCGGTGTTCACCTACGTGAACCCGGCGGTGGCGGTCGCGGCGGGCGTGCTGCTGCTGGGCGAGCCGCTGACCTGGACGATCGTGGCCGCGTTCGCGCTGATCCTGTCGGGGTCGGTGCTGGCGACCGCGCGGACCCCGGCGCCCGAGGCGACGCCGGCGCCGGAGACCGCGTTCGCGGCCGGGGAGGCCGAGCCCGAGCGGCTCAGGCCGTGACGAGGTCGCCCAGCTCGGCGACCTCGTCGCCGGACAGGGCGATCCCGGCGGCGGCGACGTTGTCCTCCAGGTGCGCGACCTTGGAGGTGCCGGGGATCGGGAGCATCACCGGCGAGCGGTGCAGCAGCCAGGCCAGCGCGAGCTGCGCCGGGGACGAGCCGTGCCGTTCGGCGGCCTTGGCGAGCACGCCGTCGGGCGCGGCGAGTCGGCCGACCGCCAGCGGGAACCACGGGATGAAGCCGATGCCCTCGCGCTCGCAGTGCTCCAGGACGTCCTGGGAGCGGCGCTCGGTCAGGTTGTACAGGTTCTGCACCGTCACGATCGGGACGATCGCGCGGGCCGCCTCGATCTCGGCGACCGACACCTCCGACAGGCCGATGTGCCGGATCTTGCCCTCGTCGCGCATGTCGCGCAGCACGCCGAGCTGCTCCTCCAGCGGCACCTGCGGGTCGATGCGGTGCAGCTGGTAGAGGTCGATGCGCTCCAGGCCCAGCCGCCGCAGGCTCATCTCGACGCACTGGCGCAGGTACTCGGGGCGGCCGACCGCGGCCCACGCGTTCGGGCCCTGCCGGGTGAAGCCGCCCTTGGTGGCGATCACCAGGTCCGCCGGGTAGGGCGACAGCGCCTCGGCGATCAGCTCCTCGCTGACGGACGGGCCGTAGGAGTCGGCGGTGTCGATGAAGGTGACGCCGAGCTCCACGGCCCGGCGCAGCACGCGCAGCGCCTCGTCGCGGTCCTGCGGCTCGCCCCACGTGCCGGGACCGGTGATCCGCATCGCGCCGAACCCGAGACGCCGGACGGGCAGGTCCCCGCCGATCTCGAAGGTGCCGCCGGCCGTCGCGTCGGTCATGGGGATCCCCCTCCACTCGTCGGTGGGCCTATTGGATCATCGTTCCCGGTGCCGCCCGCCGGGCGGGGGGCGCTCAGCGCTTGGCGCGCTGGCCGCGGGCCAGGCCCTCGGTGATCCTGTCGCCGCCGGCGCGGCGCTGCACGGCGGCGGCCAGCGCGGGGGCCGCGCCGCCCAGCAGCGCGCCGAGCCGCAGGCCGAGCGGGGCCACGTCCACCTCGCCGAGGTTCCGCTCGATCGCCCGGACCGTCGCGCGCGCCACGTCCTGCGGCGAGCGCGTCCCGACGCCCCTGGGCAGGGACACCCCGGCGTCGGCGAACATGCCCGCGTCCCGGATGAACCCCGGGAACACCGTGGACACGCCCACCCCGTGCGGCCGCATGTCCTCGCGCAGCGCCAGCGCGAAGCCGCGCATCCCGAACTTGGTGGCGTTGTAGAGCGACGCCTGGCCGGAAGCGGTCTTGCCCGCCAGCGACGACACGAACACCAGGTGCCCGCGGCCCCGCGCGGCCATCGCGGCCCCGGCCAGCCGGGCCATGACGATGGGGGCGCGCAGGTTGACGTCCAGGGCGCGGTCGATCTGGTCGAGGGAGTAGTCGTCCAGGGGGCCGGAGGCGGGCAGCGCCGCGTTGGCGACCAGGACGTCGATGTCGCCGGCCTCGGCCAGCAGGTCCTCGACCGCGGCGCGGTCGGCCAGGTCGGCGGCGATGGCGGTGCCGCCGAGCCGTTCGGCGAGCGGTTCCAGCACGTCGGCGCGGCGGCCGGTGAGGACCACCCGGCCGCCGCGGGCGGCCAGCGTGACCGCCAGCGCCCGGCCGATGCCGCCGCTGGCGCCGGTCAGCAGGATGCGTGCGTCGGCGAGCTCCATGCCGGGATCATCGCATCAAAGGCCGATCCGCCACAGCAAAAGGATCAATGCGGCCAGCACCAGGCCCGCCACGCCGAGCTGCACGTCGCCGAGGACGATCAGCAGGGCGCATCCGGCGGCGGTCCCGGCGGCGACCAGCAGCATGCCGCCGTCGCCCCGCTCGTCCTCCTGGGCCTGGCCGCGCAGCTCGCTTTCCCAGAGCCCGAAGTCGTCCTCTGCGCTCACCCCTGCGATTATGCGGCGGCCCGGGGCGTCCGGCGAGGTGGCGCGATCGCCACACCACCCGCACCGGCGCCCGTCCGGATTGGACGTTGAGTCCGATACCGGCGAGGGGGTGCGGAGCGCCGGGGCCGGGTTGCTAGGCTGCGCAAAGAACCTGGGGGAACTCTCGTACACGGTCCGATCGTTTCCCCGGGCATTGGCTTCATAGTCGAGGTGAAGGGGTCCCCACCGTGAAGAAGCTGCTTGTTCTCGCCGTTGTTGGTCTTGGCGGCTTCGCTGTCTGGCGTCGGCTCCAGCAGGACCGCGCCGAGCTGGACCTGTGGACCGAGGCCACGTCCTCCGACAGCTGAGCCGACTGTGAAGAGGGCCCCGGCGTGACCGGAGCGGAGCCGACGACGTCGCCCGCCTCGATCCCGCCGGGTCCACTGCTTTCCGCGCGACGTACCGGAGGCGGTCCCGGCCGCCTTCCCGCCCGCGCGCGGGGTGCCGCGCGCCCCGCCGAGCACGGGTAAGCTGGTCGCGCTCGTTCTGCGGGGGGCCATAGCTCAGTTGGCAGAGCACCGGCTTTGCAAGCCGGGTGTCCGGGGTTCGAATCCCCGTGGCTCCACCTTCACCGGCGCCCTGTCTCGATCTTCGGGGCAGGGCGCCGGCACGTTCCAGGCCGGTCGCCGAGGGCGGGCGCGCCTCACCCCTTGCGGTGCAGCATCGCGTCGACCGAGTCGGCGAAGCCCTTGGTGGTGAAGCAGTTCGGCTCGGCGAACTCCTCCATCACCAGGGACTGCTCCCACGTCATCCCGGCGGCCTGCCGCAGCAGCGGCACCGCCATGAGCTGGGCCGCCTCGGGCATCTCCAGCGCGCGCTCGCACCACCAGCGGGCCCGCTCCAGCAGCTCCCCGTGCGGCACGACCTCGTTGACCAGCCCGTACTCCAGCGCCTTGGCCGCGTCCAGATGCTCGCCCGACAGGTGGTACTGCACGGCGCGCTGGTAGCCGAGCCGGTGGGTCAGGTGCCAGCTCGTGCCGACCTCCGGCAGCAGCCCGATCTTTCCGAACGCCGGGACGATCGTCGCCCGCTCGGAGGCCACCACCAGGTCCGAGGCGAACGCCAGCGCCAGGCCCACGCCCGCCGCCGGGCCGTTGAGCGCCGACACCACCAGGGCGTCGCTGCCCGCGATGAGCCGCACGCACCCGCCGAACTGGTAGCGGATCCAGCGCCAGGGCTGGGTGGAGCCCTCCTCGTCGGCGGGGTCGGCCAGGCGCTCGACCGCCCCGGCCATCAGGGCCAGGTCGCCGCCGGCCGAGAAGCCCGGATCGGCGCCGGTGAGCACCACCGCGCGCACCTTCGGGTCGCCCAGCAGTTCGGCCAGCCGCTCCCTGAGCTGGAGGGTCAGCGCGGCGCTCAGCACGTTGAGCCGGCCCGGATCGGTCATGGTCACCACGGCGCGGGGGCCGTGCCGCTCCACCTCGACCAGCGTCCGCGTCTCGGCGCGGGCCTGCTCGACGATGTCGGTGTAGGCGAGGGACATGCGGTGCTCCTTGCGGCGGGAACTCGACAGAACATTATTCTGTTACTACCGAGAAATGTTTCGCAAGGGGATACTCGACCACGATGAACGGCGACTCGGGACGGGACCGGATCCTGCGCGCGGCCCTCGCCTGCTTCGGCAGGGACGGCGCGGCGGCCACCACGCTGACCGCGCTGCGCAAGGAGGCCGGCGTCAGCGTGGGCAGCTTCTACCACCACTTCCAGAGCAAGGAGGAGGTGGTCGCGGCCCTGTTCGCCGAGGCGCTGCGCGGCTACCAGGCCGAGATCGCCGAGGAGCTGGAGCGCCATCCCGACCCCGGCGAGGCGGTCCCGGCCGTCGTCGCCCGCCACGTCGGCTGGTGCGTCCGCAACCCCGACCTGGCGCGGTTCCTGCTGACCGAGCGCCGCCCCGTCGAGGGCGAGCCGGGCATGGCGGCCCTCGCCGAGCAGAACCGGCGCTTCTTCGGCGCCGTCCGGTCGTGGTGGCGCATCCAGGAGCACCACGGGGCCCTGCGCCCGCTGGACTTCACCCTCGCGTTCGTCCTCTGGCTCGGCCCGGCCCAGGAGCTGTGCCGCCTCTGGGTGACCGGCGCCGCCCCCGAACCGGACGCGGCACAGGTGGCCCTGCTCGGCGACGCCGCGCGGCGCTCCCTGTGCCCGTAGCCGGTGGGGGACGACCGGAGACCGCCCCCATGCCGTGGTCCGGCGTTCATCTGGAGGCTGTTTCGGCCTCCTATCCCTGATGTGTGGCATCTGTCGGCGTACGCGTGGTCGGTTGTCTGGTCCTCGTCCTGGGGCTGCTCGGATGCTCCGCCGACGGGACGGACTCGGTGGCCGGGCGCGGCGAACTGGTGATCGGCGTCAAGGCCGACCAGCCCGGACTCGCCGTGCGCGGGCCGGACGGCGTCTTCCGGGGCTTCGAGGTCGAGGTGGGGCGCTACCTCGCCCGCCGCCTCGGCGCGTCCGAGGTCACCTTCCGCGCGGTCACCTCCGACGACCGCGAGCGGCAGCTGGAGGCGCGCACCGTGGACCTGGTGCTGGCCTCCTACTCCATCACCCCGGAGCGGGCCGTCCAGGTCACCTTCGGCGGCCCCTACTACCTCGCCCGCCAGGACATCATGGTCCGCCGGGACGAGCGGCGGATCAGGGACGTGCGCGGGCTGGCCGGGCGGCGGGTCTGCCAGGCCGCCGGATCGGTGTCGGGCGAGCGCGTCACCGCCGGCCTCGGCATCGCGGTGCGCCCGGTCCCGGCCCCCTCCTACAGCGCCTGCCTGGGCAAGCTGCTGGCCGGGGACGCCGACGCGGTGTCCACCGGCGACCTCGTGCTGGCCGGGTTCGCCGCGCAGGCCGCCGGGAAGGTGCGGATCGTCAACGCGCCGTTCACCGACGAGCCCTACGGCGTCGGCCTGCGCAAGGGCGACATCGACGGCTGCGAGGCCGTCAACCGCGCGATCACCCTGATGTACCAGGACGGCACCGCCGCGCGGCTGCTGCGCACCTGGTTCGGGGCCTCGCGGCTGCGGCTCACCGAGTCGGTCCCGCAGTTCGAGGGATGTTCCTGACGACGCCCGACAACCCCGGTCAGCAGCACGCCCACGGTGGACGCCTCGGCCCGGCGCATGTGCGTCTACGCCGCCTACGCGTCCGCCTACCGGACGGCCGGCATCTCCTCCAAGGCCGCCACCGCGCTGGCGAAGGCCCGGGCGGCGGGCGCGGCCTCGCGGAACCCGGCGGCCCGGCAGGTTTCGACGGCCGGCGGCGCACGGATGAGCGCCTGGTGCACGGCCCATGTCCCGGACGTCACGCCTCCGCGCATACGCAAGCCCACTCCCCGGCCCACCAAGACCAGGGCGCCGGAGCCGCCGGAGGAGGACACCGGCGGCCGGACGGTGCACCCCGGGGCGTTCTGCTCGCCGGCCGGCGCGACCGGAACCTCCAGGGGGCGCGTCCACACCTGCAAGGGGCCGGGGCAGCCGCGCTGGCGGCGTTGAGCGTTCAGCCCTGCCACGGGTTCGCCGGGCCCCACGGCAGCGGCTGCTCCGGGGGCGGCGGGGGGAGTTCGCGGGAGCGCGCCGCCAGCGCGCGCAGCCACAGCAGCGCCACCACCGAGATGGCCGCGAGGCCCACCCAGTTGAACAGGGTGATCAGGTGGTCCTGCTCGAGGGTCGCCTCGGGCAGGTAGCCGCGCTGCAGCAGTTGGAACTGCCAGGGCGCGCCCGTCATGATCAGCGTCGCGGCGATGGCCAGCCCGTGCATGGAGTCCCACAGCGCGTGCAGCAGCGACACGCCGAGGTAGGTCGCCAGCACCGTGACGTCCAGCCGCCAGCGCCCGTGCCGCCGGGCCGCCGCGAACAGCACGCCGCCGAGGATCGCGGTCCACAGGCCGTGGCCGAGCGGGGTGAGCAGACCGCGCAGCACCTCGGTCTCCACCATCGAGCGGATGCTGAGGCCCTCCACGGTGACCAGGGCGTTGAACGCGTAGCCGGCGCTCTCGAAGGCGGCGAACCCGAACCCGACCGCCGCGCCCAGCACCATGCCGTCGCGCGTGCCGTACCCGCGCAGGCGCCGGGCCACCACCATCAGCGCGACGAGTTTGACGCCCTCCTCGATCAGCCCGACGCCCACGTACATCCACGGCGAAGGGTGCAGCAGGTAGGTCTCCAGCAGCGACGCGCCCAGGATGCCGAGGACGCCGCCGACCACGAACGAGCTGAACAGCAGCGGCACGGTGATCTCGTCGGCGGTGCCGTGCTCGTACGCCCAGATCGCGAAGGTGACCGGCACCACGAAGCTGCCCAGCAGCACGATGGTGGGCAGCAGGTTCGCGTTGGCGGTCAGGACCGTGACGGCCACGGTCGCCGCCCACAGCAGCAGCCCCGTCCCCAGCACCCTCAGCCAGGTCCGCCGCGTCCGCCCGCGCGCGACCGCCACCGTGCGCCCCATCCCTGCCCCCCACAGAAGATCGTCGCCTGTCCGCGGAACCTACCCAGGGCCGCCGCCCCCATGCCTTGCGGGATTCCCGCGCCGTGTCCGCGGTGCGGGCGCGGGCGCGCTCAGGACGCCGCGCGGAAGGTGCGCCGGTACACCGACGGCGAGGTCTTCATCGCGCGCGTGAAGTGGTGCCGGAACGTCGCCGGGCTCTCGAACCCGACCGCCGCGCCGATCTCCTCCACCGGCGTGGCGGTGCCCTCCAGCAGGGGGAGGCTCGCCATGACGCGCTGGGTGATCACCCACCGCAGCGGGCTGGTGCCGGTCTGCCGGTTGAAGTGCCGGATGAAGGTGCGGGGCGCCAGGCACGCGGCGCGCGCCAGGTCGGCGACGGTGATGGGCTCGGCCAGGTGCGCCAGCGCCCAGTCGACGGCGCGGGCCACCGCGTCGTCCACCTCGGGCGCGGTGACGGCGGCCTCCACGAACTGCGCCTGTCCCCCGTCGCGGTGCGGCGGGACGACCAGGCGCCGGGCCACGGCGTTGGCCACCCGGGCGCCGTGGTCCTTGCGGACCAGGTGCAGGCACATGTCGAGGACCGAGGCGCTGCCCGCGCCGGTCAGCACGTCCTCGCCGTCCACGTAGAGGACGTCGGGGGTGACGCGGACGCGGGGATGGCGCCGCTGGAGCAGGCCCGCGTAGCGCCAGTGCGTGGTGGCCTCGCGGCCGTCCAGGAGGCCGGCCGCCGCCAGCGCGAACGCGCCCGAGCAGATCGACACGACCCGCGCCCCGCGGGCGTGCGCGTCCCGGAGCGCCGCGACGACGGGGGCCGGCACGGCGCCGCGCACGTCCGGGACGGCGACGACCATGACGGTGTCGGCGGCGGCGAAGTCGCCCAGGTCGTACTCGGTGGTCATGGTGAAGCCGCCGACCGCGCGCATCGGACCGCGCTCCAGGGAGCAGACCCGCAGGTCGTACCAGGGGACCTCCAGCTCGGGCCGGGGCAGGCCGAACACCTCCACGACCGCGCCGAGCTCGAACGGGGCCATGCCGTCGAAGGCCAGCACGGAGACGGTGTGCCGGCGGGCGGGGGAGACCAGGTGCATGGCGGGATATTAGCGATATCAGGCGTTCTTGCCACTGGGGGAGCCGCGGCGGAAACCGCCATGATCGTCGTGTCAGCCGGTAGGAGCGCAGGTCAGAGGAGTTCCGGATGTCCCCCACCATCACCACCGTGTCCGCCGTCGCCGCGGTGCCCGCCGCCTCCAGCGCCGAGGCGATCGCCCACTTCGCCGCCCGGCTCGCGTTCGAGACCGACGTCTCCGACGTGGCCGCCGACCTCGCGGCCGGCTCCCCCGGCGTCGTCGTGGTCGACTCGCGCAGCACCGAGAGCTGGGACCAGGGACACGTCTCCGGCGCGGTCCACCTCCCCACCGCGCAGATCGCCGAGCGCGCCGAGGCCCTGATCCCCCGGGACGCCACCGTCGTCGTCTACTGCTGGGGCCCGGGCTGCAACGGCGGGACCAAGGCCGCGCTGGGGTTCGCCAGGCTCGGCTACGCCGTCAAGGAGATGATCGGCGGGTTCGAGTACTACGCCCGGGAGGGCTTCCCCGTGGAGGACGGCCGGGGCGCCGTCACCCGCCGCTCCCCCGACCCGCTCACCGCGCCGATCTCCGGGATCTCCTGCGCCTGCTGAGGTGACGCGGGGCGACGGGCGGGGCGCGCCGGCGTCCTCCGGCGCGCCGAGACACGCCGCGACGAAAATCGGTGCCGACGGGGCGGGGAGCGCCTGCCGCCCCGCCGCGCGCCCGGTCGCCGGGGCCGGTCTCCACAGGTCGCCGGCGACCCGTGGAAGGCATCCGGGGCCGAGACCCGCCGCCCGGCGTGACCCACAACGCGCGAACCAATTCCAGATGCCGCTCCGGCGCGCCCCGGACCTGCCGGTCGTCCCGGTGGAGCGGCCGCGGAGACCGCCCGTCCCGCCGCCGGGCGACCCGTCCGGAAACCCTTCCCCCAGGGCGGTGCGGCGCCTTCGGCGGGATGCGGGCGGGGGCGGCCCGGCCCCCGTCCGACGGCCCCCGCGCGGCGACGCCGGAGGGGATGAAAGTAGCCGGATATGGACGTGTGACGGGGTTCATCATGCGGGACGGGGCATAACCTGGGCCGTCGGCGACGTTAGACTGAACAAATCACTCTTACGACGCTGAACGCGTCCGGCTCGTCCTTGCAGCCCGCACACTCTCTCCGCGGTGCCTCCCGAGACGTGCCCCCCTCTCGGAAGGTATTGCGTGACCAACGTTCCTGCTGCCCGTGACCTCACCCCGTCCACCGACGAGGCGGTCGTCCCCACCTTCGCCGAGCTCGGCCTGCCCGCCGAGCTCGTCACCGCCCTCTCCCGCGCCGGCATCGAGTCGCCGTTCCCGATCCAGGCCGCCGCCATCCCCGACGTGATGGCCGGCCGCGACGTCCTCGGCCGCGGCAAGACCGGCTCCGGCAAGACCCTCGCCTTCGGCCTGCCCCTGCTCGCCCGCCTGGCCGGCCGCCGCGCCGCGCCCAAGCGCCCCCTCGGCCTCATCCTCGTGCCGACCCGCGAGCTGGCCCAGCAGGTCCAGACGAACCTGGAGCCGCTCGGCCGCAGCGTCGGCCTGCACTTCAAGACCGTCATCGGCCAGACCTCGATGTTCAAGCAGATCGACGCGCTGCGCCGCGGCGTGGAGATCCTGGTGGCCACGCCCGGCCGCCTCAAGGACCTGATGCGCCAGGGCGCCGCCGACCTGTCCGACATCGAGATCGTCGTGCTGGACGAGGCCGACCACATGGCCGACATGGGCTTCCTGCCCGACGTCACCGACATCCTCGACCAGGCCCGCCCCGGCGGCCAGCGGCTGCTGTTCTCGGCCACGCTGGACCGCGACGTGGACGTGCTGGTCAAGCGCTACCTGAACGACCCGGTCACCCACGCCATCGGCCCGGTGGACGAGCCCGGCGTCGACACCATGGAGCACCACCTGCTGCTGGTGGCGCCCAAGGACAAGGCCAACATCACCGCCGAGATCGCCAACCGCGAGGGCCGGACGATCCTGTTCGCCCGCACCAAGCACGGCGTGGACCGGCTCACCAAGCAGCTGACCGACGCCGGCGTGCGCGCGGCCGGCCTGCACGGCGGCAAGAGCCAGGGCCTGCGCACCCGGACGCTGGCCGAGTTCCACGAGGGCTCGTTCAACGTGCTGGTCGCCACCGACGTCGCCGCGCGCGGCATCCACGTCGACAACATCAGCCTGGTCATGCACGTGGACCCGCCGGCCGACCACAAGGACTACATGCACCGCGCGGGCCGCACGGCGCGCGCCGGCGAGAAGGGCACCGTGGTCACCCTGGTGCTGCCGCACCAGGTGCGCTCGACCTCGGCGATGACCCGCCGCGCGGGCATCGAGGCCCCGCGCACCCGCGTGGCCTCCGGTGACGAGGCCCTGGCCCGGCTGACCGGCGCCCGGGTGCCGTCGTTCGAGCCCATCGTCGAGCCGATCATCCCCGAGCGCCCGCGCCGGGAGAACGGCCGCGGCGGCCGTCCGGGCGGACGGCGCGGCAACGGCCGCGGCTTCGGCGGCGGTGGCGGCGGTCGCGGTCCGCGCCGCGAGGGCGGCGGCGGGTACCGCGGCCCGCGCGAGGGCGGCTTCAACGGCGGCGGCGAGCGTCGCGAGGGCGGCTACGGCGGTGAGCGCCGCGAGGGTGGCTACCGGGCTCCGCGCGAGGGCGGTTTCAACGGCGGCGAGCGCCGTGAAGGCGGCTTCAACGGCGGCGAGCGTCGCGAGGGCGGCTACCGCGGCCCCCGTGAGGGCGGCGGCTACGGCCAGCGCGAGGGCGGCTACGGCCAGCGTCGCGAGGGCGGTCACGGCGGCCAGCGCCGGGGCGGCTCCTACGGCCCGCGCCGCGACGGCGGCGACCGGCGTCCGGCCCGCCAGGCCTGACAGGCGCTCAGCCTGAGCAACAGCAGGCCCCCTGCCCGGGACACGGGCAGGGGGCCTGTTCGCGTTCGCGAGCCGTGACCGGGCCGCTCCGCCCCGTCTGGAACGCGCCGCCGGGCCGCCGGTGGGGCCTCAGCCCGCCTCCTCGCGCAGGGTCTCGTTCATCTGCGCCTCCTCGCGGAGCCTGTCCTGGAGGATCTGCAGGCCCGCCAGGCCGTCCACCGACAGCGCCGCCAGCTCGTCCAGGGAGACCAGCGGCGTGTTGCGCAGCGGGGGCTGCCAGCCCTCCGCGCGGTCGTAGCTCCGCAGGACCTTGGCCGGGACGCCGCCGATCACCGAGTGGTCGGGGAACTCGCCGCGCACCACGGCGCCGCCCGCCACGGCCACGTTCCGGCCGAGCCGGGTGCCGGGCAGGATGATCGCGCCGGTCCCGATCCAGCAGCCCGGGCCGATCACCACCGGGTTGTTCTCCGGCCACTGGCGGCCCACCGGGGTGTCGAGGTCGGCGTAGGTGTGGTTCTGGTCGGTGATGTAGACGTTGGGGCCGGTGAAGACGTCGTCGCCGATCTCGATCGACTGGTGGCCCACGATGTGCGTGCCGCGGCCGAGCGAGCAGCTCTTGCCGATCTTCACGATGGTGTCGGGGCCGAGGTCCAGGCCGGGGACGAAGCCCGCCGAGATGGTCACATGGGTGCCCACCAGCGTGTGGTCGTCGATCGAGATCCACGGCTCGCCGTAGATGCTGCCCACCGGGAAGCCGATGCAGACCCCTTCGCCGAGGTGGGCGAACTTCCGCCTGCCGGGGGTGTGCGGGGTGATCTCCCCGTGGCGTTGGACCCACTCCCAGCCGCGGTGCACGGCCTTGTGGATCTCCCTGCGGGCCCGGTCCCTCAGCAGGTGCCGGAGCGAAGGGGGTTTCGGCGACATGGCGCCCACCGTACCGGTTGGTAGGGAATCGGCAGGCCGAAGGGCCCGGCGAGGCGCCGGGCCCTTCGGATTCCGCTCACGAGGAGTACGCCTACGAGGTGTGCGCCTTGGTGTCCGACTTCTGCTCGTCGGACTCGTAGATCAACTCCTGGTCGTTGCCGCGACGGGCCGCCATCAGGCCCGCCACGCCGAGCGCCGCGACGGCCGCGACCATGCCCAGCATGGCCTTGCGGCCGCGCTGGGGCGGGGGCTCGGGCTCCACCCGCTGCGCCACGTCGGTCAGGAACGAGCTCACCCGGGGGGCCAGGTCGGCCTCCACGTAGCGGGCGGCGTGCTCCAGCCGGGGTGCGCTCCAGCCACGGGCGGCCAGGGCGCGTTCGGCGGCCACGTCACGCGTGTGCTGGGCCGCCGGGCCGATCCGTTCGGCCGCGAGGAAGGCTCCGTTCCGGCAGGCCTCATAGCCCTGCCGGTACGCCTCCTGGGCGCGGCTCATACGTGAGAGCGCCTCGTCCTGCGGCTTGCGGATGCTCATCTTTAGGGACACGCTAACCTCCCTGTTTGCGAGGTCCTGCCAAGCAGCCTTCCCACCGAGCGGGGGGTAAACCCTGTGCGTGCGATCACATCGTCACGCAGGGTGGACGGACATCGGTGAACGAACCTGCACAATTCCATCCGACGAGGAGGGGGCCGTCGTGGCCAACGAAGTCTTTGCGACCCTGAACACCAACAAGGGCAAGATCGTCGTCCAGCTCTACCCGGAGCAGGCGCCCGAGACCGTGGCCAACTTCGTCGAGCTGGCCGAGGGGACCCGCACCTGGCGGCACCCCGAGACCGGCGAGGAGTCGACCAAGCCGCTGTACAACGGCACGATCTTCCACCGCGTCATCCCGGACTTCATGATCCAGGGCGGCGACCCGCTGGGCACCGGCACCGGCGGCCCGGGCTACGAGTTCAAGGACGAGTTCAGCCCGGACCTGAAGTTCGACAAGCCCTACCTGCTGGCGATGGCCAACGCCGGGGCCGGCACCAACGGCTCGCAGTTCTTCATCACCACCAACGTGGCCCACACCCGCCACCTGACCGGCCGGCACACCATCTTCGGCAAGGTCATCGAGGGCACCAACGTGGTGGACGCGATCTCCGGCGTGCAGACCGGGCGCATGGACCGGCCGGTGGAGGACGTCGTCATCGAGTCGGTGACGATCGAGCGCCGCTGACCGTTGACAGGGAGACCGACCCCGGACGGAGCCCGCCATGAGCAACGAACCCGCCACCGGGGTGCCGACGTGTTACCGGCACCCCGGCCAGGAGACCTACGTCCGCTGCACCCGCTGCGACCGGTACATCTGCCCGGACTGCATGCGGGACGCGGCCGTCGGCCACCAGTGCGTGGAGTGCGTCGCCGAGGGCAACAAGGGCGTCCGCCGGGCGAGGACGGTCACTCCCGGCCGGCCGGTGGTCACCTACTCGCTGATCGGGCTGTGCCTGCTCGCCTACGCGGCCGAGGTCGTGGCGTCCGGCACCGTGATCGAGTGGCTGGCGATGGTCGGCGTGGCCCTGTCGGGCGACGGCCGGGAGGCCATCGGCGTCGCCGAGGGCGAGTGGTGGCGGCCGGTCACCTCGATCTTCCTGCACCAGCCGCCCGACCAGGGGCTGGGCCCCGTGCACCTGCTGTTCAACATGTGGGCGCTGTGGACCCTCGGGCCGCAACTGGAGGCGCTGATCGGGCGCGGGCGCTTCCTCGCGCTCTTCATGCTGTCGGGCATCGGCGGCTCGGCGCTGCTGATGCTGGTGGACCCGGTCCAGCCCGCCATCGGCGCATCCGGGTCGATCTTCGGCCTGTTCGGTGCGTACTTCGTGTACCGGCGCAGGCTGGGAGTGCCGACGGCGTCGATCGTGCTGCTGCTGGTGCTGAACCTGATCATCACCTACGGCGGCCGCGACTTCATCTCCTGGGAGGGCCATCTCGGCGGCCTGGTCGTCGGCGGACTGCTCGCGGCGGCGTTCCTCTACCTGCCGCAGCGGAGGCCGGTCTGGCTCGCCGCCTCGGCGGTGACCCTGGTGGTGCTGGTCGGGGCGATGGCGGTCAAGGCCCAGGAGCTGACCTCAGGGCTCGGCTGACGGCCGCCGCGCGCACGCGGCGGCCGTCAGGCCGAACATCCGATTGTGGAAAACCTGGGGAAAGCCGGGGTCGGCGATCCCGGTCATGTGGATAACACCCGTGGATTCGCCGGCCCGAAAAGTGGGCATGTGCCAGGGGCTGTCACTGGTGGCCCCGGCCACTGCGCGAGTGCCCGACGCGGTCGGCGCGGCGACGCGAAGGCGAGCCGCGCCGACCGCGTCGTGAAGCGACGGGCGCCGGACGGGGGCGGCGGACTACCGCCAGCGGGTCGAGAGGATCACCCCGAGGATGATCGAGGTGAACCCGATGCCCAGGTTCCAGTTCGCCAGGTCGGACATCACCGGCACGTCGGTGCCGGTGCTGGCCGTGACGTAGAAGGTGGCGATCCAGGCCAGCCCGAACAGCCAGAAGAACACCATCAGCGGCACCAGCCAGCGCGGGCTGACCTCCGGTGCCTTGGACTTCTGCGGCGGCGTGTAGACGGCCTTCTTGCGCACTTTGGACTTGGCCACGGTGGGATCGATCTCCTCGGGCGGCTGGCGGCCGGAGCGCCGGTCCGCGCATGGTCGTTTTGTCGGTTAGCGTAGTCGCTGGTGAGCAGCGTACGGCGTCGAACGTGGGGAAGCATCATCCCAGCCCTCACGCTTGTTGCGGGAACCTTGTTCGCGGCGAGCGCGAGCACGGCCCGCGGTACCGACCTGCGCGAGGAGCGCCGCACCCGCCTCACCGAGCTGATCACCGCCGAGCAGCGCCGCACGCGCCGCGAGCGCGAGCACTACCAGGAGCTCCGCCGCGAGGTGGACGGCATCTCCCGTCGGGCCGGACGGCACGACGAGCGCGTCAAGCGCTCCCAGGCCCGCGCCGACCGGCTCGCCGCCGGGGCGGGCTTCACCCCGCTGGCCGGTTCCGGCGTCCGCGTCACGCTGGACGACGCGCCGCCGCGTCCGGGCGGGCTGCCGCGCGGCGTCGGCCCCGACGACCTGGTCGTGCACCAGGCCGACGTGCAGGCCGTGGTGAACGCGCTGTGGGCCGGCGGCGCCGACGGAATGCAAATTATGGACCAACGGGTGATCTCCACCAGCGCCGTCCGCTGCGTGGGCAATACCCTGATCCTCCAGGGGGTCGTCTACTCGCCGCCGTTCCGCATCACCGCCGTGGGCGACCCGAGGCGGCTGCGCGCGGCGCTGGACGCCTCCGCCGAGCTGACGCTCTACCGGAAGTACGTGCGCGAGTACGGGCTGGGGTACGGGGTCCGGTCCCTGGAGCGGGTCCGCTTGCCCGCCTACACCGGAAACGTGACCATGGAACACGCGACGGTGCCGGCCGACGCCGTGCCGGACGGTGCTCCCTAGCCGGGGAGCGTGCGAGCAAGGGGGTACACGCGGTGCGGTTGCTCATCCGCGGGCTGGGCGAGCTGTGCATCACCGCGGGCCTCGTCCTGCTGCTGTTCGTCACCTACGAGCTGTGGGGCACCGGCCGCTACACCCAGGAGCAGCAGGACGCGCTGGGCCAGGAAATGATCAAATCCTGGGACGCGCCCAAGGTCACCACCGAGCGGGTGCGCCTGGGCAAGGGCCTGGCGATGATCCGCATCCCCCGGTTCGGACCCGACTACCGGTTCGTGGTGATCGAGGGCGTGGAGCTGAAGGACCTGCGCAAGGGGCCCGGCCACTACCCCGGCAGCGCGCTGCCCGGCCAGGTCGGCAACTTCGTGGTCTCCGGCCACCGCACCACCTACTCGGCGCCCTTCAACCGGGCCGGCGAGCTGCGCCGCGGCGACAAGATCCTGATCGACACGCGCGAGAAGCAGTACGTCTACCAGGTCACCGACCGCAAAGTGGTGCGGCCCTCGGCGGTCGAGGTGACCGCGCCGGTGCCGTTCAAGCCCCGGGCGCGCCCCACCGAGCGCCTGATCACCCTGACCACCTGCCACCCCAAGTACTCCGCCGCGCAACGGCTGATCATCTTCGGTGAGCTGACCGGCGAGCTGCCGCGGGCCCCCGCCCAGGCGGCCGGAAAGTAGGAGGTACCCGTGTACGCCTGGATCTGGCGCGTCCTGCCGGGCGGATGGCCCGTCAAGTCCGCGCTGGCCCTCGCCCTGGTCGCGGTGGTCGCCGCGGTCCTGTGGTACCTGGTGTTCCCCTGGCTGGAGCCCAAGGTGCAGTTCGACCACGGCGTCGTCGACGGCACCCCGTCGGCGCCGCCCCCGCCGGGCTGAGCCGCCGGTGCGCGTCCTGGTCGTGGACAACCACGACAGCTTCGTCTTCAACATCGTCCAGTACCTGCGCGAGCTCGGCGCCGACTGCACGGTCCGGGACCGCTCGCAGGTCACCGTCGCCGACGCCGCGGGCGCGGACGGGGTGCTGCTCAGCCCCGGCCCCGGCCACCCCGCCGACGCAGAGGTCTGCCTGGACCTGGTCCGCGACGCCGACGAGCGCGGCACGCCGCTGCTGGGCGTCTGCCTCGGCCACCAGGTCATCGCGCAGGTGTACGGCGCGGACGTCGGCCGCGCGCCCGACGTCGTGCACGGCTACACCAGCGGCGTGCACCACGACGGCCGGGGCGTGTTCGCCGGGCTGCCCGACGGCTTCCCCGCGACCCGCTACCACTCGCTGGCCGTCGCCCCCGGAACGGTCACCGACCCCCTGGAGATCACCGCGCGCACCGGCGACGGGGTGGTGATGGGGCTGCGGCACCGCGACCGGCCGATCGAGGGCGTGCAGTTCCACCCCGAGTCGGTGCTGTCGGTCGCCGGCCACGAGCTGCTCGGCAACTGGTTGCTGACCTGCGCTTCCGCCCGCTGAGCAGAACCCGCTCCGCTTTGTGGCGAAAAAATCTAGAGAAACCGGTAACACCCGGATGCCCGGTTCCGAAGACCATAACGAGGGCTTCCGCCATTGCCCCCGAGTGGCGGAAGCCCTCCTTTCATGCCCGGACGCCGAAGGGCCCGGCCCCCCTCGCGGGAGCCGGGCCCTTCGCACGTTCGCTAGTCGCCCTCGCCCGACGGCGGCGGGGGGCTGCCGGGGTCGGTCGGCGTCGTGGGCGGCTTCGGCACGATCAGGATCGTCACCAGCGAGCCCGGCGCGACCGTCGTGCCCTCCTGCGGCGTCACCTGGAACACCGTCCCGGGCGGGAAGGAGGGGTCCGGCGCCGGCTGCTCGCGCGCGTCGCACTGGAGCTTCAGCTGCCGCAGGCGGGCGCACGCGGCGTCCTTGGGCAGCCGCATCAGCGTCGGCACCTTCACGTCCTGGGCGGCCTCGGCCACGTACACCGTGATGGTGGAGTTCGGCTTGACCTTGCTGCCGCCGTCGGGGTCGGTCTTCAGCACCGTGCCCGGCGAGGCGGAGGTCGAGCCGACCTTGCGGATGGTGAAGCTCAGCCCCTTGGCCTGGATCTTCTGCTGCGCGTCGCTGATCTGGTCGCCGCGCACGCTCGGCACCACCACCATCTTCGGCGGCGCCGGACCCCGCGACACCGTCAGGGTGACCGCGCTGCCCGGCTTGACCTCGGTGTCGGCGGCGGGGTCGGTCTTGATGACCTCGCCCTTGTCCACGTTCTCGTCGAAGGCGCGCTCGATGGTGGGGTTGACCTTCAGCCCCACGTCCGTCAGCGCCTGGACGGCGTCCTTCTCCGGCTGCTCGGCCACCGACGGGACCTTCACGCTCGCCGGCGTCTTGGGCTTGTCGTCGTCGCCGCCGCCCGACAGCGCCACCCCCACCAGGCCCGCGCCGCCGATCAGCACCACCACCAGCGCGATCCACAGCGCGATCTTCTTGCCGTTGCCGCCGCGTTCGTAGTCGTCGCGGCGCTCGTCGTAGTGCACCGGCGGCAGGTCGTAGCCGGTCTGCCCGCCCATCGGCCGCTGCATCTGGGTGTGCTGCGGCTGGGCGCCCATCACCTGGGTGTGCTGGCCCTGCGGGACGCCGCCCATCAGCATCGTCGAGGCGGCGGTGGAGTGCACCTGCTGGCCCTGGAGGACGCGCTGGATCTCCTGCCGGAACTCGGTCGCCGACTGGTAGCGGTGGTCGGCGTCCTTGGCCATCGCCTTCAGCACGATGGCGTCGGCCCACGCCGGGATCTCGTGGTCGACGTGGGACGGCGGGACCGGCTCCTCGCGCACGTGCTGGTAGGCGATCGCCACCGGGGAGTCGCCGGTGAACGGCGGCTTGCCGGTGAGCAGCTCGTACAGCACGCAGCCGGTGGAGTAGATGTCGCTGCGGGCGTCGACGCGCTCGCCGCGCGCCTGCTCGGGCGACAGGTACTGGGCGGTGCCGATGACCTGCGCGGTCTGGGTCATGGTGGAGGCGGCGTCGTGCATCGCGCGGGCGATGCCGAAGTCCATGACCTTCACGTCGTGGTTGCGGGTCAACATGATGTTGGCCGGCTTGATGTCGCGGTGCACGATCTGGCCGCGGTGGCTGTAGTCCAGCGCGCGCAGGATGCCGTCGGTGATCTCCAGCGCCTTCTCCGGCCGGAGCGCGCGGTTCTCCCGCAGCAGGTCGCGCAGCGTGCTGCCGTCCACGTACTCCATGACGATGTACGGGATCTGGCTGTCGCCGATGGTGTCCTCGCCGGTGTCGTACACCGCGACGACCGACGGGTGGTTCAGCGAGGCCGCCGACTGGGCCTCCCGCCGGAACCGGGCCTGGAACGTGGGGTCGCGGGCCAGGTCCGACCGCAGCGTCTTGATCGCGACGATGCGGTCCAGGCGCAGGTCCCGGGCACGGTAGACCTCGGCCATGCCGCCGCGCCCGATGACCGAATCGAGCTCGTAGCGACCGCCGAGCAGCCGAGGTTGACTCATATGTGCACTTTCCCTCGTACCTCTACACCTTGTCCTCCGAACCTAGCCCTCCGCCGCGCGTGGGCGGATGAGCCGGGCTCGGAGTTGACGGAGTCGTGGTGCTCCCCGCCGGGGTGGGTGTCGTTGGTTCCGGGGCGGTGGCAGTCGCCCTGGTCGGTTTGCTGGTTGCCTTCGCTGAAGGGGACGCGCCGGAGGCGTCCGGCGTTGACGAGCGCTCCGAGCCCGCCCGGCGTCGTCGCGCGGGCGGCCCGGAGCCGAGGGTATCCGGAGCCGGGGCGCCGTCAAATTCCGGCAAAACGGACACGGGGTGGGGTGGGGCCGCCCGGACGGCCCGCCCCGGAACGTGTTCGGCCCCGCCCCGGCCACCGGTCGCCGGCCGTTCGCACGGCTGGGACCGGTCGCCGGAGGCGAGGCCGGATCTCACTTCTTCAGCACCTGTGCCATCACCTGTCCGGCGATCGGACCGGCGTTGGCGCCACCGCTCTCGGGGCCCTCGGTGACGACCGCGAACGCGTAGCGCGGCTTGTTCATCGGCGCGAACCCGACGAACCAGCGGGCGTTGGGGTCGCCCTCGCCCTGCTCGGCGGTACCGGTCTTGCCGGCGATGCCGAACTGGGCCAGGTTCTTGGCGGTGCCCTCGGTGACCACCGCGCGCATCATGTCGGCGAGCTGGTCGGCGGTGTCGGCCTTCATCGCCTGCGCGTACTCCTGCGGCTGCGCCTTGTACAGCTCGCTCTGGTCCTTGGCGCGGGCCCGCTCCACCAGGTACGGCTTCATGATCTTGCCGTTGTTGGCGACGGCGGCCGCGACCATCGCCATCTGCAGCGGGGTGGCGCGCACGTTCTCCTGGCCGATGCCCGAACGCGCGGTGCCGTCCTGGCCGGTGCGGATCTTCTTCTTGGTGGCCGGGTCGAAGAACTCGATCGGCACGTCGCTCTCGGCGGGCTGCACGTCCGGCTCGATCTCGAACTTGCGGTTGAAGCCGAACTTGGTGGCGCCCTGGTTGAGCTGCTCGATGCCCATGTCCATCGCCAGCTTGCCGAAGGTGGTGTTGCAGGACTCGGCGAACGCGCCGCGCAGCGTGGCGGTGCCGCCGCACTGGCCGGTGTCGTGGGAGTTGGGCAGCCGCTGGCCCGACTCGGGCAGGATGAGCTGCCCGGTCGGCACCTGCGACTGGCTGTTGAGCTTGCCGCTGTCCATCGCGATCGCCGAAGTGACGATCTTGAAGGTGGAGCCGGGCGGGAAGGTCTGGCTCATCGCGTTGTCGATCAGCGGCTTGACCACGCCGGTCTGTGCGTCCAGAGCCTCCAGCCGCCGGCCGCCCTTCAGCCCCGTCTGCGGCGCGACCTCGTTGGGGTCGAAGGAGGGGAAGGAGGCCAGCACCACCACCGCGCCGGTCTTGATGTCGATCACCGCGACGCCGCCGCGGCGGCCCTGGGAGGTCTGCGCCTTGAGCCGCGCGTAGGCGGTCCGCTGGGCGGCGGTGTTCAGCGTGAGCTCCAGGTCGGCGCCCTCGGGCTTCTTGCCGATGAAGGTGTCGAACCAGCGCTGGCGGGTGATGCGCTTGTCGGTGCCGCCGAGCAGCGAGTTGTAGGCCATCTCGACCTTGGACGCGCCGCCGTTGAAGTAGCCGGTGACCGGCGAGAACAGCAGCCCGTCCTGGTAGGTGCGCCCGTACTTGGGGTTGTCCTTGTTGGTCGGGAACGACTTGACCAGCACCTGCCCGTCGGCGGTGATCTGGCCGCGCGGGTTGTTGAACACCTCCGAGAAGCGGCGGGTGTTCAGTTCGCTGCTGCGCAGACTCTCGGCCTGGCTGCCCTGGACGTAGTTGACCTGGGCCATCAGTCCGAAGAACAGCAGCAGTCCGAAGATCGCGACGCGCCGGATCGGCTTGTCCATGTTCATGTTGCCTCCCTCCGGTCGGCCCCTCGCAAGGCCGAGGAGGCGCGTCCTCGCCTCGCCGGAGTCACCTCGTGCTCACGATCTGGGTCATGCCCTCGTCCTGGATCGCCTGGGGGGCGGGCTTGCGGGCGTCGTGGCTCATCCGGACCAGGATGGCGATGAGGATCCAGTTGGCCATCAGCGACGAACCGCCCTGGGACAGGAACGGCGTCGTCAGACCGGTCAGCGGGATCAGCTTGGTGACACCGCCGACGATCACGAACACCTGGAGCGCCAGCACGAACGACACGCCGCCGGCGAACAGCTTCAGGAACGGGTCCCGGGCCGCCACGGCGGTCTTCATGCCACGCTGCACGATCAGCGCGTACATGAGCAGCAGCACCATCAGGCCGGTGAGGCCGAGCTCCTCGCCCAGCGAGTCGAAGATGAAGTCGCTGAACGACAGCGGGATGATCCACGGCTTGCCCTGGCCGAGGCCGGTGCCGAGCACCCCGCCCTGGCCGAGCGCGAACAGGCCGTGCATCAGCTGGGCGCTGTCGGCGTAGGTGCCCTTCAGCTCGTTGGTGCAGGCGTACCAGCCGGGCGCGATGAGCCGGGTGTTCTTGGCGCGCGCCGTGTTGCCCTGGCTCTCGTACTGCTTGGCCTTCTCCTCAAGAACGATCTTGTTCTTCTTGTAGATGGCGGTGTTGGGGTTGACCGGCTCGACCTTGCCGCTCTCCATCATGCAGCCGCCGTCGAAGTACGGCTCGGGGTGCTGCCAGATGCTGATGCGCTGGTTCACGTGGCCCATGAACGGCAGCAGCGTGGCGACGAAGACGCCCACCGCCAGCAGCCCGACACCGATCATCACCCACGACACGCGCTGGGTGGCGATGTAGAGCATCGACACGAACAGGCCGAAGTACAGCAGCGCGGTACCGAGGTCCTTCTGGATGAACAGCACGCCCAGGCAGAAGACCCAGATGACCATGATCGGCCCGAGGTCGCGGGCGCGCGGCAGGCTGAACGGGCCGATCTTCTTGCCGATCAGCGACATCGCCTGCCGCTTGTTGACCAGGTAGCCGGCGAAGAACACCACCAGCAGCAGCTTGGCGAACTCGCCCGGCTGCACCGAGAAGCCGCCGATCGAGATCCAGACCTTGGCGCCGTTGATCTCGCGGCCGATGCCCGGCACCACCGGCAGCACCAGCAGCAGGATCGCGCCGAGGCCGATCAGGTAGGTGTAGCGCTGGGCGGTCTTGGGGGTGAACGACAGCGGCGCGTCGGACCGGTTGGTGTCGCGCATGATCAGGATGGCGGCCACGAACAGCGCGATGCCGACGAAGGTCCACATGAGCTGGCCGGGCGCGTCGGCGGCGTCCTCCAGGGCCTTGCCGGACGACAGCGCCGCCTGCTTGGCGCGGCTGGTGTCCAGGTCCAGGCGGTAGATCATCGCGAGGCCGATGCCGTTCAGCGCCACCGCCAGCGGCAGCAGCACCGGGTCGGCGTAGGGCGCGAACTTCGCCTGCACGAAGTAGGCCGCGAACGCCAGCACCGCGAGGCCGCCCCCGTACAGCGGCAGGCCCAGCGGCAGGTGGCCGTCGCGGGCTAGGCCGACCTCGGCGAACGCCGACAGCGTCAGCACCATCGCGAAGATCAGCAGGGCCAGTGAGGCCGCGCCGCGCCGGTTGTAGGGGAGCTGCGCGCGGATCTGGTCCCCGATCGAACTCATCTAGGATTTCCCTCCCGCCGGGCAGTCCTGGTCGGCGGGCTCGGCCTTCTTGCAGTCGTTGCGGTGCTGGTCCAGGGTGCGCAGCGCGGCCTCGGCCGCGGGCTTGCCGATGAACGCCAGCTTCCCGCCGCGCACGGCCGTCTGGTCCTTGCCGGGCAGCTCGGCCAGCGTGATCGCGCTGTCGGTGATCTTGACCGGCTTGCCGCAGTCGCGCTGGCCCGCGCCCTTGAGGATGACGACCCGGCCGCGCTCCTCGACGAGGGAGTACTTGCAGACCTGCTTCTCCAGGTCGGCGATGCCGCTGCGCCCCTTGACCGAGTAGGTCTCGCGGACCTTGGCCTGGGTCGTCTGCGGCAGGTCGGCGACCAGGATGGGGGTCTTGGGCTGCTCGTCGGCGGCGGCCCTGCGCGACAGGTCGAGGCCCGGCACCTCCTGGTTGGTGCCGCGGAACAGCACGACCTTGCCGTCCTCCTCGCCGATGTAGTAGCCGTCGCGGATGTTCTGCAACGTCACGAAGCCGACCGCGGCGATCCCGACGATCGCCACGCCGGCGAAGCCGATGAGCCACGCCCAGCGGCGCATACCGCCCCCGCCGCGCCCGGCGGCGCGGCGGCCGCGCCGTCCCTCGGGCTGCGGCAGCGTGGTGTTGGGGCCGCCCATCGGGGAGCCGTCCATCTGCTGGCCCATGGGCATGGGCGCGGGCGGCGGCATCTCGTCCACCGCGACCGGCGGCTGCGGCATCGTGTCGCGCAGCTGCGCGGCGCGCCCGGCCGGGGTGTCGGCGGCGGCCCCCGGGCCGCCGGGGCCGCCCGGCAGGTCGGGCGGCGTGGCGTTGGCCGCCGCGCCCACCGCGTGGCCCGAGCCGGGCTGCTGGGGCGGCTGCTGGCCGAGCTCCACCACGTCGGCCACCACGCAGGTGATGTTGTCCGGGCCGCCGCCCCGGTTGGCGAGGTCGATGAGCTGGCGCACCGCCTGCTCGGGCTCGGCGGTGTCGGTCAGCACCTGGAAGATCGTCTCGGCGGTGACCACGCCGGACAGGCCGTCGGAGCACAGCAGGTAGCGGTCGCCGACCTGGGCCTCGCGCAGCGACAGGTCGGGATCGACCTCGCCGCGGCCGTCCAGGGCGCGCAGCAGCAGCGAGCGCTGCGGGTGCGAGGCGGCCTCGTCCGGGCTGATCCGGCCCTCGTCCACCAGCGACTGCACCAGCGTGTGGTCGTGGGTGATCTGGAACAGGCTGCCGTCGCGCAGCAGGTAGGCGCGCGAGTCGCCGATGTGCACCAGCGCGACCTGGTTGCCCGCCCAGAGCATCGCCGTCAGCGTGGTGCCCATGCCCTGCAGCGCCGGGTCGGACTCCACGATCCGGTGCAGGTTGTCGTTGGCGGTCTTGACCGTGTGCTCCAGCGCCGCCAGCAGCTCGGTCGCCGGGAGGTCCTTGTCCAGCTTGCGCAGCGCGTCGATCGCGGCCGCGCTGGCGATCTCGCCGCCGACGTGGCCGCCCATGCCGTCGGCCACCGCGAGCAGGTAGGAGCCCGCGTAGGCCGAGTCCTCGTTGCCCTCGCGCAGCATCCCCACGTCGGACCGCGCGGCGTACCGGATTCCGAGGCTCATTTGCGCAGCTCGATCACGGTCTTGCCGATCCGCACCGGCACGCCCGGCGGGATCGACATGGGCCGGGTCACCTTGGTGCGGCCGAGGTAGGTCCCGTTGGTCGAGCCGAGGTCTTCCACGATCCACTGACCGTCCTGCGCGTAAATACGGGCATGCCGGCTGGAAGCGTAGTCGTCGGTCACCACGAGCGTGGCGTCATTGGCCCGACCGATGGTGATGGGCGCCCCGGTCAGGTCGATCACGGTGCCGGCCCGTTCGCCCTGGACGACGACCAACTGGGTCGGGGCGTTGCCGCTGCGCTGCGCCCGCGGCGGTTTGGGCTGCCGGGACGCCTTGGCCGGCCGCGGCGGCGCGGCCGCCCGCTCGGCGGCCCGCGACGCGGCCTTCGAGCCGAACAGGTCGGCCCGGATCACGCCGACGGCGGCGATGACGAAGAGCCAGAGCACCGCGAGGAACGCCAGCTTGATCAGCGTGAGGGTGAATTCGGACATCGGAGTCGGGGTTACTCCCTATCGCGGCGGAAGACCAGGGTTGTCCGGCCCATCGTGACCCGCGACCCGTCCACCAGCGTCACCCGCCGGATCGGTTGGCCGTTCACGAAGGAGCCGTTGGTTGACCCTAGATCCACGAGGACGATTTCGGGACCTTCTACGCGGATCTCGGCATGGTGCCTCGACACGCCCGGGTCAACGAGCCGCAGGTCGCAGTCGGTACCGCGGCCCAGCAGCGTCACCGGAGTGTTGATCTCATAAGTGCGCTGGGTGGTGTCGGACCCCTCCACGGCGGTGGTGACCAGCAGGCGCGGATGGCCGCCGAAGGCGCCGCCCCGGCCGCCCTGCGGCACGTCGCTCACCGGCCGGCGGATCTCGCCGCCCTCCACCGTGGACCCCCGGATCACGCCCGAACGGATCCGGAACATGCCCGTGGCCAGGTCGCCCGCGTTCTCGAAGCGCACCCGCACCGGCCCCACGAAGGAGTACCCCTGCTCCTTCGCGTACTCCCGGGCCAGATTCGCCAGCTCCTGGCTCAGGCTGTCGGCGTACACCTGCAGCCGCTGCCCGTCCTGCTGCGAGATCTCGACCACGAAGTCGTTGGGCACGAGCGTGCGGCCCTGCGCCACGATGGCGGCTCGGTCGTCCATCTCGCGCTGTACAGCACTGGCCACCTCGACCGGCTGCAGCTCAGACTTGAAGGCCCGGGCGAAGGCTCCTTCGACCATGCCTTCGAGCCTTCGCTCGAAGCGCTGAATGACGCCCACGGGCACCTCCCTTCCCCACTGGTAGACGATCGTATCGGTGCGAAGGTTCGCGAGAAGTATCCGAGTTCCTATCCACCCCTTCGACCGTGCTAATCTCTTCGAGCACCCGGAAACGGGGCGACACCCGGGGCGGGTGGCGGAACGGCAGACGCGCACGGTTCAGGTCCGTGTGTCCGAAAGGACGTGAGGGTTCAAATCCCTCCTCGCCCACTCGAGCCGAAGGGCCCGTGTGCCTGAAAACATAGTTTTCAGGCCGCGGGCCCTTCGTCGTGCTGCCCCAGGGGGACGATCCCCTGGAACCCCCGGTGGAGTCAGGGGCGGTGTGCTCACGGAAAGCGTGAGCCGCCGCCTCTTTCGTTGTGTCCTCCCAGGGGGGCGACCCCCTGGAACCCCCGGTGTGGGGGGCTTTGCCCCCCACGCCCCCCAGTATCTGCAAGGTCTTCTTGGACCCGTGCGGTGAGTCCTCTCCGGGACAAGGGGAGTGCTCTTGCCCGGCCCGTACCTGCAAGGTCTTCAGCGATCGGGGCGTGCAGGGGTGCTTCTTGGGGGCACGGCTAGAGGGCTGACCGCTCTTCAGTGGTGTTGGGGCGGTCTTTTTGTGTGAGCCCGACCACACTTGCCACGTGTTGGGGCGCGGAGGCATGCCTCTACTGTCCCCCGCCGGGATGTCCCCCGTCCATATTCGGCGGCGTCGACCGCGCGGGCGCGTGGCCGCGTCGTGCGCCGCACCGCCGTTCCCAGCACGGCCAGTGCCGCCGGAGCCAGCAGGTAGGGGCCGCACGACAGCAGCACCACGCCGGTGAAGAGCGTCCCCGCGCGGGCGAGCAGGCGGGCCCCGCCGTGCAGGAGCCTGGTCGCCGCGGCCATCCCGATCACGGTGACCGACGCCAGGCACGCGGCGGTGGCGCGCATCAGCGGGTCCAGGCCGACGTCGGCCGCCAGGACGGCGACGGCGAGCGGCGCGCTGAGCGCGGCCAGGAGCAGCAGGCTGCGGTGCGGCACCTGGCCGGGGTTCCCGCCTTTCGCGAAGGGTCGGGGCAGCGCTCCGTTCCGGGCCAGTGCCGCGCCGAGGCGCGAGCCCCCGGCCACGTAGGTGTTCATCGCGACGAAGCTCAGCACCACGGCCGCGGCGGCCGTCGCCGCCTTGGCGAACGGGCCGATGCCCTCCTCCATCAGCAGTCCCAGCGGCACCGGCGACGTCGCCGCGCGGTCGCCGAGCACGCCGGTGACCATCAGCGCGAGGGCCAGGTAGAGGGCGCCGACGATGAGCAGGGTCAGCGCGGTCGCCCTCGGCAGCAGGCGGCGCGGGTCGGTGAAGTCGGCCGACAGGTGGCTGGCGGCCTCCCAGCCGACGAAGGCGAACAGCAGCACCCCGGCGGCGTGCGCGACGCCCTGGGCGCCGTGGGGTGCGAACGGGGCGAAGTTCGCCGCCTGCGCGTGCCGGCCCGCGGCCAGGATCGCGATCACCAGCAGGGCGGTCAGCGCCGACACCAGGACCAGTTGCACCCGTCCCGACATGCGCAGGCCCGCGTGGTTGGCGGCGAACGCGGCGGCCAGGAGGCCGGCGGTGACCGCCGCCGCCCCCGGCCGGCCCCAGCCGGTCGCCGAGGCCACGTAGTCGCCGCCGATCAGCGCTCCGGCCAGGACGCCCACGGGGACCGCGCCGAAGAACCACCAGCCGACGATCCGCTCGGTCCGGGGGCCGAACGCGCGGGCCGCGAACGCCGCGACGCCGCCCGCGTCCGGGAAGCGGGCGCCGAGCGCGGCGAAGGTGAAGGCCACCGGCACGCTCAGCGCGAGCAGCGCGGCCCAGGCCACGATCGCGGCGGGCCCGGCCGCCGCGGCGGCCAGATGGGGCAGGGCCAGCACGCCCGGTCCCAGCACCGCGCCCACGAAAAGCGCGGTGCCCTGTCCGAGTCCCAGGCCGTTCCGGACGGCGGGCGCGGTTTCCAGGGTGGTGCTCACTCGGTCTCCTCCAAGGTCGCCGGGGCACCTTGAAAGTAGACAGATGAGCGGCTGAGGCGTTGTTCTGCCGAACGGATGATTGGAATCGGGTCGATAATCCGGTCATGGACGAACTAGATGCGGAGATCGTGCGGCTTCTCCAAACGGATGCCCGGCTCTCCAACCGCGAGCTGGCCCGGCGGCTCGGCGTCGCGCCCTCGACCTGCTTGGAACGGGTCCGCGCGCTCACCCGGCGCGGCGTCATCCGCGGCTACCACGCCGACATCGACCTCCAGGCGCTGGGCCGCGGCGTGCAGGCGCTGGTGTCGTTGCAGGTCCGGCCGCTCAGCCGCACGGTCATCGACCGGATCCAGAACGATGTGGCGGGGATGCCGGAGGTGCTCAGCGTCTTCGTGGTGGCGGGCGGCGACGACCTGGTGCTGCACGTGGCCGTCCCCGACCTGGACCAGCTGCACGCGTTCCTGCTGGAACGGCTGAGCCGCCGGCCGGAGATCGGGGGCTTCCGCACCTCGGTGATCTTCCAGCATGTGCGCAGCACCGTGCTGGAGCGGCTCGGCGATCCGGCCTGACGGGTCTCAGGCCGTGCCCGCCCGGCGGAGGACGGCCAGGGAGGCGGCGTAGTCCTCGTCGCTGACGCCCGCGCGGATCCGCTCCCCGATGGCGGGGGCGTGCTCCTTCACGCGGGTGCGGGCGGCCTCGCCCGCCTCGGTGATCCAGAGGCGTTCGTCCTCGTCCGACCGCAGCAGGCCCCGGGCCAGGAGGTCATGCGCTTCGAGCCGCACGTCGTCCTCGGGCCGCAGGTACCCGCTCATCAGCTCGACCAGCTCGGCGACCGTCCGCCCCCGGCCGTCGGGGGAGAGGTCGTGCGAGGACAGGTTGCGCAGCACCCAGTACTGGGGCTGGGTCAGGCCGAGCCCGATGAGGGCGGCGCGGATGAAGGCGGTCCGCCGGTGCGTGTCGGTCATCTTCCGTCCTTGTCTCTCCGGTCTTGCCACGGTAGGACCTCGACTTTGCTTGAGGTCAAGGTTCTTCCGGGGCGCCTGCAACCGGCGGGCGGACGGCGGGGTTCAGCGGGGTGAGTTCGTCCCCCAGAGAAAGAAGGAACTCATGGACCTGCGACTGGCCGGACGCGTCGCGATCGTCACCGGCGCCTCCAAGGGCATGGGCCTGGCCGTCGTCCGGACCCTGCTGGAGGAGGGCGCGCGCGTCGCCGCCGTCTCCCGGAAGGAGTCGCCGGAGCTGGCGGAGCTGGCGGGTCCCGACCTGCTGCACGTGTCGGCCGACCTGATGGACCCCGCCGCGCCCGCCCTGGTGGTGGAGCGCACCGTCGAGCGGTTCGGCGGGCTCGACATCCTGGTCAACAACGCCGGCGGACCGCCGCCCGGTGTGACGCTGCCCCGCTTCGGCTTCACGGCGCCGACCGACGACGACTGGCGCGAGATGTTCGAGTTCAACCTGTTCACCCCGGTGCGGCTGATCCGCTCCGCGCTCCCGCACCTGCTGGAGAGCGACGCCGCCTCGATCGTGAACGTCTCCAGCGGCAACGCCCGCCAGCCCGGCCCGATGAACTACGACTACAACGCCGCCAAGGCGGGGCTGAGCAACCTCACCAAGGGGCTGTCGGAGGAGTACGGGCCGCAGGGCGTGCGGATCAACACCATCTCGCCCGGACCGGTGCGCACCGCCTGGTGGACCGAGGAGGGCGGCGCGGCCGACGTGCTGGCGGGCGCGACCGGCGCGGACCGGGACGCGGTGCTGGACTCCGTCGCGCCGCAGATGATGAACCTGGTCACCGGACGGCTGGTCGAGCCGCAGGAGGTGGCCGACGCCATCGTGCTGCTGGCCTCGCCGCGCTCGGCGAGCACCACCGGGGCCGAGTTCGTGGTGGACGGAGGTTTCATCAAGGCTCTGTGAGCCTCGGTTCCGGTGCGAAGCCCCCGCGCGTCCTCGCGCGGGGGCTTCGCACCCGGCTCAAGCGGCCTCGTCCCGCCAGATCCTGCTGTGGAGGTCGGTGCCCCGGATCACCTGGACGCGCCACGGCTCCAGCTTCAGCACGTGCAGCTTGGGGTCCTCGACGCCCTTCCAGAACCGGCCGAGGTCGTAGCCCGCGCCGCGCGGGCTGGTGCGGCGGTACAGGTCCCACACGTGCCGCCGCGTCTCCAGGTCGTCCAGGTCCGCCCAGGTCGCCACGGTGTCCACGGACGCGGCGTTCTGCCGGGGCGTCCAGTAGGAGAACGTGGCGTGCGGGTTGCCGGCGAGGTGGGCCTCCTTGACCGGGGTCCGGTAGGTGGCCAGCCAGCCGACCGGCCTGCCGTCCACCACCTCCCAGACGGGGATCAGGACCCTGGCGCGGGGCCGCCCCTTCTTGTCGACGGTGGTCATGGTCGCGTAGACGATGTCGCCGACGTAGGCGTCGAACTGGTCGCGGATCTCGGCGAAGTCGTTCACTCGGGTGGCCATGGCGGTGCTCCTGGTCGGTCAGGCCGCGGCGCGGGCGGGTTCGGGGACGTCGGCGGGGACCGCCGCCGGGCGGGCGCGCAGGCCGAGGACGATGATCGCGGCGGCGAGGACGGCGGCGGCGACCGGCACCGTCAGCGCGGTCCGCAGCGCGTCCAGGCCGGGCGGCCCGGCCGCGGCGTAGACGGCGGTGACCGCCGAGACGCCGAGCGCCATCCCGAACTGCATCGCGGTGTAGAGCAGCCCGCCGGCCAGGCCCTGCTCCTCCTCGGCCACGCCCTCGGTCCCGGCGATGGTGAGCGGCCCGTACACCAGCGCGAACGCCACGCTGAGCAGCAGCACCGTCGGCAGCATCAGCGTGTACGCCCAGCCCAGGCCGACCGGCAGGAACAGCACGTAGCCCAGGATCGCCACCAGCGTCCCGCCGAAGATCACCCGGACGTTGCCGAAGCGCTGCACGAGCCGGGGCGTCAGCGTCGGGGCCAGGATCGCGTCCAGGCCCATCAGCGCCATCGCGAGGCCGGTCTGCATCGTGCTCCAGCCGCGCAGCTCCTGGAAGTAGAGCGTGGCGAGGAACTGGAAGCCCGAGAACGCGGCCATGAACAGCAGGGCGGCGAGGTCGGTGCGCACCAGCGCGCCCGAGCGCAGGATGCCGAGCCGCACCAGCGGCGCGGCCGAGCGCCGCTCGGTCCGCACGAACAGGGCGAGCAGCAGCAGGCCCCCGGCGAACACCGCGGCGGTCAGGCCCGGTCCGTCGCCCGCGTGCTCCAGCCGCACCACCCCGTAGACCAGCAGCATCATCGAGCCGGTGACGCTGAAGGCGCCCAGCAGGTCGAAGCCCGGGCGCGCGGCGGGGCGGGGGGCGGCGTCGCGCAGCAGCGGGACCGCCGCGGCCAGGATCAGCGCCGCCATGATGACCGGCGCGAAGAACACCCAGCGCCAGCCGAAGGAGGTGAGCACGCCGCCGACGACCATGCCGAGCGAGAAGCCGCCCGCGCCGACCCCGGCGTAGACCAGCAGCGCCTTGTTGCGCACCGGGCCCTCGGCGAAGCCGGAGGTGATCAGGGAGAGCCCGGCCGGGGCCATGAACGCCGCCGCCACGCCCGTGATGAACCGCGCGGTCAGCAGCATCCAGCCCTCGGTGGCGAACCCGCCGAGCCCGGAGAACAGCAGGAACACCGTCAGCCAGAACAGGAACATCCGGCGCCGGCCCAGCAGGTCCGACGCGCGCCCGCCCAGCAGCATGAAGCCGCCGTAGCCCAGCACGTAGGCCGAGACCACCCCGCTCAGCATGCCGGTGGACAGGCCGAGGTCGGCGCGGATCGAGGGCAGCGCCACGTTCAGCATCGCCACGTCGACGCCCTCAAGGAAGATCGCTCCGCAGAGCACCAGCAGCACGCCCCAGGCGCGTCCGGACATCGCCGTGATCACGCCGGGCGGGGCCGGCTCCGGCAGGGATGGCTCCGACATGGGGGCTCCTCGTCACAGGTCGGTTATCGAAGAGGGAGTCGGTTCCCTCTTGTTACCGGCCCCATCCTGGGACACCATCTCTGAGCATGGAAGACGGCACTTTCAAGTCCCCCGGTAACCGCTGTGATACCGACTCCGTCCCCGCGTCCGCCTTCGACGTGGCGCACTGGGACGTCCGTGAGGGCTGCGAGGTCCGGCAGATCCTGGACCGGGTCGCCGACAAGTGGTCGCTGCTGGTCATCGCGCTGCTGGACCAGCGCAGCCTGCGCTTCACCGAGCTGAAGCGGCTGATCGACGGGATCAGCCAGCGGATGCTCACCCGCACCCTGCGGCACCTGGAGCGCGACGGGCTGGTCGAGCGCACCGTGCACCCGGTCGTCCCGCCCCGGGTGGACTACGCGCTGACGCCGCTGGGCGCCAGCCTGCACACGACCATCAAGGCCCTGGTCACCTGGACCGAGGACCACCAGATGGAGATCGCCGCCGCCCGCGCGGCGTATGACCGGCGGGCGGCGGCGGAGGAAGAGGTCGTGGTGTGAAGCCGGCCGTTCAGGAGTCCCCCTTCCGCTTCGCGGTGGTGCGGACCAGCGCCAGGGCGGGCAGCAGGGCCAGGGCCACCAGGGCGATCGCCCAGACGTAGGTGCCCTGGAAGGCGTCGGCCAGCTCCGGGCCCCGTGCGGCGCGCTCGGCGGGCGTGAGGTCGCGCACCGCGTGCGATCCGCCGGGCAGCCGCGCGGCCAGCAGCACCGACATCACCGCCATGCCGATCGCCGAGACGGTGGTGTTGACCATGCTGACGGTGGTGCTCCCGGCCGCCGCCTGGCCCGCCGCCAGCCGCTGGGTCGCGGCGGTCATCGCCGGCATCATCGTCGAGCCGCCGCCCGCGCCGATCAGCAGCATCGCGCCCATCAGCCCCCAGTACGGGCCGTCGGCCGACAGCTGCAGGGTGAACAGCGCGAACCCGGCGGTGGCGGTGAGCACGCCGCCGACCACGATCCGGCCCGGCCCGACCTTGTCGATGAACCGGCCCGTGACCTGCATCGCGGTGCCCGACGCCAGCGCGAACGGCACGCCCAGCAGGCCCGCCATGGTCGCGCTCTCGCCGCGCACCACCTGGAAGTACAGCGGCTGGAGGATCATCGTGCCGAAGTAGCCGGTGGCGAACAGCGCCAGCGTCCCGGCCGCCGCCGCGAACGCCCGGTCGCGGAACAGCCCGAGGTCGATCAGCGGGTTCCGGGCGGTCAGCGCCCGCACGACGAACGCCGCGGCCAGCGCCGCCCCGCCCAGCATCGGCACCAGCACCCCGGCCGAGCCGAAGTCGCCGCGCTCGCCGCCCGCGGTCACGCCGTAGATCAGCGCGGCGAGGCCGGGCGACAGCAGCAGCAGGCCGAACACGTCCAGCGGCCGCCGCTCGGGCGCGCCGTCGCGCGGGAACAGCCGCGCGGCCAGCACCACCACGGCCGCGCCGACCGGCACGTTGACGAAGAACATCCAGCGCCAGGAGACCTCGTCGATCAGGTAGCCGCCCAGCACCGGTCCGGCCAGCGGGCCGACCAGGATGGCGAGGCCCAGCGTGCTCATCAGCCGGCCGAGCCGGTCGGGTCCGGCGGCGCGGATCAGGATGGTCATGCCGACCGGCATCACCATGCCGCCGCTGATCCCCTGCACGATGCGGAAGGCGATCAGCGAGGGCAGGTTCCAGGCGAGTCCGGCGAGCACCGAGCCCACCGCGAACAGCGCGATGGCCAGCAGGTACAGCCGGCGGGCCCCGAAGCGGCCGACCGCCCAGGCGGTGCTGGGGATGACCGCGCCGAGCGCCAGCGAGTAGCCGGTGGCCACCCACTGGATCGACGACAGCGAGGCGTCGAAGTCCTGCGACAGCCGGTGCAGGGCGACGTTGACGATGGTGGTGTCCAGCGTGACCATGATCGAGCCCAGCACGAGGACCAGGGCGATGGTCATGGGGTTGGCGGCGGGGCCGGTCACGGGCCCGGCCGGAGGACCGGGCGGAACGGCCCGGGTGCGCGGTTCGGCGGCGGTGGCCATCGGGGTCTCCAGGAGGTGAGGGGCCGGTCAGGCGGCCTATCAGGCGGCGTAGGGACGGTCGGCGCGGGCCTCGCGCAGCGTGCGGGCCCACCAGGCGAGCTGGTCGAACATGCCCTTGGCGGCGGTGGCGGCGGCCTCGTGCTCGTGCGGGCGGCCGTCGTCGTCGAAGCGTCCCCAGGGGTTGTGGAAGCTGACGGTGTCGCGGACGGTGACGCAGTGCAGCTCGGCGAAGACCAGCCGGAGCTGCTCGACGGCCCGCAGCCCGCCCGCCATGCCGCCGTAGGACACGAACGCGACCGGCTTGGCGCGCCACTGGTCGTAGTGGGTGTCGATGAAGTTCTTCAGCACGCCCGGGAAGCTGTGGTTGTACTCGGGGGTGACGATGACGAAGGCGTCGGCGTCGGCCAGCACGGTGGAGGCGGCGTCCAGGTCGGCCGGGTCGGCGGGCCGGGCGCCCAGCGCGTGCGGCAGCGGGATGCCGGCCAGGTCCAGCACCGTCACCTCCAGCTCGGGGTGGCGGCGGGCCTCGGCGGCGGTCCACTCGGCGACGGTCGGACCGAAGCGGCCCTCGCGGGTGCTGCCGATGACGACGGCGACGCGCAGCTTGTCGGTCATGGTGTGCTCTCCCTGTTCAGCGGTGTCCGGTGATGTCGATGACGCTAGGGATCGCCGATGACCGGGGGCATCTGTCGGATGACTGGTGCCGGTGACCGGTGGCCCGGGCACCAGACTGGTACCTCAACGAAACTTGAGGTCAACCCTCGCGGCCGCAGGGATCTGTATCAACCGCTATAGATTGGTGCCATGAGCAGAACACCGGGCCGCCCGCGCTCCTTCGACCGTGACGCGGCCCTGGAGAGGGCCCTGCGCGAGTTCTGGCGGCACGGCTACGAGGCGACCTCGATCGCGACGCTGACCGACGCGATGGGGATCCGCCCGCCCAGCCTGTACGCGGCGTTCGGCGACAAGCGGAAGCTGTTCTCCGAGTGCGTCCGCCGCTACCAGGAGACCTACGGGGCCGTCACCGCGCGCAAGCTCCGAGAGGGGGCGACGGGGCGCGAGGCGATCCGGGACGTCCTGTACGACGCCGCGGCCGTCTACACCGACCCGTCCCACCCGCCGGGCTGCCTGATCATCACGGCCGCCGCCAACCACGCCCCCGAGTCGTCGGAGATCGAGCGGGAGCTGCGGGGCTTCCGGGAGGCGACCAAGCGGGCGTTCGCCGACCGCATCGAGGACGACGTGCGCGCGGGGCTGCTGCCGCCCGACGCCGACGTGGGGGGCCTCGCCGCCTACTACGCGGCGGTGGTGCAGGGGATGTCGCGCCAGTCGCAGGACGGCGCGTCCCGCCGGGACCTGGAGCGGATCGCGGAAATGGCGATGCGGGCCTACGCCTGAGTTGCCTAGGCTGCGCCGTCATGACTTCTGACGAACGTGCCGCGGGCCTGCGGCTGGTCGAGCTGTCCCCCGCCGCCCTGACCGCCCTGCTGGCCGACGACCTCGCCGAGGCGAGCCGGATCGCCGGGGTGCGGCTGACCGGCTTCTTCGCCACCGCCGACGCCAAGGGCGTGTGGAAGCGCCGCCTGGACCAGATCGCCGCCGACCCGGAGGACGCGCGCTGGATCGCCCGCGCGGGAGTGACGGCCGACGGCACGGTGGTGGGCCACGCGGGCTTCCACACGCGCCCGGACGGCGAGGGCCGTGTCGAGGTCGCCTACGCCGTGGACCCGGCGCACCGCAGGCAGGGGCACGCCCGCGCCATGCTGCGCGCCCTGCTGGCCCGCGCGGAGGACGAGCCGGAGGTGCGCGTCGTGCGCGCCGCGATCAGCCCGGACAACGCGGGCTCGCTGGCGACGATCGCGGGCCACGGCTTCGAGGAGATCGGCGAGCAGTGGGACGAGGAGGACGGGCGCGAGCTGCTCTTCGAGCTCCGCGTGCGCTGACCGGCCCGTGCGGGCTACGGCGAGCGGACGATCCGCCACGCGCCGTCCTCCACCAGCACCGCCTGGTCGTCGTCGATGGACACTCCGCCCAGCCGGTCGTGCCGCGCGGCACGACCCCGGTTGCGGTGCGCGAGCACGGTGAACGGCACCAAGCCGAGCCCTTCGGTGGAGGTCACCGTGCCCGGATCGTCGCCGTCGCGGAAGGGCGCCAGGTCCGGCCCGGCGAGCGCCGCCCCCGCCGAGATCCCCGCGTACGCGAGGCGCCCCGCGCGCACCGCGGCGCTCGCGACCTGGTCGAATCCGCTGCGCCGGGCGTGTTCCAGCAGGTGGATGGCATAGCCGCCGGTCACGAAGACCACCTGCGCGCCGGCCAGCGCCGCTTCGACCTCGGCTCGGGAGGCGCCCGCCAGGTCCAGGCGGTCCACCTCGGCGCCGGCGGCCCGCAGCAGGGCGGCGGCGTCCGCCACGAACGGCGCGGACGGCAGCGGCACCGACGCCGTGGGCACCAGCACCGCGCGCCGCACCGGCGGCAACCAACCGGGCAAGGCTCCCAATCCGGCTGACCCCAGGAACAGTCGCATGTTTCGATTGTGGTCGGCGACCACGAACGAGGAGAACCCATGGAGACCGAACTCCCGAAAGGCATCGGCGCCCCTGCCACGCGCGCGCTGACCCTGGCGGGCCACCGGAGCCTCGAACGGCTCACCGAGGTCAGCGAGCGCGACCTGCTCAAGCTGCACGGCGTCGGCCCCAAGGCGGTGCGGATCCTGCGCGAGACCCTCGCGGAGCGGGGTCTCTCGTTTCGGGAATGAGCTGTCTTCAGCCGCCGCCGTTCGAGAGTGCGCCATCGGGGATTCCGACCGGAGGAGCGGACGCCGTGATAATTTTCGGCCTTTCGTCGCCTCCGGGAGGGGTCCGGTGAACGAAGAGCAGACCGCCGTTCTCGCTGAGATCCGCACGAAGCTGGAACTGCTCGAGCGGATTCAGGCCGAACACCGGTTCGACGTTCTCCTGGAAGAGGGCGGAGAACTGGAGCCCGTTCCGGGACTTCCGGACGGGATCGTCGAAGTCTTCAGCCTGTTCTCCCGGCTGCGCGGGACCGATTTCCTGTTCCTGCGCCCCGCCGATATCGCGAGCCCGCAGGCATGGGCCGAACGGGAGATCGACCCGCACTGCCCGCTCGGTGCGCCGCTGTGCATCGGCTATGAGCAGCACGGGATGCCCGAGCCCATGGACGCCGGCAACCACTCCATCTTTCTCGACACCGACGACGGCAGCGTCTACACCTGCGATCCCGACGATTACGTGTTCGCCTACAAGAGCGTGGACGAGGAAGTGGAGACGCGGGATCTGGCCCCCGACGTCCTCACCTTCGTCAATGATTCGGTGCTGGGCGGCGGATACCCCTTGCTGGTCGACTCCTTCCTGGGGCCCGGGGCGGCCGACCGGCGCGACCGCAAGGGCCGGCACCGCGACTCCTGGATGCGGCTGCTCGTCGCGGCGGGAGCGGTCTGAGCGCCTCCGGCGCGGCGTACTACAGTGATTTCATGATCAATGTTGATCCGCGCCGGACCGTGCTCGTCCTGATCGACCTGATGGACCGGATGGTCACCGCACCGCTCGCGCCGCGCTCCGGGGTGGAGGTCCTGGACGCCTCGGTCGCGCTGGCCGAGCGGTTCCAGGGGGCGGGCGCGCCGGTGGTGGCGGTCCGCGTCGAGCGTCCGGGCGTCGCCGAGCAGCCGCCCGGCAGCGACCTGGCCGACCAGGTCGCCGCCCTGGCCGACGCGGTGGTGGTCAAGCGCACCGTCGGCGCGTTCCACGGCACCGGCCTGCACGACCTCCTCCAGCGGTACGGCGCCGGCACCCTCGTCCTGGCGGGCATCGCCACCAACATGGGAGTGGAGTCCACCGGCCGCGCCGCCGACGACCACGGCTACGCGACCGTCTACGTCGAGGACGCGATGAGCGCGTTCAGCGCCGAGGAGCACCGCGCGGCGGTGACGCTCGACCTCCCGCGTTTCGGAGAGGTCGTCCAGAGCGCCGATCTGGAGTTCGGGGAAGGCGGCTGAGCCGTTCGGCCGTCATTCGGGGTCGGACCAGGGCACGGGCCCGTTCGGCGGCCCGCCCGTGATGCGCAGCGTGAACGGCCGGTACTCGTCGTCGGCCTCCTCCACCGCGAACCCCGCCGCGGTGAGGATCGTGCCGATGGCGCGGGCCATCGCGACCGCCACGGCCCCGCTGAACAGCAGCGCCGGGTGCCCGTCGTCGGCGTCGTCGGCGCTCACGGCATAGGCCGCGGCGCGCGCGAGCTGCGGATGCAGCCGCCACGTGGCGTAGACCCCGCCCGCGGCGTCCGAGCCGTAGTCCACCTCGACCTCGGCGCCGGCGCCCAGCGTCAGCTCCAGGTCACCGGACATCAGCGGCAGACCGGCCGCGGCGAGCGTGTTGCGCGCGCGGCCGGCGAGGCGGTCCCGGGCCCGGCAGGTGCCCGGGGTGGCCCTCTCGTATCTCACGACACCTCATGATCGCCCTTGGATCTTGCGAGGTGAAGGGGGACGGGTCATCCGTTCCCGGCCGGCGGTCGCCGGTCGCGCGGCGTGACGTGCCAGGCCGTGGGTTTGCGCTCGCCCGGCACCGGATCCTCGGGAAGCGTCTGGGCCGGGGTCAGGATGCGGTCCAGGCCCATCCAGTTGAGCCGCTCGACCAGGAACGCCGGGGGCCGCAGCACGATCAGCCGCCCCTGCCGCTCCCGCAGCCGCTTCCAGGCCCGGACCAGCACGTTGAGGCCGGTGGAGTCGCAGAAGCGCAGGTCCGCGGTGTCCACCGCGACATGGGTGCGCCCCTCGGGGAGGGCGGGCACCGACAGGGCCTCCTCCAGCGCGGGCGCGGTGGCGATGTCCAACTCGCCCGCCACGGCCACGACCACCCATCGGCCCTCGACGCGCCGGTGCAACTCCATGTCGTCACCGGCGGGCGCCCTGTCTCGGATCATGCCGTTTCACCCCGTGCGATGGTCGGCGTCGTTTTCTGCGCCTTACCCCGTCACGGCGGGACTATTGCGGACGGGTGGGACCGCTGTGAGGTCACTGCGTCGTCGGGGGCGCCGTCATGTACTTGATGCAGGCCATCGTGGCCGCCTGCATCTTGGCCTTGTCGGTGTTGGGCGGCAGGGACTGGCCCGCCGGCGGCAGGTCGATGCCGTTCCGCTTCATGCAGGCGACGAAGTCGGTGATCGCCTTGGGCGTGGGCTGGGCCCCCGCCCCGCCGCCCGCGCCGTTGCCCGCACCGGCGCCGCCGGACGGGGCGGACGCGCCGGGCGCGCCGGGAGCGCCCGGCACCGCCGAGCCGGACGGCGCGGCCGTCCCGCCGGGCGCGCCCGGGGAGCCCGATCCGTACGGGGCGCCCGGGGCGGCGGGGGACTGCTGGGGGGCCTCGGCCGTGCCGCCGGGCTCGTCATCGCCGCCGCACGCGGCCAGGAACAGCGCCGGGGCCAGCAGCAGGGCCGCCGCACGGCTCGGGGAGAGCTTCATCGGAGATCCTTTCGGGGATGGCCGCCACCGTAAGGCGTCCCGCCGCCCGGCCGCTAGAGGGCCGGGGCAGACGACCGCTCCCCGACCTCGGCCAGGAACCCGGTGATCAGGTCCTGCCACTCGCGCGGGCGCTCGGCGAACGGCAGGTGGCCGGTGTCCAGCTCGGCGACGCGGGCGTTCGGCAGGGCGGCGGCCAGCTCGTACTGGAGCGCGGGCGACACCAGCTGGTCGCCGGTGGTGACCACCGCCAGGACGGGGACGGTGACGGCGGGCAGGTCGGCGCGCACGTCGGCGCGGTTCAGGACGAGGTCGACGTGCTCGGCCGTGCCCGGCGGGACGGCGGGCCCCTCGGTGGCCGCCCGCAGCTCCTGCTCGCCGAGGGACTCCAGCGCGGCGGGGCTCAGCGCGGCGAGGGAAAGGAACGAGCCGAGGAGCGCGGGGTCGGGGCCGTCGAGCAGGCCGGCCCACAGCCGCGCCGAGAGCCGGAAGCGGTTGTCCGGACGGGCGAACGCGGCGGTCAGGACCAGCGCGGAGACGCGTTCGGGATGGCGGGCGGCGGCGCGTACGGCGACCGCGCCGCCGAGGGAGTAGCCGGCGACCGCGAAGGTCTCCAGGCCCTCGTCCACGGCGGCGGCGACGAGCTGGTCGGCCAGGTCGTCCAGCTCCAGGGGCGCGGCGGAGCGCGGGGTGGCGCCGGTGCCGGGGTAGTCGACGGCGACCACGGTGTGCCGGGCGGCGAGGCCGTCCAGGATCGGGCCGAAGTTGGCGGCCACGCCGCCGCCCGCGCCGTGCGCGAGGGCGAGGCCGGGCCCGGAGCCGGCGACGGTGCGGGCGAACGGGGAGGTCACACCGGGGGTCACGGTGGAGGACATGGGGGCGATCCCTTCTGTAGTGGTTGCTACAGAAGGGACCGTAGCGCATTTATGTATCGTCCGCTACATAAAGAGTCCCGGCGGGTCGGGGAACATCCGGCGGTGGCGGGTGGTTACATGTGATGACCGGTGTGCCTGGAGTCCCCGGGCCCTACCTATCGCCTTCACGGAATACCGTGGGCGCCGGTCCCGCGCGAGCGGGCCCCGGAGCCCGGCAGGAGCCGTGTTGTGCCTTTCGCCGAGAGGCGACCCGACACACCGGCCCAAGCCGACGGCCCCGCCGGACCACGCGTCCGGCGGGGCCGAGGCATGTCCGGGGCGCGTCGGGACCGCGCCGGCCGCCGAGGTGGATCTCGGGACGTTCCGGGCGATGGCAGACTTTCCGGCATGAGTCTCGCGGCACACCTGGAGGACCTCGGCCGGCCGCTGGTCGAGGAGCAGCTCGCCCATCCCACCGTCGCCGGCATCGCCCGGGGCGATCTGGACGAGGCGGTGTTCCGCTCCTGGCTGGAGCAGGACTACCTGTACCTGCACGACTACGTGCGGGTCTTCGCCCGGCTGGCCTGGCAGGCGCCGGACGGGCACGTGGGCGACCTGGTGGACCTGGCGCACTCCACCTTCCACGACGAGCTGGAGCTGCACCGGTCGTTGTCGGCGGAGTTCGGCGCCGACCTGGAAGGCGCGAAGAAGGGGCCCGCCTGCGCCGCCTACACCGCGTTCCTGCTGGACGCCGCCGCCGACTACGCCGCCGGGCTGGCGGCGCTCTACCCGTGCATGTGGGGCTACTCCACCCTCGGCGCGCGGCTGGCCGAGGACCCGCCCGCCGAGCCGCGCTACCGGCGCTGGGTGGACACCTACGCCGACCCCGCCTTCGCCGAGCTGACCCGCCGCTGCGCCCAGATGCTGGACGAGGCGGGCGGCGACCGGCGGACCGCCGAGCGCCTGTTCCTGGAGGGCATGCGCCACGAGCTGGTGTTCTGGGACGTGCCGCTTTGACGATTCCTTGATCTGATCTGGACCGGGACGTCGGCATCGGCGGGCCGTGGCCGGGCGTTGCCCGGGATATGACCACCGGTGTGCTTGAGATCAGGAAGGGCCTGCCCGACGGCGCCCGGCGCGCGGCCGCCGAGCTGTACTGGGCGGGGTTCTCCCGCAAGATGCGCCCCGTCCTGGGCGGCCGCAGGCCGGTCGAGATCGTCGCCCGGACGCTGGTCGCCGACAAGGTGATCGGGGCCTGGGACGGGGACCGGCTGCTGGGCGTCGCGTTCGTCATGGACGGGCCGCAGCCGGTGCTGCGGATGAGCGCCGCGGACTTCGTCCACGAGTTCGGGGCGGTCGCGGGCTGGTGGCGCAGGCTGCTCAGCACGTTCGCCGCCTCCTCGCCGCCCGCCGACGGTGCGCTGATGCTGGACAGCCTGGCGGTGTCGCCGGCGGCGCGCGGCAGGGGCGTGGGCACCGCGCTGCTGGAGGCCGTGGTGGCCGAGGCGCGCGAGCGGGGCCTGCGCGAGGTCCACCTCGATGTCGTGGACACCAACCCGCGCGCCCGCGCCCTGTACGAGCGGTTCGGGTTCGTGGCGGCGGGGACGGTCCGCACGCCCTACCTGCGGCGCCTGATGGGCTACGGGGCCGTGACCGCCATGCGGTTCGACGTGTCCTGGCCGACGCCCGGCGAGAGGAAATGACAGGGCCGCGCCTCCGGTGGAGGCGCGGCCCGTCCGAGATCGTGCCCTTCCGCCGCGCGGCGGTGCGGGGCCTTCGTACATCGCATCCGCTTACCGCGCCGTGGCCGTGAAGGCCGCCGTGCGGACCGTGCCCTCGTGCTTGAAGTCCAGGAACAGCCGGTACTCGCCCGGGCCCGGGACGGCGACGTGGAAGGCGATGCCGGGTCCCGGCTCGGTGACCCCGTCGCCCGGCTCGCCGCTCGGGTGCACGTGGACGTAGGCGAGGTCGTCCGCCCGCAGCACCACCAGGTGCCCGTAGGCGCCGAGGTAGGGCTCCAGGTCAGTGACGGGGACGCCGTCCTTGCGCACGGTCAGCACCAGGTGGCCGCCCGCGCCGGGGGCCGGGTCGCCGGTGAGGGCGACCTCGTAGCCGTCCACGGTGAACGTCCGGGCGGCCTCGGGGAGCGGCCGCCGCTCGGCCGGGCCGGTGACGGTGAGGTCGGTGTGCAGGGTCAGGGTGCCGCCGGCGCCCTGGGGTGCGGTGTCGGCGAAGGCACGGTAGGGCCCGGCCTCGGGGAGGTCGAGGCGCACCGTCCAGGTGCCGTCGTCCTGCCGCTCGGGGTGCACGTGCCAGAAGGCGGTGAGGTCGGCGCGGACGACGATGAGGTGCAGCTCGCGGTCGTGGATCGGGGTGTAGGCGGTGGCCGGTACGCCGTGCGGGTCCAGGACGCGGAAGCGGAGCGTGGTCTCGCCCGGCGCCAGCTCGGTCACGGGGAAGTCGAGGGTGTAGGCGGCGGCGTCGGTGTGGGCGGTGTGAGCGGTGTGGTGGTGCGCGGTGTGTTCCATGTCCAGAAATTTATACCCCTGGGGGGTATAAGACAAGATGGCTGCATGTGACGCCCATCACTCTGCCCGCACGACAAGAAACGCAGGTGGGAAGGTATTTGATTACTAAGAGTCACTGTGCATGAACACATGGTGAAGTAGAGTCCGTGGTGTGCGCGCGAGTCGATACCGCCTGGTATCCGCCGGCCGCCCCACCAGTTGGCTGGGGCCGGCTCTGCTCGCCGCGGCCCTCTTCCTGAGCTGCCTGTGCGCTTCCCCGGACGTGGAGGGTACGTCCGCCGCGCCTCCCGCGGTCTCCGGCCCCGGCTCCTCCGGGGGTGCGCCCGCCATGCCGGGCCCCGCACCCGAGGCCGCGGTGCCCGAGGCCGCGGTGTTCATGGTCCCCGCGGCTCCCGTCGCGCTCGTCGCCCCCGCCGCCTCCGCCGCCCTCGGCGCCGTCGCCGGCCAGGCCGGCGGCATGGCCGAGTCCGCCGCCCGCTCCGGCGGCGAGCACGGCCGCGGGGCCGAGCCCGAGGACGAGAACGCCACCAGGATGCGCTCGGCCGCGCGCCACGCCGTCACCCGTGCCGGGCTGTTCGTGCGCGGGCTGCCGCTCGCCGGGTGGATCGCCTGGCGGGACGGGCCCGCCCCCGCGGCCGCCCGTCCCGAGCCCCCGGCCGCGCGGCTGGCGGGGCACACCGGCCGCGCGCCCGGCGCGCGCCTGCTCATCACCCTGCAGATCTCCCGCACCTAGACCCCCGGCGCGGTGTTCCCGGGGTCTTCCGTGCCGTGCGCACGGTCGGACCGCGTGTCCGGTCTGCCCCGGAACGCCCGCGCCCGCAGAGATCCGTCGTTCACACCGGAACAAGGAGCGGGAAGCGATGAGAGTCCGGGACCTGCACGTCATCACCGAGAAGTGGCACTTCTACTGCATGAACTGCCTGGTCTCGTGGGAGCGCGTCTTCGAGGCGTGGCACTCCGACGACGGCCACGGCGGCGCCGCGGTCGCCTGGCGGCTGGAGGGCCAGGCCAGCCTGCCGCCGTGGGCGGACCCGATCTGCCCGACCTGCCAGGGCCTCCAGGTGAAGGCGCTGCCGGGAGGGTCGCGCAAGCTGATCCCGCCGCAGCGCTGACCCCGACCATGGCGACGAGCGCCGCCCCCGGCCTTCCGGGGGCGGCGCTTGCGGTCGGAGCGGCGGGTCAGCGGCCGGCCGCGACCTCCTCGCGGGCCGCGGCGCGCGGCGCGGCGACGGCCTCGGTGTCGCCGTTCAGCGCCTTGAAGCGGCGCAGCCGGAGGCTGTTGCTCACCACGAAGACCGAGGAGAAGGCCATCGCCCCACCGGCGATCATCGGGTTGAGCAGGCCGGCGGCCGCCAGCGGCAGCGCCATCACGTTGTAGGCGAACGCCCAGAACAGGTTGCTCTTGATCGTCCGCAGCGTGCGGCGCGACAGCCGGATCGCGTCGGCGGCGGCCCGCAGGTCGCCGCGGACCAGCGTCAGGTCCGACGCCTCGATCGCCACGTCGGTGCCGGTGCCCATCGCGAGGCCGAGGTCGGCCTGGGCGAGCGCGGCCGCGTCGTTGACGCCGTCGCCGACCATCGCGACCGCGCGGCCCTCGCCCTGCAGCCGCTTGACCACCTCGACCTTGTCCTGCGGCAGCACCTCGGCGATGACCTCGTCGATCCCGACGGCGTCGGCCACCGTGCGGGCGACGGTCTCGTTGTCGCCGGTCAGCAGCACCGGCCGCAGCCCGAGCGCCCTGAGCCGGGAGATCGCCTCGGCGGAGGTCGGCTTGATCTGGTCCGCGACGGTGATCACCCCGCGGGCCGCGCCGTCCCAGCCCACCGCGACCGCGGTGTGGCCGAGCGCCTGCGCCTCGGACATGGCCCGCTCCAGCTCCGGGGAGAGGTGCTGGGACCACTCGGCCAGCAGCTGCGGGCGGCCCACCAGGACGGCGTGCCCGTCCACGATGCCCTGCACGCCCAGGCCCTCGACGTTGGCGAAGTCCTCGACGGTGCCGAGCCCGCCGGCGCGCTCGGCCGCGCCCTTGGCGATGGCCTGGGCGATGGGGTGCTCGGAGGCGTTCTCCAGCGCCCCGGCCAGCCGCAGCACCTCGGCCTCGTCCTGGCCGTCGGCGGTGACGACGTCCACCAGGGCCATGCGGCCGGTGGTGACGGTGCCGGTCTTGTCCAGCACGACGGTGTCGATCGAGCGGGTGGACTCCAGGACCTCCGGGCCCTTGATCAGGATGCCGAGCTGCGCGCCGCGGCCGGTGCCGACCATGAGGGCGGTCGGGGTGGCCAGGCCGAGGGCGCACGGGCAGGCGATGATCAGGACGGCGACGGCGGCGGTGAAGGCGGCGGCCAGACCCGCGCCGGTGCCGATCCAGAAGCCGAGGGTGGCCACCGCGATGGCGATCACGATCGGCACGAAGATGCCGGAGATGGTGTCGGCCAGCCGCTGCACCTGCGCCTTGCCGGTCTGCGCCTCCTCCACCAGCCGCGCCATCTGCGCGAGCTGGGTGTCGGAGCCGACCCGGGTCGCCCGCACCAGCAGGCGGCCGCCGGCGTTGACGGTCGCGCCGACCACGGTGTCGCCGGGGCCGACCTCGACCGGGACCGACTCGCCGGTGAGCAGCGAGGCGTCCACCGCCGAGGAGCCCTCCTCGACCACGCCGTCGGTGGCGATCTTCTCGCCGGGGCGGACGACGAACACGTCGCCGGCCGCGAGCTGTTCGGCCGGGATGCGCTCCTCGCGGCCGTCGCGCAGGACCGAGACCTCCTTGGCGCCGAGGTCCAGCAGGGCGCGCAGGGCCGCGCCGGCGCGGCGCTTGGAGCGGGCCTCGAAGTAGCGCCCGGCCAGGATGAAGGCGATCACCCCGGCGGCGGCCTCCAGGTAGATGTTGGCCGAGCCGTCCGAGCGGGTCATCGAGAACTCGAAGCCGTGCCGCATCCCGGGCGTGCCGGCCGTGCCGAGGAACAGGGCCCACAGCGACCAGCCGAACGCGGCGAGCGTGCCCACCGACACCAGGGTGTCCATGGTGGCGGCGCCGTGCCGCAGGTTGGTCCAGGCGGCCTTGTGGAACGGCCATCCGGCGTAGACGACCACGGGGGCGGCGAGCGTCAGCGACAACCACTGCCAGTACTCGAACTGCAGCGCCGGGACCATCGCCATCGCGATGACCGGGACCGACAGCACCAGCGCGGTGGTCAGCCGCTGGCGCAGCGGGCGCAGCTCGTCGGCCTCCTCGGCCGGGGCCGCCTCGTCGTTCTCCCGCTTGGGCGGCGGGGGCGGCGCGGCGGTGTAGCCGGCCTTCTCGACCGAGGCGATCAGGTCCTCAGGGGTCACCCCCTCGGGGAACTCGACCTTGGCCTTCTCGGTGGCGTAGTTGACGCTGGCGGTGACGCCCTCGATCTTGTTGAGCCGCTTCTCGATGCGGGCGGCGCACGACGCGCAGGTCATCCCGCCGATCGCCAGCTCGATCTGCTGCCCGGACGTGCTGCCGGTGCCCATCGCTCGCTCCTCTCCGTGGTCGTGCGGGATGTCTAGTGGGTGTGCCCGTCGGCGTCGTGCCCGCCGGACTTGTCGTCGGCCGGTGCCTGCGGCGCCTGCGCGCCGCCCGCCAGCGCCGTGAACTCGGCGGTGCGGACCTTGCCCTTGTGCTGGAAGTCCAGGTAGAGACGGTACGCGCCGGTGCTCGGCACCTCGGCGTAGAAGGTGATTTCCGGTCCGGGCCTGGTCTTGCCGTCGCCCGGCTCACCGTCGGGGTGGACGTGCAGGTAGGCCAGGTCGCGGTCGCGCAGCGCGACCAGGTGGCCGTACGCCTCAAGGTACGGCTCCAGGTCGGTGACCGGTTCGCCGTCCTTGGCGACCGACAGCGTGAGCTTGCTGGTCCTGCCGGGGACGAGGTCGCCGTTCAGCCTGACCTCGTAGCCGTCCACCTCGGCGACCCGCTCGGCCTTCGGCAGCGCCTCGGGTCGGTAGTCGCCGGGGGCGACCACGTCGGTGCCGAGGGTGAGCTGCTTCTTCGCCCCGGCGGGCTGGACGTCGGTGAAGAAACGGTAGGCGCCCGCGCTCGGCAGCGTCAGCGGCATCGACCAGACGCCGCCCCCGGTCTCGACCGGGTGCAGGTGCTGGAAGCCCGACAGGTCGCGGCGGGCCACGATGAGGTGCAGCTTCTTGCCGTGCAGGGGCCGGTAGTCGGTGACGGGCCTGCCGTCCGGGCCGTTGACGGTGAACCGGAAGTCGGTCTCCTCGCCCGGGCGGACCGTGGTGGTGACCGGGGTCAGCGTGTAGCCGTCCTGTGAGACCTGAAGGCCGCCGGGGACGGGGGTAGGGGTATCGGTGCCGGACGTCGCGCCGGCTTCCTTCCCGCCGCCATGCCCGCCGCCGTGGCCGCCGGAGCTCGCCTCGGCGGTGGAGCCGACGGGGCCGGTCAGACTGCCGACCCCGACGGCGCCACCGAAGACGGCGGCCAGGCCCAGGGTGAACGCCCCCAGCTTGGTCGCGGTGTTCATCTCATGCCTTCACTTCGTAACCGGCCTCCTCGACGGCGTCCCGGATCAGGGCGTCGTCGAGCGGGCCGTCGCTGGTGACGGTGACCTGGCCGCTGGCGAGGTCCACGTCCACGGCGGTGACGCCGGCCACCTGGCCGACCTCCTGCTTGACCGAGCCGACGCAGTGCCCGCAGGTCATGCCGGCGACGGTGTAGGTGGCGGTGCTCATGATCGTTCCTCGGCTCTCTCTCGGTAGTACCCCTGGGGGGTATCTCGCGGTCCTCATGGTGGCACAGGTGGTACGTCCGGTGCAACCCGTACCCCCTAGGGGTTATTTCATGATCCAGGTCACAGTCCGTTTACATACCCTAGGGGGGTAAGGTTCCGGACATCCCGCCGCCTCCGGCGGGCCCGTTCCCCGATCTTTGGAGTCAGCGATGACCGTTCCCCCGCACCCGCGCCGCATCGTGATCGCCGGCGCCTCCCTGGCGGGCCTGCGGGCCGCCCAGAGCCTGCGCGCCGAGGGTTTCACCGGCGATCTCATCCTGGTCGGCGCCGAGCCGCACCGCCCCTACAACCGGCCGCCGCTGTCCAAGAGCGTGCTGACCGGAGACGACGACGTGACCCTGCCCGGGGACGCGTTCGACGCGCGCTGGCTGGGCGGGCGCCGGGCCATCGGCCTGGACGCCGCCGCGCGCACGGTCGCGGTGGACGACGGCACCGACCTGCCCTACGACGGGCTGGTGATCGCCACGGGCGCCCGGCCGCGCCGCCTGCCCGAGGAGCAGATGGGCTACGCGGGCGTGCACGTGCTGCGCACCGTGGACCACGCGCTCGCGCTGCGCGCCGAGCTCGCCGCCGCGCCCGGCGGGGCGGGCCGGGTGGTCGTCATCGGGGCGGGCTTCATCGGGGGCGAGGTGGCCTCCACGGCGCGCTCGCTCGGCCGGGAGGTGACCCTCGTCGAGGCGGGCGGGCTGCCGATGGCCGGGGTGGTCGGGGAGACGGCGGCGGAGTGGCTCGCCGGGCACCACCGCCGTAACGGGGTCGAGCTGGTCACCGGTGCCCGGGTGGTCGGCCTGGCGGGCGGCGGCGGGACGGGCGGGGACCGGGTCCGCGCCGTCCTGCTGGCCGACGGGCGCGAGCTGGCCGCCGACCTGGTCGTGGTGGCGATGGGGGTGGTCCCCAACACCGAGTGGCTGGAGGGCGGCGGACTGGCCCTGGACGACGGCGTGGTCACCGACCGGGCCCTGTTCGCCGCGCCCGACGTCGTCGCGGCCGGGGACGTGGCGCGCTGGCCGCACGATCTGTTCGGGGAGCGGGTGCGGGTCGAGCACTGGGCCAACGCCAACGACCAGGGCCTGCTCGCGGCCCGCAACCTGCTGCGCGGTCCCGCCGAGGCCAAGCCGTACGCCGAGGTGCCGGGCCTGGGGACCCGCGTGCACGGGACGCGCGTGCAGTGGGCGGGCCTGCCGCGCCTGGGCGACGCGCACCACCTGGTCGCCGGAAGCGTGGCGGACGACAAGTTCGCGGTCGCCTTCACCCGGGACGACGTCCTGGTGGGCGCGGTCGCGGTGGCCTTCCCGAAGGAGCTGAACCGGCTGCGCCGGGCCATCGTGGCGCGCTCGGCCCTGGAGGCGGCGTGAGATGGGGCCGGTTTGGGCGGGACGTTACAAGGAAGTTATCCACAGCCTGTGTGACGTCGCAGACCCGATCCCCTTAGCGGTTTGTCTACTTTTGTAGAGGTAAGGGGGTCGGAAAGCCCGATCTCCCGGCTCTTCTCGGGGTTGTGCACAGGGTTGTCCACAGCTTTCCACAGCCCTGTGGACGAACTCATCGCCGATACTTGGGACATGCCTGAGCTACCTGAGGTGGAGGCGCTCGCCGCCTTCCTGCGGGAGCGCGCCACCGGGCACGCCGTCGCGCGCACCGATGTTCTCGCGATCTCCGCGCTCAAGACCTACGACCCGCCGATCACCGCCCTCGGCGGCCTGATCGTCACCGACGCGGTCCGGCGCGGCAAGTTCCTGGACATCGACGTGGACGGCCTGCACCTGGTCGTGCACCTGGCCCGGGCGGGCTGGCTGCGCTGGCACGAGGAGCTGCCGGCCCGCCCCGGCCGGGCCGGCGGGCGCAACCCGCTGGCCGTCCGCGTGCACCTGGACGACGGGTCGGGCTTCGACCTGACCGAGGCCGGCACCAAGAAGGGCCTGGCCGTCCACCTGGTCCGCGACCCGATGGACGTGCCGGGCGTGGCCGCGCTCGGGCCCGACCCGCTGGACGAGGCGTTCACGCCCGAGGCGCTCGGCGCGATCGTGGCGGGCGGGCGGTCCCAGATCAAGGGCCTGCTGCGCGACCAGAAGGTGATCGCGGGCATCGGCAACGCCTACTCCGACGAGGTGCTGCACGCGGCCCGGATGTCGCCGTTCAAGGTGGCGGCGACGCTGGAGGAGGCCGACGTCGCGGCCCTGCACTCGGCGATCGTCACGACGCTGCGTGAGGCGGTGGCCCGGGCCGAGGGGCTGCACGCCCAGGACCTCAAGGGCGAGAAGCGGACGGGCCTGCGCGTCCACGGCCGGGCCGGCGAGCCGTGCCCGGTCTGCGGGGACACCGTTCGCGAGGTGTCGTTCGCCGACTCCGCGCTCCAGTACTGCCCGACCTGCCAGACGGGCGGGAAGACGCTGGCCGACCGCCGGATGTCGCGGCTGCTGAAGTAGCTCAGCGGACCTTCGGGACGTCCCCGAACAGGGGCTTGAGCTTCGTCCAGCGGGCCAGCTCGCAACCGTCCGCCCGGGTGAACTTGGCCTCCACGGGCCGGCCGCGCCAGGTGCCCCGCACCGTGGCGATCTCCGGGCCACCGTAGATCTTGGTGCACATCTGCTGCGCGGGCGGGGCCTTGAAGGGATCCTGGGCCTGCGCGAGCGCGGCGCACGCCTGGTCCTTGCGCGGGTGGTCCCCGCCGACGGGGTCGCAGGTGAGCGTCCAGGTCTTGGCGGGCGCCTGCTCCGACGCCTTGACCTTGACGGTGAGCCGGTCGGCCTGGGCGGGCTGGGCGGCCCGGGTCGGCTGGACGGAGACGGTGGGCTGCTCAGCGGCTCCACCGGTGGCCTGCTCGGTGCCGCAACCGGCCAGTGCCATGATCATGACTAGGCCGGGCGTGGTGAAAAGGAGCGTCCGATACCGCATGAGTGATTCGACGCGGGCGGGCTCCGCGCGGTTCCATGGAGATGTGATGTTTTTCGGGGACGAGGTTCCGGCGGTCGACGCGGCCGACGTCGCACAGGACGCCTACCTGCTGGACGTGCGGGAACAGGACGAGTGGGACGCGGGTCACGCGCCCGAGGCGGTGCACATCCCGATGGGGGAGCTGAGCGACCGCGCCGGCGAGATCCCGCGCGACCAGGAGGTCTTCGTGATCTGCCGCTCGGGCATGCGCTCGGCCCAGGTGACGGTGGCCCTCAACCAGGCGGGCTGGCTGGCGCGCAACGTGACGGGCGGGATGAAGCGCTGGGCCGAGGCGGGCCGCCCGATGGAGGCGGGGCCGGACCGCGACGGGGCGCCCTACGTGGCGTAGCCGCCGCCGCGCAGGTGCCCTTCCGCCGGGGGAAGTTTGGGGCCCCGCTGGGCTAACCGGCCGCTGACCAGGGGTATCGGGCCAGAGGTATCGGTGCTCCGAACTGATCGGTGGAGGCGGCACATGGGGCTGGGCGCGGACGACGGCCTGAGCACGGGCGGCTTGGGCACGGGCGGCGCGAGCACGTACGGCGCCGGCACGGACGGCCTGAACGCGGACGGCACGCCGGACGTCGGGCGTGACCTGCAGATCGGCGTCGAGCGCGAGTGGGACCGCCTGGCCGAGGCGGTGGTGGGGCGCCCGCTGGACTTCGCCTTCCCGCCCGGTTTCCTCAAGAGCCTCGCCACGCTGGCGTTCCTGCCCGCCGAGTTCGCCGAGCGGTGGAGCGGGGCCGACGGACGGCGCTGGTCCGAGGCCGACCCCGACGGGTACGCGCGCTGCCGCGACCAGCTCGACGCGCTGGCCGGTTTCCTGGCCGATCGCGGGGTCGTGGTGCACCGGCCGGTGGAGCTGACCGAGGACGAGCAGGCGGTCCTCGCCGAGTTCGCCCCGCTGTCGCTGCAGATCTTCGTCCGCGATCCGATGATCGTCATCGGCGACCGGGTGATCGAGGCCTCGCTCCGGCTGCCGCACCGGTTCAAGGAGCGGTTCGGGCTGCGGCCGCTGATGGCCGACATGGTGCGCCGGGGCGCGCGGCACGTGGTGGTCCCGCCGGGCCGGCCGGTGCCGCTGGACCGGGTCGCCACCGCCCGGGGCCCCTTCCTGGAGGGCGGCGACGTGCTGATGTTCGGCCCCGACATCCTGCTGGGGGTGGGCACGGGCCGGTTCGCCACCGACAACGCGGGATGCGACTGGCTGCGCACCGAGCTGGGCGGGGAGCGCCGCGTCCACCCCGTCCGGCTGCACCGGCGCGCCCTGCACCTGGACGACGGGCTGGCCGCCGTCCGGGAGGGGCTGGCGATCGTGGCCCCCGAGATGTTCCTCGACGGCCTGCCGCCGCTGCTCGCCGACTGGGACCTGGTCGAGGTCGGCCTGGACGAGGCCCTGGACCTGCTGGCGGCCAACGTCCTGGTCCTCGCCCCGGGGGAGGTGGTCGTCGACAGCCGCGTCCCGCACCTGGCCGACGCCCTCGCCCGCCACGACGTCACCGTCCACACCCTGGACTTCGACGCCGTCACCCCCTTCGCCGGGGGGTTCCGCTGCTCCCACCACCCGGTCCTGCGCCAGGCGGCCACCGCCTGAGCCGGCGCGTTCGAGGGGGCGACCCGATTCAAGAAGATTGTCCCGACTGTACGATTCGTCTCGACCGTTATCCGCGGGAGCTCGGACCGACCGGGCTGAGAGGGCGACTGCACTCGGTGTCGCCGACCGCATGAACCTGTCCGGGTAATGCCGGCGTAGGGAGTGTGACCCATGACGTCCGTGGTCAAGCGACGGCCCGCCGACGAGGTGCCCTACACCCTCGACGAGCCCGCGCCCAAGGTGCTGGGGTTCTGGGACCAGGGCGCCTTCTGGGCCAATCTCGGCGTCAGCCTCTTCGCCTTCTCCGGGGCCTACACCGTGCTGGCGCCCGACGAGAACGGCAGGCCGACGCTGTCCATCGCGGCCGGGATCGTCGCCATGATCGTCGGCACCGCCCTCGGCGGCCTGATGCTGGGGCTGGCCGCCGCGCCCGGCGCCCGGACCGGGCAGCCCGCCATGGTGCTGCTGCGCGGGCTGTTCGGCGCCCGGCTGTCGTACGTGCCCACCGTGCTCAACGTCGCGCAGCTCATCGGCTGGGGCACCTTCGAGCTCATCGTGATCGCGGGGGCCGCGCAGGCCCTGTACGACGAGATCCCGCGGGCCGCCTACGTGATCGCCGCGGGCGTGCTCACCACCGCGCTCACCCTGTGGCCGCTCGGCTCGGTCCGGCTGCTGCGCCGCTACGTCACCGCCGCCGTCATGGTCGCGCTGGTCTACTTCTACGTGCAGCTGCTGCGCGAGCCGCTGCCCGACCTCACCGAGGGGTCCTGGGGCGGGTTCTGGATCGGCGCCGACGCCGCGCTCGCCGTCTCGATCTCCTGGGTGCCGGTCGCGGCCGACTACACCCGGCACGCGCGCAGCGCGCGCGGCGCGTTCGGGGCCGCCGCGCTGGGCTACTCGATCACCCAGATCGTCGCCTACGTCCTCGGGCTGCTCGCGCTGGCCCTGGTCGCGGGCGATTCGAGCAAGGTGTTCGACCCGTTCCTGCACGTCACGCTGGGCGTGGTCTTCTTCGCGGTCTTCGTGCTGCGCGAGGCCGACCAGTCGTTCGCCAACGTCTACTCCACGGCCGTCTCCATCCAGAACCTCGTGCCGCGCGCCGACCGGCGGATCCTGACCGTCGTGCTCGGGATCGGGATCACCGTGCTGGCCCTGGCGCTGGACATCGGCGACTACGCCGGCTTCCTGTCGCTGATCGGCTCGGTGTTCGTCCCCATGCTGGGCGTGCTCGCCGCCGACTTCTTCCTCGGCAGCGGGCGGCGCGGCTGGGACACCGGGCGGAACGCGCCCTCCCGCTGGGGCATGATCGTCGCCTGGCTGGTGGGCTTCGTCACATACCAGCTGATCTACCCCGGCCAGGTCGGTTGGTGGAAGGGGTTCTGGAGCGGGGTCCAGGACCTGCTGCACTTCACCCCGCAGGGCTGGATGAGCGCCTCGCTGCTGTCCTTCCTGGTCGCGGGGGCCGCCGCGCTGGTGATCGGAAAGCTTGCCGTCCGGAAGTGACCGGGCGGTCGTGAAGACCTTTCGACGGTGGTTGCCCGGCGGCGCCCCCCGATCCGGTGGCACGATGGCAGTCGTGCAGCCCGTCCACGACCCCATCGCCCGCGCCGTCATCGAGAGCGCGGCCGATGCCATCGTGGCCGTCGACCACCGCTACCGGGTCACCGTGTGGAACCCCGCCGCCGAGCGCATGTTCGGCTGGAGCGCCGAGGAGATGGTCGGGCGCGTCCCGCCGATCGTGCCCGACGAGCTGAAGGCCGAGCACAACGCCGTCCAGGAGCGCCTGCTGACCCGCCGCAACGGCGACGGCAGCGGGCAGATCTCCATCGCCACCCGCCGCTTCCACCGCGACGGGCGGCTCATCGACGTGCGCATCGACACCAGCCTGCTGAAGGACGGTGCCGGGACGCTGCTCGGCTGGGTCGGCGTCTACCACCCGGTCGAGGAGGACGAGGTCGTCCGGCACCACATGGCCGAGCGGGCCCGGCTGGTGCGCCGGCTGAACGACATCGTCGCCGACCTCAACACCGAGCTCGGGCTGTCGGAGGTGCTGGACCGGATCACGGCCGCGCTGATCGAGCTGACCGGCGCCGACGCGGGCGGCTTCGTCCGCATCGAGGACGACCGGCTCCGGCTGGTCAGCATGCACGGGCTGCCCGAGCGCCTGCGGGGCAGCACCGCCGACCTGCGGTCCAGCCTCGTCGGGGAGCTGCTGCGGTCGGGCAAGACCGTCAAGCTCGCCGGCGGCGAGCAGCGGCTCGGCGACCTCATCTGGTCGGAGCTGCCGGGGCTGCACACGATCACCCTCGGCCTCTCCTACCTGCAGAACCGCCCCTACGGAGCGCTGTACGCCCTGTTCTCGGGGCGCAAGGTCGGGCACACCGAGCTGGAGCTGCTGGAGCTGCTCGCCGGGCACGCGGGGGTCGCGGTCGGCAACGCGGTCGCCTACGCCGAGGTCGTCCGGCAGCGCGCCCACGAGCGCGCCGTCATCGACGCCAGCGCCGACGGCATCGCCGTCCTGGACCGCGACGGCGTCGTCCGCCAGTGGAACCCGGCCGCCCACGCGCTGACCGGGGTGCCGGCCGGGGAGGCGATCGGCGCCCGGCTGGTCTTCGATCCGCCGCCGCCCGGAGAGGAGCTGACCGTCGCGCTGCCCTCGGGGGTCTGGCTGAGCGTGCTGGCCGCCGAGATCGAGGAGACCGGGGAGCGGGTCGTCGACTTCCGGGACGTCTCCGAGGCCAAGGCGCTGGAGGAGGCCAAGGACCTGTTCCTGGCCACCACCAGCCACGAGCTGCGTACTCCCATCACCGTGGTGCAGGGCTTCTCCAGCACCCTGGTCAACCGGTGGGACGAGCTCGCCGACGACGCCCGCCGGGCCGCCGTCGCCACCATCGCCGAGCGCGCCCAGTCGCTCGGCCGCCTGGTCGAGCACCTGCTGCTGGGCTCGCGCGCCGGGGCCGACGAGCTGCCCGTCACCATCGAGCCCTTCGACCTGGCCCGGGTCCTGGAGGGGGTCGTCGCCGGGTTCCGGTCGCTGTCGCCGCTGCACCGGGTCGAGCTGGAGGTCGCCCCCGGGCTGCCCCCGGCCCGCGGCGACGCCATGGCCACCGACATCGTGCTCGGCCAGCTGCTGGAGAACGCCTTCAAGTACTCCCCCGACGGCGGCACCGTCCTGGTCCGCGCCTGGCCGGACGGCGACAGCGTGGTCGTCACGGTGGAGGACGAGGGCATCGGCATCGCGCCCGGCGACCACGAGCGCATCTTCGAACGGTTCGTGCAGGGGGAGGCCGGCGACCGCCGCAGGTTCGGCGGCATCGGGCTCGGGCTCTACATCGTCCGGCGGCTGACCGAGGCGCAGGGCGGAGCCATCTCCGCCCACCCGGCGACCCCGGCCGTCGCGGAGGCCGCCGCTCGGTCGGCCGGGGCCCCGCCCGCCGCGCCGGGCCGCGTCCCGGCGCCCGCGGTCGGCGGGCGGCCCTACTCGGGGGTGCCGTCGGAGCCGGTGGAGGCGGGGCCGCTGCGGCACGGCCGCGCCGCGTCCCCGGGGCCCGGCACCGGCACCTGTATGCGCCTGGTCCTGGCCCGCGCCGGCTGACCGCGCCGGCCGAACCAGGCCGGATGTGGCCAACTCGGGGGCGTTGTGGGGGATCTTGCGGTGATCTTGGCAGGGCCCTGGGGAGGCGCTGACGGAAAAGTGGGGTGTCCCGGCAGTGTGACGGAGGAAACGTGCGCGTGAGGAGTAATACGGCGGTGGCTGGATAGGTCATCTGTTGACCTTTGCCGGTGACGAGGTTCGGGTGGTCGCTTGGGGTATCGGGCAAACTGGGGCGACCCGGTTTCGGGATGTCGTGTTCAGGGCATTTCGGTCGTACCGGAAACGGGGTGACGGGGACTGTCCGGGTCGGGGAACGACGGGGAGGTGAGGGCGACGAGCGCCGTACTGCTGCCGCACGCGCCGTCGAGCGTCGCGGTCGCCCGCCGGCGCCTGGGCTCTGAGCTGGCCGAATCGGGCGTGCTCGACGCGATCGTCGACGACGCCAACGTGATCGTCAGCGAGCTGCTCAGCAACGCGCTGCGCCATGCCCGCTCGCTGCCCGGCGGCCAGATCAGGCTGTCCTGGACGCGCCGCGGCGACCTGCTGGAGCTCGCCGTCAGCGACGGCGGCGCCATGACCGAGCCGCGCCGCGGCCCCGGCACGCTGTCCTCGCTGGGCGGCCGCGGGCTCGGCATCGTCGAGGCGCTGGCCGAGGGCTGGGGCGTCCGGCACGACGAGGACGGCACCACCACCGTCTGGGCCCTGCTGAACGCCCCGCGCATGGCCGCGGCCGCCGGCGGCGCGCCCCGCGCCGCGCACGCCGCGCTGCCCGGTCTCGCCGAAGGGCCCGGCGAGCCGCCGAACCCCGACGGCGACCTGTGCGCCGGACCCCGCCACGAGGCCGCCTCAAGTCGGGCATACCCCGGCTAGTCGGACGGCGCCCGTTGCTTGTAGGGTCCTCTTCAAGCTCGGGCGCTGTCGTGCCCCCGTCGGCACCGCCCGAGCCACCAACGCGTGCGCCCCTGGCCGCCCTCCCGGCGCCAGGGGCTTTCACGTTCCGGTGAGTCCGCAGGTCAGGGCCGGGCCGGCGGCTCGTCCCGCAGGATCGGGCAGGACATGCAGCGCGGGCCGCCGCGCCCGCTGCCCAGCTCGCTGCCGCTGATCCGGACGACCTCGATCCCGGCCGCCTCCAGATGGGCGTTGGTCTCGATGTTGCGCTCGTAGGCGACCGCGACGCGCGGCGCGACGGCCAGGGTGTTGTTCCCGTCGTCCCACTGCTCGCGCTCGGCGGTGACCGGGTCCAGGCCGGTGTCCAGGACCTTCAGCCGCTCCAGCCCCATCGCCGCGGCCGCCGCCTCCAGGAACGGGGCGGCCTCCGACACGCGCAGGTCGCCGTTGGCGGCGGTCACGGTGTGGGCGGTCAGCGAGTGGGCGACCGGCGGGTACATCACGACGGTGTCCACGTCGACCATCGTGCAGACGGTGTCCAGGTGCATGGTCGCGCGCTCCTGCGCGATCGGCACGGCCAGCACGGTGTGTGCGACGCCCGCCTCGAACACCTGCCGGGCCAGCCGCTCGACGCCCGCCGGGGTGGTGCGCTCGCCGACGCCGACCGCCAGCACGCCGGGGGACAGCAGCAGCACGTCGCCGCCCTCCACGTGCTCCAGCGACGGGTCGTACAGCGGCCGCACGCCCGCGAAGCGCGGGTGCCGAGCGTAGATCAGGCCGGTCAGCGTCGACTCGCGGCGGCGCGCCTCCATCGCCAGGCTCGTCACCGCCACGCGGTCGCCGATCCAGGCGCTGTTGTCGCGCATGAACAGCAGGTTGGGCAGCGGGTCGATGATGAAGTCGAGCCGGTCCATCAACCGGTACACCAGGCCGTGCGCGGTCTTCAGCTCCTCGTGCGCGAGCCCGGCGACCAGCACGTGCGACAGCTGCTCGGGGTCCAGGTCGTGCAGGTAGCCCGACACGACCCCGCGCAGCTGGTCGCCCATCCGGGGGTCGTCGATCGCGTCGCGGATGGCCTGCTCGCGGGCCTCGCCGTACTCCAGGACGTCCTGGAGCAGCTCGGTGACGTAGAGGACCTCGACGTCGCGGTCCCGCAGCGCCTGCGCGAACGCGTCGTGCTCCTCCTGGGCGCGCCCGACCCACGGGATGCCGTCGAACAGCAGCTTGTCGTTGTTGCGCGGGGTGAGGCGCCGCAGCTCCGCGCCCGGCCGGTGCAGCAGCACCGTGCGGAGCCGGCCGACCTCGCTGGTGACCCGGTGTTCGTACGCCGTCGTGTCCACCACACCCCGCAGTCTAGGCGGGGATGATCTACATCCGCGCGCCTTGTGTCACCCTTTTGGGGTGTCTGGTCGAAACCTTGCGCTCCCCCTGCATCTGACCAGCGCCACATTGCTGCGGGTCTCCGCCGAGGGCATGGCGGTGGCGCTGGTGCTGACCGTCCAGGCCCGGACGGGGAACGCCGCCCAGGCGGGCTTCCTGCAGACGGCGGTGACGCTCCCCTACGTGCTGAGCGGGCCCGTCATCGGGCACGTGCTGGACCGCACGGCCCGACCCCGGCGCGTCGCGGTCGGTCTGGCGTTCGGCTACGCGGCGGCGACCGCGCTGCTGATGGCGGTGGCCGGGCGGACGCCGCTGCTGCTCGCCCTGGCCGTCGCGGTGGTGGTCGGCTGCGCCGAGCCGATCGTGGTGGGGATCACCGGGCTGCTGCCGCGCTTCGTCCCGGCGGACCGGCTGTCGCGCGCGTACGGGCTGGAGTCGGCCAGCTACGACATCGCGGGCATCGCCGGGCCGGGGCTTGCGGCGTTCCTGGCCACGGCCGCGGGCGGCGGGTACGCGGGCATGGCGATCGTGGCGAGCGCGGTCCTGGGCCTGCTCGCGCTGCCGCTGCTGCCGCTGGCGGGCCCCGCCGCCGGGCCGCCGGAGCCGTCCGCCCCGAGGGGCCCCGCCGCCGACGCGCCGGGGGCGTCCCGGCACAAGGTGCTGGACGTGGTGGCCGGCGGGCTGCCGGTCCTGGCGGGCAACCGGGTGCTGCGGGCGCTGACCACGACGACCACGCTGGCGTGGGTGGGCTGGGGCGGCATCCCGGTCACCGCCGTACTGCTCGCCCAAGACCTCGGCGCCGCGCCCGACTGGGGCGGGCGGCTGCTGGTGGCGATGGCGCTGGGGGCGCTGGCGGGGTCGCTGGCGGCCGCGCGGCTGCTGACCGTCCGGCATGCCGAGACGGTGATGCTGCTCGGGCTGCTCGGCCTCGCCGTGGCGCTGGCCGCGCTGGCGCTCGCGCCGTCGCCGGGCTGGGCGGCGGCGGGGTTCGCGGTGGCGGGCTTCCTGGAGGGCCCGGTGTTCGCGGCGACGCTGATCCTGCGCCAGCGCGAGTCGCCGGCCGACCGGCTCGGCCAGGTCAACACGACCGCGGGCAGCCTGAAGATCGGCGGCTCGGCGATCGGCGCGGCGCTGACCGGGGCGCTGGCGGGGACGCTCGGGGCCGACGGGATGCTGCTGGCCATCGCCGGGATCCAGGCGGTGGCGGTGCCGCTGGGGTGGCTGATGCTGCGCCCGGGGGCGGAGAAGCGGGCGGCGGAGCCGAGCGGGCGGAGTCCGCGCAGGTGAAAAACCCTTCGACTGCGATGCGTCCGGTTCGTACGCTCTGAGGCATGTTCTTCGCAGCCGGCACCCGCATGCTCGCAGAGTCCGCTCTGCTGAGCGCGGTGCCGGCTGCCTTCCTCGCACTGGCAGCCGCGGCCGCGATCGACGGCGTGCGACGCTGACCCCTCTCCGCCCCGTCCGGAGAACCAGCGGAGGGGGGTGGACCGTCCGACCGCCGCCGCGCCCCTGCGCGCGCGGCGGAGGTTCTCACCTTCCGTTCCAGGAGTGAGGACGCAAGACCATGGCCAAGCAGTCGTACGAGCGCGGTAAGCCGCACCTCAACATCGGCACCATGGGCCACGTCGACCACGGCAAGACCACCCTGACCGCGGCCATCACCCAGGTGCTGGCCGGGCGCGGGCTGGCCTCGGCCGTGCCGTTCGAGGGCATCGACCGCGCCCCCGAGGAGCGCGACCGCGGCATCACCATCAACGTCGCCCACGTGCACTACGAGACCGCGACCCGGCACTACGCCCACATCGACATGCCCGGTCACGCCGACTTCGTGAAGAACATGCTGGTCGGCGCGGCGCAGATCGACGGCGGCGTGCTGGTGGTGTCGGCGACCGACGGCGCGATGCCGCAGACCCGCGAGCACATCGTGCTGGCCCGCCAGGTCGGCGTCGAGCACATCGTGGTGGCCCTCAACAAGGCCGACGCGGTGGAGGACCCCGAGCTGCTCGACCTCGTCGAGCTGGAGGTGCGGGACCTGCTGTCGGAGTACGGGTACGCGGGCGAGGAGGTCCCGGTGGTGCGCGTGTCGGGCCTGCGGGCGCTGGAGGGCGACCCGTACTGGACCGCGCGCGTCGGCGACCTGCTCGACGCGATCGACGCCCACGTGCCGCTCCCGCCGCGCCCGGTGGACGCGCCGTTCCTGCTGCCGGTGGAGAACGTGCTCACCATCACCGGCCGCGGCACCGTGGTGACCGGCGTGGTGGCGCAGGGCTCGCTCCGGCTCGGCGACCCCGTCGAGGTCGTCGGGTTCGGCGAGGACCTCACCTCGGTCGCGACCGGGCTGGAGACCTTCGGGCAGGCGATGGACCACGCCGAGGCGGGCGACAACACCGCCGTCCTGCTGCGCGGGGTGCGCCGGGAGCAGGTCCGGCGCGGCCAGGTGGTCGCGGCGCCCGGCACCATCCGGCCGCACCTGCGCTTCCGGGCGCGGGTGCGGGTGCTGACCGCCGCCGAGGGCGGCCGGAGCGGGCCGTTCTTCCACGGCTACCGCCCGCAGTTCCACTTCCGGACCACCGACGTGGTCGGCGGGGTGGACCTCGGCGGCGAGGGCGGCATGGCGCTGCCGGGCGACTCCGTCGAGATGGCGGTGGAGCTGGGCAGGCCGGTCGCGATGGCCGAGGGCCTCGGCTTCGCGATCCGGGAGGGCGGCCGGACGGTCGGCGCCGGGACCGTCATCGAGCTGCTGGACTAGCGGCGCCGGCCGGGTCGGCGCCGTTCCCCCGGGACGGCCGCGGTTCGCTCGGACGCGAGCCGCGGCCGTTCTCGGCCTTGGGCTTGGAGGCCTTGAGCGGCTTGGCGGTGGGCTGCCGATCGGGCTTGTCGGGCTTGCCCGGGTTACCGGGCTTGCCGGTGCGCTCGGGCTTCTTCGGGCCGCGGGGCCGGTCGGGGCCGCCGCCCGGCCGGCCGTCGTCGCGGTCCTCGCCGTGATCGTCGTCGCGGTCGCCGTGCCGGCCGCCCTGGTGCCCGCGGTCCTTCCCCTTGCCGTTCTCACCCTTGCCGTGCTCGTCCTCGTCGCGCTCGTCCCTGTCGCGCTCGTCATCGGGCGAAGGCGCATGGGTGGGCGTGGCGCCGGGGGCCGCCCCGCCGGGGCCGGACGGCCCGGTGGAGGGCCACCGCCCGGACGGCGCGCCGCCGCCGGGGGCCGGGGCGAAGCCGGCCGTCCTGCTGCGCGGGCGCGGGCGACCGCCTGGCGGGCGGCTCGGCGGGATGGGCGCCGGGCAGGGCGCCGGTCCCGGCCGCGACGGCCACGCCGCCCGCCGACAGCAGCGCGCACACGGCTACGGCGATCTTGACGGCGCGCTTCCCGAGCGGCCTCCCGCGCATCCGCCTCCGACGCGCGCGCGGACCGGGCGCCGGCGCCGCGCCGCCGATGCCGTCCGCCGCACGGTCCGGGAGCGCGCCGTCCGGGACGGCCGCCTCCCCGGCGGGCACGGGGGCCGCGGCTCGGAAGGCCGCCAAAGCGGCGTCCTCGCCCGCCAGGTCGGACGGGGAGCCCGGGGCCGACGCGGCGGCCAGCAGGCGCGACAGGGCCGCGGAGTCGACGGGCGTCCCGTCGATCCGCAGGTCGTCCCACCCGCCGGGGTGCTGCTCGTCCTTCATCTCACCCCTTCAGCGCCGGAAGCGGCCGATTCGTCACCTGCGGCGGCCGAGGGGCCGCCCAGCCGGGCCGCCAGGCCGCGCAGGCCCCGGTAGGCCGCCGTCCGCACCGCTCCGGCGCGCTTGCCCAGCACCTGGCCCGCCGTCTTGGCGTCCAGGCCCACCACCACCCGCAGCAGCACCGCCTCCGCCTGCTCCCGCGGCAGCTCGGCGATCAGGGCGAGGGCCGCCTCGGTGGCCAGGCCGTCCAGCGCCAGCGCGGCCGTGTCGCCGTCGGCGGCCAGCGCCTCCAGCGCGTCCACCGGCAGGTCGGCCACCGGGCGCCGGGACTGGCGGCGCAGCAGGTCCAGCGCCCGGTTGCGGGCCACCGTCGCCGCCCAGCCGCGGAAGCCGTCCAGATCGCCGCGGAAGGTGCGCAGATCGCGCGCGATCTGCAGCCAGGCCTCGGAGGTCACGTCCTCGGCATCGGCCCCCGCCAGCACCCGCACGTAGCGCAGCAGGCGGGGCTGGGTGTCGCGGTACAGCAGGCGGAACGCCGCCTCGTCGCCCTCGCGGGCGGCCGCGAGGGCGCGGGAGAGTTCGCCGTCCCCGGCCGCATAGGTCACCGGGACATTGTGCGGTCAATCCCGCCCCGGTGTGACACAAGCGCCGAGGACGGCGCTGAACATCCCGAACATCCCCCTTCCCCCGATGGGCGACATGAGCACCGACACGATCACGCAGGGACCGGCCGCCGACCGGCCGCCGGTCTTCGTCGACACCTCCGGCCGCCGCCACCGGATCGCGCGCCGGATCGGCCTGGCCGCCGGCGGCGTGCTGGCCGGCTTCCTCGTGCTGATGGGCGTCGGCATGGCGACCGGCGCGGACGTCCCCCTCACGCCGTGGTCGGAGCGGCGCGACGGGCCGGTCCAGGGCCGGGAGAAGATCCTGCGCCTCGACCCGAAGAAGGCGCGGGCCGGCACCGGCGAGGCGCGTCCCGCCGCGCCGGGCGCCGCCGTGCCGTCCGCCCCGGCCGGCGTGCGGCCCTCGCGCGCCCTGGTCGTGCCCGCCCCCAGGGCCACCGGCACGGTCGCGCCGCGACCGGCGACGACCACGGCCCCGACCACCGCCCCCGCGCCGACCGTCCCCGCCCCCACCGCGACCCGGCCCGGCAACTCCAAGGCCAGCCCGCCCGCGCACGGGCGGGACAAGTCCAAGAAGAACCGGTGACCATGCGCCGCAGCCGCCGTACCGAACCCCGGGGCCACTGGCTCCTGCTGCTGCTCGGCGGGCTCGTCCTGACCGCGCTGCTGCTGCTGGACGGGTTCGCGCGCGGGGCCGTCGGCGAGGCCCCGCGCGAGGTCCCCGACCGTCCCGTGCCCGCGCCCGCGCAGGTCACCGGAGGCGGGCCCGTGGTGAGCGTATCCGGCGGCGCGCCGCGCAGCCTGCGGACGCCGCCCCGGACGATCGCGCTCACCTTCGACGACGGGCCCGACCCCGAGTGGACGCCGAAGCTGCTGGAGGTGCTGCGCCGCCACAACGCCAAGGCCACCTTCTTCGCCACCGGCTCCAACATCGCCCAGCACCCCGCGCTGACCCGGCGCGTCCTGCGCGAGGGCCACGAGATCGGCTCGCACACCTACACGCACGTGGACATGGCCGCCGCCCCCGCCTGGCGCAACAAGCTGGAGCTGGACCTCACCCAGCGGGCCCTCGCGGGCGCGGCGGGCGTGCACACCCGGCTGATGCGGATGCCCTACTCCTCGCGGCCCGACGGCCTCACCGCGCCCGAGTGGCGCGCCGCCCGGCAGGCCGCCGAGGACGGGTACGTGATCGTGCTCACCGACCGCGACACCGAGGACTGGGCCAAGCCCGGCGCGGCCGAGATCGTCCGGCGCGCGACCGCCGCCGAGCGGCGCGGCCAGGGCGCGATCGTGATGCTGCACGACTCCGGCGGCGACCGCGCCGAGACGCTGGCCGCCGTGGACCAGGTCGTCCGGCGGCTCGGCGCGCAGGGCTACCGGTTCACCACCGTGTCGGAGGCGCTGCGGCTGCCGCGCGCCGAAGTGCCGGCCGGGTTCACCGAGAAGGCCGTCGGCGGCGCGCTGGTCGCGGCGCAGCGCGCCGGCGGGTGGCTGACCGGAGGGCTCCAGGCGCTGTTCGGCGTGGTCGGGGTGCTGTGCGCGCTGCGCCTGGTCTGGCTGCTGGTGTTCGCGCACGTGCACATGCGGCGGGTGCGCCGGGCCCGGCGGCCGGAGCCGGGCGGACCCGCGCCCGGCGTGTCGGTGATCGTCCCCGCCTACAACGAGGAGCTGGGCATCGCCGCGACCGTGCGGTCCCTGCTGGACACCGACCATCCCGGGCCCCTCGAAGTGATCGTCGTGGACGACGGCTCCACCGACCGCACCGCCGACATCGTCGCCGCGCTGGACCTGCCCGGCGTCCGCCTGGCCCGCAAGCCCAACGGCGGCAAGCCCAGCGCGCTGAACGCCGGGATCGCCGCCGCGCACGCCGAGGTGCTGGTGCTGGTGGACGGCGACACCGTCTTCCAGCGCGACACCCTGCGCCACCTGGTCGCCCCGCTCGCCGACCCGGCGGTGGGCGCGGTCAGCGGCAACACCAAGGTCGCCAACCGGCGCGGGCTGCTGGGCCGCTGGCAGCACATCGAGTACGTGATCGGGTTCAACCTGGACCGGCGCATGTTCGACGTGCTGGGCTGCATGCCGACCATCCCCGGCGCGATCGGCGCGTTCCGCCGCCGGGCGCTGCTGTCGGCCGGCGGCGTCCACGACGACACCCTCGCCGAGGACACCGACCTCACCATGGCGATCTCCCGCGCCGGCTGGCGGGTGGTCTACGAGGAGAACGCGCTCGCCTGGACGGAGGCGCCCGCCTCGCTGCGCCAGCTGTGGCGGCAGCGCTACCGCTGGTGCTACGGCACGCTGCAGGCGATGTGGAAGCACCGCCGCTCGGTCGTCGAGGGCGGGGCGTCGGGCCGGTTCGGGCGCCGCTGCCTGAGCTACCTGGCGCTGTTCCAGGTGGCGCTGCCGCTGCTGGCGCCCGCGGTGGACCTGTTCGCGCTGTACGGGATGGTGTTCCTCGACCCCCTGCAGCCCCTGCTGATGTGGGCGGCGTTCACGGCCGCGCAGGTCGCGGCGGGCGGGTACGCGCTGTGGCTGGACGGGGAGCGGCTGCGGCCGCTGTGGACGCTGCCGCTCCAGCAGGTGGTCTACCGCCAGCTGCTGTACCTGGTGGTGATCCAGTCGCTGGTCACCGCGGTGCTGGGGGCGCGGCTGCGCTGGCAGGTGATCCGCCGCACCGGGACGTTCGCGGGGGACGGCCCGGGCTCCCCGCCGGGCCCGCGCCCGGGCGCGGGCTCCTGGCCGGAGGCGCCGCCCGCCGGGCTCGCCCCCCGGTGACCCTTTCCCGCCGAACGGTGACCGGGCGGTCGCGAACCGGTGGCGGTGTGGATCTTGTTTGTGATGTGATCTGTTGACCCCGCTGCAACATCCCCTGGAGAACGTGTGCGAGCCCCCCGCGCTCTGATCCCCCTGCTCGCGGTCGGCGGTGCGACCGCGGTGCTCGCGGCCGCCGGCGCCGGCGCGGCGATCAAGGAACTGCCGTCCTTCGGCCCGGCCCACGCCGACGGCCGGCGCGCCCCGGCGTCCGCCTCGGTCACCGCCGTCACCTGGAACGTGTGCGGCGACGCCGAGCCCGGCTGCCGCCTCGGCTCCCAGCCCGCCGAGCTGACCCGGCGGATCGCCCAGCAGGCCCGCACCACCGTGGTCGGCGGCCGCAAGGTCAGGCCGGACGTGCTGTTCCTCCAGGAGATCTGCTCCGGGCACCTGACCGCGCTCGGCAAGACGGCCTCGATGGACGGCTGGACCTGGGCGTTCGCGCCCAACGGCAGGTCCGACGGCAAGCCCCGCGCCTGCGTGAACGGGCAGGGCCAGTACGGCGTGGCGCTGGGCGTCCGGGGCAGGCCGATGACGGACGTCCGCCAGGTGCGGCTGCCCGCGCCGCAGGCGCACGGCCGCGCCGCCGTCTGCGCGACGGTCAAGGCCTGGCGCACCCGCCTGTGCTCGACGCAGCTCAGCTCGGCGCGCTGGGACGACGACCCGCGCGGCGAGTGGCGGCGCAAGCAGGTCCGACAGCTCGCGTCCCTGGTCGGGCACGGGCGGATCGTCATCGCCGGGGACCTCACCGACCGGCCGCAGGGCAAGCCCCTGGACCCGCTCTACCGCGACTACGCCGAGTGCGACCAGGGACCCGACCAGCGCGACGGGGCCAAGACCCTCCAGGACTGGCAGGGCCGGGCCGTGGAGAAGACCGACTACCTGTTCACGACCAGGAGCGCCAGCGTCTCCTGCGGCGTCGCCACGACCCCGACCGCCTTCTCCGACCACCGGCCGATGTCGGCGCGGGTGCGCTTCCGCTGATCCGAGCGGAGGCGGCCCGCCCGCCGTGGCCGGGATTCCCTCCCCGGCCACGGCGGCGCGTCTCAGGGCCGCACGTCAGTGGACGCCGCGCTCCTGGCCCTTCCAGTAAGGCTCGCGCAGCTCCCGCTTCAGGATCTTCCCGGTGGGGTTGCGGGGGATCGCCTCCCGCCGCTCGATCGAGGTCGGGCACTTGAAGCCCGCCAGCATGCCCCGGCAGTACTCGATCAGCTCGGCCTCGGGCACGTCCCCGCTCAGCACCACCAGGCCCTTGGGCGTCTCGCCCCACCGCTCGTCCGGCACGCCGATCACCGCGCAGTCGGTGACCTGGGGGTGGCTCATCAGGACGTTCTCGACCTCGGCCGGGTAGACGTTCTCCCCACCCGAGATGATCATGTCCTTGACCCGGTCGTGGATGTAGAGGTAGCCGTCCTCGTCGAGGTAGCCCACGTCGCCGGTGCGGAAGAAGCCGTCCTCGCGCAGCGCCGCCTCGGTGGCCTCCGGCAGCCCCCAGTAGCCCCGCATGTTCTGCGCCGTGCGGCACCAGATCTCGCCGACCTCGCCGGTCGGCAGCTCCGCGCCGCCCGCCGGATCGACGATCTTCAGCTCGCAGCCGGGGTTGGGGATGCCCGCGCTGCGCAGCCGGTGGGCGTTCGGGCCGCCGGGGTCGTGGTCCTCCACCGGCAGGTAGGTGATCGCGCCGGTGGTCTCGGTGAGCCCGTACACCTGCATGAAGCCGGTGCCCGGGAACATCTCCATCGCGCCGCGCAGCACGTCCTCGCTGATCGGCGAGGCCCCGTACAGCAGCAGCTGCAGGCTCGACATGTCGCTCTCGGCGACCTCGGGGATGAGCTGCATGAACTGCAGCAGCACCGGCACCAGGAAGATGTGGGTGACCCGGTGCCGCTCGATCTGCCGCGCGATCCCGACGGGGTCGGGCTCGCGCGAGATGACCCCGGTCAGCCCGTCGTAGACGATGCACACCGTGAGCGCGTTGCCCGCCACGTGGTACATCGGCATCGCGACCATCAGGACGGTGTCGTCGCCGATGCCCCACACGTCGTTGGTGAGCGGCAGCACCGCGTGGAAGTTGGCGTGGGTGAGCATCACGCCCTTGGGCAGGCCCGTGGTGCCCGAGGAGTAGAGCTGCACGAACACGTGGTCGGGATCGACCCGGTGCTCGGGCGGCGTGGGCTCGTGCGCGGCCATCCACTCGGCGTAGTCGCGGTGGCCGTGGCCCTCGCCGCCCACCACCAGCAGCAGCGAGGTGTGCTTCAGGTCCTCGGCGATCGCGTCCAGCACCGGCACGAACTCGGGGCCGACGATCAGCACCTTGGCGCGGGCGTCGTTGACGATGTAGGCGACCTCTTCGGGCACCAGCCGGTAGTTGATCGGCACCTGGACCGCGCCGATCCGGGCGGCGCCGAACAGCTGCTCGGCGTATTCGAGGGAGTTCTTGTCCAGGATCGCGACCCGGTCGCCGGGACCGACGCCGGCGGCGGCCAGCGCCGCCGCCGCGCGGTCGGCCCGCCGGTCGAACTCGCGGTAGGTGACGGACGTTTCGCCCGCGTGGAAAGCGATGCGGTCGGGATGGGACCGCGCCTTGTCCCGTAGTACTTCGGTCAGGCCCTGCACGAAAGACCCCTTTCGCCGACGACCGCCAGTTGTCTGGGAATCATGCGGTCATCGGCGCGTGCGGGACAAGGGGAAGCCGATGATGATCAGCTCTTTTTCGTCCCCTTGGCCACCAGGGTGACCACCAGGTAGATCACCACGGCCACCAGGCCGATGAAGAAGAAGAACTTCACCAGCGAGAAAAGCCAGCCCAGCGCCGTGACGGCCAGCCAGAGCGCGAGTACGACACCGATGATTGTCAGGATTGTCCGACCCATGCGCTCACCGTATGCGGCGGTGGAGACGGGTGTCATCACTCCGTGGGACGACCTTGGATCCCGCCCTCGGGTGGAGGGGCACCCTGAGGACGGGTCCGGGCTCAACCCTGAGGGGGCGGCGGGTACTGGCCGCCGGGCTGCTGGCCGGGCTGGCCGTACAGGGGCTGACCGGAACCGGGCTGGCTCGGCTGTCCGTAGGGCGGCTGGCCGGGGGCGGCCTGTCCGGGGGCGGGCTGGCCCGGTGCGGGCTGCCCGTAAGGCGGCTGGGCCGGCGCGGGCTGGCCGTAGGGAGGCTGCCCGGGAGCAGGTTGTCCGTAAGCGGGCTGACCGGGGTTCGGCTGACCGAAACCGGGCTGGCCGGGCTGCTGGCCGGGCTGGCCGTACGGCGGCTGGCCGGGGGCGGGCTGGCCGAAACCGGGCTGCTGCGGGCCGCCCCACGGCGCCGGCTGGCCGGGGCCCGCCGGGGCCCGCTTGGAGCCGAGGAACGCGATCAGCGCGGCGACGGCGGGGGCCAGCACCACGATGAGCAGGCCGAAGGCATCGATGTGCGTCCAGCTCTTGAAGTGCCCCTCCACCCCGTCCAGCGGGCTGAGGAAGCCGTACCTGAAGGGCAGGTACACCGTCCAGACGAGGAGCCCGGCGACCTCCAACGCTCCGAACACGACGACGGCCGCGCCGATCGGGGCGATCGGCCCACGGGCGCGCGACACCATGACCGCGCCGCCGACCGCGGCCCCGCAAAGGAGGGCGATCAGGAGGTCGACGGTGCGGTAGGCGTTGACCGACGAGTGCGACAGGGGACCTTTGGCCGTCTCCGACGTGACGACGGACGCCAGGAACCTGAAGAGGACCGTGACGACCCCGCCGCCGAGCAGGGCGAGGAACACGGTGTTCTGCTTGGGGGCGGGACGCTGTAGCGACATCCGCCCATTAAAGCCGCCACCGCCTCTTATTTCACTGGCGTTGTCAAGAGTTGCCGTACCGGGAGGTGACTCTCTGGCGCGGCTGGTCGTAGGGAGGCTGGCGGTGGGATCGGCTGTGCGGGCCCACGGCTGTGCGGGCCCAGCACTCGCGGGCTCAGCACTGCGCGTGGCCGCCACCGTGCGGTCCCACCGCCGCGCGGGCCCGCCGCCGCGCGGGCCCCCGCCACCGTGCGGGCCCCCGGCCACCGTGCGGGCACACCCACGGCAGGCGCAGTCTTAAGCCTGGCTGCGCCGGGCAGCACTTTGCGGGCTGGGCTTTGCGCGGGTTCTCACCTCAACCCCGTGCGGGCTGAGGTCGCTGGGTTTGTGGGCAAACCCGTGCGGGGCCGAGGTTGTTGGGCATGTGGGCAAACCCGCGCGGGGTGCGGCTGGGTGGGCCCGTGTAGACCCCCACAGATTGAGTCGGTGCAGCGTCCTCGGCGAAAGCGGCTGTGTTTGCCTTGGGGGGACGTCCCCCCAAACCCCACATCCGGGCGCCGCCCGTCCTCACTCGCCAGGGCTCGCTCCGGGCGTGCGTCGTCCGGGCAGGGGGCCAGCCCCCTACGTCCCCCGGCGGGGCTCTGCCCCACACCCCGCAACGGACGGCTTCGCCGCAGTGCTTGCCTACCGAGGCAGGGGCTCCGCCCCCGCACCCCCGACAAGGAAGGCGCTCCGCGCCTGCCTGCTTATTTAAGGGCCGCTGGGACTCCGTCCCCTGCGGCCCCTGGCAAGGGGCTCCGCCCCCTGCGCCCCCGTGGGGGGCTCCGCCCCTTGGCGCCCCCGCAGGGGGCTTCGCCCCTGGGGGCTGGTGTGGTCTTACGAGGTCGTTACGTCACGGCCCATCTCCCCCGATCGCACATAACGTGGGGCCGTGAAATCCCCCGAATCCCGCCGGAGCAGGCGATGAACGCCCCCGGCCACGTCCTGGTGGTGGACGACGACCCGACCGTCGCCGAGGTCGTCGCCCGGTATCTGGAGCGCGACGGCCACCGCGTCGAGTGCGTGGCCGACGGGCGGCAGGCCCTGCGGCGGATCCTGGACCGGCCGCCGGATCTGGTCGTGCTGGACCTGATGTTGCCGGGCATGGACGGCCTGGAGGTGTGCCGCCGGCTGCGCGAGACCTCGCTGGTGCCGGTCGTGATGCTCACCGCGCTGGGCGCCGAGACCGATCGCCTGGTGGGGCTGGAGACCGGGGCCGACGACTATGTGACCAAGCCGTTCAGCCCGCGCGAGCTGGCCCTGCGCGTGCGTTCGGTGTTGCGGCGGGCGCGCGCGGTGCCCGCTCCCGCCGGGGACGCGGGGACGCTGCGCGACGGCGACCTGGTGGTGGACGTGTCCGCGCACGAGGCGTTCCGGGGCGGCGAGCGGCTCACGCTGACCTCTCGGGAGTTCGACCTGCTGGCGTTCCTGCTGCGCCACCCGCGGCGCGCCTTCACCCGCGACGAGCTGCTCGACCGCGTGTGGGACTGGTCGTTCGGCGACTCCTCCACGGTGACCGTGCACGTGCGGCGGCTGCGGGAGAAGATCGAGGACGACCCGGCCGCGCCGAGCCGCATCGTCACCGTCTGGGGCGTCGGCTACCGCTACGAGCCGACCGGGGAGGACCCGTCGTGATGCTCTCGCTCGCCGACATCTTCTGGGTCGCCTGGTACGCGGCGCTGGCGGCCGGGCTGGTCGCCGGGGCGGCCCTGGTCCTGCTGCACCGCTGGCGCGGCCGGTCGGTGGCCGCGCAGCTCGCGGTGGTGGGCGCGGCGACGGTCCTGGCGACGGTCTCGGGCATCGTGGTGATCGCCCTCATGATGGTGATCAACGATCACGACCTGACCGTGGTGCTGTCGGTCGTGGCGGCCTCCGGGGTGGTCGCGATGGCGGTGTCGGTGCTGCTGGGGCGGCGGCTCGTGGCGGCCAACCGGGTGCTGGTGAACGCCGTGCGCGCCGACGAGTTCAGCCCGCCCGCCGTCCGCCTGCCCGCCGAGCTGGCCGAGCTGTCGCGCGAGCTGGAGGCCGCCTACACGCGCCTCGCCGCCGCCCACGAGCGCGAGCAGGCCCTGGAGGCCAGCCGCCGCGAGCTGGTCGCCTGGGTCAGCCACGACCTGCGCACCCCGCTGGCGGGGCTGCGCGCGATGGCCGAGGCGCTGGAGGACGGCGTGGTCGACGACGAGGCGACCGTGCGCCGCTACCACGGGCGCATCCGGATCGAGGCCGATCGGCTCACCGGGATGGTGGACGACCTGTTCGAGCTGTCGCGCATCCACGCGGGCGCGCTGCGCCTGTCGCGCGAGCGCGTGGGCTTGGGCGACCTGGTCGCCGACGCCGTCGCCGGGGCCGAGGCGCTCGCCCGCGCCAAGGGCGTGCGGCTGCACGGGGACGTGCGCGCCGGGCTTCCGGTCCAGGTGGACGCGGGCGAGTTCGGGCGGGCGCTGCGCAACCTGGTGGTGAACGCGATCCGGCACACCCCGAGCGACGGCACGGTGGAGGTGCGCGGCGAGGTCGATGGCGGGCAGGCGTTGGTCACCGTGGCCGATGCTTGCGGCGGCATCCCCGAGCAGGACCTGCCGCGCGTTTTCGACGTGGCGTTCCGCGGCGAGGCCGCCCGCACGCCCGGTGGCGGGGCGGGGCTGGGGCTGGCCATCGCGCGCGGCATCGTCGAGGCGCACGCGGGGGAGATCGGCGTCGCCAACACCGGGCCCGGCTGCCGGTTCGTGGTGCGCCTGCCGGTATAGCGAAAAGTCGACAAAGAGATAAGGCGACAGATCCCGCCGCAGTGCTGTGACCAGCGCCTCAGGCGTGATCTGGATCATTTCGCTGATCGCCCTCCGTGCCCTGGTCACCTGCTTTGACCAGGGGTGACCTGCCTTTTTGTGGTGCGCGTCACGCCAGATAAGCGAATCCTTACGCACGGTAGCGTTCCGCCCAGCTATTGGACGTGGCGTGCCATACGGCCGCCGTGAGCTGGAGGTGTGACGGTGCGGTCGCGTGTGGCGGGTGCCCTGGCGCTCAGTGCGGTGGTCGGTGGTGGCGCGCTGGCGGGGGGCGTGCCCGCTCAGGCCGCGGCGCGGGTCGCCAAGCCGTACGACTTCAACGGCGACGGCCTGCGCGACCTGGCCGTCGGCAGTCCCAACGGCACCGTGGGCGGCAAGCGCGGGGCCGGGTTCGTCAGCGTCGTCCCCGGCGCGCGCGCCGGGCTCGACACCCGCCGCAAGAAGATCATCAGCCAGGACTCGCCCGGGGTGCCCGGCGCCGCCGAGACCGGCGACCACTTCGGGTACGCGCTGGCGTCGGCCGACTTCGACCGCGACGGCTACGCCGACCTGGCCGTGGGCGCGCCCGACGAGGACGCGGGCAAGCACCGGGACGCGGGCGGCGTCACCATCCTGTGGGGCTCCAAGGCCGGCCTGGGCCGCGCCACCGTCCACGGCGAGGCGCGCACCCCCGGCAACCGGCACCGCTTCGGCGAGGCCCTCGCGGCGGGGGACGTCCAGGGCGACGGCTCGCCCGAGCTGTTCGTCGGTGTCCCGGGCACCAGCACCTACACCTGGATCTACTTCGGCTCGCGCGCCCGCGCGACCGTCATGGGCGGCGCGTCGTTCGGCGCCCGCTCGGCGCGGGACGTGAACCAGTCCTGGCTGGCGGCCGGCGACGTCAACGGCGACGGGCGCGGTGACGTCGCCTACGCCTGGCACGACGCCGATGACCCCGAGGTCGGGCACCGCCGGGGCTTCACCGTCTTCCACGGGACCGCGTCGGGCGGCTTCACGCGGGGCCGCACCGTCTACGCGCCCGTGCACTCGCTGGCGATCGGCGACTTCGACGGCGACCGGCGCGGCGACGTCGCGGTCGGCAACACCTACGACGCGCCCTCCACCGGCGGCCGCGTCACCGTGCACCGGGGCACGCCGTTCGGCCTCGGCGGCTCCTACCACCTGGACCAGCGCACGCCGGGCGTGCCCGGCACCGGCATCAACGAGGACAACTTCGGCCAGTCGGTCGCGGTCGGCGACGTCAACCGCGACGGCCGGGCGGACCTCGCGGTCGGCGCGCCCAAGGTGGACATCGGCCGCACCTTCGACGTGGGCCGCGCGTTCCTGCTGCTGGGCTCCCCGTCCGGCCTGACTGGGCGCGGCGCGCAGGCGATCACCAAGAACACCGGCGGCGTCCCGGGCACGGCCCGGCCCTACGCGCTGTTCGGCTTCCAGGTCTCGCTGCTGGACCACACCGGCGAGGGCGCGGCGGACATGGTCGCGGGCGCGCCCGACGAGGACGGCGGCAACGGGAGCGTCACGCTGGTGCGCGGCGGGGCGTCGGGCCTGTCGCTGAAGGGCGCGACGGCCGTGGCGCCGCGCTCGCTGGGCGTGCACGGCAAGATGGCGCAGCTCGGCGGCCGCCTCGGCCGCTGATCAGCGCTGGACCGTCTCGTCGATGGTGCGGAACGTCGGGCACGGCCAGCGCCACATGCACGCGCGGCAGCGGCGGATCGGGCTGTCGGGATCGCTGGTGATGCCGCCCGCGTCCTGCGGACGGTGCAGGTCCAGCAGCCGCAGCCCCAGCTCGGTGAAGACCAGCACCTCCTCGCGCGCCCCGGCCAGGAAGGACAGGTCCTCGCGGGCCAGCCTGGTGCGGATCGGCACGAAGCCGGACCGGTTGACCAGCCGGGACAGGTACTGCGTCGAGGCGCGCCAGGAGCCCGCCTTCTCCGCGCGGGTCCGGATCGCCTCCAGGCGGTCGCGCAGCCGGGTCTCCCGGGGGTCGGGGCCCCGGTCGAGGTGGTCGCGGTGCTGGTCGTGGTGTCGGTCGTGTCTCATGTGCGGCCCGTCCCCCCATGCGTGACCGCGGCCGGCGGGGCCGCCGGGCGGCCCGCCCGTTCTCGTCGCACGGCCTCCAGCGTCCCGCAATCGGGCGCGGCGCGCGGGGCGAATCCGGCAGTTGGCGGCCGGCGGCCGACAGTGGCCGGTGGCGTGCTGGGGCCCCTGTCCTGTTGTGTCCGTTCAGTAGCGGGATGTAACGGACAAAGCGGTGTACTGCGGCGACGCCCCCATGACACGGGACTTGGCGAACTGCCTGGCTCCCCGGGCGTTCGCCCGATAGTGTGCCGAGCGTGGAGCTAAACATCTCGACTTCGTCTCAGGGGGGTCACGCCGTCGTCACAGCTAGCGGCGAGCTGGACCTGTACACCGCACCCAGGCTGCAGGCCGCTCTGGCGACACTGTTGCGCGAGGAGGTCGACCGCATCGTGGTCGACCTGAGCGGGGTGGAATTCTGCGACTCGACCGGTATGAACGTGCTGCTCTCGGCGATGAAGCGGCTCAAGGAACGCGGCGGGCTGCTCGAACTCGCCGCGCCCCGGCCCGCCGTGAAGCGCATCCTGCAGGTGACGGGGCTGGACACGGTCTTCACCGTGATCGACGCCGTGCCCGCGCCCAACGCCGGGTGATCCGTCCGTAACCCATCGGCGGCCCGCGGGATCTTCCCGCGGGCCGCCGCCGTTCCTCCCGTCGGCCCGGCCGGGCGCGCACTACCATCGCCGTATGCAGGAAGTAGCGGTGATCATCCCGGCGAAGGACGAGGCCGACCGCATCGCGGCCACCGTCAAGGCCGCCCTGGAGCTGCCCGGCGCCGACCTGGTCGTGGTGGTGGACGACGGCTCGTCCGACGGCACCGGCCGGGTCGCCCGCGACGCGGGCGCCCGCGTGGTGCGGCACAGCCGCAACCGCGGCAAGGGCGCGGCGATGGAGACCGGCGCCGAGGCCGTCGCGCTGCTGGACGAGGGCCGCGACGAGCCCCGCCACCTGCTGTTCCTGGACGCCGACCTGGCCGGGACCGCGCGCGAGGCCGCGCCGCTGGTCGAGCCGGTGCGCGCCGGCGAGGCCGACATGACGATCGCCGTCTTCGTGACGACGGTGAAGCTCGGCGGCCACGGCTTCGTCGTGCGGCTGTCGCGCGACGGGATCAGGCGCGCCACCGGGTGGACCGCCACCCAGCCGCTGAACGGCCAGCGCTGCCTGACCCGCGCCGCGTTCGAGGCGGCCCGCCCGCTGGCCGCCGGGTTCGGCGTGGAGACCGCGCTGACCATCGACCTGCTGCGCAAGGGCTTCCGCGTGACCGAGGTCGAGGTGCCCCTCGCGCACCGCGCCACCGGCACCGACTGGCACGCCCAGGTCCACCGCGCCCGCCAGTTCCGCGACGTGGCGCGCGCCCTCGCCACCCGCGAGCCGGCCGTGGCCGCGCGGCTGGACCGCCTCCGGGGCGGCCGCCGCCGGTGACGCCGGGCCTCGACCCGGGCGCCGCCGTCGTGCGCCCCGTCCGTGCCGCGGGCGCGACGCGCCTCGGCCGCGCCGGGCTGGCCGCGATCGCGGGCAGCCTGCTGTCCTTCCTGGTCACGGCGCTGCTCGGCCCGTCGGCGTTCGAGCCGTTCCTGGCGGCCGACCCGGGCGTGCCGCCCTACGCGCTGAACGCCGAGCCCTCGCCGTACGTCGTGATCGGGCTGGTCGTGCTCGGCGTGCTCGCCGGGACCGCGGGCCTCGCGGCGTGCTTCGTCGCGGTACGGCGCGGCTGGACGTGCCGGGCGCGGCCGCTGGCGGCGGCCGGGCTGCTGGCGGCGGCCGCGTTCGTGTTCATGCCGCCGGTCGGGTCCACCGACCACCTGAACTACGCCGCCTACGGGCGGATGGTCGTCCTCGGGCACGACCCGTACGAGACCGGCGCCGACCGGCTGCCCGGCGACCCGGTGGCCGGCGCGGCCGAGGAGTGGCGCAGTACGCCGTCGGTGTACGGGCCGCTCACCACCGCCGGGCAGGCCCTCGCCTCGTGGATCGGCGGCGACTCCGTACGGCTCACGGTGTTCGCGCTGTCGGTCCTGAACGTGCTCGCCTTCGCGCTCACCGCGCTGCTGCTGCACCGCGCCGCGCGCGACGAGCGGGCCCGGCTGCGCGCGGCGCTGCTGTGGACCGCCAACCCGTTGATGATCTTCCATCTGGTGGCGGGCGCGCACAACGACGTGCTGGCGGTCGCCCCGATGGTGGCGGCGCTCGCGGCCTTCCGCGCCGGAGCCGCCCGGACCGCCGGGACGGCCGGGACCGGCAGGGCGCTGGCCACCGGCGTGCTGGTCGGGATCGGCGCGGCGGTCAAGCTGCCCGCCGCCCTGGTCGGCGGCGGGCCCGCCTGGCACCTGCTGCGCGCGGCGCGCGGCCGTGACCGCGCGCTCGGCCTGGCGGCGCTGTTCGGCGGCGCGGCGGTGACGGCGGGCCTGGCGTTCTGGGCGGCCGGCCCGCACGCGCTCGACCAGGTGCGCAACGCCTCCAACATGATCTCGTTCGCGACGCCCTGGCACCTGGTGGACCTGGTGCTGCCCCGCCCGGTCATCAAGGTCGCCTGGGTGGTGCTGATGCTCGCCCTGGTCTGGCTGCTGTACCGGGCGCTGCCCGGCGAGCGCGACGAGCCCCGCCGCGTCGCGGCCGCCCTCGTGCTGGCCTGGCTGTTCGCCGCGCCCTACGAACTGCCCTGGTACGACGGGTTCGGCTGGGCGGTGCTGGCGCTGCTGGCGTGGTCGCGGTTCGACTGGCTGCTGCTGGCCCACACCGCCGTGCTGAGCCTCGCCTACCTGCCCGCGCGCGACCCGAAGCTGATCGGCCTGCCGGGGTGGCTGGAGTGGTTCCTGCCGTCGGTGCTGCGCTCGGTCATCGCTCCTGTGCTGCTGACCGGGGTTCTGGTCGTTCTGGTTCGGTGGTGCCTGCGGGCCCGCCGGTCTCCAGCGTCCGCAGCACCGCCGCCAGCACCAGCGGAGCGGTGAGCAGCAGCGCCACCGACAAGATGATCACGCCCGAGTCGTTCACCAGCGTGCCGATGACGCCGGTGGACAGCGCGCACAGCAGCGCCGCGCGCATCGTCGGGCACCGCTCGTAGAGCCGCGCCAGCGGGGCGAGCCGCCACCGCCCGGGGTCGGCCAGCACCAGGTAGGCGAACACCACCGCGACCGCCAGCACCAGCGCGATCGGCCACCAGCCCAGCGCGCCGATCATCGACTGGAACTTGCGGACCACCACGCCCCAGGCCTCGCCGCGCACCAGGTCCTGCCAGAACTTGCCGAGGTGCGTCGGGTCGTCGCTGCGCGAGTTCAGGAACGAGATGAACAGCACGACCGCGACCCCGGCCGCGCCGAACAGGCCGAGCTTCCACCACGACACGCGCCGCCCGGTCACCATCAGCCCCAGCATCGCGAACACCGGCACCATCGCCAGCACGCCGCCGAAGTCGCTGCCCCACATGGGCAGCCCGTCCACCGCGACCGCCGCCACGCCGACCGCCGCGACGACCGCGACGGCCAGGCCCTTGCGGCCCCGCCGCAGCGGGTAGTGCGCGAGCCACGCCGCCGACAGCACCGACGCCACCGCGAACAGCGAGAACGCCTGGTTGCCGAACCCGTAGAACCGGCCCGCCACCAGCGCGGTGTAGCCCATCAGCGAGTTCAGCTGCAGCCCCGACCCGGCCATCACGTCGGCCGCCAGCAGCACCGCCGTCACCCCCGTGACGACCAGGCCGGGCGCGATCACCGACCGCCGCCACCGGCCCGCCAGCGCCAGCGCCGCGATCAGCGCGCTGAACACCACCACGGTCGTGACCAGCACCGGTGTCGGCCGCGGCGCCTGCCACCAGGGCACCAGGCCCGCCATGAACGACGCCGCCGGGGCCGCGCCCGCCATCAGCGCGACCACCCGCGCGACGCCCAGCGCCCGCCGCCGGACCGCCGGCGCGTCGCGCCGCCGCCGCAGGACCAGCGCCGCGACCAGGTAGACGATGATCTGCGTGGCGCCCAGCACCCAGAAGAACGAGCCCTGCACCTTCCGGATGGCCTGCGCGGCGACGTTCTCGTCCACCAGCATGTCGAGCTTGGCGGGGACCGACGCCTTCGACCGGTGGTCCTCCCAGCGCGAGCCGACCGCCTCCACCGGCTGCGGCAGCCGCAGCTCGTGCAGCACGGTCGCGGTGAGGTCGGTCAGGGTGACCAGGCCCGGCTGCCGGGTGGCGCTCGACGACAGGAACCCCGGCGGGTAGCCCGGCCCGGTGGCCAGCGCGACCCGCAGGTGGGGGCGGCCCGAGGTGTCGGCCAGCCCCGCCAGCAGCACGGTCGTGCCCGCCGGGACGGCGGCCAGGACCTGCGCCACGCGGCGGTCGGCCGCCGCCACGGCCGCGGCGCGCTCGGCGGGCGACACCGGGACCTGGTCGCCCTTCACGTCCACGCCGGCCGCCAGGTAGGCGCGGAACAGCTCGTCCACCTCGACCGCGGTCAGCGGGCACTTCGTCCAGTCACCGGGGGCCGTCTTGTCGGGGGACTCGGCGTACCGGTCCACCCGGCCGTCGTTGTCGGCGAGCCCGAACACCGCGCCCGGTCCGACCGCGAACGTGCAGGCGCCCGAGTTCTTGACCGCCTGCCCCAGCAGCCCGACGCGCGCGTGGTACTTGGTGTCCGCGTTGTCGGCCTTGATCGTGGCCCAGCCGGGGGCCGCCGCGCCGCCGCCCGGCACCGGCTGCGGGGCCGACGGCAGCGCGCAGTCGCCGTGCGCGAGCCGCGCCCGCTGCCCCGCCGACACCGTCAGCCAGCCGTCCATCGGGCAGGTGAAGGGGACGGTGGTGCGCACGCTCAGCCCCGCCCCGGCCCCCTGGCCGGTGAGCCGCCACAGGGCGGGGGTGCCGCGCTCGGTGACGTCCATCCACATCAGACCGGGCACGCCGATCACCACGACCCGCCCGTTCCCCTGCTCGGCCGCCTGTGCCCCCGGTGCGACCAGCAGCAACGCGCCGAGCGAGAGCAGGACGGACATGAGCGTGCAGACTTTCGCCCCCCGTTGCGCCATGCGTCAAGGTTAGTGGGCGGCTTACGCCAGGATGGGGACATGCGTGGAGGTACGGAGGTCCGCGGGGGCACGGACGCCGGCACGGCCGGGGCCGCGGCCGGCGGCGGAGGGCGGCGCGCGCCGGCGGATCTGCTGATCCTGCTGCTGGGCGTCGCCGTCGCGCTGGTGGCGGTGTCGCCCATCGTGACCAAGTGGCTGACCAACCCGCCCGACCAGCGGATGGTCGATCTGGAGGTCTACCGCGACGGCGGGCGCGCGATCCTGCGCGGCGCGCCGCTGTACGAGGTGCTGACCCAGCCGCCGCAGCTGCTGCCGTTCACCTACCCGCCGTTCGCGGCGGTGCTGGCGGTGCCGTTCACGCTGCTGCCGTGGTGGTACGCGCAGGTCAGCTGGACCGTGGTCATGTACGCGGCGCTGCTGGTCGTCGTCCGGTACTGCTTCCGCGACCTGATCCGCCGCACCGGCCGCTGCGCCCCGCTCGCCACCGGTGTGCTGTTCGGCATGTCGGCCTACGTGTGGTCGGCGTTCGACCAGGTGCGGTTCGGGCAGGTCGGGTTCATGCTGATGGCGCTGTGCCTCGCCGACTGCACCGCGCGCACCGCCCGCTGGCCGCGCGGGATGCTGGTCGGCCTGGCGGTGGCGATCAAGCTGGTGCCCGGTGTGTTCCTCATCTACTTCCTGCTCACCGGGCGGCGCGACGCGCTGGTCAACGCGGTGCTGACGGCCGGGGCGGCGACGCTGGCGACCTTCGCGCTGCTGCCGTCGGACTCGGCCGACTTCTGGTTCGGGGCGCTGCTGGAGGGCGGCGAGCGCACCGGCGCGGTCGACGGCACCACCAACCAGGCGGTCAACGGCATGATCGCGCGGGTGGTGCCCGAGGGGCCGCTGCGGTCGCTGCTGTGGCTGGCGCTGTCGCTGGCGGTGGCCTACGTGGGCTTCCGGCTGGCCCGCCGCGCCACGCTGGTCGCCGACGGGATCGGCGCGGGCGTGCGCCCGGAGCGTCCGGCGGGCGGCACCGACCTGCTACGCGCCGCCGACCCCGCGGCCGGGCCGGGCGCCCACAGCGCGCTGCTGGCGGGCGTCGCGATCGTCGGGCTGCTGTCGGTGCTGCTGTCGCCGGTCGGCTGGATCCACCACCTGGTGTGGATGATCGCGGTCATGGGCGCCCTGGTGGGCGACGGGCGGGACGTGCGGCGCTGCCTGCTGGCCGGGGTGTTGTGGGTGGCGTTCCTGTTCCCGCTGCCGTGGCTCGGCACCACCGTGATGGCCGCCGGGGACGGCCTCGTCTGGAAGATACCGGGGCAGATCCTGCGCGACGCCTTCGGCCTGATCTCCATCGCGATGATCTTGGTGCTGGGGCTGTGGCTGGTCAACCGGGTGCGGCCCCGCCGTGATGGACCGGAACCTTCGCACGAGGCCCCCGAGGTGGGTACGCTCGCCCCGTGATGCTCATCGCGGTCGCCGTCACCGGCGTGGTCGCCGGGGTGGCCGGCCTGGCCGTCGCGGTGGTGGTCCACAAGCGGGTCAACCGGGTCGTCGCCGACTGCACCGAGGCGCTCAGGCGGCAGTTGCAGGCCGCGACCGGCGCGGTGGACGGCCAGGCGCTCCGCGACCTGGCCATCGTGCACTACGACGCGCTCAAGGAGATGTCGGGCCACCGCTCCTTCTCGCTGGCGCTGATCAACTCCTCCGGCGACGGGGTGGTGATCAGCTCCATCAACGGCCGGACCGAGACGCGCACCTACGCCAAGGCGGTGCGCGACGGCCACCCGGTGGAGATGCTCTCGCCCGAGGAGAGCCAGGCGCTGCGCGCCGCGCGCCTCGGCAAGGGCCCGGTGGTGACGATGGACGACCCGCTGCCCGATTTCGGCAGCAACGGCCGTACTCCCACCGCACGCGCCTGACCGGCCACGGGCGCGTAAACTCGTCACCCTGACACCGTGCGCTCCTCGCGGGGGCGGAGGAGTGAGTTCGACATGCCGCAGCGATACGCCTATCTCGGGCCGCAGGGGACCTTCACCGAGGCCGCCCTGCGCTCCTTTCCGGACTCGGCGGGGGCCGAGCACCTGCCGTACGCCACCGTGCCCGCCGCGCTGGACGCCCTGCGCCGCCACGAGGTGGACGCGGCGGTCGTCGCGCTGGAGAACTCCGTCGAGGGCTCGGTGCCCACCACCCTGGACGAGCTGACCACCGGCGAGCCGCTGCAGATCGTCGGCGAGGTCAACCTCCAGGTGTCGTTCGCGCTGCTGGTGCGGCCCGGCACGGCGCTGGCCGACGTGAAGACGGTCGCCTCGCACCCGCACGCGCAGCCGCAGTGCCGCCGCTGGCTGAACGAGCACGTCCCGGACGCCGAGTGGCGCGCGGCGACCTCCAACGCCGAGGCCGCCCAGCACGTCGCCGACGGCCACTACGACGCGGCGCTGGCGGGCTCGTTCGCGGCGGCCCGCTACGGCCTGGAGGTGCTGGCCGAGGACATCCACGACGTGGCCGACGCGGTGACCCGCTTCATCGCGCTGCGCCGCCCCTGCGTCCCCCCGGCCCCGACCGGCATGGACCGCACGACGGTGGCGGCCTTCATCGGCGAGGACCACCCGGGCGCGCTGCTGGAGATCCTCACCGAGTTCTCGATGCGCGGCATCAACCTGACGCTGATCCAGTCGCGGCCGACCGGCGCGGGCCTCGGCTCGTACCTGTTCTGGATGGACTTCGAGGGCCACGTGGCCGACGCGCGGGTGGGCGAGGCGCTGATGGGGCTGCGCCGGGTCTGCTCGGACGTGCGGTTCCTGGGCTCCTACGCGCGCGCCGACCAGGTGCGGCCGGAGATCCGGCGGGGCACGCACGACGCGGACTTCACCGAGGCGTCGGCGTGGCTGGAGTCGGTCCGCCGCGGCCACACGGCGTGACCGGAATTCGTCCCCCCGAACGCCGCGCCGGGTAAACCGAAGATCATTTAGAGGCGTCTCCTCCATATCCCCCCATGGAGGCACGTTGCGCCGTCTGCTGTCTTTCGCCACCGCCCTGACCCTCGTCCCGGCCGCGTGGGCGTTCCCCGCGGCCGCCCAGGCCGCCCCCGCCGCGGCGTACCGGGCCGCCGACCAGGTGAACGTCGGTCCGGTGCACGCCCTGGACGCCGCCGGAAAGGTCGTCCGGCAGCCGCTGGGCGCGTTCCGCGCCCGCGTCAACCTGTTCTCCAGCCAGACCCTCGCCAAGGTCGAAGGCTGGGTCTACCGCGACGGCCGGGCCGACCCCGTCGCGAACCTGGGCGCGTTCCGCCTGGTCCACCAGAGCATCCCCAAGTACTCCCAGTGGGAGTCGGTCGAGGCCGCGGACCTGCCGGTCGGCGACTACCGGATCGTGGTGCGCGCCCGGGACGTCAACGGCGTCACCGGCGAGACCGCCGTGCCCGTCGAGCGGCGGCTGCTCGCGACGTTCACCGAGGTCAAGGCCGACCGCCCGGACTACACCGTGGAAGATCCCCAGGTCATGGTCACCGGACGGGTCGTGCACGACGGGCGGCCGGTCGCGGGCCTGGAGGTGAGCAACGACCGCGCGCCGTCCGTACGCGCCACCACGGACGCGGACGGCCGGTTCCGCCTGCCCTACCGCTTCGACGGGAACGAGCCCAACCAGATCTGGACGCCGGGCGACGCCCGCCACACCCGCGCCACCGCCGTTCTGAACGTCCCCCTGCGCAAGCTGCAGACCCGCGTGAACGTGACCGTTCCCCGCAATCCCACGGTCGGCGACCCGACCACCCTGACCGGCAGGGCCGAGCGCCTGTCGGGCACCTGGGGCCCGCTCGCCGGGCAGCAGGTCACGCTGCGCCACCACGACCCGCAGACGGGGAAGAGCAGCGACTTCGTGGCGCGAACGGGTCCCGACGGCCGCTACTCGGTCACGGTCCCCGCCCCCGCTCCGGGGCGGTGGACGGCCTTCGCCGGGGGCCGCGGTTACGCGTCGTCCAGCGAACAGGTCCCCTTCACCTCGATCTACCGGACGCGGCTGGACGAGTTCGCGCTGGCGCCGCGCACCGTGGACCCGGGCGCCGCCGTCACCGCCAAGGGACGGCTGGCCCGCAAGAACGCCGACGGCACCTGGACGCCGCTGGCCGAGCGGAGCGTGGAGGTGCAGTACTCCACCGACGGCAAGCGCTGGACGACCCGGTGGGGGACGACCACCAACGCCCAGGGCCGCTTCACCACCTCGTTCGACGTGCGGTCCGATGCGCGCTTCCGGCTCCACCACAAGGACGCCGGACACCGCGACTCGTTCAGCGCGCCCCTGACGGTCGACGTGCGCAACGCGACCGCCATCAACGGCTTCAACGCCTCGCCCGAGCCCGTCCGCAAGGGCCGCACGGTGACGCTCGCCGGAACCCTCCAGCGCAACACCGGCACGTGGAAGCCGTTCGGAGGCCAGCCGGTCTCCTTCTACTTCCTGCCCAAGGGCTCCAGGAAGTGGACCTACCTGGGCAAGGCGACCGCCGACAAGTACGGCCGCTTCCGGAAGGGCTTCAAGGCGACCAAGGACGGCACCTGGCGCGCCTACTACGGCGGCATGGCCGCCGACGCCAGGACCTACCGCGACGACTACGTGGACGTCCGCTGATCCGGCCGGTATCGCGGCTTTTTTCCTTCCCCCTGGACGTACGGAGCCCCTTTGCGCCACCTGCTCTCCCTGGCCACCACCGTGACGCTCGCCTCGGCCGTCCTCGCGGTCCCCGCCACCGCCCATGCCGAAGTGCACATGACCAGGATGAACGTCCATTTCGACAACCTCGCCCCGGACCGCGTCGCCACCATCGCCGTCGGAGCCCGGTCCGAAGCGGGGATCAAGGAGATCCGTGCCGAGCTGCGCCATCCGGGCTCCGCGAAGGCGCCCTACGCCACGCTGACCGACTTCACCCGCACCGCCGGGACGGACGAGAACGGTGTCTGGCAGATCGCCTACCGGCCCGACATCGAGATCCGTCCGGGCTTCAACCACGTCACGGTCACCGTGACCGACGGTGACGGCAACGCCACCTCGTACTCGTCCAACTTCCAGGACTGCTACGCCACCGCCTTCGCCGGTTTCACCGCGCAGCCCGCGGTCCTGGACGCCGACCATCGGACCGCCACCGTCCGGGGCCGCCTCGTCTTCCGCAAGTCGCGGGCCGAGGAGCCGCGGCCGGTGCCGTCCGCGCGGGTCACGTCGTCCCGCGCCCGGTCGCAGGCCGTCACGGGGGCGGACGGCGGCTTCACGCTGACCGCCCAGCCGGATGACGCGGGTGCGGACTTCCGCGCCGCCGGGGCCCTGTGCTCGTGGAGCGAACGCGCCCCGTTCACGGTGAAGCGGCAGGCCACTCAGGTGAAGGCGCAGCTCGCCGCCCCGCAGCCGGCGCCGCCCGGGGAGGCCGCGACCCTCAACGGCAAGGTGATGCGGCAAGCCGCGACCGGCATGGTCCCGGCGGGCGGGGCGGATGTCTCGCTGCGGTTCGAGGCGCGCTCCGGCGTCCTCAAGGAGTGGACGGTCCGCGCCGGTGCGGACGGTTCCTTCACCACGCGGTTGCCGCGCGAGAACGGCCGTTGGATCGTCCGGGCCCGTGAATCGGTCTTCTACGCGCAGAGCGCCGAGGCCGCCGGGGAGGTGGTGATCGGCCGTTATGCCACCCAGATCACCGGCTCCGACGCGGGCCCGGAGCCCGTCGTGAAGCAGGACGATGTCACCGTCACCGGCACCCTGAGGCGGACCGGCGGCGGCCCGCTCGCGAACGCCCTTCTGCGCGTGGAGTTCTCGGCCGACGGCAAGACCGGTTGGCGGGATCAGGGTGATGCCCGCAGCGACCGCAACGGTAAGGTCCGCGCCCGCGTCCGCATCGTGGAGACCGCCGGCTACTGGCGGCTCGCCTTCAGCGGTGACGACCAGAACGCCCCCTCCGCGGGTTGGGCCGATCACGTCGAAGTCCGCGACCGCACCCGCATCGACGACTTCAACGCCTCGCCCGAGCCCGTGCGCAAGGGGCGCACCGTCACCGTCCAGGGCGACCTGCGCCGGCTGACCCGCACGTCGACGAGCGGACTGGGAGGCCAGAAGGTCTCCTTCTACTTCCTGCCCAAGGGCGCCAAGAAGTGGACCTACCTCGCCGCCTCGACCACCGGCCGCCTGGGGCACTTCACCCACCATTTCAAGGCGGTCAAGGACGGCACCTGGCGCGTTTACTACGGCGGCACGGCCGTCTACGCCAAGACCTACCGCGACGACTACGTGGACGTCCGCTGATCCAACGGGGAAGACCGGCCGGTATCGTGGCGAACGCGATATCGGCCGGTTTCTTTATCTATTAGAGGTAAACCGAAACCAGGTGCCGTTCGTCTCCCTTTTACCCCTGGACGTACGGAGCCCCTTTGCGCCGCCTGCTCTCCCTCGCCACCGCCGTGACGCTCACCTCGACCGTCCTCGCGATCCCCGCCACCGCCCACGCCGCCGTGAGGCTGACGAAGGCGACCACCACCGCCTTCGACCACCTCGCACCGGAGCGCGTCGCCACCATCACCGTGGGCGCCGTGTCCACCAGTGGCGTCAAGGAGATCCGCGCCGAGCTGCGCCACCTGAGCGCCGCCGCCGAGCCCTACACCACGCTGACCGCCTTCACCCGCACCGCCGGGACGGATGAGGACGGCACCTGGCAGGCCGTCTACCGGCCCGACATCGAGAGCCGTCCCGGCCTGACCATCATCAAGATCATCGTTACCGACCGGGACGGCGCCACCGCCGCGGTCGACCGGGGCTTCCGGGACTGCTACGCCACCGACGTCGTCGATCTGGCCGCGCAGCCCGCCGTCCTGGACGCCGGGCACCCGAACGCCACCGTCCGGGGCCGTCTGGTGTTCCGCAAGTCGCGGGCCGAGGAGCCGCAGCCGGTACCGTCCCTGCGGGTCACCTCCTTGAGCGGACGGACGGACGCCACCACCGGAGCCGACGGCGGCTTCACGTTGGCCACCCAAGGGCCGTACGACGCGGGCGTGGTCCTCCCCGCCACCGGGTCGCTGTGCTCCCTGTCCAAGGCCGCTCCGGTCACGGTGCGGCGGCAGGCCACCACCCTGGAGGCGCGGATGGCGGTCCCGCAGCCGATGCCGGCCTGGGAACTGGCCGAACTCACGGGCAAGGCGATGCGGCGGACCGCGGCCGGCATGGCCCCGGCCGGCGGCGCGGGCGTCCTGGTGCGTTTCCAGGGCCGTTCCGGCAGCGTCGAGGAACGAACGGTCAGCACGAGCTCGGACGGCACCTTCACCGCGTTGCTGCCGCGCGAGAACGGCAACTGGAGCGCCCGCGTCCAGCAGTCGGCCTTCCACGAGCAGAGCGCGGAGGTCGCCGGACAGGTGCTGTTCGGTCCCCGGACCACCCAGATCACCGGTTCCAACGCGGGTCCCGAGCCCGTCGCCAGGCGTGACAGCGTCACCATCACCGGCACCTTGAAGCGGACCGGCGGCGACCTCATCGAGAACGCCGTGCTGGACGTGGAGTTCTCCGCCAACGGCAAGACCGGCTGGAAGCGGCTCGGCCAAGCCCGCAGCGACCGTCATGGCAAGGCCACCGGCTCGGTCTCCAACGTGCAGGCCAGCGGCTATTGGCGACTCCGTTACCGCGGTGACGAGTACGACGCTCCCGCCACCGGCTGGGCCGACCACGTCGAGGTCCGCGACCGCACCTACATCTACAACTTCAACGCCTCGCCCGAGCCCGTGCGCAAGGGCCGCACCGTCACCGTCAAGGGCGACCTGCACCGGATGACGGGCAAGCCGGCGGGCACGATGACGGGCCAGAAGGTCTCCTTCTACTTCCTGCCCAAGGGCGCCAAGAAGTGGACCTACCTCGCCGGCACCACCACCGACCGCAAGGGCCACTTCAGCCGCGGCTTCAAGGCGGTCCAGGACGGCACCTGGCGCGCCTACTACGCCGGTTCGTCGGCCTTCATCAAGTGGCACGCCGACGACTACGTGGACGTGCGCTAGCCGCGTCCGTACGCGAAAGGGCCCAGAGGACGCCGCGCCTGTCCTCTGGGCCCTTTCGCGCGTTCAGCGCCAGTAGGCCGGGTACCGGCCGCCCGGCAGCACCCGGCTCAGCAGCACGCCGCCCAGCACCACGACCAGGGACGCCGCCAGCACCGGGTTGAGCAGGAACAGCGGGTCCGGCGCGGTGACGCCGATCAGCGCGGCGGTCGCCGTGGCGGGCGGGTGCGGTGCGCGCAGCAGGAGCATGGGCGCGGTGGCCAGGCCCGCCGCCAGGGCCGCCGTCCACAACGACGGACCGAGCAGGGCGGTGAGGGCGAGGGCGAGCGCGGCGGCGACCAGGTGGCCCACCACGATGCTGCGCGGCTGGGCGAACGGCGCGGCGGGCGCGACCGCGACGATGGCGGCGCTCGCGGCGAACGGCAGCGCGAACAGCGGCAGGTGCGTCGCCGAGGTGACGGCGGCCAGCAGGAACAGCCCGGCCGTGGCCGCGAGCGTCGTCAGGAGCGCGGCGGTGACCGGCGGGCGTGCGGGCGCGGCGGCCACGGGGACGGGCGGTGGCGCGGTGGTGGTCTCGGGGGTGGCGGGCGCCATCGGAAGGTCTCCGTTCCGGGGGCCCCTGCCCGCGCGCACGCGGGCAGGGGAGGCGAACATGCGGCGATCAGGCTGAGATGCGGGTCAGGAAGTCGGCGATGAGGGTCGCGCTCTCGCGCAGCCGGGTGGTGAGCGGGAAGTGCCCGGCGTCCAGCAGGTGGATCTCCGCGTCCTTCAGGTCGCGGGCGAACGCGCCCGCCCCGTCCGGCCCGAAGATCTCGTCGCCCCGCCCCCAGACCGCCAGCAGCGGCGGCTGGTGGACGCGCAGGTACTCCTGCCACGCGGGGTAGAGGCCGGGGTTGGTGCCGTAGTCCAGGAACAGGGCGAGCTGGACCTCCTGGTTGCCGGGGCGGTCCAGCAGGGCCTGGTCGTGCAGTTCCAGGGACGGGTCCACCAGCTCGGCGTCGGGCACGCCGTGGGTGTACTGCCAGTGCGTCGCCTCCCGCGTCAGCAGGCCGCGCAGCACGTCGCCGTTGGCGGGGGACGGGTCGGCCCAGTAGGCGCGGATCGGCTCCCAGAACGGGGTCAGGCCCTCCTCGTAGGCGTTGCCGTTCTGGGTGACGATCCCGGTGACGCGCCCGGGGTCGCGCAGCGCCAGCCGGAAGCCGACCGGCGCGCCGTAGTCGTGCACGTAGACCGCGTACCGGCCCACCCCCACGGCGTCCAGCAGCTTCTCCACCACGTCGGCCAGGCGGTCGAAGGTGTACTCCCACTCGTCCACGCCCGGCGCGGAGCTGAACCCGAAGCCCGGGTAGTCGGGCGCGATCAGGTGGAAGCGGTCCGCAAGTTCCGCCATCAGCCCCCGGTAGGCGACCGAGGAGGTCGGGAAGCCGTGCAGCAGGACGAGCGTGGGCGCGGCGGGGTCGCCTGCCTCCCGGTAGAAGACGTCCAGGCCGTCGATCCGGACGGTGGCGTGGTGCACGTTCATGTCAGCTCCAACCATCTAAAAGCGTTTTGCCGGTTGATCGTGGGCGCCACCGTAGCCGGACCCGGGTCAACCGGTCAATGCGATTTAGCCGGTTTATGATGGACGCCATGACGCGCCCCCTGACCGGTGAGCCCCTCGCCCTGGACCTCGTCAACACCCAGTGGATGGACCAGGGGCGGCTCGCCGACCTCTTCGACGAGCCCGACGGCGCCGAGCGCTGGATCGCCGAAAGCGGCCTGCCCGCCGTCCCCGGCGCGCGCGAGCCGCTGATCACCGCCCGCGCCGCCCTGCGCGCCGCGCTCGGCGGCGACGAGGGTCCGCTGAACGACGTCCTCGGCCGCGGATCGCGCCGGCCCCTGCTGCGCGACGGCGCCCCCGTCGAGGAGCTGGTGCTCGACTCCCCCGAATGGCTACCGGCGTGGGTTGCGGCCGCCGACCTGGTCCGGCTGCGCGGCGAACGGGCCGAGCGCATCCGCAAATGCGCCAACCCCGCCTGCGTGCTCTGGTTCTACGACGTCAGCAAGAACGGCAGCCGCCGCTGGTGCTCCATGGAGGTCTGCGGCAACCGCGCCAAGACCGACCGCTACCAGCAGCGCCACCGCACCGCCTGACGGGTCACTATCGTCGCCAGGGTGACGACCGACTTCGACGCCTACGAGCGCGATCTGTGGAACGGGCGGGCCACCGCCTACGAGCAGGGCTTCGCGAAGCTGACGACCCACACCATCGGCCCGCTCCTGGACGCCGCGCGCGTGGCCGAGGGCGCCCGCCTGCTGGACATCGGCACGGGCCCCGGCTTCGTGGCGGCCGAGGCCGTCCGGCGCGGGGCGCGGGTGTCGGCGGTGGACGCCGAGCCCGGGATGGCCGAGACCGCCCGCCGCAACGTGCCCGGCCTGGACGTGCGGGTGGCGGTGCTGCCCGAGCTGCCCTTCGCCGACGCCGCGTTCGACGCCGTCGTGGGCAACTTCGTGATCAACCACGTGAGCGATCCCGCCGTGACGCTCGCGGAGCTGCGGCGGGTGCTGCGCCCCGGCGGGCGGCTCGCGCTGACCTGCTGGCGGATGCCCGGCAGCGGCGCGCTCGGCCTGGTGCGCGAGGCGATCGACGAGGCGGGGGTGCCCTGGCCGGACGACATCCCGGTGCCGCCGTTCATGGAGTACGGCGAGCGCGCCGCGTTCGAGGCGCTGGTCGCGGACGCCGGGTTCGCCGGCGCCGCGGCCGAGGACATCGTCTGGGAGCACGCCGTCGATCCCGAGGAGTGGTGGGAGCTGGGCGCGCTGGCCCGCGTCGGCACCAACGGCGTGGTCGTGAGCAGGCAGGACGCGCCGACCCTCGCCCGCGTCAAGGCCGCCTACGACCGCCTGGCCGCCCGCTACGCCACCGGTGACGGCCGCGTCTCCCTGCCCGCCCACGCCCTCCTCGCGGGCGGCGTGCGCTAGGACGTCCCGTCCGCCGCGGTGATCGCGGCCAGGGTGCGCAGGCCCTCCAGCACCTCGGCCGCGGTCGGCGCGTTGGCCGGATCGCTCAGGCACTGCACCATCACGCCGGTGACCAGCGCCGACTGGACCATGCCCACGGTCCGGGCCGAGCGCTCGGGCACCGACTCCTCCGGCACGTTCGCCACGATCCCGGCCATTCCGCGCCACCCGTGGGCCACCCCTGACGCCAGCGCCTCCCGTAGCTCGGGCTGCCGCTGCGCCTGCATGAACAGCTCCACCGAGGCCAGCCACAGCTCGGGCGCCGCGGCGAACTCGGTGATCAGGCTCTCCCACAGCCGCCCGAAGTCGCGCGCGGCCTCCCGTCCGTCCTCCGCCGGGGGCAGCACCCGGCCCATGCGGTCGCCCCACTCGTCCAGCAGCGCGAACAGCGCCTGGTTCAGCAGCGCCTCCCGCGACCCGTAGTGGTAGCCGATCGCGGCCATGCTCACCCCGGCCGTGGTGGCGATGTCGCGCACGCTCGTGCGGTCGTACCCCTTCTCGCGCAGGCACTTCTTGGCGCCTTCGAGGAGGTCTTCGCGGTTGCCCATGCGCGGCACCCTACCAAAACGATTGCGCGAACGCCTTAGGCGAACGTCTTGAACGGTCGTCTTGCGCGATCGCCCAAATCGTTGTTACGGTCCTCCCATCGCTTGATCGACAACCAGGGAGCCGCAGATGAAGATCGCCACTTGGGGCCTGGGACTCGCCGCGGCCGGCGCGTTCGCGACGCTCGTCCAGCCCGCCGGGGCCGCCGCCGCGGCCCCCGACCCGTCGGTCGTCACCACCGCCTCGGGCGCCGTGCGCGGCACCGCCGGGCCGCAGGTCCGCTCGTTCCAGGGCGTCCCCTACGCCACCGCCGCCCGCTGGGCCGCGCCCCGGCCGCCCGCCGCCTGGTCCGGCGTCCGGGACGCCACCGCGCCCGGCCCCTCCTGCGCGCAGCCGAAGGACTACCCCATCGGCGTGCCGAACGACCGGGAGCAGGAGTGCCTGGTCGTCAACGTCACCGCCCCGGCCAAGGCGCGCGGCCGCCTACCGGTGATCGTGTGGGTGCACGGCGGCAGCATGGTCTATGGCACCGGCGATTTCTACGGGCCGAACCGGCTCGCCGCCAAGGGCGCGGTCGTCGTCTCCATGAACTACCGCCTCGGCGCGTTCGCCTTCCTCGCCCACCCGTCCCTGAAGGAGTCGGGCAACCTGGCCCTCCAGGACCAGCAGGCCGCGCTGCGCTGGGTGCGCGCCAACATCGGCGCGTTCGGCGGCGACGCCCGCAACGTCACGATCATGGGCGAGTCCGCCGGCGGCTACGGCGTCTGCGGCCACCTCGCCTCGCCCGCGTCGGCGGGACTGTTCGACAAGGCGATCGTCCAGAGCGCGCCCTGCGCCGAGGACGCCTCGCGCACCCGTGCCGAGGCCGAGGCCGACAGCGAGCAGGTCATCAAGGACGTGGGCTGCGAGAAGGCCGCCGACACGGCCGCCTGCCTGCGCGACGAGTCCAAGGTCTCGACGGCCGACCTGCTCACGGCCTACGGCACCCGCCGGGAGCCCAAGCTGATCAGCGGGACCCCGCTGCTGCCGCTCGCGCCCGGCGAGGCGCTGCGCACCGGCCGCTTCAACCGCGTCCCCGTCCTCATCGGCGTCAACCACGACGAGGAGAACGGCATGGTGCTCGGCGCGGAGCTGGCCACCGGCAAGCCCACGCGGCCCGAGGACTACGTCCGGACCGTCCGGGAGGAGTTCGGCGCCAAGGCAGACGCCGTGCTCAGGCGCTACCCCGTGCGCGGCTCGGCCGGCGAGACCTTGGCCAGGGTGAAGACCGACGCGCGCTGGGCCGCGCCGACCCTGGACACCGCCCGCGCCCTGTCGCGCTGGACGCCCACCCGCATGTACGAGTTCGCCGAGCGGCGCACGCCCTGGTTCGCCGGCTACCCCGCCCCCAGCTTCCCCGCACACGCCCAGCACATGGCCGAGCTGCCCTACCTGTTCGACCTGGAGAAGCTGTTCGGCGAGCCGACCCGCGCCCAGGCCCGGCTCGGCGAGCGGATGACCGGGGCGTGGGTGCGCTTCGCGGCGACCGGTGACCCCAACGGCGGCCGCGAGGCGTCCTGGCCGCGCCTGCGCCCGAACGACTGGCACGTGCAGTCGCTGACCTCGTCCGCCTGGCGGCGCGCGGACTTCACGCGGGACCACGACTACCGCTTCTGGAGCGACCTCCGCGCCGAGCGCGGCTGAACCGCCCGTGAGCCCCGGCCCCCGCGGCCGGGGCTCGCGCGCGTCCGGCCCCGGCTTCCCGCGCCGGGCCGGATATAGGCGCGCGAGCGGGTGCCCGGCACCGGTAGCCTCGGGTCTGTGATTGACCTGCGAGCCCTTCGAGAGCATCCCGAGCGGTTGCGCGCCTCCCAGCGCGCCCGCGGTGAGGACGAGGCCGTCGTCGACACGCTGCTGGCCCTGGACGAACGGCGACGCTCCGCGCTGTCGTCGTTCGAGGGCCTGCGCGCCGAGCAGAAGAGTTTCGGCAAGTCGGTCTCCAAGGCTCAGGGCGACGAGCGGCAGGCGCTGCTGGCGCGCGCCAAGGAGCTGGCCCAGCAGGTCAAGGAGGCCGAGGCCGAGGCCGACCGGCTCGGCGCCGAGCTCGACACCGTGCTCAAGGGCGTGCCCAACCTCATCGAGGAGGACGCCCCGGCCGGCGGCGAGCAGGACTTCGTCGTCCTGGAGCACGTCGGCGAGCCCACCGCCTTCGACTTCGAGCCCAAGGACCACCTGGCGCTCGGCGAGAGCCTCGGCGCGATCGACATGGAGCGCGGCGCGAAGGTGTCGGGCGCGCGGTTCTACTACCTGACCGGCGTGGGCGCGCGCCTGCAGTACGCGCTGCTCAACCTCGCCATGGAGCAGGCCGTCGAGGCCGGGTTCGTGCCGATGTACCCGCCGGTGCTGGTCAAGCCCGAGGCGATGGAGGGCACCGGCTTCCTCGGCGCGCACGCCGCCGAGGTCTACCACCTGCCCTCCGACGACCTGTACCTGGTCGGCACCTCGGAGGTGCCGCTGGCCGCCTACCACATGAACGAGATCATCGACGCGCTGCCGCGGCGCTACGTCGCCTGGTCCTCGTGCTTCCGCCGGGAGGCCGGCTCCTACGGCAAGGACACCCGCGGCATCATCCGGGTGCACCAGTTCGACAAGGTCGAGATGTTCTCCTACTGCGACCCGGCCGACGCGCACGCCGAGCACCTGCGCCTGCTGGACTGGGAGAAGCAGATGCTGGCCAAGGTCGAGATCCCCTACCGGGTGATCGACGTGGCGGCCGGCGACCTCGGCTCCAGCGCCGCGCGCAAGTACGACTGCGAGGCGTGGGTGCCCACCCAGAACGCCTACCGCGAGGTCACCTCGACCTCCAACTGCACCGACTTCCAGGCCCGCCGCCTGTCGGTGCGCCACCGCGACGCCGACGGCAGGAACCAGCCCGTCGCGACGCTGAACGGCACGCTGGCCACCACCCGCTGGATGGTGGCCATCCTGGAGAACCACCAGCAGGCCGACGGATCGGTGCGGGTGCCCAAGGCCCTGCAGAAGTTCCTCGGGCTGGAGGTCCTGGAGCCGGTCAAGCGCTGACGCAGGCCCCGGAGGGCCGCCCCTGGGGAAGGGGGCGGTCCTCCGGTCTTTCCGGGGCCGCCGGAATCGGGCGGAAGGTCCCTTGTGCGGTGGCCGTGGCGAGCACCGGTGAGACGTCGCCTAAGGTGTGTGCCAGGAGCGACGGGGAAGGTGCCATGACCGCCGACACACCGCGACTGATCGCCACCGACCTGGACGGCACGATCGTGCGCACCGACGGGACGATCTCCGACCGCACCGTGGCCGCGCTGGCCCGGGTCGAGCGGGCCGGGGCGATGCTGGTGATGGTCACCGGGCGGCCGCCGCGCTGGATGCACGAGATCGCCGCCGCCGTCGACCACCACGGCGTGGCCATCTGCGCCAACGGCGCGGTCCTGTACGACCTGCACACCGAGAGCGTGCTGCGCGCCCACATGATCGAGCCCGAGACCATCGCCGAGACCGTGGAACGGCTGCGCGCGGTGGACGCCGAGCTGCGCTTCGCCGTCGAGTACCCGACCGGCTTCGTCTTCGAGGCCCGCTACAACCTCGGCCGTTGGGACTCCGAAGCCCTCGGCGGTCGGCCCGTGGACGGCGAGGAACTGGTCCGGCGCGGCGGCACCAAGCTGCTGGCCTTCCACCCCAGCGCCGACCCCGACCTGCTGGCCGAGAAGGCGGAGAAGGCCGTGGGGGAGCTGGTCACCGTGACCCACTCCTCCGGCCGGGGGCTGCTGGAGATGAGCGCGCAGGGCGTCACGAAGGCGAGCGCGCTGGGCGAGCTGTGCGCCGAGCACCAGATCTCGGCGGCGGAGGTCGTGGCGTTCGGGGACATGCCCAACGACCTGCCGATGCTGACGTGGGCGGGCACCTCCTACGGCGTCGCCAACGCCCACCCCGACGTGCTGGCGGCCGTCACCCACACCACCCACCGCAACGACGACGACGGCGTCGCGCACGTGCTGGAGCGCCTGTTCCCCTGAGCGGCCGCGGCCGCCCAGGGGAGGTGGACCCGCCCGCGGGCGCCTACAGGTAGGGACCGGAGGAGTGCCGCGGCGACGCCTGCTGGCCCTCCTCCTCGGCGCCCGCCTGGATCATCCCGGCGGGCAGCGCCCGGCGCATCTGCTCCAACTGGGCGCGCGCGGCCATCTGCTGGGCGAACAGCGTGGTCTGGATGCCGTGGAACAGCCCCTCCAGCCAGCCCACCAGCTGGGCCTGGGCGATGCGCAGCTCCGACTCGCTGGGCACCGAGCCCTGGGCGAACGGCAGCGACAGCCGCTCCAGCTCCTCCACCAGCTCCGGCGCGAGGCCGTCCTCCAGCTCCTTGATGGAGGACTGGTGGATCTCCCGGAGGCGGGCGCGGCTGGCCTCGTCCAGCGGCGCGGCCTTCACCTCTTCCAGAAGCTGGCGGATCATGCCGCCGATCCGCATCACCTTGGCGGGCTGCTCGACCATCTCGGCCACCGACTTCTCCTCCCGGTCGGTGTCACCGCCGCCCGTCGCCATGGCGTTGGGACCGACCACCAGGATCTGCTGGTCCTGCTGCGAAGGCTCACTCATGATGTCTCCAGTCTCACACGGTCAGCAAGATTTTTCCGATGTGGCCGCTGTCCTCCAGCAACCGGTGCGCCTGGGCGGCCTCCGCCATCGGCACCGTCCGGTCGATCACCGGCCGGACCTTCCCCGCCGCCAGCAGGGGCCACACATGCTCCCGGACCGAGGCCACGATCTCGGCCTTCTCCTCCAACGGACGGCTCCGCAGGGAGGTTGCGTGGACCGAGGCCCGCTTGCCGAGCAGCTTGCCGAGGTCGAGCTCGGCCCTGGCGCCGCCCTGGAGCCCGATGACGACGAGCCGCCCGCCCGCCGCCAGCGCGTCCACGTTGCGGGCGAGGTACTTGGCGCCCATGTTGTCGAGGACGACGTCGAACGGGCCGTGCTCGACGAAGTCGTCCTCGCGGTAGTCGACCGCCTCGTCCGCGCCCAGCTCCAGGCACCGCCGGGCCTTCTCCGCCGACCCCACCGTGCACGAGACGCGGGCGCCCAGGACATGCGCGAGCTGGATGGCCATGGTCCCGATGCCGCTGCCACCGCCGTGCACGAGGAAACGCTCCCCGGCGCGGAGCCGCGCCAGCAGAAAGACGTTCGACCAGACGGTAGAGACGACCTCGGGCAGCCCGGCGGCCTCGACCAGGCCGACCCCCTCCGGCACCGGCAGGAGCTGCCCGGCCGGGACGGCGACCCGCTCGGCGTACCCGCCCCCGGCGAGCAGGGCGCAGACCTCGTCGCCGACCGACCACCCGGTGACGCCGTCACCGAGCGAGGCGACGCGCCCGGACACCTCCAGACCGGGGTACTCCGGGGCGCCCTCGGGCGGGGGATAGAACCCCATCCGCTGCATGACGTCGGCCCGGTTCACCGCACTGGCGGCGACCTCCACCACGACCTCGCCGGGGCGCGGCTCGGGATCGGGGACCCGCGTCCACTCCAGCACATCGGCATCGCCCGGCTCTCGGATCACGATCGCACGCATGGTCTTCACGCTACCGGGCGGCGATCGCCGCAGTTCGCCGCCCCGTGCCGCCCGGCGCCCGCCCCGCGGGGGACGCGCGTGGTTTTACGAGAGAGATGCGTGGTATTGCGCACAGGTATCCTTCCGGGGAGCCCGTGCCGACCTGCTCCATAAACGATCTTTAATGTGGTTCCCGAGGGGAGAAGCGGTGGCAAGGAACGAACACGACGGACGCTCCTTGGAGGAGCGTTTGGCCTCCCTGGACGCGATGCACAACGAGTCCACGGGGCCGTCCGCCGTGCCGCCCGGCGCACCGGAGCCGTCCCCCGACCCGGCCTCGGGCCCCCAGCGGCCGCCCGAGGCGGAGGAGAACCCGTGGCTGGCCTCACCGCCGCCGCCTCCCGCTGAGCAGCAGGACGTGAACTTCGGCGCACCGCAGGAGGGCAACCCGGCCCCGCCGCCGGACTTCAACCAGGGCGCTCCGCAGGAGAACCCCTTCAACGCTCCGCCGCCGGGCGCACCCGACTTCGGCCAGGCCCCGCCGCCGCCTCCGGGCCAGGACTTCAACGCGCCTCCGCCCCCTCCGGGCCAGAACTTCAATGCGCCTCCACCCCCGCCCGGTCAGGATTTCAATGCGTTCCCGCCGCCTCCCGGCCAGGACTTCAACGCGCCTCCGCCTCCCCCTGGCCAGGACTTCAACGCGCCTCCGCCTCCCCCCGGGCAGGAGTTCAACGCGCCCCCGCCCCCTCCCGGCCAGAACTTCCCCCAGCCCCCCGGCCAGGATTACCCGCAGCCTCCCCCGCCCGGCCAGCAGGACTTCCCGCCGCCCCCGCCGGGGCAGCAGCCGTTCGGCGACCTGCCGTCCCCGCCCCCGTACGCGGTGACCCCGCCGCCCTTCGAGGGCGGTCCGCAGCAGCAGCCGTACGACGCCGGCGCGCTCCCCCCGCCCTACCCGGGCTTCCAGTCGAGCGCCCCCGAGAACGCGCCGCGCCCCCCTCAGGGCCCGCCGCAGTTCGACCAGCTGCCGCCGTACCCGAACGACCAGCAGCAGTTCGCGCCCCAGTTCCCGTACCAGCCCCACGAGGGCGCGCCGCAGGGACCTCCCCCGGGTCCGGAGGGCGCGCCGCCCATGGGGACGCCCCCGTACGTCCCGGCCCCGCCCTACGGCCCCGAGGGCCAGCCGCCCGCCGAGGGCTACGCGCCGCCGCCTGCCGAGGGCTACGCGCCCCCGCCCGGCGGCCACCCCCACGGCTACCCGCCGCAGGAGCAGCCGCCCCAGCCGCAGAGCAGCGAGAGCCTGAGCTCGGAGAACCTGCTCGGCGAGCGCCGCATCGCGCCGTCGGCGGGCTGGCGCAAGGTCGTGTACAAGGCCACCGCGGGCAGCATCCACCCCGGTGAGTCGCAGGCCGAGATGCGCCGCAAGGACCTGATCGAGCGGGCCCGCACCCAGGTCGCCGGCGGTCACCACCGGGTCGCGGTGATGTCCCTCAAGGGCGGCGTCGGCAAGACGACCACGACCACCGGCCTGGGCTCGATGCTGGCGTCCATGCGCGGTGACCGCGTCATCGCGGTGGACGCCAACCCCGACCGCGGCACCCTGTCGGACAAGGTGCGCCTGGAGACCGCCGCGACGGTCCGCGACCTGCTGAACGACCGCGACCGCGTCAACCGCTACGCCGACGTGCGGGCCTTCACCTCCCAGAACGAGGCCCGCCTGGAGATCCTCGCCTCCGACCGCGACCCGGCGGTCAGCGAGGCGTTCAGCGCCGAGGACTACTCCGCGGTCGCGGTGGTGCTGGAGCAGTACTACTCGATCTGCATCACCGACTGCGGGACGGGCCTGCTGCACTCGGCGATGGCCGGGGTGCTGGCCCTCGCCGACCAGCTGGTGCTGGTCAGCTCCCCGTCGGTGGACGGCGCGCGCTCGGCCAGCGCGACCCTGGACTGGCTGGAGGCCCACGACCACGGCCACCTGGTGCGCAACGGCGTGGTGGTCCTGTCCATGGTCCGCAACCGGACCCGCAGCCAGGTCGACCTGGACAAGCTCCAGGCCCACTTCGAGAGCCGCTGCCGCGCGGTCGTCCGCATCCCCTACGACGACCACCTGGAGGAGGGCGCCGAGCTGGAGCTGGAGCAGCTCGCGCCGCCGACCAAGGAGGCGTACCTCAACCTCGCGGCCGTGGTGGGCGACGGCTTCGCCTACCAGCGCCCGCAGCAGTGACGGCGCTCTAGTCCCTTCCCCGGACCGGGAGGGGACTAGAGTCGCCACCCGTGGTGAAAAACGTCTACGTCGGCAAGGCCGCCCCGGACGCCGCCTCCGACCGCGGCTGGCTGCTGGGCCACTTCAAGCCCGAGGGCGACCCGCGGCACAGCACCGACGTCGAGATCAAATGGGGCGTGCACGTGCCCGGCGAGCGCCGCGCGCAGTGGACGACCGGCGACGAGCGGAGCGCCCTGCTGGTCCTGATCAGCGGCCACTTCGTCATGGAGTTCCCCGACGGCGAGGTGCCCCTGACGCAGCAGGGCGACTACGTGGTGTGGCACCGGGTGGACCACTCCTGGCGGGCCGAGCGGGAGTCGGTCGTCATGACGGTCCGCTGGCCCTCGACACCGGGCCACGCCGTCCCGCCGATCCGTTGACGGACGGCGCCCCGCACGGCCGCTGGAAAACGTCGGCGCCGATCACCGGCCATGAGTGATCAGGTAGCTTTGCCCCGCAAAAGCCGGTCTTGACCACTCGGAACGGAGTCGACGAGGTCACATGCCCACGCACGAATGGACGCTCGCCCATGACCCCCACGGCCCGACCGGGCGGCGGCGGCACAGGAAGGCGCTCCTCATCGCCGTGCTCGTGCCGGGCGTCATCGGCCTGCTCTTCCTACTGCGCACGCTCGCCCCGGGACTCTTCGGGGAGGACGCGCCCCGCCTCGGCCACCGGACCTACAACGCCCAGGTCAACTGCCAGGTGGACAGCGGCGGAGGCGCCGGAACCGTCACGATCAACGGCACCGTCAAGGGCGACTCGTCCCGGTTCAAGGTGACGGTCGAGGTGCTCGACGCGGCGACGGGGCAGCGCATCGGGCAGCGGACGTTCGACGTCCGCGACACCACGACCTTCAGCGGCACCACTCCGGCCGAGGCCGCGGCCGGTCCGGCGGGCATCGAGTGCCGGATCACCGAGGTCGTCTGAGCCGGGAGGTCCCGGATCGGCGGAGGCTGTGGGATTCGAACCCACGGAGCCGGGGTCACCGACTCAACGGTTTTCAAGACCGTCGCACTCGTCCACTATGCGAAGCCTCCTGAGCGAGCACCACGATAGCGGGTCGGGCGGGTCCGGTTCACGGGGCTTTCCCGAGCGGCCTCCGGGGCGGTTGGTAGCGTCGGTGTGATGGGGGAAGTCGTGGGAATCGGGGAATCCACCCAGGTGACCTTTCCGGCGGGGGACACGGCCGGGCGGTCTCGGGTGCTGGCGTCGGTGCCGCTGGACGGCGGGTACGGCGTCGTCGTCGCGCGCACGCCGTTCCATCCGCTCGATCACACCTGGCCGGACCAGCCCGGCGACGTCGGCGTGTTGCAGGCCGACGGCATCGAGATGCGGGTGGTCGACTGCCTGACCGGGGCCGTGCCGCCGGGCGGCGGGGAGCTGCTGCTCGGCGAGGAGATCCCGGCGCGGCGCGGTGACGCGGACTGGGCCTGGCTCGTCGTCCACGAGGTCGAGCGCATGGTCCCGGAGGGGTACGAGGCCGTGCTCGTCGTGGACGAGGAGCGCCGCGCGGCCCTGTCCGCCGGGCACACCGCGTGCCACCTGATGGCCCTGGCGCTGAACGCCGCCCTGGCCGAGCGGTGGCGCAAGGAGGTCCGCACCGACAGCCTGGGGCGGCCCGACTTCGACCAGCTCGCCGTCGTGTCGTCGCGGATCGTCCCCGGCGGCAGCCGGGACGTCTACCGGATCGGCAAGTCGCTGCGCAAGAAGGGGTTCGTCGCCGACGGGCTGGAGGAGGAGCTGCCGGAGATCGCCAAGGCGGTGAACGAGACCCTGGCCGGATGGGTCGCCGCCGACGGGCTCGTCCAGGTCGTCGCGCCCTCGCCCGAGCTGACCGCGCGCCGGACGTGGCGCTGCGAGCTGCCCGAGGGCGTGGGCGAGATCCCCTGCGGCGGCACGCACGTCCAGCGGACGGGGCGGCTGGGGGCGGTCGCCGTGCGCGCCGGGTGGGAGGAGGACGGGCTCGTCGTCGAGACCTACGGGGCCCACAGTTCGACCGCGCCGTCGTAACCGCCGACCACCAGCGTCCGGCCGTCCGGGGCGTAGGCCAGGGCGCCGACCACGTCGCGGCGGTCCGGCAGGGTCGTACCGGTGCGGGTGCTGAGGTTCCAGAGCGAGACGGTGCGGCCGGACGCGGTCGCCAGGGTCCGGCCGTCGGGGCTGAACGCGGCCGCGTACACGCCCTGGCGGTGCTTGAGGACGCCGAGGCGTTTGCGGGCCGCGCAGTCCCACAGGGTCACGACGCCGTCGTCCCCGCCTATCGCCAGGTACCGGCCCGACGCGTCGAACGCCATCGTCCGCGTCAGGGACGCGATCGCGCCCAGCGTGACCTCCTTGCCCTTGGGGCGCCACATCCGCAGGCTGTCGGTGCTCGCGATGGCCAGCCAGTCGCGCTTGCTGAAGGCCGTGGCGAACTGGCTCTCCCCGTCCCGGACGAATCTCCTGAGACGTGTCCGGTCGGCGAGGTCCCACAGCTGGACGTCCTCGGTGCCCGCGGTGGCCAGGCGGGTGCCGTCCGGGCTGAACGCCACCGTTCCCACGGTGCCCTGCGACGGGGTGAGGGTGGTCGTTCTGCGTTGGGTGGCCGTGTTCCACACGAGCACCTTGGTGTCGTAGCCGCCTGTCGCCAAGGTTTTGGAGTCGGGGGCGAAGGCGAGCGTGAAGACGGCGTTCCCGTGGCCGCGCAGTTCCGGCAGGGGGCGGCGATCCGCCATGGACCACAGGCGTACGGCCGGGTCCTCTCCGGCGGCCGCCAGCGTCCGGCCGTCCGGGCTTATCGCGAGGGCGTAGATGTGGTCCCTCGTCGGGAACGTGGCCAGCAGCCTGGGGCCGGTGGCGGACGGTACGGGCCGTGCGCGTGGCTGCTGGGCGGGCTTGCTCGTCCACAGAAGGCCCGCTATCAGCCCGATTCCCAGAATCGCGGCGGTCACCAGGCGAAGCGGCTTGCGGCGACGGTTCGAGAACAGCGGCGGTAGGGACGTCAAGCGTGGCGTATGGCCTTCGGCCACGTCCTTGAGCAGCAGTGCGGTTTCGTTAGGGGGAAGTCTGTCTTTCGGATCGGGCTGTAGGAGGCCCGCGATGATGGGGGTCAACGGCCCCGCCGACCGTGGCGTGGGCGGCTTCTCGTTCAGGATCGCGTGGAAGACCGCGTTCGGGTTGTCCCCTCTGAAGGGGCGGTGCCCCTCCACCGCGTAGAACAGCGTCGCCCCCAGCGACCACAGGTCCGACGCGGGCGTCGCCGGCTCGCCCCGCGCCCGCTCCGGCGCCGTGTAGGCGGGCGCGCCCATCACGTAGCCGGAGTGCGTGAGCGAGATGTCGCCCTCGATGGTGGCGATCCCGAAGTCGGTGAGGACCACCCGCCCGTCGCCTATCAGCACGTTCGCGGGCTTCACGTCCCGGTGCACCACGCCGGCGGCGTGCGCGGCGCACAGGGCCTCCAGGACGGCCAGTCCCACCTCGGCGGCGCGCTGCGGCGGCAGCGACCCCTCCTTGCGCACCAGCGCGTTCAGCGCCAGGCCGTCGACCAGCTCCATGATGATCCACGGCATGCCGTCGTCCTCGACCACGTCGAACACCGTGATCGCCGCGGGATGGTCGAGGCGCGCCGCCGACCGGGCCTCGCGCAGGGTGCGCTGCCGCCGCTCGGCGCGCCGGTCGGGCGGCAGGTGGTCGGGCAGGTAGAGCTGCTTGGCGGCCACGGCGCGGTGCAGCCGCTCGTCCCAGGCGCGCCAGACGATGCCGAAGCCGCCCCGGCCCAGCTCTTCGGCCAGGCGGTACTGGCCGGCGAGGAGCCGCCCGCGCGGGTCGTCCGCCATGAGGGCACCATAATGGTCAAGAACGGTTAAAAATATAACTATTGGGGCGTGATCGTTCAGGCCCGGACGGCATAGGCCACCACGTTGTCGGCGTAGTGGCCGCGCGCCCGGTCGAACGCCCCGCCGCAGGTGATCAGCCGCAGCTCCGCGTCGGGCGTCGGCCCGTAGACCTCGGTGCTGGGGAACAGCGCCTTGGGGTGCACGCGCAGCTCGCGCGCGGTGAAGCGGGCCACGTTCCCCTTCGCGTCCACGATCTGGATCTCGCCGCCCGGACGCAGGTCGCGCAGCCTCGCGAACACGCCGGGCCCGGTCCGCGAGTCCACATGCCCCGCGATCACCGCCGGCCCCTGCTCGCCCGGCCGCACCCCGCCGGCGAACCAGCCGGCGCGAGCGGGATCGCGAGGGGTGGACAGCACGCCGTGCGTGTCGGTCTCCAGGCGTTCGAGCCGGGACCGCACGCCCAGCGCGGGGATGCGGATCTCGACGGGGTCGGCGTAGGCGCGCGCCGACTGCGTGGGCGACGGATTCGCCACCTGGCCCGGGACGGCCTTCCAGTTGGGCGGCGGCGGCGCGGCCGCCCGCTCGCCGCCGCAGCCTGTCAGCGCGGCGGCGAGCAGGACGAGGACCAGGCGTTTCACGGCTGCGAACGCGCCCGCCCGCCGAACCGGCGTGAACGCGCCCGCCCACCGAACCAGAGCGCCAGGACCGCCATCGCCGCTCCCTGCCACCACGACGTCCGGGCCGCCAGCCCGCCGAGCCCGGTGTCCACACCGCCCCTGGGCGTCTGCGCGCTCTGCCGCGCGTCACGCAGGTCGAGCAGGCGCAGCCCCTTCTTGCCGTCCAGCACGACGACCGTGTGCAGCGCCCCCGCCGTCAGCGGGAGCCGAACGCTGACCGCGTCCCCCTTGCGGCCCCGCACCCGCACCGTCTGGGGCGCGGCGTCCATGACGCGGTACGGCGTGGCGTTCGCCAGTTGCAGGTCGTCGGCCAGCGACCGCCCGCCCGCCGTGACGTTCAGGGCCGGTTGCTTGAGGGAGGCGGCGATGACCCGGACGCCGGCCCGCCCCGCGGGCAGGTCGGCCGTGTCCTTGAGGATGTCGAGCTTGATGCCCTTGTAGGGGCCCATCCCCGCCACCGTGTACGAGTCGCCGCTCTGCACCCGCACGTTGGTGGAGAGGACGGGCTTGGACGTGGCGGGCGCGTCCGCCGGACGCATCATCACCGTGTAGGAGCCGGTGCCCAGCCGCTGGTACGGGGACAGCGCCCCGTAGCCGACGTGCCGCAGGACCAGGCGCGGCGTCTTCTTGCCCGCCGAGTACAGGTACACGTCGACTTCGGGCGTGTCCGGGGACAGGTGCGCCAGCCGTACGAAACCGTCGCCCGGCGCGGCGTGCGCGGGGGACGCGGACAGGAGAAGGGCCGCCGTTCCGAGGAACAGGGTGGTGCGGAGGTTGCGCATGGCAACTCCTCCGGGAGGTGAGGAGGCTCTGACCGAGTGTCGCCATAGCAGCACAGTCAGGCAGAGTGATCCACCTAATCATTAGAAAATCTCCGCTATCGCCCCGAAATCATCCGTTACCCTCATGCGCATGTCGCAGACACCGCAGGACCCGGCCGGCACGACGCACCAGTTCGAGGCGTTCCAGAAGCAGGGCCCGGCCCAGCCCGAGAAGACCGGCGGCATGAACACCGGCCTCATCGTCGGCCTGGTCGCCGTCGTGGCCGTCGTCGCGATCGCCGCGGTCGCGCTCATGATGGTCTGAGCGCGGCGCCCGGTCAGCGTCCGGTACTGGAGAAGTGCTGGTAGTCCCTGGTGCCGCTCCACTCGCCGCCCCAGCCCCAGCCGATCGAGGCGAACGCCTTCACGGTCCGGTCTCCGGCGTGGATGACGCCGGGGTCGCGCCGCTTGCGGTCCTTGAACTTCACGCAGTCCTTGTGGTCCACGTGCCCGCTGCTGCTCACGTAGGGGTTCTCGCACGGGTTGATGTCCACCGCCAGCCCGTAGGCGTGCTGTGACCAGTGGCTGCCGCCGGTCGCGTTGCGGCAGTTGAAGGCCGAGGTGTTGTCGGCCTCGATCGACTCCCAGTCGTCGCCCTTGTAGCGGTCCACCGGCTCCATCTTGCGGATCGGGTAGCGCTGGTCGTAGAGCTTGCGGAACACCTTGACCAGGTCGTCGGCCGCCTTCTCGTTCACCACCAGCCGCCCGCCGGCGTGCGACCGGTCGTCCATGCCCCAGTAGGTCATCTCGATCATCCGGAGCCCGGACGGCGCGACCGGACAGCCCTTGCGCCAGGAGTGCTCCAGGTCGTCGGCGGTCACCTTCTTGATCTGCGCCTCGAAGCGCTGCGGGGCCTGGGTCGTCGGCGCCGTCGTGGAGGGCGCCGGCGCGGTCGGCGGCCGGGCGGGCGTCCCGCTCGCCCCCGGCTCCGAGGAGTCCTGTCCGCATGCGGTCGTCCCGGCGGTCACGGTGGTGAGCGCGGCGATGAGCGCCGCGCCGCGTCGCAGTCGTCTGCCTGGCATTCCAGCAGGATGGCACGCGCCCGCGTCTTCGCGTCGGACCCTGGATTCGCTACGGTGCGTCTGAGAGCGCGCTCGCGCCGTCCATGCCGCCGACATGCTGAGGAGCCGAGATGGCCGATCCTCAGGAGAGGGACCTGCCGAGCCTGGAAGACGAGATCTTCGCCGTGGCGTCCACGGTCGAGGAGGTCCCGTCCGCCGCGCCGCGCCCGCCGCTGCGCTGGGACCGGGCGCCGACGGTGCCGCGCCGCGACCTGGGCGCCGGGGCCGCCGGGTTCACGGTGTTCCTCTTCGTGGACGCGATCATGATGTGGGCGCCGCTGATGAACAGCCAGCGGCCGAGCCTGCTGCCGCAGATGGTGACGCTGCTGGTGCTGGCGTTCGGGCTGGGCGGGCTGCTGATCTGGAAGGTCGGGGGGAGCTGGCGGCCGTTCGCCTTCGGGATGATGGCCTCGTGGCTGTTCCTGACCCTGGTGTCGCTGGGGTTCCTGACCGGCCTGACGAGCCTGTGACGGGCCCGCGCGCCGGTCAGCCCGCGCCGTCCAGGCGCTTCATGACGGCGGTGAACGCCCGCCCGATCGCCTCCAGGTCGGCGGGGTCGATCACGTCCACGAAGTACTCGCGCACGGTCTCGACGTGGTCGCGCGCGGCCTTGTCCAGGGCGGCGAACCCGGCGTCGGTCAGGTGCGCGTACACCCCGCGCTTGTCGCTCGGGCAGCCGCCGCGGAACACCAGTCCCTTGGACTCCAGCCGCGAGCAGGTGTGCGACAGGCGGCTGCGGGACTGGCTGGCGTTGGCGGCGAGTTCGGCCATGCGCAGGCGGCGCTCGGGGGCCTCCGACAGGCGCACCAGGATCTCGTACTCCGAGACCGACATGCCGTGCTTGGCCTTCAGGTCGCGGTCCAGGAGGTCGGTGAGCCGGACGCTGCCGTCCACGAAGGCCCGCCAATCACGCTGCTGGGTGGCATCGAGCCAGCGTGGTTCGGTCATGGCCCGAGTATAGCTGGTCCGTTGAAGTTTCAACTAATCATCGGTTAGAGTCGGCGGCGCCGGCGGCGGAGCGGGGGACCCGTCTCCGGGAATAGTTTATTTTTCAACCATGTTGGAGCGGGTGTTCACCTCTCCACGACCCAGGAGGCACCCGATGCCCGCCGTGATGGCTAACCCGTTGACCCTCCCGCGGCTGCCGCGGCTGCCCGAGGGCACCACCGACTGGCGGCGCGTCGCCAAGGTCGTCACCGCCGAGCGGCACGTGGAGGGCGAGGGCTTCCAGGTCCGGCGGCCGTTCCCGACCGCGAGCCTGGCGCAGGCCGACCCGTTCCTGCTGCTGGACCACATGGGCGCGGTCGAGTACGCGCCGGGCGAGGCCATGGGCACGCCCTGGCACCCGCACCGCGGCTTCGAGACCGTCACCTACATCATCGACGGCGCGTTCCAGCACCAGGACACCACCGGCGGCGGCGGGCTGATCGCCGACGGCGGCACGCAGTGGATGACGGCCGCATCCGGCATCCAGCACATCGAGCAGCCGCCGCCCGAGCTGGTCGCCAAGGGCGGGCTGTTCCACGGCGTGCAGCTGTGGGTCAACCTGCCGCGCGCCCAGAAGTGGGTGAACCCGCGCTACCAGGACATCGGCGCGGGGGACGTGAAGCTGGTCGCCGCCGAGGACGGCTCCTCGATCGTCCGGATCATCGCCGGGTCGGTCGGCGGGCACGACGGCCCCGGCGTGACCTACACCCCGATCAACTACATCCACGCCACGATCGCGCCCGGCGCGCGGCTCGCCCTGCCGTGGCCGCGCGACTTCAACGCGATGGCCTACGTCCTGTCCGGGCGCGGCACCGCGGGCGTCGAGGAGATCGGCCTGGACGAGGGCCAGTTCGCGATGTTCGGCGGCTCGCACCACAAGGGCGACGGCGACGGCCTGGTGCTGCGCGCGGCCGACACCCAGCCGCTGGCCGGCAAGAACGGCTGGGAGGTGCTGATCCTGGGCGGGACGCCGCTGCGCGAGCCGATCGCGCGGTACGGGCCGTTCGTCATGAACACCCGCCAGGAGATCATCGAGGCTTTCGAGGACTTCCAGGCGGGACGAATGGGAACGATCCCCGCTGAGAAGGTGCCGCACCTGTCCAGCGCGGACGCCGAACTCGGCTGATCCCCGGGGCCCGGGAGACCGGGCCCCGGCGGGGACGGGCCGCTCCCGGGGGGGTGCGCGGCCCGTTCCCGCGGGAGGCCGCATGGGAACGCGGCCGTCGACACATCGCACCATCCGTCCGCGACGACGCGGACGGCGCTGCTCGAACAGGGGGACAATCATGGCTTTCGATCGTCCGATCAGGGTCGCCGTCATCTACTACTCGGCGACCGGGACGGTGTTCCAGCTCGCCAAGGCCGCCGCCACCGCCGCCGAGAAGGCCGGCGCCGAGGTGCGGCTGCGCAAGGTCCGCGAACTGGCGCCCGAGGAGGCCATCGCCTCCAACCAGGGCTGGGCCGCCAACCACGCCGCCACCCAGAACGTCGTCGAGGCCTCCCTGGACGACCTGGAGTGGGCCGACGTCATCCTGTTCGGCTCGCCCACCCGCTTCGGGCTGCCGGCCGCGCAGCTCAAGCAGTTCATCGACACCGCGGGCGGGCTGTGGGCGCAGGGCCGGCTGGTCGACAAGGTCGCCGGTTCGTTCACCGCCACCGCCACCGCGCACGGCGGCCAGGAGTCCACGATCCTGGCGATCAACAACACCTTCTACCACTGGGGCGCGATCGTGGTGCCGCCCGGCTACGCCGACCCGATCCAGTTCCAGATGGGCAACCCCTACGGCACCAGCCACACCTCCAACAACGGCGAGGTCATGCCCGGCGAGGTCGAGCTGGCGGCGGTGTCGTTCCAGGTCGCCCGCATGGTGGAGACCGCCGCGGCGCTCCAGGCCGGCCGCGCGGCGCTGGGGGTCTCCGGCTGACGGAGGCTCACCCGACGGCCATGGACCACTGCCCTCCGGGGCGGCGATCCATGGCCGTTTCATTGCCCGCGATTGGGGTGACCGGTGGTGCGCCGTGCGCTAGTGTGTTCGAATAGTCGAACACAGGTTCGACTGCTTTGGCGGAGCACGCTCGCCCGGGGAGACGGCATGGTGGCCACGGTGGAACGCGCGGCGCAGGGGGCGGCGCGCTGCGGGCGCAGGACCGCGCCCGCGACACGCCACAGTGCTTTCTACGGAAATCTACGGCCGCAGCTATACCGGCTCATAGAGTCCGAGACCGTGGACCCCGTGCGCAATCCCTATGCCCCGGGCGCCGGGCAGCGCCCCCCGGAGCTCGCCGGCCGCGACCGCGAGCTGAAGCAGTTCGAGATCGTCCTCGAACGCGTGGCGCGCGGCCGCCCCGAGCGCAGCATGATCATCACCGGACTGCGCGGCGTCGGCAAGACCGTGCTCCTCAACTCCTTCCGCTCGATGGCCATCCAGCGGCTGTGGGGCACCGGCAAGATCGAGGCCCGGCCCGACCAGTCGATCCGCCGCCCCATCGCCTCGGCGCTGCACATGGCCGTGCGCGAGCTGGCGCCCCGGCACCGCGCCCCCGACCGGATCGAGGGCTTCCTCGGCGTACTGAAGGCGTTCGCCCAGGCCGGCCCCGAGGAGGACGCCAAGGGCAGGGCCCGCGTGCACCGCTGGCAGCCCGGCATCGACGTCCCCGCCGCGCGGGGCCGCGCCGACTCCGGCGACCTGGAGATCGACCTGACCGAGCTGCTGTCGGACGCGGCCTCGGTCGCCACCGACGTGGGCGTGGGCATCGCGCTGTTCGTGGACGAGATGCAGGACATCCCGGCCGACGACGTCTCGGCGCTGTGCGCGGCCTGCCACGAGCTGTCCCAGAGCGGCGGCCCGCTGATCGTGGTCGGCGCCGGCCTGCCGCACCTGCCCGCGGTGCTGTCGGCGAGCAAGTCCTACTCCGAGCGCCTGTTCCGCTACGCCCGGATCGACCGCCTCGACCGCGAGTCCGCCGACGTGGCCCTGCTGGCCCCCGCCGAGCGCGAGGACGTGACCTTCACCCCCGAGGCGCTGGACGCCCTGTACAGCGCGGCCGACGGCTACCCCTACTTCGTGCAGGCCTACGCCAAGGTCGTCTGGGACGTGGCCCCCGACAGCCCGATCACCGTCGACGACATCAAGGTGGCCGCGCCCGAGGCCGAGAGCGAGCTGGCGGTGGGCTTCTTCGGCAGCCGCTACGAGCGCGCCACCCCGGCCGAGCGCGACTACATGCGGGCGATGGCCGCCCTGGGCGACGACCCGGTCCCCACCAGCGCGGTCGCCGACGAGCTGGGCCGCAAGCCCTCCAGCCTGTCGCCCGCCCGCGACGGCCTGATCAAGAAGGGATTGATCTACAGCGCGGAACGCGGCCTGGTGGCCTTCACGGTCCCGCACTTCGGCCGCTTCCTACGCGCCCAGCCCGTGTGATCCCGACGCCGGAGCCCGGCCTGCCCGCACGGCAAGGCGACGACGCTCCAGCCGCCCCAACTAGGGCCGCTACCGGCCGCTAGCCGTTTCTAGTGTCAACTCAAGAGAGAGACATACAGCGCCATCGTCGGCATCGGTGCAGGTCAAAGCTGGGATGTGTGGTGCGCTAAGCGAATCTACACCTTTCTAGTCTCAACTCTAGAGAGATGTAGATTCCTCGATCACTCGCGCGCTCTGGTGGCTTATCGACCTGTCTTGCGCCGACGTTAGACGGACGTAGATTTCCTGATGGACTACGCCCGCAGTGTCGAAGCACGTCAGTGAGGACTCTCTAAAGCCCCCTGCCGAGGCCTAGAGCCTGCCTCAAAGACCTCAACCGTCGCGCGAGTGCCTAACTGTCTCGGCGGGGCAATGCCGGAGGCGAGCCCCGTCGGGACAGATCGCGAAGCGATGTAGCACTCGCCAAGGCGCGGTCAGGGGTGCGAGCCGCTGGGCGAGCGGCCCTGGGCCGGGACTTCAGGAAACACCTCCGCTAGGCGAGTGCCTGGGCCGTGACTTCAATAAACACAGCGTCGTCGGAGGTTCCGTGTTCGGTCTCCACCACGGCCGACCGCACCTCCCGGTCGCGTTCGGCCGTGGAGACGGCGAACACCACCTCCACGGCCCCGTCTCCCCGCGAGGCCGGGAAGACCAGGAACCGCCAGCACCCCTCCCGCCAGACGTCCACCGGCACCGCGCTGGTGATCGCGTTCTCGTGCCGGGCCCAGGCCCGGCTGTCGCGCAGCGTCGCGTACGTCTCGGCCAGCGGGCTGCGCCGCCACGCGCACGGTGTCCGCGGCCGTGCGTGCCGCCCGAGCAGCGCCGGCAGCTCCGGCGACAGCGCCGCGAACACCGCCAGCTCCGCCGCCAGCACCAGCACGACGAGCTCATGGCCCGTGCGCAGCACCTCCAGGCCCGCGTCCGGCGCCCACAACGACGCCATCGCGGCCGCGGTGAACAACATCGCCCGCGCCACCGTGCGCCGCCCCACCGGCTTGGCGCTCAGCCCCCCGAAGCAGCCGCACCCGGCGTCCGGACGGTGCGTGCGCAGCTCGCTGACCGCCCAGGTCGCCACCGCGAACCCCACCGCCGTGGCGATCCGCACCGAGATGTGCGTGGTCACCAGCAGCCCCAGCCCGAGCAGCCCCTCCACGACGCCGAGCCCCACGCCCGCCCCCCGGGAGCGCTGCAGCGCCGACGCCCGCCGCGCCCCGGCCGGCAGCGGGACGCCGTGCACGTGGTCGGCCTCGGCGGGCACGCCGCGCACCGCGAGCTTGGCCAGGCAGGCCGCCAGCAGCACGGTCGCCAGCAGCAGCACCTGGGTGTTCTGGACGACGGTCACCATGGCGCGTCTCCGATCGCCGGCTGGACGGTGGCGTTGAAGCAGCCGTTCTCCAGGTCGCCCCCGAGCCCGGCGAACACCGCGGCCGACAGTTCGGCCACGCGTCCCCGGGGCGACACCCCGCATTCCACGCAGCGGTCGCAGTAGCGGGCCGCCACGCACCCGCACTCGACCACCGGAACGGTGGCGGCGCGGCCGGTGCACTCGTTGCGCACCGCGACGTCGCTGCCCAGCGACAGCACCGGCAGCGGCACGCACCCGGCCGGGGCGTCCGCGCAGCCCCCGGCCTGGCCCTCGGGATCGACGGCCGGGTAGGCCAGCCCGCGCTCCCCGCCGCCGAACCAGGTGGCGGTGCCGCGCACCGGTCCTCCGACGGCCCCGCCGCCGGGTCCCGGGAGCGCGTCCGCCATGTGGTCGGCGCGATGGCCGGGCTGGGAGGTCCCCGGGCGGACGGCGCGCGGCCCGTCGGCCGAGCGCACGCAGACCACGTCGAACAGGTAGCCCGGCTCCATCCGGGGGTGCCGGACCAGCACCGGCCCGAGGGCGGGCGGGGGGATCACCACATGGGCCCTCCCGCGGTGCGGCCCCATGTCCACCTCCACGGTGTCCCGCCCGCACGCCAGGATCGTGCCGGTCACCCGTCCGATGTCCACCCACACGCGGTCGGCGGCCAGGCCGTCGCCGCCCGCCCGCACGACCACCTCGCGCCCCGGACGCAGCGCGGCGAGGCCCCCGTGGCCGCCGTGCCAGATCGTGGTGGCCTCGGTCATGGGCAGCCGCGCCTCGCCGCCGGGCGTCCGCACGACCAGCAGGTGCGGGCTGGCGTCCAGGACGAGACCGGTCAGGACGCGCAGTGAAGGCGCCCCGGTGACCGGCGCCGCCCGTCCCTGCGGCTCGGCCTTCAGGACGGCCCGCCGGAGGCGGCGCCGCTCGGCGCGACGGCGGGGCAGCGGCATGGCGGCACTCCTGGGGTTGTGGCGCTTCGGGCGGGGTCACCCTTGTTAGGAGGGTGAGTCAAGAGTCACTCGCGGTCATCCTGCTGTCGATGGATTTGTCGCGATAAGTCAGTTGACGGTTGAGGATCGTTCCACCCGGGAGGAATAACCTCTCCTGGTTGACCCGAATATGTCTTTTGAGTTGACCCAGAATTACGATCTTCATGGCATCGTCGGAAGGGTCGGGAGCGCGCGGCCCGCGCTCCAGCACGCACGGCTCCGCAGGGGCCCGGAACCCCTGGCTCGGTGGTCCTCTTGAACGACACGCGGCACGAGGAGTTCCGCGCGTACGTCGCCGACCGCCAGCGCCTGCTGATGCACGCCGCGCTCCAGCTCACCGGCGACCGGGCCGAGGCCGAGGACCTCCTCCAGGCCGCGCTGGCCAAGACCTACCTCGCCTGGGACCGCATCAACGACCGCGCCGCCGTCGACGGCTACGTGCGGCGCGCCATGGTCAACACGCAGATCTCCTGGTGGCGCCGCCGCAAGCTGGACATCTACCCCACCGACGAGCTCCCCGACCGGCCGGTGGACGACCACACCGACCGCAGCGAACTGCACGACGCCCTGGGCCGCGCGCTGCGCCGGCTGCCCGAGCGCCAGCGCCTGGCGGTGATGCTGCGCTACTACGAGGACATGCCGGAGAGCGAGATCGCCGAGATCCTCGGCATCAGCGTGGGCACGGTGAAGAGCACGGTCTCCCGGGCCGTGGCGAAGCTCCGCGACGACGCGGGCCTCGGCGCCGACTTCTCCTCCGTGCCGCCCCGGTCGTCCTGAGGGCGGAGCGCGGCCGCGGGACGATCGGCGGTCGGCGGATGCTGACAAACCCCGCCTCCACCGGCAAGAATCCGATTCGGGGAATCGCCGATCCGGAGGTGCGCCGTGTGGAGCACGATGCAGGACTTCCCGCTGACCATCACCTCGATCCTGCGCCACGGGACCGGGGTCTTCGGCGCCGCCGAGGTGACCACCTGGACCGGTGACGGCGCCCGGCGCCGGAGCTACGCCGAGGTCGGGGAGCGCGCCGCCCGCCTCGCCGGGGCGCTGCGCACGCTCGGCGTGGAGTCCGACCAGCGCGTCGCCACCTTCATGTGGAACAACGCCGAGCACCTGGAGGCCTACCTCGCCGTCCCGGCCATGGGCGCGGTCCTCCACACCCTCAACCTGCGCCTGTCGGCCGACCAGCTCGTCTACATCGCCGACCACGCCGAGGACCACGTCGTCCTGGTGGACGGCTCGCTGGTCCCGCTGCTGGCGCCGATCCTGCCGCACATGAAGACCGTCCGGCACGTCGTGGTCGTCGGGGACGGCGACACCGCGCCGCTCGCCGACGCCGGCAAGGAGCTGCACTCCTACGAGGACCTGCTCGCCGCCGCGCCCGCCGCGTTCGACTGGCCCGAGATCGACGAGCGGCAGGCCGCCGCCATGTGCTACACCAGCGGCACCACCGGCAACCCCAAGGGCGTCGTCTACTCGCACCGGTCGGCCTACCTGCACTCGATGGCCGTCTGCACCGGCAACATGTTCGGCCTGCACACCGGCGACCGCGTCCTGCCGGTCGTGCCGATGTTCCACGCCAACGCCTGGGGCCTGCCGTACGCGGCGGTCATGGCGGGCGCGTCGCTGGTGATGCCCGACCGGTTCCTCCAGGCCGAGCCGCTGGCGCGGATCATCGAGACCGAGCGGCCGACCATCGCGGGCGCGGTGCCCACCATCTGGTCGGACCTGCTCCGGCACGCCCGCGAGCACGGCACCGACCTGTCGTCGCTGCGGCTGGTGCCCTGCGGCGGCTCGGCGGTCCCGGAGTCGCTGATGCGCGCGTTCGACGAGCTGGGCGTGCGCATCGTGCAGGCGTGGGGGATGACCGAGACCTCCCCGGTGGCCACGGTCGCGCACGCCCCCGTCGGGGCGACCGGCGAGGACGCCTGGCGCTACCTGGCCTCCCAGGGCCGCGTCGTGGCCGGGCTGGAGATCCGCATCGTCGGCGACGGCGACGTGGTGCTGCCGAGCGACGGGGTCGCGGTCGGCGAGGTCGAGATCCGCGGTCCGTGGATCACCGCCTCCTACCACCGCGACGCCGACCCGGACCGCTTCCACGACGGCTGGCTGCGCACCGGCGACGTCGGGCGGCTGTCGCCCGACGGCTACCTGGTGCTCACCGACCGCGCCAAGGACGTCATCAAGTCCGGCGGCGAGTGGATCTCCTCGGTCGAGCTGGAGAACCACCTGATGGCCCACCCCGACGTGCTGGAGGCCGCCGTGGTCGGCGTCCCCGACGACCGCTGGCAGGAACGCCCGCTCGCCTCGGTCGTGCTGGCGCCGGGCGCGCGCGTGTCGGCCGCGCAGCTCAAGGAGTTCCTGGCCGAGCGCGTGCCCCGCTGGCAGCTGCCCGAGCGCTGGGCGTTCATCGAGAGCGTGCCGAAGACCAGCGTCGGCAAGTTCTCGAAGCTGGCCCTGCGCCGGCGGTACCACGAGGGCGGGCTGACCGTGGAACGCGTGGACTGAGAGGAGCCGTCGTGCCCGACTACGTCTCGGTGGGCACCGCCAAGCCCCAGCCCCTGCCGCCGGGGGAGTGGATCACGGTCTTCTGGGACCGGGAGTACGCCGACGGCACCGGCCAGCACCTCGACGAGGGCGGGCCCAGCATCCTCAACGGGCCCGCCCGGTACGCGCTGACGGTGGGGCTCGCGCTGCGCGGCCTGCCCGCCGGGACGCGCGGCCAGATCCGCTCGGTGGAGATCGACGCCGCCGACACCGCGCGCTTCGCCGCCGGGCCGGTGCAGGACTTCACCACCGCCGCCGACGAGAGCGCGCTGGTGTACGCGGTGCCGGCCGACAGCGTCGGGTCCGGCTGGCGGCTGCGCGTCCAGGTCGTCCAGCACGGCACCGGCACCGGCTCGGTCGCGGGCACCGCGAAGCTGCATTACTGGCGCTGATACAAGATCGTCACCTTCGGGTCACCCTTCTCGGCCTTTTCGGGTGACCCAGTGGTGAGGATGGTGCGCATGGGTGTATGCAGGGTGGGCCGAATTGTCCGGACGACCCGGCGGGCCCGCTCCCGCCGGTGCCGGGAGCGCGTATGCCCAGGTGGACCCCCCTCGACTCCGCTACTGACCGCCGGTTGGTCCTGGGGTTGAACGACGGTGACGACCGTTCCCTGGGCCACCTGTACGACACCTACGCTGAGCCCCTGTTCGACTACGCGCTGTCGATGACGGCCGACGCGCGCGCGGCCGCCGACATCGTCCACGACACCTTCATCGACGCCGCCCGCCGCGCCCCCCGGATGCGCGACCACCTGCTGCTGCGCGCCTGGCTGTACGGCGCGGCGCGGCGGCGCGCGCTGCGGCGGGGCCGCGCCGACGTCCCGTACTGGGACCCCGAGGGTGAGTTCTCCCCCCTCCCGGCGCTCGACCGGACCGAAACCCCGCCGCCGCCCGAGCTGCGCGCGCTGCTGAACGGCGCGATGGCCCGGCTGCTCCCGGTCGACCAGGAGGTGCTGCTGCTGGTGACGCGGCACGGCCTGCGGCCGCCCGAGGCGGGCATCGTGCTGGGCGTGTCGTCCCGGCGCGCCGCCGCGCTGGCCGCGCAGACCCACGCCCTGCTGGGCGACGCGCTCGCCGAGGAGCTGGCCCGCGTCGCCGCCCGCTGCGCGGCCGCCCACACGCCGCCGATGGTGGAACGTCCCGTCGGCGCGGAGGCCGACCTCGCCCCGGCCAAGCCCGCCAGTCTCCCCCGCCGCGCGGTCGCCGTGCTGAGCGCGCGCCGCTCGGTGGGTCGCCCTGCGGCTCCCGCCGCCCGCTCCTTCGGCTCTGACGTCCGCCCCGCTGCTACTGGGCACCGGTGCCGACGACGGCGCCCGGGGCCCCGCAGCGGCCCCGGATGCCCTCGGCGGCCCGGAGCTGGAACGCCACCGCTCCGAATGCGGGGCCTGCCGCAGGCGCGGCCGCGTCCAGGCCGCCGCGCTGCTCGCGCTGCCGCCCGCACCGGTCCTGTCCGCCGCGCTGCGGCACCGCGTCATGCACACCGCCGCCGACCCCGAGCTGGCCGACCACCGCACCGACATCGTCGCGCGCGGCGGGAAGCTGACCTCCGAGGGGATGCCGGTGCAGCCCGACGTGCCCTCGCCCGCCACCCGGCGCTGGCTGTTCGCGGGCGGGGGCATGGCCGGGGCGCTGGCCGCCGCGCTGCTCGCCGTCATGGTCATGGGGCCGCCGCCGGGCACGCCGACGCTGCTGTGGCCGCCGGGCGCCAAGCCGCGCCCCGCCGTCAGCGACCCGCCGCCGCCCGGGGCGCTCGTCCCCTCCGGCGGCGACCCGCGAGGGCAGGGTCAGCCCGACCGCTCCGGCGCGCCGCCGCTGAACCCGCAGCTCAACGACCCGCGCTCGCGGCGGCCCGTCCACACGACCCCGCCGGTGCCGACCCGTCCCGCCGTCCCGCCGGCCGGCTCCCAGCCGCCGTCGCCGTCCCCGTCCCGGTCGCCGCTCCCGCCGCGGCAGGGCGTGCTCCAGGTCGCGCCCGCCAAGGTGAAGCTGGACTGGACCAAGACCGGTCAGCTCACCCTCACCGCCGCCAGCGGCCCGGTCGACTGGAAGGTCACCTCCTCCACCGACCAGCTGACGGTGTCGCAGACCGCCGGCGACCTGCCCGAGAACGCCTCCGGCGCGGTGACGGTCAGGCTGCGCAGCACGCTGGTGAACCTGCCGGGCCGCGGCACGCTGACCTTCACCGACGAGACCGGCGCCGCGCGCCAGGTCACGGTGGAGTGGGGCGTGTCGCTGCTGTGATCAGCTCTGGGTGGCCAGGTGGTCGCGGATGGTCTCCAACTGCGCGCCCAGCGCCGCCTGCACCCGGACCTCCATCGCGCGGGCGATGAACGGGTCCACCACCATCTTCACCAGCGGCCGCATCCGCGTCACCACCGCCGCGATCTCGCCGATGTCCTCGCCGGTGGGCGCGGTGTCCCCCTCCAGGCGCTGGAAGACGTGCTCGTGCACCAGGTTGACGAACCGGCCGGCGATCACGTCGCAGTCGTCGCGGATCTGCCGGGCGATGTCCAGCACCGCGTCCAGCGGGATGCCGGCGGCGACCAGCTCGGCGCCCACGTGCAGCAGCCGGGGGCTCGGCACCCGGTAGTGGTCGCCCTCGGGCTCGATCAGGCCGAGCGCCACGGTGCGCTCCAGCATCGGCCCGACCTCCTCCTCGGGCAGCCCGGCGCCGAAGGTGGCGATCAGCTCCTCGACGGTGACGGTGCCGGGGATCTCGTCCGACCACGGGTCGGTCAGCACCTTCTCCAGGCCCAGCACGTCGCTGACGTCCTTGCCGGTCTCCCAGGCCGACAGCAGGTCCTTGATGATCACCGAGGAGTAGCCGCGCGCCAGCAGCTTGCCGATCAGGCGCAGCCGGGCCAGGTGGGAGTCGTCGTAGATGCCGACCCGGCCCTCCAGGCGGGGCGGCGGCAGCAGACCGCGGTCCTGGTAGGCCCGGATGTTGCGCACGGTGCTGCCGGCCGCGTGGGCCAGCTCGTCGATTCGGTACTCGGCCATGCCCCGCCCGCCGGACTCGTCTTCCTTGACCGGTTGGATCTTACTCGGCACGATTGCGACATCGTCCGATGTCGCATATGAGGTGCCCATGGCGGATCCCCGGTTGTCCCAGGATATCGAGGAGGCCCTGCTCGGCGCCCCGCTCCGTTACACCAGGGCGGAGGTGGAGAAACGGGCCGGCATGTCCGAGGAGTACGCGCTGCGCATCTGGCAGGCGCTCGGCTTCCCCACCCAGCCGGACGACGAGCCCGCCTTCACCGACGGCGACGTCAACGCGCTCCTGGAGATCAAGGAGCTGCTGGCGCACGATGTCGTGGACGAGGAGATGGTGCTGCAGCTGTCGCGCGCGGTCGGCCAGACGATGGGGCGGCTGGCGAGCTGGCTGGGCGATGTGTGGCTGCAGCGGCTCAGCAAGCAGTTCCCGGCCGACCAGCCGGTGACGCCGGACGTGGTGCTGGCGGCGCTCGCGGCCACCCAGGAGCTGCAGCCCGCCTTCGAGCGCCTCATGATCCACGGCTGGCGGCGCCAGCTCGCCGCGGCGGGCCTGCGCGCGGCCGCCGGGACGGCCGCCGCGACCGCCGACCCGGCGGCGGGCGTCGCGCACCTGACGGTGGGGTTCGCGGACGTGGTGGCGTTCACGCGGATGAGCCGCCGGATGGACGGCGACGAGCTGGCCGCGTTCGTGGAGCGCTTCGAGAGCCTCGCCACCGAGGCCGTCGCGGAGCAGGGCGGCCGGGTGGTGAAGACGCTGGGCGACGAGGTGCTGTTCGTGGCGGCCGAGCCGGTCGCGGCGGCCGAGATCGGGCTGCGGATCGCCGAGCGCTGCGAGGTGGACCCCGAGTTCCCGCGCGTGCGGGTCGGCCTGGCGAGCGGCGAGGTGATCCTGCGGCACGGCGACGTGTTCGGCACGCCGGTCAACCTGGCCGCCCGGCTCACCGCGACGGCGCGCCCCGGCACCGTCCTGATCGACGGCACGCTGGCGGCCGAGCTGGCGGACCTGGACGCCTACGACATCTCCGGACTGCGGCCCCGCCCCCTTCAGGGCCTGGGCCGGGTGCGCCCCCGGGTGCTGCGCCGCGCGACCTGAGCCCCGCCCCGCCGCGGCGGCGCCCGGGTTGCGGCGCGGCCGTAATGCGCGTTGTTTTCGGCTGCGGTTGCCGCCGCGGGCCCGGCCTTGATCGGATGGGCGTCCCCGGCGAAAGGCACCGCATGGACGACGGCACCGCGCCCCCGGGCATCGACCCGGCGGTGGCCAGCCCCGCCCGCGTCTACGACTACCTGCTCGGCGGCAAGGACAACTTCGAGGCCGACCGCGCGGTGGCCGACATGATGATCAAGGCCTTCCCCGAGACTCCCGAGGTCCTGCGGGAGAACCGCCGCTTCCTGGTCCGCGCCGTCCGGCGGCTGGCGGCCGGGCACGGGGTGCGGCGCTTCCTGGACATCGGCTCCGGCCTGCCCACGCAGGACAACGTGCACCAGGTCGCCCAGCGCTCCGCGCCGGGCTCGCAGACCGTCTACGTCGACAACGACCCCATGGTCACGGTGCACGCCCGCGCCCTGCTGGACGCGCCGGGCACCGCCGTCATCCACGGCGACCTGCGCGAGCCGGAGGCCGTCCTGGCCGAACCCGCCGTGCGCGACCTGCTGGCGACCGACGAGCCGGTCGCGCTGCTGCTGGTGGCCGTCCTGCACTTCATCAAGGACTCCGAGGACCCCTACGGGCTGGTGAAGCGGCTGGTGGAGGCGCTGCCGCCCGGAAGCTTCCTGGTGCTGTCGCACGGCACCGACCTGGAGGCGGAGTCGGCCGAGGTGGCGCGCGGCGCCTACCGGCGCAACGCGTCGGCGGACCTGACGCTGCGCCCCCGCGACGCGATCGCGCCGTTCTTCGACGGCCTGGAGCTGCTCGATCCGGGCCTGGTCTGGGCGAAGGACTGGTGGCCCGACGACGCGTCCACGGGGATCCTGGGCGTCTACGCGGGAGTGGCGCGCAGCAGCAGGTAGAGCGGGACGGCCACGCCCATCGACACGGTGTGGCCGACCGCGGCGACGTCGAGGTCGCGCAGCCCGACGAACATGTACGGCAGCACTCCGGCCAGCCCGAGCGCCGCCGGGACGCGTCGGCGCCAGGGCGCGCACCCGACCGCGACCACGAGCGCGGGCACGACGACGAACGATGGTCCGGTGTCGAGCTGGTGGCGCGCGCTTTCGGGCAGCTGCCCAGCGGCCAGGCGCCAGGCGACGATGCCCTGGCTGACGGCCGTCCCGAGCACGTGGGTGAGCCCGAACAGCAGGGCGGTGCGCCCGTTGCCGAGCCGACGGTTGACCGGCGGCAGCCCGGCCCCGGCGAGCGCGAGCCAGAGCAGCGGGTACTCGGTGGGGACGAGCGCGGAGGCGGTCAGCGAACCGACGGGGTGGTCGGCGAGGTTGGCGAGGTTGGTACTGGCCCAGGCGGTGACGGCGGCGCGGTCGCCCTCGTCGAGCAGCACGTAGGCGAGCTCGGCGGCGCCCAGGGCGCCGATGTAGCCCCAGGCGGCGGCGTGGCTCCGGAGATGGCCCCCGGTACGGCCGATGGCGCGGCGGACGATGCGGCGGGCGTTCCGGCGGGTGTCCCGGCGAGGTCGGATGTTCTGCACGGCTCCCCCTTCTCGCCGCGAGCGTACTGAAAGCGGACGCTCCAGGGCGGCAGAAGATCATGATGCCCGGCGCGCCCCCTCCCCGGTACGTCCCCGGGAACGCGCCGTCAGCGTCGCCGGAAGGGCCTTGAGGCACGCAGGGAAGGCGCTCCGTCGCCAGGGGTCCTTCGGAATGGTCTGGCGAAAAGGAAGCCGCCGTCTTCGGCGGTCAGATGACCGGGCCTTCTTTATGCTCGGTGGCGACCCGCATTCCAGGAAAAGGAAGACCGGATGAACTTCGTGTCCGCCGCCATACTTCCCCTGCTGCTCCCCGTCGCCTTGCCGCCGGGGTTCGTGGACCTTTACAAGGTGGCCCCGAATATCCAGCACGACATCAGGTACTTTTCACATCATAATTTCCTGGGCCGCCCCGTCGCCGGCTATCGGGCGCCCAAATGCCTCCTCACCCACCGGGCGGCGGCCGCGCTGAGCAGGGCCCAGCACGAGTTCCTCCGCACCGGTCACACCCTGAAGGTCTACGACTGCTACCGGCCGCAGCGCGCCGTGAACGACTTCGTGCGCTGGGCGCGGCGGCCCGACGACCAGCTCATGAAGCGCGAGTTCTACCCGGCGGCGGACAAGGGGCGCCTCTTCGCCGACGGCTACATCGCCAAGCGCTCGGGGCACAGCAGGGGCAGCACGGTGGACCTCACGCTGGTGCGGCTCCCGGCCCCTGCGCAGCGCCCGTACACACCCGGCGAGCCCTTGGCCCCGTGCACGGCACCGTACGGCGAACGCTTCCCCGACAATTCCGTGGACATGGGCACCGGCTACGACTGCTTCGACACCCGGTCGCACACGCTGGACCCGCGCATCACCGGAACCGCCCGCCAGAACCGGCTGCTCCTGAAAAGGGTCCTCGAAAAGTACGGGTTCTCCAACTATGCCAAGGAATGGTGGCACTTCACCCTGGTGAACGAGCCGTTCCCGGAGACCTATTTCAACTTCCCCGTCTCCTGACGGCGGGCGGGCGGCCCGGCGCCCGGACCCCGCACCGCCCCGCACGTCCCGGCGCGTGGAGCTCAGGGGAGCTGAGTACTTGAGCGGATACCGGTGGGCGGTCCCGCCGGTGAGGCTTTGTCCATGCGACCTCTCTGCCCGTCCTGCGCGACGCCCCTGTCCGTGGCGTTCCAGCACTCGTGCCCTCGATGCGGAGCGGTCCTCGTCGGACCGGTGGCCCGCGAGTTGTGGCGGGTGGACGTCGAGATCCTGCGGCTCACCCGGCACCGCCGGCAGCTGCTCGCCCGGCTGCACGCCGAGCCCGCGCCGGAAGCGGCGTTCCCCCAGGCCGGGCCGGTCTACGAGCCCATGCCGGTGCGGGCGGCGCGGGACCTGTCGCGGTTCGGGGCGCGCAACGTGCTGCTCGCGCTGGGCGGAGCGCTGCTCGGGATCGCGGCGCTGGCGTTCACCGTGATCAGTTGGGGCTCGCTCGGCATGGGGGCGCGGGCGCTGATCCTCGTGTCGCTCATGGCGGTGCTGCTCGGCGCGGCGTGGCCGCTGGTCCGGCGCGGCCTGCGGGCCACCGCCGAGACGCTCGCCGCCGTCGGGCTGGTGCTGGCCGCGCTGCAGTTCTACGCCGCCCACGCGGGGAACCTGTTCGGACTCAGGACGTTCGACGGGGCCTGGTACGCGGCGGGCGCCTCGGCCGTTCTCGCCGTGGCGTGGACGGGCTACGCGCGGTCCGCCCCGCTGCGGCTCCCCATGCCGATGGCCGTGGTGCTCGGGCACGCGCCGCCGCTGCTGGTGGTGATCGCGCTGGACGTGCCGCCGATGTCGCCGGCCCTGGTCCTGCTGGCGCTGTCGCTGGCGGACCTCGGGCTGCGGGAGGTCTCCACGGGCGCGGTGCGCGGAGTCGCCACCTTCGCGGGGCTGGGATGCGGCGCGGTCGGCACGGCCGCCGCGCTGCTCCTGCTGGTGACCGGCCCATGGGCTTCGCCCGCGCTGCTGCTCGCGGGCGGGGCGGCGCTGCTGTGGGCCTGGCGGCTGGACCGCGTCCTCGGGATCGTCGCCGGGCTGCTGTGGCCGATCGCGATCGCGGCCGCGCCGCCGTGGCCCGAGGGGTGGGCGGCGGCCGGACTCGCGGGCGCCGCGCTGGTGGTGCTGGCCGGGACGCGCCTGCTCCCGCACGCCTTGAAGGGCACGGCGGGGGCCGGAGCGGGCGCGGCCTTCGCCGTCGCCGTCCTCTGGGTGCTGCCCGGCGTTCTGGGCGGAGTGCTCTCCCCGCTGGGGCGTGGGGCGGCGGCCGGGCTTCCGGGAGTGCCGCCCGCCGCGCCGGTCGTGCTGGGGATGGTGGCGGTCGCCTTGTGGCTGGGCTTCCGGGTGGCGGCCCCGCCGGTCGTCGCGCTGGCCGTGGTGATCGTGCTGCCGCATCCGGGCGCCGGAGTGCTGCCGGCCGTCGCCTTCGGGATCTGGGCGGCGTGCGACCGCGCGGTGCTCCGGTCGGCCGCCGCCACCGCCGCGGCCGTCGCCTGTTGGACGGTGCTCGCGGTTCCGGCGGGCGAGGCCCACCTCGTGCTCGGCGCGATGACGGTGATCGCCGCCGTCTACTGCCCTGCCGTACGGGAACTGCGCGCCCCGGCGGCAGCCTTCCTGGTCGCCTCGCTGGGCGGGTTCGCCGCGACGCTGGGAGCGGCGTCGATGCCCTTGCACCTGGCCGCGTTCGGCGTCCTGGGCGCGGCGGCCGCAGGGGTCGGCGTCGCGGCGTGGACGCGCAGCGTTCCGGCGGAGGCCGCCTCCGGTGTCGTGGCCGTCGCCGGGCTGGCCATGGCCGCCGGGCGCCCGGAGCATCTGAGCGCCGCCCTGGCCGTCGCCGGCGGCATCGCCTTCGCCGCCGCGCTGCGGAGCGACCGGCGGCAGGCGGGATGGGCCGGTACGGCGCTGCTCGTGGCCGCCTGGTGGGTGTGGCTCGCGCAGGCCGGTGTCGCGGCGCCCGAGCCCTACAGCGCGCCGGTCTCGCTGGTGCTGCTGGCGGTGGGCCTGGTCCGGCGCTCCCGGCGGCCCTCCCCGTCGTCGTGGGACGCCTACGGCATCGCCCTGGCGGCGACGCTGCTGCCCAGCCTGGCCGCGGCCTGGGCCGGGGACGGCCCTCGGCCGCTGCTGCTGGCCGGGGGCGCGCTGGCCGTCACCCTGGTGGGCGCCCGGGTCCGGCTCCAGGCGCCCCTGCTGCTGGGCGGCGGGGTCCTGGTCCTGGTCGCCGGGCACGTGCTGGCCCCGATGGCCGTGGAGTTCCTGACCGGGCTGCCGGGCTGGGTCCCCGTCGCCGCCGCCGGGCTGCTCGTGCTGGGGACGGGGGTCACCTACGAGCAGCGGCTCCGCGACCTGCGCAGGCTGCGTTCCGCCGTCACCGCGCTGGACTGAGCGGGGCGAGTCGAGCGGAACGAATCGAGCGGGGTGAGGAGAGTACACGCGGCCGGTGTGGACGCCGGCCGCGTGCCCCCTCTTTCCCCCCGTCGTCCGACCGCGGCTCGACGACGCGGGCGCGCCCTTCACCCCCCCAGTCAAGGACGTTCCGCGTCGGAGCCCGGCGGCGGACGACGTCGAAGTTAGTAGCCTTCGCCGCTTCCGGCAGCCGCTCATGCCCTTCGCTCGATGAGCGGGCGCCCTCCTGCGATGAACGGCGTTCGGTCCCATGCCGAGCGGGCATGGCGTGCCGGGCTCGTCACGTTCGCGGTGTTGGGAACGTGCCAAGAAGGCCGCGCGGAGTGTGTTGGCACGTCCCTTTTTCTGGAAATTCCACGCCGTAACGGTAGGGCCGCCCGCCGCCGGGTAGGCGCGATGGCGTGGCCGCCGGACCGGTGACGGCCGCGTCCCGAGAGCGAAGGAGCGCTGACGATGACGACGACGGTCGCCGACTTCCTGCTCGGACGCCTGCGCGCATGGGGCGTCGACACGGTCTTCGGCTATCCGGGCGACGGCATCAACGGGCTGCTGGCGGCCTGGGGCCGGGCGGACGACCGGCCGCGGTTCGTGCAGTCGCGGCACGAGGAGATGAGCGCCTTCCAGGCGGTCGGGTACGCCAAGTTCACCGGCCGGGTCGGGGTGTGCGCCGCCACGTCGGGCCCGGGCGGGGTCCACCTGCTCAACGGCCTGTACGACGCCAAACTCGACCACGTCCCCGTCGTCGCGATCGTCGGGCAGACCGACCGCAGCGCCATGGGCGGCTCCTACCAGCAGGAGGTCGACCTGCTGTCGCTGTACAAGGACGTCGCCGGCGCCTACGTGCAGATGGTGACGGTGCCCGAGCAGCTCCCCAACGTGCTGGACCGCGCGATCCGCGTGGCGCTCGCCGAACGCGCCCCCACCGCGGTCGTCATCCCCGCCGACGTGCAGGCGCTGGAGTACAGCGCCCCCGGCCACGAGTTCAAGATGGTGCCCTCCAGCCTGGGCGTCGAATGGCCCACGGTCGCGCCCGACGGCGACGCGGTCCGCCGCGCCGCCGACCTGCTCAACGCCGGGAGCAGGGTCGCGATCCTGGCCGGGTCCGGGGCCCGCCGCGCCCGCGCCGAGCTGGAGCAGGTCGCCGACCTGCTCGGCGCCGGGGTCGCCAAGGCGCTGCTCGGCAAGGACGTCCTGCCCGACGGCCTGCCCTTCGTGACCGGCTCGATCGGCCTGCTGGGCACCCGTCCCACCTACGAGATGATGAACGGCTGCGACACCCTGCTGACGGTCGGCTCCAGCTTCCCCTACACCCAGTTCCTGCCGGAGCTGGACCAGGCCCGCGCCGTGCAGGTCGACATCGACCCCAAGATGATCGGGATGCGCTACCCCTACGAGGTCAACCTCGTCGGCGACGCCGCCGCCACCCTGCGCGCGCTCATTCCGTTGCTGGAGCGCAAGGAGGACCGCTCCTGGCGGGAGAAGGTGGAGGCCGACGTGGAGCGGTGGGGGGAGACCATGCGCATGGAGGCGATGGTCGAGGCCGACCCGGTCAACCCGATGCGGCTGTTCCACGAGCTGTCCGAGCGGCTGCCCGAGGGCGCGATCGTCACCGCCGACTCCGGCTCGGCGGCCAACTGGTACGCCCGCAACCTGCGGTTCCACGGCGACGTGCGCGGCTCGTTGTCGGGCACGCTCGCCAGCATGGGCGCGGCGGTCCCCTACGGGATCGGCGCGAAGTTCGGCCACCCCGACCGCCCGGTGATCATGTTCGCGGGGGACGGCGCGATGCAGATGAACGGCATGGCCGAACTGCTCACGATCAAGCACTACTGGCGGGAGTGGGCCGACCCGCGCATGGTCGTGGCCGTCCTGCACAACAACGACCTCAACCAGGTCACCTGGGAGATGCGCGCGATGCAGGGCGCGCCGAAGTTCCCGCAGTCGCAGACCCTGCCGGACGCCGACTACGCCGCGTTCGCCGCGAGCGTCGGGATGGACGCCGTCGTCGTGGACGAGCCCGACCAGATCGCGCCCGCCTGGGAGCGCGCCCTGGCCGCCGACCGGCCCGTCCTGCTGGACGTGCACTGCGACGCCGACGTGCCGCCGATCCCGCCGCACGCCGACCTCGCGCAGGCCAAGGCCACCGCCCAGGCGCTGCTCAAGGGCGACGAGGACCGCTGGGGCGTGTTCAAGGAGGGCGTGAAGGCCAAGGCGCAGGAGTTCCTGCCGCACCGCGGGGGGAAGTGACCCCCGGCCGCGCCGCGGCGCGCGGTCAGCGCTCCTGGTAGACGTCCGGCACGCCGTCGTGGTCGAGGTCCAGCGACTCGGCCTTGCGGATGCGCCGGTAGGCGCGGTCGCGGGCGCGCAGCACGAGCGCGGCCAGCGCGGTCGCCGCCACCGACGCCGCCAGCACGGCGATCTTGACGTGGTCGTCGGAGGCCGAGTCGCCGCCGAAGGCCAGCTCGCCGATCAGCAGCGACACCGTGAAGCCGATCCCGCCCAGCAGGCCGAGCCCCAGCACGTCCACCCACGACAGGTCCTCGTCCAGGTCGGCGTGGGTGAAGCGCGCCACCAGCCAGGTCGCGCCCATGATGCCCAGCGGCTTGCCCACCACCAGGCCCACCAGCACGCCGATCGCGATCGGGTCGCCGAGCGCCTTGCCGAGCCCGCTCAGCCCGCCGAACGACACCCCGGCCGACAGCAGCGCGAACAGCGGCACCGCGACCCCCGCCGACAGCGGCCGGAACCGGTGCTCGAAGTGCTCGGCGAGGCCCGGCCCGGCCTCCGGCCCGCCCGCCTTCCGGCTGCGGATCACCGGGACCATGAAGCCCAGCAGCACGCCCGCGACCGTCGCGTGCACGCCCGAGGCGTGCACCAGCGCCCACGTGGCGGCGGCGAGCGGCAGCAGCAGCCACCAGCTCCGCACCCGCCGCTGCACCAGCAGCGCGAACAGCGCGAGCGGGACCAGCGCGCCCAGCAGCGGCAGCACCGACAGCTTCGCCGTGTAGAACAGCGCGATGATCACGATGGCGATGAGGTCGTCCACCACCGCCAGCGTCAGCAGGAAGGTGCGCAGCGCCGAGGGCAGGAAGCGGCCGATCACCGCCAGCACCGCCAGCGCGAACGCGATGTCGGTCGCGGTGGGGATCGCCCAGCCCTCGGCGGCCCCCGGCCTGCCCCACGTCACGGCGACGTACAGCAGCGCGGGGACGACCACGCCGCCCACGGCCGCCAGCACCGGCACCAGCGCCCGCCGCACGTCGCGCAGGTCGCCGGCCACGAACTCGCGCTTGAGCTCCAGCCCCGCCACGAAGAAGAAGATCGCCAGCAGGCCGTCCGACGCCCAGGCCGACAGCGACAGGTTCAGATGCAGCGCCTCGGGCCCCACCGTGAAGTCGCGCACCGAGGAGTACAGATCGGACCAGGGCGAGTTGGCCCACACGACGGCCACGACCGCCCCGACCAGCAGCAGCACGCCGCCGACGGTCTCCTGGCGGAGGATCTCGCCGATCCGCCGGGCCTCGGGCCACGAGCCCCGGCTGAGCAGGGTCTTGCGGCGGGGTGCGCTGGTCATGGGTCCTCCAGGGTCGACGATGTCGTCGCCGACCAGACTTCCCGGCACACCTGTGACACAGCGTACCCAACGGGCGGAAACCTGATCGCACCGCGTCACGCCCGCGCTCGGCTCTGCGCGCTTTCAACGCCGGTTCCGGGGGCACGGACCCTGCACGAGCCGCGCGGGGAGGACCGGATGTACGAGGGCTTCGAGGAGTTCGACATCGCCACGGCCGGGACCACGATCCACGGCCGCCGGGGCGGCCACGGCCCGCCCGTCCTGCTCCTGCACGGCATCCCGGAGACGCACCTGATGTGGCACCGGGTGGCGCCGCGCCTCGCCGAGCACCACACCGTCGTCGCCACCGACCTGCGCGGATACGGTGCCAGCGGCGCCCCGCCCAGCACCCCCGACCACGCGCCCTACAGCATGCGCGCGCTCGCCGCCGACCAGGTCGAGGTCATGCGCGCGCTGGGCCACGACCGTTTCGCCGTGGCCGGGCACGACCGGGGCGCGCGCTGCGCCTACCGGATGGCGCTGGACCATCCCGGGGCGGTGGAGCGGCTGGCGGTGCTCGACATCGTCCCGACCGGCGAGGCGTTCCGCCGCGCGGACAAGGACTTCAGCCTCGGCTACTGGGTCTGGTCGTTCCTGGCCGCGCCGGAGCCGGTCCCCGAGCGGCTGGTCGCCGCCGCCCCCGACGTCGTCGTGGACCACATGCTGGACGCCTGGTCGGCGGTCCCCGACGCGTTCCCGCCCGAGGTCAGGGCCGAGTACGTCGCCCAGTTCGGCGATCCCGCGACCGTCCACGCGATCTGCGAGGAGTACCGCGCCGCCGCCACGCTCGACCTCCGGCACGACGAGGCCGACCGGGGACGCCGCCGCATCGCCTGCCCCACCCTGGTGCTGTGGAGCGACGGCGGCCCGGTGGACGCCTGGTACCGGCCGCTGGAGGTGTGGCGCGACTGGGCGGACGACGTGCGCGGCCACCCGGTCCGCTCCGGGCACTTCCTCCCCGAGGAGGCGCCGGAGGAGACGGCGCGCAGCCTGCTCGCCTTCCTGGCCTGACCGCCGCGCCCGCCGCGCCCGCCGCGCCCCGGCCGATCCGGTGGCGGAGCGCCCTCCCGCCGCCCCGAACCGCCAGGTCAGGCGTTCGCGCAGGTCGGCCGGGGTGGCGTAACTCCGGCGTAACGGCGCGCGGATAGCGTGCGCGCCATGGAGCCGAACCGACGGGCGGTGTCGTCACGTCCCCGCGCCGAGCGCGCCCGGCAGGTCGCCGACGTGCTGCGCCAGCAGATCACCAGCGGCCGCTTCCCCGGCGGCCTGCTGCCGGGCGAGCACGACCTCGTCCACCGGCTGGGCGCCTCGCGCAACGCCGTGCGCGAGGCGCTGGACCTGCTGCGCCAAGAGGGCCTGGTCGTGCGGCGCCGCGGCGTGGGCACCACGGTGGTGACGCCCAAGTACGGGCACGGCCTGGACCGGTTGGCGGGCCTCGCCGAGGCCCTGGTCGGCCACGGCACCGTCGTCAACGAGGTGCGGGCGGCCGAGGCGGTGGCCGAGCTCCCGGCCGCGTTCGCCGAACGCCTGGAGGTCCCCGCGGGGACCGGCGGCGTGCACCTGGAGCGGCTGCGCCGGCTGGAGGGGGAACCGCTGTCGCTGGACACGAGCTACCTCACCGCCGACGTCGGCGCGGGCGTGCTGGCCGGCGACCTGGCCGGCCGGGACGTGTTCAGCCTGATCGAGGAGACCACGGGCCTGCTGTTGGGCCGCGCGGAGGTCGCGGTGCACGCCGTCACGGCCGACCCCGACACCGCCGAGCTGCTGCGGATCCCGGTCGGCGCGGCGGTGTTCGCCCTGGAACGCCTGACCCGCCTGGCCGACGGGCGCGCGGTGGACGCGGAGCTGATCCGTGTCCGCGCCGACCGGATGACGCTGCGCGCCACGCTGCACCGGGGCCCCGGCGGCCGTCCGGCGGCGCCGCGCGACGGCACCGGGGCCGCGTGATGGCGACGCTCGTCGCGCTGGCGCTGTTCGGCCTGGTCGGCGGTATCGGGATCACCGCGCTGGGGCCGGGCGGGGTGCTGCCCACGGTCGGGCTGTTCACGCTGACGGACCTGTCGCCCGCCGAGGTGGCCGGGACCGCGATCGTGACCCACATCGCGACCGGCGTGCTGGCCACCGCCGCCTACACCCGTTCGGGGCAGTTGCGCGAGCCCGCGACCCGGCGCACGGCGCTGGTCCTGTGCGCCGCCGCCCTGGTCGGCACGCCGATCGGCGTGGCGGTCAACACCGCGGTCTCCGAGCGGGCCTTCGGCCTGGTGCTGGCCGCGCTGGTGGCGGGCGCGGCGGCGCTGCTCTGGTACCGCGGGCGCCGCGACCGGCGGGGCGCGGCGGAGGCCCATGTGCACGCGTCAGAGGCCCACGTGCACCCGGCGGAGACCCGCGCGCACCCGGCGGAGACCCGCGCGCACCCGGCGGAGACCCGCGCGCACCCGACCGCGCTACCGGTGGCCGTGCTGGGCGCCGGCGTCGCGCTGGTCGCGGGGATCGTCGGCATCGGCGGGCCGATGCTCACCGTCCCGCTGCTGATCGTGCTCGGCCTGCCCGTGCTGGAGGCCCTGGCCGCCGCCCAGGCGCAGTCGATCGTCATCGCGACCGTGGGCGCGGCGGGCTACCTCGCCCACGGCGCCGTTGACTGGAGGCTGACCCTGGTGGTCGGAGCGCCGGAGCTGGCCGGGGTGCTGCTCGGCTGGAAAATCGCGCAGCGGATTCCCACCCGCGGGCTGAAAAACGCGCTGATCATCGTGCTGTTCGCGTTGGCGCCCTATCTCGCGCTGCACGGCTGAGCGCGTGCGCGACTGGAAACACCCTTTCGCCACTGCAAAGATTTCGGTAATATCACTGCCAGGTGAGCCGGGAAGTCTGGTCGGCAATGGGAGACGCGCTGCCGAAACGCGTCCTCGGCCGAAGGGTCCCGATGCCACCCACGTCGCGCACGGTCAACGCGCAGGCTCCCCGAGAGCACGACTTCCCCGATAAGACGTGACCGCAACCGGTCACGTCCCGCCACCGGGGCAGCGGCTCGGTTCCCTTACATTCCGGCGGACGACCATTGTCGCCGCCGTCGGCCCGACGGCCGCCGCCATTCATTCGGGGAGAGCGTGTACTCATGGCTGAATTCCTGCGCGCCGCGCTCGGCTTTCCCGCCGTGCTGTTCAGCTTCGCCCTCCTGGTCGTCACCGGGTACTGGGTGCTGGTGCTGCTCGGCGCGCTCGGGATCGACGCCCTCGACGCCGACGCCGACACGGGGGCCGACGGCGCCGGGGGCGACGGCCTGGTCGCGGCCGCGGGGCTGGGCGGCGTACCGGTGACGGTCGTGCTCACGCTGCTGGTCTCGCTGGCGTGGTTCCTGAGCCTGGCCGGCCAGGTCCTCATCGGCGAGGGCGCGGCCGCGTGGCTCACGGTCCCGGTGCTGGTCGCGGCCGTGGCCGGGGCCTGGCTCCTGACGCGCCTGCTGGTGCGGCCGCTGCGGCGGGCGCTCCCCGCCGTCGCCGCGCCGACGCGCAACGACTTCGTGGGGCGCGTGTGCGTGATCCGCACCGGGCGGGTCACCGCCGGGTTCGGGCAGGCCGAGGTCGCCGCCGACGACGGCTCGACGGCCCTGGTGCAGGTGCGCGCGACCGGCGACGACGTGTTCGCCCAGGGCGCCACCGCGCTGATCTTCGACTACGACGCGGTCGCCGAGGTGTTCCTCGTCATGCCCTACGACGCCGAACTCGGCCCCGGGCGCTGACCGCGCACCCGCCCCGCACCCTGCACCCCACCCTGCACCCCCACCCCGCGTCCCCTCCTCCCCTTCTCACAGACAGGGACTCCTCATGAACGCCCTCACGATAGGGATCGGCGTGCTGATCGCGGTCGTGCTGCTGGTCGCGCTCGGCATGCTGCTGGTCCTGACCCGGCTGTTCCGCAAGGTCGAGCAGGGCAAGGCCCTGATCGTCTCCAAGACGCGCGCGGTGGACGTCACCTTCACCGGCGCGGTGGTGCTGCCCGTGCTGCACAAGGCCGAGGTCATGGACATCTCGGTGAAGACCATCGAGATCGGGCGGACCGGCCGCGACGGCCTGATCTGCCGCGACAACATCCGCGCCGACATCCGCATCACCTTCTTCGTCCGGGTCAACAAGACCGTCGAGGACGTGATCAAGGTGGCGCAGGCGATCGGCGCCGAGCGCGCCAGCAACCAGGAGACGCTGCAGGAGCTGTTCGCGGCCAAGTTCTCCGAGGCACTGAAGACCGTCGGCAAGCACCTGGACTTCGAGGACCTCTACACCCGGCGCAACGAGTTCCGCGACCACATCATCCAGGTGATCGGCACCGACCTCAACGGCTACAGCCTGGAGGACGCGGCGATCGACTACCTGGAGCAGACGCCGCTCAGCTCGCTGGACAAGGACAACATCCTGGACGCCCAGGGCATCCGGAAGATCACCGAGCTGACCGCGATCCAGCACGTGGCCACCAACGAGCACGCGCGCACCGAGGAGAAGGAGATCACCCGGCAGAACGTCGAGGCGCGCGAGGCCATCCTGGAGCTGGAGCGCCGCCAGGCCGACGCCGAGCTGCGCCAGAAGCGCGAGATCGAGACCGTGCGGGCCCGCGAGGAGGCCGAGGTCGCGCGGGTGCAGGCCGAGGAGCGGCTGCGCGCCCAGACCGCGCACCTGCGCACCGACGAGCAGCTCGGCGTGCAGACCGAGAACAAGAACCGGGAGATCGCGGTCGCCGAGAAGAACCGCGAGCGCGTCATCGCGATCGAGAGCGAGCGCATCGAGAAGGACCGCCTGCTGGAGGTCATCGCCCGCGAGCGCGAGACCGAGCTGACCCGCATCGCCGCCGGCAAGGAGGTCGAGGTCGAGAAGCGGGAGATCGCCGGGGTGGTCCGGGAGCGGATCGCGGTCGAGCGGACCGTGGCCGAGCAGGAGGAGCAGATCAAGCGGCTGCGCGCCACCGAGGAGGCCGAGCGCGAGCGGCAGGCCGTCATCATCCGGGCCGAGGCGCAGGCGCAGGAGAACCTCGTCAAGGACATCAAGGCCGCCGAGGCCGCCGAGGCCGCCGCGCAGCACCGGGCCCGCGAGCGGCTGGTGCTGGCCGAGGCCGAGGAGCAGGCCGCCGAGCTGACCGCCGCCGCCAAGCGCAAGCTGGCCGAGGGCACCCAGGCCGAGACCGCCGCCGCCGGGCTCGCCGAGGTCCAGGTCCGCGAGCGCGACGCCGAGGTCATCGAGAAGGTCGGCCGCGCCAACGCCGCCGCCGCGCAGGAGGTCGCGCTCGCCGAGGCCGCCGCGATCCGCGAGAAGCTGAAGGCCGAGGCCGAGGGCCTCACCGACAAGGCCGCCGCGATGGCCGCGCTGGACGACGCCACCCGCCAGCACGAGGAGTACCGGCTGCGGCTGGAGGCCGACAAGGACGTCCGCCTGGCCGGGCTGGAGACCCAGCGGCAGGTCGCCGAGGCGCAGGCGATGGTGCTGGGCTCCGCGCTGGAGAAGGCCGACATCGACATCGTCGGCGGCGACAGCGTGTTCTTCGACCGGCTGGTCGGGGCGGTGTCGATGGGCAAGTCGGTGGACAAGTTCGTCGACCACTCGCAGGTCGCGCAGACCGTCGCGGGCCCCTGGCTGGAGGGGACCGGCAGCTTCACCGACGACCTCGGCCGCCTGCTCGGCTCGCTCGACACCGCGGGCGTGCGGGACCTCACCCTGTCGGCGCTGCTGCTGCGGCTCATCAAGGGCGGCGGGCCCGACAGCGAGCGGCTCCAGCAGCTGCTGGACGACGCGCGGCGCCTCGGCGTCGCCGACGCCCCGCTGAACGGGATCGCGCCGGTCAACGGCGTGTCCGCCCGCAACTGACGGCACACCGGCGGCGTCCCGGCGCGTCCGGGACGCCGCCGCCCCCCTTCTGCGAGGAGTGAAGCGTGAGCGACACCGGCCTGGACCACGGCACCTACGAGGTGCTGCGCGCCCGGCTGGCCGGGCACGCCGCCGAGCTGGCCGAGCGCGCCGAGGCGCTGAACGCGCGGCGGCTAGAGACCTTCGGCGGCACCGAGCTGCGGCTGGCCGGCACCGAGACCGTCCGCACCGGGCGCCCCGCCGTGCCGCGCGACCTCGCCGCGGTCGGCGGGCTGCTGCTGTTCGGCGCGAACACCCCGTCCGGGACCGAGGTCGCCGACGTGTTCGCGCTGCACCGCGTCACCGGCGACGGCCTCGCCCCCGCCGAGCCCGGCGCGCTGCCGGGCCTGCTGGACGACCCGGGGTTCCGGCGCGACTTCGCCGAGCTGTACCGCTACTACCGGGAGGCGAGGCTGCTGCGGCTGCGCCCGGTGGAGGGGCGGCTGCTGGCGGTGTTCCAGACCGGGCCCCGGCTGAGCGACGTGCGGGTGCTGCGCTGGCGGATCGCGCCGGACGGCGCCGTCGCCTACGAGGACAACCGGGGCGAACGCGACGACGTGTTCCCGCCCGCGCACGACTTCTCCTGGACCGAGACCACCCGCGACGACCACGTCCTCGGGCGCTTCCCGCACATCTCGATCGGCGGGACCGCGTACGTCGCGACGATCGGCGGCACGCTCACCGTCAAGACCGCCGACGACACCGAGACCCCCGAGGGCGTCTACAGCGAGCCGGTGGACGAGCCGCTGCAGAGCCTCGCCGACGCCGACGTGCTGCACGCCCGCGTCGGCGCGCTGGTCCTGCTGCGCGTCCGCCCCTACAACGAGACCGGCTGGCGGCACCTCGTCCTCAACACCCGCACCGGCGAGGTCGTGCGGCTCGACGGCATCGCGCAGGGCTGCCGCCGCCTGCCCGACGACCGGGGCATCGTCTTCCCTGGCGGCTACTACCTGGACACCGGCGCGGCCAAGACCTTCGACACCGACGTCACCGGGCTGGAGTACGAGCGGGTGGTGCGCTCGCCCAACGGCGAAGACGTGCTGTTCGTCTTCCACGCCCAGGCCGACGGCCGCTTCCTCCTCCTGCCCTACAACACCATCCGCGAGCAGGTCGCCACCCCGATCCCCTGCAACGGGTTCGCGCTGTTCGACGACGGCACGCTGGCGGTGCTGCGGACGTCCGGGGACGAGCCGGGCCGCGCGCACCCGCTCCAGGTGTGGCGCACGCCGTTCGTGTCCGACGCGCACGCCGCGTCCCGCCCGGCGGGGACCGGCCCGCTGCACCGCATCGGCAACGCCGACCTGGTGCGCGGCGTCTCCGACTGCCTGGCGATCACGCGGACGGCGCGCGAGATGGAGCCGTCCGGCGAGGTGTTCGAGGCGCTGGCCGCCGCCTGCGTCCGGGCCGCCGACCGGCACCACTGGCTCGGCGACCCCGAGCTGGGCGCCCTGCGCGAGCCGCTGGACCTCGTGCGCGAGACCGCCCTCCTCGTGCTGGACGAGCACGCCAAGATGCGGGCGCTGACCGAGCAGGCCGAGACCGCCGTGGCCGAGGTCTCCGCCGCGGTGGGCTCGCTGCTGCGGCGCGCGTCGGCGGAGGAGCCGTCCGGCGCGGACGGCTGGGTGGAGCTGCTGGCCGAGCTGCGGCGGGCCCAGGGCCGCGTGGAGACGCTCCGCGAGGTCCGCTACGCCGCCGCCGCGCGCATCGACGCGCTCGCCGGCGACCTGGCCACGGGCCTGGCCGACACGGGCCGCCGGGCGGTGGAGTTCCTCCAGGACCCCGCGGCGTTCGCCGCGCACCGGGAGGGCATCGACGGGCTCGCCGCCGAGGCCGCCGAGATCGCCTCCGCCGCCGGCGCCGAGCCCGTCGCGGCCCGCCTGACCGCGCAGGCCGAGGGCCTGGAGGTCGTCACCGAGGTCGTCGGGTCGCTCGACATCGCCGACGCGACCGTGCGCACCACGATCCTGGAGCACGTCGGCGAGGTGCTGGGCGGCGTCAACCGGGCGCGGGCGGTGCTGGCGGCCCGCCGCCGCGACCTGCTCGACGCCGAAGGCCGCGCCGCGTTCGGGGCCGAGTTCGCGCTGCTGGACCAGGCGATCGCGAGCGCGCTGTCCACCGCCGACACCCCCGAGCGGTGCGACGAGCGCCTGGGCCGGCTCCTGCTGCAGGTCGAGTCCTTGGAGTCGCGGTTCGCCGACTTCGAGGACTACCTGACCGACCTGGAGAGCAAGCGCGCGGACGTCTACGAGGCGTTCGCGGCGCGCAAGCAGGCCCTGCTGGACGAGCGGGAGCGCCGCGCGCAGCGGCTCACCGACTCGGCCGAACGCATCCTGGCCGGAGCCCGGCGCCGCGCCGCCGAGCTGGCGACCCTCGAAGAGGTCAACACGTTCTTCGCCGCCGACGCGATGGTGGGGCGGCTGCGCGCGGTCGCCGCCGAGCTGCGCGGGCTGGGCGACCAGACGCGGGCCGAGGAGCTGGAGGGCCGGATCAAGGCGGCCCGCCAGGAGGCCGGCCGCTCCCTGCGCGACCGGATCGACCTGTACGAGGGCGACACGATCCGCCTGGGGCGGCACCGCTTCACGGTGAACACCAGGCCGTTCGAGCTGACCCTGGTGCCGGACGGCGACGGCCTCGCGTTCACGGTCACCGGCACGGCGTACCGCTCGCCCGTCCAGGACACGGCCTTCGCGGCGACGAAGCCGTTCTGGACCCACCCGCTCCCGTCCGAGGACGCCGACGTCTACCGGGCCGAATACCTGGCCGCCTCGCTGCTGCCCGAGGTGGGGCCGGGCGACGACCTGCTGGCCAAAGTGCGCTCGACGGCGGCCGCCCGCTACGACGAGGGCTACGAACGAGGCGTCCACGACCACGACGCCGCCAGGATCCTCGCCGAGCTCCTGCGCCTGCGCGAAGAAGCGGGCCTGCTCCGCTACCCGGCCGAAGCGCGTGCCGCCGCGCAGCTCTTCTGGGCGTTCAAGACGGACGAGGAAACCCGCGCGGCCTGGACGACCCGGGCGACGTCCCTCGTACGCGCGCGCGAAGCGTTGGGCCGCGACACCGTGACCGCCCTGGTCGACGAACTGGCCGCCCTCATCCCCGGCCGCCAAGCGGCCGAATACCTGGTCGAAGAGCTGGCGAGCACCCCCGCGGGCTTCGTCACCGGCTCCGCCGCCCGCGCCCTGATCCGCGACTTCGAGGAGCAGCAGGGCAAGGACCTGGCCCGGGACCTGGAAGCCCTGGACACCCTGGAGGCACGCCGCCAGCTGGCCGAAGCCTGGCTGGGCGCGTTCGGCGACCCGGCGGACCTGCCCGAGGCCGTGGCGATCGTCCTCTGCGGGGAAACGTTCCCCCGCTACGAATCCGAGGCGCACCTGACGGCGACCGTCACCGACCTCCTGGGCACCCACCCCCGCGTCACCGGCGCAACGCTCCCCCTCCGCCTGGACGAAACGCTGACCCGCGTCGATCGCTTCGCCACCGAACGCGTCCCCGCCTTCCGCGCCTACCAGAAGCAGCGCAACACGCTCATCGCCGCCGAGCAGGAACGCCTCCGCCTGACCGAGTACCGGCCGAAGGCCATGAACGGCTTCGTCCGCAACCGGCTGATCGACGAGGTGTACCTGCCGCTGATCGGCGACAACCTGGCCAAGCAGCTGGGCATGGGCGCCGCCCAGATGGGCCTGCTGCTGCTGATCTCCCCGCCCGGCTACGGCAAGACGACGCTGCTGGAGTACGTGGCCGAACGCCTCGGCCTGCTGATGCTCAAGATCGACGGCCCCGCGCTGGGCCACGACGTGACCTCGCTGGATCCGGCCCAGGCCCCCAACGCCACGGCCCGCCGCGAGATCGAGAAGATCAACCTGGCCTTCGAGCTGGCCGACAACGTCCTGCTCTACCTGGACGACATCCAGCACACCTCGCCCGAGCTCCTCCAGAAGTTCATCCCCCTGTGCGACGCGCAGCGCCGCATCGAGGGGCACGACCTGCGGGGCAAGCGCTTCGCCGTCTGCATGGCGGGCAACCCGTACACCGAGTCGGGCACCCGCTTCCGCATCCCGGACATGCTCGCGAACCGCGCCGACGTGTGGAACCTCGGCGACGTCCTGTCCGGCCGCGAGGACCTGTTCGCCCTCAGCTACATCGAGAACGCGCTGGCGGCCAACCCCGTCCTCGCGCCCCTCACCACCCGCGACCGGGCCGACATCGAACCGCTGGCGCGGATGGCGGCCGGCGACGACTCGATCCGCCCGGCGGACCTGTCCCACCCCTACAGCCGGACGGAGCTGGAGGAGACCCTGGCCGTCCTGGGCAAGCTGCTGCACGTCCAGGAGACCGTCCTGGCGGTGAACCGCGCGTACATGGCCTCGGCCGCGCAGGCCGACGACTCCCGCACCGAACCGCCCTTCAAGCTCCAGGGCTCCTACCGCGACATGAACAAGCTGGCGGGACGGATCGTCCCGGTCATGAACGGCGCCGAGCTGGAGAACCTGATCGACGACCACTACCTGGGCGAGGCCCAGACCCTGACCGGCGACGCCGAGGCCAACCTCCTCAAGCTCGCCGAACTGCGCGGCACCCTGACCACCGCCCAGAACCAGCGCTGGTCCGAGGTGAAGACGGCCTACCGGCGCACCCAGGCCCTGGGCGGCCCGTCCGACGACCCGCTGACCCGCGCGATCGGGGCGATCGGTCTGCTGGCCGACCGGGTGGGCGCGATCGAGTCGGCCATCGAACGAGCCGCCGCCCGCTGACCAAACCGCCGCATTCTCCCCACAAACGCCCTGTCACCTGTGGTTTTACCCGCGCGGCGCGAACCGACCGGCGGCGCGGATCATCCCACCGGTGAACGACGACGAACTGGGGATCATGACCGACGACCACCACCCGGGCGGACCCACGGACGCCGACGCGGACCTGCTGAAGCTGGCGGAGCTCCGCGGCATCATGGCCGCCGTCCGGGAACGCCGCTGGACCGAAGTGAAGGCCGCCTACCAGGCCATGACCGGCCCGTCCGACGACCCGCTGATCCGGACGATCGGCCTGCTGGCCGACCGCGTGAGCGCCATCGAGTCCGCCCTGGAACGGGCCGCCGCCCACCGGCCCGGCGCCCGGCGCGAGCGGGGGACCGGGAACGACCCCGAACCGGCGTGCGTCCTGGAGCTCTCCGGCGCCTGAGACGACGCCTGTCAGGAGGCGGAGCGGCCGGGGACCGGTCGACGGCGCTGCGCGAGGTCGCCCAGCGCTGGGTGGGTCCAGGCGCCGTCCGGCGGATAGACGTTGACGCCCGGCGGGACGATCTCGTCGACGCGGTCGAGGGTCTCGTCGTCCAGGACCAGATCGGCGCCCTCCAGCAGGGACCGGAGCTGCTCCATGGTCCGCGGACCGATGATGACCGAGGTGACGGCCGGGTGGGCCGCGGGGAACGCGACCGCCAGCTCCGGCAGGGTGCGGCCGATGGACTCCGCGACCCGCGTCAGCTCCTCGACCGCGTCGAGCTTGGCGGCGGTGAGCGGCAGCGCGGGGTCGAAGCGGCCGGGGTTGAGCGCGGCGCGTCCGGCGGTCAGGTCGATCGGCCGGCCCTTGCGGTAGCGCCCGGTCAGGAACCCCGAGGCCAGCGGGCCCCAGGTGAGCACGCCCATGCCGGCGTCCCGGCAGACCGGCAGGACCGACGCCTCGACGCCGCGGGCGAGGATCGAGTACGGCGGCTGCTCGGTCCGGAAACGCTGCAGCCCCCGCCGCTCGGCGACGTACCGGGCCTCCACGATCTGCTCGGCCGGGAAGGTCGAACAGCCGAACGCCCGGATCTTGCCCGCCCGGACGAGGTCGGTCAGCGCCGCCAGGGTCTCCTCCACGTCGACGGTGTGGTCGGGGCGGTGCACCTGGTAGAGGTCGATCCAGTCGGTCCGCAGGCGCCGCAGGCTGTCCTCGACGGCCCGGACGATCCAGCGCCGGCCGTTGCCGCCGCGGTTCGGCCCGTCCCCCATCGGGAAGTGCACCTTGGTGGCGAGGACGACGTCGTCGCGGCGGCCGTGCAGGGCCTTCCCGACGATCTCCTCGGACTCTCCGGCCGAGTACATGTCGGCGGTGTCGACGAAGTTGATCCCACCGTCCAGGGCGGCGTGCACGATGCGCACGCAGTCGTCGTGATCGCGGTTGCCGACCGCGCCGAACATCATGGTCCCGAGGCAGTGGACGCTGACTTCCATGCCGGTGCGGCCCAGACTCCTGTAACGCACAGCGTTGCTCCCGTCATGACGCTTTTGTCAGCGCCGCACTCTAGGAGCTGGACCCGACTCTAGATCAAGCCCGACAATGGCCCGCGTGACGCAGGAGCAAGCGACCCTCACGATCGGCGAGGTGGCGGCCCGCACCGGATTGAGCGTGCACACCCTCCGCTTCTACGAGCGCGAGGGCGTGCTGGCCAACCCCGTCCGGCGCGGACCCGGCGGGCGCCGCCTCTACCAGGAGGAGGACGTGCACTGGCTGAACCTCTGCATCGTCCTGCGCTCGTCCGGCATGCCGCTGCCGGAGATCCGCCGCTACACCGAGCTGGCCCGCGAAGAGGGGACGGAACGCGCCCGCCTGGCCCTGCTGCGCGGCCACCGGGAGACCGTCCTGGCCCAGATCGACGAACTCCACCGCTGCCTGGACCTGATCAACCACAAGGTCGCCGTGTACGAGGACCACCTCGAATCCTGAGCCCCAGGGATCAGGCGGACTCGGTCGGCAGCCCCGCCCCCGCCCAGTCCTCGATGCCCTCCCGGTACTTGCGGACGTCGGTGTAGCCGAGCGCGGTGAGACGGTCGGCGACCTGGCCGCTGTTGGGGCAGGCGGGGTTGGAGCAGTAGGTGACGATGGCGGCCGCCTTGTCGGGCAGGACGTCCGCGGCCCGGGCGTCCACCTCGCCGGGGGCGAGCGGCACGGCGCCGGGCAGGTGCTGCTTGGCCCAGTACTCGCCCCCGAGCGCGTCCACGACGGTGACGGCGCCCGCGTCGATCGCTTCCTTGAGCTCCGCACGGCTGATGAGCGTGGTCATGTGGAGACCTCCCATAGTTCCGGACTAGAGTCCGCTTATGCCCGAGAAGCTTAACGGACCGCAGTCCGCTTCGTCCACACCCTTGGAGTCGTTGCTCCGGCCGCCGGTACGCGAACGAGCCGACGCCGCTCGCAACCGCGCCGCGATCCTGGACGCGGCGGCCCGGCTGTTCGCGGAGAAGGGGGTGGCGGCGGTCTCGATGGACCAGGTGGCGACGGCGGCGGGGGTCGGCAAGGGCACGCTGTTCCGCCGCTTCACCGACAAGGCGGGCCTGGCCGCCGCACTGCTGGACGCGCGGGAGCGGAACCTCCAGCAAGAGATCCTGTCCGGCCCACCCCCACTGGGCCCGGACGCGCCGGCCAGCGAACGCCTCACCGCGTTCGCCGCCGCCTACCTGGACTACCTGCTGCCGCACCTGGACCTGGTGCGAATGTCGGAGACGGCCGCACCGGGCGCGCGATACCGGATAGGCGCGTACCGCTTCTGGCACCGACACCTGGCGATCCTGCTCAAGGGCCACCCCGACCCGGACGCCGCGGCACACACGTTGCTGGCCACGTTGAGCGCCGAACACGTGGCCGCGATCCTGCCCGAACTGGGCCCAGAACGACTCCGCAAGTCCGTGCGGACCCTCTTCCGGAGCCAGGGCGCCTAGGTGGCGACGATCACGTACCGACCGGCGGACCCCGAAAACGACACTGCGGGGTTGCGTCGTGTGACGCAACCCCGCAGATCAGAGGCGGAGGATCGGGGATTTGAACCCCGGATGGGCGGTAAACCCAAACCGCATTAGCAGTGCGGCGCCATAGACCGGACTAGGCGAATCCTCCAGGCTCAGCACAGGCTACCGGTCAGCGTGCTCACCGGCAAAGTGCGAACCACAGCATAGTCCGAACCGGCGGTGCTCCGTCCCAGGAGGGAACGTTCCGGCGCGGCACGGCGACCGGCGCGGTCCGAGCACGCTCGGGCGTGCCCTATGCTTGTGGGTGTTGCCGACGAGGAGTCGAGCGCACCGGCGGACACCGACGGAGCTGCTAGAATCTTCACCGGCACAACGCCCCAGGTCACTGGCCCAGGGCGGGCACCCGTAGCTCAATGGATAGAGCATCTGACTACGGATCAGAAGGTTAGGGGTTCGAATCCCTTCGGGTGCACAGCAGGTCGAAGGCCCCTCGCGATCATCGCGAGGGGCCTTTGTCGTTGACGGGGCCCCTACGAGCTGCGGCGGTGGCGTCGTTGGTAGGACAGGGTGACTGCGGCCAGGAGCGGAGCCCACGCGACCAGCGGCAGGTACAGGAACCCCACGAGGGTGTGCCCGAGGTCGGTCATGTCGTGGTGAGGCAGCGTCCACCAGGACAAGAAGGGCGTCCACAGCACCGTCAGGGCTGCGACGCCCAGCCAAGCGGGCATGATCACGGCGCGCGGTGGGACGGCTTTGCCGCCGATGAACGGCAGCCGGCGCGGCGCCACTTCTCCCCAGCGTTGCACCGGGCCCAGGGTGAGGACGGCGGCGATCTCGGTCAGCACGCTGAGGGCGATCAGGTACATCGGTCCCCACACCGTGGGGCCGACCAGATCGCGCAGGCCTTGGTCGGTGTAGCCCAGCGGGAACCCCAACGCCAGGCCGATCCGCCACAGTCCCGACGGCAGTGCCACCAGCGCGGCCACGTGCGCGGCGCCGTGCCCAGCGCGGTGCCGGGGCGATTGCGGGCGCGAGGGCGATCATGTTGATCATTCTGTTCGGGATGCGGCATCGTCGCCTTCCCCAGGGGCGGCCTTCTCCCTCGCACGGGGGAAATGGCGAGCGGAGCCCTCGTGAGGATCGGGTTTTCGGGGTTGTCCGTGGGTGGGGTAGCGGTTACGGTCGCGGGACCTCTGTCCCTTCCGGGAGGTCCCGGTGAAGGTCTGCGGTGTGGTGGTTTGCGCCTTCGTCGCCCTGGTCGCCGTGGGGTGCGACTCTGATGCGGGGACCTCCGCGCCTCGCAGTGTGCCGGTCACTGGTGTTTCGTCCTCTGCGAGGAGTGAAGCCGTTACTCCCGCCGCCCTGCGTGCGGCTCTGGTCCGTGAGTTTCGCGGGGGGCGGCTTGATGACGGGAACGTCCAGTTCGGCAAGGCCATCGATTCCGGGCCTCTCGGCAAGCTCGACCATGCCAGCGTCATGGAGGGTCCCTGGATCTCTCCCAAGGCGTGTCAGAGCCAGATGCGGACGATCGATGTCGGGCGTACGCCCGACGCGCCCGCGGCCGCCATCACGCTTCGCAAGTCCGATACCGAGAGCGGCACGCAGCTTCTCGTCGGGCTCTCTGAAGGGGATATCGACGCCGCGCTGAAGCGGCGCGTGCCGGCTGCGTGTCGGAAGGCCACCGTCCCCGGGGGCGGGACCTTGCGAGTGCAGGACTTCCGGCCGCCGCCCGTCGGGCTCGGCGCCTGGGGGCTGCGCACCTCGCTCCGGCCCCCTGCCGGGGATCCCTATCCGGCCGTTGACAGCTGCACGATCATTTTTCGTACGGGCGGTGGACGGGTGCTCGGGTTCGTCGGGTACGGGGCCGCTCGCCTCGACGAGTCCTGTCCTAGGGCGATAGAGCTCAGCCGCCGGTTGCATGACCGGGTTCCTTCCTAGCGTGTCAGTATCGTCGGACTTGCGGCGCGGTTGGGGGCTTGGTGGGCGTTGGTGCGGAGGAGCGGCGGGAGCCGCCGGGGGAACTGGTCGCGGCGGCCGCCGCACGGCCCGGCGGGTGGGTCTACGAGGTCGATCCCGCCTGGGTCGACGATCCCGGCGGGTTCGTGCCGGCCGCCGCGGTGCTGGGCGGGTGGAAGGTCGCCGATGACGGCACCCTGACCGGGGAGTACCGGCGGAACGAGCGCTATGCGCCGCCGTGCGACGACTTCGGCGCGCTGGAGGAGGTGCCTCTCGGGTGGGTCGGGGACGACCCCGCGGCGGCGGTCCGGGAGCAGGTCGCCGATCTGCTCGACCGGCAGGTCGACGGGTCGGTCGTGGAGTGGATGCTGCTCCGGGGGCGGGTGGCCGTTGTGGAGGGGCCCGGTCGGGCCGGGTTCGCCGTCGCCTTTGCCCTGTCTGTGCGACCGCCTGGGCGGAAACGGGTCCTGTTGGGGGGAGTCTTCTCGTGGGCGGCGGTCTGGGGCGGCCGGCGGCGGGACCGGGTCTGGGTCGATCTCGATGCCGATGTCGAGTGGGCCGAGGAGCGGCTTCCTCGGAGAATTGACCAGCTCATGGGTTGATAGGCAAGCCACTGCTTGCCTATGGTGGGGCTGTGGGAGATCTCTTCAAGGCGTTGGCCGACCCGACGCGCCGCGTCATCCTCGACGAACTCGTCGAGCGGGACGGGCAGACCCTGTTCGAGATCTGCACGCGGCTGACGATGCGGCACGGTGTCTCGTCGTCGCGGCAGGCCATCTCGCAGCACCTCGCCGTGCTGGAGGAGGCCGGGCTCGTCCGCGTGCGCAAGGAAGGCCGTTACAAGTTCCACTACCTGGACACCGGGCCGCTCCGGCAGATCGGCGAGCGGTGGCTCAAGGAGGAAGCATGAAGATCTACGTGACCAGCGTCTTCGTGGACGACCAGGCCGAGGCGCTGCGGTTCTACACCGACGTCCTGGGGTTCGTGAAGAAGACCGACGTCCCGCTCGGGGAGGGGGCCTCCTGGCTGACGGTCGCCGCGCCCGGGCAGGAGGACGTCGAGCTGCTGCTGGAGCCGGCCGGGCACCCGGCGGTCAAGCCCTACCGCGAGGCCCTGGTCGCCGACGGGATCCCGCTGGCCTCGTTCGCCGTCGACGACGCCCGGGCCGAGTTCGAGCGGCTCAAGGGGCTCGGTGTCCGGTTCGTGCAGGAGCCGCTGGAGCAGGGGCCGGTGGTCACGGCCGTCTTCGACGACACCTGCGGCAACCTCATCCAGATCGTCCAGACCACGCAGTGATCTCCAGCCTGTTCGTGTTGCCCAGGTCGATGGGGACGGTCATCCACGCCACGGCCGGGGCCATGCCCGCGCGGGGCGCCACCTCCACGTAGCGGGCGTTGGAGGCGGGGACGTCGGTCCGGGTGACGGTGTTCCGCCAGAACAGGCCCACCCGGGCGGTCTCGTTCGGCTCCAGCGTGATCGGGCGCGGGCCCGGGTCCTTGATCTGGCGGGTGCCCTTGCGGATCGTGACGGGGAGCGGGCGCTCCAGGTCGTCCAGCAGGGTGAGGATCGGGTAGCCGTCGAGCTTCAGGGGCCGGCTCCCGCAGTTGCGCAGGATCAGGTCCATCGCCCGGACGCCCATCGCCGCGTTCGCCCGGTCGTTGCCCACCGCCGTCTCCATGCCCGGCTGGCACCGCGGCGCCAGCGCCTCCTCCGTCGGGAGCTTCAACGGGGAGGGCGGCGCGACGGGGGCGGCGGTGGGGGCGGTCGCCGTGCTGCAGCCGGTGGCGAGCATCAGGAGCAACAGGGCCGGTTTCCTCATGTTCGGCATCATTCCAGCCTCCGGCCGGCGGCCACGCCCATCTCCGCCACCGTCACCAGGTAGTGCCGCAGCACCTCCAGGGGGATGTCCGGCTCCAGCGTGGGCACCTGGCAGGGACGGCCGGGGTCCTCGTCCGGGATCAGCGTGTGCGCCAGCGGGCGGCCGTCGGTCAGGTCGGTCAGCTCCACGCTCCAGGCGTCGTCGGGCACCGCGTAGAAGGCCCGGAGCTCGTACAGCTTCCCGTCGTCCTCAAGCATCACTCTGACAGTCTCGCGCCCCAGGTAGGCGAAACAGTTTCGGCTTCGTGTGATATTTCTGCGAAACAAAGGGCACCTACGGTCGCGTGATGGGCGACCGTGCGGAAGTGATGGCCGTCGGTGTCGAAGAAGAATTCCACACCGTGGACCTGGAGACGCATCGGCTGCTGCCGCGGGCCGACAGCCTGCTGCAGCAGCTCCCTCCCGACCGGTTCGGCGCTGAGCTGCAGCGTTCGGTCGTGGAGACCAACAGCCGGCCGTTCGTGCGGCTGGTCGACCTGGCCGAGGACCTGGCGGCCTTACGGCGCGGGGTGGTCGCGGCCGCCGAGCCGCTCGGGCTCGGCCTGGTGGCGGCGGGCACCGTCCCGGTGGCGGACCTGGACGCGCTCAAGGTCACGCCCGACCCCCGCTACGAGAACATGCTGGAGGAGTACCAGGACCTGGCGCGCGAGCAGCTGATCTGCGGCGCGCAGGTGCACGTCGACGTCGGGGACCGCGATCTCGCGGTCGCCGTCGCGCACCGGCTGGGGCCGCGGCTGCCCGCGCTGCTGGCGCTGTCGGCGAGCTCGCCCTACTGGCTGGGCGCCGACAGCGGGTACGCCAGCTACCGGTCGCTGGTCTGGTCGCGCTGGCCCACGGCCGGACCCTTCGGCGAGTACGGGTCCGCCGCCGAGTACGACCGCGTCGTGGCCGACCTCGTGCGGTCGGGGGTCATCTCCGACCCGGGGATGATCTATTACGACGTGCGGCCCTCGGCGCACCTGCCCACGGTCGAGCTGCGCATCTGCGACGCCTGCCCGCGGGTGACCGACGTGGTGCTGCTGGCGGGGCTGTTCCGCGCCATGGTGGTCGAGGAGCTGGAGGGCGCGGAGGCGGGGCGCCCCGCGCCGCCGGTCCGGCCCGAGATGGTGCGGGCGATGACCTGGCGGGCGGCCCGGTCCGGCCTCGACGGAGAGCTGGTCGGGAGCGACGGGGTCCCGATGTCCGCGCCCGACCACCTGCGCGGCATGGTGAACGCGCTGCGGCCCGCTCTGGAGCGGTTCGGCGACTGGGAGCTCGTCTCCGAGCTGGCCGAGGAGACGCTGCGCGGTGGCGGGTCCGCCGCCCGGCAGCGCGCCGCCTTCGCCGAGGGCGGGGTCGGGCGTGTCACCGAGCTGCTGCTGGCCGAGACCCAGGCCGACACCGGGTGGGCCACCGGGGACGTGCCCGCGCGCCCGCAGGTCAGCACGATGCTGCGCGGCTACGACGCCGAGGTCGACGAGGCCGTCGTCTTCGACGGCAGCGCCCGCGGCCCCTACGGCCTGCTGATGAACGCCTTGGACCGCATGGGGCGCGACGGCGTCCTCGAACGCGAGCGGCGCCGGGACGAGGTCCAGCGCCAGCTCGGCATGACCTTCCAGGTGGAGGGCGAGGAGGACCGGCTCTTCCCGGTCGACGTCATCCCCCGCATCCTGCCCGCCGAGGACTGGACGCCTCTGCAGGCCGGGCTGGCGCAGCGCGTGCGCGCGCTGGAGGCGTTCCTGCACGACGCCTACGGCGCCAAGGAGGTCGTGCGGGACGGCGTGGTGCCCGCCTGGGCCGTGGACGGCTCGCCCGGCATGAAGGTCGACGGGCGCTTCGTGCCCCGGTCCGCGGTGCGGATCGCCGTCGCGGGGATCGACCTGGTGCGGGACGGCGCGGGGCGCTGGGCCGTTCTGGAGGACAACCTCCGCGTGCCCTCGGGCATCGGGTACGCGCTGGCCAACCGGTGGCTCTCCGCGCGCGTGCTGCCCGAGCTGGTCCGCGCCGTGCCCACGCCCAGCCCCGTGCGGGCGGTGAACACGCTGCGCGACGCCCTCGGCGGCGACACCGAGGGGCTCGCGCTCGTCACGGCGGGCGAGTCGGACTCGGCCTTCTTCGAGCACCGGCTGCTGGCGCGGGAGATGGGCGTCCCGCTGCTCACGCCGGGCGAGCTGCGGGTGGACCGGTCGGGCGTGTGGGCGGGCGGCCGCCGGATCGAGGTCATCTACCGGCGCATCGACGAGGACGAGCTGTTCGACGCGGTCGGGGAGGACAGGCGGCCGCTCGGCCCCGGGCTGCGGGCCGCCGTCGAGCGCGGGACGCTGCGCCTGGCCAACGCGCCGGGCAACGGCGTCGGGGACGACAAGGCGCTGTACGCCTTCGTCCCGAAGCTCATCGAGTACTACCTCGACGAGCGGCCGCTGATCGACAACGTCCCCACCTACCTGTGCCGCGACCCCGAGCAGCGCGAACAGGCCCTGGAGCGGCTGGCGGAGCTGGTGGTCAAGCCGGTGGACGGCTACGGCGGCAACGGCGTGCTGATCGGGCCGGACGCCTCCAAGGCGGAGCTGGCCGAGGTCCGGGAGAAGATCCTGGCCGAGCCGGCGGGCTGGATCGCGCAGGAGACCGTCCGGCTCTCCACGCATCCGACGTTCGTGGACGGCCGGCTGCGCCCCCGCGCGGTGGATCTGCGGGCGTTCGTGGCGCTGTGCCCCGAGCCCGAGGTCCTCCAGGTCGCGATGACGCGCGTGGCGCCGGAGGGCAGCCGGGTCGTCAACTCCTCGCGGGGCGGCGGCTCCAAGGACACCTGGCTGATGCGCTGAGAAAGGAGACAGGGCGATATGTGCGGGCTGAGCGGTGAGGTGCGGCTGGACGGCGGGGCCGCCGACGCGGAGGCGGTCGGGCGGATGACCGCCGCGCTGGAGCCGCGCGGCCCGGACGGGTCGGGGCTCTGGTCGGCGGGCCCCGTCGCGCTCGGACACCGGCGGCTGAAGATCATCGACCTGTCGGACGCGGGCGCCCAGCCCATGGTCGACGACGACGCCGGCGTCACCGGCGTCTTCAACGGCTGCCTCTACAACTACCGCGAGCTGCGGGAGACGCTGCGCGGCGAGGGGTACCGGTTCTTCTCCACCTCCGACACCGAGGTGCTGCTGAAGGCCTACCACCGGTGGGGGCTCGACTGCGTCGACCACTTCAAGGGGATGTTCGCGTTCGCGCTGGTCGAGCGGGACTCCGGCGTGGTCGTGCTGGGGCGCGACCGGCTCGGCATCAAGCCGCTGTACGTGACGCGCGACGCGTCCCGCGTCCGCTTCGCCTCCACGCTGCCCGCCCTGCTGGCCGGGGGCGGCGTGGACACCGGCCTGGACCCGGTCGCGCTGCACCACTACATGTCGTTCCACTCGATCGTGCCGCCGCCGCGCACGATCCTGAAGGGCGTCGAGAAGCTGCCCCCGGCCACGGTGCGCGTCATCCGGCCGGGCGGGCGCACCGAGGACCGCGTGTACTGGCGGCCCGACTTCACGCGCAGCCTGCGGATGGAGAGGGACGAGTGGACGGCCGCCGTCCGGGAGGGCCTGCGCACCGCCGTCGATCGGCGGATGGTCGCCGACGTCCCGGTCGGCGTGCTGCTGTCGGGCGGGCTGGACTCCAGCTTCATCGTCGCGCTGCTGGCCGAGGCGGGGCAGCGCGGGCTCAGCACGTTCAGCATCGGATTCCAGCCGGCCGGGGGCGAGTCGGGCGACGAGTTCGTCTACTCCGACCTGGTCGCGGAGCGGTTCGGCACCGACCACCACCAGATCCGCATCGACGACGCGCGGCTCGTGCCCGCTCTGAGCGGCGCGATCGGCGCGATGAGCGAGCCGATGGTCAGTCACGACGTGGTCGCGTTCTACCTGCTGTCGCAGGAGGTGTCCCAGCACGTCAAGGTGGTGCAGTCGGGGCAGGGCGCGGACGAGGTCTTCGCGGGGTACGACTGGTACCCGCCGCTGGCCGGGGTTTCGCGGGGCGGCGCTGTGAACGCGTACGCGTCCGTGTTCTTCGACCGCTCCTATGGGGAACTGGCCCAGATCCTAAGCGAGCCCTATCTGCTCGACCACGATGCGGCGTGCGACTTCGTTCGCGAGCATTTCGCCATGCCGGGCGCCGATACGGCCGTGGACGCGGCCTTGCGCATCGACAGCACCGTCATGCTGGTGGACGACCCTGTGAAGCGCGTGGACAACATGACGATGGCGTGGGGGCTGGAAGGCCGCACCCCGTTCCTGGACCACGACCTAGTGGAACTGGCCGCCGCGTGCCCGCCCGACCTCAAACTGGCCTCCGGTGGCAAGGGCGTACTGAAGGACGCCGCGCGCGGAATCGTCCCGGACGAGGTCATCGACCGTACGAAGGGCTATTTCCCCGTCCCGGCCATCAGGCATCTGTCCGGGCCCTATCTGGAGCTGGTGCGCGAGGCGCTGGACGCACCCGCCGCCAAGGAGCGCGGCCTGTTCCGCTCCGACTACCTGGAACGACTCCTGGCCGCGCCCAGCGAACACCGCACCAACCTGGGCGCGAGCCAGTTGTGGCAGGTCGCGTTGCTGGAGTTGTGGCTTCAGGAGCACGGCGTGTGAGGGGCGCGAGTGGAGGGAACGACGACCGCGACAGTTGACCCCCGACGAAGGAGCCCCCTTTAGATGTGCCGCCACTTTGCCTGGGTCGGAGCGCCCAAGAACCTGCACGCGCTCGTGTACGGGCCCGACTACGGGCTCGTCGAGCAGGCCAAGGTGCCGCGGTGGCAGCAGATCGGCCTGGTCAACAAGGACGGTTTCGGCGTGGGCTGGCATCCGTCCCCCGGCACCGCCACGGTCTACCGCACCACCACCTCCATCTGGGAGGAGGCGACCTTCCCGGCGCTGGCGGGCGAGGTGGCCGCCGGATGCGTGCTGGCCGCGGCGCGCGCGGCCAGCCCCGGGATGCCGATCGAGGAGAACGCCAACGCGCCGTTCACCGACGGCCAGATCCTGCTGAGCCTGAACGGGCACCTCAACGTCGAGAAGACCGGCGCGCTGCTGGAGCCGGGCCGCATCCCCGAGTCGGGCTGCGACTCGGCGTTCCTGGCGGCGGTGCTGTGGCAGCGCCTGGAGGCGGGTCGCCCGCTGGCCGCCACGATCGAGGACCTGCTGTACGACATCGTCGCGCTGGACGCCAACGCCTGCCTGAACATGCTCGCGACGGACGGGCGGCGGGCGGTCGCCACGACCTGGGCCGAGACGCTCTGCTACCGCGAGGCCGGCGACGGCGTGCTGGTGGCGAGCGAGCCGCACGACGACGGCGACGACTGGGTCACCGTGCCCGACCGGTCGATCGTGGTGGCGGACGGGTCGTCGGTGGTGGTGCGGGCGCTGGAGACAGTGCCGGCCGCGGCCCCGACCGTGCTGCCCGGGGAGGCCGCGTTCATCTAGGTCCGCCGTCCCGCCGCTCGCGCGGGGTCCGTCCGAGGCCGGGCGTAGGGTGCGCCCCGTGGAGAAGATCCGTTATGTCCGGGGTGACGCCACCTCGCCGCAGGCCAAGGGCGTCAAGGTGGTCGCCCACGTGTGCAACGACCTGGGCGGCTGGGGCAAGGGCTTCGTGCTGGCGGTGTCGCGCCGCTGGCCGGAGCCGGAGGCCGACTACCGGGCCTGGCACCGCGACCGGGCGCGCAACGACTTCGGGCTGGGCGCGGTGCGGTGCGTGCGGGTGGAGCCGTACGTCTGGGTCGCCAACATGATCGGGCAGCGCGGGACGAAGCGCGGCAGCAAGGGCGTGCCGATCCGCTACGACGCCCTGGCCCGCTGCCTGGCCGCGCTGGGCGACCGGGCCCTGGAGCTGGAGGCGTCGGTGCACATGCCGCGCATCGGCTGCGGCCTGGCGGGAGGCAGGTGGTCGCAGGTGGAGCCGCTGATCCTGGAGCACCTGAGCGAACGCGACGTGCCCGTCACGGTCTACGACGCCGACTGACGGAGGGAAGGCGGTCCCGGGCGGGGGTCCCGGGACCGCCTGGCTCACCTCTTCGGGACGCGGACGAACTTGGCGGTGCGCGTGTTCCCCTCGCGCTGCCCCATGACCATGACCTGGTCGCCGTTCGCGAGCTCGGCCAGCGACGACTTCGCGCCCTTCTTGCCCACGCGGGTCTTGCCGTCGGTCGTCCACTGCCAGGTCACGCCGTCCTCGCTCCTGACGGTCAGCGAAGCCCCGGCTTTGGCGGTGATCTGGCCGCGCTGCCAGGTGCGCAGCGCGAACTTGCCGTCCCTGGTCTTGACGGTCGCCTCGCCGTGGACGCCCATCCCGCCCCGGCGCGCCATCTTGTGGCGGCCCTTACCGTCACCAGGACGGCCCTCGCCGTGCCGGCGGTCGTGCGGGTGCTGGCGCTCGCTCGCCGAGGGCGACGGGGAGGGGGACGGGTCGGCCATCGCCGGGACGGCCACGTAGAGGCCCAAGCCGAGCAGGCCGGCCGTGCCGATGCCGGCGGCCACGGTCTTCTTGTTCGCTCTCATGCGGGGCACCCAACCAGGCGGACCTGAAGGGAACCTGGAGATCGGATGACAATCCGTTCAGGCATCGCGTCGCTGTAGGGACGTGCGGGCCGCCAGCGCCGCGGCGACCGCCCACGTGACCAGGATCAGCAGGCCCACGGCGGGTGCGTAGGGGCCGTCCTCGCCGTTCATGAAGTGGCGCCCCGCCGAGGACGGCAGCGCGTCCCCCACGTGCCGCACCACCGGCACCCCGGAGTTGACCAGCAGCATCGGCAGCGCCATCAGCAGCAGGAACGACAGCGTCAGCACGGCCGCCGTGCTGCGCAGCAGCGCGCCCATGCCGAGCATGAACACGCTGACCAGCGCCAGGTACGCGCCGATCGCCAGCGAGTCGCCGAGCGTCTGCGCGAGCGTCGTGCGCCCCCACTTGCCCATCAGCACCGACGCGCCGGCAGTGCACGTCAGGCCCAGCAGGACTCCCAGGGGGAACACGACGGCGGACACCACGGCCGCCTTGGCCGCCAGGAGCCGACCGCGCGGCGGCACCGCCTGCAGGGTGGTGCGGATGGAGCCGGTCGCGTACTCGCCGGTCATCGCCAGGATGGCCAGGGCCAGCACCACGAACTGGGAGATGTCGATCGCCGCGACCACCAGGTCGCTGGCGACCAGCACGCCCGGGTCGTCCTGGGACAGCTCGTTGGTGTTGTCGTGCACGGTGTCGGTGGCCAGGATCATCGTCATCAGACCGGTCAGCACGAACGCGCCCGCCAGCGTCCACCAGGTGGAGCGCAGCGACCACAGCTTGGTCCATTCGGCGGCGACCGCGCCGGGCAGCCCGCCGTCGCGGAGTCGGGAGGTCATCGCGTGCCCGCCTTCTCGGTCCGGTCCGCCGAGACGCCGTACTCGACGCTCCCGCCGGTGAGCTCCATGTACGCCTCTTCCAGGGACGCGGCCTGCGGGCTGAGTTCGAGGACGGGGACGCCGAGCTCGTGGCAGAGCATCCCGAGGCGCTCGATCGGCACGCCGGAGATCGTCAACGTGTCGGGCCCGGTGCGCCGGATGTCGGCGTCGGGCAGGTGCGGCGGCAGCAGGTCGGCCCGGGGACTGCGCAGCCGCACCGCGTTGCGGGAACTGCGCGCGATCACCTCGGCGACCGGCGCGTCCGCGATCAGCCGGCCCTTCCCGATCACCACCAGGCGGTCGGCGGTCAGCTCCATCTCGCTCATCAGGTGGCTGGAGACGAACACGGTGCGGCCCTCGGCGGCCAGCGAGCGCATCAGCCGCCGCACCCACAGCACGCCGTCGGGGTCCAGGCCGTTGACCGGCTCGTCGAACAGCAGCACGCGGGGGTCGCCGAGCAGCGCGCCCGCGATGCCGAGGCGCTGCCCCATGCCGAGCGAGAACGTCCCGGCGCGGCGGCGCGCGACCTCGGCCAGGCCCACTGTCTCCAGGGCCTCGTCCACGCGGGCGGTCGGGATGCCGTTGCTGCGCGCCAGCGCCACCAGGTGGGCGCGGGCCGACCGGCCCGGGTGCAGCGCCTTGGCGTCCAGCAGCGCGCCCACCTCGCGCAGCGGGTGCGGGAAGGCGCTGTAGGGGCGGCCGCCGATCAGGGCGGTGCCCGACGTGGGCCGGTCCAGGCCGAGGATCATGCGCATGGTGGTGGACTTGCCCGCGCCGTTGGGGCCGAGGAAGCCGGTGACCTTGCCCGGTTCCACCGTCAGCGTCAGCCCGTGCACGGCGGTCTTGTCCCCGTAGCGCTTGGTGAGGTCGCGCAGTTCGATCATGCACTCGACGGTAGGGAGCGGGGCCGGTCCGGCGCAGTGCCCGAACGGCTGGGACCGACCCTGACTTTCGTCAGGGAAAGGTTCACGGGAATCGGCGGAAAGGGCGTCCGCAATCGGCCGCGCACGCTCCCGCGCCGCCTCGCTAGCCTCCCCGCGAGGGGACCTGGTGAAGGGGGAGAAGAATGCGGCTCAAGCGAGCGGCGGCCGCCGGACTGGCCGCCGGAGTGGCCTTGTCGGCACTGAGCGTGACCGGCGCGGACGCCGGAACGCAATGGCGCGTGGTGTGGGAGAGCACGTCGGGAAGCGTGCACGAAGTGACGGCGGGAGCGCCCACCAATGTGTGGGTCTACGGCGACGACAACGCGCTGCGTTATGACGGTGCGGAATGGCGGCGCGCTCCGGTGCCGTCCGGCGAATACCTTGAGCAGATCTCCGCCGTGCGCACCGACAACAACTGGGCGCTGACCACCACCGCCACCACGTCGAGCCTGCACCGGTTCCGGAACGGGGCGTGGGAGGGCGTGCCGGCGGGGGCGGGGTTCATCGACGCCGTGCAGGCCACGGGGCGGTCGGGCGTGTGGGTCGCCGGGCGCGAGGGCGGCACCCGGTCCGACCCGGACTCCGGCACCCCGTTCGTCCGCCGCTACGACGGGTCGGCGTGGACATCGGTGACGCTGCCCTCGGATGTCCTGATCAGGGGGTTCACCGGCCGCACCGACGACGACCTGTGGGCCTACGGCACCGCGTCGGCCCGCCCGGTCGCGCTGCACTGGGACGGCACCGTCTGGCGGCGCGCCGCCGTCCAGCCGACCGACGAGGGCTCGGGGTCCTTCGGCGGGCTGGTCTCGGTGAACTCCAAGGAGACCTGGGCCGTGGACCAGCGCTACGAGGCCGACGACACCGGCTCGCCGGTGGGCGGGCTGTCGGTCGTCTACCGGCTGGACGACTCCTGGAAGATCGTGTCCCGGCACGACCTGCTCGCCTCCGACGGCGAGGGCGGCGTGTGGGCCGGGTCGTGGGCCAGTCCGAACCTCGGCCGCTACCGGGCGGGCCAGTGGACGACCGTGCAGCTCCCGGGCCACCAGGGGCCGGGCCAGAGCTCGCCGGGCCGCCTCTATCCCAAGGACCTCGCGCTGATCCCCGGCACCAAGACGACCGTCGGCGTGGTGCGGATCGACTACACGGGCTCCGGCGACGTGCGCAGCGGCATCGTCATGAACTGACGCGCAGGGATGGGGCGTCGGCCACTGTGCGGTCGGCGCCCCGTCCTTCGTCAGCCGTCGTAGTCGTCGTAGAAGTCGGGCTCCGGGGGCAGGTCGTAGTCGTCGTCGTGGTCGGGCGCCCGGGGCGCGGGCGGGACGGGCAGGGCGTCCGCCGGAGCCTCGGCGACCGTCCCGCCGGACGCGGACGGGCCACCGGACGCGGACGGGCCGCCCCCGGCGTCGCCCGCGCCGAACTCCGCCAGCGCCTCCAGCACCTGCTCGCCGTACTTGGCGAGCTTGTTCTCGCCGATGCCGCTGATGGAGCCGAGCTCCGCCAGCGACGCCGGGCGCGCGGTGGCGATCTCGCGCAGCGTCGCGTCGTGGAAGATCACGTACGCCGGGACGCCCTGCTCCTTGGCGGTCGCGCCGCGCCAGGAGCGCAGCCGCTCGAACAGCGGAGCGGCCTCGGCCGGCATGTCGACCGGCGCCTTGCGCTCGCGGGCGGCCCGCGCCGCCTTGGGCGCGGCGGCGCGCTCGGGGTCGCGGCGCATCATGACCTTGCGCTTGCGGCCCAGCACCTCGCCGCTGGCGTCGGTCAGCACCAGCGAGCCGTAGTTGCTCTCCACCGCCAGCAGCCCCTGCGCGAGCAGCTGGCGCACGATGCCGCGCCACTGGCCCTCGCTCCAGTCGGCGCCCTTGCCGAAGACGTTCAGCGCGTCGTGGTCGAACTGGATGATCTTGGCGTTCTTCTTGCCGCGCACGATGTCGATGATGTGCCCGGCGCCGAACTTCTGGCGGCGCTCGTGGGCCAGCCGCCACACCGCCGACAGCGCCATCTGCGCGGGGAGCGTGCCGTCCCAGGTCTCGGGCGGCGTCAGGCAGGTGTCGCAGTTGCCGCACGGCTCGCCGGACTGGCCGAAGTAGTTCAGCAGCTGCACGCGGCGGCACTCGACGGTCTCGCACAGCGCCAGCATCGCGTCCAGGTGCTGCGACAGCCGCCGCCGGTGCGCGGCGTCGCCCTCCGAGCCGTCGATCATCTTGCGCTGCTGGACGACGTCGTTGAGCCCGTAGGCCAGCCACGCGGTGGACGGCAGCCCGTCACGGCCGGCGCGGCCGGTCTCCTGGTAGTAGCCCTCGACCGACTTGGGCAGGTCGAGGTGGGCCACGAACCGCACGTCGGGCTTGTCGATGCCCATGCCGAACGCGATGGTCGCGACCATGACCAGGCCGTCCTCGCGCAGGAAGCGCGCCTGGTTGGCGGCGCGGACCCGGGGGTCGAGGCCCGCGTGGTAGGGCAGCGCCTGGACGCCGTTCGAGGTCAGGAACTCGGCGGTCTTCTCGACCGAGTTGCGCGACAGGCAGTAGACGATGCCCGCGTCGCCGTCGTGCTCGGTGCGCAGCAGCTGCAGGAGCTGGCGCTTGGCGTCGGTCTTGGGCTCGATGCGGTACTGGATGTTGGGCCGGTCGAAGCTGGCCACGAAGTGGCGCGCGCCGGTCAGGTCGAGCCGGGTGGCGATCTCCTCGCGGGTCGCCGGCGTCGCGGTCGCGGTGAGCGCGATGCGCGGCACCTCCGGCCAGCGCTCGTGCAGGTGGGACAGCAGCAGGTAGTCGGGCCGGAAGTCGTGCCCCCACTGCGACACGCAGTGCGCCTCGTCGATGGCGAACAGCGAGATCGAGGCGCGGTCCAGCAGCTCCACCGTCTGCCCGAGGCGCAGCCGCTCGGGCGCCAGGTAGAGCAGGTCCAGCTCCCCGGCCACGAGCTGGGCCTCGGTGACCCGGCGCTCGTCGAAGTCCTGGGTGGAGTTGAGGAACCCGGCGCGCACGCCCGCGTTGCGGAGCGCGTCGACCTGGTCCTGCATCAGCGCGATCAGCGGCGAGATGACGATGCCGGTGCCCTTCCGGACCAGCGCGGGGATCTGGTAGCACAGCGACTTGCCGCCGCCGGTCGGCATCAGGACCAGGGCGTCGCCCCCGGCCACCACATGCTCGATGATCTCCTGCTGGTCGCCCCGGAAGGCGTCGTAGCCGAAGACGCGGCTCAGCGTCTCCAGCGCTTCGGACACCTCGGGGGCGTTCGCCGGGGAACTCATCGCGCCATACTACGAACACCCGGTGACGTTTTGACGCCGGACGGCCGATGTGGCCGCAGAGAGTCGATCAGAGCGAGTCGACGAGCTCCGGGGTGAGCTCGTCCAGACCGCCCGCCACCCGGGCGGCGAGGGCCAGGGCGTCCTCGGCGGGCGGGTAGCGGGGGTGCGGGACGGCGATCACGCGCATCCCGGCGTTGTGCGCCGAGCGCAGCCCGTTGCTGGAGTCCTCGATCGCGACGCACTCCTCGGGCCGCGCTCCGAGGCGGGCGGCGGCCGTCAGGTAGCCGTCGGGCGCGGGCTTGCCGCGGTCGACCTCCTCGGTGGAGACCGTCGCCCGGAACAGCCCGGCCACGCCCATCTCGCCGAGCACGAGGTCGATCAGCGCGCGCGGCGACGAGCTGGCCAGGCCGAGCACCCGGCCCTCCGCCAGCCGCCGGACGGCCTCGACCGCCCCCGGCAGCAGCGGCAGGCGCTCGGCGTAGCGGGCGCTCATCCGGTCGATCACCTGGTAGGCGACGTCCTCGGGGTCCATCCCGCCGATCAGGTCCCCGGCCAGGTAGGCGGCCCACTCCTCGGTGCTCATGCCCATGAGCCGCTCCTGGGAGTCGGGCTTCCAGCGGCCGCCGTGGTCGGCGACGAAGCCGCGGCGGACCTCCTCCCACACCGGCTCGGAGTCGATCAGCACCCCGTCCAGGTCGAACACCACCGCCGGCACGGCCATCGGACCACCCCTTCCACCAGCGATCACTGCCCGCGCGCCGTCCCGGCAAAACCGCTCCCGCCTGTGCCTACCGGGGCAGGCCAGCATGATCCGGGCGAGATCTGGCAGGGTGGTGGGCCTCCCGACCCCGCCTCCGGAGCCACTGGAGAGAGGAGAACGCGCATGGTGTTCCTCGGACTGATCCTGGTCGCCGCGGCCGTCGCCGCCGCCGTCGGCGTCGCGCTGGGCGACACCGGACCGATCACGCTGACGGTGTTCGGCGAGCAGGTGCCGGGCGTCACCGACGCCTGGCAGGTCTTCTTCGCGGGGGCCGCGGTCGCCGTGGTCCTCATCGTCGGCATGATGCTCGTGTTCGTGGGGGCCGGGCGCTCCTGGCGGGCCCGCCGCGACCTGCGCGAGCTGCGCGCCGAGCACGAGGAGTCGCTGACCACGCTGGAGATGGAGAAGCGCCGCCTGCAGCAGGAGCTGGCGCAGGCCCGCCGCGCCGACCCGGCCCGGCAGCGCGCCACGGCCGCCGCGGGGACGGCCCCGCGCTCCCAGGTCTCGGCGGCCTCGCCGTTCTTCGACCGCGCCGACTGAGCCGCCCGGTCCCGCGCCTCGGGCCCCATGCCTTGGGCCCATGCCTCGGGTCCCGCGCCCCTGGTCCTCGATGATGAGTCCGCGCGCCGGGATATCGCATCGCAGGGGGATGAATCCGGCACGGCGCGCGCACATGATCGAGATGTGCGGATTCTTCTGAAGGTAGGCATCACCGCCGTCGCGCTCTGGGTGGCCACCCTGGTGGTCGACGGCATCACCGTCACCGGCGACGACACCGGCCGCCGCGTGCTCGCGCTGGTCGGCGTCGCCGTCGTCTTCGGCCTGGTCAACGGCATCATCAAGCCCATCGTCAAGACGCTGGGCTGCGCGTTCTACGTGCTCACGCTCGGACTGTTCGGGCTCGTGGTGAACGCGCTGCTGATGCTGCTGACCGGCGAGGTCGCCGACCGGCTGGACCTGCCCTTCCACGTCGACGGGTTCTGGGCGGCGTTCTGGGGCGCCATCGTCGTGGGCGTGGTCGGCTGGCTGCTCGACCTGCTCATCAAGGACGACTAGGGACGGCTAGGGACGGCCGGCGTCCTCCACCGGCAGCACCGCCGCGGCGCGCTCGAACAGGGCGTGCCGCGGCCCGCCGTACTCGGGGTGCTCGGCGGGCCGGTCGGCGGCGTCCCCCACCAGGATCCAGCGGCGCGCCCGCACCGCTCCGACCAGGAACTCCACGTCGGTCAGCGGGCCCACCGCGATCAGCGTGTCGAAGTCGTCACCCGGGTCGGCCGCGCCGATGGTGACCGGCGTCCCGCACACGACCTCCGCGGTGCGGAACAGCACCTCGGTCTCGGTGTGCTCCTCGGCGGCCAGGCGGGCCGACAGCCTCTCGATGCGCTGCATCGCCCGCTCCTGCTGGACGGCCAGGGCTTCGGGACTCGGATCCGCGTCGGGCCCGCAGATCTCCTCCACCTGCTCGCGGGAGCGCCGCTCGGCCTCGGTGAGGGCCGCCAGCTCGGTCTCGTCGGCCTCCGCGCGCTGCTCGGCGGCGGCCAGGTGCTCCTTGAGGGCCGTTTCCGCTTCCGCGAGGTGGTGCGCGGCGGCCTCGGCGTCGGCCTGGGCGCGTACGGCGGCCGACTGCGCCACCTGGTGCTCGGTGCGGAGGGACGCCAGCTTCTCCTCCAGGGCGCGGACGGACTGCTGGGCGAACCTGGCCGCGGCGCTCGTCTGCGTGGCGCGGTCCACGGCTTCGGCCGCCAGACGGGCCTGTTCGCGGTACGCGACCGCGGCCTCTTCGCGCTCGACCGCCAGCTGCTCCAGCTCGGCGCCGAGGCGCTGCTGCGCCTGCTGGGCCGCGATCAGGCCCGCTCCGCCCTCGGAGATGAAGCGTTCCAGCCCGGCCCGGCGCGCGGCGGCCTGCTCGGCGGCGTCCTTGGTGCGCTGGGCCCGCCTGGCGGCCTCGTCGGCCTCGCGGGAGCGCGCCTTCACCTCGGCGCGCAATCGCTTCATGTCGGCGGGCGGCGCGGCCACGTGCAGGCGCTGGCCCAGCGACATCTTCTGGCGGAGCGCGCCGAGCGCCGACTCCGCCGACACCATCCGGTAGTAGCTGGCGTGCCCCTCGGCGACGGCGTCGGCGTCCTCGGCCACCAGGCGTTCGGCCTCCTCGGTGGCGCGCGGCAGCTCCTCGCGGGCGCGCGCCAGCTCGCCGGTGAGCGACTCCTCCTGCCGGCGGGCCGCCTCCAGCTCGGACTGGGTGCGGCCGGTCTGCTCGACGAGCGCGGTGCAGCGCTGGTGCGCCGCGTCGGCGGCGCGGGTGAGGTTCCCGGCCTCCTCGGCCGCGGCCTGGGCGGTCTCCTGGAGGCGGGCGGCCTCGGCGCGCGGCTCGACGACCTCGGCGGCGGCGGCCTCCTCCTCGCCGGCCAGGCGCTCGACCTCCCGCCGGGCGGACTCGACGGCCTCCTGCGCGGTGGCGACGCCGGTCCTGGCGAGCTCCACCCGTTCCGTCAGTCCGGTGCGGGCGGTCTCGTCCGCGGCCTCGCGCTGCGCCCGGCGCTCCTGGAACGCCGTCAGGGCCGCCACGTCACGGGGCCACTGCTCCAGCCACAACATCCCGCGCTGGAGCAGGCGCAGCTCGTTCTGCCAGGCTTCCTGCCAGGCGGTGCCGACCGTACGGATCACCGCCCGGCGCACCCGCGTTTCGGGGGCCCGGTCGCTGTCGGGCACTTCCGGGGCGACCTGGGTGTCCTGCCCGGTCTCTTCGGGTTCCGTGCCGATGACGGGTGTCACGGACATGGGCTCGGGCGCCGTTTCCTCAGCCGGAGCGGGATCCGGGTCCGGAACGGGGACCGGGTCCGGGCTGGTCGAGACGTCCGCCTGCACCGGGGGCGGGGGTTCCTCGTCCACGGGAGGCAGGTCCGGGACGGTCTGCGGAGGCTCGGCGACGGCGGTTGAAGGCTCGGTCTCGACCGCGGTCGCCGGATCGGTCTCGACGGCCGCTGACGGCTCGGTCTCGACGGCGGCCGACACCTCCGTCCCCGCGGTGGCCACGGGCTCGACCGGAAGCTCTTCCAGCGGGATCGTCCCGGTCGGCCCTTCCACCTCCGCCGCCTGGGGGACCAGGGCCTCGGCGTCGGACTCCACGGGAGGGAGCGCCTGGGTCGCCAGGCTGGGCTCGATGGGCGGGAGCGCCTGAGCCTTGACGTCGGGATCGTCGTGCTGCGGGGGCTGGGCCTCGGGGTCGGGCTCGATCGTGTCGGGCTCGATGGGAGGGAGGGCCTGGGTCTCCACGCTGGCGTCGGTGGACGGGAGCGCTTCGGGCTCACCGACGGGCTCCGCGGAAGCCTCTCCGACAGGCTCCGCAGAGGACGTCTCGGCCGGCTCCACCGCTTCCAGCGGGTCCGTGATCGCGGTCGGCCTGTCCTCAAGAAGCGCCGCCGCCGGCTCCTCGGCGGTGTCGCCGGTGCCTCCGAGGCGTGCCGGGGGCCGGAACTCCACCGTGCCGTTGGACCCCTGCTCGCCCCGCCCCTTGACGGCCGGGACCGGCATCGGCTCCGGCAGGTACTCCGGAGCCGCCTCCAGCACGAAGTCGTTCCCGTTCAGCGCCTCCAGCAGGCCGGTGACCTGCTCGGACGTGGGGGCCAGCACCAGCGCGCGCTCGCCCTTCGCCACCAGCCCGTCCACCAGGGCGCGGACGGCCGGGCCCGGGTCGTCGCCGCGCACCAGCCGGACCGGCGCGCCGTCCGGCAGTTCCTCCGGCGCGAACAGCAGCGCGGACAGCTGCGCGGACGGGGCGTCGCCCGACCGCAGCGCGCGCAGCGCCGCCAGGTGGGGCGCCCAGCCGACCGGGGCGAGGTCCCTGTCGCGCAGGGACTCTTCCAGGCGCGTGTAGAGGTCGGTCAGTGGGCCGTAGAGGTCTTCGCTGGTCGACACCGCACCCATTCCGTTCCCGATCGCTTCGGGGCCGTATTTCTCCCCTTCTGCCCTCGTCTAACGTCTCACACGTTAACGATCTTCGGCGGGCGCCCGGCCGGGCGCCCGCCGAGCACCTAGTGGGGGTTGGTGGCCAGCAGCTCCGCCAGCAGATCGTCCAGGGTGACGATCCCGGCGAAACCGGCGGCGTCGTTGACGACCGCGAGCTGCGAACGGCCCCGCCGCAGCCGCGTCACCGCGTCCAGCACCGTGGTGCCGGAGGTGAGCGTCGGCGCCGGGTGGGCCAGCTCGGCCGCGCTCCGGCCGTCCGGCTCGGTGATCGCGGCCCGCACGTGCACGATCCCGGCGGGGGTGCCGCCGTCCAGCACCACCAGGCGGCTGTGCCCCTTGGCGGTCGCGGTGCGGCGGATCTGCGCGGCCGTCGCGTCGGCGTCGATCGTGGTCACCCGGTCGGCCGGGACGACCAGGTGCCCCACCGTGGCCTCGCGCGCCGCGATCGAGCGCCGCAGCAGCTCGTGGTCGTGCCGGCCGATCAGCCCGAGCCGCCGGGACTCGCCCAGCAGGTGGCTCAGCCGCTGCGGGTCGGTGTGGTCCTCCAGCTCGTCGCGGGGGGTCACCCCGAACAGCCGCAACATCCCGTTGGTGGTGGTGTTCAGCGCCGCCAGCACCGGCCGGGACACCTTCGCGAACGCGCGGAACGGCAGCGCCAGCAGCAGCGCCGACCGCTCCGGGTTGGAGATCGCCCACGACTTGGGCGCCATCTCGCCCACCACCATGTGCAGGAAGGTGATCACCGCGAGGGCGGCCGCCAGCGCGATCGCCTTGGACCCCGCCTCGGGCACGCCCAGCGCGTGCAGCGGCGGCTCCAGGAAGTGCTCGAAGGCGGGCTCGGTGACGATCGCGAGGCCCAGCGAGCACATGGTGATGCCGAACTGGGCGCCGGCCAGCATCAGCGACAGCTCGCGGACCCCGGCCACCGCCGCGGCCGCCGGCCGGCCGCCGCGCGCGGCGGCCTTCTCCAGCGCCGGGCGGTTGGCCGCCACCAGCGCGAACTCGGCCGCCACGAAGAAGCCGTTGCCCAGCAGGAGCAGGACCGTGATCAGCAGGGTGGTCATCGGGTCGCCACCACCCCGGCGGCCGCGGCCTCGGCGGCCTCGCAGGGCGTGCCGAACCCGCCGGGCCCGGTCGCGTCGGCGGCGACGGCGGGCTCGCCGGTGACCGCGCGCAGCCTGACCTTGGCCGCCACGCGCCGGGCCACCGCCACGACCTCGATCTCGACGCGGCCCCCGGCGGCGAGGTCCACCGTCAGCCGGTCCGACGCGCACGGCAGCCGCCGCAGCTCGGCCATGACGAGGCCGCCCAGGGTGTCGTAGGCGTCGCCCTCGGGCAGGTCCAGGCCGGTCAGCCGGTTGATCTCGTCGATGCGCAGGCCCGCGTCCACCAGCCACGAGCCGTCGGGGGCGGAGGTCGGCGCGGCCTCGCGGGCGTCGTTCTCGTCGGCGATCTCGCCGACCAGCTCCTCGGCGACGTCCTCGAAGGTGAGGATGCCGGCGAGGCCGCCGTACTCGTCCACCACGCACGCGAACTCCTCGCCGGAGTCGCGCATCCGCTCCATGACGCCGTACAGCGGCTGGCTGCCGGGCACCAGCAGCGCCGGGCGCGCGATCGCGCGCAGCGGCGTGGCCGGGTCGAGCGCGTCGTCGGCGACCTCGCGGACGCCCGCGACGCCGAGCACGTCGTCGACCTCGCCCCCGTACACCGGGTAGGCGGTGTGGCCGGTCTCCCGGATCAGCGCGATCAGGTCGGCGGCGGTCGCGTCGCCGGGCAGCGCGCGCACCTGCGGGCGCGGCACCATCACCTCGTCGGCGGTCAGGTCGCCGAACGACAGCGCGCGCTCCAGCAGCCCCGACAGGTCGGCCGGCAGGTGGCCGGAGACCTGGGAGCGGTCGATGATCTCGCCCAGCTCCTCCAGCGTCGCCCCGCTGTGCAGCTCCTCGACCGGCTCGACGCCGACCGCGCGCAGCAGCCGCGTGGAGGCGGCGTCGAAGAAGCGGATCAGCGGACCGAACACGGTCAGGTAGACCAGCGTGGAGGCGGCCAGGGCGCGGGCCAGCGGCTCGGCCTTGGCGAGCGCCAGGTTCTTGGGGAACAGCTCGCCCAGCAGCATCTGGATGAGGGTGGCCAGCACGAATCCGGTGGCCAGCGCGATCGCGCCGGTCGCCCCGGCGGGCACCCCGGTCACGCTCAGCAGCGGCTCGATCAGCTCGGCCAGCGCGGGCTTGGCGATGAACCCGACGATCAGGGTGGTCATGGTGATGCCGAGCTGCGCGCCCGACAGCATGAACGACAGCCGCCCGATGACCTTCAGGGCGCGCCGCGCGGCGGCGTCCCCCTGGTCGGCGGCCTGGGTGAGGCGCGCCCGGTCGGCGGCCACGAACGCGAACTCCTGGGCGACGAAGTACCCGGTCGCCGCGGTGAGCAGCAGGACGGCGAGAACGCCGAGGACCGCGGTCAGCATGGGCCACCGGGTCTATGACTGGGGTCCGACACTGCGGACTCTCAACTCCTCTCAAGGGACGGCTTCTTCTGCGGAACGTCACTTCACACCAGGACGTTCCCGGCGCACAAGCGCCCGCGGTGTGATGAACGCCTCAGACCCGCAGGTCAGAGCGGTATCAGCCGGGTCGAATCCGCTTTCGTCCGGAGAACCGCGCACGGCGCCGCAGTGGCGGGTGAAACCCCTGGTGAACGGACGGATCGCCGGGAAACGGGATGCGGACGGCGCGCACGTGGCCGATGGCGGCCAAAGATGCCGTCGCGTGCGCGGGCGGGGTATCCAGCCAGTGGCGAGCGGCGGCCGCTCCGGGCGACCGCGATCGTTTTCCCCCGCCGCGGAAGCGGGTTGTCGAGAAAAGTGTCACCGATCACACTGAACGGGAGGCGTCCGGCCGATGCTGGGAACGGCCGAACGCGGGGACGACCACGGGGAACACGGCATCGACGGACCCGCCGACGGATCCATCGACCGGCGCGTCTCCCGGCGCACCGACGACCACCAGGGGACCACACGCCACAGCGAACGCGGGGTAGCAGTGAACGAGAGCGGGCCCGGCGCCGCCGCGCCCATGAGCCGTGAGGGCGTCGACCACGCCCTGGACGAGCTGCGCGACGAGCGGGACCGCATCGCGGCCGCGCTGCTGGACCTGGACCGGCACGACGGCTTCCGCCTGCTCAACGGCGTCGGCCTGACCGGCGAGACGCGGCGGCGCTGGGACGAGGCGCGCGCCCGCGTCGCGTTCCTGTGGCGGCTGTTCGAGGCCTACCGCCAGGTGCTGGACACCGCCGCCGAACTGCGCGCCCGCCACTCCAGGCCCGACCCCGCCGTCCTCACCGAGCTGACCGGCCTGCTGGCGGGCGCGTCGGTGGAGGTGCCCGGCGGCGAGATCCCCCTGGGCGAGCGCACCCTGCTCGGCCCGCCCCGCGAGCGCGTCACGCTGGCCGAGGCCGTGACGATCATGTCGGAGTCCTACGAGCGGTCCGCCGAGGTGGTCGCGGCGGCCGACGCGGCCTGGACGGCGCTGCTGGCGCCGCTGGAGGAGGCCGAGGAGGGCTGGCGCGCCACCGCCCGGCTCGCCCAGCGCCTGGACGGCACGCGCCGCCCCGAGCTGGACCGGCTCGGCCGGGAGCTGACCGCGCTCGGCCGGGTGGTGCGCACCGACCCGCTGTCGCTGGTGCGCGACGGCCGCGCCGACGCCTCCCGGCTCGACCGGCTGCGCGCCGCGATCGAGGCGCTGCGCGGGGAGCTGGCCGAGGCGGTCCGGCTGCGCGACTCCTACGCCGAGCAGGCCGCCCGGCTGGAGGCGGCGATCGCCGAGGTGGGCGGGCTGGAGGAGCGCGCCCGCGCGGTGCGCGCCGACGTCCTGGTGAAGATCGACTCGCCGGGCCCGCCGGAGCCCCCGCCGCTGACGGCGGCGCTGCGCGAGCGCCTGGCGGCCCTCGCCGGCCCGCGCGAGGGCGGCCGCTGGACCGAGCTGGCCGGCCTGGTCGCCGAGCTGGAGCGCGCCGCCGAGGCCGCGCGGGAACGCCTCGCCGAGCACCTGCGTCTCACCCAGGGGCTGCTGGACCGGCGCGCGGAGCTGCGCGGCCGCCTGGACGCCTACCGCGCCAAGGCCGCCCGGCTCGGCCTCGCCGAGGACGACCGCCTCACCCGCTTGCACGGGCAGGCCCGGGACCTGCTGTGGACGGCCCCCTGCGACCTGCGGCGGGCCACCGCCGCGGTGGCGGACTACCAGCGCGCGATCAAGGCGTGCGAGAACGGGACGGGGACACGCCGATGACCCGATGCACCCAGCCGGGCTGTTCCGGCGCCGTTCAGGACGGCTTCTGCGACCGGTGCGGCATGGCCCCGCTGCCCGCGCCGCCCCCGGCGGGCACGGGATCGGGGGCCACGCCGTCCGCGGGCACCGGCCCGTCCGGCGGCGGCACCGCGTCCGGTGCTGAGACCGGCGGCGCGTCCGGCACCGGGACCAGCGGCGCGTCCGGTGCCGTGCCCGGCAGCGCTTCCGGCGCAGCGCCCGGCAGCGGCGCCCTCCCCGGCGGGGCGTCCGGCGTCTCCCTCGCCGCGCCCTCCGCCTGGCAGGTCGCCCCCACCACCCCCGCGCCCGCCCGCGTCCCCGGCCCCCGCCGCTCGGGCACCGGCGGTTCCGGGCCGCCCGGTTCGGGCGGGTCCGGGAGCTCGGGCCGGACGGCCACCCGCGGCTCGGGCTCCGGCTCGGGCGGCTCCGACTCCACCGGCTCCGCCCGCCGGGGGATGCTCGGCGCGGGCCTGGTCGAGATCCCGCCCGTGCCGTCCCGCGACCCCGCCACGGCGGTCATGGACAAGCCCGAGGTCCCCGAGAACCGCCGCTTCTGCAGCCGCTGCGACGAGCCGGTCGGGCGCGGCCGCGACGGCAAGCCCGGCCGCACCGAGGGCTTCTGCCGCAACTGCGGGCACCCGTTCTCCTTCACCCCCAAGCTGCACCCCGGCGACCTGGTCGGCGGCCAGTACCAGGTGCTCGGCTGCCTGGCCCACGGCGGCCTCGGCTGGGTCTACCTGGCGCGCGACAAGAACGTCAGCGACCGCTGGGTGGTGCTGAAGGGCCTGCTCGACACCGGCGACGCCGACTCGCTGGCCGCGGCCGCCGCCGAGCAGGCGTTCCTGGCCGAGGTCGAGCACCCCAACATCGTCAAGATCTACAACTTCGTGCGGCACGGCGGCTCCGGCTACATCGTGATGGAGTACGTCGGCGGCGAGTCGCTGAAGGACATCCTGCTCCAGCGGCGCAAGGACGGGGGCGAGCACGCGGCGCTGCCGCTCGGCCAGGTGATCGCCTACGGGCTGGAGGTGCTGCGCGCGCTCGGCTACCTGCACGGCGTCGGCCTGCTGTACTGCGACTTCAAGCCCGACAACGCGATCCAGTCCGAGGAGCAGCTCAAGCTGATCGACCTCGGCGGCGTGCGGCGCGCCTTCGACGTCAACAGCCCGATCTTCGGCACGCCCGGCTACCAGGCGCCCGAGATCTCCGAGCGGGGCCCCTCGGTCTGCTCGGACCTGTACACCGTGGGCCGCACGCTGGCGGTGCTGAGCTTCCCGTTCAAGGGCTACACCGGCCGCCACGTGCGCAGCCTGCCGCCGCGCGCCGAGGTGCCGCTGCTGCTGCGGCACGAGTCGTACTACCGGCTGCTGCGCCGCGCCTGCCACCCCGACCCGGCGCGCCGCTTCCAGAGCGCCGCCGAGATGGCCGAGCAGCTCACCGGCGTGCTGCGCGAGGTGCTGTCCACCGACGACGGGCTGCCCCGGCCCGCGCCGTCGGTGCTGTTCGGGCCCGAGCAGCACGCGGCGGGCACCGACGTGGTCCCCGTCCAGGCCGGCGGCGCGTCCGGCGACGCGGCCAACGGGGCGGCGGGCGGCACGGCCAACGGGGCGGCGGGCGCCGCGGTGCTGCCCCTGCTCGCCCCGGCGGCGGCCGCGGCCGCCCTGCCGGTGCCGCTGGTCTACGCCTCCGACCCGGCCGCCGGGTTCCTGGGCGGCCTCACCGCGCGCGACCCCGGCGACCTGGCCGCCGCGCTGGACGCCGCGCCGATCAACTCCCCGGAGGTGCGGCTGGCGTCGGCGCGCGCCCGGATCGAGCTCGGCGACCTGGACCCGGCCGCCAGGCTGCTGGACGAGTACGAGGCCGACCACCCCGAGGACTGGCGGATCGACTGGTACCGGGGCGTGCACGCGCTGGCGGGCGGCCGGGCCGAGCAGGCGGCGGCGATCTTCGAGGAGCTGTACGACCTGATGCCGGGGGAGACCGCCCCCAAGCTGGCGCTGGCGTTCTGCCACGAGCTGCGCGGCGACGCCGGGCAGGCCGACCACTTCTACGAGCTGGTGTGGCGCACCGACCCCACCCACGTGAGCGCGGCGTTCGGGCTGGCGCGCGTGCGGCTGGCGTCCGGCGACCGGGCCGCGGCGGGCCGCGAGCTGGACGCGGTGCCGCGCATCTCCAGCCACTACGTGCCCGCGCAGCTCGGCGCCGTCGCCACCGCCGTGCGGGGCCGCCGCCCCGAGGAGCTGAACGCCGCCCTGCTCGCCGACGCGGGCCGGAGGCTGCAGTCGCTGCGCCTCGACAACGAGCGCTACGCGCGTTTCGCCGCCGAGGTGCTGGAGGCCGCCCTCGCCTGGCTGCGGGCGGGCGCGCCCGGCGGTCGCGCCGCCGGCGACGGGGACGTCCTCGGCGTCCCGCTACGGGAGGAGAAGCTGCGCCGCAAACTGGAGGGCAACTACCGGCAGCTCGCCAAGCTGGCCGTCAGCCCCGCCGAGCGCCACACCCTGGTCAAACGGGCCAACGCCGTCCGGCCGAGGACGCTGTTCTGACCATGGGCGCGGACGCCGAGAGCGGGAACGGCATCGTCCTGGCGGTCTGCGCCGGATGCGGCGAGGCCCTCCAGGCGCGCGACCGCTTCTGCGAGGGGTGCGGCCGCGCCCGCCCGACCAAGCCGCTGGTGCCCGCCACGCTCGTGCTGCACGAGGGGCGGGGCCGGGTGCCGCTCTCGGGGTGCGCGGACTGCGGCGCGCCGCTGGTCAGCGATGACGGCTACTGCGAGGCGTGCGGGTTCCGGCAGCCGAGCGGCCGCGAGCGGGTGGAGTTCGAGCTGGCCGGACCGGCGGTGGCGGCGGGCCCGTCCCGCGCCGCCGGGGTCAGCGACATCGGCCGCCGCCGCAGCCGCAACGAGGACGCGTTCGCGATGACGTCCTCACCTGGCGCGGTGTGCGCGGTGGTGTGCGACGGCGTCGCGTCGGCGCCCGGCTCGGAGGCGGCGGCGCTCGCGGCCGCCGAGACCGGCGCGGCGGTGCTGGCCCGCCGCCTGGCGGTCGGCTCCGACCACCGGGAGGCGACCCGCGCCGCGGTCCGCCGCGCCGCCGACGCCGTCGGCGACCTGGCGGGCGCCCCGCACACCGCGCCCGCCTGCACCTACGTCTCGGCGATCGCGGCGGGCGGCGGGATCACCGTGGGCTGGGTCGGCGACAGCCGCGCCTACTGGCTCCAGGAGGGCGCCGCGCGCGTCCGACGGGGCGAGGTGCTGACGCGGGACGACACCTGGGCGGTGCGGATGGTGGCGCGCGGGGCGATGAGCGAGCGGGACGCCTGGGCCGACCCGCGCGCCCACCTGCTGACCGCGTGGCTGGGCGCCGACGCCGGCACCGTGGACCCGCACGTGGCGACGTTCGCGCCGCGCGGCCCCGGCGTGCTGCTGGTGTGCAGCGACGGCCTGTGGAACCACTTCCCCGAGCCCGCCGACCTGGCCGCCGTGCTGGACGCCGGCCCCGACCCGGCCGCCGCGCCGCTGGCCGCCGCCCAGGACCTGGTCCGGGCGGCCCTGGACGCCGGCGGCCACGACAACGTCACGGTGGCGCTGATCCCCTACCCATCGGCCGAACCGACCAGGGAGCCCCCTCGATGAGCGACCTTCCCGAGTTCACGATCGAGATCGACCAGAACCCCTACCTGCCGGCGGGCGGCCGCGAGATGCACGCGGTGGTCACCGTGCGGGCCGCGGGCGCGGCGCGCCCGGCGCGCCCGGCCGGCGCCGCCGAGATCATCATCATCGACACCTCCGGCTCGATGTCCTACGGCGGGAAGATGGCCGCGGCCAAGCAGGCGGCCAAGGCGGCGCTGAACGTGCTGCGCGACGGCGTGCGCTTCGCGGTGGTCGCCGGGGCCAACCAGCCGCGCATGGTCTACCCGGCCGGGGAGCGCCTCGCCAAGATGGACGCGGGCACCCGCAAGGCCGCGCGGGCGGCGGTGGGGCGGCTGGACGCCGCCGGCGGCACCGCCATCGGGACGTGGCTGCGGCTGGCCGACCGGTTGCTCGCCGAGGACCGGCAGGACGTCCGGCACGCCACGCTGCTCACCGACGGCAAGAACCAGCACGAGACCGCCGCCGAGCTGGACGCCGCGCTCGCCCAGTGCGCCGGGGGCTTCGTGTGCGACGCGTTCGGCGTCGGCACCGACTGGGAGGTCGCCGAGCTGCGCAAGATCTCCTCGGCGCTGCTCGGCACGTTCCTGGACGTGCCCGATCCGGCCGACCTGGAGGCGCGCTTCCGGGAGATCACCGAGACGGCGATGGGCAAGGAGGTCGCCGACGTGGCGCTGCGGGTGTGGACGCCGCAGACCGCGCGCATCCGCTTCCTGAAGCAGATGGAGCCGACCGTGGAGGACCTCACCGACCGGCGGGTGGCCTCCGGCGGGCAGACCGGCGACTACCCGCTCGGCGCGTGGGGCACCGAGGACCGCGACTACCACCTGTGCGTGGAGGTGCAGCCCGGCGACGTCGGCCGCCAGATGCGCGCGGCGTGGGTGAAGCTGGTGGTGCCCGGCAGTGGGCCCGCGCCCGTCGAGCACACCGTGGGGCCGGCGAACGTGCTGGCCGAGTGGACCGACGACGAGGCCAAGTCCACCCGCATCAGCAAGGGCGTGGCCCACCACACCGGGCAGTCGGAGCTGGCCGAGGCGGTGCAGACGGGCCTGGAGGCGCGCCGCGCGGGCGACGAGGACCGCGCCACCGCCCGGCTCGGCCGCGCGGTGGTGCTGGCCAAGCAGGTCGGCAACGAGCAGGTCGCCGAGCTGCTGGAGCGGGTCGTGGACGTGATCGACGAGGAGTCGGGCACGGTCCGGCTGAAGAAGGACGTGGACAAGGCCGACGAGATGTCCCTTGACACCCGCTCGGTCCGCACGGTGCGGACCGGCCGGGGCGCGCGCCCGGCGGGGCCGGGCGCGCCGAACGCCGGGAGCTGACCCATGCCGCGCTGTCCCAACGGGCACACCTCCGCCGACGCGCACTTCTGCGACGTGTGCGGCGAGCTGATGGAGGGCGCGCCGCGCGCCGAGCTGTCCCTGCCGTCGGAGTCGCCGGGCCGGGGCACGGGCGCCTCGCCCATGAGCGGTCCGGGAGGCGGGCCGGTGCGGCCCGGCCCGCCCATGAGCGGGCCGGGGGGCGCCGGTCCGTCCGGCGCGCAGGGCGGGGCCGCCGTCGAGACCTGCCCCAACTGCGCCACCCCCAAGTCGGGCCGGTTCTGCGAGGAGGACGGCTACGACTTCGAGCTGGGCACCACCCCCGAGCGCTTCTTCGGCGACCTGCACGGCGAGCCCGTGCGCGTCCCGCAGCCGCCGCCCCCGCCGTCCGGCCTGCCCCGCTGGACGGCCGTGGTCAGCGCCGACCGCGCCTACTACGACTCGGTGATCGCGCAGGAGGGCCCGGACGCCGCGTCGCTGGCGTTCCCGCCCGCCTATCCCGAGCGCCGCGTTCCGCTGCTCGGCGGCAAGGTGCTGATCGGGCGGCGCAGCGCCACGCGCGGCATCGCGCCCGACATCGACCTCGGCCTGCCGCCGGAGGACCCCGGCGTCTCGCACACCCACGCCATCCTGAGCGCCCGCTCCGACGGCACCTGGGACCTGGTCGACCCCGGCTCCACCAACGGCACCACGCTGAACGGCGGCACCGGGCCGATCGCCGTCAACACCCCGATCCAGGTGGGCGACGGCGACCGGATCCACGTGGGCGCCTGGACCACCATCACGCTGTCGTCGCGCCCGGAGGACCCGAGATGACCACCACCCGGCAACCGGCGGTGCCGACCACCCGCCCGCCCGCGCCCGACCGGCCGCCGCCCGTCCCGGCCCGGCGCGCGAGCCGGCCGGCCACGTTCGTGCGCGGCCACTGGCTGCGGACGATCCCCGGCAGGCTGCGCGCCTACGCGGCGGCGGCGCTCGCGGCCGTCGCGGTGCTGACGGTGGTGCTCACGGTCGCGGTCGACAACGCCCGCGACGGCGTGCAGACCATCGGCCACGACGCGGGCCCGCAGGTCGTGGCGACCGGCACGCTGTACTTCGCGCTCAGCGACATGGACGCGCAGGTCGCCGACATCCTGCTGATCGGCCGCGAGCGCTCGCTGGGCATCGGCTACGACGGCTCGCTGAGCCGCTACGAGCAGCGCCGCGCCGCCGCGGGCCAGGCCGCCGTGCAGGCCGCGCAGCTGGCCGGCAACGACCCCAAGCGCCGCAAGAACGTGCAGGACGTACTGGACGGTCTCGGCCGCTACGAGCGCCTGGTCGGCGAGGCCATGCTGCTGGACCGGCAGGCCGACCACGAGGCCGGCAAGCTGCCCGACAACGTGGTGCGGACCTACCGGCAGGCCACCGACCTGATGAAGCTGGAGCTGCTGCCCAAGGCGTACAACCTGACGCTGGACAGCGGCGCGACCGTGCGGCAGTCCTACGAGTCCAGGCGCTCGGCGGTGCTCACCGGCCGCGCCTGGGTCGCGCTGACCGGCGCGCTGGTGCTGCTGGTGCTGCTGGCCGCGCAGATCTACCTGGCGCGCGGCTTCCGCCGCCTGGTCAACCCGGCGCTCGCGGCGGCGACGCTGCTGACGGTGACGCTGGTCGCGGTCGCGTTCGGGATGTTGTCGGCGCAGGCCGGCGACCTCAGGCGCGCCAAGGAGGACGGCTTCGACTCGGTGCTGGCGCTGTCGCGGGCGCGCGCGATCAGCCACAGCGCGTTCGCCGACGAGAGCCGCTACCTGCTCGACCCCGGCCGCGCCGACACCTACGAGCAGGTCTACCTCGACAAGGCGCTGTCGGTGCTCTACGTCGAGCCGGGGGAGGGCAGGCCGGTCAACCTGGAGACCTACTACACGCGGCTGGAGGAGGAGCTGAGCGCCTACTCGCGCGACCGCCGGAACGTGCGCTTCCTCGGCTTCTTCGGCGACGAGGCGAAGCAGAGCCCGGGCGGCGCCGAGGGCGCGGCGCTGGGCCAGGCCCTGGAGGGCTACCGGACGGTGCTGCGCAACGACCGCAGCATCCGCGAGCTGGCCGCCAAGGGCGACCGCGCGGGGGCGATCGAGCTGCGGATGGGCCGCGACAAGGGCGCGATCCGCGACTTCGACGCCTACGACGCGGCGCTGGTGCGGCTGAGCGACGCCCACCACGCCGCGTTCACCAGGGCCATCGCCGAGGCCGACGACGGGCTGGGCGGCTGGCGCGCCGTGCCGCCCGCCGGGGCGGCCCTCATCGCCGTGCTGGTGCTGGCCGGGCTGCGGCCGCGGCTGGCGGAATTCCGCTGAGGAGTGCAGATGCGCGTGTCCACCAACGCGGGGGCCGCCGCGGCCCTCGCCGTGCTGACCGGCGGCGTGCTGGCCGGGTGCGGCCTGACCGCCCCCGAGGACGACTCGATCGTGCACAAGCGTTCGCTGGTCATCGGCGTGAAGGACGACCAGCCCGGCCTGGGGCTGAAGAAGGGCGGCCGCTACGAGGGCTACGACGTGGACGTGGCCACCTACGTCGCCGGGAAGCTGGGCGTGCCGCCCGAGCGGATCACCTTCCGCACCACCCCGTCCTCCCAGCGCGAGAAGGCGCTGCGCGAGGGCCGGGTGGACATGATCTTCGCGACGTACTCGATCACGCCCAAGCGCAAGACCCAGGTCACCTTCGGCGGCCCCTACTACGTCGCGCACCAGGACACGATGGTCCGCGAGGGGGACAAGGCCGTCACCGGGGTGCGCGACCTGAAGGGCCGCAAGATCTGCGCGGTGACCGGCTCCAACTCCTGGAAACGCGTCACCGAGGAGCGCAAGGTCGCCGCGACCCCGGTGGTGGCGGCCAACTACGGCGAGTGCTTCACCAGGCTGTCGGCCGGGCAGGTGGACGCGATCTCCACCGACGACCTGATCCTGGCGGGCATGGCCTCGACCGGCGCGGCGGTGCGCATGGTGAACGCGCCGTTCACCGACGAGAAGTACGGCGTCGGGCTGCGCAAGGGCGACCTCGCGGGCTGCGAGGCCGTCAACCGGGCGCTGACCGAGATGTACCAGGAGCCCGCGGCGGGGCGGTTGCTGGACAAGTGGTTCGCGAGGTCCAAGCTGCGCACGGTGCGCAGCGTGCCGCAGTTCGAGGGGTGCTCCTGATCCCGGGCCGGCCGGGCCGCCCGGGCCGTCCTCAGGGGGCGGGCGAGGGGAAGGCCCCGATGGCCGCCCGCAGCGTGTCGTAGACCGGCACGTACCGGTCGATTCCGGTGATGTGGAGGATGCGGGCGATCCGCGGCGGCGGCGCGATCAGCGCGATCGGCGTGCCGCGCTCGTTCGCCCGCCGGTTGGCGGCCACGATGGCGTTCAGCCCGGTGGAGTCGCAGAAGGTGACCTGGCGCATGTCCACCACCATGGGCGCGCCGACGTCCACGACGCCGAGCATGGCCTCCTCGAAGCGCTCGCGCGTCACCACGTCGAGTTCGCCCTGCACCCGCACCAGCGTGCAGCGGTCGTGGTGCATCAGATGAACGTCGAAGTCCATGGGCTACCTCCCGATCCAGCCTGAGAGCCCGCGACCCCTGCCGGTTACCAAGGATCGCCCATGGCACCCGGCATTCCAAGCGCCCGCGCGAAAAACCTACTCACGAGGAACTTACTAATGGGTAAGAAATGGTTCCGTGATAAGGGCGGACGCGCACCACTGATCGTTATGGGATATGTCACCGTTCCGCGGTCTGACCTGCGCGGTACTCATTCCTGGCGCTCGGGCGCGGGGCGAACGTCCGCCGCCGGGCGCGGCGCGGCACCGCGCAGACGTTACAGTGGCGGAGCCGAATTCTGGAGGACAGGTGTTCTACACGTTCATGTCGCGGGTGGTCGCGCCTCTCCTGCGCCTGCTCTTCCGGCCGCGGATCGAGGGCGTGGAGAACGTGCCGCGCTACGGACCGCTGATCGTGGCGAGCAACCACCTGTCGTTCATCGACAGCTTCATCATCCCGCTCGCGGTGCCGCGCCCGGTCACCTACATCGCCAAGGCCGACTACTTCGCGGGCCGGGGGCTCAAGGGCCGCTTCGTGCGCTGGTTCATGACCACCCTCGGGCACGTGCCGGTGCAGCGCGGCGCGCGGCGCGCGGCGATGGGCGCGCTGGAGCAGGCGGTGGAGATCCTCGACAACAGCGGCGCGTTCGCCATCTACCCCGAGGGCACCCGCTCCCCCGACGGCCGCCTGTACCGGGGCCGCACCGGCGCGGGCTGGCTGGTGCTGGCCTCCGGCGCCCGGGTGCTGCCGATCGGCCTGGCCGGCACCGAGAAGATCCAGCCGATCGGCGCGGGCTGGCCGCGCTTCTTCGGGCCGCGCCCCACCGTCCGCATCGGCGAGCCGATGGACTTCTCGCACTACCGCGACCTGCCCCCGGCCAAGGCCCGCCGCGCCATCACCGACGAGATCGTCGCCGAGATCCAGAAGCTGTCGGGCCAGGAGTTCGCGGGCGTCTACAACGAACGCGCGAACGCCGAGGCGTAGCCCGGCCCTCCTGGCCGGGAGCCGCCGCGGCGCCCGCGCGCCCGTCGGATCGGTCCGGCGTCAGTTGTTCAGCGACGGCGGGGTGCGCTCGGTGATACCGGCGCCGTTCTTGCTCGCGTCGTCCTTGAACGAGTCGATGGCACCGCCCAGCGCGCCGATCTCGGCCGGGTTGACGTCGCCCGACTTCAGCCGGTCCACCATGCCGCTGAGGGTGTTGGTCAGCGAGTCCAGCGGCTTCTTCAGCGCGCCGCACAGCTTCGGGTCGGCGTTGACCATCTTGCGCGCGGCGTTCAGCCGGTTGGCCGCGAACGCCGCCGCCGCGCCCGCCTTCACGAACGCCTTGGTGCGGCCATCGGCGCCCTTGTTGAAGGTGCCCGCCTTGTAGGGCTTGTAGATCCAGCGGTGGAAGGCGCCGAACGCCAGGCCCGCGTCGGCCGTGAAGCGCGTCTTGGCGAACTTCTTGGTCTGCTCGCTGGGGCACACCGCCGGCGAGTCCGACGCCGTCGGCGTGATGCTGGTCGCCGGCGTCGTCGTGCTCCCGGCGGCCCCCCTGGTGTCGGCTTCCCTGTTGTTGTCGCCGCCGCCGCACGCCGCCGACACCGTCAGCGCCAGCAGCAGCACGGGCAGCACGAGAATTCTGCGGAACATCTCTTATCCCCCGAGTGTCGTTCCGCGCCCCGGTCACGGAGCGCAACGGCACTCCTACCCACTGCGCCTCCTTTGTGCACAAGCGGCCCGGAAGGCGTGTCGCCGCCCCCGTTCGCGGCCGGTCGCGCCGTAGTGTCGCCGACATGGCGCACCGGTTCCTCCCGACCACGGCGGCCCTGACCGTCCTCGCCGCCGCCCTGGCCGCCTGCGGCGGCGACGGCGGCGGGCCGGCCGAGCCCGCGCGGGCCACCGGCCGCGCCGCCCTGGCCGGCACCGGCTACACCTCCGACCAGCTCAAGCAGGCGCTGCTGCGCGAGCTGCCCGGCTACCAGCGGGCCGGGGAGCCCGACTCGGGGGAGTACGGCACCCGCAAGGCCATCCAGAACTTCGAGCAGCTCCAGCGCGAGGTCCGGCTCGACAAGCCGCGCTGCGCCGCCGTCCAGCCCGGCCGCAAGGTGGACAAGAGCACCCCCGCCGCGCTGGCCACCTTCACCAAGAGCGGCAGCCAGTACGCCACCGAGACGCTGATGGCGCTGTCCGACGACGAGGCCGAGCAGCACGTCAAGGCCCGCGTCCCGGCCGGCTGCCAGACCTTCCGCACCCGCGTGGGCGCGCAGTGGTCCGAGCACACGGTCGTGGAGCCGCCGCCCGGCGCCATCGGCGAGGGCTCGCGCGTGGTCGGGGTCTCCACCACCACCGGCGGCTCCAACACCAGGACCTGGTACGTGGTGCTGCGCGGCCGCCGCTACCTGGCCACCGTCAGCCTCTTCGGCCCCACCGCCACCCGCGCCGAGGCCGAGCGGCTGGCCCGGCTGGCGCACGAGCAGGCCGGCAAGATCCTCCCGTAGGCTGGGGGCCGCAGTCCGAGCCGCTGGTCACCGCCGCCAGTCCGAGCCGCTAAGGAGAGGCCCCTTGATCGGTAAAGAGGGTCGGGTCACCGGGCGGATCGGGCCGGGGCTGGTCGGCGAGGTCATGATCCCGGTCCGCGGCGGGGTGGAGGCGTTCTACGCCCATCCGGTGGTGCCGCAGGACGAGATCGGCGTGGGCACCATCGTGGTCGTGGTGGAGTACCACCCGCCGCGCACGGTGTACGTCGCGCCCGCGCTCGGCTGACGAGGGACGTTTGGCCTGATCCGGCCGGTCACCTGGGAGACTGAACCGTTCGTACCGGTTCCGCGTCTATGTGACACAACGGCCGAGACCCCGGCCCTCCGTCCGGGGGCGGCCGCCCCAGCCCGAAGGAGGTCCGTATGCCCCTGATCGGCGTGGCGATCGCGGTCGTGGTCGCCGTCATCGTGTTGATCGTGCTGTTCAAGATGGTCTGGCGCGTCGCCGAACCGAACGAAGCACTGATCATCTCCGGACTCGGCGCCAAGTCCAAGCCGATCGACGGGATCGACAGCCTCGGCTTCAAGATCGTCACCGGTAAGGGCACCTCGGTGCTGCCCGGCTTCCAGGTGGCCCGCCGGCTGCGGCTGGACAGCCGCGCCGCCAACCTGGAGGTCAACTGCGTCACCCAGCAGGGCATCCCGGTGAAGGTGCGCGGCGTGGTCATCTACAAGGTCGGCGACGACTTCGTGTCGATCGCCAACGCCGCCCGCCGCTTCCTGGAGCAGCAGGGCTCGATGGACGGCGCGATCCACGAGCTGTTCACCGGCCACCTGCGCTCGATCATCGGCGGCCTCACCGTCGAGGACCTGATCCTCAACCGCGAGCGCCTGACCGGCGAGACCCGCAGCTCGGCCGCCGACGAGATGAACAAGCTGGGCCTGGTGGTGGACTCGCTGCAGATCCAGGAGATCGACGACGAGACCGGCTACATCACCAACCTCGGCCGCCCGCACGCCGCCCGCGTCGCCGCCGCCGCCCGCATCGCCGAGGCCGAGCGCGACCAGGAGGCCACCCAGCGCGAGCAGGAGACCATGCGGGAGAACGCCGCGGTCATCCGGGACACCGAGATCAAGAAGGCCGAGTACGAGGGCCAGGTCCAGCAGGCCGCCCAGCAGGCCCGGCAGGAGGTCATCCTCAAGGAGACCCGCAACGCCGAGCTGGAGGCCGAGCGCACCGAGAAGCGGCTGGAGAGCGAGATCCGCAAGCCCGCCGACGCCCGCGCCTACGAGCAGGTGAAGCTGGCCGAGGCCGAGCGCGACCAGCGGTTCGCGCTGGCGCAGGCCGCCGCCAAGGAGGTCCAGCTCAAGGCCGAGCGGGAGGCCGAGGCCACCCGCATCCTGGGTGAGGCCGAGGCCGACGCGACCCGCAAGCGCGGTCTGGCCGAGGCCGAGGCGATCAAGGCGCGGGCCGAGGCGCTGGCCCAGAACCAGGAGGCCGTCATCGCCCAGCAGCTCGCCGAGCAGTGGCCGCAGATCGTGGAGGCCGGGGCCCGGGTCTTCGGCAACGTGGACAACATGGTCGTGCTGAACGGCGCCGACGGCGTGGAGGACCTGCTCGCCAAGGCCCTCACCCTGGGCGGCACCGGCCTCGGCCTGGCCCGCTCGCTGCTGTCGAACGTCAGCGGGCAGGACAACCCGCACAACGGGCACGCCCCGGCCGCCGCCGCGCTGGACGGCACGACCCCGGTCGAGAAGCCGCGCGAGGGCTGACCGAGGGGCCGGGCACGGGGCCGACCGCGGGGCCGGGCACGGGACCGATCACCGTAGGCGCACGAGAGGGGCACGGGCCGTCCGCGAGGGCGGCCCGTCGCCGTTCCCCAGTCGGTACCGTTGGGGCATGCCCGTGCCCCGACTCGCCGTCACCGTCGATCTCGTCGTCCTCACCGTGCGCGAGCAGCGGCTCAGCGCGCTGATGTGGCGGCGCGACCGGGCTCCCTACGACGGCGCGTGGTCGCTGCCGGGCGGCTTCATCCAGCTCGACGAGGACCTCCCGGCCGCCGCGTCGCGGCTGATGGCCGAGCGCGCGGGCCTCGCCGACGTGCGCATCCACCTGGAGCAGCTCGCCACCTACGGCTACCCCGACCGCGACCCCCGGCAGCGCGTGGTCAGCGTCGCCTACCTGGGGCTGGCCCCCGACCTGCCCGCCTCCAGCCGCGCGCAGGTGCTGTGGGCCGACGTGGACGAGCTGATGCGCCGCGACAAGCCCGCCTTCGACCACCGGCGCATCCTGGGCGACGGCGTCGAGCGGGCCCGCGCCAAGCTGGAGTACACCTCCCTCGCCGCGGCCTTCTGCCCGCCCGAGTTCACCGTCGCCGAGCTGCGCCGCGTCTACGAGATCGTGTGGGGCACCCCGCTGGACCCCCGCAACTTCCACCGGAAGGTCACCGGGGCCGACCGGTTCCTGATCCCGACCGGCCACACCACCACCCGCGACGGCGGCCGCCCAGCGCGCCTGTACGTCCGGGGCGACGCCGAGCAGCTCCGTCCGCCGATGCTGCGCCCCCGCCCCGAGCAGGCGGGCCTCACCCCTGCCTGATCCGTCCGGAGTGGCGCAGCCGACACCGGACGGGGCCGACAAAAGAACAGACTTGTTTGTAGGGTCCTGTCGCGTGACGGTGGAAACGGTGGGTCCGTTCCGGGTTGTCGGGGCGCTCGGGCAGGGCGGCATGGGGCGGGTGCTGCTCGGCGCCGGGCGGGACGGCCGCCTCGTCGCGGTCAAGCAGGTGCACGAGGAGTTCGCCGAGGACGAGGCGTTCCGGGCGCGGTTCCGGCGGGAGGTCGAGGCGTCCCGGCGGGTGTCGGGGGCCTACACCGCGGCCGTGGTCGACGCCGATCCCGAGGCCCCCATGCCATGGCTGGCCTCGGAGTTCGTCGCCGGGCCCTCGTTGCGGCAGGCGCTCGACGACATCGGGCCGCTGCCCGAGGACGCCGCGCGCCGGCTCGCCGCCGGGCTGGCGCGGGCGCTGATCGACGTCCACGGGGCCGGGCTCGTGCACCGCGACCTCAAGCCGTCCAACGTGCTGCTCACCGAGGACGGCGTCCGCGTCATCGACTTCGGTATCGCGCGGGCCGCCGAGGAGACGGAGCAGACGCGCATCACCCACACCGGCGCGCTGGTCGGGTCGCCCGCCTTCATGTCGCCGGAGCAGGTGGAGGGCCGGGAGCTCACCCCCGCCTCCGACGTGTTCTCGCTCGGCGCGACGCTGGTCACCGCCTGCACCGGCAAGGGGCCGTTCCCCGGCCGGTCCGCGCCGCAGATGTTCTACGGGATCGTGCACTCCGAGCCCGACCTCGGCGCCGTGCCGCCGGGGCTGCGTCCGATCGCCGCCGCGTGCCTGGCCAAGGACCCCGCCGCGCGCCCGGCGCCGCAGCAGGTGCTCCAGATGATCGGTCCCGTTCCTCCGGCGGCGCGCCCCTGGCCGGAGGCGGTGCACCGGCTCGTCGCGGGGCAGCGGGCCGAGGTCGCGCGGCTCGTGGCCGCTCCCGTGCCGCGCATGGACCCGACCGCGCCGGGCGTGCAGCACGGGTGGCCCCAGCACGGGCGGCCCGTGCGCGCGAAGCGGCGCAGGCCGAAGCTCGCGGTGCTCGGCGGCGTCGGGCTGCTGCTCGCCGCCGCCCTCGGCGGCGCGGTGGTGCTGGGCGACAAGGACGAGAACGGTGTGCCGTCCATCCTGTGGCCGGTGGTGCCGGAGGAGGTCCCGACGCCCGGCGGAAAACCGTTGTCGCAGGTCAGTGACCGTTACACCGGCAAGCTGCCGAACTGCGCGCAGGCCACCGCCGCCATGCGGATCCCCGAGGGGTTCCGGCCGCCCGGCCGGTCGCCCGAAAACTTCGTCTACCAGGGCGGGGACTACACGAGCCTGCAGAGCGGCTGCGCCTGGACCAGCCGCTCCGGCGACAAGATCGACGTCGCCTGGCAGCTGTTCAGCACCGGCAAGGGGCCCGGCACCGGGGCCGAGCAGGCCAAGGAGCGGCATGAGGGCCTCTACCTGCGCGGCAAGAGCAGGCGCGAGAAGGGCGTCGCCTATGCGGAGGAGGCGCACTGGTTGCCGCCGGACAGATCGACGAGCGGCGGCAGTTGCGTGTTCTACGTCCGGGACGTCAACCTGACGATCTTCATCATGCTGCAGGGTCCCCGCTTCAAGAAGGGCGCGTGCGAGGCCGAGACCCAGGCGCTGGCCCAGGACGCGGTGCGGGCGGTGCGGCGATGAGGGCGCTGCGCGACACCGACGCCCGCCAGGCCGGGCCGTACCGGCTGATCGCCGAGGTCGGCCGGGGCGGCATGGGCCGGGTGCTGCTCGGCGTCGCGCCGGACGGCCGCCTGGTCGCGGTCAAGCAGATCCACGCCCGGCTCGCCGCCGACACCGGGTTCCGCGCGCGGTTCCGGCGGGAGGTCGAGGCGTCCCGGCGGGTGTCGGGGGCCTACACGGCGGCGGTGATGGACGCCGATCCGGATGGGCCGACACCCTGGCTGGCCTCGGCGTTCGTGGCCGGGCCGTCGCTCGGCGAGGTGGTGGACGCCCTCGGCCCGCTGCCCGAGCCGGCCGTGCGGGTGCTGGCGGCGGGTCTCGCCGCCGCGCTGACCGAGATCCACCGCACCGGCCTGGTGCACCGCGACCTCAAGCCCGACAACGTGCTGCTGGCCCAGGACGGCGTCCGCGTGATCGACTTCGGTATCGCGCGGGCCGCCGAGAGCGAGGGCGGCACCGAGCTCACGCGCACCGGCTGGGTCGTCGGGTCGCCCGCGTTCATGTCGCCCGAGCAGGCCGACGGGCGCGAGCCGTCCCCGGCCGGGGACGTGTTCTCGCTCGGCGCGGTGCTGGCGCTGGCGGCGACGGGCACCAGCCCGTTCGCCGGGGCGTCCACAGCGCGGACCCTCTACAACGTCGTGCACGCCGACCCCGACCTGAGCGCCGTGCCGCGCGCGCTGCGCCCGATCATCGGGGCGTGCCTGGCCAAGGACCCCGCCGCCCGGCCCACGCCCGCGCGATTGCGCGACCTCATCGGCCCGGTCCCGCCGGCGTCGCCGCGCTGGCCGCCGCGCGTCCACCAGATGGCGCAGGCGCGGCAGACCGTGATCGCGGAACTGCTGGGCGACCCGGAACGCACGCTGGCGCCGGCCGGACGCGTCCAGGCGTCCACGCGGGTGGCGGAGCAGGCGCCGACCAGGGTCGCACCTGGCGGCGGCCTGCCCGGACCAGGGACGCCCACGATGGCCGCGTCCACGGGCCGCCGCCGATCGCCGATCGCCCTCCTGGCGGGCGGAGGCGTGGCGATGGCGCTGGTCGCCGTCGCCGTCCTGTACGCCCTGACCTCCGGCGGCGCGGCGGACGGGCTCGCGCTGTCCGGCTCGTCCGAGCCCGACAAGTACACCAAGGCCCCGGTCTGCTCGGAGGCCGCGCCGAAACTGCCGCTGCCGCCCCGCAAAGTCGACAAGGACACCTACGGCGAGGGGACCGAGGACGCCGAGACCACCTGTTCGTGGGTCGGCGCGGCCACCTATGGGACGCCCCAGCCGCACACGACCGTCGTCTGGCAACTGGAACGCAGCGGCGGCAGCCAGGGCAACGGGACCGACCGGCAGCGCAAGGACTTCGGTGAGCGCGCCGCCGGCGAGGAGCCCGAGTCCGGAATCGCCGACGAGGCGTTCTGGGACAAGAGCCTGGCCTACGGCGACAACTGCAGCCTGGCGGTGCGCGACGGCAACCTCCGGGTGCGGGTGGACCTCGGCGGCGACGAGAACCCGGCCGCGTCCTGCAAGGACAAGGCCCGCACGATCGCCCGCGCGGCCCTGGCGGCGATGCCCCGCTGACCCCGTCCCGCAGGAGGCGTGCCGATGGACGGGGCATGAAGCGGCAATTGCTAGCTTTTGCCGTTATGAGCGATTTGTCCGAAGAGCTGGGCCTGCTCGTCCGCGACATCGGGGCCGCCGGGGTCGCCGAGATGGCCTGCTCCCCGGGGCTGGCGGCGGCGGTGGACCAGCACGTGGCCGCCCTCCGCGAGCAGGTGCCCGGGCTCGGGGCGGAGGCCCTGATGGGCTACCTGCACGGGTTCGCCGAGGACGCCTTCCGGCGCGGCTGGTGGCCGGACGACACCCGGGACTGGGAGTTCGTCCGGATTGTGGCCGTCTGCTGGCTGATGCGGCAAAGTTCGGATCAGTAGGCTGGGAGCATCCCCGCCCCGTCTTTGGGAGGACAACGTTGTCCGAGGTCACCGCAGGCCAGACCACTCCGGTCCGCTTCCGTTCCGTCCTGGAGCGGTTCGTGGCCTACAAGCCGGGCAAGGTCGTGGTGTCGCCCGAGGGCCGCTCGTTCAAGCTGTCGTCCAACGAGTCGCCGCACGGCCCGCTGCCGTCGGTGCAGGAGGCGATCGAACGGGCCGCGCGCGACGTCAACCGCTACCCCGACAACAACGCCACCGCGCTGATCGAGGCGATCTCCGCCAAGTACGGCGTGCCCGCCGAGCACGTCGCGGTCGGCTGCGGCTCGGTCGGGGTGACGCAGATGCTGCTGGCCGCGGTCGCCGAGCCGGGCGCCGAGATCGTCTACGCGTGGCGCTCGTTCGAGGCCTACCCGCTGCTGGTCGGGCTGTCGGGCGCGACGTCGGTGCAGGTGCCGCTGCGCGAGGAGGCCCACGACCTGGACGCGATGGCCGAGGCCATCAACGAGAACACGCGCCTGGTGTTCGTCTGCAACCCCAACAACCCGACCGGCACGATCGTGCGGCGCGCCGAGCTGGAGGCGTTCCTGGACCGCGTCCCGGCCGACTGCCTGGTGGTGCTGGACGAGGCGTACCGCGAGTACGTGCGGGACGAGGACGTCCCCGACGGCCTCACCCTCTACCGCGACCGCCCGAACGTGGTCGTGCTGCGCACCTTCTCCAAGGCCTACGGGCTGGCCGGGCTGCGCATCGGCTTCGTGGTCGGGCACCCCAAGGTCGCCGAGGCGATCCGCAAGACCTACCTGCCCTTCAGCGTCAACTCCGTCGCCCAGGCCGCCGGGGTGGCGTCGCTGGCGGCGACCGGCGAGCTGCTGGAGCGGGTCGAGGGCACCGTCAAGGAGCGTGAGCGCGTCCGTGACGCGCTGCGGGCGGCCGGGTGGACCGTGCCCCCCACCGAGGCCAACTTCGTGTGGCTGCGGCTCGGTGAGCGCACGATGGAGTTCTCCGCCGCGTGCGACGCGCGCGGAGTGAGCGTGCGGCCGTTCCCGGGCGAGGGCGCGCGGGTCTCCATCGGCTCGCCGGAGGAGAACGACGAGTTCCTCGCGGCCGCCGAGGCGTTCCCGCACCGGAACTAGCCGGGCGAGGCCGGGCCGGGCGGTGTGACGGCGCGTGCGCCGCCACACCGCCCGGCCTCACGCGACCGGAGCCCGGCTCACGTGGACGCCTTCGGCCCCAGCTTCTCCACGATCAGCCGGTAGAGCTGGCGCGGGCGACCGGGCTGCGGCGTGCGGTTGGGCGGCAGGGGCCAGGCGAGGCCCTCCTCCACCAGCGTCCGCAGCAGCCGTCGCGCGGTGCGCGGGGTGACGCCGAGCATCTTGCCGGCGTTCTCCGCGTCCACGATGAGCGGCTGCTCCTGGTCGCCGAGCTTGTCGGCCAGCCGGGCCAGGATCTCCAGGCCCTTCGGCTTGGCCTGCGGCTGCGCCCGCGGCGGGGTGCGCGGCGCGGGCACCAGGGCCCGGCCGTCGCGGTCCAGGGCGAAGCCCTGGGCCCGCTGCGAGCTCTGCGACCGCGCCAGCGCCGCCCGCGCGTGCGACTCGGCCTCGTGCGCGGTGCGCCCCATGCCGATGCCGACCTCGATCGCGAGCCCGAGCTCCTCGCGCACCCGCTCCACGAACGGCGGGGTGCGGAAGCCCTCGGTGGTCGCGGTGACCGAGCCGCGGGTGGCGATGACCAGGTAGCTGTGGTCGTCCAGCGGCCACACCGAGGCGTTCATCCGGTGGGCCTCCTGGAGCAGCACCCGGTGCAGCGCCAGCTTCAGCTCGTCGCGCCAGTACCGGGGGGTGACCCGGCGCGGCGTCTCGCGCAGCGTCGGCACGTCCACCAGCACCACCACCAGCTGCGACTCCTCCAACCGGTGGTGCGCGCCGAGCAGCGCCGCCGTCTGCAGCGAGCTGCGGATGGCCGCCCCGGTCGGGCGCACCCGGATGGTCGGGACCCCGGCCATCTCCATGCGCTCGGCCGTGGCGTGCACGCACGTCATCGCGACCGTGGTCGCGCCGCGCCGCCACAGGCGCTCGTGGAAGGCGGCCAGTGTTCCCGGGCCGGCCGCCTCCTCCCGCAGGTGCACCTGCTCGGTGCCCAGGCTGATCTCCGCGTAGGCCTCCTCGACCTCGGCCCGGCCGAGCACGTCGATGCTCACCCGCGCCGGGTCGAACCGGTCGTCCAGCGACGCCCGCAGCAGCGCGCCCTGGAGGGCCGCGCCGTTCAGCGGGACGTAGGTGGCGGGCATGGTGAGCACGCCCGCCTTCCGGGCGAAGTCGTAGGGCACCGGGCTGGCGAACAGGCACACGTCCACCCCCGATCCCAGCCGGACGACCTTGTCGGCCGCCTCCTGTTCGTCGCGGTAGGCCGCGGCCACCAGCCGGCTCGGCACCGGCGTGGGGCCGTGGCCCATGAGCATGACCCGTTCGACCAGGTCATGCGGACCGACGACTCCGATCGTGAGGTCGGGCGTCACCGACCCCGTCCGCGCGGCCGTCACCGGCCGCTCGCTTCCCATCCGGAATGGTGGCGAGGGTCCACCCCCGGCCATGCGTTCGCGCACGCTCCGCCCAACCGTTGACTCATGGCTTGTCGCCCCTGCCTTCTGACCCAGCACCGCAGTTCCCGTGCGATTCGTTCCTCAGTGGGCAGATCGGGTCAGGGCGACCGTGTGTGACGCCCAGACGCGAAATCGAATCAAGAGTGCGGCGAAAAAGTAACCTACGCGACCCCTTGGTCAGTAATTTGTCACCATTCGGCCAGCCTTGATCCTGCATCTTGGGTCGTCCGAAGTTGAAAAACAAGACCCGAAAACGCCGCGAGGGGTCTCCCGTGGCGCTGATGCGCACTGAGGAGACCCCTGCGGCGTCCGTTTGGTTTACCTGTTGGCCGAAATTCGGCCGACCCGTCTCCGCGTGGTCCGGAAAGTCGAGCGATCCGGGCGGACCCGCCGGTCCGCGCTGACCTGGTGATTTTCTGTCGCTCTGACCGTTAGTCCACTTCGCGGTCGTATGGGTAATTCGGGCGTGTCGTGAGAAGGATCATCCCGTCTCGCGCCCGATGGCCGGTCAGCCCGTCACGCGCTCGATGTCGGCGCCGAGCTGCGACAGGCGCTCGGCGGTGTGCGCGTGGCCGCGGTCGAGGTAGTAGGCCGAGGTGATGGTGGTCTCGCCCTCGGCCGCCAGCCCGGCCAGCACCAGCGCGCTGCCGCAGCGCAGGTCGTGCGCCTCGACCTCGGCGCCGCGCAGCGCGTTCGGGCCGTTGACCTTGGCGCGGTTGCCGTCCACGTCGATGTCGGCGCCCATCTTGGCCAATTCGCCGGCCAGCTTGAAGCGGCCGTCGAAGATGCGCTCGTAGATGTAGGACGGGCCGTCGGCCAGGCAGGACACCGCCATGATCGGCGACTGCAGGTCGGTGGCGAAGCCGGGGTACTCGTCGGTGATGACGTTGATCGGCCGCAGCGAGCGGTCGCGCCGCACCTGGAGCACCGCGCCCTGCTGGCGGAACTCCACGCCCATCTGCTCCAGCTTGTCGGCCGCCACGCCGAGGTGCTCCAGGGACGCGCCGACCAGGTTCAGGTCGCCGCCGGTGATGGCCGCGGCCATCACGAACACGCCGGCGTCGATGCGGTCGGGCATCACGGTGTGCTCGACGGCGGTGAGCTCGTCCACGCCCTCGACGGTGATGAACCCGGTGCCGCCGCCGCTGATCTTGGCGCCCATCGCCTGCAAGATCTTGATGTTGTCCAGCACCTCGGGCTCCAGCGCCGCGTTCTTGATCAGCGTGGTGCCCTGGGCCAGCGCGGCCGCCATGATCAGGTTCTCGGTGCCGGTGTGCGAGGGGGTGTCGCAGTACAGCGTGCCGCCGCGCAGGTCGCCGGCCTTGATGTGGATGACGCCCTCGCCGTTGTCGGCCACCTGCTCGGTGACGGTGGCGCCCATCCGCTTGAAGCCGTTGTAGTGGAAGTCCAGGTTGCGGCTGCCGAGGTTGCAGCCGCCCACGCCCTCGATGACCGCCTCGCCGAGCCGGTGCAGCAGCGCCGGCACGAACAGGAAAGAGCCGCGGAAGCGCGCGGCGATGTCGGCCGGCAGCACCGGGCTGGACAGCGACGAGGCGTCGATCACCAGCGTGCGCTCGGCCTCGTGCAGCTCGGCCTTGGCGCCGATGGCCTGCGCGAGCTCCACCGCGCGCTTGACGTCCTCGATGATCGGGACGTTGCGCAGCACCGTGCGGCCCTTGCTGGCCATCAGGGACGCGCCGATCATGGGCAGGACCGCGTTCTTGGCCCCCTGGACGAAGACGGTGCCGTGCAGCCGGTGGCCGCCGCGCACGCGGTAGCGAACCTCTTGGCCTACGCTGCCCATGCTCATGCCGTGTGACTCCTTCAGTGCGGTGTAGTCGCAAAACGATCACGGGGACCGCACGGCCGCCCCGTGCCGGGACGGCGGGCCGCCAGGGCCGAGCGCGCCGAAAAGGTGTCCCCTCTGTGCCAACGCGACCCCAGTAAACCACCGCACCAGGAGTGGGGCGGCCGCCGCGCGCGCGCCGCGTCGCAGTCTGATCATTGAGATGTCGATCGAGGCGCCAAAGGTTCGGATCGTCGGGAAAGTTGTTCGGTGTCCGGCTCGCTGGAGCCCGCCGCCCGCAGGTGGGGGCGGCTGTGCCAATAGCGGGATGTGGCCTTTCGGACAGGTCTAGGGTGAAGTGCCATGGAAGACGAACTCGACGACGCCGCGCCGGGCTGGGACGCCATCGACGAGGCGTGCCGCCGGCTCTACGGGGACACCGCGCCGGTGCACTACGGCACCATCCACAAATGGGCGCTCGGCGGGCCCGACCCCCTCGACGGGATCAGCGCGTACGGGCGCACCGAGCCGGTCCCGCACTGGCACCTGGTGTCGTACGGGATGAGCGAGCTGTACGACAAGTCCTCGGAGAACACCGAGGAGTCGGGCTGGGGGTTCGAGTTCACCTTCCGGGTGGCCCGCGACCCGGCCGACGAGGCGCCGCCCGCCTGGGCGCTCAACCTCCTGCAGAACCTCGGCCGCTACGTCTTCGGCTCGGGCAACTGGTTCGAGCCCGGCCACCACATGAACATCAACGGCCCGATCGAGGCCGACCGCGAGGACTGCGAGATCCGCGCCCTCGCCTTCACCCGCGACCCCGAGCTGGGCAGGATCGACACCCCGCACGGCACCGTGGACTTCCTCCAGGTCGTGGGGCTGACCCTCGACGAGTACGAGGCCACCCAGCGCTGGAACACCGGCGGCGTGCTGGACCTCCTCGAACCCCGGACCCCGCTGCACGTCACCGACCCCCGGCGCGGCTCGCTGCTGACCGGCCCCGAGCAGCGCGCCGCGATCGAGGCCGGCATCGGGCGCGACGGCTCCAGCTCCGGCGCCCTGTACGTCACCACGGCGGCCTGGGAGCGCGACGGCGCCACCGCGACGCTGAAGGTGGGCGCGCTCCAGGCGCCGGCGGTCGCGCAGGCGCTGCGCGGACGCCTGCCGTTCGGCCGCGACCTGCTGCTCCAGGCCGAGGACTCGGCGCTGTACTTCCAGCCCGAGGAGACCCCGGCCCTGCGCGAGCTGGACGAGGGCGTGCTGGCGGTCGCCGTGCCGCAGAGCGCGCTGGACGACCTGGTCGCCGCGCTGGTGCCCGAGGCGGGCGTGCGGCCGGTGCCGTCGCTGCCCGGCGTGTCGCTGGAGATCGTGCCGACGGCGATGCGCGACCAGTACGGCAAGGAGACGGGGGAGATCGTCGGCTGACCGGCTCAGCCGGCGGTCTCCAGGACCTCGACCGGGTCGCCGACCGCGAGCGTGCCCGCCGCGCGCGGCACCGCGTTCTGGCCGAAGCGGATGCCCCGGTCGAGGGTGCGGTAGGTCGCCAGCGTGCGCAGCGGCTCGCGACCGCGCTCACCGGTCTCCTGGTCGGTGGTGGTGATCACGCAGCGGGCGCACGGCTTGACCACCTCGATCTCGACGGCGTCCGGCCCCGCGCCGATGCGCATCCGGCGCACCCGGTCCTCGCCGAACGCGCCGAGACCCGCGATCACCAGGCTGGGGCGGAACCGGTTCATCGGCAGCGGCTCGGGCAGCCGCCCGTTCAGGTCGGCCAGCGACTCGACGGAGATCACCAGCAGCGGGTAGCCGTCGGCGAAGGCGACCTCGCCGCCGCCGCGCGAGGTGGGCCGGTGCCCGGTGAAGCGCACCAGGCGGCACTCGGCGTCCAGCAGGTCGGAGAACCAGGCGGCGGCCCGGTCGCCCTGGTCGACGCCCTGGCACGACGAGCGGTGGACGGTGACGTCCAGGACGGGCCCCTCGTCCACGGCCTTGTGGACGAGGGGCTCGCGGCCGTCCGCGCGCACGGTCAGCTCCGCGCCGTCGTAGACCGGCCGCATCCGCGCCATGGCGGCGTGCTCCCGCTGGGACAGGAACCGCCCCTCCGGGGTGACCAGCATGAACTCGCGGTCGTACCGCAGCCCGGTCGGCAGCAGCTCGGCGCGCGACAGCGCCGTGCCGCCACCGCTCTTGAGCGGGTACACGGTCAGCTCGGTCAGGGTGGCGGGCACGGCTCTCCTGTTCGGGGGTCGGACGAGGGCCTGTCAGACGAGGGCCTGGAGGCGCTCGAACATCGGGGCGAGCCGCTCCACGAACCGCTCGGGGCGGCACACCTCGTCCAGGCGCGCCTCGTCCAGCGCCAGCCCGGCCCCGTCGTTCCACTGGGCGGCGCGCTTGCGCAGGGTCTCACGGAAGGGGACGCCGGTCTCCCAGGTCTCCATCGCGGCCTGCTGGACCAGCGGGTACGCCTCGTCGTCGCGCGACATCCCGGCCTCGACCAGCTCCAGCAGCACGGTGGAGGTGTAGATCAGGCCGCCGGTGGAGTCCAGGTTGGCGCGCATCCGGTCGGCGTCCACCACCAGGCCCGACATGAGCCGGTTGGTGAGGTTCAGCATGTAGTCCAGCGCGATCGAGGCGTCCGGCAGCGCGATGCGCTCGGTCGAGGAGTGCGAGATGTCCCGCTCGTGCCACAGCGGGATGCCCTCCATGACCGGGACGATCTGGGCCCGCACGATCCGCGCCATCCCGGCCAGCCGCTCGGAGATGATCGGGTTCTTCTTGTGCGGCATGGCCGAGGAGCCCTTCTGCCCCTTGCCGAACGGCTCCCACAGCTCGCGCACCTCGGTGCGCTGGCCGTGCCGCACCTCCAGCGCGATCGCCTCCAGCACCGTCGCCATGATCGCCAGGCTGGACACCCACTCGCTGATGCCGTCGCGCAGCACCACCTGGGTGGACACGTCGGCGGCCTTCAGCTCCAGCTTGCGCGCGACGTGCCGCTCGATCTCGGGGTCGATGTTGGAGTAGGTGCCGACCGCACCGGAGATCGCCATCACGCCGACCGCCTCGCGCGCCCGGCGCAGCCGGTCGCGCGAGCGGGCGAGACCGAAGGCGAAGTCGGCGACGCGGTGGCCCCACACGTCCGGCTCGCCGTGGATGCCGTGCGTGCGGCCGACGCGCAGGGTGGCGCGGTGCGCCAGCGCGTGGTCGCGCAGCGTGGCGACCAGGGTGTCGGCCTTGGCCAGCAGGATGTCGGTGGCCTCGACGAGCTGGAGGGCCAGCGCGGTGTCGAGCAGGTCGGAGGAGGTCATCCCGAAGTGCACGTACCGGGCCGCCTCGCGGGGCTCGGTGTTGTCGGCCCAGGCCGACAGGAACGCGATCACGTCGTGCTGGGTGACGGCCTCGATCTCGTGCACGGCCTCCGGCGTGGGCGGCGGCGCGTTGCGGACCGGCTCCACCACCTCCGCCGGGATCGTGCCGGCCGCGGCGTGGGCCTCGACCACCAGGGTCTCGACCTTGCACCACAGCTCGTACTTGTGCGCGTCACTCCAGACGCGGCCCATCTCGGGGAGGGTGTAGCGCTCAATCACCCTTTGATTCTTCCAGGTGGGCCGGGATGCTCGGGGACGGGCCGGGAACCGGGAGCGTCCCCGCCCTGTTCCGCGCCCCGCCGCCGGGGTCAGCGGCGGTTGATGTTGCGGGCCACCCCGGCGGCGATCGTGGTGGCCAGCACCCAGCCCGCCGCGACGAACGCGTACGACAGCCACTGGTAGGCCCCGGCCGGGTTGAACCCGCGCTGCTGCCCCAGGTCGACGATCGGGATCATCAGGTCGAGCGTGTACACCACCGGGTTGAAGTGCGGCGCCTCGTCGGCCTTGAGCGGGGCCGGCGGATGCAGCCCATAGATCACGCTGCCGACGGTCACCAGCGCCGCCAGCCACAGGAACGACCGCCACGGCTGGTAGCCGTACCCGGTGGTCAGCTCCTGCAGCCTGCCCCAGAAGCGGATGAGCGGGGTCTCGCCGTCGAGCCGGAGGCGCTCCTTGGCGCGCAGGACCTTCCGCGCGTCGGCGTGCAGGCCAAGCGCGGTGTAGTGCAGGGCGAGCTGTTCGTAAGGCTGTGACTCGAAACTGTTGCGGTCGCCGTTCAGCCAGGTCAGCCGCTGTTTGGCGGGCAGGCGCGGTTCCAGCGCCTGGTAGGTGAGGCCGTTGGTGTCCAGCGTGGCCGGCCAGCGGGCCGGGTCGTCGCGGAGCACGCCGATGCGCGCGTGCGTCAGCACGACCTTGCCCTCGACGGGCGCGCCGGGCAGCAGCGACAGCTCACCCGCCGCGAGCCCGTGGGCGTCCAGCGCGACGTCTGCGGACAGGCGGGCGCCGGCGAGGTCCGCGTGCTGGCCCACGCGCATCCCGTTGAGCCTGACCTCTCCCTCGGCGGTGAGGCCGCGCGCGTTCAGGTCCGCGCCGATCTCGGTGTTGGAGGCGCGCAGCGCCACGCCCTGCGGGTTGCGCAGGACGGCTTTGGTGAGGATCAGGCGCACCTTGACGTGCGTCGCGCGGATCATCACCTCGCCGTTCGCCCGCAGCCGGTTCAGCGAGACCAGCCCGAGTTCGGCGTGGTCGATGGCGAGGGCGCGGCGGCCGCCGGCGTTGCGGAGTTCGGCGCCGTCCAGGCGGAGCAGGCCGTCGACCCGGGTGTTGCGCATGCTGATCTCACCCGCCGCCACGCGCAGGTTGACGGCGGTGAACTCGCTGCACGACGCCGAGTTCAGGTTCAGGGCGTTGCCCGGGGGATGGTCGAACCGGGCGTCGTCGAAGGTCAGGTTGCCCGCGATCTGCGCGCCGATCAGCCGGATCGCGCCCTTGACGCTGAACCCCTGCCAGCAGAAGACCCCGCCGCCCACCGTGAGGCCGCCCGCGTTGAGCGCGGCGTGGCCGGGCGACACCAGCCGGGCCCGGGAGAACGTCACCGTGCCGCCCACGTACGCGCTCCGCATCCGGACGCAGCCGGTGAACTCGGTGCTCTCGGCGCGCAGCCGCCCCTCGATCCTGACCGCGTCGCCGTCCAGCGCGACCTCCTCGCCGGGGCCGCCGAACCGCCCTTCCGTCAGGACGAGGTCGCCGACGATCCGGCCGCTGCGCACGTTGAAGTCGCGCCGGACCGTGATCCTGGTGGCCTCCAGCGTGCCCTGGACCTCGACGTTGTGTGCCTTCACCTGGTCGGCCACGACGTCGGTCAGCCGGACCTCGCTCTCCAGGTGCGCGTGGTCCAGCCGCAGCGTGCCGTCGAAGGACGACCTTTTCAGCGAGAGCAGGCCGGTCGCCCGCAGCCGCGGGGCCTTGAACGCCTGGAGGCGGCTGTCGGTGATGCGCAGCGTGCGCAGGCTGGTCTCGGCGAGACTCACCCGGTCCTCGAAGACGCAGTCGCCGCAGTCCAGCAGCGTGTCGAACTGCGTTCCGTCGAGGTCGAGCCGCCCGGTGATCCGGGCCCCGCGCACCCGCACGCCCGGGTAGTGGCCGGGCGCGGGGTCGACCGCGCCCAGCAGCAGCGCCTTGATCACCTCGGCGCGCACGGTCTCGCCGCCGTCGAACGCGACGGTCTCGCCGCTCGGGCAGGCGTCCCACAGGCGGCGTTCCGCGTCGGTCAGTTCGTCTCGGTTCATCCCGAGATCAGACGCGGCTGCGGGCCGGGAGGTTCACTCGGCCGGGCCGCGCGCCGCGCCGCCCGGCCTGCTGAGCTCAGTTCTGCTCGGCCGCCTTCAGCGCGATGTCCCCGCGGCGGTGGGCGCCGCGGATCTTGATCAGGGCGGCGGCCTCGTAGGCGGTGGTGCGGGCGGCGGCCAGGTCGGGGCCGGTGCCGACCACGTTCAGCACCCGGCCGCCGCTGGTCAGCAGGCGGTCGCCCGCCCGCCGGGTGCCTGCCTGCAGCACGTACGCGCCGGGCACCCGGGCGGCCTCGTCCAGGCCCGTGATCTCGTCGCCCTTGACCGGGTTCTCGGGGTAGCCCTCCGCCGCGATCACGACCGTCACCGCCGAGCCCTCGTGCCAGGCGGGGCGGAAGGCCGGGTCCAGGCCGCCGACCGCGCACGCGTGCAGCAGGCCCGCCAGCGGCGTCGCCAGCCGGTCCAGCACGACCTGGGTCTCGGGGTCGCCGAAGCGGGCGTTGAACTCGATCACCCGCACGCCCTTGGCGGTCAGTGCGAGGCCCGCGTACAGCACGCCCACGTACGGCAGGCCGCGGCGGCGCAGCTCGTCCACGGTCGGCTGGACGACGGTCCGCATGACCTCCTCGACCAGGTCCGGCGGGGCCCACGGCAGCGGCGTGTAGGCGCCCATCCCGCCGGTGTTGGGGCCCTCGTCGCCGTCGTAGGCGCGCTTGAAGTCCTGCGCGGGCATCAGCGGCACCGCGTTCACGCCGTCGCACAGGGCGAACAGCGAGACCTCCGGGCCGTCCAGGTACTCCTCGATCACCACGCGTTCGCACGCCATGGCGTGCGCGAGGGCGGCGGCCCGGTCGTCGGTCACCACCACGCCCTTGCCCGCGGCCAGGCCGTCGTCCTTCACCACGTAGGGCGGGCCGTACTCGTCCAGCGCGGCCTCGGTCTCGGGCGCCGACTCGCACACGAAGGCGGCGGCGGTCGGCACCCCGGCGGCCTGCATGATCTCCTTGGCGAACGCCTTGGAGCCCTCGATCCGGGCGGCCTCGCGGTCGGGGCCGAAGCAGGCGATCCCGGCCGCGCGCAGCGCGTCGCCGGCCCCGGTGACCAGCACCGCCTCGGGGCCGACCACGACCAGGTCGACGGCCAGCCGGCCGGCCAGCTCCACCACCGCCGCCGGATCGTGCGGGTCGATCTGGTGGTTGTCCGCGATCTCGGCCGTGCCCGGGTTGCCCGGGGCGCAGTGGAGGGCGGTGACGGCAGGGTCGCGGTGCAGGGCGCGGGCGAGCGCGTGCTCGCGGCCACCCGATCCAAGGACGAGTACTCGCACGTCACGGGAGCTTACTGGGCCCGGGCCCGCCCGTGGTCGGCATATCCCAGGCCGCGAACGCGTTGTTCCGGAAGGAGCGGAAGGCCGTTCCCTCGCGCGCGCGGACACCTGCGGAACGCCTCCGGTGCACACCCGGAAGCGTGCTCGTGAACTCTTCCGTTGCCCGCGGCGTCTCAAATGTCGGCTGGTAGGCTGCACGGGATTGTGGCCTTGTCGCCTGTTGCGAAAGGAGGTGGTCGGGATGAGTCCTGGCGATACGTGCGGTTCGCCGGAAACCCCTCACAGTCCGGACTGGACTGTTCTTCCGTCCGCCTCTACACGGCGTCCGGCCATGCCCACTTCCGCGCGCTCCTCAGCCTGATCCTGGGTCGAGCGCGCGCAGGCGCGTGTGGCCGGAGGGTTAGGAGCAACCTCTCATGGCCATGACACGAGTCCGCCCGGGCCGCGCGACGATGTCGCTGTTCAAGACCCGCGGCCGCCCGCACCCGGTGCCGGTCCAGGGGGCCCGCCGGCACACCGCGGTGATCGACTGGGCCGCCTACATCGACGGCAACCGCGTGTGCACCGACTCGGTGGAGGACGCCGTCCGCCTGGTGCGCGACGGCCACCTCACCACGATCGGCGACGAGGAGAGCGCCGGGTTCGTCTGGGTCGGCCTGCACGAGCCCTCGGCCGCCGAGCTGACCGAGCTGGCCGAGGTGTTCGGCCTGCACCCGCTGGCGGTCGAGGACGCCGTCCACGCCCACCAGCGGCCCAAGCTGGAGCGCTACGACGACGTCCAGTTCTTCGTGCTGAAGACCGTCGGGTACGTGCAGCGCGAGCCCGCCGGCGCCGAGGTCGTCGAGACCGGCGAGATCATGGTGTTCTGCGGGCCCGACTTCGTGGTGACGGTCCGGCACGGCGCGCACGGCGAGCTCGGTCCGGTCCGCCGCCAGCTGGAGGAGCACCCCTCCCGGCTCGCGTTCGGCCCGGCGGCCGTCCTGCACGCCATCGCCGACCGCGTCGTGGACGGCTACGTCAACGTGGCCGACGCCGTCCAGGAGGACATCGACGAGGTCGAGGAGGCGGTGTTCGCGCCCGACCGCACCGACGAGGCCCGCCGCATCTACCGGCTGAAGCGCGAGGTCATCCAGCTCAAGCGCGCCGTCGGGCCGCTGGCCGGGCCGCTGCGCCAGCTCGCCGGCCGCCGCTTCGTGCCCGACGACATCAAGGAGTACCTGCGCGACGTCGAGGACCACCTGACCCGCGTCCGCGAGCAGGTGGAGTCCTACGACGAGCTGCTGAACCCGATCCTGCAGGCGCACATGACCCAGGTCACCGTCGCCGACAACCAGGACATGCGCAAGATCTCCGCCTGGGGCGCCATCTTCATGGTCCCCACCGCGATCGCCGGGATCTACGGGATGAACTTCGACTTCATGCCCGAGACCAAGTGGCAGTACGGCTACTTCATGATCCTCGGCGTGATCGCCACGGCCTGTCTCTCCCTCTACCGGGGCTTCCGGCGCAACGGCTGGCTGTAGCCCCTCACCAGCCCCTCACCGCAGGACGGGGCTCCGGAACGGCGCGGGCAGCGGCAGGCCCCCCTCGGCCATGACCGCCCGCAGCCGGTCGGGGTAGTCGGTGACCACCGCGTCCACGCCGTGGCCGATGAAGCGGGCCATCTCGGCGGGGTCGTTCACCGTCCACACCGCCACGGGCAGCGCCAGCGTGTGCGCGCGGGCCACCAGCTCCGGCGTGGTGAGGTGGTGCTCGGGCGACAGCGCGGTCGCGCCGATCTCCAGCGCGGACGCCGCGGGGTCCTGCGGGGCCCTGCCCGCCAGCCAGCCGGTGCCCGGCACGAGGGTCTTGCGCTCCACCAGGGCCACCCGGCCCAGCGCCGGGGCGTACTCGCGCGCGGCCACCAGGACCCGCCAGTCGAACGCCAGCAGCCGCCCCCTGGACGTGAGGCCGTGCGCGGCCAGCACGTCGGCCACCGCCTCGGTGAAGCGCCGCACGGCCGCGTCGGGCCAGCCGGGGTCGGTCTTCAGCTCCACCGCCAGCCGCACCCCGGGCGCGGCGCCCAGCAGCGCGCACGCCTCGTCCAGGGTCGCCGGGACGGTCCCGGGCAGCGGGAGCTGCGTCAGCACGAACGGGTCGTCGTCGCTCAGCGGCCGCCGCACGCCCGCGTCCAGCGTCCGGAACTGCGCCAGCGTCAGCTCGGCGATCGCCCGCCCCACGTAGGGGAACAGCGGGTCGTCCGCGGCGGCGGGCGCGGTGTCGGCCACGTTCACCGGCGACAGCACCTGGTCGTGGCCCAGCACGACCACTCCGTCGGCGGTCATGCCCACGTCCAGCTCGACCGCGTCCACGCCGAGCGCCAGGGCGTGCGCGAATCCCGGCAGCGTGTTCTCCGGCCGAAGCCCACGCGCCCCCCGATGACCGTGGATCTCCACGGCTCCCCCGAAGCAAGTCACGGCCCGCACGCTACCGGCTGTAACCGAGCGGTTCGTGTCCTACCGGTGAAAAACAGGGAACGGCGGCCGTCCCGGGGGACGGCCGCCGTTCGCCGTGGATCAGATCAGCGGGCGCAGCGACAACGTCTGGTCGCGGCCCGGGCCGACGCCGATCGCCGAGATCCGGGCGCCCGACATCTCCTCCAGCGCCCGCACGTAGGCCTGCGCGTTCTTGGGCAGGTCCTCGAAGGTCTTGGCGCCGGTGATGTCCTCCTGCCAGCCCTCCAGGTACTCCAGGACGGGCTTGGCGTGGTGGAAGTCGGTCTGGGTGGTGGGCAGCTCCTCCACCCGCTCGCCGTCGACGTCGTAGGCGACGCAGACCGGCACCCGCTCCAGGCCGGACAGCACGTCCAGCTTGGTCAGGAAGAAGTCGGTGATGCCGTTGACGCGGGCGGCGTAGCGGGCGATCACCGCGTCGAACCAGCCGCAGCGGCGGTCGCGGCCGGTGGTGACGCCGTACTCGCCGCCGGTCGTGCGCAGGTACTCGCCCCACTCGTCCAGCAGCTCGGTCGGGAACGGTCCCGAGCCGACGCGCGTGGTGTAGGCCTTCAGGATGCCGATGACCTTGGTGACCTTGGTGGGGCCGACGCCCGATCCGGCGCACGCGCCGCCCGCGGTGGGGCTGGAGGAGGTCACGAACGGGTAGGTGCCGTGGTCGATGTCCAGCAGCGTGCCCTGCGCGCCCTCCAGCAGCACGACCTTGCCGTCGTCCAGCGCCCTGTTGAGCACCAGCGTGGTGTCGGCGACGTAGGGCTTGAGCCGCTCGCCGTAGGCCAGGTACTCCTGGACGATCGGGCCGGTCTCGATGCGGCGCCGGTTGTAGACCTTGGTGAGGACCTGGTTCTTCTCGCGCAGCGACAGGTCCAGCTTCTGGGTGAGGATGTTGGGGTCGAACAGGTCCTGCACCCGGATGCCCATGCGGTTGATCTTGTCGGCGTACGCCGGGCCGATGCCGCGGCCGGTGGTGCCGATGCGGGCCTTGCCGAGGTAGCGCTCGGTGACCTTGTCCAGGCTCCGGTGCTGCGGCATGATCAGGTGCGCGTCGGCCGAGATCAGCAGGCGCTCGGCGGAGATCCCGCGCTCGGCCAGGCCGTCGATCTCCTGCAGCAGCACCGCCGGGTCGATCACCACCCCGTTGCCGATGACCGGGACGACGTCGTCCGACAGGATGCCGGACGGGAGCAGGTGCAGGGCGTAGGACTTGTCGCCGATGACCACGGTGTGGCCGGCGTTGTTGCCACCCTGGTAGCGGACGACGTAGTCGACGTCCCCGCCGAGCAGGTCGGTGGCCTTGCCCTTGCCCTCATCTCCCCATTGGGCTCCGACAAGAACGATGGCCGGCATGCCACTTTTCCTTCCCACGACGAAGGCCCCTGATCGCAAGTGCGAAGGGGCCTCTTGCGATCAAATCGTACCCGTAGCCGGAGGCGGAAGAAACCGCGCGTCGTCGCGGACGGGGCCGGAGGGGCCGGTGAGCCCCTCCGGTCCGGAAAGGAAACCCTTACGCCAGGGCCTTCGCGGCGGTCTCGCTGCTGTCGCGCAAAAAGGTCTTGCAGCGGGTCGCCTCGGCGTCCTCGCCGATCGCGGCCGCGGCGCGGCCGAGGGCGTGCAGGGCGCGCAGGAAGCCGCGGTTGGCCTCGTGCTCCCAGGGCACCGGGCCGTGGCCCTTCCAGCCCGCGCGGCGCAGGGCGTCCAGGCCCCGGTGGTAGCCGGTGCGGGCGTAGGCGTAGGACTCGATGACGCTGCCGGCGGCGAAGGCGCGGTCGGCCAGTGCGGCCCACGCGCCGGGGTACTCGGGGTGGCGGGCGGCCACCTCGACCGGGTCGACGCCGCTCTCCAGGGCCTCGCGGGCCTCGGCGTTGTCCGGGAGTTCGGTCGGGGGCGGGCCGCCGAGCAGGTTCTGGGTCATGCCGGTCATGGTAAGTCGGGGCAGGTAGTCCGGATCAACCCGGGATGGGCAGAGGCAGCCGGAAGCTCGCCGCGCCGCCCTCGCCGGCGGGGGTCGCGGCGGGCCAGTGCCGCCGGATCGCGGTGAGCGCGGGCCGGTTCCCGTAGATCACCTCGGCGCCGAACTCGGTGATGCCGCGGCGCTGCGCCAGCGGGGCCAGGCAGGCCACCAGCAGGCCGCCGAGGCCGCGCCGCTGCCAGGGGTCGGCGACCAGGACGGCGAGCTCGGCGCGGCGGGGCCGGTCGCGGTCGCGGACGTACTCGGCGACGCCGACCAGCGTCCCGTCCAGCAGCGCGGCCAGCGCCTCGCGGTTCCAGTGGTCGAGGCCGTGCAGGGTGGCCACGTAGGGCTCGGGGATGCGCGGGGTGCCGGTGAAGAAGCGGGTGTAGAGGCTGCCGTGCGACAGCAGGGCCGACATCTCGCGCAGCCGGTCGGCGTCGGCGGTGCCGAAGGGGCGGATGCGGATGTCGGCGAGGGTGGGTCCACTCCCTCGCGACGCTGCGAGTTGCTTCATAAAACTTATTGGACCGCAAAGGGTTGCGTGAGACAACCCTTGTTTTCGCGGGCGTGGCGCCGTCGGCGGCTCAGGCGCCGGGACCGTGCCGGGGCTCGACGTTGTTGGGGGTGAGGGCGGCCCCGCAGGACGAGCAGGTCAGCGCGGGCGTCAGCGTCCCGTCGCAGCCGCGGTGGGCCACCAGCAGCGGCGGCCCGTCGGGCGCGTAGTGCCGGTCGCCCCACAGCAGCAGGGTCATCATCGCCGGCCAGAGCTCCACGCCCTTGCGGGTCAGGCGGTACTCGTGGCGGACGGGCCGCTCCTGGTAGGGGACGCGGCGCAGGATGCCCTCGTCGCACAGGCGGGACAGCCGGTCGGTCAGCACGTTGCGCGCCACGCCCAGCGCGTCCTGGAAGTCGTCGAAGCGGCGCACGCCCTCCAGCGCGCTGCGGATCACCAGCAGCGTCCAGCGGTCGCCGACCACCTCCAGGGAGCGGGCGATCGAGCAGTTCTGGGACTCGTAGGTGCGGGGTAGGGCCACGCCCGCAGCGTACCCGGGTTTCGTCAGGCAACGCAGGGGTGCGCGCAAGGGCCGGGACGGCGCCGCCCCGGCCCTCACGAGGGGGTTACTTGATCTTCTTGCCCGCCGACAGCAGGCTCTCGCACGCCTCGGTGATGCGCGCGGCCATCGCGTTCTCGGCGGCCTTGCCGTAGGAGCGCGGGTCGTACTTCTTCTTGTTGCCGACCTCGCCGTCGATCTTCAGCACGCCGTCGTAGTTGGCGAACATGTGCCCGGCGATCGGGCGGGTGAAGGCGTACTGGGTGTCGGTGTCGATGTTCATCTTGATCACGCCGTAGGACACCGCCTCGCGGATCTCCTCCAGCGTGGAGCCCGAGCCGCCGTGGAACACCAGGTCGAACGGCTTGTCCTTGCCGTACTCGGCGCCGACCGCGTCCTGGATCTCCTTCAGCACCTCCGGACGCAGCTTGACCGCGCCCGGCTTGTACACCCCGTGCACGTTGCCGAAGGTCGCCGCCAGGATGTAGCGGCCCTTCTCGCCGACGCCGACGGCCTTGGCGGTGTCCAGCGCGTCGCCGACCGTGGTGTACAGCTTCTCGTTGATCTCGTTGGCGACGCCGTCCTCCTCGCCGCCGACGACGCCGATCTCCATCTCCATGATGATGTTCGCCTTGGCGCACTCGGCCAGCAGCTCGGCGGCGATCTGGAGGTTCTCCTCCAGCGGCACGGCCGAGCCGTCCCACATGTGCGACTGGAACAGCGGCTGCTCGCCGCGCGCCACCCGCTCCTGGGAGATCTTGATCAGCGGGCGCATGAACCCGTCGAGCTTGTCCTTGGGGCAGTGGTCGGTGTGCAGCGCCACGTTGACCGGGTACCTGTCGGCCACCACGCGGGCGAACTCGGCCAGCGCCACCGAGCCGGTGACCATGTCCTTGACGCCCTGGCCCGACAGGTACTCGGCGCCGCCGGTGGACACCTGGATGATGCCGTCGCTCTCGGCCTCGGCGAAGCCCTGCAGCGCCGCGTTCAGGGTCTGGCTGGAGGTCACGTTGATCGCGGGGTAGGCGAAACCGTCCCGCTTGGCACGGTCGAGCATCTCCGCGTAGACCTCGGGGGTCGCGATGGGCATGTGGGCGTCCTTTCCTTACGCAGTGGTGCCGCCGGGCGTCCGGCCGGGCGGGCGCATCCGCCCCGCCGCGCTCCAGATCGTGGTTCCGGGCGCGGGGGACGGGCTGGGCATGCCGTCCACGGCCAGTATCCCGTTTTTCCCGCCGCAGACCAGCGGGGGGCCGCTCCTCGGGGTGTCCGCGCCCCGGCGCACCCCCTTTGGGGCAGGTGGGACGCCTGGTGAAGCGAGGATTGCCGGACCTGGTCGAGGAATCGTTTATCGCGGAAACCGGACCGGCCGCCGGGTACGCTCGCAGCGTGGATCTCGCGCTCATATCCCTTGACATCACCGAGTGGCTGCATCCGACCGCCTGGCTGCAACTGTTCGGCACCTTCGCCACGATCGGCGTCCTCGCCATCATCTTCGCGGAGACCGGGCTGCTGTTCGGCTGCATCCTGCCGGGCGACTCACTGCTGTTCACGGCGGGGATCCTCACCGCGGTGAACCAGGTCAACGGCCAGGAGTTCCAGCCGCTGTCGCTGCCGTGGCTGCTGATCGGCGGCCCGATCGCCGCGATCGCCGGGGCGCAGCTCGGCCACTGGCTCGGCGCCCGCTACGGGCGCAAGCTCTTCGACCGCCCCGACTCCAAGATCTTCCGGCAGGAGTGGGTGGAGAAGGCCGAGTACTACTTCAACCGCTTCGGCCCGGCCAAGGCCGTGGTCCTGGCCCGCTTCATCCCGATCGTGCGGACCTTCCTCAACCCGCTGGCCGGGATGCTCGGGATGGACTCGCGCAGGTTCCTCGTGTGGAACGTGATCGGCGCCATCGTGTGGACCGACTCGCTGTTCCTGCTGGGCCACTTCCTGGGCGCGAAGGTCCCCAACATCGAGAGCTACATCCTGCCGGGCGTCGCGATCATCCTGGTCCTGTCGGTCATCCCGATCGTTCGCGAAGTCCTGAAAGGCCGTGGCGGCAACGGCGGAGACGGCCCCGGAGGCAATAAGAATGCCCCGGAACAGTCTCGTCCGTCGCTCAGCGGTGAGAGTTATCGCTAACCTCCCCATGTGGGACGTCATCGGTCGGACCCTCGTGGTCTCGCGCGCATATTGATCGCGGCAGTCGCCGTGATGCTCGCCCTCGCACTGGTCGTGGTGGGCGGCATGGCGCTGGTCAACGCGCTGACGTCCGAGGCGGAGAAACCCGTGCCCACGCCGAGCGCGGGCGGGGGCGGCAAGGAGCCGGGCGCGCCGACGCCGCGCCGGTCGGGCGCGTCGGCGACGCAGAGCAACTCGCTGGTGGTCGAGGTGATCGGCAACCGGCCGGTGAACGTGGTCGTCAAGATCGCCGGAACCAATGACATCCTGCTCAGCGGCCCGCTCAACCCCGGCGAGGGCCGGCAGTGGACCGAGTCGCCGCTGGACGTGGTCGCCTCCGACGGGGGCGCGCTGGAGGTCACCATCTACGGCAAGGTCCAGGAGCGCGGCCAGTCGGGCCAGCGCGGGACCTGGTTCGTGCGCAAACGCTGAGCGCGAGATCCGCTCAGGAACGCGGGCGGCGCCCCTCCCGAGGGAGGGGCGCCGCCCGCGTTCGTGCGCCGGCCGGTCAGTCCAGCCCGAGGTCGGGCACGCTGAACGGGTGCCGGTACTCCAGCCCCTCGGCCGCGATCCGCTCGGCCGCCCCGCGCTCCAGGATGGTGGCGACCGCCACGACCTCCGCGCCCGCCGCGCGCAACGCCTCCACCGCGGTCAGTACCGAGCCGCCGGTGGTGGAGGTGTCCTCGACCGCCAGCACCCGGCGGCCCGCCACGTCCGGACCCTCGATGCGGCGCTGCAGGCCGTGCTGCTTGTCGGCCTTGCGCACCACGAACGCGTCCAGCTTGCGGCCCCGCGCCGCGGCGGCGTGCAGCATCGCGGTCGCCACCGGATCGGCGCCGAGGGTGAGACCGCCGACCGCGTCGTAGTCCAGGTCCGCGGTCTCGTCCAGCATCACCCGCCCCACCAGCGGCGCGACCGTCCCGTCCAGGGTGACCCGGCGCAGGTCCACGTACCAGGACGCGCGCTTGCCCGACGACAGCACGAAATCGCCGTGCACGACGGCCTTGTCCTTGATCTCTTTCAGCAGGTCATCACGTTCGCTCACACCGGAACCCTATTCGCGCCCGCGGCGCCCGTGTACCGGCACCTCCCGCGGGCCCCTTCCGTGTACGGTAATCCCGGAAGCGCAGGGGCCGGGAGGTGGAGGACATGACGCCCGGTTCCCTCGTCCTGCTGCACGCCCCGCTCGGCTCGGCCGGCGCCTGGGGCGACCTGCCGGAGATGGTGCGCTCCTACGGCTTCGACGTGATCGCGCCGGACGTCCCGGACGCGGCCGGGGCGCGCTACGTGGCCCGCGCCTCCCTGGTCATCGCGGCGGCCTACCCGTCGGTGCCGCTGGTGCTGGTCGGCCACGGCGCGGCCGGGCCGCTGCTGCCCGCCGTCGCCCTGGCCCAGCGCGCCGCGCACCGCGCGGTGGGCGGCTACGTGTTCGTCGACGCCGACCTGCCCCGGCCGCGCCGTCTCCATGATCACGACCACGACCACGATCACGATCACGAGGAGGACGCCGCGCCGCCGGCGCCCGTGCCCGACGACTGGCCGGACGCGCCCTGCGGCTACCTCCGCACCCACGCCGACCGCGCGGCCGAGCCGGGCGGTGCGGCCGCCGACCGCACCGAAGCCCTCCGGGAGGCGCGGTTGCGGGGGTGGCCGATGGTCCAGCACGAGCCCCCGGCGGCCGTGGCGCAGGCGCTGAGCGAACTGGTCGCCCTGCTGTAGCGGGCCGGCGGACCGGGCGGCCCGGCGGGCGGCCTCGGTGTTCGTGCGGTGCCGGGCGTCAGGCGTTCTTCAGAAGATCGTCCAGCAGGGCGTCGTAGTCGTCCTCGCCCTTGCCGAGGTCGACCCGCGCCCGGTAGCGCAGCCGCAGCAGCGCCTCCAGGCTGTCCTCGGCGAGCGCCACGTCGTCGGGGCCCGGTGTCAGCTCCACGTCGTCGGCCGGGGACGGGTCGGGCTCGGCGCCGATCCCGGTGCCCACCGCGCGGTCGCGCAGCGCCAGCACCACGTCCACGCCCGTGGTCGCCCACTCGTGCGCGCCGTCGGCGTCGCCCTGCGCGTACAGGACCTCCGCGACGGCGCGGTACACCTCCGGGTCGCGCGGGGCGTCGGCGCGGATCTGCTCGATCAGGGCGCGGGCCTCCTCGGCCCGGCCCAGCTCGAACAGCGCGTCGGCCAGGTAGGCGCGCGCATCGCCGTAGGTCTCGCCGCCGTCCTCCAGCGCCCGCCGGTAGTAGTCGGCCGCGCGGCCGTGGTCGCCGGCGTGCTGCCACTGCTCGCCGGCGCGCAGCAGCACGTTGGCGCGGGAGACCCCGCCGGACACCGACTCGGCCAGTTCGCCCAGCCGCCGGGCGGCCGCGATGTGATCGCCCGTGCGCAGGGTGTCGAACTCCAGATCGTCGAGATCGTCTTCCGTCACATGCGTCACGCTTCAACGCTACCCGGCGCTCGACGGCCGAAGCGGGCGAATCCCGGATGATCGTGAATGTTCTACATGTACGGCTTGGGAAAAAACGCCCTCACCTGCGAGAACGCTCCAGCGCGTCCCAGAAGCCGCGGCGCAGCGCGTGGCGAACCTCATCGTGCAGCAGGAAGTCGATGGGCAGCGAGGAGCCCTGGAGCAGCCGCGCCTCCAGGTCGGAGGGCATCCGCGGCTTGCGCGCCAGCACCGCCTCCAGCCACAGCGCCGGGGCGTCGCGCGCGACCGACTCGCCGAAGTCCTGGCCCTCCTGGTGGGCGGCCTTCACCGCGTCCGCGAGGGTCGGGGTGTTCTGCTGCGCCGGGACGGGCGAGATCTGCTGGGGCCCGGTGTAGGGACCGTGCGGCGGGGTGCCGGGCGGCGGTGGTGGGGAGTACTGCGGCCCGCTGCCGGGGGCCGGCGGCGGGGCCTGCGTCGCGGAGGGCGCCTGCGCGGACGAGGAGGCCGAGGAGTGCGCCGAGGAGTGCGCCGAGGAGTGCGACGAGGAGTGGGTGGGCGCGGCGTGCAGCGGCGGGCCGTTGGAGGCGCCGAGGCCGACCGGCGTGCCGAGGCTCGGCTGCGGGCCGCTGAGCGAGGGGGGCGGCGCCTGGCTGGGGACCAGGCCGGGCACCGGCTGGCCGGTGAGCGGGGTGGACGGCGGCGGGCTGTTGTGCGAGGGCGGCTGGAGCGAGCCCAGCGAACCGCCGCCGCCGCTGCCGTGCCCGTTGGACAGCGGGCTGGTGGAGACCGGCGTGGACCCGGTGGAGGTCTCGATCCCGGCCAGCAGGTTCACGTACGGGCGCAGGTGGCCCGAGCCGATCTCGATGAGGTCGTCGCACTCCTGGCGCAGCACCCGCGAGATGGTCCAGTTGCCGTCCACGGCCACGTGCACGACGGTGACGCGGACGCCCAGGTCCTGCGCGTCGGCGACCACCTGCGCCAGGTCCTCGTCACCGCTGACCAGCACCGCGTCGGCGAGCGCGCCGTTGCGGGCCAGCGTCATCAGGTCGCGGTGGATCTCGGTGTCCACGCCCTCGCGGCGGCCCGGCCGGATGCGGCCCAGCCGCAGCTTCAGCCCGGGCAGGTCGGCCAGCGCCTCGTGCTCGGGCGCGCGGCGGCCCTCGACGGTGGCCTCGTACCAGTAGCAGCGCAGCAGCGGCACGCCGGTGCGCTCGCGGGCCAGATTGCCCAGCAGCTGGAGCAGCCCGCTGAAATCCCAGGAGACGGTCTCGCGATGGCGGGTTCCGTGCACCGCCATGGCGCCGTCGGCCAGCAGGTAGCCGGCGTCTACGAACAGCGCGCAGCGATCCATGCGACACCGCCCTTCCTCGACTCGGGGCCTCGTGCCACGTCGTGTTCCACGGTCAGGCTGACGAGGGTGACCATCGTGGGTGGCCTGCCCTTCCTGCTCTCGGGGACGCGGGCCGGCGAAAGACCCCGGGTCCTCATAGCGTAGTGAAGCCCGTCAGCCCCGTAGGCCAATACGGCGATTCGCCACTCTTTCACGGGGCCTGGCCACACGCGACCGCTCCGGCCGGGCCGCGCGTCCGGTGGTACGCACGCGGCGGCGTCCGGGGATGGTCAGCGCGGACGCTACCAGCCGTTCCGGTCTGTCCCTAATGCTTCCTCATGATCTTTACGGGGAGAAAGGGTGTCGTGGCGGTTTCGCGACCCGGGCTTGTCGCGGGGCCCGCGTGCGCCCCCGCCGGCCTCCCTTCGCGGCCGTCCCCGTTCTAGCTGCGCATGGGCGCGGTGACGGTGACGACGCCGGTGAGGAAGGCGTCCTGCCGGGTGGTGAGGGTGAGGGTGGCGCGGTCGCCGAGCTTCGTGGAGAAGCAATCGACATCTATCCCGAAAGTCAGCTTTGTCCCTACGGCTCCCAGGGCGGACGCGTCCAGCACGTTGTTCGCCGAGTGGTCGCCGGTCCCGGGGTCGAGCGGGGTGCCGTCCAGCAGCAGCCGGTCGCCGGGCAGGTCCGCATCGCCCTCCCAGGACACCATCCCGATGCGCGCCGGGCGGGCCGCCGCCAGCAGCCCGTTGACCTGGACGGTGACGTCCTTGGCGGAGGTGTGCGGGCCGACCGCGCGCGTCCCGTCCAGCACCATGGCCTGCTGGTAGGGCGCCGCGGCGTCCTCGACGACCACGACGAGGCTCCAGCCCGCGTAGTGGCCCGAGCCCGGCTCGGTCGGCGCGTCCGCGCCCCACCAGGTGCCGCCGCCGGCCGTCCGCACCTGCGCGGTCACGTCGGCGAACGACTGGTAGGCGACGAAGCCCGGCATCCGGGCATGTCGGGTTTCGGTGGGCCGGATCGTGGCGTAGGCGGCGGCCCCGGGACCGCGCAGTCGCATGGTCCCGTCCTCGTTTCCCACACCTGACCAGTACAGGCCCGCCCAAAGGACTTTCGCCTTGGCGGGCAGATCCAGTAGGGCGGCGCTGGAGGACTTGGTCTCGGCGACGTCGTCGCGGTCGACCGGGGCCATGTCCCAGAAGTCGTTGTCGCGGCGGTCGCCCTTCCGCTCCTGCGCATCGGCGCAGCCGGGCTTGTCGGGCGGGCAGCCGAGCAGCGCGTTGCCGACCTGCACGGTGCGGACGGTGCCGTCCACCGCGTACCGGGCGGGCAGGCCGTCCCGGGCGATGCCCTGGACGGCGCGCGCGGTGACCGGGGCGCCGCCGCCGCGCAGCGTGACGCGCGGCGGGGTGTCGTACGGCGCGGTGCGGCCGACGTGCACGTCCAGGTAGGCCGAGGCGGAGGCGCCGGGCCGGAGCGGCGCGTGGGTGCAGCGGACGCGCGTCCCGGCGGTCGGACGGCAGCTCCACCCGTCGCCGGGCGGGCGCATCGGCCGGAACACGATGCCGTTGCGCCCGGCCGTGCCGCCCCGGTAGGCGACGTCGGGCGGCAGCTCCACGTCGGCCACCACGTCCTCGGAACGGCCCTCGCCCGCGTTGCGCACCGCCATCGCCACGATGCCGGTCTGCTCGCGGAGCAGGGTGCCGACCGTCCCGATGCTCGCGGTCAGGCGCGAGGGCTTGGCCGGCGGGGGCGGGACCGGTGGCCGGGGCGTCGGGGGCTTCTTCCTGGGCTTGGCCTTCGACTCGGGCACGGGACGGGGCGCCCGTGGAGCGGGAGCCGGGGCCGGCGCCGGAGGGGCGGGCTGAGCGGCGGGCGGTTTCGCGGGCTGGGGCTTGGGCTTTGGCGGCTGGGCCGGGGGCTGGACGACCGGCGGCTTCGCGGCGGGCGGGGCGGGGGCGAACGGCTCGTTGTTGGAGACCAGCAGCATCCCGGCCATCGCGATCGCGGCCATCGCGGCGACGCCGCCGCCCAGCGCCTGCTGCTGCCGCTTGGGCAGGTGCCGGAACCAGCCGACGACCCCGCCGAGGAGCCCGCCCTTGGCGACCGCGGCCAGGTAGGCGGTGGCCGCCGTGCCGAGCACCACCGGGCCGAGCGCGTCGCGCAGCGTGGCGTTGACGTCGGCGATCTCGGCGTGGATCGCCGTGCAGCGGGCGCAGTCGTCCAGATGGTCCTCGACCAGCTTGGAGTCGCGTTTGGCGAGGCCGCCGCGCACGTAGGCGCCGAGCCGGTCCAGCGCGGGGCGGCAGCGCTCGTCGGAGGTCGCCGACACCGCCGCGCCCGCCGCGACGCCCGCGCCGCTGTGCTGGGCGTGCTCGGCGGCCGGGCGCGGCTCGGCCAGGTGCATCTGCAGGTACGCCTGCCGCAGCCCCTCGCGGGCGCGGTAGGCGAGCGCCGCCGCGCCGTTGGCGGTCAGCCCGAGCAGCGGCGCGATCTCGGCGGGCTTGGCGCCCTCGACGACGGTGTGCCACAGCACCGCCTGCCAGCGCTCGGGCAGCGACCGGTAGGCGCGCACGATCATCGAGCGCTCCAGCCCGGCCAGCGCGGGGTCCTCGAACGGCTGGCCCGGGTCGAACAGCTCGATCTCGTCGGTGCTGTGCAGCCGCCTGTCGCTGCGGTAGCGGTCGTAGACGGTGCGGCGGACGGCGGTGAGCAGGTAGGGGCGGAAGCCCGCCTGCGGACCGCCGCCGCGGCGCAGCACGTCCAGCACCTTGGTGAAGGTGTCCTGCACCGCGTCGTCGGCCGCGTCGCCGCCGATCAGGTGGCGGGCCAGGCCGCGCGCGGCGTCCAGATGGCGTTCGTACAGCGTGCCGTAGGCCGACCGGTCGCCGGCGCGGATGCGGGAGATGAGCACCGCGTCGCTCGGCGCGGGTGCGGTGACCTCGGGGGCGGCCTCGCGCACGCGTCCTCCTCGCCCGATCATTGATCGCCCTTGGTGATGACGTGAACACTCAGTGTCGCGGGAAATGATTCCGCAAACGGCGTCATGACTAAACCGCTTCGCCGTCTTAGGTGGGGAAGGACGCACCGCCAGGACAGTCCGTGCAGGTCAGCGGGGAAGGTGAGGGGCGATGAAAGAGGCGGAGGCGGGTGTCGTGCATCGCTGGAACGGCGTCCGGACCGCGCAGACGCCCGAGGAACTGCGCGACCGGTGGCGGGCGGCGAGCCGCACGATGGGCTGGTCGGCGCCGGGCGACTGGTGGGCCCCGGCGGTCGAGTCGGTGGTGGCGGCGGCCTGCGCCGGGCGCGGCATGGCGGTGGCGTGCGCGCGGCTCGGCCAGGCGCGCGGCCGCGCGGGCGTCGGGATCGGCGAGACGCTGGACGACCTCGGCGCGCTGTTCTCGGTGCTGTGCTGGCCGGACCCGCCGCTGTCGCTGGTGCGCTGCGCCGCCGAGGGCTGGGTGGACTCGGGACTGATGGAGCTGGCCGCCGAGTCGTGCGAGGACCCGCTGACCGGGCTGATGACGCTGCCGTACCTGCGGGCGCGGCTGACCGAGCTGTACCGGAGCGCGGCGGCGCCGGGCGGCGCGCCGGGCACGGCCGCGGCCGACACGCACCGGCTGGTGCTGGTGGACCTGCCGGGCGGGGTGGAGCCGTGGCGGCGGCTGGCCCGCGCGATCGTGGTGGCGCACGACCTGCGCGCGGTGTTCGCGGGCGGCGAGACGTTGTCGCTGATCGGCACGGGCCGGGCGGCGGCGCTGGTGGCGGCCGGGCCGCGCCTGGAGGCGGAGGTGGCCGAGCTGCGGAGGCTGCTGGGCGCCGGGCGCGCGGGCTGCCCGGTCCGGGTGGAGCCGCTGCCGTCCTCGCTGAAGGAGGCGCAGGCCCTGCTGGAGGCGCTGGTCGGCCGACCCGGCTGACCCGGCGGCCGGGTGGCCGCCGACGGCGCGCCGGGCGGATCATGCGCCCGGTCCGGGACGCCATCGGCGCCGCGTGCCCCGGTGAGGGGGCGGGGTTCCGGCGCCGATGGCCCGCGGGGCGCGTCCGTTCCGGCGAGGGGGCGGAACGGACGCGCCCGTCGCGTTCAGGCGGGCGGCGACGACCGCGATGTCAGCAGACGGTCACGACCGCAGCGTCAGCAGACGGTCACGACCGCCATGTCGGTCAGCTCCGTCTCGCTGCTGGGCGTCTCCCACCTCACCTTGCAGACACGGCCGCGCAGGTCCACGGTCGCGATCGCGTTGTCGAACCACGGGCCGTCGGTCAGCCGCCACTTCAGCGGCGCGACCGGCACCTTCGCCATGCGCGCCAGCACGCGCGGCAGCCCGCGCAGCGGGCGCGCCACGGCGACGCGGTTGGCCCACCGGAACATGCCGGGCAGCGGGTTGCGCAGCGGCGAGCACACCACCTGCGAGATCGCCGACTGCGTCCGCGGATCGGTGACGCGCGCCAGGTAGGAGTAGTGCACGTCGCCGGACAGGAACGAGATGCTGGCCGGCGCCGGGCCGCGCTCGCCGCGCCCCACCGCGATGATGTCGCGCGCGACCTCGCGGAACGACTGGTCGAAGGCGCCCCAGTGCTCCAGGTCGGCGCCCTGCCGCAGCTTCTCGCCGAGCCTGGCCGCGCGCGGCCCCCACGCGCCCCCGGCGACGGCCTCGTTCCAGGTCTCGGCGTGGTGGATGGCCGGGGCCAGCAGGTACGGCAGCGAGCTGGCGATCAGCAGGTGGTCCATGCCGCCCTGGAGCTGCCCGTCCAGCCAGTCGAACTCCTCGTCGTCCAGCATCCCGCGCCGGTCGGCGGTCAGCAGGCGCGAGCAGCGGCTGTCCACCACGACCAGGCGGGTGTTGCCCCAGTCGTGGGCGTAGCTCCAGCGCGCGGTGGCCGGCTCCTTGTCGGCGCGCTCGGCGAACTCGTCCAGGATCTTGCCGCCGTCGCCGCCGTTCTCCGACGCCTCGCGCACCGCCCGGTAGACGGGGTCGGCGGCGCGCTCCTCGGGGGCGAGGTTGCCGAGGTGCTGGTAGACCCAGTACGAGCCGATGCCGCCGGTGATGCGCGCGCGCCACCAGTCCTGCGCCCACATCTGCTGCCGCCAGGTGTGGGAGGTGTTCCAGTCGTCGCGGATGTCGTGGTCGTCGAAGATCACGAAGGTGGGCACGGTGGACAGCAGCCACTGCACCGCCGGGTCCTCGCGCCAGGCCAGCTTGTACAGGTGGGCGTAGTCCTCGTAGTCGGCCAGCTCGTCCACCGGCTCGACGTCGGGCGCGCGGCGCGAGCGGATGAAGGTGCGGATCTCCTCGCTGAGCTCGTCGGCGTACACCTGGTCGCCGACCATCAGCAGCACGTCGGGCCAGTCGCGGGCGTCGGCGGCCAGCCGGTGCGCGAACGCCGCCAGCGCGTCCACGCCGTGCACCCGGGCGGTGTCGGGGGCGCGGCGGCAGGAGCCGAACGACACCTGCACGCCGTCGCCCAGCTCCAGGGTGCGGATCTGGCTGGCCGGGAACCGCGTCACCCCCTCCGGCCACACCACGTGCTCGTCCAGCGCGACCGAGTAGGGGACGCGGGCGCCCGGTTCGAGCCCGTCGATCTCGACGAAGGCGTAGTGGTGGCCGTGCACCGTGAAGGTCCGCGCGCTCGCGTCGAGCCCGTGCTCGTCGTTGAACACGCGGACCTCGCACGGGTGGGCGGTCTCCACCCAGATCGTGGCGGTGCGCTCGCCGACGTGCCGGAGGAGCGGCCCGAGTACCAAAGCGGTCATACCTCGCTTCTCTAGCGGACCCGGGTCGGCCGCGTCCATCTTTTCGAGGTTCGGGCTGCGGGGCATCACCCGGCGGACAGCCCCCGTTCCGCCTCAGATGAGATCGGCGGTGGCGGCGTCGGCCCTGGCCAGGAACGCCGGCAGGTGCTCCTCCCACGGGCCGGACGGGATGGAGCCGTACAGGAAGCGCACCGAGGCGTCCTTGATGCCGCAGTACTGGGAGACGCCCGCCCGCAGCTGGAGTTCGAGGGCGTCGCCGAGGCCGGTCGCGCTGTACGCCTTCTCGCCCTCGCCCGCCAGCGCGAGCCAGACCATGCGCTTGCCGGCCAGGCGCGGCTTGCTGCGCCCGTAGGCGAAGCCGTAGTTCCACACCCGGTCGATCCAGCCCTTGAGGAGGGCCGGGACGCCGTACCACCACACCGGGAACACGACGACGATCAGGTCCGCGGCGTCGACGCGCGCCATGTGCGCGCGGACCTCGGCGGAGTAGGCCTTGTCGCGGTCGCCCCAGTCGGGCTCGTCGGCCGGGGTCATCCGGGGGTCGAAGCCTTCGGCGTGCAGGTCGAGCACGTCGACGGTGCGCCCGGCGGCGGTCAGGCGGTCGCGGACGCGTTCGGCGACGCGCGCGGTGAGGGAGTCGGTGCGCGGGTGCGCGACGACCAGGAGGGCGGTGGGCATGGCGGTCTCCTTCCGGAAGGGCGGCACCCGGCGGGCGCCGCCCTTCCGACTGCGTGGTCAGGGAAGGCGGACGAGCATCTTTCCGGTGTTGGCGCCGGTCATGACGCCGAGGAACGCGGCCGGGGCCTGGTCGATCCCCTCGACGACCGTCTCGGCGGTCTGCAGCGAGCCGTCGGCGATCCAGCCCGCCGCCCGCCCGATGAACTCGGGGAACCGGTCGAAGTAGGAGGAGACCTGCATGCCGCGCAGCGTGATCTGCCGGTGGACGAGCAGGTCGAGGTTGCGCGGTCCGGGCGCCGGGGTGTCGTAGCCGCTGATCGCGCCGATCAGCACGGCGCGGCCGCCGGTCCGCATCGAGCCGATCGCGGCCTCCAGGTGGTCGCCGCCGACGTTGTCGACGTAGAGGTCGATGCCGTCGGGCGCGGCCGCGGCGAGCTGGCCGGCCAGGTCGCCCCGCTTGTAGTCGAGGGCGGCGTCGAAGCCGAAGTCGTGCACCAGGCGCTTGGCCTTGTCGGGTCCGCCCGCCGACCCGATGACCTTGGACGCGCCCAGGAGGCGGGCGAGCTGGCCGGCGATGCTGCCGACCGCCCCGGCGGCGGCCGACACGAACACCACGTCGCCCTCGCGGACCGGCGTCACGTCGGTGAGCGCGGCCCAGGCGGTGAGGCCGGTGGTGCCGAGCGACCCCAGGTAGGACTGCGCCGGGGCCAGAGCGGTGTCGATCACGGTGGCCTCGGCGGCGTCCACGACGGCGTACTCGCGCCAGCCGAGGAAGTGCGACACGGTCGCGCCGACCGGCAGGCCCTCGGCGCGGGACGCCACGACCTCGCCGATCGCACCGCCGTAGAGCGGCTGCCCGATCTCGTAGCGCGGAAGGGCGAGCCCGGTCTCGGCGTCCATCAGGGAGCGCATGTAGGGGTCCACCGACATCCAGGTGTTGCGGACGAGGACCTGCCCCTCGCCCGGCTCGGGGATCGCGGTCTCGACCAGGGTGAAGTTCTCGGGGCGGGCGGCGCCGGCGGGGCGGGCGGCCAGGTGGATCTCGCGGTTGCTGTTCGTCATGTCCCCGACTGTGCCGATGACCGCTTCAGGATCTCTTTAGGTCGCCTTCGGGTGGTCCCGTAGCCTTTCCACCATGCGTTTCGGGGTGCTGGGACCGGTCATGGCGTGGACGGACGACGGCCGTCCCGTGAAGATCCCCGATGCGAAGGTGCGGGCGCTGCTGGCCGACCTGCTGGTGCACGAGGGCCGCCCCGTCCCGGTGGACCGGCTGATCGACGACCTGTGGGGCGAGCGGCTGCCGCGCAATCCCCTCGCCACGCTGCAGACGCGGGTGTCGCAACTGCGCCGCGCGCTGGAGGACGCCGAGCCGGGGGCGCGCGGGCTGGTGGTGTCGCAGCAGCCGGGCTACCTGCTGAAACCCCTCGGGCTGGACGCGGCGGATTTCCAGCGGCTGACGACGCGGGCGCGCGCGGCGGGCACGGTGGAGGAACGGGCCGCCCACCTGGGCGAGGCTCTGCGGCTGTGGCGGGGCGCTCCCTACGCGGACTTCGCTGACGCGGAGTTCGCCCGTTCGGCCATCACGCGGCTGGAGGAAGAGCGGCTGGCGGCGTTGGAGGAGCGGGCGGAAGCGCGCCTGGCGCTCGGCGAGCACGCCTCGGTGGCCGCGGAGCTGGGCGACCTCGTGGCCGCGCATCCGCTGCGCGAGCGCCTTCGCGCCGCGCAGATGCGGGCGCTCTACGGATCGGGGCGGCAGAGCGACGCCCTGGCCGTCTACCTGGACCTGCGCGAACGTCTGGCCGATGAGCTGGGGTTGGACCCCGGTCCTGAACTGGTGGCGCTGTACGAGGCGATCCTCAAGCAGGACGCCGGGCTGGAGGCGGCACCGGCCGCGGCCTCTGAGGAGCGTCCCAGAGGCAATCTGCCCGCAGCCGTGCACGGCCTGATCGGGCGCGCGGACGCGCTGGCGGAGGTGCGCGGCCTGCTGGGCGGCGGCGCGCGGCTGGTCACCCTCACCGGCCCCGGCGGGGTCGGCAAGACGAGCCTGGCGACGGAGGCCGCCCGCGAATCGGCCGAGGTCTTCCCCGACGGCGTCTGGCTGGTGGAGCTGGCGGGGCTCGACCGGGACTCACGTTCGGGCGCGGCCGACGTGGTCGCGGCGGTGCTCGGCGTCCGCGACGACGACGCGGCGGACGGCCCCCGCGCCGACGGCCACGCGCCGCTGCTGGCCCGGCTGCGCGGCAAGCGGGCGCTGCTGCTCCTGGACAACTGCGAGCACGTGGTGGACCAGGCGGCGGACCTGGCGGCGCTGCTGCTGCGCAACGCCCCGGACGTGCGCGTCCTGGTCACGAGCCAGGAGCCGCTGGGCATCGCGGGTGAGACGTTGTGGCCGGTGCCGCCGCTGGAGTCGCCGGACGACGAGGCGGAGGCGGCGTTCATCGAGCGGTTCAGCGCGGTGCGGCTGTTCGCGGCGCGGGCGGCCGCGGTGGTGCCGGGCTTCGCGGTGGGCCCGGACAACGCGCGGGCCGTCGCGTCGATCTGCCGCCGCCTGGACGGCGTGCCGCTGGCCCTGGAGCTGGCGGCGTCGCGCGTGCGCGCGTTGGGCGTGCACGAGCTGGCGGCGCGGCTGGACGACCGGTTCGGGGTGCTGGTGTCGGGCCGCCGCGACGCGCCCGCCCGGCAGCGGACGCTGCGCGCGATGATCGACTGGAGCTGGGAGCCCCTCGCCGAGCCGGAGCGGACCGTGCTGCGCCGCCTGGCGGTGCACGCGGACGGCTGCACGCTGGAGACCGCCGAACGCGTCTGCGCCGACCCGGGGCTCAACGTGCTGGACGCGCTGGCACGGCTGGTGGACCGTTCCCTGGTGGCCGCCGGGCAGGGACCGCGTTACCGGCTGCTCGATTCGGTGCGCGCCTACGCGTTGGAGCGGCTGGAGGAGGCGGGGGAGGCCGAGCGGGTCCGCCGGCGGCATGTGGAGCGCTACGTCGAGCTGGCGGAACGGGCGCAGGCGCACCTCTACGGCCACAGCCAGAAAGAGTGGCTGGAGGAACTGGACCGGGAGTCGGCCGATCTGCGCGCGGCCCTGGACCATGCGGACCCGTCCAGTGCCCTGCGCCTGGTGAACGCGCTGTCCTGGTACTGGTTCCTGCGGGGACGGCTGCTCGAAGCGCGCCGCACGCTGGAGCACGTCCTGGAGACGACCGCGCCGGACACGCCGGGCCATGTGGAGGCGACGGTCTGGCGCGCGGGCTTCGCGCTGCTGACCTGCGACGGCACCGACGAGCAGGCGCGCCTCGACGCGGACCGCATCGCGTACGGGGAGCTGCCCGACCCGGGCATGAAGGCGTGGGCGCAGTGGTTCCTGGGGTTCGCGAACCGGGGCTTCGGCGACCTGAGGGTGACCGCCGACCTGGTGGACTCCGCGCTGGAGGGCTTCCGCGAGCAGGGCGAGCGCTGGGGCACGGCGGCCGCGCTGAGCGTTCGCGCGACCATCAACCGTGCGCGCGCGGACCTGGCGGCGGCCCGGCGCGACGCGGCCGAGAGCCACGTGCTGTTCTGCGAGCTGGGCGACCGCTGGGGCGGCCTGCACGCGGCGGGGACCCTGGCGGACCTGGCCGAGATCGCGGGCGACTACGCCGAGGCGGCCCGCCTGCACCGGCAGGGCCTGCGGATGGCCGAGGAGCTGGGGCTGCACAGCCAGGCGTCGTTCATGCTGTCGGGCCTGGGGCGGATCTCCCTGCTGGAAGGCGACCTGGCGGTGGCCGACGACCTGCACGAACGCGCGCGGCGGCTGGCGGTCCGGCAGTCCAACAAGGTGGCCGAGCACTTCGCCGAGGTGGGCCTGGCGCTGGCGGCCCGCCGCCGGGGCGACCTGGGCCGGGCCGAGGCTCACCTGGCGAAGTGGCTCGACTGGATCAGGCGGGTGGACGGCGAGCCGGGGCTGGCGCTGGTGTCGGCCGAGCTGGGGTACACGGCCGAGCTGCGCGGCGACGAGGCCGAGGCCCGCACGCGGCACGGCGAGGGCCTGGCGGCCGCGCGCCGGATCGGTGATCCGCGCGCCGTCGCGATGGCGCTGGAGGGGCTGGCCGGGACGGAGATGTTGGCGGGCGACCCGGTGCGGGCCGCCCGCCTGCTGGGCACCGCCGCCGCGCTGCGCGCGTCGGTGGGGGCGCCGCTGCCGCCCGCCGAACGGGGCGACGTGGACCGCGTCACGGCCCTCGTCCGCGCGGCCCTCGGCGATGAGGCGTTCGCCGCCGAGAGCGCGCGCGTCCTGGACGCCGACGCGGTCTGAGCGCCTCAGGCGTTGCGGATCACCCGCGCGAAGCGCACGACCCGCGCGGCCTGGACGCGCGCCGCGCTGCCGACCCATCTGCCGGAGGAGAGGACCGACTGATCTGTCAGAGGATTCCCCAGGGGATGGTCGCCGCATAGAGGACCGACGGGACGCACACCGCGCCGATCACGATCCGAGCGATGCGGGCCGCCCGGGGAAGGCGCGTCAACGCGATCGCCGTCAGGACCGACACGACCCCGCCGCTTCCCAGCCAGAGCCCCGGCGCCAACGCCACCGCCCACGAGAAGCACAGCAGCCACATCGCGATGGCGAGCCCGTAGACCAGCAGGCTCCACCGCACGGCACCGGTCGGCACGTGCGGCACCCCGTCGGACGCCAGCACCGTCAGACCGGTGACGACCACCGCCAGCAGCGGTAGTCCCACCAGCGCCGGACCCAGCTCGCGGGCTGCACCGGTGAGGGCCATGTACGCCGTCATCCCGAACAGCGGCACCGTGAACGTGCCCAAAGCCGCCAGGCCGAGCGCCATCCGCAAGGCGGGCCACGGCGGCGACACCGCGGCGCTCACCGGGCGCTCTTGCGCAGCTTCGCGCGCACCGCGCGCCGTACCACCGGGCCCAGGTCGTCCAGGGCCGACACCAGCACCGCCAGCTCGTTCAGCGAGTCCATCGCCCGGTGCGCCGCGACCTCGTCCACCCCCGCGTACAGCTCCAGCCCGATGTAGGACGCCGCCACGGCGCGGGCCAGGCCCGCCACGTCCACGAACTCCGCCAGCGGCGTGCCGCTCAGCACCCTGGTCAGGGCGCTCTCGACCTCCGTCGTCCACAGGGCCAGGCCGGCGGCCGTCGCGGCGGCCAGCTTCGGGTGCGCCGGGCTGCCCGCCAGCAGCTGCCCGATCAGCGCGAAGTTGCCCTCGCTGTGCTCCTCCTCGCTGATCGCCCGCCCCACGTCCGCCAGCTCGCGCAGCGAGGAGACCTTCGCCAGCCGCTCCCGGTAGCGGGCCACGTGGTCGCGCGACCCGTGCTCCAGGGCCGCCACGAGCAGATCCTCCACGCTCCCGAAGTGGTAGAAGACCAGCGCCTGGTTCACGCCCGCCGCCGCGGCGATCGCGCGGGCGGACACGCCGGTGATCCCGCGCGTACGCACCGTCTCCAGCGCGCCCTCCAGCAGCTTCTCCTTGGTGTCGCTGATGGCCGTCCTCCCTCGTCGGGCTGCTTTTGAGCAGTTGCTCAAAAGCAGCCTAGCCCTGGTTTGAGCGACTGCTCAAGAGGGGGTCACGGGCACAGCTCGCGGGGGCTCTCACCCGGTAGTTCCGCGCGCACGCAGCCGCCCTTCAGGCCCTGGTGCTCGGCCGTGCCGAAGTTGGCCGTCATCGTGAGGGTCTTCCCGAACTTCGTCTGCTGCACGCGGTGGTCGGGGGTCAGCCAGCGGAAGTCCGTCATCGGCTCGGTCGCCTTGTGCAGGGGGCCGAAGAAGCGCTGGAGCTTCACCATCTCCTGGCCGTGCTGCGCGAGCGTCGTCCCGTCCACCGTGAAGTTGAGCGGCGTGTTGTAGAGCATCGCCAGCAGGACGCGCGTGCGCTTCACGTTGGGCAGCTTGTACAGCGACAGCTCCCAGCGGTCGAGGTTGACCACCGAGTCGTGCAGCACCGTCTCGTAGAGGGGCAGCCGGTAGGACGGGTCGAACATCCCCTTCGCGGCGTCGGCGGGGAGGTCCACCGGCTTGAAGAAGAACTTCGGGCCCGCCGGGGGCCAGTAGCGCCCCCAGGACTCCTTGTCCCGCTCCAGCGGCCACAGGAAGTTCGCCGACTCGGTGCCCGCGCCGTGGTCGAACGCGATGACCTTGTTGGCCCACCCGGCGGCCTTCTCCGAGCCGACGACGTACCTCTCCGACAGCCTCCCCATGCGGGCGACGCGGTTGGCGCGGTCCTGCGCCTCGGTCATGGGATGGGACGGGCTGTGGTCCCGGAACAGCTCGCCCGCCGCGTCCACGTCCAGGAAATAACCGGTGGCGCCGTTGGCCGTCATCGCCTTGGTACGGTCGGCCAGGTAGGGGCCCTTGGCCAGGGCCTGCGAGCTGAGGTAGCAGCCCCGGCCGTGGAAGCCCTCCACGGCCTTCCCGGCGGCGTCGTGCACGCAGCCCTTCGGGTACAGGTCGTCCGGCCACCTGGACGAGGGGGTGTCGGCGGTCGCCGGCGGTTGCGCGTTCGCCCACGAGTCGTAGGGGCCGACCAGGTAGCCCGCCCGCCCGGCGGCCGCCACGGCGTCCGGCTTCATCGGATCGCCGGTCGAGTCGTACCCGAGCCACATGCGGTCCAGGCCGAGGCCCTTCATGCGCCGCACGCTCCCGGCCGTCATCGCGTCGCCCCACAGGTAGGCGTGGAACGCCCCGGCGAGCTTCCCGACCTCGGGGTTCCGCCGGACCTTCTCCTTGAACGAGCCCAGCTCCCCGTGCTCGGACATCCAGCGCCGGTAGTCGGCCGCCGCCGCCACGGGCGAGGAGCCCGTGACCGAGAAGGCCACGGTGTAGGGGGCGTTCCCGAACGTGTGCGTGGTCTCCCCGTGCAGCCGTCCCCGCCGCGAGACGAACTTCAGCGTCGTGCCGATGTCGGTCGGCACGATGTAGCTCGCACCTTGCGCTCCGACCTGGTACCCCCAGAACGGCATCGTCAGATCGCCCGCCAGCCGCATGTCCTCACCGGCGAGCCTGCCCTTGGCCGAGTTCCAGAACGGGTCGTCCACCGGCACGCCCAGCCCGGCGCCCATCGGGACGGCCAGCCGCGACGTCCGCTCGTCCGTGCCCGTGATCGGCCAGGTGAGCTTGCCGCTCCCGGCGGAGCGCACGTCCACCACCAGCCGCCCGGCCTGCCCCTTGGCCGTGACGGTCAGCCCGCGTTGCGGATAGGTCCAGGTGGCGGCCCCGTTCCGCCGCGTCACCTCGCCCGGGGCGCCCAGACCCTTCGCCGGATCGGACAACCGCGTCGTCCGCCCGTCCGCACCGCGCGCGGTGACCCCGAGCGCCGCGACGTCCACACGCGCCTCACCACCGGTGAGCGGCACCACGACGGCGCCCCCGTCCACCCAGACCGACGCGGACTTCTCCACCCCACCGGACCCGCACCCCGCGACCGCGACGCCCGCGGCGGCGAGCCCGGAAACAACGACTTTTGCACTGACCATGCGCCCACTGTGAGTGCCTTGCGTAAGAGCAATTTAAGAGCTGACGTTCAGCTGGCACTCAGGGAAACAGGGGGGCTACCCCTACCTCCGATTGGGTGGAAGGGCCTATGGTGATCGTCTCCGCTGGTTCCTAGGTTTGAGGTACCGGCGCGAAGGCCGCGCCGGACGGGGAGAAAGGGAGCACCATGGCAGCTCGGCAGGATGTGAACCGCGAAGGCACCACCGGACGCACGAAGGCGCGCCGCCGCCTGCTCCTGGCCGGTGTCGCCGCGCTCGGCATCACCCTGGCCGCCACCGTGCCACCGCCGGAGAGCCCCCTCGCCCGCCTCGCCCAGCCCGGCGTCACGCAGACCCGTTAAGGACAGCGGTCAGGCACGAGGCCAGGGCCACCTGCCGCACCACCTCGGTGGACACGACGACCGACCGCCCTGGCCCCTGCTGATACGCGCACTCCCGCAGCGGGCAGGCTTCAGGAAGTGAAGAGGTCTTCCACGGACCCGGCGGTCAGGGCCTGATCGAGCCAGTTCTGGACGGTGTCCTCGTCCTCGCAGGCGAGGATTTGGGCGCGGACGCTTTCAGGCACGTGAATGCCTCGCCGGTCAAGGACGCGCAGCACGCTTCGCGCTTCCCCCTCCAGCCGTCCCACCTCGCGCCCCTCTTCGCGCCCTTCCTCGCGGAGTTGGTTGGCGTATTCGGATTGGAAGCGGTAGGTCTGGGCCGACATCTTCGCCCTCCAGATCGTTTGTGCCTTCGTGCCGGTGAGTCCGAGTTCCAGGTGCTCCGCCAGGACCGCGGCGAAGTCGACGTCGATCGTGTCCAGTGCCTGCTCCACCACGTCCAGTATCGCATTCACCGACCGAGAGCGACCATGGGTGATGGCCGCCAGCACGGTGAACGGCACATCCTCGACGGCCTCCTCGACGGTCCGGATCACCGGGACGTTGTCGGGGCCGAGGACGCGCGGACGGACCACCATCACGGCGTCGTCGTCACCGTCGTCCGCGTCCTTGATCACGATGGGGGAGCGCGCCCACCTCGCCGTGGCCGTGTCCGAGCACACCACGATCAGGGTGATCGGGCAGCCGTGCAGCTCGTGCAGGTAGGCGATGTAGTAGGGCCACGAGCGCCGCTTCTTGCCGTCCTGCTTCGTCTGGGACTCGACGATCACGATCCGCCGGCGCTCCGGATCTTCGAGCAGCAGGACGGTGTCCATGCGTCGTTCCAGCGGGCGGTGCTCGGTGGCGTCCACGTTGATCGGCGTGGCCGAGCAGGTGAGCCGTTCGCGCCCGAAGACCCGGCATAACGTTCTGGACGCCAGGTCCGGGTCCGCTTGGAAGAGACGGTGCCGCACCTCGTGCAGTGTTCCGACCATGTCACGGAAAGCTAGTCTTGGTGACGGTGTGTTCGCAGGGGAATTCGAAAACCTGTTCAGCAGGTGGTGAGAGAACGTTCGAGGGGGCGCCCCCCAGGGAGGCGCCCCCTCGTTAGTGTTCGGTCACTTTGCCAAGGTCAGGCCTTGGGCCGGGCCTACCGTCAGCTTGTCCGCCGTCTCGTCCAGGTCCACCACCACCTCGTCGCCGTCGCGCACCTCGCCCGCCAGCAGTTCCCGGGCGAGCTGGTCGCCGATCGCCGTCTGCACCAGGCGGCGCAGCGGACGGGCCCCGTACAGCGGGTCGTAGCCCGTCAGCGCCAGCCACTCGCGCGCGGCCGGGGTCACCGTCAGGGTGAGCTGGCGGTCGGCCAGGCGGTCGGCCAGGCGGTCCACCTGTAGATCCACGATGCGGGTCAGCTCGTCGGTCGACAGCGCGTCGAACAGGATCACGTCGTCCAGGCGGTTCAGGAACTCAGGCTTGAACGAGGTGCGGACGGTGTTCATGACCGCCTCGCGCTTCGCGCCGTTCTCCAGCGTCGGGTCCACCAGGAACTGCGAGCCGATGTTCGAGGTCAGGATCAGGATCGTGTTGCGGAAGTCGACCGTGCGGCCCTGGCCGTCGGTCAGCCGGCCGTCGTCCAGCACCTGGAGCAGGATGTCGAAGACCTCCGGGTGCGCCTTCTCCACCTCGTCCAGCAGGACCACCGAGTACGGGCGGCGGCGCACCGCCTCGGTGAGCTGGCCGCCCTCCTCGTAGCCGACGTAGCCGGGAGGCGCGCCGACCAGGCGGGCCACCGAGTGCTTCTCGGAGTACTCGCTCATGTCGATCCGCGTGATCGCCCGCTCGTCGTCGAACAGGAACTCGGCGAGGGCCTTGGCCAGCTCGGTCTTGCCGACGCCGGTCGGGCCGAGGAACAGGAACGAGCCGGTCGGGCGGTCGGGGTCGGCCACGCCCGCGCGGGCGCGACGAACGGCGTCCGACACCGCCTGCACCGCGGTCTGCTGCCCGATCAGGCGCTTGCCGAGCTCGTCCTCCATGCGCAGCAGCTTGGCGGTCTCGCCCTCCAGTAGCCGCCCGGCGGGGATGCCGGTCCAGGACGCCACCACGTCGGCGACGTCGTCGGGTCCGACCTCCTCCTTGACCATGGCGTCGCGGTTCTCGGCCTGCTCGGAGGCCTGTTCGAGCTGCTTCTCCAGCTCGGGGATCTCGCCGTAGGTGAGCCGCGCCGAGGTCTCCAGGTCGCCGTCGCGCTGGGCCCGCTCGGCCTCGCCGCGCAGCTGGTCGATCCGCTCCTTGATCTCGCCGACGCGGTTCAGCCCGGCCTTCTCCCGCTCCCACCGGGCGACCAGGCCGTCGAGCTGCTCCTGCCGGTCGGCGAGGTCGCGGCGCAGCCGCTCCAGGCGCTGCTTGGACGCCTCGTCGGTCTCCTTGGCGAGCGCCAGCTCCTCCATCTTGAGGCGGTCCACCGAGCGCTGCAGCTCGTCGATCTCGACGGGACGCGAGTCGATCTCCATGCGCAGCCGGGACGCCGACTCGTCCACCAGGTCGATCGCCTTGTCGGGCAGGAACCGGGCGGTGATGTAGCGGTCCGACAGGGTGGCGGCGGCCACCAGCGCGGAGTCGTTGATCTGCACCTTGTGGTGCGCCTCGTAGCGGCCCTTCAGCCCGCGTAGGATCGCGATGGTGTCCTCGACGGTCGGCTCGCCCACGAACACCTGCTGGAAGCGGCGCTCCAGCGCCGGGTCCTTCTCGATGCGCTCGCGGTACTCGTCCAGGGTGGTCGCGCCGATCATCCGCAGCTCGCCGCGCGCCAGCATCGGCTTGAGCATGTTGCCTGCGTCCATCGCGCCCTCGGCCGCGCCCGCGCCGACCACGGTGTGCAGCTCGTCGATGAAGGTGACGATCTGCCCGTTGCTCTGCTTGATCTCGTTGAGGACGGCCTTCAGCCGCTCCTCGAACTCGCCCCGGTACTTGGCCCCGGCCACCATGGCGCCGAGGTCCAGCGACATCAGGCGCTTGTTGCGCAGCGACTCGGGCACGTCGCCGGCCACGATGCGCTGCGCGAGGCCCTCGACGACGGCGGTCTTGCCGACGCCGGGCTCGCCGATCAGCACCGGGTTGTTCTTGGTGCGCCGCGACAGCACCTGCACCACGCGCCGGATCTCGGTGTCGCGCCCGACCACCGGGTCGAGCCGGCCCTCGCGCGCGGCGGCCGTCAGGTCGACGGCGTACTTCTCCAGCGCCTGGTAGGTCTCCTCGGGGTTCTCGCTGGTGACCTTCTGGTGCCCGCGGACCTTCTCGAACGCGTCCAGCAGCGCCTGCGGGGTCGCGCCGTTCTCCTTCAGCAGGTCGGCGACCGGGCCGCCGTCGGCGGCCAGCCCCACCAGCAGGTGCTCGGTGGAGACGTACTCGTCCTGCAGCTCCTCGGCGCGGTGCCCGGCCGTGCCCAGCACGCGCTGCACCTGCCCCGACAGGCGCGGCTCGGGGACCGTGGAGCCGCTCGCCTTCGGGAACCGGGAGATCTGCTCCTCGGCCAGCCGCCGTACCACCGCCGGGTCGGCGCCCACGGCCTCCAGCAGCGGGGCCGTGGTGCCCTCCGGCTGCGCCAGCAGGGCGGCGAGCACGTGCGCCGGTTCGATCTGCGGGTTGCCCTCGGTCGCGGCCCGGCGGATCGCGACGGTCATGGCCTCCCGGCTCTTCAACGTCAGCTTGGTGTCCATATGCGCTTCTCGCTCCCCGTGAGGTGTGGTCCTACTCCCGGTTGCGCTCGTGCCACACCACCACGCTGGTGCGGCGGATCGGCACCAGGTCGGAGCCGGGAGTGCCACCGGAGTCCCCGCGCCGCCGCTGCTGCGCGAGGCGCGCGGCGACGGCCCGGGTGGATTCGAGTTCGTTGCTGAGGTCCTCCAGCGCGGCGTGCGCCTTCGACAGCTCCTCGGCGAGCCGGATGTTGTCGCGCTGGAGTTCGAGGATGTGCTTGATGCCGGCCAGGTTGATGCCCTCCTCCTGGGAGAGCCGCTGGATCTCGCGCAGCATCACGATGTCGCGCATGGAGTACCGGCGGCCGCGTCCGGCCGTCCGGCCGGGGGAGACCAGGCCCATCCGGTCGTAGGTGCGCAGCGTCTGGGGGTGCAGTCCCGACAGCTGCGCCGCCACCGAGATCACATAGACCGGTGTGTCATCGCCGAACGGGTCCATGGCCTACTCCTCCCGGGCTTGTTGCAGCAGGTCGCGGCGCAGGTCCTCGCCGTCCCCGGCCGAACGCATGGCCTCCAGCGCCTGGCGCGTGGCGTCGTCGATCTTCTGCGGGACCTGCACGTCCACCGTGACCAGCAGGTCGCCCTTGGTGCCGTCGCGGCGGGTCGCGCCGCGGCCCTTGACCCGGAAGGTCCGCCCGTTGGGGGTGCCCTCGGGCAGCCGCAGCGTGACCGGCTGCCCCTGGAAGGTCGGGACGCGCACCTCGGCGCCGAGCGCGGCCTCGGGGAAGGTCACCGGGACGGTCAGGGTCAGGTTGTCGCCGCTGCGGCCGAACGCCTTGTGCGGCAGCACCTTGATGTTCACGTAGAGGTCCCCCGCCGGGCCGCCGTTCTCGCCGGGCGCGCCCTTGCCCTTGAGCCGGATCTTCTGCCCGTCGGAGACGCCCGCCGGGATGCGGGCCTGGATGGTGCGGGTGCCGGCCGCGCGGCCGCTGCCGTGGCAGGTGGGGCACGGGTCGTCGACCACCAGGCCGCGGCCGTGGCAGATGTGGCACGGCTCGGAGAAGCCGAAGTTGCCGAGGTTGCGGGTCTCCTGGCCGGTGCCCTCGCAGTTGGCGCAGACCCGCGGGACGGTCCCGGTCTTGGCGCCGGTGCCGTGGCAGGTGGGGCAGGCCGCCTCGCTGGTCAGCTTGATCGGCACGGTCACGCCGTTCATGGCGCGGCCGAACGACAGCGTCACCTCGGTCTCCACGTCGGCGCCGCGGCGGGCCCGCCGCGCGCCGGTGGTGCGGGTGCCGCCGCCACCGCCGCCCCGGTTGAACAGGCCGCCGAACAGGTCGCCGATGCGCTCGCCGGTGCCGCCCTGGCCGCCCTGCTGGCCGAACAGGTCGCCGAGGTCGAAGCCGAAGCCGCCGCCGGGCTGCCCGCCCCGGAAGCCGCCGGGCATCGAGCGCACCGCGTCGTACTCCTTGCGGCGCTTGTCGTCCGACAGCACGTCGTAGGCCTCGGAGACCTCCTTGAAGCGCTCCTCGGCGTCGGAGTCGCCCTTGTTGGTGTCCGGGTGGTACTTGCGCGCCAGCTTCCGGTAGGACTTCTTGATCTCGTCCTGCGAAGCCGTCTTCGAGACACCCAGGACCTTGTAGTAGTCCTTCTCCAGGTAGTCCTTGGTGCTCACAACGCCCCGCTCTCCACTCTCACAACCGCGTCATGTCGGTCTTGCCCCGGGAGGCCCCGCCCCGCGCGGGGCGGGGCCTCCCGGGCCTGCTCATTCGACCTCGGAGCCGTCGCCGGTCTCCGCTTCGGGATCGGCCACCGCCACCCGGGCCGGACGCAGGATCCGCTCCCCGATGCGGTAGCCGGGCTGCAGCACGCCCACCACGCTCGTCTCGGTCACTTCCGGCGAGTAGGAGTGCATCAGCGCCTCGTGCACGGTCGGGTCGAAGGGCTCGCCCTCCGCCCCGAACCTCTCCAAGCCGAGCTTGGCGACCGCGCCCTCCAGCGCCTCGGCGACCGACTTGAACCCGCCGGTCAGCTCCTCGTGCTCGCGGGCCCGGCCGATGTCGTCCAGGACCGGGAGCAGCTCGTTGAGGACGCTGCCCACCGCGTTCTCGCGGACGGCGCTCTTGTCGCGCTCGACCCGCTTGCGGTAGTTGACGTACTCGGCCTGGAGCCGCTGCAGGTCGGCCGTGCGCTCGGCCAGCTGCTTGCTGAGCTCGGCGGCCTCGCCGTCCGCGACGGGCTGCCCGCCCGCGGCCGGGGCCTCCGGGGCCGGCGTCTGCGCCGGCTCCCGGACCGCCCCGGTCTCGGGGTCGATGCGCCGCTTGTCGCGGATCACCGGGCCCTCGTGCTCCTCACCCTTGGGGGAGGTCACGCGGCACCCCCACCCTTCGGCTTCTCGTCGTCGACGATCTCGGCGTCGACGACCTCGTCGTCCTGCTGCGCCTGGGCGTCGCCGGGGTTGCCGCCCGCGGCCCCGTCGGCGGTCGCGCCGGCCTCGGGGTTCTGGGCGTACATGGCCGCGCCCATCTTCTGGCTGACCTGGGCCAGCTTCTCGGCGCTGGTGCGGATCGCCTCGACGTCGGTGCCCTCGAGGTTCTTCTTGACCTCGGCGACCGCCTCGTTGATCTCGGTCTTCAGCTCGGCCGGGACCTTCTCGTCGTTCTCGCGCAGGAACTTCTCGGTGGAGTAGGCGAGGGTGTCGGCCTGGTTGCGGACCTCGGCCTCCTCCTTGCGCTGGCGGTCCTCCTCGGCGTACTGCTCGGCCTCGCGCATCATCTTGTCGATGTCGTCCTTCGGCAGCGCCGAGCCGCCGGTGATGACCATCGACTGCTCCTTGCCGGTGCCGAGGTCCTTGGCCGACACGTTGACGATGCCGTTGGCGTCGATGTCGAAGGTGACCTCGATCTGCGGCACGCCGCGCGGCGCCGGGGGCAGGCCGGTCAGCTGGAAGGTGCCGAGCTTCTTGTTGTAGGCCGCGATCTCGCGCTCGCCCTGGAAGACCTGGATCTCCACCGAGGGCTGGTTGTCGTCGGCGGTGGTGAAGGTCTCCGAGCGCTTGGTCGGGATCGTGGTGTTGCGCTCGATGATCTTGGTGAAGATGCCGCCCTTGGTCTCGATGCCGAGGCTCAGCGGGGTCACGTCCAGCAGCAGGACGTCCTTGACCTCGCCCTTCAGCACGCCGGCCTGGAGCGAGGCGCCGATGGCGACGACCTCGTCGGGGTTGACGCCCTTGTTGGGCTCCTTGCCGCCGGTCAGCTCCTTGACCAGCTCGGACACCGCGGGCATACGGGTGGAGCCGCCGACCAGGACCACCTGGTCGATCTCCTTCACCGAGATGCCGGCGTCCTTGAGGACCTGGTTGAACGGAGCCTTGGTGCGCTCCAGCAGGTCGGCGGTCATGCGCTGGAACTCGGCGCGGGTGAGCTTCTCGTCCAGGTGCAGCGGGCCCTCGGCGGAGGCGGTGATGTAGGGCAGGTTGATCTGCGTCTCGGACGAACCGGACAGCTCGATCTTGGCCTTCTCACCGGCCTCGCGCAGCCGCTGCAGCGCCATCTTGTCCTTGGACAGGTCGACGCCGTTGGCGTTCTTGAACTTCTCGACCAGCCACTTGACGACCGCGTCGTCCCAGTCGTCGCCGCCCAGGTGGTTGTCGCCGGAGGTGGCCTTGACCTCCACGACGCCGTCGCCGACCTCCAGCAGGGACACGTCGAAGGTGCCGCCGCCGAGGTCGAACACCAGGATGGTGGCCTCGTTCTCCTTCTCCAGGTGGTAGGCCAGCGCGGCGGAGGTGGGCTCGTTGATGATGCGCAGGACGTTCAGGCCCGCGATCTGCCCGGCCTCCTTGGTGGCCTGGCGCTGGTGGTCGGAGAAGTAGGCCGGCACGGTGATGACCGCGTCGGTGACCTTCTCGCCCAGGTAGGACTCGGCGTCCCGCTTCAGCTTCTGCAGCACGAAGGCGCTGATCTGCTGGGGGGTGAAGTCCTTGCCGTCGATGGTGGTCTTCCAGTCGGTGCCCATCTCGCGCTTGACCGAGCGGATCGTCCGGTCAACGTTGGTCACCGCCTGGCGCTTGGCGACCTCGCCCACCAGGACCTCGCCGTTCTTGGCGAAGGCGACGACGGACGGCGTGGTCCGCGACCCCTCCGCGTTGGCGATGACGGTGGGCTCGCCGCCCTCCAGGATCGCGACGACCGAGTTGGTCGTCCCGAGGTCGATGCCGACCGCACGTGCCATGTCTCTCGTCCTCCGTCGTTTGCCGTGTTCGCCCCGGTCACGTCCCCCCGCGGGGCGGCCGGTCAGATCTCGATGCTTCCAAGATTGCCGTGGGTCCGCTCCGTCTGTCAAATGACTTGAGCCGACCCGACTCAACTTTGCTGCTGACCTCTACAACAGGACGGATGAGCCGGGTATTCCGGTTCCCGGAAACCGGCGCCGTGAAGCCGAATCGTCCCCGCGGATGAGAGCAGGGTGATCGGAACCACCCGAGCGGAGGACCCCCTATGGACCACGACCGCGCGCCCGACGACGCCGCGGTGATCGAGCGGTCGCGGCATGAGCCCGAAGCGTTCGCCGAGCTGTTCCACCGCCACTTCGACGAGATCCACCGCTACGTCGCGCGCCGGCTGGGCCCCGACGCCGCCGACGACATCGCCGCGGAGACGTTCCTGGCGGCCTTCCGCCGCCGGGACCTGCTTCGACCCGGCCAGGGGGGCGGTGCGGCCCTGGCTGTACGGCATCGCCACCAACCTGGTGGGCACCCACCGCCGCGCCGAACGCCGCCACCTGCGGGCCCTCGCCCGGACCCCGGCCGACCGCGCCGCGCCCGGCCCCGAGGACCGGGTGGCCGCCCAGGTCAGCGCGGCCGGGGCCGGCGGTGAGCTGGCGGCCGCGCTGCGCCGGCTGGCGCCCGGCGACCGGGACGTGCTGCTGCTGGTGGCGTTGGGCGACCTCAGCTATGACGAGGTCGCGGCGGCGCTGGATCTCAAGAAGGGAACGGTGGCCTCGCGGCTGAACCGGGCCCGAAGGAAGCTGCGGGCCGCGCTGGGCGGGACCGACCCCATGCTGATCACCGAGGAGTCGCACGCATGAACGAGCTGAACCAGGTCCGCGCCCTGCTCCGCGAGCCCCCGGCCCCGTCCGCCGAGGCCAGGGCCGCCGCCCTGCTGAGCCTGGAGGACGGCATCGCCGGCCGCGCCCCCCGCTCCCACCGCACGGGCCCTCGCCTCGCGGGCTCGCGCCTCCAGTTCGGCCTGACCGGCCTGGTGGCCGCCGGGGCCGCCACCGCCGTGGCCGTCGCCGCCGTCGGCGGCGGGGGCACCGGCCCGTCGCCCTCCCCCTCCGCACCGGAGAGCGGGCCGTCGGCCCGCTCGGTGCTGCTCGCCGCCGCCGACCGCGCCGCCAAGGAACCCACCGGCCGCTACTGGCGGGTGCAGACGGTGGACGGCCAGGCGTACCGCGTCGGCGGAGCCGAGAACGGCTACACCGTGCTCGGGTACAGCGTGCAGACGGACGAGTGGCGCGCCCGCTCCATGGACGACACCGACATGCTCTACGCCCGCGACCTGGGCGCCCGGCCGCTGACCCCCGCCGACGCCGTCGCCTGGAAGAAGGCCGGGTCGCCGAAGACGTTCCGGGTCTGGTCCAACGACCACTGGGCCACGCTGAGCACCAAGCCGGGCGGGACCTTCGGCTCCCTGCCAGGCCGCTGGACCGGCGACAGCACCACCCCCGCCGAAAAGCGCGCGGCGAAACGGCGGCTGAAGGACATCTGCGCCGAGAAGAGGAAGCCGACCGGGCTGTCGGGCCTCGGGGGCAAGTGCGACCCTCGCTCGCCCGAGGAACTGGAACGCCTGGTCAGCGACCCGGACGCGGTCGACAAGCTCCTCTCCGGCGAGTCCGCGCCCCGCGGCGGGCAGGACGCGGGCGGCGACCTCATGAGCGGCTTCGACGCCCTCACCCGGCTCGCCGCTCCGCCGGCGGTGCGGGCGGCGGTCTTCCGCGCCCTGGCCAAGCGGCCGGGCGTGCGGGTGCTCGGCAAGGTGCACGACCCCAAGGGCCGTCCCGGGATCGCGCTGGCCGCGCGCAGCGTGATGCAGGAGGGCAGCGGCACGGTCTTCGACGTCCGGCTGGTGCTGGAGGAGGGCACCTACCGCATCCTGTCCAACGACCGGATCGTGGTCCGGCCGGGCGGGCGGATGCGCGGGATGCGGTCCGGCGACATCCTCAGCCAGGAGATCGTCCTCGGCGCCGGGTGGACGAACGAGGCCCCGCACCATCCGTGACCGGAGCGCGTGAAAGCAGATCGTCTTTCCGGGTGATACGCCGGTGACCGCCGGACGCGCCACGGAAAGGCACCAGATGACAGGGGAGCCCCTCACCGCCGCCCCGCCCCGGCCAGCAGCGCCGGGGCGGGGCGGCGGTCCCGCGGATCTGCACGACCCCGACCGGTTCGGGGAGGTCTTCGACGCCCACTTCGCCGAGATCCACGGGTACGCGGCCAAGCGGCTGGACCGCGACACCGCCTACGACGTGGCGTCCCAGACGTTCCTGGAGGCGTTCCGCAAACGGCACCGCTACGACGCCTCCCGCGCGAACGTGCGGACCTGGCTGTACGGCATCGCCACCAACCTCATCCGCAAGCACCGGCGCGGTGAGGTCCGCGCCCTGCGCGCCCGCGAGCGGCTCGGCCCCGCGCCCGCCGCCGAAGGCCACGCCGACCGGGTGGACGCGCAGGTCAGCGCGCTCGGCGTGCGGGGAGCGCTGGCCGGTGCGCTGGCCTCGCTGAAGCCCGCCGAACGCGACGTGCTGCTGCTGGTCGCGCTCGCCGACCTCAGCCACCAGGAGATCGCCGACGCCCTGGGCATCCCCTACGGCACGGTCGGCTCCCGCCTCAACCGGGCCCGGCGCAAGGTGCGCGCGGCGCTCGGCGACACCAACCCCCTGCTCGATCTGGAGGACGACCGTGGATGACATGAAGACGATCCGGGACGCCTACGGCGACCCCGCCCCGCCGACCATGCGGGAGACCGCGCAGGCCCGTGCCCTCTTGGGGCAGGCGCCCGCGCCCCGCCGCCGAGGGCTGGCGGTCGGCCTCGGGGTGCTCGCGACCGGCGCGGCCGCGGCCGTCGCCGTGGCGGCCCTGGGCGCCGGGGGCGGGGGCGTCGCCCCGTCTCCCTCGGCGCAGGCGGCCCCGTCCGCCAAGCAGATGGTGCTGGCGGCCGCCCACAAGGCCGAGAAGCGCTCCGCCAAGCGGTACCTGACCGTCCACAACCAGCACTGCTTCGCCCTGCCGGTCCGTGCGGAGACCGGCGCGTACCTGATGCGGACGTGCGACGAGACCTGGCAGTGGGCGGCCCGCGACCGCGCCAAGGACTCGGCGATCTGGAGCCGCAACCTGCCGATCGAGCCGCTGTCGCCCCAGGACGCCGAGCTGTGGAAGAAGGCCGGGTCCCCCCGCAAGCTGCCCTACCAGGAGGACCCGAAGCGCTACCCCGACATGTACAAGGTGGACCCCACGCCCTGGAAGGAGGACCCGAGCGACCGCAACGAGAACTCCGGCAAGTTCTTCCTGTCCGGCCTGGGCCGTGAGGTGACGGCCGCGCAGCTCCAGGACCCGGCGGTCGTCCGGCAGGCGGTGAAGCAGGCGATGGCGCGCGAGAAGAAGATGCCGCCCGGTGCCAGGGCGCCCGGCCGCCAGGCGGCCGGCCCCCAGGGCGCGGGCCAGGCCGTGGTCGGGGTGACCATCGCTTTGCAGGACCTGCCGCTGCCGCCGAAGGGATGGGCGGAGGTGATCCGGGTGCTCAGCGACGTCCCCGGCGTGCGCGCGGTGGGGCGGGTCACCGATCCGATCGGCCGCCCCGGTGTGGCCCTGGAGGGCCTGCGCACCGCCGGCCGCGACATCGGCGGCCACTCCCTGATGGAGCGCGTGATCTTCGACCCGGAGACCGGCGAGCTGCTGGCGAGCACCTCCACGATCGTGGACCCGGGCTCCGGCAAGGGCGCCGCGTTCGGCGAGGGCCACCGGAAGGGCGTGGTGGTCAGCTCGGACGTGTCGATCCGCCGCGAGTGGACCGACCAGCGCCCGACGTCCCCCGAGGGCGCCCGCGGCTGACCGCACCGCACCGGAACCGCCCCGAGACAATGATCTCGGGGCGGTTCCGTCGTTTCCTGGGAAGCGGGATCGCGGTGCGGACAAGAACAGGCGTCAACCCCACCGACGACAAGGCCCCCACCGTGAAGGAGCCGCGCATGACCGCTCCCCCCGACGTCGCCCCCTCCCCACCCGACGACGCCGAGGTCATCGGGCGGTCCCGGGACGAGCCCGAGCGCTTCGGCGCGATCTTCGACGCGCACTTCGCCGAGATCCACCGCTACGTGGCGCGCCGCCTGGACCCGCAGACCGCCGACGACCTGGCCGCCGAGACGTTCGCGATCGCGTTCCGCCGCCGCGCCTCCTACGACCCGACCCGCCGCGACGCCCGCCCCTGGCTCTACGGCATCGCCACCAACCTCATCGGCCGCCACCGCCGCGACGAGCGCCGCAAGCTGCGCGCGCTCGACCGCGTCGATCGCGGCGGCCCCGCCCTCGACCAGCAGGACGCGGTCGCCTCCCGCGTGACCGCGCAGGGCGTGCGCGGCCCGCTCGCCAAGGCCGTCGCGGCCCTGCCCGCCGCGCAGCGCGACGTGCTGCTGCTGGTCGTGCTGGGCGAGCTGTCCTACGAGGAGGTCGCGGAGGCGCTCGGCGTGCCCCAGGGCACCGTCGCCTCCCGGCTCAACCGCGCCCGGAAGAAGCTGCGCAAGGCGCTCGGCGGAAACGACCCCCTGCTGGACGAGGAGAACCGATGAACGACCTGCACGACGTCCGGGCCCTCTACGACGACCCGCCGGCCCCCTCCGCCCGCACCGTCGCCGCCGCCCGCCGCCGCATGACCGAAGGGCCCCGCCGGGCCCCGGCCCCGCGCCGCCGTCGCGGCCTCGCCTTCGGCTTCGGCGCCGTCGCGGTCGGCGCGGCCGCCGCCGTCGCGGTCTCGGTGCTGCCGGGCGGCGGCGCCGCCCCGTCCGCGCCGGAGGAGGAGGCTCCGGAGGTCTCGCCGCAGACGCTGATGCTGGCGGCCGCCGAGCGCGCCGCGAAGGAGCCGGCGTCGGGCAGCCACTGGTACTACAAGCGGATCGACGGCGGCCAGGCGGTCGTCATGGACAAGGGCTACATGGTGGACCGGCGCGTCGAGAAGGAGAGCTGGATCCCCACCTCCGCGCGCGAGTACGCCTGGACGGTCGAGCGCCCGCTGAGCGTCAAGCCGCTCGCCCCGGCCGACGTGGCGGCGTGGCGGCGCGACGGATCGCCGAAGAGCTGGAAGGTGCTGGCCAACATCGGCGGCGCGCTGGACGGCCGCCCGTTCAAGGAGGGCGAGCAGGGCCGGGGCGGGCCCGGCTCGGACACCGGCGACCCGGTCACCGCCGGACCCGGCGAGCCGTACGCGGTCCCCGACAGCCTGCGCCCCGGCTGGTTCGGCACGCTGGGCGGCCAGTCGATCAACCCGCAGGACCTGCGGAAACTGCCGGGCGACCCGGTCGCGCTGAAGGCGGCCGTGGAGAAGCGGATGAAGCCGCGCGAACGCAAGATGGCCGAGGTGATGCCCGCCGGCGGCATCCGTGCGCTGCACAACGACAGGCTCTTCCAGGACACGGTGGCCCTGCTGACGAGCCTGCCCGCGCCGCCGAAGGTGCGCGCCGCCGCGTTCCGGATGCTGGCGACGCTGCCGGGCGTGCAGAACCGGGGCAAGGTCACCGACGCGCTGGGCCGCAAGGGCCAGGCGGTGGCCTACCGCAACCTGAACGACACCGTCGAGCAGCGCGTGGTGGTGGACCCGGCCACGGGCCGCCTGCTGGCCGTCCAGCAAGTCGTGATCACGCCGCAGGCCCGCTACCGGGAGCGGGTGGGGCAGGTCCGCTACTACTCGGTGCTCCTGGAGGCGAAGTGGAGTGACAAGGCGCCGGTCCTGCCGGCCAAGCGCTACCTGGTGGACGGGAACGGCAACCCGCAGAAGCCCTCCTGCGCCCGCTGCTGACCCGCCGGGGCTCCTCCGATTCGACCTGCTCCACGCCGCCCGCCGGGCCCCCACAGGGACGGGGCCCGGCGGGGCGCGGTCAGGCCGCGACGCCGACGCCCGCGAACACCTCGACGATCTTCTCGTTGAAGGCGGGCAGGTCGTCGGGGTTGCGGCTGGTGATGAGGTTGTCGTCCACGACGACCTCCTCGTCCACCACCTCGGCCCCGGCGTTGCGCAGGTCGGTGCGCAGGCTCGGGTAGGAGGTCATCGTGCGCCCGCGCACCACCTCGGCCTCCACCAGCGTCCACGGGCCGTGGCAGATGGCGGCGACGGGCTTGCCCTCGCGGACGAAGTCGCGCACGAAGTCCACGGCGGCGTCGTCCTGCCGCAGGTGGTCGGGGTTGACGGTGCCGCCGGGCAGGATCAGCCCGTCGTACTCGTCCACGGTGGCGTCGCTCACCAGGCGGTCCACCGGGATCTTGTCGCCCTTGTCGATGTCCTGGTGCATCGCCTGGATCTGCCCGTCCTCGATCGACAGGACGTCCACCTCGGCCCCGGCGTCCTGCACGGCCGCGCGCGGCTGCTCAAGCTCGACCTGCTCGACTCCGGTGGCGGCGAGGATCGCGATGCGCTTGCCCTGCAGTTCCCCAGCCATGAGTCCCCTTCCGGATCATTCGTTCGGTGCGTGATGTCGTGATGTTCCGTATCCAGGATTAACGGACCGCTCCAAATCCCGGCGGAGATCGGGGTACAGCACGCAAAGAAGGCATAAATCAGGCACTGCGGGCCGCCCAAGGAATGACCCTCCGCGTCTCCGAACGGCGTGCCGCCGCGCGGCGCGGCGATACCGGCGGGGCGCAGTTCCAAGGCTGGGCAATGATCTGACGGGGGCCTGGAGATGACGCCCGCCGTCAGCCGACGAGGACCTGCGCGAGGGCCATCCCGCAGTACGCGGCGCCGAGCCCCGCCGTGACGGAGGCGGCGACATTGAGGAGCGCGTAGGTGTGGGCGCCGTCCTCGGCCAGCCGCAACGTCTCGTAGGAGAAGGTGGAGTAGGTGGTCAGCGCCCCGCAGAAGCCGGTCCCGGCGAGCGCCATGACGGCGCCGTCGGCGGGGAGCGCGGCCAGGAACCCCAGCAGCGCAGATCCGGCGACGTTGACGGTGAGGGTTCCCCACGGGAAGCGCGAGCCGGTGCGGGCCTGCATCATGCGGTCGGTCAGGTAGCGCAGCGGCGCGCCGACGGCCGCGCCCAGCGCGACGAGCAGCAGCGTCACCGCGCCTCCCCGGCCCCGCGCGGGCGCACGAACAGGCGCGCGAGGCGGACGCCCAGATAGACGGCGGTCAGCGCGGCGATCAGGGTGCCCGCCAGGTACGCCAGCGCCGTGCGGGGCGCCCCGGCCTCCAGCGCCTGCTGCATCTCCAGGACATAGGTGGAGAAGGTCGTGAAGCCGCCCAGCACCCCGACGCCGAGGAAGGGGCGGACCAGGTGGTGGACCGTCCGCCCCTCGGTGACCGCGACCATCAGGACGCCGATGAGCAGGCATCCCAGGACGTTGACGGCGAACGTGGCCCAGCCGAACCGCCCGGCTTCGTGGGGGAGGGCGGTCGCGAGCCCGTACCGGGCCAGCGCGCCCAGCACCCCGCCCGCCGAGATCGCCCCCAGCGTCGCCCAGGGAGCCCGGCGCAGCTCCAGCCGCTGGCGCGGCACGCGCCGATCGACGTCGGGGTCCACCGGATCGGGCACGGGATCCTCCTACCGAGAGACGAGCGTCGCTGGTAGGGGCCGTCGGCGCTGGACGGCGCGGTCGCCCCGGAACGCGGCCGGGGGCGGCGGGCCCCACCGCCGCGACCTGGACGGACGCGGTCCGCCGGGCGTGCCCAGTGTAGCGATCAGGGGCCGCCGGCCCGGGGCCCGGCGCGGCCTGCAATGCCCCGATCCGCCGCGACCGGTAATGGACACGCGGCGTACACCGGCCATTTGTTGCCCGTACGGCCGGGGGATGGCTACGGTCGTCGCTGGAGCGACCGCCTCCGACGTTCCGGCCGTTTCCCCTGGTGGGACCCGCCGTCGCAGCCCGGCGAAACCGCACCGAACCAGCCACCTTCCCTGCTCGTCCCCCGCGTGCGGCCGACCGGAAAGCAGAACCTCCTTGAGCGCCATCAGCCTGGGCCAGGCCGTCATCCTCGGGATCGTGGAAGGGGTCACGGAGTTCCTGCCGATCTCCTCCACCGGCCACCTGAAGATCACCGAGGGGCTGATGGGGATCCCGGTGACCGACCCCTCGGTGGTCGGCTTCACCGCGGTCATCCAGGTCGGCGCGATCGCGGCGGTGCTGCTGTACTTCCGCAAGGACATCCTCCGCTTCGCCGCGGCCTGGCTCCGCGGCCTGCGCCACCGCGACCAGCGCGCGAACCACGACTACAAGTTCGCCTGGTGGGTCATCTACTCGACGCTGCCGATCGTCGCGGTCGGTCTGCTCGCCAAGCCGCTCATCGAAGGCCCGCTCGCCTCGTTGTGGGTGGTGGCGGTGTCCCTGATCGTGGGCAGCGGCATCATGTGGCTCGCCGAGCGCATGGGCCGCCTGAAGCGCGGCGAGGACGACACGACGCTCACCGACACCATGCTCGTCGGCTCCTCGCAGATCCTGGCGCTGCTGTTCCCGGGCTTCTCGCGGTCGGGGGCCACGATCTCGATGGCGCTGCTGCGCGACCTGGACCGGGTCGCGGCCACGCGCCTGTCGTTCTTCCTGTCGATCCCGGCGCTCACCGGGGCGGGCCTGTACGAGCTGAAGGAGGCGACGTCCGGCAGCGTGGACGTGCTGCCGCTGGCGGTGGGCACGGCGGTGTCGTTCGTGGTGGCGTACGCGTCGATCGCGTGGCTGCTGCGCTACATCGCGCAGCACACCTTCACGGCGTTCATCCTCTACCGCGTCGTGGTCGGCGTCGTGCTGCTCGGCCTGCTGGGCACCAACGTCCTGAACGCCTGATCCCAGGGGGTTCGAGGCGGTATGCGGGGTTCGCCGGAGGCCGTGGTCCTAGGCTGTCGGGCGTGACGACCGGGAAGACAGTGATCGACGGGCGCTTCGAGCTGCTCGACCGGCTCGGCAGCGGCGGGATGGGCACGGTCTGGCGCGCCCTCGACCTCGCCCTCCAGCGCGAGGTGGCGCTGAAGGAGGTGCGGCTCGCCGACGTTGACATGTCGCAGGTCGATGCCGAGGTCGCGCAGATGATGCGCGAACGGGTGATGCGCGAGGCCCGCGCGCTCGCCCGGCTCGACCACCCGAACGTGGTGACGATCCACCACATCGTCGACTCCCCCGACATGCCGCACCCGTGGCTGGTGATGGAGCTGGTCCGCGGCAGGTCGCTCCAGGAGCGGCTGTCGGCCGGGCCGATGTCCCCGGCCGAGGGGGCGGCGCTCGGCCGCGGCGTCCTCGCGGCGCTGCGGGCCGCGCACGAGGCCGGGATCTGCCACCGCGACGTCAAGCCCGCGAACGTCCTGCTGCGGACGGACGGCACCCCCGTGCTCACCGACTTCGGCATCGCCGTGCTGGAGGAGGCGTCCCGCGTCACCGCGACCGGCGGCCTGGTCGGCTCGCCCGAGTACATCGCGCCGGAGCGGCTGCACGGCGAGGAGGGCAACCCGGCGTCCGACCTGTGGTCGCTCGGGATGCTCATGTACGTGGCGGTGGAGGGGACCCACCCGCTGCGGCGCCCCACCACGGCCGCGACGCTGGCGGCGGTCATGACCGCGCAGGTCCCGCCCGCCCGGCGCGCCGGCGGCCTGGCCCCGGTCCTGCAGTCCCTGCTGGTCAAGGAGCCGGGGGCGCGTCCCTCGGCGGGGCAGCTGGACGCCATGCTCGCCTCGGTGGCGGGCGGCACCCCGACGTCGGTGTCGATGCCGCCACTGCCGCCGTTCCCCGTACAGGGCTCCGCGCCGGGTTTCCCGCCGGGGCCCGCGCGCGTGACGGGCCAGGGCTACGCCCCGCACGTCACCCATCCCGCGCAGTCGCGGCCGGGGCGGTCGAGGGCGGTCGGCGCGACGATCACGATCGTGGGTCTCGGGGTGATCGCGGCGATCGTCACGACGATCGCCGTCGTGCTGCCCCGCGTGCTGGACAGGGCCGCGCCGGAGGCGCCGTTCGACAGCGGCGCACCGGACCGTTCGGGGGTTCCCGCGAAGGGCGGCGGCGGGGCGAGGCAGGTGCCGGACGGCAGGACGCTGCTGGAGCCCGCCACGATCCGGAGCATCATCAGGAAGTTCCAGGAGGCTTCCGCCAGCAAGCAGTTGGCGGAGATGACGGTGCACCAGGAGCACGCGTCCGCCGAGGCGCCCGCGCAGGGACGGCCCGACAAGTTCGACACCTACACGTACCAGAAGGGCGCGGACGCGGCCGTGCGCAGCCGCGCCAGCATCGGTGTCACCGAGAAGACGAAGTTCGACTTCAGCAGGTTCAACTGGGAGGCGCTGCCGCAGCTCATGAAGCGGGCCGAGCGGACGCTGAACGTGAAGAAGCCGACCAGCCGGTACATCATCGCGAAGTCGTCCTGGACGTTCGCCGGGGGCAAGCCCGTCATGATGATCTACTTCAGCGACGACTACGGCACCGGCTACATGGCGATGAACGCCCAGGGCAAGGTCATCAACACCTACCCGGCCGACTAGGACGCACCCCTGGAGAGGGTACGGACTCGGACGCTAGTCGATCGGCCGGTCCCAGAGGATCTCGACGCGCTCCGGGTCGTCGCGGTCGACCAGGCACGCGTATCCGTCACGACCGGCGGCGATGCGCGCCACGTCGTAGCTTGAGGTGGGCGAGACGCTTTCGGCCCGGTAGGGGCTCTTCCCCGAACTGCTCACCCGGACCTGGAACCGGTAGATGTCCTGGCGCGACTCGCTGGATCCGGTGTTGTCCAGATCGAGGATCTCCACGGTGCAGTCCTCGGCGCGGGCATGTCGCTGTCCTTGACGTAGATGCGAATGCCCCATGCCAGCAGGGCAAGGCCCGCCAACGCGAAGAAGCCGAAGAAACCCGCCGCCGCCCAGGACACGGGGCGACAGTAGCAACATCTTCCTCCCGCAGGCCCTCGTCGGCTGACGGGCGGAACAGGGCAATTCCGCGTCCGGGCGGGATGTTCGTGAAGTCGTTGCGATGGAGTGGCCTCCGGACGGGCGGGACCTGGTGCGTCGGTCCACTCGGGGGAGGTGGAGACCGCCCGTCCGGAGGTGTTCAGGCGTCGAGCTCGGCGACGCAGGCGGCGGCCAGGACGCTGATCGCGGTGATCGCGTTGGGAAGAAGGCCGTAGGTGCGCATGGCCTCCTCGTAGGCGGCCTTGGTGATTTCGAGCGCGGCGTGCAGGGGCGGTGGGGCGTCGGGTGGCGGCGGCGCTGCCGAGGGCGGCGTACCGGTCATCGGCCTGTGCGGGTGGGCGCGGGGTCGTGGCTGGGATCTTGCTGCTGGCCTTCCGTGGCCGGGGTGAGGTGGAGGGTCGCCCACACGACCTTCCAGACGGTGCCGGCCTCGTCGGGCCGGTAGCGGTAGCCCCAGTCGTTCACCAGGTGGGTGACCATGTGCAGGCCGCGCCCGGATTCGGAGAGCTGGTCGGAGGATCGGCGCACCGGCGGGTCCAGGTGCTGGTCGCTCACCTCCATGAGGAGGACGGCGCGGGGGCCGGGGACGGTGGACGTGTCCGGGGCGGCCGGGGTGTGGGAGAGGGCCACCCAGAAGCGGCGGTCCTGGTTGTGGTCGATGGCGTTGGTGACCAGCTCGTTGAGCGCGGTGATGGCGATGTGGGCCTGGTCCGGCGGGATGCCCCAGAGCGCCAGTTCCTCGCGCGCGAGGCGACGGACGAGTTGCGCGGCCTTCGGCATCCCGAATGCCGGAAATGCCCAGCTTTGGCGTGTGGAAGTGATGCTTGCATTGCTCATTTCGCCTCCCCGGAATCTTTTGTCCTAGGGGCAAGCGTGGACGTCGTGAACTAGCTTGTCGCGTATCGATGACACACCCGATACATCAGAGAGTGATCAATGGCGCCGCTGGAAACGCTGGACCCGGACAGCTCTTTCAAGCATTGGATAGCCTCTGACCTGCGCTTTTATCGAGAGGCAAGAGGGCTCTCCCTTGCTCAGATGGGGCAGATCATGAAGAGCAGCAGGCATACTGTGTCGAATATCGAGCACGCTCGCGACGGCTGGAACATGAATGAAGACCAGGCCGGGCGGCTGGACGCGTTCTTGAAGCTCAATGGCCACTTTGCGCGCCTTGTGCGTTATGCGCGCACTGCCCACGACCCGGACTGGTTCGCCGAGTACGCCAAGCACGAGGCAAAGGCACTGATCGTGCGTACCTACCGCCTCTCCCTAATGCCCGGCCTTCTCCAGACGCCGGAGTACGCCCGCGCCCTGATCACGGCGTCGCGCATGGTGAAAGACGTCGAAGCGGCGGTGGAAGCGCGCATGAAGCGCCAGGAGGTACTCAGCCGCAAGGAGCCGCCGCTCGTCTGGGTCTTGATGGACGAGAACATCCTTTACCGTCCTGTCGGCGGAGCGGGGGTGATGCGGGATCAGCTTGCTCGGCTTCGTGAAGCCATTGAGTTGCCGCAGGTGATGATCCGGATCGTGCCGCAGTCCGCCGGCTATCACCTTGGCTTGGAGGGCTCCTTCAACAGTCTGACCCTAGAAAGTGGGGAGCTGGCGTTCGTGGAGGCGCCCGGTGGCGGACGCCTGATACAGGGCAATACAGAGGTGCGAGAGTTCGGGATACGTTGGGACCGAATCGGTGCGTGCGCCCTCCCGTGGGAGTCCTCCCGAGACCTCGTAGATCGAGCGATGGAGCAGTTTTAATGATCACCTGGCGTAAGTCGAGCCACAGCGGCGGCGGCGGTGCGGGCGGCCAAGAATGCGTTGAGGTCGCCAGACTGCGCGAGAGCGTCGGACTTCGGGACAGCAAAGCTCCAGGTGAGGGGCATCTTTCCTTCTCCGGCGAGGAATTCACCGTGCTCGTCAGCCGTCTGAAGCGCGGCGAGTTGACCTTCCGACCCTGATCTGACGACACGAGCCCCGGCCGCAGGTGCGCGGTCGGGGCTCGTTCGTGTTCGTCTGCGCTGTTCCGCCCTCAGGGGCGGATGACCAGCGTGTGCGCGACCTTGTCGTTGAAGGACTGGCGGCTGGGACGGTCCCACAGCGGCCACAGCCCGTTCAGGAACGAGAACAGCCCGAAGAGCCAGCCGATCAACGCCAGCCCCGACAGCGTTGAGGGCAAGTACCAGGTCAGCGCCCTGATCAGCGCCATCCGCGACGTCATCCCCGGGACGTACGGGCCGTTCACCGGCACCACGCGCAGCTTCATGACCTTCTTCCCGATGGTCGCGCCCTCGCGCTGCAGGAAGTACGTCTCGTACGCGACGGCGATGATGAGCCCGACCAGGTTGATGAGGAACTGCGCCATGGGCCGGTTCTCTTCGATGTCGCCCGACCGTACCCACGGGATCGGCGTCGCGCCGGTGGCCGTCCCCATCACGATCGCGGAGATGACGACCCCGATCAGGAACGTCGGGATGGCCACGATGATCCCGTCGATGATGCGCGCCACCACCCGCCGCCACCAGGGTCCGTGCCGCAGGCCCGAGCCCGATCCGTACGTCATAGCGCCCCCGATGCCCGACTGCTGATCACCTTCGGTTACTCGCCGTGATATTGCCGGACGGGGTAAGCGGAAAACCTGCTGGTCAGCTCATGAAAGACCCTTGGAAGTAACCATGCACAGGTAGGGACTTCCCGGCACGCTCAAGGTGCGGCTACTGCTTGCGAAGGAGCTGTGTCTGATATGACCAACTCCAAAGAAGTGCTCAATTTTGCCTCCTGCTCGCGATAAAGTCCCAGGTCAGTGAGAGTGCTCCCCGCGCACGCGGGGATGGACCCGCGGTACTCCACACGTCCGCCGCCGTGACCAGGTGCTCCCCGCGCACGCGGGGATAAGGCCGCATGAAGGCCGTCGGGCTATCGCGCAGCGTCCTTCTCGGCCGGACGCAGCGGCGACGCGGCCGCGCCCGCCTCCTGGACGATCTCCGAGTGCAGCCTGAACAGCGTCGGCATCGTCCCCTGGTCCCGCTCATGCAACGCCGCCCAGCAGCGCGCCACCAGCTCCCGCGCCTCCGTCCCCACCCACGGCTGCGGCAGAAGCTCCGGCGGCAACAACGGATCAGGCTCCATGGCCCGCGTCAGCTCAGCCGCCAACTCGACCGCCATCGTCAGCAGCTCGACCGGCCCGACCTCCCCAGAACCCCTCAGCCGCTCCAACCGCGGACGAGCAACCTCCCCCAACCGCTCATAGCGATCCGCGATTTCCCGCAACGGCCACAGCCGCCCCGCCAGCTCGACCGCATCCCCCGTCTCGCCCCTACGCAGATCCGCAGTCGTCAGCAGCGTCAGCGCATCATGCACGCCCAGCCTGCGCGCCTCGTCCTCCACGTACGGCTCCCACGCGTTCGCGCTCACGTACAAGCCGCCCTGCACCAGCGAGCCGCCCAGATACAGCAGCTTCTCCCGCAACGCGTCCCGTGCCGTCCGCGCGGCCTCCGGCACCGCGAACGCGGCCACGTGCCACACCCCGTCCCACGGCTCCAGCCCCGCATCCTGCCGGAACGCGTAACGCAGGAAGTCCGCATCCGGCACCAGGTCCCGCATCGTGTCGGCCGTCGCCCGCATCCGCGCCTTGCGTCCCCGGCCCTCGTGCGTGAAGCGCCCCTCCGCCACCAGCCGCTTGATGCACAGCCGCACCTGCTGGTCGCTCATCCCCAGCACGTCGGCGACGTCGTACAGCTCGCCCGCGTCAACGGTCCCGTCCTCGCGGATCAGGGCGTGGACGAGCATCCGCGTCGGCACCTCGACCTCGGCCGCCACCTTCACCGCCCCTTCCCCGGCACGGGCCGGCGCATCGTCGTCACCGCGCCGAACCCCATCAGCCTCCGAAGATAGGGCGTCCGCACGGTCCGCACGGCCGTGAACCCGCGCCGCTCGTACAGGGCCCGCGCCCGCGTGTTCACGTCGATCACGTCGAGCCTGATCTCGCGCCGCCCGTGCTCGGCGGCCACGGCCGCGATCTCCTCCAGGAGCAGGCTCCCCAGCCCCCGGCCGCGCGCCTCACCGTCCACGGCGATGCCGTCCATGACGAGCTGCCCGGACGCGACCTGCCGCTCGAACAGCGCCAGCAGCGGCACCCGCCACAACCCCCCGATCCACCCGTACTCGCGCAGCACGTCCGTCACCGTCCCGCCCGTGAACGACCGCCCGCCGACCTGGTAGCCGGCCAGGCCGACGAGCCGCCCGTCCATCAGCGCGCACACGGCCCGGTCGGCGTTGAGGTGGGCCGCGATGAAGGGCACGGCCTTCTCCGGCGGGTTCAGCGCGGCGCCGAGCTTGCGGCCGAACGCCTCCCAGTACAGCTCGGCGGCCCGCCGCTCGGCCCCGGCCGGGAGGCTGCGCCTGATCGTGATCCGACCTGTGTCCTCCGCCATGCGCCACCCCTATCGCTCGATCCAGAAACTATCGTTACTCTAACGATCGTACTTCAAGCGATAGTTAAGGAGAAGGCGTCCATGCGTCCCAAGACCCGCAGACGGCTGTCAGCGCTCCTCGCCCTCCTCGCCACGGCGGCCTGCCTCGGCGGCGCGGTGATCTGGCAGAACACCTACGACCTGCACGAACAGCGCGTCTCGATCGAGCACGGCGGCCACGTCCTCACCGGCGTCCTGGCCACCCCCAAGGACGGCCGCGCCCGCCACGACCTCGTCGTCCACGTCCACGGCGACGGCCCCGTCAACGCCACCCACGAGGACGGCTACAAGCCCATGTGGGAAGCCAACGCCAAGGCGGGCTATGCCTCCCTCTCCTGGGACAAGCCCGCCACCTGGCTCGACCAGAGCATGGACGACCGGGCCGCCGAGGTGCTCGCCGCGATCGCCTGGGCCCGCGCCCGCCCCGACATCGGCCGCGTCGGCCTGTGGGGTGCGAGCCAGGCCGGCTGGGTGCTGCCGAAGGTCGCCGCCAGGACGCCGGTCGCCTTCGTGATCGCCGTCTCGCCCGCGATCAACTGGCTCAGACAGGGCCGCTACAACCTCCTGGCCGAGTTGCGCGCCGAAGGTGCGTCCCCGGACCGCGTGCGGGTCGAGGTCGCCAAGAGCGACGCCGTCCGCGCCCTGCTGGAACGCCGCGCGCCCTACGCCGAGTACCGGGCGGCCATGGGCGACGACGGCATGACCGCCGCCCGCTGGACCTTCATCACCAAGAACCACACCTCAGACGCCACCAAGGACCTGCGGGCCCTGCGCGACGTCCCCGTCCTGCTGGTCCTCGCGGGCCACGACGTCAACGTGGACACCGCCGACACCGAACGCGTCTACCGGCGCGAACTCCCCGCCCGGACGCTGACGGTCGAGCACTACCCCGACGCGACGCACTCCCTGCTCAAACGCTCCGTCGAACGCTCGGAGGCCGCGACCGTCCTGACCGCCCTCTTCCGCCCCCGCGCCCTGTTCGCGCCCGGCTTCCTGGACGACCAGCGCCGCTTCCTACGAACTCACCGCTCTAGCCCAGCCGCGCCTGGAGCCCGTCCAGCACGCTCTCCAGTCCGAACGTGAAACGACCCTCCAGCACCTCCGCCGTCTCTTTCGCCCAGATCTGCCGCGCGTGCTCCGCCAGCCGCGGGTGCAGGGCCGTCATCTGCTCGAAGTACGGCTCCAGTTCGTTCATCACGTCCGCCATGGGCCGCTCGCCCTGGTTGTTGCGCCAGGCCGCCTCGCTGCCCGCCGCCCCGATCACGTAGTCCACCACCACCGACAGCGCGTACTCCAGCTCGTACCCGGTGAACCCCGCGTGCCCGAACGCCGCGAGCGTGCCCTCCATCACGCGGGACGCGTTCGGGCCCAGCAGCGGCCGCGCCCCGAACTGCGTCATCGTCCACGGATGCCGGTAGATCATCGCCCGCATGCTGCGCGCGTAGCCCTCGGCCGCCGGGCGCCAGCCGCCGACCGCCTCCGGGTCGGGCACCTCCACCTCGCCGATCACGCGGTCCATCGCCAGTTCCAGCAGCTCGTCCTTGTTCGCGACGTGCCAGTACACCGAGGTGGCGCCCGCGTTCAGCCTGGTGCCCAGCCGCCGCATGCTGAGGCCCGTCAGGCCCTCGGCGTCCAGCAGCTCCAGCGCCGCGTCCACGATCTGGTCGCGGCTCAGCGCCGGCTGGTCGCGGCGGCCCCGGGCGGGGCGGATCCAGACCGACATCGGTTCCGACGTGCGTGCTGCCATCAGGCCTCCTCGTCTCTCGTACACAGTATCGGGGCTTGAACACTGTACGAGCTTAGTCGTACAGTGTTCGAGAAAGCTCGCACACTGTTCGAGGGAGTGCCCGTGACCCCCCATCCCCACCGCTGGCGGATCCTCGCCGTGCTGTGCCTCAGCCTGTTCCTGGTCGTGATGGACAACACGATCCTGAACGTGGCCGTCCCGTCCCTGCTGACCGAGCTGGACGCCACCACCGCCGACGTGCAGTGGATCATCGACGCGTACTCGCTGCTCTTCGCGGGCCTGCTGCTCACCGCGGGCAGCCTCGGCGACCGCTACGGCCGCCGCCGCGCCATGCTGATCGGCTTCACCGTCTTCGGCCTGGCGGCCCTCGCCGCCACCGCCGCCACCTCGCCCGGCCAGCTCATCGCGCTGCGCGCGCTGATGGGGGCGGGCGGCGCGTTCCTGATGCCCGGCACCCTGTCGATCATGGCCCAGGTGTTCCCGGAGGAGGAGCGCGCCAAGGCGTTCGCCATCTGGGGCGGCACCGCCACCGTCGGCGTCGCCGCCGGGCCCACGCTCGGCGGGCTGCTGCTGGAGCACTTCTGGTGGGGCTCGGTCTTCCTGATCAACGTGCCGGTGGCCGTGGTCGCGGTGCTCGGCCTGGTGCTGCTGGTGCCCGAGTCGCGCGGCCCGCGCCGCCGCCCCGACGTCGCCGGGGCCCTGCTGTCCACGCTCGGCATGAGCGCGCTCGTCTGGGCCGTCATCTCCGGCCCCGAGCACGGCTGGACCGGCGCGCGCACCCTCGGCGGCCTGGCCGTCGCGGTCGCCGCGCTCACCGCCTTCGTCGTCTGGCAGCACCGCAACCCCGAGCCGATGCTCGACCTCGCCCTGCTGCGGCGGCGGCGCTTCTCCGGCGCGGCCGCCATGGTCGCGGTCTTCGGGTTCGCGCTGGCCGGGACGCTGTTCGCCCTCACCCAGTTCCTCCAGATGGTGCTGTCCTACAGCCCGCTGCGCGCCGGCACGGCCCTGCTGCCGCTCGCCGTCGCCGCCATGGTGGGCAACGGCCTGGGCGCCGCCTTGGAGGCGCGGCTCGGCGGCGCCCGCGCGCTGGTCATCGGGTTCGCGGTGCTCGCGGCCGGGTTCACGGGACTGGCCGTGGTCGGCCCCGGCGACGGCTACCTGACCGTGCTGCCCGGCCTGATGCTCATCGGGCTCGGGGCCGGGCTCGGCGCGCCGCCCGCCTACAGCACGCTGATGTCGGCCGTTCCGCGCGAGGAGGCCGGGATCGGGTCGGCGGTCAACGACGCGGGCGGCGAGCTCGGCAACGCGCTGGGCGTCGCGGTCCTCGGCAGCGTCATCTCCGCCGCCTACGCCGGCGCCCTGCCCGACGGGACGACCGGCGCCGCGCGCCACTCGCTGGGGGAGGCGCTGGCGCTCGGCGACCCCGCCCTCGCCCGCGCCGCGCAGGAGGCGTTCGTGCACGCCCTGTCGGTCGGCGCCCTGGCCGCCGGGGCGGTCACGCTGGTCGCGGCGGTCGCGGCGGCGGTCATCCTGAAGCCCGCGGAGAAGATCCCCGAACCGGTGTGAAAGCGATCGGCCGGTGCGACGGAGTACGGGTGTTCCCCAACCCCGGAGGTGCTCGATGCCGGACCCCACCCCAGGGGCGGCCGCATGACCGCCCCGCCCGACCTCGCCGCACCGGCCGCCGAGGACGGCGACGAGGACCTCGTCGCCGCCTCGCTGCGCGACCCCGAGCGCTTCACCGCGATCTACGACCGGCACCACCCCGACGTCTACCGCTACGTCGCCGGGCGGCTCGGCGCGCAGGCCGCCGACGACGTGGCCGCCGAGACCTTCCTGATCGCCTTCCGGCGGCGCGCGACGTTCGACCCCGCCAAGGGGCGGCTGCGCCCCTGGCTGTTCGGCATCGCCACCACCCAGATCGCCCAGCACCGGCGCGCCGAGACCCGCCGCTACCAGGCGATGTCGCGGGTCGGGGCCGAGCCCGACGCCGCCGGACACGAGGAGCGCGTGCTCGCGTCCGTCGCCGCCGAGCGGATGCAGCCCCGGCTCGCCCGCGCGCTGGCCAGGCTCTCCCGCAAGAACCGCGACGTCGTGCTGCTCGTCGCCCTCGGCCAGCTCACCCACGAGGAGGTCGCGGCCGCCCTCGGCATCCCGTACGGCACCGTCGGCTCCCGCCTCAGCCGCGCCCGCCGCACCCTGCGCGCCGCTCTCGACCTGGAAGGACTCTGACGATGGACGAAATGCGAGCGATCGCCGAGATGCTGGACGAATCCCCCTCGAAGGAGAGCACCATGCGCGGACGCAACCGGCTGACCACGGAGATCCGCACCTCCGGCGCCGGGCGCGGCGCGCAGGCCGCCGAGCGCGGATGGCGGCCGCGCCGGTCCGTCCTCGCGGTCGTCGGGCTGGCCGCGGCCGCCGTCACCGCCGGGGTCGTCGCCTTCCCGTCCGGCAGCCCGGCCCCCGGCACCCCGGGCGGCTCGCCCGCCGCCGAGCCGATGACGGCGCGGACCGTGCTGATGTCGGCCGCCGAGCGCGCCGAGGCCGCACCCGTCACCGGCCGCTACTGGCGCGTGCGGACGCTGGCGGCCCAACCGGTCCAGGTCGGCCCGAAGCAGAACCGGTACTGGATGCAGCGCCTCCGGATCAGCGAGACCTGGACCGACCGCAAGGGCCGCTCCTGGGTCGGCCAACGGGACATCGGCGCGCGTCCCCTCACGGACTCCGACGCCGCCGCCTGGAAGCGCGACGGCCAGCCCGCCAAGTGGGACCTGGGCGTCGGCGACACCGCGGACCGGGCACACCTGTTCCTCCAGACCGAGCCCAAGGCGGGCCGGCTGATCGAGCCCAGGGCGGGCGGACTGATCAAGAACAAGGCGGGCCGAGTGGTCAGGACCTTGCCGTCGCACACCTTCAGCGTGTGCGACAAGACCATGTCGTTCAAGCAGCTCCAGGCCCTGCCGACCGACCCGGCCGGATTGAAGGCCGCCTTGACCAGGGCCATGGAGAACAACGACGACGGCCCCGTGCCCGCCGACGCCCGGGAGAGCTTCCTCCAGGGCTGCATGGTCGGCCTGCTGCTGGACGTGCCGGTGCGGCCCCAGACCCGCGCCGCCGCCTTCCGGGCGCTGGCGACCATGCCGGGCGTGAAGGCGACCGGCGCGACCAAGGACGAGCGGGGCCGCCCCGGCGTCGGCCTCAACGTGCACGCCGGGGGCGATGGGTCGTTCACCCGCCTGGTGATCGACCCCGAGACCTCGCTGGTCCTGTCCCAGTCGGTCGAGCAGACCGGTGCGCTGGCCAAGCTGAAGAGCAAGTCGCAGCGCCTGGTCTACCTCCAGGTCGGCTGGAGCGACGCGGCCCCTGCCGTCCCCGCCCTGCCCTGACGACGGCGCGCCCCCGCCCGGCGGCACCGGGCGGGGGCGTCGCCCGTCCTACAGGTCCGACGGCGACGTGCCCGCCTCCGCCAGCGGCAGGCCGAGCGCCACCCGCTCCGCCAGCCACCGGCTCGGGCGGTACCTCGGGTCGCCGGTCGCGGCCAGCATCCCCCGCAGCACCTCCGCCACCCGGCCGGCCCCCGCGTGGTCGCCCCACTCCAGCGGGCCGCGCGGGTAGCCGAGGCCCAGCCGCACGGCCGTGTCGATGTCGGCGGGCGAGGCGAGGCGCTGCTCGGCGATGCCGCAGCCCACGTTCACGACCGACGCCAGCAGCCGCTGCGCCACCGACGCGGGCGCGTCCCGCACGATCGTCACCGGGCGGCCCGTCGCCGCCAGCGCCGCCCACGCCGCGCGCCCCGCCTCCGGGTCCACGCCCGGATGCACGGCCAGCGTCAGGCGCGTGAAGAAGTCACCGAACGGATCCAGCCCCAGCACCCGTTCGGAAGGAAGACCTTCCGCCAGCGCCACGTCCAGCGCGCTCCGCCCGTGCGGCACGACCAGGATCACCGCCTCGGCGGACGGGGCCTCGCCCGTCTCGACGTCGCCGAGCAGCGCGTGCAGCCGCTCCCGCACGCCCGGCTCGGTCTCGTGCACCCACACCGGCCGCGTCACCTCCGGCGCGGTCCGCTCGGGCGGCTCCTCCTTGGTCCCGCCGGGGTAGGCGTAGAAGCCCTCCCCGGCCTTGCGGCCCAGCAGCCCCGCCTCGGTGCGCGCCCGCGTGATCCGGGACGGACGCAGCCGGGGCTCGCCGTAGAAGCCGTCCCAGATGCTCTCCAGCACCGGGTGCGACACGTCCAGCCCGGTCAGGTCCATCAGCTCGAACGGCCCCATCTTCAGCCCGAGCACGTCGCGTGCGATGCGGTCCACGTCCGCCGGCTCGGCGATCCCCTCGGAGAGGATCTGCAGCGCCTCGGTGACCAGGCCGCGCCCCGCGTGGTTCACCAGGAAGCCCGGGGTGTCGGGCGCCAGCACCGGCACGTGCCCGAGCCGCCGCACCAGGTCCGACAGCGCACCGGGCAGCCAGCCGGCCGTCCGCGCCCCGGGGATGACCTCCACCAGCCGCATCAGCGGCACCGGGTTGAAGAAGTGCAGCCCCGCCAGCCGCGACGGGTCGGCCAGCGCCGCCCCGATGGCCGTCACCGACAGCGAGCTGGTGTTGGTGACCAGCACGGTGTGCTCCGGCGCGACCTTCTCCAGCGCCGCGAACAGCTCCCGCTTGGTCGCCAGGTCCTCCCGCACCGCCTCGACGATCAGGTCGCAGTCCTGCAAGGGCGTCAGCGGCTCCCCGACCGGGTGCAGCCGCTCCTTGGCCGCCTCGGCGTCGGCGGCCGCCATCCGCCCCTTGGCCACCAGCCGGTCGAACATCGCGCCGATGTGCTCCACGGCCGCGACGATCGCGTCCATGCGCTGGTCGGCCAGCTCCACGGTCAGCCCGCCCGCCGCCGCGAGCTGCGCGATGCCGCGCCCCATCACGCCGGTGCCGATCACCCGGACCCTCAGGTCCCGCTCCGCCCACCGCTCCATCCGCGCCTCCTCGGCTCGCCTCACCGCATTCAACCGCCCGCCGGGCGCGGACCCCGCCGCCGCCCCCGGACCGCCGGGACATACCCTGCCAAAAGCCCTGCCATCGAGCATCGAGGAGCCCGCCGTGCGCGAAGTGGTGATCTGCGAGCCGTTGCGGACCCCGATCGGCCGCTTCGGCGGGGCGCTGAAGTCCGTCGCCCCCGCCGAGCTGGCCGCGACCGTCATCCGCGCCCTGCTCGACCGCACCGGCCTGCCCGGCGAGGCGGTCGACGAGGTGGTCCTCGGCCAGTGCAACCCCAACTCCGACGCCCCGGCCATCGGCCGCGTCGCCGCGCTGGACGCCGGGCTGCCGGTCACCGTCGGCGGCAGCCAGGTGGACCGGCGCTGCGGCTCGGGCCTCCAGGCGGTGCTGGACGCCGCCATGCAGATCCAGACCGGTGTCAGCGACGTGATCATCGCGGGCGGCGTGGAGAGCATGAGCAACGCGCCGTTCTACACGACCTCGGCCCGCTGGGGCGTGCGCGGCCCCAGCCTCGAACTGCACGACGCCCTGGCCCGGGGCCGCGTCACCGCGGGCGGCGCCAACCACCCCGTGCCCGGCGGGATGCTGGAGACCGCCGAGAACCTGCGCCGCGAGTACGGCATCGGCCGCACCGAGCAGGACGAGCTGGCCGTCCGCTCCCATGAGCGCGCCGTGGCCGCCCAGCAGGACGGCCGCTTCGCCGAGGAGATCGTTCCGGTGACCGTGCGCTCCCGCAAGGGCGACACCGTCGTGGACACCGACGAGCACCCCCGGCCCGGCACCACGCTGGAGGGCCTCGCCGGGCTGCGGCCCGTCCTCGGCAAGGCCGACCCCGACGCGACCGTCACCGCAGGCAACGCCAGCGGCCAGAACGACGCGGCCGCCGCCTGCGTCGTCACCACGCCCGAACGCGCCGCCGAACTCGGCCTGCGCCCCCTCGTCCGCCTGGTGTCGTGGGGGCGCGCGGGCGTCCCGCCGCGCACCATGGGCATCGGCCCCGTCCCCGCCACCGCGAAGGCCCTGGCCGCCGCCGGGCTGTCGCTGGCCGACCTCGACCTGATCGAGCTGAACGAGGCGTTCGCCGCCCAGGTCCTCGCCGTCACCCGCGAGTGGGGCCTCAAGGACGCCGACTGGGACCGCGTCAACGTCAACGGCTCGGGCATCTCGCTCGGCCACCCGGTCGGCGCGACCGGCGCCCGCATCCTGGCCACCCTCGCCCGCGAGATGCACCGCCGCCAGGCCCGCTACGGCCTGGAGACGATGTGCATCGGCGGCGGCCAGGGCCTGGCGGCGATCTTCGAGAAGGTCTGACCGGCTACCGGCCCGGCGCCCAGTCCGGGTCGCGCCCCGCCAGGCCCACCAGCCGGTCCAGCGGCGGCGCGTCCGCCGGGACCGGCACCGGCCGCCCGAACGGGCCGTCCTCCGGCAGGTCCAGGACCGTCGGGTCGAACAGCCCGATGCACGCCTCGACCGCGTCGTCGGGCGCCCGGTAGGGCTGCCCGGTGGCGCGGGCGATGTCCCAGCCGTGCACGACGATCTCGTCCAGGGCGACCACCCCGGCCACCTGGCCCGGCAGATCGACGCCGCCCGCCTGGGTCATGCCCTCCCACGCGGCCGGATCGCGCCACGCCTCGGCGAGGGCGGTGAGCTTCTCGGGAATGCGGGTGCGCCACTCGGGCTCCAGCCGGGGGGCGTCGTCGGGCGCCTCGGCGGCCCCGTCGGGGAAGTCCTTGGCGGCGGCCCAGGTGAAGGCCGAGCACAACCCGTCCACATGGGCGATCAAGGTGCCGAGGGTGTAGTCGGGGCAGGGCGTCGGAGCGCTGAGCTGGTCGTCCTTCACGCCGGAGAGCACGTCGGCCAGCGCGCGGGCGGCCCCGCCCAGGTCGATCGGTTGCGACATCGGGTTCCTTTCGCCTTTACCCGGTACGGACTCGGACGGAGCGGAGAACTCATCGGCGGCGGCGCCGAGGGTGGTGCCCGCCGTTCGCGGTCATCTAGGGTGTCCGCGCCGGAGGGAAGAGCGGCTTTGACCATGTGCTCGGAAAGAGTGTGACAGGGCACAACGCCGGACCGTTCCGGCAGGTTTACAGCGGGTAGGGCGCGGCTGTATACAGCGCCTGCGCGTGATCGCGTTGCGTGGCCGGGCGGTGCCGTGTATGACGCCTAAGCTACTCCCGAGTAGTATTCGGGGCCCGGATGAAGTGCAGTCTGTCGCGAGCCCTACGCTGACAGCCGACGCCCGTACCTCAGGAGGACGGAACAGTGCTCTGGCTCATAACGTTGCTGATCGGCCTGGCCGGTACAGCACTCACGTTGGCGCTCGCCGGCAAGCGGGTGCTCTTCCTGTGGAAGCTCTTCAAGACCGGCCAGCCCGACCCCGAGCGCGTCCTTCAGGTCAAGCGTGACAAGAAGGGCGACGTCGAGGGCCAGGTCACCGAGGTCCTCGGCCAGCGCAAGCTGCTGAAGTGGACCGTGGCGGGCATGGCGCACTTCGCCGTCATGTGGGCCTTCTTCCTGCTGGCCACCGTCTACCTGGAGGCCGGCGTCCAGCTGGTGTTCGGGCTGGACGCGCACATCCCGTTCCTGCAGACCTGGGGCCCGATCGGCTTCGTCCAGGACACCATCGCGATCGCCTGCGCGCTGGGCCTGCTGGTCTTCGCCATCATCCGGGTGAAGGACTCGCCCAAGCGGCTGGACCGCAAGTCGCGGTTCAAGGGCTCGCACACCGGTGGCGCGTGGCTGATCCTCTTCATGATCTTCAACGTCATCTGGACGATGTTCTTCTTCCGGGGCGTCGAGGCGGCCCGCGACGGCCTGTCCTACGGCAAGGCCGCCTACTTCTCCTGGCTGGTCGGCCAGCCCATGAAGGGCATGAGCGACAACGCCCTGGAGATCATGGAGGCCGTCGGCCTGCTGCTGCACATTGGCGTGGCGCTGGTCTTCCTGGTGATCGTCGTCAACTCCAAGCACCTGCACATCTTCATCGCGCCGCTGAACGTCATGTTCAAGCGCCGCCCCGACGGCCTGGGCGCCGCCCAGCCGATGATGAGCAAGGGCAAGCCCCTCGACTTCGAGGAGGCCGACCCCGACGAGGACACCTTCGGCCGCGGCAAGATCGAGGACTTCACCTGGAAGGGCTTCCTCGACATGGCGACCTGCACCGAGTGCGGTCGCTGCCAGTCCCAGTGCCCGGCCTGGAACACCGGCAAGCCGCTGTCGCCGAAGATGGTGATCCTGGAGCTGCGCGACCACGCGTTCGCCAAGGCCCCCTACATGATCGCCTCCGAGGAGGAGCGCGCGAAGTTCTCCGACGAGGAGAAGCTCGCCATGCAGGTGGACAAGGAGCTGGTCGCCGAGGACGGCGTCATCCACCCCGACGTGCTGTGGTCGTGCACCAACTGCGGCGCCTGCGTCGAGCAGTGCCCGGTGGACATCGAGCACATCGACCACATCCTGGACATGCGCCGCTTCCAGGTCATGATCGAGTCCTCGTTCCCGTCCGAGGCCGGCGTCATGCTGAAGAACCTCGAGAACAAGGGCAACCCGTGGGGCATGTCCGAGATGAAGCGCCTCGAGTGGATCGAGGAGCTCGACTTCGAGGTCGAGGTCGTCGACGAGAAGATGCCCGAGGACATGGAGTACCTGTTCTGGGTCGGCTGCGCGGGCGCCCTGGAGGACCGGGCCAAGAAGACCACCAAGGCGGTCGCCGAGCTGCTGCACATCGCGGGCGTGAAGTTCGGCGTCCTCGGCCCGATGGAGGCGTGCACCGGTGACCCGGCCCGCCGCCTGGGCATGGAGTTCGTCTTCCAGATGCTCGGCCAGCAGAACGTCGAGACCCTGAACGACGCGGGCGTCAAGAAGATCGTCGCGACCTGCCCGCACTGCTTCAACACCCTGGCCAACGAGTACCCGCAGATCGGCGGGAACTACGAGGTCGTCCACCACACCCAGCTGCTGGCGCACCTGGTCGAGGAGGGCAAGCTCACCCCGGTCACCCCGATCGAGGAGAACATCACCTACCACGACCCCTGCTTCCTGGGCCGCCACAACAAGGTCTACAAGCAGCCGCGCGACATCATGGCGCACGTCCCGGGCGTCAAGACCCAGGAGATGCACCGCCACAAGGACCGCGGCTTCTGCTGCGGCGCGGGCGGCGCGCGGATGTGGATGGAAGAGCGCATCGGCAAGCGCATCAACACCGAGCGCGTGGACGAGGCGCTGGAGACCAACCCCGACACCGTCTCCACCGCCTGCCCGTTCTGCCTGGTGATGCTGGGCGACGCGATCAACGAGAAGAAGAACGAGGGGCAGGCCAAGGAGAGCCTGGAGGTCGTGGACGTCTCCCAGCTGCTCATCCGCTCGATCAAGGGCGAGGCCGCTCCCAAGGAGCCCGTGGCCGCCGAGTAGGCGCCCGCGCGACCCGCTGAACGCCGAAGGGCCCCGATCCCGCCAGGGATCGGGGCCCTTCGCCGTTCGGCCCCTTCCGGTGCGGGCGCCGGGCAGCGCTTTACGTGGGCAAAGTTTTCTGCGGAATGGACGGGCCTCGGGGCTCGGTGACGGACCGAAGCCCTTGCCCCGCCGGGCGTCCGGCCGCGTGAGTCGAAGACCGTTCGGTTTACCGTAAGGACAAACCCGCAGGTAGGGCCTTTTTCGACCTACCCTTAAATGCACCAATTCGACTTTATGTCGACCTTTCTTTTTGGGGAGTTTCGCATGTGTGCGCTCCTGACACGCCGGCCCCGCGTATGGGGCGGACTGCTCTGCCTTCCCGCCGCCTTGGCCGTGGCCGCCTGCGGGACGGTCGCCCAGGACGTCGATCCCGTCGCGGTCGAGTCCAGCCGGACCGCCGACGTCCAGCCCGTCGTTCCCTCGGCCCGCACGATGCCGGACGTGGTCGGAAACGCCTACCAGGGCGCCACCGCCGAGATCGCCACGATCGGGATCAGCCGGGTCCGGCCCGAGGCCGCCTTCGGCGACGTCACCGTGCCCGCCGACCCGGCGAAGTGGAAGGTCTGCTTCCAGGACCCCGAAGCCGGAACCGAGATTGCGGACCCCGCGGCCCGGACGGCCGTGCTCTCCCTGACCAGGCCGGGTGCCGAATGCCCGGACATGCCCGGCATGGAGAGCACTCCCACGCCCACTCCGGTCCCCGCCCGGCCCAAGAAGCCCAAAGTGACCGAGGAGGAGCCGCAGGACCCGTCCACACCTGAGGAAACGCCTTCGAGCGAGTCCGAGCCGGAAGTCGAATCCGAGCCCGAACCCGAGCCCGAGCCGTCCTCCAAGGCTCCGCGCAGCGTCCACTACGAGAACTGCACGGCCGCCCGCGCGGCCGGGGCGGCCCCGCTCAGCGCCGGAGACCCCGGCTACAGCCGCAAGCTCGACCGGGACGGTGACGGCGTCGCCTGCGAATGACCCCCGGATGAGATCCGCAAGGTGTAGGTAACGGGCGCACCGGGCACGACAGTCACGTCACGGTCGTCCCGTGGCGACCACGCGCCCCGTTCCGGCTTGTCCGCGCCTCAAGCCGGCCCGGGGCGCGGGCGTGTCCGCGCCGACCGGTCAAGCGATCTCTAAGGGTTCATGGGGCGGCGCTGGCGGCCGCCGCGGTCCGCCGGAAGGGGGCGGCTTGTAGAAACGGACCATGGCGCTGGTCCTGGCCGCGGTGGCCTTCGTGATGACCCTGGTCGGGGGCCTGGTCGCCATGCGCGTGCGGGACCACCGGCACCTGGTGCTGGGGCTGGCGGGCGGGCTGATCCTCGGGGTGGTCGCGTTCGACCTGGTGCCGGGGTCGCTGGAGGTCTCGTCGGCGAGCGTGCTGCACGTGCCCGCGCCGATGATCGGGTTCGCGGGCGGGTTCCTGCTGCTGCACGTGATCGAGCAGGCGGCCGCCATCCACCGGGGGCACGAGCACGAGTACGCGCCGCACACCCACGCGTCGGGCGCCTCGGGGCTGCTGGCGGCGAGCGCGCTGGTCGGGCACAGCTTCGTGGACGGGCTCAGCATCGGCCTCGGCTTCCAGTCGGGCACCGAGGCCGGGCTGCTGGTCGCGCTGGCGGTGATCGCCCACGACTTCGCCGACGGGTTCAACACCTTCACGGCCGCGTCGCTGCACCGCTCCGACCGGCGGCCCGCGCTGGCGCTGCTGGCCGCCGACGCGCTCGCGCCGATCGCCGGGGCGCTGGTGACGCTGGTGGTGACCGTCCCCAAGCCGGTGCTGGGGCCCTACCTGGGGTTCTTCGCGGGCGTGCTGCTGTACCTGGCGGCGGCGGAGATCCTGCCCGAGGCGCACAGCGGCCACCCGAGGGTGATGACGCTGCTCAGCACGCTGTCGGGCGTGGTGGTCGTGCTGTTCGCGGTCGGCCTGGCGGGCTGACGCGTGAAGGGCCGCCCGGCCGGAGCCGGACGGCCCTTCACGAGGGCGGGGCGGGTCAGCCCGTGATCTTCTTCATGAAGTCAGGGTTGGCCTTGAGCCACTCCGCGACGCCTTCCGGCTCGCGGCCCTTGTACTTGTTGACGACCAGGTCCTCCAGCGGGAAGAGCTGCTCGTCGGTCATCTTGAACTTCTTCAGCCAGCCGCTCAGCTCGGGGAAGTCCTTGCCGAAGCCCGGACGGCCCAGCATGGTCAGCTTCTCGGCGTCGCCGAACGCCTTCTGCGGGTCGGCCAGCGGCTTGATCGGGAACTTGGTGTAGGCCCAGTGCGGCTTCCACAGCGTCACCACGATCGGCTTGCCCGACTTGGCCGAGCGGGTCAGCTCGGCCAGCATCGCCGGGGTGCTGCTCTGCAGGAGCTCGAACTTGCCGTTCAGCCCGTAACTGGGCATCACCTTCTCCTTGACGATCTTCATCTCGCCCGCGCTGGGCTCGATGCCGACGATGCGGCCCTGGTAGCGGCCCGGGTCCTTGGCGAGGTCGGCCGTGCTGTTGGCGGGGTCGTCCTTCAGCACCGCGAGCTGCATGCTGGCGTTGTCGTACCAGACGCCGATCGTCTCCAGCTCGTCCTTGTACTTGCCGTAGTAGTCGGCGTGGGTGCCCGGCAGCCAGGAGTCCAGGAACACGTCCACCTCGCCCTTGGCGAGGCCGGCGTACAGCGGGCCCGCGTCCACCTGCTTCATCTCGACCGAGTAGCCCTTGTCCTCCAGGGCCCGCTTCCACAGGAAGCTGATCGCGATGCCCTCGTCCCAGGGGACGTAGCCGATGGTGAGGTGCTTGCCCTCGGCCTTGCCGCCGGTCAGCGCGAACCCGGCCGACACGATCGCCAGCACCAGCGCGCCGCCCAGCGCGAACGCCGGGCGCGGGCGGAAGTGCAGGGCGGCGCCCCAGCCGCTGTGCGGGACCGCCGCGGCGCTGCGCCGGGCCACCGGGCTGAGCCGGGTGCCGAGCGCGCTGGTCAGGCGGTCCAGGGTGATGGCCAGGATGACCACCGACAGGCCGGCCTCGAAGCCCTTGCCCACGTTGAGCTGGGTGATCGCGCCGAACACCTCGCCGCCGAGGCCGCCCGCGCCGACCATGCCGGCGATGACCACCATCGACAGCGACAGCATGATCACCTGGTTGACGCCGGTCATGATGGTGCCGAGCGCCAGCGGGAGCTGCACCCGCAGCAGGGTCTGGCGGGGCGGGGTGCCGAACGCCTCGGCCGCCTCCACCATCTCGGTGTCGACCTGGCTGATGCCGAGCCGGGTGAGCCGCACGCCGGGCGGCAGCGCGAAGATCATCGTGGCGATGACGCCGGGCACCTGGTCGATGCCGAAGAAGAACACCGCCGGGATCAGGTACACGAACGCCGGCATGGTCTGCATGAAGTCCATCACCGGCTGCACGACCGCCGCGACCCGGGGCCGCCGCGCGGCCCAGATGCCGAGCGGGATGCCCACGAGCAGCGCGCCCAGGCTGGCCACCAGGACCAGCGCGAGCGTCTGCATCGCCGCGTTCCACTCGCCGAGGTTGTCGATCAGCAGCAGGCCGGCGATGCTCGCCACCGCGAACACCGGGCCGCGCAGCCACCAGCCCAGCAGGGCCACCAGAGCGATGATCACCAGCATCGGCGGGCCGTTGAGCACCGACTCCAGGGCGTTGACCAGGCCGCCGACCACGGTCTTGATCGCGTTGAACACGGGCTGGCCGTGGTCGGTCAGGTAGGCGACGCCGTCTTCCACCCATTCGCCGAGAGGGAGCTTAGCCATGCAGGGCCACCCCCTCTCCGGCCGAGGCCAGGTCTTCGTCGGTGATCACCGGCAGGTCCCCGGTGGTGCCGGTCAGGTTGCCGAGCGCGGCCAGCAGCGTGACGCGCGGGATGACGCCGAGCAGGCGACCGGCGCCGTCGGCGACCGGCACCGGGATCACGCTCTCGGCGCAGCGGGTGAACAGCTCGGCCAGCGGGGTGTCGGGGTCGACCGGGTCCAGGGCGGTGTCGATCAGCCCGTCCAGCGAGTTCACGCCGTCGCGCACGGCCTGCGCGGCCTGCTGCGCGTAGACGGCGCCGACCAGCCTGCGGTCGCGGCCGACCACGAACGCGCCCGCGGTCTGGCTCTCGCGCATCGCGCGGACGGCGGCGCGCGGCCCGTTGCCGGGGTCCACGATCGACAGGGGCTTCTCCATGACCGACGCGGCGGTCAGCACGCGGGTGCGGTCCACGTCGGCGACGAACTGCGCCACGTAGTCGTTGGCCGGGTCGGTGAGGATCTCCTCGGCCGTGCCGATCTGCATGACGCGGCCGCCGCGCAGCATGGCGATCCGGTCGCCGATGCGCATGGCCTCGTTGAGGTCGTGGGTGATGAAGACGACGGTCTTGCCGAGGTCGCTCTGCAGCTCCAGCAGCAGTTCCTGCATCTCGCGCCGGATCAGCGGGTCCAGGGCGCTGAACGCCTCGTCCATCAGCATGATGTCGGTGCCCGCCGCCAGGGCGCGGGCGATGCCGACGCGCTGCTGCATGCCGCCCGACAGCTCGCCGGGGAGCCTGTCCTCCCAGCCTTCGAGCCCGACCTTGGCCAGGAACTCGCGGGCGGTCTCCAGGCGTTCCGCCTTGGGAACGTTCCGGACCTCCAGCGGGTAGGCGGCGTTCTCCAGGACGGTCCGGTGCGGGAACAGCGCGAAGTGCTGGAACACCATGCTGATCTTGCTCTGGCGCAGCTCGCGCAGCGCCTTGGGGGTCAGCTTGGTCAGATCGGTGCCGTCGATGAGGACCGAACCGGAGGTGGGCTCCAGCAGCCCGTTCAACATGCGGATCAACGTGGACTTGCCCGAGCCCGAAAGGCCCATCACCACGAAGATCTCGCCGCGCCGTACCTCGAAGGACACATCGACGACCGCGGCGGTCACGCCGAGTGCGCGGATCTCCTCGGCATCGGCGCCGGCCGCGATCCTGCGCGCGGCCTCACCGGCCTTGCGGCCGAACAGCTTGGTCACTTTCTCTGCGCGGAGTATGGACACGATCTCCTCTCGGGTCTCCGCCGCGCCCCTCGCGGGGCCGCGCCCCACGGCCAGGGGGCGGCACCCAGTGGATGCCGCCCCCTGACCGGAGGCGTGCGGAAACGCAATCTCTTGAGCGCGCTCGTCCGGGCTTGCGCTACGGGGTTTCCCTCGGCCGGCGAAGGTCACGTCAAGTGGACGTCAACCATTCGCCATGCCTATGCGTCGTTTGAAGTTACCTGTAATGGAAAGATGTTTCATCTTTAGGTGAAGTGCATCACAAACAGGTTTAAAATGCTCCGCCACTGGTCATAGGGGGCGCCGCGCATACGAAAGGGGGCCGTCGCAAGCGACGGCCCCCTCGGTCGGTGAAGCGGTGGATCACACCTTGGTGCGGTGGAAGTTCATGAAGGAACGCGACGGCGTGGGCCCCCGCTGCCCCTGGTAGCGCGACCCGTACTGGGCCGACCCGTAGGGGTGCTCGGCGGGCGAGCTGGCGCGGAACAGGCACATCTGCCCGATCTTCATTCCCGGCCACAACTTGATCGGCAGCGTCGCGACATTGGACAGCTCCAGCGTCACGTGCCCGGTGAACCCGGGGTCGATCCAGCCGGCCGTCGAGTGGGTGAGCAGCCCGAGCCGCCCCAGGCTGGACTTGCCCTCCAGCCGCGCGGCCAGATCGTCGGGCAGGGCGAAGACCTCGTAGGTGGAGGCGAGCACGAACTCCCCGGGGTGCAGCACGAAGGCCTCGTCGCCCTCGGGCTCCACCAGCCGCGTCAGGTCCGGCTGCTCGACGGCCGGGTCGATGTGCGGGTAGCGGTGGTTCTCGAAGACCCGGAAGTAGCGGTCGAGCCGGACGTCCACGCTGGACGGCTGGACCATCTCGGGCTCGAACGGGTCGATCTTCACTCGCCCGGACTCGATTTCGGCCCTGATGTCGCGATCGGAGAGCAGCACGTCAGAAAAGCTACCGGCTCCGCGAGCCCCCCGCGCACCAACGGGTCCCCGACTCGCCAACGCCCGGTTTTCCGGTACGATGTGCGGGCGGCGGTCTCCAGGGACCGAGGCACGCGGATGTAGTTCAATGGCAGAACTTCAGCTTCCCAAGCTGATAGCGCGGGTTCGATTCCCGTCATCCGCTCCACAAGACGAAGCCCCAGCTCAGGGACCAGATCCCGGAGACTGGGGCTTCGTCGTCCATGAGGCTTCACCGGCCCGCCGTGCCCGCTACGTGCCCGATGCCTCCGTAGAGCCGTCCGGCCGCTTCTTGCGCTTCTTCTTCCCCTGCTTGAGCTCGCGCTTGGCCAGCTTGTCCAGCGTCGAGGCGATCTCTCGGCCCCGCTCCTGCCGCGCGTGCAGGTAGACCTTCGCGGCCCGCGTGGACGAGTGGCCCATGCGGTTCATCAGCTCAGCCAGGGAAGCGCCGGCTTCGGCCGCGAAGGTGTTGCCCGTGTGCCGAAGGTCATGGAAGTGGATCTGACCGGGGGTGAGCCCCGCCTTCTCCAGGGCCGAGGCCCACGGCTTGGAGAAGTTGCTCCGCCGGAGCTGGTTGCCCCGGACGCCGACGAACACGAGCCCGTTCGGACCAGGCTGGGAGTACTCGTCCAGGTGGGACCGCAGGGCCGCGATGATGAGTTCCGGGAGGACGACCGTGCGGCGGCTGGCTTCGGACTTGGGGGTTCCCTTGACCAGGGGCCCCAGCTCGTACACCGTCTCGTCCACGCGCACGGTGGCGTTGTCCAGGTCGAGGTTGTGCCGATGCAGGCCCGCCACCTCCCCCCAGCGCAGATTGCCGAAAGTCGCGAGGAGCACCAGCGCCCGATAGCGCGGGGCGATGGAGTCGGCGAGCCGGAACACCTCGGCCACGCTGAGGACCGGCCGCTCCGGACTGGTCTCTTTGTCGGCGCCGGGGATCTGGCACGGGTTCTCCTTGATCCGCCGGTCACGCTTGGCCGTGTTCAAGATCGCGCGCAACAGGCGGTACGCCTTCGCCACCGTCACCGGCCCGAACGGGGGATCGCTCTGCGGGCCGGCCTTGAGGCGAGCCGTCCGCCACTTGCGCACGCGTTCCTCGGTGATCTCGCCGATCGGCATACGGCCGAAGGTCGGATTGAGATGCAGGCGAAGCAGCACCTCGTAGAGCTGGACCGTCTTGGGGGTCAAGTCGCGATCTTCCACCCACTCGGCCGCGTACTCGCCGAACGGGACCGCACCGGCCGCAGGGTCCAGCCAGTCACCGCGCCTGAGGTCGGCCTCTTTGAGGGTCAGCCACTGCTCAGCCTCCCTTTTGGTCCCGAAGGTGTGCGGAGCGTTGTGGTCCCTGCCGTCCGGACCGGGATAGCGCGCCTGCCAGCGCCCCGAGGGAAGTTGCCGGACCCTCCCGAAACGACGCTTGCCGGCCATTAGGCCGCCCTCCTGTAGAAGGCGGAGCCCAGCGAGATGGGCTCGACAAGCCCAGCCGCGATGTACTCGCGAACCGCCGACTCAGGGATGCGGATGAAGCGCCCCACCCGCACGAACCGGATGCGCCTTTCCTCCACCAGCGCTGGAAGTGCCAGTACACCCTCTGCCAAGGTGGATAGTCCACTAGGTGTACTGACCTGACAGGTTAGGAACACGGCTGGCGGGTGGTTGTCGGTTGAGGGCGGTGTGGCCGCGGTGGTGGTTGTAGATGTGGAGCCAGGGGGCGAGGGCTTGGCGGCGTTGGGTTTCTGAGGTGTAGGGGCGGGCGTAGGCCCATTCGGTGGTCAGGGTGCGGTGGAAGCGTTCGACCTTGCCGTTGGTCTGGGGCCGGTAGGGGCGGGTGCGCTGGTGGGTGATGCCGGCTGCGGTCAGGGTGTCGCGCCAGAGTCGGGATCGGTAGCAGCTGCCGTTGTCGGTCAGCACCCGGGTCACGGTGATGCCGCAGACGGTGAAGTAGGTGTGGGCGCGGGACCAGAACGCGGCCGCGGTCTGCTGGGTCTGGTCGGGCAGGATCTCGGTGTAGGCCAGGCGGGAGTGGTCGTCCAGGGCGGTGTGCAGGTAGCTGTAACCGATGACCGCCCGGTTGCCTTTGCGCCGGGTGGTGGTGGCGCGGGCGTTGCGGTCGCCTTGGGCGCGGCCGACGGTGCGCCAGCCGCCGCCGTCGGGGATGTTGCCCAGTTTCTTGATGTCCACGTGCACCAGGTCGCCGGGCGCGTGGTGTTCGTAGCGGCGGGCCGGGGTGCGGCGGACCGGGCGGCCGGTGGCCTGGTCCAGGTGGGCCAGCGGCGGGCAGCCGTAGCGCCGCAGGATCCGGTGGACGGTGGAGGGGTGCAGATCCAGGCGGGCGGCGATCCGGGCGGGCCCGAGCCGGTGGGTCACGCGGATCTTGATGATGCGTCGTTCCAGCCGTTGCCGGGTGCGGGCCGGGCTGTGGTGGGGGCGGCTGGAGCGGTCGGCCATGGCGGCCGGGCCCTGTTGGCGGTAGCGGGTGGCCCAGCGGTGGGCGGTGGTGGGCGAGACCTGGAAACGCTCGGCGGCCCGCCGCAGCGACCAGCCTTCCTCCACGACGCAGCGGGCCAGCCGAAGCCGGCCCAGCTCGGTCAGCGGCGCGTTACGGTGGGGCACGAAGACCTCCGATGTGGTGTGGAGCCTCAACACCTCCACCACACCGGAGGTCTTCCCCGTTCACCAGTGACCCACAGGTGTCACCAACGTCCATGGTCAGTACAACTAGGGCGTGTTTCAAGGCAGGTCAGTAGCCAGTCGTTGATGCAGGCGATGTGGACGATGGCCTGGTAGCGGACGGTGAGTTTGTCGTATCGAGTGGCCACGGCGCGGTGGCGTTTGAGGCGGTTGATGCCGCACTCCACCGCGTGCCGGGCCCGGTAGTCGGTCGCGCAGAATGCCGGGGGCCGTCCACCGGCGCGGCCGCGCCGCTTGCGATGGCTGATCTGGTCGGCCGGCTGTGGGATTGTCGCGCGGATACCGCGCCTGCGCAGGTAGGCACGGTTGGCGCGTGAGGAGTAGGCCTTGTCGGCCCGCACTCGCACTGGTCGGGTGCGGGCGCGCCCGGGCCCGATCCGCGGCACCGCGATGCTCTCCAGCACCGGCCGGAGCTGGGGCGAGTCGCCGCGTTGCCCGGCCGTCACCAGCAGCGCCAGCACCCGTCGGCCCTGCTCGCAGGCCAAATGGATCTTGGTGGTGAGCCCGCCGCGCGAGCGCCCCAGCCCGTGGTCGGCCGGCTCGGGCAAGCCAACGCCGCCCGGCGGCTCCTGCTGGGGGCCGGTGCGGGCGCCGGCGGCGTGCTGGTGGGCGCGGGCGATGGTGGAGTCCACCCCGACCCGCCAGTCGATCAGTCCGGCGGCATCGGCGCGGGTCTGCAGACCGGTCAGGATCTGGGCCCAGACCCCGGCCCGCTGCCAGCGGCGGAACAACGAGTAGACCGCCTGCCAGGAGCTGTAGCAGGCGGGCACATCCCGCCAGGGCGCCCCTACGCGCACCCGCCAGCGGATGCCGTCGATGAGCTGGCGTTTGGTCCATCGCGGCGGACGGCCTGGTTTCGCGGGCGCAGGCAGCAGCGGCTCCAGGACCGCCCACTGCGCATCGGTCAGGTCGAACCGCCTCGTCACCGCTAGGCCGGCCACGAGGTCTCCGGTACTGCTTGGTTCTGCTTGGTCGCTGAACTTGCTACCGGAGACCTCTTACGTTGGCGATCACCACACACCGCCACACATCAGACTTCGAAACACGACCTAGTAGTACTGCCACGGGCACCCGGTCTGGTTCAGGTACAAGATCGCAACCACGAGCGCGCGCCGCGGATGCTCCTTGCGGTCGTCCCAATGCGGAGGCGGCAGCAGCGGCTCGATCAACGCCCACTGCTCATCGGACATGTCCGAGGGGTAAACGCGTTGACGCATGCCCACCGCCTACCCGCATCACACCGTGATCGCATGATCACCTGTCAAACACGCACTCAGTGGGCATTTGATCCCGATGAGAAGTCATTCGTACAGGGATATCGAGGCGGTTGGCCGCTGCAGGCTGTTGCTCGGGAGGTGGGAGACATCCTGCGTGACCCAGGAGAGAGACGGGGCGATGATCTGAGGCATTCCTCCCGTCTGATTCCAAGACACCCCACCATGACGCCGTTTGCGGGTGGCGATGGCGTTGGAACAGCCTGCCCTGTCCTCAGCGTCCGTGGGCCGGGCCGCCGCACTTGCGATACGCCCCCACCATGGCCTCGCCCCATGCCTACCCCAGCGACCTGTCCGACGCCCGCTGGCAGCTCATCGAGCCCACCCTGACCGCCTGGCGCGAACACCGCCGGCACGACGCGCTCGATATCGGCCGCCCACCCGAACACGACCTGCGCACCGTCATGAACGCGATCCTGTACGTCGACCGCACCGGCATCCCCTGGCGCTACCTGCCCCACGACTATCCGCCCTGGGCCACCGTCTACGGGCTACTTCGCCCACTGGCGCGACGAAGGCGTCTTCGCCGACCTCAACGGCCTGCTGCGCCGCCTGGTCCGCACCACCGACGGCCGCGCCCCCGACCCGTCGGCGTGCATCATCGACGCCCAAAGCGTCAAGACCTCCACCAACGTCCCCGCCTCCAACCAGGGCATCGACGCCGCCAAGAAGATCGTCGGACGCAAACGCAACATCGTCACTGACACCCTCGGACTGTTGCTAGCGGTGCTGGTCACCGCCGCCTCGGTGCAGGACTCCACCGCCGGACGGGTACTGACCGACCGCGTCGCGGCCGAGTTCCCCACCGTCACCACCACCTGGGTCGACGGCGGCTACCGCGCTCACCTGGTCGAACACGCCGCCACCCGGGGCATCGACATGCAGATCGTCCAGCGCCCGCCCGGCACCCGCGGCTTCACCCCGCTGCCCCGCCGCTGGGCGGTGGAGCGCACCCTGGGCTGGCTGATGCTCCACCGCCGCCTGGCCCGCGACTACGAAACCCTGCCCGCCAGCTCCGAAGCCATGATCCACATCGCCTCCATCAACCTCATGACCCGCCGCCTCACCGGCGAGAACACCCCCACCGGGCGCGGCACTTGACACAAATCACCTCAGGATCAAACGTCCACTACTGAGTTTTAAAGAGTGGTGTCGTAGCGACTTCACAGGTGGCGGAGGTCGCGTTATGCCTGATGGATGAGGTATCCCCAGGGCGGTGGGCTGACCGATGAACGGCGGGCGTTTCGGGAACGGCTTCGCCTGGAAGCCGCTGGACTGTTCGCCGCAGGACAGGCCAACGCCGAGATCGCCAAGCGGTTGCGGGTGAGTGTGCGGTCGGTGCAGCGCTGGCGACATGCCTGGCGCCGACAGGGCACGACCGCCCTGCGATCACGAGGCTCTCCGGGACGGCCGACGCTGAGCCCGGAGTTGTTCGCCAAGCTGGAGGCCGAGCTGGCCAAGGGCCCGGTCGCGCACCGATGGCCGGACCAGACCTGGACGCTGGCGCGGATTAAGACGCTGATCGGCCGCCGGTTCCACAAGAGCATGACGCTGCCGGGCATCACGGGTGATGCTGCGCCGGCACGGCTGGAGCCACCAGGTCCCCGCCCGCCGGGCGATCGAACGCGACCCCGAGCAGATCGCAGGATGGATCAACCGGACCTGACCGCGGGTGGAACCACCGCGGCGGCGCTCGATGCCTGGATCGTCTTCGAAGACGAAGCCGGGTTCACCGGTGACGCCGCCTGCCCGCCGGACCTGGTCACCGCGTGGCCGCACACCTGTGATCACGGTGCGCGGTCGTTCCCGGCGGCGCTTCTCCATCGCCGCGCTGGCATGCTACGAGCCCGGGGAATGCTCCCGGCTGATCTACCGGCCCCGCCGCCACGCCGACCACAAGCGCGGCGGACGGAAAAGCTTCACCTGGACCGACTACCGGGACCTTTTGATCGCCGCCCACCACCGGTTGGGCGGTCCGATCGTCCTGGTCTGGGACAACCTCCAGCGCCCACCGCGACGCCCGGATGCGAGCCTTCATCGATGCCTGTGACTGGCTGAGCGTGTTCTACCTGCCGACCTACGCCCCCGACCTCAACCCCGTCGAGGGCATCTGGTCACTGCTGCGCCGCTCCAGCCAGGCCAACACCGCCTTCCCCCACCCCGACCACCTGATGCGCACCCTGCGCCAAGGGCTCCGCAAGATCCAACACCACAACCACCTCATCGACGCCTGCCTGACAGCCACTGGCCTCGCCCAGACGACATCACCCATTAACTCTCAGTAAGTGCATCAAGGCCAAAGTGAAGCGTGCCGCCCTCCGCGAGGTCACCCGGGGCCACGTTTTAGACGTACCATGCCAGTCCATCATGTCCGCCCCTGATGATGAAGGCGCACTTGCTGAAGTCGACGAAGCACTAGCTCAGAGGAAGTGCGTTCGCTGCCGGATGGGCTCAATAATTCAAGGGCGCCAAGTTCAAGCAGCAGGTGTGCGCGAGCGCCGTGGACGGCTACTTTGGATGGTGATGGGGGCATCGGCCAACTCGACGAAGGCTAGGTAGAAGCCCTTGATTGTGCACATACAACCAGCCAGGGCCCAGTAGGTGTAACTTATGGATACCTATTTTCGCATGTTGGAGCCCTAGTGCTTGAGGGCTCCGCCCCAAGCTTCCTGGTCAGAGCTACCACTGCGGTACCCTTCGCGACTGCTGACAGCGGTGACATGCTAACACCGTGACTCATTGAGCCTAATGAAAGCCAACAGGTCTGCTGGAGGGCAGACTTGGACATGACAGCCAGCCGGCAGGTGAGCACTCAGTGAGCATGGACCATGAGTCCTGGAAAAAGATCGTGCCCCTGCCGGTCGGCGGGGAGATTGATCGCTACTGGGATGTCGTGCCGGTCCCGCTCGGGCGGGCGAGCACTGCTTGATTAGGTCGCCGATGGCTCTCCCGCAGGCCCCTGACCAGCGGACTCGATGACGGGAGTGCGGATGCGGCTGTTCGTGGGAGACGACTGGGCCGAAGCCCACCACGACGTGGAACTGATGGACGCGGTCGGGCGGAGGCTGGTGCGGGCCCGGCTGCCCGAAGGCGTGGCCGGGATGACCCGGCTGCACCAGATGATCGCCGACCACCTCGGCGACGCCGACGACGACCAGGCGCAGGTGGTAGTCGGGATCGAGACCGACCGCGGGCCGTGGGTGCGGGCGCTGGTGGCGGCCGGCTACACGGTGCTGGCGGTCAACCCGCTGCAGGCCGCCCGCTACCGCGAGCGCCTCAGCGTGTCGGGCGCCAAGAGCGACGCCGCCGACGCGCACATGCTGGCCGACATGGTCCGCACCGGCGCACACCAGCTGCGCGCGAACGCCGCCGACAGCGACACCGCCCAGGCCGTCAAGGTCGCCACCCGCGCCCACAAGACGCTGATCTGGGAACGCACCCGCCACATCCAGCGGCTGCGGCACGCGCTGCGTGACTACTTCCCCGCCGCGCTGGAGGCGTTCGGCGAGCTGGCCGCACTCGACACCTTGGCTCTGCCGGCCAAGGCACCCGACGCGGCCTCGGCGGCACGGCTGACCCGCGCCCAGATCACCGCGACGCTGCGGCGCGCCGGTCGCCGAGGCGACCTGCCGGCCAAGGCCCAGGCGGTCCAGGCCGCGCTGCGCACCAGGCACCTGAGCCAGCCCGAAGCCGTCGTCACCGCCCACGCCACCGCCACCCGCGCCCTAGGGCCTGTTCGTAGTTCAGATCATGGGAGGGCTGGCAGGCTGCGTAGCCAGATGATGCATCCGCGCAGGTGGAGTCCTGCGAGGTAACTGTCGGGCGTCTTGTCGTAGCGGGTGGCGATCCCTCTCCATTCCTTGAACTTGTTGATGCAGCGTTCGACGGTGTTGCGCTCTTTGTAGAGCTCGGTGTCGTGGCTGACCGGGCGGCCGCCCGAGCGTCCCTTCTTCTTGCGGTTGGCGGCCTGGTCGGCCTTCTCCGGGATCACCGCCTTGATGTGGCGTCTGCGCAGGTAGGCACGATTGGCGCGGGAGGAGTAGGCCTTGTCGCCGGCGGCGGCACGAGGCCGGGTGCGAGGACGGCCGACCGGCCCGCGCACCTTGATCTTGTCCATGACGGGAATGAAGCGGGGGCTGTCGGCGGCCTGTCCAGGAGACAGGACCAGCGACAGCGGACGGCAGCGGCGGTCGGCCGACAGGTGGATCTTGCTGGTCAGCCCGCCCCGCGACCGGCCCAGCTCAGCGGCTTTCAGCCGGGCCTTGCGGCGTCGGCTCATCTGGCGGCGCTGCTCCCGCTCCGGGGCGGACCGGTCGTCGGGCTGCCGGTTCACCGGTCCGGTTTGTCCTTGTGGCGCAGCCCCTTTTCCGCGGCCACCGCCCGCTGCAGTTCCTCCAGCCGTTCCGGCGCCACCACCATCCCGGCGGCGTGGTGATGCGCGCGAGACACCGTGGAGTCCACGCTGACCAGGTCCAGGTCGACCTCGCCGCGGGCCGCGGCCTCACCGATCACCCCGTTCATCAGGTTCTCGAAAACTCCCCGGCGCGCCCAGAGGTGGAACCGGTCATAGATCGTCGACCAGTTGCCGTAGGCGTCGGGCACGTCCCGCCACGGGCTGCCGGTCCGGAACCTCCACATCACTGCGTTGAACTGATTGCGCAGGTCAGGGATGGGCCCGGAGGCACCCAACGGAAGGTACGGCTCGATCAGTTCCCATTCGGCATCGGTCACATCACCGCGCGTCATGCAATGGAGGTACCGCGTGCTCACCCTCCGGCAACAGCAAGTCACCCGATCGTGACCAGCAACCCTGATCAGGACTACGAACAGGCCCTAGTTGCGGTCCTGGTGACCCTGCAGGAACAGGTGGCGGCGCTACACCAAGAGGTCGAGACCCATTTTGGCCGGCACCCGGCCGCTGAGATCATCTGCTCCCAGCCCGGGCTGGGGCCGATCCTCGGTGCTGGCTGAGTTCGGCGACGACCCCACCCGCTACGCCACCGCCAAGGCCCGCAAGAACTACGCCGCCACCTCGCCCATCACCCGCGCCTCGGGCAAGAAGAAGGTGATCGCGGCGCGGTTCGTGCACAACGACCGGCTGGTCGACGCCCTGCTCACCCAGGCATCCCGGGCGATCAGCGTCTCGCCCGGCGCCCGCGCCTACTACGACAAGCAACGCGCCCGCGCCGCCGCCTACAACACCGCGCTCCGCCAGGTCGCCAACCGCCTGGTCGGCATCCCGCACGGCTGCCTCAAAACCGGCACACCCTACGACGAGACAACCGCCTGGTCGCACCACCTCAAGCACGCTGCTTGACATCGTTAGCACCTGGGATGTCTTTTCCAGCAGGTGGCGGCCTCGCGGTTCTGTAGCACGAGGATGGCTTTGGCCAGGTGGCCGGCGCGGTGGGGGCAGCAGCGCAGTTTGTCCAGAACGTGCCAGGACTTCAGCTGGGCGTTGGCTCGTTCGCCGGGGCCGCGCAGTCGGGCGTGGGAGCGGTTGGCGTCCTTTTGGGAGTCGGGCTTGCCACGTCCCTTGTAGGGCGTGACCGCCTCGTCCATGCCCTGGTAGCCCTTGTCCGCCAGCACCGCCAGCACCGCCAGCACCGCCAGCACCGCCAGCACCGCCAGCACCGCCAGCACCGCCAGCACCGCCAGCACCGCCAGCACCGCCAGCCCGGTCGAGCGCAGGTGTCGGGGCAGGCCCCAGATCCGGGCGGCGCTCAGGTCGTGGGTGCTGCCGGGCAGCGCGCCCGACACCCACAGCAGCCGCCCGTCGCCAGCGGCCGGCACCCGCAGGTTCATGCCGTGTCTTTTGCGTTCGCCCGAGTAGAACGGCCGATCGGCCTTGACCCGATCGATCGGGACCAGGGTGCCGTCCAGCACCACATACAACAGCCCGTCACGGGAGGCGTGGCGCAGCGCACCCTGGAGCGTGGAGGCGCGCGCGGCCGGCAGGTCCACGGTGTGGTTGACATAGCGCCAGGCAGTGGCGGTGGAGACGGCGAACCCGCACGCCAGGGCGGTGAAGGTCTCGCCCTTGCGCAGGTACACCAGCGTCATCAGGGCTTGCCGACCCAGGGGCAGTGCGCGGTGGCGGTGGGCGCCTCGGGTGACGCGGTCGCGGCGCACCACCCCGGTCACATAGGTCAAGGTCTGACGCGACAACGGCAGCGCAGCACGGTAGAAAAAGCACGTGGAGCCTCTGGTCGTGGACGAGCGGTTGTGAGAGATCACCCGTCCTACCAGGGGCTCTTTTGCGTGCGCCACCCGCGTCAGAGCGTTGACGGCCTTGTCGCGCTCAGCCTCGCGCCACCCGTTGCTGAAAAAGGTTCAATGAGTCACGGTCTAACGGTGCTCCGGGTCGTCTTCGACTTCTAGTCTGGCAACGTTAAGCGACATGGCGATCAGGAGTGAGTAACGGTGGCCACCCGCTTTACCAGCCGGTTAGGCTCGGTAGCGGTTCGATGGTCTGCGAGCTGTGGAAACTAGGCAGTAGCAAGCATCAGAGCAAGGCGGATGATGGCTGCTATGGTTGAGTGCGGCTCGGCCACTTGCTCGTGCGCTGCCGCTTTGGGGGGCACGGGTAGCAGTAGTAATATGCCGTAATGCTTCGGCATTACGGTTTACCCTAGAGCCTAGGGTAATGCTCGCGCCCTTAGGGCTGCGAGTGATTCTCTCGATAGGTCAGTGCAAGGGAGACCAGTGGCCGAGCTGCCAGACAACATCTCGCCGGCAATAGAGCGGCTGGAGAGAAGAAGTTATAATACTTACCGGAGTCGTCTTAACGCCTATCGCCGTCTAGCGGACGCGAATATGGCCTGGAATATTGCTCTTGTCGCTCTATCGACTTCGACTGTAATCGCTTCCGTCGGAATGCTCGTTGAGAAAAACATGTACGGCAAGGGCGGCGACGCCCTGATGGTTGCTTTGGCGGTGTTTTCTCTATCGATCTCGCTCGTAGTTTCCAGTGTTGGATACGGAACGAGAGCAAAGGCGATGGAAGAAAATTACAAAAGAATACAGCAAATCTCTGTGTCCGCAGAGAATTTGAAAGAATATATTGGCGATGATAGGCGCGAAAAATATCAGAAATTGCAGGATGAATATAGCGTGGCAATGGCATCTTCCGAGAATCATACTGAGTATGATTATCGAATGACGCAGTCTACGCCAACCTATTCCGGATTTGATTTCTGGCGGCGTTCGCGTGGATTTTTTGGTCAGCTAAAGCATTTTGCGGCTATAGCCTTTCCTTATTTGAGCTTGGTTGTTCCAGTCGGAGTTCTGGTCCCATTCGGTGTTTGGTTCGTCAATGGACTTTGAATCCGCTACTGATGCCCCGAAGGGTATTTTTGACCTTTCGGCATCACAGATGCAGCTGCCAAACTACCAATCGACGCGGGCGCCTGCTTCAACCCTTTTTAAATCAGCAACGACGCTATACAACCTTAAGCGTATTTATCATGATTATGTAGAGGACAAGGGAGCGCGCGGAAGGGATGGAGTGCATCCTAAGTCGCTCGCTGCCGACCTCGACGGAATCACGAAGCTTATCTCAAGAAAAATGCGGGCTGGTTCGTATCGTTTTACTGGGTACCGTGAAGTACTCGAACTCAAAGGAGCCGGTAAGACGCCGCGGATTCTTTCGATTCCGACCGCTCGTGACCGAATAGCGCTTAGAGCGCTTGCTGATTGTCTGACTGGATTGTTTCCGCAAACGCGCGGCGTTATCCCCCATCAGCGAGTGTTTGAGGTCTCCACTGCGCTCGCCGCTGGTACATACGACTCATATGTAAAGCTTGATGTAGAAAATTTCTATCCGTCAATTGCACATGCTCAAATCGAGCAAGAGTTGCGGACCAGGATCCGAAAGAAGGAGATTCTGGGTTCTATTATAGGTGCTTTGAGAACCCCAACGATCCCAATTGGTCAACGGAGCCGCACGCCAAATGAGCGAGGAGTGCCGCAAGGCCTAGCTATCTCAAACATCCTCGCCGAGCTAGTGATGGTTAAAATTGACACCGCCGCCTCAGCACTAGATGACTGCGCATATTTTCGCTATGTAGATGATATCTTGATCCTTTGTAATAGCACTTCAATCACACGAGTTCGTGATAGTATAGTTAGCCAATGCGAAGAAATCGGTCTGAAAGTTCACTTGGCAGCAGCCGGCGAAGCAAAGTCGAGTAGTGGCTCTATTTCGAACGGTTTTAGTTACCTCGGTTACACGTTTAGCAGTAAGAAAGTTTCCGTTCGCAAGAAGAGTATTCAAAATATTGAAGGGTCAATTTTGCGAGCGTTCACTCGCTACAAATATGACAGGAATCTCCGGCAGCTGCAGGATCGGATAAATATAATAATCACGGGTTGCATTTATGGGGGTGTTTCATATGGCTGGCTTAACTATTTTCGTCAGATGAATGACATCACACTGCTCAAGCGTTTAGATATTTTGATAGAAACAATGAAGCGCCGCCATAAAGTGCCTGCAACTTTTAGGACAAAAAGCTTTGTTCGAGCATATTGGTCGATTAGATACCCGCTCGGAAAAGATCGAAACTACGTGCCCAACTTCGATCTGGCAGATATTCCGCAGATGCGCCAGGTGCTGATCGCTCATCTAGGTGAAGAAGAAGTTGCCAAGATGGTCGACGGCGATGTGCCCGCTGCGTTCAAGCGCATAATGCGAAGAGTGGTTATTGATTTGGAAAAGGACATCGGTCACATCTCGTGAGTTCTGTGAGTTGTGCTTGCCTTTGCCTTTGTAGGGCGTCTGGATCGCCGGGTCGGCGCCGTGGTAGCCCTTGTCGGCCAGAACTAAGCGCCTATCCAAAAGTGTTGCGCGTAACTGGTCCGGTGACCGCGGGGCGCGGAGGGCGTTGAGATGGAGTCTCGCCGGGGGTTGGATCGAGTTCGCCAACGCCTCGGCCGAGGGAATCGAGCAGGCCCGCACGCAACTGCGCGGCCGGTGGCGGATCGCGATGCGGCTGATAATGGTGCTGCTGTCGGTGCAAGGCCTAACCGCCGCGCAGATCGGCGAGCTGCTGCAGGTCGATGCCGGCACCGTGCGGCGCTGGATCGCCCGCTTCAACACCGAAGGCGTCGACGGCTTGGCCGACCGGCCCGATCGGGACGCCCCCGACTGGGCGGACCGCACCTAGCCAAGCGAATCGCCACGCTGCAGCAGCAGCCGAGCCCGTGGATGGTGCCCAGTTTGTGGGCCGGCTGAGCCGCCCCAAACTGAGCCTGCGCACCCTGTAACGGCGGGTGCGGGAAGTGGCGGTGTAGCGGCGGCCCCGGCTGATCGGCCACGGCGACCCGGCCCGGGCAGCCATCGCAGCCGCATTGCGCAAGTGCCTGGCGGCCCTGCCGACCGGGGCGGTGGTGTGGGCCGCCGACGAGACCCACGTCCACCTGCTACCCCAGGTGCGGTCCTGCTGAACGCTGCGCGAACGACGCCCGCACGCCCTCACCCCTGGCAGGAACCGGCAGGTCACGGTACTGGGCGCGGTAGAGGTCACCGCTGGCACCTGGAGGTATCGGCTCGGGCGGCGCCGGGCGGCCGACTTCATAGAGCTGCTGTAGCAGGTGATAGCGGCCTTCCCTGCCGCACCAACGATCGTGGTGATCTGCGATAACGACAGCATCCATCACGCCCGGGCAGTACAGGACTTTGTCGCTGACCGCCCCGGACTGCACCTGTGGCTCGGCGCCCGCTACAGCCCCGATGACAACCCGACCGAGCGGATCTGGGCAGCGCTCAAGGTGTTCATCGCCAACACCCCCACCTCCTAGACCGCCCGCCTCAGACAGAACCACGCCTTCTTCCGCGCCCGATCAACCGACCAGAACCTGACCACCGCCGCACCTTGGACCAGCCCCTGCTTCCCCGACAGTTACAAGCAGAACTTCTGGATAGACGCTTAGTGGACTACTGCTTCGGCGACGGCTTCCAGCGCCTGCACCGATTGATGGCCGGTGCATTTCAAGACAGCCGAGACCTGCCCCAGGAGTGCCAGCCGAAGATCTTCTGGAAGTCGTCGTCAGCCGCCAACGCAGCCTGGCTGCCGCTGAGCGGGGTGAACCCCTTTTACTGCTACGAGGTACAGATACGTGCTGGCCGTGTTGAGGAGCAAGCGTGGGACGCTGACCTGCACGCTACCTCACCAGCGGCGTGGATGCACTATCGACAACTGGATGGCGACTCTTATTTCGCCGATCTTCACTCCAGCTCGTTGCCAGACTTTCTCCGCCTGGTTGGCGGTCTCGTAGGTATCGGTGGAGCGCTGCTTGCCCTGGAGATCAAGGTAGAGCACCTGGTAGAGGATCTTGCCGTTCTTGGTGCGCCGCTCGCGAACGAAGCCCATCGGGCCATCTCCCAGTTTTGATCGAATGTCATTTTCGTGTCACTGGATCAAGAGTTATTGCGTGACGCTGCGGCGGACTGAAAAGGATTTCTATCCTGCCGCTGACCAGTGCTTTAATGGCGATTTCCTGATCTTCCCAGGAAATAAAGCGGGCACGAATTAAGCTTCCCAAGCTGATAGCGCGGGTTCGATTCCCGTCATCCGCTCCACGTGAACGAGCCCCGGCTCAGGGATCTTCTCCCTGAGACCGGGGCTTGTTCGTTCTTGGGCCGGGGCTCGCCCGGCCGCAGGTCGGCCTTGCTCAGCTCGCCGCCTGCCGCACCAGCGCCGCGATCCGCTCCTCGACGTCGGGGGTCAGCTCCGCCAGCGCGTAGGAGGCCGGCCACATGGCGCCGTCGTCCAGGTTCGCCGCGTCGTTGAAGCCGAGCGTCGCGTACCTCGCCTTGAACTTCTGCGCCGGCTGGAAGAAGCAGATCATCTTGCCGTCCTTGGTGTAGGCGGGCATCCCGTACCAGAGCTTGGGCGCCAGCTCCGGCACGGCGGTCTTGATGATCTCGTGCACGCGCTCGGCGAGGGGGCGGTCGCTCTCGTTCATCTCGGCGATCTTGGCGAGCACGTCGGGCTCGGCGTCCGCCTTGGCCTTGCCGCGCCGCGCGGCCTTCTTCAGGTCCTTGGCGTGCTCCTTCATCGCGGCGCGCTCTTCGTCGGTGAAGCCGTCGAACTTCTGGGCGGTGGTCTCGGTCATGGCGGTCTCCTTCGGTGCCGGGCGGTGGGGGAGGGACGGGACGGGCGTGCTCAGCCCCAGGCGCCGGCGATCTGGCGGGTGGTGGCGTTGAGCCGGTTGAACATGTTGGTGACGCCGATCATCAGGACGATCGCGGCGAGCTGCTTCTCGTCGAAGTAGGTGGCGGCGGCGTCCCAGATCTCGTCGTCCACCGGGTCGGGACGGTCGGCCATCCGCGTGGCGGCCTCCGACAGCGCGAGCGCCGCGCGCTCCTCGTCGGTGAAGTAGGGGGCCTCCCGCCAGGCGGCGACCGTGGCCAGGCGCTCGTCGCTCACGCCCGCCTTGCGGGCGGTCTTGGCGCCGGCGTCCACGCAGGCGCTGCAGCCGTTGATCTGGCTGACCCGCAGGTGCACCAGCTCCAGGGTCTGGCCCTCGACGCCGCCGGAGTGCACGGCCTTGAAGATCTCCTGGATGGGCTGCATCGCGCCGGACAGGACGACGGCGGGGTTCTGCATCCGGGACTGCATCTCGGTGTCTCCTTCGGTGGGGCGGCGCCCCGTTCCCTCGGGGCATGGCTCCATCACAGCCCGCCGCGCCGCCGGTGCCGAGGGCGATGGGACACCGTGGGACGGTCCCGGCCGTTCTGATCAGGTCTAATCTGGCCAGAACATTTGTGGTGGGACGGGACAGGGAGGCGGGGACGATGCCCGCGCAGAACGATCCGCAGGACGAGCTGGCCGCCCGGCTGCGCCTGGTCCAGGAGGTGTCCGGACGCGGCGTGCGCGCCCTCGCGCGGGACACCGGCCTCAGCTCCTCCTCGCTGTCGCGCTACCTCAGCGGCCAGACGGTGCCGCCCTGGCCCGCGGTCCTCGCCCTCTGCAAGCTCGTCAAGCGCGACCCCCGCCCGCTGCGTCCGCTGTGGGAGCGGGCCTCCAGCCCCCTGCCCGCGCCGCCCAAGAGCAGCCGCCAGGTCCAGCCGCCCGCGCCGCCCGCCGGGGCGCCGCGCCCGCCCCGCAACGACCTGCCGCGCGACGTGCCCGACTTCACCGGGCGCGAGGCCCAGCTCACCGCCGTGCTCGCCGCCGTGGAGGCCGACCGGGTGGTCGCGATCGACGGCATGGCGGGCGTCGGCAAGACCTGCCTGGCGGTGCACGCCGCGCACCGCCTCGCCGCCGACTACCCCGACGCCCAGCTCTACGTGGACCTGCACGGGTTCACCGCCGGGCGGGAGCCGCTCGACCCCGAGCCCGCGCTGCGGACCCTGCTCGCCGCGCTGGACGCGCCGTCGGAGAAGATCCCGCAGGAGGGCGGCGTCGAGCCGCTGGCCGCCTTCTGGCGGTCGGAGCTGGCCCACCGGCGGGCCGTCGTCGTCCTCGACAACGCCGTCGACGCCGACCAGGTCCGCCCGCTGCTGCCGGGCGCCGGCCCCTCGGTCGCCCTGGTCACCAGCCGCAACCGGCTGCTCGGCCTGGACGAGGTGCCCCCGGTGTCGCTGGAGGCGCTGACGCCGCAGGAGAGCGCGGAGCTGCTGGCCCGTGCCAGCGGGGCCGACGGCCGGCTGGCCCGCGACCCGGAGTCGGCCGCCGAGGTGCTGCGGCTGTGCGGCCACCTGCCGCTGGCCCTGCGGCTGGCCGCGGCCCGGCTGCGGCACCGGCCGGGCTGGACGGTGGGCGTCCTCGTCGAGCGGCTGGCCGAGGGCGCCACCGAGTTCGACACCGCGTTCGCCATGTCGGTCCGGCAGCTGGACCGGGCGCAGCGCCGCTTCTTCCGGCTGCTGGGCCTGCTGCCCGGCTCGACCTTCGACGAGTACGTGGCGGCGGCGCTGGCGGACGTGCCGCTGCGCCGCGCCCAGGCGATGCTGGAGGACCTGCTCGACGCGCACCTGGTGCAGCAGCCGGCGGACGGCCGCTACCGGCTGCACGACCTGGTGCGCCAGCACGCGCGCAACGCCGCCGCCGAGCAGGACCCGCCCGCCGAGCTAGAAAAGGCGCTCGGCCGGGTGCTCGACTACTACGTGCACGCGGCGGCCGCCGCCGACGCCGCGATGTCGTCCCTGTCGCCCAACCGGCCGGTCACGGCGGGCGGTCCCCCGGCCGAGCTGCCGGCGTTCGGCCACAAGCACGCGGCGCTGTACTGGTTCGCCACCGAGTACACCAACCTGATGACCGTCTTCGAGGCGGCGGTGGCCGCCGGGGCCGACGTGCACGTGTGCGAGCTGCCGCGCTTCATGCGCGCCTTCTTCGCGCGGCGCTGCGGCACCACGCACCTGAACGTCCTGTTCGAGCGCTCGCTGGTCGCCGCGCAGCGCCTCGGCGACCCGCTGCGGCTGGCCGACGCGCACATCGACCTGGGCTTCGCCCGCTACAACGCGGGCCGGATGGCCGAGGCGGGCGCCGCGTACGAGGCGGCGGCGCCGCTGGTGTCCCAGGCGGGGGACACCTGGGCGGAGGCGGAGCTGACCATGCGCCGCGGCTACCTGCGGTGGGACGAGGGGCACGTCGAGGAGCCGCTCGACCTGTTCCGGCTCGCGGGCCGGCTGTACGCGGCCGCCGACTGCCCGGCGGGCGCGGTCCACGCGACCGCCTACGAGGCGTGGGCGATGCTGCAGTTGGGGCACCGCGAACAGGCGGCGCGCCTGGCCCGGGAGGCGCTGGAGGCCCCGCACGCCGACCCCGCCTGGCCGCCCGCGCTGACCGCCCGGATCACCCTCGGCGTGGCCATCGCGCACGAGCGGCCCGAGGAGGCCGTGCGGCACCTGAACGAGGCCTTGGAGCTGGCCCGCGAGGACGGCCACCGGCACAACGAGGCGCTTTGCCTGAACTGTCTGGGCGTCGCGCTGCGCCAGACGGGCCGGCACGAGGAGGCGCTGGCCAGCCACCGGCGGGCGTTCGCGCTGCTGGAGGAGCTGTTCCAGGACCACTGGAAGATCCACTTCCTGGACAGCTACGCCGAGACCTGCCGGCTGGCCGGCCTGCCCGAGCAGGCCCTGGACCTGCACCGCCAGGCGCTCGCACTGGCCCCGGCGATGGGGTACCGGCACAAGGAGGCCCTGGCCCACGAGGGGATCGCCGCCGTCCTCGACGGGACCGACCCGGCCGCCGCCGCCGAGCACCGCGCCGCCGGGCAGGCCATCCTGGGGGAGCCCGCGCCCGGGGCCTGACCCGGGCGACGGGCGCCCGCCGAGCCGGAAGGAGCCGTCGTGACCCTGCCCGAGGGCCTGCGCGCCGATGTGGAGGTCCTGTGGGACTACCACCACATGGGGCACGCCGTCCGTCCCGCCGACGTGGGCATCGGGCTAGGCAGCCACGATCCGGGCGTCGCCTCCCACGCCGCCGCCCTCTACCACCGGGGCCTGTTCCCCCTGATCGTCTTCACTGGGGCCAACGCCCCGACGACCGCCGGGCGCTTCCCGCGCGGGGAGGCCGTCCACTACCGCGAGCACGCCCTCGAACTCGGCGTCCCCGACGAGGCCGTCCTCGTCGAGACCGAGGCCGTCAACACCGGGCAGAACATCGAGTTGACCCGCGCGCTGCTGGCCGAGCGCGGCGTCGCGGTCCGGTCGGCCGTGCTGATCTCGCGGCCCTACCAGCAGCGCCGCGCCTACGCGACCGCCGCCAAGCTCTGGCCGGAGCTGGAGGTCGTCTGCGCCTCCCGGCCGCTCCCGCTGGCGGAGTACATCGCCGAGATCGGCGACGCCGACCGGGTCGTCACCATGCTCGTCGGCGACACCCAGCGCGTCATCGAGTACCCCGCGCGCGGCTTCGCGATCGCGCAGGAGGTGCCCACCGAGGTCGAGGCCGCCTACCGCCGCCTCGTCGCGGCCGGGTTCACCGGCAGGCTGCTCACCACGGATCGGCCAGCAGCAGCACCAGCACCGTGACCAGCAGCGCCGCCAGCCCCGCCAGCATGATGATCACCCAGTCCAGCAGGTCGCGGCCCTCGTCCCCTTCGGGCGGGACGGCCGGGACGGGCGCGGCGCCCCGCAGGTGGTCCAGGGCCCGGCGCGCGGTGGGGCGCGCGGACGGATCCGCGGCCAGCGACGCCAGCACCAGGTCGTAGAGCGGGTCCGGGACGTCCTCCACGCCCTCCGGATCCGGTGCGCCGGTGCACGCGAACACCATCGTCTCCGCCCAGCCCCGCAGGTCCTCCGGCGCGGTCGCGCGGACGAGCCCGTAGCCGGTCACGCGCGGGCCGTCCGGGCCCATGAGCACGTTGCCGGGCGCGACGTCGCCGTGCGCCACCCCCGCGTCGTGCAGCGCCGCCAGGGCCGCCAGCGTGCCCTCCGCCAGCCGTTCCAGCGCGGTGGGCGGCACCGGGCCCCGCGCCTCCACCGCCTCGCGCAGCGACGGGCCCGCCACGTACTCGCTGACGATGTAGGGGCGGTCGCCGATCCGACCCGTGCCCAGGACCGGCACGACGACGCCCGCCGGGGCCACCCGCCGGACGTACAGGTACTCGTCGGCGAAGCGCCGCGCCGCCGCCTGGCGCTCCTGCGAACTCGGCTCGTCGAACGGCCGCAGCAGTTTCACCGCCACCGGAGCCCCCTCGGGGGAGGTGCAGAGGTAGACCTGGCCCTGCGCGCCCCCGCCGAGCCGCCGCGTCACCCGGTGCACGCCGATCTCCCGCGGATCACCCGGCCGGAGTTCCCACATGCGCGCCCCCTCGGTTTGGGGGATCCTAGCCAGGCGTCAGCGCAGGGGCGTGTTCAGGTCCTCCAGCATGAGCTGGCTCAGCCGCAGCAGCTCCTTCTGCGGGTCCCACAGGCCCGGCGGGTGGGTGTGGGCCGCGCGGTAGTGGGGCTCCTCCAGCCAGCGCTGCGTGTGCTGCGCCTTCACCATGGGTTCGACCTCCTGCTCCTGCGCGCGGGGGAGGTCGCGTACGGTCTCGGCCAGCAGGCAGAGCTGGCGCGCGTACTCGCGGAGGAACGAGCGGTCCACCGGCGCCTCGTCCACCTTCTTGAGGGCGTCGGCGATGGAGCGCGTGTAGGCCACGCCCCGCTCCAGCACGCTCATCATCTGCGGCGTTCCCCACGGCTCCCAGCGCCGTTTCGTGCGCGGGTTGCCGCGCAGGCTGTCGCTGCCCTGGTCGCAGGCCGCGCGGGCGTACGCGACGCTGCGCAGCAACCGGTTCTCCTGCCGCTGCCACCGGTCGCTCCAGCCGTCGAAGTCCTCGGTCGCCTCCGCCATGTCCTCCAGCACGGCGGCCAGGTCGTGCCGCAGCTCCTGGACGGCGAGGTCCGCGCCCCGCAGGTGCAGCGGCGGGAACAGCAGGATGTTCACCGCCAGCCCCGTGACCAGCCCGATCCCCACATCGACCAGCCGGGGCTCGATGTAGGACAGCACCTCGTGCCCGCCCATCAGCAGCGTGAACAGCGCCGTGAACGGGATCTGCGCGCCCTGCTCCCCGAACCACGGCAGCTCCGCCACCAGCAGCGCCAGCACGATCACCACGGCGATCCCGAGCGGTCCCGGCCCCACCAGGAGCGCGACCGGCACCGCCAGCAGCGCCGCGATGACGAAGCCCGCCGCGTACGCCACGCTCTCCCGCACCGAGCGCGCCATCGTCGGGTAGACGCCCAGCAGCGCGGCCAGCGGCGCGAAGTAGGGCTGGGAGTGGCCCACCAGATGGGTCGCCACCAGCCACGCCAGCACCGAGGCCAGCGCGGCCTTCACGATGAGCTGCCCGCGCTCCTTGCGATGCTGCCGGACGCTGCGGGCCGCGTGCCTCAGCTCCATGCCCTCGAACAAAGGTGAACGATCCTCATGGCGGCCCCTATGCCCCGCCGTACGGGTCCCTAACTCGGGAAACGTCACAGGCGGAAGGACGGCGCCCGCCCTCCCCCGGCCCGCCGCGCAGAGCCCCCTACACTCCCCCCATGGACATCAGGGACGCGACGCGGATGATCCTCACGGAGTCCGCCGATTATCCGGAGCTGCTGCGGATCGCGCGGCACAGCTACGAGGAACTGTCGGCCGGACGCGCGGTGCCCTCCACGGTGCTGAACGGCGTGCTGGCCGAGGCGAGCCGCGAGGACGTCCTCGGCACGCTCAGGGAGCGGTACGGCGAGGAGGCCGTGAACGACATGGTCGCCGTCCTCACCCAGGAGATCGACCGGCAGTCCCCGGTCGCCCAGCGCTGACCCGCGGCGCCGCGCTCCTTTACCCCGCCCGAGTTCGCGATAAATGCGGGGCCGGTCATGGCGGCGCGCGGGCGCGAATGGTCGCGGAGAGGCGCGCTGGCAATGGCGCCCGGCCGCCGCGGAGACCGTGCCGTGCGGCCCGGCCCGTCCGGCGCCCTTCCGGCCCGCCGCCGAAGTCGCGGCGGCGCCAGGCGCGATGTCCGAACGGTGACCGAGGGGTGCCCGTCACATTAGCGGTACGTCGCGTTTCCACCGGTCCCCGACGGGCAGGAGGCCATTGTCGAGGGGAACGGAGGCGCGAGCGTGAACATCGTGCTCGAAATGACCTTGCCGAGGGACGCCGGCAGCGCACCGCTGGCAAGGCACACGCTGGACGCCTCGCTGCGCGGCCTGGGCGTCGGCGCCGACGACCGCGCCGACATCGGCCTGGCGCTGGGGGAGGCGTGCGCCAACGTCATCCAGCACGCCCGCGCCAGCCGCGAGTACGAGGTCAAGGTCCGCTTGGACCGCAAGCGGTGCGAGGTGGACGTCATCGACGGGGGCCACGACACCGATCCGACGGCGACCTGGCACGGGGAGGGCTCGCTGAACGCCGAGCACGGCCGCGGCCTCCACCTCATCGGGGCCTTCACCGAAGACCTGTACATTCAAGACCGACCGCACAACAACGGCGCAATAGTGCATTTTGCTAAAACACTGGCAGGCTGACGCGAATTGCAGCGGGATCTCCACCGGAACGACAATCTCCCGTCGAGGCCACGACAATTGATCGTCGCTTTTCGGTAGTGTCATCGACAAAGACGCTCAGAGGAGAATCCGTGGACTTCAGCGCGGACCACCGCCGTTATGGCGAGCACACGATCGTGGCACTTTCCGGCGACATCGACGTCAACACGAGCCAGCGCCTGCGCGAGGTCCTCATCGACCTGGTCGACGACGGCGCCCGCAGCCTCATCGTGGACCTGGACGGGGTGACCTTCCTGGACTCGACGGGCCTCGGCGTCATGGTGGGCATCTCGCACCGCCTGCGCGCCTCGAACGGCACGCTCGCCTTCGCGGGCGGCAGCGACCGGGTGCGCAACGTCTTCCAGGTCACCCAGCTGACCAAGATCTTCCCCCTGCATCCGACCCTGGAACGCGCGCTGTGCTGAGCCGGCGCCCCGGCTGAGCCGGCGGCGGGCCGAGGCGAGGGGGCCGGGGCGTTCATCCGAACGCCCCGGCCCCCTCGCCTCTGCTTTTCGCCCCGCCGTCCGCGCCGTCAGTAGGGGGCGCGGACGGCCGGGCGTCAGATCAGCCCGTCACCGCCAGATCGCCCTTCACCGGGGTCGGCACCGGCGCCTCGGCGTGCTGCTGCGCCGGCTTCTGCGGCCCTCGCGGACCCTTCGGGCCCTTCGGCTCGTGCGGTCCCTGCGGGCCCTTCGGCCCCTCCGGACGGCCGGCCGCCCGGCCGCAGGTCGCCGAGGCCACCCGGATCGACTCGGTCCTCCCCTGGCCCAGCGGCAGGTTGACCTCCAGGGCCGTCACGTTCAGGCGGCCGTCGGGCAGCCGCTGCTGCTTGTTCATGACCACCGAGGCGCGCCCCAGTTCGGGCAGGTCCACCGGGATCGTCGTGTTCGGCGGCGGGGCCACGGCCAGCGGCCTGCCCGCCACCACCGCGTCGGCGAGGCTCGCCGCGCCGCGGCCCGCCAGGCACCTGGCGGTCACCGCCTCGGCCCGCAGACCGGCCGAGGGGACGCGCAGGTCGGCGACCTGCGAGCGGGCCCGGTCGTGCTGCGCCCGCACGTCCAGGGCGGCGGCCTTCACCAGCTTGGTCCTGTCCTCGCGCACCAGGCTCTTGGCGACCTCGCCCGCGCTGGAGGAGACGGCGGGCACCTGGGGGACGCGCACGGGCCCGGTCGCGCCCAGCCCGAACGCCGAAGCGCCGGGCCCGCCGCTTCGCGCGACGCTCGCGGTGGCGCGGGCGGCGGAGTCGTCCCCGCCGGTCTCCGCGGCGGCGGGCGCGGCCGCGAGCACTCCGGCGGCCATGACGATCACGCTCACCTGGACCAGCCGTCTGGCGGCCTTCCGACAGCTCATGGGTTCTCCTTGACGAGTTCGAGGGGCCGACCCGGGGGGTCAGCCGGTGATGATCACGAGGGTGCCGAGCGGGACCCGGGACAGCGCCCGCAGCGCCTCGGCGGGCACCCGCACGCAGCCGTGCGAGACGGCCTTGCCGAAGACGGCGCCGTCCGGCCAGCCGTGGAACGCCACGGTGCCGGGGCCTCCGCCGAAGGAGTCCAGGGACGCCGAGTGCACGCCGAGCGGCAGCACCAGCGGGCTGGGCGTGCGCTCGGCGGGCTCCAGGCTGGCCAGCACGAACGTGCGGCCCGCCGGGGTCGGGGTCCGCGCCGTCCCCACCGCGACCTTCCAGCTCCCCACGGCGCGGCCGGACCTCGACAGGCTCAGCCGCCGGTCGCGCAGATCGACCCGGACGACGTAGGGCGAGCGTGCGGTACGGAGCCCCCCGCTCCGATCGGAGATCCAGCCGCTCGACCCGTTCGGCCTGCTCGGCAGCAGCACCCGCCGCCACTCGCCCGCGCTCTCCACCACCGGCACCCAGGTGGGGCCGCCGAGCTGGTGGACGGGCAGCGTGGCGACCCGGCGGCCGCCGGGGCGGTCCAGCACCGGGAGCGGTGCGGTCGGGTGCACGACCAGGCCGTCGGTCCCGGTGACCGCCCCGTCCAGGGGCGCGCCGGCCACGGTCGTGTAGGTGGTGGCCTCGGGTACGTTGGCGGTGGCGTGCCCCCCGGCGGCCGCGCGGCCACCGGGCTCGTGCCCGCAGCCGCCGAGCAGCAGCGTCGCGGCCGCCGGCAGGGCGCCGACCAGCGCGGCGCGGCGTGCGTTCATGAGAAGAGCCTCCAAGAGGCGGTCATGTCATCCCGATAGGGACATCGGGAAAGACATTTACGGTCGCCATCCCGCCGGGATGCTAGCGGCGCGGATGGCGCCGTGTTCGGAAAGTCGAAGAAACGAAACCCGGGCACCCGGCGAAGCTCTTTTGAATATCCGGAAATGGTTGTTTTCTCGCTTGTTCTCAGCGCATCAGGGGTATGTCGGTTTCGGTAGTGGTGATCGCCACGATGCGGGTCGCCGGGATCGGTGTACGGCACGATGCCGGGGGCGCTACATTTGTCGCGCGGCAACTACCTGGCCGCGACGGGTCCGGCGCCCACGGCACCGGCGACCGGGTTCGTGGGAAAGGGGGCCGATGGCCTTGGGCGGGCGGCGCACCCCGCGGAGAGCGCGGGTTTCAGGCCGGCAGCGAGACCGAGCCGTTCGAGCCGTTCGAGTCGTCCGGGCGCTCCAGAGCCGACGCCTCGTGGAACTGGCCGAGCCCCCACAGCAGCGCCTGCCGCGCCGGAGCCGACATGGTGGCCAGCACGCGGGCCAGCTCCTCCCGGCGGCGCGCCCGCAGCCGGTCCATCAGCGCCTGCCCCTCGGCGGTCAGGCGCACGGTGACCTCGCGCCGGTCGTCCTGCCCGGGGTCGCGCAGCAGCAGGCCCGAGGCCTCCAGCCGGTCGCACAGCCGACTGGCCGAGGAGACCAGCGCGTCCAGCTCGGTGGCCAGCGCGCTGATGTTGACCGGCCCGCGCTCCAGCACGAACAGCGCGCGCAGCTGGGTCGCCGGGACCGGGACGTCGTGGGCGTTGTGGGCGCGCGCCCAGACGGCCATCAGGCTGCCCGCGGCCTCGTCCAAGGCGGCCGCCGACTCCTCTGCTCCCAGACCCGGCGTGGCGACCATGCCCTCCACTGTTACATAACGCGCTCGCCCCGGCATCTCACCCCACCAAGCTCGTCGGGGAACCCCCGGGCGGCCAACCACACCCAGGCGAGGAACCCATGCACTCCGCCCCTTCGCAAGACCTCGAGCATGCCATCTGGGGCGCTCAGCCGCACGAACTGCTCGCCAACGCCGTCACCCTGATCAAGGGGGACACCGGCGCCGCCGCGGTCGAGGTGCTGCTCATCGACTACCGGCAGGCGTTCCTCGTCCCGGCCACCGCGGGCGGCGACCCGGTCCGGCTGGACAACACCGCGGCCGGCCACGCCTTCGCGGCGCAGCAGGTCGTACGGGAGACCGACGCGCTGCACCTGCCGCTCACCGTGCACGGCGACCGCCTGGGCGTGCTCACCGTGCGCCTGTCCGGCCCGGACGGCGCGCGCGGCGCCTCCGCCGGGCCCGCGACGCCGCGCGTCACCGGCGGGACCGTGACGCCCCTGCACGACGGCGTCAGGGCACCGGCGCCCGCGCACGACGGGGGCGGGCGGGCGCGGAGCGCCGCCGCGAACGCGACCCCGCTGCAGGACGCCATCGCGACCGACAGGCCCGTGGGCGACGGGGACGGCGCCGTGACGCCCATGCAGGACGCCGCGGGCACCCTGCCTCCCCGTCCCCCCAGGCCCCGCGTCCCGGTCCCCTCGGCGCCCCCGTCCGACGACCTGCAGCACCGGCTGGCGCACCTGGCGGCCGTCCTCGCCCGCGCCCTGAAGATCGCCGACGCGCACACCGACCTGTACCGCCGCGTCCGCCGCCGCAGCCGGCTCACCCTGGCCGCCGAGATGCAGTGGGACCTGCTGCCGGGACGGGCCTGCGGCACCGACGAGTTCCACCTGGCCGGGCAGCTGGAGCCCGCCTACGCCGTGTGGGGCGACAACTTCGACTGGGCCGTCTCGCCCGGCCACCTCACGCTCACGGTCACCAACGGCATGGGCAGCGGCACCGACGCGGCCGCGCTCACCCACCTCGCCGTCAGCGCGCTGCGCAACGCCCGCCGCTCGGGCGCCGACATCGTCGAGCAGGCGGCGCTGGCCGACCAGACGCTGTACGCCCACCACCGCGGCGCCCGGCACGTGGCGACGCTCCTGCTGGACTTCGAGCTGGCCACCGGGCGGGTCCGGGTGATCGACGCCGGGTCGCCGAGGCTGTACCGGCTGCGCGGCAACGTCACCGAGGCGCTCGACTTCGAGGCGCAGCTGCCGCTCGGCATGTTCGGGGACGCCAACTACGCGGTGGAGGAGTTCACCGTCGAGCCGGGCGACCGCCTGATCGTCGTCAGCGACGGCGTGCACGGCGCGGAGTCGGCCGCCGGCGAGCTGTACGGCAACGTCGCCCTCCTCCAGGCGCTGCGCGACACCCGCCTGCAGAACCCGCCGGAGGCGGTGCGCACGTTCATCCGGCACTTCCTGGACTACCACGGCGACGCCGAGCCCAAGGACGACGCGGTCGTGGTCTGCGTCGACTGGACCGGCAAGCGCTCCGAGCCGGGGGAAGCCTGACTGCCGGAAAGGGCCGGCGGCCGAACGGCGCGGCGGAGCCCGCTCCGGCGGCCGCCCCCGCAGGCGGCTAGAGCATGCGCGGCAGCTTCACGACCGTCACGAAGAAGTCGTCGATCTGCCGGACCACCTTGATGAACTGGTCGAAGTCCACCGGCTTGGTGACGTAGGCGTTCGCGTGCAGGTGGTAGCTGCGCAGGATGTCCTCGTCGGCCTCGGAGGTGGTCAGCACCACCACCGGGATGCGCCGCAGGTCGGCGTCGTCCTTGATCTCCTCCAGCACCTCCCGGCCGTCCTTGCGCGGCAGGTTGAGGTCCAGCAGGATCAGGTCGGGGCGGGGCGCGTTCGGGTAGGGCTCCTCGCGGCGCAGGAACGCCATCGCCTGCTCGCCGTCGTTCACCACGTGCAGGCTGTTCTTGACCTTGTTGTGCTCGAACGCCTCGGTGGTCAGCAGCACATCGCCCGGGTCGTCCTCCACCAGCAGGACCTCGATGGGCCGCGCGTCAACTTCCGTCATCGTCCTCGCTCTTCTCCTCGCCCGCCGGGAGAGTCCAGCGGATGGTGGTGCCCGGGTCGTCCTCGCCCCGTCCCTCGGTGTCCAGCCAGATCCGGCCACCGTGGTATTCCACGATCTTCTTGCACAGCGCGAGGCCGATCCCGGTACCGGTGTACTCGTCGCGCGGGTGCAGCCGCTGGAAGATGAGGAAGATCCGCTCAGCGTAGCGGGGCTCGACGCCGATGCCGTTGTCGGCGCAGGCGAACTCCCAGAACGCCCCCTCGCGCCGCGCGGTGATCTCCACCCGGGGCGGCACGCCCTCGCGGCGGAACTTGATCGCGTTGCCCATCAGGTTGAGGAACAGCTGGCCGAGCTGGGTACGGTCGCCGGGCACCGAGGGCAGCTCGCCGAGCACCACCTCCGCGCCGGTCTCCTCGCGCAGCGTGGACAGGTCCTCCATGCTCTGCCGGGCGACCGCCGTCAGGTCGACCGCGTCCTCGGTGCGCGACATCCGGCCGACGCGCGAGAAGCTGAGCAGGTCGTTGATCAGAGCCTGCATCCGCTTGGCGCCGTCCACCGCGAACTCGACGTACTGGCGGCCGCGGTCGTCGAGCTGGTCGCCGTAGCGGCGCTCCAGCATCTGGCAGAACGAGGCGACCTTGCGCAGCGGCTCCTGGAGGTCGTGGCTGGCCACGTAGGCGAACTGCTCCAGCTCGGCGTTGGAGCGGCGCAGCTCGGCGGTCTGCTCGTCCAGCTGCTGGCGGGCCTCGGAGCTGATCCGCCACTCGTCCAGGATGCGGCGCCGCATCGCGTCGATGATGGTGGCCAGCTCGTCGATCTCGGCGGGACCGTGGATGTCCAGCGGGTGGGCGAAGTCGCCCTGCGACACCGCGCGCACGCGGCTGGACAGGTCCGAGACCGGGCGCAGCACGGTCCGGCGGATCAGCAGCCCCATCGCGACCGAGGCCAGCACGATGATCGCCAGGGCGACGCCGATCGACCAGTAGGTGATGGCCGCGCGGCGCTCCAGCTCGTCGGCGGCCTGCCCGTGCAGGCGGGTCAGCGCGTCCTGGAGGGCGGTGATGTCGGAGCGGATCGTGCCGAACAGCGCGCCGCCGGTGCGCTCGGTGGCGGCGGGCAGGTCGCCCCCGCCCGTCCCGGCCGCGATCGGCTCGGCGAACCCGCGCCGCCAGGCGGCGCCGTCGGCGGTGACGCGCGTCAGGCGGTCGAGCACGGGCCGCGTCTTGGCGACGCCGTCCAGCAGGCGCCGGATCTCGGCGGTCGCGGCGGCCTCCTCCTGCACGCCCTTGCGGTAGAGGTCGAGCTGGGCGCGGTCGCCGGTGGAGGCGTAGGCGCGGATGGCGCTGTCCTGGCGGCCGAACGCGCTGGTGAGGTCGAACTGCTTGAGCGTGGCGGGACCGACCTGCTCGACCAGCGCGGCGCGGGCCTGGTTGTGCTGGTAGAGCGCCAGCACGCTCTGCCCGATCGCGACCAGCAGCAGCAGGCCGAGGACCAGCGAGCCGACCCCGTAGAGCCGGGCCAGCGGCAGCCGGGCCAGGCCCCGGGCGGGCGCGGCCTGCCGGGTGGGCATGCCGAAGACCGGCGGCCCCGAGGGGATCTCCTGCTCTTGCTCCTGCTCGGATTCGGGCGCCTTCTGGTCGACGCTCATCGTTGTTCCCCTCGGCTCAGCAGCAGTACGGCCAGATCGTCGGTCAGCGGTTCGCCGTTCAGCCGCTCGGCCTCCCGGATCAGGCCGTCGATCAGTACCCCGCCGCGGTCGCCTCTACCGTGCGCCTTTTCGGCCAGGCGCAGCAGTCCGTCCAGGTCGAGACGCTCGTCACCGGCGCCGATCTTGCCTTCGATGAGCCCGTCGGTGTAGGTCATCAGCGCCCAGTCATCGCCGAGCTCCAGCTCGCCGGCGGGCCAGTCCATGCCGGGCAGCAGGCCGAGCGCGGGGCCGCGCGGCTCGTCGGGCACCGGCCGCACGCCCTCGGCGTCGAACAGCAGCGGCCGGGGGTGCCCGGCGCGCCAGATCCGCGCGCTGCGGCGGTCGGGGGCGATGGCGAACATGCAGAGGGTGGTGAAGATCTCCTCGCTCCAGCGCTCGTGCGTGAGCACGGTGTCGAGGGTGCGCAGCAGCCGGTCGCCGGTGTGGCCGGCCAGCACCAGCGTGCGCCAGGCCATGCGCAGCCGGACGCCGAGCGAGGCCTCGTCGGCGCCGTGCCCGCACACGTCGCCGATCACGACGTGCACGGTGCCGTCGTCGGTCTGGACGGTGTCGTAGAAGTCGCCGCCGAGCAGGGCGAGGTCGCGTCCGGGCCGGTAGCGCGCGTCGTGGCCGAGCTCCGGGTCGTCCAGGATCGGGACGGGCAGCAGGCCGCGCTCCAGCCGGGCGTTCTCCCGGCTGACGACGCGCGCCTCGACGAGCTGGCGCTCGGACTCGTCGGCGCGCTTGCGTTCGATGGCGTAGCGGATGGCGCGGCTGAGCAGCGCCCCGTCCACGTCCTGCTTGATCAGGTAGTCCTGGGCGCCGGCGGCGACGGCCTCGACGCCGACATGGGTGTCGTTGAGGCCGGTCAGCACGAGCACGGCGGTGTGCGGGGCGGCGTTCAGCACCTGGCGCAGCGCGTCCAGCCCGCGCGCGTCGGGCAGCGACAGGTCCACGATCACGCACTGGACCAGGGGGGACAGGCCGGCGAGCGCGTCGGCGAGGGTGCGGGCGACCGCGATCTCGACGTCCGGCTCGGCCTCGTTCAGCAACTCCTGGAAGAGGAAGGCGTCGCCGGGGTCGTCCTCGACGAGGAGCAACCGCAGGCAGTCGGCGGCCTCCAGCAGCCCCTCACGGCCGCGGCCATTGATCGCGGTCATACCGCCCACGCTCTCATGGAGGCGGACCGGCGGTAGACGTTTGTCATGGGGCAAAGGTTAGGACACATGGATGATTACCGGCAGTGACCATGGGAATGACATGCGTGACGCTGAGGGGAGGGCGCCGAGATGACACCGCCCGCGGTCCGCGCGGATCCCGTTGAGGCACGATCCTGGAGTGTTCTCCATGTTCGAGGTGAAATCGACTGCGTGCAGGCCGAGGCACTGCGCGCCTCCCTCGACCTTACGCTGAACCGGCACCCAAATGTCGCCCTTCACCTGGGCGAAGTCCCCTTTTGTGACTCCTACGGCCTGTCGGTCCTGGTGTACGGGGCCAAAAAAGCCCGTCGCTGCGGGGGAGAGTTGGTGCTGGCGACGGTGTCCCGGCAGGTGCGCTCGCTGATCGAGCGTACGGGGCTGGACCGCCTGCTCGTCCTGCCCGGCCGGTGACGGGGCGGCCCGCTCGCGCGGGCCTTCGGTCCGGCCCTGCGGCTTTTGGGCGGGGCGTGCGCTGTCGTTCCGCGCCTGCTGGTCAGATCCCTACTTTTGGTGTCGATCCGCTGAGCCGGAGGTCTGATCATGCTCGTGCGGGGTTCGGCGTGTTGAACGGCCCGGATGCCGGATCGCCGTGCTCGCGCGCGTCCTCACCCGACGCGCGCCGCGCCGGAGCACGGCTCCGCCCGGCCCGCGGGTGACCGGGTCGGTCGCGGCGCGGGGGAGCGGGGAGGCCGGTCAGGCGGTCTTGGCGGCGTCGTTCCCCTTGTGGCGGGCGGCCTTCTGGGCGGTGCGCCGCTGGGTGGCGGCGCTGCGGGCCCGGTTGAGGCTGTCGCGGACGCGGGCCGCGCCGCGCAGGGCCGTCGCGCTGTCGACCGAGCGGTCGGCGTAGGCGGCGAGGACCTCGGAGACGGGCGGAGGGGACGGGGCGGTCCACTCCTCCCGCGGCGCGACCGCGGGCGGGGGGGTCGGTGTCGGCTCGGGGTCGGGCGCGGGCGGGGACGGAACCGCGGGCACGGGGACGAGCGTGAGATGCGTGCTGCAGTTCGGGCACTGCAACCCCGGGTGAGTGTCTCTGCTCATAGCACACATCATGAACGAGGGGTCTGACATTCAACCGTGAGTCGGGTCTGACGCGAAAATGTGATCAGCGTCACGCAGGCCGACGCCCCCCACGCTTCGGGCCGGGCGGGGAAGCCTCCCCGCCCGGCCCGAAGCACAGGGTGCTCAGCGCCCGCGCGACCCGGGGCCGCCCCGCCGCCACAGCGCCCGCGAACCCTGCTTGGCCTGTGCCTTCGCCAGCTTCGCCTGGCGCTTCATCTGCCGCCGGGTCAGCTCGGCCTGGCGCCTGGCTTGCCGTCCGGCCACTTTCGCCTGGCGTTTGGCCCGGGGCGCCGTCACCTTCGCCGCGCGCCCGCCCCGCCGGTTGCGCATCCAGCGGCGGCCCAGCACCAGCAGCACCAGCGCCGCGACGCCGCCCGCCACCGGGCCCGGCCTGCGCCGCGCCTGCTCGGCCGCCTGTTCGGCCGCGTGCACCACGGGGTCGGGGGCCGCCTGCTTGGCCTTGGCGGCCAGATCACCGGCCTGCCCGCGCAGTTCCCCGACCTTCTCACCGGCCTGCTCGCGCAGCTCGCCGACCTTCTCGCCGGCCTGCTCGCGCAGCTCCTCCGCCTTCTCCTGCGCACGCGCCTTCACGTCGGCGCGCGCGCTCAGCGCCTCCACGGTCGCGCCCAGCTCCTCGCGCGTCCGCTCGATGCGCTCCTGCTGCTCGCGCAGCTCCCGCTCCGGGTCGTCGGTCATCGGTGCCCCCTGCTCTTGATCTCTTCGACGTCGGCCCGGACGCTCTCGGCGGTCTGCTCCGGTTTGGCCGGGGCCGCCATGCCCATCTGCTTCTTGCCGCGCTGGGCCAGGAACCCGGCGACCGCCAGCAGCACCACGGTCACGATCAGCCCGGCCGCCCAGGCGGGCATGACCAGCGCCAGCAGCAGGATGACCGTGGCGACCAGCGCGCCGCCGCCGTACAGGGCGACCAGCCCCGCACCGCCGAAGAGCTTGCCGCCCTGGGCGAACCGGTCGCCCTTGGTCTTCAGCTCCAGCTGCGCCAGCCGCAGCTCCTCGCGCACCAGCTGAGCGCTCTGCTCGCTCAGGTGCTTGACCAGCTCGGACGTCGGCATTCCGGCCAGGTCGCCAGGATGTCGTTCGCTCATCACGCGCCTCCCTGTCGGTGATGAGCGGAGTACCCGCAGACCTCGGGCCCTAACGGGCCGGGCACGGCTTTCAGCGGCCGCTTTCGACTCGTTTGTCACTCCTTGTCACGCTTCAAGCGCCCAGTGGCACCGTCTGGCGTACCGTGGTGGCAGGAGAGGAATCCGCCGGTTTCCCGGCGAGGATCGAGTGATCATCGGGAACCGCGGGCATGATCGACGTATCTGACCCATGTCCGAAACACGCCTGTTCGACTGCCGTTCACCTTGGCCGGGGATTATTGCGTCATGACCGTCAATCCAGGACATTTCACCCGTCATTCGGAGGCCCTGCCGGACGACCGGTTCCTCGACCGCGAGGAGAGCTGGCTCCGCTTCAACCAGCGTGTCCTGGAGCTCGCCGAGGATCCCGGCCTGCCCCTGCTCGAACGCGTCCGCTTCCTGTCGATCTTCGCCAGCAACCTGGACGAGTTCTTCATGGTGCGCGTGGCGGGCCTCGCCCGCCGGATGGCCACCGGGCTCGCCGTCCAGTCCGCGAGCGGACGCCAGCCGCGCGAGGTGCTGGCGCGCACCGCCGCCGTCGCGCACGAGCTGATGCTGCGGCACGCCGCCGCCTTCCACGACGACCTGTGCCCCGCCCTCGCCAAGGAGGGCATCGACATACTGCGCTGGGAGAACCTCGCCGAGACCGAGCAGGAGAGCCTGCGCCGGCTGTTCCGCGACCGCATCTACCCGGTGCTCACCCCGCTCGTGGTCGACTCGGCGCACCCCTTCCCCTACATCTCGGGGCTGTCGCTCAACCTCGCGGTGATCGTCCGCGATCCGGAGACCGACGCGACGATGTTCGCGCGGGTGAAGGTGCCGCCGGTGCTGCCCCGCTTCATCGAGGCGTCGCCGGACCGGTTCACCCCGCTGGAGGACGTGATCGCCGCGCACCTCGACCAGCTGTTCGTCGGCATGGAGGTGCTGGAGCACCACGCCTTCCGCGTCACCCGCAACCAGGACCTGGAGATCGACGACGACATCAGCGAGGGCCTGCTGCAGGCGCTGGAGCGCGAGCTGCTGCGCCGCCGCTTCGGCCCGGTGGTGCGGCTGGAGGTCGAGGAGTCGATCTCCCCGGCGGTGCTGGAGCTGCTCACCACCGAGCTGGCCATCGACGAGCGCCAGATCTACCGGGTCGGCGGCCCGCTCGACCTGGCCGGGCTCGCCGCGATCGCCGACCTGGACCGGCCGGAGCTGAAGTACCCGCCGTTCGTGCCGTCCAAGGCGTCGGTCCCCGAGGACGTGAGCATCTTCTCGGCGATCCGCGAGCGCGACGTCCTGGTCCACCACCCCTACGACTCCTTCACCACCACCGTGCAGCGGCTGATCGAGGACGCCGCCGACGACCCGCACGTCCTGGCGATCAAGCAGACGCTCTACCGCACCAGCGGCGACTCCCCGATCGTGGACGCGCTGGTGGACGCCGCCGAGGCCGGCAAGCAGGTCGTGGTGGTGGTCGAGCTGAAGGCGCGCTTCGACGAGCGCGCCAACATCGCCTGGGCGCGCAAGCTGGAGAAGGCCGGCTGCCACGTGGTGTACGGGTTCGTCGGGCTGAAGACGCACTGCAAGCTGTCGATGGTCGTCCGCCAGGACACCGACGGCGTCCTGCGCCGCTACTGCCACATCGGCACCGGCAACTACCACCCCAAGACCGCCCGGCTCTACGAGGACCTCGGCCTGCTGACCTGCGACCCCAAGGTCGGCGAGGACGTCAGCGCGCTGTTCAACCACCTGACCGGCTACTCGCGGCAGAGCGACTACCACCGGCTGCTGGTCGCGCCGCAGAGCCTGCGGCCCGGCCTGGTCGAGCGCGTCGAGCGCGAGGTCGCCCACCACCGCGAGGGCCGCCCGGCGCGCATCCGCGTCAAGTGCAACTCCCTGGTGGACGAGGTCGTCGTCGACGCGCTCTACCGCGCCTCCCAGGAGGGCGTCCCGGTGGACGTCTGGGTGCGCGGCATCTGCGCGCTGCGGCCGGGCGTGCCGGGCCTGTCGGAGACCGTCCGGGTGCGCAGCGTGCTGGGCCGGTTCCTGGAGCACTCGCGGGTGTTCGCCTTCGACAACGGCGGCGACCCCGAGGTGTGGATCGGCAGCGCCGACCTGATGCACCGCAACCTGGACCGCCGCGTCGAGGCGCTGGTCACCGTCACCGACCGGACCCAGCGCCAGGGCCTGATCGACGTGCTGGACCGGGCCATGGACGACGGCACGCACGCCTGGTGGCTGAACGCCGACGGCGACTGGACGCGGCGGGAGGCGCCGCCGGGCGAGACCCTGCTCGACATCCAGACCCACCTGGTCCGGAGCCGCCGCTGGAGGACGGTCGATGGCTGAGGCGGCGCGGGACGGGGACGACTCCCGGGAGACGGTGCACGCGGCGGGCGCGGTGCTGTGGCGCGACCGCGGCGGCGCCCCCGAGATCGCGGTCATCCACCGGCCCCGGCACGACGACTGGACGCTGCCCAAGGGCAAGGTCGACCCCGGCGAGCACGTGCTGCGCACCGCCGTCCGCGAGGTCGCCGAGGAGACCGGGATCGCGGTGCGGCTGGGGCGGCGGCTGCCGACCGTCCGCTACGTCATGCCCGACCAGCGGCTCAAGCACGTGGACTACTGGGCGGCGCGGGCCGAGGCGGCGGCCGCGCCGTTCACGCCCAACGACGAGGTGGACCGGCTCGACTGGCTGCCGGTGGACGCCGCCGCCGGGCGCCTCACCCACCCCCACGACGTGGACCTGCTGCGCGTGTTCGCCACCGGGCCCGCGCGCACCCGGCCGCTGGTGATCCTGCGGCACGGCTCGGCGGGGGAGAAGCGGGCCTGGACCGAGCCGGACGAGCTGCGCCCGCTCGACGCCGAGGGGCGCGCGCAGGCGGCGGTGCTGGCCGACCTGCTGGCGGCGTTCGGCCCCGCCCGCGCGGTCGGCTCGGCGACCGCGCGCTGCCTGGAGACGGTGCTGCCGTACGCGCGGCGCGCCCGCGTCGAGGTCGGCACCGACGCGGCGTTCACGGTGGGCGGCGGCGGCGCGGCGGTGGAGCGGCTGCTCGACCTCGCCGCGGCGGGCGAGCCGGCGCTGGTGTGCACGCACGGCGAGATCGTCACCGAGCTGGTCACGGGGCTGTGCCGCGCGTTCGGCGAGAAGGCGCCCGACGACCCGAGCTTGCCCAAGGGCGGGTTCTGGACGGCGCAGCTCGCGGGCGACGGGACGATCGCCTCGCTGGAGCGGCACGTCCCGTAGCGGTCACCAGGCGGGGCCGGAGACCGACTCCCACACGCCCTCGAAGCGGTCCCGGGCCTGCTCGGCCCGGCACTTCTCCTCGCCGTACAGCACGCCCAGGTCGAACGCCTCGGCCACGTTGCGGGGCCGGGCGCCCCGCAGGTGCTCCATGGCGATGACGCCGTCCTGGTGCTCGCCGAGCACCGTCTGCACGCGCTTGGCGTCCTTGGAGACGGCCTTGGCGGGGCCGCCGAGCACGGGCTTGGCGAGGTCGGCGGCGTAGCGGGCGCGCTTGGCGGCCTTGCGGGTCTCGTGCCGGGCGACGTCGCGGTCGTCGGCCTCGGCGATCGCGTCGTGCCTGGCGGCCATCCGCTTCCACGCCTTGCCGACCAGGCCGGGCAGCACCTTGGCGGCCGGGCGGCCGGCGGGCTTGCCGGTCAGCGGCGGGTCGGCGACCAGCGCGTCGAGGGCGTCCAGCAGCGCGAAGTAGCGCGGCTCCTTGAGGGTGGCGTTGAGCCGCCGGTAGGCCGCCCGCTCGCGGCGCGCGAGGTCCTCCAGCCAGGAGGGGGCCGCGGTCCCGTCCAGCCGCTCGGCGAACCGCATCCGCAGGACCTCCAGGTCGCGGACCTCGCCCAGCGCGTCGGCCAGCCACTTCAGCTCGTCCTTCAGCGGGTCGGTGCGCCCGGTGTCGAGGAGCGGCTTGTAGCTCTGCAGCGCGCTGCGGATGCGGCGGGTCGCCACCCGCATCTTGTGGACGGCGTCGAACTCGGCCACCCGCGCCTTGGGGTCCCACGCGACGATGTCGTCGACCTGCTGCGCCAGGTAGGCGGTCACGGCCTCGCCGGCGGTGGGCTCGCCCTCCAGCGCGGCGATCGCGGTGGCCCGGACGCCGGCGGCCGACGGCCCGACCGAGCCGCCGAGCAGGCGGCCGAGCTTGGAGGAGGAGGCCGCGCGCCCGGCCCCGGCCTTGCGCAGCCTCTTGCCCACGCTCTTGAGCAGGTCGGCGCCGCCGGCCTCGCCCAGCTCGACCTCGATCTCGCGCCAGCGGTCCGGCTCGGCCCCGACGCCGGGCGCCGTGCGCGCGCCCTCCGCCGGGACGAACTCCACGCCGGTGGCGGCGCGCAGGTCGGTGCCGGTCACCAGGTCGTCGGCGATCTCCGCCAGCACCCGGCCGCCGTCGTCCAGCAGGTCCACGACCGTGCGGCGCGTCTCCAGCGTGGCGACCGGCTCCAGCGGCGCGCCGCGCGTGCGGGCGGCGACCAGGGCGGCGAGCCGGGTGGGCACGACGCGCGAGCGGCCGAGCGGGGCGCGCAGCTCGTTCCTGCTGTCGGGGCCGACGGGCATCTTCAGGTGCCACCCGGCGTCCTCGCCGCCCCGGCGGCGGCGCAGGGTGATGCCGTGCGCCGCCAGCCGCAGGTCGGCGGTGTCGAAGTAGGTGGCGTGCAGCTCGTGCACACGGGCCGGGCCGACCGAGGCGACGCCGGGCAGGCCGGACAGGTCCGGGACCTCGTAGTCGGCGGCGGCGTCGTACTTCTGCTCGATCTCCAGATGCCGCTCGGCCACGATGCGCTCCCTGCTGAAGGTCTTCACGACGGCTGCCCGACTTCAGCATTCCACGCTGATCCACAGTGATGCACGCCCGCGGCGGGAGTCTCGGCCGTCCCCGGCTCAGCCGGTGGGCGTGACGAACTCCGGCTGGTCGATGATGCGCAGCCAGCTCCCGTCGGGCTGGCGCCGGACGACCTGGGCGCGGGCGCCGGAGCCGTCCTTCGGCGGCGTGGAGGTGAGGGCGGTGTCGCCGTTGACCAGGGTGGGCAGCGGCTCCTCGGGCTCGAAGTGCGGGCGGTTCGCCAGCACCTTCTCCCACAGGACGCGGATGGCCTCGCGTCCGACCGTCTGGCTGCCGGGCGGGTAGGCGATGACGGCGTCCTCCGCGTAGAGGGCGGCGACACCGGCCGCATCACCGGCGTTGGACCGCTCCACGAACAGGCGGGTGATGTCTTCGGGGCGCATGGCCTTCTCGTATTCGCTCATGCCTCCATCCTGGTGAGGGGCTCTTCAGAAGTCCAACAGATGGTTATTGTCGAAGCTAGAATTCCTAGTTATGGAACTGAGGCAGCTGGAGTACTTCGTCGCGGTGGCCGAGGAGCGCAACTTCACGCGGGCGGCCGAACGGGTGCACATCAGCCAGTCCGGTGTCAGCGCGCAGATCAGGCAGCTCGAACGGGAGCTCGGCGCGGAGCTGTTCGACCGTTCGGGGCGCACCGCCACCCTGACCGTCGCGGGCAAGGCGGCGCTGGAGCACGCCCGCGCCGCCCTCGCGGCGACCGAGGCGCTCGGCCAGGCCGTCGGCGAGGTGACCGACGTGATCCGGGGCCGCCTCGCGCTGGGCATGGTGATCGGCTGCACCATCACGCCGCTGTTCGACGCGCTGGCGGCCTTCCACCGCGCGCATCCGGGCGTGGAGGTGGCGCTGCTGGAGGACAACTCCGACGTCCTGATCAAGCAGGTGCACGACGGGACGCTGGACCTCGCGCTGGTGGGGCGGGCGGTGCGGCCGCCCGAGGGCCTGGAGGCGCTGACCATCGTGGACGAGCGCATCGTCGCGGTCGTCCCGCCCGGGCACGCCCTCGCGGGCCGGACGGACCTGGCCCTGCGCGAGCTGTGCGAGCACCCGATCGCCTGTATGCCGCGGGGGACGGGCCTGCGCGCGGTGTTCGAGCGGGCCTGCGCGGCGCGGGACGTGCGCCCCGAGATCACGCTGGAGGCGAGCGCGGCCGACGCGATCGCCGACCTGACCGCGCGGGGCCTGGCGGTGGGGGTGCTGAGCGAGTCGATGGCGGCCGGCCACGGCGGGCTGGTCACGCTGCCCCTGCCGGAGGCGGACGTCCCGGCGCTGCTGGCGCTGGTCTGGAAGGACTCCTCCAACCCGGCGCTGCGCGAGATGCTCGGGCACGCCCGCCGGGCCTTCGGCCGGGCGGACGACCTCGCCTCCTAAAGCTTGTCCTGCGGCTCCCCGGCGGCCGGGCGGGGGGACCGGCGGGCACGAACCGCGCTGACGACGCCCAGCAGGGCGCCGACCGCGAGCACCGGCAGCCCGCGCGCCCACACCTCGCCCTCGATCCGGGTGAGCAGCAGCAGGCACGACAGGATGCCGAGCACCGGCACCACGGTCGGCGCGCGGAAGTGGTCGGGCCGCTCACCGGGGTCGCGGCGCAGCTTCAGCACCGCCGCGTTGACCGCGATGAACACCACGAGCAGCAGCAGCACGAGCGTCGCCGCCAGCGTGGCGACCTCCCCGGTCAGCGCGAGCAGCATCGACAGGGCGGTGGTGACCAGGATCGCCACCCACGGCGTGCGCCGCCGGGGCAGCAGGCGCGCCAGCACGCCGGGCAGCAGCCCGTCCCTGGCCATGCCGTAGGTCAGCCGGGAGGACATGATCCCCGTCAGCAGCGCGCCGTTGGCGACCGCGACCAGCGCGATGACGCTGAACACCGTCTCGGGCACCCCGCCGGCCACCCGGACCACCTCCAGCAGCGGCCCGCTGGACTCCACCAGCCGCTGGGTGGGCACCGCGGCGCTGGCGGCGATGCCGGTGAGCGCGTACCCCGCGCCCGCGCAGACCAGGGCGCCGAACAGCGCGAGGGGGTAGGAGCGCCGGGGGTCGCGCGTCTCCTCGGCCAGGTTCACCGAGGTCTCGAACCCCACGAAGGAGTAGTAGGCGAGGACGGTCGCCGCCAGGACGCCCGCGAGCGGCCCCTGGTCGGGCGTGCCGACCTGCGTCAGCCGGCCCACGTCCCCGTCGCCCCGCAGGACGACCCACGCGCCCAGCACGATGATGATGACCAGGCCGCTCAGCTCCACCAGCGTCGCCACCGCGTTGGCGCGCAGCGACTCCTTGATGCCGCGCATGTTCAGCAGGGCGAGCAGCAGGAGGAAGACCACGGCGACCAGGGCCACCGGCAGCGTCACGAACGCCGACAGGTACTCCCCGCCGAACGCCCTGGCCAGCGCGCCGACGGACACGATCCCGGCGGCCAGCATGCAGAACCCGACCGCGAAGCCGGCGAACGAGCCGAACGCGAGGTTGGTGTAGTGCGAGGCGCCCCCGGCCTTGGGGTACTTGGTGGCCAGCTCCGCGTAGGAGGCGGCGGTGAGCAGCGCCAGGCACAGGGCCAGCAGCAGCGGGATCCACACCGCCCCGCCCACCTCGGCCGCCATCTGCCCGACCAGCACGTACACCCCGGCACCGAGCACGTCCCCGAGGATGAACAGGAACAGCAGCGGGGTGGTCAGGGCTCTGTTCAGCGTTGTCGACACGCCGTGATCATTGCCCTGATCGGCGGTTTCATGCCGCCGGCGGGTCAGTCGTCCTTGAGGTGGAACTTCATTCCCATGTGGGACGGGCGGAAGCCCATCTTCTGGTAGAACCGCACCGACTCGGGCCGCTGGCGGTCGGTGGTGAGCTGCACCACCCGGCAGCCCCGCGCGCGGGCCTGGTCGATGGCCCAGTTGATCATGATCTGGCCGATGCCCCGGCCGCGCTGCTCGGCGGCCACCCGCACGCCCTCGATCTGGGCGCGCTCGCCGCCGGTGTAGGTCAGGCCCGGGATGTAGGTCAGCTGGAACGTGCCCGCGACCGTGCCGTCCAGCTCGGCCACCACCACGGTGTTGTTGGGGTCGCGCTCGATCGCGGCGAAGGCGCGCAGGTACGCCTCCGGGATGACCTCCCCCGGCGCCTCGCGGGTCGCGCCCAGCGGATCGTCGGCCAGCAGGCGGACGATTTGGGGCAGGTCGTCCCGCGTCGCCTCGCGGAAGGTCACTTCTGGATCATGCCGCACGTCAGACAGGCTATCCGGACGTTATGCCGCGTTGCTCACCATGACTTGTAGTACTACGTCTCGTAGTACTACGTTGGGTGGGCAAGCAAGCCACCCCCGGAAACTGCCGGCGACGATGCCGCAGGGAGCCTGTGATGTCGAATCCGAACAACGAAGAGCACTGGAGCGACCGCGCCATCTGCCGTGGCGCCGACCCCGACCTCTTCTTCCCCATCGGGTACTCCGCGGAGGTGTTCCAGGAGCAGGAGCGGGCGGCCAAGGCCATCTGCGCCAACTGCCCCGTGGTCTCCGACTGCCTGGCCTGGGCGCTGCGGGTCGGCGAGCCGGACGGCATCTGGGGCGGCACCACGCCGGAGGAGCGCCGCTACCTGCGGCGCCGGGTGGACGCCCCCGCGCGCAAGCGGCTCCCGGTCATCACCGTGCGCGGGGAGGACGCCCCCGAGCAGGCGGCCGCCTAGGGGCCCGTCTAGAGGCCCGGCTAGGGGATCAGGGCGACCTTGCCCACCACCCGGCGCTCGCGCAGGTCGGCCAGCACCTCGGCCGCCTTCTCCAGCGGCTCGCCGCGCGGCGCCGCCGGCGTGATCCTTCCCTCCTCGGCCCAGGCCAGCAGCTCCTCCAGCAGGGCGCGCTGCTCCAGCGGGTGCGACAGCTGCCACGCGCCCCAGTCGACGCCGACGACGGCGCGGTTGCGCAGCAGCACCTGGTTCAGCGGCAGGGACGGGATCGTCCCCGACGCGAAGCCGATGACCGCGTAGCGGCCGCCTTCGCGCAGCGCCCGCAGGGCCGGGTCGGCGAGGCCGCCGCCCACCGGGTCGTACACGACGTCCACACCGCCGTCCGACAACGCTCGGGCGGCGGTCTTGACGTCCTCGGCCGTGTCGACCGCCTCGTCGGCCCCCGCCGCCAGGGCCGCCTTCCGCTTCTCCGGGGAGGAGGCCGCGGCCAGGACGCGGGCCCCCAGCGCCTTGGCCACCTGGACGGCCGCCAGGCCCACCCCGCCGCCCGCGCCCAGCACGAGGACGGTCTCGCCCGCCCGCAGGGCGGCGCGGTCCCGCAGGGCGAACAGGCTCGTGCAGTAGCTCTGGACGAACGTCGCCGCGCGCGGCGCGTCCAGTCCGGTGGGGACCGCCGCGAGCGCCGGGACCACGATGTGCGACGCGAAGCCGCCGAGCCCGCACAGCGCCACCACCCGGGTGCCCGGGGCGGGATCGGTCACCTCCGGGCCGACCGCCACGACCGTGCCCGCGACCTCCCCGCCCGGCACGAACGGCAGCGGCGGCTTGATCTGGTACCGGCCCTCGACGAACAGGCCGTCCACGAAGTTGACGCCGGCCGCCTCCACGGCGACCAGGACCTGGCCGGGGCCGGGCTCGGGGGTGGGCAGGTCCCGCGGGACGACCGAGCCCGGCTCTTCACAGACGAGTGCGCGCATCGGCCCAATATGGCGGAAACCGAATCCGATTCGCCAGCCCCGGCCGGGGACGTTCCGGCCGTCCCGTCCGTTGACCCGGTGACGGCGAGGTCATCCCGATCTACGGTGGAGGACATGAGCTACCCCCCGGTCCCCGAACGGCAGCGCTCGGCCGGCCTGGCCACGCACGGCGTGCAGGCGGTCACGGCCTTCACCCTGGTGCTGCTGGTCACCGGGGTCATGTGGGCGCTGGAGTTCGTCGACTACGCGATGGACGGCGCGCTGGACGAGTTCGGCATCCAGCCCCACGACGTGCGCGACCTGCCCGACATCTTCACCGCCCCCTTCCTGCACGTCGGCTTCGGGCACCTGCTGAGCAACACGGTGCCCTTCCTGATCCTGGGCTTCCTGGCGGCGGCGCGCGGCATCGCCAAGTTCCTGGCCGCGAGCCTGATGGTGATCGTCGTCGGGGGGCTCGGCGTCTGGTTCACCAGCTCGGTCAACACCCTGGGCGCCAGCATCCTGGTGTTCGGCTTCTTCGGCTACCTGCTGGGGCGCGGCATCTTCGAACGGCACCTGCTCGACATCGCCATCGCGGTCGGCGTGGTCGCGGTCTACGGCATGACGTTCCTGATGGGCGTGCTGCCCAGCGACCCGTCCATCTCCTGGCAGGGGCACCTGTTCGGCCTGCTGGGCGGCCTGCTGGCGGCCTGGACGCTGCGCCGCTCGCTCGCCGAACGGTGAACCGCCCGCCCGCCGGGCGATGAGTCGGCGGCCTCCCGGAGGTCTGTATTCATGACCCCCTAGGAGGCTTCCATGGCAACCGAACGCGGCCGCGCCGTCCAGATCACCGTCTGGGTGCTCCAGATCCTGCTGGCTCTCACCTTCCTCAGCGCGGGCGTGCAGAAGCTCGTGGGCACCGACCCCATGACCGACATGTTCGACGAGATCGGCGTCGGCCAGTGGCTGCGCTACGTCGTCGGCGCCCTGGAGATCGCCGCCGGCGTCGGCCTGTGCGTCCCGCTGCTGGCCGCGGCCGCCGCCGGCGGGGTCGTGCTGCTGATGCTCGGCGCGGTCGTCACCAACCTGGCCGTGCTGGAGGAGAACCCGCTGATGCCGCTGCTGTTCGGCGTGCTCGCCGCCGTGGTGCTGGTGCTGCGCCGGGCGGAGCTGTCGCGGCTGCCCGCCCGGCTCGGCGCACGCTGATCCGGCGCGGGCGCGGCTAGTGGGGGCGCACCGAGACGTCGCTGACCACCGCGTCTCGCGGCGTCTCCAGCGCCCCCACCAGCACCCGCGCCACCGTCGCCGCGTCGGCGAAGTCCTCGGCCCGGTACTCGTGCCCCTCCTGGGCGCGCACCTTGCGCTGCATCTCGGTCGCCGTCCGCCCCGGGTACACCGTGGTGACCCGCAGGTCCGGCTCCTCGTCGCGCAGCGCGTCGGCCAGCGCGCGCAGCCCGAACTTGCTGGCCGCGTACGCCGACCAGTTGGGGTTCGCGCGCAGCCCCGCGGTGGAGTTCACGAACACCACGTGCCCGCGCGCGGCCCGCAGCGCCGGGAGCAGGATCCGGGTCAGCTCGGCCGCCGACACCAGGTTGGTGTTGAGGTGGTCGAGCCACTCGTCGGCCTCGGTCTCGGCGACCGGCCCGAGGTGCACCACCCCGGCGCTGTGGATCACGCCGTCCAGACGGTCGGGCAGGTCGGCCTCGGCGAGCGCGGCCTCCAGGCGGCGCGGCTCGTTCAGGTCCAGCGTCAGCGTGTGCACCGCCGCCGCCACCGCGGTGTTCGGACTGATCGAGAACTCCTGCGTGCGCGCGTGCGCGCCGCCGGTCAGCGCATCGCCGAGCGTCTTCAGCCGGTCGGCCGAGCGGCCGGTCAGGATCAGGTCGTGGCCGCGCTCGCGCAGCAGCCCGGCCACGGCCGCGCCGATGCCGCCGGTGGCCCCGGTGATGAGATAGGTCCCCATGGCGTCCCATTCTGTCGGTCGGACTCAGTTCGGTCGCAACACCCGGGTGACCCCGGCGATGAGCGCGGTGGCCAGCACCCAGCCGGTGGCCACCAGCCCGTAGGCCACCCACCGCGACCACCCGGACGGATCGAACGCCTGCTGCTGCCCGAAGGTGTCGATCGGGATCAGCAGGTCCAGCGTGTAGACGAAGGCGTGGAAGACCGGCCGCTCGTCCGGCGGCTTCACCGGGCGCGGCTTGTTCAGCGAGAAGACGGTGGTGCCGAACGCGACCAGCGCGCCGAACCACGCGAACGCCAGCCACGGCCGGTACCCGAACCCCACCGTCCAGTCCAGCAGGTAGTTCCACGCCTTGCCGACCGGGCGCAGCTTGCGCCGCCGCGCCCGCTGCTTGGCGAGCTGCACCTTGCGCGCCTGGTCGTCGTGCCCGGCCGCGTGGTAGTAGGCGGCGAGCTGCTCGTAGGGCTGGAGGTGGAAGCGGGGATCGCGGCCGACCCAGTCCAGCCGCTTCCTGAACGCGGTGTCGTCGCTCAGCGTCTCGTAGGTCAGCCCGTTCAGGTACAGCTCGTCGGGCCAGAACTCGGGGGTGTCCCGCAGGACCGCGATCCGCGAGTACGCCAGCGACACCCGGCCCTTGATCTTCTCGGCCACGTACAGCAGCAGCTCGTCGGTGTGCAGATGGCTGGCGTGCAGCGCCATCCGGGTCGGGTCGCCGGAGTCCAGGCGCGCGTCGTGGAACGACAGGATGCCGTTCACCCGGGCGCTGCGCAGCCGCACGGTGCCGATCGCGGTGAAGCCGCGGCTGAACTCGGCGGCGTCCTCGACGATCATGTTCTGCGCGTCCAGCGCGTTCCGGCCCGGGTTGCGCAGCGTGGTGCCCTGCATGAACAGCCCGCCGTTCATCCGCGCCCCGACCAGCCGCACCCCGCCGGTGATGTCGGCCTCCTGGATGAAGCAGCCGACCTCCACCACCGTGCCGCCGCTGTAGATCGCCCAGGAGCCGGGGTCGGGCGCCACGATGGTGGCCGCGTTCAGCCGCAGCCCGCCCAGCACCTGCGCGCGGGTCAGCCGCACCTCGCCCTCGATCAGCGACCGCGACAGGCTGAGGAAGCCGTCCACCCGCAGCCCGCCGCCGTCGAAGCCCGGCATCCGGCAGTCCGACATCCGCATCTGGCGCGTCTCGGCGTTGGAGAAGTCGGGCTGCTCGACCAGCCGGCAGAACTCCAGCCGCAGCTCGTGCCCGACGGTGCCGCCCCGCACCGAGAGCGCCCCGACGATGTAGGCGCCGCGCAGGTGCACCGCCGGGACCCGCCCCGGCGGGCTCTCGCCCGCGCCGAGCAGCAACTGGGCGATGATCTCGGCGCGGACGATCCGCTCGGGGTCCGGTCCGGCGGGCAGGTCGTCCCCCAGCACCACGGGGGCGCCGGTCGGGAACGCGTGCCACAGACGGCGTTCGACGTCACTGAGTCCGGGAGGCTCTGCCACGGGCTCCTTTTCTACGGGCCGCCGGGCCAATGATCAATAGTTAGAGGAAACCCCGTCGCCGGGCGGCCTGCTGGAGGAAGCCGTCGAGCTGCTGCTCCCAGTTGTTCTGGCCCACCGTCGCGTAGTCCACGGTGAAGCGGGCGAAGGAGTCCTGGCCCTCGGTGAAGGCCCCGCCGCGCTTGTCCAGCTCCAGCACGACCTCCATCGACTGCGGGTAGGACACGAACGTGACCTCCAGCTGCTTGATGCCGCGCGCGTACTGCGCCGGCGGGTAGTACTCGATCTCCTGGTAGAACGGCAGCTCCTGGTGCACGCCCCAGATGCGGCCCTTCTCGCAGTCGGCGTTGCGGAACTGGAAGCCCAGGTTCTGGAAGGCCGCGAGGATGCGCTCCTGCGCCGGGAGCGGGTGCACCGCGATCGGGTCGAGGTCGGTGGCGTCCACGGCCCGCGCGACCTCCAGCTCGGTGGACAGGCCCACGGTGGTGCCGTGCAGCGGCCGCCCGTACAGGTGCGTGAGCGGCGCCTCCCACGGGACGGGGAACCGGAACGGGATGCTGTAGCGCGCGCCGTCGTCCAGCTTGAACGGGCCGGACACCTTCACCTTGGAGTAGGTCAGGTCGCCGGCGTACTCGCTGTCGCCGGACTCGATCTCGACGCGGGTCTTCAGCGCCAGGTTGACCCCGATGATGTCGGAGTCGTGCTTGCCGCCCAGGATGGTGACCTCACCGGTGACGGTCCCGCCCGGCGTGGTGCTCGGGTTGTGCAGGACGGTCTCGACCTCCGGGCCGCCGATGCCGGCCGCCTGCATGAGCTTCTTGAAGACCACGTGCCGTTTCCTCCCGTGCGGTGAACGTTCTCGTCCAGTAGACGCCCATAAGGGACGTTACGTTCCCGGTCCCGGCCATGGGGAACAACCGGCCGGACACCTCGGTTATGGTGGGGTACGAGGGCCCTTTTCGGTCCTCCCGGACGAGGAACGCGCCGTACCCGGCAAGCAAAGACGACGCGTACGACCGTTGCCGTCTCTCCCGGGAGCATGACCATGGCCTGGATCCTCGTCGTCGTCGCCGGACTCTTCGAAGTCGCGATGGCCCTCTGCCTGAAGCTCAGCAAGGGCTTCTCCGAACTCCTGCCCAGCGTGGGCTTCGCGCTGTTCGCCGTCATCAGCTTCGGGCTGCTGAACGTCGCGCTGCGCACCCTGGACGTCGGCACCGCCTACGCCGTCTGGGTCGGCATCGGCGCGGTCGGCACCGCCGCGCTCGGGATGCTGGTGCTGGGCGACCAGGTGTCCGCCCTCAAGATCGGCGCACTGGCGCTGATCATCATCGGCGTCGTCGGCCTGAACCTCGCCGGCGGCCACTGACCGCCCGCGCGGGCCAGGTCAGGGGGCATGCCCCCTGACCTGGCCGCCGGGTCAGAAGCTGCGACCCAGCGCGCGGTACTCCCAGCCCGCCTCGCGCCACTGCGCGGCGTCCAGCGCGTGGCGGCCGTCCACGATCCGCTTGGTCCGCACGACCTGCGCCAGCGCCTCCGGGTCGACCTCGCGGAAGTCGGCCCACTCGGTCAGCAGCACCACCACGTCGGCGTCCTGCGCCACGTCCATCGCGCTCTCGCCGTAGCGCAGCTCGGGGAAGGCGCGGCGGGCGTTGTCCAGCGCCGCCGGGTCGTAGACCCGCACGTGCCCGCCGAGGCCGTGCATGGTGCGCGCCACGTCGAGCGCGGGCGCGTCGCGGATGTCGTCGGAGTTCGGTTTGAACGCCGCGCCCCAGCACGCGATCCGCGCGCCGGAGATCTGGCCGCCCAGCAGCTCGCGCACCAGGTCCACGGTGCGGGCGCGGCGGCGGCGGTTGATGTCGTCCACCTCGCGCAGGAACGACACCGCCTGCCCGACGCCGATCTCCTCGGCGCGGTGCGCGAACGCGCGGATGTCCTTGGGCAGGCAGCCGCCGCCGAAGCCGAGGCCGGGCTTGAGGAACTTGCCGCCGATCCGGTCGTCCAGGGCCAGCGAGTCGGCCAGGTCCTTCACGTCCGCGCCGACGGCCTCGCACACCTCGGCCATCGCGTTGATGTAGGAGATCTTGGTGGCCAGGAACGAGTTGGCGGCCACCTTCACCAGCTCGGCGGTGGCGAGGTCGGTGGTCACCACCGGCGTGCCCTGCTCCAGGATCGGCGCGAACGCCGCCCGCAGCCGCTGCTCGGCCCACTCCGACGCCACCCCGAACACCAGCCGGTCGGGGTGCATCGTGTCGTCCACCGCGAAGCCCTCGCGCAGGAACTCGGGGTTCCAGGCCAGCTCCACGTCGGTGCCCGCCGGGGCCTGCTCCTGCACCATCGCGGTCAGGCGCGCGGCGGTGCCGACCGGCACGGTGGACTTGCCGACCACCAGCGCGCGCCGGTCCAGGTGCGCGGCCAGCGCCGACACCGACGCCTCCACGTAGCTGAGGTCGCAGGCGTCCGAGCCGGGCTGCTGCGGGGTGCCCACGCAGATGAAGTGCACGTCGCCGAAGCGCCCCGCCTCCTCGAAGGAGGTCGTGAAGCGCAGCCGCCCCGACTCCAGCGCCTTGGCCAGCAGTTCGGGCAGGCCCGGCTCGAAGAACGGGACCGTGCCGGACGCGAGCTGCGCGATCTTGCGCTCGTCCACGTCCACGCCCAGCACCTCGTACCCGAGCACCGCCATGCAGATGGCGTGCGTGGCGCCGAGGTAACCGGTACCGATCACGGTGAGCCTCGGGGAATCGTTCATGACCTCTCCCTTTCGTGTGTGCGTCTCCCGCAGGCCCTCAGGAGCACGTGCCCTTGTTGAGCAGCTTGCCGCCGGCGACCTTGTTGTCGCAGGCGACGGTGTTGCCGTCGGAGAACAGGGCGATCCCGAAGCCGCCCTTGCCTCCGCGCAGATCGATGACGTTGCGCCGGAAGGTGTTGCCGGTGCCCCACCCCTGGTACTCCTGGTGCGTCTGGAAGCCGTCGGCGACGGTCCGCGCGCCCCGGTTGCCCTCGATCAGGTAGCCGTTGCCCTTCACGTCCACCCAGGAGTCGTTCACCTTGTCGCCCGACAGCTGCGATCCGTCGAAGAGGTTGCCGGTGATGTGGCCGCCGGTGGTGCCCTCCTTGACGTCCACGGCCTCGGCGGTGGACCGGATGCGGTTGGCCGCCACGAGGTTGTTGTCGCTCTTGTCGGGCTGCCCCTGGGTGAGGGCGTTCCAGTTCTTGTGCGAGGAGCCGAGGTACACGCCCTCGCCGAACCGGGGGTTGCGCCGCCCGGTGTTGTAGATCCGGTTGCGCTGCACGATGTTGCCGGTGCTGAAGCGGCGCAGGTGGATCGCCTCGTCGCCGACCTCGCGCACGGTCAGGCCCTGGATCACCGTGCCGCTGGAGCCGTCCAGCATCACGCCCTTCTGGCTGTTCTGCACGGTGAAGCCGATCAGCCGCCAGTGCCCGGCGTTCTCCAGGTGGAAGCCGTAGCCCTTGCCGGTGCCGGCGCCGTCCAGGACCGTCTTCGGCGACCCGCACACGAAGATGGGCTTGTCCTGGGTGCCCGAGCGCTGGCTGCGGTACTGGCCCTTGTAGACGCCCGGGGCCAGCCGGATCACCTCGCCCGGCTCGGCGACGTTCAGCTTCTCCTGCAGCTCCACCGGCGTGCGCACGGTGACGGTCGCCTCCGGGCACTCGACGGGCGCGGCCACCTCGGGCAGCGGCAGGTTCTGCGGCGCGGGCGGCGCGGCGGGCGCGCCGCCGGCCCCGGCGCCGGCCGTGGGCGCGGCCCCGGCGTTGCCGCCCGCGCCCTGCGGCGCGGGCTGGGAGGCCGGCGCCAGCGGGAACGGGTCGTCGGCCGCCGAGGTGTCCGACGCCTTGTCCTGCCCGCCGGTGGCCACCAGGACCACGCCGCTGGTGGCCACCGCGCCGGCCACCAGCAGGCCGGCGAACTTCAGATCGATCTTCAATGTGCTGTGTCCCCCGGCGTCAGGAGCACTGGCCCTTCTTGGTGAGCTCGCCGCCCTGCACCTTGTTGTCGCAGGCGATGGTGTTGCCGCCCGCGGTGTCGTTGATCCCGACCCCGTTGCCGCCGGCCAGGTCGATGGTGTTGCCCCGGAAGGTGTTGCCGGTGCCCCAGCCCTCCACGATCTTGTGGGTCTGGAAGCCGTCGGCGGGGGTCTTGGTGCCGCGGTTGCCCTCGATCAGGTAGCCGTTGCCCTTGACGTCGATCCAGGAGTCGTTGTGCTTGTCGCCACCGGTCGCCGAGCCGTCGAAGACGTTCCCGATGATCTTGCCGCCGGTGGTGCCCTCCTTGATGTCGATCGCCTCGGCGGTGGCCCGGATGACGTTGCCGCGCACCACGTTGTTGTCGCTCTTGTCGATCTTGCCGCCGGAGAACTTCTTCCAGTTGGACTGGGCGGTGCCGAGGTAGACGCCCTCGCCGAACTTCTCGCGCCGCAGCCCGGTGTTGTAGATCTTGTTGTACTGCACGGTGTTGCCGGTGGAGAAGTTCCGCAGGTGGATGGCCTCGTCACCGATGTCGTGCACGGTCAGCCCCTGGATCAGCGACCCGTTGCTGGTGTCGGCCATCACGCCCTTCTGGCTGTTGCGGACGGTGAACCCGACCAGCCGCCAGTAGTTGGCCTTGTTGAGGTGGAAGGCGTAGCCCTTCTTCACCCCGCCGCCGTCGATGACCGCGCCCTGGTCGCCGCACAGCCAGATGGGCTGGCTCTGGGTGCCCGACGCCTGCGCGACGAACTTGCCCTCGTAGGTGCCCGCCGCCATCTTGATGACGTCACCGGGCTTGGCGCTCCGGAGCGCGTCCTCCAGGCTCCGCGTGTCCTTGACGGTCTTGGTCGGGCCGGGGCAGTTCACCTTGCCCTCACCGGCCGGCACGGGCAGCGCCAGCGGCGCGCCGGGCTGCGCGCCGCCGCCCTTGCCGCCGTCGTCGCCCTTGTCCTTGTCGTCCCCGCCGTCCTCGATCTCGGGGGCGGTGCCGGGTTCGCCCGGCGGCCGCGCCGGTCCCTCGCCGGCCGTCTTGCGGGGCTCGCCGTCGCCGCTCGTCCCCGCGACCAGGAACGCGAGACCGCCCATGATCAGCGCGCCGACCAGCAGGCCCACGACGAACTTCACGTCGATCTTGATAGTCATGCCGAACTAACTCCTTCGATGACCGCTTGCGTCGTCCGCTACCGGCCCGGTGCCGCGCCGACCCGGTCCCCGGGGCCCGCGGGCCCCGCCGGTCCGGGCTGCGCGGCGGCCGGAGCGCGGCGCAGCAGCCGCACGGGACGCTCTTCGAGCTTGTCCTGGTGCTCGTACGGGTGGGCGCCGCGGCGCCCGATGCGCATCCCGGCACCCCGGGAGCGGAACATGGAGATCGCCACCAGCAGGAACACGCTCGCCCAGATGATGTTCATCGGCTTGAAGATGCGCTTCACCCACGTCCAGAACCCGGCGGTCTTGTTCCATCCCTGGATGTTGTTCCCGGAGTTGACGTACTTGCCGGTGGCGCGGTCCACGTCGTAGACGCTGGTGCCCGCCCCGCTGAAGGTGTTGCCGGTGATCTGCGCGCCGGTGGCGTTCCCGCGCAGCGTCAGCGCGTGCCGGGACGCGCCCTGCACGGTGTTGCCGTTGATCACGCTGTTGGCGTCGCGCAGGTACAGCGCGGTCTCGGTGCCGGTGATGACGTTGCCCGACACCGTCCCGCCGGTGACGCCGTCGCGCAGCACCACGCCCTGCCGGGCGGGGCTCGCGACCTGGTTGCCGGCGATGTTGGCGCGCACGGTCTTGTCGCGCGCCACGATGCCCATGTCGCCGCCCAGGATCCGGCTGTTCTGCACGGTGACGTTGTCGCCGCCCAGGATCTCCACGCCGTAGCGGCGGTTGTTGCGGGCGGTGCTGCTGGCCACGGTGTTGTCGCCGAACGCCAGGACCGACTCGCCCGACGCCGACGGCCCGTCGGCCAGCGGCTGCCCGTCCAGGGTGAAGCCGTTGCCGCCGTTCTCCTGGGCGGTGCAGTTGGTGACCCGCACGCCCTCGGTGCCGCGCGACAGCACGAAGCCGTCGCCGCGGCTGCGCGTGACGGTGGTGTTCTCGATGGTGGCGTTCTTGGCGAAGCGGTGCAGCAGCACCCCGTCCACCAGGCTGCCGGTGATGGTGTTGTTGGTGATCTGGGTGCGGTTGGCGGCGGTGACGAAGATGCCGTAGGCGTTGCCGCTGATGGTGGAGTGGTCCACCGTGCCGTTCACCAGGTTGGCGACCGGCACGTGGAAGGTGCCGCCGCTGCGCCCGCCCGCCGCCTGCACCTCGATCTCCTCCCGGTTGCCCCGGGTGGTGTCGGTGGTGCCGTTGGGCAGCAGGAAGCGGCGCGCCCCGCCGGTCGGCCCGGCCATCCGCTCGGCCGAGGAGTCGGGCCGGTCCGAGCCGGTCAGCGCCAGCCCGCCGGTGCGGCCGCTCCAGAACCCGAGGTCGGAGAAGTGGGCGTACTTGGACGTGAACTCGCCGCCGATCGCGCGGATGTAGGAGCGGCCGTCGGCGACCTCGGTGTCGGGCTTGTGCGCCTCGTCGTTCCAGCTGGTGAAGCGCACCGGGTTCTGCGCCGAGCCGTTGATCTTCACGGTGGCGCCGGCGCTGACGATCGAGGTGAACGCGCCCGGCACGCTGCGCATCCGGATCGTCAGCGGGCCCGAGGCGCTCTGCAGGATCAGCTTGGCCCCGCGCGCGGCGAAGACGTTGACGCTCAGCAGGTAGGAGCCGTCGCTCTGCTTCTGGAAGTCCTGCCCGGCGAGCTGGGTCAGCTCGTTGACGTAGTAGGGGTTCTTGCGCTGCGGCAGCACCAGGGTGCGCCCGTTGGCGGAGCTCGCCACGTGCGGCGAGCGCGCCGTGGCCGCCACCGCGCCGCCGCTGGCGAGGTCGGACTCGTGCTTGGCGCGGATCTGCATGACCCGCAGGTCCTCCTGGTCCACCAGCGTGGCCTGCTGCTTGGCGGCGTTGGCGGAGACCTCGTTCACGCCGGGCAGGTCGTCGGCGCCGCCCGAGAAGTGGGCGCGGTAGACGTAGGTGCCGCCGCCCGCCAGGCCCAGCACGAGGATCGTGGTGACGACCTTGCCGTAGGCGCCCTTCTTCTTGGGCGGGGCCTCGCCGTAGGTCTGCTGCTCCGGCGGGGTCTCGGCGTCCTTCTTGGTGTGGGTCCCCATGTCAGTGACCCCCTCGGTCGGGTTGCGGGACGCCCTGGCGCGGGGTCGGGTGCGCGGAGGAGCGTCCGTGTCCGTTGGCGCTGCCGTTGGTGCCGTTGGTGCCGTTGGCGTGCCCGTTGGCTCCGGTGCCGTTGGCGGGCCCGTGCGGCGCGGCCATCGGCTGCGCGGCGGCGGGTTGCGGGACGCGCGGTTGCGCCGCGACGCCCGGACCGGCGACGTGCCGGTCGGTGGTCGGCTGCGGCGCGGACCGCGCGGACTGCACCGGGACGGCCGGACGCGCCGGTCCGGGCCCGGCCATCGGGACGCCCGCCGGAGCGGGCACGCCGCCCATCGGCGCGGGCCGCCCGCCCGACCGCCGCGGCAGGCTCCACACCTGCCGCTTCTCCATCGGCTGCTGGAGGGCGTAGGGGTGCACGCCGGTGCGGCCGATGCGCAGCCCGTCCGGGCCGCGCGCCCGGATCATCGAGATGATCACCATGAGGAACACACCCGCCCAGATGAGGTTCATCGGCTTGGCGTAGCGCTTGGCCTTCATCCACAACGAGGCGGTGTCGTGCCAGGAGTCGGTGTTGTTGTCCTCCTTCTCCACCTTGCCGGTGGAGGCGGAGGTGGACACCGCGCTGGTGCCCGATCCGCTCAGGGTGTTGTTGCGGACCTGCGAGCCGTCGTTGTCGCCCTTCAGCGTGATGCCGTGCGCGGTCGCGCCCTGCACCACGTTGCCGATCAGCTTGCCGGTGGCGTTGCGCAGGTAGATGCCGGTGCGCGCGCCGACCACGGTGTTGCCCGCCAGGCTCGCGTCGCGCACCCCGTCGCGCAGCGCGATGCCCTGCCGGACCTGCTTGGACAGCTGGTTGCCGGAGATCTGCACCTGCGAGGCGTTCGAGCGCACCACGATGCCCATGTCGCCGCCGATGACCTTGCTGTTCTGCACCGAGAGCTTGTCGCCGCCGAGGATCTCGATGCCGTAGTGGCCGTTGTCCTTGGCCACGCTGTTGTTGACCGAGCTCTCGCCGAAGCTCTCCAGCGACTCGCCGGACGCCGAGGGGCCGACGGCGAGGGGCGTGCCGTTCAGCGTGAAGCCGTTGCGGCCGTTGCGCTCGGCGGTGCAGTTGGTGACGCGGACCTTCTCGGTGGCCCGCGACAGCACGAACCCGTCGCCCTTGCTGCCGACCACCGTGGTGTTCTGGATGGTGGCGTTCTTGGCGAAGCGGTGCATCACCACGCCGTGCACCAGGCTGTTCTCGACCCGGTTGTTGGTGATCCGGGTCTGGTTGGAGCCGGACACGAACAGCCCGAAGGCGGTGTCGCTGATGGTGCTGCCGTCGATCGACCCGGTGACCAGGTCGGCGGCCGGCTGGTGGGTGGCGGTGCCGCCGGGCTTCTCGATCTCGATGTCGCCGGGGCCGCCCCCGCCGCCGCCGGCGCCCTTCTTGTTCTGCTCCAGGCGCTTCTTCTTGGCGGCGTGCCGCTGGTCCTTGTTCAGGTGCTTGAACGCGCTGGCCGGGCGGTCGGTGCCGGTGAGCGCGACGCCGCCGGTGCGGCCGCTCCAGAAGCCGAGGTGGGACACCTTGGCGTGCTGCATCTTGAACTCGCCGCCGACCGCGCGCAGGTAGGCGCGGCCGTCCACGACCTGGGTGTCGGGGCCGCGCGCGCGGTTGTTCCAGCCGGTGATCTGCACCGGGCGCTGCGCGGTTCCCTCGATCTTGATGCTGCCGCCGTAGCTGACGATGGAGCTGAACGCGCCGGGCATCGAGCCCATCCGCAGCGTGAGGCCCCCGGGGGCGCTGAGCAGGAGCTTGGCGCCGTCGGAGACGAACACGTGGATGCCGAGCAGGTAGGAGCCGTCGTTCAGCTTCTGGAAGTAGCGGCCGCCGTACTTCTGCAGGTCGGCGACGGTGTAGGGCTTGCCGCTGTTGACCGCGGGCAGCACCAGCGTCTTGCCGTGGCTGGAGCCGAAGATCTGCGGCCGCTTCCAGGTGGCGGTGGCCGCGCCGCCGATCTGCAGGATGGCCGCCAGCACCGAGCGGACCTGCATGATCCGCTGGTCCTCCTGGTCGACCAGGGTGGCCTGCCGCTTGGCGTCCTCGGCCGACGGGCCGGCCGCGGGGGAGGCCGGGGCGGGGGCCGGCGCGCCGGTCGCCGGGGCGTTGCCCGCCGGGGTGTTGCCGGTCGAGCCGGTGCCGGCCGGGGTGTTGCCGGACGTCGGGCTGCCGTTCGGCGCCGGATTGCCGTTCGGGGCCGGATTGTTCGGCGGCGGGGCGGGCGAGGCCGCGGCGGGCACGCCCGCCAGCCCCGTGCCCAACCCCATGCCGAGGGCCAGCCCCACCGCCAGAGCCCGTCGCCCGAACGGGAGGAGCTTCGGGTCGTCGGTCACGTCAGGAACCCACTCCCTGCAACGAGCCGGCGCTCTGTCCCGCGCCGCCCACCTGGTCGGAGGTACGGGTCAGCCACCCCTGCTTGTTCATGGTCACGAAGGCGTAGAGCTTGATCGGCAGCGAGATCATGATGATGACCAGCGCGGTCAGCGGCAGCAGCAGGATCTCTCCGGGGTGCCGCTTCAGGTGCGACCAGCCGCGCACGCCGCGGCCGAACAGCACCCAGCCGATGGCCAGCGCGATGCCCAGCGGGTGCAGGTTGTCCAGGATCCGGCTGAAGATCAGATAGCCGAGGGTGACGCCCATGGTGACCGGGGTGAGCAGGATCTGCAGCACGGTGACCTTGGTGACGAACGGGGTCTTCCAGAGCCAGCCCTTCCACAGGGCGGTCAGGTAGCAGCGGTAGGAGTTGCGGCTCCAGCGGATGCGCTGCTTGACGAAGGCGCGGAAGGAGTCGGGGAACATCGAGATCGCGCGCGCCGACGACTGGTGCACGGTCTTGTAGCCCTGGGAGAGCGTCAGCCAGGTGAGGCGGCCGTCGTCGCCGGCGATGCAGCGGCGGCCGAGGAAGAACTCGTTCTCCAGGTTCTCCACCACCGGCAGGATCACCGAGCGGCGGTAGGCGGCGGTGCGGCCCGACAGGCAGGCGACCCCGCCCTTGGAGCCCATCGCGGGCACGTAGTCGTAGTAGCGCAGGTTGACCAGCCAGTCGGCGATGCGCCGCCAGACGCTGGTGGTGCGCTGGTAGACGTTCTGCTGGGTGCCCACGCCGCCGACCTGGGGGTCCTCGAACGGCATCTGCACCGCGTCCAGCAGGCCGGGCTGCCACCAGGTGTCGGAGTCGGCGAACACCACGATCTCGCCGCGCGCCGCGCGGATGCCCACGCCGAGCGCCGAGCGCTTGCCCGAGTGCTCGTAGACCAGCACGTGCAGGCGGGGGTCGGTGACCTCGGCCAGCCGGCGGTGCCCCTCGTGGTCGCCCACGTCGATGACGATGATGACCTCGCTGGGGTTCTGCGCGAGCCAGCTCTCCAGGCAGCGCACCAGGATCTCGGGGTCCTCGCGGTAGGAGGGGACCACGACCGAGACGGTGGTGCGGAAGTTGTTGACCACCGGCTTGTCCATCCTGGACAGGATCACGCGGTACAGCCACAGCCCCCACACCAGCAGGCCCGCGAACCCCAGCGGAACGAACTTCCGCCAGTCGCCACCGGAGGTCGCCCCCGCGATCGCTCCCCAGGCGTCATTGAGCCACCCAGTGACAGACGACAAGACGCTTCACTCCTTTCGAGCCGGCTTCGGGGAGAGACCCAGACCCCTTGTGACCCCGCGCCACCCCCAGTAAGAGTGAGTAGAGCGGTGAATGGTTCATGATTGCCAGATCTGGCCATAGACGCCCCGTGAGCCCCTTGCGCTATCGGTTTGCGGGGATGTACGTCAAGCGAACGGGCCCAAAAGTTCGCCAATCGTCGTATGCGCCATGCCTGTGTTGTCTGGCCGTCGCTCTTCCGAAACATCCGACAGAAAGTTAAGAGCCCTGTATTGAGCTCTTCGTCGGTTAATGCACCGTCTGTCCGTTTCTCGGTACCGGAAGGTAACCGGTTTGGCGGGGCGGTGTGAGTTGTGTCACCTTTTCCCGGCGAACCGTGACCTCGTGTGTCCTGGCACCCTTTCGGCCGGATCCGGGGTGGGTTGCCACGGGTTACCAGCGGGTAGCATGATGATGAGTTACTGACCAGTACGTAACGCGGGGCCGCCGGCCGCCGCCGGACTAAACGGAGTGTTCGATGGGGCACTACAAGAGCAACCTCCGCGACCTGGAGTTCAACCTCTTCGAGGTGTTCAACCGCCAGGACCTGCTCGGCAGCGGCCCGTACGCGGACCTTGACGAGGAGACGGTGCGCAGCATCCTCGACGAGGTGAACCGCCTCGCCGAGGGCCCGCTGGCCGAGTCGTTCGAGGACGCCGACCGCAACCCGCCGAAGTTCGACCCGGCGCAGGGCACGGTCACCATGCCGGAGAGCTTCAAGAAGTCCTACAAGGCGTGGATGGACGCCGAGTGGTACCGGGTGGACCTTTCGCCGGAGTTCGGCGGCACCGGCGCCCCGCGCAGCCTGACCTGGGCGATCGCCGAGCAGGTGCTGGGCGCCAACCCGGCCGTCTACATGTTCTCCTCGGGCCCCGGCTTCGCCCAGATCCTGTGGCACATCGGCACGCCCGAGCAGAAGAAGTTCGCTGAGCTGGCCCTTGAGCGCCAGTGGGGCGCGACCATGGTGCTGACCGAGCCGGACGCCGGCTCCGACGTGGGCGCCGGCCGCACCAAGGCCGTGCAGCAGCCCGACGGCACCTGGCACATCGAGGGCGTCAAGCGCTTCATCACCTCGGCCGAGCACGACATGTCCGAGAACATCTTCCACCTGGTGCTGGCCCGCCCCGAGGGCGCCGGCGCCGGTACCAAGGGCCTGTCGATGTTCCTGGTGCCCAAGTACCTGGTGGACGTCGAGACCGGCGAGCTCGGCGAGCGCAACGGCGCCTACGTCACCAACGTCGAGAAGAAGATGGGCCTGAAGGTCTCCACGACCTGCGAGCTCACCCTCGGCGAGAAGCACCCCGCGGTCGGCTACCTGGTCGGCGACGTGCACGAGGGCATCAAGCAGATGTTCCTGGTCATCGAGTACGCCCGCATGATGGTCGGCACCAAGGCCATCGCCACGCTGTCCACCGGCTACCTCAACGCGCTGGAGTACGCCAAGGAGCGGGTGCAGGGCGCCGACCTCACCCAGATGACCGACAAGACCGCGCCGCGCGTCACCATCACGCACCACCCGGACGTGCGCCGCTCGCTGCTGACCCAGAAGGCCTACGCCGAGGGCATGCGCGCGCTGGTGCTGCTGACCGCGTCCTACCAGGACCAGGTGCAGATCGCCGAGCACGAGGGCCGCCGGGACGAGCTGGCCGAGAAGATCAACGACCTGCTGCTGCCGATCGTCAAGGGCTTCGGCTCTGAGCGGGCCTACGCGCTGCTGGGCAGCGAGTCGCTGCAGACCCTGGGCGGCTCGGGCTTCCTACAGGAGTACCCGATCGAGCAGTACATCCGGGACTCCAAGATCGACACCCTGTACGAGGGCACCACCGCCATCCAGGGCATGGACCTGTTCTTCCGCAAGATCCTGCGGGACAACGGCGAGGCCCTGAAGGTGCTGGCCGGCGAGATCAAGGCGTTCGCCGAGAGCGAGGCCGGCAACGGCCGCCTCAAGGGCGAGCGCGCCCTGCTGGCCAAGGGGCTGGACGATGTGCAGGGCATCCTCAACCCGATGATCGGGTGGGCGCTCGGCTCCATGGAGAACCCCAAGGAGATCTACAAGGTCGGGCTGGCCTCCAGCCGCTTCCTGCTGGCCCTGGGCGACCTGATCGTCGGCTGGCTGCTGCTGCGCCAGGCCGAGGTCGCGCTGGCCAAGCTCGGCGGCGGCGACGTCTCCGAGGCCGACAAGAACTTCTACACCGGCAAGGTGGCGGCCGCGCAGTTCTTCGTGCAGACCGTGCTGCCGCGCCTGGCCTCCGACCGCGTCATCACCGAGGCCACCAACCTCGACGCGATGGAGCTGCCGGAAGAGGCGTTCTGAGCGGACTGACCCGACCGTCTCCCGCGGTCAGGTGAAGCAGCGGCCCCCGCCACCTGGTGTGGCGGGGGCCGCTGCGCGTTCCGGGCCAGGTCACTACTGTGGACCGCGCCCCGCAGGACCAGCCCAGCCCCCCGAGTCGAAACCGGAGAGCCGATGCCGGCCCCCAGAACGCCCGTCTCCCTCACGCTGTCCCTCGCCGGAGTCCTGCTGGTCTCCGGCTGCTCCGGCGGCGGGGACGACAAGCCCGACAAGGCCGATCCGCCCAAGGCGGGCAAGAGCGGCCCGTCCGCCCCGCCGCAGACCGGCGGGGCGCCGGTGAAGGAGGGCTGGTTCGGCGCGGCGGACGGCCTGCACGCCCGCGTGGAGATCAAGGGCGTCGAGCGGCAGGGCCCCAAGACCACGGCCAGGATCGTGGTGACCTCGCTGGACCAGGCGGCCAAGACGGTGGCGTTCCCGGTGACGCTGCTGGACCCGGTCGGCCGCAGGCTCTACAAGCCGGTCACACCCGCGGCGCCGCAGCAGTTCGCGCCGAACGCGCCGCAGGAGCTGGCGATCGAGTACCCGGCCATGCCGGCGGGCGTGCAGAAGGTCACCGCGATCACGCAGGGCACCGCCGGGGAGTTCACCGGCGTCCCGGTCACCGGCGGCGGCGCCGTCCCGGCGACGGCCGAGGGCACCGGCAACCCGGTCGACCTGTACGACATCACCGAGGGCGAGATCAAGGACGTCACCTCCAGCGGCTCGGACGTGAAGCTGAACCTGCGCACCGACGTGCTGTTCGCGTTCAACTCCGCCAAGCTCGGCGGCCGCGCCAAGCAGGTGCTGGACGAGGCCGCGCAGGAGATCAAGACCAAGGCCGACCCCGCCAAGCGCCCGCTGACGATCAACGGGCACACCGACAGCAAGGGGAGCGACGCCTACAACCTCAAGCTGTCGCGCGAGCGCGCCGAGGCCGTGCAGAAGGAGCTGAAGGCGCGGCTCGGCACGGCCTTCAAATACTCCGCGCACGGCAAGGGCGAGACCGACCTGATCGCCAAGGAGGGCGGCTCCGACGACGCCAAGGCGCGCTCCCGCAACCGCCGCGTGGAGATCTCCTACGTGGTGCGGCGGCAGACCGAGGGCGTGACCGCCTCGGCGACGGCCGCGGCCGACGGGCGCGGCGGCACGGTCGCGCCCGCGGAGTTCCGGGCGCAGGACGGGCAGACGGTGGCCAGCCGGTTCGGCCGCTTCAACGGCGCCAAGCGGCGGCTGGACGTCAAGCCGTTCTACCGCGACGGCGCCTACATCGTGGCGGTGTTCGACCTGGTCAACGAGGGACCGGGCAGCACGCCGTCGGACGCGGCCTACCCGCACAAGGACTACCCGGGCGGCGCGTTCACCTCCTTCAGCGTGCTGGCCCCGGGCGGCACCGACGTGTACCGGGCGGTGCGCATCGGGCAGGCGGCGATCAGCGGGCCGAGCGCGTACGTGGACCCGGGCGGCCGCGCGACGTTCCGGACGGCCCCCAACGAGCCGGTCCGGGGCTTCGTCTACATTCCGGCCCCGCCCGGAAACCCGACATCGGTCGTCTTCGACGGTGGGCCCTTCGGAAAGGTGAACAACGTCCCGGTTTCCTGACCCCGCCGCAGGTCCGGGCCCGAGGAGGCCGCGACCGGAACGTCCCGCGCTGGTGTGGCGGCCGAGCCGGGCGGATAGTTAAACACCAGGGCAACGGACCGTCCGGCGGAGGTCATCGCATGGGTGTCGGCGTCAGCATCTTCACGATCACGCTCGGACTGATCCTCAAGTTCGCCATCCGGGACGACGCCATGCGCGACCCGGTGGACATCCACGTGATCGGCCTCATCCTGATCATCGTTGGCGGGGTGACGTTCGCCCTGCAGCTGCTGCTGATGGTCCGGATGCAGCAGCAGCGCGGCGGCTCCGACGAGAGCCGCGACCGCATGTACAACGGCGACAACCCGCCGCCGAGGTGACACCGGCCGGCCCCGCCGCGGGGCCGGCCGGCGCCGGCGGATCAGCTCCAGGCGAGCATCCGCACCGGGTCCTCCAGCATCATCCCGACGTCGCGCAGGAACTTCGAGCCCAGCTCGCCGTCGATGACGCGGTGGTCGAACGACAGGGCGAGCGTGGTCACCTTGCGGATCGCGAGCTCGCCCTCGTGGACCCACGGCATGTCGCGGATCTGGCCGAACGCCAGGATCGCGGACTCGCCGGGGGTGATGATCGGGGTGCCGGCGTCCACCCCGAACACGCCCACGTTGGTGATGGTGAAGGTGCCGCGCGACATGTCGGCCGGGCTGGTCTTCCCCGCTCGCGCGGTCTCGGTGAGTTGCGCCAGCGCCTCGGCCAGCTCGGGCAGGGACTTGGCGTCCGCGTCCTTGACGTTGGGCACGATCAGGCCCCGCTCGGTGGCCGCGGCGATGCCGAGGTTCACCTGGCGCCGGACCACGATCTCCTCGCCGTCCCAGGCCGCGTTCACCATCGGGTGGCGGGCGGCGGCGACCAGCACCGCCTTGGCCACCAGCAGCAAGGGAGAGACCTTGACCTGCGCGAACTCGGGCAGCTCGCGCAGGCGGCGTACGGTCTCCATGGTCGCGGTGACGTCCACCTGGAGGAACTCGGTGACGTGCGGGGCGGTGAAGGCCGACCGCACCATCGCGGCGGCGGTGGCCTTGCGGACGCCCTTGACGGGGATGCGCTCCTCCCGCCGGTCGGCGGGCGGCTCCGGCGCCGTCCGGGTGGCGGCTTGGACGTCGTCGCGGGTGATGGAGCCGTTGGGGCCGGTGCCCTTGATCGTCCCCAGGTCGACGCCGAGGTCCTTGGCCATCTTGCGCACCGGCGGCTTGGCCAGGGGCAGGGCGTTGTCCACAGCCTGTGGACGGGCTTCCCGGACGGGCTCGGGGACCGGCGGCGGGGAGCCCTTGCGGGGCCGCCGCTTGGTGGCCCCGGGCTTCACGCCGTACCCGACCAGCACCGGCTGCCGCTTGGGCTCCTCGGGCGCGATCATGCCCGGCTCGTCCGGCGTGGGGACCATGTCCTGCTTGAGCCCGGCGGCCTGGGCGGGCGGCTCGGAGACCGGCGTGGCCACCGCCCCCTCCCCGCCCCCCACGTCCACCGAGATGATCGGGACGCCGACGTCCACGGTCGTGCCCTCGGCGGCCGTCAGCTCGGTCACCACGCCCTCGTAGGGGCTCGGCAGCTCCACGATCGCCTTGGCCGTCTCGATCTCCACCACGATCTGGTTGATCTCGACGGTGTCGCCCGGCTGCACGTGCCACTTGACGATCTCGGCCTCGGTCAGCCCCTCGCCGACGTCGGGCAGCTTGAACTGCTTGATCTCACCCATGCGCGTCACCAGGAGAAGGTCCGGTCGACCGCGTCCAGGATGCGGTCGAGGTCGGGCAGGTAGTGGTCCTCCAGGCGGGAGGGGGGATAGGGCGTGGAGTAGCCGCCCACCCGCAGCACCGGCGCCTCCAGCCGGTAGAAGCACCGCTCGGTGATCCGCGCGGCCAGCTCGGCGCCGTACCCGGAGAACACCGGCGCCTCGTGCACCACCACGCAGCGCCCGGTGCGCTCGACGGAGGAGACCACGGCCCCGATGTCGAGGGGGTTCAGTGACCGCAGGTCGATCACCTCCAGCGAGCGCCCCTCCTCGGCGGCCGCGCCCGCGGCCTCCAGGCACGTCTTGACGGCCGGACCGTAGGCCAGCACCGTCACGTGCTCGCCGGGCTGGACGACGCGCGCCTGGTGCAGCGGCGACCACCGCGCGGGGTCCTCCTCCAGCGGCGCCTTGTCCCAGTAGCGGCGCTTGGGCTCGAAGAAGATCACCGGGTCCGGCGAGGAGATCGACTGCTGGATCATCGTGTAGGCGTCGGCGGGGTTGGAGCAGGCCACCACGCGCAGTCCCGCGGTGTGGGTGAAGTACGCCTCGGGGGACTCGCTGTGGTGCTCCACCGCGCCGATGCCGCCGCCGCAGGGGATGCGGACCACGACCGGCAGCCCGAGCTTGCCGAGCGACCGCATCCGCATCTTGGCGAGCTGGGTGATGATCTGGTCGGCGGCGGGGAACACGAACCCGTCGAACTGGATCTCGCAGACGGGCCGGTAGCCGCGCAGCGCCAGCCCGATGGCGGTGCCGACGATGCCGGACTCGGCCAGCGGCGTGTCGATGACCCGCTCCTCGCCGAAGTCCTTCTGCAGCCCGTCGGTCACGCGGAACACGCCGCCGAGCCGCCCCACGTCCTCGCCCATGACCAGGACCTTGGGGTCGTCCTCCATCGCGCGGCGCAGCCCCTGGTTCAGGGCCTTGGCCAGGGTGACCGGCCCGCTCATGACGGCACCTCCTCGAAGGAGGCGAGGTAGGCGGCGAACCGCTCCTGCTCCTCGGTCATCAGTGGATGGGCCTCGGCGTACACGTTCTCGAACATCGCCCCCGGCTCGGGGTCGGGCAGCGCCAGGCACGCCTTGCGCAGGTCGTCGGCCACGCGCTTGGCCTCGGCGTCCACCTCCTCGAAGAACGCGGCGTCGGCGAGGTCGCCGCGCACCAGGTAGGCCTTGACGCGCTCGATGGGGTCCTTGAGCTTCCACGCCTCCTCCTCGGCCTTGAGGCGGTAGCGCGTGGGGTCGTCGGTGGTGGTGTGGGCGCCCATGCGGTAGGTGAACGCCTCGACGAGCGTGGGCCCCTGGCCGTCGCGGGCGTTCTGCAGGGCCTTGCGCGTGACGGCGAGGCAGGCGAACACGTCGTTGCCGTCCACCCGCACGCCGGGGAAGCCGTAGCCCTGCGCCCGCCGGTAGAGCGGGATCTTGGACTGCTTCTCCAGCGGCTCGGAGATGGCCCACTGGTTGTTCTGGCAGAAGAACACGATGGGCGCGTTGAACACCGAGGCGAACACGAACGACTCGTTGACGTCGCCCTGGGAGGTGGCCCCGTCGCCGAAGTAGGCGATGGCGGCGCCCGCCTTGTCGGTGCCCAGCACGCCGTCGCGCTGGATGCCCATGGCGTATCCGGCCGCGTGCAGGGTCTGCGACCCGATCACGATCGTGTAGAGGTGAAAGCGGTGCTCGGCGGGGTCCCAGCCGCCGTGGTTGACCCCGCGGAACAGCCCCAGCAGGTTGATCGGGGGCACGTCCCGACACCAGGCGACGCCGTGCTCTCGGTAGGTGGGGAAGACCATGTCGTGGTCGCCCATCGCCCGGCCGGACCCGATCTGGGCGGCCTCCTGCCCCAGCAGCGAGGCCCAGAGGCCGAGCTCGCCCTGCCGGGTGAGCGCGACCGCCGCCAGGTCGATCTTCCGCACGATGACCAGGTCGCGGTACAGGTCGCGGACCTGCTCGGGGGACAGGTCGAGGGGGTAGTCGGGATGCTCGACGCGTTCGCCCTCGGGGGTGAGCAGCTGGACGAGCTCGTTGTCGGCGGCCTCCCGGGTGTCCGGGGCGCCGCGCACGGAGTTGATCGTCATCGATGACTCCTCGTTCGGGGCCGGCGCACGGGATCGCCGCGGACCGGCCGACGTCCGGTGGCCGGCGCCCCCCGGATAAAGGGACGAAAGCCACCATTGCCATCGTGGCAGACATCACACCCAAGGACGCAAGCCCCCCGATGCCTGATCCCTACCCCGTTCCACCGCCCCGGCACCCCGACGATCCAAGGAGCGCCCCATGCCGCACATCGGACTGAACGAGCACATCCCCGGCCTGCCCTCCCTGCTGCGCTTCCGCCCGGAGACGGCGGGCCCGCTCTCCGCCCTGGCGGAGGCGCTGCTCCGCGGCCCGAGCCCGCTGGCCCGAGGCGAACGCGAGCTCATCGCGGCCTACGTGTCCGAGCTGAACGACTGCCGCTTCTGCGCGGCCGGCCACGGAGCCTGCGCGGCCGCGCAACTGCCCGGCGGCGCGACGCTCGTCCGGCAGGTCCACGCCGACCCGGCCACCGCCCCGGTCCCCGACAAGCTCAAGGCCCTGCTGGCGCTGGCCGCGGCCGTGCAGCGCGGCGGCCGCGAGGTGGACGACGCCCACATCGCCGCGGCCCGCACCGCCGGCGCCACGGACGTGGAGATCCACGACACGGTCCTCATCGCCGCCGCGTTCTGCATGTACAACCGCTACGTGGACGGCCTGCGGGCCACGACCCCGTCGGACCCGGACATCTACGAGGAGATGGCCACCCGCCTGACGACCCACGGCTACCTGGCCGCTCCGCCCTCCCAGTGACGCGGCGGAGCCGGATGAATGCTTTCCTTCCGGGGCACGCGGCCGGATGCCATCATCGAATCCGTGCGCCGCCACAGGGTCCTCACCGCCGCAACGGTCCTGAGCCTTCTCGCTGCCGCCTGCACTGCGGAGCCGTCCAAGCCGTCCTTCAATCCGACCCCGAAACCGACCCGCCCCGGCCAGGCCGTCATCATCGCCGGCGATCCGAAGTGGAACGCCCCGCCTCGGGATGGTGAGTACGCCTTGGAGACGGGAGCGAACTCTGATGGCGGGCTGGCTTTCGACGAGAAGAGCGGACGTCTGTACATCGGCATAGCCGGCATGAATGAAAGCCTTGTGGCTGAGATCGGGACGGATGGTCGCGTAACGCTCCTGCCTCCCTTTGGGCGCGGAGATCAAATTTTTTTCGCTAACGGAACTCTTTGGATGCTGGAGTCGCGCGAAAAGTTTCACTTCTCTCGCGCCTCGAGGGCGACGCTTAAGGGTGAGGAGATGCTCCAGTGGGATAAAAGTTCCGCCGGAAGGGTTAGATTTCTGGATAAGGATGGGAAGGCGGTTGAGCGGCCTGACTGGAAACATCTGGATGAAGGATGGGAAGGGGTCGTATTCGCTCTTCGAGGCGACGGTGTTCCGGTGATCGTAAACCGCTTTGGCGATCTCTTCTTGGTGACAGGCAAGGGGGAGATGCGCCAGTGGAGGCCTGCGGGGTACGACTCGGCTCTGCGTACCGCACGGAACGGTGGCGACTTCTCACCCACATACATGGCGGCCGAGCCTGGAAAGGGGCTGGTTATTCTAGGTCGTTATGGAGTTATCCGGCTTGAGGATGGCGCTCCTGCGATCGGAGTGAGGTTCCCGCATTCTGTGAAGAAGCTCCCCCCTTGGCAGGCCGTAACACGTCTACCTGATGGTTCGCTTTTGCTGTTGGGAGGGACGGACGCATCCCACCGTGAGCCGCGGCCAACGCTGGTGCGACGGGATGGTTCCCTGATAGCCCTGAACTTCGGTGGACCTAAGTGGTGTCATGAGTTCGACGGGACGCTTGCGGCAGTTGCCTCCGCTGACCCGGGCGGCTTGATTGCAAGGCCGGACGGAACCTATGTCATCAGCGACCGGAACTGTGCGCGCATATATTCTTTCCGCCTTCCTGATGGGTTGACGGGAAGTGCGCCAGGGAATTAGCGTTCATTCTTTGGGTGGGGCGTTATGGTTGATCTTGTCTTGTACGTCGGCGATGATGCGACGGCCAGAGTAGGTCATCTTTTCTTTGGGTGAGTAGAAATCTTTTCCTCGGGCCCCTTGTATGATCGCGCTTCGCTGTTCTTCTGTGAGTATGCGGTTCTGTATGAAACTTTGGAAAGTCGAGTTGTCGGTGCCGCCGATTTCGGCAAGCAGATAGCCGCGGGCAAGGTCAATGTAGATCTGGTCGGAGTAGTTGGCGTTCTTCGCCTTGATCTGCTCTACTTTTTTCTCGAAGTCGGCGTACTTGATCTTGTCCAGAGCCATGTTGGTGGCGGCTCCGTAGGACTCGTTGACGCCGTTGACCTGGCCGGGCGGTGAGACCGCGAGGAAGACGGAGCCGACATCACGCAAGATGCCAAGGCGTTTCTGGGCCTCTTCGACCTGCGCCTTGGTGAGCTCTTCTCGGGTGATGCGTTCCTTTCCGTATGCGGCGATGAGGTTCCCCTCGACGTATCCCGCCCGGACGACCGCGTCGTTGAGCGATCCGGAACGCAGCGCCCAAGCGAAGAGGCGTTGGCGATACATCTGGGTGTCGTAGGCGAGTTGCGCCCAGGTCTTGTCGTCGGCCGCGAGGGTGCGCAGGAACTGCTTCATGTCCTCGCCGCCGATGTCCACGTACACCTGCCTGGTGGCGGGGTCGGTCTCAGGAAGGCCGGTCCCACCGGATGTCCGGTTGGCCTCGGCTATGGCGGGTAGGTGCATCCGGGCCATCTGGAGCAGGCCGTTGCGGAGTCCTGGACCCAAGTCGGCGGCGTACTGGCCGCTGTGGGACACCCAGCCGGGCGCTCGGCCGGTGGACTGTCCGGGGAACCAGTCGGGCGCGCCGTCCTTTCTGAGATACCCGCTGAGCTTGTCGCGGGCCGTGCCGTTCCACCAGGCCACCGACTTCATGATGGCGGCGGCGTTCTCGGCCGCCTCTTCCTCGTGGCCCTTCTCCGGAGTGGTCGCCAGGGCGATGACGTTGCCCGCCGCCTTGCCGCCGTCCGGCCAGTCGGGGGCGACGAGCAGGGCCGCGTAGGTGTCGCCCATGCCACGGTTCAGCCAGGTGAGGGCGCCGGCCTTCTCCGCGTCCTTGACCGTGAAGGCGCTCTCCAGCTTGGTCGCGGCCAGTTCACGGGCGGCCGCGGTGTCCTTCTGAAGGGCGATGCGGCCCAGGACGTTCAGCGCGGGGTCGTATTCGCGCATGGCCTCCGTGTCGGGACCTCCGACGAGGGTGCTGAGCCCCCAGTCCTGCCACCACGGCCGGTGGGGTTGGTTGACGGTCGCCGTGTAGCTCTCCCCGCTGATGACGCGGGAGGAGAGTGTGATCTTGTAGGACGGGTACTTCTGCCGCCAGCGCAGCGACTCCTTCGCCATGGCCAGCAGGAGCGCCGAACTCCACTTCACCTCCGGCGCGCTCAGCTTCACCAGGAGGGCCTGGCCCGGCATGTCCGCCCCGATGGGGCCGAGCGCGCGGGAGACCGCCTGTTGGCCCTCCTTGCGGCGGGACAGCGCCGCAAGGGCCGTTCCGACATTGGCCAGGATGTCCCTGTCGGTCCTGTTGACGTCGTCGCCCCAGCGGTAGAGCCGGTGGGCCAGCTTGCCCACCGAGCCCGGCGGGACGTTGCCGAAGAACGCGGCCGTGTAGTTCGCGTCTTTGGCGTTCTCCCTGAGCGTCCGGCCTATCTCGGTGAGGGTCTCGGGGGTGAGCGGGTTCGGGTCGGCCAGGTGCTTGCTGAAGGCACGAGCTTGGAGGGTGCCCAGCTCGGCCATTTCCTTGGCGCCGAAGCGCTCCACGTCGGGGACGCGGGACAGGGCGCCCAGCGGGTCGGCCTTCTTCTCGCCGCCGTTCTCGGCCAGCGCGTAGCGGATACGGGTCCGCGTCCGGGACGCCTGCTCGCGACACCATGCCGCCGTGCGGTCGCATGGGCTCGTGCCGCTGCCGACCGGGCCGGCGATCCTGAGGAGAGAACGGATCTTGCCGGCGTGCTTCGGCAGGGCGTCGGCGGCTCGGAGAAGAGCCGTTTCCAGGCGTTCCAAGCCGGTCGGGGACACCGATGCCACGCCGGGCATGCCCGGGACCGGGCCGACCCGGGGCATGGACGGTGGGGCGATCACGATGGGGCGGGGGTCCAGTCGGGCCACCGTCTGCAGGACGTCGTGCGCCATCCGGTCCAGTGACCGGTTGTGGCCCTGTAGATCGGTGGTGAACGCGGCCGCCGAACCGCCCTGCCAGGTCTGGGGGCCGATCAGGCGGGAGATCTCGCCCATCAGCGCGGAAATCGCCTGAAGTTCTGCCTGGACAGCGCTGATGTCTATATGTGCGGCGACCATTTGCTGTGCGGCCCCTTTCGCCCCGTGCGGTCACAGGTAGCGCACATGGTCGGGCGCGTCAACGGCCGTAGTTCTCCTTTGCTTCAGGGGCCGTGCGGCGTTTGTCGCGTCATGATCGCCGTTGTGGAAGAAAGGGCGCGGGAAAAGCAACGACCTCCCGTGGCTCACTCCCGGGACAGGGCTCGGGTGGCTCCGGCGGCCACGGTCAGGCCCAGGACGAAGCCCGCCGCCACCAGCAGGTTCGCTATCCACTGGTAGATCCCCGACGGCGCGAACACCCGTTCCTGGCCGAGGTCGCCCACCGGCAGCAGCAGGTCCAGCGTGTAGAAGAACGCGTTGAAGTGCGGGTGGTCGTCCTCGTTCAGGATCGCGGGCTTGTGCAGCGAGAACACCACCGTGCCGAACGCCAGCAGCCCCAGCAGCCAGCTCGCCGCCCGGAACGGGCGGTAGCCGTAGCCCACCAGGACGTCCTGGAACCACCCCACGATCTTGCGGGGGAGCCCCTGCGTCCTGCGGCGGTCGCGCGCCTTCGCCAGGAGCACCGAGCGGCCGTCCGCGTCCAGGCCCAGCGAGCGGTACGTCTGCGCCAGGCGCTCGTACGGCTGGGGCTGGTACCCGTCGGTGTCGCGGCGGATCCAGTCCAGGCGGTGGCGCGCCTCCATCGGCGGCTGCAGGTTCTCGTACTGGAGGCCGTCCAGCTGGAGCCGCTCGGGCCAGGTCTTGTGGTCGTCGCGCAGCACGTTGATCCGCGCGTACGACAGGTCCGCCACGCCGTCGATGGGCTCGGCCGGGCGCAGGAGCACCTCCTCGGCCTGGAGGCGCTGGAGGCTGAGGGCGGTCTTGTCCTTGTTCGACAGGCGCGCATCGCGCAGGCTCAGCTGGCCGGTGACACGGGCTCCGGCGAAGCTCACCTCGCCGTCGGCCGTGAAGCCGTCCGAGCAGTAGACGTCGGTCTCCACGGCCAGGTCGTCGGCGTTCAGGGCCGTCTTGCCGGGGTGCGACAGCTCCGCCCCGACGAAGGACAGGTAGCCCCCGACGCGCGCGCCGCGCAGGCGCACCTCGCCGTTGGCGGTGAAGCCGCCGTCGCAGAACACGTTCGCCGCCACGTCCAGGCGGGACGCGTAGAGCGCCGCGCCCGACGGATTGCTCAGCCGCGCCTTCCGGAAGATCAGCTGGCCGCCGACGCGCGCGCCCGGCAGCCGCACCTCGCCCGTCGCCGTGAAGCCCTGGTCGCAGTAGACGTTGGCGTCCACGGTCAGCCGGTCGGCCAGCAGCGCGTCCCCGCCCGGGTTGGTCAGGTGCACCCCCGACATGTTCAGGATGCCCGCGACGTGCGCCCCGTCCAGCCACAGGCCGCCGGTGATCCGGCTGCCCTCCAGCCACAGGTGGCCGTCCACGCGCGTGCCCGACGCCACCAAACCCGGCAGTCGGCAGCGCAGCAGGTGCACGCTGTTCATCGAGGCCCAGTACAGGTGCGGCGCCTCGTCGAACACGCAGGCGGTCAGGGCGAGGGGCACGCCCACCTCGGCGTGGCCGAGGTTCAGCGAGCCGATGACGCGGGCGCCGGTCAGGCGCACCGCCGCGACCTGGCCCGGCTCCGGCTCCACGGCCCCGGCCAGCAGGGCGACCAGCACCTCGGCGCGCACCACCCGCTCCGGGCCCCAGTGCGCGGGGTCGCTGGTGGACGGGTCGCCCGCCGACAGGTCGACCGACTCGCCCCGGCGGAACGCCTCCCAGAGGCGGCGCTCAGGGGGCGACAACTCCTCGATGTTCATGGCGCGACTCCGGGGGGATGGGGGGATGTGCCCTGTCATGGTGCCGTACGCTTCACTCCGTTAAGGAAAACCGCAGATCAATGAGGGGGGCGGTCGTGGCGCGCGTCGTCGTGGACGTCATGCTCAAGCCGGAGATCCTGGACCCGCAGGGTCAGGCGATCGCCCGGAAGCTGCCGCAGCTCGGCTTCGAGGGCGTCGCGGCGGTCCGGCAGGGCAAGCGGTTCGAGGTGGAGGTGGACGGCCCGGCCGACGAGGCGGCGGTGGAGAAGGTCCGCAAGATCGCCGAGACGCTGCTGGCCAACCCGGTCATCGAGAACTTCGAGGTGCACGTCCTGTAGCCGCCGGCCCCCGGTCCCCCGGGGCCGTCCGTAGAAAAATCATCGGCGTTCCGTCACGGGGCGTTCATGAAAAGACCGGACAGTGTAGCGATTACGGAAGATTCCGCCGGGGAAGCCTTAGCTGCGTCGAGTCGTCGAGCGTGCTCCGGGACCGGGGTCCGCCCAGGGGGGCCTGGGAATGTCACGAGGTGACAGGTGGACATGAAGTTCTCGCTCGCGCTCCCCCGGGAGGCGCTGAGCATTCCGGTGATCCGGCGGGTGGTGGGCGACGCGCTGCGCGGTCTCGGCGTCTCGGAGGACTGCGTCACCGACATCCTGGTGGCCACGTCCGAAGCGTGCACCAACGTGGTCCAGCACGCCCGCTCGTCGGGCGACTACGAGGTGACCGGCCATGTGGTCGACGGCTCCTGCCGGTTGCGGATCAGCGACCGCGGGGGCGGGCTGCGCCAGGCCGGGACGCCGCACGGCGAGGACGGTTTGGCCGAATCGGGGCGCGGGATTAAGATCATGCGGGCACTGATGGACGACCTCGACATCGACTCGGCTCCGGACCGGGGCACCGTCGTCCACCTGCGGAAGCGACTGACCTGGCGCGACGAGGCGCTGATCCGACGCCTCGAACACCGGCTCATGCACAGCGCCGGGTAGATTGGACGCGCGCGGGGGGACTGCGACGCGCATCGGTGATCGGCGGGACGAGCCGCCCGTCTCCGGAACGCCCTCATAAGCAGTTGACGCTCGTCTTCCCCGGCGGGCGAGGATCGCAACGAAGGAATTGAAGCGATGGATGCTGCCCGGGTGGGGGTCATCACCTTCCCTGGTTCACTGGACGATCGCGACGCCGCACGCGCGGTCCGGCTGGCGGGAGCCGAGCCGGTCGCGCTCTGGCACGCCGACCACGACCTGCAAGGGGTCGACGCCGTCGTGCTGCCGGGCGGTTTCTCCTACGGCGACTACCTGCGCGCCGGGGCGATCGCCCGCTTCGCGCCGATCCTGACCGAGCTGGTCGCCGCCGCCGGCGCGGGCCTGCCGGTGCTGGGGATCTGCAACGGCTTCCAGGTCCTGTGCGAGGCGCACCTGCTGCCGGGCGCGCTGCTGCCCAACGCCGGCCTGCACTTCGTCTGCCGCGACCAGCGGCTGCGCGTCGACAACGCCGAGACCGCCTGGACCGCCGACTACAGCGCGGGCCAGGAGATCGTCATTCCGATCAAGAACGCGGACGGCCGCTTCACCGCCGACGCCCAGACCCTGGACCGGCTGGAGGCCGAGGGCCGCGTCGTGGCCCGCTACCTCGACCTCAACCCCAACGGCTCGCTCGGCGACATCGCGGGGATCTGCAACGAGGCCGGCAACGTGGTCGGCCTGATGCCGCACCCCGAGCACGCCGTGGAATCGCTGACCGGCCCGTCCACCGACGGGCTCGGCTTCTTCACCTCGGTCGTCAAGCGGCTGGTCAACGCATGATCGACCGCTGGGACCGGCGGCCCGCACGGCCGGCGACGAGGGAAGGCGGCGCCGCGGCGCCTCTGACGCGAACGGGAAACACAGCATGAGTGAGCAGCGTCCCAACGTGCCCGGGGAGCCGGGAGACAACCGCGCGGGCGGCGGCGAGGAGCCGACGCTGGAGTGGTTCGCCGATCTGAAGGACGACGCCGACGACCCCGAGCTCCACGCGGTGAACCCCTCGGTCACCCAGGCCTTCGAGGCCATCGTGGACGAGGAGGAGGCCGTCGAGGGCGAGGCCCCCCTGTTCGGGGAGCCCGAGGGCGGCCCCGGCGAGGCCGGGAAGCGGCCGGAGGCGTCCGCCGAGGGCGACCGCGCCGCCGGACCCGCGCAGCCGCCGGTCCCGGACGAGCAGCAGCCCTGGGCCCAGCCCGCTGCAGCGGAGCAGCAGCCCGGCCAGGTCGAGCAGGGCTGGCCTCAGCAGCTCGGCCGGCCCGAGCAGGAGTGGTCCCCGCAGCCCGCCGAGGGCCGGCAGGGCTGGCCGCAGGCGCCCGGCGACGGTGAGCGCGCCTGGCCGCAGACCCCGGCGGCCGCCGAGCGCCAGGCCCAGATCCCCATGATCGATCAGCCCGCCGAGCAGCTCCCGCCGCCCGCCGCCGGACCGGCCGAGCCCGCCGAGGGCCCGACCGAGGACTTCGTCCGCGCGCTGGCAGCCGAGGGCACCGGCGGCCCCTTCCCCGTCGAGCCGCAGGGCGCCGAGGGGGAGCGGGGCGGCACCGGCCCGATCCCGGCCGTGCCGCACGTCACCGGCCCCGTCCCGGTCGTCGAGACCGAGACGCGGAACACGGGCGAGACGCCGGTCCCGGTGCTGCCCGCCGACTTCACCGCCGAGATCGAGGCCCCGTCCCCGTCCCCGGCCCTGGCCGTGCCCGCCGCGCCGGTCCCGGCCCGGCAGCCCGACCCCGGCACCGACACCGTGGCCATCGCCGCCCGCACGCCCGAGCGGCAGCAGCCGTTCGCCGAGCTGGGCATGAAGGACGACGAGTACCGGCGCGTCCGCGACATCCTCGGCCGCCGCCCCACCGCCGCCGAGCTGGCGATCTACTCGGTCATGTGGAGCGAGCACTGCTCCTACAAGTCGTCCAAGGTGCACCTGCGCCAGTTCGGCGACAAGGCCCCCAAGACCGACGCGCTGCTAGTCGGCATGGGCGAGAACGCGGGCGTGGTGGACGTCGGCCAGGGCTGGGCGGTCACCTTCAAGGTCGAGTCGCACAACCACCCGTCCTACGTGGAGCCCTACCAGGGCGCGGCCACCGGCGTCGGCGGCATCGTGCGCGACATCATGTCGATGGGCGCCCGCCCGATCGCGGTGATGGACTCGCTGCGCTTCGGCCCGGCCGACGCCCCCGACACCCAGCGGGTCATGCCCGGCGTGGTCGCGGGCGTGGGCGGCTACGGCAACTCCCTCGGCCTGCCCAACATCGGCGGTGAGACCGTCTTCGACGCCTGCTACGCGCAGAACCCGCTGGTCAACGCCCTGTGCGTGGGCGTGATGAAGCACGAGGACATCAAGCGCGCGGTGGCCCCCGGCCCCGGCAACAAGGTGATCCTGTTCGGCGCGGGCACCGGCCCCGACGGCATCGGCGGCGCGTCGGTGCTGGCGTCGGCGACCTTCGACGACGAGTCGCAGGCCAAGCGGCCCAGCGTGCAGGTCGGCGACCCCTTCATGGAGAAGCTGCTGATCGAGTGCTGCCTGGAGCTGTTCCGCGAGGACCTCGTGGTCGGCATCCAGGACCTCGGCGCGGCCGGGGTGTCGTGCGCGACCACCGAGCTGGCCGCGGCCGGCACCGGCGGCATGCGGGTCGAGCTCGACGCGGTCCCGCTGCGCGACGCGACGCTGCGCCCTGAGGAGATCCTCATGAGCGAGTCGCAGGAGCGCATGATGGCGGTCGTGTCGCCCGACAAGGTGGCCCGCTTCATGGAGATCTGCGGCCGCTGGGAGATCCCGGCCACGGTGATCGGCGAGGTGACCGACACCGGCCGCCTGGTGATGACCTGGCGCGGCGAGACGATCGTGGACATCCCGCCGGGCACCGCCGCCGACGAGGGCCCGGTGTACGAGCGGCCGTACGCGCCGCCCGCCGACCTCGGCGCGCTGCAGGCCGACACGCCCGGCCGCCTCACCCGCCCGTCCAACGGCGACGAGCTGCGCCGCACGGTGCTGTGGCTGGCCGGCTCGCCGAACCTGGCCGCCAAGACCTGGGTGACCTCGCAGTACGACCGGTACGTGCTCGGCAACACCGTGCTGGCGATGCCCGAGGACGCCGGCGTGGTCCGCATCGACGACGAGTCGGGGCTCGGCATCGCGCTGTCGCTGGACGGCAACGGCCGCTACACCCGCCTCGACCCGTACGCGGGCGCGCAGCTCGCGCTGTCGGAGGCCTACCGCAACGTCGCCGCCACCGGCGCCCGCCCGCTCGCGGTCACCAACTGCCTGAACTTCGGCTCGCCGGAGGACCCGGGCGTGATGTGGCAGTTCGCGCAGGCCGTGACGGGCCTCGCCGACGCCTGCCAGTACCTGGGCATCCCGGTGACCGGCGGCAACGTGTCGTTCTACAACCAGACCGGCACCACGCCGATCAACCCGACGCCGGTCATCGGCGTGCTGGGTGTGCACGAGGACGTGCGCCGCCGGGTCAACATGTCGCTCATCTCCGAGGGCGCGACGCTGGCGCTGCTCGGCGAGACCCGCGAGGAGTTCGGCGGGTCGGAGTGGGCGCACGTGGTCTACAACCACCTGGGCGGCCTGCCGCCGAAGGTGGACCTGGCCGCCGAGCGCGCGCTGGCGTCGGTGCTGATCGCCGCCGCCCGCGAGGGCCTGCTGACCGCCGCGCACGACCTGTCGGACGGCGGCCTGTCGCAGACGCTGGTCGAGTCGTGCCTGCGCGGCGGCCTCGGCGCGCGGATCACGCTGCACGGCGACCCGTTCACGGCGCTGTTCAGCGAGTCGGTGGCGCGCGCCATGGTCGCCATCCGGCCGGGCGGCGAGGGCCGGGTCGCGGCGCTGTGCCAGGAGGCCGGCGTGCCGGTCGCGCAGATCGGCGTGGCGGGCGGCGACTCCCTGACGGTGTCGGGCCGCGGCGGCGAGGGCGAGCAGCAGGAGTTGTTCTCCATCCCGCTGGCCGAGCTGCGCGAGTCGCACGAGCGGACGCTGCCGAGCTACGCGAGCTGATCCGTTCGAGGACGCCCCCGCGCGAGGAACCCCCTCGCGCGGGGGCGTCCTCGCGTTTCAGGCCCGTCGGCGGGCTTCGGCGAGCCAGGCCCGGCAGCGGCCTCTGGAGCGCCGTCCAGAAGCCTGTAGGGCCCGAACTGCTGACGTGGCGAACGCGAAAGCCGAGCGCCCGGCCACCTTCCGGTGGCCGGGCGCTCGGTGCCGGGCCTTCAGTCCTTCTTGTTCTTCGCGAAGGCGAAGCTCAGCGCGACGCCCAGAGCCAGGGCGATGCCCATGCCGAGGGCGATGTTGTCGATGGCGACGCCGAGGCCGCAACCGATCGCCAGGCCCGCGCCGAGGCCGAGGCCCCACTGCGCGTCCGGCCGCTTCTTGTCCACTTCGTCCCCCCTGGTGCCGTATGGGGGACCATCGTGACAGAAGGGCGGATCACTCGCCGATGTCGCGGCCCCGGGTGTGCCAGACCGACACCACCGACGGGCGCGGCTGGCCGCCGTCGGGCCAGTGGCTGGCCGGGTTCTCCGGCGTCGCGCCGGTGATCTCGCCGGGGTGCTGGACGGCCACGAACACCGTCTTCTGGTCCTTGACGATCAGCGGCCCGCAGGTCTCGGCGCCGTAGGGCACGGTCAGGAACTGCCGGACGCGCCCGCGCTCGCGGCCCTCGACCGGCATCGCGAACAGGCCGTCGTTGGCGCCCAGCGCGTTGCCGTCGGTGGAGATCCACAGGTTGCCGTCGGAGTCGAAGGTCAGGTTGTCCGGGCAGGAGATCGGGCTGACCTTGGACTTGTCGTAGCCGCCGAAGTAGGTGCCGGGGTCCTTGGGGTCGCCGGCGACCAGCGGGATCGACCAGGCGAACGTGGTGGCGCCCGCGTCGTTGCGCCGCTCCATGATCTCCAGGATGTGGCCGTGCTTGTTGGCGGCGCGCGGGTTGGCCTCGTCGGCCTGGGCGGCGGTGCGCGAGCTGTTGTTGGTCAGCGCCACGTACACCGCGCCGTTCTTGGGGTTGCGCTCGATGTCCTCGGGGCGGTCCATCTTGGTCGCGCCGACCTTGTCGGCCGCGAGCCGGGTGTGCACCAGGACCTCGGCCGCCGACATGCCCGGCACGAAGCTGCGGTCGCCGCGCACCAGCGGGATCCACTCGCCCGAGCCGTCGAACTCGCGGTCGGCGGGCAGCTTGCCGGTGCCGTCGAAGTCGCCCTTGGGGCTGTCGCCGGTGAAGCGGGCCACGTACAGCGTGCCGTGGTCCAGCAGCCGCATGTTGTGCCGCCGCGCGCCCGGGATGTAGCGCTCGGTGGAGACGAACTTGTAGATGTAGTCGAACCGCTCGTCGTCGCCCAGGTAGACGACCGCGCGCCGGTCCCTGGTCAGGGAGGTGTTGGCGCCCTCGTGCTTGAAGCGGCCGAGGTGAGTGCGCTTGTGGGGGGTGCCGTCGGGGTCGAACGGGTCGATCTCCACGATCCAGCCGAAGCGGTTGACCTCGTTCGGGTTCTTGGACAGGTCGAAGCGCGCGTCCACCCGGTCCCAGCGGCGGCTGTCGGCGGGGACGCCGGTGGGGACGCCGTAGCGGGCCAGGGCGGGCTTGGCGGACTCCGGCACGCCCGAGGTGGCCACGAAGTACTGGTTGAAGTTCTCCTCGGCCGTCAGGATCGTGCCCCACGGCGACACGCCGCCCGCGCAGTTGTTGAGCATCCCGCGCACGGTCGTGCCGCGCGGGTCGGCGGCGGTGCGCAGCAGCGGGTGCCCGGCGGCGGGCCCGGTGAAGCGCATGGGGGTCTCGGCGGTGACGCGCCGGTTGAAGCGGCGCCGCCCCCGGGTGACCAGCTTCCACTGCCCGGTGCGCCCGATCCGCTCGATCTCCACGACCGAGCCGCCGTGCGCCGCCATCGCGATGCGCACCTGCTCCTCGGTGGCGGTGGCGCCGCCCTTGTAGCCGCGGAACATCAGCGCTTCGTCGCTGTACTCGTGGTTGACCCACAGCAGCGCCCGGTCCCGGCTCAGCGGGAAGAAGGTGACGTAGTCGCAGTTGTAGCCGAACTGCTTGGCCTGCGCGGCCGCCGTCTGCTTCTCGAAGTCGAACGCGGGCGCGCCCGGCAGCACCGGGTCGCCCCAGCGCACCACGACCGACGCCTCGTAGCCGTTCGGCACGGTGACCTTGTCGTCCCTGTTGGGCGCGACCGCGGTGAAGCGCAGCCGCGACCCGCCGCCGCCCCCGTGGTGGTGGTGCCCCCGGGCGGCGGGCGCCGGGGCGGCGAACGCGGTGCCGGACGCGGCCGCGCCGGCCCCCGCGACCAGCGCGCCCAGCGCCCCGGCGCGCAGCACGCCGCGGCGGCTGACACGCTCGGCGACGATGTCCCCGAAATAGGCGTTGCCACTGGTGTTGGGCACCGGGTGGTCACACGCGTTCCCGCAGCGGTACAGGCACGTCATCGCGTCACGACCCCCGGAACGGGGCACCGACAACAACGGAAGCGCACGCTTGACCTGGCGTTCGGCCACGAATCCTCCTCTAGAACCGATCGGCGCAAACGCTAGGGAGGGCAAGGGCACATCAGGCCAACGCGAGGTGAACGCCAGGGATGATCAGGGCAAAACACCAGGTCACGGTCATTCACCTGGAAATGCGGCGGCCCGGCGTCCCGGGAACGGGAGGCCGGGCCGGTCGCGCGGGCGTCAGAAGACCGAGATGTGGACGTGGTCGTAGTGGTTGGCGGTCGCGCCGCCGCGGTCGGACATCGAGTCCCAGCCCGGCGAGCGCATGTCGTAGATGCGCTGCCGCCAGATCACGTACTTGACGCCGAGCTTGCTGGCGTTGGCGATGGCGTAGGCGGCGGTGCGGTCGCCCAGCGTCTGGGCGGAGCCGGAGGCCACCCTGCCGCCGGTCGTCACCATGAAGTCGCACGCCTTGCCGACGCCGTGGTCCTGCGGGTCGCCGGTGGTGCGCACGCACCCGATCATCGGGAACGGTCCGAACTCGACGTCCAGGACGTCGTGCACCTTCTTCATGCGCGGGGTCACCCCGCCCATGCCGGCGCTCGGCGACTCCGGCTTGTACTTCTTGACCAGCTCGCGGATCTGCTTCTTCTTGCTCAGCAGGTCGGCGATCTGCTTCTCCAGGCCCTCGATCTTCTTCTTGGCCTCGGCCTGGGCCTTCTCCTGCTCGGCGACCAGCTTCTGGACCACCTGCACCTTGGCGGCCTGGTTCTGCCCGAGGTGGGCGGTCAGGCTCGTGGTGGCCAGCAGCCCGGCGGGGTCGTCGGCGGTGATGACCTGGAGGGTGGGGTCGGTGCCGCCGGTCATGTACTGGGTCGCGGCGAGCTGGGCGACCGAGCGGCGGGTCACCTCCAGGTCGGAGCGGAGGTCCCTGGCCTTCTGCAGCGCCCGCTTCATGTCGAACTGGGCGTCCTTGAGGCGCGCCAGGTCGCCGCCGTAGGCCTTGTCGAGCTTCTCGATCTGCTCGTTCAGCTTGGTGACCCGGCCGCTGTCGCCCGGATCGGCCAGCGCCGCGGGAGCGGTCACCGTGGTGCCCGCCAGCAGCGGTACGGCCCCGACCAGGGCCGCGAGGGCCAAGGCGGCGCGCCGGCGACGCCATCGCCGGACGGTGGAGGTGGGGGTCTCCACGTCGTCTCCTCTCCTCGGTCGCCTACCGGGTTAGCTGACGGGTTCGGGCGCGGAGTCCGCCCTATCACGGCCAGCGGTCGCGGGCCCGTGAATTCACCCCGGCCGGAGCGGGACCGGGAGCGTCGCTCCCGGCCGTCCGGCGGATGGGTCCCCGGCTCCCGCGCTGGACACCGCGGGACTCGGCCGATCCGGTCAGCTTGCCTCGGGAAGCGAGGCCGGTCACTGACCGAATGCCAACGAACTGTAAGGAACCATCCAGTACCTCGCCAAGGTTAACCCCTGAGGCGGGTGGGGCGGTCCTCGACCCCGAAGCCCGGCCCCCGCGCGGGGAGCCGGGCCATCCTACGGGACGTGCCTCAGAGATTCGCCTTGTAGAGCAGCTTGTTGGTGGTGCCGCGGGGGAGCTTGCCGACGCGGTTCTTGGTGGAGTAGTCGCTCAGCCACTTCTGCACCTGGGGGAAGGTGGAGTTCGGCCACTTGGACAGCACCAGCGCCGCCACGCCCGCCACGTGCGGGGAGGCCATCGAGGTGCCGCTCGCCGAGCGCTGCCCGCCGCCCGGCCAGGTGGAGGTGATGCCGTAGCCGGGCGCGAAGATGTCCACGCACTTGCCGTGGTTGGAGAAGCCCGCCCGGTTGTCGTAGATGGTGGTCGCGCCGACCGCCTCCACCCAGCCCGCGCTGGCGGGCGAGGTCTTGCAGGCGTCGATGTTGTCGTTGCCGGCCGCGACCGCCACGAACACCCGGGACTTGGACAGGTTGGTCAGCGCGGTGTTCAGCGCGGTGGACTTGCCGCCGCCGAGCGACAGGTTCGCGACCGCGGGCCGCTGGGCGTGGGTGCGCAGCCAGTTGACGGCGTTGATGATGTCCGACAGCGAGCCCTGGCCCTCGCAGTTCAGCACCCGCAGCGAGCGGATCTTCACGTTCTTGGCGACGCCGTGCAGCTTGGAGCCGATGGTGCCGGCCACGTGCGTGCCGTGCCCGGCGCAGTCGCCGCCGTTGCCGCCGAAGCGCGGGGCGGTCCAGGCCGAGGCGGCGCGGCCGCCGAACTGCGGGTGCCCGGCGGCGATGCCGCTGTCGATGACGTAGGCGGTGACGCCGGTGCCCTTCCAGCCGTAGGAGTAGGCCTTGTTGCGGCCGGTGCGCTGGTCGATGCGGTCCAGGCCCCACGGCAGCGGCGAACGCTGCACGGTGGTGGCCTTGAAGACCTGGTCCGGCTCGATCGCGGCGACCCGGTCGTCGCGGCGCAGCCGGTCGAGCTGGCGGCTGTCGAGCTTGGCGGCGAAGGCGTTGACGGCGCCGGTGAAGTGCTGGGCCGCGGCGCTGACCTTCCGGGAGGCGTCGGCGGGGGACGCGCCCGCCTTCATGGTGACGATGTACTGGCCGGGGATGGGGGTGCCGCCGCCGCCGACCGCGGCGACCCTGACCAGGTCGGGACCGGTGTCGGCGGAGGCCAGGAACGGCAGGGTGGCGGCCGCGCCGAGGGACGCGGTGATCACGCCGGCCAGCAGGGCACGCCGGGGGGCAACGCGCAAGGGGACTCCTTCAGGGGCGCGGCCGGGAACGCGGCGCCGTACCGCGGCGTCCGGCGCGCAGGATCGGGGGAATCAACCGTGAGCACCCTAATAGATCTTTTGCGGATGTGAAGGTCAAATCAGACTCAATACCGTAAAAACGGGCCGGGCGCGCGGCGCGGTGCGCCGTTCGCCCGGCCCGTCAGGGCGGAGCCGAGGAAAAGGGGCGGAGGTCAGCCGCGCTTCAGCACGGCCTCGTAGCGGCGGCGGTCGTTGGCCGGGGAGGTCCACACGTACTTCAGCGAGCCGTCGGGCTGCCGGTCGACCCGCACGTTCCCGGGCGAGCAGGGCTTGGCGACCGCGACGGTCATCCGCAGGCTCTCCCCGGTGCCCCCGGTCATGGTCAGCGCCCCGGTGCAGCCCTCCTTGGGGTAGACGGCGCGCGCGCTCTTCTTGCCCGCCTCGAAGGTGACCTCCAGCGGGAACGACGCGCCGCTGGAGGTGTTGACGGCGGTGCCCGTCCACCGGCCGCCGAACGACCCGGGGATCGTGTCGACCGCCTGCCCGGCCGCCGGGCGGGCCGGGTCGGCGGGGCCGGCGGGCTCCTCCTCCAACTGCGGCCACAGCACCAGCGCGATGATCGCGACGCCGACCAGCACGCCGATGGTCAGCGACAGCGCCACGCCCAGCACGTGGTTGTTGCGGCGCACGCGCGCCAGCAGCGGCCTGCGCTCCGTTGACGGCATCGCCGGCGGCACCGCCTCCAGCAGGGCGGTGCCGGCGCGCGCGTCGTCGTCGTAGGGGCGCTCCAGGCCGGGGACGATGTGCGGCGCGGTCGGGTCGGCGGCCTCGGGCGGCATCTCGAAGACCGCGGTGGCCCGCCCGCCGGGGATCTGGTCGGCGGGGATCCGGATGGGGTCGTGGACCAGCGACGGGACGGCCTGCGTCGAGGCGGCGTCGGCGGCCTCGTCCCCGGCCCCGGCGGGCGGCCCGCCGAGCGCGGCGTAGGGGGCGGTGAGGGCGGGAGCGGGAACGGCCGTGGGCTGCGCCGGGGGCGCCTTCTCGGGCTCGTCCCGCGGGGCCGGCCCGGCCTCCGGCTCCGGGCCCGCCGGCGCGGGCAGGGCGAGGGCGGCCGGACCGCCCGACAGGGCGCGGCCCTCGGCGACCATCGAGGCGGGCAGCCGGGCGGCCAGGGGGCCGTCCTCGGCCAGCAGCCGCTCCAGCAGCCCGGCCGAGGTCGGCCGCCGCGCCGGGTCCTTGGCCAGCGCGTCGGCGGCCGCCTCGCGCAGCGACTCGGGCAGCGCCGACAGGTCGGGGTCGTCGTAGACGATGCGCTGCATGACCTCCGAGGGCGAGTCGTCGCCGAACGGCGGGACGCCGGTCGCCGCGAACAGCAGCGTGGCGGCCCAGGCGAACACGTCGGCCGCCGGGCCGATGCCCTGCCCGCTGAGCTGCTCGGGGGCCTGGTAGGCCGGATCGGTCACGGTGCGCCCGGCGGTCCCGGCGTTGAGCGCCTCCAGCGCGCGGGCGACGCCGAAGTCGGCCACGCGCGGCCCGTCGCGGCCCAGCAGGACGTTGCCGGGCTTGAGATCCAGGTGCAGCGCCCCGGCCCGGTGCACGGCCGCCAGCGCGATCGCCGCGCCCACCGCGACCCGCTCGACGACGGCGGGGCCGCGCGGGCCCTCCTCGGCGACCAGCTGCTGGAGCGAGGGGCCGTCCACCAGCTCGGCGGCGACGAAGGGGCGGTCGCCCTCGACGCCGGCGTCCAGCAGCCCGGCCGTGCAGAAACCGGCGACCTTGCGGGCGGGGGCGAGCGCGACGGTGAACCGCGAGCGCGCGACCGGCTCGCCGCTCAGCCGCACGTGCAGCAGCTTCACCGCGACCGGCCGCCCGGCGGCCGACCGCCCGGCGAACACCGCGCCCTGCTCGCCGACGCCGAGCCGCCCGGTGATCTCGTACTCGCCGAGCCGGCGCGGGTCCCCGGGCTGCAGGGGCAGCGCCTGGGACGTCAGCAACCCGGCCATCAAGAACCTCCGTGTCCTCAGCCGGAACCGCGTCCCCCGCGGCTCCGGTCCGTTCCCCCCGAACACCTCAAGACCCCGTTCAGCACCGGTCCCCTTTCTACCGGTTGCAGGACGCCTTTGCTGGGATTGTGTCCGGACGGCGACCGAACGCGACCGGATACCGGCCACCCGATACCGTCGTACCGATGCCTCGATCACCGCTCACCCGCGACCTGCTGGACGGGCAGCGCGCCGCCGTCGGCCTGCCGCCCGTCACCGGTCCCGGGGAGCCCGCCGATCTGCGGCGGGCCGCCTACCAGACCGTACTGGCCTTCCTCGACGCCGGCGCCGAACCCGCCCGCCCCATGGTCAAGGGAGCGGTCCGCCACCTGCTGGACCGGCTCGCCGAGCTGGCCCCGGGGCGCTCGGTGGAGGTCCGGGTCCCCCCGCACGCCGCCGTGCAGTGCGTCGACGGCCCGCACCATACCCGGGGGACCCCGCCGAACGTGGTCGAGATGGACGCCATGACCTGGATCGCCCTGGCCGGCGGCCGGATGGCCTGGGGCGAAGCGGTGGAATCCGGGCGGGTGCGGGCCAGCGGGGCGCGCGCCGACCTGTCGGCGTGGCTGCCGCTGCCGCCGGAGCCCGCGGCGGGCTGACCGGGGGCGCCCGCGAGCCGTCCGATCCGGGCCCCGATTCGGGCCCCGATTCGGGCCCCGATTCGGGCCTTGTGCCGCGCACCGTCCGCTGCGAGCGTGGGCGGTGGAGGGGGATCGGGGCCTGGCATGGAAGGTGGTGCCATGCTCGTCGGGCACTGGACGTTCGACATCGAGACCATCGACGGCCGCAGGGTGGCCGACGCGGCGGCCGGGCTGCCGGCCGTGCTGGACGAGGGCGTGGAGATCGTCCCCGGCGGCGACGGCCAGGCGCTGGCCTTCGACGGCCGGGGCCGGGCGGAGATCCCCGCCGCGCCGCAGCTGGTCCTCAGCCAGATCTTCGGGTTCTCCCTGGCGTTCTGGGTGAAGGCGGCGGGCGGCCCTGTCGGGGAGTGGCGCACCCTGCTCTACAAGCCGGTCGCCGACCACGACGCGCGCGGGGTGGGCCTGTGGCTCTACCCGGACTCGATGCGGCTGCGGGTGCAGCTGTTCACGGTCAAGGGGCCGGAGTACGCCGACAGCCGCCGCACGGTGCCGCTGGACGAGTGGACGCACCTCGCGCTCGTCGTGGACACCGACGGCATGTTCCTCTACCTCGACGGCAGGCTGGACTCGGCCGTGCCGCTGGAGCATCCCGTGGTCACGCCGGGCGGGCCGTTCCACCTGGGCGGCGAGCCCGGCAAGCCGGGGCTGACCGGCCTGGTGGAGGACTTCCGCGTCTACGCCTCGGCGCTGGACGAGCGGGACGTGCGGGCCCTGGCGGCGTCCCCGCCGTGACCGGTCACGGCGCGGTGGTCTTCTCGGTGAAGGGGAACTCCCGCTCCACGCACCGCTGCCGCGCCGCGTCGTCGGGATAGCGGGACCGGTCACCGCACTCGGCCGCCTTGCTCAGCAGCCAGAACGCCGCGATCCCCCCGATCAGCAGCGCGAGCGCCGAGCAGACGACCCCGCCGATCGCCGTCCCGCGCGCGCTGGTGCCGCGCGCGAGCGCCACCCCGCCCAGCACCAGCCCCACCAGCGCCGGGATCATCCCGGCGAAGCAGAGCACCAGGCCGACCAGCCCGACGACCCCGAGCACCAGCGCGGCCTTGGCCATCCCGGTCCGCTCGGGCGCGGACGGCGGCGCATAGGTCCGGTATCCCGGCATCGTCATGCGCTCCTCCCCCTTGTCAACGACCAGACTCGCGCGCGCGGTGACATGCCCGGCGGTGCGGGGGGTAAAGGTCGGTTAAGGAGATGGGCCGATCGGAGCAGGTGAAGGGGGCCTCTACACTGGCGAGCGTGCCTTCCGGTGACGGACGTCTGAGCCACGACATCGACCCCTCCGATCGTGCCCCGCAGGACGCCTGCGGGGTCTTCGGCGTGTGGGTCCCCCCGACGGAGACAGGCCGCGCGGAGGTGAGCAAGCTCGCCTACTACGGCCTCTACGCGCTGCAGCACCGCGGCCAGGAGTCGGCCGGGATCGCGGTCAGCGACGGGTCGCGCATCGTCGTCTTCAAGGACATGGGCCTGGTGGCCCAGGTCTTCGACGAGTCGGTGCTGAACACCCTGCGCGGCCACATCGCGGTCGGCCACTGCCGCTACTCCACGACCGGTTCGCCGACCTGGGAGAACGCCCAGCCGACGTTCCGGTCCACCGGACACGGCGGGCTGGCCCTGACCCACAACGGCAACCTGATCAACACCCCCGAGCTGGCCGCCCGGCTGGACTCGGCCGACCTGACCGCCACCACCGACACCGAGGTGCTGACGGCCCTGCTGGCGACCCGCGAGGGCGGGCCGATGGCGGCGGCGCGGGAGATCCTCCCGGCCACCCGCGGCGCCTACTCCCTGGTCTTCATGGACGAGGGCACGCTCTACGCCGCCCGCGACCCCGAGGGCATCCGGCCCCTGGTGCTCGGGCAGTGGGAGGACTGCGGCTGGGTGGTCGCGTCCGAGACCGCCGCGCTGGACATCGTCGGCGCCCGCTTCGTCCGGGAGATCGAGCCCGGCGAGATGGTCGCGATCGACGCCGGGGGCGTGCGCTCGGAGCGCTTCGCCGAGGCCCGGCCCAAGGGCTGCCTGTTCGAGTACGTGTACCTCGCCCGGCCCGACACCACGATCGCGGGCCGCAGCGTGCAGGCCACCCGCGTGGAGGTCGGCCGCCGCCTGGCGCTGGAGCACCCGGTCGAGGCCGACATGGTCATCCCGACCCCCGAGTCGGGCACCCCGGCCGCGATCGGCTACGCCGAGGCGTCCGGCATCCCCTACGGCCAGGGCCTGGTGAAGAACTCCTACGTCGGCCGGACCTTCATCCAGCCGTCCCAGACCATCCGCCAGCTCGGCATCCGGCTCAAGCTGAACCCGCTGCGCGAGGCCATCGAGGGCAAGCGCCTGGTCGTGGTCGACGACTCCATCGTGCGCGGCAACACCCAGCGCCAGGTGGTGTCGCTGCTGCGCGAGGCCGGGGCCGCCGAGGTGCACGTGCGGATCTCCAGTCCGCCGGTGGCCTGGCCGTGCTTCTACGGCATCGACTTCGCCACCCGCGCCGAGCTGATCGCCGGGAACCTCGACGTCGAGGGCATCCGCGACTCCATCGGCGCCGACTCGCTGGGCTTCATCTCGCTGGACGAGCTGATCGCCGCCTCCCAGATCGAGAAGGACCGGCTGTGCCGGGCCTGCTTCGACGGCGTCTACCCGATCCCGGTCGAGGAGAGCGCCCGCGGCAAGCACCTGCTGGAGCCGACCCGGTCGTAGGGCCGGGCGACGTCCGGGCCGATATCCAGGCCGACACCGTTGAAAGATCCCGGGGGACAGACGTGAGCACCTCCTACGAGGCTGCCGGAGTGGACATCGCGGCGGGCGAGCGCGCCGTCGAGCTGATGAAGGCGCGCGTGGCGAAGTCCCGCCGCCCCGAGGTGGTGGACGACGCCAGCGGCTTCGCCGGGCTGTTCGACGCCTCGGCGTTCCTGCGCTACCGGCGGCCGCTGCTGGCGACCTCGACCGACGGCGTCGGCACCAAGGTGGACCTGGCGCGCCGCCTCGGCGTCTACGGCACCGTGGGCCACGACCTGGTCGGGATGGTGCTGGACGACCTGGCGGTGTGCGGCGCCGAGCCGCTGTTCATGACCGACTACATCGCCTGCGGCAAGGTGGTCCCCGAGCGGATCGCCGACATCGTGGGCGGCATCGCCGAGGCGTGCGCCCTCGCCGGGGCCGCGCTGGTGGGCGGCGAGACGGCCGAGCACCCGGGCCTGCTCGGGCCCGACGAGTTCGACATCGCGGGCGCGGGCACCGGCGTGGTGGAGGCGGACGCGCTGCTGGGGCCGGACCGGGTCCGCGCGGGCGACGTGGTGCTGGCGATGGCGTCCTCGGGCATCCACTCCAACGGCTACTCGCTGGTGCGGCACATCCTGAAGACCACCGACCTGACGCTGGAGTCCGCGCCCGCCGAGCTGTCGAGGACGCTGGGCGAGGAGCTGCTGACGCCGACGCGGATCTACGCGAAGGACTGCCTGGCGCTGGCGGCGGCGGGCGGCGTGCACGCGTTCGCGCACATCACGGGCGGCGGCCTGGCGGCGAACCTGGCCCGCTCCCTGCCCGGCACGGTGGACGCGGTCCTGGACCGCTCCTCCTGGGAGGTCCCACCCCTGTTCGAGATCCTGCGCGCGCACGGCGGGGTGCCGCAGGCGGAGATGGACAAGACGTTCAACCTGGGCGTGGGCATGGCGGCGGTCGTGTCCGCCGAGAGCGCCGACGCGTCGCTGCGCCTGCTCGCCGAGCGGAACGTCCCGGCCTGGGTCCTGGGCGAGATCGTCCCCGGCACGGGCACCGCCTCCTACGCCTGACCGCACATCTGATCATGAGACGCGAGAGCGGCCCGGCCGATCGGCCGGGCCGCTTCCCGTTCTCCGCCTCCCGCCCGGTCAGGCGGCCAGGCTCATGCCCAGGGTGGCGATGACGGGGGCCAGGTAGAGGACGGGGAAGGGCAGGGTCTTGTAGGAGCGGGCGCGCAGGACGGTGGTGACGGCGCCCAGGAAGTAGGCGGTCAGGCCGACGGCGGCGGCGACGCCGACGGTCGGCACCGCGAGGCCCGCCAGCAGGCCGGCGGCGCCGGCGGCCTTGGCCAGCCCGAGCGGCGTCCACCAGGAGTGGGGGACGCCGTAGGCGATCAGGGGCTCGGTGACGAACCCGGCGCGCCGCAGCAGCGAGAAGCCGGAGAAGCCGACCCAGGCGGCGGTGAGGACGGTGACGACGGTGAGGGTGGCGGGCATCGGGGTCTCCCAGCGGCTGGAGGAACACGGTCACTGGCATGACCCGCGCCGCGCCCCGCGTGTGACAGCCGGGCGGAAATTTTTTCGGGCCGTTTCCGGCGGGCGGCCCCCGGAGTCCGCTCCGGGGGCCGCCGAGGGCTCGCTCAGGGGAGCCGGGGGAGGGACGGGGCCCGGTCGGTCCAGCCCGCGGTCAGGTAGAGGAGTTCGCTCTTGTGGGGCTTGCGGCCGGTGGTCTGCTCGCCCAGCGAGAGCACCTGCGAGGTCTTCGGGTCGACGATCAGGCGGTTGGTGACCGTGCCCACGTGGGGGTAGTACTGGGAGAAGACCAGCAGCTCGCCCTTGCGGCCCAGGGCGTCGCGCGTGCCACCCTTGGAACTGACGCCGGGCAGGTCCGCCAGTGCCCGGAAGCCCGCGGCGCGCACCTGCGGCGTGACCGGCTGCTCGGCCAGCAGCTCCAGCAGCGCCTGGGCCACGTATCCGGCCCTGGTCTCGACGGGCTTGCGGGTCTCGCTGTCGATGTTGTTCGGGAAGTTGCGCTCGGCCAGCCTGCGCAGGGCCTGGGGATCGGCGGGCAGCCTGCGCAGGGCGGCGAGGGTGGGGGAGGGGCCCAGCACCGACGCCGACATCGGGGCGAGGCCCTTCAGCTTGTGCAGCTCGGCGGCCTTGGTGCCGGGACTGGGCGCGGCGGTCCGGTAGCCGGTCCAGCGCTGCCCGTCCAGGGTGATCCACTCGGAGCGCACGCTCTTGACCGGCTTGAGCGCCAGGGTCGAGACCAGCCAGTACTTCCCGGTGGCCGGGGCGGCGGCGGCCTTCTCGGCGGCGGCCATCAGCACCGTCCGGGCCGTCGGCTCCTGCGGGGCCGGGAGCGCTTCCCGGGCCGGGGCGGCGGAGTCGCCGCCGGGCACGATCACGATGGCGGCGGCCGCCGTCGCCGCCGCTCCCGCCAGGGACAGGGCCAGTACGGGACGGAACCGCCGCGCGGGGCGGGCGGCCGGGGAGGTCTCGCGGGAGATCGTCATGGCGTAGGTCAGCTCCGCCCTTCGCACGGCCGGGTCGACGGGGGCCTCGGGGGACAGTTCGGCGGGCCGGGCCTCCGCCAGAGTCCGCAGGGGGTCGGTCCTCATGACATCTCCTTCACGACTTCCATGCGGGAAAGGCCCGCCGGGCGTTCGGTCATGGCGCGCGACAGGCGCTTGCGCGCGCGGTGCAGGCGGACCCGCAGGGTCGGCTCCGAGCAGCCCACGACCCTGGCGGCCTGCCGGGGGGTGAGGCCCTGCCAGGCGACCAGGAGCAGGATCTCCCGGTCGGCCTCGGTCAGGCCCGCCAGCGCCCGCAGCACCGCCTGGCGTTCGGCGACCCCCTCGGCGGGGTCCTCGGCCGCGTCCTGCCGCCAGTGCCGCAGCTCGGCGGTGAACGCCGCGCGCCGCGCCTCGGCCCGGTGGCCGTCGCGCAGCACGTTGCGCGCCACCCCGAGCAGCCAGGGCAGGGCGGGGTCCGGCACGTCGCCGAGCCGCCGCCAGGCGACCGCGAACGTCTCGCTCACCACGTCGTCGGCGCGCTGGCGGCCGCCGTGGGCCGCCGCGTACGCCCAGACGCGCTGGCGGCAGGCGTCGTACATGGCGGTGAAGCGCCGCGCGTCCGCCGGATTGTCCGGCTCATCGCTCATCTCCCGCGTCTCCGTCCTCCGTGTGTGTTCCGACACCTGGTAGTGGGACGGCGCGGTCCGTTGTTACCGGACGAACCGCATATCGTTTCCGAACGTCCCAAAGGGGAGGACACGATGATCGGGGAGCAGGGGTGAAGAGCGTGTCGCGCGTGCGCTTCCGCAAGCTGGTGCTGCCGCTGACGGTGCTGGGCGGGCTGGGGGCCTACGCCGTGCTCGCGCCCACGGGCTGGGCCTACGTCGAGACGGCCCGGTACCGCCAGACGGTGGAGAGCGTCCCGGCCACGCCCGTGGCGCTCGTGCTGGGGGCGGGGATCTGGGGGCGGCAGCCGTCGGTGCTGCTCGCGAGGCGGCTCGACCTGGCCGCCGAGCTCTACCGGACGGGCAAGGTGAAGGTGCTGCTGGTGTCAGGGGACAACCGGCGGCACGGGTACGACGAGCCCACCGTCATGCGGGACTACCTCATCGGGCAGGGGATCCCGGCGGGGAAGGTCGTCCGGGACTTCGCCGGGCTCGACACCTGGGACTCCTGCGCCCGGGCCAAGCGGATCTTCAAGGTGGAGCGGCTCACCGTCGTCACGCAGCGCTTCCACCTGCCCCGGGCCGTCGCGCTCTGCCGGGCCGCCGGGACCGACGCCTACGGCGTCGGCGACGACAGCATGGGCGGGAACCGCACCGAGGCGACGGTGGGCGGGTACATGCGCGAGCCGCTGGCCATGGTCAAGGCCGTGCGCAGCCTGACCTTCCGGCCCGATCCGGCGGTCGGCGGCGAGGTCGAGCCCGGCGTGCACGAGGCGCTCGCCTCGAAGTGAGTGAACGACCGAAACCCCGGCCGCCCCTGAGGGGCTGCCGGGGTGCGGCGACCACAAACGAACGCCACTGCCCGGACCTGCGGTCACGGGCAGTGGCGGGATGGCTCTCGATCAGCGACCGGAGGTGCCGTCGTGGTCGTCCTTGCCGTAGTCGTCGGCATAGTCGGCGTACTTCTCGGCGAGTTCGTCGTAGTCCTCGCCGGGGGAGTCGTTCACTCCCAGCTCGCTCTTCAGGCGGTCGAGGTCCGTGCCGCCGCTGTTGTATTTGAGCTGGCGGGCAACCTTTACCTGCTTGGCCTTGGCTCGGCCGCGACCCATTGGCTCGACCCCCTCGATGGTCAGGGCTTTCGTGGGCCCATCAACGCGCGCGTGTACCACACGAACCGGTGCCTGATGAGCCATGCGTCAGTCACGGATACAACCGTACCCGTTTTGCGCCCGGCTCGGTACAGCGTCGGTACGTGGCGGCACGCTCGCTTGCGGAGAACCCCAGTGTATCGGGTCGTTGCGGGTTCACCGACTCGGGGCGACACGGCCCGGCCGCCGGGGTCCGGCCCGAGGGCGGCCGGGGTCGGGACGTGTCGTAGGTCACAGCCAGATGCTGCGCAGCCGGCCCACCTCCGACATGCGGCGCTCGGCGAGGCGGTCGGCCGCCACCGCCGGCGGCACGCCCTCGTCGGCGGCCAGCGCGAAGATCCGCCGGGTGGTGTCGAAGATCTGCGTGGCGCGCGCCTTGGCCCGGTCGAAGTCGAAGCCCTCGATCTCGTCGGCGACCTGGATCACGCCGCCGGAGTTCACCACGTAGTCGGGGGCGTACAGCACGTTCCGGTCGGCCAGCACCTTCTCGATGCCGGAGTGGGCGAGCTGGTTGTTGGCCGCCCCGCAGACGATCCTGGCGGTGAGCGCCCCGGCCGTCTCGTCGTTCAGCGAGCCGCCGAGCGCGCACGGCGCGTACACGTCCAGGCCGCTGTCGAGCAGCGCGGCGTTGTCGGCGACCACCTCGACGTCGGGGTGCCGGGCGCGCAGCCGCTCGACGGCCGCCTCGTTCACGTCGGTGACGACGATCTCGGCGCCCTCCTCGCGCAGGTGCTCCACCAGCCGGTGGCCGACCTTGCCGACGCCCTCGACGCCGACCCGGCGCCCGCGCAGCGACGGCCCGCCCCACACGGTCTCGGCGGCGGCCCGCATCCCCTGGTAGACGCCGAACGCCGTCAGGATGGAGGAGTCGCCCGCGCCGCCGTGCGCGACGGTGCGGCCGGTCACAAAGCGCGACTCCCGGGCCACCAGGTCCATGTCCTCGCTGAAGGTGCCCACGTCGCAGGCGGTGTAGTAGCGGCCGTTCAGCGACTGGACGAAGCGGCCGTAGGCGCGCAGCAGCGCCTCGGACTTGTCGGTGGCCGGGTCGCCGATGATCACGGCCTTGCCGCCGCCGAGGTCCAGCCCGGCCAGGGCGTTCTTGTAGGCCATGCCGCGCGACAGGTTCAGCACGTCGGCGAGCGCCTCCTCCTCCGACCCGTAGGGGTAGAAGCGGGTGCCGCCCAGCGCGGGGCCGAGCGCGGTGGAGTAGATCGCGATGATGGCGCGCAGGCCGCTCGCCTCGTCCTGGCAGAAGACGACCTGCTCGTGTCGGGGTTCCGAGCCCTTGTGGGGCGACCCGAAGACGTTAGGCACGGTAGTGCCCTCCTCTCAGTCTTGAGGATCAGCCTAAAGGTGGTGGAAGTCACCTTGTCCGGTCCGGGGGCCTTCCGCGGGGAGACCGGCGATCGGGCCGCGTTCCGTCCGGCCTCGTGTCACGATGCGGTGGTGCTTCCGTACGCCGCCTACCTACGGATATATGAGCCGGTGACCGCCTTCCCCGAACCGGCGCGGACCCTGTGGACGGCCTACGCCGACTCCCGGCGGCGGCCCCGCCGGGTGCACGCGCTGGCCGCCGAGCAGGCCGAGGCGACCCGGCGGCTGGCCGCCGACCCGCCCGAGCCCGCGCCGGAGCGCGAGAGCCGGCACGCCTACGTGCGGCGCTCCGGCGACATGCTCTACATCTGCCCGTGGCAGACCCGGCTGCGCTCCTGGCAGGCGTTCGCGCGGTTCGCCGAGCGGACGCCGGAGGCGGTGACGGCCTGCTTCGTGCCGCCGCTGGTGGCCGCGCGCACCGCCGACGACTTCGAGCGCTGGAAGCGGTCGGGCCGGAGCCTGCGCCCTTACATCCGGTCGAGCAACTGGCACGTTCCCATGACCTGGTTCGTGCCCTTCGCCGGCGCCGAGCGGTGCCTGCTGCTGGGCGGGCCGCCGGCCGGGGAGGCCGGATCCGGTGAAGTGTCGGTCGAATCCGCAAGTCGTGGCCCGGCGACGGCGGTTCCTGCGCGTACCCTCATCTACGTCACCTCCATGTCCGAGGCGCGCCGCCGGATCGCCGCAGCGCTGCCGGTCGTGCGCGCGAACCTCGGCGAGGGGACGGGCGAGGCGCCACTGCTGGCCGCCGGGCGGCTGGAGGCGCTGGGCCGCTGGCTGGAGGACTTCCATCCCCGGGCGCTGGTCGAGCTCGACTACGGCGGGCTGGTCCATCTGCTGGACGACGCCGCGCTGCGGGCCGACGAGTCGGTGGCCGAGGTCGGGGTCGCGGTCGCCGCGATGGCGCGCGGTGAGGTGGAGCTGACCGTCGCGATGTACAAGCGGCTCCTGGCGCGCTGGCGCCCGATCAGGGCGCTCGAATCGGCGAACTGAACAAATTTCCTGAATCCCTGCGCGATACGACTATACGTGTCGCTAGAATCACTCAGCGTGACCCGGCGGCCACTCAGATGCGACATGAATCCCTACGAGGGGTGGCAAAGGTACTTGCTTGTTGCGATGAGTGGTGGCAAGGTTACACGTTGTGATGTCATAGTGGCTCTTTCGGGCCATAGGGGACATCAGTGACCGCGCGAGATTAATCGCAGGATCGCTGTCATCGGTCCACGGAGGAGAGGCCGCACACATGTCAGCACGTACGCCAGAAGCCGAGCCCCTGTTGACGCCGGCAGAGGTGGCGACGATGTTCCGCGTTGACCCCAAGACCGTCACGCGCTGGGCGAAGGCCGGCAAGCTCACGTCCATCCGCACCCTGGGGGGACACCGGCGCTACCGCGAGGCCGAGGTACGGGCGCTGCTGGCGGGCATCCCGCAGCAGCGCTCGGAGTAGGGCGCAGCCCTCTCCGGTCGGCGGACCCCGCCGCAGGGGTCGCCGGGCGCATGTCGCGCCCGTTTGGGGGGCGGTCAGGAGGCCGCTGAACTCCCTCGCACGCCGCTTGCGCGTGAGGAACGGTTCAGAAGCCTCCTGGCCGGCAGGACCGGGACCACGGTCGTCCGAGAACCGCGGTCCCGGCCCGCTCACCGTTTCGGCGGGCGTCCCGTCCGCGTGCGCGCATCTCCGATCCGGGGTGCGTGACCGGGGGCGGGACGTCCGCATGCCTGTACCCGCCGCAGGCCGATGTGGCCGGAAGGCAGCAGAGTGTGGCCATTGCGTGACACCGTGCGGCCATCCCGTGCCGAGCCGGTGCCCGTTCAGTCCTCGGGAGCGTCGTCGGCCGCGTCCTGCGGGCCCAGCTCCTCGCTGGCCAGGCGGTTGAACAGCTCGCCGATGTCCGCGTCGTGGTTGCCCGCCACGTGCAGCAGCACCACCAGCTGGTCCACCAGCAGCCGCTCCAGCTCCGGGCGCTCCAGGTCGCGGTTCTCCAGCCAGTCGAGGCCGGCCGTCTCGACCGACGCCATCCACGACCGCAGCGTGATCCGCAGCACCGGCGGCGGCGCGTCCACGCCCAGGGCGTGCAGGATGCGGCCGAGCAGCAGCTGGCGGATGCCGTCCACGATCTCGCCGACCTCGCCGGACCGGTCGGCCGGGCCGCCGCGCAGCAGCGCGGTGAAACCGGCCGCGTGCCGCTCCACGAAGTCGAAGTAGCGCTCCAGGGAGATCTGCAGCCGCTGCAGCGGGGTGCCCTCGGTGGGCGGCTCCAGCAGCACCGACAGCTGCTTGGCGGCGCTGCCCAGGGCGGCGATGTAGAGCTCGTACTTGCCGCCGAAGTAGTGGTAGACCAGCGCGCGGGAGGCCCCGGCGGCGGCCGCCACGTCGTCGATGGAGATGTCCTCGGGCGGCCGGGTGCTGAACAGCTGCAGCGCCGCGTCGATCAGCTCGTCGCGCCGCTCGTCCACGCTGAGCCTGCGCCGCCCGCCCGGCCGGGCCGCGGACCGCTCGGTCCGCCGCCCCCGCGGGGCGGAGCCGCCGCGCGCCTTGCCGGCCCCCTTGGCGCCGCCGGCCGCCTTGTCACCCGCCGCTACACGATCTCCCACCTGGGCAGGGTATCCGAGGGCGCGGGGCGGGGCGGCGCGACCGGCCGCCGGGAGGGCGCCCGGTGTGCTCCGGAGCGCTCCCGCGCCGCCTGTGATCCGGGACACCACAGGCCCGAACTCCCATTGGCGCCCGCCCGTTACTCGCTGTTGCGGCGATTTGGGGCGAAGGAGGGGCATCATGGCATCTCCTCCCGAGTGAGGAGGGCGCGCCGGCCCGCAGCGACCCCCGCGACGGCACGCGCGCGAAGGCGGCAGATCCTGCAGGCCCCCCGGACGGAGAGCCATGTCAGCTAGTGAAGGAAGCCCCCCGCGCCAAGGACGGACGGTGCCCCCACCGCGGGCCCCGGTGGCCCCCGCGCCCAAGCCCACCATCCGCAACGTCGCCGAACGGGCCGGGGTGTCCAAATCTCTGGTGTCGCTGGTGATGCGCGGGTCGCCGCACGTCAGCGAACGCCGCCGCCAGGCGGTGCTCCAGGCCGCCCGGGAGCTCGGCTACCGGCCCAACGCGGTGGCCCGCAGCCTGGTCGAGGGCCGCACCCGCCTGGTCGGCGCGATCGTCGCCGACCTGCACAACCCGTTCTTCGCCGAGTTCCTGGACGGGCTCCAGGAGAGCCTGCACGGCGCGGGCCTGCGGATGCTGGTCGGCAGCGGCCGCTGGGACCCGCTGTTCGAGGCCGAGGCGGTCGAGGCGTTCCTGGAGATGCGGGTGGACGGGCTGGTGCTGCTCAGCGTGGTGCCCGACTCGCTGACCGACGCGGCCGCCAGCGTCCCGGTGGTGGTGGTCGGCGAGCGCGACGTGCACGGCGTGGACATCGTGGTGGACGACGACGAGCTGGGCGCGAGCCTCGCCGTCGACCACCTGGTGGAGCTCGGGCACCGGCGGATCGCGCACATCGAGGGGGCGCGCTCCACCACCGCCCGCTACCGCCGCGCCGGCTACGAGAAGGCCATGAAGCGGCACGGCCTCGGCGACCAGATCACCGTGGAGCCGGGCGACTTCACCGAGGAGGGCGGCTACCGGGCCGCGCGCACGCTGCTGTGCCGCGAGCCCCGGCCCACCGCGATCTTCGCGCCCAACGACCTGGTGGCCACCGGCGCGCTGTCGGCGGCCGACGAGCTGGAGCTGTCGGTGCCGGGCGAGGTCTCGATCGTCGGCTACGACAACACGCATCTGGCCGCCATCCGGCACATCTCGCTGACCAGCGTCGACCAGCCGCGCCGCGACATGGGGCGGGTGGCGGCCGAGCTGCTGACCGCGCGGATCGCCGACTCGGCCCGCACGGCCCGGCAGACGCTGGTGACGCCGCACCTGGTGGTGCGCTCGACGACGGGGCCGGCGCCCGCGTGACGGAGGGGTCGGGGGCAGGTCGATCAATCCCCCGATCTGGTGCCGCCCGGGTAAGGGCCCGGCCAAGCCTGCTGCAATCGCCGGGCCGCGGCACGCCTGCGGCGGGTTAATGGTCACACCGTTCGGCGGGTCGGGGAACCGCGCGCTCGGGCCGGCTCGGGGGAGGCGGCCCGGCCGGGACTCCGCCGAGGGGACACGGAGAAGGATCATGTTCACCCAGGGGGGATTCATCCGTGCGTGATCCGGAATTGGTGTCGTGCGCGCAGCGCGCGGCGAGCGAGTTGGAACGCGCGTGGTCGGAGTGGCGCCACGCGCGGGGGCTGGCCGGGCAGGTCTCCGAGTCCGTCGCCAGCTACGTGGCCCACTCGATCGACCACCCGTGGGGACGCCCCCGCGTGGTCCTGGGCCTGGACGCGGACGAGGCGCGCGCCCTCGCGGCGCTCCTCGGCAGGGAGGGCCCGCTCCGCTGACGGCCGGAAGGAAGAGGAGAGGGGCGGCCGGGGCCGCGCGACCACGACGGGGTCCGCGGCCCCGGCCGCCGGTGCGTCCGGCGCCTGCGGCCCGCGTTCCGGTCAGCCTTCCGTTCCGCATCACTTGGGCGAAGTGCGTTTGACGTACACGGGCCCGTGTGCAGACTGACAGGGTCGGTAACGAACCCATCACGGAAGGACGAGCCTTTGCGAATCCACCGAAGCGGTACGGCGTCCCCGGGGCGCGTGCCGGGCCTCGTGCTCGGCGCCGTGCTCGGCCTGGGCGCCGTCGCCGGCTGCGGGAGCGGCTCGTCCGGCGAACAGGCGGGCCCGTCCGGGTCGGGTGAGCCGGCCAAGCCGCCGACCGCGACCGCCCCGGCGGGCGGCGCCGGCAGCCAGGCGCCGAGCCCCGAGGACGAGGGCGAGGGCGGGGCGCTGCGCGGCAGGACGATCGTGATCGACCCCGGGCACAACGGCGGCAACGCCAAGAACCCCAAGGCGATCGCCCGCCAGGTCGACATCGGCAACGGCCGCAAGGAGTGCGACACCACCGGCACCGCCACCAACGCCGGGTACGCCGAGAGCGCCTTCACCTGGGACGTGTCCAACCGGCTGGCCAAGCTGCTGCGCGCCCAGGGCGCCAAGGTCACGCTGACCCGCGCCAACGACACCGGCGTCGGGCCGTGCATCAACGAGCGGGCCGCCATCGGCAACCGCGCCAAGGCCGACGCGGCGCTGTCGATCCACGCCGACGGGGCGGGCGCGTCCCAGCACGGCTTCCACATCATCGAGCCGGTGGTGGTGAAGGGGTCTGACAACGCCAAGGCGGTGCCCGCCTCGCAGAAGCTGGGCCGCGCCATCCGCGACGGCTACCACGAGGGCACCGGCGTCCCCTACTCCAACTACCGGGGCACCAAGGCGCTCGACCCGCGCAGCGACCTCGGCGGGCTGAACCTGTCCACCGTGCCCAAGGTGTTCATCGAGTGCGGCAACATGCGCAACGCGGGCGACGCGGCCAAGCTGTCCAGCGCGGCGTTCCGGCAGAAGATCGCGCAGTCGCTGGTGACCGGGTTCACCCGGTACTTCTCGTCCTGACCGGCCCCGCGCGCGGGCCCGTGTCGGCGGCGCGGCGGGGGCGGCGCAGCGGGCAGGATGGGGCGGGTGTCCGATCGTCATGAAGCCCTGAACCGCGTCCGTGACCTGCTCACCGGCGCCGATTACACCGTCGCGGGCGTCCGCGCCCTGCTCGGCCCCGTCGCGGGCGGCGCGCTGGCGCGCGACGAGGTCGTGCCCGCGCTGCGCGCGACCGGCGGCGGGTCGCCCCTGGAGGCGCTGACCCGGCTGTTGTGGATCCAGGAGCCGGTCCCGGCGGACGCGCTGGAGGGCGCGGCCGACCTGGTGGCCGCCGGGCTGGCCGCCGGGTCCGGCGGGGAGCTGCGGCCGCTGCTGCACGTGGAGCCGCTGGAGTCGGTCACCGGGACGGGCCACGTCGGGTACGCGGTGTCGGATCTGAAGGTGCGGCCCGGCTCGGGGGAGCGGGTGCGGCCCGATCACGTGGTGGGCGTCGGGGGCGCTTCGGGCAGCCTCGCCCGGCTGGTTGTCCACAGCCCTGTGGACAACGTTCTGGACCTCGGCACGGGCTGCGGCGTGCAGGCGCTGCACGTCGCCGACCCGGCCGTACGGCCGCGTCCGGCGGCCCTCACCGCGACCGACGTGAACCCGCGCGCGCTGCGGCTGGCGGCGATGGGGTTCGCGCTGTCGGGGCTGGACGGCGTGGAACTGCTGGAGGGGTCGCTGCTGGAGCCGGTGCGGGGCCGGCGCTTCGATCTGGTCGTGTCGAACCCGCCGTTCGTGGTGGCCCCCTCGGGCGGCGAGCGGTACGTGTACCGCGAGTCGGGGATGGCGGGCGACGAGTTCTGCCGCCGGCTGGTGACCGGGGCTCAGGAAATGCTTACTGAGCAGGGGTATTGCCAGCTTCTGGCCAACTGGCTGCACGTCGGCGGCGTGCCCTGGGAGGAGCGCGTCGGGGCCTGGGCGGCCGCCTCCGGGTGCGAGGCGTGGATCGTCCAGCGGGACGTCCAGGACCCCGCCGAGTACGCCGAGCTGTGGCTGCGCGACTCGGTCGAGACGGGCACCCCGGAGTACCGCCGCCGCTATGCCGAGTGGCTGGAGGACTTCGAGCGGCAGGGCGTGACGGGCGTCGGGTTCGGGTGGATCACGTTGCGCCGCACCGGCGCCGCGGACCCCGCCGTGCGGGTGGAGGAGCTGCGCCATCCGGTCGAGCAGCCGGTGGGCGCCTATGTGGATCGTGTAGTGGACGGGCTGGCCGCCGCGCAGGGGTTTTCCACAAGTTGTGCACAACTGTTGCGCACGGCCGCCGGGGTCGTGCAGGAGCAGATCGGCGCGCCCGGGGCCGAGGACCCCGAACGCATCCTGCTGCGGCAGACCGGGCGGCTCGGGCGGGCGGCCGGGGTGCACTCGGTCGAGGCGGCGCTCGCCGGGGTGTGCGACGGCACGATCCCGCTGGAGCCGCTCGTCGGCGCGATCGCCCAGCTGATGGGGCTGGCCGAGGACGAGGTGCGGGCGCACGCCGCGGCCGTCCTGCCCGAGCTGATCGCCGACGGCTTCTTCGAGGTGGTCCCGGACGGGGTCTGAGGGCCGCCCCGGGCCCGGCTGCTCCGCGTCAGGGGCGGCCGGTCCCGCACGCCCGCCAGGTCAGCGACCAGCGCGAGGCGCCCCCGCGGCCCTTCGCCGCCCGCGAGGGCAGCATCAGGATCCGCCCGGCGGCGCCCTCGCTCAGCACGACGTGCTCGGGACGGCGCAGCCGGTGGAGCGGGATCCGCGCCCCCTTCCGCCCGGCGCCGAGCCAGGAGTCCAGGAAGGCGATGCGGCCCCCGTCCGGCCTGGGCAGCACGGAGAACGGCCGCCGGCGGTCGCCGCTGACGGTGGAGCGCTCGCCGATGACCTCGGCGGTCGCGCCGTCGTAGAAGTGCCGGACCGGCCTGCCGTGGATGTGGTGCCAGGGGCCCAGGATCAGCCGCTTGCGCGTGCTGGCGTTGTAGAAGCGGAAGGTCACCGAGGGCCGCCGCCCGCCCCGGTAGACGGTCTGGGCCTTGATCCTGTGGCCGGGCCGCACCCGGAGGCCGCGCACGCGCGTCTCGGTGGTGTCGTAGACGACGCGCCCCCTGCGGATGTCGATGGCCTCCCACCAGATGTAGGGGCGGCCCGCGTGGTCGATGTTGGTGCCGTTCTGGAGCAGGCCGCGCGTCCGGCGGGCGTTGTTGCCGCCCAGGCCCGGCCAGATGGAGTTGGCCGGGACCGCCCTGACGCGGCGGCAGGAGGCCATGTCGTACCTCGGCTGGACCCAGGTCGCCGACGCCTGCCTCCACGCGCGGCGGCGCGGGGCCGACGCGGAGGCGCCGACGATCCCTGCCCAGTTCATGGATTCGAGGACGGCGCCGTTGGACCGACCGGTCTGGCAGAAAGCGGGCTCGACCTCGCCGTACTCGACGTTCTCGGCGGTCCACTCGGCCAGTTCGGGGCCGCCGGCGGGGCGCTCGGGGAAGCCGTAGCGCTCCAGCTCCTCGTCGGAGGCGGTCCGGGCGTCCCAGCCCGCGGGCGGTAAGACGACCTCCATCGGCGCCCCGGCGAAGGCGAACGCGGCCGTGCGGGGCGCGGCCGCCGCCCGCAGCCCGGGGGCGGCGCGGGGCGCGAGCGGCCGGGTCGCCGGGACGGTGCGGCACTCGGGCGCCGATGCGGCCGGGTGCCGCCGGGCCGGCTGGGCGGCGTGCGCCGGCGCGGCGGTGAGGGCGACGGCGGCGCAGGCCAGCGTGGTGATCATGGTTTTCATGAAGGATCACTGTCGCCGGGCCGCCGCCCGCGTGCGCGCCGCGACCCGGCCCGCCCGAGCAAAATGATCTTCGTCGTCGCGTCAAGCGCGGCGGCGCGCGTCCTCCAGCGTCGCGAACGCGCTGCCGCGCAGCCGCCGGGCGAGGTCGCGGTGCACCCGGTGGGCCCACAGCGGCCCGCCGTAGATCATCGCGGTGTAGCCCTGGACCAGGGTCGCCCCGGCCCGGATGCGCTCCCACACGTCGTCGGCGGTCTCGACGCCGCCGACCGAGACGAGGGTGAGCCGGTCGCCGGTGCGCGCGCGCAGCCGCCGCAGCACCTCCAGCGAACGCTCCTTGAGCGGCGCGCCCGACAGCCCGCCGGTCTCCTCGACCAGCTCGGCGGGGGAGGCCAGGCCGTCGCGGGCGATCGTGGTGTTGGTGGCGATGATGCCGTCCAGGCCCAGCTCCAGGGCGAGGTCGGCGACCGCGTCCACGTCGTCGTCGGCCAGGTCGGGGGCGATCTTCACCAGCAGGGGGACCCGCCGCTCGCTCACCCGGTCGGCCGCCTCGCGCACGGCCGTCAGCAGCGGCCGCAGGTGCTCCACCGCCTGGAGGTTGCGCAGGCCCGGCGTGTTGGGCGAGCTGACGTTGACCACGAGGTAGTCGGCGTACGGGGCGAGGCGCTCGGTGCTCAGCACGTAGTCGCCGATCGCCTCCTCCTCCGGGACGGCCTTGGTCTTGCCGATGTTGACGCCCACGACCGTGCCCGGCCCGCGGTCGCGCAGCCGCCGCGCCGCGTCCTGCGACCCGTGGTTGTTGAAGCCCATGCGGTTGATGACGGCCCGGTCCCGCACCAGCCGGAACAGCCGCGGCTTGGGGTTGCCCGGCTGCGCCCGGCCCGTCAGCGTGCCGATCTCGACATGCCCGAACCCGAACGCGCCCAGCGCGTCGTAGGCCACCGCGTCCTTGTCGAATCCGGCCGCCAGCCCCAGCGGCCCGGGGAACTCCAGCCCCAGCGCCCGCACGGTCAGCCCCGGATCGCGCGGCGCCAGCGCCCGCCGGAGCGCCGGCGCGCCCCCCGGGACCGCCTGGATCAGGCGCAGCCCGCGCATCGTCCAGTGGTGGGCGGTCTCGGCCGAGATCCGCGTGATGACGTGGGTGAACACAAGTCGATACATCACGCCCGATTATCGCAGAGGGGGCGGCCGGAAAACCGTTTGAGGGGCGCGGACCGGTCCGCCTAGCCTGGCCCCATGCTGCTCCATGCCCTGGCCGCCCAGTGGTGGCCCGCCCAGAAGCGGACCTACCGCGACCGCCCGGCCCCCTGGTCCGCCCGGGACGCGAACGGCTGACACCCGCGCTCCCCGGGACGGGCCGAGATGCCGCGAATCCATCTCTGCCTCATGGGAGACGACCATGGCCAAGAGCCGTAACGGACTGCTGGGCGTCGGCGGCCAGCGCAAGAAGATCGCACGTCGTGAGCTGCGCGGCGGGCAGGCGGGCGGCGGCGGCGCCGGCGACCCGCTCGCCCAGAAGCGCGAGCTGCTGCGCAAGATGCAGGAGCGCAACGCCGCCGCGCAGGGCGGCGGCGCCGAGGACGCCGACGCCGAACGCGGCGCGGGCGGCGACGCGGACGGTGCGCAGGACGCGTAAGGCGCGCGGAACGCGCACGCCGTCGGCGCTTCTGATGCCTGACGCCTGATGCCCGACCCATGGCCCGGCCGGGAGGAGATCCTCCCGGCCGGGCCATGGCCTGTTCCGGACAGAGATCCGGCTTCACCAGGCAAAACGCCTTATATGATCATCATTCGTCCATCCCCTCGGGATTCCCCCCCTCCTTCCTGGGAGTGCCTATGCCGCGCGCCCTCGGCGTGCTCGCGGCCGTGACGGGCCTGACCGCCCTCACCGCCGCCCTGTCCGTACCGGCCGAGGCCGCGTCCTCGTCGCTGACCCTCACCGCGCTCGGCCGCGACGGGCGTTCGGTCACGCTCGACGCCCGGCTCTACAGCCTGGTCGACGGCTCCACCGCCAAGATCCGCACCGGCCGGGCCAAGACCCTGCGCACCGGCCGCTACGCCGTGCTCGCCGGGATCGAGAGCGGCGGCACCACCACCCTCGCCGGGACCGTGGTCAAGGTGACCGGACGCAGCCGCCTCACCTTCGACGCCCGCAAGGGCAAGCCCCTCGGCCTCTCGCTGGACGTCGATCCGGCGCGCTGGAGCCAGACCGACTACGCCGGTGTCTGCATCCGCCACGGCGGTAGCAGCGACCGCCTGTCGGTCTGGAACGACGCCGGCAAGGTCTACGCCATCCCGTCGGCCGCCAAGGAACTGCGCTCGGCCTACTTCGGGGCCTGGTCGGGCATGGGCGTCGACCCGTCGCCGGACAAGGTCTACGTCACCGGCACCGCCCAGGGCATCCCGGCCAGGCTCGGGCGCGCCCACCGGCTCGCCGACCTCGCGAAGGTGGACGTCCAGGTCCGCCGGGGCCCCGCCATGAGCCGCGACACCGACGTCAACATGGAGTCGGCCTCCGCGCGCGAGTGCGGCCTGTACGGCGTCAGCGAGCGCTTCGACGCGCCCGGGACGCTGCGCGCCCACGTCACGCCCGGCTCCTGGTCGGCGCGGGTCGGCACCTGGACGCCCACGGCCGACAGCTGGCGCAACAGCGACTGGAACGGCCCGTGGCGCACCTACGCCGCGCGCCAGAGCTTCACCGAGGTCTTCAACCGCGCCGTCTGGGGGCCGCGGCGCAACCTGCCCAAGGTCTACTCCGGCAAGCTGTCCTACTACCCCGACGACCTGATCTCCGACCACACCAAGTCCGGTGGCGAGTGCTGCACGATGGCCACGGTGACGCTGCGCCGGAGCGGCAAGGTCGTCAAGACGCAGAAGCTGTCGCAGTGGGGCTCGATGAAGTTCTTCGAGACGAAGCTGCCCGCGACGGGCTGGTACACCCTCGACGTGGACGCCATCCGCCACCACCCGAAGTTCAAGGCCCCGGCGGGCGTCCTGTCGCCGCGCGCCACGGTCGGCTGGCGCTTCTACGCCAAGAAGGGCCGCTCGCTGCACGCGCCGTCGGTGCTGACCAAGTTCAGCGCCTGGGGCCTGGACAAGAACAACACCGCCCCCGCCGGAAGCACCACCACCGCCGGGATGTGGATGGACACGGCCAAGGGGATGCCGAAGCTGCGCAAGGTCGCGGTGCAGGCGTCGTTCGACGAGGGCCGCACCTGGAAGGCCGTCACCGTCCGGAAGAAGGGCACGGCCTGGGAGGTCGTCGTCCCGAACGCCGCCCGCGCCGGGTACGTCGCGCTCCGCACGAGCGTCGAGGACGTCCAGGGCGGCCGCTCCGTCCAGACGATCTACCGCGCCTACGGGCTGCGCTGAGCGCCGCCGGTTCCGGGTCAGGCGCGGCCGAAAGCCCGCCTGACCTGGAGCCGGACCTCGCGCCCGGTCTCCCGCGCCGTTGCGCCCACCCACGCGATCGGCTCGCGCACCGACACCCGCCAGGCCGCGCGCGTCCCGCGCCCGACGGGCAGCAGGACGCTCGCCTTCACCCAGCGGGCCGGGGCCACGACCGTGACCCGCCACGCGGCGGCGACGCCGAGGGCGACCGGCCGCAGCGCGTAGCGCCACACGAACAGCGCCGGGATGACGAACAGCACCCGGCCCAGCCAGCGCAGGCCACTTCCGGTCACCCGCCACGCCCACGCCAGGCTTCCGGTGAACGCGTTCCAGAACGCCAGCAGCACCATGCCCGTGCCCCGCGCGAAGCGGGCGACGAGGCCGCCGAACCAGCGCGCCGCCCAGCCGAGCGCGGCCAGCGGCGGCCACAGCACGTACCGCCACAGCAGCGTCAGCGGCAGCACGACCAGCCATTCGACGGCCTTGCCCACCCCGACGGCGGTCATCCGCAGCAGCCACCACGCCCCACGCGCGACGGCTGCGAGCGGGCGCACCACGAGCAGGTCCAGCACCGCGGCCAGCGCGCGGCCGACCGGGGCCAGCAGCGTCCGGTAGAACCAGCGGCCGAGCTTGCCCGTCTCGCGCCCGAACAGCCGCAGCGCCGCCCAGAGCACCCCGACGAGCAACCAGTGCAGCGGCCGGGCCACGGCGTTGTGCCACAACCAGCCGAGCCCCGAGCCGACCACCCGCACGCCCGCCCAGATGCCGCGTCCCACCCACGCGAAACCGCGCCCGATCGGGGCGAGCACGTGCTCATAGAAGGCGCGCGCGCCGCGTCCCAACTGGCGCGCCAGCCACCGGGGCGAACGGAAGAGGCCGCGCAGCAGCTCGTAGCAGAGGCGCACCGGCAGGACCACCACCAGCGCGATGATCCGCGCCGGGACGACGATCCACGGCGGGCCCGCGGGGCGCGCGGGCGCGGCGGCGTGCTCGGCGTGCGCGGCGGGCGCCGCGGCCTCGCCCGGACCGGTCGCCTTCACCAGCGTCACCGGCCCTGCGGCGGCGCGGCCGCCGATGTCCGTTCGAGGCTCTCGCCGCGTCTCCATCGTCTGTCGCCCCTCGCTCGTCCTCGCCGCTCGTCCCTTTAGAGACCTCCGGCGGCGCCCGGGTTCCCCCGCTTCGGAGTGTCGCCGCTCACCGCGCGTCCCGTGAGGGACCGGTGTCCTGATCCGCGCGGGACCGCCGCCGGACCGGCCGTTGAACCGGCGCAGCGCCGCCCCCCGTACTGCTCCACGATCCGGGAGAGCGGTGCGGCCGCTCCGCCTCGATCGACCGCAACCGAGACGGAGGAGACGAGATGCAGTTCCCACGTTGGGCGATCCCCGCGGCGGCCGCCCTGACCGCGACCGGGGTGCTGGTCACCGCCTGCGGCCAGGAGCAGGGCGGCGCGCAGCGCAACAGCTCGGCCGGGCTCAGGCAGTCCCCGGCCGCCGAGGCGCCCGCCGAGGACGCCGGGACCCCGGCCGCGCCCGCCACGCTGGAGGTCGCGAGCGTCGGCAGGCTCGGCAAGGTCGTCACCGACGGCGAGGGGCGCACCCTGTACCGCTTCGACGACGACACCGCCCGGCCGCCCGCCTCCACCTGCGCCGACGCCTGCGCCAAGGCGTGGCCGCCGATGTGGGCGGGCGAGGAGGACCCGCAGGTCAAGGGCGTGGACGAGGCGCTGGTCGGCAAGGTGCGGCGCCCGGACGGCAAGTGGCAGATCACGCTGGGCGGCTGGCCCCTGTACAAGTACGCCAAGGACCAGAGCCCCGGCGACGTCAAGGGGCAGGGCGTGGGCGGCACCTGGTTCGCCAGCGCGCCCGACGGCAAGAAGGCCGGGGCGAAGGCCGCGGCCCCGCCCGCGCAGGCCGGGCAGGGGCAGGGCGGCGGCGCGGCGGCCGGCGGGAGGTGGGCCGGCTGGACCACCGTCAAGGTCCGCCGGGACCCGCGGCTCGGGATGATCGTCACCGACGGCAAGGGCCGGACGATGTACCGGTTCGACAAGGACCGGCCCAAGGTGAGCAACTGCTCGGGCGACTGCCGGGCCAAGTGGCCGATCGTGCCGTTCAACGGTTTCAAGAAGCTGAAGGTGGAGGGCGTTGACAGGGCGCTGGTGGGCTTCATCGAGCGCAAGGACGGCAAGCCCGGCGAGTGCCAGCTCCTGATCAACGGGTGGCCGATGTACTACTTCGCCCAGGACGCGAAGGCCGGCGACACCAAGGGCCAGGCCGTGCAGAACGTGTGGTGGGCGGTCTCGCCCCAGGGCGGGAAGGTCACCGCCAAGGCGGGCGCCGGGGGCGACGACGACTACGGCTCGGGCGGCTACGGGGGCGGCTACTGACGCCCGGAGCGCGAAGCGAGGGGCGCGGCTTCCCGGAGGGGGGAACCCGCGCCCCTTGCTTCGCCCGGGGCCGGGCGGAAGGGGTCAGCCCGTCGGGCCGGTCCAGCCCTCGGGGACGTGGCCGATGCGGACGCGCTGCGGGTGGTCGCCCACCGGCACCGAGACGATCTTCTGGCCGGTGGCGAAGTCGATCGCGCTCACCCGGTCGGCGGCGCTCTCGGAGATGACGCACGCCCTGCCGTCACCGCTGACGGTCGCCCAGTACGGCTTGGCGGCCGGGACGAGCGGCCCCTCCTGGAGGGTGGCGCGGTCGACGACGGTGGCGTAGTCGTCCATGGTGCCGGCGATGCACAGCTTGGTGCCGGCGGGGTTCATGGACATGCCGTGGTGGCGCGAGTCGTTGACGAAGGTCTTGCGGTCGTCGCTGGTGTCGGGGTTCTCCGGCAGGGTCTTCATCCGGGTGATCTTGTCGGTGGCGACGTCGTACTCGAAGAAGCCGTTGAAGAACGACACCTGGAAGTACATCTTCGACTCGTCGGGGGTGAAGGCGACCGGGCGCACCGCGTCGGAGAAGTCCTTGCGGCCGAAGGCGTCCAGGCGCTGGCGCATGTCGATGGTCCGCACGACCTTGAGCGTGGCGGCGTCGGCCACCGTGATCTTGCGGTCGCCCTTGAGGAAGTCCTGCCAGGGCGCGTCGAAGTCGTTGTTGACCTCGCCGATGGACATGTTCCAGATCTTGCCGTCGCGGGTGAACACGTTCTCGTGCGGCTTGTCGCCGGTCTTGAACGAGCCGATCTGCGCGCCGGTCTCGATGTTCAGGACGTGGACGGTGTTGCCGGTGGAGGCCGACACCGCGACCCGCCTGCCGTCGGGGGAGACCGCCATGTGGTCGGAGCGGTAGCCCGAGACGGGGAAGCGCCACCTGACCTTGCCGGTGGCGGTGTCGACCGAGACCACGTCGGCGAAGCTCGGCCGCGAGACCACGATGGCCGAGCCGTCGGGGGTGGAGTACATGTCGTCGATGTACTGGTCGTGCCCCTCGCCGACGGTCTCGCGGATGCCGAGGAAGTAGGCCAGCCGGATGGGGTTGAGGTAGATCTCGTGGAGCCGCTGGCTCTTGTCCGGGATCAGGTTGATGCGGCCGATCTTGGCGAAGTCGCCGGTGGACTTGATGACGTCGGCGACGCCCTCCCAGTTGTTGCCGACGAACATCACCTCGCGCAGCGCGGCGGCGTCGGTCTGGGCGGGGGCGGCCGCCTGGGCGGGGGCGGCGGGCAGGAGGAGGGCGGTGAGGCCGCCCAGCAGGAGGAGGGAGCGGCCGGTTCGCGAGCGGGGCATGTCGCCTGCCTTTCCGGTGGGGCGCTCGTGCGGGGTGGGTGGGGCCGAAATATGAAACACGTTCCTGTTTTGGCTACTGGAGAGTAATGAGCGGCCCCCGGACGGACAAGGCCCAAAGACGAGAAGTTTTCGGATCGGCGGCCGCGCCTTCTGCGTCCCGAGTGCCCGGTGCGGCGCGTGTCACCGGTGGGTCATGCCTTTCTCACCGTGCGCAAATCGTGTCTCGACATGCCCGAGGACCGGTGTTTGAGTGGAGATCGGTCCCGCCATGCATGCGGCCCGGCGAAGCGCCCGCAGATGGTGGGAGGCTTCGGGAGGCCCCATGGTCGAGCGAGCGAGGAAGCGGTACGGCGGCCGAGGCCGCGTCGCCCGGGGGGCGGCGGCGCTGGCGTTGCTGGCCAGCGGGCTGGCGGCCTGCGGCGGGGACGGCGGCACCCCCACGATGCGGTGGTACATCAACCCCGACAGCGGCGGCCAGGCCAAGCTCGCCGCCTCCTGCACCAAGGCGTCCGGCGGCAAGTACCGGATCGAGACCTCGGTGCTGCCCAACGACGCCACCCAGCAGCGCGAGCAGCTGGTCCGGCGGCTGGCCGCCAAGGACTCCGGGCTCGACATCATGAGCCTGGACCCGGTGTTCGTCGCCGAAGCCGCCAACGCCGGGTTCCTGCGCCCCTTCACCGACACCGAGCGGCCGCAGTTCACCCAGGGCGTGTTCCCGCCCGCGGTGGAGAACTCCACCTGGGAGGGCAAGCTGTACGCCGCCCCGTTCTGGGCCAACACCCAGCTGCTGTGGTACCGCAAGTCGGTCGCGCAGAAGGCCGGCGTGGACCCGTCGGCCGCCGACTTCACCTGGGACAAGCTGATCGACGCGGCGGTGCGCACCGGCACCACCGTGGGCGTGCAGGGCAACCGGTACGAGGGCTACATGGTCTGGGTCAACGCCCTGATCGCCTCGGCCGGCGGGAAGATCATCAGCGGGGCCGAGCGCGGCGACGAGGCCGGTATCGACATCGACTCCCCGGCCGGGCGGCAGGCCGCCGCCGTCATCGCCAAGCTGGCGCGCTCCAGGGCGGCCGGTCCCACCATCGCGACCGACGACGAGGAGGCCGCCCGCTCCCTGCTGAACGGCGCGCGCGGCGGCTTCATGGTCAACTGGGGCTACATCTGGCGGGCCGAGAACGGCGACGCCAAGGACGGCGTCATCGACAAGTCCATCCCCGCCGACCTCGGCTGGGCCCCCTACCCGAGGATCGCCGCCGGGCAGGAGAGCAAGCCCCCCTTCGGCGGCATCGAGCTCGGCATCGGCGCCTACGGCAGGTACAAGGACACCCACGCCGTCGAGGCCGTCAAGTGCATCACCTCGGCGGCGAACATGAAGTTCTACATGCTCGACTCCGGCAACCCGGCGGCCAGGCCCGAGATCTTCGACGACCCCGAGGTGGTCAAGGAGTTCCCGATGGCGCCGCTGATCCGCGACTCGATCAACCGCGCGGCGCCGCGGCCGATCACGCCCTACTACACCGACGTGTCGGGCGCGGTGCAGAGCCGCTGGCACCCGCCGGCCTCGGTGGACCCCTCCTCCACGCCGCGCCGCGCCGACGAGTTCATCCGTCGGGTCCTGCGCGACGAGGCCCTGCTGTGACGACCGGAGGTGCGCTGTGACGACGATGGAAAAGGCGCCCGCGCCGCCCCGGCGCGGGCGGGCGCAGATCTCCGACCGCAGCCGTTCGGAGCGGCGCCTCGGCCTGCTGCTGGCCGCCCCGGCCGTGGTCGTGATGCTGCTGGTGACGGCCTACCCGCTGCTGAACGCGCTGTGGCTGTCGCTGTTCAGCTACCGGCTCACCGCCCCCGACGACCGCGAGTTCGTGTGGTTCGCCAACTACGCGACCGCGCTCGGCGACGGGCTGTTCTGGTCCGATGTGCTCACCACCTTCCTCATCACCGCGATCACGGTGGCGGTGGAGCTGGTGATCGGGTTCGGGCTGGCGCTGGTGATGCACCGGGCGATCTTCGGGCGGCGCACGGTGCGCACCGCGATCCTGGTGCCCTACGGGTTCGTCACCGTGATCTCGGCGTTCGCCTGGTTCTTCGCCTTCGACCTGGCCTCGGGCTTCGTCAACCCCTGGTTCGGCCTCGGCGACTACGCCTGGTTCTCGGGCCGCTGGTCCTCGCTGTTCGTGATCATCCTGTCGGAGATCTGGAAGACCACGCCGTTCGTGTCGCTGCTGCTGCTGGCCGGGCTCGCGCAGGTGCCCGGCGACCTCGGCGAGGCCGCCACGGTGGACGGCGCGACCGCCTGGCAGCGGCTGTGGCGGGTGACCATCCCCAACATGAAGGCCGCCATCATGGTCGCGGTGCTGTTCCGCACCCTGGACGCCTGGCGGATCTTCGACAACATCTTCATCATGACCCGGGGCCAGGAGGGCACCGAGTCGCTGTCGTTCCTGACCTACCGCCAGGGCATCGAGCGGACCTCCATCGGGATGGGCAACGCCATCGGCGTGCTGCTGTTCCTGTCGGTGCTGCTCATCGCGGCGGTGTTCATCAAGGGATTCCGGGTGGACCTGTCCCGGGTGCGAGGTGATCGCTGATGGAGTCGGCCCGTTCCAAGTGGCTGTGGATCGTCGCCTCGGTGCTGATCCTCATCTGGTCGCTGTTCCCGATCCTGTGGATCGTGATGTTGTCGTTCAAGCAGCCCGGCGAGGTCGGCAACAACCCCGGCTTCCTGCCCGACAGGTGGACCTGGGAGAACTACGAGACGGTCTTCGCCACCGACCTGTTCACCGCCGCGCTGGTCAACTCGATCGGCATCTCGCTCATCGCGACCTTCGTCGGGGTGGTGTTCGCGACGCTGGTGGCCTACGCGATCGCCCGGCTGGACTTCCCCGGCAAGAGGACGATCCTGTCGTTCGCGCTGGCCATCGCGATGTTCCCGGTGGTGTCGCTGGTCGGACCGCTGTTCAACCTGTGGCGCGACATCGGGCTGTACGACACCTGGCCGGGGCTGATCATCCCCTACATCTCGTTCGCGCTGCCGCTGGCGATCTGGACGCTGTCGGCGTTCTTCCGCGAGATCCCCTGGGAGATGGAGCAGGCCGCGCAGGTGGACGGCGCCACGACCTGGCAGGCGTTCCGCAAGGTGATCGTGCCGCTGGCCGCGCCCGGGGTGTTCACCGCCGCGATCCTCACCTTCTTCTTCTGCTGGAACGACTTCGTGTTCGGCATCTCGCTCACCTCCTCCGACCGCGCCCGCCCGGTCCCGGCCGCGCTCGCGTTCTTCACCGGGGAGTCGCAGTTCGAGCAGCCCGCCACCGCGATCTGCGCCGCCGCCGTGGTGGTGACGGTCCCGGTCGTGGTCATCGTGCTGCTGTTCCAGCGCCGCATCGTGGCCGGGCTCACGTCCGGCGCCGTCAAGGGATAGGGGAGCCGCGCAATGGCCGCCATCACCATGAAGAACATCGTCAAGCAGTACGGCGACGGTTTCCCGGCCGTGAACGACGTGTCCCTGGACGTCCAGGACGGCGAGTTCATGATCCTGGTCGGGCCGTCCGGCTGCGGCAAGTCCACCCTGCTGCGCATGATCGTGGGGCTGGAGGACATCACCTCCGGCGAGATGCGGATCGGCGACAAGGTCGTCAACCAGGTCGCGCCCCGCCAGCGCAACCTGTCGATGGTCTTCCAGAACTACGCGCTGTACCCGCACCTCACGGTCTACGAGAACATCGCCTTCCCGCTGCGGCTGGCCAAGAAGCCCGGCGAGGAGGTGGACCGGCGCGTCCGCGAGACCGCCGAGCTGCTGGAGCTCACCGAGCACCTGGAGCGCAAGCCCGCCAACCTGTCGGGCGGGCAGCGCCAGCGCGTGGCGATGGGCCGCGCGATCGTCCGGCAGGCCGACGCGTTCCTGTTCGACGAGCCCCTGTCGAACCTGGACGCCAAGCTGCGCGGCCAGATGCGCACCGAGATCTCCCGCCTCCAGCGGCGGCTCGGCGTCACCACCGTCTACGTCACCCACGACCAGACCGAGGCGATGACGCTCGGCGACCGCGTCGCGGTGCTGCGCAAGGGCGTCCTGCAGCAGGTCGGCAGCCCGCGCGAGCTGTACGAGCAACCGGCCAACCTGTTCGTGGCCGGGTTCATCGGCTCGCCGTCGATGAACTTCCTGCCCGCGCAGGTCGAGGGCGCGCGGCTGCGCACCCCGATCGGCGACTTCGACACCGGCGGCCTGCCCAGCGCGGGCGTCGCGGGCGAGCGCCAGGTGGTGCTGGTCGGCATCCGGCCCGAGGACTTCGAGGACGCGTCGCTGGTCGGCGAGGAGAAGCGGGCGCGGGGCGCGACCGTGCGGGTGCGGGTGGACGTCACCGAGTGGTTGGGCAACGAGCAGTACGCCTACGTCCCCTACGAGGCGCCGCAGGACCTGGCCGACCAGCTGCGCGAGCTGTCGCGCGAGCTGGACAGCGACCAGATGCGCACCCAGGCCGTGGTGGCGCTGGACGCCGCCAGCCTTATCACCGCCGGGGACGAGGCCGAGCTGTGGGTCGACACGGCCAAGATGCACGTGTTCGACCCGGCGACCGGCGAGAACCTGACCCGCGACGAGGAGCGCGTGGCGGCGCTCGGCCGCCAGGCCGACAAGGCGAGGCAGGCCCAGCGCCGCGCCCAGCAGGCCGAACCGGGCACCGCCGCCGCGACCGAGACCGCTTCGCCGCCCGGCCAGGGGCCGATCTCCGGCGGCGGGGCGTCGTCCCCCTAGCGCCGTGCACTTCGTGTTCAGCCCGCCGGCGGAGGCGGCGGCGGGCCTGCTGGACCTCCCGTGGCGCGAGCCGCTGGCGGGCTGGCGCGAGGACCGGATCGTGGAGATCCGGCAGCGCGGCCTGTCGCGGCACGTGGTGCGGTTCGTCGCCGAGGGCGGGACCGTCTACGCGCTGAAGGAGCTGTCGGACCGGCTGGCCCGCCGCGAGTACCGGCTGCTGCGGCGGCTGCGCGAGCTGGGCCTGCCCGCCGTCGAGGCGGTCGGCGCGGTGGTGGACCGTGGGCCCGGCACCGACGCGATCCTGGTGACCCGGTTCCTGGAGCACTCGATCTCCTACCGGGCGCTGTTCGCGAGCCCGCGCGGCGGGCAGCCGACCGACCGGCTGCTGGACGCGCTGGTGGAGCTGCTGGTCCGGCTGCACCTCGCCGGGTTCATGTGGGGCGACTGCTCGTTGTCGAACGTGCTGTTCCGCATGGACGCGGGCGCGTTCGCGGCCTACCTGGTGGACGCCGAGACCGCCGAGCTGCACCCGTCGCTGTCGGAGGGGCAGCGCCGCTACGACGTGGACCTCGCGCGCGAGCGCATCGCCGGGGAGCTGTTCGACCTGTCCGCGGCCGGGACGCTGCCCGCCGGGGTGGACCCGGTCGAGGTCGCCGACGACACCGTCCGCCGCTACGAGGGGCTGTGGCACGAGCTGACCCGCGAGGAGGTGCTGCGTCCCGGCGAGCAGCGCTACCGGGTGGCCGAGCGGCTGCGCGGCATCAACGCGCTGGGCTTCGACGTGGACGAGGTCGAGCTGGTGGACGCCGGGGCGGAGGGCGTGCGGCTGCGCGTGCGCACGCGCGTCGCCGAGCCCGGCCACCATCGCCGCATCCTGTTCGCCCGCACCGGCCTGCACGCGCAGGAGAACCAGGCCCGCCGCCTGCTCAACGACATCGCGGCCTACCGGGGCTGGCTGGAGCGCGTGACCGGACGCCCGGTGCCGGAGGTGGTGGCCGCCGACCGTTGGCTGGCGGAGGTGTACGAGCCGGTGGTGCAGGCCGTCCCGGCCGGTCTGCGGGGCCGGCTGGAGGAGGTCGAGGTGTTCCACGAGGTGCTGGAGCACCGCTGGTTCCTCTCGGAGAAGACCGGCCGGGACGTGGGCACCGAGGCGGCGGCCCGGGACTACCTCCGCTCGGTGCTCCCGGAGGTGCCCGAGGGACTGACCGAGGCGCCGCCGCCGGAGTGAGCCGGCGCGGGGGAGGCGGTGTCCTCGGCGGCGCGGGAGGGCAGGACGAAGAAGGCGACGAGCGCGGCCGCCAGGAACAGGGCCCCGGTGACCAGGAGCGCGGCGGCGTAGCCGTCGTTCAACGCGGCCGCACCGGTGCGGGTCCCGGTCCGCGCGGCGGCCAGGGTTACCAGGGCCGCCAGGCCGACGGCGCCGCCGAGCTGGCGGGCGCTATTGAGCACGCCCGACGCCGTTCCGGCCTCGTGCGCCGCCACGCCCATGGTCGCCGCGACCGCCACCGGGCCCAGGCACATGCCGACGCCGACGCTGGCGACCAACGACGGGCCCAGCACGTCGGCCAGGAAGCTCCCCGACGGGCTGATGAAGGCGAACCACGCCATGCCCGCCGCCGCCAGCAGCGCGCCCGGCACGAGCGCGGCGCGGGGCGTGCGCAGGCCCGCGATCCGCGTGCCGGCCAGCGTGCCGGCCACCGCGCCCGCCGAGAACGGCAGGAACGCCGCGCCCGTGGCCGCCGCGCTCATGCCGAGCACCTGCTGCATGTAGAGGGAGACGAAGTAGAACGCCGCGAACTGGCCCGCCGCCGCGAGGAACACGAACACGTTCGCGCCCGCCACCCAGCGGCTGCGCAGCAGGCCGGGCCGCAGCAGCGGCGCGGCCGTCCGGCTCCTGGCGAGCACCGCCTCGGTGCACACGAACGCGGCCAGCAGGACGGCGGCCAGCGCGAGGGTGCCGAGGGTCGTCCCCGACGTCCAGCCGTGCCGGTCGGTGCGCACGACGCCGTACACCAGCAGCCCCGTCCCGGCCGTCGCCAGCAGCGCGCCGGGCACGTCGAGCCGGTCGCGGCGCTCGGCGCGCGGTCCGGCGGGCACGCCGGACGCCGTCAGCGCCAGCGCGCCCGCGATGATCGGGACGTTGACCAGCATCACCCAGCGCCAGCCCGCGTACTCGGTCAGCAGGCCGCCCGCCAGCACGCCGGTGGCCCCGCCCACCGCGTTCACCCCGCTCCACACCCCGAGCGCCCGGACGCGCGCCCGGCCCTCGGTGAAGGTGGTGGCCAGCATCGCCAGCCCGGCCGGGGCGAGCGCGGCGGCGGCGAGGCCCTGCACCGCGCGGGCGGCGACGAGCTGCCAGGGGGCCTGCGCCAGGCCGCCCGCCAGGGAGGCGAGGCCGAACACCGCCAGCCCCCACGCGAACAGCCGGCGCCGCCCGAACAGGTCGCCGGCCCGGCCGCCCAGCAGCAGGAACCCGCCGAAGGCCAGCGCGTAGGCGTGCACCACCCAGGCCAGGTCGACGGGGGCGAAGCCGAGGGCGGCGCGGACCGAGGGCAGCGCGACGTTCACCACCGACATGTCGAGGGCGACGGTGAACTGGGCCGTGGCCACCGCCGCCAGGACGGCTCCCGGCCGTCCCGCATCATTTTTATACATGTATAAAAAGTAGCCGCGGCCCGCGCCCGTGTCCAGGGCGCGATGCGCGATGATGGGGGCATGCCGCAGTCCCCGCCGCCCCGCAAGGGCCGTCCGCCCCGCGTCTCCCGCGCGGAGATCGTGCAGGTGGCGCGGCGCGTCATGGACGAGGAGGGCGGCGAGCGGCTGACGATGCGGCGGCTCGCGCAGGAGCTGCGGATCACGCCCATGGCGCTGTACCACCACGTGCGAGACAAGGACGAGCTGATGCTCCTGCTGCTGGAGGACTACGCCGCCGGGGTGGAGCTGCCCGAGCTGCCGGACGACCCGCGCGAGCGGATCGTCGCCACGGCCCGCGCGATGCACGGGGTGCTGGCGGCCTGGCCCCGGGCCGTCGAGGTGATCACCGGCGACGACCTGCTCGCGCCGATCGGGCTGTGGTTCGCCGAGAACATCGTGGACGCGGCGGTGGCCTGCGGGCTCACCCCCGAGCAGGCGGTGCGCGCCTACCGGACGATCTGGTTCTACACCGCCGGCGAGATCATGGTCCGGACCGCCGGGGCCCGCCGCCGCGCCGAGCGCGCGGGCCGGCCCACCTACCGGGAGCGGGTGTTCGCCGAGCTCGACCCCGGCGCCCATCCCAGGCTCGCCGAGCTGTCGGGGCGCTGGGTGGAGATCACCGCGCGGGACTCCTACGAGGAGGGGCTGCGGGCGGTGGTGGACGGGCTGCTGCCCTAGGCGGGCCTCAGGCGGGTCTCACTCGAAGGGGCGCGCGATCTCGTCCATCACCGCGTCCATGCACTCGGCCAGCGACCGGGCCTGCTGCTCCTCGATCCAGCGGAGCGAGCCCAGCCGCAGCGCCAGCAGGAAGGACGCGGCCAGCACGCGGGAGCGCAGGTCGTCGGGGGCGCGCCCCTCGCGCGCCGCGATCCGCTCGGCCAGGTCGCGCTCCAGCTCGGCGAAGCGGGCGAGCTGGCGCTCCAGCAGCGACGGGTGGCGCTTGGCGAGCCGGGTGCGGACGGCCCGGTTGGGGTCGAAGTCGTGCTCGGCGAACATCTGGTGGACGGCGCCGCGCAGCGCGGCCCAGGGCGTCTCGGCGGCGGGACGGGCGCTGAACGCGGCCAGCAGCCCGCGCATCCGCTCCTCGTCGCCGTACAGGAGCGCGTCCTCCTTGCCGTCGAAGTAGTTGGAGAAGGTGCGCCGCGACACCCCGGCGGCGTCGGCGATCGCCTCGACGGTGACGCGGTCGAGGCCGTGTTCGAGGGTCAGCCGCAGCGCGGCGTCGTGCAGCGCCTGGCGCGTGGCGGCCTTCTTGCGCTCGCGCAGGCCCGTCGTGCTCTCCATGGTGCGACCAGCCTATCGGGACGGAAATTTTCTCAGTGGGAAATTTTGCCCACTGGGCATAATATGCGACGGCTCGGTGTTGAGACCGGTGTTCCCACCCGCCCCACCACTCCACGGGAGGCCGCGCTTGAGCGCAGAACCGTCCACAGCCGCGGCGCCGATGTCCCGGCGCGAGATCCTGGAGGCCCTGAGCGGCCTCCTGCTGGCCCTGTTCGTGGCGATGCTCAGCGCCACCGTGGTCTCCACCGCGCTGCCGCAGATCATCGGCGCGCTGCACGGCACGCAGTCGCAGTACACCTGGGTGGTCACCGCCACCCTGCTGGTGTCCACCGCCACCACCCCGATCTGGGGCAAGCTCGCCGACCTGTACAACAAGAAGACGCTGGTCCAGGCGTCCATCGTGATCTTCACGCTGGGCTCGCTGATCTCCGGCTTCGCCCAGGACACCGCCCAGCTCATCGCCGCCCGCGCCTTCCAGGGCCTCGGCATGGGCGGGCTGCAGATCTTGGTGCAGATCGTCATCGCCGCGATGATCAGCCCCCGCGACCGGGGCCGCTACTTCGGCATCCTCGGCGGCGTCATGGCGCTGGCCACCGTGGGCGGCCCGCTGCTCGGCGGCCTCATCGTGGACACCTCCTGGCTCGGCTGGCGCTGGTGCTTCTTCGTCGGCGTGCCGTTCGCGGCCGTCGCCTTCGTGCTGCTGCAGAAGACCCTGCACCTGCCGGTGGTGCGCCGCCCCGACGCCAAGATCGACTACTGGGGCGCCACGCTGATCGCGATCGGCGTCAGCACCCTGCTGATCTGGGTCACCTTCGTCGACCGGAACTTCGGCTGGATCTCCTGGCAGACCGGCGCCATGGTCGGCGCGGGCCTCGCGGTCCTGGCCGCCGCCGTGTGGGTGGAGTCGCGGGTGGCCGAGCCGGTCGTCCCGCTGGACGTCATCGCGCGCCGCAACACCGCGCTCGCGATCGTGGCGAGCCTCGCGGTCGGCATGGCGATGTTCGGCGGCTCGGTGTTCCTCGGCCAGTACTTCCAGATCGGCCGCGGCTACAGCCCGACCGAGGCGGGCCTGCTGACCATCCCGATGATGGTGGGCGTGCTGGTGTCCTCCACGGTCGCCGGGCGGCTCACCACCAAGACCGGCAAGGTCAAGGGCTACATCGTGACCGGCACGATCGTGCTGACGGTCGGGTTCGCGGTGCTGGCCACCATGGACCACGAGACCTCGCTCTACCTGATCGCCTTCGGGATGCTGCTGGTCGGCGCGGGCGTCGGCATGTCGATGCAGAACCTGGTGCTGGTCGTGCAGAACTCGGTGCCGCTGCGCGAGATCGGCGCGGCGAGCGGTGCGGTGACGTTCTTCCGCTCGCTGGGCGGCACGATCGGGGTGTCGGTGCTGGGCGCGGTCCTCGCCAACCAGGTCGCCACCAGCATCGCGAGCGGCCTGACCAAGCTGGGCGTCCCGGCCTCGCAGTCGGGCGGCGCGGGCGGGACGCTGGACGTCAAGGCGCTGCCCGGCCCGATCCAGGAGATCGTGCGCGGCGCCTACGGCGACGCCACCGGGCACATCTTCCTGGTGTCGGCGGCCATCGCGATCGTCGGGATCATCGCGGCGGCGGCGCTCAAGCCGGTCGTGCTGCGCGACAGCCTGGACCTGCCCGCCGCGAAGGACGAGGCGAAGGGCGGAGCGGAGAACGGGGCGAAGGAGGCCGAGCCCGCCGGGGCCCTGGCCGACTGACCGTCCGGAAACGTGGAAGGGCCGGTGCCGCGAACGCGGCACCGGCCCTTCGGTCATGTCAGGCGAGCCGGTAGGCCCGGATGACGGTCTGCACGACGGCGTTGCCGTCGCGGTCGGTGGCGGAGGCGCGCAGCGACACGTGCTCGGCCCCGGCGGGCGGCGTCACGGTCACCGCTCCGGCGCCGGCGGTGCCGACGACCCGGAGCCTCTGCCAGGTCCCGCCGTCGTCGAACGACGCCTCGATCGTGCTGGAGGCGATCGCGGCGGCGGGCGCGCCCGGGTTGCGCTTCACCCAGAACGGGACGACCGTCGTCCGCCCGGCCTTGGCCCGGTTGTGGTCGTCCAGCCCGGCGGGCATCAGGTCCACCGTCATCAGCGGCAGCGCCTGCTCGCCCGCGGCGTGCGCGGACCGGAACGTCCACAACGTGTCGGTCGCGGTGGAGAGCGAGGCGGGCGGCCCGGTGCGGGTGAGCTTCTCGTGCAGGGTGTAGGTCGCGGCGTCGGCGGGCACCTTGGCGGTCATCCAGGCCGCCTGCCGGCCCGGCCGGATCTCGCGGGAGGCGATCTGCGCGCCGTCGCGGCCGAGGGTGAGGGTGCCCTGGGTGGTGTCGTCGTAGCCGCAGTCGTCCAGCGCGCCGGTCACCGCGCAGGCGGAGGTGACCGAGAGGGTGTCGCCCTCGCGGGTGTTGTCCCCGGCCACCAGGTTGGGGCCGATGACCGCCGCGTTCCACACGTCGGTCTGCGGGCCGGGCCGGTAGGTGCGCGCCCGGCGGAACACCAGCGCGCCCCGGCCGAGGTCGTCGCCCGGCGTGTCCAGCTCCGCGGTCCAACCGATCTTCGGGTCGGCCCGCAGGAACAGCGTGAACCTGGCGGGGAAGGCGCGCTCCACGCCGAGCGTGCTGCCGCCGGCGGCGGCCGGCTCGGGGATCGAACTCCAGCGGAGCGTGCCCTTGGAGGCGGTGCCCTGCGACCGGACGGTGGTGCGGATCTGCGCCATCCGCGCCTTGCGGGTGTGCAGCGCCGGGTCGACCGGGACCTCGCCGAGGACGTACCGGTGGTCGCGGAAGATCTGCGTGGTCCCGGTCTCCCAGAGGGACGACGCGTTGTAACTGATGTTCGGATCGCGCACCGGCTTCAACGAGATCCGCTGCTGCGGCGTCGCGTAGGAGAAGGAGCGGACGCGCACCTTCTCGCCCTCGTAGCCGACGGCGGTCTGGGCCGCGGAGAGCGCCGCTCCGGAGGTGTCGTTGGTGAAGTCCACCGGCGTGGTCTGCCGGGCGTCCAGCACGTGCCGGTTGGCGCCCGCCTTGAACTCCACGATCTCCGTGATGCCGCTGTCCCACGCGGTGCCGGTGCGCAGGTGCGCGCTGACCAGGTAGCGGCCCGGCGGGACGCGGACGTGCGCCACGGAGTCGGGGGTGGCCCGCGCGTCGAAGTACTCGCCGGTCTCCAGGTTGCTGAGGATGACGGACGGGTACAGCGCCGCGGGCTCGCCGTCGCGGCCGTAGGTCGGCAGCGTCACGTTCGCGGTCGGCGGCTCGACGTAGGCGTTGGCGGGGGTCCGGACGACGGGCGCGCCGCCGCTGGAGGCGGTGAGGTGGCCGCTGTAGAGGTCCGGCTTGACGCCGTCCACGCCGCCGAGCGTCAGCGTCACCGCCGCGGTGCCGTTCGCCGGGACGGTGACCTGCGTCCGGTCGAGCCGCGCGGCGCCGGCGGGCAGCGCCTCGCCCTGCCGGGTGCTCAGGGAGACCGCGAGGTCGAGGGTGACGGGCGCGTCCCCGGCGTTGGAGTAGGTGACCTTCCGCTCGTAGGGGGCCGAGCCGGAGTCGGGCCACTTGGCGTCGGCGGCGATCGTGGCGGGGGAGGCCGACACCTGCTGGGCGACGGCCTTGGCCACGTCCACCCGGCCCGCGCCCTGGACGTGCATGGACACGCCGTCCAGGTTCTTGGCCGAGGCCATCAGGGTGGACTTGATGCGGCGGCCGTGCCAGTCGGGGTGCTGCTGGGCGAGGATCGCGGCGGCCCCGGCGACGTGCGGCGTGGCGACCGAGGTGCCCGACAGGCGCGTGTAGTCGTCGTCCACCGGCGAACCCACGGTGCCGCCCTTGGCGCGGGCCGCGACGATCCCGACGCCCGGCGCCATGATCTCGGGCTTGACGGCGTGGTCCCACGGGCGCGGACCTTGCGTGGACACGGCGGGCCGGTCCTGGGCGTCCACGGCGCTCACGGCCAGCGCCTCGGCGGCCGCGCCGGGCAGCGCGACCACGCCGGGCGCGGGCCAGATCACGTCGCCGGCCGCGCCGACGAACAGCGCGCCGGTCTCGGCCGACAGGTCGTTCAGCGCCTGCTCGACCGGATCGACGGCCGGGGAGTCGCAGAAGCAGGTCATGCTGAGGTTGACGACCTTGGCCTTGGCCTCCCGGGCGGCCCAGGTCATGCCGTCGATCAGCCAGGACTCCTGGCCCTCGCCGTCGTCGCCGAGCACCTTGCCGCTGACCAGCGACGCGTCCGGCGCGACGCCCCGGTACTTGCCGCCCGACGCCGCGCCCGTTCCGGCGAGGACCGATGCGACGTGCGTGCCATGGCCGGAGACGTCCCCGGCCGAGGGCGCGGTCGTGAAGTTCTTCGACTCGGCGAGGTTGTCCTTGAGGTCGGGATGGTCGGCGTCCACGCCGGTGTCGAGCACCGCGACCTTGACGCCCTTGCCGGTGAGGCCCTTCTCCCAGGCGGCGGGCGCGCCGACCTGCGGGACGCTCTTGTCGAGCGCGGCCCTGACCTTGCCGTCCAGCCACATGCGGGCCGAGCCGTCGGCGACGAACGCCTTCCAGGTCCGGCCGACCTCGTCCTTGGGCGCGTCCATGGCGGTCAGCGCCCCGGCCGACCGGACCCGCTTCGCGCCCGCCTTGAGGGCCGCGGTGGGCTGCTTGACGATGAGCGGCAGCGCGGCCCGGCTCGCGTCGTCGTAGCCGGAGGCCAGCAGCCGGTCCACCTCGAACAGGCGGCGGTCCAGGCGGCCCGCCGCGACGAGCCCGGCGGCGTCCGCCGGCAGCACGGTGATCTTGTCCTTGGTGACGATGACGCTGTGGCCGACCCTGCGGCCGGGGGCGGGGGTGACCGCGACCTCGGGCTTGGCGCCCTTCTTCGGCGTGACGGTGACCTTGTCGCCGGTCACGAGCGTGACCGTGCGGGACGGGCCGTCGTCCGGCGCCGCCCGCTCCGGCGGTGCGGGGGGAGCCGCGCTCGCGGGGGCGCCCGGGACGAGGGCGATCGCGACGACGGCAGCGGTGAGGCTTGCGGACACGGGGGCGAGACGGCGGCGGAAGCGGCCGGGGTCTCGGACGGGCTCTCGGTCGGGCTCTCGGGCCATGCCGACCACTCCTCGGTGCGGGGACGAGTGACCAAACCCCGCCACCATATGCTGGCATGATCAGAAGGGCCAGAGGCCGGACGATCACGCTCGGCGATCGTGGCGGCAGCCGCGCGGCGGGTCGGCCTCGTCCATCGCGGTCAGCAGGCCGAGCAGCGTCTCGCGCTGCGCGGCGCTCAGCGGCGCGAACAGCTCCTCGGCGGCCTCCCGGCGCACCGCCGACATGCGGGCGCGCGCCTCCAGGCCCGCCCCGGTCGGCTCGACCAGCAGCGAGCGGCGGTTGGCCGGATCAGGTCGGCGGGCGACCAGGCCCGCCTCCTCCAGCGCGTCCACCAGCGTGGTGGCCGAGCGGGGCACGATGTCCAGCCGGTCGGCCAGGTCCACCATGCGCAGCGGCGCATGGCCGGTGATCACGCGCAGGGCGCGCGCCTGGGCGGGGGTGAGGCCGAGGGGGGCGAGGCGGTCGGTCTGGTGGCGGCGCATCCGCCGCGCCGCCCGCAGCAGGAGGTCGGCCAGCTCGCTTTCCATACTTAGAGGCTAGCTCATAGTTGCCGGGAATGATTATGAGCCTGGCTCAGTTATAACGGGGTGTTCCCCGACGAAAGGAGCCGCCGGTGACGTCGAAGCCCGAGCCTCGGACCGCCGAGACCCCCGCACCGTCCCCACCGCGCCAGGGGCGCCGCATCCTGCGCCTGTTCCGCCCCTACCGGGGCCGCCTCGCCCTGGTCGGCCTGCTGGTCGGCCTGTCGTCGCTGGTCGGCCTCGCCTCGCCGTTCATGCTGCGCGAGGTGCTGGACGTCGCGCTGCCGCAGGGCCGCACCGGCCTGCTGACGCTGCTCGCGCTCGGCATGGTCGCGGTCGCCGTGGCCACCAGCGTGTTCGGCGTCCTGCAGACCTACCTGTCCACCGGCGTGGGCCAGCGGGTCATGCACGACCTGCGCACCGCCGTGTACGGCCACCTCCAGCGGATGCCGCTGGCGTTCTTCACCCAGACCCGCACCGGCGAGGTGCAGTCGCGCATCGCCAACGACATCGGCGGCATGCAGTCCACGGTGACCTCCACCGCCACCTCGCTGGTCTCCAACTTCACCTCGGTGGTCGCGACCGTCATCGCGATGGTGTTCCTGGACTGGCGGCTCACCCTGGTGTCGCTGGCCATGCTGCCGTTCTTCGTGTGGATCAGCCGCCGGGTCGGCAGCGAGCGCAAGAAGATCACCTCCAAGCGGCAGGGCCAGATGGCGGCCATGTCGGCGATCGTGGAGGAGTCGCTGTCGGTCAGCGGCGTCCTGCTCGGCCGCACGATGGGCCGCTCCAAGGCGCTGACCGAGCAGTTCGCCGCCGAGTCCAAGGGCCTGGTGGACCTGGAGATCCGCTCCAGCATGGCCGGGCGCTGGCGGCAGTCCACCATCATGATCGTCATGTCCGCGATGCCCGCGGTCGTCTACTGGGCGGCCGGCCTCACCGCCGCCGGGGGCACGCCGCTGGTGTCGATCGGCACCCTGGTCGCCTTCACCACGCTCCAGTCGGGCCTGCTGCGCCCGATGGTGATGCTGCTGCAGACCGGCGTGGACGTGCAGAGCTCGATGGCCCTGTTCCACCGGATCTTCGAGTACCTGGACCTGGAGCCCGACATCACCGAGCCCGCCGAGCCCACCCCGCTGACGGAGGTGCGCGGCGACGTCCGCTTCGAGCACGTCGGCTTCTCCTACGGCCCCGACGCCCCCGCCCTGCGCGACGTCGACGTGACCGTCCCCGCCGGGACGCACCTCGCCGTGGTCGGCGAGACCGGCTCGGGCAAGACCACCCTCAGCTACCTGGTGCCCCGGCTGTACGACGTGACGTCGGGCCGGGTCACGATCGACGGCGTGGACGTGCGCGAGCTGTCGTTCGCCGACCTGGCGGACGCGGTCGGCGTGGTCTCCCAGGAGACCTACCTGTTCCACGCCTCGGTCGCCGACAACCTGCGCTTCGCCAAGCCCGAGGCGACCGACGAGGAGCTGGTCGCCGCCGCCCGCGCCGCCCAGATCCACGACCACATCGCGGCGCTGCCCGACGGCTACGACACGATGGTCGGCGAGCGCGGCTACCGCTTCTCCGGCGGCGAGAAGCAGCGCCTGGCGATCGCCCGCACGATCCTGCGCAACCCGCCGGTCCTGGTGCTGGACGAGGCGACCAGCGCGCTGGACACCCGGACCGAGCAGGCCGTCCAGGACGCCATCGACGCCCTGGCGCAGGGCCGCACCACCATCACCATCGCGCACCGGCTGTCCACCGTCCGCGACGCCGACCAGATCATCGTCCTGGACCGCGGGCGGGTCGCCGAGCGCGGCACCCACGACGAGCTGCTGGCGCTGGACGGCCGCTACGCGGCCCTGGTCTCGCGCGACGGACTCGCCGCAGGCGTGCCGGCGGCCGCGGTCTGACGGCCGGAGCCGCCGGACCGCGGCCGCCGCCGCCCCGCCCGCCGGGTCACCGCTGGACGTCGGCCGTCAGCAGGCCCGGCTCCTTCTTGTCGTCGGTGCCCGCGTTGGCGATGTGCGCCTTGCCCTCGCGGACGACCACCGAGGTCGGGCCCGCCAGGCCGCTCTGCGCGTTCAGCACCGGGTCGTGGGTGCCGTCGGACTTCACCCGGACGACCTGGTTCGCCGACTCCTGCGTCACCAGGGCCACATCGTCGGTGCCCTGGGTGAACGCCAGGTCCCCGGCGCCCTTGAGGTCGGTCGCCTTCACCTCGGGGTCGCCCGCCGTGCCGTCGCCCTTGATCGGGATGCGCACCAGCGTGCCCTTGTCGGCGTTGGTCGTCCAGACCGCGCCGTTGCGGACCTTGATGCCGCTCGCGCCGCCGCCCGAGTCGCCCCCGGAGCCGGCCAGCTCGTCGCCCTGCGCCCAGAGCGTGGCCTTGTCGTCATGGGCGCGGATCTTCCAGATCTGGCCCTTGGCGTGCTCGGTCAGGTAGATGTCGCCGCTGGCCTCGTCGATCGTCACGCCCTTGGCGGCCGCGTCGGCGGGCAGCGAGGCGACCCGGCTGGCCTTGGCGCCGCGGGGCAGCCGCCAGATGCCGTTCTGGTCGGCGCTGCCCGCCGCGTTGGCGACGTACAGGGTGCCGTTGGAGCCGCGCGTGATGCCGGACGGGCCGGCGGCGTCGCCCTCGGGCGCGGGCAGGGTGTCGAGCACCTTGACGTTCCCGTCGGTGCCGATGCGGGCGATCTGGTGCGCCTTGCCGCCGAAGGTCACGTTGCCGGCGCCGTCGGGCTCCAGCGCCAGGCCCTCGGGGCGCTGGCCGTCGGCGTCGTCCAGCTTGGCGGTCACCTGGGGGTTGGCGAGCGACCCCGGACCCGTGGCCAGGCGGTTCCCCGATGCGGTGCCGGAGCCGGCGCCGGGCGAGGCCGGGGCCGGGGACGGCGAGCCGTTCTGGCCCATCGACCCGGACGGGGACGCCTGGCCCGAGGTCGCCGCGGACCCCGACGGCGTCGCCGAACCCGTGACGCCGGACAGGGACGTGTCCACCTCCTTCCCGCAGGCCGAGGCGGACAGGAGCAGGGTCGCCGCCATACCGGCCGCGACGGAGACGGGCAACGTTCTGGACATGGCTCTTCTTCCTGCTGGGACGAGGATCGCCGAACGTTGATCACTTACCCGCGGGCCTCGCCAGCACAAGCCCTCAACGGCTTATAAAGAGCACCAAAAGGTGCAGGTCAGGAGCGCAGCCGGATGCCGGTGATCTCGCCCATGTTCCCCGCCTACCCGGCCCGGCCGGGGTTAGGCCGAAGATCGCCGGGCATTTCCTCAGGTCGTGGGCCTCGTGCCCGAGCGGAGGGGGAGTGCGGTCATGGCCACCACGGTCGCGGAACAGTTCATCGAGGTGCTGCGCCAGGCTGGCGTCCGGCGCATCTACGGGGTCGTGGGCGACAGCCTGAACCCCGTCGTGGACGCGGTGCGGCGCACCGACGGCATCGAGTGGGTGCACGTCCGCAACGAGGAGGCCGGCGCGTTCGCCGCCGCGGCCGAGGCCCAGCTCACCGGACGCCTCGCGGTCTGCGCGGGCAGCTGCGGCCCCGGCAACACCCATCTGGTCAACGGCCTGTTCGACGCGCACCGGTCGGGCGCGCCGGTCCTGGCGCTGGCCTCGCAGATCCCCAGCAACGAGATCGGCACCGGCTTCTTCCAGGAGACCCACCCCGAGCGGCTGTTCACCGAGTGCAGCCACTACTGTGAGCTGATCAACGGACCCGCGCAGATGCCCCGCGTCCTGCGGACCGCGATCCAGCACGCGGTCGGCCGGGGCGGCGTCTCGGTGGTCGTGCTGCCCGGCGACACCGCGCACCAGGACGCCGCGTCGGCCACCGGCGCCAGCGACCTGCTCGTCCGGCAGGGGACGGTCCGCCCGCCCGCCGACCAGGTCGAGCAGCTCGCCACGATGGTCAACGCGGCCGAGAAGGTCATGCTCTTCTGCGGCGCGGGCGTGCGGAACGCGCACGCCGAGGTCATGGAGCTGGCCGCCCGCGTGCACGCGCCGGTCGGCCACTCGCTGCGCGGCAAGGAGTGGATCCAGTACGACAACCCCTACGACGTGGGCATGAGCGGCCTGCTCGGGTACGGGGCGTGCTTCAAGGCCATGCACGAGGCCGACCTCGTGGTGCTGGTCGGCACCGACTTCCCCTACGAGGCGTTCCTGCCGGGCCGCAACACCGTCCAGATCGACCACGACCCGGCGCGGATGGGCCGCCGCACGCCGCTGGAGCTCGCCGTGCACGGCGACGTCGGCGAGACGCTGCGCGCGCTGCTGCCGAAGGTGCGGCAGAAGAGGGACCAGTCCTACCTGGACGAGATGCTGCGCGAGCACTACAAGCTGCTCAAGAAGGTCGTGGACGCCTACACCACCGACATCGCCAAGCACACCCCGATCCACCCCGAGTACGTCGCCGACGTCCTGGACGACCTGGCCGCCGACGACGCCGTCTTCACCGTGGACACCGGCATGTGCAACGTGTGGGCGGCGCGCTACCTGACGCCCAACGGCCGCCGCCGCGTCATGGGCTCGTTCGTGCACGGCTCCATGGCCAACGCCCTGCCGCACGCCATCGGCGCCCAGCTCGCCGACCGGAGCCGGCAGGTCGTCTCGCTGTCGGGCGACGGCGGCCTCGGCATGCTGATGGGCGAGCTGCTGACGGTGAGGCTGCACGACCTGCCGGTCAAGACCGTGGTGTTCAACAACTCCTCGCTCGGCATGGTGAAGCTGGAGATGATGGTGGACGGCCTGCCGTCCTTCGAGACCGACCACGCGCCGGTGGACTTCGCCGCGATCGCCCACGCCGCCGGCATCCCGTCGGTGCGGGTGGAGAAGCCCGCCGAGGTGCGCGACGCGCTGGCCCGCGCGCTGGCGGCGCCCGGCCCGTTCCTGGTGGACGTGGTGACCGACCCCAACGCGCTGTCGATCCCGCCGCACATCACCGGCACGCAGGTGAAGGGCTTCGCGCTGGCGGCGGGCAAGACGGTGCTGGACGGGGGCGTCGGCAAGATGCTGAACCTGGCCAAGAGCAACCTGCGCAACATCCCGCGCTAGCCCCGCCCGCGCCCGGCGCGGGGCGGGAAGGGCCCGCCCGCCCCGCGCCAGGGGCTCAGTGGTCGACGCGCTCGCGCAGTTCCATCGCCCGCAGGACGACCTCGATCCCGAAGCGGGACTCGGGGTCCTCCAGCCGGTCGCCGAGCGTCTGCTCGATCTTGCGCATCCGGTACCGCACGGTCTGCGGGTGGATGTGCAGCAGCTTGGCGATCTCGGCGGCGGTGCCGCGGGTGACCAGCCAGGTCCGCAACGTCTCCACCAGGCGCTCGCGCTGGCCCTCGGTCATCGAGTCCAGCATCCCGAGCTGGCGGCGGGCGAGCTGGTCCAGCAGGCCCGGGTCGGCCATCAGCCACAGCGTGACCAGATGGTCGGCGCAGTCCAGCACCGGCCCGTCGTCCAGCACGCCCTCGGCGGCCAGCGCCAGCGCCCGCCGCGCCCAGCGCAGCGAGTCGGCCGACTGCGACAGCGGGACCGTCAGCCCGGCGGCGGCGCCGCCCGCGGGGAAGGCCGCCTCCAGCATCGTGCGGCGGCCCTGCGTCAGCGGGCCCGGCACCAGCAGGTGCGGCTCGCCGTCGCCGAAGTCGGCCAGCAGGTCGCGGTCCAGCGCGCCGCGCACGCACCGCGCGCCCGGCCGCAGCGCCACCAGCGTCGCCTCGCGCGGCACCGGCCAGCGCGCCGCCTCGGCCAGCTCCATCAGCGCCGGGCCCGGCGCGCCGGTCAGCACCAGCCGCAGCAGCTCGCGGCGGCGCTCGTCCAGCGGCGCGACCGGGGTGGCGCGCGCCTCCAGGTAGCCGTCCAGCGACAGCGCCGCCAGCTCGTCCAGGAACACGAACAGCGCGTCGGCCAGCCGCGACATGATCGCCGACGAGACGTCGTAGCGCGGCGCGACCTTCATGATCCGACGCCAGGCCACCTGCCCGCCGATCCGGTAGGCCGCCTGGAGGGTGTCCAGGCTGCGGCCCTCGCGGGCCTCGTAGCGGCCGAGCCGCCGCGCGCCGTCGGCGTACGCGCCGCCGGGCAGCGGGCCGCCGGCCGCGATCCGGTCCACGAACGCGCCGAGCGCCGTGCGCACCGCGGCGCGCAGCACCTGCCCGTAGGGACCGTCCACCGGCCGGGCGTACTCGGGGATGGCACGGCGGATCTCGTTGACGATCTCGTCGGTGAGGCCGGGCAGCTCCGGCCGCATCACCTGGGCGAGGCGGCGGGGCAGCGGATGCGCGGGCTGCCACGTGGGTTCCGCCAGTCCGCCCGGTTCGAGCGTCTGCTTCATCGGGGCACCTCCTCGACCGCCGCGTGCGCGGCGGGTGCACCGGCGGGACGGGGACGGCCCGCACGGTCGCGCGTGGACCGCGGCGGGGGGTGGGGCGCGCCGAGCGGGGACCCCCGCGCGCCTGGCCCTCCGCGGTCCAGGACATTTCGAAGGGTGACAGAGGCCACTGCCGCGCACCGTACGGCGAGAACACAAAGCGCCCTCCTCCGTGCTCACCGGCCGACAAGAAACGGCCGCCCGGCGGCACCCTCGTCGTTCGGTGATGAAAACCGGCCGGAAATTATTGCCTGACGCTGAAAACCGGGGCCGCGCAAAGGGCGTCCGCGCCCGGTACCCACCCTGTCGCGATTGCCGCCGCGTGATAGTAAGCGCTCCTTTATCGCTCACTACTTATGAAATTTCCAGCGTCCGCGAAGAATGTATGGACTTGGCGATCCGCGCCGGATAGTTTCCGCCTGGCAAGCCCCCGAAAGACCCGGCAGAGCAGGTCGAAGAACCGGCCGGCACGACGCCGACCTGGGATCTCTTCGGCCGACTCGGCCTCTTGATCCACGGAGTTCCCGGCTCGGCGCCCCATGAGGCCGAGCAATTACCACCCCGTACCAGGGCCCGCCTTTTGGAGGTGAACGACCCCCGGGGGCAAGTGAGTGAGCCCGTACTGCTTCGTAACACGAGAGGTAACGAGTGAGCGAGAAGAGAAAGTCCAGAAGGTCGGCCGCCATCATCGCGACCGTGGCCGCCGCGGTGGCGGGCGGCAGCCTGCTGTCGGCCCCGCCGGCGATGGCCAAGCCCGCCGAGCTGACCGTCGAGTACAACTGCGTGTTCCCGCTGGTCCGTGACCAGAAGATCGTCGCGAAGATCAAGACGGACATCCCGGAGACCATCCCGGTCAACACCTTCACCCCGAAGATCGAGGTGGACGTGCAGTCGCGGGTGAACGCCGACACCACGGCGGGTCTGAACCTGGTCGGCGCCGAGCAGCTCGAAGGCACCGGCTCGCAGTCCACCACCGTGAAGGCCCCGCAGGGCGACCTGTCCCTGAAGGTGCCGGTGAACCTGAGCAAGACCAAGGTTCCGCCGAGCGGGGAGTTCGACATCCCCGGCCACGGCACCGCGCCGGCCATCAAGTTCAACAAGCCGGGTCCCGGTCAGATCGACCTGGGCAACCTGACGCTGAACATGAAGGCGTCGGACCTGGCGGGCAACCCGGTGGACATCCCGGACGACCCCGACGGCGTCTCGATGAAGAACGTGCAGTGCACGATCCTCTCGACGAACCGGACGCTCGCCAAGTTCAACATCACCGGCGGTGACCAGGAGGGCAGCGCGCCCACCACCCCGAAGAACGTGAAGGGCACCGCCACCAGCAACTCGGCGACGGTGACGTGGGACGACTCCACCGACCCCGACGGTGACCTGACCGGCTACGAGGTCTACGACGCGAGCGGCGCGAAGGTCGCCGACGTGGCCAAGTCCCCGGCGGAGATCACGGGCCTGAAGCCCAACACGTCCTACACCTACACGGTGAAGGCGAAGGACGCCAAGGCGCACTACTCGGCGGCCTCCGAGCCCGTCACCGTCAAGACCCTCGGTGACGGCGGCGGCGGCAACAACGCGCCCACCGCCCCGCAGAACGTGAAGGCCGCCCCCAAGGACACCTCCGCGACGCTGACCTGGGACGCCTCCACCGACCAGGACGACGACCTGGTCGGCTACGAGGTGTACGACAAGGACGGCAACAAGGTCGCCGAGGGCGCCGGGACCACGGCGGAGCTCACCGGCCTGACGGCCAAGACGTCCTACACCTACACGGTGAAGGCGAAGGACGCCAAGAACAACTACTCGGGCGCCTCGCCGGTCACCTTCACCACCACCGAGGGCGGTGGCGGCGGCACCGTCAAGTACGGCTACAACCTGAAGGGCTCGACGTTCGTCAAGGCCCCCAACGGCACCGCGCCGCTGACGGGCACGATCGACGCCGACCTGAAGCTGTCGACCGGTGACTTCACCGCCGACCTGGTGCTGAACCCGACCAAGGGCGACTTCAAGATCCTGGGCTTCCTGCCCGTGCAGGCCGGGATCGTGCTGGAGCCGCAGGGCAAGACCACCGGCACGCTGAAGAGCGGCCAGCTGATCGCCAACACCCAGGTGGTCACCAAGCTGCCGACCTTCACCCTGTTCGGCATCCCGCTGGGCGGCGGCGAGAACTGCAAGACCGTCAAGCCGTCCGACATCCGCCTGACCTCCGAGGGCAAGTTCGAGCCGCTGAAGGGCGGCAAGCTCAAGGGCACCTACGAGCTGTCGGAGATCAAGGACTGCAACCTGCTCACCCCGATCCTGAGCATCTTCACCGCGGGCAAGGGCAACACCATCGACCTGGACCTGACGCCCAAGCCGCGCACCTGACGCGTCTGAGGCGACCGCATCCCGGTCATCCGTCCGGCCCCCGCCGCCCGCGCGCGGCGGGGGCCGGACCCCCTCCGAGACCCGACTTCTTCCGATCCCCCGCCCCGCCCCGCCCCGCTTCGCGACACGAGAGGTGACGAGTGAGCACGAAGGGAAAGTCCAGAAGGGCCATCGCCACGGTCGTGGCCTCGGCGGCGGTGCTGGCGGGCGTCGGCCTGCCCCCGGCTCAGGCCGCGTCGGCCCGGGCCGAGCCGACCGCCGAGCTGACCGTCGAGCACAACTGCGTGTTCCCGGTGGTGCGCGAGCAGAAGCTCATCACCACGTTCAAAGCGACCTTTCCGGGTGGGCTCCCGCCCCACAGCTCCACGCTGAAGATCGACTTGGACATGCAGGCGCGGGTGAACGCCGACACCGCCGCGGGCCTGAGCCTGCTCGGCGCCCGCATACTGGAGGGCACCGCCAAGCAGCAGCTCATCGTGCGGGTCCCGCAGGGGGATACCAACCTGAGGGTGCCGATCACTCTGAAGCGGACCGAGGTGACGCCCGGAGGCGGATTCGTACTGGAGGGCCGCGGCTCGACGCCGGCCATCAAGTTCAACAAGCCGGTCTCCGGCAGAGTCGACCTGGGCGACATGGCCCTGGACATCACGGCCCTGGACTCCGAGGGCGGCCCGATCGAGGTGCCGGACGACCCCGACGGCGTCTTGATGAAGAACATCCAGTGCCGGAATACGTCCGCCAACAAGACACTGGTCCGTTTCGGTGCCTTCCCCGGCAGCCCGCCCACCGACCCGCAGAACGTGCGGGGCGACGCCGACGACACCTCGGCGACGCTGACCTGGGACGCCTCCACCGACCCCGACGGCGACCTGGCCGGCTACGAGGTCTACGACGCGAGCGGCGCCAAGGTCGCCGACGTGACCGAGCCCAAGGCGAAGATCTCCGGCCTGGCCCCCGGCACGGCCCACACCTTCACGATCAAGGCCAAGGACGCCGAGAGGAACTACTCGGCCGCGTCCGCGCCGTTCACCATCACCACCACCGGCGGCGGTGGCGGCACCGTCAAGTACGGCTACGACCTCAAGGGCTCGACGTTCGTCAAGGCCCCCAACGGCACCGCGCCGCTGACGGGCACGATCGACGCCGACCTGAAGCTGTCCACGGGCGACTTCACCGCCGACCTGGTGCTGAACCCGACCAAGGGCGACTTCAAGATCCTGGGCTTCCTGCCCGTGCAGGCCGGGATCGTGCTGGAGCCCCAGGGCAAGACCACCGGCACGTTGAAGAACGGCACGCTGACCGCCGACTCCAAGGTCGTCACCAAGCTGCCGTCCTTCACCCTGTTCGGCCTCCCCCTGGGCGGCGGCGAGAACTGCAGGACCACCGCGCCCTCCGACATCCGCCTCACCTCCGAAGGCAAGTTCGAGCCCCTCAAGGGCGGCAAGCTCAAGGGCACCTACGCGCTGTCCGACCTCAAGGACTGCGGCCCGCTCACCCCCGTCCTGAGCGCCTTCACCGCGGGTGAGGGCAACACCATCGATCTCGACCTGGCGCCCAAGCCGCGCACCTGATCCGTCTTTTCGACCCCCCTCCGACCCGCCCCCAAGAGAGGTGGCCCTTGAAAGCCGTGACCATGCTGGCCGCCGCCGGCCTGGCGCTGTCGAGCGCGGCGGTGGCCGCACCGCACGCGGCGGCGGGATCCCCCGCCGCAGCACCGCCCGCCAGGGCGGCCAAGCCGGCGTCGCTGTCGTTGAAGTACCAGTGCCAGTTCCCCCTGCTAGGCGCGCAGCCGGTGACCGTGCGGCTGGCCACCGACATCCCCGAGAGCGTCGACGTCGGCAAGCCGCTGCCGCCGATCGTGGTGGACACCGTCTCGGAGGTCGGCGCCAAGTCCGTGCAGGGCCTGAACGTGGTCGGCGCCGCCACCCTCGAAGGCACCGCCTCGGCCGGGGTGACGGTCAAGTCCGCGCAGGGCGACCTGTCGCTGAAGATCCCAGCGGTCCTGGACAAGACGGCCCTGCCGGCCTCCGGCGGCGTCGAGGTCAAGGCGCGCGGCCAGGCGCCCTCCATCCGCTTCAACAAGGCGGGCAAGGCGCAGATCCTGGTGAACGACCTGGTGCTCACCCTCACGCCGCGCCTGTCCGACGGCACCCTGACGGGCCTGGACACCTTCGAGTCCGAGTGCGCGCAGGAGCCCGGCCAGAACAACAGGCTGGCGGAGATCACCGTCGGCGGCGGCCCCGCCGGCGGCACGTACGCCTACGACGTCACGGGCACCACCGCCGTCAAAGCGGGCAACGGCACCGCCCCGCTGACCGGCGGCCTGGACGCGACCACCGACGAGACCGGCACGTTCGCCGGCACGCTGAAGCTCGCTCCGACCAAGGGCGACCTCAAGCTCTTCGGCTTCCTGCCGGTCCAGGCCGGGCTCGCCCTCGAACCGCAGCAGCCGCTCAAGGGGAGCCTCACCGGCGGCGCGTTGAAGCTGGAGCCGGTCCCCGTCACCACCAGGGTCTCGTCGTTCACGCTGTTCGGCATCCCGCTGGGCGGCGGCGACGCCTGCACGACGGAGAAGCCGTCGCAGATCGCCCTGGCCGCGGACGGCGCGTTCGACCCGGCCAAGGGCGGCACGCTCAAGGGCGGCTACGAGCTGGCGCCCCTCACCGGCTGCGGCGTCCTGAACGGCGTGGTCAGCGGCGCGTTCGCCGGACCCGGCAACACCATCGCGCTCCAGCTCGCGCCCAAGCCCGCGACCGGCCAGTGAAGGAGGTTCGACCGATGTTCGGAAAGTTCTCCCGGTCCGGACGGGCCCTCGTTCCGTTGGCCGCCGCGCTGTCGCTGTGCGGATGGGCCGCGACCGCGCCGGTCGCGACGGCGGCGCCGCGCGCCGCGGCGCAGGCCGCCCCGCAGGCCGCCGGCGTGACGGCCGCGCCCGGTGACCCCGCGCCGCCCGGCGACGAGTTCTACGTGCCGCCGAGCCCGCTGCCCGAGGGCAAGCCCGGCGACGTGATCCGCTGGCGCCCCGCCAAGGCCGGGCCGCCCGGCGCCCGCGCGCTCGCCGACGCCTGGCAGGTCATGTACCTGTCCACCAGCGCGCTCGGCGAGCGCAACGCCGTCACCGGCACGGTCCTGGTGCCCAAGGGCGCCGACCCGGCCGCCGCCCCGATCGTCGGGTTCGGGCCCGGCACCAGCGGCCCGGCGTTCCGGTGCGCGCCGTCGAAGTTCATCGACCAGGGCGCCTTCTACGAGCAGGCCGCGCTGAACGGGATGCTCAAGGCCGGGTACGCCGTCGCGGTCACCGACTACGAGGGCTACAAGCCGACGCCCAAGACGACCTACATGTCCGGCAAGGCGATGGGTCCGGCGCTGATGGACGGCGTGCGCGCCGCGCAGCGCCTGCCCGCCGCCAAGCTGTCGCCGACCGCGCCGGTGGTGTTCCGCGGCTACTCCCAGGGCGGCGGCGCGGCCATGTGGGCCGGGCAGCTCCAGCCCGAGTACGCGCCCGAGCTGAAGCTGGCCGCCGTGGTCGGCGGCGGCGTCCCGGCCGACCTGACGCTGGTGTCGCTGCCGCTGAACGGCAAGCTCGGTTTCGGGTTCCTGGCCTACGCGCTGATCGGCCTGGACAACGCCTACCCCGACCTGAAGCTCGACTCCTACTTCAACGACGCCGGGCGCGCCGCGTTCGCCGCGATGCAGAAGGACACCTGCACGCTGGAGCTGATCACCGAGTACCAGGGCAAGCGCACCAGCGACTACCTCACCAAGTCGCCGTTCCTGGACAAGCCGTGGCTGGCGCGCGTCGCCGAGAACAAGCTCGGCGGCACCGCCATCAAGGTCCCGGTGTTCCACTACCACGGCACCGAGGACGACATCGTCGCCTTCCCCCAGGACAAGGCGCTGCGCGACAAGTACTGCTCGCTCGGCGTGTCCGACACCTGGAAGACCTACCCCGTCGGCCACATCACCGGCGTCGCCCGCGGCAACGCCGACGCGCTGGCCTTCATCGCCGACCGCCTCGCCGGCAAGCCGGCCACCCCCAACTGCGAGGAGACCTGATCATGAAACGCCTCATCATCGCCCTCACCCTCGCCGGCACCGCCGCCGGCGCGCTCACCGGCTGCGGCGGCGACGACAAGAAGGACCCGGCCAAGACCCCCGAGGTCGCCTGGGCGACCAAGGTGTGCGGGGCGGTGGACCAGGGCTCCGCCAAGGTGGTGCTGCCGTCCACCAGCAGCGACCCCAAGCAGTACAAGAAGAACGTGGTGGTGTTCCTGGGCGACGTCTCCACCCGCCTCAAGTCGATGGAGGCCGCCCTCCAGGGCGTCGGGTCGCCGCCGGTGTCGGGCGGCCAGGGCTCGGTGGACCAGGCCCTCGCCAAGCTGCGCACCACCCGCGCCTCGGTCGAGCAGGCCCGCGCGCGCCTGAACAAGGTGCAGGTCACCGACCAGAAGTCGCTCCAGCGCGAGATGCAGAAGCTCTCCAAGGTGATGGTCACCTCCGCCACCTACCGCGGGCCCAAGGAGGACCTGCGGGCCAACCCGGCGCTGACCAAGGCGTTCGACAACGCCGCCAACTGCAAGACCGCGCCCGGCAAGTCCTGACCCGCACTCCGCCGACCACCCGCCCGCCGTGCAGGATCTCCTCTCCTGCACGGCGGGCGGGCCTTTTTGGGTAATGGCTTGAGGGAGCGCTCGTCCTCCTTGTGAGGAGCCTGCTAATCGGAGGCCGCCGTACGCGCGGGCGGTCCATTTCGCGGGCACGGTCCACATGGGAAAGTCGGACCGTTCACCGACCCGAGGCGGTAAATCATGACGACCAGGGAAAGCAGGGCCTGCGGCGGGACCGTCGCGCACCGGCCGCCGCGCTCGGCGGCCCGCCGGTGCGGGGCCGGCTGACCCGCGAGCGGCGCGTGGAGCCGTCGCGGCACGGGGCTGGCGGCATGAGCGCCGTCGGCACCTGGCTGGAGCTGTCGCTGACGCAGCTGTTCCTGCGCCACACGACGGCCTGGACCCCCGCGCTGAGAACGCGCAGTTCACGCTCGCCGAGGTCGGCGACCGGATCCGGCACTCGGTGACGTCCGGCCGGCTGCCGGAACGCCTCGGCGTTCCGTAGCGCGGGATGCCGCGCCTGGTGCACACCGTGGGGCGGCGGTTCAGGGCGCTGGGAACCGGCCCGTCCATGCGGGCGGACTCCAGGGCGGCCTTGGCGCGGACGCCGGGTCCGGCGCGCGGGCCTGCCGGTTCGCGGCTCCGCCGCCGTTCCCGGAATGGCGATTGTCATTCGGCTGGACACTTTTCGGCGGAACGTATTTCCCTGGCCACAATCGGCGGGCGGCTCCCGTGGGCAATCCTTGACCCGTCCAATCCGACGGCCTGGGGGAGTGCGGAAATGACGGCATCATTGGACGAGCACGCGTTCACGGCGATTTCCGGCCGGGCCGGAGAGGGACTCAGGACGGCCCTGGGCGGCCTGCCCGGCCCGGAGGCGCGGCTGCTGGGCGGCCTGCTCGCCGATCCGGTCGCCGGCCGGGAACGGCTGGCGGCGCACTACCGGGCGGCGGGCCGGGACCTGGCCCGCGACGGCCGCGCCCCCGCCGCCGCGTACAGCGCCCTCCGGGACGCGGCGCTGGCGGCCTGGCGCACCGTCGCCGACCTGCTGGAGGCGATGGACCTGGACCCCGGCACGCTGCGCCTGGTGGCCGAGGCCCAGTTCTGCTACCTGGAGGCCGTCACGCAGGCGGCCGCCGAGGGGTACCGGGACGCGGCCCGCGAGTCCGCCGAGAACCTGCGGTGGCAGCGCGCCCGCCTGCTGGCGCTCCTGCTGTCGGAGGCCCCCGCCGACCCGGCCGCGCTCGGCCCGCTCGCGGCGGCGGCGGGCTGGCCGATCCCGCGCCGGGTGACGGCCGTCGCGCTGCGCCGCCGGGACGGCGCTCCGCGCGCCGCCCGTCCCGCCGCCCGTCCCGCCGCCCGTCCCGCCGCCCGTCCCGCCGCCCAGAGCACCGCCCCGCTGGAGGTGCCCGACGGGGCGCTGGTGGACTTCTCCATGCCCGAACCCGCCCTGCTGCTGCCCGACCCCGACAACGGCGGCGACGCGGTGACCGACGCGCTGAAGCCCCTGGTCCGCGACTGGATGGTCGCGGTGGGCCCGCCCGTGCCGGCCGGGCGCGCCGCCGAGTCGCTGCGCTGGGCGCGCGACACCCTGACCCTGGCGCGGCGCGGCCTCATCGACGGCACCGGGCTCGTGCGCGGCGCCGAGCACCTGCCCGCGCTGGTGGTGTTCCGCGCGGGCGAGCTGATCGAGGACGCGGCGCAGACCCGGCTGGCCCCGCTGCGCTCGTTGTCCCCGGCGCAGCGCGACCGGCTCACCCGGACGCTGCGGGTCCTGCTGGAGCACAACTTCAACGCCGTGCAGGCGGGGCGGCGGCTGCGGCTGCACCCGCAGACGGTGCGGTACCGGCTGCGGCAGTTGCAGGCGCTGTTCGGCGACGACCTGCGCGATCCCCGCCGCTGCCTGGAGCTGGAACTGATCCTGCGCGCGGGGCCGATCCGGCCCGACGCGGGGGGCGCTCTGGGATCGTCCGTTCCGTAATTGGACAGTCAATCTCATAAGCTTTGGCGCCCTTTACGGTCTTTCCGAGCCTTCCGCGGCGCTTTTGAATCTCCTCCAAATGCCGGTTGAGCTGCGCGTACTTCACATGCTTGTCAGCATGGCTCGGGCACCTCCGGGGAAGTTGCTCAACTCTGTGACAATCATCGACCGGCGCGCGTGCTGCATTCTTGTGGGACTCACGGTTTCACAGCGGTCTGCACCGTTCATGGGGAGTCGTTCGATGACACAGCCCACTCCGGACCCGCGCCCGTTCGAGGCCATCCCGCCCGACCTGGTGCGGCGGATGCGCCCGCTCGTCGGCGCCGCCGCCGACGGCCTGCTGGCCGACCTGACCGGCGGCGCGCAGGACACCACCGGCGATGTGGCCGCCGGGGAACTGCGCGCCGCCATCGTTGACGGCTTGCGGCACTTCTACGACCTGGCCGAGCATCCGCGCACCGCCTGGCCAGGCATCGCCGCCGCCTACCGCGAGATCGGCCGCCGCATGGCGGTGCGCGGCCGCGACCCCGAGGAGATGCACAGCGCGCTGCGCCGCTCGGCGCAGGCCATCTGGCGCACGCTGACCTCGCTGGCCGAGACCCTGGAGGTCGACCGGGCCACCCTCGGCCGCATCGCCGAGGCCCAGTTCGCCTTCCTCGACGCGGTCTCCGGACAGGTCGCGCACGGCTACGACACCGAGGCGGCCGGCAGCGACGAGGCGGTGCAGCGCCGCCGCACGCGGCTGCTGCAACTGCTGCTGAACGGCGAGCCCGCCGCCCGCACCGGTACCGCCCTCGCCGACGCCGCCCGCGCCGCCGGCTGGCGGCCGCCGCGCACCCTGGCGGCGGTGGCGCTGGCCCCCGGCCCGGCGCGGCCTCGCCGTCCGGCCCGGCGCCCGCGGCACCGCGCGCGCTGCCCCCGGCCCTGCCACCGGACGTGCTGGTGGACCTGGCCGGCACCGAGCCCTGCCTCCTGCTGCCCGACCCCGACGGCCCCGGCCGCTCCCGGCTGCTGGAGGCGCTGCTACGGGACTGGACGGTGGTGATCGGCCCGACCGTGCCGCCCGCCCAGGCCGCCGAGTCACTGCGCTGGGCGCGCCAGGCGCTGGCGCTGACCCGGCGCGGCCGGATCCCGGGCGAGGGGATCGTGCGCTGCATGGACCACGTCCCCACCCTGGTGATCTTCCTGGCCGAGGACCTGATCGAGCGCGCCGCCGCCTCCCGACTGGCCCCGCTGCGCGCGCTGTCGCCGGTGCAGGCCGAACGCCTCACCGAGACGCTGCTGTCGCTGCTGGAGAACAACTTCAACGCCACCGAGGCGGGCAGTCGGCTGCACGTTCACCCGCAGACGGTCCGTTACCGGCTGCGGCACCTGGAGGAGCTGTTCGGAGCCGACTTGCAGGACCCGCGCCGCTGCCTGGAGCTGGAGATGATTTTGCGGGCCCGGCAGGCGGGCACGACCGGCGACCGGGCACCACTGACAGCACCGGCCTGACGGGGCCGGGCTGACGGGCGTGGAGTTGACGTGCGCCTTCTAACGCGTGCTGTGCTGACGGCGCCGGGTGGCGGGCGTTGGGCCGGTGGGCTTCAGGCCGGTGTGCCCTCCTCGAAGGCGAGGAACTTGGCGAGGCCCGTCAGTGCCCGCCGGTCGAACGCCCCGGTCACCATCCGCACCATCGCGCCGAACCCCGAGTCCGGCGGCTCGACCTCCATCAGCCACGCCACCCGCTCGGCGATCGCCCGGTCCTGCGTCGCCGCGCCCGCCAGCATCACCGCGAGCTGGGTGGACAGCAGCGCCTCCAGCGTGGGGCGGTCGGGCTCGCCGGTCCGCAGCCAGCGGATGCCGGTCCACTCCACCCCGGCGATCCACGCCTGCACGGTCGTGCGCAGCACCGGGCCCGGCTCCTCGACCTGCAGCACCCGGTAGGTCATCCCGGCGATCCGGTCGCGCACGTGCTGCGCGGCGGCCAGCGCCGCGTCCGGGGCGCGCGCCGCGCCGCCGCCGAGGAACTGCACGTACCCGCCGGAGTACTCCTCCAGGAAGTCCATGTAGAGGCGGAGCCGCTCCAGCAGCCCCACCGACGGCGGCCACTCGGCGACCCCGTCCAGCCGCGCGACCAGCTCCGCGCCGACCCGCTGCACGGAAGCCTCGTACAGCTCGCCCTCGCCGTCGAAGTAGCGGTACACCGACGACCGCGAGGTCCCGGCGGCGGCCGCCACGTCGTCGATCGACACCTCGGCGGCCGGGCGCTCCCCGAACAGCGTCACGGCCGCCGTGATGATCTCCTCGCGGCGGCGGTCGGACGACAGCCGCCGGAACGAGGGGCGGCGGGACGGCTCGGCACCGGGCATGGCCGCCAGCCTAGCCCCGGGGCCGCGGCACGTCCGGAGAGCGCGGCACGTCCGGGGACCGAGGTCTGTCCGGGGTTGCGGTCTGTGCGGGATATGGCCCGTTCGGGGATCGCGAAGGACAATTGTCAGGCGGTTGACAACCCCGGGGCACGATCCCTGGCCCCGGTCAGCAGTGCCGGGCCGGGGCCCGCCCGTAGCGTTCGGCGCACGGCAGGCAACGATCAAGCGGCGGTGACGGCACATGAGCGGACCATCGGACCTCGGCGGGTCGTTCCAGCAGGGCGCGCGCACGTTCGCCCGGGCGGGCGCGATGTTCGCCCGCAGCGGCCTGTGGCGGCCCGGACCGCCCGCCCGGGTGGCGCGGCAGCTCACGGCGCTGAAGCGCTGGGGCACGCTGCTGGGCGGCACCTTCGCCTCGGCGGCCGCCCGCGACCCCGACCGGCTCGCGCTGGTCGACGAGGAGGGCGCGCTCACCTACGGTCAGGCCGACGCCCGCACCGACCGGCTCGCCCTCGCCCTCGGCAGGTTCGGCCGCACGCCCCGCGTGGCCGTGCTGTGCCGCAACCACCGCGGCATGGTCGAGGCGCTGGTGGCGTGCAGCAAGCGCGGCGCGGACCTGGTGATGCTCAACACCGGGATGAGCGTGGACCAGCTCGTCGCCGTCCTGGGGCAGCAGCACGTGGGCGTGGTCATCGCCGACCCCGAGTTCGCCGAGTTCCTCCAGGCGGTCCCCGAGGGCGTGCACACCGTCACCACCGGGGCCGCGATGGAGGACCTGATCGCCGGCGCGCCCGCCGCGCGCCTGGTGCCGCCCGACCGCCCCGGCCGCACCATCATGCTGAGCAGCGGCACCACCGGCACGCCCAAGGGCGCCGATCGGCACTCGCGGCCCGGCCTGACGCCGCTGGCCTCGATCCTGTCGCGCATCCCGTTCCAGGTGCACGAGCGGATGCTGATCGAGGCGCCGCTGTTCCACACCTGGGGCTACGCGATGCTGCAGACGGCGATCTCGCTGCGCGCCACGATCGTGCTGCAGCGCCGCTTCGACCCCGAGTTCACGTTGCGCGCCATCGACCGGCAGCGGGCGACGGCGCTGGTGGCCGTACCGGTGATGCTCCAGCGGATGGTGGAGCTGCCGGAGGAGATCCGCGCCAAGCACGACACCTCGACGCTGCGCATCACCGCCGCCAGCGGCTCGGCACTGCCGGGCGCGCTCGCCACCGCCTACATGGACGCCTTCGGAGAGGTGCTGTACAACCTGTACGGCTCGACCGAGGCGTCCTGGGTGACGATCGCGACCCCCGCCGACCTGCGCGCCCACCCCGACACCGCCGGGACCGCGCCGCCCGGCACCCGGGTGGCGATCCTGGACGAGCAGGGCGAGCCGGTGCCCCCGGGCACCACCGGCCGGATCTTCGCCGCCAACGAGCTGCTGTTCGCCGGGTACACCAGCGGCGCGGCCAAGGAGATGCGCGACGGCATGATGAGCCTCGGCGACCTCGGGCACTTGGACGAGGCCGGGCGGCTGTTCGTGCACGGCCGCGACGACGACATGGTGGTCTCGGGCGGGGAGAACGTGTTCCCCAGCGCCGTGGAGGAGGTCGTGCTCGGGCTGCCGGAGGTGCGCGAGGCGGCGGTCGTCGGCGTCCCGGACGAGCAGTACGGGCAGCGGCTGGCGGCCTACCTGGTCGCCGAGCCCGGCGCGGAGATCGACGCGGAGGCGGTGCGCGCGCACGTCCGCGAGCATCTGGCGCGGTTCGCGGTGCCGCGCGACGTGCACGTGGTGGCGGAGCTGCCGCGCAACGCGACCGGCAAGGTCGTGCGCCGGGCGCTGCGCCCGCCGGAGGGCGGCGCGTCCTGACGAACGGGTTCGGCGCGTCCTGACGGCCGGGCCAGGCGCGTCCTCGTGAATGGGCCCGGCGCGTCCGTCCTGACGGTCGGCTTCGGCGCGTCCGTCCTGGCAGCCGGAGGACTTGAGGGCCGAAGGGCCTGACGGCCGGAGGGTCTTGATGGGCTGAGAACCTTCACGGCCGGAGGACCTTCACGGCCTGAGGGCCGTAGATCCTCCGGGCGGTCCCTGCCGGGTGGTCAGCCTGCGGGGATCTCCACCAGGAACCACAGGTGGGTGGCCTTGGTGGACTGCTCCAGCCCCCACTCGGCCGCCAGCGCGTCGATCACCGCCAGGCCGCGGCCGTGGTCGACGCGCCGCCGTACGTCGGCGTCCAGCCCCACCGGACCCTCGTCGCGCACCTCCACCAGTACCTGGTCGCCGTCGGACGAGACCGTGATCCGGATCAGGCCCGAGCCGTGCAGCACCGCGTTGGCGATGCCCTCGGCCGCCATCAGCTCGATGTCGTCCAGCACCTCGGCGTCGCCGATCACCTTGGCGGCGCGCTCGCGCACGGTGCGGCGGGCGGCCTGGCCGGCCCGCCGGTCGGCGGTCAGCGAGATCAGGTCGCCGAGCCGCTCCATCCCCGGGGTCACCGCCGTCTCCCCAGGGCGGTCGCCCCGCGACCGGTCGCCGGCGGGAGGCCGGTACCGGCGAAGGGCCGCGCGGCGGACCGCGCGCGTGAGACGGTGTGCGTCGAGCCGAAAGTCACTTGATCACCACATTGAGAGATCCGAGGCGCACCGCAATCATTCACCTCCGGTGAGTGATCGAGCAATGCACTGTGCACTTTGATCTTGACCTTTTGTGGACTCGGCGACCGGGACCGACCACGGGAACACTGATCCGCCATGGCCACCGTGAGACACCGCCGGCTGGCCCGGGAGCTGCGGCGGCTGCGCGAGGACGCGGGACTGCGCCCCGCCGCCGTCGCCCGGGAACTGGGCTGGGACCGATCCAAGATAAGCCGCATCGAGACCGCGCGCACCAAACCGCGCGAAGCAGATGTGGAAGGACTGCTGACCCTGTACGGCTGCACCGGCCCGCACCGGGATGAACTGCTGGCCCTCGCCCGCGACGCGCGGCGCCGCGACTGGTGGACCGCCTTCGGCGACGTGTTCGACGGCACCTTCGTCGCGCTGGAGGACGAGGCCACCGAGATCCGCACCTGGCAGCCGCAGCTCGTGCCGGGCCTGCTCCAGACCGAGGAGTACGCCCGCGCCGTCATCGGCGCGGCGCGCGGCTGCGGCCCCGGGGAGGCCGATCGGCGCGTCCAGGCCCGGATGGCGCGGCGGCCGCTGCTGAACAGGCCCGAAGGCGCGCCCCACCTCGACGCGGTGCTGGACGAGGCGGTCGTGCGGCGCGTCGTCGGCGGCCCCGAGGTGATGCGCGTCCAGATCGCCGAGTTGTGGGCGGCGGCGCAGCGGCCCAACATCACCGTGCGGATCCTGCCGTTCTCGGCGGGCGCGCACGCGGGCGTGGACGGCCGGTTCGTGCTGCTCGGCTTCGCCCGCGACGACGATCCCGACGCCGCGTACATCGAGTCGGCCGCCGGCGATCTGTATCCCGAGTCCCCTGAGGAGGTCACCCGGCTTAGGTTGGCATGGGAGCGCCTTCGCGGTGCGGCCCTTTCACCGAAGGATTCGGCGGCTTTTCTGGCCGGATTGAGCAAGGAGTGAGCTGGTGACAAGGGATCTCTCAGGGGAGCGGTGGACGAAGTCCGGCCACAGCGGCGGCGGCCAGGACTGCGTGGAGGTGGCGCGCGCCCTGCCCGAAGCGGTGGCCGTCCGCGACTCCAAGGACCCGCGGGGCCCGGTGCTGCTGCTCGGCGCGGACGCCTGGCGGGCGCTCACCGCACGGCTGCGCGTCGGGGGCTGAAGCCCGACGCCGGATTGGAGAATTGGAGCGGAACGAAGCCTCCGAAGCCGGAGACGGCGGCTTCGGAGGCTTCGTTCTCGCGGCGCCACAACGCTACCCCGCACACCAATGTCCACCGCTACTCAGTCAAGCCCACAAATCCTGCGGATTATCCGTCATCGGGGCCGATTATCTGAGGGTCCCGCTATGCGACCATCCGAGACATCAGCCTTCACCTCTGGTCCATGCGGACCTCACCCCAGGAGGTGGCCATGCGAGCGGTGGTCCTGGCCTGCTCCGCGCAGGCCGTGTACGTGGTGGCGTTCGTGATGTTCAAGACGGCGGCCCGCGGGATGCCCCCGCTCATCGCCCGCCGCCCGATGCAGACGGTGGGCCGGGTGCTGCGCAGCAGGCGCTGGCTGGCCGGGTTCGTCATCCTGCTGGCCGGCTTCGCGATGGGCGACCTCGCGCTGCTGACCCTGCCGCTGGCGACGGCCCTGCCCGCCTACGGGTTCAGCCTGGTCCTGCTGCTCCTGGCGGGCTACCACCGCTTCGGCGAACGGCTGACCCCGCCCGAGTGGGCGGCCACCGTGATCGCGGCGATGGCGATGGCCCTGATGGCGCTGTCGGTCCTGCTGGAGCCGGGCGGCGTCCTGCACGCCGTCCCGCGCCGGGCCGCCGTGCCCGCCGTGCCGCCGCTGTGGGAGCTGGCGGTGGTCGTGGTGCCGTCGCTGCTGATCCCGCTGTGGATGTTCTGCGCCCGCGACCGGGTGGTGATGGGCCGGCACGCCCGCCCGCTGACGGGGGTGGCGTACGGCATCGGCGCTGGCGCGCTGCTGGGCACCGCCGAGGTGTTCGGGCTGGGCATGGCGCTGCTCCCGGACGACCGCCGCACCGACGTGCTGGGCACGCCGTACCTGACGCTGTTCTTGCTGGCGGGGGCGTTCGGACTCGGCCTGATGTCGATCGGCCTGCAGCGCTGCCGTCTGATCATCCTGGTGACGGTGGTGACCGTGACGGCGAAGCTGCACATGCTGCTGTCGGCGACGCTGCTGTACGGGGAGCCGTGGCCGGACGACGTCATGCTGTTCATGCTGCGCACCGCGAGCGTGCTGCTGGCGGCGCTGGCGGTGGCGACGTACCCGAGGCATGAGCGCCGCAGGCGGCGGCCTGCGGCGCCGGGTGTTCCGGACGGTTCTGTCGGCGAGTCGGAGAAGCCTGCCGCGTATGTGGGGCGGCGTCGTAGGAACACGGTTCCAAGCCTTTAGGGGAGTGTCTCCTCTATCGGTTTGCGGCGCTCTTTGAGGTTTCGCTCTGGGGCGTCTTGTTGGCTTGGAATTCGGCTTTCTGGTTGGGGAGTACGTACGACGCCGCTGCCGCGGTGAAGGCCACTAGCCCCAGGGCGATCAGCGCCGTCGTTGCTCCGTGCGGCCCCCAGTCGAACAGGCGGCCCACGGCGACGCCCCCGGCGAACGCGAGCAGGCCCGAGAAGAACGCGCGTACGCCCAGGTAAGCGCCGTAGCGCGTCAGCGGCGCGAGCCGGGCGACCGTCTGGAACACCGCCGGCTGCAGCAGGCCGCCGGAGAGGCCGTGCAGCACGGCGACCGCGACCAAGCCCGCCGTTCCGTCGCCTGCGCCCGTCGCCAGCAGCAGGTAGCCGGCCCCGGCGGACAACATCCCGGCGCGCAGGACGCCGGGACGTTCACCGCGACCTGCGATCGCGCACCACGGCTGCACCGCGGCCGACACCATCGCGAGCACGCAGGAGAACACGGTCACCGCGTTCGCGTCCGCGCCCGCGAGCGGCACGACCACTGCCGCCTGGTCCGCCAGCAGCATCGTGGGCATCGACACGGCCGCGAACCACATGAAGATCCGATCCCGCAGCACCGTCCGCACACCGGAGACGACGCCGCCTGCGGTAGGGGCAGACGGGACGGCCCCGTTCCCGGGCGGAGTCGACGGGACGCGCCGCACCAGCGAGAACAGGAAGGCCGCGAACACCCACAGCCCGGCCGCCGTCAGCGCCACCAGCCAGTAGCCGACCTTCAGCAGCGCCAGCCCCAGCGCCGGGCCGAGCACCGCCGCGACCTGCAACGTCATCGCGTACGCCGCGTAGCCGCGAGCGCGCCGCCGTTGGGAGAGGCCCGCCAGCAGCGACTGCGCCGCTGGATGGAACAGCGCCCCGCCCGTTCCCAGGAGCACCGCAGCGACCACTACGCCGGGCACGGAGGACGCGGTGCCCAGCAGCGCGAACCCGGCCGCGCGCAGCAGGCACGCCAGGATGCCCGTCCGTACGGGGTTGAGCGCGTCGACCAGCACGCCGACCGGTAGGGAGAGCGTGTGCTGTACGAGGTTGCGCAGCGCGAGCACCAGGCCGATCAGCCCGGCCGCCAGCCCCAGATCCTCCTTGAGGTGCACGACGAGATGCGTCATCGCCGCGAAGTAGCCGAGGGAGATCGCCGCCTGGACGGCGACGACCACGGCGACCGTGCGACGGTCGCCGTGGTCGGGAGGGGAGACGCCGACGTTCACGCGTGCGGTAGCACGTTCAGGCGGTGCAGCAGCTCGGGCGCGGCGGGCGCGGCGGGCGCGGTGGCGTCCAGCCGGGGGCGGAGGGGCTGAGGGGAAGCTTCGGTCATGGGGGTGAGGACATCAGGGCCATCGCCGGATGTCCAATATTGATATTGCTGGGAGAGTGATATGCGGATTCGTATTATTGCAGGTCGAATGTCGGGGGCAGGGTCGGGGCGCGAGGTCGGGAGAGCCTAGTCATTTTGACTGAGGTAGGCCCTCGTTCATGCGCTGCAAGGTGGGCCCTCGCTCACGTGCTGCGAGGTAGGGACTTTCTTACCGGCGCCGCCGTTGTCTGAACCTCAGCTCGCGCAGAGCAGACTCTGTGGGCTGGGCTGGGCTTGGCGCAGGTTCTCACCTCAACCCCGCGCGGGCTGGGCTTGCTGGGCCTGTGGGCAAACCCCCGCGTGGTTGGGCTGAGTGGACGTGTGTACAACCCCGCGCGGGCTGAGTCGGTGCCTTGTCTGCGGCGAAAGCGGCTGTGTTTGCCTTGGGGGGACGTCCCCCCAAACCCCCACATCCGGGCGCCGCACGCCCGGCGCTCGCCAGGGCTCGCACCGTGCGTGCGTCGTCCGGGCAGGGGCCCGCCCCTACGACCCCGGCAGGGGGCAAGCCCCCCACACCCCCCGTAAGGAAGGCGCTTCGCGCCTGCGTGTTCATTAAGTGCCGCTGGGACTCCGTCCCCCGCGAGCCCCTGGGCAAGGGGCTCCGCCCCCTGCACCCCCGCCCCCAATGGCTGAGGTTAGGGAAAGCCCGGCACGGGCCGGGGTTGCTGGTCCTGTGCCGGGCGCGGGGTTGGGGTCCCTGGTCACGTACAGGGCGCGGGCTGAGGTCCCCGGTCACGGGAAGAGCGCGAGGTTGGGCGTAGGGAACGCCCTCAACCCTGCATCCGGGACCCGCCCGACCTGCGCCGTGCTCGCTGCTGCTCATTCCAGACTTACGCCGTCCGAGTAGGGGCCAGCCCCTCGGCGCCTCGCAAGGCACCCGGTGCCCCCCGTAAGAGGCCCCGCCCCGACACATAAAGGCGCTTCGCCCTTCTTCCCCAAGGCAGGGGCTCCGCCCCCGCACCCCCGAAAAACCTGGGCTCCGCCCTTGCCCGGAACGCGCCTGTAAGGACTGCCCGCTCCCAAAAACAGAGTGACCATTTGCCGGTTTGACCTATTCTTCCGTGGCCCTCGAAGTTCTGCCGCGGGCGCATCACTTCCGCCTTCTCATGCCCGGCGACAAGGTGTGCGCGGTGACCGTCGGCACTCGCCGCGGCGCGATGCTCAAGGACGTCGATCGCATCGGCGACTCCATCCGCGCCAAGGCGGGCACGCGCGGATGACCTGCATGGACTGCGGCCACCGGCCGCCCCCGCCGATGGCCGCAGCCGGTTCCTCGGAGCCGGCTGCGGCGCCGTTCGACTCAGGTCATGTCACCTGAAGTCGAAGAACGGGCGGGATCAGGCGGTGACGCGGGTGATGGAGATGGCCTGGTCGAGCTTGAAGTCGGCGCTGATGCTGACGGTCTCGTTGTTGCTCACGCCCGCGCAGCCGATGGAGCCGTCGTTGTTGGCGGTGGTGAAGGGAATGGCGGTCGCGCTCGTGTACTTCAGCGTCCGCGTGGAGTTGGTGTAGGACGCGGCGATCTTCGAGAGTTCGACCCGGCAGTCCTCGGCGTAGAACACCAGGGCGAAGGCCGCGCTCCGGTTGCCGGTGAGGTTCGTGGTGCCGGTGGCCGCGTTGTAGCCGGTCGGGGTGTAGTAGATGGTGGCGCCGTTGGGAGGACCACCGAGGAGGGTGCCCGGCTTTCCGTTGGGGCGCTGGCACGCCTGGCCGCTGGTGCCCTGGCTGATGGTGTAGTCGGCCTTGGCCAGCGTGGGCGCGGCCGCTGTGGAGGTCAGGCTGGGCGCGGCCCCCTGCTGGTAGACCGAGGAGCAGGTGAAAATGGTCTGGCCTGCGGAGTTGCGTACGGTCACCGCGCCGGTCGTGGTGGAGGTGTAGCGGCCGTTGGCGCTGGGATTGGCCACCTTCCACGTGGTGGTGGCGGCGTGTGCGGCCGTGGTCGGGACGGTCAGGGCCAGGGACGTTGCGGACAGTGCCAGAGCGCAGGACAGGGCACGGCTCGCTGAGAGGGTGGGACGCATTGGCTGATGCCTCCTCGCCCGCCGGGGCGGGCGTTCGCCGGGGAGAATCCACTGGTCGAACCTTGATCTCAATCCGGACCCTAGATCGCCAACGCGGCCGTCTTCAAGATCGTGATACTGACCAGTACGCAGAGTGCTGAGTGAGTCGGGACGGCTGCGCGCGCGATCTCACCTGGGACTCGCCACGCCTTCCCGGGCCCCGAGCCGATACCGGCGGGCATTCGGAGACATCGCCCTTCTCCGGATGCTTGGCGGATCCAGGTCGATAATGTGCAAGGCACATCGCATTTGGGGTTGTTCAGGTGAAGCGCTTTCGGAGCAGGCGTCCGTGGCCGCAGAGCACGCTGCCCACGGCCGCCGTCGCCGTGGTGGCCTTGTTCGCTCCCGCCGGCGACGTCACCCACAACGATCCGGTCACGCAGAGCGCCAAGCCCGAACCGGGCTGCACTTCTCCGCTGCCCAACGGCAGGGCCTCCCCGGCGCCCGCACCGCGCGGGGCGAGTCGCCCCGCCAAGGGCGCCATCGACCGCGGTGGCGACTTCAACGGCGACGGTCATCGTGACATCGCGGTCTCGGTGCCTTTCCGTATGACGGACATGCCCGACAGGGCCCTGCCCGGGAAGTGGTCGGGCGCCTATGTCGCCGTCATTCCCAGTGGCCCGCACGGCCCCGACCCGGCCAGACGGCAGATCATCACCCATGACTGCCTGGACGTCCCGACCCGCGGCAAGCCGAACCACACCTTCGGCACGGCGCTGGACTCGGCCGACTTCGACCACGACGGTTTCGACGACCTGGTGGTGGTCGGGCAGGACGGGGGCTACAACGGGCTCGGGGACGCCACCGTGACGATCGTCTACGGCAGCGCGAACGGGCTCACCGGCCGTGCGGTGGAACTGATCGCGTCAGGAACGGGCTCGTTCTTCGACAAGGTGGCGATCGGGGACTTCGGCGGCGACGGCGAGCTCGACATCGTTGCCACGCCGGGAGCGTTCGGCGATCTGCACCTGTTCCGCAACGTGGTGGACCGGCCCGTCGCCGTCGAGCGGAGCAGGCTGATCAGGAGACCGCCGCACGGACGTGGCGCCGAGGACTCCTACGAGTCCCTCCAGGTCGCCGACTTCAACGCCGATGGCCGCTCCGACCTCGCGGTGACGGTCGAGTGGAGGACCCAGGCCGAGAGGAACCATGACTGGGGCGAGTTGCGGCTCGGCGGCCCGCGGGGTCTGAGCGAGCGGGCCACCGTGTTCGGCCGGGACCGGATCGGGCTGGAGTCGATGGCCGGCGACGTCACCGGCGACGGTCGACCCGACCTGGTCATGCGTGGCAGGGGCAGGGCGATGTCGGTGGCACCGGGGACCTCCACGGGTCTCGGAGCCCCGCAGCGCCTCCCCCTTCCCCCCACCCCCGAGCCTCTCGACCCCGGTCCTGAGAAACCGCCCCTGAACTCGGGCACGGCGCCCGGACTCACCGTGGGCGACGTGACCGGCGACGGCATCGCGGACATCACCGTCACCGAGAACGGTCAGATCACCGTCCTGCCCGGCGGCCCCCGCGGCGTGCGGCCCGCCCAAGCCGAACGCGTCGACAAGGACGGCTTGCCGCAGCCCGCCGGCAGCGACCTGCGTCAGATCGGCGGCCTGTCCGTCGGCGACCTGACCGGGGACGGCGCACCCGACCTCGTCATCGGGGTTCCCGAATGGTCGACCCGGGCGGGTGGGCGCCTCTACATCCTCCCCGGCGGCCGGGTTCGGGACGCCACGACCATCAGCGGCGCCCAGTTGGGTCTCACCCAGCGGCCGAACGGCGGTTTCGGCCTGGTCCTCCTGCCCTGAGCCCGCAGGCCACATGGTGTGCACCTCGCCTAGCGGCCGGATGGCGGTCACCGGGCACCTTCCGATGACCGGCCGACGGTCTGGGGAAGAACGGCGTTCGTATAGGCCGGACGCCCTGGGGCGCACGGGCCGGACCATGCGTTGGCCCAGGCGTCCGCGTTGTACTTCGCCCCTGTCCAGCGGTCGGCGGAGGTGGCGAGCCGCATGTCACAGCTTTGATCACTCGCCAGATGGAACGGAGAAAGACAGCAAGGACCTGTGCAGCGTGACGAACGGTGTTAGCTTTTCGCCCACTATGACGGATGCGCGGTCGAGCGTGCCGATCAGTTGGTGGAGCAGGGCCGGAAGCGTCGCGGCGTATTCGGTGCTGGTCCTGCTCGTCGGCGGCCTGCTGAGCCGCATCAAGGCCGGAGCCCTCGACCTCTGACGCACGACCACCGAACGGCTCCGCTCCCTACGAGCGGGGCCGTCGCCGTTGGTGCGTGCTCGCGGCGGTGGTATCCGGCCGCATATCAAGGCAGCAAGCGCGCCAACTCCACCCGCGAGCGGATGCCCAAGCGCGTGAACACGTTCCTCAGGTGGCCGTCCACCGTGCGCGGGCTGATGGTCAGGCGCGCGGCGACCTCCCGGTTGGTGGCCCCCGCCGCCACAAGGCGGGCGATCTGCTGCTGTTGCGCCGTCAACTCGGCGAACGGGTCGCCGGTCGCGGGGGTCACCGGGGCCCCGGACGCCCGGAGTTCGACGCGGGCCTGTTCCGCCCACTGGTCGGCGGCCGCCTCGGTGAACACGTGCAGTGCCGTGCGCAGGTGGTCGCGGGCGTCGCGCGGGCGGCGGTCGCGGCGCAGGCGGCGGCCGTAGAGGAGTTCCGTGCGGGCCAGCTCGAACGCCGAGCCCGCTTCGCGGTGCAGGCGGATCGCTTCGGTGAAGTGGGCCGCCGCTTCGTCTTCTCGTTGGGCCAGCAGGGCCCGGCAGCGGGCGGCCAGCGCTTTGCGGGCGGGGCTCCGGGCCGCTTCGGCCCACTGCGTGAACGCCGCGGCCACGCGTTCCGCCGAGGGGCGGCGGCCCGCGCTCAGTGCCGCTTCCACGTGGAGCGGCGCGGCCAGCATCCGGACGGCCGGGTGCGCCGTGCCCAGGCGGGCCGCCGCGTCGGCGGGGCGGTCCGCCGCCAGGTCCAGGCAGGCCAGCGCCCACGAGGCCAGGGCCGCGGCCCTGGTCAGGCCGCGCTGGCCCGCCTCTTCCAGGACGCCGTCCAGGTGGTCGAGGGTCGTGTCGGCGTCCCCGTACAGGGCCGAGACCAGCGCGATCATCGCGCGCTGCTCGACGGCCCGGTTGCGCTGGCCCGTCGCCTGCGCGCGGCGCAGGCCCTCGTGGGCGGCGGCCAGGGCGGCGGGGTAGCGGCCTAGGGCGATCTCCGCGTGCGCCAGCACGGTCAGCGCGCGGGGCTCCAGCATGTCGTGGCCGCGCGCGGTCGCGGCCGCGCGGGCGGCCAGGTCGCGGGCCCGCTGGTCGTCCCCGAGCATGAGGGCGGCGATGCCCGCGGTGGTGCGGGACGCGGCGTCGTCCAGGCCGGTGGCCAGGTCCAGCGCGCGGGTCAGGGGCGCGGCCGCCCTCTCGTGGTCGCCTTGGAGCGCGGCGGCCGTGCCGGCGGCGTGGGCGGCCATGAACTCCTCGGCGGCGCTCCGGTACGGGCCGAGCGCGGCGGCGCGTTCGGCGACGGCGGTCCGGCAGGGCACGTCGCCCATCGCGTCGGCGGCGTCGCCCGCGCGGGTGAGGGCGGCCAGCGCGAGGGCCGGATCGTCGGCCAGCCGGTCGGCGGCCTCCAGCAGGGTCCACACCGCGATCACCGGCAGGCCGTCGGCCAGCTCGATCTCGCCGCGCAGCAGGTCGGCCCGGCCCGAGTCGCCGGCCTGCCGCAGCAGGGCGCGGGCGCGCAGGAGGCGGCCGGACGTCCAGGCGCAGGAGGCGGCGGACAGGAGGTGGTCGGCGCGTTTCCGCGGCGCGGTCGTGAGTTCGGCGGCGCGGTGCCATGTCCTGATTGCGCGGTCGTGGCGTCCGGTCTCGCAGGCTTGTTCGGCGGTGGTGGCGAGGTCGTCCGCCAGGGCGTCGTCGGGGCCGGGGACGGTCGTGGCGCGGTGCCAGGGGCGGTCTTCGACCGGGCCTCGGGCTGCGAGCAGGGCGTGCGCGGCGCGGCGTTCGGCGGGGGACGCGTCGGCGTAGACGGTCGCGCGCAGCAGCGGGTCGGGGACGACGGTGTCCCCGTCCAGGGTGACCAGGCGGCTGGTGCGGGCCTCTTCCAGACCGGCCGAGTGCAGCTTCAGTGGGAGGCGTTCCGCTGCTGTGGTCAGGAGGATCAGATTGCGTGCTTCGGGGGACAGGCGCAGGTAGCGCCGCCGGTAGCGGGTGCGCAGGTCGCCGTGCGCGGGCAGCGCGCGCGGCTCGGTGCATCCGGCCAGTTCCGCCAGGGCGAGGGGGCGTCCGGCGGCCAGTTCGATCAGGTTCGCCGAGGGGTCTGCATCCGTCATGTCCTCCAGCACGCGCAGGCACGCCTGGTCGTCCAGCGGGGTCAGGGGCAGGCGGGGCAGGTCGGCCAGGTGGCCGGGCGGCGGGTCCCCGGCGGTGAACAGCAGCGCCACGGGGAGGTGCGAGATCCGGCGCGCCGCGAACGCCAGCGCCTCCAGGGAGGGCCGGTCCAGCCGGTGCGCGTCGTCGATCAGGCACAGTAGGGGACGGTCGGTCTCGGCCAGCGCCTTGCAGAGGGCGAACGGCACGCGATCGCTGGTCAGCACTCTGGCCTGGGTGGCGGGGCGGCTGTGCAGCAGGCGGTGCAGGCCCGCGTAGGGGACGTCCCGCTCGTGCCGCACGCCCCGCGTGGCCAGCACCTGGAAGCCGGGGCGGGCGGCGGTGGCGAGCAGCGCGCTCTTGCCCAGGCCGGGCGCGGCGGCGACGGTGAGCGCGCCGCCGCGCCCGGTGCGGGCGCGCTCCAGCAGCGCCGCGATCACCGCGGACTCACGGTCCCGGCCGCGCAGCGCGGCCGGGACCTCCGTCGTGAGCACGGGGCCCATGGGTCAGGCTCCGGCCTGGTAGCCCTTGGCCAGGTCCGACTCGGTCGCCTTCTTCACCAGGGTCGTCCCGCCGAGCGCGTTCTTGTCGGGACGGACGATGTAGCTCGCCCGCGCGGCGGGCACGTCCCAGCGGGTGAAGTCCTCGGGCGCGTACCCGAGGCCCAGGTCCTGGCTCTTGGACGAGCGGTGCGCGTTCACGATCCCGTCCCGGCTCAGGTCCTTGTTCGCGCACGCCTTCTTCAGCGCCTCGCCGATGACGGCGGCGGTGCTGTAGCCCGACAGCACCGAGCTGTCCAGCGGCTCCCCCTTGTAGGCCGATTGGTACTCGGCGGCCAGCTTCTTCAGGCCCTGGAAGTCGGCGCTGAACGGGGCCGCCGCCGTCACGACGTAGTAGTCCTTCTGCAGCACCGGGCCCACCGGCGTCGCGAGGAGCTGCTGCGCGAACGCCGAGTTGCTCGCGGCGTAGGGCACGTTCAGCCCGGTCGCCGCGCCCACCCCGACCAGCGAGGCGGCCTGCTTGGGGCTGACGCTGACCAGGACCGCCTTCACCCCGGCCTTCTTGAACGCCCCCACCTGCGCGGTCATGTCCGCGTCGGTCGGCTTGACCTGCTGCTCCACCAGCGTCAGCCCGGCCTTCTTCGCCGCGTACCGGGCCCCGGCGAGGGCGCTCTGCCCGTAGTCGCCCTCCAGCCGCAGGTGCCCGATCTTGTCGCCGGACTTCACGCCCTTCTCGGCGGTCAGGAACGCCACCCCGTTGATCATGTCCAGGTCGTAGGTGGTGCCGGTGACCTGCACGTACTTGCTGCCCAGCAGCGTGTGCGCCCAGGCCTGGGGGATCGTCAGCAGCTTGTCGGTCTCCAGCCGCTTGCGCAGCGCGATGGTGATCGGCGAGCCGATGACCTGCGGCAGCGCCGCCGAGCGCGGCGCGACCTCGCTGTAGGCGGCCAGCGCCTTCTGCACGTCGTAGCCGTGGTCGCGCACCACCAGCTCGACCTTGCGCCCGCACACGCCGCCCGCGGCGTTGAGCTGGTCGTAGTAGAGCTTCTGCGCCTGGGTGACGCCCTTGCCGAGCGCGGCGTAGGGGCCGGTCAGGTCGGTCAGCGCGGCCAGGGTGATCTTGTCCTTGGCGACCCCGGGGCCGATCTTCAGATCGCCGTCGGCGGTGCCGCCGGTGGCCTTGCCGCTGCAGCCGGCGGCGGCGAGGGCGGCGGCCAGCGCCAGGGTCGCGGCGGCGGTCCGCCTGGTCATGGGGTTCATGTGGCTCGCTCCTTGGAACGGAAGGGGGACAGGCGGGCGGCCAGGCCGTGCAGGCCGCCGGGGAGGAACAGCAGCACCGCGACGAACACCGCGCCGTAGAGCACGCGGGCCGCCTCGGCGGGCGACAGGCCGTCCCCGCCGGGCTCGGCCACCAGCGGCAGGGCGTCGCCGAAGCGGGTGAGCAGGGCGGGCAGCAGCGACACGAAGACGGCACCGGCGACCGCGCCCGACACGGTGCCGAGCCCGCCGATGACGATCATCGCGAGGTAGTCCAGCGCCAGCGCGAGCCCGAAGTACTCGGGCACCGTGCGCTGGAACACCAGGGCCAGCAGGACCCCGGCGAGGCCCGCGTACATCGACGACAGCACGAACGCGGTGGCCCGGTGCCGCGCCACCGGCACGCCCAGCGCGCCCGCCGCGATCTCGTGGTCGCGCAGGGTGTTGAACGCACGGCCGGGCCGCGACCGCAGCACCCCGCGCGCGAACCAGGCCGACGCCGCCAGCAGGACCAGCGCCAGGTACCACAGCAGCTCCATGCCGCCGAACGGCACGCCCAGCACCAGCAGCGGCTCGGGCGAGTCGGCGAAGCGCAGCCCCGCGACCTCCAGCGGCGGCACCTCGCGGCCGTTGGCGCCGCCGGTCACCGAGCCCGCGCGGAACAGCACGTGCTGGCCGATGAACACCAGCGCCAGCGTCGCGATGCCGAGGGAGGCGCCCTTGAGACGTCCGGCGAGCGGCGCGCACAGGCCGCCGGTGACGCCGGTGAGCGTGACGGCGGCGAGCGCGGCCAGGGCCGTCGGGAAGCCCTCGCTCGCCATCCACACGTAGGAGTAGGCGCCGACCGCGAGGAAGAACGCGTGGCCCATCGACAGCTGCCCGGCCGCGCCGGTCAGCACGTTCAGGCCGATCGCGCCGATCGCGGCGGCCATCGCGAACAGGCCCGCCTGGAGCCAGAACGCGCCCGCGTAGAAGGGGAGGACGACCAGGCCGACCGCGCCGGCGATCCACAGGTACCTAGACACGCACTGCCTCCCGCGTTCCGAACAGGCCGGCGGGACGCCACAGCAGCACCACGGCCATGAGCAGGTAGGGGGCCACGTCGGCGAAGCCGTGGCCGAGCAGCGCCACGTCGTTCTGGTAGCCGACGACGGCCGCCTCGGTGATCCCGATGAGCAGCCCGCCGACCAGCGCGCCGGTGGTGGAGTCCACCCCGCCGATCACGGCCGCGGGCAGCGCCTTCAGCGCCGCGAACGAGGTCGCCCGGTCCAGGCCCGGCGTCGGGAACGCGCACAGGAAGATCGCCGCCAGCGCCGCGAACACCCCGGCCACCGCCCACGCCCCGGCCGACACCCGGCCGAGCCGCACCCCCATCAGCGCCGCCGTCTCGCGGCGCTCGGCGGTCGCCCGCATCGCCACGCCCCAGGAGGTGTGCTTGAAGGCCAGCAGGAACGCCGCGATCGCCGTCGCCGCGACCACGATCGCGGCGATCCGGGCCTGCGCGACGGTGATGTCGCCGATCCGCACGACCTTGTCGCCCCACGGGTCGCCGAGCGGCAGCACGCGGGTGCCGATGCGGCGGGCCAGCTCGACGGTGAGGACGATGTCCACGCCGATGGTGATGATGCTGACCGCGGCGTGCCCGCTCGCCCGCACCCGGCGCAGCACCAGCGTCTCCACCAGTACCGCGAGCAGCGCCGTGGCCGCCACGCCCGCCGCGACCGCGGGCCAGAACCCGATGTCGTCGTGCAGCTCGGCCACCAGGTAGCCGCCGGTGAGCAGCAGCGAGGGGTGCGCGAAGTTGATGACCTCGGTGGCCTTGTAGACGACCACGAAGCCGAGCGCGATCAGCGCGTACACCGATCCGCTGGACAGCCCGTTGACCAGGACCTCCGCCAGGCCGCTCATGCTTCCCCTCCGAGATAGGCGCGGATGACGGCCGGGTCGCGGCGCACCTGCTCGGGCGCGCCGCCCGCGATGCGCTTGCCGAAGTCGAGGACGGTGACCTCGTCGGCGAGCCGGGCGACCATGCCCATGTCGTGCTCGACCAGCACCACCGACAGGCCGAGCGCGGCCCGGACCTGCTGGATCGTGGCGGCCATCTCCTGGCGCTCGGCGCCGTTCATGCCGGCGACCGGCTCGTCCAGCAGCAGCAGCCGGGGCTCCACGCACAGCGCGCGGGCCAGCTCGACGCGCTTGCGCACGCCGTAGGGCAGCAGCCCGGCGGGCGTGGCGAGGTGCGCGGCGATCCCGACGAACTCGGCGATCTCCTCCACCCGCGCCCGGTGCCGCCGCTCCTCGCGCCGCGCGCTCGGCAGCCGCAGCCCGGCGGCGACCACGCCGGTGCGGGTGAGGCGGTAGCGGCCGAGCATGAGGTTGTCGGCGGTGGACAGGTGCGGCGACAGCGCCAGGTTCTGGAAGGTGCGGGCGACGCCGAGCGCGGCGATGCGGTGCGGCGGAAGGGAGGTCAGCTCGGCGTCGCCGAACCGGACGCTGCCCGCCGCGGCGCGGTAGACGCCCGACAGCACGTTGAAGCAGGTGGACTTGCCCGCGCCGTTGGGGCCGATGAGCGCGTGCAGGGTGCCGGGGCGGACGGTGAAGCCCACCTCGTCCAGGGCGGTGAGCCCGGCGAACCGCACGGTCAGGCCGCGCACGACCAGTTCGGGGACGTCCTCGGCGCCGGGCCGGACCGCAGAGTCGGGGGAGGAGACGGGGGCGTTCACCCGGCCCACCTCGCCAGCGTGCGCCCGGAGGCGGCGACGGCCCGCTCGGTCGAGCCCACGCCCAGGTAGCGGTCGCGGACCTCCGGCGAGGCGGCCAGCTCCTCGGCCGGGCCCTCCATCGCGACCGCGCCGATCTCCAGCACGTAGGCGTACCGGGCGAGCTTCAGCGCCAGCGCCGCGTTCTGCTCGATCAGCAGGACCGCGATGCCCTCGGCGTTGACCGCGCGGACGGTGTCGGCGATCCGGTCGATCATGATGGGGGCCAGGCCCAGCGACGGCTCGTCCAGCAGCAGCAGGCGCGGCCCGGCCATCAGCGCGCGGCCGATGGCGAGCATCTGCTGCTCGCCGCCCGACAGCAGCCCGGCCTTCTGCCTCTCGCGCTCGGCCAGCACCGGGAACAGCCGCAGCACCCGTTCGCGGGCGGCCGCGACGGCCTTGCGGTCGCGCGCGCCGAGCGCCCCGGCCCGCAGGTTCTCGGCGACGGTGAGCCGCGCGAAGATCTGCCGCCCCTCGGGCACCTGCACCACGCCGCGCGCCACGACCTGGTCGGGGCGGCGCCCGCGCAGCGGTTCGCCGTCCACGAGGATCTCGCCCTCGCGCACCGCGCCCCCGTGGAACGGCAGCACGCCCGACACCGCGCGCAGCAGGGTGGACTTGCCCGCCCCGTTGCCGCCCAGCACCGCGACGAGCCCGCCCTCGGGGACTTCCAACGAGACCTCGCGCAGCGCCCGGACCGGACCGTAGTCCGCCGTCAGCGCCCGTACGGCCAGTGCGTGATCAGCACCCACCCATGCCTCCTCGTGGGGATCGGGGGCATAGGTCAACACGCGGCCGGAACACCGGTCTAGAGCGTCGTTCTAATTGAGGGAGCGACCGCAACCGGCGGCGCCCCCGATTGTGACCGCTCACAATCCCGGCCGCGCCCATCTGTTCAGCGCCGCCGCGCGATGGCACCATGAACGCCCCGCACGGCAGGAGACCGCATGACCGCGACAGACGGCCGAACCGGCAGCGACATCATGCGGCGCGCCGCGCGCCGCCTGGCGGACCGGCTGCCCGACCTCGCCGACACGCTGGTCGGCGAGATCCTCGCCGGCGAGGAGTGGGACCGCCCCGCCGGGCTGCGCGAGGACCTGTGGCAGGTCGCCCACACCGGCCTCGGCCACGGCATGACCTCGATCCTCGACCCCGCCGCCGGCCGCGCCGACCTGTCGTGGGCGCAGGAGCTCGGCCGCCGCCGCGCCGAGCAGGGCCAGCCCCTGGACCTGCTGCTGCGCTCCTACCGGCTCGCCGGGCGGGTGTTCTGGGAGGCGGTCGTGGAGATCGTCGCGCAGGACGACCCGGCGTACGTGCCGGTCCTGGTCCGGCACGCGGGCCGCACCTGGCACACCATCGACGAGCAGTCCAGCGCCGCCGCCGCGGCCTACCACCGCACCGAGTACGACCTGCTGCGGCGCAGCGAGGAGCGGGTCCAGGCGGTGGTGGACGCGCTGCTGGACGGGCGCGGCGCCGAGGGCGGCACCCCGGCCGCCGCCCCGGAGATCCTGGGCCTGCCCGCGCGCGGCCGCTACGCGGTGGTCGTGCTCGCCTCGTCGGCCGCCCGCCCGCCGGACGCGCCCGGCGTCCGCTGCCTGTGGCGGACCCGCGCCGACGGCACCCAGGTGGCGCTGGTGGCGCTCGGCTCGGCCACGCTGGACGAGCTGGCCGCCTCCCTGCGCCCGCACGTGCGCGCCTCGGCCGGGATCAGCCCGGTCGTGGACACCCTCGCCGAGCTCGGCACCGCCCGCTGGCTGGCGGAGCTGGCGCTGCGCACCTGCCGCCCCGGCGAGGTCGCGCTGCTGGACCGCCGCCTGCCCGACGCCCTGGTGATCTCCCAGCCGCGGCTGGCCGGACGGCTGGGCCGCAGCGTCCTCGGCCCGCTGCTGGAGGTGGAGGACGGCTACCGCGAGGTGCTGCTGACGACGCTGGCGACCTGGCTGGAGTGCGAGGGCTCGGCGTCGCGCGCGGCGACGCGGCTGTACTGCCACCACAACACGGTGCTGAACCGGCTGCGCCGCGTCGAGCAGCTCACCGGCCGGCTGCTGTCGGACCCGAACGCCCTGGTGGAGCTGGTGCTGGCGCTGAGCGCGGCCCGCCTGCTCAAGGACGCCGCCCCGCCCGCCTAGGGGCCCGCTCAGCAGTCGGGCGCGCACAGCCGCCGGGCCATGGCCGTCTGGAAGATGCGCCGGATGTCGGCGGGAGTGTCGGCGAGGTGGACGCCGCCGCCGGTGACGGCGGTGATCCTCCGCAGCGCGGCGGTGTCCACGCCGCCGCCCACCCCGACCACGATGATCTGCACGGGGCGGGCCGGGTCGCGGGCGGCGCGCAGCCGGGCCAGCGTGCGGGCGAGCGACGGGCCGCCGGGGTCGTCGTTGCGGCCGTCGGTGAACACCAGCACCGTGTTGACCATCTCGGCGCGGTAGGTGCGCGTCATGGCGTCGAACGCGGCGAGGACCGTGTCGTACAGGCCCGTGCCGCCGTCCGGCTCGGGGCGCAGCGCGGCCAGCGCGCTCAGGATCGCCTGGCGGCGGGTGGCCGAGCCGACCCGGCGGCCGAGCGGGCCGAGCGGCACGGTCTCGCGCCAGTCGCGGCGGCCGTCCAGGCCGGTCGCGAACACCCACTGGCCGAGCTCGGTGTCGTCGGGCTGCAGCGCGAGGCCGTCCTGCGACACCTCGGCGATCGCCTGGAGGCGCGTCCCGCCGCCGGGGACCGGGGCGCCCATGGAGCCCGAGACGTCGATCAGCGACAACATGCGGGAGCCGAGCGCGAGCCGCGACCACGCCTGCGCGACCGCCCGCACCTGCGCGGCGGACGGCGCGGGCAGCTCCTGCGGCCCGGGGGCGCGGAACCCTGCCGCCCGCATGGCGTCCTGCGCGCGCTCGCCGTGCAGGGCGCGTTCCAGCAGCTCGGCGGCCCGCACCCGGTCGGGCGCGGCCGTGGCCCGGACCAGCGGATAGTCCAGGCTCAGCGTGCCCTCGCGCGGACGGGTCACCGTCGCGCGCCGTCCCGCGGCCTGCTCGGAGACCGCGGCGACCCCGCGTTCGGGCACCGTCCGCGCGTCGGCGGCGACGTGCTGCCTGAGCGCGCGGGCCAGCGCCGCGAACGACGCCTCGCCGCCGGGCAGCGACGACCGCGCGATGGCCAGGACGGCGAGCCCGGCCGCCGACCGGGCGGGATCGGGCACGCGCAGCACGGCCCGCCCGGCGGCGACGTCGGCCAGCAGCTCGCGCCAGGACCCGGCGCCCGTGCTCCCGGCCAGCACGATCGGCGACCGGGCGACGGAGGGGCGCACCACGGCGCCCGCGCCGCGCGGCAGGCGGGCCGTCCACAACGAGGAGTCGGGGATCCACACGTCCGGCCGCCGGTGGCGCGCGTCGAGCGGAACGCGCCCCGAGAGCAGGGCCGCCATCAGCGCGGGCTCCTCGGAGCGCACCGCGATCCGCACGCACCGTCCGCCCGCCCGTGCGGCCGTCCGCGCCACCACCGGAGCGATCTCCGGCGCGGCGGCGACGTCCAGCGTCAGGGGAGCGCCCGCGCAGCCCTGATCGACGGAGACCGCGTACGCCGTCCCGGCCGCCGCCAGCACCACCGCGACGCCGCCCCCCACGGCGGCCCGGACACCGCGCGCCCCGCGCCGCCCCCGGTGCCGCCCGCCCACGGCCGATGGCGGCCGCGCGCGGCGGCCGCCATCGGATCTGCCTGTCACGCCGTGGGCCCTACGCGTGCGGGCAGGTGTCGCGGTAGTCGGAGATGGCCCGGTCGCCCTGGGGCGCGGGGCACAGGAACCGCTCGTAGCGGGTGTCGTTGTCGATGAAGCGCTTGAGCCAGGACACGCTGTACTTCGCGATGGTGGTGTTGGAGGTGTTGGGCGCGAAGTGCGAGGCGCCGTCCAGCTCCAGGTACGCCTTCTCCGAGGCGGCCGGGATCGAGGTGTAGAACGGGATCGAGTGCGAGTCCACCGCCGCGATCGAGTCGTTCTCCGCGCCGATCACCATGGTGGGCACCCGCACGCCCGACCAGTTCTTGGTCAGGTTCCACGGGGCCAGCGGGATGGCCGCCTGGAGGTTCGGCCGGTCGAGCGCGGCCTCCAGCGAGCCGCCGCCGCCCATCGAGTGGCCCATCACGCCGAGCCGCGTCGCGTCGATGCGCGAGCGCACCGTGCTGCGCTGGGTCAGGTGGTCCAGCGCGGCCTGCAGCTGCCGGCCCCGGCTGTCGGGCTGGTCGAACCGGGTCAGCGTGTCGATGATGAACACCACGAAGCCCTGCGAGGCGAGGCGCGGGCCGAGCCACGCCAGGCTGGACTGGTCGGCGGTGTAGCCGGGCGACATCGCGATCGCGCCGAAGGTGCCCTCGGCGGTGCTGGTCGGGTAGTAGATCGTGCCGCCGCCGAAGCCGCTGACCGACAGCGACGAGACGGAGGTCTGCGAGGTCGCGAACGGGCCGCGCACGGCCTCGATGCTCGCCTCGGTCGGGTCGGGGCCGCGCTCGTAGGGGTTGGCGGCGGCCGCCTGGACGGGAGCGGCGGTCAGGAGCGCCGTGCCCAGCGACAGCGCGGCGACGGTGCGGGCGCGGCGGCGGGAGCGGGGGCGGGACGGCGGGGGGCTGCTGGGCGGGGTGGGCCGGTGCGGCATGTCGACGGACTCCTTCGGGGGGAGGAGGCCCGGGCGAGCGAGGTTCTCCCGGGCTTCCGGGGGACGTATCGACACCAGCGATTGTGGGGTCGGCCCGCCGGCCGCGCATCGGTGAGATCGCCCGTCTTCGGGGCCGTGCAACAGTTCGGGGCACTCGTGCGTCCTGGGGGCGATGGGAAGGGACGGGCCATTGGACGACAGCGGTACGGGTTACGAGGAGTTCGTGACCACGCGCGCCCAGGCGCTGCTCCGCTACGGGTACGTGCTCACCGGGAACCACGACGACGCGGCCGACCTCGTGCAGGAGGGCCTGGTCCGGTTGCGCGCGGCCTGGCCCAAGGTCGTCAACAAGGACGATCCCGAGGGCTACCTGCGGACGATCATGGCGCGGCAGCACGTGAGCGTCTGGCGGCGCCGCCGCCGCGAGCACCTGGTCGGCAGCGTGCCGGAACGGCACTACACCGACGGCGGGCTGGAGCGGGCCGAGCGCGACCCCCGGCTGTGGGCGGCGCTCGCGGCGCTGCCCCGGCGGCAGCGCGCGGTGCTGGTGCTGCGCTACTACGAGGATCTGGCCGACGAGGAGATCGCCCGGATGCTCGGCATCTCGCGCGGGACGGTGCGCAGCCAGGCCGCCCGCGCCCTGGACAAGCTGCGCGCGGAGTGGCGTCCGGCCCCCGGCGCGCCCACGGTGGGAGCGAACAATGGTCGATGAGCGGATGGCCGACGACCTGCGGGCCGTCCTCAAGAACGCGGCCGGCGACGCGCCCGCGCCCGACCGCGACCTGCTGGAGCGGGTCGAGACCCGCTACCGGGGCAGGCGCCGCCGCAGGATGGCGGGCACGGCGGCGACGGTCGCGGTCGTGGTCGGCGCGACCGGCGTGCTCGGCGCGGCCCTGCTTCCGGGCGGCGACGACGCCCCCCGCCCGGCGAGCAAGCCGGTGGCGGGCCCGCTGAAGCCGTCCATGCCGGGCCCGGTCGTGCAACTGAAGAAGACGGCGCCGCAGGCGTTCCGGACGCTGCCGAAGAACCTGCCGAACGGCCGCGAGTTCAACCCCGACCAGTTGCTGGACGACGGGACGGTGCTGGGCACCACCTGGTCCTCGTTCGAGCTGACCGACCGGATCTGGGCCTACGACCCCGCCACGGGCAAGGCCAGGGTCGTCACCATGCTGACGATGCCGCGCGGCCAGAAGTGGTTCGCCAACTCCATCACCGCCGGGGACGGCCAGGTCGTCTGGACGATGAACTACGAGAGCGGCGTCGACGGCTCCGAGAAGATCGAGCTGTGGACCGCGCCGCTGGCCGGGGGCAAGGCCCGCAAGGTGACCCAGATCTCCGGCGCCCAGAACCCGCTCCGGGGGGCCGTCACCTCCAAGTCGCTGGCCGTCAGCGGCGGCGAGGCCGCCTGGGCCACGCCCGACGGCGTGGTCACGGTCCCGCTCACCGGCGGGACGCCCCGGCTGGTGCCCGGCACCAGGGGCTACCAGATCCTCTCCTGGCCGTGGGTCGGCACGCCGGGCAGGGGGGAGCAGGGCGCGAAGCTCGGCGAGGTCCTGTTCAAGGACCTGCGCAACCTGCGCACCGGCGAGCGCCGCACGGCCGCCACGGCGCGGTTCAAGGGGGCCTGGTTCTGCGGACTGGTGTGGTGCGTCGGCAGTGAGGCCGCGGGGGTGGTCTACCAGGGGTCGCCGGGGCAGATGGTCCAGCGCCGCGACGGCAAGGAGGGCCGTGCCCTGCCCGCGAACCAGGCGGGCGGCCTGTTCGCCGGGGAGATCTTCCTCGACCGCTACGTCCTCTACAACGCGAAGCGGAAGCATCCGCGCAACCACATGCTGTACGACCTGCAGACCGGACGCCTGCTGGACACCGGGATACGCGAAGCGACCAGCGGCACGATGCCGGGCCTGCTGGCCTCGCCGGGCGACCGCGTCGTGTCGCTGCCCGGCAAGGGCGGCACGACCGTCCTGCTGGACCTGTCGAAGGTCGGCTGACCTCCGCAAAGCAGTGATCTACCGGCCTTGAGCGAGCGGCGGCCGGGTCGGGGCAAACCCCGGCCCGGCCTTTGCGTTCCGCAGCCCGGTTCGGCACGGGCCAGGTGGTTACATTCTGCGAGGCAGCGATCACCGGGTGAGGGACGTGGGGCGGGTGACGGCATACGGCGCGACGCGGGAGGCGCCCTATGGCGCGGTGCGGGAGCCGTCCTACGGCGCACCGCCGGAGCCCGCGTACGACACGGCGTACGGCGCGCCGCGCGAGCGGACGCGGCCCTGCCGCATCCCCCCGCCGCGCCGCGTCCCGGAACGCCGCCCGCCCGGCCGCCACCGGTGCCCCGCCAGCGGCCCGCCGCGCTGGGCGATCGCCGTCGGCGCCGTGGTCTTCCAGGCGTCGCTCGGCGGCGTCTACTCCTGGAGCGTGCTGGCCCGCGCCCTCCAGGAGCCCGGCAACGGCTTCGCGCTCACCCGCGCCCAGGCCGTGCTGCCGTTCTCGGTGGCGATCGGCGTCGTGTTCGTCGGCACCTACCTGGGCGGACGGCTCCAGGACCGCAAGGGTCCGCGCACCGCGGCGCTGCTGGGCGGCACCCTCTACGCGACCGGCGCGATGCTCGCCTCGCTGGCCGCCGACCGGAGCCAGTTGTGGTTCCTGCTGCTGTCCTACGGCGTGATCGGCGGGTTCGGCCTCGGCATCGCCTACATCGTCCCGGTCGCGATGCTGCAGAAGTGGTACCCCGACAAGCGCGGCCTGATCACCGGCGTCGCGGTCGGCGGCTTCGGGTTCGGCGCGGTGCTGACCTCGCCGCTCGCCCAGTACCTGGTGGACGCCAGCCGCACCACGCCCACCCGCGCGTTCCTGCCGCTCGGCGCGTGCTACCTGGTGCTGACGGCGGCGGGCGCGGCGCTGTTCCGCAACCCGCCGCCGCGCCCGGCCGCCGGCCCGCCCCGGCGCGGCGACTTCACCTGCGCGCAGGCGCTGCGCACCCGCCAGTGGTACCTGCTGACCGCCATGCTCACGCTGAACACGGTCGCGGGCATCGGCTTCGTCGCGGTGACCGCCAGCACCGCGGTCGCGATCACCGGGATGGGCGCGGCGGCCGCGGCGGCGCTGACCGGCTTCATGGGCCTGTTCAACGGCGCGGGCCGCATCCTGTGGGGCTGGCTGTCGGAGCGCTACGGCCGGATGCGGATCTTCACGTGCATCCTGTCGCTGATGGGCGGCTGCCTGCTGCTGATGCCCTACGCGTCCTCACCGCTGCTGTTCGTCCCCCTGGCGGCGGTGGTGTTCGCGAACTTCGGCGGCGGGTACGCGGTGATGCCCGCGACCGCCGCCGACTTCTTCGGCCTCACCAACGCCGGGGCCATCTACGGCCTGATGAACATCGCCTGGAGCATCGGCGGCGTGGTCGGCCCGCTGCTGGTGGCGGCGCTGGCGGCGGGCGGCTCCTACCGCGTCGCGTTCACGACCCTCGCGGTGATCGTGCTGGTCGCCACCGCGCTGCCGGGCCTCACGCGCCCGCCAGGCCGCCGAGCAGTCCGCTAGGCCAGGCCCGCGGCACCAGGTCGCCGACGTCCTCGATCCGCAGGAACCGCGCCGCGCCCTTCACCGCCGCCTCCTCGGGCTCGTCGGCGATCCGCACCGGCACCCCGGTGGCCTCGCGGATCAGCTCGGGCAGCCCCGGCATCCGCGCGCCGCCGCCGGTGAGCGTGACGCCGTTGTTCAGCAGGTCGGCGGCCAGGTCCGGCGGGCACTCGGCCAGCCCCTCCCGCACCGCCTCGGCGATCGCGGCGGACGGCCCGGCCAGTACGCGCCGCACCTCCTGCGCCGACAGCGACGCCTCGCGCGGCATCCCGGTGTGCACGTCGCGGCCGCGCACGACCCCGCCGGACGCCAGCTTGGCGGCGTCGGCCTCCTCCTCGGACACCAACAGGTCGTGCTCGCGGCGCGCCAGGGTGACGATCGCGCGGTTCAGCGCGGCGCTGCCGGACATGATCCCGTGCGCGCTGACCAGCCCGTCGCAGCCGAGCAGCCCGATGTCGGTCACCTCGGCGCCGATGTCGGCGATCACGGCGTTCGGCCGCTCCACCGCCCCCCGCGCGGCCGCCAGCGGCGTGGGGACCACCGTCACCCGCCGCGCCCCGGCCTTGTAGGCGATCTGCTGGACGGCCCGGTACTGCAGCGGTGTGACCGTGCTGGGGACGGTGATCGCCAGCCGGGGCTTGGCCATGTACCGCTTGCCGAGGTGCCGCCGCAGCAGGCCCCGCAGCAGGGCCTCGGTCCCGTCGGGGTCGGCGGGCACGCCGTCGCGGATGGGCCGCACCAGCTTCACGCCCGGCCCCATCAGCGCCTCCGTCTCCGCGCCCGCCCCCAGGAGCCGCCCCGTCCACGCGCAGCGGGCGAGCATCGACGGCTCGACCGCCACGACGCCGCGCCCCTCCACGAACAACCGCGCGGTGGTGCTCCCGAGGTCGGCGGCGACCGCGCGGCAGGGGAAATCGCGCCACCTCATCACCATGCCGCCCTCACCGCCGCTCCGCCTGCTCGCAGGTGGCGCTCCCGACCGAGATCAGCAGGACCGTCACCGCCGTGCCCGCCACCAGGTTGATCGCCCCGGCGACCAGCCCCGCGACCAGGTCGGAGTGCAGGGCGAGCGGGGCGAGCGCGAAGGCGGCGGTGGCGAGCCCGCCGATCCAGCCGAAGAACTTCAGCGGGCTGGGGACGGTGAGCAGCATCCCGTGCAGCAGGGCGGTGCCGACCAGCGCCGCGCCCCCGGCGAGCAGCGCGTAGGTGAGGCCGGGCGAGTCGCCGACCAGCCGGCCGGTGTCGGGCCCGGCGACCGGGACGTCCAATACGCCGCGCGCGGCCATGAGCCCGACCAGCACGACCAGGGCGGCGACGACGGCGGTGGCGAGGCCCCCGGCCCACAGCCGCCCGGCGCGCACGACCGGCCTGTCGGCCGCCCCGTCGGCGTACCCGGCGTACCCGTCGTGCTCGGGCGCGCGCGGGCGGGTTTCACGCGGATAGAGGGGATCGACCATCGTCGGCTCCTTCGCGCATCGACCGGCTGCGGGCGGGCGATTGCCCTGTGTCGTCCGATCTGCCCGTGATCGAGTACGCGAAAGGCCAACCGGAAGACATGACAGCGTTAAAAGGAGCCTCAGCCCGAGGGTGATCCTCGCCCTCCGCCCTGCGGGCCCACCCGGGTCAGGGGGTCCCCGCGCCGGCGGGGGGAGGCGCCGACGCGTCGCGGGGCGGCGGGACCGCCTTCGTGCGCACGCGTTCGGCCGCGCCGCCCCCGCTGATCCGCCGCACCAGGTCGCGGGCCAGATCGTGCAGCTTGACGTTGCGCCGCTGCGACATCCGCGACAGCAGGCCGAACGCCTCGTCCGGGCCGCAGCGGCGCTGCGCCATCACGATGCCCATCGCCTGACCGATCAGCGAGCGCGTGTCCAGCGCCCCGGCCAGGTCGCTGGCGCGGCGCTCGCCGTCGGAGATCATCGAGTCGCGCAGCCGCGCGGTCTCCAGCTGGACGCGGAGGCGGGCGATCAGCTCGGCGGGCTCGAACGGCTTGACCACGTAGTCGTCGGCGCCGTGCTCCAGGCCCTCGACGGCCGCCTCGCTCCCGGCCCGCGCGGTGAGCAGGACGACCGGCAGCCGCCCCAGGGCGGAGTCGGCGCGCAGGTCCCGCAGCATCGCCATGCCGTCGCGGCCGGGCAGCATCACGTCCGACAGCACCAGGTCCGGCCGCTCCCGGCGGGCCAGCTCCAGCGCGGCGTCGCCGTCGCCCGCCGCGTCCACCCGCCATCCCTGCCGCGCCAGCAGCCGGACGAGATAGGCCCGCATGTCCGGGTTGTCCTCGACGAGCAGCACCCGCGGCGCGTCCCCGGCGGGCTCGGGCGCGCCCGCCTCCGGACCGGCCGTCCAGCTCAGCGCCTCGGCCACGAACGGGACGGCGGTCTCGTGCTCCCGCGCCAGCGGGCGCGGCTCGGGCAGGTCCTCCCCGCCGTACGGCAGCCGCACGGTGAACGTGCTGCCCTCGCCCGGCGCGCTGGCCGCGCCCACCTCGCCGCCCAGCGCCCGCACCAGGTCCGCCACCAGCGACAGCCCGATGCCCGTGCCCTCCCGGCTGCGGCCGTGCGCCCCGGTGACCTGGTGGAAGCGCTCGAAGACGCGCGGCAGGTCGGCCTCGGGGATGCCCGCGCCGGTGTCGGCGACCGCCAGCTCCACCGCCCCGTCCAGCGGCCGCAGCCGCACCGAGACCGTGCCCTCGGCGGTGAACTTGAGGGCGTTGGACAGCAGGTTCAGCACGACCTTGGCCCACATCTCGCGGTCCACCCGGACCGGTCGGGGCAGCGGCGGCGCGTCCACCTCCAGGCGCAGCCCGGCGCGCTCGGCGGCGGACCGGAACATGCCGGCCAGGCCGGCGGTCAGCGCCGCGAGGTCGGTCGCCTCGGGCTCGGCGCGCAGCCGCGCCGCGTCGGCGCGCGCGGCGTCCAGCAGCGTGTCCACCAGCCGCCGCAGCCGCAGCGCGGCCCGGTGCGCGGCGTCCAGCGGCGCGCGGTGCCCGGCGGGCAGGTCCGGATCGGCCAGCAGCTCGCCGAGGGGGCCGAGCAGCAGGGTCAGCGGCGTCCGGAACTCGTGGCTGACGTTCTGGAAGAAGCGGGTCTTGGCGGCGTCCAGCTCCGCGAGGGCCTCGGCGCGGCGGCGCTCGGCCTGGTAGGCCAGCGCGTCGGCCACGGTGACCGACACCTGCGCGGCGGCGATGTCGAGGAAGAGCCGGTACTCGTCGTCCAGCGCGCGGTAGGGGCTGACCCCGAGCACCAGCGCCCCGGCGGGCAGCGGGAGCGCCACCGCGGTGCCGGCGGCGACCTCGGCGCGGCCCGTCCCGACCACCCGGAGCGCGGCCTCCCGCAGGTCGCCGCGCATGTCCTCCGGCAGGTCGCCGCCGTCGGGCCCGGCCGCCGCGGCGAGGTGTCCCTCGGCGTCGTGGGCGAGCGCGAACGGCACGTCCAGCGGCTCGCGGACCAGCACCTCCACCGCCGCGCGGTACGCCTCGGCCACCGGCTCGCCGCCGGTGCGGGACTGCGCCGCCGAGACGGCGCCGAGCTCGCGCAGCGTGCCCAGCCGGCGCTCGGTCAGGACCCGGGCGGTGGTGTCGGTGGTCGCGACGAAGACCCCGGCCACGCGCCCGCCGGCGTCCTCGACCGGGCTGTAGGAGAAGGTCCAGTAGGTCTCCTCGCGGTAGCCGTGCCGCTCCATGAACAGCAGCAGCTCTTCCGAGAAGGTGGCGCCGCCGCCGTCCAGCACGCTCGCGGCCATGGGGCCGATCTCGTCCCAGACCTCCGCCCAGCACCGCGCGGCGGGCTGGCCCATCGCGGCCGGGTGCTTGGAGCCCAGCACATGCGAGTAGGCCCCGTTGTAGACCTGGACGAGCTCCGGCCCCCACCACAGCAGCATGGGGATGCGCGAGGGGAGCACCGTGCGGATCGCGGCGCACAGCTCCGGCGGCCATCCGGCGACGGGCCCGAGCGGCGTGGCCGCCCAGTCGGTGGCGCGGGCCAGCGCCATCACCGGGTCCGGGCCGCCGAACAACCGCTCCGCCGAAGGGCCTTCCACCACCGCCACCGCTCCCACCCGCATGACAGGACGACGCCGCCCGCACGGTCAGATCGCAGAACCCGAGGTCGACACGGTCATCGTCGCCAGAATGATCTTCGTGGGTCAACTCCGCCCGGGATGGGGCCAGGCACGCGACGGGCATCCGGACGGTCGGTAATCAGCGTCCGGCCCGGTCGCTCCCGGACCGGGTTGACGGCGCCCGAATCCGGCCCGCATCCTGGGACTGCCCGGCGCCGCGCGCCGGGCCGGTCCAACAGTGCGGCCGCCCGTCATCCCGCCATGGGTGAAAGAGGCCCGCATGCCCCCCACCGCCGCCGACCACCTGCGTTTCCGGAACGACGGCGACCACATGGTCGTCGAGTTCCCGCCGGAGATCGACATCTCCAACGCGCCGCTGATCCGGTCCCGGCTGCTGCGCCTGCTGGAGGAGCGTCCCCCGACCGTGGTGCTGGACCTGTCCGGCACGGAGTTCTGCGACTCCAGCGGCATCGAGGTCATCTTCCGCGCCCACGTGCGCGCGAGCCGCGCCGGCCTGCGGCTGCACCTGGTGCTGCCGCCGCCGGGCCCGGCCCGCACCGCGTGCGCGATCACGGGCGTGACCAGGGTGGTGCCCAACTTCGACGACCTCGCCGAAGCCCGCGACGCGCTGCGCCACGACGCCTGAGAGCCGGGGCCGCGCCGCCCCGCGCGGCGGCCCGGCAAATCTTACGAGGTGCGTACGCAACGCCGCCGGAGCGCCCACACGCCCTGTCCCCGGCTTACGTTCGTGCCATGCGAGTGCTGCTCACAGGTGCGTCCGGGTTCATCGGGTCGCACGTCGCCGAGGCCCTGACGGACGCCGGCCACCAGGTGCGCGGGTTCGACCTGCGCACGGGCCAGGACGTCCGGAGCCCCGACGACGTCGCCCGCGCCCTGGCCGGGGTCGACGCCGTCTGCCACCAGGCCGCGATGGTCGGCCTCGGCGTGGACGTGTCCGACCTGCCCGCCTACGCCTCGGTCAACGTCCAGGGCACGGCGGTGCTGCTGGCGGAGATGGCGCGGGTGGGGGTGGGCGCGCTGGTGCTCGCCTCCTCGATGGTCGTCTACGGGGAGGGCCGCTACGCCTGCGCCCGGCACGGGGCCGTACGGCCCGGACCGCGCACCGAGGAGGTGCTGCGGGCCGGACGGTTCGAGCCCCAGTGCCCCGCGTGCGGCAGCCCCCTCGCCCCCGGGACCATCACCGAGGACGCCCCGCTCGATCCGCGCAACGTCTACGCCGACACCAAGTTGGCCCAGGAGAACCTGGCCGCCTCTTGGGCGCGCATGACCGGCGCGTCGGTGACGGCCCTGCGCTACCACAACGTCTACGGCCCGAGGATGCCGCGCGACACTCCCTACGCGGGAGTGGCCGCCTTGTTCCGCTCCCGCCTTGAGCGGGGCGAGGCCCCTCAGGTGTACGAGGACGGACGCCAGCGCCGCGATTTCGTGCACGTCCGCGATGTGGCCCGCGCCAACGCCCTTGCCCTAGGCGCCGCGCACACCGGCCTACGCGCCTACAACATCGCTAGCGGCGAGCCTCGCACCATCGCGGAAATGGCCCATGCCCTAGCCGACGCCTACGGCGGCCCCACTCCCGTTGTCACCGGCGCCTACCGCCTGGGCGACGTCCGGCACATCGTGGCCTCGCCCGACAGCGCGCGCCGCGAGCTGGGTTTCACCGCACAGGTGCCGTTCTCCGAAGGCATGGCCGAGTTCGCCCTCGCCCCGGCCGGGGCCACCCGATGAGCGCCGTCGACGTCGTGCTGCCCTGCCTCAACGAGGCCGAAGCGCTGCCCTGGGTGCTGTCGCGGATGCCCGAGGGCTTCCGGCCCATCGTCGTGGACAACGCCTCCACCGACGCCTCGGCCGAAGTGGCCGCCGCCCACGGGGCCCACGTCGTCCAGGCGCCGCAACGCGGCTTCGGGGCCGCCTGCCACGCCGGGCTGCTCGCCGCCACCGCCGACGTCGTGTGCGTCATGGACGCCGACGCCTCCCTCGACCCGGCCGAGCTGCCGCGCCTGGTCGCCGCGCTCGACGCCGCCGCGCCGAGCCTCGTCCTCGGCCGCCGCCGCCCTCGGGGGCGCGGCGCGTGGCCGCCGCACGCCCGGCTCGGCAACGCCGTCCTCGCCCGCTCGCTGAACCGCCGCGCCGGGACGCGCCTGCACGACCTCGGCCCGATGCGCGCCGCGCGCCGCACCGACCTGCTGGACCTGGACCTGACCGACCGGCGGTTCGGCTACCCGCTGGAGATGGTGCTGCGCGCCGCCGCCGCGGGCTGGCGCGTCACCGAGCTGGACGTCGCCTACCTGCCCCGCACCGGCCGCTCGAAGGTCACCGGGACCGTGCGCGGCACCGTCCGCGCCGTCCGCGACATGCGCGGCGTCCTGGCGGAGGCGGCCCCGTGACCGACTCCGCGACCGGCCCCGCGACCGCCGACCTGATCGTCATCGCCAAGGAGCCGGTGCCCGGCCGAGTCAAGACGCGCCTGACCCCGCACTACACCCACCGCGAGGCCGCCGCGCTGGCCGAGGCCGCGCTCACCGACACCCTCGCCACCGTCGCCGCCGCGCCCGCCGGGGCGCGCACCCTGGCGCTGGACGGCGAGCCCGGCCCGTGGCTGCCGCCCGGCCTCCGGGTGCTCGCCCAGCGCGGCGACGGCCTCGACGAACGCCTCGCGCACGCCTTCGCCGACGCCTACGCGGGCCGCCCCCTGGTCCTGGTCGGCATGGACACCCCGCAGCTCACCGGCGACCACCTGCGCGAGGCCGCCGCCGCGCTGCGCACGCACGACGCGGTGCTCGGCCCGGCGGCCGACGGCGGGTTCTGGCTGCTCGGCCTGACCAGGCCCGACGCGGCGCTGCTGCGCGGGGTGCCCATGTCGCGCCCCGACACCGGCCGCCGCCAGCTCGCCCGGCTGCGCGCCGCCGGGCTGAGCGTGGCGGCGCTGCCCGAGCTGACCGACGTGGACACCGCCGCCGACGCCGCCGAGGTCGCCGCGCTGGCCCCGCACGGCCGCTTCGCGGCGGCGTTCCGCCACTGCAGCGCCCACCACAGCACGGTCCGCGCATGATCGGCGAGCTGTACGAGGTGGCGCTGACCGGCGGGCGCCGCGTCGAGATCGAGGACGCCGCGGGCCGCCGCCGCCCGCTCCCGGTGGACCGGTGGCGCGCCCCGATCCCCGGCGACGCCGGCCTGCTGGAGCGGTGCGCGGGCCCCGTCCTGGACGTCGGCTCCGGTCCGGGCCGCCTCACCGTCGCGCTCACCGAGCGCGGCGTGCTCGCCCTCGGCATCGACATCGCCCCGCACGCGGTGGCGCTCACCGTCGCCTCCGGAGGCCCCGCGCTGCACCGCGACGTGTTCGGCGCGGTGCCCGGCGCGGGCGGCTGGCGGACCGTGCTGCTGGCCGACGGCAACATCGGCATCGGCGGCGACCCGGCCGCGCTGCTGCGCCGCGTCGCCGAGCTCCGCGCCCCCGGCGGCCGCGTGCTGGCCGAGGTCGCCCCGCCGGGCGCGCCGTCGCGCGTGGAGTCGGTGCGGCTGCGCACCGGCGACGCGGTCGGGGAGTGGTTCCCGTGGGCGCACGTGTCCGCCGACGACGTCGCGGGGCTCGCGGCGGCCTGCGGCCTGGCGGTCGGTGAGATCTGGGAGGAGGCGGGCCGGTGGTTCGCCTCCCTGTGATCGGCGCGCGGGATTCGGACGAGCGCACCGCCGCCTGGCTCGGCATGGCGCTCGGGATCAGCTTCGCCACCGCGTTCCTGACCGGGCTGATCAGCCATTTCATGCAGTACCCGCCGTCCTGGCTGACCTGGCCCTCGCGCCCGTCCGGCTTCTACCGCGTCACCCAGGGCCTGCACGTCATCGGCGGCCTCGTCACGATCCCGCTGCTGCTGGCCAAGCTGTGGACGGTCTACCCGAAGCTGTTCCGGTGGCCGCCGTTCCGGTCGCCCGCGCACGCGGCCGAACGCGGCGTGATGCTCCTGCTGGTGGGCACGGCGCTGTTCCAGCTCGCCACCGGGCTGTTCAACATCGCCTACTGGTACCCGTTCCCCTTCTTCTTCCCCGACGCCCACTACTGGACCTCGTACGTGCTGGTCGGCGCGCTGGTCGTGCACGTCGCCAACGAGTGGGGCAAGGTCCGCCGCACCGTCATGACCCGCCCCGAGGACGGCCTGTCCCGGCGCGGCCTCCTGCTGACCGTGGCGGCGGCCGGGGGAGCGGTCGCGCTGACCACGGCCGGCGAGACGCTCTCGCCGCTGGCCCGCCTGGCGCTGCTCGCGCCGCGCCGCCCCGGCACCGGCCCGCAGCGCCTGCCCGTCAACCGGACGGCCCTGGCCGCCGGGGTGACCCCCGCCATGGGCGGCCCGTCCTGGCGGCTCACCGTCACCGGCCGGGTCGAGCGGCCCCTCAGCCTGTCCCTGGCCGACCTGCGCGCCCTTCCCCAGCACACCGAGCGGTTGCCGATCGCGTGCGTGGAGGGCTGGAGCGCGTCCGGCGACTGGCGGGGCGTGCGGCTGCGCGACGTGCTGCGCCGCGCCGGGGCGCCCGACGACGCCCGCGTCCGCGTCGTGTCCCTCGAACGCGGCGGCCGCTACCGGTCCTCCCAGGTCGATCCGCCGCACTGGCGCGACCCCCTGACCCTGCTGGCGCTCGACCTGAACGGCGAGCCCCTCGCGCCCGACCACGGTCATCCCTGCCGCCTGATCGCGCCCAACCGGCCCGGCGTCCTGCAGACCAAGTGGATCGCCCGGCTGGAGGTCCGGTGAAGGCCCGCCTGCCCGCCTACGCCGCCGGCGGCGCGCTGATCGCCTACGGCGGGTACGGACTGGCCTCCCACGTGGACCTGCTCGACTGGGCGGTGTGGGTCGGCGGCGCGGTCCTCGTGCACGACCTGGTGTTCGCCCCCGCCGTCCTGCTCGCCGGGGCCGTCGTCACGCACCGCCGGACGCGCGCCGCGCTGGTCGTGGCGGGCGCGGTGACGCTGGTGGCGCTGCCGATGGTCCTCGGCCTGGGACGGCGGCCGGACAACGCGTCGATCCTGCCCCTGCCGTACGGGCGCAACCTGCTCATCGTGCTCGCCGTCATCGCCGTGGCCGCGTTCCTGTTCCGGAAGCGTCCCCCCAGGTGAGCCGGGGGCGGATCGCGGTCGCGCTCTGGGCCGTCCTGATCGCCGGCACGTTCGCCGTCGGCCACCACCTGCGGCGCGCGGGCCTGGCGACCGAGGACAAGCTGCCGCCGTTGCACGCCGAGTTCCGCGTGCTGACCTGGCAGATCCTGCCCGCGCTCGCGCTGGCGGCCCTAGGCGTGGCCGTACTGCCGCCGCTGGCCCGCCGCCTGCCCTGGCGGGCGCTGCCGCTGACGGCCTGGGCGGCGGTCACGCTCTGGACGGTCGTCCTGGCCCTCAGCGACGGCCGGGACGCGCTGTCGCGCCCGCTGGACGCGCCCACCGAGTACCCGGCGGGCCTGGCCGCCGTCCGCCCCGACCCCCTGGCCTGGCTGGAGACCTTCACCGAGCGCCTGCACGCCTACCCCACCCACGTGCGCGGCCACCCGCCGCTGCCGACCCTGGTGCTGTGGGCGCTGGAGGCGGCGGGGCTGCGCGGCACCGGCTGGGCGGCCGCACTGATCATCCTGGTGGGCGGCTCGGCCGCGGCCGCCATCACGATCACTCTGCGGCGGCTGGCGGGGGAGGAGACCGCGCGGCGGGCCGTCCCGTTCCTGGCGCTGGCCCCGTTCGCGCTGTGGATCGCCACGGCCATGGACGCCCTCTTCCTCGGCGTGGGCGCCTGGGGGACCGCGCTGCTGGCCATGGCCGGACGCGACCGCTGGTGGCACGCGGCCGCGGGCGGCCTGCTGCTGGGGAGCCTGCCCTACCTGAGCTACGGCCTGCTGCCGCTGTTCGCGGTGCCGCTGGCGGTGCTGATCCTGACCAGGCCGCGCCCCCGGGTGCTGCTCGCGCTGATCGGCGGGCTGGCGGTCGTGCCGGTCGCGTTCACCGCGCTGGGCTTCTGGTGGCCCGACGGGGTGGCGGCGACCCTCGACACCTACCTGGTCAGCCGGGGCTCGGCGCAGCGCTCCACGGCCTACTTCGCCATCGCGAACCTCGCCGTCCTCGGCCTGCTCGTCGGCCCGGCGACCGTGCACGCGCTGGTCCGCCCGCGCCGCTCGGTCCCGGTGGCGCTGCTGGCGGGCGGCGCGCTCCTGGGCACCCTCGCGCTGGACGTGTCGGGCGTGACCAAGGGCGAGGTCGAGCGCATCTGGGTGCCCTACGCCGCGTGGATCGTCGCCGCGGCCGCCCTGCACCGCCCGCCCGCCCGCGCCTGGCTGGCGGCCCAGGCGGTGACGGCCCTGCTGGTGCAGACGCTCGTGCTCTCCGAATGGTGAGGCGGGGGCTTCAACCGTCCGGCCGTCTCGGCTAGCGTCGCACCATGGCCGTCCCCGAACGCCTGACCTGGGCGGTGGCGACGCTGGACATCGCCCCCGCCGACCACCTGCTGGAGATCGGCTGCGGACGCGGCGTGGCGGTCGAGCTGGCCTGCGCCCGGCTCACCGAGGGCACGATCACCGCCCTGGACCGCTCGCCCACCATGACCGCCGCCGCCGAGAGGCGCAACGCCGCCCACATCGCGGCGGGCCGGGCGCGCATCCGGACGACCTCGCTGGAAGAGGCCGCGCTGCCGCCCGCGTCGTTCGACAAGGTCTTCGCCGTGAACGTGAACCTGTTCTGGACGCGCTCGCCCCACCGCGAGCTGGCCCTGATCCGGGACGCGCTGAGGCCCGGCGGCTCCCTCCGCCTGTTCTACGAGCCCCCGACCGGCGTCGAAGCCCTGGCCGAGAAGGTGGCGGCGGCCCTAGCCGCCAACGGCTTCCGCCCCGAGACCGTCGTCCCCGAACACGAGCGCCCGCTGCTCTGCGTCACAGGCCGCCCGGACTAGCGCCGCGTGGGACAGCGGCCGGCTGAGATCGGCCACGTCCCCGTTGGTGGTGTAGTCGAGCAGGACCACCTCGTCCATGGCGGCGATGCGGGCGACCAGGTCGGCCACGCGGTGCTCCAGCACCCACCGGTAGGCGGGCAGGTAGATCCGGCGCCGCGCGAGGTCACGTCCAGCACCACCGCCCCGGGGAACTCCGCCTCCACCGACGCCGGGGACCGCCGCCGACCCGCTACGTGAACCGTCATCTTCCGCATGATGCCGCCCGCCTCCGACATCCGCGCGGCAGACCGCTTTGGACGATTGTCGTGCCGCGTCCGTGATGTCCCGGCTACCGTGCGCTCATGGAATCGCTTGCGAACTGGCAACCGAACTCGTCCTGGACGATGGGCGAGTGGCTGCGCGAGGCCCGCGCCCTCAGGGAGGCCCTGGCCGCCCTGGGCATGACGACGCCGCACTGCCTGCCGGGCGAGCCCGCCGACTGCGGGGCCTCGGTCTGGGAGCACTACGCCACCTACGCGGGGATGCTCAAGGGCGCGGCGCACGTGAAGGCCGAATGCCACCTCGGCCCCGGGCCCGGCCTGGACCTGGCCGAACGCGTGTACGCCGACCAGGTGGCCTCCCACCGGCACTGACCGCTCCCCGCACGGGCACCGCCCGCCCCCCCGAGGGAGGCGGGCGGCGCCTGCGCGCACGGCCCCGTCAACGCGAGGCCAGCGCCTTCTCGGCCTCGGCCCCTGCGACGTCCTCTCCCTCGCTCAGCGCCAGCCGCTCATGGACGCGCCGCAGCGGGCGCGGCAGCCACCAGTTCCACCGGCCCATCAGCGTCATCGTCGCCGGGACCAGCAGCATCCGCACCAGCGTCGCGTCCAGCAGGACCGCCAGCACCAGGCCCAGCCCGATCGCCTTGATCGGCGCGAACCCGCCGAACACGAACCCGGCGAACACCACCGAGATCAGCAGGGCCGCCGCGGTGACGATGCCGCCCGTGCGCTGCAGGCCCGACGCGACCGCCTCCTGCGGCGTCGCGCCGGCGAGCCACCGCTCCCGGATGCGCGACAGCAGGAACACCTCGTAGTCCACCGACAGCCCGAACGCGATCGCCCCGACCAGCACCGGCACGGTGAGGTTCACCGAGTCCAGCCGCTCGCTGCCCAGCAGCCCGGCCAGATGCCCCTCCTGGAACACCCACACCACCACGCCCAGCGCCGCGCCGATGCTCAGCAGGTTCGTGAGCACGGCCTTCAGCGGCAGCAGCACCGACCCGGTGAAGGCGAACAGCAGCAGCAGCGTCCCGAGCGCGACCACCGCCACCGCCCAGGGCAACCGGTCGGCCAGCATCCCCCGGTAGTCGATCAGCCGGGCGGTGTCCCCGGTGACCTGCACCTCGAACGGCAGTGCCAGGTCCCGGATCGCCAGGACGGCGTCCTTGGACGCCGCGTCCTCGGCCTCGCCGCGCGGCTCGGCGCGCAGCACGCTCAGCCCGCCGCCGACCTGCTCGGCCTCGACCTCGCCGATCCCCGGCATCCGCGCGATCCGCTCGCGCAGCCCCACCACGCCCGGGTCGCCCACCGGGGCCTCGGCCAGCACCTGGATGTCGCCCGACCAGCGTGCCTGCTCGGGGAAGTGCACGGTCAGGTCGTTCCACATCTGGCGCGTGGTGGTCGAGTCCGGCAGCAGCCGCGGATCGCCGCCGGAGATCTTCAGCCCGAGCACCGGCAGCGCCAGCGTCACCATCGCCGCCCCCGCCGCGACCAGCACCAGCAGCGGGCGCCGCTGCACGCCCCGCGCCACCCGCGCGAACGCGCCGCCGTCGCCCGACCGGGGCTTGGCCGGCGAGATCCGGTGCCCGAACCGCCGCAGCAGCGCGGGCAGCAGCGTCAGCGCGGCGGCCATGTCCGCCAGCACCACCGCGGCGCCGGCCAGCCCCATCGACCGCAGGAACGGGTCGGGGAACACCACCAGCCCGGCCAGCGCGACCGCGACCGTCAGCCCGGAGAACACCACGGTGCGGCCCGCCGTCGCGCACGTCCGCGCCACCGCCGCGGCCACGTCCGGCGCGGTGCGCCGCTCCTCGCGGAACCGGCTGACCATCAGCAGCGCGTAGTCCACCGCCAGGCCGACCGCGAGCATCGTGGTGACCTGGACCGAGTACACCGACACCTCGGTGACGGTGCTGAACGCGAACAGGACGCCGAACGTCGAGCCCACGCCGACCACCGCGACCAGCAGCGGCAGCCCGGCCGCCAGCAGCCCGCCGAACACCACCAGCAGCAGGATCAGCACCACCGGCATGCTCAGCATCTCGGCGCGCGCCACGTCCTTCTGCGCCTGCTCGTCGAACTCGGCGTCCGACAGCGGCCCGCCCGCCACGTGCACGGTCGCGCCCCCGACCGCGCGCAGCCGGTCGGCGGCGGCCTCCGCGGCGTCCTCCATGTCGTCGCCGGGCATGAGCCCGACCTCGACCAGCACCGCCTGCCCGGTCCTGGCCGACGGCAGCGGCCCGGCCACCTCCGCGACGCCCGGCACGGCCCGGACCTGCGAGATCGCCGCGTTCACGTCCCGCAGCAGCGCCGCGTCCCCGGCCGGACGCCCGGAGATGACGGCGGTCAGCGTCTCGCCGCCGGGCGCGACCTTCTCCAGGCGTTCCTCGGCGCGGCCGGACTCGCTGACGGGCACCGTCCCGACGTCGGGCACCAGCCGCTCGAAGACCCCGGTGCCGATGCCGAACCCGGCCCCCAGCACCAGGACCCAGATCGCGACGACCAGCAGCGGCCGCCGGGCGGAGAATCCCGTAACCCTGGAAATCATGACAGCCTCCACATTGGTGAGCTGCCCTGATGCTCGCCCGCGGCCCGCCGCCGGCGCTTCGCCGCCAGGAGCGGACCTGCGCCCGCTCCCAGGGACCGCCGGGACCGGCCGCCCCTCGCTCCTAGGAGGGAGGGCGCTCGCCCGGCGTCACGAGCCCCGACTCGTAGGCGAGCACCACCGCCTGGACGCGGTCGCGCACGCCGAGCTTGCCGAGCAGGCTGCTGACGTGCGTCTTGACGGTGTGCTCGGTGACGTACAGCTCGCGCCCGATCTCGGCGTTGGACAGCCCCCGCGCGACCAGCCGCAGGGTCTCGCCCTCCCGCGCGGTGAGCGAGGCCAGCCGCGCGTCGGGACGGGGCGCGGCCCGTCCGCGCCCGACGACGTCGGCGATCAGCCGCCGGGTCACGGTCGGCGCGAGCAGCGCCTCCCCGGCCGCGACGACGCGGACGGCCTCCACCAGCTCGTCGCGCCGCATGTCCTTCAGCAGGAACCCGCTGGCCCCCGCGTGCAGCGCGTCGTAGACGTACTCGTCCAGGTCGAAGGTGGTGAGCACCAGCACCCGGGCGTCGCTCTCCCGGCAGATCACCCCGGTGGCCTCGATGCCGTCGACCCCGGGCATCCGCACGTCCATCAGCACCACGTCGGGCCGCAGCTCGCGCACCGCGGCGATCGCCTCGGCCCCGTCGGCGACGGCCCCGACCAGCTCCAGGTCGGGATGCGCGGACACGATCATGCCGAAGCCGTCGCGCACCAGCGCCTGGTCGTCGGCGATCAGCACCCGGATGGCGGCCACGCCCTAATTCAAGGGCAAAGTGGCCACCACGCGGAACCCCGATCCGCCGATTCGCGGCCCCGCCTCCAACTCCCCGCCGGCGGCCGCGACGCGCTCGCGCATCCCGACGAGCCCGTGCCCGCCGCCCTCGGCCGCACCGCCGCGCCCGTCGTCGGCGACCTCCACGCGCAGGGCACGCTCGCCCCACTCCAGCCGCACGACCACGCTGCGCGCCCGCGCGTGCTTGACGGTGTTGGTGAGCCCTTCCTGCACGATCCGGTACACCGCCGAGGCCAGGTCCTGCGGCACTTCGACGGGCCGTCCGCTCTCCTCCAGCGCGGCGTCCAGCCCCGTCCGCCGGACCCCGTCCACCAGCTCCGGCACCCCGGCCAGCCCGGGAGGGGGCCGCCGCCCCGAATCCTCCTCCCGCAGCACCCCCAGCGCCCGCCGCAACTGGGCCAGGGCCTCCCGCGCCGTGACGGAGATGGCGTCGAACACCTCCTCGGCCTTGTCCGGATCGCTGCGCACCACCAGCGGCCCGGCCTCGGCCTGGATGGCGACCATGCTCATGGCGTGGGCGAGGATGTCGTGCATCTCCCGCGCGATGCGCTGCCGTTCCTTCGCGGCGGCGGCCCCCTGCTCCTCGGCGAGCCGCCGGGCCCGCTCCTCCAGCATCGTGATCCGGACGGCCCGCGCCCGCGCGGCGGTCCCCAGCGTGTAGGCGACGGCGAAGGCGAGCCCGACGATGCCCAGGTTCAGGACCTCGTCCTTGGGGATCAGGACCGAGGTGGACACGCCCACGACCGTGCCCGCGATGGCGATCGCCCGCTCGACCGGCCCGCACAGCGCGGCGAAGGTGTAGGTGGCGACGAGCTGGGCCGCCGGAAGGTCCCCGAGCGCGTCGCCGAACGCGAGCGCCGTCGTCCCGATCCCGCAGATCAGCGTGACCTCGAACGGGAAGCGCCGCCGCCACAGCAGCGGCAGCGAGTTCCCGGCCGCCAGCATCGGGATCCACCAGGTGAGCCGCTCGTCGATGGCCATCTGGACCACGAGGTGGAGGCAGCACACGAGCGCGATGAGGGCGTCGACGGACGCGGGCGGCAGGCTGCGCAACCGTTCGGCGAGCGTGCTGGAGGAGGACACGGGCTGCACTCCGGCGAGGGGGGCGACCAGACCTCTCAGTATCCGCCGCCGATCACCCCCTCGTCCTCCCTCTCAGGAGCGACCCGGCCGGCCTCAGGGACGGCTGAGCGCGCGGGCCGTGACGGCGGCGTCCAGGAGCCGGAGCCCGTCGGGGCTGGCGAGGTCCAGCCCGGTCAGCTTCGCGACCTTGGCCAGGCGGTAGTCGAGGGTGTTGCGGTGCACGCGCAGCTCGGCCGAGGCGCGGGCGCGGTTGTGGCCGTGCCGCACGAAGGTGCGGACGGTGTCCAGCAGCACGGGCTTGGGGTCCAGGGCGTCCAGCTTGGCGGCCAGCGCGGCCAGCGCGGGGCCCGGCCGGGCCATCTGGTACTCCAGCAGGACGTCGTCCAGGCGGTAGACGCCGGGCGGCCGGTCCAGGCGGCCCAGCAGGTCGGCGATCTGCTCGGCCTCCGCGAGCGCCCCGGGGACGGCCGCGTGGTCGGCGGCGGTGGCCACGGCGGCGGTGACCGTGCGGGAGGTGGCCTCGGCGACCCGCTCCATCAGGGCGGGCAGCCCGCAGGCGGGGGAGCCGGGCAGCAGGACCGTCCCCCCGTCCGGGCCGAGCGCGGCCAGGACGTCGGCCTGCTGGTGGGCGTCCAGGGCGGCCTGCACGCGGCGCACGGTGCGGCGCGCGTCGGCCTCGCCCCGCCCGAGCCGGAACACCACCACCAGGTAGGTGCCGGCGAGCGCGACCCCCGCCTGCTCGGCCAGGTCGGCGGCGGGCCCGCCCGCCAGCAGCGCGGCGATCAGGGCGCGCCGGGTGTCGCGGCGGTGCCCCTCGATCTGCTGCTGCTCGTGCAGGTGGGCCAGCGCCAGCGCCGGCAGGACGGCCGCGAGGTAGCGCAGGATGTGGGCGCCGTAGCGGCGCAGCTCGTCGGCGTCGGCGTCGGCGGCGAGCAGGTCCCAGCAGGCCCGCCAGCCGACCAGGTAGGCGGCGGTGGCCGCGTCGAGCGGCAGGCCCTCGCCGGCCCGCCGCGCCGACCAGTCGATGATCTCGGTCAGCTCGGCGGCGTCGGGGCCGCGGTCCTCGCGCAGGGTCGTGGTGACCAGCCGGATGGTCGTGGCGAAGGCCGCGCGCACGTCGCCGTCCAGCAGCTCCCGGGGCAGCGCGCCGTAGAAGGGGATCTCGGCCGCGCACCGGTCGACGGCCGCACGGGTCAGTTCGGGGATCCGGGTCACCATGCGGTCTTCGAATCGTGACATCGCCCAATATTTGCACGCGAACGTTGCCGCAGATGCGCACAGACAACGCTCAGGCCACATGAAAAATTGTGCAGCCATACGGCCTCCCCACCCCCTGGGCCCTGTCACCCGAGGAGCAGCCATGCGCCGTTTCGCGTCCGTCCTCTCCGCCCTGGCCTTCGCCGGCGCGTCGCTCCTGGCGGCGGCCCCCGCCGGCGCGGCCCCGCCCGACGCCGAGTCCTGGGGCGCCCCCGGCCCGCACGCCGTCGCGACCAAGAGCGAGTCGGTCACGACCTTCTACTATCCGAGCGACATCGCCTCCAGCACGCGCACGCACCCGGTGATCGTGTGGGGGAACGGCACGTTCGCCTCCCCGGCGGCCTACGACCGGCTGCTGCGGCACTGGGCGAGCCACGGTTTCGTCGTGGCGGCCGCCAAGACCGCGTTCTCCAACAGCGGCAAGGAGATGCGCGCGGGCATCGACCGGCTCACGGTCCTGAACGGCCAGGCGGGCAGCCCCCTGCGCGGCAAGGTGGACCTCGCCCGCGTCGGCGCCGCCGGCCACTCGCAGGGCGGGGCCGGCGCCGTCAACAGCGGCGAGGACCGGCGGATCAGCACGTTCGTCCCGGTCCAGCCGGGCCCGCTCGCCTCCGCCTCGACCGTGCGCGGCCCGGTCCTCTACCTCGCCGGGCAGAAGGACGGCATCGTCCCGCCCGCCAAGGTGCGCGTCTTCTACGACGCGACCGAGCGGGTGCCCGCGATCTTCGCCGAGCTGGGCGGCGCGAACCACTTCGCCCCCACCGGCGACGGCGGCGGGTTCCGCGGCGTCACCACCGCCTGGTTCCGCTTCCAGCTCATAGGCGACGAGCGGGCGCGCGGGGTGTTCTTCGGGCCGGGCTGCGGGATCTGTTCGAGCCCCGCCTGGACCGACGTGCGGCGCAACGCCGAGGCCCAGCGGATCCCCGGCGCGTAGGACGGGGAGGCGAGGCGGTGCCCGTGTCGTCGATCATCCTTCCCGCCGCCGAACTGCACGCCTGCGCACCGGCCGTGGCGCGCGAGGCCGCGCAGCGGATCGGGCAGGACGTGCCCGACTTCGCCTGCGACCCGCGGTCGACGGCCGACGCGGCCGAGCGCGCCGTCCACCACTTCATCGATCTGCTGGACGACCGGGACCCGCCGTCCGGGGCGCTCCTGGAGCACTTCCGGCGGGTCGGCGCGCGGGAGGCCCGCGAGGGCCGGGACCTGCGGCCGCTGCGGGCGGCGCTGCGGGTCGGCGCGGGCGTGGTGGTGCGCCGCCTCACCGAGGAGGCCGCCGCGCTGGACGCCCCGGCCGCCGTCGCGCACCTGATGGAGGCCGCGCTCGCCTACCTCGACCGCCTCCTCGACGCCGCCGCCGACGGGCACGCCGACGCCCCGGGGACGCGCCGGCGGCGGCTCCTGGAGAAGCTGGTCGCGCAGGACCTGACGGGCCTGGACCGGCTGGCGGCCGACTGCGGCTGGCCGCCGCCGCGGACGGTGGCGGCGGTCGCGCTGCGCGCGACCCCCTCCTCCGCCCGGCCCGCGCTGGGCTCCGACGCGCTGCTCGGCCTGCACCTCGACGAGCCGTGCGCGATCGTCCCCGACCCGCGCGGCCCCGGCCGGTCCCGCGCCCTGCGGGCGGGGCTGCGCGGCTGGACGGCGGCGATCGGCCCCGCCGTGCCGCCCGCCGAGGCGGGCCGCTCCCTCGCCCTGGCGCGCCGGGCGCTGCCGCTGGCGGCGCCCGGTACGGCGATCGCCGCGACCGACCACCTGCCGCTGCTCCTGCTGGAGCAGGACCCCGACCTCGTCTCCGCGCTGATCGACCACCGGCTCCGGCCGCTGCTGCGGCTGCCCGCCGGGCCCCGCAGGCGGCTGGCCGAGACGCTGCTGGCCTGCATCGAGAGCGGGTTCAACGCGACGGAGGTGGCCGGCCGGCTGCACCTGCACGCGCAGACCGTGCGCTACCGCGTCCGCCAGCTCGAAGCGATCTTCGGGCAGGACGTCCACGACCCGGTCCGGCGCCTGGACTACCACCTGGCCGTGCGGGCGTGGCTCGCCCGCGCGCAGGACGGCGGGTGAGGGGCCGCCGCCGCGCGCTGACCGGTTAGGTTAGGCTCCCCTCATTCGTTCTGATCTGGGAGGAAAAGTGCTGGCGGCCGGACCCGATGGACGTGGATGAGCACGCTCGTTGAGCGGCGGCCCGCCCCGGGGATCGCGGCGGTCCGCCGGCGGCGGATCGCGGGGCTGGCCGTGCTCGTGGCGGTGCTGGCGGTCGCGTCGGCGGCCTCGCTGGCGGTCGGCGCGCGGGCGCTGGACCCCGGCGAGGTCTGGCGCGGGCTGTTCGCGGCGCCGGGCTCCGACCAGCGGCTCACCGAGATCAGGCTCATCGTGCAGACCGTGCGGGTGCCCCGGACGGTGCTCGCGGTCGTGGCGGGCGTCGCCCTCGGCGTCGGCGGCGCGCTGATCCAGGGGTGCACGCGCAACCCGATCGCCGACACGGGCCTGCTGGGGGTGAACACCGGCGCGTCGGTCGCCGTGGTGGCGTCGATCTCGCTGCTCGGGCTCGCCGACCCGTTCCAGTACGTCTGGTTCGCCTTCCTGGGGGCGGCCGCCGCCGGCGCCGTGGTGTTCGGGCTGGCGAGCATCGGGCGGGGGGCGGGCAACCCGCTGACCCTCGCGCTGGCCGGGCAGGGGGTCGCGGTGTTCCTGATGGCGATGACCACGGCGATCGCGCTGTCGGACAAGGAGGCGCTGAACGCCTGGCGGTTCTGGAACGCGGGCTCGGTGGCCGGGGTCGGGTTCGACGTCATCTGGCCGATCACCGTGTTCGTCGCGGTCGGGCTGCTGCTGGCGGCGACCGTGCTGCCCGCCGTCAACCTGCTCAACCTGGGCGACGACGTGGCGCGCGGGCTCGGGGTGAACGCCGCGCTGAGCCGGACCGTCGGCATCGTCGCCATCACGCTGCTGGCGGGCGCGGCGACGGCCGCGTGCGGGCCCATCGCCTTCCTCGGGCTGATGGTGGCCCACGTGTCCCGCTACCTGACCGGGCCGGACTACCGCTGGCTGGTGCCGTACGCGGGGCTGCTCGGCGCCGTCGTCCTGCTGGTCTGCGACATCGTGGGGCGCGTGGTCGTGCGGCCGGGGGAGCTGGACGCGGGCATCGTCGTCGCGCTGCTCGGCGCCCCGTTCTTCGCGGCCCTGGTGTGGCGCGGAAAGTTCAAGGGCGCATGAACGGGACCGACGTGAAGCCCTCGATGCCGGCGGGCGTGCGGCTCGCCGGCGCGTCCTTCGTGTGGCGGCCCTGGCTCGTCCTCGTGACGCTGCTGCTGGCGGCGGCGACCTTCCTGGTGTTCTGCCTGTCCATCGCCATCGGCGACCTGTTCGTCAGCCTGCCCCGGGTGGTCGCCACGATCGTCGGCCGGGGCGAGCGGGTCGACCAGTTCGTCATCATGGACCTGCGGATGCCGCGCGCCCTGGCCGGGCTCGTGGTGGGCGTCACGCTGGGGGTGTCCGGGGCGATCACGCAGTCGATCGCGCGCAACCCGCTGGCCAGCCCGGACGTCCTCGGGATCACCAGCGGCGCGAGCGCGGTCGCGGTGTTCCTGGTGACGGCCTCGGGCGGGACCGCCGTGGCGGTCGCCGACGCCGTGGGCCTGTCGGCGGCGGCGCTCGCGGGCGGCCTCGGCACGGGCCTGCTGGTCTACTTCCTGGCCTGGCGGCGCGGGATCGACGGCTTCCGGCTCATCCTCATCGGCATCTCGGTGAGCGCCGCCATGGAGGCGATCACCAGCTGGCTGCTGGTCCGGGCCGACATCCGGGACGTGGCCCGCGCCCAGGCGTGGCTGATCGGCTCGCTGGACGGCCGGTCGTGGAGCGAGGTCCGGGTGGCGCTGGCCTGCGCGCTGGTCCTGCTGGCCGTCGTCGCGGTGGCCGCGTTCCAGTTCCGGCCGCTGCACTTCGGCGACGAGATCGCCGCGGGCCTCGGCGTCCGGCACTCGGTGGTGCGGGCGGTCATGCTGCTGTGCGCGGTGCTGCTGGCCGGCGTCGCGGTGGGCGCGGCGGGCCCGGTCCCGTTCGTCGCGCTGGTGGCGCCCCAGGTGGGGATGCGGCTGGCGCGGCGCCCGACGCCGCCGCTGGTGGTGTCCGGGCTGGTGGGCGCGGTGCTGCTGATCGGCTCGGACCTGGTGGCGCGCACGGCGCTGCCGATCACCCTTCCCGTCGGCGTGGTCACCGCCGCGATCGGCGGGCCCTTCCTCATCTACCTGCTGGTGCGGGCGAACCTCAGATAGGCGACACGAAGGCGGGCAGCCTAGGCAAAGGAGAACACGTGGCCGCTCAGCACATCACCGGGACCGGTCCGGAGGTCGACGCCGCACGGCTGGCGGCCCGGGGCGTCACGGTCGGATACGGCGGCCGCACGGTCATCGACGGCCTGGACGTGGTGATCCCGCCGGGGGTCATCACCACGATCATCGGCCCGAACGGCTGCGGCAAGTCGACCCTGCTGCGCACCCTGGCGCGGCTGCTGAAGCCGTCCGCGGGCACGGTCGTGCTGGACGGCCAGGACATCAGCGCGCTCAGGACCCGGGACGTGGCCAAGAAGCTCGGCCTGCTGCCGCAGGCGCCGGTCGCGCCGGAGGGGCTGACGGTGGCCGACCTCGTCGCCCGGGGCCGCCACCCGCACCAGAGCTGGCTGCGGCAGTGGTCCTCCGACGACGCCGCCGTCGTGGAACGCGCGCTGACCATGACCGGCGTCGCCGACCTCGCCGACCGGCCCGTCGACGCGCTGTCGGGCGGGCAGCGCCAGCGCGTCTGGATCTCGATGGCCCTCGCCCAGGGCACCGACCTGCTGCTGCTGGACGAGCCGACCACCTACCTGGACCTGGCGCACGCGATCGACGTCCTCGACCTGGTGGACGACCTGCACGAGTCGGGCCGCACCGTGGTGATGGTGCTGCACGACCTCAACCTGGCCGCGCGCTACAGCGACCACCTCGTGGTGATGCGGGCGGGGTCGATCCTGGCGCAGGGGCACCCGCGCGAGGTGATCACCGCCGGGCTGCTGCGCGAGGCGTTCGGGCTGCGCGCCGAGGTGATCGACGACCCGGTGGGCGACCGGCCGCTCATCGTGCCGATCGGCCGCGCCCACACCCGGCCCGCGAGCGGGGACCCCGCCGACACCGAAGATCTACTTTAGGTTAGGCTGCCCTTATTTCCGCAGGTTCGACCCTTCCCTCCGGGCGGGTCGCCGCGGCCGGCACGCAAGCAAGGGACCCCGATTTGCTCCTCCCGCGAACGACCATGACCAAGCCCCTGCGGCGGCTCGCGGCGGTGCTGTCCGCCGCGACCCTCGGCGCCGGCCTCCTCGCGGGATGCGGCTCCGACTCGGCCGACGAGCCCAAGGGGAACGCCCCGGCCGCCGCGGCCGGCGCCTTCCCCGTCACCGTGGAGCACGCCTTCGGCTCCACGAAGATCACCGAGGCCCCCAAGAAGGTCGTCTCGGTCGGCTACACCGACGACCAGGCCATCCTCGCCCTCGGCACCAAGCCGGTCGGCATGGTCGACCAGTACCCCAACCCGCCGGGCAAGTCCCCCGACATCAACACCCAGTGGCCCTGGGTGAAGGACAAGTGGGGCGACACCCGCCCCGAGGTCGTCATGAACAACGGCGACTCCGGCCCGAACTACGAGAAGATCGCCGCGCTGCGGCCCGACCTGATCATCGCGGTCTACTCCGAGATCGACCAGGCCGCCTACGACAAGCTCTCCAAGATCGCTCCGACGGTCGGCCGGACCAAGGCCGAGAAGGAGCCGTTCAGCGCCCCCTGGCAGGACAACGCGGTGCACATCGCCAAGGCGCTCGGCAAGGAGGCCGAGGGCACCGCGATGGTGAAGGGCATCCAGGACAAGCTGGACGCCGCGCGCAAGGCGCACCCGGAGTTCGCCAGCCAGACCGCCGTCGCGCTGTCCTGGTACAAGGGCAGCATCTCGCCGTTCACCACCACCGACGTGCGCGGCCGGCTGCTGACGGGCATGGGCTTCAAGGGCGCCACCGAGATCGACAAGATCGCGGGCGGCAAGTTCTTCACCACGCTGTCCCCCGAGCGCATCGACCTCATCGACGTCGACCGCATCTTCGTCATCAACGACCAGGCCGACCAGACGGCGCTGAAGAAGTTCGAGCTGTTCAACAACCTCTCGGCGGTCAAGAAGGGCAAGGTGTCCTACCTGCTGGACAGTGAGGGCCCGGCGGTCGGCGCGGCCATGTCCCAGGGCACCCTGCTGTCGCTGCCGTACGCGATCGACGAGATGGTCAAGTCGGTCGGCTAGGTGTGAGCACCGCCGACACGCGCGCCGCCCCGGCGGCCCTGCGCACCGCGACCGGGCGCGAGGCCGCCGCGTGGGCGGCCGCGCACTGCCGCGGCGTGCCGTGGCTGTCGGCCGCCGCCGTGCTCACCACCGTGGCCGGGGCGGCGCTCCAGGTCCTGCCGGTGCTGCTGCTCGGCCGCGTGGTCGACGGCGTGGTGGGGGGCGAGTCGCGGTCGGTGCTGGTCACGATCGGCGCCCTGCTGGTGGCCGCCGCGCTGCTCGGCGCGGCGGCCACCGCCGCGTCCACCTACCTGATCGGGCGGCTGGGCGCGGGCCTGCTCGCGCGGCTGCGGGAGGGCGCCGTCCGCGCCGTGCTGGGGATGCCGAGCGCGCGGGTCGAGCAGGTCGGCCGGGGGGACGTGCTCTCCCGGGTCGGCGACGACGTGGCCGTGCTGTCCAAGGGCATCCGGACGGCCGTCCCCACCGTCTTCTCGGCGGGCGTTCTGGTCGTCATCGCCACCGCCGGCATGTTCGGCCTGGACTGGCGGCTCGGCCTGGCGGGCGCCGGCGCGCTGCCCGCGTACGCGCTGGCCCTGCGCTGGTACCTCCCCCGCTCCGGCCCGCTCTACCAGCGGCAGCGGGCCGCCCAGGCCGACCGGGCGCAGGTGCTGATCAGCGGCCTGAACGGCATCGACACCGTCCGCGCCTACCGCCTTGAGGGCGCCTTCCGCGAGAAGGTCACCGCCGAGTCGTGGCGGGTGCGCGACCTCGGCATCGAGGTGTTCCGCTTCTTCGGCCGCTTCGTCGGCCGGGAGAACCGCGCCGAGTTCATCGGGCTCGTCCTGATCGTCGTGGTGGGGTACGCGCTGCTGGAGGCCGACGCCGCCAGCCTGGGCGAGGTGTCGGCGGCGCCGCTGCTGTTCCACCGGCTGTTCAACCCGCTCGGCTCCATCCTGTTCACCTTCGACGAGGCGCAGAAGTCGGGCGCGAGCCTGACCCGGCTGGTCGGCGTGCTGGGGGAGAGCGCGGAGGACCGGCTGGTGGGCGACCCGGACGTCGCGCCGGCGGCCGCCGCCGCGCAGCCGGTGACCGTCGAGGGACTGACGTTCGGCTATCCCGACTCCGAGGAACCGGTCCTGCGGGACGTCGACCTGGAGATCCCGGCCGGGGGCTCGCTCGCGCTGGTCGGGGCGACGGGCGCGGGCAAGACCACCCTGGCCGCGCTGATCGCGGGCATCGGCACCCCGCAGGCCGGATCGGTGCGCGTCGGCACGACCGACCTCGCCGACCTGGACGAGGCCGGGGCGCGGGCCCTGGTGAGCATCCTGACGCAGGAGACGCACGTCTTCTCCGGCACGCTCGCCGACGACCTGCGGCTGGCCGCGCCGAGGGCGACCGACGCCGAGGTGCTGGACGCCCTGCGCACGGTCGGCGCCGGCGAGTGGGTCGACGCGCTGCCCGACGGCCCGGACACCCCGGTCGGCGAGGGCGGCGAGCGCCTGGACGCCACCAGGGCCACCCAGATCGCCCTCGCCCGGCTGGTGCTGGGCCGGGCGCCGGTGGTGGTGCTGGACGAGTCGACCGCCGAGGCCGGCAGCCAGGGCGCCGCCGAGCTGGAGCGGGCCGTGCTGGCCGCGTGCCGGGGCCGCACCACGCTGTTCGTGGCGCACCGCCTCACCCAGGCGGTCGCGGCCGACCGCATCGCCGTGCTGGACGGCGGCCGCGTGGTGGAGCAGGGGACCCACGAGGAACTGGTGGCCCTCGGCGGCCGGTACGCGCGGCTCTGGGCCGCCTGGCGGGAGGGCAGCTAGGTGGAGACGTTCCGCACGGGTTCCGAGATCCTCCGGAGCGCGCTGCGCCGCAACGCCGGGGCCATGGCCCGCGGCACCGTCCTGATGGGCCTGTACCAGGCGGGGGAGACCGCCTTCCCCATCGCGCTCGGCCTGATCGTCGAGCACACGATGCGGGACCGGAGCCTCGGCGCGCTCGCCCTGTCGATCGCCGCGCTCGCCGTGATCATCACGACCGTGTCGTTCTCCTGGCGCTTCGGGATGCGCATCCTGCAGAAGGCCAACACGACCGAGGCGCACCGCTGGCGGGTGCGCGTCGCCGCCTGCGGGCTCCAGCCGGTGGCGCGGCGGACCGGGCTCAAGTCCGGCGAGGTGCTGACCGTCGCCACCGAGGACGCCGACCAGACCGCCGACATCATCGAGGTGGTGCCGCTGCTGGTCAGCTCGCTGGTCGCGGTGCTGATCGCGGCGGTCACCCTCGGCCTGGCCGACCTCCGGCTCGGGGCGCTGGTGATCGTCGGGACCGTCGCGATCCTGTCGGCCCTCAGCGTGCTGTCCCGGCGGATCGGCGCCGGCACCCGCGAGCAGCAGGCCCGGGTGGCGCGGGCGGGCGCGAAGGTCGCCGACCTGATCATCGGCCTGCGCCCGCTGCGCGGCTTCGGCGGCAACCACGCGGCGTTCCGGACCTACCTGCGGGTCAGCGGGGAGGCCGAGCGGCAGGCGGTCGCCGTCGCCCGGCTGAACGGCGCGTACGCGGGCACCGCGCTGGCCCTCAACGCGGCCCTCGCCGCCGCCGTGACCCTGACGGCGGGCCTGCTCGCCTTCCAGGGCCGCATCTCCATCGGGGAACTCGTCATGGCCGTGGGCCTGGCGCAGTTCATCATGGAGCCGCTCAAGCTGTTCTCGGAGATGCCGAAGTACGTGATGACCGCGCGGGCGTCGGCCGAGCGGATGGCGCTGGTGCTGGCCGCGCCGCCGGTGCAGACGCCGGGGACGGAACGCCCGGCCGCGGGCGGCGGCCTCGACGTGGACTGCGTTCGCCACGGAGCCCTGCGTAAGGTGAAGTTCCAGGTGGAGCCCGGCGAGTTCGTGGCGATCGCCGCCTACCAGGCGCGCGCGGCGGCCGACCTCGCCGCCGTCCTGTCCGCCGCCGTCCCGCCCGGCGACTACGAGGGCTCGGTGCGGATCGGCGGCCGGGAGACGGCGGACCTGTCGATCGAGGCGCTCCGCGAGCACCTGCTGGTGAACCCCTACGACGGGGAGATCTTCGCGGGCACCCTGCGCAGCAACATCGACCCGTCGGGCACCGGCCGACTGATCTCAGAAGCCGTCGAGGCGTCTCTGCTGACCGACGTCGTCGCACTGCACCGCGACGGGCTCGACCACCCCGTCCGCGACCGCGGCGCGAACCTGTCGGGCGGGCAGCGCCAGCGGTTGTCGCTGGCCCGCGCCCTCGCCGCCGACACCGACGTCCTCGTCCTGCACGACCCGACGACCGCCGTCGACGCGGTCACCGAGCAGCTCATCGCGCGCAACATCGCCGCGCTGCGCCGGGGCCGCACCACCCTCGTGCTCACCAGCAGCCCGGCCCTCCTGGACGCCGCCGACCGCGTTCTCGTCCTGGACGACGGCGTCATCACCGCGGAGGGCGCGCACCGGGACCTCCTCGGCAGCGACGAGGGCTACCGGCGGGCCGTGGCGCGCTGATCCGGGGCGTCCACGCGGAGGAACTCGGCGATGCGGAGCAACCTCGGCGGGTGCGCTTTGCCGGGGAGCACCCGTAGGGCCTCGTCCGGCCCGACGAGCCGCGGAGCGGCGAGCCGCACCTCCCGCCCCTCGACCAGGAGCCGCGCGCCACCGGCCGCCAGGACGTTCCGCACCCAGTCCGACCGCGACCCGTACACCAGGACGAACAGGTAGCCGCCGTCGACCGGATGCGCGTCGAGCGGCGTCCGGTACGTCACCCCTGAGGCGCGCCCGACGTGGATCAGCACCGGCCACTTCCCGCCCGCGATCGTGCGGGGGTTGAACACCCGCTTGTTCACGTGCCCCCACCACCTCGGCATCGGCATGGGGCCCTCCCGTCACCTCGAAGGCTTACACCCGTAAGGCTGACTTACACTCGTAAGGCTGTCAATGCCCTACCCCGGAGCCGACGTGCCACGACCACACCTCAGCAGGGACCTCGTGCTGGCGGCCGCGATCCGGGTCGCCGACCGCGACGGCGCCGAGGCGATCACGATGCGGCGGGTCGCGCGGGAGCTGGGCGTGGAGGCGATGTCGCTCTACCACCACGTGCCGAACAAGGACGCGATCCTCGACGGCGTGATCGACATGGTGTTCGCGTCGATCGCCCTGCCCGGCACCGGACATGGCGACTGGCGCGACGCGATCCGCACCCGCGCCGCCTCGGCCCGCGAGGTCCTGTCGCGGCACAGCTGGGCGCTCGGCCTGATGGACTCCCGCCGCAACCCGGGCCCGGCGACGCTGCGCCACCACGACGCGGTCCTCGGCGTCCTGCGAGAAGCGGGCTTCACGCTGCCGATGGCGGCCCACGCGGTCTCGCTCATCGACAGCTACATCGGCGGCTTCGTCCTCCAGGAGGCGAACCTGCCGATAAGGACACAGGGCGACATCGAAGAAGTGGCCGGTGACATCCTCACGCACCTGCCCCCAGACGAACTGCCGTACCTCACAGAGATGATCACCGATCACGCCCTACAGCCGGACTACGACCACACGAGCGAGTTCGGCTACGGCCTGGACCTGATCCTGGACGCCCTCGAAGCCCGCCGAGAATAGGAACACCGGCCCAAGCGTGGAACCATGGCGCACACCGACTGGGAGAGCGCGATGCGAAGCGACGGAGCCACCCCGCCCATCCCCGGACCGCCCGCGGAGGACGGCGCCGAAGCCGTCGCGGCCGCCGGAGGACTGCACAACTACCAGCTGAAACTGCACGCCGAATACGGCCCGGTGGTCCGCCTCCCGCTGCCCGGAGTCGGTACGGCGATATCGGTCGCCGACCCGGTGCTGCTGGAGGCCACCGCGCACATCAACAAGCGCCCCGAGAAACTGTTCGAATTCCTGGCCCCGCTCCAGGAGTCGGGCAATCTGCAGACCATTCCGGCCGACGAACACGTCCCATGGCGCCGGACCATGCTGTCGGTGCTGGCCGGACGCCCTTCGCACGAGGCGCACTTCGCGCGGTTCACCGCACTGACGAACGAGCTGGCCGACCGCTGGGCCGAGAACGGCACGGCCGCGTTGCAAAAGGACCTGAGCGAACTGTCCCTGCGCATGATCTGCGAGTACGCGCTCGGCGGCGGTCCGGAGTCGCCAGGACGGATCGTGTCCGCGTTCGAGAAGGTGCTCACCGAATACCTGGGACGACGAACGGACCTGCCAGGCGCAGAAAAGGCCCTGGCCTACCTGCGCGAAACCGTCGACCAGGTGCTCACCGCCGACCGCAGCGACCTGATAGCGGCCTTGGCCGCAGCAGGAGAATCCCCAGCGCGAATACGCGACACCGTCCTGATGACAATGCTGGCGGCCCACCACACCACCGGCGTGGCGATCTCCTGGACGCTGTACCTACTGGCCAGGCACCCCGCCACCACCCAACAAATCGTCAACGAACTGGACCAAGCCCTAGGTGACCGCACCGCACCCGAATACAGCGACCTCAAGAAGCTGCCCCGCCTGGACCGGGCGCTCAAAGAGACCATGCGGCTGTACCCGCCGGGCCCCTACGGCGCACGGGAGACCACCGAAGACCTGACCCTCGGCGAACACGTCGTCCCCGCAGGCACGACGATCTTCTACCCCTTCTGGGCCGTGCACATGAACCCCCGGTACTGGCCCGACCCGCACACCTTCGACCCGGACCGCTTCACCCCCGAAGCATCGGCCAAGCGCCCCCGACTCGCCTACATCCCCTTCGGACTGGGCCCGCGCAGCTGCGAAGGCGCGGCCCTGGCGATGGTCGAGGCCCAACTGGTGCTGGCGACGCTGCTGAAGCGATTCCACTTCACCCTGGCCCCGGACCAGACGATCGAGCCCATAGAACGCTTCGTCCTATGGGCGGCCGAGGACATCCACATGACCCTGACCCCACGCAACCCCACCTGACCCGACTCCCCGGCCGGCGCGGAGCCGAGGAGCACGGGAGCGTGGCGACGGCATGGGCGGCCCAAGCGGGCGGCCCGCACCTCATCAGGGTGCTTGGTCAGGGTTGCCCTTAAGCCGGGCGGCAAGCTCACGGATCTGCTGTTTCCGCTGCTCGTCCTGGCTGTTGCGAACCTCGGCCTCGTGGTGTTCCGCGCGCTGACGGCGGAATCGCTCCTCTTCCTCCAGCCGCTGAAGGGCGTCGAGCCGGGCCTGGATGTTCTGTGTCTTGGCGTGCTTGAGGAAGACCTCGTGGGTCTCCATGTCGGCGGCGGCGTGGTCGGCCACCTGGCGGTCGTAGGTGCTGAGCCCGGCGAGGCGCTTGGTCAGGATCGGCATGCAGTCCAGAGTGATCAGCGCGATGCGGAGCAGCCAGACGAACAGGAAGACCATGACGCTCTTGCCCTGGAGGGCGAGCAGCGCATCGTCCTCCTCCAGGATTCCGATCTTTCCTTCGGGACGGGGCAGCTGCTTGTCGATCTCCCGTGCGATCTCGGTCGCGTAGCCGGCGTCGACCTTGCCCTGGGCCTCGACGGCGTTCTTGGCCTTGCTCTGGAGCTCGGCGAGCTGCGCCCGCCGCTGCGGGAACTTCGCGGTGCCGAGGAGCGTGGCCCGCTCGGTGCGGATCTGGCGGCAGTTCGGTCCCACGCCGACGACGCCCGTGGTCTGGTCGCCGACGCGCCTGCCGCCGCATTCGGCGTGCCCCAGCCGCTCCAGCCGCTGCAGCGCGACCGTGTCCTTGTCGATGGCCTGCGACAGTGCCGACGCCTGCCTGTTGAGCGAGGCCACGGTGGCCGCCGAGGCCGCCGGGTTCGCGCCGACGGTGATGAGCAGCCTCCGGTCCTGACACGACCTGAGCTCCTTGGCGGGGAGCTGCCGGTAGGGGACGGGGTTGCAGGCCGTCAACGCGCTGAGCTTGGCCGCCCGCTCCACCCGCCGGTCCTCGGCCACCTGCCGATGGATCGCGGGCTCGAACATCTTGAGCAGCAGTGGCTCGGCCACCACGAACCCCAGCACGACGGCCAGCAGGATCCGGGCGAGGAACACCCCGCGGCTGCCCTGCCTGCCGTGCGAGCTGGCGATCAGCCATCGGTCCACCGAGAAGATGATCCAACCCCAGAACAGGGCGGCCAGCAGGTCCACCGCGAACGGCGCGTCCACGAACTTCTGCACCATGATGAGCATGGACACCGCCGCGAGGATCCCCGCGTTGACCACGATCAAGGCCATCGCGGTGTAGCGGCCGCGGTCCAGCGGCGCCATGCTCAGCACCGTCTCGTCCACGCCGATCAACGAGCGGAGCCACACGCCCGGTCCCTTCGGGCCGTGCACCGGCCGTCGCGGCGGCTCCCCCTCCGTTCCGACGACGGGGGCCACCTGGATCGCCGTCATCAGAGGTCTTCCTCCCGGTACGGCATGTCGTCGGCGTCCTCGGACCCGGCGGCCGCCTGCGGAGCGGCGAGTTCGTCACGGGCGGGCTCGGCCGGCGCCTCGATCCCGCCCCCGGAGCCGGCCGGGGTCGGCAGGTCGGCCGCCTTTCCGGCGGAGAGGCTGGCGAGGATGCCGTCGATCTCCTTGATGCCCCGCTCGTCGAGCAGTCCCTTGCGCACCATCTCCCGCAGGACGTCGAGCCGCATGATGTTGCCCTGCGCCATGGTGTCCCGGGAGAACTGCGCGTCCTGGACCAGGGCCTCGTAGGTGCGGTCCTCGCGCAGCCGCTGCAGCGCGTGCAGCCGGTCGGCCTCCTGCTGGTGGAACTCGGCCAACTCCCTGGCGCTGATCTCGCCCCGCTCGGCGGCGATGGCGATGGCCGTCAGCGGACGGTCGCCCACCGCTTCGGTGATCTTCACGGCCTGTTCGATGTCGAAGGTCGTCTCCCGGTCGCGCCGCCGGTGGGCCGCCTCCAGCGCCGCCGCCTCGTTCACCTCCTGCTGCTCCTCCTTTTGCCGGTCGCTGCGGAGCTTGTTGACCTCCTGCTCGGTGCTCAGCACCTCCAGCCTGAGCCGGTGCAGTCTCGTCTCGGTCTCCTCCAGCGCGTGGGCCCGGTCGTAGGTGCCGCCCCTCGCCAGCCCCGCCAGACGGTCCTGGAGGTCCAGATCGTCCTGGACGGTCTTGCCCACGTAGCTCTTGACCTGAGGCGGGGCGGGGATCTCGACGTTGCCGAGGGTCACCGTCATCCCCGAGAGCGGGACCGGGACGAAGTGGTTGTAGGCCTGCAGTTCGGCGCGCACCTCCGTCCGGGCCGACAGGAAGTCGGCGAGCTTGTGCTTCGCCCCCGCCTTGAAGACGTCGTCGTGCGCCCGCAGGTATCCGGTCAGGAAGCCGCGGATGTCGCCGTGCCCGGCCTGCACCACGGCGACCGGGTCGTGGACCCGGCAGGCGAAGTCGACGAGGACGGTGAACTCGCTCCCCTCGGCGGAGGGGACGGTGAACTCGACCTGCACGTGCTTGTTCTCCGTCATGTCGACGACGCTCAGATGCGTCGCCTCCACGACGACCTCGTCGTCCAAGCCCAGCCGCCCGCTGTCGAGCACGTACCTGCCGTCCGAGCGGAACACGAGGACCTGGCCCGCCGTCGGAGAGGGGACCTCGGAGGTGTCGCGGCTCCGCGAGCGCAGCCCGAAGAGTCCGGCCTTGGGCACCGGCGACAGGACCTTCTGGGTGATGATCGGATAGGTCACGCTTGTTCTCCCATGCGACGTTGTGCTCGTCCGATGGCGGCGAACAGGGCGGCCGCCACCGGGGCCGTCCCGTTCCGCCGGTTCGCGGGGCGTTCGGCGAACGCCCTGAAGTCGTCGGCCAGCTCGTCCTGCTGGTCCTTGGTGAGGAGCGAGCCCAGGACGTCGCCGAGCCGCTGGGCGACCAGTTCCGGCTCGGCGGTGTGGTGCCGCAACGCGTCGAGGTTGGCGTGCAGCGCGGCCAGCGCGGAGTGCCTGACCGGCCGGTTCACCAGGAGCACCGACCAGGTGTAGCCGATGGTGCCCGCCAGGTCGGACCGCTCGCACAGCAGCCGCGCCGCCAGCGGCCGCCCCTGCGGGTCTTCGGTCAGATAGACGGCGAGCACCGCCCGCAGCGCGACCCCGTAGGTCTCGATCTTGGTGGGGACGCCGCGCAGCTTTCTGATCTTGTTCTCCAGGAACCGGAGGACGCGCACGCGCCCGTCGGCGTCCTCCTGGGACAGGAACAAGCCCCCGAACGCCTCGATCGCGAGCGGCCCCAGCACGGCCCCCCGGTTGCACGCCAGCCGCCAGAGGTTCTTCACGGCCTCGATCGGATAGAGCCGCCCGAGGACCCCCGAGAACGCGATGATCGCGTTGTACTTCTGCCCGGCCGTGCCGCCCTGCGCGGCCCAGCCCGCCGCGACGCGGAGCGCGACCGGCGCCAGGTCCTCGTCGAAGCACATGAACCACAGCACGTGGACGGTCGTCAGCCGCTTCTGCCGGGCGTGCGAGCGGGCCGGTTCCCCCTTCCCGGCCGCGACCGACCACGGGTTCAGGTAGGAGCCCTCGACCTCGTCGAAGCTCGACCCGGCCAGCCGGGCGAGGCCCGCTGCGATATAGAGGGAGAACTCGGACCTGGTCACGACGCTTTCGAGCCAGATCCGGACCGCGTCCCAGAAGTACTCGTCGAACCGCTCCGCCATCTCCGCGAAGACGAAGTGCTGCGCCTCGGGCTCCCGCAACTCGATCAGCCGCCGGGGCCGCCCGTCGACGACCACCCGCCTGATGCGGATCAGCGGGTTCCCCAGCTGCCTCCCCCTGACCTGGGGAAAGGGTTCCAGCGCGGGGCGCGGTGGGCGGTCGGCGGGGTCCGCCTCCTGCGCGCTCTCCTCGGGCACCAGCTCCGCCAGCGCGACCCTCAGCAACTCCCGGCACTCCCCGAACAACCGCTCGGACAGCCCCGGCAGGAACGCCGGCACGGTGACGTCGAGCACCTGCTCCCGGGTCGGCCCCTGCTCGAACCAGTCGTGCACCTGCTCCTTCGCCGCCTCCCGCAGGACCGACGAGATGGCCTCCTCCGGCGACCGGCCCCGGACGAGCAGGTCGGTGACCTCGACCAGGCACGCCATCGTCGTGTCCTCGGGCAACGCCTCGACGACTTTCGCGATGTCCGCGTCCGCCAGGGCGCCGTCCGCGTGTGCGCGGACGACCGCCTCTGCGCCTTCGGGCGGCGACCACTCGATCCTGGCGGTCATGGCCGTGCGCCGGCTCTCCTCCGAGGAGGTCACCACGAGGAAGGAGTCCTGCTCATGCAGTTCTCCCTGGACCCGTTCCCAGTGGAGTTCGGCCTCCTGGTCGATGGCGCCGAACCAGCCGGGAAGCAGGTAACCGGTGCTCCGGTCGAACCGGTGCTCGGCCAGCTCCCGCAGGCTTCTGGTCGGGGACAGCCTGACGATCGGCGCCTGGTCACCGAGCACGCGGATGAGGAGGTTCACGGCGCCGGTGTACTTGCCGATGCCGTCCGGTCCGCACAGGGTGACCACGGTGCGCTTCCGCAGTTCTTCGAGGGCGGTCTCGAATGGTTCGGGCTCCACGAAACGGCGGGTCAGTTCGGCGACCCGCTCCTGGAGCATCGGCCCGCTCACCGACTGGCGGCCGGCCCGGCTCGCCGCCTTGCCGAACCCGAAGTTCGCTCCCGCCGCCGCCACGTCGCTGTTGAAGACGTTGATGAGCTGGTTGACGGGCGGGTGCGCGGGGGGAGGAGGCTCCTCCTCGCGCCTGTCCGCGTCGGGAGAGGCGTTGACGGACTGGAACGGCTGGCCGTCGCCGTCGGTGTGCACGCCTTCGCCGGAAGGTTCCTCGGACACGGGGGTCAGCCTCCGAAACCGAAGTTGGCACCCCTGGCATCCACCCGCTTATGGAACTCGTTGTGTATCGAACCGGGCTGCTGCCGCGGCGAACCGGCGCCCTCGGCCTTCCGCGTCGCGTCACCGTACCCGGCCTTCTCCGGCGAGCCGCCCCCGGTCTTCGGCTCGGACGCCTCCTCCGGCGGGATGACCAGGGAGAGGGAGTGGATGCTCCGGCCTCTCGGGATCCAGATCCAGGCGCGCTCGCGGTACTCCTTGACCGTGATCTTGACCTCGCGGAAGTCCTCGGGGGCGACGGTGAGCGTGTGGCCTTGGCGGACGGTGTCGCTGAAGACCCGGTCGGAGATGATGACGGCCAGGTCGGCCCTGGACTCCCTGAGGGCGGCGCGCAGCGGAGGACTGTCGCAGAGCCGGGCCACCTCGACGGGGCCCTGGCCGCTGCGTCCGTTCACATCGGCGATGGCCGTGCCGTAGTGGATGGCCAGCCGAAGCCGGAGGCGGTTCTCCCACGGCGCGTTCCCGTTGCGCCGGCCCAGGAACGTCGCGAGGTGGAGGGGGAAGTCCCCGACCAGGCGTCCCTCGGCGATCTGCGGGGGAAGGACCGAGAACTCCCCGTCGCCGGCGCCCTGCCGCTCCCAGTTCTCCCGGTCGAGTCCGGCCGAGGCCGCGGCCTGGTCCAGGACGTCGAGAAGGCCCGCCTGGATGATCGATTGCCGCTGGTCGTCGCCGCTTCCGTACCCCGTGGCGTCGACCGAGATCATCGGACGCCGTTCAAATTCCCCTGCCACCTTGACCCCTTGGCATGTTGAAGTCGAGAAACGGAATCTTTGCACGCCAGGGCCCGGATGAAGTTGTACAAATACCTGTTTCGCCTAGGTCATCTAAGTCACCACGGCATTTGGCATTATTACCAGATGTCGGATCCTCCCGGCTGGTTCGCTGATCTCGACCAAAGATCCGCAACGCCGGAGGGACAGTGGATTCCGAATCAGTCGCTCCAGATCCCGCGCACGACGCGGTGGTCGCCCTGACCGCGGTGGGGACCTTCCAGAGCTATCTGCAGCACGCCGACGCGAAGGTGTCGGTCCTGTCCGCGGTGCTCGCGGGATCGGCGGGGGCGATGCTGAGCACCGTCGACGGTGCGTCCGCGGCCTTCTCGCTCCTGTACATGGTCGCGTTCCTCGGCGCGGGCCTGCATCTGGCGCGGGCGCTTCGGCCGCGCCTTGACGACGACTCCACGACCAGCGCGTTCGGCATCATGGGGATCGGCGACCGCCTTCCCGCCAGTGCCGCCGCCCAGCGCGACGAAGCGTGGGCGATGGCCCGGATCCTCGCCGACGCGGCCGTGCTGAAGCACCGGCATGTGGTACGGGCGCTCCCCTGGACGGCGGCTTCGGTGGTCCTCGCCATCACCAGGATCCTCTGGAGTTCCATCACCGGCTGACCATCGCGAAGGCTTTCAGGCCGTCGAGATCGGTCACCACGATCTGCCGGTAGCCCGTGCTGATCAGGGCGGCGGCGCGCAGCCGCGTGACGGCCTTGACCGCCGACTCCTTCGCCGCGCCGACCAGCTTGCCCAACTCCTCCTGGGTGAGCGCGACCCCAAGGTCGATGCCGCCGTCGACCTGGTGGCCATGGCGTTCTGCGAGCTGGACGACAGCGCGGGCCAGCCGCTGGTCGACGGGGTAGCCGGTGTAGTCCAGCCGTCTCTGATTGGCCCAGTCGAGCCGGTCACTGAGCATGGTCGCGAGCAGCCGCCAGGCTTCGGGATTGCGGTCGAGGAAGCCCAGAAAGCGTTCTTTCGGCAACCGATGGACCGCCCCGTCCGTGCACGCGATCACGGTCGCGGACCGGTTCGTATCGCGAATCGCCGCCGACTCGCCCACCAGATCACCGCTGACCCTGATCCCGAAGAGGGCCTCCGAGCCGTTCTCCAGACAGCCGACCACCTTCACGCACGCCGGAGACCTGCTGCCTCGCGCCTTCAGAACCAGCACCTGGTCGGTGGGCGCGCCCTGCACGATCAAGGTCTGTCCGGCGCGCACGTGCTGTTCGGGGGCGATCGACAACAGTTCGCTCCGAAGCGATGCCTTCAAGCCCGCCAGGAAGGTTCCGATCGGCCAGTCTTCTCTCCCTGCTACGGCCATGTCTCCACTATCCCCATCCATGTCGCCAAAGACTCGGGATCGCCGATTTCGGGAAACGCAGCCCATTCTTCTTGGGCGTCCTCAACGTGTGCCGGAAGCCCGAGAACGGCGGCGCCGGGGAAGGAGACGGCCTCTATGGCCGGAGAAGTCAAAAAGCCCCGGGGCGTAAACGCCTCGGGGTCTTTGGTGGTGCTCGAAAGTGTGGGCAGGGGCGGGGTCGAACCGCCGACCTTCCGCTTTTCAGGCGGACGCTCGTACCGACTGAGCTACCTGCCCAGGACGCACGCGTCGGCGCGTCTGGCGGTCCTGACGGGATTTGAACCCGCGGCCTCCACCTTGACAGGGTGGCGAGCACTCCTAACTGCTCCACAGGACCTTGCGTGTCTCCGAGTCTAGCTTGTTCGGAGGTGTACCTTGACCGGCTGGCCGTTTGTCTTGGCCGGGGCCGTTCTTGGCGACGTGGAAGAGCATACGGGATGCCCGAGGTCAGCGCCAACTCGATAAACGCGGGCGGGGTTTCAGGGGGTTCCGGCGCAGGTCAGAGGGGGTTTCTGGGGCGAAGGTGCGCGGGCGTCCGGTCGGTCGCGAGAGTGCGGGGTGGGGGCGGGGAGCGGGCGCGGGCGGTCCGTTCGGCCGGCTCGGGGTCGGTCGGCGGGGAGAGAGGGCGGCCGGGCGGGCGGCGGTGGAAGATGGGCCACGTCAGGTAACGGCTCGATAGCGGACCGGTACCGGAACAGGGGTCGTTTTGGGCCTATGTATGGTGCAGACGTCCCTGTTTTCGCTTTTGTAGCTTTCCGTTCCTGCTCTCACCGGGGGCGCGCCACGACGCGCACGTCCCGGTGGCGCCGCTCCGACCGGGGGCGGCGGAGACGCGAGAAAGGCTCGACCTACATGGCTGAACCAACCTCCGAGGAGGGCTACCAGCGGGGCCTCGGCACCCGGCAGATCCAGATGCTCGCCATCGGCGGCACGATCGGGACCGGACTGTTCCTCGGCGCGGGGAAGAACATCGCCAAGGCCGGGCCGGGGCTCATCCTCACCTACGCCGTCGCCGGCCTGATGCTGTTCTTCGTCATGCGGGCGCTGGGCGAGCTGCTCACCTACCGCCAGGCCGAGGGCGGCTTCGCCGGGTACGCGCGGGAGTTCCTCGGCCCGTTCTGGGGCTACGCCACCACCTGGACGTACTGGATCATCTGGGTGACCACCGGCATGGCCGAGCTGACCGCCGCGGGCGTGTACATCCAGAAGTGGTATCCGGGCTTCGAGACGTGGAAGACGGCGCTGATCGCGCTGATCGTCCTGTTCACGGTCAACCTGATCTCGGTCAAGCTCTTCGGCGAACTGGAGTTCTGGTTCGCCATGATCAAGGTCGCGGCGATCGTGATGATGATCCTGATCGGCCTGGGCGTGATCGCGTTCGGGTTCAGCGACGCCGGGCCCACCGCCTCGGTGGACAACCTGTGGTCGCACGGCGGGTTCTTCCCCGAGGGCGGTTCGCCGGTCCTGATGACGCTCCAGATGGTGATGTTCGCCTACCTGGGCGTCGAGCTGGTCGGCGTCACCGCCGCCGAGGCCAAGGACCCCGCCAAGAACATCCCGCGGGCCATCAACGCCCTGCCGATCCGGTTCGCCCTGTTCTACCTCGGGTCGCTGCTGGTGATCCTGTCGGTGGTGCCGTGGACCGAGTTCAAGGGCGGCGCCAGCCCGTTCGTGCTCGCCTTCGACAAGATCGGGATCCCGGGCGGCGCGGACATCGTCAACTTCGTGGTGCTGACCGCGGCCCTGTCGTCCTGCAACGCGGGCGGCCTCTACTCGACCTCGCGCATGTTGCGCACGGCCGGGGTGAACGGCGACGGGCCCAAGGCCCTCACCCGCTTGAACGGCCGCGGCGTGCCGGTCCTGACCGTCGTCATCTCCGCGCTGGTGATGGGCATCGGCGTCATCATTAACATCTTCGTCCCGGAGAAGGCGTTCGAGTACATCACCTCGGTCTCCACCGGCGGCGCCATCCTCGTGTGGGCCGTCATCCTGGTCTCGCACCTGGTCTACCGCCGCAAGGTGCGGGCCGGTGAGCTCCCCGCCTCGCCCTACCGGATGCCGTGGGCGCCCTACACGAACTGGGTCGTGCTGGCGTTCTTCGTGTTCGTCACCGTGACGATCGCGTGGGAGGCCGACACCCGCGTCGCGCTGTACGTGATGGCGGGCTGGATGGTGCTGGTCCTGGTCGGCTGGCCGTTCGTGCGCCGCAACTCGCGCAAGGCCGAGCAGGCCGCGGCGGTCGAGCTGGACAAGGCCGCTCAGGGGTGACGGGAGCGGCCCGATGGCGCGTGCCATCGGGCCGCTTTCTCACGCCGCCTCCACCAGGCGGCCGCCGCTCAGTTCCGCGCGCGTCCCTACGAAACCGCGCTGGAACCGCCGGTCGTGCGACACCACCAGCAGCGACCCCTTGTAGGTGCCGAGCGCCTCCTCCAGCTCCTCGATGAGCGCCAGGGAGAGGTGGTTGGTGGGCTCGTCCAGGATCAGCAGGTCCGCCGGACGCGTCACCAGCCGCGCCAGCTCCAGTCGCCGCCGCTGCCCGACGGACAGGGACGTGACCGACTTCCCCAAGTCCTCCTCCCGGAACAGCCCGAGCGCCAGCAACGCGTCCGCATGGTCTACGGCAGCGCCCGGCAGCCCCTCCGCGAACGTGGCCAGCACGCTACGGCGAGACTCCTCCGCAGGTACTTCCTGGCGCAGATAGCCGATCCGCTTAGGCCGCTTCACCTTTCCGTGGTCCTGCGCCAGATCCCCGGCCAGGACCCGGAGCAGGGTCGTCTTCCCGGCTCCGTTGGGCCCGGTCAGCAACATCCGTTCGCCGGGCGCGAGCTTGAACTCCGCCACGTCCAGCCGTCCGGACACCTTCACCCCGTTCATCTCGGCGGTCAGGCCGTCGCCCTTCCCGCCCTCGATGCGCGCGGCGAACCGCAGCGGGTCCGGCGGCCGCGGGACGGGACTTTCCTGCAGCCGCTGCAGCCGCTCCCGCGCGTTGCGGATCTGCGCCGAGATCCCCGAGTCGTGCGAGCGCCGGTGCTTGGAGAACCGGTCCTCGCGCGCCGGCGGCCCCAGCGTCCGCAGCCGCTCGGCCCCCGACTCGGCCAGCGCCGTCTGCCGGTCGATCTCGGTGAGCCAGTCGGCGTACTCCTGCTCCCAGCGCCGCCGGGCGGCGGCGCGGGCGGCCAGGTAGCCGTCCCAGCCGTCGCCGTAGCGGACGACGGCGTGCCGGTCGCGGTCCACTTCGAGGATCGCCGTCGCGAACCCCTCCAGGAACGCCCGGTCGTGCGTGACGGTGACGACCGTGCCCTGGTGCGCCCTCAGCTGCGCCTCCAGCCACGTCACCGCCTGCTCGTCCAGGTGGTTGGTGGGCTCGTCGAGCAGCAGCAGCTCGGGGGAGGCCGCCAGGACGCACGCCAGCCCGAGCCGGGACTGCTCGCCGCCCGACAGGCCGCCCAGCGCCCGGTCGCGGGTGATGTGGGCGAGGCCGAGGCCGTTCATGGCGGCGTCCACCCGCGCGTCGGCCTCGTAGCCGCCGCGCGCCTCGTACGCGCTGAGCAGGTCGCCGTACTCGGCCATGTTCTCTTCGTTGAGGTCGGCCTCCAGTTCGCGCATCCGGCGCTCCATCGCGCGCAGGTCGGCCAGCGCGTGGTCGACGGCATCGGCCACGGTCAGGTGCGGCGGCAGGCCCAGCGTCTGCCCGAGATGGCCGACGCCGCCGTCGGCCTGCACGGTGACCTCACCGGCGTCGGGCCGCTCGGCGCCGGAGATCAGGCGCAGGAGCGTGGACTTGCCCGAGCCGTTCTCTCCGATGACGCCGACCTTCTCGCCGGTGCGGACGGTGAACGACACCTGCTCCAGGACGGGGCGCCCGTCGTAGGCCTTGGCGACGTCCTTGAGGGTGAGCTGGGAGACAGCAGAATGTGGGCGGCGGGTCATGCGACCACCTCCGGAAGGTGAGAACCGGTCGCGAAGACCGGCAAAGCGGCATGGGGGACTGATCCGCTCACCGGGAGGGCGCGCCGACGGGACGCCGCGACGTCACGGGGACGTCGAACGGCGGTGCCGACACGGAGAAAAGGAAAGGACCCGGCAGCGGGGCGAAGGGCGGAGTACCACGCGCGATGCGGGACGCACGGGGCGTCGCGGGCGCACGGCCTCGACCGACCGCACGGCCGTCAGAAGGCCGCGGCGGTACGGGAGGCGACTACAGGTAGTACTGCCCGAAGAAGATGCTGCCAGGGGAACCCATACGCCACATGGTACCCAGAGACGTTTCGCTCATGTCTGTGACGGTCGTCATACTGTGATCGGGGCCGTGGGCCGGACCGACCGCGCGATCTAGGGTGAGGGCGTCTCTCCCGACGTCGTCGTGACCTTCCCCGGGGGCAGGAGGCTCAGGTGAACGGCAGGGCGGTGCCACGCGGGCTGGGCGCGCGGCTCGGCGAGCTGCACGGCGTCCCCCGGACGATGCTGGAGCTGCGGGTCCGCTGGGTGCTGCTGCTGGTGGTCGGCGCGGCCAACGCCGGCGGCGCGCTGGTGGTGCTGCTGTTCGCGACCTTCGTCGTCCCCGACCCGCCGCTGCGGGACCCCGACCACGTGCACCTGGTGAACGCGGTCGCCTTCTTCAGCTACCCGGTGCTCGCCGTGCCGGTCGCGCTGCTGCTGGGACTGCGGTTGTGGCTGCCGGTCATCCGGCTGGTCCGCGACGGAGGCGTCCCCGACCGCGTCCAGCGGCGCGCGGTGCTGCTCGGGCCGCTGCGGCTGACCCTGCTGGTCGGGGCGCTGTGGACGGCCGGCGCGATCGGCTGGGCCGTGCTCGACCTCGTCCTGTTCACGCCGCGGCTGGCGGTGAAGACCGGCCTGACCTGCCTGCTGGGCGCCGGCACCACCTGCACGCTGGTGTACCTGCTGTCGGAGCGGCTGCTGCGCCCGGCCGCCGCGCTGGTGCTGGCGATCGAGCAGCCGCGCCGGGTCCGGCTGCCCGGCGTCACCACCCGCGTCATGCTGGCCTGGGCGCTCGGCACCTCGATCCCGGTGTTCGGCCTGGTCTGCGTGGGCATCGCCGCGCTGGCGGTGCCGGGCATCAGCGCGGGCGAGCTGGCGATCACGATCCTCGGCCTGGGCGGCACCGCGCTGCTGGTCGGCGCGGCGATCACCTATATGGCCACCCGCGCCATCGCCGACCCGATCGCCTCGGTGCGCTCGGGCATGGCCCGTGTCGCACGCGGCGACCTGGACACCGAGGTCGAGGTGTACGACGCCAGCGAGGTCGGCCAGCTCCAGGCCGGGTTCAACCACATGGTGGCCGGGCTGCGCGAGCACGAGCGGCTGCGCGACCTGTTCGGCCGGCACGTGGGCGAGGAGGTCGCCGACCTGGCGCTGGAGCGCGGCGACATCGAGCTCGGCGGCGAGACGCGCGAGGTGGCGGTGCTGTTCGTGGACCTGGCCGGGTCCACGACGCTGGCCGAGACGCGCGCGCCGGGCGAGGTGGTGGCGCTGCTCAACGCGTTCTTCGGCGTGGTCGTGGCGACCGTGGCGCGGCACGGCGGCTGGATCAACAAGTTCGAGGGCGACGCGGCACTGGCGATCTTCGGCGCGCCGACCGACCTGGAGGACTCGGCGGGCGGCGCGCTCGGGGCCGCGCGCGAGATGGCGCTGCGGCTGCGCGCGGAGATCCCCGACCTGAAGGCGGGGATCGGCGTGTCGGCGGGGCAGGTGGTGGCCGGGTACATCGGGGCGCGCGAACGCTTCGAGTACACCGTCATCGGCGACCCGGTGAACGAGGCGGCGCGCCTCAGCGACCTCGCCAAGAACTACGAGGAACGGGTGCTGGCGTCCGGCACCGTCCTGGAGCTGGCGCACCTGGCCGAGGCCGACGAATGGGACCTCGGCAAGTCGGTCACGCTGCGGGGGCGCCGCAAGCAGACCCGCCTGGCGACGCCGCGCCCGCGCCCGCTCGTCCCGGAGCCCCGCGAGCCGGCGGAGGAGACCGGGCCGGGGGCGCGCCGCCGTCGCCTGCCCAGGCCGCGCGTGCGGAGGCGCCGCAGGACGGTGGTCGTGCTGGGGGAGGACGCCGAGAACGTCCAGGAGGCGCGCGCCGAGTCGGTGGAGGCCGACGGTGACGGCCTGGTCGAGGCGCCCGCCGACCGGCAGGCGGGCGCCTGATCCGTCGCGTTCGCCGCTTATCACCGCATAAGGTCACCAGGGTTGCACGATCCGTCGCCATGCCGTTACGTGCGCGTCACCAAGGGCCCCAAGGGTTGGTCGGGACATCTCCTACCCCCCGAGAGGTGACGATGTTCCGTCGGCTCGGTCCCAGCCTCGCCACCGCCGTGGCGGCCGCCGCGTTCACCGGCTTCGTGCCGGCCGCCGCCGAGGCCGCTCCCGCCCCCGCCGCCCGGACGTCCGCCCCCGCCAACGTCGCGCACCGCGGCGCGTCCGCGTCGGCCCCCGAGAACACCATGGCCGCGTTCCGGCTCGCCCGCGCCCACCGCGCGAACGTGTTCGAGATCGACGTCCAGCAGACCAGGGACCACAAGCTGGTCCTGATGCACGACACCACGCTGACGCGCACCACCGACGTGGAGAAGGTCTTCCCGCGCCGCGCCCCCTGGCGGGTGCGGGACTTCACCCTCGCCGAGATCCGCAGGCTGGACGCGGGCTCGTGGTTCGGCCGCAAGTACCGGGGCGAGCGCGTCCCCACCCTCGGCGAGGCGCTGAAGGGCATGCGCGCCTCGGGCCTCGGCCTGCTGCTGGAGATCAAGTCACCCGCCCTGTACCCCGGCATCGAGTACCGGGTCGCCGCGGACCTGCTCCGCGAATCGTCCTGGCTGCGCCCCGACCCGCGCGGACGCCGGCTGGCCGTGCAGTCGTTCGACTGGAACTCCATGCGGCGCTTCCACGGCGTGCTCCCGAACGTGCCCGTCGGCCTGCTCGGCACGCCCAGGCCGTCGCAGCTGCCGGCGCTGGCGCGGTTCGCCGACCAGATCAACCCGCCGTACGCGGGCCTCACCGCCGCCTACGTCAGGCAGGTGCACCGGTACGGCATGGACGTGCTCACCTGGACCCTCGACGACCCCGCCAAGATGCGCCGCGCCGTGGGCCTGGGCGTGGACGGCGTCATCACCAACAAGCCCGCCACCCTGGACAAGGTGCTGCGCGAGAAGGCCCGTCAGAACGCCTAGCGCCCGGCGGCGGCCGGCCCGTCCGCGGCCGGCCGCCGGCCCGCGCGCGGGGCCCGGTCCCGATTTCTTTGCCGCCTCTTGTTCGCCCGTCGCCCGTTCCCGGCCCCACGATCAAGCCGCCGGATGGTTACCTCGGCCACGGGAGGACGGGTGACCAGACGGCGATCATGGTCCATACGGGTGCGGATGACCCTGGCGGCGACGGCCATCGCGACGCTGGTCTGCGGCGGGGTCTCGGCGCTGGTGCTGGTCGGGGTGCGCGGCCAGGCCGCCGACTACGAGCGCGAGCAGACCACCTCGGCGGCGCTGCGCGTGGTGCACGTGATCAAACGCGAGCGGCTGCCGTCCCTGCTGACGTCCAAGGACACCGCCGCCGTGCAGGTGCTGAACGCCGCGGGCACGGTCGTCGCCGGGACCGCCGGCGTGCGCGCGCGGCCGCCGATCGCCTCTTTCAGGCCCAGCGAGCAGAGCGTCTACAGCACCCAGGTGCTGTGCCCGCCGGCCGGCCTGTCGGGATGCATGAACGTGGTGTCGTTCCGCGTCTACCAGGCGGACGGTGACTGGTTCGTCTACGCCGCCGACCGCACCGTGCCCTGGTACGTCAGCCCGGTGCTGTGCGCGTTCCTGCTGGGCACGGCACTGCTGATGATCGCGCTGTCGGCGGCGTCCACCTGGCGGATCGTCGGCCACACCCTGGCGCCGGTGGACGCCATCCGCGCCGAGCTGGCCGAGATCACCGCCACCGACTCGGGCCGCCGGGTGCCGGTGCCCGCCAACCGCGACGAGATCCGCGCCCTGGCGGAGACGGCCAACGCCACCCTGGACCGCCTGGACGCGGCCCTGGAACGGCAGCGCCGCTTCACCTCCGACGCCTCCCACGACCTGCGCAGCCCCATCGCGGCCGCCCGCCTCCAGGTCGAGGAGGCGCTGATGGCCCCGGACGAGACCGACTGGCCGCAGATGGGGGCCTCGGTGCTGGAGAGCCTGGACCGGCTCCAGGCGATCGTGGCCGACCTGCTGGAGCTGGCCCGGCTGGACGCCGACACCCGCACCGCGGACGACCCGGTGGACCTGTCGGCGCTGGTCACCGGCGAACTGGAGCGCGTGCCCCGGCACATCCGGCTGGACACCGCGCTGCCGGGCGGCGTGGTCGTGCACGGCGACCGGCTGCGGCTGGCGCGGCTGCTGACCAACCTGCTGGACAACGCCGAACGCCACGCCGAGAACGCCGTGGAGATCATCGTCCGGGCCGAGGCGGGCACCGCCGTCCTGACGGTCTGCGACGACGGGCCGGGCATCGCCCCCGCCGACCGCGAGGTGGTCTTCCAGCGCTTCGCACGGCTCACCGCGGCCCGCGAGCGCGACCCGGGCGGCACCGGCCTGGGCCTGCCCATCGCGCGCCAGATCGCACGAACGCACGGCGGGACGCTCACGATCGAGGACAGCCCGAAAGGGGCCTGCTTCACCCTCCGCATCCCGCGCGCCAAGGACCCCGACCACACCCCAACCTGATCGACAAGGCCCGAACCACCCGACCCGGCGCCCACCGTCAAGGCGCACGCGACAGCCGATAGGCGTCCCCTTCCTGCCGCAGCAAGTAGGGACCGGCCGCCCAGGCTTCGCCCGCCACCGACGTCCGCCGCCCGTTCCGCAGGTCGTAGATCAGCGACGCGGCCTGTTCACGGTCCTGGTGCGCGGTGCTGTAGACCACCAGGTGCTCGCCGACCGTCAGCCGGCTGAGGAAGGCCGAGTCGCCAACGTGCGGCAGCCCTTGGACCGCCTGGCGCCGTGCACCGTCCCCCAGCGGCTGCACGCCGAGTTCCTTGCCCGCCCACGCGAACGCGCTCGGACCTGCCCCGAACGCCTCGGACTCCGCGTGCGGCAGCCGGAACTCCCGCTTCTGCCCATCGCCTACGTTCACTTGCCAAAGCGTCCGCCCCGAACGCACGTACGCATACGGATGGGAGAACCCCTCCAACGTCCCCTTGACCGGGATCGTCCTGACGGCCCCGGCACAGGAGGCGCTCACCGCCAGCTCCTTCCGGTCGGCGAGCCGCCAGACGATCGTCTCCGGGCCGACATGGAAGAGATCACGGCCGTCCCATCCCACCCGCAGCGTGCGCGCCCCGCCCGACCCTCCGCGCGGCAGGCAGCGCAACCGGTCGCCGTCCGGCCAGACATGCCCGGCCGCACCGGTGGCCATCGCCCACAAGTACGGCAACGAGTCAGGCGAGGTGTCCTGGACACGACGCGGCGTCGCAGCCCCGGGGCTTGCGAGCCACACCCCGCGCTGCGCGATGACGATTCCCTCGCGGTCCACCGTGACGGGCAGCCCCAGCACGCTGCCGTCCGCCCCCAGCGCCATCGCCCGGAACCGCTGCCCGCCCGGCAGCGCACGAGGAATGACCACGTCCCCACCAAGGCTCGCGGCCCGGCCCGCTTCCGGCCGCATCCCTTCGCGCCACCCGATCACCAGCGCGGGCACGGCCAACACGAACCCCATCGCGAAAGCCAACCCCGCGAACATGAGCTTCGTACGCACCCGCCGCCGAGCCCGAGCCGCCGCCACAATCCGCCCGGCCACCCCCGCCCCAGGCGCCACACCCGCCGCCGCGCCTGCTTCCGCCTCATCGGTCGCCCGATCGGGGCCGGTGTTCTTGGTGGTGCGAGTTGGTGGGTTGGCAGCCGCTTGGTCGCCGCCCGAGCGCCGCCGTTCTGCCAGCATCCGCGCCATCGCGGACCGGACTCGGCCCTCCGGATCGTTCGCGCGCCGCACCCGCCGCCAGCTCGCACCGGCCTCGGTCAGCGCCTCCTGCACCAGCTCCTCAGCCTCATGCCGGTCGCCCGTCAACGTGCACGCGTATCCGAACAGCGCGGGCAGCCGCTGCTCAACGAACTCTTCGAACGACCCGGAGCCGTCTTCCGGCATGGCGCACCTCCCACCCCCCAGGACACCCCGGGCCGCCGCGAGGTTGCCTCCCTGTGCCGGTACTCAGGCGGACGCGTTAGAAAGATGCATCCACCCGGATACCTCCAGCGTCTTCACCTCGTCGGTGACGTACCGGAACCCGGACGGGTCCAGCCCGCCGCGCGCCTGCGCGATCACCGTCTCGTACACGAACGCCGAGGTGATGAACCCCAGGTCGGCGCGGGTGCACGCCATCGTCTGCTTGAACACCGGCGCGTCCAGCAGCCGGGCGGTCTGGATGATCGCCCAGCCCGAGACGCCCTCGGCGTCGGGCACCACCGGGCCGACGTGCAGCGCGACCCGCATCTGGAACCGCTCGGCCTCGGGCGCGCGCAGGTTGTGCCGCCGCAGCCCCTCCGCCAGCCGCGCCAGCATCGGGTCGGTCACCGAACGCGTCGGGATCTCCGGCGGCGCGACCAGCAGCGCGCCGTCGCCGCGGTCCTCGCGGTGCAGGGCGGGCCAGGGGACCGCCGAACCCTCCAGCGCCTCGCGCAGCAGGTCGTACATGGCCCGCCGCACCTTCAGCCGGTCGTCGTCGCGCCGGTGCGGCCGGCTGAACCCCACGATGTCGGTGAACAGGATCGTGCACATCTGCCCCGCCCACGTGGGCCGCTCCGACGTGTCCGCGGGCGGCGGGACGAGCCGCAGTGCGCCCGGCGCGCCGTCCTCCGGCGTCCGGCGCGCCCGCGCCGGGACGGGGGACTCGGGGAACGCCTGGACGGTCGAGGTGTGCTTCGGCATCAGCTCCTGTAGGTAGGGCTCCTCGGTGAGCCGGTCGTAGACCTGGTTCTCCATGACCGCCAGCACGCGCGGGTGCACCGACAGGAACGCCGCGAACTGCCGCGTCGACATCCGCAGGAACCGCAGCGTGTCCAGCGTGAACACCGACGCCGAGCGCCGCCGCAGCAGCAGCGCCGCCCGCTCGCCGAGCAGGTCCCCGGCACCGCGCACGGCGATGATCTGCTCGCGCCCGTCACGCTCCACGCAGACCTTGGCCCAGCCCGACAGGATCACCAGCAGGTGGTCGGCGACCTCGTCCGCGCGCCACAACATGTGCCCGGCCGGCAGCACGACCTCCTCGGCGGCCAGCGTGAACGACGCCTGCTCGGCCGGGGTGAGCGACTGCCAGAACCGCTGCGGCCGCGTCCCTCCGGCCACCGGCGGGTCGTCGGTACGGGCGGGCGGCGCGAACCCCGCCACCACCGACATCCCGATCTCCTCGGGCCCGGTCAGCGCGTGGTGGCCCGGGATGGGCAACGCGTACAGCGGAGCGTCGGAACGCGCGGTCAGCGGGATGGCGTCCGGGTCGTGCTCGTGCCGCATGCGGTCGGTCACCATGCCCGCCCCGTCCCCCGGAGGGAACCGGCGGCCGCGGCGGCCTGGCGGCCTCCGAACGCCAGCCCGTCCGTCGGCTCGCCGTGCGAGCGCTCCGAACCCCGGCGGCCCGGCCGGTCGGGGCCGGCCTCCGGGGAGTGGACACGAGCGCGCGCGGCGCGGGCGCTCACCGCACCGGCGACGACCGGCCGCGCCGGGCGGCCGGGGACGGGCGGAGGGAAGGGGGCCGGCGGCGACGCGGAGTCACCGGGGCCCGGACGGGAGAAGGGGGAGGGAAGGTCCCGGACGGGCCGGGCGGGGCGGAAGTCGATGGTCGATTGTCGTGCACGGATTCTGATCATCTCGAGAACCCCATGTCCGGAATCGCGTTTTCCGGCGCGATCCCCTGGTCGCTGCGTCCGTTGTCACGGATTGGACCGATGTATCAACCGCAGGCCGTCCCGCCTATACCCACATCGCATGATCGCGGTTAGACTGGAGACGACGGTTGGGCTTGTTTTGCCTGGTCAAAAGGGTGGTTTTGGTAAAAACGCCTACCAACTCCACCGACCGGGCGAACAGCCCATCAGTCCCGAAGGGGTCGCCCTCCGCTTTCCTTTGATCCGCCTGGCCGCTAACCGGTGATCGAAGGGGAGTGAGGGCGGCTCTATTCATTTGTGTGCAAAAGCCGATATGTCGGCGACGTATATGACCTCCTGCTCGGCGGGTGGAGCGCCGCGGAATGCGGCCCGGGTCAGGGGGGCGGTCGGCGGCCGACGGGCCGATCGACTCCTCACCCAGCGTCAGAATGATCGTACTGTATCACGGCAACGCGCCTTGTGCTAATACGTTCCCTTTCACTATGCTACCTGGCACCGTACAACGTGTATCTCCGCCATGAGACGCTTTGACACTTTGGTTCAGACCTTTGGCCTAGTCCACACGTCCGAGGTGTCCCTGAAAGGGGTGATCGTCCGGTGTGGCTGACGGAGTGCCCTCCGGCAAGCCGGAAGGTGCCCGACTGCTATGTTGCAGATGACGTGTTGGCAGGCACTACCCAGAGTGAGATACGCGATGACCACTGACCAGGGCCCCGTCGTCCAGAGCGCGCTGCTCCGCAACGAGCTCACCCGGCTCCGCAAGGAGAAGGGGATGACGCAGGAGCAGGTGGCCGGCGCCTTGGAGTGGTCGGCCTCCAAGCTGATCCGCATCGAGGGCGGCAAGAGCTCCATCACCAGGACCGATCTGCAGGCCTTGCTGATGGTCTACGACGTGACCTCCGAGAGCCGCCAGGAGCGCCTGCAGGCGCTCGCCCGCGGCGCCCGCGAGCCCGCGTGGTGGAACGAGTTCCGCGGGGAGGTCGAGGACAGCCTGCTCACCTACGTCGGTTACGCGGCGGGCGCCTCGTTCATCCGGCAGTTCCACGGCACGCTCATCCCCGGCCTCCTGCAGACCGAGGAGTACGCCCAGGTGCTGAGCACCGGCATCGTGGACCCCACCGTCCGGGTGCGCAGCGTGCAGCTGCGGCTGCGGCGGCAGGAGGAGCTGGCCCAGCGGGAGAGCCCGCCCCGCCAGTACTACATCATCGACGAGGCGGTGATCCGCCGGCATGTCGGCGTCAAGGTCGATCCGGCCATCATGCCGAACCAGCTCCGGCACCTGGCCGACACCGCCGAGGCGAACGACCAGCTCACGGTACGGGTCATCCCGTTCAGCGCCGGCGCCCACCTCGGGCTCTACGGCCCGTTCACGATCCTGGAGTTCGAGGGCGGCCTGACCGACGTGCTGCACCTGGAGGGCCGGCCGGGGGCCAGCCTGGTGATCACCGGGGACACCCCGCAGGTCGCCGACTACCGCGCCAACTTCGAGGTCCTGCTGGAGGAGGCGCTGCCCGCCGACAAGTCCCTCCAGCTGATCCGCCAGACCGCCGAGGACCTCATGAGCTGACCCGCAATGAGCCGACCCGCACCGCCGCCATCCTGGAGGTGATCACCCACCGTTCCTCCACAGCCGCATAGCGCAGCGACTTGATCTTGTGGTCCCGTGTAGGCGGGATTACCGAGAACGTTTACACTCGTGAACGGGAAAATCCACAAGGTCGTGGCTTGTTGTGCCCTGCTCGGCTAACGCTCGGTGGGAGTTCTTGCCCGGATGGATCGGTGAGACGGACTCCACCAGCAATGGATGGAGGGTTGCTGGATGGTCGATTGGTCGATTCGGGTGCCGGAGCACGCCTGGCGGAAAAGCAGCCACAGCAACGAGGGTGGCGAATGCGTCGAAGTCGCCGCGCTCGAAGGGTTCCTGCTGGTCCGCGATTCGTACGACCGTGCCGGAGAGGTCCTCGTCCTCGACGGCGCGCGCTGGCGCTCGTTGCTGGCGGGCATCAGGAGCGGCGGCCTGACGGTGGGCCGAGACGCCTGACGGGACGGTCGCCCGCCGGTGAAAAGTGCGGGCGGAGTCCGCGGAGCCGCCGTTTTCCAGCCATTGCCCAGGTGGTACATGGAGTGCCCTGGTGCCGACGTCCACCTTTTCTCACCCTTTGCAGTAATGACGTAGCAATGGGTTAGAGCGGCGTTGTCGCCGCGCCTTCGGTCTTCGCCCTGCACGTTTTCTCGCGGCCTCTTCCGTTCGGAGGCCGGTGCGCCCGGCCCGCTGCGGGCGCCCTGCCGCGGAGCCGGCGCCGCCCGCGCGAATCTTCCCTCTCGGCCGATCTTGCCTTCTATTGGACATTCGGTCTAGATTCAGTCCGCCCCTGGTAAAAGTAAGTGCTTGCGTGTCCGGTGGGGCTGGTCTGACCTGGGAGGATGACGGCCGATGCGCGCAACAGGACGATCCCGGACCACGCGGATCCACAGGTCACCGTCGCCCGCCAAGCGCCTTCTCGGCTCGCTGGCCCTGGCCCTCGGCATCACCGCGAGCCTGACGGCCACGGCCGCCGTCCCCGCGCACGCCGCCGCCCCCAAGCTCCCCGTGGGCAACGTCGGCAAGGCCCTGGAGAACTTCTTCAACAGCCCCGACCGGGTCGCCGGCGCCAACGACTGGTCCTGCAAGCCCGGCCGCGAGCACCCCACCCCCGTCGTCCTCGTGCACGCCACCTTCGTGAACCAGGGCGCCAACTGGGCGGTCCTCTCGCCGATGCTCGCCAACGAGGGCTACTGCGTCTACGCCCTCAACTACGGCATGGCCCCCATCTCGGCCGGCCGCATCGGCGGCATGGGCGACATCCCCACCTCCGCCGGGGTCCTGCGCGCGTTCGTGGACCGGGTGCTGGCCAGGACCGGCGCGTCCAAGGTCGACATCGTCGGCCACTCGCAGGGCGGCCTCCTGCCGGGCTACTACATCAAGCGCCTGGGCGGCGCGGCCAAGGTCCGCACGTTCGTGGGCCTGTCGCCCAGCAACCACGGCACCACGCTGCTCGGCCTGGTCGAGCTGGGGCGGCAGCTGCACCTGCTCGGCTTCGTGAACGAGGGGTTCAGGGCGCTCGGCACGCCCTCGCTGGTCCAGCAGCAGGCCGGCTCCGCCTTCGTCAGGCGCATGTTCGCCGACGGCGACACCGTCCCCGGCCCCCGCTACGTCGTCATCCAGACCAAGAACGACCTGGTCGTGACGCCGTACACCAACGCGTTCCTCAAGGGCCCGAACGCCACCAACATCCTGATCCAGGACCAGTGCCCGAAGAACCACGTCGGCCACATCGGGATGTTCAACGACGGTCCCGTCCTGCAGAACGTGCTGAACGCCCTCGGCCGCAACCGCCCCGGCTTCCGCGCCAAGTGCACCGGCTACGGCCTGCCGGTCTGACCGGCCCCGCCCCTACGCTGGACGGGTGCCCGACCACGCTCGCCGGCTCCAGACCGCGCTCCCCGGCGTCTTCCGCACCGACCTGACCACCCGCACCGCCTACTCCTCCGACGCCTCGATCTTCCGGCGGACGCCGCTCGCGGTCGCCGAGCCGCGCTCGCCGGAGGAGCTGGCCCGCGTGCTGGAACTGGCCGTGGACGAGGGCCTGCCGGTCACCGTGCGCGGCGGCGGCACCTCCATCGCGGGCAACTCGATCGGCGCGGGCGTCGTCATCGACACCTCGCGGCACCTCGACCGCGTCCGCGCGATCGACCCCGACGCGCGCACCGCCGTCGTGGAGCCCGGCGTGGTGCTGGACGACCTGCGCGCCGCGGCCGCCCCCCACGGCCTCACCTTCGGCCCCGACCCCTCCAGCCACTCCCGCTGCACCCTCGGCGGCATGATCGGCAACAACGCGTGCGGGTCGCACAGCGTGGCCTGGGGGAGCACCGCCGCGAACGTCGTGGCGCTGCGCCTGCTGCGCGCCGACGGCCGGGAGCTCGCCGCCACCCGGGGCTCCAGCGGGGACGCGCGTCTGGACGCCGAGCTGACCCGTCTGCGCGACGCGCATCTCGCCCCGCTCCGCACCGGGCTGGGCCGTTTCAGCCGCCAGGTCTCCGGCTACGGCCTGCACCACCTGCTGCCCGAGAACGGCTTCGACGTCGCCAAGGCCCTGGTCGGCAGCGAGGGCACCTGCGGCCTGGTCACCGAGGCGACCGTGCGGCTGGTCCCGGTGCCGGCGGTTCGCGCCCTGGCGGTGCTGGGCTTCCCGGACGTCTACACCGCCGCCGAGCAGGCCCCGTTCGCCGCCGGGACGGGCGCGCTCACCGTCGAGGGCATGGCCTCGGACCTGCTGGCCGCGCTGCGCGCCCAGCCGGGCCGGTCCGGCGCGGGCGCCGACCTGCCGCCCGGCGGCGGCTGGCTGTACTGCGAGGTCGGCGGCGCGACCGTCGAGGAGGCCCGCGACGCCGCGCACGCGCTCGTCGCCGCCGTCCGCGAACGTGTCCCGGAGACGACCGGCGTCGTGGTGGACGACCCGGCCCGGATGCGCGCGCTGTGGTGGATCCGCGAGGCGGGCGCGGGCATCGTGACGCGGCTGCCGGACGGCGGCGAGGCGTGGGCGGGCTGGGAGGACTCGGCCGTCCCGCCCGACCGGTTGGCCGACTACCTCCGCGATCTCTACGCGCTCGTGCGGGCTCATGACCTGCGCGGAGTCCCGTACGGGCACTTCGGCGAGGGCTGCCTCCACCTGCGGCTCAGCTTCCGACTCGGCGACCCTTCCGGCGTGGCGGCCTACCGGCGCTTCATGGAGGAGGCCGCCGGGCTCGTCGTCTCCTACGGCGGGTCGGTCTCCGGCGAGCACGGCGACGGCCGGGCCCGCTCGGAGCTGCTGCGCACGATGTACCCGCCGGAGACGCTGGCCGCGTTCGCCGCGTTCAAGCACGCCTTCGACCCCGGCCGCACGCTCAACCCCGGCGTGATCACCGATCCGGCCCCGCTGGACGCCGGACTGCGCCCCGGTCCCGGCCGCGACACCCTGACGATCGCGCCGGTGCACGCCCTGACCCGCGACGGCGGCTCGTTCGCCGCGGCCGTGCACCGCTGCGCGGGCGTCGGCTCGTGCCGCGACCTGCGCGCCGGTGCGATGTGCCCGTCGTTCAAGGCGACGCGCGACGAGGTGCACTCGACGCGCGGCCGGGCGCGCGTGCTGGCGGAGATGTTGCGCGGGGAGACGCTGCCGGACGGGTGGCGATCGGCGGAGGTGCGGGACGCGCTCGACCTGTGCCTGTCGTGCAAGGCGTGCGCCACCGAATGCCCGGTAAATGTCGATATGGCGACTTACAAGGCCGAGTTCCTGCACCGCCACCACGCGCGCCGCCTCCGCCCGCTCGCCCACTATTCGATGGGCTGGCTGCCGCTGTGGTCGCGCCTGGCGACGGCCGTGCCCGGCGGCGCCCGCCTGCTCAACACGGCGCTGGACCGCCGCCCGGTGGCCGCCGCCGTCAAGCGCCTGGCCGGGGTCGAGCCGCGCCGCGAGATGATCCGCTTTGCGGAGCCGACGCTGCGGACGTGGTTCCGCCGCCGGCCGCCGGGGCGGGGCGAGCCGGTGGTGCTGTGGCCCGACACCTTCACCGACCTGCACGATCCGGAGGCGGGCCGGGCGGCCGTCGAGGTGTTGGAGGCCCTCGGCCACCGGGTGCTGCTGCCGCCCGGACGGGTCTGCTGCGGCCTGACCTGGCACTCCACCGGCCAGCTCACGATCGCCCAACGGGTGCTGCGGCACACGCTGCAGACCCTGCGCCCGGCGCTGGAGGCGGGCCTGCCGATCATCGGCCTGGAACCGTCGTGCACGGTGATGCTGCGCGAGGAGGCGCCCGAACTCCTGCCGGAGGAACCCCTGGCCAAACTGCTGTCAGAGCAGATGACCACCTTCGCCGAACTGGTGAACGCCCAGGAGAAGTGGCCGTTCACGTCCCTGGACACCGGCGCCGTGGCGCAGGTGCACTGCCACCAGGAGGCGAAGGGGGGCTACAGCGCCGACCGGGCCGTCCTCGAACGCCTGGGCGTCACCGCCGACGTCATCGGCGCGGGCTGCTGCGGCCTGGCGGGAAACTTCGGCTTCGAGCCGGGACACTGGGAGGTGTCTCAGGCGTGTGCCGAGCGGGAACTGTATCCCAAGGTGAACGGGGCCGACGTGGACACCCTGGTGCTGGCGGACGGCTTCTCGTGCCGCACGCAGATCGCCCAAGGAACCCCGCGCCGGGCCCTCCACCTGGCGCAGGTGCTCCAGCGGGCCCTGCGCCGCTGACGGAACGGGGTGGACGGTGTGAAGGGAAGGCTGCGGAAGCTGCGCGCGCACGGCCGCGAGTTCCGGTGGAAGGCAGAGGTCCGCCACGTGCCCGCCCGCTGCATCCGGCTGAGCGTCTGGGGCGCCGGCAAGAACAGCCGGATGCTGCGGGCGGACCTGCTGTCGAAGAGCGGGCCGGGGCCGTGGGGCCCGGGGACCACCGACCAGGCGTACCCGACGCCGGCCGACGTCCGCGCGGTCGTCGACTACGGCCTCGCGCACGGCTGGGAGGTCGAGGCGGTGGGCGGGACGTTCGTGCTGGCGGGACGCGAGCACGCCGCCGGGCTGGCGCTGGCGGACTTCGTGCTCACCGACCGGCTTCAGGAGCCGTAGCGATCAGCCGGGCGGCGTCCTCGTCGTCCAGCACGATGTCGAACGTCTCCGCCAGCAGTCCCGGGATCTCCTCGCGCTCCACCTCGCGGACCTCGGCGGCGGCGCCGGGACGGAAGGTCGTCACCGTCGTGCCGTCCAGCACGTGGTGCGCCTCGGTGGTGAAGCGCTGCGCGTAGGGGCGGGTCGTGAAAGGCGACTTGGGGCTGGTGGACACGAAGTGGTTCCCTACGACGTAGTCCACCGTGTACTGCGGGTTCAGCGTGAAGGAGTGCCGGTCGATCCAGCCTTCCGCGCCCAGTTGGTGCAGCGTCCACACCTCGCGTTCGGAACGCTCCAGGTGGAACTGCCACCCCTCCTGGTCCACCTTCGCGCCGGGACGCAGCTCGATCGGCTCCAGCGGCCCGGCCCCGAAACCGACGTCGCACAACCACACGCGGTCGTCGTCGCCCGTCGTCACGCGCAGCAGCGCGTGCGTCGCGGGACGGAGGGAGTCCGCGCCCATGCTGACGCGCCCGTGCAGCCCGGTGACGCCGAAGCCGAGCCGCTCCAGCGCGGCCGCGAACAGCAGGTTGTGCTCGTAGCAGTAGCCGCCGCGCTGCTGATCGACCAGCTTGCGCTGCAGGGACGCCAGGTCCAGCGGGATCGGCCGGCCGAGGATGATCTCCAGGTTCTCGAACGGGACCGTCGTCACGTGCGCGCGCTGCAGGGCGAACAGCGCCGCCGTCGTCGGGGCGCGGTCGCCGTCGTAGCCGATCCGGGCCAGGTAGGCGTCGAGGTCCAGCTCCTCGCCGTGCCAGGAATCGTCATGCCGCATCACGGGCGCTCCTTTACCGATCTTGTTTGCGGTCCCGAGCCTAGGAGCTCAAGCGCGCTCCAGGTCAAGCCCTGGCGTAGGTGTGCACGACCATTCCGCCGCTCAGCGCGGCGGTGTCGGTCAGCCGGAAGGCGGTGGGGGAGAAGCCGGCCGAGAACGCCGGGACCCCGGCGCCCGCCACCACCGGGTACACCTTGACGATCAACTCGTCGATCTCCGGCAGCAGCGTGCCCGCGAGGCGCCCGCCGCCGACGAGGTAGACGTCCCGTCCGGGCTCGCCCTTGAGGGTGCGCATCCAGGTCAGCGGGTCGTCCGCGACGACCTCGACGTCCGGGTGCGGGCGCGGGCCGAGCGTCGCGGAGACCACGTACTGGCGCAGGTGGGCGTACGGACTGCCGAGTCCGGCCTTCAGCGCGGGCTCGTAGGTGCCGCGCCCCTGCACGGCGGTGTCGAACCGGCGGGGCGCGCCGGTGATGCCGAGCTGTTCGCGGATGTGGGCCGGGAGCGTGTCGGGGTGGTGCTCGGCCAGGTAGGTGACGACGTCCTGGCCGATGGGGAAGAAGCTCAGATCGTCCCCGGGGCCGGCGATGTAGCCGTCGATGGTGGTGCCGATGGCGTAGACGAGCTTGCGCATGGAGCCTCCTCAGGCGGCCAGGTAGGTGGAGACGCTCGCGCCGTTGGCGAACGTGCGGGTGTCGGTCAGCGTGAACGGACGGGGCCGGAAGTCGCCGGCGAAGACGGGCACGCCCTCGGCCGCCACCAGCGGATACCGCTTGATGACCAGCTCGTCGATCTCCGGGAGCAGCGCGCCCGCCAGCCGGCCGCCGCCGGAGATCCAGATGTCGCCGCCGTCCTGGCGCTTGAGGTCGCGCACGAACGCGACCGGGTCGCCGACCACTTCGACCTCGTCGTCGGCGGTTCCGGCGAGCGTCGTGGAGAACACGCACTGCCGCAGGTGGCGCCACGGGCTGGCCACCCCGCCGGCCTCGTAGGTGGCGCGGCCCATCAGGACGGTGTCGAAGCGCCGGGCGGGCGTGTCCACCAGGCCCGCGTGCGGGCGGAACGCGGTCGGCACGGTCTCGGGCATCAGGGCGTTCAGGTGGCCGACCATCTCGGGATCGATCGGGAAGAAGTCGGCCCGCCCCTGCGGATCGGCGATGAAGCCGTCCAGGGTGACCGCGACGTAGTAGACGAGGGCTCGCATCAGATCACTCCTATTGAAGTACTTCACTTGAAGTGGTCTGAACGTAGTACTCTGCCCGTAGTGGTGTCAAGAGATCATTCCGGGAGACGCGGATGCGGCAGAACCCCGAGCGCCGGGCGGCGCTCATCGACGCGGCCATCGAGGTCCTGGCCAGGGACGGGATGCGTGGGCTGACCTTCCGCGCCGTGGACGCCGAGGCCGGCGTCCCGATCGGCACCGCGTCCAACTACTTCGCCAACCGCGACGACCTGCTCATGCAGACCGGCGGCCGCGTCTACGAACGGCTCCAGCCCGACTCCGCCGCCATGCCGGAGGCGCGCCGCGACCGCGACCGCCTCGCCGAGCTGATGCGCGAGGTCGTGCACCGCGTCGCCGACTACCGCTCCGGCTACCTCGCGCTACTGGAGCTGCGGCTGGAGGCCACCCGCCGTCCGGGCCTGCGCGTGGTCCTCACCGAGACCATCCGCGCCGACATCGCCGCCAACATCGACTACCACCGGACCTCCGGCCTGCCCGGCGACGCCACCACGGTCGAGCTGCTGCACCTGGCGCTCAACTGGCTGATCCTCGAACGCCTCACGCTGCCGGAGGTCTTCCCGCCCGAGCGCCTGGACGCTCTGGTCGAGGCCGCGGTGGAACGCGCCCTCCCGGCCGAGGCGAAATTCTCCCAAGAGACGGTTATCGATCATGCCCCAGGGCAATGAATCAGTCGCGGAGAGTAATCATCCGTCCTGAGAAACGCCCGCCGCACCCGGGACCGGCGACCGGAGCCTTCCACCGACCCCCGGGCCATCCGGCCGCCCCACCGGGCGCGGCGGGCGTACCAGGTCAGCGCACGTGGACCGGCGTCCCGATCGGCACGATCGAGAACATCAGGTCGGCGGTGTGCGGCATCGGCAGGCGCGCGCACCCGTGCGAGGCCGGGTACAGCGGCACGCTGCGCGACCCGTGCAGCGCGTAGCCCCGGTAGAAGTAGATCGGCTTGTACAGGTCGCCCAGCGGCGCGTGCCGCCAGCCGTTGATCTTCCGGTAGACCTTGAAGTCGCCCGACGGGGTCGTGGCGACCTCGCACTTGCCCCTGTGGCAGTAGCGCTTGCCGCTGCCGGTCGAGGTGTGGGTGATGAGCTGGATGCGGCCGCGCTTGTAGACGACCACGAGCTGCCGCTTCTTGGAGATCTCGACCCGGTTGGCGGCCCCGCCGCGCACCACCGACGCCGGCGACCTGGGCTTGGCGAGGGCGGCCCAGGTGCCCTTGCCGACGTTCCCGCTGGGCTTGAGCCCGTTGACCTTCTGGAACGCCAGCACGGCGTACCGGAGGTCGGGCCCGTACCGCCCGCTGACCGCGCCCGGGTCGTACCGCAACGCCTTGAGCCGGGTCTGCAGATACTTCACGTGCTTGCCCTTGGCGCCGTACTGGAGGGCGGGCCGCTTGACGGCGGCGGCCTCGGCCGCGGGGGCGACCAGCAGCGGGGCGATAAGGGCGGAGACGAGGACGGCCGTTCTCACGCGCATACGCAAATGACTTTCTCCGAAAGGGGGGAGCCTTCCGGAACCCCGGAAGGCATGACCGGCATCCTTCCGGAACGGCGGCCCGCCGGAAAGTCACTCCTCGACATCAACGCCGAAGTGCCGCGCCAGATCGGCGAGCCCGAAGTCGTACCCCTGCCCCACGGCCCGCAGCCGCCAGGAGGCCCCGCGCCGGTAGACCTCGGCGAGCAGCAGGGACCTCTCGCTGGTGGCCGCGTCGAGCGTGGCCTGGACGAACGGCCGCTCCCCGACGCCACCACCCGCGCTGATCTCGACGGCGCCGACGTCCTGGAAGGTGCCGTCCCCGTCAACGGCGGCGGCGACGGTGACGCGCCGCACGGCACCCGGCAACGCGGTCAGATCGACCACGACCCCCTGCTCGCTGGGCCCGTCGGCGGCAAGCCGAACAGCGCCTTCGGCACTTTCCGGCGCCCCGTAGAAGACGAAGTCGCCATCCCCGCTGACCTGCTCGTCCTCGTCCAACAGAAAAGCGACGATATCGACCCCGCACTCCGCTTGCTGAGCCCAGCAGGCGGTAACGGTCCAGCGCCCGCCCTGAGGCAGATCCACGACCCCACCCCGAGGCAGCACGACCGCCGCCGCGTCATCCGCGCTCTCAGCCGCGGGATCGTCCAACCACTCGACCCCATGAGTGGGCACTTCAAGCGAGGTGATCCGCGCCATCCGCCGATCCTTCTCGGCGCCCGCCAAGAGCACCACATCGGTGACGCTCGCCGAGAGATTGACGGCGGCAGCAGCCCCCAACTCGCCAATCCGAGCCCGAGCAACCGAAGCCTGCGGATGCGTCCCGCCAAGAACAAGCACACGCCGCCCGCTGAGCGGCTTGCGCTCCTTGGGAGGACGGGGCTTCGTACGAGGCGCACTCGGCCCGTCCGCCACGACAGCTTCCCGCTGCCCATGCAGAATGCCAGGCCGAACATCATCGAGCAGCCGCAAAAACGTGGCCTCGTCCAGAATCGGCACACTTTCGGTAAGCGCCCGACGAGCCTTCGCCGTCTCCGAGTTCCGATCGTTGGTGACCAGCAGGCTCGTGTGCTTGCTGACGCAACTCATGACGTTCAAACCGGCGGCCACCGCACGCCGAGCCAGCTCCCCACGATCGACCGAGGTGTCACCGGTGAAGGCGACCTTCATCCCCTGAACCAGCGGCTCACCGACCACCAACCGCCCAGGACTGCGATAGGCGCACCGCACCTTGGGAACCCGGGTCGGCCGCAACGACCCCTGCCAAGGCCGGCAGGCGACCAGCGGCAGCTCCATCCCGTACCGCGAGGCGTCCATCAACGAGGCGCGCAGAATCCCGGCCAACGCCCGGGCATCATGCAGGGCGTCATGCGCCTGCAAAAGCTCGACCCCGTAGTGCTTGGCCAACGTCCCGAGCTGCATATCCGAGACAGGCGGCCCCAGCCGCCGATTGAGCGTCAGAGTGCAAAGCCGCCGCTCCACCGGGGCCTCCAACCCGGCCCGCGCGAACTCAGCAGCCAGAAACGCGTAATCGAACTGCGCGTTATGGGCAACGAGCACCCGCCCCGTGAGCAGCTCGGCAACACGCCCCGCGACCCGGTCGAACGTAGGCGACCCCTGCAACCGCTCCCGAGTCAGCCCATGAACCTCCACAGGCCCGGGATCACACCCGGGGTCCAGCAGCGTGGAGAACTCCTCGACCTCCTCGCCACCAGGCGAAAGCACGATGACCGCGACCGAGAGGACCCGATCGAACTCGGCGTGCAACCCCGACGTCTCGACGTCCACACAGGCCCACTCGGACGCCGAAGAAACCCCACTGACCAGGGAGGATGACCGCATATGGCTCAGCGTAACCATGCGCACGCCCGAACGGCGGCAACTACCGCAGACCCACAGCGACCAGGAATGGCCACACGATGCGGTTAGAACTTGGCGGTCAGCTCAGCCAGATGCTTCCGCAGCAGCTCGCGGCTGGCGTCCACTGACATCGTGTAGCCGCCTTCGATCCGGTCCCACAGCTCGCTCAGATCAACGGCTGCGAGGGCGATGCCGAGGACGCTGTAGGAAAGGCTGATCCGGTCGCCGATGCGAGGGAACTCCAGCACATCGAAGTTGTAGAGCCGGTCCTCGAAGATCGGCGCGGAGGAGGAGACCAGCCGCACCTTGGCGTCCGGTCGTTCGCCCAGCTCCAGCAGGTGCCGCACCTGAGCGGCCATGATCTGCGGCTCGGGCACCCGGGTCAGCGCCTCCTCGCAGAGGATCAGATCGAGGAACCGGGACCGGCCGCCGGCGCGGAACCGCTGCCGGTGCTCGACGTTCTCCCAGTCGTCCTCGGGATTGTGCGGCGGGAGCTGGTGGACGTTCAGCAGCCGCGCATAGGGCTCGGCCTGGGCGAGGGGCGGGATGGCCTGGAATCCGTGGGACCGGACGATGCTGGCCTCGGCCTCGGAGATGAGCGCATCGCGTTTGAGTGCCTTCATGCTCGGCAGCAGGGGCGTCATCCAGTCGGGCCCGTTCGGCCGGGTCGCGAGATCGATGATCAGTTCGGCGACCTTGGCCTCACGGACGCGGTAGCGGACCAGGATCTGCTCCACCTCGTCCGGCGTGGGCTGCCCGAACCCGGACTCGACCCGCGCCAGCCAGTCGGCATGGAAACCGGTGGCGGCGGCCGCCTCCTGGTAGGACAGCTCGACGATCTCGCGAGTACGGCGCCGATACAGCCCGAGGCGCCGGGCGTTGATGTTCGGGATGCGCTCTTGGGCGACCATCGACCACCTCCGGCCCCCAGCGTGCCTGATGAACGCCCCACCGTCCGGCCAATCCCCATCAGCGTCCGGTCCGCCCCGATTAGTGCAGCTGAGGCCACCAGCGCACGGGAGAGGGACGGTGCGAGCTCCGCTCGTTAGAGGTCGTGAGCCCCACGCTTGAGCGAGGCGGCCAACGACGCCCATGCACCACGAGACAGGGAGAGCATCGGCCCGTGAGGGTCCTTGGAGTCCCGCAGGTGCACGACCTCGGCGAAGCTCACCTGGACGCAGTCACCGCCGTCGGTGCTGTGGCTGCTCTTACGCCAGGTCCCCGCGACTTCGACGCAGTCCTCGTGCGCGCCCCCACTGTGAGTGGACTTGCGCCAAACGGAAAGCAAGCGGGCTGCCGACATGGTGCTCACTCCAGATCCTCGATCATCCTGGCCAGGTAGCGCATGCTCTCTGTAGGGCTCAGCGCCGTGGCAAGGAGATGTTCCATGAGCAGACTATGACGATCAACCTCTGCCGGGTCTTCCAGATACATGCTGCGCGTGGCCGTCTCGATATAGACCAGTGAGGGGTCGTCGTCATAGTCGAGTACGACGAAGCTGCTGCTCATCCCAGGGTGCAGGCCGACGTTGAACGGGATCACCTGGATGGTCACATTCTCCAGTCGGTAGCTGTCGATGAGCTTCTGCAACTGCTCTGCCTGCATGGCGGCAGTGCCGAAGCCACGGCGGAGCGCTGCCTCATCGATCACGGCCCAGAGAAGTGGCGGATCAGGATGGACGAGGATTTCCTGGCGTCGCATCCGGAGTTCGACGCGCTGTCTGATCTCCTCCGGATCGCGTGCGAGTTCGGCGCGGACGAGCGCGGCGGCGTAGTCGGCTGTCTGCAGTAGTCCGGGCACCACCGTTGTCTGGTAGGTGTGGATCTTCGCAGCTTCGGCTTCGAATCCGATGTAGCCGCTGTCCAGCGCTGACTTGTACTCGGTCCACCAGCCACGTTCGCGTGAGTCGCGAGTCAGTTGGAGGAGGGCGGCCCGCCGCTCCGCGTTGGCCTCTTCGGTAATGCCGTACAGGTCCAGGAGATGCTTGATGTCTCCAACGTCAGGACGCTGCCAGCCGTTCTGCTCGATCCGGCTGATCTTTCCTTGACTCCATTCCAGTGCCTTGCTGGCCTGATCCGCCGTCATGCCGGCGGTCTCGCGTAGCCGTCGCAACTCTCGGGACAACCGTCGGCGCCGGACAGTGGGGCTTTTGCGCAGTTCGGCCATGCCGTCCCTTCGGGTGGGGTGACCGCCAGCATCGTAGGTGCCTGCCGTAAACCTGGACACTGAAACACTAAACGGGCAGCTTTAAAGGTTGAGCTTGCGAATTTAATGATGTCAGGTGATGCTCTGTGTGTGTCCAGCGTCACGCACAGTGGAAGCTCGGTCACAGCAAGATCCAAACGAGTGCGGTACTCCGCGCAAGCTTGATGGGTTCATGCGCGCATCAAGTTGGAATCGGCTGCTGGGGCATCTCCGGCACCTAACCAGACAGCGGTCAGCTCTCCGGAGGGTGATCTATCGGTCGCGGAGTCCGCTGAGAAAATCGCCGCGCGGTCGGGCCATGGTTTGCAGGCCCAGCCCGACCGCGCGACTTTCATCCCCTCACAGAGGACGCACATGAGGATACGTCGTAGAGCCGTGCCGTGGGCGGGAGTCCACGCCCAGCGCCACAGCCTGAACCAGCTCGCCGCAGCCCTCACCGCACAGGGCTGGACGGTCTCCCTGCGCGTCAACGGGCGCATGCCGCTCTTGCGCGTCTGCGCCCCGGCTCTTCCAATCGTGGGCGAATCCATCTCCGTACGCCCCCGCGGCCGGAGCCGGCGGCTCTGGTTCTACAGCAGCAATGGCACGCCGATCAGCCCGTGCCACGACCTGCCCACCGCTGTCCGACAGGTGGGCGAACTCATGACGCCGTGCCGACTCGTGGCCGAACGCTTCGCTCAGCCCGACAAAGCCGCCGAGGCATCGTGAACACTGCGGCGCCGACGTCGGCGCCCTGGTCCTCTACCGAACGCGACCCCGACGGGGTTCTGGCCGAACTTCGTCGCCGCTTCCCCGGCACCCTTCTTTGGTACGGGGAGTTCACCGGCCGCTACTGGGCCTTCGTCTTCGACCATTACGGCCGCCCTCAACTGCTCGAAGCCGGTGTCCCGGAGTTGCTCTCCCACTACCTGACGCCATGCGGCATCCACCGGTCCCTGCTCGGGCGAGTAATCCGCCGCCTCCCATCGCCGTTCCACGGCCCGTCCCCGTGCACCGTAAACGCCGCCGCCGGCCCGGCCGCCTGGCCAGGTTTCTCCGCTGCCTCTCCCACCGCCCCTGACCCTCAGGCCGATGGCCGTCTTCCCTGGTCCCGGAGCCCCCGATGTCGAAGCTTCCCTCCCTCGTCTCCAACATCTGCCTGCCCGGAGTGCCCGAGTCCGTCCTGGTGGCGCGGCGCTGGTTCAAGAGCCTGCTCGGCTCCGACCATCCCGCTATGACGTCGAACTGGCGGGCTGCGAGCTCATCACCAACGCTCTCGTCCACACCGACTCGGGACACGGCGGGCACGTCGCCCTCATCCTTGATGCCGACGAGCACCGCATCCGCACCTACGTCACCGACGACGGTGGCAGCGACACCCAGCCTCATGCCAACAGTGCCAACGACCTCGAATGCAGCGGCCGCGGCATCCACCTCGTCGAAGCCCTCACCGACGACTGGGGCACCGAACTCGTCGAGGGAGAATGCCGCACCACCTGGTTCGAGATCCGCCTGAACGGTCGTCGACGCTGCCGGTAGAGCTGACGGTGTTGTTAGCTGATCTTGGAGCGGTGGCGGAGAAATCTTTCGTGCCGCTCATGGTCTTCCTGGCCAGTGAAGGCCTTGAAGCGGCCGAGCTTGTAGGCGATGGTCTTCCCTTCGCGCCGCTCGATCTCGAAGTCACGACTCAGCAGGCTGATGCGATGCTCTAGCTCGGGCTGGTCCAACTTGAGCTTGGCTGCGCGATTGAGTTGATTGGCGGTCATGAAGTCGCCCGTGTCGCGGAGTGCCCGGTAGATCGGGTCGTGGGCGGTGACCTCCCGCTCTCGGGGCTTGCCCTTCTTGAGGAGTGCCTTGGCGATGGCCTCTCCTACGGCACGTGCGACAGGGGGAGGGAAAGCGTTGCCGATCTGGCGATACCGGGAAGTCTTGCGGCCGGTGAACTCCCACTTCCACTCCTCGCGCCAGCCCTGAAGTAGAGCAACCATCTCGCAGGTGAGCTTGGGACCAACCTCGAAGACATCTCCGGGCTCAGGTGCGTGGTTGGCGACGCCGAGGGCGTCCACGCCAAGTTCGGCCCAGGCGCGTTTAGCGCGGGTCGGACCCAAGTCGGCGCCGCCGTGCTTCTTGGACCCGCCTACGATGGTTGGAGCGATCTTGTTGGCTTTCTCTGCCCACTCCTCAGCTCCCTCCCACCCGTTGGCGGACATCAGGCCGATGAGTGTCTCACCCACCGTAGGAGGCGTGCCGATCGGCTCTGGCCAGTGGAAATACGGAGCGTACTCCTCCTGAAGGGCCACCAGGACAAAGCGAGGCCGCAGCTGGGGCACACCGAACTCCGAGGCGTGCAGTAGACGCCACTCGGCGATGTAGCCGAACTCCTGGAGGCGGTCCAGCACATGCTGCCGGTAGCCAGTGAAGCGAGGCATGCTCAACCCACGGACGTTCTCCAGCAGGAGCGCCTTGGGATGCATGAACTGCACCTGCTCTACCGCCCAGGCGAACAGGTCCCGCTCGTCATCGGCGCCGAGCTGCTTGCCGGCGATGCTGAAGGGTGGACAGGGGACGCCTCCCGCCAACAGGGCCACGCCTTGATGGTCGGCTGACTTCCAAAGCTCGGGATCAGCGACATCGCCGCACTTGACGATCGATTCGGGTAGCAGGCCCCGGCGGCCTTCCAGGTTCTCCGAGAGCGTGTTGGCGGCGTTCTGGTCAAGTTCGATGGCGAGGCGGTGATGGAAGCCCGCCAACTCCAGCCCGAGGGCCTGACCCCCAGCACCTGCACAGATCTCGACTACTTCAAGATCCGGCACTGTGGCCTCCTGGCGGTGTGGGTGTGGTCGGCGAGGTAGGAGTCATAAACAGTATCTTCGCTCATGAGACCCCCTGGACAGTGAACTGAACGAGTGGTGGCACCGTGTCTGGCGAAACCAGCAGTGAACGCAGACAAGCAGCCTGGGCCGCAGGAACCCATCCGCGCCCTGCCAGTGAGGGGCGCTCGCGAAACATGCGGGCCAACCGCAGGACCGACACCAAGCCCGAGATCGCACTGCGGCGCGCGTTGCACGCGCATGGCTACCGCTACCGCAAGGATTTCCGGCTGGACCTCCCAGGCGGTGTGCGGGTTCGGCCTGACATCGTCTTCACCGCTCGCAAGGTCGCGGTCTTCGTCGACGGCTGCTTCTGGCACGTATGTCCTGAGCACGGGCGTGAGCCGACGAGCAACGAGTGGTACTGGACTCCCAAGCTCCGGCGGAACGTCGAACGTGACCGGGCTGCAGATGCGGCGTTGAAGGCCGCAGGCTGGCAGGTGGTGCGCCTGTGGGAACACGAACCTCTCTCCGCCGCTGTCGAGACTGTTATGGCAGTCGTTGGACCGACGACTGTCGAACGTGAGTTCGAGGTTACCCTAGGGAGCCGACAGAACACGGACAAGGCAGAGACAGATGCGGGTCTTACTTAGCAGAGGCTCTGGCGGGTCCAGAGTCAAGAGGGGTGTGGTGGCCTTCTTCCGCGCCGCTTGACATCAGGAAGTACAGGAGCCATCTCAACTGGGTCATTCGGACCGGCTACCACCCAGTCTTCATTGTCCAAACGGACATAAGGAGCATCCCCGTGGTGCAGTCGGCGCCGGGTGAGCCGGATACTGACGTACTCACCGTCGCCAGGGACAGGCAGGCAGAGGGTGCGTGCTGCTTCGCGGTGGTTCTCGTAGTCGCCAAAGATCACGATTCCCTTGGGGCGGAGCTGGCCACGAGCGCCTTGCTCGCCACCTCTGATGCGCCGGGTCGGGTCGTCCTTGGGAGTGTCGTTCCCTGTGGCGACAGTCCAGATCACGTTGCGGGTGAGCCGGACGCCAGTAGCTCTGCTCAGTAATTCGTTCACCCGCTGCTGGCCAGAACGCTTGGCGAAGATCGCGTCGAGGTCGTGCTGGGACATGTGCAGCAGAGCGTTCTCCGCCAGCGGAGCATCCTTGAACAACCAGTTGATCTGGTTACGGTGCTCCGCCTTGAGTGTGACCTTGCGATCCCGGTTGTTGCCGACGTTAAGCCACTCCTGGCGGGCCCGGAAGAGGCCAGCCGACCAGCGGCTCTCCTGGTCGTTCGCCCAGATCAGGAGCAGCAGCCTGCCGATTGCTTCTGGCGGGATCATCCAACCGCCAAAGGACTGTGAGTACTTGCAGTCAACCTCGTATCCGGCGATCTCGTAGTCGAGCACCGTGCCACCTGGGAACTTGAACTCACGCTGCAGGTTGATCTCGACGATTGTGCCGCAGTATGCCTTCTCGGTCTTGAGCAGGCTCTCCCAGGCGTATCGGCCAGTGTGAGGTCCGTCGAGCAGCATGTCGATGGACCGGCGTATGGCAACAGCGATTCTGGAGCCATCTGGGTCTAGGCCGAGGAGGTGGGCTTTGACTAGTTCCAGCTCCCGGTCCTTGGCGGGCGTAGCGCCGAAGAGGGGCTGTTGATTCTCGGAGAGAGACACGAGGTGAGGATAGTCGGTCATATCATAGTGCGGCAGCGGGTTGTCAGGTGGCGCTAGGCGAATCAGGGAGCGCTCCCCGTCTGCCTCAGGGGCTGCTTGTGCCGTTGAGGTGGCCCAGGAGCGCCTGGATGTCGTTTATGTCCATGCCGCCAGCGACCGCCTCTTCTTCCTGCAGGTCGCCAAGTTGCCGGACAGATGGATCGTCAAGAATGCGGCCCATGAACTCAAGCTTCTGCTCCAGACGCAAGGCCACCACCTCATCCACCGTTCCAGGAGTTGCGAGAACTGTCACGTTGGTCTCAGTGCCGGGGGCGAGACCAAGGCGGTGAATCCGGTCAAGGCTCTGAAGGAATCGGCCAGCCATGAAATCACGATCAATATAGACGGCGTCGTGGCAAACCTGGTGAAGGCTGATGCCTTCACCAAGAGTGGCGGGGTTGGAGAGAAGGACAGCGCAGTCAGGGTCTGTGCGGAACCTGCGGATTTCTTCCTCGCGGTCAGGCGTGCCGCCATGCACAACGGCTGGCCGGTATGCGGCGAAGAGACGCTCCATGGTGGTGATGTTGCGGACGAAGGTGCTCCACACGAGGGTTTTCCGACCCTGGGCCGCGTTCTCGGCCACGATGCTGAGCGCTTCCTGGTACTTGGGAGAGAACTCGTAGTTGGGCAAGTTCTGCAGAAGGCTGAGCAGTGAGGCGTCCTCGCTCGGCGTAAGCGGTGGAACATGGTAAACCAGTGGCTCGTAACGACTGCTTCCCTCAACGAGCAAGGCGGGACTCGTCGCTGCAATAAGTAGTCGTAGTAGTGCCCTTCCCAAGGCATCGAAATCCTCGCGTGAGGCTTCGGCCCGCGCAGAATATTGGCCGACGAGCGCGTTATAGATCTCGCGGTGCAACGGTGGCATTTCCACATAACGAATCTTTGGTTCGTATGGAGGAAGACCGAGCTCAGTCTTGGTGGTCCGGGTGAACAGCGGGCGGAGCACCATGCTGGCGCGAGCAAGATCGCCGCCTGCCACCGCGTTGGTCACGACCCTGCGACCGTGGCCGGGCCAGACGAAGGACAGCAGGTTCTCCAAGTCCCGGGCACCGTTGGGGGCCGGTGTTCCGGTAAGGATGAGCCGCCTCCTGGCCAGCGGTCCCAGCGCCATGCAGATAGAGCCGTAGGTTCCCCGGGCGCCGAGCTTCATACGATGAGCCTCATCCAAGATGATCATCGCGGGTGCGGCCCGAAGCCAGGTGGCAAGTTCTGGAAGTGAACGGGCCAGACGCTCGTAGTTGACGACGATGACCTCAGCCCCGGAAGGGAGGGTGCGCTCCATCACTTCAGTTCGCAGTGGTTCACTGAAACATGCGACGCTCTCGAAGCGCCAGGACTCAAATGCTGATTTTGGGCTCACAACAAGAAGGCGTCGGACAGCTCCGCGCTGTTTCATTGCAGCGTAGACAGCCAACGCGACCCGGGTTTTGCCAGCCCCGGGAACACTGAAGTTCGCTCCATGTCGAAGCGAGAGTAGCTTCGCGATGTCCCGACGCTGGAAAGAGGTGAGGTCAGCGGTCCAGCTGTCTCCAAGCAGCTGCAGCACCTCAGTGGGATGGACTTCCTCGTCAAGGGCGCTGTTCTCAGGGAAGCTGATGCGGTTTTCGGCAGCCTCAGCGTCGTCGAGAACCTCGCCGACCAAGGTGGCGAGTTCGGCTTCCCATTCGACGCTATCTGGTGCCGGCCAGGCTCCCAGCGCATCAAGGCTGGTGAGGAAGTCGTCGAGTTCGACTTCTATCATCAGCGGGCCGCGTTGGCCGCCAGCGGGAAACTGAGTGGCGAGCTGTGCGAACTCCGCCTTGAAGTGGGGTGCGGCGCGCAGCACCGCCTTAGTTCGGGTGATGTCGAACGTTATGGCCAGCGAAGGGGAGCCAGACGAATTCACGCATCCTCCTGGCGGCACGCGTCGAGCAGCCAAGAGGCACCGTCACCCGGGGCAGGAATGCTGCGGGCAGTCTCCACGGCGAGCTTCTGAAGTGACTCGCGCAGCTTGAGGATGGCCTCGTCGAACGCTTCCTCATCGAGGCTGCGCGAGGCGCGGGCGATAACCAGGTCAGTAACGCACTGGTCGATCTCTTCACAGGCTGCGATGACACGGTCCGGCGCGGCCTGCTTGCGCTTGCGGAGCCGAGCGTCCTTGCCCGCTGGTTGCAGTGCTTTGTCGAACGCCTCCTTCATCTGCGTGATCACCCTGGAGGATGTAGTCACCTGTTCAGGCGTTGCCTGGTCTCCGGCCGCTTCTACCGCCTTGCACTTAAGGACCATGTTGGTGAGCGTCTTGGCCTGCTCCACCCTCGGACTCGTGGCCCGAACCGACCGGTTGAGACCTGGGATGGCAACAGAGGCGGTTTCATTGCCGGACCGGCCGATCTCTTCGTGGAACCAGCTAGGCAGCCGCTTTTCCAGGTAGCGAGGAGAGAAGTCTGGTTCGATGAATCGGACATCGGTCTTAGCGAACTGAAGGACGATCGCAGCGAGCCGGTTCTCCTTCATGAGCTCAGCGTTGTCCTTGTTGACCGCGGACTCTTTGGCATAGCGGCGCTGCAGCTCCCGGAGCTTCTCCTTGTGATCCTCGAAGTCGAGCAGGCGAAGCTGGAAGGTTCCGTTCGTGCTCCGGCTGATCAGGTCACGGAGGGTGCTCAGCACCCACAGGTCCTGTTCGCAGGTGCCGACCCTCCGCCGGAAGGCGCGCGCGACTTCGTCAAGGGGGCGGCCAAGACTGACTTGCTCGTCGATAGCAAGCAGGTCGTTGATGTAGGAGTAGTCTCGGCGGTGCTCCTTGCGGAGCTGGAGCGACAGTTCGATCGCGTTGATGTCCTCCCAGGTGCTGGACTCCGGGAGTACACCGACACGGATGTGGCTCTTGCCGAGCTCCTTGAAGGCTGCCAGCCGGGTGTTGGCGTCAACGATGACGCCGTCTCGGGTGACCAGGCCAGGGCTGTTTTGACCGAAGTCCTGGAGGCTCTCCTTCAGCTCCTCGAAACGGGGGTCGCGCTGAGCGGGAGCCGCCGGCAGAGCCTGCAGCAGGTAATGCAGATAATCCTGGCTTGCTTGAGCCCACGGATCGGCTTCGAGTATGCGGTCACGAGCCGGGTCGAAGCCGCGCTGGGCACGGATGCGGTGGGTGTTGGGGTTGTAGTACGCGGCGGAGATCGGGAAGTTGATGACCTCAAGGTGCAGGGGCTGCCCGCGCCAGTCGATCGTGAGCGTCTCTGATACGCCGCCGGCCTCACGAGTCTCCTGCAGCAACTGTTTCACCAGGCGCTGGGTTTCCTCGGCCTGCGGAGGACGGCCGTAGTTGTAGTGGCTCATATCAGTTATCTCCCTAGGTGAGATCAGGCGTTGGCTGGAGGAGCTTGCTGCACGCTGCCCGCCCCTCCAGCTGATGGGCGAGCTCAAGCAAGCTCGGCAGTGGCCAAGCTCTTCCTGACCTCGTCTCGTGCTTCCGCCGGCAGGGCCTGGTACTCACCCCACAGCCGCTCCAGCTCGCTGAACTCCCGGGAGCCCGCCGCCATCCAGCCCGCCATGATTTCGCGTTCGAACTGGGAAAGTCTCTGGAGACGGCTGAGCAGCTTCTTGAGATCGACGCTGAGACCACGGCCACCGACCCGGCACTTGTTGCACTCGGTGACCAGCATGGTCTTCACGGAACCATCGGGCTGTACGACATCCCGGCGGGCGACGTCCAACTGCGCGGTCTCGTAGCTGCCCTGGTAAGACTGGCCAGGCCCGATGCCGCAGGAACGGCACAGGTGGCTGTCCTTCTGCATGAGTTCCCGGCGCAGGGTTGCGTTGATCGTCGTGCTCGGGAGTCCCGCCTTACCAGGCTCCCAGACCGGGGTCCCCTGCATCACGAAACGCTGCTCGTGCGCTCCCAGAGTGAAGTCCTCCCGGTTGGTGTCGATGCGCCAGCCGCGCGCGCGCAGATCCCGCATGCGCCGGTCGACCTGGGATACACCAGGGAACGCCTCGCGCAGTTGCTCCTTGGTGAAGACGTTGCCTTCCCCGACCACGTCCGCGAGCCACAGTCCCACGCGCTTCATGGTGCCCAGCTGGGAGTCTTGCCAGGACGGCCTGTCCATCTGCACCTGCCTCATGATCGGTCCCCGCTGCAGTCTCCGCCCCCTGATGCGGGTGGCGCGTGCCAGGTGGAAGTGACTGCGATGACTCCAACCATTCAGCCAGACACCCGAAGCGGATCGCCACTCCAAGCGGATCTTTACGGCAAACGCCAATACAAGGGGCTAGTGGTGCATAGGGAACTTTCGTCACGCTAGTTGGCGGAGTCTCTTCCCTCGCGCACCTGGAGGACGTTTGCCCAAGAACGGGGACATCTCCCCTCATTACGCATCGGACAGCCTTCCCGACGAACAGAAACTGGCTGCATGCATGCGGAAACTCTGTGTGTTCATTCGGGACTTTGAGGGGCTGAGCCAGCAAGCCATCAGCGCCAAGTTGCACGTGGCTGAGTCGTCTCTGTCGCACTGGGTACATGCCAGGCGGAGGCCGAGGAAGGCAGCAGACCTCAAGCGTCTTTACGAGTTGGCTGAGCAGGTCGCCGCCGCTTCGGAGAAGACTCTTCCGTTCACCTGGGACCACTTGGCGCACTGCCACCAGCGGGCGCTGGTTGCGCGAACGGCACATACCTCATGCCCGGACCTCAAGGTCGAGGTTGCTGTGAAGCCGGCCAAGGAGGCGCTTCCAGAGAGAGCGGAGCCCGTTTCTGAGTTGCCGGTCCCCGGTAGCGAGGGGGACCGGCAACGTGAAGGCCAGCAGCCAACGGCCTGGGAGCCGTTCGAAACGGTGGAGAGCTACCTGCGCGCCGGAAAGTGGAGAGACGCGGTGGTGCTCTTGGAGCGGACGGGGCGTAACGGCTCGCCTGACGAAGTCTCCTCCGCTGTGATCACCTGCAGGAGGCAGGGACACGATGAGGCGGCTGACACGATCCACCATCACGCGAGCCAGCGGGAAAAAAATTTCGTGCTGGCATTGATCAAGAAGTTTCGGTCCGTTGATGAGGGCGAAGAGGCTGATCGCATCCTGGAAGCTGCCTTGGTGTAGTGAGGCGTCGATTTCCGCATGATCCCGTTGTGCTTGCCGGCCCGCACCAGATACAGCAGCCCGTCACGGGCCGCGCGGCACAGCGCGGCCTGGAGTTTGGGGGCGCGGGCGGTCGGCAGTTCCACGGTGCGGTTGACATAGCGCCAGGCGGTGGCGGTCGAGACGGCGGACCCGCAGGCCAGAGCGGTAAAGGTCTCGCCTTTGCGTAGGTACACCAGCGCCATCAGGGCTTGCCGACCGGGTGGCAGCGCCCGATGCCGGCGGGTGCCTGGGGTGGAGCGGTCGCGGCGCACCACGCCGGTCACATAGGCCAGGGTCTAACGCGCAGGTGGCAGGCAAGCACGGTAGAAAAGCACGTGGAGCCTCTGGTTGCGGACGAGCGGTTCTGAGAGATCACCCGTCCAGCCAGGGGATCTTCTGCTACGCCATCCCCTCACAGTGTGGACGGCCTCAACCTGCTCAGACCCGAGCCACCCGCTGTTGAAAAAGGTTCAGTGGAGCTCAGAACCAAAGAGGAGCTGGCTCAGAGGCAGCCAGGCTCTAGTTTTTGCGGGCTATGCCTGCGTAGTAGTAGACCTTGTTCGGGTCTGTTGGGGGCTCTTCCGGGTGCCAGGTCGCTAGGGGGACCACGCCTGGCTCGATGAAGTCCGCGTTGCCGAACAGGGTCTCTACCTCTGTGCGGGTGCGGGAGACCAGGGAGATGCCGGCTGCGTTCGCTGGGGCGTTCGCCTTGGCCACTGCTTTGGGGTTGAAGTCCGCCGACGGGTGCGAGATGGCCACGTGGCTGCCTGCGGGGAGTGCGTTCAGGAGGGTGGCCACCATCTGCTCGGGGTGCCGGTCCTCCGGGAAGTACATCAGGAGGGCTATGAGCATCAGGGCTACTGGCTTGGTGAGGTCCAGGGTCTTGGGGAGGGTCGGGTTTTCCAGGATCGTTTCGGGGGCCGTTATGTCGCCGTGGATGTAGGCCGTTGCGCCGGACGGGGTGCTGGTCAGGAGGGCCTGTGCTTGGGCCAGCACCAGGGGGTCGTTGTCCACGTAGACGACGCGGGCCGTGGGGTCGATCGACTGGGCTATCTCGTGCAGGTTGGGTGAGGTGGGGATGCCGGTGCCTATGTCCAGGAACTGGGTGATGCCCCGGGAGACGAGGTGGCGGGTCGCTCGTTCCATGAAGGAGCGGTTCGCCTTCGCCATTTGGGGGAGCGTCGGGATGGCCTCCACCATCGCGTCGCCCAGTGCTCGGTCGGCCTCGGAATTGTCCTTGCCGCCCAGCCAGTAGTCGTAGACGCGGGCCGGGTGTGCCGTGTCGGGCATCTGTTCCTCCGGGAGGGGGCGCGAAGTCCTTCCTACCCCAACTGGACGCCGAAGAAGAGGGCCGCCAGGGCGCCGATCAGGCCCAGGGCGCCCCAGATCGCCAGGCCCCGCTTGGTGGTGGCGCGCATGTGCAGGAAGGCGGCCGCTCCCGAGAGGAGGACGAACGCCATCTTCACGTTCAGGGTCATCTGGGCCGGGCCGCTCAGGTCCCCGGCGGTCATGTTCCAGATGCCCGTCAGGACCAGGATCGCGAACGCCGGCCAGGCCACCGCGTTGAAGCGGCGCGCCGCCACCTTCGTCACGCCCTCGTAGCCGCGCAGCGCCGGCACCAGTGCCCCCAGGGTGAGCTGGCCGCCCACCCAGATGGTCGCGGCGAGCACGTGCATGAAGACGCGCACGGTGTCGAGGGAGACGGGGAGCATGGGACCTCCGGTGGGACGGGAGCGGGCGCTGAGCCAGGGTAGTGCGCCTGACCTCAGGTTATTTGTGGAATGTCCTATTTTTGCAATGTGGGCCGTCCTTTGGGGTCACATCGTGCTTATGAAGGTGTTGGGAAAAGTGTGATGTTGTGTCACATTCGGTTCCGCTAATGTTCGGCATACTCGGTCGCGAAGAGTGACCGAGGGGAATCGGGGGTGTGGTGTCGCGTTCCGGTGAGCCGCCCGTTCCGCGCGGCGGGCCCCAGATCGGGCCGCGTTCGGCGGACGTTCCCGATCCTGAGACGGGCGGGCGGGGAGAGCAGGCACGCCGGTTGTCGCTGGGGCGGCTCTTCCGAGGCGGGCCCGATCCCGAGTTGCCCGAACGGCGCTATCCCCTCGGTGAGTCCCCACGGCGGACGGGAGCCATGCCGAATCCTCTGATCTGGCTCTCGGGAGCCGACCCCGAAGTCCTGCGCAACGCCCCTACCGATCGGGCCAAGTACCTCGGTATCGGGGGCGCGGTCCTCACCACCGCCACGCTCGCGGCGGTGTCGATGTTCTTCGCCATGCGCATGGCGGCGGGCGCCGCGGTGTGGGCGGCGGTGCCGCTGGCGCTGGTGTGGTTCCTGGTCATCCTGAACCTGGACCGCTGGCTGGTGGTGTCGCTCCAGCGCACCGCGCGCAAGCGGCAGACGTTGTTGCTGGCGGTGCCCCGTGTGGTCATGGCGTTGTTGTTCGGCGTCATCATCTCCACGCCGCTGACGCTTCTGGTCTTCGACTCCGAGGTCCAGGTGGCGGTCAAGGAGATCCAGAGCGCGGAGTCGCGGGCCTTCCAGCAGGAGCTGGAGCACGGTCCGGACGGCCGGCGCGTCCGGGAGCTGGAGAAGCGCGAGGCCGACCTGCTGGCCAAGCGCAACGGCAACGGCCTGGTCAACCCCGAGGACGACCCGGAGATCAAGCAGCTCCGCGCCGCGCTGGTGCCGCTGGAGCGCGACTACAAGCTCAACGACGACAAGGCCGCCTGCGAGCTGACCGGCGACCGCTGCAACGGCGCCAGCGGCAACCGCGGCGACGGCCCCTACTACCGCAAGTACGTCGAGCGCCGGAACGCCGCCCGCACCGAGATCGACCGCACCAAGGGCCGCATCGAGGAGAAGGCCGCCGCGCTGCGCCGCACCGCCGCCGAGAACCGTTCGGTGCTGATCGAGCAGGCCAAGAACGCGCTGCCGGGCGTGCAGAACGAGCTGAAGACGCTGCGCGACCGGCAGCAGGACAGGCGCGCCGCCTTCGAGAAGAAGAACGGCGACAACGAGGGCCTGCTGATCCGGCTCAAGGGGCTGGACAAGGCGGCCGAGGGCGAGACGCAGCTCCTGGCCGCGCAGCTGCTGTTCTTCCTGTTCATCACGGTGCTGGAATGCCTGCCGATCATCGTCAAGGTGCTGCAGCTGTTCGCGCCGCCCGGCGCCTACGACGAGGCGCTGGAGCGGCACCGCGCCAAGGACCGCATGTTGCTGGACGACCGCATCCGCAAGCTGGAGGGCACCGGCCTGCGCGAGAACAGCCAGCACGCCGAGTACAAGCGCAGGGTCGAGCAGATCCGCGCCGAGAAGCTGGGCGAGATGGCCGAGCGCACCGTCGAGGCCGAGGCCCGCGTGCACCAGGCCGAGCTGTCGTTGTGGGAGCGCGAGCAGATGCAGCAGGTCGCCGCTGAGGAGCGGCGGCGGCTCGGCACGGGCGGCGACGCCGCGCGGAACGCCTGGCGCGACCTGCCCCAGAACGGCGCCCCGCAGCAGCCGGTCCCCGAGCCGCTGCCCGCCTGGATCATCCGCTCCAACGGGCCGCAGGGCGACGCCCGCACCACCCGCGACGACCTGCGCCTCGGCCCGTCCCAGCGGAAGGAGCCCTGGTACCGGCGCTGGTTCGGCGGCGCCCGACGATGATCAACGTCGCCGAGACCTGCACCGCCACCCGCGCTCTCGGTCCCGGGTGGCGCGCGGCGGTGTGGGTGCAGGGCTGCCCGTTCCGCTGCCGGGGCTGCATCGCGCCGGACTGGATCCCCGACCGCCCGGCCCGGCGCGTCGGGCCCGAGGAGCTGGCCGCCGAGCTGCTGGCCGACCCGCGCGTGGCGGGCCTGACCTTCTCCGGCGGCGAGCCGATGGAGCAGGCCGAGGGGCTGGCCGCGACCGTCCGCGCCGCCCGCCGCCGCAGGGACGTGTCGCTGGTCTGCTTCACCGGCCACCGGCTGGCCGACCTGCGCGGCAGGCCCGGCCCCGAGGCGCTGCTCGCCGAGGTGGACGTGCTGATCGACGGCCGGTACGCCGACCCTCTGAACGACGGCCGCGGCCTGCGCGGCAGCACCAACCAGCAGGTCCACCACCTGACCGGCCGGCTGCGCGGCTTCCCGTTCGAGGACGGGCCGCGCGCCGCCGAGATCCGGTTGCGCCGCGACGAGGCGCTGCTGGTGGGCGTCCCGCCGAAGGCGATGGGCGAGGCGTGGCGGCGGCTGGGCGACGATCCCGGTGAGGAGACGGCATGAGCGGGGCCAAGTACGTCAGCGTCAGCGAGAGCCGGTGGCGCAGGGCCCAGCGCGCCGAACGGCGCCTGGCGCAGGTGCAGGCCAACCTGCCAGTCGTGCTGGCCGAGCAGCGGCGGCGCATGTCCGAGGAGCTGGGCCGGGTGCACGCCGCCGTCACGGCCCGCCAGGACCGGATCGAGTCCGCGCTGTCGAATCTCAGCGAGCACACCCGCGAGCTTGAGGAGCGGACGGACGCAAGGCTGCGCGCCCAAGCCGAGGAACTGCTCGAAACGCGGGAGGCGATCGCCGACCAGGAGCGCCGGTTGCGCGCCGAGCTGGAGCAAGAGCGCGCGGAGCGCCGCCGCGAGATCGGCGCGCTGGGCGGCCGGGTGGACGAGCTGCGCGAGGAGAGCGACCGCGCGGGCCGGGCGGCGCTGGCGATGTTCGGGGACGCGGTCGCGGTCCACGACGTGATCCGCGACGAGCTGCCGCACGAGCGGTTCGCGCCCGGCCGCCTCGACCGGCTCAGGGTCCGCCTCGACGTGGCCCGCGCCAACCTCGAATCCCAGGCGCCCGGCTACGCCCTCACCCAGGTGCAGGACCTCTACCTCGACCTCAGCGAGCTGCGCGCCGAGGTCGCCCACCTCGACCAGCAGTGGCGTGCGCGGCAGGCCATGGCGGTGGCGGCGCTGCGCGGCGCGGCCCAGCGGATCACCGACAACGCCACTCCGCCCGTGCTGGAGCTGCCCGACCACCGGCTCGACGTGGACTTCTGGACCGACGGCGGCCTGTCGGAGTTGAAGGCGGAGGTCGAACGCCTGACCGGAGAGGTCGCTGAATCGGACGCGGCGTTCACCATCGAGGAGTTCGGCGAGATCGTCGAGCGCCGGGTCCCCGCGTTCGCCGACCGGCTGGACGCCCTGGTCGACCGCGCCGCCGGACGGCTGCTGGCCTCCCAGCGCCGCGTCAACATCGCCGACCGCATCGTCCGCACGCTCCAGGCCAACGGCTACCGCCCGGCCGACCACGCCTACGCCGACGACGACTACCGCGAGGCGTTCCTGGCCCGGCTGCGGCACCCCGACGCCAGCGAGGTCGTGGTGGAGGTGGTGCCGGTCGGGGACGAGGAGATGACCGTGCGCCTGCTGTCCTACGACGACGCGCCCTCCGCCGGGGAGCGCGAGCGGCGCGCCCACGAGGTGGCCGAGGCGCTGCGCGAGGACGGCCTGGACGTCGGCGGCGTCGGATCGGACCGGGGCGAGCCCGACCCGTCCCTGCGCGACATCCGCAAGCCCCGGCGGGAGCGTGAGCAGATCCGGCACCGCGATGGCCGCTGAACCCTCGCGCGTCCCCGAACGGCTCCGGCCGCTGCGCGACGCCGCCCGCGAGGGCGACCCGGTCCTGATCGCCTACGGGCCGGGCGTCAAGGACGGCTTCGTGGCCGCCTCCCACCACGACCAGGACTTCGGGTCGGCGCTGTGGGAGGCGCTGCACGACGCCGGGTTCCGCCGGATCGTGTTCTTCACGCTGGACGGGATGCTCAAGGTCCGCGACCGCGGCTCCCGCGACGGCCCGGCCGCCGAGCCCGCCCCCGAGGGCCCCGGCCTGATGGCCAACGGCTTCACCGGCCCCCTCGGCGGCCAGGTGCTGGAGGCCCCGCCGCGCCGCGACCCCGACCCGCCCGCCACCGCCATGCGCGACGCGCACGCGCTCAAGATGCTCCGCCACCTGATGCGCGACCGGTCCCGCCCGACCGCGATCGTCTTCGAGCAGCAGGAGGTGATCACCCGGTTCGTGGACGAGCAGCGCGCGCTGGCGTCGGCGCTGGAGGACTGGCTCGCCTACCGCCCGGGCGTGCGCAACCTGTGCGTGCTGGTGTTCAACCGCGAGGACCTGGACGCGGTCGCCGACCACGCCCGGCACGCCGACACGCTGCCTGCCCTGCGCCGCGCGGTCGCCGACGAGCGGGCCCGCCGCGACCGCCCCGGCATGATCGGCCCGCCCCGGGAGGAGGAGCTGTCCCGGCTGGTGCAGCGGGCCCGGTTGCGCGCCGGGCTGGCGGTCGAGGACTGGACGGCGCTGCCCGGCGTGGTGCGCGCGATGGCGGCCCAGGACCGCCCGCTGAGCCGCTGGAAGAACCTCCTGGAGGAGGTCCTGGCCGCCGACGGCGAACCCCTCGCGACGCGCACGCTCCGGGCGCGCGGCTGGATCAGCGGCCCGCAGCTCGACGGCACCGTCTGGGAACGCCTCGACCAGCTCCGCGGCCTCGCCGAGGTCAAGGCCCACCTGCACCGCCTGCGGCGCGTCCCGCCGCCCGGGGCCGAGCCCGCCGCCCGCCACCTGGTCTTCCAGGGCAACCCCGGCACCGGCAAGACGACCGTGGCGCGGCTGGTCGGCGAGATCCTCCGGGAGACCGGGGTGCTGCGCCGCGGCCACGTCCGCGAGGTCAACGCCGGGGACCTGGTCGCCGAGCACGTGGGCGGCACCGTGCCCAGGACCAACGCGGTGATCGACGAGGCGCTGGACGGCGTGCTGTTCCTCGACGAGGCGTACATGCTGAGCGAGCAGGCCGAGCGCGGGTTCGGCAAGGAGGCGCTGGACACCCTGCTGGCCCGCATGGAGAACGACCGCGACCGGCTGGTGGTCGTCGCGGCCGGATACCCCGACGACATGCGCCGCTTCCTGGCCGCCAACCCCGGCCTGCGCGACCGGTTCCCCGCGTCCGGGCACCTGACGTTCGCCGACTACGACCCCGAGACCCTGCACGCGATCGCCGTCGACCGCCTGGCCCCCTTCCACACCTGGGACGAGGACTTCGAGCGGGCGCTGGCCAAGGTGCTGCGCGGCGTCCACGAGACGCGCGACGCCCGTTTCGGCAACGCGCGCGTGGTGCGCGACCTCGTCCAGGAGACCGCCGACCGCTGGGCCGACCGCGTCGGCGACGACCGCGCCGCGCCCCTGGTCCCGGACGACCTGCCCGAGCGGCACCGCCTGTTCCTCGATCCGGCGCCGCCCGGCGAGGGCGAGCTGTTCGGCCCGCTGGACGGCATGATCGGTCTCGCCTCCGTCAAGGACGAGCTGCGCGGCGTCATCGCCCAGATCCGGCTCCAGCGGCGGCTCGGCGACGGCGACCTGGTGGCGCCGCACCTGCTGTTCCTCGGCCCGCCCGGCACCGGCAAGACGACGGTGGCCCGCGAGTTCGGCCGCATCCTGCACCGCCTCGGCCTGCTGCCCAAGGGCCACCTCGTGGAGGCCGGCCGCAAGGACCTGGTCGGCCGCCACCTCGGCGAGACCGCGCGCGAGACCGCCGCGTGCTTCGAGCGGGCGCTCGGCGGCGTGCTGTTCATCGACGAGGCGTACGCGCTGGTCACCTCCGACGACGGCCGCACCGACCCCTATGGCCAGGAGGCCGTCAACGCCATCACCCAGCACATGGAGGACGACCGGGGCCGCCTGTCGGTGATCGCCGCCGGGTACCCGGAGCGGATGGCGCGCTTCCTGGCCGCCAACGAGGGGCTGCGCGACCGCTTCACCGTCCACCTGGACTTCCCGCCCTACACGCTGCCCGAGTTGCTGGAGATCCTGCGGTCCCGGGTCGCCGCGCGCGGCTTCCACCTGGGCGAGGGCACCGCCGGGCGCGCCGAACGGACGCTGCGCCGGGCGATGGCCGCGCCCGACTTCGGGAACGCGCGCGCCGTGCGCCGCATCGAAGGGCAGATGTACGCCGCGCTGAGCCGCCGGGTCATGGCCGACCTGGACCGCCTCAGCGACACCGAGCTGCGCACCTACCGGCCGGAGGACGTGCCCGATGAGCTTCGCTGAACCGGCCTGCCCGGTGTGCGGTGCGTCCGCGGCCGGGCTCGCCGCCTGCGCCGACTGCGGCTGGGTACTGCACACCGCCTGGCGGACGGGGCCCGGCGACCCGGGCGGGTTCGGACTGCGGCTCGCGCAGGCCCGCGCCGCGCACGACCTGCGCGCCGCCGCCCGCGCCGGGGACCACGCGCGCGCCTACGTGCGTGGCTCGTTCGACGAGGCCGAGTGGACGCGGCTGCGCGCCGAGGCCGAGCAGGAGGGCGCGGGGGCGTCCGCCGCGCCCGCCCTCGTCGAGATCCTCACCGACCCCGGCGGCACCGCCGCGGTGGTCGAGGTCAGCCCGGACGGCCTGCGCGTGCTGCTCCTGCACGCCGCCGACCTCGACGCCCCTGACCCGCTGCGCCCCCACGCCCGCGTGCCGTGGCACGAGGTCGCGCCGATGCTCGCCCACGACCCGGTCGAGCGGGCGTTCCAGCTGGCGGGCGGCCTGTACCGGGTGGACCGCACGGTGCTGCTCGCCACGATGGGCCTGCGCCTGGGCAAGGTGCTGGAGACGATCCCGCCGGGCCTGCCCACCGCCGTCGTGTGCACCGCGCCGGGCTGGCCGGTGCCCGAGCGGGCGGCGGCGATCCTGGGGCGGCTGCGGCCGGGGGCGCGCGTGGCCGCGTCCGGTGTCCCCCTCGCCGAGGCGGTGCGGGAGGCGCGGCGCGGGCTGCCGCTGCACGTCGACTACCGCCTGATCGTCGCCGAGGACGGCCCGGACGGCCTGCTCCCCGCGCTGGTCTCGCTGTTCCCGCCCGGCAGCGCTGCCGGGCGGGAGGCCGAGGTGCGGGTCGCGCGCGGTTTCGGCGGCGACGAGCCGCTGGTGCTGGCGGTCGTCCCCGACGGCGGGCCGGACGCGTTCCGCACGCCGGTGTCGCTGGTGTCGGCGCGGCTGCCGCGCGGCACCAGCACCGTGCGCGCCGTGCTGGACGGGCCCGGCCAGGTCCGCTGGCTCGACCCGGCCGATCCCGTCCCCGAGCGCCGCACGCTGGAGGAGCTGTTCGACCAGGCCGCCGAGGGGGCCGCCGCCGCGACCCGCGCCGAGCTGCTGTGCGCGGTCGAGCTGGGCGGCCCGCCCGTGCAGGCCGGGATGCGCCGCGAGCTGGTCGCCGACCTGCTCGACCGCGTCGCCGCCGACCTGGGGAGCCGCGTCGAGGTCAGCGTCTACGGCTACTACGAGCACTCCTTCGAGCTGGGGGAGGAGGGCCGGTCGGTCGTCGAGGGCGTGTGGCGGGCCGATCCGCAGGCGGCGCGCGCCGCGTTCGCCGCGCTGCCCGCCCCGCCCGCCGACGCCACCTGGCAGGCCGACGCCGCCCCGCTGGAGGACGCGCTGGTCGAGATCGCCGACCGGCTGGAGGCCGACCCGCGGCTCATGCCGCGCACCCTGCTGGTGGTGGCGGGCCGCCCGCCGCACCCGCTGCGCCAGGGCCAGGACCCCGACCGCGAGCTGGCCCAGCCGTGCCCGCGCCGCGACGACTGGACGCGCGCGCACGACTTCGTGCGCCGCGCGGGCGGCCGGTTCGTCGCCGTGCTGGACAAGGAGACCGCGCCGGACGGGGACCGGCCGCCCCCCGAGCACTGGCGGCTGCTGGCCGCCGACCACCGCGAGGTCCTGGAGGACACGAGCGCCGACCGGGTCGCCGGCGCGCTGCACCTGGTGCCCCCGGGCCGGCCCGCCTTCCCCTTCCCGATGAAAGGCGATCCCGCATGAGCGCACCGCCCGAGCCCTCCCCGGCCCCCGAACCGTCCCCGCCCCCGCCCCCCGAGCGGCCCGGCGCGTCCGCGCCCGACCGCAACAGCATCGGCATCTGGGGCGCGCCGCAGAGCGGCAAGACCACGTTCCTGGCGGCGCTGCGCACCGCGATGAACCTCACCGAGTCGGGGTGGCGGCTGGACGGCCTGGACGAGGAGTCGGTGCGCTTCCTGGCCGAGAGCACCCACGAGCTCACCGAGGAGCGGAAGTTCCCGTCGGCGACCGCCCAGCTCGAACAGCTCTCCTGGCGGCTCACCGGCACCCGGGAGGTCCGCGAGAGGCACAAGCGGCGCCTGCGGCCCGCCCGGACCGAGGTGCGGCGCGAGCCGACCCGGCTGCGGCTGGACTTCGTCGACCCGCCGGGCCGCCTGTTCGACAGCCAGCCCGCCGAGCCCGCCGCGTCGGCGTCCGGGAGCGGCGGCCCGCGCTTCGCCACCGGCGGCCCGGCCGGGCCCGCGCCGCTGCCCGGCATGAGCGGCGACCAGCGCGACCGGCTGGTGCGGCACCTGGCAGGCTGCGGCGGCCTGATCTACCTGCTGGACCCGACCCGCGAGCGCCGGGAGTCCGACTCCTACCGGTTCTTCAACCGCACCATCCTGGACATCAGCCGGTACGCGCCCGACAACCCGCGCGACCACTACCTGCCGCACCACCTGGCGGTCTGCATCACCAAGTACGACCACTTCTGGGTGCGCGACATCGCGCGCCAGGGCGGCTACGAGTCGGTCTCCCACGCCGACAAGCTGTTCCCGACCGTGCACGAGGACCTGGCCGAGCGGTTCTTCGAGGAGCTGTGCCAGGCCGACCGGGTCGGCAACGCCGACGCGGTGCGCCGCGAGATCCGCCAGCACTTCGCGCCCGAGCGCACCCGCTACTTCGTCACCTCGGCGGTCGGGTTCTACCTCGACCCGGCCACCGGCCACTTCAACGACGACGACTACAGCAACCTGGTCAAGCGGTCCGGCCCGAACGGCGCCCAGACCATGCACCTCAAGGGCAAGGTCAACCCGATCAACGTGCTGGAGCCGGTGATGTGGCTGGTGCGGCAGCTCACCAGGGCGTCGTGAGGGGGCCGCGATGGTACGCGTGAGCGCCGGTTGGGCCCGGCACGGCAAGCGGCCCCGCAGCTACGAGGACTACGCGGTGCTGGAGTGCGACGGCCCGTTCAGCGCGCCCCACTACGCCGCGATCATCGACCGGTACGCGCTGGGCAACCCGCCGTCCGAGCGCACCGGCGCCGAGGCCCTGCCGTGGGTGACGCTCAGCGAGGTGCAGGACGACCGGTGCAGCTACCTCGCGGTGGCCGAGTACCGGTGGACCGACGAGGTGGACGGCGCGGGCCGGCCCATCGCCGAGACCCGTTACGCCTGCTTCCCCTACCCCGTCCTCCGGGACGCGCCGGTGACCTACCGGGAGCTGCACGCGGCGCTGGACCGCGTCGGCGACGGCGAGGTCGAGCTGGCCGGGTACGACCACGAGGAGCTGGCGCGCGACCTCGGCCGTCCCGGCTGGCTGGAACGGGCGGCGCTGGCCGCCGCGATGCTGCTGGACGGCCAGGTCACCGTCACCGGCGCCGACGGCATGGACCTGCCCACCCGGCTGCGGTTCCTGGACGCGGTCGCGGCGCTGCTGCCGTACGGCTGGCGCACCCGCTTCACCGCCGCGACGTGGATCCGGGGCGGCGGCAGCCCCTACATCAGTCTGGTGTTCGCCTCCACCGCGCGCGGCGGCGGCTTCGCCCTGGACTGGAACGCCCCCGCCGCCGCGCCCCCGCCCGGCACCGCCGCGCACGCCTACTGGACCGAGCTGACCAAGGTGCTGCGGCACGGCGGCACGGGACTGGCGGAGGTGGTGGACTTCCTGTTCCGGCAGGGGGACCCGCTGGCCGGACAGGAGCCGCAGAACGCGGTGCGGGCCATCGAACTGCTCGAATGGCCGGTGCGGGTCGTGGAACGGGTCCGGGCGGGCACGGCGACCGTCGACGAGCTGGCGGAACTGCTCAAGTCGGGCCGCTGGAAGGAGCTGACCGACCGCGGCGACCGCGCGTTCCTGCTGGAACGCCTCATCACCTACGGCGGCCCGGAGCACGCCGGGGCGGTGGAGCAGGCCTGGCCCGCGGCGGACGGCGCGGCCGAGGTGCGGGAGGCGCTGCGGGCGTCGGCGAGTGCCCTCCTGCACGACCGCCCCGAGGACGGCGCGGACGGCTGGCTCGCGATGGCCGAGCGGCTCGGGTTCGCCGACGAGCTGCTGGCCGAGCTGATGCCGGACGGGCAGGCGGACGACAAGGAGGTGAAGGCCGTCGCCGGAACGGTCATGCGCTGGACCGACCCCACCGGCCGGTCACGGCCCGGGACGCTGAACGCCCTGGGCGAGCGCCCGCCGGTGATGTGCGCGCTGCTGGTCGCGCAGAACGCCGCTGCCCCCGGCCGCGTGACGGCCTGGCTGGAGGCGCTGGCACCCCATGCGCCCGAGGGACTGCTCCGACCGTTCCAGGCCCTGTGCACGCCTTCCGCCGAACCGCTGTCGGCGCACGACATCGCCACCACCGCGCAGCACGGGGCGGCCTGCGTTCCGGCGCTGCTCCAGTTCGCCACCGACCAGGGGCGGCTGGAGCACGTGCTGCCCGCCCTGCTGGCGTGGCTGGAGCGGTTGCCCGACGAGCAGCGCGGCCAGTGGACCGCCTGGCTGGCCGTCCTGGAGCCCGGGAGCGGCGCGGGCCGGGCCGTGCTGGACATCCTGCTGCTGCACTTCGGTGACCCGCCCCGGCGCCTGGTCCCGGCCGGAGACCCGCTCTGGCCCGCCTACCTGGCGGCGTTCCGGCGGCACGCGCCGCGCTCGTGGCGGGCCCCGGCGCTGGAGCACGTCGAGTCCGGCCTGCGCCGGCACCTGGCGGACGGAGGCTGGGCGGCCGACACCGGGCACGCGCGCGCGACCCTGGCGATGGTGCGCACGGTGTGCGAGCAGGTGCGGCACGACTGGAGCGAGGTGGTCCGCCAGGTCGTGCGGGGCCGCGCCACCGATCCCGGCCTGGTCGACCTGCCGGAGTACCAGGGCTGGCTGGCCGCCGTCGCCGGCCCCTACCGCGCGGCGCTGGCCGACCAGGACATGATCGTCCTGTCCGCGCTGCAGGCCGCCCCCGCCCCGGAGCGGCTCGGACGGCTGATCGCCGAGGCGCTGGGGCGCGGCGTGCCCGGCGCGCAGGTCCTGGCCTGGCTCCGGCACTCGCCCGCCCAGATCGGCGGCGTCGCCTTGGCGGGCGTGCTCGGCGAGGTGCGGCGCGAGCTGGGCCGGCGCGGCTCCTCCCCGACCGACGCCGACCGCCGGGTCCTGGCGTTCGCCACGGCGATCACGCGCGGCGGCGGCGACCCGTACCTCGCCCATGACTTCCGCGAGACGGTCGCCACCATGGCCGGGGCCGACCTGCTGTTCCAGCTCGCCCTCCTGCAGACCGCCGCCGAGGCGGACCACGAGGAGGCCGAACTGCCGGTGCGGGCCCGCCCGGTGCTGGAGGACGCCGCCGAGCAGATCCGCGACCTGCTCGGCAAGCGGCGTGGCCGCTTCCGCGGGGGGTGGTGACGCGATGTCCCCTGCGGTGGTCGAGTGCGGAGCGCTGTGGACCCGGATCCTGCACGCCGGGGCCGCGGCGCCCGACGTCGGCCCGGCCCCGGACGGCCCGGTCGAGCCGCACCTGCGCGGCCGCCTGGCCCGCCTCGCGATCCCGCACGAGCCTCTGGCGTTCGTGGTGCCGGACCGGTGGCTCGCCGGCGAACGGCTCGGCGTGCTGGAGCACGAGCGGTTCCGGGCCGAGCTGCGGTCGTTCAGCGAGCTGACCTGGTACGGGCGCTCCCCGGCGGTCGCCGCGCTGGCCGCCGAGCGGCACGGGCCGGGCCTGTACCTGGTCTGCGACCTGGGCTGGTCGGGCGCGGGCCTGGGGTTGTGCCTGGTCGAGGGGCGCACGGTGCGCGTGCTGGCGACGGCGTTCGAGCCGCGCGCGGGCGGCGGCGCGTACGCGCAGGCCGTCACCGCCGGGATGCCCGCCGGGGTGCGCGCCGGGTTCGCCGCCGCCCAGGCCGCCAAGGCCGACCGGGCCCGCGCGGTGCTGGCGCGGGCCACCGGCGAGCACGCCGACGACCCGGTCTACGTGGTCGGCGGCGTGACGATCAGCGCGGGCCGGCTGATCGGGTGCTTCGCGCCGCTGGCCGGGCTGCTGGCCGCGCGGGTCCGCGACCTGCACCGGCCCGGCTGCACGCTGCTGCTGAGCGGCGGGTTCGGCGAGTTCCCGCTGGTGGAGCCCGCCCTGCCGGGCCCGGTGCGGCGGATGGGGCCCGAGGCGTCGCTGCACGGGGCGCGGCTGCTGGACCGCCGCGACCTCGTGATGGCCTCCACCGTCCGGCGCGAGGTGGCGCTGCCGATGCACCGCGTCCGCAACGGCCTGCTGGACAGCCTGCAGATCCCCCTGGCGCAGGGGCCGGGCGCCTACGCCGCGCTCGGCCGCGACCCGCTGGTGATCAGCGACGCCGAGGACGGCCCCGGCGGCGCCCTGCACGTGCCCGGCGGCCGCCTGGCCCTGACGGTGGGCGGCCGGCCCGGCACCATCGCCGTCCCGCCGGGCGCCTACCGGGTGGGACTGCGCGTCTCGTTCACCGGCTCGGCCGCGCTGCTGCTCAGCCCGCCCGCGGGCGAGCCGGTCCTTGTCCCGCTGGACGGTTGGGAGCCCGCATGACCCGCGACCGGATGGACGCGCTGCGCACCGCCGTGGACGGGCTGATCTCGTCCGCGCGGGCCATCGCGCCCGGCGACGACGTGGCCGCCTACGAGTTCGTCACCGACCTGGCCGAGGCGCTGCGGCGGCTGCCCGAGCTGCTGGCCCCGGTGCCCGCCCTCGCCGACGCCGCCGCCCTCGGCCGCGCCCGCCAGGAGGAGCTGGACCGGCTGCTGGCCGAGCTGCGCGACCGCGAAGCCGAGATCGCCGAACGGCGGGCCGCGCTCGACCGGCTGCGCCCGGTCGCCACCGAGCTGCGCGAACGCGCCGAGACCAGCGCCCGGCTCGACGGCGAGCTCGCCGAGCTGCGCCGCCTGGAGAAGCTCGGCGCGCACCTGGAGACCCTTCGCGAGCAGCACGCCCTGCTGGCCGCGCGCAAGCGCGAGCTCCTGGAGGTCGCCGCCGACGAGCAGCGCCTCGGCCAGGCGGCCGGGGACCTCCACCGCATCGCCGCCGCCGAGCTGACCGGCCTGCGGGAGGAGATAGCCGAGACCGTCGCCGAGACGGCCCGCGCCGAGACCGAGGTGGCGGCCGCCCGCGCCAAAGTGAAGGCCGACCTGGCCGACCTGACCCGCCTCACCGCCGAGATGGAGGAGCTGCGGGCCGAGTCCGAGCGGCGGCTGCCCGCCCTGGAGCTCTACCGGCGGGCCGAACGCGAGATCGTCGAAGCGCTGGCAGGGGGATCGCTGACCAAGTCCACCGGCCTGCGGCTCGCGCGCGAGGCCATGGACGAGATCGACGCGCGGCTGGCCGACCTGGACGTCCGCTTGAAGAGCGCGCTGCGCGTCCACGACGAGACCTACGCGCGCGCCCGCGAGGCGATCTCCCTCACCGGGGCCGACGGCTCGTAGGCGCGTGGGGCACTTCACATGACGGGCCAACGCCCTTTTGCGTTCGCCATTGAAAAGCGCGAACGCGCCTCGCCTTCCCTATAGGGGAGGCGAGGCGCGTTTATGGGAACTGCTCGCTACCAGCGGTACCAACGGCCGCGCTTTCCGGACGGGCCGGTGCCGCGCGCCACGAAGCCCAGCAGCCAGAGCACCAGGACGACCGCCGCCAGGATCCACAGCAGCTTCAGCGCGAAACCGGCGCCGAGCAGGACCAGGGCGAGCAAGAGAACGAGAATCATCAACCACGGCATTTTCATTTCCTCCTTGGCGCGGTGTCTGCCCGGAGGAGAGGCCCCCATGCCGAAATAAGATCACAATTCGGAATCGCTGGCGGCGGGCGCGGCGGAGCCCGTCGCCCGGGGCGCGTGCGCCCCAGGCGGGGTGGTGCGCTAGCTTCTACATTACGTAGAAGCATGTGGGGGAGGGGTTCGGCGATGGAGGTTGTCGGCGGTCTGCTGCTGGTGCTGGTGATCCCCGCCGGCATCGTGTGGCTGGTGGTCGCCGCCCTGCGGCGGGACGCCGAGGAGCGGCGCCGCGAGCGCTGATCCCGCCGGGCTCGGCGGGCCGGTTCCATTACTGTTCCGGTAGGTGGCCCCGACGGCAGGAACGGTGACGATGCGGCTCGGCGAGCTGGAGCACGCGGTGATGGTCGAGCTGTGGGCGCGCCCGCGGGGCGCCCTGGCCCGGGAGCTGGCCGAGGCGCTGCCCTCCCGGCCGGCGCCCACCACCGTGCTGACGATCCTGGAGCGCCTGGACCGCAAGGGCATGGTGCGCCGCGAGCGCGAGGGCCGGGCCCACCGCTACTTCGCGCGCGGCAGCCGGGACGAGCACGTGGCCGACCTGATGAACCAGGCGTTCGAGGGGGCCGGTGACCGCGCCTCGGCGCTCGGCCACTTCCTGGAGGCGGTCACCCCCGAGGACGTGGCGGCGCTGCGCCGGGCCCTGGAGCAGATCGGCGACCGGCCGTCCCAGGGCCCCTCGTGACGGGCGACGGATCGGTCCTGGTCGCCGCCGTCCTGGTCGTTCTGGCGCTGGCGCTGCTGGTGCCGGCGCCGCGGCTGCTGGCCCGCGCCGCCTGGCCGCACCGCGCGCCCCGCGCCGCGCTGGCCCTCTGGCACGCGGTCGCCCACACCGCCGGGCTGTCGGTGGTGGGGGCGTTCGTGGCGCTGGCGGTCTCCCCGCTGGCCGTCGCCTACCGCCACGGCCTGCACGTGCTGCTGGCGCAGACCCTGGACGGCGACCCGCTGCGCGGCCTGGGCCCCTTCCAGATCGCGGCCCTGGCGGGCGCGGCGACCGTCGCGGCCGGACTGACCGGGCTGCTGGTCCGCACCGCCGTGGCCAACGCCCGGTTCCACCGCAGCCACCGCGACCGGGTCGACCTGGTCGGCGACCGCGACGCCCGCCCGCACGGCCTGGGCGAGGGCGCGCTGGAGGGGGTGCGCGTGCTGGACCACCCGGCGCCGTTCGCCTACTGCCTGCCCGGCCTGCGCGCCCGCGTGGTGATCAGCTCCGGGCTGGTGGCGCTGCTGGACCCCGCCGAGCTGGCCGCCGTCGTCGAGCACGAGCGCGCCCACGCCCGGGGCCGCCACCACCTGCTGCTGCTCCCGTTCGCGGCGGTGGCGCGCGCCCTGCCGAGGGCGGCGACCGCGCGCCTGGCCGCCGACGCCGCCCGGCGGCTCACCGAGATGCTGGCCGACGACCAGGCCCGCAGCCGCCACGGCGGCGCCACGGTCGCCACCGCGCTCGTCCGGCTGGCGACCCACCGGGCCGAGTCGGGTGCGGCGCGGCCGCTGTCCGGCGGGGCGCTGGCGGCGGCCGAGCACGCGGTGCTGGCCCGCGTCCAACGCCTGCTGGCCCCGGCGACGGCCCCGGCCTGGCAACGGCTGCTCGCCTACACCGCAGCCGCCGCGCTGGTCGCGGTGCCCACCGCGCTCCTGGTGCCCTGTCTGACCTGAGGCCGGCCGGGCGCGGCGATCACAGCAGGTTGCTCCAGTAGAGCCAGAACCGCTGCGCGATCAACCCGATGACGGCCAGGTACCAGCAGGTCAGGACCACCCCGTGGTAGCCGGCCACGGCCCGTGCGGCGCCGCGCAGCCGGGCCGGGACCCTCAGCGGCCCGCCGGTGAGCACGTGCACGGCGGTGTACCAGAAGATCGGGATCATGACCGCCCACACGGCCATGCAGTAGGGGCACAGGGCGCCGATCCGGTACAGGCTCTGGAAGATCAGCCAGTGGACGAAGAGCGCGCCCGCCGCCGTCCCCGCCGCCAGGGCCAGCCAGAACCACCGGGGCAGGGCCGCCCCGGCGAGCAGCACCGCGCCGATGGCGGTGATGGCCGCGAACCCCGCGACGCCCAGCAGCGGGTTGGGGAAGCCGAACACCTCGGCCTGCGGCGTCGTCATGACCGAGCCGCAGCTCAGAACCGGGTTGATGCTGCACGACGGGCTGTGCGCGGGATCCTTCAGCAGCGCGATCTTCTCGACGGTGAGCACGAAGGCGGCCAGCAGGCCGACCGCGCCGCCCAGCGCCAGGATCCAGGCCAGGGACCGGGGCGGTGCTGCCTCACCGGCCGCGAGCCGGCGGGTCGCGGTGCTCACCCGGCGAGTTCGGCGTCGATGGCGGCCTTGAAGTCCTCGTAGGAGGTGATCTGGGGGCGCTTGCCGTTGACGAAGAAGGTGGGGGTGCCGCGAACGCCCAGCAGCAGGCCGTCGCGGCGGTCCTTGTCGACGCGTTCGGCGGTCGCGGGGTCCTTCAGCGCCTTGTCGAAGGCCGCCATGTCCAGGCCCAGGTCGCGGGCGAACCCGCGGAAGACCTTCTCCTGCGAGTCCTGCTTCTCGCCCCACTCCTCCTGGGTCTCGTACATCCGGGCGTACATCGCCTCAAGCTTGCCCTGGGCCGCTGCGGACTCGACCACGCGCGCGGCCAGTTCGGCGTTGCGGTGGCTGGGGATCGGGAAGTAGCGGATCACGAAGGTGACCCGGCCCTCGTACTCCTTGCGCAGCCGCTCCACCACGGGGAACGCCGCCCGGCACGACTCGCATTCGAGGTCCAGGAACTCCACCACCGTCACCCTGCCGTCCTTCGCGGTCGAGAGCCGGTGGCTGTCGGGACGCACCAGCCGCGACGACGGCGCGGCGGACGCCCCGGGCGAGGCCGCCCCGCCGCCTCCGGCTCCGGCGTCCGAACGCGATCCGGACGACCGGTCGAACACCAGCAGCAGGCCGAGGGCGGCCACGGCCGCCGCGACCAGGGGCAGGGAGATCTTCAGGTTCTTGGTCATGACCCATCAGCTCAACGGAAGGGGCGGTCAGGCGTGCGTGGGGAGTTCGTGGCGGGCGTGGCCGGGCGGCTCCAGCTGGAACGTGCAGTGCTCCACGTCGAAGTGCTCGGCCAGGCATTCCTGGAGGGCGTCCAGCGTGATCGCCACTAGGGCCAGCGCCACCCCGGCGGTATCGGTCGGCATGTGCCCGGCGCCGGCCGGCGGCACCAGGCGCCCCCGGTGCCGTCCCGAGGCCGTCACCGGCCCGTGGTCGTGTCCGCGCCCCATGCCCCTCGCCCTCCCGACCCGCCGCTAATTTCTACACAGCGTAGAACATGGGATGCCGGCCGGGGGCCGCCCCCGCCGGAACGGCTCCTTACGAGGACCTTGCGTGGCTGAGCGGCGCGGGCCTCTCGCCGCTCAGGCGTCGTGCCGGTCCATCGGTCCGAGGTCGCGCACGGTGCGGGCCAGGGCTCGGACGGGATCGTTCTCGGCTTCCGTGCGCCACACCATGGCGTAGGGCAGGGGCGCCATGTCGCGGACGGGCAGCCAGCGGATGTGCGGCACCGCCCAGTACTTGGTGACGTGGGCGGGGAAGCTGTGGACGATCTCCCCGGTGCCCACGAGGTTGATGATGTCGTCGCCGTTGCTGATGGTCCGGCTGCGCTCGATGAGGTGGCCTCGCGGGGTCTGGAACGGCAGGTACCTGTCCTCCCAGTAGTCCGGCATCTGGGGGGCCATGGCGTGCGGACGGTCGGCGAGGGCCTCCAGCGTCACCGAGGCCCGTCCGGCCAGCTCGTCCTCCGCGGACACCGCGAGCAGGCGCCGGTCGGTGAACAGGACCGGGCCCACGGTGAAGCCGGGCTCTTCCACGGGGAGCCAGACCACCAGGACGTCGAACTCGCCGTCGCGGAGTCCGGCGAACGGCTCGATGAACGGGGCGCGGCGGATCTGCAACCGCCACTGAGGGTGCCGCGAGTGGAAGGTGTTCCAGTAGGGGTGCAGGTCGGCGATGTTGAACGGCAGCATGCCGACGCGCAGCGTGGCGGTGATGCCCTGGGCGGCCTGGCGGGCGCGTTCGAGGGTGTCGCGCAGCCCCGCGTACACCGGGCGCAGGTCGTCGCGGAGCTGGCGGCCGAGCGGGGTGAGGCGGACCTGGCGGCGGTTGGAGCGGTCGAACAGCAGGCCGCCGAGGCGGCGTTCCTGCCGGCCGATCGCCTGACTGATCCGAGCCTGGGACACGTGCAGCCGGGCGGCGGTCCGGGCGAAGTGCAGTTCCTCGGCCAGCGTCAGGAAGATCTCGATGTCCCGCAGCTCCACCGGCGCTCCCATCTGCGGTCATAAGCCACGCGTTATCGGCACGTGCGCGAAGTTTACGTTGATCCACATGACGGCGAAGGCGAAGGTCGGTGGTGGTCGCACCGGCGTTCCGTCACCGCATGGACGGGTCCGGACGCACCGGTGCGGCGGCCGAAGCGTCACCGCGAAAGGAAACGACCATGCAAGCGCGCATGACCAATCCCGCCTTCGTGCTGCCCGACGGAATGAAGGGCATCGGGGCGATCTTCAAGGCCGTCAACGCGGGCGGCATCTCGCACGAACTGCAGGAGGTCGTCGGGCTGCGCATCAGCCAGATCAACGGCTGCTCGGCGTGCGTCCACGCCCACCACGCCAACCTGGTCAAGGCGGGCGCGAGCGCGGAGCGGATCGCGGCGGTCGCCGCGTGGCGGGAGGCCCCGTTCTTCGACGACGCCGAAAGGGCCGCGCTGGCGCTGGCCGAGGCCGCCACGCGGCTGGCCGACCGCTCCGGCGAGGCGGTGGACGACCCGCTGTGGGACCAGGTCGCCGACCACTACGACGAGAGGCAGATCGCCGCGCTGATCATGCTGATCGGCGTGACCAACATGTTCAACCGCCTCAACGCCTCCATCAAGGAGCCCGCCGGCACGAGCTGGACCTGACCTCTCCCCGACCCGACGAGACCGAAAGGAACGATGTTGTGAGCGGCACGCTCGATATGACGGCGATGTACGCAATGCACGACGCGTTGCGGCGCGAACTCGAACACCTGGCCAAGATCACCGCGCGCGTCGACGACGACCCCCGGACGCTGCTGCGCACCGCCGTCGGCTGGGAACTGTTCACCAAGTCCCTGCACGTCCACCACACGGCCGAGGACGACGCGCTGTGGCCCGCGCTGCGCGGGTCGCTGGCGGAGCGGCCGGACGATCTGGCGCTGCTGGAGGCGATGGAGGCCGAGCACGCCGCCGTCGAGGACGTCATGGCGGCGATCGACACGGCGCTGTCCGACCCCGGCGCGCCCGTCGACCGTCTCGGGGACCTGACCGACGCGCTGGTCACCGGTTTGACCGCGCACCTCAAGCACGAGGAGGACCAGGCGCTGCCGCTGATCCAGGCGGTCGCCACCCCGCAGCAGTGGGCGCGCTTCGGCCAGGTCCACGGTCAGCGCATCGGCCCCGACGCGCCCAGGCTCCTCCCCTGGCTGCTGGAAGGCGCCTCCGAGCGGACCGTCGCGACCATGCTCGCCCCGCTCCCCGAACCGGCCCGCGCCGCCTACACGGCCCAGTGGCAGCCCGCCTACGCCGCCCTGAACCGCTGGGGCGCCGTCGCATAACCGGGCCCGGACGCGCCGGCGGGCCGCCACCCCGAACGCGAAACCCCGGTTGGTCACCAGGTGACCAACCGGGGTGATCGTGGGCTCGCGCCCATCTGTGTTGTACCCCCTACCGGATTCGAACCGGCGCTACCGCCTTGAAAGGGCGGCGTCCTAGGCCGCTAGACGAAGGGGGCCCAGCGTGGCGGCGGACCGCCACTGTTGACCAGTCCAGCATAGGGGACAACCAGGCGGGACATGCAAACGGTTAGCCGCCTTGCCGCGGCGTCGGCGCGGACGGGCTGGTCGGCGGCGTGGTGGACGGGGACGCGGGCGTGCTCGGCGCGGGCGAGGGGGTCGGCTGCTGCGCCGGCGGGGACACCGCGCGGTCCGGCGAGGGCTCCAGATGGCGTTCGATCTGCGCCGAGGTCAGGCCCAGGCCGCCCAGGCGCAGGTCGTCCCAGCCCTGCAGCCGGTGGGTCGCGCGGCTGAAGTACAGCACCGACAGCTCGATGGGCGTGGGCTCCTCGTGCTCCACGGCGCGCAGGCCCGCGCCGCCGGTCGAACCCTGCACGAACAGGCGCGTGTTGGACGGCAGCAGCTTGGTGCTCCGCTTGTGGGCGTGGCCCGACAGCACCAGCGGGGTCTGGCCGGAGAAGCCCTCGCCCTGGAACGGGTCGTGCACCGCCACCAGGTCGGGCGCCGTCCCGGCGGCGCGCAGCTTCTGGGCCTGGCCGGAGCCGAGGGCGCGGAGCTCGTCGGCGTTCACGTCGTCGTCGCGGGTGCTCTTGTCCGGGGTGAAGCGGGAGTCGCCCACGCCGTAGATGCGCAGGCCCTCGACCTCGCGGACCTGGTCGTCCAGCACGATCGCGTTCTTCTGGCGGGCCACGGCGCGCTGGGTGCCCTGGGAGTCGTGGTTGCCGCGCACGTAGACGTAGGGGATCTTCAGGGACGCGATGTCGTCGGCGAAGCGGTCCTCGGGCCGGCTGCCGTGGTCGGCCAGGTCCCCGGTGTCGATGATCATGTCGGCCTGGAACTGCCGGCTGACCGAGCGGATCACGTTCCAGGCGGCGGGGTTGAGGTGGATGTCGCTGACGTGCAGGACGCGCAGCGTGGAGGGGTCGGGCTCGTAGGTCGGCAGGGTGGAGGTCGCCGCGTACAGCTTGGACACGTTGCCGACCAGGCGCGCGAGCTGCGCCCGGTAGGCCGAGAAGCGCTCCACGATGTTGCGGGTGTCGCCCACCACCTGCGGCGCGTTGGCCAGCAGGCCGGTGTAGCGGGGCTCGGCGATCGACTGCGGGTTGAAGGTCAGCCAGGTCACCAGGGTGATCGTCAGGGCGGCGGCGGTACTGGCGCCGAGGCCCAGCAGCGCGCGCCGCCAGGAGCGGAACACGACCAGGCCCGCGACGAACGAGGTCGCCAGCGCCAGCCCGACCGCGCGCAGCAGCAGCAGGACCACCCCGTGCCGCAGCTCGCCGGCGATCTGGTCGGTGAGCCGGTCCAGCGCCCCCGCGTCCTCGATCAGCTTGCGCGCGGGCTCGGGGTGCAGCTCGGTGACGCTGGCCCGGAGCTGGAACGGCCCCGCGTGGGTGTCCAGGTGCAGCGCGCCCAGCGGCGGGATCTGGACCGTGGTGCCGCCGCTCCAGGCGGGCCGCAGCTGCAGCGACACCTCGGTCGGGCCGACCGGGGTCTCGATGCGGCCGCCGAGCAGCAGGCCGATCAGGCCGCCGAGCAGGCCCACGGCGGCGACCGCCAGGACGCGGGCGGCCAGGCGGGTGCGGGGGCCGGGGGGCCGGACGCGCACGATGGCTCCTTCCGTCGCGCAGAATGAGGATGTGATCGAGATATCGCGAGAGGCGTTCGAGGAACTGGTGGGCGAGGCCCTCGACACCGTCCCGCCCGAGCTGACCGCGCACATGCGCAACGTCGTCATCGTCGTGGAGGACGACGCGCCCGAACCCGGTCTGCTCGGCCTGTACCAGGGCGTACCCCTCACCGAGCGGGGTGACTGGTACGGGGGCGTCCTGCCCGATCACATCTCGATCTACCGCAACGAGATCCTGCAGATCTGTCACACCGTCGAGGAGGTGGTGGAGGAGGTCCGCATCACCGTGGTGCACGAGATCGCCCACCATTTCGGAATCGACGACGAACGGCTGCACCGGCTCGGATACTGAACTGTGGCGCACATCACAGTGCGGCGGCGTTCCAACAATTGGGCACGGTAGGTCACATAACTGCCACGCAGCGTGAGTTAATAGGGAGGTCGCCCGGAACCGGGCGTACCGAACTGGAGCGCGCGTGGCGGAGAGACGGACCGGCCGGCATCGGCGGCCGCCCGAGGTGCAGGCCACCTACCGCGAGGTCTTCGCGGTGGGCGAGTTCCGTGCGCTGTGGCTGGCGCAGGCCCTGTCGTTCATCGGCGACCAGCTCGCGCAGGTGGCGCTGGCGGTGCTGGTCTACCACCGCACCCAGTCGCCGCTGCTGACCGCCCTCACCTACGCCCTCACCTACCTCCCGCCGATCGTCGGCGGGCCGGTGCTGTCGGGCCTCGCCGACCTGTTCCCGCGCCGCACCGTCATGATCGTCTGCGATGTGGCGCGGGCCGGGCTGGTCGCGCTGATGGCGCTGCAGGACATGCCGTTCTGGATGCTGTGCGTGCTGGTGTTCCTGGCGGTGCTATTGGGCGCGCCGTTCAGCGCGGCGCGCGCGGCGCTGCTGCCCGACGTCCTGGACGGCGACCGCTACGTGGCCGGGTCGGCGATCAACAACATCACCCACCAGGCCAGCCAGATGCTGGGCTTCGTGGCGGGCGGCGCGGTGGTCGCGGTGGTCGGCGCCTACGAGGCGCTGGCACTGGACGCGGTGACCTTCGGGCTGTCGGCGGTGATCCTGGTGGTCGGGATGCGGCGGCGGCCCGCGCCCAAGCGCCGCGAACGCCAGTCGCTGGGATTGTGGCGCGGCACGCGGGACGGCGCGAAGCTCGTCTTCGGCGACCCCACGCTGCGGTCGCTGGTGCTGTTCGCGTGGCTGTGCGCCTTCTACGTGATCCCGGAGGGCCTGGCCGCGCCGTACGCGGCGACCTTCGACGGCAGCCCCGTCACCGTGGGCGTGCTGATGTCGGCGATGCCGACCGGCATGGTGGCCGGCGCGTTCCTGTTCAGCCGCTGCGTCCGGCCCACCAACCGGATCAGGGCGATGGGCTGGATGTCGATGCTGGCCTGCGCGCCCCTGATCGGCTCGGCGATGCACCCGCCGCTGTGGGCGGTGGTGGCCCTGTGGGCGCTGTCGGGGATCGGCAGCGCCTACCAGCTCGCGGCGAACGCGGCGTTCGTCGCGGCGGTACCCCCCGAGGGCCGCGCGCAGGCGTTCGGGCTGGCCCAGTCGGGCATCCTGGCCGGCCAAGGCCTCGGCATCCTGATCGCGGGCGCGGCGGCGCAGGCGCTGGGCCCCGAGACGGTGGTGGCGCTGGCGGGCGCGCTGGGGTTGTCGGTGGCGGCGATGATGACCCTGAACTGGAACCAGGTGCGCGGCCGGGTCATCGCGGGGATGCGCGAGCGCTCCGAGGCGTCCTCGGCCGACCGGCCCGCACCGCCGGACGGCGGCGCGGTGGCGGAGGCGGACGCGGCGGGGCTGGAGACGGTGCCGGCCGAACCCGGTCCGGAGCCCGCCGGCCGCGGCGCGCACGAGCGCTCCGACGGCCGGTCGTCCTACGCGGGCGATCACGCGCCCGACCGCGCCTCCGCGCCCTAGCGGGAGGCGTGGGCCTTGTTCAGGCCGTCCTTGGTCTTCTGGACCAGGTCCTGGATCTGCGGCGACTCGCCCGCCTTCTTCAGCAGGTCCTCGCCGACCGAGGTGGGCGCGCCCTCCTCGGGGACCAGGACCCACGCGATCGCGTACAGGGCGACGCCCGCGCCGCCGAACAGGGTGAAAAGGCCCAGGCCGAGGCGCAGGATGTTGGGGTCCACGCCCAGGTAGTCGCCGGTGCCCGAGCAGACGCCGGCGATCATCTTGCCCTGGCGGGTGCGGCGCAGCCGCTTGGCCGGGGAAGTGCCGTCGGCGGTGGCGGTCTCGGGGGCGGCGGTCTCGTTCTTGGTGAAGTCCATGCCTCGATGGTGCCCGCCGGAGCGGGGGCGCCGCATCGGGGAACAGCCCTGACCCGACCCTGACCGGACCCCTGGCCGGGCCGGGAGGCGCCCCCGACGTACCCTGGCGGGCGGACACCCCCGGGCTCGGCGAGAGGACCCCGCATGGACGTGCTGCGCGTTGACGACCAGCTCACCGACGAGGAGCGGATGATCCGCGACACCGTGCGCGCGTTCGTCGCCGAACGGGTCGCGCCGCACGTCGCCGGGTGGTTCGAGGAGGGGGTCTTCCCCGCGCGGGAGCTGGGGCCCGAGCTCGGCAAGATGGGCCTGCTCGGGATGCACCTGGAGGGCTACGGCTGCGCCGGGACGAGCGCGGTCGCCTACGGGGTGGCCTGCCGGGAGCTGGAGGCCGCCGACTCGGGGCTGCGCAGCTTCGTGTCGGTGCAGGGGTCGCTGGCCATGGCCGCGATCCACAAGTACGGGTCGGAGGAGCAGAAGGAGCGGTGGCTGCCGCCGATGGCGGCGGGCGAGGCGATCGGCTGCTTCGGGCTGACCGAGCCCGACCGCGGCTCCGACCCCGGCGACATGCTGACCCGCGCGCGGCGGGACGGCTCGGACTGGGTGCTCGACGGCGCCAAGATGTGGATCACCAACGGGTCGGTCGCCGACGTCGCGGTCGTCTGGGCCCGCGCCGAGGAGGGCATCCGGGGCTTCGTGGTCCCGGCCGGGACGCCCGGCTTCACCGCCCGCGACATCCACCGGAAGATCTCCCTGCGGGCCTCGGTGACCTCCGAGCTGGTGCTGGAGGGCGTGCGGCTGCCCGCCGACGCCGTCCTGCCCGGCGTGACCGGGCTCAGGGGGCCGCTGGGCTGCCTGTCGGAGGCCCGCTACGGCATCCTGTGGGGCGCGGTCGGCGCGGGCCGGGCCTGCTACGAGTCGGCGGTCGAGTACGCGCGGGCGCGCGAGCAGTTCGGCAAGCCCATCGGGTCCTTCCAGCTCACCCAGGAGAAGCTCGCCTGGATGGAGGTCGCGCTGGGGCAGGCCGGGCTGGTGGCGCTGCACGTGGGGCGGCTGAAGGACGAGGGGAGGGTCACCCCGCAGCAGGTGTCGTTCGGCAAGCTCGCCAACGTCCGGGCCGCCCTGGACGTGGCGCGCCAGGCCCGTACGATCCTCGGCGCCAACGGCATCACGCTGGAGTATCCGGTGATCCGGCACATGAACAACCTGGAGAGCGTGCTCACCTACGAGGGCACCCAGGAGGTCCACCTGCTGACCCTCGGGAAGGCGATCACCGGCCTCGACGCCTTCCGGTAGGGGAAAGGCCCCGCCGAGGGGGCGGGGCCTCACATCAACACATCAGCAACACATCAACGCCGGTGTCAGCGCACGACCACGCCGTCACCGTTCGACCAGGCCTTGTTCCAGTACCCGGTGCCCGCGAAGCCGGCCAGCCAGTAGCCGGACGTCTTCGCCTGGAAGCGCTTGGCGAACTTGCCGCCGGTCGCGGTCGTCACGGTCCCGTACGGGACCCACTTGGCGGTGCCCTTCTTCTTGAAGTAGATGACGACCTTCTGGTTGCGGACGCCCGCGTAGGCGGAGCCGTAGCCGTCCAGGCCCTTCAGCCAGCCGGAGACGGTGATGGCCTTGCCCTTGCGGATCGGGGAGGGGCCCGCCTGGAAGCCGCTGAAGTAGGTGTTCTTGCGCACCTGCCAGATGGCCCGCTTCTTGGCCTCGTAGTCGTCGCCGGCCTCGTAGTCGGCGACCTCGACGTCCACCGTCCAGGCGCCGGCGCTCTCGTAGTTGTAAAGGTCGTCGCCGCCCCGCCACAGGCCCGGCGTCGTGGTCTTCTTCAGGATCACGAACAGGCCGCCGCTGCCGACCCGCGGCTCCAGCAGGGCGGTCACGCTGTCCACGCCGGGGCTGGTGCGCACCTCGACGTTGACCTTCTGCTTGTTGACCTTGCTCTGCACCGCGACGGCCGGGGTGACCTTGATGGCGCCGATGGTGGGGGCCGCGGCGTGGGCCGGAGCCGCGACCGCGACCGTGCCCGCGGCGGCGACGGCGGCCGTGGACAGGGCGGCGGCGAGCAGTCTTCTCATGGTCTCTCCAGGGGTTGGTGGGTGAGAGGACAGACAAGAGACGCATGGTGCGAACGTCCGGTTCACTGAACGGACCACTTTGTGCGAACCGCTTCGCATGAACATCGCGGCGGGTCGGGCCGGGTACGGGAGGGGCGACGGGGGATCTCGGAGGACCGGATGACGTCGATCATCGTGACCGTGCTGCTCTGCCTGCTGGTCGCCTTCCTGCTGGTGCTGGGGGCCGGGGTGCTGCTCGCGAAGGCGCGGGTGGGGCCGTTCCGCTTCGGGACGCGGCGCGCCGAGGAGGTGCGGCGCGCCGCCGAGGAGGACGTCGCCGCCGTCCGGCGCGACGACCGGTACTTCCGCCGCCGCTCTCCGGGGGCCGATCCCGACGATCTGTGACCCGGCGCACGGCGCGCGAGCGTGAAGCAGTGCTTAAGGTCGAGGCGAAGGGTTATTGACTGGACGCCGGTCGGCGGACCTGGGCAGACTCGTTGGCCCAGGTCAAATGTTTTTGCGGAGGAGCGGCATGAGAATCGGGATCGTCGGGGCCACCGGCCAGGTCGGGAGCGTCATGCTCAGGATCCTGGCCGAGCGCGGGTTCCCGGTGGAGGAGCTGCGGCTGTTCGCCTCGGCCCGCTCCGCCGGGCGCAGGCTGCCGTGGGGCGACGGCGAGGTGACCATCGAGGACGCCGCGACCGCCGACTACGCCGGGCTCGACATCGTGCTCTTCTCGGCCGGCAAGACCACCTCCCTGGAGCTGGCGCCCAAGGTCGCCGCCGCCGGCGCCGTGGTGATCGACAACTCCTCCGGCTGGCGCATGGACCCCGACGTGCCGCTGGTGGTCGCCGAGGTCAACCCGCACGCCGCCACCGAGCGGCCGAAGGGGATCATCGCCAACCCCAACTGCACCACCATGGCCGCCATGCCGGTGCTGCGCCCGCTGCACGAGGAGGCCGGGCTGACCGCCCTGGTGGTCTCCACCTACCAGGCGGTGTCGGGCAGCGGCCTGTCCGGTGTGGCCGAGCTGCACGAGCAGGTGCGCAAGGTCGTGGAGAACGCCGACCGGCTCACCCACGACGGCTCGGCGGTCGAGTTCCCCGACCCGCAGGTCTACGTGCGGCCGATCGCGTTCAACGTGCTGCCGATGGCCGGCTCGATCGTCGACGACGGCCTCGCCGAGACCGACGAGGAGCAGAAGCTCCGCAACGAGAGCCGCAAGATCCTCGGCATTCCGGACCTGAAGGTGTCGGGCACCTGCGTGCGCGTGCCGGTCTTCACCGGCCACTCGCTCCAGATCAACGCGGTGTTCGAGCGCCCGATCAGCCCCGAGCGGGCCAGCGAGCTGCTGTCGGGCGCGCCGGGCGTGGTGCTGACCGACGTCCCGACCCCGCTGCAGGCCGCCGGGCAGGACCCCACCTACGTGGGCCGCATCCGCCGCGACGAGACCCGGGAGAACGGGCTGGCGCTGTTCGCCTCGGGCGACAACCTGCGCAAGGGCGCTGCCCTCAACGCCGTGCAGATCGCCGAGCTGGTCGCCGCCGAGCTCCGCGGCTGAGCTGCACTGCTGAGCTGCACTGCTGAGCTGCACTGCTGAGCTGCACTGCTGAGCGGCATGGCTGGGAGGTCGCTCCCCGGGCGGGGAGCGACCGGGCGCTCAAGGTCTTTGAGCAGACCCTAGGCCGAGCGGCGGCCCCTGACCTGCAAGGAGTCCAGCAGGGTGGCGGTCGCGGCGGCGATCTCCTCCACGGCGCGGTCGAACGCCTCGGCGTTGTGCGCGGCGGGCGCGCGGAAGCCGGAGATCTTGCGGACGTACTGGAGCGCGGCGGCCCGCACGTCCTCGTCGGTCACGTCCTCGGTCATCGGCGGACGAAGGGTCTTGATGCTGCGGCACATGCCGCCATTGTGACCGCCGCCACCGACATCGCCGGGCCCCGGGCACGGACCGGCCCCCGGCGCCGGAAGGTCTCCGGCGGCGGGGGCCGTGCGGGGGGCGGTCACCAAGGGGGTCCGGGGGCGGGGCCGTACGGGCCGGGCCGAGAGTCGTCCCGTACGGCCCGCCTCATCTCACGCGCTCGCGGGGGCCACCGGGCTCACGTGGGAGCTGCGGCGGGAGGCCGGAGGGGTCCCCGCTGGGCGCATCACCCGTACGAGCCGGTACGGCCGTACGAGCCGGTGCGTCCGTAGGAGCCGTCGCGTCCGTAGGAGCCGTCCCGGCCGTACGAACCGTCGCGGCCGTACGAGCCGTCACGTCCATACGAGCCGCTCCGGCCGTACGAACCGTCATCGGCGGCCGCCGAGGCGTTCGTCGCGGGGACGAACATCGTGGCGGCCGCGGCGAGCGTCGCCAGGGCGAGCGCGGTGGGGCGTTTCACAGGGGTGCTCCTTCCGGGGCCCGGCCGCGCGGCCGCCTTGTGGGCGGGAGGGTCCGCGGGCCGGGCTTTCGACTGTGGAGGGGACCCCGCGGTGGGTTTGCGCGGATGCGGCCCGGCGGGGGTGGCCGCATCCGCGCGCGTTCCGGGCGGGGGTGTCACGGTGCGCTGGGGACGGGGTTCCGATCCGTTGTCTCGGGGAGGGGGGACTCGTCCGGACGAGCTGAGCAGAAGTGCACCGTGATATGCGGCCCGTGTCAATGAATCCATTCGCCACTGGATTTTCAATGCCGGCGCGCGAGCCGTCGAACGTTCTGAAAAGCGGCTCTGAGCTGGCGGGGCGATGCCTGGGTCGATGCATTGAACGGGCCGCTCCACGCGTTTTTTCACATTGCCTGGACGGGGAATTCGTACCAGCGTTCAGTGGTCAGGAGCGGGTGACGGTGAGGTTGTCCAGGCCCGCCTCGACCAGGCTGCCGGTGCCCGCGTCGGCCGCGTCCACCAGGATGCGGACCGACTGCCCGGCGTAGGCCGACAGGTCCGCGGTCGCGGTCTGCCAGGCCGCCGCGCGGTTGGTCGCCGAGCCCGTCTGGTTGAGGACGGTGGTCGAGCCGTTCGGCCCGACGACCCGCACCCGCAGGTAGTCGGCGGACGAGGCGTTGTTCAGGTGCCCCAGGTACCAGGAGAACGACAGCTGCAGCGTCCCGGCCGGCAGGGTGATCGGCGCCGACTGGATGCTCGTGGTGCCGCCGTCCACGTCGTTGGCGCCCGCGTCGGCCCCCGCGCTCGCGCCGGTGACCAGGGACGACCCGGCGAGCTGGAGGGCGGTGCCGCTGTAGGTGGTGGCCTGGGCGGTGCCGCGCTCGAACCTGCCGGAGGTGGCGGTGTCGGTGCCGGACGGGTTGGCCGTCCAGCCCCTGTCGGTGGCGAAGTCGTCGCTGTACACGGTCTCGCCGGGCGGGGTGCCGGTGCCGCCGAGCGTCCACACCGCGTACGCGATCGCGTCGGCGTTGCGGTCCAGCGCGGTGTCGTTGATGTTGCTCGTGGTGTCGCAGGAGGCGTGGTAGCAGCGGTCGAACGCGACGTTCGCGGTGCCGCCCCACAGCTGCACCTGGGCGGCGGTCTTGCGGCCCTCCGCGCCGGTGAACATGCCGCCGGCCGGGATGCCGTAGCGGATGAAGCCGCCGTAGTCGGAGCGGCCGTCGAAGGCGGTGTCGCGCACCGGCACGTTGATCGAGGTGAAGTAGGCGCGCAGGGTGTTCTCGATCTCGGCCGAGCCCGCCGGGCCGCCGCTGCCGCTGGAGCCGTCGCCGTCGTAGGCGAAGTAGCCGGGGTTGGGCGAGCCGACCATGTCGAAGTTCAGGTAGCCCTTGATCTTCGAGCGCTCGGTGGCGGGCAGGTTGGCGGTGTAGTAATTGGAGCCGAGCAGGCCCAGCTCCTCGGCGCCCCACCAGGCGAAGCGAAGGTGCTTGGCGGGCTGCAGCCCGGCGCGCGAGACGGCGAGGGCGGTCTCCAGGATCGCGGCGGAGCCGGAGCCGTTGTCGTTGATGCCGGGGCCGGCGGTCACGCTGTCCAGGTGCGCGCCGGTCATGAGCACCTGGTTGGGGTCGCCACCGGGCCAGTCGGCGATGAGGTTGTAGCCGGTCGCGCCGCTGGCGGTGAACGACTGGACGGTGGTCTGGAAGCCCGCGGCGTCCAGCTTGGCCTTCACGTAGTCGAGCGACGCGCGGTAGCCGGGACGGCCGTGGGCGCGGTTGCCGCCGTTGGCGGTCGCGATCGACTGGAACTGGGTCAGGTGGGCCTTGACGTTGGCGAGTGGGATGTCGGGCGCGGCGGCCGTCCGCGGCGCGGCGTTCACGCCGCCGGTCAGCACGGCCGACAACGCCAGGGCGATCGCGCCAGCGCCCGCGAGCACACGGGATCTCATGTGTTCCTCCAGGGGGAAGGGACCGGTCCGGGGCGGCGGAGCCCAGGGGGGAGGGACTGGTGGACGCCGCCGCCCCGGACCGGGCGATCAGGAACTGGTGACCGAGACGTTGTCGATGGCGCCCTCGACGAGGCTGCCGGTGCCGGCGTCGGCGACGTCCACGACGATGCGGACCGACTGCCCGGCGTAGGCCGACAGGTTGGCGGTGGCCGTCTGCCAGGCCGCCGCGCGGTTGACCGCCGAGGCGGCCTGGTTCACCACGGTGGTCGAGCCGTTCGGGCCGACGACCCGCACCCGCAGGTAGTCGGTGGACGAGGCGTTGTTCAGGTGCCCCAGGTACCACGACAGGCTGAGCGACACGGTGCCGCTCGGCAGGGTGATCGCGGGCGACTGGACGCTGGTGGTGCCGCCGTCCACGTCGTTGGCGCCCGCGTCGGCCCCGGCGCTCGCGCCGGTGACCATCGTGGCGCCCGCGAGCTGCAGGGCGGTGCCGCTGTAGGTGGTGGCCTGGGCGGTGCCGCGCTCGAACCTGCCGGAGGTGGCGGTGTCGGTGCCGCCGGGGTTGACCGTCCAGCCCTTGTCGGTCGAGAAGTCGTCGCTGAAGACCGTGCCGCCCGGCCCGCCGGGACCGACGGTCAGGGTGAAGGTCGCGGTGCGGTCCACGCTCGCGCCGTCACCGAGGACCGTCAGCGTGTAGGTGCCGTTGGGCGTGCCCGCCGGGACGTTCACGGTCATCGTGGCCGACTGGCCCGAGGTGACGCTCGCGGGCGAGAACGCGGCGGTCGGGCCGCCCGGCGTGCTGGTCGCCGACAGCGCCACCTGCTGCGCGCTGCCGCCGGTGGTCTGGGTGTTGACCGTCGCGGTGACCGAGCCGCCCGCCTGCGCGCTGCCGGAGGTGGGGCTCAGCGACAGCTGGAAGTCGTTCTGCTGGGTGCCGCAGGACGGCTCGCCGCTCTGCGCCGGGACGTTGACGGCGCTCCAGGCCGCCTTCACCGCGTTGCACTCGGTCGCCGAGCCCGGGAACAGCTGGACGGCGGCGTTCACCGTCTCCAGCCGGGCGCGGGCGTGGCTCCAGGCGGTGACCTTGCGGTTCAGGCCGCCCATGAAGATCTGCCCGGCCTTCTGGACGCCGATGCCGGTCACCGTGGAGTTGTTGCAGGTCGGGCTGGACGGCTTGCCGCCGCCGGGGTTGGAGCCCTCGGCCAGCAGGTAGAACCAGTGGTTCTGCGGGCCGGCCGCCGCGTGCACCTCGGTGCTCGGGATCGAGGAGGAGTAGCAGTTGGGGTCGCCGACCGCCGACGGGTTGTACATGTTGCGGATCGGGCCCTGCCCGACCAGGTCCACTTCCTCGCCGACCAGGTAGTCCGGCGGGTCCAGGGTGGCGGGCTCGTTCATGTAGTGCTCGGTCAGCGCGCCGAAGATGTCGCCGGCCGACTCGTTGAGGCCGCCCTTCTCGTTGCCGTTGCCGCCGCCGGAGCCGCCGGGGGTGGTCTGGAAGATGGCGTGGCCGTACTCGTGCGCGACCACGTCGGTGGAGGTGGCCTGCTTGGTGTTGGCCTGGTTGTGGCCGAAGTTGGTGTAGCTGCCGTTCCAGTAGGCGTTGACCTGGTTCAGGCCGACGCGGGCCGGGAAGCCGCCGCCGGAGCCGTTGATGCCGTTGCGCCCGAGCCAGGCGCCCAGCATGTCCCATTCCTTCTGCGCGGCGTACAGGGTGTCGACGCAGGCGGTCTCCAGGTTGGTGCCGCTGCCGTTGCCCCAGGCGCTGTCGGGGCCGGTGTAGGCGGTGCCGTTCTGGCCGCCGCAGCGCAGGCCCGAGCGGGTCGGGTCGGTCATGGAGGTGGGCTGGGTGGTGATGTCCACGGTGCCGTGGTAGTGGCTCTGGTCGTCGGCGACCGGGGTGACCTCGTCCCAGGTGCGCGCGACCTTGCCGGTCCTGGCGTCCACGTAGACGTGCAGCTTGGCGGGCTTCTTCTTGAGGGTGCCGGTGACGACCACCTCGTAGGCCAGGCGGCCCTTGCCCTCGGCGAGCACGGTGAGCTTGGGCGCCGTGGCGTCGTCGGCCTCGGTGAGCTGGGCGCGGGCGGTCTTGGTCGCCTGCGCGGCGGGCAGCGACGGTGCGGTGTCGACGTCGAGCTTGCCCGACTGGGCGACGCTGGTGCTCAGCACCGCGCCGGTCCTGTTGGTGACCACGACGAAGTCGCCGCCGTAGACCGGCAGGCCGTCGTAGGTGCGCTCGTAGGACACGTACTGCAGGCCGCCGGCGCCGGACACCACGCCGGTGCGGACGATCTTCTCCTCGGCCGCCTTGCGGAAGGCGGCGGGCTTGGCGACCACCAGGCGGTCGGCGGAGGCCGCCGCGACGGCCCGGGGGTCGGGGGCTGGGGCGGCGGAGGTCGCGGGGCGGGCGGCGACGGGGGCGGCCGTCGCCAGGACGAGGCCGGCGGCGATGGCCGCGGCCCCGAGGGTGGGGGGTCTCACAGGGGTCTCCTGCTGCGTTCCGGGGGGACAGGGGGATCATCCGGATGAGCTGTGCAGAAGTAGACCCCGGTGGGCGGTTGATGGCAATAAATCCAATTCGTACTGGATTTTCAATGTCCGCCCAATGGTGAGTGAACGGCCCGTGATCAGGGCGCGATGCGCGCGCAGAGCCAGGCGAGCGCGAGCGGGTAGCGGTAGTCGATGCCGCCGTGCGCGGCGTCGAACAGCTCGAAGCGGATCACGTCCTCGCGCACCCCGTTGTCCAGCAGCGCGCGCCGGAACGCCTCCGCGCCGACGTCGAGGTGCCACTCGTCGCGCGTCCCCGCGTCGATCCAGATCGCCCGCTGCGACCGCAGCGCCTCGGCGTACCGGGGCGCCATGCGCACCGGGTCCAGGTCCAGCCAGCGCTGCCACACCTCCGGCCGCACGACGCCGGTGACGGTGTCGAACGGCAGCTCCGGCGTGCCGTCCTCGCGGGCCGAGTAGCAGGCTGCCATCGCGTAGATCTCCAGCATCTTGTCGTCGCCGGGCCGGGTGAACGACACCCGCGAGCGGAAGTCGTCCCACCAGCGCGCCGGGTCGCCGCCGTGGTCGCGCAGGATGCGCACGACGTCGGGGAAGTCGCCCTGGTAGGCGTACTCGAACAGGGCGTCCCCGGCGTGCGTGGCGAACGCGCCGAACAGGTCCGGCCGCAGCATCGGCGTGATCATCGCGCCGTAGCCGCCGCTGGACTTGCCGCTGATGGCCCGGTGCTCGGGCGCGTCCAGCGTCCGGTAGTGCGCGTCCACCCACGGCACGACCTCGTCGCACAGGTAGGAGTGGTAGCGGCCGGTCCCGGGGGAGTCCACGTACTGGCTGCCGCCGTAGGAGGTCCAGGTGTCGGGGAACACCAGCAGCGCGGGCGGGGCCTCGCCGCGCGCGAACACCGCGTCGGCGGTCTCGGGGAAGGGCTGCCGGAACGGCGCGCGGTTGCGCCACATGGCATTGTGGCCGGTGAACCCCATGATCACGTACACCACCGGGTAGCGGCGGCCCGGATCGTCGTCGTAGCCCGGCGGGACGTACACCGTCAGCGGCCGGTCGGCCGGGTCCTTGAGCGGGTTGTCGCGCAGCAGGGCGCTGCTGATGACGTGCTCGTCGAGCCGTCCGGCGAGGTCGGCGGACCAGGGCAGCATGGCGGACTCCTTCGTTCGCGGCCTGGTCCCGACGTTATCCGCCCCCCCGATGTCACGTTTCGGCCCCCTGTCCGGTCCTAGGGGGACGACGAGAGGAGAGCACCGATGTACCAGACGCTCCGCGACCTGCACCGCCCCGGCGACCCGCTGCTGCTGCCCAACGTGTGGGACGCCGCCAGCGCCAAGATCGTCCAGGAGGCGGGCTTCCCCGCCCTGGCCACCGCCAGCGCCGCGATCGCCGCGATGCTCGGCCACCCCGACCACGAGGGCGCGCCCGCCGAGGAGATGTTCGCCGCCGCCGGGCGCGTGATCCGCGCCGCGACCGTCCCGGTGACCGTGGACGCCGAGGCCGGGTACGGGCTGGACCCCGCCGACCTGGCCGCACGGCTGCGCGGGATCGGCGCCGCGGGCTGCAACATCGAGGACACCGACCACGCGACCGGCCGCCTGCGCGACGTCGAGGAGCAGGCCGCCTACCTCGCCGCGCTGCGCGCCGCCGACCCCGAGCTGGTGATCAACGCGCGGGTGGACGCCTTCACCGCGGGCGCCGCCGCCGGCGACGACCCGCTCGGCGCGGCGCTGCCCCGCGCGGCCCGCTACCTGGAGGCGGGCGCGGACTGCATCTACCCGATCATGGCCCCGGCCGACGCGGTGCCCGAGCTGGTGCGGGGCATCGCGGGCCCGGTCAACGTCAACTGCTGGCCGGGCACGAGCCTCACCGACCTGGCGAAGGCGGGCGCCGCGCGGATCTCCTACGGGCCGGTGCCGTACTACAACGCGCTGGAGTCGCTGAAGGGCTTCGCCGCCCGCGTCCACGCGATGGAGGACCCCTACGCCCCCTGACTCCGGACGGGCTTGTCGCGGCCCGCCCCACCCGCCGTTGAAATCTGGGCAAATCCGTTTCCGGCGCGGGACGGGCCGCGATTGGCCGCCCCCGGCCGGGGTAGGCGCCGATTGTTGCGCGACATGGCTGGGGGTGGCCCGTGGGGCTGCGTACGTGGATCGACGGTTGGCCCGTGTACAAGCAGGTCACCGGGCGGGACGGGCTCGGGCGGGGCGCCGCCGCCAAGTCCGCCCACACCGCCGAGCGGCGCTCCAAGGTGCAGACGGCCGACCGCGTCGTGAAGTCCGTCTGCCCGTACTGCGCCGTGGGCTGCGGCCAGAAGGTCTACGTCAGGGACGAGCGGGTCGTCCAGATCGAGGGCGACCCCGACTCGCCGGTCAGCCGGGGGCGGCTGTGCCCCAAGGGCTCGGCGACGCTCCAGCTCACCACCGGGACCGCGCGCCGCGACAAGGTCCTGTACCGCCGCCCGCACGCCGAGGACTGGGAGGAGCTCGACCTCGGCACCGCCATGGAGATGGTGGTGGACCGCGTCCTCGCCACCCGCGCCGCGACCTGGCAGGCCGAGCAGGACGGCGTCCGCGTCAACCGCACCCTGGGCATCGCCAGCCTGGGCGGCGCGACGCTGGACAACGAGGAGAACTACCTCATCAAGAAGCTGTTCACCGCGCTCGGCGTCGTCCAGGTGGAGAACCAGGCGCGGATCTGCCACAGCGCGACGGTGGCGGGGCTCGGCACCTCGTTCGGGCGCGGCGGCGCCACGATGTTCCTCCAGGACCTCCAGAACTCCGACTGCATCATCGTGCAGGGCTCGAACTTCGCCGAGGCGCACCCGGTCGGCTTCCAGTGGGTGATGGAGGCCAAGGCGCGCGGCGCGACGATCGTCCACGTGGACCCGCGCTTCACCCGCACCAGCGCGGTCGCCGACCTGTACGTGCCGATCCGGGCGGGCTCCGACATCGTGTTCCTCGGCGCGATCATCAACCACGTGCTGGCCACCGGGGCCTACTTCCGCGACTACGTGGTGAACTACACCAACGCCGCCACGCTCGTGTCGGAGGACTTCCGCGACACCGAGGACCTGGACGGGCTGTTCTCCGGGCTGGACGAGGAGACCCGCCACTACGACGCCGACAGCTGGCAGTACGAGGGCGACCGCGTCGCGGCGGCGTCCGGCGACCGCGACTCCCAGTACGACCGCGACTCCAAGCAAGAACGCGACTCCGTCGCCGAGGCCGGGCGCAGCGAGAGCCACGGCGCGGGCGGCGCGCCCCTGGCCGAGGACGAGCCGCGCACCGACCCCACGCTGGAGCACCCGCGCACCGTCTTCCAGATCCTGAAGCGCCACTACGCCCGCTACACGCCCGAGATGGTCGAGCAGGTGTGCGGGGTGGCGCCCGAGCTGTTCGCGAAGGTGTGCGACGCGCTGGTCCGCAACTCCGGGCGCGACCGCACCAGCGCGTTCGCCTACGCGGTGGGCTGGACGCAGCACACCGTCGGGTCGCAGTACATCCGCGCCGCGAGCATCCTGCAGCTGCTGCTGGGCAACGTCGGCCGCCCCGGCGGCGGCATCCAGTCGCTGCGCGGCCACGCCAGCATCCAGGGGTCCAGCGACATCCCGACGCTGTTCGACCTGCTGCCCGGCTACATCCCGATGCCGCACGCGCACCTGCACGAGGACCTGGACTCGTTCGTCGCCGGGGACGCCGCCAAGAAGGGCTACTGGGGCAACATGCGCTCCTACGTGGTCTCGCTGCTGAAGGCGTGGTGGGGCGAGGCCGCGACCGCCGACAACCAGTACCGCTTCGACCATCTGCCCCGGCTCACCGGAAGCCACAGCACCTACGACACCGTGCTCGCGCAGCTGGACGGCGTCTGCAAGGGCTACTTCCTGATGGGGGAGAACCCCGCCGTCGGGTCGGCCAACGCCCGGATGCAGCGGCTCGGCATGGCCGAGCTGGACTGGCTGGTGGTGCGGGACTTCTCGCTGATCGAGAGCGCCACCTGGTGGAAGGACGGCCCGGAGATCCAGAGCGGCGAGCTGCGCACCGCCGACATCGGCACCGAGGTGTTCTTCTTCCCGGCCGCCGCGCACACCGAGAAGGACGGCAGCTTCACCAACACCAACCGGATGCTCCAGTGGCACCACACCGCCGTCGAGCCGTCCGGGGACGCGCGCAGCGACCTGTGGTTCATGTACCACCTCGGCCGGATGATCAAGGATCGGCTGGCCGGCTCGACCGAGGACCGGGACCGGCCCGTCCAGGAGCTGACCTGGGCCTATCCGACCGCCGGGCGGCTGGACGAGCCGTCCGCCGAGGCCGTCCTCGCCGAGATCAACGGGCGCGGGCCGGGCGGGGCGCCCCTGTCGTCCTACGAGCAGTTGAAGGACGACGGCTCCACCGCGTGCGGCTGCTGGATCTACTGCGGCTCCTACGCCGACGGCGTCAACCAGGCCGCCCGCCGCAAGCCCGGCGACGAGCAGGACTGGATCGCCGCCGAATGGGGCTGGGCGTGGCCCGCCAACCGCCGCATCCTCTACAACCGCGCGTCGGCCGACCCCGAGGGCAGGCCGTGGAGCGAGCGCAAGGCCCTGGTGTGGTGGGACGAGACCGAACGCAGGTGGGTCGGGCACGACGTCCCCGACTTCACGGCCGACAAGGAGCCGTCCTACGAGCCGCCGGAGGGCGCGGAGGGGCCGGCCGCGCTGTCGGGCACCGACCCGTTCATCCTCCAGGCCGACGGCAAGGGGTGGCTGTTCGCGCCCGCCGGGCTGGTGGACGGGCCGCTGCCCACGCACTACGAGCCGCAGGACTCGCCGTTCGAGAACCCCCTCTACGCGCACGACCGCAACCCGGTGCGGCAGGTGTTCGCGCGCAAGCAGAACCCGTACCACCCCACCGGCTCGGAGGTGTTCCCCTACGTCGTCACCACCTACCGGCTCACCGAGCACTTCACGGCGGGCGGGATGACGCGCTGGTCGCCCTACCTGGCCGAGCTGCAACCGGAGTTCTTCTGCGAGATCTCGCCGGAGCTGGCCGCCGAACGGGACCTGGAGCACGGCGGCTGGGCGACCATCGTCACCGCGCGCAGCGCGATCGAGGCGCGCGTCATGGTGACCGACCGGATGACGCCGCTGCGCGTGCAGGGCCGGACCGTCCACCAGATCGGCCTGCCCTACCACTGGGGGCCCAACGGCTACACCACCGGCGACGCCGCCAACGAGCTGTCGTCCATCAGCCTCGACCCCAACGTGCACATCCAGGAGGTCAAGGCGCTGACCGCCGACATCCGCCCCGGCCGCCGCCCGCGCGGCCCGGCCCTTCCCGAACTGGTCCGCGACTACCGGCGCCGGGCCGGAATCGACCAGCACACGGGCATGGAGGTATGACGATGGGCCGCATCTCCGGACCGCTGCACGACGTCGCGGGCGACGCCGGCTACCAGGACCACCCGCCGCGCATGGGCTTCTTCACCGACACGTCGGTCTGCATCGGCTGCAAGGCGTGCGAGGTCGCCTGCAAGGAGTGGAACGCGATCCCCGAGGACGGCCTGACGTTCACGGGCATGTCCTACGACAACACCCAGGGGCTGGGCGCCGACACCTGGCGGCACGTGGCGTTCATCGAGCAGCGCAAGCCGCTCGGGATGCAGGACCCCGGCATGGACTACAGCGGAGTGGACGTCCTGGGGCTGGCGGGGGAGACCGACGCGCGGGGCGACTTCCGCTGGCTGATGGCGTCGGACGTGTGCAAGCACTGCACGCACGCCGCGTGCCTGGACGTGTGCCCCACGGGGGCGCTGTTCCGCACCGAGTACGGGACCGTGGTCGTGCAGTCCGACGTCTGCAACGGCTGCGGCTACTGCGTGCCCGCCTGCCCCTACGGGGTCATCGACCAGCGCAAGGACGACGGCCGGGTCTGGAAGTGCACGATGTGCTACGACCGGATCTCCGACGACCTGGAGCCGGCCTGCGCGAAGGCGTGCCCGACCGACTCCATCCAGTACGGCCCGCTGGACGAGCTCCGCGAACGCGCGGCCGCGCGCGTGGACCGGCTCCACGAGGCGGGCGTGCGGGACGCGCGCCTCTACGGCAACGACCCGGACGACGGGGTCGGCGGCAACGGCGCGTTCTTCCTGCTGCTGGACGAGCCGGAGACCTACGGCCTGCCCCCGGACCCGGTCGTCACCACACGGGACCTGCCGTCCATGTGGAAGCACGCGGGCGCGGCGGCCGCGACCCTGATCGGCGGGATGGCCGCCGTCTACGCGTGGAGCAGGCGATGAGCGAGGCCGAGGTGACCCGCGAGGGGTCGCGCAATCAGCGGCCGGGCCGGGAGGCGGTCCCCGGCGCCAAGGGCGGGCGCAAGGGCGGGCGCAAGGGCAAGGGCGGCGGCGAGCGGCTGATGGTGCCCAAGGCCGAACCGGGCTCCTACTACGGCCGCCCCATCATCAAGCAGCCCACCTGGAAGGCCCTGGACATCGCGGGCTACCTGTTCCTGGGCGGCCTGGCGGGCGGCTCCTCGCTGCTCGCGCTGGTGTCGGAGCTGACCGGCCGCCGCGCCATGGCCCGCGCGGGCAAGATCGGCGCGCTGGGCGCCATCTCGCTGTCCACCGCCGCGCTGATCCACGACCTGGGCCGGCCCGAACGCTTCGTCAACATGTTGCGGGTGTTCAAGCCGACCTCGCCGATGAGCATGGGCTCGTGGATCCTGCTGGCCTACGGCCCCGCCGCCGGGGTCGCGGCCGTCACCGACGTGACCGGCCTGTTCCCGCGCGTCGGCCGCGCCGCCACGGGCTGGGCCGCCCTCACCGGGCCCGCCGTGGTGTCCTACACGGCCGTGCTGATCTCCGACACCGCCGTGCCCGCCTGGCACGGCGGCTACCGGGAGATGCCGTTCGTGTTCGCGGGCTCGGCCGCCGCGTCGGCCGCCGGGCTGGCGCTGGTGGCCGCGCCCACGGCCCAGACCTCGCCGGCGCGCGGCGCGGCCGTGCTGGGCTCGGCGCTGGACCTGACCGCCACCGCGCTCATGCAGCGCAGCCTCGGCGAGGCGGCCGAGACCCAGCGGACGGGCCGCGCGGGCACGCTCATGCTCGCCGCCAAGGTGCTGACCGCCGCCGGCGCGGCGTCGGCGCGACGCTCACGGCCCGCTCCCGCGCGGGCTCGGCGCTGGCGGGCCTCGCGCTGCTGGCGGGCTCGGCGTGCACGCGCTTCGGGATCTTCGAGTCGGGGCGGGCCAGCGCCGCCGACCCGCGCTACACGGTCATGGCCCAGCGCCGCTGAACAGCGCCGCCAGCAGGGGCAGGCGGCGCAGCGTCTCGGCCTCGTCCTCGACGTCCCAGTCGTCGCCCGACGGGCGCGAGGGCCGCACCATCGTCGCGAGCGCGGCCTCCATCGCCGCGTCGAACGAGTCGGCCTCGCCGCGCACCCGCCGGTAGGCGTCGCGCGCCGCGTACGAGAACCCCTCGCAGCCGAGCCAGCCCCGCTCCTGCTCGCCCATCCGCCGCACCACGGACAGGTCGGCCAGCGAGTCGGGGTCGGCGACGGCCCGCTCGAACGCCTCCCGCCCCTGCAGCATCAGCCCGGCGCGGAAGTCCATGAAGCCGTCGTCGCCGCAGCCGCCCTCGATGAGGTAGGCCGCGTTCCACAGCGGGCGCGTGTAGGCCGCGTCGACGACCTCCACGTACCGGACGTCGAACGCCACGATCTCCTCGACCGGGAGCCGCACCAGCCGCTCGACCACCGCGTCGACCAGCGGGTCGTCGGCCGCGTCCCGGTCATCGGCCCGGTCCCCGACCGCCGCCCGCGCGTCGTGGACGATCCGCCACCAGCGTTCGCTGTCCATGCCCCCACCCTGGCAGCCGCCTCCGACAGTCCGGAGGGGGTGTACCCAGGTACACCCCCTCCTCGGTGTCCAGGCCCCTTAAGCGGGGCGCGCCGCGCCGACAGAGTTGTCCACGTTGGCCCGACCCGAGGAGAACACCATGCGCCGCGCGCTCACCGTCACCGCCCTCAGCACCGCCCTGGCGGCCACCGCCCTCGCCCCCGCCGCCTCCGCCGCGACGACCGCCCGCCCGCACGGCCTCCAGGCCGCCGCGGACGGCCTGGTCGCCGCCGGCCAGCCCGGCGTGATCATCATGACCCGGCGCGGCGAGCGCGTCGCGCACACCACCGCCGGGGTCGCCGACCAGGCCACCGGAGCCCGCATGGATCCGCGCCTGCGCGTCCGGATCGCCAGCGTCACCAAGACCTTCACCGCGACCGTCCTGCTCCAGCTGGTCGCCGAGCGCCGGGTGTCCCTCGACGACACCGTGGAGCGCCGGCTGCCCGGCCTGGTGCGCGGCAACGGCAACGACGGCCGCGAGATCACCGTCCGGGACCTGCTGGGGCACACCAGCGGCCTGGCCGAGTACGCCCTGGACCCGCGCATCCAGAGCGAGCCCCGCCGCGAGTGGACCCCGGCGGAGCTGGTCGCCATCGCGCTGGAGAAGCCCCCGTCCCGCACCGCGTCCTACAGCAACACCAACTACGTCCTCCTCGGGATGATCATCGAGAAGGTCACCGGCCGTGCCTTCGCCGCCGAGCTGCGCGACCGGATCCTGCGCCCGCTCCGGCTGCGCCACACCTCGCTCCCCACCGACCGCTTCTTCCCCGGCCCCTACGTGCACGGCTACTGGGGCGACTACGGCGACGTCAGCACGGAGGTGAGCCCGTCCAGCGGCTGGACCTCCGGCGGCCTGATCTCCACCGTGGACGACGTGGCGCGCTTCCACCGCGCCCTGTTCACCAGCCGCCTCCTGCCCCGAAAGCTTCAGCGCGAGCTGACGGCGACCCACACCGTCACCGACGGCGACGCCCGCTACGACTACGGCCTGGGCGTCTCCCGGGAGCGCCTGTCGTGCGGCACCGCCTGGGGCCACGACGGCGGCTGGCCCGGCTACCGGACCTGGACCTACACCAGCGCGAACGGCAAGCGCCAGGCCGTCATCACCTACAACCAGTCCAGCGCGGAGCTGGAGGCGCAGCCCAGGTTCCAGGCCGCGCTCAAGAGGGCCGCCGAGAAGGCGTTCTGCGGCTGACCGGCCACCCGCGCGTCCGCCCAGGTGAAGCCCGCGAGAGCATGGGACCCCCTCGCAGGAACGGAGAACGATGTCCGAGCACCAGGCGTCCGGCGAATTCGTGGAGCTGAACCACGTGCTCCGGGACGGTATGCGCACCGCGCCCAACCTCCCCGAGCCCGCCATCACCCCGCACCTGACGCGCGAGGCGTCCCGGAAGATCTACGCTCCGGGCACCGAGTTCACCATCGACCGCATCAGCATGGTCGGCGGCACCGGCACCTACCTGGACGCGCCGTTCCACCGCCACCCCGACGGCGCCGACCTCGCCGGCGTGCCGCTGGAGCGCACGGTGGACCTGCCCGCGGTCGTCGTCGACGTGCGCGGCGCGGAGCGGCCCGCGATCGGGGTCGCGACGCTGGAGGCGTTCGACGTGCGGGGCGCGGCGGTGCTGCTGCACACCGGCGACGCCGAGCGCTTCGGCACCCCCGAGTACACCGCCGCGCCGCGCCACCTGACCCGCGCCGCCGCGTCCTGGCTGGTCGAGCGGGGCGCGGCGCTGGTCGGCATCGACGCGGCCAACGTGGACGACACCGGCGACGGCGAGCGCCCCGCGCACACGCTGCTGCTCGGCGCGGGCGTGCCGATCGTGGAGAACCTGACCGGCCTGGACCGGCTGCCCAAGGCCGGGGCGCGCTTCACCGCCGTCCCGCTGCGCGTCGCCGCCTTCGGGACGATCCCGGTCCGCGCGTTCGCCCGCCTGCCCTGAGCGGCGCCGGGCCTCCGGGCGCCGCCGGCGCCCCTACTCGCCGGTGGAGCCGTCGATCCGCTCGCGCAGCAGGTCGGCGTGGCCGTTGTGCCGCGCGTACTCCTCGATCATGTGGCAGAGCACCCAGCGCAGCGAGACGACGCCCGTACGGTGCAGGCCGGTGACGTCCAGCGACTCGGCGGCGGTGACGAGGGCGCGCGAGCGCTCGCACTCGGCGCGCCAGGCCGCGAACACCTCGCCCGGGTCGGCGTCCGCGGCGTCGAAGGCGAGCGTGCCGTCGTTGCCCAGCCCCCAGGGGCGCGGCCCGTCCGCGCCGCCGATGACCTTCTGGAACCAGTTCCACTCGACATCGGCCATGTGCCGCACCAGGCCGAGCAGGGTCAGCGTGGACGGCGGCACGGCGCGTTCCCGCAACCGCTCGACGCTGAGCCCGGCGCACTTCATCGCCAGGGTCTCGCGCTGGTAGTCCAGGAACCCGTGCAAGGTGGCCCGCTCGTCACCCTCGCGCGGCGGTTCGATCCTGATGTCGCTCATTCCGCCCTTTCCGCCTTCGCCATGCCCGCGACCTTACCGACGGGCGGCAGCGGACCCTTGGCATGGGACCCGGCTCCATGTCATCGACCGTGACTGTGTGGGCTCGCACCATGGGCTCAGGGTGTGACCCACCTTACAGTTCCGAGCATGACGAACGGCTTCCCTCTCCCGTCGCCCGGTCCGCCCGCAGGTCAGAGCGTGGACCTCGGCGACCGGACCGTGCTGGTGACCGGTGGCGGCAGCGGCATCGGGCGTGCCTGCGCCGCCGCGTTCGCCGCCGCCGGGGCGACCGTGCACGTGGTGGACATCGACGCGGCGGCGGCCAAGGACACCGCCGCCGCGATCGGCGGGCACGCGCACGTCGCCGACCTCGCCGACGCCTCCGCCGTCGAGGGGCTGCCCGCCGGGATCGACGTCCTGGTCAACAACGCCGGGCTCCAGCACGTCGCCCCGATCCCCGACTTCCCCGCCGAACGCTTCACACGCATCCAGCAGGTCATGGTGACCGCGCCGTTCCTGCTGCTGCGCCGCGTCCTGCCGCACATGTACGGGCGCGGCTGGGGGCGGGTCGTCAACATCTCCAGCGTCCACGGGCTGCGCGCCAGCCCCTACAAGTCCGCCTACGTCGCGGCCAAGCACGCCCTGGAGGGGCTCAGCAAGGTCACCGCCCTCGAAGGCGCGCCGCACGGCGTGACCAGCAACTGCGTCAACCCCGGCTACGTCCGCACGCCCCTGGTCGAGGGGCAGATCCAGGAGCAGGCCGCCGCGCACGGCATCGGCGCCGACGCCGTGCTGGACCAGGTCCTGCTCGCCCGTTCCCCCCTGAAACGGCTGATCGAACCGGACGAGGTCGCCGCCGCCGCGCTGTGGTTGTGCGGCCCCCACACCGGCTTCGTCACCGGCACGTCGCTGCCCCTGGACGGCGGCTGGACCGCCGGCTGACCCCCGCCCCGACCGAACGGACGGAGACCCCCATGTCCCAGCCCGCCAAGCGCTCCGGCGGCATCGGCCGCATCGTCGGCGCGAGCCTGATCGGCACCACCGTCGAGTGGTACGACTTCTTCCTCTACGGCAGCGCCGCCGCGCTGGTGTTCAACAAGCTGTTCTTCCCGACCGCCGACCCCCTGACCGGCACGCTGATCGCGTTCACCACCTACGCGATCGGGTTCCTGGCCCGGCCGCTCGGCGGGATCGTGTTCGGCCACTTCGGCGACCGGATCGGCCGCAAGAAACTGCTGGTCGTCAGCCTGCTGATGATGGGCGGGGCCACGTTCGCGATGGGCCTGCTGCCCACCTACGCGACGGTCGGCGTCGCCGCCCCGGTCCTGCTGACGCTGCTGCGGTTGGTGCAGGGCTTCGCGCTGGGCGGTGAGTGGGGCGGCGCGGTGCTGATCGTGTCCGAGCACGGCGGCGCCGAGCGGCGCGGCTTCTGGGCCTCCTGGCCGCAGTCCGGCGCGCCGGGCGGGAACCTGCTGGCGACCGGCGTGCTGGCGCTGCTGGCGGCGGTGCAGTCGGACGCGGCGTTCCTGTCGTGGGGCTGGCGCATTCCGTTCCTGCTGTCGGGCGTCCTGGTCATCATCGGCCTGTGGATTCGCGTGTCGGTGTCCGAATCGCCGGTCTTCCTGGAGGCCAAGGCCCGCGCCGGTGAGACGCCGCACGTGCCGGGCGTCGAGGTGTTCAAGAAGAGCTGGCGCCAGGTGCTGGTCGCGATCGGGACCCGCTTCGGCGAGAACGTCTCCTACTACATCCTCACCTCCTTCCTGCTGGTGTACGTGACCACCCACCTGGAGCTGAGCAAGAGCACCGCGCTGAACGCCGTGCTGATCGGCTCGGCGATCCACTTCGTCACCATCCCGCTGTGGGGCGCGCTGTCGGACCGCGTCGGCCGCCGCCCGGTCACCCTGATCGGCGCGGTCGGCATGGCGGGATGGGCGTTCGCGTTCTTCGCGCTGGTGGACGGCAAGTCGTTCCCCGTCATCACGCTGGCCGTCACCGTCGGCCTGCTGTTCCACGGCGCGATGTACGGGCCGCAGGCCGCCTTCATCTCCGAGATGTTCGACACCCGCGTCCGCTACACCGGCGCGTCGATGGGCTCCCAGCTCTCCTCGATCATCGCCGGGGCGCTGGCCCCGATCATCGCGGTCGAGCTGCTGAAGGACCACGACTCGGGCACCCCGGTCGCGCTCTACATGTGCCTGGCCGCCGTCGTCACCGTCGTCACCGTGGCGCTGGCCCGCGAGACGCGCGGCCGCGACCTCGCCGACGTGCACGCCGACGCCGCCGCCCGGCCGCGCGCGGTCGCCGGGACCCGTCCCGAGACCGCCTGACCGGTGCGGCCGTGCTGATGCCACCATGGGGCCCGTGACCGCCCCCGCCGTGACCGCCCTGTGCCGGCTGCTCGACCTGCTGGCGCAGGGCGCCCCGGCGGAGGACCTCGGCGTCCCCGCCGCCGAGGCCCGCGCCGCCGGGGCCGGGCCCGCCGAGCAGGCGCTGGTGGACCGGGCCGTCCGCAGGGCCCTCGGCATCCGCCGCACCCTCCGGCAGCACCGGCGGCGCGAGACCGAGCTGGCCGCGCTGTTCGCCACCGCGGGCGACCTCGCCGCGCTGCGCAACCTGGACGCCGTGCTGCGCGCGATCGTGCACCGCGCCCGGACCCTGCTCGGCACCGACGTCGCCTACCTGACCATGAACGACCCCGTCGCCGGCGACACCTTCATGCGGGTCACCGACGGCTCGGTGTCGGCGGCGTTCCAGCAGCTCAGGCTGGGCATGGGGGAGGGCCTGGGCGGGCTGGTCGCCCAGACCGCCCGCCCCTACGCCAGCACCGACTACCGTGTGGACACCCGCTTCCGGCACACCGCGACCATCGACCACGGCGTCGCCGAGGAGGGGCTGCGCGGCATCCTCGGCGTCCCGATGCGCGTGGGCACCCGCGTGATCGGCGTCCTGTACGCCGCCGACCGCACCCCGCGCGAGTTCTCGCCCGACGCCGTCGCGCTGCTGTCGTCGCTGGGCGACCACGCCGCCGTCGCCATCGACAACGCCCGCCTGCTGGAGGAGACCCGCGCCGCGCTGGAGGAGCGCAACGCCGCCGGGGCCGAGATGAGCCGCAACGCCGAGACCCACGACCGGCTCACCGACCTGGTGCTGCGCGGCGGCGACGTCCCGGAGGTGGCCCGCGAGATCGCCGTGCTGCTCGGCGGCGGCCTGGTCGTCCACGACGCCGACGGCACCGAGCTGGCGCGCGTGGACGCCGGCCCGTTCACCCCGCCCGCGCAGGGCGTGGCGGCCTCCCGCGCCAGCGGCCAGGCCGTCCTGGTGGACCGCACGTGGATCTACGCCGTGCTCGCCGGGCCCGAGCCGCTGGGCAGCATGGCGCTGCTCGGCCGCGCCGACCTGTCCGACGGCGACCGCCGGCTGTTCGAGCGGGCGGGCCTGGTCACCGCGCTGCTGCTCCTGCTGCGCCGCTCGGTCGCCGAGGCCGAGGACCGCGTGCGCGGCGAGCTGCTGGGCGACCTGCTGACCGGCGGCGGCTCGGCGAGCCTGACGCTGCGCGCGCGCAAGCTGGGCATCACGCTGACCGCGCCGCACGCCGTCCTCGCGCTGCACTGCGACGCCGCCCGCCGCCCCCGCCTGCTGGCCGAGGCCGCCCGGCACGCCCGCGCGCTCGGCGGCCTGGCGGGCTCGCACAACGGCAACGTCACGCTGCTCGTCCCGGCCGAGGAGCCGGGCCGCCTCGCGGGGCGGCTCGCCGCCGAGCTGAGCGGGGCGCTGAACACCCCGGTCACCGTGGGCGCCGCCGGGCCGGGCGACGGCCCCGAGGACATCCCGGCCGCCTACGCCGAGGCCCTGCGCTGCGTGCAGGCCCTGCACACCCTCGGCCGCACCGGGCAGGGCTCGGACCTGGCGTCGCTCGGCTTCCTGGGCGTCCTGCTGGGCGACCGCGCCGACGTGCACGGCTACGTGCGGCGGGTCCTCGGGCCGGTGCTCGACTACGACGCGCGGCGCGGCACCGAGCTGGTCCGCACGCTGGACGCCTACCACGAGGGCGGCGCGTCGCCCTCCAGGGCCGGGCAGGCGCTCCACGTGCACGTCAACACGGTCGTGCAGCGCCTGGACCGCGTGCGGCAGCTGCTGGGCGAGGACTGGAACACCCCGTCCCGCGCCCTGGAGCTGCACCTCGCGCTCCGCCTCCACCGGCTCACCGGGCCCGTGCCGCCTGATTGACCCCGGAACGCCCGGGTAGGGGTGGACACGAGTCCGCGCCCCCGGGCCGGACGACCCACGGCGGCTGGTCACCCCGGACCCCGGTGTCACCGTCTTCGGACGACGCGGAGCGGTAGGACATGCGCGATCATCTGTCGGCGGCCACGACCTACCGCCCCCTGGAGGATCCGGGGCCGCGGTGCCTGCGGATCGACCTGTCGCCCGAGGCCCTCGCCCTGGTCGGCGCGGCCGCCTCGCTCGCCGGGGTCGGCGTCGGGGAGTACGTGCTGGAGGCGGTGTCGGAGCGGCTGCGGCGGGACGCGCGGGCGGCGGACGCCCCGTCCCGGCGCGTCCCGCGCCTGCCGCCGGCGCTCCCGGGCCCGGGATGGCGCACCTGGGAGCTGACCTGGGCCGAGACCGCCGCCGCGCAGGCCCGCGGGCTGGTCCGCGAGACCCTGGCGGAACGGGGGACCCGCGCCGATCGCGACGCCGCGGCGGTCATGGTCAGCGAGCTGGTGACCAACGCCTTCCAGCACGGCGCGCACCCCATCCTGCTGGGGCTGTCCCTGGACGGGGACGTCCTTTACTGCCACGTCGGCGACGGCAGCCCCGCGCCGCCGGACCCCGCCACGCCGACGGCGGCCGACGAGCACGGGCGCGGGCTGGGGCTGCTCGCCGGGATGGCGAGCGGCCACGGCTGGTACCCGGCGGCCGCGGGGAAGGTCGTGTGGTTCGTCCGGCGGCTGGACGCGGCTCCGTGCGCGGTGTGAGCGCCGCCGCCGCCCCTACGGCCTGTCGTCTCCGCGCAGGAAGCGGAAGGAGTGCGTGAAGCCGGTGGGCGGCCTGCCCGGCCGCGTCCGCGACCCGTAGGTGACGGCCACGACGCCGATGAGCGAGGGTGTGGGCTCCCCGCCGCCGACCCCGTAGACCTCGCACAGCAGCAGCCGCACCGGCCGGACCACCCGCATCCGCAACTCCAGCCCGGCCGGAGAGGCGCCGGCGACCAGCCTGCCGAGCTGGGCCAGCACGTCATCGGCCACGGCGGCCAGGCCCCAGTTGCGCAATCGCCCGCGCACCGCGCGCCGCGCTCGGGACAGGGCGTTCCGCCCGTCGGGCGACCGCCAGTGGTCAGCGAGGACGTCCGGTTCCTCCCGGTCGTCCGCCACCGTCAGCTCGGACACGCCGCCTCCTCATGTCATGTTCGGCTCGGGAGCGACAGGCCCCTTCTACCCGCCTGAACCCGATCCAAGACAGCGACCGGAGTCAAGCACCGGCCGATGCCCGTCCAGGAAGTCCCGCCTCCGCGATACGGGGCGAACGCGGAGCTTCCATTACAAACGGTACGGTCGCAGCAGGGGGCGCCCGGCGCTGGGGCCGACCGTCCCGCCCCCGGCGAGGAGCGCGCATGAGCAGCAGTCCCGGTGACGCCGTCCCCGTCCCGTCCGCGCCGCAGGACGGCGGGCCGCCCCAGGAGGAGGCGGAGGTGGGCGAGGGGTCCTCGTCCCGCGGGGCCCTGGTGAAGCTGCTGGCCTTCGCCGCCGTGCTGGTCGGTCTCGGGGCGCTGATGGCGCTGGGCGGCGGCGACCTCTGGGACGACGTCAGCGCGTGGGTCGACTCGCTCGGCTTCTGGGGGCCGCTGGTCTTCATGGTCTGCTACGCGCTGGCGGTGTCGGTACTGGTGCCCGGCTCGGTGCTGAACGCCTCCGCCGGAGCGCTCTTCGGCGTCGCCCTGGGGTCGGCGGCGGTGCTCGTCGGGGCCACGGCGGGAGCGGCGCTCTCGTTCGGCCTGGCCAGGCTGCTGGGGCGCCCGGCGGTGGCCCGCTACACCGGGTCGGGACGGCTCGCGCGCCTGGAGGCGTACCTGTCGCGCCGCGGCTTCGAGTCGATCCTGGTGCTGCGCATGGTGTCGCTGTTCCCGTTCGGCGCGGTCAACTACGGGGCCGGGGTGGCGGGGGTGCGGTTCGCCCCGTACATGGCGGGCACCGCGCTCGGGATCGTGCCGGGCACGCTCGTGTACGTCGGGCTCGGCAGCGCGCTGCGGGAGCCGGGCTCCCCGCTGGTCTGGATCGCGCCGGTGGGCCTGGTGGTCCTGAGCGCGGGCGGCTGGTGGGCCTCGCGCCTCATCCGCTCCCGGAACGTGACGTCGGGGCCCGGCGGCCGGAGCGGCGGCGCGGGACGCGCCGGTCAGTAGTCGGCGAGGCTGGCGCGGGCCGCCTCCACGTGGCGCGGCACCGTCCGGCGGGCGCCGAGCAGCAGGGGCAGCGTGCGGACCGCGTCGGCGAGGCCGCGGCGGCCGTGCGGGGTGCCCAGCGACTCCACGGCGATCTGGCCGAGGGCGGGCAGCGGGCGCCGCAGCCACGCGGTGAGCAGGCGGTTGCGGGTCTCGCGGCGGCGGCGGGCCGCCGGGTCGCGGCCGTTCGGCGACGGGTGGTGGTGGACGACCAGTTCCGGCACGTACGCCAGCCCCCATCCGGCCGCCGCAAGGTCGAGCGCGAGCAGCTCCTCCTCGCCGCCGAAGTGCAGGACCGGCGAGAACCCGCCGACCGCGAGGAAGGCGTCCCGGCGGACGATCACCGAGCAGGCCAGGAAGCCCAGGATCGACGGACCCGGCAGGTCGGCGGACCGGCCGAGCGGCGAGTCGGCCATCAGCTCCGAGACCGGTTCGACCCGCTCGTCCTCGCCGATCAGCACCCGAGCGGCGAGCAGCGCCGCGCGCGGGTGCGCGTCCATGATCTCGACGGCCCGGTCCAGCGCGCCGGGCGCCCACCAGGAGTCGTCGTCGGCGAACGCGACGTACCGGGTGCCGGCCTCGCGGGCGCCGAGGTTGCGCGCGGCGGCCCCGAGGTTGCGGGACAGCCGGATCACCCGCGCCCCGGCCGCGCGCGCCACCTCCGCGGTGTCGTCGGCCGAGGCGTTGTCGACGACGATGACCGGCGCTTCGTGCCGGCCCAGGCTGCGGCGCAGCTCCGGGCCCCGGTCGCGGGTGGCGACGACGATCGTCACATCGGACACGAGCGGTCTCCTAGCTGACGTAGCGGCGGGCGCGGGAGCGCCGCTGCGGTCCCTCCAGCAGGCGCAGGCTGCTCTCGACCTCGGCCGGGACCAGGGTCCGCTCGCGCAGCACCCAGGGGATCCCGGCGATCGCCTCGGCGAGGGCCCGGGCCGTGACGCCGTCGCGCGGGACCGTGCGCAGCAGGTGCCCGGTGCGCCGGGCCGCGCTGCCGACCGGGCGGCGGAGCCAGGTCGTCCACAGCGTGTTGCGGATGCCGTGCCGGCGGCGCAGGTCGGCCTCCCGCAGCGGTGAGGGCTGGTGGTGGACGAGCACGTCCTCGGCGTAGCAGAGCCGCCAGCCGAGGGAGAGCAGGTCGGTGGCCAGCAGCTCCTCCTCGCCGCCCAGCCAGAGGCGGGCCGAGAAGCCGCCCGCCTGGCGGAAGGCGGCGGTGCGCAGGACCGACGCGCCGGCCAGGAACGAGCCGAGCGCGGGCCCTGGCATCCAGTCCGGGCCGGGCACCGGCGAGTCGCGCAGCTCGGCGACGATGGGGTCCTCCCGGCCGCCCGGCTCCACCAGGATGCGGCCGGTCACGACGGCGAGCCCCGGATGCGCGGCGAGAAGGGCGGTGGCCTTTGTCAGCGCGCCCGGTTCCCACCAGGTGTCGTCATCGCAAAAAGCGACATAAGGGGTCCGGACATGGTCCAGCGCGACATTCCGGCCGATCGCTCCGAGGTTACTGCCGGCGCGTAAGAGGGTGAATTCTGGAAAGTTCTCTTCCACCGCGTCGGCGGACCCGTCCGGCGAGGCGTTGTCCACCACGATGACCGGTGGACGCTCGGGCAGGTCGCGCAGCCTGGCCAGGGAGGACAGCAGTCCTTCCCGGCGGCCGTGGGTGATGACGACGACGGTGCAGCACATAACTCAGCTGATACCCACCCCCACGGCAACATGTAGTTACTCTTATCTATAAAAGCGACATAGATAAATCGGCTGGTCATCACTACAAGGCAAAACCTGCCGATCGCTCACGTTTTCCGGTGCGGCCCGGGGTAGGAGAGCCAGCGTCTGCCCGTACGGCAAAACACTCCACAACTCCGCGCCTCGGCATGGGAACAGGTCGTCACGCAGCGTGTCCGACCCGCTCCGTGCCGCACGCGCCACCTGCATTGGAGATCCGTATGCGTGTCCTCGGGATCAACGCCATCTTCCACGACCCTGCCGCCGCCCTGGTGGTGGACGGCCAGGTGGTCGCCGCCGCGGAGGAGGAACGCTTCAGCCGGCGCAAGCACGGCAAGCGGCCCTACGCCTTCTCGGCCTGGGAGCTGCCCGAGAAGGCGGCCCGGTGGTGCCTCGCGGAGGCGGACCTGGAGCCGGGCGACCTCGACGCGGTCGCCTACTCCTACGACCCCGCCCTGGTCGAGCCGGGCCTCGCCGGCCACGAGGGCGACTGGGAGCGGCTGCGCACCCTGTACGCGCAGCGCGCGCCGTACATGCTGGCCTCGGCGCTGCCGGGCCTGGACCCCGGCATCTTCCACTACGTCCCGCACCACGTGGCGCACGCCGCGTCCGCCGGGCTCGCCGCGCCCGGCCCCGGCGAGGGCGACGTGCTGGTGCTCGACGGCCGCGGCGAGTCGCACTCCCACCTCGCCGGCACCTACGCCGACGGCGCGCTGACCACCCTGGCCACGCAGCGCCTGCCCCACTCGCTGGGCCTGATGTACGAGGACCTGACCGAGCACCTGGGCTTCCTGCGCTCCTGCGACGAGTACAAGGTCATGGCGCTGGCGTCCTACGGAAAGCCGCGCTTCGCCGACGAGCTGCGCCGCCTGGTGCGCGCCACCGGCGACGGCGGCTTCGAGATCGGCAAGATCGACTGGGCCGCGCTCGCCAAGCCGCTGGAGGACGAGGACGACTGGGGCGAGGACCACGCCGACCTGGCCTCCAGCGTGCAGTTCCGGCTGGAGGAGGTGCTGCTGGAGCTCACCGGGTGGCTGCACGAGCGCACCGGATCGCGCCGGCTGATGATGGCCGGGGGCGTGGCGCTCAACTGCGTGGCCAACTCGCGGCTCGCCGCCGACGGCCCCTACGAGGAGATCTGGGTCCAGCCCGCCGCAGGCGACGCCGGGACGGCGCTGGGAGCCGCCCTGCACATCGCCCGCGAGGGCGGCGACACCATCTCCGCGATGCCCGGGGCGGCGCTCGGCCGCCAGTGGGACGAGGCGGAGCTGGCGGCCTGGCTCGACACCGCCCGCGTCCCCTACGACAGGCCCGCCGACCTGGCCGCCACGGTCGCCGACGCGCTGGCCCGCGACCAGGTCGTGGCCTGGTTCCAGGGGCGCAGCGAGTACGGGCCGCGCGCCCTGGGGCACCGGTCGCTGATGGCCCACCCGGGCAACGCCGCGAACCTGGAGCGCCTGAACGACGTCAAGGGCCGCGAGCAGTTCCGGCCCATCGCGCCGATGGTCGCCCTCGACCGCGCCGCCGAGATCTTCGAGGGGCCGATCCCCAGCCCGTACATGCTGTTCGTGCACGACGTGAAGCCCGAGTGGCGCGACCGCATCCCGGCCGTGGTGCACGTGGACGGCACCGCCCGCATCCAGACGATCGACCGCGCCGACGAGCCGCTGGTCGCCGACCTGCTGGCGGCCTTCGAGGCGCGCACCGGCCTGCCGGTGGTGATCAACACCAGCCTGAACACGGCGGGCCGCCCGATGGTGGACGACCCGCGCGACGCGCTGGAGTGCTTCGGCTCGGCGCCGGTCGACCTGCTGGCCATCGGCCCGTACGTGGTGCGGCGCGGCGAGGTGTTCGGGCGGTGAGCGGGCCGCTTTCCTACAGCATCGTCATCCCCACCGTCGGCCGGCCGAGCCTGCGCGTCACGCTGGAGACCCTGCTGGAGTCGGTCGCGGCCGCCGCCGGGCCCGCCCCGCAGGAGATCCTCATCGTGGACGACCGGCCCCGCGCGGGCGCGGCCCTTCCCCTGCCCGACGGCATGGGGGAGTCGGTCCTGGTGCTGCGGTCGGGCGGGCGCGGTCCCGCCGCCGCCCGCAACACCGGCTGGCGCGCCTCGTCCGGCGCCTGGACGGTCTTCCTGGACGACGACGTCGTCGTAACGCCCGAATGGGCCGCCGACCTGCTCGACGACCTCGGCTCGCTGCCCGGCGACGTCGGCGGCTCGCAGGGACAGGTGACGGTGCCGTTGCCCGACGACCGCCGCCCGACCGACTGGGAGCGCAACACCGCGGGCCTGGAGTCGGCGTCCTGGATCACCGCCGACATGGCCTACCGGCGGCGGGTGCTCGTCGCGGCCGGCGGCTTCGACGAGCGGTTCCCGCGCGCGTTCCGCGAGGACGCCGACCTGGCGCTGCGCGTGACCGCCCTGGGCTGCCGCCTGGTACGCGGCTCGCGGCGCATCGTCCACCCCGTGCGGCCCGCCGGGTTCTGGGCGTCGGTGCGCGTGCAGGCCGGCAACGCCGACGACGTGCTGATGGCGCGCGTGCACGGCCGCGACTGGCGGAAGCGGGCGCGCGAGCACAACGGCCGCTTCGCCCGGCACGTGCTGACCACCGGCGCGGGGCTGCTGGCGCTCGCCGCGCTCCCGGCGCGGCGCCGCCCGACGGGCCGGGCGGTCGTGCTCGGCGCGGCCGCCGCGTGGGCGGCGCTGACGGCGGAGTTCGCCGCCGCCCGCATCCGCCCGGGGCCGCGCACGCCCGGCGAGACGTTCCGGATGCTGGTCACCAGCGCCGTGATCCCGCCCGCCGCGGTCCGGCACCGCGTCCGGGGGACGCTGGCCCACCGCGACGCCGGGCCGTGGAAGCCCCGGCCGGTGGTGCTGTTCGACCGGGACGACACGCTGATCCGCGACGTCCCCTACAACGGCGACCCCGCGTGGGTCGAGCCGATGCCCGGGGCGCAGGAGGCCCTGGACCGGCTGCGCCGCGGCGGCGTGCGCGTCGGCGTGGTTTCCAACCAGTCCGGGGTGGCCAAGGGCCTGATCACCGAGGAGCAGGTCCGGCGCGTCAACGCCCGGGTGGAGGAGCTGCTCGGCCGGTTCGACGCGTGGGAGTACTGCCCGCACGACGACGCCGACGGCTGCGCCTGCCGCAAGCCCGAGCCGGGTCTGATCGAGCGGGCCGCCGCCCGCCTCGGCGTGCAGCCGGCCGACTGCGTGGTCATCGGCGACATCGGCCGCGACATGGAGGCCGCGGCCGCCGTCGGCGCGCGCGGCATCCTGGTGCCGACCGACCGGACCCTGCCCGAGGAGGTCGAGTCGGCCAAGGAGGTCGCGCCCGACCTGTGCGCCGCCGTCGCCCTCGTCCTGGAGGACGCCGTCCCCGCCGACAGCGTGCTGGAGGTGGGCGCCCCGGAGGACGACCGCGACCGGCCCGATCCGGGAGCGACGCCGTGAGGGCGCTGGTCGTCCGGCTCGACAACGTCGGGGACGTGCTGCTGTCGGGGCCGGCGGTGCGGGCCGTCGCCGAGCGCGCCGACGAGGTGGTCATGCTCTGCGGCCCGCGCGGCCGGGCCGCCGCCGACCTGCTGCCCGGGGTGGACCGCGTCGTGGAGTGGCGCGCGCCGTGGATCGACCCCGAGCCCGGCCCGGTGGAGCCCGCCGAGATCGACCGGATCGTCGGGCTGGCCCGCGGCTTCGACCGCGCGCTGATCTTCACCTCCTTCCACCAGTCGCCGCTGCCGCTGGCGCTGCTGCTGCGCCTGGCGGGCGTGCCGTGGATCGGCGGCATCAGCGACGACTACCCCGGCTCGCTGCTGGACCTGCGGCACCGCTGCGAGGCCGACATCCCCGAGCCCGAACGCATGCTGGCGCTCGCCGAGGCCGCGGGCTTCCCCGCGCCGGCCGACACCCGGCTGCGGATCCGCGGGCCGCTCCCGGACGTCACCGGCCTCACCGGCGACCCCGGCTACGTGGTCGTCCACCCCGGCACCTCGGTCCCGGCGCGGGCCTGGCCGCCCGAGCGGTGCGCCGAGGCCGTCCGGGTGCTCGCCGACGCCGGGCACCGCGTCATCGTCACCGGCCACCGGGAGGAGAAGGAGCTGACCGCGCAGGTCGCCGGCGTCGCCGGGCTGGACCTCGGCGGCCGCACCTCCCTGCTGGAGCTGGCCGCCGTGCTGGCCGGGGCGTCCGCCGTGGTGGCGGGCAACACCGGCCCCGCGCACCTGGCCGCGGCCGTGGGCGCGCCGCTGGTGTCGCTGTTCGCGCCGACCGTTCCCGCCGCGCGGTGGGCGCCCTACGGCGTCCGGACCGTCCTGCTGGGCGACCAGGACGCGCCCTGCAAGGACACCCGGGTGACGGTCTGCCCGTTCCCCGGCCATCCCTGCCTGTCCTCGGTGACCGCCGAACGGGTCGCCGCCGCCGTCGAGGAGGTCGTCCGATGAGGGTCCTGCTGTGGCACGTGCACGGCTCCTGGGCCACCTCGTTCGTGCACGGCGCGCACACCACCCTGATCCCGGTCACGCCCGACCGGGGGAGGGACGGCCTGGGCCGGGCCCGCACCTTCCCCTGGCCCGACCGCGCCGTGGAGGTGCCCCACGACCGGCTGCGCGACGAGCACGTCGACGTCGTGGTCCTGCAGCGCCCGCACGAGCTGCGCCTGGCGGAGGAGTGGCTGGGCCGCAGGCCCGGCCGCGACGTCCCGGCGGTCTACGTCGAGCACGACACCCCGCGGCGCACCGCCTCCGACGTCGGCCGGCCCGAGGAGGTGGTCCCCGACAGCCGGCACTTCCTGCACGACCGCTCCGACATCCCGGTCGTGCACGTGACCCACTTCAACGACCTGTTCTGGAACTGCGGCCGAGCCCCGGCCACCGTGATCGAGCATGGGGTGGTCGACCCGGGCCACCTGTACGCCGGCGACCTGCCGCGCGCCGGGGTGGTCGTCAACGACCCGCTGGCGCGCGGCCGCGTCACCGGCACCGACCTGCTGCCGCGCCTGGTCCGCGCGGCCCCGATCGACCTGTTCGGGATGCGCGTCGCCGACGCGCCCCGCAAGCTCGGCATCCCGCCGGAGTCGCTGTGGACCTTCGAGGACCTGCCGCAGCGGCGGATGCACGCCGAGCTGGCCCGCCGCCGCCTCTACCTGCACCCCTTCCGCTGGACCTCGCTGGGGCTGTCGCTGATCGAGGCGATGCTGATCGGCATGCCGGTGGTGGCGCTGGCCACCACCGAGGCGATCGAGGCGGTGCCCCCGGAGGCCGGGGTGCTGAGCACCCGCGTGGACACCCTCGCCGAAGCGACCCGCTCCCTGCTGCACGACCCGGAACGCGCCCGCCAGCTCGGCAAGGAGGGCAGGGCGTTCGCCGCGCAGCGGTACGGCCTCGCCCGCTTCCTGCGCGACTGGCAGCGCCTGCTGACGGAGGTAACCCGATGAAAGTGGCCATGATCTCTGAGCACGCCAGCCCGCTCGCCACCCGCGCGGGGCTGGGCGGCGCCGACGGCGGCGGGCAGAACGTGTTCGTCGCCGACCTCGCGGCCCGGCTGGGCGGCCAGGGGCACCATGTCACGGTCTACACCCGCCGCGACGACGCGGGCCTGCCGGACCGGGTGCGGCTGGCGCCGGGCGTGACCGTCGAGCACGTCCCCGCCGGTCCCGCGGGCGAGGTCCCCAAGGACCGCCTGCTGGCGTGGATGCCCGACTTCGGCCGCTATCTGGAGAGCCGCTGGAGCGAGGACCCACCCGACGTGGTCCACGCGCACTTCTGGATGAGCGGGCTCGCGGCGCTCCAGGCGGCCGGCCGGCTGACCGGGGCGCGGGTCCCGGTCGTGCAGACCTACCACGCGCTCGGCACCGTCAAGCGCCGCCACCAGGGCGACGGCGACACGAGCCCGGCCGAGCGCATCGCCCTGGAGCGCGAGATCGGCCGGGCCGCCGACGCCGTCATCGCCACCTGCAGCGACGAGACGCGCGAGCTGGCCGAGATGGGCGTGCCGCCGGAGAAGGTCGCGGTCGTCCCGTGCGGGGTGGACCTCGCCCGGTTCGGGCCCGACGGCCCCGCCGCGCCGCGCGGCGAGCGGCCCCGGCTGGTCGCGCTGTCGCGGCTGGTGGAGCGCAAGGGGGTGGACACCGCCATCGAGGCGCTGGCCCTGGTCCCCGGCGCCGAGCTGGTCGTCGCGGGCGGCCCGCCCGCCGCCGCCCTCGCGGACGACCCCGAGGCGCGCCGGCTGCGCGGCGTCGCGGAGCGGGCGGGGGTCGCCGACCGGGTGGAGTTCGTCGGGCGGCAGACCCGCGACCAGGTGCCGGCGCTGCTGCGCTCGGCCGACCTGGTCGTCACGCTGCCCTGGTACGAGCCGTTCGGCATGGTGCCGCTGGAGGCGATGGCGTGCGGGGCGCCGGTCGTCGCGACCGGGGTCGGCGGGCACGTCGACACCGTCGTGGACGGCGGGACCGGCGTGCTGGTGCCGCCGCGCGACCCGGCCGGCACCGCACGGGAGATCAACGCGCTGCTGGCCGACCCGGCCCGCCGCGCCCGGCTCGGCAAGGCCGCCGCGCGGCGGGCGCGGGACGGCTACTGCTGGTCCCGCGTCGCCGCCACCACCAGCGAGGTCTATGCCCGGGCCATGGCCCAGGGGGAGGTACGAGCATGACCGCCACGACACAGCAGCAGACGACCGCGGCTCCGAGCATCGAGGACCAGCGGCTGGAGGACCTGGCCCAGGCCGCGCTGCGGTTCCGCGCCTGGACGCCGACGATCGAGCGGTGGGGGCAGCGGCTCGCCCGCCTGCTGGAGACCGGCGGCAAGCTGCTGGCCTGCGGCAACGGCGGCAGCGCCGCCGAGGCCCAGCACCTGACCGCCGAGCTGGTCGGCCGCTTCGAGGACGAGCGGGCGCCGCTCGCCGCCATCCCGCTGCACGGCGACACCTCCGCCCTCACCGCCATCGGCAACGACTACGGCCTGGTGCACATGTTCTCCCGCCAGGTCCAGGCGCACGGCCGCCCCGGCGACGTGCTGGTCTGCCTGTCCACCAGCGGGCACAGCCCCAACGTCCTGGCCGCCGCGCGCCGCGCCCGCCAGCTCGGCCTCACCGTGTGGTCCATCACCGGCCCCGGGCCCAACCCGCTGGCCCAGGCCAGCGACGACGCCGTCACCGTGGACGCCGCGCGCACCTCCACCGTCCAGGAGATCCACCTGGCCGCGGTGCACCTGCTGTGCTGCGTGGTGGACCGGTCCCTGGAGAAGCGGCGGTGACCGGGCCGCTGGTCGTGGTCGGCGACGTCCTGCTGGACGTGGACGTCGTCGGCAGCGCCGGCCGGCTGTGCCCGGACGCGCCCGTCCCGGTGATCGAGGAGGCCGTCGAGCACCCGCGCCCGGGCGGGGCGGGCCTCGCGGCGCTGCTGGCGGCCGCCGACGGCCGCGAGGTCGTCCTGGTGACCGCGCTGGCCGAGGACGACGCGGGCCGGCGGCTGCGCACGATGCTCGCCCCGCACGTGGAGATCGCGCCGCTGCGGCTGCGGGGCGGCACGCCGTGCAAGACGCGCATCCGCGTCGGCGGCCAGTCGGTCGCGCGGCTGGACGCGGGCGAGGGCGAGGTGGACGGCGGGCCGGTCGCGCCCGCCGTCGCCGACGCCCTGCGCGGCGCCGGGACGGTCCTGGTGTCGGACTACGGGCGCGGCGTGACCCGCAACGAGACCGTCCGGGCCCTGCTCGCCGACCTGCCGGACCGCGCGCCGGTCGTCTGGGACCCGCACCCGCGCGGCGAGCCGCCCGTGCCCGGCACGCGGCTGCTCACCCCGAACGAGGAGGAGGCGCGCCGGCTGGCGGCCGCCCACGACGACGGCATCGACGGCGCCGGGCTGTCGGCCACCACGCGGCGCGCCCGCGTCCTCGCCGACGCCTGGGGGGTGCGGAGCGTGGCGGTCACCCTCGGCGCGCGGGGCGCCCTGCTGGCCAACGGCTCGGACGCGCCGTTCCTCATCCCGGCCGAACCCGCCGCGGGCGACCCCTGCGGCGCGGGCGACAGCTTCGCCACCCGCGCCGCCCAGGTCCTGGCCGACGGCGGCGGCCTCACCGACGCCGTCGGCGCCGCCGTCCGGTACGCCTCGGACTTCGTCAGCGCGGGCGGCGCCTCGGCGCTGGCCGAGCGGCTCGCCCGGGACGGCGCGCCCAGCGTCCCGCCCCAGCGCACGCTCGACGCCTTCGACGTGGCCGAACGCACCCGGCGCGCGGGCGGCACGGTGGTGGCCACCGGCGGCTGCTTCGACCTGCTGCACGTCGGCCACGTCAGCCTGCTCCAGCAGGCCCGCCGGCTCGGCGACTGCCTGGTCGTGTGCGTCAACTCCGACGCCTCGGTGCGCCGCCGCAAGGGCCCCACCAGGCCCGTCACCCCCGCCGACGACCGGGTCCAGGTCCTGCGGGCGCTCAGCGCCGTGGACGCCACTGTGGTGTTCGACGACGACACGCCCGCGACCCTGCTGGACAAGCTGCGCCCCGACGTCTGGGTCAAGGGCGCCGACTACGCCGGGGCGCCCCTGCCCGAGGCCGACACCGTGCGCGCCTACGGCGGGGAGATCGTCCTGCTGCCCCTGCTGGAGGGGCGCTCGACCACCCGCCTGATCTCGACCGCGAAAGGAAGTGGAGCATGAACGTTCTGATCACCGGTGGGGCCTCGGGCCTCGGCCAGGCCGTCGCCCGCCGCGTCGCCGGCGACGGCGGCCGCCCGCTGGTCGTCGACCGGCAGCCGGCCGGGGGCGGGGTGGACCACATCGAGGCGGACCTGACCGACCGGGAGGCGGCCGAGAAGGCGGTGCGCATCCTGGCCGAGCAGGCCGGCGGCCTGGACGCGGTGGTCACCGCGGCGGGGATCGACGCCTGCGGCCGGCTGGAGGACGTGCCCGCCGACGACTGGGAGCGCGTCGTCGAGGTCAACCTGCTCGGCACCGTCCGCATCGTGCGCGCCGCGCTGCCCTACCTGCGGCGGTCGGCCAACCCCAGGATCGTCACCTGCGCCTCCACGCTCGGGCTGCGCGCGCTCAGCGACGCCAGCGCCTACTGCGCGTCCAAGTTCGGCGTGGTGGGCTTCACCCGCGCGCTGACCATCGAGCTGGCGGGGGAGGTCGGCGTCACCATGCTGGTGCCCGGCGGCATGGCCACCGCCTTCTTCGACGGCCGCACCGAGCAGTACAAGCCCGGCCCCGACGCGCAGCTCAACCCGCCCGGGAACGTGGCGGCGGCCGTGGCGTTCGCGCTGGCCCAGCCGCCCGGCTGCGAGGTGCGGGAGCTGATCGTGACGCCGTCGACGGAGCCGTCGTGGCCGTGAGGCAGCCCCGGGCGCTGGCACTGCGGGCCCTCGGCCTGGGCGACCTGCTCGCCGGGGTGCCCGCGCTGCGGGCGGTGCGGCGGGGGCTGCCGGGCCACCGGCTGGTCCTCGCCGCGCCCCGCGCCCTGGAGCCGCTGGTCCGGCTGTCGGGGGCGGCGGACGAGGTGCTGCACACCGAGGGCCTGGCGCCCCTGCCCGCGACCGGTCCGGTGGACGTGGCGGTGAACCTGCACGGGCGCGGCCCCGAGAGCCACCGCCTGCTGCTGGACCTGCGGCCCGGCCGCCTGCTGGGGTTCGCCCACCCCGACGTCCCCGAGGCGATCGGCCCGGACTGGGAGCCGGAGGAGCACGAGGTGCGGCGCTGGTGCCGGCTGGCCTCCTGGCACGGCTGGCACGCCGACCCCGACGACCTCGACCTCGCCCCGCCGCCGCGCGAGTCGCCCGCGCCCGGGGCCGTCGTCGTCCATCCGGGCGCGGCGTCGCCCGCGCGCCGCTGGCCGACCGAGCGGTTCGCGGCCGTCGCCGCCGCGCTGCGCGCCGACGGCCACCGGGTCGTGGTGACCGGCGGCCCCGGCGAGGCCGCGCTCGCCCGCCGGGTCGCCGAGCTCGCCGGGCTGCCCGCCGGCGCCGACCTGTCGGGCCGCACCGACCTGCTCGACCTCGCCGCGCTGGTCGCCGGCGCCCGCCTGGTGGTCTGCGGGGACACCGGGACGGGCCACCTGGCGACCGCCTACCGCACTCCCTCGGTGCTGCTGTTCGGACCGACCCCGCCCGCCTGGTGGGGACCGCCGGACCGGCCCCGGCACACCGTGCTGTGGGCCGGCCGGCGCGGCGACCCGCACGGCGGCGTCCCCGACCCCGGCCTGCTGGAGATCACGGCCGCCGCGGTCACCGGCGCGGCCGGGCGCCTGCTCGCCGACACGACCATCCGCACGGAAGGAAGAACATGATGACCAGCGAACGCGCCGTGGTGACCGGTGGCGCCGGCTTCCTCGGCTCGCACCTGTGCGAGGCCCTGCTGGACCGGGGCACCGCCGTGGTGTGCCTGGACAACCTGCTGACCGGGGCCGCCCGGAACATCGCCCACCTGCGCGACCGGCCCGGGTTCGAGTTCCGCTGCTGCGACGTCACCGGTCCCGTGGAGGTCGACGGCCCGGTGACCGAGGTGTTCCACTTCGCCTCGGCCGCCTCGCCGACCGACTACCTGCGGCTGCCCATCCAGACGCTGGAGGTCGGCAGCCAGGGCACCCGGCACGCCCTGGACCTCGCCGAGCGCAAGAACGCCCGGTTCCTGCTGGCCTCGACGTCGGAGGTGTACGGGGACCCGCTGGAACACCCGCAGACCGAGTCGTACTGGGGCAACGTCAACCCGGTCGGCCCGCGCAGCGTCTACGACGAGGCCAAGCGCTTCGGCGAGGCCCTCACCTCGGCGTTCCGGCACTCGCACGGGCTCGACACCGCCATCGTGCGGATCTTCAACACCTACGGCCCGCGGATGCGCCCGAACGACGGCCGCGCCATCCCGACGTTCCTGGAGCAGGCCCTCACCGGCGAGCCGCTCACGGTGACCGGCGACGGCTCCCAGACCCGGTCGATCTGCTACGTGGACGACACCGTCCGGGGCATCCTGGAGCTGGCCGAGTCCGGGCACCCGGGGCCGATGAACATCGGCAGCCCGTTCGAGACCTCGATGCTCGACCTGGCCCGCCTGATCATCGAGATGACCGGGTCGCGGTCGCGCATCCGGTTCATCGAGCGCCCGGTGGACGACCCCGCCGTGCGGCGGCCCGACACCACGCTCGCCCACGAGGTCCTGGGCTGGAAGCCGAAGGTGACGGTCGAGGAGGGCCTGCGGTCCACCATCGCCTGGTTCGTCGAGGAGCTGGCCCCGACCGCCTGAGCGGCGGCGGGGCGCCTTGGGCACGGCCACCGGTCCCCCTGGCCGGCTCAAGGACCGGCACCGCCGATCCCCGTTCGGTCGGCGGGCACGGGAAGGAAATGCGGCCGTCCGTGAGATGCGGCGGCCGATCTGGGAAAGGGTGGACGGGAACCAGCGGAGCGAGGGCGGCCGCCGGGACGGTCATCCGTCGGCGGTCGCGGGGCGGGGGCGGACATCGGGAACGATCGCGGCGTCGAGCGCATGCTGACGGGACTGCTGCAGGCCAGCCACCTCGCGTCGATGGAGCAGGTGCCCGGCCTGGTCGCCGAGCACGCCCGCCACGCCGGCCTGGACGAGGTGCTGATCTACCTGGCCGACCTCCAGCAGACGGTGCTGCGCCTGCTGACCGAGCGCGTACCGGAGATCGAGCCCGGGATCGGGGAGCTGCGGATCGACGCGACGCTGGCCGGGCGGGCCTTCCAGGAGGTGCGCGCCCTGCCGAGGCGCGGCCCCGACGAGAGCGAGGTGGAGTACTGGTGGGTGCCGATGCTGGACGGTACCGAGCGCCTCGGCGTCCTGCGCGTCAGCGCCGCCCCCGGCCTCGGCGAGGAGGCGGCGCTGGAGCGCATGATCCACCTGGCCTCGCTGGTGGCGCTCGTGATCGTCAGTTCCCGGCCCTACAGCGACTCGCACGCCCGGCTGGTGCGCACCCGGCCGATGAACGTGGCCGCCGAGATGCAGTGGAACCTGATGCCGCCGCTGACCTTCGCCAACCCCGGCGTCACGATCGGCGCGGTGCTGGAGCCGGCCTACCAGATCGGCGGCGACGCCTTCGACTACGCGATCTCCGGCGACACCGTGCACCTGGCGGTCTTCGACGCGATGGGCCACGACGTGGCCGCCGGGCTGGCGGCCAACCTGGCGATCGCCTCCTGCCGCAACCAGCGCCGCCAGGGCGCCGGCCTCGCCGACAGCAGCCGCGGCATCGAGCGCGTCCTGATCGAGGAGTTCGGCGCCGACACCCGGTACGTCACCGCGATCATGGCCGAGCTGGACACCGCCGACGGCACGCTCAGCTGGGTCAACCGGGGCCACCAGCCGCCGGTGGTGATCCGCGACGGCCGCTGGACCACCCGGCTGCCCTGCCCGCCGGCCCACCCCATGGGCCTGGACCTCGGCCTGAACCCGCTCCTGTGCACCGAGCAGCTCCAGCCCGGCGACCGGGTGCTGCTGTACACCGACGGCATCATCGAGGCCCGCGACCGGCACGGCCGCGAGTTCGGCCTGGACCGCTTCACCGAGTTCGTCATCCGCCACACCGCCGACGGGCTGCCGGTCCCCGAGACCCTGCGCCGCCTCATCCGCGCGGTCCTGGACCACCACGACGGCAACCTCCAGGACGACGCCACCGTCCTGCTCCTGGAATGGCACGGGCCCACCGGCGCCTGAGCGCCGATGAGCCCGTACGGACGACGTTCGTCAGCGTCTCAAGCCGTCACCCGGCGGCTTCGAGGACCGCGCCGACGGCGGCGGCGGTGGTGACGCGCCGCCGGTACTCCGGCTGGCGGAGCTCGCCGCCCATGAAGGGGCGCGGGTTGCGGTGGACGGCCGGGCTGGGCTCGTCGGTCAGCGCGGCGAAGTGGACCTCCCGGACCCCGGTCGCCGCCAGGATGCGGCCGATGTTGCGGGCGTTGACGCCGCCGCCGGGCATCACGACGATGCGGTCGCCGGCGCGCTCGACCAGCTCGGCGATCAGCGGCGCGCCCTCCAGCACGCTCACCTCCTGCCCCGAGGTCAGCACCCGGTCCACGCCGAGGTCGACGAGGGTCTCCAGCGCGGCGAACGGGTCGGCCGCCATGTCGAAGGCCCGGTGGAAGGTGATCGGCAGGCCGCCCGCCGCGGCGATGAGGCGTTCGGTGACCGGCCGGTCGATCTCCCCTTCGGGGGTGAGCACGCCGATCACCACGCCGTGCGCGCCGGCCTCCCGGACCAGGGCCACGTCGTGCTCCATGGCCGCGATCTCGTGCTCGTCGTAGATGAAGTCGCCGCCGCGCGGGCGGACGATGACGTTCACCTTGATCGACGACACGGCCGCGAGCGCGGCGCGCACCGTGCCGAGGCTCGGGGTGAGCCCGCCCTCGAACAGCGCCGAGCACAGCTCCACGCGGTGGGCGCCCGCCCGCTCGGCGGCGACGGCGCCCGCGACGCTGTCGATGCAGATCTCGTAGACGGGGCTCACTGGTTTCCTCCCGGAGTGGTGCGGATCTCGCCCACCGGGCGGCCGCCGCCGAGCACCGGGACGGTGCCGTGCGCGGCCGCCGGGGCGGTGTCGGCGCCGAGCGCGGCGAGCGCGCGCAGCGCGATGGCGGTGGTGGCGCGGGGGCTGCCGTCGACGACCTTCACCGCGACGGCGTGGCCGGCGGCGGTGGCGGCGACGAGCACGCCCTCCGCGCCGCCCTTGGCCACGGTGCCGGGCAGCAGCCGCATGATCTCGGTGTTGACGTGGCCGGTTCCGCCGACGTACTCGGGGTGGGCGCGCATGGCGTCGGCGACGGCGCGGGGCGCGCCGCCCTCCGCCAGGACGAGCGCGCGGGCCGCGCGCGCCAGCCCCACGAGGGTCAGCCCGAACAGGGGCGCGCCGCACCCGTCCACGGCGACGGGCGAGGGGTTCTCGCCCGCGCAGTCGGCCATCGTGGTGCGGACGCCCTGTTGGAGCGGGTGCCCCGGGTCGAGGTAGGACTCCAGCGGCCAGCCGTTGGCGACGCAGGCGGCGAGCATGGCGGCGTGCTTGCCCGAGCAGTTCATGCGCACGCGCGACTCGCCGAGGCCCGCCCTGATCAGGCCCGCCTTGGTCGGCTCGTCCTCGGGCCAGGAGGCCGGGCAGCGCAGGGCGTCCTCGCCCAGCCCCGCGTCGGCGAGGATCGCCTCGACGGTCTTGACGTGGAAGTCCTCGCCGGTGTGGCTGCCCGCCGCGATCGCGAGGCGCTCGCCCTCCAGCGGCGCGCCCGCCGCCAGGCAGGCCGCGGCCTGGAACGGCTTGGTCGTGGAGCGCGGGAGCACGGTCTCCTGCGGGTTGCCGCGCGCGTGGGCGAGCGTGCCGTCGGGGGCGAGCCCGGCGACGCTGCCGTAGTGGCGGCTCTCGACGAAGCCGTTGCGGACGACCTCGGCCAGCACTTCGTACATCTGGGTCCTCAGGTGGTGGGTTGGGCGGTCGGCACGGCCTCGCCGGCCGCGCGGGACGGACGGGTCCGCTGCCGCGCCTCCAGCGTCCGCGCGACCTTCGACAGCGTCGCGTTGATGACCAGGTAGACCAGCGCGACCACCAGGTAGGTCTGGATGAGCAGGTGGTTGTAGTTGGCCAGCACCTTGCCGCTGTAGAGAAGCTCGGCGTAGCTGACGACGTAGCCGAGCGAGGTGTCCTTCAGCAGCCCGGCCGACTGGCTGACCAGCGACGGCAGCACGCGCCGCGCCGCCTGCGGCAGCACGATCATGCGCATCGTGCGGCCCCGGGTGAGGCCGAGCGCGAGCCCCGCCTCGGACTGGCCGCGCTCCACCGACCGGATCCCGGCCCGGAAGACCTCGGCGAACGCGGCGGCGTTGGACACCGACAGCGGCACGACCAGCTTCCAGAACAGGGGCAGGTCCAGGCCGTAGCGCGGGAGCGCGAACAGCACGACGTACACCAGCAGCAGGGCCGGGACCGTCCGGACGATCTCGACGTAGGCGGCGCACGGCAGGCGCACCCACCGGTTGGGCGAGACCCGGCCGAGCGCCAGCGCCACCCCCGCCGCCATGGAGATCGCGATGGACACCGCGGCGGCCGCGGCCGTGGAGCGCAGTCCCTCCAGCAGGTAGCGCCACATCGGCCAGGTGCCGTACGGGCGCCAGCGGTCGGCGGCGAGCTGGCCGTTGTCGGCGAACTGCTTCAGCGCGAGCGCCGCCAGGGCGAGGCCCGCCAGGACCGACAGGACGGTCGCGGCCCGGATGCGGCGCCGGGCGCGCGGGCCCGGCTCGTCGAACAGCAGACGCGAGGCGGCGGGTTCGCTCATCGCAGGATCGCCAGCTTCCGTTCCAGTGTCCCGGTGACCAGGCCGACGACCCCGGACAGGGCCATGTAGGCCAGACCGGCCGCGACGAAGATCCAGATGGGCTGCGCCTCGGCCAGGTTGACCCGGTTGGCGGCGGCGGTCAGCTCCACCACGCCGACCGCGGCGGCCAGCGCGGTGTTCATCAGCGTCATGATCGCGATGTTGCCGAGCGGCTGGACCACCGTGCGCAGCGCCTGCGGCAGGATGACCAGCCGCAGCGACTGGGTGAAGGTGAGCCCGAGCGCCCGGGCGGCCTCGCCTTGCCCGGCGGGCACCGCGTTGATGCCCGACCGGATCGCCTCGGCGGTGTAGGCGCCCTGGTAGAGCGCGATCACCACCACGGCGGTGGTGAACAGGCCGGCCTTGACCCCGATCTCGGGCAGGCCGAACACCGCGAGCACCAGCCAGACCAGCAGCGGGATGTTCTGCAGCGTCTCGACGTAGGCCATGCCGACGCCGCGCAGCACGCCGACGGGGCTGACCCGCAGGGCGGCCACGACGGTCCCGGCGAGCAGGGCGCCGGCCAGCGACAGCAGGGTCAGCTGGACCGTCAGCAGCAGGCCGGAGCCGAACTCCGGCAGGTGGTCGGTGATGACGTTCATGGCAGGGCGGGGCCGGGGGTCACTCGGAGCCCGGGGCGGAGCCGATCGCGGGCGGCTGCGGCGCCTCGCCCTGCACGACCGTGCCGATCGAGTTCTTCCAGACCTTCGCCCACAGGCCGGACGACTGGATCTGCTTGAGCCAGTCGTTGACGAACGCCTTCATCTGCGCGTCGCCGTGCTTGAGGCCGATGCCGTAGGGGTCGCTGGTGAACGGCTTGCCCTGGATCTGGATCGACGGGTCCTGCTTGGCGGAGGCCAGCAGCACGGCCTCGTCCTGCACGTAGGCCTGGCCGCGGCCCTGCTTCAGCGCCTGCACGCACTCGGGGTCGCTGCCGAACGTCACGATCTTGGCGTCCGGGGCGGCCTTCTTGATGGCGGCGATCGCCGGGGTGTTGGCGCCCGCGATGACCGTCTTGCCCTTCAGGTCGGCGGGCCCGGTGATGCCGCTCTCGCCCTTCTTGGTGGCGATGACCAGGCCGGAGCTGTAGTACGGCCCGGCGAAGGCGACCTGCTTGGCGCGCTCGGGGGTGATGCTGTAGGTCTGGAAGACCACGTCCACGGTGCCGTTGGACAGCAGCGCCTCGCGCGTCTCGGACGCCGAGTTGACGATCTTCACCTTCGGCGCGCCGATGATGTACTTGGCCAGCAGCCGCCCGAAGTCGGCGTCCAGCCCCTCGACCTGCTTGGTCGCCGGGTTCTGCTGGGACAGCAGCGGCGCGTCCAGCGAGCCGCCCACGATCAGCTCGCCGCGCTTCTTGATCTTCTCCATGGTGGAGCCGGCGGGCAGGCTCGCCGCGACCGGGGCCGCGGCGGCGAGGTCGTCCTTCTTGCCGCCGCCGGCGCCGGGCACCGCCGAGCCGGAGTCGTCGCCGGAACACGCGGTCAGGCCGGCCAGCGACAGCGCGGCGACCGCGGCCACGGCCGCCCGCCGCTTCAGGGGGGTACGCGCCATGATCTCAACCTTTCTCAAAGGCGCGCCGTGACGGTCGCGCCGAAGTGACCACCCGCGGGATGGCTAGTGGTCCAGCACCTTGGCCAGGAAGTCCCGGGCCCGGTCGGTGGCGGGGGAGTCGAAGAAGTCGGCGGGCGTCCCGGTCTCCACGACCTCGCCGTCGGCCATGAACACCACGCGGTCGGCGACCCGGCGGGCGAAGCCCATCTCGTGGGTGACGACCACCATGGTCATGCCGTCGCGGGCGAGGCCGGTCATGACGTCGAGGACCTCGCCGATCATCTCGGGGTCGAGCGCGGAGGTCGGCTCGTCGAACAGCAGCGCCTTGGGCCGCATCGCCAGCGCGCGGGCGATCGCCGCGCGCTGCTGCTGCCCGCCCGACAGCTGCGCGGGCAGCTTGCCGGCTTGCTCCCCGATGCCGACCCGCTCCAGCAGCTCGCGGCCGTGCCGCTGCGCCTCCGCGCGGGAGACGCCGCGCACCCGGACCGGCGCGAGGGTCACGTTCTCCAGGACGGTCTTGTGCTGGAACAGGTTGAACGACTGGAAGACCATGCCCACGTCGGCGCGCAGCCGGGCGAGGGCCCGGCCCTCGGCGGGCAGGTCGGCGCCGTCGATGCGGACGCGCCCGGCGTCCGGCGTCTCCAGCCGGTTCAGGCACCGGCACAGCGTGGACTTGCCCGACCCCGAGGGGCCGATCACCACGACGACCTCGCCCTCGGCGACGTCCAGGTCCACATCGCGCAGCGCGGTGTGCGCGCCGAAGCGCTTGTGCAGCCCGCGAACCTCGATCATTGCGTCACCCACGCTCTAACTTCCTTCGAAATCGAAGCTGAGCAGGACAATAAGACTCCAAATCGACGCAAGTCAACACATTGATGAAGCAAGTTCGCGCGTGCTATCAATCTGGGGTGCGCAACAGCAGAGACGACGGACTGGCGGCACTCGTGCGGCTGGTGGCGACCGGTCGGGCCGAGTCGCGGGCCGAGCTCGCCCGGCTGTCGGGCCTCGCCGCCTCCAGCATCTCGCTGCGCGTCGAGCAGCTCATCGAGGCGGGCCTGTTCACCGAGGAGGGCGCCGGGGCCTCGCGCGGCGGGCGGCGGCCGCGCCGGCTGCGGCTCGCCCGTACCGCGGGCGTCTACCTGGCCGCCGACCTCGGCGCGCACCACGCGCGGCTCGCGGTCGTCGACCTGGCGGGCGTCCCGCTCGCCCTGTCGGACCTGGTGTGCGACATCGCCGCCGGACCAGAGCAGACGCTGACCGCCGTCATCGGCGACCTGCGCGCGCTCGCCCGCGACAGCGGGCTGAGCGACCTGCCCGTGCGCGGCATCGGCGTCGGCCTGCCCGGCCCCGTCGACCCGGCGACCGGCCAGGTCGTGTCCCCCTCGCGGATGCCCGGCTGGAACGACTTCCCCGTCCGCGACTTCACCGCCGAGCGGGCCGGGGTGCCCGCGCTGGTCGAGAACGACGCCAACCTGATGGCGGTCGGCGAGCACCGGCGCTCCTGGCCCCAGCTCGACAACCTCATGGTCATCAAGCTCGGCACCGGCATCGGCTGCGGCGTCGTCGTGGACGGCCGGCTGCACCGGGGACGCGGCGCGGCCGGCGACATCAGCCACGTCCGGATCCTGTCCGAGGCGAGCATCGACTGCTCCTGCGGCCACCCCGACTGCCTGGAGGCGCACGCCAGCGGCGCCGCGCTCGCCGCGGCGCTCGCCGCGCAGGGCATCGAGGTGGACCACCCCTCCCGCATCGTCGAGCTGGTCGCCGACGGCGTGCCGCAGGCCACCAGCGCCGTGCGCACGGCGGGCCGCCTCATCGGCGACGTGCTCACCGCGCTGGTGAACTTCTTCAACCCCGACGCGCTGGTGATCGGCGGCAGCCTGTCGGGCGCCGAGCCGCTGGTGGCCACCGTCCGCGGCGTGATCTACGAGCGCTGCCTGCCGCTCGCCACCCGCAACCTGGAGATCGCCACCTCCCGCACCGGTCGCGACGCCAGCATCCTGGGCGCGGGCCACCTCCTGCTGGAGGCCTCGGGCGACTGGATCGACCAGGTCCTCGCCCGCTGAGCGGGAACGGGCCGTCCACAGCCTGTGGACAACGGGGCGGCCCTGTCCGCACCGGTGCGGCCCGTCGGCTGTAAGGCGCAGGTCAGAGGGTATTTACAGCGGCACCGGGGAACCGCCTGACAGTCTGACAACACCGTTTCTCTTGTGAACCCATGGGCGATCCGTGACGTTTGAGGCCACCTCGAACGTCTCCCCCCGCCTGCAGTCCAGGAGAAACGATGACGTTGCCCGCATGTGCCGCCGCCCTCCTCTCGGCGGCCCTGCTCGCTTCCCCGGCCGAAGCGTCCGCCATGCCGGCGGCGGAGGCCCGGGCCCTTCCCGACGTCGACATGGCGGCCGTCGTCAAGGCGGCGCAGATCGACCCCCGGCGGCCCGACCGGACGCTGACCCCCGGCGCCAAGGCCGGTGTGCTCCAGGTCGAGCGCGCGCTGCGCGACCGGAAGCTGCTCGACGCCAAGTGGGTGGACGGGTACTTCGGCACCACGACGGTCACCGCCTACGCGAAGTACCAGAAGTCGCTCGGTTACACCGGCCTGGCGGCCAACGGGCTGCCGGGCAGGACCTCGCTCGCCAAGCTCGGGACCGGCCGCTTCAGGGTCACCCGCGTCATCGAGCCGGGCGGACGGGTGACCAGCGGCGGCTTCGTCCTCAACACCCGCACGCGGGCCATGCTGGCCGAGGCGAAGCGGCTGTTCGGCCGCGCCTTCGTGCTGGAGCAGGGCTCGTACAACCCCGGCGGCGACCCCACGTCCGCGGGCACCCATGACGGCGGCGGCGTCGTCGACATCTCGGTCAAGGGGATGGACGCCGCCACCCGCACCGCCGCCGTCCGCGCGCTGCGCCGCGTCGGCTTCGCGGCCTGGGCCCGCAGTCCGCGGCAGGGGAACTGGCCGTGGCACATCCACGCCACCGCCATCAGCGACACCGACCTGTCGAAGCAGGCCCAGCAGCAGGTCGGCGACTACTACCTCGGCCTGAACGGGCTCGCCGACCGCGGCAGGGACGACGGCCCGAAGGTGCCCGTCCGTACCTGGGAGGAGTACCAGGCCCGCTGACCCGTCCGAAATCCAGGCTCCACCGAGAAGGAGAACGGCATGAAGACGCTCAACAAGATCCTCACCGGGACGACCGCCGCGCTGGCGCTGGGCGGGGCGGTGCTGGCGACCGCGTCGCCCGCGTCGGCGGCGGCCCGCAACGGCTCCTGCGAGAGCGGCGAGTTCTGCTACTACTTCAACAGCGACAACAAGGGGTCGGTGTCGGACTTCACCGGTTCGGTGTCGGACTACGGGGCCAAGCAGCCCTCGTGCTTCGAGTTCAAGGGCGCGGGGTCGGGCAAGGGGCAGTGCGTCAAGAACGCGGCGGCCTCGGTGTGGAACCGCTCGTCCAAGACGGTCCGGGTCTACTTCAACAGCGGGTACGGCGGCAAGTACCAGGACTTCAAGGCCGGCGCGAAGGGCAACCTCAACTCCGGCCTGAAGAACCAGAACGCCTCCCACGAGTTCTCGCCGTCGTCCCGCACGAACCTGTCGCGCGGCCTGTACACGCTCACCGGCGGCCGGATCACCTGCGGCTTCGACGGCTACACCACCACCCCCGGCCGGCACGAGGGCATCGACATCGCCCGCGGCATCGGCTCCGACGTCCGCGCCCTGACCGCGGGCCAGGTCATCTCCGTCGTCCGCGGGGCCACCGGCCGGGCCGGGCTCTCCACGATCGCCGTCTACAACGCCTCGCTGAACAAGACGGTGATCTACCTGCACTCCGCGCCGCGCTCGTCCCTGCGCGTGGGGCAGACGGTCGGCCGCGGCCAGGTCATCGCCGACGAGTCCTGGCACGGGGTGTCGTCCAGCGCGTCCGCGCACACCCACGTCGAGATGCGCCTCGGGAAGCAGACGCGCGCGGCCAAGAGCGTCGGCGACCCGCACCTGGACAACCCGAACCCGACCCAGTTCTGGACCTCCCAGGGCTACAACGTCCGCTGAGCGCGGTGGAGAAGACTGTGGCGACACGGCTGATCGGATCGGTCATCGCGCTGGCGCTCGGGGGAGCGGTGCTGGCGACCGCGCCGCCCGCCTCGGCGGCGGCCCGCAACGGCTCCTGCGAGAGCGGCGAGTTCTGCTACTACTTCAACAGCGACAACAAGGGGTCGGTGTCGGACTTCACCGGGTCGGTCTCCGACTACGGGGCCAAGCAGCCCTCCTGCTTCGAGTTCAAAGGCGCGGGTGCGGGCAAGGGCCAGTGCGTCAAGAACGCGGCGGCCTCGGTGTGGAACCGCTCGTCCAAGACCGTCCGGGTCTACTTCAACAGCGGGTACGGCGGCAAGTACCAGGACTTCAAGGCCGGCGCCAAGGGCAACCTCAACTCCGGCCTGAAGAACCAGAACGCCTCGCACCAACTCCTGGGCTCCACCCCGCCGCCGACCGGCTGCAAGACCGACGGCACGCATGGCAAGCTCCCCACGACGATCCTCGTCTACCGGGTGTCGCTCAACCGCGTGGAACGGGTGGCGTTCAAGACCTACGTCAAGAACGTCCTGCCCAACGAGTGGGTGACGGGCTGGCCGAGGGAGTCCCTGCGGGCCGGCGCGATGGCCGTCAAGCACTACGGCTGGTACTGGGCGCTGCACTCGACCCGCAAGACGCCGGGAGGCCAGTGCTTCGACGTCTACGACACCACGTCGAGCCAGGTGTACAAGCCCGGCTCTGCGAAGGCGTCGACGAACGCCGCGGTGGACGCGACGTGGGGCGCCCGGATGACCCGCGGCGGCAAGGTCCTCCAGGCCCAGTACTGCGCGACCACGACGGCGTGCGGCGCATGGGTCGACGGGGACTGGATGTCGCAGTACGGCTCCCGTGACAAGGCCAACGCGGGCTGGACCTACTCCAGGATCCTGACCGCCTACTACAGAGGGATCACCCTCTCCTGAACCCCTGGTGCCCCGCCGTGCCCCGCCCCGGCGGGGCACCAGGGTCATTGGACGATGATCTGGAAGTTGACCGGCCGGCTCCCGGGAAAGGCGACCTTCCCCGAGGCGTCCATCATCTTGAACCGCACGTAGCAGAGCCCCGGACCGCTGGGCGTGGTGACGTCGGTCCGGATGTCGACCGTCCCGCCCGGCCGCGTGTCCTCGATCGGCACATGGGTCTCGGTGCGGCACTGATCGACCCGCTGCGGGATGTCGAGGCGGAGCAGCGAGTACCCCTTCCACCGCACGGTCCCGGCGTTCTTGAGCCGCCACACCTTGGTGACGGTCCTCCCGCCTCTGACGCGCGTGCAGTCGGGCAAGGTGACATCGGTGATGAACTGGGCCGCGTCACCTCGGTGAGCGGGCGGGGCCGCCGCGGTCCGCGGCGGCGGCACCGGACAGCCGACCGAGGACGCCGCAGGAGAAGCACTCGGACCGCGCCCCTCGGCCTCGGAGTCGCGATTGGCGAAGACCACGCCGACGACGACCGTCCCCACCAGCACGACGCCGAGACCGGCCGCGACCGGAAGAGCCGGCCGCAACCGCCGGCGCCCTTCGGGCACGAAGACGACCGGCTCGACACGCACGGCCTGAGGCTCGGTGACGGCGACGACGAGTTCCCCCGTCGGCCGGCCGGACCTGACCGTCAGATTCGCCTGCTCCCAGCGTTCTCGGTAGTCCTCGGGATCGGCGCCGCACGCCTTGACGAACTCGGCGGTCGTCCCCCAGCTGGGCAGCCGGTTGCCCTTCGTGGCCTCGTGGAGCGTCGTGTGGGAGATCGCCCCGGATCGACCGGACATCTCCCTGAAGGAGGGATTGCCGACCGAGTTGCGAAGTTCCCGCAGAGCGGCCGCGAACTCCGCGACCGCCTCGGTCCGTGCACGCATGCCGTCGTCCACCGGGCGAAGCTAACAGCGCCCCCACCCTTCCCTCAAGGGAACTCCGACAACAGCCGGACAGACCCGCACTCCCACGCCCACCGCAGCCCTCGAATGCCGCCGACACGCTGCGCGCAGCTCACGGCCACGACGCCGGGCGCGGGCGATAGGCCGTCACATCGGGACTGAAGCGCGGGCGTCGCGATTTCGGGACCGGAGTCGTGGCTCTGGCGGCGACTCGGCACCGGCGGTCGGGCGGGCTGCTGATGTCGCGTCACAGGCCGAGTCCGGCGTCCTTGGCGCGTACCGCCGCCGCGGTCCGGTCGGCGACCTGCAGCTTGGTGAAGAGCTGGGAGATGTGGTTTCGGACGGTCTTTTCCGCCAGTACCAGTTCGCGGGCGATGCGCCGGTTGTCGTAGCCCCGGGCGATCAGGTCGAGGATCTCCCGCTGGCGGTTGGTCAGTTCGGGGAACGCGGCCCGGCTCGGCAGTTCGTGCACCGCGGAGAAGTACACCCCGAGCCGCGCCGCGATCTCGGGGCTGAAAACGGCGCCGCCGCCCGCCACGATGTGCACCGCCCGTCTCAGTTCCTGCTGGGAGGAGCTCTTGAGCATGTAGCCGCGGGCGCCGGCGCGCAACGCGGCCACCACCAGGTCGTCCTCCTCCGCGGCGGAGACCACCAGCACGCCGGGAGGGGGCTCGATGCCCGACGCGATTCTGCGCAGCGCGTCGACCCCCCGGCCGTCCGATACCTGCAGATCGAGCAGCACGACATCGGCGGCCGGCGTAAGGAATGACAGCGCGTCCTCGGCCTCGGCGCCGGTCGCCGCTTCTCCTGCGAAGTCGAGGGTGTCACTTTCGCCGAGCGCGGCGCGGATCCCGGCTCGGAACAATTCGTGCTCGTCTACGAGAAATACACGAATGGCGCCGTTGCGCCATCGTGGTCCTGCCGGCTCCGTGGTCTCGGCGAATTGTGACACGAAGTCTCCGCCCCATCAACTTGATGAAAGCCTATGGCACCCCCGGAGGGTGCCCGCAAGGAAGGTTCACTGTAACTTATGCCTCGCTATGTGAAGTGGACAATTGTATTGGCCAAATATGGTCACCCTTGAGGTGTCAATCCGAGGTGCCGTCGAAGATGTTGACGCTAATTATTGACAGAGTTGTTGACTTCCTTGTATTGATGTGTTCGGTGAGCTTTCCCTACGGTCGGTGATAGCAATATCAGATCGTGGCGAGAGCGACGGTCGGTGGCACCCGCGCCGCCCGCATCGCGGGGTACAGCCCCGAGAGCGAGCCGATGAGGAGCGCGGCCGCCAGCACCGCGCCGAACACCCAGGCGGGCAGTGCGATCGGCAGTTCGCGCGTGACGGCGTACCCGGCCGTGGTGACCGCTCCGAGCAGGCAGCCGGCCACCCCTCCCAGCACCGCCAGCAGCAGGGACTCGGTGAGGAACTGGGTGCGGATCTGACCCCGGGTGGCCCCCAGCGACCGGCGCAGGCCGATCTCCCGGCGCCGCTCCAGCACGGAGATCACCATCGTGTTGGCCACGCCCACGCCGCCCACGATCAGGGCCACGGCGCCCAGGCCCAGGAAGAGGTTGGTGAACGTCCCGGCCGCCGCCGCGCGGGCGGCGAGCGCGTCGGAGGGTCTGCTCACCTCGACCTCCTCGGGGTTCTCGGGGTTGACGGTCCGAGCGAGCACGCCGCGCACGGCGCCGACGGCCTCGGGGGCGGAACGCTCGTAGATGGTCGTCGGGGATCCGTTGAAGCCGAGGTACGCCTTGGCGGCGTCCCAGCCGACCAGGACGGAGCGTTCGATCTCGGGGGCCAGCGGGGCCGCGCCGAGGACGCCGACCACGGTGAACCACCGGTCGCGGATCCACAGCTGCGCCCCGGGTTCGGCGATCCCCAGGCGGCGGGCCGCCACCGATCCCACGACGGCCGCCGGATAGCGGGCCGTCGCCGGGTTGAGCCATGTGCCGCGCTCGACGGTGACCTGGAGGGTCCTGGCGAGGTCGCCGGTGGCGGCGCTGACGCCGACGCCCCCGGTCTCCGCCGCGGGGATCTTGTCGGTGCGGCGGACGGAGGCGTCCAGGTGCCCGACGGCCGCCACGGTCTGCACCGGCCCGATCCGGCGGGTCATCTCGACCGCGGTCTCCGGGAGCCTGGCGTCCTTCCCGCCCAGGGTGCTGCCCGGGGTGACGGTCAGCATGTTGGTGCCGAGCCGGTCGAGCTGCGCCAGCAGGTCCGCCTTGTTGGACTCGGAGATGCCCACGACGACGACGATGGTCGCGATGCCGATCGCGATCCCCAGCGCGGACAGCGCCGCGCGCAGCCGCCGCGTGCGCAGGCCGGTGGCGCCCGTGCGCAGGGTGTCGCGCGGGCTGAGGCGGGCGGGGGTGAGGTTCATCGGACATCGCCTCCCGGTCGTGCCGCCCGCTCGTCGGCGACGACTCTCCCGTCGCGGATGCGCAGCCGGCGCGGGGCCGCGGCGGCGACCTCGTCGTCGTGGGTGATGATCACAACCGTGGTCCCGGCCGCGTTGAGCTCCCGCAGCAGCCGGAGGACCCCGGTCCCCGACCCGGTGTCGAGATTTCCCGTCGGTTCGTCGGCGAGCAGGAGCCGGGGCTCGCCCACGACCGCCCTGGCGATCGCCACCCGCTGGCGTTCCCCGCCGGAGAGCCGCCCGGGCCGGTGCCCGAGGCGATGGCCGAGGCCGACCCGTTCGAGCGCGGCGGTGGCCCGAGCGCGCCGTTCGGCCAGCGGCGCTCCGGTGTAGAGGAGCCCTTCGGCCACGTTGTCCAGGGCGCTGAAGGCGTCGGTGAGGTGGAACTGCTGGAAGACGAAGCCGATGGCTTGGGCGCGCAGCGCCGACAGCCGCCCGTCGCTCAGCCCGCCGACCTCCTGACCGGCGATCGTCACGGTGCCGGCGCTCGGCCGGTCGAGCGTGCCGATCAGGTGCAGGAGGGTCGACTTGCCCGAGCCGGACGGCCCGACGATGGCCACGAGCTCACCGTCCAGGACGTTCAGCGAGATCCCGTGCAGGGCGGTCACCCCGCCGGGGTAGTGCTTGGTGACGTCGTCCAGCCGTACGACCGGCGCGCTCCCGCTCTCGCCCGGGACCGGCCGCGGCGGCGTCGTGCCCGGCCCTGCCGATGCCCACCGGATCATTTCGCCGGCACCCCCACCACCGAGCCGGCGCGCAGGCCGGGCGCGGAGACCTCGACCCTGCCCCGGGCGAACAACCCGATCCGCACGGCGACGACCCGTGCGGTCCCGCCCTCGACGAGCTGCACGCCGAACCCGCCTTCGCGCAGGGCCAGCAGCGCCTCGACGGGCACCGACAGGACGTTGCGATGCCGTTCGCTCTCAAGGTCCACGCTCACCGGCGCGCGGTCGAGCGTCCGGACCTTGCCCGGGTCGCCGAGCGCGATCTCGACCTTGATCGTGGCGTCGACCGTGCCCTGGTCGTCCGGCTCGCCCTTGGTCCTGGCCACGGTCCCGACCGTGACCAGGCGCCCGTCGACCCGGTCGCCGCCGGGCAGCCCCACGGTCACCTTCGCGCCCTTGCGGGCGAACTGCTGGTCGGTGGTGTCCAGGTCGACCTCCACCCGGCGTTCGGTCCCGGTCACGGTGAGCGCGGCGGACCCGGACCGGACCTTCACGCCCTTGGTCATCTTCGTGTCGGTGATCCGCACCGCGCCGGGGGCGAAGACGACCTGGGCGGCGTCGACGCTCCCGGTCTCGGGCAGGCCCTGGTCGTCCTGCCAGTCGATGACGGCCGCGGCGGTGGCGGCGCTGAAGTGCCGGTCGACCGTCATGCCCTTGCCGTAGCCCAGCGCGCGCAGGTTCCGTTCGAGCTGCCTGACATCGGCGCCGTCCATGCCGGACGACAGGTCGCGATAGATCGGAATGGACCCGTACATCAGGAGGACCGGACGGTTGTCGACCCGGTAGAGGACCTTGCCCCGACCGACGGTGGCCCCGTCGGGCCGGGTCCAGGTGACCGTCCCCGAGGCCCCGTTGGTCAGCGTCTGCTCCGCGCCGTAGCCGAGCGTCCCGGTCACGGTCTTGGTGTCGATGAGATCTCCCTGCGTGACCCGGGCGGTGGCGTCGGGGCGGGCGGGCCGGCCGGGCGACGGCTCCGGTCCGCCGGCCCGGCCGGCGGCGAGCACCGCTCCGGACGCCGCGGTCACCGCGATGGCGGCCGCCACCGCGGCCGTGCGTCGGGAAGGCGGGAGTCTCACGGCGTGCCCTGCTCCGGGAGCAGTCCGGAGCACTTCTGCATCGCCTTGGCGTACTGCGGGGACTTGCGGTCGACCCCGCTCATGTCCACCGGGCCGTTGACCGGCGGGTCCGCCACGTCGATCCCGGCGCCGCGCATACAGGCGGCGAACTTCACCAGCTGGTCCCGGACCTTCGGGTCCGAGCGCCGCCCGGCGCTGTTCTGGGGGGCGTACTGCCGGCACGCCTGCTGCGCGCGCTCCACGGTGCCGCGGTCGGTGCCGGGCGGGAACCCGAGCTTCCCGATGTCGTCGCCCGGCTTCGGGTCGGCCACGTTGACGCCGTTCTGCCGGAGGCAGCGCACGAACTGCAGCATCTGGTCGTTGGGGTCGGTGGGAGCGGCGACGGACGAGGGCGCCGCGCCGCCGGAGGGGCTCTTGCCGCCCGCCGACGCCACACCGTCGCCCTTCCCGTCCGAACCCCCGCAGCCGGCCACGACGAGGGCGGCGAACGCTGCCGCCGCCACTGTTCCGGCACCTCGCGTTGACATGATCTCCTCTCGGGTCCCGGATCCGCCCGGGACCGACACCGCACAGCCTCGGGGACGGGCACTGTGACGACGCTGAGGGAGGCTGAGAGCCTTCTCAGGGGGCGGCCGGAATGCGCACGGTGGCCAGCAGTCCCGGCCCGGTGACCTCGGGTCCGGTGCCCGCGGGGAGGGCGTCCTCGAGTGTGACCTCGCCGTGGTGGCGCTCCACCGTTTCCGCGACGATCGCCAGCCCGAGGCCGGCGCCGCCCGCGTCGCGGTCGCGCGAGGCGTCGAGCCGGGTGAACCGTTCGAAGACGCGCCGCCGGTCCGCCGCGGGGATGCCGGGGCCGTCGTCGGCCACCGTGAGGACCGCCCGGCCCCGCTCGGCCCGGACGGCGATGTCCACCCGGCTCGCCGCATGGCGCACGGCGTTGGCCACGAGGTTCGTCAGCACCCCGTCGATGTCGTGCGGGACGGCGCGGGCCCGGACGACGGTGGGCGCGTCGACGCGGACCGGGACCCGGGCGCGTTCGAACCGCTCGGCGACGGCGACCGCGATCGTGCTCAGGTCGGCCGGGCCCGCGTCGCCGGGGTCGATGGACGCGTTCCCGTCCAGCCGGGCCAGCGCGAGCAGCGTCTCCGCCAGCCGCGACAGCCGCTGCACGTCGGCCAGGACGTCCCGGACGGTCTCGCGCCAGTGCTGCCCGGTGGGATGGGCGAGCGCCACCTCCAGCTGGGTCTGCAGGCTGGCCAGCGGGCTGCGCAGCTCGTGCGCCGCGTCGGCGGTGAAGGCGCGCTGCCGGGCGCCGGCCGCCGCGAGCCGGTCGAGCATGTCGTTGAGGGTCAGGGCGAGCTCGTGGATCTCGTCGCGGGTGGCGGGGACGGGCAGCCGCCGGTCGGTCTCGCTGGTGGCGATCTCCTGCGCGCCGCGCCGCAGGGCGGTGACGGGACGCAGCGTGAACCCGACGACCGCCCAGACGGTGGCCGCCAGCAGCAGCACGACCAGCGGGACGCCGACCAGCACCCAGGTGCGCATCGCCCGCAGGGTGCGCAGCGTGTCGCTCAGCGGGACGGCGGCGAGCACCGTCACCGGGCGGCCGCCGGGCTCCCGGGCGGCGGCGCCGACCACCAGGAGGGTGCCGACCTTGGTGTCCACGGTGAACACCGCGCCCTGGCGGGCCCTCCGCGTGTCGCCGGCATCGAGCAGGACCGGCAGGGCATCGGCGTCGGCGGACGCCCCCAGCAGCCGACCGTCCTCGTTCAGGATCTGCACGGGCTGGCCGGCCACTCCGGGCAGCGGGCCCGGGACGGCCCGGGGCGGGCCGGGGCGGAACGGGGCCTCGCGGCTCCGGCCCACCAGCGGCTCGATGGATTCGGCGCGCTGGCGCGCGGTGTGCTCCGCGCCGGACAGCACCGCCCGTTCGGTGGTCCGGACGGCCCACAGACCGCCCAGGCCGAGCGCCCCCGCCAGGGCCAGCACCGTCACCAGCGTCAGCCGGGCGCGCAGCCCGCGCCGCCGCCACCGGCCGAGCGCGGGGCCCAGCACGGCCCTAGCCCCCATCGCCGGCCAGCCGGTAGCCCATCCCGCGGATCGTCTGCAGCGCGCAGCGGTCGAACGGCGTGTCGATCTTCCGGCGGAGGTAGCCGACGTACACCTCGACCACGTTGGGATCACCGTCGTAGTGGGCGTCCCAGACATGCCGCAGGATCTCCGGCTTGGAGACGACCTCGCCGAGCCGCCGCATGAGGAACTCCAGCAGCGCGAACTCCCGCGGCGTCAGCGTCAGCGGGGTGCCGCCCCGGCTCGCCGCGCGCCGGGCCGGGTCCAGCAGCAGGTCGCCGGCCCGCAGGACCGCCGGGCGCGGGACCGCGGCACGGCGCAGCAGCGCCCGTACCCGCGCGACCAGGACCACGAACGAGAACGGCTTGGTCAGGTAGTCGTCGGCCCCGAGGTCGAGGCCGTCGGCCTGGTCGTACTCGCCGTCCTTGGCGGACAGCATGAGGATGGGGGCCCAGATCTCCGCCTCGCGCATCCGCCGGCACACCTCGTAGCCGCTGACCTTCGGCAGCATGATGTCGAGAATGATCACGTCGAAGGTGCCCTCGCGGGCCAGGTGCAGCCCGTCCTCGCCGTCGAAGGCCAGCTCGACCGTGAAGCCCTCGGCTTCCAGGCCGCGCCGGATCGCGGCGGCCATCCGCCGCTCGTCGTCGATCACCAGCGCCCGCACTCCGGCCCCGCCTCCCGCCCGTCCCAGGCAGCCCGTCCGGCCCGCCGATCCGTCACTCGGTGACTTCCCACCGTCGTTCCCTCCAGCTTGCCCCGCCGCACCTGAGAGATCGCTGAGAGAGCCGGCCCGTTCGGGACAGGAGAGGGACCGTGCCCTCAGGAATCCGGGACGCGGAGCTCCCTACGGTGAGCGGGGCCGCTCGCGGGGTCACGGTGCGAAGCCCGGAACGGCCCGTTCCCCGACCTCGATCCACGGAGGAGTGTTCGATGTCCACGATGAGCCGCAGACAGGCGCTGACCACCGGGTTGACCGCGGTGGCCGTCGGCGCGACCGGCCTGGCGGGCATGGCGCCGGCCCCCGCCGCGGCGGCGGCCGGGACGGCTCCGGCCGGTGCCGGCAAGCCCCCGCCGCCGTTCCCCCACGTCCCGGGAATGCGCGGCGACCGGCGCGCCAACGAGCTCTGGTACGACTACGAGATCCGCTTCGCGCACCAGATCACCCAGGAGATCAGGGACGCCTTCCAGGCGATGATCACGGCGGCGGGCGGCTCCTCGGACGAACTGCTGCAGCACTACGCCCGGACCCGGAAGGAGGGCACCTACCCCGAGGCCTTCATGCCCTACGTGACGCCCGCCAGGGACGCCTACGCGTTCGTGTCCCGGCTGCAGCTGGAGCTCTACGACCGGTACTACCGGCACAACCTCCACGGCCTCGCCTGGGCCCTGATCCACATGGGCGAGGGCACCCTCTACGACCCCCGGATGCCGCACCCCAACGAGATCCACATGATGAACGGCGGGCCGAACGGCGAGCCGACCAAGGGCTGGCACTTCTGGCACGCGATCAACCGCGGCATGACGCTCCAGAACATCGACAGGGAGCGGTGGAGCCGGGTCGACCGGCTGATGGGCGCGGGCTGGGAGACCCAGTCCATCCTCAAGCCGCAGCTGAGCCGGGTGAACCCGCCGCTCGCCAGGAGGCACGGCGAACGGCTGATCCGTGCCTGGAGCCGCCGCACGCCCGACCAGGTGGACGCGGCCTTCGACTCCTTCCCCTATCCGGCCTGGCTGTCCTGATGGAGCCGAAGGATCTGGACAGGCGGCGGTTGCTGCGGTCGTCGGCCGGGGCCGCCGCGGCGGCCGGGCTGGGGATGCTCGGCGTGGCGGCGGCCGCCCCGGCGGCCGCCCGGGCACCGGGCACCGCGCAGGCGCCACGGCCCCCGGGGGCCGGCGGACTGCCGCCGGTCCCCGGCATGTCCGGCGACCGGCGGGCCAACGAGCTCTGGTACCGGCTGGACGAGGCCACGCTGTACCACCGGACGCCGGAGGTGATGGCGGCCTTCGTGGCGATCCAGAACTACACGGCAGGCGGCGCGGAACGCGGCCTGGTCGACGCCTGGCAGCGGATGGTGAAGGAGCGCGCCTATCCGGACAACTTCACCGAGTTCGTGACCCCGATCGAACAGCCCCTGGAGGTGCTGGCCGGAGCCCAGGCGGCGGTCTTCGACGCCGTCTATCCGCGGGGAGGCCACCGGCTCGCCGCGGCGTTCGCCGATTTCGGCCAGGGCGTCCTCTACGACCCGCGGCACCAGAGCGTGCACACGATGGACGGCCGGCCGCCGCGCGGCTACCACGTGTGGCACGTCTACCTGCGGGCGATGATGTTCCTCGGCATCGACGACGAGTCGCGATGGCGCGAGATCGCCACGTTCAACGGCTTCGCGTGGGCCGTGCAGACGGTCGCCAAGCCGAGCGAGGAGCACGTCAATCCGCCGTTGCCCCGCCCGACGGTGCGGCGGCTGGCCCGGACCTGGCTGCGTCGCGGCCCCGAACGGCTCGACCTTGACTTCCAGTCCTTCCCCTACCCGGCGGGCATGGGGGCTCCGGAGGTCTGAGCCGCCGATGAAGTGGAGTCGGCGTAGGCCCGGGGCAAAGGTCACCGGGCCTACGCCGAGTTCGTCGACCGGTTCGGAAGGCCCGCCGTCACTCGGTCCGCGAGAACCGGTGCGCGGCCACCGCCAGGGCGGTGAGGGCGATCAGCACGATCAGGCCGAGTTCCAGGGCCACCGGGGGCGTCCATCCCCACCACTGCGGCCCGGCCGCCCTCCCTTGCAGGTCGGGCCCGCCGCCGGGGAGGGTGCGGCGGATCGCGTCGACCGCGTAGGTCAGCGGGTTGGCCAGGACCGCGCCGCCCAGCCACCCGGGCAGCCCGCCGACCGGGAACATCGCCCCGGACAGGAACAGCAGCGGCATCATCGACAGGCTCACGACGACCTGGAAGCTCTCGACGCGCCTGATGCACACGGCGCAGCAGACCGCGATGGCGGTGAACGTCAGCGCGGTGGCCGCCAGCTCGACCAGCACCAGCAGGAGCCGGAGGTCGTAGCGGATGCCCGCCACCCCGGCGACGGCCAGCACCAGCGCGCCGTACGCGGCGCCGGTGGTGGCGCCGCCCAGGGCGATCCCCACGAGGAGCGCGCCGCGCCGCACGGGCGCGACGAGCATCTGGCGCAGGAACCCGGCCTGCCTGTCCCAGACGATGGACGTGCCGACGGCCATCGCCGGGGCCTGTACGGCCATCAGCAGGACGCCGGGGAACAGGAACGTCCGGAACTCCTTGAAGCCGTCGGCGGTCGTGCCCGCGGCCGAGGACAGGCCCGTCCCGAGGATGAGCAGGAACATCAGCGGGGTCAGCAGGCCCATGCCGATCCGCAGCGGGCTGCGGACGAGCCGGATCACCTCGCGCTGCCACAGGACCCGGACGGCCCGCAGATCCAGGGCGATCCGGTCGCGGCGCCGCAGCGGCGCCTCGATCCGGGAGTCCGGCACCGGCTGCGGCGGGGCTTCGGTACGTACCACCTTCTACCTCCTCGGTCCCGGGACGGCGGGGCGCGCCGGAGCGTCGGCCTCCCGGATGGTCCGGCCGGTGTAGTGCAGGAACACGTCGTCCAGTGACGGCGGGGTGACCGTCACCGAGTGCACGGGGACACCGAGCTCGGCGCACAGCCGGGGCACGAACGCGGCCCCGTCGCCCACCCTCAGCCGGACGCCGTCCGGATCCGCCGACGCGTCGAGGCCGAACCGCTCCCGCGCCGCCAGCGCCGCCTTCGCGTCGTCACCGGTGCGCAGCGCCACCAGGTCGGCCCCCACGATCGCGCGCAGCTCGACCGGGGAACCCGTCACGACCACCTCGCCGTGGTCGATGATGGCGATCCGGTCGCAGTGCTCGGCCTCCTCCAGGTGGTGGGTCGTGAGGAAGATGGTGAGCTGCCGCTCGCGCCGCATCCGGTGCAGGTACTCCCAGATGGAGGCGCGGGTCTGCGGGTCGAGCCCGGTCGTGGGCTCGTCCAGGAACAGCACCCGCGGGGTGTGCAGCAGGCCCCGCGCCATCTCCAGCCGGCGCCGCATCCCGCCGGAGAAGGTCCGCACCGGCGCGTTCCGGCGCTCGGTCAGGTCCACCAGGTCGAGCATCGCCGCGATCGCCTCCCGCGCCCGCCGGCGCGGGAGGCCGAACAGGTCCGCGTGGAAGCGCAGGTTCTCGGCCGCGGTGAGGTCGCCGTCCAGCGTCGTCTCCTGGAAGACCAGGCCGATGCGGCGCCGGACCTCGCCGGGCTCGTCGAGCGCGTCGTGCCCGGCGACGACGGCCCGGCCCGCGGTGGGCCGCAGCAGTGTGGTGAGCATGCCGATGGTGGTGCTCTTGCCCGCGCCGTTGGGCCCGAGGAAACCGAAGATCTCCCCGGCCGGGACGGTCAGGTCCAGATCGACCACGGCCTCGTGGGCGCCGTAGACCTTGCGCAGTCCCCGCGCGACGATCGCGGGGCCGCCGCCGGCGTTCACGCCCGCTCCCGGGAGCCGCGTCGGACACTGATCACGGTGTGGAACAGCGTCGTGTCATCGGTCTCGCCGACGGCGGCCCCTTCCGCCTCGACCCAGGCGTGGGCGCGGAACGGGCGGGTGCGGAACCCGGTGCACCAGTCCGGCCAGGAGCCGTGCAGCCGGCACAGCAGGACGGCGGCCACGGACCGTTGCAGGCATCCCTGGCCGGCGCAGCGGTCGCTCACCGAGACGACCGCCTGCCGGGCGCCCAGCGCCTCGGCGACGGTGGCGGGGCGGGAGCCCCGGCTCAGCGCGCTCAGCACCTGGCGCAGCCGCCGCGGCGGGAGCAGGATCAGGAGCCGGGAGAGCCCGGCGGCCCCGCGCGCGGTGAGGTGCCGGTGCCACGACAGCCGCACGGCGTGTTCGGAGGTGACCGGCATGCTCATGGCGCCACCACCAGACGCGCCTCGCTCAGCCTCGCCAGCAGCGACTCCACGTCGCGGCGGGCGCGTTCGGCGAACTCCGGACGTCCTTCGGTGAGCAGTGCCGCCGCCTGTTCGACCGAGTTCCCGTCGAGGAGCAGCCGCAACGTGGCGGCCCCGGTCCGGTTGAGCTGCCAGTAGCGGCCGTTGCGCTGGTCGAGCAGCACCAGGCCGTCGTCGCTGTCGGTCGCCGTGACGTCAGGGGGGAGGGCCAGTGTCATCGCGGTTCTCCTGCCGGGATCGTGGCCCGCGCGGCATGGGCGCGGGGGGAACGCAGCCAGTTTTCGCAGGCCAGGGTGTTTTCGAAGGGGGTCAGATGCCGGGTCTCGGGTCCCGGGGTGATCAGCCCGGCCCGCAGCGTCCCGGGGTCCACCAGCCCCAGCCCGCCCAGCCGCAGGTCGTCGCAGAGCTCCAGCAGCGTGTGCCGGTTGGTCTCCAGCCCGGCGTAGACCTCGGCGCTGAACTCGCCCTTGCTCCGCCGGCCCAGGATCTGGTCGGGCACGACGCCGCGCAGGGCGGTCGTGAGGACCGGCTTGTACTGACCCCACACCGTGCGCTCGCCGATCCGGACCGACAGCGCCGCCTCGATCACGCGGTCGTCCAGGTACGGGGCCTCCCAGTCGACCCCGGAGGGGGCGAGCGCGAGTCCCAGCTGGCGGACGGCGCTTCCGCTCATGAGGACGCTCTCAAGGATCTGGTGCCTGTACCGTTCGGGGTCCAGCGGACGCGCCCCGTCGGCGGCGGTGGCGCGCAGCAGCCGCCGTGCGGTGTCGACGGCCTGCCCGGTGGCCCACGGGGGCATGCGCAGGTCCCCGCGCCACCCGCGCGGCGCCTCGAAGGCGCCCACGGGGCCGCCGGTCAGCCCGTCGGCGGAGGCGGCCAGCGACTCCGCGAAGCCGGTGCGGTCGGCCAGCCCGCGAACGGTGGAGCCGAGCCGCCAGCGGCCCATGGTCCGGTGGCGGCGGGCCGCTCGCAGGCCCCGGAGCGGATGCCTGCGGACCAGCGACCACAGGTACCCCGGTACGGCCCCGAACAGCTCGTCGCCGCCGAGTCCGATGAGGTGCGTCGAGGACCCTTCGGCGGCGGCGACCTGGGAGAGGTGTTCCATGTGGGCCCGGTTGCGGCTCCAGGAGGGCGGGCCCTCCACGTCGTCGCGCGTCCGGCCGTCGCCGGGCCGGGAGGCGAACCAGCTGGGCGCGTCATCCGGTGTGATGACCGTGTGCCGGACGCCCGGCATCAGCCCCGCCGCCCGCCCGGCCCAGACGGAGTCGTCGTTGGCCCGGTCCAGCGGCTGCCAGTGGTAGGTGAGCAGGTCCGCCCCCTCGGCCGCCGCCAGGAAGCACAGGCTGGTGGAGTCCAGGCCCCCGGACAGATCGGCGCTCATCGTGCGCGCCCCCGCCGCGCGGACCGCGACCGCCTCGACCAGCGCCGTCCGGAGCGAGGCCGCGGCCTCGGGCAACGTCAGCGCGGCGGGCGGCGGCCGCCACCAGTGCACGGGACTCCCGGTGCCGTCCGGGGAGACGTGCAGCCAGTGGCCGGAGGGCAGCTGCGACACCCCGGCCCACACCGAACGCTGGGAGAGCGGCCACGGGGCCACCGGTGTCATCAGCCGCAGGGCCAGCGCCTCCGGGTCGAGTCGCGGGCCGGTGAGCGCCAGCAGCCGGCCGGGGTCGCCGGCGGCGACCGTCACCCCGTCGACCGTGGCGTACCAGATCTGCCGTGCGGTCGAGATCGTGCCCTGGCTGCGGGTCCGGCCGTCGAACGACGCCAGCAGGTGGAAGGCGCCCGGAAGGGTGCGGGCCACCTCGTCGAGGGCGTGCGGTGAGCGTGCCCGGTCCAGGGCCCGCTCGGCGGCCGTGGGGTCGAGCCGTGTCCGGCCGAGGACCGCCAGGCGCCGGGTCCCCGCGGTGACCAGCGCGAAGTGCTCGTCCGCCCAGTCGCCCACGAGCCATGGGCGTCCCGAGGCGTGGGGGACGAGCCGCGTGCCCGCCCGGTCGGGAAGCCGATCGAGGATCGCGTCACCGGCCGGGCTGTCCGGGAGGATGAGAAAGTCCATGTGTCCTCAGGTCCGTGTTCTCCGGGCGACAAAGACGACCGGCGGTGGCGGACCTGGCGAGGATCGCGAGGTTCCGCCACCGCCGGGGGTACGGGGGCCCTCAGGGCCCCCGTACCGGTGCCTGAACGGCTAGTGCCGGTCGGCTGGGTCAGCAGACGTAGGCCCACCAGTACCAGTCGACCGGGCAGCCGGAGTTCAGGCCGAGGGTCAGCTCGGCGAAGTCGCCGATCTCGACCAGCGCGGGCGCCTCGTAGGCGCCTTCCTTGGTCACCATTGGTTCCTCACATCCCTGTGTTGGGTCGGGGAGGGGACAACCGGGCCGGCCGTCGGTCCTCCGCCTCTCCTGGACGCCCTCAACGTAGGAGCCCCCCGGTCCTGGGCTCATGGGTGTCCGGGCCCATTCGGGTCCCGGCTTGGGCCGGGCGGCCCGAGCGGCGGCCCGAGCGGGGTCGGGGCCCGGCCGGGCCGTGACTCCCAGGAGCCCGGGACCCGGGAGCGCCTAGGTTCGGGATGCCATGACTCAGCGACAGAGCCCCGAACAGCAGGGCGATCCCGGTCCCTTCGGCCCCGACGCCGGCGGGCCCGACCGCGCACGGCTCGAACGGCTGGCGGCACTGCGGCGCGGCGAGGCGCGCCGGGCCCGCCGCGAGCGACGGCTCGTGGTGGGCGCCGTCGCGTTCGCGGCGGTGGCGGGCCTGGCCGTGGCGGGCTGGGCGGTGACCGCGGCCCAGGACGACAGGCCCGGTGCCGGGACCGCGCCGCGGCCGAGCGGGCCCGACCCGGAGAGAGCCAACGTGCCCGGTGAAAGGGTCTACCCCGGCCAGGCCCGCGGCCACCGGACCGGGGGCGTCCGCTATCCGGCGGAGCCGGACCCGCCGGTGGGCGGCGTCCACGACCCGGTCTGGCAGAACGCCGGCGGTGACGTGTACGAACGGCCGCTGCGCCCCGAGCACGCGGTGCATTCGCTGGAGCACGGCGCGGTGTGGGTGACCTATGGCAGCGGGGCGGTGGCCACCGAGATCGCGGCCTTCAAGGCGAAGGTCCACGGCGTGCCGTACCGGTTCATGAGCCCGAACCCGGGACAGCGAAGCGCCTTTACGCTCACCGCCTGGGGCCACCAGCTGAGCGTGACCTCCGCGGCGGATCCGAGGGCGGACCGGTTCCTCGCCCTCTACACCTCCGGGCCGCAGGCGCAGGAACCCGGCGGGCCCGTGACCGGCGGCAGAGCCGAGCCATGAGCGACGCCGCCCGGCGAACGCTGCTGATCGGCCTGGCGGCCGTGCTGGCGCTCGTCCTGCCGGCCGCCGCTCTGCTCCACCTTCCCGCACGGGCGGTCCGAAGCGCCGGGCCCGCCGTCCCCGGCGAGGACTCCGCCGAGGTCGGCTTCGCCCGGGACATGTCCGTCCACCACCAGCAGGCCGTGGAGATGGCGTTCCTGCTCCGCGACCGCAGCGCCTCCGCCGACGTGCGCCTGCTCGCCTACGACATCGCCAACACCCAGGCCGTCCAGCGGGGCATGATGCTGGGCTGGCTGGCGCTCTGGGGCCGCACACCGACGTCCGGGCGGCCGCCGATGGCCTGGATGCGGATGCCCCCACCGAGCGAGGCGGACCGGCGGGCCGGTGTCCTCATGCCGGGGATGGCCTCCCGCGAGCAGCTGAGGCGGCTGTCCACGGCGGCTCCCGCGGAGGCGGATGTCCTCTTCCTGCGGCTCATGATCGAGCATCACCGCGGCGGGGTGCTCATGGCCGGGCACGTGGCCGGGCCTGTACCTGCGGGGCGCGAGGCCGGCCGTGCAGCCGGTCGTACAGCCGACCATGCGGCCGGGCACGCGGCCGGGCCCGAGCCCGCCGGCACCTCCTGGCCGGAGGTGCGGCGGCTCGCCCGGACGATGGTCAGCGGTCAGCAGGAAGAGATCGACCTCATGGCGCGGATGCTCCGCGAGCGAACGCCAGGTCGAGCAGAAGGTCCTTGACCTCCGTCGCGGCGAGGGCGTCGCGGGCCGGGCCGGGATCGGAGCAGAGCAGCACGGGCCCGTCCTCGGGGCGCGCCGGAAGGCGGCCGTGGCTGCCCCGCACCCGGGACGGGTCCAGCGACACGACGTTCATCGCGTAGCGCAGCCCGAGCCTCTTGCGGGCGAGCGCGAGCGCGGCGCGCGCCTTGACCAGCCGGTCGGTGTGGTCGAAGAGCAGTTCCGCCGGGTCGTAGCCCGGCTTGCGGTGGATGTCCACCATCCGGGCGAAGTCCGGCGCCCGGGCATCGTCGAGCCAGTGGTAGTAGGTGAACCAGGACTCGGGAGCCGCGACCGCGACGAGCTCGCCGGAGCGCGGGTGGTCGAGCCCGTGCTCCTTCTTCCCGGTCTCGTCGAGCACCTCGGCGACCCCGCCGGTCCCCCCGAGCAGCTCCGCCACCCGTGGCAGGTCGGCGGGGTCCCGGACGTAGACGTGGGCGAGCTGGTGATCGGCGACCGCGAACGCCCGGGACGTCCAAGGGTCGAGGTACTCCATGCCGTCCTGGGTGTGCACCCTGAGCAGCCCGGCGCGGCGCAGCACCCGGTTGAGGTGCACCGGCCGGTCGACCGGGGTGATGCCGTACTCGCTGAGCACGACCACGGTCGCGTCCTCCCGGCGGGCGTCGTCGAGCAGCGGGGCGACCGTGGCGTCGAGCTCCCGGGCCGCCCGTGCCGCGCGGGGGTCGTCCGGGCCGTACCGCTGCAGGTCGTAGTCGAGGTGCGGGAGGTAGACGAGGCTGAGGTCCGGCCGGTGGCGGCGGAACACGTGCCGGGCCGCCTCGACGATCCAGCGCGAGGAGGTGATGTCCGCGCCCGGCCCCCAGAACCGGAACAGCGGGAACTCCCCGAACAGGCCGGTCAGCTCGTCGTGCAGGCCCGGTGGGTCGGTGTAGCAGTCCGGTTCCTTGCGGCCGTCGGCGTAGTAGATGGGGCGCGGGGTGACGGTCCAGTCGACGTCCGCGCCCATCGCGTACCACCAGCAGATGTTCGCCACCGTGTAGCCGGGGCGCCGGCGGCGGGCCGCCTCCCAGATCTTCTCGCCGCCGACCAGGCGGTTGTGCTGCCGCCACAGCAGCACCTCGCCGAGCTCGCGGAGGTACCATCCGTTGCCGACCACCCCGTGCACCGCCGGGGGAGCCCCGGTGAGCAGGGTGGACTGGGCCGAGCAGGTCACGGCGGGCAGCACGGTGCCGAGTTCGGCGCCGAACCCCGCCGCCCGGACGGCGGAGAGGCCCGGCATGTGGGGGAGCAGCCGGGGCGTCAGGCCGACCACGTTGAGCACGAGCAGCCGTTTCACGGGATCTCCTCCTTGAGTCCTGCGGAGACCAGCGCGTCGCGGGTCCAGGCCAGCTCCGCGGCGATCCCCCCGATCAGGTCGTCGTCGGTGGGCGAGCTGCGCAGGACGGGCCAGGTGTAGGTCTCGACCTCGACGTGGTCCGTGCGCGCCGTTGGTCCGCCCAGCAGCGCGGCGAGCGTGCCGATGAGCTCCGGGGCGGTGGTCCGCAGCGGCTCGGGGAGGCCCGAGTGCAGGGGGACGTGGTAGTGGACGCGCCAGGGCCCGGCGCCGGGCAGCCCGCCGTCGAGCGCCTCGGGCAGGTCGTCCGCGCCGGCGGGGACGGCGGCCGGCGGGGCCGGGACCTCCCGGGTCTGGTGCAGGAACCGCGGCTCGGCGAGGCGGGCGAGCGCGGCGCGCTGGTCGGGGTCGCCGGGCCGGTCGGCCCGCACCGCGCAGGACGCCTGCGCCTTGACGATCGGCAGGCCCGCGGCGGCCAGCCGGGCGCAGGCGGCCGCCGGGTCCTCGAAGCCGACGGCGAGATGGCAGGCGTCCACGCAGACACCGATCCGCCCGGTGTCCAGTCCCGCCAGCAGGTCCGGGGCCTGCTCGACGCGTTCGAGCACGCAGCCGGGCTCCGGCTCCAGCCCGACCCGCACCTTCCGTCCCGTCTCGGCCTCCAGGGCGGCGAGCCCGGCGGCGAGGGAGTCCAGGTTCCGGCGGGCCAGGGCGGCGCGCTCAGGCGTCCACGGCGTCCGCCAGGCGAGCGGGAGGGTCGAGACGCTGCCTCGGGCGACGTCGTCGGGGAGCAGTTCGCTCAGTATCCGGGCGCACCCGAGGGTGTAGTCGAGGCGTTCCGGCTCGGTCCAGTCCGGCCGGTAGACCGCCTTCTTGACCGTGGCCGCCTGGAAGCCCTCGTAGGGGAAGGCGTTGAGCGTGACCACCTCCAGGCCGAGCCGGTCGAGCTCGCCGCGCAGCCGGCGCACCGCCCCCGGAGCGGCGACCAGCTCGCGTTGCGCCCCGCGGGCCAGCCACAGTCCGACCCCGAGGCGATCGGTGCGCAGGCGCCGCCGGACGGGGGCGGTGAAGCGGGACAGCTGCGCCAGGACGTCGTCCAGGCGCTCGGCCGGATGGACGTTCGTGCAGTAGGCGAGGTGAATCCTGGTGCCGTCGGGGTGCCGGAACCGCATCGGCTCACTCTCCGCCGCGCCTGATGGAGTCGCCCGCCGGAGCGACCAGATCGGTGCCCTGCCCGACCCGCCCCGCCTCCCCGGCCGGACCGGTCAGTTCGAGGCGACCGCTCTGCCCGTAGAACGTCACCGGGTTGTCCCAGAGGACCGTCTCGACGTCCCGCAGGGCGAAGCCGGCGGCGAGCATGGCCTCGCCCGTGCGGCGGGTCGCCAGCGGGTCACTGCGCCCCCAGTCGGCGGCGGAGTTCACCAGCATCCGGGCGGTGCCGAACTCCCGCAGGATCGCGACCGTGCGCTCCACGCTCATCTTGGTGTCCGGGTAGACGGAGAAGCCCATCCAGCAGCCGCTGTCGGCGACCATCGCCACCGTCGGCTCGTTGAGGTGGTCGACGAGGACGCGGCCGGGGGTGAGCCCGGACTCCTTCACCACGTCGAGGCTCCGCCGCGTGCCGGCCGCCTTGTCCCGGTGCGGGGTGTGCACCAGGGCCGGCAGCCCGTGCGCGACGGCGAGCTCCAGCTGCCGCCCGAACGCCTCGTCCTCGGCGGCCGTCATCGCGTCGTAGCCGACCTCGCCGACCGCGACCACCCGGTCCTTGGCCAGGTAGCGGGGCAGCAGGTCGAGCACCTCGCCGAGCCGCGGGTCGTTGGCCTCCTTGGGGTTCAGCGCGATCGCGCAGTGGTGCGCGATGCCGAACTGCGCGGCGCGGTAGGGCTCCCAGCCCAGCAGCCCGTCGAAGTAGTCGACGAAGGTGCCGGGGGACGTGCGCGGCTGGCCCAGCCAGAACGCCGGCTCGACCAGGGCCCGCACCCCGGCGGCGGCCATCGCCTCGTAGTCGTCGGTGGTGCGGGAGCTCATGTGGACGTGCGGGTCGAAGATACGCGTCATGTCGGCTCTCCCCAGGTGGGTTGCGGCACTCCGGTGGCATCGAGGACGGGCCAGAGGTCCGCCGGGACCTCGCGGTCGGCGGCGAGCCGTTCGCGGACGTGGTCGGCGAGCATGCGGCCGAGCTCCGGGTCGGCGCGGTCGGCCAGGCCGGTCACCTCGCCGAGGGGGATCCCGGTGAACACGCATTTGAGCACGGCCTGCCGGAACGCGGCGGCGTCGAGGTGGCGGGCCGCGTAGCCGTCGTGCAGCGCCGCGCCGATGAGCCGGGTGTCGTTCGTGCGGATCGCGTCCTCGACGAGGGGAACGGCGCCGGAACCGAGCCCGCCCGCCCGGTCCAGCGGCCCCAGCGCCCGCAGCACGCCGCGCCGCTCGGCCGCGTCGCCGTGCCGGTAGAGCCGCGAGAGCACGTCGCCGAGGACGGACCGGCCGGGAGGCAGCGCGTCCAGGAGCAGGACCCGGGCCGCGTCGTCGACCGTCCAGCCGCCTGGTCCTCCCGGCAGAGGGCCGCGTCCGCACCGCCTGCCGGCGACCGGGAACACGATGTCGATGGCCGGTGCGTCCGCGCGGACCGCCTCCCGGGCCTCCGCGAGCCAGCGTGCGGCGCGCTCGGGCAGCGTTGCGGCGAGGCGCCGCCTCAGGTCGTCCACCTCCGTCATGTGGGCGGCCCCTCCTGCGGCGGGCGGTTCGCGGCGCAGGCCCCGCCCGCGGCGCGCAGGAACCACAGGGAGCGGCGGGCGACCTCGGGGGCCGCATGGCTGTGGCGCGGCAGCTCGACGGTGACCTGGCCGGTGTAACCGATCCCCGCCAGGGCGCTCAGCACGGCGGGGAAGTCGATGTCGCCGTCGCCGAACTCCAGGTGCTGGTGCACGCCGCGGCGCATGTCCTCGATCTGGACGTGCACCAGCCGTGGCGCGGCCCGCCGTACGCAATCGGGCACCGGCCGGGGCTCCAGGCATCGGCAGTGCCCGATGTCGAGGGTGAGCCCGAACGGTTCGGGCGAGCCGAGGAGCCGGTCCAGCTCGTCGAAGCGGTCGAGGGTATCGACGAACATGCCGGGTTCCGGTTCGAAGCCCAGCCGGACGCCGTGGTGCGCGGCCGCCTCGATCACGGGTGCGCAACCCGCCGCCAGCCGGTCCCACGCCGTCCGGACCGGCAGCTCCGGCGGCGCCGTGCCGCTCCAGGTCGAGACCACCGGCGCGCCCAGTTCCGCGGCGATCCGGACGGCGCGTACGAGCAGGTCGGCGCGCCGTTCCGCGCCATGGTCCGACAACAGGGTCGGCTGGTGTTTGCGCCATGGGTCCAGCAGGTAGCGCCCGCCCGTCTCGATGACGACGCCCAGCCCCAGCATGTCCAGGCGGCGGCGGAGCGCGGCCAGCCGGCGCGGCAGGTCATCGGCGTACGGATCGAGATGGCGCCGGTCGAGGGTGAGCCCGACGCCTTGGTAGCCGAGCCCCGCCAGCACTTCCAGGGCCTCGTCGAGAGTGTGGTCACCGAACCCGTTGGTGCCGTAGGCGAAGCTCAGCGGGACGGCCGTCATGTCGGTGACGACCTCTTGCCGATTCTCCGCGCCACCGGGAACGCCAGCGCGATCGACACCGCGGCGACCGGCGCTCCGGCCGCCGCGGCGAGAGCGGCCTGGAGCGGCATCAGCCCGTGTATCCCGGCAGCCACGGCCCGCCGCACGTTCCGGGCCGAGGGGTCGGCCGCCGCGGCGATCTGGGCCTGCCCGCAGGAACCCGCGTAACCGACCACCAAGACCGCGGTGAGGCGCGCTGCGGGCGGTCGGTCCCACCGGGGGGCCGCCACGGCCGCCCCGATGAGAGCGGTCGCGCCGAGCGCCGTGCTCGGCAGGGTGGCCGAGGTACCTCGCACCTCGTATCGGCTCAACCAGGTCGTGACCGCGGTGTGCGCTCCGATCGCCGCCGCTGCGGGAACGGCCGCGAGGATCCGGCCGTGGGCCGCGCCGGAGAGCACGTTGAGCGCTCGGGCCAGGGCCATTCCCGCAGGCCCGGCCGGGGTGGGCGCCAAGGCCAGGTCGTACGCCCAGACGGAGCCGGCGAGCGCCAGCGCGGAGGCCAACCCGCGGCGGCCCGTCACGGCCGCGGCCAGTCCCAGCCCGGCCACGGTGAGACCGGTGGCCACGGCGAGGGCGGTGCCCGGCGCGACGGCCCCGGACGGGATCGGCCGCTCGGGGCGTTCGACGGCGTCCCTCTCCCGGTCGGCGTAGTCGTTCAGCGCCATGCCCGCCCAGTAGAGGCAGACCGATGAGGCGGCCGTGCCCAGGACCCGTGGTCCGAACCCGCCGGCGGCCGCGGCACCGGCGATCACATCACCGGGGACCGTCAGCGCGGCGGGCGCGCGGACCAGGCGGGCGAGATCGCCCGGACGCGGGCTCATGCGGAGGCCCGCAGGGACCGCGCCCAGCGGACCAGGCGCCGGTACTGCGGATCGAGTCCGTGCTCGGCCGTCCCGACCGGGTCCTTGAAGAAGAAGGCCAGCTCCGCGACCGGACCGGAGACACCGGCGCGGTGCGCGAGCGCCATGAACCGGGCCAGGTCCAGCACCAGCGGCGCGGCGAGCGCCGAGTCGCAGCCCTGCCAGGTGAACTGCATGGTCATGCGCGCCCCGAGGAAGCCCTCGAAGGTGATGTGGTCCCAGGCCGTCTTCCACTCGCCCAGCTCGGGAACGTGGTGGATGTGCACCCCTCCGTCGACCCTGTACCCGAGGCCGCTCTCCAGGACCAGGCCCTTGCTCCTGGCCTTGCTGGCCGCCCGGGCGGGGTCGGAGAGGGCGGCTCCGTCACCGCCGCCCAGCAGGTTCGTGCCCGACCAGCTGCCGACCCGGAGCGCCCGGTGCGCGAACATCGGCGCCAGCGCCGACTTGACCAGCGTCTCCCCGGTCTTGCCGTCGTTGCCGGCGTACGGCAGCCCGCGCTCGGCGGCCAGCCCCTCGATCGCGGGCAGCCGTGCCCCGGCCGACGGGGTGAAGTCGACGAACGGGCAGCCCGCGAGAAAGGCGGCGCAGGCGTAGCGCGAGCTGGGCGGCAGGAACGGCTCGGCGGCGCCGTCGAACGCCTCGCGAAGCGCGGCCGGTGACGCGTGCGCCGGGTGGGGGGTCGCGGGCGCCTCGGTCGAGGAGACGTTGACGACCACGACGGTGTCCAGGTCGAGCCGCCGGCGGAACGCGACGAGATCGGCGGCGAGCGCGTCGACGGCCGCGCCCTCGGAGGCGTCTCCGGCACCGTCGGTCCCGGCCTGGATCTCGGCCTCGGCGGCCTCCAGGTCGTCGCGGAGCAGCTCCGGGAGCCCGTGCGGCACGACGCCCGCTCCGGCGAGCTGCTCGGCCCGCTTGAGGAGGCTCGTTCCGACGATGTCATGCCCGCCGAAGACCAGGTCCGGCCAGTCGGGGAGGTCCAGGGAACGGAACGGACCGAGCGAGCTCACGCAGCCGGCCGGGGGAGCGAGCCCCGCCCGTATCGCCGCCGCCCCCAGCACGGTGGTGACCGCGACCGAACCCCGGGCGCCCACCAGCCAAACCCCCGTGCGCATACGCGCTCGCCTCCCCGCCGTAGGCCGTCACCGGTGATCTTTCGGGTCAACGTAGGCCGCCCGCCGTCCCGGGTTCACGGGCGTCGGGTCCCGGTCGGGTCCCGATGCCGCGAGAGGGACCCGGCCGGGACACCGCTCCCAGGAACCCGGGCCCGCGGGCTCCCTACGGTGACGGCCATGGTGATCACGACTCTGCGGGTGGCCGTCGTCGGTGCGGGGATCGGCGGCCTGGCCGCGGCGGTCGCGCTGTCCCGCGCGGGCTTCCGGGTCGACGTCTACGAACAGGCGGCCGAGCTCCGCGAGACCGGGGTGGGGCTGCACCTGGGCTGCAACGGCGGCCGGATCCTGCACCGCTGGGGTCTGGCGGGTCCGCTGGCCGAGTCCGGCGTGCGACCGGCCGCGCTGGAGGTACGCGACTGGAACGGCGGCCGGGTACTGGCGCGCCAGCCGATGGGGGCCGCTTGGGAGCGGCGGTTCGGTGCCCCGTACCACACGATCCACCGCGCGGACCTGCACCGGATCCTCGCCGATCAGGTGCCGGCGGACAGCGTGCATCTGAACCGTCGGCTCACCGGCTACACCGAAGCAGACGATCAGGTCTTCCTGGAGTTCGCCGAAGGCGGCGTGGCGTCGGCGGACATTCTCGTGGGAGCCGACGGCATCCATTCGGCGGTGCGCCGCGCCGTCGCCGGACCCGACGCGCGCGTCTTCTCCGGGGCCAGCGCCTTCAGGGGCCTGATCGAGGCCGACCGGGTGCCCGGGCTCCCCGCCGAGACCATGTTCATCTGGCCCGGCCAGGGGCCGCGGCTGCTGTGCTACCCGGTCGGCCGGGGGCGGCTCACGTTCGTCGGTATCGTCCCCGGCCGGGACGGGGACGTGGAGTCATGGAACAGCCCCGGGGACCCGGCCGACCTCGCCGCCGCCTTCGAGGGCTGGAACACCGACGTGAAGGCCCTCGTCGATGCCGTGACCGAGACCCGGCGCTGGGGGCTCTACGACCGTGAACCACTGCCGCGATGGAGCACCGGACGGGTCACGCTGCTCGGCGACGCCGCGCATCCGATGCTCCCGCACCACGGCCAGGGCGCGGGCCAGGCGATCGAGGACGCCGTCGCCCTCGCCTTCTGCCTGGCCCGCGACCCCGGCCCGGAGGGGATCGCGGCGTACGAGGCCGTGCGGCGACCGCACACCACCCGGGTGCAGCTCGGATCGCGCGGCGGAGGCTCGATGCGCCTGCGCGCCGGCGACGCCGACGGCCGCCGGGATTCACCCGGCCTGGCGGCGACGGTCGAGGACGCCTCCTGGATTCAGGGGTACGACGTCCAGGAGGAGCTGGAGACGTCCGGCGCCCGCCGCTCCGGCTGAGCAGGGCGCCCCGGGAAGCCTCCGGAGAACGCGGGCCGAGCAGGTCAGCCGAGCCGACCGAAAGGGTTCGCAAGACCGCAAGCGGCCGACCGGCCACGTGCTGCGCGGTGGGTCGCGTGGGACTCGAACCCACAACCTACGGATTAAAAGTCCAGCTCACCCATGCCGAACGGCCCTACGCACGGTTAAAACGTGCCGTCCCGTCCACATCAATCCCGATTCGCGTGCCGCCCCATGCCGATCCCTGCCGCCGGGTACCGGAACCGCCGAGCAACCAGCGAGCAACCACACCCGCCGACGATCGCGATGCATGGGGTTCGTGTCGGTGGGGGACCGCAACCAATCGCACATGTTCGCCCCGCCATGATCGGCGACATGCATCAAACATGATCAGTTCATAGTTCGCGATGCGCACGAGCTGCGGCGGCGTGGAGCTCGCGGTGCTCTACGTCGCCCTGCATCCTGCAGGGAGGTACGGCACAAAGCGCGCGAGTCCACAGATTCCTAGTCGTGCCGCGCCAGGAAGCTGCGCACTGGATGGCGGTTGGGGCAGTTCAGCGTGCGGGTTCGATGGTGGTGGAAGCGGTACTGCTTGCTGACCGGGCAGGTCGCCGTGGCGCGCCTGCGCCCGGTGGTGCGCTGTGGTGGCGACGGCTTGGCGCTGCCTTGGAAGCATGTCCGGCAGCCCGTCCCGGAATGGCGGGACGGTCTTGGGTTTTGCGAGATCGACAGTGGCCGGCTTGCGGCGGCGCCGGTTATCTGGGTGAAGGTCCGGCGCTGAAGCCCTGATCGGGGTTGGGGTCGGTGGTGAGGTGGTGCAGGCCGGTGATGGTCAGGAGCCGGTGCAGGCAGGCGGGGACGGCGGTCAGGTGCAGTGGGAGGCGGTGGTCGCGGGCGCGGTTGCGGCAGGTGATCAGCACGCCCAGGCCGTAGGCGTCGATGAAGGTGATGTTGCCGGTGTCGAGGACGAGCCGCTCGACGGGCCGCTTCCCGTCCCTGCCCCCGCCCTCGTTGCCGGTGGGGTGGCGGGCCAGTTGAGTGAGCACGCTGTCGTGGTAGGTCAGCAGGTTCGGGGCGGTGGCGAAGTCCAGGTCGCCGGTCACGGTGATGGTGAGGGTGGTGTCGGTGTTGCGGGCCGTCAGTTGCAGTACGTCGTCCATGAGGGGCGGTTCCCGTGCGCTGGTGATGGAGTGGGGGAATCGGCGGCCCGCGCGGCGTGCTTGTCTGGGCGCTGGGCTGGGTGACCGGTTTCCAACGCGACGCGGGGTCTGGACGACACGGAAGATCGCGATACGGCACTGCTGCGGCACACCGCCAGTCGATCACTGTTGGTGACCTGGGATGCGCAAATAGCAATGTAGGGGAGAAAGGGAGAGCGCGCCATCGAAGCGCCGTACTTGGCGTGGTCTCTCCGGATCGCCTTCTTCGCTGCCCCATCCGACTTGCTTGCTCTTGGCGCTACTTGTCCGGCTTGGAGGGGTGCCAGAGGATCGAGGGCGCCGGAGTGAAGCGGCCGGGACGCGCACGGCTGGTCGGGCTCCGGCGCGCGGGCCCGCCGCGTCGTCCATCCCCACCGGGCGCGGCGGGCTCGCCCCAGTGCGGCTGGGACGGGCCCGCCTGAGAGGCGCGGTGTCGTTCCGCGCGGTACGGGGCTGCCGCCGGGGGGGACAGGGGCGTACTGGCGGGCAAGGGCGGGCGGGGCTGGCCGGGGCAACGCAAGAGTGGGCTGCCGGTGGCCGGTGTGCGGCTGTTCAGGAGGGGGTGTTGTCGGGGGTGAAGCGCAAGGTGCGCGCCACCACCTGCTGGGCGATGTGGGAGAGGGGCAGGGCGTGGGTGAAGGCGTGGGCGCGCAGCCGGTCCAGGGCTTGGTCGACGGTGCAGTCCAGTTGGACCGACACCATGCCGGCGGCCTGGTGGACTTCGGCGCCCAGCGCCAGCCAGTCGGCCGACACCGCCTGCCCGCCGGTCTGGTCACCGGTTCCGGCGCGGCTGGCGGGGGTTTGGGTGAGCAGCAGGGTGGTGACGGTGTCGGCGCAGATCAGCGCGTCGCGGTGCTGGGCGACGCTGAGGGGGCCGGGATGGTCGCGGCAGGCCACCAGCACGCCGACCCGGGCGGTGCCGGTGGCCAGGGGGAAGGCGAATGCGGCGGCGACCTTGCCGGTGTGGGCGGTGGCGGTGAACAGCGGCCAGCGCCGCCCGCATTCGGCGTCGCCCAGGTCGGCGGCCAGGACCGGGGCGCCGGTGCGCATCGCCTCCACGCACGGGCCGTCCCCGCTGGTCATCTCGGCCTCCAGCAGTTCGCGGCCCAGCCGGCCCTCGGCGTGCACCGGCTCCAGGCGGTCACCGGTCCGTATCGAGATCCCGACCCCGCCGACGGCCAGGATCCGCATGCACACCAGGCACACATCGCGGATCGACATCGGCTCACCGCGCGTGCGGGCGCTGCGGGCGATCAACGCCCAGATCCGCTCCTGATCACTGCTGACCACCACCACGACCGCCCGCCGACTTTTGGAGACTAACCCACCCCCACCGTATGCCCCCGCAGCGCAAGCAGGGGAGACGGCGGCCACAGTGGCGGCCGCGGTGACCGCATGGCGGCCTGCAGGTGTTCGGCTTGGTGCGGCGGATTCTGGACGGTGGCGGTAGGTTGGCATGGTTAACTGATACTCGCCCGCCTTGATCTTGCGTGCCGTCCAGACCCTGCGCCGCGCCCGACCGGGACCGGTCGTCCTGACCGGTCAGCGCATGGAAGTTTCCCTGATGGACGCATCGCAGCGACCAGCCTGTGTGATCCGGTGCCGCCCGCACCGCCACGATCTTGTAATGGACTTCGCGCGCCAGCCGCCGTCGTGGTCGGCACTGAGACCGTCGAGGCCGTCGGCGCCTGGAGCGGCGTCGTGAACGCCGACCACCCCACCGGCAGGGCCGGGACCGGCGGGGCTGATTCGTCGGTGCCGCGAGAGGGGCGTGCGGTGGCGGCCCTGGTGAACCTGGCCGACACCCTGGTCGCCGACTTCGACCTGGTCGACCTGCTGCACCGGGTCACCTGCCACTGCGTGGAACTGCTGGAGGTGGACGGCGCCGGGGTGATGTACGCCGCCCCCGACCGCACGCTGCGGCTGATGGCCTCCTCCACCGAGGAGATCCGGGTGCTGGAGCTGTTCGAGCTGGACGCCGACACGGGCCCGTGCCTGACCGCCTACCGCACCGGCCAGGCGACCCGCTACATCGCGCCGGGCCCCGGCGACCCGTCCTGGGAGCCTCTCATCGCCCGCGCGAACCGAGCCGGGTTCGGCGCGTTGCACGCGGTCCCGATGCGGCTGCGCGAGAACACCGTCGGCGTCCTCAACCTGTTCAGCCGTGTCCCGCACACGTTGCCATGCCCTGATCAGGACCTGGCGCGCGCTGGCCGACATCGCCACCATCGCCCTGCTCCAGCAGCGCGCCCTGGACCAGCACGCCGTCCACAACCAGCAGCTGCAGAACGCACTGGACTCACGCGTCCACATCGAGCAGGCCAAAGGCATCATCGCCAACCGCCAGGGCATCACCACCGACGCGGCCTTCCAGGTGCTGCGCTCTCGCGCCCGTGCCGCCAACCAGAAGCTCTCCGATGTGGCCCGCGCCATCGCCACCAGCCCCCCATCGGCTCCCTGGCCTCCCGACTCCTGACCGGGCCACCCGCGTCGCCCCACCCGTCGGCGCGGGATTCGAGTCCAGGCGCACCGGCCCCACCAGGACCGGCCGGAACCCAAGGACCGGGCGGGTGGTCTTATCCAGTGGTGTCGGCCGACTGGTCCAGCGGCTGTCGGCTGCTCCACCGCAACCGCCGCTCCACCACCTGGACCACGACCTGCTCGACCGGCCGCCCGCACCGCGCGGCGTGCTCAAAACAGGTGACGGTCGGCGTCCTGGGCCGGCACGCCTGCCTGCACCGACACCATCTCCGCCGCCTGGTGCACCAGCTCCGACCCCTTCGCCACTCCAGCCAGACCCGCGACGGCGGCCACCTCGCCGCCGCCTGCCCCTGCTGCCTCCACCGCTTCGCCCATCTGCGCTCCCGGCCTCACTCGCGGCCACTGCGAGCCGCCCTCATATCCCTATTCGCTCTAGCGACCTGATCGAATTGCCGCCACCACAAAACTCAGGAAAGGAAGGGCATCGCGGCGGCGGATCGGTGAAGCGGCGGAGGACGGCGGCCGCCGGACACGATTGGTGTCACAGGCCTTTCCCGGACTCGGACGGGTGGGCGTAGGCTGTGAAGATGGGCACAGCAGCAACGCCGGGGCCGGACCAGCGGGTGACGGCCGCGTTCGTCACGCTGGCCGACACACTGGTCACCGGCTTCGACATCATCGAGTTCCTGCAGCAGATGGCCGAATGCAGCGTGGAACTGCTCGGGGTGGACGCCGCTGGACTGCTGGTCACCGACCAGCAGAACCACCTGCGGCTGGTGGCCACCTCCAGCGAGCAGTCCCGGCTGCTGGAGCTGTTCCAGCTGCAGAACGACCAGGGGCCCTGCCTGGACGCCTTCACCACCGGGACACCGGTGCACTGCGCCGACCTGACCTCGTCCGAGGCGCACGCGCGCTGGCCGCTGTTCGCCCCCCAAGCCGCCCGGTGCGGGTTCGCCGCCGTCAGCGCACTGCCGATGCGGCTGCGCGAACAGGTGATCGGCGCCCTCAACCTGTTCCGCACCACCCCCGGCGAACTACCCGCCCCCACCCTGGAGTTGGGACAGGCGCTGGCCGACATCGCCACCATCGGCCTGCTGCAACAGCGCGCGCTGCACCAGGCCAGCATCGTGAATGGCCAGCTGCAGACCGCCCTGTCCAGCCGGGTCCTGATCGAACAGGCCAAGGGGACCCTCGCCGAACGCCACGGCTGGAGCATGAACCAAGCCTTCGCCGCCCTGCGCGACCACGCCCGCCGCCGCAACCTCCACCTCACCGACCTGGCCCAAGCCATCACCGATCGCACCCTGGACACCGCCGAACTCGCCCAGCTCGCCCAACGCGGTGAACAAGGCACCGACGGGCTCGGTCAGTAACCCGACCAGATCGGCGGCAGAGGCCGGGTCACCGGTCCTGGCCGCCACGGACGCCAGGATGGGGGTCCAAGGTCAGACGGCGCTCGATCACCTGCCGGGCGATCCCGGTCACCGGCTCGGCGTGCAGGTAGGCATAGGCGCGCAGCCTCAGCAGGGCCTGGTCGACACCGATGTCGAGCTGGACGGCCAGCACCCCTGCGGCCTGGTGCACCACCGGTGGAAACCCGTGCGGCGGCGCGTCGCCGCTCAACGCCGCCAGCACGTGCGGGGCAGGGTGGGCGCGAAAGGCGACCTGCGCGGCCAGATCAGCGAACACGCCGACAGCATCGACCTGCGCCCCGGTCAGCGGCCCCGGCCGACACCGGTACACATCGACCGCCCCCACCCGGATCCCGGCGACCTGCAGCGGGAAGGCGAACACCGCACCCACCCCGGCCGGTGCCACCACCGGCACGAATCCCGGCCACCGGCCCGCCGCCGCCTCCACATCGGGAACCAGCACCGGCGCCAGTTCGCGATAGGCGTCGCTGCACGGTCCCTCCCCGCTGGCCAACTGGGCCTCTTCGATCAACGCGCCGACCGGGTCGGACGCGGCCGCCAGCTCCCGCAGCCCCGGCCCGTTCACCAGCGTCACCCCGAACCCGTCGGCCCCCACCGCCGCGACCGCCGCCGACAGCACCGCCTCCACCGTCACCGGCCCACCGCCGGCATGCTCACCGACCTGCCGCCACACCTGCTCGTAGCCGTCCACACCACCCACCCTAAAAGGCCCCACGACCCAAGCCGCGACCAAAGCCATGCCGACCCGGCCCGGCCCGCCCCCACCCATTCGGGTCGGGACTACCAGACACCGGCCCAGACCTACCTATGGTCAGCTGACCAGCGGTGATGCACCTACTCTTTGAGATCGCCTGCCTGAGATGAGCGCAAATCCATGGCAACTCCAGTTGATCAACTAATGGCCAACCGGAGTTTCGCATTGGGAACCATCGAACGGCGGCGAAGCCGACTCTGCGCGAGCAAGGGTGAATGATCGATTCCGATAAAGTGTTCGCCGAGGCGTCGGCGAAGGCCGGGTTGCTCAACATCTGCCGCGCTACCTGCCCTGCTACGGCATGCCACCGGCCTGGACCCGCGCCGCCCGCCCGATGGTGCCGATCTTCGCCGGGATCGCGCTCGCCCTTAACCTGCTGGTTGGCGCCGAGGTAGAGCCCCAGGACGGCGCGTATGCCACCGCTGTTCTGGCGCTGGGTCCTGTCGGCGGCCGTGGCCGCGATGCTGGCCACCTGGAGGCGCGGGCACCGATGCGCCGCCGCCGGGTTCGCCGTCACCACCGCGATCCTGGCCTACACAGGCGCCAACATCATCGAACGCCCGACGGCCTGGTCAGCGCGTCCCTACTTCGCATTGCGATCGTGGTGACCTCACCGGCCTCCCGCGCGACCCGATCCACTGAACGGCGCGTCACCGATGTCACCTTCACCAATCAGGCCCGCCGCTGGCCGAGCGAATGCGGCGGGGTTCCTATCATCGCCACCGAGCCCCATGCCCGCGAGGCATGGGGGCTGCACCGGCTGCGCAGGCCGAGAACCTGACCTTCCTGGAGATCGCCGTCGGCGACGCCTCGCATCCTGTAGGGGGTACGCAACAGATGGGCGCAAGCGCCCGCTCATGACCCCGGTTGATCACCTAGTGGTCAACCGGGGTTTCACGTTGGGGACCGCCGAACGACGGCGAAGCTGACTCTGTCGAGCAAGGTTGAATGATCGGCCCCGGCAAAGCAACCTGCTAGGGGCGCTCGTGCTGATCAGAGGTCCAGGTCGTCAGTCTTCACCTGGTCCAGCGGCTCGCCGAGGGTGGCGGGAGCGGACTTTAGATGATGAACCTCCCCAAACGCGCAGCGGCCCCGAGAGATGTCCCGCCGGGGCCGCATGGGGACTGACTACAAGTCCAGGTCACCCGCTTTCATGCGCGACACCAGGTCGGCAAATACAGAGCGGTCTACAGCCAGGTGTCCAGCGTGTCGGTTCTTGCTGTCCCGGATGCCTACAAGCGCGGGGGCCTGCGCAACCTCCACGCACTGCCCAGTGTCTCCGCCGCTGTAGCTGCTCTTACGCCACTGGGCGAACACGGTGTCGGTCGTCGTCACAGTTCCTCCAACGCCTTTCGGATAGCGGCGATCGAGTCCTCAGCGGTCAGCGCCTTGGACCTGATCAGCTCGAACAGTATGCCAAGCTTGGCGACGTATTCGGCGTCGTCGATCAGCTGCCCCCGCCCTCCCGCCATCTCGGCATAGCCGACGTCCGGTTCCCCTGGCGAGGAGAGCAACGTGAACCCCCCTTCCGGGCACAGTTCGGCGTTCTCAGGGACGATGTGAATGTGGATGTGGGGCAGCGCGGCCAGCTTCAGCAGCCGTTCGAGCTGCCCCCGCATGACCTCGGTACCCCCGAAGGGACGGCGCAGCGTTGAGGCGTCCAGCAGGGCAATGATTGCGGGTGGGTTTTCCCGCTCCAGCCGTTCTTGCCGCTCCAAACGGGTGTTGATGAGTTTCTCCAGCTTGCCGGGCTGCTCGCCAGCCGCCAGCACGGCCCGCGCGTAGTCCGGGGTCTGGAACAAGCCCGCGACCGCGAAGTTCTGGTAGAGCCTGACCATGCCCGCTTCGGCTTCCGCGTCGGCGTACTCGGGAAACCCAGCAGGTAGGCCGGTCTCTTCCAGGATGCGGGGATAGAGCGGGGCAAAGAACTGATCGAGGCCGAATATCCGGTCGAGGGCTTGGAGGTTCTTGATCGTGGGACGGCGCTGCATGGTCTCGATGCCACTGATCAGGCTGCCGGAGACGTGCACCTTGGCCCCGAGTACGGGCTGAGACCAGCCGCGCTCTTCTCGGAGTCTTTTGAGGTGGTATGCGAGGTAGGCACGGGCCGATTCTGACGGGTCGATCGTCGGCATGGGGGCCTCCTGCTGCCTACACACGCCGTTGTGTAGGCGTCCGGTGACTTGTGGAGATGTTCCTATGGCGACTGTAACCACGGACGCAGAAAGTTGGAGGCCAGACAGCCAATCCCTCGGACAACGGAGATCGGAACCATGGCCTTCGGCACCCCGCAACGGCGTTCGCCCTCCATGCCCACCCTCTCTCAGGGCGATGCCCCTTTCCATGCCGAGCGGGCGTTGCTCAACGAGATCGCGGCGAAGCTGGAGGCAATGGGGGAACGGTGCGCGGTCCGCCTGACGCGCAGCGGCGCGCCGTTCCTGTGGGCGTCCGGCTCGACGGACGCCCGCTTGTCGGAGGAGATCACCACTGGGCGTGACGGTGACCAGGCGTACGGGCTGTGGAGCTGGGGCGAGAGGCTGCCCGCCGACCCCGACCAAGCCGCCGCCGCCGTCCGCCGCGTCATCAACCCGGAGGCGTGATGCTGAGGCAGCGAACCGCCCGGCACGCGGCCCGGTCCGAGGGCCAGCACTTCACACCCCCGCCGGCCGACGCCGAGCCCGCCAGCAAGGTCGCGACGGCGACCGTGGTCACGCAGCGCGAGCGGGTCAGCTACCTGACTCATCTGGCGCAGCGGTTCAGGCCGATGGTCGGTTACACGACCGGCTTCGGAGTCATCGACCAGGAGCCGGTGCTGAATGTGATCCCGGTGGATCGCAACGGCAGGACGCTGCGGGCGGTCATGGTCAGGTGCGTCTACTGGCGCGAGAGCGGAGCGTGGTGGTTCGTCTACTTCCCAACGTGCCAGCCGATCGCACCGGCCAGGACCTAGGGGAGACGCTCACGGTCGGGGAGTACCTGGACCGGTGGCTGGCCGGGCGCAAGAACCTGCGCGACGGAACCCGCCGCAGCTACGCCGACCACATCCGGCTCTACTACAAACCCGCCATCGGCCACATCCCGCTGGTTCGGCTGCGAGTGCACGACGTCGATCAGATCTTCGACTCGATCGATGAACTCAACGAGGTCATCGCCCAGGCCCGTCAGTCCAGTGACCCCGAGCTGCGCGCCTTGGTCAAGGGCCGCAGGACGATCGGCCCGGCCACCAAGCAGCGCATCCGCGCCACCCTGCGGGCCGCGCTGAACAAGGCGATCAAACAACGCTTCATCGATGTGAACGTCGCCGCGCTGGTGGAACTGCCCTCGGGTAAAGCGCCCAAGGCGCTGGTGTGGACCGAAGAACGCATCACCCAGTGGCAGCAGGACTTCACCGAGCACATCGCTGCCATGAACGCCCGCCGTCGGCAGCTGTCAGAGGTCGAGCCGCACAAGCGGATCGGGAACCAGATCAACCGCTTGGACGCCTACATCGGCGCTCCCCGCCCCTCCAAGGTGATGGTGTGGACCCCGGCCCTGACCAAGATGTTCCTGGAACGGGCCAAGCCGCATCGGCTGTACGCGCTGTACCACCTGATCGCCTTCCGGGGCCTGCGGCGCGGCGAAGCGTGCGGACTGCGCTGGACCGATGTGCACTTCAAGGAGGGCACGGTGACGATCCGCTGGCAGATCACCCAGAACGGGTCGCAGACCTTCCAGGGCAAACCCAAGACCTCCTCCGGGGAGGCCGCCATCAGCTTGGACACCTCCACGATCAAGGAGTTGCGCGCACACAAGGCACGACAGAACGCCGAACGCTTGGCGGCCGGGGACGCCTGGACCGAGACCGGGTTCGTGTTCACCACCGAGACCGGGCAGCCGGTCAGGCCCAATGACGTGACCGAGCAGTTCGAGCAGTTGGCGATGGAGGCGGGCCTGCCGCCGATCCGGTTGCACGATCTGCGCCACGGGGCGGCCTCGTTCATCCTGGCCGCCGGATACGACATGAAGGTCGTGCAGGAGACGTTGCGGCTGTCGTCGATCACCATCGCCGCCGACATCTACACCAGCCTGCTCCCGCAACTGGCCCGCCAGTCCGCCGAGGACGCCGCCGCCATCATCCTGGGCGCAGACACCGGCACCGATCCCACAGACCCCACAGATCCGCCGGAGGAACCATCCGGGGGCGTCGTCCTCAGACTCGTTCGATAGCCGCCCTGCCAACACGACATCACCGGCTCCATCGCCGCCTCAGGTCGTGATGGAGCTGGTGATGTTACTGACCCGGAAACTACGGGCCGGGGACGGTTGGCCTCGGGATTTTCGCAGGTGAATCCGGTGATCGTCGGTCCCGGGGCGGGACGCCGGACAACCACCGAGCAGCCACGGCGGCAAACCACCCCAAACACGGCGCAGGGCGAACGCGACATTTTCGCGTTCGCCCTGGTCAAACGGGGTGGGTCGCGTGGGACTCGAACCCACAACCTACGGATTAAAAGTCCGGAGCTCTGCCAATTGAGCTAGCGACCCGCACGGTAAGCGTACCGAGATCGGTGGCAGGTTCGCACGGGGGTTACGGGGTGCCGTTCAGCTGAGGGGGATGGGCCAGGTCTCGCGGCGGTGGGCCGCGTCCCAGAACATCCACTCGTAGCGGGCGGCCGTCAGGTAGGCGCGGTGCATCGCCTCGTGGTCGGCGGGGCCGAGGGCGGCGGCCAGGCCCTCGGCGAACGAGCCGTCAGGGCGCGGGCGTACTCGCGCAGGTAGTGGCTGGGGCGCCGGAGGTCAGGCCCTGGAGGAAGGGGTGGGAGCGGATGCGGTCGTAGATGCCGGCGCCCGCCTCCCAGAGCTGGGATGTGATGCCCATGTCGCCCCCTTCGCGTGGTTTGTTGATCTTATGTGATGGTGATCGGCAGGTGCTTCAGGCCGTTCTGGAAGTTGGAGGCCAGGCGGGTGGGGGTGCCGTCCAGGGCCAGGTCGCGGGGCAGGAGTTCGCGGAAGACCGCGCGCATCTGGGTGCGGGCGAGGTGCGCGCCCAGGCAGAAGTGCGGGCCGAAGCCGAAGCTGACGTGGTCGTTGGGGGCGCGGGAGACGTCGAAGCGGTCGGGGGCGGCGAAGACGGTCTCGTCGCGGTTGGCCGAGGCGTGGTAGACGACCACCTTGTCGCCGGCGGCGATCTTCTGGCCGGACAGGGCGAGGTCGCGGGTCGCGGTCCGGCGGAAGTCCATCACCGGGGGCCAGTGGCGCAACATCTCCTCGACGGCGGTGGGGAGGAGGTCGGGGGCGGCGCGGAGGCGGGCCAGCTCGGCGGGGTGTTCGAGCAGGGTGAGCAGGCCGCCGGGGATGCCGTTGCGCAGGGTCTCGTTGCCGGCCACGGCGAACAGGAAGAACATGTTCTCGAACTCGGCCGGGCTCAGGCCGCCGGCCAGCATCCGGGACATGACGTCCTCGGTCGGCTGCTTCCTCTTCTCGGCGGCGAGGGCGTGCGCGTAGGCGAACATGTCGCGCAGGGCCGCGCGGGAGCGCGGGTTCATGGGGCGGCCGTCGGGGCGGGTCAGGGACGCCGGGCGCTCGGCGGCGGCCGCGCGGCCCATGGGGCTCAGGGCGGTGGTCTCGGCGGTGGAGAGGGTCGCGTAATCGGCGTCCTGGTAGCCGATGATGCGGGACGCCCAGTCGAACAGCAGGCGGCGGTCGGAGTCGGGGACGCCCATGATGTGCGCCAGCGTCCACACGGGCAGGTCGGCCGCCACCTCGACGAAGTCCACCGCGCCGCGCGCGCCGGCGACCAGCGCGCGGGCGCGCTCGGCGATCGTCGCCTCCAGGGACCGGACGGCCCGGGGCGTGAACGCGGCGGCGACGATGCGGCGCAGCCGGGAGTGGTCGGGCGGGTCCTGGTTGAGCATCATCGCCTGGACGAACGCCAGGTCCTCGGGCGTGTCGGGATCGCGGATCTGCGTCGCGCCCGGGTGCGAGGAGAAGTCGGCCGGGGTGCGCAGCACGTGCTTGACGTCGGCATGCCGGAACACCGCCCAGTAGCCGGGGCCGGAGGGCCAGGGGCCGACGGCGGGCTCCGGGACCCAGGCCACCGGCGCCTCCGCGCGCAGGCGGCGGAAGGCGGAGTAGGGCACGCCGGATTCGTAGGTGGCGGGCAGGAAGATCTCCTCACGCATGCCCTCAGCGTGCATGATGACGGGGTGACGGTGAAGCCTGCGGACGGCGACAAGATCCTTCGAGACAACTTCGCTCCCTGGGTGCTCGATCTCGGCCTGACGGTCGAGGAGGTCGGGGACCGGAGCGCCACCCTGCGACTGCCCTGGTCGGACCGGCTGGCCCGGGAGGGCGGCGGCCTGTCGGGGCAGGCGCTGATGGCGGCGGCCGACACCGCGACGGTGATCGCGGTGGCCGGGGCGCGCGGCGGGTTCGTGCCGATGACGACCGTGCAGCTGAACACGACGTTCCAGCGGCCGATCAAGGACAGCGACGTGCTGGTCCGGGTGCGGATCACGAAACTGGGGCGGACGCTGGCGTTCGCCGACGTGACGATGACGGCGGAGGGGCAGGACGAGCCCGCCGCACACGCCACCACCGTGTACGCGATCCTGGGGTGAGGGTCAGCCGGCCCATGCGGGCAGGGGCTCGCAGGAGCGGAGCCATGCCGGGGGCGGCGCGCCGATGATGCCGCCCACGATCGCGCAGGTGGTGTCCACGTCGCCGCCCGCGGCGGCCGTCGTCCAGAACGCGCGCTCGTAGTCGTCGAGGTTGCGGGCGGCCGCCCACAGCGCGAACGGCACCGTGTCGTGCGCCGCGACCCGGCGGCCGTTGCCCAGGACGGCGGCGGCCGTCGCCGGGTCGCCGATCGTCAGCAGCCTGCGCGCCTCGGCGACGCCGTCGCGCACGGTGCCGGGCTGTAGGTGCTCCAGGACCCGGTCCAGGAAGGTGCCCGGCGGGGAGGGCGGCAGGGCCGCCGCGACGGCCACCGCGACCGCGCCCGCGACGGCCTCCGGGTGCGGATGCGTCACCTCGGCCGACAGGCGCGCCTGCTCGGCGGCCCGGTCGAGGTCGTCGGCGAACCATGCGCCGAGGGGCGCCACCCGCATCGCCGCGCCGTTGCCCCAGGAGCCCTGGCCGTCGAACGCCTCGCGCGACAGCTCGCGCCAGTCGCCGCCCTCCCGGACGAGCCGGAGCAGCCGGTTGGTCGAGGGGCCGTAGCCCCGGTCGAAGTCGTGGTGACGCGCGAAGGCGGCCGCGAGCGCGTCCTGGTCGATCCGGCCGTGGGCGGTGAGCACCAGGTGGATCGAGCACGCCATCTCGGTGTCGTCGGTCCACTGCCAGGGCCCCGGCGGCGGGGTCCGGGCCTCGAAGGCGGCGCGGTTGGCGGGGACGAAGAACTGGGAGCCGAGGGCGTCGCCCACGGCCAGGCCGCGCAGGGAGGCCAGCGCGCGCTCGCGTTGGTCGGTGGTCGTCGTGGTCATGTCCCCAGCCTGGCGGCGGCCGGAGGAGCGGCGGAAGACCGAACGCGGTTCTGTGGAAAACCACGAGGAAGGGCCCGGCCGCCACTGGCGGCCGGGCCCTTCCTCAGATCGGGTCGGTACTAGTAACCCGGGCGGACGGCGCCGCTGAAGTTGCGCTTGTAGTAGCTGTTCAGCTTGACCTTCTTGATCCGCTTGCCGGAGCTGGGCGCGTGGATCATGTAGCCGCGGCCGACGTAGATGCCCATGTGGCTCTTGCCGGAGTAGAAGAACAGCAGGTCGCCCTTGACGGCGCCCTTCCAGGACACCTTGTACTTGACGGCGCGGTAGATCTGCTGGGTGGTGCGGGGCAGCTTCACGCCCGCCTTGCGCCAGGAGCCGCCGGCGAGGCCGGAGCAGTCCCAGGAGCCGGGACCCGTGCCGCCGTAGCGGTAGGGGTCGCCGATCTGCTTGTAGGCGTACTTGACGGCGTAGGCGGCGCGCTGGCGCTGCTTCTGGGCCCTCGCCTTGGAGATGCGTGCCTGGGCGCTCACCGCTGCCGCCTGCTGGGGCGCTGCCGCGGCCGCGTGCACCGGTCCGGCAGCCAGGAGCGAGGCTCCGAGCACGGTCGCGGAGGCGACGGCGATGCCGCCGACGAGCGGCTTACGGGAGAGACCGGTTTTCAGGGGGGTACGGGGGGTATGCAGGACGACTCCTGAGATCGGTGACGTTGCCTACCGGGGCAGCCCGCACCGCAGGCGAAGAACGCTCTGGATGGGGGTCGCACGCGGTCCGGTCCCCGCGGGGCCCATGGGAGGTGGCTCCGAAGGTCTCGGCCGCTTCCGGCTCCGTGCTTCATGACCGCACGGACGCGGCGGGCCGACGGGCGGGCTGGAGGCGGCAGGAGGCTGGGGCGCCGCGAGCCGCGCGTCGGTCGAGCTGTTCTGTTATCTCGTGCGGAGCGCGGACGCTCCGCATGGATCGGCAGGAACGTAGCCAGAGTCCGGGATATCTGGCAAATCTCGGCGACGTTATCAGAGCTTCCCGGTCTCCGGCCGGAGCGTTCCTTCCCCGTTCTGCCTGCGCCGATCCCTGGCTTTTCCGTGAGATGTGATCTGCGCCACATCAGGGAAAGCATGCCCTGTCGGGGCGGCCGTCGGACTGCTTTTCCGACCGCCGGTCACGTCACTGTCAGTAGCCGGGACGGACGGCTCCGCTGAAGTGGCGTTTGTAGTAGCCCGACAGCTTCACCTTGCTCACCCGCTTGCCGGAGCTGGGCGCGTGGATCATGTAGCCGTGGCCGACGTAGATGCCCATGTGGCTCTTGCCGGAGTAGAAGAACAGCAGGTCGCCCTTGACGGCGCCCTTCCACGACACCCGGTGCCCGACGGCGCGGTAGATCTGCTGGGTGGTGCGGGGCAGCTTCACGCCCGCCTTGCGCCAGGCGGTGCCGGCGAGGCCGGAGCAGTCCCAGGAGCCGGGACCCGTGCCGCCGTAGCGATAAGGGTCTCCGATCTGCTTGTACGCGTAGGAGACCGCCGCCGCGGCCCGCCGCTTCTGCCGGGCCGAGCGCGACTCCTTGATGATCACGTTCGTGCTGGTCGCGGCGGTTCCGGCGGCCGCCGGAGTGGCGGCCCCGGCCGGTGTCGCCGGCAATGCCGCGGCGCCGGCCGCGACCATGAATCCGGACAGCAGGAAGTGGGGGGTGCGGGAAGGGAAAGGAATGCGGAAGCCGTTCAGGATTGCTCCTAGCGTCGCCGTTCACGCCTACCGGGCCAAGGGTGGTGAGAGGTTTCGGCCGATCGGCCGGCGGCCTGCGCCGCAGCCCGGCTCCACGCCTCTGGTCTGCGTGGACTCGGCAGGACGGCCCCGCTGCGCCGCCTGAGGGGGCGTGATCGCGGTCGGCCGTCCACGGTTCGGTCGGGATGTGCGACCTCGTTGCCGCTGGACGTCGATGACGGTAGCCCCGCTTTCGGGGGGCGGCAACGGCGGAACGGCTTTACCGGGCGTTTCGAATGGGCGTACGACGATTACGCGGAGTGATAGCGGCTGCATAAAGCCGCCGGGGATTTATGGTTCTGTGATGCCAGCCACAATCTGCTGTTCCGTGCCGCTCTCGGACCTTCCGTCGTTGAATGTCCGGATTCACGGAGCGTGGTGGAGAGAGTTTTCGCTAACCTCCCGGCAACGGAAAGACGCCCGCCGGGGAGCGGGCGTCGCCGATTTCCGGACCGGCGCCGGGTGCCCGGCGGCGCGTCCCTGATGGCGGAGGACCGGTCGCGGGGGTGTCGCCCGCATCACTTCCGGTCAGCTCCACGCCCCCGCCGCGTCCGCGGTGTACGGGGCGCCGGGCGGGAGCGCGGGCCCCGGCGTCGCCGCCCTGGCCGCCGCCTCGGCCTCCTGGCGGTCGCGGACGCACTTGGCGAGGGTGAAGGTCGAGGTGGTGATGTACAACATCCCGAGCGCCAGGAAGGCCCGGATCCACACCGGCGCCGGCAGGTAGACGATGCCCACCGCCACCGCCGACAGCGAGACGACGAACGACAGGATCGCCTGGATGAAGAAGGCGGTCGTGCCCTTGATCTGAAGCAGTGCGTTCATGCCGACCACTGTGCGCCCCGTCACACCGCCGCGCCTGAGTAGGAGAGCGGGGCTCCCTACTCGGTTCGGGCCCTGAGTACCCGGCGTTGCCGGAACCGGCCAGGCCGCGGGCATTGACGGCGTCCCCTCCCGGATCTGTGATCCGAGTCATCTTCACCCTGGAGGGAGACCCCGTGCTCGGTACCACCGGCCGGTCGCGCACCCCCTACCTTCTGTCCGCCCTTCTCCTGCTCACCGCCGCCCTGGCGGCCCCGCCCGCCCGCGCCGCGACGGCGACGGCCAAGTTCCCGCCCGGCTTCCTGTGGGGCGTGTCCAGCAGCGGCTTCCAGTCCGAAGGGTCCTTCCCCGACAGCAACTGGACCCGCTACGTGGCGCGTAGGGCGTACGGCGTCAAGGATCCCTACAAGAACTCGGTCGACTTCCGTCACCGCTACCCCGGTGACGTCAGGCTGGCCAGGGGGCTCGGCGTCAACGTCTTCCGCACCTCCGTCGAGTGGGCGCGGATCGAACCGAGGCGGGGCCACCGCGATCCCAAGGCCCTCGCGTACTACGACGACCTCGTCCGCCGCATCCGGGCGGCCGGGATGCGGCCGATGCTCACCCTGGACCACTGGGTGTACCCCGGCTGGGTCGCCGACCAGGGCGCCTGGGACGACCCGCGCACCCAGGCCGACTGGCTGCGCAACGCCCGCTTCCTGGCCGAGCGCTACCGGGGCCTCGGCGTGCTGTGGATCACCTTCAACGAGGCGAGCCAGTACCTCTACCACGAGCTGCTGAGCCGTCCGATGAACCCGGCGCAGCTCGCGACCATGCGCACCGCGCTGATCAGGACCCACCGGGCCGCCTACGACATGATCCACAAGGTGGACCCGGGCGCGAAGGTGTCGGCCAACGTCGCCTACGGGGCGGTGTTCAACGCGGTGTTCGACGCCGCGCACTTCAACCAGGTCACCGACAAGCTCGACTTCGTCGGCGTCGACTACTACTACGGCGCCAACCTCCAGAACCTCACCGCCCTGAACGCCCTGTCCGGCGAGTTCTGGCGCATCGACCCCGAGCCCGAGGGCCTGTACTACGTCCTGAAGAACTACCAGCGCCGCCTGCCCCGCCTGCCGCTCTACATCGTCGAGAACGGGATGCCGACCGACAACGGCAGGCCGCGCGCCGACGGCTACACCCGCGCCGACCACCTGCGCGACCACCTGTACTGGGTGCAGCGCGCGATCGCCGACGGCGTCAAGGTGATGGGCTACAACCACTGGAGCCTCACCGACAACTACGAGTGGGGCAGCTACCGGCCCCGCTTCGGCCTGTACCGGGTGGACGTGCTGACCGATCCCGCCCTGACCCGCCGCCCGACCGAGGGCGTCCCCGCCTACCGCCAGATCATCGCGAACGCGGGCGTCCCCAAGGGCTACGTCCCCAAGCGCAAGCCGGGCTGGTGCTCGATCGAGGACCCCGTCGCCACGTGCCTGGGCCGGACGCCCACCCCGCCCGCCGCCTACCGGGCGGCGCTCCCCTGAACCGCCGTGTCCGCTAGAAATGAAAACCGTTTTCATGCAACCCTGAGGGTGTCATCCACCCACGAGGGGAGAACGGTCATGTCCCTGTCCGTCGACGCGGCCCTGCTCGACCAGGCCCGCCGAGGCCCGGTCGACGACGCCGCGTTCGTCGCCTGCGTCCGCGAATCGCTGCCGTACGCCTGGCAGGTCGTCAGCGAGGTCGTCGCCCGCATGCGCGCCACCGACACCGGCTTCGCCGACCACCAGACCCCGCCGCCGGACGAGCAGGCGCGCGGGCAACTGCTGCGCGCCCTGGCCTCCGACGCCATGCGCGGGGCCCTGGAACGCCACTTCGGGGCCCGGCTGGCGTTCCAGAACTGCCACCGCGTGGCCGCCTTCGAGCCGGGCGCGGCCGGCACCGCGGACCGGTACGCGGCGTTCACCTCGCCCCGCGCCCAGCTCCTCAACCAGTCGCCGGAACTGGTCGACTGCTGACGCCGGCGGCCTCTCCCCGCGCCCGGGAACCGGATGCGGGGAGAGGCCGTTGGTCCCGTTATGGCGGCTGTGGCTTTCCTCTCGATCCCAGGTCTGGTCATCGCGCTGTTCGTGTTCGCCGTCCTCGACCGCACGGGCCTGTGGGCCAACAAGCGCTTCCGGCTGCCCTGGATGCACGGCGAGGGCGGCCGCCCCGTCTCGGCCACCGGACTGGAGGGCCTGGAGGTCTTCTACACCTCCGCCAAGCTGCACGAGCTGGAGGAGCGCCGCAGCTCGCTGGTCAAGCGCGACGAGGAGCGGGACGGCGCGCCCCCGCTCCACCGCGTCGATCTCGACGCCGGGACCGCCGTCATCCGCCGCCCCGGGAATCCCTCCGCCGGATAGAACGCCGTTTCCTTGGGTATCGGCCACGCGACCGCGATTAACCAGGGGAGCACGTGGGCGATACGAGCATCGGAATAGAGCCGTCGCAGGCCGCTGCCGAGAGTCTGCTGCTGAGCCTCAAGCGGGCCGCGGCCGTCCTTCAGGACACGGGCGTGCCGTTCGCGCTGGCGGGCGGTTTCGCGGCGTACGCGCGCGGCGCGGCGCAGTCCACCCACGACGTGGACTTCGTGCTGCGCGAGTGCGACGTGGAGACCGCGCAGGAGGCGCTGGTGGCCGCCGGGATGCGGCGGCAGGAGTGTCCGGAGAACTGGCTGGCCAAGGTGTACGACGGCGACCAGCTCATCGACCTGATCTTCGAGCCGACCAGCCGCCCGGTGGACGACGAGCTGCTGGAGCGCGCCGAGATGATGTCGGTCGCGGCGGTGCGGATGCCCGTGCTGCGCACCGACGACATGGTCGTCATGCGGCTGCTGGCGTTCAGCGAGACGGCCTGCGACTTCAGCGGCTTCCTGCATGTGTGCCGGGCGTTGCGGGAACAGGTGGACTGGCCGCGTGTGGCGGCCGAGACCGCCGAGTCGCCCTACGCGTACGCGTTCCTGACGCTGCTGGCCCGGCTGGGCGTCATCAAGGGGGATTTCCTGTGAGCGAATATCTGGCCGCCCACATCCAGGAGCGGCTGGCGAGCGAGGTCCACGAGCTGGGCATCACCGTGGACGTCCGCGACGACGTGGTCTACCTGCGCGGGCAGGTCGCCTGCGAGGAGCGGTGCCGCGAGATCGAGGTGGCGGCGCGGATCGCGGCCGAGGGCCGCACCGTCCGCAACGAGGTGTCGGTGGTCCCGGTGCGGGACGCCGAGGGGGAGGAGCAGCTTTCATGATCCGCATCGCGGCGGTCGGGGACCTGCACGTGGCGCCGGAGGTGGCGGGGACCTACCGGGAGCGGCTGGGGGCGCTGCCCGAGCAGGCAGACGTGCTGCTGGTGGCCGGCGACCTCACCCGGCACGGCACCGTGGAGGAGGGGAAGGTCGCCGCCGGCGAGCTGCGCGACCTGGGCCTCCCGGTGATCACGGTGCTGGGCAACCACGACCACCACTCCGACGCGCAGGACGAGATCACCAAGGTGCTCCAGGACGCCGGGATCACGGTGCTGGAGGGTGAGGGGACGGTGCTGGACTGCGGCGGCACGCGGCTCGGCGTCGCGGGTGGCAAGGGCTTCGGCGGCGGGTTCGCCGGCAAGTGCGCCAGCGACTTCGGCGAGCGGGCCATGAAGGCGTTCGTCGAGGAGACCAAGGACTTCACGGGCCGCCTCGGCGCGGCGCTGCTCGGCCTGGACTGCGACGTGCGGGTCTGCCTGACCCACTACTCGCCGGTCCCCGACACGCTGGCCGGGGAGCCGCCGGAGATCTACCCGTTCCTGGGCAGCTACCTGATCGCCGAGGCGATCGACGCGACCGACACCGATCTCGCGGTGCACGGGCACGCCCACATGGGGACCGAGAAGGGCCTCACGCCGGGCGGGGTGCGGGTCCGGAACGTGGCGCTGCCGGTGATCCAGCAGGCGTACGCGGTCTACGCGATGGAGTGCGAGCCGGCCGCCGCGCACTGACCGGCCGCCGGCTTCCGGCGAGCCGCGCGCCCGGCCGGCATCCGGCCGGGCGCCGGTCAGGCGTTGCGCAGCAGCTTCAGCACCGCTTCCTCGACGGGCCCCTGGGTGGCCAGGCCGCCGTCCTCGGTGTCCACGCCCAGCTCGGTGAGGGCGGGCGCGATCGTGACGCCCTCCTCGTACAGCTCGATGATCCGCGGGTCGATGTAGGAGGCGCGGGCCACCGCCGGGGTGTTGCCCAGGTAGGAGGCGACCTCCTGCACGACCCGGCTCACCGCCCGCTTGCGCGTGGACTCGGTCTCCTCGGCCTTGACCGACACGGCGAGGCCCACGGCGGCGAGGACGGTGGCGTGCCAGGTGCGGAAGTCCTTGGCGGTGAAGTCGCCGCCGGTCACCTCGCGCACGTAGTCGTTGATGTCGGAGGTCGTCACGTCGTGCCAGCCGCGGCCCACGCGGTGGGCGAGGAGCTCGGGGCCCTCGTCGTCGCGCCGCTTGAGGCCGTTGACGACCTTGCACACGTCGGGCTCGGCGACCGACTGGTGGCGCTCCTTGGCCCCCTTGGCCAGGTACTCGAACGTCACCTGCCCGCGCCCGCAGGTGACGTGCTCACGCAACACCGTCGCCAGCCCGTAGGTGCCGTTCTCGCTGGCGTACTCCTCGCCGCCGATGCGGAAGAAGCCGAGGTCGATGAGGCGGACGGCGGCGGCCAGCACCCGTTCGCGGGTGTAGCCGCGCCCGGCCAGGTGCTCGGCCAGCGTCTCGCGCACGCGCGGCAGGCACTCGGCGAGGCCGAGGACGCGGTCGTGCTTGGCGCGGTCCCGCTCCTCGCGCCACCTCGGGTGGTACAGGTACTGGCGGCGGCCCGCGTCGTCGGTGCCCACGGCCTGGAGGTGGCCGTCGGGATCGGGGCAGATCCACACGTCGGTCCACGCGGGCGGGATCACCAGCGCCTTGATCCGCGCGATCTCGTCGGGGTCCTCCAGCGGCCGCCCGTCCGGCCCGAGGTAGCGGAAGCCCCGGCCGCAGCGGCGCCGGCCGAGGCCGGGCTCGGCCGGGTCGCTGCGGTGCAGTCCGGCGACCTCGTTCATCCCGGGTGGATCTCCCCGCCCGCCGGGACCAGGTTCTGTCCGGTGTAGTAGGACGACAGCCGGTCGGCGGCGAAGAAGACGTAGGACGGGGCGATCTCGTCGGGCTGCCCCGCCCGGCCCATCGGCGCCTGCTTGCCGAAGTCCTTCACCTTCTCCTCGGGGAAGGTGGCCGGGATCAGCGGCGTCCACACCGGCCCCGGCGACACGGCGTTCACCCGTATCCCCTTCTCCATCAGGTTCTGCGCGAGAGACTGGGCGAGGGCGACCGCGGCGGCCTTGCTGGCCGAGTAGTCGATCAGTGTCTTGTTGCCGCGCAGGGCGTTGATGGAACCGGTGATGATGATCGAGGAACCCTCGCCGAGGTGGTCCAGCGCCTCCTGCACCGTCCAGAACAGCGAGTACACGTTCACCTCGAACGTGCGCCGCAGCTGCGCGTCGTCGATCTCGCGCACGTCGTCCACCGGCTCCTGCGTGCCGTGGTGCAGCACCAGGACGTCCAGGCCTCCCAGGTCCCGGACGGCGTGCCGCACGACCTCGCGCGCGTGCCGCTCCTCCGCCAGGTCACCGCCGAAGGTCGCGCACTTGCGCCCCTCGGCCTCCACCAGCTTGGCGGTGTGGCGGGCGTCGGCGTCCTCCTCCAGGTAGGTGATCGCGACGTCCGCGCCCTCCTTGGCGAACGCGACGGCCACCGCGCGGCCGATGCCCGAGTCGCCCCCGGTGATGAGGGCGCGCTTGCCGGCCAGCAGCCCGCTGCCGGTGTAGCCGCGCATCTCGTCCTGCGGCTCGGGTGTCATCTCCCCGGTGCGACCGGGGTAGGACTGGCTCTGTGCTGGTCGTTCGCCCATGGTCTCCCCTCCCCATGATCCGGAACGGTGCCCGGACTCTGGCGAGTGCCCGGCGGCGTGCGCGACAAACCCGGCCCGTAGTGTGACTTGCGAGTAACTTCGCACTTCCGGCTTGCCCGGAGGGGCTGGCAGAGTGTGGGGTGACCTGTGGGTAACATCACCCCGAATCACATTCGGTTCCTGACGTAAGGTGCTGCTTATGGACCTGAACGGAGTTTCCGCCGTCGTTTCCGGTGGTGCGAGCGGCCTTGGTGAGGCCACGGTTCGCGCCCTGGCCGCCGACGGCGCCAAGGTAGTGGTGGCCGACCTCAACGAGGACAGGGGCAAGGCCCTGGCCGACGAGGTCGGCGGCGTGTTCGTCAAGACCGACGTCTCCGACGAGGCGCAGGTGGAGGCCGCCGTCCAGGCCGCCGTCGACACCGGCGCGCCGCTGCGCGTCATCGTCAACAGCGCCGGCATCGGCTGGGCCTCGCGCACCGTGGGCCGCGACGGCTCCCCGCACGACCTGGCCACCTTCCAGAAGGTGATCCAGGTCAACCTGATCGGCACCTTCAACCTGATGCGCATCGGCGCGGCCGCGATCTCCAAGACCGAGCCCGCCGACGCCGACGGCCTGCGCGGCGTGGTGATCAACACCGCGTCCATCGCCGCGCTGGAGGGCCAGACCGGCCAGGTCGCCTACTCCGCCTCCAAGGGCGGCATCGTGGGCATGACCCTGCCGGCCGCCCGCGACCTGGCCGCCATCGGCGTCCGCGTCAACACGGTGTGCCCGGGGATCATCGACACCCCGATCTACGGCGAGGGCCCCGAGTCCGAGGCGTTCAAGGCCAAGCTGTCGGCGCCGGTGCCGTTCCCCAAGCGCATGGGCAAGGCGAGCGAGTTCGCGCACCTGGTGAAGTCCCTGATCGAGAACGACTACATGAACGGCGAGACCATCCGTTTCGACGGTGGCATCCGTTTCCAGCCGAAGTGAGGCACTGAATGTCGGACGCGGTTCTCACCGAGGAAGACGGCGCCGTCCTCGTCATCACCATCAACCGCCCGCAGGCCAAGAACGCGGTCAACGGTGAGGTGGCGCAGGGCATCGCCAAGGCGATCGAGGAGCTGGACTCCCGCAAGGACCTGTCGATCGGCGTGCTCACCGGCGCCGGCGGCACCTTCTGCGCCGGCATGGACCTCAAGGGCTTCCTGACCGGGGACAACCCGATCGTGGAAGGCCGCGGGTTCGCCGGCATCGTGGAGCGCCCGGCCGCCAAGCCGCTGATCGCCGCCGTCGAGGGCTACGCCCTGGCCGGCGGGTGCGAGGTGGCGCTGGCCTGCGACATGATCGTGGCGGCGAAGGACGCGCAGTTCGGGCTGCCCGAGCCCAAGCGCGGCCTGGTCGCGGCGGGCGGCGGGCTGCTGCGGCTGCCGCAGCGCATCCCGTTCCACATCGCCATGGAGATCGCCCTCACCGGCGACAAGTACTCCGCCGAGCGCATGGCGGAGCTGGGCTTCGTCAACCGGCTCACCGAGACCGGCGGCGCCCTCGCCGCGGCCAAGGAGCTGGCGCTGAAGGTGGCCGAGAACGCGCCGCTGGCGCTGGCCGCCACCAAGAAGATCATCGTCGAGTCCGCGGACTGGACCGACGAGGAGGCCTGGAAGAAGCAGGGCGAGATCGTCATGCCCGTCTTCGGCTCCAAGGACGCCATGGAGGGCCCGGCCGCCTTCGCCGAGAAGCGCAAGCCGGTCTGGAAGGGCGAGTAGCCCTCCCTTCGGACGCCCCTTCGCGGGAACGCCCGGCGGCCCAGGGCCGCCGGGCGTTCTGCTTTCGGACATCCCCCTTACTTCCGGGTAAGTCTTCCCGTACTCTTTTGTCCGCCTTGCGACTGATCTTGGGAGCGGACAGATGAGAAGGAACACGATCCTGGCGGCGTCCACGGCCCTCGCCTGCGGAGCCGGCCTCGTCCTGACCGCCGCTCCCGCGCACGCCGCGGCCTGGCGCAACATCGGCAGCCCGGCGCTGAACTACAACGGCTCCCTGGAGCGCGTCGACTTCGCCGACAAGAACAACGGCTGGGCCGTCGGCGGCGCGGGCAACTTCCTGCAGCCCCAGGCCAAGCTCGTGCGCTGGAACGGCAAGGCGTGGGTGGGCCAGGGCAGCCCGCTCGGCTTCACGCCGACCGACGTGGCCGCGGGCAACGCCAAGCGCGCCTGGGTCATCGGCTTCAACCTGTCGGGCCCGGTCTCGATCTACTGGAACGGGACCAAGTGGGCCAAGGCGGCCTACCCGAAGGTCGGGATGCCCTCCCAGGTGGCGGCCGCCCTCGACGGCACCGCCTACTCGGTCGCGGGCCTGGACGCCACCGCCGGCGGCCCCAGCGCCGTCCTGCGCTGGACGGGCTCGGCGTGGGCCGACGCCAGGGTGCCGCTGCCGCCGTCCTCGTCGATCACCGCCGTGGACGTGCGCGCCAAGAACAACGTCTGGCTCGCCGGGACGACCAGCAACGGCCGCGCCGTCACCGGCATCGTGCTGCACTACAACGGCTCGACCTGGAAGCGCATCAACGTCCCCGGCGCCATGGGCGCGCCCGCCTACCAGGGCGTCCTGAACCGCATCGCGGTCTCCGGCAGCAACGTCTACGTCCTGCGCGCCGCCCAGTACGCCCAGATCAGCAACGCGCTCCTGCACTGGAACGGCAAGACCTGGCGCACCCTCAACCTCCCGGGCAACGCCATCGGCACGGGCCTGTCGGCCGACGGCCGGGGCGGCGCGGTCGTGCTGCCGGTCACCAACGGCGACAAGGCGCGGTACCTGCACTTCAACGGCACCTCGTGGGCGTCGGTGTACGGCCCGGCCCGCGCGGGCAAGGTGCAGGCCGGCGACGCCGACCACCGTCCCGGCACCACCGGCATCGTGAGCGCGGGGACGGCGACGGCGCCGAACAAGAAGGTGCCGTTCATCGAGTACTTCGGCTGACGCTGAGCCTCCCGGCCGGCCGCTCGCGGTCAGCCGGGGACGTCCGCGGCCTCGGGCCCGGAGGCGGGACCCGCCTCCGGGCCCGTCTCCCGTTCGGAGGCGTTCTCCGGTGCGGCTCCCGGCTCCGGCGTGCCCTCCGGCGCGGTCGGCGTCGGGATCGGGGTGGTCGGGACGTCCGTGGCGCTCGGGGACGGCGTCGGCTCGGGGGTGGTGGGGCAGTCGGCCGGGCCGGTCCCTTCGGCCCCCTCCGGCACGGTCGGCCGCGGGCAGGCGCTGGGCGTGAGCGGAGTGATCGACGCGGTGGGCGTCGGCAGGGTCGTGACGCGCTTGGCCGCGTAGCGGGGCGCGGATTCGTTCTTCTGGTCGTCCTGCACGCGGATTCCGCTGACGCCGGGGCGCGGCTTGAGGACCGCGATGTTGGCCTCGGCGCGGAATTCGTATTCGCCATTGACGAGGAACGTCATCTTCATCGAGCGCTTGATCTTGATGAGGTAGTCCCGGACGACCCCGCCCACCGTTCTGCGAATGATCAGAAGGGTCTCGTTCGGGGGCACCTGCCGGTGCGCCAGCGACTGCTGGAGCGAGAACGAGCCCACCGGCGTCACGATGTGCGGGCTGGCCTTCACGCCGATGTTCCCGCTGCTGTCGAGGGTGAGCTCGATCGGCAGCAGCGGCGGACGGTAGGCCACCTCGGGCCCGCCGCCGGGGCCCTGGCAGGCGGTCAGCAGCACCGGAAAGGCGACGGCGACGGCGAGCGTCCTCGCTTTGCGGCGGCCGTGGAAAACCGTCGCGAAGCGGCGGAGGAGATCGTTGTTCTCGGGTGCGGGGTGCGCCTGTGCGTTCACGGGCGTTTTCCTTTCGCTTTCCGGCTGAACGGTTAGAGGGCGGCGCGGCCGGAAAGGTTCTTGATCCACGTGAGGTGTCTCACACGGGCCGTCATCAGGCGGGGTCTCGGTCCGCGTTCAGGGTTTTTTCAGGTTGGGCTGGCATCCTCGGCGTGATTGCGGAGGGATTCTCTTGGCTGAGCAGGCAGTGAGCGGCACGGGCAGGGCGCCGGAGGCGACCCTGCTCGTGGTCGAGGACGAGCCCAACATCCGGGAGCTGCTGGCGGGCAGCCTGCGGTTCACCGGTTTCGAGGTGGTCACCGCCGACAACGGCGCCGAGGCCGTGCAGGCCGCGCGGCGGCACCGGCCCGACCTGATCGTGCTGGACGTGATGCTGCCCGACATCGACGGGTTCGACGTCGCGCGGCGGCTGCGTTCGGGCGGCGACCACACCCCGGTGCTGTTCCTGACCGCGCGGGACGCGGTGCAGGACCGGATCAAGGGCCTGACGATCGGCGGCGACGACTACGTCACCAAGCCGTTCAGCCTGGAGGAGGTCATCGCCCGCATCCGGGCGGTGCTGCGGCGCTTCCGGGGCGGCGCGGCCGAGCCCGCGCCGCGCATGGTGTTCGCCGACGTGGAGCTGGACGAGGACAGCCACGAGGTGTGGCGCGGCGGCAAGGTGATCGCCCTGTCGCCGACCGAGTTCAAGCTATTGCGCTACTTCATGGCCAACGCCGGGCGCGTGCTGTCCAAGGCGCAGATCCTCGACCACGTGTGGAACTACGACTTCCAGGGCGACGCCGGCATCGTCGAGTCGTACGTGTCGGCGCTGCGCCGCAAGGTCGACAACGTCGAGCCCCGGCTGATCCACACCCTGCGCGGGGTGGGCTACGTGCTGCGCGAGCCGCCGGGCTGATGACCTGGCTCCGGGGGCTGGCGGGCCGCACGCCGCTGCGGGTCAAGCTGATCGCGGGGATGCTGGCGCTGGTGGCGCTGGCGCTGACGGTGATGAGCGTGGCCGGCGCGTGGGTGCTGAACCAGTACCTGATGGAGCGCGCCGACAGCCAGCTGCGCGGCACCGTCGGCCGCGCGATCAACCAGGTGAACCGCCAGCTCCACCGCGGGGACGGGCTGCGCATCGCGCTGCCCAGCGAGATCTACGCGCAGGTGCAGGACCCCGACGGCCGGGTCGTGGGCGAGGAGGCCGCCGAGGGCGCCACCGGCCGACCGGTGCTGCCGGCGGACCTGCGCTACCGGCTGGACGTGCCGTTCACCGCGCCCAACCAGGAGCGGGGCGGCGCGCCGTGGCGGGTGCTGGCCGAGCCGCTGCCGGGCCGCCTGGTGGTGGTCATCGGGCTGAGCATGGACGAGATGAAGCGCACGGTGGGGCGGCTGGTCACCATCGACGTGATCGTCGGGATGCTGGTGCTGGGCGGGCTGACGGTGCTCGGCGTGTGGGTGGTGCGGCTCAGCCTGCGGCCGCTGTCGGCCATCGAGGCGACCGCCGGGGCCATCGCCGCCGGCGACCTGTCCCGGCGCGTCCCGGCCGCCGACCCGCGCACCGAGGTGGGCCGGCTCGGCCGCTCGTTCAACGCGATGATCGCGCAGATCGAGGCGGCGTTCGGGGCGCGCGCGGAGTCGGAGGCGGCGGCGCGGCGCTCGGAGGAGACCGCGCGCCGCTCGGAGGAGCGGATGCGGCGCTTCGTCGCCGACGCCTCGCACGAGCTGCGCACGCCGCTGACGGCGATCCGGGGCTTCGCCGAGTTCTACCGGCAGGGCGCCGCGCGCACCCCCGAGGAGCTCGACCGGCTGATCAAGCGCATCGAGGAGACCGCGTCCCGGATGGGGCTGCTGGTGGAGGACCTGCTGCTGCTGGCCCGGCTGGACCGGCAGCGCCCGGTCGAGCGCCGCCCGGCCGACCTGCTGGCGGTGGCGGCCGACGCCGTCCAGGAGGCGCGGGTCGTGGCGCCGGGCCGCCGGATCGACCTGTCGGTCAAGAGCGGCATCGCCTACCAGGTGCTGGGCGACGAGCCGCGGTTGCGCCAGGTGTTCGGCAACCTGCTGGCCAACGCGGTCGCGCACACGCCCGAGGGCACGCCGGTGGAGGTCCGGCTGTCGTCGGGCGCCCTGGACGGCGTGCCCGCCGCCGTCTGCGAGGTCGCCGACAGCGGACCGGGCCTGACGCCCGAGCAGGCCGAGCGGGTCTTCGAGCGCTTCTACCGGGCCGACAAGGCGCGCAGCCGCGAGGACGGCGGCACCGGTCTCGGCCTCGCGATCGTGGCGGCGCTGGTCGCCGCGCACGACGGGAGGGTCGAGGTCGAGTCCGAGTCGGGGGAGGGCGCGGTGTTCCGCGTCATCCTGCCCCTCGCACCGGACTGACCTTTAAGGGGGATTTCAGGAACGCTTCAAGGGCCTTTCAGGGCGATGGTCCATGATCTAGACAGAGCCCGAGAAGAGGGCTCTGAACACTGGACGGCCGCACTTCGCGAAGCGGCCGCCCGAGACTCATCGGTGGAGTCGTCCGTGCGACCTTGGGGGGAGCAGACGGACGGCCCGGACCGATGAACAAGGGCCGCGAGGGACCTGGGCTGGGGTCCTGGCGGTCCGAGCATGGGAGAGAGCAGCCGCGCGGTTTTCCCCGGACCGCGCGGCTGTTCGGGATCGGGCGAAGGCGTCCCGGCGGCCGTTCAGAGATGGCGGCGCATGGCGCGCAGGTAGTGGTCGCGCGGATAGGTCCGCACGCGCAGCGGCAGCCTCGGGTACACCAGGGCGAGCACGCGCAGCAGCAGCCGGAAGCGGCGGGCACGGGCGGCGTTCCACTCCCATCCGTACTGCTCGCGGATCGGCGCGGGCATCAGCCCGGCCGTCAGCAGCCTGATCAGCGCGTTCCCGCCGAGCGGCAGCGGCGGGCTGAGCACCTGCTCGGCGACCACGTGCGAGGCGGGGCTGATCCGGATCGAGTTGACCATGTCGGCGTAGTAGTGGCGGAAGTCGGTGTAGGTGGCGGGCAGCCGCTCCTCGGGGCAGCCGAGGATCGTCGCGTAGACCTTGGTCTGCCCGTAGAACTCGGCCAGCTCCGCGTCGGTGAAGGTGCGCCGGAAGACCGCCTGGTAGAACTGCGTGGCCACGGCGAACAGGGTGGCCGCGACCCAGACCTGGAGCTCGGGGTCGTTGGCCTCGTAGCCGGGGCCGGTGACCTGCTCGTGGCCCTTGCGGACCAGCGCGCTGAGCCGTTCGGCCTCGTCACGGTCGCCGAACTGCACCAGGTAGAGCCAGCCCATGGTGTTGCGCAGCCGGCGCTGCGGGTCCTCGGCGGTGTAGCTGTGGTCGTGGACGCCCTGGGCGACCTTGGGGTGGGCGGTCTGGAGCAGGGACGCCGCCCCGCCCGCCGCGATCAGCAGCCCCTCCCGCCCCACGACGCGGATGAGGTCTCCGTCCTGAAACAGCGCATCGGCCATGCGGACCATCATAAGTAAGTACTTGCTTCGGTGGGGCGGAAAAACGGTACGACATGATCGGTCCGCACCGGGGATAATCAGGTCATGCCCGACCAGATCCACGTCCGCGGCTCGGTCTCCATCCCGGAGTCCGAGCTGAGCTGGCGTTTCTCGCGTTCCTCGGGGCCGGGCGGGCAGCACGTCAACACCAGCGCCACCGCCGCCGAGCTCTCCTTCGACGTCGCCGAGTCGCCGTCCCTGCCCGACCCGCTGCGGGAACGGGCCCTCGCCCGGCTGTCGCACCGCCTCGTCAAGGGCGTGCTGACGATCCGCGCCGAGGAGTACCGCTCGCAGCAGCGCAACCGCGACGCCGCCCGCGCCCGCCTGGCCGCCCTCCTGGCGGAGGCCATCGCGCCCCCGCCCAAGAAGCGCATCCCCAAGAAGATCCCGCGCGGCATCAACGAGCGCCGCCTGGAGAACAAGCGCCGCCGCTCCGACGTCAAGCGCCAGCGGCAGGCCCGCTGGGACTGACCCGCGGCCCTCAGCGGGCCCGGATGGCCCGCATCGCCGCGCGGCGCGCGTCCCCGTCCAGCACGTCGACGTAGACGCCGCCGTCCAGATGGGCGCACTCGTGCTGGAGGCAGCGCGCGAAGTAGCCCGTGCCCTCCACCCGGACCGGCCGGCCCTTGACGTCCACGCCCTCCACGATCGCGTGCGCGTAGCGCGGGGTCGGGAAGTTCATGCCCTTCAGCGACAGGCAGCCCTCGGGCTCGACGAGCGTGTCGCCGTCGGCGGCCACCAGCACGGGGTTGACGACATGGCCGACATGGCGGCGGTCCTCGTCGTCCTTGCAGTCGTAGGTGAACAGGCGCAGCGGGACGCCGATCTGGTTGCCCGCCAGGCCCGCGCCCTCGGCCTCGTACATGGAGACGAACATGTCCTCCACCAGGCGCTCCAGCGAGGCGTCGAACGTGCGGACGGGATCGCACGCGGTCCGCAGGACGGGATCGCCCAGCTGCCGGATGGGACGTACGGTGCCGCGGTTGCTCATGCCCTTCGCCATACAAAGATCTTATAAAGAGCGCGGACGGCGCCCCGCCAGAACGGCCGGAGCCGTAGGGGCGGGGCGCCGCTCGGCGCCTGCGCGGCCGGGATCGTCCTCCGGCCGGAACCGTTCTACTCGGGCTCGGCCGGGCCGCGGCCGTGCTGCGGCGCGGCGTCGCCGTCCGGACCCGCCGGCGGGGCGGGGGCCTTGGCCTGGGGCGGGATCTGCGGGGCGGGCGTGTCGGTGACGGTCGGCTCGGGGTCGGCGGGCTTGGCCGGCGTCTGGAGCGGCTTGGCCTGCACCGGCACGGGCTGGGCGGGAGCCGACGGGACGGGCGTGGCCGTGACGGGCTTGGGCTGGGTCGCGGCGGGCTTGGGCGCGGCGGGGGCCGGGGCCTGGACGGGCTTGGCCTGCACCGGCTTGGCCTGCACCGGCTGGGCGGCCTGCGCGTGCTTGGCCTGGACGGGCGCCGCCTGCGCGTGCTTGGCCTGCGCCGGCATCGGCTGCTTGCGGGCCGGGACCTGCTTCACCGCGTCGTCGACCATCTTCTCCAGCGGGCCGGCCTCGTTCTCGGCGGTCAGCAGCCGGTGCAGCGTCTCGCTGATCTCGGTGAGCCGCTGCAGCGCCTGGGTGTGGTTGCGGGTGAGCTGGTTCAGGCGCTGGGTGGCGCCCTCGTTGATCACACCGGCGCGGCGCTCGGCCTGGGTCAGGGTGCGCTCGGCCTCCAGCCGCGCCGAGGTCACCGTCTGCTCGGCCTCGTGCTTGGCGGCCGACAGGACGCTGTCGGCCTCCTTCTTGGCCGAGGCGAGGACGTGGTCGGCCTTCTCCTGGGCCTGGGCGAGGTCGCGGTCGGCGTCCGAGCGGGCCACGTCGACGATCCGCTTGGACTCCAGCTCGGCGTCCTTGCGGATCTGCCGGCCGCGGTTCTCGGCCTCGGCGATCTTCTCCTTGGCCTCGTCCTCGGCCAGGTTGATGATCTGCCGGAGCCGGTCGGACAGGTCGTCGCCGGTGGGCTTGCGGGCCTCGCGCACCTCGGCCATCTCCCGGCGGGTGCGCTCGACGTCGTCGAGGGCGCGGGCCAGCCGGGCCTCCAGCTCGCGGATCTGGTTCTGGCTGCGGGCGATGAACTCATCGACCTGGCGGCGGTTGTAGCCGCGCATGACGATCTCGAAGGATTCCTCGCGGAGGAGGTTCGGCAGGATTTCCGCTTCGTTGCTCATGGTGCCTTGGGGGTCGTGGCGGGGGTGATCACCCCGTCGGGTCGGAGACGGCGCAGGACACGTCAGGCCAGGTTGCCACCGCCCCGGGAGAGGGCGGACGCCTCATTATCAAACGTTGGCACCGACTCTTGTCCGGTCCACCCCATTCGCGCAACCGGAACGCCGTTCTCGCTGCCGTTTCTTAACCTGGGGCCGCTGACATGGCAGCCAATTCTAGGAAATTTCACGTCTGTCCGGTGGCGCGAACGCCCTCCCACGATGTGGTGCGCGTCCCTTTCCCACCCCGGGCCGCCGTGCCCCCGGCCGCGGACCGGGCCCTAGCATCACCGGCATGAACTACGTGGGCTCTTTGGACGCGGACGAACCGGACATCCACCCCGAGGCGTGGGTGGCGCCCGGCGCGGTCGTGGTCGGCAGGGTGACGCTCGGCGCGCGCGCCAACGTCTGGTACGGCTCGGTGCTGCGCGCCGACGACGAGCGCGTCGAGGTCGGCGCGGACTGCAACATCCAGGACCTGTGCTGCATGCACTCCGACCCGGGCGTGCCGGCCGTCCTGGAGGACCGCGTCAGCCTCGGCCACAAGGCGATGGTGCACGGCGCGCACGTGGAGACCGGCGCCCTCATCGGCATCGGCGCGATCGTGCTGAACGGCGCCCGCATCGGCGCGCACACCCTGATCGCGGCGGGCGCACTGGTCCCGCCCGGCAAGAGGATCCCCTCCGGCGTCCTGGTCGCCGGCACCCCCGGCAAGATCGTCCGGGAACTGACCGACGACGACCGGCTGGTGCTGGAGCACACCCCGCCGGTGTACGTCAAGAAGGCCGAGCGGCACCGCGCCGCGCAGTGGCGCTGAGCACCCCCCGCCCCGGCGGCCGCCCCCGCCGGGGCTGAAGGGCGGGGCCGCCTCCCCGCTGGACGGTGCTTCTGACGCCTGTCAGCTGTGCCGGAGTCCCGGTCTCGTGAATGTTCGGCGTTCGCCTGTGTGTTCGAGCTCGTTCACTTATCGTGATGGACATGTCACGGATGACGGCGTTCCGGTTCACGCTGGACCCGACTCCGGCGCAGGAGGCGCTGTTGCGCACGGCCGGTGGTGCCGCCCGCCTGGCCTACAACACCTTGCTCGCCTTGGTGAAGGAACGCCTGGACGAGCGTCGCGACGATCCGGACGTGACGGTTCCGTGGAGACCGTTCGATCTGATCAATGCCGTCAACCGGTGGAAGCGCACCGAGTTGGCAGAGGCGATCGATCCCGCTACCGGTCGTCGAAGACCTCAACGTCAAGGGCATGCTGGCCAGCCACCATCTGGCCGCCTCCGTCGCCGACGCCTCCTTGACGACGCTCGGCCGGATGCTGGCCTACAAAGCCGACTGGCACGGTACTCGGTTGCTGGTGGCGGACCGCTGGTTCCCCTCGTCCAAGACCTGCTCAAGCTGCGGAGTGCGCAAGACCGGGCTCGCCTTGGGCGAGCGGACCTTCACCTGCGACGCGTGCGGCCTGGAGACCGACCGCGACCTCAACGCCGCCGTCAACCTCGCCCGCTACGGGCGCGACCTCGAACGTCTGGGCCGAGGCCCCAGCCCAGACCCCGGACCCGCAAGCGGCAGGCCGGGATGACAACGCCTGACCGTGGCCCCGAAAGCGTCACCGGCACCGCCCACCAGCAGGTGTCGCCGCAGTTCGGAGCCGATACGGCAGGAACCCGCCGCGTCGCCCGGCCGGCCGGATGCGACGACGACGGGATTCCCGAGAAGGGAACCGCCCGGCAACCCAAAAGGTTTATGGGCGGGTTGTGACTACCATGACCACGTGGCGTGGGGACCGGGTTTCGGCGGTGCGGGGTACGGCGCTGCCCCGCCGTCCGGGCCTGATCCGTTCGCGGCGACCGAGCGCGACACCCGCGCCATGGTCGCGGCGGGCTGGTGGCAGGCCGCGCCCCAGCAGCAGCGTCAGCACGCGATCGGCGGCCGGATGCTGGTCCTGCCCGACGGCACCTGGTGGCTGTTCGGCGCGTGGGCCCGCTGGTACCGGCTGCATCCGTCCGACGGGCAGTGGTACCTGTGCCCGCCGCCGCGCTCCCCGCAGGACCGGATGGCGGCCCGGCCCGCCCAGCAGGGCGGGCGGCGCACGCCGTCGCTGCCCGCGCACGTCGTGCCGGCCGGGCCCGACTTCGACTACGACCCGCCCGGCTCGCTGCCGTTCGTCGGGCGCGGTTTCGATCCCGACCTGACCGGCCGCGTCCGCGCGACCGTGGAGTCGGCGGCGGCGCTGCCCGCCGCGGAGTACCCGCACTGGTGGTCGCAGTTCGCCGCCGGCACCCCGTCCACCGTGGCGGTGGCGTGGGGCGTGCTGCTGTGGTGCGCGAACGCGCCGGTGTTCGACGCGCGGCTGGACGCCCAGATGCTGGACCTGTGGCGGTCCTACCGGGCCAAGCCGCTGCCCGCGACCGACGGGCCGCGCTGGCTGACCCCGCCGCCGCTGGAGACGCTGGTCGGCCTGTACGCCGAGCGGCTGCGCGCCGGGCACGTGGAGGCCGCGGTCATCGTGCTGCGCACGATGTGGGCGGTCGCGACGGCGCTGCGCGAGGACGTCCGGTTCCAGCCGCGCGCCGACGCGCTGCTGGCGATCCTGGGCGGCACCCTCAGCAACCCGACCGTGGACTACGACGCGCTGCCCTACGGCGACCAGGCCATCGTCCAGCAGTGGCTGACGCGGTGCCCGCCCAACCTGGTGCCCGCGCTGCGCAACGAGAGCTCGCCGGGCGACAACTTCCGGCACGCGTTCTACGCCTTCGCCGAGCGGGTCGCCGACCACGCGGGCGATCCGGGCGGCCCCGCCTACGTCGAGCCGCGCCTGGTGGCGGCCGCGCTGCTGGCCGCCGATCTCGCGGTGGTGCGCGGCGACATGGCCGCCGGGATCGTGCCGTGGCTGGATCCGGAGATCCGCTACACGGTGCAGGCGGTGCTGGACCAGCCCGGCCATCCGCTGCGCCGGATGTGGCCGGACGACCTGCGGCTGGCCGAGCCGCTGCGCTCGGCCCCCGGCATCGCGGCGGGCGACGGCGCGGAGAGGCTGCTGGCCGCGGCGTACGAGCTGGACCTGGCCTGGTGCCGCCTCGCCGGGATGCCGGCGCGGCCGCGCGGGTTCCCGGTGCCGACGGCGCTGATCACGGGGCTGATGGGGGAGCGCCGGGTGCGGGCCACGGCCAAGGCGCCGACGATCGTGCCGCCCGCGGCGGGGCCGCCCGGCCAGCGGTTCGGGCAGCAGCAGCCGCCGTTCAGCGCGCAGAGCGGGCCGGGTTTCGCGCCGGGGGCGCAGGCGCGGCGGGCGCCGTCGCCCGCCGAGCCGGACCGGCCGTTCGTGCAGCCGCCCGCCCAGCCCGGCGGGGGGATGGACCAGATGCGGCCGCCCGCCGCCTATTCGCCCTCTCCGGCGGAGGAGCAGCCGGAGGCGAACGCCGCCCCGCCCTACACCGAGCTGGGCTTCCAGCGGCCGGGCGGGCAGGCGGCCTCCTACGGCGCGCCCGAGCCGCCGGGCGGGTTCCCGCCTCCGGAGGAGGAGCGCAACGAGCCGGCGGTCCCGCCCTACACGGCGCTGGGCTTCCAGCCCGCCGGCGGTCCGGCGGCGCCCGACGTGCCCCCGCAGCCGCCCGCCGACCCGGTCGACCCCTACGGCACCCGCGTGGACGATCCCGCCCTCAGCCAGCGGCAGGCCCCGCCGCCTCCTCCGCCGCAGGGCGGCCCGCCCCGGACGCGCGTGCTGGGCGCCGAGCCCGCCGACGACGCGGGCGTCCACGACCGGCCCGCGCCCGGCGGCCCTCCGCCCGGCGACGGCCCCGGTACGCGGATCATGTCGGAGACGATGGTCGGCGACTTCGGCTTCCTGGACGACACGCCGGTGCCCGAGCGGCCCGTCCACGAGATCCCGCCCCCGGCCGACCGCAGCGAGCGCCGCGTCCTGGAGCGCTACGGCATCGGCTTCGTCTCCGGCGAGTTCGACGCGGGCGACCTGCTGGACGAGCTGCGCGACCAGGTGCAGGCGTGGAACGCCCCCGGCGCGGGCCGCGACGAGGCGACCCGCGTGGACGGCGCCCCGGGCTCGCTGCGGGCCGGGATCCCCAGCGTGCTGCTGGTCGGCACCCCGCACACCGGGCAGCGCCGTCTGGCCAGGCTGATCGCCCTCACCCTGGCCGACGCCGGGATCGGCGACGGCGCGATCCGCGCGCACGACGCCGACGACGTCCGGGACGCCCCCGCCGAGCGGATCGCGGGCATCCTGGCCCGGCCCGGTCCGGCGATCCTGTTCGAGCGGCTGGACGTCGCGGTCACCGCCGCGCCCGACCCGGCCGCGGTCGCCGCGGCCGTCCGCCGGGTCCGTCGTGACCCGGTCACCGCGACCCCGCTGATCGCCACCTGCGAGCCGCGCGCCTACAAGCGGCTGCTGCAGGAGCACCCCAAGCTCGTGCAGACCTTCCGCGTCCACCGGTTGCCCGACCTCACCGACCTCGACAACCGCATGACGCTGCTGCTCCTGCTGGCCGGGGAGCGCCGGGTCACCGTCGGCGGCGCGGCGCTGGAGGCGGCCCGCGCCGACCTGGACCGCCTGCGCGGCCCCGGCGACCTGGTCGGCGCCCGCCTGGTGGAGGCGTACCTCGACCAGGCCAGCCAGCGGGCGATGGAGCGGGCCGGGGCCTCCCGCGACCGGCTGGTGCTGTCGCCCGACGACCTGACCGGCGTGGCCGAGGGCATCGAGCCGTCGCTGCGGCCGCCCGGCGACATCGACGGCTACCTGGCGCGGCTCGACCAGCTGAGCGGCCTCGACGAGGTGAAGCGGGCGGTCCGGGAGTTGGCCGAGGACGCCGAGCTGGCGGCCGGGCGCGCCCGGCACGGGGTGCCCGACCGGACGCCCCGGCACCTGGTCTTCACCGGGCCGTCGGGGACCGGCAAGACCACCGTGGCCGGGCTGGTCGGCGGCATCTACGCGGCGCTCGGCCTGCTGCGCTCGGGTCATGTGGTGGCGTGCCGTCCGGTGCACCTGGCCGGGCGCGACCCCGCCGACACCGAGGCGCGCGTGGCGGGCATGGTCGAGCAGGCGCTCGGCGGGGTGCTGCTGGTGCAAGAGGCCTACCGGCTGGACCGCAGCCCGGAGGTGGTGCGGCACCTGCTGGCGGCGATGCGGCGCGAGGGCGGCCGGTTCCTGGTGGTGCTGTCCAGCCCGGCCGCCGAGGCGGAGGGGCTCTTCGCGGGCAACCCCGCGCTGCGGGCCGAGTTCGGGCGGGTGCTGGAGTTCACCGGGATGGGCGACCGCGAGCTGGTGCGGCTGTTCCAGGACTACGCCGAGCGCGACCTGTACGTCCTGGACGAGGAGCTGCGGGTCGAGCTGCTGTCGCGGTTCGAGCGGCTGCGCGAGGACCCGGCGTTCGCCTACGCCCGCACCGTCCGGCTGCTTTTCGAGCAGACGGTGGCCCGGCAGGCGGCGCGGCTGGCCGGCGCCGACGTCAACGCCGCCACCGTGGCGCGCCTCACCGCCCGCGACCTGCCCGAAACGGCGCTGGAGCAGATGCTGGGCGACTTCCACCAGGGGCGCTGAGGGCGGCGCCGGGTGGTCGCGGACCACCCGGACCGGCCAGGTTCGGCGCCGCCGCACCCCCACTCCGGATCACTCGCGGGTGGCCCGCGAATGGCCCTCTTGGGTCATGTGCCGCCGCGCCCGGCGCGCGTAGCCTGGAACGCGGGCAGTGGGTGCAGCTTGACCCCGCGGGGAGCGGGGCGCCGGTGGGTGCCGGCAGCCGCGTGACGCCCGCCTTCAGCGGCGGGCGAGGATCGCAAGGAGGTGGACGCGATGCGCCAGAACCTCGATCTGCGTGTCCAGGACCGCGTCGCGCTCGACGAGATCGAGCTCTACGCCGAGATGCTCAGCGCCGTGGCGGCGGCCGAAAAGCCGCTGACGCTCGCGGAGATCGACATGGTGCTCGGAGTGGACTCCGCCGGGTCCGCCGGCCGGGCGCTGACGCGACAGGACTGACACAGGACGCGACAGATGTGCCGGGACGCCCCGCGGGGGGCGCCCCGGCACGTTCATCTCGGCGGTGCCGCGGTCAGGCGATGTCGTACCCGGCCTCGTCGATGGCGGCGCGCAGCGCGGCGTCGTCCAGGTCGGTGCCCTGGACGGTGACGGTCTTGGCGTCCACGTCCACGGTGACCTGGCTGACCCCGGGGACCTGGCGGACCTCGCCGCTGATCGCGTTCACGCAGTGCCCGCAGCTGATCCCCGGGACGCTGTAACGAATCTCACTCATGATCGAGTATCGCTTTCCGTGTGCGGTTCCTTCGGGCCCGACAGTACGGTGCCGCCCGCCGGACAGGGCCGTGTGTCGCGGGTGTGCACCTCTTGATCTAGGGCACCCTTGTAGGTGAGAGGATGGCGGACACCAGCCGAAACCTGGGCGAAGGTTCTTTTTACGGCTGGTTCCGCCTACGATCCTCTGCGGACTGTTCCGGCACTTCAGGAGAACGACGTGCGTTTGCGTCTCACGCCGCGTGAGGACAGCTTCTACGACATGTTCGCCGATTCGGCGAACAACCTGGTCACCGGCGCCAGGCTGCTCGTGGAGCTCATCAGCGACGGCGCTGATCGGGAAGCGATCGCCGAGAAGATGCGCGCCTGCGAGCACGCGGGCGACGAAGCCACTCATGCGATCATGCGCCGGCTGAACGAAACCTTCATCACCCCCTTCGACCGCGAGGACATCTACCGTCTGGCCTCGACGATCGACGATGTGATGGACGAGATGGAGGAGGCCGCCGACCTCGTCGTGCTCTACCAGATCGACGAGTTCCCCAAGGGCATCGTGCACATGGTGGAGGTCCTCGAACGGGCGGCCGAGCTGACCGCCGAGGCCATGCCGCGCCTGCGCTCGATGAAGGAGCTCAACGAGTACTGGATCGAGATCAACCGGCTGGAGAACCAGGGCGACCAGGTGTACCGCAAGCTGCTGGCGCAGTTGTTCAGCGGCGAGTACGACACCCTGACCGTGCTGAAGCTCAAGCAGGTCATCGACCGGCTGGAGGAGGCCGCCGACGCCTTCGAGCACGTGGCCAACACCGTCGAGACGATCGCGGTCAAGGAATCATGATCCGGCCCCGCGTACCCGCCGTGGACGGCCTCGCATGAGCGGGGCCGGTTCCACCGCCGTCAAGGAGCCGCCGCCCGGACCGGCCGACCCCACGCTCGCCGAGCAGGCGCGCCGCGGGCCGAGCAAGTTCTGGCTGCTGATGCCGCTCGGCGTCCTGCTGGTGATGGCGCTCGGCGCGATCGGTCTGCGCACCGACGCGCAGATCGCCGTGCTGATGCTGGTCGTGATCATCGCGCTGGTCTTCGACTACACCAACGGCTTCCACGACGCGGCCAACGCCATCGCGACCTCGGTGTCCACCCGGGCGCTGACACCGCGCGCGGCGCTGCTCATGGCCGCGGTCATGAACATGGTCGGCGCGCTGCTGGGCGTGCAGGTCGCCAAGACCGTCAGCGAGGTGATCACCCCGCCGACGGGGCTGCACGGCCTGACGGTGGTGGCGGCCGGCGTGCTGGGCGCGATCACCTGGAACCTGATCACCTGGTACTTCGGGCTGCCCTCCTCGTCCTCGCACGCCCTGATCGGCGGCGTGGTCGGCGCGGGGCTGGCCTCGGCGTCCTCGGTGAACTGGGAGAAGGTCGTCGACAAGGTCGCCATCCCGATGGTGGTCTCCCCGGTCGTGGGGTTCTTCCTGGCCTACGCGTTCATGGTCGCGCTGCTGTGGATCTTCCGCCGGGCGCACCCGGGCCGGGTGGGCCGCCGCTTCCGCATCGCGCAGTCGCTGTCGGCGGCGTCGATGGCGCTGGGGCACGGCCTCCAGGACGCGCAGAAGACGATGGGCATCATCGTGCTGGCGCTGGTCACCACCGGCCACTCCGACGGCAACTCGGTGCCGCTGTGGGTGATCCTGTCCTGTGCTGGCGCGCTGTCGCTGGGCACCTACGCGGGCGGCTGGCGCATCATGCGCACGCTGGGCCGCAAGGTCATCGAACTGGACCCCCCCAAGGGCTTCGCGGCCGAAGCGACCGCCTCGGTGATCCTGTACGCGGCCGCCTACATCTGGCACGCTCCAATCTCCACCACGCACACGATCACTTCGGCGATCATGGGCGTCGGCGCGACCAAGCGGCTGTCGGCCGTGCGCTGGGGCGTCGCCGGGAACATCGTGATGGCGTGGGTGCTGACGATGCCCGCGGCGGCGCTGGTGGCGGCCGTCGTGTACTGGCTGGTCCACCTGTTCGGGGCCTGATCCGACACCCCCGCGACGACTCAGGGGCCGCTCCGACCGTGCAGGTCGGGGCGGCCCCGTCGTCGTGTCAGGGGGTCACTTGCCCGAGATGCGGTCCAGCGCGGGCGGTGCGATCGGGGAGTGGGCGCCGAAGTAGGCCACCAGGGCGTCCAGGTCGATCGGGCCGAGCACGCTGCCGGTGCCCTTGGTGAAGACGGTGAAGCCGTCCCCGCCGCCGAGCAGGAAGTTGTTGGCGGAGACCTTGTAGGTCGCGGCCGGGTCCACCGGCGCGCCGTCCACCGTGATCGCCGAGACGCGGTCGCCGACCGGCCGGCTGCGGTCGATGGTGAAGCGGAAGTTGGCCGACGGCTGGAGGATCTTCTCCCCGGCCGAGGTCCACTGCTGCTCCAGCAGCTCGTCGAGCTGCCGGCCGGTCAGCGAGGTCACGCCGGTGACGTTGCTGAACGGCTGCACCGCGAACGCCTCGCCGTAGGTCACGACGCCGTTGCCCTCGTCGCCGCTCGCCTTGTGGTCGAAGTCGGTGCGGATGCCGCCGGGGTTGGTGACGGCGATCTGCGCACCCATGCCCTTGGTGGCCTCCAGATGCGCGTCGGCGATCACGTCGCCGAGCGCGGTCTCACCGGCCGGGGACGACGGGGTTCGCTTCAGGTCCGCGGTGATCTTGCCGATGGGCTTGTCGGCGATGGGAGCGACCCGCTCCTTCCACTCCGCCACGAAGTCCTCGGTCGGCTTGTCGGGCTTGATGTCGCGGGTCACCACGTGGTTGTCGCCCTTGAGCGTGGAGCGCACCACGTCGCCGGTGCGGCGGTCCACCTGGAAGTCCACCTGCGTGATCACCCGGCCGAACGAGGAGCCGGAGGAGTACAGCCGGGGGTTCCCGGCCGGGTCGGTCACCGAGCACAGGTACTGCTGGTGGGTGTGGCCCGCCAGCACCACGTCGATGTCGGGGTCGGCCTCCCTGGCGATCCGGGTGCCCGCGCCCGGGACCGTCCCGCACGCGTCCGGCTTCTGCCCGGCCGGGGTCTGGTCGCCCTCGTGCACCAGCAGCACCATGGACCGGATGCCGCGCGCCCGCAGCTCGCGGGCGGCCTTGTTGGCCGAGGCGACCTCGTCCTCGAACCTCAGCCCCTCGATGCCCTCGGCGGTGACGATGGTGGGGGTGGTCTTGGTGACCACGCCGATGAAGCCGACCCGCACGCCGTTGACGTAGCGGATCGTCCACGGCTTGAGGGCGGGCTTGTTCTTCTTCTCCTTCAGGACGTTGGCCGCCAGGTAGGTGAACTTGGCGCCCTTCCACTTCCCGGCGGGCGAGCACCCGTCCTTGGGATGGCAGCCGCCCCACTGGATGCGGTGCAGCTCCTTGTAGCCCTCGTCGAACTCGTGGTTGCCGATCGCCGAGGCGGTGACGCCCACGTCGCCGAGGAACTCCACCGACGGCTCGTCGTGGTAGGCCGCCGAGATCAGCGGCGTGCCGCCGATCAGGTCGCCCTGGGCGACCTTGAGGGTGTTGCGGTCGGTCAGCCGCTTGAGGTGGGCGGCCAGGTAGGCGGCGCCGCCCGCCGGGACGGTCTTGCCGTTCTCGTCCACGGCGTTGCCCGAGTTGCCGGTCGGCGGCTCCAGGTTGCCGTGGAAGTCGTTGAGCGCCAGCAGCCGGACGGCCGAGGTCGGCGCGGGCTGGGCGGCGACCGGCTGGGCGGCCAGCGCCACGACCGACGCCCCCGCCGCGGCGCAGGCCCAGATGATGCGTCTGCGAGTCATTCTGCGGACACTAGAGAGGCCGGGCATACGGTTCCCTGCAACTCAATGACGGTTTTGTGTCTTTTTCATCAGCCCCCTCCCGCCGCGCGCCCGAAGGCGCCGCATACCCTTGTGATCATGAGTGAGGTGCAGGTGCGCGCGGCGCTGTCGCAAGCGGAGATCGACCAGGTGCTGGCCCTGACCGGGGCGGCCGCCGACGCCGACGGCGTCGGCCCGCTGTCGGAGGCGGCCGTGCTCGCCCTGCGCGCCGGCGGACCCGCCCTGACGGTCGCCGAGGACGGCGCGGTCGTCGCCTACGCGCACCTGGCGCCCGCGACCGCCGACGAGAGCGCCGCCGCCGAGCTGGTCGTCCACCCCGCGCACCGCCGCCGGGGCCACGGCCGCGCCCTGCTGCGCGCGGCGCTGACCGAGGCCGCCGGCCCGCTGCGGGTCTGGGCGCACGGCGACCTGCCGGCCGCCGCCGGGCTCGCCGCCGCCGAGGGGATGGAGCGCGTGCGCGCCCTGTTCCAGATGCGCCGGCCCGCCGCCGACCCGCTGCCCGAGGCCAAGGTCGCCGAGGGCGTGCGCCTGCGCACCTTCGAGCCGGGCCGCGACGAGCGGGCGTGGCTGGAGGTCAACTCCCGCGCCTTCGCGACCCACCCCGAGCAGGGGGCCTGGACGCTGGACGACGTGCGCGCCCGCGAGGCCGAGCCGTGGTTCGACCCGGCCGGGCTCTTCCTGGCCGAGCGGGACGGCCGGGTCGTCGGCTTCCACTGGACCAAGATCCACCCGGACGGGCTGGGCGAGGTCTACGTCGTGGGCGTGGACCCGTCCGCCCAGGGGCTCGGCCTCGGCCGCACGCTGACCCTGACGGGCCTGCACCACCTGCGCGACCGGGGCGTCCCGCAGATCCTGCTGTACGTGGACGAGTCCAACACCGCCGCCGTCAGGCTGTACGAGTCGCTCGGCTTCACGCGCCACGCGGTGGACGTCATGTACGGCACCCCCGCCGCGGGCTGAGGAGCCCGGCCGGAAGACCCTTCCCACCCGTCCGGAACGGCGGCGCGGACCCCGTCCGCGCCGCCGTTCCGCGTTCCCGACCTGGCCCCGCCGCCACCTCCTGGTCACCTGCGAAAGGCCCGATATGACGGGCATTGCGGGCACTGTGACCTGGGGTGTTAACCCGCTGGCCACGGCAAATCGGGACATTCTTCGTGGCTCTGCCTGATCCAGTTCATGCTCCGTTCACCTGGATCGGGGTGGCCGTACACCTGGCCTGCCTAGCGTCACATCCGACGGTGACCCCGCGACCTGGACGAACGGTTCAGCCCCCTGTCGGACACCGCCCCACGAAATCAAGAGGAGACCCTCCGGTGAAGAACGGTTCTCGACTGGCCGCCCTGGGCGGTGTGGTCGTCGCGGGTGCGCTGGCGCTCAGTGCGTGCGGCAGCGACAACAACACCTCCGGGACGTCCGCGAGCAACGCCCCGGCCGGCGACATCGACTGCGCCAAGGGCACGGTGAACGCTGCCGGGTCCAGCGCCCAGAAGAACGCCATCGAGGAGTGGACCAAGATCTACGCGCAGAAGTGCGCGGGGGCCAACCTCAACTACAACCCCAGCGGCTCGGGCGCCGGCATCCAGGCGTTCACCTCCGGCCAGGTGGCGTTCGCGGGCTCGGACTCGGTGCTCAAGGACGACGAGGTCACCGCCGCCAAGCAGCGCTGCCAGGGCGGCAACGCCCTGAACCTGCCGATGGTGGTCGGCCCGGTCGCGGTGGTCTACAACGTGCAGGGCGTGGACGGTCTCCAGCTGTCGCCCGAGACGATGGCCGGCATCTTCGCCGGCAAGATCAAGACCTGGAACGATCCGGCCATCGCCAAGGAGAACGCCGGGGCCAAGCTGCCCAGCACTCCGATCAAGCCGGTCTACCGCGCCGACGAGTCGGGCACCACCGACAACTTCACCAAGTACCTCAAGGCCACCGCCCCGAGCGTGTGGACCTGGGAGCCGGCCAAGAAGTGGCCGAACGGCACCGGCCAGGGCGCCAACAAGTCCGACGGCGTGGCCAGCCAGGTGAAGAGCACCGCCGGCTCGATCTCCTACGTGGAGCTGTCGTTCGCCGAGAACAACAAGCTGCAGAAGGCCAAGGTCAAGAACGGCGCCGGCGAGTACACCGAGCTCACCCCCGAGTCGGCCTCCAAGGGCGTGGCCGGCGCCAAGGTCGTGGGCACCGGCAACGACGTCGCGCTGAAGATCGACTACACCACCAAGGAGGCGGGCGCCTACCCGATCGTCCTGGTGACCTACGAGGTGGCGTGCGACAAGGGCCTGCCGGCCGAGCAGTCCAAGTTCGTCAAGTCCTTCCTCACCTACACCTCCAGCGCCGACGGCCAGAAGATCCTGACCAACCTGGGCTACGCGCCGCTGCCCGACAGCGTGCTGACCAAGGTCCAGGCGTCCGTGAAGGCCCTGGCCTGACCGTGACCCCAGCCCCCGCAGCCCCGTCGCCGGCACTCCCGGCGGCGGGGCCCGCCCGGGTTGTGCCGACGCGAACCGAGGAGGACCTCCCGTGACCAGCGACACCGGCGTCGAGACCCACGTCGGCGCCAAGCACCGTGCGGCCGGCCGGGCGATGAGCACCGGCCGCATCGGCGACAAGATCTTTCTGCACGCGGCCCGCGGGTCCGGTGTCCTGGTCCTGGTGATCATGGCGGCGATCGCGGTCTTCCTGGTGTGGAAGGCGATCCCGGCCCTGCAGAAGAACGAGGCGAACTTCCTCACCGCGCAGGACTGGGACCCCAACGCGGTGCCGCCGAAGTTCGGCATCGCGCAGCTGGCCTTCGGCACGGTGATGTCGTCGCTGCTGGCGCTGCTGATGGCCACGCCGGTCGCGATCGGGATCGCGCTGTTCATCTCCTTCTACGCGCCGCGCAGGCTGGCCTCCGGCCTCGGCTACATGGTGGACCTGCTCGCCGCGGTGCCCAGCATCATCTACGGCCTGTGGGGGCTGCTGGTGCTGGCCCCGCACATGGAGGGCATCAGCAAGGTCCTCAACGCCGTGCTCGGCTGGATCCCCTTCTTCGGCGGCGACAGCCCCGGCAAGAACTCGATCTTCACCGCCGGCGTGGTGCTGGCCATCATGATCCTGCCGATCATCTCCTCGATCTCCCGCGAGGTGTTCGTGCAGGTGCCGCGGGCCAACGTGGAGGCCGCCCTCGCGCTGGGCGCCACCCGCTGGGAGATGATCCGGCTGTCGGTGCTGCCCTACGGCCGCTCGGGCATGATCGGCGCGGCCATGCTGGGGCTCGGCCGCGCGATGGGCGAGACCATCGCGGTCGCGATGGTGCTGACCTTCGTGCCGGGCATCAACCTCCACCTGCTGGAGGACGGCGGCTCCACCTTCGCCGCCAACATCGCCAAGAGCTTCGGCGAGGCCACCGACACCGGCCGCGGGGCGCTGATCGCCTCCGGCCTCGTGCTCTTCGTGATCACTCTGGTCGTCAACATGGCCGCCCGCGCGGTCGTGGCCCGCCGCAAGGAGTTCGTGTGACCGCCCCCTCGCTCGCCAAGAAGCCCTCGGGCTCCTCGCTGGGCGCGCCGTCGCCCCGCCGCAAGATCACCGACCGGGCCGTCCAGGGCCTGGTCTACCTGGCGTTCGCGCTGGCGATGATCCCGCTGGTGTCGGTGCTGTGGACCGTGGTCGGCCACGGCCTGACCCGGCTGGACGGCACCTTCTTCGGCTTCTCGATGAACGGCGTGGGCGGCAAGGACGCCGGCGGCGGCGCCTACCACGCGATCATCGGCACCCTGGAGCAGGTCGCGATCACCACCGTCATCGCGGTGCCGATCGCCGTGCTGACCGCGGTCTACCTGGTCGAGTACGGCGCCGGCAGCCGGCTGGCGCGCACCATCAGCTTCTTCGTGGACGTCATGACCGGCATCCCGTCGATCGTGGCGGGCCTGTTCGTGCTGGCGCTGTGGCTGCTGGCGATCGGCTTCGGCTTCTCCGGCTTCGCCGGCGCGCTGTCGCTGACCATCCTGATGATCCCCACGGTGGTGCGGGCCACCGAGGAGATGCTGAAGCTGGTGCCGAGCGACCTGCGCGAGGCGTCCTACGCGCTCGGCGTGCCGCGCTGGCGCACCATCTGCTTCGTGGTGCTGCCGACCGCGCTGCCGGGCGTGCTCACCGGCATCATGCTGGCGGTCGCCCGCGTGATGGGCGAGACCGCGCCGCTGCTGCTGACGATCTTCGTCACCAAGGCGATCAACACCAACCCGTTCGACGGCCCGCAGGCGTCGCTGCCCACCTTCATTTGGGACCAGGCCGCCGATCCCAACCAGAACTCCATCGACCGGGCCTGGACCGGCGCGCTGGTGCTGATCGGGATCATCATGCTGTTCAACCTGGCGGCCCGCCTGGTCGCCCGCCGCTTCAAGCCCGCCGGCCGCTGACCGGCCGTACCCGGCAAGACCTGATAGGAGTACCGAACCCCATGGCCAAGCGGATCGAAGTGTCCGGGCTGCACGCCTACTACGGCGGCGTCCACGCCATCGAGGACATCTCGATGACCATCGAGCCGCGCTCGGTCACGGCCTTCATCGGGCCGTCGGGCTGCGGCAAGTCCACCTTCCTGCGCACGCTGAACCGGATGCACGAGGTCATCCCGGGCGCGTACGTGGAGGGCAAGGTGATGCTGGACGACGAGGACCTGTACGCCTCCTCGGTGGACCCGGTGGCGGTGCGCCGCTCGGTGGGCATGGTGTTCCAGCGGCCCAACCCGTTCCCCACCATGTCGATCTACGACAACGTGGCGGCCGGGCTGAAGCTGAACGGCGTGCGCGGCAAGGGCCGGCTGGACGACATCGTCGAGGAGTCGCTGCAGGGCGCCAACCTGTGGAACGAGGTCAAGGACCGGCTCGGCAAGCCCGGCGCGGGCCTGTCGGGCGGCCAGCAGCAGCGGCTGTGCATCGCCCGCGCGATCGCCGTGCAGCCGCAGGTGCTGCTGATGGACGAGCCGTGCTCGGCGCTGGACCCGATCTCCACGCTGGCCATCGAGGACCTGATCGCCAAGCTGAAGAACCAGTACACGATCGTCATCGTGACCCACAACATGCAGCAGGCCGCGCGGGTCAGCGACCGCACCGCGTTCTTCAACATCGCGGGCACCGGCAAGCCCGGCAAGCTGATCGAGATCGACGACACCTCGAAGATCTTCACCAACCCCGAGGTCAAGGCCACCGAGGACTACATCACCGGCCGCTTCGGCTGACCGGGGGCCGGCGGAACGACGCGGCCCGCACGCACGGCGTGCGGGCCGGGACGGGGACGGATGCCCGGTCGGTCAGGACGGCACGGGGGCCTTCTCCTCGGCCTCGCCGGGCCGGTGGTCGGGGACGAAGCGGTAGCCGACGTTGCGGACCGTGCCGATGAGCGACTCGTACTCGGCGCCGAGCTTGGCGCGCAGCCGCCGCACGTGCACGTCCACCGTCCGCGTGCCGCCGAAGTAGTCGTAGCCCCACACCTCCTGGAGCAGCTGCGCCCGCGTGAAGACCCGGCCCGGGTGCTGGGCCAGGTACTTCAGCAGCTCGAACTCCTTGAAGGTGAGGTCCAGGACCCGTCCGCGCAGCCGCGCGGTGTAGGTGGCCTCGTCGATGGTCAGCTCGCCGCTGCGGATCTCCCCGGGCACGTCGTCCACCTCGGCGACCGCCGCGGCCCGGCCGACCGCCAGCCGCAGCCGCGCCTCCACCTCCGCGGGGCCGGCCGTCTGCAGCAGCACGTCGTCCAGCCCCCACTCGGGGCTGAGCGCGGCGAGGCCGCCCTCGGTGACGATCGCCAGCAGGGGGCAGTCCAGGCCGGTGGTGCGCAGCAGCCGGCACAGGCTCTTGGCCTGGACCAGGTCGCGGCGGGCGTCCACCAGGACCACGTCGGCGGGTGGCGCGTCGATCAGTGCCGCGCCCTCCGCCGGGACCACGCGCACCGAGTGCAGCAGCAGCCCGAGCGCGGGCAGCACCTCGTCAGAGGGTTCCAACGCGTTGGTCAGCAGGAGCAAGCTGCTCAAGTGCCGCCTCCTCGCCCTAAAAGACGTCGAGGACCCGGACGGCTCATTCCCCGGCCCGGCACATGGCCATCGGCGCGAGGCGAGGTGACCATGAAGGGGCTGAACAATGAACTCCATGGCCTCGTCGCCCGGATCCCTCAGCCCTGAGCATATCCGAGCGCCCTGTTCGGGCAATGGGTGATATCGGGCTCACCGCCGGGGCGACGGGGATGAGACGCTGGGGCCATGGCGAAGGGAACGATGCGGTACTGGGCGGCGGCGAAGGCCGCCGCGGGCACCGCCGAGGAGCCGTACGAGGCCGACACGCTCGCGGAGGCGATCGCCGCCGCGACCCTGCGGAGCGGGCGCGACGGCGAGTTCACCCGGGTCGTGGAGCGCAGCTCGTTCCTCATCGACGGCGACCCGGTGGGCACGCGCCCGCACGAGTCGGTGCCGCTGCCCGAGGGGGGCGTGGTGGAGGTGCTGCCGCCGTTCGCGGGTGGCTGAGGTCACAACGCGCGCCGGGCGCGCCGTCAGCGATCTTGATCGGGTCATTCCGCGAACCCGGTGGCCGATGCCGCTATCTCACTCTGTGGTGCGACCCGTCCGCCGGGCGGTGCGCGCTAACGTGGCGATCACGGCCGAGCGGCGGTCGGCGCCCTAGAGGAGAGTCATGCGCAAGGTACTGCTGGTTCTGCTGATCCTGCTGGTCGGGGGCGTGGTCGCCGCCGACCGGCTGATCCTGCGCGGCGCCGAGAACGAGATCGGCCGGCAGGTCGCCGCGCAGTACCAGCTGCAGCGCGACCCCGATGTGAAGATCCACGGATTCCCGTTCCTGACCCAGGCGTTCTCCGGGAAGTACGAGCAGATCGACGTGGCGATCGGCGACTGGCGCCAGCAGGGCGTCACCGTCGGCGACGTCAAGGTCGAGATGCGGGGCGTGCACGCGCCGCTGTCGGAGATCGCCGCGGGCAACAGCGACAACGTCACCGCCGACACCGCCACCGCCTCGGCCGTGGTGCCCTACGAGGTGATCAAGCAGCGGGCGCCCAAGGAGGTCAAGCGGATCGCCCCCAAGGGCGAGAACCTGGAGGTCGACCTGTCGGGCCAGGTGCTGAACTTCCCGCTCGCCGGCACCGCGATCGTGTCGGTCAAGCCGACCGGCCGGGGCATCGCGATCACGCCGCTGTCGGTCGGCACGGGCGCGGGCCTGCAAGTGCCGCTGGCCCTGGTCCAGCGGGAGCTCACCTGGGTCGTCCCGGTCACCGACCTGCCGGTCGGCGCGCGCATCAGCAGGATCGAGCCGACGCCGGAGGGCCTGCGCGTCTCGGCCACCTCCGAGAACGTCAAGATGAACAGCCTGCCCCGTAACAAGTAGCCGCCGGGACCGTGAACCGCGCGGGCCCCGGGTACGTGTCACAGGTGTGGGTCCCACCGCGGATGAGGGGTTGCTGCGTGCCCTGTACAACGAGCACGGCGGTCCCCTGCTGGGCTACGTGCTCCGGCTGATAGGCGGCGACCGGGCCCAGGCAGAGGACGTGGTGCAGGAGACGCTGCTGCGCGCCTGGCGGCATCCCGAGGCGCTGGCGGGGCGGCCGGTGCGGCCGTGGCTGTTCACCGTCGCCCGCAACCTGGTGGTGGACGCCCACCGGGCGCGGCGGGCGCGGCCGCCCGAGACCGGCATCGACGACCAGGTCGTGATGATCGCCACCGGGACCGACGAGATCGACCGGGCGCTGGAGTCGTGGACGGTGGCCGAGGCGCTGGCCGAGCTGAGCCCGCAGCACCGGGCCGTGCTCGTGCAGACCTACTACCGGGGCCTGTCGGTGGCCGAGGCCGCCAAGGCGCTGGGCGTGCCGCCGGGCACGGTCAAGTCGCGGACCTACTACGCCCTGCGGGCGTTGCGACTCGCCCTGGAGGAGCGGGGGTTGGCGCCGTGAGCGGATGCGCGGGGATCAGGTCCTCGCTCGGGGTGTACGTGGTCGGCGCGATCGACCCGGCCGAGCGCGCCCGGGTGGAGGAGCACCTGGCCGGGTGCCCCGCCTGCCGGGACGAGCTGGCCGCGTTCGCGGGACTGCCCGCGCTGCTGGGCCGGGTGGACGAGGAGCAGATCCGCGAGGTGGCCGGCCCGCCCGAGGAGCTGCTGGAGTCGCTGCTCGCGCGCGCGGGGCAGGAGCGGCGCCGTCCCTCCCGCTGGATGCCGCTCGCCGTGGCGGCCTGCGTGCTGCTGCTGGTCGGGGGCCTGTTCGGCGGGCTGCTGACCTCGCTGGGCGACGACGGCGGCGATGTCGGCGCGCCGCCGCCCGTCCGGACGACCGTGCCGCAGAGCGCGGCGCCGTCGCCGTCGGAACCGCCCGGCGAGAAGATCACCGCCGCGAACCCCAGGACCGGGGTGAAGGGGTATGCGATCCTGCGCGCCAAGAAGTCGGGCACGCACATCGAGCTGTACCTGTCGGGCGCGCCCTACGGCGACAGCTGCCGCTTCCAGGTGGTGGCGCGCGACGGGCAGAAGGACACCCTCGGCAGCTGGAACGTCGCCTACAAGGGCAAGGGGTACGGCGAGTACAAGGGAGTGACGCGCTTCCCGCGCGACCAGCTCTACTCGCTGGAGATCAAGACGCTGGACGGGCGGCCGCTGCTGATGTTCCCCGCCTGAGCCGGAAGAAGGGCGGGCCCCGGCCCGTTGTCACCGGTGATGGAAGGCGCAGTCGTCGCGGCCGCCGTGCTGGCCGCCGCCACCGTGTTCGGGCTGGTCCGCAGGCGCCGTGACGGCGTCCTGCGCGAACGGAGGGGGAACGGCGTGGACGAGGGCCTGCTGGCGGCGGTCGAGCTGGGGGAGCGGGCCACGCTGGTGCAGTTCTCCAGCGCGTTCTGCGCGCCGTGCCGCGCGACCCGGCGGGTGCTCGGCGAGGTCGCCGACCTCGTCGAGGGCGTCTCACATGTCGAGCTGGACGCCGAGTCCCACCTGGAGCTGGTGCGCCGGCTGAACGTGCTGCGCACCCCCACCACCCTGGTCCTGGACGCCGACGGGCGCGAGGTCCGGCGCGCCGCGGGCCTGCCCCGCAAGGCCGAGGTGATCGCCGCGCTGGGCGCGGCCATCGGCTGAACCGTGCTCGGCCTGACCTGCGCGAAGGCGCACGGGGGTGTCTCGAAAGCCGAGACGGATGTGACACCGCGCCGATTGTCGGCTTACCATCGTCCCGTGCGTTACTGGACAGAGCAGCTGCTCACGAAGCGTCGCGCGGTCGACTTCTGCCGCGTGGCCGCCTCGCTGTGTCGCATGGCCTGAGGCATCGAGCCCGCCAGTCCCCGAGCAATCGCCACCCTTTTCCCGGTCTCCCCGGGTGAAGACCAGCCAGCTCGTACGCACCTCCCTCCGCCAGGAGCACCCCGATGCAGGTCGACCCGCGTGGGCAGCGCTTCGTCGCGGCCGTCACCACGCTCGTGCTGATCGCGGTCCTGGTCTCCGGTAACGCCGTACTGCTGGCCTGCCAGGCCCTGGTGTTCGCGATCGCGACCATCGGCGGCCCGCGGCTGGCCCCCTACGGGGTGTTCTTCAGGGTGCTGGTCCGGCCGCGGCTCGGCCCGCCCGCCGAGTTCGAGGACGCCGCCCCGCCCCGGTTCGCCCAGGGCGTCGGCCTGGTCTTCGCCCTGGCGGGCACCGCCGGGTACGCGCTGGGCCCCGCCTGGCTCGGCATCGGTGCCACCGCCTTCGCGCTGGGCGCGGCTTTCCTGAACGCGGTGTTCGGGTTCTGCCTCGGCTGCGAGATGTATCCGCTGATCCGCCGCATCACCACGAAGATTCGCTCCGACAGGGAGGTTCCCGCATGAGCCGCTCCGACGTCCTGGTGGACGCTGCATGGGTCGAGGCGCACCTGGACGACCCCGGCCTGGTTCTGGTCGAGGTCGACGAGGACGTGTCCGCCTACGACAAGGGCCACATCCGTGGCGCCGTGAAGATCGACTGGAAGACCGAGCTGCAGGACCCGGTCCGCCGCGACTTCGTGGACAAGACCGGCTTCGAGCAGCTGCTGTCGGCCAAGGGCATCGCCAACGACGACCTGGTGATCCTCTACGGCGGCAACAACAACTGGTTCGCCGCCTACGCCTACTGGTACTTCAAGCTGTACGGCCACTCCAACGTCAAGCTGCTGGACGGCGGCCGCAAGAAGTGGGAGCTGGACTCCCGCGAGCTGGTCACCGACGTCCCGTCCCGCCCGGCCACCGACTACAAGGCGCAGGAGCAGGACCTCGCCATCCGCGCGTTCCGCGACGAGGTCGTGGACGCCATCGGCACCAAGAACCTCATCGACGTGCGCTCGCCCGACGAGTTCAGCGGCAAGCTGCTGGCCCCGGCGCACCTGCCGCAGGAGCAGGCGCAGCGGGCCGGCCACGTGCCGACCGCGCGCAGCATCCCGTGGTCGAAGGCGGCCAACGACGACGGCACCTTCAAGTCCGACGAGGAGCTCCGCAAGATCTACAGCGAGGCCGGGGTGGACCTGTCCAAGTCCACCATCGCCTACTGCCGGATCGGCGAGCGCTCCTCGCACACCTGGTTCGCGCTGCGCGAGCTGCTCGGCTTGCCCGACGTCAAGAACTACGACGGCTCCTGGACCGAGTACGGCTCGCTGGTCGGCGTGCCGATCGAGCTCGGCGAAGCCAAGTAACCCTTCGAGCCTTGTCCCCGCCGCGCCCGGCGGACCGTGCCTTTCCGTGCACACGGAGATTGTGAGGAACCCATGACTCAGGGCTGCGCAGCGCCCGCGCAGACGGCGCACCTTCCGGCGACCGTCGACCTGGCCAACGAGGCCGTCATCCAGGGCACCGTGACCCGTGACGGCAACCCGGTGTCCAGCGCCTACGCCCGGCTGCTCGACTCGACCGGCGAGTTCACCGCCGAGGTCGTGACCGGCGACGAGGGCGTGTTCCGCTTCTTCGCCGCCGACGGCGACTGGACGGTCCGCGTCCTGGCCGCCGGCGGGGTGAGCGTGGACAGCAGCGTCACCGCGAAGGTCGGCGAGGTCGCCGCCCTGGAGGTCGCGATCTGAGGCCGTCCCCGGCCCGCTTCCGGCCCCCGCCGCCCGTCCCGGGCGGCGGGGGCCGTCGCCTTCCCGCCGGGGGCCGTCACGGGGAGAACTTGAGCACGATCTTCTTGGCCGAGACCTCGGTGGCGACGACCTTGTAGCCGGCCGCCTCCTGCGGCGCACCGCCCTTGACGACGGTGACCGGCACGCCGTCCACCGACAGCGAGACGTGGCCGTTCTCCACCTTGGTCAGCAGCACCGACACCCTGGTCTTGCCGCGCCCGCCGAAGTCGGTCCGGGTGGCGCCGTCCTCGAAGGTGACGGTGCAGTTGCCGTTGACGCAGGAGGAGCTGCTGCAGCCGGGCGCGGCGGCCAGGACGCCGCCGAACGCGAGCACGCACGCGGCGCCGATGTTGACGATCCGCCGCCGGCGCGCCGGGACGTGGGGAGTTCGCATGATCCCTCAGACGCGCGGAGGACGGCATCCGTTCGATACCGGTGCGATGTCGGCCGCTCCCGGTACCGGACGGATCGGTACTATCTGCCGGATGCCAGCCCTGTCCCCGCGATCGCCGCTGATCCTCCCGTGGACCGCCGTCCGGCTCGCGGGGCGCTTCGCGCTGCCGCTCACCCTGTGGTTCACCGTGGGCGAGCTGCTCCGCTACGGCGCGATGTACGGCGGGTACCGGCTCGGCGGGCTCAAGGGCGCCGCCGCCTCGCTGGTGCCGCTGGTGACCGTCAGCCTGCTGGTGCTGACCTCGCTCACCGTCACCGTGCTGATGGTCCACTGCGTGCGCGAGGGGCTGGAGACGGTGCACGCCCGCCAGGCCGACGGCGAGCTGACGCCGTGGGCGGTCGGCAACGACGAGTCGGTGCTGGGCGCGCTGGGGCGCGCGGTGGTGCCGTTCGTCATCTTCTACCTGGCGTGGGGGATGCAGTCCGACGACGCCCGCGAGTTCGCCTCGGCGGCCTCCGCTCGCGGGTTCACCGAGGGCGGGCTCGCCGGGCAGACCGAGGGCCTCGGGATGTTGCTGACCCTCGACAAGCACCTGCCGCTGGCGGTCGTGCTGACGGTGGCGTGCTTCGCGCTCAAGACGCTCGCCGAATGGCGGCTGGAGGACCGGCTGCCGCGGGCGACGCGGCTGCTCATCGCGGTGCTGGAGGTGGAGTTCGCGCTGTTCTGCGTCTTCACCCTCGACCAGCTGCGGCGCAAGGCCGGGGACTGGGTCACCGGCCGGGAGGCGTGGCAGTGGTTCGACCAGGCGGCGGGGGACCTGCTCAAGCTGTGGCCCGCGCTGCAGCACGCGGTGCTGGGCGGGCTGATCTGGCTGGTGATCGCGGGCGTGGTGCTCGGCCTGGACACCGCCGACCACGACAAGGTGTTCGGGCGCAGCCGGGCGGGACGGCGGCTGGCGCGGGCCAGCGGCCTGGAGCGGGTCAACTCCCCGCGCGAGATCCTCACGCGCGGGCTGCGGGACCTGTGGCTGCCGGCCTGGTACGGGCTGCGGCTGGTGCGGCGGTCGGGCGTGGTGCCGTTCGGGGTGTTCTGCGTGCTGTTCGTGGGCCTGGACGTCGCCGACCCGCTGCTGCGCCGGCAGGTCTACGAGCTGGTCGGCGCGCACCCGGTGGCGTGGTGGATCCCGCGGATGCCGCTGGTGGAGTTCGGGGTCGGGCTGGTGGTGCAGGTGCTGAAGATCTGCCTGCTGGCGGCGGCGTTCGACCTGGTGGTCACGCGCGTCACGGCGCGAAGCGCAGCAAAGGCCGTGGCCCCTTCGGCGGTGGATGCGCCGGGGGACGGATCTCCAGGATCAGCGAACGGAGCTTGGCGCGCGGCACCACCGCTCGCACGGTGATCTGGATCGGCGCCCCCGGCCGCCGCGGCGCGGCCGTCCCCGTGGCCGACCACACGTGGCCCTCGGCGTCGCGCAGCCGGTAGGTCGTCCCGTACGACACCGTCTTGACCGCCCCCTCCGTGCGCGGCCGGACCGCCAGGACGACGCGCATCTCGGCGGCGTCGGCGGGCCCGCCCAGCGGCGGCCGGTTGCTCGCGAGCCGGTCGACCTGCCGCCACTGCGCGCCCGCCAGCTCTCCCGCGCCGCCCCTCGGCACGTCGACGGCCCGCTCCTGCGGCGGGCCGAGGCGCCGCGCGCCACCGGACCTGTCGACCCACTGCACCACCAGCAGCAGCGGGACGAGCGACACCAGCGCCACGGCCTGGATGACGCGCCGGTCGCGCGGGGTCATCAGCGGCTCGGGCTCGGGGGCCCGGTGCGCGCCCTGGTACTCCTCGGTCATGAGCGGTCCGTCCGGGGGTCGTACCGTTCGACGGCGGTGCGGACCAGCTCGGCCGCGCGCGCCTTGCTCAGCCCGAGGTCCACCTCGGCCGCCGCCGACAGCTGGGGCAGCAGCCCGCCGGTGCCGACCACCAGCCGCGCGCCCTCCAGCCGGTCCTTGGGCAGCTCGAACAGGTAGGTGGCCGTGCCCCAGAGCATCGGCTGGAACTCCAGCGCCACGGTCTGCGCGGAGTCCGGCCGCGGCCCCTCCGTGAACGAGAAGCCGCCGGAGGTCTCCAGCGTCGCCTTCATCAGCTTCACCGGCTCGCGCTCGGCGCGCGCCCGCACCCGCACCGCCAGGAACACGCCCTCGGTCCGGACCGGCGCGCTCGCCCGCCCGAACGACAGCGCCGGAGCCAGCGACCGCGCGGCCACGATCCGGTCCACCCGCACGCTGAACACCGGCGTGGACACCACCTGGCCGATCCCGCCCGAGTCGCGGATCGGCTCCAGCACTCCGGCCTCGGCGTCCGGCTTGGCCTCGTACAGCCACATGGACGCCGCGAGCAGCAGCGCGCCGCAGAGCCCGCCGCCGCCCCGCACCAGCAGCCCGCGCCCGTTCACGCCACCGCCAGCGCGAAGCGCTCTTCGATCTTGTCGTCCTCGGGCTCGGGCCGCCACCTGACGTCGGTGTCGGTGAACCCGGCCTCCTTCTCCCACTTGCGGAGCCCGACCGTGAACGTGCGCGGCGCGTCGGCCGGGCCCATGCGCCACTTGGCGACCGCCTCCACCGCCATGCCCGGCTGGACGGCGTCGGTGCGCGACCCGGCGGCGGTCCCGTCAATGGCGTCGGGCTTCAGCCACTTGCCGTCCTTGGTGCGCGCGGCGACGCCCGCCATCAGCCCGCCCTGGCCGAGGGGCGCGCTGTCCTCGCCCTTGTTGGCCACCTTCAGCCGCACGGCCACGAACCGCTGCGTCCCGGTCCCGAGACCGAGCGCGTCGGCGGTCACGATCCGCGCGTCCCGCACCGTGACCTCGAAGCGCTCGACGTCGACGGCCTTGCCGGGCTTCTCGGGCGGCTTGGCGGAGGTGGCCTTGAAGCCGCCCGCGACCCCGATCCCGCCGGCGGCCATGACCAGGGCTCCGACCACGACGACGGGCACGACGAACCGCGGACGGCTCCGTTCTGGCGGCGAGGGGACGTGCATCCGCCTGATCGTAATGCTTCGCGGCCGTTATCACCGTTGCATCTGAATCGTCCGCTTACGTGATGTCGAGCCTTCGCTAAGATCGTGCGGCACCGGGTCTGCCCGCAGGCGGGTCTCCGGCCGATGAGGAGCGCCTCGTGCGAGAGGACCGGCCTGTACGCGGCGGCGTCGCGGCCTTCCCGACGAGCCCGGCACCACGATCGGTTTTCCCGTCGCCATGAGGAGACACCATGACCCCCCACAGCCCCGGCGGTCCTCCCGGACCCGGCCCGTTCGGACCGGGCGGGCCCGGCGGGCCTCCCGTCGGGCCAGGGGCTCCGGGCGGTGCCGGTCAGGGCTGGGTCGCGCCCGGGCCGGGCGCGCCGCCGCCGTCGGCCCGGCGCGGATGCGGACCGGTGGTGCTGATCCTGTCGATCGTGCTGGTGGTGCTGGTCCTGGTGGCGGGCGGCGGCGGGTACGCCTACCTCGCGAGCATCAGCGAGGGCGACTACGCCAAGGCCCCGACGGCCTGCAGCCTCGCCGACCCCGACGACCCGTCCCTGCGGGAACTCGTCCCGCCGCGCAAGGAGGCCGGCGGAACGGTCGTCACGCCCCCGTCGTCGGAGGGCGCGATGGGATCGTGCACGTGGCGTCCCCCAGGGGGCGCGATGCCCATGCTCGCGGTGAACATGGTCGCGCACCGGAAGAAGGGCACGACCTCGGCCGAGGACGTCGCGCACCAGGCGATGATGCGCGTCAAGGACAGGCGGCCGCCCACCCGCCCCGGATGGGCCGAGACGCGGGTCACGAGCAAGAGCGGCTACGGGGACGAGGCGCTGCTGGTCGAGGAGCCGGCCGTGCGGGTCGAGGGCGAGACGTTCATGCGGTTCGTCCTGCACGTGCGCCGCAGCAACCTCGTCATTCAGATCGACTACGCGCTGGGCTACCCCAACGCCCCGCGCGCGCAGTTGCACCAGTTCCAGCAGAACTACCGGCAGGCGGCGCTGAAGGCGGCCAACCTCGTCATGGCGAAGCTGCCCTCCCGCGCGTGACGGCCCGCCGCGTCCCGGCCCCCTCGTCCCAAGGCGGAAGATGACCCTTCCCCGGCCATCGGGCATCCTCGCCTCGCCCACCCTCCGGATCGAGCAGCGGTCCTCGCAACTGGCGTACACGATCGAGGACGAAGCGGGACGGCCGCTCAGCCGGGCCGTCCAGGTCACCGAGGCCGACGGCGCCCCGCTGTGCTGGGCGGACCGCCAGGCCGGTGCGCCGGTCGCCGTCGTCGTTCGGTACACCATCGAGCCCTCGCCTCACCACCCGCGGCGGCGCCGGGCCACGACCCGGCTGCACCGCCCGCTGCGGCGACTGGTGCCGGCCGCGCACCTCGGCGTGGGGTTGATGATCCCCGTCGCATCCCGATCTCGGATCCCGACCAGATCCGGAGCCTTCATGGACGGGGTCGCGTCGATCGCGGGCGTGCTGATCCTGTGGCTGATCGACGGCTCGATGCGCATGACGCTCGGATCTCTCCTTGGTAGCGGCCACTACATCCCCGACAAAGCCAACAAGAACGAGTAAAGCGGGACTCTCCCGGAACACTCCGGTTGCGTACCGTGCCACCATGGCGCGGTACGGAACCGCGAACGGGAGGACTGACCGATGGCGAACCCGGCCGCGCTCCTGCCGGGCGACCCCCGGCACCTGGGGCCCTACAGCCTGGCCGGCCGGCTCGGCGACGGCGCGCAGGGCACCGTCTACCTCGGAAAAGGCCCCGACGGCAGGCAGGTCGCGGTCAAGCTGCTGCACGCCCGGTTCGGCGCCGATGCCGAAGCGCGCGCCCGCTTCGGCCGCGAGGTGTCGGTGATCCAGCGCGTGGCCGGATTCTGCACCGCGCAGGTGCTGGCGGCCGACGTGTCGGGGGACCGGCCCTACATCGTCAGCGAGTACGTGACCGGGCCCTCCCTGGAGCAACTCGTCCGCGCCCGGGGCCCGCGCACCGGCACCGACCTGGACCGGCTCGCGATCGGCACCGCGACGGCGCTGACCGCCATCCACCGCGCCGGGATCGTGCACCGCGACTTCAAGCCCGCCAACGTGCTGATGGCGCAGGACGGGCCGCGCGTCATCGACTTCGGCATCGCCCGCGCCCTGGACTCGGGTGCGACCATGGCCAGCGGGGTGGTCGGCACGCCCGCCTTCATGGCGCCCGAGCAGGTGGCGGGCGCGGCCGTCGACAAGCCGGTGGACGTCTTCTCCTGGGGCGCGACGATGGTGTTCGCGGCGACCGGTGCCTCGCCCTTCGGCCACGACACGGTGCCCGCCGTCTTCAACCGCATCCTGAACCACCGACCGGACCTGTCGCGGCTGCCGGCCGGGCTCCGTGAGATCGTCGCCGCCTGCCTGGCCAAGGACCCGGCGCACCGCCCCACGGCCCAGCAACTGCTGCTGCGCCTGCTGGGGGAGGAGACGGGCGCGGACCAAGCGTTGGCGCAGGGGCGTTCGAAGGCGCAGCAGGGGTGGGCCGCTCCACCGCCTCCCGTGCACGGCCGCCCTGCCGCCCCGCAGATCGCACACGGCGCACCCGCGTACAGGGCGTCCCCCGGGGCGTTTCCGCCGGTGCCGCGGACCATTCCCTCCACCCCGCCCGCCCGGAAACGTCCACGCACGGGCCTCGCGGTCGCCGCCGCTGCCGGCGCCCTCGTCCTGGTCGTCGGTGGCGCCGGTGCGGTCTGGATGCTGGGCGGCGACGGCGCCGACGGGAAGCCGAAGCCTCCCGCCGCCCCGGCCGCCGACGGCCTGGAACCGCCCGCCGAGGCGGTGCGCCTGCAGACCGAAGCGGCCGCGTTCCTGCCGCGGATGCTCGATTACGACCACCGCACCATGGACGCCGACATAGCGCGCGCCAACGCCGGCATGACCCAGCGCGCCCAGGCCCGTTACGACGCCAACCTCGACGCGATCCGCACCGATCTGACGGGCCGCAAGGGCGCGATCAAGGCGACGGTCGTGGACAGCGGCGTGCTGGCCCACGCCCAGGGCCGCGCCTCCATCCTGGCCCTGGTCAAGCGGGTCACCACCTCGACCAAGGCGCCGGTGACCAGCATGGACCAGATCCGCTACACCCTGGTCCGCCAGCCCGACGGCGCCTGGCTGGTCGACGAGTTGGACGCGCTCGTCCCGCAGCTGTCGCCCTGGTCCTACGAGGGCACGGCCTGGCCGAGCCAGACCGCAGGCGCGGTCCTGTCGGCGGCCCGCGCCTGCGTGACCAAGGTGCAGACCTACGGCCACCGGACGTTCCCCGACGACATCAGGCAACTGCTGGAGTGCTCCACCGGCGAGTACCGCACCCAGGTCCAGAACAACCAGGCCAAGGTGCAGGCCGACATCACCAAGACCCGCTCGGTGTCCACCGGGACGGCGCTGGAGGCCGCCCTCAAGCCGGGCGCACGGCCGGACCAGGCCACCGTCCTGGTGTCGGTCTCGGTCACCGTCACCGGTACCAAGCCCGGCCGCGTCGTCTACAGCTACTGGGCCGACATGCGCCGCACCGACGGCCGCTGGCTGCTCGCCAAGCTCGATCCGCTCCAATAGGGCATCGAGGCCATAAGCCACTAATGTGCTCTAGGCGATGATCCGAACCACTGTCATGGGAGGACGGACCGTGCGCGGAACCCGCCTGCTGGGACTGGCGTCCGCGGTGACCCTGGGCGCGCTGACGACCTTCCCCGCGCCGGTCGCCCACGCCGCGCCCGCCGCCAAGTGCGAGCAGCCGCGGCAGGCCGGCCACCCTCGCGCCCAGCTCCCCAAGCAGCTGTGGCCGCAGGAACGGCTCAACTTCACCGAGGCGTGGGCCCTGACCCGCGGCAAGGGCGTCCGGGTGGCCGTGCTCGACAGCGGCGTGGACGCCTCGCACCCGCAGTTGCGCGGCCGCGTCCACGCCCTGGACGTCACCGGCACCGGCCTGACCGACTGCGTCGGCCACGGCACCTCGGTGACCGGCATCATCGGCGCCCGCGACCTGCGCGCGAAGGGGGTCCCCTTCCTCGGGGTGGCGCCCGAAGCGCAGCTCATCTCGATCAAGGTGGCGACCGGCGGATCCGACAACAACCCCAAGTGGGCGCCGCTCGGCATCCGCAAGGCCGCCGACCTCGGCGCCCGGGTCATCAACACCTCCTTCCAGTCGCTGGACTACGCGGAGCTGCGCACGGCCGTCCAGTACGCCCAGCGCAAGGGCGCGATCATCGTGGCGGCGGCCGGCAACACCCGCGACGAGCAGAAGCAGACCGAGGTCAACGCCTACCCGGCCAGCTACCCCGGTGTGATCGCCGTCGGCGCGCTCAACCAGGACGGCTCGCTGGCGACCTTCTCGAACAAGACCACCCCGGTGACCGTCACCGCGCCCGGCCAGAACGTCGTCAGCACCTGGCCCGAGGGCACCTACCACATGGACAACGGCACCAGCCAGGCCGCGCCCTACGTCACCGGCACCATCGCGCTGATGCTCTCCTACCACCCGAAGTGGACGCCGCAGCAGGTCCTGCGCCAGATCCAGAACACCGCCGACGGCGCCACCGCACAGGGCACCGGCTCGGGCGTGGTCAACGCCCAGCGCGCCGTCACCACCACCGAGGTCGGCCACCAGGCGGCGGCCGCGGCCGCTCCGCAGCGCGTCACCGTCATGCAGCCGCCGAAGGAGGACCGCCTGGGCAAGATCCTGGCGTTCTCCATCGCCGGCGCCACCCTCGTCGCCGCGGCGGGCATCGGCGTGGGCGCCCTGGTGATCCCCGCCGCCCGCCGCCGCGCCGCCGGGTGATCGTAGGGGATCGGCGGGCGGTCCTCGGACACGGGCCCTGACGTATCCCTACGTCAGGGCCCGTGGCACGGAAGAGAACCGTGTGCGCCCGGAGCGAGACGGTCCGCTCTCGCCCCGGTGCGCCCATGGCTCAGCGGACCTTCCTCCAGCGTGATCAAGCCCAGGCGAGGAACAGGGCGTCCACGATGAAGAACGGCACCAGCGGCAGGAGCCCGCCCGCGCCGACCGCATTGGGTCCGGTCGACATCATGACCATGATGGCCACCAGGATGACCAGGACGAAGACGCCGGACCCAGCAGGATCTTCGCCACGGTCCGCTGCTCGTCGCCCGGCCCTGATGTTCCGCCGCCATGCGGTTGAGGCGAAAAACTCATCATTGCCCCTATTTGCGCGGAAGCTCGCTCGGCTCGTCCCAGTTGATCTACTTGTCCTTCCCCTCAAGGGGCTCTCAGCTGAATAATCCCTGGGCAGCCACGGATCGGAAATCGTTGGCGAGTTGAAATCCGGTCCATTGCGGCGCCGTCTCAGGTGCTGAGGAACACGACTTGAACAACGTGGCTATAACAGGAGACGGCGCACCTTCCAGTGCGCCGTCCGGTGCTAAGAGCGTCTCGGCAGCCTGAGCAACGCCAGAGCTCCAAGTCGATAAGGCGACCTAAAGCTTGAGTTGACGACGGAGGTCCTCCAGGCCAGAAAGGGCGTCCTTCATCGTCTTGTCGAACATCTCCTGCGACTTCTTGGCATTCTCAGCTATCTTGCTCGGGTCCTTGAGCATTTCCTGGATGCCCTCGCTGCCGCGAGATGCGCTCATGGCGTTCTGCAGATTCTGCTGCATGTCCCTCGTCGCTTCGCGGATGGCCTCCTTGATGGCGGCGGCGAGGTCCGACGAGGCCATCCGCATCGCTCGCGGGTTGATCTCCAGGTCGCGGAGCCCGTCCTGCGGCGTGAAGGTCACGGTAATGTACCCGTCCTTGGACGTGGCGGTGCCCGTGACGTCGTTCAACTTCTCCTGAACGGCGGCCGCGTTGTCGGACCAGGAACGAAGTTCCTTGATGACCTCATCGGGGTTGAGACTGGCGAGATCTCCGAACCTGGGGTCCATTGTTAACTCCTGTTCTTCGGATTACAGACTGCGCCAGTCGTAACTACTGGCCCAGACGATGTGCTCCTGCAATTGGCTGATCTGGCCCTCGGTGATCTGGTCGCTCCTTGTCAGCGGAACGACGACCCACTGGCCCTCGGGCGCGTGCAGTTGGGTGCGGGTGAGTTTGATGAGGTCGGCGACATCTGGGGCGTTCTCGGCTGGAATCCACGCGCTCAGGTGACCGATCCGCGGGGCGCCGGTGAGTCCTACCGCCCTGACCAAGGTGGTGGGCAGGTTGGCCGACCGGCTGCCCCGGCGCACGATGATCTCCTGCGGGGTGAACTCGATGACCAGGGGGAAGAGGATCTCCCTGCCCGCCCCGATGATGAAAAAGGCGGCGACGATCACCACGGGAATCAGCGCCCACCAGGAGAAGCCGGGGGACACCAACATGATCACCACCATGAGGGCGACCACAAAGATGCCGGCCAGCACCGCCCAGATCGCGGTGCGTTTCCGCAGCGTGATTCGGACGGTTTCCTTGGCGGCCATCATGCTTCCGGCAGCTTGACTTCTACGTCCTTGAACTCCGGAGTCCCCTTGCCCAGCGAAAGGGCTTCGGCGCCGTAGGAGCCGGAGAGGCCGGCGATGAATCCGCCCGCCACACTGACCCCCACCGCGGTGGCGAGCTGCGTGTTGATGACCGCGGGGTTGACAATTGTGATCATGCCGGAGGCTATGGAGTGGGCGGTTGCGATCACGGCCGCGTTGACGCCGGGGACGGCGATCCACGTCTGGACGAAGATTGCGAGGATGAGCAGGAAGGTGCCGACGCTGACGGCCAGGACGGCCAGTGCGAAGAAGACGCCCGCCAAGATGTCGAGAAGGCCGGCGAGATTTTTGATGATGTTGGTCGTCTTCTCCATCTCGCCGTTGTACTTCTTGTGCGCGTAGAGGAAGGCGTCCTTGTCATCGGCGGTCCAGTGTTCCGAGGGCAGGGCGTCGAGCCGGGCCTTCAACTCATCCGAGAACTTCTTGAGTTTCTCGGCGCACTCCCGCCACTCATTGGCCGCCTTGTCCATCTCGCCGGGGTTGGACAGGGAGATTCCGAGAGCAATGGCGATGGGGATCGCCGACGGAATGACCGGACAGGCGGCGATCGAGAGCGCGAGCCCGATGCTGTGCATTTCGGTTCCGCTGTCTGCGTAACCCATGGGTTTCTCCTGGGGTCTCTGTGGGGGCCTAGTTGTTTGCGGTGCTGCTCTCTTCGGCCTTGTCCCAGCCCCAGGCGGTGAGGTTCAGTCCCTGCCGCCAGGCGTCCATGGTGTCCTTCGCATCGCCCACGTTGCTGAGCGACTGGTTCTTGGCCACGATGTGGATGCCGCTGAAGGCCGCGCCGATGATACCGAACTGAGGGAAGCCGATGTCAATCGCCTTCATCTTGTTCTCGACCGGTGTGAGCTGCTCATCCGCCATCTTCACCAACTGGTCTGCCAATTCGCGGATCTTCTGGCCTTTGACGCTGATGTTTTTTCCGGGGGCCACGGAAATTGTCCTTTCGTGACGACGAGACCACTCGTCTCTCAGGGGGTTTCAATGGAGTATGGGAAAAGGAATGGTATCTATTGGCCCTCGTCGCCTCGGTAGGCGGTCTGGATCAGGCGGGTGCCGGTGCGGCGGTCCACGTGGTAGCCGCGGCCGACCGGCAGCTTGTGCGGCTTGACGTTGCCGATCAGCATGCCCTCGTCCTTGTCGCCCGACATCAGCAGGCCCGGGGAGGCCATTTCCTTGATCTTGGTGATGACCGGGTCGTACATGCCGCGTCCGGCGCCGCCCATCGCGCGGGCCAGGATGATGTGCAGGCCGATGTCGCGGGCCTGCGGCAGCAGCTCCACCAGCGGGCGCAGCGGGTTGTCGGAGGTGGCGATCATCTCGTAGTCGTCCATGATCAGGAACAGCTCGGCGCCGGTCCACCAGGAGCGCGAACGCAGCTGGTCCGGCGTGAGGTCGGCCGGGGGGAGGCGTTCCATCATGGCGCCGCGGATGTCGTTGACCAGCGACGCCGCCGCCGGAGCCGAGGCCGCGTAGCCGATCTGGTGCTCGGTGCTGGCCACGTCCAGCAGCGAGCGGCCGTAGTCGATGAAGATGATCCGCGCCTGCTCCGGGGTGTACCGGCCGGTGATGCCGGTGGTGATGTGCCGCAGCAGGTTGGACTTCCCGCACTCGGCGTCGCCGATCATCAGGAAGTGCGGGTCGCTGGTGAAGTCCAGGAAGACCGGGTTGAGCGAGTCCTCGTCGATGCCGATCGGGATGCGCATCCCGGTCTCGGCCAGGGGCGGCAGCTCGGTGGCCGGGAGCACCTCCGGCAGCATCCGCACCTGCGGGGCCCGCGGGCCCTGCCAGCTCTGCGCGATCGCCTGGCACATCTTGACGATGCCGTCGTTCAGCGACTCGTCGGCGCCGCCGCCGTCGATGCGCGGCAGCGCGGTCAGGAAGTGGAAGCCGTCGCGCGACAGGCCGCGGCCCGGCCGGTTCTCCGGGACGTTGTCGGCCAGCTTGCGGTCGATCTCCGACTCGTAGGGGTCGCCCAGGCGCAGCTCCAGCTTGGTGCCGAGCAGGTCGCGGATGCCGGTGCGGAACTCGGTCCACTTGTTGGAGGAGGCCATCACGTGGATGCCGTAGCTCAGCCCGCGCGCGGCGAGCTGGGTGATGGTCTCCTCCATCGCCTCGTAGTCCTGGCGCAGGGTCAGCCAGTTGTCCACGACCAGGAAGACGTCGCCGTAGCCGTCGCCGTGGTACTCGCCGGAGGCGCGCAGGCGGCGGTAGGTGGCCATGCCGTCGATGCCGCGCTCGGCGAACTCGCGCTCGCGGCTCTCCAGCAGCGTGCTGACCTCGGCGACCGTCCGGCGCACCCGGTCGGCGTCCAGCCGGGTGGCGATCCCGCCGACGTGCGGCAGGTCCGACATGGACGCCAGCGAGCCGCCGCCGAAGTCCAGGCAGTAGAACTGCACCTCGGCGGGGGTGTGGGTAAGGGCCAGCGACGCCATCAGCGTGCGCAGCGTGGTCGACTTGCCGCTCTGCGGGCCGCCGGCGACGCCGACGTGCCCGGCGCCGCCCGACAGTTCGATCCAGTACGGGTCGCGGCGCTGGTGGAACGGCTTGTCCACGATGCCGGCCATCGCGTACAGCTTGCCGCGGCCCTCCCACCCCTGCGTCGTCAGCCCGTGCTCGGGGGTGACCGCCAGCGGCGGCAGCATCTCGTTGAGCGGCGGCGCGACGTCGAGCGGCGGCAGCCAGATCTGGTGCGCGGGCAGGCCGTGCCCGGCGAGCTGGCCGACGACCACGTCGAACAGCGACGCCTTGTTCTTGTTCTCCTCGGGCTCGGGCTGCGCCTCCTCCGGCTCTTCGATCACCTGCGGCCGAATGTAGCCCGACATGTAGGGGACGACCTGCGCGGCGATCTGGCTCCCCTGCTTGTTGGCGGACTGTTGGGCCACGACCTCGTCCACCGGGCCGGACACGTAGGCCGCCTTGAACCGCACCATCGGCTCGGTCGCGAACTTCAGATAGCCGTTACCGGGCGCGGGCGGCAGCTCGTAGGCGTCCGGGACGCCCAGTACGACCCGGGACTCCATCGCCGAGAACGTGCGCAGACCGATCCGGTACGACAGGTGGGTGTCCAGCCCCCGGAGCTTGCCCTCCTCCAGGCGCTGCGAGGCCAGCAGCAGGTGGACGCCGAGGGACCGGCCGAGCCGGCCGATCATCACGAACAGCTCGGCGAAGTCCGGCTTGGCCGACAGGAGCTCGGAGAACTCGTCCAGCACCAGGAACAGCGTCGGCATCGGCGGCAGGTTCGCGCCGTCGAGGCGGGCCTTCTCGTAGTCGCGCAGCGAGGCGTAGTTGCCCATCTGCCGCAGGTACTCCTGGCGCCGCACCATCTCGCCGTGCAGCGCGTCGTACATGCGGTCCACCAGGGGGAGCTCGTCCTCCAGGTTGGTGATGATCGCCGAGACGTGCTGCAGCCCCTCCATGCCGAGGAAGGTCGCACCGCCCTTGAAGTCGACCAGCACGAAGTTGAGGATGTCGGAGGAGTGCGTCATCGCCAGGCCCAGCACCAGCGTGCGCAGCAGCTCCGACTTGCCGGAACCGGTCGCGCCGATGCACAGGCCGTGCGGGCCCATGCCGCCCTGCGCCGACTCCTTGATGTCCAGCTCGATGGGCCGACCCTCGACGTCCAGGCCGATCGGCACCCGGAACCGGTTGCGCTGGGCGCGCGGGCGCCATACGACGGACGGATCCACCGCGTAAGGGTCGTCCACGCCCAGCAAAGAGGTCAACGTCATGTTGGCGGCCAGCAGGTCGACCTCGTCGGAGGACTCCTGCGTGCTGGAGCGGAGGGGCGACAACTGCCGGGCCAGCCCCTCGGCCTGCGGGACCGCCACCTTGTCGGGCTTGCCGATCGAGGTGGGCACGTCCTTGCCGGCGCGGTCCTTCTTGAGCATGTGGACCTTGTCGGGGGTCACGTTGAGGCGCAGCATGCCGGCCTCGCTGGTGGTGCCCACCGTCTGCGACAGGTCGATGACGCAGACGCCCTCGATGCCGTCGGCGGCCAGCTGGGAGTCGTAGGAGGCCATGCCGCCGTCCACGACCACCACGTGCAGCGGCAGCTCCCCGGAGGGGCGGCCGGCCACGAACCTGGACCGGTCCTTGACCTCGGGGCCGAGCAGGATCTCCAGCTCGGTCATCGTCGGCGCGATCAACCGCACCTGCCCGGCCGCGTCGTGCTCGGTCGGATGCAGGGTGTGCGGCAGCCACTTCATCCAGTCCCAGTGGCCGAGGTTCTCCTGCGAGGTGCACAGGCTGATCCGCACGTCGTCGGGGGAGTGGAAGGACGCCAGCTGCATCACCAGCGCCCGTACCATCGCCCGTGCCGCCTCACCGTCCCCCGACAGGAAGACCCGCGAGAACGAGCGCAGGTTGATGGCCACCGGCAGCGCGGGCACGGTGGAGTGGGTGCGCATGAACCGGCGCAGCGCGCCCGCGCTCATCGGCTCCAGGTCCTCCACCGGCTTGGTCTCCGGCGCGATCAGCTGCACCGCCAGCCGCTGCGGGCCGGCGCCGATCCGCACCTGGCCGAAGTCGCCGTCCTCGGGCCGCCGCTCCCACAGCCGGGAGCTCATCGCGATGGACCACAGCCGGGACGGGTCGGGGTTGTACCACTCCAGCGCCTCGCGCTGCTGCGAGGCGGCCTTGCGGACCTTGCCCCGCACCTGGCCGAGATAGCGCAGGTAGTCGCGGCGGTCGGCGTTCAGCTTGGACTTGCGCTCGCCGCCCTTCTGTCCGATCTGGCTGAACATCATGCCGACCATGGACAGGCCCATCATCCCGCCCGCCACCATCTGCAGCGGGTTGGAGTTGGGGTTGAGGAACATGAAGGCCATCGACCCGGTGCCCGCCGCCATGGGCAGCGCCATCAGCACGTTGCGGAACCCGTCGGTGCTCACCTCGGGCAGCTCGGGGGGCGACTCCAGCAGAATCTCGCCGCGTGGCATCTCCGGCGGCTTGCGTCGTTCCTTGCGCCGGACCAGGACGGTGCTCACTGGAACGGGCTCCCCTCGGGTGGGCGTCTCGGTTCGCAGTCCGTCATCTTACGGACAGAGTGACACTAGTTGCCGGTGTTGTGATCGTTACGATGTCACTCGGATCCGGGGGGCGCCTCCACCCTTCTTATGGCTTGTGGATCGTCCTCAGGTCCCAGCAGTACGGCGAGGCGGGGCGTCCCCAGGGCGCCGCTGGACGCGCCAAGGCCGACCTGCGGCCTTCGAGCCGGATGATGGCGATATCCCCGGTGACCCGGTCCGGCGGGACCTGCACACCTGCGGACGCACCGTTGTCATGTCCGACTTGACCGAACGTTTATGTTGTTACGGTTTCCTCCCGTGTCGGGACGGTCTAGCGCGACCGGTGAAGTACTAGTGAGGGAGAACTGTGGCAACTGTCACCGGGGCAGAACTCTGCCGGGTCACGGTGGTGGCTCCCAAGCGCCGCATCGACATCTCGCTGCCCGCTCACGTGCCGTTCGCCCAGCTCTTCCCGGCGATCCTGCACTACTCGGGCAACCAGATGGCCGACGCCGGGCTCGCGCACGGCGGGTGGGTGCTGCAGCGTCTGGACGAGGCGCCGTTCGACGGCGGGACGACCCCGGCGCAGGCCGGGTTGCGCGACGGCGAGGTGCTCTACCTGCGCCCCGGAATGTCGCAGTTGCCGGAGCTGGCCTTCGACGACGTGGCCGACGTCGTCGCCACCGCCATCAAGGACCGGCGCGACCGCTGGCGGCCGGAGTGGACGCGCAGCTTCGCGCTGGGCGTCGGCGCCGGGACCTCGGCGGTCGCCGCGATCGTCCTGCTGCTGGCCGGGCCCTCCTGGATCGTCCCCGCCGCCGCGGCCGGCGTCATCGCGCTGCTGCTGACCATCGCGGCGGTCGCGCTCTCCCGGGCGACCGGTGAGATCCAGGCCGGCACCGTGCTGGCGTTCTCCGCCATGCCGCACGCTTTCCTGGCCGGACTGCTCGGCCCCGCGCGCGACACCCCGCTCGCCGACCTCGGCGCCCTGCACGCCCTGGCCGGGTTCGGCGCGGTCGTGCTGGTCGCCATGATCGCGGTGGCGGGCGTCCGCGACGGCGCCACCGTGTTCTGGGGCGCGGCCATCGGCGGGCTGCTCGGCGTCATCGGGTCGGGCACGGCGCTGCTGTTCGACAACCTCGAACCGGCCGGGATCGCCGCCGTCATGGTCGTCATCGCGATGATGCTGACCCCGCTCACGCCGACGCTGGCGTTCCGCTTCTCCAAGGTGACGCTGCCGCCGGTGCCCGAGAGCGCCGAGGACCTGCGCCGCGACACCATCATGGTGGACGGCCGCCAGGTGCTCACCCGCACCGGGCAGGCCGACCGCTTCATCACCGGCTTCGCCGTCGGCCTCGGTCTGGTCGGCTTTCTCGGACTGATCCCCTCGGCACTCGACGACGGCTGGCTCGGCCCGGTCACCGCCGGGGTGATCTCGGTGCTGATGCTGCTGCGCTCGCGGCTGTTCCGCGGCCGGGTCCAGCGGCTGGCGCTGCTGGTGCCGGGCATGCTCGGCCTCGGCGTGCTCGGCCTCGGCATCGGGATGGACGGCTCCCAGATCGTCATGATCACCGCGGCGCTGGTGCCGTTGCTGGTGCTGGGCGGCACGGTGCTCGGCGTCGGGCTGTGGCTGCCGAACCACCGCCCCTCCCCGTTCTGGGGCCGGGCCGGCGACATCCTGGAACTGATCCTGATGATCGCCCTGGTGCCGCTGGCGCTCGGCGAGTGCGGGCTGTTCGCCTACATGCGCGGCCTGGCCGGATAGGGGAACCCCGCCCATGCAGACACGCAAGGACCTGCTGCAGGCCCACCGGCTGATGACCCAGCGCGCGTCGCTGGCACTGATCTCCGGTGAGCCCGACAACCCCGAACTGCCGCTGCGCCGCATGAACGTCGCCGCGTTCAGCGGCATCATGATCGCGATCCTGTGCTGCGCGGCGTTCGGCGTCTTCGGCCTGATCCGGCCGGGTGGCGCCAAGGGCCTGGAGAAGGCCGGGATGCTCATCGTGGAGAAGGAGACCGGCGCCCGCTACGTGTGGTGCGAGGACCGCAAGCTCTGCCCGGTCGTCAACTACGTGTCGGCGCGCCTGGTCGCCGGCGCCGACGGCAAGAGCCGCCGCACGGTCTCCAGCAACTCGTTGTCCAAGTACGAGCGCGGCCCGACGATCGGCATCCCCGGCGCCCCCAACACCCTGCCCGACCCCAAGAAGCTCACCAAGGGCCCGTGGGCGGTGTGCGTGCGCGCGGTGGAGAGCACCTCGGCGGGCCGCCAGTCGCTGGTGACGCTGATGGCGGGCCGCTCGGTCGGCGGCGCGCAACTGCGCGAGGACCAGGCGATGGTCGTCGAGGCGTCCGGCCAGAACTGGCTGATCTGGCGCAACATGCGGATGCGGATGCCCAAGTACGCGCTGATCCCGCTCGGCGCCACGCCCGTCCAGATCTCCGGCAAGTGGCTGGACTCGGTCACGCAGGGGCCGGACTTCGCCGCGCCCGTCATCCCCGACATGGGGCAGGCCGCCACCGGCCCGAACGGCCCGGCGCAGGTCGGCCGCATCTTCAGCGTGCCGACCGCCTCGGGCGGGACCTCCTCCTACGTGCTGCGCAAGGACGGCCTGGCGCCGATCACCCCGATCCAGCAGCAGCTCATGATCGCCGACACCACCACGCGGCGCGCCTACGGCGGCCGCCAGCCGCAGCCGGTCCCGACCGACGCCGGCCGCGTCAGCGGGATGCCGCAGTCGTCCCAGCAGGTGCGCGACCCGCGCCTGGACGGCAAGGCGCCGAGCCTGGTGCAGTACCGCGAGACCAGCCCGCTGTGCGCGGTCTACGACGACCCGTCGGGCAACTCCGACGCCAAGCTCACGATCGGCGGCACCCTGCCGTCCCCGCCGCCCGGTCCCCAGCAGTCGGGCGCCGACCAGTTGGTGTTCCCGCCCGGCAGCGCCGCCCTCGCGGGCCGGGTGCCCAGCCCGGGCAAGGCCGACAAGGTCGACACCTACTACCTGGTCGCCGAGGGTAAGCGCTTCCCGGTCAAGAATGCGGAAACAGCGGAGAAGCTCGGCTACACGTTGCCGGGCAACGCCGCCAAGGTGCCCGCCGGCGTACTGGATCTCATTGCGCAGGGGCAGGTTCTCGATCCCGACAAGGTGTCGGTGACTGTTCCGCTGAACTCACAGTCAGGAAGCTGAAAGTAACAGTCGGGATAGGCGGAACCAGCGTGAACTGTGATGCGTCAGTCTTTGTCAGGGAATGAATGGACAGCTCACGATCAAGCCCCTAGTGTGATGGGCACTCTGCGGCGCGACCCCCCGCCTCCAACGGCCTCAGGGGCCCCGCGCTGCCGAACGGGGGCTTGCGGCGTGAACGACCCGGCGCCTTTCGCCCGGCCCGATTCCCGCGGGTCTTAGCCACGACGAGTCACTGGAGGTGACGGATGGGGCAGCAGTCCGCCGTCGACAGAGCGGCAATGAAGCAGGCCGCGGAAGACATCGACGCTTCCGCCAACATCATCAAGGGCCTGCAGACCCAGCTCGACGGCCACAAGGCCCAGGTCCGGTCGGCCTGGGAAGGCAACGCCTCCATGGCGTTCGAGCAGGTCTTCACCCGCTTCAACGAGGACTTCACCCGCGTGCTGCGCGCCCTGGAGGGCATGCACAGCAGCCTGGTCCAGACCAAGATCACCTACGAGTCCAAGGAAGAGATGTCCGAGCAGGCCGTGAACAAGGTTCAGGCCCTGCTCAACGGCCGCACCTGAGCGGCCTTCCAACGACCCGGTGAACAGGCTGGATAGAGGAGAGACATGAGCTACACGAGGGCGAATTTCGGTGGCCTGAGCGAGGGGGAGGCCGCGTTCAGCCAGGCCGCCCGCGCCCTGATGGACGAGCTGAACGATCTTGAGGGCAAGCTCAAGACCAAGCTCAACCAGTGGGAAGGCGGCGCCCAGGAGGCCTACTGGCGCTTCCAGAAGGAATGGGACACCGCCGCCAAGGACATGCAGAACGTCGTGTCGCAGCTGGGTCTCGCGATCCGCGACGCGCACGACAACTACCAGCAGGCCGAGCGCGCCAACTCCGGCATCTGGTCGGGCTGACCGTCCTTCGGTGAAGACGCCCAGGGTTCTGGGAAGCGGCGGGCCCTGGTGAGCGGAAGATGCCAGGGCCCGCCGCTGTGACGGTCACCCGGAGGAACGCGGGCCATCGCGCAGTGCTGGAAGAGGGCCGTCCGAGACCCTACTGGAAATGAGCGAAAATGGGACATCCTAAAAACCTTCCCCCGCCGAGCACCAAAGAAGTAAAGGTCGACCACGGGGCCCTCCAGGATATTGCGAAGGTGCTCCGAAAGGATCTGCAGGCCCTCCGGGACGCCCGTTACAAGGAACAGATCGATGACGCCCACCCCACGTCGAACGCGCTGGGGAATTACACCGCGGGGCAGTCTCTGCACACGACGGTGAAAGCGGCGCGAGATGTGATCGGCCCTGCCTTCGCGAACTTCGTGACGTCCTACGAGGCCGTCATCAATGCTCTGGAGAACTCGGAGAAGAACTACCGCAAGGCCGATGACCGCTCTGAAGAGAATGTCCGCCGCCGCGGCCGCATGGACTGAGCCACGGATCACGTGAAGAGAACGGGGCGTGATTGACGATGACCAATGGTCCGGGTCAGATCAGACAGTCAGGTAAGACCTTCCAGACCGACAACGAAGAGGTCGCCGGTTTCTGGGACAAGCTGCAGGTCTGGGACGACAACTTCGACAAGGTCAAGAAGATCGTCGACAGTATGAACCCGGGGCAGATCTCGGCGGCGGCGCTGGCCTACCAGAAGGTCGCTGAACGGATGAGCTCCAGCCTCGACCTGCTCTACAAGCAGGCCGGGCGCATGAACGAGGCGTGGGGCAGCGAGGACGCGGCCAAGAAGGCCCTTGAGCAGATGAACACGGCCTACCGTGAGGGCCTGAAGATCGAGCAGGCCAGCAGCACCACCAAGGGGGCGCTGGAAGGGCACGCAAAGCTCCAGCGGGAATGGAAGCAGCAGTACGGCTCCGGTGGACCGCTGGACAGTTGGACCCATGACGTGAAGCGTTGGGCCAGTGCCGCCCTCGTGGTCCCCGGCGGGCCCGCCGCGGTCGGCAGCTTCCTGAAGAACAACATGGACGCCGCCAACGTCATGGAAGCCCTCAACAACGGCGCTCGGGAGACCAACGACAGGTTCCCGGAAGAACTCCAGACGAAGATGCCGAACCCGGCGGTCCGGGACCCGGACTTCCCTGACCAGCCTCCCCCCTCGAACAACCCCCCCGGCATGCCGAAGGTTCCCGGTGGTGGGCCGGGTGGCGGCCCGGGTGGCGGTCCGGGGGGCGGGCCGGGCGGCATGCCTCCTGGCCCCGGCGACGGTCCGAAGCTGCCGGACGGCCCCGGCCCCGGCGGCACCCCCGGTCCGGGGGATGGTCCCAAGTACCCCAACGGTCCCGGCCCCGGCGACGGTCCGAAGATCCCGGACGGTCCCGGCCCCGGTCCCGGCGGCACCCCTGGTCCGGGGGATGGTCCCAAGTACCCCAACGGTCCCGGCCCCGGCGACGGTCCGAAGCTGCCGGACGGGCTCGGTCCCGGTAAGGGCCCCGATCTGGCCAGTGTGCCTCCGGGCGGTTCGCCCCCTGGCGGTATGCCCGGTGGTGGCCCGGGCGGTATGCCAGGCGGCGGCGCGGGCGGTATGCCCGGTGGTGGCCCCGGCGGTATGCCCGGCGGTGGCCTCGGCGCGGGAGCCGGCCCCGGAATGGGCGCCTTCCCGGGGGCCGGCGCCTTTGGCAAGAACGGCATGGCGGCGGGCGGCATGGGCATGGGCATGCCCATGGGCGGCGCCGGCGCGCCGGGCGGTAACCAGGATGAGCGCGAACGCTCGACCTGGCTGACCGAGGACGAGGATGTCTGGGGCGGTAACGACGACATCACTCCGCCTGTCATCGGCTGACACGATTCGCAGTGCGGACATGGCGTGAACGAGGGCGGGCCATCACATCGATGGCCTGCCCTCGTGGTCGGTAATCACCTGGATTGTGGGGATGTGGATGCGGTCGTGGGGATGGCGGGTCGGCGGAACTGCGCTCGCAATGATCTTGATCGGGATTTCGGCGTCGCCGGGCGCCGCCGCCCGTAAGCCCGGACCGCCGCAGTGGCCTTTCGACATCTGGGCGGTCGAGCAGGATCTGTGGCCGCACAGCAAAGGCCAGGGGATCACCGTGGCCGTCATCGACTCCGGTGTTCAGGCGTCCGTTCCCGACCTCGCCGGTGCTGTGATCCCGGGGACGGACATGGAGTTCGGCGGGGACGGGCGGAGCGACACCAATCCCGAGATCCCGGCGCGCGGCCACGGCACCCAGATGGCCGCGCTGATCGCTGCAGGTGGTCAGGGGACGGGGTTCATGGGCGTGGCGCCGCAGGCCAAGATCATGCCTGTCGTCGCTCAGCGCGATGCGGCCGTCGCCAAGGGGATCCGGTACGCCGCAGACCGCGGCGCCAAGGTCATCAACCTGTCCGTGGCGACGGCGGGCCCCTGCCCGACGGACATGCAGGATGCCGTCACCCACGCCCTGGACAAGGGTGCGGTCGTCGTGGCCGGAGCGGGCAACGACGGGAACAGCTCCAACGCGTCGATGCATCCGGCCAACTGCGCCGGCGCGCTGGCGGTCGGTGCCGTCGACATCGACGCCAGGCCGTGGAGCAAGAGCCAGCGCCAGCCCTATGTCACGGTCGCGGCTCCTGGTGTGCGGGCAGGGTCCGTGGGGCCGGAAGGGAAGTTCGATCTCAACTACAGCGGCACCAGCGACGCTTCGGCGTTGACATCCGGTGTCGCCGCTCTTGTGCGGGCGAAGTATCCGAACATGTCCAATCGCGAAGTGGTTCGTCAGATCATCGCCTCGGCGAAGGACATCGGCCCTCAGGGAAGAGACGAAGTCACCGGTTACGGCTTCATTCGCCCTTATCGGATATTTCAAAACATGATTCCCAAGAACTCGCCGAACCCGGTCTTCGCCGCCCATGACAGGCAGGCGAAGGGGTCAGCGAAGGATTCTCCCGCGACCGGCAAGCCGGGTGCGGACACATCGGCGACCGATGTTCCGACGCTCGTGTTCTTCGTTGCCGCGGCCGTACTGGCGATCGGTCTCATGGTGGTCGCGTTCATTCGCGGCAGGCGCAATCGCTCCGCCCCGCTGCCGGTCGCTCCTCGGCAGGCGCCCCTGGTGCCCGGGTTTCCGCCTTCCCACCCCTACCCCCAGCAGCCGCAGCCTCGGCAGGGCCCCCCGCCGACCCGGTACGACATTCCCGAACAGGGCGACCCTCAGGGCAGGGACTGACCGCACCGTGCGGGCCCCGGACGGTCTGGGCCCAAGCGCCGGACCGCCTCCGGGCCCACTTGACGGCATCGCCCCTTGACCCCTCAGCAGAGGCGCCGGGCCGGTCTGCGGGCTATCGGGAGGCGGAGTCCCTCTCCGGCCTCCAGGACCTCGCAAGGATCCTGATGTCGATGATCACGCGCGCGAGCAGAAGGAGAGCCGCCACCGCGCCCAGCAGGACGAAACCCAGGGCGAAGGCCCACGCGTTGGAGCCGCGGGTGGGGTAGACGTCGGTGTCGGAGCCGGTGTCGATCGCTCCGACGCGGTCGCCTTTTCGGATGGAGTCCTGATCGCCGCCCGAAAGGTAGACGTGGGGGCGGGTGACGGGGGGACGGTCGGTGGTGAAGGTTCCCCGCCAGCTGTGCAGATCACCCCGGGAGGGATCGCGCCATTCCGCCGTGAACGTTCCGCGGGTTCCGTTTCCGAGGGCGGCCTGGACGGACGGCGACAGCTTGGGGTAGCTGTAGGCGGTCTGCAGGGTCAGGCAACCGAGAACGACATAGGCGATGAAGCGGATCTTGAAGAGTTCTACGAAGAGGCGGATCAGGGGCACCGTGACACCTTTGACTCGTTCAATCTTCCGTAGGCGGCTCTTTGTAGAGGCCGGAGTCCCGGCGGTTGGCGTCCCCGAGTTTGCCGAACAGCTGTCCTGAGAAGTTGTTGCCCGAGCCGGCCTGGACCATGTCGGTGACTCCGAACGCCCTTGATGTGTTGCTCGGCATGGAGTTGCCGCCCATGTGCCGGGAGTTGCGCAGAACGAAATCATCTTTGATCCGCCGGGTCACCCCGGGAGGAGGGGTGTGGAACTTGGGCGCGCCCTGGCGCATGCCCAGACCCATGACGATCTGCTCGACCCTGGCGAGGGTGCCGAAGATCATGTTGTCGTCGGAGTCCCGTAGCGAGTTTCCGAAGTCCGAGCTGAGCGCGTCATTGTGATTGAAGTTCTGCCAGGTCATGTCCACGGCCATGGCGTTGCCGACGGCGGCGGCGCACCCTACGGCGGTCTGCGCGACTCTCAGCGAGGAGTTCTTCATGTGCATGCTGCATTGAGTCGCGATCTGTGAAACATGCAGGTAGACGGCGTTGAAGGTGAAGACGCCGAACATGGCCGCGACGAGGTAGGCCAGGCAGGCCAGCGGGAAGACGGCTGGCCCCAACCCAGCGCCTGCATCAGCGACTCCCAGAGCATCAAGACCTCCGTCGATGGCCCGAGCTGTCAGGGGCTCACCGTTTTCATCCGGTCAGGAACCGTTGATCGCCGCTTCCAGCAGGATGACGGCCGCCACGGCCAGGACCAGTACTGATGAATAAACAAAGCCGCGCAACTGTACGCTGCGTCGCCATATACTTACATGTTCTCGCATGATGGGAATGGGTGCTCGTGTCGACCTGCCATCTCGCGTGGTGTCCGGAGAGTAACGGACCTGAGGGAAATATTCGAGGTGCGAAAAGGTTCCTCCGATCACCGTTGTTCTGGCTGTGACCGGTACCGGATGGGCGAACTTCGTTTCTGTTTCAGGGCTGCCGCCCTGCACCGCCTTGACGTTCTTTTCTCCAGGCGCGGCGCTGTACAGCCAACTGCCCCAAGAGGCAGGTGTGTTCTCCCCGTTGATGGTCACGGTCGGAAGATAGTAGGTGCGTTCATCCGCGAAGTTCCGCAGGCCCCTTGGGCACAGGTAGTGAAGTAGGAAGCCGTTGCCGCCGTCAGGGCGTTCCGGCTGGTCAGCGGGACGCAGAGTGTTGCGGCTGGTCTTGGCGTACTTCAGAAACATGCCTTATCTCTCCTGGAAGACGCACGAGAAAGGGCGTCTCCGCGCCGAGGAGCCGGCATGGAGACGGACTGCCGCCGTCATGCTGGTTGCGGGGGAGTCGATGGCGGTGGCATATCGTTTGGATTCAGTTTCTGGCGGATGTCGCCCTGTGTTCCGCCTCCGCCCCGCCATGCGTCCTGGGCGGGGCCTGCCAGCTTGGGAAGTACCGCCACATTGCCGGTGAGCCAGCTCATCAGAGCCTTCGGTCCCTCCTGCGCGGCCTTCGCCGCGACCCGGGACAGGAGTTGCCCGATACGGAACAGCATGACGCGCAGCTTCTGGATCATGCGAGTGGCAAGAGCGACCGCTCGTGCGGCCCAAGTGGCGGTGGCGGCTCCCGCGGCGGCCATGCTGCCACCGCCCGTCGGGACCGCGGCCGCCATCGCCGCGGGCCAGACGGCGATCAGCCATTGGATGAAGAGGGCGATCAACTCGATGATGAAGCTCTGCGCCACCTCCATGACGGTCTTACTCATGCCGAGGATGGCCTTGAGGTGGGTCATCTCCTTGCCAAGGGCGTCGACACCGTTGGCGAATTCGTACATGCGGTTGCGCGAACGTTTGGCCGAGGGGCCTGACCAGACCGTCTCGGTGAGCGCGTTGTCGGGGATGGCGCAGCAGCTCTTGGCCAGTTCCTCGGCCTGCTTGGCGACACCGCCCCACTTGTTGGCGGCGGTGTCAATACGTTCGGGGTGGCCGGTCACGTATGCGAGAGCGTCCTCAAGAGGCTGGATCACATCGATGAGGAACGTGAGACCAGCGCGGATCAAGAAGTCGGCCGGGTTGGACGAGGTTGCGGCGATGCCCGCGTACGTGGCCCAGCCGTCTCCGCCAAAGGAGACGAGGTCGGCGAACTCTCCTTCGGACGCGCTCTTCACACCCTTGGCAAAGGAGCTGACGGTGGGGATGTCCTCAAGCCCGTCGAACCGCAACGGCCCGGCCTCCCTGAGCGAGGAGGGCCGTTCGTGTTTCGCAGTGCCGGTGGGGCCGGAGGCGAGCAGTTTCTCCACCTCTTTGATCTTGCGGAGGATCTCCTTGTCGGCCTTGCGGTAGTTCTCCGCGCTCTGTAGGAGAGAGGTGCCGTACTTGCGTAGGAAGGGCTCGGTCAGCTTGACGTTCTCGTGCACCTCTTTGGCCGCGCCTTCGTACCAGCTGTGCAGTTGGACGGCGTTGCCGATCAAACCCCACCAGCCGAGCCCGTCCCCGGGACCGGCGGTGTCAGCCGAGGCCCGCATGTCGGCGGCGGCGCTCTCCAGGTCGTCGACTCGTTTGGCGGCGTCCACCAAGGCCTGTGCGGTGAAGAGTATCTCGGTCACCAGGTGATCCCCTTCGAGCGCAGGTAGGCGTCCGGGTCTTCAGAGGGCAGACCCGGGACGTCGCCTTTCATGATCTTGGTGAAGTCGACGGTGGGGCCGGTGGCGGTTTGCAGCAGGTTCTCCAGGTCGGCGGAGGCGATCGCCGCAGCTTCCTGGACGGTACTGGTGATCAACCGGCCGAGTCGCTCGGGACCGTGTCGCAGTGCCTGCTGAGTGAGGACGATGTCCTGGACTGAGCCGCCAGCCCGCACGATCACCTTGACGGTCTTATCGGCGGAGACGGCCTCGGCGGTGATGCCTTCAAGGTCTTCCTGGAGTTGCCGGTACCGATCCATCTGGGCAGTGGTGTGCTTCTGGAGCCGCTTGATGAGGTCTATCTCCTCTCGCGGCGCTTCTGGGTCGGGTACTGGCATGTTCGCTCCTTGAGATGGTGGAGTCTGCTGGAGGGAAGGGGGCTAGATCACCAGATCAGAGCCGTCAGAAGCCTGAGCGTCAGAAGGAAGAGGAAAACCCAGGCAACCATGCGCAGGATGAAGGGCACTTTGAAGACGCCCTTGTCCGGGCAGTGCACGGCCAAAGGCACTTCCGTAGCAGAAGGGCGGGACCAGATGTCCAGACGCCGGATTCTGCGCTGCGGCGTGTGAACGGTGAACGACAGCCGCCCGGCCGCCTCGACGGAGATCTGGACTCGTCCGGGCGGAACCTCCAGATGCCACCGGCCGTATCCGAGGTCGACGGCCTGGTCATTGATGGTCAGCCGGGGCGGCCTCTGGGCATCGGCGGCGTTGGAGAAGTCCGGGTCCAGCAAGACTTTGAGGTCGATGGCCGCCTTTCCTCGGGGCGGTCTCGGCAATGCCGTGTCCGACTCCTGCAGCGGTCGCGCGGTCAGGCTCTGCGCTCCGGTCATGCCAACGGGTCACCGAAGGTGTGCGCGGTCATGTCGCTCCTTGTGCATGGGGGGCAAGACGGCCGACGAGGATGATCAGGAGGATGTTAACTACATGGATGACTGATGTCATGAAGAATCGGCAGAGTTTGGGAATGAAGCGGCATTCCAAGGGTGACGGGACGTACGGTGCGCCGGATCGGTGATGTCTCGTAGGCTTGCCGCGGAGGGAGGAGGCCGGTGACCGATACGGGTTGGCAGCACGATGTTCTGCGTGATCTCGGTGTGGCGCAGCGGGGTCTGACGGCTCTGCGCGAGGTTTCTCCGGCCCCCGTCCGGGAGGCCTGGGGCGCCGAGGCCCCGCCGCAGCCGACCGCGGCCGTGCCGACCGGTGGCGCCACCGACGGGCCGCCTCCGCCGTTCGCCGGTGCTCCGGACGAAGCTCCTGCTCAGCCGTCGTTCGCGGCTCCGCCGCAGCCGCCTGCGGCCGTTGGTCTTCCCGGGGCCGAGCCTCAGCCTCAGGGCGCGCCCGCGTTTCCCGGTGTTGAGCCGGTCGCGGCTTCGGGGGAGCAGCCGCTGCCGCCCGTGCCCGTCCAGGACGGGCCGCCTCCGCCGCCTCCCGGGCTGTTCGGAGGTGGCGGCCCTTCCGCCAGCGGAGAGATCCCCGCGCCTCAGGGGCAGCCCGATGCGTCCGGTCCGGTCGAAGAGCCTCAGCCAGTGCCCGATGGGCCGCCTCCGCCGCCGCCCGGCCTGTTCGAGGGCAACCTGCCCACCGGTGGGGACGGGCCTCCGCCTCCGCCGCCCGGGTTGTTCGGTGGCGCCGCCGAGGCGCCTCCGGCCGAGGGGACGGCGGACTCGTTCGGTGACGTGCCCCCGCAGCCCGTCGAGGAAGAGGCGCCCCCGCAGCTCGCCTATCCCGCCATGGCGGAGCCGCCCGCGACGGGGGCCTTCGGGGCCGCCCAGGCGTTCGGCGCCATCATCGGCGTGGACGAGGACGCGCCCGTCCAGGAGGCCGCGCCCCAGGAGCGGGCCCCGGACATGCCGCAGCCGCAGCAGGGGCAGATGCCCGCGCACGATCTCGTGCGCAAGAACCAGCACGGCGATCCGCTCGGCCGCCGGATCGGACGCGGCGTCCTCAAGGCCGTCGGCGGTTCCGGTGGGCCCGACGCCAAGCTGCTGGGCGACTTCGCCGAGCTGATGAGCCGGTCGGTGCCCAGCTACCGGCAGATCGCGATCGCCAGCGTCCGCGGCGGCGCGGGCAAGACGACCATGGCCGCGCTGGTCGCCACGGAGCTGGCGCGGGCGCGCGGCGACCGGGTGCTGGCCGCCGACGCCGACGCCGAGCTGGGGTCGTTGCCCCTGCGCTTCGGGCTGCTGCCCGAACGCTCCCTGTTCGACCTCGCCGTGCAGAACCCGCGGACCTTCGAGGAGGCCATGCCCTTCCTGTCGCGGACGCCGGACGGGTTGTGGGTGCTGTCCTCCACCCGGGGCGGGAAGATCGCCGGTGAGTTCACGCTGGAGACCTTCCAGGCCGCGCTGGGCAAGGTGGCGCGGTACGTGTCGGCGGCCGTGGTCGACTGCGGGGCGGGCATCCTCACCGAGCTGAACCGCGGCGTCCTCGCCCACTCGCACGGGCTGGTCCTCGTCACGCCGGCCACGGTGGACGGAGCGTTGAGCGCGCGGGGCGCGCTGGAGTGGTTCGTCGCCAACGGGCAGCAGCAGTTGCTGGCGCAGACGGTGATCGCGATGGTCGCGCACGCCCCGCAGGTGGGGACCGACCTGAACCGGGCCCAGGAGATGCTCACCGCCTGGGGACTGCCGGTGGTGCACGTCCCCTACGACCGCCATGTGGGCACCGGGGCCTCGCTGGACATGTCCAAGATCGGCGGGGCGACCCGTGCGGCCGTCATCCGGGTGGTCCACGAGGTCTTCGCCCGTTCCCTCGGTATGCCGGGAGCCGCACGGTGAGCTGTGACTTCGTCGCCCTGGTCCGGCGGCGGCCGGACGTGCACGCGGTCGCCGACGGACTGATCGCCCTGGGGGAGCCGCTGGAGTTGCGCGGCGGCGAGCCCGAGCCGACACGGCTGTACGACGCCGAGGGCCGGATGCTCGTGTCCATCGAGGACACGGTGCAGGTCGCGGTGCAGGGCGAGATCGAACGGTTGCTGGGCGTCGAGTTCGCCGCCCGGGTCACCGTTCCGGTCTGGTGGGTCGACGTGCGCGCGGTGGCCGACCTGCCCGACGCGGTCCGGGTCGCCCGCAGGTTCGTCGAGGCCCTGGTGCACTGGACGGGCGGCACCTTCTATCCGGACGGCGCGCCGGACGCGCCGGCGCACAGCTGGCGGGCCGCCGAACAGGACGTGCCGGAGACCGGTCCCGCCGATCTGCCGGGCGGTGTCATCGGGGGCTGACCCCTGGGGCGCGTGTGACCTGTGCGCTTGTTGATCTGTCGTTCGGTCGGTACGGTCTTTGACCGCGGGTGTCATGGTTCTGCTCCCCGGCAGTCGATGCGCTGTGGCCCCGCCGTTTCGACGGGTGGCACGACGGGCCTTCGGGGAACCCCGCCTCGGCCGGGGCGGTCGGCCCGCGTTCGCCACCGGGACCTGCGACCGCTCGCCGCGGATGCGCTCCCGCCTGCTCCCAGGGGACGGCCCGCTCCTGACAGGCCGCATCAGGGCTCACCCCGCTGATCGACGAAGACCCCCCTGAATCGAAAGGCAGCGACGTGAAGAAGCTCCTGCTGGTCCCCGCGCTGATGCTGGCGCTCGGGACGGCGGCGTGCAACGGAGACTCCAAGGACTCCGCGGGCCCGCCGAGCCCGCCGCCGGAACTGACCGCCACCATCCCGCCGCCGCCCAGCCGGCCGCCCCTCCCCGGTACGGGCACCGGTAACGGCAACGCCGTCCAGAAGCGTGCGCAGCAGACCATGGCCAAGACGGCCGACTGCATGCGCAAGAAGGGCTACGACATGCCCGAGGCGAAGCCGGGGCAGACGATCATTGCTCCGCGCAACCTGCAGGGCAAGGACCCGAACAAGGTCAACCAGGACACGCAGGAGTGCGTGAAGCAGGCCAACAGCAGCACCCCGTACGACCCGTTCTAAGGATCGTGCGGACGGCGCCCCGGTCGATGCGGCCGGGGCGCCGTCGTCGTTCGACGAGCACGGCTGGGCGGTCAGGGACTGATCGCGCGGAAGTGGGAGCGGTGCACCTCTTCCATTGCGACGGTCGGTTTCTCGCCCGGGGGTAGGTCGGTCGCGTGCACGATGCCGTGCTGTCCCGTCTCGGTCAGCACTTTCTTGGAATTCGGGTGCGGACAGCTCTCCTCTGGCCAGGGCGTGGACGAGGTCGAGCTGTCCGAGGGGGTGGCCCGGCGGCGGCGCTTCGTCCGGAGTCCCCATGCTTCTTTTTCTGTGATCTGGGTCGCATGTGGCATGAGGCCGTCCATGGCGGGTACTGGGGGCGCGGGGTTGGATGTGGTGAAGGAGCCGCCGGGCCGGTGAGGCCCGGCGGCTCCTGGGGTCTCAGGCCCAGTCGCGTTTCAGGGTCAGGTCCCACGGCGTCTGCGTCCAGGGGCTGTACGGGTCGGACGCCAGGCGCGCCACGGCCTTCTCGTGCTCGGCCTGCGACGCCCCGCCCGACCACAGCAGGCGGCCTTGCAGGTAGCACGTCGCCATGTCCTGCCAGGAGGAGTAGCGGCGCTGGATGTCCAGCGCCAGCGGCAACATCCGGTCCCAGCAGTACTGGTCGGTCAGCCAGCCCGCCAGGTGGCCCAGGCGGTACAGGAGCAGGGCGCGGCTGTAGTCCCAGATCAGGAAGCGGCCCACGTTCGCGCGCAGCGCCGGGTCGTCGGCCAGCAGTTTCAGGCGGTGCAGCTCCTCGGCCGCGTGGTCGCGGTCGTTGAACAGGCCGTGCAGGAACGCCGCGAGCTCCGCGCCCTCGGGGCTCGCGTCCGCGCCCGGCTCGTCGCGCAGCAGGGACGGCACCAGCTTGGCGTACACCTCGCCCATGACGCCGTAGCGCACCCGCACCAGCGCCACCAGGCGCTCCACGAAGGGCGGCTCCATCCGCTCGTGCGCGATCATGCCGTCCACCTCGCGCAGCAGCCGCCCGTACTCCTCGCGCTCGACGTCGTCGCGGTCGGCCAGGTCGGCGTCCTGCACGAAGCCGGCGCGGTGCCCGTCCTGCACCAGCCAGTTGACGGCGGGCAGCAGCTGGTCGAGGTCGTCGATGTCCCACGGCTCGCGCAGCAGCCGGTGGGCGGTGTCCCGGTCGGTCTCGGAGGCGGCGCCCAGGCGGTCGAGCGGCAGGTCGTTGGCGGCCGCGCCGGGCGCGGCCGCCCCGATGATCCAGCGCTGCACGGGGGTCAGCTCGCTGCGCGACAGCAGCGCCCACAGGCCCTGGCGGAACTCCTCGGCGCGCGCCGCCTCCTGCTCGCCGAACTCGACGAGGTTCGCGCGCAGCAGGGGGTGGTCCAGCCGCAGCCGGTAGGAGATCAGGCCCTTGCGCAGCACCAGGTGCTCGGGCCGCACCTCGGCGAACGGGAGGGCGACCGGGCCGCGGGCGATCTCGCGGGCGGCGGGGCGCACCTCCACCTCCCCGCGCGTCGAGAGCACCATCGCGAACAGCGCGATCAGCAGCACCACCGCCAGGCCGAGCACCACCGTGCCCGACGCCAGCGCCACCGTCGCGAGGCCCTCCAGGCCCAGCAGCGCGAACAGGCCGCCGGCCAGCAGTCCGAGGACGCCGAGGAGCCCGCTCGCGGCGACCCACAGCGTGAGCCGGGGCGGCAGGCCCTGGAAGCGCAGCACACCGTCGACCGCCCGCACATCGCCCTCGGCAAGGCTGCCTGCGACGGCCTTTTCGAGTGCTTCGGGCTCCATGGCCAGGACCTTAACCCATCCCCTTTACGGAGATCATCACCTGTTTTCAGGAGATGGCGGCCCGGACGGGAAGGGGTCAGCGCTGTAGGTGCTGGAGCAGGGCGCGGTGGCGCTGCCAGCCCTCGGGGGAGCGGCCGTCGCCCAGCGCGAACAGCGTCATCGGCGCCCGCGCGGGGCCGACCTGCTGGCCGGGAACGGCCGCGGGGCCCGCGACCGTGCCGGTGACCGCCATCGCGACCGGCGCAGGGGCACCGCTCCAGCGCGGCTCGACGGTGAGGTCGGCGCGGCCCGGCACCAGCTGCACGAACAGCGAGGAGACCGGTTGGTCGGCCGCCAGCGCGCCGACCAGTTGCGGCAGGTGCTGCAGCGGCGGCGGGTCGGCGGGCGCGTAGCCGACCGCGACCGTGCCGGTCTCGGCGACCCGGCCGCCGCCCGCGGCGGTGAACGCGCAGACCGCCTGCGCGGGGCGCGGGCCGTCCCCGGCCACGATCAGCCGGGCGGCGGCGCGGCCGCGCGCGTACTCGGTGTAGCGGTCGGGCTGCCAGGGGTGCTCCAGCGGCTCGGCCGGGCCGAAGCCGAGCGGGGCCTTGCCGGTGAGCAGGTGGAGCAGGCGCTCGACGGGGCCGCCGAGATCGCCGTCGGCGCCGTGCCGGATGCGGTAGACCATGGTGAGCTGGGCGCCGATCGGCGCGGTGGGCCGGGTGGTGAAGCCGGGCGCGTAGTCGCGGGCGTCGGGCACCGGCGCGAACGTGCCGCCCTCCCAGCGCAGCGGCCGCCCGGTCAGCCCCTCGTAGTAGCCCTCGCCGTGCCGGACGACCCACTGCCCGGCATCGCCGGTGACGACCTGGCGCAGCGCCGGCGACAGCCGCGACTCCAGCGGCGTCACCAACTGCAGGGTGCGGCCGGTGTCGGCGCAGTCGGCCAGGACGCCGGCCAGCCAGCCGCTCAACGGCACCACGGGCCGGTCCTGGAGCACGACCATCGCCTGCTCGGTCAGTGCGTCTACGGTGCTCATCCTCCCGCGAGTCTAGGGCCTGTCCCCAAGACCTCAGGCGTCGCATGAGCGACCGGCCGCCCCCGGCGGGGCGACGCCGGAGCCGAGCCCCTGGGCCTCACGGATGCCCGGAGAGCGCCGCCGGAGGCACGACTTTCCGGTGTCTGCAGTGGCGCATGTCCTATGTGTGCTGAAATGTTACGGATGCAGCGATCAGTCATGCCGCCGCGCGACCGACCCGGGCCGCGCGCGCCGCAGCAGCACGGGCCCCCGCCGCACGGCAGGCCGGGCCCCGGTGCGCCGACCGAGCCGGAGCCGCCGGCCCGGGGGCGCGGCTGGCGCATGCTCGGGATCACCTCGATCGTGCTGTCGGTGCTGCTGGTGGCCGGGAGCATCGGCGGCTACAGCTTCTGGCGGCGGCTGGACGGGCAGATCACCCGCGAGAACGTGGACGACAAGCTCGGCGACAACCGGCCCGCCAAGCTCAACGGCGCGCTGAACATCCTGGTCATGGGCTCCGACACCCGCGAGGGGGAGAACGCCCGCTACGGCCAGGAGGCCGGGCAGCGCTCCGACACCACGATCCTGCTGCACATCTCGCCCGGCGGCGACGGCGCGATCGGCATCAGCTTCCCGCGCGACTCGATGGTGCAGATCCCCGAGTGCAAGAAGGACGGCGGCGGCATGATCCCCGGCCGCCTCGACATGATCAACTCGGCGTACGCGCAGGGCGGGCCCGCCTGCACCTGGCGCACCATCGAGTCGCTGACCGGCATCCACATCGACCACTACGTCGAGGTGGACTTCTCCGGCTTCAAGCGGGTGGTGGACGCGCTGGACGGCGTGGAGATCTGCGTCCCCAGGCGCATCGACGACCCCAAGGCCGAGCTGCACCTGAAGAAGGGCCGCCAGACCGTGCGCGGCGACCAGGCGCTCGGCTACGTGCGCACCCGCACCGGCGGCCTCGGCGACGGCTCGGACCTGTCGCGCATCAAGCGCCAGCAGGCGTTCATGGCCTCGGTGGTCAAGAAGGCCACCGACAAGGGGATGCTGACCGACCCGGGCAAGACCTACGACTTCCTGTCGGCGGTCGCCAAGTCGATCAAGGCCGACCGGCGGCTGAACCTGTCGGTCATGCAGAAGGTGGCCGGGAGCCTGAAGGGCATGAGCGCGGGCAAGGTGCGCTTCATGACCGTGCCGGTGGAGGCCTACCCGGCCGACAAGAACCGGGTGCAGTTCAGCACGTCGCTGGCCAAGCCGCTGTTCCAGGCCATCCAGCAGGACAACGCGCCGCCCGAGCCCGCGCCGCCGGTCGTGCCGGCGCACCAGGGGGCCCAGCAGCCGCCGGTCCCGCCCGCGCAGGTGCGGATGGGCGTCTACAACGCGACCAAGGTGGACGGCCTCGGCAAGCGCATCGCCGAGCAGCTCGGCGACAAGGGCTTCGACGTCGCCAAGGTCGGCACGCTCAAGGCCACCGCCGGCGCGCGCACGCAGATCATGTTCGGGCCGGGCGCGCAGCGGCAGGCGGCCGCGCTGGCGGCGGCGCTGCCGGGCCATCCGCCCCGGCCCGCGCCCCGGGGCCGGGCGGGCTTCGTCTATCTGATCATCGGAAAGGACGGGCTGACCGTGCCGGGCAGCGCCCGTCCGGTCCCCAAGGTCGCCGGGGAGGTCCGCGCCGACCAGAACATCTGCGGCCTGGGCAAGGCGTAGGCCGGCCCGTGCCGGGCCCGCAGGAGCGCCGTTCGGTTACAGCTGGGTGAAATGACCTGTCTGCTCTGCTTAAACGGATGTAGAGGACAAATCACACCGGTATCTTGGCGGCGCGCAACCATCAACCCCCCCAAAGCGTCACATGAGTGGCGGGAAAGATCGTTTAGCCCCCCCCAGGTACGGAGTCCCCGCCTCCGCGCCCCCACCCGGAAACGGACCGTATGCGCCCCGAACCCTTCGCTTTGCTGATGACCGTCTATGGCGGTGACCGGGAAGAGTACGTGCGGGAGGCGTTCCGCAGCGCGGTGGTGGACCAGGCGCTGCGGCCCGACCAGGTGGTGCTGGTCCAGGACGGTCCGGTCGCCCCCGAGCTGGCGGCATGCCTGCACCAGCTGATCGCGGCCAGCCCCGTCGAGGTCACCTTCGTCCCGCTGCCCCACAACCGCGGCCTCGGCCCCGCCCTGGACGCGGGCCTGGAGGCCAGCCGGTACGACATCGTGGCCCGCATGGACGCCGACGACGTGGCGATGCCGCACCGCTTCCAGCTCCAGGTGCCGCTGGTGCGCGCGGGCGCGGACCTGGTCGGCGCGGGGCTGCTGGAGTTCGGCACCGACACCGGCGACATCGTCGGCCGCCGCACCCCGCCCAGCGACCCGCTGGACATCGCCCGCTACTCGCGGCTGCACGACCCGTTCAACCACCCCACGGTGGTGTACCGGCGCAGCGCGGTGCTGAAGGCCGGGGGCTACGGCGACCTGCCGCTGATGGAGGACTACTGGCTGTTCGTCCGCATGATCGCCGCGGGCGCGCAGGTGGTGAACGTCGCCGAGCCGCTGGTGTACTACCGGGTCGGCGACGGCGCCTACGAGCGGCGCGGCGGCAGGGCGCTGCTGCGCTCGGAGCTGCGGCTCCAGCGCGAGATGCGGCGCGGCGGGTTCATCTCCCGCACCCAGTACTGGCGCAACGTGATGCTGCGCGGCGGCTACCGGCTGGTGCCGACGCCGATCCGCCGCCCGTTCTACCGGCTGATCGTGGCCCCCTACGGGGCGCGCCGCAACCGGGCGCGGGGCGGGGACGTGGCCGCGCAGGTGCGCGAGCAGATCGAGGAGGCCGCCGGGGCGCCCGCCATGAACGGGCGCGGGGCCGTCCCGTACGTGCCCCGGCACGCCCGGCGCGACCCCGCCGACGACATCTTCTAGATCCGCGATCTTCTAGCCCCGCCCAGCGGTCACGGCACCGGCCGGCTCCACAGCACCGGCTGCTCGCCCGCCGGGACGTCGTTGTTCCCGACGCCGAGCAGCTTGTCCTTGAACGCGGCCAGCCCGGTGATCCGCTGGTCGCCGTCGCCGCCCAGGCCCTCGCCGCCGGGCTTGGCGGCCTGCCAGGACGTCCCGTCGGTCGAGGTCCACGCCACCACGTCGGCCGCGCCCTGGCGGCCGCTGGTCGCGGTCGCGGCGAAGCCCTTGGGCGTCGCGGTCAGCCCGGTGATCTGGATCTCGGAGGCGCCCTCGGGCACGGGCGGGCGGAACTCCTTCCAGTTCGCGCCGCCGTCGGTGGAGACGTAGCCGAGCGCGATCAGGCCGCCGGTCGAGGCGCCGCTGCCGAGGGCGACCAGCGTGCCGCCCTTGGCCACGACCTTCGCCAGCAGGCCCTCGCCGATCCCGTTCGGCAGCGGGAGCTGCTTCAGCGCCCACTGCTTGCCGTCGGCCGAGGTCCACACGGCGGGCCGCTGGCCGGGCGCGTTGCCCGCGGCGGGGTCGCGCAGGCCGCCGACGGCCACGAACCCCGACTGCACGGCCGCCACGCCGCGCATCCAGCGGTTGGAGCCGGGCTGAGCGGTCAGGCCGGTGTTGTTCACGCCCTTGCCGCGTTCCCAGTTCTTCAGGTCGGCCGAGAACCACGTGGCGGCCGACAGGCCCTCCTCGCCCACCACCACGTACCCGGCGGGGCCCGCGGCGGCGGCGTAGGTGGCCAGGTGGTCGCGGCCGGGCCGGAACGCGGCGTGGGCGTCGGCGGCCTGCCAGCCCGCGCCGTCGGCCGAGGACACCACCAGCGGCCGGTAGGGCAGGCGCTGGTCGTGCCCGACCGCCAGCCAGCCCTGCTTGCCGTTCACGACCTCGGTGAGCCGCTGGGGGCCGGGCCGGGTGAAGGCCGCGCCCACGCCCTGCCCGCGCGTCCAGGACGTGCCGTCGGTGCTGGTCCACACGGCCGCGTCGCCGCCCAGGCTGCCGACCGCGACCGCGCGCGAGGCGTCCGCGCCGATCCCGGCGACGGTGTGGTCGCGCCGTACGGCGCCCGGCACCTTGGCGAGGTCCACCGGGATCTGCGCTCCGCGCGCGTCGTGCACCGCCAGCATGGGGTCGTCGTCGCCGGCGTTCTCCTTGCCGACCAGCACGCTGAGGTCGCCCGCGAGCGCGCCCGCCGTGAGCGTGCGGCCCGACTGCGTGGGCAGCGAGCCGGCGTCGGACCAGGTCCTGCCGTCGCCGCTGCGCGACACCAGGACGTCCCGGCCGCGGATCACCACCGCCGCGAAGCCCTTGTCGGCGCCCATGATCCGGCCGATGCGCCGGTAGCCCGGGGTGGCGAGCCTGCCGGCCGGGGCCCATTTCGCGCCGTCGGCGGAGGCGAACGCCTCGCCGTGCTTGCCGCCGACCTCGCGGATCGCCAGGAACCCGCTCCCGCCGCCGCCGATCATCAGGCCGCGCGAGCCCTTGGGGGCGGGGACGTTGACGTCCTGCCAGGTGCGGCCGCCGTCCTGGGACCGCCACACCCGCTTGAAGCCGACGTTCGGCTTCTTGGCGTCGGGGGCGTGGGTCGCCTCCAGCAGGACCGTGCCGCCGGAGGCGGCCACCTCCACCAGCGAGACCTTGCCGCGCTTGGCCGACAGGCCGATCTGCAGGCCGACGCGGGCCTCCCACTGCGCGCCGTCGCCCGACAGCCACACCGTCGGCTCGGCGTCGCTGAAGTCGCCCTTGCGAGTGGTCTCGCCCATGACGACGAAGCCGTTCTGGGTCGCCACCGCGCGGCGGGGGCGGCTGCCGGGGCCGAACGGCTGCCCGGCCGCGTCGGGCTGGCGCCGCCAGGTGCCGCCGTCCTGGCTGGTCCACACCACGCCGCCGCCCGGCCGGGAGCCGATCGCGATCCAGCCGCGCGACGAGCCGGCGACCAGCGCCGGGACCTCGTCGGCCCCGGTCCCGTCGCGCACGTCGGCGGACCTGAAGGTGCGGCCGCCGTCGGACGACACCAGGAAGCGGCCGCGCGTGCCGGCGGCGTCGGCCTCCTTGCCGACCGCGACCACGGTCGTGCCGGAGGCCGCGACGTGCGTCAGCTCCTGGTCGCGGCCGTCGGTGCGGGGCGCGGGGTCGGCGGCGAACACCGAGCCCGCCAGGGCGGCCTTGGCGTCGTCACCGCCGCCGGCGTCCCCGCCGCCCAGCACCACCAGGCCGCCGGCCGCCACCAGCGCGGCCGCCGCGAGGCCGCCGACGCCGATCAGCACCGGCTTCTTGGGGAAGGGGCGGCGGGCCTTCTTGGGCTTGCCCGGCTGGTCGCCGCCGCCGCCGGGACCGCCGACGCGCCAGGGCTCGTCGATCTGGGGCGGCGGCGCGAACGGGCGAGGGGAGTCGGTCGGGGCCGGAGGCGGGGCCTGCAGCGGGGGCGCGGCCTGTGCGTGGGCCTGGTGCGGCTGCTGGCCCGGGATCTCCTGCGCGTACGGGAACGGCGCAGGGCCCGCCTGGGCCTGAGCCTGCGGCCGGCCGGGGATCTCCTGCCCGTAGGGGAAGGGCTCCGGGGCGGCGGGCTTGTTGCCCGGGATCTCCTGGGCATAGGGGAACGGCTCCGGCGCCTGAGGGGCCGGAGGCTGCGCGAACGGCGGCGCCTCGGGCGCGGGCGGCGCGGGCGGCTGCTGATGGCCGGTCTGCTGCGCGTTCGCGATCTGCTGCGTCGTCGGCATCTCCGGGCGCGGCGGCTCCTGCGCGTACGGGAACGGCGCGAGCGTCGGCGGCCCGGCGGACGGCGGCCCGCCCGCCTGCCCCCCGCCGTCGGGCAGGGAGGGCGGCTGCGCGAACGGCGACGGCGGCTGGTAGCGGACGGTCTGGTCGGCCTGCTGGATCTGCTCGGTCGCTGGCGGAGGGGCCGACTGGTAGCGCACCGTCTGGTCGGTCTCGGGCACCTGCCCCGCCTGGTGGCCCGCCTGCGCCGCGGCGGCCTGCGCGTCCGGCAGCTGCTGCGTCGCCGGGGCCTCGTCGGCCTCGGGCGCGGGCGCGGGCCGCACCTCCTCGCGGGTGTGCTTGGCGCCCTGGCCCGGCTGCTCCCCGGCCGCCGGCATGAACGCCGACATGTCCGCGATGGTGGCGTCGGGGTTGTAGCCGCCCTGGCCGCCCTCACCGGGCGACGGCGGCTGGGCGAACCGCTGCTCGGCCGGCCGCTGCTCCCCGCCCGGGAAGACCTGGGTCCGCATCGTGCCGCTGATGTCGATGTCGCCGACCGTGCGCTCGCTCTCGGGCACCTCCGGCTCGGGCAGCGGCACGCCGAACTCCGGCAGCGGCGGCGCCTCCGGCAGCAGGTGCGCGCCCTGCCCGGGGGCCTGGCCCCACTGCGGCGGGGGCGGGGGCGGCGCGACCCCGGGGTCGCCCGGCCGCTCCTCGGACCGCTCGCGGTCGTGGTGGTCGTCGGGGGTCCTGGGGTCAGTCACGCCAGTGATGATAGCGACGCATGGGGACGACCGACCCTCAATCGGACTTCAGCTGCCGGCCCATCCAGCGCATGATCTCGGGGGTGAGCCGCCGGAAGGTGCCGAAGTTGTGGCCGCCCTGCTCGGGGAACAGGGTGTCGGTGCGCAGCGGCGGCTTGGTCAGCTGCACGTACTTCAGCGCCTGGTCGTAGCCCTCCTCGACCTTGCTGGAGGCCAGCAGCACCGACACCGGCGGCGGGGGCAGGTGCTCCAGCCGCCACAGCAGGTCGTTGTCGTCGCGCACGGCCTTGCTGCCGCCGTACAGGTCGCCGGTGGTGGCGTCCTGGAGCGAGCGCAGGTAGCCGCCGAGCGAGGCGGCCGCCGAGAACCGGTCGGAGTGCCGCATCGCGAGCTTGACCGAGCAGTAGCCGCCCGCCGACTGGCCGAACACGCCCCACCCGGCCGCCGTGGTGGCCAGCCGGTAGGTCGCGCTGAGCGCCTGCGGGACGTCCTGGCTGAAGAACGTCTCGGCCTGCGGGCCGCCGGGCACGTCGGTGCACTGGGTGTCGCGGGGCGGCGCGACCATCGTCCGGGTGATCACGTAGACGGTGGGCGGGATCGCGCCGGACCGCATCTCGCGCGCGGCGGTCTTGACCAGCTCCTGGCGCTCGATGATGCCGCGCGGGTCGCCGGGGTACCCGGCCAGCACCAGCGACACCGGGAAGCGGTGGTCCTTGAAGCGCGCCTGGAAGTACTGCGCGGGCAGGTAGACGAACGCCTTCACCTGGAGCCCGGTGCGCGGTCCGCGGATCATGGTCTGTTCGAGCTGGCCGTCCTTGGCCGGGTCGCGCAGGCCCTGCTGGGCCGCCAGCGGCGACACCGACCGCGGCAGCGGGCCCGCCGCCGCCTTGGCCACGCCGCGCCCGCCCTGCACGCTCACCGGGCCGCCGACGTTGCCGAGCAGGTCCGACCAGCTGTTGTAGAAGACGAAGTAGGCGTTCATGCCGGTGGCCAGCGCCAGCACGATGAACAGCTGACAGGCCGCCAGCAGCCCGGCGCGGGCGGCCGTGCGCCGCTTCCCCCCGCCGTTGATCCGGGGGAGGAGCCAGAGGGTGCCGGCGAACGCCGCCACCGCCAGTGCGCAGAGCAGGCCGACGAAGGCCGTGCCGGTCAGTTGCATCCCATTCCTTTTCTCGTCGTCCGACGTCTCATCGGGTGCGTCCCGCCGCCGTGCACGACTGCCCCGAGCAGTGCGTCAGCGCGTACAGCAGCGCCGCCAGCCGCTGCCGGTGGTCGGGCGCCAGCTTTCCGGCGGTGTTCTCGCGCCGTTCGGGGTCGCGCGCCAGGTCGTAGTACTCGCGCGCGCCGTCGGCGTACTCGACGTACAGCTCGTGCCCGGTGCGCAGCGCGTTGTAGGTCGGCGGCGCGCCGGGCCCCGAGTCCTGCCGGTCGGGGTCCTCGGCGGAGGGCGGCGGTTTGACGTGCTCGACCAGCGCCACGTTCCGCCAGCCGGGCGGGTCCTCGCCGCGCAGGAACGGCACCAGCGACCGGCCGTCGGTGGCGGCGGGGACCGGCGCCCCGCCGAGCTCCAGGAAGGTGGGGGCCAGGTCGGTGTTCTGCGCGAACGCCTCCACCGCGCGGCCCGCCGGCACGCCCGGCCCGATCACCACGTAGGGGACCCGCACGTCGGGGTCGTAGGCGGTCATCTTGCCGCCCGCCAGCCGGTGCTCGCCCAGGTGGAAGCCGTTGTCGGAGCCGAAGACCAGGTAGGTGTCGCGGGCGCGGCCGGTGCTCTCCAGCGTCCGGCGCAGGCCGCCGATCATCTCGTCCACCGACTGGACCATGCGGACCCGGTCGCGGAACGCGTCGTCGATGCGCTTGATGGCGGGCTTGCCCAGCTTGGGCCGCGACTTCAGCCAGGCGGGCTTGTCGGAGTTGTCGGGCTCGTTGAACGAGCCGGGCCGGGGCGCGCGCAGCCCCGCGAACCCGCCGGCGTGCCGGGGCGCGGGCACGAACGGCCCGTGCGGCGCGAACGTGGCGATCTGGAGGAAGAACGGCTGCTTGGCCCCCGCCCGCCGGATGAAGTCGTTGCCCTTACCGGCCAGGACGTCGGTCAGGTAGTCCTGCGGCCGCTCGCCGTAGCGGACGACGCGGCCGTTCTCGTTCATGTTGTAGCCGTACTCGGGATAGCCGTTCCCCGTGACGTACCACTCGTTCCAGCCCGGCGGCACGTACGGCCCGGCGCCGCCCAGCGTCTCGGCCGGGTTGTAGCCGTTGAGGTACTTGCCCATCAGCGCGGTGCGGTAGCCCGCGCGCTGCAGGGCAGGGCCGAACGCCGCCCGCTCGCCGCCCTTGTCGCGGAACACCCCGTGCCCGCCGTCGGGCGGGAAGTTGGTGCGGACGCCGGTGTTGTGCGGGTAGCGGCCGGTGAGGATCGTGGCGCGTGAGGTGCAGCACAACGAGTCGGCGACGAAGAACTTCTGGAACGTCAGCCCCTCCCGCTGCATCCGCTTGACCTGCGGCATGTGCGCGATGAGGTTCCACGACAGGTCGTCGGTCAGCACGAACACGATGTTGGGTTTGGCCGCCTTCGCCAGGGAAGGGACCGGCGTGCGCCGGGACGCCCCGGAGCCGCCGCCGCAGGCGGCGAGCACGAGCGCGGCCGCCACGAGCAGCGCGGGCAGCGGTCCCGCGCGCCGTATCGGACGCGGGACGGCGGGTCGGGAAAGCCGATGCTGCCGATGTCGGAACAACGTCGGTCTCTCCTTGTTCGGGGGTTTCGGTCGGTTAGCGTAGCCAGCCCGCGTGGCCATCGCATGATCGGCCGCGGTTCGCCAAGTGTCCGGGGGCTTGGCATCATGCGAGGCGGCGAAAGGGGAGACGCGTGCAGTTGCGACCGGCCGGACCCGCCGCCCCGGTCGTCGCGGGCGCCGCGATCAGCCTGGTGGTGGCGGTGGGCGCCGGCCTGCTGGGCTCCTGCGGACCTGACGGGAAGCCCCGCCCCGCCGCGCGGCCGAGCGTCCCGGCCGCGCCCCCCGAACCCTCCCCGGCCGGCACCCAGGCCCCGGTCGTGGCCCCCGGCTACTCGCCGTTCAAGGCCGTGATCCACGACACCTTTCCCGACCCCGCCATGATCAAGGTGGGCGCCACCTACTACGCCTACGGCACCAACGACCCGGGCGCCACGCTGCCGGTCGCGACCGCGCCGTCGGCGACCGGCCCCTGGAAGCGGCAGGAGGGCGACGCGCTGCCGGTCCTGCCCGGCTGGGCCACCCGGGGGCGGACCTGGGCGCCCGAGGTCGTGCCGCCGCGCGAGGAGGGCGGCCGGTACCTGCTGTACTTCACCGCCCGCCGCAAGGACCGCGACAAGCAGTGCATCGGCGTGGCGACCGGGACCTCCCCGGCGGGGCCGTTCACGCCGGTCGAGGGCGACCCGCTGGTCTGCCCGCTGAACCTGGGCGGCGCGATCGACCCGGCCTCGTTCGTGGAGGACGACGGCACCCGCTACCTGCTCTACAAGACCGACGCCCGCAAGACCGCGGCGATCTGGCTGGTGAAGCTGTCGCGGGACGGGCTCTACCCCGCCGGGCCGCCGCGCCGCATCCTGGCACGTGACAAGAGCGAGCCGGTGCTGGTCGAGGCCCCCGACATGGTCAAGCGCGGCGGCAAGTATGTGCTGCTGTACTCGGCGGGCTGGTACTTCAGGGACAACTACCAGACCCGCTACGCCACGGCCCCCTCGATCGGGGGCCCGTACACGCGGGGCGGCGAGGTGCAGAGCACCGCCCGCTACGGCAAGAAGATCATCGGGCCGGGCAGCGCCGATGTGGTCACCGACGAGTACGGCGACCACCTGGTCTTCCACGGCATCGTGCGCTCCCACGGCGGCTCCAGCGTCGTCCGGTCCATGTACGTGGCCGCCCTCGGCTGGAACGGGTCGCGCCCGGTGCTGCACGGCGTGCCGGTCCGCTACGAGGCCGAGCGCGCCCGCCTGAACGGCTGCACGAGCGTGGCCAAGCGGCCGCGCGCGTCCGGCGGCCGCGCGCTGGCCCGCTTCGCGCGCGGGGACTGCCGCGTCGAACTGGACGTGGTAGCGCCCGCCGCGGGCCGCTACCGGGCCCGCGTCGGCTTCGCCAACCGGTCCGGCCGGCCCGCCCGGCAGGAGCTGACCGTCAACGGCGCCGCGCCGGTCCCGGTGGAGCTGCGCGGGACCGGCGGCGACGACTGGGCGTCCCAGGACGTCACGGTCGAGCTGAACGCCGGGAAGAACACTCTCGGGCTGAGGTCCCTGGGAGGGGCCGGCCAGATCGACTACATCGAGCTTTCCTGACCTTCGCGTTGCCCTTCGCCTTGCTCTTGGCCTTGGTCTTCGAGGCGGCCCGGGTCGGCGCGACCCGCTCGAACAGCACCAGCTCGCCGCCCCGGAACCGCCAGCGCCCGGCCTGCTTCCGGAAGCCCATCTCGTGCATGAACTCCAGCCGCCGCTCCAGGATCGGCGGGCGCGGGTACTCGACCATCCGGCTGGTCATGACCCACACCCGGCCCGCGGCGGCGAGCCGCCCGCGCATCTCGCGGGGCAGCAGGTCGCGGCCCTTGAGGTTGCCCGCGCGCGGCGCGTCCGTCGCCAGCGCGACGTCGGGCAGGTCGCTGAACGCCGAGGGGTAGGCGGCCGCGCTCCAGCGCACGATCCCGGCCATGTACATCATGGCGTCGCCGGGACGGGCGTTGGCGCGCAGGACGTCGGCGGCGGCGCGCAGGTCGTCCGGGCGCGAGTCCTGCCGCCGGACCTCCCGGTGCTGCGGGACCGCGGTGGCCACCAGCACCACCAGCGCCACGGCCGCCGCGACCGCGCCCACCGTGCGCGCGCCCCGCACCGTCCGGCGGGCGGTCCAGGCGAGGCCCGCGCCGACGAGCAGGGCCGCCGCCGGAAGGGAGTAGGCCACGTAGCGGTGCAGGAAGACCGGGTCGAACAGCGACACGGTCAGCAGCACCGCCGACGGCAGCACCAGCCACGGCACCGCCACGGCGCCCAGGGAGGGCGCGGCCGGCGCGTCCCCGCCGGCCTCGGGGCGCAGCGCGCGGAAGCCCGCGTAGCCGCCCAGCAGGAGCAGCGCGGTGACGGGCACGGCCGTCCACCAGTCGCCGCCGGAGAAGAACCACAGGATCTCCGGCAGCGTGCGGCCGCTCGGCCCCTTGATCCAGGAGACCTGGCCCTTCTGGTCGCTGGCCGCCAGCGCGAACGGCACCAGCGCCGCCGCCACGATCCCGCTCGCCGCCAGCCAGCGCGGCCAGGCGCCGCGCGCGCGGCCGCGCATCGCCAGCAGCGTGGCGCCGTGCGCGGCCACCAGCAGCGCCGCGTACAGGTTGAGCAGCACCAGCACGGCCAGCGCCGCGCCGTACCCGGCCGTCCACGACCACGCGGCGCGCCGCCCTCGGCCGCGCAGACCGCGCAGCAGCAGGTAGGTGGCCGCCACCGCCACCGCCATCACCAGCGCGTACGACCGGGCCTCCTGCCCGAACCGGGTCACCTCCGGGTTGACCGCGAACACCAGCCCGGCCAGCAGCCCGGCCAGCGGCCCGGCGCAGTGCCGCCCGATGACGGCGGTCCCGGCGGCGGCCGCCGCGACGGCCAGGGCGCTGGGCAGCCGCATCGCGGTCTCCCCGAGGCCGAACAGCGACGCCCAGGGGTGCATGAGCAGGTAGTAGAGGGCGTGCACCAGGTCGAGGTTGTCGAACAGGCGCAGGGTGTCGGGCATCGTCCGGTTCACCGCGCTGACGGTGGCGGCCTCGTCCAGCCAGTACGAGGGCCGGCCGATGTCCCACAGCGCCACCGCCAGCGTCAGGACGGCCGGGACCAGCGGCACCGCCCAGCGCGCGGCCCGGCCCCGCCGGCCGGGCGGCTCGGCGGGGGCTTCGATGGGCGGTTCGGCGGGCGGTTCGGCCGGCGGTTCGGCGGGGGGCTCAGTGGAGGGGGCGAAACGGACTGACGGCCGGGGCCTCCTGGCCCCCCGGCGAGGTGATGGTCTCCGGCCCGGCGGACAGCGTCTCGGAGAGCGGCCTGTCAGGGAACGGGGGGCCGGCCGCCGCCACGGGAGGCACCGGTGCGGCCTTGCCGGTCGTGCCGTTCCGGCCGTTCTGGCCGTTCGAGCCGGTCGCGGCGGCTCCGGCGGGGGCGGGCGAAGCGGCGCGGATCTGGGCGAGCGCCTGCTTGAGCTGGCGGTTCAGCCAGCGCTGGCCGGGCTTCTCGACCAGCCGCTGGATCAGGTAGGCCGACAGCAGCGCCACCGCGATCATGATCCCCAGGATCGTCCACTGGTCCAGCGACGGCCGCAGCCACTCGATCACCGGCCGGGTCACCGTCAGGTGCACCAGGTACAGCGGGTAGGTGAGCGCGCCCAGCCAGGTGCAGCCGCGCCAGTTCACCCGGGCCAGCCGGTGGGTGGCCACCAGCGCCATCGCCGCGAAGATCATCGTGATCACGACCGGCACGACGGCCTCGTGCACGCCCGGCCAGAAGATGTCCCGGTTGACGTGCTTGACGGCGAAGTGCGTCGACAGCGCCCAGCAGGCCCCCACCATCAGCCACAACATGATGTTGGAGCCGTAGGTGTAGATCAGGTAGAAGGCCATGCCGGCGATGAAGTACGGCGCCCACTCCGGCATCAGCAGGGACTGCAGGATCTTGAAGCCCGCCTCCTGCGCGAACAGGCCGAGCAGCAGCCAGGCCGTCATGAAGCCCATGCAGCGCGCGTAGGTCACCCCCCGCCACACCAGCAGCGAGATCAGCGCGTAGAAGTGCAGCTCGACCCAGAGCGTCCAGTACAGGCCCTCCATCGGGGGGACCTCGGCGCCGTTCTGCATCATCGTCAGGTTCGGCAGGAACCGCTCGACCATGCTGACGGCGGACTTCCCGCCCTCGTTGGGGCCGATGCCGGTGGCCAGGAAGACCACCAGCGCCAGCACCACGCTGAACCAGTACGCGGGCATCAGCCGGGACACCCGCGAGACCGCGAAGTCGCCGGGCCGGCGGCCCCAGACGCTCATCAGGATCACGAAGCCGCTGATGACGAAGAACAGGTCCACGCCGTACTGGCCGAAGACCGCCCACTCCATGCCGGGGAACAGCTCGCGGTGGGGAACGCCCCAGTCGCCCTTGGTGGTGGCGGTGAAGTGGAACATCATCACCGCGCCGGCGGCCACGAAGCGCAGCAGGTCCAGCGCGGCGAGCCGGGGTCGGGCGGGCCGGGCGCCGCCCGGGGGGACCGGCGGACCGGCGGGGACCGGCGCCTGGAGGGGAGGCGCGGCGGACGAGGTCACATCTACTCCATGGGGGGTTTCAGATCGCGGAGCACGCTCTTGTTGGGCCGGGGGCGGGTGCTCACCCCCGCCCAGAGGCCCTGCCGCAGGCCCCGGCGCAGGGTGGCGCGGTCGCCGGAGCGGGCGAAGGTGCGGGTCCACCTCAGGGCGGTGGACCCGGCGTAGAGCGTGCGTTCCACGGGGGCCAGGCCCGGGCTGCGGGTGAACAGCCAGACCTTGTTGCGCACCTCGTAGAAGAACCGGTCGCCGGGGTCGGCGTCGGTCCCGCCGAACGTGCGGGTCTTGTGCACCACCACGCTGTCGCGGCACAGCAGGGCGCGGCGGCCGCGCAGCAAGCGGGTGGTGAACTCGAAGTCGTCGTTCCACAGGAAGTAGTCGGCGACCGGCAGGCCCCGCGCGCGCACGGCGGCGCCCTCCACCAGCACCGACACGAACGACGCCGACCGGATCGGGTAGCCGCCCGCGGCGGCGGCGAGCCGGGTCTCGGCCTCGGCGGCGCGCGGCTTGGGGCGCGGGGTGTTCATCGGGTGGTCGCGGCCGTCGGTCCACAGCACCCGGCTGGCGACCAGGACCGGCGGGCCGTCGGCGGCGGTGGCGCGCTCGCGGGCGGTGAGCAGCGCGGCGAGCGCGCCGGGCTCGGGGACGGTGTCGTCGTCCAGCAGCCACAGCAGGTCGGCGCCGCGCTCCAGGGCGCGGGCCATCCCGGCGGCGAAGCCGCCCGCGCCGCCGACGTTGCGGGGCAGCTCCAGCAGGTCCACCTCGGGGAAGGACGCGCGCACCAGGTCGGCGGTGCCGTCGCCGGAGGCGTTGTCCACCACCACGATCCGATCCACCGCGCGGGTCTGGCCGCCCAGCGCGGCCAGCGACTCGGTCAGCAGTTCGCGCCGGTTGTAGGTGACCACGACGGCGGCGACCGCCGGCACCCCGCCGCTGCTCACGGCTTCCTTCCGGTGGCGCGGCGGGCCGCGCGCTGGAGGCCGGGGGAGGGGTTGGCGGCCGTCTTCAACAGCAGCTCCAGGTTCTCGCGCACGCCGGCCATCTGGGCCTGGAGGTGGGCGAGGCCGATCCGGTCGTCCACCTCGGCCAGCCGGACCAGCAGGTTGCAGACCACCGCCACCATGGCGGTGACGACCTCGTCCTCGGGCACCTCGCCGGGCAGCAGCACCGCCTCGGGGATGCGGGCGGTGGTCAGCTCCTCCAGATCGCCCTGGACGCGGTAGCCGCGCTCGCGCAGCGTGGCGACCAGCTCGCGGGTGCGTCCGGCGGCCCACTCGGCGTGCTTGGCGGGCAGGCCCATCGGCGTGCGGCGGGTGCCGTCGGCGGCCTCGGCGAGGCCGCCGCCGATCAGGTGGTCGCGGACCATGCGCTCGTACTCGCCGCCGAGCGCGTCGGTGAGCCGGCCGTTCATCCGGCGCAGCAGCTCGGCCTCGACCACCGTCAGCGGCTCCTGCTCGAGGCCGCCCAGCTCGTAGCGGTGCGGGTCGATGCCGGTCAGTTCGCAGAACCGCGCCCACAGCGGGCCGGGCCCGGCGCCGGGCGGCGGCAGCGTCAGGACGTGCACGCGCTCGCGCGGCACCGCCTTCTCCCACATGCCGAGCACCCGCACCGGGTCGTGCAGGCCCCAGAACATCTCGCCGAACGGCTCGGGCGCGTGGATGCCCAGCGTCACCAGGTCCTGCACGAACCGCTCGAAGGTGATGGTGTGGCCGTGCCGGACCTGCTCCTGCCAGTCGAAGATGAGCTGCCAGCCCAGGTCGCGGGTGGTGAACACGACGTGCACCTCGGCGTCGCCGAACGACTCCACCGCGCGCCGCACCTGCTCCTCGTTCGCGCCGCCGAGCTGCTCCTGCGACAGCACCACGGTGTGGCCGTCGAAGTCGCGGGCGCGCTGGGCGATGCGGTCCCAGGTGCCGGCCCAGGCCGGGTCGCGGTGCCCGCCCCAGGTCAGGTCGCGCAGGTCCATCACGGCGCCGAAGTGCTCCAGCGGTCCGGCGACCGGGTAGCAGACGCCGTCCTCGCCGAGCCGCCGCCGGTTGTCCCACAGGACGCGCTGCAGGTAGGCGCCGCCGGTCGTCGGGGCGCCGACGTGCAGGTAGACGGTCTTTCCGGGCCGGGTGCGGTCCACGTGCGCGTTCACCTCGTGCTCGTCGGGTCGGGGTCGGTCGGCGGGTCGGTGCGGACGGCGTGCAGGCGCCAGTACGCCTCGCGCATCCGCGACACGGCCGGGCTGCGCTCGCTCATCGTGCGCACCGCGCGCTTGATCATCGGCTTGGAGTCGTGCACCAGCGTGCCGGTGACCGCGCGCAGCCGCTCGGCGTCGGCGCCGAGGTCGCGCAGCTGCTCGCCGGCGGGGCGCTCGGCGCCGGGGGTGTCGCGCACGCGCTGCTCGGTCTCCAGCAGGCGCCGGAGCAGCGCGGTGACCGCGTCCCCGGCGGCGTCGGCGATGTCGTCCCAGCACGGGTCGTCGGGGTGGGGGGCGCGGGCGTCGGCGTCGGCGGGCGGCGGGTCGGGCAGCAGCTCGTCCAGGTCGCCGATCACCGGGTAGTCGGCGGCGCGCAGGTCGGCGACCATCTGCGCGCCGCGCTCGGCGGCCCAGGCGTGGTCGGCGGCCGGGAGCCTGATCTTGTGCGCGCTGCGGCGGGCGGTCAGCACCTGCTGCGCCAGGTAGTGCTTGACGTGCTCGTTGTAGACCGGCCACGGGGCGGCCGAGTGGTCCAGGGCCTGGTTCACCCGCAGCAGCAGCTGGGTCTCGGCGAGGCCGAGCGACGGGTTGGCGAACGAGCCGCTCAGGTCGCAGGAGCCGGGGTCGAGGCCGACGGCCTGGCAGAACCGCTTCCACAACAGGTCGCGGGGGGCGCCGGGCCGAGGCAGGGTGATCAGGTGCACCCGCTCGCGGGGCAGGTGCTCGGCCCAGCGCTCCAGCACCTCCACCGGGTCCTGCAGCGGCCAGAACAGCCGCGCGACCTCGTGCTCGCGCCAGTCGGGGCGGCGCAGTACCTCGGTGAACTCGGCGAAGGAGGTGGTGAAGCGGTTCTTGATGTCCTCCTGCCAGTGCGCCGGGATCTGGCGGGCGAGGTCCCGCGCGGTGAAGACCAGGTGAACATCGGCGAAGTCGAGGTCGGCGAGGGCCCGCGCGATGTCGGGCCGCAGCGCGGGCGCGAACAGCTCCTGGGAGATGATCGAGTCGCCGGGGTGCGCGCGCGCCTGGGCCACCAGGTGCGCCCACGCGCCGCCGGTGGTGGGGTCCACGGCGCCGGGGAAGAAGACCTTGCGCAGGTCGAAGGCCGCCTTGACGTGGGCCGCCACGTCGTCGCCGCCCGGGTAGAGGACCCCGTGCTCCAGCAGCCGGGCGCGGTTGTGCCACAGCACGTTCTGGAGGTAGGTGGTGCCGCTCTTGGCGGCCCCGACGTGCAGGAAGACCCGAGGGCGCGCGGACCTCGCGGATGGGGCGGGGGTGGGGGCGGTCAACGTGATCCTTGAATCTCGCACCTGCGTGGATCGAACGGCGGGTATCTTAGCTCTGCATCCGTACCAAATGAGTCGATTGTCGCAACCGGTAAGCGGTGCTCCTTTCGTCCCCCCGCCTTCATGGAGATGGCCCCCTCAGTGAACGCTGATCTCGTAGTCGTCGGCTCCGGCCTGTTCGGACTGACCGTCGCCGAACGGTGCGCCCGGGAGCTCGGCCTGCGCGTCCTCATCCTGGAACGCCGCGCCCACCTGGGCGGCAACGCCTACAGCGAGGCCGAGCCCGAGACCGGGATCGAGATCCACCGCTACGGCGCGCACCTGTTCCACACCTCCAACCAGCGTGTGTGGGAGTACGTCAACCGCTTCACCTCCTTCACCGGCTACCAGCACCGGGTGTTCACCACCTTCAAGGGCCGGGTCTACTCGATGCCGATCAACCTCGGCACCATCTGCGAGTACTTCGGCCGGCGCTTCAGCCCGGACGAGGCGCGCGCGCTGGTGGCCGAGCAGGCCGCCGAGGTCGAGACGCCGACCAACCTGGAGGAGAAGGCGATCTCGCTGATCGGGCGCCCGCTGTACGAGGCGTTCATCCGGGGCTACACCGCCAAGCAGTGGCAGACCGACCCCAAGGACCTGCCCGCCGAGATCATCACGCGGCTGCCGGTGCGCTACACCTTCGACAACCGGTACTTCAACGACACCTACGAGGGCCTGCCCACCGACGGCTACACCGCCTGGCTGGAGCGGATGGCCGACCACCCGAACATCGAGGTGCGGCTGAACACCGACTTCTTCGACCTCAGGGACGAGATCGTCGGACGCGTCCCGGTCGTCTACACCGGCCCGCTGGACCGCTACTTCGACTTCAGCGAGGGCGAGCTCGGCTGGCGCACGCTGGACTTCGAGATGGAGGTCGTGCCGACCGGCGACTTCCAGGGCACCCCGGTGATGAACTACGCCGACGAGGACGTGCCCTACACCCGCATCCACGAGTTCCGGCACTTCCACCCCGAGCGCGAGGGGCGGCACCCGGCCGACAAGAGCGTGATCATGCGGGAGTACTCGCGCTTCGCCGAGCGCGGCGACGAGCCGTACTACCCGATCAACACCCCCGAGGACCGCGACCGCCTGCTGCGCTACCGCGAGCTGGCCGCGCGCGAGGACGGCGTGCTGTTCGGCGGGCGCCTCGGCACCTACAAGTACCTCGACATGCACATGGCGATCGCCAGCGCCCTCACCCTGGTCGACAACCGGCTGCGGCCGCACTTCGCCGAAGGCGCGCCGCTGGTCAGCGGAGGAGCCGACGAATGAGCAGTACCGACGTGAGCGCCGCCGAGAGCGTGGACACCGCCGCGCTGCGCACCCTGCAGCGCGTGGTCATGCCCGTGGACCGCGACCTGGACGTGCTCAAGCTGTACGTCGAGGGGCAGATCGAGCGCGGCGCCGAGGCGCTGGCCGAGTCCACCGCGGTCGAGGCCGACCTGTCCGAGCAGGCCGAGGCGCAGGCCCAGGCCCAGGCGCACGCCCTGTTCGCCGACGCGCAGGCCGACAACGTCGGCCGCCGCACCGTGGTGGTGCCGGTCGGCTCCCGGGTCTCGTTCGCCACCTACTTCAACGCCTTCCCGGCCGGGTACTGGCGGCGCTGGACCACCGTCGAGCAGGTCGTGCTGCGGGTCCGGCTGCGCGGCCAGGCCAACGTGGTCGTCTACCGCTCCAGCGCCAAGGGCCACGTGCACCGGGTCGCCTCCATCAAGGTCAACGCCGAGACCGCCGAGGAGCGCACCTTCACGCTGCCGCTCCAGCCGTTCGTGGACGGCGGCTGGTACTGGTTCGACGTGATCGCCGGCGAGCGCACCGCGGTGCTGGAGCGCGCCGACTGGTGCGCCGAGCCCGGCCACGTCCGCCAGGGCACCGCCAGCATCGGCATCACCACCTTCAACCGGCCGAAGTTCTGCGTCGAGCAGCTCGTCGCGCTCGCCGAGGCCCCCGAGGTGCTGGAGGTCGTCGACCAGATCTACGTGGTGGACCAGGGCACCGACCGCATCGAGGACCACCCCGACTTCGACCTCGCCCGCGAGGCGCTGGGCGAGCGCCTGACCGTGGTGGACCAGGGCAACCTCGGCGGGTCGGGCGGCTTCTCCCGCGCGATGGACGAGACCGTCAAGGCCGGGCGCAGCGACTACGTGCTGCTGCTGGACGACGACATCGTCACCGAGACCGAGGGCGTGCTGCGCGCGGTCGCGTTCGGCGACTTCGCCCGCACCCCGACCATCGTCGGCGGCCACATGTTCAACCTGTACGTGCGCTCCCAGCTGCACGCCTACGGCGAGACCATCGAGCGCTACCGCTGGTGGTGGGGCCCGGCCGCGCACACCTGGCGCGAGCACGACTTCGCCGAGCCCAGCAACACCCTGCGCAAGACGCCCTGGCTGCACCGCCGCGTGGACGCCGACTACAACGGCTGGTGGATGTGCCTGATCCCGGTGGAGGTCATCGGGAAGATCGGGCTGTCGATGCCGATGTTCATCAAGTGGGACGACGCCGAGTACGGCGTGCGCGCCCAGGCCGCCGGGTTCCCCACCGTGTCGCTGCCGGGCGTGGCCGCCTGGCACGTGCCGTGGCAGGACAAGGACGACGGCGTGGACTGGCAGGCCTACTACCACTGGCGCAACCGGCTGGTCACCGCGCTGGTGCACTCGCCCTACGAGCGCGGCGGCAACCTGCTCAAGGAGAGCTTCATCATCTCGGTGAAGCACGCCCTGGCCATGCAGTACTCCACCGCCGAGCTGATGATCATGGCGCTGGAGGACGTGCTGGCGGGCCCCGGCCACATGCACGCGGGCATGGCCAGCAAGATCAAGGAGATCCGGGCGCTGCGCGCGGAGTTCCCCGACGCGCAGGCCAAGGACAGCCTGGAGGAGTTCCCGGTGGTGCGGCGCAGCAAGCCGCCCAAGCGCGGGCGCAACCCCGCCCCGCCGCGCGGCCGGCACAAGGTGATCATGACGGCCATGTCCAGCGCCCTCAAGCACCTGTCCCCGGTCGAGCAGGAGGCGCTGCGCCACCCGCAGGCCGCGGTCGCGCACCTGGACCAGCACTGGGGCATGTTGTCGAAGTTCGACAGCGCGCTGGTGTCCTCCGCCGACGGCACCAAGGTCACCTGGTACCAGCGCGACCCGCGCCGGTTCCGCTCGATCATGAAGCGCAGCGGGCTGCTGCACGCCCGGCTCACCCGTGAGTGGGACGAGCTGGCCGCCCGCTACCGCGCCGCCGCGCCCGAGCTGACCTCGCCCGACGCCTGGCGCGACACCTTCGACTCGGCGGGGTCGGCCCGGGGATGAGCCAGACGCTGAACGCGGCCCCCGCGCGGGGCCTGCCGCCGCTGTCGCCCCCCGGCGACGGCGGCGGGCTGCGCAGCGTCCTCGCCGACCGGTACCTGCTGCGGCTCCTGGTGCGGCGCGAGCTGAAGGCGCGCTACAAGGGGTCGCTGCTCGGGCTCGGCTGGTCGTACGTGCGGCCCGCGGTGCACTTCTCGGTGTACTTCTTCGTGGTCGGCGTCTTCCTCGGCATGGACCGCATGGTCCAGAACTTCCCCATCTACCTGTTCTCGGGGATGGTGCTGGCCAACCTGTTCACCGAGACGCTGCACTCGTGCACGCGCTCGGTGACGGGGAACGCGCCGCTGGTCAAGAAGGTGTTCCTGCCCCGCGAGCTGTTCCCGGCGGCCTCGCTGCTGGTGTCGCTGGTGCACTTCGTGCCGGGCCTCGCGATCCTGCTGGCCGGGTCGCTGTCCTACGGCTGGCGGCCCACCCTGCCGGGCCTCGGCGCGGCCGTGCTCGGCTTCGCGATCATCGTGACGCTGGGCCTCGGGCTCGGCCTGCTGTGCGCGGCGGTCAACGTGTTCTTCCGCGACCTGGAGCAGGTCGTGGACATCCTGATGGTCGTCATCACCTGGTCGGTGCCGATGATCTACCCGTGGACCCATGTGCGCGACCAGGCCCCCGGCTGGGTGCTGGACCTGTACCTGGCCAACCCGCTGGTCAGCGCGGTCAGCCTGTTCCAGCGCGCGTTCTGGCTGGACGGGACCGACCGGGCCTTCGCCTTCCCGCCCGACCTGTACGCGCGCTCGCTGCTCGCGCTCGCGTTCTCGGTGCTCGTGCTGGTCGCGGGCCGGTACTACTTCGGCCGCGCGCAGCGGCGATTCGCCCAGGAGCTGTGACACCGTGCCCGAGTCCATCGTCATCGACGGCGTCAGCAAGAGCTTCACGCTGCGGCACGCCCGCTCGATCAAGGACATGACGGTCCGCGCGGCCCGCCGGCAGTCGTTGTCGGAGGAGTTCCGCGCGCTCGACGACGTCAGCCTGACGATCAACCAGGGCGAGACCGTGGCGCTGATGGGGCTGAACGGGTCGGGCAAGTCCACCCTGCTCAAGCTCATCTCCGGGGTCATGCGGCCCGACGCCGGCCGGGTGCTGGTGCGCGGCCGCATCGCCGGGCTGATCGACGTCGGCGCGGGCCTGCACCCGGAGCTGAGCGGCCGCGAGAACGTCTACCTCAACGCCGCGATCCTCGGCATGACCGAGGCCGAGATCGACCGCAAGTTCGACGACATCGTGCGGTTCGCCGACATCGGCCGGTTCCTCGACAGCCAGGTGAAGTTCTACTCCTCGGGCATGTTCATGCGGCTGGCGTTCTCGATCGCCGCGCACACCGAGCCCGACGTGTTCCTCATCGACGAGGTGCTGGCGGTGGGCGACCCGCCGTTCCGGCAGAAGTGCCTGGCGCGCATCCGCGAGCTGCGCGGCGAGGGCCGCACGATGGTGATCGTCGCGCACGACATCCAGATGCTGACCAGGCTCTGCGACCGGGGCGTGATGATGCGCCACGGCCACAAGATCTTCGACGGTGACGTCGCGGAGGCCGGGGCCATGTGGAAGCAGGACCGCGAGCAGCGCAGGCCCGCTCCGGCGGGCTGACGGGCGGCGGTGGCCGGATGCGGCCAGGAGCGCCGCGTGCGATGTCCGATCTTTGCCGCAGGTGAGCCTGATGCCCGAATTGATAAACCAAGTCGGGCATCAGGGGTCCTGTTCCGTTGAACAACGCGCGTCACCCCGGGAACCTCTTTACTCTGTCGGGTGGAGGAACCCGGACCGACCACCACCAGACATGCCCAACGACCTCCCGAGCACCGACGGCCCCGCCACCGCGGGGTCGCGCCGCTTCCGGCGTTCCCCAGCAGCCCACAGCTCCCATCGGTCCTCCCGGGGGTTCCAGACGTGCCGGACATGGCGAGTGGAGCCGCGGTGACGCGGTTCGTCCAGGCCGACCGTGTCTACGTCGGCTGGCGCTACGCGCAGGTGCACCCCGACCCGGGGCCGCCGCCCGCCGCGCCGGAGCCGCCCTCGTCGGTCCCGCCGGTCCCGCCGATGCGGCGGCCGGGCGAGACGATGGCGGGCCGCCCGCTGCGGGTCGCCGCGGTCGGGACGGGCGTCGGGGCGGCGCTGTTCCTGCTGTGCGGGGCGCTGGGCGTGCTGCCGTGGGCGTTCGCGCTGGTGGCGCTGGTGGCGTGCGCGGTCGTGCTGGGCATCACCGGCACCGCCCTGTGGCGCGACGAGCGCGGCGTGCGGGCCCGGCTCGCCGAGGAGCGCGAGACCCGGCGCCGCGACCACCAGGCGGCCGAGCGGGCCCGCGCCGAGGCCGAGAAGCGGCACCGCGCCGCCTACCGCGACTGGGAGCGCCGCCGCCGCGCCTACGAGGACCAGCGCGAGTGGTACCCCGTCGCCGTGCCGCCCGGCGTCGACCGCGTGGACGTGGTCGGCGGCACCCTGGCCGGCTGGTCGGCGGCCGTCACGACCATGGGCGCGGCCCGCCTGGCGGTGGGGGCCCGCGTCACCGTCATCGACCTGTCGGAGGGCGCGGTCGCGCACGACCTGCTGCGCCTGGCCGCCAGCCGCGGCGACGACCCCCTGGTCTGGGTGCTCCCGGCCGACCTGCCCCGGCTGGACGTCACCCGGGGCCTGAGCCCCGAGGCGCTGGCCGACGTGCTGTCGCTGGTGGTCGGCGCGGGGGAGGAGCAGGCCAGCACCCGCGACCTGTCCTACGACAACTCGATCCTGGAACGCATCATCGAGGTGCTGGGCGCGGACGCGACGATCCCGCAGATCACCGCGGCGCTGCGCGTGCTGGCCCAGGTCGGCGACCCGCGCGCCGACCTGCGGCGCGGCCTGCTCACCGACGACCAGCTGGAACGGCTGGCCACGCTGTTCGGCCGCAACGCCACCGACCGGATCGTGGTGCGGCACGCGTGGGCCCTGGAGGCCCAGCTCCGCAAGCTGGAGAAGCTCGCCACCGACCCCGTCCGGCTGCCCCCCTCGCGCCTGCACGTGGTCTCGATGGACCGCCGGGCGGGGGTGCTGACCAACCGGGTCCTCGGCACCTACGTGACCACCGCCCTGACGCACCGCATCCGGGAGTCGCCCCCGGGCGGCCGCTGGGCCCACACGCTGTTCCTGTGCGGCGCGGAGAAGCTGCGCGGCGACGTCCTGGACCGCCTGATCGACGCCTGCGAGGCCACGGGCACGGGCCTGGTGCTGATGTACCGCTCCATCCCCGCCCACGTCCGCGAGCGCCTGGGCCGCCGGGGCCACGCGGCGGTGGGCTTCATGCGGCTCGGCAACCCCGAGGACGCGCGGGTCGCCGCCGAGCACATCGGCGCCGACCAGCGGCTGCTGGTGGCCGAGATCACCGACACGGCGGGCCAGACCCTCTTCGACGTGGCGGGCGAGTCCTACTCGAGCACGGTCGCCTACGCGCGCGCACGAGGCGACGGCCTGACCGACCCGGCCTGGTCCCCGCTACCGGGCCCGGCGGACGACGACGCCCTGGTCGAGGGCATCAGCTCGGCCACGGCCTGGGGCCGCACGATGCCGCCGGGGGTCGCCCGCCAGACCGTCCGCGAACTGCTGGTCGAGCCGCCCCAGCTCCAGGAGCTGCCGCCCACGGCGATGGTGTTCACCCACGCGGGCGAGGCGGGCCGCCGCACCCTCCTGGTGGACGCCAACCCCGGCATCATCACGCTCCCGACCGCGCACTCGATGCAGTTCGAGGAGTACCTGAGCGAGCAGGAGAGCCGGCCGCAGGAGGACCCGGACGACGAGCCGGAGGACGCGCCCGCCCTGGAACGGGACGACCGCCCGCCGGGCCCCCGCCACGCGCTGCCGCGCCCGTCCCGCCGCAAGCTTCCCGGCAGACACGCCGCCGACCCGCCCACCTGACCCTGGGACGCGGGAGCCGCTGGGCGAACACCCTGGGCCGGGGCTTTGAAAATAGGTAAGGATGCTTGGGTGATGCCCCCCGGTATGCAGCCCCAGGTTCCGCCGCAGTACCCGCCCCCGCAGGGAGGGGCGGTGCTGCCGGGGCCCTGGTTCCGGATCCAGGCCATCCCCGCGCCCGAGCGTGCCTCCTCGGCCGAGTGGGACTTCGTCAGCGTCCTGCCCGCCGCGCTGTCGGCGGCGCGGCGGCGCGAGCCGTTCGTGGTGGGGTGGTTGTCGCCCGGCGGCGGCGCGCCGCTGGAGCTGATCACCAACGCCGGGGCCGTCGGGGCGCCCGCCGGGCGCGCCCAGGGGGTGCTGTTCCCCAGCGGGGCCCGGGGCGTGCCCGTCACCGACGCGTGGTTGCGGCAGGCCGAGCGCATGACCTGGACGCGCTGCCCCGGGCGGCTCGCCCCGCAGGGGCCCGGCGACGGCGGCGGGGCCGGGCTCTTCGAGTCCACCCTCGTCACGCTGATGGAGCGGCCGTTCGGGTGGTTCGTGGTGGCCGACCCGTGCGACGAGCGGCTCATCGACCAGGAGATGCGCGAGCTCCACCACGAGCTGCGCATGTTGCGGCGCGGCGAGGACGAGCAGGCCCGGCTCGCGGTGACGCGCGCCGACCGGCGGCTGGCGGAGCTGGACGCCTTCCGCGAGGCCGGGCTCTGGCGCGTCCGCGTGCTGGCGGGGGCCGCCTCGCCGGAGGAGCTGAGCCAGATCGCGCCCGTGCTGGTCGGCTCGATGGAGCTGGGGCACCACCCCTACCGGCTGCGGTCGGGGTTCGGGAGCGGGTCGTTCGCGGAGGTGCTGCGGCCCGACGCGGCCCCGGCGGCGCTGCGTCCGCTGGAGAACGAGCAGCGCTACCCCTTCGTCGCCACAGCAGGGGCGCTCGCCGCGCTGGCCGGGCTGCCGCGACGGGAGGTGCCGGGCCTCCGCGTGCTGGACGCCGGCTACTTCGACGTCACCTCCGAGACCGAGGACGTCGGCAACGGCCCGCGCATCGAGCTCGGCGCCATCCTCGACGGCCAGGACCGCCAGGTCGGCCGCTTCACCGTGCCGCGCTCCACCATCAACCGGCACGTGTTCGTCACCGGCGCGACCGGCGCGGGCAAGTCCCAGACCGTCCGCCACCTGCTGGAGCAGCTCACCCGGGCCGGCATCCCGTGGCTCGCCATCGAGCCCGCCAAGTCCGAGTACGCCGCCATGGCCGGGCGCATCCAGGACCTCGGCGGCCCGGTGACGGTCGTCAACCCCTCCGACCCGGCCGCGGTGCCGCTGTCGGTCAACCCGCTCGCGCCCGAGCCCGGCTACCCGGTGCAGGCCCACATCGACATGGTGCGGGCGCTGTTCCAGGCCGCCTTCGACGCCGAGGAGCCGTTCCCGCAGATCATGGCGCAGGCGCTGCAGCGCGTCTACGAGGCCAACGGCTGGGACGTGGTGACCGGCGCGGGCGTGCCCGGCTCCCTCATCGAGCCGGCCGTCCCCACCCTGGAGCAGCTCCAGAACGCCGCCCTCCAGGTGATCCGGGACGTCGGCTACGGCCGCGAGCTGATGGCCGACGTCCAGGGCTTCGTGGACGTCCGCCTGCGCTCGCTGCGCATCGGCTCGGCGGGCCGCTTCTTCGAGGGCGGCCACCCCGCCGACATCGGCGGGATGCTGCGCGACAACATCGTGCTGGCCATCGAGGACGTCGCCAACGACGAGGACAAGGCGTTCCTCATGGGCACGCTCATCATCCGCATCGTCGAGCACCTGCGGATGCGCTCGCGCGGCGGTGCGACCGCGCCCGGCCTGCGCCACGTCATCGTCATCGAGGAGGCCCACCGGCTGCTGCGCAACCGCGGCCCCGAGCGCACCAGCTCGCACGCGGTGGAGCTGTTCGCCGGGATGCTGGCCGAGATCCGCGCCTACGGCGAGGGCATCGTGGTCGCCGAGCAGATCCCGACCAAGCTCGTGCCCGACGTGATCAAGAACACCGCGCTGAAGGTCGTGCACCGGCTGCCCGCCTTCGACGACCGCCACCAGGTCGGCGCGGCCATGAACCTGGACGAGGACCAGTCCCGCGAGGTCGTGTCGCTGCGCCCCGGCGTCGCGGCGGTGTTCGCCGACGGCATGGACCGGCCGCTGCGCGTCCGCGTCCCGCTCGGCGAGGGCCGCGAGGCCGTGCTGCCCGGCCCGCCGCCCCCGGTGGACGGCCGCCGCTCGGCCGCCTGCGGCTGCGAGTGCCGCTCGGGCCGCGCCTGCACGCTGCTGGAGCTGCGCGAGGCCGACCTGCTGGCGGGCCACCCCGACTGGGCGTGGCTGCGGCTGTGGTCCGACACGCTCGTACTGGCCCACGTCACCAACCGCCCGATGCCCGCCGTCCCCGCCGAGCTCGGCCGCGCCTGGTCGCGGCTCGCGCCGCGGCTGCGCGAGTGCACGCTCGCGACCGTGCTGGAGCGCGCCGTCACCCGCCGCTCCCAGGCCCTGCGCGCCGCCTACCCGCCCGCCGAGCTCACCGCCACCGTCGCGGGCGTCGCCCAGCAGCTCCTCGGCGGCTCCCACACCCTGCCCGGCACCCAGCCCGGCCCCCAGTGGGTCATCCCGCAGCTGCGCTGGCTCCACGAGCTGGACCGCCTGTTCCCCTACTACGGCGACGGCGCGCCCGACAAGCACGCGCCCGCGCCGCCGCTGGAGTACCAGCTCGCCGGGCTCAAGCAGCCGCCCGACCCCAAGCTCGGCCACCGGCTGCGCGCGCTGCGCCGCCACCCGCTGTCGATGGAGCTCGACCGCAACCGCCCGCTCGCCCTGGTCGCGCTCGGCGGCGACGACGAGCACGCCGGGTTCTACCGGGACCTCGCCGTGGTCGCGATCGGCCTGGCCGAGCACGAGCAGATCGCCGACGTGGCCGAGACGATGCGCGCCGGCTCCTGGCTGGAGCCGGTGCTGAGCTGGCCCGAACGCCTCATCGCGCCGTTCGCCGACCCCGACCGGGGGCTGCCCTTCCTGGAGGGGTGAGGCCGGGCGGCCACTTGAGGACGCCGGATCATCACGGCAACCGGCTGTCCGGGTGACCCTCCGGGTGCCATCGTCGTCACTGTCCCGTTCCGATCGGTCACCGCCCTCCCGGCACGGCGGCGGCCCCTCCCGCGGAGGTGCGCCGATGGATTCCGAGCAGTACGACGGCGCTCGCCCGTCCCGGCCCTTCTTCACGCACGCCCGCGGCTTCGCCGCCGCCGACCGGCCCCTGCAGCACGCCACCCGCTACCTCGCCGCCGGGACCTACCTCCGGCGCGACTTCGAGGACCTGGTCATCGCGGAGTTCCTGCGCGACCGCCACCGGGCGGTCGTGCCGTCCTTCGGCTTCGACCTGGAGGTGGTGCTGCGGCACGCCCTGCGCGCCCGGCGGCTGCGGCTGTACCGCGACCTGATCCTGATCGGCGTGTGGCTCGTCGGCTGGGTGCTGTCCCCGCTGGCGGCCATCATGATCGGCGCCACGCTGGCGGTCGGCGTGGTCACGGCGGCGGTCATCGGCCGCAGGTTCGGCGGCGGGCTGCTCCCGGCGATCGCGGCGGTGGGGGCCGTCGCGTTCGTGCTGCCGCTGGTCGGCGGCGTCGGCCTCGCCGTCACCCTGCCCCTGATGCGGATCGGCCTCGTGGACGAGGAGGACGTCCTCAGCGACGACGTCTTCGGGGCGGGCTTCGTCCTGGCGGCGGTGCTGCTGATCCTGGCGCTGGCCTGCGTCGTCTTCGGGCACCTCGCGCTGGTGCTGCGGGCGCTGACGCACGACCTGGCGCCGGGCGCCGCGGGGCCGGGCCCGGAGGTGCCGGCCGCCGAGGCCCCGCGGCTCGCCCGGGTCGCGGCCGCGCAGCACGGCAACCTCACCCTCTACTCGGGCGACAACCCGTTCCTGGGCGGCGGCCGGGTCGACTCGCCGTGGACCCGGGCCTGGTCGATCGTGCTGGAGCTGGACCGCCCGGCGGGCGAGCGGCTGACCGGGCCGCGCCCGTCCGCGCCGGTCGATCCGGTGGTGCTGCACCAGCGCGTCCGGGAGGCGATGAAGGCGATGCGCGACGAGCTGCCGCCGGCCGACCCCGGCGCCCGCCCGCTGCCGCCCCACGAGCGCGTGGTCAGCCTGCTCATCGACGACCACATCGTCGGCCGCGGCCTGTGCGACCAGCGCGGCACCGCCCCGGGCGGCGGCCGGGCCGCGCACCCCCTGATCGACCCCGGCGGCCCGGCGCCCTACTCCCGGGTCACCGACCCGGCCATCGACGCGATCAAACGCCACCCGCAGGGCACCCTGCGCTACTACCAGCGCATCAGCATCGGCGCGCAGTCCCAGCCGGTGGCCGCCGACGGCAGGCTCGTCATGCCGGCCGAGGAGCAGGACTTCTCGGTCAACACCTTCGTGTACCTGGCCGTCGAGGGGCGCATGTTGTACGGCCAGTTCGTCACCCTGGCGCTGCCCCCGATCCGCTCGGAGTTCCGCATCGTGGACACCCTGCCCGCCTGGGACACCGCCGCGCTGGTCCGCGCGTCGGTGCGGATCGGCTGGTCGGAGGCCGGGTCCGCCGCGCTGCTCGCGGTCCCGCGCGCCGTCCGGGCCGGCTGGTGGTGGGTGAGCGAGCAGCTCGGCCTCGGCGCCCTCGACCCGGCCGCGCTGCCCCTGTTCGACTACGGCGCGCACTTCAGCCTCCGCGAGGTGGCGGCGGCCCCGGGGTTCGCCACCTACCTCCAGGAACTGGACACCACCAAGTACACCCGGCTGGTCCAGCAGCGCATCAACGACGCCCTGCTCGACCACCTCGACCGCGAGTGCGGCATCGACGTGTCGGCCTACCGCGCCCAGGCCGAGCAGATCATGAACCAGGGCGTCATCATCACCGGCGGCGACGTCAGCGGCCAGGTCGCCGCCGGCGGCCACGTCCGGCAGCAGCAGACCGGCCGCCCGGCCGGCTGACCGACCCAGCGGAGGACACCATGACCCAGCACGGCGGCGAGCGCGGGATCCACATCGGCGGCAACGTCTCCGGCCAGGTGGCCAGCGGCGACCACGTCACCCAGATCCAGCAGCGGGGCGGCGCGGCCGAGCCCGGCCCGCTCGCGGCGCTGGCCCGCGTGGAACGGCTGCTGGACGAGCACGCCGGCGGCGTCCCCGAGGCGGGCCGGGCGCGCCGCGACCTGGCCGACGTCCGCGAGGAGCTGGAGGGCGGCGACCCCGATCCCGAGCGCGTGGAGGGCGCGCTGGGACGGCTCGCGCGCCGCGTCGCGGCCGTGGCGGTGCTCACCGAGGCCGTGCGGGACCTGACCGGCCGGCTCGGCCTGGGCTGACCGCGCCCGCGCTCCGCCGTACGGCGGGTCAGATGCCGCCCTGGTCGCGGGTGGTGAGGCCCTGGTCGCGGGCGATCTGGTTCCAGTAGCCGAGGAACTCGCCCTTGGCGCTGGTCGCGCGCTGGTCGGCGGAGCGCGGCTCGGTCGGGCAGCCCTCGGACTGGTAGAGCCGGTTGGATTCCACCGACGCCTCCAGCGCCCTGACCAGCGCGGACTTCATCTCGGCGCCGTTGTCCAGCGCGCCGGTCTCCAGCCCGCGCGCCTGCTCCAGCTGGTCGGCGCGCTGGGTGCCGACCCGGCGCAGGATCGCCTGGTCGCAGTCGCCCTCGGTGCCGGTGGCGAGCTCGGACCGGGTGGCGGCCATCTCGCCCAGCAGCGAGTCCAGCGCGCGGGCCTGCTGCGCCTTGTCCCCGGACGCGGTGGGCTCGCTGGTCTCGTCGGTCGGCGTCTCGGAGGCGTCGTCGGTGCCGGTGTCCTCACCGGCCTCGGGAGTGGGCCGGCCGGTCTGCTGCTTGGTGTCCCCGGCCTGGTCCGCACCCCGGTCGTCGCCGGTCGGCCACAGCACGATCGCCGCCGCGACGATGGCGAGCACCACCGCTCCGGCGGCGATCAGCAGGTAGGGCTTGCGGTTGCGGCGCGGCGGCTCGGGCGGCTGCCAGATGGCGGGCTCGTCCCACGGTTCGGGCGACAGGGCGATCGAGGTCTCGCCCGGCCCGGCGGGCGGCGGGGGCGGCGGCACCGGACGCGGCGGCGGGGGCGTCGACCAGCCCGGCGACTGGGCGGGCGGGGGCGGCGTCCAGCCAGGCGCCTCCGGCGGAGGGGCGGGGGACTCCGACCACGGCGGCGGGAGCGGGCGCTCCGGCCCGGGGTCGGGCGTGGTCGCCTCCTGGGCGCCGTCCAGCGGGGTGTTGCACCGGGTGCACCGGGGCAACGCAGGGGTCGTGTCGCTACCGCATCCCGGGCACCGCATCGTAACCCCCCATGTCAGGTTCCAACGCAGACAAGATACTGCGCGGCGCCCTATCACCGGCGGTTCCGGACGAGGTCGCAATCCGGTTGTGATCGGACGCCTACCAACCGTTCCACTGGCGGGTCGGCTGCCCGGTCTTCTTGGCGACGGGGTTCCACAGCACCACGAACCGCTTCTTGGACGTGGTCGCGCGGCGTTCGGCGGGGGCGCGGCCCGGCGCCCGGCCGGCGTCCGGGCGCGGCTTGCCCTTGCAGCGCCGCTGGCTGCGCTGCGCCCAGGTCAGCAGCGACCGGTCCACCTGGAGCGAGGCCTGGAACGACTGCCGCAGGTAGGCGCGCATCCGCTCGCCCTGCTGGAGCCTGTCGAGCTTCAGCCCCGCGGTGCGCTGGAGCTGGTTCTGCCGCCGGGTCGCGACCTCCTGGAACCCGCTGATCGCCTTGGGCAGGTCGTGGCACTTGCCGGTGAACGCCAGCGACCGGGCCAGCGTGCGGCGGGTGTCGGAGCTGGCGTTCAGCAGCAGGTTCACCTGGACGGCCTGGACGACCGCCGGGGTCTGCTCCTTGTCCGGGGACTTCTTGTTCGACACCGGGCCGGTCGGTGTCGCCGGAGGTGTCTTCTTGTCACCATCGGGCCACATCACCATCCCCACGGTGATGACGGCGACCAGCACCAGCGCGCACACGCCGATGACCAGCGGCTTGCTCGCCTTCCCGCCGGTCGCGGGCGGCGGGGCGCCCGGTCCGCCGAACGGGTCGTGCCCGCCCGTCGGCGGCTGGGTCGGCGGGCCGAAGCCCTGCGGCCCCGGACCCATGCCCTGCCGGCCCGGGTCGTCCGCGCCGAGCACGGAGGTCGCGCCCCATTGCGGCGGCGCGGGCTGGGCGTTCCAGTCCATCTGGGTGGCGGGAGCGGGCGGGGCGGCGTCCCAGCCCGAGGGCGCGGCGGGGGACTCGTTCCAGCCCGGCCGGGCGGCGGGCTCGGGGTTCCAGACGGGAGGGGCGGGCTCCGGCTCGGGTTCGGGCCTGCGCGGCTTGGCGTACCAGGAGTCCGGGACGATCGACTCCGAGCCCGGCGTCCCGGCGTGCGGCTGCTCGGCCCACGCGGGCGGCGGCGCGATCTGCGTCGCGTCGGCCGAACCCGGCGTGGCCGACGCCGAGGGGCGCGGGGGCTCGTCGTCGGCGTCCGGCTCGAACACCCACGCGGCGGTCGACTCGGGGTCGGCGGGCGGGCCGTTCAGCGGCCCGGTGCCCTGCGCGGGCGGGGGAGCGCCCATCGGCCCGGAGTCCTGCGCGCCGGCTGGCGCCCACGACGGGGACGGCGGCGGCACCATCACGGTGTTGTCGCCCAGCCCCCGCGCGGCGTCCGGCGCCGCCACCGGGGCGCCGAGCGGCCCGTTCAGCGCAGCGCCGCAGTTCGAACACCCGCCGAGCGTCCCGGGCGTGTCGCCACCGCACGTCGGACACCGCATAGTCCAGAACCTCGCCTCGTCGCCTGATTCGCCCTCGTTCCCGGGCCCGCCCGCCCGTCGCGGGCGTCGCTTCCCCGCGTACCGGCAGGGACCCGACAAAAGTACTGCGTGCCGCCGTTTCGTGACGCCGCGATGGAGACTTCGCGGCCGACGGCCGGCGTCCGCCGGGGCTGGCACCGAACCACGACCGATCTGTCAAGGTCAAGACCGGCGGTCCGGGTTTACCCGGCACCGGTGTGATCCTCGTCGCATTCGGCGGCCCTGCGGGAGGCGGGGCGACCTGCTTCACCCGGGAGGGGCCCGGTGATCGGGCGGGCGACGCCAAGCAGAGGGGCGGAGCGGTTAGGCTCGGTCAAGGTTTCGAGGCGCTTCAGATGCTCAACCGGAAGAAGACGAACGTTTATGAGCAAGCTTCCGCTGCGTTCGCAGCTCGCGGTCGCGCTCGGTCGCACGGCCGCCTCCATGTCCCGGCTGGCCGGCAAGGGCGACGGCTCGGTGATCGGCGGCCGGATCGGGCTCCGCCTCGATCCGGAACTGCTGACCCGGCTGGCGGCCGACCGCAAGCTCGTCCTGGTCAGCGCCACCAACGGCAAGACCACCACGACCCGGCTGATCACCTCGGCGATGACGCCGCTCGGCGAGGTCGCCACCAACGCCTTCGGCGCCAACATGCCCACCGGGCACGTGTCGGCGCTCGCCTCGGCGCCCGGCGCGCACTACGGCGTGCTGGAGTGCGACGAGAAGTACGTGCCGATGGTGCTGAAGGAGACCGGCGCCAACCTGGTCGCGCTGATGAACCTCAGCCGCGACCAGATGGACCGGGCCGCCGAGATCTGGCTGCTGGCGGGCAAGTGGCGCAAGGCGCTGGAGGCCTCGCCGCAGAGCCACGTCATCGCCAACTGCGACGACCCCCTGGTCACCTGGGGCGCGGCCACCGCCAAGAGCGTCACCTGGGTCGCGGCGGGCCAGCACTGGCGTGAGGACTCCTGGTGCTGCCCCGAGTGCGGCGGCCCGCTCGACCGCCAGGACGGCGAGGAGAACAGCGACTGGCGCTGCCGCCAGTGCCACTTCTCCCGGCCCCGGCCCGACTGGGTGCTGCGCGGCGACCACGTCATCGACCCGCACGGTCGCGCGATCCCGCTGAGCGGCATCAACCTGCCCGGCCGCGCCAACCGCTCCAACGCCGCGATCGCGCTGGCGGTCGTCGCGCAGTTCGGCGTGCCGCCCGAGCAGGCGCTGCCGCTGCTGGCCGAGGTCAAGTCCGTCGCCGGCCGCTACACCACCGTCGAGCACCAGGGCCGCACCATGCGGCTGCTGCTGTCGAAGAACCCGGCCGGCTGGCTGGAGGCGTTCGACGTGCTGCAGCCCGCGCCCGGCCCGGTCGCGCTGTCGGTGAACGCGCAGGGCCCCGACGGCCGCGACACCTCCTGGCTGTGGGACGTCGACTACCGCATCCTGCGCGGCCGTCCGGTGTGGGTGACCGGCGAGCGGCGCATCGACCTGGCCGCGCGGCTGGAGGCCGCCGAGGTGTCGTTCACCGTGGTGGACGACTTCGAGCAGGCGGTGCAGGCGGTCCCGCCGGGCCACCTGGACGTGATCGCCAACTACACCGCCTTCCAGAACATCCGAACGAGGTACGGCCGTGTCGTCTGACCACATCAAGATCGTCTGGATCTACCCCGACCTGCTCAGCACCTACGGCGACCAGGGCAACACCATCGTCCTGGAGCGCCGGGCCGCGCTGCGCGGCATCCCGACCGAGACGGTGCACCTGCGCTCGGACGAGCCGGTGCCCCAGGACGGCGACATCTACCTGCTGGGCGGCGGCGAGGACCGGCCGCAGATCCTGGCCGCCCAGCGGCTGCGCAACGACGGCGGCCTGCACGCCGCCGCGCGCCGCAACGCGGTGATCTTCGCGGTGTGCGCGGGCTACCAGATCATGGGGCACGAGTTCGGCGGCGAGGAGGGCCAGCCGCTGCCGGGCCTCGGCCTGCTGGACATCCGCAGCTACCGGGGGCAGCAGCGCGCGGTCGGCGAGGTCGTGTCCGACGTGGCGGCCGAGCTCCAGGTCCCGCGCGTCACCGGCTTCGAGAACCACATGGGCGCGACCACGATCGGGCCGAACGCGCGCCCGTTCTCCAAGGTCGTCTCCGGCGTCGGCAACGGCGACGGGCAGGGCTTCGAGGGCGCCTACCAGGGCCACATCCTCGGCACCTACATGCACGGCCCGGCGCTGGTCCGCAACCCCGCGCTGGCCGACCTGCTGCTGACCTGGGCCCTCGGCCGCGAGCTGCGGCCGCTGGAGCCGTCGTGGTCGGAGCGGCTGCGCGACGAGCGCCTGAACGCCGTCCTGACCTCCTGAGCCGACCGTCCGGCGCCGCGCGACCCTCCCGGGCCGCGCGGCGCCGCCGTGTTCAGACCGTGGTCTCGACCGGCTCCTTGCGCTTCTTCTTGCACCGGGCGTGCGCCTTCTGCTCCGGATGCGAGCGCGCCCGCAGCAGGCTCGCCACCGCCGTGACCACCAGCACGCCGAGGATGACCGCCAGCGACACCGGCGTCGGGATGTGCGGCACGGCCTCGCTGACGTCCTCGTGCAGGAACGCCATGATCAGCTTGACCCCGATGAACGCCAGGATCACCGACAGCCCGATCGACAGGTAGACCAGCTTGGTCAGCAGCCCCTCGATCAGGAAGAACAGCGAGCGCAGCCCCAGCAGCGCGAACGCGTTGGCGGCGAACACGATGAACGCCGACTGGGTCACCCCGAACACCGCCGGGATCGAGTCGAGCGCGAACAGCAGGTCGGTGCTGCCGATCGTCAGGAACACCAGCAGCAGCGGCGTCATGACCCGCTTGCCGTCCTCGTGCGCCAGCAGCCGTCCGCCGTGGAAGTCGGTGCTCACCGGCATGATCTTGCGGGCCCGGCGCACCAGCCAGTTGTCGCCGACCTCGGGCTCGTCGCCGCGGTGCCGCACCAGCTGCACCGCCGTCCACAGCAGCACCAGCCCGAACACCAGGAAGGTGAACGAGAACAGGCTGATCGCCGCCGCCCCCACCGCGATGAAGACCGCCCGCAGCACCAGCGCCGCCGCGATCCCGAACAGCAGCACCCGCTCCTGGTACTCGGCCGGCACCTGGAACCGCGACATGATGATCAGGAAGACGAAGAGGTTGTCCACCGACAGGCTCTTCTCGACCACCCACCCGGCGAAGTACTCGGTGCCCGCGTCCCCGCCGATCAGCACCCACACCGCCACGCCGAACAGCAGCGCGAGCCCGACGTAGAAGGCCGACCAGAAGCCCGCCTCCCGCAGCCCGACGGCGTGCGGCCGCCCGACCGCCACCACGAGGTCGAACACGAACAGGGCGAGGACCAGGCCGATCGTCGCCCACCAGGCCCACATCGGTATCTCGACCACGCAGCGCTCCTCCGGCAGGGGACTGTCGCCCTGTTATCTCCGCTCCGCGCCGGTCAAACCGGTCAGTACACCAGCGCCTGCGCGCCCTCGGCGGTGACCTCTTCCACGAACGTGGGCGCCCCGGCGATCCGCACCCCCGGCAGCACGTCGTCCGGCCCGATCTCCCGCCGCGCCGCGCACTGCGTGCACAGGGTGACCCGCCCACCGGCGAGCACCACCTCCAGCAGGTCCTCCAGCGGCGTGGCATGCGCCAGGACGAACTCCTTGGCCCGCCCCGGCAGCGCGAACCAGGCCGACTCGCCGGTCAGCCACAACGACACCGGCACGCCGCTGGCGACCCCGGCCGCCGCGACCGTGAACGCCTGGTTGCACCGCTCGGCGCCGTCCGCGCCCGCCGTCGCCTTGATCACCAGAGATCTCGCCATACCGCGCACTCTAACCCCCCGGCCCCCGCGCCGATCCCCTACGATCACGCCCATGGGCGGCATGGTGAGCGCGGGTGTCCTGGTCCTGTTCTTCGGGCTGGTCGCGGTCGCCGCGATCGCACTGGTGGCACGACTGGCCCGGCTGAAATAGCCGGCCGCGCGGTGCCGCCCCAGAGGTGATCGAGTGCGGACCGGATCGACGACCTTCGGCATCGGCCCTGCTCGCTGATGCGAACACTTGTACGATCCGAGTCATGCGGTTGCGTTACAACTACCGACTGTATCCGTCGCCTGGTCAACGGAATGCGTTGGCCAAGGCGTTCGGATGCGCACGGGTGGTGTTCAACGACGCGCTCGCCGCACGCCAGGCCGCCTACCGGGCCGGAGCGCCCTACCTCGACGACGCCGAACTGTCCAAGCAGGTCATCACTCGAGCCAAGAAGACTCCTGAACGGTCGTGGCTGGGCGAGGTTTCAGCGGTGGTGCTGCAGCAAGCCTTGGCCGACCTGAACCTCGCCTACCGCCACTTCTTCGCTTCGGTCACCGGCGAGCGCACGGGTCCCAAGGTCGGACCGCCCCGGTTCCGATCTCGCAAGGAAAGGCGCCAAGCCGTCAGGTTCACGCGCAACGCCCGTTTCAGGGTCACCGAGACGGGACGGCTTTCGTTACCGAAGATCGGAGAGGTGCCGGTGCGCTGGTCGCGCCCCCTGCCCTCCGAACCGTCGTCGGTCACGGTGCTCAAGGACGCCGCCGGCAGGTACTTCGCCTCGTTCGTGGTGGAGGTGGCCGACGATCCGCTGCCCGAAACGGAGGCCGAGGTAGGCATCGACCTCGGACTGACCCACTTCGCGGTGACCTCCGACGGGCGCAAGATCTGTAATCCAAGGTTCCTGCGCCGGGCGGAGAAGAAGCTCAGGCGCGCCCAGCGGGCACTGTCCCGTACCCAGAGGGGGTCGAGCAACCAGGCCAAAGCCCGGAGCCGACTCGCCAAGGCTCACGCCAGGGTCGCCGACCGGCGGCGCGAGTTCCATCACCAACTGTCCACCGCGTTGATCCGCGAGAACCAAGCGCTGTACGTGGAGGACCTGGCGATCAAGGGACTGGCGCGCACCCGGTTGGCCAGGTCGGTGCACGACGCCGGTTGGGCGGCGTTCTTGTCGATGTTGGAGTACAAAGCCGCTCGCCATGGCAGGACGCTGGTTCGCGTCGGACGGTTCGTTCCCACCAGCCAGGTGTGCTCGGCCTGTGGAAGGCGGGACGGTCCCAAGCCGCTGCATGTGCGCGCGTGGACGTGCAGCGCCTGCGGCACTCTGCACGATCGGGACGTGAACGCCGCCCGCAACATTCTCGCCGCCGGACGGGCGGAGAGGCTAAACGCCTGTGGAGGGGACGTAAGACCGGGGCCCGCCCTGGCGGACCCCGGAGAAACAGGAAGCCACTGTGATGTCGTACGAGAATCGTGCGACACGGACGAAAATCCCCTCCTACCGGGAGGGGAGCATGTCAAGCTCTGTGCTCATGGAGCCTGAGCTGCACCCCGACCTGAAGCCGCTGGAGTTCCTGCTCGGCACGTGGAAGGGCGCCGGAGTCGGCGACTACCCGACCATCGAGGCGTTCAACTTCGGGCAGGAGATCTCCTTCACCCACATCGGCAAGCCGTTCCTGGTCTACTCCAGCAGGAGCTGGCTGATCGAGCCGGACGGATCGGTGGGCCGCCCGCTGGCCACCGAGACCGGCTACTGGCGGCTGCACGAGGGCAAGCAGATCGAACTGACCCTCGCCCACCCGACGGGCATCGTGGAGATCTACGTCGGCGACCTGGCCTTCCACCGGATCCAGTTGCAGACCGACGTGGTGGCGCGCACCGCCACGGCCAAGGAGGTCACCGCCGGCACCCGCATGTACGGGCTGCTGCCGGAGAAGGACGGCAAGCGCGACCTCGGCTGGGTCTACGAGATGGCGGCCGTGGGCCAGCCCCTCCAGGTGCACCTGTCGGCCCAGCTCAAGAAGGCGGGCTAGACGGCAAAAGGTCCCCGGACATTCCCGCTCGGTGCGGGGGATGGGAGGACTACCCATCAGTCCGGGGACCCGGTGTCTGCCTGGTACTCGCCGGTCGCGTCGCGACCGGTCCACCCCCTGCGGACGGCTAGCACGTCCACGGAAAGGTGGTGCCGAGGCGGACGGCGACCTAGCGGACAGCCACCTCGCAAGTCCTACTGTCAACCATGCTGAGGACCACCTCCTTTCCTGCGTGCCTGCACGGTATGCGAGACCGTTCGGGGTGGGCAAATGAATTTCCGGGTCCCTTGGAAGAGGAGCGGCGCGGCCGCCTCCGAGGACGCGCGTAGCGGCCCCGTGATGACCGGGCGACGGCGTCCATAGCGTTCACCTTCACTCTGTTGCAACGAGTGACGCCCAGTGCGTTGCGTTAAATGTCAGAAAGTTGCAACGATTATCATGCATCTACCTGCATAGATGCGTTTCCAAAGCAAAGATCTTGTTGTGCAGACTTGGAAAGCAACGTAGCGTTTCCAATGTCAGAAACGACAAGCCGCAAGGAGCGCACGATGCAGACCTTCACCACCCCCGCCCCCGTCACCGCCTTCCTGGACGTCCCCGCCGCGCGCGTCCGCCTCGTCGCCGCCGACCGCGCCGACACCGCCGTCGAGGTCCTGCCCGCCGACCCCGGCAAGGGCCGCGACGTCAAGGCCGCCGAGCAGACCACCGTCGAGCACGCCGACGGCGTCCTGCGCATCGCCACCCCCGGCGGCAACCGGATCCTCGGCCCCTCCGGGGCCGTCGAGGTGACGGTCCACCTGCCCGCCGGGTCCCGGGTGGAGGCCACCGGCCTCGACCTGCGCGCCACCGGCCGCCTGGGCGAGGTCGTCTTCCAGGGCAACGGCGACGTCGAGCTCGACCGGGCCGACGGCGTCCGCCTGACCACCGAGGCCGGGGACGTCACCGTCGCCCGCCTGGACGGCTCCGCCGAGATCACCACGCAGCGGGGCGGCATCACCGTCGCCGAGGCCACCGGCGGGACCCTCACCCTGCGCACCCAGGCGGGCGACATCACCGTCAACGCCGCCGCCGGGGTCTCGGCCTCCCTGGACGCCGGGACCTCCTCCGGCCGCATCGACAACGCCCTCGCCAACAGCGGCCCCGCCGAGCTGGCGATCCACGCCTCCACCGCCCAGGGCGACATCACCGCCCGCAGCCTCTGACCCGCACGAACGAGACCCGCGCGACACCGAAGGGAGGTGACGGCAGATGCGGAGCACGGCCCTCGCCCTCGCGAACCTCGCCCCCGTCCGCCTCACCGCCCGGCTGGTCGGCGCGGGTCTCAACCTGGTCACCGTCCGGGAGCTCGTCGCGGCCCTGGTCAGCGCCGACCTGGGCCCCGCGCTCATCGCGGCCGCCTGGCTCGTCCCCTGGACGAGGGCGGCCATCCTGATCTACCGCCTCGTCCGCCGCCCCGGGGCGCATAGACTTCGGGCATGGCCGAGACGTGGCAGGAGGAGCTGCGGGCGAAGGGCTACCGGGTCACGCCGCAGCGCCAGCTCGTCCTCGAAGCGGTGACCAACCTGGAGCACGCGACCCCCGAGGAGATCTGCACCGAGGTGCAGCGCACCGCCAAGGGGGTCAACATCTCCACCGTCTACCGGACGCTGGAGCTGCTGGAGGAGCTGGGGCTGGTCAAGCACGCCCACCTCGGGCACGGGCCGCCCAACTACCACCTGGCCGCCGACGCCGAGCACATCCACCTGGTGTGCCGCGACTGCGGCACGGTCAACGACGTGGACCCCGAGGCCGCCGCCGGGCTCGCGGCCGGGCTGCGCAAGGAGTTCGGCTTCGAGACCGACGTGCACCACCTCACGGTCTACGGCCGCTGCGCCGCCTGCCACGCGTCGTAGTGTGGGGGGCATGGAGAGCCCGCTGCTGCAGTTGAAGGGCGCCGTCGCCGGCGACGCGCCCGACCAGGAGATCGCCGCGCACTACGGGGAGCCGTCGCAGGAACAGCGCGCCCTGGAGGCGGGCACCGCGTACGTCGACCGCAGCGACCGCGGGGTCGTGCGGATCGCGGGGCCGGACCGGCTGCGCTGGCTGCACAGCCTGACCAGCCAGCACCTTGAGGGCCTGAAGCCGGACGAGCCGACCGAGGCGCTGCTGCTCGACGTCAACGGCCGGGTCGAGCACCACCTGCGCCTGGTGGACGACGGCGAGGCGGTCTGGGCCCATGTCGAGCCTGGCACCGCGCCCGCGCTGGTGGAGTTCCTCGACCGGATGCGCTTCATGCTGCGGGTCGAGGTGGCCGACGAGTCCGAGCGGTTCGCGGTGGTGACGCTGACCGGCGAGGCGGGCGCTTCCTACCCGCACGGGGAGCGCGGCCTGGCCGACCCGGTGACCGGTGGCACCGACTGGATTGTCCCGCGCGAGCGGCTGGCGACGCTGCCCGACGACGTCCCGGGCCTCCGTCCGGCGGGCATGTGGGCCTACGAGGCGCTGCGCATCGCCGCGCACCGGCCGCGCCTCGGCCTGGACACCGACGCCAAGGCGATCCCGCACGAGATGGGCTGGATCGAGGTCGCGGTGCACCTCAACAAGGGCTGCTACAAGGGCCAGGAGACGGTCGCGCGGGTGCACAATCTGGGCCGCCCGCCGCGCCGCCTGGTGTTCCTGCACCTGGACGGCAGCGTCGACCGGCTGCCCGCGCACGGCGACCCGGTGGAGATCCCCGGCGGGCGCACGGTCGGTTTCGTGGGGTCGGCGGCCCGGCACCACGAGCTGGGGCCGGTCGCGTTGGCGCTGGTCAAGCGCACCGTCCCGGTGGACGCCGAGCTGCTGGCCGGCGGGGTCGCCGCCGCCCAGGAGGTCGTGGTGTCACCCGACACCGGCGCGAACGCCCAGATCGCCCTCCGGCGGACCGCCGCAAACCGGGCGTAAAACCTCGCCCAGGCGGGCAGACTCGTCTGTCGTGAAGGAAGTGCGATGGGCCGCCGCCAGGGGAAGGTGGGTCCCGACCGATGGTCGCGAACCTGGGGAACGAGGAACCGCCGCTCGCGGGCAAGAAGGGGACGATGGGCCGGCGGCGCCGCCGCAGGCGTGAGTCGGCGCTGCTGTGGTGGGTCCTGTTCGCGGGGATCGCCGTGGCGGCCTGGTGGTTCGGATCGTGGCGGCTGGCGCTGGTCGGCCTCGCCCTGTGGTGCCTGTACGAGTTCGTGCTCGTGCCGACGGTGTGCCGGGTGATGACGCGGCAGGGCTACTCGTGCCGCGAGCCCGCCCGGGGCCGGCTGTTCGCCTGCGCCGAGCCGCACCAGCAGATCAAGAGCGACGCGGTGTGGCGGCTGGTCGGCCTGCGCAACCCGTTCCGCAAGAGGGCGGCACCGGATCCGAACCGCGAGACCGGCGTCGTGCTGGTCTCGCCGAAGGTGCGCGGCAGGCTCTCCCAGACCGACCGGCTGATGATCTTCGCGGCCGCGCTCGGCACGGCGGTGACGCTCGCCGGGATGGTCTACGGCTTCTAGACCTCCAGCACCAGCGTGATCGGGCCGTCGTTGACCAGGGCGACCTTCATGTCCGCGCCGAAGACGCCGGTCTCGACCTTGGCGCCGAGCGCGCGCAGCTCGGCGACCACGGCGTCCACCAGCGGTTCGGCGACCGGGCCGGGCGCGGCGGCGATCCAGGTGGGGCGGCGGCCCTTGCGCGCGTCTCCGTAGAGGGTGAACTGGCTGATCACCAGCAGCGGCGCCCCGAGGTCGGAGGCCGACTTCTCATCGGCGAGGATGCGCAGCCCCCACATCTTGGCGGCCAGCTTGCGCGCCTGTTCGGGGGTGTCGTCGTGCGTCACCCCGACCAGGACCGCGAGGCCCGGCCCGTCGATCTGTCCGACGACGCGACCGTCCACGGTCACGCTCGCCTCGCTCACCCTCTGGACGACTGCTCGCATGACCCTGCATTCTGCCTGGCATGGGAGCAACGACGCTCATTACGGTGGCGCCCACGGGCGCCGAGTCGGCAAAAGACGACGTCCCGGCCCTGCCGGTGACCCTGGAAGAACTGGTCCGCACGGCCAAGGAGTGCGAGGCCGCGGGGGCGGCGGTGATCCACGTCCACGTCCGCGACGACGGCGCGCGGCCCACCCTGGACCTCGCCCGCCTGACCGACACGGTGCAGGCCCTGCGGGAGGGCACCGGCCTCATCGTCCAGCTGTCCACCGGCGGCGCGGTCACCGACGCCTACGAGGACCGGCTGCGGGTGCTGGAGGCGGGACCGGACGGCTGCTCGCTGACGTGCGGGACGGTCAACTTCGGTGACGACGTGTTCATGAACCCTTGGCCGTTCATGGTGGAGCTGTACCAGCGGACGCAGGAGCTGGAGATCGTCCCAGAGTTCGAGCTGTTCGACTTGGGCCAGGTGGCCGCCCTGTACCGCCTGCTGGACAAGCACGGCCTGCCGTACGGGGGCCGGGTGCATTGCGACCTGGTGATGGGGGTGCCGGGCGGGATGCCCGGGGATGCGCGCACGCTGGTGGCGGCCGTCGAGGCGCTGCCGGATGGGGCGACGTGGTCGGCCACGGGCGTGGGACGGACGGGACTGCCGGTGATGTTCGCGGCCCTGTCGGCGGGCGGGCACCTGCGGGTCGGCATGGAGGACACGCTGACCTATGCGAAGGGGCAGCCGGTCACGTCCAACGCCCAGCTGGTGGAACGCGCGGGCGCCTTGGCCCGCTTTGCGCAGCGGCCGCCGATGGCGCCGGCGGAGGCCCGGGAGTTCCTGGGTATCAAGCAGCGCTGACCGGCGCCCGGGGGACGATGCGATCGTCCCCCGGGCGATCTCGGGGGACGGCATCGGAAGTGCTGAGGGCCTACACGAACGTACGACTGGCTCTGGTCGATTTACAGGCCAGCCTCGCCCTGTGCGGGTTTGCTCACGTACTCCAACGACGTACCCAACGACCTCAGCCCCGTGCCTGGCACAAGACCAGCAACCTCAGCCCCGTGCTCTGCACGCGCCCAACGACCCCGGCCCCGTGCAGGGTTTTCCCTAACCTCAGCCACCGGGGGCGGGGGTGCAGGGGGCGGAGCCCCTTGCCCAGGGGCTCGCGGGGGACGGAGTCCCAGCGGCATTTAAGAAAGCAGGCAAGCGCGCAGCGCTTTCGGTTCGGGGGGTGTGGGGGGCTTGCCCCCTGCCGGGGTCGTAGGGGCGGGCCCCTGCCCGGACGACGCACGCACGGCGCGAGCCCTGGCGAGCGCCGGGCGGGCGGCGCCCGGATGTGGGGGTTTGGGGGGACCTCCCCCCAAGGCAAACACAGCCGCTTTCGTCGAGGAAGAGGCACCGACGGTATCTGTGGGGGTCTACACCCGACCGCCCAGCCGCACTACGCGCGGGTTTGCCCACAGGCCCAGCAACCCCAGCCCCGCGCGGGGTTAGGTGCACGCGCGCACCGGCCCAGCCACGCGGGGGGTTCAGCAGATGAGCAGCGACCTCAACCCCGCGCTCCGCACCCGAGCAGCGACCCCGGCTCTGCGCCCGGAACGCGACCAGCGACCCTGGCCCCGCGCGGGCGTACCGGCCTCCCCAACGACCCCAGCCCCGCGCGGGGTTAGGTGCACGCGCGCAGCAGGCCCAGCACGTACGGGGTCGGGAGCAGCACATCGGTGCTCAGCCCAGCCGCGCGCGGGTTGGTGCACGGGCCCGGCCACCCCGAGCTCATGCCCTGCGCCCGCCCGTGGTCACGGCGGGCTTGGCCAGGCACAAGACACGGGCTGGGGCCGCGGGTCAGGTGCAGCGCGCAGGCTGAGGTTCCCGGTCACGTGCAGAGCATGGGGTCGGGGTCGGGGTCGGGGTCGCTGGTCGGGGTCGCTGGTCGGGGTCGCTGGTCGGGTGCAGGGCGCGGGCTGAGGTCGTTGGCCGGGTGCAGAACCCCCCGCGTGGTCGAGGCCGGTGCGCACGCACACCTGACCTCGCGCGCGGCTGGGATCGTTGAGCACGTGCCGAACGCGGGGTCCGGCGTGGTCGGTCAGGTGCGCAAAACCCCCGCGTGGCTGGGGCTGGCGCGCGCGTGCACCCCCCTCCCGCGCGGGCTGGGGTCGCTGCTCATCTGCTGAACCCCCCGCGTGGCTGGAGCCGATGCGCGCGTGTACCTAACCCCGCGCGTGGCCGGGGGTGTTGGGTGCGCGGGCAAACCCGCGCGTGGTTGGGCTGGGTGGGTCTGTGTAGACCCCCACGGACTGAGTCGGTGCCTTGTCTGCGGCGAAAGCGGCTGTGTCTCCTTGGGGGGACGTCCCCCCAAACCCCCACATCCGGGCGCCGCCCGCCCGGCGCTCGCAGGACTCGCGCCGTGCGTGCGTCGTCCGGGCAGGGGGCCTGCCCCCTACGTCCCCCGGCGGGGCGCTGCCCCACACCCCGCAACGGACGGCTTCGCCGCAGTGCTTGCCTACCGAGGCGGGGGCTCCGCCCCCGCACCCCCCACAAAGGAAGGCGCTCCGCGCCCGCGTGCTCATTTAGGGGCCGCTGGGACTCCGTCCCCCGCGGCCCCTGGGCAAGGGGCTCCGCCCCCTGCACCCCCGCCCCCGGTGGCTGAGGTTAGGGAAAACCCGGCACGGGGCCGATCTCGGGTGGCTCTGGGGGTTACCTCTTCGTCCTTGGGCTGTTGGTCACCTTCGCTCTTGGGCTGTTGGTCACTGGGCCTGTGGTGGGCGCGACTGTCAGGACTCTTCGGGCCTTTCATTCCTGAATATCCTGGGAAGGACGGTCAGACGTGCAGGTGCGTCGAGGGGGGAAGCGTGAGCGGTCCGGTACTGGTCGAGGTGGAACGGTCCGGTTTCGTCGAGTCGCGGCACCGCGGCTCGGCCGTGGGGCTGGCCGCCGACGGCTCCGTGGCGGTCGGTGTCGGCGCTCCGGACGATCCGATCTTCCCCCGTTCGGCCAACAAGCCCATGCAGGCGGTCGCCATGGTGCGCTCGGGCCTCGGCCTGACCGGCGAGCTGCTGGCGATCGCGGCGGGCAGCCACTCCGGCGAGGACTTCCACGTCGAGGGCGCCGAGCGCATCCTGGCCTCGGTCGGGCTCGGTGAGCAGGACCTCCAGTGTCCCGCGCAGTGGCCGCTGGACCCCGAGGTGGGCCTGGAGGTCGCCCGCAACGGCGGGACCGCGTCCCGGCTGCGCATGAACTGCTCCGGCAAGCACGCCGCGATGCTGGCCACCTGCGTCGCGGCGGGCTGGCCGACCGCGGACTACCTGGACCCCGCGCACCCGCTCCAGGTCGCCACCCGCGAGGCGGTGGAGGAGCTGACCGGCGAGAAGCCCGCCGCCGTGGGCGTGGACGGCTGCGGCGCTCCGCTGTTCGCGGTCTCGGCGACCGGGGTGGCGCGGGCGTTCCGCGCCCTGGTGCTGGCGGCCCCGGGCACCCCCGAGCGGCGGGTCGCCGACGCCATGCGGGACTTCCCGCAGTGGACCTCCGGCACGCGCCGCGAGGAGCGGCGGCTGATGGACGCGGTGCCGGGGCTGCTGGTCAAGTGCGGGGCCGAGGGTGTGGACGCCTTCGCGTTCGCCGACGGCCGCGCCGGCGTCATCAAGATCGACGACGGGGCGATGCGCGCCCGCACCCCGGTGACGGTGGCGCTGCTGCGCGCGCTGGACGTCCCGGCGGCCGACGCGGCCGTGCTGGACGAGCTGGCCTCCGTTCCCCTGCACGGCGGGGACGCGCTGGTCGGCGCGATCCGGGTCGTCCCCGGCGTGTTCGACGGCTGACCCCCGGCGGAAAGAACTTTCGACGGCCTATTTACTTACTGTCACGACTTTGTCACTCTGTGTTAGTCAATGGAGTGGCGGACGTGACATCGACCTCTTCGATCGCCGTACCGCGACCGCGTGCTGCGCGGAAACGCACTCCTCGGGACCGGACGTCGATGGAGACGTGAATGAGGAAGTCCAAGCCGGTGACCGCCCTGGTCGCCGGAGCCGTCGTGTGCACGGCGCTGGCCGGGATCGCCCCTTCGGCGCATTCCTTCGGCACCCTCACCGACAAGCTCGGCCAGCGCGCCGAGCACGAACGCATCACCCGCGCGGCCCTCGCCTGCCCCACCGGGCGGGCGCCGGACAACTACTGCTTCGAGCCGAAGTCGCTGGAAGAGCTGGCCGGGGCCAAGGGCAAGGGCGGCGGCATCGGCGCCCCCGACCTCGGCAGCGAGGTCCTCCAGCAGGTCGCCCACTGCGACAACGCCGACTACCTCCACCGGAGCGGGTACCCGCAGAGCCGCGCCGACGCCACCAAGAACCTGCTGGGCTGCATCGGCCACGTGCGCACCCGCATGAACAGCGCGCTGAGCAACGCCGACCGCCTGCTGCGGGACAACGGGACGGTCGATCCCGGGCAGGTCAACCTCTCCTTCCGGTGCGTGTACAACCAGACCAGGGGACGCGCCAAGTGCGACGTGTTCGAGCAGTTCGGTCGGGCCATGCACGCGGTGCAGGACTTCTACTCCCACAGCAACTGGGCCGACACGGCCGGGTCCCAGCCCATCGGTGTGACCAATCCGCCCGGCCTGGGCAACCCCACGCCCTTCCCGCTGTTCCATCCGTTCCGCGACCCTCAGCCCACGGCCGCCGACGTCCCACTGCACCTCAGCACCGGATGCTTCGACACCGCGGCCGCCGTTTCGGGGGAGAAGCGCGGCTGCTCCGACGGCAAGCGGATCCGGCACCACGCGCTCAACAAGGACAACGGCCTCATCGACCCGGTGACCGGCGCCGCCTCCGACCCGACCACCGACCGGGGCCGGATCGGCACCAACTTCTCCAGCGCGGTCGCGCTCGCCATCGCCGACACCCGCCGCCAGTGGCGGGACCTGGTGGCCGCCTTGGAGAAGCGGTACCCCACCGGCGGGAAGGGGCGCCGCATGGCCTGCGCGATGACCCATGACAATCCCGGCAGCGACTGCCGGTAGGCATGGCGGCGGGGGCGGTCCGGGCAGGCGCCACCCGGACCGCCCCCGCGGTCTCCGGCGGCTACATCCGCGTGGCGCCCGTGCTCCTCGAAGGCCGGGCGACGCTCTCGTACTCCGTGACCTGCGCGGTCTTGGCGGGCCGCGCCTTCCGTACCTTCCGCGTGGTGGTGCCCACGTCGCTGTGCGAGAACATCCCGGGCCGGTAGTGGTACATGCCGCCCTCGGCGGGCCCCCGGTGCGGGGACTGGTCGTAGCCGCGGCTCGGGTGGGCGCCCGGCCAGGACGCGAACCCGACCAGGGCCAGCCATGTCACCAGCGCGAGCGCGATGATCAGCGGGCCGAACAGCAGTGACATGCCCACCCCCGTGGGAGCGCTGCCGGCCGCCGCCTGCGCCAACACCATCGTCGTGGTCATCCGATCCCCCGATCGAGCACGGAAACGTCGGTCGACCCCACCCTAAGCAGTCGAATCGGCGCTTTCCAGGCACGTTCCGTCGAAATGACGGTGCGTTGTCCGGTTGTTTGCCGGACTCACCGCAGCGCGGGGGACGGTTCGGCCGCGGGCTCGCGGCCGCCCTCCGGCCCGCCGACGGTCCGGTCGCGCCCGGCGGCCATGCCCGGCACCACCAGCGCCACCGCGATCACCAGGACCACCGCCATCGGCACCGTCCAGCCGTGCGTGGCGTCGTGCAGCGCGCCGATCGCCAGCGGGCCGAGCGCCGCGATCACGTAGCCGACGCCCTGCGCCATGCCCGACAGCTGCCCGGCGATCCGCGCGTCGTGCGAGCGCAGGCCGAGGAACGACAGCGCGGCGGCGAACGCGGCGCCCTGGGCGAGGCCCAGCACGACCGCCCACACCCACACCGTCCCGATCGGCGCCCAGGCGATCCCGGCGAAGCCGACCACGCACAGCGCCACCACGGCCAGCACGAGCGGCCGCTGGTCGCGGGTCCGCCGCGCCACCACCGGCACCGCCAGCGACCCCACGGCCTGCATCAGGCTGGACAGCGCCAGCACGTACCCGGCCGGGGCCTCGGCCATGCCGCGGTCCTGGCAGAGCGTCGGCAGCCAGCCGATCACCACGTAGGCCAGCAGCGACTGGGTGCCCATGAACGCGGTGACCGCCCAGGCGAGCGGCGAGCGCCACACCACCCGCGCCACCGCGCGGGCGGGCTCGGCGGGGCCCTCGGGGGCCGCGCCGGCCGACCTGATCGGCCGGCGCGTCCGGGGCAGCCACACCAGCGCAGCGAGGGCCGCCGGGATCGTCAGCAGCGCCAGCGGCCAGCGCCAGGAGCCGCCGGCCAGGTGCTCCACCGGCACCGCCAGCCCGGACGAGGCGGCCGCGCCGACGGTGACCGCCACCGAGTAGACGGCCGTGACCGCCGGGATGGAGCCCGGATGGTCCCGCTTGATGATCGCGGGCATCGCGATGTTGCCGACGCTGATGGCGATCCCGGCCACCAGCGACCCGGCGAACAGCGCGGCCGGCGCGTCGACCAGCCGCAGCAGCAGCGCGACCACCAGCAGCGTCATGCCGCCGACCAGCAGCGTCTCGCTGCGCGGCGCGCGCCGCAGGAACGGGGCGACCAGCCCGTAGGCGCCGAAGCACACCAGCGGCAGCGTGGTCAGCGCGCCCGCCGCGGTGCCCGACAGGTGGAACTCGCCGCGGATCTCGGTGAGCAGCGGGCCGACGGCCGTGATGGCGGGCCGCAGGTTCAGCGCGACCAGGACGATCAGGGCGAGCTGCGCGAGCGTCGTCGCGCGCCGCCCGGTCACCGGTCGCCCCGCTGGTCCTGGTCCGCCATGAGCTCCTCCAGGGCGGCGAGCGTGGGCTCGACCACCGCGGCGGCGGCGCGTCCGGCGGCGTCGGCGTCGCGCGCCACGATGGCGTCCAGGACGTCCTGGTGCGCCTGCTGGCTGGCCTCGGGGACCTGGTGGTCCAGGCGCAGCGTGGCCATCGAGTCGCCGAGGCGGCGCAGGAAGTACCGCACGGCCTCGATCAGCACCGGGTTGCGCGTGGCCTCGACCACGCCCATGTGGAACCGCGCGTCGGCGTCGCCGAACTCCACGGCCCCGGTCGCGGCGGCCCGCGCCTCCAGCAGGCCGGCCAGCCGGGCGATGTCGTCGCCGGTGCGGCGGCGCGCGGCGAGCCGGGCGGCCTGCACGTCGTAGGCGAGCTGCACCTCGAACACGTCCCGCAGGTCGGCGCGGCCGACCCGGTTGAGCAGCGGGCGCGGGTCGGCGCTGCTGCGCACGTAGGTGCCGTCGCCGCGCCGCACCTCCAGCACGCCGACGTGCGTCAGCGCGCGGATCGCCTCGCGGACGGCCGGACGGCTCACGCCGAGCTGCGCCGCCAGGTCGAGTTCGCCGGGTATGCGGTCGCCGACCCGCCATCCGCCGCCGCTGACCTCGGCCTGGAGCTGGTCCAGCACGGCGTCGACGGTGGAGCCGCCCGGGACCGGACTGAGAGCCACCTTGATCCTCCTCGGTAAGATGTCAGACATCTTACCTTCGGCCGGACGCAGCCCGAAGCCCCCTCCGCCGGCGCCGGGCCGGGAAAGGGGGCCGAAGTGATGGGGCGGGCCGCCGGGGCGCGCCGGTCAGGGCTTGCGCTGGCCGGGGTCGCCCTTGATGATGCCGCCCTCGACGGGGCCGCGGTGCCCGGTGGCGTCCGGGTCGGGCGGCCGCCTGTCCACGTGCTTGCGCGCGGCCGAACGGGTGATCGCGATCCAGGTGATGATCACGATGGCGATGATGATGGGCGCCAGGACCAGCCAGTAGTTGGTGCCTGTGGGTGCTGCTTCGGCGAGCATTGCGGTCACCTCCTCCTGACGGGCCCCTACCCGCCTGGAGGCGATCAACCCGATGACGCGCCTCACAGCCCCCGGGACTGGGAGATCGAGCCCGAGGTGGCCAGCGTGAAGGTCCGCATCGACTCGGCGAAGCCCGACAGGTCCCACTCGGCCGGGCCCTCGTACCAGTAGAGGTTGTCGGCCCCCTGGGCGCGCTCGCCGGCGTCCTTGACCGTCTCGGCCCACTTCGGCACCACGCCGAACACCACCGCGTACGGCAGGAACCGCGAGAACAGCGCGATCCGCTGCTGCCCCGCCATGCCGTCGCCGGGCACCTCGCCGCGCTCCAGGAACGCCCGGAACCCGATCGTGTGCGCCAGCACCGTCGAGCCCCGCGCGGTCTTGGCCGGCATGTACTGGCCCGCGTACGCCATCGCCGCGCCCGCGATGATCACCGCCAGCCCGGCCAGCGCCAGGTCGGTGGTCAGCGCCAGCGCCACCGTCCCGGCGACGCCGAGCGCGGTCAGCACCGACCCGATGACCGTCCAGCGCGAGCGCACGGTGTCGGGCCGCCGGGCGAACCAGCCCTGCGCCACCACGTCGTCGTACATCGCCGACCGCACCTCGGCCAGCCGGGTGGCGAACGTCCCGCCGAGGTCCGACAGCCGCACCTGCGCGCGCGGCGCCCCGTCCGGCGCGGTGAACAGCGCCTCCAGCAGCAGCCGCTCGTAGGTCAGCAGCTCCTCGGTGACCGGCCGCTCCAGGCGGCGCAGCACCCAGTCCAGCTTGCGGACGGCGGTGGGCTCCTCCTCCTCGATCAGCAGGTAGCCGCGCACGGCCAGGTCCACGATGGTGGCGGTGACGTCGATGACGTCGGCCTGCTCGTCGATCAGCGTGCCGATCTGGCCGGGCCGCACCCCGTCCGGCGGCTCGAACGCCTCGCCCGCCACCGGCGCGTGGTCGCCCTCGGCGGCCTTCTTGCCGACGACCCGCGCGTCCCGGCCGCGCAGCAGGTACAGCCCCGCGAACCCGCCGAGCAGCAGCACCAGCAGGCCGAGCAGCGCCGCGCCGGTGACGCCGTTCACCGAGAACGCGGTGGCCAGGGTGTGCCGCCGCTCGTAGACGGGCTTGCCGCCGGTCGCGCCCGCGGGCATCCCGGCGACCACCGTGAGGTACTCGCCGGGCAACATGCCCTGCTGCACGTACAGGCCCTGCGCGCGGGTGTGCGCCATGGAGAACTGCGAGCAGCCGATGGCGCTGGCCAGCGGCCCGGCGAAGCAGTTGACGCTGCGCAGCGGCACGCCGCTGATGGTGGCGCGGGCCTCGTCCACCGGCACCCGCCAGCCGCCGACGGCGGGCCAGCGGAACTCCTCGGTCGCGCCCAGCGGGGTGACCGCGCCGCGCACGTCGTACTCCAGCACGACCGTGCGGTCGCCGCTGATCGCGCCGCCCGCCCTGACCTTGACGGTGGTCTCGGTGTCCTGCTCGGTGACGGTCACCTCGGTGGGGCCGCCGTCGGGGCTGGAGGCGCGCACGTTCTCCAGCCCGAAGACCCGGTCGCGGGTGATGCTGTCGTGGTCGCGGGTGACGAAGCGCCGCTGGATCTCGCGGCCGCCGGCGAAGCGGTAGGTGACGGTCTCGCGGACCTTGGCGAGGCCCCCGCGCCCGAGGGTGAGGGCGACCTCGTCCTTCACCACCCGGCCGTCGGCGGCGCTCGCGCCCGTGCCGCCCGCCGGACGCTGGTCGGCGGACGCGGTGGCGGGCAGGGACAGGGGGAGGAGGGCGGAGACCGCCAGGGCGGCGCACGCCGTCCGCGCGCGCCCCGGCGCCGCAAAGCCAGACATGGCCGCAAATGGTAGCGGCAAGCCGTGCGATGATTTCCGGCTATGGCAGGTCACCACCCCCCACCGGCACCGCCGCGCGTGCCGCCGAGCGGCCTGCCCGCGCACGGGGGGCCGCGCTACCACTACGCGCCGCCGCGCAGGCCGCCCCGCCGCAGCGCGGGCGGGACGGTCGCCGGCCTCGTCGGCGGGCTGGCCGTGCTGGCGGTGCTCGCCGTGCTCGGCTTCACGTTGTTCGGGCCGGGCGAGGGTGGCCCGATCCGGCCAGGCAAGGCCGCGCCGGTGGAGCGGGAGAAGGCCACCGACAACCGGCTGTACGCGACCGGCGCGCTCGGCGCGGCCGGGTGCAGGCTGCCCGCGATCGCGCCGGGCCCCGAGTCGATGCGGCGCTTCATGGACACCCTGGGCGACTGCCTGGACCGCGTCTGGGTGCGGCAGTTCGGCAAGGCGGAGCTGCCGTTCGACCCGCCGAAGCGGGTGTTCTGGGACCAGCCGGGCACCAGCCCCTGCGGCACCTACCCGACGCCGGGGGCCTCGGCGTTCTACTGCCCGGCCAACAACACCATGTACGTGGGGCTGCGGCACATCGTGGAGACCTCCGGCGGCGAGCCGCTGGCGCACTTCGCGGTGTTCGCGCGGGTCATCGCGCACGAGTACGGCCACCACGTGCAGGACAGCGCGGGCATCCTCGCCTATGGCCAGCAGCGGATGGAGGGCGCCGACCCGCTGGCGCGGGTGGAGGTCAGCCGCCGCATCGAGCTGCAGGCCCAGTGCCTGGCGGGCGCGTTCCTGGGCGCCGAGCGCCGCACGCTGCCCATGACGCGCCTGCAGTACCTGGCGATGATGGAGGACGTGCAGGGGCGCGGCGACGAGCGCCAGCCGCCGGAGCTGCGCGACCACGGCTCGGGCCGCGCCTACGCGGGCTGGGTGCGCACCGGCTACCTCAAGCAGCGGCTGGCCCACTGCAACACCTGGACGGCGGCGGCCGACGCGGTCTCCTGAGACCCGCCCGCCCTCTTTTCGGCCGCGATCAAACGCGCCTTCCAGCACCTCCAAAAGGGGCCCAGCAAGCGCTCTGCCCATGGAGGACGTCATATTTATCGAGGTTGTGAGCGGCATCACCGCCGAAGTGCTAGCTACGTGCTTGCAATTGCAAGCACTCTGACGCAGGGTGGAACCATGGCAAGTTCGAAGGTCGGCTCCATCGGTGAGTACATCCGGGAGCAGCGCACGAGGGCGAAGATCTCGCTGCGCCAGCTCGCGGACGTCTCGGGGATCTCCAACCCCTACCTGAGCCAGATCGAGCGCGGGCTCCGCAAGCCGAGCGCCGAGATCCTCGCCCAGATCGCCAAGGGGCTGCGGATCTCCGCCGAGGTGCTGTACGTGCAGGCCGGGATCCTCGAAGAGCGCGAGTCCGACACGGATGTGCAGGCCGCCATCCGGGCCGACCTCCTCCTGACGGAGCGGCAGAAGCAGGTGTTGCTCGACATCTACGAGTCGTTCCACAAGGAGAACCAAGCCAACGGCATGACGCCCGAGCACGAGCAGACCGCAGGAAAGGACGAGGCAGGATGACGCTCTCCAGCACCTTCCGTGACAACAAGGCCGTCTACACCCTCGCCGGCGCCGGCGACTTCGCGGTGGAGAAGCTCCGCGAGGTCCCCGAGCAGGCCGGCAAGGTCCAGGGCGAGGTCCGCGGCAACCTCGACAAGTACCGCGGCGAGGTCCGCAAGACCGTGGACCGCTACCGCGTGCAGGCGCGCCAGAACGTGGACAAGTACCGCGGCGAGGCGCGCGAGAACGTGGCCCGCATCCAGGACAAGATCGAGGTCAAGGACCTTCCGGGCGCGGCCGTCGCCTACGCCACGCACTTCGGCACCCGCGCCGTCGGCTTCATCGACGAGCTGGCCGAGCGCGGCAAGAAGGTCGTGCACCGCACCGCCGCCGAGGTCGCCGAGTCGGCCGAGGAGGTCGCCGCGGTGTCGGCCGGCGACGCGCGCAAGCCCGCGTCCAAGGCCAAGGCGGGCCAGGCCCGCAAGACCGCGCAGGAGCAGGCCAAGTCGCCCGCCAGCACCACCAAGAAGAACTCCTGACCCCAGGAGCGACCGACGGGACCCGGCCGGGAACGACCGGCCGGGTCCCGTCGTCTTCCCTAGACACGACGGTGCTCGCCGTGAGCGCGGGCTGGCGCATAGGGTTGGGCGCACGCGCACGATCCCGCGGCAGCGCGCGCCGCCCGAGACGGACAGGAGCGTTGATCACCAGTGGCCGCCTTCGGTGTACTGCACTTCTTCTTCTGGCTTCTTCTGATCATCGCTTTCGTGATGGAGCTGTGGGCCCTGGTGGACGGGCTGACCACGCCCGCGCCCGCCTACGAGGCGGCCGGCAAGCTCAAGAAGAACATCTGGCTGGCGATCCTGGCCGTGGCCGCGGTGCTGGGCGCCGCGCACGCGGTCGCGCCGCTGGGCGGCGCGTCGCCGATCATGCTGCTGCTCGGCATCCTGCCGGTGGCCGCCTTCATCGCCGCCGCCGTCTACCTGGCCGACGTCCGCCCGGCCGTCAAGCCGTACAAGGGCAAGGGCAAGGGCAAGGGCGGCCGCTCCAACAGCGGCCCCTACGGCCCCTGGTGACCGGAGGCCCGGCCGTCACCTGGTGACCGGCGGGCGGCCGAGCAGCGGCCGGTCCAGTTTGCGCGCGCGCAGGTCGGCGACCAGCCGGTCGGCGATGTAGCGGTTGCCCGCCTCGTTGGGGTGGGTGCCGTCGGAGCGGATGTAGCGCGGCGCGTTGCCGGCGCCGCGCCGCACGTTGCCGGTGATCCAGCGCTCGGCGAGCGGGTCGATGAACGGCACCCGCAGTCCCGCGGCGGCCTCGCGCAGCACGTCGCGCACCGTCAGCGCGGTCGGGCCCGGGTCGCCGCCCCACATCGGGCCGACCAGCACGAGCTGCGTGCCCGGCCAGCGCTTGCGCATCTTGCCGAGCAGGGTGCGCGCGTTCTGCTGCACCAGGCCCGGCGGGTACCAGACGTCGTTGTGGCCGCCGGAGACCAGCACCATGTCGGGCGCGGGCCGCCAGGCGAGCTGCTCGTCGTAGAGGGTGGCGAAGTTCTTGCCGGTGCCGCCGGTCCCGGCGAAGCCCGTGCCGGCGTGCCCGGCGATCACGACCTGCCAGCCCAGGGCGCGGGCGGTGCGGACGGCGTAGGCGCGCTCGGGGGTGATGCCGCGGATGCCGGTGGTGTAGCTGTCGCCGAGCACCAGCACGACGGGGGCGCGCCGCTCGCCCGCGGCCTCGGCCGTCCCGATGGCCCTGCGGATGGGATCGGAGGCCACGCAGGCGCACAGGACCAGCGCCGCGGCCAGCGCGGCGGAGAGCGGACGGGGCAACGCGGAGGTCTCCCTCGGAAACGGGCTTAGCGGGGAAACCGCATCCTATGGGAGCCGGGCACCGGTCGGGCGGCGGTGAGCCGGGCACCGGCGGCGGGCGCCACCGCCGGCCGGTGCCCGGCGTTCTAGGAGGCGGCGGCGGTCCCGCCCGCGCCGCGCATGGCCTCGACCGAGCCGAGGCCGTTCTCCACGATGTTCAGGGTGCGGTCCAGCGCCGCGCGCATGGCCTCGGGGTCGTAGCCCTCGCGGCGGCAGTGCACGATGACCGACTGCATCGCGCCGACCGCCATGCCGGTGGCGGCCACCGCGTCGATCTCGTCGATGCCGGGGCTCAGCTCGCGCAGCCACGCCTCCAGCTCGGCCTGGGTGTCCGACAGCCGCTGCAGGGCCTGGGCGCGCAGCGCGGGGCGCTCCAGGACCAGCCGCACCTGCACCGCGCCGTAGGAGCCGTGCTCGGTGACCAGCGCCTCCATCACCGCGACCATGGCGTGCCGGACGGTGACCAGCGGCGGCTCGCCGGGCGGGCGGGACGCCAGGCGCTCGCCGACTTCGGCGAGGCGGTCGTCCATCTCGGCGAAGACCACGTCCTCCTTGGACGGGAAGTAGCTGAAGAAGGTGCGCGGGGAGACGTCGGCGGCCGCCGCGATGTCGGCGATCGTCGTCTCCTCGTAGCCGCGTTCGGCGAACAGGCGCAGCGCCGCGGCGGCGAGGGCCTGCCGGGTGCGGCGCTTCTTGCGCTCGCGCAGCCCCGGCCGCGGAACGTGATCCATATCACCGGACATTACCATGACTGCATTTTTGCATCTATTGCAAATATGCACCCAGCGTGTTTTTCTTCGGGCATGGCGCGCATTCTGGAACGACTGGGCCGCTGGTGCGTGCGGCGGCGACGGGTCGTGTTCGCGGCCTGGCTCCTGGTGATCGCCGGCACGGTGGTCGCGGGCTTCGCCGGCGGCGGCATGTTCGTCCAGCAGAGCACCCTGCCCGGCACCGAGACCCAGCGCGCCATCGACACCCTGCGCAAGGACTTCCCGGCGATGACCGGGCCGACCGCGACGGTGGTGTTCACCGGTACGCCGGAGGTGGCCCCGGCGGACTGGCGGGCCGCGCTCACGATCGGCGAGTCCATCGAGAACATCGCCCGGCTGGACCGCGTGGCGTTCACCGAGAACCCCTACGCGCAGGGCCAGGGCGGCATCAAGACCGCCCGCGCGGTGATGGTCCGCGTCAACCTGACCGGCGACATGGGCGACGTCAGCGCCGCCGACCTCGACAAGCTGAACACCGCCGTCGAGCCCGCGCGGATGGCGGGGCTGGAGGTGAAGTTCGGCGGCATCGTCGCGATGATCCTCAACCAGCCCAAGGGCGGGCCGCAGGAGGGCGTCGGCATCGCGCTGGCGATGCTGGTGCTGCTGCTGGCGTTCGGGTCCTACCTGGCGGCGGGCATCCCGATCCTGGTGTCGCTGTGCGGGATGGCGGTCGCCTACTCGGTGATCCACCTGGCGGCCGCGCACACCGAGGTGCACCCGACCGCGCCCATGGTCGCCGCGATGCTCGGCATCGGCGCGGGCATCGACTACGCGCTGTTCATCGTGACCCGCTACCGGCAGCAGCTCGCCGACGGCGACGACCCCGAGACCGCCGTCGGGCGCGCGATGGCCCACTCGGGGCACGCGGTGCTGTTCGCGGGCGGCACGGTGGTGTTCGCGATCTGCGGCCTGTTCCTGTCGGGGATCGAGTTCATCGGACGGATCGGGCTCGCCTCGGCGCTCGCGGTCGGCCTGATGGTGCTGGCCGCGCTGACGCTGCTCCCCGCGATCCTCGGCGCGCTCGGCACGCGCATCGACCGCTACAGGCTGCCGCGCGTGCGGCCCGACCGCGCCTCCGAGCGGTGGGCGCGCTGGGGGCGGCACGTGGACCGGCGGGCCTGGCCGTACGCGATCCTCGGCACGCTGCTGCTGCTCGTCCTCGCGATCCCGACGCTGAGCCTGCGGTTCGGCGTGATGGCCGACAGCCTCAACTCGCCCAAGACCGACGCGCGGCAGGCGTACGACGTGGTGGCCGAGGAGTTCGGGCCCGGCCACTACAGCCCGTTCCTGGTGGTCGCCAAGGTGCCGGGCGAGGTCGAGCGGATCAAGAAGCCGCCCAAGGTGAAGCTGCCCAAGGGCGCCCCGGACATCACCAAGAAGCCCTCCCGGGAGGCGACGCTGCTGGGGCAGGAGCTGCGGCAGCGCTTCTCGGAGGTGCCGGGCGTCGCGTTCGTCGGCGACCCGGTCGTGTCGGGCACCACGACCACCCTCACCGTGATCCCCGAGACGGCGCCGCACGCCGAGCGGACCACCGACCTGGTGCACCGGCTGCGCGGCTCCGACATCCCGGCGGTCCGGGCGAAGCACCCGGGCGCGACCGTCTACCTGGGCGGCGAGAACCCCGCGATCATCGACATGGCCGACACCGTGGGGGACCGGATGCTCACGGTCGTGGTCGCGGTGGTCGGGGTGGCGCTGCTGCTGCTGGTGATCGCGTTCCGGTCGATCCTGGTGCCGCTGAAGGCCGCCCTGATGAACCTGCTGTCGATCGGGGCGTCGTTCGGCGTGGTGACGGCGGTGTTCCAGTGGGGCTGGGGCGTGGAGCTGCTGGGCGTGGACCAGGCGATCCCGATCATGTCGTTCGTGCCGCTGTTCATGTTCGCCCTGATCTTCGGACTGTCCATGGACTACGAGGTGTTCCTGCTGTCGCGCATCCGCGAGGAGTACCAGCGCACCGGCGACCCGCACGAGAGCGTGGTCACCGGCATCGCCGCCACCGCCCGGCTGATCACCTCGGCCGCGCTCATCATGATCTTCGTGTTCGCCTCGTTCGTGCCGCAGCCGGACCCGACGGTGAAGATGATGGCGCTGGGCCTCGCGGTCGCGGTCGCGGTGGACGCGACGATCGTGCGGCTGATGCTGGTCCCGGCGCTGATGAGCCTGCTCGGGCACGCCAACTGGTGGTGGCCGGGCGCGTCCCGCCCCGTCCCGGAGGCCGCGCCGGAGCCCGCGCCCGAGGCCGCCGAGAAGCGGGAGCTGGAGCACGTCTCCTGAAAACGAGGAAGCCCGCCCCGTGGGGTGGGCTTCCGGGTGCGGCGCGCCGGGAGCGTGGTTGCCGACCGTGACGCCCGGCGCGCCGCAGGCTTTCAGCGCGTCTCCGCCTGCTGCGGGGCGCCGCGCTGGAACAGGACGAACAGCCAGGCCATCGACGGCACCAGGATCAGCGCGCCCGCGCCGAGCGCGACGAACACCACCTGCAGCACCGCGTCGTGCGCGGCGGCCGAGTCCAGGTCCAGCCCCGACATCTCGGCCGCGCCCCACAGCACCGTGACGACCGCGAGCGCGCCCGTCACCCGCACCGCCAGGAAGTTGCGCCGCACCACCAGCACCAGCGACACCAGCCCGGCCGCCGCCGACGCCAGCATCAGCGGCGAGTGCACGCCGAACGACACCGCGCCCGGCAGCGCGAGCAGGCCGACCGCCACCCCCGACAGGATCGCGTAGCCCCGGAACCGCAGCATCACGTCGCTGTCGGGCGCGAGCCGCCGCGCGTCCCAGATCAGGTAGACCGCCGCCAGGTAGGCGCACAGCGCGGTGGTCAGCACGCCGCCGTAGACGCCGGCGGCGCTCAGCCAGGACGCGCCGCCGGTGGCGACGGTGGTGGCGACCGCGCCGAAGCAGTACGGCGTGAGCACCGAGGAGACGCCGAAGATGGGCGCGTGCCAGCGCTGGTCGGGGGCGGCCTTGGCGAACACGAACGTGCTGCCGCGCGCCACGATGCCGAGGGCCGCCAGCGACAGCGGCACCCAGTGCGCGGACATGACGTCGGCGAACACCGGCGGGAACGCCGTCCACGTCATGACCATCACGAAGATCAGCCAGACGTGGTTGGCCTCCCACAGCGGGCCCATGGCGTGCTCGACGACCTCCTGGTCGGAGCGGCGGCGCGACACCATGTGCCACAGCCCCGCGCCGAAGTCGGCGCCGCCGAACAGCAGGTAGGCCGACAGGCCGAGCAGGATCAGCCCGAGGGCGACGTCGGAGTAACTCATGCCGGGACCTTCTCCTTGGGGGGTTCGGCGAGGGCGGGCGGTTCGGGGCGGCGGCGCATCCGGCGCAGCACGCTCACGGTGGCGACGGCGAGCACGGTGTAGACGACCAGCACGACGTACAGGCCGAAGCGCAGGCCGGGGTTGGGGTTGACGGCCTCCTCGACGCGCATCACCCCGTACACGATCCAGGGCTGGCGGCCGACCTCGGTGACCGTCCAGCCGGCCTCCATCGCGATGACGGCGGCGATGCCGGCGACGGCGGCCGCGCGCAGGAACCACGGCTTCCACGGCAGGTCCGCGCGGGCGTTCAGCGCGCCGACACGACCGGCGGCGCGGCGGCGCAGGAACCAGGTGAGGCCCCACCAGGCGGCGAGCGCCAGCAGGAACATCCCCATCGTGATCATGAGCTCGAAGCCCAGCCGCACGACCTCGGCGGGCGGCCGCTGGTCGGCGGGGAAGGAGTCCAGGCCGCGCAGCGTGGCGTGCGCGTCGAACTTGAGCATCAGCGACAGCGCGTTCGGGATCTCGAAGATCGCGAACTTGAACGGCTGGCCCGCCTGGGTGTGCTCGACGCCCTCCATCGCGGCGAACTTGATGGGCTGGTTGTCGGCGACGAAGCGGGTGGCCCAGTCGCCGACCAGCACCTGGAGCGGGGCGCAGACCGCGCCGAGGCTGAACGGCACGGCGAAGCCCAGGCGGTTGTAGCGGTCGACGCGGCCGGCCTTGCGGTCGCGCAGCAGCGCCACCGCGTACACCGAGGCGACCAGGAAGCCGCAGACCATGAGCGAGGCCAGGATCAGGTGCACGGCCTGCACGGGGGTGGCCGGGTTGAACATCGCGGCCAGCGGGTCCACGTCGGTGACCTCGCCGTTGACCAGCTTGAAGCCGCGCGGCTGGTTCATCCAGGAGTTGACGGTGACCACGAACGAGGCCGAGGCGATCCCGGCGATCACCACCGGGATGCCGGTCATGAAGTGCGCGCGGGGCGACAGCCGGTCCCAGCCGTACAGGTAGACGCCCATGAAGATCGCCTCGATGAAGAAGGCGATGCCCTCCAGCGCGAACGCGGCGCCGAACACCTGGCCGTACTTGTCCATGAAGCCGGGCCACAGGGTGCCCATCTCGAACGACAGCACGGTGCCCGACACCGCGCCGACCGCGAACAGCACGCCGGCGGCCTTCATCCAGCGCCGGGCCAGCTCGGCGTACACCGTGTCGCCGGTGCGCAGCGAGCGCCACTCGGCGAGCAGGGTGATCGCCGGGAGGCCGATGCCGATGGAGGCCAGCACGATGTGGAAGCCGAGGGTGAACGCCATCTGCTGGCGGGCGGCCATGAAGTCGGCCGGTGAGGCCGCGCCGCGCGCGGCGTCGGCGACGGGCCCGACGACGGGGGCGTCGGCCAGGAGCAGGAGGAAGCTCATACGACTGAATGTAGTACTACGGCCTGTAGTACTTAACTCGGTAGTACTACCTGACGTGGTGACATCGGTCTCAGTCGGATAACCTGGCGGGCGTGAAGGGTCTGGGAGAGCTTGAACGCACCGTCATGGAGGTCCTCTGGGCGCGGGAGGACGCGGGTGTCGAACCCGCCACCGCGCGCGACGTGAGCCGCGCCCTGGCCGGCGACCGCGACCTCGCGCACACCACCGTCATGACCGTGCTGGACCGTCTCGCCAAGAAGGGCTTCCTCGCCCGCGAGCGCGACGGCCGCGCCTGGCGCTACCGCCCGGTCGCGAGCCGCGAGGGCTACGTGACCGAGCTCATGCTCGGCGCCCTCAACGAGACCGGCGACCGCGACGCCGCGCTGGCCCACTTCGTGCGGTCGGTGTCGCAGGACGAGGCCGCCGTCATCCGCCAGGCCCTGGCCGACCTCCTCTCCGCTAAGGAGCCACCGGCATGACCGGAACGGCCCTGCTCGCACTGCTCTCCTTGGGAACCGTAGGCGGGGCGCACCTGCTGTCGAAGGCCCGCTGGACCTGGCGGGCCCCCCGCCTCGGCATCGCCCTGTGGCAGGCCCTCGGCCTGAGCTGGGGCGTGGCCACCATCGGCGCGCTGCTGGGCGCGGCGCTGCTGCCCTACCGGAAGGGCGTCGCGGGCGGCGTGCCCGGGATGTTCGCCGACCAGGCCGGGCGCCTGGACACGGTGCACCTGGTGGCGCTGCTGGCCGCCGTGAGCCTCACGGTGGTGCTGGTGGTGATGCTGATGTACGCGGTGTTCCGTGTGGTACGTGCCAGACGGCGCCACCGCGCCCTGCTCGCGCTGGTCTCCCGCAGCGACTCCGCCGCCCCCGGCACCCTGGTCCTGGACCACCCGGGCGCGGCGGCGTACTGCGTTCCGGGGGTCCGCTCGTCGAAGGTGGTGGTGAGCGCCGGGACGCTGGCGCTGCTGGACGCCGACGAGCTGGCCGCGGTGCTCGCGCACGAGCGCGCGCACGCGCGCGAGCGGCACGACCTGGTGCTGCTGCCGTTCACCTCGCTGCGGCAGGTGTTCCCGCAGATCCACCTGGTCGGGCGCTGCCTCGACGCGGTCGAGCTGCTGATCGAGATGGCCGCCGACGACCGCGCGCGCCGCCACCGGCCCCCGAGGGAGCTGGCGACGGCGCTGCTGCGCTTCGCGGCGGCCCGGCCGGGCCCGGCCCCGTCGGGGACGCTGGGCGTGGCCACGGCCGGCGACATCCCGGTGATGGCGCGGGTGCAGCGGCTGCTGGAGCCCAAGCCCGTGCGCCGGTGGGTCCGCGCGGTCGTGATGGCGGGGGTGCCGCTGCTGGCGGGGCTGCCGCTGCTGTTGTACGCCATCCCGCACTAGGAGATGTCCAGGGCCGTCCCGTAAAGGCGGCCCACTTTCATGCGCACGACCAGCCGGCGGTCCTTCACCATCTGCTCCAGGAACGCCCGCTCGTCGGCGGGGTCGGGGAAGCCCGGCGTCAGGGCCAGCAGCTCGCGCCCGACGGCGTCCCCCGGCTCGGTGGTGACCTCCGACAGCTCGGCGTCGCCCTCGGCGGTGGCGAACGACCAGACGTTCCCGCCCGGCACGTGCAGGGCGACGCGGGGGTTGTTGCGCACCTGGCGGACCTTGAGCCGGTCCTCGGTGGTGGAGATGCGGATCACCCGCTCCCGTGCGTTCCAGTTGTAGGCGACGGTGGACAGGTGAGGGTGGCCGCTGCGCTTGACGGTGGCCAGCGTGCCGAAGGTCTGCGCGCCCAGCAGGGCCGACAGCTCCTCGTCGGTGAGGACGCGGGGGGCGGGACCGTCTCCGGGGCCGTACTTCTCGCTCATCGGATCGACCTTTCGTCAGTGAGAGGGGCGGGGGTCGTGCGGAGGGATCGGGGGGTCAGGCGGCCACGGGGACCGGGGCGTCGCTGTCCTCGTCGGCAGGGGCGCCCTCGGGCTTGCGGAGCACGGCCAGGGTGAGGACGATCGCGGCGGCGAGCAACCCCGCCCCCACGTTGAAGGCGAGCCGGTAGCCGTCGTTCAGGTCCGCGGGGGCGGTGCCGCCGCCGCTGCGGGAGGCGGCCAGGGTGGCGAGCGCCGCGACGCCGAGCGCCGCGCCGATCTGCTGGGTGGTGTTGAACAGGCCCGAGGCGACGCCGGCGTCCCCGGCGCGGGCGCCGGACATCCCGAGGCCGGTCAGGGCGGGCATCGCGAGGCCGAAGCCGCCCGATAGCAGCATCAGCGGCAGCACGTCGGCCAGGTAGTCGCCGTCCAGCGGCAGCCGCATCAGGAAGAACCGGGCCGCGAGCAGCAGCACCAGGCCCACCAGCAGGATCGTGCGCTCCCCGAACCGGGTGATCAGCCGGGCCGACAGCAGGAGCGAGGCGACGCCGATCGCGAGGGCGGCGGGCAGCATCGCGAGGCCGGTCGCGGTGGCGTCGTAGCGCAGGACGTTCTGCAGGTAGAGCGCGATGAACATCTGGAAGCTGAACAGCGCGCCGAGCATCAGCATCTGGATCGCGTTGGCGCCCCAGACGTTGCGCGAGCGCAGGATCCGCAGCGGCAGCAGCGGGGCCTTCGCCGTGGCCTGCCGGGCGACGAACCCGGCGATCAGCACGAGGGACAGCGCGCCGAGCCCGAGCGTGGCGGACGAGCCCCAGCCGCTGTGCTCGGCCTGGACGATGGCGTAGACGCCGGTCATCACGCCGGTGGTGACCAGCAGGGCGCCGAGGGCGTCGGCGCCGCTCCGCAGCCCGAGCCCGGTGTCGCCGTCCAGCACCCGGACGGCCGCCACGATCGCGACCAGGCCGATCGGCAGGTTGATGTAGAAGATCCAGTTCCAGCCCAGCGCGTCGGTCAGCACGCCGCCGAGCACCTGGCCGATGGAGGCGCCGGCCGAGCCGGTGAAGGCGAAGGCGCCGATGGCCCTGGCCCGCTCGGCGGGGTCGGTGAACAGCGTGATGATCATGCCGAGGCTGACGGCCGAGGCCATGGCGCCGCCGACCCCTTGCAGGAACCGGGCCGCGATGAGCGTCCCGGGGCCGGTCGCCAGCCCGCACAGCAGCGAGGCCAGCGTGAACACCGCGAGGCCCGCGACGAACATGCGCCTGCGGCCGAGCAGGTCGCCGAGCCGCCCGGCGAGCAGCAGCAGGCCGCCGAAGGCGATCACGTAGGCGTTGACCGTCCACGACAGCCCGCTCGCCGAGAAGCCCAGGTCCTGCTGGATGGCCGGCAGCGCCACGGTGACGATGCTGCCGTCCAGGATGATCATCAGCATTCCGGCGCAGAGGATCGCCAGCGCGAGCCATCGGGACCGGTGGGGGGTGGGGGAAGTCATCGCCGTCTCTCCTGTTCGGGGGGAACAGGAGAGACGTTAGCAGATGGTTTAGTAACAGACGATCTTTATGCGGATAATTTCTGAAGGGATCACCTCAGGCGCTGCGCTGTCGGGCCCGGCGCACCCCCTGCGGGGCGGGCGCGGGCGTGGCCAGGTGCCCGGTGACCAGCCGTTCCATGGCGCGCACGAACACCTTCCGCTCGTCCTCGGGCAGGGCGCCCAGTAGCGCGTCGTGCACGCGGTCCACGATCGCCTGGCTCCGCTCGGCGATCTCGGCCCCCTTCTCGGTCACCGCGATGATGCGGGCCCTGCGGTCGGTGCTGGAGGGCCGCCGCTCGGCGTAGCCGGCCTTCTCCAGTGCGTCCACGGTGACGACCATGGTGGTCTTGTCCATGTCCCCGATCTCGGCGAGCTGGATCTGGGTGCGCTCCTCCTCCAGGGCGTGCACCAGGACGCAGTGCATCCGGGGCGTGAGCCCGATCTCGGCGAGCGCGGCCGCCATCTGGGTGCGCAGGACGTGGCTGGTGTGGTCGAACAGGAACGACATGTCCGGCCGGCCGTCGCTGGGCGAAAGAGTGGTCATGCCTCCAGGCTAGCAAGTAGTAAGTTGACAGATAATCCATCACCAGATCGGTTTCCGGCGGCTAGGCTGGGGCCATGACCCGCGCGCTCCGTACCTGGTGGCCGTCCTAGGACGGCCAGACCGAGCACGCACGAGGGCCGTCCGCCGGACGGCCCTTTTCTCTTTGGCGGGGTCCGCTTCGGGGGACGTCCGAACCCCAAGGAGAAACCCCATGCGAACCACCCCCACCGACGTTCCCGCCGACGCGGGCGCCGACCTGGAAGAGCGCATCGCCCAGGACCCCGGCGCGTTCCGCGTCCTCACCGGCGACCGTCCCACCGGCCCGCTGCACCTCGGCCACTACTTCGGCACCCTGGCCAACCGCGTCCGGCTGCAGCGGGCCGGGGTCGAGCTGTTCGTGCTGATCGCCGACTACCAGGTGCTCACCGACCGCGACGTGGCCGACCGGCTGCCCGCGCACGTGCTGGGCCTGCTGGCCGACCACCTCGCCGTCGGCGTGGACCCGGCCCGCTCGACGGTCTTCGCGCACAGCGCCGTACCGGCCCTCAACCAGCTCGTGCTGCCGTTCCTGTCCCTGGTGACCGACGCCGAGCTGCGCCGCAACCCCACCGTCAAGGACGAGATCACCGCCTCCCGGCAGGCGGCGGTCAGCGGGCTGATGCTCACCTACCCCGTGCACCAGGCCGCCGACATCCTGTTCTGCAAGGCGAACCTGGTGCCGGTCGGACGCGACCAGCTCCCGCACCAGGAGATCACCCGTACGGTCGCGCGCCGCTTCAACGACCGCTACGGCCCCGTCTTCCCGGTGCCGGACGCGCTGCTGTCGGCCGCGCCGAAGCTGCTGGGCACCGACGGCGGCAAGATGAGCAAGAGCCGGGGCAACGCCATCGCGCTGTCGGCCACCGAGGACGAGACCGCCCGCCTGATCAGGCGCGCGAGGACCGACGCCGAACGGCGCATCGCCTACGACCCCGAGGCGCGCCCCGAGGTGTCCAACCTGGTGCTGCTGGCCGCGCTCTGCCAGGACCGCGACCCGCACGAGGTGGCGGACGGGATCGGCGACGGCGGGGCGGCGGCGCTCAAGCGGGTCGTCACCGAGTCGGTGAACGAGTTCCTGAGGCCGGTCCGCGCCCGCCGCGCCGAGTACGCCGCCGAGCCGGGCGAGCTGCTGCGCGTGCTCGCCGAGGGCAACGCGCGGGCCGGTGCCGTCGCGGACCGGACCCTCGCCGAGGTGCGGGAGGTGATGGGGATGGACTACCTGCGGTGAAGGCCGGGCGCGGTCAGCCGTCCCGAGGGGCGATGCCGTGCAGGACGGTGGCGACCACGGAGGGCACGTCCACCGGCTCGGCCCGGCCGCACAGCAGCAGCGACAGGACCGTCTCGTGGCAGACGCCGACGAGCATCCGGACGGCGGCGTCGAGCCCGGCGTCCGGCGCGAGACGGCCCAGCTCGGCCTCGGCCTCCAGGTAGCCGCGCAGCCGGTCGCGCCACTCGGGCTCGGGCCCGGTCAGCCCGGCGAACCGGGCCAGTACCGCGGGTTGCCCGGTGAGCCCGGCCAGCGCGGGCAGGATGCCCCGGTGCAGCGCGAGCCCGTAGTCGAGGTGGGCGCGCAGGTTGGCGGCGACCGTGCCGGTGCCGGGCTCGGGCAGCTCGCCGAGACCGCTCTCCACCGCCTGGACATGGGCGCACAGGGCGTAGGCGAGCAGCTCCTCCTTGTCGGCGAAGTGGTTGTACAGCACGCCGTCGGCGACGCCCGCCTCGCGCGCGATCATGCGGACGGTCAGGCCCGCCGTGCCGTGCTCGGCGATGAGGCGCGCGGCGGTGCGGACCAGGTGGTCGCACAGGCTGGGCCCGTCGTCGCGCAGCGCCGCCGCTTTCCGTGGAGACATCACCGGGCATCGTAGTGAACCAGGCCGAACCCGGCGTCCGTCAGCGCCGCGAGGTAGGGGCCGGGCTCGATGACCTGGTCGATGTGCCGGACGCCGGCCGGCAGGCCGGGCAGCCGCCGGACGACCTCGGCGGCCGCGAGCCCCGTGGCGCGGCTCTGGAGCCGGCCGCTGAACGCGACGGTGTACCCCTCCGAAGTGGCCGACACCGCGAACCCGTCCCCGCCCATGTGCACTCTGGCCAGCACGGCTTCGACCGCCTTGCGGACCCGCGGCCGCTCCATCGGGCGCACGGCCCGGGGGAGCGCGGCGGTCAGGGGACGCGAGTCGAAGCACAGGCCCGTGCGGACACGGACGCCGAGCGTGCGGGGCAGGGTGTGCTGGTCGGAGAAGGGGAAGCGGTGCACGGTCCGCGTCCCGTACGGCGCGGGGAAGCGGGCCCGCCAGGACGGGCCCAGCTCGGGCAGCGCGTCGAGCGTCCAGCCGATCGCCGCCGCGCCGTGCCGCTCGCCGGAGCCGAGCAGTGCGGCGATCTCCACGTCCCGGCCGCCGGTCCGCTCCACGCAGAGCCGGGCCAGCAGGTTGGACACGCCGGGGATGAGCCCTACGCTCAGCACGGCGGCGGCGTCCTTCGCCTCCAGCCGCTCGATCTCGGTGAGCGGCCCGACGGACGCGGTGACGTCCGCGTAGTGGACGCCGCGCTCCAGGCAGGCCCGCGCGACGCGCGCGTTGTCCTGGTCGACGCACATGAGCACCGCGTCCACGCCGTCCAGCGCCCGTTCGAGCGCGGCCCCGTCGCGGAGGTCGAGCCGGAGCGGCCGTGTCCCCGGTACCGGCCGCGCCCTGCCCGGGTCCCGTCCCGCCACCGTCACGGTGTGGCCGGAGTCCGCGAGCGAGGTCGCCGCTTCCCGGCCCACCGCGCCGTAACCGCCCAGGATCAGGACGTTCATGCCGGACGCGCCGCGGTGACGAGGCGGGCCGTGCCGCGCAGGCGGACGCCCTCCGGCGAGGCGAACGGGCGCAGCTCCTCCGCCGCGGTGGCCTGCACCTCCGGGCCATTGCCGAGGTTGTAGCGGACCGGCCCCCAGTCCGCCAGGAAGCGGGCGGCGTCCTGCACGTCCCGGCCCCAGACCTGGTCGGCCTCCACCGGGACGGAGTCGATGCCCTCGTACCCGGCCGCGCCCAGGATCTCGCGCACGCGCGTGGGGTCGGCCAGCGAGGTCGGGCCGGTGCCGTCCGCGCCGGTGGCGGGCTCGGCCGCCCCCGTGCGCCGCGACAGCGCGCCGAGCACGCCGCCGAGGTCGGTGCCGTCCAGCCGGTCCATGACCAGCAGCGCCAGCCGCCCGCCCGGCCGCAGCGCCCGCCCGATGTTGGCGAACGCGGCCACCGGGTCGGCGAAGAACATCACCCCGAACCGGCTGATCGCGACGTCGAGGCTCCCCTCGGCGAACGGGTGGACCTGCGCGTCGCCCTGCTCGAACGCCACGTTCGCGACGCCCTCCTCGGCGGCCAGGGCGCGCGCCCGTCCGAGCATCGGGCCCGACAGGTCCAGCCCCAGCGCGCCGCCGAGCCGCGCCCGCCGCGCGGCCAGCCGGGTCACCTGGCCGTTGCCGCAGCCCACGTCCAGCACCCGGTCCCGCTCGCCGATCGCGGCCGCCTCCAGCAGACGGGCGTTGAAGCCGCTGTTCACCGCGTCGTAGCGGTCGTGGTGCGCGGCCCAGTGCTCGCCTTCGTAGCCGTTCCACGCCTCCGCCTGGCCCGTGTTGACGATCCCCTGCATGTGTCCGCCTCTCCGTGAACGCTTGTTCATGAACGCATGTTCATAGTGTCCGAGGCGGCGTTCCCCGTCAACGGGTTGACAGCGGGTCGATCAATAGACCTATTGTGCTAGCTAACTAAATGAGTGGAGTGCAGCATGATCGAGTTCCATCTGGACGGCGGCTCCGGCCTGTCGCCGTACCAGCAGCTCGTGCGGCAGGTCAGGCAGGCCCTGCGGCTCGGCACGCTGCACGAGGGCGACCGCCTGCCCACCGTCAAGGAGGTGTCGGCGGCCCTCGCGATCAACCCCAACACCGTGCTCAAGGCGTACCGCGAGCTGGAGCACGACGGCCTGGTCGCCGCCCGCCCCGGCGTCGGCACCTTCGTGACCGGCACCCTCGCCGGCGCCTCCCCGGCGGTGCAGGAGCCGCTGCGCCAGGAGCTGCGGCGCTGGCTCGCCAAGGCCCGCCGCCACGGCCTCGACGACGAGGGCATCGAGGCCCTGTTCACCGCGACCTTTCGCGAGGCCGCCCGGCGGGACATCGCATGACCGCCGCGCTGCGGGCCGCCGGGCTCGGTAAGAGGTACGGGCGCCGCTGGGCGCTGCGCGACTGCGACCTGGACGTCCCCGCCGGGCACGTGGTGGGCCTCGTCGGCCCCAACGGCGCGGGCAAGACCACCCTGCTCGGCCTGGCCGCCGGGCAGGTCCCGCCCACCGAGGGCGACATCGCGGTGCTGGGCGGCCGTCCCGGCTCCGGGGCCGGGCAGCTGGCCAAGGTCGGCTTCGTGGCGCAGGACGCCCCCCTCTACGCCGGGCTGACCGTGGCCGACCACCTCAAGCTGGGCGCCCGGCTGAACCCCGGCTGGGACGACGCGCTGGCCCGCGAGCGCGTGGAGCGCCTCGGCCTCGACCCGGGCCGCCGCGCCGGGCGGATGTCGGGCGGCCAGCGCGCCCAGCTCGCCCTCACCCTGGGCCTCGCCAAGCGGCCCGAGCTGCTGCTCCTGGACGAACCGGTCGCCGCCCTCGACCCGCTCGCCCGGCGCGAGTTCCTCGGGAGCCTGATGGAGGCCGTCGCGGACCAGGGCATCAGCGTGGTGCTCTCCTCCCACCTGGTCTCCGACCTCGAACGGACCTGCGACTACGTGGTCGTGCTCGTCGACTCCCGGGTGCGCGCCGCCGGCGAGGTGGACGAGCTGCTGGCCGTCCACCGCCGGGTCACCGGCCCGCGCCGGGACGCCTCCCGGTACCCGTCCGACTGGCTGGTGGTCTCCGAGAGCCGCACCGAGCGGCAGACCAGCCTGGTCGTCCGCACCGAGGGCCCGATCCACGACCCGTCCTGGACGGTCGGCGAGCTCGACCTGGAGGACCTGCTCCTGGCCTACATGAGCGCCCCGGCCGCCGCCGGCCGCCGTCCCGTCCTGGAGGTCCAGCGATGATGTGGCTGTCCTGGCGCCAGTTCCGCGTCCCGGCCGCCGCGGTGTTCGCCGCCCTGGCGCTGCTGGCGGCGGTCCTGGGGCTCACCGGTCCGGGCCTGGCCGACGACTACGCCGCCGGTTCGGCGAACTGCGCGGCCGGGGGCGGCTGCGAGCGCTTCGCCGAGGACTTCTTCGAGGACCACCAGGTCTGGTTCCTGGCCTCGCTCGCGATCATGCTCCTGCTGCCCGCGCTGATCGGGCTGTTCTGGGGTGCGCCCATGATCGCCCGCGAACTGGAGGCCGGCACGCACCGGCTGGTGTGGAACCAGGGCGTCACCCGCACGCGCTGGCTGGCCGTCAAGCTCGCCATGGCCGGGCTCGCCGCCGTCGCCGCCGCGGGGCTGGGCAGCCTGATGACGACCTGGTGGGCCGAGCCCATCGACGCGTCGGCCGCCGGGGAGTTCGCGCGGCTGGACCCGCTGCTGTTCGGCGTGCGCGGCGTCGTGCCCGTCGGGTACGCGCTGTTCGCCTTCGCCTTCGGGGTGACCGCCGGGATGCTGGTCCGCCGCGCGATGCCCGCCATGGCCCTGACCCTGGCCGTCTTCGCCGCCGTCCAGATCGCCATGCCCCTGCTCGTGCGGCCGCACCTGCTGCCGGCCGTACGCGAAACCGTGCCGCTGGCCATGCAGAACCTGGACCTGCTGGGAAGGGAGCCGGGGCCGGGCGGGAAGCTGGAGGTCGAGATGCGGGCGCCCCAGGCGGGGGCCTGGGACCTGTCCAACACGATCGTCGACGCGTCCGGGCGCGCGGTCGAGGACCTGGGGCCCGCGCCGACCTCGGGCCCCTGCTCGATGTCGCAGGGCAAGCGCGACGTGGACGCCCGGACCTGCCTGGCCGACCTGACCGGCCGCGGCTACCGGCAGCGGGTCGTCTACCACGAGGCCGGACGCTACTGGACCTTCCAGTGGCTGGAGACCGGGATCTACACCGCCCTCGCCCTCGGACTGTCGGGCCTGTGCTTGTGGTGGCTGCGCCGCCGGGTCTCCTGAAAAGCCGTACCCGCAGTAGTAGAACGGAATTCTTCGTTCCCTTACTATGGGCGACATGGAGAGCACCCAGGCGCCCATGAACGGGCGCAAGGCCCAGGCGGCCCGCAACGATGAGCTGATCCGCGAGGCCGCGCGCGCGGTCTTCACCGCCGACCCCGGCGCCCCGATCTCGGCGGTGGCCGAGCACGCCGGGGTCGGGATCAGCGCCCTCTACCGGCGCTACAAGAGCAAGGAGGAGCTGCTCCAGCGCCTCGCCGACGAGGGCATGGACCGCTACCTCGGCCTGGTCGAGGAGGCGCTGGAGGACCGGGGGGACGCCTGGGAGGCGTTCGCCTCGTTCATGCGCAGGTGCCTGGACATCGGGGCCGGCTCGCTCACCATGCGGCTGGCGGGCAGCTTCCCGGTGACCGAGGAGATGAGCCGCAAGGGCCAGGAGATCCACGCCGCGACGCAGCGGCTGCTCGACCGCACCAAGCAGGCGGGGGCGCTGCGCGCGGACGTGGCGGTCGGCGACGTGTCGGTGCTGCTGGAGCACCTGCACACCATCCGCATCGGCGACCCGGAGCGGATGAACCGGTTGCAGCACCGCTACCTGACCTTGATCCTTGACGGACTGCACATGCCGGACGCGGAGGAGCTGCCGGGCCCTCCTCCCAACTGGCTCGAACTACGGGGGCGCTATGACGGCTGAGGGAACGGTGCTGGACCGGCGGGCGCTCAACCGGGCGCTGCTGGCGCGGCAGATGCTGCTGCGCCGCGAGCGCACGACCGTGCTCGACGCCGTCGAGCGGCTCGCCGGGATGCAGTCGCAGGCCCCCAACCCGCCCCACGTGGGGCTGTGGACGCGCCTTGAGGACTTCGACTTCGCCGAGCCGGGGCGGCTCCTGCACGACCGCCGCCTGGTGCGCATGGTCCTGATGCGCGGCACGATCCACCTGGTCGGCGCGCGGGACGCGCTCGCCTGGCGGCCCCACACGCAGCCGCTGCTGGAGGCGTGGGCGACCGCGACGGCGCTGTCGGCCCTGCCGGACGGGGTGGGCGTCGCCGACATCGCCGAAGCCGCGCGCCCCCTGCTGGAGGAGGCCCCGCTGAGCGACAAGGAGCTGCGCGAGGCCCTCGCCGAGCGCTGGCCGGACGCGCCGGGCGACATGCTGGTGCGGGCGGTGCGGGGCGGCCTGACGCTGGTGCAGGTGCCGCCGCGCGGGGTCTGGGGCGCGTCCGGCCTGGCCCGGCACACCACCGTCGAGCAGTGGCTCGGGCGGACGCCCGAGCCCTGCGCGGCCGAGGAGATGCTGACCCGCTACCTGGCCGCGTTCGGGCCCGCCACCGTGCGGGACGCGCAGCACTGGTGGGGCGTCACGCGCCTCGGCGAGGTGATGGAGCGGCTGGCGCCCGAGCTGGTGACCTTCACCGACGAGAACGGCCGCGTCCTGTACGACCTGCCGGACGCGCCGCGCCCCGACCCCGGCGTCCCCGCGCCCGTGCGGTACGTCCCGGAGTTCGACAACCTGACGCTGTCGCACGCCGACCGGGCCCGGATCGTCAGCGAGGAGCACCGCAGGCGGATCTTCACGGTGAACGGCATCATCCGCGCCACGGTGCTGGTGGACGGCTTCGTCCACGGCATGTGGAAGATCGAGCGCAAGCGCAAGGAGGCGACGCTGCGGGTCGAGCTGTTCGGCCCGGTCTCGGCGGCCGACCGCCGGGCGCTGGAGGAGGAGGGCGAGCGGCTGCTGGCGGACGCCCACCCCGAGGCGACCGTGCGCACGGTCGAGCTGGCCTGAGGGGGACGCGCGCGGGCCGCGCGGGCGCGGGTCAGCGGCCCTCCTCCAGGTAGCGCAGGACCGCCAGCACCCTGCGGTGGTCGGTGGCGGCCGGGGGCAGGTCCAGCTTGGTGAAGATGCCCGCCACGTGCTTCTCCACGGCGCGGTCCGAGACCACCAGCGCCGCCGCGATCGCCGCGTTGCTGCGCCCCTCGGCCATCAGCCCCAGCACCTCGCGCTCGCGCGGGGTGAGCGCCGCCAGGCCGTCGTCGCGCCGGGAGCCGCCGAGCAGGTGCGCCACGATCTCGGGGTCCAGCGCCGTCCCCCCCGGCGGCGACCCGGGTCAGCGCGTCCACGAAGTCGTCCAGGTCCGACACCCGCTCCTTCAGCAGGTAGCCGACGCCGCGCGGTGAGCCGGCCAGCAGTTCGCGCGCGTACCGCGTCTCCACGTACTGCGAGAACAGCAGGATGCCCACGTCCGGATGGTCGCGGCGCAGCTCCAGCGCCGCGCGCAGGCCCTCGTCGGTGAAGGTGGGCGGCATCCGGATGTCGAGCACCGCCGCGTCCGGCCGGTGCTCGGCCACCGCCCCGCGCAGCGCGGCGGCGTCGCCGACCCCGGCGACCACCCGGTGGCCGCGCAGCGCCAGCAGCTGGGCGAGGCCCCCGCGCAGGATCACCGCGTCCTCGGCGAGCACGATCCGCAGTGCCGTGCGGCCGGTCATGCCGACAGGGGGAGCGTGACGGTCACGGCGGTGGGACCTCCCGGTGGGCTGGACACGTGGAGGTCGCCGTCCACGGTGCGCACCCGCTCCGACAGCCCGGCCAGCCCGCTGCCCGCGCCGATCCGGGCGCCGCCGCGCCCGTCGTCGGCGACCCGCAACCGCAGCGTACCGGCCGGCTGGTCGGCCCGGATCGTCACCCGCCGGGCCCCGGCGTGCTTGCCCGCGTTGGCCAGCAGCTCCGACACGCAGAAGTAGGCGATCGACTCGATCGCCGGCGCCGGGCGCTCGGGCAGGTCGGTGTCCAGCTCGGCCGGGACGGGGCTGCGCGCCGCGAGCGTGGCCAGCGCGACGTCGAGCCCCTTGTCGAGCGTCGGCGGATGGATGCCGCGCACCAGCTCGCGCAGCTCGGCGATCGCCTGCCGGGCGTCGCCGTGCGCCGACTCCACCAGCTCCCGCGTGGCCGCCGGGGTGTCGGCGGGCAGCAGCTCCCGCAGCATCGCCAGCCGCATCGTCAGCGCGATGAGCTGGACCTGCGCGCCGTCGTGCAGGTCGCGTTCGATCCGGCGCAGCGTGGCGACCGCGTCCTGCACCGCGAACGACCGGCTCTCCTCCAGCGCCCGGATGCGCGCGGTCCCGGGACGCGGCCCGAGCAGCGCCCGCGCGGTCGCGAGGTCCAGCCGGACGGCCGCCCGCATCGTCCACGGCGCCGCCAGGAGCAGCACCAGCCCCGCCGCGCCCACCAGCAGGCTCTTCGCGACGTCGTCGAAGTAGAGGCCGCCGAGGTTCATCCCCTCCTGCGCCCGTCCGGCCGAGTCCCGCGAGACGATCCGGTTGAGGCCGAACTGGAAGTAGAACGGGTAGCCCAGCAGCAGGACCCCGCAGATCCAGCTGAAGTACAGCACGACCACGGCGACGGCGCTCAGCGGAAGCCGCGCCGCCAGGTACAGCAGCGTGCGGAGGCCCGGGTCGTCGCGGCCGATCCGCTCGCGCAGCAGGGCCGCCGCCGACCGCCGGTGCAGGTCGCCGATCCGCCGCGCGCCCCGGTGCACGCCGCGCGTCACCGGCCCGCCGATCCGCGTGACCGAGAACACCGCCGACACCGCGCCTCCGGCGACGGCGTAGAGCACGCTCAGCACGGTCAGGGGGACCCCCGCGAGCACATAGAGCACCTCGGCCCAGGCCCGCCGGGAGAACGGGGCGCGCAGCACGCCTTTCATACGCCCATTGTCCAGCGCATCAGCCGCTCCTGGAGGGCCGTGACCCCCTTGAGCAGGTAGGCGAGCACGACCAGGAGCACCAGACCGCCCGCCCCGTGCACCGCCCACGCCCCGGCGAGCGTCGGGCCGCCCCAGGCGTCCTGGTAGGAACCGTCGCCCATCCCGATGAGGGGACGCACCGGATAGAGGACGTTCAGCAGGACGAAGGACCACCCGTACACCGCCACGACCAGGGACAGCAGGCCGAGCGGCAGCGACGCCAGCGCGTGCAGGGCCACCCGGTGCCGGGCGGCGCGCGTGGCGTCCGGGCCGAGCAGGCGGCGCGCGAGCAGCGGCTGGACGCGGAGGCCGGGCAGCGAGGCGAGCGCGGCGGGCAGGGCGGCCACGGCGTAGGCGCTGCGGCGCGGCAGGGCGGCGACGGCGGAGGCGGCGCGCCGGACCGGAGCGGGGACCGGGCGGCGGGCCAGAGCGGACGAGGTCATGCCCAAAGCCTCGCTCAACGGCCCTGACCAGGTCGATCGTGCCAGCACGGAAGGCGGGGGTTCGGTTTACCCCACCTCCGGTTTAACAGCAGCCCCACGGGCACCTCTGACATAGGGAACAAACCAGTGACATCGGGGGGCCGATCGTGAGCATCACGTCGCAGCAGATCCAGGCCAGGGGCGCCGGGGGCACCGAGCGTGACGTGCCGCGCGCCTCCGTCCTGGACACGTTACGAGTCGGCGCGCTGGTGCTGGTCCCGGCGATCGCGCGCGGCGTCCTGGCCCGGCGGCCCAAGGTGGTCGCGCTGGCCGAGGCCGTGGACGCCGACCGCCACGCAGGGCGGCTGCTGCAGGGCCTGCGGGCCCGGTACGGCCCTGGCCCGCTGCGGCTGGCGGTGCCCGGGCGGTCGCTGGCGATGGTGCTCACCCCCGGCGACGTGGAGCGGATCCTGACCGGGTCGCCCGAGCCGTTCGCCGCCGCCAACCGGGAGAAGCGCAAGGCGCTGGAGCACTTCCAGCCGCACGGCGTGCTCGCCTCGCACGGCGCCGAGCGCGCCGACCGCCGCCGCTTCAACGAGGAGGTCCTGGACACCCCGCACGAGGTCCACTGCCTGGGCTCGGCGATCTCGCGGAAGGTGCACGAGGAGGCCGCCGAACTGCTGGCCTCGGTGGACCGTTCCGGCGCCCTGGACTGGGACTCCTTCCGCATCGCCTGGTGGCGCGTGATCCGCCGCGTCGTGCTGGGCGACGCCGCGCGCGACGACGACGAGATCAGCGACCTGCTCACCACGCTGCGGATGAACGCGAACTGGTCGTTCGCGCACCCGCGCCGCGACCGCGTCCGGGAGCGCTTCCAGCGGCGGCTGCGCGAGCACCTGGCGCGCGCCGAGCCCGGCAGCCTCGCCGAGCTGGTCGCCCGCACGCCCAAGACCGACATGACCGAGCCCGCCGACCAGGTGCCGCAGTGGCTGTTCGCGTTCGAGCCCGCCGGGATGGCCGCCTTCCGGGCGCTGGCGGTGCTGGCCGCCCGGCCCGTCGCCGCCGGACCGGCCCGCGACGAGATCGACGGGCTCGACCTGTCGGCCCCGCAGGACCTGCCCTACCTGCGGTCCTGCGTGCAGGAGTCGGTGCGGTTGTGGCCGACCACGATGGCGGTGCTGCGCGACAGCACCACCGAGACCGAGTGGGCGGGGCGGCGGCTGCCCGCCGGCACCGGGCTGATCATCTACACGCCGTTCCTGCAGCGCGACGAGCAGAACCTGCCCTACGCCGACGACTTCGCGCCCGGCGCCTGGCTGGACGGGACGGCGGAGGCCGACTGGTCGGCGATCCCGTTCAGCGGCGGGCCGGTGGAGTGCCCGGGCCGCAACCTCGTCCTGCTGGTGACGAGCCTGTTCCTCGGGGCGCTGCTCCAGGGGCACGACTTCCGGCCCGACGGCGGCAGGCACCTGGGGGAGGGGGCGCCGCTGCCGCGCACGCTGAGCCCGTTCCGGCTGCGCTTCGCGGTCTCCCGGATGCCGGTGAAGGTATGAAGCAGACATACCGGGCTTTGGGGGCGGCATGACCGGGCGATGGCGGGCCGGGACGTTGACTGGTGCGCATGAGCCATCACCACCACCAGCCGAGCGATCCGACCGTCAACGCCCTGGTCCAGGCCCTCAACGACGGTGACCGGGACGGCTTCCGGGGCCTGCTCGACCCGGACGCGGTGCTGACCGACAACGGCATCGAGCGCGACGTGCGCGACTGGTTCGACAAGGAGATCTTCAACGTGGGCGGACGCTTCACGGTCCAGCGGACCGAGCCCGACGGCTCGATGCTGGTGAAGCTCGACAACGAGCGGTGGGGCGAGCTGGACACGCGCTGGCGCTTCACCGTCCGGGACGGACGGGTCGAGCGGATCGAGACCGCCCAGGCGTGACCGCGACCGGCCCCGACCAGCGGTCCTGATCCCGGCGGCTCAGCCCCGGTCGCGGTCGGTGTCGGCGAAACCGGTGCGCCAGGAGGCGACCAGCGGCTTCCAGCCCAGCTCCTTGGCCCGCGCGTTGGACACCGCGCGGCCCGTCGCGGCCGCGTGCCGCGCCGTGCCCGGGGTCGGCGCGCCCAGCGCCGCGCTGTAGACCGGCAGCCACTCCGCGCTGGTCGCGGGCTCGTCGTCCACGATGTTGACCGGCCCCGACGGCCACTCCAGCGCCGCCAGCGCCGCGGCCGCAGCGTCGTCCACGTGCACGAACGACGTCCACGCCGGGGTCAGCGCGAGGCTGCCGGCCCGCACCCGGTCGGCGATCGCGCCGTCGGGCGCGTACCAGGTGCCCGGCCCGTACAGCGCGCCGTAGCGCAGGACCACGCCGCGCGGCATCTCCGCCACGGCCTCCTCCAGCGCCGCGACGCCCTCGTACGGGGGCAGCGTCGGGTCGAGCGGGTCGGTCTCCACGGCCGGGGTCTCGCCCGGCCGGTACAGCCACGCGATGCTCTGCGCGACCATCGTCTCGACGCCCGCCGCCTTGGCCGCCTCGACCAGGTTGCGCGTGCCCTCGATGCGCAGCCGCGAGTTGGCGGCGAAGTCCTCGGCGCTCAGGTCGGTGAGCTGGTGGACGATCGCGTCCGGGCGGGCGGCGGCGACCGCGACGGCGAGCGCGGCGCCGTCCAGCGCGTCGACCACCACCGGGTCGGCGCCCAGCGCGGACAGGTCGGCGGCGCGCTCGGGCCGGCGGGTGGTCCCGACGACCTGGTGGCCGGCCTCGACCAGCAACGGGATCAGCTGACGGCCCACGACGCCGGTCGCTCCGGCAAGAAAGATCTTCAAGGGGGAACCTCCACGACTTACACGTCATTGTGGTCGTCTCGACGGCAGCATAGTCCCGTATCAGCCCACGTTTCCCTGCCCCGCCGCCCGGTGCGGACCGCAGATCGTCACGATGGGGGGAACGGCGGATCAGTGATCCGGGCGTGTCGCGGGCAGCCGCACCTCCAGCAGCGCGCCGCCGCCGGGCGCCGCGCCCGCGGTGAGCGTACCGCCGTGCGCCCTGACGACCTCGCGGGCGATGGGCAGGCCGAGCCCGGCGCCGCCGTCGTCGCGGCTGCGCGCGTCGTCCAGCCGCACGAACCGCTCGAAGATCCGCTCGCGGTCGGCGGGCGGGATGCCCGGTCCGTCGTCGGTGACGCGTATCACTGCCGTCCCGCCGGTTTCGGTCAACTCCACGCGCACGTATCGGTCGGCGTGCCGGACGGCGTTGTCCAGGAGGTTGCCCAGGGCGCGGGCGAGACGGCCGTGCGAGCCCGCCACCTGCGGAGCCGCGTCGATCACCGTTGCCACGCCGGGCCGCCGCCCGGCCTCCTCGCGCACGAGGTCGGCCAGCTCGACGGGGCGCGGCTCGGCGGCGCGGTCCCCGGCGTCCAGGCGGGCGAGCAGGAGCAGGTCGGCGGCCAGGTGCTGGAGGCGGACGACCTCCTCGGTGAGGCCGCCGACGTCCAGCAGCTCCGGGTGCGCCTGCGCGACCTCCAGCTCGGTGCGCAGCGAGGCGATCGGGTTGCGCAGCTCGTGCGAGGCGTCGGCGACGAAGTCGCGCTGCCGTGCCACCGAGCGCTCCAGCGCCGCGAGCGTGGCGTTGGTGGTGGTGGCGAGCGCCGCGACCTCGTCCCGGGAGCCGGGCACCGGGACGCGCCGGGCCAGGTCGCCGGCGGCGGTGATCTCCGCCAGCTCGGCGCGGATCGCCGCGACCGGGCGCAGCGCGCGGCGCGTCACCAGCCAGGTGACCGCGGCGACCACCGCCAGCAGCACGGGGAGGCCGACCAGCATCGCGCGGGTCACCGCGCCGACCGCCTGGCGCTGCGCGTCCAGCGGGGCGCCCGCGTAGACGGTCAGGGTCTCGCCCGAGGGTGCGGTCACCGCCAGCGCGGCGAAGCGCTGGGCGGTGGTGTCGCCGTCCACGTCGGCGGTGCCGGTGGACATGCGGACCTGCGAGGAGATCCGGCCGGGGCGGGCCTCGCCGTCGTCGCCGTCGTCGTCATCGGGCTCGGCGGAGGGGCGCGCGGCGCCGTCCAGGGAGCGCAGCTCGGAGTCGGCCGCGCGGACGCGCCCGGCCGCGTCGACGACCTGCACCGGATGGTCCTCGGCGTCGGGGAGGTCGAGCCGGTCGTAGGGCACGCCGGACGCGAGGCGGCCCGCGACCTCGCGCGCGGTGACCTCGGCCTGCAGCCCGGCGCGGCCGGTGAGCTCGGCGCGCAGCAGCAGCACGACGGCGGCGCCGGTCGCGACCAGCGCCGCGGCGACCACGGCGGTGGCCGCCAGCGCGGTGCGCGCCCGCACCGATCGGGGCCCCATCTCAGCCGGTCCCGCCGTCGGCCGCCAGCCGGTACCCCGCGCCCCGCACCGTGCTGATCGAGCGGCGGCCGAACGGGGCGTCCAGCTTGCGGCGCAGCGCGCTCACGTAGACCTCGACGATGTTGGGATCGCCGTCGTAGGCGAGGTCCCACACGTGCTCGATGATCTGCGCCTTCGACACCACGCGCCCGGCGTTCACCGCCAGGTGCTCCAGGACGGCGAACTCCTTGGCGGTCAGCTCGACCTCGGTGTCGCCGCGCCGCACGCGCCGCGCGGCCGGGTCGACGGTGAGGTCGCCCAGCACGATCGCGGGAGCGCCGCCCCGGGTGCGGCGGCGCAGCAGGGCGCGGACGCGGGCGAGCAGGACCATGTACGAGAACGGCTTGGTGATGTAGTCGTCGGCGCCGGTGTCCAGCCCCTCGGCCTCGTCGTACTCGCCGTCCTTGGCGGTGAGCATCAGCACGGGCGCGTCGACGCCGGCGGCGCGCAGCTCGGCGCAGACGCGGTAGCCGTTGAGGCCGGGCAGCATGATGTCGAGCATGATCAGGTCGTAGTCGCGCTCGACGGCGCGGTCCAGGCCGGTGACGCCGTCGTGGACCACGTCCACCGCGAACCCCTCGGCGGTCAGCCCCTTGGCCAGGGACGCCGCGAGCCTGCGCTCGTCCTCCACGATCAGCAGCCGCATGCCGTCCAGGCTGCCAGAACGAACCTGAAGCCGCCTTCAGGGTGCTTCAGCCCCGCTTAAGGATCGTCGGCGAGGCTGGGGCCGTCCGTGCGCAGAGCCGAGGAGGAACCCCCATGACATCCGTGCTGACCGGCCGCCGCCTGCTGGTGACCGCGGCCGCCGGGGCCGTGCTGGCCGCCGGCGGCGCCGCCACGGCGTACGCGGCGCAGGACGACGAGGGCCCGGACCGCCCGCCCGCCGTCAAGATCACCGCGGAGCGGGCGGCGGACGCGGCGCTCAAGGCGGCCCCGGGCCGGGTCGTGGAGCTGGACCTGGACGAGGCCGACGACGACGGCGACGACAAGGGCGGGGCCGCGTGGAGCGTCGATGTGCTGGCGGCCGACGGGTCCCGGCACGAGGTGCGCGTCGACGCCGACAGCGGCAAGGTACTGGCGTCCGGCAAGGAGGGCGCCGACACCGATGACGCCGATGACGCCGATGACGACGGTGCCGACGCGGGCGCCGACCAGTGGCCCGGCATGGCCAAGGCGCTGACCGACGCCAAGCTGACGGCGGCGCAGGCGGCGACGTCCGCGCTGAAGACCGCGCCCGGCGTCGTGACGTCGGTGGACTTCGGGAACGCCAACGGCCAGGCGGTCTGGGCGGTGGAGGTCGTCGGCAAGGACGGCGCCGAGCGCGACCTGACCCTGGCCCCGGCGGACGGCCGCGTCCTGAGCAACGTCGCCGACCGCGACGACGACTGAGCGGAACCGCGCAGAACCCCTCCCAGGACGCCCGGCCGCACGGCCGGGCGTTCTTCTTGGAAAATAACGAGACGAATCGTCTCGTTCCCTCTTGACGAGACGAACCGTCTCGTCTAACTTATGGCGCATGTCCTTCCTGTGATCCCGCCGCGCCGAGCGCGCCAGCAGCCGTCCGACCTGCCCGCCATCGGCCTTCGCGCCGGGAACAGGAGCCGCCCCTTATGCGCACCCCATCAGCCCAACTGACCTTCGCCGCGGTGACCAAGCACTACGGCGACCGCCCGGTCCTGGACCGGGTCTCGTTCACCGTCAAGCCCGGCGAGAAGATCGGCGTCATCGGCGAGAACGGCTCGGGCAAGTCCACCCTGCTCCGCCTGATCGCGGGCCGGGAGCGGCCCGGCAACGGCGACGTGACGGTGCTGGCCCCGGGCGGCATCGCCTACCTGGCGCAGACCCTGGAGCTCCCGCCGGAGGCGACGGTGGCCGAGGCGATCGACCTGGCCCTGGCCGACCTGCGGGCCCTGGAGGCGCGCCTGCACGAGGCCGAAGCCGCCCTGGCGGAGGCCCCCGAGGCCGTCCTCCCGGAGCGGATGGCCGAGTACGGCGCCCTGCTGGCCGAGTTCGAGGCGCGCGGCGGCTACACCGTGGACGTGCGCGTGGACGCCGCGCTGCACGGCCTGGGGCTGCCCGCCCTGGCGCGCGACCGGCGGATCGGCACCCTGTCCGGAGGGGAGGCGTCGCGCCTCGTGCTGGCCGCCACCCTGGCGGGCACGCCCGAGCTCCTGCTGCTGGACGAGCCCACCAACGATCTCGACGACGGAGCCGTGGCCTGGCTGGAGGACCACCTGCGGGCGCACCGCGGCACGGTCGTCGTGATCACCCATGACCGCGCGTTCCTGGACCGCGTCACCACGACCATCCTGGAGGTGGACCATGTGACCCGCGGCGTCCGCCGCTACGGCGACGGCTACACCGGCTACCTCGCCGCCAAGGCGGCCGAGCGCGCCGAGCGGCTGCGGCGGCACGAGGAGTGGGCCGCCGAGGTGTCCCGGCACGCCGGGCTCGCCGAGACCGGCGGCAGGTGGCTGGCGTCGCTCTCCCGCAAGGGGCCGCACGCGTTCAGCGGCGCGGGCGCGCACCGGTCGCGGTCGTCCTCGACGGGCACCGCCAACCGGGTGCGCCACGCCAACGAGCGGCTGCGCCGGCTCTACGCCGCGCCCGTCCCCGCCCCGCCCGACCCGCTGCGCTTCACCCCCGCCGCGCTGGCGGACGACCGGGCGGGCGACGGGGCGGCCGATGAGGGCGGGCCGGTCGCCGAGCTGCTGGGCGTCCGGGTCGGCGACCGGCTGGACCTGCCGGCGCTCCGGCTCGACCGCGGCGAGCGGCTGCTCGTCACCGGCCCGAACGGGGCCGGCAAGAGCACGCTGCTGCGCGTCCTGGCCGGTGGGCTGCGGCCGGACGAGGGGCAAGCCCGCCTGCCGCGCCGGATCGGCTACCTGCGGCAGGACGGCCTGCCGGGCCGCGCGGAGCAGACCGTCCTCGCGGCCTTCGCCGCCGGCCGTCCGGGCCCGCCCGACGACCACGCGGACGAGCTGCTGGCGCTCGGCCTGTTCGAGCACGGCGACCTGCACCGCCGCGTCGGCGTCCTGTCGGTGGGGCAGCGCCGCCGCCTGGAGCTCGCGCGGCTGGTGTCCCGCCCGGTGGACCTGCTCCTGCTGGACGAGCCCACCAACCACCTGTCCCCGGCCCTGGTGGACGAGCTGGAGGCGGCGCTCGACCCGTTCGCCGGCGCCCTCGTCCTGGTCACGCACGACCGGCTGATGCGCCACCGCTTCACCGGCTCCCACCTGGAGCTGCGGGGCGGGCGGATCACCGAGGAGGCCAGGGCCTCCTGATCCGGGGCCGGTCCCGCGCCCGCCGCGGGACCGGCCCCCTCACCCCGTGCACCGCCTCACCCCATGGACAGCGCGAACGCGCTGAGGAAGCCCGCCACCGTGATCAGCCCGGTCCACAGCCGGGCGTTCTCGAACGCCTCGGGGATCATCGTGTCCGCCACCATCGTCAGGATCGCGCCGCCCGCCAGCGCCGTGATCGCGGCCTGCGCGCGCGCCGGGGCGTCGCCCAGCGCCCCGTAGCCCAGCATCGCCGCCAGCGCGCTCACCACCGCGATGCCGCCCCACAGCCCGAACACGTACGCGGGGCTCCGGCCCGCGCGCCGCATCCCCGACGCGCTCGACAGTCCCTCCGGCACGTTGCTGATGAAGATCGCCGCGACGGTCGCGGTGCTGACCGCGCCGCCGCCCAGCAGGCCGACGCCGATCACGATCGACTCGGGCACCCCGTCCAGCAGCGCGCCCAGCGCGATCGCGCCGCCCGAGCCCGACCGCTCCTGCTCCGACGGCTGCTGCCCGCCCGACCGCTTGCGGTGTTGCGCGCCACGGCGGGCCAGCACGGCGTTGGCCCCGGTGTAGACCGCCGCGCCGATCGCGGCGCCCAGCGCCGTCGCCGCCAGGCCGCCCTGCTCGTGCGCCTCGGCGAACAGCTCGAACGCCACCGCCGACATCAGCACTCCGCTGCCGAACGCCATGACGCCCGCGACCATCCAGGTCGGCACCTTCGCCAGGTAGCCGACCAGCGCCCCGATCACCAGCGCCGAGCCCGCCAGCAACCCCCACAGGCCCGCTTGCAGCATCGACCCGCCCCCCTCCGGCCTGTCTCACGGCTACCCGCGCCGACCAGCGGGAAACCGCGGGGACGATCATTCCGACAGCGCCCGCGCGAACGCCCGCAGGCGGGCGGTGGCGCGGTCGGGCGGCCAGACCAGCGTCAGCGCCGAGTCGGGCAGGCCCGCGACCGGCACCGAGGCCAGGTCGCGGCGGCGGTGGTAGCGCGCGGTCGCCGCGCACAGCAGCATCCCGCCGCGGCCGACGGCGGCCGCCGTCAGCCCCTCCTGGAGCGTGGCGACCTCCGGGCCGCGCGGGATCGGGACGCCCCGCGGCGTGGCGGTGGGGGCCTGCGCCTCTCGCCAGTAGCGCGGCGCGGGGCCGGTGACGCCGATCAGCGCGCACCCGGCCAGGTCCTCGGCCGTGACCGACTCCCGCCCGGCGAGCGGATGGCGGTTGGAGACCACCAGCGTCTGCGGCTCGACGGAGAAGACCGGGCCGGTCGCCAGGCCCGTCTCCCGCACCGGTGTCAGGACGATCGCCGCGTCGATCTCCCCGCGCCGCACGGCGCCGAACGGGTCGGACAGCGGCAGCTCGACCGCCTCCACCACGCACCCTTGGTGCGCCTCCTGGAACGCGGTGACCAGCGCCAGCAGCCGTTCGTTCAACGTGCCCGCGAAGCCGATGCGCAGTACCCCCGTCACCCCGCGCGCGTCCTCGCGCGCCCGCGCGAAGGCGTCGTGCAACGAGTCGTAGGCGGGACGCAGATCCGCCAGGAAACGTTCGCCGAGCGGCGTAAGCCGTACGCGGCGGCTCGTGCGCTCCACCAAGCGGCCTCCGACCCGGTTCTCCAGCGCGCGCAGGAGCTGGCTGACCCGTCCCTGCGAGATGTACAGGCGGTCGGCGGTGCGGCCGAAGTGCAGCTCCTGGCTGAGGGCGAGGAAGCACTCCAGCTCCCGCAAGTCCAGACCGGTCACGAGTCCTCCGCGCATCGATGAGCCCGGCTAATCCAAGGATGCGATCTTCGCCGTTGTTCCTGCTCCGGGCCCGGCCGGAGGGTGGGGGCATGGTGATGATCACTCGTACGCCCCTGGTGGGGTGGCTCGCGGTGGGGGCGGTCGCGGCCGCGACGTTCTCGGTGGTGACGGCCGAGATGGTGCCGGTCGGGCTGCTGACCGCGATGGCGGCGACGTTCGGCGTCTCCACCGGGACCGCGGGGCTCGCGATGACGCTGCCCGGCCTCGTGGCGGCGGTCGCCGCGCCGGCGCTGGCGGTGGCGGCCGGGCGGCGGGACCGGCGGCCGGTGCTGGTCGCCCTGGTCGCGCTGCTGGCGGCGGCCGACCTGGTGTCGGCGCTCGCGCCCGGGTTCGGGGCGTTCCTGGCGGCGCGGGTGCTGGTCGGGGTGTCGATCGGCGGCGTCTGGGCGATGGCGGCGGGGCTCGGCGGCCGGCTGGTGCCCGAGCGGTCGGCCGGCACCGCCACTTCTGTGATCTTCAGTGGGATCGCGGTCGCCTCGGTGCTCGGCGTGCCCGCCGGGACGCTGATCGGCGGTGCGGCGGGCTGGCGGGCCGTGTTCGGCGTGCTGGCCGCGCTGGCGGCGGTGGTGGCGGTCGCGCTGGCGGTGCTGCTGCCGCCGCTGCCGGTGGCGGAGCCGGTGCGGCTGCGCGCGGTGCCGGAGCTGCTGCGCACGCGCCGCGTGCGGACCGGGCTGCTGGTCACGTTCCTGCTGGTCACCGGGCATTTCGCGGCCTACACCTACGTGCGGCCCGCGCTGGAGCAGGTGGCGGGCGTCGGCGCGGGCCTGGTCGGGGCGCTGCTGCTGGCCTACGGCGTCGCGGGCGTGGCGGGCAACTTCGCGGCGGGCGCCGGGGCCGCCCGGGCCCCGGACCGCACGGTCCTGGCGATCAGCGGGGCGCTGGCGGTGTCGATGGCGCTGCTGCCGCTGTCGGGCCCGGTCGCGATGGTCGCCTGGGGACTGGCCTACGGGGGCGTGTCGGTCACCCTGCAGAGCCGGCTGCTGGCGGCCGTCCCGCGCGCCCCGGAGGCGGGCTCGGCGCTGTTCGTGGCGGTGTTCAACATCGCGATCTCGCTGGGCGCGCTGGTCGGCGGACGCGTCGCCGACGGCGCGGGCGTCGCGGGGGTGTTGTGGACCGGCGGCCTGCTGGCGGTGCTCGGCGGAATCTCGGTGGCGCGGGCCCGGTGAGGGTGTTTACGCTCCGCCCGTGCGGAGCAGGCTTCCAGTCCGGCGGCGAGGGAGAGCGGGGTCATGGAGATCACTCTGGTGCGGGGCGACATCACCCGGCAGGACGTGGACGCGGTCGTGAACGCGGCCAACTCCTCGCTGCTCGGCGGCGGCGGGGTGGACGGCGCGATCCACCGCCGGGGCGGCCCGGCGATCCTGGAGGAGTGCCGCAAGCTGCGGGCCTCCCACTACGGCGGCGGCCTGCCGACCGGGCAGGCGGTGGCGACGACCGGCGGGAACCTGCCCGCCCGGTGGGTCGTCCACACCGTCGGCCCGGTCTACTCCAGGACCGAGGACCGGTCGGCGCTGCTCGCCTCCTGCTACCGGGAGGCGCTGCGCGTGGCCGACGACCTGGAGGTGTCCTCGATCGCGTTCCCGGCGATCTCGGCCGGGATCTACGGGTGGCCGATGGACGACGCGGCGCGCATCGCGGTCGGCACCGTCCGCGCCACCCCCACCAAGGTGGCCGAGGCGCGGTTCGTGCTGTTCACGCAGGACGCCTACGAGGCGTTCGAGCGCGCGCTCGGCTGAGCGGTCACTCCCCGGCCGGCGGGACGATCAGCACCGGGCGCCGCGCGTGGTGCAGGACGCGGTCGGACACGCTGCCCAGCAGCACCGACTTGGCCTTCGACAGGCCGCGCGAGCCGGTGACGATGAGCGAGGCGTCCACCTCGTCGGCCACGTCCACGACGGCGGGCCAGATCGCGCCGTTGCACCGCTCGGCGCGCGCGGTCGCCTCGGGCAGCCCCGCCTCGCGGGCGATCCGGACCCCCTCCTCGGCGATCCGCTTGGCCTGGTCCTCCTCGGCCCACTGCTCGCCCTGCTCGTCCACGGCGGCGGGCATGGCGCCCACGCCCGCCAGGGGAGCCCACGCGACCTGCGTCAGCAGGGGCTCCCAGACGGTGAGGACGACGGCGGGCTCGGGCTTCAGGCGCCGGGCGGCGTACTCGATGGCGGTGCGGGCGTCGTCGGAGCCGTCGAAGGCGATCAGGATGGTCATGACCAGGACCTATCCATGATCGGCACGGGTGTAACCGGCGCCGCGGCGACAGTGCTCAACCTCTCATCGGCGCCCGTCCCGGGCCGGGCGGGCCCGCGAACGCCTGCGCGAGGTCCAGCCAGCGGTCGGCGTCGGGCCCCTCGGCCGTCAGGGCGAGGTCGGCGCGGTTGCGGCGCTGGGTGACCAGCAGGCAGAAGTCCAGCGCGCTGCCGGTGACCGACTGCGGCCCGTCGTCGGGGCCCCAGGTCCAGACCTCGCCGCCGGGCCCGGTGAGGATGACGTGGAAGGGGTCGGCGGGCGGCTCCAGGCCGCGGTTGAGGTAGGAGAAGTCGCGGGTGCGGACGCCGATGTGGGCGACGTGCCGCAGCCGGGCGGTCGGCTCCCGCTCGACGCCGAGGGCGTCGGCGACGTCCTGGCCGTGCGCCCAGGTCTCCATCAGCCGCGCGGTGGCCATGGACGCCGCGCTCATCGGCGGCCCGAACCAGGGGAGCTTCACCCCCGGCATGACCGCGCCCAGCGCGTCCAGCACCGTGCGGCGCCCGGCGCGCCAGTCCTCCAGCAGGGCGGCGGGCGGCTCGGCGGCGCCCTCGGCCGCGCCGGCCTCCACGAAACCCCCGGGGTCGGCGATCGCGTCGGCCAGCACGGCGTCGAACGCGGCCGTGTCGGTGGCGGCGGCGATGGTCTGCCGGTCGGTCCAGGCGAGGTGGGCGACCTGGTGCGCGACCGTCCAGCCGGCGGCGGGCGTGGGCGCGGCCCAGCCGCCGTCGGGCAGCGGGGCGACCAGGGCGTCCAGGGCGTCGCCCTCGGCGGCCAGGTCGGACAGCAGGGTGCTCAGATCGGGCATGCCGCCAGCATGTCCGGCAAAGTGGATCTTGTACAGGACTCCCCAGAACCGGATTCGGCCAGCGGTGCCCCTAGAGCGCGGCCGCCCCCTCCGCCGCACGGGCGAGGACGGCCCTGGCCGCTGCGTAGTCGGCCTTTCCGTTGGGCAGGCGCAGGCCGCCGGAGGTGCGCAGGAACGCCTTCGGGATCTTGTATCGGGCCAGGTGGGCGGCGCAGCCGGCGCGCAGGTCGGCGTCGGAGGGCCGCTCGCCGGCCCGGTCGGCCAGGCGCAGCACCGCGACGATCTCGGTGCCCCACCGCTCGCTGGGCCGGCCCACCACCAGCGCGTCGGCGACGCCGGGCAGGCCGCGCAGCACGGTCTCGACCTCCTCGGCGAACACCTTCTCGCCGCCGGTGTTGATCGTGGTGGCCTCGCGGCCGTGCACCTCCACCGTCCCGTCGGCCAGCAGGCGGGCGCGGTCCCCGGCCACGACCAGGCGCTCGCCGCCGATCGTCAGGAAGGTGGCGGCGGTCTTGGCCGGGTCGTTCAGGTAGCCGAGCGGGATCGCGTCGCCGCCCTTGGCCAGCCAGCCCATCTCGTCCTCGCCGGGCGCGAGGCGGCGGGTGCGGTCGGCGCTGACGACGGCCGTGCCGGGGGCGGCCGAGAAGGTGCGCGGGCCCGCCCCGTTGCGGGTCACCTGGAAGCCGGTCTCCGACGAGCCGAGCACGTCCACGATCCGGGTGTGCGGCAGGCGCTCCAGCAGCCGCGCCTTGACGTCCGGGCTGATCCCGGCGGCGGAGTTGAGCATCGTGCGCAGCGCGGACAGGTCGTGGGAGCCGCGCTCCAGCTCGGCCAGGATCGGGCGCGCGAAGGCGTCGCCGACCAGCGGGACGCGGGTGACGCGCTCGCGCTCGGCGGTGCGCAGCAGGTCGGCGGCGTCCAGGCGGTCCACGACGTCGGGGAAGACCACGCACGCGCCGCCGCACCAGCCGCCCAGCGCCGACCAGGTCCCCGCCCCGTGCATCATCGGCGGCCCGACCAGCACGCGGTGCCGGCCGCGCGCGGCGCGCTCGACGGCCTCGTCCAGATCGGTGATGGGGGTGTCGTCGCGGCGGCGCAGGCCGAGCGGCCCGGCCATGAGGTCGCCGATCCGCCACAGCACGCCCTTGGGCAGGCCGGTGGTGCCGCCGGTGTAGAGGATGTGCAGGTCATCGGCGTGCGGGCGCACGTCCAGGGGGTCGGCGGAGGCGTCCGCGAGCGCGGCCTCGTAGTCGAGCGCGCCGGGCAGGAGGTCGGCGCCCGACTCGTCGGCGACCTGGAGCAGGAGCGCGGGCGGGCGCTCCAGGCGGCGCACGACGCGGCCGATGGCGTCGGCGAAGCGGGCGTGGAAGATGACCGCGCCGGGCCGGGCGTCGCCGAACAGCTGCGCCAGCTCGTCGTCCACGTACCGGTAGTTGACGTTGAAGGGGGCGACCCGCGCCTTGTGGGCGCCGAGCAGTCCCTCGGCGTACTCGGGGCCGTTGTGCAGGTAGAGCGCCAGGTGGTCGTGCGGCGACTCCCACGCCTGCCGCGCGCCGCCCCCGTCGCGGAGCCCGAGGCCGTGGCCGTGCAGGACGCGGGCCAGCCGCCGGGACCGCTCGGCCACCTGCGCCCAGGTCAGCCGCCGGTCCCGCCAGACCAGGCACTCGCGGTCGGGGACCGCGGCCGCGACGGCCTCGTGCAGCGTCGCCAGATCGAGCCGGGGCATCGGCGCTCCTTCCGGTGTGCGGGCGGAGGATCACCGTAACCGATCGCTTACCGAATCCGGTTCAGCGGGTGGCCGGATTGGCGCCGCGGGGGAACGGGAAGATCCACAACGCCCCCCGGCCGGTTACCGAAGGGGAAGTGCGATGGTCTGGCTGGTCCTGGTGTTCGCGGGCCTGATGGAGACGGTGTGGGCCGCGGCGCTGGAGAAATCCGAGCGCTTCACCCGGCTCTGGCCGACGCTGCTGTTCCTGGTGGCGCTGGCGGCCAGCATGCTCGGCCTCGGGCACTCCCTGCGCGAGCTGCCGCTCGGCACCGCCTACGCGGTCTGGGTCGGCATCGGCGCCGTCGGCACCGTCGTCTACGGCATGATCTGGCTGCACGAGCCCGTCACCACGGCCCGCGTGATCTGCCTGCTGCTGATCGTGGGCGGCGTCGTCGGCCTCCGGCTGCTCACGCACTGACCGGCCGGGGCCCGCCGGGGAGCGGCGACAATGAATGCCATGGCCCGCACGCGCAGCAAGCCCCAGGGGGAGGTGACCCGAGGCACCACCAACCCCAACCGGCTGCGCCGGGTGGACCGCTGGATCGCCGCCACCCAGGCGCCCGCGCTGCGCTCCGCCGAACGGCCGCTGGCGATCGACCTCGGCTACGGCGCGTCCCCCGTGACGGCCGTGGAGCTGTACACGCGGCTGCGGGCCGTCGAGCCGAGGCTGGAGGTCGCCGGCATCGAGATCGAGCCCGACCGGGTCGCGGCGGGCCTCGCCTTCCTCGAACGCTCCGGCGGCGCCCACCTGGGCCTGACGTTCCTGCGCGGCGGCTTCGAGCTGCCGGTCGACCGGCCGCCCGTGCTGGTCCGCGCCTTCAACGTGCTGCGCCAGTACGACGAGGACGCCGCCTGGCGGGCGTGGGACGGCCTGCGTGCACGCCTCGCGCCCGGCGGCGTCCTGGTCGAGGGCACCTGCGACGAGATCGGCCGCCGCGCCGTCTGGGCCGCCCTGGGCCCGGAGGGGCCGCGGACCATCACCTTCGCCGCCCACCTGCCGACCCTCGGCCGCCCCTCCGAGCTGGCCGAGCGCCTGCCCAAGACCCTGATCCACCGCAACGTCCCCGGCGAGCGCGTGCACGCCCTGCTCGCCGACTTCGACCGTTGCTGGGCCGTGGCCGCGCCCCAGTCGGTGTTCGGGCCCCGCGCCCGCTGGACCGCCGCCGTGTCGCTGCTCGCCGGCGTCCACCCCGTGCTGGGGCGCCCGCCGTTCGGCGGCCGGGCCCGCACGCGGCTCGGCGAGGTCACCCTGCCGTGGTCGGCAGTCGATCCGCGGACCTGACCACCCGCACCGCGCCCGCCGCGCCGTCCACCCGCACGCGGTCGCCGGTCCGCAGCCGCATGGTGGCGTCGCCGGTCCCCATGACCGCGGGCAGCCCCAGCTCGCGGGCCACCCCGGCCGCGTGCGACAGCGGCGCGCCCACGTCGGTGACCAGCGCGGCGGCGCGCGGGAACAGCGGCGTCCAGCCGACGTTGGTCACCGGCGCCACCAGGATCTCGCCCGGCCGCAGCGTGTCGCCCTCCTCCGGGGAGTGCAGCACCCGCACCCGGCCCTCGGCGGTCCCGGCCGCGCCGGACGCCCCCGTGACCGTGTCCCCGTACGGCGGCGCGCCCCCGGGCCCGCCGTAGTCGGTGCGGCGGCCGTGCTCGGCCGACCACGCGAACGGGTCGAACGGCCCCCGCACCAGCGCCGGGCAGGCGGGCAGCGTCCGGTACCGCTGGTGGGCGCGCCGCCGCGCGGGCACCTCGTCCAGCGCCGCCTCCCGCCCCCGCAGCACCTCGACGACCTCGTCGATGTCCAGGAAGTACAGGTCGGAGCCGTGCCCCGTCATCTCCCCGGCCCGCAGCACGAACGCGCGCAGCACCCAGAACGCCCGCGCCGCCTCCGACAGCGCCGACTCCCGCAGGTGCGCCGCCCGCGCCCAGCGCCCCACCGCGCGGCGCGTCGCCGCCACCTTCGCCGGATACCGCGCCCGGAAGCGCCCCCACGCCTCCCGGCTCTCCTCCCGGCGCCGGGCGCGGAGCGCGGCGGCGTCCAGGCCCGCCTCGCCCAGCGCCAGCAGCTGCCGGTCGATCCAGCCCGGGTCCTCGGCCGGGCGCGGCATCGCCACCTCGAACTCGTGCGCCCCGCGGTGCCCCCATTCCCGCAGGTAGGAGGCGCGGTCCAGGGTGCCGTGGGCCAGCCGCGCCAGGCCGACCACCGGGCCCATGGCCGCCAGCTCGGCCTCCCGGATCGCCGACCGCGTCGCCGGGGCGCCCCCGGCGGGCACCCGCAGCCCGCTCAGCATGGCGTCGGCGTCGTCCGGGCCCGCGAGGTCGGCCAGCCCGGCGCGGACCCCGGCCGGGCCGACCGGCGCGGCCGCCAGCATGTGGCCGGCCTCGGTGAACAGAGACCCCAGCGCGTCCCGCCACAGCCGGGTCAGCTCCTCGGGGTAGCGGGCCTGCCCGATCCGGTGCCGCAGCGCGGCGCACCGGCCCGGCGACGCGGCCAGGAAGTCGGGCAGCCGCCGCCGGTCGAGCACCGAGCGCGCGGCGGCCGGGAGCCGCGACGCCGCCGGGCGCTCGCGCGGTACGGCCGCGTCCGGCGGCAGCGCGCCGTAGACCTGCTCCAGCGTCTCCCGGCGCGCGAACACGGCGGCCTGGCCGAGGTTCAGGTAGAGGCGGCCGCCGATCTCGGCGTACGCCGGGTCGCCCGGCAGCGCCGCGTCCAGCATCCGCTCCACCAGCGACAGGCTCACCGGCGTCAGCACGTCCGGCACGGCCTCGCCCAGCCCGGCCCGCGTCCACAGGTGGTCGCCCTCGGGGACGCCGCGCCCCAGCGCGTCGCCGCGCGCGTCACCGGTGGCGGGCGGCCCCAACTCGGGCCGCCCCTCGCCGGTCAGGGGCCGCGCCTGCAAGATCTGCGGCCCGTCCCGCCACGCCCACTCCACGACCATGGGACGGCCGCACCACCGCTCGGCCCGGTCCCCGAGCCGCGCCAGCTCCGCCGCCTGCGCCGGGGACAGCGCGGGCCGGGCGCGCAGCTCCGGCGGCACCGGCTCCACCGCCCCGTCGGCGCGGGTGCGCTCGGCCTTGTCGGCGACCGACTGCGTGATGATCGTGCCGGACTCCTTGTCCAGCACCAGCGTGTCCGGATCGACCCGCCCGCCGACCACCGCGCCGCCGAGCCCCAGCGACGCGCTGACCACCACCTGGTCGGCCGCGCCGTTGACCGGGCCGAAGGTGTACATCAGGCCGGAGGCGCGGGAGTCCACCATGTTCTGCACCACCACCGCGAGCGCGGCGTCGGCGTGCGGCAGGCCGTGCCGGTCGCGGTAGGCGACGGCCTGCGCCGACCAGAGCGACTGCCAGCAGCGCCGCACCGCCTCCAGCAGGTCGGCCTCGCCCCGTACCTGGAGGTAGGTGTCCTGCCGCTCGCCGAGGCCGGGGTCCGGCAGGTCCACGGCGGTGCCCGACGGGCGCACCGCCACCGCGTGGTAGCGGTCGCCCAGGTCGGCGTAGGCCCACCTGATCGGCCCGGCGATCTGGGTCGGCAGATCGTGCTCGGCGAACAGCTCGGAGATCGCGCGCTCGGCCCGCTCGGGCGGGCCCTCGGCCGCCGCCAGGACCTTCTCGCCCAGTCCGTGGTGCTCCAGATACCGCCGGTAGGCACCGGCGGTCACCAGGAATCCGGGCGGCACGGGCAGGCCCGCGCCCGTCAGCCCCGCCAGCGTCGCGCCCTTGCCGCCGCCCAGCGCGGGATCGACCCCGGCGCCGTCCAGCGGCAGGACGTACATCCGCTCCCAGTCATCGGCCATCAGCGGCTCCCCCCGAACGCGAACCCCGGTTCGAGGCCGCCACCTGGGGCAATACCCGGCCGACGGCCAGATGATCCCTACCGGCGGGTCAGACCCGGTGCAGCTTGTACGGGGCGGCCTGCACGCGCGGCTGCACGTCGATGCGGTCGATGTTCACGTGCGCCGGACGGGTCACCGCCCACGCCACGCAGTCGGCCACGTCGTCGGCCACCAGCGGCTCGGGCACGCCCTCGTAGGGCTTGGCGGCCTTCGCCTCGTCCCCCTTGAAGCGCACCAGGGAGAACTCCTCGGTCCTGACCAGGCCGGGCGCGACCTCGGTCACCCGCACCGGCTCGGCCACCAGCTCCAGCCGCATGACCTCGTTGATCGCGTAGGCGGCGTGCTTGGCCGCGTTGTAGCCCGCCCCGCCCTCGTAGGCCACGTGCGCGGCCAGCGAGGTGATGTTCACCACATGCCCCGCGCCGCCGGCGATCAGCTTGGGCAGCAGCGCCTTGGTGACCCGCAGCAGTCCCAGCACGTTGGTGTCGTACATCGCCTGCCAGTCGGCCGGGTCGGCCTGCGCGACCGGCTCCAGGCCCACCGCGCCGCCCGCGTTGTTGACCAGCACGTGGCAGGAGTCCAGCCCGGCCGCCAGGGCGTCCACCGACGCCTGGTCGGTCACGTCCAGGGTGACCGCCGCCACCGTGCCCGCGCCCGGCACGTTCTCGCCGATCTCTGCGGCCAGGGCGTCCAGCCGGTCGCGGCGGCGGGCCGCCAGCACCACGTTGAACCCCTCGGCCGCCAGGCGCCGCGCCGTGGCCGCGCCGATACCGCTGCTTGCTCCGGTCACTACCGCCGTCTTACGCATGGCCAAAGCCTCCCAGGTCGCCCCCTCGCGCCCGCTCGCGGCCCGGGTGAAGTCGATCACGCCGGCGGGGCGCCGCGGTTGCGGCCCGTCGTACGGGAACACCCCATGCAGTCGGTAGGTTGCATGAACGGAGGTGGTGTCCGGTGTCGCGTCGTATCAACCGGGTTGCGACGATCAGTGTCCATACCTCGCCCCTCGACCAGCCGGGCACCGGCGACGCGGGCGGCATGAACGTCTACGTCGTCGAGGTCGCCAAGCGCCTCGCCGCGCGCGGCGTCGAGGTCGACATCTTCACCCGGGCGACCTCGCGCGCCCTGCCGCCGGTCGTCGAGCTGGCCCCCGGCGTGCTGGTCCGCAACGTGGTGGCGGGCCCCTTCGAGGAGCTCGACAAGAGCGAGATGCCGCGCCAGCTGTGCTCGTTCACCTCCGAGGTCCTGCGCACCGAGGCGTCCTACGACCCCGGCCACTACGACCTGCTGCACACCCACTACTGGCTCTCGGCCCAGGCCGGATGGGCCGCCAAGAAGCGCTGGGGCGTGCCGCTGGTGCACTCCATGCACACCATGGCCAAGGTCAAGAACGCCGCGCTCGCCGAGGGCGACAAGCCCGAGCCCGAGGAGCGCGTGCTGGGCGAGGAGCAGATCGTCGCCTCCGCCGACCAACTGGTCGCCAACACCGCCAAGGAGGCCCGCGAGCTGATCGGCCTCTATGGCGCCGACCCCTCCCGCGTGGCCACCGTCAGCCCCGGCGCCGACCTCGCCGTCTTCCAGCCCGAGTCGCCGCTGATCGCCCGCAGCACCGGGCTGCTGCCGCACCGCACCGGCCCCGCCCGCCGCCGCCTCGGCCTGCCCCGCGACGCCTACGTGCTGCTGTTCGTGGGCCGCATCCAGCCGCTGAAGGCCCCCGACGTGCTGCTGCGCGCCGCCGCCCACCTGCTGCGCCGCGACCCCTCGCTGCGGTCCCGGCTGGTGGTCGCCGTCGTCGGCGGCCCCTCCGGCAGCGGCCGCGCCCGCCCCGAGCAGCTCCAGCGCCTGGCCGCCGAGCTCGGCATCACCGACGTCGTCCGGTTCGAGCCGCCCGCGCCGCAGCAGGTGCTGGCCGACTGGTACCGGGCCGCCGACGTGACCGTGGTCCCCTCGCACAACGAGTCGTTCGGCCTGGTCGCCGTCGAGTCGCAGGCGTGCGGCACCCCGGTCGTCGCGGCCGCCGTGGGCGGGCTGTGCACCGCCGTGCGCGACGGCGAGTCCGGCCACCTGATCCGGGGCCACGACCCCGCCGACTACGCCGCCGTGCTGCGCCGCCTGTACGACGAGCCCGGCCTGCACGCCCGCCTCGCGCGCGGCGCGGTCCGCCACGGGCGCACGTTCGGCTGGGACGCGACCGTGGACCGGCTGCTGGAGGTGTATACCGGTGCGACGGCCCAACCGGCCCGCATTCCTTCCCAGGTCACAGCGGAGGTCCCAGCATGAGCAACCCCGTCGAGGTCATCGAGGAGACGCTGCGCGCGGCGGAGCTGGAGTACGACAGGCCGCGCGAGGGCGCGTTCTTCGTCAAGCTGCCCGGCCAGCACAAGCTCGCCACCATGACCTGGCTGATCGTCGGTGACCACAGCCTGCACGTGGAGGCGTTCTTCTGCCGCCGCCCCGACGAGAACCACGCCGAGTTCTACCGCTTCCTGCTGGAGCGCAACGGCCGCATGTACGGCGTCTCGTTCGCGCTGGACGAGATCGGCGACGTCTACCTGGTCGGCCGGGTGCCGCTGGCCTCGGTCAGCCCCGACGAGATCGACCGGCTGCTCGGCTGCGTGCTGACCTACTCCGACGAGAACTTCGACAAGGCGCTGGAGCGCGGCTTCAAGACCTCCATCCGGAAGGAGTGGGACTGGCGGGTCAAGCGCGGCGAGAGCCTGGCCAACCTGAAGGCGTTCGCGTCGTTCGCCGACCCGGCCAACCGCTGACCACCCGTCCTCGCGGCGCCGCCGGGCGGGCCCGATAAGCTCTGGGCCATGGCGACCCTGGTATTGCTCCGGCATGGCGAAAGCGTGTGGAACGCGGAGGGACTGTTCACCGGCTGGGTGGACGTCGACCTGTCCGCGAAGGGGGAGAGCGAGGCGACCAAGGGCGGCGACCTGCTGCTCGACGCCGACATCACCCCCGACGTGGTGCACACCTCGCTGCTGAAGCGGGCCATCCGCACCGCCAACATCGCGCTCGACGTGGCCGACCTGCTGTGGATCCCGGTCGAGCGCTCCTGGCGGCTGAACGAGCGCCACTACGGCGCGCTGCAGGGCAAGAACAAGGCCCAGACGCGCGAGGAGTTCGGCGAGAAGCAGTTCATGACCTGGCGGCGCTCCTACGACATCCCGCCGCCGCCGATCAAGGACGACGACCCGCTGTCGCAGGTCAACGACCTGCGCTACGCCGGGCTGCCCTCGGAGCTGATCCCGCGCACCGAGTGCCTGGCCGACGTGGTGGACCGCCTGCTGCCCTACTGGTACGACTCGATCGTCCCGGACCTCGCCGCCGGCAAGACCGTCCTGGTCGCCGCGCACGGCAACTCGCTGCGCGCCATGGTCAAGCACCTGGACGACGTCTCCGACGACGACATCGTCGGCCTCAACATCCCGACCGGCATCCCGCTGGTGTACGAGCTGGACGACGACTTCGCCCCGCTCAAGCGCGGCGGCGAGTACCTCGACCCGGCCGCCGCCAAGGCCGCCATCGAGGCCGTCAAGAACCAGGGCGCCGGCAAGAAGAAGTGACCGGCGAAGGACCTACGGCCCGCCCGCGCCTCCGGGCGCGGGCGGGCCTTTCGCTTGCGCGGGCGGGTCAGAGCAGCAGCGCGATCGTCCGGGTGGCCTTCTCCAGCGGCTCCCGGCTGTGGTGCGCCCGGGCCAGCATGAGCGCCCCCTCGATCAGCGCCAGGACCGACGCGGCGGTCTCGCCCGGCGCGGGGTGCCCCTCGGCCTCCAGCAGCGCGACCAGCCCGTCCTCCCAGGACCGGTAGACCTCCGAGCAGGCCCGCCGGAGCGCCTCGTTGTCCGCGGCCGTCTCCAGCGCGACGGTGGCCACCGGGCAGCCCTTGCGCCAGCCCGACGCCTCCAGCCGCTCGCCCAGCACCTCCAGCAGCCCCCTGAGCAGCCCGGCGGCGTCGTCGGCGGGCAGCCCGCCCAGCAGCCGCGAGACCTCCGCGCCGCCCCGCCGCACCGCCTCCTCCACCAGCTGGTCCTTGCCGCCGGGGAAGTGGAAGTACAGCGACCCCTTCGGCGCCCCGCTGGCCGCGATGACCTGGTTGAGCCCGGCGCCGGAGTAGCCGCCGGACTCGATCAGGTCCTGCGCGGCGTCCAGCAGCCGCGCGCGGGTCTGCTCGCCCTTCTGTCCCATCCCGCAAAACTAGACCGGTCGACATATTTCCTCAACCGGCCGGACCCGGGGACCCGGCGCGGGTCCCCGGGAGGCGGGCTCAGGACGCGTCGATGATCTCTTCGGGGCGCTGCCCGGTGACCAGGTAGACGACGTTCTCGGCCACCACGACCGCGTGGTCGGCGAACCGCTCGAAGTAGCGTCCGGCCAGCGTGATGTCCACCGCCGGCTCGACCCCGTGCTTCCACTTGGGCGACAGCAGGATGTCGAACAGCTTGCGGTGGAGGCGGTCCATCGCGTCGTCGTCGGTGTCGAGCTCCAGGCCCATCTCCACGTCGCGCGAGGCGATGACGCTGCCGGCCTTGGCCACCATCCGCTCGGCGATCTGGCCCATCTCCAGCACGGTGGACTGCAGCTCGGGCGGCACGGCCGACTCGGGGTGGCGGCGGCGCGCGGTCTTGGCGATGTGCACCGCCAGGTCGCCCATGCGCTCCAGGTCGCCGCTCATCCGCAGGGTGGTGATCACCGTGCGCAGGTCCCCGGCCACCGGCTGCTGGCGGGCCATCAGCTCGAAGACGGTCTCCTCGATCTCGGTGTCGATCTTGTTGACCTGCTCGTCGGCGCTGATGACCTCCTCCGACAGGCGCAGGTCGGCGTCCAGCAGCGCCGTCACCGCACGGGCCATCGCGGAGCGGACCAGCCGGGTCATCTCCACCAGCTTGTCGGAGAGGGCGTCGAGGTCCTCGTGGTAGGCGTCGCGCAATTGGGGGTCCTTGCCTTGATCGGGGCGAATGTGGTCGAACAGGGGGACGGGGCGGCGTTCCCGGACGGACTCGCCCACGCCACACCCTGCCCGACCGGCATGAACTGTCCCGGAGAACCAGGTGAACTTTGGGCGAACGCGATCCGGTTATGCCCCCCCATGGTGCAGGAACGCCGCGAATCCCACCTACGATCCGAAGTGTGGAGGTCGAGATAGTCGCAGGCCTGACCGGGCTTGCCGGGCTCGCTATAGGGCTCGCTACGGGATTGGCGGTACGTGTGAGCGAGCGGGCCCAGCAGGTCGTGACCCCGGCCAAGCCGCAGGGCGGCCTGCCGCCGGGGATCGCCTCGGTGCTGAGCGTGCTGCGCTCCTCGGCCGTCGTGGTGGACGCCGAGGACCGGGTGGTGCGCGCCAGCTCCGCCGCCCGCGCCTTCGGCATGGTCAGCGGCGACCGGCTGGTGGCCGACGAGCTGCTGGCCCTCGCCCGGCTGGTCCGCCGCGACGGCGAGATCCGCGAGACCGAGGTGCAGGTCGGCCCGTCCCGCGGCCGCACCCGCGCCGACGGCCGCTGGTTCGCCGTGCGCGTCGCGCCCCTCGGCTCGCACGGCCTGGTGCTGGTGCTGGCCGAGGACCTCACCGAGATGCGCCGCGTGGAGGCCATCCGCCGCGACTTCGTGGCCAACGTGAGCCACGAGCTGAAGACCCCGGTCGGCGCGCTGGCGCTGCTGGCCGAGACCGTGGAGGGCGCCGCCGACGACCCCGAGGCCGTGCGCCGCTTCGCCGGCCGGATGCAGCACGAGTCGGTGCGCCTGACCAACCTGGTGCAGGACCTGATGACGCTGTCGCGCGTGCAGGGCGAGGAGCCGCTGCCCGAGCTGCGCCCGGTGGCGCTGGACGAGGTCGTCGCCGAGGCCATGGACCGCAGCCAGATCAAGGCCGCCGCCAAGGACATCGAGATCGCCGCCGGCGGGGAGCCCGGCCTGAAGGTGCGCGGCGACGCCGAGCTGCTGGTCACCGCGTTGCGCAACCTGATCGACAACGCCGTGGCCTACAGCCCCGAGGGCACCCGCGTGGTCGCGGCCACCCGCCGCACCGACGACGGCCAGGTGGAGATCACCGTCACCGACCAGGGCATCGGCATCCCCGACCAGGACCTGGAGCGCATCTTCGAGCGCTTCTACCGCGTCGACCCGGCCCGCTCCCGGCAGACCGGCGGCACCGGCCTCGGCCTCGCCATCGTCAAGCACGTCACCACCAAGCACGACGGCGAGGTCACGGTCTGGAGCAAGGAGGGCTCCGGCTCGACCTTCACCATCCGGCTGCCGCTGCTGCACCCCGCCGGCCCGCTCGCGCCACCGGTCACCGGTCCCGGCGTGCCGCCGGTCAACGGACCCGCGGGCACCCCGCCCGTCCACCCGACCCCCGGCGCGTGATGGGGGGCCGCAGGGCCCCGCGCCGCACCGCAACCGCCCAGGAGGCAACACCGTGACCCGTGTGCTCGTCGTGGAAGACGAGGAGTCCTTCAGCGACGCACTGTCGTACAACCTGCGCAAGGAGGGGTTCGAGGTCGCCGTGGCGGCCACCGGCCCCGACGCGCTGGACATCTTCGAGCGCAACGGTGCCGACCTCGTGCTGCTCGACCTCATGCTGCCCGGCCTGCCCGGCACCGAGGTGTGCCGCGAGCTGCGCGCCAGGTCCAACGTCCCGGTGATCATGCTGACCGCCAAGGACAGCGAGGTGGACAAGGTCGTCGGCCTGGAGCTGGGCGCCGACGACTACGTCACCAAGCCGTTCTCCACCCGCGAGCTGATCGCCCGGATGCGCGCGGTGCTGCGCCGCCAGGGCGAGGTGGACGAGCTGGCCCCCGCGACGCTGGAGGCCGGCCCGGTCCGGATGGACGTGGAGCGCCACGTGGTCAGCGTCGGCGGCGAGCCCGTCCAGCTCCCGCTGAAGGAGTTCGAGCTGCTGGAGGTGCTGCTGCGCAACGCCGGGCGCGTGCTGACCCGGATGCAGCTCATCGACCGCGTGTGGGGCGCCGACTACGTCGGCGACACCAAGACCCTGGACGTGCACATCAAGCGGCTGCGAGCCAAGATCGAGGCCACCCCGTCCACGCCGCGCTACATCGTCACCGTGCGGGGGCTGGGCTACAAGTTCGAGCCGTAAGGACCGCGGAAACGGGAACGGCCCGTACGGCGTGAGCCGTACGGGCCGTTCTTTCGTGCTCGGGGCCTTCGCCGGGGTCAGTGCCCGCCGCCGCCGGTGGTCGGCTCGTGCGAGCCGCCCTCACCGGCCGGGGAGCCGCTCGGCGACGGCGACGAGGCGCCCGGAGCCGGGACGCCGGTCGACACCGCGGCGTAGGAGGCGTACTCGCCCTGCTGCGGGATCACCGGGACCGAGAGCTCGACGGAGCCGGCGTTCTCGAACTTCAGCGTCACCTTGATCGTCTCGCCGCCCAGCAGCGTGCGCTTGAGGCCGGTCAGCACCACCAGCGGCGCCTTGCCCGCGGTGGCGGCCGGGGTGTCGGCGGTCGCGGCGGGCGCGGACGGGGTGTTGCTCGACTCCGAGCCCGGCTTGGCGCTCGCGCTCGCACCCTCGGACGGGGTGGCGCCGGCGCCCGTGGGGGTCGGCGAGGCGGTCGGCTTGGCGGTCTTCTTGTCGCTCGCCTTGGCGGTCGGCGTCGCCGAGCCCGACGGGGTCGCCGAGCCGGACGGCGCGGCGCCCGACGGCGTGGCGTCGGCGCTCGGGGCGGCGGCCGCGGCGTCGCCGACCAGCGACACCAGCGAGCCCTCGCCGGAGGGCTTGGCGGGCGGCACGGCCACGGCGCCACCGGTGATCTTCGCCTGGGCGAAGTCCGGGGACTCGACCGCGACCAGACGGTCGCCGCGCTCCTTGACCTGGTTGATGATCCAGGCGTACACCGGCACCGAGCTGCCGGCGTTGAAGGTGGTGTCGGGCTTGGGGCCCAGCAGGAACAGGTTGCGCACGTCGATCTGCGGAGCGGCGGCGTCCTTGGGCAGCGAGGCGTTGACGCCCTCGGTCAGCCGGGTCGGTGCGGCGCTCTGCGGGTTGGTCCCGGCGCCGCAGCCGGAAAGCACCGGCGTGATGGCGACGGCGCCCGCGATGGCGAGCGCGACCACTCGACGGCTGTTTCGGATCACGGCGTCGATTCTCCTCGCGAAAAGGTGTGGTGTGCAGGGGGCTGGCATTTCGGCGAGAGAAACGCCAGGGGCAGCGTAGCGAGAGCCGAGGGCCGACCTCGCTTCGGGGGCTGTTTTCCTGCACCGGCGTGTGCTGCGCGCGGGCGCGCGGGGCGAGGTCCGGCGGCTAGCTCAGCGCCTTGATCTTGTCGGCGAGCACGGGGCCGGGCCGGGCGTCGGGCACCACGTCGGTCACCACGCCCTCGTCCTCCACCAGAACGGCGGTGAGCCCCGGGGCGCGGCCCCGGGGCGCGTAGGCGGCGGCCAGCAGTCCCTTGCCGTCCAGGACGATCTGGGGGGCGCCCTTGTGCGCCGCGCCCCGCAACGAGCGCAGCTCCTTGCGCACCGCGTCGGGCGTGCTGCCGCGCGGGTCGCCCACCAGCCAGAAGCTCAGCTCGAACTCCCGCGCCTTGCCCGCCAGCTCGTCCACCGCGCGGGCGCAGCCGCAGCCGGGCGCGGCGATCCCGATCACACCGGGCCGCAGCGAGGCGCGGACGTCGATCGGCTTCGGCCGCGCCGCGTCCAGCTCGACGCGGCCCTCGGGCAGCCAGCCGCCGACCTCGCCGGGGCTCGCCGACGGGTGCGGGTTGAGCAGCGCGGCCGACGGCCGGGGCATGGGGCGGGGGCCGAACGTCGTCATCAGCGCCCCGCTGACCAGCGCGACCAGCAGCGCCCCCGCGATGATCGGGACGATCAGGCCGAACCGGGTGACCGGGCGCAGCAGCCGCCGCGCGCGGGCCCGCCGCCGCAGCCGGCGCCGCTCGCGCTGGTAGGCGAGCACGTCGCGGGCGAGCTCGCGGGCGTCGTCGGGCACCACGACGTCCACGCGGGGGAGCCCGTAGTCGTCGGGCTCGGGGTCGCCGTCTGGCCTCACGCCGCACCTCACCGTCCTCGGAACCCGCCGGACCCGCAGCGCACCGTTCGCACCCTCACGGGCGCTTCGTACCCGGCGCGCCCGGCATGTTCACCTCCCAGTATGAGCCGGATGCGGGCCGCCGACAGGGGTGCGGCCGGAACCGCCGCCGATCGCTCCCCGATCACCCGGTGATCTCCCCGCGCGGGCGAAACGGGAGCCGGACGCACCATTAAGGGTCTTTGTCAAGACCCCAATTAGTGGGTTGACCTGCGGATATGTCTGGAAGGTCGGTGCAGTCACCACCCGGCCCGTGCTATTCTGGGTTTAGCGGAAGGGGTACTTGTCACATGACTTTCCAGGTCGGCGACACCGTCGTCTACCCCCACCATGGGGCTGCTCGGATCGAAGCCATCGAGACTCGCACCATCAAGGGTGAGGAAAGGACCTATCTGGTCCTGAAGGTCGACAAGGGCGACCTGACAGTGCAGGTTCCGGTCGAGAACGTCGAGGACGTGGGCGTCCGCGACGTGGTCGACCAGTCGGGCCTGGAGAAGGTGTTCGAGGTGCTGCGCGCCCCCTACACCGAGGAGCCGACCAACTGGTCCCGGCGCTACAAGGCCAATCTTGAGAAGCTCGCCTCCGGCGATGTCAACAAGGTCGCCGAGGTCGTCCGCGACCTGTGGCGGCGCGACAAGGAGCGCGGCCTGTCGGCCGGCGAGAAGCGCATGCTCGCCAAGGCCCGGCAGATCCTGGTCAGCGAGCTGGCGCTCGCCGAGAAGACCAACGAGGACAAGGCCGAGGCCCTCCTCGACGAGGTCCTGGCCGGCTGAGCGGTTGAACGAGCAGCTTCCACGGGTGGGCGTCGGTACCGACGTCCACCCGTTCGCTTCCACTGACCGGCCGCTGTGGGTGGCCGGGCTGGAATGGCCCGGCGAGGGCCCCGGCCTGGCCGGGCACTCCGACGGCGACGTGGCCGCGCACGCGGCCTGCGACGCGCTGCTGACCGCCTGCGGGCTGGGCGACCTCGGCGCGGTCTTCGGCACCTCCGACCCGCGCTGGTCGGGGGCGTCCGGCGTCGCGCTGCTGCGCGAGACCGCCCGCCTGGTGGCGGAGGCCGGCTTCACCATCGGCAACGTCGCGATCCAGGTCATCGGCAACCGCCCCAAGATCAGCAAGCGCCGGGACGAGGCCGCCAAGACCCTCTCGGAGGCCCTAGGCGGCGCTCCGGTGAGCGTGTCGGCGACCACGACCGACGGCCTCGGCCTCACCGGGCGCGGCGAGGGCCTGGCCGCCATCGCCAACGCCCTGGTCGTCCGGAAGGGCTGACCTCCCGGCGGCACGACGGACGCGCCTCGACCACCCCTGGTGGCCGGGGCGCTTTCTTTCGTCGCCGCCGTCATTCCGCGGGCGGGGTGGGGGAGCTGCGGAACGTGCCGGACGGCGGGTTCCAGTCCCAGATCGGCAGATCGTCGTCGGCGGGCGGGGCGAAGCCGTTGGGGTCGGTGACCTCGCTGGCGGACGGGTCGCGCTCGACGGAGCGGGAGCGGCGGCGCAGCCGGTGCCGGCCGCGGCTTTCGGACTCCCCGTCGTCGCCGGCGTCGGGGTCCTCGGCGCGGTCCACGGCGGGGGCGTCCAGGTCGTCGTCGGTGTCGGGCATGACGGGGCCGGTCTGGGCGGCCGGCCGCCGGTGCACCAGCTCGACGTCGCCGGGCAGCAGCGCGGGCGGGGGATCGTCCGCCTCGACGGCCTTGACGGGGACGGTGTCGTCGGCGTCGTCCGCGCGCGAGCGCTTCCGATCCCGCTGAGGGGCGTCCTCGGCGTCGGGGGCCGTACTGCCGTTCACGCTGGGCTCGGCGGCGTGCTGGATCGGCTCCGTGGTGAGGTCAGGCTTTGCGTCCCGCTCCTGAGAGGCGTCGGGCCTCTCAACGCGCTCCTGGGCGCGCTCGGCGGCGGAGTCCTTGCCGGGACCGGCGACGGGCAGCGGAACGCGCTCGGTGACGGCCTCCGCGTCATGGACGGGCGCCGCCTCGGGCGCGGCGGCCCGTTCGGCGCCCTCCGCGCCGGGCTCGCGGGCGTGCCCCAGGGCGGGGCGCGGTCGCGGGGCCCGCAGCTGCTTGAACATCGTCAGCCACAACCACACCGCCAGGATCAGCATGGCGTGCGGCGCGACCGCCACCCCCGCCCTGACCCGGTCGTCCGGCAGCGACCCGAAGCCCCACACCGCGTGCTGCACGCCCAGCGCCGCCCCGCCCGCCAGCAGCGCGGCCAGCAGCGTCCAGCGGACCGCCCGCGACCACCAGCGCGCGTGCCGGGCCACGATCAGCGCCAGCACCACGATCACCACGAGCGCGTCGGCCATCAGCGGGTAGGCCGGGCTCCAGCGCCGGGCCACGCCGCCCGCCACCGCCGCGTCGCGCAGCGCGTCGTAGGAGGCGGCGGCCGCGCCCGCCGCCAGGACGAGCACGATCAGGCCCGTCACCGCGGTGAGCAGGCGGCGCTGGGCCGTGCCGTGCCGGGCGGGGGCGGCGGGGTCGTCGGGACCGGGGGGATCAGCGGGCATCGTGCACTCGTCTCGGGGAGGGGGGCGGCCACGTGCTTGTACGGGAGGTTAACCAGCCGGAGGGCCGGTTACTCCTCCCTTTCCAGTGATCATGGTGCACCGGGCCCGGAAAGCGGCGCGCCGCCCCGGGGAGGGAATCGGGGCCGGTGGGCGCCGTTAGGAGGCTGGTGCCTTTTGCGGCGATTTTCCGCGCGGTTCCCGGGGTAGGCGGATATCCGTGCCCACTTCGCAGAGCACTCCGGAGCAGGCGCCGGCGCGCCGCCTGGGCGACCCGGTCCGGGACTTCGACCCCCGGCCCGGCCGCCGCCGCGCGCTCGCCTGGCTGGTCCTGCTCGGCCTGGCCGGGGCCGCGCTCGTCCCGGCCGCAGCCCTCTACCTGGCGGCGGGGCGGCCGCTGCTCGGCGTCCCGGCGGCGCTGCTGGCGGTCGGCTACCTCGGCACGACCGCCTGGATCCTGGCGCGGGGCGCGCTGCGCGGGCGGGGCACCGTCGTGACGCTCCATAACGGTGGCCTCGCGGTGACCAGATCCGGGCGGTCCGATATCTACGTTTGGGACGACCTGGTCGCGGTCGCCGTGTCCGGCGTCCAGCGCGCCCGGCACGCCCGGACCCGCTGGCGCTTCACCGTCGCCACCGCCCGCGGCGGCACGCTGGAGTTCGGCGACGAGCTGCCGGACGTGCGGCTGCTGGGCGAGGCCGTCATCGCCGAGGTGACCGAGCGGGCCGTCCCGCGCGCGCTGGCGGCGCTGGAGGCGGGCCGCACCGTGCGGTTCGGGCCGTTCGCGGTCGGGCCCGGCGGCGTGGACAAGGAGGGGCGGCGGGTGCCCTGGGCCGCGCTGCGCGACGTGGTCATCGCCAACGGCGTGGTCGCGGTCCGGTCGGCCGACGGGGTGCGGGAGCTGACCGCGCTCACCGGGTACACCCCCAACGCGGTGGCGCTGGCCGAGCTGTGCCGCCGGATCACCGCCGGGCGACGCGCCTGACACACCGGGCCTGACTCATGGGAAGATCACCTGTCATAGGGTGATCTTGACACCGGCCCGCAGACAGGGGGACGCACCACGATGGCGCAGCTCAACGACAAGGCCCGCGCACTGTTCGACACCACCAACTTCGTCACGCTCGCGACGCTCAATCCCGACGGCGCGCCGCAGGCCAGCGTGATCTGGGCCAAGGTGGACGGCGACGACATCGTGTTCTCCACCGTCAAGGGCCGCCGCAAGCACCGCAACATCGAGCGCGACGCGCGGGTCAACCTCACCACCTTCGACCTGAGCAACCCCTACGTGTACGCCGAGGTCCGCGGCACCGCGACGATCACCGACGACCCCGACGGCACGCTGATCCAGGAGCTGTCCCGGCGGTACATGGGCGAGCCGTGGAAGGAGCACGGCCCGGCCGAGCGCGTCATCGTCCGCGTGACGCCCGAGCACGTCTACACCCGTTGACCAGGCGCCGGTACGCGGCGATCCAATAACCTGGGACCGTGAGCCTGCGCCTTTACGACACCAGCACCCGTACCGTCCGCACGTTCGAGCCCCTGGAAGAGGGCCGCGTGGGGATGTACGTCTGTGGTGCGACGCCGCAGGCCACCCCGCACATCGGCCACCTGCGCTCGGGCGTCATCTACGACGTGCTGCTGCGCTGGCTGCGCGCCTCCGGGTACGAGGTGACCTTCGCCCGCAACGTCACCGACATCGACGACAAGATCCTCGACGTGGCCGCGAAGCAGGGCGTGCCCTGGTTCGCGGTCGCCGAGGGCAACCAGCGGATCTTCACCCGCGGCTACGAGACGCTGGGCTGCCTGCCGCCCACCGTCGAGCCGCGCGCCACCGGGCACGTCCCGGAGATGATCGTGCTGATGCGGCGGCTGATGGAGAACGGGCACGCCTACGCCGCCGGCGGCGACGTCTACTTCGACGTGCGCTCCTGGGCCGACCGCTACGGCGCGCTGTCCAACCAGAAGATCGAGAACATGCGGTCGGCCGCCGACAGCCCCAACGAGGACTGCAAGCGCGACCCGCGCGACTTCGCGCTGTGGAAGGGCGCCAAGCCCGGCGAGCCGTCCTGGGAGACCCCGTGGGGCGCCGGCCGTCCCGGCTGGCACCTGGAGTGCTCGGCCATGGCCACCAAGTACCTCGGCGGCACCTTCGACATCCACGGCGGCGGCGTCGACCTGATCTTCCCGCACCACGAGAACGAGATCGCCCAGTCCCAGGCGGCCGGCGACGGGTTCGCCCGCTACTGGATGCACAACGGGCTGCTCACCATCAACGGCGAGAAGATGAGCAAGTCGCTCGGCAACGTCGTGCTGCTGACCGACCTGCTGGGCCGGGCCCGCCCCGCCGAGGTGCGCTACTACCTCGCCTCGGCGCACTACCGGTCGCTCATGGACTACACCGACACGGCCCTGGCCGAGGCGGTGTCGGCCTACCAGCGCATCGAGGGCTTCGTGACCCGCGCCGCCGAGGTGGCCGGGGCGGGCGAGCCCGCGACGGCGCTGCCGCAGCGCTTCACCGACGCGATGGACGACGACCTGGGCGTCCCGCAGGCCCTGGCCGTGGTGCACGAGACCGTCCGGGAGGGCAACAACGCCCTGGCGTCCGGCGATGTGGAGACCGTTCGCGGCCATCTCGCGGCGGTGCGCGCCATGACCGGCGTGCTCGGCCTCGACCCGCTGTCGCCCGAGTGGGCCGCCGGCGGCGAGGACGACCTGCACCCGGTGGTGGACGCCCTGGTCAAGGTGGCCCTGGAGCAGCGCCAGGCGGCCCGCGCGCGCAAGGACTACGCGGCCGCCGACGCGGTCCGCGACGGCCTCACCGCCGCCGGGATCGTCGTGGAGGACACCCCCCACGGCCCCCGCTGGGAACTGAAGCGCGGCTGACGGCCGCTTCACCGCGAGGGGATCGGCGCGTACGGTCGAGGCAACGGCCCGCGCCGATCCCGCCGAGGTGGTCGCCTGTGTTCGAACGGTTCACCGACCGAGCCCGGCGGGTCGTCGTGCTGGCCCAGGAGGAGTCCCGGCTCCTCAGCCACGACTACATCGGGACCGAGCACCTGCTGCTCGGCCTGCTGCGCGACCCCGACCCCACCCTGGCGGCCGTGCTGGAGATCGACCTGCCCGCCGCGCGTGCCAAGGTCGGGGAGCTGGTCGGGGAGGGCGCCGGGCAGCCCGAGGGGCAGATCCCGTTCACCCCGCACGCCAAGCGCGTGCTGGAGTTGAGCCTGCGCGAGGCCATGTTCCTCGGTCACGACCACATCGACGCCGGGCACCTCCTGCTCGGCCTGCTGGGCGAACCCGACAGCCTCGGGGTACGGACGCTGGTGGCGCTGGAGGTGTCGCCGCCGGAGCTGCGCGAGGCGACGCGCGCGGCGCTGACCGCGCGGCCGGGCCGCTTCGCGCGCCCGCCCCGGCCGGACCGCCTGACGGCGATCGAGAGCCGCCTCGCGGCGATCGAGGAGACCCTCGCCGAGGTGCTGAGGCGCCTGCCCGACCCGGACGCTCCGCCCAGCGCATAAAATCGGGTGTTTGGGGGAGCAGGCCACCGCGCCGCCCCGAGAGATCTTCCGCCGCCCGTCAGCCACGAGGGCGAGCAGGGCCGCAATCGTCGCGAGGGGCGTACCGCACAATGTCACCACGTAAGGGCAAGGGACCCACTCCCAAGGCCGAGGACCGCCACTGGCACGGCAAGCGCCAGAAGGCCCGCGCAGCCAAGAACTCCAAGCGCACCGGCACCCCCACCAAGGGGCCGGGCGCCCGTACGAGCCGCCCGGACGCCGAGCAGGCCCGCACCGGCCGCCCCGCCGGGGCGCGCCGCGCCAACGGCGAGGTCCCCGAGCTGGTCACCGGCCGCAACCCGGTGCTGGAGGCGCTGCGCGCCCGGGTGCCCGGCACCGCGCTGTACGTGACCGACGCGCGCGACGACCGCATCCGCGAGGCCATCCAGCTCGCCGCCGACCGCAAGATCCCGCTGCTGGAGGCCGGCACCCGCGAGCTGGACCGGCTGACCGACGGCGCCGTCCACCAGGGCATCGCCCTCCAGGTGCGGCCCTACCGCTACGCGCACGCCGACGACCTGGTGCGCGGCACCGCGCCGCTGATCGTGGCGCTGGACGGCATCACCGACCCGCGCAACCTGGGCGCGATCGTGCGCTCGGCGTCGGCGTTCGGGGCCAGCGGCGTGGTCGTGCCCGAGCGGCGCGCCGCCGGGGTCACCGCCGGGGCGTGGAAGACGTCGGCCGGCACCCTCGCCAACCTGCCGGTCGCCCAGACCACCAACCTGGCGCGCCAGCTGAAGGCGTACCAGAAGGCCGGCTGCTTCGTGGTCGGCCTGGCCGCCGACGGCGCCGCCACCATCGCCGACATGGAGGTGGCCGAGGGCCCGTTCGTGCTGGTGGTGGGCTCGGAGGGCAAGGGCCTGGGCCGCCTGGTCGCCGAGAGCTGCGACATGCTGGTCAACATCCCGATGCCCGGCCACGCCGAGTCGCTGAACGCGGGCGTGGCCGCGGGCATCGCGCTGTACGAGGTGGCGCGCCGGCGCGGCCAAGGTTAGGCCCACAGGGTGCCGTCGGGGGTGTCGCGCAGCTCGACGCCCCCGGCGGCCAGCGCCGCGCGCACCCGGTCGGCCAGCGGGTAGAGCCCCCGCCGCCGCAACTCCTGCCGGACCTCCACGAGCTCGGGCAGGACGGCCTCCAGCGCCGCCGCCCGCCCCAGCCGCACGATCATGTCGCGCATGATCGTGCGGGCCCAGTCGGCGCCCTCGTCCTCCTCGGTGTCGGCGCCCCACGCGGCGACCGCGGCCTCCACGGCCAGAATGGCCTCGACCCTCTCGCCGGCCTCGAACCGCCGCCGGCACCCCAGCACGACGTCCTTGAGCGGCACGCTCTCCTCGACGACGGGCGGCCGGGCCCCGACCACGGACACGCCGCCCTGCAGCAGGGCGCGCAACTCGTCCAGCTCCATCACGGTCCCGGCCGGGACGGCGGTGCTGTGCCCCTGCCGCCGCACGGTCATCCACCCCCGCCCCCGCACCTCGACGCGCCGTTCCCCGATCAGCACGGCGGTGTGCTCGTCGACGCCGAGGACCGCCGTCCCCTCCGGCAACTCCCGCTCCATCACCCGCAACCGCCGCTCGCCCAGGTACGAGTAGCGGGTGTCATGGGTGCCGCCCTCGGCGTTGTCGTAATGAGGGATCACCACGACGTCGAGCCCGTACTCGGACAGCAGGTCCAACCCGGGCACCCAGTGCGGATCCGCCCCGACCTTGTAGATCTCGTAGACCGGCACGGCGAACCGCCCCAGCGTGCACGCCGCCGCCGACGCGAACACGATCGTGGCCTCCCGCCCCCGCACGTGGCCGCGCAGCGCCGAGGCGGCGGGCCCCTCCCACTCCCGCAGCGCGTAGGTGGGGCTGCCGGGCCCCGAAAAGATCCAGGCCGCGTTCCGCAGCGCCGCCGGATCAGGGGCGACCTCGACCTCCAGCCCGACACTGCGCGCGAAGTAGGCACGGGCCCGGGCCGAGATGTCGGCGACGTTCTCCTGGAACGCGTAGGGCGTGTCCAACAGCACGGCGGGCCCGCGGGCGACGTCCTTGTGCACGTTCACCATCGTCGGGCTCGTCTCCCCGGAGCCCATGATCACCATGAGTGGCCGCATACCTGTACGACAACATCCCGCCGCCCCGCCCTCAAGACCGCCCGGCGAGCCCCGGCGCGCAGGAGGCCAGCACCGCCGCCAGCCCCGGATCGCGCCCGACGACGTCCCCCACGTGCGGATCATGCTCGACCAGAAAGGCGAGATGCCGGGCCGCATGGAGGGCGACCTGCGCGAACTCGACCCGCACCGGCGAGGGCCGGTCAGCGCTCTCCCCACGGGCGAGCCCGACGTCCCCGACCGGTACGGCGCCCCGCCAGGGCTCGGGATCGGGCAACACCGCGTAGGTCAGCACGACCCGCCCGTCGGCCCCGCAGCGCCAGCTGGTCGAGTGCACCAGAAAGGACCGGCCCGAAACCCCGGCCAACCGCCGCGCGGCGGCATCAGGATCTTCCTGCGGCCCCAGGGCCCCGACGCAACGGCGGTAGGCGAGCCCGCCCTCAGCGCGGAACAGGTAGACCTCGACCTCCACGGCACGCCCCGCCGCCGAATCAAGCCGCATCCCTGCAACGCTAGCGCTGTTGCGACTCACACGCAGTAACCGCGCCCCGCTCCGCCGCCCGGATAAGCCGACGCGCAGGACCCGTATCCTCGACTACCATGCGGTGAGCCCGCGCCGGCGTAGCTCAATTGGCAGAGCATCTGTCTTGTAAACAGAAGGTTAGGGGTTCAAGTCCCCTCGCCGGCTCCCAGGTCAGAGCCCCCTCCCGACGCCGGAAGGGGGCTCTTTCGATCTCCGCCCGGGAGGGCTCGGTCCTCGCCGCGAGGGAAATCCTGTGCCGCCTGGCTCCGGCGGGTGTGGTCACATGGGGGAGTGACGAGCTTGCGGGATCAGGTCGAGGGTGTGCTTCGGGCCTGGGACGCCTATGAGGTCGGGCGCGGGAGTGCTCCGGTCGTCGATTTCGACTGTTTCCCCGGTGGGGGCGAGGTCGCCGCTGCGCCGGACCGGTTGTCGGTGTATCGGCGGTTGCGCGAGTTGCGGAGTCGGGCTGACGGGGATCTTGCCGTTCGGCTGGATGCCGATCTTGCCTATCTGGGGGCTCTGCTGGGGGAGCGGCCTCCCCTGGACGCCTACGTGCGCGCCACTCAGGGGTGCGGGGCGCGCGGGTGGTCCCGCGAGTACCTTGCTGGACGTCGGGAGGTCGCCGAGGCCGCCTTGGCCGGGGTCGGGGTCGCATGGGGGGCCGGCACCAACGAGGAGTTGCGGCGGGCCGAAGGAAGGCTCGATATCGCGGACGCGCCCGGTGCCATTTGTGATGCCGTGGTCGAATTGGAGCCCCTGGTGCGGGCTATCGCCGATACTGATGCGCCTTATCGTTTGAGCATTGAAAACGTCGAGCTTGAGGCCTATTGGTCTTTCTGGTTGGACGGGTCCGGAAGTGATGTCCGGCTGCGTCTCAATCTGCCGAATGTGGACTTCACGCGTGTCGGCGCCCGGCAGTTCGCTTTGCACGAGGTCCTGGGGCACGGGTTGCAGAGCGCCAGTTTCTCGGCGCGGGCCGCCGGGGCGCCCTGGGTCCGGCTGCTGTCCGTGCACGCGCCCCACCAGGTCATGCTCGAAGGGCTCGCCCAGGCGTGGCCGCTCATGGTGTTGCCGGGCGACAAGGTGCTCGTCGCCCGCACCCGGCTCGATCACTACGTGCAGCTCGTGCGCGCGCAGGCGCATCTCGACCTCAACGCCGGTGTGCCGGCGGTCGAATGCGCCGATTTCCTGCGAAAGGCCGTTCCCTGGTGGGACGACGCGCGCGTCGCCGGCCAGTTGACCGACCGCGGGGCCGATCCGCTGCTGCGTTCTTATCTGTGGGCCTATCCGGCGGGCGTCGACTGGTTCGCCGCCCTGGCCGAGGCAGGGGACGCGACCGTACGGAGAGTGATCAGAGCCGCGTACCGCGATCCGCTGACGCCGGACGATCTCATGCGCCTGTGGCCCGAAGGACCCCCGATCGGCGGCGACGCACTGTAACCGGGAAGGGTTCGCAACGGGCAGGGGCCCATGCTCTTCTCGGGCTCCGACATTTCGGTTTCGGAGGCTGTGCAAAGGACGAGTTGGGCTTACTCCGCAGCCATGCTGGTCTTGCTATGGCGCCTTTTTCTTGCATTCTCGCTAAGTGGCCACTACCCGCCCCCATTCTTTGATCTCATAGTGATGTAACCACTACAGAGGGTCATGATGAGTCAGGGGAGGGCCGCATGGTCTGGGACTCAAGACCGCCCGAGCGCCGGGGCGACGGCCGCGTCCGGCAGGGGGCCGGCGGACGTTACGCGGCGATGGCGCACGACGAGCGTTTCCTGTTGCTGCGATCCAGGTTCCGGCGGCTCGCTTCGGCGATCGTCGCCTCGTTCCTGGGCTGGTACCTGCTCTATGTCCTGTTGTCGGCGTTCGCGCGGGGGCTCATGGCGCAGCCGCTGATCGGCAACATCAACGTCGCGCTGGTGCTCGGCGTCCTGCAGTTCGTGTCCACGTTCGCGCTGGCCTGGTGCTACGCCTTCTACGCCCGCAAGACGCTGGACCCGCTGTCGGCCGAGCTGCGCGCCGAGGCCGACCGGGTGCCGTACGCGCTGCCGCCGCAGCGCGCGCCGCGCGACGCCGAAGTGCGGCCTGAACGGGGCCTCGGCACGACGGGCAACGCGGCCGAGCGGCCGCGCGAGGGGGAGCGCGGCCAGGGCGCCTGGCCGGGCGCCGTCCGTCCGGATCCGGGATGGCTCCAGTGACCACGGTCGCGACGGAGACCGTCGCAGCCGCGGAGACCGGGGGCGGGCGGGCGCTGACGTTCGTGCTGTTCCTGGTCTTCATCGGCATCACGCTGGGCATCACGTTCTGGGCGCGCGCCAACACCAAGGGCGCGGTCGACTACTACGCGGGCGGGCGCAGCTTCTCCGGCCCGCAGAACGGCACCGCCCTGGCCGGCGACTACATGTCGGCCGCCTCGTTCCTCGGCATCGCGGGCATCATCGCGCTGTCGGGCTACGACGGCTTCCTGTACTCGATCGGCTTCCTGGTGGCGTGGCTGCTCACGCTGCTGCTGGTCGAGCTGATGCGCAACGCCGGCCGCTTCACCATGGCCGACGTGCTGTCCTACCGGATGCGCCAGCCCCCGGTGCGCACCGCCGCCGCGATCTCCACGGTCACGGTCTCGGTGTTCTACCTGCTGGCGCAGATGGTCGGCGCGGGCGCGCTGGTGTCGCTGCTGCTCGGCATCCACGAGGGCGAGACCTTCCTCGGCATGGACGCCGGCACCGCGCGCACCCTGGCGATCGTCGCGGTGGGCGCGCTGATGATCGTCTATGTGATGTTCGGCGGCATGAAGGGCACCACCTGGGTGCAGATCGTCAAGGCGGTGCTGCTGATGTTCGGCGCCACCGTGCTGACCCTGCTGGTGTTGGCCGAGTTCGGCTTCAACCCCAGCGCGCTGCTGGGGTCGGCCGCCGACTCCAGCGGCAAGGGGCAGGCGTTCCTGCAGCCGGGGCTGAAGTACGGCAAGGAGGTCGCGGGCGACCCCTGGCAGACGGTGGTCAACAAGCTGGACTTCATCAGCCTGGCGCTGGCGCTGATCCTGGGCACTGCGGGCCTGCCCCACATCGTCACCCGGTTCTTCACCGTGCCGGACGCGCGCGCCGCGCGCACCTCGGTGAACTGGGCGATCGCGCTGGTCGGCGCGTTCTACCTGATGACGCTGGCGCTCGGGTTCGGCGCGGCCGCGCTGGTGGGCCGGGCCGCGATCGTCGCCCAGGACCCGGCCGGCAACACCGCCGCGCCGCAGCTCGCGCAGGCGGTCGGCGAGATGGTCGCCGGCCCGATCGGCGGCGAGATCATGCTGGCGTTCATCGCGGCGGTCGCGTTCGCCACGATCCTGGCGGTGGTGTCGGGCCTGGTGCTGGCCTCCTCCACCTCGCTGGCGCACGACTACTTCGGCCACGTGCTGATGTTCGGCCGCCCGCGCGAGTCGCAGGAGGTCGCGGTGGCCCGGTTCTCCGCGCTGCTGATCGGCACGCTGGCCGTGGTGCTCGCGGTGATCGCCAAGAACCTGAACGTGGCGTTCCTGGTGGCGCTGGCCTTCGCGATGGCGGCCGCCGCCAACCTGCCGGCGATCACGCTGTCGCTGTTCTGGAAACGGTTCAACACCCGCGGCGTGGTCGCCGGCATCTACGGCGGGCTGCTCAGCTCGCTGGTGCTGGTGTTCTTCTCGCCGGTGGTGTCGGGCAAGGTCGACCCGGTGACCGGCAAGAGCCTGTCGCTGTTCCCGCTCGGGGTCGACTTCCACCTGTTCCCGATGGAGAACCCGGGCCTCGTGTCGATCCCGTTCGGCTTCCTGTGCGCGGTGGTGGGCACGTTCCTGGGCCGCGAGGAGGCCGACGAGGAGCGCTACGACGAGCTGTCGGTGCGCTCGCTGACCGGGGCCGGCTCCGCCTGACCCGTCCGGTCCCGCAGGCGGCCCCCGCTCCCGATCCCGGGACGGGGGCCGTCGGCAGTGATCCCTTACGTGGGCGGGCTAACACCGCCGTACGGCCTTGGGTTACTCGCGGGTACGGCATGCTTGTCGGCATGAAGTCCACGTCCCTGCTCGCCCTGGCCGGCGCGGTCGGCGGCACCGTCCTCGCCACCGCCGGGGTCGCGCTGTTCGTGCTGGACGACGACCCGGCCGAGACCCGGCCCGCCGCCAGCGCCGGCGCGCAGCAGGACACCACCGTCATCGCCGCGGCGCTGCGCAAGCACGGGGCGTCGGGCTGCTCCGACGACGACCCGACGCGCGTGGAGTGCCGCTACACCGGCCGCTACGTCGCCGGCGCCGTCCTCACCCCCAGCATGGGCATGTCGATGGACTCGGCCGTCAGCAGCTGGCGGACCGGCGTCGGGCAGAGCAGCCTGGGAGAGCAGGGGCCGTTCGCGCTGCTGCAGGGGCCCAACTGGCTGGTCACCGGCCCGCGCGAGCTGGTGGACAAGGTGCGGGGCGACCTCGGCGGCCAGGCGCTGCACTGCGACCGCCCCTTCGGCACCTGCTCCTGACACGCCGCCTGACTGAGGCGCACCCCACATCTCGCGGGCGGTCGCCGGGCTGCGGGGCAGGTCGGGCGGGGGGAGGAAGATCCGCGCTGTCCCGTACCGTGCCCGAATGTGCCGAGTGCCCGAGCCGGGGCGACTTGGCGTGGCAGAATATCGGGACGCGCCCTCCGAGTACGCTGGGGCGCCGGTAGGGGGATGGGCCTCCCGCGACGTCCGGGGCGCCCGACGCCGTCCGCGCCGGTTCCGCCGGTGGGCGGGGAGGATCCCGCCGAGCACGGCCGACTGCCGGGAGGAGGTGCGGTGGCGTGTCCCAGGCCCGACGCCGAGTGCGGCGTGCGCAGATTCTCCCCCGCATCGGTGTCCGCACCGCCGCGACCCTCACCGGCCTGACCCTCGTCGCCGCCGTCGCCGTCCCGGCCGCCCTTGCGCCCGACGGCCGCGCGCCCGTCAAGCCGCCCGAGCGCACGGTGCGCGGCGCGGCCGCCGGAGCGCTGCGGGCCGCGCCGACCGACCAGATCCGCGCCCGCCAGTGGCACCTGGACGACATGCGCGTCCCGCGCGCCTGGCGCTGGTCCAAGGGCTCGGGCGTCACCGTCGCGGTGCTGGACACCGGCGTCGACCGGCGCCACCCCGACCTGTCGGGCCGGGTCGTGAACGGCCCCGACCTCACCGGCGGCGCGCGGCGTCCGGGCGGCAAGTACTGGGGCCTGCACGGCACCTCGATGGCCAGCATCATCGCCGGCCACGGGCACGGGCCCGGTCTGCAGGAAGGCGTGATGGGCGTCGCGCCGCAGAGCCGCATCCTGTCGGTCCGCGTCACCTGGGAGAACGACGACCCGATGCGCCGCAACGGCGGTGAGGTCGGCCGCAACCGCGACGCGGTCGCCCAGGGCATCCGCTACGCCGTCGACAACGGCGCCGGCATCATCAACATGTCGCTCGGCGGCGGCAAGCAGTTCTACAACGGCAGTGGCACCGAGGAGAGCGCGATCAAGTACGCGCTGTCCAAGGGCGTGGTGCTGATCGCCTCGGCCGGCAACGACGGCGCGGGCGCCAACCGCAAGAACTTCCCCGCCGCCTACCCCGGCGTCATCGCCGTCGGCGCGCTCGACCGCAAGCTGCGGGTGTGGAAGGACAGCAACCGCCACCCCTACGTCGCGGTCTGCGCCCCCGGCGTGGAGATCGTCAGCGCGGACGCCAGCAGCGGGTACGTGGTCGGCACCGGCACCAGCCCGTCCTCGGCGATCGTCGCCGGGGTCGCCGCGCTGGTGCGCTCGCGCTACCCCAAGCTCACCCCCGACCAGGTCCGGCAGGCGCTGGTGCAAGGGTCTCCGGCGCGCCGCACCCCGACCGGTTCGGCCAACTGCCCCGGCCCGCTGGACGCCACCCGCGCGCTGCTGGCCGCCCACAAGCTCAACAAGACCGCCGGCGGCGGCGCGCCCGCCGTGCCGCCGGAGTCGTCCTCGCCGAGCCCGGCCGCCGCGCCCGTCGCGGCGGAGGGCGACGGCACGCTGTTCCTGGCGATCATCGGGGGCGGCGGGGTGCTGGTGCTGCTCGGCCTGGTGCTGGGCTGGCGGCAGCGGCGGCGTCCCGAGGAGCGTTCGGACGGGCCCGAGCCGCCGCTCGACGACCCGCGCGACCCCGTCCCGGCGATGGCCGCCCGGCCGGGTCCGGCGGCGCAGGGCTCCGCGCCGGTCGAGGCACCGCTGTGGCAGAGCAACGACGTGGGCCTCGCCGGGACGCGCGCCGACATCTCGGTACCGCTCGGCGAGCCGCCCATCGCCCAGACCGGCCTGCCCGCCTGGCCCGACCGGCCCGCCGAGCCCGAGGCCGAACGGCCCGAGCCGCTCCGGCCGCCGAGCGAGCTGCGCCCCTTCATCGCGGGCGAGAGCGGCGCGCAACACCGTCCCGAGGCCAACGGCTCCGCCCCGCGCAACGGCCACGCGCCCGGAGGCGTCGAGCCCGTGCCCGAGGAGCACGACCCGCTGGCCATCGGGGACGCGCCCACCACCAGCGACCCGCTCGCCAACGGCGTTCCGGGGCTGCACGACCCGTTCGACGGGAGCGCGGCGTCCGCCCCCCGCAACGGCCACGACCCGCTCAACGGCCGCGACCCCCTCGATCCCAACACCACCGCGCCCCTGGGCGAGATCCCGCCCGAGGCCGGCAGCCCGCTGTACGGCGCCGGCCCGCAGGCCGGCCGCGACACCGGCGACCACGACCCCCTCGACATCGGCGCCGTGCCGACGGTCGGCGACCCGCCCGCCTCCGGCGAGGTGTTCGACGACAACACCACCTTCGACGACGACGAGTGGGAGAGGTTCCGCCGCAGCGCCCTGGGCGATCCGCCCGGCGGCACCACCACCGGCACCCAGCCGGTCGTCCCGCCGGAGGAGCTGCCCACCGGCGCGTTCCCGGCCGCGCCGCCGCCCGGCCTGGCCGAGCGCCCGCCCGCCGTCGACCCGCTGGAGGACGACCCGCTGCGGCAGCCCCCGCGCAACCGGCGTCCCGCCGACGAGGACGACTACCGCCCGCCGTGGTGGTGACACCGCCCGGCCTACTCCGGCGGGCGTAGCGCGAGAGCCTCCTGACGTGGGACGACGCGCCCCGGAGCCGTCACCGAACATCGACTTGTCCGCACACGAGGAAGAGGTCGATGACGATGATGACGACGCTGCTCGCCCACCCCGGTCCCTGGCAGGACGGCGCCCACGACGCCCCCGCGTTCTGGCCGGTGTTCCCGATCACCTTCGGGCTGTTCTGGCTGGCGGTCTTCGCCGGCGCCTTCTACCTGATCCGCCGCCGCATCAACGCAGGCGCGGCGGCGACCGCCGCTGAAAACGACCCGTTGGCGCAGGCGCGGGCGACCCTGGCCGACCGCTTCGCGCGCGGCGACATCGACGAGGACGAGTACCACTCCCGCCTGTCGGCCCTGCGCTACGGCGCCTGAGCCGCCTCGAAGATCTTGTCCACCCCGTCCGGGTCCATGGGCGATTGGGCGGCCGCGTCGGCGAACCGGGTCAGCAACCGCGCGAACTCGCTCCGCTCCGTGTCCGTCCAGTCCGCCATGAGCTCGGCCAGGTAGGCGCGGCGGAACCGGTCGGCGACCTTCTTGACGCGGGCCCCGGCGTCGGTGAGCCCCAGGTTGGCGCGGCGCGCGTCCACCGGGGACGGCCGCCGCGAGATGAGGCCCGCGTCGATGGCGTGCCCGACCAGGCGGCTGGCGGTCGAGGGATCGATCTCCAGCCGCTCGGCGACCGCGCCGACGGTGACCTCCTGGTCCGGCGCGCAGCTCAGCGCCGCGACCGCGTGCACCACCATGAGGTTGGACAGCTGCAGCGGCCGCGCGCCGGGGCCGCCGGAGGTCTGCGCCCGGATGCGCTTCATCAGGTCCGGCTTGGCCCACACGCGGCGCAGGTGGAACAGCGCGACGGCGATGTCGGACAGCGCCGGGTCGAACGGCTCCGCCGCCGAGCGCTCGGTCGTCATGGTCTACGGCTCCCTTCCGCACCGCTCGGATACCGGACGGTACTGATGCCCCTGCCGACTCTAACGCGTGCAGCGTGCATAGGTTCCCGATCACCCATCGTGTCCGACCCGTTCCCCAGGGGCGGATGTGATGCACTGGGACACCGTCATGCTCCCGGGACGAGCAGCCGAAACGCACTCCCGCCGTTCCCCGCGAACCGCCGGACGCTGTCGGCGGAGCCGGTTAGCATGGCACCGGCCGAACCCGGACGACCCGGGATTACTGACCACAGAGGGGATGCGACGTCGGGCTTCGCCGCCGCGACGGGGCCCCCGACAGGACGGCAGCATGAACGATGGCCCAGCTTTGGAACCGGTGAACTCCGGCCTGGAGGACGACGACCACGCCTTCCCGGCCGACCTGCTCTCCGAGCGCGACCGCCAGATCCTCGCCTTCGAGCGGCAGTGGTGGAAGTACGCCGGAGCCAAGGAGCAGGCGATCCGCGAACTGTTCGACATGTCGGCGACGCGGTACTACCAGCTCCTCAACATCCTGATCGACCGACCCGAGGCGCTCGCGCACGACCCCATGCTCGTCAAGCGCCTGCGCCGGATGCGCAGCCAGCGGCAACGGCAACGCGCCGCGCGCCGACTCGGCATCCGGCCCTGATGTGACCAACACTGGTCACGTGACTACTCCCCATTCCCAGACGGCCGCCGGCGCGGACGGCCTCGACGCGATCCGGACCATCCCTTCCGGAGCCGTGCTCGGCTTCGACTTCGACGGCACCCTCGCCCCGATCGTCGACGATCCGGCGGCGGCCCGAGCCCACCCCCGGGCGGCAGCGACCCTGGCCCGCCTGGCCCCGCACGTGGGCTCCCTGGTCATCATCACCGGCCGCCCCGCCGCCGTCGCCGTCGAGTACGGCGGCTTCGACGGCATCGACGGGCTGGTCGTGCTCGGCCAGTACGGGCTGGAGCGCTGGGAGTCCGGCGAGCTGACGGCGCCGGAACCGCCGCCCGGCGTCGCCGAGGCGCGCGCCAAGCTGCCCGAGGTCCTGAAGGCCGCCGGCGCCCCTCCGGAGGTCTTCGTCGAGGACAAGGGCCAGGCCCTGGCGGTGCACACCCGCCGCTGCGCCGAGCCGCAGGTGGCCCTGGACCGGCTGCGCGGCATCATGGACGCCCTCGCCGAGCGCACGGGCCTGGTGGTCGAGCCGGGCCGCTACGTCCTGGAGCTGCGGCCGCCCGGCATGGACAAGGGCCGCGCGCTGCGCGACTTCCTGGCCGCGCGCGAACGCCCGTCGGCGGTGCTGTTCGCGGGCGACGACCTGGGCGACCTGGCGGCCTACGACGCCATCGACGCGCTGCGCGAGCAGGGCGTGCCCGGCGTGAAGGTGTGCAGCGGCTCGACCGAGGTGACCGCGCTCGCCGAGCGCGCCGACGTGATCGTGGACGGCCCGGCCGGGGTGGTGGACTTCCTGGACGGCCTGCTCGCGCCGCCGTCCTGACCCGCCTTCCGCGGGCCCGCCTGTCAACTGCGCATCCAATTGCGCAAAACTATGGTGATTTGTGATGCTTAAGTGACCATGGGGCCTGGGGACGAGAACGGGGAGCGCTGACGGTGGACACTGATCCTGGAATGCCGCCGAGGCCGGGCGACCCGCGCGGCGCCGGCCCGCAGCCGAACGCCGCGCCCGCCCCGGCCGGGCAGGGAGCGCCCACCGACTACGGCCCCGGCACGCTCGACGGCATGGGCGTCCCGCCCGCACAGAGCCCGATCCCGCCGGGATACCCCGGTGCGGAACACACGGGCGGCCAGCCGGTGGTCGGCGGCGCGGAGTTCACGGGCGGCCAGCCGGTGATCGGGGGCGTGGGGCACCCCGGCGCACCGGGCACGCCCGCCGGTGCCGCGCAGCCGAACGTTCAGGACGTCCTCGGCGGCGCGAGCCACACGGGCGGCCAGCGCGTGGTCGGCGGTGCTGAGCACACGGGTGGTCAGCAGGTGCCGGGCGGTGTGATGCAGTCGGGCGCTCGGGACGTTCTTGGCGGTGCGAGCTACACGGGTGGCCAGCCGCTGGTCGGCGGCGCTGAATTCACGGGCGGCCAGCGCGTGGTCGGCGGTGCTGAGTACACAGGTGGTCAGCAGGTGCCGGGCGGTGTGGTGCAGCCGGGCGCTCGGGACGTTCTTGGCGGTGCGAGCTACACGGGTGGTCAGCCGGTCGTCGGGGGCGCGGAATTCGCGGGCGGCCAGCACGGAATCGGTGGTGCGGAACGCACCGGTGGCCAGTCGGTCGTCGGTGGTGCTGACTTCACCGGTGGCCAGCCCGTTGTCGGTGGCATGGGGCAGCCCGGTGCGCAGGACACCGGATACACCGGCGGTCAGCGTGTGATCGGCGGTGCTGAGAGTTCCGGCGGGGCGGCGCCCCTCGCCGGTGCGGGTGGCGCGCAGGGGCTCGGCGGGGCCGGGCGGTCGGGGCGGCGCGACACCAGCGGCGTCCAGGTCCGGCTCGGGTCGCGCAGCGCGCGCAACCGCGAGCGGCGGCAGGCGCGCAGCGGGCGCCGCGTCGGCATCAGCGCCGGGGCGTTCGTGGGCGGGCTCGCGGTCGTGTCGGCCGCGGCGCTGCTGCTGATGCCCGGTTCCGAGGGCGGCAAGACCACCGTGAGCCCGGAGCCCCAGACGGCCCACGGCGTCGCGCCGACGACGGCGGCCAAGGCCCGGCTGCCGCGCGCCGGGTCGCCGGTGGACATCTCCACCGCCGACGGGTCGCGCTACCGCGTCCAGGCCGTGACGGGCGGGACGGTCAACGGCGTCACGACCCTCCAGTCGTCGCCGCCCTCCGGAACGGCGTTCCCGTACGTGGAGTACATCCTGACCAATCCCTCCAAGGAGAAGGTGCTGCTGGACTTCCCCGGCGACGTCTTCGTCCGCCGCGACCAGGTGGCCGCCAAGGCGCGTGGCCGCTGCATGTACCAGGCGGGTGCGCCCGAGACCATGTGCACCCCGCCCGCCACGAGCGCGGTCGTGCGCCGGCTGGCGGGCGGCCCGCTGACCGCGGGCGACGGCGGGGACAAGTACCTGGCGCCCGGTGCGTCCTACCTGGTCCGCGCCACGGTCGAGGTGCCGGTCGACAAGCGCATCCGGCGCACCGACCTGCGCCTGTACATCTGGAAGAAGCTCTACGTGGCCGACCAGTACGCGCGCGAGGCGCCGTTCCCGCGCTGATCCGCACGCACGAACGCCGGGCCCGTACGAGGTGCGTCCTCGTACGGGCCCGGCGCGTCGGTGGGGCTCACTCGGCTTCGGGGTCGTCGGCCAGGATGCCGTAGAGGCGGCGGCGGGCGTCGTTGACGACGTCCAGGGCGCGGGCCCGCTGGGCCTCGCTGCCGACGCTCATGACCTGGTGCAGCGCGCCCATCAACTGGCCGACCGCCTCGCGGCCGCGCAGGACGTTCTCGCCCGCGGCCTCGGTGACCTCCTCCCAGGGGGCGGTCTCCTGGCGGGACGCCTCCTCGGTGCCGGTCTCGGTGAGGGAGAACAGCCGCTTGCCGCCCTGCTCGGCGCTGGTGACCAGGCCCTCGTCCTCCAGCATCTGGAGGGTGGGGTAGACCGAGCCGGGGCTCGGCCGCCAGACGCCGCCGGTGCGCCCGTCCAGCTCCTGGATCATCTCGTAGCCGTGCATGGGGCGCTCGGTGAGCAGGGCCAGCAGCGCGGCGCGGACGTTGCCGCGCTTGGTGCGGCCCCGTCCCCCTCCGCGCGGGCCCCGGCCGCGCCCGGGTCCGCCGGGACCGAAGCCGGGGGGCGGGCCGAAACCGGGTCCGCCCCAGCCGCCGAACGGGTCGCCGCGGCGGGCGCGCTCCTCGAAGTGCGGGTGCCGGTGGTGATGCTGTCGCATGATGACTCTCCTTGATCTGTCGTCGATGCATTAACGATATATCGGTGAACACTCGCGATGCAACACCCATTCCCTTGACAGGTATTTCATCGTGTGATGAATTAATGGGAGGAGGTGGTGACGATGACCGAGCGCACCACATGCTGCATCGCCGGCGGCGGGCCGGCGGGCGCCGTCCTGGGGTTGCTGCTGGCCCGGGCCGGCGTCGAGGTGACCGTCCTGGAGAAGCACGGCGACTTCCTGCGCGACTTCCGCGGCGACACCATCCACCCGTCGACCCTGGACGTCCTGGACGAGCTGGGCCTCGGCGACCGGTTCGAGCGGATGCCGCACCGCAAGGTGACCGGCCTCAACGTCGTCACCGACGACGGCACGGCCGTGCTCTCCGACCTCGGCGCGCTGCCCGGCCGGCACCCCTACATCGCGATGGTGCCGCAGTGGGACTTCCTCAACATGATCACCGAGGAGGCCGCCCGGTACCCCTCGTTCCGCCTGCTGATGAACGCCGAGGCCACCGGCCTGCTGCGGGAGGGCGACCGGGTCGCGGGCCTGCGCTACCGCGACGCGACCGGCGCCGAACGGGAGATCCGCGCGGCCCTGACGGTCGCGGCCGACGGGCGGCACTCCACCCTGCGGCGGGCGGCGATGCTGCGGCCCAGGGAGTTCGGCGCGCCGATGGACGTGGCCTGGTTCCGGCTGCCGCGCCACGGGACCGACCGCCCCGACTCGTTCCTGCGGCTGAGCGTCGGGCACATGATGGCCGCCATCAACCGCACCGAGTACTGGCAGCTCGCCTACCTGGTGCCCAAGGGCCGCTATGCGCAGGTCGAAGCGGCGGGCGCGGACGCGCTGCGCCGGTCGGTGTCGGAGCTGCTGCCCTTCCTGGACGACCGCGTGGGCGGGCTCGACCTGTCCGACGTGCGCGTGCTGGACGTGCGGGTCGACCGGCTGCGCCGCTGGCACCGTCCGGGCCTGCTGTGCATCGGGGACGCGGCGCACGCGATGTCGCCGGTGGGCGGCGTGGGCATCAACCTCGCGATCCAGGACGCGGTGGCCACCGCGAACCTGCTGGCCGAACCGCTCCGGCGGGGCACGGTGACCGAACGGGAGCTGGCCGCCGTGCAACGCCGCCGCCAGTGGCCGACCATCGCCGTGCAGGGGTTCCAGCTCGCCGCGCAGCGCCTGCTCATCGCCCCGACGCTGCAGGGCTCGCCCTCTCCCGCCCTGCGCCTGCTCGCCCGCAGGGCGGCGGACCGGAGGAAGCCCTCCGGCCCGCTGCCCCGCATCATGGCGCGCCTGGTCGGCTACGGTCCGCGCCCCGAGCACGTCCGCACACCCGTTCGCCCGGCGGGCGCCGCCGACCCGGCGGGGGCGGCGAAGGGCTGACCCCTGTGCTCCGGACGGTCAGGGCGCCTTGAGCTGCTCCGGCCGCTCGTCCGTCCAGCCGGTCTTCAGGAAGGTCGTGGTGGAGTACCCCTGGGGGCCGCCGGTGGTGTACTCCAGCAGGGCCGAGGTGCGGGGATCGACCACGAACCGGTTGAAGCCGTGGCCGACGATCCGGAACTCGCGTCCGACCCGTCCCTGCTTGTCCCGGACGACGCCGCCCAGCCTGACGTCCGGCCGGTCGGCCAGCACCCGGTACGCGGCCGCCGGACCTGGGGCCGCACGGGCCTGGGGCCGCACGGGCGCATGGGCGAGCACGTCCAAGAGCAGGTCGGCGGTGACACGCTCGTAGTTGGTCCCGCGGTCGGGGCTGGAGGGCTTGAGGCGGTACCTGGCGACGATCTGGTGCGTCCACGCCCGCAGGCGCTGGGGAGTGCCGGGTGGTGAATGCGACAAGCGGGGGTCCAGGAACGTCCTCGACCAGACAGGACCGTCGGACGGGTCCAGCAGGTACAGCTTCCCGTGGCCGGAGGGCAGCGGCCCCTTCAGGTACCGGCCGCTCCTCCAGGTGCGCCCGTCCTCGGCGGACCACGTCGACACGATGTAGTCCCTGCCCGGTGACTCGCCCCCGCCGGTCACGAGCCTGTCTATCCGCCAGTACCGGCCGGAGGTCACCGCCTGCTTCTCCGCGGTCGCGGCGGCGGCGAGCAGGGTCTGCGCGCCCGATCGACCCTCCGGCGGCGCGGCTGCCCACCCTCCCGCCGGACGGTCCTCGTCCGGCCCGGCGCCGCCGCCCCGGACGAGGAGGATGACGACGGCGGTGGCGAGCGCGGCCGCGACGACGGGCGTCCACGTCCGCTGGAGCCAGGTCCGGCGGGCGGTCTCGGGCGGCGTGGCCAGCGCGCGGACCAGGTCGCGTTCGCGCCGGGCGGCGTCGGGGGCGGGGGTGAGGCCGTCCGGGCGGGCCTCGGCCAGCCGGTCCATGATGTCGCGGCGACTCATCAGCAGATCTCCTGCGTCAAAACGGACGGCCGGGCGGCCGGGGGTGCGGTCAGGGCCTGGGTCAGGCGGCGGCGGGCCCGGTGCAGCCGGACGAAGAACGTCGCCTTCGAGCAGCCGACGACTCGCCCGCCGACAGGCCGTGCCAGGCGGTCAGGGTGAGCAGCTCGCGATCGTCCTCGGAGAGCCCGGCGAGCGCCCGCAGCATGTCCGAGCGCTCGACGACCGCCTCTCCGACGTCGTCCGAGGCCGGCCCGCCGGGGGAGGTCCAGGCGCGCAGTTCGGCGGCGAGCGACTCCTCGCGCGCCCGGGTGCGGTACGACTCGCGCAGCACGTTGCGGGCGATGCCGAGCAGCCAGGGGAGCGGTTCGTCCGGCAGGTCGCGGACGCGCCGCCAGGCGACGCAGAACGTCTCGCTGGCGACCTCCTCGGCGAGCTGCCGGCCCGCCCGGCTCACGGCGTAGGCGTGGACGCGGTCGTAGTGCGCGTCGTAGGCCGCCGTGAACCGGGCCATGTGATCGGGATCTGACACGATCCAGCCCTTCGCTGGGGGAATGGCCCTTTCAGCTAGGGAGTGATCGCCGGGACCCGTTTCTTACAGCCGAGATCAAGGAGCGCTGAGCTTGAGGTTGTTGAGGATGTCCTTGACCGCGTTGCGGTTGTCGGTCTCCTTGACCCGGATCCAGACCCCGTACTTGCCGGTCCTGTCCTTCAGGCCGACCTCGGTGACGGTCGGGGTGCCGGCCTTGCAGGCGGTGTAGCGGGTGATGGTGCCGCTGAGGTTGCCGTCGGGGGAGGTGTAGTTCTCCGGCGTGCCCTTGGTGCACAGCGGATGCCCGGCGATGTTGGCCGGGGGGAGGGGGCCGTTCTTCAGGTCGGTGGTCAGGCCGATGAAGACGCCGGGGCCCTTGCCGTTGCTCTTGAACTGCGCGACGTCGGGGGCCGCGCGCAGCACCGGGCGCTGCTGGGAGTCGCCGGGCAGGCCCTGCGCGGCGGGCGACCAGGTGTTCTCGCCCTGCGCCTTGGGCCACGCCTTGGGGGCCGCGGCCTGGATCTTGCCCGAGGCGTCGGAGATCCTGGCGAAGTCGGCGGGCAGGGACGGCTTGGGCGGGTCCTTCTCGTCGTCGCCGGAGAACAGGTTGCCCAGCAGCAGCCCGCCGATGACCGCGACGGTCAGCAACGCGGTGGCGATGATGAGCGGCAGCATGTTCTTCTTCGAGGGGCCGCCGCCCGGCCGGGGCGGACCGCTCTGACCCGGGCCGGAGCCCGATCCGCTCTTGGACGCGCCCATGCTCTTCAGCTTGCCCAGCAGGCCCTGCCCCTGCCCCTGCCCCTGCCCCTGGCCCTGGCCCTGCGGAGGCGGGGGCCGGAACCCGGTGGGCGGCGGCCCCTGCTGGTACCCCTGCGGAGGCGCGCTCTGCTGCGGACCGCCCTGGCCCGGGAAGACGGCCGTCTTGCCGTCGTCGCCCGCCTGGCCGTCGTAGGGCCGGCCGCCGCTGGGGCCGGACGGGCCGGACGGGCCGCCCGGGTGGAAGTTGGGCGCGGGGACGGAGACCGTGCGGTCCTGGTCGGGGTCGCTGGAGGGGGCGGACCGCCGCGGCTGGTAGTGCGGGTTCGGCTGGTCGACGATCGTGGCCTCGTCGCCGCCGGGCCGCTGGTTCTGCGGGCGCCGCATCTCCGAGGTGTGGACGTCGTCCTCGGCGGGCGCGTCCTCGCGGGTGGGCGCCTCGGGCTCGACCCGGCGCGGCGGGCGCGGCGGCACGACCGGCGGCGGCACGGGGGCCTGCGGGGAGGGCGTCCCCTGCCCGGGGCCCTGCGGCGGCTGCGTCCCCTGGCCGCCGCCCTGCCGTCCGGGGGCGAGGTCCTGCGAGTAGCTGGGGCCCTGGCCGTAGCCGGGGAACGCCTCCTGCGCGCCCGGCTGGGCCGGGGACGGGCGCGGCCCCCGGTACTCGTCGCTGACCGTGGCCTCCGGCTCCTGCTGCGGCACCACCTGGCCGTACGTCGGCGCGACCGAGCCCGGCGCCAGGGTCGGGCGCAGCGTCGCGAGCGCCTCGGCGAACGCCTCCGCCGTCGGCCAGCGCTTCTCGCGCTCGACCTCCAGCGCCCGCAGGATGACGTGGTCGAACGCGGGCGTCAGGCCCTCGCGCAGCTCGCTCGGCGCGGTCTTCACCGGGGCCGGGCCCGGGGGCCGCCCGGTCAGCATGTGGTAGGTCAGCGCGCCGAGCCCGTACACGTCGGCGCGCACGTCCAGACCGCCGCCGAAGCGCGCCTGCTCGGGCGACATGTAGCCCGGCGTGCCGACCGGCAGCGTGAACGCGCCCGACGCGTGCGCCAGCGCCTTGGCGAGCCCCAGGTCCGCGATCAGCAGCTTCTCGCCGCCGTCCGGGGTGGACTGGAACAGCACGTTGGAGGGCTTGAGGTCGCGGTGGATGACGCCGAGGGTGTTGATGACCTCGACGCCGTAGGCGATCTCCTCGGCCAGGACCAGGGCGTCGCTGACCGGAAGTGGCCGCTCGCGCATCCGGTCGGCCAGCGTCCCGCGATCGGCGTAGGACATCACGAAGTAGGGGCGCCCGTCGGGCAGCTCGCCGATGTCGTGGACGCGCACCAGGCGCGCCGAATCGGCCCGGCGCAGGATGCGCGCCTCCTCCAGGAAGCGGTTGCGCACGTCCAGGTCGTCGATGAGGCTCCCGGCCAGCACCTTGATGGCCACCTGGGAGTCGAGCGCGTCGTCCTGCCCGAGCCATACGGAGGCGAACGCCCCGGATCCGAGGACGCGATCGATTCGGTAACGGCCGACAGTCGGTGGGAAGGACACTCCCGTATCATGCCCAACAAACGGGGTGTGTGTGCGAACGAGCATTTGAGGCGCGGCGATGGCATTCGATGTGAGGACCGAGGAGCTGGCGGTCAGGGCCGCCCAGGGCGACCAGAACGCCCTGAACGAGCTGCTCCGCAAGATCGAGCCCGACGTGCTGCGGCACAGCTCGCGGTTCCTGCCCTGCCGGCAGGACGCCGAGGAGGCGTGCCAGGACGCGTTGATGCAGGTCGCGCGCAATATCCACCGCTTCGAGGGCCGGTCGCGCTTCAGCACCTGGCTGCACGTGGTGGTGTCCAACTCGGCGCGCTCCACCTACCGCTCGCTCAAGCGGCGCTCGGTCGAGCAGGCCGGCGAGCTGCCCCAGCAGCGCCCCGACCCGCGCCGGACCAGCGTCATCGCCGGCTCCCGGGTCGACATCCTGGACGCCATGGAGGACCTGGAGGCCCGCAAGCCGGACCTCATCCAGGCGCTGGTGCTGCGCGACGTCTCCCAGCTGGAGTACGCCGAGATCGCCGAGCAGCTCCAGCTGCCGCTCGGCACGGTCAAGTCGCGCATCCACGAGGCGCGCAAGCAGGTCCGCCAGACGCTGGGCGAGTCCTACACCTGACCGGGGCGCCCGGTGAAAGGCGCTGTTCGGGCGGCGTCAAGGCTGGGCAATGGATGGGCAAGGACGCCGCCAGTCCGCCGGTGCGGCACGCGCGCGTCGGTCAGCATCTGCAGGCATGGCCACGCACTCGGACCGCCCGATCTTCGTCATCGGCTGCCCACGGTCGGGCACCACGCTGCTGCAGCTGATGCTGCACTCGCATCCGCGGATCGCGATCCCCGCCGAGACGCGGTTCCTGCTGCCGGCCTATACCGCCAGGTGCGAGTTCGGTGACCTGAACGACAGGGAGAACAGACGGGCGCTGGCCGACTGGATCACCGGCCGCAAGGCCACCAAGTTCGGCGATCTCGGTCTGGACGCCGCCGAGGTGACCGCCGAGATCGAGGCCGCGCCGCCGACGCTCGGCTCGGTGCTCGGCACGGTGTTCCGCGCGTACGCGCGCAAGCACGACAGCCCGCGCTGGGGCGACAAGCGGCCGAGCTACTTCAAGCACGTCGGGACGCTGCTGCGCATGTTCCCCGACGCGCAGTTCGTGCACCTCGTCCGCGACGGCCGCGACTGCGTCGCGTCGCTGAAGGAGATGCCCTGGTACAAGCACGACGTGCACCACGCGGTGGCGGCGTGGCGGGAGGCCATCGACGGCGGGCGGCGGCACGCGGCGCGGCTCGGCCCGGACGCCTACTACGAGCTGCAGTACGAGCGGCTGGTCGCCGACCCGACCGAGGAGCTGACCCGGCTGTGCACGTTCCTCGGCGAGGACTTCGACGCGGCGATGACCCGGCCGCAGGAGATCGCCCGGCAGACCGTGCCGCCGCAGAAGAGGTGGCACGACCGCACGCACGGCGCCGTCAACGCGGGCCGCGTGGGCTCGTGGGCGACCCGCCTGGAGCCGTGGGAGGCGGGCCTCGCCGAGGCCGTGTTCGGGGAGCGGCTGGTCGAGTACGGCTACGAGCTGAGCGGCGCGCCGCGCCCGTCCCCGGCGCAGCTCGCCCGCTACGCGAAGGTCAGCGCGCACCGCAAGATGGCCTACCGCAAGGCCGAGCTGCGCGAACGCTGGCAGCGCCGCTACGAGCCCAACCCGGTCGCCTGCATGCTCGGCGCCGCGGAGCTGTGCCCCCAGGGCTCCTGACCGCGCGGCCCGCCGGCGCGACCGCCCGCGCGGCCCGTCAGTCGAGCGCGGCGAGCTGGTCGGCGAACCACCGCTGCGGCGGCAGCGCCATCGCCGCCTCCGCCAGCCGCGCGCAGTGCCCGGCCCGCTTCTCGCGCGGCATCAGCAGCGCCCGGTGCAGCGCCTCGGCGGTCTGCGACACGTCGTAGGGGTTGACCACCAGCGCGTCCTCGGCGAGCTCGGCGGCCGCGCCCGCCTCGCGCGACAGCACCAGCGCGCAGCCGCTCTCGGAGACGACCGGGCCCTCCTTGGCGACCAGGTTCATGCCGTCGCGGATCGGGTTGACCAGCAGCACGTCGGCCAGCCCGAACGCCGCCAGCGAGCGCGGGTAGTCGTCGTTGACCTGGAGGATCAGCGGGTTCCAGTCGGGCGTGCCGAACTCCGCCACGATCTCCTCGGCCGTGCGCCGCACCGCGTCGGTGTAGGCGCGGTACTCGGGCAGGTCGGTCCGGGACGGGTAGGCGAACGCCAGGTGCACCACGCGCCCGCGCCACTCGGGATGGTTGACCAGCATCTCCCGGTAGGCCGCGAGCCCCCGCACGATGTTCTTCGACAGCTCGGTGCGGTCCACGCGCACGATGAGCCGCCGGTCGCCGACCTGCTCGCGCAGCGCACGCGCGCGTTCGGCCACGTCCGGCTCGGCGGCGCGGCGCCGCAGCGCGGGCCCGTCCACGCCGAGGCCGTGCACGCCGACCCGGGTCACGTGCCCGGCGCGGGTGACGGTGCGCGCGTGCCGGTCGACCTTCGCGCCCGGCAGCAGCTGCGCGCAGCAGTCCAGGAACGCCTCGGCCCACCGGTCGGCGAGGAACCCCGCGTGGTCGGCGCCCAGGATGCCCTCCAGCACCTGCGCGGCCACGTCGTCGGGCAGCAGCCGGAAGTACTCCGGCGGCGCCCACGGCGTGTGCGAGAAGTGCACGATCTTCAGGTCGGGGCGGCGCTCGCGCAGCATCGCCGGGGCCAGCGACAGGTGGTAGTCCTGGACGGCGGCCTTGGCGCCGGGCGCGGCGTCGCGGGCCAGCGCGTCGGCGAACGCCGCGTTGTAGGCCTCGTAGGACTGCCAGTCGCGGCGCGCCCGCGCGTCGAAGTGCGGCGCGCGCGGGGTGTCGTACAGCAGGTGGTGCACGAACCACAGCGTCGAGTTGGCGACGGCGTTGTAGGCGCGGTGGAAGGTCGCCGCCGGGATGTCGAGCATCCGCACGGCCGCGCCGCCGAGGTCGTAGCCGGCGAGGTCGAGCCGCCCGTCGGGGGCCTGCCGGGCGGCGGCGCGGTCGCCGTCGCCGAGCGCGGCGCACACCCACAGCACCTCGGGGGGCCGGCCTCCGCGGCGGGCGCGGGCCCGCCGCGCTCGGCGGGCCGCCCGGCGCCCGGATCACCGGGGCCGCCGGTCACCGAGGCCAGGCCCGACACCAGGCCGCCGCCGCCGCGCCGCAGGGTCAGCGCGCCCGGATCGTCGGCCGGGCCGGACAGGGAGAACGAGACCGGGCCACGGTTGGACGCCACCAGCACTTGGCTCATATCCGAAGGGTCTCAGTTGGGGCCCCTGCGCATCAAAGTGACCCCGGTGATTCGGCGGACCGAAGACCGGTGTACCGGCATGTGCCGATACGAGACGGATTAGTCCGCCGCGGTAGGGGTACCGGGGCCGCGTGAGCAGGGCAGAGACCACCAAGACCGTGCTGGTCGCCGGCGCGGCCAACCTCGTCCTCGCGGTGACCAAGCTCATCGCGGGCGCGCTGGCCGGATCGAGCGCGATGCTGGCCGAGGGCGCGCACTCGGTCGCCGACACCCTCAACCAGGGCTTCCTGCTGGCGTCGTTGCGGCGCAGCGAGCGGCCCGCCGACCGGCGGCACCCGTTCGGGTACGGCAACGAGCGCTACTTCTGGTCGCTGCTGGCGGCGTTCGGGATCCTGGTCGCGGGCGCCGGGTACTCGATCTACGAGGGCGTCGAGACCATGCTGGGGCACGGCGGCCAGGGCGAGCAGGTGTGGCTGGCGTTCCTGGTGCTGGCGCTGGCGGCGGTGCTGGAGGGCGGCTCGTGGCTGCGGGCCTACACCCAGGCGCGCCGCGAGACCCGCGACAACGGCCGCGACCTGGTCGACCACGTCAGGCGCTCGCCGGACGTGACGTTCAAGGCGGCGCTGTTCGAGGACACCGCGGCGATGGTGGGCCTGGTGTTCGCCGCCGCCGGGCTGACGCTGCGCGAGCTGACCGGCTCGGCGTTCTGGGACGGCCTCGCCTCGGTCCTCATCGGGCTGCTGCTGGTGGTGGTCGCGCTCGCGCTGGGCCGCGAGAGCAAGGACCTGCTCATCGGCAAGGCCGCCGACGTGGAGGTGCAGTCGCGCATCCGCGAGGAGATCTGCTCCTCGCGCGGGGTGGACGGCGTGGACGAGCTGTTCACCATGCACTTCGGCCCCGAGGCGATCCTGGTCGCCGCCAAGGTGCACTTCTCCGACGACATCAGCGCCGACGAGGCCGAGGACATCGCGGGCGAGATCGACCGGCGGCTGTGCGAGCGCGAGCCGCTGGTGCGGCACGTCTTCCTGGACCCGACCCAACGCGAGGACCCGCCCCGCGTGCCCGCGCAACGCCGGACGCGGGGGAACGGGCTGCTCCGCCGACGCACGCGCGAGGCGGCCCGCACGGGCTCCGGCACGGGGACGGGCCCGGACGCGGGCATGGCGGACACGGGCTCCGCCGCAGGCCACGGGACCGACCGGGACGTGGCCTCCGGCCCCGGCGGCGACGCCAACCGTGACGTGGTCACCGGCCCCGGCGGCGGCGCCGGGAGGCCGCCGGCGTGATCAAGGCCACTCCCGGGTAACGTCTCATCTGGCGAGATCTCTCTGTCTGGCAAACGGTCAGTCGATGTAAAGTCCTCGCATACAACTTCATATCGCTCATCCAGAGGGGTGGAGGGACCGGCCCTACGAAGCCCCGGCAACCACTTGGTGACGCGCTCGCGACCCTGCGAGGCCGGCCAAGAGATGGTGCCAACTCCGGCCTGCGACCAAGGTGGCGCAGGGAAGATGGGGGAAAGGCCTCGCATCATGGCAATCACGCCTGCCGCCGATCTCGGACCCGCTACCGGCCTCAGCTGCCGCGAATGCGGACACACCCGCGAACTCGGCCCGCACTACGCCTGCGAAGAGTGTTTCGGCCCGCTGGAGATCTCCTACGACTTCGGCGGCATCACCCGCGCCGACATCGAGGCCGGGCCGCGCAACATCTGGCGCTACCGCGGCCTGCTGCCGGTGCCCGGGACCATCGCCGACACGCCCAACACCGAGCCCGGCTTCACCCGGCTGGTGCGCGCCGACCAGCTCGCCGAGTCGCTCGGCCTGGAGCGGCTGTGGGTCAAGGACGACAGCGGCAACCCGACGCACTCGTTCAAGGACCGCGTGGTCGCGGTCGCGCTCGCCGCCGCCCGCGAGCTGGGCTTCAAGGTGCTGGCCTGCCCGTCCACCGGCAACCTGGCCAACGCCGTCGCCGCGGCCGCCGCCCGCGCCGGCATCCGCAGCGCGGTGTTCGTGCCCTCCGACCTGGAGTCCCAGAAGATCATCACGACGGCCGTGTACGGCGGCACGTTCGTGACCGTGGACGGCAACTACGACGACGTCAACCGGCTCGCCTCCGAGATCGCCGGCGAGCAGGAGGACTGGGCGTTCGTCAACGTCAACGTGCGCCCCTACTACGCCGAGGGCTCCAAGACCCTGGGCTACGAGATCATCGAGCAGCTCGGCTGGCGGCTGCCCGACCAGATCGTGGTGCCGGTGGCCTCCGGCTCCCAGCTCACCAAGATCGACAAGGCGTTCCAGGAGTTCATCAAGCTCGGCCTGGTCGAGGACAAGCCCTACAAGGTGTTCGGCGCGCAGGCGGCCGGGTGCGACCCGGTGTCGGCGGCGTTCAAGGCCGGGTACGAGGTGTTCCGCCCGGTCAAGCCCGACACCATCGCCAAGTCCCTGGCCATCGGCAACCCGGCCGACGGCACCTACGTGCTGGACGTGGTGCGCCGCACCGGGGGCGCGGTCGAGGACGTCACCGACGAGCAGGTGGTCGAGGGCATCCGGCTGCTGGCCCGCACCGAGGGCATCTTCGGCGAGACCGCCGGCGGCGTCACGGTCGGCTGCCTGAAGAAGCTGGTGGAGACCGGTCAGCTCGACCCGTCGGCCGAGACCGTCATCATCAACTCCGGCGACGGGCTGAAGACGCTGGACGCGGTCGCGCCGGTCGTCGCGCCCACCGCGAACATCAAGCCGTCGCTGGCCGCCTTCCGCGCCGCGAACCTCGTCTGACCTCGCCTCCCGAACCACCCCGAAACACCTGAGGAGCCAGCATGAGCACCGTTTCCGTGCGGATTCCGACCATCCTGCGGACCTACACCGGTGGCGAGTCCGAGGTGAAGGCCGAGGGCGACACGCTGCGCGCGGTCGTCGCCGACCTGGAGGCCAACTTCGCCGGGATCGCGGCCCGCATCCTGGACGACAACGGCAAGATCCGCCGCTTCGTGAACGTGTACGTGGGCGACGAGGACGTGCGCTTCGCCGACGGCCTGGACACCGCGACCCCGGCCGGCGCGCAGGTCTCGATCATCCCGGCCGTCGCCGGCGGCTGATCCCGGCGCCCGGCCGTCCCGTCCTGACAGGGCTCCCTTGACCGACCTGGCCGTCGGTAAAGGGGGCTTTGTCCTAGTGGACGGGGGTAAAGGGCCTGCATGGGAATAGCGGAGGACATCGCGGGCGCCGTGGCGGCGCATCCCAGGGTGCGCGGCGTCGAGCCCGTCGGATCGCGGGCGCGCGGCACCGCCACCGAGGTGTCGGACTGGGACTTCCACGTCACCGTCGAGGACTTCGGCGAGGTGGCCGCCGACCTGCCCGAACTGGTGCGGCCCGGCGAGCCGCTGGCGGCCCGCTGGGACCCGCTGGCCGACCGCGCCAGCTACCTGCTGATCTTCGCCGGGCCGGTCAAGGTCGATCTGATCTTCCCCGAGGTGCCGCGCGGCCCGCACCCGCCGTGGCGGGTCGGCCCCGACACCCTGGCCGCCATCGACGACCACTTCTGGGACTGGATGTTGCGGCTGGTCAGCAAGCGGAGGCACGGCATGGCCGACCGGGTGCGCGGCGAGCTGCTGCTGATGAACGACCATCTGCTGGGGCCGCTCGGCGTGCGGCCGCCGCCGGGCACGCTGGCCGAGACCGCCGCCCGCTACACCCGCGCCCGCGACCGGCTGGAGGCCCGGTACGGGATGCGGCTGTCGCGGCGGCTCGAACAGGAGATCCTTCCCCTGGTGCGGGCCGGGCATGATGACCGCTACCGGCCGACCGGACTTCGCTCCTGATCCCTGTCGTCCCCCTTCAGGGCGCTTCATCGAGATGGACGGCGGCCGGGACGTGTTCGTCCACTACTCGGCCATCCAGATGGACGGCTACCGCAGCCTGGAGCAGGGGCAGCGGGTCGAGTTCGAGGTCACCCAGAGCGACCGGGGCCCGCAGGCGGACATGGTGCGCGCCGTCTGACCGCGCCGCCCGTGCGCGCCGCCCGTACGCGCCCGTTCAGGGCGCCGAGCCGATGAGCGCCTGGTTCTGGGCGTCGGCGCGGCGCAGGCGCGCGGCCAGGCCGCGGGCCATCGCCCAATGCAGCGCCTCCACCACCTGCGGGTGGTCGCCCTCCAGCGCCTTGATCGCCGACGCCGGGAGCACCCGGCACACCGTGGGCTCCTCGGCCACGATCCGGTAGGCGCCGCGGTCGTCGGCGACGGTGAGGCCGGTGACGGCGGTGCCCGGGCCCATGGACGCCAGCCGCAGCGGTTCGCGCGCGCCGCCGTCGAGCCGCTGCAGGGCCAGGCTGCCCGACACCACGAAGTACAGGGTCTCGTCCAGCGCGGTGCCCGGCTCGAACAGCACCTCCCCGGGCTCCAGCACGCGCTCGGCCAGCAGCGGCGTCAGCACGTCGATCATGTCGGCGGGCAGGTCGCGCAGCAGGTCCTGCTCGTTCAGCGGGACCGCCGCGTCCAGGTCCAGCTCGCCCTCCGGCGCGGCCGCGCACGCCGCCGACACGAGCGCGTCCTCGCACCACTCCAGGGCCTCGTCCAGCGTCCCGAACGCGACCTCGGCCGCCGCCAGCGGCGAGCGGCCCTGCTCGACCGAGACCACGGTGGTGACGCCGAGGCCGCGCAGCTCGGCGGCGAAGGAGTCCAGCAGGTCGATCGCCACCGGCTCGGCGCGCGGCACCCGGTGCAGGTCCAGCACCAGCCACCGCACCCCCTCCAGCTCCTCCGACATCGTGCGCACCGCCACGTCGGCCGCCGCGAACCCGAGGTCGCCCTGCAGCTCGCAGACCGCGATGGCGCGCGCCTCGCGCCGCAGGATCTCGCGCTCGGCGTGCCGCCGGGTGCGCTGCGACCCCAGCGCGTCGCCGCGCAGGAACCGGTGCAGCACCGGGGTCGTGCGGTTCACCGGCCGCATCAGGTGCAGCCCGAACCGCGACGACAGCTCCTGGCAGGCCGCGATGGCGCGCACGCTGGTGCCGCGCCGGTCCAGCGGCGGGCTGTAGACGCCGATGCCGAGCTGGGACGGCAGCGCCGCCATCAGCCCGCCCGACACCCCGCTCTTGGCGGGCAGCCCGGCGCGCAGCAGCCACTCGCCGGCGAAGTCGTAGGTGCCCGAGGTCGCCATCACCGCCAGCACGTGCTCGCAGGTGTCGGCGCCCACCACGCGCCTGCCGGTGACGGGGTTGACGCCGCCGGACGCCAGCGTCACCGCCATGACCGCCAGGTCCCGGGCCGTGACCACCACCGAGCACTGCCGGAAGTAGACGCCGACCGCCTCGTCCACGTCGCCCTCCAGCGCCCCGGCGTTGCGCAGCAGGTAGCCCAGCGCCCGGTTGTGGTCACCGGTGCGCTCCTCGGAGGCGAGCACGCCGTGGTCGAGGCGCAGTTCGCGTCCGGCGAACGCCGACAGCCCGTCGCTGATGCGCTGGAAGCGCTGCCCGTAGTCGTCGCCGGTCACCAGCGACGCGGTGACGATCGCGCCCGCGTTCACCATGGGGTTGAGCGGGCGGCCGGTGCCCGGCTCCAGCCGGATCGCGTCGAAGCCCTCGCCGGTGGGCTCGACGCCGACCTTGGCCAGCACCGCGTTCAGCCCGCGGTCGTGCAGGGCCAGCGCGTACACGAACGGCTTGGACACCGACTGGATGGTGAACGGCGTCGCGGCGTCGCCGGCGGTGTAGACGTGGCCGTCCACGGTGGCGAGGGCCAGCCCGAACAGCGCGGGGTCGGCGTTGCCGAGCGCCGGGATGTAGGTGGCGACGGTGCCCTCGGTCACGCTCCGGACGCGCCCGTGCAGCTCGTCCAGCAGCGCTTGGACCGGGCTCGCCACGGCCCCCTCTGCGGTCACGCCCCACCCCCGGTCGCCCCCGGCGCCGCCCGCCCGGCCCCGGACCTGGACGGATCATGTTCATCGCACCCGTACCCGGCCGCCGTTTCGACCAATCGCGCCCCACCTTCCGTGCAAATCCTCTCAAAGCCGTCATGCTGCCGGATGTCGGGCAACTAGCGTGACCTGGGGTGGAGCGTCCCTCGCTTGCACTCGCCGGGGTAGAGTGCTAAACAAATCATTGGCACTCGGCTGTGGAGAGTGACAGCTCCACGGTCCCTGGGTCGGGACGACGAGGTCTCGCGTCCGGCGGCGGAATGGCAGCCGCAGGCCGGGGCCGTCCGTCGCGGGCGTCGGCTCGATCCGTCATGGCCACCTGTTCCGGGAGGACTGGAGCCCCTATGGCTGCAAAGATGATCGCGTTTGACGAGGAGGCCCGGCGCGGCCTCGAGCGGGGCATGAACCAGCTCGCCGACGCCGTCAAGGTCACCCTTGGCCCCAAGGGCCGCAACGTCGTGCTGGAGAAGAAGTGGGGCGCCCCCACGATCACCAACGACGGTGTCTCCATCGCCAAGGAGATCGAGCTCGAGGACCCGTGGGAGAAGATCGGGGCCGAGCTCGTCAAGGAAGTAGCCAAGAAGACCGACGACGTCGCGGGTGACGGCACCACCACCGCCACCGTCCTGGCCCAGGCGCTGGTGCGCGAGGGTCTGCGCAACGTCGCCGCCGGCGCCAACCCGATGTCCCTGAAGAAGGGCATCGAGGCCGCGGTCGAGCGCGTCTCGGAGGAGCTGTCCAAGCTCGCCAAGGACGTCGAGACCAAGGAGCAGATCGCCTCCACCGCCTCCATCTCCGCGGGCGACGCCCAGATCGGCGAGATGATCGCCGAGGCGATGGACAAGGTCGGCAAGGAAGGCGTCATCACCGTCGAGGAGAGCAACACCTTCGGCCTCGAGCTCGAGCTCACCGAGGGCATGCGCTTCGACAAGGGCTACATCTCGCCCTACTTCGTCACCGACCCCGAGCGGATGGAAGCGGTCCTGGAGGACCCCTACATCCTGATCGTCCAGGGCAAGGCGTCGGCCAACAAGGACCTGCTGCCCGTCCTCGAGGGCGTCATGCAGTCCGGCAAGCCGCTGCTGATCATCGCCGAGGACGTCGAGGGCGAGGCCCTGGCCACCCTGGTCGTCAACAAGATCCGCGGCATCTTCAAGTCCGTCGCCGTCAAGGCCCCGGGCTTCGGTGACCGCCGCAAGGCCATGCTGGGCGACATCGCCACGCTGACCGGCGGCCAGGTCATCAGCGAGGACGTCGGCCTCAAGCTCGAGGGCACCACCCTCGACATGCTGGGCCGCGCCCGCAAGGTCGTCGTCGCCAAGGACGAGACCACCATCGTCGACGGCGCCGGTGACGCCAACGAGATCGCCGGCCGGGTCAACCAGATCCGCACCGAGATCGACAACACCGACTCCGACTACGACCGCGAGAAGCTCCAGGAGCGCCTCGCCAAGCTGGCCGGCGGCGTGGCCGTCATCAAGGCCGGCGCGGCGACCGAGGTCGAGCTGAAGGAGCGCAAGCACCGCATCGAGGACGCCGTTCGCAACGCGAAGGCGGCCGTCGAGGAGGGCATCGTCCCCGGCGGTGGCGTGGCGCTGCTGCAGGCCGGCACCAAGGCCTTCGACAAGCTGGAGCTGCAGGGCGACGAGGCCACCGGTGCCAACATCGTCAAGCGCGCTCTGGAGGAGCCGCTCAAGCAGATCGCCGTCAACGCCGGCCTCGAGGGCGGCGTCGTGGTGGAGAAGGTCCGCAACCTGACCCCGGGTGAGGGCCTCAACGCCGCCACCGGCGAGTACGTCAACATGTTCGAGTCGGGCATCCTCGACCCGGCCAAGGTGACCCGTTCGGCGCTGCAGAACGCCTCGTCGATCGCGGCCCTGTTCCTGACCACCGAGGCCGTCATCGCCGAGAAGCCGGAGAAGAACCCGGCCCCGGCCATGCCGGACGGTGCGGGCGGCATGGACTTCTAGTCCGTAGGGACTTCTAGTCCGCGCACGACCGAGCACGCCTGAAAGGGGCGGCCCCATCCGGGGCCGCCCCTTTTGCGCTGAACGTCGGGTTTTGCGCTATACATCGCGGATGATCTTCACGTTCCGGGAGCCGCCCGTCTCCCCGCTCTACGGCGCGCCGCTGCTGCGCGTGCACCGGGGCTCGGTGACCGACGGCGACGGCACGCCCCTGGCGGTGCTGCGCGACCGGAGCGCGACGGGCCGGCGGCGCGCGCCGGACGAGGTCTCGCTCGGGGGCACCGCGGGCCTCCGGCGCACCGTGGACGCCTACGACCCCTGGCACCGCCCGCTGTTCTCCGTCAGCAGGGACCCCGCCCACCTGCGCCCGGCCGTGACCCACATCGTGCGCCCGGACGGCGCCGTCCTGGGCACGGTCGGCGGCGGCACGTGCCGGGGCCGCCCCTGCCACCCCCTCTACGACGCGTACGGCACCCACGTCGGCGACGTGCGCGTGGTCGGCCCGCGCGAGACCGCCAAGGGGCTGCGCGCCATCGCCGGGGTCCTGGCGAGCGGGACCCTCGACGTGACCGACCGGCTCGGCACCGTCTACGGGCGCATCGACCACGAGCGGCAGTGGGCGCCCAGCGAGGACGAGCCGCACACCGTCCGGTTCGAGGCCGCGACCCCCGAACCGCTGCGCAGCCTGGGCCTCGCCGCCGCGATCTGCCTCCACGTCGTGCGGGGACACGGAGGCTGACGGGCGCCGGTGGCGGCATGATGCACTACCGGAGTGGAAGGATCGGCCCGAACCGCCCCGACGGACAGGAACATGTTGTGAGCGCTCTCTCCCGTACCTCGTTCCTCCGGGTCGAGCAGCCCCGCCGGGGCCCGTTCGCCCGCACCCAGTACAAGGTCCTCGACGAGTCCGGCACGCTGCTCGCGCTGGCCGCCGAGCCCCGCGACCGCACCCGCGTCGAGCACCTGAAGAAGGTGTTCCCGGGCAAGTCCGAGCTGGACGCGCGGGTGGTCGACCTGACCGATCCCGAGGGCGAGCCGCTGCTGGTGATCGCCAAGCAGCAGGGCCGGCTGCTGACCACCCTGCACGACGCCGACGGCGAGCCGATCGGCACCATCAACACCGAGCGGGTGGGGCGCCGCTACCTGCTGCGCGACGTGGCGGGGACCAAGCTGGGCGCGATCGAGGGCGACGTGCCGCGCCGCAACTTCACCGTCACCGACCGGGAGGGCACCCGTGTCGCCCGCGTCGAGAAGAAGTTCGCGGGCCTGGCCACGCACCTGCTGACCACCGCGGACAAGTACACCGTCGAGATCGACGACCCGGTGCCCGAGCCGCTGCGGACCTTCGCGATGGTGACGGCCATCGTGATGGACATGACGCTGCACGAGTCCAAGGACCTGACCTGATCTGACCGGTCCGCCGGCGCGGGCGCCTCAGTCGATCAGGCCGGACTCCCGCAGCGCCGCCAGCACCAGCGCCGTCGCGGCCGACGCCCGCCCGGCGTCGCCCGAGGAGAGCCAGGCCAGCTCGGCGATCTCGGCGGCGGCGCGCGGCGTGCCCGCGTGGTCGGCGGTGTAGCAGGCCATGCGCACCGTCACGCCGCCGGAGCGCCCGTCGGCCGCGGCCTCCCAGGTGCCGAGGTGGACGGGGTCGCCGGTCAGCGTGACGCCGAGCTCCTCGCCGACCTCGCGGGCGAGCGTCGCGGCGTCGTCCTCCCCGGCCTCCCGCTTGCCGCCGGGCAGGTAGAAGGCGTCCTTGCCGTGCGAGCGGACGGCGAGCGCCCGCCCGTCCCGGACGCAGACCCAGGCGACCTTGTCGATGACCTCTCCCACGCGCCCGACCCTACCCGCGGCGCGGCGGAGGGACGGGCGGAGGGACATCGGACCCCTTCCGGACCCCTTCGCGCCGCCCCCTTTCACCGGCCGTCGCCGCGAGGTAGCTTCCGTTGCGTGCAGGCCGTTCCGGGGCGCCGGTCCAACGGCTGGCGGATCTCGCCGGCCCTCCCGACGATCGCCAATGCCGTGCTGGCCCTGCTGTGGTCGTTCTCCGCCCCGGGCGGCTGGGGCACCACCGCCTTCTGCGGCGATCCGGGGCAGCGCGACCTGGACTGCGCCGATCGCTACGACATCGCCGTCTTCGTCTCGGTCCCGCTGGCGGCGGCCGCCGCGGCCCTGGCGGCGACGGCGTGGGCGATCCCCGCCGTCCGCCGGTCGCCCGACCGCCTGGACGCGCTGCTGACGGCCGCCGCGCTGCTGTGGGTGGCGGCGGAGGCGGTGCTGTTCGTCGGCGGCTACCTGGCGCAGCCCTGACGTCGCCCGGCCGTGCCGGTCACGGGCGCCGGTCCTGCCCGGGAGGGCCGTCCGGGGCGTCGTCGTCGAGCGCCTCGCTCAGCGAACGCGTCTCAAGATCGGACTCCGGCGACGGTTCGCCCGCGGCCTCTTGGGCCTCCACGGGGTCGGCGGGCGCGGCGCTGACGCCCTCGGCGACCGCCAGGACGTCGTTGTGCGTGCTGATCGCCGCTCCGGCGCTGCGCAGGTCGATGCGGTGCAGGACGCGGTCGGCGACCTCCGGGTCGGCGCCCGGCTCGGCGCGGGCGGCCAGCACCGACGCGCGCGCCGCGCCCAGCATCTCCTGGTAGAGCCGCTCCACCTCGGACATGTGGCGGCGCCGCTCCTCCATGCGCTCGCGGTAGTGGACGGGCCCCTGGTCCTGGGAGATCTCCGCCAGCAGCGCCTCCTGCCGCCGCCGCAGCGGATCGACGACCTCGGCCGGCGCCTCCCCGGCGTGCTCGGCCCGCCGCAGCCGGTCCAGCGCCGCCTCGTGCGCGCGGACGGTCACGCGCCGCTCCTCGGCCTCCTCGGCGTCGTCCTGCACGCCCAGGACGCGCACCAGCGTCGGCATCGTCAGCCCCGGCACCACCAGCGTGCCCACGATCACCATGCAGGCGATCACCACGAGCTCCGACCGGCCCGGGAACGGCGCGCCTTCGGCGGTCGTCCACGGCAGCGCCAGGGCGAGGGCCAGCGTCGCCAGCCCGCGCATCCCGCACCAGGTCATCACGATCGCCTCGCGCCGGTCGCGCGGCGCCCGCTCGCCGTCGCGGCTGTGCCGCAGCAGCCACACGTGCCCCAGCATCCACGCCAGCCGCACGGCGATCACCAGCGCGAGGATGACCAGGGAGTTGACCAGCATGGGGCCGAGCCGCTCGGAGTTGTCCTGCAGCGCCATCCGCAGCTCGGCGCCGATCAGCCCGAACGCCACCCCGGTGACCAGCAGCTCGACGACTTCCCACAGCGCCCGCTCCGACAGGCGCTCGGTGAAGTCGCCCTCGCCCGCCCGGCTGGCGAGGAACAGCGCGATGACCACCACGGTGATGACGCCGGACGCGCGCACCTCGTCGGCCAGCACGTACCCGGCGAACGGCACCACCAGCGTCAGCGCGCTGCCGGCCATCGGCTGCACGAGCCGCCGCATCGCCAGCCGGGTCGCCCAGCCGATCGCCAGCCCGAGCACCACCGAGGCGACCGCCGCGTAGGCGTACCAGGCCAGCGCGCCGGCCGGCGACAGCCCGCCGGTGACGGCGGCGGCGACCGCGACCTGGAACACGATCAGCGCGGTGGCGTCGTTGAACAGGCCCTCGGTCTTCAGCACGGTGATGATCCGGCGCGGCATCCGCAGCGGCCCGGCGACCGCCTCGGCCGCCACCGGGTCGGGCGGCGCGACCATGGCGCCGAGCGCCACCGCGGCGGCCAGGGTGGCGCCCGGGATGAGCGCCCACGCCGCGGCCGCCACGGCCGCGGTGGTGACCAGCACCAGCACGACGGCGAGCGCCAGCACGCTCCACATCCGCCGCCGGAACAGCGGCCACGACAGCCGGTGCGCCGCCGCGTAGATCAGCGGCGGCAGGAACAGCGGCAGGATCATGTCGGGGTCGATCCTGATGTCCGGCGTCCACGGGAGCGCGGCGAGCACGAAGCCCAGCAGCGTCATCAGCACCGGGTAGGGCCGCCCCACCCGGGGGCCGATCGCCACCAGGGCGACGGTGCCGAGCATGAGGGCGATGATGATCGTCAGGGTGTCCACACGCCCCCTTCCCCGCGCGGCCGTCCCAGGGCCGTGCGGTGTGCGGTCGTCGGTCGGCGCGGTGCCCGGGTCGCGTCCGGTTGCATGAAACCACGCGTAACGCCGCGAATAGTCCAGACGTTTTCGCAGCTCAGAAGCAGCGCGAAACAGACCGCAAGTCGAAAGTTGGACGCCGGTTGGAAGTCCCGCCGGACCCGTTGGCGCGCCCTTTGCCGACGCCGGACAGGCCAAAGCGGCCCATGCCCTCGATCGGCACGGTTTTGGCGCCGCCCCGGAGGGGTGATCCTGGGCACGGTCGTTCGCGGGGATGACGTACGCGGGCCCGATGCGCCCGCCGCCCACCGCTTGCGACAGTGCGGGGATGTTGCAGATCAGGGAGCTGACCAAGGGCTATCGGGGCCGGACGGCCGTCGACCGCCTCACCTTCGACGTGCCCGAGGGCAAGGTGACCGGCTTCCTCGGCCCGAACGGCGCGGGGAAGTCGACGACGATGCGGATGATCCTCGGCCTGGTCCGGCCCGACCATGGGCGGGCGCTCGTCCACGGCCGCCCGTACGCCGAGCTGGACGCGCCGCTCACGCGGGTCGGGGCGCTGCTGGAGGCCACCGCCCCGCACCGGGGCCGCACCGCCTACCACCACCTGCTGTGGGTGGCGCAGGCCAACCGGATCGGACGGCGGCGGGTGCGGGAGGTGCTGGCGGAGGTCGGGCTCGCGGACGCGGCCGGGCGGCGCGCCGGCGGGTTCTCGCTCGGCATGGCGCAGCGCCTCGGGCTCGCCGCCGCGCTGCTGGGGGACCCGCCGCTGCTGGTGCTCGACGAGCCCGCCAACGGCCTGGACCCCGAGGGCGCGCGGTGGCTGCGCGGGCTGCTGCGGCGGCTGGCGGGGGAGGGCCGCACGGTGCTGCTGTCCAGCCACCTGATGGCGGAGACGGCGCGGACCGCCGACCACCTGATCGTCATCGACCGGGGCCGGCTGGTGGCCGACACGGGCACCGCCGGCTTCGTCGCGCGGCACGCCGCCGCCCGGGTGCGGGTACGGGCGCGCGAACCCGAGCGGCTGCTCGGGGCGCTGATCGCGGCGGGGATCGCGGTGACGGGCACGGCCGACGGGGCGCTGCTGGTCGAGGGCGCCGGCGCGGACCGGGTCGGCGGGATCGCCCTGGCCGCCGGTGTGACGCTGGACGAGCTCGGCACCGACGACGGCTCGCTGGAGGAGGCGTTCCTGCGCCTGGTGGGAGGCGCGCGATGACTCCCGCACCGCTCCGCGCCGAGCTGACCAAGATCTGCACGCTGCGCGGGCCGCTGGCGGCGCTGGCGCTGATCCCGCTGGTCAGCGTCGGGATCGGGGTGCTGGGCGGCTGGTCGGCGCGCAACGCGATCGAGTCCCGCAGCCCGATGCTGCGCGCCGACTTCACGGCCGCGCAGGCGGGGCTGGACGGCGTCCAGTACGGGCAGCTCGCCGCGATCGTGTTCGGGGTGCTGGTGGTGACCGCCGAGTACGGCGGAGGGATGATCGGGGCGTCGCTGCTGGCCGTGCCCCGGCGGGGTCGCCTGTACGCGGCCAAGCTCGGCGCGGCCGGGCTGGCGGTGCTGGTCGCGGCGGTCCCGGCGACCGTGCTGAGCGTGGCCGGGACGCAGCTCGCGCTGGGCCCGCACGGCGCGTCGCTCCTGGCGCCGGGCGTGCCGCGCGCCATGGCGGGCGCCGTGCTCTACCTGACGCTGATGGCGCTGCTGGCCGCCGGCGCGGCGGTGCTGGCGCGCAACGCGCTGGTGCCCTTGGCGGTGCTGCTGCCCCTGGTACTGGCGGGCTCGCAGATCCTGTCGGTCATCGGCGCGACCAGGGAGGCGGCCCGCTACCTGCCCGACCGCGCGGGGGCGCAGCTGCTGGCCGTCCATCCGAAGCCGGAGGACCTGGCGCCCGGCGTGGGCCTCGCGGTGCTGCTGGCGTGGGCCGCCGTGCTCCTGGCGGCCGCCCACCTGGCCTTCCGCCGCCGCGACGCCTGACGAACTACGCTGCTGCGCACCACCCCATCGCAGACATGACGGAGACATGCCGAACGCCCCGGTCCGCGTACTGATCGCCGACGACCAGGCCCTGCTGCGCGGCAGCTTCCGCCTGCTGGTCGACTCCGCCCCGGACCTTGCGGCGGTGGGCGAGGCGGCCGACGGCGTGGAGGCGGTCGAGGCGGCCCGGCGGCTGCGGCCGGACGTGGTGCTGATGGACGTGCGGATGCCGGTGCTGGACGGCGTGGAGGCGACCCGCCGCATCTGCGGCGACCCCGGCGGCGCGGGGACGCGCGTGCTGATGCTGACGATGTTCGACCTGGACGCCTACGTGTTCGCGGCGCTGCGGGCCGGGGCGAGCGGCTTCCTGCTCAAGGACGTCCGGCCGCCGGACCTGCTGGAGGCCGTACGGGTGGTGGCGGCGGGGGAGGCGATGCTCGCGCCGTCGGTGTCCCGGCGGCTGATCGAGGCGTTCGCGCGGCGCCCCGGCGCCCGCGCGCTGACGGGCGTCACCGACCGGGAACGCGAAGTGCTGAGGCTGGTCGCGGCGGGCCTGACCAACGCCGAGATCGCCGGGCGGCTGCGGCTGAGCCTGCCCACGGTGAAGACGCACGTCAGCCGCCTGCTGGCCAAGCTGCACGCGCGGGACCGGACCCAGCTCGTGATCGTCGCCTACGAGACGGGCCTGGTCGCGGCGGGCGCGGCGGCTCCGCCGGAGCCGTGAACGGCATGCCCATGGGCCGCCCCCGTCCCGCAGACGCCCTGATCGCCCTGCTGCTGACCGCGTTTCCCCACGTCATCGGCATGCAACCGGCGGTCCCGGCGGCGGCCGCCCTCTCGGCCCTGGCGGCCCTGGCGCTCGCCGCCCGCCGCGCGGCCCCCGTCGCCGCCTTCGCCGTGGTCTTCGCGGCCGCCTGCGCCGCACTGGCCTACGGCCCCGGCCTCCTCCCCGCGGCCGCCTACGCGCTCTACACCGTCGCGGCCGAACGCCCCGCCCCGCGCCGCCCGTCCCTCCACCGGACCGGGGCCCTCACCGCCGCGGGCGCGACGGTCCTGCTGGTCAGCGGCCCCGCGGGCAGCGCCCACCCCGCCGTCTCCTGGGTCCTGCTCGGCCTGGTCCTGCTGGGCGGCGCGTGGACGACGGGCCGCGCCGTGGCCGAGCGCCGCGCGGCGACCCTCCGCGAGATGGAGCGGGCCCGGCTCGACGAGCGGCTGCGCATCGCGCGGGAGATGCACGACGTGGTGACCCACGGGATGGGCCTGATCGCCGTCCAGGCGGGGACGGCGAACCACGTGGCCGCCGAGCGCCCCGAGGAGGCGGCCCGCGCGCTGGCCGTCATCGAGGAGGTGAGCCGCCGGTCGCTGGCGGAGCTGCGCACGATGCTCGGGGTGCTGCGCGGCGACGGCGCCGAGGCGGGGCTGGCACCGTCCCCGCGCCTGACGGACCTGCCCGCTCTGGTGGCGTCGGCCCGGACCGCCGGAGTGGAGGCGGAGCTGACGGTCCGCGACGCGGCGGACGTCCCCGAGGGCGTGGAGGTGGCGGCGTACCGCATCATCCAGGAGGCGCTTTCCAACGTGGCGCGCCACGCCGCCCCCACGCGCTGCCGGGTCCTGGTGGAGGGCACCCCGAACGGCCTGGAGCTGGAGGTCTCCGACGACGGCCCGGCCCGCACGCCCGCGTCAGGCGGCGGCTACGGATTGATCGGCATGAGGGAGCGGGCCCTGGCCCACAACGGCGCCTTCACCGCCGGGCCGCGCCCGGACGGAGGCTTCACCGTGCGCGCGACGCTCGGCTTCTAGTGTCGGTGGCGCGTGCGACGCTGGCCTCCCGGCGCCCGAAAGGAGCGACCCCATGCCCGGCGTCACGATGAGGGACTCCGGGCTGGCCGCCGCGATCGAAGCGGCCCCACCACGGCGAGCGCAGCGCGCGGCCGTGGAAGAGGTCCGCCGCCTGGCGGCCCTGCTGCGCCTCACCGACGCGCCCGGCCTGCCCGAGGCACTGGCCGCCGCCGAACGCGGCGAGCCGCAGGCGGTGACGCCCGACTCCGAGCTGGGCCGCCAGGTGCGCTCGTGGCTGACCGCTTCGGTCCGTGCGGGCGACTCGCTCAACGATTCGAGCGCCCGCGGCAGGATGACCGAGGACGAACGCCAGCACGCTTTTCACCTGGGCTGGTTCGCCAAAGCGTTGCGCGCGGTGTTGTGGCAGCGGCCGAAGGACGCCTTCGTTCCGGTGACAGACGGCCCGCCCCCGCTGCGCGACCAGGCCCGACGCGACGCGATACTCGCGGACCTGCGCCGATGAGCGCGACGGAACGGGCTCCCGATGGGGGCGCGGAGCCGCGCCTGGAGCTGCTGCCCCCACCGGTGCCCGCAGAGCGGATCGCTGAACTCGTCGCGGAGATCGAACGCGTCGCCGACCTGCTGCGCGGCGGCGGCCCGGCGGCAGCCGAGGCGGTCGCCGCGTTCAACGAGGCGACCGCCGGCGACTACGGCCCGCTCGACTTCACCGAGTACCACGGCCACCGCGACCTGGCGGACTTCGCCAGGGAGGCGGCCCGGCCGTCCCGCCCCCGCGTGCCGGACGTCACGCCCGCCGAACTGGCCGAGCTCGTCCGCCGGATCATGGCCGCCGATCCGGAGACCGGGTACTACCTGACGCTGCTGGAGACCAACGTGCCGCATCCCCGGGTGAGCGACCTGGTCTTCCATCCGCCCGACGACCTCGCGGACGCGTCCCCGGAAGAGAACGTCGAAGCCGCCTTGGCCCACCGTCCGATCGCGCTGTGACCTCCGGGCGTTAGCGGCGCGACGCGTTCCCCGCCGGATAGCCGTACTCGGCCCACTCGGCCACGACGCGCCGCCGCAGCTCCTCAGGGAAGGAGTTCTCGAACGACGCGGTGACGCCCCGGTGCGTGCCCTCCAGCTGCTCGGGCAGCAGGCAGCTCGTCACCGACTTGCCGCCCCGGGCGGCACGCGCCTCCTCCTCGGTCAGGTAGGGCACCATCGGGATGCCCGGCGCGTCCGGGTAGACGTACTCGCCGGTCCCGGGGTGGTAACGCGTGGCCATGGCCCACACCACCTGGTCGATGTCGGTGACGTCGACGTCGTCGGCGACCAGCAGCACCTTGGGCACCAGCCATCCGGCGTGCGAGCCGAACAGGACCTCCGCCACGGCGTCGGCCAGTTCCCGCTCGCCCATGCGTGCCGCCGCGAGCCGTTCGATGTCCACCGCCACGACGATCCAGCAGGTGGCGGCCTCGTAGGAGCACCAGGCCATCGTGACCGGCAGGCCGCTGGAGCGCAGCACGTCCCAGGCGACCGCCGAGATCATCGTGCCCCAGATGGTGTGGTTCTCCTCCGGCGGCAGGCCCGCCACGCAGATCGGCAGGATGGGGTCGTCGCGGAAGGTCACCGCCTCCACGTGGAAGACCGGCTGCGGCTTGCTCTCGGCGAACGCGTACCCGTGGTACTCGCCCATCGGCCCTTCGGGGGCGGTCTCGTCCGGGCTGATCCACCCTTCGAGGACGATCTCGGCGTTGGCCGGCACGTGCAGGCCGTTGGTCTCGGTCTCCACCACCTCGACGGCGCTGCCGGTGAGGGCGCCGACATAGCCGTCCTCGCCGACCTGCGCGGGGAGCGGCATCCCGGCGGCGGCCAGCGCCGCCGGCGGGGCGCCGAGCACCATGGCCCACGGCGTCGGCTCGCCCCGGTCCCGCCACATCCGGTGGATCATGCCGATGTGCTGCTGCGGCATGGCCGGGCCGACCAGGGTGTCGCGGCCGTTCAGCATGGTGCGGGCCACCGACCAGCTCGTCCACCCGCCGTCGGGGGAGCGCACGACGTGGAAGCCGTAGGTCCCGAAGTACCGGCCGCCGTCCTGCTGGTGCAGCAGCGGGACCGGGAACCGCTCCAAATCGACGTCGGCGCCGGTCAGCACGTTCTCCTTGCAGGGGCCGGTCTCCACCACGCGCGGCGCGACAGGGTCGGCGTGCATGGCGGAGATGAGGTGCTCCAGCAGTTCGCGCGGCCCAGTGTCGTCCGGCAGGCCGAAGTGGGCGGCGATCCGTCCGTAGGTCGCGCCTTCGCGGCCGCTCAGCCCGGCGGGGGCGCCGAGGATGCGGCACCCCGGCGCGCCCTCGGTCAGGTTGCCGAACAGCGGGGCCGGGCCCCGGGTGTCGTAGGAGCGGCGGGTGACGGCCCCGGCCTCAAGGGTCGGGCTCACCGGCCTGCGGACGTCCACCGCGTCACCGGTGGCCAGGAGGTGTTCGACGAAGTCGCGGAAGTTGAGCGCGTTGCCGCGTTGGGTCATGACGGGTCCTCTCCCTGTACCCGCGCGGATCCGACGGCCGGCCCCATGCCCTGCCAGCGCCGGGCGGCGGGCATGTCCAGGCCGAACTGGTCGAGGATGCGCGCGACGATGTGCTCGACGACGTCGGCGACGGTCGCGGGCCGGTGGTAGAATGCGGGGGCGGGCGGCATGATGACCACGCCCAGCCGCGCCAGCTCCAGCATGTTCTCCAGGTGGATCGCCGACAGGGGCGCCTCCCGGGTGACCAGGACGAGGCGGCGCCGCTCCTTGAGCGTCACGTCCGCGGCCCGGCCGATCAGGCCGTCCCCGTACCCGGTGCGGATGGAGGCCAGCGTCTTCATGCTGCACGGCACCACCACCATCCCGTCGGTCCGGAACGAGCCGCTGGAGATCGACGCGCCCTGGTCGTCCGGCCCGTGCCACACCGACGCCAGCTCCCGCACCTCGCGCACCGAGTGCCCGGTCTCCTGCGCGAGCGTGGCGCGCGCCCACCGGCTGACCACCAGGTGCGTCTCGACGTCCAGCTCCCGCAGCGCCTCCAGCAGCCGCACCCCGATGGGCGCGCCGGTGGCCCCGGTCATCGCGACCACAAGCCGCATACCGCCCCCCGCATGTCGTCACCGAATTTAGGACGTACACGTCCTAACTGGGTCGACGATATAGTACGTACACGTCCTAATCCAACCGAAGGATGGCGCGACATGACCCGGCACGATCCAGACGCCGCCGCCCTGCTCGCGGCGATCGGCGGCATCGGCCCGCTGGCCCGCCGCCTCCACCAGGCCCACACCCGCCTGTGGCACGAGCAGGTCGACCGGGACGTGACCGGCCCGCAGTTCACCGTCCTCAGCCTGCTCCGCGCCCACGGCCCCCTGGACCAGGGCACGCTCGGCGCGCTCGCGAGCCTCGACAAGTCGACCGCCGCGCCGCTGCTGGAACGCCTGCGCCGCCGCGGCCTGATCGACATCACCAGGGACGACCGCGACCGGCGGCGCAAGCTCGTGAGCATCACCGACGCCGGCGGCGAGCTGGCCCTGCGCCTGGCCCCCGCCGTCCAGGAGGTGAACGAGCAGATCCTCGCCCGCTTCGCCCCCGACGAACGGGCGCTGCTCCTCGCCCTGATGCAGCGCGCCACGCAGAACGACGAGGCGTGAACGACCGTTGGCCCGCCCTACGGCAAAGCGAACGATGCTGGAATGCGCCCCCCGATCAACGTCCCAACTCCGGAGACGCACGGACGGTCGCGAAGGCGGCCGCGCAGGCGGGCTGAGACGCGCTGTTTCGTCTGGGACCACCCCACGCACGATCGTCGGCAGCGCCTGTTCGGCGCCCCCTGGATGCTGCTGGCCACCACCCGGATCAAGCTCGGCACGCTGGTCACACCCCGTCGCCTGCCGCCCCGCCAGGTGGCGACGCTGGCCAACATGAGCGGCGGCCGGGTGATCTTCAGTGCCGAGTTGGGCGACGGGGGCGACTTCGCGGACTTCGGCGAACCCACCGACCAGCGCCTGGGACTCGTCGAGCGCTACCGGACGGGCCGCCCAGTGACCCACCAGGGACGCCACCACCGGACGGAGGACGCCACCTGCTGCCCGCACCGGCGCAGCGGCCCCGCCCGCCGATCTGGATCGCCAGGCTCTGGCCGCGCCACTCCCTGCTCCGACGAAGCGGTCCCGCTGTTCACCACCGCCACGCACGACTACCCACCGCCGGTCGACCAGGTGCGTGACCTGGCCGCCTACATCCGCCGGAAGCGCCCGTTCGAGATCGTGGTCGGCGGCGCCGGCCATCGCCCTCGGCCCGCTGGCCGAGGCGGGCGCGGCCTGATGGGACGAACGGCAGCGCATCGACGCCGACGACCTCGACCGCCCAAGGACACTGCTGACATGACCGCCCGCCGATACGTGTTCCTCGACCCCGACGGCACCACCGACGGGTGGCTGCACGTGATCGTCGAAGCCGGGACCGGCGTCGTCTACCAGCACCAGTACGGCGGCACGGCCAACCGGCAAGCAGAAGCGGAAGGCTTCCTCGTTCCGCTGTCAGGCCGGACCGCGCTCGCCGCGCTGCGGGATCTGTTCGAGAAGAGGTTCCGAGGAGCCGGTACGCGGGGCAGCCCTTGGCCGGAGGCCGAGCGCGCAAGGCTGCGCGAGATCGTGGAAAGCGTCGCCTACTGGTCGTGCGACGGACGCAACGAGAAGCCGCACCCCCTGCGCCTGGACGAGAGCCGCGCCGCTGAGACCGACGAAGCGTGGGTGCCCGTGCTCACCCCGGACGGCCCGGGAACGCTGGTGTGGCACAACTCCGACTGACCCCCGACGCGACGGCACCGCCTCACGCGTGATGATCGGGCCGGACGTCCCAGCCCCGGACTTCGGCGATCTGCTCCACGAGGTCGATCAGCGTGGACGACGGCCCGCCGGCCCCGTACCCGGCACGCAGCACGGTCTTCACCGCGCTTTTGAGCATCACCTCGGTACGGGCCGACACGACCTCGCGGGTGAAGTCCGAGACGGTCGCCGTAATGGCCTCGGTCTCCCGCCACGCGCCCGCCAACGCCAGTGCCAGCAGCAGATGCACCAAGTCGTTGTAGGCCGCGCGCCCCCACTCCTCACCCCGCGCCGTGACCGGGGCGGTGCAGGTCGGCGGGGCGTACGGATCACGCAGGAGACGACCGTGCGCGGCCTGGTCGAGATAGGGCATCGCGGTTTCCAGCTCGCCCAGCTCCATGTGCAGGATGCCGCGGTGCCAGTCCAGTTCGGAGGCGTCCAGCCACCACGTCCAGTACGGATCCCGCGGGTGCAGGGACTCCTGCAACGTGCCTGCCGCCTGGTCGAGCGTGACCAGCGCGCGCTGTCGCTGTCCTCCCTGAGCCAGCGCCCGCGCGGCGCGCAACTTGAACAGGGCTTCGACGCGCGGGGCGAGGCGGCCGCCGTCGATGGTGTGCTCAGCGATCCGCAGCGCCTCCCGACCGTGCCGCTGGTGGACGTCGATGAGCGCCAGGTGCGAGAGCTGGAACAGCTCCATCGACCGATCGCCCGCCAGCCGCGAGATGAACATGGCCTCATGCGTGGTGGCGCGCGACTCGCTGAGCCGGTCGGCGTCGTACAGGCACCACGCGGCGATCTCGCCGGTCTCCCCGGCGGCGGCCTGGAGGTCGCGCTCGTCGGCGTTGTGGCGGCCGGTCGCGACGACGGCCCGCGCCGCGCCGAACGCCTGCACGGCCACGTCGGCGATGGAGGTGCCGCCGTACCGGCAGTCCAGCACGACCAGGTGCGCGTTGGTGTCGCGGACGGCGGCCGCGTAGTCGGCCTCCCGTGGGCCCACCGGGGCTGCGGGAGGCACCGCCGTCGGCCGACCGAACAAGAAGCTCTCGCTGAGCCCGGTCACGCGGGCGTAGAGCGGGCGGTAGCGGCGGCCGGGCGTGTACCGTCCGGCCTCCCACTGCTTGATCATGCTGACGAGGGACGCGACGTGCGGGATGTCGGGCAACTTGCGCGGGTCGGCGGCGCCGCGCAGGCGCCGGGCCATCTCGGCGCGCGACCAGTAGGGAGGCGCTTCCCGGGCGGCGCGCAGACGCGCACCGATGCTCTCTTCGTCGGCGGGCATATCGCGAGGTACCTCTCGCCGGTGACGGGGGCCGAGGCCACCCCCTTCCACCTCCATCCTCCCTCTGCCCCCGCCATTCCTGCACCGACTTCACTAGTCGTGACCGAATCGCTACGGCTGGGAAAGCGGGTGCATGAAGGGCCCCGAGGAAATCCAGAACATCAAGGCGCGGTTGCGAACCGAGTTCCCGGGCTGGTCGATCATCGTCACGAACCGGGGACGCTGGTGGGCCACCCGCGGACCGCTTCCGGAAGAGCGGATGGGCGAGGTCTCCGACCTGGAGGCCGACGACTCGGAAGCGCTGCGCGCACAACTGCAAGAGGTGACGGGGCGGTGAAGGACACCACCGCAGTGGACGTCCTCGACCCCGCCCCGCTACGACGCCAGGCGATGCGCGAGCTCGAACGCCGCTACCCGGGCGTACTCGCCTGGTGGGGCAACGCGACCGGTTCCTACTGGGCCTTCGTACCGATTAGGGGAGGTCTGCTCCTGGAAGGAGCCCACCTCGAACAACTCAGCGGCGCGATCGCACGCATCTGGTGGAAGGCACGCGATGAAGGAGAACGAACGAGAGCAACGACGGCGTATCGCGCGCAAGGCCGCCGCGTTCGAAGCGTGGCTGGCCAACCTGCCGACCGCCGCACATCCCCACCGCGGCGATCCCAACATCCTCCGGCGCGCCAAACAGATCCTGGACGAGCAGGAGGACCCTGGCAGCTCCCAAACAGAGACGTCGGACTGACCCCTGACACCTCTACGGACCCGCACGAACGTTCTGAGAAGATGCCGACAAGATGTGCGTACTCTGCGGCGGGACCGTCGCTCCTGACGGGCACTGCTGGAACTGCGGCAAGGCACAGCCCGCGTTCCGATCCCACCTGGAAGCCGTGCCCGACCAGGGCGCCGCCGGTGTCAGCGACCGAGGCAAACGGCGGGGCGTCAACGCCGACGCGATGGCGCTGACCACCACCGGCACATGGACGATCGGCATCGTCTGTGACGGCGTCTCCATGTCCCCACGCGCAGAACGCGCCGCCCAGCTCGCCGCCGAAACCGGGACGACGATCCTGGCCACACGCCTGGAAGCCGATGACCTGCCGGAAACCGCACTCGTCGATGCCGCCATGGGCGCGGCCCGCGCCGTCACGGCACTGGCGACCTCGGTGAACGCGGCACCGGCCTGCACGTACGTCGCGGGCATCGCCGGCCCGGACGGCATCTGGACCTGTTCGGTCGGAGACAGCCGCGCCTACTGGCTTCCCGACGAAGGACCGGGAATGCCCCTCACCGAGGACGATGTTGGTCACCATGAGGTCCTGGCCGGATGGCTCGGCGCCGACGCGGGCGAACCGACGCCCCAGGTACGGAGCTATCGGGCCTTGAACCCGGGTCGTCTGCTGCTGTGCACCGATGGACTGTGGCGCTACCTGCCCGACGCCGGAGCGCTGAAGGCAGAGCTGGTTTGCGGTCCCATCGGCACGCTCAGCGGAGGCGACCTACTGGAGGACGCGCGGGCATTGGTGCGCCACGCACTGGATGCCGGCGGGCACGACAACGCGACCGCCCTGCTCATCCCGGTTCCTGGAAGTTTTTCGTAGAACCGGGAACAACCCCGCCCTCCAGGTGGTTACACCTACTGATGGCACGGCCATCGAAGAGAACCGAACAACCGGCTCATGACGTCGCCGCAGGTCAAGCTCCTTCAGGAGCGGATGCGGCCGAGAAGCCCGAACGACACGCGACAACAAGTTTCCGCGACTGGTTTGACGTGGACCCCGCGTGGGCATACTGTTCACTTCGCCCCACGGGGAGCGGGACGCCGAAAGGCGGCCGGCCCGGAGGGGAACCACCTACGAACCAACCGACACGGTCTGACCGTGCGCGCGGTGCTGCGGTGGGTCGGAAAAGCCCGGTTTTGACAAATCGAGCGGATCTGATGAAATAGCCATCGCCCGAACGGGGAACGCGAAAGCGGGAACCGGGAGAGCGAATCAGGGAAAAGCCGAAATTGACAGACCGGCCGGAACTGATAAAGTAAATGAGTCGCCCCGGGGCGAGAGACGCGAAAGCGGATCGAGCGCGGTGGGTGTCCGTTTCTTGAGAACTCAACAGCGTGTTAAAAGCCAGTGCCTTTATAGACCAGGCCAATGTGCCTGGTCGCCCCGTGCCGGCATCGTGAGATGTCGGTGGGGATTTCTTTGAGGCAAGTCGGCCCTTCGGGGCCGCATTTGCCGGGATTCATTTCCAAGGTTTGGCGGTCACGGGTTCGCCCCTGTGGCTGTCGTTTGGACCTTAATGGAGAGTTTGATCCTGGCTCAGGACGAACGCTGGCGGCGTGCTTAACACATGCAAGTCGAGCGGAAAGGCCCCTTCGGGGGTACTCGAGCGGCGAACGGGTGAGTAACACGTGAGCAACCTGCCCCTGACTCTGGGATAAGCCCGGGAAACTGGGTCTAATACCGGATACGACCATTCAAGGCATCTTGTGATGGTGGAAAGTTTTTCGGTTGGGGATGGGCTCGCGGCCTATCAGCTTGTTGGTGGGGTGATGGCCTACCAAGGCGACGACGGGTAACCGGCCTGAGAGGGCGACCGGTCACACTGGGACTGAGACACGGCCCAGACTCCTACGGGAGGCAGCAGTGGGGAATATTGCGCAATGGGCGAAAGCCTGACGCAGCGACGCCGCGTGAGGGATGACGGCCTTCGGGTTGTAAACCTCTTTCAGCAGGGACGAAGCTAACGTGACGGTACCTGCAGAAGAAGCGCCGGCTAACTACGTGCCAGCAGCCGCGGTAATACGTAGGGCGCAAGCGTTGTCCGGAATTATTGGGCGTAAAGAGCTCGTAGGCGGTTTGTCGCGTCGGTTGTGAAAGCCCACAGCTTAACTGTGGGTCTGCATCCGATACGGGCAGACTAGAGGCAGGTAGGGGAGCATGGAATTCCCGGTGTAGCGGTGAAATGCGCAGATATCGGGAGGAACACCGGTGGCGAAGGCGGTGCTCTGGGCCTGTACTGACGCTGAGGAGCGAAAGCGTGGGGAGCGAACAGGATTAGATACCCTGGTAGTCCACGCCGTAAACGTTGGGCGCTAGGTGTGGGGTCCTTCCACGGATTCCGCGCCGTAGCTAACGCATTAAGCGCCCCGCCTGGGGAGTACGGCCGCAAGGCTAAAACTCAAAGGAATTGACGGGGGCCCGCACAAGCGGCGGAGCATGTTGCTTAATTCGACGCAACGCGAAGAACCTTACCAAGGCTTGACATCGCCGGAAAACTCGCAGAGATGCGGGGTCCTTTTGGGCCGGTGACAGGTGGTGCATGGCTGTCGTCAGCTCGTGTCGTGAGATGTTGGGTTAAGTCCCGCAACGAGCGCAACCCTCGTTCCATGTTGCCAGCACGTAGTGGTGGGGACTCATGGGAGACCGCCGGGGTCAACTCGGAGGAAGGTGGGGATGACGTCAAGTCATCATGCCCCTTATGTCTTGGGCTGCAAACATGCTACAATGGCCGGTACAGAGGGCAGCGATACCGCGAGGTGGAGCGAATCCCTTAAAGCCGGTCTCAGTTCGGATTGGGGTCTGCAACTCGACCCCATGAAGTCGGAGTCGCTAGTAATCGCAGATCAGCAACGCTGCGGTGAATACGTTCCCGGGCCTTGTACACACCGCCCGTCACGTCACGAAAGTCGGCAACACCCGAAGCCCGTGGCCCAACCCGCAAGGGGGGGAGCGGTCGAAGGTGGGGCCGGCGATTGGGACGAAGTCGTAACAAGGTAGCCGTACCGGAAGGTGCGGCTGGATCACCTCCTTTCTAAGGAGCACAACTGGCCGCGACGATCCTTTCGGGGATGTCATGGTCGGTGGCTGCCATTGACGGCGAACGTTCGTCAGGCGGCTGCTCATAGATGTGGAGCACTGGCTACTCACCAGAGTCTTGGTGCCGCCCGGCAAGTACCGCTGTCCTCCGGGACAGAGTGGGAACGACGGTCTGGGATCAAGGAGCTGGTGGACACGCTGTTGGGTCCTGAGGGAACGGACCCTTCAGCCCCTGAACGCGCACCCTTTCGGGTGGGTGTGATGGGGCTGGGTTGTTTCTTCTGGATCGCGGGGCCGGTGGCTCCAGGCGCGTAGGCGTCTGTGGGTACCGGTGGGCCCGGTTGTTTTTTGAGAACTACACAGTGGACGCGAGCATCTCTGATGAGAACGCTTATGCCGGTCGGTCTTTGGCCGGTGTTCTCATCTCTGTTGCGATTTGTTTGATCGTTTTGTGTGTTCAAGTTTTTAAGGGCACACGGTGGATGCCTTGGCATCAGGAGCCGATGAAGGACGTGGGAGCCTGCGATATGCCTCGGGGAGTCGGCAACCAGACTTTGATCCGGGGATTTCCGAATGGGGAAACCTGGCACCCGTCATGGGGTGTCGCCGCCGTCTGAATGTATAGGGCGGTTGGTGGGAACGCGGGGAAGTGAAACATCTCAGTACCCGCAGGAAGAGAAAACAATAGTGATTCCGTGAGTAGTGGTGAGCGAAAGCGGAAGAGCCTAAACCGTGCGCGTGTGATAGCCGGCAGGCGTTGCGTGTGCGGGGTTGTGGGACCATCTGGTCGGTGCTGCCGCGCCGACAAGAAGTTACAAATCGCTCGGATAGTCGAACGGCATGGGAAGGCCGACCGCAGACGGTGAGAGTCCGGTAGACGAAATTCGAGTGACTTCTAGGTGTGTTCCCGAGTAGCACGGGGCCCGTGAAATCCCGTGTGAATCTGCCACGACCACGTGGTAAGGCTGAATACTTCCTGATGACCGATAGCGGACCAGTACCGTGAGGGAAAGGTGAAAAGTGCCCCGGTGAGGGGTCGTGAAATAGTACCTGAAACCGTGTGCCTACAAGCCGTCAGAGCGTCCTACAGGGAGACTTGTCTTCTTGTTTCGTGATGGCGTGCCTTTTGAAGAATGAGCCTGCGAGTTATGGTGTGTGGCGAGGTTAACCGGTGGCGGGTAGCCGTAGCGAAAGCGAGTCTGAAGAGGGCGTTTTTAGTCGCATGCTGTAGACCCGAAGCGGAGTGATCTAGCCATGGGCAGGGTGAAGCGCCGGTAAGACGGTGTGGAGGCCCGAACCCACCAGGGTTGAAAACCTGGGGGATGACCTGTGGTTAGGGGTGAAAGGCCAATCAAACTCCGTGATAGCTGGTTCTCCCCGAAATGCATTTAGGTGCAGCGTCGCGTGTTTCTTGCCGGAGGTAGAGCTACTGGATGGCCGATGGGCCCTACAAGGTTACTGACGTCAGCCAAACTCCGAATGCCGGTAAGTGAGAGCGTGGCAGTGAGACTGCGGGGGATAAGCTTCGTAGTCGAGAGGGAAACAGCCCAGATCATCGGCTAAGGCCCCTAAGCGTGTGCTAAGTGGTAAAGGATGTGGAGTTGCCGTGACAACCAGGAGGTTGGCTTAGAAGCAGCCATCCTTGAAAGAGTGCGTAATAGCTCACTGGTCAAGTGATTCCGCGCCGACAATGTAGCGGGGCTCAAGCACACCGCCGAAGCCGTGGCATTCAGACCTAGTGTCTGGATGGGTAGGGGAGCGTCCTTCAGCCGGCGAAGCCGCCGAGTGATCGAGTGGTGGAGGCTGGAGGAGTGAGAATGCAGGCATGAGTAGCGAATCACACGTGAGAAACGTGTGCGCCGGATGACCAAGGGTTCCTGGGGCAGGCTAATCCGCCCAGGGTAAGTCGGGACCTAAGGCGAGGCCGACAGGCGTAGTCGATGGACAACGGGTTGATATTCCCGTACCCGCTGGTACGCGCCAACGCTGAATCCACTGATGCTGACCATCCGAACCGCTCCGCGACGACCTTCGGGTCTAGTGGATGTCGGGGAGCATGGGACCCGAGGTGGTAGTAGGTGAGCGATGGGGTGACGCAGGAGGGTAGCTCAGCCCAGGCGATGGTTGTCCTGGGGTAAGCATGTAGCCCGAGGAATAGGCAAATCCGTTCCTCGTTAAGGGTGAGATGTGATGCCGAGCCGTTTTAGGTGAAGTGAGTGATCCCATGCTGCCGAGAAAAGCCTCTAGTGAGTGTACCGGCGGCCCGTACCCCAAACCGACTCAGGTGGTCAGGTAGAGAATACCAAGGCGATCGGGTGAACTGTGGTTAAGGAACTCGGCAAATTGCCCCCGTAACTTTGGGAGAAGGGGGACCACGCCTGGTGATGAGATTTACTCTCTGAGCTGGGGGTGGTCGCAGAGGCCAGGGGGAAGCGACTGTTTACTAAAAACACAGGTCCGTGCGAAGTCGTAAGACGCTGTATACGGACTGACGCCTGCCCGGTGCCGGAACGTTAAGAGGACCGGTTAGACAGGTTTTGCCTGTCGAAGCTGAGAATCTAAGCGCCGGTAAACGGCGGTGGTAACTATAACCATCCTAAGGTAGCGAAATTCCTTGTCGGGTAAGTTCCGACCTGCACGAATGGCGTAACGACTTCCCCGCTGTCTCAACCACAGGCCCGGCGAAATTGCACTACGAGTAAAGATGCTCGTTTCGCGCAGCAGGACGGAAAGACCCCGGGACCTTCACTATAGCTTGGCATTGGCGCCTGAAGCGTCTTGTGTAGGATAGGTGGGAGACTGTGAAGCCGGCACGCCAGTGTCGGTGGAGTCATTGGTGAAATACCACTCTGGTCGTTTTGAGCGTCTAACCCGCACCCGTGTATCCGGGTGGGGGACAGTGCCTGGTGGGTAGTTTAACTGGGGCGGTTGCCTCCCAAAGAGTAACGGAGGCGCCCAAAGGTTCCCTCAGCCTGGTTGGCAATCAGGTGGCGAGTGCAAGGGCACAAGGGAGCTTGACTGTGAGACAGACATGTCGAGCAGGTGCGAAAGCAGGGCCTAGTGATCCGGCACCTACGTGTGGAAGTGGTGTCGCTCAACGGCTAAAAGGTACCCCGGGGATAACAGGCTGATCTTCCCCAAGAGTCCATATCGACGGGATGGTTTGGCACCTCGATGTCGGCTCGTCGCATCCTGGGGCTGGAGTAGGTCCCAAGGGTTGGGCTGTTCGCCCATTAAAGCGGCACGCGAGCTGGGTTTAGAACGTCGCGAGACAGTTCGGTCCCTATCCGCTGCGCGCGTAGGAGAATTGAGAGGATCTGTCCCTAGTACGAGAGGACCGGGACGGACGAACCTCTGGTGTGCCAGTTGTCCCGCCAGGGGCACGGCTGGTTGGCTACGTTCGGTAGGGATAACCGCTGAAAGCATCTAAGCGGGAAGCCTGCCTCAAGATGAGTTCTCCCTCCCACCTTGTGTGGGGTAAGGCCCCCAACAGACCATTGGGTTGATAGGCCGGAAATGGAAGCGCGGTAACGTGTGGAGTTGACCGGTACTAATAGGCCGAGTGGCTTGAACACACACGACGTTCAAACTGATCGCTGCTGTGAGTTGTTCGCGTCCCTGTGTGGTTCCCAGAAAACAAACGGGAACCGCTACAATGAAATACCGAGCCTTGAGTCGTTCGGACGATGAGCTTGCCGGCCGTTTCGACGGCTGTGCGTTGATCGTTCGGTGGTTATGGCGAAGGGGAAACACCCGGTCCCATCCCGAACCCGGAAGTTAAGCCCTTCAGCGCCGATGGTACTGCACGGGAGACTGTGTGGGAGAGTAGGACACCGCCGGACTCATATTGCAGAAAGGCCCCGCCGTTACCGGCGGGGCCTTTCTCATTTATCAGCCATAATCCGGAAGCGCCAGCCTCCGATACCACCAGTACTCCGTGCGCCACGTTCTTCGATCCGCGAACGGATCCGGCAACGTCTTGCGCATGAACTCCGCGTCCAGTGGCTTCACCAGCCGCTCCAGCTCCGCACGAGCCGGGGGCGGCAGTTGCTCCAGGACATCCTCCAAGACGTCCCGTGCGTGGCGGACGTCATCGAACGAGCAGTAGTGGCAACTACATATCGCGGCCTGCGGATACAGAGGGCGGCCCGGTTGGGCCAGGAACTCTCGGTACCGGCGTAGTGCCCACGTGGTGTCCCCGATAGACAGATACAGGTAACCCGAGCCCTGCCGTTCTACGCGGTGGATTTCCAGTACGGCGTCATCGGACAGGCCCCGGATCGGGGCGGGTGGCTGAGCCGTCCATACGGGGGGCAGCGGTCGTTCGGCGCGCAGCGCCCCTGGCCGTCTACGCGGCATCGGCCTTTCGGTGAACCGTCATGTCCGTCATGATGCCAGCCCTGCGGTCATTTGGGCGAGGCACTTTCAGCGGAGGCATCCCACGATCACGCGTCCGCCTTCGAGGCGCAGCGCACGAACGGGACCCTGCCTCTCGCCACTTCCCTGATCTCGTCGCTCATGCCGGGGAGTCTGGCAGCAGTACGACGGTCGTGCCCAGCCGTCGCGCGAGTGACTAACTGGCCCGGCGAGGCAACGCCGAAGGCGAGCCTCGCCGGGCCAGATCGCGAAGCGATGTGGCACTCGCCAAAGGGACGGTCAGGGTGCGAGCCGCTAGGCGAGGCCCTGGGCCGGGGCTTCAAGAAACACAGCCGCTAGGCGAGTGCCCCTGGGCTGGGGCTCCAAAAACACCCCTCTAGATCTCGCCGCCCGACAGCACCGCGTCCGCGTCCACGATCCGGTACGCGTAGCCCTGCTCCGCCAGGAACCGCTGCCGGTGCGCCGCATAGTCCTGGTCCAGCGTGTCCCGCGCCACCACCGCGTAGAAGCGCGCCCCCTGCCCGCCGGCCTTCGGGCGCAGCAGGCGGCCCAGGCGCTGGGCCTCCTCCTGGCGCGAGCCGTAGGCCCCCGACACCTGGACGGCCACGGTCGCCTCGGGCAGGTCGATGGAGAAGTTCGCGACCTTCGACACGACCAGCGTGTCGATCTCGCCGGTGCGGAACGCCTGGAAGAGGCGTTCGCGCTCCTTCACGCGGGTCTCGCCCTTGATCACAGGGGCGTCCAGGACCGCGCCCAGCTCGTCCAGCTGGTCGATGTACTGGCCGATCACCAGGGTCTGCTCGCCCTTGTGCCGCCCGACCAGCGCCTCCACCAGGCGCGTCTTGGTGTCGGTCGTCGCGCAGAAGCGGTAGCGCTCCTCGGGCTCGGCGGTCGCGTACGCCAGGCGCTCGGAGTCGGTCAGGGTGACGCGCACCTCCACGCAGTCGGCCGGGGCGATCCAGCCCTGCGTCTCCATGTCCTTCCAGGGGGCGTCGTAGCGCTTGGGGCCGATGAGGGAGAACACGTCGCCCTCGCGGTTGTCCTCGCGCACGAGGGTGGCGGTGAGGCCGAGGCGGCGGCGGGCCTGGAGGTCGGCGGTCATCCGGAAGATCGGGGCGGGCAGCAGGTGCACCTCGTCGTAGACGACCAGGCCCCAGTCGCGGGCGTCGAACAGCTCCAGGTGCGGGTACACGCCCTTCCGCCGCGTCGTCATGATCTGGTAGGTCGCGATCGTGACGGGGCGGATCTCCTTCTTGGCGCCGGTGTACTCGCCGATCTCGTCCTCGGTGAGCGAGGTGCGCTTGATCAGCTCCTGCTTCCACTGGTGCGCCGAGACGGTGTTGGTCACCAGGATCAGGGTGGTGGCCGCGGCGCGGGCCATCGCGGCCGCGCCGACGGTGGTCTTGCCCGAGCCGCAGGGCAGCACGACCACGCCGGACCCGCCGTGCCAGAACGCGTCGGCGGCCTCGCGCTGGTAGGGGCGCAGCGCCCAGCCGTCCTCCACCAGGTCGATCGGGTGCGCCTCGCCGTCCACGTAGCCGGCGAGGTCCTCGGCGGGCCAGCCGAGCTTCAGCAGCGCCTGCTTGAGCGCGCCGCGCTCGCTGGGGTGGACGATCGCCACGTCGTCGGAGACGCGGTCGCCGATCATCCCCTTGACCTTCTTGGCGCGCAGCACCTCCTCCAGCACGCTGCGGTCGGAGGAGGAGAGCACGAGGCCGTGCACGGGGTCCTTCTCCAAGCGCAGGCGCCCGTAGCGGGCCATGGTGTCGGCCACGTCCACCAGCAGCGCGTGCGGCACCGGGTAGCGGGAGAACTTCAGCAGCGTGTCCACGACCTGCTCGGCGTCGTGGCCGGCGGCGCGGGCGTTCCAGAGCGCGAGCGGCGTCACGCGGTAGGTGTGGATGTGCTCGGGCGCCCGTTCGAGCTCGGCGAACGGGGCGATCTCCTTGCGGCACGCGTCGGCCAGCTCGTGGTCGACCTCGAGCAGCAGGGTCTTGTCGGACTGGACGATGAGCGGGCCGTCGGTCACAGGTGGATGCCCCCGTTGCAAGCGCGAATGACGGGCGCGCGCACGGCGCTCCCCGGAGCCGTACGGTACCCGGCGGGCGCTCCCGGTGCGGCCCGCACAGTCTCAACGGAACGGGACGTCCGGCTCTTCCCGGTCAGTAGGTGCCGGTGGAGTCGGCTTGCAGCACGTTGACGATCACGATGAAGGCGATCCACAGCGCCGTGGTCGTGCCGAGGATGCCCCAGCTCCACCAGGTGAGCCTGCGGGCCGACTCGGGGTCACGGGAGGTGCGGCTCATCGCGACGGCCGAGGTGATGATCGCTCCGATGGCGAGCACGTTGCAGCACATGGCGGTCGCGACGCAGGAGACGACCAGGGCGGCGATGGTGGAGCCGCTGGCGGCAGGCGGCGGGGCCTGCGCGTAGCCGTACCCATAGCCGTAGCCGTATCCCTCGGGCGTGGGCGGCTGGCCGCCGTAAGGATCGCCCCAGCCGGGGCCGGGGCCGGGGGCGTTGCCGTAGGGGTCGTTCCAGCCCTGTGGACGGCCGTAGGGGTCTTCCCAGCCTCCGTGCGCGTTCATGGGCCTCCCTCGCTTGGAAACGGACCTTACCGTTCAGATCTGACACTGCGAAGGGGTCGCCGGTTCGGGGCCCGCCGCACATGCGGCGGGCCCCGAACCGGGTCAGAACGGCCAGTCGGCGGCGGTCCCCGCCTCGATCAGCGGGATCATCGAGAACGCCGCGTCCGACAGGCCGCCGAAGGTGTGCCGGGTCCCGCTGCCGGACGGGCCGTGCCCGTACCGGTAGCCGGCCAGGTTCCAGGTGTAGACCGGCACCCGCTCGGGCACCGCGGCCGTCGGCTCCTGGCCGCGGTGGCCGGGCCACGCCTGCTCGTCGGTGACGATCACGACGCGGTCGTGGCCGCGGTAGTGCGCCCGGACCGCCGCCGCGGTCTCGGTGCCGCCCAGGTCCCCGAACCGCTCGACGACCTTCAGCGCCGACTCGCCCCGGCGGAACGGCACCGGCGCGTGCGAGGTGCCGAACTCCACCAGGTCGGCCCCGTCCGCGCGCAGCGCGAGCGCCGCGCCGAACACCGCCGCCGCGTCGGCGTAGGTGAGGTCCGAGCGCTCCGACACCTTGCCGAAGAACATCGAGCCCGACCGGTCCACCAGCACCAGCGTGCGGCCCGGCAGCGCCGGGACGTTGGCCAGCGAGGCGTCCAGCGCCCGCTGGAGCGGCCACGACCAGCGCAGCGAGGCCGCCGCCCGGTGGGCGGCGAGGTACCGCATCGGCAGCACCCGCGACCGGGCGACCCGCGCGGGGTCGGCCAGCCGCGCCGCGACCTGCTCGGCGACCCGGTCGGACACCCCGGCCCGGTCGAAGTTGCGCAGGTTGCGCAGGAGCGCGAAGTAGCCCATCGACGGGATGATGCGCTCCCAGAAGTCGGCCGTCAGCGGGCCGCCCAGCCAGCCGGCCAGCGACTCCCAGGTCATCCCGGCCTTCGCCAGGACCTGCTCGGCCCCGGGCCGGCGCAGCAGCGCGGCGCGCTCGCCCTGCGGCAGCGCCAGCAGTTCGGCGCGGGCGCGCAGGGTGGTCAGCGACGCGGGGATCTCGTCGTCGCGGCCGTGCCGCCGGTCGATGGCGTGCCGGAACAGGTCGCCCTGCGCCGGGGTGCCCGGACGCGGGTGGGTCAGCTCCAGCACGTCGCCGAACCGGAACGCGCCGGTGTCGTGCTTGATCAGCGAGCGTTCGGTGTAGAGGCGGCGGACGGCGTCGGCGACGCCGCGCTTGACCGGCTGCGGCAGCGCGCGGCCGTACCGGGAGTGCCAGTACGCCAGCAGCTCGGCGGGCTCGTCGGCGCGCTGGAGCGCGGCGTCGACGAGCTGCCGGTTGCCGCCCGGAAGCTCGGCGCACAGCCGTGACATGACGCCCTCGGCGGCCGCGACGATGCTCGCCGAGCGCATCCCGGCCCCGTCGCGCAGCCAGCCGATCATGCGGATCAGCCAGTCGACGTCGGTGAGGGCGACCTCGCCGACCAGGGTGCGGAAGCGCGCGTCGCGCTCGCCGGCGCCCTCGTAGAAGGTCCGCTCGCCCACCATGTTGGCGACCGCGAGCAGGAAGAGCTCGCTCTTGGTGTCGCGCTGGTAGGCCGGTGCGCCCTCGTGGGTGCGGGCGGCCGGTGCCGGACGGCTCTTGACGGCGCTGAGCGCGCCGGTGGCGCGGGAACGGTTGAACTTGGCCATGGTCGACCTCCGAGGGGCTTCCCGAGTTCAAGGCGGCCGAAGACTTTTTCACCCCCCCCCGGAAGGGGTGTTCAGGAGTTGAACCTAATAAACCGAAGTAACTTCGGCCTGCGCACCGGGAAGGGAAAGAAAGGGGTGCGCCCGAGATCAGAGTCGGCTGCGGGAACTGTAGGTGCTCTATCCGCTGAGCTACTGTCCGTCGAGTCGGACAGGCGGGATTCGAACCCGCGACCTCCCCATTAAGAGTGGAAGTATCCGCGTGCCTGCGCATCGGGCGCACCGAAGTGCCTGGTCAGCTCCGCGTTTCGGCGCGGAGGGCCGGTTTCGGTATGCGGTTTCGCACTGGCCGTCTCGCTTGGAGGCGGTTCACCGTCGCCCTCCTTTCGCTCTCGCGTGACTCGCTGACGGGCACTACGGTGCCGCAGTTCCGGGAGGCGCGCAAGCCATTTAACGGGACATTTCTCAGCCGGTGGAATCGTCGTCCAGTTCGGCCACTCCGGTGATGCGGTGCAGCGCGAAGCGGTGCACGGCCGCGCGGGTGGCGTCGTAGCCGGTCAGAAAGCCGCCCTCCACCCGGACCGGCTCCACGATGCGGCTGGAGGACTGGCCCTGCTGGTCGAGGTAGCCGATCCACACGCGCGTGCCGCGCTCGACCGCGCCGCGCAGTTGCTCGATCGTCGCCATGGCGGGGGAGCGCGGCGGCTCGCCCGGCGGGGCGTCGGCGCGGGCGCGGGCCTGCTCGGCGCCGAGGCGGGCGGCCTGGTCAGCCGGCGCGCAGCGCCCGCACCGCGGCCGCCACCATCGACGGGTCGCTGTCATCGGAGGGGCGCAGCCGGGCGATCTCGGCGGTCGGCGGCGGCTCGGCGCGGCGCGCGTCCGGCCGGGTCACGATCATCCCGCCGCCGGGGGCCTCGGCGACCGGGGCGAGGCCGAGGGCGCGCAGGCCGTCCAGCAGCTCGGCGCGGGTCAGCGGGGAGGCCAGGACGGTGGGCGCGAGCCGGTGCAGGTGCAGCGGCTCGGCGCGCCGGTCGGCCAGGATCTCGTCCATCGCGGCGGTGTCGTCGGAGCGCACGTAGGAGGTCAGCGCGCCCACGCGCAGCCGGCCGTGGCGGCGGGCCACGTCCTCGATCAGGTAGGTCAGGGGCTGCGGCAGCGGCGTGGCCGAGTGCCGGGCCAGCAGCGCGATCAGGTCGTCGGCGCTGTGCCCGGCGTCCAGGGCGCGGCGCACCGAGACGGGCGTGAAGCGGTAGACGGTCGCGCCGCCGGTGGACTCCACGTCGGCGGCCAGGGCCAGCTCGCGGGCCAGCTCGGTGACCAGCGGGCCGGGCGCGACGGCGGTCAGGTCGGCCTGGATCAGCACCCGGTCCACCGGCTCGGGCAGGTGCTTGTCGAGGGCCGGTTCGGGGTCGTCGCCGGCCAGCAGGTCGCGAGCGTGGGGGGCCAGGGCGCCGAAGCCGGTGAGGCCGAGGACGGCGGCCTCGCGCAGGGTCCACTCGACCAGGCGGTCGCGCAGCGCGCCGCCCCGGCGGGGCCGCAGCCACGCCAGCCGGGCGCGGACGGCGTCGGCGTCCACGGCGGTGCCGGGTTCGGCCTCGGCGAGGACGGTCAGGGCGGCGCGGCGGGTGTCGGGGGCGCTGGAGCGCACGACCGCCTCGCTCAGCGCGTTGATCAGGCGGTCGCGGTCGTCGCGCTCGCCGGCGAGGCCCGCCACGCGGTCGGACTTCAGCCAGCCGTGGGCGAGCTCGGTCCAGCGGCCCGCGATGTCGCGCATCAGCCACAGGTCGTAGGCGGGGGTGGGCATCCACTCGCCGTCCAGGTCGCCGCTGCGGGTCAGCAGGCCCGCCGCGTAGGCGATCTCGGCCAGCAGCGCCGCCCGCCAGTCGGGCACGTCCAGCAGCGCGGCGGCGGCCCGCAGGTCGCGCACGGCGAGGCCGCCGCTGCGCAGCACCGGCGGGGGCTCCAGGCCCCAGTGCTCCAGCAGCTCCTCGATCTGCCGGACGGCGGTGAACGCCTCCCCGGCGGCGGCCCGCACCACCATGTCGTCGCGCGTGGCGGCGCGGGAGGCGGGGCCGGTGAGCGGCGGCGGCTCGGCCGCCACGTCGCGGAACAGCCGGCCGCCGCGCAGGTGCAGGCCGACCTCGCGGGGCAGGGTGACGGTGCGGTCGTCCTCGGCGGCCAGCAGGCCCCGGGCCAGCAGCCGTTCGACTGGGCTGGCGGCGGTGTCGACGCGGACCGGGCGGCGGGCGTCGGAGACCCGGCCGACCGGCGGCCCCCAGGCGAGCTGGTCGAGCGCCGCGCGGGCCTCCGGGCCGGCGCCCTCGATCAGCTCTCCGGGGTCGGCCAGCAGGTCGGCGAGCTGGTCCAGCAGGCGGCCGGAGTCGGGGAAGCCGCGCGGCTCGGTGCCGGTGAGGTCGGTGACCAGCGCGACCAGCCGCTCGGTGGGGTAGCTGGCGAACACCTCGCGGGCCGGCGGGCCGAGCCCGGCGGGGTGGGGGAACGCCTGCCGGACGCCCGGCGCGGGCTGCGGGCCGCCGCCGCCCCAGATCAGGCCGTTGCGGCGGAGGTCGGCCAGGGCCGCGTCGGCCTGCTTGCGGCGTACGCCGAGGGCGTCGGCCAGCCGGGCGGTCGCCTTGGCGGCGGTGGGCTGGCGGGGCAGGACGAGCAGGGCCTCCAGCGCGGCCAGCGCGAACCGGTCGAGCCGGTCCAGGGCGCGGGAGGTCGCGGCGGGCGTGGCGGCGCGGGCGGCCAGCGCGGTCAGGTCGGCCGGCATCGGAGTGATCAGCTCCGGCCGTGCGGACAGCAGCGCGCGCAGCTCGTCGTCGCCGCGGGCGCGCAGCCAGTCCGCGTAGGTTTCCATCCGCTCCAACTTAACGGTGGCGCGCACGTGGCCGTGCGCGCACCGGCGGCGCGGCCGTGCTCAGGAGGCCGGTGAGGGCTTCAGGTCCACCAGGCCGAGGCCGAGCCGGGCCCAGCTCGCCACGAAGCGCTTCTCGTCGATGCGGGTCGGCGGCTCGTACATCGACTCGTTGGCCAGCCAGTAGTTGACGACCGCGCCGCCCAGGATGGAGGCGATGGCCGCCCAGTCCTCGTCGTGGCCCTCGAACTCGGGCTGGGCCGCCAGCCAGGTGGCGATGCCGTCGTAGAGCGGGTTGACGATGCCCTCGCGCATCTCCGCCACCAGGTGCGGGAACTGGTCGAGGTCGCGGAACAGCACCCGGATCAGGTCCTGCTCCTCGCGCATCTTGGCGAGGCCCGCCTGGCAGGTCATCCGCAGCCGGACCTCCAGCGGGCGCCCCTCGTAGGCGGTCGCCTGCTCCAGGACCTCGCTGACCTGCTGCCGGGTGCGCTCGATGTGTTCGCGGATGGCGGAGGCCAGCACCTCCTCCTTGGACCGGAAGTGCCGGTACAGGCCGCCGGCGCCGGGCGACAGCCCTGCGGCCGCCTCGATCTCGGCCACCGACGTCGCCGCGTAACCGCGATCGGCGAACAGGCGGAGCGATTCGGCCACGATCCGCTCGCGGGTAGAACTCGTCATGGTGATGTATGCCTCCGCGAGAACAGTAAGGCATCGGGAGGGGGCCCGACCCGTGCCGCCCCCGGCGCGCCCGAAAACGTGATCTGTCTCGCCCGCCGCGGCGGCGGGCTAAGGTTTGTCCCTTCGCTTGTCGCTCCGCGCCCCCGCCGCCGAGGGGCCGTGACCGGAAGGGTCGAGATGGCTGTGTCCGCTCGGACGGAGGGCGCCGCGCCGTTCCTTCCCGAGGACTTCGTGGTGCCGACGCTGGTGGCGGGGCCGCGGTTCCGGATCCGCCCGATCACCGTGCACGACGTGGTCAAGGACTACGGCGCGGTGATGGGGAGCCTGGAGCGGCTGCGCGGCCGGTTCGGGCCCGAGTGGGGCTGGCCGGACAAGGAGTTCACCTTCGAGCAGGCGCTGATCGACGTGGCGTGGCTGCAGAAGGAGGGCCAGCTGCGCCGGTCGTTCAGCTACGTGGTGACCAGCCCCGACGAGGAACGGCAGTTCGGCCGCATCCACGTCGCGCCCTCCGACGACCCGGCCGCCGACGCGTGCGTGGTGTTCTGGGTGCGCGGGGACGAGCCCGACACCGGGCTGGAGAAGGAACTGGCCGGCTTCGTCCGGGAATGGGTCACCACGGCGTGGCCCTTCGAGACGGTCCGTTTCCCGGGGCGCGAGCCGGCCTGAGCCCCCTCACGCGGGGCGGCCCTCAGCCCAGGCGGCGGATCAGCGCCACCAGGACCCGGCCGACCACCAGGTAGACCAGCGCGGCCAGCCCGTAGTTCACCGCCACCGCCAGCTTGGGGTCCTCCGGCTGGAAGACGTCCTTGAACTGCCACGCCAGGTCGCCCGCCCAGTCGCCGACCCGGCTGACCAGGTCGTTGGAGGCGTTGGCCTCGAACACCACGAACACGATGTGCACCGCGAGGACCAGCACGACGATCGTGGTGACGATCGAGACCAGCCCCGCCAGCAGCGAGACCGCGCGCCTGCGGGCGGCCGCCGCGCCCCCGCCGCCGCCGGACAGCCGCCGCGCCAGCGGGGGACGGCGGGTGCCCGCGGGCTCGCCGGGCTCGGTTCGGGTGCCACCGGTCATGGGGGTCTCCTGTACTGGGGTCTCCTGCGAGGTGCTCGCCCTGCCCGCGCCGCTCGACGGCGCCGCGCCCGCCTGCGCCACCGTGCCCGGCTCGGTGCCCGCGCCGGGGGCCGCCTTCCCGCGCTCGGGCGGGGTCTCGGGGGCGGTACCGGGGTCCTTGTCGGCCATCACGCCCTACTTCCGGGGGTCTTTGTCGTGCGTTGGTCTTTTGCTGGAGGGTGTTTTCCCTGGTCAGCGTGTTCGTGCTCGATGCGGCGGGTATATCTGGACCACGAGCGGCCGACTCCGGCGCCCGGACGATCCAGTTCCGGTCGGCAAGGCAACCGGCGGCCGCCGCACGTGAGACTCCCGCGCTCTCCTACTCGGATCCCGTCGCATCGCCACTACCAGGAGAGCGCGGGTACTCGCATTGGTCAACGCCCCGGCGGCGGGCGACCGGGTCGGGTCCGGCGAATCCGTCATACCTCTCCCTTTACCCTGTGGGGCGTGCCGCACCGTGACGCGCCGGAAATCGCCGGCGACCTCCCCTCCGGCCCCGTGGTGGGCTTCGACCTCGACATGACGCTGGCCGACACCCGCACCGCGATCGGCGCGGTCTACGAGGCGCTGGCCGTCGAGACCGGCGTGCCGGTCGACCTCGGCGAGGTGGTGTCGCGGATCGGCATCCCGCTGGAGGACGAGCTGGTCCACTGGTTCCCCGCGGCCGAGGTGCCCGCGATGGCCGCGCGCTACCGGGAGCTGTACCCGGGCATCGCGATCCCGGCGTCGGTGGCGCTGCCCGGCGCGGTCGAGGCGATCGAGGCGGTGCGCGGGCGCGGCGGCCGCACGATCATCGTGTCGGGCAAGAACCAGGCCGACACCGAGCGCACCGCCGCCCATCTGGGGCTGCCGGTGGACGAGGTCGTGGGCGGGGTGTTCGGGGCCGACAAGGGCGGGGCGCTGCGCGCGTTCGGGGTCCGGGCCTACGTGGGCGACCACACCGGTGACGTGGACGCCGCCCGCGCCGCGTCGGCGACCTCGGTGGGGGTGGCGACGGGGCCGTTCGACGCGGCCGCGCTGACCGCCTACGGCGCCGACGTGGTGCTGCCCGATCTGCTGGCGTTCCCCGGATGGCTGGACGCCGGGCTGGCGGGCGGCGTTTTCACCGTGGGCGGAACACCGGCGGCCTGACCGTCCGGCCGTCCCCGGGAAGATCAACTGTGACCTGCGCGGCGATATTCGGATGCCGCCGGGGCCGGTCGCCGATAGCTTCTGCCCGTTGGCTCGCAGCGGGTCCCGGGCGTCGCTGGTGTTTTCGCCGCCTCGGGCCGTGGCGCTAATCTTTAGGCCAATTCAGGACGAGCAAATAAACGAGGTCTCCCGTGCCCACTGGCAAGGTCAAGTGGTACGACGCCGACAAGGGATTCGGCTTCCTCACCCGCGATGACGGCGGGGAGGTCTTCGTGCACTCCTCGGCGCTGCCGGGCGGGGTGCAGGTGCTCAAGCCCGGCCAGCGGGTGGAGTTCGGCGTGGTCGAGGGGCGCCGGGGCCAGCAGGCGCTGTCGGTGCGCACGCTGGAGACGCTGCCGTCGGTGGAGAAGACCATCGCCAAGCAGCGGCGCAAGAAGCCCGACGAGATGGTGCTGATCACCGAGGACCTGATCAAGCTGCTGGACGGCATCTCGACCACCTACCGGCGCGGCAAGCACCCCTCGCCGGTGGAGGCCAAGAAGATCGCCACCGTGCTGCGCGCGGTCGCCGACGACCTGGCCCCCTGACCGGAGCGCGGCCCGCGGCGGCTCAGGCGTTGAGCCTGCTGTCGGGCCGCCCGGCCGGGGTCCGCCCGGCCCGGCGGCGGGCGCCCGCGCCGTGCACCGCGAGCGCCCCCAGGGCCGCCGCCAGCGCGCCCGCCACGATCGCCAGCGCGATCCGGCCGCCCGCCACGATCGACATCCCGAGGCCGAGCAGCCCGCCGAGCACCCACACGAGCTGGTGCAGGGTCTCCGACACCGCGAAGGTGGACGAGCGCACCCGCTCGCCGATCTCGCGCTGGACCACCGCGTCCATCGCCAGCTTGCCCAGCGATTGGCCGAGTCCGGCCGCGACGGCGACCGCCAGCACCGCCCAGAGCCCGTAGAGGACCGCGGCCGCCGCCGCGACGGCGGTCACCGCGGCCAGTGTCGCGAACACGATCAGCCGGGGCGCCCGCGCGCGCATCCAGACGCCCAGCGCCGTTCCGGCCAGCCCGCCCGCGCCGCCCGCCGCCGCCAGCAGGCCGAGCGCGACGGTGCCCGACACCTCGCCGAAGCCGCGCTGCCGCAGCGTGAACGCCAGGTAGAGGATCAGGAAGCCGGAGAACGCGCGCAGCACGGCGTTGGCCAGCATCGCCTCCAGCACCGTGGGGCCGAGGCGGCGCAGCGTCGCGCGGCCCGGACGGGGGACGCCGGTGATCGGGGGTCCCTCGGCGTCGTCGGCGCCGGTGTCGGGGACGTCCACGTGCCGGGGCAGCCGCATGGTGAACACGACGCCCAGCCCGAACACCACGGTGGCGATCCGCAGCACCCAGTCGGCCCCGACCAGCGCGTTCAGCCCCGCGCCGACCGGCACCACCAGCGCCGCGGTGAGCAGCCCGGCGAACGCGGTGCGGCCGTTGGCGGTCACCAGCGTGACCCCGTCCGGCAGCACCCGGGGCGTCACCGCCGCGCGCAGCACCCCGAACGCCTTGGACAGCACCAGCACCCCGAACGCGGCGGGCAGGAAGGTCACCTGGTCGCCGTACAGCACCGCCCCGGCCATCGCCCAGCACAGCAGGGCGCGCGCGGCGAACGTCCCGGCGACCGCGTACCGGCGGGCGTGCCGCATCCGGTCCAGCGCCGGGCCGATCAGCGGGGCCACCAGCGCGAACGGCGCCATCGTGACCAGCAGGTACAGCGCCACCTGGCCGCGCGCCTGGGTGAGGTCGAGGTTGAAGAAGAGCGATCCGGCCAGCGCCACCGTGACCAGCGCGTCGCCCGCCGCGTTGAGCGCCGCCGCCTCGATCAGGCTGCCGAGGCCGCTGCGGCCCGCCCCGCCCGCGTGGGTGGCGCGGCGGGCGAGCCGTCCCGCGCCCCGGACGGTGTCGCGCACGCGCCCGGCGCCCCGCCGCGTGCGGCCCGCTCCGGCGCGCAGCGCGCGCCGGACCGCGTCGGTGCGGCCGCCGGAGGGTGGCCGGTCGTCCATGCCGTGGATCTCCCTGGGAGCGCCGTGCCGGATCGTCGTCACAGGTGGGGTCGGACGTCATCGAGCGTACGTTCTCGGCGGCCGGGGCGCCCAGAACGGGCCCGATCGGCCCGCCCCGCCGGGTCGCGGCCCGTCCGCAACACCCTTGATCGGCGGCCGTTTCGGGAGTTCACCGGGGCGGGGAGCGTCCTTGGGGCCCCTGGGGTGCGCGGTCACGTCCATCCATGGGCGAGAATTGACATGTGAGCCCACTCCGTCAGTCCAGCCCCGCGCGTTCCACCGCGGCGGCCGCCGCGCAGACCACCACCGCACGGACCGCTACGGGGCGCACCGCCGCCGGGCCCGCCCGCCGTACCCGCACCCCGGCCGTCGACGCCGCCGCCGCCGAGGCGGTCGAGCCGGCGCGGCGGGCAGCCGAGGAGACCGCACGGCCCCACGGGGTCGGCGAGCACCTGGGCCTGGTGGCCGAGGCCGACCGCGTGGTCACCCACTACTTCGAGGCGCTGGACCCGGCCTACAAGGGCTGGCGCTGGGCCGTCACCGTCGCCCGCGCCGCGCGCGCCAAGAACGTCACCGTCGACGAGTGCGTGCTGCTGCCCGGCGACGACGCCCTGCTGGCCCCGCCGTGGGTGCCGTGGCTGGACCGGCTGCGCCCCGGCGACCTCGGCCCCGGCGACCTGCTGCCCACCCCGGCCGACGACGCGCGCCTGGCCCCCGGCTTCACCCAGGTCATCGACGGCGCCGACCGCCAGATGCAGTGGGAGCTCGGCCTCGGCCGGGCCCGCGTGCTGTCGCAGGAGGGCCGCGACGAGGCCACCACGCGCTGGTACGAGGGCGTGGCCGGCCCGCGCGCCTCGATCGCGGTGTCGGCCCCGGCCCAGTGCTCCACCTGCGGTTTCTTCGTGCCGCTGGCGGGCGAGCTGCGCCAGGTGTTCGGCGCCTGCGCCAACGAGTACGCCCCCGACGACGGCCGCGTGGTCTCGGCCGACCACGGCTGCGGCGCGCACTCGGAGGCCGTCGTGGTGCCCGCCGCCTCCGAGCACGGCCCGCCGGTCATCGACGAGCTGGGCTACGAGGTCGTCGCCGAGGGCGAGGCGGGCGAGGGCGACGAGGCCCTCGGCCACAGCTAGGTGGACGAGCCGTTCGGCGCCGGCGCGCTGCGGTCCCGGGTGCTGCGCGCCTGGGCCGAGTCCCCGGCGCGCTTCCGCGAGGACGCCAACGCCGAGGAGGACTACGCCCTCGGCGGCTACCGCGACCGCGTGGTCATCGAGCTGGCCCAGAACGCCGCCGACGCGGCGGCGCGCGCGGGGGAGGCCGGGCGGCTGCGCCTGGCGTTCGACGGCGGCGCGGGCGTCCTGACGGCCGCCAACACCGGTGCGGCGCTCGACGCGGCGGGCGTGGAGGCGCTGTCCACGCTGCGCGCGTCGTCCAAGCGCGACGAGGCGGGGGCGACCGGGCGGTTCGGCGTGGGGTTCGCGGCCGTGGTCGCGGTCAGCGACGACCCGTCGATCGAGTCCGCGGACGGCGGGGTGGCCTGGTCGGCCGAGCGGACCCGCGCGCTGGTGGCCGGGATCCCCGCGCTGGCGGGGGAGCTGGGGCGCCGCGACGGGCAGGTCCCGCTGCTGCGCCTGCCGTTCGGCCTGGACCGCGCGCCGGAGGTCCCCGACGGGTACACGACCGCCGTGCGGCTGCCGCTGCGCGACGAGGCCGCCGTGGAGTCGGTCCGGCGGCAGCTCGACGAGGCGGGGCCCGCGCTGATGCTGGCGCTGCCCGCGCTGGGCGTCGTGGAGATCGACATCGACGGCGACGTGCGCGTGCTGACCGCCGAGCACGGCCCCGGCCGGGTGACGGTCAACGGCCTGGACTGGCGCGTCGCCGAGGCGGGCGGCGCGCTGCCGCCCGAGCTGCTGGCCGACCGCCCCACCGAGGAGCGCTCCCGCTCCACCTGGCAGGTGCGCTGGGCGGTGTCCGCCGAGAGCGCCCCGAGCGTGCTGCACGCCCCGACGCCCAGCGACGAGCCGGTCAGCCTGCCCGCGCTGCTGATCGCCTCCTTCCCCCTCGCGCCCGACCGCCGCCACGTCGCGCCCGGTCCGCTCACCGACTTCCTGGTGGAGCGCGCCGCCGACGCCTACATCGAGCTGATGCGCGACGCGCCGCCCACCCCGGCGCTGCTCGACCTCGTCCCGACCTCCCTCGCCAGGGGCGAGCTGGACGCCCGCCTGCGCCGCGCGGTCCTGGAGCGCCTGCCCGACACCCCGCTGCTGCCCCTCGACGGCGAGCACCGGGCGCGCGGCCGCGACACCGTCGCGGTGGACGGGCCCGCCGGGTTCGTGGAGCTGCTCGCCGAGTCGGCCATGCCGGGGCTGCTGCCGCCGGGCTGGCCCGCCCGGCACCCCGCGCTGACGCCCCTCGGCGTGCGCCGCATGGAGCTGGCCGACGTGGTGGACGCCCTGGCCGGGCTCGACCGCGGCCCCGCCTGGTGGCGCGCCCTCTACGCGTCGCTGGACGGCGCGCCCACCGACGCGCTCGGCGCGCTGCCGGTGCCGCTGGTCGAGCGACCGCCTGGTGCGCGGCCCGCGCGGCCTGCTGGTCGCCGGGGACGGCGTCGACCCGGCCGGGCTGGACGCCCTCGGCCTGCGCTTCGTGCACCCCGAGGCGGTGCACCGGCTGCTGCTGCGGCTCGGCGCGATCGAGGCGGGGCCGCGCGACGTGCTGGCCGACCCGGCGGTGCACGCGGCCGTCGAGGGCTCGCTGGACGCCGACGAGCCCGGCGAGATCGCCGAGGCCGTGCTCGGCCTGGTCGCCGCGACCAGCCTGGACCCGGGCGAGGAGCCGTGGCTGGCCGACCTCGCGCTGCCCGGCGCGGACGGCGAGCCGTACCCGGCCGGGGAGCTGCTGCTGCCCGGCAGCCCGCTCGGACAGATCATGGCCGAGGACGCGCCGTTCGGCGTCGCCGACGCCGACCTGGTCGAGCGCTGGGGCGCCGAGACCCTGACCGGCGCCGGCGTGCTGGACGACTTCGCCGCCGTCCGCGTCGAGTCGATCAACCTGGACGCCCTCGCCGACGGCGTCGAGCCGCTGCACCTGGACGACGAGGACCGCTGGGCCGAGGCGGTGCTGGAGCGGCTCGGCGCGCAGGAGATGCCGCCGCTGGTGCTGGAGTTCCAGGGCGTGCGCGACCTGGAGCTGGTCGCCGACTGGGACGCCGCGCTGCGCCTGCTGGCCGGGCCCCGCCACCGCGCCGCCGTGGTCGAGCCCGCGCAGATCCTGCTGGTGGACGGCACGCGCACGCTGGTCCCGTCCTACACCGCGTGGTGGCTGCGGCGGCACCCGGTGCTGGCCGGCCGCCGCCCCGGCGAGTTCCGGCTGCCCGGCGCGCCCGGCGATCTGCTGGCCGGGCTGTACGAGCGGGCCCCCGAGGGCCTGGACGAGCGCCTGCTGCTGGCGCTGGGCGTCCGCACCGACCTGGACGGCCTGCTCGGCGAGCCCGGCGGCGCGCAGGAGCTGCTGGACCGCATGGGCGACCCCGCCCGCTCCCTCACCCGCGCGCAGCTCGGCGAGTTGTGGACGGCGCTGGCCGAGCTGCCGGGCCTGGCCGTCGAGCCGCCCGAGCGCGTCCGCGCGATCGTGGACGGCGAGGTGGAGGTCGTGGACGCCGCCGACGCGCTGGTCCTGGACCGGCCCGACCTGCTGCCGCTGCTCGCCGGCCAGCCGCTGGTGATCGCCGCGCACGGGCACGCCGCCGAGCTGGCCGAGTTGCTGGACCTGCCGGTCGCGAGCGAGGAGGTGCCCGGCCGGGTGGAGTCGGCGGGCGTCGAACGGCCCGTGCCCGACGCCGTACGCGCGGTGCTGCCGGAGGCGCCGGACGCCTACGTGGCGCACGAGGAGCTGATCGTGGACGGCCAGGCCGTCCCGTGGTGGTCGGGCGGGGGCCCGCACGCCTGCGGCCCCGAGGGGCTGGCCCGCGCGCTGGCCTGGGAGGCCGACCGCTGGGCCGACCGGCTGCTGGTGGAAGCGGTGCTGCGCGCGCCGGAGTCGCTCCCGGACCTGCTGGCCGAGACCGACCTGGAGCCCTAGTCCGAGCCGGTGGTGGTGCTGGTGGCGGTCTGACGGGCGCGCTCGGCGCGTTCGGCGGCTTCTCGGGCGCGGCCCGCCTGGAGGCGCGGCACGTACCAGACGGCGAACAGGCCGATGGCGACGCCCGCGCCGCACACCCACAGCCACCAGCGGTCGGCCTCGGGCAGGTCCACGACCAGCAGGACCACCAGGGCCAGCGCCCAGGCGGCGGTGCCGGCGGCCGCGATCCGGACGTCGTTGGTCTGCAACGGCGGCGGATCGGGACGTCGCTCACGGGTCATGGGATCAGGTTAACCGGCGGGCGGCGCGGTCAGCGCAGGCCGCCGACCACCATCCGGACGAGCAGGTCGTAGCTGGCCTCCAGGTCCTCCGGCAGCCCGAACCCCTCGGCGGCCTCCAGGACCGCGAAGCCGTGCACCGCCGAGCGCAGGCAGCGCGCCGCGTGGATCAGCTCGGCGCCCTCCAGCCCGTAGCCGCGCAGCACGGCGAGCAGGACCCCCAGCAGCCGCTCGGCCGCGTCCGCGAGGCGCGGGTCGGTCCCGGGGGTCTGCTCCATCGCGGCGTAGCGGCCCGGATGGTCGACGACGTAGGAGCGGTAGGCGCGCATCAGGGCGCGCACCGCGTCGTCGCCGGAACGGCCCATGACGGCGGTGGCGAGCCGGTCGGTCAGCTCCTCCATGACCCGCAGCGTCACCAGGTCGCGCAGCTCGGCGAGGTTGCGGACGTGCTTGTAGAGCGACGGCGTCGCCACGCCCGCCTTGGCGGCGACCGCGGCCAGGGTGAGGGCGGCCGGGCCGTCGGCGTCCACGATCGTGACGGCGGCGTCCACCACGCCGCCGGGCGTCAGCCCCACGCGCGGCATCAGGCCAGCCCCTTCAGGAACGCCAGCACGGCGGCGGTGGTCTCGGCCGGGAACTCGGTGTGCGGGTAGTGGCCCGCGCCGTCGATCGTCATGGTCTCGGTCCTACCCGGCATCTCGCCGGCGATGATGCCGGCCTCGGCGCGCGGGTCGGGGAAGTCGGGGTCCGCGCCGCCCATGAGGACCAGCGCGGGGGCGGTGACGCGCGCCAGGCGCCCCTCCAGCTCCCGCTTGGTGCCCGCGCCCATCGCGGCGACCGCGCCCATCCGGCCGCGCAGGCCCGCCTTCATGGCCTTCAGGTCGGCGTCGAAGTCGGCGGGCTTCGGGCCCTTGTGCAGGGTCTTGAAGTACATGGCCCACAGCGCCGGGTGGGACAGCACGACCTTGGCGAGGGCGCGCATGGCCGGGTTCACCGCCACCGGGCGGGTGAAGGCGTTGAGCAGCACCAGGCCGTTGACCAGCGACGGCTCCTCGGCGGCCAGCCACACCGCGGTGCCGCCGGAGAACGAGTGGCCCACCACCGTCGCCGGGCCGCCCAGGTGCCGGATCAGCGCGGCCAGGTCGCCCCCGGCGGCGGCGTTGTCGTAGGCGTCCCACCGGGCGCTGGACTCGCCGTGCCCGCGCAGGTCGGCGGTGACGACGCGGTACCCGGCGGCGGCCAGCTCGGGGGCGAGGAAGCGGTAGGCGCTCCGCAGGTTGCCCATGCCGGGCAGCAGGACGACCAGGGGGCCGGTGCCGGTGGTGTCGTAGGCGATCCGGCCGCCGGGGAGCCGCAGGTACTCGGTCATCACCGTCTCCTTAAGGTTGATAGCCAGAAAGCTAACAGCATTAGCCAACGCTGTCAACGGGGTGCGTGCGACCATGGAGGGCAGCGCGGACCAGTGACGATCGGAGGAGGGGAAGTCGGCCGCCCGCGCGAACGGTGTGGCGGAATAGCCGGACTCCGCATATCGTTAGCAAAGGCAATGACTTCTGCGAACGACCATGAGCACATCACCGACGCCAAGGCCCGCGGCGGCACCGGCGCTGGCCGAAGAGCTGCGCATCTCGATCGCGCGCCTGTCGCGCCGCCTGCGCACGCTGAGGCCGGCCACCCCCGGCGACGCCGCGCCGCTCTCGCTCACCCAGTTCGCCGCGCTCGCCGCCATCGAGCGGCACGGCTCGATGACGCCGCGGGAGCTGGCCGACCACGAGAAGGTGCAGCCCCCCTCGATGACGCGGGTGATCGCGCATCTGGAGTCCCAGGGACTGGTGGCGCGCAGCCCGCACCCGACCGACGGCCGGCAGGTGACGCTGGCGGCGACCGAGCCGGGGCGCAGGCTGCTGGCCGAGGAGCGCCGCCGCAAGCAGGCGTGGCTGACGCAGCGGCTGGGCGAGCTGAGCCCGGCGGAGCGCGAGGTCCTGCGCAGGGCGGCGCCGATCCTGGACAAGCTCAGCAAGGCCTGACCGCCGCCCCGGCGGAGGCCGAGGAGGCCGAGGAGGCCGAGGAGGCCGGGGGCATGTTCCGGTCGCTGCGCAACCGCAACTACCGGCTGTTCGCCGCCGGGCAGGTCGTGTCCAACACCGGCACCTGGATGCAGCGCGTGGCCCAGGACTGGCTCGTGCTGGAGCTCGCCAGGGGCAACGGCGGCACCGCGCTCGGCATCACCACCGGCCTCCAGTTCCTGCCGCTGCTGCTGTTCGGGCTGTGGGGCGGCGTGATCGCCGACCGCTACCCCAAGCGCCGGGTGCTGATGATCACCCAGGTGGCGATGGGCGTGCTGGCGCTGGTGCTGGGCGTGCTCGCGGTCACCGGCGCGGCGCAGGTGTGGCACGTGTACGCGCTGGCGTTCGGGCTCGGGCTCGCGACCGTGGTGGACAACCCGACGCGGCAGTCGTTCGTGGTCGAGATGGTCGGCAGGCGCGACCTGCCCAACGCCATCGCCCTGAACAGCGCCACCTTCAACGGCGCGCGGATGCTCGGCCCGGCCGTGGCCGGCGTGCTGATCGCGGTGCTGGGCACCGGCCCGGTGTTCCTGGTGAACGCCGCGTCGTTCGGTGCGGTGCTGTTCGGCCTGTACGCGATGCGCGAGAGCGAGCTGAACCCGTCCGAGCCGGTCAGGCGCGCCAAGGGCCAGCTCCGCGAGGGCCTGCGCTACGTGCGCGGCCGCCGCGACCTGATGCTGGTGCTGGTCCTGGTCGGCTTCGTGGCGACGTTCGGCATGAACTTCCAGATGACGACCGCGCTGGTGGCGCGGGAGGTCTTCCACACCGGCGCGACCTCGTTCGGGCTGGCCTCCACGATGCTGGCGGTCGGCGCGCTCACCGGCGCGCTGCTGGCCGCGCGCCGCGCGACCCGGCCCCGGCTGCGGGTGCTGCTGGTGGCGGCGGCGCTGTTCGGCCTGCTGGAGATGGTCACCGGCCTGATGCCGGTGTACTGGGCGTTCCTGGTGCTGCTGGTGCCGACCGGCATCGCGCTGATGACCTTCACCACGGCCGCCAACGCCACCATGCAGCTCGGCGTCGCGCCGGAGATGCGGGGCCGGGTGATGGGCCTGTACATGTTCGTCTTCCTCGGCACCAACCCGCTGGGCGCGCCGCTGGTGGGCTGGATGGCCGAGCAGTTCGGGCCGCGGCTGAGCATCGTGCTCGGCGGCGCGGTCGCGCTGGTCACCACCCTGGTGGTGGCGTCGCTGGCGGCGCCGCGCGGCACGGTCGCCCCCGCGCTGGCGCGGTTCCGCCGGTCCCCGGCGGCCTCGGAGTCCTACCGCCCGGCGGGGCGTCCGCGCGGGGACAAAGTGCTGCGGGCCGGGCGACGGCCGTGACCCGTTCGCGTGACAGGAGCGGGCCGGGCTGACAGGCTGATCTGGTGCTGTTCCGGACGTTCGCATGAGGCTTTTCGTCGCGCTGGTACCGCCCCCGGACGTCCTGGACGAGCTGGCGGCGTTCATCGAGCCCCACCGGGCCGACTGGCCGGACCTGCGCTGGGTCCGCCGCGACCTGCTGCACATCACGCTGGCCTTCCTCGGCGAGGTGGACGGCCCCACGCTGGACCGCCTGCTGCCCCGCCTGGAGCGCGCCGTCGCCCGCCACCGGCGCCTCACGCTGTCGCTGGCGGGCGCCGGGGCCTTCCCCTCCAGCGGGGTGCACGCGCGCGTGCTGTGGACGGGCCTGTACGGCGACCGCCGCGACCTGGCGCGCCTCGCGGCCGCCGTCGCCGCCGCGGGCCGCCGCGCCGGGACGCCGCCCGACAAGCACCGCACGTTCCGGCCCCACCTGACCCTGGCGCGGTCCCGGCAGCCGGTGGACGTGCGCCCGCTGCTCGACCCCCTGGCGGCGTTCGCCGGGGCGCCCTGGACGGCCGTGCCGGTGCACCTGGTCCGCAGCCACCTGTCCGGCGGCGAGCGGCCGCGCGCCGAGTACGAGACGTTGAAGACCTGGTCGCTGGGCTGACCCGGCCCGCCCGACGCCTCCGGCTCACCGGCCTCACCCTCGCCGTGGCGGGCGGGAAGATCACCGACTGAGGCGGGCTCAGAGCTCCGGCGGCGGGGGAGCGGGACGGTCGGCGTCGGGCGGGCCCCAGGGCAGGCCGTAGCGCTCGCAGGCGCGGCGCAGGGCGGCGAGGTCCGGCGGGAACGACACCTGGCGCAGCACCCGTCCCGCCGGGCTCCACACGACCAGGCGCGGCATCCGCTCGACCGCCTCGTCGATGCCGACGCCGCCCACGCGCTCGCGGTCCAGCTCCCACTCCACGCGCCCGCGCCGCGTCACCACCGCGAGGCCCGCCGCCGACACCCGCAGCTGGGCGCGGTTGCGGTCGTACAGCCAGTAGCCGCCCAGGCCGATCAGCAGCCCGGCGGGCACCGACCAGCTCGCGGTCAGGGCGAAGCCGCCCAGCTCCGGTCCCAGCCAGACCGCGCCGAGCAGCGCCACGACCTCGCACAGCAGCAGGCTCACGCCGTAGGTGGCGACGCGGGAGCGGCGGGTGGCGTCCAGCAGCGTGCCGGGCGCGGTCACCGGGCCCGGCGGCGGGGTGACGGTGAGCTCGGCGGCCGCCGGAACGGCCTCGGTGACCGAGATCTCGCCGGGCGCCGAACCCGCCAGCCCCGACATCGCCGAGTGGAAGGCCGCGCTCAGGTAGGCGTCGTACTCGGCGTCGGTGACCGGCAGGCCCTCGCGGCGGGCGGCCTCGCGCAGGTCGGTGCGGGAGATGCGCAGCGCCGACAGCGGCGCGGCGAAGAACTCGTCGCCGTCGGAGTCGTACAGCCGCACCCAGGCGTGCCCGGCGATGGTCAGCAGCTCGATGCCGCCGATGCGGTCCTCGGGCATCCGCAGCACCACGTCCCCGGCCGCGTCGGCCCAGCCCAGGCCGCCGTCGGCCACCACCAGGCGGCCTCCGGGCACCTGCGCGAACACCTCCGGCAGGCCCTCCAGGCCGTACTCGGGGGTGCGCGGCGGCCGGGCCCCGGGGGTGATCACGTGGTAGCCGTGGTCGTCCAGGGCGTGCGCGAGCTGGAAGGCGTCCAGGCCGTGCGCGGGCAGCCGCGCCACCAGCCGCAGCCGGTGGTCGAACGCCAGCACCGCGAGGTCGGCGCGGCGCGGCTCGCCGCTCAGGGGGTCCAGGCGGAGGCCGGGGCCGAGCACCAGCGCCGCCACCTCGGCGGCGGCGACCTCCGCCGGCTCGCGCGGGCCGGGCCGCGCCAGCACCCGCAGCCGGTCGGCGTCGACCGTCCAGCGCACCTGGGCGGCCGCCAGCAGCCGCCGCCGGGTCGCGACGATCGCCGCGATCGCCGCCAGCGCCCAGCAGCCCGCCGCGAGCCGGGCGCCGAAGTCGCCCGCGCCCTCGGCCGCGATCCGCAGCACCATCACCACGCCCAGCAGGCCGGTCAGCGTGCCGAGGGTGGCGATCCGGCGGCGGCTCGGCAGCGGGCCGGGCGTCGCGAGCCGCACCTCGGGCGCGGCCTCGCGGCCCGGGTCGCCCGCGCCCGGCTCATGCGCGGCGGCCAGCAGCGCGGCCTCCTGGTCGAGCAGCCGGCGCTCGGCGGCGTGGTCGGTGGGCAGCGGGCCGATGCCGTCGCCGAGCGGCGGGCCGTCCGGCGCGGTGACCGGCACCGCGTCGGGCAGCGCCGGGTCCAGCAGGTCGGCGGCGTCGCCGTCCAGCACGTGCACGGGGATGCCGAGCCGCCGCGCGGTCACGAACACCGCCAGCGGCTCCAGGCCCATCGCGGTCAGGCCGCCGACCGCCGTCCGGCCGAACTTGTGGAAGACCGTCAGCACCCCGTCGCCGGAGGTGATCGCCAGCGCCTCGACGCGGTCGCGCTCGTAGCGCACCATGGACGCCCCGCCCGGCCCGATCCGCTCCAGGCCCGCCGCCGACAACCGCCAGTACGGCCGGGGCCGCCGCCGCCGCGCCTCGGGGGCCGCGCCCAGCAGCCACGGCACCGCCGCCACCAGCGCGATCAGGCCCGCCCACAGCCACACCGGCCGGATCGGCAACAACGCCAGCGCCACCGCCAGCAGCGTGAACGGCCCCGCCGCCACCGGACGCCACCGGCCGCCGGAGCCGTGCAGGCCCACCAACTCATGCTCCACTGTCCGCATCCTCACACGGGTCCCGGCGGGCCCGTCGCCTCCTTTCACGATCCGATGCCGGCCATCGCGCCCCGGCCCGTCACGACCGCCTGCGCACCACGCCGTAGCCGACCACCGCGGCGATCGCCACGGCCAGGAACAGCCCGACCCGCGTGCCGCTCGCGTCGCGCCGGCCCTCGTCGGCGTCACCGCCCTTGTCAGCGCCCGCGCCGCCGTTCTTGTCACCGGCGGCCTGCGCCCCGGGGGCCGGCGACGGCAGCGCGTCCTCGGGCAGCGGGATCTGGTGGACCGGCTGGTTCTGGCCCTCGGAGCCGGCCAGCAGCGACTTCCCGTCGGCCGCATAGGTGATCGACTCGCCCTGCTCCTGCCGCGGCAGCCCGACCGAGGACAACGACTCCCCGGGGCTGCCGTCGGGCTTCACCGCGTAGGTGCGGGCGCCGAAGTAGGTGCGGATGACCAGGCTGCGGCCGTCGGGCGCGTACGCGCCGTCGGTGGCGATGGCGGGCGCGTCGGCGACCTTGCGCAGCTTGTTGAAGCCGCCGGAGCGCAGCTTCGCGGGAGCCTCGTAGACGGCTCCGGAGAACAGCTTGCTGGCGATGTAGAGCCGGTTGGTCCGCGGGTTGATCATCATGGTCTCGGCGTTGCGCGGGCCGTCCTCGTACTTCAGCCGGAACGCGGTGGCGCGGATCGTCCTGCTGGTCAGCTGCGAGGGCTCGGGGATGCGGTACACCGTCACGTACGGCCAGGCGCCGCCCATGTTGTCGCCGATGTCGGCCACGTAGATCGCCGGGCGGCCCCGCTCGTCGCGGCCCACCGCCATGCCCTCCCAGTCGCGGGCGCTCGCGCCCGCCAGGGTCAGCACGGCCTTGGTGGAGCCGTCCGGGCCGAGGGCGAAGACCTGCGCGACGCCGCCGGAGTCGTTGTGGGTGTAGACCACGCCCGGATGGCGGCGGCTGACGGCCAGGCCGCTGGACTCGGTGATGCGCGGATCGGCGACCGTGAACAGGACCTTGTCCTCGTCGGCGTGGGCGGCGGGGCCGGTTCCGGCCACCACCGCGCCGAGCAGGCCGAGCGCGGCGAGGGCCCGGGACGCACGCAGGATCATGTTCTGATCATCCCCGATGCGCGCCCGGATGATCGCCCGGCCGCCGCCCGGATCGGCGGAGGTCAATTCAGCAGCGCACCGATGACCACGGCGAGGACGAGCGCGGTCAGCACGGTGGGAAGCAGCCATTGGGGCGCGCGGTTCACGGACTTGAGCCTATGCGTTCCCGGAGGCCGCTCGAACCGGCCCCCCATGATCTGCATCTCATCTGGCATGTGCGGATTGTTCGGGTTGTTGCGCTCGCCCCTGGCCGCCCACCCCGAGTGGGCCTCGGACGCGCTGGTGACCCTCGGCACCCTGGCCGAGGAGCGCGGCACCGACTCGGCCGGCATCGCGCTGCTCACCGGCCGCCCGGCCACCGCGGCGCGGCCCCCGGCCCCCGGGGAGACCGGCGACCGGTACTCCGACCTCGACCACGGCGGCTGCCGGATCGTCAAGGGCCGCGACCGCTTCGCCGCCGTGTGGCGGCTGGACCTGCTGCCGACGCTGGACCGCGCGCCGATCGCCTTCGGCCACACCCGCTGGGCCACCCAGGGCACCCCGCACAGCCTGGCCAACGCCAGCCCCCTGGTCGTCCCCGGCCCGGCCGCCGGGATCATCGCCACCCACAACGGCGACGTCGAGGCCGCCGAACTGCGCGCCCGGCACCGGCTGCCGGCCGCCGCCGGCACCACCGACAGCGAGCCGGTCTTCCAGGCGCTGGCCGCCTGCGACGACACCGGCGCGATCACCGGCGTGCTGTCCTCGCTGGTCGGGCGGGCGGCGCTGGCCTGGGTGGAGCGCGACCGGCCCGACCGGGTGCACCTGGCGCGCGCCGCGCTGAGCCCGCTGGCGGTGGCCGTCGACACCGAGCACAACCTGTACTGGGCGTCCAACCCGCGCTGGTTCCGCGACGTCGAGCGCTACACCCGCGTCCGCTTCGCCACCGCCGTCATGCTGCGCGAGGGCACCTACCTGCGGCTCGGCTCGGATCCGGCCGCGCCCTCACGGGTGCTGGACCGGGCCGACTTCACGCCCACCGCCCGCTCCTGGGACCTGGACGACCGGGTCTGGACCGGGTTCACCGCCGCCGACCGCGAGCTTGACCGCGCCGGGCTGCGGCACCGCGTCGTACGGCGGGGCCCCTGCGTCGACGGTCCGGGCGGCGGCCCCGGCGGCGGCGAGTTCGCCGCCGCCTGATCACCCCTGGAACGCCGCGGGCCGGGCCACCTCGGGGGCGGCCCGGCCCGCGGTCCGGAACCATCCGGTCAGTGCTACTTCAGGCGCTCGACCACGTACTCGATCGAGGCGGTCAGCGCCTCCACGTCGGCCGGGTCGATGGCCGGGAACATGCCGATGCGCAGCTGGTTGCGGCCCAGCTTGCGGTACGGCTCGGTGTCCACGATGCCGTTGGCGCGCAGCGCCTTGGCGACCGCGGCCGCGTCCACCTCGTCGGCGAAGTCGATCGTGCCGACCACCTGCGAGCGCTGCGCCGGGTCGGCGACGAACGGCGAGGTGTAGGAGGTCTTCTCGGCCCAGGTGTACAGCCGCTGCGACGAGTCGGCGGTGCGCGCGGTGGTCCAGGCGAGGCCGCCCTGCTCGTTCATCCACTCGATCTGCTCGGCGAACAGCAGCAGCGTGGCGACGGCCGGGGTGTTGTAGGTCTGGTCCTTGGCCGAGTTGTCGACCACGGTCTTCAGGTTGAAGAACTCCGGCACGTACCGGTCGGAGGAGGCGATCTCCTCGATGCGGGCCAGCGCGGCCGGGGAGGCCAGCGCCACCCACAGCCCGCCGTCGGCGGCGAAGCACTTCTGCGGGGCGAAGTAGTAGACGTCGGTCTCGCTGACGTCCACCGGCAGGCCGCCCGCGCCGGAGGTGGCGTCCACCATGACCAGGGCCTCGTCGGCGGAGGTGCCGGCCGGGCGCGCGATCGGCATCGCGACGCCGGTCGAGGTCTCGTTGTGGGTGAGGGCGTACACGTCGACGCCCTGCTCGGCGCGCGCGGCCGGGTGGGCGCCGGGGTCGGCGGAGATCACCGACGGGTCCTCCAGCCACGGCGCGCCCTTGGTGACCTTGGCGAACTTGCCGGAGAACTCGCCGAACACCAGGTGCTGGGACTTCTCGCGCACCAGGCCGAAGGCGGCGGCGTCCCAGAACGCGGTGGTGCCGCCGTTGCTGAGCAGGACCTCGTAGCCCTCGGGGAGGGAGAACAGCGAGGACAGCCCGCTGCGCACCCGGCCCACCAGGGACTTGACCGGCTTCTGCCGGTGCGAGGTGCCGAGGTAGGTGTCGCCGGACCCGGCGAGGGCGGCGAGCTGCTCGGGGCGCACCTTGGACGGACCGCATCCGAAGCGGCCGTCGGCGGGCTTGAGGTCGGCGGGGATGACGATTGCTGGATTCGCGCTGTCGGTCACCCGCAGAAGGCTAGCTGACCTGCACCGAAGATCGCGGGCAGGTTCACATGGCGAGACGCGCGTCACCTTCGGCGCCGCAGCGCCCACCCGACCAGCACGATCAGCGCGGTCCCGCACACGGCGGCGATCACGGCGGGCGGGTACAGCCACGGGTCGCCCTTCCCGTGGGCCTCGACGGCGGTGGCGGCCGAGTCGTAGGTGAGGAACGCCAGCAGCAGCGCGGCGAGCCAGGCGGCCACGCGCCCCGCGACGGCGTTGGTGCGCCTGCGCCGCTCCTCGCGCTCGGCCTCGTAGCGGCGCAGCTCCTCGGCGGGCGACGGCGCGTCCGCCGCGTCCTGCCGGGACGCCTTCGGGGCCTGCGCCGCGCGGGCGGGCGCGGCGGGGCCGATGTCGCCCTCCAGCGGCTCGTCCGCTTCATCGATCACGACTCAATGATGACAAATCCCTTCCCCTCCGGTCACCCGATCGTTTTCATGTCGGTCAGCGTCCAAGGGGACAGGAGGCGCCACATGACGATGGGGAACGGCGGCGGGACGGGCACCGCCCGCCTGGAAGGGCTGCTCAGCCTGTTCGAGCGGCTGCGCGAACGGCCGACCGCGCGCGAGGGCGACCGGCTGCGGCCCGTCCTGGTCGTCGCGGGCTCGCCCGAGCGCACCCGGCAGGCCGCCCACCTGCTCGTGGAACGCTGCATGGACGACCGCGGACCCTACGCGCACGTCTCCGCCCAATCCGCCGACACCGAGCGCTTCACCGACCAGTCGCTGCTGCTGCGCCGGCTCAGCCGGGACCTGTCCACCCACCACCGGCGCTTCGAGCCCGCGCTGCGGTTCCCGCTGCTCAGCATGGCGGTGTGGCTGCTGGAGATCCGCCGGATGCGGCTGCGCCAGGAGGCGGGCGAGCAGGCCCCGCAGTTCGCCTCCAACGCCCAGCGGCAGGTGTGGCAGCTCGCCGGCGAGCTGCGCGCCGCCGACGAGGACGCGCACCGCCGCACGCTGCTGGGCCGGGGCATCCTGCGCCGCCGCCAGATCGTGGTGCCCGCCGAGCGGCCCGGCCAGCAGGGGCGACTGGCCTCGGTGCTGTCGCACCTGGGGCAGATCGCGCCGATCGGCGTGGCGGTGGTCGCGCTCGTCAGCGCCACCGCCGCCAGCACCCTGGACCTGGCGGCGGCGATGCTGGCGGCCGGGATCGGCCTGTCGGTCCTGCTCGGCCAGCTCGCCGCCCGCACCCGCGACCGCGCGGGCCGCCGCCGCTACCGCTGGTTCGTCTCGGGGGAGCAGAACTACCTGCGCGGCAACCGGTCCACCGACTTCCTCGGCTTCGCGCTGGACGTGGTCCACCGGGAGGAGACCGCGCCCGGCCCGCTGGACGACGCGATCGAGCACCTGCTGGTCGCCGCGTTCCTTCAGGACCTGCGGCAGGCCTACCGGCGCGGGATCTGGCGCGCGACCTGGGCGCGGGTCCGCTACCCGGCCGTGGTGCTGGACCAGCTCCCCGACGGGCACGACGCGGACGGCACGCTGCGCCGGTTCGTCGAGCTGCTGGAGGAGGTGCGGCGCACCGAGGAGCGCTTCGACCCGCTGCTGCTGACGGTCTCGGTGCCCGCCGGCGCCGAGGGGGCCGACCTCGCCGCCCGCATCCGGGTGCCGCTGGACGGCCAGGGCCCGGTCCCGCTGGAGGAGCTGCGCGAGACGCCCGAGGGCCAGCGCTTCTGGACCGGGCTGCGCGCCGAGCGGCACCGGGTGGGCGTGCTGGGCGTCCGCCGCGCGATCGTGGTGCCGATCGACGCCGGCGACGGCTCGTCGGCCGAGCCGGTGCACCGGGGCCGCCGCCGCCCGCTGCTGACCCATCCGGTGCTGCCGTGGCTGGTGATGGGCGTGGTGCTGGTCGCCTCCGTCAGCGTGATCACCTTCCAGGCGGTGCGGTACTGCGAGCCGTTCACCGTCTGGCGCGCCGCCAACGGCGAGTGCGTCGGCGTCACCGACGGCGGCCACCACTTCACCAAGCGGCTCGCGGCCGTCGAGAAGCGCATCAAGCGGCAGAACGACGAGGTCACCTCCTCCGGCAAGCCCTACCTCACCGTCGTCTACTTCGGCGCGATGTCGGTCGACCCGCGCACCCGCAACCCCGAGGCCGACCTGCTGGCGGGCATCCACGGCGAGCTGGTCGGCCTGTCGATCGCGCAGGAGGCCCACAACAAGGCCAGCGGCGACCTGCGGCTGCGCCTCCTGCTGGCCAACGCCGGGTCGCGCTTCCGCTACGGCCGCGAGGTCGCCGAACGGGTCCGCGAGCGCGCCGCCGCCGACCCCAGGGTGGTGGCGGTGGTCGGGTTCGGGCAGAGCCGCCGCCAGACCAGCGAGGCCGTCGAGGCGCTGGCCCGGACCGCGCTGCCGATGATCGGCACCACCAACACCTACGACGACACCGCCAGGGTCGTGGTCGGCGCGGACAAGGGCCCCGGCGCGCCGCGCCGCTTCTCGCCCTACTACTTCCGGCTGGCCCCGCCCAACCGTCGGCTGGCCGAGCACGCGGCGTTCTGGGCCCGCAACGGCCAGACGGGCGTCCGCGCGACCACCGCCGACGTGTTCTACGAGGCGGGCCGCGACGACCTGTACAGCCAGAACCTGGCCGAGGACTTCGCCAAGGCGTTCGCGCCGGGCAAGGTGCGGATGCTGCCCTACACCGACCCCAGCCAGGTGCCGGGCCGGGTGCAGGAGGCGTGCGCGAACCCGTCCCAGCTCTTCTACTACGCGGGCCGCTCCGACGAGTTCCGCTCGTTCGTCAACCGGCTGGCCAACACCGACTGCAAGGCCCCGCGCATCGTGCTGGCGGGCGACGAGGTGACCAAGTACGTCAGCGACAACGGCGCGGAGGTGGCCCGCACCAACACGATCAAGCTGTTCTTCACCCCGCTGGCCGCCCGCGAGTCGTGGAACCGGCCCTGGCTGGACGGGCAGGGCGAGCACGCCTTCTACGGCGGGTTCGAGGAGGTCATCACCGACCTGGTCGGCGCGAAGGCCCCGCGCAAGGAGTGGCCGTCGCGCACCCACGCCGCGCTCGGCTACGACGCGGCCCGCACGGTGATCAACGTGGCCGAGCGCATCCACGGCGACCAGGCCCAGGCGCTGCCGACCGCCGCCGCGATCCTGTCGGAGCTGACCGAGCCGGGCGAGGGCGCGCTGTCGCAGGGCGCGACGGGGCTGCTGCGCTTCGGGCCGCGCGCGGGCGGCCACGAGATCGAGGACAAGCCCGTGCTGCTGACCGCGCTGCAGCCCGGCGGCGGCCTCCGGCTGGTCGCGCTGTGCGGACGGCTCGTCAGCAGCGGGCAGCGCGCGGCGGCGTGCCCGAAGAAGTGACGGGAGGCAAACGGAACCAGAGCCCGCTGCGTCCAAGGGGAGTGCGGAGATCGCCCATCGGGGGGTCGATGACGGGGAGGCGCGTTACGGATGACGTCCCACGGCGGCGGACCACTGGACGAGGCACGCCTGGGCGGAGTGCTCGACCTGTTCGAGCGGCTGCGCGAGAGACCGGTCTGGCGGCGGCGCGAGCACGCGCGGCCGCTGCTCCTGCTGCTGGGGCCGAGGGACCGCACCCAGAGGGTGGGCGAGCTGTTCGCCAAGCGCTGCAAGGACGGCCGGTCGCCGGTGTCGCACATCGCCACCGACACCCCGGCCACCGACATCGCCGGGGTGCTGCGCGAGGCCAAGCGCGAGCTGTCGCACCCCAGCGCGGGCCCGCGCGGCGAGCCGCCGCTGCGGTTCACGCTGCTGGAGATGGTGCTGTGGCTGCGCGACCTGCGGGAGATCCGGCTGACCGGAAGCCGTCCCGCCCGGCTGGCCTCGGTCGCCGAACGGGAGAACCACCGGCTCGTCCACACCCTCACCCACCCGCCGGTCGGTGACAGCGAGGAGGCCCGCCGCCGGGAGTTGCGGCAGGTCATCCGGCGGCGCGGCCGCGACGTGCTGCGCGATCTGGAGGAGGCTCCGCGCGGCCGGCTCCGCGCCTTCCTGAGCTTCCTGGAGCAGATCGCGCCGATCGGGGTCGCGCTGGTCGCGGTGGTCAGCGCGGGCACCGCCGCCACGCTGGACCTGGCGGCGGCCGTGTTCGCCGCCACGGCCGGGCTGGCGTTCGTGACGGTGCAGATCCTGGCGCGCACCCGCGGCTGGTTCGGGGTGCGCCGGTACCGCTGGTTCCAGCGGCAGCCCTACCTGCGCGAGGACCTGTCCGGGTTCCTCGGCTTCGCGCTCGGCGTCGTCGATCCGCGCCCGGTGGAGCCCGACGACCACGCCGAGCAGCTCGACCTGCTGCTGGTGGCGGCGTTCCTGGAGGACCTGCGCCGCAACCACCGGCGCGACCTGCGCCGGGCCGCCTGGGCGCGGGTCCGCTACCCGGTGCTGGTCTTCGAGCACCTGGTGCCGGGCCATGTCGGCGTGCGCTTCCTCGAACTGGTCGAACGCGTCCGCGCCGAGAACCAGGCCGACCCGCGGCTGCCCGACGCCGACCCGCTGATCGTCACGGCCGGGCTCGACCCGGACGCGCCCGCCGATCCGGCCGCGCCGTCGGGGATCCGCCTGGTGGACCGGATCGTGCGGGCGGTGCGGGTCGAGGTGTCCGCCGGCGAGGCCGAGGACGTCGTCGCGGCGGCCCGCTCCTGGGACCGGTACCGGCGCGAGCAGACCCGCGTCGGGGCGCTGGGCTACCGGCGCGAGATCCGCGTGGACGTCACCGCCGACCCCGGCGGCGACCTGCCGCCCGTCCGGCCCGCGCGGCGGCGGCCGCGCACGACCCATCCGGCGCTGCCGTGGCTGGCGATGGTCGCGGTCCTGGGCGCCTCGGTCACCGTGATCGGGCTCCAGGCGGTGCGGTACTGCGCGCCGATGCAGATCGAGCGGACCCCGGCCGGCGAGTGCATCGGGATCACCGACGGGTCCTTCCGCTTCGGCGAGGGCTCGGCCGGGCGCAACAACGACAACCGCCTGTCGCCGGTGCTGTCGCGCATCGAGCGGGAGAACGACGCCGTCGCCGCCTCCGGCAAGCCGCACGTCACCATCGTCTACCTGGGCCCGGTGACCGCCGACCCCTCGATCAAGAACGAGCAGATCGACCTGCTGGCCGGGGCGCAGGGCGAGCTGGCCGGGGTCGCGATCGCCCAGCGGCGCTTCAACGGCGCGAGCCAGCACCTGCGGCTGCGGGTGCTGATCGCCAACGCCGGGGCCAAGTTCCGGCACGCCCCGCGCATCGCCCGCGAGATCCGCGAGCTGGCCCGCCGGGACCGCACGATCGTCGCGGTGATCGGCTTCGAGCAGAGCCGGCGGCAGACCCAGGAGGCGATCGAGGAGCTGGCCGGGTCGGCGCTGCCGCTGGTCGGCACCGCCAACAGCTACAACCGCACCGCCCTGCTGGACCGGGGCGGCTACTCGCCCTACTACTTCCGGCTCGCCCCGCCCAACCGCCGCCTGGCCCGGCACGCCGCGTTCTGGGCGCGGGGCGGCCAGGTCGGCGACCGGCCCGCCCGCACCGCCGACGTGATCTACGACGGCGACCCCGACGACCTGTACAGCAAGGACCTGGCGGCCGAGTTCCGGCGCTGGTTCGGCAAGGACCGGGTGCGGATGTGGCCCTACCGCGACCCCGGGCAGCTGACCGAGGCGGCGCAGCAGGCCTGCAAGGACCCGCGCGACCTGTTCTACTACGCGGGCCGCTCCGACGAGTTCCGCGCGTTCGTCAACGTCCTGGACCTGTCCTGCGGCGGCCGCCCGGTCGTGCTCGCCGACGACGAGATCGCCAAGTACGTCGCCGACAACGCGGCCGAGATCGGCCGCAAGGACACCTACCGGCTGTTCTTCACCCCGCTGGCGGCGCGCGAGGCGTGGACGCCGCGCTGGATCGGCTCCGGCCAGGCTCCGCAGACCTTCTACTCCGACTACGACCGCATGGTGCCCGAGCTGGTCGGCGAGGACGCCCCGCCCGACCGGCGGCCCTCGGTGACCCGGGCCGCCGTCAGCTACGACGCCGCCGCGATGATCGCCCATGTGGCCCACCAGGTCTACTGGGAGCAGCAGGCGCCGCCGAGCGCGGGCGCGGTGTTCGCCGCCCTCAACGACCCCGAGCGCGACGCGCTGCCCCGGGGCGCCAGCGGGGTGCTGCGCTTCGGCCCGCGCTCCACCGGGCACCAGGTGCCCGACAAGCCCGTCCTGCTGGCCACCGTGCTGCCCAACGGCCGGACCGAGGTCCGCGAGGTCTGCGGCCGGCTCGTGCCGAGCGGCCAGGGGAAGGCGTCCTGCCCGAAGGAGTGACGGCGGGCCGCCGGGAACGACAAAGGCCCCCGGGGGGACCGGGGGCCTCAGGCGCTAATGCGGGGGTTCTCCAGGCGTTCAGCCGGCGTAACGCTTGAGGGCCTCCGCGGAACCGGTGACGTCCGAGATCGAACGGGTGCCGGGGCCGGTGTAGCGGGCGCTCGGCCGGACCAGGCGGCCGGTGCGCTTCTGCTCCAGGATGTGCGCCGCCCAGCCCGCGGTGCGCCCGCAGGTGAACATGGCGGGCATCATCGCGGTCGGGACCTCGGCGAAGTCCAGGATGACCGCGGCCCAGAACTCGACGTTGGTCTCGATCGGACGGTCGGGACGGCGCTCGCGCAGCTCGGCCAGCGCGGCGTCCTCCAGGGCCTTGGCCGCCTCGAAGCGGGGGGCGTTCAGCTCCTTGGCGGTGCGGCGCAGCACGCGGGCGCGCGGGTCCTCGGCGCGGTAGACGCGGTGGCCGAAGCCCATCAGCCGCTCGCCGCCGTCGAGGATGTCGGTGACGACCTTGCGGGCGTCGCCCAGCTGCTCGACCTTCTCGATCATCGGCAGCACGCGGGCCGGGGCGCCGCCGTGCAGCGGGCCCGACATCGCGCCGATGGCGCCGGAGATGCTGGCCGCCACGTCGGCGCCGGTGGAGGCGATGACGCGGGCGGTGAAGGTGGAGGCGTTCAGCCCGTGCTCGGCGGCCGAGACCCAGTAGGCGTCGATGGCCTGCACGTGCTTGGGGTCGGGCTCGCCGCGCCAGCGGACCATGAACCGCTCGGTGATGGTCTTGGCCTCGTCGATCCGCTGCTGCGGGACCATCGGCACGCCGACGCCGCGCGCCGACTGGGCCACGAACGACAGGGCGGTCGCCGAGACGCGCGCCAGGTCCGCGCGGGCCTCGTCGTCGTCGATGTCGAGCAGCGGGCGCATCCCGTAGGCCGGGGCCAGCGTCGGGAGGGCCGCCTGTACGTCCACGCGCACGTCGCCGGAGGTGACCGGCAGCAGGTGCGGCTCGGCGGGGGCCAGGCCCGGGTCGAAGCTGTTGTCGACCAGCAGTCCCCAGGCGTCGCCGAAGGAGACGCGGCCGACGAGCTCCTCGATGTCGACGCCCCGGTAACGGAGGGCGCCGCCCTCCTTGTCCGGTTCGGCGATCTCGGTCTCGAAGGCGACGACCCCCTCGAGACCGGGTTTGAAGTCGGACATGTCGTCCCTGCCTTTCGTCCCCATAAGTGATAAGGCGGTGCCGTGCCATTGAACCCTGTCCGCCCTACTGACCAGTACCCAGGTCCCTGTGAGATGCACAAGGCCCAGGTGGGAGGCTCTGACGCTGTGGATCGCCCAACACCAGACCCCGCACGGCTCCGCGCATCCTACGAGGGCGGGCAACTCGTGGAGCAGGCCGTCCCCGCCGATCCGCTGACGCTGTTCGCCGCGTGGTTCGGCGAGGCCGCGGTCGCGGGGCTCCCCGAACCCAACGCGATGGTGCTCGCCACCGCCTCCGCCGACGCCGTGCCGAGCGCCCGGACCGTGCTGCTGAAGGGCTACGGCCCCGACGGCTTCCGCTTCTTCACCAACCGGACCTCCCGCAAGGGCCGCGACCTGGTCGCGAACCCGCGCGCCACCCTGCTGTTCCCCTGGCACCCGGTGCACCGCCAGGTGATCGTCTCCGGCCTGGTGGTGGAGCTGCCGCGCGCCGAGTCGGCCGCCTACTTCCGGACGCGCCCCTACGGCTCGCGGATCGGGGCCTGGGCCAGCGAGCACCAGTCGTCGGTGGTGGGCGGCCGGGACGAGCTGGAGCAGCGGTACGCCGCCCTCGCGGCGCGCTGGCCCGACGAGGGGGACGACCCGGTGCCGCTGCCCGACTTCTGGGGCGGCTTCCGGGTGGTGCCGGAGACGGTCGAGTTCTGGCAGGGCCGTCCCAGCCGGATGCACGACAGGCTGCGCTACCGCCGGGCCGCCGCCCTCGGGGAGGAGGCGGATGCGCTGGGCGAGTGGGAGGTGGACAGACTGTCCCCGTGACACCGGAACAGCAGCCAACCCCCCAGGACGCTCCTGACACCCCTGCGGCCGCGGAGGCGGCCGCGGCGGCCAGGGAGGCCGCCGCCGAGCAGAGCCCCGCCGAGGCCGGCGCCGAGGCCGCCATCGGCCGGGCCGAGGCCGAGCGGGCCGCCGAGCGGGCCGAGTCCGAGCAGACCGCCACCGGGCGGGCCGCCACTGAGCGGGCCGCCACTGAGCGGGCCGACGCCGGAAAGGGCGACGCCGGAAAGGCCGACACTGGCCGGGCCGCCGTCGCCGAGCAGGGCGACACCGGCCCGCCGGACGGCTCCGGCCCGCAGGACGACCCCGGCGCGCCGGCGGACCCGCCGAAGAAGGGCGGCCTCCGCCGGCTCGCCATCGACACCCGGCCGCTGGCCAACCGCCCCTTCCGCCGGCTGTGGGTCGGGCACGCCGTCTCGTTCGTCGGCTTCCAGGTCAGCGCCGTGGCGGTGCCGGTGCAGGTCTACGACATGACCCGCTCGTCGTTCTGGGTCGGGGTGCTCGGCGTCGTCGGCCTGGTCCCGCTGATCGTGTTCGGGCTCTGGGGCGGCGCGGTCGCCGACCACATGGACCGCCGCCGGCTGCTGTTCCTCGCCTCCTGTGTGACGTGGGTCTCCACCCTGCTGCTGCTCGTGCAGGCGGTGCTGGGACTGGAGAACCTGTGGCTGATCATGGCCGTGGTGGCGGTGCAGTCGATGGGCTTCGCGGTCGCCTCGCCGACCCGCGGCGCGATCGTGCCCCGGCTGTTCCCGCCCGACGAGGTCGCCGCGGCCACCACCCTCAACTTCACCGCCAGCCAGGTCGGGATGCTGGCCGGGCCGCTGTTCGCCGGGGTGGTGCTGGCCCGCTGGGGCTACGGGGCGGCCTACGCGGTGGACGCGGTGCTGTTCACGGTCGTGCTGTACGCGGCGCTGCGGCTGCCGGCCATCCCGCCGCTCGGCACGGCCGGCAAGGCACCCGGCCTGCGGTCGGTGATCGACGGCTTGCGCTACCTCGGCACCCAGCCGGTGCTGATGATGTCGTTCGTGGTGGACATCATCGCGATGGGCGTGGCGATGCCCAAGGCACTGTTCCCCGAGGTGGCCGAGGTGCGCTTCGGCGGCGAGGGCGCGGTCGGCTGGCTGTTCGCCTCGATCGCGATCGGGTCGCTGCTGGGCGGGCTGCTGTCGGGCTGGATCGGCCGGGTGCACCGGCAGGGCGCCGCGCTGGTCGCCTCGATCGTGGTGTGGGGCCTCGCGGTCGCCGCCGCCGGGCTGGCGCACTCGTTGTGGCTGGCGGTGGCGCTGCTGGCGGTCGGCGGCGCGGCCGACCTGGTGTCGGCGGTGTTCCGGCAGACCATGCTCCAGACCTACGCGCCCGACGAGATGCGCGGCCGCCTCCAGGGCGTGTTCACCGTGGTGGTGGCGGGCGGCCCGCGCCTCGGCGACCTGCGCGCGGGCGCGACCGCCTCGGTGGCCGGGGTGACGGCCTCCTGGGTGGGCGGCGGCCTGGCCTGCGCCGTCCTGGTGGTGCTGGCGGCGGTGGCCGTCCCGGCGCTGCTGCGCTACGACACGCGCACCGCGCGACCGGTCGTGCCCGCTTCCTGAGCGCGGGCCCTATTTTTCGGAATCGCCCTGACCAGGAGCTTTCCGCGAAGATCGGGAAGAAGTCGCGCTCCCCAAACGTTCATCCATACCCGGTACGACAGGGATATGTGCACGACCCGGCCGGAGACGGCCGGAACAAGTAGACTCAAGGCCACAAGACTGGAGGGAGCTGTGACCTCACACGGCCTGATCGACACGACGGAGATGTACCTCCGGACGGTGTTCGAGCTCGAAGAGGAGGGGATCGTCCCCCTCCGCGCCCGCATCGCCGAGCGGCTCTCGCAGAGCGGCCCGACGGTGAGCCAGACGGTGGCGCGCATGGAGCGCGACGGGCTCCTGCGGGTCGAGGGGGACCGGCACCTGGAGCTGACCGATTCCGGCCGCAGCCTCGCCACCAGCGTCATGCGCAAGCACCGGCTCGCCGAATGCCTGCTGGTGAACGTCATCGGCCTCCCCTGGGAGGACGTGCACATCGAGGCATGCCGCTGGGAACACGTCATGTCCGAGGAGGTCGAGCGGCGCCTGGTGGCCCTGCTGGACAACCCCACCACCTGCCCGCACGGCAACCCGATCCCCGGCCTGGACGAGCTCGGCGGGCACGGCGACGACGGCGACTCCGCGCCGCTGTCGGTGATGACCGCCGTCGCGACCCCGGCCGGCTCCACCGCCGTCATCCGGCGCATCAGCGAGCAGGTGCAGAGCGACAGCGACCTGATGCTCCGGCTCAAGCAGATCGGTATCCAACCGGGACGAGAGGTGACTCTTCGGGCGACCGAGGACGGGGTACGGGTGACCGGTGACCACGAGGCCGACGACCCGGCGACCGAGCTGTCCCGCGACATCGCCGAGCACGTGTTCGTCAGCAGGCGCTGATCCGCAGCACGTGCCGACCCGCCCTCCGCCCCGACCGGTCATTACCGAAGATCTCCGTACCGGTGCGCCGTTCCGGCGTATCCCCATGGCGGGTTCGTCGTTCAATACTTGCGACAGCCTCGCCCGCCCGGCGTGGCCGGACACCGGACGCCGCGCGGCGGGCGCCGGTCCGGCCGCCGGGGCGGGCACGGGACACGACGAGCGGCCGGCGGCGCCTACCCTCGGTGGACGGGCCAGGATCGTAACGGTAGTCAGGGTGGGCACATGAACGACTGGGGGGACGCGCCGATCGAGGCGCACCTGCCGCCCGAGACCGTGCTGAACCAGATGGAGATGGCGGTCATCGTCTGCGACCGCTTCAGCAACGTCATCTACGGCAACGCGTTCGCGCGCGAACTGTTCGGCTTCGGCGGCGACGACCTCATCGGGCACTCGGTGCTGTCGCTCGGCATCGCCGAGGAGGACCACGAGCAGGCCATGGAGCTGGCCAAGCACGTGCTCAAGGGCGGCGTGTGGGAGGGCACCTTCTGCAACCTGCGCGCCGACGGCACCACCGTCTACACCCGCGCGCACGCGGTGCCGCTGCGGCACCCCTCCGGCGCGGTCGACGGCGTGGTGATCTTCGCGCGCGAGGCGCTGCGCTCCAACCAGCGCGAGCAGGACCGCTACGGCCTGCTGGAGCGCATCGGCGAGCGGCTGGCGGGCTCGCTGGAGCTGGAGTCCACGCTGCGCCGGGTCGCCGACACGCTGGTGCCGCAGTTCGCCGACCACTGCCTGATCGACCTGTTCAGCGGCGACCGGCTGTACCGGCGGGTCTCGCGGCACGCGGGCGGCTGGACGCCCCCGCCGGGCACCTGGGCCGAGATCGGCGAGCCGATCTCCTACCCGCCCAGCCACTTCAGCGCCAAGGCGATGAGCCGCCGCGACGCGGTGCTGGTGGAGGACATGCTCCAGTACCGCTACGCCGCGCCGACCGAGTCGTCCCAGCGGCTGGGCGACGCGCTGGGCCTGTCTTCGGTGATCTCGGCGCCGCTGCTGGTGCGCGGCGAGCTGCTGGGCGTGATGAGCCTGGCGCTGTCCAGCCTCACCCGGCGGCCCGACCCGCACTACGACGGCTTCGACCGCGACCTGATCGGCGCCATCGCGAGCCGGGTCGCCCTCGCGGTCGACAACGCGCTGCTGTTCGAGGAGGAGCGCGAGACCGCGCTGGCCTTCCAGAAGCACCTGCTGCCCGGCGACCGGCCGCCCCGGCTCGACGGCCTGCAGATCGCCTGGCGCTACGAGCCCGCGCGGCCCATCGAGTCGCACGGGCACGGCATCCAGACCCAGGTCGGCGGCGACTGGTACGACGTGATCCCGCTGTCGGCGGGCCGGGTCGGCCTCGTCATCGGCGACGTGGAGGGCCGGGGCGCCCGCGCCGCCGCCGTGATGGGGCAGCTCCGCGCGGCGCTGCGCGCGTTCGCCCAGGACGACAAGCCGCCCGCCGACATCCTGCGCAAGCTCGACGAGTGGGTGCGCACCATGACCCGCCCCGAGCGGATGCGCTCGGGCTGGAACAGCGACGACCTCGTCCGCCCGCCGCTGGTGTCGTGCACCTACTTCGTCTACGACGCCTGGTCGCGGGTGCTGGAGTTCGCCAACGCCGGGCACGACCCGCCGTTGCTGGTGGTGGACGGCGAGGTCACCGAGCTGGAGTTCGAGAGCGAGGGCGCCATGCTGGGCGTCCGCGGCCCCGGGCTCGGCGGCGAGATCCTGTTCAACGAGGAGACCGCCGAGCTGAAGCCCGGCTCGACGCTGGTCCTCTACACCGACGGCCTGGTGGACCGCCGCCCCCGCGACGACGGCGACTACCACACCCGCGAGGAGGCCCGCGAGGCCGTGCGCGCGGCGGTGGCGGCCGTGGCGCGCCGCGACGTGGAGACCATCGCCAACGCCGCCTACGAGGCGCTGCCCGGCGACATCAACGACGACGTGGCGATCGTGGTGATCCGCACCGCGGGCGACGAGCTGGCGGTGGCCGACCGCACCTTCCCGGCCGAGCCGATCATGGTGTCGGAGGCGCGCCGGATGGCCTCCGACGCGTTCGCGGCCTGGGGGATGCTGGACGAGCAGGCCGAGCTCGCGTGCCTGCTGGTGTCGGAGGTGGTCACCAACGTGGTGCTGCACGCCACCGCCACGCCCGCGCCGCGCCGCGAGCTGGTGCTGGACGGCGGGCCGCCGGGGGCGTTCGACAACCCCTTCGACGAGGACGACTGGAACCTCAACGCCGACCTCGCCGAGCAGCTCGGCCGGCGCGAGCCGCCGACCAAGGAGTTCCGGCTCCGGCTGCGGCGCGGCGCCGACTCGATCTGGGTCGAGGTGTTCGACACCGACATGCGGCTGCCGCGCATCCGCAGCGCGGGCGAGACCGACGAGGGCGGCCGCGGGCTGTACCTGGTCGACCAGCTCGCCACGCGGTGGGGCGCGCGTCCGACGGCCGACGGCAAGGCGGTCTGGTTCGAGCTGCCGCTGACGCCCTAGCCGGGCCCGGGAGCGGGCGCCGCCGGGCCGGGGCTCTGTCTAGATCGGCTCGGCGGCCACGTGGGCCCAGGACTGGGTGAACCACAGCTCGCCGCCGATGACGCGCGGCTTGGCGCCGGTCCTGGGTCCGCCGTCCACCTCGTCGATCAGCTCGGCGCGGATCTGGTCGGCGGCCCGCCGGTCGCGCGCGCCCGCGAGCCACGGCTCGATCGGCCGCTCCACGGTGAACACGTCCAGCCGCCGGATGCTGGCCCCGGCCGAGGTGACCAGGTCGGTCAGCGCCGCGATGGACGGGGTGCCGGGGTGGTCGGGGTCGCGCAGCCGCTCCAGCCGGTCGCGGTCGGGGCCCGACAGGTTGGAGCGCACCAGGTCGGCGATGATGAGCCGCCCGCCGGGCCGGCAGACCCGCAGCAGCTCGCGCAGCACCCGGTCCGGATCGCCCATGTGGTAGAGCGAGAAGCGGGTGGTGACCAGCGAGAACGAGTCGTCGCGGTAGGGCAGCCGGGTCGCCTCGGCCCGCACGGTCGGGGTGTCGGGGCAGCCGCGCCGGGGCACCGGCCGAAAGGGGCGCGACGACGCCTGGGGCAGGTCCACGTCGGTGGTGATCCGGACCGGGCCGGTGCCGAAGGTGACGGTGGCGCTGCGCCCCCCGTCGCGCCGCTGCGCGGGCGGCAGGGCGTCCACGGCGGCCACGTGGCGGACCTGGGGGCCGAGCGCGGCGGGCATGGGCCCGGTGCCGCGCGCCACGTCGAGGCAGACGTCCTCGGGCACGGGTTCGACGAAGTCCAGCAACCGCCTCAGATGGGGGGCGATGGTGCCGGTCTCGCGAATCGTGGTCGCCGGTTGCGGCACGTCTGGTCTCCCTCGGCTCGTCGGCCTCACCAGGCGGGGTACACCGCTCACGCTGCCGGGAAGCGCGCCTCGTCAGGACGTAGAGCGGGGTGGGGAAGCCGGTTTCGTCAGTTATGACTCGCGCGCGGGGGAGAAAGTTCGGGCGGGGCGGCGAAATGTCACGGCGGAAACGTCATTCGAGGCTCTGGCCCCACAGGGCCAGCACGACCAGCACGAAGACGATGACGACCGCCATCCGGGTGGGGGCCGCCAGCCGCATCCGCGCCGCGGCCCACCGTACGCAGAACGCCGCGAGCAACGCCACGACGGCGAGCAGGATGATGCCTTCCATGGCCGCCTTCGTCTCGGGGGGAGGAGCCGTGCCACCAGCCTAACCCCGTAAGAGAAGGCTTACCCCGCCCCCGGGACGCCGGGGATCCCCCGCTAACCTCACGCACGTGGCAGATGCGAAGGAAGACACCAAGCGGGACCGGCTGGACGACATCATGCTGAACGTGGCCCGCTCCCGGGTCGCCCTCGGCGCGGTGGCGTTCGCGGCCCCGGGGCTCACCGTGAAGGTCCTGGGCATGGGCGGCGCGGCCGACCCGGGCCGCGACTACGTCACCCGCATGTTCGCGGCCCGCGAGATCGCCCTCGGCGCGGGTTACCTGCTGAGCAAGGGCGAGGCGCGCAGGACGTGGGCGCGGCTCGGCCTCGGCGTGGACGCCCTGGACACCGTCACCGGGCTGAAGACCCGCGGGCGGCTGCCGCTGTGGGTCACCGCCGGCGCGATCGGCGTCGCGGGCGGCACCGCGGGCCTCGGCGCCGCCAAGGTGGCCAAGGACCTGTTCCGCAGGTAGCCGCGGCACCGGGCGCGGGGGCCGGCGCCGTGCCCCGCCTCCGCGCCTGAACGGCCCATCAAATGCGCTGAGCTGGGTAGATCTCTCTCCGTAGTCATCGGGGGGAGACTGCGGGATGGCCGCTGAGACCAGGAAACACGACGCGCCCGACATGCCGCACGGCAGGGATCTGGGCGTGATCCTCGGCGCGCTGATGCTCGCCATGCTGCTGGCCGCGCTGGACCAGACGATCGTGTCCACCGCGCTGCCGACGATCGTCAGCGATCTCGGCGGGCTCAACCACCTGTCCTGGGTGGTGACCGCCTACCTGCTGGCCTCGACGGCGTCCACGCCGCTGTGGGGCAAGCTCGGCGACCAGTACGGGCGCAAACGGCTGTTCCAGCTGTCGATCGTCATCTTCCTGGTGGGCTCGGCGCTGTGCGGGCTGTCGGGCGACATGCTCCAGCTCATCGTGTTCCGGGCCATCCAGGGGCTCGGCGGCGGCGGGCTGATGGTGCTGGTCGTCGCGATCGTCGGGGACGTGGTCCCGCCCCGGCAGCGCGGGCGCTACCAGGGCCTGTTCGGCGCGGTGTTCGGGGTGTCGAGCGTGTGCGGGCCGCTGCTCGGCGGCTGGTTCGTCGACAACCTGTCCTGGCACTGGGTCTTCTACATCAACCTGCCGGTGGGGCTGCTGGCGCTGGTCGCGGTCGCGGTGGTGCTGCGCACCCCGTCCGAGCGGCACAAGCACAAGATCGACTACGCGGGCATCCTGCTGATCGTCGGCTGGTCGGTGGCGCTGGTGCTGATGACGACCTGGGGCGGCCAGCAGTACGCCTGGGGGTCGCCGCAGATCATCGGACTGGGCGCGCTGGCGCTGGTCCTGATCGCGGCGTGGATCTACGCCGAGAAGCGCGCCGCCGAGCCGGTCATGCCGCTGCACCTGTTCAAGGACTCGGTGTTCTCGCTCAGCTCGGCCATCGGCTTCGTCATCGGGTTCGCGATGTTCGGCGCGATGACGTTCCTGCCGCTGTACATGCAGGTGGTGCACGGGGTCACGCCGACCATGTCGGGCGTGCACCTGCTGCCGATGATGGTGGGCATGCTGGTGGCCTCCATCGGCTCGGGCCAGCTCATCAGCCACACCGGCAAGTACAAGATCTTCCCCGTGGTGGGCACGCCGATCACCGCGCTGGCGCTGTACCTGCTGTCGCGGATGGACGAGAACACCTCCACGCTGTCGATGAGCCTGCGCTTCGCCGTGCTGGGGTTCGGGCTGGGCCTGGTCATGCAGGTCCTGGTGATCGCCGTGCAGAACCAGGTGCCCTACAAGGACCTGGGCGCGGCGACCTCCGGCGTGACGTTCTTCCGGCAGATCGGCGGGTCGTTCGGTGTGGCCGTCTTCGGGTCGGTGTTCGCCAACCAGCTGAACGGCAACATGCAGGAGCTGCTCCGCAAGCAGGAGCTTCCGGCGGGTTTCAATCCCGAGGCGGTGCAGGGCAACCCCGCGCTCATCGACAGGTTCCCGCCGCAGGTGCGCGGCGACTTCCTGCACGCCTATTCGAGCGCCATCGACACGGTGTTCCTGTGGGCGGTGCCGGTGGCGGTGGTCGCGTGCGTGCTGACCTGGTTCATGAAGGAGACGCCGCTGCGCTCCACCGCGGGGGCGACCGACTACGGCGAGGGGCTGGGCGGCGGGCAGTCCTACCGTTCCTCGCGGCACGAGGTCGAGCGCGCGCTCAGCCAGCTCATGCGCAAGGACGCCGGCGCGATGGAGCTGTACGCGCGGCTGGGCCGGCTCGCCGGGGTGGACCTGCCCGCGGGCAGCATGTGGGCGCTGTGCCGGATCGCCCAGGACGGCAGCGTGCCGGGGGAGGAGCTGGCCGAACGCGCCGGCGTCACGGTCGAGGAGGGCCGCCCCTACGTCGAGCGGCTGCTGCGGGACGGCCTCGTCGAGCGACGGGACGGGAAACTGGTCAGCACCGAGGCGGGCGACCGGACCGCCGAGCGCCTTTTCCGGGCGCGTGCGGAGGGCCTGGCCGAACACCTGGAAGGCTGGTCGCCCGAGGAGAGCCCGGAGCTGGCCGAGCTGCTGACCAAGCTGGCCCACGACACCCTGGGCGACGACGCCGCAGGCCGGGAAGTCCATCACGCGCGGAGTTGACCCTTCAACCGGTGGCGCGTCCATGCCGCTCCCTGTACGTCCTCGCTGACCGAAAGCGAGCCTGGAACCCGGCCCTCCGAGGGGCCGGGTTCTGGGAGGAGAGCACATGGGAAGGCGATATCTGCTGGCAAGCGCGGGGGTGCTGCTCATGGCGGCCCCGGTCGGGGTGAGCGGGCAGGCCGCGTCCGCCGACGCCCCGTCCCGCGACGACCACGTCATCGTCGGGGAGTGGGCCAACCCCTTGAACGTCCGCTCCGATCCGGGGGCGACGGGCATCCCGCCGGGCCGGATCATCGGCGAGGTGCGGCCGGGCGCGCGGCTCGGCGCCCTGTGCCACATCCCCGACGGCGCGTCGATGACCTCCTGGGGCCGGACCCAGCGGGACTGGGTGCGGATCCGGCACGGGGAGGCGGGGTTCGGCTGGGTGTGGGGCGGCGGCCTGAAGCCCTACTCGGTCCGCCGGTGCTGAGCGCCGTCGGCCGTTCCGCGAAGCGGCTTGCGGAACGGCCGCCGCGCCGGTGAGCATGGACGCACCGAGACCAGGGTCACATGCGGCGTTGCGCCTACGCCGGGGTAACCTCATACTGACCGAATCTCACTCGGTTTCGGGACGGAACCCCTAACCCTGCTTTTGGAGGCGTAGTGGCCGAGGCGTACATCGTCGGCGCGGTCCGTACCCCCGTCGGTACCAAGAAGGGCGCGCTGAAGGACGTGCACCCCGCCGACCTCGGGGCGCACGTGCTCAAGGAGCTCGTCAACCGCACCGGGGTGGACCCCGCGGCGGTCGAAGACGTGATCATGGGCTGTGTCATGCAGGTCGGCCCGCAGGCGCTGGACATCGCGCGCACCGCGTGGCTGTCGGCCGGGCTGCCCGAGGGCGTGCCGGGCGTCACCATCGACCGCCAGTGCGGCTCCTCGCAGCAGGCGATCCACTTCGCCGCGCAGGGCGTGCTGTCGGGCACCCAGGACCTGGTCGTCGCCGCCGGCGTCGAGCAGATGGCCAAGGTCCCGATGGGCGCCAGCATCGTGCAGGGCCTCGACTTCCCCTACGGCGAGGGCTGGGCCGAGCGCTACGGGATGCAGGAGATCTCCCAGTTCCGCGGCGCCGAGCTGATGGCCGAGAAGTGGGGCTACTCCCGCGAGGACCTGGAGAGGTTCGCGCTGGAGAGCCACCGCCGCGCGGGCATCGCCATCGAGAAGGGCTACTTCGACCGGGAGATCGCGCCGATCGCCGGGCTGGCCAAGGACGAGGGCGCCCGCCCCGACACCACGCTGGAGAAGATGGCGGGGCTGAAGCTGCTGCGCGAGGGCGGCGTCATCACCGCGGCCGTCGCCTCGCAGATCTCCATCGGCGCCTCGTCGCTGCTGATCGCCTCCGAGAAGGCGGTCAAGGAGCACAACCTGACCCCGCGCGCCCGCATCCACACCCTGGCCATCTGCGGCTCGGACCCGGTCTACATGCTGACCGGCCCGATCCCGGCCACCGAGAAGGCGCTGGCCAAGAGCGGCCTGAAGATCGACGACATCGACGTCTTCGAGGTCAACGAGGCGTTCGCCCCGGTCCCGATGGCGTGGGCGGCCGACACCGGCGCCTCGCTGGAGAAGACCAACCCCAACGGCGGCGCGATCGCGCTCGGCCACCCGCTGGGCGCCACCGGCGGCATCCTGATGACCAAGCTCCTGCACGAGCTGGAGCGCACCGGCGGCCGCTACGGCCTCCAGACCATGTGCGAGGGCGGCGGCCAGGCCAACGCCACCATCATCGAGCGCATCTGATCATCTGATCGCAGGCATCATCGGCGGGCGGGACCTTTCGCGGTCCCGCCCGCCGGCGTTTTTCCGAGGAGGGGTTCCGTGTACGAGACGATCCTGTACGAGGTGGCCGACCGGGTCGCGCGGATCACGCTGAACCGGCCGCAGGCGCGCAACTCGCTCAACGACCGGATGATCGACGAGCTGCTGGCGGCGCTCGGTCGGGCGGACGCCGACGACGGCGTGCGGGTCGTCGTGCTGACCGGGGCGGGCGACCGGGCGTTCTGCGCGGGCGCCGACCTCGGCGGCCTCGGGGCCAAGCAGGAGGCGGGCGGGTCGGTCGCGGACGCGGACGCGATCCGGCAGAGCGCGCCGTTCCGGCTGTTCACCGCGTTCCCGACGCTCGGCAAGCCGGTCATCGCGCGGCTCGGCGGGCACGCGGTCGCGGGCGGGCTGGGCCTGGCGGCCGCCTGCGACCTGGTGATCGCCGCCGACGACGTCAAGCTGGCGACCCCCGAGGTCAACGTGGGGCTCTGGCCCATGATGATCATGGCGATCATCAACCGGAACGTGGCCCCCAAGCACGCCTTCAAGCTCTACTACACCGGCGAGCGCGTCACCGCCGCCGAGGGCCGCGAGATCGGACTGGTCACTGAGGTCGTGCCGCGCGCCGAGCTGGACGCGCGGGTGGACGCGCTGGCCCGCACGATCGCCGCCAAGAGCCCGATCGGGCTGCGCAGGGGCCGGGAGGCGTTCTTCGCCATCGAGGGGCGGCCGCTGGAGGACCAGGTCGAGCACCTGCTGGGCGAGCTGGTCGAACTCGCCGCCACCGAGGACGCCAAGGAGGGCATCACGGCCTTCCTGGAGCGGAGGGAGCCCGACTTCCAGGGCCGCTGACCAGGTAAGACCCTTCTCACTCCCGGGACAGTTCCCTTCGCGCCGAGCTGGAGCAAACTTGTAACTGAACTTGGAGGTCTCCTCCAGGGAGAGACTGAGAGATCGGAGACGGAACCCGTCCGGTACGGAGGTGGACAACGATGCTGCTGACGTCGATCGACCCGTTCGTGCAGGAGTTCGAGCGCCAGTTCGACCGGCTCACCCGGCAGACCTGGGGCGAGGGCGGCCGGGCGATGATGCCGATGGACGGCGTCCGGCGCAAGGACGACGTGCTGCTGCGCTTCGACCTTCCCGGCATCGACCCCGAGACCATCGAGGTGACCGTCGACCGCGGCGTGCTCAGCGTCAGCGCGAGCCGCGAGGAGGAGCGCCACGAGGACGAGCGGCTGTTCGTCCGCGAGCGCACGATGGGCACCTTCACCCGACGCGTCTACCTGTCGGAGCACCTGGACGCCGACGCGATCGAGGCCGCTTACGACAACGGCGTACTGGCGGTCCGCATCCCCGTGCTGGAGCGGGCCAAGCCGCGCAAGGTGGCGATCCGCCACAGCGACAAGAAGGCCATCAAGGGGTGACATCGCGACAGGTGGACGGGCAGGGGCGCGGCGCGACCGCCGCGCCCCTCGCCGTTGCGGAGGGGGGCGCCCATGGGCCGGCTGCCGGTCGATGACGAGCACGCGCCGCTCTACACGGTGGGGCAGGTCGCCGCGATGCTGGAGCTGCGGCAGGCGTTCCTGCGGCGGCTGGACGAGCACGAGGTGGTCCGGCCGGGCCGCACCTCCGGCGGCCAGCGCCGCTACTCCCGCGTGGAGATCATGCTGGTGCGCCATGTCGCGGGCCTGGTGGAGGAGGGCATGACCCTGGCGGGCGTGCGGCGGGTCCTGGAGCTGGAGCGGCGGGTCGGGGAGCTGGAGGAGCGGCACGTGCGGGATCGGCGGCGGATCGGCGCGCTCCAGGACAGGGTCGCCGAGCTTGAGGCGGCGTTTCTTGACCGGCGGACTTGACTCCGGGCCCAGCCGGAGGCCGCCCGGACGGCGCGCCCCGGCGGCGCGGCTCAGGAGATGGTGCGGCTCAGGAGATGGTGAGGCTCAGCGTGCGCTGGATGCGGGCGGCGGTCGCCTTCAGCCGGTGCACCGACGCCTCGATCTTGGGCAGCTTGGTGGAGCGGCAGGAGATGGCCAGCGCGCCGACCACGGTGCCGGTCGCGTCGGTGACCGGCACGGCGGCGCAGCCGGTGCCGATCGCGTACTCCTCGTGGTCCAGGGAAAGGCCGGCCGGGGTGCTCAGCATGGTCAGCAGGCGGCGCGGCTCGGTGATGGTGTGCGGGGTGAGGTCGACCAGCGGGTGCCGCGACAGGTAGTCGCGGCGGCGGTCCTCGTCGAGCTGGGCGAGCATGCACTTGCCGATCGCGGTGGCGTGCGCGGCGTCGTCGAAGCCGACCCACAGGTCGACCCGGGGCGTGCGCGGGCCGTCGGCGATGTCGATGATGCGGATCTCGTCGTCGACGTGCATCCCGAAGTAGGACGCGACGCCCAGCTCGTCACGGAGCGAGATCAGGGTGGGGCGGATGCGCGCCAGCAGCTGCTGGGTCTTGCTCTGCCCGTGCAGGGACTGGACGCGGTCGCCGAGCACCCACACGCCGTCCGAGAGCCGCATGGCGTAGCCCTCGTGGGCGAGCGTGCGTAGCAGGTGGTAGGTGGTCGCCAGAGGGAGCCGCGCCTCGCGGGCGAGCTGCTTGGCCGGCGCCCCGTTGGGATGCGACGCCACCACCTCCATGAGGTGCAGCGCCCGCTGCACGGAGGCGATGAGAGTTGGTCTCCGTGTCTCATCCATCACGCACAGCGAACCCCTCTGACCTCACGCGGTCAAGGACTTTGGCGATTTTCGAATCATTGGATCATTTCCGCGGCGGGCATGTGCGGTGTTCGGCGAAGCCGGGCGCATTGGAACGGTCCCTTTTTCCGCGCCCCCGCTCCGCGCCGCACCGATCGGGCCTCCCCAGGAGGGCAACCGGAGAGTAACTTCGCGGGTGACACGGAGGCCACTTCCCAGGAGGCCGGCATGAGCCAGCCGAGTCAGCACTCCCGTCCCGCCGGGTCCGGCGCCCCGACCGCCGCCGTCGACGAGCGCACCGCCCGCAGGGTCGCCGAGGAGGCCCGTGAGAGCGAATGGCGGCTGCCCAGCTTCGGCAAGCAGCTCTTCCTGGGCGATTTCCGCCTGGACCTCGTCCACCCCCACCCCCGGCCCGACGACGAGGCGCGCCGCAAGGGCGAGGCGTTCCTGGCCCGGCTGCGCGAGTTCTGCGCCACCCGGATCGACCCGGCCCTGATCGAGCGCGAGGCCCGCATCCCCGACGAGGTGGTCAAGGGGCTGCGCGAGCTGGGCGCCCTCGGCATGAAGATCCCGGAACGGTACGGCGGGCTCGGCCTCAGCCAGCTCCACTACGGCCGCGCGCTCATGGTCGTCGGCTCGGTGAGCCCGGCGCTCGGCGCGCTGCTGTCGGCGCACCAGTCGATCGGGGTGCCGCAGCCGATCAAGCTGTTCGGCACGCCGGAGCAGCAGGACCGCTGGCTGCCGCGCTGCGCGAGGCAGATCAGCGCGTTCCTGCTCACCGAGCCGGACGTGGGCTCGGACCCGGCGCGGCTGCGCGCCACCGCCGTGCCCGACGGCGACCACTACGTCCTGAACGGCGTGAAGCTGTGGACCACCAACGGCGTGGTCGCCGACCTGGTCGTGGTCATGGCGCGCGTGCCGAAGCGGGAGGGCGCCCGGGGCGGCATCTCGGCGTTCGTGGTGGACATGGCGAGCGAGGGCATCACGGTCGAGAACCGCAACGCCTTCATGGGACTGCGCGGCATCGAGAACGGCGTGACCCGCTTCCACGACGTCCGGGTGCCGAAGGAGAACCTGATCGGCGCCGAGGGCGCGGGCCTGCGGATCGCGCTGACCACCCTCAACACCGGCCGGCTGTCGCTGCCGGCCATCTGCGCCGCCTCCGCCAAGTGGGCCACGAAGATCGCTCGCGAGTGGTCGGCCGAGCGGGTGCAGTGGGGCCGTCCGGTCGGCGGGCACCAGGCCGTGGCCAAGAAGGTCGCCTTCATCGCCGCGACCTCCTACGCGCTGGAGGCCATGCTCGACCTGTCGTGCCAGCTCGCCGACGACGAGCGCAACGACATCCGCATCGAGGCGGCGCTCGCCAAGCTGTGGGCCTCGGAGATGGCCTGCCGGGTCGCCGACGAGCTGGTGCAGGTGCGCGGCGGCCGCGGCTACGAGACCGCCGAGTCGCTGGCGGCGCGCGGCGAGCGCGGCGTGCCCGCCGAGCAGATCCTGCGGGACCTGCGGATCAACCGCATCTTCGAGGGCAGCAGCGAGATCATGCACCTGCTCATCGCCCGCGAGGCGGTGGACGCGCACCTGTCGGTGGCGGGCGACATCATCGACCCTGAGGCCGCCCCGCGCGACAAGGCCCGCGCGGCGGCCCGCGCGGGCGGCTTCTACGCGCGCTGGCTGCCGACGCTGGTCACCGGCCCCGGCCAGCGCCCCCGCTCCTTCAACGAGTTCGGCCCGCTGGCCAGGCACCTGCGCTACGTCGAGCGCGCCTCCCGCAAGCTCGCCCGCTCCACCTTCTACGCGGCGGGCCGCTGGCAGGGCGGCCTGGAGCACCGGCAGGGCTTCCTCGGCCGCATGGTGGACATCGGCGCGGAGCTGTACGCGATGAGCGCGGTGTGCGTCCGCGCCCACGCCGACGCGCTCGACGACGGCCGGGAACCCCTGGCCGGCGGGGGCGCGACGCCTCCCGGGGACGCGGCGCTGCGGCTGGCCGACGCGTTCTGCCGGCAGGCGCGGGTGCGCGTGGAAGAGCTGTTCGACGCCCTGTGGCGCAACACCGACGCCCTGGACTCCCGGGTGGCCGAGCACGTGCTGGCGGGCGGGTTCACCTGGCTGGAGGAGGGCGTGCTCGACCCCTCGATCCCGGGCCCCTGGATCTCCGCCGCCGAGCCCGGCCCGACCACCGCGGAGGACGTCCACCGCACCATCGGCTGACGGCACCCTCTGTCACCATTTGAAAACTCTCCGCCTGTGATCTGTGCCGGTGCGCGGATATGTTTCAGGGCACCCGGCGGCGTCCCCGGGCACGCCGGGTTGCGCGCAGGGCCGACGCCTCCGCCCTGGGAGGTGGCGACCGACATGCTCAGCGTGATCGTCGATGACTCGCGCGACCCGGCCTGGAACCAGGCGCTCGACGAGGCCCTGCTGCGCGCCTGCGAGCCGGCGGCCCGGCGGCGGGAGGGCGGGGCGCCGCGCTTCCTCGCCGTGGCCGAGTCGGCGGGCGCGGGCCCGTACCGGCCCGCGCCGGCTGTCGGTGCTGCGGATCTGGCAGAACGCCCCCAGCGTCGTGGTCGGCCGCTTCCAGAACGTGGCCCGCACCGTGGACCTCGCGGCCTGCGCCCGCGACGGCGTGCGGCTGGTGCGGCGCGCCAGCGGCGGCGGCGCGGCCTACCTCGACTCCGGCACGCTGGTGTTCAGCCTGGTGCGCCGCACGGGCGCCGGCCCGGCCCGGCACGCCGGGCCCCCGCCGGAGGCCCGCCCCGACCTCGACGCGCTGGTCCTGTCGGCCCTGGAGGGCTTCGACCTGCCGGCCGTCGTGCTCCGCGACGGCATCGTCCGCACCGCGCGGATGCGCACCCGCGGGGCCGTGCTCACCCACGTGGCGGTGCAGGTGACGCAGGTCGGCCCGTTCGGCCGCCGCTACCTGGCCGAGGGGGAGGGGCGGACGCTGACCTCGTTCGGCCTGGACGCGTCGCTGGACGCGGTGCGCGCGGCGGTGCTCAGCGCGGTCGTGGACGTGTACGGCATCGCGGCCGCCCGCCGTCCCGACCCCCGCGAGCGCGCGCTCCAGGAGTACCTGTACGGCGTGCGCTACGGCGACGTCACCTGGAACCTCACCGGCCTGTGCGGGGCGCGGCGCACCGTACGGGAGGCGCACAGCCGCGACGGCGGCATCCTGAACGCGGGCTGAAAAAAGGGGACGATCGTCGCGTTCAGGTCGTCTCACCTCCGGTGAAAGTGCTGGACATCACGCCTGGCAGGGGAATCGTCGGCGTGGTGCGCGGTCGCCCGACACCGCGCAAACGGCATCGCGGCCCCGCACGAGGGTTACACTGATCTGAACTTTTGCGCCGGAGATCGGCCGGAGCCCGGGCACGGGCCATCGATCCGGCGGACGCCGAGCTGAACGCCAGCGGGCGACATACGCACCAGCGAGCGGGAAGTATGCATTCACCAGGTCAGAAGAAAACCGTTTCCGGCACTCTGCTCAAGCTCCTCGGTAGTGGGCCCGAGCCCCAGCGGCCGTCGGTCCCGACGGCGGGGGACGGCGAACTGGTCCAGCCGGCCGCCGGTGAGGGCGCCCTGGAGAACCACCTGGGCGGCGACGAGGCCCGCAACTACCGCAAGTACGAGTACGACATGGTCGCCCCGCACGTCGGGCGGTCGCTGCTGGAGATCGGATCGGGCCTCGGCCACTTCTCCGAGCAGTTCGCCGGACGGCTGGACTACCTGGCCGTGAGCGACAACGACCCCTACTGCGTGGGCGAGCTGCGCAAGCGCTACGCCGACGCCGACGACGTCGAGGTCATCGACCTGGAGCTGCCGGCGGAGGTCGACATCCGGCAGAAGGTCGACACCGTCGTCATGATGAACGTCCTGGAGCACATCAAGGACGACGTCCAGGCGCTGCGCGACCTCGCCGCCGTCACCCTGCCCGGCGGCCGCATCGTCATCTGGGTGCCCGGCTACATGCAGCTGTACGGGGACTTCGACCGCAAGGTCGGCCACGTCACCCGCTACACCCCGGCCACCCTCGGGGCGTCGGTGCGCGCGGCGGGTCTGGTGCCCGAGGTGCTCAAGCCGATCAACTTCCTGGGCGGCATCGCCTGGTGGGCCGCGGTCCGCCGGGGCGGCGCCGGCTACCCCGACCCGCGGCTGGTCAAGATCTACGACCGCACGGTCGTCCCGACCACCCGGCTGATCGAGCGGCTGGTGCGCCCGCCGTTCGGCCAGACGGTCCTGTGCGTGGCGCGCGTCCCGAAGGACTGACGCCCCGCGCGACACGGTTCGATCCGCGGCCCTCGTCCCCTCCGGGACGGGGGCCGCGTCGTCGTCTCCGGGCCGTTCCCGCGTGCACCGGCGGCCCCGCCGCGGGGCGCATTCCGGGCAAGCTGGGTATGCCGTCGCGTACCCAGATCACCGCGCGGGCGCCGGGACGGCGCGGTCTTTAGGTATTCCCATCGGGAGTACTCCCGATGCCGGGGCCGCCGCGCTCCGGAAGACTGGGCAGCGGCCGGACGGGACACGGGCCGCCTCTCCGAGCGGAGGAGTACCGCGTACTTCCGCGGACCGTGTACCGAAAGGCCAGCCACTGAAGTTCCCGTGTGGTCCGACGGTTCGGTGACGGGGGCCCGGGAGGGGAGGCCCTCGTCACCGGATCCGCGCCCCGATCGGACCGCGCGGGACCCGGTGGTACCGCGCCGCCCGCAGTTGCCGGGTCGGTCCGCCGGCCGGCCAGGCCGCCGGCGGGGCGTCCTCTGGCGCGACGCCCCGCCGGCCCTGCTTCCGCTCCGCCTCGGCCCCGGTCCCCCGAGGGGGTCAGTGGGCGGCGGTCTCGAACAGGCCCAGGCGGTGCGCGGTCGCGGCCGCCTCGCCGCGGCTCGCGACGCCGAGCTTGCCGAGGATGTTGGACACGTGCACGCTGGCGGTCTTGGCCGAGATGAACAGGGCGGCGGCGATGTCGCGGTTGCTCTGCCCCTCGGCGACCAGCCGCAGCACCTCCACCTCGCGCGGGGTGAGGCCGAGCGGGGCCTGCTGGGAGCCGCCGCCGATGCGGGCGCGGCGCATCAGCTCCTCGGCGCGGGCCAGCAGCGGCGGCGCGTTCACCTGGCGGGCCAGCGCGCAGGCGCGGTGCAGCCGGTCGGCGGCGGCGTCGCGGTCGCCGTCGTGCAGGGCGCAGTAGGCCGCCCAGATCAGCGTCTCGGCGTGGTTGACGGGCTGGCGCAGCGACTCCCACGCGGCCGCCGCCGCGTCCCAGGCCGCCCGGTCGAGGCGGCCGTGCGCGCGGGCCAGCGCGGCGGCGTAGGTGAGCCGCCACGCCTCCTGCAGCGGGCCGAGGACGCGGATCGTGGCGGCGCGCGCCTCGATGCGGGGCAGCGCGGGCTCGCCGCCGATCAGCGCCTCGCCGCCCAGCTCGGCGCAGGCCATCGTGCCCAGCGCCAGCACGGGCCAGGCGTAGCGGCTGTCGTCGGGGAGCTCGGGGTTGTCCAGCACCGGCTCGACGGCCGCGACGGCGTCGGCGTGCCGTCCCTGCGCCAGCCGCAGCCGGGTCTCCAGCCGCAGCACCGCGAACAGGTCCTGCGTCTTGCGCCACATGACGCGGCGGGCCGGGACGAGCCGCGCCTCGGCCAGCGCCAGGTCGCCCCGGGTGAGCGCGATCTCCCCGGCCAGCACGAACAGCGAGGTGCGGATGGTGAGCGGCGGGTCGCGGTCCAGGGCGTTCGTCAGCACGGCCTCGGCCTCGTCGAGGCGGCCCAGCGACACCAGCGGCTCGGCCTGGTTGATGCCGAGGAAGGTGCCCCTGGTGCGGCCCACGCCGAGCCGCTCGGCCTGCTCGACCCCCTCGCGGGCGGCCTCGACGGCCTGCCCGTGCCGCCCGCAGCCCTCCAGGAAGTGCGACAGGGTGACGGCGGCCTGCATCTGGAGCTGCTGGCTGTCGGAGGCGAGGGCCGTCTCGTAGGCGTCGCGCAGCGTCACCGCGAACCGCTCGGACTGCGCGTCGTCGTAGGACAGGTGGTACTCGAAGTCGACGCAGGCGAGGGCGAGCTTGGCCGAGGCGACGCCGGTCGGGTCGTTCAGCCGGGCCGAGATCGCCAGCGACTCGCGGGCGGCGGTCAGGGCCTCGGCCGAGCCGTGCAGCAGCCGCCCGAACCGGGCCAGCGCGATCAGCGCGCGGGCGCGGTGCGGGGTGGGCGGCTCGGCGGGCAGCAGCCGCACCGCCTCACGCAGGTCCTCGATGAAGCCGGGCTTGGCGAGGTCGTAGGCCATGCGGCCGCGCAGCTCCAGCAGGGTGGCGCGCCGGACGGCCTGCTCGTCGGCCTCCCGCCCGGCCGCCGCGAGCCGGTCCAGCTCGCGCAGCCCGGCGGTGGCGAGCTTGATCCCCTGCTCGTACTCGCCGCTCTGCTCGGCGGCGTCGACGGCCTTGGTGATCACCCGGACGTGGTCGGCGCCGATCAGCTCGGCGGCGTCCGGCACCCGGTCCCACAGCTTCAGCACGCGCGACAGCATGGCGAGGCTCTCGGCGTGCGCGGTGGCCTTGCGCATGTCGGCGGACGCCTTCCAGGCGCTGACCAGCGCCCAGGTGGCGTCGTGCGCGGCGTTCCAGTGGTGGCTCAGCTCGACCCACTGGCGGCCGGGCGGCACCAGGGAGGGGTCCTCCTCCAGCGCTTGGGCGTAGCGGGTGTGCAGGCGGGTGTGCTCGCCGGGCAGCAGGTCGTCGTGCAGCGCCTCGCGGATCAGCGCGTGCCGGAAGGCGTAGCCGTCGCCGTCCACCACCAGGACGTTGGCGGCGACGGCGGGCCGCAGCACGCGGGTGAGCGCGGCGTCGTCCAGCCCCGTCACCGCCGACAGCAGCGCGTGCTCGATGCGGGTGCCGCCGCCGGAGGCGTCGCGCAATGCCTCCTGGGTCTCCTCGGGCAGCCGCTGGACGCCCGCGAGCAGCAGGTCGCGCAGCGACTCGGGCAGCTCGCAGGCGAGGGTGCCGTCGCCGTCGAGCAGCGCCTCCACGAACAGCGGGTTGCCCTCGCTGCGCGTGTAGACCGCGTCCACCAGGTCGGGCGGCGGCTGGTGGCCGAGGATGCCGGTGACCAGCTCGGCGACGTCGGCGCGGGCGAGGCGGCCGAGGTCCATGCGGCGCACCCGGTCGACCCGGGCCAGCTCGGCGAGCAGGGGCCGCAGCGGGTGGGCGCGGTGCAGCTCGTCGGCGCGGTAGGAGACCACGATCAGCAGCGGCGCGGCCCCGACGTTGCGGGTCAGGAACGACAGCAGGTCGCGGGTGGAGCGGTCGGCCCAGTGCGCGTCCTCGATGACCAGGACGACCGGGCCGGTGTCGGCGAGGCGCTCCAGCAGGGTCAGCACCAGCTCGAACAGCCGGGCGCGCTCCTCGCCGGTGGTGGTGGGGTTCTCCGGCTCGCCGAACTCCGGCAGCAGCCGGGCGAGCCCGGTGGTGTCGCCGCGCGGCAGCAGCGCCGCCACGCCGTCGATGCCGATGTCGCGGACCAGGCCGCGCAGCACGGTGGTGAACGGCGCGAACGGCAGGCCGTCCGAGCCCAGCTCCAGGCAGCCGCCGACCAGCAGGCGGGCGCCGTCGGTCTCGCGGACGGCGGCGGCGAACTCGCGGATCAGGCGGGTCTTGCCGAGCCCGGCCTCGCCGCCGACCAGGACGGTGCCGGGCGCGGCGGCCAGGGCGGCGGCCAGCTCGCCCAGCTCGGCCGCGCGTCCGACCAGGACCGGTCCCACCACGCGTGCGTTCACGTCACAAGGATGCCACTCGAATGCGACGAATCGACATGAATATTCATCAGCTGAGACGCCAGCCCTCGCCCCGGTGCTCGTCCAGGGCGGCGACCGGGCCGGTGCCGAGGGGCGGGTGGACGGTCGCGCGCACGGCGTCGCCCACGGTGCCGTCGCGGAGCACGCCGCGTTCGCGGAAGTGCGGCAGCTCCATCATCTCGGCGCGGTCGAGCACGGGGGCGACGGGGGCTCCAGCGGCGGTGAGCAGCTTCACGGCCTCGTCGCGGGTGAGGCGGGCGACGGCGGCGGCGATCGCGCCGTCCAGCTCGGCGACCCGGCCGAGGCGTTCCAGGAACGGGACGGCGGCGTGCTCGGCGAGGCCCAGGGCGCGGCAGGTGGCGGCCCACAGGCGCTCCTCGGAGACCACGCCGAGGGTGATCCGCCGCCCGTCGGCGGTGGGGTAGATGCCGTAGCCGGGGAGCGGGCCGGTGTCCCCGGCGGGCCGGGTGGCGGCGGGCACGGTGCCCATCCAGTGCGCGAGGACGTCGGACATGCCGAGGTCGAGCCACTCGCCCTCGCCGGTCCGGCGGGCCTTCAGGCAGGCGGCGGTGATGGCGAACGCGGCCATCGTGGCGGCGGCCATGTCGGCCAGCGGCAGCTCGTCGGCGGTGGGCGGGGGAGCGTCGGGGGCGAGCGCGGCGGCGTGCGCGCGGTAGTTGACGTCGTGGCCGGGCACGTCGGCGAGGGGGCCCTCGGCCCCGTACCCCGACAGCGAGCAGTAGACCAGGCCGGGGTTGGCCTCGCGCAGCGCGCGGTGGCCGACGCCGAGCCGGTCGGCGACGCCGGGGCGGAAGCCCTCCACGAACACCTCGGCGTCGCGGGCCAGCTCCCGGCAGCGGGCGAGCCCGGCGGGGTCCTTGAGGTCCAGCTCGACGCTGCGCTTGTGCTGGTTGAGCGGGTCGAAGTGGCCGCGGAAGGCGCGCATCGGCTCGCCGCCGGGCGGCTCCACCTTGATCACGTCGGCGCCCTGCTGGGCGAGCAGCAGGGTGGCGTACGGGCCGGGCCGCCACATCGTCAGGTCCAGGACGCGCAGTCCGTCCAGCAGTGCCACGACGGGCCTCCCTCGTTGCCGGTACGCGTGCCGGTACGTGCGCCGGCACGCGCGCCGGCACGCGCGCCGGTCCACGGTGCCGGACGCGGCGGCCGCTAGTCAAGCGAGCGCTTGCTTCATATCTTTTCCGGTGCCCTTTCCGCGATCGAGAAATGATCGTTCAAAGGGATGGCACTTTCCGGCCGGAGCCGTTGTCGCTGCCTTTCCGCCCGGATGGGTAGGGGCCATTGCGAGGGAAGGTCCGGCGCGTCCTTCGTCCACGGGGAGAAGTCGATGAGAGCGATGGCGCACCTGCACCCGGGAGACCCGGCGCACATCGGTTCCTACACGCTCACGGGGCGGTTGGGGGAAGGGGGGCAGGGCGTCGTCTACCTGGCGCGCGGCGCCGACGGGACGGAGGTGGCGGTCAAGCTCCTGCGCGACGCCGTCACCGAGGAGGGCGCGCAGGAGATGTTCGCCAAGGAGGTCGGCGCCGCCCGCTCGGTGGCCGAGTTCTGCACCGCCCGCGTCCTCGACCACGGCCTGTACGCCGACCGCCCGTACGTGGTCACCGAGTTCATCGACGGCCCGACCCTCCAGCGGCTGGTCGAGCGCAACGGGCCGCTCGGCGGCCCCGAGCTGGACCGGCTGGCGATCGGCAGCGCCACCGCCCTGTCGGCCATCCACCGCAGCGACGTGGTGCACCGCGACCTCAAGCCCGCCAACGTCATCATGGGCCCCGACGGCCCGCGCGTGATCGACTTCGGGATCGCGCGGGTGGTGGAGGCGGCCGCGATGGACGCCTCGCGCATCGTGGGCACCCCCGCGTACATGGCCCCCGAGCAGATGGAGGGGCACGGCATCGGGGCCGCCGCCGACATGTGGGCGTGGGCGGCGACGATGGTGTTCGCGGCGACCGGGCGCTCGCCGTTCGGCAGCGAGAGCTTTCCCGAGATGGTGCGCCGGGTCAACGCCGATCCGCCCGACCTCGGGGCGCTGACCGGGCAGTTGCGTGACCTGGCGGCGAGTTGCCTGGTGCGCGACCCGGCGCGGCGGCCGTCGGCGTTCAGCGTGCTGTCGCGGCTGCTCGGCTACGACACCGCGCCGAAGGGGATGCAGTCGGAGGTGATCGAGCGCGGGCAACTCACGGCCGACTCGCTGCCCATCGGTCCGGTGGCGTCGCCGCAGCCCCCGCCGCAGGGAGGCGCGCCGGCCGCCGGACCGCAGCAGATGTGGAGCACCCCGCAGTCCTCGCCGCAGCCCGCCTCCGAAGAGGTCGGCGTGGCCCCGGCGCAGCCGTGGACGCCGCAGCCCTGGCCGCCGGAGCAGGGCGGCGGTTCCGCTCCGCCGAGGGGCGGCGGCAGGCGCCGCACCGCGCTGCTGGTCACCGCGGTCGCGGTCGCCGCGCTGCTGCTGGTGGGCGCGGGGGTGGCGGCCGGGATGATGCTGTTCCGCGACGACGACGGCGAGCCGGCCCGACGCGCCGCGGGCCCGTCCGGCGGCACCTCGGCGGCGCCGACACCGACGCCCGCCGCCAGCGACATGGTCACGGCGGCCTTCGCCGGGAAGTGGTTCGGCAGCGGCACCTATCGGGACGGCGACAACAAGAAACAGCCGTTCAAGGTCCTGGTCGAACTGACCGACCAATCGAGAACGGGGACCACCAAATACAGCGGCTACGAATGCGACGGCGCGCTCAAAGTGGAGACCGTGACCAATGACACGCTGATGGCGTACGAGGTCATTGTCCGGGGGCAGAACGACGCCTGCAAGGACGCCGCGACCGGCTATGTCACGCTGAAAATGCGCGCCGACGGGAAGATGGACTACTTCTGGTACCCCAACAAGCGCGGCCAGCAGCTGGAGGACCTCGGCTCGACCCAGCAGCAGGGCGTCCTGGCGCGGCGGAACTGACGCGATGTACCAGCCGCCTCCCGCGCAGCCCCCCGCGCCGCCGCGCCGCCGTCCCCTCTGGCTGATCCCGCTGGCGGTCCTCGCGGCGCTGGTCCTGGCCGGCTCCGGCGTGGCGATCGGCGCGGTCATCGCCCGGTCCGGCGACGGCGGACCGGCCGCCGCCCCGACGACGCCCCCGCCGCCGCCCTCGCCGAAGGACGCGCCGGGCACCATCCCGGCGCGCTTCGCGGGCGACTGGTCCGGAGAGGGGCGCTACTTCGCCGCCGACGACAAGTGGCACTCGCTCCGCCTGACGGTCGAGCTGCCCGAGCGCGCCAAGTCCAGCACCTGGTCGGGCCACTACGACGACGACTTCGTCTGCTCGGGGATCCTCCAGGTCCAGCGGGTCACCGCCGACACCCTCACCCTCTACCGCTACATCACCAAGGGCGCGCGGGCGGGCGAGGGCTGCTCGCCGACCGCCGCCGGGTACCTGGTGGTGAAGCTGCTGCCGGACGGCAAGGCGCAGGCCCGCTTCTACGCCTCGCGCAAGGCCCTGGACACCGACGACCACGTGGAAGAGGCCCCGCTGGCCCGCGGCTGACGGCGGCCGGCACGGGTGTTGACGAGTCGTCCAATCCGGGTGACGCTGGCCGGGTGGGACCGATCGTTGCTGGTCACGGCGGTGGAGGTGGTGGAGATTCGCTTCTCGGTCTTCTATGAGCACCAGTTGCCGCGCCCGTGGGACGACGGCGCGGAGCAGCGCCTCTACCAGGACGCGCTGGACCAGGTGGAGATCGCCGACCGCGTGGGCTTCGACCGGGTCTGGGAGGTCGAGCACCACTTCCTTGAGGAGTACTCCCACTCGGCGGCCCCGGAGGTGTTCCTGGCGGCGGCCTCGCAGCGCACCAAGCGCATCCGGCTCGGGCACGGGATCGTCCAGCTCCCGCCGAACGTCAACCACCCGGCCCGCGTCGCCGAGCGGATCGCGACGCTGGACCTGGTGTCGGGCGGCCGGGTCGAGTTCGGCACCGGCGAGTCCAGCTCCAGCGCCGAGCTGGGCGGCTTCGGGATCCGGCGCGCCGACAAGCGGGAGCAGTGGCAGGACGCGATCGACGCGATCACGCGGATGTTCGTGGAGGAGCCGTTCGCCGGCTGGCGGTCGCGGCACCTGCAGATGCCGCCGCGCAACGTGGTGCCCAAGCCCGTGCAGAAGCCGCACCCGCCGCTGTGGGTGGCGTGCTCGCGCCGGGAGACGATCGAGTTCGCGGCGCGCAACGGGATGGGGGCGCTGTCGTTCTCGTTCGTGGAGCCCGAGGACGCCGCCCGCTGGGTGGACGCCTACTACCGGATCATCGAGTCGGACCGGTGCGTGCCCGCCGGGTTCTCGGTCAACCCGAACGTGGCGGTCGTGCTGCCGATGATGCTGCACGAGGACGAGGCGACCGCCATCGACCGGGGCATCGACGGCGCGCACTTCTTCGGGTTCGCGCTGGCCCACTACTACGGCACCACCCCGCACGACCCGGGCCGCACCGACGTGTGGGAGCAGTTCCGGCGGCGCCGCGCGGCCAAGGGCTTCGACCGCGACCAGATCATCGCCAACGCCGAGGCGCTGAACGTGAACGTCGGCTCGCTGCGCGGCGCGATCGGCACCCCCGACCAGGTCGCCGACCTGATCCGCCGCTACGAGGCGGCGGGCGTGGACGAGATCTCGTTCGTCATGCAGTCCGGCCCCACCCGGCACGAGCACATCTGCGAGGCCCTGGAGCTGTTCGGCAAGACGGTCCTGCCGCGCTTCGCCGAGCACGGCGACGCCGCCAAGGCCGAACGCCTGGCCCCCGCGATCGAGGCGGCGCTGGCGAGGCGCGCCCCGGCCCGCGAACTCCCGCCCGGCTACCGCATCGACGAGGAGGCCGAGATCCTGCGCGCCCGCCGCGCGCGGCGGCAGCGCGTCAGCCTGCGGACGGTGCGCGACGAGGCCCGTTCCAGCGGCCGCCGCCGCCTCCAGCAGGGCTTCTACCGCCTGGTGCACGACCGCTCGGACGAGCGGATCGAGCGCCGCTTCGGTCCCCGTGCGCAGCGGATGTTCTTCACCGGCATGGCGCGGGCCTACGACCCGAAGCTGGGCGGCGGCTTCGAGGGCGAGCTGGAGTTCCGCCTGACCCGCTCGGACGGCACCGCGACGCCGTGGACGATCGACGTCCGCGACGGCCGCGCCCGCGCCCGGCCGGGCCCCGCCCGCGAGGCGCGCTTCACGCTCGTCGCGGGCACGGCCGACTTCCTGCGGGTCCTGGCGGGCGACGCGAACCCGGCCGTCCTGCTGATGGACGGCCGCCTGAAGGTGCGCGGCGACATCGAGCTGGCCCCGCGCATCAGCGAGATGTTCGGAGGCCCGTCCCCGTACTGAGGCGCTACTTTCGGCGGATGTTCTCTCTCCAGGAACCGCCGGTGTTCACCCGGCTGAAGCGGGCGCGGCGCGTTCTGGTGGCCGGGGCGGGCGGCGGCTTCGACGTCTACGCCGGCCTGCCGTTCGCGCTCGCGTTGCGGGAGCAGGGCAAGGACGTCCACCTGGCGAACCTGTCGTTCAGCTTTCTCGACGGCCTGGACGCGGGGGTGTGGCTGGAGCCGGACGTCGCCGAGATCACCCCCGCCGTCGAGTCGCGCGACGGGTACTTCCCCGAGGGCGCGCTGTCGCGCTGGCTCGACGCCCACGGCCTGCCCTCGACGGTCCACGCCTTCCCTCCGACCGGCGTGCAGCCGCTGCGCGACGCCTACCGCGCCCTGGTGGAACGGCTGGACCTGGACGCGATCGTGCTGGTGGACGGCGGCACCGACATCCTCATGCGCGGGGACGAGCACGCGCTGGGCACGCCGACCGAGGACATGGCGAGCCTCGTCGCCGTGCACGGCCTGGACGTGCCGGTGAAGCTGGTGCTGAGCCTGGGCTTCGGCGTGGACGCCCACCACGGCGTCAACCACGTCCTCGTGCTGGAGAACCTGGCCGCCCTGGACCGGGAGGGCGCCTACCTCGGCGCGCTCTCGATCCCGCGCGACAGCCGGGAGGCGGCCCTCTACCGGGACGCGGTCGCGCACGCGGCCGAGGCGACGCCGGAGCGGCCGAGCATCGTGCAGGGGTCGATCGCGGCGGCGCTGCGCGGCGAGTGCGGGGACGTGCACGCCACCGAGCGGACGCGCGGCGGCGAGCTGTTCGTCAACCCGCTGATGGCGGTCTACTTCGCGGTGGAGCTGGACGCGCTGGCGGGCCGCCTGCTGTACCGGGACCGGATCGAGCGCACCCGGCTCCTGCGGCAGATCACCAGGGCCATCGAGGACTTCCGCGACGAGCACCCGAGGACGCGGCCGCCCCGGCAGTTCCCGCACTGAGGGATCCGCTGGCCGGCCCGGGGGGCGGGAGGCAAACACGTCCGTCCGCTTCCGGACGATCTGGAACGGGCTCGTTACACCCTCTCCCCTCGGGAACAGCGGCGGTCATGACGACCTCATCGCACGGGCACGGCCCCGTCCACACCAGCGCCCCTCCCGCCTCCGCGCCCTCCGCGGCCCGCCGTCCGATCCCGAGGACGGTGGACCTGGCCTCCAAGCTGATGCTCGCCGGCGCCGCGTTCAGCGTCGTCAACACGATCGCCTCCTTCGCCGCCGCCGACGTGGTCAAGACCTCCGACGCGAACTCCAGCGGCGTGCAGCTGGTCGGTCCGCTGGCCCTCATGAGCGGGCTCGTCGGCCTCGCCCTGTGGTTGTGGATGGCGTGGGCGACGCGGCGCGGCCACAACTGGGCGCGCGTGCTGTCCACCGTCTTCTTCGGCCTGGGCGTCCTCGGCCTGCTCGGCGACGCGGTCGGCCCCGCGCCGCTGTGGCTGAAGCTGCTGGTGGCGGTCCCGCCGCTGATCGGGCTGGTCACGGTCGTCCTGCTGTGGAAGAAGGAGTCCTCCCCCTTCTTCACCGGCCGCTGAACCCGCTAGCGGGTCGCCTGGTCCTCGGGCGGCAGCGGGGTCAGGAACTTGAACGCCGGGTCGAGCGGCGCGCGGTGCTCGGAGAGCCGCTGGGCGTCGGCGGCGCACACCTCGACCAGGCGCGGGGGCTCGTCGGGCGGGGCCCAGGTGACCCGCTCGGCGGCGGGACCGTGCCGGGCGTCGAAGTAGCACAGCGGGCGGCGCCCGGCGTCCGCCGGGACGTTCCGGTCCTCGGGGTCCCGCTCGGGCGCGCTGTTCTCGGTGCCGACCTGTGCCGGGTCTTCCGGCAGTTCCCGCCGGAAGAGGCCTGGTCGTTCCAGACGCTTCCGCATAGCGGGCAATGTAGCTCAAACATCGCCTTGATCACCGGGCGGGAGGGGACCCTCCCACCCGGTGACCAGGCCGGGCCGGCGGCTAGCGGACCGCGCGGAAGTGCTTGAACACCTCGTGCCCGCTCACGATCAGCACGCCGAGCACGGCGACGGTGTAGAACCCGTCCTGCACGGTGATGCCGCCGTTGACGGTGCTCAGGAACTCGGGGTTGAAGAACTCGTGCTTGTGGAGGATCCACGCCAGCGGCAGCGCGAACAGGGCCTCCGCGACGGCGTAGGCGACGGCCAGCGCGAGGGTCCGGCCGCGCATCGCGACCCGGACCAGGTCGAGCGCGGTCAGCGCGGCGAGGCCGGCGAGGATCGGCCAGATCCAGCCCGACCACAGGCCGGGGTCCAGGACCTGGAGCCGCTGCCCGTCGGTCCGGACCGGCTCGGCGGTGTGCTGCCAGACGATCAGGCCGAGCAGCAGCGCGTTCCAGACCGCCGACAGCACGCCGGTGAGGCCGCCGCCCTGGCGGTCGGGCAGCTCCGGCAGCGCGTCGGGGGTCCACTCGGCGGTGCCCCTGAGCGGCCTGCCGTCGCGTCGGGACCGTTCCACCAGGGCGAAGACGACCGTGGGCCAGGCGATGAGCTGGGCGCCCGCGACGAAGAACGCGCCGATGGCCGCGCCGATCGCGCCGCCCGCGCCCTTGCCGTCCAGCAGGTCGACCGCGGCGGCGGCCACGGTCACCACCGGCAGCACCGTGGCCAGCAGGAGCTTCAGCAGCCGCAGGTAGGCGGGGTAGAGGTCCGGGCCGATCAGGGCGAGCGGGCGGCCCGCGTACCGGGCGGCCAGCCGGACGGGATCGCCCATCTCGGTGAGCACCTCGCGCTCGGCGGCGGCCGGGTCGGCGCCGTGGTGGGCCTCGACGGTGTCGGCGATCGTGGCGCGCAGTTCGTCGGCGATGTCGGCACGCTGATCGGCCGGGATGCGCCGGACGACCTCGTGCACGTAGCGCTCGGTCAGCGTGGTGGTGCTCATGCTGGGGGGATCTCCTTGGTCAGTCGTGCGATCGAGGCGGTCAGGTCCCGCCACTCGCGCAGCAGTCCGGCGCGCACCCGGGTCCCCTCGGGGCTCACCTGGTAGAACTTGCGGGGCCGGGACTCCTCGGTGTTCCACTCGCTGACCAGCAGGCCCTGCTTCTCCAGGCGGCGCATCAGCGGGTAGAGGGTGTTGCCGTCGACGGCGACGCCGGCGTCGTTGAGCGTTTCCAGCAGGGCGTAGCCGTACTGGGGTTCCTCCAGCAGTGCCAGGCAGGCCAGGACGACCGTGCCGCGGCGCAGCTCTTGGGCCTGGCCTTGGATCAGCTCTTCGGGGGACACGTGTCACACCATACTGTGTGGCACACACTAATGTCGATCACCATGCCTACTGTTCACCTTCCGTGACAGAATGAACACTTTCCGCAAGAGGGGGGTGGAGGCGGATGAACCCGTGGCTGATCCGGGTACCGGCCTGCGCGCTGGTGCTGGCGCATCCGGCGCCGGTCTCGGCCGAAGCGGCGTTCGCCCCGCTGCTGGGAGCCTCCGCCGACCGGATCGTCCTCGCCGACCAGGTCGCGGCCGCCAAATGGGGGACCGGCAGGCCCATCGAGGACCCGGACCGCGAGCAGGCCCTCCTGCGCCAGGTCGCCGAACGGGCGGCGCGCGCGGGCGTCGACCCCGCCGTCGCCGACCGGATCTTCCGCGACCAGATCGAGGCCGCCAAGCTCGTGCAGCGCGGGCTGCACCGGCGGTGGGCCCACCATCCCGAGCAGGTCCCGGCCCACCGCCCGGACCTGGCCACCGAGGTCCGGCCCGCGCTCGACCGCCTCACCGTCCGGCTGCTGGAGGCGATCAGGCGGATGCGCCGCGAGCGCTCCGGACCGTCCTGCCCGGCGCGCCTCGCGGCCGCCCGCGTCCGCGTCAACGCCGAACGTCGCCTCGACGCTCTCCACGCGCGGGGTCTGGCCCGCGCGCTGCGTTCGGTGTGCTGACGGCCGCTCGAAATAATCGCCGGAACGAGGCAACCCCATCGGCGCCCGCCCGCATTAGAGGGGCGTGAACCCTCTGACCGAAGGGCGGTGTGCATGGCGAAGTCCGACGACGAGTACACCGCGTACGTGACGGCCCGGATGGCCTGGCTCCAGCGGGTGGCCTACCTGCTGTGCCAGGACTGGCACCGGGCCGACGACCTCGTGCAGACCGCGATCACGCGGCTGTACCTCAACTGGCGGCGCGCGTCGGCCGCCGAGAACATCGACGGCTACGCCCGCACGGTGCTGGTCCGCGTGTTCCTGGCCGAGCAGCGCGGCGCCTGGTGGAGGCGCGTGCGGCCGTTCCGGGAGATGCCCGAGACCGGCGCGCCCGACGCCGACCACGCGGCGGGCCTGGACCTGCGCGCCGCGCTGGCCGCGCTGCCGCCGAGGCAGCGGGCGGTGGTCGTCCTGCGGTTCTACTGCGACCTGTCGGTCGAGCAGACCGCCGCCGAACTGGACTGCTCCACCGGAACCGTCAAGAGCCAGAGCGCGCGCGGCCTGGAGGCGCTGCGCCGCGCCCTTCGCCCGGCCGAGGAGATGCGATGAACGATGTGAAGAACGTCCTGGACGACCTCGCGAACACCCCCCGCCCCGGCCCCTCCCGGGTGAGCGTCGACGCCGCCCTGGCCAGGGGCCGCCGGACCCGCCGCACCCGGCGGGCGGCGGCGGCCACGGGCCTGGCCGCCGCCGTCGCGCTCGGCGCGGTCGTGGTGGTGGACCTGCCCGGCGGCGATCCCGAACGTCCGGCCGTCTCGTCCTCGGCGGCGGGCGGCGTCGCCTACCCGAACCCGCTCATGCAGCCCGCGACGTTCGGCTGGCTGCCGAAGGGCTACCACCTGACGCAGGTGACGGCCGACCGGCAGAACGACGTGCCCCTGGTCCGGTTCAGCGCCTCGGCCCCGGGCCGCGCGTTCGGCATCGGCCTCACGGTGCACGGTCCGGGCAAGGAGCCGCCGATCGCCAAGCTGCCGGGCGGCAAGCCCGGCAGGAGGACGGCGGCGCCCCCGGTGAACGGACGGCCGGCCTTCTGGACGATCGAGCCCGGCGGGCCCAACTCGAACCAGGTGCCCGCCGAGTTCCGCTGGCAGTACGCGCCGGGGCGGTGGGCGGAACTGACCGTCAACGATCTGGGCCTCGCCAGGGCGGACACCGTCCACCGCCTGGCGAAGAACGTGAGGTTCGGTCCGGACAGGCCGATGACGTTCCCGGTGACGATCAAGGGGTTGCCGCCGGGGCTGCGCATGTACAGCACGACCCGCAACCTGGTGCCGATGCGGGAGATGTCGGGCCCGGTCGGCACGAGTCGCGATCCGATCACCGCCTTCAACATGACCACGGTGGCGCGGGGCAGCGACCCGAACAACGACCTCAGCATCACGGTCTCGCGGCGGGACCCGATCGCGCCCAAGGAGATGGGCGTCAACACCAAGATCAACGGCCACCCCGCCTACGACTCCGCGCTCGGCGCGCCCGCCAACAAGACCAAGTACACCCACGTGGAGCCCGGCCGTTCGCAGCGGCAGCGGGCAGGGCAGACCCTTCGCGTCTACGGGGTGCAGGGATACGACATCGAGATCAGCGCGCACGGCGAGCCCTGGAAGAAGCTGCGGGCCTCCGGCGGCCTGATGGGCCTCTACAAGAGGATCACCTTGCTCGGCGACGACCCGGCCGACTGGACCACCGACCCGCTGACCCGGTGACGCGGTTCGCCTGATCGCCGGACCCCCGGCCCTTCCCATGAGAAGGGCCGGGGGTCCGCCTTCTCGGTCATGACGGATGAGCCGCCAGAACGGACGCCTTGGAGCGGCGGCCAGATGGCGCGGTCGTAGGCCGTACGGACCGTGACTCGACGACCGGGGCCCCACGCCCCCGGATTCTCGATGATCAGGAAGGGCGACACCTCGCGGACGTCCATCCGCGTACGGAAGCCGGGCACGCGGCTCACCCGCCACGCCAGATCGATCAGCGCGCCCGTCCGCTGCGCCTCTTCTTCAGTCACTCCCGACCACCGCCCACACGCGCTTGCCGCCGGACGACATCGGACCGCAACCCCAGGACGTGGACAGTTGCGCCACGATCGCCAGCCCGCGCCCCTCCTCGCTGGTGAGGTCGCAGGGTCGGGCGGCCGGCAGAGTCGCCGACAGATCCCACACTTCGACCACGGGGCCGGCCTCCGACAGGTAGAGGCGGAGGAGCGCGTCGCCGCGTGTGTGAGTGAGCGCGTTGGTGACGAGTTCGGAGGCGATGATGCGCGCGTTGTCCGCCGTGCTCGGGTGGACGCCGCGCTCCTCGCACCATTCGCTCACGAAATGGCGGCACCGGCCGACCTCGGCGCGTTCTTTGTCGATCATGCGCGACACCACGCCCGCAACAGGAGTGGGTTGCATTCTGCACTGATTTGTGGTCATTTTTGCTGCCTTCGAGAGGCTTCTATGTCTGGCATCAGGCTTGCGTGAGATGCCATGCTGGGAGAAGGGAAATCACGCGTCATGAGGCATGGCCGGAGCATGGCCGGAAGGCGACTGGTTGTCGCTGGTCATAGGTGGCCATGAGGGAGTGCTGATGCCACAGCCGCCAAAGCAGCTCAATCCAGGCAACGGTGCCCTTGATCTTTTCGGCTCCGAAGTGCGTCGTTATCGCCAACTCGCCGGTATGTCCATCGCCCAGTTGGCTGATCGGATTCCTTACTCTGCGTCGTTCATCGGCGCGGTGGAGCGTGCGGAGTCCGGCTGTGAACGCCTGTTCGCTGAGTACTGTGACAGGGTGCTCGAAACGAAAGATGCGCTCACCAATCTCCATGACGGGCTTTTCAAAGGGAGGGGTAGTGCATTCCCTGACTGGTTCCAGGAGTGGACGCCGGTCGAAGAAGGCGCCGTGACGTTGAAGTCGTACGAACCCACCATCGTCTATGGATTGCTGCAAACTCCGGACTACGCGAACGCCTTGTTGTTCGGGGACGAGAGGAAGGTCGCTGCTCGCATGGAGCGGCAGGCCGTCCTGACCCGGGCCGATCCCCACCCGCCACGCGTCATCGCCCTCATTCCAGAACACGTGCTGTGGCACGAGGTGGGCGGCCCCGAGGTCATGTACGCCCAGCTCGAAAAGCTCGCCACGCCTGTCTCGTCACGTGTCAGCGTGCAGGTCGTACGCAATGGGCAGCCGCACCCCGGCAACTCCGGCGCCTTCGTCTTGGCAAGACTTTCGGACGGCAGAGAGATCGCGTACGTTGAGACTGCGGCGCGTGGAATGGTCCTCCATGAGGCCGCAGACCTGGCCCGGATGAAGGACGATTTCGACGGGATCTGCACGCAGGCGTTGCCGGTCGGCATGTCTGCGGAACTGATCCGAAGCACGAATGAGAGATGGAAGACGTGAACGAATTTACCTGGCGTAAGTCAAGCTACTCGGGTAGCAACGGCGGTAACTGTGTCGAAGTTGCTGACGCTGCTACCGCTGTCGTCGTACGTGACAGCAAGGACCCAGGCGGTCCGAAGCTGCTCGTGGGCCGAGAGGAATTCCGGCGCTTCGCGGAAGCCGTCAAGAGCGCCTGAACGCAGATCACACCCCGTCCCGCATGAGACTGCGCGGGGCGTCTCTGCCGACTCGGGCGATGCCGTTCCCGCCGTGCTCAAAGGTCGATCACGGCGAGGCGCGGTGTCAGCGTCTCGGTGATGGTGGTCCCGTCGAGCACCTGGACCCGTGACGGGTCCAGCCGCAGCACCGTGAACGCCTCGCTCTCCGGGCCGGGCACCCCGAACGTCCGTATGTCGTAGCCCATCGGCGGCGGGGCGTTCATGAACATGTCCCACACGCGCTGCTTGGCGTCCAGGTCCTCCACCCAGCTCGCGGTGGCCTCGCCGAGCACCACGTGCTGCGCGGGCGACCAGTACGAGAACGCCACGTGCGGGTTCTCGGCCAGGTGCCGCGCCTTCACGGGCGTGCGGCCGGTGAAGATCCAGCCGACCGGGCGGCCGGCCACGACCTCCCAGTACGGGTGCAGGATGCGCGAGCGGGGCCGCCCGCGCCCGTCCACGGTCGTCACCGTGCACCAGACGATCTCGTGGGTGAAACGCAGGAAGTCGTCCTGCACGGCGCTGAAGGGTACGGCCATCATGCCTCCCGGTCGCTCGGTCCCCCCGACGCAGAATTGCATACCGCGCTGACGGTGGCCGTCGCTATGCTGCCGCGACCCAGTAGATGATCATCTGCAAGACGGGACATGCATGAACAACAGTGTTCGCGGGGGAGTCGTCGGCCTCGCCGCCGGTGCCGTGCTCCTCTCGCTCGTCGCGCCCGCCCACGCCGCCCCCGGCTGGCGCGTCACCGCCACCCCCGACCGGGACGCGTACCTGAGCGAGGTGGCCGTCATCAGCGCCACCGAAGCGTGGGCGGTCGGCGGGGCGGGCAAGACCCCGCTGGTCCGGCGCTGGAACGGCCGGACCTGGAACAGGGTCGCCCTCCCCGCCTCCGTCAAGGACGCCCGCCTGGCCAGCGTCAGCGCCACTTCCGGCAAGAACGTCTGGGTCGGCGGCAGCGACGGGCGGAGCAAGCAGTTCTGGATGCGCTGGAACGGCTCCCGCTGGAGCGTCGTCACCGCCAAGATCCCCGCCGGCTCGCTGCCCGGCGCGCCCGAGCTGCTGGCGGTGTCCGGCAGCGACGTGTGGTCGTTCTCCCGCAAGGGCTGGGGGCCGTTCTCGCCCGACGTCCGGCACTTCAACGGCAAGCGCTGGTCGGTCGTCCGCTCGCCCGGCTGGATCAGCGACGCGAGCGCCGTCTCCGGCAAGGACGTCTGGGCGACCGGATGGGTCGAGGCCCCGGGCGCCCCCGTGCCCACCGTCCTGCGCTGGGACGGCCGGTCGTGGAAGAAGCAGGCCCAGCCGCTCGGCAAGGACGGATCGCTCCACGACCTCCTGGCGTTCAGCGCCAAGAACGTGTGGGCGTCCGGCCAGGACGGCGCGGGCCGCGGTGTCCTGCTGCGCTGGGACGGCAGGACCTGGGAGAAGACCCTCGCCCCCAACACCAAGAAGGCGCTGACCGACCTGGCCTACGACGGCGCGGGCGGGCTCTGGATGCGCGCCGGTGACCGCTTCCTCCGCTACCGGGCGGGCAAGTGGTCGTCGGTGGCGATTCCGGCCAAGCCCGGTTACCGGACGGCCGTGTCCGACATCGCCTACGTGCCGAAGTCCACCTCCGTCTGGGCGGTCGGAGCGCTGGAGGACAGGCGCCAGGTCGCGCGGTACGACGCGATCCTCAAGTACGGGAAGTAAGCCCCGTCAGAGGGGCCCGGCGTCCTCCGGGCAGGCGGCCGCACGGCGGTCACGCCCGGAGGACGCCGGGTGCATACCCCCGCGAGCGGCCGTCGCTATGCTGCCGCGACCCAGGGGATGATCCCCTGCAAGATGGGACAGACATGAACAACAGCGTTCGTGGGGGAGTCGTCGGCCTCGCCGCCGGTGCCGTGCTCCTCTCGCTCGTCGCGCCCGCCCACGCCGCCCCCGGCTGGCGCATCACCGCCACCCCGGACAAGAACTCGGGGCTGCGCGACATCGCGGTGACCGCCGCCAACGACGCCTGGGCCGTGGGCTACCAGTCCGTCAAGAGCAACGCCGTGCCGGTCGTCCGCCGCTGGAACGGCCGGACCTGGAACAGGGCCGCGCTCCCGGCCGCCGCCAAGGGCGCCTACCTGGAGCACGTCAGCGCCTCCTCCAGCACCAACGTGTGGGTCGGCGGCAGCGACGGCAGGCGCAAGCAGTTCTGGATGCGCTGGAACGGCAAGGACTGGAAGGTCATCACCGGCACGCTGTCCGCCAACAGCGACCCGCACGGGCCCCGGCTCCTGGCGATCAGCGCCAAGGACGTGTGGTCCTTCGCGTCGGCGGGCTCCTGGAACGCCTCCGTGCCCGACGTGCGGCACTTCGACGGCCGCTCCTGGAGCAAGGTCCGCGCGCCCGGCCTGATCGGCTGGACGAGCGCCGTGTCGAGCAAGAACATCTGGGCGACCACCTGGACCAAGGGCGCGCGTGGTCCGGTGCCGGGCCTGCTGCGCTGGAACGGCAAGACCTGGGCCAAGCGCTCCCTGCCGCTCGGAGCGGGCAGCGGGATCGGCGGCGTGCTGGCGTTCAGCGACACGAACGTCTGGGTCTCCGGCATGAACCCCGGCGCCCTGGGCGTGCTCCTGCACTGGAACGGCAAGACCTGGAAGACCATGGTCGCCCCCAAGACCAGCGGCGCGCTGGGCAACCTGACCTACGACGGCAACGGCGGCCTGTGGATGCGGGCGGGGCAGAAGCTCCTGCACTACAAGTCCGGCAAGTGGACCTCCAGCGCCGTTCCGGGCCGTCCCGGCCTCCGGACGGAGATCGGCGGGCTGGCCCGCGTCCCCAAGACCACCTCGGTCTGGGGCGTCGGCGCGCTGAACGACAAGGACTGGATCGACACGGCCAGCGTCGTCGTGAAGTACGGGAAGTGATCTGCGGCCGAGGTCCGGCAGGGGCGTTCTGCGGCTCTGTCCCGCCGGACCTCGGCCGACCACGGGAGCGCCGTCACAGCCCGTACATCCGCTTCCAGGTCTCACGGTCGAAGTACGGCGGGCGCGACCACGGCAAGGCGTCGTCCGGACTGCCGACGCGCCGCCAGACGCAGCCGCCGCCGAAGGCGTAGGAGGTGGGCCCGAGCCTGTGGTCGGACACGACGACGAAGGCGCGGCGGTGCGACTTGATGATCTTGCGCGCCGGTTCGGCCGGTTCTCGCCCGACCCTGACCTGAACGGCGTATAGGCGCGTCGTGACGAGCCGGTCGAAGGTCTCGAACCTGCAGCGATCACCTCGGACGGGCACGTAGACCCCGCTCGGGAGGGTGCCCGCCAGGTACGTGCCATCGGTGACGCGCGGCCCCGAGGCACGCTCCTCCAGGTCGCGGGGCAGGTCCGGGTACATCTCGTGCGGCCCGACCACGATCGGGCCCTCCGCGACGGTCAGGCAGGCGTACGCGCCGATCAGCGCCGCTGCGAGGGCGATCCTCACAGGACGCCGAGGAAGCCCGGGTCCGTTTCGCCGGACAGCTCGCTGAACTGGCGGTCGAGGTCCAGCAGCTCCATCAGGGGCACCCGGCGGCGGCTCGTCGCCGCCATGTCCCGCTGGGCCTCGGCCGACCACGGGAACGGCACCACCGAGACCCCCTGGTCGCCGCCCAGGCCCGCGATCTCCTCCCGCCAGCCCGGCCAGCGCAGCCCCCCGTAGAAGTCGTCCAGCGGCCCGGTGAGCAGCCAGGCCAGCCAGTCGCCGTGCCCGACGTCCAGGGCCTCCCAGCGCAGCGCGTCCGGCGCGAAGTAGATCACCTCGCCCGGCTGCCCGGGGCGGCCGGCGGCGGCCGGGTCGATGCCGTTCAGGGCGAACACCCCGCCCAGCACGTCGTGCGCGACGACCAGGCCGCCGGGCGCCTGCCAGGCGGGGTCGAACTCGGCGGGGAAGCCGTTCACCCGCGCCAGCCCCGGCAGGCGCGGCGCGCCGCCCGCGTAGACGCGCAGCCAGCCGCCGTCCAGCAGCAGGCCGCCGCAGTTCAGCACCAGCGAGCCCAGCCACGACCGGGTCGTGATCTGCAGCTGGAGCAGGCACGCGCGGGCCGTGCCGGGGTCGGCCGGCAGGCACTCCAGGGGTGTCCGGCTGGCGGACAGCCGTTCGGTGAGGGCCGGCCAGGCCGGGTCGGGAACGTCGGCGAGCTCGCTGAGTTCACGCATCCCGAGAGAATCTCACGGGAACGGGCAGGGCGCCCCCTAGCGGGGCTTGCGGGCGACACCGCCGAACTCGATCCACTCGGTCGTCTCCTGGGGGACGTCGTCCGGACCGGGCCGCCAGGACGACACCTCCACCAGGCCCGGGTCCAGCACCTCCAGGCCCTCGAACCACGGCACGATGTCCTCGGCGGCGCGGACCCGCCCCCAGTTCCCGCCGGTCGCGGACAGCATGAAGTCGGTCAGCCTGGCGCGCACCTCGGCGTCGGCGCTGACCAGGTGGCTCAGCACCACGACGCTGCCGGGCGCGAGCCGGTCCATGACGCGACGCAGCAGGCCGCCGGGGTCGTCGGAGTCGGGCACGCAGTGCAGCACCGACACGAACAGCACCGCCAGCGGCTCGTCGAAGTCGATCAGACGCAGGACGTCCGGATGCCCGGTGACGGTCTCCTGGTCGCGCATGTCGGCGGTGATCACGGTGGTGCGGTCGTTGTCGGCCAGCAGGGCGCGGCCGTGCGCGAGCACGATCGGGTCGTTGTCCACGTAGACGACGCGGGAGGCGGGGTCCACGCGCTGGGCGATCTGGTGCACGTTGTCCTGCGTCGGCAGGCCCGAGCCGTGGTCGAGGAACTGCCGGATCCCCTCCCGCTCGGCGACGTGCCGCACGGCGCGCTGCAGGAAGCGCCGGTTGTTGACCGCCAGCACGCGGGTGCTGGGCGCGGTCTGGGCCAGCTGCTCGGAGGCCTCGCGGTCGGCGGCGTAGTTGTCCTTGCCGCCCAGGTAGTAGTCGTACATGCGGGCCACGCTTGGCGTGGTGGGGTCGATCCCCACCGGGACGAACTCTGCCGAGGACATCACGACTCCCCTGGATCACCGGTCGACGAGGCGACCCTAGCCCGGCCGGACCGGGCACGTCCGGGCTTTGATGATCTCAGTCGGTAGGAGGCTAACGACGGCTCTGCCGGTTTTATCCGGTGCCGGGCACTTTTAACGGTCGTGACCGAAACGGGATTGAGCTGTTTTGTGCCGGTGCCGCGCGTAGGTGATGCTGGGGGAGTGTCAAAGGAGACTCTCACCGGCGCGCCCGCCAGCAGGGCCGAGCTGCGCGCGTTCCTGCACGGGTTGCCGGGTGTCGACCAGGTCGGCGCGGACGAACGCGCCGCACGCCTGGCCACCCGGTCCGTCAAGACCTCGGCCAAGGCCCAGGCGATCGACCTCGCGATCTCCATGGTGGACCTCACCACCCTGGAGGGCGCCGACACCCCGGGCAAGGTGCGGGCGCTGTGCGCCAAGGGCGCGCACCCCGATCCCGGCGACCCCGGCGTGCCGAAGGTGGCGGCGATCTGCGTCTACCCCGACATGGTCGGCGTCGCGGTCGAGGCCCTGAAGGGCACCGGGATCGGCGTGGCGAGCGTGGCCACCGCGTTCCCGTCCGGCCGCGCCCCGATGGAGGCCAAGCTCGCCGACACCCGCGCGGCCGTGGCCGACGGCGCGACCGAGATCGACATGGTGATCGACCGGGGCGCGTTCCTGGCCGGCGACTACGCCAAGGTGCACGAGGAGATCGTGGCCACCAAGGAGGCGTGCGGCGCCGCGCACCTCAAGGTCATCTTCGAGACCGGCGAGCTGGTCACCTACGACAACGTGCGCCGCGCGTCCTGGCTCGCCATGCGCGCCGGCGCCGACTTCATCAAGACCTCCACCGGCAAGGTGTCCCCGGCCGCCACGCTGCCGGTCACCATGGTCATGCTGGAGGCGGTCCGCGACTACCGCGCCGCCACCGGCCGCCAGGTCGGCGTGAAGCCCGCCGGCGGCATCCGCACCACCAAGGACGCGATCAAGTACCTGGTGCTGGTGAACGAGACCGCCGGCCCCGACTGGCTGACCCCGCAGTGGTTCCGGCTGGGCGCCTCCAGCCTGCTGAACGACCTGCTCATGCAGCGCCGCAAGCTGGCCACCGGCGTCTACTCCGGTCCCGACTACTTCACCCTGGACTGACGATGACCTTCGAGTACGCCCCGGCCCCCGAGTCGCGGGACGTGGTGGACGTCCGCGCCTCCTACGGGCTGTTCATCGACGGCGAGTTCACGAGCGGGCACGGCGAGCCGTTCAAGTCGATCGACCCCTCCAACGAGGAGACGCTCGCCGAGATCGCCACCGCCGACCAGGCCGACGTCGACCGCGCCGTCAAGGCCGCCCGCACCGCCTTCGACAAGGTGTGGGGCCCGATGCCGGGCCGCGACCGCGCCAAGTACCTCTACCGGATCGCCCGGCTGATCCAGGAGCGCTCGCGCGAGCTGGCGGTGCTGGAGTCGATCGACAACGGCAAGCCGATCCGCGAGTCGCGCGACGTGGACCTGCCGCTGGTCGCCGCCCACTTCTTCTACTACGCGGGCTGGGCCGACAAGCTCGGCCACGCGGGCTTCGGCGCCGACCCGAAGCCGCTGGGCGTCGCCGGCCAGGTCATCCCGTGGAACTTCCCGCTGCTGATGCTGGCCTGGAAGATCGCCCCGGCGCTGGCGTGCGGCAACACCGTCGTCCTCAAGCCCGCCGAGACCACGCCGCTGACCGCGCTGGCGTTCGCCGAGATCTGCCGCCAGGCCGACCTGCCCCCGGGCGTGGTCAACATCATCACCGGCGCGGGCGACACCGGCCGGGCGCTGGTGGAGCACCCCGGCATCGACAAGATCGCCTTCACCGGCTCCACCGAGGTCGGCAAGCAGATCGCGCGCTCGGCGGCGGGCACCGGCAGGCGGCTGACGCTGGAGCTCGGCGGCAAGGCCGCCAACGTCGTGTTCGACGACGCGCCGCTGGAGCAGGCGGTCGAGGGCGTCGTCAACGGCATCTTCTTCAACCAGGGCCACGTGTGCTGCGCCGGGTCGCGCCTGCTGGTGCAGGAGTCGGTGGCCGAGGAGCTGCTCGACCGGCTCAAGGCCCGCATGGCCACGCTGCGCGTCGGCGACCCGCTGGACAAGAACACCGACATCGGCGCGATCAACTCCGCCGCGCAGCTGGAGAAGATCCGGATGCTGTCGGAGATCGGCGAGCAGGAGGGCGCGCGCCGCTGGGCCCCGCCGTGCGAGCTGCCGCAGCGCGGGTTCTGGTTCGCGCCGACGGTGTTCACCGACGTGGCGCAGTCGCACCGCATCGCCCGCGAGGAGATCTTCGGCCCGGTGCTGTCGGTGCTGACCTTCCGCACCCCCGCCGAGGCCGTCGAGAAGGCCAACAACACCCCCTACGGGCTGTCGGCCGGCATCTGGACCGACAAGGGCTCGCGGATCCTGTGGATGGCCGAGCGGCTGCGCGCGGGCGTGGTGTGGGCCAACACGTTCAACAAGTTCGATCCGGCGTCGCCGTTCGGCGGCTACAAGGAGTCCGGCTTCGGCCGCGAGGGCGGGCGGCACGGACTGGAGGCGTACCTGAATGTCTGAGCGTCTGGCGGTCCGCAAGACCTACAAGCTGTTCATCGGGGGCGCGTTCCCCCGGTCCGAGTCCGGCAGGTCGTACGTGGTGAACGACGCCAAGGGCCGCTTCCTGGCCAACGCCTCGCAGGCCTCCCGCAAGGACGCGCGGGACGCCGTCGCCGCCGCCCGCAAGGCGTTCGGCGGCTGGTCGGGGCGCACCCCCTACAACCGCGGCCAGATCCTCTACCGCGTCGCCGAGGTGCTGGAGGGCCGCCGCGAGCAGTTCACCGCCGAGCTGCGCGCCGCCGGGCTGGCCAAGGGCGCCGCGACCGCCGAGGTGGACGAGGCGATCGACCGCTGGGTCTGGTACGCGGGCTGGGCCGACAAGATCGGCGCGGTCGCCGGGTCGGCCAACCCGGTCGCCGGGCCGTTCTTCAACTTCTCCACCCCCGAGCCGACCGGCGTCGTCGCCGTCATCGCGCCGGACTCGCCGCTGCTCGGCCTGGTGTCGGTCGTGGCGCCCGCGATCGTGTCGGGCAACACCGTCGTGGTGGTGGCCTCCGAGCCGGCCCCGCTGACCGCGATCACCCTGGCCGAGGTGCTGGCGACCTCCGATCTGCCGGGCGGCGTCGTCAACGTGCTGACCGGCCGCCGCGCCGAGCTCGCGCCGTGGCTCGCCTCGCACATGGACGTCAACGCCATCGACCTCGCCGGCATCGCCCCCGACGCCGTGAAACCCCTTGCGGAGAAGGCCGCCGACAACCTCAAGCGGGTGCTGCCGCCCGGCGGATCGGACTGGTCCGCCGAGCCGGGAACACGGCGGATGACGGCGTTCCTGGAGACTAAAACGGTGTGGCATCCGGTGGGTGTCTGATCCCCGCGATGGCGAAGTGTGTGTAGAGCGACGGCAAGTGTGGAATAGATCTCTCCGTAGCTGATCATGCACGGGGGGTAGATCAGTGGCATCCACGACCACACCGCGCGCTACCACCGGCCGAAGTGCGGCCAGTCGCGCAAAGAGCACGACCGCCAGGAAGTCCACCACCGCCAAGAAGGGGGCCACGGGGACCAAGCGGACCAGCGCCGCAGCCAAGAGCGCGGCGGCGCGGCCCACGGTCAGCGCCCGCACGTCGGGGACCACCGCCAAGCGGGCGTCCACGAAGTCGGGCGCGACCGGCACCAAGAAGACCACCGCGGCCAAGTCGAGCACCGGCAAGGCGTCCACGGCCAGGAAGACGACCGCCAAGTCGTCCACGGGCAAGGCGTCCACGGCCAAGCGCGGCGCGTCCGCGAGCGGCACGGCGAAGACGGCCAAGACCGTCTCCACCGCCGCGACCCAGGCCAAGGCCGCCGCCACCCAGATGAAGTCGGTGGCGACCAAGGCCAACAGCTCGGTCAAGGCGATGACCGCCATGTCCAAGGCGATGGCCGGTGCCACCAAGGCGATGGCCGACGCGGCCAAGGCGATGAACGCCGCCGCCAAGGTCATCAACACCGCCCAGACCGCGGCCAAGAAGTCCGCCTCGACCGCCAAGAGCGGCACCAGGGCGGCGAGCGGGAAGGCGTCCACCGCCAAGAAGGCGTCGGGCACCACGCGCCGCACCTCGGCCTCCGGCACGTCCCGGAGCACGGTGAGCGCACGGACCGCCAAGCCCAAGACCACCACCGCCAAGAAGACCACGGCGGCCAAGTCGGGCACCAAGTCGGGCACCGCGAAGGCGTCCACGGCCAAGAAGACGACGGCCAAGTCGTCCACGGCCAAGTCGTCCACCAGGTCGTCCACGGCCAAGGCGTCCACCGCCAAGAAGCCGGCCTCGCGCCGGACCGCGGCGGCGAGCACCGGCCGCTCCACGGTGTCGGCCCGCACGGGGACCGGGACCAGGTCGTCGGCGGCGAAGTCGGGCACGGCCAAGAAGCCGACCGCGCGCAAGAGCACGACGGCGGCCAAGTCCACCACGTCCCGCAAGACCGGCGCGGCGGCCAAGCCCAAGGCGAGCAGCACGCGCCCGGCGGGCCGGACGACGACGCGGGCCATGGCGGGCGCCAAGAAGGCGTCCACCGGCGCCCGGCCGGCGGCACTGGTGGAGGCCAAGACCGACGTAGGCTCGGCAGAGCAGATGCAGCACTCGTCGAGCGGCGACGGCGGCTTTCTGGCGGGCCTCAACAGGGCCTGACCTGACGGAGCCGGCGGCGGAGCCCCTACCCGACACATCGGGGACGGGGCTCCTAGCCGCATCACGACCCAGTGGGAGGGGCCATGGACGACAACGAGATCCTCGCGCAGATCAACACCCTGGTGGACGAGGAGAAGCGGCTGCGCGACAAGCTGCAGCAGGGCGAGCTGAGCGCGGCCGAGGAGCACGAGCGGCTCCGCAGGCTCGACGTGGCACTGGACCAGTGCTGGGACCTGCTGCGCCAGCGCCGGGCCCGCAAGGACTCCGGGGAGGACCCCGACCAGGCCGAGGTGCGCCCCGCCGGCGAGGTCGAGGGCTACCTGCAGTAGCCGCCCCCGGCGGTCCGAACGCCGACGGGCCGGCCCCGGAACCCCGGAGACCGGCCCGCACGGTCGTTTCGTCGTCCTACATGCGCTCGGGGACCGGCACGCCGAGCAGGTCGAGCCCGGTCTCCAGCGTGCGCAGCGTGGCCGCGCACAGCGCCAGCCGCGACGCCTTGGTCTCCTCGTCGGGGGCCTTAAGCACCGGGCAGTTCTCGAAGAACGTGGTGAACGCGTCGGCCACCGAGTAGACGTAGGCGGCCAGCTTGTGCGGCTCGGCGGCGTCCCCGGCCTGCTTGAGGGCCGCGCCGAAGTCCAGCAGCCGCAGCGCCAGCGCCCGCTCCGCCGGGTGGGTGATCGTGATCGGGCCGGTGGCCTGCTCCGGCGCGGTCCCCGCCCTACGGAAGATCGACTTGATCCGGGCGGTCGCGTACTGCAGGTAGGGGCCGGTGTTGCCCTTGAACGCGATCATCCGGTCGAAGTCGAAGATGTACTCGCTGTCGCGCGCCACCGACAGGTCGGCGTACTTGACCGCGCCGATCCCGACCTTCTCCACGATGTCGGCGCGGACGGCCTCGTCCAGCGGCTCGTCGCGCTCGATCTTGTCGAACTCGACCCCGGCCCGCTCGACGGCCTCCTCCAGCAGCTCCGACAGCTTGACGGTGCCGCCGGCCCGGGTGCGCAGGATCTTGCCGTCGGTGCCGAGCACGTTGCCGATCTCGGCGTGCTCCAGCTTCATGCCGTCGTTGACCCACCCGGCCATCCGCGCCACCGCGAACGCCATCTGGAAGTGCAGCGACTGCGGCGCGCCCACCACGTAGATCACGCGGTCGGCGTGCTCGGTGTCGGACCGGTACCGGATGGTGGCGAGGTCGGTGGTGGAGTAGTTGTAGCCGCCGTCGCTCTTGCGCACGATCACCGGCAGCGGGTCGCCCTCGCGGCCCTTGAACCCGGGCGGGAACACCACCAGCGCGCCCTCGCTGACCTCGGCGATGCCCTTGTCGGTCAGCTCCTGGGCGGTGGGGGCGAGCAGGTCGTTGTAGAACGACTCGCCCTTGATGTCGTCGTCGGTGAGGGTGACGCCGAGCTTGCGGTAGACGAGGTTGAAGTACCGCTTGGAGACGTCGACCAGGATCTGCCAGAGGCGCATGGTCTCGGCGTCGCCCGCCTGGAGCTTGACCACCCGCTGCCGGGACCGGGCGGCGAACGCCTCGTCGGAGTCGAACTTCTGCCGGGCGGCCTGGTAGAAGGCGGTCAGGTCCGACACCGAGGAGTCGTCGGTGGCGGCCTTCTCCACGCCGACGTCGAGCAGCTGCTCGATGAGCATCCCGAACGGGGTGCCCCAGTCGCCCACGTGGTTGTCGCGGACGACCTCGTCGCCGGTGAACTCCAGGATGCGGGCGATGGCGTCGCCGACGATCGTGGTCCGCAGGTGGCCGACGTGCATCTCCTTGGCCACGTTGGGCGAGGAGTACTCGACGATGACCTTCTCGGGCCGCTCCTTGCGGGGCACGCCCAGCCGCTCGTCGCCGAGCACGTCCCGGGCCTGCGCGGCGATCCAGCCGTCGCTGAAGGTGAAGTTGAGGAACCCGGGCCCGCTGACCTCGACGGCCGACACCAGGTCGGCCACCTCCAGCTTGTCGAGGATCTCCTCCGCGACCGCTCGGGGGTTCTGCTTCTCGCCTCGCTCGGCCTGCAGGCGCTTGGCCAGGGGCAGCGCCACGTTGGACTGCAGGTCGGCGAACTGCGACGGCCGGATGACCGGGTCGGCGTCCGCGTACGACGGTCCGAAGGCGGCGCTGAGCGCGGCCTGGACCCGGGCGGCGAGAACGAGTTGCGGATCGGGCATGTCTCCAGGTTATCGGCCTGAGGGTGTGGGACCGGTAATGGTTTCGCCGAAAGTCGCCGGGTTCACGCCGGTACGGCCGCCGCCGGGGCCGGGCGGCGGCCGTACCGCCGGATCAGGGCTGCGAGGCCGGGGCGCGGGGCGCGCCCAGGGCGGCCGGGTCTGCGGCCGCGGCGGGGTCGGGGCCGGGGTCTCCGTCGGCCGAGGTGATCATGAGCACGGCGCCGCGCGCGCTGTGCAGCCACACCCGCTCCACCCGCCGGCCGGGGCCGGGGCGCCAGTCGGCGGGCGGTTCGTAGGAGCTGCTGGAGCCGTCCGCGGCGAACTTGCCGATCATGTAGACGACCGTCATCCCCAGCCGGCGCAGCTCGGCCCGCGCCTCGCCCGCCGTACGGCCCGCCAACCGGCGCAGCGCCGGGGGCGGCGGGGTCTGCTGGTCGGGATCGTCCTGGTAGACCTCGCCGGGCCGTGCCGCCCGGCCCAGCACGACGATCAGGCCGTCGCGGGCGATGCCGCCGCTCAGCTTCACCGTGAGCGGGCAGGCGCGCCCGCCGTCCGGGCACTCCTGCACCGAGATGTCGATCATCCCGCTGAGGTTCTCTCCCCTGGCCAGGGGCGCGAGGCCGAGGTCGCCGGCGGCGAGCACCTTGCCCACGGACGCGGGCGAGGCCGGCACGATCGCCAGCTTGGCGCGCACGCCCAGCTTGGCGAAAGCCTCGGAGAACCGGTCCGCGTCGGCGTAGGCGTCCTTGACCCGGACCACGTAGACGTCGCCGGTCCGCTCGATGGCGACGGCAGCGTTGGCGTAGCTGCGCAACGGCGTGGAGCCCGTGTCGTTCAGCCCGACGAACACGGCGGCGGTGAGCGCCGTCGCCATGGCACCGGCCAGCAGCCGCGAACGGCGCACCCGGCGGCGCGGCGCGGCGGACGCGACCGGCCCGGTGGACGCGGCGGGCTCGGCGGTGACGGCGGTCAGCAGAGCGCGCGCGCCGGCCGTGCCGGGGCCCGGCACCTCCTGGCCGGGGGCCAGGGAAGCGACGAGGTCGTCGATGGGGGTCTTCATGTCAGCGCCTCCTGCTGCGGGGCGGAACGTGCGGGACGTGCGGCCGGGACGGGGTCGATCCCGGCCTCCTTGAGCGCGCGGGCGAACCGTTTGCGCGCGCGGTGCAACCGGATGCCCACCGCGTTGCGGGAGCAGCCGAGCACCTGGGCGATCTCGGCGCCGGTCAGGCCCTCCCACGCGACCAGGGCCAGCAGCTCCCGGTCGCCGTCGGACAGGCCGCCGAACACCCGGGCGACGGGGGTGTCGTCCGGCGGCGCGGTCTGGGGGAGAGCGGCCAGCTCGGCGCGCAGCACCGCCGTTTTCAGCGCGTGCCGCCGCTCGCCGCGCCGGTGGTTGGCCAGCACGCGCCGCGCCACCCCGTACAGCCACAGCCGTGCCTGGTCGCCGGGCGGCAGTTCGGCGGCGCGCCGCCAGGCGATCGCGAACGTCTCGGCCACCACGTCGGCGGCGTCCTCGGCCGTGGCGCAGCGCCGCAGCGCGTAGGCCAGCAGCGGGCGGTAGGTCCGCTCGTAGACGGCGGCGAACTCGTCCTCATCCATGCGGGAGCCAGTGCATCGTGTCCTCCGGGGTCGGTGTCACCCAGCACATGTCCGGTGCCCCAGAAGATCTTTCACCCCTCGCGCGAGCGGCCGCGTTTCAGCCAGGAGTCCCAGCGCAGCGCCAGCGTGAGCACCACGCCCGCCGCGACCGCGATCGCCAGCGACACCAGGTCGTTGTGCAGGTTGTCGGGGTGCAGCGCGAAGAAGTTCCGCAGCCACGGCACGGCGAGGACGACCAGGAACGCCGCGCCCATCGCCGCCACCAGCGACAGCCGCCACCAGTTCCACGGCCGCGCGATCAGCAGCAGCACCCACAGGGCCAGCAGGAACAGCGACAGCGACGCCGCCGAGCTGTCCTCCTCGAACTCGGTCCCCCGGTTCTCGGTGGCCAGCAGGTACCCCGCGAAGGTCGCCACGCCGCAGGCGATCCCGGCCGGGATCGCGAAGCGCAGCACCCGCGGCACGAAGCCCGACCGCGCGCGCTCCAGGTTGGGCGCCAGCGCCAGGAAGAACGCCGGGATGCCGATGGTCAGGCTGCTGATCAGGGTCAGGTGCCGGGGCAGGAACGGGAAGCGCACGTGCATCAGCCCGACCAGCACCGACAGGATGATCGAGTAGACGGTCTTGGTGAGGAACAGGTTGGCGACCCGCTCGATGTTGCCCAGCACCCGGCGGCCCTCGCCCACCACGTACGGCAGCGTGGCGAACCGGTTGTCCAGCAGCACGATCTGCGCGACCGCGCGCGTGGCGCCGCTGCCCGACCCCATCGAGATGCCGAGGTCGGCGTCCTTCAGCGCCAGCACGTCGTTGACGCCGTCGCCGGTCATCGCGACCGTGTGCCCCTTGGACTGCAGGGCCTTCACCATCTCGCGCTTCTGCTGCGGGCTCACCCGGCCGAACACCGAGTTGCCCTCCAGGACCTCGGCCATGCCCGCCACGTCGGGCGGCAGCGTGCGCGCGTCCACCGGGTGCTCGGCGCCCGGCAGCCGCAGCTCGCGGGCGATCGCGCCGACCGACGCCGGGTTGTCGCCGGAGATCACCTTGACCTGGACGTCCTGCTGCTCGAAGTAGCGCAGGGTCTCGTCGGCGTCGGGCCGCAGCCGCTGCCGCAGCACCACCAGCGCGGCGGGCTCGGCGGTGCCGGCGACGTCCAGGGAGTCGGGCGCGGCGAACGACCCGTCGGGCACCCGGGCCAGCGCCAGCACCCGCAGGCCCGTGGAGCCCAGCTCCTCGGCCTTGTGCCGGGCCGGGTCGTCGGGGCCCAGCAGCACGTCGGCGGCGCCGAACACCCACGAGCCCCGCCCCTCGAACGCGGCGCCGCTCCACTTGCGCGCCGAGGAGAACGGGACGGCCTTGGAGACCGTCCAGCCGGGGTCGGGCACGTCCAGGCCCTCCTGGACCGCCCGCATGGTCGCGTTCGGATCGGGGTCGCCGCCCGCCAGCGCCGCCAGCGCCCGCTCGGCGTCCTCCCGGTCGCCCAGCGGCACCACCTCGTCCAGGTCCATGCCGGGCTCGGTGAGGGTGCCGGTCTTGTCCACGCAGAGCACGTCCACCCGGGCCAGGCCCTCGATCGCGGGCAGCTCGTTGACCAGCGTCTTGCGCTGCCCGAGCCGCACCACGCCGACCGCGAAGGCGATGCTGGTCATCAGCACCAGCCCCTCGGGGACCATGGTCACGACCCCGGCCACCGCGCCCACCACGGCCTCGGAGACGTCGCCGACCGACAGGAACTGGCTGACGAACAGCAGGATCGCGGTCGGCACGATCAGCCAGGTGATGTACTTGAGGAACCGGTTGATGCCCGCCATCAGCTCCGAGTGCGACAGCGAGAACTGGCTCGCCTCCTCCACGAGCCGGGCGGCGTAGGCGTCCCTGCCGACCTTCTCGGCGGTGAACCCGCCGCTGCCGGCCACCACGAAGCTGCCCGACTGCACCCGGTCGCCGGGGGCCTTGTGCACCGGGTCGGCCTCGCCGGTCAGCAGCGACTCGTCGATCTCCAGGCCCTGGGAGGCGGCGACCGCGCCGTCCACCACGATCTTGTCGCCGTTGCCCAGCAGGATCAGGTCGCCGAGCACCACCTCCTGCTGGGAGACCTCGCGCTCGGCGCCGTCGCGCAGCACCCGCACGGGCGTCTCGCCGATCACCGCCAGCCGGTCCAGGGTGCGCTTGGCGCGCAGCTCCTGGATGACGCCGATCGCCGAGTTGGCCACGATGATGCCGCCGAACAGGCCGTCCTGCCACTGCCCGAAGATCATCACCAGTACGAACAGCGAGCCGATCAGCGCGTTGAAGCGGGTGAACACGTTGGCCCGCACGATCTCGCCGACCGACCGGCTGGACCGGCGCGGCACGTCGTTGGTCTGGCCCGCCGCGACGCGCTCGCGCACCTGCGCGTCGGTCAGGCCGCGCGGCCCCGTCGCCTGTACATCCGTCACGTTGCCCCCGGAGAGGCATTTTCCCCAAGATCGATGTGGGCAATCCCGGGCGGCCGGGCGCGCCCGTCAGGGCAGCGCGGGCGGCTCGGTGCGGGCGTGCGCGGGGTCGCGCTCGGCGGGCGGCTCGGCGGCGGGGGCGACGTCCAGCGGCGGGGGCGGGGGAGTGGGGGACGGGGGCGGGAGCTGCTCGGGGGCGGGTTCCGGGTCGGGCCTGGGCTCGGACGCGGGCTCGGGGTCGGGCCTGGGCTCCGGCTCGCCCTTCTCGTTCCGTTCGTTGCCGTGCCTGTCCTGCTTTTCGTGCTTGTCGCCGTCGCGGTCGCCGTGCGGCCAGCGGGGGAAGCGCGAGGTGCGGGTCGCGGCGATCTGCTCGCGGATGCGCTCGACGATCCGGCCCGCCGCCAGCTCGTGCGCCAGCACGCACGCCGAGGTGATCGCCTTGGCGCGGGCCGCGCCGTGCGCGATGACGACGGTGCCGTTCAGGCCCAGCAGCACGCCGCCGCCGTAGGTGTCGGAGTCCAGCCGGTCGCGCAGCTCCTGGAGGCGGCGCCGCTGCAGCAGCGCGCCGACCTTGGCGGTGCGGCTCGCGGTCATGGCGCCGCGGATCTCGCCGAACGCCGTCCGGACGGTGCCCTCCATGGTCTTCAGCGCCACGTTCCCGGTGAACCCGTCGGTCACGATCACGTCCACCGCGCCGGTCAGCAGGTCGTGGCCCTCCACGTTCCCGGCGAACTCCACGTCGTGGTGCCCGCCCGACAGCAGCTCGTGGGCGCGTTTGGCCAGCTTGTTGCCCTTGCCCGCCTCCGCGCCGATGTTCAGCAGGCCGACGCGGGGCCGCTCCAGCCCCAGCCGGATCTGCGCGTAGGCGGTGCCGAGCGCCGCGAACTGCACCAGCGTCTCGGGCTTGACGTCGGCGGTCGCGCCCGCGTCCAGCAGCACCGTGGGGCGCGGCCGGGTGGGCAGCGTCACCGCGATCGCCGGGCGCAGCACGCCCGGCTGGCCCTTCAGCCGCAGCCGCGAGGTGGCGACCACCCCGGCGGTGCTGCCCGCCGACACCAGCGCCGAGGCCCGGCCCTGCTTGATCAGGTGGCAGGCGATCGCGATGGAGGACCTGGGCTTGCGCCAGCTCGCCAGCGCCCCCTCGCCCATGTCCAGCGCCTCCTCGGCGTGCACGATCGGGACCTCGCCCGCGACGCCGAGCCGGTCCAGCTCCCGCCGGATGCGCGGGGCCTGCCCGACCAGCAGCAGCCGCACGCCGTGCTCGCGCACCGCCGCGACCGCGCCCGCGATGATCTCCTCGGGCGCGTGGTCGCCGCCCATGGTGTCCACCGCGATCGGGGCGGGACCGTCCGCCGCCGCTCCCGCGGCCGCGAGCCGTGACGGCTCGCCGGTGCCGGGCATGGCGACTCCAGGTGGGATGGGAGAGTACGGGCGGCCGCGGATGACGCGGCCCCTCGAATCGTAGGACGTCCCCCCGGATGCCTCGGCCCCCGCCCGGCCCTGGAACGGTGCACGGCCCGGCCGGGGCTCAGTCGGTGCGCCGACAGTCGTCGCCCAGGCAGCGGGCGTTCTGCACGATCGGCTTACCGCCGATCAAGATCGTGTAGTAGTGGTCGCTGGTGAGCTGCTCACCGGTGCCGATGACCTGGACCGGCCTGCGGTCGGCGGTCCGGCCGGTGCAGGAGGCCCGCAGCCTCTCCTTGCTCCAGCCCGCCATGTCGGTGCAGGCCAGCCCGCCGGGCAGGGACACGCCGCGGGCCCGGAGCTCGGTGCTCGCGGTGGCGCCGAGCGCGGTGCGGAGCCGGGTCTGCGTCTCGTAGCGCAGCTCCTTGCGGTCGGTGAGGGTGAGGTAGGCGATGCCGGCGGCGACGCCGGTCACGACGAGGACGAGGACGCCCAGCAGCAGCGGCCGCACGCGAGTGTTCTTCACGCTCGCTCTCGTTACCTGGCCCGGACCGCGCCACGCCCGGGGACACCGGGGTTTTCCGAGCTTCGGCCGAGATCCTTACGGGATCAAGAACGTCCGGCGCAGCCCAGCCCGAGGCAGTCGCGCCGCAGCACCTCGCGGCCCCCCACGGTGATCACGAAGAGCTCGCGGGGATCGCGCGCCCCGGCGTCGGAGGCGCCGCCGGTGACGCGGACCGGCTCGCCCGCGGTGGTGACGGCCGTACAGGTGATCCGCACGGTGTCGGCCGGGCCGGGCTCCAGCGAGCCGCACTCGGGCCGCGCCCGCAGCCGCACGCCCCGGTCGTCCAGCTCCTTGGCCACGCCGTCGGTGACCGCGTTGCGGTAGGCGCCCTCGGAGATCCGCTGCATCAGCTCGCAGCCGCTCAGCGACACCATGGCCACCAGCGCCACGACGACGATCCGCACCCTGGTCACGCCGCCTCCCGCAGGACCTCGTCGACCGCGTCGGCGACCGCGTCGGGCCGGTCGAGCTGCACCATGTGCAGGCTCTCGGCCAGCTCCACCTGCCGGCCCCGCGGGCTCAGCGCGGCGAGCCGCGCGTGGACCTCGGCCCACGCGCGGGCCCGTTCGGGGTCGGAGTAGTCGCCGAGCGCGGTGAGGACCACCAGGGGGACCGGCGGGAACGGCCGCCGCTCGCGCAGGCCCTCCAGGTCGGCGGCCATCTCCCGGTAGGCCAGCTCCTCGGCCAGCACGGTGCCGAGCACGGTGCCCCGGCCGTACACCGACCGGACCGTGTCCTCGTCGACCGGCTCGTCGCGGCGGCTGGTGAACCGCAGCACGATCCGGCGGCCGAGCGGCCCCAGCACCCGCGCGACCCGCGTCGCCTCCAGCGCGGCCCCGGCGGCCCGCGCCACCGGCACCGTCGCGGCGGCCACCCGCACCGAGGGGCAGGCGAGATCGCTCTCGTAGCTGGGATCGACCAGGACCAGGCCCCTGACGAGGTCGGGGTGCAGCCGCGCCAGCGCCTCGGCGTGGAACCCGGCCATCGAATGGGCCAGCACCACCACCGGCCCGCCCGCCCACACCGCCAGGTCGGCCAGGATGCGGACCTCGCGGCGCAGGCTCGGCGTGGCGCGCCCGGCCGGGCTGAGGCCGAGCCCCGGCCGGTCGAAGGCCAGCACCCGGCACTTGTCCAGCAGCTCCACGGTGGGCGCCCAGTCGAACCAGGCCCCGCCGAGCCCCGAGCTCAGCAGCAGCGGCGGCCCGTTCCGGTCGCCGGACTCCACCACGTGCACGTCCTCGCCGCCCGCCGTGACGATCATGCGTCGGTCCCCCTCCGCCGGTCGGCGTACAGCGCCCACGCGATGGTGAGCAGCCCCAGCACCAGGATGGAGATCTGCACCCGCTGGATGATCCCCAGCCAGCGGCCGAGCAGCATCGTCAGCACCGTGCTCAGGGCGAAGACGGTCTCGACCAGGGCCAGCAGCCAGCCCCAGCGGGCCAGCGCGGGCCACCAGCCGTACCGGCGCGCGGCGATCGACAGCGTCAGCAGCGCCGCCACCCCGAACGAGATCACCAGGCTGCTGGTGACCGCGTGGAAGGAGTGCGAGAACGACACCTGCCCGGACCGCTCGCGCAGCGCGCACCAGGTCTCCAGGCTGGGCGCGCAGTCCAGCGGGAAGACCGCGTCGCCGATCGCGCACAGCCCGAACAGCGCCAGGAACGTCCAGCCCAGCGTGGACCACAGGCGCCGCCGCAGGGTGACCAGCGCCGTGGTGGCCACGCCGATGGTGAGCAGGCCGGTGATGAAGTCGCCGCCGCTGTAGACCCGGTGGTAGGGCTGGTCGAGGGCCGACAGCTCGCTGACGTAGCCGTTGATGACGTCCAGGTCGGGACTGAGCAGGTGCTCCAGCAGGAAGGTCCCGTAGGTGATCGCGGCGACGACCGCCGCGGCGACCGCGAACCACGGCGCCGCCCCCGGCCCGCCGTCGCGTCCGGCCCTGTCCACACGCCCCCCTCGCTCCCGCCCACTGATCAGTATCGGGGTACCAGCATAAGGAGGGCGTGTGGAGCGCGACTTTCACGTCCCGTAGTCGTTGTACAGGGGATCGATGACCCTGGCGCACCCCGCACCCGTTATGCCTGACTCGCCGTTGACCAGCATCTATATACCTTTGCGCGGGTAACTAGGCATTATGGCCGTGCTTCAACCGCTTCAATGGAGGTGCCCCGGGCCGATCTGATCACAGACCGTGACGTGCCCTGGGGCGCGTTCCCCGCTGACGTTCAAGGAGTACCGACACGTGACCATGGTGAACGACGCGGCTCCCGCGGTGCGATCCACCGGGCGCAAGTTCCGCGCCTTCACGGCCAAGCATCTGGACGAGCTGACCGCCCGCGCCGGCCTGTCGCCCGACCAGCAGCTCGCGACCCGGGCGGTGGCCACGGTCCTGCCCTTCCGGACCAACGCCTACGTCCTGGACGAGCTGATCGACTGGTCCGCCGCCCCCGAGGACCCCATCTACAAGCTGGTGTTCCCGCAGCCGGACATGCTGCCCGCCGAGGACGTCGCCACGCTGTCGGACCTGCTGCGCCGCGAGGCCCCCAAGGCCGAGGTCGAGGCCGCCGCGCACGCGGTGCGGATGAAGCTGAACCCGCACCCGGCCGGGCAGATGGAGCTGAACATCCCGAGCTTCGGCGACGGCAAGATCCCCGGCCTCCAGCACAAGTACGACGAGACCGTCCTGTACTTCCCCAAGCAGGGGCAGACCTGCCACGCGTACTGCACCTACTGCTTCCGCTGGGCCCAGTTCGTGGGCGAGGCCGACCTCAAGATGGCCGGCGACGACGTCCAGCAGCTGCGCGAGTACGTGCTCGCCCACCCCGAGGTGACCAGCGTGCTGTTCACCGGCGGCGACGCGATGATCATGGGCGAGCCGGTGCTGCGCCGCTACATCGAGCCCCTGCTGGACCTGGAGCAGCTGGAGTCGATCCGGATCGGCACCAAGTCGCTGGCCTACTGGCCGCAGAAGTTCGTCACCGACCCCGACGCCGACGACATGCTGCGGCTGTTCGAGCAGGTCGTGGCCTCCGGCAAGAACCTGGCGTTCATGGCGCACTTCTCCCACCCGCGCGAGCTGGAGCCGCTGGTGCTCACCGAGGCGGTGCGCCGCATCCGCGACACCGGCGCCGTCATCCGCACCCAGGCCCCGCTGATCCGGGGCATCAACGACGACCCGGCCGCTTGGGAGAGCATGTGGCGCACCCAGACCCGGATGGGCCTGGTCCCGTACTACATGTTCGTGGAGCGTGACACCGGGCCGCAGGACTACTTCGCGGTGCCGCTGGCCGACGCCTACGGCATCTTCCGCGACGCCTACAAGAACGTCTCGGGCCTGGCGCGCACCGTCCGCGGCCCGTCGATGTCGGCGACGCCGGGCAAGGTGTGCGTGGACGGCGTGCTGGACATGTTCGGGCAGAAGGTGTTCGCGCTGCACTTCATCCAGTGCCGTGACGCCGAGCTGGTCGGCAAGCCGTTCTTCGCCGAGTACGACCCGAACGCGATCTGGCTGGACGACCTGAAGCCGGCCTTCGCCGACAGGTTCCCCTGGCAGAAGTAGCCGTAGCTGCGGCGAGCCGCCCGAGAGGACGCTCGCCGCACCCGGCACTGATCATCCATTCCGACCGCCGGCCCCCCTGAGCAGCGCCAGGGAGGCCGCCATCGACGCCGCCCCGCACAGGGCCGTGACCGTCCCGGCGTCCAGCACCTCGCCCAGCGCCCCCGCCGAGGCGATCGCGGCGGCCTGCCCGGTCATCAGCCCCATGCTCGCCAGCCCGAGGGCCTGCCCCACATGCGCCTCGGGGACACGGTCGAGGAACGGCCGCTGCAAGGACAGCTCGTAGCTGAGCCCGACCGCTGAGAGGAACCACAACACCGAGGCCAACGCGACCCCCGGCCGGAGGGCGAACGCCAGCAGCGGCGCCCCGGCCGCCAGCGCCAATGGCAGGGCCAGCCGCTCCCGCAGCGCGGGCGCGGCGAAACGCCCCACCACCAGGTTGCCGAGCAGCAACCCGGACGCCATGGCCGCCAGGACGATCCCCGCGGCGCCCGGCCGCCCGATCCCCGCCACGTACGGGATCAGAACGCCCTCGGCCCCCACCGCCAGCGAGATCGGCGACCACTGCGCCAGCAGCAGCCGCCGCGTCCCCGCATCGCCCAGCAGCCGCCGGTTGACCCGCCAGGTCTCCCGCACGGGGGCGCCGTTCCCGACCCTCCTGGGCGGGCGGTCGCCCATGGCGAACCGCGCCAGCACCGCCGCCCCCAACGCGCTGCCGGCCACCGCCCACAGCGCCGTCCGGGGCCCGGCCGCCAGGAGCAGCACCCCGCCGACGCCCTGCCCGGCGATCTGGCTGGCGGCGGCCGACATCGTGAGCAGCGACCGCCCGAGCACGTACCCGTCCCCGGGCAGGAGCTCGGGCAGCAGCCCGTTGGCCGAGGCCGCCGCCACCGGCGCGAAGACCCCCACCAGGAGCAGCAGCGCCAGAACGACCGGCAGCGGCACCCCGACCCCCGCCAGCAGCGCCGTGACGGCGGCCCGCAGCAGGTGGAACCCGGTCAGCAGCGTCCGGGCCCGCGTCCGGTCGGCCAGCGCCAGCAGCAGCGTCCCGCCCAGCACGTAGGGCAGGAACCCGGCCCCGTAGACCAGCGCGGCGGCCAGCGGAGACCCGGTCCGTTCGAAGACCAGCACGGACAGGGCCAGCATCCGCACCGTGTCACCGACCATCAGCAGCGTCTGGAGGGCGAACAGGACACGGAACCCCCCGGCTCCGAACACCTCGGAGTAGCGCGTCATGATCCGACCCTCCGCCGCGCCGGCGCGGCGCCGATACTGTTTCGGGGAGGAGCGAAACATGTACCTGGTCGAGGTCGGCCCCCAGGACATGGCGGCCGGTCGCTTCGCGATCGCGCCGCTCCACGAGGTGATGGTCGCGCTGGGCCTGGCCACCGACCGTTCGGCGGCGGCCCCGCCGGGCCCGTGGACGGCCCGCGCCCGCCCCGCCTACCGGGCGATCTCCGCCGACCCGGCCGTCCGGGCGCTGGCGGCCCTGTACCGGAGCCGCGCCTACATGGCCGACTTCCTCATGCCGCCGCCGGACCGCCCGAACACGACGCTGGCCGACCAACTGGCGACCGTCCGCGCGACCCCGCCCGCCCTGGCCCACCGCGAAGTGAGCCGCACCCTGGCCGGCCGCCCGCCCCCGGACGCCGACGTCCAGGCCGTCCTGGCGGCCCCGGACGTCGCTCCCCGGCTCGCGGCGGCGCTGGAGAAGACCTGGCGGGCGCTGATCGAGCCCGACTGGCCCGTCCTGCGCTCGATCCTCGAACAGGACCTCGTCTACAGGGCGGGACGCCTGGCCGCGTACGGCTGGGCCGCCGCGCTGGAGGACCTGGCCCCCCAGGTGCGCTGGCGCCCCGCGGCGTCACGGATCGAGATCGCGATCGGCACCACGGTGAGCCGCCACCGGCTGCGCGGCGAGGGCCTGCTGTTCATCCCCACGGCCTTCTCCGACCTGGGCCTGCAACTGGACGACTCGTGGCCGAACACCCTGATCTACCGGGCCCGGGGCATCGCGGCCCTGTGGGAACGTCCGCCCGGAACCCCCGGCGACGCCCTGACCGCCCTGATCGGCCGGACCCGGGCCCACCTGCTGCGGGCCCTGGACACCCCCGCGAGCACGACATGGCTCGCGGCCCGCCTCCGGATGAGCGTGGGCAACACCGGCGACCACCTGGCGGTCCTGCGCGACGCGGGCCTGGTGACCCGGGCGAGGAGCGGCCGCTCGGTGCTCTACCGCCGGACACCCCTGGGCGAAGCCCTGACGGCCGGAGCGCCGCCCATGGAATGATCACCCCTCTGAGCGGACGGGGACGAATGCGACGAAAACTGCTGGCGACGTTCTTGGCCCTGGCCCTGAGCGGAGGCGGGTGCACCCTGACGCGCCCGGCCGCCCCGCCCTCCGCGAAGGCGGACCCCGACGAGATCCCGCTGATCAACCCGCTGCTGGAGTGCGAGGTCCCCGACACCGCGGCCTACGAGTCCTGCCTCCGCAACATGATCGCCAAGGTGCTCCGCAAGCAGGGCGCCGCCGAGCACCAGATCACATTCGCCGAGGAGGAGTGGCACATCGCCTGGACCCTGCCGCAGGCCGGGTACGACAAGGTGCTGCCGTCCTTCCGGGCCGTGCTGGCACTCCTGCAAGAGGCCCGCGACAACCAGCTGAACGTCATCATCTACGTGGCCGACCCCGCGACGGTGTCACGCAAGCGCCGGATAATGGCGAGCGAGCTGTGGCCCAGCGAACTGCGCAAAACGACGACGATCGAACAGGCGACGATCGGAGAACTGGGCAAGCTCACCACCGAGATCAGCGTCTTCTCCGCCTCGTCCGGCCACAGGATCTGCCACACGACCTGGCAGGAACTCGACGAATGCCCGCGCCCCCTCCGACAGGCCCCCACGCTCACGGCCGACCTGTTGCACGAAAAGGCAACCCCCGGAATCAGAGCCTGACCCACACCCCGAACAGCGGAGCCCGCTCTCAGCCTTCGCCGCCGGACCGTTCATCTCTGATGCGGCCACGGACGGCCCAACTGAGGAGGTCCTTCTCGCCTGAACAGAAGGCGACGGAGGCGCCCTTCTCGTCCCGCAGGCTGTAGCCGGCGGCCTCCAGGATGCTCAGAAGCCGGTCACCGACCATCCGGGCATGAGCGTCGGCCTCTTCTCGGCTTTCGAACTGGATCTCTTCTGGGAAGTCGTTCATCAGCGTCCTCACAGGTACGTGGTTCATGGTCAGGGGATGACGGTCGCGATCACCACGCCGAGAAGCACACCGCAGGCGACCAGTAGGGCGGCGTACAGGTACTCGCTCGGCGTCATGGAAGTGCGTCCCCGGTGCGAGACGGGTGGCTGACCGGGATTGCGGTTCACGTGAGCCGCCGCCGGAACCAGACCCGGACGCCGGGGCGGCCGAGAAACAGGGCACGTTCCCAGCCCCAGCCGTCCGCCAGGACGGAAACGACCTGGGACAGGCCACGCCCGCACTCCGCCGTCGATCCCTCCTGCTCCCCAGTCGAGCATGTACGCGGTTTGGGGCCTTCAGACATGACCTGGCTGCGCACGCCGACCTCGATGTGAGAACGGCAGAAGGTGAGGTCGGCCGCGACGAACAGCCCAGTGCCGTGCACGACACCGTTGGTGAGGGTCTCGGAGAACATCAGGACGGCGTCATCGACGGCGGCGGGGCTGAGCCCGCCCCACTCGCCGAGTCGATCGAGCAGCCAGCGCCGCCCGTAGGCGACGACCTCGGCCTCGGCGGCGAACTGGATCTCGAAGTCGCGCCGGTGCCGCTTGGCCGCGCCGAGCATGTCGTCCCCGCCCTTGCGGGGCCGAGATCGGGGCCGTGCGGTGCGGCCGATGCCATCTGCGGGACGTGCCGCCGACCAGTCGGAAGGGGAGGAGCCCTTGCCGAATCCCATGAGGCGAGTCGCTTCCTGGAGGCGCGACCGTGTACTGAAGGCCCTCGAAACCTTCGATCACGTCGCGTAGGCGTCGTTATGCTCAGAGTGTGTCCCGCGTCACTCACTGTGACAAGCAAGTGAAGTGAACTCGTGCAAAAAATCTTCGATCACTAGCGGGATTAAGCGCTCAAGGAGGTCACTTTGCCCGCAACTCCCCCCACCGTGCGCCGCAAGCGTCTGGCACGCGTCATGCGCGAACTGCGCCTCAACGCGAAGAAGACCCGTGAGGAGGTGGCCGAGTACGTCGGCATCTCGCCGGTGACCGTCACCCGCCTCGAAAAGGCCGAACACAACCCCAAGCCCGGCGACATCGCGATGATGTGCAGGTTCTATGGCCTGAACGAGCGGCAGACCGAAGACCTGGTGCAGTTGGCGCGGGAGTGCAAGACCAAAGGCTGGTGGCAACATCACTCGGGGCTCAGCGGTTCGTACCTCACCTATATCGGCCTCGAAGAAGAAGTCAGGGCTCTGAGGCAGTACAGCGTGGACGTGGTTCCCGGCCTGCTGCAGACGGAGGCGTACCAACGGGCACTCCTCGCGGCCGAACTGACGGCCTCGACCGACGCCGTCGTGGAAGAGAAGATCGCCGCACGTCGTAAGCGCAAGGAGCGGCTGCGGGGCGACAACGCCCTGCACGCCTGGTTCGTCATCAACGAGGACTGCCTGCGCCGCCAGGTGGGAGGCGCGAAGGTGATGCGCGAGCAACTCCATCACCTGATCGAGGAGTCTCGACAGGACAACATCGAAGTGCAGGTGCTGCCGTTCGCCGCGGGAGCACATCCGGCCATCGCCACCGGCAGCTTCACGATCATGAGTTTCCCGCATCCGCTGGATCCCGATGTGGTCTACGTTGAGATGGTGACCACGCTCTTCATGGAGCAAGCTGCGGAGATCGAGGCTCACGCCAGACTGTTCGATCAGTTGCGCGCCAGGGCGCTCGGGCCGGACGAAAGCCGAGACCTGATCGTTCGTGCGGCGGCAGAGCTGTAACGAGGTAGTTCAGATGGACTTGTTCCACCCCCGTCTCGCGTGGCGTAAGAGCCGGCACAGTGAAGCGAACGGTGGCTGTGTGGAAGTCGCCCCGGTGCACGGGCATGACGTGATCGCGGTGCGCGACAGCTATGACCCGCAAGGGCCGAGACTGGCATTCACTCCGCAGGCGTGGGACGCCTTCACCGCGCACGTCCGCGCAGGTGGGCGGCGTCTCTAGCTGCCTGCGGCGTTCACCGCGACCGGGGACCGGGAAGGTTCCCCGCCATGAACGATCAAGGGACGGTCCGCGGCATCGACCATGTGGGCGTGACGGTGCCCGACATCGAGGCGGCCACCGCCTTCCTGATCGCGGCCTTGGACGCCGAGGTGCTCTACGACACCCTGCGCCGTGCGGACGGCCCGAAGGACGGTCCGTCCATGCACGCGCACCTGGGCGTCCCGGAGGGCACCGAGGAACTGGCGATCCGGATGCTCCGCCTGCCGAACGGCCCCGGACTGGAGCTGTTCGAGTTCCGCGGCCCGTACCGGCGCGAACCGGTCCTTCCGAGCGACCTGGGCTGGCAGCACCTCGCCCTCTACGTCGAGGATGTTGAGGCGGCCGCCCGCAAGGTCGCCGAAGCGGGCGGCATCGTCCTGGACGAACCGAAGCCCCTGCCGGCCCTGGAATCGGGCGAGCGCAACAAGATGCAGTACTGCCGCACGCCTTGGGGCAGCACCATCGAACTGATCACCTACCCCGACCCCCAGCCCTACGAGCACGAGACCAAACGCCGCCGCTGGACCCCATAGGCCAGCGAGGCCCGGACCGTAAGCCGGTCCGGGCCTCAGACGTCATGGCGCTGGAAGCGTCAGGCGAACAGCTCGTCCTCGGTGGTGGCGTTGGCCGCGCGGGTGAGCCAGACGCGCATTTGCTCTTCGTCGGTGCAGGAGGTGATGCGCTCGCGGTTGGCGTCGGAAAGCCGGACACCACGGGCTTCCAGGACGACCAGGAGCGACTGGGCTTCGCCCTCGGCCCGTCCTTCGGCCCGTCCTTCGGACTTCCACTCGGCCTTGATGCCGTGCTCGAACGGGTAGGTCTGTGCGGACATCAGTTCGCTCCACTTCTCCTGAGCTTTCGGGTTGATGAGCCCGGCCGTGGTGAGTTCGACAAGCCTGCGGGCGGTCTTGATGTCGACGCCGTTCAGCGCGTTCTCCAGCGTCTCCAGTATGTCAGCCGTCTCGGGGGACTTACCGTGCAGGATCGCGGCGAAGGCGGCGAAGGCCACGTTGGCACGGGCCTGATCGAGGTCGGAGACCAAGGGGACGTTGTCGGGGCCGTACACCACCGGGGTGACGCTCATGGTGGTCGGAAGGCCGGGGATCTTGACGGTGAGGGTGCGGCGCGCCCACCTGGCCGTGCTCACCTCGTTGGTGACCACGATGAGGGCGTTGGGACGGCGGTACTTGGCCAGGAGGTAGGCCACGTAGTAGGGCCACTGGGTCTCCTTGTCCTTGTCCGGCCTGCTCTGGGCCTCGACCGCCAGGACGCAGGGAGCGGCGTCGATGTCGGCGAGCAGGACCGAGTCCACCCTCCCTTCCAACGGGAGGGTGGAGACGTCTCCGGGGAGTTCCTCCAAGAGCCGGACCTTCTGGATGTCGGCGCCGACCATGCACTGGAGGGCGCTGGTGATCAGTAGGTCGTCATTTCGGAAGATCTGGTGCATCGCCTCGTGAGGGGGTTTGACCATGAGGGGATGCTACTGAGAGCGATGTGACGGGCACTTACCGTTTGTAAATACTTATATGGCTTTTCCGGGTCAGGCCGGTGGGGGGTAGCCGTACTGGTCCTGGTCCGAGGGGCGGGGCGGTTCGGGGCCGTCGGCGCCCAGGCGCAACATCCGGGAGAAGCGCACGATGCGGAAGCGGCGCTCCAGCACGAGGAACTCGTGGCCCGGCGTGGCCTCGATCTCCTCGGCCGCCTTCGCCCATCCCGCCAGCTCCGCCGGGGACGCCGGGTTGCCCTGGAACTCCCTCTTCCGCGGCAGCAGCTCGGTGAAGTAGGCCGCCAGCCAGCGGCGGGTGTCGTCGGGGCCGTGGCCGCCGCCGATCGGCTGCCAGGAGCTCTCGCCCCTGATCTCCATCATGATGTAGCCGGGCGGCAGCAGCACGACGCCCGGATGGGTCCGCACCGCGTGCCGCGCCTCCAGCATGACCTGGTCGGACACGGTGCCGGGGATCGGCAGGTAGCCGGCCAGGTTGAGGCGGAGCTGGGCCTCCCACTGGCCCGCCGGGGCCCGCGGGTCGATCAGGTGGTCGTGCAGCAGGTCGGAGTCGGGACGGTCGATGTCGCTGGGCCGGGGCGGCTCCATCCCGGTCTTGTTGATCAGGCCGAACTTCTCGATGCGGATGACGCGGTAGCGGCGGTCGCCGATCTCCCACTCGTCCTTGGCGAGCTGCTCGCCCTCCTCGGGGTCCAGCCGCGCGGCGGCCGCCAGCATCGCGCGGGCCGTCCCGGCGTCGGCCTCGGAGGCCGCGCGGCGCAGCCGCGAGGCCAGGTCGTAGCGGGCGCCGGAGGGGTCCAGCGCGCCGGTGGTGACGATGCGCCACTCGGTGCCGCGCTGGACGGCGCTGCCGAACTCCGGGGAGCCCGCGGGAAAGATCTTGCCGTACTCCCGGATGCGGTCGCCCAACTCCTGGTCGCGGACGGCGGCCGCGGGATCCAGGTCGGCGACCACCTGGATGTGGTCGTAACCGGGCATCAGTGGGAAGGCCATGCGGCCATCTTCGCGGGGTACGCCCGGGTAGGGAGGGCTTTTCGGACCGTGACCGCTCGGTCACGGTCCGAGCGCCCGTCAGGACCCGTAGACCGGGATCAGCGTCGCGCGCGCGATGGTGTGCGCGACGATGTTGAACCCCGCCGCACCGGGCATGGTGTCGGAGTCGATGCCCAGGGTCTCCACGTCCAGCGCGTGCACGGCGAACACGTAGCGGTGCGGAGAGCCGGGCGGCGGCGCGGCGCCGCCGAACGCCTTGATCCCGTAGTCGGTGCGCGCCTGAACGCCGATCTCGCTGTCCTCGCTCCCCGCGCCGGTGGGCAGCTCGGTCACGGTGGCCGGCACGTCGAACAGGATCCAGTGCCAGAAGCCGCTGCCGGTCGGCGCGTCCGGGTCGTGGCAGGTCACCGCGAAGCTCTTGGTCTCGGCGGGGAAACCCGACCAGGCGAGTTGCGGCGACAGGTTCTGCCCCGAGAAGCCCCAGTCGTCGAACACGTGCTTGTCGGAGAGCGTCTCGCCCTCGGCCATGTCGGTGCTGGTGAGCGTGAACGACGGGACCTGCGGCAGGAACTCGTACGGAAGCGGCGGCTTGCCGGCCATGCTGACCTCCTCGTCAAACGGTCTGCTGTCCCTCCCATACCTATCAGGGGCTCAGGTCTTCACCGCGCCCATGGTGAAACCGGTCACGAAGCGGTCCAGGAACAGGTTGAACAGGAACGCGATCGGCACCGCCGTCACCACCGTCGCCGCCTGTAGGGACTGCCAGAAGAACACGTCGCCGCGGATGAGCTGCGTCGGGACGCCGGTGCTCACCACCATCTCCGGGCTGGAGGACACGAACGCCAGCGCGTACACGAACTCGCTCGCCGTCAGCGTGAAGCTGAACACCACGACCGCGACGACGCCGGGGAACACCAGCGGCAGCACCGCGCGCGCGAAGGCGCCGAGGCGGCTGTGGCCGTCCACCATGGCCTGCTCCTCGATGTCGGCGGGCACCGCCTTCAGGAAGCCGATCAGCAGCCAGACCGAGACCGGCACGGTGATGGTCGGGTAGACGACGATCATCGACCAGAGGCTGTCCTCCAGGCCCAGCGCCACCACCACGCGGGTCAGCGACAGGAACAGCAGCGACGGCGGCACCAGGTAGACCAGGAAGATCGCGATGCCCATCGTGGTGCCCCAGGGGCGGTTCAGCCGGGCCAGCGAGTAGGCGGCGGGCAGGGCGAGGGCCAGGGTGACCAGCACGACGGCCGCGCCGACCAGCAGGGTGTTCGCGACGAAGGTCGGGAAGGGGGTGTCGGCGAACAGGAACCGCACGTGGTCGGGCGTCGCCGGCTCGTTGAACGCGAACGGGCTGCTCTCGGGGTCGTACAGGTCGCGGTTCTGCTTGAACGCGCTGACCAGGCTCCACAGGAACGGCAGCGCGCACACCAGCGCGGACAGGATCGCCGTCGCGTACAAAGCGCACCGCGCCGCGACGTGGCGGCGCGCGTAGCGCCTGCGCAGGGCCTCGGTCATCGCGCCTCCAGGCGGCGGACGGCGCGCAGGATCGCCACCACTCCCGCCAGCAGGATCGGGAACAGGAACAGCGCGATCGCCGCGCCCTGCCCCACGTCCCCGCCCTCGATCCCGCGGAAGTAGGCCCACGAGGCCAGCACGTCGGTCGCGTGCGTCGGGCCGCCCCGGGTCAGCACGTACGACACCGTCATGTCGGTGAACGTCATGATCGCGCCGAACAGGGCCGCCACCGCGATGACCGGCAGCGACAGCGGGATCGTCACCTCGATCATGCGCCGCCAGAAGCCCGCGCCGTCGATCCGCGCCGCCTCGTCGATGTCGCGCGGGATCGCCACCAGCCCGGCCATGACGATCACCGCGGCCAGGGGCGTCAGCCGCCAGGTCTGCACGAGGACGACCGAGAGCATCGCGGTGCCGGGCCCGCCCAGCCACACGACGTTGCCGTCGATCAGCCCGAGGTGGCGCAGCACCCAGTCCACCGGCGAGTAGATCGAGTCCAGGAACCACAGCCAGGAGATCGTGGACAGCGCGACCGGCGTGGTCCACGGCAGCAGGACCAGGAGGCGCACCAGCCACTTGCCCCGGAAGTCGGCGATGAGGATGTTGGCCAGGATCTTGCCGAACACCACGATCAGCACCATCGAGCAGGCGGTGAACAGCAGCGTGTTCCACAACGAGCGCCAGAAGACCCCGTCGTCGAAGACCGCGGTGAAGTTGTCGAGCCCGACGAAGTCGAAGGAGGGGTCGCCGGTGGTCACGTCCGAGAACGCGAACGCGATCGCGAGCAGGAACGGCACCCCCACCAGCGCCAGGATGTAGACCACCGACGGCAGCAGCATCAGCCACGCCAGCAGCCCCTCGCGGTCGGCGAGGCCCGCGCGCCGCGCGCTCACCGGTCGCCGATCGGGACGGCCGGGGCGCGCGTGCCCGTCGCGGCGTCGAAGAACCGCAGCCGGTCGGCGGCCACCGCGAACGTGTGGGGGCGGCCCGGCTCGATCGGGGCGTCCACGGTGGCGGGCAGCCGCGCGATCACGCGGGTGTCGTCGCCGAGCCCGGTCGCGGTGCCGTACACGTGCCGGTCGCCCGACAGGTACTCCAGCCGCTCGACCTGGAGCGTCACGGTGACCCGCGCGTCGCCGGGCAGGCTCCCGGCCGGCAGCAGGTGCTCGGGCCGGAACCCGACCAGCCGGTCGCCGCGCCTGACCAGGTTCATCGGCGGCGAGCCGATGAACGTCGCCACGAAGGTGTCGGCCGGGTCGTCGTACACCTCCAGCGGCGTGCCGACCTGCCGCACCCGGCCGCGCTCCAGCACCGCGATCCGGTCGCCCAGGCCCATCGCCTCGACCTGGTCGTGGGTGACGTAGACGGTGGTGGTGCCGACGCGCTGCTGGAAACGTTTCAGCTCGTCGCGGGCGGTGGCGCGCATCTTGGCGTCCAGGTTCGACAGCGGCTCGTCCAGCAGGAACACCGCCGGGTCGCGCACCAGCGCGCGGGCGAGCGCGACGCGCTGGCGCTCGCCGCCCGACAGCTGGCGCGGCTTGCGGCGCAGCAGCGGCTCGATGTCCAGGAGTTCGGCCGCCCACCGCGCCTTGCGCTCGCGTTCCTGCTTCGGCGCCTTCTCGGCGCGCAGCGGGAACACGATGTTGTCGAAGACGGTCTTGTGCGGGTACAGCGCGTACGACTGGAACACCATCGCGATGCGCCGCACGCGCGGCGGCAGCCCGTTGACCACCCGCCCGTCGATCAGCACCTCGCCCTCGGTGGGCTGCTCCAGCCCGGCGATCGTGCGCAGCAGCGTGGTCTTGCCGCAGCCGGACGGCCCCAGCAGCACCAGGTACTCGCCCGGCTCGGCGGCGAGGTCCACCCCGTCCAGCGCGCGCACGGCCTCGGCCCGGCCGCGCCGCGCCCGCAGGTGCCCGTCGAACGTCTTGACCAGCCCGCGGACCCCGACGCTCATGGCCCCGCCTCCGGTCCGTACGCGCGGCCGCTCGTGGCTCCCACCGGTTTCAGCCCCCGACCAGGCCGCGGGCCCGCCAGCTCTTGAAGATGGCGTTGATGCGCCGCTCGGCCTCGGTGACCGCCTGCGCGGCGGTGGCCTGGCCGCGCGCCGCCCGGCCGAACATCGTCGGCAGCACGTTGGTGTTGAAGACCTCGCCGATCGCCGGGTTGGACGGTCCCGGGTAGCCGATGTTGGCGCTCCAGGACGCGGCGTTCTTCAGCAGCGACAGCTTGCCCGCCGGCTTCGACCCGTAGGGGTCGTCGTCCAGCCACCCGTTGAGCTGCGGCACCAGCGACGGCCAGCCCGGCAGGTCGTACAGCTCCGAGTGGTAGGTCACCGCCGGGAAGTTGGCGGTGTAGTGCAGCAGGAACTCCTTGGCCGCGTCGGGGTTGGCGGCGTGCTTGGGGACGATCCACTGCTGGATGACGTGCTGGGCGGCCAGCGCCGCCTTCGGGCCGCGCAGCGCCGGGACGAAGAAGATGTCGTCGCCGATCTTGGGGTTGGTGCCCATCGCGGTGCGCCAGGCGGAGATCGAGTTGAGGATGTAGGACGACTTCCCGGCGATCAGGGCCTGGTTGTTGGAGGCGGGGACCCAGGAGAACACCTCCTCGGTCTCGGCCTGCTTCCACAGCCGGGTCATGAACTCCACGGCGGCGACGGCGGCGTCGGTGTTCAGCACCACCCGCTCGTTCTGGTCCTGCTCGGACGCGCCGAACGACCACAGCAGCGCCCGCGCCGCCATGTTGGAGTCGGTCTCGGGCGACAGCCCGATCCCGCACGGCACGCCGGTGGTCCGCTTGATCTCGGTGGCGCCGCGCAGCAGCTCGTCCCAGCTGCCGGGCCCGTTGGGCAGTCCCACCTTCTGCCACATCGACTTGCGGTAGTCGCCGGGGTCGGGCGACCAGCCGGGGCAGTAGGCGTAGAAGCGCCTGGTGTTGGGGTTGTAGCTGGACTTCCGGCACAGCTCCAGCTGCTGGCCCCAGCGCCGGGTCGCCTCCTGGACGAGATCGGCCATGTCCAGCACGGCGGGCTCGTACTGGGAGAACGGCGCGATGTGCTGGATGGCGTCGTGGCCCTGCCGCGCCTGGATCTCCGAGGCGGCGCGGCGCGGCACGTCCACGGTGTTGATGTGGTCGACGCGGACCTTCACGCCGACGCGCTTGCCCCAGTCGGCGGCGAACCTGTCGAACCACTTGTCGTGCCGGGGCACGAAGTGGCTCCACATCAGCACGCTCAACGAGCCGCCCAGTTTCCGGGTGGGGGCGGTGAACACCTCCTGCGGGGCCTTGCCGGTGTTCCTGGCCTGCGGGCCGCTGCTCTCGCTCGCGCATCCGGCCGCCAGGCCGAACGCGCCCGCCGAGAGCGCGGCGGCGCCCAGGAAACCTCGTCTGCTGAACCGATCGTCGCCGGTGCCGACCATGGGGAGCTCCCTCGCCGCTGAAGGTCCACCCTCGACGGTAGGTCGGCGGGGGCGTCCCATCCAGACGCGATCCGGTAACTCCGCGCAACCGTGGCCCCACCGGTCGCGGCGGTCGCTCCCTTAACGGCCGGAAGCGGCATCCCGCCCGCGGTGGCGGCTCCCTCAGCGTCGCGCGGGCGGCGTTCCGCGCGGCTCCGCCCCTCCCGTCACGGCGGGGCCGCCCCGGGAACGCCTCAGGGGCGGCGCCCCGATCGGGACGCCGCCCCTGAGGCGGTGCTCGTGTCTACTTGCCGGTCGCGTCGGTGTAGGCGCGCAGGACCTCCTGCGGGTCGCCGTCCATCTTGACGCGGCCGTCGTCCAGCCAGATGACGCGGTTGCAGGTCTCCTCGATCACGTCGAGGTTGTGCGCGACCAGGAACACCGCGCCGGCGTCCTTGCGCAGCTCGTCGATCTTGGCCTTGCTGCGCCGCTTGAACTTGGCGTCGCCGGTGGCCAGCGCCTCGTCGATGAGCATCACGTCGTGCGTGCGCGCCGCCGCGATCGCGAACCGCAGCCGCGCGCCCATCCCGGAGGAGTAGGTGCTCATCGGGTAGTCGATGAAGCCCGGCTTGAGATCGGCGAACTTGACGATCTCCTCGTACTTGGCGCGGGTCTCCTCCTGGCTCAGGCCCATCGCGAGGCAGCCCAGGGTGATGTTGCGCGACCCGGTCAGGTCCTTCATCAGCGCCGCGTTCACGCCCAGCAGCGACGGCTGGCCGTCGGTGTAGACGCCGCCGCGCGCGGGCGGCAGCAGTCCGGCGATCGCCTTCAGCAGGGTGGACTTGCCCGAGCCGTTGGTGCCGACCACGCCGATCGCGTCACCGCGGTAGGCCACGAAGGACACGCCCTTGACGGCGTGGACCTCCTTCATCTGCGGCCGGTTCTCGCGCTTGATGATGCGCAGCAGCGCGGTCGCGGCCGTGCCCTTGCCACCGCCGCCGCTGTAGACGCGGTAGATGATGTGCAGACCGTCCACGACCACGATCGGCTCGCGGGCGGGGTCGATCACGACCTGGGGCTGGGCGCCGGTCGTCCGGGCCTGCTCCTTGACCGCCTTAGCCACGGCCATACCTCTCCTCGGCGCGGTAGAAGTACCAGAATCCCCCGGCGAAGGCGACCACGGCCCAGATGATCGCGTACAGCCACAGGTTGGGCTGGGTCGCCCCGGCGTTGGCCAGGCTCTTCTCGTAGCTGGTCATCATCGAGTTGCGCACCAGCTCGATGAAGACCGCCCCCGGGTTGGCCTCAAGGATCTTGCCGAGCCAGCCGTAGCCGGCCTCCTCCAGCTTCTGCACCTTCTCGGGCACCAGGAAGAACACGCCCGACAGGTAGAGCCAGGTCCGGGTGATGAAGGGCAGCAGCTGCTGGATGTCGCGCACGAACGCCCCGGTCCGCGCGATCGCCAGGCTGATCCCCACGTTGAAGACCAGCTGGAGCAGCAGCGCCGGGATCACCAGCAGCCAGCGCCAGGTGATCGGCTCGTCGGTGGCCACCACGATCACCATCAGCACCGCCATGGAGATCAGCAGTTGCTGCAGCTCCATGATGACGTGCGCGAACGGCAGCGAGGCCCGGGGGAAGTGCAAAGCCCGGATCAGCGACAGGTTGTTGCCCACCGACTTGGCCCCGGCGGTCAGCGACCGCTGGGTGAAGGTGAAGACGAACACGCCGGTGATCAGGAACGCTGTGTAGTTCTCGATTCCCTTGTTCTGATCCAGCAGGAGGCCGAAGATCAGGTAGTAGACGCCCGCGTTGAGCAGCGGGGTGAGGATCTGCCACAGCTGACCCAGCCGCGAGCCGCTGTAGGTGGCGGCGGTCTTGGCGGTGGCGAAGTTCCAGATGAAGGTACGGCGCTGCCAGAGATCCTGCACGTATTTGCGCAGCGGGGGGCGCGCGGCGCTCTGCTTCAGCCCGTACCGCGCGGCGAAATCGGCCAGTGACTCTCCGCTTGTCCCGTTCATGTGAGGAGACTCCGCGATCGTGCCGACCGTCTCGCCACCCGAGGAGCCGAGCCGTTCCGGGTGACTCATGCCGGGAAGCCTATTGCAGTCCGCCTTGTGTGAGGGACGTTCGCCCGCATGTGCACCCCGATTTGAGATCTTCGGGAATCATGTTCCCGTCCTGGGGGATACCCCCGTCATGCATGAGAATCACGCGCGGCAGCCGGCCTGGGGCCGGGTCCTGACGATGCGGCGGTGCGGCGGGACGGCCCCGCCCAAGCCCCCTCCGCCGGTGCTGCTGCGCCGGATGGGCAGGCTGGACCGGTGGGCGTTCGACCGGGTCGCGGCCGCCCGGCTGCCGGGTCTGGAGTACGTGCTGCCCCGGCTGTCGCGGTTCGCCGACCACGGCGTGCTGTGGTTCTCGATGGCCGGCGGCCTCGCGCTCACCCGCCGCGCCAGCCTGCGCCGCGCCGCGCTGCGCGGGTCGATCGCGATCGCGGTCGCCAGCCCGGTCGTGAACGTGATCGGCAAGCAGGCGTTCCGCCGCAAGCGCCCGGTGGTGGACCTCGTGCCGCCGATCCGCATCCGATGGAAGCTGCCGACCTCGCACGCCTTCCCGTCCGGGCACTCGGCCTCGGCGGCCGCGTTCGCTGCCGGGGTGGCGATGGAGGCGCCGCGCGCGGTGTGGGCGCCGATCGCCGCGACGGCGGGCGCGGTGGCGTTCTCCCGCATCTACACCGGCGCGCACTACCCCGGCGACGTGCTGGCGGGCCTCGGCATCGGCGCGGCCACCGCGCTCGGCACCCGGCTGGTGTGGCCGGCCAGGCCGCCGGTCGCGCACGTCACCCGCACCGGCACCGAGCAGGTCACCGTCACCGAGGACGGGCGCGGCGTGGTCGCGGTCGTCAACGTCTCCTCCGGCCGCAACACCGCCGACGGCGGCATCAGCCTGCCCGGCCGGGCCGAGCGCGACCTCGCGGTGCTGGAACGCGAGCTGCCCGCCGCCGAGATCGTCCGGCTGGAGCCCGACGCCGACCTGGAGAAGGCGCTCGACGAGGCCGCCGAGCGCGCCCAGGTGCTGGCGGTGGTCGGCGGCGACGGCACCGTCAACGTCGGGGCGCGCGCCGCGCTGCGCCACCGGGTGCCGCTGCTGCCGGTGCCCGCCGGGACCTTCGACCACTTCGCGCGGGCGCTCGGCATGGAGACGGTGACCGACGCGATCGCCGCCTACCGCGGCGGCTGCCTCGGCCGCGTCGACGTGGCCTTCGTCACGCCGGAGATCAACGGGCACGACCTCGACTCCGAGCTCGACTCCATCTTCCTCAACACCGCGAGCTTCGGCGCCTACACCGAGCTGGTCGACCGCCGCGAGCGGCTGGAGGGGCGGCTCGGCAAGTGGCCCGCGCTCGCGGTGGCCGCGTTCCGCACCTTCCGGCGCTCCGAGCCGGTCGACATGCTGGTGGACGGCGAGCCGCGCAAGGTGTGGCTGGCGTTCGTCGGCAACTGCGCCTACGGCTCGCGCGGGCCCGCGCCGACCTGGCGCGAGCACCTGGACGACGGGCAGCTCGACATCCGCATGGTGACCGCCGCGAGGCGGGTGCCGCGCGTGCGGGCGCTGGCGTCGGTGCTGCTCGGGCACCTGCACCTGACGCCCGGCTACCGGCACTGGCAGGACGGCGCGCTGGAGCTGGTCTCGCAGGACGGGCCGCTGCGGCTGGCCCGCGACGGCGAGGTGTCCTCGCTGGCGTCGGCGGTCCGCTTCGGCAAGCGGAGCGGGGCGCTGGCGGTGTTCTGCCCGCACTCCCCGCCCCGCTGATCAGCCGAACGCCAGCTCGCAGCGGCGCAGCCCGGTGACGACCGACGACCCGTTGTGGACGGGCTCGCCCGCGGCGCCGATCCGCTCGGCGCGGGGGAGCAGCTCCTCCAGCAGCAGGCGGATCTCCATGCGGGCGAGCGCCGCGCCCAGGCAGAAGTGCGGCCCGAAGCCGAACGCCAGCCCCGGCGCCTCGGGCCGCCGCGCGATGTCGAACCGGTCGGCGTCCGGGCCGAACGCGTCGGGGTCGCGGTTGGCCGCGCCGTACAGCAGCATCACGCGGTCGCCCTCGGCCAGCTCGGCCCCGCCCAGGGAGACGGGGCGCGTCGCGGTGCGCAGGAAGTAGACCACGGGGGTGGTCCAGCGCAGGATCTCCTCGACCGCCGTGCCCAGCAGCTCGCCGGGCCGCCCGCGCAGCGCCGCCCACTGCTCCGGGTGCTCGGCGAACGCCCGCAGGCCGCCCGACAGCGCGTGCCGGGTGGTCTCGTTCCCGGCGACCAGGAGCTGGATCAGGAACATCACCAGCTCCAGGTCGGTCAGCCGGTCCCCGTCCAGTTCGGCCAGCGCGAGCTGGGAGATCACGTCGTCGCGGGGCTCGGCCCGCCGCCGGTGCGCCGCCTCGATCAGGTAGGTGCCGCACTCGATCCGCAGGGCGGCGCGCTCGGGCTCGGTCAGCTCCGGCGCGGCGTCCGGGATGATCGCCTCCGACCAGCGGAAGAAGCGCGGCCAGTCGTCCTCGGGGATGCCGAGCAGCAGGCAGATCACCTGGAGCGGTAGCGGCACCGCGAGTCCGGCGACCACGTCGAACGGCCCGTCCACCGGCGCGAGCAGCGCCCTGATCCGCTCCCGGACGGCCCCCTCCAGCCGCCGCATGGCCGCGGGCCGGAACGCGGGCGCGACCAGCGCCCGGTAGCGCGTGTGGTCGGGCGGGTCGGTGTGCATGATCGTCGGCGGCGCGTCGTAGGAGTGCCCGATCTCGGAGACGAGGATGCCGTCGCCGGACCGGAAGGCCGCCGGGTCGGTGGCGGCGCGGTGCACCAGGGCGTGCGTCCCCACGACCCACAGCGGCAGGTCGGGATGCCGGACGGGCCCTCCGGCCGCCCGGACCCGCGCGTACAGGCCGTGCGGATGGCCGTGCTCGAAGCAGCCGTCGGGGAAGCCCTTCGGCAGGGTCACTGGAGGACGCCCTCGGGACGGGGTATCCCGGCGGCGTCGCAGAGCGCGTAGTAGGCGGCGAGCGTGGACTCGCCGTCCACGACGCCGCTGACGGAGCCGTCCTCGGCGTACTCGATGAACGCCCCCTCGATCAGGAACAGGATGTCGGCGTCCTCCTCGATGGTGAGGGTGTGGACGGACCCGGGCGGCTCGTGGATGAAGGTGCCCGCCACGTAGTCCACGCCGTACTCGGCGTACCGCCACCGCCCGGAGAAGGTGAAGGCGTGCACGCTCCCGGTGTGCTTGTGCCGGGGCAGGCGGAACCCTGCCTGGAACCGGTTGCGGACCACCCACGACCCGGAGGAGACCCGCAGCACCTGCAGCCCCACCGGCCCGGCGTTGACCCACGGGAGATCGTCGGAGTGCACATGGCCGACCAGCGGCCCCAGCGTCTCGGTCATGGAGCAAACGCTAGGTAGGTTGCGGGTGTGCCGCAAGGGCCTGATTGGCCGACCTTCGACCGGGTACGGGCCGGACGTAGGCCACCACCGGAGGGGAAACGATGACCACGGGAGTCGACCCGAGCGCGCTCAGCGAGAACGACCTGTTCCGCGAGCTCGGCCACCTGTACGAGACCCGCATGGAGGCGCTGCGCCACGCCTCCGACGACGCGCTCGCCGAGCACACGAGCCGGACGGCGCAGATGGAGGCGGAGTACCTGCGCCGCTACCCCGAGCGCGAGATCGACCCCGAACGCCTCCGCGCGGGCGCCCGCGCCCGCTGACGCCGGACGCAGCGGCCCCGTGGTCACCTGGGCGAATAGTTGATCTCGGCGCGGGTGCCTAGGCTGGGGGCATGGCAGCGCGCGAGCACACCATCGGACCGGCGGACGGACGACTGCTGATCAGGACCGGGCGCAGCGGCCTCGGCCGCCGCGCCGGGCACGACCTGGTGCTGGAGGCCACCCGCTGGTCGGGCACCGTGACCGAGGGCGACCGGGAGCCGCCCGCCGGGACCGCCGCCGAGGTGCGGGTCGCGGTCGAGGGCATCCGGGTGCGCGAGGGCACCGGCGGCGTGCTGCCGCTGTCGGACCAGGACCGCACCGAGATCGTCAGGAACCTGCGCCGGATCCTGCGCGCCGACCGCTACCCCGAGATCGTGTTCCGCAGCACCGAGACCACCGCCGACCGGGCGGCCGGCGAGCTGACGATCATGGATCGCACCGAGCCGGTCGCCCTCGACCTGGAGGTCACCGACGACCGGGCGCGCGGCGGCGCGGTCATCCGGCAGACCACCTGGGGCATCAAGCCGTACTCGGCGCTCTTCGGGGCGCTGCGGCTGGCCGACGAGGTCCGGGTCGAGTTCGAGCTGAACCCCTCCTGATGATCAACATGCACTAGGGTGCGGACCGGCCCCTGTCTGAATCGTCGCCGTCCACGGCTTCGGAGGTGTGATGACCGACCTGCGCCCGACCCGGCGTGATTTCGGGAGGTTCGCCGGCGTCGCCGGTCTCGGCGCGGCCGCGCCCGCCCTGCTCGGCGGCTGCTCGGGCGGCACCCGGGAGGCCGGAGCGGCCGGGGCGGCGGCCGCCGCGCCCACGTGGCGGACCACCGGGACGGCACTGGCCGGGCTCGGGAGCTTCGACGCGACGATGAAGAAGTTCATGCAGGAGCGCGCCATCTCGGCCGGGCAGGTCGCCGTCGTCCGCAAGGGCAGGCTGCTGCTGGCGCGCGGCTACTCCTGGAGCGGCGCCGCGACCCCGGCGGTGCAGCCGACCTCGCCGTTCCGGATCGCGAGCGTCTCCAAGCCGATCACCGCGACCGCGGTCCTCAAGCTGATCCAGGACGGCAGGCTCAGGCCGACCGACCGCGTGGCGACGCTGCTCGGCCTGTCCACCGCCGCCGACCCCCGGCTCAGGGACGTCACCGTCCTGCGGCTGCTCCAGCACCTGGGCGGCTGGGACCGGAACATGTCGTTCGACGCCATGTTCCGCGACCTGCAGATCAGCCGGGGGCTCGGGGTGCCGCTGCCGGTCTCCAAGGCGAACATCATGAAGTACGCCTCCGGGTTCAAGCTCGACCACGCCCCGGGCACGACCTACGCCTACAGCAACTACGGCTACCTGCTGCTCGGCCGGATCGTCGAGAAGGCCAGCGGCATGAGCTACGGCGCCTACGTGCAGCAGAAGGTCCTGGCCCCGCGCGGCATCAAGCGGATGCGGCTGGGCCGCACCCTGGTCAAGGCCCCCGGCGAGGTGCCCTACCTGTCCGCCAACACCGGGACGACGGTGTTCGACGGCTCGGGCAAGCGGGTGCCCTACCCCTACGGCGCGTTCAACCTGGACAACATGGACGCGCACGGCGGCTGGCTGGGGACCGCCGTGGACCTGGTCCGCTTCGCCGGCATCTACGACGCGCCGTCGGCGGTGCTGAACGCGGCCTCCATCAAGCAGGCGTTCGCCAAGCCCGCCACCGGCGTCAACCCCAGCGGCTACTACTACGGCGCGGGCTGGCTGGTGCGCCCGGTCACCGGCGGCCTGAACACCTGGCACGACGGCAGCCTGAGCGGCACCACGGCGCTGCTGGTGCGCCGCTTCGACGGCCTGACCTGGGCGGCGCTGTTCAACAAGCGGCAGGAGGGCGCGGGCACCTCCTACGGCGAGATCGACGGCCTGCTCCACAAGGCGGCGGCCGCCGTCAGGACGTGGCCGACGGGGAACCTGTACCCGAAGTACTTCTGAGGCGCGCGGCACGGGCGAACTGGTCGTCCAGCGTGCGCGGGAACGGCAGCACCCGGTGCCGGTCGCGCCAGGGCGCGAGCTGGCGGACGGTGTTGAAGCCCGCCGCCGTGACGATCCGGTCGGCGTGCCGGGCCAGCGGCCACGCCGGGTACGCCGCCCGGTGCCCGACGTCGGCGGGCAGCGCGGCGGGGCGGCGCGGCGCGACCAGCGTGAGCCGGGGGCGCACGCCCTCCACGGCCGCCATGTCGCGGGCGTAGGCGACCAGTTCCAGGATCTCGGCGTCCGGCCCGGAGTGCAGGACCAGCCAGCCGGTCAGCGGGTCGGGCTCGGGGGCGGGCGGGTCGACCAGGTCCAGCTCGACGACCTCGTCCGAGACCTCCTCCAGGTAGGCGCGGTGCGCGCCGGCCAGGGGCTCCAGCACGTAGGTGCGGCCGAAGCGGGGCGGGTCGGCGGGCAGCAGCCGCCGGTAGACGTCCCAGCGCAGCAGCCGGGCGAGGTGGACGGCGGGGACGCCGGTGCGGCGCAGCTCGCCCCGCAGCCCGGCGGGGAAGGCGTCCACGATCAGCCCGTCCGCGCCCGACGCGTCCGGGACCGCGCGCAGGCCCCCGGTCACGCGCGGGTCGGCGGCGAACGGCGACGGCGACCACACCGCGACCTCGCCGGCGCGGCCGACGGTGTGCAGGAACGCCCGGAGCCGCGTCAGGTGCCCGAGCCCGTCCCCGTGCGCGTAGCAGACGAGCACCGGGCGACCTCCTCCAGCACCTTGCGGTAGCCGGCGGTCTCGGCGGCCGGGGTGAAGACGGTCCGGATCCGCTCCGCGCCCGCCGCGCCCAGCTTCGCCAGGTCGGCGTCGCCCGCCCGCGCGGCCCGGTCGACCGCCTCCCGGCAGGCGTCGGCGTCGCCCGCCGGGAAGGTGAACCCGATCCGGTCGTCGGCCACGTCCGCGAGGCCCCCGGCGTCGGAGGCCAGCAGCGGCACGCCCAGCGCCGCCGCCTCCAGCGACACGTTCGGCATCCCGTCGTAGAACGACGGCAGGGCCGCCAGGTCGCAGGCGGCGTAGACGGCGGGCAGGTCGTAGCGCTCCAGGAACGGCAGGAACGAGTGCGCCACCGGCCCCTCGGCCAGCCGCCCCCGCACCTCCTCCTCGACCTCGCCGACCAGCACCAGGTGGAACGCCTCCGCGTGCCCCGACCGCAGCAGCGCGTCCAGGAGGAAGCCCACGCCCTTCTTGTTCTTGAGCTGCCCGATCAGGCCGACCGTGCGCCGCCCCTCGGCGACGTGCCCGGCGCGCCACGCGGCCCCGCGTTCGCGCTCGGACGGCAGGATCCGCCAGTGCCGGGTGTCCACGCTGTTGGCCACGAACGTCACCGGCGCGTCCGGCACCAGCGCCCGCACCAGCGGCGCGTGCGACCGCGCGACCACGCACACCCGCGCGGAGGCGCGCAGCGCGTCCACGAGGGGGCCGCGCCGCCGCAGCGAGAACGCCCCGATGTCGATGTCGTTGCCCCGCAGCAGCGTGATCAGCGGCGCGTCCAGCAGGGCCGCCAGCACCGGCGCGGCCAGCATCGCGTAGGTGCCGCCGAAGCCCGCCACGTGCGTGTACGCCGTCCCGTCGGCGGTGATCGCCGTCCACAGGCGGCGCAGCGCGTGCTCGGGGTCCTCGCCGAGCGGCGCGGTCAGCAGCCGCCCGCCCTGCACGCGTTCGGCCCGCCATGCGGCCTGGGACGGCCGGACGCGCCGGGTCAGGTGCGCCACGTCCACCGTCACGCCCGCGTTGCGCAGGCCCCGCACGATGCGGTCGCACGACTCGGCCATGCCGCCCTTGCTCGGCGGATGGTGCTCGGTCACCCACAGGACGCGCATCAGCTGTCCACGAAGCCGGAGTCGCCGTCGAAGTCGCCGCCGCCGTAGGACCAGTCGTCGTCCCCGGCCTCGAACGCCGCGCGCTCCTGGGCGTCGATCGTCGCGTACCAGGCCGCGTCGTTGTAGACCCGCGCGCTGTGCTCGTAGTAGTGCCGCCGGTACCCGTCGATCCAGGCCGGGTCGTGGGCGTCCTCGGGCCGGTGGCCCTGCGCGGCGGCGCAGTCGGGGCACAGCTCGTCGAGCCGCACGTGCTCGGCGCACAGCGGCCGCTCGCACCGCGCGCACGGGCGGGCCGCCGGCCGCTCGCAGCGGCCCAGCACGAAGAAGCCGGAGGTCACGGCACAACGGTTCACGAGGCGCTCCCGGTCGGGCGGGGGGTCCAGCGGAACGGCTCGGCGGCCACCGTCAGGATGTGGTCGGGCAGGTCGTGCTCGAAGGGACGCGCCGGCACCGCGATCTTGGCGCCGGCCTTGATGACCATGCGCTCGCCCTGCTTGACCCGCACCGCCAGCCACGGCGGGGGCGGCGTCGCGGGCCGCCGCGCGGCCGCGCCCCGGGGCAGCCGCCGCACGACGCTGACCCGCTGCACGGACTTGGTCTTGGTCTTCCACTTGTGCTTGCCGCGCGGGTTCACCTTGTGGATCTTGCGGTGCCGGGTGCGCTCGGCCACCGACACCTCCAGCACGCTGCCGTCGCGCAGCTCGGCGCGCAGCCGCAGCCAGGGGTCGAAGGTGTACCACTCGGTGACCGACCGGACCGGCCGGTGCCCGGGGTACTGGTGGGCCTGGCTCCGCTTCTCCGGCACGTTCGGGCCGCGCAGGTCGGCGGTCACCCCGAGCTTGCCGCCCGGCCGCATGTCGGCCAGCACCACGCGCAGCAGCGGCACCAGCGCCGTACCGGTGCGCACGGGCGGCTGCCACTTGCGCCGCCGCACCGCCTCCCGGTGCGAGGCCAGGCTGTCGAGCAGCTTCTCCCAGTCGGCGGGCGGCATCGTCACCGAGAACGCCCGTTCGTCGATCAGCGCCCGGTGCAGCGGATGGAACGCCTCCATCGCCGCGCGCTGCCTGCGCCAGAACACCTCCGGACCACCCCTCCGTCAGCTCGGCGTCAACGTACGGTAGACCTCGGCCAGCCGGGCGCGCGAGTGCGCCCAGGTGAGCCGGGCGGCGACGCGGTGGCGGGCGGACGCGCCCATCCCCGCCGCCTCGGCCGGGTACTCCAGCAGGATGCGGACGGCCCGCGCCAGCTCGGCGGGCCGGTCGGCCGGGACGAGGCGGCCGTGCACGCCGTCGTCCACCAGCTCGCGGACCGCGGGCAGGTCCGAGGCCACCACCGGCGTCCCGGCGGCCATCGACTCGATCACCTTCAGCGGCGCGCAGCCCTGGTCGAGGTTGCGGGCGCAGCCGGTGAGCGGGGCCAGCGACACCTCGGCGTGCGCGAGCCAGGCCGCGACCTGCTCGTGGGGGACGGTGAAGCGCCACTCGACCCGGCCCGCCACGCCGAGGCGCTCGGCCAGGCGGCGCAGCGGCCGCGCGCGGCGCTCGGGCACCGACGAGCAGATCACCAGCGGCAGGTCCAGGTCGGCGAGCCGGGCGAACGCGCGCAGCAGCACGTCCAGGCCCTGCCAGGGCTGGAGCGCGCCCACGTAGATCAGGTAGCGGTCGGGGGCGCCGGCGGGGCGCGGCGGGCGCGGCCCGAGGTCGGCCCCGTTCGGCACCAGGTGGATCTTGCGCTCGGGCAGGCCGAAGCCCCGCACGGCCGCGCCGATCACCGCCGACGGCACCACGATCGCGTCCGCCCGCTCCAGGCAGCGCAGCTCCAGCTCGTGGATCTTCTTCAGCGTGCCGGCCGCGACCAGCGGCCGGGTGTGCGCCAGCTCGATCGACGGCAGCCCGTTGACCTCGTAGACCAGCCGGTGGGGGCCCTCCAGCACCGGCAGCGCGCTCCACGGGTCGCGCACGTGGAGCACCTCCAGGGTGCCGCGGTGCGGCGCGACGTGCGCGGCGACCCAGGCGGAGTACGCCTCGGCGCGGTCGATCAGGTTGGGGATCTGCGCGTCGAACCGGACGGTCTCCCGCGCGCCCTCGCGCTGGTGGCGGGGCAGCCCGCCCCCGCCGAGCACGCCCAGCAGCCCGCCGCCGTAACGGTCGAACAGCTCGTCGGCCATCTGCGCGATGTGCACGGCCGACCCCTTGGTGGAAGGGAAGCGGTCGAAGGCGAAGTACGCCGCGCGGTGCCCGCCCGGGTGGCCGGTCATGCCGCGCCCACCCGGTCCCGGACCCGCAGCCCGCGGTGCCAGGCGAGCTGGTCGGCCAGCCCCTCGGCGAGGCCCGTGCCCGCCGTCCAGCCCAGCAGCCGCGCCGCCCGGCCGCTGTCGGCCCAGGTGCGGGCGGCGTCCCCGGCCACCGGTTCCTGGCCGCGCACCGCCGGGCGGCCGCCCAGCAGATCCCCGAGCAGGTCGATCGCGGCCCGCACGGTGACCGGCTCGGGACGGCCCACGTTGAGCACGGTCCCGCCCGGCAGGTCGGCGACCACCGCGCGCAGCGTCGCGTCCACCGCGTCGGCCACGTGTGTGAACGACCGGGACCGCAGCCCGTCCCCGAACACCGGCAGCGGCCGCCCGTCCAGCGCCGCCTCGATGAACCGGTGGAAGGCCATGTCGGGCCGCTGCCGCGGCCCGTAGACCGAGAAGTAGCGCAGCACCGTCACCGGCAGGCCGTCCCGCGCCGCCCGCGCCGCCAGCCGCTCCACCTCCGCCTTCCCGGCCGCGTAGGGGCTGGCCGGGGCGAGCGGGGCGTCCTCGCGCGTCGGCAGGTCCCGCGACCCGTAGACCGACGAGCTGGACGCGATGATCATGCGGGGGCGGCGCGCGGCGCACGCCTGGAGCAGCCGCCGGGTGGCCACGACGTTGTCCCGCTCGGACGGCGCGCGGCCCGCGCCCCACGAGGTCCGCACGCCGGGCCGCCCCGCCAGGTGCACCACCGCGTCGGCGGCGGCCAGCGGGGCCAGGTCGTCCACGGCCAGATCGGTCTCCAGCCGCGCGGCGCGGCCCGCGAGCCCGGCCCAGTTGCGCCGGGACGCGGCCGGGTTCAGCGAGCGCGCGGGCGCGTCGGCCGCGAGCACCTCGTGCCCCGCCTCCGCCAGCGCGTCCACCACATGGCTCCCCAGAAAACCGGCAGCCCCCGTCACCACGATCCGCACGGATGCACCTTATCCGCACCTTATCCGCACGTTACCGGCACGGACTCACCGCGAACGGACCACCCGCGTCTCGTCCCAGACCGCTTCCGGCGGCTCGTAGACCGCCCCGTCGGACCCGAACACCAGGAACCGGTCGAACGTGCGCGCGAACCACCGGTCGTGCGTGACCGCCAGCACCGTGCCCTCGTAGGACTCCAGCCCCTCCTGCAGCGCCTCCGCGCTGGCCAGGTCGAGGTTGTCGGTCGGCTCGTCCAGCAGCAGCAACGTCGCCCCGCCCAGCTCCAGCAGCAGGATCTGCAGCCGCGCCTGCTGCCCGCCCGACAGCGTCTCGAACGGCTGCTCGGCGCACATCTGGAGCTCGTAGCGGGCGAGCGCGTTCATGGCGTCGCCCCGCAGCCGCGCGTGCTCGGTCATCACGATCTCGCACGGCGTGCGCCCGGCCAGATCCGGCCGCGCGTGGGTCTGCGCGAACAGCCCCGGCAGCACGCGCGCGCCGAGCCGCGCCACGCCGGTGTGCGCGACCGGCTCCACGGGCGTCGCCCCGCGCGGCAGTCGCTCGGCGACCCCGGCCAGCAGCCGCAGGAAGTGGGACTTGCCCGACCCGTTGGAGCCCAGCACCGCGACCCGCTCGCCGTACCAGATCTCGGCGTCGAACGGCCGCATCAAGCCGGTCAGCTCCAAGCCCTCGCAGATCACCGTGCGCTTGCCCGTCCGGCCGCCCCGCAGCCGCATCTTCAGGCTCTGGTCGCGCGGCGGCACCTCCGGCGGCCCCGCCTCCTCGAACTTGCGCAGCCGGGTCTGGGCCGCCTGGTAGCGGGAGGCCAGGCCGTCGTTGTAGGCGGCCTTGTTCTTGAGCATCAGGACCAGCTGCTTGAGCTTGGCGTGCTCCTCGTCCCAGCGGCGGCGCAGCTCCTCCAGCCGCTCGTTGCGGTCGCGGCGGGCGGCGGCGTAGGTGGCGAAGCGGCCGCCGTGGACCCACACCGCGCCCGCCTCCACGGTGACGATCCGGTCGGCGGCGCGGTCGAGCAGCTCCCGGTCGTGGGAGACCAGCAGGACGGTCTTGGGCGTCTCCCGCAGCCGCTCCTCCAGCCACTGCTTGCCGGGCACGTCCAGGTAGTTGTCCGGCTCGTCCAGCAGCAGCACCTCGTCGGGGCCGCGCAGCAGCGCCTCCAGGACCAGGCGCTTCTGCTCGCCGCCCGACAGCGTCGCGGCCTCGCGCCAGCGGCACCGGTCGTAGGGGACGCCGAGCGCCGCCACGCAGCAGGCGTCCCACAGCACCTCGGCCTCGTAGCCGCCCGCGTCGCCCCACCCGGCCAGCGCGGTGGCGTAGCGCATCTGCGTCGGCTCGTCGTCGCGCTCCATCATGGCCAGCTCGGCGGCCTCCAGCGCCGCCGCGGCCTCCCGCACCCGCGGCGGGGCCGTGGTCAGCAGCAGGTCGTGCACCGAGGACTCGTCGCGGACGTTCCCCACGAACTGCCGCATCACCCCGAGCCCGCCGCTGTGCGCGACCGTGCCCTCCTGCGGGGCCAGATCCCCGGCGATCATGCGCAGCAGGGTGGTCTTGCCCGCGCCGTTCGGCCCGACCAGCGCGGCCGTGACGCCGTCGCCGACACGGAACGACACGTCGTCCAGCAACATCCGGCCATCGGGCAGCACATGGCTGACGTGGCCGACCTCGACGTGCCCCACGGTGTTCTCCCTTGAACGTTCCGACCCTCGAGTCTCGGCGGGCCCGGCCCCGGCGGCAAGCGGTTTTCGCCGCATCGGGCGGCGGCGCGGGGCCTCCGTGCCGGCCGGGAACGCCCCCGGGCGGGGCGAGAAGATCGTGGGACCAGCGTATTCGCGGGCGCCGGCGGGCGGCCGGTCGGAGTATTGCGTTATTGGGCGGGGTCGTTCGTTAGTACCCTCATGGGCGTGAGTCGTGAAGGTGTGACGCCGCAGAGCGAAGATTTCTCCGCCTGGTACAACGAGCTGGTCGTGCAGGCCCAGCTCGTCGATCGTGGCCCGGTGCGGGGGACGATGGTCATCCGACCGTACGGGTACCGGATCTGGGAGCTGCTCCAGGCCGACCTGGACCGCCGGATCAAGGACGCCGGGCACGAGAACGCGGCCTTCCCGATGTTCATCCCCGAGTCCTACCTCAAGCGTGAGGCCGAGCACGTCGAGGGCTTCTCGCCCGAGCTCGCCGTGGTCACCGTCGCCGGGGGCAAGGAGCTGGAGGAGCCGCTGGTCGTGCGGCCGACCTCCGAGACGGTCATCGGCGAGTACATGGCCAAGTGGATCGACTCGCACCGCGACCTGCCGCTGCTGCTCAACCAGTGGGCCAACGTGGTCCGCTGGGAGATGCGGCCCCGCATGTTCCTGCGGACCACCGAGTTCTACTGGCAGGAGGGCCACACCGCCCACATCGACGAGGCCGACGCGATGCGCGAGACCATGTGGGCGCTGGACGCCTACGCGGCCGTCGCCCGCGACCTCGCCGCCATCCCGGTCGTGCCGGGCGAGAAGACCCCCGGCGAGCGGTTCGCCGGCGCGGTCCGCACCTACACGATCGAGGGCATGATGCGCGACGGCCGCGCGCTGCAGGCCGGCACCTCGCACTACCTCGGCACCAACTTCGCCAAGGCGTTCGAGATCCAGTACCAGGACGAGGCGGGCAAGCTGCAGCTCGCCCACACCACCTCCTGGGGCATGAGCACCCGGATGCTCGGCGGCGTGATCATGACGCACGGCGACGACAAGGGCCTGGTGCTGCCGCCCCGGCTGGCGCCCTACCAGGTCGTGATCGTCCCGATCGGCCGCAAGGAGCAGGGCGAGCTGGCCGCCGCCGAGGCCCGCAAGCTGGGCGCGGCGATCAAGGCCATGGGCATCCGCGTGCACGTGGACGACAAGCGCGACAACCTGACCCCCGGCTACAAGTTCAACGAGTGGGAGATGCGCGGCGTCCCGGTCCGCATCGAGCTCGGCAAGCGCGACATCGACAACGGCGTGGCCACCCTGGTGCGGCGGCTCCCGGTCGTGGAGGGCCAGGGCAAGGAGCCGATCCCGCTGGAGAAGGTGCCCGAGCTGCTGCCCGGGATCCTGGCGGAGTTCCAGTCGTTCCTGCTGGCCCGCGCCGAGGCGTTCCGCGAGGAGCGCACCGCCAGTGTGGACTCCTGGGACGCCTTCGCCGAGCAGGTGAAGACCGGCTGGGCGCGCGCCTTCCACTGCGGCCGCACCGAGTGCGAGGACGAGATCAAGGCCGAGACCGCCGCCACGCCCCGGGTCATCCCGGCCGAGGCCCCGGAGGAGACCGGCGCGTGCGTCAAGTGCGGGCAGCCGTCCGCCTACGGCAAGCGCGTGATCTTCAGCAAGGCGTACTGACCGGCGGCGTGCCGCCCGGACATCGCGAAGCCCGCGGGACCAGCCGGTCCCGCGGGCTTCCGCGCGTCTCGGGGAGGGGTCAGCGGCCGGCCGCGGCGGGGCCCGCGCCCGATCCCGGGCCGGGGCTGCCGGCGGTGCCGTCCGCGCCGTCGCCCTTGCCGTCGGCGCCGGGCTTGAGGGCGTGCTCGGCGGCCTCCATCTCGTCGGCGGCCTCGTCCTGGAGCTCGGCCTCCCGCTCGGTGCTGCGCCCGTCGTTCCGGTCGGCGTCGCCGTTGCTCTGCGGGGCGCCCGCGACGGCGCGCCGGGTCAGCAGCGGCTGCACGAACCAGGCCCACGTCGCCACCAGCCCCACCGCCACGGCGGTGGCGACGGCCTGCCAGCCGCCCACCAGCGTCTCGATGATCAGCGTGGTGGAGGCGGTGATCGACACCGCCAGCGCGATCGCCGCCGCGATCCCGAACCGGTTGGCCCGGCGGATCAGCAGCGGCTTCTGCCCGGCCTGGAAGAGGATGCGGTGCTGGATCGCCGGGGCGATGAAGCACACCGACGCCGCCGCCGCCCCGAACAGCGAGATGTAGAACAGGACCTCGCCGGGCCCGTCCACGATTCCGAAGCGGGTGGCGAACGGTACGGTCAGCAGGAACGCGAACAGCACCTGCACGCCGGTGACCGCGACGCGGAATCCCTGCAGTAGTTCCATGAGTTGCCGGTCGAGACGTTCGTGCTCGGTCTCGTTGCGCGGGTTCGGGGCGGTGGCCATGCCCGCTCGATACCCAGGCGAAATAGGGTTATTCCGGCGACCCGTGGGTCAGTTGAGCGTCGGCGGCCGCACCCGCAGCGCCAGCATCGACACATCGTCGCGCAGATCGCCGTCGCAGTACTCCAGCAGCGTGCGCTGCACCGCGTCCAGCATCGCCTGCACGGGGCTGGCGGCGTGCGCGGCCAGCGTCTCCAGCAGCCGCTCCTGGCCGAACTCCTGCCGCATCAGGTCGCACGCCTCCAGCACCCCGTCCGAGTGCAGGAACAGCGTGTCGCCGGGGGCCAGCTCGATGGTGTCGAGCCCGGCGTCGAAGTCCTCGAACAGGCCGAGCGGCACCCCGCCGCGCGAGGCCGAGCGGATCACCCCGTCGCCGCGGATCACGATCGCGGGCGGGTGCCCGGCGATGCCGAGCGAGGCGGTGACGCCCGCCTCGGTGGGGGTCAGCGCCGCCAGCACGGCGGTGACGAAGCGGTCCTCCTCCAGCAGCGTCTCGTTGACCATGGCCAGCACCTCGGCCGGCTCGCTCTTCCACCGCGACACCAGCCGCACGCCGTGCCGGGCGGTCGCGGTGACCGCCGCCGCGTCCTCGCCCTTGCCGCAGACGTCGCCCAGCACCAGGCCCCAGCCGCCGGGGGTGCGGAACACGTCGTAGAAGTCGCCGCCGATCTCGCCGCCGTGCGAGGCGGCCATGTAGCGGGCGTCCAGCTCCACGCCGGGGATCGCGGGCAGCGTCTTGGGCAGCAGGCTGGCCTGGAGCGAGTCGGCGACCTCCGCGCGCCGCCGGTACAGCCGGGCCGCGCGGATCACCAGCGCCAGGTAGCGGCCGAGCCGCTGCACCACGCCGAGGTCGGTCAGGTCGAACGGGCCGTGCTCGCCCCGGCTGGCCAGCGTGATCGTGCCGAGGCAGCGGTCGCCGTCCTCCACCGGCACGCACAGGACCGAGGTCGCGCCGATCTTGGCGCAGACCGGCTGGCCGTCCGGGCAGGTGCCGAGCAGGTCCAGGTCCTCCAGGTGCGGGCGCAGCGCGCTCTGCCGGGTGCGCCACACCGTGTGCGGCAGGGTGCCGGCGACCGGGTCCAGCTCCTCCAGCATGCGGGCGGCCTCGTGCGCCCGCTCGTCGTCGGCCGGGCCCATCACGACCTGGCGGCGCGGCGGGCCGGGGGTGTTCAGGCGGCGCTCGGCCTGCTGGGACGGGCCGCCGAGCGCCGGGCCGAGGTCCACGCCGGTCAGGTCGATGAAGGCCCACTCGGCCAGCTCGGCGGCCAGCAGCCGGGCGCAGCGGCGCACCGCGACGGTCTCGTTGAAGACCGGCTCGTCGAGCAGCAGCTCGCTGGCGGTGGCCAGCACGTCCATCCGGTGCACGATGGTCGCCACGGCCTCGTCGTCGGCCGGCTCGGCCTTGACCGAGGGGGCGGGCGCGGCCGGGTCGTCGGTGGGCGTGGTGGTGGGGCCGGCCGCCGCGATCACCATCGGGTCGGGCTCGCCGCGGATCCACACCCGCGCCAGCGTCACCACCGCGTCGACCGGGCGCTCGCGGCCCAGGAACCGCACCGGCACCCGCAGGCGCCGCCCGGTCCGCACCACGGCGGCGAGCTGGGAGCGCAGCGCCGCCCGGGTCGCCAGGTCGCAGAAGGCGGTGAACTGCTTGCCCGACACGTAGCCCGAGGAGGTGCCGAGCAGCCCGGCGGCCTGCCGGTTGGCGCGGCGGATGCTGTTGTCGCGGTCCAGCAGGAACAGCGGCACCGGCGCGTCCTGGAACACCGTGCGCAGCACCCGGCGCTCGGTCTCGGCGGCGGCGCCCGCCCCCGCCGCGCCGCCCTGCTCGGCGCCCATCGCGCGCAGCGCCGTCAGCGCGAGCTCCAGCTCCAGCAGCGCGGCGTCCAGGGTGGCCCGCAGGTCCGGTCGGGGCAGGTTGGCGGCCTGGCGCAGCTCCCCGATGCGCCCTTCGAGATCGGTGATCTCGCGCATGATGGTCTCGGGTTCGAGCTGCTCGGGCATCAAACCTCTCCCCAGGGGTGGACCGCACGCGGCCGGTCTCCGGTGGACCGCCGTGCGCAGCCTATTCCCGTTGCGCGCATACGGCCTAGTTCAGTACCAAAGAGGCGCTGGTCACCACGGTCGGCGGTCCGGCCCGCGGTCCTGTCGGTGGTCCTCAGAGCAGCCCCTGGTCGCCGACGATCCGCTGGGCCAGCGCGGTCAGCTTCACGTGCCGGGTCTGGGAGATGCGGCGCATCTCGGCGAACGCCTGCTCGGCGTCGCAGCCCAGGGCGTGCATCAGGATGCCCTTGGCCTGGTCGACGACCGCGCGCGTCTCGACCGCCTCCTGGAGCTGGGTGGCGGTGCGTTGCACCTGGTCGTACTGCAGGGAGTTGGACACCGCGGCGCTGCCCTGCGCCACCAGCAGGGCCGCCAGGGCCTGCTGGTCGGGGGCCAGCGACCGGGGCGCCACCCCGTACAGCGTCAGCGTCACCAGGACCTGGCCGTTCAGGTGGGGCGAGGTGGCGAAGCAGCGCACGCCGCGCCGCAGCAGGTCGGGCATGGACTCGGGCCAGCGGGTCTCGGCCAGGACGTCGTCGCTGCTGACGGCGCGGCGGTTGAGGACGACGTCGAAGTCGGGGCCCGAGCCGCGGGCGAGCTGGCGGTCCACGACCTCGGCGAGGTCGGGGTGGCTGGCGGCCGAGGCGAGCGGGTCGGGCCGCTGGTCGTCGGCGAGCGCCCAGCGCACGCTGGAGGCGCCGGCGCAGCCGGGCACGGCGCGGGCGGCCAGCTCGGTGACCCGGTGCAGCGTGCCCACGTCGGACGACACGCCCACCACTCCCAGGCGGGCGATCTCCAGGGCGAGCTGGTCGGTCAGGACGGCGTCGGTGGTCGGCACACCTCAGACGGTATCTCCCCGCGGGAGGGTTGCGTACCCGGCGGTACAGAGCGGTGGCGGCGGGGAAGCCCCGGCTCACCGCGGGGACCGCCGCGCGGACCGGCCGCGGGGCCGGTGAGAGCCCGGCTACAGGTTCGGCGGGGCCTTGCTGATGCCGGGCAGGGGGCCGCCCTCCTCCAGCCCCACCCCGGCGAGCGCCAGGTCCCCGACCGTGACGATCCCCACGGGCCGGTGCGCCTCGTCGACCACCGGCAGTCGCCGCACCGCGCGCTCGCGCATCAGCCGGACGGCGGTGTCGGTGTCGTCGTCGGGCCCCACGGTGATCAGGTCGGCGGTGCACACGTCGCCCAGCGGGGTGAGCGCGGTGTTGCGGCTCTCGGCGACCGCGCGCACCACGATGTCGCGGTCGGTGACCATGCCGCACAGGCGCCCGGCGAAGGTCACCAGCACGTCGCCGATGCCCTCGTCGCGCATCACGCGCGCGGCCTCGAACAACGTCGCGTCCAGCGGGAGGGCCTGGGGATCGGCGGTCATGACGTCGCTGACTCTCCGTGCCATGTCCCGCACACCCTTCCGGTACCGCACCCGTTCGTCACCCACCGCGTCAGCGGCGGCTGTACCCCGGCGGCGTGACCCTATGCCCAAGACAGGGTCAAAAGGCGAAGATGGTGCCGGTGTAGGCGCGTAGCACGCAGCCGTTGGGGTACTCGCGCCGGAACCGCGCCGGGCGGCCCCGCCACAGCCCCTCCGCCTCGGCGATCACCGGCGCGTACTCCAGGGTGCAGATCCGGTCGCCCGAATCGTGCTCGAACCGCCCGCCCGACCGGGCCAGCTCGGCGCACGCCCGGGTGGCCCGCGGGTGCTGGCCGCCCGCGGGGTCGCAGGTCAGCGTCACCGTCCGCGTGCCGGAGGTGGTGGTGCCGGGGTAGGTGAGGGTCAGCCGCAGCTCGGTGGCCGCGGCGGGCCCGGTGGCGGGCCCGGCCGCGGCGGACGCGGGGGCGACGGGGAGGGCGGGGGACAGGGCGAGCGCGGCGCCGGTGAGGGCGGTGGCGATCAGGTGGGGCATCGGGACTCCCGGAGATCACGGCCAGGTCGTCGCCCAATGTATCCAGTCGCGCACGCTCGGTGTCGGAGGAGCGGCCCTCTGCCGGAGGAACGTCCCTCAGGCGGCCAGGACGTGCCCGCCCAGCGCCTCCCGGAGCTGCTTGCGGCCCCGGTGCAGGCGCGACATCACCGTGCCGATGGGGGTGCCCATCATCGCGGCGATCTCCTTGTAGGCGTAGCCCTCCACGTCGGCCAGGTACACCGCGTCGCGGAACTCCTTGGGCAGGGCCCGCAGCGCGCCGGCGATCCGCTGGTCGGGGATGCGGTCCAGCGCCTCGGACTCGGCCGACCGGAACCCGGCCGAGTGCGCCTCGGCCTGGGCGATCTGCCACTCCTCCAGCTCCTCTGAGCCCGCCCGCTGCGGCTCGCGCTGCTTCTTGCGGTAGGTGTTGATGAAGCTGTTGGTCAGGATGCGGTGCAGCCAGGCCTTGAGGTTGGTGCCCTCCTGGAACTGGTGGAAGTTGGAGTAGGCCTTGATCAGCGTCTCCTGCACCAGGTCCTCGGCGTCGGCGCTGTTGCGGGTCATCCGGACGGCGCTGGCGTACAGGGGCTCGGCGAACGGCAGCACGTCGCGCTCGTAGCGCTCGGTGCGGCCGGACTCGGTGGTGTGGTGGTCGGGCATGGTGACTGCGGACATCGTCGCTCCCCCTGGATCACGGCCCCGTGAAGGGCCTGGCATGACCGCGCGCGGGCCGGGGGCCCGCGCGGGTCGGGCGGACGTGCCGCCCCCCGTGCAGAGGTACGTTCCACCGTTCCCGACGGGTTCGGCCGGAGGACGCGGGCGCGGGCGTGCGGAGGGTCTCCGCGTGCCGCGATGTCGTCCCTCGGTGGGCCGGCCGGTGTCGGGGGGCTCGGCCGCGCATGGAGGGTGGGCCGGGCCTGGGCGCGGATCGGCTGCTGCCAGGGCGACCCCGTGCTCCGGGACGTCGCGGGCTCGGCGCGATCGGCGCTGTGCTGCTTCGGTGCTGCTTTCGGTGGTCGTACTCGATAGATAAGACGCGCGGGACGCCCCGGAGGGTTGCGTGACGTCGGTCACAAAACGTGAGCTTTTGTCACGTTCACTTCCGTTGACCGGTATAAAACCCCTCTTTTGCCATCAAAGCGTTCAGGCCGAAGGCCCCCGGGCCGGTGGAGGCGGCCGGGGGCCTTCGGGGTCGGCGGGGAAGCGGTCGGGGATCGGGGACGGGGGTCAGGGGCTCGCGGTCAGCCCAGCAGGTGGCGCAGCGAGCGGGCCATCAGATCGCGCTGCTCGGCGGGGGTGCGGGCCTGCTCGATGCCGAAGCCGAGCAGCACGCTGTCGCGCGTCGCCACGGCCGAGACCGCGTCGATCAGGGCCCGCGACCGCACGAACTCCGACGGGTTGCCGGGGCTGCCCGCCGGGGCGCCCGCGATGGCCCACGGGCCGAGGCCCGACTCGAAGCCCTCGGCGTCGATCTGCCCGCCGGAGGTGGTCACCTTGGTGTCGTCGATGAACAGTCCGGGCTCGCCCACGGCCTGGTCGCTGACGTAGGCGATGGAGACCTCCACCTTCTTGCCCGCGTAGGCCGACAGGTCGAAGGCCGTCGGCACCCAGCCGTTGGAGTCGCCCTGCATGGCGTTCCACTGGCCGGTGGTGCCGGTCGCGCCGCACGGGTTGGCCTGCGTCAGGTAGTGCCGCAGGTGCGGGTGCAGCTCCAGGAAGGAGCCGCCGGGGCAGTCGGCCGGGACCTTGGTGCTGGTGCGGCCGTTCTTGTCGGGCAGCGTCGTCCAGTCGTCGCCGCCCGCCGTCCGGGCCTCCAGCAGGACGAAGTCGTAGTCGCCCTCGGTCGCGTAGGACAGCTGCGCCTGCAGGGTGGGGGCCTGCGCGGCGGTGACCGAGGTCAGATCGATGGTGCGGGTGAGCCGCCGGTACACGCTGTTCTGGTGGGGGCCGGCGACGTACCACTGGCCCTCGACCGGCTCGAACGGCGCGGCCGCCCCGGTGTAGTCGCCCGCCTTCCAGCTCTTGAACTGCGGGAACTGGTCGGGCGGCAGCACGGTGGAGGTCACCTGGAAGCCGCCCGCCTCGTTCAGCGGGTTGGAGGCGGTGCCGGCGAGGCCCGCCTTGGCGCCGTCGAACGGCCGCCCGGCGCCGGTGAACCCGGTCGGCTTGCCCACCTGCTGCCGGTCGTAGCCGCCCAGGTAGTACTGGACGAAGTCGTCCGACAGCAGCTCGCAGTCGTCGCGGTAGTTGGAGCGGACCACGCACGGCCGTTCGGGATGCCCCTTCAGGCCGTAGTAGATGCCGCCGCCCGCCTTGCCGCTGAGCGGCCCGGTGTAGCCGGTGGTCTCACCGGTGTGCAGCAGCTTGCCGCCCTCGTTCAGGTACGACCGCACCGACAGCAGCAGGTCCTTGGCGCGGTCGGCCACCTGGGCGTCGTGCGCCGGGCCCTCGTAGGTCTGCACCGGGTCGTCGGCGGCGTCCTGGGTGAGCCGGTTGTCGCCCAGGTACCAGACCACGGCCTTGAAGTGCTTGAGGACGCCGAGGTCGTGCGGGACGCCGTCCTTGTCGATGTCCCAGATCTGCGGCTTGTGCTCGGCCGACTTCACCAGGTCCGCGTACTGCTGGGCGTACTTGGGCGCGTTGGTGCCCGCCGGGTAGGTGGGGTTGATCCCCTTGTAGTCCTCGTCGGCGATCACCAGCACGTCGGCGTCGGCCTGGTCGCGGACGGTGTAGGTGAAGTGCTCGCTGTCGACGCGCTTGCCGGCCTTGGTGCCCGAGAACCACACCTCGACCTTGTCCCCGGGTTTCTGCCCGGTGACCTTGCCGCGGTACTCGGCGAAGTAGTGGTCGTTCTCGTCGCCGAACCGCTCGCCGCCGCGCCACTCGCGCGCGCCGTCATGGCGGACCGGGCCGCCGTTGATGCGGTAGTTGAGGTCCTTGTTGGCCAGCGACCGGCGGACGACGGAGGCGACCTCCTGGGTCGGCCCGTAGGAGGTGGTGAACTTGTCCACGTCGTAGTCGGGCACGGTCTTGCCCACCACCGAGACCGGGTTGTCCGGGGTGTGCGCGGACTTGCCGACCGAGACCGCGAACGGCACGTTGTTGCGGAACTCGCGCTCCACCAGGGCCTCGTCGTCGGGGAACTCGAAGATGCTGCCGCAGTTCTCCGGCGTGTAGGCGTCGTCGGGGTCGTACCCGGCGGCGGTGACGCAGGTGGCCATCTCCGGGGTGATCGACAGCGCGCCGTGGCGGTTGTCGGCCTGGCCGTCGGTGTCGCCGTTGGTGGTGTAGAGCTGGGCGGCGAGCTGCGGGGTGTAGTTGGGCACGGCGGGCCTGTCCACGTCGCCGACGATCGCCTCGTAGATCAGGTCGTCGGGGCTGCGGGTGAGGGCCTGCCAGCCCACGCCGTACAGCAGCAGCTCGGCGGCCGAGTGCCAGTTGACCAGGTACTTGGGCTTCAGCCGGTCGTACAGGTCGATCTGCGCGCGGGTCTCGGGCTCGGAGGCCGGGCCCTTGCCCCGGTAGGTCTCGCCGACGGGGGAGGGGTCGGAGCCCTCGTTGTCGTAGCCCCACTTGTAGGGGAAGTTGCGGTTGAGGTCGACGCCGTCGCCGGTGGTGATGCGGCCGTCACCGTTGTTGTCGCGCGCGTTCTTGCGCCACAGGCGGTAGCCCGGCTGGAAGGTGAGGTCGTAGCCGTCGACGTTGATCACCGGGACGAACCACAGGTCCGTGGTGTCAACGATCTTGGTGAGGTCGGCGTCCTTGCCGTAGCCGTTCACGTAGTGGTGCAGCAGGCGGCGCACCATCTCCGGCGTGATCCACTCGCGGGCGTGCTGGTCGGCCTGGTAGACGACCGCGGGCCGCTGGCCGTCCTTGAGCTTGGCCACGTCCTTGCTGACCCGGATCGCGGTGATCGGCTTGCCCTGGACCGAGGTGCCGATGTCCACCGCGGTCGCGATGCCCGGGTGGTCGGCGGCGACCTTGAGGATCTCCTCGCGGATGTTGCCGGCGCCGCTGTAGGGCCGGAACACCTTCGGGGCGGCCTTGGCGCGGGCCTTGAGGTCCTTGCCGCCGGGCTTCTTGACCTGGAGGTCCAGGCCCTTCTTCATCAGAGCGCCGGCCTGCGCGCTGTTCAGCACGGCCTCGACCCGGGTCTTGCCCTTGGCGTTCGCCTTGGCGAAGCTGACGTCCTCGCGGTCGATGCCGGAGGCGTTGAGCAGGGCGAGCTGGTCGGCGCTGAGCTCGCCGGTGTAGACGTCCACCGCGGCGCCGGTGGCGGGCTGGGGCGGTTTCGCCTGCGCGGGGACCGCCGACAGCGTCCCTAGGAGGAGTGTTGCGGCGGCCACGACGGTGGTGGCTCTTCGCCGGAAAAGACTGCGCGTCATCGCGCCTCCCTGGCGTGGATCACAACGGGGGCGGCGTGATCGTCTGCCGGGGATGGAGGGGTGTCAATGTGACATCAGGGCCGATAGCCGCATTCGGTCACTTTGTGGAATGTGTGCACCGGGTTCGGTAGTGGGACGTCCGGACGCTGCTCAGCCGGTGTGGCCGGCGAGCACGGCCCGCACCAGGTCCGCCGCGAACTCCTCCGGGTCGGCGGGCAGCCGCGCACCGGCCGCCACCGCCTCCGGACCGGCCAGGCGGGTGAGGAAGGCGTGCTGCTGGCAGGCACCGAGCAGCGCGGCCGCGAGCAGCGGCGCGGGCGCTCCGGCGGCGAGCCGTCCCTCCCGCCGCTCGGCCTCCAGGTAGCCGATCAGTGCCGCGTGCCCCAGCACCGGCCCCGCCGCCGCGCCGCCCTGCGCCTCGGTGGGCGGCCCGTCGGGGCCGGCGGGCCGGACGGTGGCGCCGTTCCTGGCCGGGCCGTCCGCGCGCAACCAGGCGATCAGGCCCGGATCGGCCAGGACGGGGCCGGTCATCGGCAGCAGTTCACCGTAGAAGCGCACCATGCGGGCGGTCAGCCGGACCAGGTTGTCCTCGACGGTGCCGCGGCCGACCGAGCCCAGCAGCGTGGTCATCGCCGTCCGGGCGCCGCCGGTGACCTCCGCCAGCGCGGCGGCGAACAGCGCGGTCTTGTTGGTGAAGTGGTTGTAGAGGCTGCCCTCGGAGACGCCGGCGGCGCGCGCGATCTCCTTGGTGGTCGCCGCGGTGATCCCGCGTTCCCTGATCACCGTGATCGCGGCCGCCAGGATGCGCTCCCGCATCGACTCCGCCACCGCCGCCATCCGCGCCCCTTCCGCCGTGCGGCCGGGACGCCAGCACGCCCAGCACGCCGAGTGGGCGCCCACCCGACCTGATGTGAGTGAGCACTCACCCATTATGGGAGGCGAAGCGCGCCCGCTCAATGACCTGCCGCGTCCGCCCTGATGCGCGTCCCCGGCGCCCGGCGCAACGGGAATGCCGAGTGCGGTCAGTTCGTCAGACCTCCAGCGCAGCGCCCTCACGCGAGGTAACGTCCTCTTTACCGCGGGTTGTCGGGGGCATTAACGTCATCGCCGCCCAGGGAGGGGTCCGCGTGGTCATCGCTCAAGGGAGGCCGACGGAGTCGGCTTCAGGCACCGGAACATTCATCACGACACCGGAGGAGGCCGCCGAAGCGGCCGACGCCGACGAACCGGGCGGCGGACGGGGCCGGGCACACGCCCCCCGCCTCCTCGAACACCATCTGCTCGGCGTCACGCGCATGGCCGTGATCGCCCTCAACGGCCACGGCCGCGTCAGCCACTGGAACCGCGCCGCCACCGCCCTGTTCGGCGTCGCCGGCGACCAGGCCGCCGGCCGCACGCTGTCCACCCTGCTGCGGCTGCCGCCGGAGCACCGGGCCGCGTTCGAGCCCGGCCCGTCCGCGCGGGTGTGGTGCGGCGCCTGCCCGGTGCCGCGCGCCGACGGGGGCGAGCCGGCCGAGGTCGCCTGGTGGATCTACCCGATCGACCGGCCCGGCGACGCCGGCGACGCCGCCGCGGGCGTCCGCCTGCTGGCGGTGGCCGCCGACCTGCGGCGGCTCCGGGAGGAGGGGCCCGGCCTCGGCCTGGGCGACGTGCTGATGTCCGGCCCGGTCGGCGGGCCGCCCGCCGGCGCCGGGCTGCGGGTGCTGCGGGCCGAGCCCGCGCTGGTCCAGGTCGGCGACCACGACACCGCCCGGTTCGGGCGCCGGCTCACCGAGATGTTGCCCCTGATGGGGCCCGCCGCGGCCGCCCGCGTCACCGAGAACGTGCTGGCCGCCGGATACCCGGCGGTCAACCTCAGCGTGGCCGTGCGGCTGCCGATCGTCCCGTACTGGGGCGGTATGCCGCGCGCCCTGCGCATCAGACCCCGGGCCGCCGGCGGCGTCCGCGGCCCGATCCTGCCCCGCCCCCGCCGCTCGGAGGGATCGGAGACGATGGCCGTGCGCGAACGTTTGGCGTTCCTCAGCGAGGCCGGGGAGCGGATCGGCGCCGCGGCCGACCACCTCAAGGCCGCCCGCATGTTGGCGGAGGTGCTGGTGCCGGGGATGGCCGACTTCGCCGGCGTCGCCCTGCTGGACCGGGTCGCCGCCGGGGAGCGGCCCGCCGGGCCGGTGGACGCCGCCGCCCGGCTGCGCAGCATCGCCGTCGTCCACGACGACGAGCCCGGCGGCGGGGCCGGGATCCTGGCCGAGGGCGAGGTCACCGTCCTGCCCGCGGGCAGCCTGTGCCTGGCGGCCCTGGCCGACGGCCGCAGCCTGCACGTCCCGCTGGTCGACGCCGACCGCGCCGAGCAGATCAGCCGCATGTACGGCGACCTCGACCTGCGGCCGCTGCTGACCGGCCGCCCGCTGGTGGTCCTGCCGCTGGTCGCGCGCGGCGAGGCGCTGGGGCTGGTCGCGCTGACCCGGCGGCCGGGCCGTCCCGGCTTCGACGAGGACGACCTCGCCACCATCGAGGAGCTGGTCCGCCGCGCCGCGCTGTGCGTGGACAACGGCCGCCTGTACCGCCGCGAGGTGCAGCTAGTCCAGCGGCTCCAGCGCAGCCTGCTGCCCGCGGGCCCGCCCGAGGTGCCCGGCGCGCGGGTGTGCTTCCGCTACCGGCCCGCCGGGCAGGCCGCGCAGGTCGGCGGCGACTGGTTCGACGCGATCCCGCTGCCGGGCTGCCGCCTCGGCGTGGTGGTCGGCGACGTGATGGGCGACGGCCTCACCTCGGCGGCCGTCATGGGCCAGCTGCGCACCGCCGTGCGCACCCTGGCCGCCCAGGACCTGCGCCCCGACCAGCTCCTGCAGCAGCTGGACGGCCTCGCCCGGCGGCTCGACGAGGACTGCGTGGCGACCTGCGCCTACGCGGTGTACGACCCGGTGGCGCGGCGCTGCGAGTTCGCCAACGCCGGGCACCTGCCGCCGGTGCTGGTCACCCCGCGGGGCGACAGCCGGGTGCTGCCGATCCCGGCGGGCCTGCCGATCGGGGTGGGCGGCGAGCCGTTCGAGACCGTCGAGCTGGAGGTCCCCGACGGGAGCCGGCTGGTGTGGTGCACCGACGGGCTGATCGAGCGGCGCGACCGCGACATCGAGCAGGGCCTGGAGGCGCTGCGCGGCGAGCTGGCGGGCCCGCCCGCCGAGCTGGCGCGCACCTGCGACGCGATCCTGGCCGTGCTCGGCCAGGACGTGCCCGCCGACGACATCGCGCTGGTGGCGGTCGGCTGCGACGGCATCCCGGACGCCGACGTGGCCACCTGGGAGCTGCCCGCCGAGCCCAGCATGGTGCCGCGCGCCCGCGCCCAGGCCGCCGAACGGCTCGCCGCCTGGGGCCTGGCGGAGCTGACCGACACCGTCGAGCTGCTGGTCAGCGAGCTGGTCACCAACGCGCTGGTGCACGGCGCGGGCGAGATCGGGATGCGGATGATCCGCGGCGGGACGCTGCTGTGCGAGGTGTCCGACGACGGCAACGAACTGCCGGTGCTGTGCCGGGCCGCCACGACCGACGAGTCCGGGCGCGGCCTCCAGCTCGTCAGCTACCTGGCCGCGCGCTGGGGCACCCACCGCACCGAGCGGGGCAAGGTGGTCTGGTTCGAGCACCCGCTACCGGACTGAACGGCGGTGCCACAGGCGCGTCTGCCCCCGTTGGTAGGAAATTGTCGCTTTCTCGACAGATTCTTTCCAAGGTCCACTTCCTATCTGATCGATAGTGTCGAGCGGGTTCGCCGAGCCCGCGCCGGGCGGGGGGATCGAGTTGGGTGAGAGTCTGACGCTGCCGGTTCCGGAGACGCTGCACGGCACCTATGCCGTCGCGTTCGCCGAACCCCCCGTCGACCCGCGGGAACTGGCCCGCGAGCAGGTCGCGCGACGGGTCGCGCCGCCGCTGCGCGACCTCGTCCTCGGCATGATCGCCAGCCCGATGCTGACCCTGGACCTGCGCGAGGCGGACGCGTTCCCGCCGCTGCCGGCGGACCTGCTGGCCCTGTACGGCGCCACCGCCGCCGACCTGGCCGCCGTGGCGTCGGCGACGCACCTGCTGGCGGTGCGCGCCGCCTACCGTCCCGGCTGGCCGCCCGCGCACGAGTGGGCGGCCCGCGCGGTCGCGGGCGCGGTCGGGGCCGAGACCGGCGCGCCCGTGATCGACGTGTTCACCCCGCAGGTGCTCGCCCCCGCCCGCCTCGCCGAGTCACTGCCGGGTCCGGACGGTGAGATCCGCCTCACCGACTGGATGCTGTTGCCGCACACGGCGGGCCCGCACGGCTTCTGGTTCACGACCAAGGGCCTGGCCAGGTTCGGCCTTCCCGAGCTCCAGACCGAGCACGTCCCGCCCGCGCTCGTCGAGCCGTGGGGCCGCCTGCTGAACGGCCTGGCCCGCCGCCTGCTGGACCTGTGGCTGGACGAGCTGCCCGCCGGGGAGCAGCCCCTGGTGGTGGACCTGCCGGAGCTGGTCTCGGTCGGGCTGCAGGACGTCGCCGCCGCCCAGGGCATCGCCGAGCCGATGCGCCGCGAGGTGTCGGTGCGCCTGCGCCAGGACGACCTGGACGGCCAGCCGGTCCTGACCGTGCTGGCCGCCGAGGACGGTCCCGACCGCCTGGAGTCGTTGTGCACGGCGCTGTTCGGCGCGCAGGGCGCGGTGTGACGCGCGAAGATCGCCGACGCCTTGCCGTGGGCGCCCTCGCCGACGCAGGATCGAAACCGTGAGATTCGGTCGCCGCGACAGACCCCGCCCCGAGGAACCCGACGAGCCGCGCCCCGCCGCCCCCGAACGTCCGGTCCCCGAACCCGGCGACGTCCGCGTGGCGGGCCGCCCCCGGCCGCCCCAGGAACCGTCCGACTGGGTCCCGGTGCAGCAGTCCGACGCGTCGGTGGTGGAACAGGCGGCGCAACGCCCCTCGGACACCCGCCCGGACATCCCCGTGCAGCCCCCGAGAGGGGCGGAGCCTCTTGAACAGGACGACTGGTCAAGGGCGACGGCACCGCCGGTGAACACCCCACCGGACGCGGAGACGTACGTCTGGGGCGACACGGGCCCGCCGCCACCTTCTGAGCCGCCACCCGGAAACGCTGGAGCAAGCACGCCGCCGGAACCGTCGTACACGTGGGAAGACACGGGCCCGCAAGCACAACCCGAGCCGTCGTACACCTGGACGGAGAGGGACACGGCCACGCCGCAGCAGCCGTCCGACCCCTTGGAAACGGGAACGGGCGCGTCACCGGACCAGTCGTACACGTGGGCGGACGCGGGCTCAGGCTCACCGCAGACGTCCGACCCGCTGGATACCGGCTCGGCCGTACAACCGGAGCCGCCGCACAGCTGGGCGGACACAAGCACAGATACGCCGCTGCCGCCCTCAGAGCCGCTGGACACCGGCTCGGCCGCGCAGTCGGAGCCGTCGTTCGGCTGGTCGGATGCAGGCTCGGGTACGTCGTCGCAACCGCCCTCGGAGCCGTTGGATGGTGGGGCGGAGGCGTCGCACGGGTGGTCGGGTGCGTCGTCGCCGTCGCCTTCCGCGCCGCTGGACGCCGGAGCGGGGGCCTCGGCGGAGGCGTCGTCCACGTGGTCCGATGCGGCTCCAGGGGCGCTCTCGGATTCTCGGCCCCCGGCCGCCGACGCGCCGTCCGCGCCCTGGACTCCTCCTCCCAGCGAGGTGCGGCCCCGATTCGAGGCGCCCGCCGTTCGGGAGGAGGGGCCGCCCGCTCCCGTGCGGCTTCCCCAGCGCGGGCTGGCCATGGAGCCGCCGCCGGACGTCGACGGGCCCGTCCGGCAGAAGGCCCAGGTGGACGCCTTCATCGCCGAGTTCGTCGGCAGCGCCACCTGGCAGGCCACCCTCGCCGTTCTCGAAGGGGCCTTCCCCGGGCTCGGCATGGCGTCCCTGTCCGGGCGCACCGGCGAGGTCTGGCAGGCCATCGGCGGGCTCGACCGCGACGGCGCCCGCAAGCTCGGCCTGCCGGTCTGGGCCGACCGGGCGGGCATGGTCTTCGATCTCAGCGCGCATCGCGGGTTCGGCGCCGTGCCCCAGGTCGTGCGGCCGCGCGCCACACGGCCCTACGCGGGCGCGTTCGTGATCGACACCCTCGATCCGCTGCGCTACCACCGGGCGCGCGGCGGGCCGCAGGGGCCGGGGGAGTCGCCGCGCGAGGTCCGGGCGCCGGAGGAGGACGACACCGGCGTCGTGATCGTCGCCGATCTCACCGCCGCCGGGGTCCGCGTGCTGGACTCGGTCGCCCTGTGGCGCTTCGCGGGCCGGGTCGTCACGCGGGCGCTGCACGACCCGATGCGCCCCGAGACCCGCGTGCGCGCCCGGCGGGCCCTGCGGGCGCTGCGGCGCGTGGTGTTCGTCGATCCGGGCCTCGGGCTCGGCCTGTGCCTGCAGATCGACGTCTCCCGCACGCCGCGCTGCCTGCTGGCGTTCGGCCTGGACCGGACGGAGGTGGCCGCGCCGCGCTTCGTGCGGCTCTAGCCGCTCAGTCCTCGGTGCGCAGCCAGGACAGGTCGCACTGCATGTCCTCGGGCAGGTCGCGCAGCCGCGCCGCCAGCTCCCACGGCTCGGCCGGCTCGGTCGAGTCGGGCAGCAGCCCGCACAGCAGCTCGTTCGGGGTGCGCACCACGGTGAACGGGCCCAGCCGCACGATCCCGCCGCCGCGCAGCTGCGCCAGCTCCGTCAGCAGCGCCGCCAGCGCGGACGGGTCCTGCGGGTCGTACAGGCCGCGCACGTAGGCGAACAGCTCCTCCGCCAGCGCGTCCCCGCGCCGCCCCGACATCTGGAAGGCGGTGCCCCAGTAGCCGCCGTTGGCGGCCTGCGCCGTGCGCTGGTCGCGGACGCGGACGCGGAGCCCGTACTCGGCCGCGCACCGCTCGTACGCGTCGGCGAGCAGCGCCTCGGCCTCGCCCTCCTCGCTGAGCAGCAGGCCCGGCACCACGCCCTCCTGGCGGGCGAGCCGGTCCAGCATCTCGCGTTGGAGCTCGGCGACGTCCTGCTCGGCGGCGTCCAGGGAACGCGCCAGCGCGCGCTGCGCGTCGCGGTCCAGCTCCAGGCCGGTGAACTCGCCGGTCAGCGCGGCGAACTCCTCCTCCAGGCGGTCCACCCGGCCGCCCAGCGCCTCGACGTCGTCGAGCACGCCGTCGGGCCGCGGATCGGGCCGGGCGGCCTCGATGGCGGGGGCGTTGACCTCGGCCTGGAGCGCGTCGTGGCGTTTGGCCAGGTCGGCGAGTTGGGCGCGCAGTTCGCGGATCTCCTCCTGCGCGCGCGGCAGACGTTTGTCGGAGGCCAAGTAGAGCTCACGTCCGGCGATGGCCAGACACAACAGGACCAGCACGACGGTCGTCAATATCGCTCCTCGGGGGCGGGCTGCGCCTTCGACCCTAACCATCGGGGGGCGGATTGGCCGAGCGTGCGAGAGATCTCGTCCGAAAAGCCCCAAGGGTCGCGGGCGGCCCCGCCCCCCGCCGTGCCGCCGGTCAGCCGAACAAGCCGCCCAGCAGGCCGCCCAGCGCCTCGGCGATCCCGCCCGCCGCCTCCCCGGCGGCGCCTGCGGCGGCCTCGCCGAGACCGTTCGCGGCCGCGTCGGCGGCCCACTGCCCGGCCTGCTCGCCGACGTACCCGCGGACCTGGTCGCCCGCGAAGCCCATGGCGGCCTGCCCGGCCTGGTTGACCATCTGCTCGCCGAACTGCGCCGCCGGGTAGCCCGCCACGTTCTGCGCGAACCCGGCCGCGTTCACCGCGGCGCCGCCGACCGCGCCGACCGCGTCGGCCGCGCCGTGGACGGCCATGCCGCCCGCGATGCCCGCCGCGGCCGCGCCGCCGACGATGCCCGCCGCGGCGGCCGCGCCGCCCCAGCCGGGGCCGTGGTGGCCGCCCGGGTGGTGGTGCACGTTGTAGCCGGGAGGCGGCGCGTGGTGCTGGCCGTGGCCGGGAGGCGGCGGGTAGGCCGGCTGCTCCGTGGCTCGGCGGCGCCTGGTAGTTCGGCGCCTGGTGGCCCGGGGGCGGCGGGTAGGACGGAGGCGGCGGGGCCGTGTGCCCGTACGGCGCCGGAGCGCCGGGCGGGGGCACGGTGCCGTGCCCGTGCATCGGCGCCTGCTGGCCCGGCGCGGGCGCGGGCGGCGGGTACTGACCGCCGCCGTAGGCCGCCGGGGCCATCGGCGTGTTGTGCTGTCCGGGCGGCGGCGGGTAGCCGCCGTGTCCGGGCGGCGGGGTCTGCGAGCCCGGCGGCGGCAGTGGCGCCCCACCGGGCGGGGGCAGCGGGGCCCCGCTGGGAGGCGGCAGCGGAGATGCACCCGACGCGTAGGGCGAGCCGCTGGAGTAGTGGGAGGCGCTGCGCGGCAGCAGCGCGGCCGCCTCCAGCCACTGGCCGATCTTGGTGTTCCAGTCGGTCTCGGCGGTCTCGGGGTGGCCGACCTGGAACGCGCCGAACGACGGGTCGTCGTCGGCCCGGTCCTCGGCGCGCAGCTTGAACGCCATCACGCGCGGCGTCGCGGCGAACGTCAGCCCGACCCGGTCCAGCCGCCCCTGGAACTGCGGCGGCGGCTTCAGGTGGATCTCCTGGTGGAACGGCAGCTGCTGCGGGACGCCGCGCAGCTTGGACCGCTGGAACGTCACGTTCTGGATCTTGAAGCCGAGGCGTGCGATGGCCGCCAGCACCCACTGCTGCGACTGCAGCGGCTCCACCGAGATCGGGTCCACGTCGCCCGGGTCGGGCGAGCCCATGACGTCCACCTCGGTGCACAGCCCGATGGTGAAGCCGGGCAGCTCGCGCCCGAGCACGGTGGTGAACGGCAGCTCGTAGGGCAGCGGGATCGAGAACGGCAGGTCGCGCTGCTGCCCGGCCTCCAGCCGGAACGCCCGCGTCAGCGCGCCCCGGTAGACCTCCGGCCCGGCGGTCTCGGGGCCGCCGCGCGCGTCGCGCATCCGCGGCATCAGCGCCAGCGTCACGTGCCGGATCTCGGCGGCCTGCGCGCCGCCCCGCAGGTGGACCTTCCCGGCGACGACCCCGCCCGGCCGGCAGTGCGGCTCCGACAGGATCGTCTCGACGGTGGGGCCGCCTCCGTATCCGCCTGCCATCTGCCCGTAGGACACCGGCCGTACCCCTCTCGCGCGGGCGGGGCCGTTCCCCGCTCGTGAGTCAGACGAACACCACCATGCCATCGGTTCGCCCGACTCGGGACATCCGGCGCGAAAAACCCCGTGGCGCCACCGCCACGCCGCCGTGACCGGAGGGCGACCCCCGGTCACGGCGGCGAGGTCACGGCGGTGTCACTCGGCGGGGACGACCACGACGGGCGCGTACCCCAGTTTCTCCAGCGGCTCGCGGATCTGCGCGGCGTCGCCGACCGCGATGACCGTCAGGGCCTCGGGGTCGACGTGCTCGCGGTAGGCGCGGGTGATGCCGTCGGGGGTCGCCGCGCGGACGGCCTCCAGGTAGCGGCCCGGGTAGTCGGCGCCGAGGCCGTTGGCGGCGGCGTCGGCCAGCTCGGCGGCGACCGAGCGCGCCGTCTCGTACTCGGCCGGGGCGCGGTCGGCCAGCGCCCGCACCGACGCGCCGCACTCCTCGTCGCTGATCGGGCGGGTCAGCACGCTGCGCAGCTCGGTCAGCGCGTCGGCCACCGCGTCGCCGGTGACCTCGGTGTGCACCGAGCCCTGGGTGATGAACAGCCCGCAGTGCCGCAGCCGCAGCAGCCCGGCCCGCACCCCGTAGGTGTAGCCCTTCTCCTCGCGCAGCACCGCGTTCAGCCGCGAGGTGAGGCCGCCGCCCAGCACGTGCGACACCACGGTCAGCAGCGGCCAGTCCGGGTGCGACCGGTCCGGCACGCCGTGCCCGAGGCTGAGGTAGGTCTGCACCGAGCCGGGCCGGTCCACCACCACGATGCGCGGGCCGGCGGTCGGCGGCACGGTGTCGGGCTCGCGCAGCGCCTCGCCGTCGCCGGTCCAGCCGGTGAGCGCGGCGGTGAGCGCCGCGTCGGCGTCGGTGCCGGTGAGGTCGCCCGCCACCACGGCGGTCGCCTCGGCGGGCACCGCCGAGCGGAAGAACGCCCGCACGTCCGCGCCGCTGATCGCCTCGATCGACTCGCGCGAGCCGCCGGTCGGGCGGTGGGCGCGGGCCTGCTCGGGGAACATCGTGGCGCGCAGTTCGCGCATCGCGCGGGTGCCCGGGTCGGCGTCCTCCTGCGCGATCTCCTCCAGGCGCTCGCGGACCAGCCGCGTCACGTCGGAGTCGGCGAGCGCCGCGTCGCGCAGCACGGTCGCGAACAGCTCCAGCGCCGGGCCGAGCCGGGTGACCGGCACGTCCAGCGCGATGCGCAGCGCGGTCAGGTCGGCCGAGGCGTACAGGCTGGCGCCGATCCGCTCGAACGCGGCGGTCAGCGCGGTGCCGCCGCCGGGCTCGGTGCCCTCCAGCAGGGCCCGCGCCGCCAGCGTCGCCACGCCCTCGCGCCCGGCGGGCTCGCGGCCCGCGCCCGCGTTCAGCACCAGCCGCACCGACGCCAGGCGGCGTCCCGGCAGGTCGCAGCGGAGCGTCGCGGGGCCGTCCGGCACCTGGCCGGGCGCGCCGGTCGGGAAGGCCCAGGCCGGGACCGGTCCGGGGACCGGGCGCGGTGCGAGCTGCATGCCTTCGGTCACGACGCACCTCCGTAGGTCAGCGCGGTCCGGGCGCCCGGCTTCATCCAGTGGCGCGCCATGTCCTTGATCTGGTCGCCGGTGACGGCGGCCGCGCGGCCCGGCGCGGTGAACACCCGGGCCGGGTCGCCGAACTGGGTGGCGTTCTGGGACAGGCCGTTGGCGAGGCCGGTGACGGTCTCGGTCTGCTCCAGGAAGCCGCGCTCGGCCTGCGCGGTGGCGCGCGCGGTCTCGTCGGCGTCGGGGCCGTGCTCGGCGAAGCGGGCCAGCTCCTCGTCCAGGACGGCCGCGATCTTCTCGGCGTCCGGGCCGATCGCGTCCACGATCGCCAGCGACGGCCCGCCGGCCAGCCGCGTCACGCCCGCCCAGACCTCGGTGGCGATCTGGTCGCGGCGCACCATGCGGTCGTACAGGCGCGAGCCGGAGCCGCCGCCCAGGATCTCCACCGCCAGCTCGGCGGCCTCGATGTCGGCGCCGCCGTCGGTGGGCAGCGGGAACATCGCGAAGTAGGCGGGGGAGGGGACGTCCTCGTCCACCTTCTCCACCAGCACCTCCGCCAGCGGACCGAGGTCGCCGGGGCGCGCGGGCGGCGGGGTGGGGCCGGTGGGCAGGCCGCCGAAGTAGCGCTCGACGGCGGCGATGGTCGCCTCCGGGTCGACGTCCCCGACGATCGACAGCACCGCGTTGCCCGGCGCGTACCAGGTGCCGAAGAAGTCGGTGCAGTCCTCCAGCGTGGTGGCGTCCAGGTCCTCCATCGAGCCGATGGGGGTGTGCGCGTACGGGTGGCCCGCCGGGAACGTCAGGCGGCACAGCCGCTCGAACGCGGTGCCGTAGGGCTGGTTGTCGTAGCGCTGGCGCCGCTCGTTCTTCACCACGTCGCGCTGGTTGTCCAGGTTGGCCTGGGTGAGCGCGGCGGGCAGGGTGCCCATCCGGTCGGCCTCCAGCCAGAGCGCGAGCTCCAGGTGGCTGACCGGCACGGTCTCGTAGTAGTTGGTGCGTTCGAAGGAGGTGCTGGCGTTGAAGGTGGCGCCGGCGCTCTCCAGGAGGGCGGCGTGCTCGCCCTCGGCGACGTTGGCCGAGCCCTGGAACATCAGGTGCTCGAACAGGTGGGCCAGCCCGGTGCGGCCGGCGACCTCGTGCCGCGAGCCCACGCCGTACCAGATGTTGACGGCGGCCAGCGGTACGACATGGTCCTCGCAGACCACCACGCGCAGCCCATTGCCGAGCGTGTGCTCATGCAGCGGCTGTTCTGCCACGGAGCGCTCCCGTCCGGTCGGTGGATCGGTTGACGGACAGCCCCGCGCGCCTTGGCGAAAGCCCATGCGGCGGGCTTGATCTGTCCCTCAACCGTACCGGTCCCGGCAGGTCTCCGATCCCGTTGGAACCCGTTGCGCCGGCCTGTGGCGCCGGCTCCGGCCCCCGGGGGCGGGGCGCGGCCGTCAGAGCACGGCGGAGGAGTCGTTGTCCCCGGCGGCGCGGTGCGCGGCCTGCGCCTCCTCCAGCGAGTCGTGCAGGACGAAGATCTTGGTGAGCTGGGTGACGTGGAAGACCCGGCGGACGCGGTCGTTGACGCCCATGAACGACATGGAGCCGTCGCGGGCGCGCAGCCGGTGGTAGACGCCGACCAGCACGCCGAGGCCCGTGGAGTCCAGGAAGGTGACCTCGCCGAGGTCCACCACCAGGTGCAGGCCGCCGTTGTCGATGATGTCCAGGAGCATCTCGCGCAGCCGGGGGCTGGTGAAGACGTCGATCTCCCCGTTGATCTTTACGACCGTGAGATCCTGCTCGGTCCGGTGCTCGACGGAGAATTCCACAGGTGCTCCAAGTCCGCTGCTCGTGGTGGAATGTGCCGTATACCCCGTGGATCGTCGGTTATCCACATTGGTCCTGTCGAGTTGCGCCGGACGGTGCCGGTGGGGTGGACGACCCGTGTGACCAGCGGCGGGACGGGCGGGGACCGGGGGCCGGATGATGCGCCCGTGCCGTCCTCGAACCCGTCAGGCCGGGGAGCGGAAGAGCGCCCACACGACCTTGCCGTAGGGCAGGGCGCGCCAGCCCCACTGGGCGCTGAAGGAGTCCACCAGGTGGAGCCCGCGGCCGGTCTCGGCGATGTAGTCCGGCTCCTTGCGGCGCGGCGCGGCGGGGCTGGCGTCCATGATCCCGCACAGCAGCCAGGGCGACCGGTGGGTCATGCGCAGCCGGATCGCCGCCGGGGCGGAGGACAGGGGGTCGGCGGCGTAGGTGTGGCCCGCGTAGTCGTCCAGGCGGCGGCAGGGGGAGGCGCTGCTGTGCCGCAGGGCGTTGGTGACCAGCTCGGAGACCACCAGGCCGACGTCGTCGACCAGGTCGGCCAGGCCCCACTCGCCGAGCCGGGACAGCGCGAAGTGGCGGGCCTCGGTGACCGACTCGGGGTCGGGGTGGACGTCGAAGGAGACCGTGGGGCCGGTCAGGTCCACCAGCGAGCGCAGGGCGCCGTCCAGGCGGGGCGGCAGGCCGGAGGATTCGGGTACGGGAGTCGAGTGCACGCTCAGGTCCTGTGTCTCCGCAGGAGCCGGGGCGCTCCATGGCGTGGTGCTCCACCGCGTGTCGTCGTACGCGTGGCGTGACGTCATTCCCGCGACCCCGCAGAGTGATCTCGTTGTGCAGCCATGGCTCGTAAGTCTCGTGCGTTATCCTGCGCATCGTAGCGTGCGAATGCAAGGCCCAATGCACGTGCATCCGACTTTCCACAGACGGTGGCGGCGGATGATCGGAGGTTGCGGCACGACACCCAGGGCCGGTGGCACACTAAGTTCGCTGTCCGCCATGAAGCCGGGAGGTTGGGCGTGACTCCAGAGACGCCGGGAAGCGGATCCACGGTGCGTCGGATCCTGCTCGGGTCACAACTGCGCCGTCTGCGCGAGCAGCGGGGGGTGACCCGTCAGGCCGCCGGCTACACCATCCGCGCGTCGGAGTCCAAGATCAGCCGCTTGGAGCTGGGCCGGGTCAGCTTCAAGGAGCGCGACGTCGACGATCTGCTCACCCTCTACGGGGTGGCCGACGAGGCCGAGCGCAAGGCGCTGCTGCAGCTCGCCCGCGACGCCAACACCCCCGGCTGGTGGCACCGCTACAACGACGTGCTGCCGAACTGGTTCCAGACCTATGTGGGGCTGGAGGAGTCGGCGGCCATGATCCGCACCTACGAGCTGCAGTTCGTTCCCGGACTGCTGCAGTCGGAGGGCTACGCGCGGTCGGTGATCCGGCTGGGCAACTCCAGTGCGGCCGACCACGAGATCGACCAGCGGGTCGAGCTGCGGATGCAGCGGTGCGAACGGCTGAGCGCCCCCGACGCCCCGCGCCTGTGGGCGGTCCTGGACGAGGGGGCGCTGCGGCGCCCCATCGGCGGGCCGGAGGTGATGCGCGGCCAGTTCGAGCACCTCATCGAGATGTCCAAACTCCCCAACGTGACCATTCAGATCATGCCGTTCCGGTTCGGCGGGCACGCCGCCGAGGGCGGCGCGTTCTCGATCCTGCGCTTTCCCGAGCAGGACCTGCCGGACGTGGTTTACGTCGAGAACCTCACCGGCGCGATGTACCTCGACAAGCGCGACGACGTCGACACCTACTTGCAGGCGATGGAACGCCTGTGCGTGGACAGCGAGACGCCCGAGCGCACCGTCGAGCTTCTCGGTGATTTCCTCAGAGAGACATGATGCTCCAGACCGACAGCCCCTACAACGGGATGCCCGCGACCAAGCTCCACGGGGCGCGGTGGCTGAAGTCCGCCCGCAGCAACTCCCAGGGCAACTGCGTCGAGATCGCGCAGCTGCCCGGCGACCGGTTCGCCATGCGCAACTCCCGCCACCCCGAGGGCCCCGCCCTCATCTACACCCGCCACGAGATCGAGGCGCTGATCCTGGGCGCCAAGGACGGCGACTTCGACCATCTGATCGCCTCGACCAGCAACTGACCGCGGACCCCGCCCTCCGGGGCGGGGCCGGCGCGTCGTCCGGGCCGGTCAGCCGCAGTTGCCGTAGGGGGCGGTGGCCCCGTTCCCGCCGAACCGCACGCACGTCTTGCGCGCCGAGACGAAGACCGGACCGGCGTACCACTCGAACGACCCGCTGTCGCCGATCTGGCCGCCGCCCTGCTTCTGGATCCACACCGACACCGGCGAGCGCTTGCCCACGCCGGCCGTCTTCATGGTGACGGCGCAGTTGTAGGTGCCGTTGTAGAGCAGGTACGCGGTGCCGCCGGAGCCGGCGACCGAGCGCTGCACGTAATAGCCGGAGCCCTTGCCGGCGGTGTTGCACGCGGCCTGGGGCGTGTACTTGTTGGGCGGCTCCTGGGCGGGCGGGACGCCGCCTCCACCGCCGGTGTTGTTGGACGGGGCTCCCCCGTTCTCGCCCTTGTCCGAGCCCTTGTTCTCGCCCTTGGGGGTCTTGCCGCCGCCCTGGCCCTTTTGCTGCTGCTTTTGCTTCTGCTTGTCCTGCTGGGGCTGCTGTTGTTGCTGTTGCTTCTTGGGGTCCTTGGGGTCGGTGCCCGGGGCCTGCCCGTTCAGGGAGCCTCCGGAACCGGCCTGCCCGGCGGGCGCGGCGTTCTCGCGCTGGGCGGTCTTGTCGTCCCCGCCCGAACGCGCCGTCGCCGCCCACACCGCGCCGCCGCCCAGCACCGACAGCACCGCGACCGCGGCGGCCACCGGCACGAGGCGGCCGCGCCGGGGAGCCGCCGGGGCGGGCGGCTGCGGCGCGGTGTGGCCGTGCATCGGGTGGGGCTGCGGAACGGGGATCCCGTGCGGGGGCGCGGAGGCGTGCGGGTGGGTGACGCCGTGGGGGTTGGTGGCTCCGTGCGGGTGGGTGGTCCCGTGCGGAGGCGTGCTCCCGTGCGCGGCGGTCGCGGGGGTCGCGCCGGGCAAGGAGTAGGGCGCGGTCCCGCCCGTCTGCGCGGGCGCGTCCGGAAGCGGCGCCGGGGCGGGCGGGAACGTTCCCGGGAACGGCGGCGGCGGACCGGGCGTCGGCGAGGGCGCGGCCGGGGTGATGCCGGTGGCCGCGTTCACCAGGCGTTCCTGCGCCTCGCGCGCCGAGGGCCGCAGGTGCGGCTCCTTGGCCAGGCACGCCAGCACCAGCCCGCGCAGCGGGTCGGTGAGGTCGCCGAGGTCGGGCTCGCCGGTGAGGATGCGGTGCATGACCGCGGCCATGTCGTCGTTGCCGAACGCGGGCCGTCCGTTCGCCGCGAACACCATCGTGGTGCCCCAGGCGAACATGTCGGCCGCCGGGCCGACCTCGCCGCCGGTGAAGTGCTCGGGCGCCATGTAGGCGGGGGTGCCGACGTTCTGGGTCTCGCCGACGGCGTTCAGCGCCCGCGCCACCCCGAAGTCGATCACGCGCGGGCCGTCCGGGCCCATCATGACGTTGTGCGGCTTGAAGTCGCGGTGCACGATCCCGGCCTGGTGGATCGCGATCAGCGCCGTCAGCGTGCTGATCGCCAGCCGCTCCAGCGCCCCGGCCGTGCGCGGCCCCTCGGCCTGCACCAGCCGGTGCAGCGACTGGCCGGGCACGTACTCGCCGACGATGTAGGGCTGGTCGCCCTCGACGTCGGCGTCCAGGACCTGGGCGGTGCAGAACCGGGCGACCCGCTTGGCCACCTCCAGCTCGCGCACGAACCGCGCCCGCGCCGACTCGTCGCCGGTCAGGCCCGCGTGCAGCAGCTTGATCGCCACATGCGCCTGGGCGGGCGAGCCGGCCGCGCCGTCGCCGGCCGCCGGCCGGCCGAGGAAGACCGCGCCCTGGCCGCCCTCACCGAGCCGGCCGAGGATCTCGTAAGCGCCCAGCCGCGTCGGATCGCCCGATCGCAGCGGGTGAGCGTCCGGCATCGTCCTGTCGCTCACACCACTGCCTTCCCGTCACTCCGGCCTCGGACCCCTCAAGACTATTAGCCAGCAGAGGGTATGCCCTTCGCAAATCGCACCGTCGGCCGCCTGTGGAAAAGCCGCGGCGGCGGCCGTGAACGCAGGGTTCACGACCGCCGCCGGGGCGGGGCTTGCTCAGGCCGGGTCGGGGGTCCGCCGCGCGGGGCGGTGCTCCGTCCGGCCGTCCTGGCGGCCCGGCGGGCCCTCCGGGGCGTGGTGGCGTTCCATCCGGGCGGCGACGGCGAGGGCCCGCAGGGAACGGGTCCGCACGCCGGGCTGGGCCTTGGTCGGCCGGGGCCTGGGGATGCTGCTGCGCAAGGGTGCCTCCAGGGGCTGTGGGGATGGTGGTGCCGCTGTTGCGTCCGAGTAGTTGCAACGGCAAATGATCTACCTTTATTCCGCGGGGGCGCCTGGTTTCCAGGCGCGGGAATCGGGCGGACGGACGCTCACGGTTGGTGACATCATGACCGCCGTGAGTCCCGACCGCATCGAGACCGGGGTGGCCCCGGCGCTCGGTGAGCCGCTCGCCGTCGAGTTCGGCAACACGCGCCACACCGTGCGCGGAGACCTGCGCGAGGGGTTGGCCACGCCCGCCATGCTGGCCGCCTGGCTGCGCGCCCACGCGGCCGCCTTTCCCGGCGACCTCGCCGACTCCGCGGCCCGCGCGCTGGGGGACGGCGACCTGGCCCGGTTCGTGCGGCTGCGCGACGCCGTCCGCGCGCTGGCCCGCGCCCTGGTGAACGGGACGCCCCCGCCCGCGGCCCCCCTGGCGACGCTGAACGAGGCCGCCGCCGCCGCGCCGAGCTGGCCCCGCCTGTCGTGGGCGGGCGAGCCCGCCGTGCAGGAGGTGACCGCCGCGCCCCCGGTCGACGCGGTGCTGGCCGTGATCGCCGCGTCGGCGGTGCAGGTGTTCGGCGGTCCGCAACGTTCGGCGCTGCGCGCGTGCGGCGGGCCCGGATGCGTCCTGTTCTTCGTGCGGCGGCATCCGCGCCGCGCGTGGTGCTCGCCGGGCTGCGGCAACCGGGCGCGGGTGAGCCGCCACTACGAACGCCATCGGGCCCGCTGACGCACCGCCTTCCCACACATTCGGACCGTCTCTACAGCGCGCGGTCCGACATAGGTTGTATTTCTACCTAGCTTGCTCTAGCGTTTAGATCGTTGGAGCAACTAACCCCCCGCTTGGAGCGACCCCATGTCGATCTCTCCCGACTTCTCGGCGCCCGGACTGGCGCTGGCTTTGGTCCTCGCCCTCGGCGCGCTGGTCGGCGAGCCGCTGCTGGGCAAGATCAGCTATGACCGGCTGGTCCGTCGCCGCGACCGCGACCCCCGCGCGCTGGTCCGGACGCTGCGGCTCTGGATGGCCTCCTCCTGGACGATGGCCGGGCTGGCGGTGGCGATCGTGGCGGTCTCGCCGGGTGTGACGGCCGGGGACGTGGGCCTGTCCACGTCCGGCGGCTTCGGCGAGGCCGCCGGGACGGTCACCGGGCTGAGCGTCGTCATGGCAGTCATGGGGGCGCTGCTGTGGTGTGCGCACCGGTCCGACCGCCTGCCGGCGCTGCGCAGGCTGACCGAGCGCCAGACGGCGGGCTTCGAGGCGCTGCTGCCGCGCACCCCCGGCGAGCGCTGGGCCGGGCTCGGCATGGCGGTCACCGCCGGGATCTGCGAGGAGATCGTCTACCGCGGGATGCTGATCGCGCTCGGCGTCGGGGTGCTCGGCCTGCCGGTCAAGGCGGCCGCCGCGCTGGCGCTGGCGGTGTTCGCGGTGGGGCACCTGTACCAGGGCTGGCGCAACATGCTGGTGGTCGCGCTGCCCGGCTACGCGCTGACCATGCTGTACCTGTCCACCGGCAGCCTGCTGGTGCCGATCCTGGTGCACATCGCCATCGACGTCCGGGGCCTGGTGCTCACGCCCGCGCCGCGTCCGGTCGGCCAGGGCGGCTAGATTGCACCCCGACTCCGCACCGCTACGAGGAACGAGGACCATGGCCACCGACCGCCGGGCGAGCTGGCTCAAGGGCGTGCTCGACCTGCTCGTGCTCGCCAGCCTCACCAAGGGCGAGAGCTACGGCTACGAGATCGCCAAGTCGCTCGGCGCGGCCGGGCTCGGCCAGATCAAGGGCGGCACCCTCTACCCGGTGCTGAACCGGCTGGAGGAGGCGGGGCTGGTGGCGGCCGAGTTCCGCGTCGCCGACCGCGGGCCGGGCCGCCGCTACTACGAGCTCACCCAGGCGGGCCGCGACACCCTCGCCGAGCAGGGCGGGCTGTGGCTGGCGTTCGACGAGTCGGTCCGCACGCTGCTGGCCGAAGGGGGGATCCGATGACCGCCTACTTCGAGGAACTGGCCGCCCACCTGGGCGCACGCGGCGTCCCCGAGGCCGAGGCGGCCGGCACGGTGGCCGACCTCGCCGCCTACGCCGCCGAGTCGGGCGCCGACCCCGAGGAGGAGTTCGGCCCCGCCGCCGACTTCGCCGCGCAGCTGTCCCCCGACCGCGTCGACGGCCCCGGCCCCACGGGCGACCCGACCGCGCAGACGTGGGTGTGGACCGCCGACGCCTTCCAGGACCGCGCCCTCCTCGACCGCTACGGCGACCAGGGCTGGGAGGTCGAGCGCATCGACCACCTCGGCCGCTTCGTGAGCCGCCGCGCCGCCGACGCCCCGCTGCGCTGGGAGTACCGCCGCGAGACGGTCCTGACCGGCGGCCGCCGCGCCCTGGCCGAACGCCTGGCGCCCGACGGCTGGGAACCGTGCGGCACGTGGATGTACTTCGAGTACTTCAAGCGCCCGAAGGCGGCCTCCGAGGGCCCGGCGGGCGTCCTGGCCGAGGTGCCCGAGACGCCGTCCCGCCGGCTGTTCTGGAGCAAGCGCCTGTACCTGTTCCTGACGGGGTACGCGGTGTTCCTGGTCGCGCTGATCGCGGTGGCGGTGGTGTGGGGGGACTCGCTGCACGGCTTCCTGACGGGCCTGGCCACGGGGGCGGCGCTGGCCCTGCTGGCGGCGGGGGTCATGCTCGTCCGGATCCGCCGCGACAACCGCTGACCCGTCCGCGCTCAGGGCGCCGGGCGGCGGGAGCCGATCGCGGCCTCCAGCGCGTCCAGGCGGGCGAGGGCGCGGGGAGTGGCCACGAAGGTCAGGACGAGCAGCACCAGGAAGAGCGCGACCAGCAGGTACCAGCCGGGAGAGCCGTTGAGCACGGCGTTCAGGACGCTCAGCGCCGCGAACGCGCCGTAGAGCCACGGATTGCGGCGGCGGGCGGTGCGCAACTGCTCGCGGCGGTGCTGCGCCTGGGTGAGCGTGGCCGCGTCCAGCCCGGGGTCGGCGGCGGGCTCGCCGGTGCGGAGGGCGCGGGTGAGCTCGATGAGCTGATCGCGGGTGAGATGGCCGATTCCGGCCTTCTCGCGACGGCGCATGAGGACGACCATGACGGTCATCACGCCGCCGAACAGCACGCCGAACACCGCGCCGGTGGCGAGCAGGGCGGCGAAGGCCAGATCCGGCTGCAGCAGCGCGGTGATCAGGCACCAGCTCAGCGCCGACAGCACGGCCGTACCGAGGAAGTAGGCCCACGGCGGGGCGGTGGCGACGCGGTCGCGCAGATCGGTCATGGGGAGAAGGGTGCGCGCGGCGGCCGGGCGCGTCAACGGTCGCGGAGGACACGGTGGACGGCCCCGGCGAGGGCCAGGTCGTCCGGGTCGGCGCCGTTGAGGCCGATGATGTAGCGGCCCGAGCGCATGACCAGCTTCGTCGGGGAGAGCTCGGGTTCGTACGCTCCATCGCCGACCTTGTACCGGGGGTCGGGCGCGAACGCTTCGGCGGCGTCCTCGGCCGTGCGGGCCACCCACAGGATCGACAGCCGGGTGCTCTCCGCCGTCGGGTTCTCCTTCGCCGGGGCGAGCAGGCAATGGGTGTGCTTGAGCTCGACCTCGCCGATACGGACCTCCTTCAGAGGGAGGGGCCGTAGCGCTTCGTAGCCGGGGACCATGGTGCAGGCGTTCGGCCAGTCCTTCACCGGCACCCCGCCGAGCTCGGGCGGGCCGCTCCCGCCGGGGATCGTGGCGAGCGCGTCGGTCCACAACTTCTTCTTTCCGTCCTCCTCATAGGACTGGGTGACGAAGGCCCGGCCTCCGGCCACGTGCAGCGAATGGCGGCCGGGCTTGGGGAACTCGCCGAAGTCCAGGGAGAACGGGACGGGCATCGGTGACGCCTCGCCGGTCGCCGGGTCGATGAGGCCCAGCGCCGCGGGGAAGAGGCCCGAGCCGATCTGGGTGCGCATTCCGTAGAAGCGGCCTCCGGCGGTGGCCACCGTGAAATAGGGGGCCTCCGGGAGCTGGTCGTTGCGCGACGTCCGCCTGGCGCCCGAGCGGAGGTCCACCGTGTGGAACCCCTTGCCGTCGACGATGACGGCGTACCGGTCCGACACCGCCATCTTGCACTGGTCCGAGCAGAGGTCGGCGGCCCGCTCCTTGGCCAGCACGCGGCCGGAGGCGTCGATCAGCAGTAGATGGTCGCCGTCGCCGATCAGGGTGACACCGTTCTGGGACCGGGGGTTGAGGAGACCGCCGGCCGTGAAGGGGCGCCGCCAGCGTTCCTTGCCCGTCGCGGGGTCGAGCGCGACGTACTGGGTCTTCCCGCCGGTGCAGACGCGTTCGGTCAGCATCAGCTTGTCGTCGCCCAGCCCGCTGGAGAACGTGCAACCGGCGGTGCCCAGCCCTTTCACGGTCCAGCGCGGCCGCCCGCTGCGGACGTCGATGCCCAGCAGTTCGCCGTTCCGCCGCAGGGGAACGACCCCGGCCATGCCCGTCCGCGGGGACAGGGAGCGCTTCAAGGGCGCGCCCTCACCGCGGCGGGACCACAACTTCCGGCCGGTGCCGGCGTCCAGCGCCGTCCAGTGGTCCGGGACGGTGACGGGAGGGTTGCGTCGCGTTGGGCCCGTCGCCAGGAACACCACGCCGCCGGTGACGGCATAGGCGTCCACGAGGCGGTCGTGCTCGCGGTAGTGCCAGCGCTCCTTGCCGGTGACGGGGTCATGGACGGTCAGGCCCTTGGGCGTGGAGGCGAACAGCTGGTCGTCGATGACGTCGTGTGAGGTCGTCCAGGCGAAAGCGGGAAACGGTATCTCGGTCTCCACGTGCCCGGTCACGCGAAGCCCGCCGGGCTCGGGTCCCTTGTCCGCCGGCTGTGCGGCGGGCGCCGGGGCGGTCGTGTGATCGGCGGTCACCGGACGCTCGGCGGGCGCGGCGGAGCAGGCGGTCGCGGCGGCGCACAGCACGGCGAGGACCGGCACGCGTGGAAGGGGCATCGGGACCTTCCGATCTCTCAAGATCACGCGAAACGATCGGATGAGGTTACCGAAGGGTTTTCTCCCAGTGAAGGGGATTTGTGGGATTGGGGGTCGCTTGTCCGGGCGCCGCCCGTTCGCCGTTTACGGAGCGGCGATTCGCACCTGATCGCCTGCGGGGGGACGATGGTCGTCGATGTCCGCTACCTGCCCTGCGGGGCGGGCGCGTTCGCCGTCCCCGGAACCGTTGAACGAACGATCGCCGTGATCCGTCCGACCTTGTGACGGAAGAGGAGTCTTGTGACGTTGCGCGAAGAACCGCTGCGGCCCGGCGACCCCGGGCAGGCCGGTCCGTTCCGGCTGCGCGCCCGGCTGGCCGACCACACCGCCGGGGCGGTCTTCGCCGGAGCCGGCCCGCACGGCGAGCCGGCCGCGATCGCGGTCCTGCACCCGGCGGCCGCCGCCGACCCCGCCGTCCGCGAACGCCTGGCCGCCGCGTGCGGCGCGCTGCCCGACGTGCTGGACGCCGCACCGCACGGCCCGGTGGCGTGGGCGGCGGTGCCGCACGAGCCGGGCGCGCCGGTGGACGCCGCGCTGGGCCTGCTCGACGACGCGGCGCTGACCGCCGCGCCCGAGCCGTCCGGCGAAGGACCGGCCTTCGCCCCGCACTGGACCGCCCAGCCCGCGCCCGTCTGGACCGCCCCGCCCGCGCAGGCGGACTGGCCGCCGGAACCGCCCCGCTCCACCGGGCTCGCGACGGCGGTGGGGCTGGGCGCGCTCGTCCTGGCGTCCGCGCTGATCGCGCTGCTGGTGCTGTGGCCGGACCCCGAGGAGAGGACGCCGATCTCGCTGCCCGCCCCGACCGCGCCCGGCCTGCCGCCGGACACCGAGACGCCGACCCGCAGGCCCCCGGCGACGCCCTCGCCCAAGGACGGTCCGCCGGGCCCGGTCGCCGGACCGACCTACGGCAAGGGCGAGGACACCTATCACATGAAGCTGGACGGGTTCCCGTTCGAGTTCGACGCGCCCGGTGACTGGGGCTGCATGCGCGGCGACAAGCGGCCGTTCGACAGCCGCTGGATCTGCGTGGACGAGGGCGGCACGTTCTCGCCGCAGAGCAGCGGCGCGGGCGGGATGGTCGCGGTGCAGAAGTGCCCGGCCCCGTGCGGCGAGACCGAGCGCAAGGCGCTGCGCAAGAGCATCGCCGTGGACGAGGAGGACTGGCGGCGCACCGACTCCACCACCATGTACGCGGAGGTGCAGGGCCGGGACGAGGACGACGAGCGCGTGGTGCGCGTGGCGATGAGCCACGTGTTCGCCGCGCGGAAGGGCGGCACCCCCGACACCGCCGTGGCAGTCCAGCTCACGGGCCCGCCCGACCAGAAGAAGCCGATGCAGAAGCTCATCAACGAGATCCGCAAACGCACGCCGTGAGCGGCGTCCTCGACAACTGACGAGCAAAGGCGCTCATAGGGAAACAGGTCTTCCAGACCTAGAGGGCAGGGGCAAGTCCTTCGCGAGCGAAGAAGCGGGCTGATCGGCGAAGAGCAGAGGCATTCCCTGATGGAACGTTTTCAAAAAATGAATGACCGCTTAATCCTCTGGTTGCATGACGAGAACGTCGTCGATGTCGAGGTGCTGCCCCAGTTCGCCCTCTGCCTCACGGGGGACGTGTGCTTCTGGTGCACGGGAAGCGTGTCGTGGTTGCCGTGGCAGCAGGGCGGGGGAACGGAGAGGCGGCCACTGGCGGAGCTGCCGTCCGACGTGATCGCGACGATGATCTCCAGTAGGCCGTTGTCGTGGGCCATCTTCAACACCGGTGAGCACTGCATCGTCCTTTCCAGCCGCATCCTGCTCAGCGTTGCGCCCGGACCTGCGGATTCATGGCGGCTGGCCTTGGGAGACGGAACTGTTCTCACCCATTCGCCCGACTCGCCGTGGAACGGTCTGGCGGGTCAGGGGCGTGCATAAAGGACGATCGTTCCATCGTTGATCTGGTCGAGGGCGAACCCGGTGCGCCACAGCCCCAGCAGCGGCCCATAAGGATTGGGCAGGTCCGCCAGCGGAGCGCCGGCATGCGGGTGCCCGGTCAGCATCCGGTCCACCCGGTAGGTCTTGATCGCGTGCGGCACGGTGTAACCGCGCTCGGCCGCCGCCTCCCAGGCCGCGTGCTCAGCGGCCTGCGCCCGGAGCGTCCCGAGGGGGATGGAACTTGCGCGCATCGGATCGTTGAAGGCGATCCCCGAGCGGACGTCGTCCAGCTCCGCCTTCCAGTGAAGGGTGAACAGCAAGGAGAACAACTTTCCGGCCGGATCGGGCAGCCCGTCCAGAACGGCTCCCAGCCGGTGCGCCGCCGGCGAGGCGACCCGCCACACGACCCGTTCGGCGGCCGGAATCCCCCACGGCTCCACGAGCGAGGCGACCTCGCGCGCCAGCGTCTCGGCCCGCGCGGCGGCCTCCGGCGCGGTGGCGACGGCCAGGACGTGCGCCTCCAAAGGTTCCGCGAGCACCGGTGAATCAGGCGCGTCGCCCGTACTCCGGCAGGGAGGGCACGACCAGGCGTCCTCCTCCCACTCGTCGGGATCGCCGCTGTAACCGCCGGTACGGCCCTTGCCCTTGCATCTGGCGCAGGCGACGGTGTGCCGGAACGCGCGCCGCGGATCGTCCCCCATCAACGAGGCCCACGCGTCGGCGGGAGACCCCGCCGCGAGAGCCCGCCGGGCCTGCTCGGCATGAGTGCGCTCGGGCTCCAGGAGCCGGGCGTCCAGATCGCTGTAGTCCATTGATCGTCACGCTAACCGCCCCCACCGACACGATCAGGAGCCGGAATCGGCCGCCCTGCCGCCGGAAAAGATCGTCTACAGTCGTGCGCCGACCCTCCCGAACCCGATGGAGACGGCGATGCGCGTAATCGGAGTCGTAGTGGCGGACGTGTTCCTCCCGCTGGCCGATATATCCCATCCTCACGGGGGCGGGTCGGCGCATGACCGCGACGTGTACGGCACGGTCGGTTTCCGGTGGTGAAGCCTCTCACCGGGTTGGCGTTACGGGCTGTCCTTGCTTGCCTGGTGGGCCTGGTGGGGATTTTCGCTGTGGTGGTCGGGTACTTCTTGCTGGCGGCTCCCGGTGGTCCGTTTGTGGAGGAGAGTGACGATCCTCGGGCCGCCGAAGGTGCGGATCCGCGGCTCTCGCTCGAACAGGCCGTTCGTGACATGGGGTTGCGGCTTCCCAGCGGTATTTCGCAGGTCAGGTATGTGGCCAGGAACGATTCCCGCCCCTCCTTCTTGAGGCTCTCGTTCGGCGCTCCTTGCTCGGTCCTTCCGGGATTCACCGCCGACAACGGGCTTGTTCGCGTTCAGGACCCGAAAATCAGCGCGCTCGACGAAGGACGGCTGAGGGAGATGGCGCATGGGCTCGGAAAAGACATGCCCGAGGGCGCTGCCACGATCTGGGGGAACAAGGAGAGTCCCCATAAGCGATCGGTCGCCGGCGTTTCGGTGGACGGGCGGGACTGCCAGGTCGTCGGAGCGTTCGAGGACTACTCCTGACGGCCGGCCCGAAGGGCTACAGGTACAGGCCCAGGGACGGGGTCGTCTTGGTCAGGTCCTTCGGCAGGTCGCTCGCGCGCAGGGTGCGCACCTCTTCGGAGGTGTCCTCCGCCGTCAGGCGCTGGGCTTGGGCTGCGATCGTCGAGTCCAGCAGGTTGCGCATCAGGCGGCCGTTGCCGAAGGTCGGGCCTCGGCCCAGGGTGCGCAGGACGCCCCGGAGGGCCGGGGGCAGGTCGGGGGACAGGGTGAAGCCCTCGGCGGTGGCCAGGTGCTCGAAGATCGCTACCAGTTCGGTGTCGGTGTAGTCGGGGAACGCCAGGCGCTTCGGGAAGCGGGATTCCAGGCCCGAGTTCGCCGACAGGAACGCCGTCATCTCGCGCTCGTAGCCCGCGGCGATGACGAGCAGGTCGCCCCGGTACTCCTCCATGAGCTTGACCAGGGTCGCCATGGCCTCCTGGCCGTAGGCGTCGCCGGTCAGGGCGTACGCCTCGTCCACGAACAGGACGCCGCCCAGGGCCTGTTCGACCACCGCCTGCACCTTGGGGGCCGTCTGCCCGAGGTAGGGGCCCACGAGGTCGGCCCGGGAGACCTCCACGAGGTGGCCGGAGGACAGCAGGCCCAGTTGGGCGTAGACGGCCGCGATCAGGCGCGCGACGGTCGTCTTGGCGGTGCCCGGGCTGCCGGTGAAGACCATGTGGCGGGTCGGGGAGACGGCCGGCTGGCCCGCGGCGCGGCGCAGTTCGGCGCTGCGGGCCTCGGCGATCAGCTTGTGGACCTCGGCCTTCACCTGGCGCAGGCCGATCAGGCCGTCCAGGGTCGTGATCGGGTCGGCCGGCGGCAGGGCGCGGCCCACGCCGGTGAGCGAGGACGGGATGTCCTCGGCGCGCAGTTCGGCCAGCTCGGCGGGGGTCGGGCGCTTGATCGCGCTCACCCGGCGGGCCTGGAGGGCGGCGGCGCGCTCGCACAGGTTCCGCATCAGGCGCGCGTTGCCGAACGCCCGGCCGCGCGGGGCTCGGCGCAGCAGGTCGGCCAGCTTCGCCCGCGCCGGGGGCGTCGGGGTCAGGCCCGCCTTCGCCGACATGTCGCTGAAGATCTCGGTCAGCTCCGCGTCGGTGAAGTCGGGGAAGCGGACCGTGGTCGGGAAGCGGGAGGCGAGGCCCGGGTCGGCCGCCACGAAGCGGGCCATCTCGCGCTCGTAGCCCGCCGCGATCACCACCAGGTCGTCGCGGTGGTCCTCCATCATCTTGACCAGCTCGGCGATCGCCTCGGTGCCGTAGTCCTCGCCCAGGTCGGACTGGGCCAGGGAGTACGCCTCGTCGATGAACAGGACGCCGCCGACCGCGCGCTGCACGGCGGCGCGGGTCTTGACGGCCGTCTCGCCCAGGTACTGGCCGACGAGCTGGGCCCGGGAGACCTCGACGAGGTGGCCCGAGGACAGGACGCCGAGGTCCTTGTACAGGCGGGCCAGCAGGCGCGCCACCTCGGTCTTCCCGGTGCCGGGGTTGCCGGTGAAGATCATGTGGCGGGTGCGGGCCGGGGTGGGCAGGCCGGCGGCGCGGCGCCGCACCGAGGCCTGGGCGGCGGCCGTGAGGAGTTCGATCTCCTGCTTGACCGAGTGCAGGCCGGTGAGCGCGGCCAGCTCGGCCACCGGGTCGTTGGGCGCGCCCGCCGGGTGGAACGCGGCGGGGACGTCGGCCCGCTTCACCACCAGCTCGCCGCCGGGCTCGGTGCGCTCGCGGACGGTTTCGAGGATCTCGTCGGCGAAGCGCTGGGCCAGCCGCGCGTTGCGCAGGTTGCGGACCGGGGGCGCGGCGGCCAGGACGCGGCCCGCGGCCGTGAGGGCGTGCTTGTGCGCGCGGGCGCCGCGCCGGTGCAGGGCGCGCGCGAACAGCTCGGCGTGGTCGGCCGGGGCGAACGGGTGCGTGCGCGCGATCTCGAAGTGCAGCGCCAGTCCCGGGTTCACCTCGCGGACGCGCTCGTCGCCGCCCGGCTCGCACAGGGCCACCACGTGCAGGTCGTTCTGCACGTCCAGGGCGCGGTGCAGCTCCTCCAGGACGGCCTCGCCGCTGCGCGGGTCGTGCGAGATCGCGTCCAGGCCGTCGATCACCATGAGGCGGTGCCCGACCGAGTCGCGCGCGTCGGCGTACAGGTGCAGGGTCGCGGCGGCCACGTCCTTGCCCGCGAAGAAGGTGTCCGACAGCCACAGGGTGGGGCCGCCGATGAGCTGGTCCTCCAGGAGGCGGGCGACCTCCTGGGCGGCGTCGCGCTTGCCGGTGCCGTCCGGGCCGACGATCATCAGCCGGACCGGGCGGCCGGGGCGGCGCGCGATCTCGGCCAGGGCGGCGGTCAGCTCGGGCTGCCCGACCAGCTCGGCGCCGGGCTCGGGGCGGCGCGGGCGGCGGGGGCGCGGGGTGCTCTTGGCCGTGTCCGCCAGGGGGTTGGCGGGGGTGCGGCGCGGGGTGAACAGCCGCCGCAGGTCGGCCTGGAAGTCGCCGACCGGGATCCACTCGGGCTCGGGGAACTTCGCCTCGTCCGGGAAGCCCTGGATCGCGCCGGTCAGCCGCATCGCCATGTCCAGCCACGCCCGGCACGCGTCGGCCTCGCCGGCGGCCAGCGCGCGGGCCAGCCAGAAGCGGGTCTTCTCGTACCAGGCGTGCGGCTCGAACGCGGCGCGCACGGCGGGGAAACGTTCCAGCAGCTCGCCGTAGAGGGCTTCGGGGACCACCGCGCCCAGCTCGGCGGGGAGCTGCGTCAGGCCGCTCTGCGCCACCAGGTGCAGCAGCAGTTCGGCGGTGCCCTCGTCGTGCGGGGCGACCTGGGCGAGGCGTTCGTGGACGGGCAGCAGCCCCTGGCACACCCACTCCAGGTAGCCGACGGGCCCGGCGAGCTCGGGCAGGTCGGCCAGGACGTCGTCGGAGGCGTGCGCGACCCAGAGCCTGCGCTGCTCCTCCAGGGGCGCGTTGATGTCCAGCGCGGGCGGCGGGTCGTCGAACAGCCGGATCAGCGCCTGCCGCCGCCGCTCCAGCGGTTCCAGGCCCTCCAGGACGTCCAGCGCCTCGCGGGCCAGGGCGAGCGCGACGCCCTGGTCGTCGGCCTCCTCCAGCCACTCCAGCGGCCGGAACGCGCCGGTCGTCACGCCCCAGCCCAGCAGCGGCCGCAGCGGCTCGCCGGGCTCGCGCCGGTAGCGGTTGAACAGCTGGAACTGCAGCAGCGAGTGGGTCCCGGCGTTGATCGCCGACGCGCCGCACAGGAAGTCCACCAGCACGACCAGGTCGCCGATCACCAGCGGCGCGGGCGGGGTGAGCAGCGCGTGCTGGTCGGTGGTCAGCCGGGCGCTGCGCGGATCTCCGACCAGCTTGTCGATCCGGGCGCGGATCTCGTCGTACAGGCCGTCGGGCACCCGCCAGGGGCCGTGGGCGTACAGGTCGAAGACCGGTTCGTCGGTGATCAGCAGTTCCAGGTGCTCGGGCAGCCGCACCGCGTAATCCCTCCTCCGAACGGTCGTCAAGCAGATGCAAAGCCGGGCGAACAGCCTATGGCGTCGTTCGAGCCGTTGAGCCGCCCGCGCGCCGCCGATCCGTCAGGACCGCAGGGCCCGCAGGATCCGGGCCGCCCGCTGGAGCACGGCCGCCCGCACCGCCTGGGTGTCGCGGGCGCGCTCGGTGGCCGAGACCTCGATCATCACGTTGCGGTAGCGGATCCGGACGATGGCCTCGGTCATCGGGGACGCGGCTCGGGTGTCCAGGACGTCCTCGACCAGCACGGCCTCGTCGCCCAGCCGGGCGAGGGGCTCGGGGGCGCCGAACCGCTGGATCTCGCTCTCGATCTTGTCCCGGTCCCGGAGGTTGCCGAGGCCGCTCTGGAAGTTCCGCCCGGTCCGGCCGATGCCGTCCGGGGCGGGGAGGATCCCCACCAGCATGTGGACGGTGGGGGGACGGTGCGCGCCGCGCAGGGCGGGCGTCTTCCAGCGGCAGCCGCTGAGCCTGCCCTGCCCGGCGAAGAACGCCTGCTGCTCCTGGGTCCTGGCGGTGCCCTCCTTGGTCTCGGCGGCCCGCGTGCCGGCCGGCGGGCGGCCCGCCAGGGCGCACGCGGACGGCGTCCCGGTCACGTGCTCGACGGGCTCGGCGGTGCCGGAGGGGCCGGGCCGGGAGGTCGCGCCGGCGGGGTCGGGCGCGTCGTCGTCCCCGGAGGCGAACGCGACCAGCCCTCCGCCGCCGAGCACCGCCGCCAGCGTGACGGCTCCGGCGGCCAGCGGCCAGCGGCGCCGCCAGCCCGCGCCGGGCGACGTGGTCGAGCGGCAGCGTGCCCATGGTCACGTTCACGCCCGTGCCCGCGCCCAGGCCCGAGGGCTCGGTGCGCGGCGGCGGCGCCAGCGGCCACGCGCGGTTGATCACCTGGGTGGCGGCGTGCTCGGGGTCGTCGCTGCCCACCAGCGCGACCAGCAGGTCCTCGGCGCCAGGCCGGGCGGCCGGGTCGGGGTCCAGCGCGGCGTGCACCAGCGGCCGCAGCCCGCCCGGCACCCCCGACAGGTCGTGCTTGCGCTGCTGGGCGCGGGAGGCCAGCAGCATCAGCGTGCCGGAGCCGAACGGGTGGGTCCCGGTGGCCGCGTAGGCGATCAGCGTGCCCCAGGCGAACACGTCGGCGGCGGTGCCGACCCGGCCCTCGAAGACCTGCTCGGGCGCGATCCAGCCGGGGCTGCCGACCACGAACCCGGTCTGGGTGTGCTGCTCGGTGGAGTCCAGCGCCCGCGCGATGCCGAAGTCGATCACCCGGGGGCCGTCGGCGGCCAGCAGCACGTTGCCGGGCTTGAGGTCGCGGTGCACCAGCCGCACCGCGTGGATCGCGGCCAGCGCGCCGGCGATGCCGACCGCGAGGCCGTGCAGCCGCCCGGCGTCCAGCGCGCCGTGCGCCTTGAGGTGGTCGCCGAGCGAGATGCCGTCGATGTACTCGGTGACCATGTAGGGCAGGCCGTCGGCCTCGCCGTGGTCGAGCACCCGCGCGGTGCAGAACGAGGCGACGCGGCGCGCGCTCGCGACCTCGTTCTCGAACCGCCGCCGGAACGCCGCGTCCATGCCCAGCTCGCGCCGGATCACCTTGACCGCGACGCGCCGGTTCCGGCCGTCCACGCCGAGGTAGACCGCGCCCATGCCGCCCTGCCCGAGCCGGCCCAGCAGCCGGTGGCCGCCGATGACGCGCGGCTCGCCCGCGCCCAGCGGCTGCACGGCCTCCAGGGACGGGGGTCCGAAGCTCAAGGCCGCCTCCCGGGGACGACCTCCGCGGCCGCCGACGGCGGCTGCCCGACGCTCAAGGACCCTCCCCAGGGGTGATCTCTCGGGACACCTGGGGTCGAGGGTAGCGAAAAGCGGTCACCCCGGCCGGAGCGGGAAACTTCCGCCTGATCATCGCATCGCGGCGAACCCGGCGGCTTTTCCGTGCCCGGGCCCGTCGCGGGCCCGCTGCCTGGGTAGATACGACTCGTAAAGACGACATTCCCCGCGTTATGTTGGGGCGCGCTCAGCGTTGAGCTCTGGGAGGCCGTCGCCGGTGACGCCTGCCGCCCCTGACGATCGATCCGTCTCCTGGGAGTGACAACGTGATCAGAAAGCTGCTCGTCGCCAACCGCGGCGAGATCGCCGTACGGGCCTTCCGCGCCGCCTACGAGCTGGGCATCCCCAGCGTGGCGGTGTACGCCCACGAGGACCGCCTCTCCCTGCACCGGCAGAAGGCCGACGAGGCCTACGAGATCGGCGAGCGCGGCCACCCGGTGCGCGCCTACCTCGACGTGGACGGCATCGTGGCGACCGCGCTGCGCGTCGGCGCCGACGCCGTCTACCCCGGCTACGGGTTCCTGTCGGAGAGCCCCGAGCTGGCCGAGGCGTGCGAGCGCAACGGCCTGACCTTCGTCGGCCCGCCCGCCGCGGTGCTGCGGCTGGCCGGCAACAAGATCGAGGCGGTCGCGGCGGCCCGCCGCGCCGGGCTGCCGGTGCTCGGGTCGGCCACGCCCGAGCCGGGGCAGGAGCTGGCGGCCGCCGACGAGATCGGGTTCCCGCTGTTCGTGAAGGCCGCCGCCGGTGGCGGTGGACGCGGCCTGCGCCGCGTGGACCGCCGCGAGGACCTCGAGGCGGCCGTGGCGACCGCGCGCCGCGAGGCCGAGAGCGCCTTCGGCGACCCGACGGTGTTCCTGGAGCAGGCGGTGGACCGGCCCCGCCACATCGAGGTGCAGGTGCTGGCCGACGCGACCGGCCACACCGTCCACCTGCGCGAGCGCGACTGCTCGGTGCAGCGCCGCCACCAGAAGGTCGTGGAGATCGCCCCCGCGCCGCGCCTGGACCGCGCGATCGTGGACCGGTTGTGCGCGGACGCGGTCGCGTTCGCCCGCGAGATCGGCTACGTCAACGCCGGGACCGTGGAGTTCCTGGTGGACGACCGGGGCCGGCACGTGTTCATCGAGATGAACCCGCGCATCCAGGTCGAGCACACCGTGACCGAGGAGGTCACCGGCGTCGACCTCGTGCAGAGCCAGCTCCGCATCGCCGGCGGCGCGACCCTCGCCGACCTCGGCATCGCCCAGGACGACGTCACGGTGTCGGGCTTCGCGGTGCAGTGCCGCATCACCACCGAGGACCCCGCCAACGACTTCCGCCCCGACACCGGCAAGATCTCCGCCTACCGCTCCCCGGGCGGCGCGGGCGTGCGCCTCGACACCGGCACCGCCCACGCCGGGGCCGTGGTGACCCCCCACTTCGACTCGCTGGTGGTGAAGCTGACCACCCGCGGCCGCACCTTCGAGGAGGCGGTGCGGCGGTCGCGGCGCGCGGTCGCCGAGTTCCGCATCCGGGGCGTGGCCAGCAACATCCCGTTCCTCCAGGCGCTGCTGGACGAGCCCGACTTCATCGCGGGCGGCGTCACCACCTCCTACATCGCCGACCACCCCGAGCTGCTGACCGCGCGCTCCAGCGGCGACCGCGCGACCCGCCTGGTCCGCTACCTGGCCGACGTCACGGTCAACAAGCCGCACGGCGACGCCCCCACCGACCTCGACCCGGCGACCAAGCTGCCCGAAGCGGACCTGTCGGGGCCGTTCCCGGAGGGCTCGCGCGACCGGCTGCTGGCGCTGGGGCCCAAGGCGTTCGCCGAGCGGCTGCGCGCGCAGAAGGCCCTGGCCGTCACCGACACGACCTTCCGCGACGCCCACCAGTCGCTGCTGGCCACGCGTGTGCGCACCTACGACCTGCTGAACGCCGCGCCGTACCTGGCCAGGACGACGCCGCAGCTGCTGTCGCTGGAGGCGTGGGGCGGCGCGACCTACGACGTGGCGCTGCGCTTCCTCGGCGAGTCGCCGTGGGACCGGCTCGGCGCCATCCGCGAGGCCGCGCCCAACCTGTGCATCCAGATGCTGCTGCGCGGCCGCAACACCGTGGGCTACACGCCCTACCCCGACTCGGTCGCGCGCGCGTTCGTCACCGAGGCGGCGCGTACCGGCGTGGACATCTTCCGGGTGTTCGACGCGCTGAACGACGTCGAGCGGATGCGGCCCGCGATCGAGGCGGTCCTCCAGACGCACGCGCTGGTCGAGGGCACCCTCTGCTACACCGGCGACCTGTCCTCGCCCGCCGAGAAGATCTACACGCTCGACTACTACCTGCGCCTCGCCGAGCAGCTGGTGGACGCGGGCGTGCACGTCCTGTGCATCAAGGACATGGCGGGCCTGCTGCGCGCGCCCGCCGCCCGCACGCTGGTGTCGGCGCTGCGCGAGCGCTTCGACCTGCCGGTCCACCTGCACACCCACGACACCGCGGGCGGCCAGCTCGCCACCTACCTCGCCGCGATCGAGGCGGGCGTGGACGCGGTGGACGGCGCGGCCGCGCCGCTGTCGGGCACCACCAGCCAGCCGCCGCTGCAGGCGATCGTGGCGCACACCGACTTCACCGACCGCGCCACCGGCCTGGACCTGGACTCCCTCACCGCGATGGAGCCGTACTGGGAGGCGGTGCGGCGGCTGTACGCGCCGTTCGAGATGGGGCTGCCCGCGCCGACCGGCCGCGTCTACGACCACGAGATCCCCGGCGGCCAGCTGTCCAACCTGCGGCAGCAGGCGGTCGCGCTCGGCCTCGGCGACCGGTTCGAGGAGATCGAGCGGCTGTACGCGGCGGCCGACCGGATGCTGGGCCGCCTGGTGAAGGTCACCCCGTCCAGCAAGGTCGTGGGCGACCTGGCGCTGCACCTGGTCGCGGCCGGGGCCGACCCGGAGGCGTTCGCCGCCGACCCCGGCGGCTACGACATCCCCGACAGCGTGATCGGGTTCCTGGCCGGCGAGCTGGGCGACCCGCCCGGCGGCTGGCCCGAGCCGTTCCGCACCCGGGCGCTGGGCGCGCGCCGGTACACGCCGCCGCGCGCGGAGCTGACCGGCGACGAGGAGAAGGCGCTGGCCGGGCCGGAGGTCCGCCAGACGCTGGACCGGCTGCTGTTCCCGGGCCCGGCCAAGGAGTACCGCGAGACCCGCGCCGCCTACGGCGACCTGTCGGTGCTGCCGACCGGCCCGTTCCTGTACGGGCTGCGCGCCGGGCGGGAGGTGTCGTTCGACCTGGAGCCGGGCGTGCGCGTGCTGGCCGGGCTGGAGGCGGTCGGCGACGTGGACGAGGCGGGCGTGCGGCAGGTCATCTGCACGGTGAACGGCCAGCTCCGCACGCTGTCGGTCCGCGACCGGGCGGTGGCGTCGGACGCGCCGCCGGTGGAGCGCGCCGACCCGGCCGACCCGGGCCAGGTCGCCGCGCCGTTCGACGGCTCGGTGACGCTGCGGGTGGCCAAGGGCGACACGGTGGCCGCCGGGGACGTGGTCGCGACCATCGAGGCGATGAAGATGGAGGCGTCGATCACCGCGCCGGTCGCCGGGACGGTGACGCGCCTCGCGGTGCCGGCCGCGACGCCGGTGCAGGCCGGGGACCTGCTGCTCACCATCTCCTAGCCTGCCGGGCGGTCACGCCCTGACGGCGTAGCCGCCCAGCGCGGGCTCCAGCAGGTCGAACGCCGCCGCCCCGTCCTCGGCGAGGGCGGCGGCGATCTCCTCGTGGTCCTGGCCGTCCAGCGTGCGGCGCAGGGTCTCGTTGAACAGCACCCGGTGCGCGCCGCCGAGCTGGGCGGCCGCGAGCCGGGGCGGCACGTCGTGCGGCCCGGCCCCGGTCTCCTCGGCGAGCGCGGCGGCCAGCGCGTCCTCGCGCTCCTCGTGGAACTCGCGCAGCCGCGCCACCAGCGCCGGGCTCTCGGTGATCATGCGCGCGAAGGGCTCCCCGGAGAAGCCGATCACCGGGTCGTGCGCGGCCACCGACGCCAGGAACGCCCGGCGCAGCGCCGCCAGCGCCGACTCGCCCGCCGCCCGCCCGCGCACGGTCGTCGCCAGCGACGCCACGAACGCCTCGTGCAGGTCGAGGGCCAGGTCCTCCTTGCGCGGGAAGTAGTTGGTCACCGTCATCTTGGCGACCTGGGCGGCCGCCGCGACGTCGGCGATCGTCACCTTGTCGAAGCCCCGTTCCAGGAACAGCCGGGTGGCCTGGTGGGAGATGTTCTCCCTGGTCTGGGCCTTCTTGAGCGCGCGAAGGCCCGGTCTGGTCTCGGTCATGGCGCCAGTGTGCCACAGGTTCGACCTAAAAATAGTGTTGACATATTCCTAGGTTCGTCATAAGTTTAGGTCAGGACATCAACGAGGAGGACCTCTGAACCTGCGCGCCACGACCCCCGCCGCCCCGTCCGCCGACCCCATGAAGGACTACCTCGTTCGGATCGGCCGTACACCTCTGCTGACGGCCGAGCAGGAAGTGGATCTGGCCGTGCGCATCGAGGCCGGGCTGTTCGCGCGCGAACGCCTGGACGCGCGCGCCGACCTGAGCGCCGAGGAGCGGGCCGACCTCGCCGAGATCGCCGCCGACGGCGCGGCGGCCAAGGAGCACATGGTCCGCGCCAACCTGCGGCTGGTGGTCTTCCAGGCCAAGCGGTACGCCGGCCGCGGCCTGCCGCTGACCGACCTGGTGCAGGAGGGCAACCTCGGGCTGATCCGCGCGGTGGAGAAGTTCGAGCACCGCCGGGGCCTGAAGTTCTCCACCTACGCCGTCTGGTGGATCAGGCAGGCGCTGTCGCGGGCGCTCGCCGACCAGGGCCGCACGATCCGGCTGCCCGCGCACGTCGCCGAGGTCGTGAGCCGCATGAACGTCCGCCGCCGGCAGCTGGTGGTCGAGCTCGGCCGCGAGCCGAGCACCGAGGAGCTGGCGGCCGCGCTCGACCTCACGCCGCAGAAGGTCGAGCGGCTGCAGCGCCAGGCGCGCGAGCCGGTGTCGCTGCACGTCCGGGTCGGCGAGGACGGGGACGGCGGCGAGTTCGGCGACCTGATCGAGGACACCGACGCCCCCGATCCGGCCGACGCGGTCGCCTCCACGCTGCTGCGCGGCGAGCTGGACCGGGTGATGGACCAGGCGCTGACCGAGCGCGAGGCCAACGTGATCGCGCTGCGGTTCGGGCTGGCCACCGGCGAGCCCAAGACCCTGGACGAGGTGGGCCGCGCGTTCGGCGTCACGCGCGAGCGCATCCGGCAGATCGAGGCGAAGGGGATGAGCAAGCTGCGGCGCCCCGGCAGCCGCCGCGCGCTGGCCGATCTGCTGGCGTGAGACCCCGGTCCCGGCCGGCACCGCTGATCGACAAGGTCACAATCGTATGACCGCCTGCCCGGCGCGCACTGCCGCGCCGGGCAGGTTTCGCAGGTCAGCGGCCTGTATTTGATCTTCAAGCGGTTTTCGAGCGTGATCAACCTCCCAGTGCGCGGCGGCCCGAACGGCTGCCGCGCCGGGGGCCCGGCGTGGACAATGAAGGTCGAAGCGGGCATGACCCGTGGGACGACACGGCGGGGGAGTGGCGTGATGGGCGCGAGCCGGTTCGGACGCCTCGCCATGGCGGCGGCGCTGCTCCCGGCCGTCCTCGCGTCGGCCGTCCTCGCGCCGCCCGCCGCCTCCGCGCAGGACCCCGAGAGCGCCCGGCCGCCCGCGCCCGCGCTCGACGCGGCCCGGCTGCGCGCGACGCTGAACGCGACCCGGGCGGCGGGCATGTACGGGCTCTACTCCACCGTCCGCGCCGGCGGCGAGGAGTGGAGCGGCGCCTCCGGCGTCGCCGACCCGCGCACCCGCCGCCCCGTCGCGCCGGGGATGCGGCACCGGATCGGCGCGGTCACCGCCACCTTCACCGCGACCGCGCTGATGCAGCAGGTCGAGCAGGGCAGGCTCCGCCTGGACGACCCGATCGCGACCCACCTGCCGGACGTGGTGTACGGCGAGCGCGGCCGCCAGATCACCGTGCGGATGCTCCTCAACCACACCAGCGGCATCGCCGACCACCTGGCCGCCGCCTTCCCGTCGCTGGCGGAACGGTCCACCCGCAGCCTGGACGAGGGCCGCCGCCGGCGCCACTCGGTGCGCACCCTGATCTCCGAGGCCGTCAACGCCCCGCAGGCCGCCCCGCCCGGCAGCGGCCCCGCCTACGCCGGCACCAACGACCTGATCGCCGGGCTGCTGCTGGAGAAGGTCTCGGGCCTGCGCGCCGAGGACTACATCACCCGCAACGTGATCCGGCGCGCGGGGCTGCGGCACACCGCCTTCCCGACCGGCCCCGGGATCGAGGGGCCGCACTCGGGCATGTTCGAGTCGCTGCACCGGCGCGCCCGGCCGCCGCGCGACTACAGCACCTTCGACATGTCGTACGCGTGGACGGCCGGGGCGCTGGTGTCCACCACCGACGACCTGACGCGCTTCTACCGGGCCCTGTTCACCGGCGGCCTGGTGACGGCCGCGAGCCTCGCCGAGATGCGCCGCACGGTCCCCGCGCCGAACGACCCGGCCGTCCGCCACGGCCTCGGCCTGGTCTCCATGGACCTGCCCTGCGGCACGTTCTGGGGCCACGACGGCACCGTCTTCGGCGCGGGCACGCGCGCGCTGACCAGCGCCGACGGCACCCGCCAGATCGCGGTGGGCTGGAACCTCACCAAGTACCAGCGGCTGGACGCGGCCGGGCGCCCGATCGCGCACCCGATCGACAACGCGCTGCGCGCGCACGTCGAGCAGGGGCTGTGCAGCGGCCCCGAGACGCTGACGGTGGACGCCCCCGCGCAGCCGCTGCCGCTGGAGTACCTGACCCCCGAGTCCTGACGGCCGCTCCGCCCGGCGGTCCACGGCCGCCGGGCGGAACGGAGGGGCTAGTGCGGCTTGGCGTTCGTCCACTCGGTCCGCTCGAACACCTCGTACGACACCACCTCGCCCGGCTTGTGGAACCGGTCGGGCATGTCGGCCACCGTCAGCTTGCGCGGCTTGCCGTTGTCTCCCGGGGGCAGCTTCCGGGAGCCCTTCGGCGGGGTGACGACCACGTTGCGGATCGCCAGCAGCGCGCCGCGCGCCGGGTCGATGACCCACTGGCGGCGGTAGGTGCCGAGCTGCTTGTTCACGGTGTACAGGCCCAGCGGGTTGATCGAGGTCACCGGCAGGGTGACCACGGCGCCGTGCCGGCCCAGCGGGTCGGTGCCGCGCCCCTCGGCCTTGACGCCGGGCAGCGCGGCCATCATCCGGAACGCCGCCGCGCGCACCTTCGGCGGGGCGGGGGCGTTCGACAGCAGCTCGCCCGCCGTCTCGCTCAGCGCGCGGACGCGCTCGGCGCCGCGCAGGGCCCGCATCGGCTCGTCCTTGCCGTCGCCGCGCCCGGCGACGCGCCAGTCGCCCTTCAGGCCCAGCAGGACGTTCTCCAGCGCCTTCGGCTCGGTCGGCAGCGCGTTGACCTGCTGGAGCGTCAGGCCGTGGAAGTTCCAGACCTTGTCGGGACCGGGCCACGGCGGCGTCTTGCTGAACCGGGACCCCGGCATGAACAACACGATCGGGCCTTCCGCGCTGGGCACGCCGTCGAGCCGCTCGGGCGAGCCCGCCGCGCGCCAGCGGGCCTCGTCCTGGGGCGTCACCGGGCGGCCGGGCAGGTCGTCGTGGGCGGAGGCGTTGTAGCCGTCCACGCCGACCCAGGACCGGTAGCGCTGCCGGTATTCGACCTTGTAGTGGTCGGCCCGGCGCTTGCCGATCGTGAAGACGTCGGCGGAGACGCGCTGGGAGAGCCAGTACCTGCCCTGCGCGGTGGCCTTCTGCGCGTTGGTGGCCGCGACCAGCAGGACGTCGCCGCGGTCGAGGATCCGGAGGTCGGTGCCGGTGCCGGCCTGCCCCGGGGCGGGAGCCCGGTCGTCGGAGGGCAGGGACACCAC